>CAWCDS010000001.1:0-373898 GCA_963794285.1 uncultured Solirubrobacterales bacterium
ATCCTGCGCCAGCGTCGAGCCGCGACGGGCCTGGAACTCGTAGAAGCCGACGACCCCGGACAGCATCCGGTTCACCGTCCGCGCAGACAGACGCGCCGCCTCCTCCGCCAGGACCACGACGTTCGCGGCCGGCCGCCGCGCCCACGCAGCGAACTCGCCGAGCTCCATCACGTCAACCTGATCCCACCGCAACCCACGCTCGCCCAAGAACGTCCAGAACGCGCGGAGATCGTGCGCGCACGCCTCGACCGTGTTCGGCGACCGCTCACAATCCGTCAGCCACGCCAAATACTCGTCAACCAACTCGACCGGCCGCCGGTCCGGACCGATCACCGTGAACGACCCCGTCGCGCGCGTCGGCAGAAACACCCGCCGGACCACGAACCGCCCCACGCCCTCATTGACGTCGTTGTCATCCATGACACGGCGAACATATCGGCCCCTCCGGACGTCAAAACAGGGCCGTCGTGGACGTCAAAGACACCCGTCTACGGGGTGAACTTAAGGCGGTTTATGAGCAGCTGCTCATAAACCGCCTTGCGGAACGCCCTGCTCGCTGGCGATCAGAACGCCGTCCGGCATCACGACCTTGGTTTGAGCATCCATCTGATCAGCACGAGCAGCCGCCGGTCGCCAACTCGCTCGGCGAGCTTGGCGCACAGCCGCTGGTGGCAGACCAGATCGAAGGAAGACACGACAGACTGCCCACCTCGATGGCTTCCCGCGGACGGTCCGGATCGTGCGCGAGCGTCACCCGTTGGAGGGCCGCTCGCTTGAGCTGGCGGGCTGGATGCGCCGCTGGCGCCAGTTGGAGCTGATCCTGGTGCTTCAGGACGGCAGCACCCTGCTTGTCCCTGCAAAATGGACGGATCTCGAGGGTCACGCCGACCCGCCACCGGCAGGGACGCTCGGGTCGCTGCAAGACCTGTTGGCGGCGCGGCGAGTGCTCGATCGTGTGCTGGAGGCTGTCGTGGCGCATGAGGCGGCGCGAGATGCCGTCCTTGCCAAGCGCGATGATCGTCGACGCGAGGACATGAGCGATGCAGCTGCGTCTGGATCTGGCGGAGGGCCCGGCGCCCGCGGCGGTGCTGTGGGAGCTCGTCGGCGAGGAGCAGCGCCAGACGGCGACGGCACTGTTGGCCGCGCTGATCGCGCAGACAGTCGTCGGCGAGCCGGCGGGCGATGAGCCGATGATGTCTTGTGATGAGACGAGCAGGTGAGCGCGGGTGAGTGATAGCTCGAAGCTGACCTCCTCGCATCTGCGCCGCCAGGCGTTCGTGTATGCACGCCAGTCCTCCCAGGCGCAGGTCGAGCACAACGTCGAGTCGACCGCTCTCCAGTACGCGCTTGTCGAGCGCGCGATCGAGTTCGGCTTCACCCGTGAGCAGGTTGTTGTGATCGACGATGACCTAGGGATCAGTGCCGATGGGACGGTCGACCGTGAGGGCTTCGGGCGCCTGGCGGCGGAGGTCGCGCTTGGCCATGCCGGACTGGTGCTCGGCACTAACGTTTCGCGTGTTTCTAGAAATAATGCCGATTGGTACCGGTTGCTCGATCTGTGTGGTGTAACTGACACTGTGATCGGTGACCTCGATGGGCTGTATCACCCCGGTTCGTTCAATGACAGGCTGCTGTTGGGGCTCAAAGGTACGATCAGCGAGGCTGAGTTACACATGATTCGCCAGCGCCTCGATAGCGGGATCCGTAACAAGGCCAAGCGTGGTGAGCTGCGTCGCGGGCTGCCGGTCGGTTTTGTGTGGGGCGAGGGAGACGGCGAGGTGTTGCTTGATCCCGATGAAGCTGTGTACGGCGCGATCACAACGATCTTCGATCGTTTCGCGGAGCTTGGCTCCGCGCGTCAGGTGTGGCTGTGGTTGCGCAGAGAAGGTGTGCAGTTTCCACTGCGGCGTTTTCAGGGCGCTGAGATCACGTGGGTGACACCTACCTACCATCAGATTCACAATGTGCTCTCCAACCCCGTGTACGCGGGTGCCTACGCGTTCGGTAAGACGCGCCGCGAGCGCTATGTCGATGAGCAGGGGCGTCCGCGCAAGCGCACCCGCAAGCTCTCACGCGATGAGTGGGAGGTCCTGATCTGGGATCACCATCCTGGCTTCATCGACAAGGCCATGTTCGAGCGAAACCAGGCACAGCTGGCTTCCAACACCCGCCCGCGCGCGCACGAGCCTGGTGGCGCTGTGCGCGAGGGCCAGGCGCTCCTGCAAGGTATCGCCGTCTGCGGGCGCTGCGGGCGCAAGCTGATGGTCCACTATCAGGGCCGGCGTGGTCACAAGAGTCCCGCCTATCACTGCCCGAGCAGCGACCTGGTCGAGAACCGCGGGAGTTGGTGCATGCGCATCGGCGGCGGGCGAATCGAGCAAGCCGTGGTCGGCGCGCTGCTCGCAGCGCTCACCCCGGCCGGCGTGAAGGCCGCGCTGCGTGCGGCCGAGATGCTCGAGGCTGACCACGACGCGGCTCTTGCGCAGTGGCGCCTTCAGGTCGAGCGGGCGCGCTATCAGGCGGAGCGAGCCGAGCGCCGCTACCGCCAGGTCGAGCCCGAGCACCGGCTGGTCGCGCGCGGCCTCGAGCGCGACTGGGAGAAGGCGCTTGGTGAGTTGGCCGAGGCCGAGGCCGAGCTTACCCTGCGCGAGCGCGAGCGCCCGCGCACGCTCACTCCCGATGAGCGCGAGCAGCTCCTCGCGCTGGGCTCTGATCTCGGGCGGGTATGGTCGGCGCCCACCACCACCGACCGTGATCGCAAGCAACTCTTGCGCTGTCTCATCGAAGAAGTGATGCTTGACGTCAACCGCGCGCAGCGGCGGGCGACTGTCACACTGCGCTGGCGTGGCGGCGCGCTGAC
Organism: uncultured Solirubrobacterales bacterium; assembly: GCA_963794285.1. Classification (GTDB taxonomy): domain Bacteria; phylum Actinomycetota; class Thermoleophilia; order Solirubrobacterales; family Solirubrobacteraceae; genus Palsa-465. Next base: position 2,861 of record CAWCDS010000001.1, read on the forward strand.
AGAGCTTGCCGTTTCGCTGCCGAAGCCCCAGCCCGCGATCCGTACCGATGATGACACGATCGCGCTGATCGAGCGCCTCGCATGTCACTATGACGATGGCAGGATTGCTGGAATCCTCAACCGCCAGGGACGGCGCTCTGCGACAGGTGAGCGTTTCACCAAAATCATTGTCGGTGGCCTGCGACGTTACCGCAACATTCCAGGCTACAAGTTGTCCTCCGAGCTACCCGATGGTGAGCTGCTGCCTGTCGGCAAAGCTGCCGATGAGCTCGGTGTCGCGGCATCCACACTCTTTCGCTGGCTGCAGGACGGATTCATCCGCGGCGAACAGGACACTCCCGGCGCCCCTTGGCGGATTCGCGTCAACGACGAGTTGCGTGCACTGTTCGTCGAGGACGCGCCTCCGGGCTACGTGCCGATGTTCGACGCGATGCGAATACTCGGCGTCACCCGCCAGACTGTGTTGCAGCGTGTAAAGCGCGGCGAGCTTGAGGCGATCCACGTACGCAGCGGACGTCGAAAAGGCCTGCGTATACTGGTCCCACAGGCCGACTATGCCCTCTTTGACACTACCGCATGAACGCGTTGGCAGTGTGACGATGGCACCAAGAACTTCTCCAAATCCATGTCCACCACAACCTCGTAGCCGTCTTCGAGATACGTCTTGGCCTCGGCGATCGCCGAATGGCAACTGCGGCCGGGTCGAAACCCGTGACTCGAGGGATGAAACGTCGGCTCCCACAGCGGTTCGAGCACCTGCCGCAGGGCTTCTTGGACCACCCGATCGATCACGTCAGGGACGGTGGTTTCATACTGCACCTCCTGCAGCCCTGATTTTGGTTTCGGCGGGTAGCTGAATGGACTCAGTGACGAGCTTGCGGCATTGTTGCTCGACCTGCGGAGGGAACGGGATGTGGATGCGGTTGGCGGGCCCGCGGCGGGCGGTGAGTTTGCCGGTTGAGATCCAGGCGTAGACGACGCTGTGCGAGACGCCGAGCCGCTCGGCTAGCTGCGTGACGGTGACCTCGCCGTCGCCCAGGAGCTGCTCGGGGTCGGTCAGGATCCGGTAGCGCCAGCGCAGCCATCTGACGGCTCTCTCGTCGAACGGCTCGGCTTTGCCGGTGCGCAGGCCGGCGGTGTTGAGCTGCTCGGCGATCTGGGCGTTGGTGTGGTCGGGGGCGAGGCGAGGGGTCAGCTCGACCGCCGGCGATGGTGTGCGCTGCGCGTCGGCCGGCTTCGGCGGTCGCTGGATGGTGTGCTGCTCCGTGGCGCCCGAGCGCCAGCGGATCCCGACCTGGAGCTCGCGTCCCTCGGGCTGGGAGGTGAGGGTGACGTCGGCGATCATTGTGCGCAACAGCCGCTTGCGGTCCCGGTCGGCGGTGGTCTTCGCGGCCCATAGTGCTGGCAGGTCGCGGGCGAGCGCTTCGAGCTGCTCGCGTGAGGGCTCGACGGCGGGCACGACGTGCTCGGCGAGCTCGGCCTCGGCGTCCTTGAGATCGCGGAGCTTCTCCTCCCAGCGGTTCTCCAGGGTGCGGGCGACCAGCCGGTTGTCCGGCTCGCAGGCGTGGAACGCGCGCTCGGCGCGGATCGCCTCATAGCGGGCACGCTCGACGCGCAGCTCGAGCGCCCCGGTCCGAGCGCGCGCGGCGGTCGGTGTGCTCGTCGGCGGCGGCCAGCGCGAGCGCGATCTGCTCGGGCGCGAGCGCCTCAAGCAGTCGGCGGGCGATCAGCTCGTCGACGACGGTCGCCTTGACCGAGCGGCAGCCGGGCGTGTTGACGTGGTTGGCGCGCGAGTGCCCGCACTCGTAGTAGCTGCCCTCGCGGCGGTGAAGCGTGGTCATCGACCCTCCGCATGCCCCGCAGCGCAAGATTCCCTGGCAGATCGCCTGCCCCTCGCGCGGTGGGCGGGCTCCCTTGCGCGTGTTGTTCTGAGCCAGCCGCTCTTGGTTGGCGAGGAACTGCGGCCAGCTGATGTATCCCTCGTGGTGGTCCTGGATCAGCACCGCCCATTCCGAGCGTGGCAGCTCGACCATCTTGCTCACGATCGCGCCGTCGGGCCTGACCACGCGGTGATAGCGGTAGCGCCCGAACACGTACGCCCCGGCGTAGCTGGGGTTCCGCAGCACGCCTCGCACGCGCGCGTGCGTGAGGCTGCCCCAGCGAAGCTCGCCCGCCCACGCCCCGCCGTAGGCGCGGCGGGGGAAGCGCCTGCCCCTGAAGACGCCGACCACGCCGTAGGCCGAGCCGGTCTGGCCAAAGGCCTTGAACACGTCGGCGATCGCCGCGTTGACCTCCTCGTCGGGGTCGATGATCGTCTGACCTTCTGGGTCGTAGACGAGGCCGACCGGCAGCGGGAAGCGCAGCTCGCCGCGCTCGGCCGCGTGGCGCTTGGCGCCCTGCAGGCGCACGCCCATCATGTGCAGCTCGGCCTGGGCGAGCTGACCCTTGACCCCCAAGACGAGCTGGTCGTTGAAATCCCTGAGGTCGTAGATCCCGTCGGTGTCGATCACGAGCGTCTGGGAGTGTCGGAGGAACCGTGTAAGCGTGATCGAAAGGACTGGTCATGCCTGCATCTACATCCATTCATCCAGATCTGATTTCTTGTTCGAGCGAGGAGCGGAGCGAGCTCCCAGGGCGAGCGCAGCGACCCGAAACCGCCGAGCGGCGAGAGGTGTTGCCCGGACTGCCGGGTTGGCTGGGGGTCGATGAGCAGCCGCTTGAGATCTCTGACGAGGTCCTTGATGCGTTGCTGGCGGGCGCGAGCACGGCGCAGGAGATCGCGGGCCCGGACGGGCTGCTGGGGCAGTTGACGCGCCGGCTGTTGAACCGGGCGTTGGAGGCGGAGCTGAGCGAGCATCTGGGCTATGAGCCCGATCAGGCGCCGCCCGGTGGTGTGGGGAACGCGCGCAACGGCAAGCCGTCAAAGACGATCCTGACCGATCAGGGACCGCTGCGGATCCGCTCCCCGCGCGATCGCAAGGGCACGTTTGAGCCGCAGATCGTCCGCAAGCGTCAGACCCGGTGGGTCGGGTTCGACGAGAAGGTGATCAGTCTCTACGCCCGCGGGCTGACGGTCCGCGAGATCCAGGGGCACCTCGCGGAGATCTACGGGACCGAGGTCTCGCCGGATCTGATCTCGAAGATCACCGACACGGTGCTCGCCGACGCGAAGGCGTGGCAGAACCGGCCGCTGGAGCGTGTCTACCCGATCGTCTATCTCGACGCGCTGATCGTGAAGATCCGCGACGGGCATACGGTGCGAAACCAGGCGTGCTACGTGGCGCTGGGCGTCAACCTCGACGGCGAGCGTGACGTGCTCGGCCTGTGGTCCCAGCAGACCGAAGGCGCGAGGTTCTGGCTGCACGTTCTCAGCGATCTGAAGACCCGCGGCGTCGGCGACATCCTGTTCGTCTGCGTCGACGGGCTGACCGGCTTCCCGGACGCGATCGAGGCGACCTTCCCGCACGCGACCGTCCAGACCTGCCTGGTGCATCAGGTCCGCTCCAGCCTGCGCTTCGTGTCCTACAAGGACCGCAAACCGCTCGCCGCCGAGCTGCGCAAGATCTACACCGCCGTCGACGCCGAGCACGCCGCAGACGAGCTCACAGCGTTCGCCGAGAAATGGGATCACCGCTACCCGATGATCTCAGCCAGCTGGCTCGAGCACTGGGAGCAGATCACCCCGTTCCTGGCCTACCCCGCCGACGTCCGCCGCGTGATCTACACCACCAACTCGATCGAAGCCCTACACCGCCAGACACGGAAGATCATCAAGACCCGCGGGCACTTCCCGACCGAGGACGCCGCCCGCAAGCTGATCTACCTCGCGATCACCAAAGCCGAGACCAAATGGAAGCGAGTGTTCAACTGGCCAGCCGCCCTGGCCGCGTTCAAAATCGAGTTCGGTGACCGCATCCCCGACAACTGAAACCTGACTGTCACTACTTGACACACAGAAGGAGTAACTGTTACTATCAAACAGTCAGCTCACACGGAAGAACTGACACCCTCGAGCGTGTCGGTCAGCCCGCAGTACTCAAGCAGCCGCTGGGTCTCGGCGTTCGAGCGCGCCAGCCGCGAGACCTCAAGCCCGAAGATCGCGCCGACCTCGCCCAGGCACACGCGCGCGACCAGCTCCTTGAACCCCGCGCGCGCCTGGCTGTCTGAGAACCGGCCCGAGACGCCCAGATCGCCGTCGACGGCGATCACCCGCTCCGGCGCCCAGCCGAGGCGGACCGCCTCCTCCGAGAGCCCGTACTGACGCTCGGTCGAGCGGAAGTTCTCGCGCAGCTGCCTGGGCGAGGATTGCCGCAGGTAGATCGCCGCCAGGCGCTCCAGGTGGCGGCCCTTGATCTTCTGCTGCGCTGAGCCAGCATCGGCTCCCGCCCCGAGCGCGGCGCCGAGCATGTTCGCCACCGCCAGGCCGCCTCGGCGCCGATGCCCGCCACCGCCCATCACCGCAGCAACCTGCGCCTGAGCAGCTCGAGATTGACCCGCGAGATCTCCAACATCAACGCCTCGCCCTGGCGCGTCGCCTCGACCTGCTCTGAGGTGATCGGCGGCGAGCGCCTGGGGCACGTACACCGTCCGGCTGCGCCCGTCGCCGTACACGGTCAGGTACGCGTACGGGCCGTGCAGCTCGCCCGACCGGCAGCGACAGTTCTCGCTCGAGCAACGCCGCAAGTCGTGATGAAGCGCGCCGCGCAGCGTCAGCGCCGGATCGTGAACGCCCGCCGCCAGCCGCCGCCGGAGCGCGAACAGCTGCCGCTCGCTCAACTCTGAGAGCTTGGTGTCCCGTGCTCATCCTCACCCCTGTATCCGATTCGACGTGTATCCGATTCGATCCCAGGCTGGCGAGTCCTTCCCCGACGCTCATCGGATCCCCGCCCCCGCGAGCTTGTGCACGTCGGCGTTCCGCGCGTCATCCGCACTGAAGCCGGCCGCGCACAGCACCTCGGTCAGCTGCTGGGAGAGCTCGCCGACGTCGACCGCCAGCTGGCGGCGCTCCTCGCACGCCGACTGGTACGCGCAAAACGCACGATGGATCGCCGAATGGATCTGCTGCAGCGCCCCGAGCACCGCGGTGTCGGTATCCGGTCCGTCGGCGCTGCGCGCGTCGCCATCAGCTTGGCGATCTGGCTCTGACCGGCGGGCGCGACCCCGTCGTAGACCAGCCCGAACGCGTCCGGCGCCAGCCCCGACCAGAGCCGCTCGTTGGCGTCGCGCAGGCGGCTCTGCGCGTCGTTCAACCGCCGAACAATCTCGACATCGCGCTCGAACAACACCGACAGCCGAGCGGCCAGCTCACGCGCTCGCGCGGGGACGGTGAGCTCATCAGCCAGGCTCGCGGCGATCATCGCGCCACCCTCCGCTCGCCGGTGAGCTCGGCGACAAGCGCGACGAGCGCCGCCAGGACCTCGATGCTCAGCGGCCGCTCAGCCGGCCCCGCGCCACGATCGGTCGCATCCTCCGGCAGCGACACGCTGCCCAAAGGACCGCCCTCGCACACGTAGATGCGAGTAGCACCGATGCGGCGAACGAACAGCACCTCCAACCGCTCGCCGCACAGCGGATGAAACGGATGCGTGACCATCAGCGAACCCAAAGGCCGCCTGCACGACCTTGTGGTATGCGGTGACCGTCGGAATCCCCAACCCGCGCTGCCCACCTCCCGCCTTCGGAATGTACGCCCGGCGGATCTCCCCCGGACGATACGTCCCGGCCAGCAAGTCGGCGCTCAGCTTGGGCAAGACGGTCGGCCACTGCTCGCACAGCGCCTCGATCGTCTGCCCGTCCGGGCCGGGAGCGCCCTTGTTCGACGCCACCTTCAACAGAGCCGACGTCAACCGGCTCACAACCCCTTCCATCGTCACCGACGCGTCGATCTGCGCATTGACGATCGCCTTCGGCAACGCCGACAACCCCCGATCCGTCCCGGACCGATCCGGGACCCGTGCTCGGCGCTCTGCTGTCACGATCGGCAGACACAACTGACCCGTCAGTTCATCGACCGGGACCGCCTTCCCTCGCCCGCCAGCACTCGACCCAGCAGGCTCAACGGGCATTACCCCGCCTTCCAGTACTACGCGGCCCTCCGACTTCTGCTGGGCCATCGAGCCGTCGTCCTTTCGTCCTCCGGCCTACCGGCCGTCTCCGGCCGGAACCCAGCAGATCTCCCAGGGTAAGACGCTGAGATTTCGCTGTAATCACGTCGCCACTACGCCCTCGGCACCAACAGGAATCGGGCATCGCTGCTCAAGGACAGCTCACCCCGCCAAGGAACGCCTTACGGCGCTTCACTCTCGTTCGCAACCACAGCACATCTACGGCTTCCTCCAGACACGCCCTCACGGAACCCCGCCAGCACACCGTTTGCATCCGGCCGCCAGCGAGCCGCCCGGTGAACTCCGCGCCGCGCCCTTGCCTCCTCGATGTCGGGTTCCCCCTGTCAGGGCCCCGGGACAGGACTTCCACCTCCGATCTCAAACGTCATGCCTGGCACACCCCCGCTCGTTCTACGAACTCGCTGCGATCGTCGCCGGGCAACCCCGGCGCGATCCCCAACCCGAAAGCCTCAAGCTCCTTGGCGTGCCGCTCCAGCTCGGTCCCGGTCCCGCTCTTCTGCGTCCTGCTTCTCGTGGTAGTAGGCATGAACGTCTCTTTCGTTCGTACCCGGTTCCTCGGACAATCCCTTCGGCTCTCTCGGCATGGATGTGGTCAGTGTCACCCGATCCCGAGCGCGTGTAGTTCGTGTGGCAGGTGAAGGGTGATCGGGCCGCAGGTGAGGAGCACGAGCGCGAGCGCGGCTTTGGCGGAGTGAAAGCCGTAGGCGCGGCGGGTGATGAGACGGACCTTGTTGTTCAGTGCTTCGGTTCGTCCTTGATTGATCCCGAGGCGGATCGCGTCGAGGATCCCGTCGCGGTATTTGCGGATCGTCTTGCCGAGTTTGACGAACGGCCCCAGGCGGCAGCGGGCGAGGCGCGAGAGGAGCCGGTCGATCAGCACGGTGACGTCGTCGATGCTGAGGCCGGATTCGAAGATCCCGCGGACGGCTTCCTTGAGTGTGTAGGCGCGCCAGACCTCGCCGCCGGCGGCCTTCAGCCGAGCGAGGGTGGCCGCTTGGGTGTCGGTGAGCTTCTCGGGCTTCTTGAGCAGCGACCAGCGCGCGTCCTTGAAGCGCTTGGCGGCATTCTGGTCGCCGAGCGAGCGCAGTTCGTTCCAGTAGGCGCGGCGGACCTCGTCCAGCGCCTGGTTGGCCAACTGCACCACGTGATACGGATCAATGCAGATCACGGCCTGCGGCGCGTGCTGGCGGACTGACTTGGCGTAGCCGCCGGTCATATCCATCGAGATCGCCCTCAGCTTGGCGGCGCGCGCGAAGATCGCCGGCTCGAGTTCCTCGCTCTCGAGCAGCCATGCGCCATGGATGCCGTGGCCGGCCGGGACGGTCGGGCAGGGGCCGAACGGCACCATGATCGCGGGCTCTGGCGCCTGTCGCGGCTGCGTTCTGCGTGCCCGGGTTCTGGGGCATCCGGCAGCGGGTCGAGCTCTTCGAAGAAGGCGTCGGCGGCGGCCTGACCCTTGCCCTCGCAGCCCCACACCACCTGGCGACGCTGATGGTCGGCAACGAGCGTGAGGTAGTTGTGCTGGCGCTTCCAGCTGACCTCGTCGACGCCGATGTCATAGAGGTCCTCCAGACGATCGGGGTCGAGCTCGTCGTCGCAGACGCGCTTGATGATCCGCCCGACCGTGTCCCAGTCGATCCGCAGCATCCGCTTGATCGTCGACTTATCGGTCCGCGTCGCCAGCCACGCGACCAGGCACTCAAAGTCCCGGGTGAACTCCGACCCCGGCCGGGCGAACGGAACGCCCTCCGTCCGCGCCCCATGCTCCGGGCACCACAGCCGCCGACGACGGCAATGGACCTCCAGCCGCCAGACCCCGAGATCAAGATGCCGCCAGACCGAGTCCTCCGGCCGCGTGTCCTTGCGCGCCGCCGTCGAATACTCGCACTTCGGGCAGATCAGCCGGCGGCGGCAAAGCGCCACCTCGACGATCACCCGGTCGGGCTCGAACCGAACCTTCCTGACCCGCACTCCGGGCAGGCGCAGAAGCCTGGACAATGCCGTCGTGACGCGCACGCTGTCCCTCCTTGCAAGCCGCTTGACCTTGAACAGCCAGCAGCCTGCCGCGAGGGCGGCGGGCGCGTCGCCAACCAGTGCGCAACTTCCGAGAACTTCCTCAGCCGCAGAAAGCCCTGCTCAAACCCGGAATCACGGTCTCACCCTGACCACACCGATGCCGGGAGAGCCAGCTTTTCTAGGGCGCCGCGCGAGTAGACGGGGCTTCGGACCGTTGGGTATGAACAACGATGGAAGATCGGTGGCAGGCATGACGACGCTCGCTGCGCAAGAACCTCAATCATTTGGGGAGGGTGCGCTCGGCTCCCCGGAGCCGAAGACCCGCCCGCCGGAATCGGCGCTGCATCGCCGGCTGCGCTTCATTGCGGCATACGGCGCGTGGCGCCGAGCGGTGCTGGAGCTGTGGCGTTTCAAGTGGCGCGAGCATCGCGCCCAGCGGGTCGTCGCCGGCTACCACACACGGGCCAGGCGGATCCCCTATTTCATCCGACACGGCACACGGGACGTCGGGATCTTCTCCGAGATCTTTATCGCCGGCGAGTATGAGCCGCCGGCGCAGGTGACCAAGCGTCTGGCGGAGCTCGGCCGACCCCCGCGGATCCTGGACCTCGGGGGGAACGTCGGGCTGTTCGCGGCCTACTGCTGCGACCGCTGGCGTGGCGCCACCGTCGTCTCGGTCGAGCCCGACCCTGACAACCTTGACCTGTTGCGACGGACCGCCGGCAACGGCGACGCGATCGACGTGCTCGCAGCATGCGCAACCTGCCGCGACGGGTCGGTCCAGTTCGTCGCCGGGCACTTTGCCGAGTCCTACGTCGCGGCCGACGAAGGAGCCGGCGTCGAGACAATTGAGGTGCCCTGCGCCGACGTGTTCCGGCTCGCGGAGTCGATGGACCTGATCAAAATTGACATCGAGGGCAGCGAGTGGGAGGTGCTCGCCGATCCCCGGATGGCCGCGTTGACAGCATCGGCGCTCGTGATGGAGTGGCATGACAAGCAGTGCCCGTATCCGGATCCGAGCGCTGCTGCCCGGTCGGCGCTTGATCGGGCCGGATATGACGTGCTGTCCGAGCACCAGCCCGTGTCGAGCAACGGCACGATCTGGGCGGCGCGCCGCAGCTAGCTCGGAGTCCGCCGAAGATGCTGCACGGAGCATCGGACGACACCGCACCACGGGCGCGGATCGGCGTCTCGCCGCCGATCGAGCTGACGCGGCGGCGGCGATTGTTCGCTGCGCTCGAGTCGGTGTACCAGGTGCGGTTCGAGGGGCGCGGGACCGGCGAGTGGCGGGACCTCGACGCCCTCCTGCTGGTCGGGATCGATGATGCCGCCGGCGTCACAGAGCAGATGCCGACGCTCCTCGCGTGCGGTCCGGAAGCGCGCCGGGCCGACGTCGGAACGGTCGCCCTAGCAACCGCATCCGCGCTCCCACGCCCTCTCCGTGGCGCGAGGCTGACCGACTGGTGGACCACCGCGCTTGACTCAGAGTCACCTTCGCTCGCCGGCTCGGCGCTCGCGACGGTCGATGGACGCGCAGCCTGGATCGCAGCAGGTCAGAGCCGCTGGGTCGTCGCGAGCCTGCCCGACGAGCTCGCCGATCGGGAGGCGCTTCGTAACCGGTTGGCCGCCGGACGGTTCCTTGCCCTGCTGGCGCTCGTGCATTTCCTGGCCGAGTTGACGGCTGCCTCGCGATGGGAGCCTCCTCCGTTGCGCGCGGCCTTCGTGCTTGACGATCCGAACCTGCATTGGCCCAGCTACGGCCATGTGCAATACGAGGGGCTTGCGCGGCACGCCGCCGAGTACGGCTACCACGTTGCAATCGCGATGGTTCCGCTCGACGGCTGGCTGGCCCATCCACGCGTCGTACGCATCTTCCGCGAGCGAGCGCACCTTCTGTCTGTATGCGTGCACGGCAACGATCATGACGGGCCCGAGCTCGGACGGATCGAGTCCGAGGCGTCGGGAATCGCCCTCGTCATGCAGGCATTGAAGCGGGCGGAGTCATTCCGCAGCCGAACGGGAGTCGTCGTCGAGCACGTCATGGTCCCGCCGCACGAGAAGCTCAGCGAGCCCGCCGCACGCGCGCTGCTGGCCTGCGGCCTTGACGCCGTCTGCGCCTCGCGACCCCATCCATGGATCGCGCCGGATCACCGGACGCCGCTGTGGTGCGACGGACCGGTCGGGACTGGCGCGCTGGCGGGCTGGCGGGCCCGCGAGATTGTCGCCGACGGCCTGCCGCTGCTGCTCCGGGCGGGCGTCGACGCACCGAGGGATGACCTGCCGCTGCGCGCGTTCCTAGGGCAGCCACTCATCCTGTACGGCCATCACGAACTTCTTCAGGCGGGCCCCGACGTCCTCACCGACGCGGCCGCGGCCGTCAATGCAGTCGGTGAGGTGTCGTGGTGTTCGCTGGCGGGGATCGCGCGGTCCGGCGTGGAGCGCAAGCGGCGCGGTGAGCGGCTCGAGCTGCGCCTGCTCGCTCGGCAGAGTTCGGTCGACGTGCCCGCAGGCGTGTCCGAACTGGTCGTCGATGCGCGGGCGCTCAAGGCGCCGTCGGGCGCAACGCTCCACACGGTCGCCAGGACAGCAGATCACGTTGAGACGCTCAAGACCGTGCTCGGCGAGGATAGCCGGACGATGATCGTCGCGGCGGGCGAGGCGAGCCGGATCGACTTCACCTTCGACGTTCCGGGGCAGCGGGCGCTCGCCGGCCACCCACCCCGGCGCAGACTGCGCAAGGTCGTCAGGCGGCTAGCGAATGAGAGCCGCGACCGCGCGCGGGCGGTCAGGCCACGCGGGGGTTAGGCGAGAGCTGGCTATGCAAGCGCGAGATCGAGCAGCGCATCGTGTCGCGCGCTCCATGAGTTGGCATCGATGAACGCATGCCGCTGCGCTTCGGGAGCCCGTCCATAGCCGAGCGCTACGCGCACCCCGTCGACGAGGCTCCCCCCGTCCGGCACCACCACGACACGGGCGTCGATCCCCCTCACTGGCGACAGATCCGTTGCCACCACCGGCAGCCCCCCCGCAAGGTACTCGAACAGCTTCAGCGGGCTCATGGCCTCGGTCAGGTCCGAGCGCAGGTGGGGAATCAGTCCCGCGTCGGCGCGACGGATCAGCCCGATCAGCTCGCGGCGCGCGACCGGAGGCCAGATCTCGACGTTCGGCAGGGCTCGCAGCAGCTCGAAGCGCTCGGGCGTCACAAGCGGGCCCACGAGCGCAATCGTCGCACTGGGCATCACCGTGGCAAGTTGCTCGAGCGCGGCGATATCAAGGCGCTGATCGAGCGTTCCCACATACACGAGAAGCGGCCTGCGGGTGGCCTTCAGCCATGACGGCGCGGGCTGCTCGGGCCGCCACTCCTCGGGCTCCAGACCGTTGGCGATGACCCGTGCCGGCCCGGTCGGCGAGTGGCGCTCGAGTAATGTCTGCGACACGGCGGCAACGCGCCGGCCGCGGTCGCGAATGCCCTCGTAGCTTTCGCGGTATGCCCGCCACCACGGCCGGTAGCCCGGATGAACGGTCCAATCGTCGATAGCGTAATACGTGACCGCGCGCGCCCACCCCAGATCCGCGAGACCAGCGAGCAGCGGCTGGGTCGTGATCACGATCGGGTCCCGCAGACCCATCCGCGCCGCTGCCCGCTCCATCGCTCGGTCATACCGCGCGAAGGCTCGCGCGGCGGCCCCCGGCGCGCATGGATCCCGCCGGCGAAGACGAACAGGCGAAAGCAGCTGGGCCTGTGGGCTCGACGGGAAGGGTTCGCCGGGTGACGAGAGGAGATCGCGCGCCAACTTGATTGGGAGGCTGCGCGCGCGGTCGCATTCGAGCAGTCGCTGCACGCGGTCATGCCCGACCAGCCCCCGGGCCAACCGATCCTCAGTGCCGAACCACTCGCGGCGAGACGCGGCGCCCCAGGTCAGGTATGAAAAGGCGAACACGACATCCGACATCTACTGAGAGCAACGCGCCTGGAGGGAGCCGACTTTCAATGCAAGCTCGGCCGCTCGGGGCACGTTGGTTTGAGTAAGGACCCGACTCGTGTCACGGGAAAATCTAAAAGAGGCCACGATCCGCGGCCTGCGCTGGCTGGCGATCACAAAGGTCGTGGGCGAGACGTTTGGCCTCATCTGTGCCGTCGCACTTGCCCGCCTGATTGCGCCGCGGGAATTCGGCCATGCAGCCGTGGCCCTCATCTTCCTGCCGCTGGCTGGGATCCTGACATTCGAGGGGTTCGCATCGGCGCTCGTTCAGCGCAGGTCGGTCGACGAGACCGATCGCAAGGCCGCCGTGGCGATGAGCCTGATCGGCGGCGCGACGCTCAGCTTGGTCGTGTTCGCTTTGACCGGACCCGTATGGCGCCCGCTGTTCGGCGCCCGCACGGCGTCATTGATCGAGTTGATCTCGCCGATTCTCCTGATCGCGGCGCTCGGTGGGGTCTCACGAGCGACGCTTCTGCGCGAGTTGAACTTCAGCCGCGTCAGCATGATCGACTTGGCGAGCGTGGTCAGCGGCAACGCGGTGGCAGTCGCAGCAGCCAAGTCCGGTCTCGGCGCGCGAGCGCTCGTGATCGGGGCGCTGGCGCAGATCTCGCTCAACTCCATCCTGCTGCTGATCTCGGCGCCGGCGCCGTTGCCGCGGCTCGCGGTCGGACGGCAGCGGCAGATCGCCGGATTCGGGCTCCCGGCGGCCCTCAGCGGGCTTGTCGAGGTGCTGTTCCGCAACGTCGACTACGCGATCCTCGCTACCCGGATGTCACCGTTCTTGACCGGCATCTACTACCGGGCGTTCAACCTCGGAGTCGTCTACCAGGACAAGATCAGCGGCGTGATGGTGCAGGTCGCCTATCCCGTTTACGCGAGGACCAGCAACAAAGCCGAGCTTCGCATCCTGCATGAGCGCGCGGCGCGCGTCCACGCGGTCGTCATCTTCCCCCTAATGACGCTGCTCATCGTCCTCGCGCCCGTGCTGATCCCGTTTGTGTTCGGTACCGCTTGGTGGCCGTCTGTCGCGCCGACACAGGTTCTCGCGTTGGCCGGGATGCTCGCGGCCGTCCTGACGGGCTACGCCCAGGTGATGCTCGCGATCGGAAAGCCGCGCCCACTGCTGCTCTTCAACATCGGCCGCCTTGCCGTGTACGCGACCGCCGTTGCGGTGGCGTGCCGCGGCGGCAATCTGATGACCGTCGCGGGCGCGGTCGTCGGGGCGTACCTCGTCATCCTGGTCGGCGCGTACCGCCTGCTGCTCGAGCGCTATGTGGGAATCAGGCTGCGGCAACTGGTCCCTGAGCTCGGGCCGGCGGTGGTGTCAAGCATCGCACTGGGCGCTATCGGCCTGCCGCTCTGTCACTTGCTCCGGACGGCCGTCCCGGCCGTTGTCACAATCGCCGCGGTCGGCACCGTGGGGTTGGCGGTCTACGTAATCGTCCTGCGGACCGCGTTTTCCGCGGCGTGGACCGACGCGCAGATGCTCGTCCTGCGGGTGTTCCCGCAGCTTCAGCGCCTCAGTAGGGGCGGGTCTCGTCCGGCGAGCGGGCCGCCACCCCCTGAGGCGCCCACGTCGACGGCCATGCCAGCCGAGACCCTGGCCGGCTAGCCTGGACTCCCACGTTAGGTTCGGGGATTAACACCACGTGGGTGTGGTGAGTTAGCCGAAGGCGAGCTTGAGTCTGCGTCCTCCCCACCACGGCACGGGGATGTCGGTTTCGGCGAAGCCGGCGTCGAGCAGGTAGGCGTTGTGGGCGCGTTTGCCGAAGCGCACTTCGATGGTGTGGTCGGTGATGGTGACCCGGGCTGAGGCGTCGATGAAGTCGCGCCAGATGTGGCGTGACTCGGCGGTCGCGTAGGCGCCCCCGATCTGGGCCCCGAGGAGGCGGTAGAGGCTCGAGCCGATGAGCGTGAGCTGTAGGTCGCAGTTGACCTTGATCGCGACTGCTGAGGACAGCGCGTCCATGTGGAAGAAGTCGACGCCGTCGGAGATCGAGTTCTCGATCAGCATCCGCTTGGCGTAGGTCTCGACCAGTCCGGGCGCTCCGCGCCGGAGCTGGTTGGTGAGCATCAGCGTGGGTTGTTCGTGGCCGAGGTCGGCGATGGCGATCTGGCGGATCGGGCTGCTGTAGTCGGTGAGGGTGATCCGGCGGTCCAGGATGCGTGGGTGGCGGTAGGCGCGGTGGATTCCTTTGAGCTCAATCCGTCGCCACGCCGAGACCGGCGCGGCGTCGAGCTCGGCGACCAGGCCCGGCGAGCGGCGGCGCAGGGTGATGAAGGCGATCCCCATCTGGTTGAGGGCCTCGAGGTTGGTGTAGGTGGTGAGCTTGGAGTCGAACACGAGCTCGGTCGGCAGCCGGCCGGTGCGCTGTTTCCAGAATTCGGCGAAGCGCAGCACCTCGTCTGCTTGGTCGGCCTTGCGGACGCCCGCGTTTGCGTAGCAGAACACTCGCCGCTCAGCGTCTTGGGCCAAGAACGCGAGCACCCCTTTCTGGCGGCGGCTGCGTTTGGACACGTAGTGCTTCTCGATCAGGGCGTCCTCGCCGTGGAAGGGGATCGTGTGGAACTCCAGGTGGAAGCTCAGGCCCCGCTCGAGGCCGAGCGCGCCGATCGCGTCAAACCAGCCGCTCATCAGCTTCGGGTAGCTGGCCGACGCGATCCGGCAGGAGTACTCGGTCAAGAATGAGCGCTTGGGGATCACGTTGAGGCCGGCGAACAGCGCCAGGCCCTCGTCGAACACGGACGCCATCGCGTGGCTGGTGCGCGCCGCCCCGGTGAGCTTGAGCGCGAGCAACGAGCGGATCGCCGCGGCGGCTGGGACCATCTTGCTGCCCGGCAGGCCGGCGTCTTGCATGATCTGCTCGAACGGCAGCCGCGCGAGCAGCGGCACGAACAAGAACAGCCCGCCGACGTCGGTACGAAACTCGCGGGCGCTCAGGTCCAAGGCCCGCACGTCGGCCGGGGCAGCCGCCGTCACCCCCACACGCGGTGCTCGCTCCTCATCGGCGCGGCGCGGCAGCCGCGCGAACCCCTCCGCGGACAGGATCGCCCAGATCGCCGGTGGCGAGATCGCCTCGCCGTCGGCGCCCAGGGCGGCGGCGATGTCGTAGACCGACAGGTTCTGCTTGCGCATCGCCACGATCCTGTCGCGCAGTCGACTGGACTTGATCGGCGGCTTCTCCCGCGTCGTCGCGCGGGTGCGCTCGGGCAAAAAGAACTCCCGGGTCGGGTCGGCGCGGAAGTGGTGGCACAGCACCCGGAAGCTCCCCGGCGTGTACCCGAAGCGCTCGGCCACCTCCTTGGAAGGCACCTTGTCGACGAAGAACGCGCGCAGCGCCTCGTACTGGCGGTGGGTGGCGTTCGCCGGCTCGAGAAACACCCGCTCCAGCTCCGTTAGTCTCCCATCTTCACCGATGAACACAGCACCACTATGTCAGCCTGGGGCGGCGGAAGTAGTGGCCCGCGACCAAGCCGCGCCAAAAGCCTTAGAATTTCAACCCCCGACAGAAACCGCCAGGCAGCCCTACCCATCTCTGCCAAGGTGGGTCAAAGCTTAAAGGTTCAGCGTACCCGCTAACGCGCCTGCTCCACCTGCCCAATGATCGCGCTGGAAAAGGGTGCCCCTTACGTTACGTCAACCGCCGCGCGTGGGAGTCCAGGCTAGTTGTCATGAGTGGTTAGTTCGGTTGTCGTAGCTGGCGACCGACTCGGGGATTTGGTCGGCGGTCTCGTCCACGCGGCGGGGGGGCCGGGTCGTCGTCCACGCGGCAGCGGGGTGTGCTGTTTGCCGGTGCCGAGTGCGGCGCGCCGGCGGGTTTTGGTGGTGAGATCTTCTTCTGCAGCGTTGGGCCGATTCGACTCGCCCGGGACCCCAGCCAGAGACTGCTCCTGCCCCCGAGAGCGCGGCGAGGCAAGTCACCCAGCCGGGCCACGACCTCACGTTCGTTGGCCATCGGCGGACGACGGAACTACGAGCTGAGCACGGTCTCGCGGGGCGCCCGCCCCGCGGCGGTCAACGCGGTGTCGGCCATCACTGACTCGTAGCCAGCCGACGGCGGCAGCTCCGAGACGGGCGCGAGCCGATCGTGCTCCCGCAGCGAGATGATCGCCCCGCCGATGAAGAACAGCAGATACGGGACGTGCGGGAACGACATCACGTCGAACAGGGCGTTGGCCACCATGACAACCGCGACCGATGCCGTCGCCGGGAGCGCCGCGGCCGCGCGGTTACGATTGGGTCCTCGGATCGTGGGATGGGCGGCGACCATCATCGCCACGAAGATCGCCCCATACAGCGCTAGGCCGATCAGGCCGACGCCGATCACGATCTGCAGGTACTGGTTGTCGAGGATCCGGTACTTGTGCGGGTCATAGCTCTGATAGCCGCGACCAATGAGCGGGTGCGTCATCACGTCGGGGCGGACGGCGTCGTAGCGCGCGGTGCGGTCTTTTGTCGTGAGGACGCTGTTCACATGGCCCGGCTCGAGCTGAGAGAGAACAGACCCCAGCGAGCCGGGTGACGTGATGTGGATCAGGACAAACATCGGGAGGCTCAAGCGCAGCACCCACTTCAAGACGATCCTCGGCCGATAGGCAGCTAGCACGAGGATGCCGACGACCGGCGCCACAATGCTCGTCTTCCTCGACGTGGCGAGGCCGCCTGCCAGCAGCACGCCGACGGCGATCAAGTAGAAGATCCTCTGCCTGCGGGTCTCGGAGTCGATCAGCCGGACCATCGCGAACGGGACGACCATCGCAAGCAGCGCCGCGAGCTCGAGCGGCTGACCGGTCGGACCGTAGACAGTCAGGCGCCCGATCGAGTCGCGCTTGCCGAGGTCCGCCGGGACCGTCACCGGGATGACCTTCTTCCACAACGAGTAGAACGGGTTGAAGTGAAAGCGATATTCGATCACCGTCGCGACGGCGACGATGACGCCGAGCACGACCATCATCGTCACGTAGCGCGGAACCTCCGCGGGCCGCACGACCGACGCGACGACGACGAAGAACACGACGTACGACAGCAGCAGCGCGATCTTCTTGAGCGACAGCGTGAGATCGCCCATCGTCACCAATGCGTCGCCATTGAACACGAGACTCGCGCAGCAGACGACGAAGAATAGGATCAGGATGACGTGCATCGTGCTCAGCCTGATCCGAGGGCGGGCAGCGCCACTCGCGTAGGCGACACTAGCAAGCCACAGCATGACGATCGCGACAAGTACCGGCCGATCCATGTTGCTGTTCAGCGGTAGGTGGACGAGCGGCAACTGCGCCGAGTCGAACGGAACCAGGAAGATCATCCCGACGAACACGGCGAGCGACCACGGCAAAGGCCGGGAAGTGTGTGGCCAGTCGTCGCCGCTGTCGATGTCCTGCGGCGCCTCGGAGTACGCGAGCAACCCCCGCGCACCCTCGCGCCGGCGGCGACGAACGCCTTGCTGGATGATCAACCCGGTGATCAGGACGAGCGCGAACACGAAGCCCATCAGCTGCGGGCGTGCATGTGGATCCACTGCTGCGACGTGTGATGGACCGAGGCCGCGGAGGATTGCGCGGTCCGGGGCCGACAGCGGATATGACGCTTGCTGCTCGCGAACGTGTCGCTGCAGCTCCGCACTGCCCTCGTTGACGATAGCGAGCGCAGCCTTCGTCGTTGGCGCCTGGCCGTACAGCGTGATCATGGGGCGCGCGCCGTCGACGTCCACGAGCAGCCGGTAGCGACCGTCCGTCGGAAATGGGGGCAGCTGCGGCGTCGAAGCGAAGTTGCTTCGACCGATCAGCAGCGTGAACGGGCCCGATGCCTTCACGGCCTTGTCATGGAGGCCCACCGCGCCGCCGATCTCCTCGCGCACGGCGTCGCTCTGTAGATAGAGGGCGTACGTAATCGACAGCTGCACCGGCCCATAGAACGTCTGGCTCCGATCGACAAGCGCCGAATCCTGCGTGTCGACCAACAGCTCCGCCTTGGCCGTCGCGAACTCGACGTTCCGCGGATGTAGACCCAACGGCGAGAACGACGGCTTGTACGCGACGAGAGTCGCGGCGGCAGCGGCAAGCACCGCGATCAGCAGCACACCGCGCGCGCGAGCCGCTGTCCGGGCCCGAGCTGGTCTCGCGCCCCGAGCCGCACCCTCGCTCGCGGCCGAATGACCGGCGTCAGCGGATGGGGCTCGGCGAACGCGGCGAGTCGACATCGCGGCTGCCTGCGCCGGCGAGGTCGTAGTGGAAGGGATGGTTGTTGGCCATCCCGACCAGATCCATGACCTCGTCGTCGGTGACTGCCTCCTCGGCGGCAGCGTTCTTCTTGTTCTTCCTCAGCAACTTCCGCGCTCGCTTCGGTCGCGCCTTCTCGAGCACCAGGACGGCCAGCAAGCCGAGCATGAGCACGCCCGCGAACGCCGCAACCATGAGCACGAGCGCTCCGCGGGAGTTCTCGGTGCCCTCCTGCGAGGGACCCAGCTGGCGCAGCGTCACGCGGTTCCGCACCGGGATGTCGCCGCTTGGGGGAGCCGACGCCCGCTGCAGGTCGTGCAGGTACCCGCTGACTGCTGGATAGACCGAGTCTGCGAGCTTGCCTGCGAGCGCCGGCGTCGGCGCCTGCGCCGAGACCGTCACAATAGGCAACTGGTCCTGTGCGACGAGCGTCAACCTGTACAGCTTGCGCTGTGCCGCGAGCTGCGGTCCTCGCGCCTCCGACGGGGTCACGGCGTTCAGGGACTGACCGGGTCCGCTGAACGGACCCTCGGTCGTGATCTCACCTGCCGGCACGCCCATTACAGCAGCGATCCGCTGCTCGATCAGGGAGCTCGCCATGAACTGGGCGAACACCGAAGCACGCGTCGTGAGCGGGATCGTGTCCTGCCTCAGATCAGCGATCACCGATTGTGGCGAGTCGACCATCAGCTGCGCCGTGGCAGTCCCGGTCGGCACGGTGTGCTTGGTGACCTTCAGCGCGGCAGCGGCGCCCGTTGCGGCGAGAATCACGAGCAGGGTCAGCAGCCAGCGCGTTCGCAGTGCTCTGGTGATGGCAGCGAATTCCATCTAGTTGGACTCACTGCGGACAGTCGGCGAGCCGTTCAGCTCGACGTGTGTGCCATTCGTGGTCGCCAGGCCGCCGGCGACACCAGCAGCGGCCAGCGCCGTTGTAGGGGGCTGACCAAAAGGCGGCGCAGCGCGGCCGACGAGCGTGCGGATCGCTCGCTGGGCCGCTTCACGTTGTAGCTGCGACTCCTCCCCGCGCGTCGCCGACGCTGCACGAATCACATGGCGGGCGGCCAGACTGCAGAGGTAGAGGACTCGCTGCGGTGGCGTGAAGTGCTTCTCGGCGTACTGCCGGCGGGCGAACGCGTCCTGAGCGATCATCCGCGGACGGATCCCGCCCTTGAGAGCGTGGTGGATGATTGTCAGCTGCGGAAGATGGCGCACGCTCCAGCCGGCCCGCTTGATCCGCAGGCAGATGTCCGGCTCCTCTGAGTAGATGAAGAATCGCTCGTCGAGAAAGCCGGCGCTCAGCAGCGCCCGACGACGCGCAAACATGAATGAGCCCGACATCCAGTCGCACTCGCGATCCTGCTCGTAGGCCTCGCGGTCCAGAACGCGCTCGCCTGCCCATGCGGGCTTGAACGGCCACCGCTCGGATCCAAGCGCCTCACCGAGCGCGCGCGAGGCGCTCGGAAAGCGGCGAATCGTCGGAAACAGCTGCCGGTCGGGCGTGAGCTGCTTGACGCCGACCATCCCGATCTCCGGCCGACGATCGAGTATCTCGAGAAGCTCGCCGAACGTCCCTTCTGCGATCTCGGTATCCGGGTTGAGGAACAGAACGTAGCGGGCGTTCGTCGCTTCGAGACCGCGGTTGTTCGCGTACCCGAACCCGTGGTTCGGCGAGCTGACGACGCGAACTTCGGGGAAGTTCGATTCCACGAGCGCGCGAGTGCCGTCCGTCGATTCGTTGTCCACGACGATGACATCGAGCGTCGCCGTCCCCGCATGCTCGAAGACAGTCGAGAGACACGGCTTCAGCCAGTGCGCCTCGTTCGTTGACACAACGATCACCGCGAGATCTGGGACTGATTCAGATCGGGTCATACAGCTCTCTTCTGAGATCAACAGGACGGGGTCGCCCCGCAATGTGGAACGGGACCTCTACACAAGCAACGGGTTGGCACCGCGCTTCTTTCACAAGCGCTGAGCGACGTCGTGCCGGTCTGCGCGAGGAATGCCCAGCTTCGACCGTTGCTCAGATGATGGTTCCGAAGATCCTGATCGTCTCGCCGGTTCGCAACGAGGCTGCCCATATCGAGCGCGTCGTCGCCGCGGTCGCGGCGCAGGAGCAGCTTCCTGACCGCTGGCTGGTAGTTGATGATGCATCGAGCGACGGCACGCGCGAGCGGCTTCACGAACTCGCTCGCGGGGTGCCGTTCATGTCGGTTCTCGACGCTCCACGGGCTCCTGGGCTCGACGGGGCTCGGGACCGCTTGGCGCTGGCCGCTGAGGTGCGGAGCTTCAACGCCGCGGTCGACGGAGTCGAGCTCGACTCTTACACCCACGTGATGAAGCTCGACGGTGACATTGAGTTGCCGCCCAACTACCTTCGCGTGATCAGCGAGCGCTTCGCCGCCAACCCGCGCCTTGGCCTCGCGGGCGGCGTCATCGTCGAGCCCACCGGTCACGGTGGAGTGCGTCGGATCGTGATCCCTCGACATCACATCCACGGGGCCCTGAAGCTGTACTCGCTGGAATGCCTCTGGGCGATCGGCGGAGTCCCGGAGCGGCTTGCCTGGGACACGATCGATGAGACCTACGCGCGTATGCGAGGTTTCGAGACGATCACGTTCCCCGATCTCGTGTGCGTCCACCATCGTCCGCTCGCGAGTGCCGACGGGAAGCTTCGCGGCCGCGCTCGCCACGGCGAGTGCGCGTACATCGCGCACTACCCACCCACGTGGGTGACGTGCCGTGCGGTGAAGGTGGCTTGCAGCAGTCCGCTCGGGATTTCAGGCGCCGCGTTCCTGTTCGGATACGCGCGCGCCGCCGTGCGTGGGTCGCACCGCGTGGCCGACGCGGACTTCAGACGCTTCACCCGCCGCGAGCTGCGCACCCGCGTGGTGCACTCAATCGGCCACAGGATCAGGTCGCCGTTCCGCGGCCGCAGAGACCACCACGACACAAAGGAGCCGAACCAGATGCCGATCCAACAAGCCAACGCCGGGGAGGTGTACCGTGGCTGATCAACGCGCGCTCGTCACCGGCGCCGCCGGGTTCATCGGCTCCCACGTCGCCGACGCGTGCCTCGCTCTCGGGATGGAGGTCGTCGCGACAGACGACCTGTCCGGCGGCTTCAAGGAGAACGTTCCGGAGGCGCGCAAGTGGATGGAGGGCGACCTCCGAGACGCCGACTTCGTCGCGGTCGCTGTGGGACGGGGGCCCGTTCGACTACGTCTACCACCTCGGCGCCTACGCGGCCGAGGGTCTGTCGCACTTCATCCGCGCCTACAACTACCGGACGAACCTGGAGGCGAGCGTCAACCTCATCAACAACGCCGTGCTGGACGACGCAGAGCGCTTCGTGTTCACGTCCTCGATCGCCGTCTACGGCGCCGGCCAGCTGCCGATGCGCGAGGACATGCCGCCGACGCCCGAGGACCCGTACGGGATCTCGAAGTACGCCGTTGAGCTCGACCTCGCTGCCGCGCACCAGATGTTCGGCCTCGACTACACGGTCTTCCGGCCCCACAACGTCTACGGCGAGCGGCAGAACGTCGCCGACCGCTACCGCAACGTCATCGGCATCTTCATGAACAACGTCATGCAGGGGATGCCGATGCCGGTGTTCGGCGACGGCCTGCAGACCCGAGCATTCTCGCACATCGCCGACGTGGCGCCGATCATCGCGCGGCCCCGCTCGTCGACGGCACCCGCGAACGAGGTGTTCAACGTCGGCGCCGACCAGCCGTACACGATCCTCGAGCTGGCTAAGGCGATCGCCGCGGCCTTCGAGGTCGAGCCGGACATCGTGCACCTGGAATCGCGCGCAACGAGGTCGTCCACGCCTTCTCGGATCACTCCAAGGTGCGCGCAAGTGTTCGGCGCAGGGGATCCGATCCCGCTCGAGGAAGGTATCCAGCGTATGGCCGCCTGGGCCCGCGAACAGGGTCCGCGGCCGCCGGTCGAGTTCTGCGGCGAGATCGAAGTTCGCGATCAACCTGCCCCCCGAGCTGGCGCCAGCGCGTCGCCTGAGCGGTCGAACGGACGGCGGGCCTGACTCAAGAGGCCCGCCGTCCTCCTTGCAGACGGGAGAAGCGGTTCAGGCCTCGCGCGCCGCGGATCGACTCGGCCGTGGTGGAAGCCGACGTGAAATATCCGACCGACTCGGGACTGGCGGACGCCGGCGTTCGAGCGCTCGCCCGCGAGGGTCGCAAACTCGCAGCCAAGGTCGGCGAGAAGCGCAACGCAGTCAGGGACCGCTCCCAGGTCGGTGGGCCGCAAGCTCAGGGCGCTGACACGCTCGATCCGCCGCCGCTCCGGGGAAGCGAAGGCCGAGGTGCTGAAGTTGACCGGCGAGACGGGGCACGCTGCTCAAGCAGTCGATCAAGGAAGCGCGGAAACTGGCCGCGCGACCGCCCGCTCTCGTGCGCGCGGGCGCGGCGCGCGTGCGAAGCTCAAGGCCGCCCAGGCGCTGGAGGCGCTCGCCGATCGCCGCGAGAAGGTGACCGAGCAAATCCACAAGCGGGGGAGTGTCACAGGACTTGTGTAAGGCGTGATCGAACTGGAGCGTCATGCCTTCAACACAGGAGAAGAAGAAGTTCGGCGAGCGAGGGTTCTCCGCCCCCGTCTCGGATCCGGCAGAGCCGTTCGGGCTTGAGTGACGTTCAGGTCGAGGAAGCGATCGGCCAGGCGAGGCTGAGCAGGGCGATCGGCGAGACCCGGTCCTTGGTTCATCCCGTCAATCCCGAGCTGCTCCACAAGCCGATCGACCTTCCGCGTCGAGACCCCGTTGACATACGCCTCCAGCACCCACCGCGATGATCGCCTGCTCCGAGCGCCGTCTCGGCTCCAAAAAGGGGGACTCCTCGTCATCTGGGGGTGAACCGGCGGGGTTGGCGGCGTCTGGTGCTGCCGTGAGCGCAGTGCCGGCCCTGCCGGCGCTCATTGCCAGATAGCGGGGGCGAAGCCCGGGTCAAGCGGCCGAATCTCCCTGCAAGCCGGGGGGTTCGCGGGGACGCTTGGTCGACTGGGGCTGCCGCTTGACGCGCGGCGCGCGGCTCCGCTACTTCCGCCCTGTGGCGTTACCCGACAGGACCGTCTCGCAAGTTGCGCACGTGCTGGGCGACCCGCCGCCGCCGCTTCTGCGGCAGTCTGCTGGCTGTCTGAAGGTCAGCAACTACGAGGAGGGCGACGTGCGGGTCACCACCGCATTCAACCGGATGCTCGAGTTACCGGGCGCCTGGGTCAGGGACGTAGAGCTCGGTGAGCGGGCGATGATCGTGACGGTCTGTCTGCGCCGCAAACGGCCGGTCTGTTCGGGCTGCGGGGCGCGCGGGCTGAAGATCAAGGATCACCGCGTCAAGCGCTGGCGGCATCTCGACATGGGCGGCGTGCGCTGCTACATCGAGTGCCGGCTGCGGCGGCTGTACTGCCCGGGCTGCGGCGATCTGCCCGAGCACGTCGAGTGGGCGCGCGGCGGCGTGCGCTACACGCGCGACTTCGATGACCTCACCGGGTGGCTGGCGCAGCAGATGAACCAGACGCAGCTCACCCGGCTGATGCGGATCGGCTGGGAGACGGTCGGGAACATCCTTGCGCGGGTCGTTGCCGAGAAGCTCCCCGCCGGCCGGTTGGACGGCCTTGAGCTGATCGGCGTGGACGAGGTCAGCTACGGCGCCGATCATAAGTTCCTGACCTGTGTCGCCAACCACGAGACCGGCGGGATCGTGTGGGCGACCGAGGGCCGCAACGCCGCCAGCCTGCAGGCGTTCTTCGACGGGCTCACCGACGAGCAGAAGCAGTCGATCAGGGCGGTCTCGATCGACATGTCCGCCGGGTATGAGAAAGCGATCCGCGACCCCGACAACGGCGTCCCGCACGCGCAGGTCGTGTTCGACCCCTTCCACGTCGTCCAGCTCGGCTCCAAGGCGGCCGACCAGGTCCGCCGCGACGAGTACAACAAGCACGGGCGCTCGGCCACCGGCGAGGGCAAGTGGATCAAGGGCACGCGCTACAGCCTGCTCAAGGACCCTGGTAAGCAGACCCCGAAGCAGCTGCTCAAGCTCGCCGAGGTCGTCCTGACCAACAAGCACATGTACCGCGCGCTCTTGCTCTACGGCGAGCTGCGCTACCTCTACAAGGTCCCCAAGCACGAAGCACGCGAACGCCTACAGGCGTGGCTGGCGTGGGCGTCCCGGTCCCGACTGAAACCATTCGTGAAGCTCGCGCGCACGATCCGCAAACACAAAACCGGCGTGCTCGCTGCGAT
This sequence comes from uncultured Solirubrobacterales bacterium, assembly GCA_963794285.1. Classification (GTDB taxonomy): domain Bacteria; phylum Actinomycetota; class Thermoleophilia; order Solirubrobacterales; family Solirubrobacteraceae; genus Palsa-465. The sequence goes on from CAWCDS010000001.1 coordinate 27,463, forward strand.
CGAGCTGAACTTGAGCAACGGACGCCTGGAGGCGTTAAACAGCAAGGTGAGGTTGCTCTCACACCGCGCCTACGGATTCCACTCCGCCGACGCTCTGATCGCGATGATCTACCTCTGCTGCGCCGGCATCCAGATCACGCTCCCTCACCGATGAGTCACCCCCAAATCGAGAGGAGAGCCCAAAAGGTCGGGAATATGCCGACCCCTCCCGCTTGCGCGGCACCAGCAACTTGATCTCCCCAACCCCGCGTCTCCCACGCCCGGGGGCGATACCCGTTGCGGTGCGTCAACCGGGTCTCCGGCGCGACCTCACCAAGCCCGGCACCGACCTGAGCCGAGATCTCCGCCTCCATCAACTCCCGCGCGACCAACGCAACCGCCTCGCGCACGAAATCCTCCAACCGACCATCGCGCACTTGCGCGACGACATCAGCAACCGTCGTCATGCTCTGACCTTCGGCCATCGTGGTGTCTCCTTCTCGTCCGACTCGTGGTAGAGCCGACGAGCATGAGCGCCACGGTGGTCGGAACCACTACGCGGCGCCCGTTACACCACTTCTACCGACGTGACCGTGACCGCCACCGACTCCGGGAAAGCGTGCGCTCGTCCCAGGAGAACAATGACATATGCGGGCGAACTACGGCCAACTCGCCAGCCCGTCGCCCCTCTGCGGGCAGGGAAGTGCTCTCGGCCCCCCGATCCGATCCAAGCTGAGACGAGTCGGGCACCACCGAACAGTCCCGTTTCTGTGGGCGCGACATCGTGCCAGAAGGTCCGATATAGTCGCGCCCGAAAATTGACCACGCCGAGTCTCTGGACGCGCTCAGCGTCCCGGGAGCGGGGAACCCAGAGGAGTCGCAAGGCTCCGTGGGGCGAATCGCCGGTGTTCCGGCGTAGCGCGACTCTTTCAGCGCGAGCCCGACAGCTAACCCCGTAGGCAGCGGAAAGAGAAGGGGTCGTCTGTGTCACAGGAGATGCGAGCGCAGTGCCCGGCAGCGACCGACGGCGACGCGCCCCCGGGTGGCAGACTGGCTTCATCTCGACAAGCCCCAGAGTTGATCGGTAGCCGGCGCAAAACCCTGACAGAGAGGACCGATGGGTGATGAGACGTAATTCGATTGTCCGAGTTCTGTTTCTGTTCGGGGCGGCGGCACTTGCGTGTGTCTCGGCGCTGGCGAGTCCAGCCAATGCGCGTAGACACCATGCAGCACCGGTGAATACGGCCCCGCCGACGATCAGCGGCCTGCCGGTGCAGGGAAAGACGCTGACCGCCACGCGAGGGTCGTGGCGCAACACGTCGAGCAGCTACACATATCAGTGGCGCGATTGCGCCAGCTCGGGATGCAGGGCCATCCCCGGGGCCACCAGCTCCCTCCACACGCTGCAAGCCAGCGACGTCCGCTACACGATCGACGTGGTGGTGACCGCGCGCAACTCCTGGGGATCAACCTCGGCGACCTCGGCGGCGACGGCGGTCGTGACGATGGCGAGCGGTACCTCGCGTCCGACCAATATCGCCGTCCCGACAATTAGCGGCACGGCGCAGCAGGGGCAAACATTGACCGCGTCCAACGGTTCCTGGTCTGGCAGTCCTACGTCCTACGCCTACCAGTGGCGGGATTGCAATGGCTCCGGGAGTAGCTGCACCAACATCGCGAGCGCGACAGGTTCTTCGTACCTGCTCACCAGTTCGGATGTTGGCAACACGATCGACGTGATGGTTACGGCAGCGAATGCGGGCGGGTATGCCTCGGCAACCTCGGCCACGACAGGCGCCGTGGCTACTTCTTCTGGCGGCGTCCCCGCCGGGGGTCGCGGCGGGCTGTTTTGCGGCTCCGGGTGCATGCGGCTTCCCCGACCCGAGCTACCACAACGTCGGTGCGAGCTCCCCCTGTTCATCGCTGTCCTCCTCGGCAGCGATCACCGCCTCGACGCCGGGGCAGACGATCCAGAACCTCAACGTTAACGGCACGATCACGGTCAACGCCGCAAACGTGAAAATCAGCAACGTCTGCGTGACGAAGAGCGGTGGCGCGCAACTGGGCTCCCGCGCGATCCTCCTGAACTCCGCTGCCGACAACGCGGAGATCAGCCACGTCACGATCGCCGGCGCGAACAGCTCGTCGGACTCCGTCGACCAGAGCATCGCCAACAACAGCGGCACGACCGCGACCGTCAGCAGCTCGTACCTCTACAACTGCGGAGAGTGCCTCTGGAACGGCCCCTGGGCCGTAAATGACAGCTACGTCATCACCAACGGGATGCAGGGGACCAGCGACCACCTCGAGGACCTGTACTGCAGCGACTCGACCGCGACGCTCACGCACGACGTATTACTCGATCCCCAATACCAGAACTCCGCCATCTTCTGCGACACCCAGTGGGGCGGCGGCGGCCCGTGCGACAACCACATATCGATCAGCAACAGCCTGCTCGCCGGCGGCGGATTCGTGATCTACACCTGCGGAAACGCCTCCGCGGTCGGGTCAAGCACCATGAATATCACCAACAACCGCTTCGCGCGCTGCACCACCCCCCCGATCAAATACAACGCATCAACCGGAGGCTCGGCCTGTCAAGGCGCCACCAGCAACACGCTCGGCTCCGGAGCCGACGCCCACGGCTACTGGCCCTACGGCGGCTACTTCGGCATCGCAGCATACATCTACTGCCCTCCGACCGCCGGACAGACCTGGTCGAACAACATCTGGGACGACAACGGCGCCAGCGCCAGCTGCTGACCTTGGTTGGTTGGTACGCGGCGGGCGGGATGCCACTTGACCGAGTCGGCCGAATGAGACCCGCAGCCGGGCAGCTCAGCCGCTGTTCAGCCGGATGAGCTGGAAGCCCCGGGACGGGTTCGTCCCCGCGGCCGGATCGGTGAACGTGCCATAGCTGGTCTTGGACGATGTAGCCCACGTCAGAAAGTTCCCGATCAGCTTGTCGTAGTTGACGCCGAATGTCGGCGTTCCCCACAAACTGAAGTCGCGCGCACCGATCGCTACGAGTGGCACGTGCTCACGGCGCATCTGTGCGATCGCGGCGGCCTCGTCGGCTGGCCCGGAGATCAGGCCCGGTAGAAACATCACCTCGTAGAGAGCGGGCCGGCGGTTGGCCATGAAATAGATGCCTCCGTCCGCTGGTGCTGCGAGAATTCGATCGGACGGACGGGTCTCGACGTCGATTGCGCGGACCGTCTGCTGGAGCGGAATAGCCGCGGCAGCCGTCGTCACGAAGCTGCCTCGTGCAGTGTGGACGGTCGTCGTTTCATGACGGTATAGGCCGACAGTCGCATACGCAAACAAGCCCGCGGCCACCAGGCCAAGCGCGACGAGCGCGGCGGGCCTCGCGGAAGGCCGACGATCGGCCAGCCGCTGGTGCAGGAGGCCGAGCAGCAGCACCAACGGCGCGGCGTAGTACGGTGCGTAGGATCCCTCTGTCGTGAACGCGTTGTACGCGCGGAGCCCGAGCCCTGCGGCAGCCACCACGAGAGCAAGGTCGACCGGCCAGCTTCCGCCGAGCGGCGACGGCCGTCGCTTGATCAGGAGATACGCCGCAACGGCTGCCGCGGCGAGCGCCAACGCGGGAAGCCAGCTCATCCCGATGGTCAGGTGGTGCAGCTCACTCTCGATCGCCCGCCGTTGTTCGGGAACCAGTCCCACTGCGCGCAGAGCGAAATCACCGACCCCGAGCAGCAGGGCGATCGCCGGCAGCGGCCAGAGAGCGAGCAGCCGGCGCACACCGCTGACCCGACGACATCCCTCTACCGCGAGCACCAGCGCGGACAGCAGGCCGATGTACGTGGCGCCTCGCGCGAGCAGGCCGAACGCGCTTGGGAGGTCCAGCGGCATCCAGTTCTCCTGCATCTTGAAACCCGCGAAGTGCAGGAATTTCGTCGGCCATAAGTTGTCGGTCAGGAGCCTCGAGGGCCCAGCCTGCCCCGCGAACCAGCCGAGCACTGCCACCGGGATCGCGATTGCGGGCAGCGCCAGGCGCCAGGCGGCAGCTAGCGCCGCCCCGCGGCTGCTAAAGCGCCAAGTGGCGAGCACATACGCGACCACGCAGCCGACGGCCACCGCCACGTACTCCGGGCGGGTCAGGCACACGAGTCCACCGGCGACTCCGGCCGCGAGCAGGCGGTCGCGAGTCATCGCGAGCAGCATCAGCAGGACGCACAGAATGCCGACGGTGGCCGAATTCGTGTGCGGCAACACGAAGTTGAAGGCGGTGCCCGAGAAGCCGATCGCCAGCAACGTGGCAGTCGATAGTCCGGCGCTCAACGGTCGCAGCCAATGGCGCGCAAGCGCATAGAACGCGGCGAGGATCGCGGCCGCTTGGGCGAGCCCGAACAGGTAAGCGGTCGTGAAGTTGGTTCCCAGCAGCTTGAAGCTCAGTGCCAGTGCGTACAGGCCCAGCGGACCATAGAAATACCGAACATCGCGGTACGCCACGGCACCATGCTTGACCAGATCTGCCGTTGTGAGCTCTGCCCCGGCATCGATCTCCGGCACGCCCCACTTGCGCCAGGTGAATGCGATCACTGCCGTACCCAGTAACAAGAGCCCGGTGATTACGGGAGCATCGCCTATGCTACGGCTCCGCGGCGACGGCGCGCCCTCCGCGGGGAGCGGCGGCGACACCGGGTGTATGATCGTGGCGCTCACGGTGCAGTGGCGCCGACGGGATGAGGCCGCTCATGGGCGGCGCTCCGTCCAATCGCGCCGCGGAGCACCTCGAGCTGACGCCGGGCGACGATCAGCAGACCGCCGCCGTAAACGGCGCAGCCGACGGCAGCACCTGCCACCGGTGCGGCTAGCCCGCCGCGGATGTCGGAAGCCGCAACCCAGCCCGCGCCGAAAGCGAGTGTCGACAGCGCAACGAACACCGCGGCATCTCGCGTCAGCTCGCGGGCCAGGACGCGGCTGGTCGAGCCGGCGCCCGCGACCAGCAGCACGGTCGCAAAGCAAGCCGGCGCCACGAAGAACGCGCCGACGGCGCCGTCCACTCCGAACAGCGCGCGCCCGGCAGCGGTCGCTGCGATGTGAGCGATCAGCAGGGGGATCGCAAGGAGATTCAACAGCCGCCCGCGCCCGATCGCGAACATCGCGGGAAGCAAGAAGTTTGCCAGCAGGGCGACGACCGTCCACGGCACCAGCAGTGCCGCGAAGGCCCGCAACGTATGCACGCCCGAAACCGTCAGGCTCGATGGGAATAGCGCGTGGATGAGCGGCGCGCCGGCCACGATCAGGCCCGCCAGCGCCGGGGCCACGATCAATATCGCGTACCGGAAACCCTGCGGAACGGTCTCAGCCACCACCGCGGCCTGCTCCCGCCTCGCCCTGCGAGTCATGTCCGGGATCCGCGACATCCCGAGCGCCATGCCTGTGCCGGCGACGAGATAACTGGCGAAGAGGTAGCGCGTAGGACAGGACCGTCGAGTCGCCTGGCGCGGAGCTGGCTCGCGAATGCCAGCGTCACAACGAACAGCATGTTGAAGACGAGATAGATTGGCGTGCTGCCGAGGACCAGTCCGGTGTTGCGTGCCAAGACGGCTGGCTTGAGGCTTCCTCGCCGAGACCCTAGGCCGCCGGAGACCCACGTTCCGACCAGCATCCATGCACACGTCACCACGGCCATCGCCAGCATCGACCATCCAAGCGTCTGGACGCCCGCCACACCCATTAGGGCGACGAACGCCACCAGGCCCGCCACGCTCCCGGCGATGTAGCCGCTGGCGACAGTCGTGAAGCGATCTCGGATCGCGAGCACCGTGGCGCCGCCTGCCGCCCACAGTTGGAGCGTCATCGCCACGCCCAGGACGGGGAGCGCCATAGCCGTCTCGTGACGCCCATGGGCAGTGAGTCCGGGCGCGAGCACGTGCGATACCGGCCCCGCGAGCGCTACCGTGGCAATCAGGACGGGCAGCCCGATGACTACGAGCGCAGCCGCGTACTCACGGACGGCCAAGCGAGCACCTGGCTCGACCAGCAGCGGCACTGAAGTCAGGCGAAGGCTCTGGCCGAAGACTCCGAACGTCGTGTACACGGCGAACGCAACGAAGAACCCATCGGTGCGGGCGTTCGTGCCGAAATGACTGAGGTAGAGGACCGCCTGGATACCCGACGCCGCCGCCATCGTGAACGTGGCCAGCGACATCGCCAGCCCGGCTCGTGCTTTGCCCCGCGTCCCGGCCGGTCCACCTGCGTCGCTCATCACCCGAGCAACGGTCTCGACGCGCCGTTTCTCGCGGTCCGAGAGCAGATCAGCCGTGGTTGATTTCGAGAGCGATGGTCCCCCAATTTCGGCCGGCCCCGACGCTGAACGATTCGTTCTGCTTGGCCGGGACCGCAGCATCGATTGCCGCCGTGCCGGCGCTCTGTTGCGAGTAGAACGCGTTTGTCATCGCTGGCGTTGCCACCGGGACGGTGGCTCCAAGCCCCTGCTGCGCACTCAGGAACACGAGCTCGGCGTTCAGGAGATCGGGCGCTCGCGAAATTGGCCGTCGCGGTTGTCGCGGTGCCGGTCGCCTTGCTGACGTTGGCGGTCACTATCGGACTTGTGGTGCCGTTGCCCTGCAACCTGACAAGGTCGAGAACCGTGACCTGGCCGGTGAGTCCTAGCCGCTGGGCGAAGTTGACCGTCACCGTGCCCGTGCCGGTTGCGCTCCCGGTTCTCAGGTAGTAGGCCCACTGATAGTTGCTCGTGTTGTACTCTGCGATGTGATCGCGGTGAACGAGCCGTATTCAGCGCCGGATTCAGGCCGCTGCTGCTGATCGATGTGATCGCATCGCTCGCCGCCGAGTGCCGGTACACGAGCAGCAAATAGGTCGTGTTGGCGAAACCGTAAAGCTCGAGGTGGTCGCCGAGTTCGCTAGGAACGATGTATTCGTGGTATTCGCCACCGATGTCGCGCTGTACACCACCGTCTTCGCCATGGTCGTGCCGCAGGCGCTGGCCGACCCGTTGTTGTTCGTGTCCCCGGCGTAGCTGGCATACCACCAGTAATTGCCGGCCGCGCTCGGCGTGAACGCGGTCGAGGGATGGCACGTCCCGTTGCCCGACACGGTCACCGCCGTGCCCACGTCGTCCCTCCCGTCGTGCAGGTCGTCGGAGCGGTCGCCTGTGGGCCGAACACCTTGAACGTCATCGCCCCGCCCGCTGTATTGCTCTGCCCCAGAGAGCGCCGAACTGACCGAGCTTGCGGCGATCGCTGTCCCCGCCGTACCGGTCGTCGGAGCAGCAGCTCTTGTCGCCGTGGTCGCCTTTCCGACTGTGGTCGAGGCCATTCCCGCCCCGCAGGCGCTGCTTGAGGCAATGTTGTTGTTGTCGCCGCTGTAGCTGGCATACCACCAATACGTGCCCGCGCTATTCGGCGTGAACCCGGCCGACGGGTTGTAGCTGCCATCGCCGGCAGCGGTGACCGGTGAGCCGACTGCAGTGCCACCGGTCGTGCAAATCGTCGGCGCCGTCGCCTGCGGGCCAAACACAGTGAACGTGACCGTGCCACCGGCGCCGTTCGTAGCGCCCGACAGCGCGGAGCTGATTGCGCTTGAGGCGATCACGGTCCCCGCCGTGCCGGTCGCCGGAGCAGCAGCTCCTGTGGCGGTGGTCGCCTTTCCGACCGTGGTCGAGCCCATCGTGGTCCCGCAGCCGCTGTTGGAGGCGCTGTCGTTGCTGTCGCCGCTGTAGCTCGCATACCACCAATACGTGCCGGAGCCAGTCGGCGTGAAGCCGGTCGACGGACTGTAGCTGCCATTGCCCGACACGGTACAGGTGAGCCCACCGCGGTCCCACCAGTCGTACATGTCGTCGGGGCGGCCGCTTGCGGGCCGAACACCTTGAACGTCATCGTCCCACCCGCCCCGTCGCCCCACCAGACAGCGCGGAGCCGATCGAGCTTGCGGCAATGGCGGTCCCAGCTGGTCCGGACGCCGGCCAGTCACTGTCGTATTCGTCGCATTTGCGACGTCCGTCGACGTCATCCCGCCCCGCAGGCGCTGCTAGAGGGCGAGTCGTTGGCGTCGCCGCTGTAGCTCGCGTACCACCAGTACGTGCCTCCCGCGGTCGGCGTGAAGTCGCCGACGGTGGTAGCTGCCGTTGCCCGATACGGTCACCGCTGTACCCACCGCTCGTCCCACCGGTCGTGCACGTGGTCGGGGCGGTCGCCTGCGGTCCGAAAACTGTGTACGTGATCGTTCCCCAGCGCCACTCGTGCGCTGGACAACGTCGAGCTCAGTCGAGCTGGCGCCGATTGCGGTGCCGGCCGTACCCGGTCGCCGGAGCGGCCAGCGTCAGGGCGTGGCCGGCGCTGCGCCCGCCAAGTAATGGGCAGAAATCGTCGACGCCGAAAGCGCCTGATTGTAGATCGCCACCTCGTCCAGGTCACCGGCACCGAACAGCGAACTCCCACCTCGGGACATCAGGTATAGCGTCGAGTTCGCGAAGTTCCCGGCACCCGTACCCGTGAAACCGTTCTGTGTGTAGCTCACCAGCTGACCGTCGACATACGGCGTGATCTCCGTGGCGCCCGGCTGCGTCGTGTCGAGCACAAACGTGTAGTGGTGCCAGACGCCCGCGCTCGGCCTTGCGAACTCCGCGACATTTCGCGAGGCCCCGTTGCCGATCGCGACCGCGAACTGGCCGAACGATGAGTTCGGATCGACCAGGAAGCCGCCGTTGTTGTTGTTGAAGTTGTTGGTGAACTCCATCGCCAGGGCGTCGTCGTTGGCGTACGTATTCCACTTCAGCCAGAACTCCACCGTGATCGCCGACGAGGCCGAGAGGTCAACCGGCGCGCTCGCGGAGCTAGACGTGCCGTTGAACCGTGCCGCCGTGTCTGGGTCTCGATAGATCGCGCCGGGAATGCCGAGCGTTGCACCGGCGTTCGAGCCCGCGTGCCCCCCACCGGAGCTGTCGGTAAGCACCGTGCTTCCTGGCGCGTCACCCAGGCGCCAGTAGCTCAGCAGACCGGGGGTGGTCGAAATCGCGCCCTGATAGCTCGTAGTGCGGATATCGAGCGACTGCGTGTACGTCGAGGACTGGCCCTGGTCATTGGTCACCCGCAATCCGACCGTATACGTGCCGCTGGCCGTGTACGTATGGCTGACTGTCGGATTGGAGCCGGTGTCCGTTGCGTACTGGCCGCTACCGTCGAGATCCCACTTGTAATCGACGATCGTCCCATACTGATCGGTGGAGCCGGACCCGTCGAACATGACCACCTGGTTGGTGAGAGCCAGAGCCGGAGCGCTGAACTGCGCGACTGGAGCGGTATCGCCCACCACAATCGTATGGGAGGTCGAGTCCGTCGCATAGCCGTTGTCGATCACGCGCAGGCCGATCGTCTTCGTGCCGCCGCTAGAGAAGCTCGTCGTCAAGTCGCGGATTGGTGCCCGTATCCGTCGCGTACTTGCCGCTCCCATCTACATCCCATTGGTAATCGACCAGCTCGCCGTCCGAATCGTTCGAGCTGGTGGCGTCGAAGGTGATCTGCTGTCCGACCCCGACCTGCGGCGGGGAAGTGAAGCCGGCCGTCGGCGGACGGTTGGTCCCGTGCGCCGCGTAGTGGTCGAGGATCTGGTTTGCGGAGAGGTCGCCGTTGTAGACGGCGACGTTGTCGAGCGCGCCCGCACCGAACAGCGACGATCCGGCGCGCGACATCAGGTAGAGGGTCGAGTTCGCGAAGTTGCCCGCGCCGGTGCCGACGAAGCCGCCGTTGGTGTAGGCAACCGCCGTGCCGTCGACGTATGGCGTGATTGCCGTCGGGCCAGGCTGCGTCGTGTCGAGCACAAATGCGTAGTGGTGCCAGACGCCCGCGCTCGGCCGCGGGAACATCGCAATGTTGCGAGATCCGCCACTTCCGATCGACACCGCGAACTGACCGAACGAAGAATTGGGATCGACCAGGAACCCGCCGCTGCTCTGGTTAAAGTCCGGGGTGAACTCCATCGCCAGTGCGTCGTCGTTCGCGTATGAAGCCCATTTCAGCCAGAACTCCACCGTGACCGCCGACGAGCTCGCCAGGTTCATCGGGATCGCGCCGGAATCGCTGGTCCCGTTGAAGGAGATCGCCGTGTTGGGATCGCCTTGGACCGCCCCAGGGGCGCCGAACGTCCCACCTGAGATCGTGCCCGGGGCGGTGCCTGCGCTGTCCGCAATCGTCGAGCCCGAATTCTCTCCGAGACTGTAGTAATGCAGCAGCCCAGGTGTCCGCAAGACCGTATCGGAATAGTCTCCAACGCCCTGGTCCAGCACCTGGAGCTTGAGCGTTGTCACCGCCGTGATGCCGGCGTCGCTCGTCACCATTAGTCCGATGGTGTGACTGCCGGGCGTGGAGAACGTGTGGAAAAGCGTCGCCGTAGTGCCCGTGTCAGTGGCGAATAGGCCGCTGCCATCGAGGTCCCACTTGTAGTCGCTCACCTGCCCGTTGGGAACGATGGAACCGGTGGCGTCCAACTTCACCGCCTGATTGGCGATCGCAGGATTGTGATCGGCGGTCAGTTTGGGGATTGGCGGAGCGTTGCCGATGAACAGCGATTGAGTGATGTAGTCGGTCCCGAAGTCGCTGTCGGTCACGCGCAGGCCGACGTTGATCGTTCCGGTGGAGCTGTATCGTGGTGGTGACCGTCGGGGTCGTCGTCGTCTTCTCGTACGTCCCGTCGCCGTTGAGATCCCACTCGTACTTGGTGATCGTACCGTTGGCGTAATGGGAGCCCGAGGCGTCGAAAGTCACGGTCTGGCCGACCTTGGCCGTGCTCGGCGTGATGTTAAGGGACGCCGCAGGCCGCGGATTCGTACCGAAGGAGTTGTAGTGATCCTGGATCCGCTTGAGGTCGAGCGCCCCGTTGTAGATCGCGAGTTCGTCCAGCGAGCCGGCGCCGAATAGAGACGAGCCACCGCGCGACATCAGGTACAGCGTCGAGCTCGCGAAGTTCCCGGCACCCGTACCCGTGAAACCACTCTGAGTGAAGCTCACCGGCTGTCCGTCGACATAGGGGGTGATCTCGCTCGTTCCTGGCTGGGTCGTGTCGAGCACGAAGGCGTAGTGATGCCACGTGCCGGCGCTCGGCCTTGAGAACATAGCGATATTGCGCGACGCGCCGCTTCCGATCGCCACGGCGAACTGGCCGAACGAGGAGTTCGGATCGACCAGGAAACCGCCGGCATTGCTATTGAAGTCGGTCGTGAACTCCATCGCCAGCGCGTCGTCATTGGCGTACGCGTTCCACTTCAACCAGAACTCGACTGTGATCACCGAAGAGCCCGATAGGTTCATTGGGATCGCTCCGGAATCGCCGGTGCCGTTGAAGCTGATCGCAGAGTTCGGATCGCCGGAGATCGCTCCTGAGGCGCCGAACGTCCCGCCGGACATGGTGCCCTCGGCTGAGCCGGCACTGTCGGCGATGGTGGGGCCGGCGCTCTCCCCCAGGCGGTAGTAATGCAACAGGCCAGGCGTGACGTTGATCGCATCTGGATAGCGGCTGGCCCCGGTGGCCAGTACGGTCACTTGCACCGTCGTCGTTGCGGTGGCGCCCTTGCTGTCTGTCACCTTCAGCCCGATTGGGTACGTGCCGGTCGCGCTGAAGCTCTTGGCTGTAGTCGGGTTCGTACCGGTGTCGGTCGCGTAAGTGCCACTGCCATCCAGATCCCACCTGTAGTCGACGATCGGGTTCACTGGACCGGTTGAACCGGAGCCATCGAGCGTGACGGGCTGCCCGACTACTGGCTTGGCCGGGGTGGCAGCGATCGACGCCGTCGGAGGCGGGTCACCGCCTACGATGAGCGTGCGGGTTGTGATGTCGGTCTGTCCGGTGTTGTCGGTGACCTTGACCCGCGTCGTGAATGTTCCCTCTGTCGGATAGGTGTGCGTGGTGGTCGCCGACGTGCCGTTATTGACGAACGTGCCGTCGCCGAAGTCGAACTGGTAGTTGGCGATACTCGCCCCGGTGCCCGCGGCAGATCCGGACGCGTTGAAGCTGACAGAATTGCCGTAGTGCACCGGGTTGGGCGTCAGCGTGAAGGCCGCCCACGGAGGAGTCGGGCCGCTCGAGGTCGTGATCCCGTCAGGAGTGTCGGGCTGAACGCCCATGTCCGCGAACACGTTGTAGGTGGCCTCCGCAAGCCGAGTGTCGCCAAGTCCGAGGGCCCAGTTGTTGACGCCGGCAGAGAACACGACCGCGCCGCTCGGGTGCGCGGTACTCGGCGGAGCTGACGGTGCTCGGCTGACCAGGCGGCGGCGTCGAAGCTCGCAGGTTGCCCGCATCCTGAATGAAGCTGTCCCCGGGATCGGTGACGTCGGTCAGCGTGACCTGCTTCACGCCGACGGGCTCGACGGCAGCATACGGCGCATACGCCGGGCTCGAGGCGCTCGGGACGCCGTCCCATTCCCAGCCGACGATGTCGTTCCCAAACCCGGTGCTGATCGTAGTCCTCGTGGCGGAGTTGATCCCAGCGTTACGCCAGAGCCGATTGCTTCCGAACTGCCCATTTGAGTCGCCGGCGGGGATCGCGAGCGGGAACTGTACGTCCTCGTTGTCTCCCACGTACATCGTCCCCCACAGCGTGTTCTCCGGCTGGTTCGGGCCGATACGTCCTTCAGGTGGCGCCCCTGTAGTTCCGGCCGGCGCGCCCGGGTCGCGTCTCGTGGTCGTCGCGAACTGCGGCAGATGCGACCCGCTCGGACCGTTGGGCTCTGACGCCGGATCGTTTGGCGTGTTCGGGCCCTGGATCGTCTTATAACAGATCAGCGTGCGGTAGTTGTCGGCGTATCTCGTCTGCCAGTAGGCGGTGTTGCCACTGAACGAGGCGATGCTCACGCCAGCGTCGCGCGCTGCCAGCATGTTGTTGAACGACGCGGAGGACCAGTATTCGCTGTGGCCCGAGATCACGATCGCCGTGTGATTCAGTAGCGCTGCACCGTTCTGGTCTGTCTGGATGTCGTCGGTGTACGTGACGTCATAGCCCTGTTGCTCGAGCCAAGAAACCATGTTGTCGTCTGGGCCGTTCAGGAACGCGTTCCGGTTGCCATCGGCGCTGGAGAGCGGCCGATCGAATGACACGGCGACGGCGCGACCGTCGCCCGCGACGGTGTTGGCCCCGCCGCATAGGTCGAAGTAGAGGCTCTTGCAGCCGAACGTGTTGTACGCCTGATAGGTGGCATCGGGCAGAACCATCAGCACCTGCGAGGCCCTGGAATCGTTCCGACCGCGAAAACCACGTAGTTCTCGATCCCGCCCTGGGTGGTGTCCGTGATCTTCGCCTCATAGATGCCGGAGACGGACAGGCTGCTGCCCGGAATCGTGTAGGTCACGTTCCAGTTGGAGCAGCTCAGCTCCCCGGAGTTTGGGTCCATCGCGTTGCACTGAAACGTGTTATTCGATTGGACGTTGGCAGATGAGATTTGGCGCGCACCGGTGCCCCCGTAGTAGCCGATCCGGAACACCTGGACGGTCAGCGCGTCGCCGTTCGCGCCCTTGGGTGCGCTGACGCCGATTTTCAGATCGACACTCTGACCGATGTTGTAGCTCGTCTGGGTCGTGAAGCCGCCGAGGTTGTCGCTGTAGTTGGGGACCTGATTTGCGGTCGTCCCGGCTCCCATGCAGTTGTTCTCGTTCACGACCGGATTGGAGTTCGGGCACGAGACCGCGGCCGATGCGGCGCCGGGGAGGGAGAACAACAGCAGAGCCGCCGCCGTGGAGCAGAGGCTCAGAGAGACGATGCGCGCCCGACGAACGCTACGACGTCGATTTCCGGACGTCGCTGCACTCGGCCTGAATCGCTGCATAGTTACTCCTCCGGTCCGTGGCACGTCTGTCAAATCAACGAGGGATGGGGAGGTTTTCTCACGGCGCGGTGCGCTTTTTTTCCAAGGCCGAGATTCCGGAGCGAGTCCGCGACGCGCGCCTACGCTGCGGCGACGGGCACTGCGTGCGCGTGGGCGCACCCGACTCGGTCAGGCTCAGACGCTCGCGCACCTCGTCGGCCACGCGTTCGGCCATCTGAACGATCGACTCCCCGTTGAGCAGCCGGGGGTAGACCTGGCTCGCGGAGGCGAGGGCAAGCCCTGGGACCGCCGGCCACACCGGGGCCACGCGCGGTTGGTGCCCGAGAGCGTGGACCGGCTCCACCAGCGGCGCGCGCTGGACCGTCCAGTCGACGACGTCCTCGTGACGAAAGTCAGGCGCCAGGCGCTCGAGCATCGCGGTGAACCGCTTGTAGATCGACTCGTCGTCCTCGGTGAACTCCGGCGCCATGGCCTCGCAGTACTTTGGCAGATACAGGAGCCGCAACCCGTCCGTATGCTCGGTGCCGACGACATGAGAGGTCTCGACGACGGTCGTTATCGGTGTCGGGATCGCAAATGTTGACCGAGTAGTAGGGGAGCACCGACTCGCGAGTCTTGAGCACCAGGCACACCACTCCGAGGAAGCGGGACGGATAGGCATCGAGCAGCCCGTGCAGGGGCTTCGGGAGCAAGCGAGCGAGCGCCGGGGGCTGGAGCGTCGGGATCGTCAGGTCGAAGCGCTGCTCCTCCCCATCGACCCGTACGCCGGTGACGCCCAGGTCGGGATCAAATGTGACACCCTCGACGCCGGCGCCGAGACGGATGTCTACGCCCGAGGACTGCGCACGGGCGGCGACCGCTTCCACGAGCCTCTCGTGCCCGCCCGTCAGGCAGCCCATCGTCTCGCTGCCCCCGCCCTTGCGGGCGCTCCGCATCCGGTTTGTGCGCGCCCAAAGGTACGTGGCCGGAAGCTCGTCGTAGGTTCTGTCGAACCGCGAGTCGAGGAGCGGGCGCCAAATCCGTTTCGTCACCTCGCTGCCGCAGTGGCGCGTCAGCCACCGTAGCAGCGGGACATCCTCCAGCGGCTCGTAATCGCCGCGCAGCTGGCACTGGGCCACGAACCACGCCAATCGGGCACGAGCAGGCGGCGAGAGCGGCGGGAACCGGAGGAAATCGCCGACCCCGTTGAACGGATACATCTCGCCGTCGACGAAGAAGCCGACACCAACCGGGCTGAAGCTGAGCTCCTCGCCGAGTCCAAGCTCGTGCGCGAGCGCGATCATGCGCTCGTCCGAGGGCACGATCACGTGGTAGAAGCGATCGACGCGATGACCGCCGAAGTCCATGGCGCCGGCGAGCCCGCCGGCGGTGGGGGCACGATCCAACAACGTAACGCCGAACCCGGCCTCAGCCAGGCGCAGCGAGAGCACAGTTCCCAGGATCCCAGCGCCGACGATCGCGATCCGCGGCTGATCGCTCATCGTTCGGTCGAGAGTGGGGAGATCGGCGGAGGCTGGATGCGACCGATGAGGTGCGCGGCCATCAACCTCCCGTAGGCCCTCACCGTCGGACCCAGATGCATCTTCGAGGCGCCCGAGGCGCCGGCTCCAGTCGTTCACGGTTGGGACTTCGGCGACCTTCGCACCTGCGTTGTATAGCTTCAGCAGCAACTCCACGTTCGCCGCAAATCCCGGCTCGCGGACAAGCAGGTAGCCGTAGGTCTCGGCGGCTCGGCGTAGCGTGCCCGCCCGGTAGACACGGTACAGCGAGCTGAGGGTGTGCACTTCACGCAGGCCGCCCGCGTAACGGAATGCGTTGGAAACCGATCGCGACGCGACGAACCGCCACGGCGCAACTCCGATGATCCGACCGCCGGGAGCGTAGACCGATGCCAGCACAATGTCGTTGCCCTGGTCGTACTTCTCGAGCATCCGCGGGAGGTCGTCGAGGTCGAAGTGTTGTCAGCCTCGAGCGTGACGATCGCGTCGCCATCCTGAGCCTCGCCGAGCGCCGCGCGCAGACCAGAGTTGATCGCCGTGCCGAGCCCGCGGTTGACCTCGTGCCTGACAATCGCCAGGTGTAGCCCGTCGCGATACTGCTCGATCGCCTCGGCGGTCCCATCGGTCGAACCGTCATCGACGAAGATAATCCTCGCGCCGAGTTCCGAGCGCCCGCGGCGCCAGGTCGGCCATCAGTTTAGGAATGTTCTCCCGCTCGTTGTACGCGGGTATCACGAATCGAATCAACTGCCCCCCTTAGGCGACGGCGCGCAATGGCCGGCGTTCTCCTGGCATGTCCAACAACTTGATCGGGGCGCCTGTTTGCGGCCGAGTCTCGAACCGCAAGCGCAGCGGCGAGCGCGCGGCACCCGTCGTAGCTGTCCACCGGCTCGGGCTTGTCCTCGAGGACGCAGTCGGCGAACGCTTCCAGTTCAACGCGCAACGGCTCGACTCTTCGGAGCGCGAACCGCACGGCCGCCCCTTCGGCGTCTCCGCGTACGCGCGCCAGTTCGTCCCAGCTCGTCGTCGATGTGGCGGATTCGGTGAACCACACATCCTGAGTCAGATAGGAGGCACTAAGCATGCCGCTCTCTCCGATGACCGTGAGCTCGCGCCGCTTCTCCGGTGTCAACCAGTTCACATCGAGCAAGCCCATCGGACCGTCGTCTCCGAAACGCAATAGGCAGGAGATCATGTCCTCCTGGCTCGGATGCATGAACCGGCTTCCTTCCGCGTAGATGCTGGTGATACCGCGGCCGAGGACGAACTGCATGATGTCCAGATCATGCGTTGCCAGATCAATCGTCACCCCGGCATCGATGATCCGCGTCGGCAGCGGGCCAACGCGCGTGGCGTGCACACGGAAGACGCGACCGATCCGGCCCTCGGCAATCAGGTCCGCGAGCTTGGCAACGGCAGGGTTGAATCGCTCGATGTGCCCGACCATCAGCTTTGTTCCAGCCTCGCGGGCGGCCGCCGCCATCCGCAGACCATCCTCGAGCGTGGTCGCGATCGGCTTTTCGACGAACACATGCTTCCCGGCGGCGATCGCGTCCAACGCGATCTGCGCGTGGTGCTTCGAGGGGGCGCAGACACAGACGGCATCGACGTCGCTGCGCGCGACCGTGTCGCGATAGTCCGCGAACCACGCGATCGGACGCCGCCCGATCCGCTCCCGTGCGAGCGCCTCGTTCGGCTCGGCAAGTGCGACCAGATGCGTCGTCTCGATCTTCTCGAGCGTCTCGATGTGGAAGGAGCCCATACGCCCCGCCCCGATCACTGCCATGTTCAGTTCGTTCATGCTGCCACCTCGATAGCTTCACGTAGCGTCTCGGCCACGATCTGCGCGATCCGGCGCGCAGCGTGACCATCCCCAAAGATCGGCGGTCGTTCGGCCGGCGCCGGCCTGCTCAGCGCATCCGCGAACGCGTCGGCGTCAACTCCGACCAACGTATTCCAGCCCGCATCCACGGTCTCGACCCACTCGGTCTCCTCGCGGAGAGTTAGACACCGCACGCCCCATAGGTAGGCCTCGCGCTGTACGCCGCCAGAGTCCGTCGCGATCGCTTGGGCACCACGCTCGAGCTCGAGCATGCGCGTGTAAGGAACAGGGTCGACCAGCTCGACGTTGTCTGGCACGCGCACGTCCCACTCGGCAATCCGCGCGCGGGTACGCGGGTGGACCGGAAGGATCACCCTCCATGGGGAACGGCCAAGACAGCCTAGTACGGCTTCCAGCCGTATCGAATCGTCGGTGTTGTAGTTGCGATGCACGGTCGCGAGCAGATAGTCGCCGCTGGCCGGAGCAATGCGCTCACGCCAGCACTCGAGGATGTCGCAAAGCGGATCGCCGGTGACGTGAACCTCGCCGGACGCATCCTCGCTCAGAAGGTTTGCCCGGGCGCCCTCAGTCGGAGCGAACAGAAAATCAGAGAGACGGTCCGTCTCGATCCTGTTGTGCTCCTCTGGCATGTCCATCCGCCGAGAGCGCAGGCCGGCTTCAATGTGCATGAGGGGCACGCCTGCTTCGGCTGCGGCACGCGCGCCGGAGAGCGTCGCGTTCGTGTCGCCGCGAACAATCACGGCGTGCGGCCGCTCCGCCCCGAATCAGCGCCCGCAACCGCTCTTGCGCGAGTGCCACCTGCTCGGCACGTGGAAGGGATCCGACCCCAAGATTGTGATCCGGACGTGGAAGACGCGTCGCGAGGATCTGACCTTCGGACATCGATTCGTCGTAGTGCTGCCCGGTGTGCACCAGGACCTCGTCGACGTGCCCGACCAGGGCCGCACAGACGGGGGCGGCCTGAATGATCTCCGGGCGCGCTCCGATGACCGAGATGACGCGCGGACGACCGTGCAGATCGTGTGTAGAGGTCACGAAATTGTCCATACCTCGGATAGAACGGTGCGCGAGGGGTCCAGCTTTCGAGGGACCTCAAAACCCATGTCGGCGGTCAGCAAAACGCCACCTCGGTTCCGTCCCCGACACGAAGGCGCAGGACTCGAGGCAATGAGAAGTCACGGAAGACGCGAGCGTCGCGGCCGACGATGCTCCCAGCGAGCCGGCCGCCGATGTGCATGATGCTCGCACCCTCAGCGATGATCGAGCGCTCGATTTCGGCGCCCTCGATCCGGGCACCCTCGCCGATCGACGTGTAAGGCCCGATGTATGCATCCGCAATCCGGGCCCCGGGTCCGATCACAACCGGCCCCACGATCACGCTTGCATGTACAGACGCGCCCTCGTGGATGTGGACGCGACCTTCAATGCGGTTGCCGTTGCTATTTGACCGACGCTGATCAATTGCAATGCCGTCGAGCGCGAACTGGTTGAGCTCGAGCAGGTCCACCGGGTCGCCTCGGTACGTCCGCCAGGCATCGACAAACCGCACATGCAGGCCGCCTCCCTGGGCGGCGACTCGCTCCGCGACAGGCATTAGTTCGATGTCGCCGCCTGAGCGCCACGGCTCCGATCCCGCGTGCCGAATCGCGTCCGGGCCCAGCAGCCACACTCCGGCCATGCCCAGCGGAGCGCGTTCCGGGTCGAGCTCGGCGATGTGAAGCATGCTCTGGGTGCCCGGGCTCAAGCGCTCGGACGGCGCCGGCCCCTGATGGCAGATGACAACTACGTCCGGCGACCCTGAGCTCAAGCTGCCGAGAAACGGCGCCAGCGGTTCACCGAGGAGGCCGCTCGCGAGATGAACGATGCACGGCGCATCGCCGACGATCGGAGCTGCCAGCCGCAGCGCGTCGGAAACGTCCATCGAACCGGGCCCCTCGACGTAAACCAGTCGCGGGCGCGACGCGCCGACCCTCACGGCCAGGCAATTGCGGACCTCGCCGGCGAGCTCGGTCGGGCAGGCGACCACGATGTCCTGTACACCGGCCAGCGCGAGCGCGTCGACGACGTGATCGGCGATCGGCCGATTCGCAACATGCTCCAAGGCTCCGACCCGAGCGTGACCCGAGCCAGCATGGGTGATCGCATCCTCCACGACGATGACCCCGAGCGGTCTCATACTCCATGAACGGAGATCCAGCGTCAGTACTCGCACGAGAGGTCTGGGTCGCCGCAGTTATGGCGTATTCGTGCCGCCGTCTGGTCATTTCGACGAAATCTGTGAGCGTTCGCACAACCGGCAGAAGCACGCGGCGGACCGCCGCGTTATTCAGTTGTAAGCACCGGAGCAGCGCACGAAGTTGAGGGGAAGTGAAGAGAGTCGTCACGACATCTGTCGGTGCTCCTCGGATTGGTCATCGCCGGATCGTCCACCGGCGCCGCTGCGAGCCTTGTCGGCCTGTAGCATCTCGATGAGGGCGCCGGCAGGACGGTCGGCGACAGCTCCGGCCATGCTAACAACGGGACCGTGCTCAACACTGCACGGTGGGTCCAGGGACGTTTCGGTTCGGCCTTGGAGTTCACGGACGGCACCGGTTGGGTGGAGGTGGCCAACAGCGGAACGCTCGAGCCGGTTTCGGGCGTCACGGTGAGTGCATGGGTTAAGGCCACGGGGAGTCCGGGACCGTTCAGGTACGTGGTTGCCAAGGGAGCCACGGGATGCATCGCGGCCTCCTACGCGATCTATTCCGGGTCCAACGGCGGTCTGGCTTTCTACGTGTCGAAATCACGTGGCAGGTCGTACACCCTGTCGCCGGATGCCGGCACCGACGTCTGGGATGGCCACTGGCATATGGTCGTCGGCACCTTTGACGGCAGCAGCGTCAGACTTTTCGTCGACGGGACACAGATCGGCACGGGCAGCCCCCACGCGGGCCAAATCGAGTACCTGCTGCCCGACTCCAACGATCTGTATATAGGGGACTATCCCGGCTGCCAAGAGCACAGCTTTCTCGGCACGATCGACGAGGTCCAGGTATTCGCACGAGCACAAGCCTGGATCCACCGAATAGCGGCGTGGGTTGACGCGGATCGGTTTGATTCGGTGGGTTGGTGAGCGGTAGTGGCGCCGCGAGCTGTGTTAGGGGTTGTGGTGTGTCGGTGTGAGCGTTCGTGAGCCCCGTTATTGCGGTTGGGGTGTCGTTTTCGGGCAGGGGCCTGCTGGCTGTTGTCGGCGGAGACGCTGATCGTTTGTTGGTGTGCCCCGGGGGGGCGGGGTCAGGTGAGCGCGGGGAGCGCGCGGATGCGGGTGAGCGCGTCGTCGAAGTCTTGTTGCCAGGGCCAGCGGGCGGGCATCCGCAGTGTCCATTGCCGGGCGGTGCGCGTCAGCCGCCCGGGGATTTGGAACAGCCGGTGCCGGCGGGTGGCGGCGGTGCGGGTGCGGTCGTGGGGCAGGCCGATCTGGCTGGTCCAGCGTCCGAGGTTGTGCGCGAGCGCGGCGATCACGCTCCAGGCGCTGTTGGCGGCGAACTTGCCGGAGGGGAAGTGCTGAAGCGCTTGGTCTTTGAGATCGCGGATCGCGAGTTCGACGACGGCGTGCTCGCGATGCTCGGCCTCGACGAGCAGCAGCGGCTCGGCGCGGTTGGTCGCGAACGCGAAGTACTGCCAGTTGGGGAACAGGTCGGCTTGCTTGCCGACGAGGCGGGTGCGGCGCGCGATCAGCCTCCAACCATGGAGCGTGGTCTCGGCGATCTGCGCCTCCCCGTCCTCGGGATAGTCCTCGAGCGTGATCCAGTCCGCGTCGTCGATCCGCTCGATCAGCGCGCGGATCGGCTTGCGTTGCTTGACGCCGATCGAGAACTCCACCCCGCGGGCGTCGAAGGTCTTGAACAGCTTGTGGTTCTCAAAGCCGGTGTCGGCGCGGATCAGGATCGTGCCACTCGCGCCCGCGCGGCGGACGCGGGCGAGCAGCTCATCCACGAACCTCGGGTTCCCGCGCTGGGTGTTCGCCTTCCCCTTGCGGTTACGGATATGGAGCACCTCGCCGCTCGCGGCAGCGATCGCCACCAACGGGTGATAGCCGAGCTGCTTGGTGTACCCGTATGACGCGCCCTGCTTCTGATAGCCGTAGACCTCCCCGACGAAGCTGTCGATATCGATCACCAGCCGCTGAGCTGCCGGGCCGGCACCCGCCTCCCACGCCCGACAAAGCGACTCATCGAGGACGTGATCGAGTTGGCGGACATGCCCGAACGTGAACGCGCGCAGGAACGTGCCCAACGTGGACGGGGCCATCACCCTATGCCCCAGCACCAGGCCGGTGGACCCGGCGCGCAGCACGTTCATGTCATCGATGCTGTCAGCGCCGACGAGCATCCCATGCACCAGGCTCATCACCTTGCGGCCGGGCAGCGCCGCGCCAGGCGCGTTCGGGTCGAGCGACACGCTGTCGTTCACGAGCTGCTGGACACCCAACCGCTCGGCCAGCGACCCCGTCAACAGCAACCCCGCGTCGCTGACCAACCGCTGCTCATCGAAGCGAACCGCGATCTGATCGAGGCTCGCGGGACCCTGGATTACGTCCGGCTGATCGTGCACCGTTCAGGTGACCTCCTGACAGGGCCGCGGTTGCCACATACAACCGCTGAAAAGCCCTGCTCAGGAGGGCATTTAAGCCTCAGGGTCGGACGGAACCACCGGCATAGCGGTGGACCAGGTAAGTGCGACCGAAGTCCGGACCGCGTTTGACCAGGCCAACTCCACCCCTTCGACCGCGGGCAGTCCGGGCGGCCGCGCCGCCCACCGGCCCGACGGTTCCGGGCGGGCCCGCGGGTGGCCCGACCGGACGTCACGTAGACCCCCCGGCACTGCGCGGCCTGAGGCTCTCTCCTTCGGCATTCGCGCTGACGCCGGAGTTCCGCAGAAGCGAGGCACACGATTGGCCTGAAAAGGGCGTGTAAGCAGGGATTTCGCCGGTTTCGGCGCGGTGAGCCCGTGTGTCTACAGCCCGCGGCTAGTCGGCGGCGGGGGTGAAGTCGTAGAACCGGGGTGGCTCGGGCAGCGAGAGCGCGCCCAGGATGCGGCGCTGGCCGGGGGTGAGCTCGGTGCGCTGCGCGACGGTGCCCTCGCTGGTGGCGAGCGTGACGAGGTGCATGCGGTCCAGCTCGTTGCGGAGGTTGCGCCAGGTGTCGTCTGCCTCGGTCTCGGCGACGCGCAGCAGCAGCAGCGCGAGCCAGCAGAGTTGGACGTGGGCTTCGATGCGGTCCTCGCGGCGGTGGTAGGCGGGGCGCATGTCGATCGTGTGCTTGACGTCGCGCCAGCCGCGCTCGACCTCGTAGAGCGCCTTGTACCCGTGGGCGAGGTCGGCGGGGGTGAGGCTCTCATCGGAGGTGCGCAGTAGGAACTTGCCGTCGAGCTTGGCCTCCTTGGCGACGGCTGCGCGGTCGATCCGGAGCTTGCCGGTCGGGGTGCGGCGTAGGAAGCGCTTGTAGGCGGGCTTGGTGGACAGTGCGCCGTAGAGCTCTGCGCGCTTGCTCGGCGCAAGGCCGTCGGCGTGGTGGATCTCCTGGCGCAGGCGCTCGAGGATCTGCTCGCGCACCGTGCGGTCGCGCTCGGCGCGCTCGGGGTTGTGGCAGATCACGAACCGGTCCCGGTTGGTGGCGTCGTCGATCCGGACCTGCTTGACGCGCAGGTTCCCCTCGACGGTCTGGTAGCGGCCCTGACGCGCAAGCGCCGCGTTCGCTTCCTTGGAGTCTCCGCGGAGCTTCTCGCCGACGATGTAGTGCCCGCCAGCGCGTTGCAGGTAGCGGCGGTTGCGCTCGGAGGTGAAGCCGCGGTCCAGCACCCAGATCACGCGGGAGAGGTTCCAGCCGCGCAGGTCGTCGTTGACCTTGCGGATGATCACCTGATCAGACGCGTTGCCGGGGAACGTCCACATCCTGACCGGGATCCCCTGGCGGGTGACCGCCATCCCGACCACCACTTGGGGCAGGTCCGGGCGGTGATCCTTGCTGTGCTTGCTGTAGCGCCGCCGGCCGGACTCCTCAAGCACCGGCTCCGGGTCACTGTCACCATCCAGGTCACTGTCACCATCAGGTCACTGCCGGGTTGCTCGTTCTCGTTGTCTTGGAGCTCGTCGGGCAGGCGGTCGGTCTCCCAGTAGGTCGAGGTGGTGTCGAAGAACAGCAGGTCGACCTCGAGGTCCAGCAGGTTGGCGACCGTGAAGAACACCCGCTCCTGCAACTCGGAAAGCGCGGCGTGCAGGAAGTCCATCGCCCGGTAGCACTCATCGTCTGAGACCTCGGCCAGCCCCTCGATGAACGCCCGCTCCGCTGACCCAGTCGCAGCCGGCCAGCTTCGAGAGCGGCTTGACCGACAGGCGATTGGCGACCATCGCGAAGATCGCGCGCTCCACCCGCTCGCCCGCAAGCCGCCGGCCACCGGCGCACTTGATGATCGTCTTGCCGATCTCAAGGCGCTCCCACAGCCGGTCAGCCAGCCACGCCGAGCCCATCGCGCGCGACTCGATGATGCTGACCTCGCCCGAGGCGGTCGCCGCGACCGCCTCGCCCGGGTCCAGGAAGCGGCTGATCGAGCGCACCAGCCGCGCCAGCCCGTCGCGGTCGACCTGATCGGCGCGTCCGAAGCGGTGGATGATCCGCGCGCGCGGCACCCCGGTCTTCGGGTCGCGCTCGTTCTGCGCCAGCGCCAGGTACGAGACGCTGCTCCCGTCCGCGTTCCGCCGCTTGGTCTCGCGCAGATACATGCCCCTACACGATACCCGGCGACGCCCGTACCCACAAGCAAAATCCAATCGAGGCGTGTGCCTACAAGATTTGACTCTTCGCGACTCTCACCCAGCGATTTGCAGGGAAAACGTGCTCCAGAACCCTTTCAGATGCCTACGAACTGCGGAACTCCGGTGACGCCCCGCCGTCTGGGTGGCCGTTTGCTCGCACGCGCGATCGGTACGACGATCAGCTACATCGACTCCCAGGCGGCCCGCACGAGCTTTGCGCTCCGCGGGCGCCGCTCGGGCGTCAAGCTCCGCGGGCGATGCGTCGCTTCGACGTCGACCAAGCCGAGCACACGCGCCACTGGCTGTACGTTGTACGTACGCGTCGGCGGCTTCGCGCACACCGACGTCGCGGGGCGTAACCGGGTCCGCTTCGCCGGGATCCGCGGGCTCAGGCTCGCGCCCGGGAAGTACCGCCTCGATGTCACCCCGAGCGCGAATCGCCACCGCGGGGCCACGGTCAGCGCGTCGTTCACGATCATTCGCTGATCCAGACGCTCGCCCGCGGCTGATGTCTGACACGTCGCCCCCTTAATCAGGTCATTTTGTGACATTCCGCGCAAGCCGTCGGCGGCTGGCGACGTTGATCAGTTTGTAAAGCCCCACACAGCAGCGCCCGCAAAGCGAGGGGAAATCGAAGCGCGTCATCGCGGCATTCCTTCTGCGGCTCGCCGTGGTCGTCGCCGGATCGTCCGCCGGCGCCGACGCGAGCCTGGTTGGTCTGTGGCACCTCGATGAGGGCAGTGGCTCGATCGCCGCCGACAGTTCGGGGCGCGGCAACGACGGGACGATGGTCGGACCCACGTGGGTGCCGGGACGAATCGGCTCGGCCCTCTCGTTCAACGGCCAGAGCGGTCGTGTCGAGGTGGTCGACAATGCCTCCCTCGAACCAACTGCTGCGGTCAGCGGGAGCGCGTGGATCGAACGCGCCGGGAACCCGGGCTTCTACCGATACCTGGTTGCGAAGGGCGCCATGAGCTGTATTGCAGCCTCGCACGGGCTCTACTCCGGTGCTCATATGGAGGGGCGTGTGTCAAGTGAGCAGCGTTGAATGTTGTTGAGCGAAGTGCTGGATGGTGGTGGCGCCGGTGTCGAGCGCCGTGTTGGGTGGTGATGTGAGGCGGCGGTAGGGCGCCGGGGGCGACAGGATGGTGGTGATCCTGTTGATTGGGGCCCCCTCGCCGAAACCTTGATGGGGGTGAGACGAGGGGGCCTCGTGACGCCGGTTGGAGGACGTCGTGCTTATCGTCTCAGACGATCGTGCTGTGGTCGAGGCGGATCTCGCTGCTGGCCGCTTGTTGTGCCCGTGCTGTGGTGGCGGCGTGTTGGGGGCTGGGGTTGCGCGCGGCTGCGTCAGGTCCGCACGCACTCAGGGGTTCGTTGGCTGCGGCCGCGTCGTGGTCGCTGCCGTGATCGGGGCTGCGGCACGACGCACGTGCTGTTGCCGGACGTGTGTCTGGCGCGCCGTGTCTATGTGGCGGATGTGATCGGCGAGGCGCTGCTGTCGCTGGGGCGGGAGGGGTATCGCCGGGCCGGGGAGCGGTTGGGGGTGCCCGGGGAGACGGTGCGGGAGTGGCGGCGGCGGTTCCGATCTCGCGCGGAGGTGATCGCGGTTCACTTCCTGTGGTGGGCGCGGGCGCTGGACGCCTCGTTGGATCCACCGGCCGATCGGGGGTCGCTGGCGGCTGATGCACTCGGCGCCTCCCCACCCGAGCGGGGGCGGGCTGTCAGGACGGTTTATGGGGCAGTCGCGGCGGCCCAGAGGAAGCAGGCGAGCTCGCGTGCGCACGCGACGGTGATCACGTTGCCGGGCTTCTTGCGCTCGCGCATCCGACGGTGGATCCGGTAGAGGCGGCTCTGGGCGCGTCGTGCGATCTGCAGGACATGGTCGGGCAGCCCTTCCTGGCGCTCGTAGAGCGTCTGCCCGATCCTCGGTGGGCGGGCGTAATGCCATGCGGCCTCGACCAGGATCCGCCGCGCGTACTTCGAGCCGGTCTTGGTGATCGACCCATGCACGTCTGATTCGCCGGATTGCTCGCGGGAGGGCACCAGCCCCAGCCACGATCCGAGCTGCACCGCGCGGTGAAAGCGGGTGAAGTCTGAGACCTCGAGCGCCAGGATGAGCGCCGAGAGCGTGTCGATCCTGCGGAACGCACGCAAGCGGCGGACGATCGGCCAGAACTCCGGGTCGGT
Source organism: uncultured Solirubrobacterales bacterium (assembly GCA_963794285.1). Classification (GTDB taxonomy): domain Bacteria; phylum Actinomycetota; class Thermoleophilia; order Solirubrobacterales; family Solirubrobacteraceae; genus Palsa-465. The sequence goes on from CAWCDS010000001.1 coordinate 53,572, forward strand.
CGCGACGTGCGAGAGCCGCTCGTCGAGCGCGTCCTTGCGGGCACTCAGCCCGTCGCACGCGGCGAGGTTGTCGTTGAACGCGAGCTCGGTGTTGACCTGCTCGAAGGTCTGCGCGACCGCTACTCCGTCTACCTGTACATCGACGCTTCCAAACGCCAGTTGGGGAGTGTCGGAGGAACGTGTAAGCGTGATCGAAAGGACTGGTCATGCCTGCATCTACATCCATTCATCCAGATCTGATTTCTTGTTCGAGCGAGGAGCGGAGCGAGCTCCCAGGGCGAGCGCAGCGACCCGAAACCGCCGAGCGGCGAGAGGTGTTGCCCGGACTGCCGGGTGGGCTGGGGGTCGATGAGCAGCCGCTTGAGATCTCTGACGAGGTCCTTGATGCGTTGCTGGCGGGCGCGAGCACGGCGCAGGAGATCGCGGGCCCGGACGGGCTGCTGGGGCAGTTGACGCGCCGGCTGTTGAACCGGGCGTTGGAGGCGGAGCTGAGCGAGCATCTGGGCTATGAGCCCGATCAGGCGCCGCCCGGTGGTGTGGGGAACGCGCGCAACGGCAAGCCGTCAAAGACGATCCTGACCGATCAGGGACCGCTGCGGATCCGCTCCCCGCGCGATCGCAAGGGCACGTTTGAGCCGCAGATCGTCCGCAAGCGTCAGACCCGGTGGGTCGGGTTCGACGAGAAGGTGATCAGTCTCTACGCCCGCGGGCTGACGGTCCGCGAGATCCAGGGGCACCTCGCGGAGATCTACGGGACCGAGGTCTCGCCGGATCTGATCTCGAAGATCACCGACACGGTGCTCGCCGACGCGAAGGCGTGGCAGAACCGGCCGCTGGAGCGTGTCTACCCGATCGTCTATCTCGACGCGCTGATCGTGAAGATCCGCGACGGGCATACGGTGCGAAACCAGGCGTGCTACGTGGCGCTGGGCGTCAACCTCGACGGCGAGCGTGACGTGCTCGGCCTGTGGTCCCAGCAGACCGAAGGCGCGAGGTTCTGGCTGCACGTTCTCAGCGATCTGAAGACCCGCGGCGTCGGCGACATCCTGTTCGTCTGCGTCGACGGGCTGACCGGCTTCCCGGACGCGATCGAGGCGACCTTCCCGCACGCGACCGTCCAGACCTGCCTGGTGCATCAGGTCCGCTCCAGCCTGCGCTTCGTGTCCTACAAGGACCGCAAACCGCTCGCCGCCGAGTTGCGCAAGATCTACACCGCCGTCGACGCCGAGCACGCCGCAGACGAGCTCACAGCGTTCGCCGAGAAATGGGATCACCGCTACCCGATGATCTCAGCCAGCTGGCTCGAGCACTGGGAGCAGATCACCCCGTTCCTGGCCTACCCCGCCGACGTCCGCCGCGTGATCTACACCACCAACTCGATCGAAGCCCTACACCGCCAGACACGGAAGATCATCAAGACCCGCGGGCACTTCCCGACCGAGGACGCCGCCCGCAAGCTGATCTACCTCGCGATCACCAAAGCCGAGACCAAATGGAAGCGAGTGTTCAACTGGCCAGCCGCCTTGGCCGCGTTCAAAATCGAGTTCGGTGACCGCATCCCCGACAACTGAACCTGACTGTCACTACTTGACACACGAGAAGGAGTAACTGTTACTATCAAACAGTCAGCTTACACGGAAGAACTGACACCCTCGCCAGTTGTGCCTCGCTCATCTGTTACGCGATTTCGTCGCGTTGGGCGAGCGCGCCGGCGCGTCGGGCCGCCTCGGCCACAAGCTCCAGCGGTGCCTCGCCGACGTGTTCACGATCCTCAGCGCACCCGAACGTGACCGCGAAGACCTGACCGCGCTCCGCGCCGACCTTGCGTCCTGCCGCGAACAGCTCAAGACCCTGCTTGAGCAAGGCGCCCGCGGCCACGACCAGCGGACCGCCCGGTTCTGCATCGGACTGCTCGAGCGCTACGACGCGCTCTGGACATTCACCCGCGTCGCCGGTGTCCCGGCCACGAACAACACCGCTGAGCGAGCGCTCCGCCACGGTGTCATATGGCGCAAAACAAGCTACGGCACCCAGACCGACCACGGCAACCGGGCCGTCGCGCGGCTGCTGACGATCCGCGAAACCTGCCGCCTCCAGGGTCGCCGCCTCCATACCTACCTCGCTGACGCGATCACCGCCCATCAACACGGGCAGCCAATCCCCACGCCGCTTCAGGCCTGATCCGAGATCAGACCCGCTGAACGGTTTCGGCTCCGGAGCGGCGCATAGCGGAGGGCTCGAGTACCTGCTGCCCGACTCCAACGACTTCTTCATCGGCGACTACCCGGGCTGCAGCCAGCACACGTTCTCGGGTGCGATCGACGAGGTGAGCGTGTGGAACACCGCGCTATCGGCGACCGACGTTCAGAGCATGTTCACTCAGCCCGAGCAGCCACCTGCCAATCAGACGGGGCCGGCAGGCGGCCAGCCGCAGGGACCCGGGACGGGCCCGACCGCCGGAGCTGGGACTGGCGGGCAGGGCTCGGCTCCGACGGGCGGATCCGGTAATCACACCGGTGGCGCGCCGCGAGTGTCACCCGCGATCAGTGGGCTGAAGATCTCCCCCAACACATTCACACTCACCCTCCATCGGAGCCACGCCTTAAGGCGTCCGTCAACCGGTACGACGATCGCCTATGCCGACACGACCCCCGCGCGCTCGACCTTCACAGTGCTCGCGCGTGAGGGAGGCACTTTCAGGCATCGACGGTGCACCGGGCTCAAGCAGGGCGTCGATCGGCACAAGGCCACCTGCTTCCGCTACGTCGTGGTTGCTCGCTTCGTGCGCACCGATCGCGCCGGACGCAACAGCTTCCGGTTCACCGGGATTCCCGGTGTGCGGCTCGCGCGGGGCATGTACCGCCTCGACGTGACGCCGACCGTGAACGGCCGCGCCGGCCGTACGGTCAGCGCCCTGTTCACGATCGCTCGCATTTGACGAGTATCGGCGGCCGCAAGCCAGCGCCCGGACGTATCGGCTTCAAGCCATCCCGAAGGCACACGTTGCCGCGTGACCGACAAGCAGCAGCCTGGGCCTGTTCACCGCGCACGTTCACCGGACCGACACCTCGATCCGCGTGCCTCCCAGTTCACGCGGCTTGGCGACGAGGTGTCCACCAATCAGCTGCGCCCGCTCGCGCATCGCCGGCATGCCAAACCCGCGGCCAGGCTCGTCATCCCCATGCTTGTCGATCCCCCGCCCATCGTCGTCGATCGACAGCACGAGCTGACGCCCACACGCTTGCAACGAGACCACCACCTCCCGGGCCTGGCCGTGCTGGATCGCGTTGACAATCGCCTCCCGGGCGATCCGCACGAGCGCGTCGCGTTCGCGACCTTTGATCGGGGTCTCATCCGCGCGCACCGTCACTTGCACGTGGTGACGCTGCGCAAGCTCCGCGGCCACCCGCTCGAGCGCTTGAGCCGTCGTGCGAGCATCCATCGCCGCCAGGTCCGCGATCGTCCCGCGCGAGGCCGCGATCGCTCGACGTGCAGCCAGCGCCAGCGGATGCTCGGCACCAAGTTCCCGCGCCATCCGGTCACCGTGCAAAGCGATCAGCGCGAGATCCTGCGCGAGGCCGTCGTGCAGGTCGCGCGCAAGCCGACGGCGCTCTTCGGCGACAGCCTCCTCCACAGCCTCCTGCGTACGACAGGCGCCCCGCCACAATGCGACGATCGCCAACAGCGCACCACTGGCGCCGAAGACGGCGAGCACTGCCTCGAGGCCACTCATATAACAGGCATCCTTCCTGTCCACGTTTGCCGAACCATCCCTGGCTCAGCACACGCCGAGTAACCCAGCTTCCCTACGAACCACCCCCAATGGTACAGGTTGCGCGAATTTTGTCCTCAGTACTTTCCCGAAACTCTATGAAACAGTTAAACGCGCCGGGCCGCCCCGCCGTGTCGGCGAGACGGCCCGGGTGCCAAACCGGTTGCTGGATCCTTAGTCGTCGTCGGATCCGCCGGGGCCGCCGTTCTCCGTCGGCAGATCGAGGTCCGCCAGCTCCTCGGCGAAGCCGAGTGACGAGCCGCCGTGACCGATCTCCTCGAGATCTGAGAGGTCGGGCTCGATCCCGCCGGCAAAGCCGGTCAGCGACTCGCCGTCCGCCAGGCCGAGCTCGGCCGCGAGATCGTCGTGATCGAGCAGGCCGACCTCGTCCATCCCGCGAGGGAGTGGCTCGGACGGCTCGATCTCGATCCGGCGATAACGCTTGAGCCCGGTCGCGGCCGGGATCAGCTTGCCGATGATGACGTTCTCCTTGAGCCCGTTCAGGCGGTCGATCTTGCCTTCCAGCGCAGCGTCGGTGAGGACCTTCGTTGTCTCCTGGAAGGATGCGGCCGACAGGAACGAGTCGGTGTTGAGCGACGCCTTCGTGATCCCGAGGATGATCTCCTCGGCCTGCGCCGCCTCACCGCCGGAGTCGATCACGGCCTGGTTCGTGCGGGCGTAATCGAACCGGTCGACGAACTGGCCGGGAAGCAGGTCGGTGTCGCCCTTCTGGTCGACCCGGACCTTCTTCATCATCTGGCGCACGATCAGCTCGATGTGCTTGTCGTTGATGTCCACGCCCTGGGACTTGTAGACCTCCTGGACCTCGCGAACGAGGTACAGCTCGGTCTCGGTCCGATCGCGAATCGCCAACAGCTCGTGCGGATACAGGGAACCCTCGTTGAGCTGAGCGCCCTTCTCGAGCTTCTGTCCCGCGCTGACGTAGAGGATCGTTCGCACCGGGAAGGTGTAACGATGCTCCTCGCCGGCGTCATCGGTGATCACGACGGTCTTCGCCTTGTCAGTGTCCTCGATCGACACGACGCCGCCGTCCTCGGCGATCTTCGCCAGGCCCTTCGGCTTGCGGGCCTCGAACAGCTCGACGACGCGCGGCAGACCGTGCGTGATGTCCGCGCCGGCGACGCCGCCGGTGTGGAACGTACGCATCGTCAGCTGCGTGCCAGGCTCGCCGATCGACTGCGCGGCGATGATCCCGACCGCGTCACCGATCTGCGCGAGCTTGCCGGTCGCCAGCGACCGCCCGTAGCACGCCTGGCAGAGGCCGGTCGGCGCCTCGCACTTGAGCGCGGAGCGCACCGCGACGTGGATGACCGTGCCCTTCTGGGTTTCCTCTTCCCACGCCTCGTACAGATCGGCGAGCTCCGCCCGGTCGATCTCCTTGCCCCTCTCGACGATCACCCGGCCGCGCTTGGTCGCGATCTCCTCGGCCGCGACACGCCCGATCAGGTTGTCGTTCGGCTCAGCGGTCGGCCGCAAGCGCCGGCTCTCCGGATCGACCTCGAGCTTGGACACCGGCATCTGGATCGACTCCTGCGTGCCGCAGTCCTCTTGGCGGATGATCACGTCCTGCGCCACGTCCACCAGTCGCCGCGTCAGGTAACCGGAGTCCGCGGTGCGAAGCGCCGTGTCGGCGAGTCCCTTGCGCGCACCGTGCGTCGAGATGAAGTACTCGAGCACGGTCAGGCCTTCCATGAAGTTGGCCTTGATCGGACGCGGGATGATCTCCCCCTTCGGGTTGGCCATCAGGCCGCGCATCCCGGCGAGCTGCCGGATCTGCGAGAACGATCCGCGAGCACCCGAGTTGGCCATCATGAAGATCGGGTTCAGCTCATCGAGGTGCTCGTACAGCGCCTCTCCGACCTCGTTCGTTGCCCGATCCCACAGCCCGGTGACCGCCTCGTGGCGCTCCTCCTGCGTGATCTCGCCCTCGTCGTACTGGGCCTCGATCGTTGCCAGCTGCGCGTCGTAGCGGGCAAGGATCTCCGGCTTTGACGGCGGCGTCTGCACGTCGTTCTTGGAGATCGTGACCCCCGCCTGGGTGGCGTAGTGGAAGCCGATGTCCTTGAACGCGTCGAGCACCATCGAGATCGTCGGAGCGCCGTACGCCTGAACGAGGTCGTCGACCAGCTTCGTGGTGTCCTTCTTCTTCATCGAGCGGTTGATGAACTCGTAGGCGTTGTGGTCGAACTCGTCCCCGAGCGCCTGCTCGAGTGCCCGCTCGATCTTGTCGTTGTAGATGATCCGGCCGACCGTGGTCAGCACGTGGCCGCCCTCCATGCCGAGCGGGCGGTACTCCGCCAGGTCGTGGAGCTTGGTCACGCCGTGCTCGTATGACCACTCCGCCTCCTGGGCGGTGCGGTACACATGCGGGCGCGGCTCGCAGCTCGCCGGATCGAGCTTCGCGAGCGCGACGGCGTCCGGACCATAGGTGAGGTAATAGGCGCCCAGGACCATGTCCTGCGTCGGCGTCGCGAGCGGTGCCCCGTGGGCGGGCGAGAGGATGTTGTTGGCGGACAGCATCAGGATCCGCGCCTCCGCCTGCGCCTCGGCCGACAGCGGCAGGTGGACCGCCATCTGGTCACCGTCGAAGTCGGCGTTGAACGCGTGGCAGACGAGCGGATGGACCTGGATCGCCTTGCCCTCGACCAGCACCGGCTCGAACGCCTGGATCCCCAGGCGGTGGAGCGTCGGCGCGCGGTTGAGCAGCACCGGATGCTCGTGGATGACCTCCTCGAGCACGTCCCACACCTCGGGAATCATCGAGTCGACCATCTTCTTGGCCGCCTTGATGTTCTGCGCTGACTTGCGCTCGACCAGCCGCGCCATGATGAACGGCTTGAACAGCTCGAGCGCCATCAGCTTCGGCAGACCGCACTGGTGCAGCCGCAGCGACGGCCCGGCGACGATCACCGAACGGCCGGAGTAGTCCACGCGCTTGCCCAGCAGGTTCTGACGGAACCTGCCCTGCTTGCCCTTGAGCATGTCGCTGAGGGACTTCAGCGGGCGGTTGCCCGGACCCGTGACCGGACGGCCGCGGCGGCCGTTGTCGAACAGCGCGTCGACGGCCTCCTGAAGCATCCGCTTCTCGTTGTTGACGATGATCTCGGGCGCGCCGAGGTCGAGCAGCCGCTTCAGGCGGTTGTTGCGGTTGATCACGCGGCGGTAGAGGTCATTGAGGTCCGAGGTGGCGAACCGGCCGCCGTCGAGCTGGACCATCGGGCGCAGCTCCGGCGGGATCACGGGCACCGCCTCGAGGATCATCATCTCCGGCTTGTTGCCCGAGTGGATGAACGCGGAGACGACCTTCAGCCGCTTGACCGCGCGCGCCTGCTTCTGACCCTTGGCGGTCTTGACCTGCTCCTGCAGGTCCGCGGCCTCGGCCTCGAGATCGACCTGCTGGAGCAGGTCGCGCACCGCCTCGGCGCCCATGCCGCCACGGAAGTACTCGCCGAACCCGTACGGGGAACCGAACCGGTCCTTGAGCTCACGGAACGTCGTCTCGTCGTTGACGACGTCCTTGGGCTTCATCGTCTTGAACAGCTCCCACACCTGACGCATGCGCTCGGCCGCGTCCTCGATGTAGGCCTCGGTGTCGTCGATGTCGGCCTGGAAGCTCTTGCGGAGCTCCTTGAGCATCTTCTCGCGCTCGTCATCGGACAGCTTGGCGACGTTGACTTCCAGCGTCTCAGCCCACAGGTGGTCCTCGTCGGAGAAGTCGCGGCCGGTCTTGGCGGTCTCGAGGTGCTGCTCGCGCCGTGCGAGCGACTCCTTCAGCTCGAGCACGCGCTCTTCCTTCTCCGCCGCGTAGGAGTCGAGCACCTTCAGGACTTCACCCTCGAGCGACTCGACGTCCTTCGCCCGGGCCTCGTCATCGACCCACGTCACCATCGACGCGGCGAAGTACAGGACCTTCTCGAGCTCCTTGGGCGCCATGTCGAGCAGGTAGCCGATCCGGCTGGGCACGCCCTTGAAGAACCAGATGTGGCTGACCGGCGCGGCCAGGTCGATGTGGCCCATGCGCTCGCGGCGAACCTTCGAGCGGGTCACCTCGACGCCGCAGCGCTCGCACACGATCCCCTTGTAACGAACACGCTTGTACTTGCCGCAGTAACACTCCCAGTCCTTCGTCGGACCGAAGATGCGCTCGCAGAAGAGCCCATCCTTCTCCGGCTTGAGCGTGCGGTAGTTGATGGTCTCCGGCTTGGTTACCTCACCCGAGCTCCAGGCACGGATCTGCTTGGAGCTGGCGAGGCCAATCTCGATGGCGTCGAAGTTATTGATATCGATCAAAGTGATTCCTTCTTAGAAAAGTGGTTCAGCGTGGCTGTGGGCGGGAGGCTTGCGGTCCGTCGCATCAAGCCTCCTCTTCCTCGAGCACACCTTCGGCCTCGCCGGCGGGGATGTCCTCGTCGATCATCGGGTCAACCTCGGTGGCGAAGTCCTCTTCCTCGATCTCCTCGCCGGGCTCGAGATCGGGATCCTCCTCCTCGGTCTCCTCCTCGGAGGCCTCGACCGTCTCGCCCTCGTGCTCGACCGTCTCGTCGGCGGCCGCGCCGTCGGTGGCGCGCACGCCAGAGAGATCGATGCCGAGCTCTTCGGCTGCTCGCAGCAGGTCGTCGTCCTCTTCGCGCATCTCGGCACGCTCGCCCTCCTCGGAGACGACGTTGACGTCAAGCGCCAGCGACTGCATCTCCTTGAGCAGGACCTTGAACGACTCCGGGATCGAGGGCTCGGCGATGTTCTCGCCCTTGACGATCGCCTCGTACGCCTTCACGCGACCGACAGTGTCGTCGGACTTGATCGTCAGCATCTCCTGGAGGGTGTAGGCGGCGCCGTATGCCTCCAGTGCCCACACCTCCATCTCGCCGAAACGCTGGCCACCGAACTGGGCCTTGCCGCCCAGCGGCTGCTGCGTGACGAGTGAGTACGGGCCTGTCGAGCGAGCGTGGATCTTGTCGTCGACGAGGTGCAACAGCTTGAGGATGTACATGTACCCGACCGTCACCTGCTCCTCGAACGGCTCGCCGGTGCGGCCGCTGAACAGCGTGACCTTCCCCGACGCCTGCTCACCCTCACGGCGGTTCTTGTCAACGTCCATCCGGATCCGGCCCTCGTGCTCGTCCTGCCAGCGCACCAGCGCTTCGTCGACGTCCGCGACCGTCGCGCCGTCGAACACAGGCGTGGCCACGTAGACCTTGCCGTTTCCGCCGTTGGCGGCGTTGTTGCGCGCCTCCGAGCCATCGTCGTACCAGCCCTTGGCCGCGACCCATCCGAGGTGCGTCTCGAGCACCTGCCCGAGGTTCATCCGGCTCGGCACGCCGAGCGGGTTGAGGATCACGTCGACCTGCGTGCCGTCCTCCATGAACGGCATGTCTTGCACGTCGACGATCTTCGAGATCACGCCCTTGTTGCCGTGACGGCCGGCGAGCTTGTCGCCCTCGGCGATCTTGCGCTTCTTGGCCACGAACACGCGCACCAGGTCGTTGACTCCCGGAGGCAGGTCATCGCCCTCGTCGCGGCTGAAGGTCTTGACGTCGATCACGACGCCACCCTCACCGTGGGGCACCTTCAACGAGGTATCGCGAACCTCGCGCGCCTTCTCCTTGAAGATCGCACGGATCAGCTTCTCCTCGGCCGTCAGCTCGGTCTCGCCCTTTGGCGTCACCTTGCCGACGAGCAGGTCACCGGACGCGACCTCGGCTCCGATCCGGACGATGCCGCGGTCGTCGAGGTTGCGCAGCGACTCCTCCGAGCGGTTCGGGATGTCGCGGGTGATCTCCTCGTCGCCGAGCTTTGTCGTGCGGGCGTCGATCTCGTACTCCTCGATGTGAATCGAGGTGAGCTCGTCGTCCTGCACGAGGCGCTTGGAGAGGATGATCGCGTCCTCGAAGTTGTAGCCCTCCCAGGACATGAAGGCGACCAGCAGGTTCTTGCCGAGCGCCATTTCACCCGAGTCGGTCGCCGAGCCGTCCGCGAGCACGTCACCGGCGGCGACGCTGACGCCGACGTCGACGATTGGCTTCTGGTGGATCAGCGTGCCCTGGTTTGAGCGCATGAACTTCTGGAGCTCGTACTCGTCCTGACCGCCTTCGCTGCGGTCGACGACGATCTGCTCGGCGTCGACGTAGGACACCGTCCCGATCGAATCCGCGATCACGACATCACCGGTGTCGATCGCCGCGCGGCGCTCCATCCCGGTGCCGATCAGCGGCGCGTCGGTGACCAGCAGCGGCACTGCCTGGGCCTGCATGTTCGAGCCCATCAGCGCGCGGTTGGCGTCGTCGTGCTCCAGGAACGGGATCATCGCCGTCGTGATCGACCAGATCTGCTCGGGCGAGACGTCGATCAGGTCGACCTGCTCCGGCGTCGCCGTCACGTACTGACCGGCCTGCGTCCGGCACAGGATCTCGTCGCCGGTGAGGTTGCCGTCGGCGTCGGCAGGCGTGTTCGCCTGCGCGATCAGCTGCTCCTCCTCCTGCGTGGCGTCGAGGTGCACGATCTCATCGGTGACCTTGCCGTGCTTGACGATCCGGTACGGGGTCGTGACGAACCCGTGCTCGGAGATCTCGGCGTAGGAGGACAGCGACCCGATCAGCCCGATGTTCGGGCCTTCCGGGGTCTCGATCGGGCACATCCGGCCGTAGTGGGTCGGGTGCACGTCGCGGACCTCGATCGGGGCGCGCTCACGGGTCAGGCCGCCCGCACCAAGCGCGGAGAGCCTTCTCCTGTGCCTGAGCCCCGCCAGCGAGTTCGTCTGGTCCATGAACTGCGACAGCTGGCTGGAGCCGAAGAACTCCTTCAGCGCCGCCACGACCGGGCGGATGTTGACGATCGTCTGCGGCGTGATCGTGTCGGCGTCCTCGGTCGTGAGGCGCTCGCGCACGACCCGCTCCATCCGGTACAGGCCGATCCGGAAGGCCTCCTGGATCAGCTCACCGACGGTGCGCAGCCGGCGGTTGCCGAAGTGCTCGTACTCGTCGAGGTGATCCTGAATCGGCTCGCGCGGCATCGTCACCGCCTCGGCGGCGAAGTCCTTGATCTCCTCGTCGGGCTCCTCGGGCATCCCGAGCAGTCGCGGCAGCGAGACCAGCTCGCGGACCAGCGCGATGATGTCGTCGTGGGTCAGGGTGCGGGTCTCGAGGTCGATGTCGAGCCCGAGCCGCGAGTTCAGCTTGTAGCGCCCGACGCGCGTGAGGTCGTAGCGCTTGGGGTCGAAGAACAACTGATGCAGCAGCGCTCGCGCCGCGTCGATCGACGGCGGCTCGCCAGGGCGCTGCTTCTTGAACAGCTCGATCAGTGCGCCCTCTTCAGTGCGCGTCATCTCGGCGTCGGCGTCGAGCGTCATCCGGATGTACAGCGAGTTGTCGAACAGGTTGAGGATCTCTTCGTCGCTTGCGTAGCCCATCGCCCGCAGCAGGACCGAGACCGGCAGCTTGCGCTTGCGGTCGATCCGGACGTAGACGCGACCCTTCTTGTCGATCTCGAGCTCGAGCCACGAGCCACGAGCGGGCATCAGATTCGCGATGAAGACCTGCTTTTCGCGATCCTTCGGCTCCATCAGGTAGGCGCCCGGCGAGCGCACCAGCTGCGTCACGACGACGCGCTCGGTGCCGTTGATGATGAACGTGCCGCGATCTGTCATCCACGGGAAATCGCCCATGAACACCGACTGCTCGCGGATCTCACCGGTCTCCCGGTTGATGAACGCGACAGTCACCGTCAGCGGCCGCGCGTAGGTCAGATCCTTCTCGCGGCACTGCTCCAGGCTCGCGACGGGCTCGTCAAAGGTGAATGCGCCGAACGACACGGCGAGGTTTCCGGTGTAGTCCTCGATCGGCGAGATGTCATCGATCGTCTCACGCAGACCACCACCATCGGTATCAGTCAGCCACGCAAACGACTTGCGCTGAATGTCAATCAGATTGGGGACTTCAAGGATCTTGTTCAGACGCGCGAAACTCCGGCGCGTCCGGGGGGCGTGAGCGGTTGCCAAGACGGCGACTCCTCGGTGCGGTCGAGAGGGAGGCTAAAGCAGCGCCCATGAGGCTCCGGCGACCCCGATGCCGCGGCACCGGCTCCCAAGGAGCGCGACCAGCAAAGATAGCACACGGCATTGGTGCCCTGTGCAGGACCGTCAGCTCTCACGGACCCCGCCCCTCGGCAACCGCGTATGTGGCGCGGTGCCGCGTTCTGTTCGGGCGGCTACGACTATTGGCTGACCGGGGCAGTGTAGGGGGAAATCGGGACTTGGGCAAGCGCCGTGGCCAACTTGACGAGACCCTCTGCGGACGCACCCGAATTCACGGAACGTTCACAACCGGCCCCGTCGGTGGCCCGCGCGAGCGAAGAATGCCAATTCACAGGCACCCCCTGCCTGTGAATTGGCATTCTTCGCCCGGCCGGGGCCCGCTACCGGCGCTTCTTCTTCGCCGGCCGGGCCTACGCGAAGCTTGGTCTTTCCGGTCAAGGTGCGCGAAAGCGGCTCGTGGAGACGCTGGGCGCTTGACCTGAGCGGCGCGGCAGCCATTACGGTGCCGGACGTGGCCATCGCAACCAGGAGCACCGAGCGCCAGCTGGTGCTTGTTATCGGTGCCGTCGTGTTCGTCGACACGATGTTCTACGCCGCAATCGCCCCGCTGCTCCCGGCGCTGGCGCACGAGCTCCACCTGTCGAAGCTGTCCGCCGGCGTGATGACCGCGAGCTATCCGCTCGGAACGTTGCTCGGGTCGCTGCCCGGCGGCGTGCTCGCGGCGCGGGCCGGTCCAAAGAGCGCCGTGTGTACGGGCCTCGCCCTGCTTGCATGCTCGACGCTCGCGTTCGGGTTTCTCGACAACGTCGTCTTGCTCGACATCGCTCGACTGGTCGAAGGCGTCGGCGGCGCCTGCTCATGGGCGGGCGGGATCGCGTGGATCGCGGCCGAAACGCCTCCGGAACGCCGCGGCGCGTTGATCGGCAGCGCACTCGGGGCGGCGATCGGCGGCGCTTTGTTCGGACCGCTGATCGGAACCGTCGCGACGGCCGCCGGGCGGGGCCCGGCGTTCAGCGCTGTCGTCGTCGTGGCGGTCGCGTTGATCTTCGCGGCCCGCCGGCTGCCATCGCACCACGTTTCATCCGAGCAGGGGGTCCGGCACGTCCGCGACGCACTTCGCAGTCCGGCCGTACTGACCGGCATGTGGCTCGTCGCGCTGCCGGCAGTGGCCTCGGGAGCGATGAACGTGCTGGCACCGCTGCGCATCCACGGCCTGGGTGGCAGCGCGGTGGCGGTCGGAGCCGCATTCCTGGTGGCAGCCGCCGTCGAGGCCGTGATCAGTCCGATGATCGGGCGGATCTCTGACCGGCGTGGGCGGCTGGTGCCTCTGCGCTTCGGTCTGGCGGGCGCGGCAATACTGCTGCTGTGCTTCACGCTGCCGACGACGCCGGCGCTGCTTGGCGTCCTGGTGGTCGCGATCGCGGCCGCGCTCGGAGCATTCTGGGCCCCGGCGATGGCGATGCTCTCGGATGCCGCGGAACACCGCGGGCTCGACCAGGGCCTCGCCGCGGCGCTGATGAACCTGGCGTGGGCCGGCGGTCAGATCATGGGTTCGGGCGCCGGCGGCGCCGTGGCCAAGGCGGCTGGGGACGCGGTCCCGCTGGCCATCGTCTCAGCCATGTGCATGGCCACGCTCGTGGCACTCGTACTGCGATCGCCGCGGCTTGCGACACGTTAGAGGGTGGTCGTTGAACCCACCGCGAGTTGCTTCGTGAACACGACCACCCCCATCCGGACAGCCGGCTACTTCAACTCGACGACTCCGCCGGCCTCTTCGAGCTCGGCCTTGAGCTTCTCGGCCTCGGCCTTGTCGATGCCTTCCTTGACGGGCTTGGGTGCCTCGTCGACGAGGGCCTTGGCCTCCTTCAGGCCGAGTCCTGTGGCCGCGCGCACGACCTTGATCACCTGGATCTTCTTGTCGCCGGCCGCGTTCAGCATCACGTCGAACGTGCTCTGCTCTTCCTCGGCCTCGCCGCCGCCGTCGCCCGCGCCCGCAGCAGCCGCCGGCGCCATCATCGCCGTCGCCGACACGCCGAATGCCTCCTCGAGCGCTTTGATCCGCTCGGACAGCTCGAGCACCGAGATGCTCTTCAGTTCCTCAATCCACTCTTCGGTAGTGGCCATTGTTCCTCCTTATTCGTCGGACGATGCCGCGTCCGACGCGGCGTCTTCTTCAGGTTGTTCAGGTTCCTGTGGCGCGGCCTCAGGCTCGGCGGCGGGTTCGGGCTCGGGCTCGGGCTCCGCTGCCGCCTCGGGCTCCGCTGCCGCCGCGGGCTCAGGCTCAGGCTCAGCTGCCCGCATCAGGCTCAGGCTCAGGCTCAGGCTCAGCAGCCGCCTCCGGCTCCAGTGCCGACTGGACAGCCGCGGGCGGCTCGCCGGCGGCCAGGACGGGTGGGTCCATATCAGCGATCGCCTTGCAGCTGGATCGCGATGCCCTGGATCATCGCGTTGAGGGTGCGGACCAGCCCCGTGATCGGCGCGGCGATCGTGCCGACCAGCTGCGCGTTGAGCACGTCACGCGAGGGCAGGCGAGCGATCGACCGGACGTCGTCCGCGGTCAGGGTGCTGCCGTTCAGCAGGCCACCTTTGAACTCGATGACGTTCAGCGCCCTGGCGGTGTCGTTCAGCGCCTTCGCCGCCAGCGCCGCGTCCCCATGGACGAGCGTCAGCGCCGTCGGACCAACGAGCATCGGCTTCAACGCCTCGACACCCGCCTTGTCGGCAGCACGCTCCGAGAGCGAGTTCTTGACGATCCGGAACCGAGCGTCTGCGTCCCGCAGCTTCGCGCGCAAGTCGGCCGTCTGCTGACACGGTCAGCCCTCGATAGTCGACGGCAAAGATCGCCTCGGCAGCTTTGATCTGCTCGGCGATCTCGTCTACGACTGCGGCTTTTTGGTCTCGGTTCATTCGGTTCCTTTTTCAACAGAAACGCCCGCACAAGGGCGGGCGTCGAAACCATAAGCCAGCGATGCGGCTCGCGGACCTCGAGGCTCCGCCTGCCCCGGACTTACACGCTCGTGCGGCCGGAGGTCTTGGGCTTGGCTCTCTTTGGAAGTTCGCGTAAGTCTACGCCGCGACGGGCTCCCCGACGATGTCGCGCGTACGGGATGGATCAACCTTCACGCCCGGGCCCATCGTGCTCGCGACGGTGACCGAGCGAATGTAGCGGCCCTTCGCGGCGGACGGCTTAACACGGATCAGCTCGTCGATCACGGCCGCATAGTTCTCGAGCAGCCGCAGCTCTTCGAAGCTGCGCTTGCCGATCACGAGGTGAACGATCGCGTGGCGGTCGGTCCGGTACTCGACCTTGCCGGCCTTGGACTCCTGCACCGCCTTGGCCACGTCCATCGTCACCGTGCCGACCTTGGGGTTCGGCATCTTGCCGGCCGGTCCAAGAATCCGACCGAGCCGGCCGACGATCGGCATCAGGTCAGGCGTCGCGATCGCGACGTCGAAGTCGGTGAAGCCGTTCTGGACCTTCTCGGCGAGGTCCTCGGCGCCAACCACATCGGCGCCCGCCTCCTCGGCCTCGCGTGCCTTGTCGCCCTGCGCGAAGACGGCAATCTTGACGTCCTTGCCGAGTCCGTTCGGCAGCGCGATCGTGCCGCGCAGCTGCTCATCGGCGTGACGGACGTTCAGCCCGGTGCGCACGTGGACCTCGACGGACTCGTCAAACTTCACGCGCGCGAGCTGCTTGACCAGCGCGATCGCCTCCGCAGGCTGGTATTCCCGCTCGCGGTCGAATCGCTGCTTAGCATCCTCGTACGTCTTACCGTGCTTCATCGGGTACCTCCGCGGGCCGTCCGGGCCCGCGTTCTGATGACGCTGCTCGCCCTCACGGCTCGCTTCATACTACCTCCACGCCCATCGAGCGCGCCGTGCCGGCGATGATCTTCGCAGCGGCGTCGACGTCATTGGCGTTCAGATCTTTCATTTTCTTCTCCGCGATCTGACGCAGCTGATCCTGCGTGATCGTGCCGACCTTGTCCCGGTGGGGCTCCGCCGAGCCCTTCTCGAGCGAGATCGCCTGCTTGATCAGGACGGCCGCCGGCGGGCTCTTGGTGATGAACGTGAACGTGCGATCCTCGTAGACCGTGATCACCACCGGGATCACGGTGCCGGTGTCGCTCTGGGTCTGGGCGTTGAACGCCTTCACGAACTCCATGATGTTGACGCCGTGCTGACCGAGCGCGGGACCGACCGGCGGCGCCGGGCTCGCCTGGCCGCCAACCGCCTGCAACTTGATGTGAGTCAATACCTTTTTTGCCATGAGCCTTAGATCTTCTTCACCTGATCGAACCCGACCTCGACCGGCGTTTCCCGGCCGAAGATCGACACGAGCACCTTGAGGCGCTGCGCGTCTTCGTTGACTTCTGAAATCTCACCGGAGAAGTCTGACAGGGGACCTGAGATCACCTTGATCGACTCGCCGATCGAGAACTGCGCGCGGCTACGCGGCCGCTCCGCCGTCTCCTGATGCAGCAGGCGATCGACCTCTGCCTGGGTCAGCGGAACCGGCTCGTTCGAGGCACCGACGAATCCGGTCACGCCGGGGGTGCCCTTGACCAGCGTCCAGGAATCCTCGTTGAGATCCATGTTGACGAGCACGTATCCCGGCATCGTCCGCTTCTCGACGGTGACCTTCTGGTTGTCCTTCATCTCGGAGACTGACTCCGTCGGCACGACGATCTGGCGCACAGCACGCTGCTGCCCGAGCGACACGACGCGGTGCTCGAGATTGTGCTTGACCTTGTTCTCGTGGCCGGAATATGTATTTACGACGTACCAGCGAAACATTGCTTATTTAAAATGCCCTGTGAGGATGTAATTCATCAAGTGCGTGGAGAGGAAGTCCGCCACGCCGAGGAACACGCCGGCCACGATCACAAACCCGATCACGACCCCAGTGGCCTGCATCACCTGCCGACGATCCGGCCACTGTACTCGTTGTAGCTCGCGCCAGCTTCCTCGCAGGAAGTGGACGATGCGGGTGCCGAGGTGGCCGCGGTGCTCAGGCGCCGGAGTCGCAGCGGCGGGGGCGATGACTTCGGCGCCCGCCTCTCCGCCGCCGTTCTCGGACGCTTCCTCGGACGCTTCCTCGGCCTCCTCTTCGAATTCGCGAGCATTCTCTTCCGCCTGCGCCTCCTCGGCTTCCGTGAGCTCCGGGCGCCCCAGCGCCAGCTGAGCCTCGGCGAGCTCGACGTCTGGCGCGGCGTGCTCGATCGGATCAGGCGCAGCGTCCTGCTCAAGCCCGGTCCGTGCGGCCACGGGCGCGCTCTGCGGCCTGCGCGCGCGCCGCTCCTTCGCTCGTTTGCGGTTGCGAGCCACGGCCTGCCAGGCCTGCTAGCGCGTCTCGCGGTGCGCCGTGTGGCACCTGCACCAGCGGCAGTACTTGCGCAGCTGGAGCCGTTCAGGATTGTTCCGCTTGCTCTTATTCGTCTGGTAGTTCCGGCGCTTGCACTCTTCACACGCGAGAGTCGCAGCGATTCGGACATCTCCACGGGCCATATAGGCGCTTCCCGTACGGTAGTTGTCTTTCAGTACGGCGCCAGGTTACGGGCGTGTCTACATACGCCACCCTGGCGCCGATCGCCAGTGTAGCTACTCCACCGCCGCTTATTCCACCAGCTCAACCGGGGACAGCTCGAGGTCGAGCCATCGATCGCTCCGGATTACCCGAGCGAGGATCGCCTGGCCGATCGCTTCGCTGCGCATCAGCCGCTGCACGTCATCGACGCGCTCGATCGCCACACCGCCGAGCTCGACGAGCAGATCCTCTGCGCGCAGCCCCGCTCGCGCAGCCGGGCTGTCCGGTGCGACCTCGATGATCTCGACCCCGCTCGTGCGGTCCAGCCTGATCCGTGCATGCGGGGGCAGCGGCCGCGGCCCGGCGGCGATCCCGATGTAGGCGCGGCGCACCCGGCCGTCGCGCATCAGCGCCCCGACGATCTGTCGGGTGGCGGCATTGATCGGGACGGCCAGCCCGAGGCCGACGCCCGCGACGGCCGTGTTGATCCCGATCAGCCGCGCTTGGCTGTCAACGAGCGCTCCGCCCGAATTGCCCGGGTTGAGCGCCGCGTCGGTCTGGATCACGTTGTCGATGTAGCGCATCGTGCGGCCAGCCCGCGCAGGTAGCGACCGGCCGAGCGCGGACACCACGCCAGCGGTCACCGACCCGGCAAACCCATTGGGGTTGCCGATCGCCACCACGAGTTGACCGACGCGCAAGTGCTCAGCTTCACCGAGCGTCGCCGGAACGAGATCGCCGCCCTCGACGCGCAGCACCGCGAGGTCCGAGAGCCGGTCGATCCCGACCACACGGAAGCTCAGTTCACGCCCGTCGACGAACGCCGCCCGCCCACCCCGACCCTGCCCCGCGACGACGTGCGCCGAGGTCAGCAGAAACCCGTCCGGGGTCAGCGCCACGGCGCTGCCGGCGCCGGCCGGCATCTGCCCGCCCCGCGTGCGCCGCATCACGCGGAGGTTCGCCACCGACGGCGCGAGCCGTTCGGCGACGTCGACGACCACTCGCGAGTAGGCGTCCAGCGCCTGATCCTCGCGCTCGCGCTCGGCTGCAGGTTCAACGGTGGTACTCATCGCAATCGGGCCCTAGAACGTCACGGCGACGCTGCGCTCGTCGGTCCCGCGGACGATTTTCAGGTGCAGCTGCCCGTCGCTCCGCGCGGCGTCCAGAGCCTCATACAGCACATCGATCCGGTCAATTTGACGATCTCCCGCCGCGACAATCAGGTCGCCTCGCTCGATCCCGGCCCGCGCCGCAGGACTCTCGTCTTGCACCCCGCGGACGAGCACGCCGTCGCGCTCCGGCAGACCGACGGCGCGGCGCAACCGCCTGGCGACGCGCGGCGGCGCGATCGCGACGCCGAGCCGCACGCGCTTCGGCGCCTCGCCACGCCCGAGTGCGTCCACTCGCTCCCGCAAGCTCGCATCGGCGGGGATCGCGAGGATCAAGCCACCGTCCACCCGGACGGAGTTGATTCCGAGCAGCCGGCCGGCGGTATCTAGCAGCGGCCCGCCCGAGGAGCCGCGCGGAAGCGGCGCGGTGTGCTCGATCGCACCGGCGATCCGGCGGCCGCGGGGGCCCCGAAAGCTCCGCGCCGTCGCCGAGACGAATCCTGGCGTGACCCGAAGGCCGCGACCGCCGGGGTTGCCGAGCGCCAGCACGGCCCGACCAATCTGAGGTTCGGCTGCATGCTCAGCGTCGGGCCAGTCGACCGGGTCGAGATCGGCTGTGTCGACCTCGATCACCGCCACATCAAGGTCCGAATCGGACCCGAGCACGCGGCCCGATGCCTGGCGTCCATCGGCGAACGTCACTGTCGTCTCTTCCTGGCGCAGGTTGTGCGCGTTCGTGAGCACCCGGCCGGGCGCGATCACGACGCCGGACCCGACGCCCCATCCGCGCCCCAATCCGACCACCGCCGGCCCGCTCCGGCCTGCCGCCTCTTGCACTGAGGCTTCGATGTCTTCCAACACGGTCATCTCGCTTCTCCTACGACTAGTCACTTGCAATTAGCAAGTCGCTACTCTACCACTTGATGAATGCCCGTACGATTCGCCTGCCGATGCCAGCGCCACAGCGAGAACCAGCCGGGGAGCCGACAGGCTCCGAGGACCCGCATTCCGCACTGGCCGACGCACTCGCGGCGGTGGGCGATCGTTGGACGCTGTTGCTCGTGGCCGCGCTGCTCGACGGCCCGCGCCGGTTCGGCGAGCTCCAGGAGGAGGTCGGGGGGATCGCGCCGAATGTGCTCACCCAGCGCCTGCGGCAACTCGAGCGCAACGCGCTGGTGCTCGCGCGTCCGTACTCCGAGCGCCCGCCGCGGTTCGTCTACGAGCTGAGCGCCGCCGGTCGCGAGCTGGCCGGGGCGCTGCGGTTGCTCGCCGGCTGGGGTGCGCGGAACTCTGAGGACGCGGGTGCCCCTCGCCACGCGGTCTGCGGCACCGCGATGGAGGCGCGCTGGTGGTGCCCGACGTGCGAGCGACCGGTCTCAGACGACGAGGGCGAAGAGCTGCACTTCGCCTGAGCTGAGACGATCGAGTCGCGGAAGATCACTCGCGTAGCTGCCAGGACGGCAGCCGGCGCAGTCACGCGTGCGGACTGGCCGGGCCGGATTTGGCTTGGGAAGGTGTCGTTGTGCTGTGGTCCCCGCCGCCGTTGCCGTTGACGCTCAATCCTCGGAGGCGCCCCGCGCCGGAGCGCGAAACAGACACGATCTGCCGCAGTCCACCGCCTCCTGGGAGGTGAGGCACTTGATGTCCGGATACCGGTAGCAATCGCCCCAGCTCACAGAACCGAGCGAACTGCGGCCGATTGTGTCTGTTTTTGTCCGCCCGAGCGCCGACGACGAGATTGCAGAACCGACTGACCATCGGTCAGATTCGCGATCCCACCCGGCCCGTACGCACAACATTGACCCTGGGACCCCCAGACTCCGGTGCAACGTCGCTCGCAAGACCAGCCGTCATTCTGTTGCGCCTTCTTCGACAAGATCGTGGCTACGCCCCGGCGCACCCCGTACGGCGCCCCTCCGGCGGGAACGGCAGATCGGCGACGAGCGCGGTCTCCCGGTAGTCGTCTTCGATCGAGCTACCCGATCCCGGCCCGAGCGCCGCGCCGACCCGCCGCAACGCCGCCCGGGACCCGTCGGGCACGACCCAGGGCGCCAGCGCCAGGAACCCCGGCAGGCGACCGATGTAGGGCCCGGAACACCGCCACGTCCTCGCCCGGCGCGAACGACGAGTTCCCGATGTAGTGGCAGCCCGCCCCGTGCAGGCCTCGCTGCGTGATCGCGCTCTGGCCGTCAAACACGAGATCCCCGAGGTTCCCGAAGATCCTCGGGGCACCGGGGCGCGGGTCAAACGACGTGATCGCGGGATGGGTGCGATGCGCGGCAAGTGACGAGCAGTGACCGGGGATCCCACGTGCAGCGGCAGGGGCCACGAGCGCGCCCAGGACGCCGATGACGGCGCCCAGGCAAACGATCAGCAGGGCAATGCGTGCAGCCACGGTGCGGCCAAGCCTTTCAGATCATCGCCAGAATGTCCCCGCCCCACGGACGAACGGAGCCCATCGATGGCCAGTACCACGGACCGGCGGATCAGCCGGCGCGCTCTGATCGGCGGCGCCGCAACCGCAGCCGGCGCGGCGGCGCTTCCACAAGCCGCCGCAGCCGCCCAGACTCCCAAGAGCACACCGCTGAGCGCCGACGTGATCGTCACCGGCCCGCCGTCGCTGACCGCGCTGATCCGGTATGAACCGGATCTGCCGGCACTGCGAGCACAGCTGTTGCAGCGCTTCCCCCAGGGATCGGCAATCAAGGTCGAGGCCGTCTACCACCGCCCCTTCTGGCGCGATCGCGGGCTCGCGGGCCAGGTCACGAGCGATACCGGTCCGATCAAGCTCACGTTCGACAACTCGCCGCCGGACGGCGGCGAAACCCCTCGCGTACATCGAGAAGAATTGGTCCGAGGAGCCCTGGACTCGAGGCTGCTACGTCGGCTACACGCCGCCGGGGGTGCTCACCGACTATGGGCCGTGGATCCGCAAACCGATCGGCCGCCTGCACTGGGCGGGGGCCGAGACCTCCGACTACTGGAACGGGTACATGGACGGGGCGGTGCGCTCGGGAGAGCGCGCGGCGGCCGAAGTGCTGGCGGAGATCTGAGCCGCGCCGCCACGCTCGACGAGGCGCTAGACGGGTAAGAATGGCGACATGTTCCGCCTGATCGGCCTCGTTGTATCGATCGGCCTCGCGGACTCGCTGAACCCGACCACGATCGCTCCCGCGCTGTATCTGGCAACCGGCGAACGAGGTCGTGCACAGGTGGCGGAGTTCACGCTCGGCGTGTTCGTGGTCTATCTGCTGGGCGGTGCGGCAATCGCGCTCGGGCCGGGGCAACTGATCCTCGCGCTCGTGCCGAAGCCCGATGCGGAGGACCGACACGTGCTCGAGGTGATCGCAGGTGTCGTGATGGTGATCGTGGCGGCATTGCTGTGGCGTCATCGCGAGCGGCTCGCTGACCGTGAATTGCCCGACCTCGGTGCCGACAGCAAGTCAAGCGCGATTCTGGGTGCGACGATCACGGCCGTCGAGCTGCCGACGGCGTTTCCCTACTTCGCGGTGATCGCCGCGATCGTCGGCTCCGGCCTGGGCACGGCCCGCCAGCTGTTCCTGCTGCTGCTGTTCAACATCTGTTTCGTGGCGCCGCTGGTGGGAATCGTCTTGACGCTCACATTCGGGGGCGATCACGCAGAGCGGATGCTGAGCATCGGGCGCAATTTCCTGCAGCAGCACTGGCCCCTGGTCCTGGCTGGACTGATGCTGCTGGCCGGTGTGTTCGTCATCCTGCTAGGCGTCACCGGGCTGACCGGCCGTAGCCACAGCCGCTTCGGCCGGCTCATGCGCCACGTGCGACATCTGCTTCCTCCGTAACGGCGTTGAGCGGGCGGCGCGCAGAACTCGTCCGAATTGAGTCAGATACCGAACGAGATCTCGCGCGAACCGGACGGAAATGCCAGATCGCTGCGCGCTCTCCCTATTCTGCATCTACACAGGATCTGAGTGAGGCGGGGCCAATGGAAGAGCTGCTGGGATTGTCGCGTGGAGACGTGTTGGCTGGGGTCAGGGGCTGATGGCCGGTGGACCGTCGCCGCGTGTTCTCGTGGTCGACGACCACGACCTGAACCTCAAGCTGCTGCAGCGCGTCCTGGAACTCGACGGCCACGAGGTGATCCCCGCCAACTCGATGGCCGCCGCTGAGCGCGCGATCGCGGAGGAGCGCCCCGCGCTGATCGTGCTCGACCTTCACCTGCCCGACGGCGACGGCCTCGATCTCGCGCGTCGGCTCAAGTCGAGCCCGGAAACGGAGTGGTGCCCGATCCTCGCCTGCACTGCCGGCGCAATGAAGGGCGACCAAGAGCGGGCACTGGCGGCCGGTTGTGATGCCTATCTGTCAAAGCCGATCGATACGCGCGAGTTCGCCGAGCTCGTCGCTTCGATGCTGCGCGCGGTGCAGGCGACCTCCCACTCGTAGGCCGGCTCCTCAGAGCGTGCCCGATCAGCCGCCTCGGGCCTCCCGCGCCTGGCGGACCATCCGTCGCATCCCCTTCAGCCAGCGCTCGTTCTGCGTTGCCTTCAGCGCCATGTAATCCGCGACCTGCGGATGCGGCAGGATCAGGAAACGCTCGTCGCGGATCCCCTCGATCACCACCTCGGCGACCTCCTCAGGCTCGAGCAGGCCTTCCGCAAGCAGCGGCGCGGCGCCGATTGGATCCTCGATCGCGAGGTCGAGCATCGGCGTTCTGACGCCCTGGGGGCACAGGCAAGAGACACGCACACCGGCGTCTCCGTACGTGATCGCGAGCCACTCGGCGACGGCGACAGCCGCGTGCTTGGTAACCGAGTACGCGAGCGCGCCGACCTGCGTCAGCAGCCCGGCGGCCGACGCGGTGCTCAGGAGATAGCCCTCTCCTCGCTGCACCATCTCGGGCACGACCAGGCGCGCCGCCCAGACGTGGGCCATCGTGTTGATCTCCC
This sequence comes from uncultured Solirubrobacterales bacterium, assembly GCA_963794285.1. Lineage (GTDB taxonomy): Bacteria > Actinomycetota > Thermoleophilia > Solirubrobacterales > Solirubrobacteraceae > Palsa-465. The sequence continues at coordinate 76,955 of CAWCDS010000001.1, forward strand.
ACGTCCGCTGCCACTCATCATCGGGGGCCTCGGGCCCGCCGCCGGGACCCGGAACGCCGGCGTTTGAGAAGAACAGGTCGATTGGTCCACCGGCGTCGCGGGCCCGCTCCACGAGCGAGGCGATCTCCGTCTTGCGGCTCACGTCGACGCCAACCGCGACAGCGACCTGACCGATCTCAGCGGCCACCGCCTCAGCCCCCGCCACGTTCAGATCAGCGACCACGATGCAGCGCGGCCGCTCGCGCGCCATCCGCAGCGCCAGCGCACGACCGATGCCGCTCCCGGCGCCGGTGATCACCAAGTTTCGGTCCGCTAGCTCCATCTTCGCGCCGCCAGACTAATCGAAGTTGAAGCCGGATTCAACTACAATCGGCACGTGCCCAGGCAGCTGCCCGCCCAGACCGGCCGCGCCCCCGCAAGTGCTCGTGGCACGCGCACCCGGCAAGCGCTGGTCCAGGCCGCCCGCGAGGTGTTCGAGCGCGACGGCTTCCTCGACGCCCGGATTACCGACATCACCGCCCTAGCGGGCGTCGCGGCGGGCTCGTTCTACACCTACTTCACCAGCAAGGAGGAAGCGTTTGCCGCGGTGATGTCGGAGGTCGAGGAGGAGATGCTTCACCCCCGGCTGCGCGAGATCGCCGATCGCGATGATCCGGTCAGCGTGATCGAGGCCGCCAACCGGGCGTATCTCAGCTCCTATCGGCGCAACGCCAAGCTGATGGGGCTGATGGAACAGGTTGCGCAGATCGATGAGCGTTTCCGCCGCCTGCGGCTCGATCGCGCCCGCGCCTTCACCCGTCGTAACGCGCGTGCGCTGCGACGGCTGCAGCAGCAAGGCCTGGCCGACCCGCAGCTTGATCCGATGCTCGCGGCCGAGGCGCTCAGCGTGATGGTCTCGAGGATGGCCTACATGCGCTATGTCCAGGGCTTCGGCAACGCCTCGCAAGAGTCGCTCATCAAAACGCTGACCCGGCTTTGGATCGGCGCACTCGGAATACCAAGGAGATGACCAGATGGAATTCGAGCTCACCGACCGCTGCAAGGAACTGCGTGAGCGCCTGCTGGCGTTCATGGATGAGCACGTCTACTCGGCGGAGACCGTCTACCAGGACCAGCTCAGGGCCTCGGGTGACCCGCACTTCGATCCGCCGGTGATGGAGGAGCTGAAGACGGAGGCTCGCAATCGCGGCCTGTGGAACCTGTTCCTTCCCCACGACACCGGAGAGCTCGGGACTCCCGGCCTCTCGAACCTCGACTACGCGCCGCTCGCTGAGATCATGGGCCGCAGCCAGATCGCGTCGGAGGCCTGCAACTGCTCGGCACCGGACACGGGGAACATGGAGGTCCTGACGGTGTTCGGGACCCCTGAGCAGCAGGACCGCTGGCTGCGGCCCCTGCTCGAAGGGGACATTCGCTCCGCGTTCGTGATGACCGAACCCGCCGTCGCCAGCTCCGACGCCACCAACATCGAAATGCTGATCGAGCGCGACGGCGACGACTATGTCCTGAACGGCCGCAAGTGGTGGGCCTCGGGCGCGATGCGCAAGCGCTGCCAGATCATGATCGTGATGGGCAAGACGAACCCGGACGGTCATCGCTACCGGCAGCAGTCGATGATTCTCGTCCCACGCGACACCCCGGGCGTGACGGTGGTTCGGAACCTGCCGGTGTTCGGCTACACCGATCAGGAGGGGCACGCGGAGGTCCTGTTCGAGGACGTGCGCGTCCCCGCGTCAAACCTGATCGCGAACGACGGCGATGGCTTCCTGATCGCGCAGGCGCGGCTGGGCCCTGGCCGCATCCACCACTGCATGCGAGCGCTCGGGGCCGCCGAGCGCGCACTCGAGTTGATGTGCCAGCGGGCGGCATCGCGGGTCACCTTCGGCCAGCCGGTGGCCAGCCGCGCGAACATCCAGGACTGGATCGCGGAGTCGCGGATCGAGATCGAGATGGCGCGGCTGCTGACGCTGAAGACGGCGTGGCTGATGGACACCGTCGGCAACAAGCACGCACGGATGGAGATCTCCGCGATCAAGGTCGCGGCGCCGAACGTGGCGCTGCGGGTCGTCGACCGCGCGATCCAAGTCCACGGAGGCGGCGGGGTGTCGGACGACTTCCCGCTGGCGATGATGTACGCCCATCTGCGGACACTGCGGCTCGCGGATGGTCCGGACGAAATCCACAAGCGCACGATCGCCCGCGACGAGCTCAGACGACTGGCGCCTGAACCCGCGCCGGCGTGATCTGCGGGGCAGGGCGATCACCGACCACGTCCTCGGGTTTCTACGGTCGGGCGGGCCCTGCCCCTGTCGATTCGAAACGTGTAATGTCGTCGATTCCGACATCGCTGGATGCTGCCGACCGAACCGCGGCTCGATCGAGCCGCAGACGGACGTGGACGGCGGTCGCGTACGCGGTGCTGGGTTTCGCGCTCCTGCTGTCGGCCGCCGCCGGAGTGCTGTGGCGCAGCAGCGCAGCGAGACAGGAGCGCCAGACGTTCCGCTCGACCGCAGCGAGTGTGTCCGCGACGCTCGGGACGTCGCTCCGGCGGGACGCCGACTTCGTCACCACGATGCGCTCGCTGCTGACGATGCAACCGGCCCTGAGCCCCTCGCAGTTCAACACGTGGTACGAGACGTTGCAGGGGCGAAGCAGGCAGGTAGGCGGCCTCGGAACCGCCGTCGTCAACAGAGTTCCGGCCGCGCAGCTGCGCGGCTTCCTGGCGCGCCGTAATCGCGACCCGGCGTTCAAGTCGCTGGTGGGCGTCACCTTCGCAGTCCCGCGCCACACTGGCGAGTACTGCCTGCTCGCGGCGGGCGGCGCGGTCCTCACGCTCGACCGCGGCAACTCGCGGACCGCTCAAGGTGACTGGTGCTGGCCGCGGTCGCTGATCGGTCGGTCGGAGGTCCCGATGACTCGCAGCGCGACCGACTCGGGGCAGTTCATCGTGCTTCCGGTCGTGGCCATCGGGGTCCCGACGATGATCATCGAGGGCGCGTTCTACCGGCAGGGCGCAGAGACCGGGACGGTTGCTGAGCGGCGAGCTTCAAGCGCCGGATGGATCATGAGCACGTTCGACGTCTCGGGCTTGATCACCGCCGCGATCGACGGGACCCGCGGCCTCGCGGTCATTCTCTACCACCGCAACCCGGGCGAAGCATGGAAGCAGGTCGGGTCCGCGGGGTCGACCGCCGACACGCACGGCTTCGTCCGAACGTCCGCTCTGACGATCGACGGCGACTGGCGTGTTGAGATTCGCGGCGCGCAAACCGTGCGGGGAATGTCGGCCGACCTTCAGGGCGGACTCGTCTTCATTGGGGCCGCGGCTCTCAGCGTCCTGCTGTTCCTGCTGCTGCTGGTGCTCTCGCGCTCGCGTGACCGCGCACTCGTGATGGTCGCCGAGAAGACCGGACAGCTGCAACACCAGGCGCTTCATGACGCGCTCACGGGTCTGCCGAACCGCACGCTGGCACTCGATCGCGCCGACCAGATGCTCGCACGAGCGCGCCGCTCCCAGACCCCGATGGCCGCGCTGTACGTCGACATCGATGGCTTCAAGCACGTCAACGACACCTTCGGCCACGCGGCCGGCGACGAGTTCCTGCGAACGGTCGCAGCGCGGATGCGCGCGACGATCCGCGAGGCGGACACCGCCGCGCGGCTGGCGGGTGACGAGTTCCTCGTGTTGCTCGACGGAGGGGGGCTGGACGCGGGTCCTGAGCTCGTGGCGGAGCGTCTGCTCGAGGTGATGCGCGAGCCGTGCGACCTTGGGCCAGACGTGGGGCGCGCGCTCTCGATCACGGCAAGCATCGGCGCCGCCTACGGCCTTGCTCAGAACGCCGAGAAACTCGTCTCTGATGCCGACGTGGCTCTGTACGTCGCCAAGGCCTCCGGCAAAAACAGCAGCGTGATGTTCGAATCCGGCATGCAGACGGCCACACAGGACCGCCTCCGGCTCGAGATGGAGCTCGTCGAGGCGCTCGAGGGCGAGCAGCTGTTCCTCGTCTACCAGCCGACGTTCGATCTGAGGACCGAGCGCACCGTCGGGGTCGAGGCGTTGCTGCGCTGGCGCCATCCGGAGCGGGGCGTAATCGTTCCCGACGACTTCATCCCGCTCGCCGAGGAGAGCGGGCTGATCGTGCCGATCGGCCGGTGGGTGCTGGAGCAGGCGTGCGATCAGGGCGCCGGATGGCGCCGCCAGGGCCATCAGATCGGGATTTCGGTGAACGTCTCAGCCAAACAGCTCGACGACGGTGGACTGCTGGACCACGTCCAGCACGCACTCGAGCTCAGCGGCCTCGATGCCGCGGCACTCACGCTCGAGATCACCGAGACGACGCTCGTCCACAACGCCGAGGACACCGCCGAGCGTCTCGCGGAGCTGAAAGGGCTCGGCGTCAAGATCGCGATCGACGACTTTGGAACCGGCTACAGCTCGCTCGCGTACCTGCGGCAGTTCCCGGTCGACTCACTCAAGATCGATCGCTCGTTCACCGCGGCGATTGCGGGGTCCAAGCAATCCCAGGCCGTCGTTCAAACGCTCGTGCGGCTCGGGAAGAACCTCGAGCTGGAGACGCTGGCCGAGGGCATCGAGGATCGCGAGCAGCTGACCGCGCTCAGGCGCCAGCACTGCGACCACGGGCAGGGCTTCCTCTTCGCCCACCCGCTCGAGGCCGATCAGCTCGAGCAATTCCTCGACGCGCACGGCAGCCAAGCGCTCGCCGGCTGACGGCTCTGGGGCTCGACCCGGCCTCACGGCTGAATAAGCTCAACTCCGTGAGCGAGACGTTCGATTCCACCCCAGCCGTCGACGGCTTCCACATGCCGGCCGAGTGGGAGCCGCACGACGGCTGCTGGATGGTCTGGCCGGAGCGGCCCGACAACTGGCGCTGGGGGGCGAAGCCCGCGCAAGGCGCCTACGCCGCTGTCGCGCATGCGATCGCCGCCGGCGAGGCGGTGACGATGGCCGTTTCGGCCGCGCAGTACGAGCACTGCCGCTCGGTCCTCGCTCCCGAGATCCGCATCGTCGAGATGTCGAGCAACGACGCCTGGATGCGCGACATCGGTCCGACGTTCGTGATCGACGACAGCGGAAAGCGGCGTGGCATCGACTGGCGCTTCAACGCCTGGGGCGGGCTCGTCGGCGGCCTGTATTTCCCCTGGGACGCGGATGACCAGGTGGCGAGCAAGGTGCTCGAGATCGAGCGCGCCGGCCGCTACCGCGCCCCGATCGTCCTCGAGGGAGGCTCGATCCATGTCGATGGACAGGGCACGGTGCTGGCGACCGAGGAGTGCCTGCTGAACGGCAACCGAAACCCCGAGCTTGATCGCGAGCAGATCGAGCGCGTGCTGTGCGCCTATCTCGGCGCCGACAAGGTGATCTGGCTGGGCGCCGGCGTCTACAACGACGAGACCGACGGCCACATCGACAACATCGCAACTTTTGTGCGACCGGGAGTGGTCGCGCTGACATGGTGCGATGACGAAGCCGATCCTCAGCACGCGATCTCCCGCGACGCGCTCACTCGCCTGCAGCAGGCCACCGACGCACGCGGCCGCTCGCTCGAGGTCCTGCGATTGCCCTCACCGGGCCCGATCCTGATCAGCGAACATGAAGCGCGCGGCGTCGATGCCGTCCAGGGCACGCTGCCGCGCCGAGTCGGTGACCGCCTCGCGGCGTCCTACGTCAATTACTACCTGGGCAACACGCGGGTCGTGTTTCCGCTGCTCGACGAGCGCAGCGACGACGAGGCCGCGGAGATCCTGCGCGGTTGCTTCCCGGACCGCGAAATCGTCGGCGTGGATGCACGCGAGATCCTGCTCGGCGGCGGCAACATTCACTGCATCACCCAGCAGGTGCCAAGCGCAGCACCCCCTCACGCCTAGACTCCGGAGATGCGTTGGAGAAGGGGCCGGCGTCTGGTTTGGGCGCTGCTGCTGATGATCGTCACCTGTGGCCCGTCGTGGCCGGTGGCAGCTGCCGCCGCCGCGCCCCCGATGATCACGATCCACACCGACGAGCTCGCAGCCGCGCCTGCGTTCATGGGACTTGGAGTGCAGTTGGATCCGTATGACTCGTTTACGCCGACGGCGGCCCAGTGGAACCTCACGTTCCAGCGCCTGGACTACATGCACCCTGGCTTCATCCGCGTGGTCGAGCCGGCATTCGACTACTTCGGCGGCTACGACGCCGCGCACAATCCCGTGTACAGGTGGACGGCTCGGCATGTCCTACAGCTGCGGACGATTCTCGACTATGCGAAGAGCCGCGGCATCACCGTCGTGCTTGGAGATTGGGCGAATCCGATGATCAAGGGCGATGCGCGGATCCCGGCGAACTTCCTCCAACAGCTGCACGATGTCTACGGCTACACCAACATCAGGTACTACAACCTGATCAATGAGCCCAACGATCTCGGCTCCTCGTGTGACTTCGTGTGCTGGACGAACATCGTTCGCGCGCTGTCCGGCGAGTTCCACTCGCTCGGTCTCAGCAGCTGGCTTCGGCTCGTAGGGCCCGACAACGCGAACTCCTGGGACGACACCGCGACCGCGCAGGGGCTGGATCGGACCGTCGGACTCGACAGCGACAACCCCATCGGCGGAGATTCGTGGCTCACCGCGACGCTGCACGTGATCCCGAGCCTGATCGGAGCCTATGACTCGCACCGCTACGCCACGATCTGGGGAATCCAGAACGGCGTCTACGCGGATCAGATGCGCTCGCGGCGCGAGCAGATCAGCAACCTCGACTCGCCGGCCAAGCCGTACTTCGCCGGCGAGGTCGGCATGACCGCGCGGCAGGTATCTCCGTTCTCGGCGCTGACCGATCGCAACGCCGCGCGAATCTTGCCCCCCTTGATCGACCCGAGCGTGAGGCCGAACGCCAGCGCGTTCGTCGACAGCCAGCCTCACATCGGGGAATTCAATTACGGCGTCTGGATCGGAGACATGATGGTCCAGGCGATCGGCGCCGGTGTCTCGGGAGCAAGCGCCTGGGATCTCGATGACGCGATGCACGTCGGCGGCCAGTACGGCTCTCAGAACCTCAAGCGGTGGGGTTTCTGGAACTCCCTGGGCGGTCAGGACGGCTATCCAGCCGGCGATCTCCACCTCCGTCCGTGGTTCTACCCGTGGTCGGTTCTCGCGCGCAGCTTCCCGGCCGGGGCGCAGCCACTGCTCAGTCCCAGCCTCGGGGTGCCCGGGGTGCGGCTCGCTGCCGCCAGGATCCCCGACGGGGGCGGTTACCAGCTCTCGTTCGCGTTCGTCAACGACTCCGACGTGACGAGGTCGCTGACGCTCTCGGTCCCAACCGCGCCGGCGCCGCTGACGCTCGCGCGCTACGACTACTTCGGCGGCGATCAGCCGATCGACACCAACGGCTTTCCGGTGCCGGCCCAGACACTCGCCGGGGTGCAGCTTGCCAACGGGCTCGATCTTCAGCTCCCCGCTCGCGGGCTCGTGATCTTGAGCTCGCTCGGCATCGGCGCCCCGTTCACGCTCGACAACGGGCACACGTCCGTGCTCGATGACCTCGGCGATTGGCACCGGGTGCAGGCGCGGACCAAGGGCTTGATGCTCGCCCACGGCAACCCGCTGCAGTTCAACGAGGACCGCTCGCGCGCGACGATCGCGGCGAAGGCGAAGGGCGTCCAGGCCCTGATCTACCGCGCAAGTCAGATCACAAGCTTTGAGCTCAAGGCCTACTACGGCAAGTCGCTGGCGCTCCGCGTCGACTCCTCGCGGAATGGCACCACGTGGACGCCGGTCGCACTCACATCGACGAACCCCGCCCCGGCGGTGGGCGGCCGCTCCTATCTCGCGGAGGTTCTTCCACGCGATGCCGTCCCGGCCGGGACGAACCGGCTCCGGATCGAGTTCACGGGCAAGGGCACGGAGCTCGGGCAGGTCGCGATCGAGGCGGGACGGTCGGGCCCGGCGTGCCTCGCCCGTGGCGTGCAGGCTGGGGGCAACTCGCTCGCTGGGATCCCACTCGGAGCAAGCCGGCGACGCCTGCGTGGTCTGTATGGCGTTCCAAGCGAGCGCGGCACGCGGACGTGGCGCTACTGCGTGATCGGCGGCGGCGACGTCACGGCGCTCTTCGCCGCCCACGGCGGCGCTTCGCTGATCGCTTCGACGGCTCCCGGATCCCGGCCAGGCGGCATCGGGCCAGGCAGCCCCGTCGCCGGCCTTCGCCACAGGTTCGGCCAGGGCGGGCTGCGCACGATCCGCGGCCGGATCTTGATCGCCACCACCCAGCAGGGGCAGGTGGTGTTCGTCACGCGGGCGGGTGTCGTGGAGGCGGTGGCGCTGGCGACGAGGCCGCTGCTCGCCAGCCCGAGCTCGCTGTCGCGGGCGGTCACGCTCGCCGGACTCTGAGGCTCGCTGAAGGGCAACTAAGCTGCCGGGCGATGAAGCACGAGACCCGGCTCGCGGGGGGCGGCCTCCCGCCGCTTGAGCGAGCGACGATCCATCCATACGAGGACGGGAAGCCGGGGCCGGTCTATTACCAGCGTCCCGCGCACCCGGTGGGACTCGAGGCCGAGCGCGTGCTCGGCGAGCTCGAGGGCGGAGAGGCGCTGCTGTTTCCGTCCGGCGCCGGCGCGACGACCGCGCTGTTGCTGGCATTGCTCGCCCCCGGCGATACGGTCGCGGTCGCCGACGGCGGATACTGGGGGACGGTCGCCGTGCTGCGCGACGAACTCAGCCGCTGGGGCCTGCGGGTCATCGGCTTTGACCAGACCGGGCCGCCACCGGCGGCGAGGCTCGTCTGGCTCGAGCCGTGCTCGAACCCATTCCTGACGTTCCCCGATCTCGACACGTCGATCGAGGAGGCGCACCGCGCGGGCGCGCTCGTGGTCGTCGACAACACGGTGCTCAGCCCGCTGCTGCTGGCCCCGCTCGAGCACGGCGCCGATTTTGTGCTTCACAGCGCCTCGAAGATCCTTGCCGGACACCACGATGCGCTGCTCGGGGTCGTCAGCTGCGCCCGGATGCAGGACGCTGCCCGGCTGCGGGCGTTCCGCACAGCGTCGGGGATTGTCGCCGCCCCCGACCCCGCGTGGCTGCTGCTACGAGGACTGAAGACGCTCGCCCTCCGGGTTCAGCGCCAGTCCGCAAGCGCGCTCGAGCTTGCGCGGCGGCTCGCCGAGCATCCCGCCGTTGTGCGCGTCCGCTACCCCGGCCTCGGCGATCTCCTCGCCGCTCGATACGTGGACAGCTTCGGGCCGCTGCTGTCCTTCGACGTCGGCGACGGCGAGCGCGCTGCCGCGCTCGAGCGCTCGCTGCGCGTGATCGAGAACGCGACCAGCCTCGGTGGCGTCGCCTCCACGCTCGAGGCCCGCTCTCGCTGGGAGGGGGACCGCGTTCCGGCGGGGCTGCTGCGGCTCAGCGTCGGCCTCGAGGACGTCGATGACCTCTGGGAGGATCTGGCGCAGGCGCTCGAGTCGTGAGTCTCCGATCCAGCTGCCGAGCAGCGCTTGCGGCAGTCGCTGCCGCGGTTTGGATCGTGCCGATCCGGCTGTGCTGGGGGCCGTCGGCCGGCGGGATGCGCGCATCCGCAGAATCCCGCGAGCTGTCTGCGGCTTACCACGGGGTTCATGCAATCGCCCGCGCCGATCACCAGAGAAGGTGAAGCGCGGCCTGCAGCTGCGATTCGCCGTCCACCGGCGATTCGATCCCGCGAAGGAGGGCCACTCGATGGCCAACTCGACCACGGCCACCGCACAGCGGCCCGCTCGTATTGCAGGCGATGCACACGCAACCGATCGGGAGCGGCGCTTCGCAGACGGCGAGCTGTTCTTCTCGACAACGGACGCCAAGGGCTTGATCACCGCGGGCAACCGCGTGTTCGAGCGCGTCAGCGGCTATTCGCTTGACGAGCTGATCGGGCGCGCGCACAACATCGTCCGCCACCCGGATATGCCGCGCGCCGTGTTCCAGGTGCTGTGGGACACGATCGGAGCCGGTCAGCCGGTTGCGGCGTACGTCAAGAACCGCGCAAAGGACGGCAGCTACTACTGGGTCCTGGCGAGCGTCGCACCGATCGCCGGCGGTTACCTCTCCGTGCGGCTCGCGCCAGGCGGCGAGCACTTCGCGATGGCCAAGGCGGTTTACGAGCAGCTCGTGGCGCTGGAACGCGAGATCGAGGGCGACGACGTGCGTCAGCGCAAGCACTCGATTGAGGCCTCGGTGTCACGCTGCGGGGAACTGCTCGCGGAAGCCGGATATCCGGATTACTACGCCTTCATGCGCGCCGCGCTGTCCGCGGAGGTCGCCCGGCGCGCCAGCCGGCTACCGGCGGATCATCAGCGCGCGCTCGAGACGTGTCCCGAGAACGCGCCCCGTGGCGTCTCCGAGATCCTCGCCGCGTACGCCTCGATCAGCGAGTTTCTGGCCGGCCTCGTGACCGACCTCTCACGCTACGCCGACGTGGGACGGGCGCTGGGCGAGCACTCCTCGTACCTGCGGGCAATGGGCGACGACGTGCGCCTGTTCGCCCTCAACGCGCAGATCGGCGCCAGCCGCCTGGGTGAGCAGGGAGCCGCGCTGGACGCCGTCGCGCGCCTGCTGACCGAGCAGTCCCAGGCGACCTCGCCATTGGTGGCAACGGTCGCGGAGCGGGCCGCGAATGCCGTCCACGAGATCGAGGAAATGACCTTTCAGCTGTCGCTGAGCACAATCCAGGCCGAGACGATCGCCGTGTTTGCGCATGAGCTCGCCGACGAGCAGGAAATCCAGCAGACGACAGCCCGGAACATGGTCGGCCTCGCGGACGCACTCCAGCGCGGCAGCGACAGGACGTTCGCCGCGCTGAAGTCGGTCGCCCAGGAACTCGGAGAGGTGATCGAGCACGTCGGACACGTCGGCGTCGGCATCGACCGGCTCGCGCGTCTCGCGCTCAACGGCCGCGTCGAGCTCGCGAGCGTCCCCGACGCCGGATCGATCAGCACCCTGTTCTCCGACGTCGAGCGGCAGGTCATTGAAGCGCGGGCTCGCCTCGGCGAGTTCAGCGTGATCGAGGATGCGGCGCACGATCTCGATCGCGCGGCGGGCAGCGAGGCGATGCACGTCGCGGGCTCGCTGCACGACATCGCGCTGGCGCTCGCCGAACCCGCCCGCCGCGATTGAGGGCAGGAGCGATCAGGCGGGCGGGAGCGATCAGGCGGGCGGGAGCGATCAGGCGGGCGCGGGGTGAGCGAGCTCTCGCGACTCGCGCTGGGCGATCCGGTCGTAGTTGACTCGCATCAGCGCGATCACGTCCCGGACGTCCGCGTCGCTCTGGATTCGCCGCGCCGCTGGGCCGACGCGCCCTGGAAACACCGGATGCTCGACGATCCGGCCCTGGTCGCGCAGCTCCGACCACACATGCTTGGGGAAGAAGAAATGGGCGGCGTGGTCGCCGTGCAGATGGCCGATCTCCTTGCGAGAAACCTTGAACGCAAATTCGCCTCGCCGGCCGGGACCGGACTCGACCCCCGGCCACATGGTGACCTCGGCCGTGATGATCTGACTGGCTGTCATCGGATTGCTCATGTCGGCATGGTCCGTCCTGCGCCGCCCGTTTTCCACGGGCAATTGGTCTTAGGACCTGCCGTCGAGGACCGCTGCGATCGTGTCAGCCACCGCCGCCGCACCCGAGCTGCCAAGCGTGATCGTGTAGTGGTTGACGTCGGGCACGAGGATCGCCTCGCGATGCTCGGGGTCGTGCGCTGCCCACGCCTGCGCGAGCTCGAGCGGCTGCATCGGGTTGGGGTCGTCGAGCAACCCCCGTGGCGCACACAGGAGCTTCGCGTGGACCGTGAGCCGCTGCGCCGGCAGCCCGAGGGTCGCCAATTCCCCCGCGTCCGCTCGCACCGGCGCTTCCGCGACCGCCGAATGCAGCTCTGGGGGCTCGCCGTCAAGATCGTGGTCGGCGTAGGCGACGAGGTCATCGTCGGCAATCTCGCTGCCTGTGAACGCCGGGTGACGGCGCCACCAGGCGTAGTCCTCCTCGAGCGAGCCGAACGTCAGCCTCAGGCGGGCGAGCGCCGGCCCAAGGAACGCATCGGCAAACTCCTGCGGATCCACTCCCTCGCTCCCCGGGATCGGTAGACCACCATCGACCAACACGGCGGTCTGCACCCGCTGCGGATGCTCCGCCGCGAGCCGGGCGACGATGTAGGCGCCGAGCGAGTGCCCGACGAGCACCGCTCGGTCGAGCTCAAGCGCGTCGAGCACGGCCAGCACGTCGGCCACGTGGGTGGCGGTCCCGTACGGTGGCGGCAACGAGTTGCTCGCGCCACGGCCGCGCAGGTCAAGAGCAGTCAGCGCCGCGCGTCCGTCGAGCGCCCGCGCGAACGGCAGCCATGCCCGGCTGTTGCCTGTGATCCCGTGAACGGCGATCACGGGCGACGCGCTCGGTGCGGTCGCACCGAGCCGGAATGCGGCGAGGTTCCCGCCCGCCGAGGCGATCATCATCGGCACGATTGCGACCGGCTCGGGCATCAGACCCCGAGCCTATCGCCGTCGTCCCTACTTCGGCAGCCGCAGCTCGCTCACCGAGAACGCCGCACCGTGCGGATCAGCGATTACGGCCCTGCGGAACCCTGGCGTATCGTGCGGCGCGGCGAGCACCGCGCCACCGAGCCTGGCCACCGTCGTGGCCGCGCGATCGACACCGCGCACCCAGAAATCGACGCTCCACATCGACGGCGCGTCGTCGCCTGGAGCGGCGATCATCACGCCGACGACGTCGCTCGGAACCGGCTGCTGTGGCTCACCCCCGACGTAGCCGGGCAGGCGCCACAGCGTGACGGCCCCGCCGCCGCCGATATTGAGCGCCTCCGTCTCCCATCCGAAGACGTCGCCGTAGAACGCTTCAGCGGCGCTCTGCTCGCGGGTGCTGAGAACACTCATCGCCCATGCCGAGGGTTCGTTCACGATCTGGGCGCCGGTGCGCTGCTGGCCTTCCCAGAGGCAAAACGTGGCACCCGCCGGGTCAGCCGCGATCGCCATCCGGCCGGCCGGCGGGGCGTCGAACGGGCCCGCGCTGACCGACCCGCCGGCGGATGTGACGCGTTGTGCGGCTTCGTCGGCGCTGTCCACGGCGATGTACGTGGCCCAGCTCGGCACCGGCGATGCGCTTTCCGGCGGGAGCGAGCTGACGCCGGCCACGTCCCTGCCGCGGAGCTGCGCGACGTAGTAGCGACCGGGTGGGTCGGTCGGCATTTCCCCCGGCCCGATGAACTCCCAGCCGAACAGCTCGGCGTAGAAGCCGAGCGCGGCATCGACGTCGGGTTGGGCCGTGTCAACCCAGCAGGGCACGCCGACCGGGTACTGCTCGCGCTCACTCAACTTTGTGCCTCCCTGGGTCAATTGTGATTGGAAAAACCAACTCTATCATTGGTTTCTCAAACTTCAACTGCTAACCTTCGTGAACGCGATGGCGACGAAGCGCTCCTACTCGGATCCGTGCGGTGTGGCGCGCGCGCTGGACATCGTCGGCGAGCGCTGGGCCTTGCTGATCGTCAGGGAGCTGCTGCTCGGACCCAAGCGCTTTACCGACCTCCGGGCCGGGCTGCCGATCGTCGGCCCGGACGTGCTCTCGTTGCGCCTGCGCGAACTCGAGCAGGCGAGGCTGCTTCGCCGCCGCACGCTGCCACCTCCGGCGGCCTCCCGCGTCTACGAGCTCACCGATCGTGGCCAGCAGCTCGAGCCGGTGTTGATCGCCCTCGGGCGTTGGGGCAGCGGCGCTGCCTTCCCCGTGACCGATCGGAGTCTCAGCGTCGACGCGTTCATGCTCGCGCTGAAGACACTGTTCGATTCGCGCGCCGCGGATGGGCTGAATGCCGTCTACGAGTTGCAGATCGATCAGCAGACGTTCGTCGCGAGCGTCGCCGGCGGACGGTTCGAACTCGCACGCCGCGACGCTCAGGCGCCGGATGCCACGATCGCGTCGGACCCCGCGACGCTGTCCCAGGTGCTCTGGCACGGCGGCAGTCTCAGCGATTCGCTGCGCGCTGGTAGCGTCAAGATTGGTGGCAGCAGCACTGCGGTCACGCGGTTCATGGCGCTGTTTGCGCCACCGCAGCCCGCCGGCGTGTCGTGAGGGTTCGCGGCGGAATTAGTGGCGGAATTGGACGGTCGACCCGTGGATGCTGGGCGTCGCACGCGAGCGCAGGCGTGCCTCTGGCACGTTGAGCATCGCGGGTGGCGTCCAGCGCCGCGGGGTGGCCGGACAAGCCGTCAGTAATTTCGTCGTGGGCCCTAACCTGTCGGAGACTAAGCAGCCAGGTCGACGTCGGGCTCGTCAGCGACGAACCTCGACACCATGGCGGTCTTGATTCCGTGACAGGCGGCGTACGCGTACGGATGGTTGAAGACTTCCATCGCGTCCTCTCCGTCGCGCAATTCGATGCAGAATGCGTCGCCAGTCCGGATGTCCGTGACCGTCACGGCCAGCTGCCCGTCATCCTCGGCCCACAACAGCCTGACGTGGAGGCCGTCATTGACGCGGGTATGAAGCTCTCGCATCTGGGTTGGAATCGAAGCAATCATTTCTCTCTCTCCAATCGGCAGGTGAACCGAGAGCTGAAGCCTGTCAGCGGACTCACACTGCAACATCGGGAAAAGGCGCGTGAATCCCCGACGGAGAACCGCGTTTGCGGTTGCGGATTTCCCGAAACAGGCCCGCGGCTACGCCCCGAGGTCAGTCAAGCGTCCGCAGCGAGCGCTCGAGCTCGTCTACGCGCTCGGACGCGGCGCTGAACCGATCGCGGGCCTGCTGCGCTCGCGCCTGCGCGCGCTCTGACATCGACGCGGCTGCAGCGGCCTCTTTGCCGGCCTGGGCCGCCTCGCGCTCGGCATCCTGCAGCTTCTGCTGAAGCTCGTTCGCCCGCGCGCCTGCGCGCTCGAGCTGGCCCGTCAGCGACCGGCGCTTGCGCTCGGCGTGAGCCTCACGCTTGCGGTCGGCCCGCTCGGCCCGCTCGGCCCGCTCGGCGTCGGCCTGATCCTGGCGTCCGTGATCAGCCTGCGCGCCTGTGCGGCGCGGCGGCTCCTTGACCGGAGCCGGCCGCGTCGTGGCGGCCACCGCAGACAGGCCCAAGTCGCTGACCTCGTAGTCGCGGAGGAGCCGACCTGAACGCAGGAGCTCGGCGGCCTCAGATCCGGCCGCGGCGGCATGGGCGGTTGCCCACAGCTTGCCCTGCAGCGCCGCGGGCGCATTGTGCCCGGCAGCCGCAAGCTGCCGTTCGGCGAGCGACACGACTTCCTCGACGAGCTCGCGCTCTTCTGACACAGCGCTGCGGAGCAGTCCCCGCTCGCCACCGCTGACCAGCTGCCGCTGCGCGTCCTGCAGACGCTGTCCGGCGGCCAGTAGCTCGCTCACACGATCGGGATGCTGGTTCCGAACCTGGTTGAGAGCCCATCCGACAAGGTTCGGTTTTCGCAACCGCTTGACCTCGTCAGCGGCAGTTCGCGAGCCCTCCGCCCGAAGCGTCCTGGCAAGCCCGTCGCGCGCGGCGGTGAACTCCTCCAGCGGCAGGCCGTAGAGCCCGTCGATCTGCTCCTCGATGCTCGCCATCAGCCCAGACCTTAGGGCCCGGAGGAAGATTATCTACGGTTCCGTCGGCTTCTGGCCCAATTCCGCAGCTCATTTCCCTGGAACCCTTCGCCCGATCGCCGCGGCCGTTCAGACATCAGCATTTGCTTATATAAGTTCCGACCGATACTCTACGTCCGATGCACGCATTCGACATCCTCGGCGATCCCGTGCGGCGTCGAATCCTCGAGCTACTGGCCGACGGCGAACAGGCGGCCGGCGACGTGGGCGCGGTTGTTCAGAGGGAGTTCGGTATCTCCCAGCCCGCCGTTTCGCAACAGCTGCGGGTGCTCCGCGAGCACGGGTTTGCGACTGTCCGAGCGGACGGCACGCGTCGGTTGTACGCCGTCGATCCGGCCCCGCTTCAGTCGGTCGATGAATGGCTTGCTCCATATCGGCGGTTCTGGAACCAGCGGCTCGACGCACTGGCAACCGAGCTTACGCGCGGCAAGCGTGAGCGGTCACAGAGCGCCGTCAACCCCGACCAGAGCGAGACTTGACGGCGGGGCGCAACTACCCGCCGGCGCTCTGTGCCGGAGCGCCCGGATCGGGCGCGCCCTCGCGTTCGTCACGATCGGCCCACTCCAGCAGGCGATCGAGCGTGAACACGGCATCGTCGATCCCAGCGTGCAGGTCGCCGAACCGGGCAAATCGCGCAGGCACAGTTGCAATCGTGCAGTCCTGCGGCAGCACGTCATCGATCTCATCCCACGCGACCGGCGTCGACACCGTTCCGTGCGGGGTCCCGCGGACCGAGTACGCGCTCGCGATCGTGTGGTCGCGGGCGTTCTGGTTGTAGTCGACGAAGACCTTGTTGAGCTCGCGGTCCTCCCGCCACCAGGCCGTCGTGACGTCCGCCGGAGCTCGTCGCTCCACCTCCCGGGCGAACGCAAGCGCAGCCCGGCGAACCTCGCCGAAGCCCCATCGCGGATCGATCCGCACGTAGATGTGAATGCCTGATCCACCTGACGTCTTCGGCCAGCCAACCGCACCAAGCTCGTCCAGGATCTGTTGAGCGACGTGGGCGACGCGGCGCACCGTGGCGAAATCGCATTTCGGCATCGGATCGAGATCGATCCGCCACTCATCGGGGCGCTCGACGTCCGCGCGGCGCGAGTTCCACGGGTGAAACTCGACGGTCGACATCTGCACCGCCCAGATCACGCTCGCGAGATCGGTCACGCACAGCTCGTCGGCAGTACGGCCAAAGCGCGGGAAGTAGATGTCCACGCTCTGAACCCACGGCGGAGCTCCCTTCGGCAGCCGCTTCTGGTGGACCTTCTCCCCGTCGGTCCCGCGCGGGAAGCGGTGCAGCATGCACGGACGCTCTCGCAGCGCACGGACGATCCCGTCGCCGACGCCGAGGTAGTAGCGCGCGAGGTCGAGCTTCGTCTCGCCACGCTCGGAGAAATAGATCCGGTCGGGATTCGAGATCCTCACCGTCTTCCCGGCGACTTCGAGCTCGACTGCCGGGGTGGTGCTGTTGGCGGCGGCCACGGTCTGTAGACCAGCCTACCCGCTCAGAGTCATCGCGACGAGCCGCTCAGACTGCCCACTGCTCGGTCAGCTCGAGGTCGCGCTCGAGCGGCCGATGCGGCTTGATCCCGAGCCGCTCGAGCTCGCCGTGGTACTGACGGCAGGCGCTCGCCGCGTCGAGTTCGCCGTCGGCGATCAGACGCAATTGCGCCACGAACGTGAGCGGATGCTCGCTGTCCTTGATCTTGCGGCCGAACAGCGCCGCGCGCGCGCCGTTGCGCCTGGCATCCTCGAGCAGGAAGAAGGCGTCGTAGGTGGTCCCTGAGGCGCCACCGAGGATGCCCGGGATCAGGTGTGGGTCATAGGCGGCGAGCTCCTGCATCACCGCCGGTCCGTAGTAGGGCATCTTCAAGAACAGGGGCCGGGCGCCGCTGGGGACGCCGGCGAGGCTGCGGGCGACGAAGTCGTTGAGGAACCGACCGGGGTCCTCTGGGGCGTTCTCGGGCGGAGCCGGGGCGAACAGCTCGAGAAAGTGGCGGAGTCCTTCTCGCTCGCACTCCAAACGGAATGCGCGGTATGCCTGAAGCGCCGCGATGTCGATTTCGGCGTCGTTGGTGGCTGTGATCGAGTACAGCCCGACATCGACGCCAGCCGCGCGCCGGATCTGCGAGACCGTGGCCGTGCGGAACGGCCGTGAGGGCTGCAGCGGATACCTGGCACCGGTGAGCAGGTGGATATCGCTCGTGTCGTTGGCACGGACGGCCGGGGTCACCGGGGAGTTGTCGAACAGCCGCTCCCCCTCGGTCAGCTGCTCGCTCGTGCTGACGCTCATCAGCATGATGTCGACCAGCCCCTGACGGCTGATCTCGCGGATCTGATCGCGAAAGTCGGCCAACGAGCGTCGGGCGCCGGTCACCGGATCGGTCCCGGGTGCAGCCAACCCGAACGCCACGTCCGCGTCCTTGGCGTCGGCGAGGATGAAGGCGCTCGCGCCGCCAGGATTCTCATGGAGGCTCGCGAGCTTGGTGTCCAGCGACTTGATCACGTGCTCGCCAGCGTACCCCGCAGGTCTGGTACGAGCGGGTTCTCCCCGTCGAGATCAATCGCAATCGGAAGGCGTTCCCAGCCCGCCGCGATCCTCGTCTCGATCTCGCGCCACCGTGTGATCCCGCTCGTTGGGTCGATCGCCTCCACGCTACAGGCGCCGACCGCCGTGGCGGCGCTCGCTGCTTCAGTCGCGCCGGACCCGCGGAGGAGTGCCGCGAGCAGCCCAGCGATCGTCGCGTCACCAGAGCCGGTCGTGCCGGCGATTCGCCGCGCTCGAAAGCACGGAGCGAGTATCTCGCGCGCACGCCATGAGTCACTGTCGAGTCCGACCCTCTCACAGAACCGCTCCATCCTCCGACCGTCCCCCGTCGTGCGCAAGTAGAGGCCCTGATCGCCGAGCTTGAGCGCGACCACCGTTGCGCCCATTTCGAACAGTCGGCCACTGAGGCGCCTCAGCGATCCACGGTCGACGACCGGCGCGAGCTGACCGGCCAGCTGCAGCCGCTCGTGCGACGCTCGATCGAGCATGAACAGCAGCTCATCGATGCTCGGCGCGAACACGTCGACGTGCGGGAGCGCACCGGCGAGCACGTGCGCCCAGTCGAGCTTCCCGGCATCGCTGTCCGGATCTGGGACGCACAGGTCCAGGCTCGTCGCGGGCCCGACCTCGTGAACGCGCTCGAACATCTCCAGCAGTTGCGCGCCGCCGGCCTCGTACATCCGCGGCATCAGCGGCGGGTAGCCGAAGTGAAAGAACTTCGTGCCGGTCAGCTGTTCATACGGGACGTCGTCGGCGGAGAACGACTGGTTGGCTCCCGGACAGTGCAGGAAGCTGCGGTCGACACCGGGCGGGTTGATCACGATCGTGTAGCTCGTCGCCTCGCCCGGCGCGACGACCATCCCGCCGACGAGGCCTTCGTCACAGCGCGCGAGCATGTCGAGTACGGCTCGGCCAAAGAGGTCCGCGCCGACACGGCCGACCAGGCGCACTGGCACGCCGAGCCGATGCAGCGCGAGCCCGGTGTTTGAGACGGCGCCGCCGGTCGAGAATGCCGCGGGCCCGACCTCGACGAGCCTGCCTGGCTCGAGCGTCACCGATCCGCGGAGCTCAGGAAACACATCCAGCGAGACGTGACCTGCCACGACAACTTCGACCCTCGGCTTTGGCGTGCTCTCGCCCACGAGCGAAACGCTACCGCGGGCTGTGGTTAGCTCGGTTGACGATGTATCGTGCTCCGATATACTATTGGAACCATGGGATCCCCCAGATGCACGCGACGCCATGTGCTCGCCTACGGGTTGGGTGGTGCCGTCGGCACGACGCTCGCCGGGCTGGAACTCGTCGCCCGCGGCGTGCTGCCCGGCCGCCAGGCGCTCGATGAGCTGACGGGCAACTGCACGGTCCCCGGCCCGCACGAGACGTTCTCGGAACCTGGACCGTCGCATTCCGGGCGCTTCTTCTCCGCAGCCCGTCGCCGACAGGTCGGGTACACGATCGCCTATCCCCCGGATCACACATCGGGCAGCGAGCTTCCCCTGGGCGTCGTCCTGCACGGGTTCGGCGGCGATCACGCCAGCGGGCTGGGCGGCCTCAGCCTGGCAGAGGCGCTCGCCGCCAGGACATTTGGCGAGCCGGCACTGCCGCCGCTCGCGCTGGCTGCCGTCGACGGCGGTGGTTTGTACTGGAACGCCCACCCAGGTGACGACCCGATGGCGATGATCGTGCGGGAGCTGATCCCGCACTGCCGGCGGCTCGGGCTCGGCCGCCCCCCACACCGGATCGGAGCGATCGGCATCTCGATGGGAGGCTACGGCGCGATCCTGCTCGCCGAGAAGCATCCGCGCTTGGTTTCTGCCGTCGCCGCGATCAGTCCTGCAGTCTGGATCGCCTACGACCAGGCACGAGTCGCGAACGCGGGCGCATACGCGTCGGCTCAGGACTTCGCACACGATGACGTGATCACCCACACCTCGGCCTTGAGGCACACGCCCGTTCGGATCGCGTCCGGAAGCGATGACCCCTTCCATCCTGGCGTCGTCGCGCTCGCCCATGCGCTCCCGGCCTCTGCGGTCGTCGAGATCACCCCGGGGTGTCATGACGGGTCGTTCTTCGCAAGTCAGCGGCCCGCGTCGCTGGCGTTTCTCGCCCGGCATATCGGCGGTGGGTTTAGGGCACTTGGCTTTTTGTCGCTGCATGCGGTCAGCACGAAGGGCACGGTCCCGTTGGGGTTCCGGCTCTACGTGCCCGAGGACTGGTGCCAGGACCCGATCCGCCGCCGGGAAACGAAGATCCCCGCGAGTGTCGAGTTTCAGACCAAACCGACGCTCGGTGGTGAGCTGATCGCCCGGGCGGCGGGCTGGAAGATCCGTCGGGCGCCGGTGCTCGGCGACCAGGCATACGGCAACGACACCAAGCTTCGCACCCGTCTGCACGATGACGGGATCGACTACGTCCTCAGCGTCGCCCCGGAATGCAGCGTCTACCCGTCTGGCACCGTTTTCGCGGTCCCGCCGCGGACGCCGGGGTCGCGTGGCCGCGCGCCGAGCGTCTTCCGGACCGAATCCGAACCGCAGTCGATCACCGAGCTTGTCGGCGGATTGACCGCCGATGCGTGGCAGACGGTCGCGTTTCGCGACATCGACGGCGGTCAGCTCGTCTCGCGGTTCGCGTTCGTGCGGGTAATCGCCTTAAGTCGGCCTGAGCAGGACGATCTCTCTCACTTGAGCTGCGAAACAGCCCAAGAGGTTCCGACTCCGCGGCCGTCGCGTCGTCTTGGCGGACGACCGACAACGATGACTGCAGAGAGTGGGCGCGAGCGTGACACTGGAGCGCGCATAGTTAGGTCACTCAGAGAGGACAAGCCGCGCGGCAGACCACAAGCTCCTGACATCTGCTCTTCGCTACGTCAGTCACTCGCGCCCGCCGGGGAATGTACGCCTCGCGCCTGGTGCTGGCAACCCCCCACAGGCACGAGGAGCGCGCAAATTCCGGGATCAACGCCCTGGTCCAGGCGCGAGCGCGGCCCTCGGGGCTCCGGGCGGGCCCGAGCTCGACCACCACGACCTCGCCGGGCTCGTGGCAACGCGGATGAACCGGGCTGACCAGACCGGGCGAGGACGACCGATCATCTCAAGCGCGCTCGTAAGCTTGTCGATGAGCTCTAATGAGCGTGCGGTCCGCTCGGATGACGGCGGACCTTCGGAGATGAAGCTTGATGCGCCGGTTTACGTTGTTGCTCGCTGTGCCTGTCGCGCTGACGATTGCGATCGCCGGCTTCGCCACGCTTGGTCACACCCCCGTGCGAGCCCAGCCCGCCAAAACCACGGCTGACATACAGCCGGGCGCGCCAACCAGGGCCGCTCACCCACAGGCAATCGAGCCACTGGCGGGCGTTCGCTCCTCGACCCCGGACACGTCCCCGGCGGTCGTCGGGGATCCCAATGCCCATGCGCCGTCGCTCGCACTGGTCAAGCGCGAGCTGAAGATCCTGAACCTGTGCGGCGGCGCGACCAGCAGCGCCTTTGCGCAGCCGCTGGTCGCCTCCACCGGCGCCGGCTTCACGCCCGACCCGGGGACTCAACAAAGCCAAGGGCAACTGCCACTGCTGACCGCACAACTCGACGCTCTCGGCAAGGCATTGGGCGTCACGATCTACGGCATCAGCGGCTACCGCACGCCCGCTCATAGCGTCGCCGTCGGTGGCTTCGCCAACGATCCGCACACGAGGGGCCAGGCCGAAGACATCGGCGTTGGCAGCCTGCTGCGTTCAAGCGCCGCTCAGATCAGCGA
Source organism: uncultured Solirubrobacterales bacterium (assembly GCA_963794285.1). Lineage (GTDB taxonomy): Bacteria > Actinomycetota > Thermoleophilia > Solirubrobacterales > Solirubrobacteraceae > Palsa-465. The sequence goes on from CAWCDS010000001.1 coordinate 98,848, forward strand.
AGCCGAGTTCGCGAAGTTCGGTCTTTATCGCCCATTCGATCCCTCGGGCGACCCGAACAATTCCGAGGTCAACCACATTCAGCTGATTCCCGCCGGCGGTCCGCTGTCGCTCACGCAGGCGAGCACGGCCTGGAGCCGCGACCCACGCTGCCAATGAGCGGCTCCGGCCCGTAGTCGGCAGCCGTTCATTTGGTGATCCTGGAGCGACTCAGGCCGGCAAGCTCTCGGACTGCGACCAGGAGGGTTGTGAACTCGTTTCCGGGCGCCGCTCGGATGTCCCGCAGCGTCCCGAGATACCGCTCGGCCTGGACGCCGTGGGCCCCCGCCCATGCCTCGATCGCCGCGGCGGCGTCGATCGAGTCCGAGCACGCCGCCAGGACCGCCGAGGTGAGCGTTCGGTGGCTCTTGTACAGCTCGTCCCGCAGCGCTGACCGGGCCAGCGTCTGCCAGATGTCTGCGCGGGGCAGGTTCAGGATCCGATTGCGAAGCCAGGGCAGCTCCAGCCGGCGGTCGAGCTCGACGTGAACGGCGGCGGCACGACGGACCGATTGCGCGGTCCCACGCGTGCTTTCGACGATGTCAAACGTAAAGAACAGCGCATCCATCGCAGCAACTCGCGCGGCGAGCACGACCGGTACGCCCGGATCGGCGAACGCGCGCACCCGGGTCTGCCAAGCGGTCCGATCAAGGCCGTGCAGGAGCTCTGGCAGGACGTCCGACAGCGTCGCTGCCCCATGAGCGTAGTCCGAGATCGCTGCGGCGATGTCGACCACCGGGCGCCGGTTACGGAGCAACCACCGCGCGGAACGAGTGAGGAGCCTGCGACCTTCGAGCAGCAGCTTGAACTGGGTCTCCTGGGGGACGATGTCATCGAGCGCTTCGATCTCGCCCCAGAATCCGCGCATCTGCAGTACAGCCATAGCGGCGGCGTAAGCGCGAGCGACGTTCGCAGCGTCGGCGCCGGTCTCCTCAGCCAACCGCGATACGAAGGTCGAGCCCTGGCGGTCGACGATGCGGTTCGCGAGGTCGGTGGTAATGATCTCTCGGCGCAGACGATGGCGGCGCATATCAGGCCGGAAGCGCTCGCTCAGCGCCTCCGGTAGCGAGTTCACGAACTCATTGCGCAGATGCTCGTCGTCAGCCAGGTCGGACTCGAGCAGGTCGCTGTGCAGAGAGATCTTCGCGTAGGCATGGAGGACCGACAGCTCTGGCCCGGTGAGGCCGTCACCCGCCGCCTTCAGTCCCCGAATCCTTTCCCGGCGCGGGAGCTGGTACAGCTCCCGATCGGCGAACCCTCTGCGAGCCAGCTCCTCGATCAACCGCGCATGGAGGTCGAGCAGCTCGGTGGCGAGGCGCCGCTCGAGGCTGAGCGCGAGTGCCTGCGCGTAACTCTCACCGAGGACGTGCTCGGCGACCGAGTCCGTCAATGTCGCCAACAGCTCGTTTCGCTGCCGCATCGTGATCTCGCCGTCGGCGACGGCTGCATCGAGCAGGATCTTCAGATTGACCTCGGTATCTGAGCAATTGACCCCCGCCGCGCTGTCGATCGAGTCGGTGTTGATCTCCCCGCCGCCGAGGGCGTATTCGATCCTGCCCTTCTGCGTGAAGCCGCCGCTGGTGGCCTCCACGACGACCCGGCAGCGGAGCTCACGTCCGTTGACGCGCACGGCGTCCCTGGCCTTGTCCCCGACTTCGGCGTTGGTCTGCGACTCCGCCTTGACAAACGTGCCCGCGCCGCCGTTGAAGAGGAGGTCCACCGGCGCGCGCAGCAACGCCCGAATCAGCTCCTCCGGCACAAGCTCCGGCGCGTCGAGATCGAGGGCCTCGCGCACCTGTGGAGTCAGCGGGATCCGGCCGCCCGACCGCGCGAAGACACCCCCGCCTTCCGAGATCGCCGATCGCTCGTAATCGCGCCAGGACGACGCCTGCAGATCGAACAGCCGGCGGCGCTCGGCGAGGCTCGCATCCGGATCGGGGCGCGGATCGAGGAACACATGATCGTCGTCGAACGCCCCCACCAGCCTGATCCCCGGTGAGAGCAGCATCCCGTTCCCAAACGGTTCTGTCGACAGGTCGCCGATCCCGACCACCGTGAAACCGTCCGCCGGGGACACTCCGAGGCCGCGGAAATGGCGCCGTGCCGATTCCCACGCCCCGCGAGCCGTGATGCCCAGCTTCCTGTCGTCGTAGCCCCGCGATCCGCCCGCAGCGAACGAGTCTCCCAGCCAGAAGCCATAGTCGGCGGCGACCGCGTTTGCCTGATCGGACAGCGACTCGGTCCCCTCGTCGGCACCAACCACGAGGTAGACGTCATCCTGGTCGTAGCGGATGACCCCAGGTGGGACGACGAGCGCGCCGTCGACGATGTTGTCGGTCAGATCGAGCAGGGCGGCGACGAACAGCCGGTAGCACTCCGCAGCCTCCGCAAGCAGCGCGTCACGCCCGCCGCTCGGCGGTGGTCGCTTGACCACGAAGGCGCCCTTGGCGGCGGCTGGAGCAATCACCGAGTTCTTGAGCGTCTCGGAGTCGATCAGCGCGAGCACCTCCGTACGGAAGTCCTCGCGTCGGTCAGACCAGCGGATCCCGCCGCGTGCAACCCGGCCGCGCCGCAGATGTACGCCCTCGAACCGCGGTGAGTAGACGAACGTCTCGAACCGAGGACGGGGATCCGGGAGAAACGGGATCAGCGCGGGGTCGAGCTTGAACGCCATTTGGATCTTGGGTAGCCCTTCCGGTGACTGCTGGAAGTAATTGGTTCGGAGGATCGCGCGGACCACGGCGAGACAGTCGTGCAGGATGCGGGCTTGATCGAGAGCCACAATCGCATCGATCACCCGCTCGAGCTCGGCCTCGAGAACCGCCGCTGCCGCGAGGTCGTGGCTTGAAGGATCAAGCCGCGCGCGAAACAGCGCGACGAGCAGCCGCGCCACGACCGGATTGCCGGTCAGCGCCTGGCGCAGATAGCCGTCGCTGAACTTCGCGCCCGCCTGGCGGAGGTACTTCACGAGCGCGCGCAGCAGTGAGACTTCACGTCCCGTCAGACCGGCGCGGAGGACCAGCGCGCCGAGCCGGTCGTTCTCAGACTCTCCGATCCAGACACTCGCGAACGCGTCCTGGAACACGGTCCGCCGCGCTTCCGGCCTAAGGTCGACGTCGAACTCGGAAGTGACGCCAATGTCATACATCCAGATCGGATCGCGATCCGCCGGCGTGATCTCGTAGGGCCGCTCGTCGGCGACTCGCAAGCCCATGTTCTCGAGAATCGGCAAGACATCCGACAGCGCGATCCGCTTGCCAGGGCTCAACAGCTTGCAGCGCAGAGACGTTCGGTCGCCGTTATCGCTCTGATAGACGCTCATCACCAGTCGCCCCCCGTCCGCCAGAGCCTCAGCTCGGTCGATGTCGGGCACCGCCGCGCGAGCTCGCCACTCGGCGCGATAGGCGATCGGGAACGCGTCCCTGTAGCGGCGAAGCAAGACGCCACCGCGCTCCTCGCCGTGCACCTCACGCAAGGCGTCCGCGAGGTGACCGGTCCACGGGCGCGTTTCCTTGGCGATTCGTCGCTCGATCGCGTCGAGGTCATGGTCACCGGCGCCGGTGCGGCACCGCACGATGTAGTGCAGGCGGGCGAGCTTGGAGTCCGACAAGCGGACGGACCACTCGGTTTCGCTCGCGCTGAAGGCATCACTCAGGATCGAGGCGATCCGTTCGCGGTTGTCGGTGTTGAAGCGATCGCGAGGCACGAACACGAGACATGAGACAAACCGCTTATAGGGATCGGTCCGCGCGAACAGCCGTACGCGCTGGCGTTCTCCGAGCGCCACGATCCCCATCGAGATCGCGAACAGCTCATCGTCGGTGATCTGGAAGAGCTCGTCCCGCGGGTACTCATGCAGCGTCTTCGTCAGCTCCCGCGCCTGATGGCCGTCGGCGGGAAACCCCGCCCGGCGCGTGACGCGCTCGACTTTGCCCCGCAGAATCGGGATCGTACGTGGGCTCATGGCCTCGACCGCGGCGGTGTACATGCCGAGGAAACGATGCTCGCCGCGGACCTCGCCCCCGTCGAAGCGCTTCACACCGATGTAGTCGAGATACAGCGGTCGGTGAACCGTCGAGCGCGCGTTTGATTTCGTCAGAATCAGCGGCTGGGGTGCGCGCGCCAGCGCCCGCACCTCGGCGGGCAGCCTTGCGAAGCTCGTGGACGCGGCTCCGCTCCCGCGCCGCATGAGACCGAGCCCAGAGCCGTCGACGGTACGTAGAAAGTCCTCCCCTTCCTCTCGGACGAGGTCGTACTCACGGTATCCGAGGAAGATGAAATTGCCGCTCCCAGCCCATTCGAGGAAGGCCTCCATCTCCGCGACCTCGGCTCGATCGAGCTGAGACGCGCCAGACTCCAACTCAGCCAAGACATCCCGCATTCGATCCTGCATCGTCGGCCAGTCCTCCGTGGCTGCCCTCACATCGCCAAGAACCCGGTGGATATCGGCGACCAACGCCTCGAGCCGCTCGGGCTCGTTCTCGCGATCGACCTCGAACTGCATCAGCGATTCAGTCACAGCCCCATCGACATCTGCGCCCGACGGGAATACTGCGACGAGGTGCCCGTCCGCAGGGTCCCTCACCACATCGATGACCGGAACGATCGAGAGCCGGATCCCGTACCCCTGACGGGACAGCTCCATCCCGACCGAATCCACCAGGAACGGCATGTCTTCTGACGCGACTTCGACGATCGTGCTCGCCGACGACCAGCCGTGCTCGGCGAGCACCGGGTTGTACGCCCGAACGCTGGCGGACCCGGGTCGACGCTCACGGGCGAGGTCCCAGACCGACATCGCCGCGCCGTAAAGATCGGTCGCGCTGCGTCCGGCCAGATCCTCCGGCGCAACCCAGTGGTAGTAGTGCCGCATGAACGTCTCGCACTGTGCGACGAGCTCCGGCGCGACGAGCTCCGACACGCGGCTGCACACGGACTCAATCAGCGCTGCTTCCGCTTCCTCCGCGTTCAACGTCAACGTTCGCCGCCGCTCGATCGAGCCCTCAGAGGGTTGAGATGCCCTTCAGCGCGCCGATCATCCCGACGGCAACGATCGCAAGTGCCACCAGCGCGATCGCCCACCGGAGCATGTTGGGGCGGCCGGCGTCAGCGCGCTCAGGCACCCGTGCCACGGGAACGCCGGCGGGTGGCTGCGCACTCCTGTCGGCGGGCGGTTGCGCGCTCCCGGCGGCGGGCGGTTGCGCGCTCCCGGCGGCGGGTGGCTGTGCGATCTGTTCCCTGGGGACCGGGGCTGCCTCGCCGGTGGCGACGACCGACCACTGAGTCGGCCGACGCAGCCCGCCGGCCGCCACGAGCGCCGCCTGCCCGAGGTCACCCGCCGACGGATAGCGGTCATTCGGATCCGTGGCCATCGCGCGGCGCACCACATCCTCGAACCCCTTCGGCAGGTCGGGGCGCAGATCGAGGGGGGATGGCCGCGGCGCCTCGAGGTGAGCCAGCACCCCTGGCCCCTCCGTCCACCGGGCGAAAGGCGGCTCGCCGGTAAGCGCCTCGAACAGCAGGCACCCGAGCGCGTAGATGTCGGCGCGAGCGTCGACGCGCTCGTTCAGGATCTGTTCGGGCGCCACGTACTCGGCTCGCCCGACGATCGTGCCCTGTCGCGTCAGGGCATCGATCGAGGCTGCCGGCTTCGCGAGCCCGAAGTCGCTCAGGTAGACGTGGTCCCTGCGCGCGAGCAGGACATTCGACGGCTTGACGTCGCGGTGCAACATGCCGCGCGCGTGGGCCGCGTCGAGCGCGGCGCCGACCTGGCGGACGATCCGCGCGGTCCGGAGCGGCTCGAGGCGCGGCTCCGCAGCGATCAGCGCACGCATGTCCGTGCCCTCCACAAATCGCATCATGATGTAGAGCACGCCGCCCTCGTCACCGGCATCGAACACCGGAATCACGTTTGGGTGGTCGATCGCGGCCGCGATCCGCGACTCACGCCGAAACCGCTCGCGGAAGCGCTCATCGCCGGAGTACTCCGGGACGATCAGTTTGAGGGCGACGCGGCGGTGGAGCGCAAGCTCCTCGGCCCGGTACACCACGCCCATATCCCCTTGCCCGACCACCTCCTCGACCCGGCACCCCGCGAACACGGACCCCAGCGGAAGCGCCGGGAGCGAAGGGGCCGAGGGGGCCGCGGTGGGCCGAACCGGCGCGACGGCCGGGGTCGGCCGTGCGGCCGGGGCGGGCGCGGCCGGGGCGGGCGCAGGCGGGGCGGGAGCAGGCGGGGCGGGAGCAGGCGGCGCGGGCCGTGCAGCCGGGGCCGGCGCAGCCGCTGCGGGGCAGGGGAGCCGGGGCGGGCGGCGGAGCCGGTGCGGCAGGCGAGGCCGCCGGGCGGGCGGTGTCGATCAACTCGAGCGTCGTCGAGCCGACCCGCACCGAGTCGCCGACCGTGAGCACCCTCGGCCCCTGCACGCGCTCGCCGTTGAGGAACGTCCCGTTTGCCGAGCCCAGATCCTCGATCGTCAGCTGGCCGCTTTCGTTGCGGAAGATGCGGGCGTGACGGCGGGATAGCTCGATGTCGTCCTCCAGCTTTCCTTCCCCGCTCACCGCACGCCCGATGACGAGCTCGTTCCGAGTGCTGAGCCGCCGGCCGACAGCCGTGCCGGCGGCGATCACCAGCACCTCACCGGCCTCACCGCTCACGCCGGCGGGCTCCGCGGCGGGCGCCTGCGCCGGGGAGGGCGACTTCTCCTGCACCGCGACGGAGCCTTCGGTCACCTCCAGGACCGTCTTGCCCATCTTGATCGCGTCGCCGGCCTCAAGCGTCCGCGGGGCGTCAATTCGCTCGCCGTTGACGAACGTCCCGTTCGCCGACCCGAGATCCTCGACCACGAGCTGGTGCTCCGCGCCGCGGGACACGCGTGCGTGGCGGCGCGAGATCTCGGGATCGCCGCCGAGCCTGCCTCCGGGCTCGGCAGCCAGGCGTCCGATCAGCAGGTCAGCATCCACGCTCAGGAGCGTGCCGCGTTCCTTGCCCTCCGTCACGCGCAGCTGCTCGCCAGCCATCAGCGTCGAAGCCTAACGCCTTCCGCGAGCGCGCAGCCGCTCCGGCCGGCCCTCCGCGGATGGCGGGGTCGACGCCCACCCGGTTCCCTGTACATAATGCGAGCGTGCCTGCGCACCCTCCAGCCGACGCGTAGTCGATGTCCGACTTGAAGGCTTTCATCGAGGCCGAGCGCTCCGGCCAGCCGTTCCTGCTGTTCAGGGATCGCAATGATCGGCAACGACTCTTCTTCTTCGGAGCCGGCTTGACGACGGCCACGGTTGGGCGCCGGCCGTCGTCGGACCTCGTGCTCGACTGGGACGATCAGGTCTCACGCCTGCACGCCCGGTTCGAGCAGGAGCAGGCACGCGTGGGTGCTCGTCGACGACGGCTTCTCGAGCAACGGCACGTTCATCAACGCGGAGCGCCTTCGCGGCAGGCGCCGGCTGAACGATGGCGACACGCTGCGATTCGGGAACACGACCGTCACGTTCCACTCACCGACACGAGCGGAAGCTGCGGCGGAAGCGGTTGAGCCACCCGTGGCGCCTCCCGCAGTGGGGCTCTCGACAACCCAGCGACGTGTTCTCGCGGCGCTGTGTCGTCCCTACAAGGATCGACGCGGATTCGCCAGTCCCGCCACCGACGAGCAGATCGCCGAAGAGCTGTTCCTGTCCGTCGGTGAGGTCCGTGGCCATCTCAAGGTTCTCTATGTGAAGCTCGGCGTCGAGCCGCTGCCAAAGAGCGAGTCGCGTGTTCGTCTGGTCGAGCGGGCATTCTCGGCCGGCCTGATCTCTGAGCGCGAGCTCTGACCGCGTGCTCAAGCCGGGGTCCACATTTGCCGGATACGAGGTCGAGAGCGTCGTCGGCCTCGGTGGGATCGGGATTCTGTACCGGGCTCGCCAGCTTCGGCTCGACCGGCCCGTAGCACTCAAACTGGTCGAGTCCGATCTGGCGCGCGACCCGGTGGTGCGAGAGCGGCTTCGCCGCGAGGCCAGAGCGGTCGCCTCGCTCGACCACCCCAACGTCGTCCCGCTGTACGAGGCGGGCGAGCGTGATGGAACCGTCTACATCGTCACGCGATGGGTCGAGGGCACAGAGCTGGGCACGTTGATCGACCGCGACGGTCCGTTGGAGCCCGGACGAGCAGCGCGAACCGCTGCCCAGATCGCCGCGGCGCTGGAATTGGCCCACGAGAAGGGACTCGTTCACCGTGACGTCAAGCCGTCCAACGTGATCCTCACCTCTGAAGATCACGTCTACCTCACCGACTTCGGACTCGCGAAGCGCGCGGAGACAGATCCGGGCCTCACAGCAGTGGACCAGATGCTCGGAACAGTCGACTACGTTGCGCCCGAACAGATCGAAGGCAGTGAGCCAGATTCGCGCAGCGACATCTACAGCCTCGGTTGCGTCCTGTTCGAGATGCTGATGGGCGAGGCTCCGTTCGCGAGCCAAAAGGGCGGGATGGCCAAGATGTGGGCCCAGGTCAACGCCGTGCCACCATCGGTGCGCGAACGGCGACCCGAGGTGCCGCCGGCGCTGGATGACGTGGTTCGCAGCGCGATGGCCAAGTTGCCTGACGCCCGTCCGACCGCGGCGGCCTTCCGCCGAAGCGTCCTCGCGGCCGTTGGCGAGCCAGACTAAGGGCCGCATCTGCGGGGCGAGCGCTCAGGTTTGGGTCGCTGCGCGACCCGAAAGCACCGGCTGACGCACAGTTCCCATCGCTATTCGACTGAAACTGCGCGTCGGGAGAGTCGTCTGGCTCGGCAACGGCGCTCGAAGCTAAGAGCAGGTGGGGTCGAGCAACTTGGTCGTCAGCATCAGCCGGCCGAGCGCGACCCAGGCGGCGCCGTAGTAGGTAGGCGTCCGCTGATCGAGGGCCTCGGCCTCGTCGAGCAGGCCGTCTCGCGCTGCCGTTTGCCCGGCCGCATCGGCCGCGCCGGCGGCGGCCACAAGCGCGACCGGATGCAGGGTGTGGCCGGCCGGCTGGCCGTTGAGGTCGTGCTCGACCGGCAGCTTCGTGGGATCTTGGTTCTGGAACACGGGCCATGCCCTCGCAGCGATCTGCCGGCCTGTCGGATCTGGATCCTCGGCGAAGCGGACGAGCGTGCGCACAGCATCGAAGCCGAAGCGCGCAGGCGACTGCGGGTGGCTCGGATCGCCGATCGGCACAGGCTTGTCACCCTCGAGGTGAGCCCAGTCCGGCGGCAGCGGCGATTGACTGGTCATCAGTTTGCCCGTGATCGAGCGCGCGCTCGTCGCCAGGCCACCCCAGCGCGGGTCCTTCGACGCGGCGCGCAAGGCCGCAAACGAGGCGGGCGAGAAATAGCTGGGGTTCACGGTGACCGGTGGCGGCGTGATCGCCCACGGACCGGCCGTCAGCACCGGTGCGCCCTGGAACGAAGCTGATCCGACCTCGATCCGCATGATCGCGTTGCCCAGTGCAAGCGCTTCCTGCCGCAGGCTGGGCCGGTGAAAGCCGCAGGCGGCGAGCAGCAACGCGCGGGTGGCATCCAGGTCGGCGTCAGAGGCTGCCTGCGGGTCGACGACGTGACCGTCGCGCCAGAGAAACGAAAGCAGCCCGTCGGGACGCCGGATGTTGTCCTTCGTCCAGCGCCAGATCGCATCGAAACGGCGGCGGTCGCCGATCGCCGCCGCCAGCAGCATCCCGTAGGCCTGCCCCTCACCAACGGTATCGCCCCCCTGATCGCGCCGCGAGACTCGACCGTCGGGAGTGACGTAGAGGTCGAGGAAGTGTCGGGCGGCAGTCTCCGCCCGCTGCTGCGGCGAGGCGGTCGAGGTGGCCGTGGTGGTGCCGGCGGTCCCCCCACCACCGCCTGAGCCACCGCAACCGGCGAGCAGGAACACCGCGATCCCGGCCAGCGCCAATGCGGCGGCGACGACGACGACATCCCGCACCGGCCGACTCACACCGCGACCTCGGCCGCCTCGAACGAGCCGGCGACCGGAGCTCGAGGTTTCTGCAGCGCCGCCCAGCATCCGGTCATCAGGATCGAGATGTGCACGGCGGCGAACGAGACGTTGTTGATCGTCGCGGCGTCCGGGTTCTTAACGAGCCCATAGACGCTCGCCGCGACAAGGACCCCGACTGCCGCCAGTGCCGGCATCACCGCCGCCGGCTGACGAGCCTCGGCGCCCTTCTTCGGGGTCACGACGAACGAGCCCTTCTTCCGCAGCACGGTAAAGATCGTGGACAGCACGTGGATCCAGAAGTTTGCCGCCGACAGCGCAAACGCGGCGAACGTGTAGGACCCCGCACCGGCAACCGCTGCCATCGTCAGCGCCACGGCGTAGTAGGGAACGAAGTGCAGCAGGAACGTGGGGGCGTCGATGTGGCCGATCGGCTGGCCGCCGCCGAGGAGGCGAACGACCGGGAAGCTCATGTAGATCAGGACCGTCCACCCCGAGAGGAAGTACAGGCCTGAGAGCAGATACTGCACCTTCAGTTTCAGCGGAAGCCGCGCCGTCAGCGCACGCGGGATCCCCGACAGACATCCCCTGGCCCAGCGCTGTTGCTGGGAGACGTAGGCGGCGGTGTCCTCAGGTCCGAGGCCGCGCGAGAGCACGTCCGGAATGTACGCCGAGCTCCAACCCTTCTCGTGGAGGTGGATCGAGAGCTCGAAGTCCTCGGTGAGCGAGTTCGTGGGAAACCCGCCGACACTCTCGAACGCCTCCCGGCGGAACAGCACGTTCGTGCCGCAGCAGAACACGGCATCGAGCCCGTCCTTGCCGCGGCAGATCGCTCCGAAGAACAGCGCCTGCTGCGCCCAGGAAGCTGCCGCGATGCGATTGTGCTCGGTGTTCGCGTAGTACTGCGGGGTCTGAACGAACGCGATCTTGGGCTCCTCCATCCATCCGAGGGTCGCCTCGAGGAAGCCCGGATCCGCGACGTGGTCGGAGTCGAACACGGCGATGAACGGCGCGTTCGTCTCTTTCAGGGCGTTGTTGATGTTGCCCGCTTTCGCGCCCTTGTGCTCGGCGCGGGTGATGTAGCCGACGCCGTAGCGAGCCGCGAGATCGCGCATCGCCGGGTCGTTGCCGTCATCGAGTATGTGAACCCGCACCTCCGCGCCCCGGAGGCCGACCGCCGCAGCGACCGTCAGGTCGACGATGTCGACCGGTTCCTTATACACCGGGATGAACACGTCGACGGCGACCCGCTGGGTCGGCGCGCGCTTCTCGCGCACCCGCTCGTGGGCGACGGTCCACCAGAAGCCGAGCGCCTGGCTGAAGTTGAAGAGCTCGGCCGCGATCAGGATCCCGAACAGGACGGGCGTACCGACACGGTCGGGCTGCAGCAGCCACCCGAAATACCAGACCGCGCACGGGACGCCGATCAGGATCAGTAGCCGACAGCGACGACGCACGCTCCAGCCCTTCGGCACGGGGTCCCACGTGACGCGGCGAAGACGGACATCCCAGGGCGGACTGCTCATTGAAACTCCCAGACGAGTGTTTGCGGGGTCTTGAACCGGCGCACGAGCTTGCGGAAGAAGGTGAGCTGTCCCACCACCTTGTTCGTTTGATTGAAGAACTCCTTGTTGCTCTGGAACGAGGCGAGGACGAAGACCGGGCTGCCCTCCCGCTGCGCCGACACGCCTTGGGAAAGAGGCTGGCGCCGAATCTCGGGGGCGTAGTACTCGAGCACGTAGCGCATATCGGACGGCTCGTACAGAACCAGGCTATTTGGCCCGGCATCCGCCTTGATGTCCTCGATCGCCCCGCGGAAGTCGAACAGCCGCGGATTGTTCTTGTTCAACTGCTGATCGGCTAAGCCGAGCAGCAGCGTCGCGACTACAGCGCCGGCGACGAGTAACCGCGCCCTCGGTTTGCGGATCCAGCCGGTGATCAGCCGCGCGATCAGAAGCAGCACCAAGGGGATCAGGAACAGGAAGTTGCGGACCTCGAAATACGATCGGTCGAACGTCGAGACGGCGATCAGCAGCGCGACGAGGACGATCGCGGCGGCGGCGAGGCCCATCGTCTGGCGCGATCCGCCACGGCCCATCAACACCAGCGAGCCGAGCAGGGCCAGCGGCCACATCGCAGCGAGCAGCACAGTCGTCGCGTCGGGCTGGTAGCCCCAGAGCGACCACGCCATGTTCGAGAGCACGGAATAGAAGGACAGGTAGTCGTAGGTCCCGCTCGGCGAGCCGGCCGCGCCGGCGGTGACCTGGTACTGGTGGTGAGCGAACACGAGCAGCGGAACCAGCTGCATGATCAGCACGGCGAGCGAATACACGAAGCCCAACGCGAGCGGCTTGACCGGCTCTCCGGTGCGCTTGCGGTGGATCAGAACCGCGACGAACACCAGCTGCTGAACGGCGATCAGCAGCAGCCCAAAGTAGTGCGACCAGAGCAGCGCGGCGGTGGCGAGGATGTACGCAGCCCAGTTGAGCATCGTGCTGCGGCGGATCACACGCAGCTGCGTCAGCAGCGCCAGCAGCCCGAACAGCGCCGCGAACTCGTACATCCGCACCTCTTGCGAGTACCAGATCAGCAGCGGCGAGACGGCCGCAAACGCGGCCGCGATCAGCCCCGTACGACGGTCGTAGAACTCCCGCCCCAGCTCGTAGAGGACCGGGATCACGAGCGTTCCGGCGATCAGCGACGGCAGCCGGACGGCAAATTCCCCATGGCCGAACGCACGGATCGTCAACCACAGCACCAGATGGTGCAGCGGCGGCTGGCGGTCGCCGTTATACAGATTCTGGAACAGGTCATGCAACGAAAGCCGCGCCTGGTGAATGCTGATCGCCTCGTCGAGCCAGATCCCGCGCGTCACAGCGACGCGCAGCGCCAATCCCGCGAGGATCAGCCCGCCGAGGACGAGCAGCGCAGTCTTGTGGCTGGTGTCCGGTTCGCCTCTGCGCGGAAGGCGGCCGCGCGGGCCGAACAGCTCCGCCTCGTGGGCACCGCGGAGGCGTTGAAACAGCGTTCCGGCTGATTTTTGCTCGGGCGGCTTGACCGTTTGCATGTTCAGAACCCGCCGCTCCCCGGGAGGTCCAATTCCGGCTCTCGTGCCAGCGCACGCAGTTCGAGCCGTCGCTCCGCGCTGATGATGTGGACGACCGCGTTGATCAGCGCCAGATGGGTGAACGCTTGAGGGAAGTTTCCGAGGTGACGGCCGGTGATTGGATCGATCTCCTCCGCATATAGCTGAAGCGGGCTCGCGTATGACAGCAGCTTTTCGCACAACCCCCGGGCGCGCGCCAGCTCCCCAATCTCGACAAGTGCGGAGACCAGCCAGAACGAGCAGATCGTGAACGTGCCCTCCTCGCCCGAGAGGCCGTCGTCGGTCTCCTGGACCCGGTAGCGCAACACGAGGCCTTCCTCGGTCAGCTCCTCAGCGATCGCCAGCACCGTGTCGCGAATGCGTGTGTCGTCTGCCGGCAGGAAGCGCACGAGTGGCATCAGTAGCACCGAGGCATCCAACGCGTCGGTGTCGTAATGCTGTACGAACACCCCCCGCTGATCGACCCCATTCGCACAGATGTCGGCGTGGATCTCGTTCGCGGCCTGCTCCCAGCGCGCCGCCGTCGCTTCGTCGGCGCGAATCCGCGCCAGGCGCGCGCCCCGGTCGGCGGCGACCCAGCACATCACCTTCGAAGACGTGAAGTGCTGAGGCTCGCCCCGTACCTCCCAGATCCCGCGGTCGGGCTCGCGCCAGTGCGCCAGCGCCGCTTCGACCTGGCGCTTGATGATCGGCCACAGCCGATCCGGGAGCTGGTCACGCGAGCGAGTGTGCAGGTAGATCGAGTCCAGCACCGCCCCCCAAACGTCGTGCTGGCGCTGGTTGTATGCGCCGTTGCCGATCCGCACCGGCTTTGCGTGGTCGTAGCCGGAGAGGTGGTCGAGCTGCTGCTCCTGAAGCTTGCTCTCGCCATCGATCCCGTACATCACCTGGAGCTGACCCTCCTCGGCCTCGACCACATCGGCGACAAAGTAGAAGAAGTCATTCGCCTCCTCGTCGAAGCCGAGCGTGTACAACGCCCACAGCATGAAGGTCGAGTCGCGGATCCAGCTGTAGCGGTAGTCCCAGTTGCGGTCGCCGCCCGGCGTCTCGGGCAGAGACGTCGTCGCCGCGGCGATCATCGCCCCCGACGGCACGTAGGTAAGGCCCTTCAGCGTCAGCGCGCTGCGCTGCAAGTGCGAGCGCCATGGGTGATCGGGGAACGTGCCGTGCTTCAGCCACTCTTGCCAGAAGCGGCCGGTCCGAGCGAGCCAGGCTGAGGCCTCGTCGTGGTTGCCCGGCAGCGCGTGCTCGGACCAGCCGAGCGCGACGAACGCGACCTCGCCCTCTTGCAGCATCGTCCGCGCGCGCGCCCGCGGCCCCTCGAACCCAAGCCGCAGATCGGTCACAAGCCGCAGTTCGAGGTCCATGCCCTCCGAGCGCGCGAAGGCGTCGTTGTAGCCGGTCCCGCCGTAGGACCAGTCGGCGGCGAGCCCTCCGTAGTCGAAAGCCGGCTCGCACTCGAGCTTGATCTCGACCGATCCCTGGACGCACTCGATCAGACGCAGCATCACATGGTCGGCGTCGTGGTCGGTGGGCGAGCGTCGATGACTTTGGGACCGCTCAGTCTGATGGCGCCAGGGCCCGATGCTGAGCGCATCGCGCACGATCACCCAGCCCGTCCGCGTCTCCCAGCTGGTCTCGAGGACCATCGTCCCAGGGATGTACCGCCGTGCAGCCGGAACGCTCACACCGGCCGGACTGACGCGGAAGCTCCCCGCATCGCGATCGAGGATCGCGCCGAATACGCTCGGCGAATCCATCCGCGGCAGGCACAACCACTCGACATTGCCGTTGGGCGCTACGAGGGCGGTCGTCTCGCAGTCGGACAGGAACGCGTAGTCGGCAATCGGGGGAAAGGCACTGATCCTGTTCCCGTGGTCAAAGGCCCCCTTCATCCGCTTAGGCGATTCTGAGGCCGTTCAGAATTGGTGTCAAGGTATGCTCGCCCGATTGCGGCGGGGCGGCAAAGGACTCGATGTGGAACCTCCGGCAGACGTGACCTCGATCGACGTGATCGCTTCGGCGCTCGAGCCGCTGACGCCGGCCGTCGAACGGCTGAGCTCGCCGGACGGGGCGGTCACGCTGATGCTCAGCGACATCGCGGACGCCGCCGTGGTCGAGTCGCAGCTCGGTCCGGAGCGCTGGGAGCAGCTCTTGAGCGACCATCATCTGCTCGTCGAGCGGCTCGTGGCCCATCACGACGGACGGGTTGTCAGGGTTGAGCGCGACGGCTTCCTCGCCTCCTTCAACAGCGCCCACGGCGGGCTCCACGCGGCCGTGGAGCTCCAGCGGACCTTCAGCAGCAGCGAGGGCGGCTCCTCCTCGTCGGCCCTGGCGCTACGGATTGGGGTGCATTCGGGTTTCGTGATCTCGGGCTCCGATGATCTGCTCGGACGCAACGTCGTCCTGGCCTCGCGGATCGCATCACACGCGCGCGCCGGCGAGATTCTCGTCTCTTCGACGCTCAAGCAGTACACGGAGACCGACCCAAGCTTCGAGTTCGAGCCCCGCGGCGAATACCACTTCAAGGGTCTGCTCGGCGAGCACAGCGTCTACGCGTCCGCTGGCGATAGCCCGCGGCAGGGCCCGACAGGGAGTTTTGATGAACTCTTGACTGTGTAGCGCGTGTCGTTAAGCTCCCGGGACAACGCGAGGGGCGGCGGCAGTGCAGCATTTCTCACACTCCACGCGCCACGGCTCCTGAGAGGATCCACAAATGGCGGTAGGATCAGCTGCAGCGCGGCTCCGTAGTCGGGGGATATCGGATCGATGAGCTCATCGGTCGCGGCGGGATGGGGCTTGTCTACCGAGCGACGAATGTCGCGCTGAACAGGATCTACGCACTGAAGGTGCTTGCCCCGGGCCTCGCCGAGGACGAGCAGTTCCGTGAGCGGTTCAAGCGCGAGATGCGGATCGCCGCCTCGCTGCACCACCCGAACATCGTCGGAATCCACTACGCCGGCGAGCACGAGGGAATGCTGTTCTTCGTGATGGACTTCGTCACCGGCACCGATCTGCGCGAGATCCTGATCAAGCATGGCGCGATCGAACCGCACAGGGCCGTCGAGCTGCTCGAGCAGTTCGCGTCCGCGTTGGACGCCGCACACAGCCGCGGGCTCGTGCACCGAGATGTCAAGCCGGCGAACATCCTGATCACGGTTAAGGATGGCGAGGAACACGCATACCTCACCGATTTCGGCCTCGCGAAGAAGTTCGACACCGCATCAGGCCTGACGGCGAAGGGCTCGGTCGTCGGCACCGTTGACTACATGGCGCCAGAACAGATCACCGGCACCCGCACCGATGCGAGGACCGACGTCTATGCCCTCGGCTGCGTCTTCTACCAGATGCTCACCGGCAACGTGCCCTATGAACGCGAGAACTCCGTCGCGACGCTGTTCGCTCACGTGCACGAGCCCCCGCCGACGCTCGAGGGCGACACGAGCGAGACATATCCAGCCTTCATTCCCGTGCTTGAGAAGGCGATGGCCAAGGAACCGAGCGAGCGTTACTTCTCGGCGGGCGATTTCGCGCGCGACGCCGCCGCGGCGCTGAGGGGGTTGCGCGACACGGGGCCTCCGACGATCGTCGGGACCGGCGAAGCGACGCCCCTGGCCGAAGGCCGAGGAAGCGAGCCCGCCGTCCGAACCCGAGCCGGCCGCCCCGTTCGCGCAACCCGACGACACCGCCGCTCCCGCCGCTGCCGCCGAAGCGACCGCGCTCGCTGGGCCCGACGACGCCACAGCGCTCGCCGAGCCGCCGGAACCGCCCCCGGAGCGGACGCCGACACGGCGCCGGGAGCGGCGCTCCCAGCGTCGATCCTGCCGGCGCACACGAGGATCACCGAGCCGCCAGTGCCGCCAGCGGAGGTTTCGATCCCAGCCGCAGCGCCGGCCGGCGTGCCCGCCGAGGAGATCCGGCCGGCTGCATTCGCTGCGGCCGCCGCGGTCGGGCAGCCGGCGGCGCAGGCGCCCCCACCCCCAATGCCGCCGACGGTCGCCGGTGGGCAGACGCGACCGCGCCCGGAAGCTCACCGAAGCGCCGTTCTCGCCTTCCCATTCTCGGTGCATTGGCGCTGGTTATCGTCGGCGTCGTCGCCGTCGTGATCGTGCTCGGCTCAAGCGGATCCTCGACGCCGCCCGGGCAGAAGTTCGTGGCCGCCATCGCGCCGGTCCCGACGAACCACGTGACGGGCAGCGGCACGGGAACCGTTCAGCCTGAGCGGCGACGTCGCCACCGTCACCGTCGATACCAGGGGCTGCTCAACGGGGCTGCGCACGCGATGCACATCCATGCCGGCGGCAAGGGCGTATGTCCGCCCGCGTCGGCAGCGCGCCTGCACAACGGACACCTGTCGATCAGCACGACCGACGGCATCAAGTTCTACGGGCCACCGCAGGTATCGCTGACCTCGACCGGCGATACGAGCACGAAGAGCATCGTCGACTTCTCGCGCTATCCATTGACCGGGAACATCCGCTACACGCGGAAGATCACGATTCCGCCGGGCGTGGCCGATGCGATTCGCGCCGGTAACGCAGCTGTCATCGTGCACGGCATCGACTACAACCACAACGGTATCTACGACAACGTGCTGGATCGCAGCGAGCTCAACAACAGCCTGCCCGGAGAGGCGACCGCGCCGGCGCTGTGCGGTTCGCTGAGCCTGACCAAAACCGCGTCCGCGGGGAACCAGCGATCCGGGGCCGGCGACGTACGCGTTCGTATTGCACCGCGATCGCGTGGCGGCCGCGAATCCCGGAACGAGCATCGCGCTCCTGTGCCATCTGCTGGGCGTCGATGCGGCGGAGCTCAGCGACCCGCGAGGGAGCCGGCAGCCCGACCTGATCCGGCGCACGGTCGTCACCTGGAGACGACGATCGTTGCCTTCATCCACGGATGCAGCGAGCAGAAGTAGTGGATCGTCCCTGGCTCGCGTGAGGCTCAGCGAGAACTTCGCGCCGGTCGTCAGCATCGGGCGCGAGGACCTGAATCTCGGACCACTGACGTAGGTCACGTTGTGAGGCGCGGCGTCCTCGTTGGTCCAGATCACCCGCTGCCCGACCTTGGCATGGGTGACCGTGGGCGTGAAGTCGAGGCTTCATCATCACGCACCCCCGCACGGTCCCGTCGGAAGCCTGGGTAGTGTCGCCCGGCCCCGAGATCGGAGCCGGTGCCGCAGCCTGCGGTTGAGAGGGCGAGGACGCACGAGGGCCGCAGGCAAAGCGCGTGCAATTCTCAGCGCGGCGGGACGGCGAGTCGTACGCAATGGACCCGCCAGGTCAGCCGGCAGGGTCGACGATCGGGATGCCGGCAGCCTGCGAGAGCGAGCGCGCATACTCGATGCTGGTGTCGAGGTCGCTGCGCCGGATCCTTGCGCAACGCCGCTTTCAGCGCCTGTACGAACTCCGGCGAGATGTCGGTCCGCTCAACGGACGGATCAGGCGGCTCTTCCTGGAGGTGCGCCCACAGCACCTTCATTCCCTCGCGATCCGCGAACGGCGGCCGTCCGCTCACGCATTCGAACATCACGCACCCGAGCGAGTAAATGTCAGCCGCCCCCGTGACCGGCTCGCCGCGAATCTGCTCCGGAGGCATGTAGTCCATCGATCCAAGCGGCTGACCCGGCCGCGTGAGCACGGTGCCGTCGCGGTCTTTGGCGAGCCCGAAATCGGTGATGTAAGCGTTCTGCGTCAGGTCGAGCAGGATATTGCCGGGCTTGACGTCGCGGTGGACCATCCCAGCCTCCCACAGCGCCTGGAGGCCGTCAGCGACTTGCGCGCAGATCCTCACGGTCGTCGCCAGATCAAGTCGGCCGTCCCGGCTGAGCTTCTGATCGAGGGTCACGCCTTCGATGAACTGCGCCGCCAGGTAAGGAAGGCCATCGAGCTCGCCGGTATCGCGCACCGCGACCACATGGGGGTTGCGCACAGTTTGCGCGATCCGCGCCTCGCGCCTGAAGCGGCGCCTGAACGTCTCGTCGCGCGCCAGGTCCGCTTTGACGAGCTTCAGCGCGACCTTCGTACCGTCGGCTGCCCTCGCTCTGTAGACCTTCCCCATCCCCCCCACGCCGATCAGCGCATCGACCTGGTACTCCCCAAACCGGGTCCCAACGCGGTCGTCGGCAGCGAGGCCCGTCAGCTCATGACTCATGCGCGCAGCACGCGGTCTAGCAGATCCTGTGCCTGCCCGAGAATCAGATCGAGGTGTGCCTCGCCTTTGAAGCTCTCGGCGTAGAGCTTGCAGACATCCTCGGTACCCGACGGACGAGCGGCGAACCAGCCGTTCTCGGTCACGACTTTTACGCCGCCGAGCGGCGCCCCGGACGGCGCCGCCGTGAGGACCTGTTCGATCCGTTCCCCCGCGAGTTCCGTGGCGGTCACATCGGCCGGCGAAAGCTTGCCCAGTGCGCGTTTTTGCTCCGGCGTCGCTGGTGTATCGATGCGCCGGTAGATCGGTGCGCCGTGGCGCTCGGTCAGCTCGGCGTACACCTGTCCGGGATCGCTGCCGGCGCGGGCGGTCATCTCGGCCGCGAGCAGGCACATGATGATGCCGTCTTTGTCGGTGCTCCACGCGCCACCGTCGCGTCGTAGGAAGCTCGCACCCGCGCTCTCCTCCCCGCCGAACGCGAGAGTGCCGTCAAGCAGACCGGCTACGAACCACTTGAATCCGACCGGAACCTCCTCGAGCCGACGCCCCAGCCCGGCCACGACTCTGTCGATGATGCTGCTCGACACCATCGTCTTGCCGACGCCGGCCTCGGCCCGCCAGTCGGGCCGCGCACCGCCGAACAGGTACGCGATCGCTGCAGCCAGATAGTGGTTCGGGTTCAAAAGGCCCGCGCCGCGGGTCACGATGCCATGCCGATCGGCGTCCGGGTCGTTCGCGAAGGCAATGTCGAAGCGGTCCTTGAGGGAGATCAGGCCTGCCATCGCGTACGGCGAAGAGCAGTCCATCCTGATCTTGCCGTCGTGATCGAGCGGCATGAACGAGAAAGTCGGGTCGACCCGGTCGTTGACAACCTCGAGGTCGAGCTTGTAGCGGCTGGCGATCGCCGCCCAGTACGCGACGCTCGCACCGCCGAGCGGGTCAACCCCGAGCCTGAGCCCTGCGGCCGCGATCTCGTCCATGGCGACAACGGCCCCGAGATCGTCGACATACGCGGAGCGGTAGTCGTGGCGGCGGGCTCGCTTGATCGCCTCGTCGTAGCTGAGCCGCTGAGCGCCGCGTAGGCGCGACTGTAGGAGCTGGTTGGCGGTGTCCTGGATCTGCCGGGTGACGTCGGTGTCGGCCGGCCCGCCGTGCGGCGGGTTGTACTTGAAGCCTCCGTCTTCCGGCGGGTTGTGGGATGGCGTGATCACGATCCCGTCGGCCTTTGCATCTCCACGTGCGTTGTACTGGAGGATCTCGCGGGAGATTGCCGGCGTGGGCGTGTACCCGCCGTCGGCATCGACGACGACATCGACCCCGTGCGCGACCAGCACCTCCACGGCGGTGCGAAACGCCGGCTCGGAAAGCGCATGGGTGTCTCGGCCGACATACAGCGGACCGTCGATCCCTTCGGCCGCGCGATACCGCGCGATCGCCTCGCTGATCGCAATGATGTGATCCTCCGTGAACGTCCCCGGGAGCGAGCTGCCACGGTGACCGGAGGTCCCAAAGGACACTGCCTGAAGCGGATCGGATGGATCCGGATGCTCGTCGTAATAGGCGCCGACGAGCCGATCGACGTCGACCAACATATCGGCGCCGGGCCGACGGCCGGCTGTCGTGATCGCTTCCGAGGGTTCACTCATCCGATTCCCTTTCACCCGCGTCCAGGCGTGTACGAGGTACAGCATGACATCGCGCCAGGGCCCGCTGCCGCAATCACGGTCTGAGAAGCTACGGGGATGAAGCGGCTGCTCCTTCACGCGTTCGGGGTCCTGGTGTCGATCGTGCTCGTGTCGGCCGCGCAGGCCAGGACGATGTACGGCCAGGACCAGGCGCCCGGCATCCGTGTCTCGGGCAGCAAGCTGGTTGATGCTAGTGGCGTGCGGATTCAGCTCCGCGGAGTCAACCGGTCAGGAACCGAGTACGCGTGCATCCAAGGCTTTGGGATCTTTGACGGCCCGAGCGATGCCGCGTCCGTAGCAGCGATTGCTTCATGGCATGTGAATATCGTTCGGATCCCGCTCAACGAGGACTGCTGGCTCGGTATCAACGGGATCAGTCCTGCGTATTCAGGGGTGAAATACCGCAACGCGATCGTCGCCTACGTCAACCTGCTTCACCGGCACGGAATGTATGCCGAGCTGTCGCTGATCTGGGCGGCGCCGGGGACCTTTCAGGCCACTCGTCAGCCTGCGGCGCCCGATCAGAGCCACTCGTCAGCGATGTGGTCTTCCCTGGCGAGCACGTTCAAACAGGACCGCAACGTGATCCTCGCGCCATGGGGCGAGCCGACCGTCGGATGGACGTGCTTCATGCGCACGGGATGCAGCGATCAGGCGACGTTCGGCCAGCAGCAAGCCCACTACCAGACGGCGTCGATGCAACAGGCGGTGGACCTGATGCGAGCTGCCGGATACAGAGGCGTGATCGCAATCCCGTGCATCCGTTACGCCAACGCGTGCGGTCGATCGCCGGACGGCACGCTCTACCGAGGTTCGACCTGGCTGCGGTCTCGCCCGACGGATCCCGCACGGCAGTTGGTCGCAGAGGCGCATGTGTACGGGAAGAACGCGTGCGCCACCGCTGCATGCTTCAACTCGAGCATGGGACCGATCACGAAGGTCGTTCCGCTGATCTTCGGCGAGACCGGCGAAACGTACGATGCGTCCGACTGTGGGTCCAGCCGCGTGTCGACGTTCCTGAACTGGGCAGATCGCCACGGCGTCGGTTACGAGGCTTGGACCTGGGACGCGTGGGGAAGCTGCGATGCCCTGATCAAGGACTACGGCGGAACCCCGTTCTCGCGCTATGGACAGTTCGTGCGGAGCCATTACGCCGCGCGGGCCCGGGCCGGCTGAGGGGCCGCGTCAGCTGAAGACCGCGAGGACGCCATTTGCTCTGGCGAACTCAAGACAGCTCCGACGACCGTGCGTGCCGAGCGCGTGGAAGACGAGCGCGCCGTCGATTCCGACGAGCGACCACCCGTCTTCGCTCGGCAGGAGCCTCAGACAGACGCCCGCGGTCGCGGATCTCTCGACGGTACGGGATCCGCGAATCTCGAACGCAGCGGGTCTGTGAGCCAGCGAAGTCATCGACACTGACTGTCGCTCCTGCGCATAAGCGACGCGGCAATCCCAGCTTTAAGATTCCTAAGAATCACACCCGCTGGCGTCGCGAAGCGAGCGTCGGAAGGACTAGGCCGAACGCGTATGCGACGCCCACACCAAGGAGCGTCTCCAAGACACGTTCGTTGAAGCGCGACGCGGCATCCTGCGGTCTGGAGTAGAGCAGGAGCAGCAAGACCAGGAACGTCGTGAATGCCGGGGCCACGTACCACCGGCTGCGATGCGTACCGCCCGCACCGGCGACGGCCGCGATGGCTGCGACGCTGTACGCCGCCGCCGGTGGACCGGCCCGTACCAGCAGGATCGCGGCGAGCGCGCCGATCGCGACGGCGAGGACCCGGCCGACGCTTCTGAGTCGCTGCATCTCGGCCCCGGGTCGCATCACCAGCAACGCGGCGGCGCACGCCCAGCCGACGTGCTCCAGATGAAGCAGGAAGCCGATCGCGGCGGCCGTGGCGCCGGCAGCGCCGAGGCGGATGCCGTAGCCCACGCTCGGCCGGGTCGGCCCCAGACCGGATCCGGACGAACCTGCCGCATGATGTTCTGGCCAGAACATCGAGACTGCACACGCGAACCTGTTCCACAATCGTTATTCCTTCAAGCCAGGAGCCTCGCTGCATGTCATTCACCCTCCCAGATCCCGGCCCTCCAAACGTCGAGTTCGAACAGCCGGTCGACCGTGCCCGGCTCGATCAAACCGCGGCCGCCCTCGCCGCTCGCGGCTTCAAGGCCCAGGTGGCCGACAGCGCCGCTCATGCTCGTGAACTCGTGCTGGAGGCGATCCCTGAAGGCGCGGAGGTCCATATTGCCCTGTCCGAGACGATGCGCGAACTCGGGATCACGGATGAGATCGACACTTCGGGGCGCTACGACTCGATTCGGGCGCAGCTGGGCACGATGGACCGCGCGACCCAGGGCCGGGAAATGCGCAAGTTGGGCGCTGCGCCGGATTACATCGTCGGTAGCGCCCACGCGATTACAGACGACGGCCAGGTCGTCGTTGGCTCGGGCTCGGGCAGCCAACTCGGTGCATACGCCTACGCCGGCGGCAACGTGATCCTTGTCGTCGGCCACCAGAAGCTCGTGCGAAGCCTCGAGGATGGCCTTCGGCGCGTACGCGAATACAGCCTGCCGCGAGAATTTGTCCGGATGCAGGGCGCGGGCTTCCCGGGAAGCCTGCTCGCCAAGACGCTGATCATCCATTACGAACCGTCGGCCCGCATCGCGGTCATCCTCGTGCCTGAGACCGTCGGCTTCTGAGTCGAGCAAGTCCAGGCAGAGATGGGCCGGTGCAGGTCGGGCAGCTCGTCGATCCGTCCTTCGGCCGTGCGCGCGGAGATGAACTGGAAGCACACGCCCAGCAGCATCTCGTGCTGTACGACTGTGATCGCCGGACCGCCCATCGCCCGCCTTATGAGTTGCGTAAGTCCTGCCGTCGCGGCGGTAACCCATGGCAACACCGGCGATAAGTACTGCGACAACAGCAACCGCCCCCCCATCGCGCGATCGACGGGGCGCATGACCCGAACGAGACAGCACGCCCATGAGCAGCCCCGACCCCGAGAACACCCTCACCAGCGCTGACGTCGAGCACCTCAACACCTTGGAGTCAATCGTGCAGCGCTACCTCGACGCCGACCTCGACGTCCGGCAAGCGCTGGCCGAGATCGACGACGCGAGGCTCTATCGTGACACCCACCAGACGTTCGAGGCCTACCTGCGCGATCGGTGGGGTTTCAGCGGCTCGCGCGCTCATGCGCTCATTCACCCCGCCGAGCCCGCAGGCGACCGCTCTGCCCACACAGAAACTTCGGCGCGTCCGACGGAGGCGGAGGCACGAGTGCGAGAGGCGGTTCGCCAGGAGGGCGCCGAGGCGCTCGCGAAACTGTGGGAGCGGGCGCGGCACGAGTTCGGCGGCGACGATGTGACCGCAGTTGATGTCCACCTGACGGTCCGTCGTCGCTCGCAGCCGGCGGAGCTGGCGCCCGAGCCGTGGCTGAACCCGTGGCAACCGGCCGGCGCTGACGCCGGCGAGTTGCTCTGGCGGCTGCGTTGGCTGCTCACCCAGTCATGCGGCACGATCGCAGACGCAGCGCACCAGTTCGAGGCTCGCGCCGCCGAGCTCGACGACCGTGCTCGCGAGCAGCTGCGGGATGACTTGCTCAGCCTCGACGAGGAGCTCGCCACGCTCAAAGCGCTGTTCCTCGCGCCGGTCGACTGGGATGCGGAGTACGAGCGTCTGCTCGCTGGCGAGCTCCCGCCGTTCGATGATGAAGCCGACGATGGAACCTACGAGTGAGCGAAGCATCTTGAGGCGTCTGACCGTGCCAAGCCGACCAAGCCCGCAGACGTGGCCCCCTCGGCTCGAGCCCGGAGCTGACGACCCCAACGTGATCGAGCCCGGCGGAGCTCGTGTCAGCTGCCGGCCCGGCAGGCGACCGGCGATCGCGCTCCGGGCGGTAGGCACAGGGTGGCCGCCCGCGGAAGCGTGCCCGTGCGGATCGTGTAGGAGAGCGCCTCGCCGACTCGGTTGGGCGCTGTGATGCGGATCTCGAGCTTCGTTCCGGACTGCAGGCGGCTGCCTCTGAACAGGCCGGCGATGACCACATTGCGGCGGCGAGGCGTGAGCGCCCGCCGAGCAAACGGACATCCGGATCCGCGGCACGACACTGTGACCTGTGGGCGGTCCGGCAGACCTGTGACCGTCAGCTGCTGGACCATCGTCACGCACGGGCCGCACGGTGGAAGCGTCAAGGTCCAGAAGTTCAGCACGCGTGGTTTCACCCGCGGGTAGGCGAACGTGATCATCCGACTGAGCTGGTTCGGGCCTGCGAAGACGATCGTGGTCGGCAGCCTGTAGAAGCGGAGCAGCAGCTGCTTGCCGGTTGCGTTGGCCGTGATCGGCAGGATCGCGGCCTGACCGGCTGAGACCTTGAAGGTCCCGCTCGCGACGATCACCGTCTTCGTCTTGGCTGCCGGACCAGATGCGGGTCGCGCGCTGGAGTCGACTGAGACGATCGAGTGTCCTCGCAGCCGTTCGCGGACGGTCCCGAGCAGCGTGCCCGAGCATCGTTGACCCGCGGCCCCTTCGCACGCGAGTCTCACGCGTGCGCTGGCCCCGGCGATCGAGACCGACCGGACCGCGATTTTCGGTGGAGGCGGCACGGTTCCCTGCGACGTGGTGGTGAACGTCCGGTCGGCGCCGGTGACGGTGCCGTTCGCGTTGCGAGCAACGATCCGGAAGTGATAGGTGGTGCCCGGTAAGAGGCCGTCCAGCCGTGCGCTGACTATCAGCGTCGCGGTCACCGGGTTGATCGGTTGGGCAGCGGTGCTGTTACCGTAGTCGGTCGTGGTGCCGTACTGAAACAACGCGGTTCCGGGACTCAGATCAGGGTTTGACACGGTCGCGTTGAGGACCGTTGAGCCGGTCGCCACGGAGCTTGCCTGTCCGGTGGCGGCACCCGGAGTCGCGATCTCGAATGCACCGATGTCACAGCCGCCGCCGGCTGGGCGGAGAACGCCGCGTGCGTCGGTTGTTTGACACACACCGGCTGCCGCGGCGTTGATCGCGGGGCTGCCTGGGTTCAGCGCAGCCGTCTCGACGGGTCCGCCGTTGTCCTGGAGATCCCCAAGCAGCGGGTCCTTGCTTACGAGATCGCCACTGGCGTGGAAGTTGCACTGATCTCGGCTGTCGATATTGCTGCCGAGCGAGGACAGCGCTCCGTCCGCGCCGCAGTTCTCTGACCCCGCGTCGGATGCGCCCGCTGATATGACTGTGTTCTCGATCGTGACGCCGTCGTTGGCCCCGACGAAGATGTCGCCCCCACGGTTGCCGACGCCTCCGCCCGCCGTATTGCCGGTGATCGTCGCGTTCGTGAGCGACTGGCCGGCGCCGTCCCCGCTGAAGAGGATGGCGCCACCCCGGCTCTGACCGGCGCCCGCGCGCGCAACGTTGCGGGCGTAGGTGACATTGGTCTCGGAGATGGGTCCGGAGCCGTTGTTGAGAGTCGCGCCGCCTCCGTCCGAGAATCCGCTGCTGCCGACGTTCACCCCGCCGGGGCCGACGGAGGCGTCGGCGACGTTGTCGTGGAACGTGGTGGCAGAGATGTCGGTGGCGCCGTTCTGGACCACATCGATGCCGCCACCGTCGGCTTCGCCGCCGCGCTGGTTCGCGTTCAGTGGTCCTTGCCCGCCCCGTGCGTCGGCGAGATTGCCCTCGAACGTGGACCCTCGTATGGAGAGCGCACCGCTGCTGAAAACGCCGCCTGCGCTCGCCGTGCCACCGCCCTGGCCGCTGTTGCCGACGGCGCTTGCGGTGTTCCCCTTGACATCGGTATCGACGAGGTTCAGAGATCCCATGCTGAACACCCCGCCCCCCGTGGCTCCGCCTCCGGCTCCGGTCGCCGCGCGGCCGTCGGCGTTCGCCTGATTGCGAGTGATGACGTCGTCGCTGAGCGTGACCGTGGCCTGGTCGTTGAGAAGCCCCCCGCCGTTCACCTGCGCAAGTAGGGGCGGCGGCACCGCTCTTCCGTTGCGGATCGTTACGCCGCTGATCGTGATCGCGTTGCCGGCGCCAGTGGTGTGAATCACGCGCGAGGCCGTCTGCGCATCGATGATCGTGTTCGCGGCACCGGCACCCGAGACGGTGAGGGTCCTGTCGACCACCAGTTCGCCGCTGGACAACAGATATGTGCCGGCGGGCACGATTACAGTGTCGCCGGGGGCGGCGTCGGCGATTGCCTCGCGAAGCGAGCCAGGGCCGCTGTCAGCTTGGTTGGTGACCATGATCGAGCCGGCGGCCGCGCTCGCTACCGGTGGCATGATCGCCACCAGTGCGGCGACCACGGGGAGTACCGCCACCGCTATCCGCTGCGCTTTCGGCTTGAATCTCACGCGATCACCGTCAGCTTGGCGGTGCGCGTGCGCCCGACCGCCTGCGCGGTGTCGGTCGGGGTCGCGGTGAGGCTGTAGGAGCCTGGGGACAGCAGCTTGCTCAACGACAGCCTGCCCGCGAACGCGACGGTGTTGACGCCCTCCCGTCCTCGGATCGTGAAGACGGCCTTCGCGACATAACGGATGCAGCTGTGGATGCCCCGGCCGGAGAGCTTGCAGCTCTTGCCAACAACGTGCCCCCGCTGCGCCTTCGTGAAGCTCAGTTTCACGGTGGCGCGCTCGGACAGCGCGAACGTAACGCGGGCGCTCGCGGTCGATGATCGCACCGCACGCGCGCCTGTGCGGATCGTGCTCGGAGTGACCTTCAAGTTCGACAGCACGGGCGTGGCGTGGGGCGGCGGAGGAGGAGGCGGCGGCGGCGGCGGAGGAGGCGGCGGCGGAGAGGGGGCGGAGGCGGCGGCGGAGGCGACGGGGAGCTCTCAAACGCGCCGAGATCAGGCGCGTCGCTCTGAACGCGGGAGATGCCGTCCAGATCGGCGGGCAGCGAGAGGTCGTTCGGAGCGCCGGCGTCGATTGCGGGCGACCCCGCGCGGAGGTGATAGTCGCCGCCCGTCGGGTCGACGAACCGTGGATCGCCGGTGAGGTTCCCTGCTCCCTCGGTGATCAGCACCGTCGTGTTGAGCCGGCTGACGATCGGGCCGGGCGGATCGGCCGTAACGAAGTCCGAATGGTCGACGTTGATCTGTCCTGGCTCGCAGTCGACGTTGAGCTCGCAAACCGTGGGCAGTTCGGCCTTGAGGTCGACGGTCGCACCGCGGGCGATCGAGTTGGTCACGACCAGCCGGTTGGGTGCACCCCGTCCTCGCGTGAAGGACGTGCGCGCGACGACCGCGGGGCCGCTCGGATTGATCGCAGTCGAGTTGACGACGGTCAGCAGTCCACCCCCGGTGCCGTTCGCGGAGATCGCGGACCCATCCGACCCAGACCCCTGCGCGAGTGAGTCGACGACCAGTCCGACACCCGAGATTGCGTCGATGCCGGTGGCCCTCACCCGCCGCGCGATCGCGGTGGGCGCGCCCAAGAAGAGGCCGCCGGTGACGGTCGTGTCCTCGACCAGACCCTCAGTGCTGAACACCGGTGGCGGTGTCTGCGGAGCAACGACGTCGGTCGGCACCGACACCTTGCTGCGTCGCACGGTCGATTGCGGGCCGAGCTGCAGGCACGTCGAGGAGATCGTGCTTGACAGCGTCGAGTCCTCGATCAGCAGCTGCCCGGGCCCCGGCGCGTCGATACAGGTGCGTCCCTGGATGATGCTCGAGCGGAAGGTAGCCGTCGTTCCGGGAGCGACCTGCACGGCCGGCTGCGTTGATCCGGTCGCATTGGTCCCTCCGATCTCGAGGTTCTCGAACGTCGAGCCCGACTGGGCCTGGGTCAGGCTCAGCGTCGGGGCGTCGCGGGATGTCGCGAGCACCGGCATCTTCTGCGGGTCCGTCGCGGTCCACGCCAGCCGGCCCGCGACGAGGGTCACTCGTGACATGTCGTACTTGCCGCCCGCCAGGCTCACCGTGTCGATCTTCTCGGTGCTGGCGAGCGCCGCCTGCAACGAGCATGGCCTCGTTACATCGGTGCACTGTCTCGGCGTAGGGGAGCCGTCCGGTGCGGCGAACTGCGTGGTCTCGGCCGACGCGCCTTCGGCGGCCGCCCCGGTGACGAACGCGGCGCACCCGAGCAGGACGGCCGTGCGAGCGGCGAGTCGAAGAGGGGGCATGCGCTGGAGGATGGGGCCGGCGCGCGGCTCTGACAATCGGTGCGCGACCCTTAACTTTTGCGGGCAGGCTCCCGAACCGGTCCGTCCACTGAAACGGCTCGGGGCTACGTCGGCTGCGGAGTCGGCGCGTTGGGCTGGGCGACGCCGATCATCGAATCGCGGGTCACGAGCGCGGCCAGTTCGTACTCGCTCATCTCCTCGCAGCCGGTAGGGCGGCGTGGGATCACGACGTAGCGGATATCCGCAGTCGAGTCGAGCACTCGCAGCTCGACGTCGTCATCGAGCTCGACCCCGAACTCGGCGAGCACGCCACACGGATCCGACACGGCCCGCGACCGGTAGGGCAGGCTCTTGTACCAATCCGGAGGCGGGCCGAGTAGCGCACGCGGATAGCAGGAGCAGAGCGTGCACACGACCATGTGATGGACAGCCGCGGTGTTTTCGACGGCGATCACAACTGGCGAGGGCCCCGGGTCGAGACCGAGTTCGAGCGCGGCCGCGCGTGCGTCGCCGAGCAGGCGGCCTCTGAACTCAGGATCGACCCACGCACGCGCGACGAGCCGCGCGCCGTCCGCCGGCGTGCGCGACACCAGCCAGTCGATCATCCGGCGCACATCGTCGCGACGGACCACGCCCTTCGAGACCAGCAGATCCTCGAGCGCCCTCACTCGCCGGGCCGCGGAAGGCTCCTCGCCGTCCGTGACCGGAGCGTGTGAGTGGTCATGGTCACTCATGGCACCCCCTCTAACCACTGCTCGAAGATGTCGGCGTAGATCCGATCACTGGCGTGACCACGGTAGCCGGGCCACACCTCGCGCTGGGCGAAGCCGACCAAATAAAGCGGCCGTTCGGGCAGACCGTCCGCGCCGTACGCGCGCGTCTCCGGATTCGTAAACGACGCGTGAACGCGCTGCACCGTCCCGGTCTTGCCTTTCAGATAGCCAGGGGTCCGGTGGTGGCCCTCATGCCCGCGGTTCGCGACCCGGACCCGATCGCCGATGCGGTAACTCATCCGCCGAGGCGACGATCGAGCTCGCCCGGGTCGAGGATTCCCTTCTCGGTGAGAACGATCTCAAGCGAGTACAGCCAACGCTCGTAATACGAGGCGCCTTCGTACTCCTCGAGCGGCATGCGTTCGATCCCGCGTCGCAACTCATCGACATTCATCACGCCCACCCGGCCAAGCACCCCAACCAGAGCGTCCGTCAACAACTCCCAATCGGCCAGCTGATGCTCGCTCCGATCGATCACGGCCTCGGTCGGCCACCCACCGCGGTCGTGCGCCGCTCGCTCCACGAGCCGATCGTACCGGGCGGGCACGACACCGCGCGCCCGATAACCCCAAACCCCCACTGGGGTTCGGCCGACCGTTCGCCGAGGGGCGGGCGTTCGCAGCGCGGCGCGTCATGCCAGGGTCGGTGAACGGGGCCTGCAGCGTAGTTCCAGAGTTGCGACCGTTCGGTAGCCCAGGCGCCGGTAGAGACGCGCACCGGCCTCGGAGGACTGCAACGAAGTTGTGCTGACACCGCGGCTGCGTGCTTGCGCCAGCATGTCGATGAGCAGCGCAAGGCCATGACCGCGTCGTTGCGCGTCCGGACGCGTAGCCACATACTGGACCGAGCAGTCATCGTCGACATCCAATGCAACCGCCGCCGTCGCGATCTCTCCGGTGGCGTCCCGACGCCCGCGAGCGTGAACGCAGTCGGTCGGGATCCGAGCCAGCGTGCGTTCCACCTCGTGCGCCGCGTTGCCGTACGCGGCGTCACTGAGCGCTCCCGCCTCCGCGAGCACGATTGGCTCACTCGCGCAGCCGCCCGCCTCGACATGATCGAGTTCCATGCTCATGGCCGGCACCGTCGCGACGAGCTTCGTGAACCTGGCCTCGGCCGCCGTGTCCACCTGATCGGGACCGCACGCCCACACGGCCAGCTGGAGAAGATCAGCGGTCTCGACGACGCGCTCGAGCACCCGTTTGAAGTCTGCGCCGGGCTCGCACACGAGCGCGTTGAGCCACGGATAGCCGGGCGCAGCGTCGACGATCGAGCCAACCGCCCCGTCGAACTCGACAACCCGGCCTGCGTGCTGCCCAAACAGGCGATGCCATGCACCCAGCCCCCGAACGTTTCGTCCCATCAGCACGCGGTCGTCCACGTGCACACAGTCTAAATCGGACGGTCGGCTGTTCGCACGCGGGGTCAGTAGTTCATGTGCATAGCCGCGGCGACCTGTGTGAGCGTGTTCTGAGCGATGCAGCGAGCCGTGGCGCTTCCGTCGCGCAGGACGGACCTGAGATAGCCGCGGTCCCGCATGAGCCTGGACCGGTCGTCACGGATTGGTCGCAGCCGTTCGTTCACGGCCTCAGTCGCGCGGCGCTTGAGTTCGGCGGCTCCACGGCCACCGATCTCCTCCGCGACCTGGCGAGGGTCGACCGCTTCGCACAATGCAGTGAGCAGAACGAGGTTGGCGACCTCGGGGCGGCCGTCCGGGTCGTAGGTGATGTACGGGTCCGAATCGGTCTTCGCCTGGCGTAGCAACCGGGCGGTCTCATCGGCGGTTGCGGCGAGAGCGATCGCGTTGTTGCGGCTCTTGCTCATCTTGCGTCCGTCGGTTCCCAGGAGAACGGGGGCATCGCTGAGCAGCGCTTCGGGTTCGGGAAAGACGGGACACTCCGGCGCGTATCGTCGGTTGAACCGCCGCGCAATGGCACGGGTCTGCTCGACGTGCGGGAGCTGGTCGGCGCCGACGGGCACGATCGTGGCCTGGCAGAACAGGATGTCGGCAGCCTGATGCACGGGATAGGTGAGCATGAGCCCGTTGAGCGCCGTCATTCCGGAGGCGGAGGCCTCGTCTTTGACCGTGGGGTTGCGCAGCAGCTCAGGCAGCGTGACCAGGCTCAGAAACGGCAGCAGCAACTGATTGAGCTCTGGCACGAGCGAATGAGCGAAGATCGTCGCGCGCGTCGGGTCGATCCCGACGGCCAGGTAGTCGGCGACGATCTCCTCGACATCTTCCGGAAGCGAGGCGGGGCTCTCCCGGTCGGTGATCGTCTGGTAGTCGGCGATCAACACCATCAGATCTACGTCCTCCTCCTGGAGGCGGACTCGGTTCAGCAAGGTCCCGAAAAGATGACCGAGGTGCAGTTGCCCGGTCGGGCGATCGCCGGTCAGCACTCGCGGCACGGGCGCCCGAGCCCGCGGATCGGCAGTTGAATCGAGGTCAAACATCGAAGGCCTTTCGCAAAAGGGACCCTCCCGAGCACACATTCGTCAGCTTCGCCGCGGACCGCCCAGGAGCGGCCCGAGAACACAGATCAGCGGGGCCGCGTGAGAAGCGGCCACCACCAGCAACGACGACGAACGCCGAACGACATGCCGTGGATCATACGGGCGACCCGAGCCAGTTCAAGCGGCCGAAACCTCGCCGCGGGTATCCCTTCTGTGGGCGCAGCAGCGCGCTGCCCCCGGGCGACCGTCTACGGGTAGTCGAAGTTCGGCGCCAGCGGACCGAATTCGGCGCTCGTAGCGGTTGCGGCTCTGCCGAGCGGAAGTCTGATCCAGTAATCAAGCGCAGACGTGTTTCCTGCCCAGTCCCACGCATACACGGTTAGTCGGTAGCGACCGGGTGCGAGGCTGCCAATGGGGAGCGGCTGCGTAAGCCCACCCGCAAGCCAGTACACCCAGTTCGGGACGCACCTGACTCGCGTGAAGAAGCACTCGAACCCTGGGTTCGAGGCCCCGGGGGCGAAGATCACGGGTTTCAGCGAGGACGGTTCGTTTTGCGAGCCGCGCATCGCCCACTCGAGTCCGGTCAGCGCGCGGCCGCGAGCGCTATACAGCCGCCACGCCAGCGATGAGGGCGCGAGCACTGGTGTTTCGTATCTCTGCCTCTGCACGACGCTCTGTGGATCGAATGCCTGGACGATCACCCGGCCGTCGGCGAAGACCCGCGGGATCCCGATGATCGGCGGCTCGCTGTCGTGATATGGCTGCAGGCTGCCTCCCGGCCTCAGCGGGTTCAGGTAGCGCGAGGTGGATCCTTCCGAGAAAGCGACGTGCCCGAACTTGTTCAGCACCTGACCGATCTCCGTTCTGTATGCAACAACAAATTGCCCGTTTTTGACCGTCGGCGTGATGTGCCAGTAGTAGAAGCTCCCCACGTCTACGTTCACGTCGCCCGTGGCTGGATATCGAATCGACGCATAACCGGACTGAATCGCATACACGGGCTGGAAATCGTTCGCCTCGATGTCAACGCCGACATGAAAATTCGCCGGTCGCAGCTCGTTGATCCCGGCCCGGATCGCATGCTGGCGATGGAATGGTCTCAGCGGCCAGCCCGGAGTCGCCCCGGGTGCGCTGCAGCCAACGGAACAGGGCAACCCGTCGGCCCAGTACGGCACCAACCGATCAACCGGGGTTGTCGGGCGCTGAAGTGGCGCGATCGAGAAAGGCCAGACGTCAAGGCGCAGACCGCGATGGTTCGAGATCGCGGTGTAGGTGATGCGCGTGTTAATCCGAAGTGCCTGCGTCGAGGCGTTCGCTGCCACAATCAACTTGTTCAGCGTCCAGGCTCGGGTCGAGCGTGCCGCTGGATCGCGGTCAACCAGGAAACGTGTGCCGGTGACGGTGGCGAAGGCCAGCATCTCGGGACTGAGAACGAGCGCTCGCCGGGCGTGGGCACCCGACCGGACCTGCACCCGACCGGACGCGAGCCTGACCGCGAGCGCCCACGTCCGTGGACCACGCGGGCTGGAGTTCAACGCCACGTCCCTACAGTCGAGACGGAACTGGCCATGCGGGATCCAAAAGCGGTTGTTGGCGTAGGAGAACGTGAGCGCGCCACGACGCGCGACCCGAACTTGATCGCCAAGTTCAAGAAACATCCCTGGGCGCGTTGCCGTCCCGGGCGCTCCGGACGGCCCGGACCGCGTGGCGCCACCGGGCCGCGGGTTGCCGTGGGCCGCCGACCGTGGAGTCAATCTGTGGCCGCCGCGGATCACGATCACATGGGCCGGGATGCGCCGCAGGGGGATATGAGTCGCGCAGGCTGCTACCACTTTGAGCGCCACGTAAGGAGCGCGTCAGTCGCTGCAAATGGCGGCGGGTGCTCCAGGTAACGCATGAAGCGGGCTGCGATCTTGCAGTAAATACGCTCGTCGGTGCGGGAGCACAGCTGCTGAAGGAAGCTCGTGACGAGCTTGTGGTAATCGAGCGAGTCCGGCACCCCTGGCTGATACAGCGACCAGGAGCCTGTGTCATAGGTCGGCAGCTCGGTGCGTGCCTCGACATCACCCGAGCGGAACAGCCGCCACCCCTTCGGGTCGCCGGTCGCCTTCGCGTAATCGAATATGCCGATCAGGGTCTGGAGAAAGCCGTTGATGACTTCGACATTGCGCCCAGCCGCAAACGAGTACAGCAGGTAGCGCCGACCCCGACGCGTCCTGACACTGACGCCGACCGGCGGACCATCGCGGAAGGCCGGCAGCGCGGCACGCGCCAGCTCCAGGTATGCATTGTCGTGCGTGGCCTCATACGTTTGCGTAAGCGCCTGCAGCGCGGTGCCCTGCGACATTGCGCTCGTCCACGGTGGCGTGCCCCCGTCGAAGTTGAAGTAATACTCCCAGGCCACGCCGCCGGCGCGGCGGGCCCCAAGCGGGATCAGCTCGTCGACGAGCTTGCGTAGGCGCGGCCAGAACTTCTGGCCGGCCTCGTACATCCAATCCGCCTGGCCCCAGCTGCCGAGCTGCTGTAGCTGGATTCCCTGCCCCGGGTAGTACTCCCACACAAGCTCCGATCCGGCGAACTCCACCCGCTCACCGGCGGACAACAGCGGACCATTTGCCCACCACCGTCGGTTACGGTCAAGCGTTAGGAACAACACTGGCAACCGTGACGGCGTGAGCCTCCCGCCGGCGGCGATTCCGTGCAGGATCTCGATCACCGCCTCGAGCTCCACCGCCCGCCTACCCCTGAGGTGCCTGACCGTATTGAGCGCGCCGGTGAAGCTGGCGCGGTAGCGCGCGAAGTCCGCCTGATCGATCTGATGGGTCCCGAACAGCCGAGCCAACTCGCTGCGGACGTTGCGGTCGGCGGCATGAGCACGAGGAGGTCCGCGGCCTGGGTCCCCGATGGCTTCGGGGGCAGCGGGCGGCTGAGCCACAGCCGGACCCTTGAGGAACGGGTCGCTGCGGACCACCGCCTGGCCGTCGCGGCCCAGCACGATGATCTGCGCCGCCCTCGTCAGCCCCGGATTTCCCAACGCCCAGAGTGCCGCGACCGCCAGCCAACCAAAGAGTGCCCGACACGACAACGGCGACAGCCTACTCCTAGCCGCACGTGGATGGGCATGGATCTGCTTCCGCCGTGAGCCGTACCCATTCACGAGCAACAGTGCGCGCGGTGCGCATCCCGGTCCGTGCGAGAGCCGGGCGTCACCGCTGGTTTCACGCCCACGTCGGATGGATGTTTCGCGGCCTCGACCGCGCTCGAGGGGGCCGGCCTAGCATCGGACGTCGTCCGAATCGCCCAAGCCGCCCAGCAGGCCAAGCTCCGCGTGATCCCAAGCGGCCGACTGTCGTATCCGGGCTCCTCGTCTCAGGCTTGACGCCGATCGGCAGAGCCGCCGACCGCGCTGCAGCCTCCCGCGCCCGCAGCGCGAGCGCCGTACGCCCGGCCGTGCAGCTCGAACGCGCCGCTGGGGCTGCCGAGTTGCTTGTGCAGCTCGTCGTGCGCAAGCGCGCGCCGATGATCGTCGAGGCCGTGCAGCCATGCGCCGGCGGGGCCGACCTGCCGGCTCAGCGCGCGCCAGAACTCCTCGAAGTCGACGTACGCCGCGGTGACGTCGAGCTCGCACGTCTCGACGTTCGACAGTCCCGCTCCGACGAGCAGGTTCTGCAGCTCCCGCGCACTGCGGTAGCGGCGCGCGCCCTGCTCGGCCGAGCCGGAACCGAGCACGCGTGCCGTCCTGCCGATCGCCGCGAACATCTGCACCTCCTCAACGCCCCACATGCAGATCGCGACCTGATACGCGACCCGGCCGAGCTTACGCATCGCCGCGCCCGCGTCCGCCATGAACGCGACGACGAGCTGCGCGAGTGCGGCGTCAAAGCTGTCGTCGGCGAACGGCAGCTCCTCTGCCCGCGCCTCGTGCACCTCGAGCTGCGGGAAGCGCGAGCGCAGCGCGGCGGTGAAGTCAATCGACGGCTCGACCGCGACCACGCTCGCGCCGCGTGAGAGCAACTCACGCGTCAGCGCGCCCCCTGTTCGCGCTGCTGATCGTGAACACCGGTCGCGCTGCGCACCCACTTGAAGTCACGTGACTAGGGCCGGCTGCCGTTCGGTCCTCGATCCACCACCGCCCGCTCCCAGCCGCTGCGACTCGCCCTCACGTCCCCCTTGCCCTGGAGGAGGTTTCCGCGTTCCTGCTCGTGCTGAAAACAATGTATCGGCCCGCTCCCGGATCGGTATTGCGGACTATTCCGGATGGCGCGCAGCCTCGATATCGCTACGAATATGGGTCACGACGATTTGCCTGACAGAGGGAGACACTGATGGCAAGCACCACCGAGCCAACGCTCGACCACATAGCCGATCTGCTTGGGGCTGATGCCAACGAGCTCCTGGATCATCGCTGCGAGACGATTGATCGCTCGCTGTTGCATCTGCCCGGCCCGGACTTCATCGAACGTGTGTTGCTCGACACCGACCGAAGCACGGCGACGATTCGCAACCTGCGGGGGCTGTTCGAACATGGTCGCCTCTCGGGAACCGGCTATGTGAGCATCCTGCCGGTCGATCAGGGGATCGAGCACAGCGCCGGCGCCAGCTTCGCCCCAAACCCGGCGTATTTCGACCCAGAGCGGATCGTCGAGCTCGCGATCGAGGGTGGCTGCAACGCCGTCGCCTCGACGCTCGGCGTTCTCGGCGCGGTGTCGCGCAGGTACGCGCACCGGATCCCGTTCGTCGTCAAGCTCAACCACAACGAGCTGCTGACCTACCCCAACAAGTTCGACCAAGTCCCATTCGCGAGCGCCAAGCGCGCCTGGGAGATGGGGGCGACCGGCGTCGGCGCCACGATCTACTTCGGCAGCGATGAGAGCACCCGCCAGTTGCGGGAGGTCAGCGAGGCGTTCGAGCATGCCCACCAGCTGGGGATGTTCACCGTCCTGTGGTGCTATCTGCGCAACCCCGCGTTCAAGGCCGACAAGGACTACCACGCCTCCGCCGACCTCACCGGTCAGGCCAACCATCTCGGGGTCACGATCGAGGCGGACATCATCAAGCAGAAGCTTCCCGAGAACAACAACGGGTACGGCGCCATGAACAGCAATGGCGCGAGCTACGGCAAGACCTCCGCGCGCGTCTACAGCGAGCTGACGACCGATCACCCGATCGACCTCTGCCGTTATCAGGTCGCCAACTGCTATATGGGACGCGCTGGTCTGATCAACAGCGGCGGCGCCTCCTCAGGTGAATCCGACCTCGCCGAGGCCGTCCGCACCGCGGTGATCAACAAGCGCGCCGGCGGTACCGGCCTGATCAGCGGGCGCAAAGCGTTCCAGCGGCCGATGGACGAGGGCATCGAGATCCTCAACGCGATCCAGAACGTTTACCTCGCCAACGACATCACGATCGCGTAGACGCCACCGGTCCACGCCAGCGGGATTGACCGATTGACGATGCCTGCGTGATTCCGCGGGCGAGACCGCGGTGCGTGACCCCGCGGGTGATGAGGGCGAGCGGCGTCGCGTAGGGTCACGCACCTATGTGCTTCTCACCGCAGGCAGACTTCGCTGCTGGCGCGGTGGTTATTGGCGTAGGAGCGGAGACCTTGCGTCGGGTGCGCGCGCCGCGCGAATTGATCGTTGGCGCGCTGCCGCTTCTGTTCGGCATCCACCAGCTCGTCGAGGGGTTCGTCTGGCTGAGCCTCCGAAACCAGGTCTCCAAAGGAGTGGGTGAAGCCGCCAAGGCGGCGTACATCGTCTATGCGCATGCGGTCCTGCCCGTGATCGTGCCGCTCGGGTTCATGCTGCTCGAGCCTGACCGGCGACGCTCCCGGTGGATGTGGCCGTTGGTTTGCCTCGGCGTGCTCCTGGGCGTCTACTTGCTGTGGCAGGTCACGGCCTACCCGGTGGGAGCCCAACAACAAGCCCGCTGCATCGACTACACGACGCACACTCCGAACGACGCACTGATCGGGTTGCTCTACGTTCTCGCGACGATCGGACCGGCGCTCATATCCAGCCGTCGATATCTGCGCTGGTTCGGGTTCGTCAGCCTCATCGGCGTGATCGCGACCGCGCTCGTTCGGGTCGATGAGCTGACGTCGCTGTGGTGTCTGTACGTCGCGATGGTCAGCGTGCTCATCCTCGAGCACTTTCGCCGCCAAGGTGTCATCGAGAGACGGACGGATCCGAGTGCAAGCCCGGTCTCGCCGCCGTAAGCCATCCTTCGGCCCGGCCGCGACCGCATGTCGGCAACCAAGGCTCAGCGAACAGCGCGTCGAGCCTCGACGCTACGTCCTCCAGCGGAAGCCGACCGCGTCGGGGCGCGGCGCCAGCGGGCTGGCCGGCAGTTCGCCCGTCGGGTCGTCCTCGTTGTAGGCGCTCGGCGCCACGTCGTTGGGCGCGTCGGCGTGGAACAGCGCGGCCAGCAGCTCGACCTGCCCCCGGCCGACGCCCAGCTCCCCCATCCCGCCGCCGTACATCGGCCGCCGCTCCCGCGCGCAGCGCGCGTACACCTCGAACAGCGCACGCAGGCTGCCGATGCGCGACGGCTTGACGTTCACCACGCGCGCCGGGAGCGGCGTCGCGCCGATGTCCTCGGCGCGGTGGATCGGCGCGTCGTAGGAGACGCGCTCGATGTGATCGCCGAGCCGCCGTGCGATCTCGGGCAGGTCGTGCGGATCCTCCAGGTACGTGTCCGGGAACGCCGCGAGTACGCGGTCGTACAGCGCGCCCAGCGCCTCCGGATCCTTCACCTCCAAGCCGTAATGGCCTTTGAAGTCGATCGTGTCGACGGCGCCGGTCGCGGCGATCTCGTCGATGAGCGCGGGCGGCCAGGTCGCCTCCGCATCGAGCTTGAAGCGCACGCCCGGCGAGCGGGTGAGCCGCCGGCGCACCGGCTCGATCGAGAGATGCTCGCCGAGGCCCAGTGAGTTGACGAAGCGCACCGGCCGCGGCTCGAGGCCGAGCGCATCGTGCAGGGCACGGCCGGCCTGGCGCAACGCGAGGTCCAGCGCCGCCGACTCGAACGCCCAGTTGCGATAGCGCCGAGCCGCCTCCCACTCCGGCGGCTCGGCCCACGGATCGAGCGTCGCGAGGTGATCGCAGAAGCCGGCGAGCGTCCACTCGCCCGCGAGCGGCAGCGCGGGCTGTGTCTCGTGCAGCGA
The DNA here is from genome assembly GCA_963794285.1 of uncultured Solirubrobacterales bacterium. GTDB lineage: Bacteria > Actinomycetota > Thermoleophilia > Solirubrobacterales > Solirubrobacteraceae > Palsa-465. Next base: position 138,247 of record CAWCDS010000001.1, read on the forward strand.
TCCGCCGTCCTCGACGTGGACCGAGACGTCCTCCCCGAGCCCGTCGGCGCCGTCGCCGAGGAGCCGCACGTGCGTCGTCACGCGCTGGAACTCGTGGGTGAGGACGGCGTGCAGCCGGTCGTACTCGCACGACTCGACGACGAGCGGCAGATCCGCCAGCCGCGACCAGAGCGATTCCATGTGAGCCATCGCCGCAGCCTCAGTCGGCGTCGTGGTCATAAGTTTCATGGTCGCACTTCCAGTCTCGGGCCGTCCTCGACTCCGCGCCGGCGGAGGAGTCGGAGCGAAGTTTTCAGCTCCGCCCCATAGGCGCTCCGGATGGGAGTACAGTCGTAGGTGCGCTGGCCCTGCGGCCACGAACACTCACCCCAAGTCCGGATTGCCACCGACGGCGCGACCTGCGCTACGAGGCGCGGAGACGGGTTACTGGTTTTGACTGCGGGGCCTAGCGCGGTAGGTCTCAGGGCGTTGTCCCGCCGGCCCGGTGGGCGCGTCTCATGGTGCGATTGGCCGCACGGGGGTTTACCCCCGCTCCGTGTTCGCGGTCAATCCCGCCGTTCCGAGTGAGGAGCCCAAGATGTCGATAGTCGAGTCAGCCGTTTACGAGGCGCCGGGCGAGTCCGGCAGTCCGGTAGAGCTCAGGGAGCGCTACGAGAATTTCATTGGCGGCGAGTGGATCGCCCCGACGACCGGGGAGTACAGGGAGAATCTGACGCCGTCGACGGGGGAGTCGTTCTGCGAGGTCGCGTATTCGGCTGAGCAGGACATCGAGTTGGCTCTCGATGCTGCGCACGCGGCTAAGGATGATTGGGGTCGGCGCTCCCCGGCCGAGCGCGCGGCTGTGCTGAATGACGTTGCGAATGCGATCGAGGAGAACCTCGAGATGCTTGCCGTGGCGGAGAGCTACGAGAACGGAAAGCCGGTCCGCGAGACGCTCGCGGCTGATATCCCGCTCGCGGCCGATCACTTCCGGTATTTCGCCGCTGCAGTGCGCTCGGAGGAGGGGCGGATCTCGGAGATCGATGATCAGACCTACGCGTACCACTACCAGGAGCCGCTGGGTGTCGTTGGGCAGATCATCCCGTTCAACTTCCCGATCCTGATGGCGGCGTGGAAGATCGCGCCGGCGCTCGCGGCCGGTAACTGCACGGTGATCAAGCCGGCGAGCCCGACGCCATGGTCGCTCTTGAAGCTCGCAGAGGTGATCGGCGATGCCCTCCCCCCTGGCGTGCTGAACATCGTCAACGGCCCGGGTGCGTTGATCGGCAAGGCGCTGGCATCGAACAAGCGCATCGCCAAGGTGGCGTTCACCGGCGAGACCGTCACCGGACGGCTGATCATGTCCTACGCCGCCCAGAACCTGATCCCGTCGACGACGGAGCTCGGCGGCAAGTCGCCGAACATCTTCTTTGAGGATGTGATGGCGGCCGATGACGCGTTCCTCGACAAGGCGATCGAAGGCCTAGTTCTGTATGCGTTCAACAAGGGCGAGGTCTGCACGTGCCCGTCCCGCGCGCTGATTCACGAGTCGATCTACGACGAGTTCATGGCCCGCTGCCTGGAGCGCATCCGCGCGATCAAGCAGGGTGACCCGCTCGACCGCGAGACGATGATGGGCCCGCAGGTCTCAGCAGCACAGCTTGAGAAGATCGAGAGCTACGTGAAGATCGGGCTCGAAGAAGGCGCCGAGCTGCTGATCGGCGGCCAGCGCCCACAGCTGAGCGAGCACCTCACCGGCGGCTATTACTTCGAGCCGACGGTGCTCAAGGGCCATAACAAGATGCGGGTCTTCCAGGAGGAGATCTTCGGTCCCGTGCTTGCCGTGACGACGTTCAAGGACGAGGCGCAGGCGCTGGAGATCGCGAACGACACGCTGTACGGGCTCGGCGCCGGTGTGTGGACCCGTGACGGCAGCCGCGCATTCCGGATGGGCCGCGCGATCAAGGCCGGGCGCGTGTGGACCAACTGCTACCACCACTACCCGGCACATGCAGCCTTCGGCGGCTACAAGAGCTCCGGCGTCGGCCGTGAGAATCATCGCATGATGCTCGATCACTACTCGCAGACCAAGTGCCTGCTGGTCAGCTACGACCAAAACCCGATGGGGTTCTTCTGAGAATGGAGGCCGCGGCCCGCGATAGTGGACCTGCTGTTGGCGCCACCCCGGCGGCGCTCGAGGTGATTCATCGCCTCGAGGCCGCCCACGGGCCGCTCGCGTTCTTCCAATCGGGGGGGTGCTGCGACGGCACCTCCCCGATCTGCCTCAAGGATGGCGAGCTGCCGGCCGGGCCGCATGACGTGCGGCTCGGGGAGATCGGGGGGGCGTCGTTCTACATCGACTCCGACCAATACGAGCGCTGGGGCAAACCGCGGTTCCTGATCGACGTCGCGCCGGGCGCCGCCGAAGGCTTCTCGCTCGAGGGCTTGGACGGTGTGCATTTCATCTCTCGCACACCCTGACGATCGACGGCGCGCTTACGACTCGTCCGTGACAAGCCATCCCCAGCCCTGGACCTCACCGGCTGCGGGCATCACCGTCGGCGCCGCCGTCGTCCACGAGTTCGGCAGCCCGCTGACCATCGAGGAGGTTCCGATCTGGCCCTCAGCCGAGCATTGCTGCGGCTAGTCGACGGGCAGATCGCGGCCCCAAGACGCGCTCACGTCAATGCTTCAGCATGTCGAGTCGTTGTTCGCGTTGACCCGCTCGGGGTCGCTGCGGTGGATCTGGCGATCCGCAGGTTTCTTGGGGTACAGGTGACGGAGAGGGTCGTGAGGGCTGGCCGGAGGGTGGTCATATTAACGAAAGATACGGTGGGTTTCACGACCACCCCCCGGCGCGACGGCGTGCTTAACGTGAACAGGCTCGTGCAGTTCCCGGAGCCGAGGGTGCCCCCGGGCTTTCTCGCGTTATTCAGGGCCTCACGTTAACCGCTCGCCGAGCCGCCGCATGATGTTCATCCGTCGCGAACCGGCGAAGACTGTCGCGGTTCGTTGCACCCACTCTGGCGACCCCGGGGCCGGTGCCGACGACAACTGCTTGAGCACGAGAGAATGGGACAAGGACCTGGTCGATGGTGCCCACTGAAACCCAACAACTACGAATGCTCGAGCAACTACGGCAGGCGGGCACGCAGCCAAGGACGCTCGATCAGTTGCGAGCCGGTGGGATTGACTTTCCCGCCGTCGTCATCGGCGAGCTCGAGCTCAACGGGTACGTGATCGAGCGCGTCCACGAGCAAGGCAAGCTCATCGGCGTCCGATTGCTTGAGACCAACGACCCCGATCCACCAACCACACGCCGGCGCCGCCGATGGCGGCGCCAACCTCCGCGATAGCCACACTGGCCTCGGCAGCGTTCGGTGTTCACGCTCGCGAATTGGAGCGTGACGCCCTCTCGGTCTGGTGTACGGCCGCCGGCTCCTCACGGCGATGATGACCCAATTCCCTGACCAGGGAACCGTCAGCGTCGGCGGCGGGAACGTCGTCCTGGCCGGACCGGAGACCGCCCTGGCGAGCAAGGGGAAGCAGACCGAAACGCCTTGCTGGCAGGACCAAAACGAAATTCTTTGCTCCCAAGCTACCCGAGCGCCTGCGCGCTCCATCGCACGTGCGCGGCAGCGCAGTTGGTGCCAAACGCACTCGGCCCGCTCCTCGAGAGCTGGCCCGTCGCTGTGCGCCCGCTGACATTCCCTGACACCGCTGAAGACGCCCCGGTGTTGAGCCTGCCCGACGCGGAGAAATTCCCGGATGTGATCGACGCGCTCCCGAGAATGATCGTGTTCGAGTGCGTCTGGCTGTCCGAGCAGACGGCCCGCCAAGCGAACTGGATCGACTCCACCGACGTCGGAGTCACGGTGAAGGAGATCGGTAGGCCTTGGCTCGTCGTGCCAACGAAATCGCGGGGCACGGACGTGACCTGTGCCGGGCGGGTTGCTGGCGACGGATCAACGGTCCGTGTCACGGTCGTGGTCGACCCGCCGCAGCCTGCGACCGTGAGGATCGAAAGCAGCAATGCCGCCACCATTCCTGTTCCCAACTTGCGACGTGTGCTGTCGGATCTCGGAGCACACCCACGCTCATCGATCTTGTCGAGCATCGACTGGGTTATCGACCTCTCTGAACCACTCCTTGAGCAACGCCGGGTGTCCCGGGCGCCCCGCGGCAGGAAATCGGCCGGCGGCGACGAAAGCGGCCCCGATGGAAAGCTCACAGCAGATGCCGACGCCGGAACCGAGCGATCGGGTGCCGCCGAGCGGCGAGCACGACTACCCGCTGACGTTCTCGGTCGATTACCCCGACCGCATGCTCGACCGCGTCAGCACCGCGTTTCGGATCTTCGCCGTCATCCCGATCGCGATCCTCGCCGGAACAATCGAAGGCGGCGGCTTCGGCGCCCAAGCGGGAGGCGAAGGCGTGCGCTACGCCGGTGGCGGCATCGGGATCCTCGTGATCCCCGTGCTGCTGATGCTGCTGTTCCGCAAGAAGTACCCCCGGTGGTGGTACGACTGGAACCTGCAACTGTCGCGCTTTAGTAACCGGATCGTCGTCTACCTCGCTCTCATGGACGACCGTTACCCGTCCACAGACGAGCAGCAGGCCGTCCACCTCGACTTCCCCTACCCCGACGCCGAGCACGACCTCGGCCGGGGCATGCCGCTGGTCAAATGGCTGCTGGCGATCCCCCACTACATCGTGCTCTTCTTCCTCACCATCGGAGCCGTGTTCGCCGCCATCTTCGCGTGGTTTGCGATCCTGTTCACCGGCCGCTACCCCCGATCGCTGTTCGACTACATCGACGGCGTTCTCCGCTGGCACAATCGCGTCGGAGCCTACGCGTTCCTTCTGATCACGGACCGCTACCCGCCATTCAGCCTCCGGCCCTAACCGGCTCCGCCTAACGGTCCGCGGACTGCGTGTGAAAGCTCGGCCGGGGGCGTAACGATTCCAATTCGGTCGTACTGTCGCTCACCGCGGAGGTCGCCGCGTGCCCGCGGATTGTGATCAGTCCCTACGACTCTGACGCGGGGGCTTTCAATAAGGCTGGCTGGGATAGCCCGGGCCGAGCTGCTCGTTGGCGTTCTCGGCGAGCTCGAGAGCGAAGCGCGGGTCGAACACTCCGGCTGACGCATCACCTGGATGGCAGTCGCTGTTGTGACTGCGGCCTGGCACTCCGGTCCACAAGAACGCGTCCAGTAGCGAGATACTGTGCCCGTCGAACGTCGGCGTCGTGCTCCCAGTAGGCTTGCGGCCGATCCCACGTCCCCTCGGGTTGCATAGGTTCTCCACCCCTTGCTTCACGGGATCGGGGTTCAGAAGAGGCCCTCGGCCGTTCTGCGCCGAGTTGACCACATAGTCGGGAACGTAGTCGACAGAGGGATTCCCGTGATTGAGAAGACGGGTGACGTCCTTGGAGACCGCGTTGTTGCGGCTGATCTCTTGGCTCGACCAGTTGAAGTGGGTGTCGTTGGAATAGAACCCGCGGACCAGCCTGACGCCAGCCCTGATCAGCAGCTTTGCGGTTGGCATGGCCGCTCCCTCGTCATACGAACCTGCCTCGAGATAGGACACGGCGTGCGGAAGCTCGCCAAATCGTGTCGCCTCGTAGCGGAGCTCCCTCAACCATAGAGTCAGCGCTCGTCCATTCCCCAGACAGCCCAACGTCCCGATCGAGTCGATATCAATCAGGATCACCGCTCGAGCGCTGCCGATCGCGTCATGCATCTCATTGACGAGACGTTTGAACGTCGGCCACCACTGCTCCAGAGCAGCAGCGGATGGGCAAAACATTCCGTGCGGATACGCGAAGAATGTCGAGAACACCGGGACAGTCGCCGGTGTTGAGTCAGATTGCATGTTGCCGCAGAGGATTTTCGTGACCTGCCCGAAGATCGCGCCGACGCCACCGCCCTGTGCGTAGAGGCTGACGTTCTGGGTTTCCTCCTGGTCCCCGATCTTGAACAACTCGGTGACCTTGTGGGCCAGCCCTGCGCCTACGGACGACAGCCTGTTGCTGACCGCCTGCCTGAACGCCGCCCACGTGTCGGAGTCTGAATAAGACGCGTTGTCGAGGTGCAGCAGTGACTCGATTGTCTGAGCCACCACCCCATGACGCGGGCCGTCGACAAAGAAATGCGCACCATGGAGGGGGTCATGGCCTGGCGGCTGCGGAAGCGCCAGCGGATTCGAAGGATCGCGTGGCGCCAAGATCTGCGGTGACGCACACACCCCGACGGCCACCGTCCCGCGCGAACTTGCGCTCCGGCTAGCGGCTCCAGGCACCCAGATGTAAAGGCTCGCTGCCACCGCCCCGACCGTGGCGAAGATCAACGCGAGCCGGCGGCCCCGACTCATGCCGACCATTGGACCACAACGACGCCAGCGGCGCAACTCCGGCCGTCAGAACTTTGCGGTGGACCCGAATCGCAGCGCGTATTGCAAGGCACTGGGCCTCCTATCAGTGCCAACCGATGTGAGCGCAGCGCTGCTCACGTTGGGTATGTCTGGCGTTTCGACGATCATCGCGCTGCTCGGCGATGTTTGCGCTGGCCGCGTCCGCTCCTAGCTTTTGATCAGCCGGAACACCGGATGATCCGGCGCGATCCGCCGCAGCTCCTCATCCGATGAGTCGGGCCCGACCCCGTCGAAGAACGCCCCAACCTCAAATTTCCACTTCTTCAAATAGGCCCGCAGCAGCTGCGGCTTCTCGTCATCGGCGAGCTCGACCCCGGTAAAAGGCTCTGTCCGCCGGCCGACGCGGAGCCTCCCGTCCCCGCTCGCACGCAGGTTCTTCACCCATTGCGTGTGACCGCGCGGCGCGACGAGATAATCGGTGCCGTCGTACCGGAGCAGGTTCACCGGAGTCTGCCGCCATTCGCCCGACTTGCGGCCCTTCACCTCGAGCACACGGGAGCCGTACACGCTGACGCCAACGCGCGTGAGCGCGGCCACGAGCCGGTTGAACACGTTGGTCGTGAACCATCCCGGACGCTGGTAGTGCTCGGGCACCGGACCATTCTGTCAGCGAGCGCAGGCGGCGGACTGGCGGGCTCTCCCGATTTGGTCGCCGAGGGCGACGCTGTGTTTGCGCGATTCGACTACACGATCACCCGCTCATGGGGGGATCGAGGGTCACTTCCGCTCGATCCTCCGCAGCCCGTCGGCGTCCACCAGTCGACGACAAGCATCGTGGCCTCCTCGTTGAGGTGGGTGTGAACGACCTCGGCGATGTCGGCGTGGAAGCGGTCGCCGCCCGCTCCTTCGGTGATCGGTGCGGCCGCGATCGCCCGACCAGAGATCTTCGCCTCGCCCGGCCACTGCGCCTCGGAGCCCTCGACCGGATCGACCGTGGCGCTGTGCAGAGCGAACCGCGGATCCCGAAGGAGATCTGCACCCTTGCGCGCGTTCGACATCGAGCTAAAAACCAGTTCGCCATCCTCGAAGACCGCCTCGATCCCGGAGATCCGCGGCGACCCATCGGCCCGCAAGGTGGCAATTGTCTTGTGTCTGTACGCGTCGAACAGCGCCCGAACGCGCAGCGCAAACTCCGGCTCTGCGTGTTCGACGTCCTGCCATGCGGTCATGCGCGGATGATCATGCATGAGTTGTGTGGGTTTTGCGGTGACGGTGGGCCGCGGCGGATCCGGGTTGGTGTGGCAAGGACCACCCCTGGGGTATCTGGCGCGTCAATGCCTTGCCGCGGAGCATGTGACGCGACCCGGCAGCACCGAAAAGAGAAGGAAATGCTCGTGGCGCTTCAAGATCCGCCAGCCGTGCCGATTACACCGGATGCCGCAGCACGGGCCGGCGCCCGGCCGCGAACCCTTCCGTGACGTGATGAAGTACAAGAACACACCTGGCTCGGCCGCGTTTCGCAGTCGCCGGGTGCCTGTCCCGGTACCGGTTCGCCAGCACGAAGCCGCGGATGACGAATGTGCGCGGTGGGCCGGCTCGCCGCGCCTTCGAGAAGCAAGACCGGCCTCATCTGTCGGATCGCACTTCGGTCGCCCGGCAATGCAACTAACGCTCTCGGCTCTGTTCTGCGCGCTCATCCTCGCCCTGTGCCCGGCAACGGGCAGCGCTGCCAGCTTCGGCTTCTCTGAGCCGGCCAGCTGCACGACGTGGACCGGCAGCCTGTGCACGGTCTGGAGCGGCGGCCTTGGAAACGACGCAACCCTTCCCTCATTTCAGGCCCTGAAGCGGAAACTGCCGCTGAAGTTCGCCCGGTTCTCGGTGCCGTACAACGTGCTGGCCGACTACGACCCGCGGACGCGTCATTGCCGGCCGAGCGTCCCGTACGCGCACCCGACCGTGGACGACCACGGCTATCAGCGCGCGGGGGAGGGCTGGGACCTCCTGCGCTCGCAGCTTGTGCTCGCTCACGCCCAAGGGCTCTCTGTGCTCGTGAGCATCGCCGACGGGCGAGTCATCCGCGGCCCCGACAGCGACGCGATGTGGCCGATCCCGATCTACTGGAACGGCACCCGCTACAGCCCGACGGTCGCCGGGATGGACTACAGCTGCGGCGTCGCAGCGCTGGTCGGGCGGGTCGCCGGCGAGCAGAGGGCGCTCGGGGCGCCGCCCGCGCAATGGGAGGCGTTCAACGAGCCGGACGCCAGAGGCTCCTACAACGGAACGTTGACGGGGGCGTGCCGCGGCCCGCACAACGGCTGCGGCGCTTCCTACGACGCGTTGTGCGGACCTCGAGTGCGCGCGGAATGCGGCCCGTTGCAGGCCGCCTGGCTCTACACCACAGCCATCTCTGAGCTTCGCGCTCAACGCATTCCGGGCAAGGTCGCGGCCGGAACGTTCACCAAGGCCGGATCGTACGCCGACGGCTACCTGCATCAGCTGATCGGCACGCTACACACCCGCCCCGCTGTCATCTCCTTTCACGACTACATCGACCCGACCGCCAACGGCACCGCCGTCGCCCACGACTTCGCCGTACGCCTGTACAGCAAGTTCGGCAAGCACTTCGAGCTCTGGATCACCGAGTCCGGTGTGTACCTCGGCGAGTGGGCGCCGCTGCCGCTGGAAGGCGGTTCCTCACGCGCCCACGGCTGCGAGTTCGGCACAAACCGGGCACAAGGACTGCAGGGGCTCGGGCGCTGCATCGACGGCAACCAGCGAGCACAAGCCGCCGGCGCCGCCACCTTCAAACACCGCCTCGCGCAGCGCGGAAGCTACCGCGGCGTGCGGATCACCGAACTGTTCTGGTACCAGTACCGAGCGCTGGCGCCCACCGCGACCCGCCCGGTCCAATGGGACTCCGGCCTGCTCGACGTACGCGGTGTCCCGCGCATCAGCTACTGCGTACTCACCGATAGCACCGGCTGCACAGGCAACCCGTTCCGCAATCGCTGATGCTCGGTGGATCCGGGTGGGGACGTCTCCGAAAGCCGCCTCGAGTGCTCGATCGAGTTATCAGCGATCGAGAAGACGATGGTGCTGCCTGTGCCGCTCAGGGGTGAGCCGAGGGAGCGCTCGAATGCCGCGTGATGATCGTGTGCACGAAACCCTGGGCGACAATGGTCCATCCCATTCAGCGGGGCAAACGAAATCCGGACTTCGGACGACGGGACTGCCATCGATCGCGCCTTCCGCCTCCTCTGTTCGTTCTCGGCCGGCGCTGACGTTGAGCCGCCAGCTCAACGCTGGAACCTCAGCCGGCTCCTCCGCTGGCGCGCATCTCGGGAGTCCGTCGGGGACGCAGTCCCGCGAGTCCGTCTAGTCCGCTAAGCCCATGCGATTCGCGATCTCGATCCCGCAGTACGCTCCCGACGGCCGCTTCGACGATGACGCTTTCCGCGCGCACCTGCGCCGCGTTGAGGAACTCGGCGTATTCGAGAGCGCCTGGGCGCAGGAGCAGGTGATCGGAGCTGGCGGCAGCCTCGCGCCGCTGCAGACGCTGGCCTACGCCGCGGCGTGCACCGAGCGGCTGCGGCTGGGTTGCGCGGTGTTCGTGCTTCCGCTGCACAACCCCCTGCACCTGGCCAAGGCGATCAGCTCGCTCGACTGCCTCAGCCATGGCCGAGTGGAAGTCGGTGTCGCGGCCGGCGGCCGGGCGCGCCCGTTCTGCGCCTTTGGCGTCGATGCGGACAGGCCCGTGGCGCGCTTCAACGAATCCTTGGCGCTGATGAAGGCGTGCTGGACAGAGGGTGAGATCAACTTCGATGGGCGGTTGTGGCAACTCCAGGGCGCCTCGATGGAGCCCAAGCCGGTGCAGAAGCCGCACCCGCCAGTGTGGTTCGGTGGCAGTGCGCCGGCGGGGATGCGACGCGCGGTCCGGCACGGAGACGGGTTCATGGGCGCCGGCTCCCAGACGACCGCTCAGTTCGCCGAACAGGTCACGGTAGTGAGGGAGGAGCTGAGCGCGCAGCACCGCGAGCCCCACACGTTCCGGATCGGCAAACGCGTCTACATCCATGTCGAGGACGATGCGACACGCGGGCGCCAGCGACTCGAGGACGCGCTCACGCGACACTACGGTCGGGGCGGCTGGTCAGAACACATCCTCGCGGGCCCGGCCGAGGCGTGCACCGCCGGCATCCGTGCGGTGGCGCACGCCGGTGCGGACCTGATTCTGCTCAACCCGCTCCTCGACGACGCGCAACAGCTCGAGCGCCTCGCGGCCGAGGTGATCCCGGCGCTCAGCTGAACTCAGCGTCGGGCGGCTGAACAGTCCCGGCGAGCGCCGCTCTCTGATCGGTTCCCTCACGAACGATCCGGGCTAGCTCGGCTGGGTGCAGCCGAGCGTCAGGCAGCGGGCTGAACGCGGTCGAGCGACCTGTCGGCGGCGATGGCCACGCAGTCGCACCCTTCGGCCTTCGCCTCGTAGAGAGCGCGGTCGGCACGGGCGAACCAACTGTCCGCCGGCTCGCCGGGGAGCGCCTCAGCGACACCGATGCTCACCGTGACCTTCACGGTGTCGCAAGGTCCGGGCACCTCGAGCTGGCGCACTGCCGCCACGAAGCGTTCCGCTAGCCGGCCGCCGTCGGCAGCAGTCGCATTGCGCAGGATCACGGCGAACTCGTCTCCACCGAATCTCGTCACGACATCCGAGCGGCGGGGGAAACTGCGCACGAGAGCGCTGGCAATCGCCTCAAGCGCACAATCGCCCGTCGTATGCCCGTGCACGTCGTTGATCTGCTTGAAGTGGTCGATGTCGATCATCGCGAGACACGCCGGCTCGTCGACTAGGGTGCGCACCTGGACGGCGCGGGGGAGCTCGCGCCGGAAGACGCCCCGGTTCCAGAGCTTCGTGAGCGGGTCGAGATCCGCCTCCCGGCGAGTGTCCTCGAGCTCGACTTTGAGGATGTCGACACGCTCTCCGAGCTCACGTGCCCGTTGGAGCTGACGTGTGCTCTTCTCATCGATGATCTCCGAGAGCCGCTGGACAGTCTCCAGCGCGGTCGCCTTCAGCTCCGCCGCGGAGCCGCCGGCCGCTGCACGTAACCGGTCGAGCTGGCTCTCCGCGTACGCGTCCGAGGCAGCGTCGCCCACGATGGCCTGCGAGAGACCCTCGATCACCAGCCAGACCACGTCCTGAAGATCGCCGATCGTGCGCGACGCGCCAGCATGTTCGTCGCGCACGTAGGCGACGACGTGACTACTGAGACCCGCCCAGTCGCGGCTGAGAGAGACACCGTCTCCTGAGCCCGGCGGCGCAGTCAGGACAAGAATGTGGCGAGCCCAGGCCTCGAGCCGGCTGGCGGCCTCCGAGTCACGGACGGCCGTACCCGCCAGCACGCGCACGATCGCGGCGACAGCGTCGAGGGCGGCATCCGGAGTACGGTCGCGGGCGACCGGTTCGGCGACGACTGACTCCGGCTTCGAGCCCTTCGAGCGACGCGAGATCATGTCCCGGGAATCGTCAGATCACCGCTGGACTTGAGCGGGCTCGGCGAGCTCGGCCGCCTGTGCGATCGCCCCGTTCGCATGGGGCGCGACATCGACTGATCACCGCCTGCCCCGCCGAGTCTCGTCGAGCAGTGGGTGAAAACTCCGCGCTAGCCAGGGAGGTGCGCTCCGACCCGCCGACGCTCGAGCGAGCCGCGGTTTGGTGGTAGTCGTTACGGGATCGCAGCTCGTGGACCGTGTGGAGTCGGGAGATCGAGCATCCAGGCGGGGTCAGACGTCGATGCCGCGGTCGGCCAGCCAATCGCGCACGCTCACCGGGGCGTCGCCTTTCCACTCGGCCCGCGCCGCCAGGCGCAGGACCTTGTCCGGGTCATCGCCGAGCTCGTCGCGGCGGTGGGCCAGGTAGAGAATCGCTGCCGCCGCCATCGAGACGGCCGGATCCTCGATCTCGACGTCGACACCCTCCACGGCGAGCGCCACCCGCTCCTCGAGATTCTGGATCGCAGTAACGGGCTCGTCCGCGTCCTCGAACTGGGCCAGCAGGTCGCCCAGCCGCGAATCGGAGTCGGTGGGGTCGCTGATCTCGATCGCGCGCTTGGCGACCTCGAACAGGGTTACCGGAGAGGGATTGGTCGGCATCACAGATCACCCGGCGAGCATCGGCGACGGCGGGATACGGGTGTGCCCGTGGATGTCCTCGATCAGCATCCCGATCTCATCGATGTAGCACCAGCTCCATTCCTCGCCCCGCTCCAGCGAGCGGATGAGCGGATGCCCGCTGGAGCGATAATGGGCGCTCGCGTGCCGGTTAGGCGAGTCGTCACAGCACCCGACGTGCCCACATTCCAGGCAGATCCGCAGGTGCAGCCAGACGCCGCCCTCCCGCAGGCATTCCTCGCAGCCCTCGACGCTTTCAGGTAGCTCGAGCACTGTGATGGTGTCGAGATGGGTGCAGCTACTCATTTCGCCGTCTCCGTTTCTACTGGGGTGGGAGGTTGAGGGAACCATCCTTCATTTGACTGCGACGTGCTGCGCGAGCGCCTCGACGCAGTCTCTGTCGCCGCCCGCGCTCTCGCAAAGGAGGGGTGGGTTTCGAGAGACATCACAGCTTTGGTTTGACGACGGCACGAAGGTTCGTCGTTTCGTCCGCGCCTCGCACCCGTCGAGACCCTGGTATCGACCCTGGCCCGGCGCCGCAACGACACTGACGACGAATCGGGGACGCTCCGGGTGTAGTTCTCTGTCCGCGCGCGAGGCACGGGGAGCGGGATCTTGATGCAGGTCAGGTCGTGCGTTCGTTCTGGCCCGGGCAACCGCGTCTGGCGCACCGACGGCGGTCGAGGCAAAGCCGAGCTTGCCGATCAGCGATCGCCGGGACGGCGGGAAGCCGACAACGTAAGTCTGAAGGAGTCGTGCGGTCCGGCTTGAGGGCGGCGCTCTGTCCTAAGGGCACACGCCGAGGTCGCGGGCGACTCGAGTCGGCAGGCCCTTGATTGGGCACTGAAAGCTGCTGCCGACCGTCACGAACCTCCAGCGCCCCGCTGTCCGGTGCTCGATGATGACGCCGTTGGCGGCGACGCGCTTGCAAGCATGAGAGAGCTTTCTTGGCCAACTCACGGCCGCCTAATGCTGGTTCACGGTCGAGACCGTCACGATTTGGCAAGCCGCCTGGGGCTTGCTGAGTTCGTCCTGCTGAACCACGGCGGCGAGGATTGCCGCTCGCTCGGACTTCGTCGCGCGCCGGTGGGCGAAGGCCGCGGCCGGTATCAACACGATCGCCAACAACAACGCTGCGGCAACGCGGGCGGGATTCATCGCCCGCAACCTACACGAGGCGGCCGCTTGAGAGGGGCAACGCCCAGGTGCCCCTGTCGTCGGCCTCGCTCAGCGAACCCAAGATCCGTAGCCGATCGACTGTAGCCTCGGCCGCTCGCGATCGAATCTGGTCGCGCCAGCTCAGCTGATCCATGTCACATTGCGGCCTGGGGCTGGGTCATCGCCGGTAGACCGACAACATCCACGCAAGATGACAGGAGAGTGCGTCGTGCCCTACGCCGTGGATTTCAACGATGTCTCGACCGTTGGCCTGGAGTCCTCGCCGGTCGCGGCCGCGCTCGCTGGTCTGCGGGCGCACGAGGCCCGTTACTTCAAGAACAAGTACGACCACGTCTTCACGGTGGAGCCTGCGAGCAACGCCGAGACAACCATCGACTGGGTGCACCGGATCCTCGAGGAAGAACGCGACATCGTCATCTCCGCTCGGCCGCTCGAGGCGACGGCCTTCCAAGTCGAGAACATCCGAATCGCCTACGTCTTCTACGAGAGCGGTCTGTCGATCAACGTGATGTACACCATCGACGACCCCAAGAAGCGGGCGGTCGGGTTCAAGCTCTCCGAAGCGATGGAAGTCCCCGCGGAGCTCGCCTCGCGGTTCAAATTCGCGAGGCAGAAGTCAAAGCTGGCCGGAACCATTCGCGGTTCCTACTTCGCCTTCGAAAACGATTACTGACCGCGGAACCTCGCTTCCCCGGCACGCGACTCGGCCATCCCGGGACGCGAGGCCTGCCTTGCGCGGTCCACAGAAACTCTGCGTCCCGTCGCGCGACGGAGATTGCGCTCGCGGGTTTAAGTGCGATCGATGCGCCGCGGTGATTGCTTGATTCAGGTGTCGCGCCGCAGCATGAGGATCGCGGCGATCGCGATCGCGATCGCCGCGTAGGCGCAGAACACACCGAGGCCGGCCCACGGCGAGAGCGTGTTCGAGTCCGGGTTGATCGTCCACACAGCGCCGCCGGCATTGCTCGGGAGGTAGGGGCTGACGGAGTCAGAGAAGCTGGCGGGGAACAGCCCGATGATCGGTGGCAGTACGAACACGATCGCGGCGAGCGCCGAGATGCCGCCGGCGGTGCTGCGCACGATCGCGCCCAGGCCGAATCCGAACAGGCCCATCACGACCAAATACAGCGAGGCGCCGAACAATGCTCTGACGACGCCCGGGTGGGAGATTGACGTGTTGATGTGCTGGCCGGTGAGGATCGCCTGACCGGCGAAGAACACGATGAACACCGCCGGGAGCGTGATCACGAGCGCGACCAAGCCGAACACCAGCGCCTTGCCCCAAAGCACCGGCAGGCGCCTGGGAACCGCTGACATCGTCGCGCGGATCATCCCGGTCGAGTACTCGGCGGTGATCGCGAGCACACCGAGCACGCCGATCGAGAGTTGGGCGAAGTTGACGCCGGCGAGGTTCGCTCGCAGCGGCTTGAAACGCACCCGATCATCGGGACTTAGGTGCGGCCAGCGCGCCTCGAAGATCGCACAGACGAGGATCCCGATCCCAATGATCAACAGCAAGGTCACCAGCAGCGACCAGCGAGTCGAGCGCACCGAGCGCAGCTTCGTCCACTCCGACAGAGCCACGCGCCCCTGCGTCACCGGCCGCGCGACCGTGCCGACGGTGCCCACCGCGCTCACCCGGTCACCTCCTCGCTGACCGCACCGCCGGCCGCGCCGATGGTGCCATCGCCGTGGAACTCGACCTCATCGCGCGTCAGTTCCATGAACGCCTCCTCCAGTGAGGCGCGCACCGGCGTTAGCTCGTGCAGCACGATCCCGTGCGCGGCCGCGATCTCCCCGATCTGCGCCGCGTCGAGGCCGCGGACCTCCGCGAGCGCAGGCTCGATCGACTCGACCCTGGCATCACCCCTCGACAGCTGCTCGGTCAGGTCCGCGAGCTGCGGCGAGCGGACCCGCACCGACTGCTTGGAGGCGCCGCGCACGAACTCGTCCACGCTCGTGTCGGCGAGCAACTGGCCGCGGCCGATCACGATCAGGTGCTCGGCCGTCTGTGCCATCTCGCTCATCAGGTGCGAGGAAACGAACACCGTCCGCCCCTCCCCGGCCAGCTGCGTGAGCAGCCCGCGGACCCACTGGATCCCCTCCGGATCAAGGCCGTTGACAGGCTCGTCGAATAGGAGCGTGCGCGGGTCGCCGAGCAACGCCGAAGCGATCCCCAGCCGCTGGCCCATCCCGAGCGAGAACGTCCCCGCCCGCTTGTTCGCGACCTTCGCCAGCCCGACCAGGTCGATCAGCTCGCGGACGCGCCGCTTGCTGATCCCGTGCGTCTGCGCGAGACACAGCAGGTGGTGATACGCCGAGCGGCCGGAATGCACCGACCGCGCCTCCAACAGAGCCCCGACCTCCGCGAGCGGGACCGAATGGTCGCGATAGCGCTTGCCGTTGACCAACGCGCGACCCGAATCAGGCGCGTCGAGACCGAGGATCAACCGCATCGTGGTCGACTTGCCAGCACCATTGGGACCGAGAAACCCCGTCACGACCCCCGGCTGGACGGTGAACGTCAGATCGCGCACGGCCGGAGTCGGGCCGTAGTGCTTCGAGACGTTCTCGACCTCGATCACCACGGCGATCAAAGCACACATTCCTGACAAGCGCCTGACACGACCGCTGATCCCATCAGGCCGCTGCCAGCCCGCGTCGGCCGCGGCAGCTCTCGTCCTCCGCAGCGCGCGATCACACACTGACCGCCCCATCGCAAGCGCGACGATGCTGGACATGCCACGGCTCGCGATGGATTGGCGATCCGAACGTGGCGGAGCAGCGTCTCCCCGACGTCGCCGGCGGAAAGGGCGACCCGGGCTGGTTGAGCGGATCGCAGCCGAGTCGCGGCCTTGCGAGAGCTCTGGCGACCGGGCTGAGTGACCGCGAGCTGCGGCGGTCCGGGCTGGATCAGCCGACGATCGTGAACGTCACTCTCCCTCGCGCACCAGTCCGGTCGGTGGCGCTCGGCCTGGCCGTCAGCTGATAGGTGCCGGGCCCAAGTCTGCGGCGGCCGATCTTGTCGGTGAGCGTAAACGCGTTCGCCCCTGCGTTGCCCGGGAGCGTGATGCTTGCCGGCACGGTGACCCGCCGGATGCACCGTGCCCGCTTCCGGTTCTTCTTCGTTGGCGTGACGCAGCGACCCTTCACATTGCGCCCGGCGGCATGGCGCATGAGCGTCAGCTTGACCGTCGCGCAGATGTTGAGCGTGTATGTGATCTTCAGTCTCATCGGCCGTCGGCAACGGGCGTGACGCTTGTTCCTCTTGGTTGGCTTGACGCACCGGCCATGGACCTTGCGGCCCGCGATCGACACGCGGCGCGAGGACAGATGCAGTTTCGACAGCCTCGGGATGGCGCCGTTGACGGCCTCGCCAACGCTCACCGAGGTCGAGGCGGCATAGAACGCATCCCCGGAGTACGACGCGACGAGCGTGTGCGTGCCCGGCCGCGCGAACGCCGTGCGGCACGCGGCGTGGCCGTCGGTCGCTGCCGACACCGCGATACTCGAGCAGCCCGCGATCGGCGCACGGCCGTCGGTGAACGTGATGCTGCCGCCGTCGGGTGTCGGGGCAACGGTTGCCGTCAGTGATACGGCGCCGCCCGCGGGCGTCGGATTCGGTGACTCGGCGAGTGTCGTGATCGTCGAAGTCGGAGCCGGTGCCTGGGCGATCGTGTACGCCGTCACCTGGTCACCGCTGCCGACGAAAAGGCGTCCGCCGCCGGCGCTAGCTAGCGGTCGCGAAATGGTTGACGTCAGGGCCGCCCGGGATCGTGTTCTCCGGAATCGAGAAGTGACTTCGCGCCGCGCCTGACGTCGGGTCGAGCCCGAAAAGCGTGCCCGTCGAGTTGTTGGTCACCCACACCAGGCCGCCGGCGATCATCGGAGGCCCGGTTGCGCCCCCCGGCGCCGAGAAGCCTGCCTTGGCTGTAATCGACGGCGTCGGCCCCGCGGCGAACGAGAGTGCCTCCAGACCGCTGTTACACGATGCGTAGATGGCGGAGCTCCCAGGGTCATAGACCGCCCCGCCGAAGCTCCCGCCCGAGCAGAAGCCCGATGCCTGCGCGACGGGCAGCGAGACGTGGCCAAGCCCGGCGCCGTTGAGCAAGTAGCCACTGCTGTCCTTGCCGGACTGGAATAAGAGGCTTCCGGGCAGGAGCGTGGGCATGCTCGACCCCAGATCGGCGTCGGTGGACTCCAGCGTGTGCCAGTTCGTTGGTGCCCACCAGTCGAGTGGCGACGTCAGCGCAGTCAGCTTCACGACCGAGTCACCGAAGTCCGGATCGGAGGTCGCGCCCCTGCCGTTCCCGGTCGCGACGTGGACGTTGCCGGCGGCGTCGATGGGTGGAGCGTTGCCGCCACCCCAGACTGCGCCCTCGGTGTGGCCCGGCTGTCCATCGACCTGGAAGGCTGTGATACCCGCTCCGGGGTTGGTGGGCGCGGAGACGAGCCATCCCCCGCAGTTCCCGAGCGGCGGTACCCCGGTCAACCAGCTACAACGGCCTGGGCTCGCGCTCGATGCTGGGCGAATCCAGTAGGTGTTGCAGTCGCCGTCGTTGCCGCACCGGCGTGCTAGTGATCCCGATCGAGGGCGAGATATCACCACACGGCGCCACCGACGAGGGCTCCGGCGTCGCCAGGTGCATCGACCACACGACCCCGCCCGTGCCGGCGTCCAGCTTGTAGACGGTGTCATTCTCGGTTGCCACGTAGACGTATGCGCCGTACACGAGCGGCTGCCCGTACACCTCGCCGTCCAGCGCCGGTGTCTGCCACGCCGCGGCCGGCGTCACCGGCACCGTGCCGTCCGGGTCGACCCCGCTCCGCGCGCCATCGTGACGATACGTCGTCCATGCCGGAGCGGCGGCCTGGGCGTCGGCCACGACAAGCGCCTGAACCCCGAGCATGGCCGGCGATCACGAGGGGCGGGAGAAGTCGCCAGCGCATGAGCGCCACGAGGCTACCGGACAGTTGGCCGCGCGCCCCCGGCTGAAGGCTGCGGCCGGAGACCCGCGCACCGCACGGTCGATGCGCTGCTGGTCCTCGAGGGAGCGGCGGTTACGCGACATGGTAGGTCCTCGTCCAACTCGGAGGCGGCCGTCGCCGGTTGCAGAAGTCTGACGGACCGAGGTGGCCGACGTCGAAACGACGTCATCGACGACTTCCGCTTGGGCTCGCAGCGAGGCAGCGTCGTTGCGGGTCGAGCAGGCAGGTGGATGGTCAGGGTTCGTTGATGATGCGGTAGCCGACGCCGGGAGTCGTACGGATGACATCGGGCTCGCCGAGCTTGCGCCTGAGTCTGGCGATCGTGACCTTAACCGTGCTCGTGAACGGGTCGACGTTCTCGTCCCATACCTGTTCGAGGAGGTTCTCGGCGCTGAGTGCGCGCGGTATGGCTTTGAGCAGGGCTTCCAGCACGGCGCGTTCTTTGGCGGTGAGGTCGATCGTGCGCCCGTCGCGCGTGACGGTCCCGGTCAGCGGCTGCAGCTCGATCCCACTTGCCCGCAGTGTGCGGGGTGCGGCGGTGGGTTTGCGGCGGGCGAGCGCGCGGATGCGCAGAACGAGCTCGGGGAAGTGGAAGGGCTTTGGTAGGTAGTCGTCGGCGCCGAGCGCGAGTCCGGCGACGCGGTCTGTGGGGGTGCCGGCGGCGGTGAGCATCAGGATCATCGCCGGGTCAGCTTGGGCGGTGATCAACTGGCAGAGCGTGTCGCCGTGGATTCCGGGGAGGTCGCGGTCGAGTATGACCACGTCGTAGGGGTGCAGGTCGAGCTTCGCGGCGGCTTCGTGGCCGTCGTACGCGACGTCGACTGCCATGCCCTGGTCGCGCAACCCCTCGGCGATGCGGTTAGCAAAGCGCGGCACGTCCTCGACGACGAGCACCCTCACGGCCAGCCTCCCGATACGGGCGCGAGGGTCGCCGCCGGCAGCGTGAGTTGGACGCGAAGGCCGCCTTTGACGAGGGCGTGGAGGGTGAGCGTGCCGCCGTGCGCCTGGGCGACCGCGGCGACGATCGAGAGCCCGAGCCCATGTCCGTTCTGCTGGCGGGTGCGCTCCTGGCCAAGGCGCCTGAAGGGCTGGGTGAGCTGTGCCACGGCCCCGTCATCAAGCACGACGCCGGCGCTGTCGATCACGAGCCGTGCGTTTTCGCGGTCCCGCGCGAGGACGACCCGGATGGATCCGTGGGGCTGGTTGTAGCGCACGGCGTTCTCGATCACGTTTGACAGCATCCGCGCCAGCAGCGTCTCGCTCCCACGGACCTGAACCGGGGTGATCTCCGTGTGAACATGGATCTGAGATGCCGCGATCTCGCCAGCCCGCGCTTCGAGCGCCGCGGCGATCAGCTGCTGAAGCGCCACGGGGGTCTGGTCGCCCAGCTCGTGATGCTGCGCGCGGGCGAGTACGAGGAAGCTTTCCAGGAGCCGGTCGGCGTGGTCCAGGTCCAGCCGGAGATCCGCGTCCAGCTCTCGTGTCTGCGCCGGCACACCCTGCGGCTTGGCGACCGCGACGTCGAGCGTCGTGCGCATCATCGCCAGCGGTGTGCGCAGCTCGTGCGAGGCGTTGGCGACGAACCGCCGCTGCGCCTCGAACGCTGTCTCGAGGCGTGCCAGCAGCCCATCGATCGTCTCGGCGAGCTCTGTGAGTTCGTCGCGCGGCCCGCGCATCGCCAGCCGCCGGCCCAGATTGGTCTCCGAGATCTGCCGGGTGGTGGTGGTGATCGTGCGCAGCGGCCTCAGCACCCGCCCGGCGACGACCCACCCAAGCAGCATCGAGGCGATCGCCATGATCGCCAACGCGATTGCCGACTCGATCTCCAACTGATGCAGATCAGAGATCTGCTGCTGAGAGCGAATGAACCGCGAGGCCGCCCTGGCCTCGGGCGGAACCGGCCCGAACCGGTGCTCCAGGAACGATGCCAGCGAGGGGTGGTCGCTGGTTGCGTTCGCGACCAGCGCGTAAGTGATCGCGAGCAGCGCCGCGCCGCAACCAAGAAACAGAGCCCCGTAGAGCAACGTCAACCGCCAACGGACCGTGGTCTGCGGACGACGCAGGCGAGACAGAAGCTCAACTGGTTTGCGTATCACTGTCATGGTTCGCACGCCGCTCCGCTCCCCTGGCCGCGTGCAGCGTATGCGTCACGCTCAAGGATGCTGGCCGCGGGTTACAGCGAAGTAACGCGGTTACCCCCACGTAACCCGCGTCGGTCTATCACGTGCAAGAACGACGCTCGAGAGCTCCAGCGAGGTCTCGGACATGAACCGACCACAGCCCACAACTCTGATCAACCGCCAACAGAAGCGCCCCGCCCTCGCCAGCAGGCGACACGAAGGCGGCCGGCGCCGGCGCGTAGCGATCGCGCTCGCCGCGTTCAGCTCAGCGCTCGCGCTGGTGATCGCTGGCTGCGGGTCCTCGAGCACATCAAGCAGCGCCAGCAACGGTAGTCCTTCCTCGGGTAGCGCCAAGGGTAGCCCTTCGAGCTACGGGCAATCCCAGCTCGCGGCCGCGAAGTGCATACGTTCGCACGGCGTGCCGAATTTCCCGGATCCGAGCTTCGGCGCTGGCGGCGCTCAGGTCAACCTCAGCACCCCAAAGGGCATGCTGACCTCGGCGGCGTTCGCGCTGGCCCAAAAGGAGTGCGCAAAACTAGGCCTTGAACTTGCTGGGTATGTCGCGGCCCAAGAGAAGCCGTCCGCCACCACCCTGGCGCAGGCGCGCGCCGTCGCCAAGTGTATGCGTGCGCACGGAGCGCCGAACTTCCCCGATCCGAGGACGGCCGAGCCCAGCAACCCCGACAGCTACGGCTCTGTGGCGAACATGAACGGCGTGATCTGGGCGATCCCAAAGTCGATCGACCCCCAGTCGCCCGCGGTCAAGCAGGCCGCGGCCGACTGCGGCCCCAACGCGGACGCGGTGATCGGCTCCTGACGCCGCGGGAGCCTGCGAGCGCGAGCGCCGGACCCCGGTTCGGCCGGGAGCGCTGGTCGTCGAGCGAGCCGACGAGCGGCCTTCGGGTGGCGGAAACGGCCACGGTGCAGCGCCGGGGTCTCGTCGAAACGGACACCGAGACGGGGACGATCAGCCACGCCAACCCGCAAACGATCTATAACCGACTAAACGGGACGATCACCCGGCTGCCAAGCGTCGGAGAGCTGATCAAGCCCGGACAGCGGCTGTACGAGGTCGACGGCCATCCGGTGATCCTGATGAACCGAACGACCCCCGCGTATCGCGAGCTGACCTCCAGCGACAGCGACGGACGGGACATCCTGCAGCTCAACCGCAACCTGGTGAACCTCGGGTTCAACCCGGACGGGATCGCGCTCGCGCTCGACGAGCAGCAATGAGCACGATAACCGTCAAAGGCGCTGAGACGCTCCCTCAACGAGGCCGGATCAAGCGGCCGCGGTTGCCCGCGCGCGAGTTGCTCGGAACCGCGCTCCAGGCCTTCCGCACCCGCCGGCTGCGTGCCGCGCTCTCAGCGCTCGGGATCGCGATCGGGATCGGCGCGATGGTCGCCGTCCTCGGCGTCTCCGCCTCCAGCGAGGCGAACCTGCTCGCCGAGATCAACGCGCTCGGCACCAACCTCCTGACAGTCGCTCCTGGACAGAACTTCATCGGCCAGCAGCAAGTGCTTCCCGACACCGCCGTGCCGATGATCGGCCACATGCACAACGTTCTGAGCGACACCGCCGTCTACCAGGTCTCGAGCGCAAACGTATATCGGACGCCGGTGGTGCCTTCTCAGCAGACCGGCGGGATCGGCGTCGACGCCGCCGGCTCCAACCTCCCGCAGGTGGTGGGCGCGCGCATGCTCTCTGGGCACTTCCTCGACCCGGTCTCAGACCGCTACCCAGAGGCTGTGCTCGGCGACCAAGCCGCGCAGGTGCTGCAGATCACCCAGGCCGGCGGCCACGTGATCGTCTACCTCGGGAACACGTGGTTCACCGTGATCGGGATCATGAGCTCAGTAACGCTCGACACATCGCTGGACAACGAGGTGCTGATCAGCCTCCCCGTCGCCGAGCGCCTCTTCAGGGTGCAGCCCAACCCCACCGAGATCTACGTGCGCGCCAACGAAAACGACGTCACCGGCGTCGCCAACCTACTCGCCGCCACCGCCAACCCCCAAGACCCCACAGGGGTCCAGGTCAGCCGCCCCTCGGACGCGCTCGAAGCACGCGCCGCCGCCAAAGGACAGTTCACCACCCTGCTCGTCGGACTCGGCGCCGTCGCGCTCCTCGTCGGCGCGATCGGAATCGCCAACATCATGGTCATCGCCGTGCTCGAACGCCGCGGCGAGATCGGCCTACGCCGAGCTCTCGGCGCCACCCGTCGCGACATCACAACCCAATTCCTGACCGAATCCGCGCTACTCGCAGTACTCGGTGCAATCGCCGGTGTGATCCTCGGCGCCGGCGCCACCTGGATCTACTCACAGACCAAGCACCAGCCGTTCGTCGTACCCCTCTACGCACTCATCGCCGCACCCGCCGCCGGCTTCCTAATCGGCGCGATCGCCGGGCTCTACCCCGCCATCAAAGCCGCGCGGCTCAGCCCCACCGAAGCACTACGAGCGACCTAAACGCATATGACACCGCACTCGGACGTCCGATCCAGCCCAAATTCAGAGGCGAGATCGACCTTGAGTCGCCGTCGATGCAGGCGTCTGCTCCTACGACCACGTCTGCACTCACCCCCAACGGAATCCCGATAGTCAGGTACTCGGGTGGCGCACGAGCCGAAGCAATCGTGCGCAGGAACGCGAGCCGGCGTTCGCTGCCGAATTTTACCTTCATCGGCCGCTGGGCGTTATGTCGAGCCGCCACCCATCCTGGAACTCGGACCGGCATGCCGTGAGTGCCCGCCCAATCCTGATGTGTCCGCCGGCGCCGATCACTGGGTCGGGGATGTCTGGCATGCCGTGGTGGCGCGCGCATGCGACCGCCGTGCGCCAGGCCGCCAGGTTGTCCGGGGAGGCGTTTGGCGGTGTGTGCGTGTGGCCGCCGCACGCGGCGAGAGCGATCGAGGTGGCGGCGGCTGCTGGTCTCAGGCGCAGGAGATGGTTCATGGGCGCGAAGCTAGGGCGCAGCTCGCGGCCCGTCGTCGGCGTCGCAGGTGACGTTGCTGCTCCACGGCGCGCGCGGATCCGTCGTGAGGCGTACGGAGGTCGTTCGCGAGGCGGAAGGCGGGGCCGGGGGCTCGGGGTACATTCCCCCCGTGCGCCGGATTCGAGCACTGTGGGCGGTGGACGCGGCACTGGCGCTCGCGCTGACGGGTTGGGCGCTCGCCGAGCCGGGCGTGTTCAACGACGCGCCGCGTGGGGTCGTGCTGGTGGCGATGACGGTGGCGATCGCGTGGTATCGACGGGGACCGGTGACTGTCCTCGCGGTGGAGGTCGCCGGCGTCGTCGCGGTACCCGCGCGCTTGGATGTGCCACAGGGGGTGGCGGTCTTGATCGCGGCCTACGCGGCTGCGTTCTACAGCGATCGGCGCCTGGTCGTCGCCGGCCTGGTGGCGGTGGCCGCTGCGTGGCTGTGGGCGTTCGGTGGTCAAGCGAAGATCCCGCGCGGTCTTGTGCCGGTGCTGCTCGTCGCGCCGGTCTGGCTCGCGGGAAGCGCGATGCGCCGGCGCGAGCAGCGGGTTGATCAGCTCGAGTCAGAAAGGGACGCCGCGCTGCTTGATAGCGGGCTGGACGGGCCGTGGCACGAGGCGCGCGAGCGAGAGGCCGAGGCTGGTCGTGGGCTCGCCGGGATGCGCGAGCGGACGGCGATGTACGGCGGCACGCTCGAGGCGCGGTCTGAGCCCGAGCGCGGATTCGTCGTTCGCGCCCGCATCCCGCTGGAACGGGCCAGCGTGTGAACAAGCGCGTGCTGATCGCCGATGACGATGCGCTCGCGCGCGCGGCGCTACGAGCGATCTTCGACGCCCATGATGATCTCGAGCTGGTCGGCGAAGCGAGTGACGGTCTGGATGCCGTCGCGCTTGCAGGGCGGCTGCATCCCGACGTCGTGCTGCTCGACATCCGGATGCCGAATCTAGACGGACTCGAGGCGGCGCGGCGGATCCTCAGCTCGAGCTCGAACCGCGCACGGGTCATCATGCTGACCACCTTCGATCTCGACGAGTACGTCTACGACGCTCTGAAGGCGGGCGCCAGCGGGTTCCTGCGCAAGGACACGCCACCAGAACGGCTGCTCGCGTTCGTGCGCTACGCCGGCGAGGGGGACGCGCTGCTCGATCCGACGATCACGCGCCGGCTGATCGAGCGCTTCGCGCCGCTCGATGTGCGCGCCAGCGGCAGGCTGTCCGAGCTGACCCCGCGCGAGCGCGAGGTGCTGATCTCGGTGGCCCGGGGTCAGAGCAACGCGGAGATCGCGGCGGAGCTCTCTCTAGCCGAAGCGACGGTGAAGACGCACGTGAGCCGGATCCTCGCCAAACTTGACCTGCGCGATCGCGTACAGGCGGTCGTGCTCGCCTACGAGGATGGACTCGTCGAGCCGAGGACGACCAATGCTTGAGCCGTCGACGCCCACACCCTTCCGCGGCGCTGGGACGCAGCGGGTGAGAAACTCGCGCCGGGGCGGACCGCTCGGTCACGGAGCCGGCGGTCGGACCGGCGCGCTCGACCCGCTCTCGCGTAACCGGGCTCGCTTCCCGAACCGCCGCGTCCGGCTTTGACGCTGCGCCGCGTCGCCATCGCGTGGCGATGATCCGCGGCGAACGCGCTGACGCTAGGGACCTATGGGGAGGCATTCATGGCCGCCGTCAGCAGCGTCAGCGACAACCGGGGTGGGTTCGCGGCGTGAGCGCGGCGATGTCGACAGCGCCGGCGTCGACGACGTCCGCCCGCGACCTGTCGCTGTAACGCTGTTACGCCGCCGTTACCGGCTGGCCGATACAACGGTGGCGGTGCCCTCAACCAGCGTTCTGGTCGCGTCGCTCGCGGTTGCTGCTTGCGCGCTCGCGCTGGCGGGGTGCGGCGGAGCCGGCGGCTCTATCGGGACAACAGCCTCGGGCTCCAGCAACGCTGGCCTGCGGTTCGCCGAGTGTATGCGCTCACATGGCGTACCGAACTTCCCTGACCAGGGCGCTTCCGGCGGCGGCTTTCAGCGGAAGGCTGGTACCAACCCGCGGTCCCCTGCTTTCCAGGGGGCGCAGAAGGCTTGCCAGCACATCCTCGGCAACCGTCCCGGTGAGCAGGCGCCGACGGCGGTGCAGAAGGCGGCGGCATTGAAATTCGCCGGGTGCATGCGCCTGCGCGGAGTCCCCAACTTCCCTGATCCGCGGGCGCCAACGAGCGGCATCACGGCGGGATTGTTCCTCGACGGGATGGTGTTCCCGATCTCCTCGAGCATCGACCCGCAATCGCCGGCGTTCCAGCGTGCGGCGGCCGCGTGCGGTCTCGGGCAGGCTGGAGGAAACCCAAAGAGGGGCTGACACGCACACCGGCGGCCACGTCCGCACGTGAGCACCATTACAGAAAGCTCGCGGTCGCCCGACGCGGGCACCCGCGCTGGCGGCGGCCGAGCCGCCACTTCCGTCCCGGTCGCCGGTGTCGTCCGCTCGCCATCAAAGCGGCCGCGCCTGCGTGAGGTCGTTGCTGCCGGCCGCGGTCTAAAGACTCTGGGCCTGCATCTAAAGATCGTCGCGCAGATATGGGCGTTTGACCGATGGTGCTTACGGGAGCGTGCTGCCACGATCACGCGTAGCGCCTCGTCGTTGGGGTGTCGGATCGGACGAACGGAGGGTTGGGGGATGAGAAGTGGAGTGTGTGATCTGCGCCGTACCGTGCTGGCGTTGGGCTGTGGCGTCGCGGCGCTCGTGGCGGCAGCACCGGCGCCGGCTCAGGCTCACGTGCCGACGCGTGTCTATTGGGCGGACAGCGCCACCCGCTCGATCGGAGTGGCCAACCTCGACGGGAGCAACGCGCATGCCAACTTCATCAGCGGAGCCGACTCGCCCGAGGGGGTGGCGGTCGACGGGCAGCACATCTACTGGACGAATACCGGCAGCGGCACCATCGGTCGCGCCAACCTCGACGGCACCGGCGTCAACCAGAACTTCATCACCGGGGGCCGCACCCCCGTCGGGCTCGCCGTCAACGGGCAGCACATCTACTGGACCAACTCCGAGGGGAGCGGCTCGATCGGCGAGGCCAACCTGAACGGGTCCGGGGTCAACCAGAACTTCATCACCGCTACCGACGTCCCGTACGGGGTCGCGGTCGACGCCGGGCACGTGTACTGGGCCAACGTCGAGGGTGGCGTGGGCCTCGGGTCGATCGGCCGGGCCAACCTCGACGGGAGCGGAGCGAACGGCTCGTTTCAGACGACGGGTGTCAACGGCCCGATCGGGATCACGGTCACCGGTTCGCACATCTTCTGGGCCAACGGTGGGACGGGCGCGATCGCGGAGGCCGACCTCAGCGGTGCTGTCGTCAGTGACCACTTCATCTCCGGCGCCAGCCAGCCCAACGGATCTGACCCGCGACGCGCAGCGGCTGTACTGGGCCAACGCGGCGGGCAACACGATCGGCGCGGCTAACCTCGACGGCTCCGGGGTGAACGAGAACTTCATCACCGGAGCGAGCCGCCCGCTGGCCGTGGCCGTGGGTCCGATGACGCTGGCCATCACCACCGCGAGCCCGCTCCGCGGGGGCACCGTCGGCGGGGCCTACGGTCAGACCCTGCAATCGGTCGAGGGCACCGGGGCTCTGCACTGGAGCATCGCCGCCGGCAAGCTGCCGGGCGGACTGAGCCTCAACGCCTCGACCGGCCGGATCGCCGGCGTGCCGACGGCTACCGGTACGAGCGCGGTCACCGTGCGGGTCACCGACTCCAGTTCCCCGACGCCGATGACGGCGACGGCAGCGCTGAGCATCACGATCCATCCGGCGATACAGGCGGCGCTGTTCGTGGCCAACGGTGGCAACAGCGAGGTCTCCTCGTTCCCGCTCGGCGCGTCGGGCGCCGCGCCGCCCCTCACCGCCCTCACCGGCGCGGCGACTCAGCTCGATGGGACGACGGCGGTGGCGGTCGATCTCACCGGCCGGCTGTACGTGGCCAGCGCGGGCAACGACGAGATCGCGGAGTTCGGCTACCACGCCACCGGGAACGTCTCGCCGTCGGCGGTGATCAGCGGGGGAACGACCGGGCTGGAGTATCCCGACGCGCTGGCCGTATCAGCCACCGGATCGCTGGCCGTCGCCGACCACTCCTCCAATGCCGTGACGATCTACGCCCCGGGCGCGACGGGCAACGTCAAGCCGGTGGTGAGCATCGCCGGTCCCGACACACAGCTCGACGGCCCTGCCGGACTGACGTTCGACACTGCGGGTGACTTGTGGGTGTCCAACGGCGGCAACAGCAGCCTCACCGAGTATCCGGCGGGCGCCGGCGGCGACGTGGCGCCGCGGGCGACGATCACCGGTGCCGACACCGGCCTCGCCGTTCCGGCCGGCGTGGTCGTGGACGCCGGCGGCAACCTGCTCGTCGCCAACACGTTCGGCGGGTCGCTCACCGAGTATCCGGTGAGCGGGAACGGAGACGTTCTGCCGCTCAGGACGATCACAGGCCCATCGACCGGCCTGCGGCTGCCGAGCAGCGTCGACGTCGATGCCGCCGGAAACATGTACGTCGCCAACGAGCTCGGTGGAGTGACCGAGTTCGGTCCCGGCGCCAGCGGCAACACGACGCCGATCGCCACCCTCTCCGGTCCGCCGATCTCCGGGCCGCAGGCGGTGGCGGTGGCCCCGCCGCTGTGGGTGCGCACCCGCGCGCTACGGGCGGCGAAGGCCGGCCGCCGCTACCGGGCGGCGCTGGTCGCCGTCCTGGGGACGACGCCCTATCGCTGGAGGGTGCTGAGCGGCCACCTGCCGGCGGGGCTGACGCTGAGCCGAACCGGCATCCTGGCCGGGCGGCCGCGCCGCGCGGGCACCTTTCGGTTCATCGTCCGCGTCATCGATTCCACCCGTCCCCGCATGACGGCTGCCCGGCGGCTCGTTCTCATCGTCCACCGTAACCGAAAGGCGTCCCATGTCTGAGCATGTCCCGAGGAGACGGCGACCCCGGTGGTCCGCAACCGGTCGACGCCGCTGGTCCAAGCTCGCTCTGCTGGCGGTCGTCGGCCGTGAGTCGGAGCCGCAGCGGTCCCGTCGCCCGAGGCGGCGGGGGTGCCACAGATCTACTGGGCCAACAGCAGCGGGCAGACGATCAGCAGCGCCAACCTCGACGGCGCCGCCGGTAACCCGAGCCTGATCTCCGGCACAAACGACCCCGGCGGGGTCGCGGTCGACGGCCACAGCATCTACTGGTCCAACCAGGTGGCGAATTCGATCGGAGTTGCCAACCTCGACGGCAGCGGAGCGAACCAGAGCCTCGATCACCGGCGCCCACGTGCCGATGGGGATCGCGGTGGGCGGCGGTCACATCTTCTGGGCCAACGCCGGGGACAACACGATCGGCGAGGCCAACCTCGACGGCACCGGGGTGAACCAGAGCTTCGTCACCGGCGCCAACCTGCCGATGGGGGTGGCGTTCGACGGCCGACATCTGGACTGGACCAACGAGGGCAGCGACACGATCGGGGAGGCCAATCTTGACGGCTCCGGCGTCAACCAGAGCTTTCTCAACGCCGCCGCGCCGATGGGGATCGCGGTCAGCGATCGCCACCTGTACTGGATCAACTCCGCGTCGGGGACGGTCGGTGAGGCCAATTTCGACGGCAGCGGCGTCAACGAGAGCTTCATCGCCGTCGGCGGAACGCCCTGGGGCGTCGCCGTCGACGCTCAGCACATCTACTGGACGACCGGTTCCACTGGCAGCATCGGCGAGGCCGACATCAACGGGACCCACGTCAATCCGGCTTTGATCAGCAGCAACGGCGGCAGCGCGCTCGGGGTGGCGGTGTCGGTGCCAGCGCCGGCCGTCTCACCGGCCACGCCGCCAGCCTTCCCGAGCACGCAGGTGGGCACGCTGAGCGCTCCCCAGACGCTGACGCTCACCAACGAAGGCCGGCAGGCGCTGTCGCTGACCGGCCTGTCGTTCGGCGGTGCCGACCCCGGCGATTTCATCGTCAGCGCCAACACCTGTCTGGCGGCCATCGACCCCGGCCTGAGCTGTCAGGTGACGGTCGGCTTCGCACCCACGACATCGGGAGCGCGGTCGGCGACACTGCTGGTGGCCGGCAACGACTACGCCAACGGTCCGCTTGCCGTGGCGCTGCACGGCACGGGCCTCGCCCCTGTCGCGGGCGGCACGGGTCCCACCGGTCCCATCGGTCCCGTGGGGCGCACTGGCGCGACCGGTCCGAGGGGGCCGGCCGGCAAGGTGGAACTCGTCACCTGCAGGACGGTCACCACCACCGTCCACCACAAGCGACGCACCCACAACTCCTGCACCGTCCGGCTCGTGTCAGGCACCGTCCGCTTCACAACCGCGACCGCCGCCGTCCACGCCAGCCTTGCCCGCGAGGGCATCGTGTACGCCGCCGGGGCAAGCGTGTGCGCCGGCCGCGCGCCCCTGCTCGTCCTCTCCGGTCGACGGCCGCTGCGTCGCGGGCACTACATGCTGACCCTGACGCGCCACGGCACGACGATCGGACGGGAGACAATCACGATCACCTAAGGCTAGCTAGAGACTCTTCAGCGCGTCTGCCTGTCGTGGTCACGGGTTGTGATCATGTCTGGGCGAGGTGGGGGTGGTGTTGTGTGGCCATATGGTGCTGAGCACGCGGTTCGGCCAGTCGTCGGGGATGCCGGCGATGGTGAGGTAGCGGCCGTAGAAGGAGCCGATGAGCATGCTGGTGAGCGCGTCGAGCTAAACGTGGTTGGGCTGTCTGGGAGCGGGGTAACCGAACGTGGCAGCGGTTTTTGCGGCGGGAGGAGGATTTCTTATGAGGTACTCACTGTTCGCCAGGGGCTTGGGGGTCGCTGCCGCAATTGCCGTGATGGCCGTACCGGGCGCCGCGGCGGCGAGCGGCGTTGCGCCGGGGGCGCCGGGCGCTAGTGCTCTGTGGACGGCCGGAAACAAGGATGGCTTCGGGACATCGACGA
Source organism: uncultured Solirubrobacterales bacterium (assembly GCA_963794285.1). Classification (GTDB taxonomy): domain Bacteria; phylum Actinomycetota; class Thermoleophilia; order Solirubrobacterales; family Solirubrobacteraceae; genus Palsa-465. The sequence goes on from CAWCDS010000001.1 coordinate 168,995, forward strand.
CGCTGGGGAGCAAGGTCTGGTTCACGCTCGGCGGTGGGGAGCTGACCGAGGTCTACTACCCGAACCTCGGAACGCCGGCGGTGCGCGACCTGCAGTTCGTCGTCACTGACGGTAAGTCGTGGGTGGAGCGGGAGAGCGAGGACACCAATCACGCGCTCGCGTTGACGGATTCACGCAGCCTCTCCTATCGGCAGGTGAGCACCGACGCGGCGGGGCGGTTCCGCATCACCAAGATGTACAGCACTGATCCCGGCCGCTCTGCGCTGCTGATGCGGGTGCACTTCGAGTCGCTGACCAACGAGCCCCTGCGGCTGTACGTGCTGTACGACCCGAGCCTGTCGGGCAACGGTGACGATGACTCCGGTTCGAGCGTCGGTGCCGCGCTGGTGACTTCCGATGCCAAGGCGTCCAGCGCTCTCGTCGCGGCTCCGGCGTTCACGAAGACCTCCAGCGGCTATTTGGGCACGAGCGACGGATGGACCGACCTGCGGACGCATGATTCGATGGACTGGAACTACACCTCGGCCCCTAACGGCAACGTCGTGCAGACCGGTCGCCTGGCCCTGACCGGTAGGGCTGGGAGCCAGGACGCAACGCTCGCGCTCGGTTTCGGGGCTTCCGCATCCGACGCGCTGAACGGTGCCGACGCTTCGCTGGCTGCCGGCTTCCCCGCAGCCCGGCTCGCGTACCAGTCCGGCTGGCACGCTTACCTCGCGGGACACGCGCGGCCGTCGAGCGTGACCGGTCACGAGGAGCTCTACGACGTCTCGCTGATGGTTCTCGCCGCCTCGCAGGACAAAACCTACCGCGGCGCCTTCATCGCCTCCCCGACGATGGCCTGGGTCTGGGGCCAGATCCCCGGCTACAACGGGCCGTATCACCTCGTGTGGTCGCGCGATCTCTACGAGATGGCCACCGCCGAGCTTGCCGCCGGGGACCGCGCCGCCGCCGGCCGGGGGCTCGATTACCTCTGGACGCGCCAGCAGAAACCCGATGGCTGCCTGCCCCAGAACTCGAATCTCGACGGCTCCCCACACTGGGGCGGCCTGCAGCTCGATGAGGTCGCTGACCCGATCCTGCTCTCCTGGCAGCTGGGGCGCGCCGACGCCGGCACCTGGCGTCACGTTCAGCGCGCCGCGGCATGCATCCTCGCCAACGGTCCCGTGACCCAGGAGCGGTGGGAGAACGCGACCGGCTACTCGCCCGCGAGCATCGCCGCCGAGATCGCCGGTCTCGTCTGTGCCGCGAAGATCGCGCAGGCCAACGACGCGAACGCCGACGCCGCCCGCTATCTCTCGACGGCGGACGACTGGCGCGCACAGCTGGCGCACTGGACCGTGAGCACCAACGGACCGTTGTCCTCCTCCCCGTACTTCCTCCGACTCAGCGTCGACGGCAACGCGAACGCCGGCACGGCCTACACGCTCTCCGACGGCGGTCCGACGGTCGATCAGCGCACAGTCGTGGACACGAGCTTCCTCGAGCTCGTCCGGCTCGGGGTCCTCCGCGCCGACGACCCCGCCGTGCTCTCGACGCTGCCCGTAGTCGACCGCGAGCTCGGCGTCAACACCCCCAGCGGACAGTTCTGGCACCGATACAACCACGATGGCTACGGCGAGACCCCGGACGGCCGGCCGTTCGGCACCAACGACGGCGTCGGGCGTCTGTGGCCGATCTTCGCCGGCGAGCGGGGCGAGTACGAGCTCGCCGCGTCCGAGCTCTCCGGTCACCTCGCCGCGGGCCGGTCCGCCGCCATGAAACGGCTCGATGCGATCGCGAACACGGCCAACGACGGGTTCATGCTCCCCGAGCAAGTGTGGGACAACAACCCACCGACCGGCACCGCCGGCCGGCTCCCGGGCACCGGCACAGGCTCAGCCACCCCGCTCGGATGGACACACGCCCAGTTCATCCGGCTCGCCTGGTCGATCGACGCCGGGCGCCCCGTCGAGCGCCCGAGCGTCGTCAGCTGCCGCTACGCCAGGCCATGCCCAGGAGCACCCTGACCCCGGGCGACGTCCGCCTTCTCTGCGAGCACCGCGCGCGTGGGCAGCCAACGCCCCTTGCCGCAGTCTTCGTCGAAGCGGCAGGGGGTGGTGGCCGATCTTCCGGCGGCGCGGAACCGATCGTCTGAGGATGGTGGGCGCGGCGCGGGGTAGCCTGGTTGCTGTTAGGAATCTGTCGCCGAAAGGGGAACTTGTCGTGCCGATCATCATCAACGGCCGCGAGGCGCCGATGCCCGCCGACGCGCGCGTATCGCTGCTCGACTTCCTGCGTGAACATCTTGAGCTCCACGGCACGAAGAAGGGATGTAACCAGGGGGCGTGCGGCGCCTGTACGGTGCTCGTCGACGGGGAGCGGATCCTGTCCTGCCTGGCTCTCGCCGTCCAGTACGACGGTCGCGAGGTGACCACGATCGAGGGGCTCGCGAACGATGGCGTGCTGCACCCGTTGCAGCAGGCGTTCATCGACCATGACGGGTTTCAATGCGGCTACTGCACCCCGGGTCAGATCTGCTCGGCGGTGGGGATGGCGGATGAGCTGGCGCGTGGTGTGCCCAGCCACGTCACCGATGATCTCGGCGCCACCGAGATCGCGCTGGATCACGACGAGCTGCGCGAGCGGATGAGCGGCAACCTGTGCCGCTGCGGCGCCCACAACGGGATCGTCGATGCGATCGCCGAGGTATATGCGGGGCGGCGGTGATCGAGCTCGCCTACACACGCGCCACCGATACCGCCGACGCGATCCGCCGCGCCCAGGGTGAGAATGCGAAATACCTCGGCGGTGGGACCAACCTCGTCGACCTGATGCGCGAGACCGTCGAGGTCCCCTCGGCGCTCGTTGACGTGACCGGCCTGTCGGCCGAGATCGAGGAGACCGACGACGGCGGTCTGATGATCGGGGCGGCCGCGCGCAACACCGCGGTGGCCGAGCATCCTGCGGTCCGCGCGCGCTACCCGATGCTCACGCGCGCGATCGTCGCCGGCGCCTCGGCGCAGATCCGCAACATGGCGACGGTCGGCGGCAATCTGCTGCAGCGCACCCGCTGCACCTACTTCTATGACACCGACGGCTCGCGCTGCAACAAGCGGTCCCCGGGCGAGGGCTGCGACGCGATCGACGGTTTCAACCGCATCCACGCGATCCTCGGCGCTTCGCCCGCGTGCGTGGCCACCCACCCGTCGGACATGTGCGTCGCGCTCGCCGCGCTGGACGCCGTCGTCCATCTCACGCGGGACGTCGGGGGAGCGCACCGTCGCTCTGTGCGACCTGCACCGGCTGCCTGAGGATCGTCCCGATCTCGAGACGGTGCTCGAGCCCGGCGAGCTGATCACCGCCGTGCAGCTGCCCGCGGCCAACCTCGCCGCGCATTCGACCTACCGCAAGGTGCGCGACCGCTCCAGCTACGCGTTCGCGCTCGTCTCGGTCGCCGCCGCGCTCGAGCTCGACGGCGACGCGATCGCCGACGTGCGCCTCGCTCTCGGCGGGGTCGCCCCCAAGCCGTGGCGGGCGTGGCGCGCCGAGGAGGCGTTGCGAGGCCGGCCGGCGACGGAGGCCAGCTTCCTTGAGGCGGCCGATGCCGAGCTTGCCGACGCCCGTCCACTGGCCGGCAACGCGTTCAAGGTCGACCTCGCCCGCCGCACGCTCGCCGCCGTCCTGCAACAGCTGACCGAGGGAGCCCGCCGATGAGCGCCGCCGATCCTCAGACCGCAGTCGCGATCGCCCCCGAGGGCTGGACGCCGACGGCCGGCCCCGATCCGGTGCTCCGCGCCAAGCACGGCCTGATCGGCGCGCAGGTGTCGCGCCTGGACGGGCCGCTGTAAGGTCCGAGGCGAGGCCCGCTTCGCCGCCGAGTACGTGATGGACGGCATGGTCTACGCCGCGCTGCGCTACAGCACGGTCGCGCGCGGTCACATCACGACGCTCGACACGAGCGCCGCCGAGGCCGCGGCCGGCGTCGTGCTCGTCATGACCCACCGCAACGCCCCGCACGATGCAGCCGCCGCCGCTGTTCCTGACAGCGCCCAAGGCGGCCGGGGGCAGCAACCTGCCCGTCATGCAGGACGACAGCATCCACTGGAACGGCGAGCCGATCGCGGTCGTCCTGGCCGAGACCCAGGAGCAGGCCGACCACGCCGCTCTCGCTGATCGAGGTCGCCTACGAGTCCTCGACGCCGCGAACGTTCGAGGAGGCCAGGACGCATCCGCGCACGCCGGACAGCCTCGTCGGCCAGCCGGTCGAGGTTCTCGTCGGCGATGCCGAGGCCGCGCTCGTCGACGCACCTCACTCGGTCGACCTCACCTACCGCACGCCGCGCCACAACCACAACGCGATCGAGCCCCACGCGGTGACGCTCGGGTGGGACGGCGACGACCTGATCGTCCACGACGCCAGCCAGGGCGTGAAGCTGCACGCCTGGACGTTGGCGCAGGTCTTCGGGATCGACGAGAGTCAGGTTCATCTCACCTCGCCCTACGTCGGCGGCGGGTTCGGCGGCAAGACGGTGTGGTCGCACCATCTGCTCGGGGCGGCCGCGTCCAAGCTCGCCGGGCGTCCCGTGCGGATCACGCTACTCCGTGAGGGCGTCTACCGGCTGGTCGGCGGGCGCACGAACACCGAGCAACGCGTCGCGATCGGCGCCGAGGACGACGGCCGCTTCAGTGCGCTCATCCACACCGGCATCTCCGCGATGACCCCGTACAACGCGCTCGCCGAGCAGTTCACGTTCCCCGCGCGGCACATGTACGCGACCGAGACCCTGAAGACCGACCAGCAGGTCGTCGACATGGACATGCTCTCCAACTCGTTCATGCGCGCGCCCGGGGAGTCGGTCGGGCACCTTCGCGCTGGAGTCGGCGATCGACGAGCTCGCGATCGAGCTCGATCTGGACCCGATCGAGCTCCGGATCCGCAACGAGCCCGAGACGGACCCGAGCTCCGGCCTGCCGTTCTCGGCCCGTCACCTCGTCGAGGCGTGGCGCGCCGGCGCCGAGCGCTTCGGCTGGGAGCAGCGGGCGGCGCCGGGCACGCGCCGGGAGGGCGAATGGCTGATCGGCATGGGCTGCGCGAGCGCGACCTACCCCTACCACCGCTTTCCCGGCGGCGGCGCGCGGATCACGACTCGACAAGACCGGCCACGCGACGGTCGAGGTGCCGGCCAACGACATGGGGATGGGGACCTCGACGACCCAGACGATCGTCACCGCCGAGCGGCTCGGCCTGCCGCTTGAGCGGGTGACCGTCGCCCACGGCGACTCCTCGTTCCCCGGCAGCATGCTCGCCGGCGGCTCCGGGCAGACGGCGTCCATCATCGGCGCGGTGATCGCCGCCCAGCGCGCGCTCGTCGAGCAGCTGCTCGCCCTCGCCGGCGACGACTCGCCCCTCGCCGGGCTGACCGCCGACGAGGTCGGGGGTCGCGACGAGGGGCTGTGCGAGCTCGCCGACCCGAGCCGCTGGGAGAGCTACTCGAAGATCCTGGAACGCGCGGGCCGGGACGAGCTGACCGTCGTCGCGTCCGCCGCCGACCCGGACGAGACGCAGACCTACTCGATGCACTCGACCGGCGCTGTCTTCTGCGAGGTGCGCGTCAACACGGTCACCGGCGAGACCCGCGTCGACCGTCTACTCGGCTCCTATGACTGCGGGCGCATCATCAATCCCAAGACCGCCGCGAGCCAGTTCCGCGGCGGGATCATCATGGGAATCGGCCTCGCGCTGATGGAGGACACCGAGTTCGACGAGCGGACCGCGCGGATCATGAACCCGAGCCTCGCGGAGTACCACGTGCCCGGTCCACATGGACGTGCCGAGGATCGAGGTGATGTGGACCGACATCCCCGATCCGTACGCCCCGGCGGGCGCTCGCGGAATCGGCGAGATTGGGATTACCGGCGTCGCCGCCGCGGTCGCCAACGCGATCTACAACGCAACCGGTCGGCGCGTGCGGGACCTGCCGATCACCCTCGACAAGCTGCTGTGAGGAGCGTTGCCATCGGCGCGCCGCGCCGCCAATGGACGCTGAAGCGCAGACACTCGACCTGCACGCAGAGATGGTCCTGACCCTCCGGCGCCGTACAGGGATCCGGCCACGCTTGGCCCTGTCGAGCAGTCCGGCGCGCTCGACGAGCGAGTCGTGGGTGAGGCAGCGAGCGACGAGACGGCCAAGATTCAACGTTCCGTCGACCAGGGCCGTGCGCTGGACCTGACCGCCGCAAGGTCCGGTCGTCAGCTCGCTACGCGCCACGGTCATCCATGTGCGCCAGTACGGGACGAGGTCTCCGTCGCTCGGCCGGGCCACTCCCATGATCACCGCGGAGAGGGCCGTGTCCATCTGCCGTACCGCGCGGCGCGCTTCCTCCGACCCGCTGATCTCGATGCCGAATGGGACCTGGCGCTCGGTTCCGTGGCCACCGACCGCCGTAATCATCGGGCCGGCGACGAGAGGCCGCGCCCCTCGAGCGCACCGTCGTGCCAGGCGCGCCGCACCGTGTACGGGACGATGGGCCCGCCGCCGAGGTCGCGGACTGTCGTGACTCCGGCCCGCGCGGGCAGCGCAAGGTTGCGCGCCGCGTGCAGCGCCATTCGCGCGGGACGGTCTGCCGCCGGGTACGATGGCGCGTCGGGCCCGGGGTGCGCTCCCAGATGCACGTGCGTGTCGATGAGCCCGGGGACGATGAACCCGTCGAGCGCGATCTGTGGGCCCTCGTCGAGCCCCCGGACGTCCGCCGACGGAGACACCAAGACGATTCGGTCTCCTTGGATCACCACCGCGTGTCCGGGTCGCGTCACGCCCGCCGCCACGTCGACGATCGTGCCCGTGACGATCATGCCGCTGCCCAGCCCATCGACCCGGAGCGTAGCCAGCTGACGCTCCAGCGGCTCGCAGGCACCGGCGCGTACAATCGCGGCCCTCATGCGGCGCCACCTCATCACGAGCGCACTCCCGTACATCAACGGCGTCAAGCACCTCGGGAACCTCGTCGGGTCGATGCTCCCGGCCGACGTCTATGCGCGATTCCTCCGGGCCCGCGGCGAAGAGGTGCTCTTCCTGTGCGCGACAGACGAGCACGGCACCCCTGCGGAGCTCGCCGCTGCCGACGCAGGACTGCCTGTCGCGGAGTACTGCCAACAGCAGCATGAGATACAGGCTCGGCTATCCGAGGCGTTCGGGCTCTCATTCGACTTCTTCGGTCGCAGCTCCTCGGCTCACAACCGCGAGCTGACGCAGCACTTCGCGCGCCGGCTGGAGGAAGAGGGCTTCATCGAGGAGCGCTCGACGAAGCAGATGTACTCGCCGGGGGACCAGCGCTTCCTGCCAGACCGCTACATCATCGGAACTTGCCCTCACTGCGGTTACGAGCTCGCGCGGGGGGACCAGTGCGAGAACTGCGGTCGCCTGCTCGACCCAACTGAGCTGATCAGCCCGCGCTCCGCGATCTCCGGCAGCCGCGACCTGGAGATCCGCGAGACCCGTCATCTCTTCCTGCTGCAGTCCAAGCTCGCGGGCGAGCTGCGTACTTGGCTCGAGGCCCAACACGACTGGCCGCTACTGGCACGCTCGATCGGCCTCAAATGGCTGGACGAGGGGCTCGAGGACCGGAGCATCACCCGGGACCTCTCTTGGGGTGTGCCCGTTGACCGTCCGGGGTTCGAGGACAAGGTCTTCTACGTCTGGTTCGACGCTCCGATCGAGTACATCGCCGCGGCGCAGGAGTGGTCGGACAGCCGCGACGATCCGGACGCCTGGCGCAACTGGTGGTACGACGCCGAAGACGTGTACTACGTCGAGTTCATGGCAAAGGACAACGTGCCCTTCCACACGGTGGGCTTTCCGTCGACGATTATCGGCTCGCGCGAGCCTTGGAAACTCGTGAGCTACCTCAAGGCTTTCAACTGGCTCACGTACTACGGCGGCAAGTTCTCCACGAGCCAAGGCGTCGGCGTCTTCATGGACGATGCGCTGGAGCTGCTCGAGCCCGACTATTGGCGCTTCTACCTGATGGCGAACTCGCCCGAGTCCGGCGACACCAGCTTCACGTGGGAGACATTCGCGGTAACCGTGAATAAAGATCTCGCCGACACCTTCGGCAACTTCGTGCACCGGACCCTCACGTTCACCCAACGTCGCTTCGATGGAGTCGTCCCTGACGGTGGCACCCCGGGCGGCGCCGAGGCGGATCTCGCTGCCGCGGTAGAGCGCGGGATCCAGGAGTACACCGAGCGGATGGCGGGCCTCGAGTTCCGCAAGGCGATGGCCGAACTGCGCGCGCTGTGGGCCCGCGGCAACGCCTATTTCAACGAAAAGGCACCGTGGGCCGCGGTGAAGACCGACCGCGATGATGCGGCGCTGACGCTGCGCACCTGCATCAACTTGATCGCCCTGTTCGCGCAACTCAGCGAGCCGGTGATGCCCCTGACGGCGGAACGCGTGCTCACCCTCCTCGGCACCGCCGAGGACGACCATGACTGGCCGACCGGACTCACCGACGTGATCCCGGCCGGCCATCCGATCGAGGTGCCACCGGTGCTGTTCCGTAAGGTATCTGACGACGACATCGAGCACTGGAGGGCGCGCTTTGGAGCGCCGGAAGACGCCGTCGAATGAGCGCCGGCCACGCGCCGGTGTATCTCGTGGGCGCGCGCTACCGCGACCATGCGACTCACTCGGGATACGGGCGGGCCGCACTCAGCACGGGCGCGGAGTGGTTACCTCCGCCCCTCGACGGCCGCTTGTTGACGCGGCCTCTCGGCCGCTACGTGAACTCGGCGGTCGCGCGGACGTGCCGCAGGCCCTACACGCCCGGAGCGTTGGCGGCGGAGGGCGCCGCCGCGCTGCACATGACCCGAGCCCGCGGCGCAACCTACCACGTGCTCTACGGCGACACGGATGCTCGCCTGGTGCCTACGGCTGCCCGGGTGTTGCGCTGCCGCACGGTCGCAACGTTCCATGAGCCTCCTCAAGTGCTCGAGCTCCCCCGGCAGGGGAGCGACGAAGGCGCTTGTGCCTCGTCGGACGCTGTTACTCGTGTGACAAAACACTCCTCAGCCCTACTCAAAGCTGTTAGGCTCGGGCGGACGGAGCATGTTCGGGGCGTTCCGAAGGGCGCGGGCAATGAGGATCGGGAAGTGCTTGAGATCGGCGGCCACGGTGTTTTGCGTCTTGGCGACTGGCGCGGCCACTGGCTCGGGAGTCGCGGCCGCGGCACCGCCGCAGATCGGGGTGTGGCAGGCGCCTGTATTGGCCATCCCCGACGCCTATTCAGTGGTGACCGAGTCCCTGACGGCGATCTCCTGCGCGTCTGCCGGCAACTGCAGCGCCGTCGGGAGGTTCGACGGTGTGCTGAAACGCAATGGGTCGTCTTCTGACGAGGGTTTCGTTGTCAGCGAGACCAACGGCGTGTGGGGCACCGGTCAGGAAGTCGCCGACGACAACAACGACCTCTACCGGTTCACCGCGATCTCGTGTTCCTCACCGGGGAACTGCGCAGCGGTCGGAAACGATTCGGGCCAAGGCTTCGCCTTCGCGATGGACCAGACCGCCGGAACATGGAGCGCCCCGCTGGACATCGCCAAGGGGACGTCGCTGTCGTCGGTGTCATGCCCCGCAGATGGTGAGTGCACCGTTGCTGGCGATAGTAGTAGTACTGGCCAGGCCGTTGCGGTCTCTGAGTCGGGCGGCACCTGGCAGACGCCGGTGGCGCTTCCCGGAGCGCTGAACAGCGGCGCCGGCCTCACCTCTATCTCGTGTTCGTCGGCGGGTAACTGCAGCGCCGGGGGCTACTACGATAACCCGTCGACGGGCCAGTTCCCGATGGTCGCCGATGAAACCAACGGAACCTGGGGATCGGTGCAGGACCTCAACGGTTCGTTTAATAACGTCGCGGCTGACGATCGTGATGCTGTCTCGTCGGTCTCGTGCTCCTCGGCTGGCAACTGCAGCGCCGGCGGCTATTACGGGCCATACGCTGGTACCGAGCACGCGTTCGTCGTGTCTGAGTCTCACGGCACATGGGCACCCGTGGTGGAGGTTGCTCAGTCGCTTGACAAGAGCGGGTCCGAGATCGCATCGATCTCGTGTCCCACCGATGGCAATTGCGTGGCCGGTGGTGATTACTTCGATGGCGGCGCGAACTTGCACGCGATGGTCGTCGAGGAGGTAGGCGGCGTCTGGCAATCCGCGCAGGAGGTTGCGGGATCGCTCAACGTGGGTGACTACGCCCAGATCAGTTCGGTCTCCTGCGCCTCGGCGGGCAATTGCGGCGCGGCGGGCTATTACGCCAACGTTTACGGCGGATTCGTGGGTCTGGTCGCGACCGAGACCGACGGTTCGTGGGACGCGGGCAAGGAGGTGGCTGCTTCGCCGTTCTCGGGTCGCCTTGGCATGGATGCCCTCGCACAGGTCAACTCGATCTCGTGTCCATCGGTCGACAACTGCGCCGCGGCTGGCGTTCTGGACGACGTCAACGACATCCAGCAGGCGTTCGTCGTCGTCGAGATCCCGGAGAACGTTCAGACGATCACATTCATCGCGCCCTCCCAGTGCCCGGTGAACGGCTCCGCGGTGCTTGCGCCCAGCGCGTCCTCGGGGCTGCCGGTCGCACTGTCGGTTGACTCCTCAACGACCAACCACGCTTGCACACTCCTCGATGGCGATACCGTCGTCTACCAGCAGGCAGGCCGGTGCGTGCTCAACGCAAACCAGGCCGGCAACACCGACTTTGCCCCGGCACCGCAGGTCCAGCGGACGATCAACGTCGCAACTGCGACTCAGACGATCAGCTTCACCGCACCATCGCAGGGCACGGTGAACGGTTCTGCGGTTCTCGCGCCCAGCGCGTCCTCGGGGCTGCCGGTCGCCCTGTCGGTTGACCCCTCAACGACCAACGACGCTTGCACGCTCCTAGCTGGCCATACCGTCGTCTTCCAACATGCGGGCAGGTGCGTGCTCGACGCAAACCAGGCCGGCAATAGCGACTATGCGCCGGCATCCCAGGTCGAGCGGACAATCAACGTCGCAACCGCGAGTCAGGCGTCCGGAAATCCGGGCCAGGCGCCCCTCGGGGCGGCAGCATTGCCCGTCGGGGTCGCCCTGCCGGTGATCTCGGGGACGCTGAAAGCCGGACGACCGTTGACGTGCTCGAAAGGTAGGTGGGCGAACGCCCCGACCGAGTTCGCGTTTCAGTGGATCCGGAACGGGACGACGCTGGACCGCGCGACGGGCGACACGTATGCCCTGGGGACCTTGGATGAGGGCACCACACTGACGTGCACGGTAACCGCCACGAACGCGGCCGGCCCCCGGTCTGCAGATAGTGCGCCGGTGAAGGTTCCCATCCCGTTCGTGGCGCTGTGCCCGGCCGCGACCGGCCGCCTGTCAGGCACCACGATCGGGTTGATCCACCTCGGGCTGACCCGCAGCCAGGCACGCCGCGCGTACATCCGTCACTCTAACCGCGGCAAGCAGTATGAGGACTTCTTCTGCCTGACCCCAATCGGTGTACGTGTCGGCTACGCCTCACCGAAGCTGCTCCGGCATCTGTCCCGTCGCGAACGGGCGCCGCTCACCGGCACGGTCGTGTGGTCCTCGACCTCTAACCCCTACTACTCGCTAGATGGGATCCGACCCGGCGAGTCGATCGCGACCGCCTCGCGCACGCTGGGCACCGAGCCACCATTCCACATCGGCCTGAACTACTGGTACCTCGCCCGCCAAGCGAAGCTCACCGCAGTGCTGAAGGTCCGCGACGGCGAGGTGCAGGAGCTCGGGATCGCCATCAACGCGCTCACCCCGACCCGCAGCCTCCAGAACATCCTGATGCACTCCTTCTACTGACCGCCAGGCGACTGCCATGCTTCCCCAAAGCGCGTTCGCCGTAACAACGACGCCAAGCGATCGTCGCCGACCTCGAAATTCCTACTAAGGCCGGCGGCGAACCCCGACGCCACCTTGTCGACGATCGCTGCGGACTTGACTGACCAGGAGCCGGAACCGGTATGAACACGAAAGCATCCATCGAAGCCACGGCGCCCACCTCCCAGGTACGCGCTCGCCACTTGGCAGGCTCCGATCTGGTTCGTGGGATGAATCTCCCGCGCACGTCTTGGACGGGGCGCGGAAAGTCTGCCGGCGCGCGCAGCCGGCTTGATGCCGGGCCACGGTCGCTGCGCCTCGAGCGGCTCGTTGTGTTGACCGCGGCGGCTTCGTTGTCGCTGGCTGTGCCGCAGGCGGCGTCGGCGTCGCTGGCATGGTCTGGTCCGATGACGATCTACAGCGGCGACGGTGTGTTGGGAAGCAACGCCCTAGACGGGGTGGGGTGCCTGTCAGCGAGCCAGTGCACCGCCGCCGACGATGATGATGATGACGGGTATCAGGTGACGTTTGACCCGACCTCGCCCGGGAGCTCAACGGCGACGCAAGACGTCCGATGATCAGCTTCAGTCCGCTTCGCTCGCGAACAACGCCGAGGGCTCGTTCGGCACGACGGCCTCCCAGACCGGGGTGCTGGACGGGGCGACGGCGCGGTTCGCGTACGCATTCGCTGGCCACGTCCGCGGCACGACGACGGTCGGGGTCGAGCAGGGCCGCCGGGCACCTCCAGAGGACATCTCGGTCAACGACGGGACCGCGTACTCGTGCACGACGACATCCAGGGGTGGTCGGCGACGGGTCCCTCGTGATCAACCGCGTGCTAGTCAACCGGACGCTCCGGCTAGTCGGAGCAGTCGTGGCGCTGGCCGCTGTTGGACTGGCGGTGGGATACGGGAGGACGCAGTGAAACGCTCAGCCTCAGCCTGTCTCGCCGCGGTCTGCCGCATCACGGCGGTGCTGCTCTTGAGCGCGGCGTTTTTGTCCGTCACAGCCCAGCCGGCTATCGCCGGGTCATCGGGTCGGGTGTCATCCCGCATCGTGACGCTCGCCAAGTCCAAAGGCGCACGAACCGCGGAAGGCCTTCTCGAGAGAGCCATCATGGCCCCCTCGGTAGCGGGGTTCTCGCGGACTCTGCTTGCGCAATACGGGAGCCAGCTAACGAGCTTTGAGACGGATCTACTCCAGGTGAACCTACTACCAGCCGCGCCGAGAAACCGCGCCGCGCTCTCGGCCTTGCAGTCCGGGCAGCGGCTCACATCAACACGGATTGCGGTCTTGCGCAAGCTCCTGTCGGCAATTCGGACCAACTCGGCGGTTGAGCTGCTGGACGAGAAGGGTCGGGAGCTCAAGGCACACCCAGCAGAGTTGGCCACCGATCTTGTAGCTCTCAACGGTGTACCGACCGAGCTCGCTGGGCTGCCTCCTATGACCGGGGACGCCGCCTTCGATACCTCTGAGTCGGGACTCGTGGCAGTCTTGAAATCTCCCTCCGTTAGGTCGGTCGCCTCGCAGATGCGAAAGCTCCTCGCCGGCCCCGAAGCAGCCCAGTACATCGAGACTCTCCCACCACTGCTGGTTGCGTCCCTCATACCATCTTCGCAACTCATGTCTAATGAGCTGACATCCCGTCGCGGCAAAGCCCCGCGCACTAGCAACCGCCAGCCAAAGGCGCGTCAAGCCACAGTGACCGTACCCTTCTTGTCGGCCGAGCATAACGCAGAGCTCAATGTCGCTCTGGACGCCGCCGAAGCTGGCCTTGCGATAGCCGGCATAGATATCTCAATCGAAGCGGCAAAGGCCGCTCGGTAACTAGAAGCTCAGCGCGGACGTAGCGGGGTTCGTGTTACACGCCGGCAGAGCGCTCGTCGCGCAGGTCGCTGAGAGAGCGTCGAGGCGTAACGAACGCGCTGTCGGCGAGGCTGGCCGCGATCAAGCAGCGGCGTCGCGAGCACTGACCAGACGGGCTGCAGTGATCAGCGACCGCTTGCGGGATGCTCGTCGATGGCGGCGAGTGCGTCTGGCTGATTTGGGTTCTGCCGCTCCGAGAGTCAAGAAGCGTTGTTCGGGGCGGTCGCGTCTGACCCAGCGAGCAGTGTTGGATGGTAAAGCCGAGGTAGCTACGAGCCTTCGTAGTGCGTGAAGACCGAGCTCGCCCTTGAGCTGCTTGTAAGTCCAGCTCGATCGATCCACACGCGAACCGGGCGATGGCGAGGCGAAGCTGCTCGAGCTCGGTGTCAGCTGACAGGTTGCGAGCCAGTAGGTCGACTGGAGAATGCTCGTGACCTTCGGGCTACCCGATCGATCAACCATTCGCTCGCGAGGTGCTTGGCGGAGGTGCTCGATCGGGTTGGCGGCAGATTACCCGCACGAACGCGAACCGCGAGACGAGCTGACCGCCGTCGATGTCGCGAAACGCGACCGTCTGCCACGCATCGGCGGTCAATCCGCCGACAAGCTCGGTGATCGACTGCGGTTCGGATTCGGTCCGGAAGACGCTCGGCGCGCGGCCACGCGACCCGGCGTCCGCGGCGGGACCGCGAAAACGGTGCCAGACGGGTAGACGCTGCATTCCGGGGCGACGCTGAGGACGTAGTCGATCCCGTCATCGTGCAGACGGGTGCGAAGCTTGGTGTCGTTGCCGTATGCCTGGTCGCCGAGCACCGGCGCCCGACGGATCTTCCAGCCCGCCGCCCGGGCGATCAGCTCACCACCGAGCGTCGGTTTGGTCTGAAACTCGACACTCGCGGGGATCTTCGTTTCCCGGCGGCGGATCGGGTCTTGGCACCAGTCCTCGGGCACGTAGAGCCGGAACCCCAACGGGACCGTGCCCTTCGTGCTGACCGCATGCAGCGACACCGCGATCTGGCAGCTGCCGATCTTCCCGAGCGTCCCGGAGTACTGACGCTTGACACCCGGCGAGTGCTTGCCGTACTTCGGAACTCCGGTGTCATCCAGCACCCAGGCCACAGGCTCGATCACCGCGCACACCCGCTCAGCGACCGCCCGGTCAAGCACCGCCGGATCGCCACGGGCTATCGGCCAGAAAATGCTGCAGCGCCTCGGATACTGCAACGCTGACGGTGCCGCCCATCCGCGTGACCAGCGCGGCTCCAACGACTTCCGCGCGCCCGTCCATCATCAACGCACGCGCGTAGTACTGCGCCGCCCACCGCTGCTCGGAGCGGACAAGACCCGACGCGACCTCAGCGAAGTACTCTGCCAGCCGATCGACCACCGCCGGGCGACCCCAACCGTCTCCTCCAACATCCCATACGTCCATCACGCTCGCGGCGGCCATGCCAACCAAGTTCACCGCCGGGCTACATAACCCTTCCCACCACCTGCCAGAGCACTACTAAGGTACGCAGCAGAGAAATCCCTCCAAATAGCAGGCCTCGAGGTACTTGGCGCCATTGGTACCGTTGCGGTGCTCACCCCTGCGGGCATAGCCGCAACAGGCCTCGCATTGGCCTATTTTGAGGCGTATAATATAGGCCAAAATGCAGCTACCGATCTCTACAAGCTGAGTCAGGTACTTGAGCCGCCTTATCTGGAGGTGTCGCCAGCGTCATCATCGATCACCGCCGGCGCCTCGCAGACATACACAGTGGAGGGGTTCAACGACTCCCACAAGAGTGTCGGGCCTCAAACGGGAGCGACCTTCTCGATCATCCCCGATGGGTCTTGTACCGCCTATACTTGCACTGCCAGCGTCGCTGGGCCGCATACCGTGATCGCTACGCTGGAGGAGCCCCAAACGCCTTTACCGACGGCGGCACGATCAAAGCGTTTGCGAGCTTGACCGTGACTGCTTTGGCTCATCTGGCGCTGTCGCCGACGTCGGCATCGATCACCTCCGGCGCCTCGCAGAGCTATACGGTAGAGGGGTTCGACGCCGCTAACAACGACCTAGGACCGCTGACCAACGCGACGTTGGCGATCAGCCCGGACGGATCGTGTACCGCCTACACGTGCACCGCGAGCACGGCTGGGGCTCATACTGTCACCGCCACTGACGGCGCCGCCCAAGGAACCGCGACGCTGACCGTGACTTCTGTTCCCCTGGATCATTTGGCGTTGTCGCCGGCGTCGTCGTCGATCACCTCCGGCGCCGCGCAGACCTATACGGTGGAGGGGTTCGACGCCTCCAACGACGACCTCGGATCGCTGACCGACGCGACGCTGTTGATCAGCCCCGACGGGTCGTGCACCGCCTACACCTGCACCGCGACCACGGCTGGAACTCATACCGTGACCGCGACTGACGGTACCGCACAAGGAACCGCAACGCTGACTGTCATCACGAGCTACGCGGCACCATGTGTGTTTTCATCGGGCGGGCCGCCGGACTGCCAAAGCACCGATCCGCTCGTAACTGACGAGGCCACTACACAAGGCGCTGCGGGCTGCACGCTCACTGACAACATTGACTGGGGAGAGGGGGGCCCGGTTCAGACCGTCCAGTTCACTGCTAGCGGGCCGCTCGAGACGTTTCCCATTGCCGAGTACACATACGGCACCCCGGGAACTTACTCGATCGCTGCTTCAGCTCCGGTCGGTATTTCGGGGCCGTGCGAAGGAGGCGTTGGCAGTGGCAATAATTACCGGTTCACGTTGCTTTCGTCAGGCGGGTCTAACTGAGCGCCCAGCGCTGACTTCGGTCCGCCCAGAGCCTCGGCGCGGTATCGAGCCTCCGCCCCTGCGGCTGACCAGGCCTCGTTTCCCGCGAATTACCCAGCCTCAGCCGTCTCGGCGCGCAAGTTGCAGGCGATTTGGGGCAGCACGTGAACGGCGCGTAACTGAACACTAACCGGAAGTTTTCGCATTTGAAGCGTTGAATCCCGCGTGGTGGCGCGGGATTCGGGTGTTGCGGGCTGGTTTGGCTTTGGCTACTGGTGGAGTTTGACGTCGAGTCGTTGTAGGGCGTCGGCTTGTAGTGGCGTGGGTGTGGTGAGGCGGGTGAAGGTGTGCTCGGCGTGGCCGATGCGCACGGTGTTGCGGCAGAGGGTGCCGAGGTCGGCGAGGAGGTCGGTGAGGGTGTGCGCGGGGTACCCGTTGGTGGTGGTGGCGCTGGCGGCCTTCTTGTTTGCTTTGGCGGAGCGGGTGGCGGGCTTGACGGGGTCGGCTGGGGCGAGCGGCGTGTCGTCTGTGAACAGCAGCTCGGGCAGGCGCGTCTGGAGCTCGAAGGAGACGTAGTAGGCGAGCATGCAGAGGAACACGTGCGCACGGACGCGGGTCTCGAGGTGATGGTGGATCGGGCGGATCTCGATCGTGTCCTTCATCGTTCCGAACGCGCGCTCGGCCATCTTGAGCTGCTTGTAAGCGCGGACCGCGGCCGGCGCGGCGAGTGTCTGTGCGGGCAGGGTGGTCCGGATCGCGTAGAGGCCGTCCAGGGCGGCCTCTTGGTTGATCTGATCGGTCTTGCGCTGATAGGCGAACGCCCCGTCGGTGATGGTCAGGGTGAAGTGCTTGGCGACCTTGTACTTGTTGATGATCTTGCCGGCGCGCTCGCCGATCTTCCCGGCGTCAGCTGCGCGCAGTCGCCCGCGCGGACCCTCGACGCTGGCCTTGACCTTGGCGAGTTCGACCTCGGTCGCGGCTAACAGTTCGGTGCGTTTGCGGGCGCGCTCGCCGGCGACGGCCGGGTTGCGGCAGACCACGAGGCGCTCGCCGGCAAACAGGGGTGAGGTGATCTCCGCGAGGTTGACCTCGTCAAACAGCGATAGCTGCAGATCGCCCGAGTGCACCAGCGAGCGGATCTGCACGCTCTTGAGCGCGCTGATGAAGTCCACGCCCTGCTCCTTGAGGCTGGCAGCGTGCGCTTGGGTGATCATTCCGCGGTCGCCGACGAAGCAGACGTTCTGTATCCCGAACCGCTCACACACCGCGCTGACGGTGTCGGGAACGGTCTGCTGGTCGGTGACGTTTCCCTCATGCACGCACACCGCGACTGGGCGCCCGTCCGGGCTGCAGATCAGCCCGTAGTTGACCTGCAGCTTGCCCTTCACGCCATCGCGTGAGTAGCCCAGCGTCGCCAAAGGGCAACAACGACCCTCCATGTAACTCGAGGACAGGTCATAGAGCACGAACGCGTTGCTGTCCTGATCGCCGGGTAGGTGGCGGCGTGCGAGCGTGCGCTCGATCCGCGGCTGGCGCTCTGACAGCCAGTCCATCGCCGCCAACAACTCGGCCTCTGAGACCTCGCCGAGTGACAGCTCATCGCCCAGTGTGCTCTGGGAGAAGCGCCGGGTCGCTGAGAGCTTCGAGCCCGGGCCGATCAGCCGCTGGCAGATCATCGCGACAACGAGATCACGCTCCCGGCAGCGATCGCGGCTGATCAGCCGCTCCAGGTCCAAATCGCGCAGCACTCCCAGCACCGCGGCGACGTGGCCGTGCGGCAGCGACCGCGTGATCTCAAAGTCCTCGTCAAGATCGACGAGTCGGCGGCCGGCGAGCATCGCGCGGATCACATCGATGATCTCCGGCGGTAGATGCGAGAGGTTCCCGAGGTTCTCGTGGCGGACCTTGCCGTCCTCGCGGTAGGAGCGGCGCAACAGCTGCGACGTGTACAGCGCCCCGTCCTTCCCTTTCGTCTTGATTGTGGCTACGTGAGCCGATCCACCACGCTTCGCCATACCAACAATATAAACCATATCGCGGACAGATACCAGTCATGACTTTGGCTACATCTATCCAGCAAAAAGAAGGCCCGACCCCCACAAACACTGGGGATCGGGCCTCAAACCCTCAAAAACTTCCGACTAACCCCGCCACGGATCGCGGTCTGTAAAGGTCCTTGGACAACAAAGTAAGCGCGAGCAATGGGGGCCGGAAGATGTCAAAAGCGATCGGAGCGTGGCGAGCCGCCTGTCTGGCCAGCGCGACTGTTGCGCTAGGTGTCACGTTCGTCGCAATCCGGCCGGGGATTGCCTTCGCGAGTGCCGCGCCGAGCGCAACTATCAACGGCGCGCAGCAGCTCGTGGTTCCACACAGCGACAGTGGCGGCGGGCAGACGCTTCCGCCGACGCCGCAGGGTGGTGGCTTGAACGCGGTTCAGTGCTGGGCTGTGGGGCACTGCCTGGCTGTCGGTGGTAGCGCGCGGGGGGTGTTGGTGGATCGACTGTCTGGGACGCGGTGGTCGATTGTTGCTGCGCGGAACCCCCGGGGTGGCAGTGGGACACCCACGCTGAACGGGTTGTCGTGCATCGGGTCTCGCTGGTGTCTTGCGGTCGGGATCAACCGTTGCGGTGGACCGTTGGCCGAGCGCTGGAATGGGAAGAGCTGGTCGCTGGTCAATGTCGATCTGCCGCGTGCAAGAGCGCCTTCACGGACGTGTCCTGCGCGTCGCGGTCCTTCTGCATGGCGCTGGATAACGACGGAGCCGTGACATGGAACGGGACAACGTGGCTTGATGCCGCGATCCCCCCGGTCCCCACAGGGGCCCCGGCCACCGACTTTGTCGGAGTGTCGTGCGCGGCGCGAGATGCCTGCGCCGGAGTCGGAAACGGAAACTACGGCTTCAATAGCACCGTCGGTTGGTGGAATGGAAACGACTGGGGCCTTGATCAGCTCAACGACAACGATGGCAGGATGACCGGCGGGATGCTGAGCGCATCCTGCCCCTCGGTGACGTTCTGCATGGCTGTCGGCACCCAGACTGGCGGGGACGGGAACAGCGACATCGGTAAGGCGATCGCGTGGAACGGGTCGCGCTGGGGTACGGAGGCGTTCTCGTCGCCGCTCACGGACGCGGTTGCCGTGTCCTGCCGGTCGAGGGCTGATTGCGTGGCCGTCGACGCGACGGGCGAGAGCAGCGTCGGGAATGCCATCAACGCGACATCGGTCGCGACCTTCAACGGCCGCGGCTGGACAAGGACTGCGTCCGCGTTTCATGCGTATCCGGCAGCGATCTCGTGCCCGGTGGTCGGGTGGTGCATGGTCGTTGGGACTCTGCTTGATCCCAGGACAGGCAACATTGTGACGCCCGCCGCAGCCAGCGTGCGGTGAGTTCGCGGTCAGGGGGTGCGCCGTTTGCGGTGGCTGCGGTGGCCGTGCTGTCCGCCGCGTTCGCGCTTGGTGTCTCGCCCGCCATCGCCGCCCGGCCGCCCACCGGGCGAACGATCAGCGTTCGCATCGGCGCGGGCTCGTTCGCGTTGCCGTCGGGCTTTCAGGGGATCTCGATCGAGAGCAGCGACGTGCCGAGCTACGCCGCCGGGGGCGCGCGGTTCAAGCGGGTGCTGAACCTCGTCCGCGCACCGCATGCGTCGTTGACCGTTCGGGTCGGCGGCACGTCAGCGGACCGGATGTGGTGGGTCGGTCTTGACCGCCCGGCGCCGCCCGGCGTCATGTCGATCGGACCGAACTGGCTGACCGCGCTCACGACCGTCGCCGCGATTGTTCCCGAGCGTGTCGTGCTGACCGCGAACCTCGCGAACGACGACCCCGATGGGGAGGCGCGGTTCGCGCTCGCCGCACATCTGGCGACGCCCGCAGGCACGCTCGCGGCCGTCGAGATCGGCAACGAGCCTGACCTCTACGGCGCGCAGCGATGGTTATGGCCGGAGCGGCCACCGCTGCCCAGCGGTGCGCCATGGACGCTCGGCTACTCGCCGGCCCGATATCGCGTCGACTACCTCAGCTACGCCAGCGCCATGCGTCGCGTGCTACCGCACATCGCGCTCCAGGCAGCCGATGTCACGCAACCACAACCGCTGTGGCTGCTCGCCCCGATCGGCCCCGGCGGGCTCTCAGCCGGCCGGCTCGCCGTTCACCGCTACCCGCTCAGCTACTGCCTTCCTCCCCAATCCGCCTACTACCCGACCGAGGCCCGACTGCTGGGCCCATCCGCCACCGCCGGCCTGGCGGCGAGCCTCGACCAGGCGGAATGGTACGCCCGGGCTCGCGGCGCCCACCTCTACGTCAGCGAGTTCAACTCGGTCAGCTGCGCCGGCACGCACGCGCTCGCACATTCGTTCGCGACAGCATTGTGGGGTCTCGATGCGCTGTTTGAGCTGGCACGGGCAGGACTGGCGGGTGTCGACTGGCACATCCGTCCCGGCTTCGGGAACGCCCCGTTCTCGCTCGGCGCCCACGACCTCGTGATCCGACCTGAGCTGTACTCGATGGCGATCTTCGCCCGGATCGACTCACCCGCCGCTCGGATCCTGCACACCGCCTACCCCCGTGGCGGCAACGCCGGCGTCCGGGTATGGGCGATCGCGGCCAGCGACCGACTGACAGTCGTTTTGATCAACAAGACGCGCGCCCGCGCCACTATCCACCTGCAGCTGCCAACTGACCGTGGCGGATGGCTCCGCCGGCTCTTAGGGCACCCGCTGCGCTACGGCGGCCAGTGGATCGGCGGCGACGGACGCTGGCACGGACGACTGAAGCAGGCGTGGACCAGACGCCACAACGGCGGGCACTACCTCGTAACGCTCCCAGCGCTCAGCGCCGCAACACTCACCCCCGGCCGCGCCGGTCCGCAGCTCTAGTTCGCTGAGTTCCGCCGATGGCACCGTGCCGAGCGCCGCGCGAGGCGGTTCGTCCGCGGGCGAGTCCTGGATGTCCGGCTGCGGTCGCCCACCAGTGTGTCGTGGCCGGTTCCACGAAGCCCGCTTCGCGGGCGGTGGTGACGTCAGCGCGCAGCCCCGGTCCGACGAACGTCCGGTGCGGCGACCGAGTGTTTGCCGGTGCTGCCCCGTAGTCGTGCTCCGGCTTGCCACCGAGGCGAGTGCGGAACATCGGATCCGTTGACCCCCCATTCGTCGGCCGCGTCTCGGCGAAGAAGCGTCGCAGTCATGTCGATCAGACCTGTTCGGCGGTCAGGAACGCCGCGTCGTGGATCTGCTCGTACGGCAGGCCGGCTCGTGCCTGGATGCGCTCGACGGCCTCGCGCGAGGCCGCTTCGAAGAGGCAGTAGCACTGCTCTGTGCCGGGGATGTACGTCGAGCGGACGTAGCGCACGTCGGTGCCTTCCGCGCTGAGCTCCTCTGCCGTGTGTTTGGCGGCGGCGGCCGCCGCCGCCAGTTGCGCGGGCGGGAAACCAGGGAGACGTCGTTCGACCATGTATTGCGGCATGTGTGGCTCCTTTCGGTATGGCACCGGGGCGCGTGACTCGATCACCTCGACGATCCGCTCGAAGTCGAGGGCGCACTGCCCGATGGCCTCGTGGGATGGCGCCTGGAGCAGGTGGAAGCACGTCTCGTCCTCGGGCACGAACATCGAGCCGAGGTAGCGGACGAGTGACGTCGACTCGGACGCGGCGCGCGCGGCGGAGGCGAGCTGACGTCGGCGCGACTCGTCGAGTCGCGTCACGTAGGCCTCGACTAGGAAGGTCGTCATGCCGCCGACTCTAGGCTTGGGGATACTCGAGCGAAACCCGAGAAACCCCCTGACTTTCAGGCGACCGGGTCCTCCTGTCGCGCCGCGAACTTCCCAGCCAGCGCGGCGCGCGAGCGAACGCCAAGCTTTTCGTAGATCCGCGACAGCGAACCCTCCACCGTCTTCACCGTGATGTGCAGCGCGCCCGCGACTTCCTTGTTCGATAGTCCGCCGGCGACGAGCTCGGCCACGCGCTGCTCCGTCGGCGTCAGGCCGTTTGGTGCCGGCCGGCGCCCGCCGATCCGCCCGAGTTCACCGCGAGCACGCGCCGCCCACGAGTTCGCGCCGAGCCGCTCGAACTGCGCGAGCGACGCCTCGAGCGTCGATCGCCTCGACGTGGCGATGCGCATCGTCCACGGCGCCGCTCTCGAGCATCGCCTCGATCGCGTCGGCGGTCCAGTGCGCCGCGGCGTCCGGTTCGGCGAGCAGCGGCCGCAGGTGCCGGTCGGCCTCCAGCGGCCGTTGCGCTGAGAGCTCGACGAAACCAAGCGCCGCCGCGTTCTCGCTCGCAGCCAGCCGGACGTTCGCGTCCGCAGCGAGGCGGGCGCCGCAGGCGGCGGCCGCCCGCGCCTCATCGAGCGCTCCGAGGTGCGCCCAGACGCGTGCGCGTACCGCGAGCGCGGCCGCCTGCAGATGCGGGACGGCCAGCCGCTCGGCGATTTCGACGCCGGTCTGCGAGTACCGGGTCGCCGCGTCCCAGCCGCCGGCGCGAAGCTCGAGCTCGGCGAGCTGCGCCAGAACGGGCGGAAGGCCGGCCTCGTCGCCGAACGCGACGGCATCCGCGTGGTCGGACTCAAGCGCGGCTCTCGCCTCCTCGAGCCGGCCGGTGCGCAAGAGTTCGATTCCGTGAACCAGCCGAGGCGAATAGCTCCCACAAGGGCGCTCCGTTTCGGCTTCGAGCTCCAGCGCCAGCTGCACGACCGCGCTGTCGCCGCCCACCAAGCCGAGCACGGAAGCACGCGCACGAGCAAGCGCGCATTGCCGACCGTCTCCGCCGCCGCTCGGGCGGCCTGGGCGTGCGCCAGCGCCCGCCCCGGATCCGCGCGCAGGCGCCACAGCAACCCGAGCCGCACGTTGATCTCGGCCCGTAACGCCTCGTCGCTCCCCGCATCGCCAAGTGCCCGCGCGGCCAAGCCGGCGGCGGCCTCGAGATCGTCGGATCTAACCCTCGATAGCAGTAGCCGCGCGCGCGCGCTCGGGCGTCGGCCCGAGCGTCGCGACGAGCTCCCCGAGCAGCTCGCCCACCGCCTTGCCCCCAGCCTTCGGGTTACTGGTCTCCGCTACGAGGAGCTTTCGGCGCACGACATCCGCGGCGGCGTCGATCGGCGTCCGTTGCAGCGCGAGTTGCGCGAGCTCGCTGGCCGCGGCGATCGCGCCGACAGCAGCGGCGTCCCGAGCCTCCTGCTCGAGCGCCGCTGCGGGCGCCTCGGAAAGCTCGTCCGGGATGTCGGTACGCCGGAGTGCGAACTGCCCAGGATCCGCGAGCGCGAGTGCCGCCAGCGGGTTGCCACCGGAATCGCGGTGGATGCGCACGATCTGCGGCCGCGGAAACTGCGTCTCCAGCCGATCCTGGAGCATCCTATGCAGCGCGCCGAGGCTCAGAGGCCCGATCGGAACACGAACGAACCCCTCGAGCGCGAGCGGCGATTCCTCCGAACCGCGGGCCAACAGAACGGAGATCCGCTCCCCCCTTGACCCGGCCGAGTGCTAGGGAGAGCGCGAAGGCCGAGTCACGATCGAGCCGCTCGGCATCGTCGATTGCGAGGACGACAGGTTGCGAGGTCCCGGCGTCCTGAAGCATGCCGAGCACCGCGCCGGCGATCGCTCCCGGCAACGGCGGCGGCCCACTCGGCTCCCGGAGTCCGAGCGCCGTCTCCAGCGCGCGGCGCTGAGGCGGAGGCAGCGTTTCGCGCCGTGCGCTGAGTACGGGCTCGAGCAGAACCGCCAGCGCGGAGAACGCGTGCCCCATTCGGGGCTGCGGCGGCCGGCACGCGAGCACCGTGTGCCCGCGTTCGCGCGCACCGCGGATCGCGGCGTCCCAGAGCACCGTCTTCCCGATTCCCGCCTCGCCCTCCAAGACGACGCGCTGAGGCCCAGTCGCCGCGGCGGCGAGGAACGTTTCGATCGCTGCCAGCTCCTCATCTCGCCCAAACAGGCAGCCACTCGCGTACGCCGGCTGGCCGTACGGCGCGACGCTCATGTACTTAAAGCCAGTTTCAACAGCGAGCGTGACGACGACCGCATCCGGCCCGAGCCGCTCCGCGACGCGAATCGCACCGACTACGTCGCGCCGGTCGAGATGCCAGCGACGATGCCTTCCTCCCGCGAGAGCCGCCGGGTCATCTCGATCGCCTCGTGATCCTCGATCGGCTCGACCTCGTCGACCCAGTCCGGATCCCAGCGCGGAGGAACCATCCCCGACCAGCCCTGCGTCGCGAACGGGCCCTGTGGCCCCCCCGAGATCGCGGCCGAACCCGCCGGCTCGAGCGCGACTATGCACACTCCGCGCGGCCTGAGCGCATGCGCTATCCCGAGCAGCGAACCTGCCGTTCCAACGCCCTGGACGAACCCCGTCACGCGCCCGTCCGTCTGCTCCCAGATCTCGCGACCGAGGCCGTCACGCAACGCGGGGACGACATACGGGTTGGTGAACTGCAACGTCGCATAATGGTCGGGCAGGCTCGCGAGCTCGCCCGACCGCTCGGCCATCCGGCGGATGTCCTCCGCGGATACCCTCGGCGGCTGGCCCTCGACCGACGGCACGATCTCGACCTCGGCACCAAGCGCGCGCATCAGCTGGATCCGCTCCTCGGTATGCGAGTCCGAGATCACAACATGACAGCGTTCCCGCTTCACCGCACAAACGAGGGCAAGCGCCGGGCCAGTGCTCCCGCCGCTGTACTCGACAATCGTCGTCTCAACAGACGCGATTCTGCTTCACCAAGGACGAACCTTGCAAACGCATCGTGAGAGCGCCAGCCTTCGCGGGCCACCTGCATGGGACCAACGATCCTGCATTGCGTGAGCGACCCTTACCTACATGCTTCATACCCGCAGCAAGGGCAGTCCCTCTCGAGCGACGCGAAGCCGGCGGCCGTCGACTGCACAACTCCAGCTGCGCGAAGCCCGCGCTGTAGAGATCGGCGAGCTCAGAGTGCCGCGCCAAGGCTACAAACAGGTCCGTCCTCGATCGATGCGCGGCACTTGCTGTTCGCAAATTTCGGGCATCTTGGCGACCGCCCCCGATTCGAGGTCGCTGGTCGGACCGAGCTCGGCGCGACGCTTAGAGTTACCGAACTCTTGGCAGCAGCAAGCACTTGGGAAGGCGGTCCCCGACCGGTCGCCGGCCAACCAACCGTTCACGACCCGACGGGGCGGGCCGAGCGTGAACGGTTCCGAGGAGGTCGCTGCGATGATCCGCGCTCCGGCTCGCTCGCAGAAGCGGGCGCGGATCAGCGCGGTGACGGTCAGCTCGAGTGGTTTGCCGTCAATGCTCGCGAAGATGGTGAGGGTCGCCCAGCGTTTGAGGGTCTCGATCCCGAGCAGCGCGAGCGCCTGGGCGATCGAGCGCGGACCGGATCCAGCCTCAGCGGTCGCGCCGAGCCGGCGCGAGCTTGACACGTCTCATGTCGAACTGGTAAAAATTCCGAAGTTCGCCACAGGGCCAGCTCGCCGTTGGCAACCAGCGTCCGTCAGGACACTGTCTTTCCGCCGCGGCATACAAGCTCCCGCTCTGGCGACGTCTGAAGATCAGACGTCTTGCCCGAATCGCGGAGCAGCATGTTGTCCCAGACCACCTGTCCCCCCTCTGTAACGACGAGTCTCACCGACGCGCTGGTGGCCCGTTGTCGCGCGGTCCAGCTGACCGACCTGCCAGATGATGTCGTCGCAGTCGCGCGGCACTGCGTCCTGGACTTCCTTGGTGTCTGCATCGCCGGTCGGCTGGAGCCGTGCGCGGCGCTGCTCGCCGATGCTCTGTGTGATGCGGGCGGCAGCTCATCGGTCGTCGGCCGTTCGGCGAGGAGCCCCGCGCCGGTGGCGGCGTTTATCAATGCCGCCGCCGCTCACGCGCTCGATTACGACGACACCCACACCGGCATGCGAGGGCATCCGACAGCACCGGTCTTCGCCGCGGTCCTGGCGCTTGCAGAGGCGCGCCAGCTACCGGGCGACGCGGCGCTGCAGGCGCTGGTCGCGGGCGTCGAAGCCGAATGCCTGCTTGGTGAAATGCTCGGCACCGGTCACTACGAGCGCGGCTGGCACGCCACTGCGACGCTCGGCACGTTCGGCGCGGCACTGGGTTGCTGCACGCTCCTGAAACTCGATGACAGCCAATGCGCAAATGCAATCGGCTTGGCCGCCACGCAGGCCTCCGGGCTTCGCCGTTCATTCGGCACGATGGCCAAGCCAATCCAGGTCGGAGCTGCGGCACGAGCGGGATTGGAGGCGGCCGTGTTGAGCGCTGCCGGCGTCACCGGACCTGAGCACGCGTTGGAGGGCGACGGGGGGTTTGCGAGCTTGCACGGTGCTTCATTGGTGCGCAGCTCGGAGGTTGCGACGGATCTGGACCACTGGCGGCTGCCGGACACGCGCTTCAAGTACCACGCGTCGTGCTTCCTCACGCATTCGGCGATCGAGGCGGCGCGATTGATCGCGGCATCCGCGAACGGCCGGGTCGAAAGGATCGAGCGCGTCGACGTGCTCGTGTCACCGACGGCCGCCGAGGTCTGCGACCGCGCCGCGCCGCAGGACGGGCTGGAGGCGAAGTTCAGCCTGCAGGCCACGGTCGCGATGGCCCTGCTTGGAATCGAGACCGCAGACCCAGGCAGCTTCCACGAGGCGACACTCCGCGTGCCCGGGCTTGCCGAGCTGATGGCGCGCATTCACGTCGAGGTCGACGAGCGGGCCAGCCTGACTGCGACCCGCCTGCGTGCGCGAAGCGGCGACGGCTCCGTGACCGGGCGCGACTGGGATGCCGACCGTCCTGAGCCCGATCTCGCGACCCAACGCGAACAGCTGCAAAGGAAATTCAACACCTTGGTCATGACCACGCTGGCCCCTGACCAAGCGCGGCGGATGATCGATGACGTCGAGCGCTTGGCTGAGCTTCAAACTCTCGCGCCGATCGGCGCAGGGCTGCGCGTCGGCGGCCAACCGAACCCGGATTAGGAGGAGAGCTATGAGCGTCTTTACGGTTGGGTGCGATATCGGAGGAACCTTCACCGACACGGTGGTGCTCGACGGCGCGGGCAGCGTCCAGCAGTACAAGTCGCCGACGACTCCGGCGGACGTCAGTGAAGGGATCTTCGCCACGCTCCGGGATGCGGCCGCGGCGAACGGTCACTCGCTGCGGGAGTTCATGGGCAACGTCGCACTGTTTTCGCACGGCACCACGGTTGCGACGAACGCACTGCTCGAGCGGCGCGGATCTCGAACCGGCCTGATCCAGACTCGCGGCTTCGGCGACACCCTGTTTGTCATGCGAGCCGGCGGTCGCGCCGCTGGTCGCAGCGAAGAGGAGATTCGCCGCCTCAGCCATCTGGTCAAACCCACGCCGATCGTCGCTCGAGACCTCGTCGTAGAGGTTGATGAGCGGGTCGACCTCAACGGCAAGATCCTCGCGCCCCTGACCGAGCAAGACGCCGAGGGCGCGGTCACACATCTGCTGGGCGCCGGGGTCGACGCGATCGCGGTCTGCCTGCTGTGGGCGTTTCGCAACCCCGAGCATGAACTGCTCCTCAAGCGCACGATCGAGCGCTTGGCGCCTGAGGTGTTCGTCACGGTGTCCTCGGATCTTGTTCCCCGGATCAAGGAGTACGAACGCACGTCGACGACCGCGGTGAACTGCTACGTGGGTCCGCGCCTGGCCGGCAGCCTGGGGAACCTGGAACGCACGCTCGCTGCCGAGGGATTAGCCGGCCGGCCGTTCCTGATGCAGTCAAACGGAGGGCTGGCGGCAGTCGGCGACAGCGTGCCGCGGGCGGCCACGACGCTGCTGTCCGGGCCGGCCGGAGGAGTGACCGGCTCCGCGCGGCTCGGCCAGCTGCTCGGCTACCCGAACATCGTCACGACCGATATGGGCGGCACCACATTCGACGTCGGTCTCGTGGTCGACGGCGAGCCGGTGATGCTGACCGAGAACGTGATCGGCCAGTACGCCGTCGGGCTACCGTCGATCGGCATCAGCGCGATTGGCGCCGGCGGCGGAAGCATCGCGCACGTCCGCCACGGGTTCCTCGGCGTCGGGCCGGAGTCCGCCGGGGCCAGTCCTGGGCCGGTCTGCTACGGCCGGGGCGGCACCGAGCCGACCGTCACCGACGCGAACGTGGTCCTCGGGATCATCGATCCCGACGCGTTCCTCGGCGGAACGATGCGACTCGACCGAGCCGCTGCCGAGGCCGTCATCGACGAGCGCATCGCCGCGCCACTGGGCCTCTCGACGCTCGAGGCAGCGGCCGCGGTCAAGACGATCACCGACAACAAGATGGCCGACCTGATCCGCCGCGTGACGATCAAGCGCGGCTACGACCCGCGCGACTTCGTGCTGTTCGCATACGGAGGTGGGGGACCCACGCACGCCTCTCGCTACGGGGCCGAGGTGGGCGTCCAGGCGATCGTGATCCCGAGCACCGCCGCGGTGCATTCGGCCTACGGGGTCGCGACCGCCGATCTGCGGGTGACCTTCGAGCGCTCCGAGCCAATGCTCACTCCGCCGGGCGCCGAACGGGCGTCCGAGCACTTCTCGCTCACTCGGCTGAACGAAGGTCTGGCCGCGCTCGCCGAGCACGCACGATCCGCGCTGCGCGGGCAGGGCGCCGCAGAGCAGGACATCAGGCTCCGCTGCACCGCCGATATGCGGCTGCGGGGACAGATCCACGAACTCGGAGTCGAGCTGGCCGGCGAGCAGCTCACCGTGGCCGACGTCGACGCGCTCATCGGCCGGTTCATCGACGCCTACGAGGCCCATTTCGGCACCGGATCGGCGTTCGCCGGCGCCGGAACCGAGTTGATGACCCTGCGGGTCGAGGGTACGGCGATGAAACCGAGACGCGCAGCCTACGCCTCGAACGCCCTGGCCCGCCGCGAGGCGCCGTCCGCGGCAAGCCGCCCCGTGTACCTACCGGAGAACGGCGAGATGCGCGAGATCGCTGTCCACCACGGCCCCGAACTGTCGCCCGGCGACCTCGTCCGCGGACCGGCAATTGTGGAGCTGCCCGGCACCACTGTGGTGGTTGCCGGCGACCAGATCGGCCAGATCGACAACGCCATGAACCTCGTGCTGACTAAGGAGGAGACCCGATGACGACGCTGCAGCAGGACGTCGAGCGCCCCGGCGCCGAGGCCGGCGAGCTTGATCCGATCACCTACGAGGTGATTCGCCATCGCCTCTGGAGCATCAACGACGAAGCCTGCACGACGCTCGTGCACGCGTCCGGGTCGCCGGTCGTGCACGCGTCGGACTTCAACTTCTCGATCTACATGCCCGGCGGCGAGATGGCGGTCGTCGGAATGCTGTACATGATCCCGGTCGGGACGATGGCGCTGGTCGTCAAGCTGATCCGCGAGCGCTTCGGCGACGAGGTGCGCGAAGGCGACGTGTTCTTCTGCAACGACCCCTACCTCGCCGCGGCCCACCAGAATGACGTGCAGCTCGTGGCGCCGTTCTTTCACGATGGGGTGCTGACCGGATGGACCGGCTGCGCCGCGCACGAGCTCGACGTCGGCGGGATGGAAGCCGGCAGCTGGTGCCCGAAAGCGACCGAGGTCCATCAGGAGGGCATCCGGATACCGCCGGTGCGGCTGCGTCGCGAAGGCGTCCTGCAGCGCGAGATCTGGGAGCTGATCGTCGGCGCCTCCCGGCTGCCGTTCATGCTTGAGATGGACCTCACGGCGATACTCGCCGCGCACGAGGTGGCGCATCGCCGGCTGGCCGAGATCTGCGAGCGCTACGGAGCGGGACAGGTGATCGAGGCGATGGCGATGTCGTTGCGCCAGAGCGCCGCGACGGTTCGCGCGGGGCTGGCGGAGCTGCCGGACGGCGAGTGCCGGCACACCGACTTCATCGACCACGACGGACACGCCAACGAGATCTACGAGATCACCTGCCTGGCCAGGAAGGCCGGGGAGACGCTGACGCTCGACTTCACCGGATCGGCGCCGCAAGCGCCGGGATTCATCAACAGCACCGCGCCGGCGACGCTGGGCGCGGTGATCAGCGCGGTGTTCCCATTGCTGGGCGCGCAGGCGCCCTCATGGAACGACGGTGTGATGGAACCGATCGAGGTCGTGCTGCCCGAGGCATCGATTGTCAACCCGGTCGCCCCCGCGCCGGTCAGCGCCTCCTCGGTGGCTGCCTCGTGGGTGGCGAGCCACTGTGCGATCGGAGCGATCAGCAAGCTGATCAGCAGCCATCCTTCGCTTGCCGATGAGGCCACCGCGATCTCCGACGGCACCTGGCCGCTGTTCAACCTCGGAGGGCTCAACCAATACGGGGAGCCGTTCGGGGACATGTTCCTTGACCCGGTGGCGTGGGGCGGGGGTGCCTACCGGCACCGCGATGGGATCGACGGTGGCGGCGCGTTCATCGCCCCTAAGGGCGTGATCCTCGACGTCGAGACCAAGGAGAACGCGGTCCCGGTGCTGTACCTCTGGCGGCGCGAGCGGATCGACTCCGGGGGACCGGGACGTCACCGCGGCGGGGTCACGACCGAGTTCGCGGTCACCCCATACGGGGTTGACTCGTTCTTCACGACGCTCGCAACCCACGGCGTCGCGCAGCCGAACTGCTCCGGCCTGTTCGGTGGCTACCCGGGCGCCAGCGCCGGCTACGAGCTCGCCACCGGCACGGATCTGTTCGAGCGCCTGGCTCGCTCGGAGCGCACGAACAGCGTGTCCGAGCTCGACGGCAGGCTCGTCGAGCTCGAGGCCAAGACGTCGATGTTCGAGCTGCGCTGCGGCGATGTTCTGAACGTGATCCCCGAGGGCGGGGGTGGGTACGACGATCCGCTCACGCGCGAGCACGCTGCCGTGGCCGCCGACGTGCGCGATCGGCGGGTCAGCCTCGAGGCCGCCCGTGACGTCTACGGCGTGGTCCTGAGTGCAAGTGGCGAAGCCGACATCGAAGCGACCGAGAGCCGGCGGCGCGAGCTGCTCGCCGCACGTCTTGCTGCGGCGCGAGCGCCGCTCAGAGAGCGCGTCACGACCCAGGCAGCCACTGGGCCGGCGACGTTCACGCTCGGCTCCGCACTGACCCTGCGCCGTGAGGGGGGAGCCTTGCAAGTCGCCTGCGCCGGTTGCGGGCACCCCCTCGGACTCGCTAGCGAGAACTGGACCGAGCATGCGGCTTCGCTTGCCCTTGCTCCCGAGAACCTCGGGACCCCTACGACGCTCGATCCGCGGATGGCGATCACCGCACACCTGTGTCCATCGTGCGGGAAGGCGCTCGACGTTCGGGTCGGCCGGCAGGGCGCCGCGCCGTATCAGGATCTGAAGTTCAACTGCAAAGAGGACACGGTATGAGACTGCGTGACAAGGTGGCCGTGATCACGGGGGCGGGCTCGGGCATGGGCGCCGAAGGCGCGCGTGTGTTTGCCCGGGAAGGCGCGAAGGTCGTGGTCGCCGACATCAATGACGCCGGCGGGAACGAGACGGTCCAGACGGTACATGCAGCGGGTGGCGAGGCGATCTATGTTCACACCGATGTGACGGTCGAATCGGACTGCCGTGCACTGGCCGCCGCTGCCGTCGATCGGTTCGGCAAGCTCGACATCGTGTGGGCAAACGCCGGCATCGCGCACCCGTTCATCCCGATCGAGAAGATCAGCCTCGACCTGTACCACAAGGTAATGGACGTCAACGTGCTCGGTCCGTGGCTGACGATCAGGGAGGCGCTTCCCGCACTGCGCAAAGCCGACAACGCGTCAGTCGTGATCACGGCCTCGCTGTCGGGGCTCAAAGCGCGCGCTGACCTGTCGGTGTACCAGTCCTCCAAGGGAGCGGCGGTAATGCTGGCGCAGTCGCTCGCAATGGAGTTCGCGCCGATCGGCATCCGCGTCAACTCCGTGTGTCCGGTAGCGGCCGACACGCCGATGCTTCCCGAGTTCATCCCCGACCTCGAGGATGCGACGCGCAGGGCGATCAGCTCCGCGATACCCCTCGGTCGCCTGGCCACCGCGGCTGACGTCGCGAACGCCGCGCTGTACCTCGCCTCCGAGGAGGCGGCGATGATCACCGGCCTTGCACTGCGCGTCGACGGAGGAGCGCGAGCGTGAGCCTACGAAGCGAATACGGGCTGTTCATCGGCGGGACCTGGGTTTCCGCGGCGTCGGGCGCGAGCCTGGCGACGCTCAATCCCGCCACCGGCACGGAGCTCACGCGCTTCGCTCTCGCCGGGGCCGAGGACATCGATCTCGCGGTTCGGAACGCCGCCGCGGCGGGCGCGGCATGGCGCCGCGTGTTGCCCGCCGAGCGCGGGCGCATCCTGCTGCGGGTCGCAGAGCTGCTGCGCGAACGCAGCGAACCCCTGTCCGAGATCGAGACGCTCGACAACGGCAAGCCGCTCACGCAGTCGCGCCTCGATGTCGAGACGGCGGCCAGGTACTTCGAGTTTTACGCCGGCCTCGCCGACAAGCTCCACGGCGAGACGATTCCGCTCGGCGAGGGACATGTCTCCTACACACGTCACGAGCCGTACGGAGTCGTCGGGGTGATCGTTCCATGGAACGCCCCTTTGCAGCAGGCGGCTCGGAGCATCGCCCCAGCGCTTGTTACCGCGAACACGGTCGTGGCCAAGCCCGCCGAGGACACGCCCTTGAGCTGTCTGATGCTGGCCGAGATCGCTGCCGAGGCGGGGGTCACGCCGGGTGCGTTCAACGCCGCGGCAGGAGTTGGCGAGGTCGCCGGCGCGGCGCTCGTGGACCATCCGCTGGTCCGCAAGCTCGCGTTCACCGGGTCTGTGCAGACCGGTCAGCTCGTTGCGCTGGCGGCCGGGCGGCGGCTGATCCCGCTCACGCTCGAGCTCGGCGGCAAGTCGGCGAACATCGTGTTCGAGGACGCCGAGCTCGACGCCGCGGTCGCCGGCGCGCTGACCGCGATCGTGTTCAACGCGGGCCAGGTGTGCTCGGCCGGATCGCGCCTGCTCGTCCACGAGCGCATCCATGACGAAGTCATTCGCCGCCTGTGTGAGGCGGCCGCGACGGTCACGGTCGGCGAAGGGATCGCCGACCCGCCGATGGGGCCGCTGACGACTGCGGCGCAGCGTGACAAGGTCCTCGCGTACGTGCGCGGCGCGGCCGCGGACGGAGCCACATTCGCGGTCGGGGACCCCGATGCTGCACCAGGTGGCGGCGGTTTCTTTGTGGATCTGACGATCCTGACCAACGTGCGCAGCGAGATGCGCGTCGCCCAGGAGGAGGTCTTCGGCCCGGTCCTGTCGGTGCTGCGTTTCTCCGACGACGAGGACGCGATCAGGATCGCGAACGCAACCGATTACGGATTGGTCGCCGGAATCTGGACCAAGGACCTGTCACGCGCCCACTCCGTTGCGGCACGGCTCGATGCCGGTCAGGTCTATGTCAATCAGTATTTCGCCGGCGGCGTGGAGACACCATTTGGCGGCACCAAATCAAGTGGCTACGGTCGCGAGAAGGGCGTCGAGGCGGTGCAGCACTACACGCAAACCAAGACAGTCACAATCAAGCTGTAAATACGTCGTTATCCTTGACAGCAGTCATCGAGACTGACACACTGAATTGCTCACAGGGCCTGCCGAGCTCAGGACTGCGACACCGTCGGTGTCTCACCCCGATCTCTTCCGCGAGCTCTCCCTGGTGTCACTCAAATTGAGTGACATGTACATGTTCAGCCGACAGTCGGGACCCTCGACTCGGCCAACTTGGAGGAGAGTCAATGCGAAAGTTACATGCCGCGCCAGCTGTTTGTGCGGCGGCGATTGCAACTGTCGGGCTGATCGTATCCGGCTGCGGCGGGAAGAGCACGACCGCAACGGTGGCGGCGGCGAGTGTCAACTCCGGCAACGGTGCAGCGGCGACCGCCAAGGCCAGGCAGATGGTCGCATCGTTCTCGGCGCCGGCGACGAGCTGGCCGGCGCCGCCCGGTCCAATCAAGCCGGGCGCCGGCAGGCTCGCGATCCTGTCCTGCGGTCAGGCAGGCGCTGACTGCAACGCTGCCTCCAAGGACGCCGTGGAGGCGATCCGGGCCGCCGGGTGGACGCCGTCAGCAGTATTCGACGGCCAGTTCTCTCCGCAGGCTCAGGCGGCCGCGATCCAGACCGCGGTCAACCAGGGTTACAACGGGATCGTCATCATCGCGACCGATGTCAACAGCATCAAGGGGGCTGTCGACAACGCGATCGCCAAGCACGTCGCGATTTCGTGCGTACTGTGCTACTCGGGCGCGTATCGCGGCAAGGGCGTCGATGACGCCACCCCAGACTTCTACAAGGAGGGAGTCAAGCTCGGCTGGGCACTGATCGAACGCTCTGGAGGGAAAGGCAAGATCCTGGCGTTCGATGATGCGGCTTACCCCCAGGTGGGGCAGCGCCTTGGTACTGCCAAGCAGACCCTGGTGGCCAATTGTCCGAACTGCAGCTGGCAGCAGGAGACGATCCCCACCACCGACCTGACAAAGCCGGGACCCCCGACGTTCACGGCAGCGCTGGCCGCCCATCCAGAGGGCACGATGAGCGACGTCGTCGCGCCATACGACCTGTTCTCGGTGCCGATGGCCAAGACGTTGCAGCAGGCGGGACGCAGCGACGTGACCGTCAGTGGCTTTGACGCGACCGCCGAGATGCTCCAGGCGATGTCAACTGGACAGCTCCCGGTCGGCGTGACCGTGGGCTCCCCATACGAGTACGCGACCTGGTCGGCGGTCGACCTGGCAATCCGTCGCGTGCGCAACCTCCCGAGCTGGAGCGCCACGGACCTCCCCTCGATCCTGATCACGAAGGCCAACGCTGGACAGTACGTCGGTCGCTACTACGGCCCCAGCTACGACTTCAAGGCGAAGTTCAAAGCACTCTGGGGGCGGTCGTGAGCACGATGCCTGCCGAGATCGCCGGGCGCGCGCCGATAGCGCACGCCCGCCGGGGCTCCCGCGCCCCGGCGGTGTCGCTGCGGGGGCTGCGCAAGCGATTCGATCGCGCCGAGGTGTTGCGCGGAATCGACCTCGACTTGGGCGCCGGTGAATTCATCGGGCTGATGGGTCCGAACGGCGCCGGCAAATCGACGCTGATCAAGGTCTTGGCCGGCGTCGAGGCGCCGAGCGGTGGCGAGATCCTCGTCGCCGGCTCGGCAGTGCCGTCGCTGGCCGGCGCACCCGACGTGGCATTCATCCACCAGGACCTGGGCCTGATCGACGCGCTCCCTGTGCTGGACAACCTGCGGCTAGGAGAGGTGCCGATGCGCCGCTGGGGTCTGCTCGATCGACAGCGCGAGACGGATGCGGCCCAGTCGGCGATGGCGCGGGTCGGGCTCGAGCTGCCGGTGCGGTCGATGGCGGTTGGCGCTCTGTCCCCGGCTGAGAAGACGCTCGTGGCGGTCGCGCGCGCCCTCCACCGCGGGGCCACCGTGCTGTTCGTCGATGAGGCGACCTCGACGCTCTCGCCACCCGACGCACAGCGCGTGATCGCCGCCCTGCGCACGGCGGTGGCCGACGGTGCGACCGTCGTGATGGTCTCCCACAAGCTCTCCGAAGTGCTCGACGCGACCGGACGCGTGGTCGTGCTACTCGACGGGCGGATCGCCGCCGACCAGCAGACCGCCGGCCTGGACCGGCGCGGGCTGGTCACGCTGCTGGCCCAGCACGAAGGGTCTGAGGCCCGTCGCACGAGTCCGTCGGATTCATCCGGTGACGTCGTGTTGCGCTTCTCGAGCGCGCGAGGCGGGCGCGTCGGCCCGGTGAGTCTGACGGTCAACGCCGGTGAGATCGTCGGGCTCACGGGCCTACCAGGTTCGGGGCTGCACGACCTCGCATTCCTCGCGCACGGCGCTCTGCCTGTCACCGCCGGCGAAGTGACGGTAGCGCCCGAGGTCTCCCGGGCGATCGTGCCGCCGCATCGCGAGACGCAGGGAGGTTTCACGGAGATGGACATCCGCGCGAACCTCAGCCTCGCTGGCCTGCGCCGCTGGCGCCGGCGACCCGGCCTGCTCGACCTGCGCAGCGAGCGCACCGCCACGACGGCGGTCGCGTCGCAGCTCGGCGTCCAGCCTGCAGGCGTCGATCAACGCTATGGGGTGCTCTCGGGCGGGAACAAGCAGAAGGTGATCTTCGGGCGGATGCTGCTCCAGGACGCTGAGCTGTGCGTCCTGTGCGAGCCCACTCGCGGCGTCGACGTGCAGGCCCGCAGCGACATCTACCGGATCATTCGCCGGCTGCGCAATGACGGCCGCGCGGTGCTGATCACGACCTCCGACGCCGAGGACCTGTTCGCCGTGTGCGACCGCATCGGGGTGATCGACGGCGGCACGCTGCGGCACCTGACCCGCCCCGGGGAAATCGACCCCGCCGACCTCGAGGCGCTGCTGTGATGGGTGTAGAACTCTTGGACGAAACGGTCACGCTCGAGTCTGCGGCGGACGAGGCGGCCTCGCCGCGGCGCGGGCTCTCGCTGCTGCGTACCGCCGCGGTCGAGAGCTCGCTGACGACGCTGGCGTTCCTGGTCGTCTTCGGCGTGTACGGGCTGTGGCTCGGCGACACGTTTCTGAACGTCGACGCACGCCTGCTCGACGTACATCAGAACGCGCCGATCCTGCTGCTCGGGCTGGCGGTGATGATCAGCCTGGTGGCCGGTCAATTCGACCTCTCTGCCGCAAGCATGGCCACGCTCACGTGCTTTCTGAGCGTCGGGCTGACCGTGCATCAGGGCTGGCCCTTCTGGCTCGTGTTGATCGTCTGCGTGCTCGTCGGCGTGGTCGGCGGCCTGGCGAACGCTGCGCTGGTCGTCGGGCTGAAGGTCAACTCGTTCATCGCGACACTGGGGGTCGGGGGCATCCTCGTCGGGGCGTCCAACGTCTACAGCGGCGGTACCCAGATCACGCCTGACGGCAGCCGCACGCTGCCCGGCTGGTTCTCAGGCGAGCACTCGCTGGGCGCGTTCGGGCAGAAGTTTCCGGAGTGGATCCTGATCGCAGTCAGCGCGGGTGTGACGATTCTCGCCTGGCGGGCCCTGCATCGGCGCCTGCCGGTGAGGTGGCCTGCACGGCGCTGGGCAGCCGCCGGTGTCGTCGCCGCCGTGCTCGCGGTGTTGGTGGTGGGATTTGACCTTCCGGCCTGGCTGTCGGGGACGTCCTGGACAATCGCTGTGCTGCTGGCCGTCGCCGGCGGACTGTGGGTGCTGATGCGCTTCACGACGACCGGACGCCACCTGCAAGCGACGGGCGCCAACCCGGTCGCGGCGCGGCTTGCCGGTGTGCGTCCCGGCCGCGAGACGACGAAGGCATTCGTGCTCGGCGGGTTGCTTGCCGCGCTCGCCGGCGTCGTGCTGGCCGCCAACCAGGGCTCGGCCGCCCCCGACGTCGGCTCGGCGTTCCTGTTGCCCGCGTTCGCCGCCGCGTTCCTCTCGACCGTGGTGCTCTCCCACGGGCGCTTCTCGGTCTGGGGCACGGTTCTGGGCGGGGTGTTCATCGTGTGGGTCAGCCAGGGGCTGATCGTCGGCGGGCTGGCGTTCACCTGGACTAACGTCGTCAACGGCATCGTGCTCGTGCTCGCGGTCGCCCTGTCCACCGCGATCAGGAGAAGCCCCGCATGAGTGCGCCGCTCTACGCCGCGGATATCATCCTGGGCATGGGTCGAGAGGTCGTCGTTGGCGGCTATGCCAAGATGCCTGAAGGGACCGGAGCCCGGCGTGTGTATGAGACGTTGACGGTGAGCGCGCTGGTCGACCGAGAGTCGAACATCGTCCTGCGCGCAGACTCAACGCTGCTCACCACGGTCGGACGTGAGTGGATCTCCGGGCATCTCGTTGGAATCGACCTACTGGTCGAGCCGAACCCGTTCTTGGCGCTCGTCGAGCGTGACTTCTGGGGTCAATCCCAGGCAGCTTTGATGCAGGCCTTCAGAGACCTCGTCCGCCGCTACCGCCACAACATCGACCGTGAAGACCAGGCGTCCGCAGACGCCCGGGAAGTATTGAAGTCCCCAACATAATCCGTATCACCTGCCACAGGGCGCGCTCGCATCGAGCCGCTGCGTCTCCCCGGCGCGGCCCTCCTCGGTGTCAATCGGCCGCACTCCCTGGTTTGAAGAACACGTGATCACCGCGTTCGGAGGAACCGATGGAGAGCAGCTCGAGCAGCGCCCTAACGAGATCGTCGACCGCCCTCGAAGATGACCCCGCCAGCTGGCCGGTCCGGGAGAAGGGTCGGCTGCTGGAGGACTTTAAACGCGACGAGCGCTTCGAGCATCACTGGGGCCGGACGCTCACGTCTGCCGACAACCTGCTGTTCTGCACGGCGACGCTGAACCTGGTCCCGCGGTACATCAACGCCACCTGCGCCCAGCTCGGAGAGGGCGATGGCCAGCTGCCGATTCACCCGATGCTCGCCTTCTGCATCGTGTTCGGGCTGTCGGTCGAGGACCTCAACGAGGGCCGCGGCGGCGGCCCGTTCCTTGGCGTCGAGCAGCTGCGGTTTCACCGCGCCGCAGTCAGCGGCGACACGTTGCGGGCGTGCAGCACCGTGATCGACGCCCGTCCGTCGAGCAAGCGACCACGCTACGGCGTCGCCACCTGGCTGACGGAGGGATTTGATCAGCACGATCGCTTGGTGCTCGATTATCGCCGGACGAACCTTGTTGCGCGGAGGGACGCATGAGCGCCGTCGCCGAAGCCGCGGTCGAGTCGCTGCACCTTACGCCCGCGCGCCTGCAGCTGCGAGCTGCGGCGCGCGAATTCACGCGCGATCACGTGCTGCCGGTAGCCAATCGGCTCGATCCCCGCCGCGAGGAGATCCCGGAGAGTCTGCTGGACGGCCTCCGCGAGCGGGGGTACTTCGGAATCCTGATCGGCAGCGAGCACGGCGGGCTCGGCCTCGGCGTGTTTGAGTA
The DNA here is from genome assembly GCA_963794285.1 of uncultured Solirubrobacterales bacterium. GTDB lineage: Bacteria > Actinomycetota > Thermoleophilia > Solirubrobacterales > Solirubrobacteraceae > Palsa-465. The sequence goes on from CAWCDS010000001.1 coordinate 208,315, forward strand.
CTGCCTGATCGCCGAGGAGCTCGCGCGCGGGTGGATGAGCGCCGCGAGCGTGATCGCGCGCGGCAACGGCACCGGCACCGGCGTCGCCGACCCTGATCGTCGCGCCGAGTTGCTGCGCCGCAGCGCCGCCGGCGCGTGGATCGCCGGCGTGGCGTTCTCGGAGCCCGGCGCGGGCTCGGATCTCGCTGCCGTCAGCTGCGAGGCGGTGCGGGACGGCGAGCAGTACGTGATTCGTGGGGAGAAGCGCTGGTGCGGGTGGGCGCTGCGCGCCGACTTCATCTTGCTGCTCGCGCGCACCTCGCAAGCGCGGATCGCGGGGCTCGAGACATTCATCGTCGAGAAGCCGCGAGATGCCTTCCCAGGCGGCATGACTGGGGAGATGATCGACAAGATCGGCTACTTCGGGATCAGCAGCTACAACCTCCACATCGACGGGCTGCGGGTGCCGGCGGCCAACAAGCTCGGAGCGATGGACGCCGAAACGGGAGACGGCTTCTACGACACCGTCAGGCTGCTGAACACCGCGCGGATTCACACTGCTGCCCGCGCTGTGGGGCTAGCGCGCGGCGCGATTGAGGACGCGACCGCCTATGCGCAGCACCGCGAGCAGTTCGGCCGCCCGCTGACTCAGTTCCAGGTATTGCGTCATCGGCTCGCCGACATGGTCACCGAGGTGGAGGCGGCCCGTCAGCTCTACTTCCACGCTGCGCACCTGCTCGACAGCGGAGCGCGGTGCGAGAAGGAGTGCTCGATGGCGAAGCTGTTCGCCAGCGAGATGGCCGAGCGCGTCTGCAGCGACGCCTTGCAGATCCTGGGTGGCAACGGCTACACCACCGAGCATGCGGTCGAGCGCCACTGGCGCGACGCGCGCCTGACGAAGATCTTCGAGGGCACCTCCGAGATCCAGCGCACGATCATCGCCAGCCGTCATCTGGGGGAGCGATGAGCGGCGCTCGCGCGACGCTGACCGGCAGCGGCAACTTCTTCGAGGACTTCCGGGTCGGCGAGCGCTTTCGTCATCACCGCGGCAAGACGATCACCGACTTCGAGACCCAGACGCTCGCGTTGCTCGTGATGAACACGAGCCAGGGCCACTTCAACGCGGACTTCATGCGCTCGTTCGAGTTCGGCCCTGACCCGCTGACGTTCGGTGGGATCGTCGCCAGCGTCGTGCTCGGTCTTGCCAGTCAGGACACGGCCGAGCATGCGGCGCGCGAGCTGGGCATCGACTACATCCGGCTGCTCGCGCCGACGGTCACCGGCGACACGCTGTACGCCGCGACCGAAGTGCTCGCGACCGGCGACGGCGAGACGCCCGGCGACGGCCTGGTGCGCTTCCGTCACCTCGGGTTCAACCAGCACGGCCGAGTGGTCTGCGAGATCAGCCGTCGCGTTCTCCTGCAGCGGCGGCCGGAGGCGGGCAGATGAGCGCCTCGGAGGGGCCGCTGCACGGCCTGCGCGTGATCGATCTGACCCAGATGCTGGCGGGCCCCTACGGCACGATGATCCTCGCGGACCTCGGCGCCGATGTGATCAAGATCGAACCGCCAAAGGGCGATTTGACGCGGGGCGTCGGCCCATATCGCGCCGACGATGCCGAGCATCACTACGGCGGCTACTTCCAGAGCGTCAATCGCGGCAAGCGCAGCGTCGTGCTCGACCTCAAAAGCGACGAGGGCCGCGAGCACCTGGTCGCTCTGGTCGGGGACGCCGACGTCGTTGTCGAGAATTTCAGCGTGGGGGTGATGGACCGGCTCGGCGTCTCCTACGAGGTCCTATCAGAGCGTAATCCGCGGCTGGTGTACGCCTCCTCGCGCGGGTTCGGCGATCCCCGCACCGGCGCGAGCCCGTACGCCAACTGGCCGGCGTTCGACATCGTGATTCAGGCGATGGGCGGACTGCTCGGGATCACCGGCACCGAAGACGGGCAGCCAATCAAGGCGGGACCCGGAGTGGCGGACATCTTCCCAGGGACGCTGATGGCGCTCGGAATTCTGGCGGCGGTTCTGCGCGCCCGCGTCACTGGCAAGGGCGAATACGTCGACGTCGCGATGTACGACGCGGTTCTGTCGCTGTGCGAGCGGATCGTCTACCAGTACTCCTACGAAGACAGCGTCCCCGCGCCGCAGGGCAACGAGCATCCGCTGCTGAGCCCGTACGACGTCCTGCCGGCCAGCGACGGCTGGATCACGATCGCCGCACCGGCGGACACCAGGTGGCGACGTCTGTGCGAGCTGATCGGCCGTCCCGAGCTCGCCGGGGACCCCCGTTACGCCACCAACTACCTGCGCAGCCGGCGCAGCGCCGAGGTCCGCGAGGCGATCGGCGCCTGGAGCTCGACCCGAACGCGTGCGGAGATCATCGAGCTGCTCGGCAGTGAGGTTCCCGTCGGCCCGGTCAACACGATTGCCGACATCTTCGAGGATCCGCACCCGCATCTGCGAGGAATGCTCGTCGAGCTCGAGCAACCGGGATCGGCAACGCCGGTCACCGTCGCCGGTCAGCCGATCAAGTTCCTGGGCGGCGGCTCAGGCGTGAGAACGCGCGCCCCGCTGCTGGGCGAGCACACCGACGAGGTACTCGGCGAGCTGGGGCGCCTGGCTGTCCCAAGCCCCAACGGCGACAGGCGGAGCGCTGACAGGTGACCGATCGACTCCGACGCTCGGAGCTCTCAACTCCGGGGAGCAGTCCGAAGATGATCGCCAAGGCGCTGGCCAGCGCAGCCGACGAGGTGTTTCTCGATCTGGAGGACTCCGTCGCCCCGGCCGCGAAAGCGGACGCCCGCCGGGCGGTGATCGAGGCCCTGACCGAACTCGATTGGGGCAACAAGGTCCGCGCGGTGCGGATCAACAGCGTCGCATGCGCGACCGGCGTCAGGGACGTCCTCGAACTGGTCGAGCACGCCGGGGACCGGCTCGACGTGGTCATCGCACCGAAGGTTCGCTGCGCGCGCGACGTCTGGCAGCTCGAGGGGCTGCTTGCCGCAGCCGAGGCAGAGTTCGGCACGCGGACGCCGATTGGCATCGAGATCCTGATCGAGGAATGCGAGGCATTGGCCTCGGTCGAGCAAATCGCCACCGCGAGCCCGCGGATCGAGACGTTGATCTTCGGGCCGGGCGACCTCGCCGCCTCCCAGGGCATGCGCCTTGACTCAGTTGGCGGCGGCGGTGAGGGAAGCGACGGCGACGTCTGGCGCTACGCGCGAACGAAGATCATCGTTGCCGCCCGGGCGGCCGGGATCCAGGCGATCGACGGGCCGTTCGCCGCGTTCTCGGATCCGGACGGCTACCGGCGAGAGGCCGGTCGCGCCGCGCTGCTCGGCGCCGCCGGGAAGTGGGCGATCCATCCGAGCCAGATTGCGCTCGCCAACGAGGTCTTCAGCCCGGACCCGGCGGACGTTGACCGCGCCCGCATGCTCACATGTGCCTACGAGGACGCGGTGGCCCGGGGCCTTGGAGCGGTCGCGGTCGACGGCGAGATGATCGACGCGGCCACCGTGCGAATCCTGCGCACGGTGATCGAGATCGCCGAGCAAGTCGCCGCGGCGGCTTTAGCCCAATCCCCGACCACAAGGAGACTGCATGACCGAGCCTTGCCCCATCCGCACCGTCGGGATCGTCGGCGCGGGCTTGATGGGATCCGGGATCGCCGAGTCCGTCGCGCGCGCGGGATCGACGTGATGCTGCTCGAGCCCGACGCCGCCGCACTGGCCCGCTCTCGGGAGCGCATCCAGACGTCTTTGGAGCGCGCCGTACGCGCGGGCAAGCTCGACGGCGAGGCGATGACGAGCGCGGTCGGCACCTCTCATGGACCGGCGACCGGTGGCCGGATGCCGAGCTCGTCGTCGAGCCGTCACCGAGGATTCCGCAGTGAAGGGCCCGAGTCTTCCAGATGCTCGACTCGCTGCTGCCGAAGACCTCGACGATCGCGTCGAACACGTCATCGATCCCGATCGCGGAGCTCGCCTCCTGGACGCAACATCCCGAGCGAGTGATCGGACTTCATTTCTTCTCGCCCGTACCAGTGATGAAGCTGGTCGAGGTCGTGGTCGCGCTCGACAGCGCTTCCGAGGTCGTCACGAAAGCGGAGAGGTTCGTGGCGGCGATCGGCAAGACCTCGATACCACGGTCGCAAGACCGGCCGCGGGTTCTACGAGTACGAGGCGGCGCGGACGGAGGTCGCCGTATGAGCGCGCTCGCCGATGACGCAGTTCGGTATCGGCTGACCGTCGAGCAGCTCGAGTTCGCGGCCGCGATCCGCGACCTCGTCGCGGCGCGCGTGAGGCCACGGGCCGCGGCGATCGACGCCGCCGGCGAGTTCCCAGCCGACATCCGAGAGCGGTTTGCCGAGCACGACCTGTTCGCGCTGCCGTTCGAGGCGCGCCACGGCGCGTTGGGCACCGGGACGCTGATGACCGTGGTCGCGATCGAGGAGGTGGCGAAGGCGTGCGCAAGCTCGGCGCTGATGCTTGCGGTGCAAGACCTCGCCACGCCTACCGATCCGCCTCGACGGCTCGTCGGAGCTTCGGGACCGCGTACTACCGCGGTTCGCGTCGGGCGAGTGGCTCGCCGCATTCGCATTGAGTGAGCCCGACGCAGGCTCGGACGTTGGCGCGCTGCGGACCCGCGCGCGCCGTGTCGACGGTCGGCGCGGCTGGGTCTTGAGCGGTCCAAGAACTGGATCAGCAACGCCGGCGTGGCAGACGCCTACGTGGTGTTCGCCGTCACCGATTCCTCGCTGCCGGCGTCCACGGCCATGACCGCCTTCCTGGTGGAGGCCGGCAGCCCGGGGTTCTCCGTGGCCAAGTTGGAACACAAGATGGGCATGCGCGGGTCGCCCACCGGGCAGCTCGTATTCGACGAGGTGTTCGTTGCCGACGATCGCGTCGTCGGCACGGTCGGCGACGGCTTCAAGGTCGCGATGCGCACCCTCGACCGCTCACGGCTGGGCGTCGCCGCGCAGGCGCTCGGGATCGCGCAGGGTGCCACCGACTACCGCGCCGCGTACGCCCGCGAGCGCAGCGCGTTCGGCAAACGGATCAACCAGTTACAGGCGATCCAGTTCAAGCTCGCCGATATGGAGACGCGCACTGCCGCCGCGCGGGAGCTGCTCTACTGCGCTGCCGCCAAGGTCGACGCCGGAGAGCCCGATCTTGGCAAGTACTCCGCGATGGCAAAGGTGTTCTGCTCCGACACCGCGATGGAAGTGACCGTCCAGGCGATTCAGGTCCTCGGCGGCTACGGCTATCTGAGCGAGTATCCGGTCGAGCGGATGATGCGCGACGCCAAGCTGACTCAGATCTACGAGGGCACCAACGAAATCCAGCGCAACGCAGGAGCAGCTCTCAGAGACCACAGACCCCGACATCGCTGGCTTTGGCAACGTCGGCAACGTGTGAGTGGTTGCGAGCCCCACTTTGCCAGCAGGCTGCCCGCGGCGCCCTCGTGGCAGTCATGGACGAGCTTCGCAGGAGCGCCACGTGGCCCGGGCTCGGCCCCGTCGGCGAGTCGGATCATCGCGGTGCGCCGGGGCCTGGGCCTCAAGCTCCGCTGCGCGTTGTGCGATCCGCTCCTCGTCGCTGACCAGGCGCCACGGCGTCGAGCGTCGCGCTCCGGTCCGCCGCACCTGCCCGGCGGCCTCCAGCTCGCGCAGCAGCGCGAGCACCCGGGTTCGGAGCGAAAGCGTAGAGCATGACCAGCCGGCCGACACCGACGGCCTCCGCTTTCACCCACGCGCGGAAGCCTCGCCTGGTGGTCTCAACTGGACCCAACCCGCAACTGGGCCCCAACCCGCTTCTGGTCTCCGACACAGGGGGTCACGTCCCTTCGTGCCGTCGATGCGACGTTCTCGCGACCAACGACCGCGTGTTCGGTTTGGGCGGATGGTGTGAAGCGGCGGCGCGGGTGGCGTGCTGTCGCGGCCAGGGGCTATCGCGAAACTCGGCGCCATCGCTGGCGCCGGCGTGAGGCGGGTGGATCGGGGGCGGCGGTCTCCAGCAGGCGGACGCCGATCTGCCGGCCGTGTTCGTAGACGCGCTCGATCACGTACCCGTTGAGCTCGAGCTCGCCGATGACCACGGCCGGAAAGTCAATCCCGCCGGCGCGCAACTGGTCGAGCGTCATTGGCTGCTCGCCCGCGCTCCGTAGTCGCTCGAGCATCCGTAGTTGTTGGGTTTCAGCGACCGCCATCGACAGGATTCCTCGCCCGTTCTCCCCGGGGGCCAGTAGAAGGCCCCCCTGATGATCGACAGTAGACGATCGACCCTGTCGGCGACTCGCGGGGGAGGCCGCCCCGTCCAAGGCGCTCATGCTCAAGCTTGTGGAGCCGTCACCATCACGCCGATCAATTTGCAGGCAGCTCGGCGCTAGGTGCGCAAGCTCACACATCCAGCGTGAGGACGTCTCTACGGTGAGGTTGTTTGAGAGCGTGAGTGTTTCCGCAAGGGAACGACCGCCAAACCGGTCAGCGGCAGCTTGTGCCGCCTGACCTGCGGCGCTCACGCTCTCGTCGTATCTCCCGCCGATGAGGCGGAAGGTCGGGTCCGACGACCCCGTTTTACGAACCCAAGGATTCCCCGTCCGTACGCTCCAGCCGCTGCGACTGGGCTTGCGTCCGACATCGGGCAGGCGTCTCACGACCCAGGGACTACCGCACACCTCTCGCCCAGCCGCTTGCCGCCACGAGGCTTCTGATCCCACGTCGCGGTGCCGACGCCCCAGCCCGGACGTTCTTGAAAACCAGGGCCGCCCACCCACGGGACCGGGGGCTGCGGTGGGACAACCCTCGTGCTCCTTGTCTGCCGCAAGCCGGCCCTTTCTAAACACGACAATCTGGCTGACTCGGCGCGTCCGGCGGCGGTGAGCGGGCTGGCCCTCACTAGGGTGACGAGCGACGCTCTCAGCAGCGCCATCGACGTCGCTCCCGGACTGCGTCGTTTCAGAGTGCTGGATTCTCGAGGCATGAAACACTGATCGCAAATGCCCGCACAACTTGGCGGCTTCCAGCGGTCAGAGACCGCTTGCCGTGCAGCCGGCGTGATGACCCTGCTGGCTGTCGTGCTGGTTATCTGTGGTGTGAGCGGATGTGGAAGCGGTCACACCGGAGCGCAGACCGCCACCGCGTGCGATTCGCAGGTGCAAGACGCGGTCCTGCCGGCCTGGGCGCGTGGCGGGTTTCACCCTCCCACGGTGCGGATGCCTTACGTACGCGGCGCTTCCGGAAAGATCGTGGCGATCCTCTTTGGCTATCCGCTGCGCTCGCCTCCGCCGAAGGATCACAACAACAAGGTCCTCTGGGTCTCCCGTCTGGCCATGAACCCCGGCTCCGATCTGCGCATCACGGCCCAGCGGATGACGGGTACGCATGCAATTGGATCGCCAGTGAAGCGTACGGTGATGGGTGGTCCGGGCCCGTCGATCATCGACCTTCCGTCGCGTGGTTGCTGGCGGCTCTCACTACGTTGGTCCGGGAACGTGGACCGCCTCGACCTCCAGTACGAGTAGCAGACGGAACCAGCGCTGCCGCGGCCCGCGCACGGTGCAGAGTGGGGTCTAGTGGGAGCAGCCTGCCGTGCCGGCCTCTCCGTCGCGGGATCATCGCTCCGCGGACGCTCCGGACCGCCCGATCAGGCGTCCGGCACCACGCGCGACGGCGTCTCACCGACGAACGATCAGCGAACGACAGAGTGAGAGAGACCGGCTTTGGTGTCCAGTTCGGTGTTGTTGCCTCGAGCCGATTCGGCCCGCGCCTTGATCCCGCCGAGCATCGCGCCTGCCTGGACGACGTCGCCGAGTCCGAAGCCCGCCGCGACCAGGAATCGTATGATCGGACCGGGTCCGATCGGCGTGTAGCTGACGCGAGCACGCATGATGCGGCGGGTGTCCGCACCAGCGTCGTCGAGGACGAACGCCCACGAGAAGTCGACGTCGCGGTAGATCGGAAGCGGATGGGTGTGGGAGACCAGCACGAGCGCTCGATCCTCAGCGAGCTCGTCCACGGTGAAGTAGGAGAGGACCGCGTCGGGGCTGTCAGGCACGCGGTCGCCGGGCGCAAGGTTCTGCAACTCAGGGATGATGCGATCGGCGCTGCGGGTACGGATGCCGAAGATCAGCCGGTCCATCCAGTAAGGGGTGCACCAGCCCGCGCGGTGCGTCGGGTAGCCCATCTGCACCAGCCAGGGCCACACCAGGTCACGATGCGTGTGGATGGTCGTCGCGCGCGTCGCCTGCCACAACGGCCGAGCGATCAGTCCGTCGCCCGGCAGCGGCTTGTGCTTCTCCTCTCCCGTTGCGCATGTTCGACCCGCCCATTTCACGAAGGTCATACAGCCCGCGCCGGTCAGCACCACCGCGAAGCTGCGAGCTCGTGTCATGTCGAAAATCTGCCATCACAGAGCGTCCGGATGAGTCGGTGTGTTGGCCCTGCGCGACCTCGCATCATGCGTTTCGGCGTCGGCGTTGTCGACGCAGTTGAGCGCTCATCATCGAGATCGTCGGGCTCTCGCCTTCAGCGCTGGTGACAAACTGAAGATTCAGAGGGCCGTCGCGGCTAGCGGTGCTGCATCTGCCATTGTGCGGCGTCGCAATACCCAAGGATGAGCGGACACCGAGCCGATCTCTTGCGGACAGATCCCAAGGCCGCCTCAGGATCGTGTGCCACTGACCATCGTACGGAGCGAGCACGATCACCCCGGATACTCCTTGCTATGGTCATCGATGAGATTCGTCGACGAGATCCCGATCTCCGAGATGTGTCAGACGCTCGAGGATCCGCCGCACGTTCTGCTGCCGTCGCGTGGCCCGCGACGCGCCGGGGCGATGCCACCGACTGCCTGGTTCAGAATCCGAGGACCGTTCGGGCGCACGTGCTCGTGATCACCGTCGGGGTTGAGAGGGCCGCGCCCGTCAGCAATCCACCGAGGCTGGTGGTCTTGACGTGCAATCGAGTGACCTGCTGTTCGAGCTGCGGCAGGCAGTTGAGCAGCTTGCTGGTCTGGGCCCGCACTTGCGAGACACTCGAGCGAAGCTGCGCGACATCTGAATTAAGCGTCCCGACGTGCCCGCCGAGCCCCGCGACCTGGCTGCCGAGCTTGGTAGCGCCTCTGTGCAGCGATCCAACGCTCTTCTGCAGCTGGGTGATGTTGCCCTTCGAGGCCGTCTGTGCGACCGACGAACGCAGCGCGGCGAGCTGCGTGTTGGCGCTGTTCAGCTTGGCATTGAGCGCTGCCACCTGGTCGTGCAGTCCGCTGGTCTGTGGCTGGCTTGCGATTGCATAGATTCCAGTGCCCAATCCGGTGAGGGCGATTAGTACGACGGCCGACAGCAGAACCATTCTCAACCGCGTGGGCCGCGCGACGTCCACGTCCCCGCGGTCGATGAGGTGTAGGCCACATGCCGGGCAGTACTCGCACCCGTCTACGCGTTCACCGCAACGCGGACAGCCGAACTCAAACGTCTCGCCGAGGCGGGTCCCGCCGGCCCGATCTTTCACACGGAAGGCGATCATGGCGGCAGACGCGCGCCGTCTGCGACCGCCGTCCGGGTGGCCGACCCGTGGACCGGCCTGTTGCACCGCGTTGCCCGGCGCGCGACTGCTCTCGTCGTCCTGCTCGCTATGAGTGAGGTCTTCGCCGTCCATTGCAGCTCCTTATGTCGAGAGCCGGCCTACGATCGGCTTTAAGGCCGAGGATCCGCACAGCTAACAGTCGCGCGGAGCAAGCCCGGCGACAAGCGTGGAAGCTCCGGATTTGTGCTGCGGGAAAGATGACGGCCCGCCTCTGTCAACGTTGCCGATCGCTCGTCCGGCATCGCTCAGCGAGACGATCTGCGCCTCGTCGCAGGCCCGACCGTCGACGACGCCGGAGGTCTCAGTCACCAAGGGCCAGCGCACGCCGAAGATGGACGCAGGCTGCTGCCTTTGTCCGGAAGCGGTCGTCCTCACGCGGCTCGCAGACCGGCGATGAGATCGCCCCTTATGGGTGGATGGGGCAGTGGACCCGGCCCTCTGACCCGCAACGGACCCAGCGCACCGCGTTCGTCTCAGAGGAGACGCCCGCGGTTGCGCTCCAACCAGCCGCGCAGGCGCCCCGGCGGACGGCCGAGGACCTGCTCGACCGTCGGCTGGATCTCCGACTCGTACTGCGGGTGGCCGCGGAAGATCTCGAACTGCGCATCGGCATAGGCCTGGCCCAACTGCGCGGGGAGCATAGCGTGCGCCTCGTCGTCAGGAACAGCCTCGAAGCGCAGCTTGCGCCCCAGGACCTCGGCGACGATGGCGAGCTGATCGGCGGGCGTCAGCGCCTCAGGCCCGCTGACGCGATAGGTCTCGCCCGCGTGCCCGCCCTCAGTGAGCGCGGTCGCGAGGACTGCGGCGACATCTGCGGGATCGATCATGGCGACGGCGACGTCGCCGAACGGCGCGCGGATGACCTCACCCGCGTCGAGCTGATCCTTCCAACGAGTCACGTTCGACTGCATCGAGCACGGGCGCACGATTGTCCACGCCGCATCCGAGGCCTTGACAGCTTCCTCGGAGTCGCGATGGTAGGTCGCCATCGCGTTGCCGCTGTCGGCAAGTGGGACCGAACTTGACGAGAGCAGGACCGCATGCCCGGCACCGAGATCTGCCAGCAGCTGGGCCTCCGCGGGATAGCCGCTCATCAGGAATGCCCCGTCCATGCCAGCGGCGGCGCCCGCGAGCGATGCGGGATCGTTCGCGTCGCCCTCCTCCAGCCCGCCGATCAGATCTCGCCTAGTCCGAGCCGCCGCCGGCCGCCGCCTCGTCATGATCCACACTCCCCGATCGAACGCGCGGCGTGCTTCGCCGCCGGCGGCTGAAACCGCAGAGCACACGAACCCGAACCACAACCGCACGCCCCGAGCGTCCGCGCGACGGCGCCGCAGTCGCGACGTGAGCGTCTCAACTGGGGAACGATCAGCGGACGCTTTCGGGTGGCGCCCAAATCGGCGGGCTGCCGATCGTTGAGCATCGCCACAACCTGCCGGTCGACCCGCCGACGACCGGTATCCGGCGGACAATCCGCAGATGGACATCTCTGATCCCCCGCCCCTCGATTGGCGGATCCTCAACGACGAGACGCACGTAGCGAGCAAAGACGGCCGAGTTGTTGCGATCACGTACGCCGTCGACCTGGAGAGGTCAACGGCGCTCACACACTCGAGTTCTGTTGGATCCCGGTCGACGACCCGGGCTCGCTGGACGTCCACTTCGGCGTCTCGAAAGGCGCTGGCTCGGCCTGGGACAGCCGCTGGACCCGAGCCCGAAGAGCAACGGAATGGGATTACGCGAGGCGCTCGGAGACTTGACTGCGAACGTCGCAGTTCCCAATGCTGAGCGAACACCGAGCGGGCGGGCCGAGGCTGGTGCTTGGCCTCGATGAGCAAGAGCCTGACGGTGCCACAGGCTGGGTTGTGCTGGTCGTCCATCTGATAGTGTCGACCGCGGTCGGCGAGGCACCTGCAACGTCAGCAACGCGATCGTCCAGGCCCGGATAGACCGTCTGCTGCTTCGCCTGTTTGAGCGACGGCATCGCGAGGCGCCCCCCTCGTCTAGGACGGCCGGACGCGGGAGAGGGCCGACGCGCTCGGTCATCGTCCGAGTCGCTATCGCCGCCAATTTTGTGGTCGACAGATGCCGACCAAGCCAATCATCTAGCGATCGGTGGTCGCCCTGAGTCCTGCTCGTCCATCAAACAACGGCATCGCAGTGCAGATGCACGACTACCCCGCCCCTAAGTTTGAGTTAAGTCAAGTCGTCTCGACACCCCGCGCGCTCACGTCGATGTGACGGACCATGCAGACTGTCGGTCGCGCATACAGGGTGCTGTGCGTCAAGTCATCCGCGCACACCAGGAGAACATCGAGCGAGCGACAGTCCACAAGCTTGAACTCGCTCAGCATCGTGGTCAGCGAGCGACTGATCCAGCGGGCCAAGCGATTGAGATGGACCCCGTCGGTGAGTTCAGGTTGGCGGATACCTGGAGTTGGGCGCTCGAGGTGGGTTTTCGGTTCCGCAGCGTCGCGGATCTGTGGCCACGTGTGGATGTGGGCGCGTATCGATCTGTGGTTCGCAGCCATCGCCAGCCGTTCCTCCCGATGTGATCAAAGCACGCGAGTGGTGCGGTCACATCGGGGCTCGCACGGAACGAGCTGCGCCTGAGAGCGGACCGCACTTTGTGGCTTTCCACGGAGCGCCGCTTGAATTGGGTTCCGCTCGTGTCGTGGCCTGCTTGCGGCGCTCGCATGCACAGCACCACAAAGCGGTGACCCCCACCGCCGGCGAGCGCATCCGCCGTGACGCCCACCCTAAGCTGGTCAACCGCTACTGGTGCGAGCGGCTCTTGGCGTTCAGGAGTGCTTGGTCGGCGCGCCCCAGCAGACTATTCGTCACGTCGCCCGGGCGGGAGGTCGACGCTCCGAGCGTCACGCTGATCGGTACCCGCTGGCGCGGGTCGCCGGAGGATCCGATGCGCGCCACTGCGGCTGCCATGCGTGTCGCAGCATTGACCGCTGCATGCTCATCCGCGGCAGGCAGCACGACGAGGAACTCATCGCCGCCGTAGCGGGCCGCGACATCATAGGCGCGCAGCTCGCCGCGCAAGCTCGCGCCGACCTCACGCAGAACCCGATCGCCTTCTAGATGCCCACAGATATCGTTGATCTGCTTCAAGTTGTCAAGATCGAGCATCAGGCAGGAAACCGGAGACTGGCTGCGTTGTGAGCGTGCAATCTCCTCGCCAAGCCGCGCGAGTACCGCGCGGCGGTTCAAGCAGCCGGTCAACTCGTCCGTCGCTGCCTCATGCTGCGCGCCGAGCAGCCTCAGCACCACCGCCGCCACGTCGACGAGCGCAGCCGCCGCCACTACCTCCTGGGGTCCAAGCGGCTCGCGGGCCAGCAGGATCACCCCTTCTCGCGTTTCCCCCGACAAGCGCAGTCCGAGCATAAGCCCGCGGCCATCATCTCCGGGGGGATCGGGTGCAGGCTGCTCCCCGCCCTCGGATTCAGCTGCCGCGGCGAGCGCCACCGCCGGTCGCGCCGCCGCGCTCTCATCGTATGAGCCAAAGCTCACGCTCTCCAGGTCAAGCACAGCACCGAGCTCGCGGACCAGCGCGTCACGAACAACATCCCCCACGCCGCCATCCGTCGCGAACCACGCCAACCGCCGGATACTGCAGACGGCACGCTCATACACAGCGCTCTTGTCCTTAGGTTCCACTCCCTCCGGCCTGAATTACCCACTCTTGCCCATTGATAACCATCGAGCGCGCAGCAACGCTTGAGCACGCCTGCTCGGACCGGTCGGGGCTTCGCTGGGCGGACGGTTCAGCAGGGTCCCAGGCATTGATTGCCACGTATGCGCCGAAGTCGATGGACTCCGACGTGCCACGGCCGAGCCCCTGGCCAGTCGCTGGTGCGAACGGCGCGTCTCCGCCCCGATCAGAGCTGAGCGCTCCCCACGAAACGCAACCGCGACCCCACGGTGCTGGAGGCTCGGAGTGTCCTGCGGTGGACGCGGACGGTCGCCGTCACGTCAGTACGCGTTCGAACGCAGTGACGACTTGCGGGTCGAATTGCGTTCCGGCGCATCGGCGCAGCTCCTCGAGTGCGTCGCCGCTCCGCATCGCGGCGCGGTACGGGCGGTCGGTGGTCATGGCGCTGTAGGCGTCGCACACCGCGACGATCCGCGACTGGATCGGAATCCACTCGCCGGCGAGGCCGTCGGGATAACCGTGGCCGTCGTAGTGCTCGTGGGATGCTCGGACGTAGCGTCCGACGCTCGCGAGCGGGCCTCCGACCTGCTTCAGCATCTGCTCGCCGTCGATCGTGTGGTGACGGATGATGGCCTGCTCGGCGGCGTCGAGCTCGCCGGGCTTGTGGATGATCTCTTTGGGTACCCGGATCTTCCCGATGTCGTGCAGCATCGCCACAAACTCGACAGCCCGGCGCTGCGTTGCGTCGAGGCCGAGCACCTCCGCGGTCGAGCGCGAGAAGTCGACCACGTCGCGACTGTGCACACCGGTGTACGGGTCGTCCACATCGACGATCTGCCCTAGGAGCACCGCAGTGCCGCGGTAGGCGGTGCTCAGCGCGAGGGAATGGTCGAGGCGCTGCTTGCGCTCGCGTGCGAGCAGCCACAGCAGCCCGACGAGCGGCAAGGCCAGCAGCACCAGCGCAGGCCGCTGGACCGCCGAGGCTGCGATCGGGAGAGCCACGCAGGAGAGACACGCGTCGGTGATGTACAGCCACAGCATCTGCGGCTGCCCCGAGGGTGCGATCCCCTCGGCAAACCAAGTGCGGCTGAGTCCCGCGCCCACGTCGCACACGATTTGGGCTGCAAACGCCAGCAGGAAAAGAGGCCAGCGCCCCCACGAGAACTGTTGGGCGTTGAACAACACCAGCACGAGTGCTGGGCCGAGCGAGTAGAAGCTGTCCCCCACCCGGGCCAGCATTCGTGTCGGCGCCAGATGTCCGCGAACCGCTCGCGGCAGCTGGTCTGCGACCGAGCACGCTCCAACGATCAACGGTACGAACGGCGTCGGCAGAATGAACAGCATGGGGACGAACACGAGCTGCGTCGGTGCCGTCCAGGCGCTGCCGACCGGGTAGCGCACGAGCTCAGCGACAAGGTATGCGACCACCGCTGGCGCAAGGGCAACGAGCGAGAGCGAGCGAGCCGATGAGCCGAAAACCGCGAGCGACCCGGCGGCCGCGATGAACGCCGCCGCGGTGGCCGCCTCCGTGATCAGCAGCCGACGAGCCTGCCCGCTCTCGGAGTGACGTCCCTGTCCCAATAGCAGCATGCCCTCCGCCTCAGGAGTGTCGTATGAGTCGATCTTCATTGTCTCGTCGATGTGCGCGAGCGATGCGTCCGTCAGCCGCTCATGTTCGGATCGTCCGGGGCACGGATTAGCCGCGATTCCATGGGTCGACGAAGACGTCATCGACCTGCGGGGCGCCGATCAGGGCGGTGAGACGCAGTGATATCTGGGCGGTACCGCCGGACGTTGCCGCCAGCACGAGCGAGTGCAAATCGATCACCATCACCGGAGTTGGCCGCCAGGCGCCGCCAGCGACGGCAACCCCTGCGGGAATGACGAGTCTTCCGGCCACAACGCTGACGGCGAGCAACCCGGTGCCGGCGATGAAGAAGCGGATTGTTGGGTAGCCGGCATCAACGCAAGTCGTCGGGGACTGGACGGATGAGCCTGCCAGCAGTACCACCGACCGGGAACCCAGCGTGCCCGTGGCCGCGTAAGGCTCGCTCCCTGCGACACGCTTGGCGCCGCCGACCGACGTCCAGGTCCCGCTCTCGAAGTCGCCACGGGGCGCAAGTTCGTAGGGAGCCAGGTCGCCCCAGGGTGCGAACGGGTGACTCAGGTGAGAGGTGTTGCAGGCCGCGAAGTTGACGAGATTTGCTCGCGCAGCTAAGACCGGGAATGCGATAACGTCGGCAACGCCGAGCACGACCACCGCTGAGAGAATGCGAATCAGATGTCGAATCGGGCGCACGGGGTCGCTCCTAAAGTTGTTGCGGGCAAGCGCCGGCACGGCGTTGCGGCGTTACATCATGCGAGGGCGGGCATTCGCGGGCGGCTAACTTCGTTCTGGAATCGTGCCCCATCGCACCGCTGTCTTGACGCCTGGGCTTCGGCGAGTGACCTGCAGCAGACGTCTCCTCGGACAATCGGAATCATCGCTTCGAGCATGTCCATCCGACCCGTCTGTTCTCGGGGCTGGTACCAGCGGGTCGCGCTGAGGATCTCCGACGGACGGAGGAGCGTTGGAGGCAATCCTCGACCGGTCGCCCGCTCGACCAACCCTGCCGGGCTCGATTGCGGCGATGCCGCTCGGCGACTCGGTGACGGATGAAGTGCTCTCATCACCACGGTGGTCGGCTGAAAGATACGCCGCGACGCAATGCAGGATGGCCGCTGTGGAGGAACTGCGTAGGATCAAAAGCCCATCACAAGTCTCGACGAGCACAGGTCGCGGTGGTACGAACCAGCCCACACAGAAACGATCGGAGTTCCTGGAGCTGTCCGCGAATGAGGGTCGCATGACGGAGTCAAGTTGCGATGCGCCGCTGCGGTGCTGGGGCTCGCGTCAGGCCGTGTCCCGGTACATGAGCGGCGAGCTCGCGACCGCGGAGCGCTCGGCTGTCGAGCGTCACCTCGAGATTGTGCGACCTACCCGCTGTACGCGTCGTTGGTCCGCGCTCGCGCGCGGACGGCCGACCTGCGCGACCCCGATCGTGTGATCGGGCCGAAGTTAGCTGAGAAGATCAGTGCGCAATTCCGACCCCTTTGATACAAAATTCGGGCACTCTAACCAAGCAGGTAGCCCTAACTCTAGCCGCGCCGTTTCTCCTTTGAGCTTGCTCATCAGGAAGGTTAGAAAGCCGGCCCCGCCGTCCGCAAGCCGATCGCCCAGCGAACGCGGTTGAGCGCGGTTGTCAGACCCGCAATCCGCCGCGTCGCAGCTCGGCGCGCGCGTTCTCCAGCGCGCGATTGCCGTGGGCGGACTATCCGACCACGACCATCGTGTGTCCGTCGGGAGCCAGGCACTTGACGTGCCTGCGTTCCCACTCGATGCGCCACCCTTGGCGCGTCGCTTCGGTGAGTGGATCGGACAGGGCCTTGTCGCGTACGAGCCGGGCCACGGCAGCAGACGATAGGGACGAGCGCACGCTCGCTCGTGTGAGAGACCGACGAGTCGCGTGGCGCTCTCGCAGCAGCGCTGATCCGTAGGATCTGGCCGTGAGCATCGTCAAGATCGACGCGATCACCGTTCCGCGCGAGCGCTTGGACGAGTTCGAGCGGCGTTTTTGCATCTCGGGCGGGCAGGGTCGACGCCGCGCCCGACTTTTAGGGCTTTGAACTCCTGCGTCCCAACGACGACCGTGAGGTGTGCCTGGTCCTTGCGCGGTGGCGCTCAAAGGATGATTTCCAGGCCTGGGCCTCGAGCCCGGACTTCGCTGCTGGTCATTCGCAGCAGCGCCAGGAGGGCCCAGTTGGGACCGCGAGCGAGCCGTGGTCGTTCGACGTGCTTGAGCGCAAAGCGCCGGTTGCAGATTCCTGATCGCACCGTCCGAGAACCACCGGCTCCCGCAGCTGACGGAGCAGGTGAGGGGCCACCAGCCGCGCGCTTCAGATCGCGCGCGCCGCGGTCAGCTCGGGGTCGCCCATGGCCGCCGGCTCGCTGGAGAACGCGATGCGCCGCTCACCCGCGAGCGCCGCTCGTCGCGTTCAGCCCGTCGCCGCCATATCTGGCGAGGTAGCCCTTGGTGCGGGTCCCGCGTATCGTCAATGTGGCCTGTCCGCTACGAGGATCGACCGGCACGGCGGCGAGCAACCGCCGACCGAGGAGGAACGAGACGACCCCGGCTGGGTGGCGGCCTCGGACCCGGGCCAGCAGGACGAGCTGATGCTTACCGTGCCGGCTTACGCGCAATGTCGTGTGCGTGACGGCGCGGCGCAGGTGCGGGCAGGCAAGCACGAGCCTCAGGCCGAGCGCCGGTGGGGGTACCCGCAGGACCGAGGTGAGCGCGGTTGTGCCCGTGGCTGCCTTGCAACCGCGATGGCTGGCAGCGACGCGGTAGTAGCCGGGCAGCACGTCCCATCCGAACGCTCCGAGAGCGCTGGTGCGATCCGGGTTGCGCCGGTTGGCCGGCGACATCACGGTGCTCCGGTTGCGCACCGCGCCGAACGGTCCGCGGCGGCCACGGCCGAGCTGCAGCGTGACCGTCGCGCCTGGCAACGGCACCGGCGCGCCGTGACCGCTGCGGGCGAGTACCGTGCCACTCGGATCGATCCATGGGAACGGGATGATGATCACCGGCGGTGGCGGCGGCGGCTCGTCCTCAGGCGGCTGGTCGGGTGGGTTGCTGCCGCCGCAAGCGTCGATCCCGGTGACGTTGGACGCCGCGGTGGCCTGGTCTTCGTCGCATCCGATCAGCTGGACGTGCATCGCGCCGGTCGCGCCGCCGCTGCGCGCCGCGACGTCGAGCGTCGCGTAATAGAAGATCTTCGGCGCTTGGGTGAGCGGCGGCGGCGTGAACTGGACCGCGATCCCGCACTCGGTCGACGGCGGCGGGTTGGACGTCGTCTGGTCAAACGGCTGCAGCATCGCGGCGGTGAAGCCGCAGTCGGTGCTGCCCTTCGGCACGCCGGCCGCGCTCAGCGGCACGACACTGAAGTTCTTGGCATCGGTCCCGCTGATCGACCCGGGCCCGAGCGTCACCCCGCCCGGCTGGCCGATGTTGAGGAAGTAGGCAGGCAGGGGATCTGTCGGCTGGGGCGCCAGCGCCTGGCCGGGCGGCGGCGGCGGATAGACCTCATAGAGCACCTGCGTGCTGGAGACGCCGGTCGCGGCGAACGTGCCGGAGGGGAAGAACTGGTAGTTGACGCTCGCGGTGGCCTGCCCATGGATCGGATCAAGTGGCGGAATCGTCACGCTCACAGGCCCGTTCCCGAACGCGACGCCGACCGGGCGGCCCGCAACGCTGCCGCCAACGTTGACGACCTTGCTCGCCGGCGCGCCGGTCAACGCGTTCGTTCCACGGATGACGATCTGCGTCACGACCACCGTCCCATTCGGCGGGAACAGGCTGCGATCGAGCTCGATCTGGTTGGGCTCGTTCCAGAACACGGCGGGGTTTCCCGATCCGGATGTCTCGGTGCCGTGACTCGGGCTCACGATCGTGACCCCGGCCGGGATCGACGGTGCCGCCGGCAGGGCCAGCTCCAATCCGGAGAAGCTGGCGGCCGGCACCGTGATCGGCGACAGTACCCTCTCGCCCCCGTTGACGCCGGAGGGCGGGAAGGCGCTCAGCGAATACTGCGCGCCCGTCGGCGCTGTGATCGTGACCGTGAATCCGCCGTCGCCCGCGGTGTTGTCCGCCACGCAGTCGGCCTGGCTGGCGGCCCCGGTCGGGCACGCCTCGACAGCCGCGCCCGCCACGGGGTTGCCGTTCAGCGTCACCTTGCCGGCAAGCGTCACGCGGTGGGTGCCGCTTCCGCTCAACGCGATCGTGTGCGGGCTGCCCGAGGCGTTGTCGGCGTACGCGAGCTGGGCCGTGCGCGCGCCGGTGCCGCCGGGAGTGAAGGCGAGCGTCGTCGTGCAGCCGGCGCCGGCGGCGATCGTGTGCCCGGCGCAGGTGTCGCCGGTGATCTTGTAGTCGCCCGCGTTCGCGCCTGCGAGCACGGCGGAGGAGATCACCAAGGCCGCCTGGCCGGAGTTGGTGACCGTGATCGCCTGCGGCGAGCTTGTATGGCCGATCGCGATCGTGCCGAAGCCAAGGCTGTGCGTGCTCACGCTGACGGCCGGCTGCGGCCCAGCGCTGATGATCACCGAGCGGCTCGCCTGCGCACTGGGACTGCCGACCCGCGACGCGGTCTGTCCGGTGTACACCTCGCCGCCGGTTGACGTGCCCGCGCTCGAGGTCTCGGTCACGGTCGCCGTGAAGCTGCCGGACGATGCGTACACGTGGCTGGTCGTCGGCGCGGTCGTGGTGACCGGCGCGCTGCCGTCGCCGAAGTCCCACAGGTAGGAGGCGATCGTGCCGAACCGGACGGTCGAGGACGACGCGTCGAACGCCGTCGGCTGACCCGGCGAGGCGCTCGTCACCGCAAAGTTCGAGACCGGGGCCTGATCCGGGGTGATCGCGAGCGAGCGCGGGAAGGGCACTCCGGTGATCGCGGTCCCAGCCGTATCGGTTGCGACGTCGATCGGGGTGACCGTGCCATCGTTGGAGTTGCCGACGTAGACGGTCTTCGAGTCGGGCGTGACCGCGATCGACCATGGGCCGCCGCCGACCGTGATCGGAGGCCCGGCAGTGTTATTTGACAGGTCGATCGGCGTGACCGTGTTCCCGGTTCCGTCGCCGGTGCTCGCGGTGCCGAAGTTGGCCGTGTACGCCTTCGTCCCGTCCGGAGTGATCGCGATCCCGAGCGGCCTCACGCTGCTGGCGCCGACCTGGATCGGCGATCCGACCGTCCCGGCCGGAAGCGCGATCGGGTACACATGGTTTGAGCCGTTGTCAGTGACATACGCGGTCTTGCCGTCCGGGGTGATCGCGATCTGATTCGGGCTGGCCCCGACGCCGGAGATCGGCACGCCTGGGGTGTTGCTCGAGACCGTGATCGGCGTCACGGTGCCGGCGGAGGGGTTCGTCACGTACGCCATCGACCCGTCCGGGGAGACCGCGATCCCTTCCGCCGGGGCGCCGAGATGGATCGCGGTTCCGACCGTCACCGGGTTCGTCGTCAGGTCGACCGGCACGACGTCGTTGTTGGGCGGGTACGACACGTACGCCTTCCTGCCGTCCGGCGAGATCGCGATGTAGTTAGCCCCCGGCGCCGTCAGATTGACCGACGATCCCACCGTCGGCGTACCGGTGCTCAGATCGATCGGAATGAGCTTGCCTGAGCCCGCAGAGACGACGTACCCGGTCTGACCGTCGGGCGTGATCGCGACCCCCAAATGCGAGCCAGCCGGAGTCGTGTCCAGCGGCGAGCCCGCGACGTTCGCGCCGAGGTCGATCGGGGTCACCTGCGTGGTGAAGTTTTGTGCGTCAGGCGCCAGCGCCGTCCACGCCGCCCCCAGCGCCGAGGCGCTCGCCGATAGCAAGCCCGCCAGCGCCGTTACCACGATCAACAGCGTCCGCGCGATCCCGTGCGGGCAGGCAGGCTGACTGAGTGCTCGATCGCCCATTTCCTAACGCCCGTGCGTTGCTCGCTCCACTGCCATCGCCCCCACATCCGCGCCCGGTTGGTCTTCAGCGTCAGCCTTCCACGCGGAACGAAGGCGGCCACGCCCCTTGATCTTTCGCCCAGCGCCTCATAGCGCAACGGCATCGTACCCAATCCCAGGCACCGGATGTTCGAAAAACATTGGATGCGACCGGATCAAGCGGCCCTCCGAGCCACTCCGATGGCGGCGACCGGCAGCGCCACGTTCGCGCCGCGCGGGTCGTGCACACGTGCGTGCGGACGCGGATCGATCCGCGGCCGGTCCCGCGCGTCGTCTGCCGCCGTTCCTCGCTGGCGCCGCCGCGTCGCACAACGGGAACGCTCAGCGGACAGCGCGTGGGGTCTCGAGATTGGCGAATGGGAGATGCGCGGCGACGCGCGGGCAGCTGTCCACGGCTCGTGTCGCCGGAACACGGAAATCGAGGCGCGGCCCAGCTCGCACGCTTTCGGTGCTAACGAGCTAGCACCGAACTCGAACAGGATTGATCGGATCGGGCGCGAGCCCTGCTCTCATTCCGCGACGAACACCTCGGGCTTGGTCCCTGGCCGCCCCGCATCCGAGCCCGTTGGGCGGGGGCGGCAGCGGAGGAGCGGGCCGACCGGGACACCACGGATTGACGGGCACGTCCGCGCACGGATCGGGCATCGTCGCCAGGTTCCTGGGTAGCGGGTGCATGACCACCTGCGTGGGACTCGGGTAGGGCTTGCCACCTGGACATGGGATGCTGCCCCCGACCAGGGAGCCCTCGTTGCCGCAAAGGATTTCCTGGATGAGCGGCACGTTCACGTTGGCCGGCGTACCGGCGCCCGTGCACGCCGGGTGTGAGCGCTGTAGGCCGGGCGGCGATGTCGTTAGCCCTGCCGGATTCACGTTACCGCGGTAGCAGGATGTCGGGTGGCCGTCCTCGAGGTTGACCGCAGCGATGTCGCCGTTGGTCTGGTGCCCAAAGGAACCGTTGTCCGCGAAGCTGTTTTTGAGGATCGCGTTTCCGAATCCGTCGAACAGGCACGGGAGCGTAAGGATGCCGAGTACGTTGAAGTTCAGCGTGCCGCCGATGCACGGCGGTCCGCCCTCCCCCTGCTGGACCTGAATCAGCACCCCCCACGCGTTGTTGCGGACGATCCGGTTGTGCATCACGGTGTCGTTGCGTGCTCCGCTGAGCGACAGGCCCACCCCAAGAGGTGTGGAACCGGCCTGGCCCACCTCGGGCACACCGCGATTGTTGTTGTCGTGGATGTAGTTGTTCATCAGCACCCAGCATGAGTGGGTGTGGGTGATCGGGCTGATGCCGTTGTTCGGACACGCGCCGTTCTGGGGCGACGGGGCATCTCCGTTCTCACTGTCGGTATCGAAGCCGTCCTGGTTGTCGTTGAACTCGGAGTTCTTGATCACGATCTGGCCGCCGGAGTTGGTCCCCGAGTAGCCGAGTGCGTTGAACTCGCCATGGGCGCGGTCGATTGTCTGGTCACACCGCTGCTGGCAGGCACCGATGTAGTAGCCGGAGTCGCTGAAGTTGCTGGCGTACGTCTGAGACCACGTACCCCCGGTCCAGTTGCTCGAAAAGATCCCGTACGTCGCCGGCGTGTCATTCGGCTCGTAGAACGTACTCGTCGCGGTCAGATACGAGCCGTAGTAGCCGTGGCCCCCGATCTTGCCGCTGCCGTCGCCGCCGTTCCACCAGATCTCGTTGCCCGCCTCGCCCTTACCGGCGAGGAAATTGCAAGCGGTGAGGTTCTGGACCCACACATCGGCAGCCTTCCACACCACGATCCCGTTGAGCCCTTGTGCGCCGCCCTTGCCGTGCGGACCGAAGTTCTGGTCGCGCTTGGCTCGGCTGCACGCTGGACCCGACTTGGTCCCGTCGACGATCACCGTCTTGCGGTTCATGCCGCGCAGGTACACCCGCGGCGTCGTGATCAACACCCCGGCAGGAGTGTCGGAGCGGCGGGCGGGCGCCCGAGAGGAGGTCGTCTTATAGACGCCCGGTCCGACCAGGATCCAGTCGCCAGGTCGAGCGGCGTCGACCGCGGCCTGGATTGACTCGTACTGCCCGCGAATGCCGTTGTAGCTGCCGACCAGAAGTACGCGGGCGCCGGCCGCGCTGGCGGATCCAAGCGCGGCGAGAGCCACGAGGACGACGGCAATGCGTTTCAATTTCCACCTCCGGATTGCGCCCGTTGGACGCTGCCAGGCGAACCGTTCGATGGCATCACCCAATTCGGATGAGCCTCCGCCGGGTCGCAAGCAGGAATGAGCGAGCTCCGGGGACCCGGCCACGCGTTCAGGCGTCACCGAGCCACGGACAACCACGACCCTGCGCGACCGCACTACCCACCGCTAGGAGTCCCCGGCAGCGGCCCAGGCGCGACGAGCGCGAACCACCGGTTGCGTCCCGCTTGGCCCGCGAAACCAGGGATTCGATCATGCGCATCCATCGGGCGAAACGTGTCCCGAACTATGTCGCGAACTCGGCAATTCCCGTGGACGGCATCGGGATTTCGCCGAAAAGCGACGCGCTTGCTCGCGACTGGCGCAGCGGAACTCCCGGCGCTCATCAATGTCTGGTGGCAATGCGCACGACGCTGTCGGGGGCAAGACGTTCACGACCAAGGTCGTGTTCCGCGTCCCTGCGGGCGGCCAGCAGGCGCAGATCCTGCTGCCGCTCTCGACCGGGGCGCTCGGAGCGATTCGCACGGCGTTCGTTCATCACAAGCGAATCAGCGCCAAGGTCGGTGCGGTGGCAACGGCCGACAATCGGCGCGTGCAGAAGCAACCCAGCGTGAGCGTGCGACGCTAGACGGCCCACGCCACCGGACCGTCATATGCGGCCGGCATCGTTGTCATATCGTGTGGCACAAGCCGATCGTCTGCGGAGGTTCACCCGGATCGCATGATGCACCGTCTGCGGCCGGTCAGCATCCTGGTCGTGGATGCCTGATCCGTCCAGACGCCGCGTGAACGCGGCGTTCGTCGGCGTGCTTGCGGTCTTGATGGTCGGATGTGGCTCGGGGACCGCTGCTCAGAGCGCGTTTGAGAGCCGCACATAGAAGACGGCGCAGGCGACGCGGGTGCCCACGAGCAGCGGCACCACGACGCCCGCGACCGCCGGCGCCACCACGACGCCCACGACCACACTGACAGAGAGGGCACTGAACACGACTACCAGGACGTCTCAGGAGGCAACGCTCGCTTCCGCCTCCACTACGACGACCACGAAGGTGCCGGCGAAGACGACGACGATCACGAAAACGAAAACCGTCACCTCTGCGCGATCTCGCCGCGGACGCCGCGGCGATCGCCCGCGCGCTCGACGGCCAGCCGGCGCACCTGGCGGGCCTCGGCGTCGGAGGGATGGTCGCCCAGGTTGCCGCGCTGGAGTATCCGGACGCGTTCTCCGCGCTCACCCTCGCCTGGACGCGGCCCGTGGCCCGGGCCCGCCCGACGACGACCTGCCCGACCACGACGCGGCGACGATGGGCCGACTGTTCTCGCAGCCGATGCCCGACTGGTCTGACCGTGCCGCCGTGGCGGAGTTCGCGGCGGTGGGCGCGGCGATCCCCGGCAACGACCCGCCGCCGCGCGCGCGACCGCGGGACGCATGTGGGACCGCACGCCGGGCACGGAGCCCGCGGTCCACATGCCAACCAGATGGGCCCGGTCTTCTCCAAGCTCAACTGCAAGCCACGCTGGCGCGAGCGGTTGCCCGAGCTCGCGCTCCCGGCGCTCGTTGTGCATGGTCGCCGAGACACGTTCTTCCCCGTCGAGCCGGTGTCGCAATACCCAACGCTTACCGAACGACTCCTGGGGCGCCCGCGGGTCCCCCGGGGTATTGACGATTCGCGAGACCGCAGTGCCTTCACGGTCGCAACCTCCGTTCGCCGTCACGCGGGCGTCGCCGGCGACTAGCAGCGCTTGACGGGTCCTCTGGCATCTGCGGCAGGTCGTGCTACTCGATGGTGTCGCGGGACAGCGGTGATCAGACTGGCGCGATCGTGAACACGATCTCCACCTGAGCGTCTACCTCCTCAGTTCCTGGATGGACGGTCGTAGGAGTGCCCGGCGTGGCGCTTGCGGAAGGTGTGCCGCCTGCGACGGGCACCGCCTGACTCTGCGGATCGAGCTGCACCGATTGCACCCCGGTTACCTGATAGCCCATCGCTGCCGTGGCATCGCCGGCACGCCGGCGGGCGTCAGCGATCGCCTTACGGGTGGCCGCGAGCTTCCCGGCAGAGGGATCGCTGAACGAGAACGAGGGGCCGTCGACGGTATCCGAGCCGGCTCTCGTGGCGCCATCGATCACAGAGCCCAGGATCTTGATGTTCGTCACGTGGATCGCGAGCGATTCGCTAGCTAGCTGTCCACCTGCGCTTTCGATGTCTATCCGAGCCAACGCGCACGCTCCGCGAGGAAACGCTTACGTTGTCGGTCTGGATCTCACTCGCGGGTACCCCAACCGCGCGTATCGCGCGGACCACCGCGCCCGTCCCGCGGTTGGCAGCCGAGAGCGCCGCGCGAGAGCTCACGCCCGCACGTTCCACCGAAACCGATAGATCGGCGACATCCGGAGTCATAAACACCGAGCCGGCCCCTCTACGCTCAGCGTACTCGCGGTCGTATCAGCGCCAGCCGCCGACGCCGGAATCAAGACCACCGCCATGACCGCGCCCACAGCCCACACGCACCTGCGCATATCACTCCCTTCGCCTGAATTGCCGACACAAGCTATACGTCCACAACACGCCCCGATCACGCCCGCGGGCGCCAGGCACGAACACTCACGCGGTCGGACGCGAGGCGAGTCCAGACCCGCACCTCGCAACGGGCCCGTCCCGTCGGCGTCGCTGGCATCCACCCGGCACCTTCGGCCGAGACGTCCGCCGGCTGCGACCGCCCAGATGTCGACCTCGCGTCCGCGTCGCCGGCCCATCTGCGCGAACCATTCGGCCGACTCGATGTCAGGCACAGAAAGATGC
The DNA here is from genome assembly GCA_963794285.1 of uncultured Solirubrobacterales bacterium. Lineage (GTDB taxonomy): Bacteria > Actinomycetota > Thermoleophilia > Solirubrobacterales > Solirubrobacteraceae > Palsa-465. The sequence continues at coordinate 234,056 of CAWCDS010000001.1, forward strand.
CGTCGGTCTCGGGCGCCTGACTGCCTGCGATCCCGCTTCCGACGAATCGCCTCCAGTCGAGGCCATGGGCGCGGATGGACACCCGGTTCTCAACGAAGGTTGCGTGAAACCAGACGTCCTGAGCTTGCCTGACGAACCACTCCGGACCTGCGTTCGCCATCGCTGTCGGCCGTGATAACGGCCGCGACAACATCGAGCCGTGCTCGATCCGTATTGGCGGGAGCGGCAGCCGCGAGCACCTCGGCAAGACCGCCGACGTGCTCGCCCGAGGGCCCGGCTGCGAACCACTCCGTCCCGCCGGAGTCGAGCTGCTCGAGCTCGATGCCCCCGATCGTCCAGTCCTCCGGGTCCGTAGACGAGCTCAACACGAAACACTTCCACCCAGCGGCCACCGGGGGATCGTCCCACGATCCCGCCAACGACCGTCCCGGCCGCCGCGATCCACCAGCGGACGCGTCCCCGGCATTCGCAAGGGGCCTCCGGACCCCGGCCCGGCGGCGTCTCCGAAAGGGAAGGATGAGCGAACGCGGTCTGGAGTTCGGGGACGTGAGGCTTGCTTGCTGCAGTCGCGCTCGTGTGGGCAGAGTGCCGGTCTTCGATCATCGCGAGAGCCGGCGGGTCGGCGCGGCCCGTCCGCCCGGTGGTGAGAGCAGTCGTGGTCCTGGATCTGGGAGGATCTGCCGATGGGGCGGGCTGCTCGGCTGTGCGCGGTGGTTCTGGCTGGCGTCGTGCTGGCGTATGTGGCGGCGGAGGCGGTTGCTTCCGGCGGCGGGGGCGTGGATCCGTTGGCACGTGCATGCCCAGGTCGAGATGCGCCGCCCCGGCGCGCGCCGGGCTCGCTGCCGTCACGTGTGATTGACAGCTATGCGGTATTGGGGCGCGCGCAAGCGCCTACAGATGTTCCACCATCGGCGTCCGACGCGACGGGGCGATTGGGCGAACTCGGCAGCTATGACTCCAGTCGGCTGCGATTGCTGATCGCCCGGGCGCATGGTGGCCTGTATCTCGTTCCTGGGCGCTTTCGTCACTTCGTACCGTCGGGTCGGTGCCTGGTGGCGATCCGCTCGGTGCCGCTCAACCTGCGGATGCTGACGCTCGGCGCGCAACAAGCCGCCCGCTTGGAAGGACGCGATGACGGCGTCGCGTTCTGCTTGGTCGAGGTCGATCAGCCTCCGGTTGGTCCGCCGATCCCCAACGAGGTCGGCTGCGAGCGTCCCGACGGTCGCTACCCGCCCTTCGACGAGGACACGTACGGCTCACCGCGTCTGGTCGGGCTCGCGCCAGACGGTGTGAGCACGGTCCGCCTGCGCCTCGCGCACACGGTTCGCGATCTCAAGCCGATCGCGCCGAACCTGTTCGGCACGCGCCGCGCGCCGTCTTACGCCATCGCTCACCGCTCGCGAGCTCAGGACATTCGCGTCCACCGAACGCGCTGTGGAGCGGCTCTTGCCCTCCCGTACCAGCTCGTTGGGATCACGCGGGCGGACGATCGTCAGCCATGACCGTCCGCGTGGTCTCGCTGACGCACTCGCCCAGCTCTACCAGTACGGAACGCGCTACTTGACTGCCGCCGTTGCTCAGCGCTGACCGCTCGCCCACGACGAACTTGGGCCGGGAATGGCCCGCAGCGCGGCGGGCTTCCGCTCCGTCGAAGAGCAGAGCAGACGGAGGGCTACGAAGCCTCTGGAGGCGGCGAGCCGACGGGAGCCCTGAGGGCCGCGTCGAGCGCCTCTTGCTGCGGATCCTTCCCAATCTGGAACGAGCGCGGGTCAGAGTGATCCCACTTCACCTTCCGTGAGTTCCGATCGAACCGCACTCCGACGACGTGACCCTCCTGCGGGAACCCAAAGCGCGGGCCCAGTTCCGGCTGGACGAGCTCGGCACGGAGTGGTGTCTCCCCAGCGGGATGCACTTCAACGACATATACATCGTGCATATTCGCGTCGTGTTTGTGCACAGGGACGAACGCGGCCTTGACGATCGTCGCCTCGGCGCGCTGCCAGTCACGTCCGAACATCTCATCCTCCGGTCTCGATAACGCGCCAGCAGCTTAGTCCCGCCAACACCTTCCAATCAACCGTCTCCCCGGCGGTCGGCTAGGGCGAGCTCGGGTTTGACGTGCGTCGGCGAAAACGGTGGCCGACCTGCGGAGACCTCGCGACGGCCGGCGACCAGGACGAGAGCGGGTGGCCGTAGGGGATCGCTCAGCGAGACGGATCAGATGGTGTACGGACCACTTGTCTACACCGCGGAGGGCAGGACCTCAGCGCCGTCGTCAGGAGGAGAGCCGTATGCATATACGACGAGGTCCTCCTGACCGTCGTTGACGATCTGCAGCGGCGTTCCAGCTCGGACGTGGATGATTCCGCCCGCGGGGACAACGTGCCGCTGAGGCGTTTCACCGAGATGCATCGTGAGAGAGCCTGAGAGGACGACGAACGTTTCCTCCTGCTGGGCGTGTACGTGACGCTTGCCCCGCGCACCCGGCTCGTAGCGCCAGATATTCGCCCGACTGTGAATGAAGCCGACCGACGGCTGAAGCTCCGCGACGTGTCGAGCAGGTTCCCCCGGTTCGTGAGGACGCGTCGTCCACTGCAGCTGTTCCGGCAAAACGATCGAGTACGTCATCGCGGCGCACGATACGCGCACTGCCCGGCCAACGGCCCAAGAATCCTCGCGGCCGGCGTCGCAGTCGGGAACGCTCTGCGAACCGTCGGCCGAGCGCTGTGCGGCGCTGCTCGTGGCGAGGTGCGGGACGCTCCGGTCGCTCGGGTGCGAGCCCTTGTTTCATGCCAACGCAGTGGTTGCCGAGAGCGACTCCGCGGCTCTCGTGGCCGCTGGCTTGCTCATAGCGCAGGGGCACCGATAGTCGGAGGTGCCCGTTGCTCTTCGTCCGGGCGCGAGACCGTGTCGCTCTTGCGGTTCGTCCCGGAAAGCCGTGCGGCCACCAGTCGCAGCAGCTCGTCGCCGGCTTGGTGCCCAAGCGTGTCGTTGACGAGCTTGAAATGGTCCAGGTCGATGAAGAACACAGCCAGCGGTTGACGGCGCCTGTCGGTGCACTTGAGCGCGTGCGTGACCCGGTCAACAAACAGCGTCCGGTTGGGTAGCCCTGTCAGTCCGTCGTGCAGCGCCTGGTGGCGGATCGTCTCCTGTCCCTCCCGGCTCTTGATCGCTTCGACCAGCACATTCGCGAGCGATTCCAGGAACTGCAGGCAGTCGGCTGGCACCGCCCCCGGCCGCATGTAGTGGACCGAAACCCCCCACGGAGCGTCCGCGGGGCCGACGAGCACCGACGCGCTGCTGCGGATGCCGCGAGCCGCAAGAACCGGGTTCGGGGGGACGAGCGGCCCCTGCCTCCAGTCCTGCACGATCCTGCCCGCTCGCGGCCCATGCTGCATCAGCGAACGTGCCTCGTCGCTGACGTGCTTACCCTTCCGGAGACGCGGCCACCCGACCGTCGCCCTGACGCTGTAGGCGTGTTCGTCGGGATGCAGGGAAATCAACAAGCCACAGTCCGCCGATAGAACCCGACACGCGGCGCCAAGAGCCTGCTGACACAGCTCGTCCAACGAGGCCCCTGCGAGCGCGAGCCGGCCGAGCTCCGCGACCGCAGCGTGCCCGTGCGCCTCGCGCTGCATCGCCTGCTCGGCTTCGCGTCGCGCGCTGATGTCGACCGAGACACTGATGAGGCCGTCGGATCGTCCATCAGCGCCGCGGGGCTGAACGCAGCGAACGCGGTAATAGACCGGGAAGACCCGACCCTGCTTGTCTTGCCCATCGAACTCTCCGTCGGCCGGTCGGCCGGCTAGGGCGCTGCCGCGAAGCTTTCGAAGTTCCGCGCGGCTCTTCTTCGGGACGATCAAATCGGCGAGTTGGTGACCGACGGCTTCCTCGGTCGCGTAGCCGTAGAGTTTCTGCGCGCCGCGGCTCCAGTAGCGAACGACGCCGGGCGCGTCGCTGACGATCACGGCTGCGTCGACCTCGTCGAGCAGCTCCGACTGCAACGCGACCTGTTCCTGGGCGCGCACCATGGACGTCACGTCACGCGCGATGGCCGAGACGCCGATCACCCCGCCGACCACGTCACGGATCGGCGAGACCGACAGTTCAACAGTCACAACCGAGCCGTCCTTGCACACCCGCTCGGTCCGATAGCTCGCGACCTGCCCGCCCGCCAGCGCTCGCCCCACAATCTCACGGTCCTCACTGCGATGCGCGGCCGCGACCAACATACCGACCGGCCGACCGATCACTTCAGCCGCCGCGTAGCCGTGCAACCGCTGCGCCCCCGAATTCCAGACATTGATCATCCGGTCGCGATCCACGCCGATGATCGCGTCCTGTGAGAAGTCGACGATCGCCGCCAGCCGCGCGCGGACTAACTCGGCTCCGCTGCGCGTGCCGGAGTCTCTGTGTGAAAGTGCGAGCAGGTCGCCAGTCTTAACGGCACGCAAGTCGAAGGCCCGCTCTTCAGCCTCTCCACTCCAGGAGGCCTCAAAGACGAAATTGTCAACGTTCAGCGGCTCGCCTGTCTCGATCACGTGCGCATAGGCGGCGAGCAGGCCGCCAGTCGCGAGATTCGGGAACAGATCGAGCACGCTCCTGCCAATCAGTTCCTCCCGCGAGGCCGCGTTGGCTTCACACGCCGCATCGTTGGCGTATTCCCAGATGAAGTCGACGATTCTTCCTGCCTCGTCACGTACAGGGCGTAGCAGGCCGAACGGGTCGATCAGCATGTCGATCGAGGCCTGAAACCGCTCCTGGCTCTCCGTCACCGCGCGTTGTGCTCCCAAAGGCTAAACGAGCCGTCTGAAGTCGCCACCGTCATCCCTACCGACGGAGTCGGGGAAGTGGGGCGCAGTTCCCCGTGGATCCGCTCGTGGGTGCCCCGCTCGCTGATCGATGACGTTCCGACGCCGGGCGAGGAAGGCCTCACGCAGACACGTCATCAGAACCCTCGTAGGCGCGACGCCCCGACGTGGTCAGTCTCCACATGTCCTCGCCGGGCACCTCGTCGATCCCGGAGCGCTTGAGTAGGCCGTCGGCGATCGCGCCCGACCACGCCGCCGTTACTGCGCTCTCCTCGATGGACAGCTCCCATGTAACCAGCTCGAGGCTCGCTCCGCCGAACTGGTCGAAATCCGCCATCACGTCGAGCAGGCTACGCACCGAGACCACGTCAGTTCGGCGAGCCTTGCGGTCAGCAGGACCCGGATCCCGTCCGTTGCGGACCGGCGGGTGGCCATCCGCGTCGATGCCGGTCGTAGTTCGATGGGCCTGAGTCGGCCTCACGCGACCCCCAAGCCTCGCCTGACGTGCGAGCCCGGGTTCTGCCAGTGCTCACCATGCGTGGCGCTTGGCCTCATACTCGTGGTTGACTTGTTCGCCCCTCGCCTCCAGGGTTGGCACCCACGCGAGCAGTGTCGTTGTCGCCGCGGGCGGCGTCCACTGGCCCAGTGTTCGTCGGTGGGTCCCGTGCGATTCGAGCCGCGCACGTCTACCGAGGACCTCGGCTGACGAGCCGCCGTGCCGTCCCATCTTCGTTCGCGCAGCCGCGCGAGTGAGAGGTGGAGGCGTCCATCTTCCTGCCTGAGCGAAGAGTGCCGCGCCGGGGCACGAGCGCAGCGCCTGGCAGGCTCAAGCGTGTGCTCGTGCGCGCGCGGCGCGCCCCAACCCCGACCCATCTGTGGGACGAGGAACCTCGGCAGTGGATCGTTGGTCATGTTTACCTGCTCGTACGGCGGCGCCTGAGCCGGGCGTTTTCGGCTCGGAGCGAGTCAATCCGCTGCTGCTTGTCGCGGCAGTCGCGCCGAGCGGTCGCCAGATCGACAGCCAGCCCGCGAACAGCTTCCGCCAGCCGCCCCACGTGGACGATCAGCGCCGCGTTCACATCATGTGCCTCGACGAGTACCTGCCGTGTTGGCGTGCCGTCTACGGACATTGATTCCGCCTCACTTGGACCCGTCGAGACCGGTCGTGCCGGCAAGTTCGATCGCCTGTCTGAGAGTTGGAGCGGCTTGTATGTGCTAAGGGCGACTCGACCGGTCCGCCCCGTCTCGCGCCGGCGGTCAGGGGCAAGGATCGACATGATTCGGTCACTTGGGGCAATTGTGGCTGCAATGCGCCCCACGCACAACCCTCCAGGAGGATAGGATGTACTGCTCGATCGAAGAGCCTTACAGGTCGCCACCGAGGACGAAACGCAATTCAACGAAGAAGGGTCCACCCTGAAGTGCACACACCAACCGCGGGCCGGGGCGAGACCGTCGGTCCCGAGCCAGAGAGGGCTGGGGAAGACATCCGCGCGATCCTGGACGCCCTACCGGCGATGGTTGGCTACTGGGACGCCGGTCTGCGCAGCCGGATGGCCAACGGTGCGTACGTCGAGTTCTTCGGGCTCACACCGGAGCAGATCCGCGGTTGCCACGCCAGTGAGGTCCTCGGGGCGGAGCTCTACGCCCTGAGTCGCCCTCAAATGGAGCGAGCGCTCGCGGGTGAACCGCAACTATTTGAGCGGACGATTACCGACTCCACCGGCGCTCCTCGCCACACCCAGACGTCGTACATCCCGGACGTCGTCGACGGGAAGGTACGAGGCCTGTTAGCGCTCGTGACCGACATCACCGCCCGGCAGGTTGCCGAACAGGCGCACACGGCCGCCGAGGCCAGATTCAGGCTCGCGTTCACGCACTCGCCGGTCGGCATGGGAATGATGGACAGCACCGGCCGGCTGGTCCAGGTCAATCCCGCGCTCTGCACGATGCTCGGTTATCCGGAGCAGGAGCTCCGCGGGCGCAAGTTCGCGGATCTCGTCAGCCCAGAACGCCGGCAAGACATGCGTGACAGGACCGCTCTGCTGTTCAGCGGCGAACCGGAGTCGAGCAGCGGTGAGTCGCATTTCCTCCGCAAGGACGGATCTGAGATCTGGGTGATCCTCAGCCTCGCGCCCGCGGACGGCGAAATTGTGGGCGAGACCCTGGCGATCGGACACGTGCAGGACATCAGCACTCGAAAGCAGGCCGAGGATAAGCTCCGCCACAGCCGCGAAAGACTCGCCGAGGCCGAGCAGGTCGCGCAGATGGGGAGCTGGGAATGGGACGTCACCAACGGCCACACGACATGGTCCGATGGCCTGTTCCACGTCTTAGGGCTGACCCCGGACGAGTTCGACCCGAGCCTCCGAGGATGGGAGCAACGCGTGTTCCCATCCGACCGAGAGTTCGTCAACCGCACGATCGATCAAGCCCTTGCCGAACAATCATCGTTCGCGCTCGAATTCCGTGCCATCCGCCCTGACGGCCGAGTACGCACGCTGCGCGGCCGCGGGGAGGTCGTGGTCGACGACTCCGGCGCGCCGACCCGTCTGATTGGCATCGCGCAGGACATCACCGACGTCAAGCTCGCCCAAGAAACGCTTCAGAGCACATCGGCCGATCTGGAGCGTCGCGCCGCTGAGCTACAACAGTTGGCGCTACGCACCACGCCGGAGCCACACCCGACACCGCGCGCACCGCTCACTCCGCGACAGCTCGAGATCCTCCGACTCATCGCCCAAGGCCTCACAAACGCAGCGATCGCCGAACGACTCGTCGTCACCGAGAGCACTGTCAAATGGCACGTCAAGCAAATCCTCGCGAAGACAGCCTCAACCAACCGCGCCGAGGCCGTCGCCCGGGTCCTGGGCACGACGCAATAGACGACGGCGTCCCCGATCAGCTGCTCCAGCCAAAGCCGACGCCGCGCAACCAGCCAGCAGCACCCCACATTTGAGACGACAGCCGTGATCGCAGCGCACGACGGACGCGGACCGTGGTCAACGTTGGCGCTGGCACCGGCGCATACGGCCGTCGGATCGGAACGTCGTTGCTGTCGATCCGTCGCCGGTGATGATCGCCAAGCGTCCGGGCGACGCCGGACACACCGTTCGGGTGCACGCCGAGGCGCTGCCCTTCCCCGACGACAGTTTCGACGCTGCGATGACAGCAAGACCTTCGGCGGCCTGAGCGAGCGCCAGCGCGCGGAGCTTGCCGGGCGCCTGCATCGGTAGCGGTGACTCGCGCGGCCGGCACGTCGTGCTCCGGGCCATAGACCCTGCCCAGGTGGCGCGTGAGGATCGCTAGATGGGTGACCGTCTGGTCCACGCGGTGTATCCATGAGCCGTTCCTCAACCGTCCCTCGGCATCTGCGCTTCCCGTCGCGCGTGCGGAACAGTGGGGCGTGGGAGGGGCGGCGCTGGATGTGGCGCGCTCAAGTTCGCGCCGTGTAAGCAAGGGGGGAACTACGGATGCGAAGCGGCGTCGCGAGCTGGGATCATCCAAAGCTGACGAAAGGCCGTCCGCATGCGTCGCTGCGCTTGTCTCGCTTCATCTTCGAGGCATGACGTTCGTCCTCAGCGAAGGAGGTGTGCCTGCGCCTGTTAGCGTCCTAGTGCATTGCCGCGCTGCACCAGCCGTGCCGCGCAGGGAAGCCTTGCGCCGGCTGTTATTTCGGGGAGCCTGTCGTTGAGTGGAGGGTTGAGCAATGGGAGTAGGAGACCAGAGACATCCTTCGGCCGCCGAGGTCGCTGAGGCTGCGGTGTCGGAGGCGCAGATCGCGGTTCATTGGCGTGAGGAGGAGTACTTCGAGCCGCCGGCGTCGTTCGTCGAGCAGGCGAACGCGAATGATCCGGCGATTCTCGAGCGGTTCGGCGAGGAGCGCTTCCCGGACTGTTTCGTCGAGTACGCGGAGATGCTGACGTGGGATCGCAAGTGGGACACGGTGCTCGATACGAGCGAGCCGCCGTTTTGGAAGTGGTGGGTTGGTGGGCGTCTGAACGCGTGCGTGAACTGTGTCGACCGCCATCTGGAGTCTCGTGGCAACAAGACCGCGTTGATCTGGGTGCCCGAGCCCGAGGACGCGGAGACGCAGGAGATCACATATCAGCAGTTGCATCGGCGGATCGGCGAGTTCGCGGCGCTGCTCAAGGAGTTCGGGGGTGTGGAGACGGGCGATCGGGTCACGTTCCATTTGCCGATGGTGCCCGAGCTGCCGGTCTCGATGCTTGCCTGCGCGCGCCTTGGGGTGATCCATTCACAGGTGTTCGGCGGGTTCGCCGGCGCCGCCTGCGGCCACCGGATTGCAGACTCGCAGAGCAAGATTCTGGTGACGATGGACTCCTACTACCGCAACGGCGAGCTGATCGACCACAAGGTCAAGGCGGACGAGGCGATCGAGGCTGCGCGCAAGGAGGGGGTCGAGGTCGAGAAGGTGCTGGTCTGGCGCCGGCACTCGGGGGAGTACGGATCGAAGAGTCCGATGGTCGAGGGGCGCGATTTCTTCGTTGATGAGCTGCTGGAGGACTACCGCGGCGCGCAGGTCGAGCCGGTGTCGATGCCCGCGGAGGCGCCGCTGTTTCTGATGTACACGAGCGGCACGACTGGTCAGCCGAAGGGCTGTCAGCACTCGACCGGCGGCTACCTCTCGTACGTGACCGGCACCTCGCGCTACTACCAGGACATCCATCCCGACGACACCTACTGGTGCTTTGCGGACATCGGCTGGATCACCGGCCACTCCTACATCGTCTACGGGCCGCTGTCGCTCGGGACGACGAGCGTGATGTACGAGGGCGTGCCGGTCTATCCGGACGCGGGGCGGCCGTGGCGGATCGCAGAACGGCTGGGAGTGAACATCTTCCATACCGCGCCGACGACGATCCGGATGCTGCGCAAGCTGGGGCCGGAGGAGCCCGAGAAGTACGACTGTCACTTCAAGCACATGACGACGGTCGGGGAGCCGATCGAGCCCGACGTCTGGCGTTGGTACTTCCACTTTGTTGGCAAGGGTGAGGCGGCGATCGTCGATACGTGGTGGCAGACCGAGAACGGCGGCTTTTTGGGCAGCACCCTGCCGGCGTTGCAGCCGATGAAGCCGGGCAGCTGCGGGCCGGGGGTGCTCGGGATCTACCCGGTGATCTACGACGAGAACGGGCAGGAGGTAGCGAGGGGGAGCGGCAAGGCCGGGAATATCTGCATCCGCAACCCGTGGCCGGGCAGCTTCCAGACGATCTGGGGTCAGCCGGAGCGGTTCATCGACACCTACTACGCGAAGTACAACCGCGACAGGGACAGTAAGGACTGGCGCGATTGGCCGTACTTCGCCGGCGACGGTGCGGTCCAGGCGGCCGATGGCTACTTCCGGATCCTCGGCCGCGTCGATGACGTGATCAACGTCGCTGGGCACCGGCTCGGAACCAAGGAGCTCGAGTCGGCGAGCATCACGGTCGAGGAGATCGCCGAGGCGGCCGCGGTCCCGGTCATCGACGAGCTGCGCGGCAGGATCGTGGAGATGTACGTCGCGCTGAAGCCCGGGTACGAGCCGAGCAAGGAGATCGAGCAGAAGGTCAGCGATGCGATCGACCGGGAGATCGGCAAGATCGCGCGTCCGAAGAGCGTGTGGATCGTCTCCGACATGCCCAAGACCCGGTCGGGCAAGATCATGCGACGGGTGATCGCCGGGATCTCCAACTTCTCCGACGTCGGCGACGTGACGACGCTCGCGAACCCCGAGGTCGTCGATGACATCCGGCACCACGTGCAGAGCGAGAAGCTCGCGCGCGGCGAGACCCCGCGCGAGCTCTCAGAACAAGAGCAGAAGGAGATCGCAGCGTTCGGGCAGGCAGAGTAGCCGGTTTGGTCGACGCCGACAGCGCCCGCCTATTCGGGCAACAGACGGGCGTTGTCGGCGAACTCCCCGAGCGCCGCGGCAGCTTTCGCATACTCGCGAAAGCCGCTCACGTCCCCCTGCTCAAGCGCGGCCCAGCAGATCATGTCGGTCAACTCGAGCGCCTGCCGAGCCAGCCGCGGAAGCATCGGCAGCGGAGAGCACTCGACCTCGCTTCGCAGGTCGTCAACGGCCGTCAGCCACTCGCCAACCGGCGGTCGCAGATCCTCCAGCAACAACGAGAACTGCCCGATGATGTACTGCTGGGTCATCGGAGGTTTCCGAACTCGGCGCCGCCAAGCGTACCTCGCGCGTGGCCGCAAGACAATGCGCGCGCGTTTCCCAGAACTCGATCCGCGATCCCACGAGCCTTTCGCCCGCCCAGACACCCGAGGGACTCTCGGCGAACGGTCAGGACTCGAGCCCCGACCACCCCAACAAATCTCAATCCTCGATCGACTCCATCTGCAGCTCATTCCCGCTCAGCACCATCGCCGGCAACCCGAAGGTGCGGCGGCGAAAGTCAGGCTCGGAGGTGGTCGACTCCACGGCGCACACCGCACCGGCCACGCAGCGAGCTCCTGCTCCAGTCGCCCCTCGCACGCGGTGCCGCGCGCCGCGAGCACGAGCGTGTCGGGCTCGACCTGGCGCAGCGGGGCCTACTCGCAGATTGACCACCATCACTCGACGGTCGCCGGCGTGCCGGAGCGCGATCTGCACCAAACCCGTCGCTATCGAATACTCGTGCACCGAGCCTAGCTCAGCGCATGACCAGCACGAGGTAGGCCGCGGTGGCGACGCGCTCGGTGACGCTTCCAAGCGCTGGCACGCCGCGCAGATGGCGGGTGCCGAGGATCAAAAGCGGTGGAGGAAGACAAATGCACGAGCGACTCGATCGCGGGACGCGGGTCCACGTTATCCGCCGGCTCCTCGAGCGCCCCGTCTCCGCGATCGGGCATCGGCAGCACCCACTCGCCCGCGGCGCGCCCCACGCCGGTGTCCACGCCGCAGTCGAGCGGCGGACGCATCGTGGGGGCAGGGATGGGCGCGGGGGGCCGCCGTCCTCGTGCTGGGCTCGGGCTCGGGCGTTGTAGGTTCGGGTCCCGTCGGCTAGGGCGCCGGGGCGGCGAGCTGCGACGACTCGATCACGAACCGCACGACGTGGCGCAGCGTCGGGTAGTCGCGCAGCTTGAGCGAATCGTCGCGCTCAATTGCGTACGACTCGCGGACCGCGGCGACACACCACCGGGGCACGCGCTCGCGTAACGAGCGCAACCAGCTCAGCGGCAACGTGTTGCCGATCTGACTGCCGCTGATTCTGGTGCCGGAGCTCGCATGTTGACGTTCCTAGATAAGGGCCGAACGCAAGTCGCGACGCTACAGACCTTGGAGTAACAGAGCGTCATCAAAGCATTTGCGCCCTTGCCCACTCGTCGCATGAGGAGGGGACACGCGCTTTGGATGATCCGTCGGCAAGCCAGCCATGACCAGCGGCTACCGCACGCTGCGCAGAGGTGGCACGGAGTGGTGCTTCTGCTGGCGGTCCCTAACGCTAACGAGATCCGGTGCGAGCGATCGCCCGCCGCGACCTGCGGCAAGGGGTTGGCCCCCCACCGGAATCGTTTCCGCACGGGGGGCCGGTGCGCGTCGCAGGGGCGCAGCGAAACGCACGAGCCGTCGGGTCAAATGGTCCCGACGCAGCCCCATGATCCTTCGAAGCCGCCGCCGCGGCAATCGTGGCGACTACGCAATCGAATCCGCGGTTCTCAGCGCAGCTGCGCGCCCACGTCGCCCTCAGATGGATGATCGGCGTAACGGTCTACGTCGTCATCGCGACCGATCTTCGGGATTTCGTCCCTGGTCTCCCCGACAGCCCAAGCCGACGTAGTGCGCATCACTTTGGCATGGCGCTTGGTGAAGCGGCGATCACCGCAATCGTCATGTCGTTCATTGATCCGGTTCGACATGCGCCGCAGGTGATGCCGACTACCGACCGGCCACGTGCCCGCACACACGCCCGCACTCACCGCCAGGTTGGTGGCGAGCCGGCCCGACGGGTCCGGTGTCGGCGCGCGAGATCAGACGGTCAACTCGTACCCGCGCGCACAAGGGAGCAGGAACATCAGCAGGGCCTGAACCGTGAGACTCGCCGGTCGAGCTCGACTGCCAGCTGGGGCCCCTGGTCGCGGTTCAGACGAGGCATCGTCCGAAACACGATCGGTGAGCGCACGGCCCGCAAGGCGACGAGGGCGTCCGCTGCCGGCCGAGGATCCCGTGCGCAGACCAACCCTGAGCGACACGTCTCGGGCGGCATAACGGCTCCGATATCGCGATCGTGGATCACTGCCGCGCCGGGCAAGTGACCGCCGTGATCCGCGCGCTGCTGGCCGACGACCAAGCGCTGGTGCGCGCCGGGTTCCGCGCGCTCTTGGACGCGCAGGACGGGATCGAAGTGATTGTCTCGGCGATGCTCGCCGGGGAGCGGATGCCCCGATCGCGCGCCCGTCGGGCCTCTGCCCGATGAAACGGAGCGTCAGCTTGTTGCCGCTTCGCACAAGGCGAAACGAGTTTGGATCGGGTCTCGGTGGGTGGACGAGGGGATCGGCGGCTCCGGCGTGTGCATGGAACTACGGATCTCGTTTGCATGTTCGGCCGGATGCATGCGGGGTGGTTGGCGCCTATCGTCAAGCCACGAGTCTTACTGGGTCGGCGGTTTTGGCCGTCCAGGGGGTTACGTGAGCGTGACCTGAGATCACGGCTCACTGAAAGGAGCTGGTCATGCGTCGCAACCTCACACCTGGGCGGCGGATGATGATCGTCGCGCTCACGGCAGCACTGAGCCTGCTGCTGGCGGTTAGCGCGCTCGCCGCGCAGCCGACGGTGGAGAAGACGTTCAACGGGTCCAGTGCTACGACCTCGGCGGCGGTCTCCGCCCGGATCGCGGCGATCAGCGGGAAGCTGACCAAGCCGGGCTACACGGTGATCGCGCTGGCGGCGAACGGCAAGTTGACGTCGGTGCGCGCGGGGCGAGGTGCGTTCACGCTGCGCCCGCTGTCCACGGCCGTGACGTTGCAGCTGAGAGCCCCCAATGGCGTGTACGGCGGTCCGATCGTGGTCGCGGTCGAGCAACGCGGTAAGCGCGCGATCATGGGCGTCCGGGCCGGGGTGAAGCTGGGCACGATCAACGTCAACGCTCGCAAGGGGTACGCGACGGTCACACGCGCGCCGGCGTCGCAGTGGGTTGATGTGACGCGGTGGGCGCAGGCGAAGAACGGCATTCCGATCGGGGCCGGACGGTTCGGGCTCGTGCGCTCGACGCTCCCGCGACACTCGCCGGCCGGCGATCTCGACGCGGACGGGATCCCCGACGTGCTCGACATCGATGTGAACGGCAACCTGATCCTCAACAACGTCGATCGCGCGAAGGTCGCACGCAGCGCGCAGGCCGCCGTGGACGTCGGGCCGGTCGCTGTCAAGTCCTTTCTGTCGCTGGACCCGTTTGCGACGGCGAACGCCAACTCTCCCGCGTTGGCCGTCAACATCCCGACCGCGTGGTCAAGCGGCTCTGGGTTGCTGTTCGTCGCGATCATGGCGGGCGACGTCGTCGAGCTGGACTGCGGCGGGTTGATCTACTGCTCCCGCGGGGGAACCGGGACAATCAACCTGCCCGGCGACCAGCACCTGCCGTTCCCGGCGTGCTGCGACCCCGACGGCAACGGTCTGGGCAACCTCACCCCCACGCCTCCTGGCGGATCGCCGTTGAAGTTGAGGCCAAACACCACACAGATCGGCACAGGCGACGTCCTGATCGAGCGCGCGGGCACGAACGGCGTCCAGAGCCAGGACGCGCTCGAGATCCAATACGTGTTCGCGACCGTTCCCGCGCTGGTCTCCTACGACGACGGCCAAGGCGACTCGGTGACGGTCCCGTACCCGATCCAGGCGCCGGGGTCCGACGGCAGCCCCGGCGGGCCGGGCAGCACCGGCAACGGGCTGCCGGTCAAGGCCGGCCCGAACGGGGATGTGGTTCTGAGACTGACGTTCTGGCGGCCGCAGCGCGCGGCGATCCCGCCGGAGTCAGCGCCGTGGATCGACATCGGGCATCTCAACTACGGAGCGGGGATCTCTGACATCGGGCGTGAGTGCCCGCGGAGCACGTTCTCTGACCCGAGCCCAAACCTCGCGGAAGCAACGTCCCCAGACGACCAGTTCGGCGGCGTGTACACCGATCAGGCGGCCGATCAGCCGGCAAACCCGGCGAACACGCTCAGCTTCACACTCGATTTGACCAAGTGCCTCACCGCGAACGGGCTGTCGTTCAACCCCGGCGAGAACCACGACTTCAGCATCGAGGCAATGAACTGCGGGTCGACCTGCACGACCGGGTCCAGCAACGGACCGGATGAGGCGACCCAGAGCGTCTCCTTCACACGGCAGTAGGACGCGCTTCGCGAACACGAAAAGGAGATAGCCATGAGTCACAAGGCCACACCTCGGATCCTGATCGCCGCACTCGCGGCAGCGCTGAGTCTGCTGCTGGCGGTCAGCGCGCTCGCCGCGCATCCCAAGGCGGGCAAGCCCTACGCGGGGTTCACCTCGGGGCCGGCGTTCAACGCTTTCAAGCCGCCGGTCAGCTTCAAGGTCTCCTCCGACGGCAAGCAGCTGCTCGGTTTCAAGTATTCGGCCGGGGACTGCGGCGGGATGGGCGGACCCGGCGACCCGTGGACAAATCCCGAATTCGTGAGAAAGGTCGGGACCATCAATGTCGACAGCAAGGGCGACTTCTCGGTCAAGAACGCCACGTCGAAGGCCGTCCTCCAGGGTTCCAATCCACCCATGACCAAGTACAGCACCACCACCATCACCGGCAGTTTCAAGACCGTGAAGAACGCCACCGGGACGATCAAGCTCAGTGTGAGGGTCGGCTCACACAGCTGTCCAAACGAGAAGCTGTCGTTCTCGGCCGGGACGGGCTAGCGGACGGCGGGGTCGAGCGCCACTGCTCGCCTCGCTGGCGCAATACGGAATTGGCTGGCGGCACCGACCAGACGACCAGAGGCCGACCCCGGCGCGACGTCGCGGTCCGCCTTCCTTCTGCCACGGGCGTTGTCGAGTTGGGCCGAAGGGGCAGCCGCGCTTGCGTGACTCGTATAGGCGCCTGGAGCGGTAGCACGCCTACCCTGGTCATGATCCCGGCCGAGCCCCGCTCTTGCTATCGCACAGGCATCTCACCGGCCGCGGTCTCGGATTGCGCGGATTGCGCGTCTCGTCGCAGAAGTCGATCGACAACCGGACGCGTCACTCGCTGTCGAGGCCTTCCGCGGCCGGCGCCGCGGGCGTCTCAGTCACTAACGCTCACCGAACCGCGCAGACTCGAGATGACCAGCCCAACTCAGAGGACCTGTCCCCGAGTGGTGTCCGTATTCGGGTCATGGGGACTGTGTTGCCGGTCGGGCGCTCGCCATGCTCCGCGCAGGATGCTTGAGCGCTGTCGCGCTCGGGTTGCCCCGAGCCGTTCGCGCGAAGAGCAGGTCGGGTTCACCGCGCCACCATCCCGACGTCGAGCCCCAGGACACGTCGGCGCACGCGAAGCCTCACCGGCACACGCTGCTGGCTGGCATGATCCTCGCCGGGCAGAGATGGCGCACGGGACGGTGAGAGCAACGATGATCGCCGTCGTAAGCTGCGCGCTCTCGGCCTGCGGTGGCAGCCACGCGCACCAGGCCACCCGAACCCGGACGGTCGGCTCCGGGTCAGCCGTGCACTCCGCGCGCTCGGACGAAGTGCTGTCGCTCTCCGTGCTGGGCACCTTCGAGGGACGATGCCCGCGTGGTGCGCGGTCCTGGACGATCCGATTCGTCGTACCGGCCGATACAGCGACCGACACTGTGTCCTACCGCGTCGGGACCGGCGTCCGCCGAACGGTCAACGTCGATCCAGGCAACGCGATCACCCTGCACCTCGTCCCGAGCACGACGAGAACCCACGAGGCGGCCAACCGCTTCGTTCCTCGAATCGGTCAAGGGCGAGGTCGTGCGACGGCGACCTCGGTGCCCACGACAGCTCCGCTTCAGGCGCTGATCTACCAGGGCACCGAGCCTCAAATCCTCCGGGCTGACGTCCATCTTGCGCTGACGACACTCGGCGGCGAGAGCGGTCGATGTGTCCTCGTCGGAAGCACTGTCAATGCGTACAGCTATCCGAACTAACCCCGGCAATCGCCCTGCCGGCGAGACTTCCCGATTCTGGCTTGAGCGTTAGGCCTTGGCCGTTTGCCGATCGCTCGGCGGACGGATTCCGGGCGCCACGCGGCCTTTCGAGCGCGACCCCTTTGGCGTCGTACACGGGAAGGACCAGCGGATCGAACACGCCGACTCGCTGGATTGGCGCGTTGCGGTCCAAGTTGGCCAGTCGAGTGATGCGCTCCGCTGTGGCGTCTTGTCGGCGCTTACCCTCCCGCGGGAGGAGCAGCACGACATCGCGACTTACCGGTTGGACGCTTTCCTCTCCCCGTCGTCGGGGCTGGGACCTGACGTGAGACCTGTTCCGCGCTGGTGGCCTGGACTGCAACGCTGCCGGTGCGGTCACAACTGAAGGCGCGGCTGCGTCTGTACCTACCATGAGCGTCGAACTGCACGTCCACGATCGTGATCTGCTGAGACGGACGCGCGCGGGAGATCCGGAAGCGTTCGCGGCCTTCTACCGTGGGCGTCGTCGGGATGTGCTCGCGTATCTGCGCGTGAGGGTCACGGACGCCGAGATTGCCGCTGATCTCATGTGCGAGACGTTCGCGAAAGCGCTGGTCGCCGTTCACGATCCGGGTCGAGAGCTTCCGACGGTCCCGCTCGGCTGGCTGCTTGCGATCGCTCGTAACGAGCTCACCGACTCTGTGCGCAGAGGGCGCGTGGCGGACGACACCAGGCGCCGGCTCGCGATCGAGCCGATTGAACTGACCGACCGGGACCTCGCGGCGATCGATGACGCGGCAGCTGACGCCGACATGCTCGCGCACCTCCAGCGGGTGCTGCCGGCCGACCAGTTGCGCGCGCTCATGGCGCGGGTGATCGACGGACAGGAATATGCGGAGATCGCGCGCGAGCTTCAGACATCGGAGAGCGTCGTGCGCAAACGGGTCAGCCGCGCTCTCTCACACCTGCGATCGATCCGAGAGGAGGCATCATGAGCTCCGCACTGGATGAGTTCGAGCGGTCGCTAATCGCAGCAAGCCGCGCGCTTCACGCCGAGCAGACCGCGCTCAGGCAGCCTCAAACCACTCCAGCCGACCCCCAGCGGCAAAACCGGCGGCTCATGAGAAGACTCTTGCAGCGGCGGCTCCTTGTTTCTTTTGCCGCGTTGGTGATCGCAGCAGGAGGCGTTGCCGCCGCCAGCTCGCTGCTGTTCCCGTCCCAGCGGCTGGCGAACGGAACGGTCAACTGCTTCATGGCAACCCACGGAACCGGCGCCCTCGACCTGCGCACTCTCGCCGTCGGCGGCGCGAGGCCCAACGGTCAGCCCCCGATCAATCTCTGCCGCAGGTGGTACCGGCTCAACCACCATCGGCTCAACGGATCCAGGACTGGGCCCGCCGTCGCCACGCTCCCGTTGATCGCCTGCCAGGAGAACGCCACCACCGTCGGCGTCTACGTCGCCACCGGCCAGCCCGACCAATGCCGCCAGCTCGGCGAGCAGCCGCTGCCCACAACCTACGCTGCAGCCGCCGCGCGTCTGCGCGAGCTCCAACAATCTCTCCGCGCAATCGAGAGCCAGCACGACTGCTCGCCTCCCTCGATCCTCGCCCGTAAAGCGCGAGCTCTCCTGGCCAGCCAAGGATTCACGAGCTGGCGCGTGATCACCCCGCCGCCAGACCCCGGCAACAGCTGGGTCTTCGGCTACCCGCTGCCGGCCGGCACCGGCGGAACGTGCGGCACACTGCTCATCCCAGGAAACCCGCCAAGCACCGCAGCGCCCGTCGACATCGACACCCGCCGGCAAACCGTGACCGTGAGCATCAGGCCGCCCCGATCGGTCGGAGTCAACCTCAACCACATCTACTACGAGCTCTACAGTAACACCTACCGCCATTGCTTCACAGCCCTCACCGCCCGGCAACTCGTCCGACGCGCATTCTCAAGCACCCCAATGCGACCGCGCTTCGCCACAGTCGCGCGACAGCAAGGCACCCATTACGAACCCAACTCCGAGCGCCTCTACAACGACGGGTGCGTCAGATTCGAGACCGGGATCCCCGGCGACAACAACCGATTCATCGACATCCTGCTCGAAGCACGCGGCGCGCCAGAACTACCGGCCGGCAAGGTGTTCCCGCCCGCAGGGTCCTTCCACCCCTGAACACACAGGCACGAGTTGCACGTTCCAAATGAGCCGCTCACCGGCGGCGAGTCGGTTTCGCTCGGGAAGCCTCCCTCTGGGTCCGCACGGTGCGTCCGATAGCCGATCGATCAGCGGACGGTTCTAAGCGTCCTCTATCGACGTTCCTTGCGGGCACCGGCCGCGTCGCACAACGGGAACGCTCAGCGAACTTGACTGCACGGCAGCGGACTGGGCGGAGTGCTGCCCCTGATCACGGCAGTAGCGGCGTCAGCCCCCGGGCGCTCCGCGGACGTCCTTTACGTCGCTTGAATCCCCTCACGTAGCCTGATCTCCGTGGACAGTCACCGGTGGACGACGGTCGCCCGGGTTGCCTGCGTTCTCATTCCGGCGGGAGCGCTCCTGGACATTGCAGGCTGGAAGCCCGGGGTATTCGTTTGCGCCGGGGCTTGCTTTGTGCTTCTCCTCAGCCTGAACGAGGCCTAGTCGCCGACGCGCGGACTCGCTCCGTACGGCGTGGCTGGTCCCGCTCGATGATCGCGAAGCTTTGGGCCGCGCCAGCACGTCGCTTCCGGTCGAGGGGGCAAGAAGCCCTCGACGCTGAGTCACTTGCAAGGGCGAGAGCGCGGCGGGGAGCCGGCGGCTCATCGAGCCCACCGCCGTCGCTGTTGCCAACGACCATCGAACGTCGTCTCGTGGCTAGCCGAGCCGGTGCTCCTGGCGTTGAGGGCAGCAGGCACATCAGCCCCGACACGCTGCGCGAGAGGCTAAACCGCTCCGGGATCGAGCGAAGCCCAGTGGGCCGACACGCGGCACTGCTTGGGCTCGCGGCGAGGCTTCCAGCCCCGATCCTCGCGGAGCGGGTCGGGGTCCACCAAGCGCGGGCGGCGCAGTGCGTGCGCATCGCCGGCTGCGCGTACGCCGACGATGTCGCGGCCCGCCAGGTGCCCCCAAAGTCCGGCGTCCTCCGGCAGCTCAAGCCGCGCGAACCGGTGTCGATTGACTCATTAAGCAATTGTCGTTGACGGCTTGTTGCGCACAGCCGGCGTCACCGGTCTGGGCGCGGCGCCGAGCCGTTCAGATGCGCCCCGTAAACCCGGAGCGCCCGGCACGCGATGGCCGGACGGTACGGGCTGTTCAAGCGGTAGACCGAGGCTTGGCCCGCCCTCAGCGCTTCGGAGCGCTGTTGAAGATCTCGCCGGCGCGGCGCAGATGCTCGCGACCGCTGCTTATGACCGCGATCGCCTTGCTGAGCTGGTAGTCGTCGTCCTTCGCCTTGGCCAGACGCTGTTCGGCCTCGTCGTGCGCATCCAGGGCCTGCGCGTACTCAGCATTGCCGCCGGGGTCGGCGCCCGGCATCGAGGTGTCAATGTCGAGGGCCTCGATCTCCTCGCCGAGCTTGACGAAGTCCGCCTGCGCCTGCTCGAACGTATCGGCGCGCTCTTCGTGTCGCCAGCGCGCGCGTTTCGCGGAGGCGCGGGCGCTGGAGAGGCCCCTGGTCGCGTAGTACGCCACCACGGCACCCACCAGTAGCGCGAAGAGCACCAGCCCGATGATCAACCCGACGTTCGAGCTTCGTGACCCGGAGCCACCGGATGGGCTCGTCGCAGTCGATAAGGACGGCCCCGAAGAGACGCCCGGCGATGGCCCGGAGCCAGGCGCCGCAGGCGAGCCACCTGAACGTGAGAGGCCGTTGCGACCCGGATGGCCCGCCACGGCGTCCCCCTTCGCCATCGCGGGGATGCCGAGCTTCAGGGCCTCTTGGACAGTGCCGGCGATCCCGAGCGCGTCCTCGAATCGCGATGCCGCCAGGTCGGGGGCCTCCCATGAGTCTGCCGCCACGTTGTACGCGCCTCCCCCCGGAGCCTGCGTGAGCACGATCAGCGCGCCGCTGTAGTGGACGGCCTGCTGCAGCGCCGTCGCGATGTCGTCAACCCCAGCCGAGGTCTGACCGCCGAGCGCCACGACGAAGATCCGACCCGGATCGGTCCTAGCGATCTGACCGCGCACTGCGTCAGCCTGCGCGTGGGTCAACGCCGGTGGTGACCCCTGGACCACCACCGAGTCGTGCTGGAGCGATGCGACGAGTGCGTCGATGTCGACGCCTGCGACTGTCGCCGCGCTCGCCGACAGCGCGACCGCGCCGAGCAATGCGGCCACGAACCCGCAAATGCCAACCCGACGAACCCAACTGACCGGCGGACCATCCACAACCCGCATTATCGCCACAAGCACGAGCGCCTCCCTAGCATCCTCAGCCTCGCGATCGGCCGGCTCTGAGGGTTGAGCAGCGGGAGCAGACCGCGATGCGCGTCCCGGGGCCTCGTTCCTCAGCCACCAGGCGCAGCGCCCAGACTGTCCCGCGCGACGGGCCACTCCGCTGAAAAGCCTGGCACGTCGGTCTGACGGCTCCTTTCGTCTCCGGACGTCGTCGCCGCGCGCTTTCCCTTCGGCGACGACGTTGCGATGGCCAGATCCGGCCCGGCTGCCGTGGCAACAGACGATCGCTCCCGGCCGGCCGCGCGCGCCGCGTCGGCTCGCCGGCGGGGCTCGAGTGCTTCACCCTGACCGCGATCGCGCCGTGTCCGGGCTCCCCTGGGACAGCACGACCTCGTCGGGCCCAGGGGGACCGTCAGTCTCCCAACGGCAGGCATCTCGGGCCGCGTCGTAGACGCCGATGGTCCAGCGCACGGTCGCGAGCGTCGTCTGATGCCGTCCCTTGATGGCGTCGCCGCGTCGCACAGGGGAACGTTGACCGCCCAACACCGTGACTTCTTAGAATGGCGGCGATGTCCGCCGAGGAGATCGACGATTACCTACAAGGCGTCGAGGAGCCGAAGAGGAGCACGCTTCAGGCGCTGCGCCGTACGATCCTCGAGGTCATTCCAGACGCAGAACAGGGGATCTCGTACGGCATGCCGGCGTTCCGTTCACAGGGCAAGACCGTCGCCGGTTTCGCCGCGTTCAAGGACCACCTCAGTTACCTGCCGCACAGCGGGACGGTCCTCGGGCAGCTTGCCGGCGACTTAGCCGGCTACACGATGACCAAAGGCTCGCTGCACTTCCCGATCGATCGGCCCCTGCCGAAGGCGGTCGTGAAGAAGCTCATTGCCGCGCGCCTCGGCGAGGCTGGCCGACGCTCGCGCTGAGACCTCTGGACCTCCTCCGGCTTTCGTGCTAGCCGAGCTGGAATCGTTCTCTGGTGTCACGCAACGACAGCCGGCCTCCGGCAGCGCGACCGGCTTGCCGGCGGCGGCGAACGTCCGCACCACCGACCATCAGAAACGAGTACTTAGCCTTAGCCTTAGCGCCGCGCGACCGTTGACTGAGACGACGTGCCGGCGACGGGCCCCGAGCGCCAGCGGCGGTCGGCATCTCACCTGGGAACCCCTTGCGCACGGGAACGAGAGACGCGGTTCCGGGCGAGAGGCAGGGAAGCCCGAGGGCGCGGACCAAGACTCGCTTTCATTTCTGCGCGGGTATCACAACGGTAGTGCCTGGCTGGTTGTCGGGAACCGACAGCCTCACCGCCGGCGGCACTAGTCCGACGCGCTTCTACCGATACGCGGGCTGCTCTTCGGCGGGGTCAGCCTCGACCGCGTCGAGACGCGCGTCGCCGATCAGCCGTTCGATCAATGACACCGACGCACCGATCCCTGCCCAGTGCGGGTCGATGTCCGCGGCGATGCACCACGTGTGGTCAGACGGCCACACGAACGCCGGCGCGCCGCCTCCCGAGAACTCCGAAGGGCCCCAGATCCCGGTGTTCGCGGGCGTGCCTCCGCCCCAGATCCCGGCCTCCGAGAGTGATCCGCGAAACAGGAAGTAGGACCGCGCGGAAGGTCGAGCGCCGCGGGGAACGCCGAAGCTGGGCCATCGACGTACTGATTCCGGGAACCCCCAGCCCTCCCAGAGACCGAAATAACAGTGGTTAATTAGGGTCCTCGGTAGCGGCAGCGATCAGCTTGAGCAGGGCACGCCACTGGTCAACCTCGTCAGGCGATGCGTGGGGATCAGCCTCGCTCTCCTGCTGGCCGCCGCGGATGGGGTCAGGAATGAACCGAACGCGCGCGTAGGCGCCGAAGCCTGCCGGGCCGAACGTCACCAATCGCTGCCAGGGAAGGTCGCTGGCGACGATCCAGTCCGCCGCCGACAGGTCTGAGTAGATCGCAAGCGGCATGTCAGGATCCTAGAGCTGATGCTTTGGCGCCATCGTCTGTAAGACACGCAGATCCGGTGTCCTGGGTTGCCGCGTCGTCGCCCACCGAGCAGTCGATTGAACTGCCGCCTTCGACCCAGAGCAGCTACTCGCCGTCGTGGCGCCACCAGGCGTAATCCGCGGCGCACCCCAGTCGCCCGACAACTGCTCTGAGTTCGTCAGGATCACGTCGGTCACGACGGTCGACTTCTCTCCTCTGCGCGCTCAGGAGCGGAAAGCGGGCAGTGCTGCCCGTGATCGTCGTCGGTAGAGGCATTCGTGGCCAAAGGATGTCACAACCGGGAGCGTCGCCTCCCGACCCCCGACATCCTTCGCGAATCGCTGGTGACGCGGGGGCGTCCTCGGGGGGCAGGTGGTGGTTGGCGCAGGTCAAGCGTATGTGGGTGATGTCGCGGCGTGCGGCGAGGAGTCGGCCGCTGTGGCGCACCCACGGTGCGCGCACCGGCCCGGCCACCGGCAGCTGACAAGCTCGGCTGCGGGTCACGCGCGCGAGCCGTCGCCGTCAGCGTGGCGGCGACGCGCGCCGGGACTTCGCCGACCAGGAGCGTCGTATGCCAATCCAGATGCATCGAACGGTCGTGTTGCTGCTTGCATTGCTCCCGGTCCTTGGCGGATGCGGAGGCTCCAGCGTTCGAGTGATCGCCGCCCACGATGCCCAGGTCACCGTTCCGAAGGGCTGGCAGGCGGTTCGGCCAGCGAGTGCCGGGCCGGTAACCGACCCGCGCACCGTGGTGGTAGTTGGGACGGCCGGCGTGCGCGCGAAGGCGTCTCGCTGCGAGATCGCCGCCTACCGGATTCCGGCCGAAGGTGCCGTGGTGGTCGCGGTCGGATGGAGATCGCTTGCGGATGCTGGCGGTGCACCGACCAGCCCGGGGCGAGGGCCACTAAAGAAGCTCGTGGCGGTGCGCAGGCCGAGCTTTGAGTGCTTCACGGGACGAGGCACCGCCGCCCAGGTTCTGCTCGGCGGGACGCTTTACCAGGTAAACGTTCTCGTGGGCGACCGCGCCTCACCGAAGGTGGTCCGTCAGGCGCTCGCTGTCGCGAGATCCTTCGATCGGCCCCACTGAGCGCGAGGGCGTTCGAGCATCGATCACCGCCCGCTGACCGCTGTTGCGAATGGCCTTGCGTCCGACCATCGGGCAGGCGTCTCAGATCCCAACGTTGAACGCACGCTCCACATCACGCAGATACAGCTCTGCCACCGCTCCAGCGTCCGCCGGCGTCGCTTGTCGGATGACCACTCGCACCGGAGGAGAGTCTCAGAGTCGCGCGCACGCTGTCGCGTTGATCGAACACGGGCTGTCGCGGCTGCGGGACTCTCGGCGTCCGGTGGTCAGGCTCAGGCTTCGAACGCGTCCTTGAGTGTGCTGGGATCAGGTTCCGAACGCCAGTCCTCGATCTCTGTTGGTAGCCCGAAGCCCCACAACTCGATGGTCCGCCACGGTACTGCGTCGTGATTGCGGTGCTCCTTGGACACGTCGGAGTAGCTGAATCGCGCGAGGCGGCCGTGCCCGTCCAGCCACACTTCGGCCGGGATCACACCGCGTTGCATCGATTTTGGGGGCGCGATCCGTCTCGTCAGCCGCACGAGACGCGGCCGGTGCTTGCCCGAGTAGACGCCGGGCTCCGGCCACGGTATGTGGTCGACGTCGAGCGTGATCTCGTAGCGCTCAGCGGGCAGGCCGTGGACGAGCTCGCGACCGTGTTCGGCGACAATGGCTAGTCGACCGCTGGAGAGTAGGTCAAGGAAGCCAAGTCCGAGCGGAAGTCGGGGGACACCCGGCTGAAACATGACGCTCGGTTCGGTCCAGCGTCCCTCATCCCAGGCCGAGATCGACGTGTCGTCGAACAAGATGTAGCCCGCCGCGGGCGGCGAGCGAAACCCGAATCTCCGGGCACGACCGGCCAGCCTTCCATCTCGCTGGGTGACGCGGACGATTGCGCGGCGAGACCCGAAGTCGACGATCCCCTCGTTGAGGTCGCGGATCAGGTGTGGCATCGGGCCGGTCGGCCCTCCGCGACGATTCACCGACCAGAACCGAGCAGTCTTCTCGGCAACCGTCCTCTCGTATGCTGACTCGACCGTGCTCACCACGCTCACCAGGCCACGTCAAGCCTGGCTGCCGTCTGCTGCGCTCACGCATCGCGGGGGGATGTCCGAGCAGGACGCCTCTTCGGGCGTCGCGTAGCCGCCGCCCTCATCAACCAGCCATGGCCCAACACTAACGCCACGTGAGGGCCACGCTCCCCGGCTCGCGAGCATGCAACTCGCCGGCAGTCGCTTCCGGATGATCGAGATCCGGAAGCGCGCCCGATAGCCGATCGACCAGCGCACGCCGAGAACGTCCGATCGGGCGTGCTGATCGGCCAAGCCGGCGTCGCACAACGCGAACGCTCTATGAACAACGTGGCTTAGCGCCGGATCACGAGCGAACGAGATGTCCTTCGCGCGCGTCGGCGGAGGATTCTCAGGAAAGGCTGTCGCGGTAGTCCTCAAACTCCCAGTACGCGTAGCGCGAGAGCTTCTGTGCGATCTCGTTCCAGTCGTCGCCGCTCGTGCTCAAGGGTCTGGCGAGGATCGGAACAGAATTTGGCACTAAGGGAGACGTCCCCGAGATGCGGCGCCAGTCCGCGATCGACCCGGGCTCGAAGGGGATTCGCGGTGGGGCCAGGCCCGCGCAGTGTTGGAGGCGCGGGTTCAGTGATGGGTGTTCAGCAGGCTGTGGATGATCTGGGTGGCGATCGGTGCGGCCACGGTGCCGCCGTAGCCGCCGTGGGGGTCGAGCAGGACGACGGCGATCGCGATGGTTGGGTGCTTGGCGGGCGCGAGGCCGATGAACCAGGCAACGGTGTTGCGCATCCCGGGATCGTTGGGGGTGGTGCCCGTTTTGCCGGCGATCTGCAGTCCGGGGATGTTGGCGGCGGTGCCGGTGCCGTGGAGGACGACCTGTCGGAGCATCTGCGTTAGCGCGTGCGCTGTGTGTGGCGAGATCACCCATTGTTGGGGGACCGGCTTGGTCTGGAGTGAGAGATGGGGCCTGGCGAGCAGGCCGGCGTTGGCGACCGTCGCGGCGACCATCGCCATCTGCAAGGGCGTTGCGGCCAGGTTGCCCTGCCCGGCTGCGAGCGGGCCGATCGGGACACGGCCGCTGGTGGGCAGCGCCAGGGTTCCGTCAGCGAGCGCACCACTCACCGGCTGCCCGGGCACACCTGGCGAGGAGTAGAAGCCGAAGCGCTGCATGTAGGTCGTAATCGTCCTCGCCCCGAGGTCGACGCCCACCCTTGCGAACACGGTGTTGACAGACAGGTTGAGCGCGTCGCCCAGCGTGACGGGGCCGAAGCTCTCAGCGTTGTCGTTGCTCACCCGGGATCCGGAGATCATCTGCGGCGACCGCCCGGAGATTCGGGAGTTGGGCGCGTAGCGCCCACTGTCTAGTGCCGCTGCGGCCGTGACCAGGTCGAACGTCGCGGCGGGCGGCAGCAGCACCCCTGAGCCGGTCCGCGAGGTGCCGGCCGTGGCGAGCGCCTCGACCGCGCCGGTCTGCGGGTTCAACACGACAATCGAGCCTGAACGACCCGCCAGCGCTCGCGTTGCGATCAGCTGTGCGGTGTGGTCAAGCGTCGAGTGGGCGCCGGCAGCGCCGCCCGCGGCGGGTTGCGGGACGTGCCGGTGGACGCCTCTCACGGACAGGGCGATCATGAGCACCGCCAGGACAGGGACCGCGACCGCAATTCCTAGGGTTACGCGTGTCGCGGCGCGCCTCCAGCCTGGGCGCCGGGCCGGGGCCTCAGCGATCTTGCGCCAGACGTCCTCGACTGGCGGCCGCTGGTCCTCGAGGACGGGGTTTGCCGCCGCGAGCCTGTCAATTAGATCATTCATCGCACTGCCTCCATCGAATCGGACCGTGCCGGGGCAAGGCGTCCCATCGCCGTTGCCAGGCGACGCCGAGCGCGATGCAGGCGCATCGCGAACGCCCTGTGCGAGCACCCCACCACGATCGCCGCCCGCCGAGGATCAAGCCCCTCCCAAGCCACCAGCATCAGCACCTCGCGATCAGCCATGCTGAGCGAAGCGAACGCCTCGCCGAGCGCCGAATCACCATCGCCCGCTGGGAGAACGTGGGGCCGCTCCCAGCCTAGACGCTCCCGCAACGCCGCCTGCCGGCGGCTGCTGCGCCACCGGTTGGCAACGACCCGCTTTGCGCACGCCAGCAGCCAGGGCAGCGCGTCCTCGGGCACGTCGTCAAGGCGTCGCCAAGCGACGACGAACACCTCACTCGCCACGTCATCCGCCTCGCCTTCGATGATCCGCCGCGCTGCGTACGCGCGCACCGCCGCTGAATGGTCAACGAACAACTGCTCCAGCCGTCGACGACGCTCGATCTCGCTCACACTCCGCCTATGTCCAGCACACATGCCGGAATCACAATCTTTCGGGTACTTGTAGGCCCTGTTCAGCCGGCATGACTCGTGTTGCCCGCGATTTGCAGGCAGCCGATCGGGGGGTCATCGCTCAGCGGGCTGTGCAACATGCGCGCACGAGCGTCTGCCTGAGCTGGGCAGAAGTAGGTGCGGTTGCCGCATTGGAGCCTGCCGCCGGCGTAGAAGGTGTCGCCCTTCTCTAGCCGGTCGACGACCGTCTCCGGGACCTGTTCGGGGTCGGCCACGATCGTGACCTCGTCGGCCGTAACCGTTCCCGTCCGGATCGTCGGGAACTTCTCGACGATCCGGCAGGCGTCGAGGAACCGACGCCTCGTGGCCTGGAACGACCGTCGTGGGGGAACCCGTGGCGGCCGGTTTGCCGATGCTCGATGAGCACGCGGTCATGGTCAGGATCCCGGCGAGCAGTGTCGCGAGGATCAGGTTGCTGGGTCCGCGGGTGCCGATCAGGCGCTCAGGCTGTTGTCCTTCCGTGGAGGGCTGTTGGAACTCCAGACAGGACCCACAGCCGTCGGCTGTGGGTCCTGCGAGCCAGTCCCAGCAAGACAGTCCGTCGACTTGCGTGGACGCTCGTCCGTGAACCAGGCCTCTCGCCGCGCTCCGATTGACAGAGCATGGTTGGTGGAGCGGACTTGGTGACACCGCCCTCTTTTCCGTTGGCCAAGGCCGCGAGAGCATCGGCGGTGACCGCCACGCCGGATAGGCGTTTCAGGTACGTGACTGAAGGGATCGGATCGGACGTCCTTGACTTTCCCGCCGCAATTGCCTGGCGATACGGATTGCCAAGCGTGCGTCGGTCGGCGCGGGCGCCGAGACTCGAGCCGCTGTGGTGGGTGAACGAACCGTTGGTCGTTCGTGGGGTTGCTCACACATGGGACAGTAGAGGCGGTACCGATCGGCGGTGGGACTTGTCGCCGCGACTTGTTCCCACACCAGAGCGCCATCATTTGACCAACCTCCTGCCGTCCTCGCTCGCGGCGAGCAACACCCAATCCACGTCGCGCCGGGGAATCTCCGATGCGGGCATGCCGGAGGCAACCCTATCGCCGGGCAGCCGCTTGATCGACACGGCTCGTCCGCAAGTGGATCGCTCGTCGTCGGTTCCCACGCTCAAGCCTGCCCGATCGGCGGCTGCCGCGAGCGTTGCCGGTCCCGAAACTTGATCTCTGGTTGTGTAAATCGTGGTGCCTATCTCGGCTCCGTTCCGCGCAGCGACTTGAACGCCGCGCGCATCTCGGTGCTGAAGAGCTCGGGCTCCTCCCATGCGGCGAAGTGGCCACCCTTGTCGACCTCGTTGAAGTACGTGACGTTGGGGTAGGCCTGCTCGACCCAGCTGCGCGGCGTCGCCCAGATCTCGCCCGGGAACGTCGTGAAGGCGAACGGGATCGACGATGCCGGCAGAGGCTTCTGCGCGGCCGCGGGGGCGTCTGGCCCGTAGGCTTCCCAGTAGGACCGAGCTGCCGAAGCGCCGGTGCCGGTCAGCCAGTAGGTCGTGATGTTGTCCAGGATGTGGTCGCGGGTAAGGTTGCCCGACGGCTTGTCGTCGGTGAAGGCGCCCGCGATCTTGTAGTAAGCGTCCGTGTCGTGGTCCACCATCCACGCCGCAAGTGCGACGGGGGAGTCCAGCAACGCGTAGCCGATGGTCTGGGGCCGCGTGGACTGCTCCACGAAGTATCCGTTGCCGCTCGTCCCGAAGGTTTTGATCGCGGCGAGCGCCGCCGTTTCCTGCTCGGTGCCCGCCGGCAGGGCCGCGGGGTCGTTGAGCGCAGGCACGAGCAGGTTCGTATGGACGCCGATCAGGCCCTCGGGCGCCAGACGGCTCATCGCGTCGGCGACGCCGGCGCCGACGTCGCCGCCCTGGGCGACATAGCTGGTATAGCCGAGACGGCGCATCAGCTCGGCCCAGGCCCGTGCGGTCCGGAACAGGTCCCAGCCGACCTCGGCCGGCTCGGCGGAGAAGCCATAACCGGGCAGCGACGGGAGCACGAGGTCGAACGCGTCCTCCGCGCGGCCGCCATGCTCGGTCGGGTCAGTTAGCGGGCCGACGGTGTCGAGCAGCTCGATCACCGAACCGGGCCAGCCGTGCGTCATGATCAGCGGCAGCGCGTTCCTGTGCCGCGACTTCACGTGGATGAAGTGGACGTCCACCCCGTCGATCTCGGTCTTGAACTGCGGCAGCGCGTTGAGCCGCGCCTCGCACCCGCGCCAGTCGTAATCGTTCGCCCAGTACTCGGCGAGCGCCCGTAGCGTCGCCAGTTGCACCCCCTGCGAGCGATCCACGACCAGCTCCCTCGTCGGCCACCGCACGGCTGCGATGCGGCGACGTGCGTCCTCCAATGCCTCTTCAGGGAATTCAACCTGAAACGAACGAATCGCCGTGGCGCTTAACTGCTCGGTCGTGGCAGACATGTGGATCTCCTCGGTTTGGGTAGTGCCGCCCAGCCTGACCGTCTCATCCAGGCTTCGCGCCCGTGATTGCCCCGGTCTGCACCCGGGTCCGCCTCCCTACCTCGCACATTCGCTTCGCCCTGTGCCGCTTCCAACGCTGCCGTGAAGGACCATCGGCGAGCAGCCGACACCTCCTTTCGCGTATCAGCGCGCGTAACTAGGTCTGCAAAGGGGCGGGGAAGCCGGTGTCGTCGCACAAGCCGATCGCTGACAGAGACAAGATTGCCGGCGTCGCGGGCGGCCGAACTCTTCCGCTCAAGGCGTCTCACAACTGAACTGATGCCACGTCCGCAACATCATGCGACTGGCAACACTCGACCTCGGGCACACCCGGCCGCCTAGAGAAGCACCTTTACGGCGCCGCGTGCGGCCCGCTTCGCGCCGAACTCGGGACTAACCGCAGCACGACCCAACGCCGGAGTGCACTACGCGTGTTCGCAAGCCCAATCCTGACAGACACGGCTCGCTCGACCGCTTCCCCAGTGCACCATCCACCGGAAGCGAGCCGAGGAACGCGCCAGCGGCGCACGGCGCGCGTCAAGAGCGCGAGGCCACCAGCTTGTCTCCGAGAGCGCGCTGGAACCACTCGCATTCCGGCGCGCCCCAGTTCCCTTGGATCGTGACCTTCGCACGGACGCCTTGCAACGCGATGGAGCGGACCTGCTCCGTGGGAGCGCCAATGTCGGCGATCAGGCTCAGCAGGCCGCCGACCAGATCGTCGCTGCCGCCCGCGGCGCTCGCCCGCGACTGGCTGAGCGTCGCGTGGTGCACTCGGTCGCGGTGGATGAGCATGTTGCGGGTGCTGCGTAGCGCAAGTCGCTGCGGCTCGAGCGTTGCCTGCTCCTGCCCGATCCGACGATACTGCGCATCGCGCGTGCTCGAGCGACCGGCGATCTGGCCCAACCAGCCTTCCTTCCGCGCGCCGACGGTCGCGAACACAAGGCAGTCCTCGTAGACCAGAAGATTCCCAGTCGTCGAGATCGGCCCGACGCGCCGCCACAACTTCACCACTGTGATCAGGCCGATGGTCCCGCTCGGGTCAGTGTCAGGCAAGCTCAGGGCCGGAAGTCTATGAACGATCCCATTCCGCCGCAGATGCTCTCGAGCCCCACGAGCTTGAGTATGAATCCCGGGGCCGTGGTGAGCTCGCGGGGGGCGAGCCGTCGGCGTTCATGATCCAGACCTGGAGCTCGGTGGCTGCCGGAGTGTCGTTGCGCGATCTATGAATGAGACGGCTGGGAGGCGCTGAAGGCCAGCGACGTCGGCGCCATGGCCATCTCAGTCACGAACCTCGTGCGCATACGATCGATGAGACGCGCATCGGGCGAGATGGTCGCGCGTGAACCGGCCGTGTCGCTCGACCATGGCGTGTCATCACACGCGAGCGTGGCTTCTCTGCCGTGCATCCCGGATCGTCGCGTGGCAGACCTCGTGCATAAGTTCGGTCGATCTCGACAACGGCCGGGAGCGGGGCTATCGTGTGCGCGGCGGTGAGGACGGGGGGCATCGACGTCGTTGATGAACTCAGAATTTCGAGTGCCGCTCTGGGTTAGAGGCGGCGTCAAGGGAGGCGCGCTCATGCGTCATATGCGCTGGCATCAAATATCCGCTGCGTTGACGGTCCCCGCCGTGACGCTGGCGGTATCGGCCGCGTGCGCGCGTTCGGCGATCGCGGCGGTCCGGCCGTCGTTGCGGCTGTTTGGCAGCGCCCGGCGGGTAACTGTGACGCAAAACGACCTGCGTTTTGGGACGGCCGATCTCGGGTTGTGGATCGCCTCCGTCAACGGCGGCTTTCAGATCGACGTCAAGCGGCCCGATTACGGTGCTTGGACCGCGTTCCAAGTCGACTCGGCGACGGCCGCCCCTCTGCGCCCCGTCCCGGGCGGACTAGTCGATCCAATCCAGGGACTTAAGCGCTTCCTCAGCGTCCAGTTCGATGATGCTCACGGCCACATCGCGGCTCGGCGCCAGGTGACCTTCTGTCCGGATGGCCAGGCGTCCCGGGTCAATGACACCGGCCCGCTCAATCCAACCTATCTGAGCTTCTGCCAGGGATTCAGCCGTTTTCCGTTCGTCCGAGGAGAGGTGTGGGGCATCGACGCAGGCTGGGCGGTCCCCCCAATCCTCGGGTCCGGGTCCGTCTCGGGCCTCCCCATCGGCGCTCTTCCCCCCGGCCCGCTTCCGCCAGGTTTCCTGGCGCCTTCGCGCCATGGCTGGGTTTCGTTGAAGCCTGGCCGATACACCGCGATCGTGAGCATCACCGGTCAGTACCGAAAGCTGTTCGGAATTGCGGCCGGACAGGCGGCGGCCAGGGTGGGGATGCGAGTGCTGTACTCGGCGCCGCCGCGCGTCCGCCCGCCCGTGGGCCCGCCCCGGAGTCGCAAACCAGAGGACGCGGGCGACGCTAGCGGCCCTCAAGTGGTCCCGACGGTAACAGCTCCTGTGCCGGCGTCGATGCCGAATCTTGTGGCCGCGCCGGCATGGGGAATCGCAATTCGCCGGCCACGTCGGTCGGTCGGCGTGCCGGTCGCCGGTCCGGGCGCGCCCGTGCCGATCAGCAGAACTGGCGGACCCGGTCGGCGCCCGCTCCGTGACCTTTTGACGTTCAGCGCGACGATCTGGAACGCCGGACCCGCGCAGCTTTCGATCGAGGGCTTTCGGCGAGCGCACGGCGATCTAATGGACGCCTACGAGTATTTCTTCGATTCAACCGGGAACGTGGTCGGACGTGCGCCCGCCGGAACGCTTCAATATGACGATCGCTCGGGGCATAACCATTGGCACCTGCGGCAACTCGCCTCCTACGAGCTGGTGGGCAAGTCACGGACCATCATCAGTCAGAAGCAATCCTTCTGCATCGCTCCCACCGATCCAGTCGATCTCACAATGCCCGGCGCGCAGGAGTCGCAGCTCGCGCTCGGCTTCGGCGGAACCGTGTGCGATCTGTTCCAGCCCGGAGCGATCTGGATCCGCGAGCAGCTGCCTGCAGGTTGGGGAGACACCTATGTGCAGTCTGTCGCGGGTCAGGCGTTCGATATCACGAGCGTCCCGAACGGGACCTACAAGATCGTCGTGCGCGTCAACCCGCTTGGCCGACTACACGAGACGAGCACCGCGGACGATCTCGCGGTCCGGCGGATTCGGCTGTCGGGCAGGCGGGGCGCGCGCCGGGTGGAAGTCGCCCCGTGGCACGGCATCAACGGCTGACCCCGCTCCCGGTGTCTCGATCAGCAGCATGAACGGCACGACTCGACAAGCGCCCAGCCGGCGGCGGGATCGGTTCCCAGATAGACGCCGCCCGGTAAGCACCAACGCGATCGCATCACGGACCATCTCACCTCCCCGTCGAGCGTCTCACCGTTGCGTGTGCGCCTCCGGCAGCTCAGGCACGTGGGCATACACCCAGGCCGTAGCCAGCATCTTCGAACACGACGGAGAAGGTGTGTGCGCCGTCACTGATCGGAACGGTACGGAAGTCCACCAAAGTCCAACCCGCCGCGTGCGACGAAATGGCATCGCCGCCCAGCTCATTCGCAGGTGTCTCAGTCGGGAAGCGGACGGTGCGTCGTGTCTCGAGTTTGGAGACGAGCACGTCGCTGGTCAAAGCCGGGTCGACACCTCATGTTCGCGCGGGTCTCCGATGTTGACGGGGGAGTGGTTTGCATATGTGCGGGAGCGGCATCGATTGCGAGCGGCGGCAGCGCCCAAAGTCGCCGCTCATCCCGCGAGCCGCGACCACAGCGACTCGCCGCCTATCGTTGGACCCGCGAGGGTTTCGGATGGCCGGCCGCCGCCTCCAGGGACACAAGTACCCGGCTTGCTCCGCTGCACGGCGGGCGCTGTCCCTACGCAGCCACGGCGGTGGCGTTCGCCGCGGTGACTATGCGCTCGTGAGTGTCCTCCGGGTGGGAGATCATCGCGCAGTGCCCGCTGGCGACCTCGATCGTGTCGGCTCCCATCCGCTGTGCAAACTGCCTCTCGGCATCGGGCGGAATCACCTGGTCGTTCTGAGCGACCAGATACCACGAGGGCAGTGACTTCCACGCGGGGACGCCCATCACGTCATCGAACCTGGAGGTGTGCAGCGGCTGCTGCACGGCGCACATGACCTTCGCCTTGACTGGGTCGACATCGGGGGCACAGTGGGCGAGGAAGCCGTCCTCGGGGATCCAGCCGAAGCCCTTCGAGTCGACATCGATATCCCCCAACGCCGGGGTCGGAGGAGCCTGCTGCAGCAGGGCGCCGATCGACTCGCCCTCGTCGAGGCCGAAGCCCGCGATGTATACGAGGCCGACGACGTTCGGTGCGTCGGTGCCCAAGGAGGTGATCACCTGACCTCCGTAAGAGTGGGCGGACGAGAATCGTCGGGTTGTTTTGGCGACTGAGCAGGTGGCGGACCCTCGCGACGTCATCTGCAAGCGAGGTCTCCGGCAGCTGAGGCGCGGTGACCTTGTAGCCGTCGGCTTGCAGGTGCTGGATGACGTTGCTCCAGCAGGAGCCGTCTGCCCAGGCTCCGTGAACAAGGACGATGTTCGGTGTTGCAGCCATGGAGTCGAATCCTCTTGTCGGGACATCAACGCTACAGCGCGCCGCGCCGCCCTGGGGACTCAGTGGATGTTCACCAGCCAGTGCACCGGTGAGGTGCCGCCGATAGGAAGTTGTGTGATTTGGATCGGGCTCTCACCGCAGAGCTCGACGTCGCCACGGCTTGCCGCCGCTGCTCCTAGCTCGTGTGAGGGCGGACAGCCCGCCGTAACGGTCCAATCCGCCCGTCAAGGACTGCCTCCCATGCGATCGATCAGTCCCTCTGGGCTCAAAGCCGTAGCGCGCGAGGATCTGCCCGGTCGCCCGGCAGGCGGACGAAAGCGATGAGCCCGCCGGCTCAACGTGAGCTACGCGCTGGGTCGCTGAGCGCGTCCTCGAGCAGCCCCAGGACGATCCCGAACACTGCGTGTCGGATCGTCGCCTGGCCGAAGGCTCGAGGGTTGGTCGCGAGCTTCGGCAGCTCCTTTCGAGCAGGGTGGTAGCGGTCGAACACCACGGTCAACGGCCATGCCACGACGTGCTCGATGAGGGCCGCCAGCAGGCCACGGAGGACCGCCGGCCCGGGCAGGCATGGCTTGAGCCGCGCGTACGCGGCGCCCAAGATCGCGCCGTTCTGCACGTGGAGCGTGAAGCCGAGGGGTCGCCAGTGGTCGCCACGCGTAAAGAGCTTGCCCAGGATCTCGACGTCGTCGTACTTGGAGTCGAAGAGGCGTTTGTCGAGTGGCTGCTCCAGCGTCATCACCACCGCCGCGACCGCGCCCGCAACCCCCCCTCGCAAACTCGTCTGCAGCATTGGTCAAGCATGTCAGGGTCTCTGCGCTGGTACAACCGATGCCGACCAACGCCCGGATCGGCGATCTGCCACGTGTTGAGGTGTCTGGCGGAACCCGGCCAAGCTGGTTGCACAGGTGATGTCGAGCTTGGCGGAGCCCTTAGGTGCGGGTGTGATCGCCCTCGACCGACCGCGGATTTCAAAGGATTGGGCGCACGATCAGCATCCCCCGGCTCGAAACGAGATGCTCCAGGTCATCCGCCAAGCGTTGAACGTGTTCGCTCCCCTGTTGCTCGAAGCGCCCCACTTCGACGATCTCGGCGATCAACACGTAATCGGCTTGACCAATGGCCTGTCCGGGTACATCCGCCGGTCGTGTAAGGCGCCAGTCCGACACCGTGTCCAGCGACCCGCGGACGATGTCACGATCCCCTGCCATCAGACGCTCAAAGTCCTCGGCCAGCTCCGGCGAGCGCAGCTGAAACCACATGAGCAGGGTCGCGGGAGGGCTGATCCACGCAGCGTAGTGCACAATCGCACCTCGATCGCTTACGACGCCTGGGTCGCTGTTTCGCACTCAGAGCTCGTCAGCGATCCTGTGGACATCTCCCAAACAGGAAGGAGTGTCATGAAGATCGTGGTCATCGGTGGGAGCGGGCTCATCGGCCGCAACGTCGTCAGCCGGCTGGTCGCACAAGGGCACGATCCGGTGCCGGCCTCGCCCGCTACGGGCGTCGACACGATCACGGGCGAGGGCCTCACAGACGTGCTGGTCGGCGCCGACGTAGTCGTCGACGTTTCCAACGCGCCGGTCTGGGACGACGACGCGGTCATGAAGTTCTTCACCACCTCGTCGCGCAACCTGCTGGCGGCCGAGCGCGATGCTGGCGTCGGCCACCACGTTGCGGTATCGATCGTCGGCGCCGACCGCCTGCCCGACAGCGGCTACCTCCGCGCCAAGGTCGCCCAAGAGGCCGAAATCGAGGCTGGGGCCATCCCCTACACCATCCTGCGTGCCACGCAGTTCTTCGAGTTCCTGTCCCAGATCGTCGAGGCCGGCGCCGAGCGCGACAGCGTCCGGCTATCGACCGGGCTGATCCAGTTCGTCGCCGCCAACGACGTCGCGGCGACAGTGGCCGAGCTCGCGATCAGCGCGCCGGTCGGCGGCCGCATCGAGCTGGGAGGACCCGAGGCGCTGGGCATCGACGCCTGGGCGCGACGGCTGTTCGCGGCAACCGGCGATAGCCGCGTAGTGATCGCTGACCCGCACGCCCGGTACTACGGCACGGAGCTGCACGGCGGCGAGCTGACGCCGGGCGAGGGCGCCCGAATCGGGAAGGCCGACTTCGATACGTGGTTCGCCGCAAACCAGCAGGACGCCCCCTGAGCGCAAACGCCACCTCGGTCGCACCCGCGTTCCTCGCGGAATGAGTGTCTTGTTGCTCCAACGGACCGTCCTGCTAAGCGCGCGGCGAGAAGGGCCTGACGGTGTACAGCTGAGCGTCCGCAACCCGATCGATGAGCGGGACGGTCACGCGCGTCCTCTGCGGCGGTTCCCTGCTGGCGTCGCCGCGTCGCAAGCGACGACGCATTGTGCGCGATCGTTAGGCCACGCGTTGGGCGTGGAGTACGACGTCGTGGGTGTGGTGAGCGCCCGCTCCGGTGCTCAGATCGCGGGGTCGCCGCTCGTCAAACGCGACCTGCCAACCCTCATCCAGGAGGGCGGCTACGTCGCGCGGGCTGACGTAGTCGGTCGGGTCAAAACCGTGAGCCTTGGCCGTTTCGATCGCAGCGTCGGTGAGCAAGTGATGCACCACCAGCAGGTGTCCTGCGGGAGCGACAGCAGCAAGGAGCGCGCGTTCGGCTTCGTCGGCCGGGGTGCGCAGCAGTGCCGGGTATTGGGCGGACACCAGATCAAACGCGCCTCGGGGCAGCGGCGCGTCCAGCAGCCCGGCGTGCATCCACTCCACGTGTGCGCCCGCGTTCTGGGCAGCAGCTTCGGCACGCTGTAACGCCACCGTGGACACGTCGATCGCGGTGACCTGCCAGCCCTGGCCGGCCAGCCAGATCGCATCGGCGCCTTCGCCGCAGCCGACATCAAGCGCCCGCCCCGGCGACAGGCCGCCCACCTCAGCCACGAGCGTCGCGTTCGGCTGACCGCTCCACACCTGGTCAGTGCTCCCGTACCGCTCGTCCCACTCGCCGTCGCCGACGTCTGCACCCGCGAGCGCCCTGCCGGGCTCAGGCCCTGAGGCCGGCGAGTCGGGATCTGGCTCTACGGAGCGGTGCGTCACGGTGATATCCCTCAAGGGTCGCAGGCTGGCACGGACTCATCGCCTGATCCGCACGGGTCGTGCTTCAGAGTCTGCCACCCCCGCCAGCCATTCGCGCGGGCCCGCATAAAGGCCAGTCATCGTGAGCGGCCCCACCCCAGCTGCTCGCCCGCGACCGTGACGATCAGACCGAGGGGGCGTCTCACGCAGGATCGACCAGCGGACGGTCCCTAGCGTCCTCTGCGGCCGTTCCTTGACGGCCTCGCCGCGTCGCACAACGGGACCGCCGCCGGTCATCCGAGGCGGCTGCGGGCTCCAGGCGAGGCGAAGCTGGCTACGAAGAAAACGTCGTTTCGTCTGGCGGCGATCAGCGCTTCCAGCCAAACCGTGCACCTGAGTTGCGCGGATCTCGCGCAGGATGACTGAAGCGGCCGTCTCCAGCCTCGAGCGGGACAAGATCGTTCAAGCTGTCATCGGCATGTACGACAGTCCGGCAGAGCAAACCGATGGTGCTTCGAGGCGGTCGGTCGTGCTGGTGACCGGCATGTCAGGCAGCGGAAAGTCGACCGTGCTCGCCGAACTGAAACGCCGCGGGCACCGCGTCATTGACACCGACGATCCCGGTTGGATCGTCGAGACCCACACTGTCGGCGGGCCTGAGCCGGTCTGGGACCTCGAACAGATCAAGACGCTCATCGACGGCCACCGCACGGGGTGGCTCTTCATCGCCGGCTGTGTGGCGAATCAGGGCGCTGTCTATGACCGCTTCGACGCTGTCGTGCTGCTGAGCGCGCCGGTCGACGTCATCCTCGATCGAGTCGCCGACCGGGCGAATCCGTTCGGCTCCACGGTGGAAGACCGGACGAAAATCGCCAAGGACCTCGCGGCGTTCGAGCCGCTGCTGCGTGCGGGCGCGGATCGCGAGATCGTGACGACGGAGCCCGTCCCCGAAGTCGCCGCAACGCTCGAACAGGTCGCGAGCAATGCCGGTCGTCGAGACCCGCTTCGGTCGCGCCGCGCGCATCGCACCTGACTCGCCCGGAGCCGCCGCCCATTGCGCGGATGGCAGGTCTCCGTCGCACAAGCCGATCGACCAACGGACGCTTTTGGCGTCCGCGTGGACGCTGCTCGGCGGTGCTTCTTCCAGCGGTCGAAGCTGGTTTGGGCAACCGCTGTGCGGCCGTCGTGGTCGCGTCAGGTTGGGTCGTGGCGGGCTCGGGCGATCTCGCGGTAGATCGTCGCGCGGCTGACCGAGAACAGCTCGGCGAGCTCAGCGATCGTGTGCTCGCCTGCCTGGGCGAGCCCAGGACGTGGACGCGTTGGCGGGTGCTCAGCTTGGGCGCCTTGCCTCTGAGCCTGCCGTTGGCCCGTGCGATCGCCATTCCTTCTCTCGTGCACATCCGACATGTGGTGGGCAGCGCTGGGAGCGTGCTAGCCTGCGCGCGGATCGGGGAGCAAACGGACGGAAGGCGAGGCTATGAGAGCTTCGGGGCGTGTGAGCGGGCGACTGGCGTGGTCGCTGGTAGCGAGCATTCTTGTCCTCGGGTTCGGCGTCGCGCCGACGTCGTGGGCGTCGGAGCCGCTCAAGGTGGTCATGGAGTTCGATGGATCGGGAACGTTCTCGGCGACCAACGGCGCCGGTACCGAGACGCCGGAGCACGCCGACGTCCAGCTCAAGTGGAGCACGACATACGTCGGCGAGCTCCAGCCCGACGGGTCGATCGCGTTCCAGGCAACGGGTGCCTCCGCGACCGGCGAGGTCGGCCAGACGACCGCTCCGCCGCCCGGGACGTTTCACTTCTCCAGCATCGGGCTTGACACTGCCGACTGCACCGGACCGCTCCCCCTCGCTCCGGGGGCGCCAGCGCCGGTAGCAACCGACTCGGGTGGCACACTCACGGTCCAGTCGATCACCGCCGTGGACCAGAACAATAACGCTGGTCAGATCAACTGCCAGGGCACCGACCCTCTCCGAGACTCGATCGACCTGAGCGCGGACGCCGCGAACCTGGCCGGGGCATTCGGACCATCGCTGCCGGACGTACTGAGCGCGCGGATCTCCGTTCCCGCCGACGCGCTCAAGTCAGGCACGTTCACCAAGGCTTTCACCAAGGCTGTCAGCAACGCGGACGCACCGCAGGA
Organism: uncultured Solirubrobacterales bacterium; assembly: GCA_963794285.1. Classification (GTDB taxonomy): domain Bacteria; phylum Actinomycetota; class Thermoleophilia; order Solirubrobacterales; family Solirubrobacteraceae; genus Palsa-465. The sequence goes on from CAWCDS010000001.1 coordinate 273,924, forward strand.
GCTGCCGTCCTCGTGCGCGGATCAGTTCGGGCTTCCGGAGGGCCAGTGCCCGATGAGCCTGAACTGGACCGGGACGATCAAGATCTCGCTACCGTGCGGCGTGGTCAGCTCCAGCGAGGGCGACGCGCCGCCCGTGGGCACGATCGTCAATCCGGGCGACACCGTTTCAACAGGAGCCAATTCGCGGGTCGAGATCACGCTCCCTGACGGCAGCGTCTACCAGCTCGCGCCCAACAGCAGCATGCAGTGCGACGGACAGACCACGTTCGCGCAGAACCCCCGCGGCATTGCCGACGAGTTCAAGTTGCTGCTCGGCCACATCTGGGCTGCGACCACCAGCGCGGTTGGCGGCGACCACGAGTTCGTGGAGCCTGCTGGATCTGAAGCCTCTCCCGGCGTCCGAGGGAGCGCATTCACAGCATCGATCGGGGCGGACGGCCGGATGTTCTTCCATGTGATCGAGGGGACCGGGTTCGTCCGGATCGCGGGTCGGCCGCAGTTTGATTTTCCGGCAGGAGAGGGCGTCAGCATCCAAGGGTCTCATTACGTCCTGACGATGAGCTGGCCGGCGGCGGACCAGACGCTCGTCCCGGTCGGGCAGCTGCCTCCCGGGCTCACCCGCGTCCGCCTGCTCGGCGCGCGTGCTGGCAACCGGGCGACACTCCGCTTCAGGCTCAGCGAGAACGCGACGGTGACCGTGCAGATCCAGCGCGGCAGGCGCCGGGTGCTCAACCGCAGGGCCGCCGCATGGCGCGGGACGGACTCGATCAAGCTGACCGCGCTCCCTCGAGGCCGCTACACGCTGACGCTGTTCGCAAACGCGAACGGCCGCGCCGCAGCGGCGCAGCTGGGGTTCCACGTCTCGTGAGCTAATCCGATTGCTCATCACCGAGCGCGCCCCGTCCCGAGACTCCTGTCAGGGTGCACGACAGTGGCCCTGCAGCGAACCGAACGGACCGCCACCCGCCGACATCAGCGGACGACCACGGGATCTTCCGGACCTCGCAGCTAGCAGACGAAGCGCTGCAGTGCCAGCGATCGCCCGACGCTGATGACGCCTGCACGCCCGCTTCCCACGAGCGGAAGTTGTCAGGGATGGCCCAACGCGACGACCACGTCCGCAAGCCGATGGCTGACCGAACGCGGCGAGCGCCCCTTACGGTGGCCTCAAACTGGCCGCGTCGAGTCGTGCTGCTGCGTTCTCGGCAGAGACCACGCGAGCAGCCACAGTGCTGCCTGTTCGTCCTCATCGAGCGCGGCCGGCTCGATCACCGTCTCCTCGATGTCTCGAAGGCCGAACCCGGCCCGGGACTTGGAGATGATCTTGTCTCGCAGATCGGTCGCGCTTGCGGACATCAATCTTCGCCTCGGGGCCGATTGGTCGGTGGCAGTTGCACGTTAGGACGCCCCGGCGGGCGCACGGGCTGTGTAGAGGATTTGCGCAGGATCGCCGGCGCGAACGCTGACCGCGCCGGCACCCGAATCACTCGAGGACGGTGTGGCCGTCATCGCGCGGGCCCTGTCGAGGCCAGCAGCGATCCTCGAGCTTGGCGGGGGCGGGTGTTGGTCATCGCGGATCCCGATGAAGCGATAAGACCGCCGCTCACGAGCTTGTCGGCGAGTGACCCCGCGCTGCGATCCCGTCGAGTCCGGGCTCGGAGAAGATCGCCCAGGGGAGGTGCAGCGACGCGCCGTGGATTGCATTGCACGAGTGCGCAGTGCTGGCGCCTCGTCGCACAAGCCCAAAGGTCAAGCGAACGGGATGCACGTCGGGTTGCGCGGAAGCGGGTGGATCGGTTCGGTCACACTTCTGCCGTGTTGCCCGCTGCGGCGCGAGAGGCAGTTGATGATCTGCTCGGACGGCTGGACCGCGCGGTTCCCGGGCGGGTCGACGGGTTCTACGTTGTCGGCTCGGCGTGCCTCGGAGCCTTCCGCGTGGGACGCAGCGATCTGGATTTCGTGGCGGTCGTTGCCGGTGAGCTCGGCCGCGGCGAGCTCGCGCGGGTCCGGGCGGTGCACATCGGTCGCTGGGGTTCGGCGCTGGTTCGCGACGGCGCTGTGCGGCGGCGCTGGCCGCTCGTGTGCAACGGCATCTACCTCAGAAGCGGCGACCTGTCGAGGTCGCCGCTCGAGGTCACGCCGCTCGCCGGGCACATCGCCGGCCGATTCAAGGTTGCCGAACGCGACGGGCTCGACGTCAACCCGGTGACCTGGCACACGCTCGCTGGCCACGGGATCGCGGTCCGCGGCCCGCAACGTGACCGCCTGCAGATCCACCTCGACGATGCGCAGTTGCGCTCTTGGACGCTCGGGAATCTCAACGGCTACTGGCGCCGGTGGACGGGGCGCGCGCAGCGCAACGTCGTCGCGACCCAGCGCGCGTTACCCCGGCGGTTCGCCGCTTGGGGGGTGCTGGGGGCCCCAAGGTTGCACTACACGATCGCCACCGGTGCGATTGCAAGCAAGCAAGCCGCTGGGCATTACGCGCTGGGGACCTTCGACCCTCGGTGGCATGCGCTAATCGAGGACGCCCTTGCCTTCTGGCGCGGAGAGCCTGCGCCTGAGCCCTATCGACGCCGCCCATCGCGCCGTAATCGCGACGCGGCCGCATTCGTCTGCTCCGTCATTGAGGCCGCCAACCGACAATGACTGGCCGCGGAGCCCGGAGGGTCCACCACCGTACGCGCCGCGTGCTCGCTGAGAGGGTGCGACGCCAACGGCGAGCGCGTCTCACCGACCAAGGCTCAGCGGACCACCTGATTCCTGCGCGGGATGTCGCTCAGACAGGCGCCTACTTCGCCCGCGAGCATCGCCTGACTGGGAGCGACCGCGCGGTGCGCGCGGCATCGCCCACGGCACAGAGCCAGCTGCGCGCCGTGGTGGACGATGCGACCGGGGGACTGCCCCGTCGGCCAGGCGATCCGCGGCAACGTCGCGATGCCGGCGATGGCCACAGTTCCGACGCTGTGTGAGCGCTGTTGTGGAAGTATCGGCGCCATCAGCGATCCCCGCACCGCACCGTACGGCTCCGTGCGCCTGGCCGACGTGGACACCCTGGCCCAGGTCGACCCCGGCAACCCGGACGTCAACGACTGCGCGTTCCATCTCGTCCGTCGTCATTTCGACGTCCGGGCGTTCGGCGTCAACGCCGCGACGGGAAACGCCGGCGACGTGATGATCGAAGAGCATCACGAGGCCGACGACGAGGAAACCAGACGCACGGCCACCAGGAGCTCTTCGCCGTGATGACCGGACACGCGGTCTTCACGGTCGAGGGCGAGGCGATCGACGCGCCGGCCGGGACGATCGTCTTCGTGCGCGATCCGGCGTTGCGCCGCGCTGCCCGGGCAACCGCTGAGGACACCGCGATCTTTATCGTTGGAGGACCCGTCGGCGTCCCGTACACCGTTTCGCGCTGGGAAGCCCCGCTTCGGTAGCCGAGCAACGCCCGGCATCAGCCGCGCAACGCGGAACGCACCGCTTGGGGCCCAGCCCGATGGTGTAGAACGTTGGTCGAAAGAAAGTGGGGCGATCCATGTCGGCTGCGGCGCGGTTCGCGGGAGGACGACGAAACACGGCCCGATGAGGGCCAGCGGGTTGGCGGCTACACGCTGCTGGCTAGACGGTGGGCTGTGAGGCCTTCGTCGGTTCGGCGAGCAAGCCCGTCACGACGAATTCGGTCTGCTCGGCGACCTGGACTGCGTTGTCGCCGACGCGCTCGAGGCAGCGAGCGACGAGGACCATGAACATCCCCCACTCGCGCAGCTCGAACTCGTCGCCAATCGCGACCGCGCGGCTGAAGACCTCGCGATTGAGCCGATTGATCACCATGTCCTGTCGGACGATGTCTTGAGCGAGGACAACGTTGCGGGCGGCGAATGCCTCGTTGGCTTGGGACACCAACCAGCGAGCGACTTCACCCATGCGCCCGATCGCGTCGACGATGTCCTTGTCCTTTGGCGACTCGTGACCCGAGAGCGGCACGAGCTTGGCGATCGTCACACACTGGTTGCTCATCCGCTCGATACAGCGGGCGATGTGCAGCAGCGCCGCCACGATCCGCAGATCTCCCGCGACCGGTGCCTGGCGTGCGAGCACCGTCAGGATGCCTTGTTGAATCCCCAGCGAGCTCTGGTCGATTCCCTCGCCGTCGGCGATCGCCATGCACGCCAGTTCGATGTCCTGGTAGATGACCGACTCCACCGCTCGGTCGAGCGCTCCGATCACCAGCTCAAGACCACCGAGAGTCTGGCGCTCGAGTTCAGCGAGGTCTTCATGAAACTGGTGGCGAGTCTCCCGGATTCGCTAACCGTACCCCCTGTTCAGGGCGTGTCCGCATCATCGTCGTCTCATGCTCTCGGTGCGGGCGCGATCCGTAGAACGACGCTCGAACGACAGCGCGCCGCTGGCAGCGGACTCCGCCCGCCAGCCCAACGCTCCGCGAACCGCCCCGTGTCCTGCTCGAGAACGAGCCACAAGGAGCGATGTTGTGCATGCGGCGACCGTGCGCGCTCCACCAGCCGTTCTTGCAGATGCGAGCGCTCGCACCGCCGGAGCGCACGGACGATGGCTAGTTGCTAGTGGATGTGGAAGCCGCCCGGGCCGTAGGTATCCAGGAGCGGTTTGGTCGCCATCGGACGTGATCCTAGGCCGCGGGCAGAAGTCGCTATGAGCCGCCCGGGGGTGGCCCTCTTCTAGGCCGATGCCGGGACGGTTTCAAGCGGCGCGCACTCGGCGAACGCTTCGATCAGACGCTCGCGCTGAAGCTCAGCAGTCGTCGGCCCATTGGGCTGCCAGCGCTCGGCGGCAAGGCCGCGCATCAGCATGTCAAACGCCTTGCGGGCCTCCACGGCCTCAGCGTCGGTCGGGGAGTTGGCGAGCAGAAGCCCTTCGGCTGCCCACAGGATGCTGTCGGCTTCGGCGTCCAACAGCTTCACGTTGCGGAGTTCTTCAACGAGACCGCGAACTGCCTTGTAAGCGTCGTAGCGGGCTGTCCGTGTGCTGTCCATGGCGCTCTCTCTTTGTTCGAAAGACTCGGAGTGTGTCCATCCACTGCAGGGAGTATCGGCACGCTGACCGGAACACTTGCGCCGGGATTCCACTGTGGTGAGACATCGATGTCGCCGCCTCGACGGCACGGTTAGGACGCGCCGCGTCGAGGACGCTCAACTCAGACACGAACTCGCTGGCCCCTGGGGCGGAGCGCCGCGAGGACGTCGCGACCGCGCGCGAGAGGGATCGCGCAGCCGTCGCGATCCCTTGCTGCTGGACGGCCGGCAACGGTCATGCCGAGGGCGTGAGCTCGTGCACCCGCGCGTAACTGTCGTGCAGCAGTACGCGCGCGATGCCCTCGGCGTGCGCGCGGCGCCGCGCGGACCCTTGCGCCTCGCTTGCCATCACTCACCCGCCGCGTCCTGGCTCGGCGTCCCGGCGTGCGAACTCGCGCCGGCAGACGGACACGAACCGCCGCCAACCGACCTCCGCGCGCAGGCGCCGCTCGCGATCTGCTCTGGCGCTCAGCGCGCGTCGCGATCGCTGACGCCGAGGCTCGCGGCCGGGCAACGAACCGATCGCGGCGGACACCTGCGAGGCAGAAGCACGCGTCGGATTCGGCATGAGGTTCCTCCTTCGCGATCCCTCACCGCCTCAACGCATTCGCTGGTTCGGGAGGGCTCACCACTCGGGGAGGATCAGCCTCGGCGCTTCCCGGGTCAGACCTGGTCGGGCCGATCAGGCCACGTCCAGACTGAGGCTCCTAAATCGACTAGCCGACCGTGGACGCTAGCACCATCACCACCGATAGTGAACTGGGGGCGCCTGCTTGGAGCCTGCCCGATGTTGCTGGTACGGTCAGGCCGTTCCCGTTGCGCGTGTCGGATCGGGCTCTGTGGCGAGCGCTTTGGCGGCGCGTCGCTGCGCGGGGAAGCTTGCTGTGACGGTGGTTCCCTTGCCCGGGGAGGAGCCAATTTGGATTGTTCCGTGGAGTAGTTGCACGCGTTCGCGCATGCCGAGCAAGCCAAATCCGGCGGTGCTGGTGGCTGTGTCGAAGCCGTCGCCGTCGTCGCGGACGCTGAGCTGGACTGTGGTTGGGTCCTCGCGGGTTTCGATCACCGCTCTCGTGGCGTGGCCGTGCTTGGTGGCGTTGGTCAGCGCTTCCTGGATGATCCGGTAGATCGTGCTCTCAAGCTCGGGGGTGTGGCGCATCGGTTCGCGGCCCTGCTCGAACGCAAGCTCGATCGAGCTGTCGATCTCTAAACCATGGCGGCTGGCGCGCTCACACAGCGCCGCGAGCGCCGCGGCGAGCCCCAGTTGGTCCAACGCGGCGGGGCGCAGATCGGTGACGAGCCCACGGAGGTTCGAGATTCCGTCCTCGAGCTGCTCGATCGCGTCGGTGACGGCTCCCTCGAGCACGGCCTCGCCGCCCTTGCGGCGAGCGATCGACAGACTCAGCCTCAGCCCGGCCAGGCTCTGCAAGGTCTCGTCGTGAAGCTCCCTCGCCCAGCGCCCCCGCTCATCTTCCGCGGCCACCAGCCGCTGGCGTTGAAGCTCAGACGCCGCGCTACGAGCGGTCGCGACGGAGATAGCCGCGCTGGTCGCGAACCCCTCTAACAGCGCCTGGTCCTGAGCTGTGAACGCCGGGCCATCGTGCAGCCGGTCAAGCGCGATCAGAACGCCGTAGCTCTGGTTGCGAAAGATCAGCGGGACGACGAGGCCAGCCTTGGCGCTGACTCCGAGCCGACCGAGGCCGTGCTGGTCAAAGCGCGCGCGGTTGAGCTCGACCTCCAAGCGGTGCGTCGTGCGCGTGCGCAGCGCCGCGCTGGCGACCGAGTCGGCCAACGCGATCCGCTTTCCGATCAGACCGGCCGGCCCGTCTCCGGCCGCGGCGGCGATCACAAGCTCGCTGCCGTGCACGATCTCGATCAGCAGTGCGTGTGCGGAAACCAGCGCCCGCCCGCGCTTAGCGACGAGCTCGAGGATCACATCGACATCGGTCGCGCCGCCGACGGCATGCGTGATCTCGGTGGTCGCCTCGAGCGCCGCGACCATCCGCGCCAGCCTGTCGCCGCGCGTCGCCGCACCCGTGTAGCGACGCGCGTGATCGATCGCGAGACCCGCGAACCTCGCGAGTGTCGTGACCGACTCCTGATCCTCCTCGGTGAACTGCCCGCCGTCTGCTTTCTCGGTCAGATAGATACTTCCGAACGGCACGCCGCTGACAAGGATCGGAACGCCGAGAAACGAGCGCATCGACGGATGCCCGAGTGGAAAGCCGTAGGAGCGGGGATGATCGCCGACGTTGGCCAGACGCAACGGCACCGGATCGCGGATCAGCTCGCCGAGCACCCCATGACCTCGCGGCAGCACGCCGATCTCCCGCCGAGCGTCTTCCTCGATTCCCACCGTGATGAACCGCTCAAGCCCTGTCTTCGACGCGTCGAGCACACCGACCGCCGCGTACCGCGCGCCGGTCAGCTCGCGCGCCGATTGAAGCACCCTGTCGATGACATGATCCAGGTCCAGTTCGCCAAGCACGCCCCCGGCGACGTCCAGCAAGCTCCGACACTGCTCGTCCATCAGCCCGTCCCCCGGGCGTATCCCGATCGCGAGCGAACGGACACCCGCGCTTGGTTCAAAGCGGTCCGTTTCATCTCACGAGCCTCCTTCACGACCGTCCCGCAGCCCACCATGCAGCGTTCCACGGGGACGTTCTAATTCAGAGGATCAGAAGGGCGCAATCCCGGAACGCCCGCCAGGCCGAAACAAGCGGCGTCCAGCTGAGGCTCTTGGTCAAACGAGCCTACCACTGCGTCGAAATGACAGTTCTCCGCGCAGCGCAGCGAACGAGCCGGGGCCGTCAGAGAAGGGGGAGCGCCGGCTCGGCGGTGCTGAACCCAGCGCCCTGGGCGCTACGCGCGGGGGTCGAGCTTGCGACCGTCAATTTGCTACGCAGCGAGGTGACCATGGCGCTCCAGCCGCAGACACGCGAGGGCCGGCCCCCGCAGGGCCGGTGCTGCAGCTTGAAGACTCAGCTCAGTGAGTGTCCGTGCTCGGGAGCGGTTCGAGCACGAACACTTCGACCGCGAGGTCGGGGTCGATGTGGTTATCGCTTATGAAACCGATCACTTTGCGTCCTGTCAGGTCCTCGATCTCGCGAACTCTCGCTCCACCAAGTACGCCCTCCGCGACGAGAACGACACGTGCCCTCCTCGCTGGAAGCCCCGGCCCCAACGAGAAGGGCAGGCTCCCCCGCCAGAAACCGAACAAGACACCTACGTCAAGTGCCCTCACGCTGTCTGAATGTCTCCAGCCCTCCGTCACACGAGGGATGGATCAGCGGACGCTCCCGACTACCCTTTCATGGCCTCCGATGTCGGCACCGCTGGCGTCGCAGAAGTCAACGATCACCGAACGGCTGGCCAGACGTTTGCAGCGACCGGGTCGGTGCCGAATCGTTCGTGTTGGCGAGAATGTCGCGTATGGCGCTCTACGATCGGATCGGTCGGGGCTACGTCGAGGTTCGGCAGCCCGATCCTCGACTGGCCGCTGTGATCTGGAAGGGGCTGGGCGACGCGAGGACGGTCGTCAATGTTGGTGCGGGCGCGGGTTCGTACGAGGCGACTGATCGGGAGGTGGTGGCGGTCGAGCCATCCGCCGTCATGATTGCCCAGCGCTTGGCGCGATCGACAACAGGGCTTGCGGGAGCTGCGGCGAGTAGCACGCCAGCGGGTGGTGCTGTTCAACGCAAGTCCTGAAGAGGCGCACCTGTTCTGGCTGACGGTCGAGTACCTGCCGGGGTTCCTCGAGCTCATCCCAGCGCGCTATCGCGCCGACGGCGCGTGGCAGCGTGAGGTCGAGCGGCAGTTGGGGCCCGTGACGATGGTTGCGGCGCCGATCCCGTGGGATTGCCTGGACGGGTTCTACGGAGCCTTCTGGCGGCGCCCGGCGGAATACCTCGACCCTGCCGTTCGTGCAGGCGTATCGGTTTTCGCCCGGCTTGCCCCTGCGCCCGTCAAGGAGGCCATGCAAGCGCTTGACGCCGACCTGCGTTCTGGCGCCTTGGCACGAGCGCCACCGGGACCTACTCCAGCTCGTCGAGCTCCACCTCGGCTATTACGTGGTCATCGCCGAACTGAGCTAGACAACGCCGAGTCCAAGACGTCCGGGTACCAACGCTCAGCGAACGTCGCCGGCGGCAGCGCATCTGCCTTCTCGAGCAGCCCCACTCCGAGCGCGACCGCGATAATCCCGAACCTGATGCAGCTGTACTGGAGACCGCGCACCGCGGCGTTTTGCCGCCGATGCTGCGCTCGGCGAGATCGGCGTGCCGTACGAGCGCGTCCTGGTGGAGCGAGACTCTTCCGGGACCGTCCCGACGACCCTGCTTGTCTATGTGCGCGGATATTGGACGTGACGCAACTCCCGTCGCAGCGCGGAAACCGGGCCGCCGAGCCGGCGCGGCTGTGTCCCATGACCGATCGCGCAGCGGACACCTCAGCCGGGTAGGCGGCCCCGAAAGCCGGCGTCGGGCCAGGCGTCCGCAATGGAAGGTCTTGCGAACACAGCTGAGAGACGCGGATCTGGCGATTGCGAGGTCTCTCGCATCGCCGAGCTGCGGCCCTGCATTCGTGTTGACACGGACCTTGTCGCTGGCGCTCCTTAGCACTTAGCCGTTTGTCAGACATCCGGCAGCGTTAGATCGAGTTCTGCCAGGCGCTCCGGGTCAAGGAGCGCGTCGATCTGGGTGATCTTTCCGTTCGTGACGGTGAAGGCCATCACCGAGAACATGCGGCCGTCGGGCGCCACTACGGCCCCAGCGGCGCCGTTCACGAGCGCTGGTCTGACGAATGGGTAGAGCTTCGAGTAGGTGGTCGTGTGCGCGGCCACGGCGTCCGCTCCGTGCAGCAGAAGCGAGGCGTCTGCGCGCAGGACGCCGCCGTCGATCCGCAGTTCAACGTTGGGGTCGAGCACCTCGAGGAGGGCGTCGAAGTCGCCGTCCCGCGAAGCGGCGAAGAACGCATCGACGACGCGTCTCTGCCGCGCGAGGTCACGGTCTGGCGCGGGCGAGCCGCGCACGCGCCGGCGGGCGCGGCTGGCAAGCTGCTGGGTGGCCACTTCGGAGCGGTCGAGCGCCGTGGCGATCTCGGCGAATGGCACGCCGAACACGTCGTGCAGCACAAACGCGAGCCGTTCGGCGGGCGTGAGCGCGTCGAGCACCACGAGCAGGGCCAGACCGACCGAGTCGGCCAGGAGCGCCTCTTGTTCGGGGCCGTCATCCTCGAAGCTGACCACCGGATCTGGGACCCGCACCCAAGGCTCCTCGCGTCGCGCTCTGCGCGAGCGCAGCATGTTCAGGCACACCCGACCGACGACGGTCGTCAGCCAGGGCTGCATGTTCTCGACTCTCCCGGGTTGCTCGTCGCGAATCCGGAGCCACGCCTCCTGAAGCGCATCGTCGGCTTCGCTCACCGATCCGAGCATTCTGTAGGCGACCGAGCGGAGATGCGGCCGGTGCTGCTCGAAGCGCTCGGTCAACCACTCGCGCTCGTCCATCGTCAGTTCACCTCCGCCCCGCCTGCGGAAGCTCCAGACGTCGATGACCGAGCTGCGCCGGATAGGAGACTCCTGAGCGGTCGGACGCGGCGGCGCCGTGGACTGACCGCCCTTCGGCTCCACCGGCGCCGGACCAGGCGGCGTCGGCGTCGCCTGACCGTTTTTCGCGTGATCGCCACCAGCGCCACGCCACGACGAGCGGCCCAGCGAGTACCAAGCCGACCACGACGGGGATCGGAAGCGCAGCTGCAGCGAGCGCCTTCAGTGCCAATGCCGGCAGCGCGAACGGAGCCAGAGGGAGGACGAGCATCCCGAGCCCGGCCGCGACATCGGACACCTCATCGAAGAAACCGAGACCGGACACGGTCCTATTGTTCGGCGGCAGTGAGCGTCCTGTTCGTGCCGCCGTGGCCGACATCCGATTCGGAACGGTGCGGCGAGCTGCGTAGCGCGTGATCACCATTGGTTGTGGTAGCCGAATGTTGTGACGAGGACACCGGCGGCCAGCATCAGGAAGAAGACCGCGCCACCGACACCGGAGTCGCGCGCCCGGATATGCGCGCCGATCGCGCAGATGAAATAGACGACGAGACCGATCGCGGCCGCCTTGCCGAGCAGCGGCACCGCGAAGCCGATCAGCAGCCCGACCGCGCCCGAGGCCAGCAGCGTGCCGAACGGGAGCATCCACCTCCGCGACACGCGTACCCGGTCCGCGACGAGCTTGACCGACTCGGCGCCGACGAAGTTCAAGCCTGCCGCATAGCTGGTCGCGAGGACCGCCAGGATCGTGACTATGAGGTACGCAGTGTGCATACCCATAGGACACGCGTGGTCGAGAAAACCTGACACGAACGCCCCAACTCTCGGCGGTCCCCCGTCGCATCAACGCAGTCCTGCTCCCTAACCACCGCGGGCACCTACGAGCATCCGGCGGCCCGCGCCGCAACGCGCGTATGGCAGGTCCCGTCGCACAAGCCGATCGACCAGCGCACGCCGAGAACCTCCGATCGGGGTGCGCGGATCCGGGGGCCCGGCGTCGCAGTACCTAACGACCAGCGGACGCGGATCGCCCGGCGGCTCCGCCACCGGGGTATGAGTCGTGAGAGCGGCGTGTTGCCGGACCATGTCCGCAGCTCACTCCGGCGTCCGGATGTGGACTGAGGTTCGCTTCCGGTTGTGTCGAGGAGTTTGGGAGCGTGCGGGCGTCTGCGAGCCGCGTCAGCGCCAACCGCCGGAACCGGCCGGCGCGATCAGATCAGCCGGGTGTTGTCATGCCCAGCCCTGGGGTCTCTTCCCGGCGGAGCGTCCACAGCTGACGATGACAGGCGAGTAGGCAAAGCGGAAGGTGGATGTTCGCCACGACAAGATCGGAGGCAGTTGATGAAGATGTTTAGACGAAGCCGGGGTTGGGTCCTGGGACTCGCGCTGGCGGCCGCCGGGCTGGGAATTCTCCCCGCCGCGTCGAGCGCCGCGCCGCGCCGGGCTCAGTGCGCGACGATCAATGAGAACGTCGCGGATGAGCTCGGCTGGGTGAACTACTTCACCGCCTTGAGTTCAGCCTGCTATCGGGCAGGCAACATCGACGGCGCTGTCAGCGCATCGAATATTGCGGGCACGTATCAGAGTCTCGCCGACGGGGCATGCGGCTCGCTGCACAACTCGGATGCCGACGTGTTCGTAGCGGCGCCACACGCTCCGCGAATGTGAACACGGACGGTCCCTCCAGCGGTGAATGATGGCGGGTTCGCAACCGTCGCCAGAGCGGAGGACGCTCTGGCGCGCTTGCGTGCCGCTGGACGATCACCGTCGAACTCGATCCGGTCTGGCGTTGCGTCCACGGCCGCAGCGCCAGACGCTGCGGCCGCGGTCATGCGCTCTCTTCCGGTCGCCGGGCCGCTGAGGCTGCCCCGGGGCTCGTGGAACCGGGATGTGACGGCCCTCCTTCCAGGCTCCGCTGCTCGGCTCGGGAGGGTCGCGCACGATCGGTCGCCGACGCGACCGTCCATCTCGGCGTTGAGCCTCACGTCGGGCGCCGCCTCGCGGGAGAAGGACCAGCGAACAGCGGAATGCGCGGTCTCGTGGCTGGATCTGTCCGGTTGCAGTCGCGGTCGCGGGCCGCGGCAGGGCCGCAATCGTGGCTGCCCAGCATGAATGGGGGTCACGCGGTCGGCCCCGATCGCGTGGCTGCATTCCGCGCGCCTATGTTCTGCGGCCGGTGATGTTCTGTGGGCCTTAGCTTAGCTGCGCTCGGTTTTCCCTGCTCAGGGTGAAATCGCCGCTAGAACCGGGTGCTGGCGCATTTCCCCTCCGGTCACTCTTCGGTCAACGGCGCCTGAACCCCGATCGCGAAGATCCTGTTGTCATCGTCCACGCTGAAGGTGGTCTGTATCTTGCCCGGGCGGTTGAGCGCATACGCACTCGAGCCGAGCTTCTTGACCCCATCCGGGCTAGAAGCGGTGGTGACTGAGTAGGCCCGGGACGATCTGCTTCTCGCGTTGCAGCGACAGCGGCCACGCGCAGAGAATGAGCAGGTTTCCTGGCTTGCCGTGCTTGCCCTGGCTGAGCACGTACAGGAAGTAGTCGGTCTGGTACTTAGGGTTGTTGTCGGCGTCCTTCTCATTGTTCGGTTCCAAGAACGCACGGCTGCCGTTGCCGAGCGACGGGATGTGCTTCTTCGTAAATGGGGGCCCTGACTGGTTCCCGATACTGCCGTTGACGCTCTCGTTGTTGTAGAGCCGATTGAACTGCCGCGTGGTGACGGCCGTCCCGGCGTACCACTCGAACGCGGGGGGCTGGCAACCGGCGCAGTATCCGTAGGCCGTCACGTTGCCGGTGTTGTCGGCGTTCCCCCAAAACATGAAACACTGTCGGAGCGTGATGCCGACCAAGGCTCCCCGCTTGTCGTAGTGCGGATCGGCCTCCGTGGCCGGGTCCACCACGGGCGCGATGCCGGTGTCGACGGTGACGTCGTGGGTCAGCAGGCTCGGCGCGATCAGTGCCTTACAGCTGATCGCCTTCGGCTTCGCCTTGTGCGTGCTTGTGTGAGCGGGCGTCCCGGCCGTCGCACCCGAGGTTAGGCCGGCCGCCAGAGCAGCCGTGATCGCCAGTGCTGCCACCAGGACAGCTGTCGTCGTGCGCGTGCGCTTCATGGCCCCGGTGCCCCCAATGTCTCGTCGGATCGGGGGCCGCGTGGCGTGGGGTAGCCGGCAATGTCAAAGCTGCGAGCGCCTGTTGCGGCCCGACTGGGCCCCCGGCAGGTCACGGCGATTGGGAATTGAACTGAGCCATTCATGCGCCATCGCGGGCCTGCCGCGCCGGGGCAACCGAACCTCGCCCCGCCGGCTGACGATCTATGTTGGGGCACGATCGGCGGCGTCTCCCGCGCGCCGGGACGACGAGCTCTTGGCCGCGACCGGGATCGAGCGCCCGAGGTCGATGGAGTTGCTGGTCGCAGCGCAATGCGTCGCGGCCTCGGCATGACCCGTGTAGGCGTGATCCAGCAGTGCGCCGTGTCTGGCGCCGGCGCGGGCGATCGTGGCCGCCCGGCCCGGCACGAGCATCGCGAGTGCGACCCCGTCTTGCCTTTCTCGGCGTACAGTCAGCAGGCCTGTCGCAGAAGCCGATCGCTGAGCGAGGCGGTCCGGCGGTCTACGATCGGCCTCGAGTTCGAGCCCGCCAGCGTCTCAATTACCGAACGACGGTCTCCCGCCGATGCGCCCGATGACAGACTGTCGAGTCTCAGGATGTCCGGGCCAGTTGACGATCCCCAGGATCGACGCACGGCGCGCGGCGGCGGGTGGGTCGCGGGTCAGGTCGCCCTCATCGCGGCGATTATTCTCTCCGCTGTGCTCGGTCCGGGCGTGCCCGATGGCCTCGCTGTCCTCGCCTACGCAGGTGGCGGCGCCCTGACCACGCTTGGCGTGCTCCTGCTCATATCTGGGGGAGCGGGGCTTGGTTCGTCGCTTACGCCATTCCCGGCGCCGCGGCCGGAGGGCCAGCTGGTGACCGCTGGCATCTACCGTCGGGTACGGCACCCGATGTACGGCGGTGGGATCCTCGTCGCGCTCGGCTGGTCGATTCTGACCGGCAGCGCGGCCGGGCTCATCCTGACCGTCGTCCTCGTGCTCTATTTCGAGCTCAAATCACGGCGAGAGGAGCGCTGGCTGCTCGATCGCTACGCCGGGTACGCCGAGTATCGCCGCCACACTCCGCGCAAGTTCGTGCCCTTCGTGTACTGAAGAGTTGGCAGCGGCCGCCACATGCGGTAGCGCGCCGGCCAGTCCCGCGTTCGCCAGCGCAGGCTGACGGTCGCTCGCGCCCGGGACAGCCCGGGCCGCACGTCGGGTGAGGAAAGGCCGCACGCGAGTCCGGGGCGCAGCCGCCGCGCGGCGCGGACCCGCATTTGTGCTCCGACGAGCATCACCCATTCGCTGGCGTTTGCGCCGGTTCGCGCGAAAGTCGGGACCCACGGTCCCGCCGACGCCAGCCGGGCGGATACCGCTGCCAGCGTCCGAAAGGATCGATGAGCGGACGGTCCGGAGCGTCCCCTGAGGCCGTTCCTCGATAGCGTCGCCGCGTCGCACAACGGGAAGGCTGACCGAACGCGCACGTGACAGTTCGCATCGCGCTCCTTCCTAGCCCGATCCGGTAACGAGGCAGCACCCGGGGGTCCTCGGCGGGACCAGACGCGGCCGACGGAGCCGAGCTGCGCCCGCCGGCGCATCCGACCAGTACCACAACCGCCGCTGCGGGACCGCGATCACCGGAGCGGGGGCGACCGGCCGGCTACGGGCTCCAGTTGGCATCGATAGTGTGCTGGGAGCCGAGCAGGCGGCGGACGAGCCCGGTCAGCTCGATCGTGGGGTGAGCCCCTGCGGTGTCGATCGCGGCCAGGTTGCCCTCGGTGTTGGTGTACAACAGCCAGCTGCCGTGCCACTGCAGGCTGGCGCCTCGCTCGCAGGGCGCGAACGCGACCCGCTCGACGTGTAACGCCGTCGCTGCGCGCGCGCCCGCGTGGAGCAGATACGCGATCTCGGTGCCGTGCGCGCGCCGAGTGGCGCTGGGGTTGTCAGTCCGGCCGAACGCGACGGTGAACGCGACCGCGCTCGCACTCGGGGCGATCGCCAGCGAGCTGGACGGGGCATCTGGCTGACGACCGTCGCGCGGGAGTGGGCCCGACGCGAACACGGAGCCGCCGGGTTGGAGCACCACAAGGCGGCGATCGTCCATCAGCTCGACGAGGCGGCCCATCGGCTGCAGCCATGTGTTGGTCGTGAACCCGAGGCTTCTCAGCGACGCGAGCCGCCACGCACGCGCCCCGCGCGCGCCCACCAGCACGCCGCGGGTGACGAAAAAGAGGCTGCCGCTCCCGAGGTCGTACTCATATTGCAGCGGGCGCCGGGCGATCGTCTCAAGGATCGCGCCAGTGTCGCTGCGTAGAAGCAACTCCCGACGCGTGTATGAGTAGGTGAACAGCCCGCCGGCACTCCACCCGAGCGGGACCTCGCGTCGTGCGACGGGCCGGTCAGTGCCGCCATAGGCGGCGATGAACAGCACGTGGTCGTGCTGGAACGCCACGGCGTGCGGGCCGGCCGCGATCACGCCGAGCTGACCAGCCGGGATTTCGCGCCGCGAGCGCCACAGCGTCGTACTTCCGCGACCGACCACCAGCTGCCCGTGCCGGACGACATACCACGTGTCGGTGCCCGGGAACCATGCCGCATCACGGGGATACCGGCTCACAGCATTGGCGATGCGCGTCGCGCGGCCGTCGCGCGCGATGCGATAGCTCACAGCGCCGGTTGTGATCGTGATCGGCGTGGGCAAGCGCGCCGCGAGACACGTCCCGTGGCCCGTACACGTGCCAACTGCGTCCCCGCCCATGAGCTCGAGGCCAAGGGCAGCGACCCCGACGACCAGGGTCGCCAGCGACAATGGTTTTCGCGCGCGCACGTCAGTCCTACGACGCGCGACCCTCCGGAGGTCCACCCCCGACGACGGCGCAGCCCGGTCATGAACCGCGACGTGTTGGTTTCAGATCACACAGCGAAACGGATTCCATACCCCTTGTCGCCTTCGAGCTCGACCGAGGTGCCGTCTCAGATCCGAACGCTCACCGCACGTGCAGACACCCAGGCTATCGGTGTGTCGTCCGCTCGAAGTCCGTCGGTTTCACGATGGGCAGCTAACCTAACACACTGACGCCTGGTGCGCGGTTCGCGAGGCAGGCTCGGCGACGGACCGAAGTTCGGAGCCGGGAACCAGAGGGTCGCCGTGATCGTGGGGATCGGGTTTGGACATCACCGAGGGGGGATCGGGTCAGCTGCCCCTGGCGGTACTTGGTATCCGCCCGTCAGTTCACCGAGCAGGCCGGCCACGGCGATCGTGGTTCGGTCTGTGTACTCGCGGCCGATCACCTGGCATCCGACCGGGAGCGCCGTGGGGCCGAGGCCGGTCGGGACGGTGGTCGCGGGAAGGTAGGCGATGTTCGCAAGCGCCGTCCACGGCAACAGGTCTATCCACGGCCGCGGCCTTCCGTTGACGGTGATCGTCATATCGAGTTCGTTGCCGGTGTGGTCGTGAGGCATCGCCTGGACGGGACTGTTAGCAGTGACCAGTACGTCGTAATGTTCGAAGAACTCGTCCATCTGCTGGCGCAGACGCTCTCGGCGACCATGGGCAGCCAACCAGTCGCGGTGCGACTGCGTCACGGCGCGGGCGTACCGAGCGAGGATTGCGGACCCTGCTGGATCGGCGGCCGTGACCTCGCTCAACGCCGCGTAGCTTGTTTCTGGGACACCGCGGGCGAGCGCCCCGGCGAGTAGCCGCAGCCCCACGTCGTAGAGCTCCTGCATGCCGATCGGCAGGATCGGATCGGTGACGACGGTGGCGCCTGCCCGCTCTGCCAGACCGAGCATCGCTTCGATCTGGCTGCGGACAGCGCTGTCCACGGGGCAGGCCGGATCGTCGACCCACGCCGCGATCCGACACTCGTTCAAATCACCGACACGAGCCTCCGGAAGGTCGAGCCGGATCGCCGCTGCCGCGACCGCGCCTGGCGGCGGCGGGATGTGCCCGAGCATCGGGACCAGACCGAAAGTGGGCTTGTGGCCGTAGATGCCGCACCAGTCGGCCGGGTGACGGATCGATCCCCCGATGTCGCTCCCGAGCTCGAGCGCGGAGAGCCCGGCCGCGATCGCCGCGGCCGCACCGCCTGAGGAGCCACCCGGGGTGCGTGATAAGTCCCAGGGGTTGTTGGTCGTTCCAAATAGGTCGTTGACTGTCTGCGCGCCGTCGGCATAGCGAGGGAGGTTGGTCTTCCCGAGCAGCACCGCCCCCGCCGATCGAAGCCGGGCCACCGCGACCGCGTCCGAGTGCGGCACGTGATCGGCGAGCTCGACGGCGCCGGAGGTCGTGCGCATACCGGCCGTCTCGAACGCGTCCTTGATCGTGACCGGCAGACCCTCGAGCACGCCGCGAGGCTCACCTCGCGCCCGACGCTCATCGCTCGCATCGGCCTCGGCCCGAGCCCGCGCTGCGTCAAGCGTGACCACCGCGTTGAGGCCCTCGTTGAGCCGATCAATCCGGGCCAGGTAACCATCGACAAGCTCTCTCGTCGACACCTGTCCGTCGTCCAAGACCGCCAACAAATCGCGAGCCGGCGCCAGCAACAAGTCATCACCAAAGACGCGATAGCCAGCGGCCTCCTCCACGATCGTCAGCCTACCGTCGCCGGATCGTCGCAGGAAGCCAATAGCTGACCGTACGTCGTCGAGCCTTGCGGGACCTCTGAGGCGGCACGCAGAGCGTACCCTCCGACGTCGCACAGACCAAGACGCTCTGCGAACGCTCCGAATAGCGGTCCTGCAAGGGCGCCGCGGACGGTGGCAAGGGGTGCGTACGGCTTGCGATTACTCTCTCGTTGGATGAAGATCGCCTATGTGTTCTCCACTTCCGGCCACACGGTCAGCTACAAGCTTGGGAGGATGATCCTTCCGCAGCTGGAGCAGGGGACGCACGGGGTCGAGGTCGTTGGAATGTTCTTCTTCGACGACAACACCTACGTGTTGCGAGCGGGCGATCCCGTCGGCGAGCGGCTTGGTCGTGTGGCCGCCGAGCGTGGAATGTTGCTGATGCTCTGTGATCAGTGCGCGTTGGAGCGCGGCTTGGCCGAGGGGGAGGTCGGCGCGGCGTTGCCGGTGGGAACGGTCGCGGGCGTGCGGGTCGGTTGCTTTCCTGACCTGTACGCGGCGCTGGCGGGTGACGCGCCGGACCATGTCATCACGTTGTGAGAGGACCGAACTGGCCCTCGGTGGGCTCCGCTCAGCAGAACCACGGCTCGGTTAGCCGTGGCCTCCCCTCGGTCGATCCGATCGGGATGGCCTGCGGCTCTGGGTCGCACGGCTTGCCGTTGGCTTCGCGCACGGCCGCGCGGATCCGAGCGAACGTCAGGCCTGTCGCCTCGTGCGCGGCGGCGCTCTGCTGGACCAGCGCGCTGAGGCGGCCTTGCAGCCGGTCGGCTGCAGGGTTCGCTGAGCGCCACGGGTAGCTGAGGCGCTCGGCGTCGTATGGGCCGAGGTGTTCGCGTAGGTCCTCGCTCTCGAGCAGCAGCGAGCCCTCGGGTACGAGCAGCCGGATCGTGTACTGCACCGGGTCGACGTTAGCCACGAGATCGTGCGCGGCGACGAACTCGACGATCTCCAGCACGTCCTGCGGGGTCGTCCACGGGGTGAAGGGCATAAACGAGGGCCGGGTCTCGATTCCGTGCTCGCGCAGCAGGTCGAGGGCTTGCACCGCCTCGGCGGTGGTGTGGCCCTTCTCGAGGCGGACGAGGATCTCGTCGTTGACGCTCTCCAGCGCGCAGACGACGAACAGACAGCCCAAGGCTGCCATCTCTTCCCACAGCCGGGCGTGCTCGAGCACGTGCTCGACTTTCGTCGTGCAGTCGAAGGTCAGCTCCGGGTGGCGCTCGTGCAGCGCGCGCACGATCGCCAGAGAGTGGCGCCAGCCGTTGAGGAAGTCGGGGTCGCCGAACGTGATGTGGCGTGCGCCCATGATGGCCAGGCGCTCGACGTCGCGCCGGACGGTCTCGGCCTGCACGACGCGGATGCGCCCATCGTAGACGGCGGGGACAGGGCAATGCCGGCAGCGATGCACGCACCCGTGGCTTGCTTCCACGTACCCGACCAGCCGCTCCTCGCCGCCAAGCGCCAGGCGGGCGTAGCGCTCGAGTCCGGGCAGCAGCTCGCGCGCCGGCGGGTCGAAGGTGCCGCGCTGCAGGTGGATGATCGGCCGTTCCGCGGGCGGGGCGGGCACGCGCGGGGTCGCGAGATCATCGACCCAGGCCGTGAGCGCCGGTTCGTACTCGCCGGCGATCGCGCGCGCGGCGAACTCATGCTCTACCAGCTCGCGGCTGACTGTGGCATAGAGCCCGTAGAAGCAGATCGGCAGCCCGGGGCGCTCGCGGCGTACTCGCCGGCCGGCGCTGAGCGCCAGGCGCATTGCGGTGTGCATCGGCACCGAGAAGCCGGCCGCCTGTGTCCACTCCAGGGCGCCTGAATCCCACGGCTGTACGCTGAGATCCAGGCAGCGGACCTCGTGCCCGGCGCGGCGTAGCGCGGCTGCCGGAGAGGCGACGTGCAACGGCTGGTGGCCCAGCTCGTAGGTCGAGATCAAAAGGACACGCACCGCTGACCCACGCTAGCGCGCGCGGACCGCCTCGGGCGCGTGCGGCTCGATCCGGATCCGCAGCAGGCCGTGCGCGACGCGCAGGCAGCGCTCGACCGCGTCCGGGCTCGCCGCGCGAGCGAACATGAACCCGAGGTAGCGGTCGCCCTCAGGAAGCGGGACCACAGGTCGGCCGCGGGCGATCGTGATCTCCAGCCCTCCGATGCCCTCCACCGCGCGTGCCTGCTGCTGACCCTCGACCGCGCGCAGCACCCCGGCGCCGGGGATCGGAATCATCATCACGCCAGATGCGGTTGACTCCCGCTCGAGGTCCTCAAGCCCTAGGCCCAGGGCGTGGCGCAGGATCACCTGCTCGAGGCTGACGCCAGCGCCGAAGCGCAGGGCTCGCGAGCACAGGCCGCCGATCGATCGGGCCGCTAGCTCGAGGACGCTCACCCGTTCGCCGTCGACGCGCAGTTCGGCGTGGATCGGTCCCTCCCGCAGCCCAAGCGCACGCGCCGCCCGGGCAGTGACCGCCTCGACCTCGGCCAGGAGGGTCATTGGCAGCCGCGACGGTGTCACGTACAGCGTCTCCTCAAAATACGGCCCCTCGAGCGGGTCGGGCTTGTCGAAAACCGCCAGCACTTCCAAACGGCCCCCGCGCAGCAGCCCCTCGAGCGCCACCTCCGCTCCGGGCAGGTAGCTCTCGACAAGCAACGGAGCCTCGGGCGGCTCCTGAGCCGAGGCCAGAATGTCCCGGACCCGCTCGACGGTCAAGCGGGCCTGCTCGGCGTCATTGGCCCGGATCACCCCTCGACTGCCCGACAAGCCCACGGGCTTGACGACGCAGGGAAGGCCCACCTCGCGCACCACAGCCGCGACGTCGGCTCCGGAGGGCAGCTGGGCGAAACGCGGCTGGGGAACGCCGGCCTGCGCGAGCGCTCGGCGCATCGCCGCCTTATCACGCGTGCGGGCGACGGCGTCCGGGGGATTGTGTGCAAGTCCGAGGCGCTCGGCGCCCAGAGCGGCGGCCATCACGCCCTGATCGTCGACGCCCACGATCGCGGCGAACGGGGTCTGCCGGGCGCGCTCGGCGATCTGCTCGGCCGCCAGTGCCGGGTCCGACAGCCGCAGGGTCAGCGCGCGCTCGCCCATCACCGCCGACATCGCCGCCCGGCGCTCGGACGCTACCGTGACCGCGACGCCGAGCTCCCGCGCCGCCGCCAAGAAGTCCGGCGCCCGATAGGTGGCCGACGGCAGGATCAAGAGAAGGCGCTCCACGGCGCTATCGTAGATCGGTGGCCGACCCAGCCCCCGCACTCCTCGCGATCACGGCATCGGCCCTCGAGCGGGTGCGCGAGTTCCAGACCGGCGCACCCGAACCGAGCGATCGCGCGCTATCCGTGCGCGTCACCGGTGAGGCCGACGGCAAGTACGTCTGCGCGCTGTCGCTCGAGCCGCTCGCGAAGGTCCGCGCCAGCGACACCGTGCAGCACGAGGGGGATCTCGCCATCGTGATCGCCAACGACAGCGTCGCGAAGCTGCGCGGGGCCACAGTCGACTGGAGCGAGGACCGGCTGCACAGCGGCTTCGTGGTCATCAACCCCAACAAGCCGCCGTCCCCGCCCCTCGCGCTCCCGACCCTCCCGATGAGCCCAGGAGCCGGTCCCGCCGCCCGCCCCCCGCAGACGGTGCCCGGGGCCGGTCTCGACAGCGACGTCGCCCGTCGCGTCACGGCCGTGCTCGACCGCGATGTCAACCCGAGCATCGCCAGCCACGGCGGACACGCCGAGCTCGCGGGGATCGAAGGCGCCACCGCCTACCTGCGCCTGGGTGGCGGATGCCAGGGCTGCGGCATGGCCACAGTCACCCTCAGCCAGGGCATCGAAGTGGCGATCACCCAGGCCGTCTCCGAAATCGCCCGCGTTGTCGACGTCACCGACCACGCCTCCGGCACCAACCCGTACTTCGAACAGGCCAAGAAGTAACCGACCCGCCTCGGTGTTTATGAGCTTCCCCGTCGGTCTGCTCTCGGCGGCCGGCCTCACCCGCCGGGAATCCCGACACAAATCGTTCGTCATAAACCTGATCGGAGCAATCGTCGTCGCGTTCAACCTCATCGTGCAGCACGGCAAGCGCCCGGCATCGCTAGCACTCAGCGCACTACGAACACGACGCGTGACCGGGCCTTGAGCGCGCGGCGCCGGAGAGCGTCCGCAGGAGGATCGCCCCCGAGGTCGGCCCGTGGCGATCGTCCTCGAACCGGCCCGTGCCGAATTCTCAATCGGGGAACGCTCTACAAACAGTCGGCCGGACCTGTACGGCCCTGGTCGTGGCGACGACAACGGCTTGGGGCTCGCTCGGGCAGGCCGCTTCCCGATGCCTGGCAACTCTCTCGACTCGCCGTGGCGGAGCTGCTCCGTTCGTTCCGGAGCGAGAGCCTCGTCGCTTGCCTCAGAGCCAGATCAGGCTCCCGCGGCCTCGTGGAATCGGGGATTGGCGCGCGCCTGTCGGGTCACGACGGCGGGTTGATATCCCAGAGTGCTCTGGCTTGTGGAGAGATCAGCGCGTCGGCGGCGGCAAGCTCACGGTGAGGCCCGCGGATTTGCCGGCAGGACGGTCGTCGCCGAGCGCCGTCTTGAGCTTAGATTAGCCCTGGCGCGGTGGGCTCGCACGCGCACGACGTTGGGCGTGATGCCCATCGGCTGCGCTGCGCTCGAGCTGAGCAGCCAACGCGCAGGCAGCGGCGGCGGTTCGACCGCGCAGCTCGTTGCTCACATTGCGAGCGACCCCGAACGGCCACGGCCGAGTCTCGGCACCGATCGGCATCTGGTCACGCTTTTGCCAGGCGACAAGGTATGTCTCGGCCAGACAGTCCGCGGCATCCTCCGCGCTCGAGCATCGGCGCAGGAGGAACGCCAGCACATCGACGTGGGTGCGACGGTACAGCTCACTGAACGTCTCCGTGCCACGGCCGTTGCGTCTCATCGACCACCATCCGCGGGCTTCAGGGGCAGGCGTCGACCGCCCGGCAGCTGTGTGATCGAGTCAACGACACCACGGCTCACGAAGTCGGTGTACGCCATGACGGTCCCATTGGGCACCGCCGGGATGCGTGGCCCGCCGGAAGCTGACCGTGTGCTCGTTCGTAGCTCGACGGCTCGCGTTTGCAGCAGGTTGCTCGTGGCCGGGTCAAACAGCAGCTCTTCTCGGACCAGGTTGGGCCCGCCCTGGGTGACTGCCACCGCGATTCCGCTGCGCCCGAGACGATCGCGCTGAGGGCCAACAAGTTGGACGCCGGGGAGGCCCGCGAGCACCCGGAAAAGCGCTGCGCGCAGCTGCGGTGAGGTCGGGAGAAACAGAAACTGCGAGATCGGTCCAGTCCAAACAGCCCGGCGGGATCCGCCTGTAGTTGCCGTCTGAAAGATTCTCGTCCGGGCCCGCTATCGGACGCGAGGATGAGTTGGTCAAGAGCGAGCCGAAGCGCGGCAGGCCGGGTAGGCAGGCGGTTCATCTGCCAATAGGGAAGGAACCCGGCGGTCTGAAGCGTGCGCGGCGGAAACGCACCGTCGAGCATGCGCGGGGATGTCGCAGTCAACCGTGCGAGCGTCATCCCATGTGCCTCTGCGATTGCGCGATCGCGGCGCGTCAGAAAGCTGGTCGACGTCCGCACGATCCGTTCGCGCCCGGAACCATCGGCGGTGTACCAATCGCTCTTGACCTCCGACATCCGCACCCAAACATTCCAGCCGCCTTGTCCCAGGCCCAGGACCGATCCCGTCTCGACCTTCACAAACCCGTACCGACCCCGGCTCGGCACCACGCTCGTGCTTCGCATCGCGGCCTGCGCGGCCCGATCGAGCACGACAGCTGCCGACGCCGCCGGCACATCAAGCGGCCCGTCGTGATTCCCGCCGGGTAACGACCCGACCATCGCGAACACCCCGACGACCCCAACGACCCCGATCGCAGCAGGCCACGCCACACGTCGTCTACCAGCGCAGAGCCCGCGCTGCTGGGGATGAATCTGTCGAGCGCGCCGCTGCGCTTTCGCGACCTGCCAGACCGCGGGCGATCCTCGTTCACCGTCACCGAGCTGGCCTGGCCGGCCGGGCTGCGCGACGGTATGGGGATGACGCTCATGTCCCCTTCGGGCGGGGTCGTGGGCCACGTTGCCCTCAACGCGGTTCGGAACGGGACCTTTACCGACGATCACCGTGACCTGCTCGGGCTCCTCGCCCGGCCGCTGAGCGTAGCTGTCTGCGATCCGGCACCGACTCTCGGGTCGCCCGCATTCGGGCTGACACCGCGTGAGCGAGAGGTCCTCGGCTTGATCGTGGAAGGCCGCACCAACACGCAGATCGCTGAGCTGCTGACAATCTCGCGCTCGACGGTTCGCCGACACGTCGAACACGTTCTGCGGAAGCTGGATGTCGCTTCGCGTACGGCCGCAGCGGTGAAAGCCAGCCGATACGATCTCGTGCGCACAGGCGGTCGAGCAAGATCGGTCAACTGACCAATTGCACTGGTCGCGGGTTATAGGCACGCTGGAGGAATGTCCTCGCTGCCCATCGAGTTCGAAGAATTGGATGATTGGCTGTGGTGCCTGCGCACCCCGGTTGTCGCGTGCTACGCGATACGCGATCGCGACGGCGTCGTTCTCGTCGACGCCAACGTCCCCGACCAGCACGGCGCGATCCTCGATGCACTTGCCGATCGGCTCGGGGCACCGAACGGCGCTATCCGGGTCCGCCAACTGCTGCTCACCCACGCTCACCCCGACCACTATGGGTCTGCGCACCAGGTCGCCTTACGTACGGGCACCGAATTGCTCGGACCAGCACAGGAAGCGGACGTCTTTGCGGGACGTACACAGCTGGCGGCGCCACGGCTCCAGGACTGGGAACGGCCGCTGTTCGAGCAGAACATGGCTCACGTTCGCCCGCCGGAGCCGGTTGAGCTCGATCGACTCTTGCTCCCCGGCGACGCGCTGGACTGGGAGATCGGAGCTGAGCTGATCGGCGCTCCGGGACACACCCCCGGCCAGCTCGCCGTGTGGATCCCGGAGCACCGGACGTTGATCGCCGCGGACGCACTCGCCAGTCGCCCCGGACAACCGATCGTCGGTGCGTTCAACATCGATCCCGAACAGGCGGCACGCACCGCGCTCAGACTGCTTGAGCTCGAGCCAACACGGCTATGCGTCGGGCACGGTACACCGCTCAGCGGCGACGTTCGCGACATGTTCGCTCAGGCCGGGTAATGCGGGCGCGACGACGCTCTTCCCGGGAGCTTGGGCTGGACAGCGTCGGAACCGTGGCGCGCCCGCAGTGCTGCTGCGGTCATTGAGTCGTGACGTCGCTCGCCACCACCAAAGGGAGCGAGCGCCCTCTCTGGCCGAGTGTGAACGCTGCCCCTTCCACGAACATCCGGCACTGTCGCGGTGTCCCAGACCGGCCAGCGAGACTTCTGCCATCGGAACGGGAGCACAAGTCGTCCGGCAGGCATCGGTCGCTGCTGCTCTCGAATCGCGAAGCGGAACCGAGAGCCGGGACCGAGCTGCGTTCATGCTGCCTGGACGGCCGTCGCGGGGAGCAGATCGAGGTGCGGGTCGAAGGCGTCGGGCGGGTCGATGAGCCCGTCGGTGGCGTACTCGCCGAAGTGTTTGATCCGCTCTCGAATGTACGGCGACAGGGCGGCGACAGCGGTTGGGGTGATCTCCCAGCCTTCTGCGGCGAGTTGTCGCAGGACGGTGGTCATGTCCAGGCGGTGTGGAAGATCACGCAGTTGGCGAGCAGCTGTTGAACTTGATGATCTTCTCCTGCTCGGCGGGGTCGTTGCGCCTCGATCGTGTCGTGCGCGAACCGCAGCCGGGCGGAGAACTCGTTGTAGGACTCGACCTTGTTCGTCGCGGCCGTGATCTCTGCGCGCAGTTCGAGATCGGAGATGTGATACCGGATGGCCGAGAGCGACAGATCCGGTGACGAAACCGACTCGCGGCTGAGGTTGCCCGGCGTGCAGCGAGGGAACGGCCAGCGGACCGCACCGAGACGACCAGGAGAGTCTGCGAGTTGGGAGACAGGACCCACGCCTCGCTGACCGGTCGAGGCCTCGGCTCAGGACGGGGCGAGCGGCTTGACTAGCCGGCTCGGCCGCTCGTGGAATCCGAGCCCCACATAGAACTCCGCAGCATCCCGCCGCTGCGGCTGTGTTGTGACCTCCAGCCGAAAGCAACCGCTCGCGCCAGCAATCGACTCGATCCTTTCAACCAGCGCGCGCGCCAAACCGCGCCGGCGCTGATCGCCACGCACGACGAGCGTGGTGATGCGGCATTGAGGCTGCCTTCGCTCCAGCACCTCAATCAGCTGGTAGGAGGCGAGCGCGGTCACCTGGCCGCCGAGCTCGACAACGAGTACCCCGGCATCGTCTCGCGCGCCAAGACGCGTGAGTCGTGCGCGGACGTTCGGGACCCTGCACCCCGGCCGCAGGCGCTTCCTGGCGACGAAGGCGTCCCGTAGCGGGAACCATCAATGGACATAACGCGTCGATCTCGCGTGGGCGCTTGTGCCCGGAAGCGGCGGCGTCGCGACTCGCAAGTACCGTCGCGAGAGTGCTGCTCTAGCGGACGGACCATCGGTCGGCGAGTTGCAAGACTGGCAGCGTGGAACGCCCCACACTGCACGCAACCCGACTCCAACTGATCCCGCTCCAGGACGCCCATCTCGAGTTCGAGGTCGAGCTCGATTCCGATCCTGAGGTATTCCGCTACCTCGACGGTCGCGCTCACACACGAGCAGAAGTCCAACAAGCTCACCAACGCCGAATGCTCGCCGGGGACAAGATCCCCGGGCTCGGTTTCTGGGTCGGATTTCATGCCGGGGAGTTCGTCGGCTTCTGGATGCTTCAGCCGCCTCACGGCCCCGACCAGCGACAAGTCCCGGGCGAAGCCGATCTCGGCTACCGGCTGCTTCCTCGATGGTGGCGCCAAGGACTGGCCCGCGAGGGCGCGCGCGAACTGCTGCGCTACGGCTTCGTCGAGGTCGGTCTGAATCGCATCTTCGGCCAGACGCTCGCGGTCAACGATCCATCCCGGGCCGTGATGGCCTCGATCGGGATGACCTACGTGGGCGCCTTCCCGAGCGCTTCCCCAGAACCGCTCGTGGCCGGCAGCGATCGCGGAGAGGTTGAGTACGAGATCACGCGCGACCAGTGGACCCATGAATCCCCGTCGCTGTGAGCCAAGAGCAACAGCCGACCGAGCGACACTAGTCGACCACACAGCTGCTCCGCTGCCCCATCACGACCGCTGCTCCGTCGCCAAGGCGACCACCGATCTGAGACTCTCCTTCAGGGCGTGATGCGGGGAGGGCCGAATCGGTGATCTGGCAAGAAACGAGACAGGGCCAGCCGAGGGCCAGCGACGCATTCGGGATGGGATCGACCAGCGCACGCAGAGAACGTCCGATCAGGGCGTGCGGGTCGGCCGAGGCGGCGTCGCAGGTCATGCGGTAGAAGTGGTGTAACGAGCGTCTCGTGGGTCACGGGAGAGGGGTCGGCCACCGTGGCGCCGAACTCGTCGGCTGTTCTCGCAGTCAGACGAATGGAGACACCACGATGGCCGAAGTTCAGAGCATGACGGTTGCCGATGTCGTCGCCAAGACGATGGATGGTCGGTTTGAGGATTTCGTGCGTGAGGCGGTCGCGCTGGTCGCGCGTGAGTTGATGGAAGCCGAGGTCAGCGCTGAGGTGGGCGCCGGACGAGGCGAGGTCGCCCTGAGATGCGTGTCACGCATCGCAACGGGTATCGGCAGCGGGCGTGGGAGACCAGGGTCGGGGAGCTCGAGCTCTTGATCCCGAAGAAGCGGTCTGGTCCGGCGTATTTTCCGAGCTTTCTGGAGCCAGGCGCGTAGCGAGCAGGCGATCGTCGCGGTCGTGTTGGAGGCCTACGTCAACGGCGTCTCGACGCGGAAGGTCGATCGGTTGGTTGAGCAGCTCGGGATCGACGGGATGACCAAGGATCGCGTGAGCGCGATCTGCCGGGCGCTGGATCAGCAGGTCGAGCTGTTTCGCCAGCGGCCGTTGGAGGGCGCCTACCCTATCTCTGGCTCGACGCGAAGATGGTCAAGGTTCGTGACCAGGGCCGGGTGGTGCCAAAGCGCTGGTGGTCGCCTACGCGGTTCACCACACCGGGGTGCGTGAGGTGATCGGCCTGGACGTCGGGGAGGTCGAGTCGGGCGCGTTCTGGGTCGAGTTCATCCGCTCGCTCAAGCAGCGCGGCCTGGATGGGGTGCGCCTGGCGATCTCTGATCAGCACGAGGGGCTGAAGGCCGCGATCGCCGGGTGCTGGGCTGCCGTGGCAGCGTTGCACCGTGCACTTCTTGCGCGACATGGTGATGCACTGCCGCCGCGACCAGCGCGGACTGGTCGCCGCCGCCTGCGCGAGGTCTTCAACGCCGAGGGCTACGAGCAGGCCGAGGAGCGCGTCGGGCACGTGCTCGAGCGACGCAGCCCGTAGCGCCGAAGGTCTGCGAGCTGCTCGAGCAAGCGGAGGAGGACCTGATCGCGTTCTACGCGTTCCCGGCCGAGCACCACACCAAGCTGCGCTCAACCAACCCGCTGGAGCGCGTCAATAAGGAGATCGGCCGCCGCGCCGACGTCGTCGGGATCTTCCCCAACGACCAGGCGGTCATCCGCCTCGCCGGCGCGCTGCTCTCCGAACAGAACGACGAATGGCTCGTTCAGCGGCGATACCTGTCGGTCGAGTCGATGGCGCTGATCTGCGCCGATCCCGCCACGCCTGAGCCCCAGCCCCAGGTCGAGCAGGAGGTCCCCAGTCTCACCGCCGCCTGAGCCACCTCGCCGGACGTCTGTTCAACGCGAACGCTCGGCTCGGCGCACCGGCATACGACCGCCATCGAGGGGTGGGGGCGAAGCGAGTCCGACCCTTGCAAACGGGAAGCTTCAGCCCGCCAAACGTGCCCCGCTTGGCGATCCGACTTACGGCGCCCCACGGGCGAGTTCCCCGCATCGATCATTCGGATTCCACGGCACGGCATCCATGCCGCTTGATCCCAACCCCATCAGGCAGACAACGAGGGAGGTGAAACCTTCTCCAGCCCTTGAGGCGCCAACCCTTCACCGACGAGCTCTACGCGTTACACCACTACATCCGACTTGACTGCGTCGCAATACCCAAGGTCAAGCGGACACCGGGCCAAGCGCACTTGTCTGCGCGTGGGGCCCGCGCGTTGGTCCCGGCTTCGATCGGCCCCGCAATGCTGCGATCGACGGGCATCGAACAGCTGCCGCCACAACGACCAGGCCATGACACCACGTACCCGGCGTCAGCAGCCTCGCACGCCACCAGAACCGACGTTCGTTGGCCGCCCCCGTCGGTCCAGCGGGCCAGCGTCGGTCAGGAATCCCGAGCGGCGGTCGCGCCTCGTTTCCGGTCCAGGTGTCGCGCTCGACGGCGGCGTGTTCGGTCTCCGTGCTGGGTGTGCGCGGTGCCAGGGCTGCGTCACCGCTTGCTCGTGACTGTGTCGTCTTGGTGCGGACCGCTCGCCGCTTGACCGAAGTCCGGTACGCAGATCTCACGCTTGAGGACCTTGCCCGTCGCGCCTTTGGGAAGCGCGGCGGCGAGCCAGATGTGGCGCGGGTATTTGTACGCTGCCACCCGCTCCTTGACGAAGTCTCGGATGTCATCGGTGCTGGCGTTCGCGCCTGGCCGCAGCACGATGCTTGCTGCAACCTCCTCACCGAATACCGTGTCCGGCACGCCGATGACAGCGGCCTCGAGCACGGCCGGATGCTCGTAGAGCACCTCCTCGATCTCCCGCGGGTAGACGTTGTAGCCGCCCCGGATGATCATGTCCTTCTTGCGGTCGACGATGAAGAAGTAGCCGTCCTCGTCGACGCGGGCCAGATCGCCCGTGTGAAGCCACCCTCCCTTCATCGCCTCGGCCGTCGCCTCAGGCCGGTTGTGGTAGCCCTTCATCAGCCGGGCTTGTGGTCACGGTCGACGTGGTTGAAGGAGGCCACGGCCGTGCTCTCCGTGAGGCCATACCCCTCGAGGATGACGCAACCGAATGCCCGCTCAAACGCACGCATCACCTCAACCGGCAAGGCAGCCCCTCCGGAGCAGCACACGCGCACGCTCGACACGTCGTAGCGCTCACGCTGCGGGTGGTTCAACAGCGCGTGGAAAATCGTGGGGACTCCATCAAGGATCGTCACGCCGTCGCGCTCGATGATCTCGAGCGCCTTGCCGGGCTCGAAACGCTGCATCAGGGTCAAGCACCCACCCGCGCGGATGGTGCCGTTCATGCCGGAGGTCTGCCCGTACGAATGAAACAGCGGCAGCGCTCCGAGATTCACGTCGTGCTCGGTTTGATCGATGAGCTCCGTCACGCCGCGCAGGCAGTTCTCGAGCAGATTGTCGTGCGTCAACTCGGCTCCCTTGGGCGTACCGGTCGTTCCTGACGTGTAGATGATCACGGCCGCGTCCGATGGACCGCGCGGGGCATCCGCGATCTCCAGGGGCGCAGCGGCCAGGAGCCGGTCGAACTCGCCGGGCCCAACCGTGACGACCTCAGTCCCCGCGTCGGCGCCGCCAGCCTGACCGGACTCCGCGAACTCGTGCCAGAGGAACAGGTGCTTGGCCTGAGAGTCTGAGAGGTAGAAACGCACCTCGCGACGCTTCAACAGCACGTTCATCGGTACGACAACACCGCCGGCCCGCAGGATGCCGTAGTAGACCATCACGAAGTACGGAACGTTGGGAAGCATCATCCCGACACGGTCCCCCGCCGCGACGCCAAGCTGCTTGAGCAGACCAGCCACCCGGGCGGCCCCCTCGTTGAGCAGCTCGTACGTGATGACGTCGTCGTCCAGCTTGAGTGCCGGTCGAGCGCCATGGTTTTCTGCGGCGTCGGTCAGCAGGTGGGCAAGGTTCGTGTGCATTCGCTCCATCCCATGACTCCCACGAGCTGCACGCGCGCAAGATGCAATTGATAGACCGATCATCGCGCGTCTGCCGGAAGCTCGCATCCGGGGCGAGCACTCCGGTGCGATGTGGAGAACCACCGAGCAGAGGACCCATTCCGGGCGGCCGATAGCGGGCCGGGTATCGCAACGGGGCGCCGCACCGCGCGACGAAACCACCCAGCGTCGCCTGGTCCCTGCAGTGACGGGGCGTCGCGGCTACCCAGGACGCGATCCTCGCAGCGCCTTTTACGCCGCCATCGCCCGACGCCTCCTCAATCCTCGCGTCCGCGTTCGCCCAATCGCAAGACTTGGGGGCGTCGAGACCCGCTCGAGGCTGACATCGACCGGCGTCTCACGTGGGAAGCTTAGGTCATCGGACGCCGCCCGGCGGCGGTGGGAGCGATGCTCAGGAAACGAGCCCTTCACTTCGAGGATCCATCAAGGCGGGTTGGCGCCCTGTTGGCTTGCGGTTACGCCCGAACTGGACCTTGGCGAGGAGTCGGAATGGGCGGGCGCCACGAGGACGCTAGGCGGGGCTCGGCTACCGGGCTTGCTGGTGTGCTCTACGACGTGATCCATGCGAGGATGCGCTCGTTCACGGCGCGGGGACGCTCGACGTGTGGGAACTGACCGACGCCTTCGATGACCTCCATCCGGGAGTTCTCGGCGAGGTGGCTCTGGGCGTCGGAGACGAGCGCGACGTCGATGCAGCCGTCGCGATCCCCGTGGAGGTAAACCGTCGGTTGCGGCGCGGTCCTGAGTAGCGCTGCATGCTCGGCGGCGTAAGCGTCGGGCGGCTGGTTCTCATAGAGCCCGGGCTCGTCGGCTCGGTTAGTAGCCGATCGCCGCCGAGAGATGCCCCGCCGCGCGCACGCACCGCTTCGCGTTTCGCAGGTCCTCGGTCGCGTCATAGCCGGGCGACCAGTCCTCCCAGAGCCGATCGAGGAACGCCATGTCGCCTGCGGCGATCACCGCCTCGGCGCGGGCGGTCTTCATAAAGAACACATAGAAGAACCGTCTCAGCTGGTGGTAGTCGCTGAAGATCCGGGCGTCGAGCGCGGCGGGCGGCACCGCAATCGTCACTAGCTTGCGCCAGCGTTCGGGCGCGAGCGCCGCCGCGCCGTAGCCGGTCTCTGCTCCCCAATCGTGTCCGATCAGGACTGCCTGCTCATCACCGCCAGAGCATCGTGTAGGGCAATCGCGTCGGCGACGAGAGCGCCAAGCTGGTAGCAACCGTCGACGGCAACAGATGTCGGCGCATATCCGCGCATGAACGGCGCCACCGCACGAAAGCCCGCTCGCGCCAGCTCCGGCAACAAGTGACGCCAGCTGTGCGCCGAGTCAGGAAATCCGCGCAAGCACACGGCCAACGGCCCGCTGCCCACCTCGAGCACGCCGAACTCGATCCCATTCGCAGTGACGCGCCCGCTGCGCACGTTCCGCGCGCTCTGATTGACCGCCGACACCACGCCAAACCTACCGGCTGCAGCGCGTAAGCTCCGCCTCAGCGAAGCCCGTCGACCGATGCCCCACCGTCATACGAGTCCCACAGACCGGACGTACTCGACTGCCCGGCGTCCACCTCGGCCCGAACGCGTCTCAATAAGTAACCTTCAGCGAACATCGTCTCCGGGTTACGCGAGCCTTCCTGCTGGGCCGAGAAGGAGGGGTGGCGCCGGACACCAGGTTCCAGCCCTGTATTCGGGTTGGCGCGGGTCCCCGACTGCAACGGCGCGCCCTCGTTCGCGCGTTCGGGACTTTGCGCGTCGGTCGCGCGCAGCCCACGCCGGTTGCGGGTGCGGCGCTCACCAGGCGATGGCGATGATCTGAGCGGCGTCGTTGGCGGGATAGTGCGCGATGGCCCGCAGGCGCCCGTGGTTGTACTCCCACACCCAGTCGTCCTCGGCACCGCCATTGTTGGCCGGCTGGTCCTGAGTCACCAGCAGCCCGGAGGACCGTGGTTCAGCGACGATCGATGCACTCTCAAGCCCGCGCTGCAGCGCGATCCGGGAGGTCACGCGTCCGGAGGACGTCAGCTGCACCAGAAACGCATCGCCGAGGTTTGGGGCGCTGAAGCCGCCCGGGCTGCCCACTCGGCAACCTTCGGCGGCCAGCAGCCCGGCGGTGTCAAATGCTGCCGCTCCGAACGCGCACCCCCGGTCGGGCGCGATCAGCCGGACGCTGCGCACCGCGCCGGTCGGGGTCAGCGAGGCGACGGCCAGGCGACTGCGCGTGTTCGGGCAGCCCGCAACCGTGCCGTCCGGCCCGCGGGCCGCTGGGCCCAATGCAGCGCTGTAGGGGAAAACGAGCGCGGAACCTGTCCGGTTCCACGCCGCTGGTCCGAACCCGTCGCATGCATTCGCACGGGTCATGACCGGCGTCTCGCGGCTGGTGGCGAGGTCGCGCACGTACAGACCCGTCAGGCCGTGTTGGCGCGTGCACGGCGATTGCGCGAACGCGACACGGGACCCGTCCCGGCTGGGTACCACCCCGCCGATCGCCTCTCTGCCTGGGACCGTGAACAGTTCGGTCATCGGCCCTTGCCCGGGCCGCAGGCTCTCGACCAGGTTCACGCACGAATCCGGAGTGACCGTCGGGCACTCGGCGAACACGCCGCTGACGGCGCACTGCGGGCCGCCGACGAACGTCAGCAGCAACCGTCCGCCGGCCAGCGCAACCGGCTTCGCGAACGCCAGATCGCCTGCCGCCACGATGTCAAGTCGCCGCATCAGACGGCCCGTCGTGAGAGAGAACTGCTGCACCTCGGTGTGCGCCGCACAGCCGCACGCTGGCACCAGCGACAGAAACGACCCCGGCCGTCGGGCCGGCGCTTGAATCACGCGCGCAACCAGGTGCCCCGGCGAGGCCGTAGCCGCCGCCGACGAGCCGCCCACGCCGCCGAGGACCACGAGCAACCCAACCAACAGCGCAGCACCGACAACCGCATAACGAGCAGCCCGGCGCCCGGCAGCTCCATGCAGCACCAAGTCATTGGTTTCACACATCAGGGTTGCCCTATCAAGACCCGGTTCCGCTTCCAGCCGAGTCGAATTCTGCGCCCTGTTTTCGCGCCGCGACGAGAATCTGCCCCGTGGCGACCACGGTCCTGCTGAGCCCGGATTGCGCGTCTCATCGCAGAAGCCGATCGATGAGTGGACGGTCGTGAGCGTCCCCCGAGCCGTTCCTTGATGGCGTCGCCGCGTCGCACAACGGGAAGGATCAGCGTACGCCGGCGAACGTCGTCCGTGGTGAGGCGACCGTGCGCCGCCAGACGGCTGCTCCGCTCAGCCGGTGCTCCACGACAGCCCCGCGTTCGTGCGGTCGCAGCGGACGGCGTAGCTCGGGCCCGACAGACCGTTGTTCTGCACGTCGCAAGCCCAGTCCTTGCCCTGATCGCGGATCAGGAAAGGTGATCCGAACGCCGGCGACGGAGCCCACGCCCACGCCGGAATTCGGTAGGCGCCGTCCTGGATCCGCCGTGCGATCCGCCGGAGGACGACGCAGGAGCTACTCGCCTCCCGACCACGGGCCGGTAGCTGCCCGTTCGGATATGCAGTGCTGTTCGCACGCCCGACGACAAAGCGGCCGCACGTGCGGAATCGAGAAGCTGCGGACGCGGCCGGTGACGCACCCAGCGCAATCGCGGCAATCAGTACAAGAGCGATCCGAGTCGACACGTTCGAACTCCCTTATTCCCGTTTAGCAGTGAAGCCGCCCCAGTCGATGCAGCAGGCTATCCGCTCCAACTCGCGGCCCGTGTGGCGCCGCCGGCCATCACAGTCCGGGTCGCCCCGGTCGCGGGCTCGAGATGACGATTCAGGAGACCTGTCAGCGCACTGCGGCACACAGCTTCCAGTTCACACGGCAGCGCTTCCCATCGTCGGCACCAGCCAGGCACAGCATCCGCTTTGGCGGTTCGGACGGACCCGATTCGGCCGCAGCCTTGCTTCGTGTCCGGCCGTGAGGGCGTCTCACTCGGGAAGGACCAACGAACGTCGGCCGAACTCTGTGCGGCCCTGCTCGTGGGGAGGTGGAGGGCCGGTTGACGCTCACGATCGACACCCGCTTTCAGGCTGGCGCGAACGTCGCTGCCACACGGGCCCGCCTTTGACCGGACTACGGCTGCGCGTCGCGATCGGATCTAGAGCGACGTGGTGGCGTACGTCGGGGCCTGCTCATCGCCGATCGGGCTCGAGAGAGCGGCGAGGACGGCTGCTGTGATGATCTCGATGTAGCGTTCGGGCGCGAGTCCGGATTCGTTGACGAGGTCATCCCAGACGCGGAACGAGGTGAACTCCGACAGCAGCGCGGCCGCCTCCTTGGTCTTCCAGCTGCGATGCAGTCGACCCTCGTTGCGTAGCCGGCTAACGATCGCGTCCGCGCCTCGCGTTCGATTGTTCGTCCGGTCGCGCCATGCCTGCGCGACGGAGGGGTCGCTGTAGCGCGCTTGGTCGAGCGCTCGGGCGAATGGGGCGATTCTCGGGTTGCGGGACGACTGCATCTGCGCCCATGCGCGGATCTGGCTGGCGCCGTCCTGCGCGGCTTCGACGGTGTCGATCCCGGCCTGGAGCCCCTCCTGCTGGTCGACGTAGGCGACTAGCGCCAATAGAAGACAGGCGCGATCCGGGAAGTGCAAGTAGAGCGCCTGGCGTGAAATGCCGACCGCGCGGGCGAGTTCGGACATGTTCGGCGTGCCGCCGTTCCCGCGTTCGACCAGCTCACGGGCCGCGATCAGGATCCGCTCTTTTGCACTTGACATGTGTCAAGTATACGGGCTAAGGTATGCCTTGACACATGTCAAGCACTTAGAAAGGAACTCTCCAATGACCCTCCTGCAAGTTCACGAGCAGCAAGCATCCTCGCCCGCCGTCGCGGTCGCGCAGACGATCATGAACCGCCTTCAGCAGGCGTGGAACTCAGCAAACGGCGTCGCGTTCGGTGCGCCATTCAGCCGCGACGCAGACTTCGTCGCGGTCAGAGGCGACCTTCACACCGGCAGGGATGCGATCGCCAACGGACATCAGCAGATCCTCGACACGATCTACGCCGGCAGCACGATCCGCTACGAGGTCGTCCAAGTGCGAGAGCTTGATGAGCGAATCATCCTCGCGCATGCCCGCTGCACACTGAACGCCCCGACCGGCCCACTCGCCGGAGAGCACGCATCGACGATCACCATCGTGTTGCGCAAGCAAGACGACGAGTACGAAGTCACGGCGTTCCATAACACACTCATCACCGGCTGACCGCAGCGAGCACGCCCGGAGGCTTCGAGCAGTTCGTGCGCGATGTCGCAGCACTCGGGGATCTCTCCCCCGAGGTGCTCGGCGCGGTCGTCGCCGAGCACGAGATCGAGATCCTCGCCCCGCCCGGCACCCGGCCGCAGCGGCCAACAAGCCGACAGGCGATCAACTTCTGACCTTCAACAGCTCGAAAGGAGCTGCACATGCGCAAGCGAATCCTCGTCATCGCCGCGCTCGCCCTCGCGGCCGGACCGGTGGCGCAGTCACAAGCCGGCACTCGACAGGCGCACTACAAAGGCACGACGAAAGAGGGCACCAAGATCTCCTTTGTCGTCGACCACGGGTGGGTCGACCAGCTCGAGACCCTCCTACCCACAACCTGCCTCTCGGTCCATGGCGGTACGCCTCAGGTCGATCTGATTCAGTGGTGGATCCCCTACAAGTTCCGGGTCGGCTCCACGTCGAAGGTCGCCTACGGAGACCCGACGAGGCACTACAGCTTCACCGCTCGCCGCCGCGGCAGCCGTCTCGTCGGCAAGCTGTCGATGAACTACTCGCTGCTCGGCTCAGACGCTTTCCGGGGGGTACAAGATCTGGCACTGCCTCGCCACGGCCAACTTCGACCTCCGGCCGCGGTAGCGCTCCAGCGGTAAGCGACGCCGATCGTGGCAGCGCTTCATTGCTCGTGTCGTGGTCAGGCACGTCATCAGAGAAGCCGCCTGGCGGAGCACGCTCGCGCGTGAGAGCCACCGCGAGCGTATGTCGTTCAGAAGCCGCACAGCAGGCCGTGCTCGAGCACGATCGCCCAGGAGTTCTCCTTACCCGCGATCAGGCTCCTCACGCGGTGCCTTCGGCGATGTCGGCGTGCTCGCGCATCCAGGCAGCGAGGCTCGGCGGTAGTGCGGGAGCGCCGGCAGCGATGGCCAACAGCCCGTGGTCAGAGATGATCGCCCGCGCAACGATTGCGATCGTGATCCCATGGTCGGGGCGGGAGACGACCTCGACCGGGTCGCCCACGCCGAGCTCACCCTCGGTAGCGATGCGCAGGTAGGCGCCCGGCCGGCCGGCGTGGGCGAACCGGCGCACCATTCCGGGGTCGTCGAAAGCGACAGCGAGCTTGTAGCACGGCTGGCGGGGTTGGCAGACCTCAAGCTCGGTCGAACCGATCCGCCAGCGCTCGCCGATGGTCGCACCGGACACGTCCACCCCGGCAGTGCTGAGGTTCTCGCCGAACGCGCCGGGCGCGACCTCTGAGCCGAGAACGGTTGCCCACCACGCGCTGTCCTCGCTGGCGTAGGCATAGACGGCCTTGTCTGGCCCACCGTGGACGCTGCGATCGGCCTGGTCATCGCCAGCCAGGTTGACCCCCCGCACAGCGACCCGTCCAGTCACCTTGGACTTGCCGATCCCGCTGATCACGGGCCGCCCCCGCCGGGAAAAGCCGATCTGCCGCGGGACACCAACGTTGACGCTGAGGAGCTCGCCCATCTCGCTGACACTAAATGGTGCAGGCTCTGTACTGCTCCCGCAACAGCCTCTTCCTCCAGAGGAGCGTCGCTGATGAGCCAGTACGCGGTTGAGCCGGCCATACCGCCATCGGGGCGGACGAGCCCCGAGATGTCACGCTCGATCACGGTCCGATATCCGGCTGGCATGACCCGCGGCGAGCTGGTGAGAAACGCACGGGCATACGGCCGCTCAGCCACCGATCACACGTACCTCTCATCACGGGTCGCTGCCGGGTCGATCGAGACGCACCAGCGCGTCCGCCAGCCGATCCCTGAGCGAAACGATCGGGACGGCGAAACGGATCACGGATGCGTCGCCGCGTCGCACAACGGGAACCATCAGCGAACAACTGGCCGGCCGGGCGGGCTGCCGCCATTAGCCCGTTGCGACAGCGAGCCCGGACACGTAGTAGAGCGGCCGGACCTGGCGCTCATGGACTACCAGCCCGGGGAGAGCAAGATGGTCTAGTCGAAGAGTTCAGGTGGCAGCATCGCGCGAGCACTCAGCGGGAACTCAAGGCCGATCACGTGATCCTCTCTGTCCAGATGGACCACGATGTGTCCATGGAGGCTCTCCTTCGCGGAGCCTGACCTGTCTGATCGACACTCCCGGGCCGATCTCCTTGAGCGCGATAAATGCAGAATCCGATACTGGCCCGCAGATGAACCTCATGCGACCGGAGCCTACCCTCGGCTGGGCTTCAGCTCCGATCGAAACCCAGCAGCGCGTCCGCGGGGGATCGACAAACACACGCACCGGACCGCCGATCGGAGGGTCCGGAACCTGGCGTGACGGCGTCTCACCAACGAAGGGGCTAGCGAACACGGCCTGCGCTGCGGGGCCGAGAAGTTCTGCTCTGACTCTGATCGCCTTCGCCATGGCTGTGCGATTGTGGGGCGCGCGGGTCGAGCCGCGCGGCATGAATCTCACCCCACGAAAGCTCGTGGGGGACCCGGCTCTTTCTACATAACGAGCCAGAATATTGTCCGGCCCAGGGCGGTACGGCAGCGGCGGTTCGCTGGTGCGGCCACTAGGTTCACGGTCGTGGCTCGGAGGGGTGGGTTTGGCGGCATCCCCGCGGGCGGTGGGCCACGATCTGGAAGATTGATGTGAAGCCGTTTTCGAACCCGCGTCGCGCGGCGCGCAGGTACAGTTGCCAGACTCGCATTCGCTCCGGGCCAGCGAGCGGTTCGGCAAGCTCGGCGTGCTTGTCGAGGTTGCGGGCCCACTCGCGCAGCGTGCGTGCGTAGTCCTGCGGGAAGGCCTCGACGTGCTTGGGCTCGAGGCCGGCGGTCTCGATCGCAGTGAGCACCCGCGAGAGGTGCAGCGGTGCCGCGTCGGGGAACACGAAGCGCTCGGAGAATGGTCCTGCCTCAGGGTCGCCGTAGCGAAGCCGAGCGATGCCGTGGTTCAGCAGCCGCCCGCCGGGGCGCAGCACCGCGGCGAGCTGTCGCGCGTAGGCGTCGATGTTCGCGCTGCCGACGTGCTCGACCATGCCGATCGAAGCGATCGCGTCGAACTGCTCACCGGAAAGGTCGCGGTAATCGCCGAGGCGGATCTCGATCCGGTCGGCGAGC
This sequence comes from uncultured Solirubrobacterales bacterium, assembly GCA_963794285.1. Classification (GTDB taxonomy): domain Bacteria; phylum Actinomycetota; class Thermoleophilia; order Solirubrobacterales; family Solirubrobacteraceae; genus Palsa-465. Next base: position 313,456 of record CAWCDS010000001.1, read on the forward strand.
CCTCCTGTCTCAGCTCGCTCGCGCGCGAGCGCGGCCTGCGGCTCGGACAGCGTGATGGCGGTGACGTGAACGCCGTGCTCGCTCGCAGCATGCATGGCGAAGCTGCCCCACCCGCAGCCGACATCGAGGACGCGCTCGCCGGCGCGCAGGGCGAGCTTCGTGCACACGAGTTCAAGCTTTGCGCGCTGCGCCTCCTCGAGTGTCTGCGCGCCGCGCGAGAAGATCGCGCACGAGTAGGTCATCGACTCGCCGAGGACCAGCCGGAAGAACTCGTTCGAGACGTCGTAGTGGTGCGTCACCGCGCGCCGGTCGCGCTCACGGCTGTGGCGTCGCCCGCGCGGACGCAGCTCGGCCGCGGGCACGCGCGGCACCGAGCGCAGCGCGCCCGCGCGCACGGCGCCGGCCGCCAGACGCGCCTTGCCACGCGCGTCTAGTGTGGGCACCGCGTACCCATCCAGCAGCTCGAGCACTGCGTCCATGTCGTCCACCTCGAGCTCGCCGCTCACGTACGCGCGGCCGAGTCCGAGCTGACCCGGCGCGCGCAACACGTGCCCGAGCGCACGAGGCGAGCGCATGCGAAACGTCGGCCCGACGGCGCCGTTGGTCGGCGGCAAAACGCTCGCGTCCCACAGCTCCAAACGGAACGGGCGCTCGGGAAGCGCCTGCGCAAGCGCCGCGCGCAGCGGGGCGGTGACGCGCATCGGGCTCACCGTAGCCGTAGCGACGCGAGCTTGGCCACCTGGCGCTCCGGGGTCACGCGCACGACGTCCCAGGCGAGTCCGAGCCGCTCGAGCGCACCGATGAGCAGCGCGGAGGGATCGAGCTCCCAGCGGCCCAGACCGTGCTCGGCGGAGGTGGGGAAGGCGTGATGGTTGTTGTGCCACGCCTCCCCGAGCGACAACGGCGCCAACCACGCGAGGTTGCGCGACTGATCGCCGGTGTCGAAGCGCTGGCGCCCGAAGAAGTGGCACAGCGAGTTGATGCTGTAGGTCACGTGGTGGACGACAAGTATCCGCACCGCGCCGCCCCACAAAACGCCCGTTAGGCCGTCGCGCAGTCTGCCGCCGAACAGCCAACCGAGGCCGAACGCGGCGAGCAGCCCGCCGAACGCCCACACCACGAAGGTCCGGTCGACCCATCTCAGGACCGGGTCGGCGAGCAGGTCCGGCGCGTAGCGTGTGCGCCGCCCGCGGTGGGTGTGGATGAACAGCCACCCGACGTGCGCGTGCAAGAGCCCGCGCAGCGCGCCGCGCCAGCCATGGCCGTGGTCGACGTGCGGACTGTGCGGGTCGCCCTCGCGATCGGCGAACGCGTGATGCTTGCGATGGTCGGCGACCCACGAGATGACCGGGCCCTCGATCGCCGCCGAGCCAAGGATCGCGAGGACAGCACGGATCGAGCGCGTGGTCTTGAACGCGCGGTGAGTGAGCATGCGGTGAAAGCCCACCGTCACACCAAAGCCGGTCAGCACGTATAGCAACAGGAACACGAAGATGTCGTTCCATCCCAAAAAACTGGCCCACAGCTGCCAGCCAACGAAGAACAGACTGAGGATCGGGACGGCGGTGACAATCCCAGCGATGACCCGGTCACGTCGCTCGCTGGCCACCGGCTCGACGTCTTCCTGGACGGCAGCCGCTGATCCTGACACGACGCCGAAGTCTAGAGCGCCGACTCCTCACGACGGAGCGACAGGCGAGCACCTCGAGCGGCACATCGGGGTCGGTGAGCCGCGCTCATCGGCCGCCTAGCTGCAGCTCGTTTCCGACCTGGCCGAACAGTGTCCGTTCCGGGGGAGCCGCAATCGAACGGCGCGAGCCAGCCGCGACTGCTCCTTGAGGCGTGTCGTGAAGTCGTGTGTTAGGAGGGCGGCCGTTGGCGATCGGAGCGGACGACTGCCTCGGTTTCGATCACGTTCCAGCCGAGGATGTCGCCGACATGCGCGCTTGCGTTGTTCTTGAGGGCAACCGTCCGCTCGCCCAGGAGCCGGGCTGTGCGCGGGTCGAAGATCAAGTCGCTGCGTGAGCTGCCTTCTCGCATAGCGAACGCCACGCCCGTGCGTCCGAGCTCATCCCGGGTCTGACCCAGAGCCTGCACACCCGGGAGACGGGCGAGGGCGAGAAGGAACGCGGCCCGCAGCCGTGGCGGCGCCGGGGCGTTTCGTAGAACGTCGCCCACAAGAGTGAACTGCTCGTTATTGACAGGCTGCTGCCCGTAGCCCGGAGCGGTGTGCTCGATCCAGCGCGTCAGGACGCGCGGGTTGGTCGGTAGGCGGATCAGCTGGCGATAGCCGAGCGGTCCGTAGAGCCAGGGGCCCTTGTCCGTTCCTGGCTTCGGCGCTCCGAACGCGATGACGTCGGTGCCGCTGGCGGCGCGTTGGAGGAGCCGTCCGGTGCCGTCGGCTGCCATCCACGCCTCGTCGACCTCGAACGGCCGTTTGCCGGCGACGCCGGCTTGTGGGTAGTTCGCGGCGCTGCGGATGTATGCGAACTGCCCGGAACGAAGCGGTCGCCAATGGCGTTGCGCGAGCGCGATCGCGGCCGAGTCAAGCCGGACCGGCGCACCGGAGGCGGACGCAGATGCCGGCGAGGCGCCGCCAGCGGCAGTCAGCAGCAGCAGTCCGGCGATCGCGGCGCCCGCTATCGATAGCCAAACCGCAACCGCGCGGCGCCTGGACACGATATGACCTGCAAGTCGCGCCGTCATGCGACCGCTCGAGCCGCCGAAGCGTTGTCCGTGCGGCCCGTACTGGCCTGGTCCATCATCGACGACCCTCCATGAGACTCCGTTCCGATCGCCCGCCCAGAGACAGACTGCCAGAGATCGCGTCGAACGCAAAACACGGAAGCCCCATCGAGGAACTGGCAGGCGCTGGTGGAACCGCCAGCCACCTCCATGGCGACCGCGCCAGGTGTTTCAGTGTCGAACCCTCAGCGAACAGTGGTACGCGCGTTGCTCTGTTTTGCTGCGGACGGCTTGCCCGTCTGATGCAGCTCCGCCGGAACGTCGGCGCGACAGACGTATTCGCCTAGTCGCGCTCTCTTGTTGGCGGTGGCGAGGGCGCCTAGTGTGCTGGGAGTCGCACGACGCTCGGCTGCCATGTCGCGCCGCCGTTGGTCGTGCGGTAGGTGACGAGGTTGGTGTATTTGGCCTGCTGGCCGACGTGGCCGTGCGTCAGGCTGAGGAGCACGGCTGCCGTCGTGGTGTTCTGCGTGATCAGCATGGGGGAGTGACCGGCGAGTGTCGGTGTCTGCGAACCGCCGACCTTCCAGACTGTTGACCAGGAGCCCCCGCCGTTTGTCGTACGGACGATGTGGCCGTTGGTGGTTTGGCCCCAGGCGACCTCGGCTGAGACGGGCTGCAGCATGCGCAGCGTGCCGGGGGTGATCGGGTAGGTGCTCCAGTGCCGGCCGCCGTCGACCGAGCGGCGCACCACCGAGCCGCCGCGGCGCTGGCAGCTATCCCACAGCGATTCGGAGCCGCCGGCGGTCAAGCCGGTTGCCTCTTGCAGCCGCGGACACGGCGCCGAGAACCGTTGCCAGCTGCGGCCGTCATCGTGCGTAACAAAGCTCTCGCGCTGCTTCTGGGGATTGATGACGTACGCGACCCCGGCGCTCGCGGCGACCACCTCCAGGTTCAGGGCGTCACCCGAGACGGGTTGCGCCGCCGTCGCCGTCAGACGACTGCCCGAGGCCGCGCCGTGCACGATCGTGGCGTTGCACGTCGGCTGACAGCCCTCGCCCATCGACCACACCTCACCGCCCGCGATCGATACCGGTCCCAAACCCGGGGACGGGCTGGCGCTCGGCGCGATCGTCCATGTTCGCCCCTCGTTGTGGGTGACATAGAAGCGCGCCACGCGCTGGTCGGAGACGCCTTGCGCCCAGCCGTTGCCGGCGGCGTCGAACTGCGGGTGCGAGACGACCGACGGCGCGTGGCTGATCTGCCATGAGCGCCCGCCGTTCGCAGTGAACGCCAGCCAATTCCGAAACACCTGCCGGCCTCCCTGGGGGGAGGCGTTGCAGGGCCAACATTGCTCAAACGAGATCATCCCGCGATCAGCGGAGGCGAACGCGAAGCCAGAAACGTCGACGACGCCGCGCATTCCGGCCACGGGCGCTGCCGGCGTTGTTGGCGAGATCGTTGCCGATCTGCCTCCCACGTGAAGCACGAACGCGAGCGCGACCACGACGATCGCCGCCGCAGCGCCCAGAAGCGGCACGACAGCGGCGGTCAAAGAGCGATGTCGCGACGGCTCTGCGTGTGGTGCAGCGGCGATCCGCTCGAGCATCCACTCCAGTGGCGGAGCGGAGCTTCCATGCGCTACCGGATCGGCGGCGCGCACGCGGTCAAGCAGATCAGGGGTCATGGCCCACCCTCCATCGCGATCGAAACATCGTCATCCTCGGCGGCCAGCGCGGCACTGAGCCGGCGGCGAGCGCGGTAGAGCCGCACCGTCAGGGTGCCGGGGCGCACCCCGAGCACCTCCGCAGCCTCGACTGGCCGCAGCCCCTCCCAAGCAATCAGCAGCAGCAGCTCACGATCACGATCGCCTAACCCAGCCAACGCGAGATGTATGCGGCCATCGGCGACGTTCGAAACATCGTCCACGGACCGGTGATCGCCGATCAATCGGTCGCGCAGCGCCGCCGCTCGACTTTCGCTCCGACGCCGGTTGGCCAGGACCCGCCGTGCGATCCCGAGCAGCCACGGGAACGGCTGGTCAGGGACACGATCCAATCTGCGCCACACCACCAGAAACACGTCGGCGACGACATCATCGGCCGCGGACGACGTCGTTCGCCGCAACGCGTAAGCATGGACGCGATCAGCGTACGCTCGGTAGAGCTCCTCGAAGCGGACCTGAGGATCCACACACAGCTCAATGTCCGGACACAGCCCGGTCATTACACCCCATTCGCGTCCTCGGCCCCCGACCCGGCCTCCGGGCCCTTGCCTGGCTGGCACAGCCTCAATGCCTCACGGTCGCCGTTCGACGATCCGCTGACCGTGGACAGAGCCGCACGCCCATCGCTGAACGGGGCGACCCTCGCCGGCGATGACCGGACCTCTACGCCAGCCGCGCCGGATCGTCTCACCGCGGAAGGCTCAGCGGACGTCGTCCAAGAACCCGACGAGAGTGTCGAAAATCGATCAAACCACCACTCTTCTATCGGTGCCCGAGACACTCCTTCGAGGAGCGCAGGAGACTGGACTGCCGATGGCGAATGAAGGCGGGGTGAAGGGCTCGCGGCAGCGGTACGGAATGCTGCTCCTGGCGCTCGGTGCCACGTTCTTCTTCGAGGGCGTTGCTGAGCCGGGCGATCTTCAGCGGGCGGTCGCGACTGTCCTTGTAGGTGCCACGCTGATGCTTGCGCTGTACGCCGCCGAGGTCCCGAAGCGGCGCCTGCGTGTCGCGGCCGCGGTCATTCTCACAATCGTGGCGGGGGTGGTGATCGCGTCAGTGGCCGGCAATGGCACGACGGTTGCTGGCATTGCCGCCATCGCCAACGGGTTGCTGGTCGCGTTGGCGCCTCCAGCGGTTGTGATCGGGCTCCTGCGCACCCTCCGCGCGACGGGCATGGTGACCGTCACGGTGGTCGCCGGGGTGCTCTGCCTCTACCTGTTGGTGGGTTTGTTCTTCGCCTTCACGTACACCGCCGTCCAGAATCTCGGTGGCGCTCCTTTCTTCGCGAACGGTGACGCCGCTACGTCTGCGCGCTCGGTCTACTTCAGCTTCGTGACTATGACGACGGTCGGTTACGGGGACTTCACCGCGCGCACGAATCTCGGACACACGCTGGCGGTGACCGAGGCGCTGCTCGGTCAGATCTACCTGGTCACGGTCGTCGCGGCGATCGTCAGCCGTCTGGTCCCACGCGGGGCGCAGGCCCAATAATCGTTGGGGGGAAGGGGGACATTCCCAAATACTCGCCCACGGAAGACTGCTCCTTCTCGATCAAACCACCACTCTGCTATCGGTGCCCGAGACGCTCGTTCCCGCGCGCGCGGGAACGGTTCAGCGCGCGCGTCTGAGCCGAGCCAGCGTGGTCATCGGGCCGTGTCGGTTTTGCTCGCGGTCGCTCGGTCAGTGATGATGCGTGGATGGCCTCTGAGCCCGACCAGACCGCGAGCTCCGAGCAAGCGTGGGTAGTCATCGCCAGCTTTCCGAACCGCCACGCCGCCGAGCGCATGCTGGCCTCACTTGGCCCTGGGTTCCGTCGCAACGCCAACAAGGGGCATGCGGAGGCTTTCGTGATCACAGGCAACGCCGACGGTTCGCTGAAGCTCACGAATCCCGAGTGCTGGAAGCCGGCGGTCTTGCTTCCACCATCGCCCGCATCGCCGTCTTTGTCATGGTCGGGCTGATCGGCGTGGTCGCGATGTTCAAAGGCGCCAAGGCCACCGCGCACGCGGCCCACAAACATCAGTCGCACGTCGGGTCCGATGAACAACACGCCCACGCGATCCTCGCTCAAGCTGGACCGGATGCGGCCATCGCCCTAGTTGCGCGACGCTCTCGACCAGCCGACCAGCGGGGCGACCTAGATCCTCGTTCTGAAGGGTGCAGCTTCACAATCGGCCCTCGACGCGCCCCAAGGGGGTCGAAGACTTCCACTTGGTCAAGATGGGGAGCGAAGATCACGCTGTCGCTACGGGTCTACACGCGGTAGCCGCCGCGGCCATCCAGAAGTCTCAGAACGGATCGATCAGCGGACGGTCCCGAGCGTTCGCTGAGGCCGTTCCTTGACGGGCTCGCCGCGTCGCACAAACCAACGCCCTGCGAACAGTAGGCTGAACTGTTGGTAGGCCTGCTGGTGGCGAACAGGAAGGCGCAAGTCTCCTGCCACCGTGACGGTGCACGCGCAGCTACGACGGCAACGATGAGCATCCCGCTGGGGTCACCGAAATGCTGCGGCAGCATGAGCAGGCAAGCCACCAGCGCGGCGAGTGGTCGGGACGAGAGTTGCGCAGTCATGCATCGTCATCGACCAGACCGGGTCGGCCAGCGGGTCGGTGGCGGGCGCGTGGTGTGGCTCTGCTCGCCCGAGAGCAGCGCGCCATTCGGCGTCCGGTCCGGGTCACTGTGTCGGGCGGAGCGACGGCCGGGTAAACATGAGCGACTGATGATTGTGGTCTTGACGACGCCGACCGTGCAAACGTGACGGTGCCGGTCGGGTATCTGTGGTCGGTCGCGGTTGTCGCGCTGGGCACGTTGTTGGCGTTGAGACCGCGGCGGCACCCGTGGCCATTGGGCACGCTGAGCTTTTTCTTCGGAATCGTGGTCAACGAGCTTCCGTTCGTCGCGTTCTACTCGCTGCTCGCCTCGACGTTGTTGGCTCTTGCCCAGGGCGACCTGAGCTCGCCGGGCGGCTTCGCGGCGCTCGGTGTCGCTGCGCTGACGACGATTGGCCTGGGGGCCGTCGCTTGGCAGGGGCTGCAGGCCGGCCCGGCTATCGAGCAGGCCATCGGCCGCGAGCTGGGCACCGGCCGGTCGCAGGCGTCCGACCACCCGGCGCGCCCCCGGCCTCCGAGGGCGTATTCGCTCGCGCGCATCCTTCTGACACCGTTTCCGTTGTGGCGCCGCGATGTGGAGAAGATCGCGAACGTCAGCTACGGCGACGCGGGACGGGCAAATCGGCTTGATCTCTACCGTCACCGCGCCCATCCCGCCGGCGCCCGATGTTGATCCACTTCCATGGGGGACACTTCCGGATGGGAGCCAAGAGCCGCGAGGCCCGCGCGATCTTTTACCGGCTCGCCGGCCAAGGCTGGGTTAGCGCCAGCGCGACCGATCGGCTACGGGAGGCAGGCCGGTTCCCGAACTCCCTGATCGACGCCAAGAAAGCGATCGCTTGGATGCGGCGACACGCCCCGGAGTACGACGCTGATCCGACCGTGCTGGTCGTAGCGGGCAGCTCCGCGGGAGCGCACCTGGCCTCAATGGCCGCGCTGACGCCCAACCACCCGGCGTTTCAGCCTGGGTTTACGCACGAGGACACGTCCGTCAGCGCCGCCGTCTGCCTCTACGGCTACTACGGAAACCGCGGTTTCACCGGGCCGCTGGCGTCGTCGCCGTTGGCCTACGCGCACGCCGATGCGCCTCCGTTCTTCGTTGCGCACGGCACCAACGACACGAGCACGTCTGTCGACGCGGCCGCACATTTCGCCGAACAACTGCGAGGCATCTCCTCCAGCCCGGTCGTGTATGCGCAGCTGCCCGGCGCGGCGCACGTCTTTGACATGTTTCGCTCCCTGCGGATGGGGAGCGTCATCGACGGGATCGAGGCCTTTACCGCCTGGGTCCGACACAGTCGTCCAACCCGTCGGACAAGCCCGCCAAGTGATCCCATTCGCGGAGGCTGAGCAGCGTGGATGCCGTCAGCAGACGACGCTTCGCAGCCCCTGGGTGTCGATCAGCGCCGCGGCTTCGGTCGGTACAGAACCCGGTGGGTACCGCGCACCTAGATCGACCGCATCGCGCGGCCAGCAGGGCCGGCCCGTGCACAGCTGCGCGTCCGCAAGCCGATGCTTCGGCGCGCACACGGTGGTGAACCCGCTTGAATCCCGCCACGCACCGACGGCAGGTTAGCGTTGCCTTCGATGATCCGGCGGCGAGCTCACAGCGTCGTGCGATGCCGTTGACGGCTGACGATCGAAGCGCGATCGCGGAGCTGATCTCCTTGCATGGCCACCTGGTCGACGAAGGCGAGCTCGACCGGCTACACGAACTCTTTACAGGCGATGTCGTCTACGACGTTCGCGACTTCGGCCAGGAGCCGCTGCGAGGGATTGACGCTATCCGCACGGCGGCATTAGAGCTCGGCGGCGCGAACCCGGTAGCCCATCACGTCACCAACATCGTGATCACAGAGGTCGATCACGACACTGCCGCAGCCAGATCCAAAGGCCTCGGGGTCATGTTGGGCGGCAAGCTTGGGAGCGTGACCTACATCGACACCGTGCGCCGTGGCACGGACGGCTGGCGGATCAGCAACCGCAAGGTTCTTGCTCGGCGCGTACCGCTCGGCGGCCGCGGCGAGCCCTCGCAATAGCGGAAACCTCAACGGACGCCCGCAACGTCTAAGTCGCTGGCAGACTCAACGGCGTAGACGTTCGCCCTGCCGAGCTTCAGGATGCGCCTGCCATCGCGGAGCTTCTGACCGACCTCGGCTACCCGTCGGGACCGAGCGATGTGGAGCAACGAGTGAGCGGCCTGGAGCACGCCGACCGCGTCCTGGTAACCGACGGTGGTCTGGTCGCGCTGCACCGTCTCCCGCGCCTGGCGGAAGGGCGGCCCGTTCGCGCGCATTACAGCGCTTGTGGTAGCGCCAACGGATCGCGGCAAGGGAATCGGACGTGCGTTGTTGTCTGCAGCTGAAGAGGTAGCGCGGAGCTGGGGCTGTGATCTGATCGAGGTTTCGAGCGGCCGGCGCCCAGAGCGCCTGGCGGCGCACGCTTTCTACGGGGCCGCCGGCTATGAAGACACTGGCGTGCATTCGGTGAGGTGCTGGAAGCAGCTGGCTCGGGAATGACACCGCGAAACAGCGGGATTCTCCGGCAGGTGAGTCGTCACGGCGCGAAGGCAACGCCGTCCTGATCCGAGTCGGGCCAACGCGCGGCCCCGAGGCACGCGCGGCGGCGTCTCAGGCAGGAACGTCTTGCGAACACTGTGAAGAGACGCGCATCTGGCGAGTTGCGGGTCGCTTGGATTGCGCCCCGGGACACCTGCTTCGTGGTTACCGCGGTACTCAGCTCCGAGCGTCGAGACGCTTCCGAAATCGTTCCGCTGGGTGGTCGTAGTTCTCCGTATGGGTGTGCGCATAACTGCGGATGCGGCGCGGCGAGCGGAGCGCGAGCCTCGGTGCTGTGTTTGAAAACCGACCATGCTCGCGGGCGGTGCGGAGGTCTCGGTGAAGGTCACGGCCGGCGTCGCTGCCGTGCTCGCCCTGATGGGCGCAGCGGGTCTCTCGGGGCGCGCGGCTGGTTCGCGAGCTGCGTCGGTGTCGCGCAACATGGTCGTCGTGACGGCCACGGCCGATGTTGTGAACGGCAATACGTCTTCGATCGCCGCGCTGAACGGAACACCCGGTCGGGGCGGGATCTCATTGCGCGAGGCGCTGTTGGCCGCTGACCGGACCGGCGGCTCGGCGACCGTGTACATCATGTTCAGCCCTCGTTTGAACGCCAAGACGATCGAGATCTGCTCAGAACTGCCGCCGATCCACCGCAACCACCTGGTGCTGGAGGGGATCGGGCCGAGCGGGTCGCCCGCGAGGGTCACGCTCGACGGACGGGATGCGTCGGCGACGATGGAGGAGCTGTTGTATGTAGAGGCATCCGAGGTTACCGTTCGCTGGCTGCGCTTCACCCGCGTGGATGCGAGGCGCAATCCCAACAGGTACGTAAATGCGGTGGTCGTGCGGCCTGGGCGGTATACGGTGGTTCCGCCATATACGCCTGGTCCGTCTGGGGTGGCGAACGTGCAGATCGTGGATGACATGTTCGACAACAGCGGAATCCCCCTGCCTACGGGGCCGAGCGACCCGATATCCAAGGGCGTGTACGTCGGGACCCAAGGCGGGGGCGGCGTGAACACGCACATCAGCGGAATCACGATCGCGCGGAACACGTTCAGGAACTACGGCGACGACGCCGTCGGCGTGTTGGAGCCCGACTCAGGCGCCACGGCAGACGGTGTCGTGATCATGGACAACACGTTCGACCAGGACGCGATCCCGATCGAACTGGGCTTGGAAGGCAACGCGCCACGCATCACAGGTACGCGGATCATCGGGAACACGATCGCCGGTAGCGGTGGCAAGTACGGCGACGACATCAACCTCGACATGAGCTCGACCGCGGTGAACGGAACGATCGACCATACGCTGATCGAGGGCAACGCGATCTCGGGCGTGCAGGGGGCCGCGATTGGTCTGAATGCCGCCGCCTATTCCCCGGGCTCCCGAAGCCTCCCCGCCGGCGATGTGATCTCGAACACGCAGATCGTCAATAACGTGATCCGCGCTAACCTCGCAAGCCTCGCCGGCATCTATCTTGAGGGCGCTAACGTCACCAGCTCGTCGCCCAGTCGCGTCTCGTCGGTCACGATCGAGAACGACACCCTCGTCGACGAGCAGCCGGGGTCTCTCTACGTGGCGGTCCCGAACGGACCCGGCGCGAGCGGCAACCAGGTCACCGACGTCACCGTCCGTAACTCAATCCTCTACGAGCCGTCCGGCACACGGCCGATCTACGTGAGCTCCCAGCCGGTCGTCAGCCAACCCCCGGATGTCGTGATGAACTCGCTGATCAGCGGCCCAGGCTGGGCCGGCTCGAACGGCAACATCACCGGCGATCCGCTGTTCGTCGATGAACCCAACGGCGATTACCATCTCATGGCCGGGAGCCCCGCGATCAACGCCGGCACAACGATCGGCGCTCCCGCCTACGATTTCAACGGAGCCCGGCGCGACGCCCAGCCCGACATCGGCGCATTCGAGTTCGGCGCCGTGCCCCGCCCACTGCTCGCGGTGACCGCCGAGCAACTTGGCGGCAGCGGGACGGTCACGAGCAGCCCGGCAGGTATCAACTGCGGCACCGTATGCGACGCACCTTTTGACCTCAACGCCAGCGTCACGCTAACCGCAAGAACAGGCCGCGGGTCACGGTTTCTCGGCTGGCAGCATGGATGCTCCGGCAAAGCCCGCTGCACGGTCAGACTCGACAGCGCCAAATCGGTCACGGCGCGCTTCGCGCCCTAGCCCAAGAGCCCGACAAGCACAGAACCCCACCAACCGGGCATCCGGCCGCTGCAGCCAAAGACCTGCAATCGACCGCAGCCGCGCGTACCGACCTTCGGGGTCGCCTACCCCTTTGCGCGGCCAGCGGGGCTACGGCTACCCGGGGCGAGAGTGTCGAGAATCGATCAACCCAGTAACTGGAGCGCACGCCGGGTCAGGCCTCGCTCGGTCCTCGTGTCAGCGCCACGACGGTGCCGACCAGCTCTTCGTGTCCACAAACACGGCAGACGTACGCTCTCCCACGGCCAGAAGAGCCATAGCCCCACCGCGTGTTGCGCAAATGTGGGGCTCCGGGGATGATCGTAGGTGACTCGGGCGTAGTAACCGGCCCGGGTTTCATGGGATGAGCAGGGGTTGCTCGCTCATTGCGGGGTTCGAGTTCGGGGTTGGGAGACGCGCACGAGTTGCACCGTCGGCTCGCGGGTGTTCTGGTCCTCGAGCTGGAGGTGCGGTGTATCTGAGCCTTTGATAGAGCGGCCGCATTTTTCAACCCAACGCTGAGGGCTGTGGCGGGGCTGGTGGGTGGGTGTTCGGAGCGAGCTCCGAGGCGTCATCCATGCCGGGTTCCGCCGGCGTCCGTGCCGGCGGGCGACCCCCTCAAAAGCGCCCCTCGTCCCCAGAGGGAGCTGGGAGCGATCGGTGTCCGCGAGCCTGGTCATCGCTTGGTCGCTCGATTCTGCTTGATCCGCTCGGCCCTTGCTCGTCGCATCCCGGCGGCGCGGGCGCGGCGGATGGCGGGCCCGCGGCCGTGGTGCTCGTCATCGGGGGTGACATACCCGATCGAGGCGTGGAGACGCACCGTGTTGTACTCGGTGCGGATCCGGGCGAGCTCGGCGTCGAGGACGGCCGAGTCGGTGAGGCCGGTGAGGTGCGGCCAGTCGCCCTTCAGGTGGCTGAAGAACGATTCGATGTGAGCCTGATCCGTCGGCGTCCCGGGCCGGCCGTGATGCTGCGCGATCGCCATCAGCGCCATGAACGCGCGGGTGTCGATCGCGGTCATCTCCGACCCGTTGTCCGACCACGCCACCAGGATCGGCGGGGCGAGACGACCGCCGAAGGGGCCACGGTGTTTCTCTCATCGCACGAGCTCGACGAGCTGTTCCTGACCTACTACCGCGAACACCCGACCGGCGATGCGGACTGAGATCGCGCGACTGGACCTCCACAACCGCCGCCGCTCGACGATCGGCTACGCGGCCGGGATGGCGCTCTACATGCTCGTGATCGTCGCGCTCTACCCGGCGTTCAAGCACTCGACCGGGCTCGACAAGCTGATCACCGACAACCCCACGAGCCGCTTCGACGTGCGGTAAATCTCGCCCGGATTCACGGATGCTCGTGGTCCGTGCGATCGCATCCGGCACGCTCGCGAAAAACGCGCCGGCACAAACACACATATGAGCCCCACTTTCAACCGGCGCGAACCCCAAAGGGGATCAAGTCTCGGCCGGCGCTACGGCGTCACGTCTCGACCGGCCTTACAGCAAACGCGCCGACCGCTGCTCGCACAACATCGCAGGAGGCGTCGCCGTCGTCAGCGGCGTCCGTCCTCAGTTTGGAGAGCACCAGCAGTCGGACCGCCGACTCTCGCTGGTCCTGCTGTGCTCCCACGACGAGCATCTCGGCACCTTGAGGTCGCGGCTTGACGGAAAGTCCGCAACACACTGCAAGCAAGCACGATGAGTCGACGGCGGTCGGTACCTGATAGGCGTCATCGCCGTACTTCGTGCCGCACCGGTGCACGCACTGCTCCGCTCTCCGCCGCCGGCCGAGCGGATCGCCTCAGTGGAGCGTGAGATCGGGATGGGTCCGGCACGGACCAAACCCTCCCCCAATCCAGGGGTAGCGATCCTTGGGAACGCTCAGCGGAGGTCGGCGAGCCCCGCCGCGATGGCTCGGTCGCCGGCGGGATGAGGCCGTCCAGCACGCACAGCAGCGAGATGGGACCGTCCTGCGAAGCCGTGCCTCGGGTTCGCCCATCGGTGCAGTGGCATCGTCGCGTCGTCCGGGAGCGCCCTCGCCGCCGAGGTTGTCGACTAGCGTGCTGTTGGGATCTTCAACGCGGGAACTTCGGCGCTCCGTAGCACTTCGTCTACGGCAACTCGGCAGGCACCGGCGGTCCTGGTGGCGCCGGCGCCAGCTCTTCCCGTTCTGCGACATGGTGCGACCTCCGTGCGGACACGGCCAGGGAGCCGAGAACTGTGTCGACCACTCGGGCGCGGGATCCGCCGGAGCATCCATGCCCCGGCGGATGCCAGCGCCCGACCGTTAGCGCCAGACCCAGCGGGACAGGTGCATGACCTCCGAGGTCTTCCGGCCGTCGGTCTCGGTCACGGAGACGGTGACCGGAAGCAGGTGAAAGACGCGGTTGTAGCCGTGCAGCGTCTGCATCCCCTGAGAGGTGATCTGCATGTTCTGAAAGCCGCCGCTGTTCGCGGCGATGTTGAAGTTGCGCTGCCCGATGACGGTCCCGTTATGGATCAACGCGACGTGCCCGGTGCAGTTGGTGACGCCCCCGAAGCAGCCGGCCTCGACGCCGATCACGCGGCCGGGCGAGACGAATCCCTCTCGTCCCAGGAAGGCCACGTGGGACGGCTGCCCGACGACGACCGTGGTGTCCCCGCCGTAGGAGGTGCCGCCGGCGCTGCTGGCGACGAGCCGATAGTGGTAGGTGGTGTTGGGTGTCAGACCTCCGATGAGGGCGTTGACGCCGACATCGGAGGTGCCGGCCCCGGCGCTCGCGGGGCTGGTCTGCTTCTGGTAGGACGTGCTCGTCCCGTACTGGAAGAAGTACGTCGTCTGCTCGCCGCGCGGGTTGACCGTGCCGTTCACGACAACCGAGGTGCTGTGCACACGCGAGGCTCCGCTGGTCGAGACGGTCGGAGGCGTCGTCGTGGTCAGCGTCTGATCGCTGCCCAGGGCGGTGCCGCCAGCGTTGACCGCGACCACGCGGTAGTGGTACATGGTGCCGGAGAGCAGCCCGCTGAGGTCCGCATTCACCGTCTCGGCGCCCGCGCCCGAGCCGCCGTCCTTGGCCTGGGTCTCGAAGCCGTAGTTGGCGGTCGGGCCGTACTCGAAGTAGTACTGAGTGGCCTGGCCGTTGGGAGTGACGGTGCCCGACACGGTCGCCCCCGACGGTCCGATGTTGCTCGCCGAGCCCGTGCCGACGGCCGGCGCCGGCGATGGAGCCGGCGGGCTGCCGGTCGTGGTGAAGGTCTGGTCCGAGCTGACCGATGTGCCCCCCGAGCTCATCGCGATGACCCGGAAGTGATATGTGCTGCCTGCGTCAAGGCCGGTGAGGGTGGCGTTGACCGAGGACGCCGTCGTTCCGGCGCCGGTCGAGGTCAACGGCGTCTCATGTCCGTACCCGTTGGTCGGGCCCCATTGGAAGGCGTAGCCGGTCTGCTTGCCGTTGGGGTTGACGGTGCCGTTCAGCGTTGCGCCGCTCGCGCTGACGTTGGCGGCGGACGCGCTGCTGACTGACGGCGCGCCCGAGGTGTCGCCCAGCGCGAGCGTCACCGGGATGACGACTGCGAGCGCGGCCGTCGCGGGCAATAGGGCTATGCGTAGCTTTCGCATGTGCCTCCTTTGGTCGGGTTCCGTATTCACAACCGGTCATGGCACGGCGAGTTGCGTGCCGCGGCCGCCGCGGTCACGTGCGTGACACCATTCGCGGCGCGAACGCAACTTCACCCGGGTTGGGCGTGTTGAGGACGGGCCCGCGGCCGAAGCTCCGGCCGATGCCACGCCGCCGTGATCGACAATCGGTGACTGGTGCGCACGCTGGACGGATTGGAGCAGCTGAGGGGCACGCGCTGCCTCGACACCGCCAGCGGGGCGGCTGTCGCTCACGCGTGAGCAGCGAGAGGAACCCGCCGAACACGAGTGCCGCTGGGAGGGTGCTGAGAAGTAGCTCGCGTGGGCGCCTGAGGGCGCTCCACGCGCTCTCCCCCGCGGGATCTGTTCTCCGCGGCTCCGCCTGTCTCGGTTGTCCGGAGCCTCGACCTCGTCGCGGCCGATGACCTCGCGGAGCTCCTCGGTGAGCCCGCGGTTGACCGCCCGCGACAGCGTTGGATCGGTCATCTCGACACGTCTGCGGGAGACGTTTATTGCCGCGCCCGTCCGACATCGCCTGCTAGCTCGCGCCCCGCGTACACGGCTCGGCGCGTTCGACCGGGTCGTGGACGTGGGCGAACAGCTCGGCGACGGAGTTCTCGCGCTCATAGGGAATCTTGGCGGTGAGCATCTGAAAGAACACGCAGCCCAGGGCGTAGATGTCGGTGCGGTGAGCATGATGTTCGCGGGTTTGACATCGCGGTGCACCAGGCCCAACCGGTGTGCCGCATCCAGTCCTCATCTTCGGCGAGTCCTGGGGCGAGCAGCTTCAGCGCGTAGATTCTGCTCAGGGCGACGTTCGTGACCCGGTAGACCACTCCCATCCCGCCACGACCGATCAGCTCATCGATCCGATAGCCACCGATCAGCGCGCCTCGTTCGAGCTGTCCACCCCTCATTTGCAATCTGCACCCCTTCCTCTGCGTCGGTAGCCGTCGGGTCGGTGGCCGGCGCTGCCCGGACCGGCAAGATCGCGCGTATAGCAAGCGCGCGCCCGCCGCGCACGGGCCTCGGTCAGCGTCAAGACCGAATTGGATGCGCTGCTCGCAGGAGACCTCGCGGCGCGGTGCTGCGTCGGTTCGGGAGGGCGCGTCCGCGTCGGTCGGGCACTTCGCCGCTCTCAGGCGGGCACTCCCGGAACGCTTCGTGGATCGGCGCCGCCGACCACCTTCAGCACTCGCGACGTTCCGGTAGGGACTGCACCCGCAACCGTGTGGTAGCACCACTCCCTGTCGAGGCCCGGGCCACGCATGGCCGCATCCGATCCAGCTATGACGCGGGCCCCGACGTGCGGATGGCGGCCCTGGCTGCGTTGGACGCAGCTGATCGCGCACCGCCGTTTCCGTCGCGCGGCTCCCGCGCCTTGCGCGTTTCAGGCTGCGACGATCGCAGGATGCGCTGTGAAGCCGCGAGCGTCAGCGATCGCACCGGCGAGCCTTCGATGCGTCAGCGCTCTGCCAACGGCGCTTGACTGCGCCCGGGGCGAACGCTAGTCGGATCGGCTTCGGTTTCCGCATCGAAGGAGACAATGTGAGATGTCGCTCCACCGCGCCTGATCGGGCCCTGCGTGCCGCAGTCGTCGTGCTCGCCGCGACCGTGAGCGGCTGCGCGTTCAAGCACCCGACGTCCGACGTCGTCCGCGGCAAGGAGCTGTTCGTCGCGAGGTGCGGCTCGTGCCACACCCTCAGCCACGCATCGACGCAGCCCCCAGAGCCTTCGGAGGAGAACGGCTGGCGCAATGAGGCAGAACAGAGGGATTCCACGCGATCGCGCTCCTTGCTGCCAGGTGGGACCGGATGCCACGGAGGGCCGACGAGCGGCGCACCTGCTCCGGTTCGTGATGCTGTCCGCCCGTGCCGCGTCGTTCGTTGACGGCCGCACGCGCGACGTGGCGCACGTCCTCCGCCCTCCGTCAGCTCTATTTCGTTCTGCCGACGGTCGCGGCGAGAATGACCAGCGCGGTGGCGATGATGAGCCCGCTGATCGCGAGCAGGTCGAGGACCGTGCTCATGGGCGAGGTCGCAGTAGCGGTTCCAGGAGATCGAGCCAGTCGTCGATGCGCACCCGCGGACTCTGATCGTCTCCGGTCGCCAGCGGGTTCGGTCTGTGCGAGCTGAGCCAGTGCACGAGCGCGCATTCGGCGTGGGCCAGGCGGCCCTCGACGATACCGAGCGCGTCGTCCGGATTGACGCGCGTCCCGCACACTTCGCAGGTGCTGTGGTGCGCCCTCGACTTCCTCGCACGGATATGGTGCGGGACTCGCCTCTGGGCAGGTGACGCAGCGCCGGCATTCGGCGAGAAAGAGAGCCGACGTGTCACATACGACATCCTGCTCAGATCAACCCATGTGGCCGGCGGCTGGTGCGCCCGCATCTCAGAAAACGTCATCACCGTGACCAGTCCGCTGATGGCTCCTTCACTGACTTCCACGGCCGGCAGGGGTAGTTGCGGACGCGCTGGCCGAGGCCGCCAACACGGTTCTGGGCGCCGCCAGCTGGGCCACCGGACCGGACCGGGATCTCATGCTGGCCAACCGCCCCGAGGACAAGCTATTGCCGCTCGCCAAGCCGCACCCCCACCAGTCACGATCGATCAGGACTTCGACAGCCCCGCGCTCGCTCGTGACTGCAGCTCGCGAACCGCCGATCCGGAGGTCGCCACCGACATGCACCATCGAATGAAGCTACGATTGGACGATCGTGCTGCAGAAGCGGTTCATGTACCGCACGCGCAGGGCGTCCCGCCGCTGGTGGTGAGAGTGCGCAGCGCGCGACGCACGGACCGATCCAGCCGATCGGCAAGTGTGGACCGCGGACACCGTGACGACAGGGTAACTTTGCCGAAGGTTCTGGGGAGATACCGTCGCGTGACGCTGAGGTTGCTCATCGCGCTGTGCGGCGCGCTGGTGGGCTGCCTTCGGCTGCGGCGCTGGGTGATGTCACCGTGACCTTCGACCCGCCGGCGGGCGCCCACGTTCTCACCCGACGACCCCCGCCGTCGCCCGCAATCTCTATGGGTCGTCTCGCTGCGGCAATCGAGGATGTCTGCGGTCGACCGAGCGACCCGATCGTGCCTGGGTCGCGGTCGGATGGGAGGGAGCGCCGCCTGACTAGTGCTGCCGGGGAGGGATCGGTTCAGCCCGCTCGAGCGACGGGCGTGACGGGGGCGAAGGCGTTGAGCTTGAGCCAGCGTGGGAAGGCGTGGCGCAGCTCGCGGGGTCCGTTGAGTTTGAGGGTTCCGGCGCGCAATGCGGACGCCCAGGTTGTGTTCCCCATCCAGATGTCGGTGAGGGTCCGGACGTCGCTGCTGAGGTGCAAGTCGATGTCGCCGCCGGGGTGGGTGAGGCAGACCTCGGCGCCTTCGGGGGCGACGATCAGCCAGTAGGCGCGGTACTCGGCGGGCGCGTCGGGAAAGTGCAGTTCGATGACGGTGCGCTCGGGGACCTCGTCCAATTGGAGGTTTCGGTGGATGTCCCAAACGAGCAGGCGGGGGTCGAGGTCCTCCTCGCGATAGTCAGTCGGCAGCCAGCGCCGGCCCCATACCCCCAGCTGTTCCACCACCGGGCGCAGTTCCTCGCCGGCCGCCGTCAGGGTGTACCGCATCCCGTTCTCGTCCTTGAGCCGCTCGACGATGCCGGCGATTTCGAGTTCATCCAGGCGGCGGGAGAGGACGCTGGCGGTGATGTTGGGCATGCCTCGCCGCAGATCGTTGAAACGCGAGCTGCCGGCTAGCAACTCGCGAACGATCACCGGTGTCCAACGACGCGCGAAGATTTCCGCCGCAAGCGAGACAGGGCAGAACTGGCCGTAGGTGTCCATCGGCGCAGCGTACCCCGGTCGACCGTGCGGTAGCAAAGTGCTACTTGAGCCCCGGGTCAGCCGCCGCGACGCTGTGCCGATGAGCGTTTCAGCACAACAGACAGCTCCGGCGCCCGCCGAGGTGTGGTCGACCGGCGACTACGCCGATGTATGCGAGCGGATGATCCCCGACCTCGGCGCGCGGCTGGTCAAGATCGCGGACGTCAGCGCCGGGCACGATGTCCTCGACGTCGCCACTGGAACCGGCAACGCAGCCCTGCCCGCGGCCGCAGCCGGTGCGACCGTCACAGCGCTGGACATCACACCTTCCCTATTGGAGATCGCCGCTCGCCGTGCGAGCGCGGCCGGTCTGGATGCCAATTGGGTGCTCGGCGACGCGCAGGCACTGCCGTTTGCACGGGCGAGCTTCGACCGGGTGCTGTCATGTGTCGGGGTGCAGTTCTGTGCCGACCACAGCACGGCAGCATCGGAACTTCTCCGCGTCTGCCGACCCGGCGGTCGGATCGCCCTAATTGCATGGACACGCGAAGGGTTCATCGGCCAAGTCCTCGCCGCGGTCGCCACGGCGACCGGCGGCAACGGATCGGTCACGTCGCCGCTGGACTGGGGTTCCGAGGCCGGGGTCGCCGAACTGCTCGGCGCGCACGTCACCGACATCCACTCCCACCGCGGGCACGTGGAGATGCTGGCCGAATCACAGAACGACTGGGTTGACTACATGGCCACGGCGTATGGACCGCTCGTGCGGGCACGGGCAGCGCTCAAGGCGCGAGAGGCATGGGAGCCCCTGCGCGCACGACTCGGCGAGATCGCCGACGCCCACCACGTTGGTGACGGTGACGCGTTCGCGGCGCGCGCCGAGTACCTGGCCGCGGTCCTGAGCCGCTGAGCGCCGGATACGCCACGCGCGGCCGGCAAGGGCAGGCACGTTCTCGGGGCGGCGGTGGCGGTGTGGGTGGCGTCGGCTGTGGTTGGTGCCGGAACTGCCGCGGCGGACACGTTCACCTACACCGGCGGCGAGCAGTCCTACACCGTACCGGCGGGGATCACCGGCCCGCACGTCGTGCTCGTCGGCACCGCCGGAGCATCTGAGACCGTCCCCGACCGAACTCACTCAGCTTGCGCCTCGCCGCCGCGGGCGGCGGCGGTGGCGGTGGAGGCAACGTCGACTACTCCGCCAACGGCGGTGACGCCGGCAACCCCGACGGCTCAGGCAACCCCGGTGTCGGGATCATCAGCGGCAGCGGCGCGATAACCATCATCTCAGGACAGGCGACAGATCAAGCGACCGTCACGTCGTACTGCCAGAACACAGGGGCAGTCGACGGCCAGCCGGCGGATGCGGGTACATCGGGCGCCGGCGGCAACGGCGCGTTCGTGTTGATCTCAGGTACTCCGATCAGCGGCGGGGGCGCGGGTGGCATCAACGGCGGCGGCGGCGGTGCCCATTGCGACTCCTCCCCTGGAGCGGCCGCCACCGAACACGCCGGTGCCGGCGGCGCCGGCTCGAGCGGCGCGCCGAGTGGACAGAACGTCCAGATCACGATCGATACCAGCGACCCAGCCGAGGTGATCATCACCGCGCCCGTGCCGGCCAACACGGCGCCTCCGACCCTGACCGGCGGGCTCACCGTCGGGGATGGCGGCGAGACCTTCCTCGCGCTCGGCGTCGCAGCTTCGGGTCCTCGGGCAGGCCCGCGCGGTTGCTGCCCGATCAGCGGACTGCGAGTCTTGACGAGTGACGACGCTGTCGGCGAACGGACTGCTGCTCGGGATCGGATTGGTGGCGGTCCTTGCGGTCGGCTCGCAGCTGTTGGCGAGGCTGTTGCGGCTGCCGGCGATTGTGGTGTTGCTGCCGGTCGGGTTCGTGGCCGGCGTCTTGAGCAAGGACGTTCAGCCGGAGAACCTGCTGGGCCCGCTGTACCAGCCGTTCGTGTCGGTCGCGGTTGGGGTGATCCTGTTCGAGGCGGGGCTGAGGCTGTCGTTTCGTGACATCACGCCGAGGGTCCGGCGGGTGGTCGTGCGGCTCGTGACGGTTGGGGCGTTGATCACGTGGCTCAGTGTGACCGGCGTGACCGCGGTGCTGTTCAGCGACCTCGGGACCGACGTGGCATTCCTGATCGGGGCGATCCTCGTCGTCTCTCCCAACGGTCGTGTTGCCGCTGCTCGCCTTCATTCGGCCGACCCAGGACGCCCGTGCGGTCTTGAAATGGGAGGGAGTGCTGATCGATCCGCTGGGAGCGCTGCTCGCGGTGATCGTGTTCCAGGTCGCTCGGACCGGCGGTTCAAGTGGTTGGCGTCCCGGCGAGCTGCTCGCCAACATCCTCGTGGGGGCAGCGGTCGGCGCAATCGGCGCGGTGCTGCTCTGGACTTTGCTTCGGCGCCTGCAGCGGCGTGCCCCACGGCAGCTCGTCACCGCGACGCTGGCGCTCGTCGTGGCCGCGCTCGTCGCGTCCGATCTGATCCGTGCGGACTCGGGGTTCGTGGCGACGCTGCTGATGGGGGCGTTCCTAGCCAATCAACGCGCGATCGACGTGGCGCCTGCGATCGAGTTTCACGAGACGCTCGTGCAGCTGTTGGTCGGGGTCCTGTTCGTGATGATCGCGGCATCGGTGTCGCCCGGTGAGGTCAACGCGGTGCTGGCGGGCGCGCTCGGGCTCGTGGCGATCATGATCCTCGTGATCCGGCCCGTGATGGTTGCGCTGACGACGTGGCGCTCGGAGCTGAGCGGCCGCGAACGTGCGTTCACAGGGTGGATGGCGCCGCGCGGGATCGTCGCAGGCGCGACCGCGTCCGCGTTCGGCTTGCAGCTCGCCGGCGCGGGCGTCCACGGAGCCGACAAGATCCTCCCGATCGTGTTTGTCGTGGTCTTCGGAACCGTCGTGGTCTACGGGCTCACCGGTATGCCCGTCGCGCGATGGCTCGGCGTCGCGGGTGCCGAGGGGACTGCGGCGCGCGCGGTCGGCGCTGGTGGTTGATCGCCTGTGGGCCAGCCCATCGACGCACGCGGCTGCGCGATCAGCCGGCCTCGACGCCGATCGCGGCCGGATGCTGGTCGACTCGCTCAGCCGCGAAACCGAGCTCGAGGAGATCACCGATGCCCTGCTGATGTCTCCCAACGACGACTTCAACGCCCTCGCCGCCGCCGAGCTGCGCGGGGATCTCGGGCACGGCCACGTCTACCGGTTCGCGCCCGACCCGGACGGGCCTGCCCTGCTGGCGCCGGCCGCCGAGGTCGACATCCTCGGCCGCGGCGAGCTGACGCTTGCCGAGCTCGACCGGCGTCTGGCCGACGGCGGACGGTTCGAGCAGAGGACGGTCGAGGACACGGACGGGCTGGAGCTCGGACGCGCTGGAATCCCGCTGTTCGTCATCGGCTCGAAGGGCAACCTGCACGGAGTCACCGACGGCGGCAGACCCACGGCGCACCCAGGCGACAGGGTCATCGAGCTTGTCACCCCCAGCCGTCAGCGATGACGTTCGGCGCGCTGCCGCTCGCGCGAGTTGCGGCAGATCCTGCATGGCAAGGAGCGATCATCGGAGGCGTGGACCAGCGGCCGAAGAGCGCGATCGGGAGCTCGATCATCAGCCATGGATATCCGAGCGTTAGTTGGCGAGTGCCTCATCGAGCGCGGCAGCGCCGTCGGACTCGATCGTCGGTCCGTGGCCAACGAGCAGCATCGTCGGCCGGTAGTCCGAGAGCTGCGACCGCGGCGGTGTCAGGCGCAGCATCGGATGAACGCCCGCGCGTCGCCCCAGCGCGAATACCGGAGCGGTGCCGATGGCTTCGGCGACGATCAGCGCCCGTTCGTCCGGCCACCACAGGGCGATTTCGGCCCAGCCCCAGCGGGAGACGAGCGGAATGACCTCGAAACGGCGTGTCGGACACCTGGTCCGGAACGCGCATGAGTGGGACACCGAGTTGCGTCGCGATCGGTTGGCAGTCGCGGTTGTGGCGACCCAGCAGTTGGAGGACGCCCGCCGGTCGTCCGAGCGCCGCGGCGGCACGCAAGGCCTCCGCATCCGCGAACGGATCGATCAGCCACACCTGCTCCCCGTCTCTGAACGCGTGAGCCGTGCGGGCGGTTCTGCTCCGCTCGATCCAGGTGAGCCCAAGTTCGTGATGTTGAAGCACCGCGCTCACGTGCCGGGGTGCGAGGGGTCCGAACGCTGGTCGCCACCGCGTCGTGCCGCGAGCCGGAGGGGTCGCCGTTCAGTCCCGGGGGCGAGGTCTTGGAGCGCGAGCAGCTCTCCGGGCGGGTCCCCGAGGAGCAGCCAGCCGTGCTCGAGTGGATGGACGAGTTGGTCCTGAGCGAGTTGCGCGAGGGACATCGTCACGGTGGGGCGTCGGGCGGCGACGAGGTCAGCGAGGACGCTGTGGGTGAGCCGCAGCGGCAGGACGGTTCCGTCGGCGCGGACGAAGCCCCATCGGTCCGCGAGATGCCAGAGCAGCATGTGCAGACGGACGTGGATGCGGGATTGGTGGACGATCGCCATGTTCATCGCGAGGTTGCGCGAACGCTCCAACGCGCGGGCAACGAGACGCCCGGTCAGCTCGGGATAGCGGGCGAAGCGGTGCGCCACGGCTCGGTCCAGAACGGCGACCCGGGCCGGCTGGAGTACTTTCCAGCCGGTCGTGTGAGGCAGCGTCGGCTCGGCGTCCTCACCCTGCCATGGACGGAGCAGGTCACCTTCACCGAGCAGCTCGGCGCCGAAGCTTCCGCTGATCCCGACGCGGCGAATCAACAGACCGTCCAGGACGAGCAACCCGATGCCGTCGGGCATCACGTCGGTCTGCTGGCCGCTCCACTGGCCGCGCGGGATCCGCACCTGCGCGGCGATGCATTCTGCGATCGCTCTGTCGCGGTGGACGGCCGGCACCGCTTCGAGGAGGTTGACGTCCTCGCGCAGGACCTGGCACACGGTGGCATTGCGATGGCCGTTTGCGCTCACCGCGGCGCCCCCGGATCTGCCGCCTCGGTTGCCGATGTGGCGGGGCTGAGCAGGACGACCCGTTCGCCGACCCGCAGCAAGATGTCGCGCCCCGGTGCCATCACCTCGCGCCCCTCGGTCACCGCGACGACGAGGCACCCCGGCGGCCAGGTCACCTGATCAAGACGCAGGCCGAGCGCCGGGGAGTCCGCGCCGACGCTGAGCTCGATGAGGTCAAAGCCGCTCAGTGGTGCGGTGGGCGCGTGGAGCGTCGCCTCGCCGTCGGCGCCGAACTCCGCCGCCTTCGCGCCGGCCTCGATCTCGCGCGTCGAGGACCCGAGCCGCTGCGCGATCGCGCCCAGGACGTTGTTGCGGCTGATCCATCCGAGCAGCCGCTTGCCGTCGTGGGCGACGACGGGCAGCCCGGAGTGCCCGTAGAGCACCAGTTGGCGCAGTGCCTGCTCGAGCGTCTCATCGGCGAACAACGCCTGCGGCTTGCGCACGTCGAGCACCGGACCGATCAGCGTCTCCCACGAGCCGCCGTCGACCCCGCAGGCTGCCAGACCGTCGTGATCGAGTGACGGCAAGCGGCCGCTACCGTCCCGCGCACCGGCCGGCTGCATCACATCCCGGACGCTCAGCATCTGCAGCACCCCCGTCCCCTTCGGCCGCTCGATATCGATCCCGCGCCGCAACAGCTTCGTCGTGTAGATGCTGCCATAGCTGAGCTGCTTGGAGAGCCCCGCGGCGATCCCCGCCGCGAGCATCACCGGAACCGTGAGCGTGAAGTTGCCGGTCATCTCCACAACGCTCGCGATCGCGGTCAGCGGCGCGTGCGCCGCCGCGCCGAACACGGCCGCCATCCCGACGATCGCGTACATCGCCGCCGGCCCCGCGACCGCGCCAAAGAGATCATGAGCGCCGATCCCAAACGCCATCCCCGCCATCGCCCCGATGAACAGCGACGGCGCGAACACGCCACCAGATCCACCGATCGAGAGCGTCAGGCTCGCGGCGAGGATCTTCCCGAGCATCAGCACAGCGATGAACCACACCAGAACATGGCCGGCGATCACCTTGTCCATCTCCGGATAGCCGACCCCGTACATCTGCGGCAGCACAAGCAGCAGCGCACCGAGCGCCAGCCCCCCGACCGCCGGCCGTGCCCACTCCGGCCGTCCGTGCCACAGCTCATCGACGAGGTCCTCCAGCCGGTACAGGAACGCCTTGAAGGACAGCCCGATCAGACCGCAGGCAAGTCCGAGCAATGCCACGAGCAGATACGCGAAGTCGCTGGTGACGGTCAGGCCGTGCGGAACGGCGGCGAAGAACGGACCGGAGCCAAAGAACGCGCGGCTGACGACATCCCCGGTCACGGCCGCGAGGGACGTGGCGAACAGGGCATCGAGCGAGAATTCGCGCAGGACGATCTCAAAGCCGAAGAACAGACCGGTCAGCGGGGCGTTGAACGTCGCCGCGATCCCGCCGGCGGCACCGCACGCGACGATGATCCTCAGCCGGTTCTCCGACATCCGCACGAGCTGGCCAAGGGTCGACGCGAATGCCGAGCCGATCTGAACGATCGGCCCTTCACGGCCGACCGATCCGCCGAAACCGATGCAGATCGCCGACGCGAATGCCTTAACGATCGCGACCGGCGGCCGGATCCGCCCGCCGTTCTCGGCGACCGCGAGCATCACCTCGGGCACGCCGTGGCCGCGCGCCTCGCGCGCGAACCGGTTGATCAGCGGCCCGTAGAGCAGCCCACCAACGACCGGGACCACCAGCAAGAACCAGACACCAAGCCACGGCGCGTGCACGCTCCCCGCATGCCCCTGCTGCCCGAACTGCTGATGCCCGGTCGCAAGCCACGTCAGGCTGAAGATCAGCCATCGAAAACCAGCCGCGGCGAGCCCCGCCCCGCCGCCCACGACGAGCGCCATCACGACCAGGCCAAGCCGAGCGCCGCCCAGCCACCGCGACGCGACCCGCCCGACCTCCGGCCCGCTCACCCGACGAGATCCCACCCGAGCGACCAATCCTGCTCAGGCACCTCGCCCGCCGCGCTCGCAAACGCCCGCAACGCCTCGAACACCGCATGCGTGTCGCTGGCGGGCATCCTCGCGAGAATCGCCGAGATCTCCGCGCGGCGATTGCGGCTCACCTCGGCGATCAGCTCCCGCCCCGCAGGCGTCAGCGAGACCCGCACACCTCGACGATCGCTACTGATCCGCCGGCGATGGACGAGGTCCTTTCGCGCGAGCCGATCGCCCATCCGCGTCGCCGTCGAGCGGTCAACACCGAGCGCCGAGGCAAGGTCGGCGACCCGTTGCGATCCGCGCGCCGCAAGCTCGACCAAGACGCGGTACTGCGCCAGCGTCACATCGTCCGCAACGCTCGCGAGTGACCGAGCCGCGACCGCGACGAGCGCTCGGCTCGCGCCGAGCACCGCGTCGACCAACTCGTCACGAGCTGCCACCGCTCCGACCGGTTCGATTGACATGGCCATTAGTTGCACAGTGCCACGATCGCCCGCACCCGCAACACGTGCTGTCAGCGCTGTGACCGAAATCCTTGCTGTTCGAGCAGCGGTCGGTACGGTGCCCGCCTCTCCGTGGCTCAGCCAACCGTTCTCATCCTCGACGTCAACGAGACGCTGTCAGACATACGGCCTCTGGCCGCCCGCTTCGAGCACGTCGGACTGCCCGGTCACCTGACGGCGACGTGGTTCTCGAACACGCTCCGGGACGGATTCGCGTTGACCGCGGCCGGCGCGTATGCGAACTTCGCCGCCGTTGCACGATCCGCGCTGGGATCGATCATCGCCGCGGCGGACAACCCGACGGCAGCACCCGCGGACGCGGTCGAATTCGTGCTCTCGGGCCTCGGAGAGCTCGCGCTCCACGACGACGTGCGACCCGCGCTCGAACGGCTCCACGCCGCTGGGATCCGGATCGTGACGCTCACCAACGGCTCGGTTGCCACCACCACACGCCTGCTCGAGCGAGGAGGCGTGATCGAGCTCGTCGAGCACTGCCTGTCCGTCGATGATGTCGGCCGCTGGAAGCCGGCACCCGACCCCTACC
Organism: uncultured Solirubrobacterales bacterium; assembly: GCA_963794285.1. Taxonomy (GTDB): domain Bacteria; phylum Actinomycetota; class Thermoleophilia; order Solirubrobacterales; family Solirubrobacteraceae; genus Palsa-465. The sequence continues at coordinate 340,711 of CAWCDS010000001.1, forward strand.
GCTACGCGCTCGCGCGCTGTGCCGTCATCGCATCGGAGGCGATGCTCATCGCCGTCCACCCCTGGGACATCGATGGCGCCAAGCGCGCGGGCCTGCGCGCCGCGTGGGTCAACCGCAGCGGCCTCCCCTACCCGGAGACGTTCCGCAACCCGGACCTCGTCGCATTCGACTTCCTCGCGCTCGCGGCTGGGCTGACGGGCGAGCGGGTAGAGCCCGCGGACGATGTCGTACATGTCGGTCGCGGTCTGTCCCATGCTGGGGCAGCACGGCGGCCCTCCGTTTGCGCTGATCCCGATCTCGAGGTGGGGCGCGCTTGAGATCCCGACCCGGCCGCATCCGACCTCGGCGATCGGCTGGCCGGCGCTGACGTGCGCGCCGACGGCGACGAGCGCGGGCTTCGCGTGGCCGTAGTAGATGTGGCGACCGGCGAGCGGGCCGGAGGCGACCTTGAGGATCGGCGCGTCGGGACCGAAGCCGTCCGCCCCCTTCTGCACGATCGTTCCCGACGTGACCACGAGCTCCGTCACGCGTCGACCGCAGGCGTTGCCGACCGTACCGATGTCGACGCCTTGATCGAGCGTCCACGTCGATGGTGGACGGGTGCGCGACCTGGGCGCGAGCGGGAAGACCCAGCCGCTGAGATCCGCGGCGCCGGTCGAGTGATCGACGCCGCTCCCCGTGACCCGCCGATGGCCGGTCACCCAGGCCCGAAGATGCCGTCTGCCACGGTCGGAACGTCGACGCGCGTCAGGAATCGCTGCAGCGTCGTCACGTCATGGCCACGATCGCCGACCCGCAGAACGCGATGAAACGGCGAATTCGCGACTGCTGCGCCCTGCGCACCGGCCGGCGCCGCGCCCCCCACGAGCAGGAGCACAACCAGGCCGACGGCACATTTGGCGAGCAGCCGTGGACGGCGAACGGCAGGTGTGCGGGCAGCGGTGGATGATGGGGGCAAGCGACGCCCTCGGTTTCGTCAATGACACGGTGGGCCTGGTGCCTGCGGGGTTAGCTGACGGGCTCGCGCTCGCGGACGAGCGCTACTGGCGGATCACCGCCGTGAGTAGCGCGCTCGCTCCGAGCACCCAGACGATCTGCGCCGCGGTCGAGGTGCCGTTCATCAGTCCGCGTTCGGCGGTGACGAGATGCGAGATCGGGTTGACGTCGACGAACGCATGCAGCCAAGACGGCATCGTTGCCGACTCGACAAACACGTTGCTCGCGAACGTCAGCGGGAACAGGACCGTCAGCCCGATGCTCATGATCGCCCGCGGCGAGCGCAAGACGAGCCCAAGCGCAGTCCAGATCCAGCCCATCCCGAACGCGAAGACAAGGATCAGCCCGACGGCGGCGAGGACACCGCCGGCGCCGCCGTGCGGGCGGCACCCCCATGATCAGCCCGAGCCCGATCACGAGCGCTGATGCGAGCAGGTAGCGCCCCGTGTCGCCGATCAGGCCTCCGATGATCGGCGCCGGACGCCAGATCGGCATCGAGCGAAACCGGTCAAACGCGCCGGTCGAGAGGTTGGTGCTAAAGGTGACCCCCGTGTAGATCGTGACGAGCACGACCGCGAGCACGAGCGTCCCGGGGAGCAGGAACTGGAGATAGTGTCCAGTCGATCCGGCGAGCGCCCCGCCGAACAGGTAGGTGAACATCAGCGTGAACAGGATCGGTATCCCGATCACGTCGGCGAGCTCCTCGGCACGTGCGATCTCGTCGAGCAGTGTCTGTCGGTGGACGATGTCGGCCGCGGGAAGCCGGCGCCGGATTCCTACCTCTGCGCTCGCCCGCTGCGCGGTGCCGGCATGGAGGCGATGCTCGTCGCCGTCCGTCCACCCATGGGATGTCGACGGGCCGAAGCGCACGGGTTTTCGTGCCGCCTGGGTCAATCGCGATCGGATCCCGTACCCGCACACACACCGCGAGGCGGACCTCGTTGCACACGACTGCGTCGCACTCGCGGCCGCGCTGACCAGCGTTGACGCCGCACCCCGACAGCGCGGGGCTCCGCCAGCAGAGCTCGCTCCCGGCGGCGTAGCGACGGCATCACCCCCCCCAGACCGCTACGACGCGACCCATCGCCGGGCATCGCCCAACTCGTCGGATGCGAAGACCTTGATCTCGCCGGGAATGGCCCAGCCCAGTCCGTGTATCGCATGCTTCACCCAGTCGGTGTCGCTCACCACGGCGATTCGCTCCCACATCCGCAGGTGAGCGAGGCCAAGCTTCGTGTCTTCCCAGACGGCACCCGCGGTGTAGTCGGGAGACTCGTGGCCGAGCACGTAGAGGATCCGGACCTTGCCATCGACCGAGGCGGTCCGCGCCGCGTCAACCGCCGGCACGAGCACCCGCTCGTAGTCCTCTGCGGTGACGTTTCCGTGCACCTCGACGCCGACGACGGACGTCGGTAGGTCTGAGATGAGTGTCAACATCGAAAGCTCCTTCCTGGGATGGCAATGTGGCGTTTTCCATTGTCTGCGGGACGCAGGAACGACTATCCCTTGTTGCGGTAGAGCCGCATCGTCAGGGGTGCGAACACGGCCGTGAGCACGAAGCTCGCTGCAAGCACCCAGATGATCTGCGCCGCGGTCGCGTGGCCGTTCATCAATCCCCGCTCGGCGCTAACAAGGTGCGAGATTGGGTTGACGTCGACGAACGAACGCAGCCAAGACGGCATCGTCGCCGGCGCGACGAACACGTTGCTCGCGAACGTCAGCGGGAACAGGACCGTCAGCCCGATGCTCATGATCGCCCTCGGGGAGCGCATCACGAGCCCGAGCGCGGTCCAGATCCAGCCCATCCCGAACGCGAAGACAAGGATCAGCCCGACGGCGGCGAGGACGCCGCCGGCGCCGCCGTGCGGGCGATAGCCCATGATCAGCCCGAGTCCGATGACGAGCGTGGATGCGAGCAGGTAGCGCCCCGTGTCGCCGATCAGGCCGCCGATGATCGGCGCCGGGCGCCAGATCGGCATCGAGCGGAACCGGTCAAATGCGCCGGTCGAGAGGTCGGTGTTGAGGGTGACCCCCGTGTAGATCGTGACGAGCACGACCGCGAGCACGAGCGTCCCGGGGAGCAGGAACTGGAGGTAGTGCCCGGTCGATCCGGCGAGCGCGCCGCCGAACAGGTAGGTGAACATGAGCGTGAAGAGGATCGGGATTCCGATGACGTCGGCGAGCTCCTCGGGGACGTGCTTGAGTTTGAGCATCGCGCGGCACGCGAAGGTCAACGACGCTGACGCCGCGCTCGCTCGAGGGGGTCGTTCGGCCGGCGGCAGTGCGAGTCGCGGTGCGGGCGCTCGCTGAAGCTGAGCGACGGTCATGCTGTTTCCTTCTCGGTGGCGGTGTCTGGCTGGCGGCCAGTCAGGGCGAGGAACGCCTCGTCGAGCGTCGGCTGGCCGAGCGCGAACTGGCTGACGGCGACGCCGGATATGGTCAGCTCGGAGAGCGCGCGGCTCGCCCGTGCGCCCGCCTCGCGCGAGCCGTCGCGGGCCGCGAATCGGACCGACAGCACGGACGGGTCGGCCGCGAGATGAATGGGGGCATCCAGCGCCGCTGAGAGCAGGCGCGCGGCTTCTGGTCGCCGCCGTGCGTCGATCAGCCGTACCTCGAGCGCGTCGGCGCCGACCGAGGACTTCAGCTCGGCGCTCGTTCCCTCGGCGATCACCCAGCCGTGGTCGACAACCGCGATGCGGTCGGCGAGCTGGTCCGCCTCGTCGAGGTATTGAGTCGTCAGCACGACCGTCGTGCCTTCGGCGACGATCGCCCGGACGAGCTGCCAGGTCTGCTGGCGGCTGGAGGGGTCAAGCCCGGTCGTCGGCTCATCGAGGAACAGCAGGTCCGGTCGCACGATCAGGCTCGCGGCGATATCGAGGCGGCGCCGCATCCCGCCGGACAGGCCGAGCACCTGTCGTCGGGCCGTGTCGCCCAAGCCGAAGGTGTCCAGCAACTCGTGTGCGCGCGCTCGCGCGCCCGCGCGTGAGAGACCGAGCAGCCGGCCAAGGAGCACCAGGTTCTCCTGGCCGGTCAGCTCGGGGTCGATCGAGGCGAACTGGCCCGTCATGCTGATGCGGCCGCGCACCGCATCGGCGTCGGCAACGACGTCATGCCCGAACACGCGGGCGGTGCCCTCGTCGGGGCGCAGGAGTGTCGCGAGGATCCGGATCGCCGTCGTCTTGCCGGCGCCGTTGGGGCCAAGCAATCCGTAGACGAGGCCCGCAGGCACGTTCAGATCGAGCCCAGCGAGTGCTCTCGTCCTGCCGAATAGCTTCGTGAGACCGGTCGCCTCGATCGCCGGTGTCGATGGTCCTGTCATCGTCTGCTCCGTTTATGTCGATCAATGTCGTGTCTTCGCCCGCCGGTCGCCGATGACTCTACACTCGCTTTGTCCAAGTGGACAGGCCAAATGGACAAATCTGTAAGCAAACGAACCACCACCTCGGACGAAACCCGCCTCCGGCTGCTCCGATCCGCCGCCGAGCTGATCGCCGAGCTCGGCTGGGGACGGGTTACGACCCGCGCCGTCGCCGAGCGGGCGGGGTTACCCCACGGCGCGGTCAGCTACCACTTTCGCGGCAAGCAGGAGCTCCTGACCGAAGCCGCGTTGCACACCTTCGACCAGGCGTTCCCGACCGACGACCTCAATGCGCTGCAGACCCTGCCCGATCTCGCCGGGCTGCTCGAAGCGTGGATGGGCGAGCAGGGAGCGAGCGATCCCGTCGTCGCGCGGGTCGGGATCGAGGCGATGCTCGAATCCGAGCGCAACCCGGTCCTCCAGGAGCGGCTCGCGGCGATGCTCAAGGAGTTCCGCAGCGTGGTGGCCGAGGTGGCACGCGCGGCACAACAGCGGGGCACCGCACCCGCCGACGTCTCGCCGGAGGCGCTCGCGACGCTGCTCTCCGCGGTCGGCGATGGCCTCTTCCTGCACGCCCGCATGGACCCGCAGCTCGACCTCGCCGGCGCGCTCGGCGCCCTGCGCGCGCTGCTGCGCGGCTGATCGTGGCAGTCGTTCGCGGCCAGTGCGGTGCTGAGGGACGGGCGCCACGATCCGACGATCTCGGCGAGGTCGGTGTGGGTGCTCGGCAGGCGGATGAGGACGGCCGTCAGGTCTCGCGCGTCCGGATGCGGTGCGCCAACTGCCACGGGGTCAGGTCGAGTCCGTCCTCGATGCGGTCCAGACCGTTGATCGCTGCCTGGTCGAAGCTCAAAGCGCCGCTCGCCGACATACAGAACGCCCCAGCCGTCCAGCGGCACCCACAATTCTTCCTGGACGGCTTCCACCGTCACTCGAGTCGCGCGCGTGATCGGGATAGCCTCGCGGGCAGCGTCATCACCTGCACATCCCCACGCCGTGATCCGGAGCTATGCCTGGCGCGGCGCGCGATTCCGTCGCGGGTCGCCGCCATCTCATCGATCTTCACCAGCGTGACGTCCACCATCGAGACTCCGTGGTTCCTGAACGAACGGCGGCGCTTGCACCTTCAACCCGTGGCGCTGCCAGCACTGATCGCCGGCGTCAGCATGCGCGGGCGTCCCGTGTCGCGAGCGCTTGGTTCGGTCGCTGACCATTTCGTCGCCTCGCCGGCATCTCGGTCGGGCGCTGCGCAACGTTCAGCGTCGTTGCGTGTTGGATGGGCCGACTTCATGGCCATCCACGACAACAGATCACAGCTCCCGGCGGGTTCATGCTGACTCCTCGCCTGCTGACAGGCGCGATCCTGCTCCTTGCCGTCGCCGTCGGGGCTCCGGCGGCGCAGGCGCAGGTGTCGGTGTTCCCGACGCCGGGATCGCGGTATTCGATGCCGACGACGCAGATCACGTTCCGCGGCGTCGCACCCGGTCAGATCGGCTCGATCAGCGTGACCGGCTCGACGAGCGGTGTTCACGCGGGGCGGCTCGTAGCGGACTCCGACGGCAACGGCGCGAGCTTCATTCCGGCCGTGCCGTTCACCCGGCGCGAGACGGTGACCGTCACAACTGGACTCGATGTTCCCGGCGGTAGCGGCGGCACGTTCTCGTTCCAGATCGCGACCCCGGCTGCGCCGATTGTGGCCGCCCCGCTGCCGCAGGCGCCGGCCGGTGCGAACGGCCTTCAGCATTTTCGCTCGCGACCGGATCTGCTCCCTCCGTCGATCACGGTCACGAAGAACAGCGCCCCTGCGTCTGACGGGGACGTCTTCGTTGCGCCTCAGTTCGGACCGGCGCAGGACGGCCCGATGATCTTCGACCCCTCCGGGAACCTCGTGTGGTTTCGCCCCAAGCCGCTCTCGAGCAAGACCCTGACGACCGACTTCCGCGCGCAGACGCTGTACGGCCAGCCCGTGCTGACGTGGTGGCAGGGCTACATCAACTCCGGCAGCGGCCGCGGCGTGGGCGTCATCGTCGATCGCAACTACCAGGTGCGGCAGGTCGTCCAGGCCGGCAACGGGCTTCAGATGGATCTGCACGAGTTCCTGATCACCCCCGACGGGCAGGCGTACGTGCTCGCCGCCTCGCCGGTCTGGCTGCCCGGGCTCAAGCGTCCGGTGATGGACAGCGTCGTGCAAGAGGTCGACTTGCGGAGCGGCCTGGTGCTGTTCTCCTGGCATGCGCTGGATCACATTGCGCTCAGCGAGTCCTACGTGTTCGGCGCGAAGGTCGCCGGTCACATCCTCGACCCATATCACGTCAACTCGATCGCGCTTGACCGCGACGGGAACCTGATCCTCTCAGCGCGCAATACCTCCGCGGTCTACAAGATCGACCGCAACAGCGGCGCGATCATCTGGCGACTCGGCGGCAAGCACTCGAGCTTCACGATGGGTCGCGGCACCTCCACCGCGTTTCAGCACAACGCCGTCGTCCAGCCCGACGGCACGATCACGATCTTCGACGACGGCGCCGGCCCACCGAAGGTCCATCCCGCCTCCCGCGGCGTCAGGGTCGCCCTCAACCTCACGAACATGAGCGCCACGCTCGTCCACGAGTACGACCACAGCCCCGCGACCTCCGCAGCGTTCGAGGGCGGCGTCCAAGCATTGCCCAGCGGCGACGCATTTCTCGGTTGGGGCCAACAGCCGTACATGTCCGAGTACGCGCCGAACGGGCAGCAGGACTTCGACGCCCGCTTCATCGCTTTCACCTCGAGCTACCGCGCCTACCGCTTCCCCTGGCACGCGCAACCACAGACCACGCCGGCACTCGCGCTCACCAGCGCCGCCGACGGCACCATCACACCGTACGCAAGCTGGAACGGAGCGACCGACGTCGCCGGCTGGCGCGTCCTCGCCGGAGACAGCGCCAGCCGGCTTGCGGCCGTCCGCAGCGCGCCGAAGCACAAGTTCGAGTCAGCGATCCCGATCCACAGCGGCGATCCGGACTTCGCTGTGCAGGCGCTTTCCTCCAGCGGACGCGTCCTCGCGACCTCGCGAACGACCAGCGCTCCGCCACATCTCGCGATCTACGGACACAGCGCATTCGTCTCACCCAGCGCCCTCGGAGGCGTGCCGGTCAGCTGCCTCTCCCCCCACCCCTGCAGCATCACCACGACCGTGTCCGCCGCCCGGACGCTGCTCGCCCGCAGCGGCCGCGAACGCCTCGCCGCGAACAGCGGCGGCATCCTCTACTTCCGCCTCTCGCCCGCAGCGCGCCGGATGCTCGCTCACGCCCGCAACCACAGGCTCGCGGTCCAGCTCACAGCGCAGGACGGCTCCGGGCTGCGGACCAGCACACGCCTCAACCTGATCCCGTTCGCGGTCTCGGGAAGCGGTCCGCACCGAAGCCTCGCGCCGTCCCTGCCGCTGCGGGTCGTCGGCGCGAGCGACTTCGTCTCCCCGACCGGCGTCGGCGGCGTCCTCGCCGAATGCCAAGCCCCACGAACCTGCACCGTGCGGATGACCGTCTCAGCGGGCAGCGCCGTCATCGCCCGCACCGGACCGGAAACCCTCGGCGCCCGCGAACTCGGATACGTCGCGTTCTCGCTCACCTCCGCCGGGCGCACCCTCCTTGCGCGCGCGGCGGGCCATCAACTCGGCGCGCACGTCGCGATCACCGATGGGCATGCGAACGCGCAGGCGGACATCGCCCTCCTGCCATTTCGATAGACGTCGTGCCCCGGCGCTTCTGCTCGACGCGCGTTCGTAGACGCGGCAGACCCCACCGAGTGCCACCGACGTGCCGCCGATCGATGCCGCGCGGCAGACACCGGGGAAGTGTGACCGCGGGTTGACGAGGGCGCCCCGGGGCGGGCGTGAGTCGCCTCGGCTGACAACGCGACGCCGATCCCGGAATGCCCCGAACTGCGACGACGTGTGTGTCGAGTAACCCCGAGCGAGCGTCCTGGCGGGCGCGTCACCTGCCTGCGACACTGCGATCTCGCCGGAGCTGAGCTCGCGCCGCTCCGCGCGGGCGGCCTCGCCTGCCAGCGTCGCCAGTAGGTGGCAATCATCGCAGCCCGGATCGTGGTTAGTGCGTCCACAAGCCACCCTGCCCGGCGCCTGTGCTCCGTTGCGCATGAATGGACCCGTTACTGTGATCTCTGGATGCGCGCCCAGACGGTCCGGCGGTGGGCCACTCGCCCACGGCCTCCCGGAGGTCAGGTTCACTGGCTGGGGGTCACGCTGGCCGTTGGCAACCTGCTCATCATGCTCGACGTCTTGAGCGCCGGCACCCTGTGAGCAAACCGTCCGCGGCGTTGCACTGCTCGCGGCCGGTCACTACCAAGCTCGGCGATTCATGCGCCCAGCGACCTGCACACGCTGTGGCCCATCGCGGGCCCGGCTGGCTGCTCGTGCGGATCGGGGCTGGAAGCTACGTGCCGCGGCCGTCTACCCAGTCCTGCGCACTGGCTGCGCGCGTGGGTGCCGATCTCGCTGCCGGGTCGACTTCTTCTTGCGCGGCCGGATCCAGTTGAGCAGGACCTGGTATGCAGGGCGTGGACGGCCGTTGGGGGCGATCAGGCCCGAGTCCCACCCTGCGGACGGCACGCCGTTCCACTGGTAGTGATAGATGCGCTTGACGCGGTGAAAAGCGCTTGGCGAGCGAGAGCAGGAACCGCTCGTCGCGACCTGCGGGGGCAAGGGGCCGCCACGAGAAGTCGGGCTCGTTCCAGGCCGTGTAACTCTGATCTTCGGAAACCGTCGCAGAAATGTCCTCACGGCATGCTCGTACTGCGAGACCGTCGGGGCGTAGCTATCCGCCCTCGGACTCGTCCAGTCCGCCCCGAACGACACCAGCGGGCTGACATGCGTCGCCTCTGCCCCGCACAACCAGGGCCTACCACACGTCTGGCCATTTCAGAGTCCACCTCCTGCACAAACGCAAGCTCGGTTCCAGGGGCTGGAGCGGCAGACGCGACACCCCCGGGACAACCGGCGCCAACCGCACGTACTGGTTCCTGAGTAACAGTGCCGGCCGGCCTCGAGCATCTGCTTTGACGCAGCGCGGCGGTCCCGAGCGCGGCCACTGAGGACTGGTACACTCGGAAACCGTTATAACGAAGTCCGAGTCATTGACGCGCCGTCTGCGGTCGCTGTTAGAGCTGGGGGTCACCGTCGCTGTTGCCGTCGCTCTCGCCCTGCTGATCCAGGCGTTTCTCGTCAAGCCGTACCGGGTCCCAACGGGGTCGATGCTGCCGACGCTGGCGATCAACCAGCGGATCCTGGTCAACCGGATGGACACGCACCCCGGGATCGGGGACGTGGTCGTGTTCCATCCACCTCACGGTGCAGACCTCGGGTCGGGCCAGTGTGGCGGCGCCCAGCAGGGGTTCAGCGCGGACGGGGCTGCGCTCGCTCAACCGTGTGACCGGCCGCTGGCCAGTGAGTCGACACAGACCTTTGTCAAACGCGTCGTCGGCCTGCCGGGTGATGTGCTGACGATCGTGGGCGGGCACGTGATCCGTAACGGCAAGCGGGAGCCGGATGCCTACATCACGGCGTGCGGCGGCGCGCCCGAGTGCACGTTCGCCCGGTCGATCCGGGTCCCAGCCGGCGACTACTACATGATGGGTGACAACCGCGGGGACTCCGATGACGGCCGCTATTGGGGTCCGGTTCCGCAGCGCTACATGATCGGCGTGGCGTTCTTGACCTACTGGCCGCTGGACAGGATCGGCGTACTCTGAGTCGCATGCGGTTGCCCGAACGCAGTGTTCTTGTGCTGACCAGCCTTGCCGGTGCTGACCGCCACGGGTATGCGCTGATCAAGGACATCGAGAGCTTCTCCGGCGTTGCCCTGTCGCCAGGGACGTTGTATGGGGCGCTTGCCAAGCTTGAGGCCGACGGCTTCGTGCAGCGCCTGCCGGCCGATGACCGGCGCTACCCGTACAGGCTGACCCCGGCGGGCCGGGCTGTGCTGGCCGAGCGTCTGGCCGAATCCGCCCGGATCGCGAGCCTCGGGCTTGAGCGGATTGCTCTGGGTGGCTCATGAGCAACCGGCTCACGGGCGCGATCCTGCTGCTCTACCCGCGCCGGGTCCGCGAAGCTCACGGCCTGGAGATCGTGGCGTTGATCGACGACCTGATCGCGCATGAGGGACGCTCGCGCACCGGGCTGGTCATACGTCTGGCGGTAGACGGGCTCCTCCAGCGCATCGCCTCGACCGCCACCGTCTGGACCGTGGCGGCGGTCCTGGCGGCGACCAGCTTCGGTGGTCTGGCCGTCTCGGAATTTGCTGCCGCCAACGCGCCCAAGGTCGCGCCGCGAACGGTCCACCCGGCCGCGCCGGCATCGCCCACGCACCAGACCCCGCGCCACCTGCCCCGATCGCACAACACTTCACGCCGGTCGGCTGGGATGATCGCTCGACGACGCGCTTCGGTGCGATTCTCACCGCGATGGTGACCCCGTTCGATGCGGTTAGCGGGCATCCCGCTGCTGACGACGACGGACCCGCATAGCGCGGGACTCAGCGCGCGGAGCAGCGCGTACGTACCGACGACGCAGAGGGAGCGACAAAGTCCGCAAGCCGATTGCTCACCGCGGCGCGCGGTCATCGAACCAGCCCTCCGCTGGTACAGCTGCGTCATCGGGGACGTTCCGCACCCAGCCGCCCCCGTGGCGATCTACTGCTAGACCTCCCCATATGAGCCAGAAGATCAACCTCGCGGAAAAGCTGACGTTGCTCGAGAAGCCCTACGAGCCGGGCATCGTCGGGTTCATCAACGACTACAAGCTTCAAGTCGTCAAGGTCAAGGGCCCGTTCGTCTGGCACAAGCACGACGAGACCGACGACTTCTTCCTTGTCATCAGCGGCCAGCTGACGATCCACTTGCGTGACCGCGACATCGAGCTTGGCCCCGGCGAGATCTTCGTCGTCCCACGCGGTGTCGAGCATTGTCCCGACGCTGAGGACGAGACCGAGGTTCTGCTCATCGAGCCGCGGGATACCGTCAATACCGGTGACGCTGGTGGAGACATGACCGCGGAGCCCCGCCTCCTTTAGAGGTTTAGGGATCGACCAGCGCACGCCGAGACGTCCGATCACGGCGTGCGGATTGGCCGAGCCGGAGTCGCAATACCCAACGAGATCCGGTGCGAGCGATCGCCCGCCGCGACCTGCGGCAAGGGGTTGGCCCCCCACCGGAATCGTTTCCGCACGGGGGGCCGGTGCGCGTCGCAGGGGCGCAGCGAAACGCACGAGCCGTCGGGTCAAATGGTCCCGACGCAGCCCCATGATCCTTCGAAGCCGCCGCCGCGGCAATCGTGGCGACTACGCAATCGAATCCGCGGTTCTCAGCGCAGCTGCGCGCCCACGTCGCCCTCAGATGGATGATCGGCGTAACGGTCTACGTCGTCATCGCGACCGATCTTCGGGATTTCGTCCCTGGTCTCCCCGACAGCCCAAGCCGACGTAGTGCGCATCACTTTGGCATGGCGCTTGGTGAAGCGGCGATCACCGCAATCGTCATGTCGTTCATTGATCCGGTTCGACATGCGCCGCAGGTGATGCCGACTACCGACCGGCCACGTGCCCGCACACACGCCCGCACTCACCGCCAGGTTGGTGGCGAGGCGCCACACGGGTCCGGTGTCGGCGCGCGAGATCAGACGGTCAACTCGTACCCGCGCGCACAAGGGAGCAGGAACATCAGCAGGGCCTGAACCGTGAGACTCGCCGGTCGAGCTCGACTGCCAGCTGGGGCCCCTGGTCGCGGTTCAGACGAGGCATCGTCCGAAACACGATCGACCAGCGCACGCCGAGAACGTCCGATCGGGATCTGCGGATCGGCCGAGCCGGCGTCGCATTACCCAAGGCTGAGCGGACGCAGGCGAGACCCTCACTGAGGCGAATCGCAGGACCGCGGCCCGCGCGGACGGCGGTCCTGTTTTGTCTCGGTGTGCTTAGCGCAGCTGGAACCTGTAGGTGAGGAGCACCTTGCGGCTGCGGTCTCGACCGGTGCTGATGATCAGCGTGTAGCGGCCCCGCGTGAGCCTGCCGATCGACGCGCGCGTGATCGCTCTCGGCTTGACCGTGATCCTGCCGGCGAGAATCAGGCGGCCCGAGCGCTCGAGCACGAAGTTGGCGTGGATGACGCTCGAGTTGGCCGATAACCCGTGGAACGTGAACGTGCCGGGACCGAACTCAAGCGTGCAGAGCGCTCGAGCCAGCACGGTGTTCTGGCGTACGACCCGCCCGGCCGCTCCGGGAGGGCCTTGGGGTACGGCAGGGCCCTTGGTTGGGTCCGGCAGGCCCCTGCGGTCCGGTGGTCCCCGTCGTCGGGGCGGTGCCGGTGCCCGACAGCGCGATCGGTGCCGGCGCGGTGAGAGCGTCGGTCAGGAGCGTCAGCGTCGCGGCACTGGGCCCCTGCTGCTGGGGCGAGAAGCGCACGCCGACCTGGCAGCTGTTCCCGGCCGCGACCGGTTGCTGGCAGCGGTCGCTGACCAGGTAATCGCCCGGGTCGGCGCCGCCGGTCTGCACCCCGGTGACGAGCAGCGAAGCGTCCCCGTGGTTGGTGACGGTCACGGTCTGCTCCGTCCCGACCGCTCCCTGGGGCTCGGTGCCCAGCGACACGGCGCTGGCGCTGAGGTCCGCGGTCGCCGTGCCGTAGGTGATCGTCACGCCCGGCGCCCCGTGTTGAGCGTTGGGCCGTTGTGCTCGTGGCCGACGTGGCGATGAAACTCGCCCCGCCGCCGCCACGACCGGACGGGGGCAAAGCTGTCCCACCGGCGCCGCCGCCGCCGAACAGGCCGGCCCCGCCGCCACCGCCGCCCGGGCTGCCACCCGCGCCACCGAGCAGCGAGCCGCCCGCCGCGCCGTTCGTGCCGCCGTCGTTGGCGCCGCCGGCGCCTCCCGCCGTGGCCGTCCCCGCGCCGCCACCGCCGATCCCGATGACATCACCGCCGCCCGCCGCAGCGGCGTTGCCGCCCCCCGAAGAGCTGAACTGGCTGGCACCGCCGCCACCAGCGGCGACGAGCAGCGTCGAGCCCGCAGGCGCGAACAGCGATCCGCTGAGCACCGATGCGCCGCCGCCACCGGCAGCCCCCACGGGCGTTCTTGCCGACCGATCCACGCGCCCGCGTGCTGCGGCGCACCGCTCACGAGATCGACGCCCAGCGGGTGGAGGTCGCCGAGGCGCTGGAGACGGCCGCGGTGGCCGAGCTCAAAGCTCGCCGCCCTGACCGCGTCCTGGCTACCAACGTCGAATTCTGGTTCGCCGTGGTCCTCGACTTCGCCGACTTGCCGCCCGGCCTGTTCACGCCGATGTTCACCTGCGCGCGGACGGCCGGCTGGTCGGCCCGCATCCTCGAGCAGAAGTGCGAGGGGCGCCTGATCCGCCTCACCGCCAAGTATGTCGGCCCAGGGCCGTGCCCGCTCTCAGAGCTGCGCTAGTCACTCGGCTAGCGCTTCTTGGAGCGGCGCCGCCGGGGCGCCCGGTAGCGAGGAGCGGCGACCCGCAGCCGCATCGTCGCGTGGGCGCTGCGGCCCGCCACGCCGGCGGCCGACAGTGGCGTGACGCTCACGGCGATGCGGTCACTCCACCCCGCGGCGGGCACCGTCAGCGTGCGGCGGCGGGCGCCGAGCAGGGTGCGGATGCGCCGGCCTCCGGCCGTCCGGGCGATGAGCAGATAGCGCGCCGCGCCGGCCGCCCGCGAGATACGCACGACGAACACCTGCCCGTGCCGCGCCACCCGCACGTGAGCCGCCCCCGGACGCGCCGGGCCCGGAGCCCGGTAGCGCGTCACCGTCACCGTCCGCGGCACTGCTCCAGGGCCGCCGACGAGGGCCGCGATCCGCCGCGAACCGGCCGGACCGCCGGCCGGCGTGAAGCGCAGTCGACCCGACGCGTGGCGGGCGGAGCCGAGCACCGCCAACAGCGTGGAGCCGCGGTACTCGGCGAAGCGCACCGTCACGCCCGGGTGCAGGGCGGCCCTGTAGACCAGAACCCGGCGATGGCCGCCTCCGGCGACCCGCGCCGACACCTTCAGCGGTGCATAGCCGCGCCCCGCGGAGACCGACGCGATCGCCGCCGATCCGGGGGCGGCGGAGACGCGCCACACGCCGCTCGCCGGCTGCGGAATGGCCACCGCCAGCAGGTTCGCCCCGGACACCGGCAGCGCGATCGCCGCCGCGTGGATGTCGGTCGTCGAGGGGACGATCGTCTTGCCAGCGGGCGAGGTGAGGGTGACGCTGGGCACGCCGCCCGCGCCGCGCACGTCGAGTTCCTCCACCGCGGTCCCGGGTGACACGGTCACCCCGTCATCGGCGGACCGCGCCGTGTCCCGGGCCGAGGCGACTCCCGAGCTCGACAGCGCGCTGTCACAGCCGTCCAGATGGACCTCGCCGCCGCCGTCCCACTTGAACACGAACCCCACCGAGGTGCTGGCCGGGCCGATCCCCACGGTCTTGCAGTAGCCGAAGCCGACGTCGTTGAAGGGGATCGTCGTGCCGACGCTGTAGGGCCCGAACGAGAAGCCGCCGTTCAGCGTGCCGCTCGTGATCCCCGCGGCCAGCGCGGTGGTGGCGTCGAGCGAGCCGCCGATCGTGATCCCGAACCCGTCGAACCCCAGCGTGCCCGTCTCATGGAACGTGCCGTTGGTGCTGAAGGCGGCGTGGGCGCTGGTCAGCGGGACCCCGTAGATCGAGCCGCTGCCGTCGACGCTCATCACCGACGGGGTCGCGAAGGCCGTGCGCAGCGGCCCGGTCGCCTCCAGCGAGTAGATCCCGTCCCCGTGGGCGACCGAGCCCATCTCGGCGTTGCCGGTCAGCGAGCGCGGCGGGTGCAGATCGACGGCGGCATCGAGGCTCTCCAGATCGGCATTGCGGTAGATCGGCGTGCCCGGATACGGGTCGGCCGTGAACCCACCGGAGAGGTAGTCGCCGTGATCGAAGGCGATCCGCGCGGCCGTGACGTCCAGCCCGGACGATCCGGCGCCCGGCTGCATCTGCAGCTCGGCCGTCCCCTGCCACTGCTGCGAAGGGCCGGCCCAGTCGATCGTGCCGCCGGACACCTCGAGCCCGGGGAAGACCGCGTCCGGGATGGCGATGTGCAGCGAATCGCGCTCCAGGTCGTCGGTCATGTCGGCCCGCAGGATGGCCGAGCCGGTCACGCCGAAGTACGACGGCAGCTTCAGCGCCATCGGCATCGAGACCGACTCCGGGCCCAGGATCACGTTGACCGTGCCCAGCGCGTCGAAGCCCAGCACGTTGGCCACAAAACCGCCGATCGGCAGCGGGAACAGCAGGTCGCCGGGATTGTCGCGGGCGCCCAGGTAGGCGTGCAGCGAGCCATCCCACAGCTTGATGTCAGGGACGCCGGGGTGCTGGAGCAGAATGCCGACAGTCCCGCCCACCGAGTCGATCGTGTGCAGGTCGGTGTCGATCACGATCGCGGCGCCGGGCGTATCGGGGCGGATCTCCAGCCCATTGACATGCACCCCTCCATAGGCGATCGAGGCGTGACCGTTGGGGTCGCGCGGGTCAGTGACGCGCAAAAAGCAGCCGGAGTCGACGTGGGCGTGGACGGCGCCGAACCGCAGGTCAAGGCAGCCGGCCTGACCGGGCGCCCCGGCGCCCAGGCCGCCGAGGCCCTTCTTGCCGGTCGAGCCGCGGGCGCCGTACGGGATTGCCTCGATCTGCCCGCCGATCGAGAACGACTGGCCCAGCACGTTGGGGTCGTGCAGCGTCCCGTGGACCAGCACCGCGACGCCGCCGCCGTCGGGACCGGTCGAGAGGTCCAACCCGTCGATGCCGTCGCCCTTGCCAACGCGGTAGAGGGTCTGCGGCCCGCTCCACTGCCGGCCGTTGACGGACATCGCGATCACGGCGCTGCGATAGCTGTCCTCGTTGGCGTCCTTGGGCGTCCAGCCAGCGACCAACTCGCCGTTGCCCGCTTCTGAGAGCTGGTCGTCCTGACTCCCCAGCCGTGACGGGAACACCGGCGTCGCAGGCCCCGAACGGCGGCCCTGCACCAGGCGGACGACGACGCCCCGGCTGACGATGCCAGGACGGTAGTAGGTCAGCCACACGCCGCGGGGCCCGCTCGCCAGCTCGGGATCGACGCCGGGAAAGCGCGACGTCGTCCAATTGACGGCGTCGTTGATGTCGCCATGGCCGCTGTACTCGCGAACGGTGACATCACGCAGGTCGTCGAAAACGACGATCGGGCGATCGCCGTCAACCGCCACCTGGCGGCGGATGATGAGATTGTTGGCGCCCTTCCCGAGGTCAGCACGGGCGGCGGCGGGGGTGTAGGTGCCAGCCGCACCGCCCTGGAAGAACACGTGGCCGAGCGTCGTGTCGTCCTGGATCAGAGCGCCCATGGTCCCGACGATGCCGACCGAGACCGGGTTGCCATAGACGACGGCGCCGCCGTAGTAGTCCATCGTCGAGGTGATCCCGGGACCGGTGAACGACGACCCGCCGTCGTCCGAGCTCCACACGAAGTTGACGTCGGTGCTCGTCCCCCCCGGCACGGCCACGACGTTGCCGGGGCGGTGGGCGAGGATCAGCAGCTCGTTACCCGTCGCCAGCGGCAGCGAGCCCTCGCCGATGTCCTGGTTGCCGCCGGGGCTGTTCATAAAGAACGGGCTGCTGTCGCCGGGGCCAGCCGGGTAGGTGATCGGCGCGTCGAAGCGGGCAGGCTCGCCGCAGCTGCGCACGCCTCGGCTCAAGCGGCAGTAGTTGTCCCAGCCCGCGCTGTACGTGTGCTCGCCAGCCGGGCCGTGCTCGACCGAGCCAGTCGACCACGTGATGTGAGCGGCGCCGGCATCGTCGACGAGGACATGCGGGCGGTAACCCTGGCCGATGCGGATCGCCGCGCCAGGCCTGGTCGATCCGGCCGGCGCGACCGCCTTGAGCCTCGGGACGGCCTGCAGCCCGGGATAGCCAGGCGTCGTCAAAACCGACCGTGCCGTCGCGGCCGTGGCGGCTAGCGCGCAGACAACCGTCGCGGCAAGCCAGGCTTGCCCGACGCGCCCGATCCGCAGCCCCTCACCCACCCCAGGATCGTGACATGCCCGGTCAACCGCGACAGGCCCCTCGACGTACTGCGGCTGATGGCGCACGTCAGCCTCAGGATCGCGACCGCGCCCTGGGGAGCCGCACCTGTTCTGGCTGACGGTCGAGTACCTGTCCGCGTTCGTCGAGCTCATCCCCTTGCGCTATCGCGCCGACGGCGCGTGGCAGCGGAAGCTCGAGCGGCAGTTGGGGCCTGTGACCCGGGTCGCGGCGCCGATCCCGCGGGACTGCCTGGACGGGTTCTACGGCGCCTTCTGGCGGCGCCCAGCGGAGTACCTCGACCCCGCCGTCCGCGCCGGTGTATCGGTTTTCGCCCGGCTTGCCAGTGCTCACGTCGAGGACGCCGTGCAAGCGCTCGGGGCGACCTGCGATCTGGCGCCTGGCACCAGCGCCACTAGACCTGCTCCAGCTCGTCGAGCTCCACCTCGGTTATCACGTGGTCATCGCCGAACTGAGCTAGACAACGACCAGCCCAAATGTCCGGGTACCAACGTCAGGTGAGACGGCTTCGCTGCTCGTAGCGTGTGCGGCAGCGGCTGGGTCCCGGGTCGCGGCGCCCGACCGAGGGGCCGATGCCGTGGTCCATGCCGGCAAAGGCGGTGCTGGCGAACTCGCTCGACCAGTCGGTGATGCTCGGCCAGCGGAACGTCGAGCCCGAGCACCTGCTGCTCGCAGTCGCCAATGTTGCTGAGGGTGGCGGGAGCGAGATCCTGCGCGCGCTCGGAGCAGACGGGGGGCAGATCAAGGCCGCGGTTCAGAAGCGGATTCGGGCTCCGACGCCAATTATGTCGGTGGGTTGACGCGAGCTGGCCCAGGCGTCGTCCCCTCCTGCCCGCGCTGGTGCAGTCTCGGGTGTCCGCGAGCGAACGCTGAGCGAACAGCGCGCCGGGCTCTCTGCACCTCCTCGTGGCGAATTGCAGGCGCCGCACGCCGGCCGCTCGGATGCCCGCTTTGCCGGTCGGCGCAACTCCGCCACCGCGGCGATACTGCTCAAGCGTTGAGATGCGACCGTCTCACGGGGGGTATCGGGCGCCATGTCCGCGCTCTCCATGGTGCGGAGTGGGCTGGTTTGCGTCTGACTTCGCGATAGAGGTCGGGTCGTTTTTCACACCAATTCTGGGAGGCTTGCGGGGTCTCGAACCAGGAGGACGTGATGATGGAGAGCGGCAAGGCGCGGAAGCGTCGGCAGTTGTCGGCGGAGGAGAAGTGGGAGATCTTTCTGGAGGTAACCTCGCAGGAGATCTCGCAGGCCGACGCGGCGAGAAAGTGGGGCGTCGACGTGAGCGTGATCATCCGTTTACGGGCGCTCGCGAGGGACGCGGCGTAGGCGGCGTTCGCGGCCTCGAAGCCGGGCAGGATGCTCTCGCCCGAGCAGGTCGAGCTCGAGGCCGCATTGGCGGAGAACGACCGGCTGTCGGAGGCGCTGAAGGAGATGGCGGTCGAGTTGACACTGTTCCGGGGAAAGCAGCGCTACCACACGATGAATACGCCAACGAGTCGATCGGAGACCTCCGCCAGCTCGGCCCGCGGTTCGCGGAGCTGTCGGAGAAGCGGCCGGTCGCGCACAAACCGTCGAGCCGAAAGAGCTTCAACCATCGGAAGATCGGGACGATCACGCTCGAATGCGACGCACTCGCCGTGTAAGGCTCGGATCTCAGCGTGATCGTACAGGGCACCGGTCGGGTCGCCGGAAGCTGAGGCGCTTGCCCTACTCGGCGCGATCGGGTTCCAGAGCTTCTAGCTACCCCGCTACCACCAGGCTCGGCACCGCGGCCCGCGCGCAGGTTCGCGGTTCCCACTGTAGCCACGATGGGATCCCGCTGAAGTGACGCCACGGAACGGTGCGCTCCGATCGGGATCATCGCGGCACACGTCCCGTGGTATCCGTGACGGTTCGCGGGCTCACTGCTGCTCCCGATCGGAGTCTGTTTTTACAAATGTGGTTTGTCGTCCGGCGAGTTCGGACGCCCCGGATCCTGCACCCAGCTCGACGCACGCTTCGCGGCGACACGAGTCTTGTGGGTGCTAGCCGGGCGGCTTGGATGTGGTTGGTGAGCTATCGCGGGGGTGGGGGCCGATCAGCGGGTTGTTGTGATCAGCTGTGCGATGAGGTTGGCTCGTGTTGGCGCAGGAAGTCGGTGAGGTCGTTGGGCTGTAGGGGGCGTGCGAACAGGAATCCTTGGCCGTCATCGCATGCTTCTGCCTGCAGATGGCGCAGCTGGGTTTGGTCTTCAATTCCTTCGCCGAGGGTTCGTAGGCCGAGCGTTTTGCCGAGTTGGACGAGCGTGTGGATGACGGCGGTCGATTGTTCGGAGGTCGCGATCGTGTTGATGAAGGAGCGGTCGATCTTGAGAGCGTCGACGGGGAACTGGCGCAGGTAGGCGAGTGAGCTGTAGCCGGTGCCGAAGTCGTCGATCGCGATTTGCACGCCGAGAGCTTTGATTGCCGTCAGTCGCCTGGCGGTTGCCTGTGGGTCTTTCATCAGCGTCGTTTCGGTGATCTCGAGCGTCAGCGCCGACGGGTCAAGGCCGCTACTCTGGAGCGCGCCGCTGACGGCGTCGATCAGCTGGTCATCGTCGAGTTGGCGGCCTGAGACGTTGACCGAGATCGCGAGCTGGTGGCCTTGGGCGTGCCAAGTCGCCGCTTGCCGGCAGGACTGTTGTAGAACCCAGCGTCCGATCGCGACGATCTGTCCGGTTTGTTCGGCGATCGGGATGAAGCTGTCGGGGGGAATGATCCCACGGGTGGGGTGGCGCCAGCGCAGTAGCGCCTCAACGCCGGTGGTGTGCTCGTCGGACAGGTCAAAGATTGGCTGGTAGACCAGGAACAGCTGGTTGTTATCAAGCGCGTCAGCGAGGTCGAGCTCGAGTGCCATGCGGTCTTGAGAGCTTGTCTGCATCTCCGATTCGAACACGACGTAGCGGTTCTTTCCGGCGGTCTTGGCGGCGTACAGGGCGACGTCCGCGTTCGCGAGCAGCTGCTCAGCGCTTATGTCTTGGCCGTGCGCGAGGCCGATGCTGGCGGTGAGGGTTAGCTGCCGGCCGATCTGCTCACCGAGGTCGTAGGGCTCGCTGAGTACGTCGAGCAAGCGCTCGGCGACGAGCTCGGGCCCGGCGTCGAGTGTTTGGCAGTCGAGCAGCACCAAGAATTCGTCGCCTGCGAGGCGGGCGGCTGTGTCGCTGTCGCGCACCACGCTGGTGAGCCGTTCGGCGACGAGCTTCAGAAACTGGTCGCCGGTGGCGTGGCCAAAGGTGTCGTTGATGTGCTTGAACGCATCGATGTCGATGTACAACGCGACGATCGGCTGCTGCGTGCGGCGCGCGCGGGCGAGCAGCTGCTCGGCGCGGTCCAGCGCGAGCACGCGATTGGGCAGCCCCGTCAGCGCGTCGTGCATCGCGAGGTGCTCCAGCTCGCCGGTCTTCTCGCGTACCAGCCGGCGCGCACGGGCACGACCGCTGGCGAGCACATAGAGAAGCATGCCCAGCACCATGCTGAGTGCGATCCCACCGGCGAGCAGTCCCACCGCGGTTGCGTCTGCGAGCACGGCCGCGGAGGCAAGCGGCGCGACCACCACCGCGGTCCAGCCGCCCTGAAGTGAGAGCCTCACCTGCCCGGCATGCGGCACGGTATGACCGTAACTGAATGAAGCCGCATAGATTCCGGCGTGGTAGCTGACCGTCAACGCGGTCGCCGGATGACCGCGCAACGCCCGCGCCAGCACCACGCTCGGCACGATCGTCTCGCCGAGCCACCCGATGAACGCGCGGCGGCGCTCGGCCACAGTCCGTGGCGTCACCCCGCCGCGGTACACCGGCGCCTCCACCTCCAGCACGTTCCGGCCCAGGTACGGCACCGCGACGTAGGATGCGGCGCCCGTATCACGCGCCGCGAGCAGCACTTCGCGCGTCCCTGGCAGCGCACAGGCGTCGATCCACGCGGAAGGCCTCACGTTGAACGATCCCCATGCCACACCGGCCGACGCGAGGCAGTAGAACGGGCGGTTGCCGCCGGGCACGACAGTGAAGGCGCCTGACCCGGCCGGCCTCAGCGGCGCCGCAGCCTGTTCCTCGACGGCATGCAACCGCGATCTGGGAACCATCGTGACCAGTTCGACGGTTGCGAGTTCGGGATAGTTCTGGTGAGTGCGATCGGCGGCCAGCCAGCGCACGAACTGTGCCTGGGACACGGTCGGCTCCTGCGCGACGAACGCGCTGGTGCTCGTGGTGACGTCCGCCTCGCGTTGGATCGCCAGGCCGAGCCCCGAGGCGACCTGTGCGGCCGCGGAGCTGAGCGAGCGCCGCGACTGCGCGGCGTGACCGTCGGCCACCGCGAGCGCTCCCAGCAACGAGGCCAAGATGCCAACCACGGCCAACGCCGCAGGCAGCACGGACCACCAGACACCACCACGCCGTGACCGAAAACTCGTCCACGCCCAACGGGCAGCAGCCCAACGCATTCGCCCAGCATTCGGTGCAGCCATAACCTGATCATCGACAGGCCATCCGACCTCTTGACACCCCCGCCAGACACCTTTGCGCGACGTTTCGCACGGCAACTGGAGATCTCAGGCCAAACCGACACCAGCCCGCACCACAGTCAACCAGCGCCGGTCGCCCCGGCTCCGCGTTCGCCGTCACCCCGCCGGCCGCCGAGTCCCGCGCGGCAAGGCGTCCCGCGCACTGGCTCGTCCGTCCGCGAGCCAGTGAGTGTTGTCCCGGGCCGGACCGCCGCGGCGCCTGCCACGTCGCTCGCATCGGACCCTCAAGATCGTTCCAATGGGCGAGCCGCGAGCGAGACCGAATCCGGACATCGTGCCGGCCCTCGAGTTCGCCTGTGACGGCGTCTCACAAGAGAACCTTGGGTTCTCGCGGTGATCGCAACACCCGCCCAGTTGGAGGGACTTTGTACGTCGTCCGTGCCCGGTGCTTGAGTAGCGCGCCGGTCGTCGCAAGCCGAGCCCGAGGGCGAGGCGCCGCGGCGACCGGCGCGCTGTCCGGTCCCGGGCCGGGGCCCGCGATGTCTCTTCCTGGGAGACGGGTGACGAAAGGCGCGCGATGGAGAGGTTCTCGGACCAGATGGTCCCGGAGGTTGTGCAGGTGTTCTGGGCAGCGATGGCGCGTGGTGAGTTCATCACCACGGCGGCGGCGGAAGTGGGTACCTATCGGGAGAAGGGGATGCGGTGGCTACGCCACGATGGTGGGATACGTCCGCGCCGTGGTCGGGATCTGTAAGGGCGCTGTTTGACGTTCTCTGAGCGGGAGGAGATCGCGCTCGCGCGCGCCGGTGGTGATTCGATGCGGTCGATCGCGCGCCGGTTGGGACGCAGCCGCTCGACGATCAGTCGCGAGCTGGCGCGTAATGCCGATCGGGGTGGCGGCTTCCGGGCGACGACAGCGCACGCGCTCGCGTATCACCGCGCGAGCCGCCCCAAGCCGTCGAAGCTGGTGACCAACGTCAGCCAGGACCACGACCCGCCCTGCGACGGCAACGGCGGCACCCGACTGCGCAAACCGCATGTGGGCTCACCTAAGGCGCGAACGGACGAATCTGTGGGCGGGTCGAGGGCGTCCGGGTAGCTACCGATGACAGCCGAGCAGCAACACGAGAGCCTGAAGCAGGACGGAGTAGGGATCC
This sequence comes from uncultured Solirubrobacterales bacterium, assembly GCA_963794285.1. Taxonomy (GTDB): domain Bacteria; phylum Actinomycetota; class Thermoleophilia; order Solirubrobacterales; family Solirubrobacteraceae; genus Palsa-465. The sequence goes on from CAWCDS010000001.1 coordinate 363,781, forward strand.
GCAGGGCGCCATGCCGAACCTGAGTCCGTGAGCCGCTCTCCGTTTTCAGCGGTCTGGTCGATCGACTAGGCGGTAGCCCCGGTCATCGGTATGCTCGGGCTGGCGGGTGACCTAGGGGCCTCGGGGATGGAGATTCGGTTGATTCAGCCGTTCGAGCAGCTGGTTGTGCTGTGCGCGAGGGCGCGATTGGGTCGGCTGGTTCTCGCGATTGCGGTCGCCGTTGTCGTGATTTGCGCGCCGGCTGGGATTCCGGCGGCTTGGGCTGGCGCATCTTCGGGAGCGACGACTCCGCCCAATGCACGTGCCTATATCTTCGACGCGCTGGGCGCGCACCCGGCGTCGCTGGCGGCTGAGCTGCGGATCAAGGGTTGGCTGGAGCAGGATCACTACAGCGTGAAGATGTGGTCAGACTCCGAGGAGGGCAACAATCCGTTCGATCATCACGGGATCACGTTGGACGATTTCGCGGCAATGGCGGGTGCCGGGATCGTCATCGTCAATGGGCATGGCTCCGGCTCGAACGGCATACCGGCGGAGACCTTTCCTTCCTCCGTTGCAGGAGCGGCCGCCTATGGCGTGGCGAAACACCACTATCTCGTCGGCGAGCATTGGTCCGGGTCATGGATCAGGACCGGCTCGGGACCGGGCGGGACGCAGCTCAGCCTGGGGTTCACGCCGGCTGGGATCGCTCATTTCTTTCGCGGTGCGCACACAGGTCTGATCTTCACGTCCGGCTGCGGGTCGGCGTCTCTGGCTCGTCAGTTCAACGCGCAGGCGTTCTTCGGTTATGCGGGTGAGACGTGTTCGTCACAGCCGGCCGCCGCGGGCGACATGGGGCTGTTCTTCGAGCGGTTGGCCGGTTTTCGCGGGACCGATGAGCGCGATACCTCCTCAGCCGCTCACGCTGGTGGCTACAGCACCGGTGCGGGAATCGAGAGCGGCAGCGGGCCGGGACTGCACGGAGCGGTTCCGTTGACGCTGGCTCCGGCGATCACGCGCGTCACCCCGCGCGACCGCTCGACGATCTCGACCGGTCCAACGGACGCGTCGGTGCGGTTCGACACCGTGATGGATGAGCACGGCGGATTTGCACTGGTCAAAGCGTCTGGCTGTTCGGCGAAGGCGCGAGGTGAGAAGTGGCGCACGCCGCAGTTGCTTGACTTTGTTCTGGACGTGCCCAAGCGCGCGAGCGGCTGCACGATCACGCTCACCGCGCGTGCATCGAAGGCGCGTGCGGACCCGAAGGGGGGGTGGCCGGCGGAACTCGACGGCAACCAGGACCCTGCCCCGCAGAACGGTGCCGTCCCGAACGGAACCGACTATCAGTGGGCGGTGAACGTGCGCGGCCATCGCAAGCATGGAAAGCCCCCGTCGCCGATCGCGAAGTGTCCGACGCTGCACCTCAAGCAGCTCTGCTTCGTGTTCGACGGCAGCGTCAGCGCGCAGGGAGTCGACAATTCGGTCAAGTCCAACTCGTACGCGGGAGCCATGACAGCCCACGTCGTCTGGATCATCACGTACCCGGGCGCTCACCTGCAAGGTGGCAGTGAGCTGATGGGAGGCGCCGACGCGGCGCTCAGCTCCGCGTCGGGGAGCACCGACTTTTCGTCTCCCTTCGCGGCGTGCGGCCAGGTCCTGAGCTACCGTCCGGCGGTCACGGCCGGGATCCCGTTCTCAGACGAAGATTCGAGTGACGGTAACGGTCATTGGACCGTCCATGTACCGAACGTCCTCTTCGGCAGCGCGCCTGACGGCTCGTTCCCGGCGAACGGTACATGCACCAATCCGATCGAACCGACGGACCCCCCGTACGACGGGGCGGCGCTTTACACGTTCCGCGAGCGCGGCGCCATTGGCGACGGATTCGAGTTCATCAACTTTCATTTCTCGACTCATCAGCGAACAACAACCGTCCGCTATCCCCGGGTGTCGCGCACGGAGACGGACTCTTTGGGGTCAACAAGTACCGTTGGGTGGAGTGGCTCTATCACGGCCGTGATGGGTCCCGGCGTCTCGTAGCCAAGGGCCGCGGTGCGCGCGGACCGCGCGAGGGGCGCGTGCAGCCGTCGATTGCCTGAAGGGTGTTGTGATGCCATGGGTCGATGTGCTCGAGTCAGTGGCCGCACTCGGCGTCATTGTCGGGCCGGACTGATCACGCTCCGTCGCTTGCCCGTCAATCGGAACTCGAAGGTGCGTGCGATCGGCGGTCCGAAACCCGCGACAACTCCGACCGCGGCGAACCTGGATCGGCCACGTGGCCGATCTCATGCGAGGAACGCTCACCGAATGCCGTCGCGAGCGACTTCTGAGCTGCGTTGAGAGCCGCACGGGTCAACTGCCATCCATTTGGGGCTGTGCGATTGAGAGGGTATGCTCTTGCCGGCACGTCGGAGCGGGCGTGCCGGTTGTGGTTCGTGGCACGGAGGGAGACCTGGGCGATGACGCTTACGGGCTTGAGGGTGGTGGCAGTCGCAGTGTCGACGGTGGCGTTGGCGTTGCTCTTCGGATCGACGGCGGCGAACGCGACGAGGACTGTGAAGTTCGCGTCGCACGTTTCGATCACGCATCGGGGACTTCTGTTCAGCGGGAGGGTCACTTCTTCGAAGACGGCGTGCGTGGGCGGGCGAAGGGTGACGCTGTTCCGGACTAATGGCGACGTGCTCGGGTCGGCGACAACGGCCTCCTCGGGGCGCTGGCAAGTCGCTGCTCGCGGATCGGCGGGTATCACGCTCGGCCGGTTCTATGCGAAGGTCAAGCAGCGCAGCGAGGGGACAGCGGGAACGGTTTATGTGTGCAAGGCGGCGAGGTCCCCCACGATCCCGTACCGCTAGGCAGCTGGGTTAGGTTCGATTGCCATGGCACGAGGTGGTGTTCGGCTCGCGCTCGCTACGGCGCTGTGGTTGAGCGTTGCGGGCTCTGCGGCGGCGCAAACGATCTCGGGGACGCTCACCGGCTCACCCCGCGAGAGCTGGCACACCGCGGTGGCGGTGGAGGCGATCTCCGTCGACAACGGCACGATCGCCGCGGTCGTCAGACCAAGCGGCGCTCACTGGTCGATGTCGCTGGGCCCGGGTCACTATCTGGTGGGCGGCCTTGAGTCAGACTCGAAGACCGGTACCGCGGTCCTGGCCGACCAGCAGCTGGTTCAGGTGCCTGGCGCATCTCCGGCGGCGACGATCGCGGTGGCCAAGGTGATCGGCATGGGCGACATTCCGATCGACGCGGCGCCGGGGTCTGGCGTCACGGACGGTGGCAACGCGAGCACGAGCATCACCGTCGGGATGCTGCCGCAGTGCGACACGCAGGGCGACACGGTGGTGGACCGCACGAAGGTCGGCCAGGACGCGATCCAGCAGGAGAAGCAACTGTCTGATCAAGGCAAGACGCCGTTCCCGATCGCGTACAACCCGATCGCCCCGACGATCTCGCTCGAGGGCAAGATCAGGCTCAGCAACGAGACCGCGATCGCGGACCTCAAGCTCGTCGATCCCGGGACCGGCGAGGTCACAAAGCACGTCGTCATCCGCGGCGACGCGGCAGATTTCAACAGCGATCTGAGCAGCTTCCTCAACTTCGTGGGCAGGTCCGTCGCGAAGCTGGACTGCTCGAAGCGGAAGCCCAAGCCGAAGGCCACTGGGCCGCTGCGCTTCAGCATCGAGTACGCGGGCAGCTACATCGACGAGGCGGCCGACCAGGGCAATTTCCACGTTTTCGATCTGAATATGAAGTGGGACGAGGTGCTCTCAGGCACGGTCACGCGGGGTGCGAGGGTGAAGGCCAAGCCGATGAAGCTGACGCTGAGCGGGACCGCGACAACCCAGAACAACGTCAACGGCTCGAGCGACACGGCCACCTGCTTCCTCAGGCCGGGATCGATCCCGACTAGGGCCGGCGGCTACATCGACATCACGGCGGGTTCGCCTCCCGCCGGCGGCTCACTAGTCAAGGGTTTCCGCACCTTCAAGGCCTGGGCGAGCATTCCGCTGACGCAGGCGAACGGTCAGATCGGCTATGCGCCGGGCTCATCAAGCCTGTGCGCCCGCGGCGACCTGCGGCCACTCGACGCGCAGTCAACGTCCCTGCCGCCGCAGTGGGACCAGGTGGCGCTCGCGGAGGTGAAGGGGAAGTGGCGCACGCCGCTCACCCGCACGCGCAAGGCAAGCTTCACGCTGACATCGGGGTTCACGGACACCGTGCAGGTCAGCGCAACGATCACCGTCATCACGAGCGGCACGCCGTAGCCGCGCGCCCATCTTGGCCACGACCACCGAACTGATCTCGACCGCGTCAAGGGCGCAGCGACTCGACCGCTCGGCACCCTCTGCTGGCCATCCCCTTGATCTGTACGGCTCGACACCTCCTGGATCGTGGCTTCCGAGAGCTTCGGGTGAGCGCTTCGTTGGCCCGGCGACGAGCTGGCGGGCGTCGCGCTCAGCGGACAGCCGCGGACGGGTCGTGCAATCGGCGATTTGCGAGTCCCGCGCAGTCCGCCGGCCGCCACCTGTGTTCGTGCTCGCGCGGGTATCCGCCGCTTACGGCGCCGGCCCGGCCGCCTGTGTCCGATTTCAGGAGCCCTCCTCCCAGGGCCTAGGGCAGCCGAGATGGCTTCTTGGCTCTCCGGGAGGAGCCATCTCGTCGTTCGCGGCGGCGTGGCTGCTCGATGACGGGAGCGGCAGCGCCGCGAGCTCGGCGGTGGCGCCGCATCGGCAGCGCCCAGACGTGCGTGGCGGCGAGGACGGTGCCCGTGAGCGGGATCAGTTGAGGCCTTGCAGGTTGTGTTGGGCCTCGACCCAGGCGTTGGGGTCATACGAGATCGTGAACGCGTGGGCCGAGAACGACTGGGCGCGGCGGTTGCGTTCGGCCGAGACCTCGATGTACAGCTCCGGCCGGATCCCGGCGCCGACCCATGTCCGGTAGCCCGGGCCGCAGATCTCGCCGAGCTGACAGTAGGAGACCTCGTAGACCTTCACGTGCAGGAACTGGGCCAACGCGACGTCGTGGTGCTCGAACAGGAAGTCCAGGTGCGTGGCGTACTCCCACAGGAGGCCGCCGGCGCCGGCGTGGAACGGGGCGGCCGTACCGAAGTTGGCGAGCTGGTTTTCGAAGCCGGCGCTCGGGGCCGCGGAGACCGGCGCTCGATCGGGTTCTCATCGATCCCGATCGCGTTGAGGTCGAGCGCATCGAGGAAGGTGGCGATGAAGCCCTGGCGCTCCCAAGCTCCGAGCCGAGATGCGCGAGCTCCAGCGCGCCGACGATCGGGGTCACAGCCTCGACACCCTCGAGGACCTGAACAGCCCGCTCGGCCGCCACCTCGGCGCCGATCAGAACATTCAGCGAGAAGCTCAAGCCCTTCTCCAGCCCCGACAGCCCGCCGATCAGCTTCCCGAGCTTGCCCACGAGGCTCTTGCCCGCCGGCCAGTACGCGAGCTCGAGCGTCTCCTTGCGGGACAGCGTGCCTTGGCGTTCTCATAGATCAGGTAGGGCTTGGTCGTGAACGTCAGCTCGCCCTGTCCCTCGTGGTTGCCGTCGCGGGCGACCACGTTGATGTGCGGGGTGGCGTCGGCGATCAGCCCGGGCGACCAGTAGAGGAGGTGGACCTGGCCGGCGGGATCCGTTGTCGAGTTGAGCAGATGTGTCCCGCAATCCCTGCAGCCACTTGGTCGCAGAGGAAGCTCTCACCCGTGGCGCCGTGGATCGCGTTCACCGAGGCGTCGACAGTGGCCCCCTCGACGGGCTGGTGGGTGAGCGGATCGGTCACGGTCACCAGCACGTTGGTGTAGCCCGAAGAACACACCCGGGAGAACGGCGTGAGGAAGAACGCCCGGCTCGCGTCCTCCCGCGCGAAATGACGGCTGGACGGCAAGCCCGGAGCGGCTGTGGCCGATCTCCTTGACCGAGACGTCGAGACAGCTGGAGCCGGCGACCGCGACGCGGGCCGCCTTGCCGTGGTTGCAGCCGACCTGGAAGTCGACCCCGGCGAGGTTGTGGCTCGGCGACACGTGGATCCGCCGCTGCGGCGGGGCGGCCGTCTGGCCCGACGGCGGCGTGAGAGAGATCGTGCAGTCGCCCTGGTTGAGCACGAAGCTGTAGCGGCCGTTGGCGTCGGTCGTCGTCGCGCCGCCGCTCGGGCAGCCGGCGCGGACGCTCACGCCGCCGACCCCCGTGCGCCCCAAGCCCTGCTGGGTGACGGTGCCGCTCACTTCGCTCGGGCACGACACCGACGGCGGGCACAGACGGACCGCCGCTTCGACCTCGGCACCATCTGTCCGGGCCGGATCCTGCGACCACTGCACGCGGTTGGTCCCCTGTTCCACTCCGCGCTGGATGTACACGTTGACCCCGGCCACGATCCAATGCCGCAGGAGCCGGGCGGTGCTCGCGTCGCCCGGCCCCGGGGCCACGAACTCGTACGTGCAGTGAGTCGGGATCGAGCACGGTCCGCTCTGGCGAAGCACCGGGTACTGCGAAGGACCGACGACGTCGAGCTGCGGCGGCAGCAGCGGCAGAAGCCGCAGGTAGAACCCGGTCAGGCCCGACAAGCCAGAGTTGACACATCCCGGATGGACGGAGGGGAGGTCATTGAACTCGCACGGCGGGAACGACTCGACCGCGGACACAGTGAACTTCTGACCGAAGCGGACCACCCGCGGTGAGACGGTGATCCCGACCTCCGGACGCTGCAGTCTCAACGTCGTGAGGGCGCCGGAGCCAGTCGGGATCGCTCGTGCCTCGGTGTCGATCAGACAGTTCTTCCATGGCGCATATCCGTTCGGTTGGGCGATCGGGCACGTGCTCGGATACGCCAACGCAGAAGCGCTCTGTGCACTCGCGACAAACAGCGCGATCGCCGCGGCGACAAGCAGCATCCGCTTCATCATTCGCTCCCTCGACTCGGTCCCAGCATGAGATTGTCAGCAGCGCAACTGCCTCGGCCCCATCGGCACGCCGTGCCGCCCGAACACCCTAGCGCCGATCGCCCGTTCCGCTATACGTAATTATGCGTACCTTCACACACGTGCGGCGATCACCCATGGCGACTCCGACCGAAGCCAAGCGGCTTCCCGCCCGTACCGCCCGGGGGCTAGCTACGACGCTGTACTCAGCGCTCCGCCGTGGCGCAGCTACCGCAAACCGATGCAGTGCGGGACAACCGGACTGACACCCCCCGGCCCCCGCGCTCGACGCCCCCGGGTCACTCCTTTCGGGCCCACCCTCCCACCGGATCATGACGACCGCCGAGCCCAACGAGGTCACCACCGCGAGCATCGCCTACCCTGGTCGGGTCGAGACGGCCACTGCCGGCCGGTGCCCAGGACACCTGCGTGTGCCAGGGACGCTACGAGCTCAAGTAGACGACCGCCCGAGGCGTGCACCCAAGGCCGATCGACGTTGGGCCCTCACCTCGTCAAGCCCCTCCGCTACCGCGCGCTGCGGGTCGACAACCCCGCTCAGACCGCGCGCGAGGAACTCCCCACCGCTGCGCCTAGTGGATGAGCGACGCCGCCGATCGATCCGGCCTCCACCGCATCACACGCGGGGAAGCCACGCCCCCGGGGTGTAACAGCTTGAGGCGTAGACCAGCGGCGTCCGGTTGACCGTGCCGGGAGCGGCAAGCCCCGCTCCTCGTCCAGCACCAGCATCCGCCCTTCGGGCAGTCTTCCCAGCAATGCGCGGAACTCGGGACTCACGGTCGGTGGGGCCACGAGGATCTAAATGCGGCAGACCCCGTTTGCAAGCGGATGGACAACCGTACGCCTCCACCCGCCGCGACTCGCCTAACGTCGGACATCGGGCAGGCGTCTCACGATCCCGCTCATCGAGACGAGGCACCGGCCCGGGTGTCTACGCGTTGCTGGCCGACCGCACGGTAAGGGGACGAGTCCGGTGGTGCGGGGTGGACCCGGCCGCCCCAGCGCTCGCTGCTCGACCGGGAAAGAGGAACTGCTGACGGCGATGACCGGCACCTCTCTGACTTACGGGACCCGCGTGAGCCGGTGAGCTGGCGCGCGGCCAAACTCGTCGTAGGCCGCAGTCTCCGTCGTAACGAGGACCTGACGCGGCCGAGCGGCAGGTCCAGCCCGATAGCGGCCGGGTTAGAATCGTGCTAGGCCACGCGTTGGGCGTGGAGCACGACGTCGTGGGTGTGGCGAGCGCCCGCTCCGGTGCTCAGATCGCGGGGTCGCCGCTCGTCAAACGCGACCTGCCAGCCCTCATCCAGGAGGGCGGCTACGTCGCGGGGGCTGACGTAGTCGGTCGGGTCAAAACCGTGAGCCTTGGCCGTTTCGATCGCAGCGTCGGTGAGCAAGTGATGCACCACCAGCAGGTGTCCTGCGGGGAGCGACAGCAGCAAGGAGCGCGCGTTCGGCTTCGTCGGCCGGGGTGCGCAGCAGTGCCGGGTATTGGGCGGACACCAGATCAAACGCGCCTCGGGGCAGCGGCGCGTCCAGCAGCCCGGCGTGCATCCACTCCACGTGTGCGCCCGCGTTCTGGGCAGCAGCTTCGGCACGCTGTAACGCCACCGTGGGCACATGTTGATCGCGGTGACCGGTGAGCGGCACGTAAGTGGTGGCGATCTCCCCGTGGTCGAGCAGGTCGACGCAGGTGAACCCGCCGCCCGAGTGACCCCGGAACCCGTGGCGAAAGAGCCGATCGGTGATACTCGCGGTCGCCGAACTCACCCAGACCGAAGATATCCCGGCGAGCGCGCCGGCGCTTGCGCGGTGAGTATGGCCGCTGAGAACGATGAGGACATCGGTTCCGCGGATCGCGTCCGCGAGGCGCTCGGGTGCGCGCAACGCCACCAGCCGGTGCAGCTCCGCCCGGCCCGGGGTCAGACGGGGGGCGATCAGCGGAGCTGACCACGGGCTCGCCAACGCTGATCAGTGAAAGCCCCCAGCGGGAGCCGTAGTTTCGGCGGATCAAAGCCGGTGTTTGGCGACCGATGCAGTAATTGCTAACCACAGCTGATAAAGGCAAACCCGGTACGAGCCGGGGACGCAAAGCTAGAGGTCTCACAAGGAGTGAGATAGCTCGGCCGCCAGTGCTCACCACGGAAGGTGCGTACGATGAATTATTGCCTCATTCGCCGCCTCGGCCTCGGGCTCGCCGTCGCGGTTGCCGCCGCGGCCCCCGCGCAGGCTAAGACCGCTGCCACGCAGACGCCGACCAGCCCGGTCGACACCTCGATGTGCACAGCCCCGGCGCTGATCCAGCCGTTCCTCTCTTGGCAGGACACGAACTGGTACGCGCTGGCGCCAGGCCAGACCGCCAACAACTTCACCGGCGCCAGCTGGAAGCTGAGCGGCTGAGCGAAAGATCATCACCACGACCCTCGCGAACGGCACGAAGGGGTCGGTGCTCGATCTGCCTGCCGGCTCACAAGCGATCAGCCCGACCGTGTGCCTCACCTCGGCCTATCCGAACGCCCGGATGATGGTCAGCAACCTCAGCGGCTCAAACGGCGGCAAGGTCGGCTTCTCGGTGTCCTACGCGGGCACCAGCTCGGCGACCAGCCCGGTCCAAACCGGGACGTTCAAGACGACCGGCAATCAGGGCGTCAGCGGCGGATGGATGCTCTCAGACCCGGTCGCCCTGGCGCCGAGCAGCAAATCCGGCTGGCGGCCGATGCAGATCGCCCTGACGGGAAACGGACCGAAGGACTTCGCGGTCTACAACCTGTACCTCGACCCGCGGATGTGCCGCTAGCGGCGCTCACCACGCTGCGTCGCGGTACGACCGGAACCCGGCACCACGGGTGCCGGACAACACCTGTCCCTGGTGAGACCAGTCCGGCAGGACCTCGATCCGTGGCCGTCAGGGTTGCGCTTAAGCAAGAATCTCGGTCTCGTCCTCCGCGCGCGGTTGCAGTCCGGCGCGGCGCGGGACCTCAGGTCCCGGCGCGATTTGAGCGCAGCAAGGAGCGCCGGGGCGAGCTAGGAGAGCAGGACACGCGTCTCCACGCCACCGGCACCTGCTCCGCGCGGGTGAATTGCCGCAGGGCGCCGGCCCGCATCGGTGCGATGGTCAGGCTTTACCCGGTGGGTCTGCCGATTACCTGTGTATGGGTCCCCACGCGTCGCGGCGATGAGCGACATCTTCCTTGCCCGACAGCCGATCTT
>CAWCDS010000002.1:0-111499 GCA_963794285.1 uncultured Solirubrobacterales bacterium
GCTCGCCGGCCGGCGACTGGTCGATCTCGACGATGAGTTCGAGATCGTGCGCTCGCTACCGCACGGGCACGTCGCGGCCCTGCTGGGCGTGCTCGGCGAGCTTGACCTGGAGCGGTTGATCTCACGCGAGCGGTGCCGCGAGCGTGAGTTGTGCGTGGCGATGATCGTCCAACAGGTACTTCGGCCCGGGTCAAAGCTGGCCCACACCCGCCGCTATCAAAAGACGACGCTGGCCGAGGAGCTCGAGCTCGGCGAGGTCACCGAAGCCGAGCTGCTCTCGGCGATGGACTGGCTACTAGAGCGCCAGGAGCGGATCGAGAAGGCGCTCGCCCGACGCCATCTCGCCGGCGAGGGGTTCGTGCTCTATGACCTGTCCTCGAGCTATCTGGAGGGGCGCTGCTGTCCGCTGGCCAAACTTGGCTACTCGCGTGACAACGTCAAGGGCAAGCTGCAGATCACCTACGGGCTGACATGCTCGCCGGAGGGGCGGCCGGTCGCGATCTGCGTGCACGAGGGCAACATCACAGACCAGCAAACCCTGCCTGACGCGGCGCGCGCGGTCTCAGAGCGCTTCGGGATCGAGCATGTGGTGCTGGTCGGGGATCGCGGGATGATCACCCAGGCGCACGCCAAGACGCTGACCGAGCAGGGGATTGAGTTCATCACCGCGCTCAAGGCCGTCCAGGTCCGCGCGCTGGTCAATTCAGGCGACCTTCAACTGTCACTGTTTGACGAGCAAAACCTCGCCGAGATCGCCTCCGAGCTCTACCCCAAGGAGCGCCTGATCGTGTGCCGCAACCCGGCCGTGGCCACCGAACGCGCCCGCAAACGAGAGAGCATGCTGACCGCCACAGAGACAGAGCTCGCCAAGGTCACCAAGATGGTCGACGGGGAACGGGGAACGCTTCGCAACGCCCCGGCGGGCAAGATCGGCGAGCGCGCCGGGAAGGTCATCAACAAGTACAAGATGGCCAAGCACTTCGAGCTTGAGATCTCAGACGGCTCGTTCTCCTATCAGCGCAAGACCGAGCAGATCGCCACCGAGGCCGCGCTTGACGGGTTCTACGTGATCCGCAGCACCAGCCAGCACCCGACACTCACCAGCCAAGCGACCGTGCGCGCCTACAAGCAGCTCAAGATGGCCGAACGCGCGTTTCACACGATCAAGGACACGCTCGAGATTCGACCGATCCGCCATCACCTCGAAGACCGCGTCCGCGCGCACGCGTTCCTATGCATGCTTGCCTACTACGTCTCATTCGAACTGCGCCAGCGACTCACCCCGCTGCTGTTCGACGACGAGACACCACAGGCTCCCACCGACCCCGTCTCCCCAGCCCAACGCTCACCCCACGCCAAAGCCAAGGCCGCCAGCGCCCACACCGAGCACGGCTATCAGGCCCACACCCTCCCCGACCTGCTCGACGACCTCGCCACCCTGTGTCGCAACACCCTGCGCATCGGCCCCAGCCAACACACCTTCACGCGCCTCACGACCCCCACCGAGCTTCAAGCCACCGCCCTCGAGCTGCTCGGCACCAAGCTCAAAACGTAGACAGAACCAGCCAGCCCAGCGGCGCCGAATCGCCCGCCGATCAACACGATTCAGCGCCGCAAGACCAAAAACTTCCGACTAGAGAGCAGAGCGGCCGAGGCCTCGCCGGCGGCGTCTTCAGGCGCGGTTCGCGTGTCCGCAAGGAAGGCTGAGCGTACGGCGTGTCGCGTCTCGAGAGTGTCATGTGCGAGACCCGCTGAGCCCCGACTACGGTCGTGTCGGAGACCTGCTGTTGTGCTCGGAGCCCGACCCGGACTCAAACGAAAACAACTCACGACCCACCGCCGCTTGGAACTCGTGCTCCACGCACAAACCTGCTAATCGAGTCGCTCGACCAGGCGGGCGCGACGGCAAGCAGCGCGGCGACAGCCGCGCATCAGCCGAGCGTCCAGCGGGAGAAGATCGTGGATGTCAAGGCACTCACCCTCCCCTCCGTGGTGGGTGCTGGCACCCGAGCTATCTCACCCGATGTGAGACCTCTAGCTTTGCGCCCCCGGCTCGCGCCGAGTTTGCCCTTTACAGCTCATAGTTCGCTATATCCGTCGCGTGAGCGCTCACACACGATAGGTCTCTCCCTTCCAAATCTCGACATTTGTTCGAGCCGCGGACGGCGGCGGCATGCACACAGCCTCCTCCTGCTCCAAGGACTCGAGTCACATATCGACGTTCGGCGAAGAGGTGATCGCAACCGATCCCGCCACACCGACTCGTCTCGCGACAGCAGCCGGTCGCTCACCGCGCGTTCCTGGACCCCGATCAGTCCGGTTTGCGCCGACCCCGGAGGCGTCTCAATACCCAACGACCAGCGAACACCGCGCCGAGCGCGGAATTGGCGATTTGCGAGCTCGCGATGTGATGAAGGTCACGTGCTTCGCTCGGCGTGGCGGGTTACCGTGCGGACGAGCGATGATCTTCGTCGGGTGCTCGCAAGCCCGACGCGGTGAGGCCGGCTGAGGGGCTGTAACCAACGATTTGGGGGACCAATGGCAGAACCGACCCTGCAGAATGGATCGACCGGTGAGGCTGTGCGCGAGCTACAGATAGCGCTACAGCAGACAGGCAACGACCCAGGCCCGATCGACGGCGTGTTCGGGTCTCAAGCCGAAGCGGCGGTGAAGGCCCTCCAGGCGGAACGCGGCATCGCGGTTGATGGCATTGTCGGTCCGATCACTTGGCGCAACATCGATGAGTTCGCTGAGTTCGACGAGCCTGTCCTGCGCAAAGGCTCCACTGGGCTTCCCGTGAGACGGGCACAGAGCCACCTGACCGCCGCCGGATTCGACACGGGCGGCGTGGATGGAGTATTCGGTCCGCAGACGGAGTCAGGCGTACGCGCGCTTCAGCAGGCGACGGGCGTGACCGTCGACGGGATCGTAGGCCCGCAAACGTGGCAGCAGATCGACGCGTTGGGCGACTGACCGTGCGCCTGTAGGGTGTCGGCGCGGCGGCAAGCTCGTCCGTGCCGGCTATCCGCGCTACCAGGAACTCGGGACGCGCGGGAACGCGACACTGGATTTCAATCCGCATCACGTCGTCCGAAAGCGGATGATCAACGAACGTCGGCTTGAGCAGACGACAGCGCTGAAATCGGTCATTACAACCGTGAGCGGCGATCTGGTACTCGTTGCGCATGACCAGAACGCGCGTTGTCTGGAAACGGCAGGACGAGGACGACGACGGCGAGGGTATCGGGCCCGTCTGGGTCGACACGTTCGAAACCGACTCGTCGAAGCCGGATCAATCCGAGGCGTGGGATCGCTGGATACGGCGATCGGAGCCTGAACGCTTCGCGACCAGGCGACGTCTTACAGTGGAACCCCGACCGTACGAGCAAACGGGTGTGGGACTGGAGCTTATGGGTCGCGGTCAGGACGTCGCTTCGCGTGGCAGGGAAACGCGGGGTACGTCCGTCGGCGTCTGAGCCGTCATTGCACCCGTGCGTGCGTCGAAGTGACAATCCCGCTGGCCAAGTAGGTCGCTCGGTTGATCAGGCCTGGCGGCTGCTTGCCGTCGTAGTAGATGTTGCTGCGATGCAGGAGGGTGCGGCTGGTCTGCAGCAGCTCGCCGGTCCTGGGGTTGAGGATCAGTTCGAGCTGGGCGCCCTCGACGGTGACGGCAAGGGCCGTGCCGTAGCGGCCGACGCTGTCGCGAGTGCGACCGAGCAGGCGGATCCTCGGCGTGGTCGCGAGCACGCGGTACAGGGCCGCTCGGAGCGACGCCGAGGCCGGGAGCTCGGCTAGCTTGCGCAGCATCTCGAAGCCGATCGAGGTGCCGCTGTCGCGGTTCGGGAACAGCTGGTCGACGTGGTGGCGCGCGGCGAGGCGGTCGAGCGCAGCACCGAGGCGCGTTGGGTCGGTCGGTAGATCCCGTAGCTCGGCGTAGGAAAGTCCGATCACGGGAGCGCTGGACAGGATGAACGGCCGCGCTTGGCGTCCGCGCAGCTGCGCGTCCTGGGAGCGCGTGAGCGGAAGGTGCCGGGACACGCCCGTGCCGCTGAGACCAACGACGCGGTAGCTGCTGCGGCCGTGCCCGTCGCGTGCGAGCCACTCCTCTTGGATGCTGCGGACGACGTACGGGTGCGGGCTGAACTGCGCATAGCGCCACCACACGGCGACCTTCGAGTAGAAGTAGTCGCCGGTCTGGAGTGCGCGGGATCCGCCTTGACGCTCGAGCGCGGCGGCGGATGCGTTCAGCACCCCAGCCGCAGTCGCAGGCTCCGGACGTAGCGTGCCGGCCGAGCCAAGCGTCAGAACGGCCGCAACGAGGAGCGTCGCGAGCGCGACTCCCGGCGCGAGTCGGCCGATCGGGAAGCGCGAACCAGTGCGATGCCCAGGCGACACGCGGGTCGCTGCCGGCCCTGCCGCGCGATCCTGCAGCGTGACGGCATGCGTCAGCAGCGCGTCTCGAAGCGCCGCTCGGAAACGGTCGGGCGGTGCGAACTGATCGATCATGGTTTCTCCTCTGCGGGGACGGTCTCGGGTCGCCGTTCATCTCCAGGGCGCGGATGAGCAGGTCCGTTCGCTTCGATCGCTGCCCGCAGCTTGCGACGGGCCCGGGCGAATCGCATCCGGCCCGCGACCGGTGTGAGCCCAAGCGACCGCGCCGCATCGGCCACCCGTAGCCCATCACGCGCCACGAGCAGGAATGCCCCGCGCTCGGCCTCGGTGAGCTGCTCGGCGAGGGCGCGTTCTGCGGCCGGCGCCAACCGTGCCGCGTCGATTATGGCCTCGACCCGCTCATGCTCCTCGCCGCACAACTGCGGCGCCGCTCCCAGCCGCGCGGCCAACTCGGCGCGCCGGTAATTGGATCGGTGCTGATCGGCCAGACACCGCGCCGCGATGCCAAGCAGCCACACGCGCACCTCGCCCCTCCGCCGGTCGTAGCTGCCGGCGGCCGAGAACAGCTCCAAGAACACGGCCGATCCCAAATCCGCGACGTCCTCTGGATTGCCGCAGCGGCGGACCGCAAAATGGAAGACCGCGTCGACGTGTCGTTCGTAGAGCGCTCGGACAGCGCCAGCATCGGGCACTGCCGCGAGCAGCTCCGCGTCCAGCGACTGCTCTCGGGTCATCAACAACGTATTCCGCGCAAGCGCGTCAAGCGTAACGGTGATCCGCTGCGCCGAGACGATCTCCCGCCTCGAGATCCTGCATCGAACTCGACCTCGCCGCCGTCTCAATCAGCGAACGCTCGGCGGACGCGCGCGGGGCGGCGTACGCGGGGGCATGTGCCCTCATTCGCTTGCGAATTTGGCGCGGCGAGAATCGCGGGTCCGGTTTCGTTGCGGGATCTCGAGGCTCGTAAAGACGCGCCCTCGCGTCTCCTCTTGCTTGGAACCCGTAGGCGGCTGTGGTGGACTACCGATTCGCCTTGCTACGGGCCCCTGGCGGGCGTAGAGTGGGTTCAGACGGACAAGTGGGCCCGTGGCCGTGAACGCGCGGGCCTGTGGCACCGAAGGACTACCTTCAGCGTGCCAGGCGGCCTTTGCAGTGTGATGGTTGCCTTCCTCGCCAAGACGTATCGTCGGCGCCTCCGATTACTCGGGAGGATGAGATGATGACCCTGACTAGCGCCAAGACTGCGCGGCTCGTCGCGGCTGCGCGAAAGATCCCGGTACGTGACCTGCGCGCTGGCGACGTGTACAACGGTAACCCGGTCCGCGGCAGCGAGTGGCGGCGTGTGACCGAGTCCCGTTCGAACGGTTCGGCGTGGCTGATCGACACCGACGAGCCCAACGGCGTCGGCGGCACCGGCTACATCTACGCCAATCCCGGCGAGTTCGTGATGACGGTGCAAGTCGCCGAGGACATCCCGAACGGAGGCATGTGATGGCGACTGTCGCGCTGGAGCGTGAGCAGCGAGAAGGGATCCGAAGCGAGATCCGCGTCGCTGCAAGCCGATCCAAGGACATCACGAAATGCCTGCAGGCCGATCGGGACGGAAACACCGACCGGGCGTCCGTGGTGCGCAAGATCACGGAGCTGGTGCAGTGGGTAGCGATGCTCGACGCCATCGGCTGGCAAGAGCCACCCGAAGCGCCGAATGAGTTCGTGGTCACGGTCGATTCGGCGCTTGCGATGTGGGCGCACGGAGCGGCGACGGAGCTTGAGCGCGCGTTCGACACGTTCTACGTGACGGATGAGGATCTCGACGCGCTCGCGGGTCTGCGGCTGGTCGCAGAGGCCCTGTGATCGCTCGCTCACGCTCCTGCTAGTAACAGGCCACGCATGACCGACTGCGTTACAGCCGTAACGAGGGCTGCACGACACGATTGGCGAAACCGAACGCCGGCAGCACGCCACGCGAGAGCGGAGATCGCCCTCGCAGCCGGCCACTGGGAATAGTCGCCATTTCAAACAACGGATCGCCGAGCCGGTACCAAACGTTCCGCGAAGGCTCATAGCGGACATCGCAACCCCTGGTGCGCAACGGAATGCTCTGCTCGAGGCCTGGCTTCCAACGTCTCGCCGACTCATCCTCCAGGGGGTCTGTTCTGCTTCGAGGAGAGGGTGGGTGACGTCTCCGTTCTGCCGATCGTGAACGTCGCGATCTCGCCACGTCGCAGCTCGCGGACGATGTCGCCGACGCCAACCCTGATCGGCGCGCTCGGGCTGTCGGCGTGGGCGGCGACCGTGAGCTTGGATCCGTTGAGTGAGACGGTGATCGGCGTGTGGCGGAACTGCATCGCCAGCGTCAGCCCGTCGAGCCGATCGGTCAGCGTCGGATGGAACCGGAGCACGTCGTCGCGGATCTCTGTGCCGAGGTAGGCGCGCTGGACGAGGTCCAGGGTGCCGGCCATCACCCCTAAGTGGATGCCCTCCTTGGTGGTGCCGCCTTGGATGTCGCCGATGTCGCTCTCCAACGCGACGAGGAATCGCTTCCACGAGCTCTCAGGGTCGATCGCTGCAAGGACACCGGCGTGGGTGACGAAGCTCAGCGTGGACCCGTGCGAGGTGCGCCGGTCGTAGTAGTCGATCGTCCTGCGGGCGATGTCGTCCGTGTACTGGTAACCGAGCCGCTCAAGCAGCCCGCGTAGCGTGTCCGCTGAGAACAGGAAGAAGAGCATGACCGTGTCCGCTTGCTTGGCCATCTGATAGCGGTCGGGATCGTCGCCCTCCGCCCGCAGGATCCGGTCAAGGCGTTGGATGTTCTCGTGCTTGGAGCGGTAGTCGTCCCAGTCGAGGTCTTGCAGATCCTCGTAGCCCTCGAACTGGCTAATGATCCCGTCGCCGTGGAACGGAACGAACATCTTGCGGCTTATCTCCTGCCACGTACGGATCTCGTCATCGCTCAGGCGCATCCGTGCGCGCAGCACACCGCGCCGGCTTGCGGGGAGCAGATCGAGAACCTTCGGCGCGGTCTCGCAGATCCAGGCGACCATCACGTTGGTGTAAGCGTTGTTGCGCAGCCCACCCTCAATTGAGCCCGGATACTTCTCCTGGAACTCGTCCGGGCCCATCACCCCATGGATCTCCCAACGGTCGCGGTCTGGGTTGAAGCGCGCAATCGATTCCCAGAAGCGCGCGATCTCGAGCATCATCTCCGCGCCGTGGTCATAGAGGAAGTCGAGGTCGTGAGTGACCTGGTAGTAGTGCCAAACGTTATAGAAGATCGCCGCGTTGACGTGCCGCTGGTTGCGGCTGAAGTCCGGATCCCATCGCCCCGACAGCGGGTTGAGATGCAGCAACGGCGTCTCCTCCTCGCCATCGCTGCCGCTCTGCCACGGATACATCGCCCCCCGAAACCCCGCCGCCGCGGCCGCCGCTCGAGCCTCGCCGATCCGCCGGTAGCGATACATCAACAGCCCCCGCGTGATCTCCGGCAACCGGAAGGTCAGAAACGGGTAGATGTAGAGCTCATCCCAGAACACGTGCCCGCGATACGCCTCGCCGTTCAGACCCCGGGCCGGAACTCCCGCATCGTGATGAGAGGTCAGCCGCGAGCACGTCTGCAGCAGATGCGAGATGTGCAGACGCAGCAGAAACTGCACCCGCTGCTCGCCCGGCAGCCGAACGTCACAGAGCTCCCACAACTCATCCCACGCGTGCACATGATCCTCGAACGCCTCCGCGAACATCGGGTAGCGCAAGACGCTCTTGCCCGCATTCGCCAACGGCTCGTGGATCGCACGATCGCGGGAGGTGTACAGCGCGGCCATCTTCTCAACACGGACAGGCACGCCCTGCCGCACCTCAAACGCCAGGACCTGCTGAATGTAATCCTCCATCTGACGCGTGCTCCGCGCGACCGCGAGCTCCTCCTCGCCACCGTACACGCGCGTGCGCGCGGCCTGAGCGATCTCGATCCTCGACTCGCGCGTACGCGCTTTCAGCGCGATCACGTCCCGGGCATAAACCCGCGGGCCTTGAGGATCGAGATGACGACCCTCAAGCTCCCGGTAACGAGCCACCCCACGATTGACGACCCGCCCGTCGAGGGCCGAGACCACCCTCACACTCCCGCACCAATTCTCGGCAACGAGCTCCCACTCGACCGCCGACAGGTGCATCCTGCCCATACTCACGAACCGCCGGCTGCGGAGGCTCGTCTCGCGCCCGGCTCGATCCCGGAAACGCAGCTCGCGCGTCAGCAGCGCGTGACGGACATCGTAGGTATGCCGATAGGACAACAGCTCAACGTTGCTCAGGCGGATCGGTTCCTCGCCCTCGACGCGGAGCGCAAGCGATGAGCAGTTGGGCAGGTTGACGATGTCCTCGTTCGGGACCGGATCGCCGCCGAGGATCGTCGACTGCCGGTTATAGACACCATGCGCATACGTACCGGGATAGTGCACCTCACCGGCCTGCTCCCACTCCGCAGCGCCACGAATACAGAAGTAACCGTTGCCCGTCGAGGTCAACGCCTCCCGCAACCCCTCCTCGCTCGGCACGAACCCCTCATACACGAGCATGAAATCGCTCGCCGCGTAACCCGCCTCCTCACCCATGACGCTCAGCGCGCCAGCCCATCCAGGAACCGCTCCACCTCCCGTATCCCGCCAAGGACATAGTCAGCAGCCAGCCTACGCCCGGCGATCTCGGCATCGGCGAGACCTGCCACGAGGAACCCAACGCCTCCACCTGACAGCGCTTCGAACGCGGCCTCATCGGCGACGTCGTCGCCCCGCACACTCGCCGCACGAGCGCCTCAGGAAACACGCCGTCTTCGTCAGCTCAATCAGCAGCCCGCCGGCAAGCTCGCGGCGCGCGAAGCTACACAGCGACTCACGCGAACTACATGCTCTCATCGGCTCGCCCGGGGTTGCGCTCACAGTGGTCACGTTCTCGGAGGCAAGCTACGTTACGCCGCAAAGGACAGTTTTTCCATCGCTATCTGCCACGGTTCGGTCATGGAGAACGACGCGATCCTGGTGAGCGAAGCATTCGTCAGATCGAAGGCATGTGCCGGTCGGGAGGTTCGCGATCGACCTGACGGGTTCACGAAGACGCGACGAAGCGCTACCACGCACTGAAGGTCCGAGGCTCGACACGCCCGGATCGGGATCCACCACCGCGCATCCAAAGCGACCCCGGAGGCGTCCGGATCCGGCGCCGGGAGCGTCTCAGCTGGGGAAGGTTGAGTAAGACGGAAGATCGTCAAGAAGATCTCTCTGCAAGGAGAAGTCGGATGACGGCCTTTCGCCGTGTCTGAGTGTCCCGGCTCGGTAGCGCATCCAAAGCGGACTACCGTCGCCCACTAGCTTCGCCCCTCCAAATAGTCTCCTGCCCAGACCGGCCATCGAGTCCTGACGCCGGGCGGGATCTCTGACTCGGAGCACGAAGTGGCTGCACGAGTCACCGCTACCGGTCCAGGCGCCCGGCGAGCTCCGCGCGCTGGCGCTCGCTCAGGCCGCCGAAGGTCTTGCTGGGCGAAACCCGGCAGCTGTGCAAGACCTTGGTGGCTTTCACGCGCCCGACCTTGGGGAGGGCCAGCACCATGTCAAGGACGTTCGCGGTCTGCAGGTACGGGGGCGGGTTCACCAGTAGCGCACCGATGGACACCTTGCGGGCCTTGAGGTCGCGCTTGAGCTGCGCGCGAAGCGCACGAACCTCGTTCGCCCTGCTGAGCGCGTCCATGCGCTGGTCCAGGCTGCGCTGGGGTGTCGCCCAACGCTCGAGCGGGTCTTGGGGCACGATATCCGGACCGAGACTATACGCGCGCGGAGCGCTCGCTCGGACTTGAGCGCGTGCAGCCGCGGTTACGCGTCGCCCGTGCCGGGCACTGCGCCCCTCCAGAGCGATCGCCTCGTGTGATCATGTGGCCATCTGGGAGCTGAGCGCCGTCACGTTGCATGGCGCTGAGCCGCAGCCTGGCGAGCGGGTCGAGGGTCCGCGCCGGCGAGCGATGTCGAATTATGCTGCTTCGTCCGCAAACAGCGGGATCGCGTCTCACCAAGCGGATCGATCTGTGGTAGTCCCGTTGTTCGCTATCGGGACTGTCGGTCTGGCACTTTGATCAGCCGCGGGACCAGAAGGGAGCGTGGGCATGATATGCGCCGCGCGACTCTCGTTCGACCGAGCCAACGAGCAGGTCGAGAGCATGATGCAGCAGGACACAGCGTTCGCGCGCGTGGAGGATGCGATCGACGCCGCGCTGCTCTCGTCGCATCACAAGGCAGCCCTGTGGCTCCTTGCCTGGTCGCTACGCGACCCTGCGCTCCAGCGCCGCGACGCCCGGCTGATGGCGGCAGCGTTCGCCGCCGAGGGGTAGTCATCAGCCAACCGTCGTGGCGGCCTTCAGATCTGCGCGGCTTCAGCTGGAGCCGGGGTTCGGGCTGCACCGGGACGGATGTGCAAACGGCCTCTGTTGTCAAGCGCGTCTCACAGCCGAACGACCAGCGAACAGCCCGGGCCCTCCCCATCAGTCGAGCGGTCGGTACGCGAGGCCAGCCGTGGCTGACCGTCGGGGGTGTCGACTCGGAGGCCGAGTCGATCGGTCCCAACCGCCGCAACTCTCCGAAGGGGGCATTAGTTAGTGTGGCGCCACGCACGCCATGACCGGACAGCGGGATCGATGGGGAGACAGCTGCTGCGTTGCCTGTTATAGCGGCCGTCGGAGGATCGAGATGCGGTGTCCGTCGGCCGAACTCGTGGTGTGTCCTCTATCGGTCTCGTTGCACCACTCGTGTTTCTGCTACTGGCGCCGGTTGGCACCCTGCTCCACGAGCTTGGGCACGCGGCCGCTGCGCTCCTAACATCGCGCGGGCCGGTTGGTGTTGAGGTGGGCGCGCCGGCGGGCGCTCGCCGAGCGTCGGTCAGGCGTTTGACAATCCAGATGTCGCTGCTCGGGAGCGGTGGGATCTGCACGAGCGATCGTTCCGACGAGACCCGAGCGGAGGCAATGATCCGCGTTCTCGCTGGGCCAGCCGCGAGCACGATCTTGGCCGTGACGCTCGCAGCGGCCGGGGCGGGCGCTGGCGGTGCTCTGGGCCCGGTGCTTCTCGCGGCCGCGGCGCTCGCCGCCGTGCAGGCAGTTGAGAACCTCGTGCCTCGACACAGCGTTGCTCCGTTGACCCATGGTCTGCCGAGCGATGGCCTGCAAGCGTGGTGTTTGCTGCGGCGCCGGCCGGTGCCACCGCCGCCGCCGCCGCCGAGAGGACCGCTACTCACTCGCGCCCTTACCGAGATGACAGGTCCTGAGGCCATCGCAGCCGCCCTCTGCGTCGCTGGCTGCGCCGGGATCTGCGCCCTCGTCATCGTGGGTGCCATCAGCTGGAGCGATGTCGCGATGTGGAGCGCCGCGATCACGCTGTTGGGCGTGCGCGCGTTCGTGTTTGTCAAGCCCCGTCAGCCCCCGGCTGCGGGCTGGGAGGAAGGCGCGGTGAGGTCCGTGCAATCCTGGAGGCCTGTGTTTGATCGCTTCACAGAGCCGACTCGACACGCTGTTGTCTTCTCGCAAGAGGAGGCGCGATCGCTGAGGAATAATCACATCGGCACCGAGCACATCCTGCTTGGGCTGCTGCGAATCGACGACGCGGCCGCGCGCGTCTTGAACAGCCTGGGAATCACGCTCGAGCGGGCGCGACCCCAGGTCCGGCGCATCATCGGCTCGGCGAGCGGTATCACGTCTGGACAGATTCCGTTTACGCCGCGCGCCAGAACCGCATTCGAGCTCGCCCACAATGAGGCCGCCACCTTGGGTGTGGACTACGTCGATCCTGGACGCCTCCTGCTCGGCATCCTGCGCGATGCCGACGGCATCGCAGTCAGAGTCCTGCACAAACTCGGCGCAGACGCCCAACACGTTCGTGAGGCTGTCGGCCCTACACCCCCGGACCCGGGGCCGACGGTTCTCCATCCTGCAGCGCCGGGCGTTCGAGCGACGGTGCAGGTCGCCCCGGGCCCAGTCGTCGATCGCCTGGTTCGGCTCGCGGCTGCCCAGGCGCTCGAGCACGACCGCTCAGAGATCGCCGTCGACGACATCCTGATCGCACTCGTGCGCGACCGCGACACCGCGCCAATCCTCCACGAGCTTGGCATCGACGAACCAGCCATCCAGGCCGTACTCCACCCACGATCGACGGACAACTGACGCAGCACGTCCGCGACCGAGTGCAACGCAGGATCGGGTCTACTCAGGGCGGAGCGCAAGAGGATCCGCCGAAGCATCGCTTATCGGTGCAAGTTGGCGCTTGCGGCAAGCCTTCCGGTCCGGCTACCGATCCGTCTCACTGCCGATCGACCACCGCACGCTCCGACCGTCCGATCAGGCGTCCGGCAACCCCCGCAGATCCAGGCATCGAGTCCTTGTTCTGACCACAAGGCATGTGTGCCCAGCGCGTGAAGGTCCGGTGAGATGGGGAATACCAACTCGCAGGTCAGCTGCTCGCGGCGGTCGTAGTCGTCGTCTTCGTCCAGGATCGTGAATACGCGTCCGAAGCTGACTGATAAGACATCGGCCGCGGACGGGTAGATGCCCCATTCGAAGAGGAAGTCGTCGGATGATCGCTCGATCCGCTCGGGCGGTTCGGCGACAATCGGCGGCGCGAGAAATCGCTTGAACACCTCCCACACAGCTGTCGGCTGGCCGCACAACTTCTGATCGCCGATCTCCGCGAGCATCGATTTCAATGTCGATTCTGCGACGGTCAGCGAGATCGCGTTCGGCCCGCGCGAGCGCGGCGCAGGAGGCCGGCGGGGCGGCTTCGGGCGCGCCTTCTTCAAGCGGCGCACGAACTCGTCAGGAAGGATCGACCCGTCGAGATGTCCGGTTACGAACTCGTGCAGATCGCTCGCTAGGCGCTGCTCGTCCTGCGCGCCCGCCAGCGCGCGCTGTGCAGCCGCGAGGTTCTGCTCAAATGTCTCGCGGTCAGGACGCTCGAGCAGCCAGGCGGTGAACAGCGACCCGAGATGCCCGAGCCCGACTGCTTCGCGCGGACGCGGCCGCGTCTCATCGCGGATCGAGGCAGCGACCTGCGCCGCGAAGAACGCCGCCCACCCGCGCTCCGCCTGCTCGGCGAAGAACCGCGCCACATCGGTGACGATCCGCGAGATCTCGGCAAGCAGCTCCGCGGGTGAGTACGGCTCCTCGCGCACCGGCGGAGGAGGCGGGACCTCCCCTCCAAGCTTGCCGCCTGGCGACCCTGCACGCGCTCGTGCAACTCCGCGAGAGCCAGTTCGGAATCGCCCACAGGCACACACTACGGCTCGGCGACGATGTTGCGAAACGCTCGGCGCGTCCATCGTGAGCATCAGCGCTCCGCTCGCATCGCGCTCGCGACGCTGCAGCATTGGACGTTCGCGACCGATCGGTCACCGCAGGCTCCGG
Source organism: uncultured Solirubrobacterales bacterium (assembly GCA_963794285.1). Lineage (GTDB taxonomy): Bacteria > Actinomycetota > Thermoleophilia > Solirubrobacterales > Solirubrobacteraceae > Palsa-465. Next base: position 13,823 of record CAWCDS010000002.1, read on the forward strand.
ACGTCCGATCAGGGCCTATGGCGCCGGCACCGACTGCGTCTCACAAACAAGAACGCGGACGCGGACAAGACCCGTGCCCTAGCCTCTTGCGGATGAGCGAGAAAGCGCAGTTCACCGCCGAGGACGCTCGCTCGGCTGGCGAGCAGATCGGTATCGACTGGACGACCTCCCGGTTCGACGTCGAGCAGTTTCGTATGGGGATGGACGTCGAGCTTGAGCACGGTACTCACGATCTTGAGACCAACGTCACGGACGACGATGTGGTCGTGACCGCGAAGATCGCCCGCGCGCATCTCAACGAGTTTCCGGACTACTACACCCGACTGTCGATCATGGAGGCGGAGGCTGAGGCGTACTGGCACGCCCAGGACAAGTAGCGTCGACGATCGGTGAGCAGACGGACCGAACGGGACGGCTGAGCTGAGGTCGACCAGCTGAACGTCGCCGGAGGCGCCTCCGCGCTGGCGACGAGCTCGTCCGCAGACCAAGCTTCACCGGGACAGCGGTGGGGACGGCTCGGTGCCGCTTCTAGCCCAAGGCGGGACGCGCGCTTGGAGCTGATGGTCGTCGGTGCGAGCATTGCGGGCATCTTGGCTGGGCTGCCACACGCAGGTACGTCGAAAACACGCAATCGCTCGGAAGGGCGACCTATTTCAAGTACCCGGAGAACGCGGACCGCCGAGACGACACGATGGCTGGGTATTGCAGGCGCATGCGTGAATGCTGCTCGTCGCCGTGAGCGCGTGCGGCTCCGTGGCCAACCTCGAAAACAACCAGCTCAGCGTCCATGGTTCGATCTACTATTCGAGCCCCGCGGCAACCGGATCAGGCAAGCCCGTCCTTCACGGCCCGGAATCGGGCACGATCGAAATTCTCAACGCTGACGGGACCCGCGTCGGGAAGGCGATCGAGAAGCACCATTCCTTTGTGTTTCTGATCCCCGGTGGCACCTACATCGTACGGGCGAAATCTGGTAGGGCGCACTGCCCGGACGTTCACATGCACGGACAGGCCGGAGACGATCTTCAGGCCAACGTGATCTGCAGCGTGGGTTGAGCTGGTGGGCCCGACAAGGTTGCCGCGGTCGTCCGGCCTTAACAGCCTCCGGTCCGGCGCCTCCGCGTGTCCTCGTCGGGGTTCGGGGCGTACGCGCCATTTGCTTGGGGGTAGGGAGCTCGTGAGGGCCCATCGAACACGCCTTGTATGCCGGTGCATCAATGCACCGGTCCTGCGGCTTGGCGGGTAGCGGGGATCTCGCGGACAGCCTGACGCCCAGCCCATCCCGTGTGTCCGTTTGATCGAGATCCGGAAGCGCGTCCGATGACCGAACGCCCTGCGAACGGTCGGCCGGACTGTTGCGACGCTGCTCGTGATGATGAGTAGCGGGTGCCGGGCGAGTCGCGGCGTGGGTCCTGCTTCGCTCACACTACGGCGCAGTGTGACCAATTTCGCCCGACCTGCGGCTCGTGACCGCGTCGCTCAGACACATCATCGACAGTGATCGCTCGCGACAGAACCGCCGCCCTCCCCCACACGCCACGCAAGGAGCCAGCCCCCGACGCCAAGACCCGCGCCGTGCTGGCTGAACTGGCTCGGGGTGCTGTTGACGATCTGCTCGTACGGCTGGACCGTGTCGTTCCGCACCGTATCGAGGGCTTCCACGTCGTCGGCTCGGCAAGCATGGGAGCGTTCCGGGCAGGGCGCAGCGATGTGGACTTCGTCGCGCTCCTCAACGGCACGTTCGGACCTGCCGAGCTCGCGCGGCTACGAGCGATGCACGTGGGGCGTTGGACTTCGTCGCTGGTTCACGACCTGGCCTGGCGAGGGCGCTGGCCACTGCTGTGCAACGGCATCGACCTCGGGCCGGCGATCTCTCGATCTCGTCACTCGAGGTCATGGCGCTTGCCGGCCACCTCACGGGGCGATTCAGGATCGCGACTCGCGAGGGGTTCGACGTGAACCCGGTGACCTGGCGAGTGCTCGCAGAACACGGCATCGCAGTGCGTGGGCCTAACCGCGACCGTTTGGAGATCCGCACCGACGAAGCCGAACTGCGGGCGTGGACGCTCGCGAACCTCAACGACTACTGGCTTCGCCGGGCAGCGCGCGCGCGACGGGACGGTTGGAACAGAAGACGCGTGCCGCCGCGGCGCCTCGCCGCGTCGGGCGTACGTGGAGCCCCAAGGCTGCACGACACGATCGCGACCAGCGCGATCGCGACCAAGGAACTCGCCGCGCACTACGCGCTCGAAGCGTTCGAACCTCGATGGCGCGCGCTGATCGAGGACGCGGTCGCCTGCCGTCGCGGCGAGCCGCCGCCTGGACAGTACCGGCGCCACCCCGCCCGCCGTCGCCATGACGCCGCCGCATTCGTCGGTTGGGTGATTGACTCCGCCAACCAACTCATGTCCCGATAGCGCCCCTAGCCTGGACTCCCACGTGGGGCGGGTGAGGTAACGCAGGAAAGCGTCCTCCGGCACGGTCGTTGGTCGGCTGCCGCAGTGATGTTAGCGATACGGCGGAACTTCTGACCGTATCCCACCTTGTCAGATTAGGGCAGGCCCTGCCAGCCGCGTGAGCTTACGCCCAAATTGCTAGGCTCGGGGTCCAGCTGGCGCCCTGGCCGCTGGTTCCGCCTGGCCATCTGAGATAGTGGCTGTGTGTTCAGCGGTGAAGATGGACGGCTAACAGAGTTGGAGCGGGTGTTCCTCGAGCCGGCGAACGCCACCCACCGCCAGTACGAGGCGCTGCGCGCCTTCTTCGTCGACAAGCTGCCCTCCAAGGAGGTGGCCGAGCGATTCGGCTACACGCCGGGCAGCTTCCGAGTGCTCTGCCACCACTTCCGCGCCGACCCGACCCGGGAGTTCTTTTTGCCCGAGCGCACCCGCGCGACGACGCGGGAGAAGCCGCCGACCAAGTCCAGTCGACTGCGCGACAGGATCGTGGCGATGCGCAAGCAGAACCTGTCGGTCTACGACATCGCCGCCGCCCTGGGCGCCGACGGCGAGGCGATCTCGCCACCGGCGATCTGGGCGATCCTGTCCGCGGAGGGGTTCGCGCGGCTGCCGCGCCGCGCCGATGAGGAGCGAGCACCGCGTGTGGGGGTGACGGCGGCTGGCCCGGCCGACGTGCGGGCCTTGGACCTGAGCGCCCGCGAGTTTCGCACCGACGTCGGCGGGCTGTTCTTGTTCGTGCCGCTGCTCGCGCGGCTGCCGTTCGAGCAGATCATGCAAGACGCCGGCCTGCCGGGCAGCAAGATGGTCCCAGCCGCCGCGGCGATCCGCTCGTTGCTCGCGCTCAAGCTCACCGGGGCGGCGCGCACCAGCCACGCGATGGCGTCCGTGTTCGACGAGGGCCTGGCCCTGTTCGCCGGCCTCAACGTGATCCCCAAGCGCTCATTCTTGACCGAGTACTCCTGCCGGATCGCGTCGGCCAGCTACCCGAAGCTGATGAGCGGCTGGTTTGACGCGATCGGCGCGCTCGGCCTCGAGCGGGGCCTGAGCTTCCACCTGGAGTTCCACACGATCCCCTTCCACGGCGAGGACGCCCTGATCGAGAAGCACTACGTGTCCAAACGCAGCCGCCGCCAGAAAGGAGTGCTCGCGTTCCTGGCCCAAGACGCCGACAGGCACGTGTTCTGCTACGCCAACGCGGACATCCGCAAGGCCGACCAAGCCGATCAGGTGCTGCGCTTCGCGCGGCGCGGCCGGACTGATCGAGACCTACGCCAAGCGAATGCTGATCGAGAACTCCATCTCCGACGGCGTCGACTTCTTCCACATGGACGCACTGTCATCCGTCGTCGCGATGAAGGTCAACTGCGACCTGCAGCTCACGCTCATGGCCTCAAGCCTCTACCGCCTCTTCGGCGCCCACATCGGGGGCGCCTACACGACCGCCGAATCACGCCACATCTGGCGCGACTTCATCGACGCCTCCGCCCGCGTCACCATCACCGACACCACCGTCGAAGTTCGCTTCGGCAAACGCGCCCACAACCCCTACCTGCTCGACGCCGGCCTCGCCAAAACCGACGTCCCCGTACCCTGGTGGTCAGGACGCAGACTCAAGCTCACCTTCGGATGAGCCGCACCACGTGGCGTTAACCCCCAGACCTAACGTGGGAGTCCAGGCTAGCCTGCTTCGGCGTTTCCGCGGGCTCGAACGCAATCCGATCGACGCTCGCTTCACGCGGCGTAACAGCCGTCTTGGATCCAAGCCTGCAGACCGACCCATCCGCGCGTCGAAGCGCTGCTCCAGCGCGCCGATCAGATCTCGCCTAGTCCGAGCCGCCGCCGGCCGCCGCCTCGTCATGATCCACACTCCCCGATCGAACGTGCGGCGTGCTTCGCCGCCGGCGGCTGAAACCGCAGAGCACACGAACCCGAACCACAACCGCACGCCCCGAGCGTCCGCGCGACGGCGCCGCAGTCGCGACGTGAGCGTCTCAACTGGGGAACGCTCTGCGAACAGTCGGCCGGACTCTATATGGCCCTGCTCATGGCGAACAGGAGGTGCGCACCGACCACGGGCCGAGACCCGCTTTCGCTCCCGCACGGGCATCAGGAGAGCCGATGTGGTGGCTGGTTGTGTCCGAGAGCAGCCGCGTTCGACAGCGGCGTGGGGCGTCGACATCGTGGCCGCTCTGGACCAGAAGTGTGCGTCTTCCCGAGACAACGGAGTGGCCGCGATTCGCGCATTGCAGAAGTGGGCGGCCGGTCAGATCGGGCGTCTCGTAGCGTTCGAACTCGGAGGTGTCTGTGAGTCCTTGACTGACCTTTCGACTTGCCGGGATTCGTGCGGAGGGGTCAATGGTCCTCGGCCGGCGCGGGTGTGACTCAGCGGATCGCCTCGGGTGGGGTCAGCGGGTCCTGCGGGCGAGCGCTCCGTTCGCGGCGGGCCACGCCGCTGGTGACGGCGGCGTCGGCGACCGCTTGGGCGACCGCTTGGGCGACGTGGCGGTTGAAGACGCTGGGGACGATGTAGTCGGTGTCGAGCTGATCCTCGGGGATCACGCGCGCGATCGCGTGTGCGGCGGCGAGCTTCATTTGTTCGTTGATCGTGCGGGCGCGCACCTCGAGCGCGCCTTTGAAGACGCCAGGGAATGCGAGCACGTTGTTGATCTGGTTGGGGTAGTCAGAGCGTCCGGTGGCGATGATCGCGACGTCGTCGCGGAGCTCTTCGGGCGGGACCTCGGGCACCGGGTTGGCCATCGCGAACACGATCGCGCCAGGAGCCATCCGGCGCACCGCGGCGGCTGAGACCGCGCCCGGCCCGGAAACGCCGACCAGCACATCGGCGCCCTGAAGCACGTCGTCGGCCATGCCCCGGAGTCCGCGCTTGTTCGTGCGCAGTGCCAGAGCCGCCCGGTCGGGGTCGAGCCGCTCAGCGCCGGCGTACAGCGTGCCGCGGCGGTTGCATACGACCACGTCGCCGACGCCCTGGGCGAGCATCATGTCGGCACATGCCAGGCCGGCCGCGCCCGCGCCGACGACCACCACGGTGATGTCATCGGCGCGCTTATCGACGACTTTCAACGCGTTCAGCAACGCCGCGAGCACGACGATCGCCGTGCCGTGTTGATCGTCGTGGAAGACCGGAATGTCGAGCTCGGAGCGCAGCCGCCGCTCGATCTCAAAACAGCGCGGCGCGGAGATGTCCTCAAGGTTGACCCCGCCGAAGGTGGGTGCTGCCGCCTTCACGAACGCCACGATCTCTTCAACGTCCTTCGTGTCAATGCATAGCGGGAAGGCGTCGACGCCGGCGAACTCCTTGAACAGCATCGCCTTGCCCTCCATCACCGGCATCGCCGCCTCGGGGCCGATGTCCCCGAGCCCGAGGACGGCGGTGCCGTCGGAGACGATCGCGACCGTGTTGCTCTTGATCGTCAGCGCCCAAGCCTTGGCCGGATCCTCGTGGATCGCCATCGAGACGCGCGCAACTCCGGGCGTGTACGCCATCGAGAGATCGTCGCGGGTCTTGATCGAGACTTTCGGGTTGACCTCGATCTTGCCGCCTTTGTGCATCAGGAACGTGCGGTCAGAGACACTGTCGACACGCACGCCGTCCAAGTCGCGCACCGCCTGCACAACTGCCTCCGCGTGAGCGGAGTCAACGCACGCGACCGTCACATCGCGGACGACCTCCCGGGATTGCACGCGCACGAGATCGATCGCTCCGAGCATCGCCTCCGCATCGGCGATCGCGCGGGCGATCCGGGCGAACGCGCCGCCGTGTTGCGGCATGTGCAAGCGCATCGTGAAGCTGTAGGACGCTGAGGGCTGCAGCCGCTGGACAGATAGGTTCGACAATTCCTCAGACATCGCAGCTCCTTTGCTCATCGTGCCGTCCGCCGCTCGCCGAGCCGGGTCCGAAGCGATCGGAGCGCGCGCTCGTCAGGTCGATCCGAAGTTCAACTACCCCGGCGTCGAACGGCCGGATTTTCGTCGCTCCCAGCCGGCTCAGCAACCGGATCACAGTGTGGTTGCCAGCAAGACAGATCGCGATGAACTGCCTGATGCCGGCGGACCGCGCCCTGGCGGTGACCCGTTCGAGCAGCATGCTCGCGATGCCCCGTCCCCGCCACTCATCGCCCACCGCAACCGCGACCTCGGCGCTGCTCGGCTTGATCCGGATGTAGCGAGCGATTCCGACCGTCGTTCCGTCAGGCGCGATCGCCGCGATCGCCTCGCGGTCGACGTGGTCCACACGCGCCAACTCGGAGAGCATCCGACGATCAAGCCGGTCCAGCGGCCCGAGAAAGCGCGCGTGGCGGGTCTCGACGCCCAGCCCCGAGAACCAGCTAGCGATCGCAGCTTCATCACCCGAAGCCAGCGGCCGGATCACAACGCTCGAACCATCTCGCACGGCCACCTGCTCAATGTCAGGCCGCAATCCGGCACCGCCGACTCCATTGGAGATCGACCCGAGCTCGGTCTGAAAACGCGTCAACATCAACTCGCACTCATCTCAGCAACCCAAACGTACGCGCCACCGCACCGACAAGCATCCGTACACACCCACATGTCAGCTCTGGGTTCCTCGATCGACTCAGCGAGGCGCACGCGAGCCGCTCACGTGCTCAAGTCACTGTTTGATCCGAGGACCAGCGGTGAACTGTCGCTCGGCCGGCTTCCCCCATCCGCCGGAAGCAGCCACAGCGGCTCGCCCGGCAACATGGCCACTCTTGGTGCGAGCGGCAACGGGGGCGGTCGACCGCAGCCTCGCATTCGTGATGCGACGGGCATCTTGCTGACGGCGGCGCGGTGTCGCAATGCGCCGCAAACAGGGCTGCAGCTGGACAGCTGCGCGTCCGCAAGCGAGAGCGATCAGCAGACGGTCCCCAACGTCCCCTGAGGCCGCTCCGTGATGTCCTCGCCGCGTCGCACAACGGGAACGACCAACGGACGCTCGACTCAGCGCCGCTTTGGACGACCGACCGATGAAAGTCAAGGGGTCTGGGCAGAACATTTCGGGGGGTCGGACGGGGTCGGGGACCGGTTTGGTAGGGGCGTAGAACGTGGTCGTGTGAGCCGGGTTTCGGTCTCGTGGTCGTCCTCGGCGCGGTTTGCGCCGGTATTTGCGCAGCCCGGGGTCCTCGCAGGGGTTGCTGCGAGTGGCGTGCGGCGTTACGTTGTTGACTAGGCGCGGGTGACTGACGAAGCGAAGCGGAGACGTCAGGAGCTTGTGGTCTGCCGCGCAGCTTTGCCCTACGAGGGCCAAATTTATGCGCGCTCCGGTGTCACGCCCGCGCGTACCTTCCTCGCCGGTCCGCCGGCCCTCTGGTCGGCGACCATCCGTCGGTAGGAGATCTCGGCCTGCTGGGCGAGTTCGCGCTCAGCTTCGCGAACCATGTCGTTGGCATGCCAGATCCCGGCGGCGGCCTTGGAGTATTTCGGGGCGCCGGCGGTGATCTCGAGCCGCCGGAGCTTTTTCTTGGTCAGCGACGGTTGTTGGTGGGCGTAGTCCTCTGAGCGTGTGAGCATGCACCAGAACAGGATCGCCAGCTTGCGCGCGGTCGCGACGATCGCTTTGCCGTGCCCGCGGCGAGCGCAGGTGCGCTGATAGAAGGCGCGCAGCGGGCCTGGTTGAAGCACCGTGCTCCACGCCGCCTCGACCAGCGCGGACGCCGATCCGCGCTTTGAGATCCGCCCTGAGCGCGCGGGTCCCTCGCCGGATTGGCGGACCTTCGGATCCAAGCCGAGATACGCGACGAGCTTGCGGCTGGTGAAGAACCGGTCGGCGTTCCCGACCGCGGCGATGAACGTCGCCGCGCAGATCAGGTTCACGCCCGGCACCGTCATCAGCCGCCGAATCTCCGGCCACGAGAGCGCCTGCTGCGCGACCAGCCGCTCGACAGCCGCGATCTCTGCATCGAGAAACTCGATCTGGCGAATCCCGGCGTCGACAGACTCGCGCTCCTCAGGCGGCAGCTCCAGGCCGGCGAGCCACTGGCGGCCTTTGACCCCGAACAAATCAGAGCACGGCGGGCGTTCCTGCAGGAGGCGCTGCAGGCAGGCGTGGATCTCGTTCTTCACGCGCGTGCGAGCGCGCGTCAGCTGCTCACGCCTGGCGAGCCGCCGGCGCAAGATCCGGCAGCGTTCATCAGGCATCCACACCGCCTCGAGCTCGCCCTTCCACAGCAAGCTCGCCAGCGTCCGCGAGTCGAGCTTGTCGGTCTTCGCCCGAGCGCTCGTGATCCCGGTGTCATCCGGGCTGACCACGACCACCCGATCGACATACGGCTCGAGGATCCGCGCGACCTCCCAGCAACTGCCGGTCACCTCCAACGCCACCCGATCCGTCGGCAGAAGGCTCTCTCCCAACGCTGTGATTCCCTCCGGCGTGCTGGGCACCCGACCTCCGGAGCGGACCCGCCCGTCCTCGCAGATCGCGACCACGCAGAACTCACGGTGAACATCCAAGCCGATCGCACGACCAACCCACCGCGTCAACGCCGCCATCTCTCACTCCCAGTCGAATTGACATTCGGCGGGAGAACCAGCGGGACAACGACACAGACCGATACGAGCTCGAAGCTCAATCCTGGCAAGTCGCAGGGGCGGCCGAACGAAAAGCCCGGGCTCGAAGCCCATCGTCCAAAAACGGCCTACCCGTCTGCGTTCTCCCAACAAAGCCCCTATGCCGGATCGCCGGACCGTACGACCGGCACCGGACAGAGCCTTCATGGTGCATTTTCATGCCACGAGAGCGAGAAGCCGATGTCAAAGCTCGCAACCAGCGGCCGCGGAGCAGGGCGGGAGTTCCATTCCATACTGATCTGCGATGCGCCGCCGGCGAGTGCACCGGAGGGCTCGAATGGACTGCCAAGCCGTTCAGGCCTCAGGCGCCTCACTGGTCCTCGTGACCGGGCTCGGGACAGAACCCCGCGTCCGGTGATTGTGGACCCGACGCGCGCTCGAGCTCATCGATCAGCTCGAGCCAGCCATAGAACCCGCTGGCGGGCTTCCGTCAACGGCGAGCTGCCCGCTGATCGTGCGTTGCGTTCGCCGGATCTCGAGCGCCACGCGCACTGGCTGCTGACCGCTCATGCCAGCCAGCATCCCGACCGCGGCGTCCTGCGCGCATCGGGTGACACCCTGGAGTTTTGCCCTCACCCCCTTACGTTTGGCTCACCGGTGCCGCCCGGCGCACGGCTGGGCGCGGTGGCGAGCTCGCGGCGGCTGTGGATCGACAGCTTGGAGTAGGCCTGGGAAAGCTGCGCCTCGACGGTTTTAGCCGAGACGAACAGCGACTGTGCGATCTCGCGATTTGTCTGGCCCTCGGCGGCCATCCTCGCGGTGCGTAGCTCTGCCGGCGTCAGCGAGTCTGGGCCGCTGAGCCCATGGCGACGGGGGCGGGCGCCGCTCGCGACCAGTTCTGTGCGTGCGAGATCCGCGAGCGCGACCGCGTGGAGTCGGTGGGCGATGTCGAGCGCCTCCACTAGCTGCGCACGCGCGCCTTTGTGGTGACCTCGGACGCGGAGCCCGGCGCCGAGATTCACGAGTGCGCGGGCGTGCTCGAGCCGGGCGGGAGAGCGCTCCAAGATCCCGACGGCCTGGCGCAGAGAAACAAGGGCGTGCTCGCCGGGATCGAGGGTGCCACACACCGAGAGCGCGATTCCGTGTCGACGTGGCGCGCCGAACGCGATCGCCTGCTCGAGCTCGCGGCCGGCGATCTCCTGCGCCTGCCGCGAGGTTGACGAGCGCATCCGCCGCGGCGGGCACCCAGTCGGTGAGCACGCTCAGCTGAAGCCCTGCAGCGGCCATCCTGCGATCGGCTTCGAGCAGGTCCGCCAGACCGAGTCCGAGCTCGCCGAGCGCGACCCGTACCATCCCGCGCCCCGCAAGCGCGACCGACGCCGTGCCAGAGCCGCAGCACATCGCCTTCGAGCCCAACGGCCTCGAGCAACCTGGCGGCTTCCGGCGCGCGACCCCGCTCGACCAGAATCCACCAAGCCACGCCGCCCCAACAGTCACCGATCTACGAGACGTGCTGACGCTGGCCTCTCCGCTGTCCTGTGTCGAGCAATCGCACTGACTGATATACTTAACTACTCAACTACTAATAACTCTCCGCCGAACCCAGGCAAGTCCACACTGGCTCACCGGTGCGAAGGGTGTTGGGTTGTGTGACGTTCGTGCGACGCTCTCCCCTGTAGGATTCGTCGGGCTGTCTGTTGATTCCGCGTTCGATTGAGCGAGATCTGGTTTGGGATCGGGGGAGGCATCCGGTGAGCGAGGCTGGTGAAGGAGCTGGCGCTGTTCAGGCTTGGCTCGGGGAGCGGGTGCTATCGCTGTCTAGCGGTTGGCGGTGGAGGGCGGTTTGGGGGGCTCGCGAGCTGCTCTTCAGGAGATCGGGCAAGCGAGCTTTGATGCGGGTGCTGTTGTGCGGGCCGATCATTGCGCTGGCGCTGAGCCCTGCGACCGCGGTTGCTTCGAGCACGCAGATCGTGCAGACCCCGCAGCCGCTCGAGTCGGGCTGCCCGAAGGGCGCGGGAAAGCCGCCGGTCCGGGGAAGCCGTTGCGTGCCGGTGCCGGTATCGATGATCCAGGACGAGACGTCGAGCGCCAGCGGCTGCGGACAGAGCGTGTTCATGCAGGTGCCGCTGATCAAGGGGATCGTCGACTATGGCGCTCTTTGGACGAACATCAACCCAGGCGCGACGCCCTGGCTATTCCACGCGAGCGGTGGCCGGAACGGTAGCGGCAGCGGCCCGTACGGCGAGGAGTACTACTCGACCAAGAAGGTCGCGTCCCCGGGGGGAACGATCTACAAGGTGCCGCACGGCTTTGGGGCGTGGTTCGTTTCGGCGGGAGGTGGTCCCGGGCCGTGTTATTTCCCTGCCAGCAGCGCGGTTGCGTGGGGTTGGACGGCGCGCTATGCCGTTACCGGTACCGTCACGATCGCCGGGTCCGGCGGCGTCCCAGCGCCGAACATCGACCTTCGAGCGAGCTGCCCAAGCGGCGGTGACACGACCACCGATGGGGCCGGGGACTACGAGTTCCTGCTCGACCGCGGCGCGTGCACGGTCGCGCCCGTGCTCACAAAGGGCATCCCCACGCCCCCGCAGCGCAGCCTCAACGTCACCCACAACCTCCACAACGTCAATTTCGCTGTGCCGTGCGGCGCCGTCAGCGCCGCCGCGAGCGCCGCCGCCGTCGTGAACGGCGCACGCGCCGACGCCACCAGCGTGAACGCCGGCGCCGCCGAGGCCGCCAAGGGCTGCAAGCTCGTCGTGCACATCACCTGGCCCGGCATGAACGCGGCGCACCGAACGGGCCTCACCTTCCAACCCCAGGACGCCGCCAAAACCCCTGACGGAGGCCCCCTGTTCGCACTGCGCGCACACTCAACCAGCAGCGTCGCGCCCATCTCCTGCGTGTCCGGCTGCACGCTGCTGAGAATCACCGTCAAAGCCCCCGCCAAGCCCGGAAGCTCACGACTGGCGCCCGACACCAGCGCGACGATCACAGCATCAGTCAACCCGCTCGTGCCAACCGCCCTGCTGGCCGCGCAATCCAACCAGGGCCCAGGCTACCTGTGCACAACCGGCCCGCTGCCGCGATGCGGCCTGAGCATCCCCGACCTCAAGACCGACCCGTTCGGCGTGCTGGAGCTCGTCTACTGGGCGCCCGCGGTGGTCGGCGACAAGTACCCGTCGTTCACCGTCACCGCCCAAGACCAATGCAACCAGCAGCTGTGCGCCAGCGGGCACCGCTTCGGGGCAGACCGCGAAACCCTGCATCTCGTCCCCAACGTGCTCGCGACCGGGTCCTTTACCCTGACCGAGGGTCAGGACAACCTCATGCAGGCGTGGGCTGAGGCGCACGGCAACGCGCAGTTCGTCCTCAACGCGTACGAGTCCTACAAGTCGATCAGCGCTCAGGGAATCATCCAGGCGCTCGGCGAGTACGTGCTCGGCGCGAAGGTGCCCGGCCCGATCGGATGGACGATCGCGGTCCTGCAGGCCGCCTACGACGCCTACGGCCAGGCGCAACAGGTCGAGCAGGACATCGCCGCCGAGTTCATGGGCGGCTTTGGGATTCCCGAGGCCGGCCTGGGCGCCGGCACGATGAACGTGTGCTTCAACTGCAGCTTCAGCCCGCTGATCCAGGGCCCGTTCCTCGACGACTTCGCGAACTGGATCGCGACTCCCGACGGAACGCTGTACCGCTTCGCGCAGGAGATCGAGAAGTACGGTCCGACCGGGCACACGTTCAGCGCCTCAATCCAGATCACCGACGCGAGCCGCTGCGATCAGGACACGGCATCCGCGACGGTCGACAACGGGGATCCTCAGGCATTCAACCCGACGAGCTCGTTCTACAGCTGCGGGCCCGGCTACTTCTTCGACGCGAGCCAGAATACCGGCAATGGCCACGACGACAACCCGCCCCTGTGCTCCGCGCAGCGATCGCCGAACTACTCGGCGATGGCGGGGATCAAAGGATTCGTCTACGTCCGCTTCGCGGGCTACATCGCCGACGCCAACTCCAAGCCCAAGCTGCTGATCGACGACACGTTCGTCGCCCCGTACAATTCGTTCTACTGGATGTTCGACCGCTACTGCCTGGCGGGCGGGGCGTAGACGCCCGCTTGGCGCCGCAGCGACTTCAACCGCGGGCCTCTCCCGCCCGGCGCCGCCGCGGCCCCGCAGAGCGCCAGCCTGGGCGTACCAGCGACGGTCGGGCGCCCCCCCGGGTCTGGCATATTGAGGTGACAAACGGCCCTCGCGGAGGCGAACGTTCCTGTCCTCACACTCCTCGCCGACCGGCGACCCGAAGAACCTCTGGTGCGTCGTGTGGGCCGGCGCATCAACGCAAAGCTCGACGCCAGCTCTCCTGATCGGAGGGTTCATCTCCCGGTCCGAGGCTACGCGAGCAAGTTCCCTGTCGTGTGCTGGAAGTCCGCTGCCCGTTGCCGACCGAGACGGCGTTCGCGCGAGGCTCAGCCCGGGTGAATCACTCAACGCCGGAGACAAGCGCCGCGGCGAGACCTGCTCCGCGTCGCGACGCGCATCCTCCCGAGATCCGCGAAAGGCGTGCTTTGCGCGGAACTCAGGACTCGCGGGGGCGCGGACGAGTCGAGATCTGGAGCAGCTGAGCTCGTCCGCAGGCCCATCGACCACCGCACGCATGCGGGCCGTGTCGAGCGCCTGTGCCGCCGGCGTCGTGGACGTCTCAGTCACTAACCCTCTGCGAGCATGGCCCCAGACGATCGTGCGCGGCCAAACGCGGGACGGGATCGCCGAGAGTGCTCCTTTACGGAGATGCGGAAGCGACGCGTTGCCCTGACTACTGGGACTGGCGGAGAGTCTGATGTCAACGGACAAGGTGGCGTTGGAGGTGACCGGTTGCGCGTGGGAGGTTGCGCGGATCGTCGAACCGTTCGTGCAGAACGTGATTGTTGTCAGCCCGGACGACACAGGGATCGCGCAGGCCAGGGCCAAAGACCGACCGGTCGTCGCCTCCGCACGGAAGCTTGCGGCCCTTCCCTCGAACCAGGAAATCCAAGCGCGACCGTTGACTTTGTATCGGTCGGTCGCTTGTTGGTGGACGGGTGCTGCACTGGCTGGCCGCCCTGGCCGGCCGCCCGTGTGGTGGGCGGGCGCTCAGCCTGGTGGTGTCGCAATCCCCCGGCGGTACGCGTAGTTGACCGCCTGCGCGCGGTCGCGCAGGCCGGCCTTGGCGAACAGGTGGTTGATGTGGGACTTGACGGTGGTGGGGCTCACGAACAGCCGCTCGGCGATCTCGCGTTGGTTAGTCCCGCGGCGATCAGGGCGAGCACCTCCGCCTCGCGCGGGGTGAGGTCGTCGGGCAGCTCGACCCGCGGCTGCGCCGCGCAGCGATCGGTCGGCTCGCTCACCGTCGCTCGCCAGCGCTGCAACAACGTGATGCTGCACGGACGGATCCAGCGCGGCTTCGCCGGCCGCGACGGTGAGGATCGCGTTGCGGATGTCGTCGCTGCTGGCGTCTTTGGTCAGGTAGCCGCGCGCGCCGGCGCGCAGGGCTCCGAGCACGCTCTCGTCGTCGGCATAGGTGGTGAGCGCAATCACGCGAATGTCGGGTTGGCGCTCGTGCAGCCGCCGGGTGGCCTCGATCCCGTCCAGCGCGCGGCATCCGCAGGTCCATCAGCACCACATCGGGCTTGTGCTGGTCGGTCAGCGCGAGCGCCTCCTCGCCGTCCGACGCGGTGGCGACCAGCTCGATCCCGGCCAGCAGGCCGAGCAGCATGCCGAGGCTCTCTCGCACGAGCCGCTGGTCATCGGCGAGCAGGACCCGGACCGGCTCGCGCTGCGGACCCGCGTCGCTCATCCGGCTCGCCGGCAGCCTCAGCTCGATGCGGAAGCCACTCGGCGTCGGCTCGGCGAGGAGCTCCCCGCCGAGCAGCTCGGCCCGCTCGCGCATCCCGGTCAGCCCGTAGCCGCCGGTCAGGCTGATCGCGGCCGGCGGTGGGCGAGCCCGAGAGCGGCGTGATCCTCGACTACCAGCACGGTGCTGGTCGGGGCCGTAGTCCAGCCTGACGTCGACACGCTCGGCGGTGGCGTGCCGGCGGACGTTGGTCAGCGCCTCCTGCGCGGTTCGGTACACCGCCAGTCGCGCCTCGGGCGCGAGCTCGCGCGGCTCGCCGCGAACCTCGACCGCGACCGGCAGACCGCTCTGCTGCTTGAACGCGTCGGCGAGCGCGCCGATCCGCTCCGGTCCCGGCAGCTCGTCGCCGCGCTCGGCGGCGATCGCGCGGCGCGCTTCGTCCAGCCCGCTGGCGGCGAGGTGGTGCGCCCGGTCGATCGCCTGGGTGATCTGGTCGTCGACACCGCGATCGCGGGCGAGCAGCCGCGTGGTCTCCAGCTGCAGGGCCAGCGCCGACAGCGAGTGGGCGAGCACGTCGTGCATCTCCCGCGCGAGCCGCCCGCGCTCGGCGGCAGCTGCTGCGCGTGCCTCGGCCGCCCGGGAGGCCTGCAGCGCGTCGCGCTGACCGCTGACGTAGCGGAGCAGACGCATGGCCAAGAACCAGGGGACGATGCCGGACAGGAACGTCCCGGCGCCGGCGGCCTGGCCTTTGACCAGATAGCCGGCCGACGAACGGCAGGACGGCGCCGGCGAAGACGAGCCAGGCGGTCCGGCGGTCGAGCTTGAGCGCCGCGACGATCGCGACGTAGTACGGACCGACGACCCAGATGCCATGGGGCTGGGCGGCGCCCAGCACGCCCGCCGACACGATCACGCCGAGCAGCGCCAGGACCACTCGCGCGCATCGGTACATCGGTGCGCGCCGGATGCGCGGCGATCGCGAATACGACCAGGGCGACGAACGACGCCAGGACGACCGCGTCGCGGCCGTGCGGGCGCGGGTACGGGTGGGTAGTGAACGTGACCGCGACGACACGCGGCCAGCAGCACCACGCCGAAGATGCGCCACGCCACCGCCTCGAGCGGGGCCGTCCCCTCGCCATCCCACCCGCGTGTGATCCAGCTGTGTCGGAACCATCTGACCAGTGCGAGCTTCATCGACGTGGCAAACGATAGGCCGCACGCGTGTGTGTGTCATCGGCCGCCGGGTGGACGCCGGCCCGCCGCCTTCCACCCACGGGTGGACGTGCCAGGTTCGGCCCGCGCGCCGATGACAGCGGCGAACCCCCGGCGTAGCGTGCTGGCCATGCTCACAAACTCACTCGAGGCGGCAATGACCCTCACTTCAGATCGGTCTGACTCGCCGGCGGCTCGTGCAATCGACTTGGTCAAGACCTACGGGGCAGGCGAGGTCGCCGTCCGCGCACTGGACGGCGTCACCGTGGAGTTTCGACCGCGGCCGCTTCACGGCTGTGATGGGACCCTCCGGGTCAGGCAAGTCGACCCTGATGCACTGCATGGCCGGGCTCGATGCGCCGAGCGCCGGGCACTCGTTCGTGGGCGAGGACGAGATCGGGCAGCTCGACGACGCCTCCCTGACCGACCTGCGGCGAGACCGCGTCGGGTTCGTGTTCCAGTCCTTCAACCTGGTCCCAACGCTCACAGCGGCGGAGAACATCACGCTCGCCGCCGACCTCGGCGGACCGGCGGTCGACCGGGGGTGGTTCGATGTCCTGGTCGGTCAGCTCGGCATCGCGGACCGCCTGTCGCACCGTCCGGGCGAGCTGTCCGGCGGCCAGCAGCAACGGGTCGCCTGCGCGCGTGCGCTGATCGGGCGGCCCCGAGCTGATCTTCGCCGACGAGCCGACCGGAAATCTGGACTCGAACGCCTCGGCGGAGTTGCTCGAGTTCCTGCGCGCGCGCGGTCAGCGAGCACGGCCAGTCGATCGTGATGGTCACCCACGACCCGCGGGCTGCCGCGTATGCCGATCGGGTGGTGTTCCTGGCCGACGGGAAGCTGGTGGGGGAGCTTCAGTTCCCATCGGCGGATGCCGTGCTCGAGCAGATGAAGCGGTTGGAGGCCTGAGATGCGCAGGGTAACGCTCCGGGGCCTGCAGGCCCGCAAGCTGCGCCTCGCCCTGACCGCGCTGGCAATCGTGCTCGGGGTGACGTTCGTCACCGGCACGCTCGTGCTCGGCGACACGCTCAACCGCACGTTCGACAATCTGATCGGCACCGCCTATCAGCACGTTAGCTTCCAGATCCGCGGGAACGCCGCCTTCAATGACAACGCCGCCGCTGCGGTCAACAGCACTGCTGACCGCAAGCCGATCCCGGAGTCGATCGCGATCGCGGTTCGCCGTGTTCCGGGCGTTTCGTTCGCGTTCGGATCGGTCGGCGGCTACGCCCAGTTCATGACGCGCGGACGGGAACGCGATCGGCAAGGGCGGCGGCTCGACGCTGGGATTCTCGTTCGACCCCAACCCGCAGCTGTCCCCGTACCGGCTGGTCGCGGGCCATGCGCCCACCACCCCCGATGACGTGGTGATGGACAAGGCGACGGCGACCAAGTACCACTTCGCCTTGGGTGACAGGGTGCTCATGAACCTGCCCGATCGGCCGCAGACGTTCACGATCACCGGGCTCGTCACGTTCGGTAGCGACGACAACCTGGCGGGGGTGACGCTCGCCGGATTCGAGCCGGCGACGGCGCAGGCGCTGTTCAATTCCGACGGGCACTACAACACGATCAGCGTCCTGGCTGCGCCCGGGGCCGACACCGTCAAGCTGCAGCGGTCGATCGCCGCGATCCTGCCAGCCGGGCGTGCAGGTGGTGAGCGGACAGACAGTCGCCAGCGAGCTCTCGACCGCGGTCAACAACGAGCTCTCGTTCATCTCGACGGCGCTATTGATCTTCGCGTTGATCTCGCTGTTCGTCGGCGGCTTCACGATCTTCAACACGTTCTCGATCACCGTCGGGCAGCGGACCCGAGAGCTGGCACTGCTGCGCGTGGTCGGGGCCAGCCGGCGGCAGCTGTTCGGCTCGGTGCTGGGCGAAGCCGCGCTGACCGGGCTTGTCGCCTCGCTGATCGGCCTCGGGCTCGGCGTGGTCGCCGCGCTCGGCCTCAAGGCGCTGCTGAAGGCGTTCGGCATCGTGCTGCCCTCGGCGCCGCTGGTGTTCGAGGCCCGCACGGCGGTGGTCGCGATTGCCGTCGGCGTCGGAGTGACCTTGCTGTCGGCGATCGTCCCGGCCCGCCGCGTGATGAGGATCCCACCCGTGGCCGCGCTGGTCGAGCTCAGCGAGGACCAGACCGGGGTCGGTGCAGCGCGGACAGGTGATCGCCGCCGCCGCCATCGGCCTCGCAGGCATCGTCGCAGTGCTGGCAGGGCTGACCAAGCCGGACGTCCTGCTGGTGGGAGTCGGTTCGCTGGCCGTGCTGATCGCCAGCGTTCGGCTCATGCCACTGGTGGCCCGTCCGATATCGAGCGCGCTCGGCCGTCCGCTGGCCGCGTTGCTGGGCACCCCCGGGCGCCTGGGGCAAGAGAACTCCACCCGGAACCCCCGCCGAACCGCTCAGACCGCTGCGGCACTGATGGTCGGCCTGTCGCTCGTGTCGACGATCGCCGTATTGGGTGCGTCGCTCAGTACGTCGGCGAAGAACAGCGTTCGACAGTGCGGTCAGCGCGGACTACATCGTCAGCGGCACAGGCGGCTTCAGCAAGTCGGTCGTCGGCGCCGTCTCCCGTGCTGGCAGGCGTGACCACGACGACGGTCGTCTACCAGGGACAGTTCGAGGTCCGAGGCGCACTGTCCTCGCTCGTCGCGGCGTCCCCTGCCGACCTTTCGAGAACGGTCACCCTGCACGTCACCGCCGGCAGCGGAGCGCCGGCGATGGCCGCCGGCAAGCTGCTGGTCGATACCAACACCGCCGATGCCGAACCACCTTCATGTCGGCTCGACCGTACCGGTCAAATTCGCCCAAACGGGCTCGACCACGATGCGGATCGGCGGGATCTTCAAATCGAACCCATTGCTCGGGAGCTACCTTACCGGAGACGGCTTCTTCCTCTCCCATTTCGACAATCCGCTCCCGATCGGCGTACTGCTCAGCACCGCTCCCGGCGCGCGCGGTCTCGACGCGGCGTTGAACAACGCACTGCTTCCATACGCCAACGTCAGCTTCAAGACGCGCGCCCAGTTCGAGGCCTCCCAGCAGGCGCGCGTCAACCAGCTGCTCGGGCTCGTCTACGTGCTGCTGGCGCTCGCGATCCTGATCGCGCTGATCGGCATCGTCAACACCCTGATGCTGTCGGTGTTCGAGCGAACCCACGAGATCGGGCTGCTGCGCGCGGTTGGGATGACGCCGCCGTCAGGTCCGGGCGATGATCCGCTCGGAGTCCGTGATCGTCGCGGTGTTCGGCGGCGTCGTCGGGATCCTCAGGGGGCTGGCACTCGGCGTCGCCCTCGCGTACGCGCTGCGCAACAACGGCGTCACCACATCTCGGTTCCGATCGCGAGCCTGATCGGATTCGTGATCCTCTCCGCCCTGCTCGGCCTGGTCGCCGCCGCGTGGCCCGCGCGACGAGCCGCCAACCTCGACGTGCTCGCCGCGATCGCAACCGAGTGAGTCCGAGCCAAAGCGGCGCTCCGGACGCGTCCGCCCAAGGATGGTCCAGCGCACGGTCGCGAGCGTCCTCTGATGCCGTCCCTTGATGGCGTCGCCGCGTCGCACAACGGGAACGATCAGCGGACGCCGCGTGGACGCGCTGAGTGCTGGTTCTGGCCCGATCGGACCGTTTGGAGCGATGGCTCCGGACCGCTCGAGGCTGCCGGTTCCGCGTGCAGCAGCAATCTGTTATAGGCCGTCGAGGAGTTCGCGCAGGGCGTTGGTGTAGGTGTTGAGCGCGATGCGGCCGGGTTTGGTGAGCGTGATCGAGGTCCGTGACGCTCGGCCGTTGCCGGTCGTGTTGCTCGCTAGGTAGCCGGCCTCCTCGAGCTTGCGCAGGTGTGTGATCAGGTTGCCCGGGGTGAGCTCGAGGATCTCCTGCAGGCGTGTGAACGAGAGCGCGTCCCCGTCGGGCAGGGCGGCGAGCGTTGCGACGATCCGCAGGCGAGCGGGCGCGTGGATCACCGGGTCAAGTGCTTCTGTGTTCATGCCCGGCTGGCCGCTCGCTGCGTGCGTGCGGTCAAGGCCGCGTAGCCGACAACCCCGACGAACAGGCCGACCCCGGCCGCCAGCCAGGCCGCGCTGGGGCCCACGAACAGGGCGACGCTGCCGGCGATGACGATGGCCAGCGCGGAGCCGAACTGCGGCCAGTTGGCGTTGCTGGCGGCGGTCCCCATCACGGTCGTGCCGACGATGATCAGCGGCCCAGCGGCCGGGATCACGCCGTAAACGATCGCGTCGCTGGCGCCGTAGTGCTTCATCGCGCCCTGGATCAGCGGGCTGCCCAAATACGAGGCCAGGATCGCGAGGCCCTCGACCTGCTGCTGCCTGAGCGACGGCCCGCTGACCCCGACGGTCGCGCGCCGGTAGACCTTCACCGACACCGCGATCGAGACCGCGACCGCCCCGTAAACCAGACCGACCACCCCAAGGCTTGGCCCCTTGTAGGGGTGCTGATCGTGGGTGGACAGCCACAGCGCGATGTACGCGCCGAGGATGATCGCCCCCATCACGACGC
This sequence comes from uncultured Solirubrobacterales bacterium, assembly GCA_963794285.1. Taxonomy (GTDB): domain Bacteria; phylum Actinomycetota; class Thermoleophilia; order Solirubrobacterales; family Solirubrobacteraceae; genus Palsa-465. The sequence continues at coordinate 34,360 of CAWCDS010000002.1, forward strand.
TGATCAATGGCGGAGTGAGCGAGAACTCGCGCCGGGCGTCGCGCCGGGCGTCGGCGAGCACTCGCGCCGCCTCGCGCGGGTCAAACGGCTCGCCGTTATCCGCCGGCGCCTCTTGGTCGATGTCGTGTGTGCCCTGCATCGTGTCCGCCCTTCCTCTATTACTTTGCATTGCAAAGTCAAGCATACTTTGCATCTCAAAGTCAAGAGGTCGATCGAAATCTTGCGTCAACTGGGCACGCTTGCTCGGCGAGCGCGACCGGCCGTGGACAGCGAGACCTCCGCCTTGTCGTCATTCGAGCCGCCGAGAGAACAGTGCTGCCGTGATCGACCGATGAAGCAGGAGCACGCCCAAGCCGATCGTTACCACGACGGGTCGGCCGTCGCGATCGGCCTCGAGCTCGCCGGCCACCGTCTCAGCTGGGGAACCCTAAGCGCACCGCACGCCCCGCGCGGTCGAGCCGCTCCTGAGGTGAGGAGCACGTCTCTCAAGAGCCAGCGCGAGACGTGAGGTGAGCGCAAGGCGGGTTGTCGGCGGTGGCGGTGATCACCAACGCGTCGATGAATGCGGGGCTGCCGGTGTCCCAGTACGATCCCGCCGCCGTCGAGATCGGCCGCGACGCGGGCGACGAGCTCGACGCCTCGTCTCTCTCGGGATGGTCCAGACTTCCCAACCATGCTCGCTATCCCCGAGGTCCTGCTGCGTGCACTTCGACCCTTCGGGCGGCTGTTTGTGTGGTGTGCGGCGGCGACGGTCTCGCTGCTAGCGGCCGGCTGCGGTGGCGGCTCGCCAGGGCTGTCGAGAACCGGCTCCTCGTCGACGGCCACTGTAACGGTCAATGCTGCCGAGCAGTATCAGCCGATTACCGGGTTCGGTGTGTCTGAGGGGTTCGGGCAGGCCAAGACGCTGAGGAGCGCGCCGGCCTCGGTCCAGACGCGCGTGCTGAGCTGGCTCTACAGCCCGACCCGCGGGGCGGGATTGACGATCTTGCGCAACGAGATCAGCGCCGACAAGGGGTTCACGATCGAGCCGCGGGCGCGGAGGAGCCCGAACGCGAAGCCGTCGTATCTGACGCTCGCCGCGGTCGAGGACGATCAGGGGCAGCTGTGGTTCGCGAAGCAGATCAAGGCCGACTATGGCGCCAGCGTGTTCGCCGATGCGTGGAGCGCTCCCGGGTTCATGAAGACCAACGGCTCGGCAATCAATGGCGGCACGGTGTGCGGGGTCCCGGGCGCGAGCTGCACGAGCGGTGATTGGCGCCAGGCGTACGCGAACTATCTCGTGCAGTACGCGAAGGATTACGCCGCGGCGGGCGTACCGCTCAGCTACGTGGGCCCGGAGAACGAGGGGAACCTCAGCGTTCCGCAGGACAGCATGAGCATGAGCCCGGCGCAGACCGCCAACTTCATGCAGGTCCTCGGCGCGACGCTCGCGCGCTCGGGTCTTTCGACGCGCGCGGAGTGCTGCGCCACCATCAGCTGGAAGTACGCGCAGCAGTACGCGGCCGCGATCGAGACCGACAAGGCAGCGAACACGGCAACGGAGCTGTTCACCAGCCACGGCTACTTCGCAGCGCCCGACTCGCCGCTGCGCGGCTGGAGCAAACCGGTCTGGCAGACCGAGTGGGCGCCGTTCGGCTTTGCGCCGTGGGACCCGGCCTGGGACGACGGCTCCCTGTCGTCAGGATTCACTTGGGCACAGAACATCCACACGGGCTTGACCGCAGCGAACCTGGGCGCGTTCCTCTACTTGTGGGGAGCGAACACGAGCACGACGGCCATGACCGGCCCCAACACGGGACTGGTTGAGGTCAGCGGCAACACCGTCGCCGCCTCCGGTCGACTGTGGGCGTTCGCGAACTACAGCCGGTTCATCCGCCCGGGCGCGGTGCGCATCGGCACCACGACGAGCCGCGCGGGCCTCGAGGTGAGCGCGTTTCGCAACAGCGACGGGTCGACCGCGGTGATCGTTCTGAACAGCACCCACAGCCGCCAGGCCGCAACCTTCTCGCTGCGCGGGCTCACTGGAGCGCACGTCACACCGTACCTGACCGACACAACCCACCAGATCTCCGCACAGACCCCGATAACGGTCAGGAACAACGCCTTCACCGCGAACCTGCCGCCACGGTCGCTCGTCAGCTACGACATCCGACCATGAGCGTCGCCCGCCCGCTGTGAGCAAAGCGCACCCCGCGGGCGCTCAAGCGGGCCGGCGTCCGCGGGCGGTGCATCGATGCGCGGGCTGGGCGCAAGACGGAAAACGCGCACGCCGCGTGCGACGAGCACCCCCTGTCCGAATAGATCGTTGACCGCACGTTCAGGACGTCCGATCAAGGCGTCTGACGCCTGCGCCAGCGGCGTCTCAGATCAGGCCGGTGAGCGGACGCTTCCTATCACGCGAAAGCGCTCGCCCGGCCGCGGTGGCGCTGACGAGCGCGTTCGGGGCAAGCACTCGTCTGGCGCCTGCAATCGGCGCGATCGAGTCGCCGATCCGATCGTGCGTTTCGTTGGTAGCGCCACTACGAAAGCAGCCGCCGGCCACAGTGCCGGATGTAGCCCCCGTGCGTTAGCGGCACGCGCGGCACGGTTCCGCGACGGACCTCGGGTCGTCCGAGGCAAGACGCCTTCCTGGGCTCGCCGAGAGCATCTCGGACCCGGAGATTGGCACTCGACTGGCTGTAGGTGGAACGCTGATGACCTAGCCGCGTGCGTCTGGCCGCTCGCGAAGAGCATCCTCGAACTCCGCGTCTGCCTTCTGCTTGCGGCGGCGCTCGTACTTCTTCTGCGCCTCGTAGCGGTTGGTCGAGGGCTCGTTACGGTCCCACTTGACCTTCTCGCTATCGGGCTGGCAGAGCACTGTGACGATGTCGCCGACGTCAAGCGGCCGCCACCGCCCGCAGAACATCGGGGTGATCATCGTCGCCGAGAACGGCCTGCCGCCACCAGTCGGAGTGAGGTCCATGACGTACTCGTAACGCGTCTGCGTGGACATCGAGCCCATCGCGAACTTCGACGAGTCCCGGCGTGCGACGACCTTGGCCTTCGCCGGCTCCCAACGGCCTCGTCCCATTCGCGCCTCCTCCGAGTTGGTTGACAAGCCGCGAGCCTAGCGACTGCTGCCGTGTGAATCCGATCCTCACCTAGGCGCCCACCGGTCGAGGAACTTTTGGACGACGCCGGCGCGAGTGCGTCTTACCTTCGGGGGTCCGCGCGGCTCGCCAGTGCTCGGCGACGCGCCTCGATCGCCCGATCGTCGGCGCCGCGCGAGCGCGTCGCGACGAAGGCAGTCGTCGAGAATCGGCCGCCCGGACAATCGCTTTGCGCGACAAGCGAGCGTCAGCTGTGCGAGCCGTCGCATAAGACCAACGTCCTGCGAACACCGCTGAGAGATGCGGGTCTCGCGGTTCGGGCGTCTTGGCGTCCGGGGATCGATCATTCGTCGTGCTCGCAGACTGGACACCTTCGTAACGGTTACGGCATTCGCAGTGGAGCGAGGCTCAGCCCTTGAGTGCGCGCTTGACGCGCTTGAGCGATTGCTTCAACGTCGGGGGCGTCGGGCGGGTGCGCACGTGGAGGGTGCCGCCGGGACCGTGAGTGTCGATCGTGACCCTCGGCCCGCCGGCGATCGCTGGTCGCTCGGGCGACTGGACCTTCTGGCTGGCGAAGAGTCCGCCCCCGCGCACGACGACCTCAACGCCGTCGGGGACGATCACGGTAATCGTGCCGAACAGGTTGTAGATCTCAAGTGCGGTCTCGGGACCCGCGAGCCGCGCCTGGCGCAGATCAAGGTCGATCGTGCCGAAGATCGAGCGCCACGACGAGTGGCGCGACAGCGACCACGGTCCGCTGCGGACCAAGTGCGAGCAGAAAGCCCGGTGCTCTTCGGACGCGGCGGCCGGCGGGCTGGCCGTGGCTGGGTCGCCGGGCAGGTCGTGGGCGAGTCGGGCCAGCTCCTGGTCGGTACGCGCCGCCTGCGCGAGGCTGACGCGCTCGCTGAACTCCTCAAGCGTCAGCCGGCCCTCGCCGACCGCGTCACGCAATAGCGCGATGTTGCGTTCTCGCTCGGCGTCCGAGGCGAGGATCGGCGTCGGCCGGGACTGGCGGTCGTCGCTCATCTCCAACACCGTATCGCGCTCGCGCCCCGACAGACCCGCTGTCACATCGAACCGTGCCTTGCCTGTGAAGCCAGCAGGCACCCGCGCTGAATCCACGCCTGTCGCAGACGCCCAATCGCGGACGAAATGAGCCCGTTCACCACATGAAGGGGATCAGCTTCTTGGTCCGGTCGCTGTAGGCAACGTAGGACGGAAGCTCGCGGCGCAGCAGCTGTTCCTCGGCAGCGATGCGTCGGTGGTAGGCGCGGCCCAGCAACGCGCTCACCAGAACCACGACGGGCAGGCTTCCTGAGGTGAGCGCGAACCCAATCCACGTCAGCAGCGAGCCGGCGTAGCCGGGATGACGCACGAACTGGTAGGGCCCGTCGTCGATCACCCGTTGCTCGGCCTCGGTGCGCAGCGTGCGCGAGAACGCCGCCCTGAGCGTTCGCATCGACCAGACGCGCAAACCGAGGCCGCCGCCCTCGAGCGCCAGCCCGATCGGACCAGCGACGCGAGGCAGCCGCGGTGACGGAACGCGTCGTAGCATCGGGGCCGACGAAAGGGCCAGGGCATACGCGGTCACGATCGTGCGCGTGGTGCCTTGATCATCGCTGGACGCGTCCAGACTGGAGGCCGTGCCGGGCTCCCGTGTTGCGGCCTCCAATGCGAAGAACCCGGCCACGCCGAGATAGCCGCCGCGAAACCAACTGGTGTCGACCGCGCGAGGACTTTGGCGTCGCGAGCTCATACGGCGAGAATGGCACGGCGTTGGTCCCGCAGGTCGCTTTCTGCCTCGCCCGGCGAAAACGGTGTACGCAAGAACGCTGAGCGGACGGCACGCTCGCAGTGGGATTCCAGCGTCTCGCAACCCACGGGTTGCGTAATGTTTGTGTGGTGGAACGAGAGGGCGTACTGCGAAACATCTATGACGCGTTCAACGCCCGAGATATCGATGCCGTCCTGCGGCACATGACGGTCGATGTCGACTGGCCCAACGCCTGGGAAGGCGGGCGCGTGTCTGGCGTCGAGGCAGTTCGGGACTACTGGACCCGCCAATGGTCCGCGATTGACCCTGCGGTCACGCCAATCGCGTTCACCATGCGATCCGATGGTCGCGTCGCCGTCGAAGTCCAACAGGTCGCACGCTCGCTCGACGGCGCGATCCTCGGCGAAGGACGCCATTCACGTCTACGCGTTCCGCGATGGCCTCGTCACCAGGATGGACGTCGAGGAGCTCACCCCCACCGATTGAGAGCCGTCGCAGTACCGAAGGATGAACGCACGCGGGTGGTGCGCTAGATCAGCCTCACATTGAGGTCCTATCTACTGGCTCGCTCAACATTGAGACCGCTGAGCACACACCCTGTGGTGTGCGAGTCCCCGGCGGATAGGAATTGTGGGCGGGCCGAGGCAGCGATACCTGTGTCTCGCTCAGGAATGATTCTGTCGGCGGCCAGCTCCACCTCGCGTCCATGTTGTTGGCGAACCGGGGCTGCCAGACCGCTGTTCGGCGGAGTGGGCACAGCCCGCGGAGCCTCCTTCTGTCCGCTTCCTGCAAGGAAGCGCGGCGGTAGCAGCAGCGACCAGGCGCGCCCGGGCCGGCTCGTGTCCAGTCGCCGGACCACCGCAACGCGCGGGAACGAACTCCGCTCGTCGGCAACCTTCCGCAAGGCCGACTCGCGCTCACGCGACTTGACCTCCATGAGGACCTCCTCCCATCTACTGCTGTGCACCACGGATAGCAGACGCAGCGCTGTTGCAAAACGGCAGAAGGTACGGATCTGTGTGAGACAAGCTACGGATCTAGATTCTACGTTCGAGATCTACCGCCTAAGTGTCATTCCTCTGTTATGCCAGCGCCACGCGTTGTATTCGCGGCAAGGAGCTGGATTGGGTTGGGTAGTTCTTACCGTCTCGGCTCGGGGCGGAGTGCCGTTGAAGCCGCGGTCATTCGAGCGTAGGCTAGCGTCGCTTGAGTAGGGCGTCAGTCGATGCAACTCGAATGCTCAGATCAGTCGTTCGCCTGCTCGATCGGGCTGCAGAGCACGCCGAGCAGTGTGATTCGTGCGACGGTCGAGGGCCGCGAGATCCTCAGTGCGGCGAGCGGCTCCGCGGCCGTCGAGGACAACGGTGACGCCTGTGTGATCACGAAGTGGGCGGCGTCCACGAGCGACGTCTGCGTCGAGTCAGCGTCCCGGCTGGCGCACCGAGACGGTCAGGCTCAGCTGCGCGGGAAACCGCTGAGCTTCTCGGGCTACGCGCGCGGCCCGGCCTTCAGTCGCAACCTTGTACGGGTGTTTTCCGGCATCGAATGCAGCGGGCGGAAACAATCGCGCCGCGCGGATAGGAGGGCCGGGATCGCCAACATGTGAAGCAAGTGCGTCAGTGAGAACACGTAGACCAGCGTCCGTCCAATTTGAGGGAGAGGGTTCGATGGCTGACACGGCACCAGAAGTACTCAGCGCGCAGGAGATCGCCGCCGCTGCGACCTCGGAGGCTCAGATCGCCGTCCACTGGCGCGAGGAGGAATACCTCGAGCCACCAGCGTCGTTCGCCGCGCAGGCGAACGCTAACTAACTAACGCTCTACGAACAACGAGTCGTGCGGCGCAAGGCAATGCCGGCGGCTCAATCATCATCTTCATGCGTCCGTATTCGGTCTTTATGCTCGGTGGCGTGGACGACGGTTCAGGTCAGCCGAGCGGGGACGAGGTTGAGTTGGGCGCGCTGCTGGCGCTGCTTCACAGGGGCGATGCAGGGTTTGATCGTGTCGAGGCGACGTATCGGATGTGGCGACAGGATGAACGGGCAGCGGTGGCGTGGCGGGCGGAGATCGAAGAGGAGAAGCGTGGGGGCGCGGTGGTCACCAGCTACGGGCTGTCAACCGACTCAGACACGCCTGCCGAGACCGAAACCGTGCTGCGGATCTGGCGCGCCAATGGCCGAGTCCGCGAGGAGCACGAAGGCGGGCCACGCGACGGTGCCTACGCCGTCCGCGACGGCGATCTGTGGTGGTCGTGGGACGAGCGCAGCGGCGCGATGAGTAACCAGGACGACCCCACGGTCGGGTTCAGCGTCGGTGAGGAGGTCTCGCTCGTGCTCGACCCCACGCCGCTGCTGGGATCGCTGAGGTTCACCCCAGCTGGCCGCGGACATGTGGCCGGCCGTGACACGCTCACCGCCGATGCCGTCCCGCGCCTGTCGGAGGGGCGCCAGCACCCGCGCGCGTTTGAGCTTCATCAGCTCGGGGGTGGCGCTGACCGCTACACGCTCGAGATCGACGCCGACCGCGGGGTCCTGCTGCAGGTCACCGCGTTGCGTAACGGTGAGCCGTTTCAGCGGATCACGACCGACCGGATCGCGTTCGATCATCCGATCGCGCCAGAGCGATTCCGGTTTGAGCCGCCACCGGGCGAGCAGGTCCAGCCGACCCGGGGACGACACCGCCTGGTGCACCTCTCCTTAGCCGACGCGCAGCAGCGCGCGCCGTTCACTGTCCTGATCCCGGACCGGATTCCTCCCGACTGGCATTCGACCTGTGCGTTTATCGAGCCCTCACAGCGGCCGCCGTCCCCGGCGGCGGTCTCGCTGAACTACCACTCCGATGACGGGCACCAGAGCGTCTCGCTGTCTCAGTACTCAGCCAGGGAGAAACCCGACCAGTATGAGCTGATGATCCAGCACGGCGGATGGCGGACGATCACCCACGACGGAACCGACGTCCAAGTCCGCGCACCCGACGGCCCTAGCCCCCAGGCCCAGGCGTATGTCGAGCGCAGCGAGACCTTCGTGTTCCTCATGTCCGAGACACTCACCGGCGACGAGCTTGCCACCTTGGCCGCCGGACTCAAACCGGCGCCAAGCACCAGAACGATCTAGCCGCACGCGACCCGGACGAACCGACCCGAAGCCGGCTATGCACGAGCTCTGCGTCGTCGTCGCGGATCTGCGTCGACAGGAGTCACGCTGAGGAAGGCGGCGTCCCGCCAGGGATCGCTGAGCGGCACGGATTCTCGACGCGGTGGCGGCTCTCGAGGTCGACAGAGATCGCGTCTCCGAAGGGAACGTCATGCGAACGCCGGGAGCGACCGCAAAATCGACCACAGGAAGATCCGTCGACTTCTCGCGCAACGTCAACAGGGCTAGCCGTGGACGGACAGCGGCTTCTCGGATATGAGTTGCAGGTCGACCGGCAACGTGCCGAGACGCAGTTGCGTCGCAAGGTCCCGGGCGGATTGAGTCGTCAAGCCGGCGATGATGTCACCGGTGGCGCCCTGGAGCCCGTTGGGGGGCGCCTAACACGCTCGCCTACCCTGTGGCCTTCATGGTCGAGTGGATCCAGATCGGAGACGAGGATCTCGAAGGCAAGCACGGCGAGATCGCCCTCATCAGCATCCCGCACGAGCAATTCGCCAGCCGGTTCGGGATCTCGTTCACCGAAAACACCCACCATGGCGCGGGACCAGCGGCCTACGCGATCGTCGAGTTGCGCTCAGGCACCCAGTTCATCGGTCGACACGAGCACGACCACCCAGAGCCCGGCGTCTGGCTCTTCGGCCGGATCGATGCCGACGCCGACAAACAGCGTGCCGAGTTCGCCGACGCCCTCGGACTCGACCCAAGCGACTACCGCTGGATCAAACGCGAGAACCGCTGGGTCGACGCCAGCACCGGCGACCCGGTCTGACCCCCTCGCCTCACGGTGCTGCTGCAGGCACCTTGGGGAATTCCGATGATCACAACTGGGGAATTCCGATGATCGTTGACACCACCCATCTCGATCACGCTGCGGATCGACGTTCCCGGAAATGCCCTCAAGCTGCCCGAGCACCGACACGGACGCAGCCACGTTGCTCGTCGACGCGGACTTAGCAGACGCCGTCACATCCGTGGATCCCTAATGATGTCGTGGATGCCGTCGGAGGAATGTCCTCATCTCGTTATGCGACTTCTTGACGTCGCGAGCAAATCGTTTCACTTCCGACACTCGCCCCGCCGCACGCGCTTGCCACATGCTTCGCTCTGCCTCGGTCACCGCATCCATAGCCGCAAGGAATTCGTCCAGTTCCCCGCGGCTTGCGAGCCATTCTTTCCATCGTGGTAGGAGCCACTCTGTAAGCCGTCGTTGTGCGTCCCAGAGCTGCCGTTCGAGTTGGGGCACGTCCTCACAGTCCGGTGCCGAGCTCGCCAGCGCGAGGGATCGTTCAGCCGTGGCGACGTCCGCCTCCAGCCACTCGCCATCCAGGACGGCCTGCTCCGCGGCCTGATTGTGTAACCACTCCTCCCAGTCATCGTACGTCCTGACCGCGCTGGGCGGTTCGAGCACATCGTAGGAGCCCCAACCGTACCCGCGCCGGCGTCTGCCGCGGCGTTGCAGCTCCGCGACGAGCTCGCGGTACTCGCCCTCGTCAATCTCGAACGGTTCCCAGATGCAGCCGCCGCTCATTCCTGCACCCCGGAACCCACCCGCGTAGGAGGCTGTTCAAGGCCTCTCGAGGCGGGATCGACCTGGACACGGCATATGGGATCGCCAGGACCATAACGGCGAGAGATCAGGTCTCGGAAGCCAGGCCATCATCCGGAATGAGGTCTCTCCGAATGCCCGGCAAGCGTTTGAACGTCACACTCCGCACTTGCTTCCCTCGCAGGCTACCCCCGCACAGCTGGTCGGATGCTGAAGCTACGAGGTCCAAGCGGCGTCCCAGTTGCCCAAGGGCAACCGCACGCGTGAGTTGCCTGCGGTCTCCGATCGTGTTCAACTCGCGAGGATCAATGCGACTGCGTCGGCGAGACCGTTTGCACGGCGAGTGGCCGCGCCGGCGCGTCGGACCAGGATCGCGGGCAGCGCAACCGCCTCGGCTCCCGCGACGTCAGCGAGCGGATTGTCGCCAACCATCCACACGTTCCGCGGGTTCCCGCACGCGTGCAGTGCGGCTCTGAATGCCTCCGGGTGGGGCTTCTCATAACCGATCCGCGCGGAGGTGAGGACGTGCTCGAGATGCCGGGCCAGGCCCAGTCCATCGACGAGGTCAACCAGCTCGGGGACGTGGTTTGAGAGCACGATGTGCGACCACCCCGATCCCGAGAGCCGGGCAAGGGCGGGCACCGTGTCGTCAAACACCCGCCAGCCATGCGAGGGGTCGATGAAGCGTTCGCGAACCGCGCGCGACGCGGTCGGCCTGGGCGGCGCTCACCCCGGCCGGCACCAGCGCGACGGCGATCAGTTCGAAGATCGGCGCCCACCACGCATCGCTGTCGCTCAGGTGCAGGTGCGGCTCGTCCGGGGCATGCCATGGGAAGCCATCACGCAGCCCCTCACGGACAACCTCGATCGCCACGCCGTGGCCCGGCTCGAGCTCATCGAGCACCTCCAGCACGCAGCCGCCCCACAGCCCGGGCCTCAACGCCAGAGTGCCGTCGAAGTCCCAGATGACGACCTGATCCGTCATAGCGGGACTCTCGCAAGCCCGAGGATCAGCGGACGTCCGGCCCGAAGACCTCCGCAGCTGCTCGTAGCCAACACGGTGGCCTCGCGCGTCCGGCGGCGGAGTACGGGCTCTTGCCACGCGACTAGGCTGAGCGGGGCTCACTTCGGTGTGATCGCCACCACGACGTTCGTTCCGCTCGCCTTGGCGCCGCGCAGTCGCTGCACCGGTCGGTAGAGCGGCAGGATCACGATCCGATCGAGCCGGTACTTGCCATTCATCAACTGCTCGGCATGGGCCATCTCGCCGTCGGGCAAGATCTCCGCCCGCGGGCACAGGCTCGCCGCGAAGGCGGCCGCTCGCCGAGCACCGCGCGACGCTCACGTCCGGGTTGCGGCGAATCCGCTTGACCTTGAACGACTCCGCGTCGGTCAGAACCAGCAGCCGGCCGTTGTCAGCAACGAACCACACGGGCGTGGCCACCGCGGCCCCATCACGCTTGAAGGTGGCCAGACTGAGGTACTTACCGTCGAACGATGGCCTGCTGCTCGCCCCAGGCTGCGCGGACTCACCCGCGCTTGTGTCTGTATCCATATCCGCTCCTTTCCCTCCAAGCATGCACCCAGCAAAGCGTCCCGGCATCCGCCACCGGTACTGAACGTGTCCCCCACGACTACGGAGATCGCCGAGCGCCACGCCTCTGCCGCTCTACACGGGCCACGCCCAACGCCGGTCGTCGGCGCATCGACCCGCCGGCTAAGACGCGTCCGTTGCCGAAGGTCTTGCGAACACCGTCAAGAGACGCGCATCTGGCGAGAAGCAGGGCGCTGCCGATCCCGGCCGAGAGACCTCTCACGGCATGAATGCGGGCCGCTCATCGCCCCCAGCCGCACGTGATTGCGCGAACACGCCGCCGAGCGAACCCAGGTGGTTCAGTCGCAGGGTCGCGACGATCCATGCGGCGGTGCGCGGGATTGGGGGATGCTCGTCTGTTGCGATTCGCGGCCGGCAGATTTCTCGCCTCGGGAAAGCGGGGCCGTGGATCAGTCGCACCGCTCCACACGCACACCGCAGACGGATAGCTGGTCTTCCCGTTCGACGGTCAGGTCGACCGACGGTCGACGGCGCGGTGATTCGGCAGATTGGCGAGGAGACTCCGGGAATGGCTGGCGCGAGACCTGCAAAGTCGGTGCAGCTGCACGATGAGGCGCTCGACGCCTATTGCATGGTCTGCGTGGGCAGGTCACTCGCTGCGGCGCGGTCGAACAAGCTGGCACCGGCAGCGCTAGTCTGAGCCAATTGCTGCTCGACGATGGCGCGCAGCTTCTCGGTCTCCGCCAGGTTGCGGAAGCTGCATCGGAGCTCGTGCCGCTTGCTCCAGAATTTGCTCGTGACTCCCCCTCGAGCTCGGGGCTGGCTGCGGCCCAAAGGGCGGTGTCGGCGCCGTCGAGAGGGGTTTGCGCCGCGAACCGGGTCAGGACGATGAGGAGCTTCAGCGGTCCTGTCGTCTTCGTGGTCAGGGGCGTGAGACGTAGCCGGGGTTGACGGCGTTGGCGGTGACCGGCTCGTGCTTGAGGTCGTGGCCAGGGTCCAGGTGAGCATTCGGGTCGCTTGTTTGGAGGCCCGATAGGCGCCGGTGCCGCTGTAGCGCCGTCGTTCATATTCGGTGTCGGAGAGTGTCCCAGGCCGCCCGCGGCCCGAGCCGAGACGGTGATGATCCGCCCGTGGCCGCTGGCCTGAAGCGCCGTGATGAGCCGGGTGGCCAACGGGTAGGGTCCGAGAACGTTGGTCGCCCAGTGGCGCTCAATGCCTTCTGGGGTGGTCTCGCGCGTCGCCACGGAGGCGGCCGCGTTATTGACAGCACGTCCAGCTTCGCCAAGCGCTCGTGGAATGCCGCGGCGAAGGTACACACATGGATCCCAGCGAGGAGAGTTCGATGCCGATGACAGTCACCGCTGTCACGCCGGTGCTCTCAGTGATTCTGGCTAGTTCGCCGCGCAGCGTGCTGCGGCAGCCAAGGATCACCTCGGCGCCCATCCGCGCGAGCTCGCTGCGCGCATAGCTCGCCGCCTTGTGCAGGTTCCGCGCCGCAGCGTCCGCCCCCAAGCGTGGCCACAGGGCGTCAAGACCTCATCACGGGGAGCGCGATGTCCCGGCGTGAGCGAGAGCAGCTTGAAGAGGTCCATCGCGCATTGATGGGCCACGCGTCGGCCCGCACGGGTTCAGAGTCGACGAGAACTTCAAAGCGGCCAAGCAGCCTGACCTCGAGTCGCTGCACGACACGCTGACGTTAGCGCTCCAGATCTGCGCGCGACCGCAGCTATTGACCGCTTGACGACGAAATGGGAAGATCTGGGTGGGGCTGGTATGGATGTCACGGCTGAAACGGTCGGTGGGCGGACCCCGGCGCGATTATGCTTGTGCGTGGGGCAGGTGTCGGCGTGCTCGGCGGCAGCTTGGCGAGTTCGTGACCTCCTCTGAGGGACGAGTGTGCGCGGTGTGCGGCCGGCCGGCGCGCGAAGGTGACGCCTTCTGTACGGGCTGTGGCGCGTCGCTCACACGAGGCAGCGAGCATTCCGACTCACCGCCCGACGAGCCTGAAGCCGACACGAGACGGCCGCGCCGTCGGGTCAGGCTGACCAGAGCGACATGCGCAGTGCTTGCCGGAGCCGCGGCGACGGCAGCTTTGACCACGGCAGCTCTGACAGCGGGAGTGGGAGCGCAGCACGCCCCACCGGTAAACGTGAACGTGTCGACAACCGGCCGGATCGTGCCGCAGCCATGAGCACGAGGGCGATCGTCGCGATCACCGCCGCCGCAAGCCTCCTCGCGAGTGCGGCGCTCGTGGGAGGCGTCCGATTGGTGCAGCATCTCACGGGCTCCAAGTTCGAACGCGCACCAGTGACGATCGACTTGCCGGGAGCCAGAGCACGACCAGCGGCCGCGATCATCGGCCTGCATGCCAGTCCGGTGCGGGCGGGACGCACGGCCGTGTCGGCTCGCAAGCGTGCAACTGGTCTCGTTTCTGTCGTAGCGCGGGACGGCACCGTCGTAGGCGAGGCGGTCGTTCCGCGCGACCCGCTACTGAAGTCGACGCCGGTGACGGTTAGCTACGAGAGCACGGCCGCCAGCCTGGTGCAGGAGACACCGGCGCTCCTCACGAGCAGCCCCCTGGTCTCGGCGGTCATCAGGTCGGAGAGCAACCGCAGTCCCGCGGTCGCGCGGCTGGCGGCTGTGCTCCGCTCGGAGGCCGCCGCACACGGCGACTACCTGGGTCATCCGAGCCGGCGCGTGGTGAGAGCACTCAACGCCGCCGCGATCGACGTGGCGGCGCGGGTCAAGCAGGACTTCGGCAATGCGCCCGCGCGGGCGGTGGCCTCGCGGCCGGCGAGCAGCCGCACGGTCGCCTACCAGCCCTTGGCGCCAGCCCGCGCGGTACCGGTGGAGTACCGGACGCCGGCATCGCCGCCGCCCGACCCGATCCCGCTTCCGGACTCGATCATCCTTCCTGACACGACTGGGCAGACAGCGTGCTCCACCCACAGGGTGACGGCGGCGCTATGTCTGGAGACCACGTATCCGTTGACCCTTTCCAGCCCGGAGCTGAACGCCACCGATTGGAGTGCCGGCTGGCAGATGCTGTTCCTCTCCAATCAGCTCAGTGCCACGGGGAGCAACCTCCCGATGCCGTTCGCGTTGCTCCCGCCGGTGGTCAATGCGCCGCCGACCATCGCTGGGGTGATCAGCAGCACGGTCGAGACGGGGATCAACTACATGGACACCCGGCTGGTCTGCGCCAGGATCCAAGCGAGCGTCACGGGGTCGTGTCAGCAGCCGAGCTTCCTGACCGAGCTCAAGGATGAGCTGCTGAACCAGCTGACGCTCGCAGGCAGGAGCGACGCAGTGCACATCGGTCTCACCTCGCAGCTTCAGCAGCAGCCGATCACCGCGGTCGGGTTCGGGGTCGAGCCGGGACCGGCCGCTTCGCGCTCGGAGCTCGCCGCATGGTCGGTGAGCACCGTGATGAGCATCGCCACCGAAGCCGTCATGCCGATGGTGCAGCTCATCCTCGACGTGAGCGGCGTCCGCAGTGAGCGCATCAAGCGCAGCGCCGAGAAGGACAGCGCTGCGTTTCAGGCACGAGCGAGTGTCGTGGAGTCGAAGATCGCGGCGCACGAGACAGCTCTCGGACCCGCGCCAACGGCCGGGCAGCGGGCAAGCGCGAGGGTGAATGTGCAGAACGCGGAACACGACGTGGCATTGGCCGAGACCGAAGTCGCGACGTCGGGTGCGAAGCTCCCGAAAGGCGCCCAGCTCGACGTGTCGGCCCTCCAGGCCAAGCTGCAGGCGGCGGAGCAGAATCTGACAACGGCCATGGGGCGGAGCAAGGGGGGCTACCAGACCGCGGTCAACCGCCTCAAGGCAAAGCTGAAGCTGGCCAAGGCGCAGCGAGCGCTCAAGACAGCTCAAGCCATCGAAGACAGCTACGACCAGTACGACCAGAAGGCGGCAGCCCTGGCAGGCGAGCTGACGCAGCTTCGAAAGCAGGCAGCCGCGCTGCAGCGCGCTGCCGAGCTGGCGCAGCAGCGAGCCGACGTCGCCACGGCTCAAGGCTTTCTCGACGAAGTCTTCGCGGTCGCGCTCGAGGTCGCATACCGGCATCAGCGCGATCTTGCGTGTGTCTACAACGCGATGCGCGCCAACGACCAGACCCAGGCCAATGCTTGTCTGACCCCGATCCAGAAGGATCTCGTGAACCAGTCTGGAGCCTTGCTCCCGCTGCTCGCTAACGAGGCAGTCTCCTATGGCGTGGGGCTGACGGTGAGCGTTGCGCTGACGGAGGTCTGCGTCCCGTGCCGCGTCATCGACCTCATTCCTACGGCCGTAGGGGTGCTCCAGGACCTGTGGGAGTTGATCCGCACGGCGAGCATCCCCGACCGCCACGACTTCCCGGCGATCGACACCAACTACCGGCAGGGCACGCCAATGAACCAGGTCGCGACGCTCTTCCTCGGCGCGGTGCCATCGCAAGTCCTGGCCGGCGGGCCTACAAGTATCGCCGCGGCCGCGGCGGCAGCAAAGCTGACGGGTCACTCACCCCTGTTCGTCACCAGCGTCACGACTGTGTGCCCGCGGACAGTGATCGTGCCATTCAACTACGTCAACGGTCGGGTGGTCGGAATGCTGAACCTGTCGAACCTGGCCGATTTGCATGTAGCCGCCGGGTGGGGAAACGTGGACACCACAGCGACGCTTGGGGGAGCGGTGCCGTTCGCGGTGGTCGACTCACAGACACCGCTGGGGAGCGGCGAGGCGAGCTTCGCGGATCCGCCGCCGCCCGGGAGTCCAGTGCACGTCGTGGACGAGGGAGCTGGTGTGCACTATCGGACGTTCGACGGCCGCATTTCGAACGCCATTCCTACAGGGCAGCCATTGGTCGAAGAGGTCTCGCCCGATGGTGGGCTGCATCTGGCGGGGAACCGAGGCGTGGGTGGTCTCGTGTTCGCAGCGAGGGGACAGACCGCGGGTCAGCTCGTGGGACTCGCCGAAGCGGAGCAGGGGGGCCGGCTGGTCGTGCTCACCGGACCGGGTGTGGCGGACATCACGCAGAACGTCGCGACGTGTCAGCCGGGGTGGCCGTGGGACGGCTGACGGAGGAGCCGCGGACCGCCGAGGTGCCGCGATGCCGTAACTGCGGCGCGGAGCTCGTCGCTGCGCCGCGATTCTGCACGATCTGTGGGACCCCAGTGGCGATCCCCCCAAGACGCCGGCGGCGCTCACGGCGGCGGCAGGTTGTCAGCTGGCTCATAGTGATCGCGATTCTCGCAACTGTCGCCGTCGGCGGCTACTTGAGGTACACGTCGACCACCTGTCAGCTCCGCCGGGCATTCGGCGTCGCGGATTGGACATGCGGGCACGTATGACAAGGACGTCCGCGCATGCATTGAAAGGTCGGCCGAGACCGCGGATCGGAGGAGCGTGATGTCGTTTTGCCCGCAGTGCGGTGTCGAGCTGGTGGCAGGTGCCCGGTTTTGTCAGGTATGTGGGCGCCCACTGTCGAACGAGGCCCCAGACACGTCACCCGCCGACACTCCGCGCACAGCTTCTGCGCCCACAAGCCGCACACCTTCTGCGTCCACAAGCCGGCCACCGTCTGCGACCCCAACTCGGCCCCAGATCGAAGTTACGCAGGAATCCGCCTTGCGCGTCGCGCGCGATGGCGCCGGCCTGGTCGGCGGGCTGTTCGTGACCTGCTTCATGCTCGTCGCGCTCGCCCTGCTGATCGCGGCTCACGGCACGAGCTTCGGTGACTGGCTGCACGTCGCGGGCTGGCTGACCGGCATGACGTTCCGGGGTCACCTCACCTCGAGCGCGGATACCTCGTTAGGCCCGCTCTCGCTTGGCGGCGGGTTCAGCTTCGCGCTGCAGCCGGGACTGCCGTTCGTCTGCGCCATCGCGTTCGTCGTGTGGCGCTCCTGGCACGACGAGGCGCAGCATCCGTCCCCATCGCACGCCACGTTGATTGCTCACACCGCGATCATCGCGGGAGCCGCAGCCGTGCTGGAGGCTGTGCTCGCGGCCGTGTTGACCGGCACCAGCTCGTTCAGCTCGGGCGGCGAGCAGTTCCAGAGCAGTGCCAGCCTCGGCGTGAGCGTCGCCTCCGCTCTGCTCGGCACATTCATCTACGTATGGCTCGCAGCGGCTGCTGGACGTCTCGCCTGCGCGTGGAACCGCGACGGCGTGCCGCGGCGATGGGCGACCTTGCTCACGCGAGCGTTGCCCGTCTCCCGCCAGCTCGCTCGATTCGTCGGGGTTGCGCTCGTACCCGTGCTTGTGCTCGGTGTGATCGGCCTGGTGGCGGATGGCACGCCGATCGGCACATGGATGCTGATACTCCTCATGTTGCCCTCCGTGCTCGCCGGAGCGCTGCTCTTCTGTGCCGGCGCCGGACTGTCCGTCGGCGCCTCGATCGGAGTCGGCTCGGTTGGTAAGACCTACGGCATCCTCAGCGGAGGCGTACCCGCGTGGACCCTCGCGCTTCTGCTGATCCCGCTGGGTGCCTTGGTGCTCGTCGGGGCGCGGGCCGCGCGCGACGACGTCCCGGCCGAACCCCCCTGGCCGGATGCTCTACGTGGAGCGGCGATCGCCTGCGTGTGCACCGTCGCTGTGGCGTTCATCACCTCGATCACCGGCAGCGCGAGCGCCTCTGTCATCGGTGGCTCGTTCCGGCTCGGCATCGACTGGGGAACCGGCATCGTCGTGGCGCTGCTATGGGGCGCAGCGGTCCCGGTCGCGAGCTACTTCGTGCCACGCATACTCGGACAGCCTGCCGCCGCCTCGGTGGACTCGTTCGCGGCCGGCCTCGTCGGTGGCCTGAAGAATCTGCGTGGGGGCGCGGCGGCATCGACGCTCGTAGCGCGTACCGCCCAGAGCCCCGCGGTGGCGCCGGTTGCGCCACCGACCCAGCAGGCCGCGCCATCGACCCAGCAGGCCGCGCCATCGACCCAGCAGGCCGCGCCATCGACCCAGCAGGTCGTGCAACCGACCGAGGAGACCGCGCCACCGACCGAGGAGACCGCCACACCGCCACCGCCGGTCGCGCCACGGCCACAGTTTCCGCTGCCGCCCATAGAGACCTCGACACAGGCAAACCGGACTCGACCAGCGCCCGAGGCGGGAATCCCAACTCCGCTCCCGCCCGAGGATGCAGTGGTCCGATGTCCTCATTGTAGGCACGAGAACCTCGCCGGAAGTAGCTTCTGCGGCCTCTGCGGGCGCAATCTGGCCCCCGGTGGCGCAGGGTCGAGTGGCCCGGATCGGCGCCGGCTGGGCATAGCCGCTGGCGTGTTGGCGGCAGTTGTCGCCGGCGCCCTCGGGGTGTTGCTCGGCACCGGTGCCTTCTCGAAAGCACATGCCCACCACGGTGGTCAGGGCACGTCCGGGTCCTCGAGTTCGACCCCGAACTCCACGACCAGCATGACCTCGACGACATCTACGACGACGGCCTCGACAACAAGCACCTCCACTACCACCCCGAAGCCCCCGCCACCGCCCACGCCCGAAGCAGTGATCCACCGGCATCTGGACGACCTCGGAGCAGGCCGCTACCAGCAGGCATTCGGTCTGATATCAGCAGCCTACCGCGCGCACAATCCGAGCTGGCCCTCAGAGCGCGCCAGCGCCAGTCCCGCGATCAAGATCATCTCTGTCGGAGCCGCCACCATCTCCTCCGGTGCAGCCGACGTTAAGATCGACTTCTATGCGCGGGACCACAACCCGACGAGTGGCAGCGATACGAAGTGCCGCGAGTTCACCGGTACGGTGAACCTCATCAAGGCGCACGGCCAGTGGCGCTACAACCCGGATGCGAACCACCTGGCGGCGACGGTCCAGCCGGACAGCGATCCACACTGCCCCGCGTGAAGTGGCGGCACGCTCAGAGGTGATCCTGGCGTGAAGCGGCGGCGGGTGCCGACAACCGTCCCGGCGGAGCGCCGGGCTCGGCTGATCGTGTTGATCATCACCGTTTGCGCGGTGATCGCGGCTGTGACGGCCGGCATCACGCGGGACGCCACTCATCGTTCGAGTGCCGCCGCATCAACGAGATCGACGGCGACGCGGCCATCCACCGTCACGGGAACAGATTCCAATCAGCGACTCGGCTCCAGATTCCCTCCGGCCACCAATCCTCGGCGCCCGGATCTTCGCCGACTCGTGGGACAGTTGCTCATTGGCAGCTTCCCTGGACGCAACCCGCCGGCAGAGCTGCTGGACCGGATTCGCGCAGGCCATCTGGGCGGCGTGATCCTCTTTGGTGACAACACCGCCGGAGACATCCGCGCGACCCACGCGCTCGTGCTCCAGCTGCAGGCCGCCGCACACGCGGGTGGTAATCCCCCGCTGCTGATCATGACCGACCAGGAGGCGGCGAGGTGAGGCGGATTCAGGGAGCTCCCGCGCTGGCGCCGCGCGACATGACCTCGAACGCGATCGCGCACGCCCAGGGCGCGTCAGCTGGACAGCTGCTCCGCGCAGCAGGAGTCAACGTCGATCTCGCTCCGGTGGCGGATGTCGAGAGCCCACCGGCGTCGTTTCTCGGCAGCAGAGCATTCGGTTCGTCCGCGGCAGTCGTGGCCGCGCGGGCATGCGCGTTCGCCGGCGGTCTCGCCTCGGCCGGGGTCGCGTACACCCTGAAGCACTTCCCCGGATTGGGCCGCGCGTTGACTAGCACCGACACCGGACCAGTAACAGTGGCGGCGTCACCCGCGGCTCTGCGAGCGGACTACCTCGCCTACCGGCGTTGTGGCGCCGCCCCGACCGCGCTCGTCATGGTCAGCAGCGCGATCGATCCCAACCTCGCCGGAACCCTCCCGGCCGTGATGTCGCCGACGATCTATCACCGCGAGCTCCCGCTTGCCCTTGGCCTCGCCGGGTCGCGGACGATCAGCGACGATCTCGGCACGCGGGCGCTCGCGGGACAGCCGACAGCGGCGCTTCAGGCGATCAAAGCCGGCCTCGAGCTCGCGCTGTATGCGAACAGCGAGAGCGCCTCGGCAGACGCCTATGCGATGCTGCTCGCAGCGGCGCGCCCTCAGCTGATCCTTGCTCGCGAGACCGGTCTCTTCTCCGGCGCGAAACGCCGTCGCAATCGGGGAAAATCAATAGCGACGGTTTCGTTGCTCGCGTCGACATCGGCTGCAAATCTCTCCGAGTGGCGGTCCGGCAGGCGATGTAGTCGTCGTCGACGACGACGATGCCTCGCGTGATCGCGCCGCCCCCTCGCTGGTCAATGACTTGTCCGCATGCGCCCGCGGGAAGCCTGACGCTCGGTTAGCACCGTGACCGGCTCGGCGTTGCCGCCGCGTCAACGAGGTTGCAAACGCTCCGATCGACCAGAAACGGTTCCCATCTACCGGCCCACGTCGCAGCGGACGCGCCTCCAAAGGGCGGCTAGAGTTCGGGGTCTAGTATGGGTGAGTCATGAGTGTCGCCGCTTGTGGCGGTACTCCGGAGCCTGCGGTGAGCAGGTCTATCGAAGCGCGCGAACCTGGAGACTCCGTGGACGGCCGGGGTGGACTGGCGAGATCCGATGCCGCTGTGTCTGGACGTGGTGGCGCCGGCTCCGCTGGCGAGCACCAGCGGTTTCGGCCGGACGTCGAGGGGTTACGCGCCGTCGCGATCGTGCTTGTCGTGCTGTACCACGTGCATGCCGGTCTGGCTCCGGGCGGTTACGTGGGGGTCGACGTGTTCTTCGTCATCTCGGGCTTTCTGATCACGGGGCAACTCGTGCGCGAATTCCGGACGAACGGTCGGATCTCGCTTCTTGCCTTCTTTGCGCGCAGGGCCCGGCGGATTCTGCCCGCGGCTCTGTTGACGCTGATTGCGACCGCGGTGGCCTCGGCGTTGCTGCTCAATCCTCTTGCCGCGAACCGCGCGTTGAACGACGGCCTGTCGGCCATCTACTTCGGGTCGAACGTTCATTTCGCGGCCCAAGGCGCCGACTACTTCAACGCCGGGCTTTCTCCTTCGCCGGTCCAGCACTTCTGGTCGTTGTCGGTCGAGGAGCAGTTCTACATCGTCTGGCCGCTGCTGCTGGTCGCCTCGTCCCTGATCTGCATGGGCGTACGCCGTCGGAGCAGACGCGAGCAACCTCGACGACCGACGATCGGCCCGGTGATCCTCGCCCTCGGCATCCTCGCCACCATTTCTCTGATCGCCTCGGTCCGACAGACGGCGACTTCTCCTTCGTGGGCGTATTTCTCGATCGTCACCCGGGCGTGGGAGTTGGCCGTGGGAGCTCTGGTCGCGTTGGCGCTACCGCTCGTGGCTCGCCTCGACGGCCGCCTGGCGATGCCGCTGAGCTGGGTAGGGCTGAGCTGTATCGCGCTCGCGGCCGCGGTGTTCTCAGATACCACCCCGTACCCTGGTGACTCGGCGTTGCTTCCGGTCCTCGGGGCTGCGGCTGTGATCTGCGCCGGCAGCGTGCTGGCAAGCCGCCGTTTCGGCGCCGAGGCATTGCTCGGCACGCCGCCGTTTCAGCGAGTCGGAGCTTGGTCATATTCTTGGTATTTGTGCCATTGGCCTGCGCTCGTACTCGCGCCGGCGGTGCTTGGGCACTCTCTGTCGGAGACAGAGGCGGTTGCCGTGGCTCTCGTGTCGCTCCTGATCGCGGTGTTGTCGTTTGTGCTGGTGGAGCGGCCGATTCGTCGCATCCAAATCATCGTTCGCCGCCCCGCGGTTGGCCTCAGTGCTGGCGGCATCCTGGCTGCGATCGCGATCGCGGTCGTGGTCCTGTCTGGGTCGCTCGTCGGTCCGCTTGCCTCGAAGGGCGCAGCTCCGGCAAGGCTGGCCGTTCCGAACAACTTGGCATCGTTGCAGGCGGATCTGATCGCCGGTGCCCAAGCGACGGGGGTGCCGTCGAATTTGCGCCCTCCACTTAGCGCGTTGGCGTCAGCACTTCCGCGCGTCATCGCCAACGGCTGTGAGTTGGGACCGGGGCACGCCGAAATCAAGCCCTGCATCTACG
This sequence comes from uncultured Solirubrobacterales bacterium, assembly GCA_963794285.1. Lineage (GTDB taxonomy): Bacteria > Actinomycetota > Thermoleophilia > Solirubrobacterales > Solirubrobacteraceae > Palsa-465. Next base: position 56,408 of record CAWCDS010000002.1, read on the forward strand.
GAGACCGTGGCTCACCCACCACCACGGTGCTTTTTGGCGACTCGCATGCCGGGCATTGGTTTGACGCCCTCGATTGGATCGCCAAGCGACGCCATTGGCGCCTGGTGGTCATCACGAAGCAGGGGTGCACGCCTGCGGAAGTCACCCTCCGAGACACTCAAAACAGCGAATGCTCGGATTGGAGGGAGAAAGCCAAGGCCCGCATCGCTGGGCTACACCCAGCGCTCGTGATCGTCTCCTGGGCACGCTGGCTGGAGTCGTGGGCGAGCCGGAAGGCCGGAGTGCCAGCAGGTTACGGCGGCCCGTGGCAAGACGGGGTAGACGCGATCTTTCAGTTCCTGCGGCGCTCGACCAAGCGGGTCATCTTCATCTCCGACACGCCCTATCCCCTGCACTCGGCGCCGGACTGCGTGGCCGCTCATCTGTCCGAGCTGCGCGCGTGCACCAGACAACAACGCGACGCAACCGTCCTTCCGGCGATCAAGGCGGCAGAACTCCGGATCGCTAAGCAGGAGCAGATCGACACCATCGACCCCAGTTCGTGGTTCTGCACGCCGAGCATCTGCCCCGTGATCGTGGGCAACGTTCTCGTGTATCACGACAAGTCACACATGACACCCGAGTGGTCGAGGTTCATCGCCCCAGTACTCGGCAACGCGATACTGCGGATCATGAACTCGCCGCCAGCGCGCGGGAGTTCGTCGGGTAGATCGACAGGGACTTCAAGGTCTCCGGATTGAGTGCCCCTGTTGGGCGTAGCGCGCGCGAGACCGTCGCGCGTCAGCCTGCCGACCGGCCTCAAGCACAGCTGCGCTACCGCTCGCCGAGCTAAGCGGCGGCGCGGGTTGCGGCGAGCGCCGTCGGCGTGGAGGAGCACCCCGCCACCGATCGGACAGTCCTGGAGCCATGCCAAAACGGGGCACCCTGGGTCGCCCGCGGCAACCCGCTAAGGCTAAGGGCGGACCTCGCGACTCGCCGTCCCACGATCGATACGGCTCGCCCGTCCGAAAGCCGATCGCCGACTGCGACAGATTCCAACGTCGAGACCCACCTCGATACCGACGTCGGCCGTCCGTCTCACACAAGAAGCGAACGCAGAGCTCGTCGGCTGGTCGCGGCGGTCGTCCTAGCGCCTCCCTTCACGCGATGAGCGATCGTGCGCACGATCTGAGGAGCCGCCCAGTGGGCGGGGCGTTCCGTCGCCGCCGCGGGCGGACTTCCGCTTTTCAGGCCGGGCAGGCACGAGAGAACGTTGGCGCGAGGAGAATCTCAGAGGCGAGCTCCGCTCGCTGCGTTGAGAATCAGGCCGGGATCGCGACGAGCCGGAGCGGGTTTGAGCTCCGAACGGGTGCGACCTGATCAAGCTGCGCGTTCCAGCGGGCCTTCTGATGACGCTGACAGCACGGGCACGCGCCGTGATGCTTCTCATGCCTGCAATCGCGCGGCGGCACAGCGATCTTCATGTGGGCGGCGGACTGCGTCATCGTGATGGTCCCCGTGTTCGCTCTCTTGCCTTGCTGGGAAGATCGGCGTGCGCAGCTGCGGCGATCACCGCAGCATGTCCGCGACCGGCTACGGCAAATCACCGATCAACCGCATCGGCGTCTCACTGCCCAAGGATCTACGCACGCGGCGGGCGTCGCGAGATTTGGCGGCGTGCGGGACTGGCCACGCTTTCTGATCGAGACTCGCATTCGTCGTGGCGCTGGCATCGCGGCGGGGAGCACGGTGTCCGCGTCAGTTCTAAGCGACGAGCGATTCGGTCGCGTGGAGGCTGGGAAGTCAATGTCGATCGTCAGGCCGCCGCCGGTTCGGGCTTGTGTGTTGATGGTGGCGGCATGCGCGTTGGCGATCGCTTGCACGATGGCGAGGCCGAGCCCGATCCCGTTGGCAGAGGGCCCTGCGCGAGAGCTCAGTCGCTGGAACGGTTGGAAGAGGCGGATGAGCTCGCCGGGTGGGACGACGGGTCCGGTGTTTGCGATCGTGAAGATGGCACGTCCCGCGGCCGTGTAGGTGGCGATGTCGATCCGGCCACCGGGAGCGTGGTACGCGATGGCGTTGGCGATCAGGTTGGCAATGAGGCGCTCGAGCAACTGCGGGTCGCCGGTTGTTCGGGCGGGCTCGAGTGTCGTGGTCTGCGTGAGTCGATGTTGCGGGTAGGTCTGTAAGACTTCGGCGGCGGTTGCGGCAAGGTCGACGGGTTCGCGTCGCAGATGTCCGTGCTCGCTTCGGAGCAAGGGTGTGCAGCGCTTCGAGCAACCGAGCTTGCCGCTCGCAGGCGGCGAGGACGCCCTCGCCCATCTCCCGCAGGGCGGCTGTGTCTGCGTTGGGGTCGGCGAGCGTCGTCTCCGCAAGCGTGAGCTGGAGGGCGATCGAGCCACGCAGTCCGTGAGCTGCGTAGGCGATGAAGCGCCGGTCGGCTTCGGAGAGGTCATTGGCAAGAGTCGTCAGAGTGCCACCGCCCATTCCCGACGGCCCCTCCCGAATCGACCGCCTATTGGCCCGCGACGAAACGGGCCACGATCGCCATGGTGATGACCCCGTGGGTCACACCGACACACGCGTCGCCGGCCTGCTGCACCGCCGGCTGATGCAGGTTTATCCCCGCGCTGGCGACCATCTCGTGGGTCAACTCGCCGCTGCTGTTCGGGTCAGGGAAGCTCGGGAACCCGTGGCTGCGTATGCAGCGAGCGAACCCCAGCATCGCGGCGATCTGCGCCTGACTGTGCGCCGTGCTCTGGCTTGGTGCGCCGTCGTTCGGCAGCAGGCGCCGGCAGGTCTTGTACGCCGATTGGAACGCGGGCGACTGCGCAAGCGTGGAGTTCGGGGCGAACGCACTCTTGTATCCGCGCGGAGAGGTTGTTGGGTCGGGGAAGGGTACCGCGTGGGAGTGCATGCAGTCGGCGAAGTTCACCGCAACTTGCAGCGTTTGAGCCTGAGTCGGGTGGGCGGCAAGCCGTTTGCGTTCGAGGAGTTGGTCGCGCGGGTGCATGCTCTGGCCCGCCGCGCACCGACAGGGCCGCCGCTTTTGGTCAAGGGCGATTTGGTGCTCGACAGGGCGCGGCGGCGCGCGACCAGGGCGGGGCGGGAGCTTTCGTTGACGCGGAAGGAGCTGGGTGTGCTCGAGGTGCTGCTGGCGGGCGACGGCGCCGTGGTCAGCGCTGAGGAGCTGCTCGAGCGGGTGTGGGATGAGAACGCCGATCCGTTCACGCGCACGGTGGCGGTGACGCTCGGGCGGTTGCGGCGCAAGCTGGGCGAGCCCGGTGTGATCGAAACGGTGGTCGGCGCCGGCTACCGGGTGCGATGACGTCCGAAGCCCTGTCCGTCGCGGTGCGGCGGCTTTGGCCCCGGCGGATGCGCACCCGGCTCGCCGTCTTCTACGCCGTCCTGTTCCTGCTGGTCGGCGTGGTGCTACTGGCGTTGACGTACACACTGGCGGCTGCGGTGTTGCTTCCGCGCCCGGCGCCACCGCCGAAGATGCTTACGCCACAGGACGACGCGCTGCTGGGCCTGTGCAAACCCCTGCCCGCGTCTCCGTCGCTGCTCGCGAAATGCAACCACCTGATCGACACCGTCGGAGCTGGCCCCAAGGCGCGCGGGGACGCGCTGGCTGCCCTGCGGATCGCTTCAGCGATCGGCCTCGGGATCCTGACAATCGCCGCGGGCGCGCTTGGCTGGCTGGCGTCCGGGCGGGCGCTGCGGCCGGTGCGTTCGATTACCGAGGCCGCCAGGCGGGCTTCCGAGCTGCGGCTCGGTCAGCGCCTCGCGCTCACCGGCCCCGATGACGAGTTCAAGCAGCTGGCCGACACCTTCGACGTGATGCTCGAGCGGCTCGATGCCGCGTTCACGAGCCAGAAGCGGTTCGTCGCCAACGCGGCGCACGAGCTGCGCACGCCGCTCACCGCGATGCGAACAGCGATCGAGGTCACGCTCTCCAAGCCGACCAGGACACCCGATCAGCTAGAGGAGATGGCGGTCCGGGTCAAACGATCGCTCGAGCGGGCCGAAGCCACCGTCGAGGCGCTGTTGACGCTCGCTAGCAGTGAGCTCGGCCCGGCGACCGAGGAACCGATTGATCTGGCCACAGCCGCTGAGGACGCACTCGACGCCACCCGCGCGGCGATCGATCAGCGCCGTATCACGGTCGAGGCCACGCTCGGGCCCGCGCCGGCCCGCGGCGATCGGGTGCTGCTCGAGCGCATGATCGCCAACCTCGTCGAGAACGCGGTGCGCCACAACAACCCGGGTGGCTGGATCGGAATCCGCACGATCCAGCAAGCCGACGGCGCGGTGTTCGAGATCGCCAACACAGGGCCAAGCGTCCCCGTCGAGCAGATCCCAACCCTGTTCGAGCCTTTCGCCCGCGCCGAGCAGCGTCTGAACTCCTCCGACGGCGTCGGGCTCGGCCTCTCGATCGCCAGCGCGATCGCCCGCGCGCATAACGCCACGATCACCGCTCGCCCACGACCCGCCGGTGGGCTCGACATGTCGGTCACGATCTCCACAAGCCCGACCTGACGGCGTCGCAGCAGACCCGACGCGGACACCTCGTTTCGCACCGGGACATGGAGCTCGCCCGACTGACGAGCGACCCGCCGCGCGCGGAACTCGAGACTCACGATGGCGCGGACGAGGCGGGGACCTGGGCGCGTATCGACCGCTGACGCGCCCGATTGACGATCCACCAGCGCACGCCGAGAACGTCCCATCGGGGCGTGCGGAGCGGCCGAGCCGGCGTCGCAATACCCATCCTCAGCGAACACGGTCGAGGCGCTGACTGCGCCGATCGGTTGATCGGAAGTCCGACCGAGGGCCGCAGCACACGCTGCCTGAGGCCGTGACCGTGGCGGGCGAGAGCGGCGTAGGATCGTAATCGAGAGGATGGATCGGTGAGCGAATATCTGCCGATTGCCGATCATGGTCTGATCGGTGACCTGCACAGCGTTGCGCTGGTGGGCAGCGACGGCACCGTCGACTGGTACTCCTGCCGTCGGTTTGATTCGCCGAGCGTGTTCGCCTCGATCCTCGACGCGCGTCGGGGTGGCCACTACCGGATCTCGCCGCAAGGGGGCGCCTCGACCGCGCGCCAACTGTATTTCCCGGATACGAATGTGCTGATCACTCGGTTCCTCACGCCGGAGGGGGTCGGGGAGGTGGAGGATTTCATGCCCGTCTGGGACACGCGGGCCGGCGGACATCGCCAGCGGCTCGTGCGCCGGGTGATCGCGGTGCGGGGGGAGATGCGGTTCGCGCTGGAGGTCGCGCCGCGACTTGCTGCATGGGGTGGTGTCCTTCACCGCATATCGGTCGCCACCGGATTTGGCTGGCTGAGCGCGCTCTCGCTCCGCGCGCTACGAGCGTCCGGGTCGTGCGTGACCTCCCCAGGGCAGGGTCGGTGTGGTCGCTGACGCATTGTGCCCAACCGGAGCGGCCTTCCTCTGCGCGGAATTCAGGCGGGCGCACGCCCAAGCTGCGACGCTCGATAGTCGCTCGCCGCGTTCGCAAGCGGACGACGAGGGCGACAGGGTGGTGCTGATCGAACACCCAGGATCCGGGCGCACTCGCCGTCTCAATCAGCGAACGATCAGCGAACGCAGGCCCGAAGACAGCCGACCGCTATTGCGAAGAGCCGGAAAGACTTCGTGCGGGCCAGTGTCTGCTTTCGTTTCCAGCGGCAGGCGCGGTGGACCGTCCGGCCTCGCCGAAGAGGTTGGGCTACGCGAACTCGTCGCCGGCGGCCGCGGTGGTGGTGAGTGGGGGGAGCCCTCTCCCGCGACTGCTCGACGAGTGCGATGACGTCAACGACCCTAAGCTACTTGCCCGCTCGCAGCGCCTCGATGAACGCGGAGCCGTTCGGGGTACCGAGTCCGGTCATCGTGTCGTAGCCGAGTGTGGTGACCTGGTCGGTGCCGGTGGGGTCCTGGGCGTCGTTGACGCTGACCAGGAAGCCGGGCGCGAACTTGTGGTTGATCTCGGTCTCGCCCGTGGTGTAAACGGCACGGTAGACCTGGGGATCGGACGAGCTGAGCGGCAGGGTGTCGTGGTATGCGTCGCTTCCGGCCAGCGAGTAGAGCAGAGGGTCGAGGAACCCGAAGTTTCTCGGCAGGCCCTGCTCGGCATCGGCGACGATCCCGGCGATCAGGGGCGTTGCCATGCTCGTCCCGGCGTTTGTGTACGGCGTGTATGGGGTCGTCTTCCCGTTCGAGTGGGTGATGATGAGTCCGAACCGCATCCCCGCCGCGGGGTCCGCGTCGGCGGAGATGTCTGGCACCGTCCGCCCGGGACTGCCCGCGCGGCTGAGCGCCATCGAGCTCGGGACGACGCCCTGCTGGTAGCCCGGCTCCTCGAAGACGGTGCTCACCCCGCCGCTGGCGGCAAGCAGGATCCCGTTGTCCTGCCAGGGACCGCTCGTGCCCGTTCGCTCGCCGAAGGCGGCCGACCAGCCCGTTTCGAACAGGCGCTCGTTGTGGGCGCCGATGCCGAGCGTCGTGCCGCCGATGGCGGTGATGTTCGGATCCGAAGCGGGCGGCTCGATGCCCGGATCGTCACCGGACGAGATCAGCAGGCTCACGCCCTCGGCCGCGGCGCGCAACGCGATCGCGTGGAAGGTCTTCAGGTGCGAAGCCGGCGTGGTGCTCTCCTTGGTGGTGTTCAAGCCATAGGAGACGGATTCGATCGCGGCGCTCGCGTGGGATCGCTTGCCGGTCAGCGGTGCCAGCAAGGCGTTGAACAGCGCTTGGTCGCCGTGCTCGCGCTTGTCGCACTCATCGCCGTCGATCGCCAGCTGATTGGCGCGAGGCGCCACGCGTATGCGGCCTCGGAGTCGATCACCGCCTCCTCGAGTGCCCCGTTGACGCGCTTGCTGTGGTTGCCGATTACCTGCTCGCGGTACTGGCCGGCGCGCGGCGCCGGCAGCCCGTTGACCTTCGCATAACGGGTGAGGCTCTGAAACATCTTCTTGTCCGGCGCGCCGATCTGGATCAGCGCGATCCTCCTGCCCTTGCCGGTGTTGGCCGAGGTCAGTCCGTAGGCGGCCCGGATCTGCTTGGCCGAGTAGCCGCACACCGGGACCGCGGCCTAGCTCGGCGACCCTGGCGTGCTGATCGCGTCGACGAACCGCTGCGCGGCCTGCTGGTCTCCGGCCATCCACAGCTCTATGGTCTTGCTCTCGGGCCCCGAGAGGGCGCCGACGCCAGCGCTGGCGCTCGTGAGGTGCGCGGCGGATCCGGCCAGCGTCGTCGTCGCCTGTGTGTGGGCGGGGGGCGAGGCGGTGGCGAGCGCCGCTGGCGCGGCCACAGCGCACACGCCGGCGAATACCGCCGCGCGGGGGCTCGGAAATGCTCTGTACATGATGCGTCCTTCCTGGCTCTAGATTCTGGGGGCGCTGCGTGTGGGCCGAGCCCGGCGCGGTGATCGCCGGGTTGGCTGCGGCTCTGTCGGACAGCGGCGCCGTTCGGCTCACCGGGCCGCGACGAGATTCACGGCCCCGGTGACGGAGGGACCTAGCGGATGGCCTGCGCCTTGTCGACCTTCGTGTACCCGGCCGGAATCGAGTCGTCCTTGGCCTTGGCAATGTTCCCGGCCGTGACTGGCGCCCAGTCGGCGAGGTCCAAGTCGGGCAAGCCGTCGTAGATGGTCACCGTTCGCAGCGGTTGGTAGGCGTGCGCGTCGACGTACAAGGTGAGGCGGGCGCGGGCGACGTTCGGCACGCTCGGCACCGTGATCGAGAGGGCGATCGCCTGCGTGCCGTTGATCGTCGCCGTCCTCGTCTGGGTGACCTGCCCGCTTTGGAGCGCCTGCTGTACCTCGGACGGGCTGCTGTACAGGTTCGGGGTTGCAGCCCCCGTCTGGGGGTCGGAGATCCCGGGATACTGCGTTTGGCTGTACGTGTAGTTGCGGGGGTTGATGATGGTCTGGGCGCCGTTCACCGTGCCGTGGCCGCCGGGGCTGTAATGGTCGGTCATCGTGAGGTACGGGCTCCCATCGCTTTGGTACATCACCTCTCGCTGGTACTCGCTCCCGTCCGGGGCGGTGTAGTCGTACACATCACCGAGCTTCCATCCGAGGTTGACGAGCGACCCGTCCGAGCTCACGCTGCCGCCCGCTTAGCCTGAGTCGTGTATGACCATGCCGTCCTGACTGGCCTTGGCGATGTTGGCCTTCACGCGGTTGACGATGTAGGCGGCCTCCTCGACCTTGACGGGCCCTCCGGACACGGCCGAGATCGGGGGCGAGGGCCCACGCAGGCCTCCTGCGGCCGTAGACCCTGCGCCCGAGCTCGTGGCCAGTACGGTCGCCACGCCTGCCGCGGCGAGCACCGGCACGCCGGCTCCCACGGCCCGCGTCGCGGTGCGTTTGCGTGCCGCGCGCCGCGCGTTGTCGCCGATGCGCTTGGGCGCCGAGATGCCCGACTGACGCTCGGCGATCCCGACCTGCAGCCGGTCGATCAGGTCGTTGTCGTCAAACGGTGTCATGCGTGCTCCATTTCGCAGGCGGCCGCCTCGTGAGGCGCGAGCACCTCGCGCAACCGCGCGAGTGCACGGGCGGTCTGGCTCTTGACCGTGCCAATCGATATGCTGAGGGTGGCGGCCGTCTCAGCTTCGGAGAGCTGGCTGCCATAGCGCAGAACGATCACCGCAGATCGCGTAGGCGAGCTTGACCAGTCCGTCGCCGTTGGCGCCAACGAACTCCTCATACCGACCGCGCTTAGACACTGGCAGTCTCATCGGTCCGTGTCGGGCATAGCTCGCGCGATCCCTTCATCCTCGGGGCTCTCGGAATCGAACGAAGTCGATCCCGCTTCTAACCATAGGACGCTCGGCGTGCCGAGAAGGTTGTCAGCACGCCTCCCGAGAAGTCCGGACGCCGCCCGCCCCACACCCCTCCGAAGTAGTCGAAGTACTGCAGGCAAGGCAGCCGCGTTGAGGGTGATGACAAGCGCGCGTCCATAAGGGATGGATCAGCGGACGCTCCGGACTACCCCATCAGCGTCTCCGATTCGGCGCCGCTGGCGTCGCACAAGGGAATGCTCGCCGAACCGGATGGGGAGGTCGCCCCCGGCAACGATGCCTGGCGGTAGCGTATGCATATGGACCGGTTCAACGGGCTCGACGTCCCGGAGTCACTTGCCGACGCGCTGGATCCCGCGACGCTTGCGTTCATCGTCTACGACATGCAGGCCGGGATCCTCGCCCAAGTCGCGGATCGCGACCGGGTGCTGAGCAACGTCCTGAAGCTCCTGACAGCCACGCGCGGACGCGGCGTGCGCACCGTCTTCATGCGTCATTACTTCATGCCCGTCGAGCTCGCCGGCGTCTATCAGCTGCGTCAGGCAAAGATCTGGCAGGGCAAGGACCGCGCTGCGGACACTCGCCCGCTGATCCCCCATGACGCGCCGGGCTTCCAGCTCGTGGATCAACTCGAGCCGCAGGCCGGGGAGGCGATCCTCGACAAGATCACGATGTCGGCCTTCGAAGGCACGCCGCTCGACATCGTGCTGCGCGACTGCGGCGTGCGCGCCTACCTCATCGCCGGGGTCGCGATGGAAGTCGGTATTGAGCCGACCGTCCGCCATTCCGCCGACCTCGGCTACATCCCCATCGTGGTCCGCGACGCATGCGGCGCCGGCAACCAAGTGGCCGGAGAGCGCGCCCTGGAAAGTATTCGCTTCGCCGGCGACGCGATCATCGCGGACACCGACGAGCTCTGCGCACTCCTCGACGCGGCGCCTCCGGTCGTCCGCTGACAGGTCGACCAGCGGACGCTCCGGGCGTCCGCCTGGCGGTCCGCTCCGACGCCGGGAGCGCCTCAGATGTCGAACGCTCAGCGAACGTCGGCCGGAGCGACACCACAGCGTCTGAAATCGAAGCGGCAGTTGACCCGCATACAGAGTCGCAGAAGGTCTCCCGGAATCCTGCGCTCAAGCTCCCCTTTGCCGCGACCTGGACAGGAGCTCTGCAGCAGATGTCGCTCTTACACGCGCGCCATTGAAGATCCGCCTCGCGCTGACCGACGTCGAGTGAGCCCGACCTAACAGCAGCTGACCCCAGTCAGGACGGTCGCAGCGGGCGCGACGATCGCAGGTGACGAGAGCGCGTGCTCAGGGCTTGAGCCACCACCGCGGCTCGGGCGTCGCCGACCGACCTGCCTCCACGGCGACCTCGTCGAGAACACGCTGGGCGCGAGCGAAGTCCTCGACGGGCTCAGGCACTCTCGCGGCGAGGCCCTCGTCTGTCCAGCCCTGCGGACGACCGCCGCTCATGTGGCGCATCAGTAGTAGCCAAGTACGGCCATGTGAACGTCGGGGCCGCCGTCGTCGAGTCGCGCGCGCTGCTCACGATCTTCCGGCTGCCGGAACCCGCCCACGGTCAGCGCGGCTGCCATCCACGCCCGGGCGCTCACTGGCGGGGAACCCGCCCGTACCGCCGGCGCCGGGTTCCGTTCGGCGAGGGCCTGGCCCCACCAGTGCACCGCGACCTCGTCGCTGATGCTCTGCGTCGGGATGCCCAGGCGCTCGAGGCCGGCTCGGGCCTGCGTGGCGCGCTCGTGGGGATCGTCAGTCTGCATTCAGGCCATCATCGCGCGCCCACCGGCGGCCCCAGTGTCCGTCAGCAGCGAGACGATGCACCACATGGGTCTCGGCACCACGGAGAGGGTGCGGCTGAAGCCTGGTCCAGAATTACGCTTCACGCATGCGAATCTGGTCCGAGAGTGACGCCGACGCGGCTCGCGTGTTATCGGCGGCGTGGCGATGGCGGATCTAGGGGATGCTCGTAGTCGTCGCAGCGGTCGTGGTCGTCACCGCACTCAGCTGCGCCTGATCTGGGGCGGCTCGAGGGACCATGGTGAAGGCGTCAGGCCTGATTTTCGGTGTCCGCACGGTAAGGACCAACGGACGCGGGTGGCCGAGCTCAGTCCGGCGGTGACCAGGCCCTAGTCGCCAGGCGAGGCCGGGGGCCGACTCTCCCGGACGGGGCGACCAGAAACGAAGGGCCTAGCAGTGAATGCCAGGCCCTTCGTTTCTGGCGTCCGGCGTAGGCTCGTTCGCGTCATTAGGCAGGCTGGGGAACAGCCTCAGTCTCGGGCATGATCCCTGAGGGTTCGACGCGGAGCAGCCGTGCTGAGCGACCCGGCAGCCACCAGTTCCAGCGGCCCAGGAGGGCGACCAGCGCCGGTACCAGGATTCCGCGGATGAGCGTGGCGTCCAGCAGGATGCCGCCGCCCAAGGCGGTCGCGAACATCTTGGCCTCGGTCCCGGGGCCGGCGCTCATGGCGACGAAGGCAAGCCCGAGGATCACGGCTGCGCTAGTCACCAGGCGCCCGGTGCGGCCGATCCCCTCGACGACGGCCTGCTCTGTGGAGCCGGTCCGGTCGTATGCCTCGCGCATCCGACTGATGATGAACACCTGGTAGTCCATCGAGATGCCGAACAGGAAGGCGAAGACGACGATCGGCATCTCGACGTTGATCGAACCGGTGGCCCCGATGCCCCAGATGGTGTGCGATCCCCAGCCGTGTTGCCAGACGAGAACCATCAGTCCCCACGCGGCCCCGACCGAAAGCAGGTTGAGCAAGACGGCCTTGAGCGGCAGGATCAGCGAACGGAAGGCCCGCGCCAGCAGCAGGAACGTCAGGACGCTGATGAGCGCGATGACGAGTGGGAAGTTGCCGTAGACCGAGTCGAGGAAGTCGGCACTCTGCGCCGCGGCACCTCCGGTCACGACATCCGCAGGCAGGTTTTGAGTGGCAGCCCGGATGCGGTCGAGCGTCACACGGCCCTCGGGCGAGTTGCCGTCGGCGGTCGGGATGACGGTTATGACGGCAGTCCCTTCGCGCCGCGAGTCGGCCGGTGCGACCGCGCTTTGCACGCCGTCGACCTTGGCCAAGGCGTGCGCGACCACCTCAGGATCGCCTGAGCGAACCAGCGACTCGAACGGCGAGAGCGGCCCCGTGCCGATGCCCGAAGCGGTCAGCTGATCCAGCCCCACACGAGCAGTGCCTGACTGGGCCAGCGAGTCGGCGCGCGGGTTGCCGAGGTGGATCGAGGACGCCGCAACCAGGAGCGCACCCAAGACGGCCATCGACGTCACGGCCGCGACTCCGCGGTGGCGCACGATGCCGCGAGCCCAGGCCGACCACCCGCGGCCGACCCGATCCTCTCGGCCTGTGTGACGGCGGTCGAGCCGCGGGCCGATCGTTGCCAATACGACAGGCAGCAGGGTCACCGCCACCGCGACGCTGACCAGCGGTATCAGCATGCCGGCAATGCCGAGGCTGCGCAGGAACGGCACCGGTAAGACGACGAGTGCCAGGAGAGAGATGCCGACCGTGGAGCCGCTGAAGACCACCGCACGCCCGGCGTGCTGCATGGCCTCCACGACCGCCGCCTCGTTACTCGTCCCAGGGCGCAGGCGCTCTTCACGCCAGCGCACGACGACCAGCAGCGCGTAGTCGATGGCGATCGCCAGTCCGATCAGCGCGGCGAGGAACTTCACAATCACAGACACGTCAGTGGCCCTCGCCAGCGGCCAGATCAGCAGGAAGGTCGTCGGGATCGCGATCATGGCCGTCAGCAGTGGGACGATCGCCATCCACGACGCGAAGACGAAGGCCAGCACGAGCAGGGCACCGCCACCGGCAACCAACGCCTCGATGGCCAGGCTCGCGCCGCCGCCCTTGTTGCCGTCAGCGGCAGCGGCGCGCAGAGCGTCCAGCCCCGTGACCCGGACCGGCGCTCCGCCGACGTCGATGCCGGCCAACGCGGCCTGGGCCGTACGGGCCTCACTCTGGCCTGGGTCGACTCCGCCGGACACCGGGATCGAGACGAGCGCGAACGTGGTCCGGCCGTCCTTCGAGACGAAAGCCCGATCGTGAGTCGACGCGTAGGAGGCCAGTCGCGCGTGAGGTAGCGCAGTCTTGACCTTGCCGAAAGCGGCTGTGAGCTCGCGGCCAACGCCGGCGGAATCAACAGAGCTGCCCTTCGGCAGCGTCACAACAACGACGATCGGAGCGACGTCACCACCGTTGCCGTAGATCTCTGCGATGCGGCTGTTGGCACGGAATGCCTCGCTACCAGGGATGTTGAACGATGTCGAGAGAGCGTCGCCGGCGGGTTTGATGGCGGCGAACCCGCCGATCGCCAGGACAAGCCAGAGTCCCAGGACGAGCTTCTTGTGGCCGAGAACCAACCGCGTGAGGGTGGTCATCGAGTGGCGCTTGGACATCCGGTCCGTCCTTTCGTTGATTCTGTGGGACTTACGGTGTAAGTTGACCGGCGCAGTTATACACTTACGCTGTAAGTAAGTCAAGGCTGCCGGTTCGCGATTTACGCTGTCGGCGACCGAAGGACGCGACGAGATGGCCGCAACGACCCAAGAATCCCCGCCGAGACGGACGCCGCTCAGCCGAGAGCGGGTTCTGCGTGCCGCGATTGCCCTAGCCGACGCGCGCGGCGCCGACGAACTGACGATGCGCAAGCTCGCCAAGGAGCTCGGGGTCGAAGCGATGTCGCTCTACAACCACGTCGCCAACAAGACCGATCTTCTGGACGGGATGGTCGACATCGTCTTCAGCGAGATCGACGCGCCCGCGGCCGACGGAGATTGGAAGGCCGAGCTGCGCAAGCGTGCGGCCTCGACCCGTGAGGCCCTCAACCGGCATCGCTGGGCGATCGGCGAGATGGAGGGCCGCACCACCCACGGGCCCAACAACCTCCACATCCACAATGCCGTCCTCGGCTGCCTTCGCGCCGCCGGTTTCTCCATCGAGATGACCGTCCACGCCATGTCGGTCCAGGACGCCTACATCTACGGCTTCGCCCTCCAGCAGAGCGACATGTCCTCGCACACGCCGGAGGACTTCGCCGCCGAGGCGCAGCGACAGATGGTCGAGTACGCAGACGCGCTCTCCGACTACCCCCATCTCGTCGAGGTCGTCGGCGGCTACGTCGCCAAGACCGGCTACGACTACGACAGCGAATTCCTCTTCGGGCTCGACGTGATCCTCGACCGCCTCGAGCAGCTCCTCAGCCAGCGCTGAACACGCACCCGACAGCGCGGAGTTTCGGATCCCGACCGCCGCCCGGCGCGTGCCGGCCGCCGGCATACCAACCGGCGGGGCGCGTCCGCGAGCCAATCGCTGAGCGAGACACCCGGAAGGCGGCGCGGCGCCCATCGCGCGGCGGCCATCGGCGTCTCTGTCACGGACGCTGACCGAACGCCAAGCAGACGAGCGCCATCCTCGAATACGAGCGTCTACAACTCAGCTCCCCGCCCCGGCCGGGTCGAAAAGCACGTCATCGCCGACTGCGACCCTGCCCGGCGTAACGGTGCTTCCGTAGACACCTGCGCAGCCATCTCGCTGGCGGACGATCTGGCGCAGGATCGCCGGGTCACGCTCGCCGCTGTGCGGGTCCATCGTCACGATCACGCAACGCGCGTCACGGCGATCCACGCGCGTGCGCATCGCGCCGATCTGCAGGATGCCTCCCAACCCAACAGCGTCGCCAAGGCTCCTGGAGCCACGTACCTCGCTCGGTGGTCGCTGCCAAGCGGGCGGCTGCTGTCGACAACAGGGATCGACTCGGGAGCGGTCCGTGCGGTGAGGATGATCGACTCGGGCGCCCGCCTGCTCATTGTCGACGCGCACAGCGTCAGCGTGTTCGACGCGAGCCGGGTTCGCCGGCTTCGCTCCGTGTGGATCAAGCCGGCGCCGGTCGCGCCGTCCGCCGCCGCGATCAGCCCCGACGGCCGCGCGATCGCGATCGGCTCACGAACCGGTCGGGTGTCGTTCGTCGACCCGTCGACGGGCGATGCGCACTTAACGATCGGCGCGCACAGCACCCCGGTGACCACCGTCAGCTACTCCTCCAACGATCGCGTGTTCGCGAGCACGGGCACTGACAACAAAGTGCTCGTCTGGCACCCACAGACCGCAAGGCCCGCCGAGGTCTTGACCGCTCCGGCAGAGCAGGTGCAATACGTGGCGTTCAGCCCGGACGGAACCACGCTCTACTCATCCTCGAACGGCGGCGTGCTGCTCGAATGGGACCTGACCGGCGAGCGGAGCTTCGGACGCCGGTTCGCGCTCGGCGCGCCATCCCCCTGCTGCTCGGCGGTTTCGCCGCTCGCCCCACCGTTGGCGTTGTCACCAGACGGCACCATGTTCGCGGTTCGCCTCGGCAGCTCCACCGTGGGACTGTTCTCCACTCACACGCTGCACCGAGAAGCATCGTTCACGATCAGACCAAAGGGCGCCGCGATCACAACGCTAGCGTGGTCGCCCACCCGCCCCGAACTCGCCGTCGCCGGTTACTCCGGCATCGTCCAACTATGGCGCGTGAACGGCACGCCGAGGCTGGCACGCAGGCTAACTGGCCTGTACCCGTCGCTCGGGCAGCTCGAAGCGATCCAAGCCCTCGCGTTCTCCCCCGACGGCCGACTCCTCGCCGCCAGCGACAGCAGCAACGCGGTAGAACAAACCGGGGGAGGTGGCACGCTGGCGCACTACGCCGGCACAACGGGCGCGTCGGCTCCGGCGACACACCCGCCTTCTCGCGCTAGGGACAGCCCGAGCCGCTGGAGTGCCTGCTCGGCTCCCGCTGACGCCGACTGCTCAGTTGGACGCGGCTCCGGGACATCGGATTGGGTGTTCGCGAGCATCGATCAGCGGACGCTTCCAGCCGGTGTCAAGGGCCTCCGCGGCCGGCGTCGCCGCGTCTCAGTCACTAACCTCGTGCGGACAGAATCGAGAGACGCGCAACTGGCGGGTCAGGACCGGATCGTAGCCCGGCCCCGAGCACCGATTGAGATCATCGGACTGCTGCCGATCACGATGAACGGCCGCGACGAATTATCGGCGCGGCCGTTCGTTTCTCATCAGGGTGGAGCTATGCGCGGTCTGCTGCGTGGATTCTGAACTGAGCAACGAGCCCGCGCAGGGCATCGGCGCTGTTCGCCATCTCGGCGGCGCCGGCGGCCACCTGCTCGGTTGATGCGCTCGTCTGCTCCGTCGAGGCCGAGACCTCCTCGGTGGATGCGGAGGACTCCTCGGCGATTGCGGCGGCTTCGTCGATGCTGTCGTTCATGGTTGTTGCGGCTGTGGTGATCTGCTGCGCGGCAGCGGCGATCTCCTCGACTCTCGTGGTCATGTCCTCGACCGCCTGATCGATGCTGATGAACGCCTCGCGGGTCTGCTCGACCACGCTTGTCCCGTCGGCGGTTCTCCGCGCGCCGTCCTCGACGACTTGTACCGCCGCCGTTGTGTCGTGCTGGATCGCGCCGATCAGCGCGGAGATCTCCTGAGCCGCGTGCTGGGATTCCTCTGCCAGCTTCCGGACCTCTTCGGCGACGACCGCGAACCCGCGTCCCTGGTCACCGGCGCGGGCGGCCTCGATCGCGGCGTTGAGCGCCAGCAGATTAGTCTGCTCGGCGATTGTGGTGATGGCCTGGACGATCGTGCCGATCTGTCCTGACTTGTCCGCGAGCTCGCGAATCGCCTCGGTCACGGCCTCGCTCGAGTCTCGGACCGATTGCATCGCAACGCTTGCCTGGCCAGCCGCGATCACGCCCTGCTGGGCGGTCTCGCGCGCCACAACGGCGACCTCAGCTGTCTGCTCGGCTTGCTCGGCGCTCCGGCGCACTGCGGCGGTGACCTCGCCAGCAGCCAGCTTGGCGTTTGCGATCGTCTGCACCTGGCGCTCGGCGCCCTGCGCGACATGCTCGATCGCGTGAGCGATCTCGGCCGTCGCTCGACCGGTCTCGTCAGATGTCGTTGCCATCTGTCCGGAGGCCTCGCCGACCGAGTTGGCAGTGGTCGACACCTGGCCGATCAGCGAGCGGAGCTTCCCGGTCGTCTCGTTGTAGATGGCGTAGGCCTCGACGAGCATGTCGCGCACGCGTTCGGTCGTGCGCTCGATCTCGCCGACCTCATCCGCACCGAAATCGGTTTTCGCGTCAGTGGTCGCGTGGAGGTCGACGGTCAAATCGCCTGCGGCAAGCGCGCGCAGCCCCGTCGTCAACCGGGTGGACCCGGATCCGACGATCTCGCTCAGGCGATTGAGCGCCCCCCTGACGCCGCGCGAGAGCCGGCGCACGACCGATGCGGCGGTCGCTGCCGTAAGCAGCCACGCCGCGGCGGCGGTCAGGCCGAGGACGAGCATCAGCGTCTGCGACGACGACGCGACCGATTCGAATTTCGTGGTCTGAGACGCGGCGACAACTCCGGCTCTCTTCTGGTAGTTGCTGAACGTTTCGGTGAGTGCGTCGGCGCTGTCGTTTTGCGAGCCCTCCACGAGCTTCGTGGCGGCGGCGGAGTTGTTGGCCTGCACGAGTGCCCACAGTGCCGCGTCGCCGCGGTCAAACCGGCCTATGGCGGACTGGATCGCAGCCATCAGCGGCCGATCGGCCGCGCTGGTCGACAATGAAGCCAAGTGATTGAGCGCCAGCTCGAACGTGTGGCGGTCGGTGAGATAGTCGGCACGGCTGGCGGGACCGGCGAGGACGTACCGCGTCTCGGAGAAGTGAAGGTCGGCGGCAGCCGCACGCGCCGTGTCGGCGGCCAACTGCTTCGGCACGCCCACCTTGACGACATCGTTGTGGGCCGAGTGCATCGATGCCATCCCGGAGACTCCGATGAAGATCACACCTGCCAGGCAGATGCCCAGCAGGCCGAGCCCAATCCCGAGTTTTCGCCCGATCGTAAACCTGAATCTGCTCTTGGCTATGGCGGTCATTTCACTAGCTCCTTTGGTGGTTTCAACGGCGCTTCCGGGCGCCGGTCAGTCGCGTTTCTGGTTGTGGCGAGGTTCCGCTCATGTCCTGGTCAGCTCAAGGACGAAGCACACCGGGCTCGAGTCGCTGTCGGACACGAGCACGCCCCGGACGTGCACGGGGACGGGGACGCCGGTGCCGTCCAGGCAGCGTGTGCGAAAGCTCAGACATGGCACCTTGCCCGCCAGCGCCAGATCCAGCATTGCCAACATGAGATCGTGGCCCTGAGACTCGATAATCTCGAGCAGTGTGCGTAGGACCGTGTCCGTGCGCGTGCGCGACAACAGGCGACAGAACGCGTCATTGACGTTCTGAACGGTGCCGTCCGGCGTCAACAGACACGTCGGCGACTCGGCTGCTCCGAAGCTCTCCTGAAACCGGCGCTGCTCTCGCCGCAGTGAGTTCGGAACGTGGCGGTCTGTGATCATGTGACTAACATCGTCACCCTCGCACCGTCTCAAGCTCCTGCGGCTGGGCGGTCCTTCGGAGCTGCTAGTCCTACGATCGCACTCCTCCGAACGGTCGGGCTGGGAGCCGCACACGCTCTTCGCTCCAGGTCACAATACGGTTCGTGACGGGTTCATCGAGCGGTTCGCGAACGAGCGTCATCGTCGTCGATGACCATCCGATGTACCGCTCGGGCGTGATCGATGCGATCAAGCGCCGCCCCGAACTCGAGTTCGCCGGCGAGGCCGCGAACGGCCGGGCCGCGCTCGAACTGATCCGGACGCTGTCACCCGATGTCGCGCTCGTCGATCTGCAGCTCCCTGATCTGGACGGTATGGCCGTAGCGAACGCCGTCGGCCGCGATCGGCTGGGCACCCGCGTGCTCGTCCTGTCCGCCCACTTCGACAGCCCGACCGTATATGCGGCGCTTGGCGCGGGGGCGTCAGGCTACCTCTCCAAGGATGCGTCCGGACGGGAGATATGCGAAGCCATCGAAGCGGTGGCGCGTGGCGAGACGGTCCTCGGTGGCGACATCCAGGCCGCCGTGGCCGCGGAGATCCGGCGCCGCGAGCCGCGCCAAGCCATGCTCAGCGAGCGCGAGCACGAGGTCCTGAAGCTGACCGCCGACGGGCTGTCGGCGAGCGAGATCGGCGGACAGCTGCACGTCAGCCAGACGACAGTGAAGACGCATCTGCAACGCGTCTACGAAAAGCTCGGCGTCTCTGACCGCGCGGCAGCCGTTGCCGAAGCGATGCGACGGAAGATGCTCGAATAGGACGCTTCACGCCGCCGGCGGCCAGGGCGCAGTCGAGAACGTCAGCTCGACGCACGCGCCTCGCCCCGGTGCACTTGTAATCGATATCCGGCCGCCGATTGTTTCCACTCGCTCACGCATCTCGAGCAGGCCGATATGCCCGGGCCCTGGGGCTGTGGCGGGGTCAAACCCGATCCCGTCGTCGATCACCCGCACGGTCAGTTCGCCGTCGTCCTGGGCCAGGACCACCTTGGTGGAAGTCGCGGACGCGTGCCGTCGCACGTTGCTCAGCGCCTCGGCGACAACGCGGAACACGATGCTGCGAAGCGCGACCGGCGGCTCCTGCGCGAGATTGCTCTCAAGCCGTGCTGTGATGTTGCTTTCAAGCTCCAGTCGGGTGAGCAGCTCATCGACCGCCGCACGAAGCCCGGTCTGCTCCAGGCTCGGGGGCCACAGCTCGAACAGCATGTTGCGCAGCCGACGCTGGGCGGCGGCCAGCGCCGAGTCGAGCTCGCCGAGAGCGGCCTGCTGCTCAGTCCCGTGCAAGGTGTCGCCGAGCTGCTCGAGCCGGAGTCGCGCCGCGGCCAGAACCTGCAGCGTGTCTCCATGAATATCGGCGGCGATCCGGCGACGCTCAGTTTCCTGAGCGCGGATCAGTTCGCCGAGAACGCGCCGGCGCTGCTCTGCTAGGCGCTTCGCTTGGAGCTCGGCGCGCTTGCCCTCGGTGACGTCGATCGCGACTGTGCCGACACCGATCACGTCGCCGTGCACGCGCACCGGAAAGAAGCTCAGCAGCCAGTGGCGCTGCTCTCCGGGCCACGCCGGCTGCTCGGCCTCGAACTCGAGGTCCACAATCGACTCGCCGTTATCGAGGACTCGCCGGTAGATCGGCTCGATCTCAGGCCACGCCTCCGACATCAGATCAGGCAGCCGCTTGCCGATCAGCTGGGCGACGTCGAGCCCCTGCAATCGCGCGCCCGCCTCATTGCTGTGGACGAACCTGTAGTCGCGGTCGACGAACCCCAGAGCCACCGGCGCCCCCGAGAACATCGTCTCGAACACGGTGAGCGCATGTCTGTGTTCGTCGATGTCCGCGACGGTTCCGACCCACTGGACGACTCGTCCGTACGTGTCCCGTATCGGCCTTGCGCGGGACGCGATCCAGCGGTAGCTGCCGTCATCCTGCCGCACCCGAAACTCGCTCTCAAACGGCTCTCCGACCTCGCCCGCGCGCTCAAAGGCCGCTGATACCGTCTCGAGATCGTCGGGATGAACTTGCACCGTCGCATCGGTGGCTCCCACGTTTGACGCCGGCGAGTCGCGCTCGGCTGTCGCAGAGCGGACCCACTCGAGGGCGCCGCCAGGAGCCTTCACGTACGCACGCGCCGCGAGCGCACCGGCGACACGGCGGAAGCCCTCGAGGTCTCGAGAGAACAGCTCGGGCGCATCGGTCGAAGCCATTTCCGTCTCGCCGGTACGTGGCGCCGTCGAGCTTGACCCGGGCGCGATCACCTCGTCGTCCCGACTCGCCTCCTCGCCGAACAGCCGAATCCCTCCAGAACCAACCTGCGAAGCAAGGACGTCGAACTCCAACGACGCGACCGAGATCCCGAGGCTTGCCGACAATCCCGCAGCCATACCCGCGATCGCCCCGGAGGCCGCGAGCAGGTGCTCGCGCGTGTCGAAATACCACACCCCGAGCGCCCGCCCCTCCTCCCGCCGATAACCGAACGTACCGAAAACGAACCCTGGCTGACCGCGGAAAAACTCCCCGTACACATGCTCGATGTCATCAACGAGCTGCCCGACAACGTCCACCGGAACAGCACCTTCAAGAACGAGACAGATCATCGCCCACCCAAACTACAACGCTGACAGACCTCGCCAACCGCAACCGCGTACATCAGGTGCGAGCTGACTCGCCCCCCGTGGGCCGTCCTGTAGCTGCAGACCGTCTCGCCCTTCCACGAACGGCTGTACCAGCCAGGGCGATTGTCGTGCGGGGAGGATCTCGTCGATGTCCAGCTAGCCGGCCAGCGGGCCAGTGTTGCTCAGACGGCAGACCCCACCGCGCGGGGAGGCGGCGCGGACGAAGTACTTTCCGAGGCGACCGGTGGCGTCGCGCAGCTCGTCGTCGGAAGTCACCACGACCGCCTCCGGGATCGCGAGCCACAGCTTCGAGACCAGTCTCTCGAATGCACCCTCATCGTGAAGACGGGCCAGCATGGAGACGGGCGATGCGAAGACCTTGGTGAAGCGGATCAGCCTCGCGATCTGCGTCGAAATGTAGAAGACGAGGCAACAGTAGGAGCGCGGCAACGACTGCGTCCCCGATCTGTGCTGCGACGTACGGCGCTACTCAAGTCTGGCCGTGTGTTGGCGGCACCGGAGCGGGCGGGGCGGGACGGATCCGACCGCCCGCCCCTGAATCGAGCGGTGGCTGCCGCGCGCGTTTCACGGCACGGACGCGGTACTAGCGGTCGAAGTGGTGGTGCCCTGCGCGCCAGCCGGCGAAGCGGAGCTGGTCGTCGAAGTCGCTGCGCCCGTCGTGCTGGTCGTCGTCGTTCTCGCCGGCGCGGTCTTGGTGACAGTCGTGGCTGGTGTGCTCTTAGTAACAGCCGTTGGGCGGCCGGTCGTCACCGTCGACGTCGTCGGGCTTGCCTTCTTGTTCGCCGTCGCGGAGCCGCCGAAGAACGTCGTCGGCTGGCCGTTGTCGACGATCGAATGTCCAGCCAGGAGGTCCGGGACCGTGTAAAGAGCGACGACGATCGCGAACGCGAGCAGCCCGGTGAGGACGGCCAGCCGCCAGCGCAGACGCCAAGCGCTGGCGTCGGTCGGTTCCGTCGTCCCCGGATCGACGACCGGGGTGACATCGGCGGGAGCCTCGCCGCCCTGACCCGAGCGCCGCCGCCCGGAGCGCGACTGCGGCTCGGCACCGGCCGCCGGGTCCATGCTGACCCCGGTGGGGTCCTCCACACGGGTCGAACCGCTCGGCGGCGCGATCGTGCGGTTGCGAACCACAGGCAACGCCTGCACCGTCGGAACCTTCTTCGCGGTCTCGGCGACTGTCTGCACCGGACGGCGCAAGAACTCCGAGACGAGCGCCACGACCACAGGCGTGGCCGCCGCGCTGACGAGCGTCCCCGCACCCCAAATCCGGGACGCTGCGAACGACGCCGCAGCCGACGCGACGCTGGCGATGATCAGCGTCTGCACCGAGATACGGCCGCCGGATCGCTTCTCCCTCCGGTCGACGCTCGGGTCCCGGGACTCCACAACATCAGCCTAGCCCCGAGCGAACACCCTTGCCTTTGGTCAACCTCGCGAACGGCGCTCACACCGCGGCCAAAAGGCGACGGCTCCGACGACGCCGATGCTGGCGAACGTCTCTGGAGAGAGCCTAGATCCGCCCTCACGCGCCGACATGCAACGAATCGCCTCATCTTCCGTTGGTGGCGCCGCCTTCCCGAGTCCGAACAAGCCGGACTCGAGGATGCCTCAGCGGAGGGCCCTGAACCTCCGGCCCGAGACGTTCGGTCAAGGATCTTGTCTGAGAGGCTGGCGCGGGATGGTCAGGCGAGCGGTGCGGGATCGTGTGCGGTTCTCAGGCGCGAGAGTGTTCTCCACGACCGTCCGCCAGGGCGAGCGTCAGGCCGAGACTCTCCGCCAGCGGCCGGGATCGTCTGCTAGGAGAATGCCCCGCGAGGAATTACTGGTGGCCGGGTCGGAGCGTCGGCGTCCCACTACAGTCCTGGGCATGAGGGCAGCCGTGCAGCGGTGTGGATGCGCTGCGCCCGTGGCGCGGGTTGCGGGTGGCCCATGACTGCCATGGGCGACGAGCGGTCGGCGGCTGCGGACGCTGGTGGTGAAGATTTCGGTGTCGTGCCGGATCTGCAGGCGATGCTCAACGCTCTGCCTGCCCTGGTTTCGTATTGGGACGCGAACTTGAGAAACAGGCTGGCCAACGAGCAATACTTGGAATTCTTCGGTCAGACACCGCAGCAGATCCGCGGCGCCCATGTCCGTGACGTCCTCGGGCCGGAACTGTACGAGCAGAACAGGCCGTTTATCGAAGCGGCCCTCGCGGGGGAACGTCAGGTGTTTGACCGGTCTGTCACGACGGCGTCGGGGAAGCTTCGCCATACGCAAATCTCCTACATCCCCGATGTCGTCGGCGGACGGGTGCGCGGGCTCTTCGTGCTGGTGAGCGACATCACCGCTCGTCACGAAGCTGAGCGGGCGGTCGCGGTCGCCGATGCGCGCTTTCGCACGCTCTTTGCGTCCGCGCCGATCGCGACCTACCTATCGGACTCCGTGGGACGGTTGCTCGACGTCAACCCCGCGGGGACGAAGCTGCTCGGCGAGACCCGTGAGACGCTGCTTGGCAAGCTCATCATCGACTTCGCCCACCCAGATGACCGCGAGGTCTGCAGTGAGCAATTCCTGCGCCTCGTTTCAGGCGAGATTGCCTCCTATCAGCTCGAGATGCGCTACGTGCGCGCCGACGGGCAGGCGATCTGGGTACAGCTGGACGCCACCGCGCTACGCGAGCCGACGGACCGCGACGTGGTCGCGCTCGCGCAGGTACAAGACGTCTCTGAGCGGCGGCGCTACGAAGCGCGGGCTGATCGAGCTGGCCGAACACGATGAGCTGACTGGGCTGCTCAACCGACGCGGGTTCCAGCGCGAACTTGAGCGCCACATGGCTCACGCGCGCCGGTACCGACCGCCCGGCGCGCTGTTGATCATCGATCTTGACAACTTCAAGGAGATCAACGACGAACTCGGACATAAGGCCGGCGACGACCTGCTCGCCGACCTGGCCCGGCGGATGTTGCAGCGGCTGCGCTCAAGCGATGTACTCGCCCGCTTGGGGGGTGATGAGTTCGCCGTGATCCTTCCGCACGCATCGGTTGAGCAGGCACTGGCCGTAGCGCACTCCCTCGTTGCGGTACTGCCCACCGAGCCGCAACTCAGCCCGATCGGGATTTGGCCCATCACGATGTCGGTGGGTCTCGCCGTGTTCGACAAAGACGCAAGCGCTGATCAGATGCTCATCCGCGCTGACCGGGCGATGTACGACGCGAAGCGACGTGGCAAAGCGAATATCGCTCACTTCCGCGACCCCAGCACTGGGCGACCGGAGGACGACGAGCGAGCGACCTAACGACAGACACGATCGGCCCGGAAGCCGGCCGCATGCCGTCGGCCCGTGATGCGACCGGCTGACCGCGCTCGGCACTGAACGTGCTCGTGGCAAGGGATATGGCGTCGCGATGAGGATCGACCACCGTACGCACCGGACCGCCCGATCGGGGCGTCCCGATTCAGGCCCGACGGCGTCTCACAACGGAAAGACGAGCGGACACGAGGGAGCCGGCGGCCACGGCACCCTGGAAGATCCCGTAGCCGAAGCCGCGGCCTTTCACCAGCCGGAGTACGAGTATTCGGTTCGAGCTGTTGACCGCAATGAGCCGCAATGACTTTCCCTCGACGCCGGATGAGACGCCCGTGCCGGACCATGACCATCGATAGGCGACGCGCGGCGGTGGCGCTGCGCGCGGCCTGACCAACACGGCCGCGCACAGCGCCAACCACCGCAATCCGGCCGCGGCGGGATATTGCGCTACGGCGTCTCGGTGTGCAGCGTTCCCACCCGGACCGCCGTGATGACGACATGGCGCGCGAAGCCCAGGCCATCCGGGTTGCAGCTCAGGCTGACGTTGGTGCCGTTGCTGGTGTCGACGGCGGCCGTGAGCGTCATCTCCTCGTCGAACGCCGCGACCCCAGCGGGTAGGTCAGCTGAGCCCACCGCGACCGGGTTGGCGTTCTGGAGCAGCGTGCAGCTAGCCAGGTTCAGGGATGCGCTTGCGTTCCCGGCGAGTTCCGTCGCGGCGGTGAGGATGTATGAGCCGCCCACGCTCAGGCTCAGCTGCGCCATCCTGGTGTCACTGCCGGCGGTTAGCCCCTGCTGCTGCGGGACGTTGATCACAAAGCCGTCGGACGGCCCGGCGGGACCCTGTCCGCCGGTAGCGCCCGTGGCCCCACTCGGTCCGGTGAACCCACGCGGCCCGCGGAAACCTCGGGGTCCGCGGCGACCGCGAGGCCCACGGCTGGCAATCGATGCTTTCGAATTCATCGCGCGCGCGTACCGCGCGGACTTCGTGCTTCCGGTGGCAGCCCAGGCGCCGCCACCGAAAGCGACAAACAGCGCGATCGCGGCCACGATCAGCGCAGGAGACGGGCGAGACAACTTCGGCATAGATGACTCCGATCAGTTCGTGATGACAGCGCCGCCCGATTGGACGGGCGAGAGAGGTGGTACGGGTAAGTCGCAATCAGCGCGTCCCACGCGGGGCGTCGCGTTCGCGCACAGATCTCCCAGACGGTGAGCCGTCGCCCCACGGCCAGTCCCATTACCCAACGATATGAAGTGTCTCACGATCGCGGGTGCGCTGGCAGTCACGGGCGTCCGCGAACCGGCCTGAGCGAACGCCGTCGATGGCGACCCCGGGAGCCGCGAGACTGCTCCTCTTCGCGGCGGATGCGGGAGCGCCGCCTGGCTCACGGCGTTGTTCGGGCTGCTGCAATGCCTGCGCAGACGATCCCCGGGCACTCGTCGGACGCCATCCAAACCTTGGATCACTGCTTCCTGACCAGCGCTACTCGTCAGCTGTCGCGGTCGGAGCATCCTTGCCCACGACGACCTCCCGCAGCCGGTGGGTCTCGACGTCGTAGACGAACCCTCGAACTGCACCGGTGTAAGCAAGAACGGGGAGCGACGGACGCGCAGAATCGACTGGCGAACGTTGGCGCCAAGGTCGCTAAACGACTCGACCACAAACGCCGGAGCGACTCCAGTCGCCTCCTGCAGCTCGGCACTCGAGCCGTGGCTCAAGGATGACGACTGCTGTCTGCATTGAGCGGCGCGCAGCGTAGGAGTCCAGCGCCACCCGCGCAGTCGATGCGTGCACACGACGACCTCGACTTCGCGTCGCCGAGGTCTTTGGGCTGACTAGCCGCCGGCGTCTAATTCGTCCATCCACGACTGCGACGTAGGGGGCCTTGCCGCGCAACTCGATGCCGATGGTGGCCACGGTCTCAATTAGCCAAGGATCACTGCGACGGCTGCTGGCGATTGGATTCGCCGCTAAGGAGTCGTCGGACGTCGACGCACCGCACGATCCCTCGGTCGCCAAAGCAGAAGCCGGGTAGCGCCTGGCCCGCCGACGAATGCGATCGTCCGCCGGGACGACCGTCGGCGCACCAAGGGAGCCACGCGCCTCGTCTGGGATCCGCTGCTGGATGACGCGTTTGCAGCAGCGCGACGTCGCCGCCGCGCGTGGCCACTTCAGCGGCGAAGCAATGGTCCCGACGGCTGCGGGTCTGGCGACTCCTTCTGGGCGATTGCGACAGCGCGCCAGGTTTGCTGGGCGGCCGATTCCGACAAGCATAATCACGTCTTGCGTGGGCACGGGCCGTTCCGAGGGGCCGCTGCGACCTCGGTCACCCGGTTGTCGCTCGGCCAGGCGTCGCAGTCATCTCGCCCCTGCCGGCACACGCGCTGCTCCCTATCGTTCTGAGCACAAGAGATCCTCGCCGGCGCCGCTGCTGATGCTCTCCAGGAATGGAGCACAACGCTAAGCGGCCCGATCGTTTGCAGGTTGCCGAGCATCGACGCGGTGAGCAAGCACCGCGCACGACCGCTGCGACCTCTCCCGGCGTTAACTGGCCGGACGTAGCCGGCAAGCGGCCCGGCGAGGTCGCTGTTGCGATTGTGGCGGAGCGGCACGGTCGAGACGCCGCCCTACCATGAGTAGCGCAACTCGTCCGGAGCGACGACGGGTGGATCAGCGGCGACGTTACTACCGCTCGCCGAGGGACGGGAGGGCTCACGATGTGCGAGAGGAGACGCAAGCTCATCGATGCTCTCGCCGGCGAGCGACGCCGCGACGCGACGGTGTGTCGAAGGGAGTTGCGTCGAAGGCGTGGCACCGACTGGACCTTGGCCGGCTTCCCGTCGCGGTGGAGCTGGTGCAGGGACGGCTGATGTTCGGCCAGCCCGGCTCGTCGACCGCTCGCGTGTGAGCTGCACGAAGCGCATGGGCGATGCTGCGCTGAGCTATGTCGTGCGCTGGGTAGTGGGCTCGTCGAGGCCGAGTCGCGATGCGATCGCGGCCGCCTCGGCGCGCCGGCCGACGTCGAGCTTGCTGAGGATGTTTGAGACGTGGGCGGCTGCCGTTTTGTGGCTGATGAACAGCGTGTCGGCGATTCTGGCGTTTGTGTAGCCCTGTCCGACGAGCCGCAGTACGTCGACTTCACGAGGTGTCAGGCCGAGGGCCGAGACGACGCTTCGCGAGGAGCCTCAGCGGAACGCGGTGGTCTAGCCAACCGGCCGCGCAGCGTGATCGATTCGAGCATGCGGAGGAGCGGCGCGGCACCAAGGTCGGCCGCGATCTCCTGGGCTGAGTCCACCCAACAGACGACCTCGGCTTTGGCCCGGCGCTCGGCCAGCGCTGCTTCCGCCGCGCGTGCGAGGCAGCATGCCTGCGGGTAGGGCTCGCGCAGGCCCTGCCACGCGGCCGCGGCTGCGAGCCACGGCTTGGTCGCGGCACGGCCTGCGGCGCGATCGAGCTCGGCGCCGTAGCAGCGCTCGAGCGCCGGCAGCTCGGCCAGCCCGCGGGCCGTCGACAAAGCGCCGAGTGCGAGGACTCGCGCGAGCAAGTCTTCGCCGGCCTGCACTGCCGAGGCGGCCTCGGCGCGGCGGCGGTGAGCGCGGGCGTGCTCGGCTCGGTCGGCCTCGACCTGCAGGCCGCGCCAGTACAGCCAGGCGCTCGCCTGGAGGTCGTCGAGGCCGTCGAGGGCCGCGAGGCCGCGGGTCACACTCAGGCGCGCGGCGGCGAGGTCGCCGCGGGTCTCGGCCAGCCAGGCGGTGAGCTCGAACAGCTTTCCGGCGAACGGATGGTCCCCCTCGGCTGCCCGACGTGCGTCCGCGAGCGCGTCCGCGGCCGTGGCGATCTCGCCGCGGCCCAACTGAAGCTCGGCACGCTGCAGCTGCACCATCCGGCGCGTGATGCCCACCGGCCCACGCTGCAGCGCGGCGTCCATGAGGGCAGCCGCCTCAGTCCACCGGCCCAGCTTGACCAGCGCGTGAGCCTGCACGCCCTCGAGCCAGGACTGGTGGCTACGGTGCATCCCGTGACGGCGCATCAGCTCGATGCCGGGACGCACCGAGTCGACCGCCGCCTCGAACTCGCCCGCGTCGGCGAGCGCGCCGGATTCGTAGGAATACGTGACGAACACGAGGTCGGGCGGGGCCTGCGTACGCTCGAGCAGCGCGCGGCCCTCTCTCACCATCCGGAGTCCGGCGGGACGATCCCCGAGCGCGGCCATCGCGGCTCCGTGTGTGGCCCGCGCCCGGGCCTCCTCGGTCTGCGCTCCTATCGCACGGGCCACTTCCAGAGCCTCCGCGCCTAGGGCGTGGGCGATCGATAGCGGTTGGCGATGAACTGTGCGTGGGCTAGGGCCGCGAGCGCTCGCCCCCGCTCGGCCGACGGCGGCGCGCCCGGGATCACTCGGACCGCCTCCTCGTAGGCCGCCAGCGCGTAGGCGATATCGCCACCGATCCACGAGTATCGGCCGAGACGCTCGCGCAGCAAGCCGGCGCGGATGGGGTCGGCGGCCGAATCTACGTCCTCGAGCGCGCGTTCGATCATGTGCGCGGCGCGTAGCGGCTCGCCGAGGGCGCTCGCGGCCTCGGCCGCTCTTGCTCTCAGCGCGGCCTCGTCCATGCACGCGAGTTGCCCCGGGTCCTCGACGAGGTCCCACAGTTCGAGGGCGCGCTTGTACTGCGTGAGCGCCTCGGCGTGGGCGTAGACCTCCTCGGCCGCCAAGGCTGCCTCGACCGCCAATTGCAGCGCCCGGGGCAGTCGCCGGCGTGGTACCAGTGGTGGGCTCGATCGGCGAGCAGCTGGGACCGCAAATCAACGCTGGACGTCCGTCCCGAGTCGAGCGCGCGGGCGAGCCTGAGATGCAGTCGGCGGCGTTCCCCCACGAGGAGCGCGTCGTATGTCGCATCGCGCATCAGCGCATGACGGAACGCGTACGCGTCCTCGTCGGTCCGTACGAGTACGTGGCGCGCCAGCGCCTCGCGCAGCGAGCGCTCGAGCTCGTCCTCGGAGATGTCCGCGACGGTCGCTAGGTCGTCGTGGGTCATCGAGTGGCGTGCCGCCGACAGAACGCCGAGCATCCGCTGCGTCGGCTCGGACAGTGTCTCGACTCGGGTCATCACGATGTCGCGGACCTTTCTCGGCGCGCGCCCGGGCGCCTCGCTCGCCGCGGCGAGAAGCTCCTCGGCGAGGAAGGGATTGCCCTCCGATCGCTCCAGGATCTCCTCCACGAGGGCGTACTCGGGGAGACGGCCGAGAATTCCGGTCAGCTGCGCGACCAGCTCATCGCGGCCGAAGCGGATCAGCTCCAGCCGGTCGGTCTGGCCGCTGCGCTGAAGCTCCGCGAGCGTGAGTCGCAGCGGGTGACCGGGATCGAGCTCGTCGCTTCGGTAGGTGGCGACGATCAGGCATCGGGCCGCGCGGGCGGTCTGTGATCTCAGCGCGAGCAGATCGAGCGTGGATCGATCGGCCCAATGAAGGTCCTCGAGCACGACCACCAGTGGCCGCTGGCTCGCCACATCTTCCAGGACACCGAGCAGCTGCCCAAAGATCAGGCTCTGGCCGGCGTCCGAGCCCTCGCGCCGTCGCGCCGCGGACCCTTCCATATCCAGCTCGGGCAACAGCCGCGTGAGTGACGGAGCCGTGGCCGATAGGCGCGCGCGCTCCTCGTCAGGTGCGCTGCGGGCGTAGGCGCGCAGCGCCTCGACGACTGGTGTGAACGGCGGCGGGCTGCTCCCGAACGGGGCGCAGGCGCCGCTCAGCACCAGAGCCTCGGGACGCGCCCGCCGTGAGAACTCGCTCACCAGCCGCGATTTGCCGATGCCGGCCTCGCCGCCGACCAGCACGGTCGGCGTGTCTCCTGCTCGCGCTCGCTCGAGCCCAGCGTCCAAGGTCTCCAGCTCCGTGACGCGGCCGATGAAGTCCGGGCAAGAGATCCTCCCCACAGCGCGAGTATCCCAAGCCGGGCGCGATCCCTAAGGAATTAAGGGACCCGAGAAATCGGGCGCTTGCCCAATAGACCGGCCAGCCCGCGGGTGAAAGCATCGCCGGCCACGAAGTGCTCAACGCATAAACGCCTAGTTACAGGAGGCCACAATATGACCGCTACCGAGACGCATATCGATCTGTCCGCCATCAAGGAACGGCAACGCTGGACCTGGGCCAGCGGGGACTACGGCGCCATCGCCGCGCGGATCGCGCTCATGGCCGAGCGACTGGTCGAGTCGGCCGGGTTGTGCGCGGGCGACGCCGTGCTCGACGTAGCGACCGGCACCGGCAATGCGGCGATTGCGGCGGCCCGGTGCGGCTGCGAGGTGACCGGCGTCGATTATGTGGAGGCGCTGCTCGAGCGCGGTCGCGAGCGTGCCGCCGCGGAGGGCCTCAGCGTCATGTTCACCGAAGGCGACGCGGAGCAGCTGCCCTACCCGGATGACTCGTTCGATGCGGTGCTGTCCTGCGTCGGTGTGATGTTCACACCCGACCACGAGCAGGCCGCCGCCGAACTCGTGCGCGTGTGTCGGCCGGGGGGAAAGATCGCTCTGGCCAACTGGACTCCCGCCGGCTTCGTCGGCGCGATGTTCCGCACCGTGGCCGCCCACGTGCCCACGCCGGCGGGGCTGCGGCCCCCGGGTCTGTGGGGCACCGAGAAGCACCTCGAACAGCTTTTCGGCCGAGCGGTCGAGGAGCTGACGCTCACGCCGCGCGAGTTCGTGTTTCGCTTCCGCTCCCCGACCGAGTTCGTCGAGGTCTTCCGCGACTACTACGGCCCGGTGCGCAAGGCGTTCGACGCGCTCGACGAGAGCGGCCGCGACCGCCTAAGCGTAGACCTCGCGGCGCTCGCGGACCGGCACGATCGGGAACCGGGGCCGTCCCTTGCCGTGCCGTCGGAGTACGTCGAAGCGATCGCCATCGTGTCCTAACGGCTGGAGACCTGACCCGATTCGACACAAGGGGGCATTCATGACCACTACGACGAATTCCAACGCCATACACAATCGAACCCGTGCGGCGGAAGTGACGATGATCGTCATGCGCGGGCTCGTGGCGGTGCTGCTCGTGACAGGTCTGCTGGTCATCCCGGGCGCGGCCCGGGCATCGGTGGTCTGGACCGTGTGCGCCTCGAGCTGCAACTTCACGTCGATCAACGCGGCGGTGAATCAGAGCAACCCGGACGACCTCATCGAGGTGATGCCCGGCACCTACCCCGAGCAGGTGGTCGTGACCGTGCCGCTGCACATCTTCGCGCCAGCCGACGAACCGCGGCCCGTGATCACCAACCAATCGGGGATCACCGTGTGGATCCCGCCTGCCGGGGCTGGGACAACGATCAGCCATCTCGACATTCGCAGCAATAGCGCGAACAGCTCGGCATTGCGGGCGGACGGCGCCGTCATGGCGACCGACCTCGCGTTGACCTCCACGACAGGGTGTGCCTTCCTGGAGGCGTCCGCGCCTTCGCGGCTGGGCCCGGGGTCACCGCCACCAGCTCGTCGAGTAACTTCCCGTGCATCATCGCCGGGGTGGGCGCGTCCGACATGGTGACCGGCGTGACGGTGAACGCCCCCGGTACGACAGGTGTCGCCCCCTTGGGCACCGCGAGTCTGACCGACTCGACGGTCAGCGCCGACGAGGCGCTCGTCGCGGTTGGGGGGACTGTTCGGCGGACGACGCTGAACGGCGCCGGGGTTGGTCTCAGGGCGGTCTCCGGGTCCGCGACGCAGGTCTCCGACAGCGTCGTCACCTCGAGTCTGGACGGCGGGATCGCCGTCTTGGCGGAAGGGGGGCCGGTGGTCCTCTGGAGCTTCGCAACGTAACCGTTGTGGCCGGTGGAAGCAGCTCCACAGGGCTGGGGGCGCTATCGGAAGGAGGCCTCGGCGGGACAGGAGCCGCGATCGACGCGCGAAATGTGATCGCGCGGGGCACCGCCAACGGCGCGTTCGGCGAGCCCGGGCCGCCCTCGGGCTGCGGAGGCCCAAGCGCGCCCGGCGAGGTGACGCTCGGCTACTCGAACGTGAACGACCCGGGTGGCGTTATCGACACGACGACCGCGGGGCATAACCAGAGCGCCGATCCGCTGTTGGTCAACCCGGTGGTGGGCCTAGGGCAGGACTTTCACATCGCCAGCGTCGACTCGCCGGTGATCGGCGCGGGCACGCCCGACCCGAGCGACGGGCTGAGCGATCGGGACGGCGTCGCGCGCCCTAATCCGCCCGCGGTTGGCGCCTACGAGTACGCAGGACCGTCAGCCGCGCCTTCCGGAACATTGCCGACCAGCGGCGGAGGCGGCAGCGGCACGGCAGGCCCCGGAGGCGGCAGCGCTAGGCCAGGCCGCGTAGGCGGCAGCCGCAAGCCAACCATCTCCCAGCTAGCGTCCTGAACCGTTAATTCGTTGTAGAAGTCGTTTTATGGACTCAAGGATCTGCTCGGCGGTCTTGGTCCAGATCAACGGCTTGGGATTCTCGTTCCACGCCACGACCCAGCTGCGGAGGTCGCGCTCGAGCGTGTGCACGCTGCGGTGATCGGAGCGTTGCAGCAGATCCTGGGTGAGGTACGCGAACCAGCGCTCGACCTGGTTGATCCAACTGGAGTACGTCGGCGTGTAGTGCATGTGAAAGCGTGGGTGACGCTCAAGCCAGCTCTTGATCGCCGGAGTCTTGTGCGTGCCGTAGTTGTCACACACCAGATGCACATCGAGATGCTCGGGAACCTCGGCGTCAATCTTGGCCAGGAACTTCTTGAACTCGATCGTGCGATGCCGGCGATGCACGCTTGAGATCACGGTCCCGTCAGCAGCGTTGAACGCCGCGAACAGGCTCGTGGTCCCGTGCCTGACGTAGTCGTGGGTGCGCTTCTCGGGCATGCCGGGCATCATCGGGAACGCCGGCTGGGAGCGCGCCAACGCCTGCACCTGGCTTTTCTCATCTACGCAGTAGACGACCGCCATCTCGGGCGGGTTCAGGTACAGGCCGACGATGTCGTACACCTTCTCCACGAACAGCGGATCGTTGGACAGCTTGTAGGTATCCGCGAGGTGAGGCTTGAGGTCGAACGCGCCCCAGATCCTCCCGACCGTCGAGCGCGACAACCCCGAGCGCTCCGCCATCTTGGACCGCGACCAGTGCGTCGCGTCCTTCGGCGTGGACTCCAACGTGTCCACCACCACCTTCTCCACCTGCTCAACCGTGATCGTCCGCGGCCGACCCGGCCTGGGCTCATCCACGAGCCCGTCCAAACGCAACTCGCAGAACCGCCGCCGCCACTTCCCCACCGTCGGCGCCGACACCCCACACGCCGCCGCGACCTCCGTGTTCGACCGCCCCTCAGCGCACCGCAAAACGATTCGTGAACGCAAGGCCAACGCCTGCGATGACTTCCGCCGGCGCTCCCATCTCACAAGCTGCTCACGCTCGGTGCCAGTCAACTCCAACACCTGCTTGGGCCGTCCAGTTCGTGCCATGCCACAGCGTACCACACTTATATAACGAACTTAAGGGCCAGGCCACTAGTCGAGCTGAACAACGCGGAGGTCGGCGTTAGCTCGAGTGCCGCAAGCACCGGCTCCTCCTTCCGCGGGAGGCTGTCGCGCAAAGCCGTGAGAAATTCACTGTTCCAGTGATGGTGGAAGGAGGCGGCCCAACAACGCCTCATTCGGAGCCACTGTCCCAATCGAAGCCCCGCAGTGGGAGTTACTAACCTAACAAGCGTTGTCCCGCCGTGCCGACCAATTGATGCACCAGGTTATGGACTGGTTTGTGCGACAGCCTCGCGGGAGAGCAGCGGCAGCGGCTCCGCCATCGCGGCGGCTGTGTCACGCCTGAAGCGATCCCGCCCGGGCCGTGACCGCTTTCACAGAACACCAGTAGTGCGGCCGCCGGCGGCCGCGCTGATGCCAGTGGGCGGGGGCATCGGTGCGCGGCCGCGTCCACGCACTGTCGCTTCGATGAGCGGCGCGGCGCGCCCGCTTGCTCGAGGCACGACCGTCCGGGCCGAGCAAACACTTCGCACTCTCGCGACCGCTGCTGCTTCGGCTCGCCGAGCGGCATCGCGGCCCGGGCGGCGGCGCGTCGAGGTGCGTCGGCTGTGGACCGCCACGGCGATGCAGTAGTCCGCCGCGCTCGCCGCGACCGCTGGTTGTCGTCCTTTGCGGAAGCAGCCCAATCGTTTGCAGAAGCGGCGCAGACCTAGCGGTGAGCTAATGACGCTCGCTTAGCCGAGCATGGCCGAGCGCGCAAGCGATCCGATCGGCTCGCTATCGCAATAGCGGAAGAGCAGCACGTCGAGTTGCTGGCGCTGGTGCGCTCGGGGGCGCTCGGCCGCAAGAGCGGCGGCGGCTTCTACACCTCGCCGTGAGCGAGACTTTACCAGCGCCGCAACTCCAAGGGATCGCGGCGCTGGCCTCTCCTACATTGTGGATTGGGCGACAGCTTGTCCCAGCAGCGTGTTGTACTCACCACTGACGCTGATCCCGCGCTACCGTACTCCCCCGGCGGCAAACAGACCCACCGGTCTCGGGCAACGCGACCGCGGGGCGACGGCGGCATGCTCGAACGCCGGCGCAAGGACGGACCGATCGATGGCGTCCACGCGCTCCCCGCGTTCTGGCGGCGGGAACCACCAAGAGTGACTGACACCTGCCGGTTGCCCCAGGCTCGCCGTCTCGGTCGAGGAACCCGGCGACGACGAGACCAATGTGTGTTCGACGCCACGGCCGAGGTGCTCAGTACCTGACAGGTGCTCCTCGCCAGATCGCCGCGCCGCCTCGGGGCTGACCGCAAGCAGACTGCACAGCTCACCACCCTGATCGTTTCGCCGCGGAGGGCGCCCCTGCGATGTGGGGCGCCAAACGCAGCTGACAGGGGAATTGTCAAATGTTGTGGATTGACGGTGAAGAGTCGAGTCAGGCGGCGACCTTCTCGTCCGTCATTCCGTCGTGGTTGTCGTCGTCTGTGACCTTGATGCCGTCCTTGAACCTCACGCCGTCGAGGACATCGGAGACGAGGTGGTGGCCGTTGAACCGCCGCTAGCGCTCCTGGGCGGTGGCTGGCAGCTTGTAGGCCATCGCCAGCGCCGCGGTCTTGGAGCCGGCACCCTTCGTGACCCTGGTGCGCAGGCGGACGGTCGCGAATGCGCTCTCGATCGGGTTCGTAACCGGTATGAAAGGCGCCAGATGCCTACCTCGTTCACACGACCGAGCCGTTGCAGCTGTTGAGCGCTTCGGGCTCGGTGAGTACGGTGCGACCGTCCGGCACAGGGGCATCCGGGAGCAAACGCAGGCCGGGCAGGCCGCTCTTGAACGATGCGCCTCGAGCGCGAGTTAGTACTTGGCCGCCCCTGCGACCCACCCGGATGCGCTTCGAGCGCGAATCCGTAGTTGTCGTTTGCCCGCCTGTTCTCCCGCCATCGTCATGTCGAAGGAGGGCAGAGCAGTGCCGAGAAGGATCGGGCTCGACGTACATCGCGAATTCCCCGGTGGGCCGACGTTGGAGGATCGCGGTAGGGACCGCCGTTACCGGCGGCCCCCCGCACAGATCCCAGCGTGCGCGTCAACGCACTGGGCTCCTCCCTTGGGTTCTGGCGTCGAAGCGCACGTTTGGCCAGGGATGGAGGATCCGGGGTTGTGGGGTAGCCATCGATCAGCGAGGCGACGGGTTCTCTCCCAGGTGATCCTGCCGTTCTGGCTGCGACGCGAAAGCGTGTGGCGCCAGTGCCGGATGACCCGTTCTCGGAAGCCGCGTAGCGCCGCGATGTTGTCGGGGACCGCGTAGTAGTTGTAGTGCCCTTGCAGAACTCTGGCGAGCCAGCGCCCTTGCTCGGAAATCGGGTGATGCATCCGAAGCTGCATCTCGGCCTTGACCGCGTGCAGCTTGGAACGCATCTTCTTCTTGCTCGTGACCCGCTTCACCTTGAACCGCCCGTTCCTGCCCTTCGCGCAGATGTGCGTGAAGCCTAGGAACTCGAAGGTGTCAGGCTTCCGAAGCCCACGCGCCGCTCGTCGCTCGGCGGCGAACCGTCCGAACTCGATCAGCCGCGTCTTCTCCGAATGCAGCTCCAACGCGAACTTCGCGAACCGCTCGCGAAGATCGGCAAGGAACCGCTCGGCGTCGTCCCGATGCTCAAAGCCCGCTACATAATCGTCGGCGAACCGCACGAGAATCACATCCCCTCGCGCGTTGCGCCGCCGCCACTGCTCGGCCCACAGATCAAAGACGTAGTGCAAGAAGACGTTTGAAAGCAGCGGAGACACCGATGCCCCTTGCGCCGTTCCCGCCTCGGTCTTCGACCATTCCCCGTCCTCGATGACTCCCGCGGCCAGCCATTTCTGGATCAGCCGCGGGACCCTCTTGTCCGCGATCCGATGCTCGAGAAACCTCACAAGCCACGACTGGTCGAGGCCGGTGAAGAAGTCGCGGATGTCCGCGTCGAGCACGTAGCTCACCTTCTTGCGCGTGATCCCGGCCGCGAGCGCATCCAACGCATCATGCTGGCTGCGCCCAGGCCGGAACCCGTACGAGAAACCGACAAAGTCCTGCTCGTAAACGGCGCTCAGCACCTCGACCACCGCCCGTTGAAGGACCTTGTCCTCCAACGACGCGATCCCGAGCGGCCGAAGCCGCCCGTCGGCCTTCAGTATGAACACCCTACGAGACGGCCTCGCCCGATACGCCCCCCGCTGGACCCGAGCGTGCAGATCTCGAAGGTTCTCTTCGAGATCCAGCCCGTAATCCGCCCACGTGACCCCGTCGACCCCTGCGGCGGCATCCGGACGCAATGCCCGATACGCCTCCCGCAAACGATCGACCGTCACGTGATGAAGGAGCGCGGTGAACCGCACATCCCTGTCCTTCCGCGCCACCTGGCGCACACGATCCAGATCACTAGACACGCCCAGTCCGGCACTGCGTCCGGGACGTGTTTCCCTGGCCGTGTTCCCCTCGGGCAGGCCCCTTCCCTCCACCGCCTCCGCCCCCGGCTCCCCGGGCTTGTTCGGCAGCTTCGCAGGTAGTACGGGCCTGTCTGACTTCCCGTGGTCGTGCATCAAGGGATTACCGCGACTGGCGTTCCCCTCACGGCCCGCCAAGCATCGATCTGCCGCCCCGCGAACCATCCAGGGCGGGGCATCCGTCGCCACCTACGGGCAACCACGGGATCTCCCGGTTTTCGCGCATGGAGCTCGTCGTGCGTGCCTGGGTTCTCCGACCGCGCAGGGTCCACCGACGGCTCGCGAAAACGCCGCCGGCAGTGTTGCCTTCCGCCTATTGGCAGAGCGTCGGCACCCTGAACTAGAGGAATTACGCGGCTCAATCACCCCGCCCGCACGCCCCCTGTCAACGCTTCGCTGCGCCCTCACGGAACACCAACGCATGACTCGGAGCCGCCGTGGATAGCTACTCCTTCGACGTAGAGCGTTCTCATCTCCTTCTCCATGCCGGCTTATCCCGGCGCTTTCGCCAACAAGCCTCCATCTCTCGCACAGCTCCGCCTATGTGAGGGGTCTTCTACACGGCTCCTCCTTCAGCGTTCGTGACACACAGCGAGCCTCATACCGCCAAGCGGTTGTGCAAACGCCTCGGTGATCTTATGGTCGGCTGGGCGTTCGCGCTCGCCGCCAGCACGTTCTGCCCGCTGTTCGTTTGCCGGCGCCGTTCGGACCGGACACGCTCGGTATCTGGTGGTCGCGCCTGACTGCGCGCGGGGCCGCTGCAGGCATGGTCGTCGGTGGCGCGCTGGCCACCACCATGATCCTCGTTGGCCTGCTCGTCGGTTCACAGGGGGCTAACGGGCCCCTCAAGGCCATCCTGACGCAACCGGCGATCATCACGGTCCCGGCCGCTTTTGCCGCGATGATCGCGGTCTCGTTGCTGACAGCCCGTGCAACCGACGTGCGGGCTCAGATGCTTGCCCTGCACGCACCGGAGGGACTCGGTCTCGAAGCGCTCGAGCGCGCCCGGGCGTGAGAGCGCTGCTTTCCTCGAGTTCTGATCGTCGGATGTCCGGCGGACCACGGTGCCCCAGCCGTCCCGCTCACTGTCCAGCGGATCGCTCCGTCGCGGGGGCAGCACGTTCGTCTATGTGCCGGCCCTCGTCGCTGTGTCTCTGGCGAGGAGTTGGCGCGGGGTCGCCCCCGCGCCAACGATTCCCTCGGCTACGGCGCCTGCCTCGCCACGCGATCCCAGAACGCGCAGTTGTGCTGTGCCGCCATCTCGTCGGTGCTCACGAGCTCGCTATCGCCCGCCGGCTGAAGCGACATCACGTCCGTGCTGTTGTTCAACTTCGGCCACACCGGGGTGCCGGTCGTGTTCGGGTCGCCGTTCCGCGCGAACGCGGTCACGAACGCGAGCTCCTGGTCCTGAAGGACCTGCTGGTTCGCGTCAAGCGGCGTTGTCGCCGGGGTCAGGAACCACGCTCCGACGTGCGAGGCACCTGCCGCGACCACGCCGGTACCCGACGCGCGGTACGGCGGCAGATCGTTGTCATCGATCTCGTACTCGCGGGTCGGCATCCGGCCCGCCAGGTCCTGAGCTGTCACCATCGCCGGGCACACCGTGTCCGAATCGGCCGCGACCGTTCGCCAAGCCACGCCGGGCGAATCGAAATGGCTCAGCGGATACTTAGCGAGCACCTGTGAGGCGAACGACCCATATTGGGTGTCCACGAGCGACGTGTACTGGGCTGCTGTCGTCGCGGTGCCCACGAGATTCTCGTCTCTGTCGGTACCCGCGATCACATCGACGTGGTTCGCCTTGCCCTTCGCGAGCGCTTGTCGCAACGTCATCGTGAGCGTCGTTCCGTTGATCGTCGGACCGACCGTCCCCTGGCCTCCATCCTGGTAGCCGACGGGGAAAAACCCTCCCACGACGCCTCCGCCTGCGACCGTCTGAGCGGTGGTCGGGGAGAGGTTCCGCAGGCATGTGGCCACGTCGGCCGTGCCCGCCCCGCAGCCCGCCGCCGCCGCGAAGTTCTTGCCCGCCGCGAACGCCTGAGACCTCGTCGGAATCTGCGACTTGCAGTCCTGCTGCTCCAGCGAATTGGGCGAGCCAAGCAACGTGTTGTACTCGCCGCTGACGCTGATCCCGCGCTCGAACAGTCCCTTCGCGGTCGGCGATGCGATCTGATCACAGACGCTCGATCCGCCGGCAGACTCGCCGTAGATCGTGACGTTCGAAGGATCGCCACCAAACTTGGCGATGTTGTTCTGAACCCAGCGAAGGGCCGCCTGCTGATCCTGCAGGCCGTAGTCGCCGGAGTTCGGTCCCAGGGCCTTGTCGGCGAGGAAGCCGAAGATGCCCAGACGGTAGTTGAGGGACACAACGACCTCGTGCCCGGTCGAGGACAGAAGGCTATTGTCCCCGTTGCCGCTCCCAAACACGAATCCACCCCCGTGGATGTGAACAAGCACCGGGAGGCCGATCGTACTGTCGGCGGGTCGCCACACGTTCACAAACAGGCAATCCTCGCTCCCGAGGAGCGTCGACGTACCGAATGACGCAGTGCACCCGCTACCGAACGCCGTCGCCTGCACTGTGGAAGTCCACGGCGCCGGGGACTGGGGAGGCTGCCAGCGCAAAGCGCCGACGGGGGGGGCGGCATACGGGATGCCGAACCATTCGTTGGTGCCGTTGACGCTCAGCCCGCAGATGGGACCACTGTCGATCGCGACGTCCGTCCCCGGCGCGCACGCCGTGGTCGGTGTGTCGGCTCGTGCGGCTCGCGCGCCGACTCCGGCCGACGCGACCAGCACGGCGACCGCGGCGAGCGCGGCGAGAACGGCCACGAAGCCGATCCACCGCGGCGTAAGTCGAGAAACCATCATAACTCTGACTACCTTTCATTTGTGTCGTTTCGCCACACATTCGGTGCGCGGCCTCTCTGGGTGCCAGCTCTTACAGACTCCTGGGACAGGTCCGCCTTCCATACGGAGCTCGGCCCCAACAACTCGGGGGCATGGAGGGCCCCGCGACGGCGCAACTGCGCGACAACGCGGCGGCAGACGGCCGATGGTGATCGCCACAGTCACCCTGCTCTGCTCTCCTGTTCTCTACGTCTGGGCCACGAGAGCCCGGCCCCGTGCTTGGGTCGTGCAGTTATCCAGGAGACCGGACTGTCACACAACTCCATATCGACTAGCGGCGGTGCAATCACGACGCACGGTGCAATTTGCGCGATGAGCGGCGGGCCGGTGAAGCTGGCATAACCCGGAGCGCGCCGATGTCCACGCCGGGTGCACGGTCGGATGCACACCGACGGTGATGCCGATGTTAAGTTCATATAGACCGGTGGCGGCCTTGTTACGTGTTCGGCGTCGACCGATTACCACGGCTGGATGGCTTCGAGCGCGCCGTCGCGCAGGTCTGGAGCGCGTGCTCTTCGCTTGCTTGCCCGACCCGCCCGGCGCCTGCATCGGTCAGTCCGCGCGGTGGAGGGACTCCTTGCGAAACGGGCCCCATGCTACGACGTGATCTACCTGGAAGTCCGCACTGGCCCAGGCGAAGCGCCGCCGCGGCCTGGCGATGAATATCCCAAGGCGTCCGTGCCCGGTGGGAACCGAGCACGGACGCCCGCGGTCGAGCGGATCTGTTCTAGGCCAGCCTTACCCCGCGTTGCCCAGGAGCAGCCGGAGCGGGATGGCGTTCGCCATCGCCTGATAGCCCACGTCGTTGGGGTGGAGGTGGTCGCCGCTGTCGTATTGCGGGGCCATCATCGTCGGATCGCTCGGGTCGGCGACGACCTTGGCGAAGTCGATCACGCCGTCGAACGCCCCGCTGGTCAGGATCCAGTTGTTGACCGCCTCGCGCTTGGCCTCGCCGGCAGTGGAGTAGTAGCCCGCACCCTTGAACGGGGTCAACGTGCCGCCGAAGATCTTCAACCCCGCCGCATGGGCCTGGGCGATGATCTGCCCGTATCCCGCGATGATCTGCGCCGCCGATACGTCGGTGAGCGGGTTGGTCACCGGGTTGGGCGGCGTGACGCTGAAGCCGATGTCGTTGATCCCCATGAGCAGGATGACCTCCTTCGCTCCCGCACGGTCGACGACATCGCGGTCGAAGCGGGCAAGGGCGTTCACGCCACAGCACAGGTCGCTGGTCAGCACGCGGTCGCCGCTGATGCCCTCGTCCGCCACGGCGAGGCTGTCGTGATGGGAATCGAGCCGCCGCGCCAAGTCGTTCGGCCAGCGGGCGTTGGCACCCACGGTCGAGTTGAACCCATCGGTGATCGAGTCGCCGAACGCCACCAGCGTGCCGAGTTGACCGTCCCGGCTGGACACATCGACGGAGTCGATGAAGAACCACGATTGTGTCTGCCCCGTGTAGGCGCTTCCGCTACTGTCCGCCGTCTGGTCACCGGACGCGATGTAGTTGGTTTGCCGACCGAGCGCGTGTTGGCTCGCCGGTCCCGTCGCCTGCGGCAAGTAGACGCTCACCGAGAGGTCTGTCAGCCTCGGCACGTACATGCGGACCGGGTCGCTCAGCGCCTCGCCGCCGTCCGGGATCTCGATCGAGGACTGGCCCCCGAACGTGAGCGACACGGGCCGACCCGCGGTGCCGGCTCCTGTACCCGCCACCGCGATCGAGGCTGCCCCGATCTGCAGCGGCGTAGTGCCGAACGTGTTCGTGAAGCGAACCCTGACCAGGTCGCCGCTCACGCTCGTGAATACGACGTTGCGGACCGTCTGGTCGTCGAATCCCGCCGCCGCCGGGGTTCCCGGAACCGCCACCTGAGGGCTCGCGGCCCACGTCGACACCCACGTGGGGTGGTCTCCCCTGCCCCACTGATTCGCTTCGTGGCGAACCTGGCGGGACCCGGGCGCCGCTGACGCCAGGCCCATGGGAATCAGGCTCGCGCAAACTACCGCCCCCGCGACCGGCGACCAGCGCGATCGCCAAACTCGAACGCCTAGAGCGCGCACTATCGTCTCCCTCCTCGTCGAACAGCTGTCTGGCAGACCGTACGACAGAGAACCGATCGGGGGAAGTACCTTTCGATGGCCGGTAGCACAGCCGCGTCGAGTGGTAAGAATTACGCCGTGATGCATCGGGCATCACCGGGCTGCAGCGCTGGAGCCGAGCGCGACACCTCCGCTTGATCTAGGGCCCAACGCCATCGAAGCCGCCGGGCGAAGCACGCACACGCCGCCAAGTCTGCGCGGCCCGTGGTCGGCGTCCCCAGAGCCCGGATGGACCCGCCGCTACATCGCCCCCTGAGCGCAGACTCCGGGCCATGGTCTCGCCGCGCTGCAGCAGATTTTCAGCAACGTATCTGGACCCTGTAGCTCCGGACACCTTCGGGCTCTTCGCACCGTGCGGGGGAACGATGCATTTGTCCTCATCTCGCACTCGCAACAGCGTGCATCGACCGTCCGACGCGTCAGGCAGGAGCTGCCGTTCGGCGGGCGACTCCAAGGCGAAGAGCTCGTGCCCGTGAGCGAGGCGACGCTAGCCGCACGGCGGTTCGCCAGTCTGCCCTGCCGGCTGACCTTCGACCCGAGGCGCGCGAGCGCTGGATCGAGGTGTACGGCCCGCTCTCCCGCGGCAAGCGCGGAGCAGATCGCCTGCCCCATCTGGAAGTGCACGCAGTCTGGCGCTCCCGCCTCGACTCCGCCCGCTGGGTCTTCGGCGAGAGCCGCGGCAACCGATGAGATCTGGGCGCTCGCCAAGGACCGACCACAGGGCGTCTCCCGCAGCGAGGTGCGCGACCTCTTCAGCCGTTTTGTGGCGGGCCACAAAACGGCTGTTCTGTTCCCGGACCCGTTATGTGGCCGTGGGGGTCGGAGACCAGTGATGACGGGGGCGCACGGCTCGGTGGCGGCGTTTTCGGGCACATACCGCTCAGAGCGACATCAGCCAGTTGAGGAGGGACTCGTCCGAGCGCCAGCTCGGCAGGGTGCGGGGTCCGATCGAGTTATCCTCCGGCTCTGCAACTCGAAGCGCGGCCGTTTTGGTCTTCGTGTTGATCTGGGCGTAGCGGTTGGTCGTGGTCAGGTCGACGTGGCCGAGCCACTCGCGGATGACGTTGACCTCCACACCGGCCTCCAGGAGGTGCATGGCGGACGTGTGCCGCTTACGTGGAATTCCACGTAAGCGGCATTACGTGGACGGCTGGGTTATGTGGCCGGCTGGCGTGTTTCCCTTGCTGGGCCTGTCGCGGGCTTCGGTTCCGGCCACATAACGTGGGAGGCCGCCCGCTGACGCCTTGAGAGCGGCGAAGAATCGCGCTCCTGTTCATCACGATCAGGGAGGCGATTCTCATGCAGGCAACAGTGGTCCGTGACGCGTCGGTGCGGGTGATCGTGCGTTGAAGGCGGCGGGGCGGTCGAGGGCGACGATCAAGCGTCATGAGGCGGAGTTCAATGCGTTCGCCGTGTTTCTTGAGGCTCGCGGCGAGTTGATCCCGACTGAGGTGGACTGTCTCGATTTCATCGCCGAGCGGTCCGGGGCAAGGCTCGCGGGTCTGCGGGAGCCGACCAGTTGCGGACGGGCTCAGCTCGCACGCCGGCCGTTGCTCGTGTTGATGGAAGCGTTAGCTGGGGGGGTCCGTTGGTGGGGCAGGCGACAACGCCGCCGGTGGAGCGCTGTCCGGCGCGTTTCCGTGCGGTCAGGGACGAGTACCTGGGGGCGTGTCGGCGGCGGGGGAACGCGGAAGCGACCGTTGTGAGCAAGCAGCAGGCGGCGGACCAGTTCCTCGCCTACCTGGAGGAGGTGGGTCGGGAGACGATCGCGGAGGCGCAGGCCCGGGACTTGCCGGGTTTTGGGCTCGGCGTCAGCGGCGGGGGTACGCCCGAAGACGACCGGGTCGCTGCGTTCGGTGTTGGCTGACTTCCTGCGCCACCTGCACGACGTCGGGCAGATCCAGGAGGACCTGGAGGGGCGGCTCCCGCCGCAGCGCTATCCCCGACGCGGCCAGTCGGCCCGCACCTGTGGACGGCGGGGGAAGTCCGACGGGTGTTGGAGCAGATCGATCGGCAGGCCGCGATCGGGAAACGCGATTACGCGATGGTGTTGCTGACCGTCAGGCTCGGTGTGCGGGTCGGGGATCTGCGCCGGTTGGAGCTCGGCTGGTTCGACTGGCGGGCGGAGACGCTGGCGTTGACGCAGCACAAGACCGGGCTGCCGTTGACGTTGCCGTTGCCGGGCGATGTCGGATGGGCGGTGATCGATTACGTCCGGCACGGTCGCCCGAGCACCGCTACCCGTTCACGGCGTTCGGGTCGTCCTCGTCGGTGGGGTGCCTTCTGACTACTACGCGCGACGCGCCGGGATCGTGTTCGGATCCGGGCACTCGCACGGCTTGCACTCGCTGCGCGGCGCGCTGGCGGTCGCGATGCTCCAGAGCGACACGCCGCCGCCGGTCGTGACCGCGGTCCTGGGTCACGCGGCTGCCGCCACGACCGCCGCGCACTACCTCAGGCTCGACACCGAGCACCTACGCCGCTGCGCGCTCGACGTCGAAGATGTCCTGGCCGCGGTGCAAGGGGCAAGGTCGTGAGCGCGCTGACGTTGGGCGAGTTGATCGACAC
Organism: uncultured Solirubrobacterales bacterium; assembly: GCA_963794285.1. Lineage (GTDB taxonomy): Bacteria > Actinomycetota > Thermoleophilia > Solirubrobacterales > Solirubrobacteraceae > Palsa-465. The sequence continues at coordinate 101,057 of CAWCDS010000002.1, forward strand.
ATTGGTCGCGGCCCGCCGCGCCGGCGGGTTTGGGTACGACGGCCAGGCACGGGTGCTTGGGCAGTTCGTCGAGTACTGCCGCCGGGAAGGGTAGGCGGACGGGTCGATCATCCAAGAGGCGGTCGAGGGGTTCCTCTACGGCCGCCACCTCAAGGCGTCCACGATCCGCCGCGAGGAGATCATCCTGCGCGAGTTGGCAGAGCACGCCCGCCAGTTCGGCTGGCCGGCGTGGGCGCCGCCGACGCTGACCCGCGTGAAGACGCGCCACCGGCCGCCGCCGTAGTGTTCAGCGACGAGGAGATCTGCCGCCTGTTTCACGCGATCGACACCCAGCCGCTCTCAGAGATGTCCAACCGGGCGCTCGTCGATCCGGTGCTGTTCCGGGTCCTCTACGCCACCGGGCTGCGCATCTCCGAAGCGCTGAACCTGCAACTGCGCGATCTCGACGCGGCCCGCGCGACGCTTGAGGTGCGCGACGGCAAGAACCGCGAGAACCGGATCGTGCCCGTCACCCGGCGCCTCGCCAACACGCTCGAGAGCTATGTCGCGGCCGCGCACCCCGACCCGGAACCCTCCCACCATCTGTTCCACACCGGCGACCCGGCCAGACCGGCCGACACGTCCACGATCTACAACCGGGTGCGCCGCTACCTCGCCGATGCGGACATTCCCCATTTCGCGCCGGGCGGACCGCACATCCATTCGCTGCGTCACGGGTTCGCGGTGCAGAACCTGCGCCGCTGGGCCGTGGACGGCAGCGACCTGGCGGTGATGCTGCCCTACCTGTCCGCATACATGGGCCACAGCGACCTACGGGGCACCCGGTACTACCTGCAGTTGACCGCCGACGCGTACCCAGATGTCGCCGAGATGGTCCAAGCCAGATTCGGGTACGTCATCCCGCACCCGGTCGCGCGGGAAGGAGGCGAACAGTGAGCCGCGTCACCCCGGACCGCGGGGAGCTGGCCGGCCGCTGGCTGTCGAAGTTCCTCACCGAGCACCTCGCCGGCGAGCGGGACCTGTCCCCCCAGACGATCTCCTCCTACCGAGACGCGATCAAACTGCTGCTCGGCTGGTTTCGCGACGTGCAGGGAACCCGACCCGAGAAGCTGCGCCTCGCCGACCTCGACCGAGCCAGGGTGCTCGCGTTCCTGGACTGGCTGCAAACCGAACGTGGTAACTCGGCGGCGACCCGCAACGAGCGCCTCGCCGTGATCAAGTCGTTCGCCAGGTACACCGCGGTCGAGCGGCCAGAGTTCCTCGATCAAGCGACCCAGATCATCGCCGTCAAGCAGAAGAAGACCCCGGCTACCGACATGGGCTACCTCACCGGCGACGAGGTCAAAGCCCTCCTCGCCGAACCAGACCCGGCCACCCGGCGCGGACTGCGCGACACCGTCCTGCTCTCCACGCTCTACGACACCGCCGCCCGCGTCCAAGAGATCTGCGACCTGAACACCGCCGACGTCCGCGCGGCCCGCCCGATGCTGGTCACGCTGCACGGCAAAGGCTCCAAAACCAGGCGCGTCCCGCTGATGGACCCCACAGCCCGACTCCTGCAGGACTACCTCGACAGGCGCACCCGTCATCTCGGCGTCGGCGCAGACGCAGACCCGCTGTTCCAAGGGCCCCACCAGACCCGATTGACCCGCTGGGCCGTCACCAAACTCCTCGCTAGGCACGTCCAGTCCCTCGCCGCCGCGACCCCGGCTACGCGCCCGGGCTGAACGTCACCCCGCACGTGATCAGAAGGACCCGAGCGATGCACCTGCTGAAAGCCGGAGTGAACGTGATCTACATCCGCGACCTGCTCGGCCACGCCGACGTCTCAACCACCGAGATCTACGCCCGCGCCGACCCGGAGACCAAACGCAAAGCCATCGAGAACGCCTACGAGTCACTCACCCCCGAGCCCCTGCCGAGCTGGACAGCCGACCGAGATCTCCTCGAATGGCTCGACCAGATCTGCCGATAACCGCCCGGATTATGTGGCCGAAACCGGGCTCAGCGACAGGCCCAGCAAGGGAAACACGCCCGCCGGCCACATAACCCAGCCGTCCACGTAATGCCGGAACGTGTGCGGGGTGACCCTGCGATCGGTCCGCGGATCATCGAACTTCGATGCGTGCCGGCGCACGATCTTGTAGATGCCGGATCGAGTGAGCGGTCGCCCATACGCGGTGAACACCGCGGACGGCGGTGTCGCTGGCGGATCGAGCGACGCGATCAGCGCTTCCAGGGTCCGCGCTGTCTGCTGCCAGAGCGGGCAGGTCCTCCACTTGTCGCCTTTGCCGTGGAGGCGCACGATCGGGTGCTCGCCGAGATCGAGGTGCTCGACGCGCAGGTCGGCGGCTTCTTGCACGCGTGCCCCGGTGTTGTAGAGGAACAGCAGCAGCGCCCGGTCCCGCAGTGCCAGGCGTCCGTCGCTGGGTAGGTGACGGAGCAGTGCCTGGATCTCATCGCGCTCCAGGAAGTGCGTCTCGGGTGGGGCCACGCGCTTCATCGGGATCGCGGCCACCTGTTGGCAGACATCGAGCAGCTCCGGCGTCCGTGCGGCGATGTACTCGAAGAAGCTGTGCAGCGCGGCGAGCCGCTGGTTGCGGGTGCGGACGATGGCATCAAACTGCACCTCGTGTCGATGTGATTTGGGTTTGCGGGATGTGAGTGGAGTTCGCGATGCGCTCGCGGCATTCCTGCTCGACGTCGGGTGGGAACGGGATGCAGTGGCGGTTGGCGTGGCCGTAGCGGGCAGCGAGTTTGCCGGTTGAGATCCAGTAGTAGACGACAGTGGGTGCGATCTCGAGGCGCTCGGCGATCTGGCTGACGCTCAGCTCGTCGTCGCGCAGCAGCAGTCGTGCGGGGATGTGATGGAAGCAGCGCAGTGAGCTCACCGCCTGCGCGTCGAACGGACGGCCCGTCCCGGTCCGCAGGCCGGCTGCGTTCAGCGCGGCTGCGATCTCGGTGTTGCTGCGATCGGGACCGAGGCGCCTGACCAGTTCGAGCGCTTCGGGTGGGGTGTGCCTGGCATCGTTTTTCGGCCGCATGGTCGTGTGCTGCTCGGCTGCGCCCGAGCGCCAGCGAATGCCGACGCGGATCCCGGGCCCGTGCGGGTCGCTTGTGAGCGTGATGTCTGCCACCAGCGAGCGCAACAGGCGCTTGCGGTCGCGTTGTGCGGTGCTTTTCGCGGCCCATAGCGTGGGCAGGTCGCGCGCGAGCGCCTCGATCTGCTCGCGTGAGGGCTCGGGGGTGGACGTGGCGTGCTCGGCGAGCTCGGCCTCGGCGTCTTTGAGCTCGCGTAGCTTCTCCTCCCAGCGGTCCTCGAGGGTGCGGGCGACCAGGCGGTTGTCCGGCTCGCAGGCGTGGAACGCGCGCTCGGCGCGGATCGCCTCGTAGCGGGCGCGCTCGGCGCGGAGCTGGAGCGCGCGGTTCGAACGCGCGCGGCGGTCTTGAAGCTCGTCGGCGGCGGCGAGCGCGAGCGCGATCTCCTCGGGCGCTAGCGCGTTGAGCAGTCTGCGGGCGACGAGCTCGTCGATGACAGCGGCCTTGACCGAGCGACAGGTCGGGGTCTGGACGTGATCCTCGCGCGAGCCAGAGCAGTCGTACTGGGCGCCGGTGGGACGGTATCGCGTGCTCATCGGGCGCCCGCAGCCCCCGCAGCGGACGATCCCCTGGCAGAGCGCGCCGCCCTCGCGTGGTGGGCGCTGGCCGCTGCTCGTGTGGTTGGCGGCGAGTCGCTGTTCGTTGGCGAGGAACGCCTCCCAGCTGATGTAGGCGGGGTGATGGTCTTCGATCAGGACCGCCCACTCGGAGCGTGGCAGCCTCACCGTCTTGGTAGTGATCGTGCCATCCGGCCGGACCGCGCGGCGGGAGCGAACGCGTCCTGACACATACGCGCCGGCGTAGCACGGGTTGCGCAGCACGCCGATCACGCGCGAGTGCGTCAGCGGACCCCAGCGCAGCTCCCCCGCCCCCGGCCCGCCCCAGGCGCGCTTCGGGAAGCGTCTGCCCGCAAACACGCCGACCACCCCGTAGGCCGAGCCGGTCTGCACGAACGCCCGAAACAGATCGCCGATCGCCGCCTGCACCTCCTGGTCAGGGTCGATGATCACCTGGCCGTCGGCGTCGTAGAGGTAGCCGACCGGCAGCGCGAAGCGCAGCTCGCCGCGCTCAGCCGCGTGGCGCTTGGCGCCCTGGAGCCTGCCGGCCATGATGTGCAGCTCGGCCTGCGCGAGCTGGCCTTTGACCCCCAAGATCAGCTGATCGTTGAAGTCCCGCAGGTCATAGATCCCGTCTGAGTCGATCACCAGCGTGTCGGTCAACCCACAGTACTCAAGCAGCCGCTGGGTCTCGGCGCTCGAACGCGCCAGCCTCGAGACCTCCAGCCCGAAGATCGCCCCCACCTCGCCCAGGCACACCCGCCCGACGAGCTTCATGTACGCCTCGCGCGGCGCGTCGCGGCCCGAGACGCCGAGATCCCCGTCGACGGTCAGGATCCGCTCCGACTCCCACCCGAGCCGGGCCGCCTCCTCGGCCAGCCCGTACTGGCGCTCGGTCGAGCGGATGTTCTCCCGCACCTGCCGCGGCGAGGACTGCCGCAGGTAGATCACCGCCAGGCGCTCCCGATGCGAGCGCTCGATCTTCTGGGCTGCGCTCAGCATCGGCCTCGGCTCCTAGCGCGGCGCGGAGCATGTTCGCCACCACGCTGGCCGCCTCGGCACCGCTGCCCCCCACCGCCCATCACCCAAGCGCGCGGCGCCGCAGCAGCTCGAGATTGACCCGCGAGATCTCCAACATCAGCGCCTCGCCCTGGCGCGTCGCCTCGACATGCTCTGAGGTGACCGCGGCCAGCGCCTGGGGCACGTACACCGTCCGGCTGCGCCCCTCGCCGTACACGGTCAGGTACGCATAGGGGCCGTGCAACTCGCCTGAGCGGCAGCGACAGTTCTCGCTCGAGCAACGCCGCAAGTCGTGATGAAGCGCACCGCGCAACGTCAACGCCGGATCGTGAACACCCGCCGCCAGCCGCCGCCGCAGCGCGAACAACTGCCGCTCGCTCAACTCTGAGAGCTTCGTGGTGCCCGTGCTCATTACCTTCCCCTGTAGCTGATTCAACGTGTATCCGATTCGACCCCAGGCTGGCGAGTCCTTCCCCGCGACGGCTCATCAGATCCCCACCCCGGCAAGCTTGTGCACGTCGGCGTTGCGCGCGTCATCCGCACTGAAGCCGGCGGCGCACAACACCTCGGTCAGCTGCTGAGAGAGCTCACCGACGTCGACCGCCAGCTGACGGCGCTCCTCGCACGCCGACTGGTACGCGCAAAACGCACCATGGATCGCCCAGCGGATCTGCTGCAGCGCCCCGAGCACTACGGCGTCGGTATCCGGCCCGCCGGCGCTGCGCGCGTCACTCATCAGCTTGGCGATCTGACTCCGACCGGCCGGCGCGGCACCGTCGTAGACCAGCCCGAACGCGTCCGGCGCCAACCCCGACCAGAGCCGCTCGTTAGCCTCGCGCAGGCCGCTTTGGGCGTCGTTCAGCCGCCCCACAATCTCGACATCACGCTCGAACAACACCGACAGCCGAGCGGCCAGCTCACACGCACGCGCGGGAACGGTGAACCCATCAGTCACGCTCGCGGCGATCATCGCGCCACCCCCTGATCGCCCCTGAGCTCAGCGACCAGCGCGACAAGCGCGGCCAGCACCTCGATGCTCAGCGGCCGCTCAGCCGGCTCCAAGCCACGATCGGTCGCCCCCTCCGGCAGCGCGACATTTCGCCCCCCGCCACCATCACACACGTACACGCGCCCGCCGCCCCAACGGCGCACGAACAGAACATCAAGCCGCTCCCCGAACAGCGGATGAAACGGATGCGTGACGACCAACGAATCCGAAAACGCATTCGATGACCGTGCTGTATGAAGTAACCGTCCGGATGTGGTTGCCGCGTTCCTCTTCGAGGTGTCGCAGGAACGCGATCACCCGCTCGCAGGTCAGATCATCGAGCGTCAGGCGCGTGATCCGGCAGCGCTTCTGTGCGGCGACGAACACGAGCAGGAGCCGGATCGTGTCGCGGTAGCTGCGCACCGAGCCGGGGCGCAGGCCCTTCACAGCGATCAGGTCATCGATGAAGTAGCCGTGCAGGATCGCTCGCGAGCGTCGGACTTTTCATCGCGCCATCTCCGCCCAGGCGGGTTCGGCGAAGGCCTCGTATCGGCGGTTGGCCTCCTGCATCAGTGCCGGCGTGATCGTGAGATAGATCCCCGTTGAGACGGGGTCGACGTGGCCCATGAACGTCGATAGCCGCGCAAGCCGCGCACCTGGGTCAAGGCCCTGTCGATAGAAACGCAGCAGACACCCGACCGCGAACGAGTGACGCAGGCTGTGCACCACGGGTGGGGACACGCCGGGCGGCGCCGTGAACCCGAGGGCGAGCACGAGGCGATGGAACGTCAGGCTGACGCTGCGCGGATGCACGGATCGGTGCCCGTCGAAGGTGAACAGCGGTGCGTCATCATGAAGCCGCACGCCGTCACGTCGGCGCTGCAGCTGCTGGGCCACGAGTTCGCCGATGCGCGGGCCATGCGGAACGAGTCGACTCTTGCCGAACTTGCCGCGCTTGACGACGAGCAGGCCGCGGGTGCGGTCGACGTCACCGACACGCAGCGCACTCGCCTCACCGACACGCAGTCCCAGCCCGTAGCAGAGCGCGAAGATCGTGCGGTAGGTCGCTCCGCGTTGGGGGGCTTGCGTGCAATCAGGGAGCGCGGCGGCTGCATCGAGCAGCCGTCGCACTTGGGTGATGTCGAAGAGGAACGGGATCCGCGTCGCCGTTTCCCGACGCGGGCGAGTCTGCAACGGCGAGGCTTCCAGCAGCTCATACGCGACGGCCCAGTCGAGCAGGCGGCGCACAACACCCAACGGATGATTGAAACCACGCGGGCGCGGGCGTGACCGCGACGCCAGGAAGTCATCCAGCAGCACTGGCGTCAGCTCCTCAAGCAGGCTGGCGCCGCGCTCCTCGGCGTAGCGCACAAGGAGCCGCAGCGTGGCCTCCTCGCTTTCGTACTTGCGGCCGACCGCGCGTTTGTGCTCCACGAAGCGGCTGACCGTGAGCTCGAGCGTTGTCACGCGAGCACCTCCTCGCCGTCACCAAGGGCGATCTCGCGCAAGGACTCGACGGCCACCTTGGTGTAGATCTCCGTCGTCTTCGGGAAGCGGTGCCCCACGAAGTCGCCGATCGTCTTCAGCGGGAAGTCGGCGTCGACGAGTCGTTGCACACAACTGTGGCGCAGGGTGTGAGAGCCAGGGCGGGGGACCTGGATCCCGGCCTTCACCAGATACTACGTGGCGAGCTTGGAGACCGCCATGTGGCTGATCGGCCGCACCGGAGCGAAAGCCATCAAGAACACATGCCGCTCCGCACTCTGCGGGCGGCCATGCTGCAGGTAATCCACGAGCGCCTCACCGACCGAGCTCGACAGCGGGAACGCGGTCGAGTGGCCGCCCTTGCGTCCAGGCACCGACAGCCGCTCGCGCGTCCAGTCGATGTGGTCAAGCGTCATGGCCGCGATCTCGCGGCTGCGAAGACCGTAGGTCGCGAGCAGGTAGGGCGGCGTAGTCTCGCTTGCCGCGGGTCGAGCTCCGCTCCACGCACGCGAGCACCTGGCTCACCTCCGCCCGCGAGATCGAGCGCGGGATGTCGGAGAGCCGGTAGGTCCGCGGCCGATCCACCGTCTTGCTCAGGTCGCTCGCGAGCGCGCCTTGGCGATGCGCGTACCGCAGGAACTCGCGCAGCGCTCCACATAGCAGCCCGACGCTCGCCGTCGCCAGGCCGGCGGACCGCTCCGCGACGAACGCGCTGATCAGCGTCGGCGAGAGCTCGACCAGCTGCTTGACCCCGACTCGTCGCAGGTAGCCCTCGAAGCTCCTCAAATAGCACCCGTACCCTTGGAGCGTGGTCCGGCGAAGCCCGCGCTCGCACAGCAAGTACTCGAAGAACCCCGGGAGCTCGTCGATGAACGGGACCTCAAGCAGCGGGCGGCGGCTTCCCGTGAACCCGGGAACAACAAGGCGAAGCATCTGCTCGATCCGACCACGGACGTTCTTGACGCGCTCGCGCGCGGCGACGGCACCGAGCTGAGCAAGCTCGGGGACCCGCTCCCCTACGAACGCCTCGACGTGAGCTGGTAGATCGCCGACGGACCTGGCACCGCCAGCCCATGCGAACTCGCCAAAAGCGAACAGAACCGGCACGCGACAGCGCACACTCGCACGGCTATAGCTCTGCTCGGCCAGCCAGACGACGTAGCACTCGATCTCCGAGCCGATCCACGACGCCCGGATGCGATCGACCGCCTGAGGCCTGACGTAGTAGCTCTCCAGCATGAGGGACAAACTCCTCTCCGGCAGATGGGTAGAGGACCCACCCTCAATCCACGCCCAGCGTTATGTGGCCGGCACCGGCAAGACCTACGCGCCGATCGCCGTAATTGCGGGAACTACTTCACCCGCGGGCACATAACTGGTTCGGGAACAGAACAGCCGCAACAAGAAGGCCCGCGAGATCGACCGTGCCCGCACCGTGCCTCGAAGAAACAGAACGCCTCACCCGCACCAGCCACGCCACGCCGCGGACGGGCCGCTGAGATCTGGCTCCCACGCGCCGGCCTCAACCGAAGGCAAGCTGCAAACCGCAGCCCTCCCCGCTGAACTTGGGACGGAGCATCGCGCCGGACGGCGGCGCGTCGCCGCGAGGCGAGGGAAAGGGAGCGAAGCGACCGTGACAGCCCCATCTGCCGCCGCCACCGTCACCCAAGTGCAGGTGACGGGCGGGCCTCCAACTCCAGCCGGGCGACACCTTGCTGCCGTCGGTGATCGCGACCGGCCGCCGATTGCGTCAGCGCCCGCACGTGTGGCCCATCCTTCGTGGCGCTCGCCTCGTCCACGCCCCTTGGAGATGCGGCAGTGTCGCACTCGCGTGACGCGGTGTCTCGCGCTCGGGGCGCAGCGCGTTCGCGGACCGCATGTCAACCGCCACGCTCCGGACGCCGAGCACGCAATCCGCTATTCGCCAAAAGGACTCCGAGCGCCGAGCCATCTCTCCTCACTCAGCAACTTGGTTTTGGTCGAACGATCTGGCGTTACTCCGGAGTTCCGCAGAAGCGAGGCACACGATCGATCCGCAAAAGGGCTCCTCCACGATCCGAGTGGGTAGCGTCTGATCCGTGTGCGAGCCTGCCCGGCTGTTGATTGTCGATGATCGGAGGCTGGTATGCCGGAGGTTGACCTGTTTCAGCGCGCTCTCGGCCTTGGGGAGCCGTGGGTGGTGGCGGGCGTCGGGTTCGATGCTGGGGAGCGTCGGCTCGATCTGCGGATCGACTTTCGCAAGGGCGCGAGGTTCGCGTGTCCGGAGTGCGGGCGCGACGACTTGAAGGTGCATGACACGGAGGAGAAGACGTGGCGGCATCTGAACTTTTGGCAGCACGAGACGTATCTGACCGCACGGGTGCCGCGGGTGGTCTGCCCGGAGCACAAGGTGCGCCAGGTGGACGTTCCGTGGGCGCGAGAGCGGTCTGGGTTCACGCTTCTGTTCGAGGCGTTGGTGATGGCGCTGGTCAAGGAGATGCCGGTCGCGCCGGTGGCCGAGTTGATCGGCGAGACCGACATGCGGGTGTGGCGGGTGGTGCACTACTACGTCGATGAGGCGGTCGAGGCGCAGGATCTCTCGTCGGTCGCGGAGCTGGGGATCGATGACACGAGCTTCCGCCGCGGGCAGGACTATGTGACGGTGTTCGCCGATCTCGCTCCGGGCGAGCGGCGGGCGGTGTTTGTCACGGAGGGCCGCGACCACGAAACAGTCGAGCAATTCGCGGCTTTTCTGGCCGAGCACGGCGGCGTGGCGAAGCAGATCGTGGAGGTCTGCCAGGACATGTCGCAGGCGTACGCGGCGGGGGTGCGCGATCATCTCCCGAAGGCACGGGTGACGTTCGATCGCTACCACGTCAAGCAGCACCTTTCCGAGGCGGTCGACACCGTCCGCAAGGCGGAGGCCAAGCAGCACAAGGAGCTTCTGAAGGGCACGAAGTACCTGTGGCTGAAGCGGACCGACAACCTCACGGTCAAGCAGCTCGACTGGCTTGATGAGCTGCTCGGGCAGCCGCTCGACACGGTGCGGGCGTACGAGCAGGCGCTGAGGTTCGACGACTTCTACGAGCTGCGCGACCCCGCGACCGCCGAGGAGTACCTGCGCCGCTGGGTGACCGAAGCGATGGCCACCGGGCTGGAGCCCCTGATCAAGTTCGCCGAGATGATCGAGGCGCACTGGGACGGGGTGCTGCGCTGGCATGACACGCAAGTGTCAAACGGGCTGCTGGAAGGATTGAACTCACTCATCCAAGCCGCCAAGCGACGAGCCCGCGGGTACCGCTCAGCGCGTAACTA
>CAWCDS010000003.1:0-803268 GCA_963794285.1 uncultured Solirubrobacterales bacterium
CACTTCGCGAAAGGCCTGTAAATGGGGATCTTTTAGGCATCGGGGGCTGCCCGGTCGAGTCTCGCAATCGTGGTCGTGGAAGCGTTATGGAAGCCTCTCGTACAAGAGTCCGGCTTCCACGGGGCCGCGCCGTACCAGCTATCGGCGCTCCCGCCTTCCGGCGATCGCGGTGAGTGCACGAACCCCCGGCGGACGCAGTTTTTGTTTTTGTTCGAGCGAGTTGCCTCAGTCCTGGAGTTCATCCACTCCTCGGCGGGAGACGGGTCTGGATGACCCGTGTTCCGCCGAGGAGTACGCCCCGCGGAGCGGACGCTGGAAGCCCGAGAGCGTCTCGCGAGCTGCCGTCACCGTCGACCTGCCAAGCCAGCCGGACGAGGGCCTCGATGCGGCCCTCGGAGAGGAACGCACCGGATCTGCGGCGCGCGACCGCGATCACCGAGAGCATCCCGGTGTACTCGTAGAGGATCCGCATGGGCCAGCGCCAACGGCTGCTCCTGGGCGGGAGCGATCGTCAGCTCGCCGCGCGGTGGCGCTCCCATTCGCGGCAAAGGGAGCGTCAACCGCCGTCCGGCTTGCCCAGCCCCTGGCCGACGCTCAACGTTTCCGGAGCTTCGGCTTCGTGCGCCGGTCAGAGCCCACGGATGAGCGGGTGCTCCGGGTCGATGCGCAGGACATGGAAGTCGCGCTCGAACTGCTGCGGGAGGTCGTTGTCGGCCACGATCAGCTGGAATTCGCCCCTCAGGGCGCCCGGCTGGTTGCGGCTTGCGTGAAGCGTTCGCAGGTAGCTATAGATGCGCTCGGCGCGGGCGACGTCGTCGCGCTCCGCACCAGAGGCCTTGCGGATGCTGTCGAGCATCATGAAGCTCGGGGTGAGGATCTGGCGGTCTCGGACCGCCATGGCAAGGTTCGCGAGGTAGTAGGCGACGTTGGTAGTCGTCTTCATCCCGCCGGAGGAGAGCTGCTTGAGGGTGCGGCCGTTGACGACTGGGAGGTAGGTCGAGCGGTCGACCTCCGCGGACTCAAGCCAAGGGAGTGTGAGGCGGCGCAGGATCTCGCCGAACTCGTCCGACAGCTCCTCCACTCGCTCGCGTGACGACGAGAGCGCGGCGCGGCGCTCTTGCTCCTCCTCTTCGAGCTCGCCGGTGCGCTCGGGGATCTGGTCGATCTCGGCTTGCTCCTCGCGAACCGCGACCGCGACCTGCCGGGCCTCGACCAGCACCGTGCGCTCGCCCTTGAGCGCTCCGAGCTGCTGGGTGACGTCTTAGGCGATGTTCAGGTGCGGCGCTGTTGCCTCGGCGATCATTCGCTGCAGCTCTTCGCGATGCGCCTTCAGCTCGGAGGCCAGCGCTGCTACCTCGGCCGCCAGCGAGTCCCGCCCGGACATCAGGCGGGCCTCCAGTGCCTGCGTCTCGGAGAGCTGGCCGACGAGTTGGGCCTGAGCGGCCGCCGCCGGGTCCTCGACCGGTGGCGGGTCAGGCTGCAGGCAGACCACGCAATGGCTGGCGGGGTGCGGCCGCCCATCCAGACGCTGCTCGCACCGGGGACAGGTAACGAACGGAAGCGAATCGAGCACGGAGCGAGCGTCTCGGCCCTCCTTGATGGCTTGGAGGTCGCGCTCCAACTGGTTGGCCGCGCGCTGCACCCCGTCGAGTTCCTGGCCTACCGTGGCCAGTTCCTCACGCGCGGCGGAGTGCTGGCGTTGAGTCTCGGCGATCAGCTCAGGCAGCTCAGACACCTCTCGAGCGGCGCGGTCAGCGCCGGCGCGCGCCTCGGCGAGCTGCCGTGTCAGTGCGGCTTCCTGCTCGTCAATCTCCGCGACCCGCGCCTCGATCGTCTGCGTGCCGACGATGCCCTTGGCCTGGACGAACTTCTCAACGGTGTCGATCTCCTTCTTGCGCTCGACGCGCGTCTTCTGCAACGTGAGCCGCTCCACTTCCAGCCGGGCGACCACCTCGTCGATGATTCCGTAGAGCAGCTCGAACGTGCTGGCGCGCTTGGGTCCGATGAACGGGTCATCGCTGTGGGCGGTCGACTGATCGACGCCGTCCTGATCCAGGTAGCAGTAGTTGAAGACGTCCGCGAACGAGATTGACGTGAGCTCGTTGGAGCGGCCTGTCCTGGATTTGGCGACCTGGACCACAGGAATGCCGAGCTGGCCGAGCAGCCAGTCACCGAGCACGGGGTATCTCGTGCCTTGTCGCATTGTCTGATAGGTGCGCGCGGGGCCGTCGCCGTCACTGACCTTCACGCGATTGCGGTCCTGCGCGAAGCGCCGCGTGAGCTGCAGTGAACGCCCGCCCGCGTCGATATCGAGGATGACCCCGGAGGATGCTCGGGTGATCTCCTCGACGAGGTCGTCGTTCATGCCGAGCCCATAGTGGATGAGGTGCAGGAGGGAGCTCTTGCCTCCACCGCTCGCGCCGACGATCACCGTCACGCCGTCGGGAAACCGCCACGAGTGTTCGGGGTCGGCCTGCTCCAAGCTGACGCATCTGATGCGCAGCTCGGTCCCCATCAGGCCCGGTCTCCTACCAGTACGCGGCGCAGGCGTGTGTGCGCCCGCTCAGGATCGACCCGGAACTCCACAGTGACCCGTTCTGTTCGTTCATGCCGCTCCGGGGAAAGCCCGTCCTGGACCCTCTGCGCGGCTGCATGTCCGGGCGCGGTCAGCCGTAGGTACAGCGAATCTCGTTCGACGAGCCCGCGGGCGATCAGACGCCGGAGCATGGGCACGACGACCTCCCCCGCGAGGGAACGCTTCCAGGCGAGGAACGTCTCCTCTGTTGATCGTGTCTCCTGCAGGCTGGGCAGCAGCGAGGGCGACCACGCCGTCTGTGACAGGCGCGCGAACTGCCGCAGCACCGACGGGTGCTGCAGCACGAAGTCGACCGCGCACAGACCATCTAAGTCGCTGAGGCCGTCGGATCGCGTGCCGCGCACGAGAACGGCCAACAGCCGGCCCTCGCGAGCCCAGGCACGCAGGTCACGCATCGAGTCCCGGCACTTCATCGCGGGCGCTGAACCACACCGTGCAGTCGTCGGTGAGCTGATAGGCAGCGCCGGTCAGCAACGTCGGGTGCCGGTCTTCGGGTCTCGTGCCTTCCGGCACCGTGGCGACATCGTGCAGACGGGCGACCAGATCGGAGTGCATGGCCCGACCGTAAGGCAGCGCGCCGGTGCCCAACGCAAACGACTCCGCGAGGTTGGCCTGATCCTGGACCCACTCCTGGAGGCTGTTGAGCTCCTCTTGGCGGTAGAGGATATCGCGGTACTGCGCGCGGTGCGCGAACCAGCCCGTCCGCCGGCGCTTGGCCGTGTCCACAACGGACTCGCCCAGTCCGCCGGCGCGGAGCTTCTTCGACATTGACGTCTCCTCCGGCGCTTCCCCTTCCAGTGCTGGGAGGCGGGGCACGCGCTCTCGTGCCGCCTCCTGGAGCGCGGCGGCGATGTCGCGTTCCTTCACGCACCGGGCCTTGAGGACCTCCGCTTGGATGACGGTCCGGCGGTCGGCGGGCGCGGCGGCCAGTACGATCACCGCGGCGGCGGTGGAGAGGCGCTCGGTGCTGGCCTCGGCGATGAGCTCGTAGGCGATCCGGACCGCACGTGACGGCTCGAGTCCTGTGACGCCGAGGCGGTCCAGCACCGGGGCTGCGTACCGGTCGGCGTAGGTGTTGATGATGTCGGCACGGTCAGGTACCCGGCTGATCGTCAGACGTTCCAAGAACGCGTCGAGTTCCTCGCGCGGGGCGCCGAGACGCTGGGCGAGATCGTCGCGGGCCGCTTCTCGCTTGGCGGTGTCGGCAGAATTCAGGTCCACTGTATTGCTCGCACGGTTGGTCTCGAAGCGGCAGTGGATCTGGCCTTTGGCGCGCTGGAACGTCTCGAGCAGGCGGCGCAGGTTGCCGGCCTGACCTCCCAGCGTGGCGATCGTCCATGCCGGGGACCCATCGTCGCGGTGCTTGATGCTGACCGCCTCGACGTTCCCGTCGCTGCTGATGACGAGGAAGTCCTCGTGCCACTCGCAGATGACTTCGCACTCGACCCCGGCGGCGATCGCCGCCAGCAGCCGGGCGGCAGCGCAGCAGTATTGGAAGCGGTAGCGGTCCGCGGTCGCCGCACCCGCGTCTTCCTCAGGAGGATCGGTCAGAGGGAGCGTGGCCACAGTGCAATCGTGCCGGAGCTCATCGGACCTTGCAATCTTCTGTGCGCCGTTGCGCTTTCCTGCGGGGTATTCACTTCAGCCGCAACGCAGGCGACGGACACCGGGCGGCAATGATCCTGTCGAGCCCGATCAACCCCTTGCGGCTGGATGCGCCGACAGGGCGTACCATCTGACCAATGACGACGCAGCGGCAAGCGCGAGTTCTCCTGACGAAGTACCGCAACGTCGTGCCGGGTCCACCACCGATCCTCCGTGAGCTTCCCGAGGACGAGCTCATCGCCGATCTACGACAGACCGAGCTCGTAGCGGCCTCCTTCGATGAGAACAGCAGGGAAACGCAGATCGTCGGCAACGTCATTCGCGGCTGGCTGGACCACGAACTCCGCGCCCGGCGGTTCGCCCGCGAGTTTCCGGACCTCGTTTAGTTACGAGCAGCTCCGCCGTTAGCTCAAAGCGTCGCCCTGAATGCGGTCGCCGCCGACATCGCGATCCGCTCGATCGCAGTCGCGACGAGGGATGGCTCGCAAGACCGTGAGCTGACGATCACGTGCGTCGCACTGCGATCGCGCCGGCGGCGACCGCGTGATCCAGAGTCGCCTGAGCGCATGCGAGCTGGGCACGCCCGTGCGTGACGAACTCAATCGTGCGGGCGGAGCTAGTCGGAGACGCGGTCGTCGCCCAATGCGCCGCTTCGACCGGGGTTGAGTCAGGGGCTGCGATGCCGATGCACGCGACCGGTCCGTCTGACTCAGTCCAACCGGTCGACGACGACGGTGTCGGGTCCCCGGAGCCCGAAGGACGTTGCGAGTGGACGTCCGCGGAATTAGACGGGGGATCGGGGCTTGGCACGTCGGCCTTTCTTACTGCCGCCGACAGGTGGGTTCCATTGCCATCCCTGGACTGCTTCGAGCCGAGCTACGCGGTCCTGGGAAAGCCTGCCTTGACGGTGAAAAGCCCGCTGGCGTCCCACCCACGAGCCGAGGGCGACATCCCCTTCCATGAATCCCTGCGGTACGCGGGCATGCCCTTCCCGTTTCACAAACACCTCGAGCCCCGCGAACTTCCGCTCCCACGTTGAGGTCTGGCTGTGCCAATTCCAGCCCCTGAGACTCTCTAACCTCGCGATCCGGTCAGGCGTGATGCGTTTGCCTCGTTTTCCTTGGTACGCATCTCGGTTGGTCTTAACCCATTCGCCCAACTGGGCTCCGCCCTCTACGTGGTCCCGGGGCACCCGCGCATGCCCGTCACGCTCAACATAACGCTGCAATAGCGCGAACATCTCCTCCCACTGGCGGTCACGTTTGCTCCAAAGCCACCCGGGCAGTGCTTCGAGCCGTGCGATGCGCTCTTTCGATAGGCGTTTGTGCCTGTACGCCGTCCTCTGGCGTGCGACCCAGGTACCGAGAGTCACGCCTCCCTCCACAAATCCGTCTGGCACCTTGGCATGACCCTCCCGGATCGCGAAGGACTCGAGTGCAGCGTACCTTTCGGTCCCAAGTTGACTTCGTGTGCTCCGATGTCCGCCCGGGGAGGCGCTCGAGCTCAGCATGCTGTTCCACCGTGCCCGATTTCCTCCGATTGGCTCTGGCGCGTGGGAACGATGGTCTCAACTGGCCCCACTGCGATGGTCTGAACTGGCCCCACCTCCGTCCGATGGGCGGCCGACTGTTCGAGCTTTGTCGAGCTCGAGCGGGAGGCGCCAGAAGGAATGGGATCGAGGGTGGAGCAGTTCGAGCAGATCAGACGCGATCGTGATCGGGAGGGGCTCTCGATCCGGGGGTTGGCGGCCCGGCATGGGGTGCATCGCCGGACGGTGAAGCAGGCGTTGGCGTCGCCGGTGCCGCCGGCGAAGCGCTCGCCGGTGGGCAGGCCGGCGCCGAAGTTGGGGCCGTATTGGGCGGTGATCGACGGGTGGCTGCTGGCGGATCGGGACGCGCCACCGAAGCAGCGGCATACCGCTAAGCGGATCTGGCGGCGGCTGGTTGATGAGCACGGTGCCGATGTCGCTGAGGTCACGGTCCGTCAGCACGTCAGGTTGCGCAAGCGCGAGTTGGGGTGGCCGGTCGGGGAGGTGTTCGTGCCGCAGGTTCATGCGCCGGGCGTGGAGGCGGAGGTGGATTGGGGCGAGGCGCTGGTGGTGCTCGGCGGGGTGTTGGTGAAGGTGCATCTGTTCGTGATGCGCGCGTCGTTCTCCGGGGCGGCGTTCTGTCAGGCGTCGCTGGTGGAGACCCAGCAGGCGTTCCTGGAGCTGCATGTGCAGGCGTTCGAGTGGTTCGGCGGCGTGTTTGAGAAGGTCCGGTTCGAATATGTGCCCGGGCACATATTCGAACTTCTGTTCCCAACTCGGTTATGTGGCCGCGGTTGAAGTAGTTCCCGCAAATACGGCGATTGGCGTGGGTTTCTCGTCGTTGCTGGCCACATAACGCTGGCGTTCCAGCTCACGTGTTTCCTCCACCTATCTATTTGCGAGGAGGTTGTCGCTGATGCTGGAGTCGTATTTCGTCAGGCCGCAGACGGTCGATCGGATCAGGGAATCGTGGATCGGCCCGGAGATCGAGCGGTATGTCGTCTGGTTGGCTGAGCAGGGCTACTCGTCGAGGTCGGTGTTGCGGCGGGTGCCGTTGCTGGTCGAGTTCGCGGAGTTCGGTCGTGCGCGTGGCGCTCAGGTTGTTGGGGATCTGCCGGTTCATGTCGATGCGTTCGTGGTCGAGCGTCAGCGCCGGACTCGGCGTCTTGACGCGCACGAGCGGTTCGTGGAGGAAATCCGTGGTCCGGTGGAGCAGATGTTGCGGCTGGCGATCCCGGGTTTTGTGGGTCGCGGCCGGCGGTCTCGTCCGGTGCCGTTCGCTGACGCGCTCCCGGGGTTCTTCGGGTATCTGGCTGGTGAGCGGGGTCTTCGGCCCGCGTCGCTCGATAGCTACCAGCATCACCTGGTTCGCTTTGAGTCCTATCTGGAGCGGATCGGGGTCGCGCGTCTCTCGGAGCTCTCGCCGGCGATCTTGAGCGCGTTCACCGCCGAGCGCGCTGGCGTCGGGCTGGCGAAATCGACCGTGCGTGACGGTTGTGGGGTGTTGCGCGTGTTCTTGCGCTACGCGCACCGCGAGGGGGTGCTCGCGAGCGATCTGAGCGGCGTTATGGAGTGGCCGCAGGCCTACCGGCTCTCCAGCGTCCCACGGTCGATCACGTGGGAAGAGGTCGGACGTGTGCTCGCCGGGGTTGATCAACGCTCCCCGGTCGGCAAGCGTGATTGGGCGATCCTGCTGTTGCTGGTCAGCTATGGGCTGCGCAGCCGTGAGGTCGCCTCGTTGACGTTGGATGACATCGACTGGAGGCGTGAGCGGCTCAGGGTGCCTGAGCGCAAGGCCGGGCACTCGACAGCGTTCCCGCTGACCGGGTCGGTCGGGGAGGCGCTAGTCGAGTACCTGCGTCACGGCCGGCCGCAGACCAGCAGCCGGCGCGTGTTCTTCCGGGCGCTCGCGCCGATCGAGCCGATCGGGCACGCGGCGGTCTCCATCCGCGCGGCGCACTACCTCCGCAAGGCAGGGATCGACGTCCCCAGGCCCGGGTCGCACACGCTCAGACACACGTGTGTGCAGCGGCTCGTCGATGCTGACTTCGCGCTGAAGACGATCGGTGACTTCGTCGGGCACCGCTCGGCGCAGTCCACGGAAATCTACGCGAAGGTCGCGGTCGAGCCGCTGCGCCAGGTCGCGCTCGGGGATGGCGAGGAGGTCCTCTCATGAGCCACAGTGAGAGCATCGAGCTGGCCGTCGAGCGGTTCATCGCGCACAAGCGCGCACTGGGTCGCAAGTACGTGAGCGAGCAGCGCGAGCTGCGGCTGCTGGTCCGGTTCGCCGCCGAGCACGGCGCGGTCTGCCTGGACGATCTCACCCCGGCGCTGCTGGACGGGTTCCTGGCCTCCAGGCCCCGTCAGCGCCCGCGTTCCTTTAACCATCTACTCGGCGTCGTCGGCTGCTTGCTCGATTGGGCGGTCAGCCAGCAGCTGCTCACGCTCTCGCCGTTACGGACTCGCAGGCGGCGGGTGACCTCCACCCGGATCCCGTTCCTGTTCGACCCAGTCCAGGCCCGCCGGCTGCTGGACGCAGCCGGCGCGCTGCCGGACAATCCACGGGCGCTGCAGCGGGGCGTGACCTATCGGACGCTGTTCGCGCTCTGCTACGGGCTCGGGCTGCGCGCCGGCGAGGCGTGCGGCCTGCGGATCGGTGATGTCAACACGGCCCGTGATCTGCTCGTCGTGAAGGGCGGGAAGTTTGGGAAGAGCAGGCTGGTTCCGCACGGCCCGCGGATCGCCGAGCTGGTCGCAGACCAGCTCGAGCGCCGACACCACAGCGGCGCCAGCGGCGGCCAGGAGCCGCTGTTCACGTTCGACGGCACGATCCCTGTGCATCCCTGCACCGCCAGCCAGACGTTCCACCGGCTCGTGCTCGCGCTCGAGCTGCCGGTGCCCGACGGGGTCTCACCACCGACGTTGCATAGCCTGCGTCACAGCTTCGCTGTCGGGTGTCTGTTGCGTTGGTATCGCGAGGGGCTGGACCCAGCGGCCCGACTGCATCAGCTCTCGACGTTCATGGGTCACGTCGCGCCGGCCTCGACCGCCGTCTACCTGACGATCACCCCGGCGCTCCTGGACGAGGCCAACCGTCGCTTCGAGCGGTTCGCCGAACCAGCGTGGACGCAATCGCCGGAGGCAGGACGATGAGCCCGAACGCGCCGCTCGGGCTACTGCTGCACTCGTTCTTCGCCGACCATCTGATCACGGTCAAGGGGCTGCGCCCGGCGTCGGTGCGTAGCTACCGCGACACGATCCGGCTGCTGATCATCCACGTCGCGGCCGATAAGCGCTCGAAGATCACCAAGCTAACGCTCGGGGATCTCACGTTCGAGCGGATCGTCGGATTCCTGCGCCATCTCGAAGAGGACCGCGGCAACCACATCCGCACCCGCAACCAGCGGCTTGCCGTGATCCACACCCTGTTCGAGTACACCGCGACCCGCTCACCCGAGATGCTGATCGTCTGCCAGCAGGTCGCCGCGATCCCCAGCAAACGCGTCCCGCCGCCGGAGACCCGGTTCCTGGAACGCGACGAAGTCCAACAGCTGCTGCAAGGACTACCCAGCCAGGGGCGGCACGCGCTGCGTGACCGCGCGCTCTTGCTGTTCCTCTACAACACCGGCGCCCGTGTCCAAGAAGCCGCTGACCTCCGCGCGGGAAACCTCGACCTGCACGAGCATCCGACCGTGCGCCTGCACGGCAAAGGCGACAAGTGGCGGACCTGCCCGCTCTGGCAACAAACCGCCCGCACCATCGAGCAGCTGCTCGAGTCCGAACACACCGCGACCACACCGCAGGCTGCGGTATTCACCGCCCGTGGTCAGCCGCTCACCCGCTACGGCATCTACAAGATCGTCCGCCGTCACGCCGCCAATCTCGACGACCCGAGAACCGGCCGCCGCGTCAGCCCGCACACCTTCCGGCACACGGCCGCCGTCCACCTGCTCGAAGCCGAGGTCGAGGTCAACGTCATCCGCGGCTGGCTCGGACACGCCGACCTCACCACCACCAACCGATACGCCGAGATCAACAC
The DNA here is from genome assembly GCA_963794285.1 of uncultured Solirubrobacterales bacterium. Taxonomy (GTDB): domain Bacteria; phylum Actinomycetota; class Thermoleophilia; order Solirubrobacterales; family Solirubrobacteraceae; genus Palsa-465. The sequence continues at coordinate 9,769 of CAWCDS010000003.1, forward strand.
CAAAGCCAAACAGGCAGCCCTGCTCGTGACCGAACCTCCGAGTGTCTCGGAGGGACACCGCACCAACCCAATCTGGCGCACCGACGAGACACTGCTGAACTGGCTCGCCTCGCTCTGACCGTTATGTGCCCGATTCGGGGACAACGACACCGCCGACCGCCGTGATCACAAGCCGCGTTGACCCGGGCGGGCACATAACCGAGTTGGGCACAGAAGTTCGACAACCTGCGGTCGGCGGTGAAGAAGGTGTTGAAGGGCCGCCGGCGGGTCGAGACGGACCGCTTCGTCGCGTTGCGCTCGCACTACTTGTTCGTGTCGCAGTTCACGACCCCGGGGCTTGAAGGCGCGCATGAGAAGGGTGGCGTCGAGGGCGAAGTTGGCCGCTACCGCCGGAACCATCTCGTGCCGGTCCCCGAGTTGCGCGATCTCGCCGAGCTCAACACATTGCTGCTGGCGGGTTGCGAGCAGGACCTCGGCCGGCGGATCGATGGGCGGCCGTTGACGGTCGCTGAGGCGTGGGCGAGCGAGCGGCCGCTGCTGCGCGAGTTGCCGGCTGAGCCGTTCGACGCGTGCGAGACCGCGGTGCCGAGGGTGGACGCGAAAGCGCTGGTCACGATCCGGCAGAACCGTTACTCGGTGCCGGTCGCGCTGGCGGGGTTGAAGGTCAGCGCGAGGATCGGCGCGCGGGAGATCACGATCAACCACACAGGGCGCGTGGTCGCCCGCCACGAGCGGCTGCACGGCAAGTTCGGGACTAGCGCCCAGCTCGATCACTACCTCGAGCTGCTCGCCCACAAGCCTGGCGGGCTGGAGCACTCCGTTGCGCTCGCACAGGAGCGCGACCGCGGCGCGTGGCCTGAGTGCTTCGACGCTCTGTGGGCTGGACTGACTGATCGTTACGGACGCTCGGACGCCGCCCGGCAGATGGTCGACGTGCTGCTGCTCTGCCGCGAGCACGGGCCTGACCGTGTCGCGCTGGCGGTCCGCGGCGCGCTCGCTGCGGGAGCGATCGACGGTCGCGCGGTCGCGGTTCTCGCCCGCCGCGCAGTGAGCACCGGGCGAGCAGCGCCGGCGCCGCTCACCGGCCTGGACGCGCGGCTGGCTGCGCACGATCGGCCCGCGCCGGACGACCTCGCCGACTACGACCAGCTGCACGAGAACGAGGCGGGACGATGATCGGGCCCGAGCCGTACTGCGCGCTGGAAGCGTTCATCGAGCCCAACCAGCTGGACCGCACAGGCGACCTGGCGCCCCGCCAGCTCATCACCGTGATGATGACCGACGGGATGATGGGACTCGCGCCCGCGGTCTGCGCGCTCACCAGCACCGAAGCACGCAGCCTCGCGTTCGAGCTGCTCAGCACGGCCGAGCACGCCGAGTGGCTGACCCGCGTCCGGGAGAACGACCGATGAGCGCCCCACGCAACCCGAACACCGCAGCGCTGGAAGCGCTGATCGAGGCACACGCGATCGAGCTCAAGCTCCCGACTGTGCGCCGCCGCTTCCGAGCGCTCGCGGTCGAAGCGCTCCGCGAGCAGCAGACCCCGATCGCGTACCTTGCCGCTTTGCTGGAGGCGGAGATGGCTGAGCGCGCTGAGCGGCGCGAGAAGCGCCGGCTGATCGACGCCCGGTTCCCGCAGATCAAACGCCTGGAGGACTTCCGCTTCCCCGACAACCCCAAGGTCCCGCAAGCCACGATCGCCGCCCTCGCGGAGGGATCGTGGATCGATGACCGCGAGAGCGTGATCTTCATCGGCGACTCAGGGACCGGCAAAACGATGCTCGCCACAGCGTTGGCGGTCTGCGCCTGCCACCAAGGACGCCGCGTCCGCTTCACGACACTCGCCGCCCTCGCGAACGAGCTCCAGGAGGCCCAAAGCAACCGTGAGCTCGCCCGGGTCGTTGGACGCTACGCCCGCACCGAGCTCGTCGTGCTCGATGAACTCGGCTACCTGGCGTTGCCCGACGGCGCCGCCGAGCTCGTCTTCGAAGTGCTATCCGAGCGACACGAACGCGGCAGCCTGATCGTGACGACCAACCTGCCGTTCGGAGAGTGGACGAAGGTGTTCCCCGACCCGAGACTCGCGAAGGCCGTAGTCGACCGGCTCACACACCGCGCGCACATCATCGACACCGGCAACGAGAGCTGGCGCTTCCGCCACGGCCTCGAACGCCAAGGACGCAAACGAGCATGACCCCCCGCCCGGAAACCGCGCCCGCGGCTATCGCCACTCAGGCACTCGCCCTACGGGCTCGGCCCTCGCGACGACAGCCGCGGCATGTCATCAGACCGGGCAATCAGGCAACATCAACACCAACAACAACCGACGCCAGGTGGAGCCACTTCAAGCCATCGCGCCGGGGCCAGTGCAAGCCATCGTTTTCAGGCGCGGGTCTGGTCTGTATGCGGCCCTGCGTCGTCGGGCGCGTGCGGGCCTCGGCGCCTCTTGCTGCCGCCGATCGGTGGGTTCCATTGCCATCCCTGGACCGCTTCGAGCCGGGCTACGCAGTCCTGGGAAAGCATGCGTTGACGGTGAAATGCCCGCTGACGCCCCACCCACGAACCGAGCGCGACTTCCCCCTCCATGAATCCCTGGGGCACTCGGGCATGCCCTTCCCGTTTCACAAACGCCAGAAGCGACGCGTACTGACGATTCCATGCTGATTCGTGGCGCTGCCAACCCCATCCGGGAAGGCTTTCGAGCTTGGCGATCCGGTCCGCCGTGATTCGCTTCCCCAGCTTTCCTCTGTAAGCAGCTTGGTTAGTGTTAGTTCTCACCCAGTTGCCCAGTGGCTCTCCATCCTCTACGTGCGCGACAGGAGGCACGGCATGGCCTTCGCGCTCAGCGTATCGCTGCAATAGCGTGAACATCTCATCCCACCGGCGAGCGTGCTTGTTCCAAATCCAACCGGGCAGGGACTCGAGCCGCTCGATGCGTTCCGCTGAAAGGTTGTTTCGCCCGTAGTCGGCGCGCTGCAGGGATACCCATTCCCCGAGGTGATATCCCTCGATCTTGACCTTGTGCGGAAGGCCTTCTAGCGACCGTCCATGCTCATGAGCCCGGCGCTTGAGGAGGTCGTACCAGAAGTCCCACCCGGGCTGGGGCTTGAGCCGCCAACTCCACCCGGGGAAAGCATTGAGCCGCTCGATCTGGTCAGGCGTCAACTCTCCTCGCTCGTACCTGTAGCGCACGGAGACGGCCCACACGCCCAGCTTGTAGCCGTCTACTACCGATCTGCTCCCGAGTTCTGCTGCAGTACCACCGTGGCGTCCGGCAAAGCGCGTTAATTAAGAGCCCGATCCAAAACTCAAATGCAGTTGTCGTGCGTTGAACGATGCGAGCGCTGAAGGCACGAGCAAAGTCAGGTGAGACAGTTGATGGTAGATCGACGATGATCTTGTCTGGAAGCTCCTTCCAATCGCCTCTGCGGCCGAGCTGGAACCGAGCCACGTCGAGCTGCTCTGCGAGGACGTCGTCGTGCGCTCGGAGAGCCCTGACGACGTCCCAGACCTTACGAAACTCGGAGCTATCGAGTAGCTCTTCGTCATCGGCGCCAGCGGGGATGAGCACTGGGATCACGACGATCCCCATCTTCTTTTCGTCGGACTTCCTGATCGCGCGACCCACTGCCTGAACGACATCGATCTGACTTCTTCGCGCGTCGATGAAGACCACCGCATCAAGCGTCGGTACGTCGACACCCTCTGCGACACATCGGCAGTTGGACAGAACGCCGCAGTCGGCTGCAGGGGCATCGAGGTGACGAAGTTGCTGTAGAAGAACGTCGCGCTCTCCGGCGGTCATATCACCGGTGATGTGCCTTGACCACAGGCGCTCGACCGGGCGAAGGTCTTGAGGCAGCCACGTCAGGACATTGGGTAGGCTGTTTGCGAAGTTGCGTGCAGCACGCTTGCGCGAGTGGAACGTCAGGATCCTCCGCATCCCGAAGCGAGCTATCGCACGCATTAGACCAACCTGACGAGCAAGGGTCTCGATGTCGGTCACGGTTCCGTTCACAGCGACAAGTTCTCGTCGGTTCACTGCGCGCCCGATGTCTGGATCGTTGACACCGATCACGGCGACTCGGTAGTCGCTCAACAGGCCGCGCGCAATCGCGCTCCGAAAGGACAGCCGGTGGAGGACCGGCCCAAACCTGTCCTCGTCGTCCATCGATGTCAGTTCGAGGTCCCGCTCCCGCGCGGCGAGCCGTACTCGACTCGACACGAGCCGTGGGGTAGCTGTCATGAATAGTCGCCTGGACGAACGGATTCGGTCTCCGTCTAGGACCGTCGCAAACGTCGCGTCGACGCGGCCGGCGGCTCGATGAGCCTCGTCGACGAGCACTAGGTCGAAAGGGAGACCGCCGGCGTCCTGGGCACCCGCGATCACCGGCGAGGAGTGTGGTATGTGGAGAACACAACTCGCCGCCTCCGACTGGGGCTGAGAAAGTCACGCACCCTGTTGACGTCCGTGGTGACTGGCACGCCGAGATCTGACGTCCAGGCTGTGAAGCTGTCGGACTCGGTGACGGTCTCGTCTGAACATACGGCGCGGTACTCGAATGGCGCGGATGTTTGCCCTGACCATGCGCGCAAGGTCTGGCCGAGGAGCGAGAGTGACGGCAGGATCACGAGCGTCCGTCGACTGGCGAGCGCCTCATGGATCCACAGCCCAGTCAGGGTCTTCCCGGTGCCACATGCCATGAGAAGCTGCCCGCGTTCGGCGGTGGCTAGACCGGAGACAACGTCCTCAATCGCGTCGGTTTGGTGCGGGAGTGGTGTCAGACGCTGCGGGGGCGGCGTCTGCAGTTGTGACAGGTCCACTGGCCATACGACGTCTTCGGCGCGCAGCTGAGACAAGAGCTTTACGCCGACTGGTTTCTCCTGATCGTGAATCGTGCGAGCGGCCCTCACGCTAAGGTGATCAGTGGTCGCGATTAGCAGCCGATAGGCGAAGGCCAGTCGGTTCGATTCCGACAGAAACGAGTCAACGTCGGCCTTCTTGATTGAGTACTGATGTAAGTAAGCCTTGGCTTGAATCGCCCAAAGCTCTCCCCCGTGAGTGACCGCGACGAGGTCGATTCCGGCGTCAGGACCCCAGCGCCCCGGCCATTCGTCCCACAAGTACGCGCGGCGAACGACGTGTCGGTACTCAGGAGCAGCGGTCAGATACCACGCAACGAGCCGCTCGAAGCGTCGGCCTTTCCGTTCGATGGGAAGGTCGTGAAGCGTCGCCACCAGCGCATCAAATTCTCCCTTAGCCTGGGCACTCACCTCGGCGACCCCCACGGAACTCTGCGAGACACCCGAGGCTACTCCGGACCGCCGTGGAAGTCCATGCGTCCACCGTCGGGATCCTGTGCGGAGGGAGCATGAGTCCCCTGCGCAACGCAGTTGGCCCACGCCAGGCCGCAAGCGCTTCGCAACCAATGAGCTCCCGGCATGATGGCCACGCGAACATGGCCACGATGATGCGGCAGCTCATTACGTCGAGGACGGCCGCTTTCCTGGTCTCCGCGGCACACGGCTGGTTGCAGACCTTTCCTCAGAGGCGATGACGACGATTCCGTTCCCCTCGCCAAAGCCTTCGATGCGTTCCTCGAGGTGACATCTGGATCACCCAGCCGACCGAACTCGGACGAGTGCTTCGCCGCGAATGGGAGCGCCACCGCGCGGCGAGCTGACGATCGCTCCCGCCCAGGAGCAGCCGTTGGCGCTGGCCCATGCGGATCCTCTACGAGTACACCGGGATGCTCTCGGTGATCGCGGTCGCGCGCCGCAGATCCGGTGCGTTCCTCTCCGAGGGCCGCATCGAGGCCCTCGTCCGGCTGGCTTGGCAGGTCGACGGTGACGGCAGCTCGCGAGACGCTCTCGGGCTTCCAGCGTCCGCTCCGCGGGGGGTACTCCTCGGCGGAACACGGGTCATCCAGACCCGTCTCCCGCCGAGGAGTGGATGAACTCCAGGACTGAGGCAACTCGCTCGAACAAAACGGCCCATCTCTCTTGCTTTCCATCCGACCTGATCGCGAGTGTCGCCGGGGCGGCATCAACGAAGAGCGCGACGAGACGGGCGAGCCCGGCCGGTCGCGGCTTGCCGTTCGGACCATGCGACGATCTCCGGGCGGAGCCACAGCTTGACGCGGCCCTTGCCGAGGTCAAACACGGGCCTTGGCATGTCGCTGTATCGCTGCTGGTACTGGAGCACGGTGTTGCGGTAGGCAAGGCCGAGGATCTCCGCCACGCCTTGCGTGTCGATCAAGTCGTCGGTGTCAACGCGAACCACGAGCCGAGCTTACATCGTTACGCGGATCCGTCCGGACGCGCTGGTAGCGTAACGATGTAAGCAAAACGAAATCGGCCCCGGCGGTGGGCAAACACCCCGGGGCCCGGCCGAGACCTACGAAGGAGGTCACGACAATGGCAGCGTACGCCACACCCCGGCTCGAGCTGGCACCTCGCTCGTTTCAGCAGCAGGGCGATGGGGCCGATGCAACGAGAGGCAGCGATGCTCTCGCCGCAGCCTCGGTCCTTGACGCGCTGATCGATCATCTCGCCGACCGTGTTGCCGAGCGTCTCTTGTCTTCGGACGGTCAGGCACAGGAGTCAAACGGCGACGACGAGTGGTTCGACTCGCGGCATGCCGCTGCGTACCTGGGCGTCCATCGGGACACGCTTCGGAAGCTCGCAGCTGAGCGGGCGATCCCGTGCGAACAGGATGGACCGAACTGCAAGCTGTACTTCCGCCGCTCCGACTTGGACGTCTGGCGCCGGTCCGGTGGGCGGCCGCGGCATCTGGCAACGGCGATCCAGCGCGTCGCGTAGGGCAGGTCATGAGCGAGAGCAGCCCCGAGCCACGCCGAGTGCGCGCCGAGCGGAACATCTACCGTCGCGCCTCCGGCGTCTACGAGATCGGCTTCAAGGACGCGAGCGGCAGGCAGCGTTGGCGCACCGTGGATGGAGGCATCACGGCGGCTCGTGCCGTGCGAGACGACCTGCTGTCGCAGCGCGCCCGTGGCGAACGGGTTGCGAGCAACGGTCGCCTGCGTTTCGGCGATGCGGCTGCGCGTTGGCTTGACGGACCGGTGGTCGACCTTCGGCCGGCTACTCGGTCGTGCTATCGCAACGCAGTCGAGCGGCATCTGCTGGCTAGGTTCGGTACGCGTCGACTCGACGCGATCACGCCCGACGATCTCGCCGCGCTCGTGCGTGACCTCCGTACCCACGGACTTGCCGAGACGACGATCGTCATCGTCGTCGGCGTCACAAACCGCATTTTCCGCTACGCGGCTCGTCGCCTCGGCTGGGCTGGCGTGAACCCGGTCTCGCTGATGCTCTCTTCCGAGCGGCCGAAGCCCTCGCAGAGCAAGCGACGCCGTGTGTTCGAGAGGGGCGAGCTCGAGCAGACGATCGCCGCCGCCGACGAGCCGTATTGCACGCTGTTCACCGTCGCGGCGCTTACCGGCGCGCGGCTTTCGGAGCTGCTCGGCCTCACGTGGGCGATGGTTCGGATAGACCGCCTCGATGACGCCGAGATCGAATTCGCCTACCAGGTCGACCGGCACGGGAATCTCGCGCCAACCAAGACCAATGGATCTGCTCGGACGGTGCCGATCCCTCAGGACCTCGCGTGGATCCTCGCTGAGCACAGGCGGCGATCGACGTTCGTTGGTCCGGACGACTTCGTGTTCGCGACGCGCTCCGGCCGTCCGTTCGGTCAGCGCAACATCGGTCGGGCGCTTCGCGCGGCGCAGTTCAGAGCGGTCGATCGAGACGGGCAGCCCACGTTCCCAATCCTGCACGCCGCGGACGACCGGGGGCATCCGGTGCCAGTGCCGCACGGGGCGCTCCCATCGATGCACAGCTTCCGGCATTTGGCTGACTCCAGGGTTATGCGCCCTGTCTGATCGTTTTCGCTGGTATCGGCGGTGTTGGGTGGTCCTCTTGTCCGCATAACGCGGGCGGGTTGGGGTTAGCGTCCGAGCGCGTCGAGCCAGCCGATCAGGGACGGGTCCTGGGTCCAGTCCGGTAGTGCGTCTGGGGTGAGTGGCTCGTAGGCGTTCTCGATTGCTTTGCGTTTGGTCTCTGCGTCGGCGCGGGCGTAGATCTCGGTGGTAGAGATCTCGGCGTGGCCGAGTAGGTCGCGGATGTAGATCAGGTTGACGCCGGCCTGGATCAGGTGCATCGCCCGGGTGCGTCGGAGCGTGTGCGATGCGATCGGCAGGCCCGGGGCCCAGCTGGGGTCGCGCGCGCGGACGGCTCGCACGTGGCGGGCCAGGAGCTTGGCGATCCCGGACCGGGTCAGCCTGGAGTGGTTCGGTCCGTGGAACAGTGGGCTGGTGTCGGCGGCGAGACCGGGGTGCGGGTCGAGGTGCTCGAGGTAGTCGACGAGCAGCACGGCGGTTGGCTCCATGAGCGGCACGTACCGGGTTTTCGATCCCTTCCCGCGGATCGTGACCGTGATCGGGTTGGCGCGACGGACGTCGGAGATGTTGAGGTCACAGAGCTCTTGGACGCGGGCGGCGGTGTCGTAGGCCACGGCGAGCAGCACGGTGTCGCGGACCGCGCGGGTGCTGGCCGTGCCGGGCTGGGCGAGGAGCGTCTTGACTTCGTCGCCTGTCAGGTGTCCGAGCTGTGGGGCTGGCGTGTTCTTCTGCCGGATCGCGAGGATTTGGGTGACCTGGTCGAGGTGGTCGGGTTGCTCGACGGCGGTGTAGCGGCAGAACGATTTGATCACCGCGAGACGCTGGTTGCGGGTCGCCGGTGAGCAGTTGCGCTCGGTCTGCAGCCAGTCCAGGAACCGCAGGACCCGTGGGCGGTCGATATCCGCCAGACGGAGCTTCTCGGGCGGTATCCGCTCGATGTCTCTGAACCAGATCAGCAGCAGCTTGATCGCGTCCCGGTAGGCGACGATGGTCCTCGGTGAGGCGGCGCGTTCCCCGGCCAGGTAGCTGGTGAAGAACCTGGTCAGCCACCGTCCGGCGAGATCTGACGGCGGCGTGGGCCGGGAGCTCATCGCTCGTCCTCGGGCGCGGCGGGGATGACGTATCCGAACCGGATTTGGGCCTTTTCGATCACGTCCGGGTAGGCGTCGGCGGTCAGCCTCAGGTAGTACTGGGTGCCGCGCAGGTCGGCGTGGCCCATGTAGCAGGCCAGGTAGGGCAGCATCACGGCGAGGTCCTGGCCGGTGTGGGCCCAGCGTCTGAGGTTCGCGACCGCGAAGCCGTGACGCAGCGAGTGCGGGTGCGGGCCGCCGGTGAAGTGCGGGATCCCGGCATCGGCCAGGTAGCCACGAAACCGCATGTAGATGGTCGCCTGGTTGATCTGCCTGCCGGGCGCCCTGCTGTAGAACACGATGTCGCTGGGCTCCGCGGCCGGGTGCGCGGCCGTGAGGTACGCGTCCAGCGTCGCGGTGAGTCGGCTGGTGATCGGGATGGTTCTGCCGGCACCGTTTTTCGAGTCGCGGATCCGCAGCGTCCCGGCACGCGTGTCCACGTCTGAGATGGTCAGCTTCAGCGCCTCGGAGATCCGGAGCCCCGTGCCGTAGAGCACCCGGAACAGGACCGGGTCGACGATCGCCTTGTTCGAGTAGCAGGACATCCGCTGCGCGTCGATCGCTTCAAACAAGCGGTGCACCTCCTCGTCGGTGAACACATACGGCGGCTGGTGAGCAGCCCGGACCTGCGTTCTCACAGCCGGGACGTGCGCATCCCAGCCGACCGTTCGGGCGTGCTCGGCGAGTTGGCGTAACGCCAGCTCGTTGCGCCGGACGGTGCTGGACCGCAAATGACGGCCGTAGAGGAACCCGTCGAGCGCTTCTCTGGTGATCGACCCGTCCGCGTAGCCCTCCCGCCGGCAGTGCTCGGCGAACTGCCGCAGGACCCGCTCTGGGACTGTGAACCGGTATCCGCCGGCGTGACGCACAGCGACCAGGTCGGCGACCAGTCCCGGCAGCGTGAACTCCTCAGGCATCGCGCTCACCCGCCGTGTTCGATGACGTCTTCGACGTCCAGCGCGCAACAGCGCAGCCGGTCGATGTCGAACCGCAGGTAGTACGCCTGGGTGGTGTCGCTCGAGGCGTGCCCCAGCACGGCCGACACCACCGGGATCGGCGTCGCGTTGCTGATCATCGCGACCGCCAGCGCGCCGCGCAGCGAGTGCATCCCGCCCACCTCGCCCGGCCCGAACACGATCTCTGCTCTCGCGGCGTGCCGCGAGAGCCGGCAGGCGATCGACGAAGCGCACCCGAACGCGTCGAACGGGTGACGATGCTTGACGAACACCTTCCGGCAGGCCGTCTCAGGACGGCCGTCTCGGACGTAGTCGATGATCGCCCAGCCGACATCATCCAGCAGCGGCAAGCTCAACGGCCGGCCCGTCTTCTCCTGGACGATCGTGATCGTCTTGGACCGCCAGTCAAGGTCGCCCAACTCGAGCTGGCGAAGATCCGAGATCCGCAAACCGAGCCGCGCCGTCGTCAGGATCATCGCGTAGTCGCGCTTGCCGCAGGCAGACTGACGGTCGATCACGGCCAGCACCCGGCGAATCTCATCCACGGTCCACAGATGCGGCTCGGACTCGTGACGCACATGCCGGTGCGGGGGCATTCGCTCCGCCAGACCGCACGGTGTCCGGCCCGTCGCCGCTAGGAACCGCAGGAAGTCAGCCACGCACGAGCGCATCGAGGCGATCGTCTTGCGGCCAAGTCCAAGTCCGCGTTGACGCAAGAAGAAACCCGACACGTCTCGCACGCCGAGCGCCGCGAGATCATCAACACCGACGTCCTGCAGATACGCCAACAACCGGCTGGCCGCCTTGTCCTTGGTGGCCACGGTCGCCTCGGCGTTGCCGCGCTCGCGACAGCAGTCAACGTAGTCGTCCCGGACCGGGCGAAACCGGCCCGGACAGCCGTCCTTCGCCGGGATCACCGACCGGTCGACCTCAATCGCTCGGCCGGCCAACACCTCCGCGACCAGCACCACCGGCCGGCGGACTGCCTTCACATCCCTGTCGTTGACCGGCTCTCGCAACGACCCCAACCTGACCCCGGTCTGGTTCTCAACGAAGTCGATGCACACCCACTCGCTCACCATGCCCAGACCCCGTCCGGCCAAGAATCCGGAAAACCGTTCCAGCACGACCTGATGGCATCGGATCGTTCGCTCCGTCCTCCCCGCCGCGCGCAACACCGCCAGCACATGGCCGACGGCATCGGTCACATCTGCCTCTCCCATGAGAACCACCCCTCTGCTCGATAGTGCAATAAACCGAGAGCGGCTCTTCGCCGATCCCGGCAGCACCCAGCAAAGCGGCAAGCCAGTACGCGTTGGCGTCCGAGCGAGTCGAGCCAGACGGTCAGGGGCCGTCGTGGACATGCCGCCCACGTTATGCGGACAAGAGGACCACCCAACACCGCCGATACCAGCGAAAACGATCAGACAGGGCGCATAACCCCGGCGTCCGCCAAATGGCGGTTATGCGGAATTCCGCATAACCGCCACACCGTCGCAAGCCGAGCTCTCGTCGCAGGCGAGAGCGTGGATGAGATCGCTTTTCTGCTCGGGCATCGAGACGCCAACGTGACCCGAGCCGTCTACGTGCGAGAGGTGGCCGACGCCCGTCGTCGGACGATGCGCCGCTCGCGGATGCTCGCCGAATACAGCGACGTGCTGGCTCGCTCGACGGACGATCGACGCCGTAGCCCGGAGTAGGATCGACGAGCACGAGGTCGAACCGATTGGTGGTGATTCCGGCGGCTAACCGCACAGCAGGCGAGAAGATGATTGGGATGGAAGATGCTCGGCTCGCCCGACCGATCTTCACGCTGCGTGAGGCCGCCGGCTACCTCGCTGTTCCGAAGTCGACGATCCACGACTGGGCGCGCCCCGCGGCAGGCAAGCCGCTCATCACGGTGTTCCCACGGCGTGGTGCTCAGGCGACCGTGCCGTTCATCGGATTCGCCGAGGCCTACGTCCTGGCGGCCTTCCGGCGCGCCGGAGTTCCGCTGCAGCGGATTCGCCCCGCCGTCGACGCGCTCTCACGGAGGATCGGGCTCGAGCACGCACTGGCCTCGAAGCGGCTATACACGGACGGCGCTGAGGTCCTCTACGACTACGCCGCCGACCGGAACGAGGATGATCTGCTGGAGCTCGTCGTGGTGCGGACGGGACAGCACCAGTTCTCCGAGGTCGTGCGCGACTACCTTCGGCGGATCACTTACGGCAGCGACGGATGGGCCACGCGGGTTCGTTTGCCGTCGTACCAGCACGCGAACGTGATCGTCGATCCGAAGATCGCGTTCGGTCTTCCGCTCGTGGTCCATGGCGGCGCGCGCGTCGAGGATCTCGTCGATCGGTTCGTCGCCGGCGACAGCGTTGCCGACATCGCGTACGACTTCGACGTCCCGCCTGAGGAAGTCGAAGACGTCATCCGTGTCGCGACGCGAACAGCCGCCTGAGTTCTTCATCGATCGAAGCCTGGGGCGCCGACACCTCGCTGACGCGCTCCGCGCTTGCGGGCTCATTGTCCACACGATGGCGTCCGTCTATGGCGAGGAGGCTGGTCAGCGGATCGCCGACGAACGCTGGTTGCGGGACGTCGGCGCGAAGGGTTGGATCGTGCTCATGAAGGACGACGCCATTCGCCGTCGACCGGCCGAGCGTGACGCGCTCGTCGAGGCCGGCGTGCGGGCGTTCTGCCTCACCAATGCGCAGCTCCGCGCGGCTGAACAGACCGAGCGGTTCGTCGGGAACCGCCACCGGATCATCCAGCAGGCGCGCAAGCCGGGGCCCTACATCTACGGCGTCTACGACCGAGGGATCAGACGCCTCTGGCCGAAGGACTAACCGGAAGTTTTTGAGGGGTTGAGGCCCGATCGCCCGTGTTTGCGGGGGTCGGGCTTCTTTTTAGCGGTCCATTGTAGACACTAAACTGCTTGACTGTCAGCTCGGTTTGTGAGATGATTGTGTTATGGCAAAGCGTGGCGGGAAGGTTCACATAGCGGTCACGCGTCGCCACTACAAAGGGACTGAGTACACGAGCACGCTGCTGCGCCGTTCCTACCGCGAGGACGGGAAGGTTCGCAACGAGACGGTCGGGAATCTGTCGCATCTGGAGGACTGGATGATCGACGGGCTGCGGGCGATGCTCGCCGGCCGGCGACTGGTCGATCTCGACGATGAGTTCGAGATCGTGCGCTCGCTACCGCACGGGCACGTCGCGGCCCTGCTGGGCGTGCTCGGCGAGCTTGACCTGGAGCGGTTGATCTCACGCGAGCGGTGCCGCGAGCGTGAGTTGTGCGTGGCGATGATCGTCCAACAGGTACTTCGGCCCGGGTCAAAGCTGGCCCACACCCGCCGCTATCAAAAGACGACGCTGGCCGAGGAGCTCGAGCTCGGCGAGGTCACCGAAGCCGAGCTGCTCTCGGCGATGGACTGGCTACTAGAGCGCCAGGAGCGGATCGAGAAGGCGCTCGCCCGACGCCATCTCGCCGGCGAGGGGTTCGTGCTCTATGACCTGTCCTCGAGCTATCTGGAGGGGCGCTGCTGTCCGCTGGCCAAACTTGGCTACTCGCGTGACAACGTCAAGGGCAAGCTGCAGATCACCTACGGGCTGACATGCTCGCCGGAGGGGCGGCCGGTCGCGATCTGCGTGCACGAGGGCAACATCACAGACCAGCAAACCCTGCCTGACGCGGCGCGCGCGGTCTCAGAGCGCTTCGGGATCGAGCATGTGGTGCTGGTCGGGGATCGCGGGATGATCACCCAGGCGCACGCCAAGACGCTGACCGAGCAGGGGATTGAGTTCATCACCGCGCTCAAGGCCGTCCAGGTCCGCGCGCTGGTCAATTCAGGCGACCTTCAACTGTCACTGTTTGACGAGCAAAACCTCGCCGAGATCGCCTCCGAGCTCTACCCCAAGGAGCGCCTGATCGTGTGCCGCAACCCGGCCGTGGCCACCGAACGCGCCCGCAAACGAGAGAGCATGCTGACCGCCACAGAGACAGAGCTCGCCAAGGTCACCAAGATGGTCGACGGGGAACGGGGAACGCTTCGCAACGCCCCGGCGGGCAAGATCGGCGAGCGCGCCGGGAAGGTCATCAACAAGTACAAGATGGCCAAGCACTTCGAGCTTGAGATCTCAGACGGCTCGTTCTCCTATCAGCGCAAGACCGAGCAGATCGCCACCGAGGCCGCGCTTGACGGGTTCTACGTGATCCGCAGCACCAGCCAGCACCCGACACTCACCAGCCAAGCGACCGTGCGCGCCTACAAGCAGCTCAAGATGGCCGAACGCGCGTTTCACACGATCAAGGACACGCTCGAGATTCGACCGATCCGCCATCACCTCGAAGACCGCGTCCGCGCGCACGCGTTCCTATGCATGCTTGCCTACTACGTCTCATTCGAACTGCGCCAGCGACTCACCCCGCTGCTGTTCGACGACGAGACACCACAGGCTCCCACCGACCCCGTCTCCCCAGCCCAACGCTCACCCCACGCCAAAGCCAAGGCCGCCAGCGCCCACACCGAGCACGGCTATCAGGCCCACACCCTCCCCGACCTGCTCGACGACCTCGCCACCCTGTGTCGCAACACCCTGCGCATCGGCCCCAGCCAACACACCTTCACGCGCCTCACGACCCCCACCGAGCTTCAAGCCACCGCCCTCGAGCTGCTCGGCACCAAGCTCAAAACGTAGACAGAACCAGCCAGCCCAGCGGCGCCGAATCGCCCGCCGATCAACACGATTCAGCGCCGCAAGACCAAAAACTTCCGACTAACCTCCCGTCGGTGCAAACGCCGAGCCCGGTATCGGGAGTGTCACGTTCGCCGATCGGCTCGAACCTCTCGTGGCCGCGTCGGCGATCCATCACGCCATCGCGTGGAAGCGTTATGGAAGCCTCATCCGCCGCGATTATGCCCGCACACGATCAACAGTCTTCCGGTAGATCCAACCCTTACGGGCGAAATCGGATGCCGGCCGTCAGCTGATCCAGGTCGCGTGCTCTTTGCAAGCAGGAGGTCGCCGGTTCGATCCCGGCTGGCTCCACTCCTCCAGAGAGTGCCTGGAAATCAGCTTGTTTCTGCTTGGCTGCTGGCGCTGGTTCAGTGATTGCTACGTCGCCTGTGGGCAGCTGAGGGGCAACTAAGACTAAGGGCCGGCGCTACCCCGCGGAGCCGCCCACCGTCGAGGAGATCATCGCCGTGATGCGTACCGCCGGAGCGGGCCCCGACGGCGTGGGTCTGCGCGCGCTGATCGTCGTGCTATGGCGAGCGGGGTTGCGGATCGGCGAAGCGCTCGCGCTCGCCGAGACCGACCTGGACGCCGCCCCGCCGTCCGGCGCCGACGACCGCGCCGCTGTCTCGCGCGGCGAGCGGGCAACGCCGCCGGGCCGGGGCCACATCCACGCCGCCCTCGCTGGCCCAAGCATCGCCGAAAGCGGGCGCCGACGTCCAGCTGCTGGCGGCCATGATGACTAACGGCGCTTCGCCCCGGCCCGACGAGATGTACGTGGTTGCCCGGCGGTTACGGCGGGTTGGGGCGGCGGGTTGCGCTGGTGTGGGCGCTCGGGCTCTAGGCTCCGGTCGCGGGTCGCTTCGGGGCGGCTGGCCGTCCCGGTCATGAGCCGCGTAGTGCGGTAGGTGCTCCCGAGGGGGCGTGGACCCCGACGACCGGAGCTTGTGATGTGCGTACCCCTGTCCGCCGCGGACGTGCTCGGCGAGCACGTCAGCTTTGAGCTGGAGTGCATCGACCGGGTCTACTGCAACGCGTACGTCCCGAAGCTGGCGTATCCGGGTGGGGTCGCGACGTTCTTCACCAAGCATCGCGGGGCGACGTTCGCCTCGACGTGTCTGGCGGACCCGATCAGCAAAGGGTTCGTCGCTGCGATCAAGCGATTCGCGGCCGAGCGTGAGATCCCGATCGTGCGGTTCGAGAAGGGGCAGCGCAAGGACGACATCGCCCAGGAGCAGCTGGCCCGGTTCGAGGAGCCCGAAGGGATCTACATGATCGGGGTCGCGCAGGAGAAGATCCGCACGTTCAGGACCGAGAAGCGGCGCAACCCCGTGACCGGCGCCCGGTATCCGTGGATCGTGGCCGCCAGCGCGGTCGTGAACCAGTACTACTGCTACGGGCTGGACCTGGACTTCGGCCCGTTCTTCGTGAAGTTCTCAAGCTACTTCCCGTACGGGGCGAAGCTGTGCTTCAACGGCCATCACTGGGCGCAGCGCCAAGCCCAAGCCGCGGGGATCGCGTTCACCGCGCTGGACAACGGGTTCCTTACGTGCGATCAGCCCGAGCGGTTGCAGCGGATCTGCGACCGCCTCTCGGACCGCAAGATCGACGCGTTCTTCCGACGCTGGCTGGCCAGGCTGCCGCACCCGTTCACCGGCGCGGACCGCCGCGCCGGCTACCGCTATCAGCTCTCGATCCTGCAGGCCGAGTTCTCGTTGACCCAGGTGCTGGACCGCCCCCACTCCGGGCGCGTGTTCTTCGAGCAGCTGATCCGCGAGAACCTCGATCTCGGCCCGCCCGGACAAGGTCAGCCTGATCTTCGACCGCCGCGTCCGCACGCGCGGCCGACGGCCCACGCCCTCCAGGTGGCGGACCCGGGTGCTCACCGACGGCGTCACCCCATCGATCCACGTCGACTACAAGCACTCCAAGATCAATGGACTTGCCTGGTTTCGACGGAGAGTTGTTAGTAGTTGAGTAGTTAATTATATCAGTCAGTGCGATTGCTCGACACAGGACAGCGGAGAGGCCAGCGTCAGCACGTCTCGTAGATCGGTGACTGTTGGGGCGGCCTGAGCCGGGAACGGTTCGTACCCGAGCGCGACCCGCGCCCAGTACTCGTGTTCGTGCTCGACGGGTGGTCGGTTCCCGATCGAGGAGTGCAGCCGGCGGTGGTTGAACCAGCCGACGTACGTGACGGTCGCGAGCTCCAGCTGCGCGTTGGTTCGCCACACGCGGTCGGCGATCAGCTCGGTCTTATAGCTGTCGACGAACGATTCGCTGAGCGCGTTGTCGTAGCAGTCTCCGACCGTGCCGACCGACGCGAGCACGTGGTGGTCATCGAGCACCTGCGTGTAGCCCTCGGCGCTGTATTGCGATCCCTGGTCGGTGTGCGCCACCAGCTGCACCTCGACGCCGGGCCGTCGGGTGCCCAGCGCCATGCGCAGCGCGTCGAGCACCAGGTCGGTGCGCATGTGGCACGCGAGCTGCCAGCCGACGATCAGCCGCGAGAACACGTCGATCAGGAACGCGAAGTACATCCGTCCCTCCCAGCTGCGCAGGTAGGTCAGGTCACCGACCCACAGTCGATCGGGCCGATCTGCCGTGAAGGCGCGCTTGACGAGATCTGGGCGCTTCTGCGCCTGGAGATCGGCGATCGTGGTCCGCCACGGCTTGCCGCGCCGCTTCGCCCCACGGATGCCCTCCTCGCGCATCAGACGGGCAACGTGGTCACGGCCGACCTGCTCGCCCTGACGCTGGAGCTCGTGCCACACCCGCGGATACCCGTAGCACTCGAAGTTCTGCTCGTGCACATCGCGGATCCGAGCCGTGAGGCGCTCATCCTCGACGCTGCGGGCCGAGCGCTCGCCTGTCGCTCGCTGCTAGTCGGAAGTTTTTGAGGGTTTGAGGCCCGATCCCCAGTGTTTGTGGGGGTCGGGCCTTCTTTTTGCTGGATAGATGTAGCCAAAGTCATGACTGGTATCTGTCCGCGATATGGTTTATATTGTTGGTATGGCGAAGCGTGGTGGATCGGCTCACGTAGCCACAATCAAGACGAAAGGGAAGGACGGGGCGCTGTACACGTCGCAGCTGTTGCGCCGCTCCTACCGCGAGGACGGCAAGGTCCGCCACGAGAACCTCGGGAACCTCTCGCATCTACCGCCGGAGATCATCGATGTGATCCGCGCGATGCTCGCCGGCCGCCGACTCGTCGATCTTGACGAGGACTTTGAGATCACGCGGTCGCTGCCGCACGGCCACGTCGCCGCGGTGCTGGGAGTGCTGCGCGATTTGGACCTGGAGCGGCTGATCAGCCGCGATCGCTGCC
Organism: uncultured Solirubrobacterales bacterium; assembly: GCA_963794285.1. Classification (GTDB taxonomy): domain Bacteria; phylum Actinomycetota; class Thermoleophilia; order Solirubrobacterales; family Solirubrobacteraceae; genus Palsa-465. Next base: position 27,830 of record CAWCDS010000003.1, read on the forward strand.
GGGAGCGTGATCTCGTTGTCGCGATGATCTGCCAGCGGCTGATCGGCCCGGGCTCGAAGCTCTCAGCGACCCGGCGCTTCTCCCAGAGCACACTGGGCGATGAGCTGTCACTCGGCGAGGTCTCAGAGGCCGAGTTGTTGGCGGCGATGGACTGGCTGTCAGAGCGCCAGCCGCGGATCGAGCGCACGCTCGCACGCCGCCACCTACCCGGCGATCAGGACAGCAACGCGTTCGTGCTCTATGACCTGTCCTCGAGTTACATGGAGGGTCGTTGTTGCCCTTTGGCGACGCTGGGCTACTCACGCGATGGCGTGAAGGGCAAGCTGCAGGTCAACTACGGGCTGATCTGCAGCCCGGACGGGCGCCCAGTCGCGGTGTGCGTGCATGAGGGAAACGTCACCGACCAGCAGACCGTTCCCGACACCGTCAGCGCGGTGTGTGAGCGGTTCGGGATACAGAACGTCTGCTTCGTCGGCGACCGCGGAATGATCACCCAAGCGCACGCTGCCAGCCTCAAGGAGCAGGGCGTGGACTTCATCAGCGCGCTCAAGAGCGTGCAGATCCGCTCGCTGGTGCACTCGGGCGATCTGCAGCTATCGCTGTTTGACGAGGTCAACCTCGCGGAGATCACCTCACCCCTGTTTGCCGGCGAGCGCCTCGTGGTCTGCCGCAACCCGGCCGTCGCCGGCGAGCGCGCCCGCAAACGCACCGAACTGTTAGCCGCGACCGAGGTCGAACTCGCCAAGGTCAAGGCCAGCGTCGAGGGTCCGCGCGGGCGACTGCGCGCAGCTGACGCCGGGAAGATCGGCGAGCGCGCCGGCAAGATCATCAACAAGTACAAGGTCGCCAAGCACTTCACCCTGACCATCACCGACGGGGCGTTCGCCTATCAGCGCAAGACCGATCAGATCAACCAAGAGGCCGCCCTGGACGGCCTCTACGCGATCCGGACCACCCTGCCCGCACAGACACTCGCCGCGCCGGCCGCGGTCCGCGCTTACAAGCAGCTCAAGCTGGCCGAGCGCGCGTTCGGAACGATGAAGGACACGATCGAGATCCGCCCGATCCACCATCACCTCGAGACCCGCGTCCGTGCGCACGTGTTCCTCTGCATGCTCGCCTACTACGTCTCCTTCGAGCTCCAGACGCGCCTGCCCGAGCTGCTGTTCACAGACGACACGCCGCTCGCCCCAGCCGACCCCGTCAAGCCCGCCACCCGCTCCGCCAAAGCAAACAAGAAGGCCGCCAGCGCCACCACCACCAACGGGTACCCCGCGCACACCCTCACCGACCTCCTCGCCGACCTCGGCACCCTCTGCCGCAACACCGTGCGCATCGGCCACGCCGAGCACACCTTCACCCGCCTCACCACACCCACGCCACTACAAGCCGACGCCCTACAACGACTCGACGTCAAACTCCACCAGTAGCCAAAGCCAAACCAGCCCGCAACACCCGAATCCCGCGCCACCACGCGGGATTCAACGCTTCAAATGCGAAAACTTCCGGCTAGTACGCGGACGCCGACACGTCCAAGGTCTCACAGATCGGCTCGACGCCGAAGCGCTCGCGATGCTCATCGATGAACGCGCTCACTTCCGACGGTCTGCATCGAGCTCGGTCGCGAAAAACACCGAGGCGGCCTTCAGGATCTCGTTCGCGCGACGCAGCTCGAACACCTCCTTGCGCAGCTTGCGGATCTCCTCACGCTCCTCGCTGCTGGGCAGATCAGGCCGCAGCCCGCCATCGGCCTCAGCCCGCCTGACACGCTTACGCAGCGCCTCGGCGCCGATCCCCAGATCGCGAGCGACCTGCGCCACCGGCCGACCCGACTCAAGCGCCAACCGCACGCCACGGTCCATCAACTCCAGCGGATACCTCGATCGTCTTGCCATGAGACCGAACTTCCTTCCCCGAGGTTGGAATCCTCGCAATTCGGTCTCCGTCAAATCCAGACAAGCTCACAAGCAGTACCACAAGCTCAACAAGGCGATCAGAACGCAGACGACAATCAACGACACCCGGGACTTCGCGATCGGCAAACGGCTGGGGAACCTGCCCGAACTGCGGCAGGTCGGCTTCCAAGCCAACCGGCGACTGCTCGCCACCCAACGACTCGGCCACGACCCGATCACCGCCGCCCGGGCGCTACAGCAGATCGCCGACCCAATCACCATCGCAGACAGCGGCACGAGCGTCGCCGGACTGAAGTTCGGTGACCCCCGGGCGATGGCATTACTGTCGCTGCTGGCCGTCTTTCGCCTGTCCGTGCGGGGCTTCACCAACCGCGACCTGCCAGAGCACCTCGCGCCCCTGCTGGGACTCCTCCCCGGCACCATCACCGCCGGACAGGCGACCTACGACCTGCGGCGACTCCGCGTCCACGGTCTGATCCAACGCATCCCGCACAGCAACCGCTACCTCCCCACCGAACACGGCCTCAGAGCCGGGCTGGTGCTCACCCAAACGCACAACCGAATACTCACCCCGGCCCTCGCCGCCGCCAACGACCCACTCACCGACTTACCCGACCTCCACCGCGCGATCAACAACGTCAAAACGGTGATTGACCGGTACGCCACGCAACAAGGACTCGCCGCCTGATACAGGAACTTGACCTGATTTTCCCGACCGCCTGGGTCAAGGACCCTAGCGTGCGCGCCGTTATCTATCTGCGAGCGTTTGTCTTGAACGAGTCGTCCACGAGCGCGTACGCGGCCTGATGCAGGCGGACCGCCCTGTCTTCGAGCCCGGCTATGAGCCGAGCTTGCCGATCCCACCGCAGCGTTGGCCGCTGAAGCAACGCCGACGCCCAGTCGCCCCACGCGGCGGCCACATCCTGCAGCGCCCGAACGTCGATCGAATTCGGAGTCCGCAGCGCCGGGTCACGCTCGAGTTCGGCCTCGAACCCCTCGGCTCGCAAGAGGCCTGCGCGGAGCCGGCGGGCAAGCCTGGTGGCGCGGGCGGGGTCGCGGGGCGCGGGCGCTCGAGACTTCTGAAGCAGGATGGTCGGAACGAGGGACTGCGCCCAGACGTCGAGGAGCGTCAGCGATCGTTCGGCCTGCGCTTGCTCGGCGGAAACCGAAACGGTCAGAGAGGGGCGGGAGGCGCCGTAGCCGAAGTGCTGTAACGCCGCCCCGAGGGCAACCAAGGACAGGAGCAGCACTCCGACGCTGCGCACATGCGGAGCATAGATCCCGATTGACCCAACGAACGGCTGAGGCCCGCTGACCCTCGTCGTGCAGCTCTGACGCGAACTCCCTTTGCTCTTGTGCGCGTTGCTGCCGGTCGGCTCCCCGGCGAATTCAGGACCGGCGTGGCGGGATGCCGAGGACAGCAGCAAGCGATTTGCCGAACCGGCCCCACAGGCGCGGCAGGCGGTACCTCTCGCGTGCGATCTCTTCGGCGGTGAGGGCTATGACGTGCTCAGCCTCCAGACGACGGCTGGCCGGTCATCGTCCAGCTCCAGTGCGAGCCGTCGGTCAGGGACGTGTAGTTGCCGTCGTACTTGAGGCCGTCCGCCGAGGCGTTGCTCTGGGCCGTCTGGAGGGGTTGGCCGAAGAGGCTGATCGTGATGTGCATATCGTTGGCAGAGGGATCAGCGCAGTTGGACAGCACCACGTCCATCGTCCCGGCCGAGGCGGGCAGGGTGATGCTGGCGCTGTAGGTGTAGGGCGAGTCGCCGTCGGGCGGGCTGCCGAACACACCGACGCTTCCGGATCTCGCCGGGAGGGAGATCTGTTTTGAGCCGTGCATCGTGCAGTTGAAGCCGTAGAGCAGCGCCTTGCCATCGGCGTGGTAGGTGACGGTGCCGGTGGTGAGCAGATATTGGTTCGTCGCGCCCTGGGTTCCCCGCGTTAGCGGTTCGAATGTGGCACCGCCTTCCCAGGTGAAGTCGCCGCCGCCTGCGCTCGCGCCGCCGCTGAAGTTTCCGCTGATCTTCACGATCGGCGGCTCCGCGCCCAATCGGGCTCCTCGCTGTTCTGAGTGGGTGACGTCCGGTCGGGTTGCAAGGGTCGCGGGATTCTGATCCGCGATCATGGGAGCCCCGGTATGCCTGATGTTGGCCTGTTCTCCGCCGCGCTTGGTCTTGAGGAGCCGTGGGAGGTGGTGGATGTCCGGTTCGATGCTGAGCGGCGGCGGCTGGATCTGCGGATTGACTTCCGGAGGGGCGCCCGCTTTCCGTGTCCGGAATGCGGCGCGGCGGGGTGCAAAGTGCACGACACCGAGCTGCACACGTGGCGGCATCTGAACTTCTTCGAGCATGAGGCGTACCTGAGCGCGCGGGTGCCGCGGGTGGACTGTCCGGAGCATGGGGTCAAGCAGGTGCAGGTGCCGTGGGCGCGAGGACGGTCTGACTTCACGCTGTTGTTCGAGGCGTTGGTGATGGCGCTGGCGAAGGAGATGCCGGTCAAGGCGATCGCCGGGCTCATCGGCGAGCACGACACGAAGATCTGGCGGATCGTGCATCACTACGTCGATCTGGCGGTCGATGCGCAGGATCTGTCCGGGACGGAGCGGCTGGGGATCGATGACACCAGCTTCCGTCGCGGTCAGGACTATGTGTCGGTGTTCTGCGATCTGGATCCGGGGGAGCGTCGCGCGGTGTTCGTGTGCGAGGGTCGCGATCAGCAAACGGTCGAGCAATTCGCGGGGTTTCTGACGGATCACGGCGGCGATCCCGGGCAGATCAGCGAGGTTTGCCAGGACATGTCGCAGGCGTATCTGGCAGGCGTGCGCGACCAGTTCGACAACGCGCAGGTGACGTTCGATCGCTATCACGTCAAGCAGAAGCTCTCAGAGGCGATCGACGCGGTCCGTCGCGCGGAGGCCGAGGAGCATAAGGAGCTGTTGAAGGGCACGCGCTATTTGTGGCTCAAGCGGCCCGACAATCTGACCGTCAAGCAGCTCGACTGGCTCGATCAGCTGCTGCTTGAGCCGCTGGACACGGTGCGCGCCTGGGAGCTGGCGCTGAAGTTCGACGACTTCTACGAGCTCGGGGATCCCGCCGGGGCTGAGGAATATCTACGCCGTTGGGTCAGCGAGGCCAAGGACAGCTCGCTGGAGCCGCTGATCAAGTTCGCCGAGATGCTCGAGGCGCACTGGGACGGGGTGATCCGCTGGCACCAAACCCGCGTGTCCAACGGGCTGCTGGAAGGACTGAACTCGCTCATCCAGGCCGCCAAGCGACGAGCCCGCGGGTACCGCTCAGCGCGCAACTACAAGACGATGATCTACCTCGTCGCCGGCAAACTCAACCCAGGCCCTCAGGTCACCTAAACAACGAGAGAGCGCCAGCGACCTACCCACTCAGAACAGCGACGAGCCCTTAATCGGCTGCGTCCACTCGTCGCGCGCGACACCCGCTCTGGACTTGACCTCGAAGTCCGCGATCACCGACGCGCCGCTCCTGATGGTGGCGACCGTGACAGTAAACGTCGGCGATGTTCCCGTGATTCGCGACGGCGTGATCCGCGCGTTCTGACTCGACACCAGCTTCCAACGACCGCGCGAGCTCCCACCGTCCTTGGGCCCCACGTTCGAGCTGAACGTGCTGTTCCTCCCACGCTCGAGTGTCCTCGTGCCCGACCTCGGGCTGAAGCTCACCATGGCGCATGCGTTCGGCTTATTGAAGCCGGTCTCGATCCTGCGGAAGCGGTCGACTTCCTCCTTGATGATCTTCGCGAACTCCTTGTCGAAGTTCGCTTTGGCGCGGAGCTCCTCCGCAGCTCGCTCGGCCGGACTCAGCGGGACGCCGTCGATGCTGCCGCTGATGTTCACGGCGCCGTTGAACGCAGCCGGATAGCCGAAGCGCATGTTCACTCTCGCTTGCCTGGAGATGCGGGCGCGCTCTGAGAGGACATGCCCGATCTCCGAGCCGGCGACAACGAAGCTGAAGCTGGTGGCGTCGTTGACGATCAGTTCGTCGAGCTTGGCGTCGTCAGCGACATCGCCGTGCAAGGTCTCGCTGCTGTTCGCCGAGATCGCCTGCGAGCGCACCGTCCCGGCTGCGTTGCTGACGACGATCCGGACGCGCAGGGGGTGCTTATCGGACCCGTCGAGCTGACCGTCGGCGGTCGGGCACGGCGGGACCTTGAAGAAGTTGCACTGCGAGAGGCCGAAGTCCACCGACACCCGCAGACCGTTACCAGCGTCGGTCGACATCTGGACGCTGCCGCTGCCGTCGCTGTTCTGGGTCAGCCCGACAGACGTGCCGTCGCTGCCGGAGTAGCTCGAGGAGGAAGACGTGCCGCTCGAGCCGCAGCCGCTGGCGACCAGGCCCGCTCGGACGCGGCGTGTGGCGCTGCCAAGTTGTCGAGCCGGGTGAGCGCGCCCGGCAGGTTGTACGAGATCGCACGATACGCCCGGCGGCTGATGACCTGCGCCAGCGGTTTCAACTTGCGGCCGTGGCGATCGCGGGCCACGCCCAGATTCGCTCCGAGTGCTGCCTGGAAGAAACCGACCCTGGGGTCTCCCGGCTGTGGCCTGGGGATCGCGCCGCGCAGCTTCTGGCAGCGAGTCTTGCCCTCGACCTTAACCGGCACTGTGCCGTGCTTGCACTTCCCTCGCGCGGGGCGCTTGCCCGAGCGCGTGACTGTCGCCAGGCCCCGGCCCTCCGGCGCTCCCCTATGGCGGAAGTGCTAGGACCGACGCCGGCGGTGCTCGCCGGAAGCGAGGCTCGCAAAACCGCGTGCGAGGCTGGCTCCGCACCTATGCGCCGCCGACGCAACGGGTCGCGCGTATCGGCCCCGATGAAGCGCTCGGTCTTGGGGCGGGTGGACGACGCAGAACAGCCGCCCGACCGGGAGGCCGGAGCTCAGCTCGAGCCATGGCGTGAGGTGGGATCACGCCGAGCGATCGATTCCGACCTCGCGGCGCTTGTCGCCCCTGCCCGTCGAACGAGCCGGGCGCCACGGTCGGGATCGAGGTCGGTTTCGTTGAGCGCGAGCGCTTCGCTGATCCGCAGACCGGCACGCCAGAGCACGACAATCACGCCGCGCAGCGTACACCGTCGGGATCATCCCCAGCGGCGCGCATCACCGCGATGATCTCCTCGACCGTCGCCGGGTCGGGCGGATAGCGCAGACCTTTGTTGCCCGGCGACACGCCTACGTGGAAGGTCGATGTCGTCGCCGGGCGATCGGCGGCGGCCGGCGCGATCCAACAACGGAATGGCTTCCATGAGGCCCTCCTCTGGATGATGGTTGACGCGGCCAACGTGCACGGGCAGCCGAGCTGGCTCCGGCCGGTCCGGTGCTCGCATAGCAGCGGTAGAGCCAGTCGCTGCGGCGCATGACTGGTCGGCCCGTCGCCGAGGACGAGACACGTCGCCAAGTCGATCGTCCGCGTTCGGGCCGTCCCGGTGCTCGCAGGAGTCGTCCGCTGATGTTGAGGCAAGCGACCGATCGCGGCGCGGCCGGTCGCCGCCCTCCTCCCGCTCGCGGAGCACCGCCGCTTTGGCCACCGAAACTGTCGGGCCGGCAGAGCGCATTGCGGCTCGAGCGCGATACTCGCAAGACGATGCAGACTGATTGCCCGTGCGGCTCTGGGGTGTTGTACGTCGCGTGCTGTGGCCCGCTGCACAGCGGTACGGCCACCGCGGCGACCGCCGACCAGTTGATGCGCTCTCGATATAGCGCGTTCGCGGTTGGCGACGCGGACTACCTGCTCGCGACGTGGCATCCCGCGACCCGGCCGGCATCAGTCAATCTCGATCCCGCCATCGAATGGCGACGACTGCGGATCTGCGACCTGACCGCCGGCATGGAGGACGACGACGCCGGCACCGTCGAATTCATTGCCCACTACTGGGACTCCACCCACCAACAGTACGGTCGCCAGCACGAGAAGAGCAGTTTCGCCCGTGAGGCGCGAAGCTGGTTCTACGTCGGGCCAGCCTGAGGTCAGAATCGGCCGGGGCGCCGCAACGAGCTGCACATTCCGGCCCCAGCCGGACCCGCGACGACGCCGCTGAGCAGAACCGGCGTTGCTAGAGCCAGCATCAGCCGTCGCTCCCCTCGCAAGCGGCGCATATCCGCGGTGCCAGTCGTCGCCGGAGCGCTCGCCAAGATCCGCGCGGTCTTCGTGACGAAGGCGATGGCCGGGCCCGACAACGTGTCGGACCGGGGGAGGGCGTCGGCAAGATCTTGCTCTCTGCCGTTTGGAGCACGGCGCCCCCGGTGCTCAAGACCGCTCGTCTGCTTAGACGTACCGCGAGCGCTATGCGGACGGTTACGCCGACAGGTGCGTGCGCCTGGGCGCGATGAACACCCTGGTGAGGCTGATCGGCCGGGTGCGTAACTCGTGAGCGGCGAGCCGCCCGAGCACCGGGACGAACCCGGAGCGAGGCACCGCGCGGAAGAGGGCCTTCAGCCAGCTGCGGTCGATCCCGAAGTTGACCAGTCCGGCGGTGACGTCGACGAGGTCGGACTGCCGCAGGAGTTCGACCTCCAGCCCGAGCTTGATCCGTGAGCGAGGAGCGTGGTGCTGCTCGCACGCATCGTGGAGCCGCTGGCGACGCTCGGGCTCCCATGCGAACGGTTCGACGACCCGCGCGGCGAGTAGCCCGCCTTCGGTCACATATGGCGCGCTGCTGTCGAGGTACACGCCGGCGTCGTGCAGCCAACACGCGCACAGCACGAGTTCGCGGTCGTAGGGGCGTGCGCCTGCGAGTCGCTCGGCGATCAGGAACTGGCGGTGGCAGTGGCGCTCCATCGCCGAATCGGCTCCCGCCAGTCCGCGGAGAGCGCGGAGCGCTGCGAGCTCCGCTGGGGTCGTGCACAAGTCGTCGGCGACCAAGAGGACCAGCGTACTGACCGAGGTGGCGTGGCAGTCCACGCCACCGTTCGCTGAGGATGGCGTCGCCGCCGAACCGCTCGTCCGCCGCGAGGCGGACTCAGAGGCGAAAGGGATCGTGGTGCGGCCGGGCCGGCGGGATGGCTTGAGGTGGCATCGGCTTCCGAGCAGGAGTGTGGCGATCTACGACTTGCTTACATCCGTCGTCGCCCGCGAAGCATGTAGCGACGGCGGGTCTCTCTCGTTCGCCCGGTGCTCGGCCCAGACATCGCGCCACCGAGCGGCGCGGTCAACTTGTTCGTCGGTCACGACCAGCCAAGGGTGCGTATCGGCCAAGGGCAATCGCGCAACCTTTGACGGCCGCGACGGACTTCGCGAGAGAACTATGCTCGAGCGCGGCTGGGTCGGAGGCCCGTTGCTTGTCAGTGATGTCGAACCCCGCCCAGGCGTGGCGCACTATTTCGGCCGAGATCTCGATCTGATGGAGTAGGTCGGGCCGGCTCGCCATGACCAGCGCGTAGTGCTCGTTAGCTGCGGTGTGCGCTCCGGAGGACTCCTTCGTGGAGCTAGGGTCCTTGACCCAGGCGGTCGTGAAAATCAGGTCAAGTTCCTGTATCGGGCGGCGAGTCCTTGTTGCGTGGCGTACCGGTCAATCACCGTTTTGACGTTGTTGATCGCGCGGTGGAGGTCGGGTAAGTCGGTGAGTGGGTCGTTGGCGGCGGCGAGGGCCGGGGTGAGTATTCGGTTGTGCGTTTGGGTGAGCACCAGCGCGGCTCTGAGGCCGTGTTCGGTGGGGAGGTAGCGGTTGCTGTGCGGGATGCGTTGGATCAGACCGTGGACGCGGAGTCGCCGCAGGTCGTAGGTCGCCTGTCCGGCGGTGATGGTGCCGGGGAGGAGTCCCAGCAGGGGCGCGAGGTGCTCTGGCAGGTCGCGGTTGGTGAAGCCCCGCACGGACAGGCGAAAGACGGCCAGCAGCGACAGTAATGCCATCGCCCGGGGGTCACCGAACTTCAGTCCGGCGACGCTCGTGCCGCTGTCTGCGATGGTGATTGGGTCGGCGATCTGCTGTAGCGCCCGGGCGGCGGTGATCGGGTCGTGGCCGAGTCGTTGGGTGGCGAGCAGTCGCCGGTTGGCTTGGAAGCCGACCTGCCGCAGTTCGGGCAGGTTCCCCAGCCGTTTGCCGATCGCGAAGTCCCGGGTGTCGTTGATTGTCGTCTGCGTTCTGATCGCCTTGTTGAGCTTGTGGTACTGCTTGATCTTGGAGTGCTTGTAGTCGACGTGGATCGATGGGGTGACGCCGTCGGTGAGCACCCGGGTCCGCCACCTGGAGGGCGTGGGCCGTCGGCCGCGCGTGCGGACGCGGCGGTCGAAGATCAGGCTGACCTTGTCCGGGCGGGCCGAGATCGAGGTTCTCGCGGATCAGCTGCTCGAAGAACACGCGCCCGGAGTGGGGGCGGTCCAGCACCTGGGTCAACGAGAACTCGGCCTGCAGGATCGAGAGCTGATAGCGGTAGCCGGCGCGGCGGTCCGCGCCGGTGAACGGGTGCGGCAGCCTGGCCAGCCAGCGTCGGAAGAACGCGTCGATCTTGCGGTCCGAGAGGCGGTCGCAGATCCGCTGCAACCGCTCGGGCTGATCGCACGTAAGGAACCCGTTGTCCAGCGCGGTGAACGCGATCCCCGCGGCTTGGGCTTGGCGCTGCGCCCAGTGATGGCCGTTGAAGCACAGCTTCGCCCCGTACGGGAAGTAGCTTGAGAACTTCACGAAGAACGGGCCGAAGTCCAGGTCCAGCCCGTAGCAGTAGTACTGGTTCACGACCGCGCTGGCGGCCACGATCCACGGATACCGGGCGCCGGTGAGGGTGTCAGTTCTTCCGTGTAAGCTGACTGTTTGATAGTAACAGTTACTCCTTCTGGTGTGTCAAGTAGTGACAGTCAGGTTTCAGTTGTCGGGGATGCGGTCACCGAACTCGATTTTGAACGCGGCCAAGGCGGCCGGCCAGTTGAACACTCGCTTCCATTTGGTCTCGGCTTTGGTGATCGCGAGGTAGATCAGCTTGCGGGCGGCGTCCTCGGTCGGGAAGTGCCCGCGGGTCTTGATGATCTTCCGTGTCTGGCGGTGTAGGGCTTCGATCGAGTTGGTGGTGTAGATCACGCGGCGGACGTCGGCGGGGTAGGCCAGGAACGGGGTGATCTGCTCCCAGTGCTCGAGCCAGCTGGCTGAGATCATCGGGTAGCGGTGATCCCATTTCTCGGCGAACGCTGTGAGCTCGTCTGCGGCGTGCTCGGCGTCGACAGCGGTGTAGATCTTGCGCAACTCGGCGGCGAGCGGTTTGCGGTCCTTGTAGGACACGAAGCGCAGGCTGGAGCGGACCTGATGCACCAGGCAGGTCTGGACGGTCGCGTGCGGGAAGGTCGCCTCAATCGCGTCCGGGAAGCCGGTCAGCCCGTCGACGCAGACGAACAGGATGTCGCCGACGCCGCGGGTCTTCAGATCGGTGAGAACGTGCAGCCAGAACCTCGCGCCTTCGGTCTGCTGGGACCACAGGCCGAGCACGTCACGCTCGCCGTCGAGATTGACGCCCAGCGCCACGTAGCACGCCTGGTTTCGCACCGTATGCCCGTCGCGGATCTTCACGATCAGCGCGTCGAGATAGACGATCGGGTAGACACGCTCCAGCGGCCGGTTCTGCCACGCCTTCGCGTCGGCGAGCACCGTGTCGGTGATCTTCGAGATCAGATCCGGCGAGACCTCGGTCCCGTAGATCTCCGCGAGGTGCCCCTGGATCTCGCGGACCGTCAGCCCGCGGGCGTAGAGACTGATCACCTTCTCGTCGAACCCGACCCACCGGGTCTGACGCTTGCGGACGATCTGCGGCTCAAACGTGCCCTTGCGATCGCGCGGGGAGCGGATCCGCAGCGGTCCCTGATCGGTCAGGATCGTCTTTGACGGCTTGCCGTTGCGCGCGTTCCCCACACCACCGGGCGGCGCCTGATCGGGCTCATAGCCCAGATGCTCGCTCAGCTCCGCCTCCAACGCCCGGTTCAACAGCCGGCGCGTCAACTGCCCCAGCAGCCCGTCCGGGCCCGCGATCTCCCGCGCCGTGCTCGCGCCCGCCAGCAACGCATCAAGGACCTCGTCAGAGATCTCAAGCGGCTGCTCATCGACCCCCAGCCCACCCGGCAGTCCGGGCAACACCTCTCGCCGCTCGGCGGTTTCGGGTCGCTGCGCTCGCCCTGGGAGCTCGCTCCGCTCCTCGCTCGAACAAGAAATCAAATCTGGATGAATGGATGTAGATGCAGGCATGACCAGTCCTTTCGATCACGCTTACACGGTTCCTCCGACACTCCCGCGCCGGTCACGGGGTTGCGCCGCTTCTCGGTCCTGAACGTGCGGATCTTCTCCTGCGCGACCCCGATCATGTAGATCCCTTCGGGCTCCTCGAACCGGGCCAGCTGCTCCTGGGCGATGTCGTCCTTGCGCTGCCCCTTCTCGAACCGCACGATCGGGATCTCACGCTCGGCCGCGAATCGCTTGATCGCAGCGACGAACCCTTTGCTGATCGGGTCCGCCAGACACGTCGAGGCGAACGTCGCCCCGCGATGCTTGGTGAAGAACGTCGCGACCCCACCCGGATACGCCAGCTTCGGGACGTACGCGTTGCAGTAGACCCGGTCGATGCACTCCAGCTCAAAGCTGACGTGCTCGCCGAGCACGTCCGCGGCGGACAGGGGTACGCACATCACAAGCTCCGGTCGTCGGGGTCCACGCCCCCTCGGGGGCACCTACCGCACTACGCGGCTCATGACCGGGACGGCCAGCCGCCCCGAAGCGACCCGCGACCGGAGCCTAGAGCCCGAGCGCCCACACCAGCGCAACCCGCCGCCCCAACCCGCCGTAACCGCCGGGCAACCACGTACATCTCGTCGGGCCGGGGCGAAGCGCCGTTAGTCATCATGGCCGGGGCCGGGCCCTTCCAGCGAAGCCGAGGTGCTCGATCAGGATATTCCCGAGCTCCTCGGCGCGGTTGATCTGACGTAGACCGTAGGCGTCGAACAGCGCGTCCCAAAGGTCTCTGTAGAACTCGATTTCGATCATCTGGCCGCCCAGCTCCTTGAGGCGCTTCCTCGCGCCTACCGCGTCGCCGCCTCCCGCGTTGGCGATCGCCTTGCGGAAGCGCATCGCGAGCTCCTTGCTTTCGAGCACGTCCTCGACGAGGTACTCGTCGAACATGTGGATGAGGACGCCGTGGTCGGTCTTCAGGAACGCCAGATCGATTGAGGGTTTGTCAGCGAGCAGCGCCTTTCTGAAGAAGTCGTCGTCCGCGTCCGCCGGGATCCTTGGCATGCCTTCTGGTCCGCCGAAGTGACGAATCAGCTGCTTCTGGGGCGAGATGCCGTTCTCTCCAGCTTCCATCCAGAGCTTCACGATCAGCCTCTCGATCCGCTCCGGGTCGCGCCTGGCCTTCCAGACCTTGTCGATGACTTCGAACAGCCAGCGGTCATCCGGATATTTCGCAAGGTGCTCGGCGCGGTTGACGTTCATGATCCGTGCCCACTCGGGATTCACCTTCTTGCGTCCGCCGCGAAGCTTCGCGAGGTCGCGGCGGAGGGCTGCGCGCAGCTCATCGACAGTCCAGTACGGCTGGCCTGGGGGCGGCCGGACGGCGCGCTGTCCGACGGTAGCGTCCGCCTCCGCGGCCCGGATCTCTTGCAGTGTCTTCTTGCCGAGGTCCTGCGTTCCGTGCTCGTCGCCGATCTTGTCGAGCTGCTTGACGGCTTTGTCGATTTCGGTGGCGTCTTCTCCTGCCCGTACTGCGTTTCGGAGGGCGACGAGCTCGCGGACTGCTTTGAGCAGTCCGGCGCCGTCGAGACCGAGTGTGATCAGGTCGAAGATGAACGGGACCAGCGATGGGTCGGCGACTGTCAGCGCCTTGGCCCGGTCAAGCGCCGAGTTGGCCAGCATCTTGTCCTGCTTGTACGTCTGCCAATCCTCGTAGGCGGTCGTCGCCGACAGCGCGACACCGACCATGGCGATCGGGATCCCGAGTGAGGCGCCTGCGGTCGGGATCACCAGCGCCAGCGCGATCAGCGCGAGCAGTCCCTCGGCGATGTACGTGGACACCTTCGTGTCCTGCGCCTCCTTGACCATGTCATTGACCTTGCCGGCTCTGATCGAGCCGCCCGGCACGAGCATCGCCGCCTTGGTGATCGCGACGACCGGCGGGAGCGTGAGCGGGCTGAGGTCCCCACTCTGGATCCGCGCGTATATCCGGTAGATGTCCGCCGCCTTCGGCAGGACGCTCGCCAGCACATCCTTCATCTGAGCGGCGCTCTGGCCGCTGTCGAGCGCCCCGAGATCGACAAGGTCAAGTCCTGCCTGACCATGCTGGCCCCGGAACGACGCGAGCACGGGGTGGAACTGCTCCGCGTGGGCCCACATCAGCGCTAGGCGCTTGTAGGACTTGTCGAACCGCTCCTTGGCGGCGCGGTACCCGGCCTGGTTCTCGTCCGGAACGTAGTCGCCTAGCTGCGATGAGTGCTTGAACCACGTGGCCATGTCTTTGCGGCGGCCGTCGACGATCCGCTGCTGGGCGCGGAGATGCGTCACGTAAGCGGCGAGGCTCGTGCGGTGCTTGCTCGCCCGTCCGGCGTTGGCGTCGCTGTGCTCGAGGCTGCCGCTTTCCCACACGCGAGGGGCGTCGACAGTTTCCCGGACGGCCTTGTCCTCGTCGCGGCCGCCCGCGATGTCCCTCGCCTCGACGTCAGCCATATGTTTGTCGTATCCGTAGCCCTGGAGTGCGTCGAGGATCACGTTGAGGCTGCGTTTGAGCATCTTCACGGCGATGTCCTTGGCCTGCTTCTTGAACTCCTCGCCGAACTCGTGGGCCTCGTTCTCGATCGCCCAGATGTTGTGCTCGTTGTACTTCGGCCGCTTGATCTCGTCGATCGACTCCTTCAGCGAGCCGTTCTCGCGGATCCCCGCCTCGATCACCAGCCGCGTGTTCAGGCGGTCGACGGCGTTCTGGTCGTTGTGCTTGTAGGGGTCGATGTAGCGGTGCGGGGTGATCTTGCGGTTTGTCGCGATGAATTCGATCGCCTCGAGTTCGCGCACGTCCTGGTCGTGGTTGGGGCCATACGTCGAGGCCCTGAGCTCGACGATGTCGCGCTCGCGGACGAACGCATCGGCGCTCAACTGGTCGAGCCTGTCGATCTCCTGCGCAAGCGGGATATTGGGCTCGGTCGTCTGCTCTGCCCATAGCCGGTGCTCGGGCGGGGCGGTGGCCGGTGCGGCGGGGGCGGCGATCGCGGGGTGGCGGGCAAGCAGTCCCGCCACGCTGCGGTTGCCGACGCTTCGCTGCAGCGCGAGCACGGCCACGGTGCTCCCACGTCGTCGATCGAACGCGGCTACATACGGGACTTGATCGGCCGGCCGCCGCGTGGCGGCTGGCTCGTCGAGGGCTGGGCCGTGGGTGGGAAGGAACTGAGGCGTCAAGGTGTCTTCAGCGAACAACAGACATCAGACGTCTATTGATCCTTCCCAATTTCATCCACTAACTGATGACACCCGCACGAAAGTCATCCCAGTCGATCGGGACAGGGCGCGCCCGTTCCGGCGCCGAGAATTCGCCTGGCGCTGCCGCTTGGTCTCCACCGGGGCACATACACGCCAGCTTCTGCCTGGTCGCCGAACGGTCGTGAGCCCCGAGGCGACTCCAGAGGGCAAAGCGATCGCGGGCTGTTCAGAGGCCGCGCACCCGGGTTCCCAGGTCGCATGGGCGGGCGCACGGGCTTAGGCTCGCGCCGCGATGTTGACAGCGGAGCAGATCCGGTTTCTTCCGTTCGGGGATCGCCGGGTCGCGCATGCGCTGAGTGGAGACGGGCCGCCGCTGGTCGCCGCGGCGTGGTGGGTAAGTCACTTGGAGTTCGATTGGCAAGATGAGGCGTTCCGACGGTTCTGGGAGGCGCTGGCGGAGGGGTACACGCTGGTGCGTTATGACCGTGTCGGCGTGGGGCTGTCTGATCGCGAGGGGCCTGACGGGCAGCTAACGGTGGACGGCGAGGTGGCGCTACTCGGCAGGGTGCTCGATGAGCTCGAGCTGGAGCGTGTGGTGTTGTTGGGCGGCTCCGCGGGCGGGTGCGCGGCGATTTCGTTCGCTGCGCGGTTTCCGGAACGAGTGGAGCGGCTGCTGCTGTACGGCGCTTATGCCGACGGCGCGGCGGTCAGCACACCCGAGGTGGGAGAGGCGATCGTCACGACCGTTCGGTCGCATTGGGGGCTGGGGTCGAGGCTGCTTGCAGATATCTTCCTCGGCACCGTTGGCAGCGTCGAGCAGGAACGTTTCGCGCGGTATCAGCGGGCTGCCGCGAGCGCGGAGACGGCGGCCAGGTTGCTCGAGCTCATTTATCGGGCTGACGTTCGGACGGAGCTCCCGCTTGTGCAGGCGCCGACTGTTGTCGTGCACCGGCGGTCTGACCGCGCGATCCCGTATGCCCTTGGCCGCGAGCTGGCGGCGGCGATTCCTGGCGCGACGCTGATTCCGCTCGACGGCAGCGCCCATTTCCCGTGGGCCGGAGACGCGCACTCCGTGGTGCGTGCGCTGCGGTCTTTCCTCTCACCGCCGTCCGAGGCTGCGCGGGTCGCGGGTGAGCCTGCCGAGCTGCTCTTGTCTGCCCGAGAGCGCGAGGTGCTGGCGCTCGTCGCGAATGGGCTCAACGACCGCGAGATCGCGGCGCAGCTCGTGCTCAGCCCGCACACCGTGCACCGCCACGTGGCGAACATACGGCACAAGCTCGGCCGCGGCTCGCGTACCGCGGCGGTAGCCGAGGCGGCTCGCCTCGGCCTGCTCTGACGGCCGATCACCCGAACCGGCCATCTGGAGAGAATGGCCCGCGCGTGCGATGCGGGAGACCGGGGCCCGGACTTATCGTCCTTGCCATGTCCACCTCGCACACGTACACGCAGCGGAACACACAGCGGAACACACAACCGGCTCTGTCGTCCGCACCTTGGGCGCGCGTCTCCGCGCTGATCTACGACCCCTTCCTTTGCGTCGGGGAGGCGGCCGGGATGAGAGCCGCCAGAAAGACGCTGGTCGATCAGGCCACCGGGCGGGTGCTCGAAGTTGGCGCCGGCACCGGGTTGAACGTACCGCATTATCCGCCGGCGGCCCGCGAGCTGATCCTGGTCGAGCCCGAGCCGGCGATGCGCCGGCGGCTGGAGCGGCGTGTTCGGCGCTCAGAGCGTCAAGCCGCGGTCGTCGACGCTTCGGCGGAGCAGCTTCCCTTCGCCGACCGGTCAGTCGACACGGTTGTGTCGACCCTGGTCCTGTGCACGGTCGAGCACCCCGACCGGGCGCTCGCGGAGATCGCGCGCGTGCTGCGGCCCGGCGGGCAGTTGTTGTTCATCGAGCACGTCCGCGCCGAATCTCCGGCGCTCGCCTGGTGGCAGGACCGTCTACTTGATCCCTGGCGTCGGTTTGCCTGCGGCTGTCGCTGCAACCGCGCGACTATCGAGCTGATGCGGGCCTGCGGGTTCGAAGTCAAGGCCAGCAAGGCCACGTGGCGCGCGATGCCGCCGATCGTCTGGCCGCTGATGAGCGGTCGCGCGCAACTGAGAGGACTCGTCCATGGCTAGCGTCCGCGTTGGGCTCTTCCCTCCAGTCGATCAGCCGGGCAGCTCGAAACACCGGCAGGCGACCCTCGCTCGCGTCGCCGAGGCCGGTGTCGACCACCTCTGCGTCGGCGATCACGTGAGCTTCTTCGTTGGAGCAGGGTCGGACGGGCTGGTCACTGCAACGTCCCTGCTCGCCAGCCACGCTGAGCTGCCGGTGTACATCGGGCTCTATCTGCTGCCGTTGCGTCACCCGGTTCCGGTCGCCCGGCAACTCGCAACGATCGCACAGCTTGCGCCCGGCCGGCTCACGCTCGGCGTCGGGATCGGCGGGGAGGACCGTCACGAGATCGAGGTCTGCGGCATCGACCCAAAGACGCGTGGACGCCGGATGAACGAGTGCCTTCAGATCCTGCGCGGCCTAGCCGACGGCACGCCGCTTACGTTCCAGGGCGAGTTCTTCTCGCTTCAAGACGCGCTGATCATGCCTGCCCCGTCGCCGCGGATACCGCTGATCGTCGGCGGGCGCTCGGGTGCCGCCGTCAGCCGCGCCGCGCGACTCGGGGACGGCTGGCTCGGGATCTGGGTCTCGGAACGCCGGTTCACGGCGGTGCGCGATCAGATTACCCGCCAGGCAACAGCCGCTGGCCGAGATCCGAGCGGGTTCGAGCATGCGCTCAACGTCTGGTGCGGCTTCGGCCCGACGCGCGAGGCGGCACGCGGACCGCTGGCCTCGCAGATGCAGCGCTTCTACCAAATGCCATTCGAACCGTTCGAGCGCTACTCGCCATACGGCACCGCCGAGCACATCGCGGAGTTCCTCGGCCCGTACATCGACGCCGGCTGCTCAACGTTCAACGTGATCCCCTGCGCCGACGACGACGAGAGCGCGATAGCCGGTGTCAGCGAGCTTCGAACGCTGCTGGCAGGAAGCCGCATCAACGGTGAAGACGCCGACAAGAGTCGGACGGTGGGCGCCCGGGTGTGCCGGTGAGGTGAACGTCATCGGCAGGCATTCTCGGGGCCGCTGAAGGCGGGGCGGCTGGGCGCCGCGTGAAGGTCGTCGAGCATGGCACGGGAAGCTATACGGGAACTTCTGAACGCAAACTGCGCGAGCCGCTCGCCTGGTTCCCATGCTCGCGCTGAACCTACGAGAGGAAACACAATGATCGGCGTGAGCGTGACCTTCCAATACGACCAGGACTTCGATCATGCCCGCGTGGTCTCCATCGCGGAGAACGCCCGCGGGACGTTTGAAGGCATGCCCGGGCTGAGGTCCAAGGTCTTCACCGTCGACGACGCAAAGCAGCGCGCGATGAATTTCTATCTGGGAATCGGCAGACGCTGCCAAGAGCTTCTTCTCAGAGGAGTTGCGCGAGCGAGTGACCGGCCTGTACGGCGTCGAACCCACGATCGACTTCATTGAGATCGCTCAACTCGTCGACAACTCCGACGCGTCGCATCAACACTGAACGGGGCACGCGGCCGTCGCAGCGCGGACAATCGCCTTCAAGACCTCAACGTCTCAAATCGGACGAGTCCTTCGGCGGCGGCGGACGCCGCCGACGTTTGCCTTCCGCTGAGCGCCTAAGCTCGCGTGCGTGCGTCGCGGGCGGCAGCACAGGCTGAGCGTGGTCGCGTGCCTGCACGGGCCCAGCGCCCGTCGCTGCTGCTTTCTTGCGCGGCGGCCGACCCCGAGCGGTCGATCGTGCAGGATAGGTAGCGCGCGATGATCGATCAGCGACTCGTCCTGCGGCTCCGCGGCCTTCAGAGATCCGATGCGCGCGAGTTGGTCGACACTGTGAGTGCAGACGCATCGATCCTCTCAGACGAGTCACCCCCGGTCGGTGGCTACGGCGACCTTGGGACGAGATCCGTCCCGGTGATCGTCGGTGAGGCTCTTGAGCGGAGTCTGTGGTGAGGGGCTGCGGCACCGACGACTGAGCGCAGAGCCCGTGCCGTGACGTTCCGGTGTTCCCGAGATGGCAGGCCCCGGTGGTCGGCGCCGGCGTCGCCGCCCGAACGCGCCGGCGGACGACTGGTTTCACGTTCCCTCGGCGCGTGCCCCTGCTATCGCCTCGGCGACGAAGCACGCCTCAGCGCGACCTGCGCCGACTCGGTTGGGACGCTTGCGCTTTCGTGTCAATGGCCATCAAATTCTCCCCAACGGCAGCCACGAATTTCCCCACTGGTGGCCATCAGTTTCTCCCCGCTGGCGGCCAGGAATCTCCCCACCAACAGAAATGCTTGTTTCCGGTGTTTAGTGGAGTGGTTTGACCCCCTTGCCGGCGGTCGCCTGGGCGAGGCGGTAGCTGTCCTGGCCGTCGGTGATGCGGACGCCGTCGGAGCGATGTGGACGGCGGTCGCGACCAGCGCGGCGCAGAGCATCACGAACGCGGGCGCCGGCCTGGACACTGTGCAGGGCCCGTTTGCCGACAGCATCCCGATTCAGGCAGGCGATCGGATCGCGTTGCAGCCGACCGATGACGTAAACGCGCCGACCGAGCCGGGAGTGCCGAACCAGGACGGCATCAGGTACTTCGTCGCTCCCTTCTCCAACGGGGGCACCGCGTCGATCGATCCAGCGAGTGCGAATGTGGACAATGCCCAGGTCGTGCCGATCCAGGCGACTGTTCAGTTCACGCCTGGACCGCCGCTGCGCACGCTCGCGGTGACGCTCGCGGGCAGCGGTTCGGGCACCGTCTCCGGTGACGCGAGTCCGGCGATCTCGTGCCCGGGTGCGTGCTCGCGGCAGTATCCAGACGGTACGACCGTGACGCTGACGGAGCACCCCGCGGCCGGGTCGAAGTCCGGTGGCTGGAGCGGCGGCGGGTGCCCGGGCACGGCCTCGACCTGCAGCGTCGCGCTTGGCGCAGACGCAACGGTGACGGCGACGTTCACCAAGCTCGGCCCGGTGCCTCGAGTCACCCATCCGCCAGATGTCGTGCTTCCGATGGTCGCTCGGACACCGGTCGTCGGCCAGACGGTCCTCTGCAAGAACGACACGTGGATCTCATCCGGCCAGACTTTCTTCACGTACACCTGGTTCGAGACGACAATTGACCGCGGCTCGCATGGCGCCATCGTGCATCAGACGACACAGGTGGCGAGCGGCCCGTCGCGCTCGTTCGTCGTTCCCGATTTTCCTCCGGGGGCCTCGCTCTACTGCACCGCAACGGCAACGGACGCCAACGGCTCGAGCGCGCCCGCGGCCGCCACCGCGGTGACCATCCTGGCAACAACCCCCGTGCTCGCCCGGGGCAATCCGACGCTCAGTATCTTCGCCTCACCGACGATCACCCCGTCGGTCGACATCCATCTGCGCAAGATCAGCGTTTGCACGCCAGGGACGTGGTTGCATCACCCGACGAACTACCGCCACGACTGGTTTGCGCTGCCAAGCCAAGGCGCTGCGCTGTCGGCGGGCACGACCGTCGGCACCGGTCCGACGCTGATCATCACCGCGCGCGAGGAGGTCCAGTGGCTGGTGTGCAGGGTGACCGCCACCAACCAGGCGCCGGGTCCGGGCGTGGCCCTGAGCAACCGCTATTTCGTGAGCGAGCCCGATTTCGGGATCCGCGTCAACGCGATCGAGATCACACAGGGTGTGCAGACGTTCGAGCTTCCAACGCGCAGCGCGACCGACCCCACCGCCGATCACGTCAGCTACCAGGGGTTCGTGCTCCCCTGGAAGGGCCAGCCCAACACGTGCAACTCGACGCCCCCTGGATTGTAACAACCCGGGCGTCCAGGATCGGGTCGAGCTCGCCGCCGGGCACAAGACAGTCGTGCGCGTCTACGCGAGCTCGCACTTCCCAGTCGGAGCTCATGCGATGCCGGCGATCGTGCTGAGCGCATTCCGGGGTGGGCGGCAGCTCGCTCCTGGCCCGATCCAAGCCGACGAGGTTCCGGGCGCCGAGGCGCTCCAGCCGGGGCCGCTTGGGGCCGTCAATGCGGCGCTGCGCACCGACCCGACCGGCGCGTACACGTTCACGCTTCCGGACGACTGGGCGACCGGCGACGTGGCGTTCGAAGCACAGGCCCCGCCGCTGTCGGCGCTCCTTCACACGAGGCTCGGTTCGTGGACGCCATGTCTTGAGCGGACGCTGTTCCTCAGACCGGAGCACTTCAACGCAACGACACGCATCCACGTCGACCAGCTCGCGTTCAAGGCGGCCAACATCCTGCCGCTCCCCTGCGGCGCCGCGCCCGGGTGCGATCCGCGGGTCGAGGATCCAGCCTGGGCCACGACCCGCGCTGTCACGGCGGTTCCGATCGACGTGTTCCCGCAGAGCACTGTGCTCGACGGCAGCGGGTTCGTCAGCGCCACCTCTCACTCCGAGACCAGCTTCCCCGACTGCCTCCTCGGCTGTACGTGGTCGAGGGCTTCGGACAAGACCGATCCGAGCCACCCGTTCTCCAGCTGGCAGAACGCGCACCTCCTCGGCGTGCTCGTCGATTGGGCGGACTCGACCGACAACCTCTCGTCGCACTATCCGTTCGCGATGGTGCCGTCGAACTTCTCCAGCTGCTGCTACCCCGGCGGGGTCACCTCGGGCAGCACCTACAACGCCACGGTCAACCTGTTCAGCTCAACCTCGAGAGTCCTGTACGGCGATGCGCAGCCGCAGTCGCTGTCGGTCGACAGTCGGCCGATCAGCGGGATCGCGCACGAGCTGCACCACGGGCTCGGGCGCCCTCATGAAGACCAGGTCTGCAACGGGCAGCTGAAGGCGAACGGCTTCAGCGAGAACTGGCCGCCGGCGAACGACGGCCTGATCGACGGGATCGGACTCGATACCTCCACGCCCTCGCCCTACACGACGATCGCCTCGAACTCGACGCCCCAGGCGTACCCCGTCTACGACTACATGTCGTACTGCCCGTTGCCGGCGAACCAGCCAAGGGGGACGGGCTCGAGCAGAACCACTGGATGACGGTCCGCAACTGGAACCGGGACGTCGAGTTCCACGCGCCGGGGCCGACCCACGGCACGCCGGACGCGGCGAGGGCACTCGGCTACCGGATCGAGCCGCCTGCTAGCGCCGCCGCCGACCACTCGCTCGCAATCACCGCCGTGTACGAGGTCGGCCCCCAGCACACCGAGATCGTCAGCATCGCCCCCGATGCCGGCGCGCCGTCCGCGCTACAGCCGGGTGACACCTATTCGCTCGTTGGCCTCGACGCCGCGGGTCACGTCATCTCCCACGCGGGGGCGCTCGCCACGATCGAGCACGCAGACCAGAGCTCGCCCGAGGTCCTCATCCTCGGCAAGCTCGCAGCTGCAGGCGTCGACGAAGTCGAGGTTCTCCAGGACGGCCAGCCGATCGCACGGGAGCAGTCAAGCGCGTACGCTCCGACGGTCTCCGTCACCGGCCTGCGCACCGGCCTTAGGGTCGGCGGTCCGCACGGCGTTGTGATCCACTGGCGCTCGCACGACGTCGACGGCGGTCAGCTCGGGGCGACGGTCCGTTACTCGCGCGATGACGGACGCACCTGGAGCACGGTCTACATGGGCGCCGACCGCGGCGAGGCCGTATTGCCCAGCGGCTTCCTCAGCGCATCCCGCAGCGCTCGCCTACGGATCTACATCTCAGACGGCTTCAACGAGGCGATCGTCACGTCTTCGAGGTTCGTCGCGGTCGGAGCCCCGCCGGTCGTGACGATCACATCGCCGCAGCGCGCCGCGCGCGTGAGTGCCGGCAGCGCGCTCGACCTCACCGGCAGAGCACTTGACGACGCAGGTAGGCAGCTCTCAGGACACGCACTAACCTGGCGCGCCGAGGGCCGCGTGATCGCTCGGGGCGCACATGCTCTTACGGTCTCGCTGCCTGCCGGGCACCATGAGATCACGCTCACAGTGCGTGACCACACCGGACGGACCGCGACGGCGTCGGTGCGCGTCACGATCACACCGGCGCCGCCTGTCGTGACATCGCTGGGGGTCCCAAACCGGGTCTCACGCGGAGCACGCTCTTTTACACTCCGGATCGCGTCGCTGGCTCCGGCGACGCTGACGATCGGCCGCGCGCGCACCATCATCGGGCGCAAGGCCCGCACGGTACGAGTCCCGATTACTCCTGGCCGCAAGGCGATCACGCTCGTGCTTGCGCTGCGGTCCGGGCGATTCGCAACGGCCGTCCCGGTGAGGGTCACGCGCTGATTCACGCCCTCGAGACGTGCTGGCAGTCGACCTGGCCCAAAGGTCCTCCGACACTTCCCAGTTGGAACGGAGCGGCAACTCTCGCGTGAACCACCCACTGCTGCAATGCCATCATCGTGTTGGCGTGCGCTCCGTCGACCCGGTTGCCTCAGTTGACAAGCGCGGTCGCGGCGAGGCTCGCGGTGAACGAGAACGTAACGCACTCGGTCACCCCCGAGCATTTGCCGCTGTCGGACTTCTCGAATGGCGCACCCCCGATCTCGAGCTGGAGACGCGGCGTCGAGCCGCCCAGCCCGTAGTCGCTCCCCCAGGCGCTCGCGGCATGGGACGCGTCCTCCGGTGGTCCGCCGTTGTTTCCGTTGACGGCAATCTGGATCTTCTCTGTGTCCGCCCACATCCCGGCCGGCTTGACGAGCAGGTACGTGTGGCGCTCGACAATGAAGTGGTGGTTCTTGTCGCAGCGGACCCTGCGCGTGGCCCAGATCCCGGGCGACTCGGGCTGAAAGACGCCGCCCGTCGACGTCACCGTGGCGGTGCCGTTGATCGGCGGGTTCGCGAACGACGGGTCGGCCTGTGCGCTGGCGCTCTTGAACGTCAGCGGGGTCTGCTCGGGATCGACCAAGAGGTTGAGATTCGGGGCACCCTTGATCGTCGCCGTCCCGCTGACGACGGCATGCCCGGTCCACTGCCCGGTGTCGGTCTGACCGTCAAGGTTGCCCGTCAGCTGCAGCTTGATCCGCTGGAAGCAGCTGCTGGCGACCGAATCGAGGTCGCTCGGGACTGCGCCCTCGATCAGGTTACCCTGACGTGCCAGCTCGAAGGCGTCGATGAAATACGACACGTAGATGTCGGACGGCGACGATCCCAGTCGCAGGCAGTTCGACTTGATCAGGTTGTACTGGTACGTGAAGGCCTTCCCCAGCTCCGCGGTGAAGTCGTTTCCGGTCTGCAGTCCCATGAGCTGCACCTGGCGCTCGATCGAGAGCCCGACGGTGCTCAGCACCTCGAGCTCGGCGACGCCCTCATCCGTCGGCGACTGTGCCTCGATTCGCGCCATCTCGGCCGCGACCTGCTGCGCCGCCGCCTGGTACCCGAGCTGGAGCGCGGCCGTATCGCCTCGGGCGAAGGCATCGTCGAGCGCCCCGATCAGGTCCGCCGCCGACGTACACGAGATCAACGGCCTGCTCCCGGCAGCGGCAGTGACGGCACTGGCCTGGCACGGTACGGCCTGGGCGGGGCGGGCGTCGGCGCTCTTCGACGCCGGCACCGTCACGCCGTAGCCGGCGAAGTAGGAGATCGGGATCGTCATGTCCGCCCTCGGCGGCGTCAGGATTCGGTACGCACCTCCCGACGGGTCGCCGGCGCCGAACGCGACCGCCCGAGCCCCCGCCGGATAGCCTCCCGCGTGTCGGATCTCGAGCGTCGCCCCCGGGGGCGCTTCACCGGCCGGGTCGATCTGGACTCCGTCGATGAGCCGGCCGACGGCGCTCGCGGGCGTCACCGATGTCACCGGCGTCACCGTGATCGGCGTGTACTCGATCCCCTGATTCGGGACCGTCAGGATGAACGTCGTGCCATCCGTGGCGGTGGCGGTCACCGTCCCGCCGTTGACGATGTCGGCGCTGCCCGGCGCCGCGTGCGCGCTGTCGAGCGTCGGCGTCGCGGCTGGGATCGCCCGCGCCGCGCCGACCGAGACCTTGCCGACCGCAACGCAGCCTGACTTCGAGGGCCTCTTACCACGGCACGCGAGCAGCTGGTACGCGCCACGTGAGATTGCGTCTGGGAGAGCCACCCAAGCATTGAATGTGCCCCGGCGCGCCTTCGCGGCCGCGAAGCCCAGCGCCACGGCAGCGTTGTCGAAGCGACCACTCCGAGACAACGCGTACGACCCCGGCTTCAGGCGCGCCGGCAGCGACCCGGACAACTCCGACACGCCGTCGGGCGCGAGCTGTCCGTGAACGACGCGAACGACGGGCTTGAACTGCAGCTGGGCGCCTGCCCTCGCCGGAACGGCGGCGGCTGTCAGCGCCAGCACCAGCGCGACGATGCATCCGGTCCGAGTGGTGCCCACGACCACGCCGGCGACCTACCACGATGCGGAAGGCTGGAGTGCATGCAGCCCAGCCCCGACCGGTGCATGCAGCGGTCGGCCGGGCGGTGCATGCACCGCCCGGAACCACCTATCGGACCCCGGGGCAGCACCAAGCGCTTCGGTCGCGCGATCGATCTGAGCCTTGGTGATCGACGCGCCTCCGTCAGAACGGTACTCCGGAAGCATTCGAACACCGCAGGGCATGACGCCATCGCGAGGCGCGCAACGCTTTCGTCCGTTGCGATAGTGAGCGGCGGTCCGTAGATTCGGGAGGGCGATGCCGGTCGGCGAGGTCAACGGTGTTCAGCTGTACTGGGAACGCGTCGGGAGCGGTCCGCGGTTGCTGTTCTGTAATGGGTCGGGGTCGACGATGGCTGACGCCCAACCGCTTCTTGATGTTCTGGCTGGCGGTTTTGATCTGCTGGCCTGGGATTACCGCGGTGTTGGCCGTAGCGGTCCGGTGGCTAGGCCCTACCACATGGCTGATGTCGCCGCGGATGCTGTGGGTCTGCTTGAGCTTGTCGGCTGGGGCGCCTGTCGGGTCCTGGGGGTGAGCTTTGGCGGAATGGTGGCCCAGGAGCTCGCCGTCAGTGGTCCTGATCGGTTGGAGCACCTCGCTCTGCTTTGCACGTCGGCGGGCGGGGAAGGAGGGTCCTCGTATCCGCTCCATGAGCTGCTCGAGCTCTCACGAGAGCAACGCGCCGCGACTGCGCTGAAGATCACCGACAGTCGCTGGGACGAGCGCTGGTTAGCCGCTCGCCCTGGTGATCGTGCTTTGGCCCAACGACTGGCCGCACGGCAAGACCCAGCCGGTTCTGCAGGCCTGCGGGCACAGCTATTGGCCCGGGCTGAGCATGATGTTTGGGAGCGGCTGGACGTGATCAGATGCCCGACCTTGGTTGCCTATGGGCGCTATGACGGAATCGCTCCCGCGCAGAACAGCACGGCGATCGCCTCCCGGATTCCGGGAGCAGTCCTGCGCGGCTACGAAGGTGGTCACTTGTTTCTCGCCCAGGACCCAGCGGCGATGCCCGAGCTCGTGACGTTCTTGCGATCTCCAACATATTGACGCCGTCGCGACGCACTGACGTAGCTCGCCAGCTGTCCGATCAGCACTTCTCGCTGTCCCTAGCGGAGCGATCGCGGCTCGTCCATTCCGGCAGTCTCTTCGTTGCCGAGCGCGTCGGTGCTTCACGACTCAAGCCTGGCGCTGCTGCCGATTCGGCCGTGACCGCTTACGTGCTTGCGGCTGGCGCCCCTCGAGTTAGCGCTCCCGAGCAACGGGTGCGTTTAAGCGAGGCGGCGGCGGAGCCAGCGCAGGAACGAGACTGGCGCGGCGGCGGCGTGGCGGGGTGCGGGGACGGCGTGGCTGGTGGTGGCGCTGCTGGCGGTGTGCACGAGGCGGTTGTGGTCGGCGGCCCCGTGCAGGTCGGCGATGTGCTGTTGGGCGGCGATGAGGGTGAGTTGGGGATGCATGGCTGACCTTGTGTTGGGTTGTGGTGCGGGCACTGTGGTCCGCACGGGTTGCAGCCGGCTTGCAATCCGCTAAACGCCCCGGCCCGGGCATTGCAACCGCGGGCGGGGTGCCCTCGGCGGTGTTCGGTTGGCGGCGTGAGGCGGGGATCGGTACGGTCGCGAGGGCGTATGCGTTTCGGGATCCTCGGTCCTTTGGAGGCAGTCGGTGACGATGGGCGTGAGCTCGCCCTGGGCGGGCGGATGCCGCGAGCCGTACTGGCTTTGCTGCTGCTGCGGGCGAACGAGGTCGTGTCGAGCGATCGGCTGGTTGAGGAGCTGTGGGCGGGTGCGCCGCCGGCGAGCGGCGCGAGGGGGTTGCACGTGCACGTATCGCGGCTACGCCGGGCCCTTGCCGCCAGCCACTCAGACCCGGACGGGGAGCGGCTGCTCACGACTGCCGGTGGCTACCTCTTGAGAGTTGGGCCCGAGGAGCTCGATGTGCAGCGATGCGAGCGGCTGATCGGCGAGGGCCGATCGCTGCTGGCGGCGGGACGACCAGATCAGGCACTCGCCGCGCTGAGCGGCGCAGTCGAGCTGTGGCGTGGCGACGTCTTGGCCGACTTTCAGTACGACGCGTTCGCGCAGGGGGAGATCGCGCGGCTGGGCGAGCTGCGCGCCGCCGTGCTGGAGGAGCGGATCGCGGTCGAAATGCAGGCGACACCCCTGATCGGCCGCGAGCGCGAACTTGCCGAGCTGATAACGCTCGCTGATTCGCGTCGGCTGATCACCCTGACCGGAACCGGTGGGACGGGAAAAACCCGGCTCGCGATGGCGTTCGCGGCGGGTCTCGCCGACCGCTATCCGGACGGCGTGTGGTGGGTTCCGCTCGCGATGGTCAGCGAGGCGCGGCTGGTACCGGCGGCGATCGCAGCGGCGCTCGGCGACATCGCGGATCTGCCGATGTATCTGCGCGGGCGAGCCCTGTTGCTCGTGCTTGACAACTTCGAGCAGGTGATCGAGGCAGCTCGCGCGGTCGGCGAGCTGCTCTCCGGCGCGCCGGGTTGCGGGGTGATCGTGACGAGCCGGGAGCGGCTCGGGGTGGCCGCCGAGCAGGAGTACCCGGTGGCGCCGCTGTCGCCCCATAGCGCCGTCGAGCTGTTCACCGCGCGGGCGCGGCAGGTCGAGCCGGGCTACGAGCCGGGCGCTGAGATCGACGCGATCTGCGAGCGACTGGATCGGCTCCCGCTCGCGCTCGAGCTCGCGGCGACGCGGGTCAAGCTCCTCTCCGGCCAGCAGCTCCTCGCCCGGCTGGAGCAGCGGCTCCCGCTCCTGGCCGGCGGGCGGCGCGACCTTCCTGAGCGCCACAGCACGATGCGGGCGACGATCGCCTGGAGCTACGACCTGTTGAGCGAGCCCGAGCAGCGGCTGTTCGCCCGGCTAGCCGTGTTCGTCGGCAGCTTCGAGCTCGAGGCGGCGGAACAGATCTGCGGCCCCGATCTCGACGCCGTGCGGTTACTGATCGACAAGAGCCTTGTGCGCCGCGGCGAGAACGGCCGGCTCTTCCTGTTGCTGACTACGCGCGAATACGCACTCGAGCAGTTCGACTCAAGCGACGAGCGCGACGAGATTCGCGCCCGCCACGCACGCTGGTACTTCGCACTCGGTGTCGCTGATGGTGACGGCCCCCGGGAGGGCACCGATGACTTGGTTCGGCTGCGCCAGGACGCCGCCAATGTCGGACTCGCGCTCGCTTGGGCGCTCGACCACGATATCGCCGCCGCTCTGCCACTCGCCGATGCCGTCTTCGTGCCTTGGCTAGGGGCCGGACGCATCCGTGAATTAGAGCGCTGGTACGAGCGGGCGCTGGCCGACCCGACCGCGCTGTCGTCACGGGACCGAGCCAAGGCGCTGACCGGGCTCGGCTTCGCGCTCGTGCATCTTGAGCGCCTCGATCAGGCGCGCACCGCCCTGATCGAGGCCCTCACGCTCTGCCGGGACGCCGGCGATGAACGCGGCGAGACCCTCGTGCTGCTTCGCCTCGGCGTGGCCGAGTTCATCGCCGGCGCACCGGAGAGGACCCTCGCATGGGCCGAGCAGGCGCTTCCGATCTATGAGCGCCTCGACGACACGCTGGGGATCGCCCGCTGCTTGCATTACATCGCTCAGGCTCTCCGAGACCTCGGCGATTTCGAGCGGTCCGCCGAGCTCTACACCCGTTCCATCGAGATTCGGCGCGCAAATGGACTCGGCAGTGCTGCGGCAGCGGTGCACAGCCTCGGCGACCTCTATCTCGACGCCGGCGATATGCCCACCGCCGAGCGCTACTACCGTGAGGCGCTCGCACTCGGCATGCAAGAGGGAGACGTGCGGTTGGGGGCGTAATGCCTCGCGGGTCTCGCCTGCGTCGCCGCGCGAAACGAGGACGCAGCCACGGCCGGCCGCCTGTGGACTCTCGCCGAACGACTCGAGCACGACATCGGCTTCCGGATCGTCGCCGCCGAGCGAGTCCGCTACGAGCGGAACCTGACCCCACCACTCACCAACA
Source organism: uncultured Solirubrobacterales bacterium (assembly GCA_963794285.1). Taxonomy (GTDB): domain Bacteria; phylum Actinomycetota; class Thermoleophilia; order Solirubrobacterales; family Solirubrobacteraceae; genus Palsa-465. The sequence continues at coordinate 57,492 of CAWCDS010000003.1, forward strand.
CCGACGAGTACCGCGCCGGCATCGCGGACGCAGCAAACATCGACCCGCTCACCGCAGCCGCCGAGATCGTCAACCCGTAGTGCGACAGACGCAGTCGAGAAAACAAGTCGATCGCGCCGAGACCGCCACCAACCTGCTATCGCCGGGCAACCGAATCCTGCAAGCAGCAGAGCAGCAGTGATGCCGCGGGCGCTGAGTGTAACGACGAGGTCGCTGTTGGGACACGCCTCAGCGGCCACGGTGGCTTGGTGGCCGCTTCGCTGCAAGGTTCGGAAGCAACGGCAGCGGAAGGCAAACACCGCCGCTCGACGGCGGCTAGTTCTTCGACCCCGATCCAACATACCATCCTGCCAATCCTGCGTGTTCACTCGCGTCGTGCGACGTCGCGTCGCACCGTCCGTAGCGTGCAGCGCTTCGACAAGCCGCCCGGCACCTGAACTGGACTGGTCGGTCTAGCTCCGCCGGACGGCGACGCAAGCGTCCATCAGCCGTGCGACCAGGGAGCATGGTTGACTCCTCGTCGTCCTTTGCGGCAGGCTACGTAACGCTGGCGGACCGGTCAGGTGGAAGCGATCGCGCGGTGTCGACTGTGTTGGCGCTAACGAGACCCGGCCGGGCGTATCCGCACGGGCTCGCACAGGGCCTGCTCCAGCTGGCACATCGTCCGCACGGCGTCTGTTCGGCAGTCCCGGACGGTGAGCCAGTTGCCCCCCACCAGGCCAAAGTTCTCGCACGAGCCGAGGTTCTCGTACAGGTGCACGCCATCGGTTAGGTAGCTCACGCGCGCGCTCCTCATCGATGTCTCACATGCACGGTCTCACCATCGGCAGGTAGCCTCGGGGTTCTTCGCGCGCGGGCTCGGTCAGATGCAGAAGTCTGGGCACGGGTCGAGAATCGCAAGCAGCTGAACGCCTGTCATCATCCACGCGGCCAAATAGGCTGCTCCATCTCGGCGCGCTACTGGCTGCTGCTCCAGTGTCATCCACAGGCGCATCCTGAACCCAGCCGGCGCACGCGGCTAGCTAGCCACCCAAGGGTGGATCCTTCTTACCCTCGGCCAGCGGCCCCGGCGATCGTCCGTCACGACCGTAACGTCGCACTTACCCTTTTCATCGTTGGGACACTCCGGACCGCCCCCCGGCGACGTCAGCGCCGTGGGTGCGGGTAAAGCGTCCCCCTGGTGGTGGGCGCCGTGTCGCAACTCGCGTCGAGTTGTGTGAGCACGGTGTCCTGAGCGCGAGCGTGTTCTCGCTCGGTTGGTGCTTTCCCGTGGCAGCACGGCGCGCGACGAGGCCTGTTAGACACTATGGAGGTTGTCGTCCGGCCGGTGTGGTGGAGTCGGCCGGTCCCCCACACGATCGTGGGGTGATTGAAGCCGTGCGGGCTCCACCCCGCGCGGCGACCACAACCGCATAGGAGAGCCGACCATGGCGAAGGTTCGCAGTTGGGCTGGCCTGGATGTGCATGCGCGTAGCGTGCTGGCGGCGAGTATGGACAGCGAGACGGGTGAGCTGAGGGTGCGCAGGCTGTCGGGCGAGACGAGCGAGGTGGTCGAGTTCTGCTGCTCGCTGCCCGGTCCGACGCGAGTCGCGTATGAGGCCGGACCGACTGGCTACGGGCTGGCTCGAGCGCTCGAGGCGGCAGGGGTCGGTTGCGTGATCGCAGCGCCGGGAAAGATCGAGCGTCCCGCTCAGGATCGCGTGAAGACCGACCAACGAGACGCCGAGCGTGTGCTGCGACTGTTGATGATCGACGCGCTGCACCCGGTCCGGGTGCCGAGCAGCGCGGAGGAGGCGCTGCGCGATCTGGTGCGTGCGCGGGAGGCGCTGCGCGGGGATCTGATGCGTGCGCGCCAGCGGATGGGGAAGCTGCTGTTGCGCCACGATGTCCGCTACGTGGAGAACGCGAGCACCTGGTCTGCGTCTCATCGCGCGTGGCTGAGGAAGGTCGACCTCGGTGAGCGTGGCGCGCAGGCGACGCTGCTTGACTACTTGGGCGCGGTCGACGCGCTCGTGATCCGCCGCGACGCGCTGGAGGCCACGATCGGCGAGCTCGTCGCCGACTCGCCGTGGGCGCAGACGGTCGCGAGGTTACGGTGCCTGCGTGGGATCGACACGCTCTCGGCGGTCGGGCTGTGCGCCGAGGTCGGCAGCTTCGAGCGGTTCGAGCGGCCCGGGCCGCTGATGAGTTATCTCGGGCTGGTTCCCTCGGAGGACACCAGCGGCGAGAAGCGCCGGCAAGGCGCGATCACGAAGTCCGGGTCGCGGCACGCCCGCCGGCTGCTGGTTGAGGCTGCCTGGCACTACCGCCGTGCGCCCAGGCTGGGTACCACGCTCGAGCGCCGCCAAGAAGCACAGCCCGCCGCGGTGATCGCGATCGCGTGGAAAGCGCAGCAGCGGCTGCATCGCACCTGGCGACGGCTCGATACCGAGCGCGGCAAGCGCCGCACGATCGTCGCGGTCGCTGTCGCCCGCCAGCTCGTCGGGTTCGTCTGGGCGATCGCCACCACCGACTAACCCGGCCGACGCACCACGTCGGTCAAGGAGGCGGCGGGAGCGATCCGGCCACCACGCGCGAGAGCATCCGCGGTCTAACTATGAGCAGTCGCTCTGGCCACGCTCGATCTTTAGACAGCCGGGCTCTCACGACGAAACACGGTCTTGCGGTAGCCAACCCGCGTATAAGAGTCTGACCACGCGTCGCGCACCCGCCGGACCCGCCGCCTCCTTGACCGACACGATGCCCGCGCCCAGCCGCGGGCATCTGGTGCTTAACCCTTGACAATCCAACCTCCATAAGAGTTAGTGGACCCAGAGTTGGTCGAGCAGCGCACCGATCGTGGGGACGTATTGGTAGTCGCCGACGCGCGATGGTAAGCGTTCAGGGGGTCGTCGGATCGTTGTAGAGGGTTCCTGCTGGTTGCAGGGAATCTTGCGGTGTGCGGCGGGAAGAGCTTCGAGCGGCGATCGAGCGTGATCCGGAGGCTGTGATCGATCTGGTGTTGTCGTTGATGGCGCGGGTCGAGGAGCTTGAGCGGCAGATTGGCCGTAACTCGCGTAACAGTTCGTTGCCGCCGTCGCGTGATTCCCCGGATGCGCGCAAGGCGCGGCCGAAGAAGAAGGGCTCGGGCCGCCGTCAGGGCGGTCAGCCCGGGCATCCCGGGCAGCATCGGCCGATGGTGGCTGACCCGGATCGCGTTGAGACGTATTGGCCGTCTGAGTGCGGTGGGTGTGGCGCGCCGATCGGCGAGGGCGATCGGGTCGCGGACGGCGATCCAGTCTCCCATCAGGTCAGTGACATCACGGTTGTGGTGAAGGTGTGCGAGCACCGGCGGATGCGCACGCGCTGCGGGTGTGGTCACAGCACACTCGCGCCGCTGCCCGCGGGGGTGCCGGAGGGCGCGTTCGGGGCGAGTGTGGCGGCTGCGGCTTCGACGTTGACCGCTGCGCGCGTGTCGCGTCGCGAGACCAGCCGGCTGCTGGAAGACCTGTGCGGGATCGGGGTCAGCGCCGCGTCGGTGGAGGCGCTGGTCAAGCAGGTGTCCGCTGCGCTGGAGGATCCGTATGTGCGGATCCTTGAGCATCTCGACCAGGCCACGGTGCGCTGCGCCGATGAGACCTCGTGGCGCCAAGCGGGCGATCCGCGGTGGCTGTCGGTCGCCGCGGCCGTTGACGCCGCGCTGTTCCAGATCGCGACCCGGCGTGATCGTGACGCGACCCGGGCGCTGTTGGGTGAGGATCCGGGCGGGGTGATCGTGTCTGACCGCTCCTCCGTCTACCTGTACATCGACGCTCCCAAACGCCAGTTGTGCCTCGCTCATCTGTTACGCGATTTCGTCGCGTTGGGCGAGCGCGCCGGCGCGTCGGGCCGCCTCGGCCACAAGCTCCAGCGGTGCCTCGCCGACGTGTTCACGATCCTCAGCGCACCCGAACGTGACCGCGAAGACCTGACCGCGCTCCGCGCCGACCTTGCGTCCTGCCGCGAACAGCTCAAGACCCTGCTTGAGCAAGGCGCCCGCGGCCACGACCAGCGGACCGCCCGGTTCTGCATCGGACTGCTCGAGCGCTACGACGCGCTCTGGACATTCACCCGCGTCGCCGGTGTCCCGGCCACGAACAACACCGCTGAGCGAGCGCTCCGCCACGGTGTCATATGGCGCAAAACAAGCTACGGCACCCAGACCGACCACGGCAACCGGGCCGTCGCGCGGCTGCTGACGATCCGCGAAACCTGCCGCCTCCAGGGTCGCCGCCTCCATACCTACCTCGCTGACGCGATCACCGCCCATCAGCACGGGCAGCCAATCCCCACGCCGCTTCAGGCCTGATCCGAGATCAGACCCGCTGAACGGTTACGCGCGATGAGACAACGTCGGTCTCCGTCTCGGTGACGGTGGGAACCCAGGGGCGAGGTTGGTGATCAGGCGGTCGGCCTGGCCCCATAGGCCGTCGGCTGCGGACGGGTTTGCTGACTTGGAGTTGCACGGCTCGCGCCGCGATGCGATCCGCGACTGGGTCGCAGAACTCGGAGTGGTTGTTGGACCGGGCTGGTGGCTGCCATGCGCTGCAGTGCAGCAAGAGCGTGATCCATTGCGCCGCCGAGGGGTAGTCGGCGATCCAGCTGTCGGTCATGATTTGCGGAGGGTGTCGCTAGTCGTTGACCGCGGCGTTCCACTGGCCGGTGGTGACGACCGGAGCCGTGAGCGGTACCCGAGCCTGTGGAGGCTCACGATGGCGCCGCGGTCGGCGGCGTCGTTTAACGCCTGTCTCACGCCGGTTTCGTTAAAGGGGGCTTCGTGCGTGTTGAGATTGAGCCAGTCGGTGTTGGACAGTGGCTCGGTGTGCAACTGACCCGGGTACCGGAGCTGGATCGTTCGCAGCTGGCTCGGGCTCGGCGTGTCAAAGGTGTAGTCGGCGCGCCCGGCGAGCACCGCGTCGATGTCGGAGGTGGCCGTTCCGTTCGAATAGACGAGGATCCGATCGGGGTAGCCGGCCGGCTGGGGAGCGGGCGCCCACTCGTGGAAGAACGGGTTGCGCGCAAATGCGATCAGCTACCCGGGCACGTAACGGACGATGCGATACGGCCCGGTGGCGGGTCTGAGCCCTCCGCCCGGCGGTTTGGGCGCGAAGTACGGCAGCCCGAGAGCGAGCAGGATGTCGGGGTCGGGATGCGCGAGGCGCAGCGTGACCGTGCCGGCGCGGTCATCGGTGATCACCGCCCGCGCGAGATTGCAGCGAGGATCGCTCGGACACGCGAGCGCGCCGGGCAGCGCACCGATGTAGGCGGCCTCAATGCTGGAGCTGCGGGCCGCGTCCTCGAGGCCGCGCACGACGTCTGACGCGCGAACCGGCGCGCCGCTCGAGTAGCACGCCTGCAACGCAGCCAACTCCGAAGGCTGCGACCGCACACAAACCCAAGCGATCGTCGGTGACTATCCCGGCGGGATCACCATCGACCCGGCAGTCGCGACCGTCTACATCGCCGACAGCGAAGGCACCTCCGTAGCACCGCTACGTCCGTGACACTGCGCGAGCGCCACACCGCGATCTGGCGGCATTGCTCCGATCAAGGCGCGGCCACGCGAGATCCGCCTGGATTTGGCTGACGGGCCGGCGCCCCGCTAGCACTCCGAACGGACCAGTGGGCGATCGCCGGCGCGACGCTTGTAACGCGGAGCAGCCGTCACGAGACCCACGATAAGGCTACCCAGGCGGCCGGTTGCGGATAGAACCGGCCACGCCGGCACAGCCTTGGCAGGCGCGTCCCCGAGCGGCCGCGAACACCCGCCGATCGCCTCGTGCAGGGCGGACGAGGACGCGTCAGGATCGACCGATGCATACGCATACACGGTCCGGCCGCTCGCCCCTGGGGCTCGATAGGCAGCGCCGGGACCGCGGTCCGCCAGTGATCCAGGCGACGATGCGATCACGCGCCGCAGGGGCTGGGCTGAGCAGGAATGCGATCGCTGGCTCGTGTGAGCGCGGGTGCCTGGGATTCGCGTTTGTGCGGTCGCGGCGCGACGCGTCGGTTTGGGTGATCGCATTTGACCGGAGTGGCGTGTAACGAAGGGGAGCTTTCCCCGTCCCTGGGCCAGACCAACTGAGAGGACGGTGAGAGGATGAGATTGTCATGGGGTTGAACGCGGTTGCCGAGGTCCCGGCCGCGGGTGTCCGGGGGGTCGATCCGGACGCCGAGCTTGTCGCGAGTGCGCGGGCGAATCCACGCGAGTTTCTCGGGCTGTATGACCGCTACTTCGATCGGGTGCTCGGTTATGCACGGTTGCGGATCGCCGATGCGGCTACCTGCGAGGACGTGACCAGTCGGGTGTTCACGACGGCGCTTGAGCAGCTCGGTCGTTTTCGGGGGGACGGCAGTTTCGCCGGCTGGCTGTTCCAGATCGCACGGAACTCGGTGCGCGACGTGCAGCGCCAGCGCCTCACCGAGCCGCTCGCCGAGGAGCGACCGGCCGCAGGCCGCACCCCGGAGGAGCAGGTCCTCGAACGCGAGCGAGCTCAGGAGCTCCGGGCGGTGATCCGGCGGCTGAGGCCCGAGCACCAGCACCTGCTGGCGCTCCGGTACGGCGCGGACCTCGGATACGACGAGATCGGTGCGATCGTCGGCAGCGCCCCCGCGACGGTGCGCGTCCGGATGCACCGGATCCTCGAAGAGCTACGACGGAGGTATCCCCATGAGCACGCATGACGACTCACAGCTGGAAATGCTCGAGCGCGATCTGCGCCGGCTCGCCGAGCCGCGGGAGAGCGACGAGCGCGTTCGCCGTACGGTCCGCAAGCAGCTCGCTGCAAGGACCGCCCCCGCCCGCGGCGGCGGCGATCACGGCGGATCGCGGTTGGAATCGCGGCCGTCTCTGCCGCGGCTGCGGCGATTGCGATCGTCGTCGATGTCGGTACGTCCGGGTCCGGCGGACCGGCCGTCGCGGACGCGGCTGTCATTCATCACGCGCTGACGGCCGTTTCATGGCCGGCGAACGCGATCCTCCACGAGAGCGTTGTCGGCGTTCAGAACGGCGTGCCGGTCGAGGCCGAGTGGTGGCAGGAGACCAGCCCGCCGTACGCAAGCCGCCTCATCAAGGGACCCGTGGGACACGAGGGCGAGGTCAGCGACAACGGCACCACCTCGTTCGAATACGACCCCGGGGCAAACACGATCACCGAGCAGCGGGACTCGTCTGCTCCAACACCCATCGATCCCGTCTCACAAGTCCGCCAGGAGCTTGCCAGCGGGCAGGCCCGGATGGCTGGCACGATCGTGATCGGCGGTAGCTCGCTGTACAGGATCAACCTGCCACATGGACTGGTCGGCTACTTCGATACCAACAACTACCGGCCGCGCTACATGGATGACCCACAGCGGAACGGCTCCGTGGTTCGGCTACGGGTCGCCGCCTACGAGTACCTACCGATGACCCGGTCGAGCCGTACCCTGCTGAGCGTGACCGCGCAGCACCCGACCGTTCGCGTCGTGGCGGGCTCCAACAGCCGGTCCGGGAAGTAACGCGTGAGTGGCGCGACGGCGTCCGGCCGTCGCGCCCACGCCGACTCTCAAACCGCACTCGCCGCGACATGATGCCGTGGCGACCAGCTTGTCCCGGCGCGGGTAGTGAGCTCCCCTCATCGCTCAGATGCTCATGCCGGCGCCGGGGCCGGGACCTCAGGGAGTCGGTCATCGTCATTCCCGCCGCGGACGGTCCAGAACCTCCATCCAGGGTCTGCGGCCGACTCCGGGAGACCGGTCTCACAGTAGGGAAACCGGCGTCGCCAACTACGGTTGGCCCTACTGCATGGCGTGAGCGCCGGTGTGATGATCGGCTCTTGTCCGTCTCTGTGCTTGTTGTCGATGATGATCCGACGTTCCTCGCGCTCGCCGCTCGGATGCTGGCGTGTCTGGGGATCGAGCTCGCGGGGTGTGCGGTGGACGCTGCGCAGGCGCTCGAGTTGGTCCATGACGTACGCCCAAGCGCGGTGCTCGTTGATGTGGGGCTCCCCGATCGCAACGGAATCGACCTGGCGTATGAGCTGGCGGAGCTGCCGTGGGCGCCACGGGTGGTGCTGACGTCGGCCTCCAGCGAGGCGTTCATCGCGATTCGGGCGCATCCCGGTCACGGTGGGCCACAGTTCATCGCGAAGGAGGATCTTGACGTTGAGTCGCTTCGCCGGGCCGTGGGCGGCTAGTTCCGGGCGCGCCGAGTTGGCCGGTGTCGTCGCGGGTCGTGATTGCTGAAGACGATGTTCTGTTCCGCGAGGGGATCGCGGGGCTGTTGGCGGAGGCCGGGTTTGAGGTCGTTGCCCTGGCCGCAGATGCCGAGGCGTTCCTGCGCAAAGCGCTGGCCCACCGCCCCGACGTCGTGGTAGTCGATATCGAGATGCCTCCCGGGCGCGGTGCCGACCGCCTGCGGGCCGCTCAAGAGCTTCGCGCACAGCACCCGACCATCGGTGTCCTCCTGCTTTCCAGTCACTACGTCGAGGGGTACGCCGTGGATCTCATCGGTGAAAGCGCGGAGGGCGTGGGCTACCTGCTGAAGGAGCGAGTCGGGGACGTTGGGTCGTTTACCGAGGCTGTCGCCCGTGTGGCGGCGGGGGGAACGGCTCTTGATCCCGAGGTCGTGGGCCGCATGCTCGGCCGCCGCTGCTCTCGGGGTGGACCACTCGAGGGCCTGACCGAGCGCGAGCGCGAGGTGCTCGCTCAACTGGCGGAGGGGAAGTCCAACCTCGGCATCGCCGAGGCGCTGGTGGTCACAACAGCCGCGGTCGAGAAGCACATCACCAGCATCTTTCACAAGCTGAGCCTCGACAGCACGCCAACCGGCCACCGCCGAGTGCTCGCGGCGCGGGCATACTTGGGCGACTCCCAGTGAGTTCGGGCGGGCTTGAGCGGGTCTCGGTAGACGTTTAGGCTTGAAAGCGTTGCGCTTGAACCTGAAGCGACGTTTCTGGCTCCCGGCTGGGATGAACTGCTTGAAGGAATACGGCGCCATGGACAATGGGCCGTTGACCGGACGCGAGAGGGGATGCGCTCGCTTCCGTCGTTCGCGGACCTTGACGACGCGACCATCCGCCCGCGTCTCAGGCGTCAATTTGATGCGCTGCTAGCTGGCCTTGAGCTTCGCCGTCGGCCGTCGCCCTCAGATCCGATTGATAGCTTCCTCGAGGCGGGGTTCGCGCGTGCGCGCCAGGGAGTCGCGCTGTCGGATATGGCCGCTGGGACCCGTATCGGCCAGGACAGCCTCTATCTCCTGGCATCAAGGCTCGTGGAGGAGAGTCCCCACCGCGACCAGCTGTTGCGGGAATTCCTCGAATTGGTGATGAGCTGGATCGACTTTGCTCTATTCGCTTCGGCTGAGGGTCATCGACAGGCAGAGATCAGTGAAGTGCGGCCTCTGGCGGACGAGCAGGCGGCGCTGCGACGGGTAGCAGTGCTGGTCGCCGGCGGCGTCAACCCGACGGACATCTTCTCCGCGGTCAGCGACGAGGTCGCTCGCCTGTTCAACTCGGAGCACACCGCGGTCGCTCGCTTTGAGGGATCCCAGGCGGTCGTGGTCGGGACGTGCGCCGGTATCCGAGGTCCGTGGATCGGATGGCGCGTGGAGCTCGAGGATCCCTTGCTGATCACGACGGTGTACCGCACCGGTCGACCGGGGCGCCGATTCGCGTTGCCGTTCGGCCCGATCGCCAAGTACCTGGCCCAGGGGCGGCCCATCGGGACCGTAGCAGCGCCGATCGTGGCCGAAGGGCGCGTGTGGGCCGTCATGATCGTCTGGACGGCCGAGGAGCTACCTTCCGATGCCGAGCAGCGACTCGAGAGCTTCACCGAGCTGGTCGCCATGGCAATCGCGAACGCGGAGGCTCGCGCCGAGGTGCGGCGGCTGGCGGAGGAGCAGGCGGCTCTGCGCCGCGTGGCAACGCTCGTCGCGCGCGAAGCCTCGCAAGCCGACGTGTTCGCGGCGATCGGAGAGGAGTGCGCACGCCTGTTCGCCGCCGAGCACATCCGCCTGATGCGGTTTGATACGGACAGCCTGTACGTAGTCGCGAGCGCCGGGAGGTCGCCCAAAGTACTCCCGGTCGGATCGAGTCAGCCGCTGGGAGGGGTGAACACCGCGTCGATGGTCTTTCGCACGGGGCGACCGGCGCTCCTCGACAACTACCAGACGGCAGCCGGCGGCGTCATCGGCGACGCGGTTCGCTCGTCCGGGATGCGATCCGCGGTGGCGACGCCAATCATTGTCGAGGGCCGGCTCTGGGGGGCGGTGCAGATTGGTTCGACGCGCGAGACCCCGCTGCCTCCGGATACCGAATCCCGCCTTGACGAATTTACCGAGTTGATGGCGACGGCGATCGCGAACGTGCAGGCGCGATCGGATCTGGCGACGTCTCGAGCGCGGATCCTGGTCGCTGCCGACGAGGAGCGCCGGAGGGTCGTACGCGACGTCGAGAATGCCAATCCCGGTTGACGTCGAGGTGACGGTCGGTCGTCTCCCTGGGCTGGTTCCGCTGGCCGAGGAGCAAGCTGCGCTGCGGCGCGTCACGACACCGGTGGCCGTGGCGGTGCCGCCTGACTGGGTGGAGGAACCACTGAAGGATCGTCGCACAGACCGGACGCTCAGCGCGAGTCGACGGCGTTGCCGATGTCTCTCACCTCGGCAGTGTCACCACCCACCGGAGTGGGGCTGCCCTCGGCGGTCGCGACGCCGATCCTCGTCGACGGCCGCCTATGGGGGTGATCGTCGCCGGCTCGACGCGCGAGTAGCGGCTGGACACTCGAGGGGCAGGGCGCGGCACACCCGTGTTAGCGACCGGCCGTGCCCGAAAGCTTCGCCGATACCTCCAGCGTGATGAGCCTCACCGCACACGACGCTGGCCTCCGCTCGGCGCTCGCGACGCCGATTGGCGTCGCCGGGTGCCCGTGAGGCATAAAACTCGGCTCCGCGAGGCGTTTGGACGGCAGCCAACCTGACGAGATCGCACACCAGTGCATTGCGCTCGTCGCCCGGGCGCGCCCAGCGGGTCAGGCGCAGCAACAGACGTGCTGGTCGGTCTCGATGTCGAAACGTCGCGCGCCGTCCGCACCACTCGTCGAAACGGCGACAAGCTGCTCGCCCGCCGTCGGCCGTACGCGTGGTCGATCCCGAAGGAGCTCGCCTCGAACGGCCCGTTCAAACTGCCCGCGTTCTACGAGCAAGCATGAACGGCTCGTCCGGCCAGGAGCGCACGATCAACCGGGGATCCGCACACCACTGTCGCTCATGCTCTGGCGCGCCGCCGATGACACCGGCGGACCCTATCGCCCGCTAGCGGCACGCACGTCCAGGATTCGCGTTGACCCAGGGCTGTCAATGGCCATCGAGTTCTCCCCACCTGGCGGCCACAAAATTCCCCACCGGTGGTAGCCATCTTTTCTCCCCATTGGTGGCCACGAATCTCCCCACCAACAGGGATGAGGGTTTAGGTCAGGTCAGGGGTTGACTCCTTGCCGGCGGTCGCTCGGGCGAGTCGGTAGCTGTCTTGGCCGTCGGTGAGGCGGGTGTCCGACGATGGACGTACGAACTCGGTTTGACAATGTCGACCGCTCGGTCGTAGGATTCATGACCGTCTGGCGTGGGAGGAATCGGGCGCTCGCCTGAGCGCCCGCGAGAGAAGGAGGGGACGTGAAGCGTGTTCGTGTGAGCGCGACATTCGTGTGCGCTCTGGCGCTCTCCCTGCCGGCCGCGGCCGGCGCGACGCCGGTCCCGAAGGTGACCGGGCCGCTACCGGTTAGCGCCACCTCGTATCCGTTCGGCGGCGCCGACCACCAGCAGGTCCCCCAGGACCTGCACAAGATCGGCCGTTGAGGACGAGTACCTAGCCAGCGGCAAGGCCAACGTCTATAGCTGGCCTGCGCCGGGCCCCGCCGTTGTGCGCACGCCGGACGCGCCGTACACCACGCGCGTGCTCGTGCGCCGCCCGGCGAACCCCGCGCGCTTTAGCGGCACCGTGATCGTCGAGATCCTCAACCCGTCCAACGCGTTCGACCTCAACATCGGCTGCGCGCTCGCCCAGCGCCAGATCGTCGCGGACGGCGACGCGTGGGTCGGGGTGACCGGCAAGCCGATCTCGCTCGACGCGCTGAAGAACTTCGACCCGGTCCGTTGCGGCTCGCTGTCGATGGCGAATCCGCTCCCGCTCAACGATCCGCGCAACTGCGACCCGCCGGTCTCGTTCATCACGCCGGGCTCACGCGCCACCGAGGACGGGCTGGTCTACGACATCACCAGCCAGATCGGCGCGTGGGTGCGAAGTCGCGCTCGCTCAAACCCGCTGACCTACGGCAGGCGTCACGGCTCGCCGGTCGATCGTGTCTACGACTTCGGCTACTCGCAGACCGGCAGCTTCGAATACGACTACATCAACGCGATCCAACCGCTCGTGGAGCAGATCGACGGCCGGCCGATGTTCGACGGCTACATCGTCGCCGTCGCGGGCGGGAGGTTCATCGGCGCGGCCCCGATCAACCAGTGCGAGCCACCGCCGCCGAACGGCGACCGGCGCAAGCAGTTCAAGGACGCCGGCACGCCGATCATCCACATGATGTCCCAGTCGGACTACCTGATAGGGATTGACGCGCGGCGGCCCGACAGCGACGCGCCACAGGACCGCTACCGTGGCTACGAGATGGCCGGCGCCGCGCACGCGACGCCCGACGAGCTGTTCTACTCCGCCGCCCCCGCTGACATCGTCAAGGCTGGCCGCGCCGTCCCGCCGGGGTCGTGCAACGAGGGGCCGCGCAGCCGTTTCCCCAGCAGCATCTTCTTCGACGCGGCCCTGCGCAACCTCGACTGGTGGGTGCGCTTCGGCATCGCTCCGCCCCACGCCGACCCGATCCTCGTCTCCGGGAGCCCGCCTGCACCGGTGCTCGACGAGTTGGCAACGTGCAGGGCGGCCTGCGCTCGCCATACCTCGACGTGCCGACGAGCACGTGGTTCGGCAGCTCGACAGGCCCCTCGTTCTGCAGCATCGCCGGGCCCGAGGTGCCGTTCGACGAGGCGCAGCTGGCCGAGCTCTACCGCAACCACGGCGACTACGTGGGCAAGGTCACGCGAGACACCGCCAGGCTCGTGGCCGACCGGCTCCTGACCGTGCCGGACGGCCTCCGGCTGATCCAGGAGGCCGCCCGGGCGAATGTTCCCTAGGGTCCTTGACCCAGGCGGTCGTGAAAATCAGGTCAAGTTCCTGTATCGGGCGGCGAGTCCTTGTTGCGTGGCGTACCGGTCAATCACCGTTTTGACGTTGTTGATCGCGCGGTGGAGGTCGGGTAAGTCGGTGAGTGGGTCGTTGGCGGCGGCGAGGGCCGGGGTGAGTATTCGGTTGTGCGTTTGGGTGAGCACCAGCGCGGCTCTGAGGCCGTGTTCGGTGGGGAGGTAGCGGTTGCTGTGCGGGATGCGTTGGATCAGACCGTGGACGCGGAGTCGCCGCAGGTCGTAGGTCGCCTGTCCGGCGGTGATGGTGCCGGGGAGGAGTCCCAGCAGGGGCGCGAGGTGCTCTGGCAGGTCGCGGTTGGTGAAGCCCCGCACGGACAGGCGAAAGACGGCCAGCAGCGACAGTAATGCCATCGCCCGGGGGTCACCGAACTTCAGTCCGGCGACGCTCGTGCCGCTGTCTGCGATGGTGATTGGGTCGGCGATCTGCTGTAGCGCCCGGGCGGCGGTGATCGGGTCGTGGCCGAGTCGTTGGGTGGCGAGCAGTCGCCGGTTGGCTTGGAAGCCGACCTGCCGCAGTTCGGGCAGGTTCCCCAGCCGTTTGCCGATCGCGAAGTCCCGGGTGTCGTTGATTGTCGTCTGCGTTCTGATCGCCTTGTTGAGCTTGTGGTACTGCTTGATCTTGGAGTGCTTGTAGTCGACGTGGATCGATGGGGTGACGCCGTCGGTGAGCACCCGGGTCCGCCACCTGGAGGGCGTGGGCCGTCGGCCGCGCGTGCGGACGCGGCGGTCGAAGATCAGGCTGACCTTGTCCGGGCGGGCCGAGATCGAGGTTCTCGCGGATCAGCTGCTCGAAGAACACGCGCCCGGAGTGGGGGCGGTCCAGCACCTGGGTCAACGAGAACTCGGCCTGCAGGATCGAGAGCTGATAGCGGTAGCCGGCGCGGCGGTCCGCGCCGGTGAACGGGTGCGGCAGCCTGGCCAGCCAGCGTCGGAAGAACGCGTCGATCTTGCGGTCCGAGAGGCGGTCGCAGATCCGCTGCAACCGCTCGGGCTGATCGCACGTAAGGAACCCGTTGTCCAGCGCGGTGAACGCGATCCCCGCGGCTTGGGCTTGGCGCTGCGCCCAGTGATGGCCGTTGAAGCACAGCTTCGCCCCGTACGGGAAGTAGCTTGAGAACTTCACGAAGAACGGGCCGAAGTCCAGGTCCAGCCCGTAGCAGTAGTACTGGTTCACGACCGCGCTGGCGGCCACGATCCACGGATACCGGGCGCCGGTCACGGGGTTGCGCCGCTTCTCGGTCCTGAACGTGCGGATCTTCTCCTGCGCGACCCCGATCATGTAGATCCCTTCGGGCTCCTCGAACCGGGCCAGCTGCTCCTGGGCGATGTCGTCCTTGCGCTGCCCCTTCTCGAACCGCACGATCGGGATCTCACGCTCGGCCGCGAATCGCTTGATCGCAGCGACGAACCCTTTGCTGATCGGGTCCGCCAGACACGTCGAGGCGAACGTCGCCCCGCGATGCTTGGTGAAGAACGTCGCGACCCCACCCGGATACGCCAGCTTCGGGACGTACGCGTTGCAGTAGACCCGGTCGATGCACTCCAGCTCAAAGCTGACGTGCTCGCCGAGCACGTCCGCGGCGGACAGGGGTACGCACATCACAAGCTCCGGTCGTCGGGGTCCACGCCCCCTCGGGGGCACCTACCGCACTACGCGGCTCATGACCGGGACGGCCAGCCGCCCCGAAGCGACCCGCGACCGGAGCCTAGAGCCCGAGCGCCCACACCAGCGCAACCCGCCGCCCCAACCCGCCGTAACCGCCGGGCAACCACGTACATCTCGTCGGGCCGGGGCGAAGCCCCGTTAGTAGAGACGGTTGATTCCGCGTGGAATGCTCGGAGCGGGCGTGGTGGCGAGCGCGCCGGCGGCGTTCGCCACGGGCAGCCTCAGACGCGGAGATGCGGCCATCCTGCGGTTCCCGTCCGCGGCCGAGATTCTCGAGACCGATCTCTGGCAGCAGTACAACGAGCTGTGCGGGATTCAGGACGGCGAGGTGCCGGGCGGTAGCGGCAACGAGGCGTTCTCCGAGGCACTCGCAGTGCACGATGAGGACATGGCCCAGTACGTCCATGACAACACCGAGGACGAGTTCACCCACTTCACGTTTCTCAACGCGGATCTGAAGTCGCGCGCGGCCGACCCGGTCGACCTCAGTCCATTCCGCACGCTGCCGGGCAGCACGGCCACTGGCGCGGCGAACCGGAAGCGCCTCACCAACCTGATGGAGTTGACGGTCGACACCAGCTGTTGGACCCGGTATCGCTCACGCCACTAGCGGGACGACGGGATCGCGATGGGCGTGGTCCAGCTCCTGACTGCGATGGGTCTGTTCCGCGGGCAGTCGCCGGCGTTCTTCGCCACGATGACCACGCTGGCGCAGTAGGCGGACGCCGCCCGTCGGCATCACTAGCTTGGCCGACGAACCCATGCAGCGCTGCCTGCCGCCCGAGGACCTATGAGGCGCTCGGATCAGGCTCTCCGACGCCGGTGCCGGAGGGGTCGAACGCCTCCTACCTCGCGTGCGCGCAAGCCAGCCGCAGCTGCCCGCCCGTGACGAGTCGATTGTGCGGGCCGGTCTCGTCGGAGACGCGCTCGTCGCCGAAAGGAGGGCGCGCGAGGAGGGCTGCAAGATCGCCCGTTTGCATACCCAGGGCCGGTGCGGTCGTTGCGCCGCGACGACCTCGGCTGAGAGCCCGGGAGCTTGATCTGCGGCGATTGGATCGTCGCCATGTGTTGCGCGCAGAACCATGTTGCGTACCGCGCTGAGCGGCGAAGGCGCATCTGGCTGCTTGCGTGCTGACCGCGGCCTTTGGGGAAGGCGGCGTTCCGATCGTTGAGTCGTCAGCGCAACATATTTTCGACTGGTTTGACCTCGCGACCGTCGTGCTGCGGTTTGACCATTACAGGAGCAACCGTCACTCGACCAATGGCGTGCGAAATCTCAGAGCGGGAATCGCCGAGACCCGGCTGATTTGCCCTAGCTGGCGCGCTCGGCTGAAGCGTTGCTGAGTCGGGGTGGTGCCCGTTCGCGCCGGTCACCGCCGCGCCGTTGTGAGCGAAACCAAGCCCTGACTACGGGCCGGGAACGCGCTGTGCAGGAACAATTTCTCCTCACACGGGCGCGCGCCTGCTGTTGAATACCCTGATCAGGCGCGAGCCCTTGTCTGAGCGGCGCGCGATCGGCTGGGCCCAGTCGCGGTCATTCCGACAGAAAGTGTGTGCTGTATGCCCGAGGAGACCCCTAGCGAGACGGCTCGGCGGGAAGCGGACGAGGCGCAGAAGGCGCACGACGCAGAGGACGCAAGGCTGAAAGCGGAGAGGGCTGCGGAGACCGGCGCACAGCAGGCCGAACTCGCCGCGCAGACCGAGCTCGACAGCGCGCGCAAGGCGAACAAGGACGTAACCGACGCCGAGACGAAGCTGTTCATCGCCAAACAGAACGTCGCGAACGCGGAACAGCAGGTCCGCACGCTGGAGGCGCACGTCGCCACGCTCGCGCAGGCGCTGAACGTGGCACAGGCGCGCTCCAGGAAGGTCGCCGATGCGCTGGACCCGACCCGTGGCCTGACATACACCGATAACGCGGTCCGGCTCGCGGCGGAGGCGATCAGGACTCCTGACCTGGACCGCGCGAAGCCGTCGGACGCCGTCACCATGGTCGAGATCGTTTGCAAACTGGCAGACGACCTGCCGGGGATGTGGAGCGCTGAGACCACGGCCGCCGCGAACGCGGTCGAGAAGGTTGATCCCCGCTGGTCGAGCCCGTTGCGGGACATGGTCGGAACGCACGTGAGCAACGAGCTGAAGAACTGGAGCGCCGCCCGTGCCACAGGCGACCTCGACAAGCTGGCCACGGCGACGTCGGCGCTCACGCGCGAGATCGGGGACGCGAAGACGATTATGCTGAAGACGGGCGGGGTGACGACGACGGCGGAGCTTCCGGACATAGCGCAGCGCGTGGCGGCGATGCTGGACGCGGTTGCGCTGTACGCGAAGAAGCAGCTCCGGTTCGCGGGCGGCGCTCCTAGTCGCGCGCTGATGGCGGAGCACGTCGAGCAGCTCCCGGCCCTCTACGAGACGACGGACGCGACCGCGAGCACAGCACGGCACGCGGCGGACCTCCAGGAGTTCTGGATGGCGCAGTCAAAGGCGATCGTCGCCGGGCTCGAGCCCGGCGCCGCTCGGGAGCTCAAAGACAGCGGGCTCCGCGACGCCCTGCGTACGCTGCGCGAGCAGCTCAAGCTCGGCACAGGAGCGAAGCCCAATGACCTCAACCGCGCCGTGATCGACTTCTACGACGCAATTGTGGCGAGCACCGCGGTAGCGAATGGGCTCTCGGACCAGGCGACCGCAGCCCGCCTACGCGACCTGCTCGGGGGCATCGTACACGCCGTCGACTGCGAGTTGCAGTTCGCGGCCATCAATCAGAGCGCGACCCTCGCAGCCGCCTGATGGACGCCTCACGATTCATGGCGCACGCAGAGGCCGGCGAGGGGGCGGCGGTCATTCCGGGGGCGAAAGCGTCGCTGCTGACGATCCGGCCAGGCTTCTACATGGAGACGGTCCACGAGGCGGACGGATCGACTGTGCACAGCCTCACGATCGAGACGGCCGAGGCTCTCGTCCTGAGCTCAAACCCCGACCGCATCTCCGACGACGGGGTGCAGTTCGTACCGAGCAGCGCCAACCTGACGGTTCGCGGCGACGACGTGACGATCCTCGAAGGGCTGTTCGCCCCCGGCCGCCAGGTGAGCATTTTCGCGCGCGTGCTCAGGACGATCGCCCCTTCCTCGAGCCTCCACGACTTCCTGAAAGCGCAGCGGTTGCCCGAGGACAAGATCCAAGGCGACTGCTCGGTCAAGGACGCGTTCATCTTCGTCCAGGGACTTCCGGGCGCCGACGGCGCGGCCACAGACCAGACCCGCGCGCCACGCCAGGCCACGAGCGACGCGCCGTCGCGGCCGTACGTGACCGACGACGCGTCACTGGCGGCGCTGCGCGCGAAGGGCGATCCTGCGGTCGTCGGAGCGAAGGGCAAGCCGGGAGACGCGGGCAGCCCGGGCGGTACGATCGAGCTGAGCATCGGCAGGTTTGTACCCGATCCGACGGCAGGCGCCTCGCAAAGGCTCCTGCTTGACGCTTCCGGCGGGAAGGGCGGCAAGAGCGGCCAGGGGCAGAAGGGCCCGAAGGGGGACACTGGGATCATCGGCGCCGGCGCCGACGCCAACGAGGGCGACGGATTCAAATGGGATGAGGAGTTCGCGGCGGCGAAGATCGCCGCTCGCGGAGGCGACGGAGGTCCCGGAGGGCTCGGCGGCGAAGGAGGCGACCCGGGTTCCGGCGGGGCTTGCGGGGCGATCTCCATCACCAGCTGCGCCTCGGCTTCCCTGGGCGCCGATGCCGACGCCGTCTACTGCCGCGTCACCGGCGGCCTCGTCGGGACGACCGCTGGGACCGGCGGCGCTGCCGGGGACCCCGGCGACCCGGGCCTTCCGGGCGGGATCACGCAGGTCGAGCACTTCCAGGTCCAGGGCTGGTCGCGGTCGACGCGGATCGTGATGAAGGACGACAACGGGGACTACGTTCGTGGGAACCCCGGGAGCCTGGGCCAGCCTGGCGTCGCGGGCACGGCAGCCACGCCGGCAACGGCCACGCCGGCCGCCCCCAAACCGCCCATGATCACGGTCGGCGCCGAGCCTGAAGCGATGGCCGCGGCCACGACGGCGCGCCATCTCCGGATGCTGGTGGACGAGGCCAGGATGGAGTACCTGCTGGTCGGCAATGTTCCCACCGACAAGGACATGGTCGACGTCCGCGATCTTCTCGGATGGCTCCAGGGGATCCTCGACGACAAGACCGCGCCCCCTGCGTCTCCCAACGGTCGTCCAGTGGACGGGTTCGGTGACGATCTGCCCGGCCTCTACCCGATGCTGCTGGACGGGGTCGTCGCGATGATGCGCCAGGCGGACGCAGGCCGCAACTACTTCGGGCGGGACCCTGACTACGTGCCGCTGCTGTCGCTCGACAGCTACGTCTCGACGGCGAGCAAGGCGCTCGAGAACCTCAAGTCGATAGAGGACGCGTACAAGGCGTACTTCGACGCGGCGCGGCAGACAGAAGAGAAGCGAGGCGACGTCAAGACGGCGCTCGGCGACGTCGCGGCACACATCGACCTTCTGACCGGCCGGCGCGACCGGCTGGCGGCGAGCCTCGGCGACACGGCCGCCAAGATCGCCGCCGAGGGCGCCACGATGGTGTTGGCCAGGGAGTTGGTGAAGCCGGAGCTGGACAACTTCAAGGACGTGATCGCGCAGAAGGTCAACGCGCTCAGCGTGTCGGACGTTCTCGAAGCGTTAGCAGGGCTGGCATTCAGCGAGAGCCCGTTCAACGAAGCTGGCAGCCTGACGCCCCTCGGCGCGTTCAAGAGCGCCTCGCTGGTCACCGGCCAGATCGGCAAGCTGTTCGATACCGCGGTGACCAAGGTCAAGGACGACAGCGGCACGGTCATCGACAGGACGCTCGTCGTGAACGAGATCGCGGTCGCCGAGCGCGATGTCGACAACGTTGCAGATGGCCTCAAGCAGCTCCACGACGGGACCCTTCTTGACGGGAACGCGAGCCTGCTCCTGACCACGCGCCAGCAGGTCGACGACCTCTGCGAGCAGTTTTGGAAGACGGGCGGCGACGCGGCGAAACTCGCCAAGCAGGCGATGGACGCGTACGCCGATTCGGTGGGCCGGCGCAGCGCGCTCGTCATCGACTACAACGCAGCCGTCGTCGAGATGATCGCGACGCAGTCGGCGATCGACGCGGCCAACCACCAGCACGACGTCCTCACCGGCGGCGTGGCCACGGCCGACCCGGGGACGCCTGCAAGCGCAGGGTTCATGACGACGCTCTACGAGCACGCTAAGGCGTACTGCATTGAGCTGATCTACTTAATGAGCCGGGCATATGCGTTTTGGGCGCTCGACGACTACGAGCCGTTCGCCAAGCTGCTCGTCACGCAGCCCGATGAGATCGACCATGCGCTGCTATCGAACCTCAACACCGATCTGCAGGCCGCGGTCCAGACGAGGAAGGAGTCGCTGGGTCGGGAGCCCGAGACGTTCCCCCAGGCTGGTAAGCGCGGCATTGTCGTGCCGCTTGACGCGTCGGACCTCAAGCGCCCGCTGACCGGCCACCCTGACGAGCGCTACGCCGAGTTCGATTTGAGCGACCTCTACGCGACCAGGTCATCCTCCGTCGCTGAGACGCCGTTCGTCGAGAAGGCGAACGTCCGCGTCACTGGGGTCCGTGCGTGGCTGCCAGGAGCCAAGACCGATAGCGATCGGCTGCTCGTTCTCGTGACGCACCTCGGCGACGAGACGCTCATCACCGAGACCAGCGTCAAGTTCAGCGCCTACCACGTCGACACCGAAGTCCACGCCACGTTCACCGTGACGGCCGGCGCCAAGGAGTTTGACGAGTCCGCCATCATCGAGCCTGGGCAGATCCGCCGGGTCGACCCCAACGGCACGATCGCCGACGACTATGCGGCGATCGGCCCATTCGCCACGTGGAGGATCCGCTGCGATCCGAAGGACCACGTGAACCTCGACCTCAGCGGGGTGACTTCGATTCTGCTCGAGTTCCGCGGCACCCATCAGGACTTCGAGGGCACGTAGGGACGCTCCAGCGCATGGCCAGCCGCGCCGGGGCGTGTAGCGCACGCTTACGCGGGCGACCGCCCCGCCACACGAGCGCGGGTGTCGTCGCCGCCCTCGGGCGGGACCTCCTTGAGGCCGTGCTCGTAACGAAGCGACCGGCGACCTGCTGGAAGATCTCGTCCTCGGACTCTCCTTGCAAGCCGGCCGACAGGCGCTGGCGGCGGGACGGCCTGTGAACCCGGAGCTCGAGTTGTGAGCACGGACCCGCTGAAAACGGGTCTCGCACCTGGGTCGCCGGTACGAGGGTCAGAGGCGGGCAGCCGCGAACTCCAGCGGCGGCTACTTTCAGTTCACGCTGATCCCGGCTGGTTGGCCTCCGCGCGCGCACCGCACGAGGCCGTCGCGTTCAAGCCGGCCGATCTCACTCGTGTTCATGCCGAGTAGCTCGCTGAGGATGGCCTCGGTGTGCTCACCGAGTAGCGGCGCGCGCCGCACCGGTACTCGTTGGACGGCTGAGAAGTCGAGCGGTGTTCCGGGCATGAGATAGCGGCCGACGCCGGGCTGCTCGACGAGCTCCCACATCTCGTTCGCCTCTGAGCACCTGGGATCTTCGCGGACGAGCTCCGAGAAAGTCTGATAAGCGCCCCAGGAGACGCCGCTGCCGGCGAGTGCGGCCCTCACCTCGGCCAGCGATCGCGTCTCGAACCACGGGCGCAGCACAGCGGCGAGCACGTCGCGGACCTGGAAGCGATCCGACACCGATTGCAGGTCGATGCCCATCGCCTGCTCGATCGCAGACAGCGTGCTCCCAAGCCCGGTCACGTCGCGAAGGGCGTTCCACTGTCGCGTGGTCAGCGCGACCACCATCACGCGCCGACCATCTGCTGTGGCGAAGTCGTGCCCGAACGCGCCGTACAAGTAGTTGCCGTCCTTGGGTGTCTCCTTGCTGCCGAGCTGCGCCTCGGCCACGCGGCCCAGGTGGCCGACGACCGCGAACGCCACATCCGAGAGGGCGACACGCACGAGCTGGCCCTCACCGCTCAGCGCCCGATGCCGCTCGGCGGCCAGCAGCCCAGTGGCGGCGAGGCCGCCCATCGTGATGTCCCAGGCAGGCAGCATGCTGTTGAGCGGCTCAGCCGAATTCCGCGGCCCGGTGGCCCACGGGAAGCCGGTGGCGGGGTTGACGGTGTAGTCCACCTCGGAGCTGCCGTCGCGGTTGCCGGTCAGCAGGACCATCACGAGATCAGGGCGGTGTTTTGCGAGGGACTCGTATGCAAGCCAGCCGCGCGCAGGGAAGTTGGTCAGGAAGGCGCCGGCTGCCGCGATGCACTGCTCCACCAGCTCACGCCCCCGATCAGCCCGAAGGTCGACCTCGAGCGAGCGCTTGCCCTTGTTGAGACCGGCCCAGAACAGGCTGTCACCGTTATCCGCAAGCGGCCATTGTCGAGCCCACCGCCGTGATGCTCTGGGAGTCCTCGCTAGGAGCGAACGCGTCGAGGCCGAGTCCGGCCGCGCGAAGCTTCTCCCGGGTTACCCATTGCGCCTGTAACACCGCCGCCTTCTGTTGGTCGAGACCACTGGGGTCCGGAGGTGGGGTGGGCTCGTCGAGGGGGTGGGCTCGTCGAGGATCGCCTTGACTGTCTCCGGGATCGCGCGGAAGCTGTCCGGCGCACCAGCAGCCTTCGCCGCGCTGCCGAGAACCGCCGCGACCGGGTCGTCGACGACCGGCTGCGTGGTCGGATCGCCGACCACCGGTTGCGTGTCGGCGGTTTCACGGGCGGGCCGTGCCCCGGCGCGCCCGCACTGAACGGATGGGGGGAGCACGTCGGGTCCTCGGTCGGTGGATTCGGGTCGTGGCCTGTCCCGGTCGTCGGGGCATCCGAGCTGTGGGTCATTCCCGTCGACATCATCGCCCTTATCTCCCTTCCTGGCGTAAGGGCTGCTCGACGCTCGAAATCTGGCGCACGCCCAGCGAGGCAACTCGAAACCGCAGCCTCCAGCGTGGTCAGCCCCTGAGTACTTCGCTACTAGATCGAGAGTGGCCCGTGGGATCTTTCGACGGGCCGCCACGGATCGCCGAGCGATACACACGATCCGGAAGAAGCTCCTACCACTCCCCAGGTCCCGCTCGGTGACGTTCCCGCGAAAGCGCCAGAGCGCCGGGCAATCAAGCTACTCAAACGGTCATGTGAGTGAATCGGAGCGCCTGTGAAGTGCGCCGACCGATCCGAAAGGTAAGTCGACACAGATTGACGACCAGCCTCTGACATTTCTTAGACGCCGAGCACAAGCGCTCGCTGGCCGCCGACGGAAATCCTGTCGCGCGGTCATACGACGCTCACTTTTAACACCACTCGCCATCGCCTCGCCACTACGGTCTCCCGGTCAGAGAACGGAGGAGAGCTGTGAATCCCTCACCAGACCGCATCATCTTCATCATCCGCCACGGGGAGAAGCCCGGTCAGCCGGCGCCCGGCAGCGAACCCTGCGACCCCCCAGGACCCCATGGGGTCGACTACTGCGGCAATCAAACCGCCAAGACCGACGACAATTGTCTGACGCCGCGCGGGTGGAGTCGCGCCGGCGCGCTGGTGTCGTTCTTCGCCGACGACAGCCACTTTCGAACCGGTATCGCGACGCCGCACCAGCTGCTCTGCCCGGGGTATCCGAAGGGACAGCCGCCCGTCCTCGCGACCACGAAACAACACCGGACCTACCAAACCATCTGCCAACTCTCCGACGAGCTGAAGGTGGACATCGACTTCCATTATCAAGAGGGCCAGGAACAGACGATCGGCGGGGAGTTGGCAGCGGTCACTACCGGCATCACGCTGGTGTCCTGGGAGCACACGGCGATCCCAATACTCGCCAAGGCCATCGCGCTCAACGCCGACATCCCGGAGCCCTGGCCCAAAGAGCGGTTCGACCTCGTGTGGTCGTTCGCCTACAACGGCAGCGATTACGACTTCACGCAGATTCCGCAGATGCTGCTCCCCGGCGACTCCAAAGACCCGATCACGAACCCGACCGCGGCGATCGCTCCTGAAGCGGGCTGACATCTTCGAAAACCTCCCCTCTTACAGGGTGGCTCGCATCACGCCGCACCAGCATCGAACTGCGGCGAGGATCCCGTGGTGGAGCTGCACGAGATATTCGTGGACATCGTCACGAGGCGTCGCTTTGAAGGCGGGCACGATCGAGCGCTACGACCGAACTAATAACTAAGCGAAGGGCACTGAGCATGCGCCAGGGTGATCTTGCCTATGCAGCGTCGCGCTTCTGCACACCGGCACGCCGGCCTCGCTTTCGGCGAGGCGCGAGGGTTGTGGCGCCGAGCGGGCGGCCGGCTAGGTCGGCTAGCTAAGCTAAGGGCGACGTCCAATCGGCGGGAGGCGAGAGTTCCGCGCCATGCACGCCGCGCGTGTAGTCCGGACGAGACTCGCGTCGCGACACGAGAGGTTGTGGCCATGCCGATGGACACGACGCGGCTCTCGTGCCGCGGTCGCACGATGGGGGCGCTCTCCGAGGAACAGCCACTCGGAGCTCAGTCGTAGCGCAGCAACGGGATGCCCGACGCATTGGCGCGACCTTCCGCCGTCACGTCGAGCACGTTCCAGATCGGCCAGATGGAATCGACGTGGCGCGCCTCTATACCCTCTTCGCGCGGTGCGTACATGAGCTCAGAGGACCACGTGTGGCGGCACTGGTCGCCGTCGCGGACGAAGGCGCTCAGAATCGGCATCTGTTCGCCCTCGGGCGTCTCGGCGTTGTAGTCGCGGTTGTAGGTGTTGCCTCGCGAGGACAGCAGCCGCAGATGCGTCCAGCCCCGCTCGCGCGCGAAGTTGCGGATCCGCTCGGGATCTGACTTTGCTACCACGACCAGATTGATCACCTGGTCGAGGTGAGGCGCGGCGCCGTCCAGCGAGTCAAGAATCGAGGTGCACGACGCACACGGAGTCTCGATCAGCGGGAGCTTCGCGGTCTCACCTTCCGTCGGTCCGGGTCGTGTGTCCCCCGAATAGCGCGGGAACATGAAGCTGTAGATCACGAGCGTGTCCTTGCCCGCCTCGAACAGCTCCCTGAACCGCACCTCCCCGCCGTCTGAGACGTCCTCGAAGCGATAGGCGTCAGGGACGAGGCCGCCGGGCGGCAGCGCACGACGCTGCGCGGCGACCTTTTCGATCTGGCGCCGCAACTCGGACTCGGCTTGCAATAGCTGGTTGCGTTCGCGACGGTATTCCTCGGACTCGCCAGGGAAACGAATGCCAGGGTCCATATCTGTCATCTGACTGCCTCCTCGTTTGCGGCGCATCGCGGCGGCTCGTACATTGGCAGCCGCTGGTTGGTGGTTGTTGGTGGCGTACATGGCGACTGAACATCTCCCGGCTGGAGTGTGACGTGCGACGTGAGCCCAACCACCCGGCCGAGGTGGCGGCTTTCGGGCGATGTGCACGCCATCTCCGCTCCGTTGAGCCGTAGCCGGCGCACTGCCGGCCGGGTTTTGTCTAGGTGACGAACGGGCGGTACTCAGACGGACACGCGACCGCTGCCCGGTGTCGCTCGATCGCGAGCCCGCGAGCCCGCGCTAGCGGGTCTCATGCTCCAAGCTGTCCGCGCCACGCTCCTCGCCAATCTCGAGGCTGTGGCCGCCAAGGCCTACGCAATGACCCGGGTCTGAGAGTCGGAACGTCCGCCCTGCTATCGGCGAGTCGCGAGCATGCTGGCGAGGCGGGCGGCAACGCGCGAGGCCAGCGCAAGTGCGTGCATCCCCCGGTCGGCGAGCTTTCCGCGCGTTGCGGGAACACTCGCCAAGCAGCGAGATGCTCGTGCTGGAAGGAGAGCAGGGCTCAGCGGCGCCCAGCGCGATCGAACGGGCACTGCTGGATCACGCCTACGCCAGTCACGGCAGCGCGGTTGCTGCTCTGGGCCGACAGCAGACGCCTGCCGTGCTCCATCAAGAGCGGCGGAGAGTTCTACCTGTTCGTGGATCCAGCAGTGCCGATCCACGGCCATCGTCGCGATTGGGAGCAGATCCGGGCTCACGGTGATACCCAAAGGCTCACAATCGGATTAGTGTCGAAGGCGGGTTGACAGATCGCCGCCGCGCTTCTGTCTGTCGAGCTTGACTGGTGAGGCGCGCTCTGAGAGAGTTGGACGCATGATCGCCGCGCTCAAGACGCTGGCGATGACCAGCGTTCGACTTTCGTGGCGGGTTGGTTGAGTGGGGATGGGGAACGCGGAGAAGTCTCGGGATGGTGTATCGAGCAAACTGCGGAGCGATCGGGACCGAGCCGTCGACCAGGTTTCGGACTTCTCGTCCACGCTCAATCGCCTCGGCGTCGCGAACCGATTCCCGCCGCGCACCTGCTCTCCGATGCTGCCGTTCTGGGTGTCCGGCCGGTCATTACGCCGGCTGTTCGTCATTGGTCTGCAATTGGGGCGGCCGGATGAGCACAGCGAGCGCCTTGAGCCGAGCCACACGATGCAGACGAGGATGACATGTCCGCTGGCGTGACGACGAAGGTACTCACTGAGCCCCAGCTTCACGGGCTCGTTTTGGGAAGGCCCTGGTCACCGATGTGTCAGCTCGACCTCGACGGGCTGCCGCGGCGCCTGGAGCGGATCGTGAAGCGGGTGAGGCAGGGGACCGCCGCCGACCGAGCCGCCGCGCTCGCGGAGTTCAAGGCTGAGGCGCAGAGGTCCGGGGACTCGACCATGCTGGGACAGGAGTGCAGATTCGCGTTCGAGCACGGCGACACGCAGGCCATTGACCGGTTCTTGGCTGTGCTCGAGCAGTTCCCGACCGTCGGGATGCTGCACGTCGTCGATGCCGCGAATCTCATCGACGACGCGCAGCGTGCCGGTCTCAGTGGCGGCGCCAGACGCCCCAGCCGCGACATCCTCAACTACGCGTCTCAGCGCGCAGTCGGCATGGCCATGCTCGAGAAGATGGCCACCGAACACCCACTCGATGCGGTGCGCGCTCTGGCCACTGAGTTGTTCAGCACCTACGTGAGGGAAGACGAGCGCCGCACCAACCAGATCAACGAGCTCGGCGAGCGACAAGACGCCGGTGAGAGCAAGGCTGCCGACGTGGTACGTCACGCCGAATTACTGTTCGGTCTGGATCTCGAGGATCCTGCGGCCGGCTGGCGGTTCGCGATTATGGACCGCGTCGAGCTGCAGTTGACTCACGAACCTGACCACCGCCGTCTGCTCGAACTGGCGATCGCTTGCCATGCTCGGGTTGGACCCGAAACTGAGCTGACCGCGCCCTGGCGAACGGCGTTGCGGTCGGTGGCCGCGGACTCGCTCGCGCGGAGGCCGTTCCCGGCCGAGTTCGTCGCGAAGCCCCCGCCTGAGTTGATCCGATGGACCGACGCAGTAATGGCGGCGGTTGGCACCGACGATCCGCCGGAGGAGAGCGACCTCGAGCAACTCATGCAACGGGCGCGCCACTTCCCCTTCTGCGCGAGACTGGTCGCAGCTGCTGCGCTGATTTCCGCCGCCAGCGGCAACGTGGAGGATGCTCGCGCCTGGTCGCGGGTCGCCATCGATCGAGGTCGCGAGTGGGATTACACATCGCATCTCTATCTCGCCAACGCGCTGTGGTTGATCGATGAGCAGCCGGACGCTCGTAAGGAGCTTCGTCGGGCCCTCGAGGTCGCCGAGACGTCCGAAGAGCGCGATCGCGTTCGCGAAGTGCTGGGAGTCTGACGTGGCTACGGACGTCGACGATCGTGCGAAGGAGTTCCTCGACCGTCTCTCGCAATGCGACTCGGCGGAGCAGTTCGCTGCTGTCCTCCAGGAGGCAGCGCAAGCCGGTCTCACGCTGCGAGCCCTGCTTCAGTTCTGCCGCTTCGCCGAGACCGAAGCGTCTGATGCCGGACGACCTCTCCGCGCTTCCCTGATCGCCGGAGTCGCCAGCGAGATCGAACGATCGGCCGGGTCGGCCCCGACCTGGGTGACCCCATTGACCGGCTCGCCGATCACGACGGTGATCGAGGCTCTGCAAGCACCGAGCACTCGCCAGGCGATGAAGCGTCTGCGCCGGGCTGGAGACAGTCTCACGCGCGGCAGTACAGCCGACATTTACGAGGTGTTCGATCGCAGTCCCGCACTGGCATCGAGCTCGTGTTCACGGCTCAAAGCGATCCGCCGGCGAGCGACTCGACGCGGGGATGCGCTGATCGCCGGGAAGGCCAGTCTGCTGCTCGCACAGCTCGCGCTTCAGAGCGGGGATTTCGCCGCCGCAGACGCTGACCGGTCCACCGCGATCGCGTGCATGCGTAACGTCCCGAAGCGACATTTCGCGCTCGAGGTCCTGGGGCTGAGCGCGCGGATCGACAGCCGTCTGGGCCGGTATCGAGAGGCCGCGTCCATCCTCGAGCAGGCGCTGCGCTTGGCCTCGACCATTGAGCTCGAAGCTCCCTTGTGCTCACTCAGGCTTGAACTGGCGGACTCGTATCGCGCCCTTGGCCGCGCCGAAGAAGCAACCGATCAGGCACAGCAGGTCCTCGACGAGGCTGAGCTCGTGCCGCTGCCGGGCTTCTGCAGCGGTGCCTTGATCACCCTGGGCGAGGGTCTCAATCTCCTGGGCCGCTACGACGAGGCCGAGACCTCGTTCGCAAAGGCGGCCCGGTGGCTTGGCTCGTACTTAGGCTCCTCCGATTGGCGCCGAGGCGAAATTACCGTCGGGCGCATTCGTGCTGCCTGCGGACGGGGCGACCTCCTCAGCGCGGAGTCGCTGACCGACGCTGAGCTCACTGGCGCGCCGGCCGTACTTCGAGCCGAAGGTTGGAACGCCCTGGGAGAGACTTACCTCGAGCGCTCCGACCTTTCTTCCGCGGCGCACGCGTTCTCCATGGCGGTGGCCGCAGTAGGGTTGAAGAAGCGCCGCGAGTATGCGAAGGCCCAAGCCGACGCGATGTACGGACTCGGCGACGTGGCGTTGGCGCGGGGCGACACTACTGCCGCGGAGCGGATGTACGTCGTTGCTGTGAGCACGGTCGCCACGACCAACGTGGATCTCGCGATGTCGATGGGCCTGTCTCGTCTGTTTCCCGACGCAACGGAGATCGATGGAATCGACCAGTGGTTGGAGCATGCGACCGAGGTCGGCGACAGTGTCAGCGAGAGACACCTGGTGCAAGCCCTCGCCTCCAGGAACGCCAATCGAGGTGAACTCGACGCGGCCATCGGCGTGTATCGAGCCGCGCTTGGACGCAGAGCCGGTCGAGCTCTCACTCCGCAGTCGCTCCGCCTGCGGTTGGCGATAGCTCAGCTGCAGGCAAGGATTCCAGCGATTGACGATGCCATCGCCACGCTCGATGAGAGCCTTGCTGACGTGCTCGCCGCGGTCGAAGCGGCGTCACTCGATGACCGCCGGGGGGAGATCATCGGCGAGTGGCAGGCGCTGTTCGCGCTGCAGATCCGGCTTCTACTCGACCGGGCAGAGACCTCCGGTCCGGAGGGCCAGGTGCTACGGCAGCGCGCTGTCAACATCCACGAGACGGCAAAATCGCGCACGTTGCTGTCCAGCCTGTCCGCGCTTCCGGTGGCGGTACCGGATCCCGTTCCCAGCGAGCTTAAGGATCGAGAGTCGAGCCTGCTTGAAATCCAGGCCAGCATCCAGAGGGAGCCGGATCGATCCCCGTTTCACATCGGGCGTTTGGCGGAGGTCAGGGAGGATCTGCGCGAGTGCTGGGAGGCGATGAATCGGTACGCGCCCGCATATGTCAGGCTCCGACGCGGCCAACCGGACATTGCAGAACTGCCCGAACGCCTCCGCGAAGCGGACCTGCCGATGGCCGTCGCGTCGTTCTTCGTCGATGACCACGAGACCGCCTGCTTTGTGATCCGGCCCGACGAGCCCGGCGTCCGGATCATGCGGACGAAGGTGACCCGCGAAATGCTGACCACGGCCTTGGGAGCACTCCGCGCAGCCTTCAACGGCGATCCCCCCCGGATGTTCGCCGCTCCGCGCATCTCTGCCGCTAATCCCGAACGTGCCGACCGCCGCCTTGCACCCTTCTATGAGGTTGGCGCCCAACTGCTCTCATTCCTTCCCTACGTAGTCGATCTACCGATGGTCAGCATCGCTCCGCACGGTCCGCTTCATGGCCTGCCGTTCGCCGCGATGCGCACTGATGATGGCGGTCACCTCGCCGAGCACATCGCGGTCACCTCATGTCCGAGCCTTTCGATCCTCGCTCACCTGCTTGAGTCCCGTCCTCGCCCGTGCCCGCCGGCGACGGCGTACGTCGCGGGGGTCGCCGCACGCGAGGACGAGCGGCCTGCACTCTTTGAGGCGAATCGGCACCTACTTGCCGGCTCCCCCTGGAAGCTCACAATAGATGAGCACGCCTCAGAGGTAACGCCCGATCGCGTCAAGTCGGTACTCCAGACTCACGATATCGTGCAGATCAGCTGCCACGGCTACATGGACGCGCGGGATGGGCTCGGTTCCGGCCTTCTCCTATCGGATGGTGAGAATCGTCCGAGCAGGATCGGAGAGATCGACGGGCGGTTTCTGCTGTCCGCCAGACAGATACTGCAGACGCGCTCCGACGCTCGTCTGGTCTCGCTCCGTGCCTGCTCGACGGGCATCGAGGCCGAGCGCAACCGAGGAGACGAGTTTCTCGGACTGACCCGCGCGCTCCTGCTCGCCGGCACACCGAGCGCGGTGGTGACCCAGTGGAACGTTGACGTTAAGTCGTCACTGCGACTCCTTCAGCGCTTCTATCACCACTGGAGCGCCGGACAGTCGACGCCGCTCTGGCAGGCGCTATGGCGCGCCCAGTGCGATTTTCTCAACGAAAGCGACAGCGCCCTGCGCCATCCGTATCACTGGGCGCCCTTCACCTTGATCGGAGATCCAAGATGACCAATCCAGAGGACGCAATCGCTGCGATGTCAGACCGTCAGGTCCTGCTTACGTTGCAAGCACTCGCCTACGAGCTGCACGAGGCGCTTCCCGTCGAGGAACGGGATCTGATCACGGACGAGGACACCGCTGCGGAGGTGTTGACGTCTGCGCTGGGGACGCCGGAACAATCTGACGGGACCGAAGCGGACACCCGTCAGCTCCTGCGCGTGGCAGTATCCGACGCGGTGATCGGTCCCGTGGTCCGTCCCCTGATCGAGGATCCTCCACGCGACGAGCAGATGGTCATACCGATCCTAACCGCCGCGATCGTCCTCGGCGCGATCGTGGCGATGCTGCAGACGCGGGTTCATGTCGAGATCAACAGGCACGATGGAAAAACCGACATCGGCCTTCTTTTCGACAAGCGCGCAGCCGAGCCAAGCGAGGTCCGCGCGTTCCTAGGGCGGCTCGGCGGCGCCGCCACCGGCGACGGGGGACAATAGCCAGCGCCCATATCTGAAACCGCAGCTTGCTCGCTTTACCGAGCCGTTCAGCTTGTCCTCGAGCCAGCCAAGCGCCCCCGAAGGCAAGGCCGCGCCGGAATGACTCTACCCGAGTCTCAGGATCGCTCCCTGATCGGTCGCGCGCCCGACTGGCGTTCATGTCGAGAAGCCCGCCATCGCGTTGGCCTCCAGACACCACATCCGTCCGATGTCAACGATTGTAATCGCGAGCGCCACTGCTTGGCCTGCAGCTTGACATCCGAACCCGGACCGAGGGTTACTACGAGCGGCTTGGTGCGAGCCGCTCGCTCGGCTTCCGCCTAACGCGCGAGAACCTCGGGCTCGATGGCACGGACGCCAAAGAGAAGGCCTAGCCTCAAATCGCAGCTCGGGTCGCGACGGCTCCATTTCGCGCAGCATACGAGCACGTCGACCGAGCCCGGTTCGCTATCCCCTCCGACGCGCAGCAAGAGCGACGGCTGCCCGGTAGTGAACGCCTCCATCGCCCGACGGCTCAGAAGACCAGTTCGGGCTGGCGTCGGCTTGAAGTGCGTCGAGGATCTCGCGTGATCGGTGCGGCGTCCACTCCGACATCTCGGTGAGGGCGCGCTCGGCTAGCGACAGCTCGGACGCTGAGACGAGCGCGCCGCGCGCGAGCAACAGGTGCACCGTTTCTGTGCGCTCGCGCCAGACCGCCACAGCCAGCGCATCGGCGGACAGCGGGAACCCGAGGTCGAGCGCGAGCCCGACTGCGCCACGGTTACCGGCGCCGGCAAGCGTCGCGACGATCCCCGGCTGGGCGGCTTCCAGCCGCTCGACGATCTGCGGCTCGGCGGCCACGAACACGAGCGTCCCAGCCCGATCGCCACGCGATAGCGCCCCGAAGAACGCGTCGTCGCGGTGCAGCTCGATCGTAAAACCGCGACGATGGAACAGCTCGAGCGGGTCCGCCCGCCCGGCGCGCGCCGCGGCCGCGACCGCGCTCCGATCGTCGAACCCTGGCGCCCGTAAGGTCGGATCCGCGCCGAAGTCGAGCAGCACCTCGAGCAACCCCAGCGCGTTGTGGCGCGCCAGCGAGTGATGCAGCGCCTGGTCGCCCCAGGCGCTGAGTGCGTTCGGGTCGGCGCGATGCTCGAGCAGCCAGCGCACCCCGTCCAGATCAGTCCAGTCCAGCTTGCGATGGAGCACCGTCGTCAGCCCCGCCGGGGACAGCCGGCCGCTCTCCACCACCGCCTGCATTGCCTCGGCATCGAAACCCTCCGGCGCGTGGTAGGCGACCTCGCCACCCAGGTTCGGGTCCGCGCCACGCGCGAGCAGCAACCGCGTCAGTTCGGCGTAATGGGCAACACCGGCCGCACCGTACAGCGCGCTCTCGAAGACGGGCTCAGGCTGATGGGCCCGCTCGAAGAAGCCGGTGTTCGGATCCGCGCCCGCGTCCAGCAGCGCGTGCGCTGCGCGCACGAAATCGCTCGAGCCGCGGAGTCGCAGATAGCGCGAGAAGCAGAGATACGTCAGCGCGTCCCAACCATACGGCCCACCAGGAACTGTCGCTCTCCGCACGTCGCCACCAAGCAGCCGTTCCAACTCCGCAGAGTCACCGACGACCGCCGCAGCGTAGACGTCGTCCACGGCAACCAGTGGATACGCCCCGCGGATCGCCTCGGCATCATCGAGCGTCCCAGAGTCGTGCGCATCCCGCGGCACGCTGGCCGCCACGATGAACTCATCGCTCCGGCTGACGCCCAAGAACATGACCAAGATCGTCGCACTTCGCACGGGCGGTCGCCAGGGCATGCGCCTCGCTCGGCGCCCGCTACCCGCCGGCCGCCGACGAATGCGCAGGGCCTTGTCAGACCCTAGAGGCGGACGCGCGGGCTACACCAGCCGGTCACCAAGTCCAGGACCTCGAGCAAGACGTCCTCGTCGCTGTCGCTCAAGCTCCGTGTTAGCCGCGGCTTCAGTACGAGATCGTGCCGGTGAGGCGGGCTACAAGCCGGGCCAGATCCCAACCGCGTCGCAGATCGCCGTCATCCAGGCCGCGAGCCAATCGCTCAATCTGGCTCAGCTCCGCGCGGCAGGCCACCACGTAGCCCGCTGGTGGCGGCAGAACTGCGCCGGGATCTGAGTGCTACGACGCAAAGGGTCCGATCAGTTTCGCGACTTCGCTCAGCAGGTCCTCATCTGAGAATGGCTTGGTGAGCGTCGGCGAGGGTGCTGGCGCGCGACCGCGGCGCAGAGAGCGCTCGGCGTGTCCGGACATGAACAAGACCGGGAGCTGCGGCACCAGTTGTCGCGCGCGAACCGCAAGTTCTTCGCCCCACATGCCGGGCATGATCACGCCGGTCAGCAGGAGCTGGCAGTTGCACTCCCGTGCCGGCAGCATCCCCAGGGCCTGGTTGCCGTCTGTCGCGGCGAGGACCTTGTAGCCGGCGCGTGTGAGGATCCCGCTCACGGAATCGCGCAGCGCCGACTCGCTCTCCACGAGCAGTATCCCTGCGCTGCGCGTCGAGGGCCCCGGTACTGGCTGTAGCTGGCCGGGTGTTGGGGGGCGGTCCTCGCTCGCGGGAAGATAGACGTCGACCTGCGTGCCGCTGCCGGGTGCCGAGCTGATCGTGACGCTGCCGCCTGCTTGGCGCGCAATGCCGTAGACGGTGGCCAGCCCGAGGCCGCTGCCGTCGCCGGGCGGCTTGGTGGTGAAGAACGGCTCCCACACGTGGGCGAGCGTGCCTGGATCGATGCCGCATCCGTCGTCGGCGACCGAGACGCGCATGTAGCGACCGGAGGCGACGTCGAGCTCGACCGCCGCGTCGTCGGTCAGCTCGACGTTCTTGGTGGATATCGTGATGCGGGTACTGACGGCGTCGCGCGCATTGACGATCAGATTGAGGACGATTTGCTCGAGGTTGGCACGCGCCGCATCAACCGACCAGAGATCCGGCTTGCGCCTATAGCGCAACGTGATCTCATCGCCGGTTGCTTTGGCGAGCAGCTCTTGCATGCCCGCGATCACCTCGCTGACGTCGAGCATCTCTGTGCCGTCGGTCTTGCGCTGAGCGAACGCGAGCAACTGCTCGGTCAGCAGCGCTCCCCGCTCGGCGGCAATGCCAATCGCATCGATGTCGCTCCGGCCCTGGCTGCCCGGCGAGAGCTCGTCGCGAGCCAACGCGACGAAATTGAGGATGACCGCCAGCATGTTGTTGAAGTCGTGGGCCACGCCGCCGGCGAGCGCGCCGACGGTCTCGAGCCGCTGCGCCTGCTGCAGGCGCTCGCGCAGCCGCTTGGGCTCGGTGATGTCTTGCGTTTGGGCGACGAAATGCTGTGGCGAGCCGTGCTCGTCGCGGACCACGCTGACGGCCAACTGGGCCCAGATCACGTGACCGTCGGAGTGCAGGTAGCGCTTCTCGGCCTGGTAGATCTGTCCGGACTGCAGGCCCCGGAGGCCATCAAGGCTGTGCTCCAAGTCGTCGGGGTGCGTGATGTCGCGAAAGCTCATCTTGAGCAGCTGAGGCTCGGTGTAGCCGGTGATCGCACACATCGCCCGGTTCACCTTCAGCCAGCTACCGTCGAGGCCCACCAGGGCCATGCCGATCGGAGCGTGCTCGAACGCCCGTTCGAAGTGTTGCGTGGCTTCAATCAGCGCGCGTTGGATCTTCTCGTTCTCTCGCAAGGCCGCTTCGAGTTCGATCGTACGTTTCCGTACCTGCTGTTCGAGCATGATCGTGGTCTGGAACCGACTGAAGTCAGAGCCCTGGGCGCCGGTGCTCCGCTCGGCGCGATCCATCAGCACCGTGATGATTTTCTTGAGTCGGACGACCTCGCTCGGCGATCCGGGCTGGTCTCTGCCCCGGCCGGGCGCATCGTCAGCCATCGGAGTCCTCGGCAATCGCGACACCCGTGAGCGTCTGGTTGACATGGACGCCGCTGTACTGCTCGCCGTAGGTGTTAAAGCCGACGACGTGGTTTTCCCGAAACACCGCCTCGACACGATTGACGAGTCTGCGCTCGACTATTTCCAGCTTGCGCAAGACACATTCGCAGCCGATGACCAGCTGCGGCCGTCCGATGGCAGTTCGGATCTCCGCAAAGGCGTGCTCGAGATCCCCTACCAGATTCACCCCACGCGCCCGGCGCAATACCACGCCCTCCTCGATCGCGCAGAACAAAGTCAGGCTTCCATCCGGATTGGCCTTCTGGATCGAGCGCACGTAGTTGGTGCCATCGATCACGACAACCATCGGCTGGGCGAAGAAACTTCGAGTATCCAGGTTCGTCAGGTTTGCCCCAATCAGGTCGGCATACGCCTCGGCAGCGGGCCAGCCGTCGATCTCAGAGACGATCCTGCGCTCGGCATCGGCCGCCGTGACGACAGCGCGCTCGCTCGTGGGCACGAAGTGCTGGGTCTTGAACGTCCTGAACGGCAACGGGGTCCTGACCAGCACGAGGACGGCGCTATCGGCGTGAAAGCTGCCGTCGAAATAGACGTAGCTCTGACCGAAACTCAGGCCATCACCGGCGGAGCCCCCGACCAGCTGGAGCCCTCCCAAGCCCGCCTGCAAGGCGGAGGTAACCGACTCCTCGCGCCCCGACGAGCCATCGATCAGCAGCAGCGCGAACGTGTTGTCCGACACCGTCGCAGACTCCACGCTACCCAACGTTCGTACAAGATCCTGCACGAGCGATCGACCCTGGGCAACTTCGAAATCCTGCAAGGACTCGAGTGGGCCGCTGGACGCGGTAAAGCCGGCTGCTGGAAAGCTCGCTCCGGAAATGCTCCCGTCGCGATAGCCCGTTGGGCCGAACTCGCCCGCCGTCGTACAGCCAACCAGTTGCACGCCTGCGAACACACGACTCAGCTCCGTGGCCAGTACAGCCAGATCGTATTGCGCCGAGCAGAAGAACACCACCAGCGCCATGTCTGGCTGCGCCACCGCGGCGTGAAATTCGCGCGCAGCCGAGCGAGCGTCGATGGCGCAGGACTGACCTCTTCGTACGCGAGGCCGGCCCTTCACGTTTGTCCCGCGCTCTCGTCCATCACGGCGCGTGGTTCGGTGATCAGATTCATCGGAGGGCTACCACCAGCCCATGATTCGGTTGGAGAAGACTCACTTCGCAGGGTAAGCTGGCATCCGGGTCACTTCAGCCGGGTTCACTTACCTCATCGGCCGAGCAAAGCCGACTCTTGACGTTCCGCGGGTGGAAATCCAACCGCTCCGCAGTGTGGCTGACTGGGTTTCTCCGGTCCCAGGTCCGTAGTTGCCCACATGCTTGCGCAGGTTCTCATGGTTGCACTCACGACGAGTGCGTGGTTGGCGAGTACATAGAGATGGTCGGATGCTCGGCGTCCGGTCTACCCGCAGATCTGACGGTGGAGCTCCACGCAGCGACGTCGCGGCATCCGCCCACGAACTCGCCGGCAACGCAGAAGCGCTCAACGAAATCGTGCATCAGTTCAAACTCACAGCGTAACCAACATATGTAGGTTGCACAGCGGGCCTGGATGCAGCGTTGGCGGGTAGCCTCGGTGGACGAGTATGACGCCCGCATCTACGATCACCAGTTGCCGGGAGGGATGACCGGCACGTTCAGAGCGCAGCTGGCAGCGCATGGCATGGAGGACCGCTTCGACGCCGTCTTGGACGAGATCCCGCGCGTGCGCCAAGAACTGGGCTACCCGGTCTCAGCGACGCCGTTCTCGCGGTTCATCGGGACGCAGGCGTTGATGAACATCGTCACCGGCGAGCGGTATCCGATCCGGCGTCCGATCGACGAGCTCGTGGCGCTCGCACTGGACAGACAGCATGTGCGACGTCTGACCATTCGCAGCGGCGACATCACGGTCGATCTCCGACGCTGACCCCGTTAGCGGTCGTGCTGCTGAACGAGGTTGTTGATCCGCGCCGTTATCTCCGGCCACAACGCCCGGGGAAGATCGTGCCCCATGCCGTCGAAGACGACGAGCTCGGCGTCCGGGACCGCGTCGGCGGTCGCTCGTCCACCGCTCACGTCGACGAGCGGATCCGCGGCACCGTGAAGCACGAGCGTCGGTATGTTCACCAACCGCAAGCTCGGGGTCCGGTCCCCCGAAGCGACGATCGCGAGAAGCTGGCGGGCGACGCCGAGCGGGTCCTCAGCGCGATCGTAGGAAAGTCCCGCCCGCTCGCGCAAGTCCGCCTCATCGAGCTCAAAGCCAGGCGAGCCGATGACCCGAAAAATCGACACAGTCCGTTCGATGGCCTGATCGCGGCTGGTGGCGGGGGCCGACAGCAGGACGCTGAGCGCCTCCTGGGTGGCCTGGCCCACCGCACCGTCGCCGGTCGTCGACATGATCGACGTCAGCGACCGCACGCGGTCGGGATGCTCGATCGCGATTGTCTGCGCGATCATCCCGCCCATCGAAGCACCGACGATGTGCGCACTGTCGAGCGCGAGCGCATCGAGCAGACCCACACTGTCGGCCGCCATGTCCGACAGCGTGTAGCTCGCCGATGACGTATCGCCCGATAGTGCCGCGATCACATCAGCCGCGGGTGCGTCATGCAGGTGTGTCGATAATCCGACGTCACGATTGTCGAAGCGGATAACACGAAGTCCGCAAGCGACGAGCGCAGAGCAGAACTGATCGGGCCAACCCAGCATCTGCGTCGCCAGACCCATCACCAACAAGACCGGCGGCGCGTGCTGATCGCCGAACTGCTCACACGCGATGTCGATCCCCGACGGCCCCACACCTCGGATCATCTCCACGCTCATCGAGCCGAGCATATCTCGACGCGCGTCGCGGTGAAGAGCTCAGCGGTCAGCGCTCTGAGCCTCCTGCCGCCGCTCGCCAACCTGTCCGGATGACCGCAGCTGTGCGCCGGTCGGCGGGCGCCATGGCTCGCCGAATCGTCGTGCGTCCTGCGCCCAGCCCCGGGCGGTCAGCTTGAGCGTGCGCATCGCGTGGTGCTTGAACGACCACGGGACGCGCCTGAACAGCGGCACGAACACATATCGCCAGAAGAGGCCGACTTCAGGAAGCGCGGACTTCGAGGTGCGGGCTGGGTACCGTCGCCCCACCTCCTCCATTGCGGCGAGCCTCAGGCTGTACTCGGAGCGGTCGCGCAGCCGGTGCTTGATCTCGCTGACTCTCATGAGGGCACCGGGACCTTCTCACGCGTCTGGGCGTGTTCGGCCAAGCCGTTCTGGGCCGCGATCTGGATTGGCTCGTACAGAGCTCCGATCGGCGGCGAGTAGATGTTCTCCATCCACGCGAGGTCCTCGAGGGTCGCGCCGCGCTTGGCGACGAACGCGAGGAAGTCGCAGCGCTCCTTGATCCCCTCGCCGCCGTGCAGCTGCGCTCCGATCAGCCGCAGCGAGCCCGGCTCGGCGATCAGCTTGACGTGCGTCCGGGCCGCGCCGGGAAAGTAGCGCGCGCGGGAAACGCCAACTCCCTTGGCCACGACGTAGGGGATCCCCATCGCCTCGGCCAGCGTCTCACCGATCGAGAAGCCGCCGATCGTGTAGTCGCCTGACATGAACCCCCACGGAATCCAGACGGGGTCATATGTCATCTCCTTTCCGGCGGCGTTGGCGCCGGCGACGCGGCCCTGGGCGTAGGCGTGGGAACCGGTGAGGCCGTGGATCGGGAGCATCGAGAGGCCGTGTGGCACCTCGATCAGGTCTCCGGCCGCCCACACGCCGGGCGCCGAGGTGCGCATGTGATCGTCGACGACGACCGCCCCGATCGTGCCAAGCTTGAGCCCGATCGCCTCGGCGAGCGACGTGTTGGGAAGCTTGTGCAGGCAGATCACGGCGACGTCGCACTCGAGCTCACCGGCGGAGGTCGACACCGCCCGCACGCGCCCGTCTGCGCCGTCGAAGCCGAGCAGCTTCGTGCCGGTGCGAACGTTGACGCCGAGCTTCTCGAGCGCCTCCTGTGCGGGCTCGGCCACGTCGGGGTCAACGAGCTCTGACAGCAGCCACGGTCCGTCGTCGATGAAGTCCACCTGGAGCCCACGGCGCGCCAGGGCCCCGGACATCTCGACGCCGAGCCACATGCCGCCGATCACGACCGCGCGTTTCAGCGAGTCGAGCTGTTTGTCGAACTCCATCGCCCGGCGGATGTCTTTGACGTAGTGGAGTCCCTCGAGGTTGGCGCCCGGCACGTCCGGTTGTTCCCAAACGAATCCCGTGCATAGGATCAGCTTGTCGAAGCCTTCGTGCGCGTTGCGAGCGGTGACGGTGCGGCGATCGAGGTCGATGTCGGTGACGGTGGTCTCCATCCGCATGTCGAGCCCATCCTCGACGTAGCGCTTGACCGTCGACAGGAACAGGTCCTTGAACTCCGGGATCTCGCGGCCGTGCGCATAGGGGATTCCGCACGGCGAGTACGCGATGTCGGGGAACTCGCTGAATAAGGTGACATGCAGCTCCGGGTTCACCCGCTTGGCGATGGTCGCGGCGGCCGTGCCCGAGCCGCCGCCGCCGATCACGATCAAACGCTCGCTCATCTTGCTCCTCTCTCAGACTGCATAACGCTCTCGCTCGAGGCTCTCCGCGGCAACGTGCAGCGTCCACGTTCCGTCCTCCCGGACGACGACGGCTGGGCGCGGCTCGCCGAACTGCGTCGAGGTCACCTGCTGGTAGGCGCCGACCGCCTCCGCGACGAGCGCCGCTCCGGGGCGAAGCTCCGGCAGCGGTGCGTGCGGGTGCACGACATCCACATTCAGGCATAGCGGGCCGGTGAGGAGCGCAGCGGCGCGAGGCCCCTCGGCATCGGGCGCCCGGAGCCGCGGCGGGCTTGTCAACGCGCCGGGCAGGAAGTTTGTGCCTGCGTCGCCGACGAGGCAGCGAGTCCCGTCGGCAAGCGTCTTGACAGCAACCACCGTGAGCGCCAGATCGACAGCATCCGCGACGATCGCACGTCCAGGCTCGAGCAGCAACTCGCCTCCGAAACCGCCCTCGCGCAGCGCGCCCGCCACCACGCGAGCGTGCTCGTCGACCTCCGGCGCCGGCGGGAACCCGCCGCCGAGGTCAATGATCGCGATCACGTGAGCGTCCTCGGCGAGCTCGGCGGCAAGCGCGGCGAGCACGCGCGACGCTTCGGCGTGCTCGTCCGGCGGACGCGGCCAGGACATGACGACGCTCCCGGTCCCGGGGTGAAAGTCGGTGGACACGAGGTGGGTCGAGAGCGCTTGCACCGACAGGCCGAGGGCGGCGGCTGCGTTCGCAGCAGCGCCGATCTCCGACGGCGGGATTCCGAACCTGGTTTGCGCGCCGGTGAAACTGTCAAGCGACACGCGCAGGCCGATCTGTGTTAGCCCGGCAGCGGCAGCGCGGGCGAGCTCAGCCGCCGAGTCCGCCAGCACCAGCGCGCCGTCAGCAGCGGCACGCGCCAGCAGCAGGTCGGGCTTGGCGGGACCGTCGACGACGATCTGCGCCGGATCGATCTCGACCATCCCTGCCGCAAGCTCGTATTCGGCTTCGCTGACGACCTCCGCCGAGGCCCCCTCGAGCGCTGCGGCCTGGAGGAACGCCGGCAGCCGATTCGTCTTGTACGAGTATGCGATCCGGACGTCCGGCCACTGTGCTCGCCAGGCCGCGGCAAACCCACCGAGGTTCGCGCGGAACCGGTCGACGTCAGCCAGCCACAGCGGCGAGCCGTACGTCGCGAGCAGCTCGCGCGCCGTCATCGCAGGCCCCGGATCTGCTCAGCGAGCAGGCCGGCGCGCGTCGTCCCCTTGCGCTCGAGCAGCGATAGGACCGCGGTGCGCCAGCGCCCAGAGGCCGCCTCGTGCACCGCCTCTCCGAGCACCTCGCGCAGGTGCTCCATCGCCCACGGGTCGGGTCGAGACAAATTCAGGCGGATCGTCGTCGCTGCCGCGGTCTCGCCGAGCCCGTCCGCCGGGTACACGGCGACTCGGCGAGCGAACAGCGCCACCATCAGCTCCTGCGCGCTCGCCCCCGTGCCTGCGACGTCGACCGCACACGCCAGTCCACGCTGCGGTGTGACCGCGAGGCTCGTTCCGGGCACGCGGTCGAGTGTCTGCTCGAGATGCGCGAGGTTGGACAGGATCGTCCGCTGCGCCATTTCGAGATACGCCTCGTCCTTGAGCGCCGCGAGCGCGCCGTGCTGTGAGATCAGGTTCGTGTTGAGCCGGGTGAGGGCGGCCTTCAGCTGCAGGCAGCCGCGCACGAAAGCGGTCGGACCGCCGAGGAACCCGAGCCGTGCCCCGGCCATCCCGTAGCAGTGGGAGACCGAGAACACTGCAATCGAGTTCTCGGTGAGCTGAAGCGCTGGGATGCTTACGAACGGAGTCCCGGCGTCGAGCACCAGCGCGGCATGGGTGATGTCGTGCAGCAGCAGAACGCCGTGGCGCTCGGCGATGCCCGCGAGTGCCTCGATCTCGCCGCGGGTCTGGACGGTGCCGTACGGGTTGACGGGGTCGACGATGCAGATGGCACGCGTGCGAGGAGTGATCGCAGCCTCGACGGCATCGGGATCGAGCCTGAATCCGGTGTCCGCGCCGATCGGCACCGCCACCGGCACCCCGCCCGCGGCAAGCACGGCGGAGGGCACGTGGAAGTAGCCGGGATCGCTGATGATGACCTCATCACCGGGATCTACCGACGCCATCAACGCAAGGGCCAGACCCGCCTGGGCTCCCTCGGTTCCAACGACTTCGAAATCCTCGCCGCGGGCTCGGCCGAACTGAGCGGCGGCAGCGTCGCGCAGCGGCTCGATCAGGTCGGGCGTGTACTGGTTCAGCGACTCGGCGCTGACCGCGCGGCGCATCGCCTCAACCGCAGAGTCGGGCGGCCCGCAGAAGCACGTCAGCCAGCCCAGATCGGCCCAGCGCGCCGGATCGAGTCGCGTCGTGCCCGCGGGGTAGATCTGGGCGGGCTCCATCCCCAGCAGTGCGATCGCGTCCCGGTAGGTCACATAGTTCCACATGCCGTGGTGGCTTGCGCGCACGTTCCGCAGGCGCTCGGAGAACGCGACGGTCGTTGCTCGCCCCTCGCTCCAGGTGAGGACGCTGCCGCTCACCTGGACTCCGATACGCGCTGCAGGCGCCCGACTCGGTAGATCCCGTAGCGGTCGGCGCGAACCGAGGCCGGCTCGTAACCCGCCGCCGCGGCCCAGCGGAGAATCAGCTCCAACGGTCGCAACCGCCACACACACCGCTCGCCACGATGGTCGCGCCAGACCCGCGCGATGTGCTCAATC
Source organism: uncultured Solirubrobacterales bacterium (assembly GCA_963794285.1). Classification (GTDB taxonomy): domain Bacteria; phylum Actinomycetota; class Thermoleophilia; order Solirubrobacterales; family Solirubrobacteraceae; genus Palsa-465. The sequence continues at coordinate 99,971 of CAWCDS010000003.1, forward strand.
TCCGGGTTCTGTGTCTGGACGTTGAAGACGATCTGCGCTGGGCGCAGTGTCTCAGCGAGATCCAGGAAATGGCGCTCGATCAAGCGGTCATCGTGGTAGATGCCGTACAGCCCGAGTTCGACCACGATGTCGGGCCTCGGCGCGAGCGTCGCCAGTGCTTCACGGTCGAACGCGCTTGCCTGCACGAAGCGTGCACGCTCGCCGACACCCAGCCGCGACGCCGCGGCGCGCGCCTGATCGAGCGCAGCGGGATCGATGTCACAGACGATCGCGCGAGCGCGGTCGTGGGAACCGAGTGCCTCGAACAGATACGGAGCGGGTCCGGCGGCGAGATCGGCAATCACGGGAGCAGGCCCCGCACCGGCCACAATCGCTTCGTCGATCGCTTGCCTGGCAAGTTCGCGGATCTCCCGGAACGCCTGGCAGGTCTTGCGCATCAGCAGTCGGCGGTCGATCAGACGCCCGAGCGGCGTGCGCCCCCGGGGCGCGTCCGCGTAGACGTGTGCCATGAAAGGCCCGGAGTCAAAGCCATGTCGATGGCCGATCGCAAGCCCCTCGCTGAGCAGCGCACCGCCGCGCGAGGCGGCGGCCATCGCGCCGAAGCGCAATGCGCGTGGGGATAAGCGGGGAAGCTCTCGCTGGAGCTCTACAAATGTGGGGCGCGCGACCGTGTCAGCGCTTGGTCGCATAGAGCGGAGTCTCGGCGAGCTCGCGCAGCCGATAGAGCTCGTGCGCCTCTGCGGCCGCTCTCGCGGCACCGCCGTCGACGACCTCGCGCAGCCGGGCGACCGCACGGTCGTTGTCAGCTGCCACCTCCGCGAGTACCGCCCGATCGCGCGCGTCCTCGGCGCACTCGGCGTAGACGGCCAGCAGGTCCGCGAAATGCTCGAGCGAGCCGAGCGCGTATGCGAGCGTCTCGTCGGTATCAAGCGGCGCCAGGCGTTCATAGATCAGCTCGCCCTCCGGCGGGCACAGGTACCGATCGGGGTCGACGCCGTGCGCGAGCGCCCGCTCGCGGAAGAGCACCGTGTGACGCGCGTTCTGGCTCACGATCGCCGCCACAAGCTCGGTCAAGTGGGGATCGTGGATCCCGGGGATGCGGGCCGCAAACAACTCGACCCAACGGCGCATTCCGTAAGCGTGGCGGGCAAACACGGCTCCGAGTGGGGCGGGACCACGGAGCACCTGCTCGAGCTCTGACCGGTTCTGAAGCACGCCGCGCACTCCTTTCTACCTTCGTATACGGTCGTCTACAGAAGTGTAAGCATACCTGAGCTCCACGCCCTCGGCGAGCGTGTTCGAGACCCAGCAGACTCTGCGCGCGGGCTCGATCAACGCCCCGAGTTCCTCGCTGGGCACGCTCGCCTGAGCCTCGATCTCGAACCGCTCGTAGCGAAGCTCCCGCCCGGCACGCTGCGCCCTCACGACCACTCGCAGACCCGGCAGCTCACGCCCGCGCTTGCCGGCAACGTGCGCCAGCGCCAGACAGAAGCAGCTGGCAATTGCGGCACAGAACGCTTCGGTCGGCATCATTCCGCTGTCCTCACCGCCGGACGAGGCGGGCTCATCGATCGTGATCGCGTGGCCGCGCGCCTGCACGTGCGAGCTGTAGCCCCCCGTCCACGTCGCGCTCACCTCCAGCGGCTCGGCCATCGCTAACCGCCGCTCGGCGCCAACGCCAGCCGCCGCAGCAGCTCGGCGTAGACGCGCTCGTGCGCGAGCGCCGCTTCGTCCCAACTGAACGCGGCTGGGATCTGAAGACCGCCGGCCCGCAGCCGCTCGCGCAGTCCCTCGTCGCGCGCCAGCCGTGCCAGGGTCGCGCCGAGCACGCCGCTGTCTCCGACCGGAACGAGCAAGGCGTTGCGGCCGTGCTCGAGGAATGTCCGCATCGCTGCGAGATCCGAGGCGACGACCGGCAGTCCCGATGCCAACGCCTCGAGCGCGGCGAGGCCGAAACCCTCCGACGTCGACGGGAACGCGAATAGGTCCGCGGCTCGATACAGCCGCTCCATCTCATCGCACGGGAGGCTGCCGAGCAGCCACACATTCGACTCGAGCCCGAGCTCGGCCAGACGGGCGTGAAAGCGGTCGATCTCGTGGCGGTAGTCAAACAGCGTCGCGCCGCCCGCAACCACGAGCAGGGGGTCGCGCTCGGGCACACGCTCGCGCAGCGCGGCGAACCCTTCCAGCAATGTGAGCGACCCCTTGCGCGGCTCGATCCCGCCGACGCTCAGCACCGTGAGGTGATCGCCGAACCCGGCGGCGGCCCTGTCCTCGATCCGCTCGGCCCGGTCACGAGCCGGGCGGTGGCGACGCGAGTCGACCCCGTTTCGTACGAGCATGGCGGAAACGCCGAACTCCCCGGCCAGCCGTCTCACCCACGGCTCGGAGACGCACAGCAGCGCATCGGGGTCGAGGATCGACCGGTTCTGGCACTCGATCAGCGATGGCGAGCGGAATTGATCGACGTGGTGCACCGTGCGAATCACGTGCGGGACGATCCCAAGCGAACGCAGCTCGAGCGCGGCATTCGCCGACAAGCAGTCCTGACTGTGGATCAGATCGAAGCCGCCGTCGCCGAGCGGCTCGGCGAGGCCGTCGCGATAAGCCTTGAGCATCGCCTGGATGCGCTCGTCGAACGGGGCCTCGGGCGGCTCGTAGCGAACGATCCTCACCGGGACTCCAGGGGTTCGGAAGAACTGCTCGTCAGGCCGGCCAAGTGCCATCAGCTCGACATCGTGGCCGCGTCGAGCGAGCGCCTCGGAGACTTCGAGCGCGTGCACGACGCCCCCCCGGGGCCTCAGTGAGTAGGTCAGCATCGCGATCCGAAGCGGTCTCATCGCAGCGCACGCAGTGCGAGCCGCGCCGCCGCGGCGTTGGAAGGGGCCAGCAGCGCACCCGCCTGCGCGAGCGTCCTGGCCTGGCGCCGCGAATCCTGCGGATCCTCAGGCGTCCCGCACACGTGCGCGATCACGAGCGCACGCTCGGCGACGTTCCCAACCGCGTCGGCGAGACCGCCGGCTGGATCCGGGTGCCCGCCATATCCGAGCACCACGTCGAGCAGCACGCAACCGACATCCTGCCCGGTCAGTGCTTGTTCGAGCATCGCGATCCGTGTGTCGAGATCGACCATCGGGTGCGGGCGGCCCTGCGTATATTCGGCCTCGCCGAGGTCGAACACCCGATGGCCGCTACGGGTCTGCCGCGGACCGTGCCCGACGTTGCCCGCCAGCGGGCCGAGCTCAGGCTCGATGATCGTCACCGCCTCATGCGCGAGCGATCCGCCCGAATAGAGGCCGAGCAGCGAACGCCCGACGGTGTCGCCGCGCCGGCGCTCGACGTCGCGCTCGAGCGCCGAGACGTCCTCGGTCCGCACGCCCGCGGCTGCCGCTGCGCCGGCCTCGAGTGTCGGATGAACCTCGAATGGCGCGTCCTCGCGATCCCAGCCGACAAACGCAGCGACGACGCGGACGTCGCCTGGGACGGCGGCACTGAGGGCAAGCACAGCCTCGGCGGAGGGTGGCTTGGACACAAGCAGCAGTGTGTCGGTGCCCTCGTCCTCCGCGAGCAGCCGCATGCTCTCCTGGAACATGATGCCGCCGATCTCTCTGGATAAGTCGCGGCCGCCGACACCGACGATGTGGGAGACCCCAACGCCTGCCGCGTCCAGCAGACAGGCGCTCTCCTGAGCACCCGTACCGGCCGCCGCAACGATTCCCACAGTCCCGGGACGGACGGCATTGGCGAAGCCGAGGCCGATCCCGCCGAGCATCGCCGTGCCGCATTCGGGACCCATCACCAGCAGGCCAAGCTCGGCGCCGCGCCGCTTCAGCGCCAGCTCTGCATCCAACGAGACGTGATCGGAGAACAGGAACACATGCATGCCGGCGGACAGCGCCCGGTGCGCCTCGAGCACCGCGTACTCGCCCGGCACCGAGATCAGCGCCAGATTGGCCTCATCAAGCTCGCGGGCGGCGAGCGCCAGCGAGCGAGGTCGCGCACGCACAGGCCCGGCGTCGCCCTCGCGCGCGTGAAACGACGCGAGCTCCTGCTCAGCGCTCGCGAGCGCCTGCAGTGCGGCGCCCTGATCGGCCTCAACCGCGATCACGACGTCGTCGGGCCCGGCGTCTGCGATCGCACCAAGCCCGGTCAGCAACTCAAGGTTTGCGGGTGTGCCCATCGCTAGCTCACAGCGCCTGATGCCGTCGCGTTCACGGACGGCGCGCGAGATGCTCATCAGGCGGACGCTGTCCGCGTAGCGGTTGGGGATGACGCGGACGTGCCAGCTCACGCGGCCACCGTGCCGGCGCCCGTCCATGCGGTCGCCGACGGCCCCTCGGAATCGGGGACGATCCGCGTGCCGGCAGCCCCGTCAACGGCATCGTCCAGCTGCCCGGCGCAGGTCACGATCGCAGCAGCGCCGCCTTCGGCTACGAACTGAACGCCGGACTCCACCTTCGGACCCATGCTGCCCGGCGGGAACTCGCCGGCGCAGAGCAGCTGCCGGCCGTCGGACACCGTCAGCCGGGCCATGTCGCGCTGCCAGCGGGTGCCGAAGTCAAGAGCGACGCGCTCCACGCCGGTGATCATCACGAGCAGATCCGCGTCGACCGCACGCGCGAGCACGGCTGAGGCGCGATCCTTGTCGATCACCGCCGCGGCCCCCTCGAGCCGCCCATCCTTGCGCACGACCGGGATCCCGCCACCGCCGGCCGCGATCACCAGCACGCCACGCTCGACGAGCATCCTGATCTGCTCGAACTCGATGATCTCGTGCGGCGTCGGGCTCGCGACAACGGTGCGCCAGCCGCGTCCGGCGTCCTCGGCCACCTCGCCTCCGTATGTTGCCGCGAGCTGCGCCGCGCGCTCGTCTCGGTAAAACCGACCGACCGGCTTGGTGGGGGCCGAGAACGCCGGGTCCTCGGCCTTCACGCGCACCCGCGTGAGCACCGTTGCCGTGCGAAGCTGAGGGTCAGCCTCCTCAATCGCGGATTGGAGGAGGTAGCCAAGCTGCCCTTGGGTCATCGCCACGAGCGCATCGAGCGGCAGCGCAGGGATCTCCGGGACGCCGCCGAGGTTCTGCAGGTGCAGCGCCCCGACCTGGGGACCGTTCCCGTGGGACAACAAGAGCTGATGTCCGGCGCGCCCCAGCGACGCAAGCGCACGCGCGATCACAGCGGCGTTGGCGCGTTGCTCAGACCAGGTGCCCCGTTCTCGCTCGGCGATGATCGCGTTCCCACCGATGGCGACGACGATCCGCACCCCTCCTCCTACCCTAGGAACCGCGGATCGCAAGCCAGACAGCTCGCGCCGGCCGGTCGTCCGGGTTCGCCCATGAATGCGGGCGCACGGTGCGAAAGTGGATCGAATCGCCGGCCCCCAAGTCATACGGCTCACCGTCGATTGTGAACGTCATCCGGCCCTCGAGCAGCAGCACCAACTCCTCGCCGGGGTGGCTCATCGGCTCGGGCCCGCTGTCCGCGCCGGGCTCGACGTGCGCTTCGGCGCCGGCCACCCAGAACGGCCCGTACCGCCCCGAGATGTTCTGCAGCTCGAGGCCCTGCTTGGAGGTGTACAGCCGGGAACGTTCGTCAGCGCGGATCACGGTCACGGGCCGAGTGGCCTCGACCTCGTCAACGAAGTAGCCGACGCTCTTGCCGAGCGCGGCGGCCACCTTCATCAGGCTCGCGATCGTCGGCGTCATGCCGCTCTTCTCAATCTTGTGGACTGCGGCGGTCGAAAGCCCAGCCCGTTCTGCGAGGCGCGCCAGCGACCAGCCGCGCTCGGCGCGCGCCTTTGCCACCTTCGCACCGATCTCCGAGACCGTGCGCTCAATCTCGGGCAAGGGCTTCGGCGAGGGCACGGTCGCAACCGTAGTTTCTGCGTTTGCCGCTTGGTGACGCATAACTGTAGGCACAACCTCCGTGTCTCGGGCGTACACCATAGTACATGCGCCAACAACCTCTAACAGATGCGCGGACGCCCGTGATTCATTGCCTTTGGATGATCGCTTGACCGCGCGTGGCCGTCGCGCTATGAATAGCGCGTCTACGATCCGATACGCGGTCCTGAGCCCCCACCGTCGGCCTCGAGCACGGTGTCGGCGCAGCCGCATCACGTCTTCCCCAAGGAGGAAGAGTGGCGAAAAACAGCAGCATCGCGGATGCCAAGACGGCGGGCACCGAACTCTTCGATACCTCCGAGAAGGTGTTCGAGGACATCAAGGCCAACCCCGGCGAGAAGGCCTTCACGTTCATGCACACCGTCCCGTATGAGGGCTCGGTCGGGCTCGTCAACCTGCTGACAACGACCCGCGTGCAGCGCAAGGGATTCGACACCTCGCTCGTGCTCTACGGGCCGGGCGTGCTGATGGCGTCGGGCACGCGTGGGTTCCCGAAGGTCGGCGACGAGGCGTTTCCGGGCCACATGGCGATCAACAACCAGATCCGCACGTTCCTCGACGAGGGCGGCACCGTCTACGCGTGCCGGTTCGCGTGCGGGGCGCTGTACGGATTCCCGGAGGATGCGCTGATGGAGGGCGTCAAGCCGTTTCATCCGCTCGACGTCCTTGACGCGGCGCTCACAGCCTGGCGAGCCGGCGCGTTCCAGCTCAACACCTGGACCGTGTGACCGAAGTCGGACTGCGCGACCGCGACGCGGCCGTTGCCGCGTGGCGACGCGCCGAAGCCGTCGTCTATCCGTCGGTGATGGTGAACGCCGTCCTGTACGAGCAGTACATCCGGATCGTGCGCGCGATCACCGACGAGCTGCGCGATGTGCACAGCGAGCAGGAGCTCGTGCAGACATGGCACGAGCAGCGCGGGCTCGGCGCGGACACCGTCAAGCGCCTGTCGCCGTCGATGGCCACGCTGATGGACGTCGACGCGGTGCGAGACGCGGCGTTCTGCCAGCGGCACCGCGAGACGCAGCGTGAGCACGCCAAGGAGATCGCGCAGCAGCGGCTGGCCGACGCTCGAAGAACGGGGGCGCGGTGGGTGGTGCTGTTCGAGGACGTAACGCCGTTTGGATCGCACCGGCTCGAGATGCACGTGCGCTCGGGCCGGGCGATCCACGCCTCCGCAAAGACCGAGCCGGATGGGGCGGCAACCTACGAACTCGAGGTCGTGCAGCTCGACCCGCGTGACGGGGCCTGGTTGCTCGACACGCCGCCGTTGCTGCCGGCGGGGACGTTTTCGCGCCACGACGAGTGGGAGGCTCGCATCGCTCAAGCGCGCGAGCACTTCGGAAAGGACTGACCATGACGACCCACCCCAAGAAGATCATCGATGCTCACTGCCACATCGGCGAGATCCCGCCGTGGAAGTTCTATGACCTCGAGCACCCGGTCAAGCCGACCGTCTATGACTACCGCAATACCGACGAGTTCATCAAGAACCACCTGGACCAGTTCAACATCGAGCGGGCAATGACGATGTCGAACTACGGCGTGCCCCTGCACGAGATCTCATTTGATCTCAACGATGTCGTGATGGACGCCGCGACGAACAACGATCGGGTCCTGGCAGCGATCTGGGTCTCGTTCCTGCCGCGCAACGCGGAGATGACACGCAAGGCGCTGAAGCTGGCAGGAGAGTCCCGGGCCGTGGCGCTGAAGACCACGTTCCTGCTCGGCGGCAACCCCGATCCCGGCACCTGGGACGAGGAGACGCTGGCGCTGGCCGACGAGTGCTTCGATGCATGTGAGAAGCACGATCTCATCTTCCACTTCCATACGAGCCCCGGCGGTAACTCCGACATCAACAACTTCATTCCGCTGGTGGAGAAGTACGGCAAGCGCTGCAAGATCTACCTCGTGCACTTCGGCGGCGGCGTGTCCGGCCACATCAAGCTCGTACCGAAGTTCCTGCAATGGGTCAAGGACGGATACAAGGTGTACACGGACACATCCTGGGCGGTCGGATTCGGGGCGCGATGGCTGCTGACGGAGATCGAAAAGACGGGTGTGGGAGGCGATCGCGTGTTCTTCGGCAGCGATGAACCGTGGTCGGACTTCGACAGCGAATACTGGAAGATCAACGGGATCAGGGGCATTTCGCAGGAGCTCAAGGACCGGGTGTTCTGGCAGAACTACGAGGAGCTGTTCGCCGGACGTGGCTGAGAGCGCCCTCAGGCTTCCCGATCTGGACGACCGCCGGTTGCTCGTCGAGCTGCAGTCGCTTGGCGTCAACGTCCAGGACGACCGCGAGAGCACGGCGCGCGGCGGCCCGTTCTCGGGACGCCGCGGCGGCGCGGGCCCCTCCGACGCGCTGTTCATGTGGGTGCGCGGGCTGCCGCTGACCGTTCCATGGCAGGCCACCTACGTCGACCGCTCGCCGTACACGGTGCACCTGACCGACGGCGGCGGGACGCTGTACCGCGGCGAGCAGCTGATCGGCCCGGTGAAGCTACCGCGGCGGCCGCGGATCTACGACATGGCAACCGCCGACGGGATCCCGTACTGGAAGATCGCGCTGCTTCACCTGGACTCGATTGCCTCGACAGTGGTGCAGAAGTGCGTCTACTGGGGAACAGATGAGCAGTGCGGGTTCTGCGGGATCGAGCTGACGCGCGGCGAGCAGACGATTCCGGTCAAGACGCCCGCCCAGCTTGCAGAGGTGTGCACCGCTGCGCGTGATCACGACGGCGCCGTCGACGCCACGCTCACGACCGGGTCGATCAATCGCCGTGATCGGGGTGCGCTCTACATCAGCCGCTGTGCCGCCGCGATCAAGGACGCGTGCGGGCTCCCGGTCCAGGTTCAGTTCGAGCCACCCGATGAGCTTTCCGTGCTCGAGCAGGTTCGCGCCGCCGGCGTGGACGCCGTCGGCATTCACATCGAGACATTCGACCCAGACGTTCTCGCGACGGTTGCCCCGGGCAAGGCCCAGTGCGGCGTCGAGGGCTACTTCCGCTGCTGGGAGCGGGCGGTCGACGTGTTCGGGCGCGGCCACGTCACGACGTACGTGATCCTCGGGATGGGTGAGCGCCCGGAGCTGATCGAGGCGGGCTGCCGCCGGGCGATCGAACTCGGCGTCTACCCGTTCGTCGTGCCGCTGCGGCCGGTGCCCGGCTCGCTGATGGCTGATGCACCACCGCCGGCGGCGGAGTACGTGGCGTCGGTGTACCGGTCGGTGTCCGCAATGCTGGCGGCATCCGGGCTGGACCATGTGGAGGCGACGGCCGGGTGCGCGCGCTGCCAGGCCTGCTCGGGGCTGTCAGCGTGGGAGCGGCTGTTCAAGCGAGAGGACGCGCGCGAACGGGGTGAGCTACCGATCTTTGGCCATGGCTAGCGCGATCGCACTTGACTCGCAAATCGCGTGCCGCTGCGCCTCTACGGAGGCCGAGCTCGACGCGCACTTCCGGTTGCGCGCAACGGTGTTCGTCGATGAGCAGGGTCTGTTCGTCGGCGATGACCGGGACGTGCGCGACCGCCAGCCGAGCACGCTTCACGCGATCGGACTCGTTGACGAGCGCCCCTGCGGCGCAGTGCGTCTGTATCCGCTCGACTCCGCAGCGCGAGCGTGGAAGGGAGATCGCCTCGCCGTGCTGCTCGGGCATCGAACCAATCATCTCGGCGCAGAACTCGTGCGCTATGCGGTCGCGACCGCGGGACGGCTCGGCGGGCGCCGCATGGTCGCGCACGTGCAGCTGCCGAACGTCCGATTCTTCGAACACTTGGGCTGGGAAGCCGAAGGCGATCCCGTCGAGTTTCACGGCGTCGAGCATCAGCTCATGTCGATCGGACTCGGTTCCCCTGAAGCGCCGTGAACGGCTCCTCGGCGAGGTTCCACAGCTGCGCCGTCTCGCCCGACGCGGCGAGTCTCAGCACACCTGAGTCGTCGAGCCGGCCGCACTGCGCGCACGCGAGCCCGCGTCGCAGGAACGGCTGTGCGGCGTCAGCCGCGCGCCCCGGTGGAGCGGCAATCACAAACCCAAAGCTCGGGAAGGTCTGCAGCCAGCGCTCGAGTGGCACGCCGTCGGGGCGGGGAACGCGGTCGACCTCGAGCGTCGCGCCGCACCCTGCAGTCTCCAGCAGCTGCAGCAACGATCCCGCCACGCCTGGCATCGACACGTCTCGGGCGGCGTGCGCGTCTCCGGACTCGGCGATCTCAACGAGTGCCTCGCCATCGTCGCGCAACAGATCGGCCGCGCGATCTCGTAGCGAGCTGAAGAACGGGCTTTCGCCCCGGTACCGGCCCTCGAGGCTGAACGCCGCGAGTAGTTCGTCGCCGGGGCGCGCATTGCGGCCGAACAGCGGCCGTGACGCGATCCCCGTACACGATGCCGACAGCGACGCCGGGTGGCCGAGTGTCAAATGGCCGCCGACGACATCGACTCCGAGCAGGCCGGCGGCCCAGGCGATGCCGTCGAGCACTGCCTCGGCATGGCCGCGGTCGGGACTGACGAGCATGTCGACGATCCCCAGCGGGCGAGCACCCATCGCGCGGACGTCCGAAACGTTCGTGACGACCGCCGCCGCGCCCGCTGCATGCGGATCGGCGCTCACGAATGCGGGCGCGATCGCCTCGCCGCAGAGGATCAAGTACTCGTCGCCGAGCGCGAGCGCAGCGCCATCGTCGCCGTCGAGCGTAACGCCGAGTCGGCGTGTCAGTGCAAGCTCGCGTTTGGCCTGGAGAGCCGGCGATGAGCGGAGCGTCGAGGCGAGCTGTTGCAGGGCGGACACGGGCGGACGACTGGAATAGCAGACGGAGGTCGAGGTGCGCAGAGAGGTGCTCAGACGGGTGGCGGTCGTGAACGTCGGACTGCCCTTGTTCGCGGACGCGGTCACAGCGCAGGCCGTACCGATCGTCGACGTCGACTGGCGACCGCCCGCTGGAGGCGATCCCGCGACGGTGCGTGCGCTCGAGCGCCTGTGGGGCGCGCACGGCGCGCGCGTCGCGAAGGCCAACGACGAAGCGGTCGATCGAATCGAGAGCGCGGCGCCCCGGGCGATCACCGTCGCCGCTGCCGGCGAGGTGATCCCGATCCTCGGCGAGCAGGGCGCGCCGACGCTGCTGCATTCTGGAACCGCGATCGCGTGGGATCGCATCTGCGATCCGCAGCGGCGTGCGCTGATCGCGGCCTGCCTGTTCGAAGGCTGGGCCAGTGACCGGGACGTGGCCGCGGCAATGCTCGCATCGGGAGAAGTCGCGCTTGCGCCGGGCAACGACCACGCTCATGCCGGCCCGATGACCGGCGTCTGCTCGCCATCGATGCCGGTCTGGGTGGTGCAGGACGAGCTCTCGGGGGCGCGCGCGTACGCCACGCTCAACGAGGGGCCGGGGAGGACCCTGTGGTTTGGAGTCGGCGACGAGGAGTCGATCGAGCGGCTTCGCTTCTTCCGCGACGAGCTCGGACCCTTGCTGGCGAACTTGCTGCATCGGGACGGGCCGATCGACGTCTTCTCGCTGACGGCGCAAGGTCTGCAAATGGGCGACGAGCTGCACATGCGCAGCCAGGCGACCGGCAACCTCCTGATCCGCAATCTGCTTCCCGGTTTTGCCGCACTCGGCGGCGAGCGCGCGGCCCGCTTCCTCACCGGCAACCACCACTTCTTCCTCAATCTGACGATGGCGGCGGCCAAGTGCGCGTCGCTCGCAGCCGCGGGCGTGTGCGGCTCGACCGTCGTCAACGTGATCGCGCGCAACGGCACGGACATGGGCATCCAGATCGCGGGCCTGCCGGGCCGCTGGTTCGGTGCTCCGGCCCAGCCGGTTCAGGATGCGCTGCTGCGGGAGGGTTACACCGAAGACGATGCAGCGCTCGATATCGGCGACTCGGCCCTGATCGAATGCGTCGGGCTGGGCGGCATGGCGCTGGCGGCGGCACCGGCCGTGGCTGCCTTCTTCGGTGGCGGCGCGGCCGACGCACTGGCCCGCACGGAGCTGATGAGCCAGATTACGGTGAGGCGCTCGCGGCGCTTTACGATCCCGGCGGTCGACTTCATCGGCAGTCCAGTCGGGATCGATGCACGCCTCGCCGCCGAGCTCGGAATCACGCCGCAGATCACGACCGGGGTCCTGCACGCGGCCGATGGCACCGGTCAGATCGGAGCCGGCGTCGCCCACCAGCCGGTCGAGCCGTTCCGGGCCGCGGTCATCGCATTGGCCGACGAGCTCGACGGTGTAGTACGAAACGGATGATGAGGATGTCCGGGAATCGGGTTCTATGAACCGCGATGACCACGGACCTCGCACGCTGGCAGTTCGCGACGACGAGCATTTACCACTTCCTGTTCGTCCCGGTGACGATCGGGCTGGCGTTCCTTGTGGCGATCCTGCAGACCGCCTGGTATCGCACGGACAACCCCGATTACAAGCGGATGACGCGCTTCTTCGGGACGTTGCTCCTGATCAACGTCGCGGTTGGAGTGGTCACCGGGCTCGTCCAGGAGTTCGAGTTCGGGATGAACTGGTCCACCTATTCGCGCTTTGTCGGCGGCGTGTTCGGAGCGCCGCTGGCGATGGAGGGCCTGGCCGCCTTCTTCCTCGAGTCCACGTTTCTCGGGCTGTGGCTGTTCGGCTGGGACCGGCTTCCCAGACGAGTCCACTTGGCGACGATCTGGGCGGTGGCGATCGGGTCGATGCTGTCGGCAATGTTCATCTTGATCGCCAACTCGTGGATGCAGCATCCTGTCGGCTACAAGCTGGGCAAGGGTGGCCAGCCCGTGCTCAACAATATCTGGGCGCTGTTCGTCAACCCGACGTTCGTGTGGGGCTACGCACACGTGATCCTCGCGTCGTTCGTCACCGGGTGTCTGGTGATGCTTGCCGTCTCTGCGTGGTACCTGCGCAAGCAGCGTCACGTGGAGTCCTTCCACCGCACTGCGAAGGTGGCGCTGATCGTGCTGATCCCCACGATCGTGATCCAGCTTTCGGTGGGCAACCAGCTCGGGGTGATCGAAAATCACTACCAGCCGATGAAGATCGCGGCGGCCGAGGCGCAGTGGAACAGCTGCAAGCCGTGCTCGTTCTCGGCCCTGCAGTTCGGCGGCTTCAGCACCGGCAACGAGAACGCGACCGAGATCATCCCGGTCCCGCATCTGCTGTCCGTGCTTGCGACGGGAACCTGGAGCGGTCCGGTCACCGGGCTCAACCAGCTCCAGGCCCAGTACCAGAAGCAGTACGGGCCCGGCAACTACATCCCCAACGTCGCGATCCAGTACTGGTCGATGCGGGCGATGGCCTACCTGGGGAGTCTGATCCTGCTCTTGGCGCTGTGGGGCGGTTGGTTGCTCAATCGGGGCAAGCTGCGCAGCTCCAGGCTGTTTTTGTGGTTGTCAGTGTGGGCCGTGATCACGCCGTTTGTGATGAACACCGCGGGATGGCTGCTGACTGAGAGCGGACGGCAGCCGTGGATCGTGCAGGGCCTGCAGAAGACCGTTAATGCCAGTTCGCCGTCGGTCAGCGCAACCGAGATCTGGATCAGCCTGGTCGTGTTCGTGCTGGCATACATCGTGCTCGGCGCCGCCGATCTCGTGCTGATGCTGCGCTACTCCCGCCACGGCTTGGCCGAGGCCGATGCCGAGGCCGCGGAGCCGAGCGGAGCGCCTGGTGCCCCCGTCCCAACCCTGACCTACTGAGTCGATGCAGCTTCACACGATCTGGTTCATCATCGTCGCCGTCTTCTGGATCGGCTTCTTCGTGCTCGAGGGATTCGATTTCGGCGTCGGCGCTCTGCACAGGTTGATCGGCAAGTCGGAGACCGAGCGGCGCGTCGCGATCAACACGATCGGACCGTGGTGGGACGGGAACGAGGTCTGGCTGATCGTCGCCGGTGCGGCGATGTTCGCGGCGTTTCCGGGTTGGTACGCGACGATGTTCTCAGCGCTCTACCTCGCGCTCGTGCTCGTGCTGGTAGCGCTGTTCGCGCGCGGTGTCTCGTTCGAGTACCGGGGTAAGCGCGACAGCGACCGCTGGCGCGACGGTTGGTCGTGGTCGCTGACGGTCGGGAGCGTCCTCATCCCGCTGCTCGTAGGAGTCGCTCTCGGCGACCTCCTGTATGGACTTCCGGTCAACCAGCAGCACGACTTCACCGGAAACTTCTTCGACCTGCTGACGGGATACGGACTGATGACCGGGGTGACGCTGCTCACCCTGTGCCTCCTGCACGGCGCAACGTTCCTCGCCTTGCGTACGACCGACGAGATCCGTGATCGTGCCCGTGGCGCGGCCCGTCTGATCGGCCTGGTCGCGATCGTCGTCAATATCGGCTGGGTGATCTGGACGCTGGTCGTGATCGGCGGCGGCACGGTGCCCGAGCCGACCCAGATCTTCGGGGTGATCGCCGTGATCTTCGCCCAACGGCTCGCGAGCAGCGACAGCGACGGATGGGCATTTCTCGCCTCCGGGTTCGGGATCGCCGCCGCGATCGGCCAGATCTTCATCGCCCTGTATCCCAACGTCATGGTCTCGAGCACGAATGCCGCCTACAACCTGACCGTCAACAACTCCGCCTCCGGCCACTACGCGCTCGTCGTGATGACGGTCGTCGCGGTGCTCTTCATGCCGATCGTCCTGCTCTATCAGGGGTGGTCCTTCCACGTCTTCCGCAGCCGTGTCGCTGCACCCCGCGCCTCACCCCAGACTCCCGGCGGTGCCGAGGTCGGCTCGAAGCCTCAGGCGGCCGGCGGAAGTAGCGGCGCCCCCGCGTCCAGCTAGTGAGCCTGCACTAGTGCGCGCCCTGGACCCGCGCCTGCTCCAGCGTACGAGGTCGGCGCGACCGCTGTTGGCGACCGACACCGCGCTCGGACTCGCCACCGCGATTGCAGTGTTACTACAGGCCACCTTGCTGGCGCGGATCGTCGCTCAGGGGTTCGCTGGAGCCCCGCTTCGCAGCCTCCGGCTGGATCTTGGCCTGCTCGTGAGCGTGTTCCTGCTGCGGGGCGCGTTCGCGTGGGGAATGGAGATCGCCGGGCGTCGGGCAGCATGGAGCGTCCTGTCGGAGCTTCGTCTGTCCCTCGTTGAGAAACGGTTGCGCGGTCAGCCCGTGGCCGTGGACGGCACCAGCGGCGCCGAGATCGCCACGGTCGCAGTGCAGGGAATCGAGGCCCTGGAGGGCTACTTCGCTCGCTACCTGCCGCAAGCGGCGCTCGCATGTGTGGTCCCGCCGCTCGTGATCGTTTGGGTGGTGTTCGTCGATGCCGAATCGGCGCTGATCATGCTGCTGACGCTCCCGCTCGTGCCGGTCTTCATGTGGCTGATCGGCCGCCACACAGAGCAGCGCACGGAGGAGCGGTGGCAGGCGCTCCGACAGCTCTCGACCCATTTTCTCGACGTCGTGCGGGGCCTGCCGACGCTCCGGGCGTTCGGCCGGGCACACCATCAGGTGGCCGTCCTGGAAGATGTCAGCGAGCGCTATCGCAAGGCGACGATGGAAACCCTGCGCGTCAGTTTTCTGTCGGGCTCGATCCTGGAACTCGCGGCCACGCTCGGGGTCGCGCTCGTCGCGGTGGCGGCCGGCGTGCGGCTCGTCGGTGGCGGCCTCGGGCTACAGGCCGGGTTGACCGTCCTCGTGCTGGCGCCCGAGCTATATCTGCCGTTCCGGCGACTCGGTGCGGAGTTCCACGCGAGCGCCGATGGGCTGGCCGTCGCGGAGCGGATGTTCGAACTGCTCGACGCGCCCGCCGTGGCCGGCCCCGGCGGCGCCCGGCTGGCGCCGAGCCCGGCGCGGGCTACCGTCCGGCTCGAGCGGGTGTCGTTCGCATATCCCGCCCGCCCCGGAGTCGTGCTCGATCGACTGAACCTGGAGCTCTCACCCGGTGCGGCGGTGGCGCTGATCGGCGAGAGCGGGGCCGGCAAGAGCACCGTGGCGGCGTTGCTGCTCGGGATGTTGCAGCCGACCTCTGGGCGCATCTCCGTCGGTGGCATCGATCTTCGCTCATGTCAGGCCGACGCGTGGCGGCAACTGATCGGCTGGGTGCCTCAGCATCCGACGTTGTTTCGCGGCACAGTCGCAGCGAACATCCGATTCGGCGATCCGGATGCGTCCGACCGTCACGTGTACGAAGCCGCAGCCGGTGCCGGCGCGGATGAGTTCATCAGGGCGCTTCCCGACGGTTACACAACTCTGATCGGCGACGGCGGGCGGTCGCTGTCGCCCGGCGAGCGCCGGCGAATCGGGCTCGCCCGAGCTTTCCTGCGGGACGCTCCGCTCGTGATCCTCGACGAGCCGACGGCGGATCTGGACCCGGCGAGCGTGGCACTCGTCGCCACGGCCGTGCGTCGGCTCCGGGTCGGGCGCACGATGCTGCTGATTGCGCACCGGCCGGAGCTCGTCGAGCACGCGGACCGGGTGGTTCGCCTCGTGGGCGGAGTCGCAATCCCTGCAGATCGCAGGCAGGCCGCATGACCGGGACGCTCCGTGATCTTCTCGGGCTGGCCCACGCGCCGCGTGCGCGGCTGGCGGCTGCCGCGACGCTCGGCGCGTTGACCGTTGTCTTCGGCATGGGCCTGATGGCCACGGCGGGATATCTCATCTCGCGAGCGGCGCAGCGTCCTGCCGTCCTGTCGCTAGAGGTGACGATCGTCGCAGTACGGTTCTTCGGCCTCGGCCGGCCGGTGATCCGCTATCTGGAGCGGCTCACGTCGCACGACGTCGCTCTGCGCGTGCTCGGCCGGGTGCGGACGCGGGTCTACGAGCGCATCGAGCCGCTCGCGCCGGCGGAGCTCGACTGCTATCGCAAAGGCGATCTGCTGTCGCGCATGGTCGCGGACGTGGACGCCCAGCAGAACCTGCACCTGCGGGGGCTCGAGCCGCCGCTGGTTGCGCTGCTCGCCGGCGCCCTGGCGGTTGGCGTCGCAGCTGCCGTCGTGCCGGCCGCCGGCGTTGTGCTCGCGGCCGGCTTGCTCGCCGGCGGGCTCGCCGTGCCGGCGCTGTCCGGCTTCCTCGCGGCGCGTGCCGGGCGCCGGCAGGCTGCGGCGCGCGGCGAGCTCGCGGCCGAACTCGTCGAGCTGATCGGTGGCGCGCCCGAAGTCGTCGCGTTCGGCGGTGAGCGGGCAGCCCTGGCCCGGATCCATGACGCTGACTCCTCGCTGGTCAAGCTTGCCCGGCGCGACGCACGCGCCACGGCGGTCGGCGATGGCATCGGCCTCGCGGTGACGGGCGTGACCGTGGCCGGTGTGCTGGCCGTCGCTGTCGGATCGTCGGCTTCAGGTCAGCTCGACCGCGTGCTGATCGCAGCGTTGGCGCTCCTCGCGTTGGCGTCGTTCGAGGCTGTCACCCCGCTGGCTGCAGCTGCCCGCGAGTTGTCCGCGACGCTCGCAGCGGGTCGTCGAATCCTCGAGCTCACGCAACAGGACGCGGCGGTGCGCGACCCCGCGGCTCCGCTTCCGGCGCCAACCTGGCCGTTCGCCCTCGAGCTCGAGGGTGTGCGCGCGAGGTACCCGCGCGAGGATCGCCCGGCGCTCGACGGCGTGAGCCTGCGGCTCGAGCCGGGAGAGCGCGTTGCGCTCGTCGGGGCCAGTGGCGCCGGGAAGACGACTGTCACAAATCTGCTGCTTCGCTTCCTCGATCCGGAGCAGGGACGGGTGACGCTCGCCGGACGGAGCCTTCGCGACTACCGTCAGGCGGACGTCCGGCGCGCCGTTGCGGTCGCCGGCCAGGACTCGCACCTGTTCTCCGCCAGCATTCGGGACAACGTCCGCCTCCCGCGCCCGGACGCGAGTGACTCAGAGATCGAGCAGGCACTCCGCCGGGCGCGGATCTGGGATTGGATCGAACGCCTTCCGAATCGGCTGGACACACTCGTTGGGGAGGAGGGACGTGAGTTGTCCGGGGGCCAGCGGCAGCGGATCGTACTCGCCCGAGCGTTGCTTGCGGACGCGCCGATCCTCGTCCTCGACGAGCCGACCGCCCACCTCGATCCGAGCACCGCCGGCGAGCTCATCCGCGACGTGTTCTCGGCTGCGGACGACCACACCGTGCTGCTGATCACCCATCGAAGCGAGGGGCTGGATCTCGTCGGCCGGGTGCTCACGCTCCGGCCGGGGCTGGGCGCCGACGCCGGGCAGCCGGACGACTCCGATCCGAGCGAACCCTACGACGGGGAGGACTGAGCCGCCTCGCCCGGACTCTGCGGAGCTGCGGAGACCACTTGATCGTCATCCCAGTCGATCTCGGCCGCGTCACCACGATCGAGGACGTGCGGGCCGCCGGTCTTGGAGAAGCGGTCCCAACCCCAGTCGATCACCGCCTCGATCTTGTCCCGCGTTCCGGTCATGAGAGACGCATGCACGCCGAGCCAGGCGACGTGCGCGAGTTGCCCATGGATCTCGTGGTGGTTCTTGCCGACCTCTGCGATTGCGGCGCCCCTGCCGATCATCGCCATGATGCCCTTGTCCTTGTAGTCAAACGCCGTTCGTGGCTTGCCTTCGAAGTCGGCGAGGATGTTGTCCGCCGCCCAACTGCCGCTTTGCAAGGCGACGGATCCGAGCTGCGGAAGCGTGTCATCGTCCGGACCGGGGATGTTGGCGATGTCTCCGACCACGTACACGCCCGGACTACCGGCGAGGGACAGGTCCGGCTGGACGTCGACGCGTCCCCCGCGACCTTGGGCGAGGCCGCTGTCGGCGGCCACTGCGGCCGCTGTGATGCCACCGCCCCAGATCACACATCGGGTCGGGATGACCGTTCCGTCTGAGAGCAGGGCATGGCCCGTCCCGATTTCCTTCACGCCGGTGCCGAGCCGCAGGTGCACCCGGCGCTCCTGGAGCACTTTAGCGACGTACCCATGAGCTTTGTCCGAGAACGCGCGCAGCAGGGCGTCGCCGTAGTCGAGCAGGTCGACGTGCGCCGCCGTCGCGTCGAGCTCCCGGTACTCGGCCGGTACCGTGACCGCGATCATGTCGGCGAGGGCTCCCGCCACCTCGACACCGGTAGGGCCGCCGCCGACGATCACGAAGTTGAGCCCGCCGCGCTGCACCAGAGACGAGTCTCGGTCGACCTGTTCGAACAGGCCGAGGATCCGTGACCGCAGGCGGGTCGCGTCGTCGAGCGAGTACAGCGGGAACGCATTCTCCGCGGCTCCGGGGGTGTGGAAGAAGTTCGGCTGTGAGCCGGCCGCGACGACGAGCGCGTCACCGCTCCATTCTCCGCCGTCGCTCGCCGTCACGGTGCGCGTCGCCGGGTCGATCGCCGAGATCTCGGCGAGCTTCACGTCGACATTGTCCTGATCGGCGAACACGGCTCGCAGCGAGTGCGCGATGTCGCTCGGCGAAAGCAGCGATGTGGCCACCTGATACAGCAGCGGCTGGAACTGGTGGTAATTGTTGCGGTCGATCAGCGTGACCCGGACGTGATCGTGCTCGGCAAGTCGCCGCGCGCATCCGAGGCCGGCGAAGCCGCCGCCGACGATCACAACATGGCGCTTGTCGTCGGAGGAGCTCATCAGCGCGCCGCCGCTTGCGCCGTGCCGGGCGTGGCGACCGACATGCGCTCGAGCAGGTGATCGCCGACCCGTAGCGCGTTGGCCATTGCGGTCAGCGCCGGATTGACTGCGCCGATACTCGGAAAGAAGCTCGTGTCGACCACGTAGAGGTTGTCGAGCTCGTGGGCCTTGCAGTTGACATCGAGCACGGACGTGGCGGGATCAACGCCGAACCTGCACGTGCCCGCCTGGTGCGCGACCCCCGCAATCGGGATCTCGTTCTTCAGATAGGCGTGGTGAGGCAACAGGTGGTGGTGATCCATATCGAGGTCAGACAGCATCGACTTCAGCTGTGCGTACAACCGTTTCTTCGGCTCCTCGTTGCTCGCGTGGTAGGCGATCGTGATCGTCCCGTTCTTGTCCACCGTCACGCGGTTCTCGGCTCGCGGAAGATCCTCGGTCGAGAGCCAGAAGTCGACCGCGTGCGTGGCGACATCCTTCAGCGTCCAGCTCGGCGCGAGCGCGGTCTCGCCGGGCTTCTCGCCGCGGAACATCGGCGCCTGCGATTTGCCGACCATCTGGATGTTGCCCAGAGGAAAGTCGAAGTCGGGGCCGGTGAAGTAGAAGTCGTTGAGCCCGAGCGTCTTCTGGAAGATCGTCGGGTTCTCCTCCCGCGACAGTGCCAGGACCGCCTGGCTGTTGTGGAACATGTAGTTGCGGCCCACCTGGTCAGAGCCGTTGGCCAGCCCGTTCGGGTGGCGCTCGGTGGCGGATCGCAGCAGCAGCCGGGCCGAGTTGGCGGCGCCACAGGAGACGACCACGAGGTCGGCGGTGACGGTCTGCTCTCCGTCCGCGCGCTTGACCACGACGCCCGTGACCGCGGTTCCTGACTCGTTGGTCTCCAGACGCAACGCCTCGGACTCGATCCACAGCTCGACGTTCGCATGCTCGAGTGCCGGCCGCACGCCGAGGACCTCGGCGTCTGACTTGGCGTGCACGATGCACGGGAAGCCGTCGCAGTTGTCGCAGCGCATGCAGGCGCTGAACGGCATGTTGCCCTCATCGAGCATCACGCCACACGGCGCGTGGAACGGGTGGTGACCGATCCTGGCAAGATCGTCGGAGAGCTTCTGGATGCGCGGCTCGTGCGACACCGCCGGGAACGGATACGGCGCGCTGGCAGGCGGCTCGGTCGGGTCCTCGCCGCGCGCGCCGTGCACCTGGTAGTAGTGCTCCGCGCGCGTGTAGTACGGCTCGATCGCGTCGTAGGCGATCGGCCACGCGGGGGAGACCCCGTCGTGATGGCGCAGCTCGCCGAAGTCCTCGGCACGCAGCCGGTACAGCGCCGCCCCGTACATCTTCGTCGCGCCGCCGACGAAGTAGTGGACATCGGGTTGGAAGACCTCGCCGTTCTCGTAGCGCCACGTGTCGGGGCTCACGTAGCGGCCATTGACGAACACCTCCTCGGCGGAGACGTTCTGCGGCTCACGCGGCAGCCAACCACCGCGCTCGAGCAGCAACACGCGCTTGCCCGAGGGCGCGAGGTGACGGGCGAGGGTGCCGCCGCCGGCGCCGGTGCCGATGATGATCACGTCGTATTGACTCACGAGCCCTACCTCCGATCAGCTGGGGGGATCGAGCCGGCCAGCGCCCCGGAGCTGGGGGGCCCGAGCCCCTCGAGCGCAAGCTGTTCGGCGAGGATGATCCGCGCCGATGCCTCGATCAGTGCGAGATGCGAGAACGCCTGCGGGAAGTTGCCGAGGTGCCGGTTGGTGTCGACGTCGAACTCCTCGGCGTAGAGGCCCAGCGGGGAGCCGATCCGCAGCAGGCGCTCCATCAGGTCGTGCGCTCGCTGCGCTTCGCCGACGATCGACAAGGCCGAGACCAGCCAGAAGGAGCAGATCAGGAATGTGCCCTCCTTGCCGGACAGCCCGTCGTCGGTCTCATCGGTGCGGTAGCGCAGGACATACCCGTTCTCGGTCAGCTCGTCTGCGACCGCGAGCACGGATGCGTGCATGCGCTCGTCCTCGCCCGGGAGGAAGCCGAACATCGCCGCCAGCAGCGTCGAGGCGTCGAGCGCGTCGGTCGCGTAGTGCTGGCGCAGCACGCCGTCGTCGCGGAGTCCGTGCTCGAGGATGTCGGCGTGGATCTCCTGTGCGGTCGTGCCCCACTTCGCACGCAGCTTCTGGTCGTCGCGCATCTGTGCGAGCTTTGCGGCCCGGTCCATCGCGACCCAGCACATCAGCTTCGAGGACACGTAGTGCTGCGGCTTGCCGCGCGCCTCCCAGATGCCTTGATCGGGCTGGCGCCAGACCTTGGTGGCGCATTCGGCCTGCGCCTCCACGATCGGCCACAGGCGCCGGGGCAGTCGCTGGCTGTGCATCGTGTGCTTGAGGATCGAATCGAGCACTGCCCCGTAGACGTCGTTCTGGCGCTGATCAAAGGCGCCGTTGCCGATTCGCACCGGTCGCGCGCCCGAGTAGCCAGAGAGATCCTCCCGGAAGGACTCGGTCAGGTCACGGCGGCCGTCGATGCCGTACATGATCTGCAACCCGCCGTCGGTGTTCGGCTCGACATCGGCGACGAACTGCATGAACTCGTCGGCCTCCCAGTCGAGACCGAGCAGATGCAGCGCCTGCAGTGTGAACGTCGAATCTCGCATCCACGTGTAGCGGTAGTCCCAGTTGCGCTCCCCGCCCGGCGTTTCGGGCAGCGACGTGGTCAGCGCCGCCACCGTGGCGCCCGTCGGCATGTACGTGAGACCCTTGACCGTCAGTGCCGACCGCTGGATCGCGTCGCGCCACCGATGGTCGGCAAACGGGCGCGCGCGTCCGAGCCATTTTCGCCAGAAGCTGACGGTCGTGTCGAGGCGCCGCCCCGCGTCCTCAGCATCCGAGGGGCCAACGAGCCCCTCCGCCCACGACAGCGCTGCGTACGCGCGCTCACCCGGCCGGAGCGTGTGACGGGCGCGAATCCGATTGACCTCGATCCCGAGCTCGAGGTCGGTGTGCAGACGGATCGTCTGTCCGGCGCCGACTGCGTCGGCGACGTGTCGGCTTCCATCGACGAGCTGCCACTGCGCCGGCGTCCGTCCGTAGTCGAACGCGGGCTCGCAGATCAGCTCGATCTCGACCTCTCCTTCGAGTGAGGTGACCGTCCGGACCAGCATGTGCTGGGCGTCCTCATCCGCCGGCGGGCGCGTGTGTGGTGTGACCGTGTCCTCGCAGGTGGTCGGACCCATCGTCAGCGCGTCGCGGACTTCGATCCACCCCCCGTGGGTCTTCCACGTCGTGATCAGGACATTGGTCCCTGGCTCGTAGTATCGCCCGGACGGAACAGTTGTGCCGAACGGCCCGAGGCGGAACATCCCACCCTCGCGGTCGAGCAGGGTGCCGAACACGCTGGGCGCGTCGAAGCGCGGAATGCAGAGCCAGTCGATCGACCCGTCGGGCGCCAAAAGCGCACCGGTGTGACAGTCGGACAGGAACGCGTAATCCGCGATCGGCGGGAACGGCGATGGCGCCGCGGCGCTCTGTGATGGCGCCGCGGCGCTCTGCGCCGGCGAGGGCTCGGACACGACGGCAGCGCGGCCATCGTTGCCTGAAGCCGGCTTCTTCTTCGAGGCGGCGCGTGCCGCCGGCTTGCGGTCGGTCGTGCTCATGACGCCACCCACGGTCCGTGCCAGTGCTGGTGTTCGCCGAGCAGTTGATCGGCCTCGCTCGGTCCCCACGTGTCGGGCGCATACGCATGGACCGGCGGTGGGTGCTCGATCAGCGGGCGCATGATCCGCCAGGTCTCCTCGACGCTGTCCTGGCGGGTGAACAGCGCGCTGTTTCCCTCCATTGCGCCCTGAAGCAGCACCTCGTACGGCGTCGGTCCCTCGCCACCCTCCTCGGCGAACTCCATATCGAGTGTGATCTCCCTCGGGCCGCCGGCGTCGGCTCGGTGAGCGTCGACAATCAGGCGGATTCCGGTCATCGGATCGAGCTTGATCACGAGCTGGCTCTGGATCGGAGGCCGTCCGGCGGTGGTGGAGAGGAAGCGCAGATGCGGCGGACGACGGAACACGAGGCGCAACTCCGTCTGCGTGACCGGCAGGCGCTTGCCGGTGCGGATGAACCACGGCACTCCGGCCCAGCGCCAGTTGTCGACCTCGAGTCGCAGCGCCGCGTAGGTCTCGGTGGTCGATCCGGCCGCCACCCCATCGATGTCCAGATAGCCGTCGTACTGCCCGCGGACATAGTGGGCCGGGTCCGCGTCCGGCATCGACTTGAACACCGCCACCTTGGCGTCCTTGAGCGTCTCCGAGTCAGCCGCGGCCGGGGCCTCCATCGCTGCCGCAGCCACAAGTTGCATGAGGTGGTTGACCACGACATCGCGCAAGGCGCCGACAGGGTCGTAGAAATGCCCGCGATCCTCTACCCCGAAGCTCTCAGCCATCGTGATCTGCACGCATGCGATGTGGTTTCGATTCCACAACGGCTCCAGCGTCGAGTTCGCGAACCGCAGGTAGAGGAACTCCTCCACCCCCATCTTTCCGAGGAAGTGGTCGATCCGGTAGAGCTGTGACTCGTCGATGTACTGGTGGATGTCAGCGGCCAGCGCGCGTGCCGACTCGAGGTCGTGGCCGAACGGCTTCTCGACGACGACCCGGGCGTTGGCCGTGAGCCCCGCGTCGGACAAGCCCTTGATCGTCGTCGCGAACAGAAACGGCGGGATCTCCAGGTAGAAGACCGGCCTGCGCGCCGATCCGATCGCGTCGCTGACGCGCTTGAACGTGGCCGCGTCGGCGAAGTCGCCGTGCACATAGGAGAGTCGATCGGCAAAGCGCGCGAACACACCCTCGTCCAGTTGCTCGCCGGTGTCCTTGATCGACGTGCGTGCACGGTCGCGAAGCTGATCGATCGACCAGCCATCGGCGGCCACGCCGATGATCGGGCAGTGGAGCAGGCCGCGCGCTTCGAGCCTGTACAGCGATCGAAACGTCATCACCTTCGCGAGATCTCCGGTGATCCCGAACACGACGAGGGCGTCGGCCGCCTCGCCCGGGTCCGCCGAGCTCGCGCGTTCGCGTGGGTGCTGATCGGTCGCCGTTGCTTCCATGTCACTCTCCTGTCGCCCTGTCGCGGCTAGCGAGCTTTGTCTCACCAGATGTCGGGCGTGCACGCTACGACCGGGCGCTGTGATGGTCATCACCCCATTGGGGTGAGCCGCGGGCACCGCGGTTGAGATACGGTGCCTCGCCATGACACAGGCCCGCGTGGTCGTCGCCGGGACGCTGCCCGCCGCGGGCCTGCAACCGCTCCGCGCGCGGTTCGCCGTCGAGCTCGCGGGAGAGGTCGCGGACCTCGGCTGGCTGCGGTCAATGGTGACGGGCGCCGCCGCGATCGTCGTTCGCCCCGGGATCACCGTCGACGGCGAGCTGCTTGACTGCGCCGGGCACTCGCTACGGGTCGTATCGAGCTTCGGCGTCGGCTATGACCACATCGACCTCGAGGCCGCGCGCGCCCGGGGGGTACGGGTGACCAACACGCCCGGTGTCCTGACCGACGCGACCGCGGAGCTCGCCGTCGCGCTGATGCTGGCGGCCGCACGCCGCCTGGCCGAGGGCGACGGAATGGTGCGACGCGGCGAGTGGCGCGGAGGGGATCCGAATGCGTTCCTCGGGCGCTCCCTCGTTGGCGCGACGGTCGGACTGGTCGGATTCGGCCGGATCGGCCAGCGGGTCGCGCAACTGCTGCGCGGCTTCGACGTGCGGGTGCTGTACTTCGACAACGCCGTGGCGCCGGCGCTCGGAGCCGAACCGTGCTCGCTGGACGACCTTCTGACGCGCGCGGATATCGTCAGCCTGCACGTTGCGCTGACACCCGAGACGACGCATCTGATCGACGCGGACGCGCTGGGGAGGATGAAGGCGGACGCGATCCTCGTCAACGCGAGCCGCGGGCCCGTCGTCGACACCGCCGCGCTGATCGACGCGCTCCGCGGCGGCCGGATCGTGGCAGCCGGGCTCGATGTCTACGAGGAAGAGCCGGATGTCCCGGCAGCGCTGCGCGAACTCCGCAACACCGTGCTGCTGCCGCACATCGGATCGGCCACCGCCGCCACGCGGGACGCGATGGCGCGCCTGTGCGCCGACAACGTGATCGCCGTGATCGATGGGCTGCAGCCGCCCGCGGCGGTCGTCTGAGATGAGCGGCGCGCACGTCAGCGCGGCTGACTTCCAAGCGCTGTACGACGCGCTCAGCAACTGGGGCCGTTGGGGTCCCGATGACGAGCTTGGCACGCTTCACCTGCTGACGCCCGAGCGAGTCGCGTCAGCGACGCGTCTGGTCCGCGACGGTAACAGCGTGACGTTGAGCCTGCCGCTGAACACGCATCGCGCGGTCCACTGCCCGACTCCGGCAGATCACCACATGACGCTCCTCGGCGACGCTTCCAACGTCCCCGAACCGGTTCACTTCATCAAGGACTACATCGGTCTCGACTACCACAACGACGGTCACACTCACATCGACGCCCTGTGCCACGTTGGCTACCGCGGTCTGCTCTACAACGACCGGCCGGAAGATGCAATCACCGAGCGGGGTGCCGATGTCAACGCGATCGAGGTGCTCAAGGACGGACTCGTGGGACGCGGCGTATTGCTCGACATTCAACCGGCCGCAGCCGGTGAATGAACCGGTCCAGGAACAGCAGGAACAGGAGCAGGCAGACGAGCAGCAGCAGCCCCGCGATCCACGTCCCCAAGCTCGGCACGAAGGTGCTCGTCACGCGACGCAACAGCGCGAAGGAGAAAGCGAGTGTCCCGACCAGGGACGCGAGCACGGCCTTGAGCATGCGGTCGCGGTACCAGACCCGCATGTACCTCGCCGAGAACGAGCCCGTCGCCATCTGGACGACGAGCACCGTGACGGTCACGACGAAGCCGGTCAAAGCCGCGGTCGCGCCGACGATCGCCGAGAGCACCGTGCTTGCAGTGGAGGTCGTGTAGGTCCAGGCCTCGGGCAGGTGCACCGCCTAGTCGAGCAGGGTCTCGAGCGACCCAAGCACGGCCCCCGAGACAGCGCCGAGCAGCGGCACGAACCACAGGCTGCCCCTGACGTACTCCCTCGTTCGAAAGCGCTCCGACCAGCTGATCAAGGCTCGGACTCCCGCTGCCACATCTCGGCGTATGGACTCAGTCCACATGCAATCGAGAGCGCCCGCATCACACCGATCGGGTGATGCGGCGCCCGGTTGCACACCGTTAGCTTGCTACTCGGGCTTTGCTGCCGCAAAATGGAGCACCGAGGCATCCGTCTCGCTGGCGAAGGCCTCCGCTCTGCGGACTAGGGCCAACCGAGCCGATCTCGAGGCGATCGTGACCCGCACGCTCGATTCGGTGTCGTTCAACGCCTGGTTCACGGCATTCTCGGCCGGCAACGTCCGTGCCGAGCAACTGGCGATCAATCGCCTGCGGCCGGGATACCGACCCGCGTTCAACGCCTGGCTTGCACCGATCCGGCGCACAACCCGAATGCTCCGCCGGGCCCGGCCTACATGCCGCAATATGTGATTGCGCAAGAGCTTGCCTCCACTGCATACGACAAGCGCGCCGACGAAGCATTCGCCGAAGGCTCCGCCGCCGGCGCCACCAGCGACAAATATGTACGTGACACCGTGTTCCTCGCGACGGTCCTGTTCCTCGTCGGGATCAGCGGCCACTTCAAGATCCGGCAGGCCCGCCTCGGACTCGTCGGGGTCGGCGTGGTCATCCTGGCGTTCGCGGTTGTCCAGCTGCTCGGCCTCCCGGCACCGCCGTGACTCGATCCAGAGTTGATCACGCCTGACGTCACGCCGCACGGGCGATGACGGTGAAGAAGTCCCTGAAATACGGCTGTAGGAATCGTCCCCGTATGCCCGTCTGGCCCGGCATCATGGGGATTGCCACGGGCGCCCTGTTGTGCGGCGGATGGGCATAGATGTACGGTCCTCAGCCGCCGTGGCGGGTGAGCGCGGCGCGGACGTTCGGGTCCTCCGATGGCCGCGGCGGAGTCGGAAGCTCGTCCGTCCCCGCGCCGGTCTCGGCGATCGCATCGGCGATCTCATGTAGCAGCCCGTCAGAGAGCTCGAGGCGGCCGGCGCCGATCCAGTCGTCGAGTTGTCCCGGCCGGCGGGCGCCGACGATTGCGCCGGTCACGCCCTCCTGCGCGAGCGTCCAGGCGATCGCAAGCTCAGCCACCGAACAGGGGAGGCCGTCCGCGATCGGGCGCAGCCGCTCGACGAGCGCCAGGTTCTTGGACAGCTCGGGTTCGGCGTACTCCGGCCGTGCGAGGCGCATATCGTCGGCTGCCAAGCCCTTGAGCCGGCCGCGATCGAAGCTTCCGCTCAGCAACCCCGAGGCCATCGGGGAGTACACGATCACGCCGGTTCGGTGCGCTCTCGCCCACGGGATCAGGTGCCGCAGCGCTCCGCGCAGGAGCATCGACAACGGCGGCTGGAGGGAGTCGACATGGCGGATCGCTTCGCACCGCCCGAGCTGCTCGACGTCGAAGTTCGACACGCCGAGCCAGCGCACCTTGCCTTCATCGACGAGCTCGGCCAACGCCGACCACGACTCCTCGAGCGGTGTGCGGCTGTCGAGGTCCGGCCAGTGGATCTGGTAGAGGTCAAGCCGCTCGAGCCCGAGACGACGGAGGCTTGCCTCGCACTCGGCGCGAATCGACAGCGGTCGCAGGTCGCCATACGGAGTTCCATCCGGCAGCGTTCGCCGGCCGCACTTCGTGCACACGAACACCTCATCGCCGACAGCGTGGCCCTTCAGCGCGCGCCCGACGATCTCCTCCGAATGCCCCAGGCCGTAAACGGCGGCGGTGTCGATCCAGTTGATGCCGGCTTCCACGGCGCGGCCGATCGCTGCCACCGACTCGTCGTCGTCGACCGGTCCCCAGCCAAACCGCCACGGCCCGCCGATCGCCCACGTGCCAAACCCCAGTCGCGTGAACGTGGCCCCTGATCGGCCGAGGGTTGCGGTGGGAATCATCGGCTCACCAAGCTCGGGATTATGTAACCCTGCGTCACATCTACCAGAAACTCGACATCCACTCGCGAGAAGAACTAACGCACTCGCTCGCCGTGCGAGCGTCAGACACCGGCTGACTCCGACGGGCGGAGCCTCGCACAGATCTCAGCTCACAGCACGCCCGCGGGGATGACGAAGCGCTGCGGCGCGTCCCCTCTGGCGGGGTCCGCGAGCCGAGCGCTGTGCAGTCCGCGAGAGCGAGCGGGTGCACTGGTCTGCTCGGCTTCTCCGGCGTGCTCGAGGATCCATGTCGTAACCGCCGCGGAATCGGCGCCTGCGGCCATGATCGCGGCGCGCTCGATGACCTGACCGCCGGAGCGGTGAGGACGAGCCAGGCGAGTCACCAAGGCGAGAATCGTGTCGTCATCCATTGCTGCTGCTCCTGTCGGTGTTCAGGGCTCTGAGCTCTGTCTCATACGTATGTCCGCGGCGGGGGCAACGCGACCGCCACGGCTTGGGGGTCATCGCCATCGAGCCAGGTCGCAGGATCATTGAGGCGATCTCGGTCGAGCATTGCCGTCCGGCGCGCGACGAACTCATCGACACGCTCCGCGATCCGCTCGCGTGGAGTGGACGGCGCGGCGGTGGCGCCGCTGCCGCTAGTCGTAATCGACCGGAACCCCACCAGCTCTGTCAGCTCAGATACGGGCTCCAGCAACGACCCGCACTCGGGGCAGAGGTCTCCGACCAGTTCTGCGGGGCGTCCTGAAACGTGCAGCCGGGCCCTGCAGGCCGCGCACTTGTAATGGGGCATCAGGCCCCTTTCAGTAGATTGCATGACTAACTATACATGAAATTTGTTTCATGAATCATTATTCTTTGGACGATGTCCTCGCCACGCACCCCGACGTGGTCGTTTCTGACCAACCATGCCCGGGTTCTGCTGTGCATCTCGGAGGACCCCGGGATCCGCCTGCGCGAGATCGGGGACCGCGTCGGTGTCACGGAACGTGCGGCGCACCGGATTGTCGACGAGCTCGTTGCCGCCGGCTACGTCTCGCGGGCGCGAAGCGGGCGCCGCAACCATTATTCGATCCACGGGCACTTGCCGGTCCCCGACCGGCTTGTCCATCAGCAGCGAATCGGCGACCTGCTGACGATCCTCAACACAGCGAACCGTGGCTGAGCCCAGTGCACCAGGAAACTAGGTGCCTTTCGCTCTGCTGGCTGTCCAGACCGAGAATCCCAGCAGCGCTCCCACAGCGACCGGGAGGATCGACCAGGCGGGAAAGCTCGTATCGGCGATCAGCGCGGTGGCGCCGAGCGCCAGTACGACGCCGGCCGCGATCCGCCAGTCGTCTCCGATCACGAACTCCCAGATGAACCTGAGCAGCGATTCCAGCCGTTTCATACGTTCAGCGCCTCGCCTGCCACCGCCTGTGGCGCGCCGGCCGCCGCTCGCCGGCGTACCGCGGCCACGAGCGCTGCGGCCAGCGCGAACGTCGTCGGGATGATCACGAGCAACGCCGCGTCGCCTCCGGGCCAGTGTGCGCCGGCTCCCTCAGCGCCCCAGAACATCCCGAACGACGTCAGCATCACGCCGACGGCGAACTTCATCGCGTTCTCGGGCACGCGGGACAGGGGGGCGTGCACCGCCAGCCCAACGAGCACCACCACGAGCACGGCGATTGCCGCCGCGACCGCTGCCAGCCCGACGCGGTGCTGGTTGGCGCCGAACGTCAGCACGATGAACACGACCTCGAGTCCCTCCAGGAACACTCCCTTGAACGCGATCGTGAACGAGTACCCGTCAAAATCGCCGCTCACCCTGCCTGCCTGACGTGCAGCGGCAAGTTCAGCCTCGTACGCCTCGCGCTCGTCGTGCAGGGCTTTCAGCCCGGAGGCCCGCAGGATCGCCTTGCGCAGCCATTGCAGTCCGAAGATCAGCAGCAGGCCGCCGACGACGACGCGCAGCGCATCGATCGGCAGCGCCGTGAGCGCCGGTCCGAGCGCGACGGTCACTCCCGTGAGCAGCACGATCGCCGCGCCGACTCCGGTGAACGTCGATCGCCAGCTGCGCGTGTAGCCGACCGCCAGCACGATCGTCAGCGCCTCGACCGCCTCGACGGAGCAGGCGAGAAACACGGAGACCGCAAGTCCGAACTCGGAACCGCTCATCGGCGCTGCTCCATCACCGAATCGTAGTCCCGCCCGTCGCCGGTATCGTGGAAACGGTGAGCAGCCGGATCAATCACGTCAGCGTCAACGCGGGCGATCTGCAGGAGTCGGTGGACTTCTACGTCGAGCTGCTTGGCGCCGAACCGATCCCGACTCCGAACTTCGGCCTGCCGGTTCAGTGGCTCGCGCTCGGGAGCACGCAACTGCACCTGTTCGAGCGCGACCTGCAGCCGACGAGCCATCACCACCTGGCGATCACCGTGGATGACGTCGAGCCCGTCTACCGGGCGGCGGAGCGCCGTGGTGCGTTCGATCGCCGCGCGTTCGGCAACCACCTCGTGGAGTTACCCGGGAACGTGGTCCAGCTGTACCTCCGGGACCCGGCCGGCAACCTCGTCGAGATCGACCAGCACGGGGTCGAGCGCCTGCCGGATGACCTCCGCGCACAACTCAAGGGGCTGTGGGAGTTTCACCCCCAGAGCGAGGAGCAGATGCGGGGGCGTCTGTTCGTGCCCGACTAACGGATATAGGCGAACTGTGCATGCCGCCCGGCCCACGAGCCCGGCTAGTCTCCGCAGTTGAGCGTCCGAGCGCCGAGGCGAGCTCGCGGCGGCTGCGGATCGACAGCTTCGTGTAGGCCTGGGAGAGCTGTGCCTCGACGGTCTTGGCCGAGACAAACAGAGCCTGGGCGATCTCGCGGTTGGTGAGTCCTCCGGCGGCCATCCTCGCGGTGCGGAGCTCAGCGGGGGTCAGCGCGTCGCGTGCCGGGCCTCGCTGGCCGCGCTCCCGGAGCCCTTGTCCCAGATTCACAAGTGCCCGGCCCTGCTCGAGTGGAGCACCGGCGTTTCGCAGAATCTCGACCGCCTGCTGCAGACTCGCCGTGCCCGTGTCTGCAGTGTCGAGCAGACCGCTCAGCGAGAGCGCGATCCCATGGCGCCGCGGCGCGCCGAACGCGATCGCCTCGGCGAGCTCGCGGCTCGCAATCTGCTGGGCCGCGTGATCGCGCCCGAGCGCCACCAACCCGAGTTGTCGAGCTCGACCGATTCGACGAGCTCGCACGCCGCGTCCACATGCCCGCGCTCGATCAGCACGATCGGTAGCCACGGCAGCAGCGCGACATGTTCGACGCCCAGCTCGCGCCCGAGCTCGAGCGCTTGTTCGCCGTAGACCTCCGCGGTATCCAGGTCTCCGGAACGCAGCGCGGTTTCGGCGCGCATGACGGCCAACTGCATGAACATCGGAGTCAGGCCGCGCCGCTGGGCTTCGGCGATCCCAGCATCCATCGCTGCGGCGGCATCGCCGAGGCGATCGGTTGCGCACCGAGCGTATGTCGCGCGTGCGGCACGCTTGAAATGCGGAGCCAGCTCCAACGCGATCTCCGCACGTTGCTCGGGATCGCGGGCCAGTGCGACTGCCTCGCGCAGCGCCGTGAAGTCATGTGCCTCGGGCAGCAATCGCTCTGCACGGCCAAGCTCGACGAGCACGTCAAGCCTCGATCCTGGCGTCGGCGGCTCGGCCAGGGCCCGTCGCAGGTACGTGACTGCAATCTCCGGCGCGCCGCGAGCGAGCGCGTCCTGCCCAGCGGCCCGCAGCATCTCGACAACCGTACCGCGGCGAACGTCGACTCCATCACGAGCTCTTGCTCGCGCTCCAGCAGACCACCCGAATCGTTCAAGGGTGCGATCAAGACGCTATTGGTAGCTGCCCCAAAGCGTCCGCGAGCGCGGCGATGTGCTCGGGCGTCGTCCCGCAACAACCGCCGAGGATCCTCGCGCCCTGCTCGGCATACCCACAGACGTGGCGAGCGAAGGTCGCCGGATCGGCTTCGTAGACGATCGCGGCGCCAACGCGCTGCGGCGCGCCGGCGTTCGGTTTGCCCCACAACGGCATCTCGGGGGCCGCCTGCCGGAACTCGTTGAGGACCGCAGCGGTCTCCTCGAGGGACCGGCCGCAGTTTGCGCCGAGCGCCGAGATCTCAAACGCGTCGACCGCGGTCACGACGTCCGCGGGGCGCACCCCCATCATCGTTCGCGTCCCCTGGTCGAAGCTGAAGGAGACGATCACCGGGAGATCGCTCACGCGCCGTACCCCCTCGAGGGCCCACGTCGCCTCCTCGAGCGCGTAGAACGTCTCCAACACGAGCAGATCGACACCGCCGTCGGTCAGCCCTTGCGTCTGCTCGGCATAGGCACCGGCGCAGACGTCACGTGTCAGCGGTCCGTAGGGCTGTACGAGTGCTCCGGTCGGTCCGATCGATCCGGCGACGAGCAATTCGTCACCGACGGCCTCGCGCGCCAGTTCGGCGGCGCGCATGTTGAGCTCGCCGACACGCTTGGCCAGCGGGCTGCGGGCCAGGCGCGGGGCCGTGGCCCCGAAGCTGCAGGTCAGCACCAGCTCTGCCCCGGCTTGCGCGAAGCGCCGATGAAGCTCGCGCACCTTCTCGGGCGCGTCGATGACCCAGCTCTCGGGCGCCGAGCCCGACGGCAGACCCATCTCGTGGTAGTTGGTCCCAGTTGCGCCGTCGGCAAGCACAACGCCGCCCCGGGCCAGCAGATCGGGAAAGGACGGCATGTGATCAGGCTAACGCCGGTTGACCTAAGGTGTCCGCGTACACATGGTCACGGGGGCAGCCATCGGCGCGATCGAGCGCAGCGAGCTCACGACCCGCATCCTCGGGGCACTCGAAGCGGGCTCGTTGCTGGTGATCGCCGATGCGGGATTCGGCAAGACGACCGCGCTCCATCAGGCGCTCGAGCGTGTGGGGACGCACACCGCCTGGGTTCGCTGTGCCAACGCCGCCGGTGACCCCGGGCTGCTGCTGGGCCAGATCGTGGAGGCGGTGCGGACGGCGCTCCCTGGCGCTGCCGACGTCCTCGCGGAGCAGCTGGCGCGGGCGCGGGAGCCGATCGAGCCCGAACGCGCCGCCTCGGCACTCGAG
Source organism: uncultured Solirubrobacterales bacterium (assembly GCA_963794285.1). GTDB lineage: Bacteria > Actinomycetota > Thermoleophilia > Solirubrobacterales > Solirubrobacteraceae > Palsa-465. The sequence goes on from CAWCDS010000003.1 coordinate 133,457, forward strand.
CGCGAGCTCGCGGCGGTACTTGTCGATCCGATCGTCGTCGTGTTCGACGACGGCGAAGCCCTTGACGGAGTCCCCGGCGCGTTGGGCGTCGTCGCGCGACTGCTGATGACCGAATCACCGCTGCTGCACGTCGCGATCGCCTCTCGCCGCCGGCTCGCCCTGCGCGTTGCGCGCGAGCGGATCGCCGGCCGCGTGACCGAGCTCGGGCCGCCGGACCTCGCGTTCTCGGCCTCCGAGACAGCGCAATACCTGCGCATGGCCGCGGGAGCAGAGCCCTCCGATGAGGACGTGGAAGCGGTGATGGCATCCACCGAGGGCTGGCCGCTCGGCGTTTCCCTGGCGGCCGGAGCGCGCGCTCGAACTCGACCCGGTCCCTCGCGCAACCTCGCGCGCGATTACTTCGAGGAAGAGGTCCTGGCAGTTTTGGAGCCGGCGCTGCGCGACGCCGTATTGGCGGCGAGCATCGCCCCGGACCTCGAGGTCGCCGAGGCGGCCGGTCTCGGCGCGAGGGACGATCTCGCGCTCGGCATCGACCGTCCCGGCCTGTTCGCGCGGGGAGATCGCGACAGCAGCCGGCGTGAGTTCCATCCGCTGTTTCGTGACTTCCTCCGTGGCCGTTTTGCCGACGAGGCCGGGACCGCTCAGCAACGGGTCGTCGCTGTCGCGATCGCGCACGCGCTGAGCGAGGCTGGGCGGGGTCAGGAGTCGATCGAGTACTACCTGCTCGCCCGGGACTGGGAAGCTGCGGCTGCCGGGATCGCTCGTGAAGGGCCGGCCCTCGTCAGGGGCGGGTCTGACACCGTCGCCGGCTGGCTCGCAGCGCTTCCTGTCCAGTATGCGCGACGAGCGGAGTTGACACTGCTGTCGGGGCAGCTGGCGCACGGCCAGGGTCGGTTCGCCGACGCAGTCGAGCTGTGCCGGGAGGCGGTCGCCCAGCTTGACGCTGTGGCAGCCCCACCGCCACAGCGTTTCGCCGCACGCTTTGCCCTCGGTGATGCACTGATGGCGCTGGGCGACCTGGAAGGCGTGGCGGCTCTTGCCGGCGTCCTCGATGAGCTTGCGGCCGTCGGCGAGCTGGCGGCACGCGCCGTTGGCGTGTTCGCCGCCGCCGCGATCGCTCGTCAGGGCCAGTTCGCGGCGGCGGCCGCGCTGTTCGAGCGTGCACTCGATGACCCGTGTGCCACGATCATGAGCGGACTGGCGCCGGCGTTTCACGGCTACTACCTGGATCTGCCGGCAGGTCGGCTCGACGATGCGGTCAGCCATGGCCGTCAGGCGGTGACGGCGCTCGAGGCCGCCGACCCGACCGGGCGGCTTCCATACGCGCTCACCTATCTGATGGCAATCCATGAGGAGCGCGGCGAGGACGAGCGCGCGCTCGAGGTTGCCTTGCGAACGCATCGACGAGCGCGCGAGACGGGTTTGGCCGGCTGGGTCGGGGAAGCGATCGCGATTCGGATTGCCAGCCTGCTCGCCCGAGCCGGTGACATCGGCGGCGCCGAGGCGCGGTTGGCCGAGGTGAGTCCCGGCTGGCAGGCATGGGGCGCCTGGGAGGTGGAGGCGACGCGGGCCACGATCGCTGCCCGCCGTGGCGACGGACACGACGCCCGAGCCGCGGCGGAGCGTGCGGTGCGCGAGGTCCAGCAGGGCTGGCCCTTTTTCGATCGCGCCCGTTGCTCGGCGCTGCTGGCGCCCGCGCTCGCCGATGCCGGTCACCCCGGCCGCGCCCGCGAGGTCGTCGAGTCGTCGATCGCGGCGCGCCTTCCCGGCTTCTCGGCCGCGCGCCTCCAGGCAGTGCTTGCCTGGCTGCGCTACGACGAAGGGGATGTCGATGCCGCGATCGGCGCGCTGGCGGCTGCCTGGGCGCAGGCGGGGGATCAGGTGCAGCACCTGATCCGCCGAGAGTGGCCGCGAATCGAGCGCCCGCTGTGGGACGCGCTGGCCGCCGGCGCGGTTGAAGTGCAGCCCACGCTCGATGCGCTCGCCGCAGCACTTCCGGCCGGAGCGGCACTCGAGGGCTTCACCCGCCATCCGATTCCGGCCGTCCGCCGGTCGGCGCTGATCGCGTCACTGGCCGCCGGGCGACCTGAGGGGATCGAACGCGCGTCGGAGTTGCTCCGCGATCCGGACGCCGGCGTGCGCGCGACAGCGCGCGCGGTACGTGAGCGGATCCGGCGCGACCCTCCCAAGCTCGCATTCCGCCTTCTTGGCGGCTTTGCGCTGCGACGCAGAGCGTGGTTGGTCGACGATGCCGTCTGGGAGCGACGAGTCGCGCAGCGCCTCGTCCGCTTTCTGCTCTGCCACGACTGCGGGCCTGTCGTCGAAGACGACCTCGTGGAAGCGTTCTGGCCGGATCGGCCCTCGGATGCGGCTCACCGCAGCCTGCAAGTGGCGGTCTCGGCCGCGCGCGCGGTGCTCGATGCCCCCGGCGCATCGGAGACCCGACTCGTATGCACCGAGCGGACGTACCGGCTCCGCCTGCGAGACGGAGACGCGGTCGACGCCTACGAATTCGAACGTGCCGCGGCCGTTGCGCTCGCGAACAAGGGGCCCTCTCGCCGCACGGCGCTCCATGCTGCTGCCGCGATGTGGGGCGGCGAGCCCCTGCCCGAAGAGCGCTACAGCGACTGGGCGGCTCCGTGGCGTGAGCGACTGATCGACCGCAACGCCGAGGTGCTCTCGGCGCTCGCCGACGCCCATGCGAGCGCGGGTGAGTTCGCCGCCGCGGTCGATGTCGCACGTCGGCTCGTCGAGCTCGAGCCGCTCGATGAGTCCGCACACCAGCGGCTGATCCTCGCCTTTGCCCGTGCCGGTCGACGCAGCCACGCCCTGCGCCAGTATCTCGCCTGTCGCCGAGCGCTCGTGACCGCGCTTGGCGTCGAGCCGAGCGCGGCGACCACCGCGCTGCAACGCCGGCTCCTCGCCGGCGTGCCGATTGACGAGCGCCCGTGAGTATCGAGCCGCGTCGAGCCGCGCGGCAGCCGGACTATCCTGGGTGACATGCCAAATCTGCTCGTGTTGAAGGCCGCCGGCGCGGTTCCGGGGCTCAAGCGTCTGCCGATCGCCAAGGTGCTTGTGATCGGCGAGCTGGCGCTGCTGGCACGTGAGCACGTCGGCATGCTCGAGCCGGCCGAGCGCCGGCGCCTGTTCGATCTGGTGCGCCGCACCCGCGGGCGCCGCCGCAACCTCTCCAGCGGCGAGCGCGACGAGCTTGCGACCCTGGTCGCGAAAGCAGATCCTCGGCTGTTCGTCGGCGTGGCTGCCGACAAGTTCTCACCGGTGCCCTTGCCGCGGCGCGTTGTGCGCGGCAAGCGCAAACGCTGACGCTGACGCTGGCGATGACGCTGACGCGATCTACCCGCGTCCGATGAAGGGCATGTTCGTCGCCATCACCATGAGGAACTGGACGTTGGCCTGGAGCGGCAGGCCGGCCATGTAGATCACGGCGTCGGCGGCGTGGCGGACGTCCATCCTTGGCTCGGCCACAATCGAGCCGTCAGGCTGCAGCGCCCCGCGCGCGATGCCGGCGCTGAGGTCGGTGGCGGCGTTGCCGATGTCGACCTGCCCGCAAGCGATATTGAACGGGCGTCCCTCGAGCGAGATCGCCTTTGTCAGCCCGGTGATCGCGTGCTTGGTCGCGGTGTAGGCGACCGCGAGCGGGCGGGGGACGTGCGCGGAAATCGAGCCGTTGTTGATGATCCGGCCTCCCTGAGGGTGCTGCGCCTTCATCGCTCGGAATGCCTGCTGGGCGCAAAGGAAACTGCCGGTGAGGTTCGTCTCCAGGACCGCTTGCCACTGCTCGATCGCGTACTCATCCAGCGGGGCCGGTGCGCCGAAGATGCCGGCGTTGTTGAACAGCAGGTCAACTCGTGCGAACGCATCGCCCGCCTGCGTGAACAGGTTCCGTACAGCCGCGGCATTGGTGACGTCGGTCGGCACGACGAGCGCGTCCCGGGTTGCGGTCTCGACATCGCGCAGCGTCTCCTCCAATGTCTCAGCGCGGCGACCGGCGAGGACGACGCGGTAGCCGTCGCGCAGCAGCGCTCGCGTGACCGCCCGACCGATCCCAGAGCCGGCGCCTGTGACGACGGCGACGCGCCCCGGCTCGCTCGTCAGTGCCACTAGCCTTTACCCGCGTTCGCGCCGAGGCTGTTCAGCCAGGCGCGCATCGAACGACCCGCCGGCGTCACCTGACCTTCGGTGTAGCCGGTCGTCGCACGCGCGAGCGTCTCGCCGTTCAGAACCGCCCAGCCGTATTCGATGTCGGTGCCGGATGCGGCATACCGAGCGATCGGCTGTCCCTGCTGGAGGATGCCGACCGGCGCGATGTTGGTGATTTGCTCCGCCACGAATTGCACCCTGCCGGCATCGGGCCCGTCCAGCAGCTCGAAATACACGAGTGGCTGACCGGCAAACCAGTTCGGGATCGTTGCGAGCACCTTGACTCTGCAGGGGGCGAGAATCGGCGCCCCGACCGGCATCGCCGCGTCCACGCCCTGGTCGGTGCGACCCCACACGGTGACGTAGCGCAGCGGGTTGATGTACCTCGCGTTCGTCACCCGCACCGCAATCAATGCCAGGCGCAGCTCGTGCCTGACCTCGTCGAGCGAGGGCGCATGCGCGGTCGGGTCACCGACCGGATCGGCGCCGGCGCTGGCGCCGGTGCCGCCGTCGGCCACGGGCTGCACTCCCGCCGCCGGCTGGATCGCCTGCGGCCGGCCCTGCGGAATCGCGCTCGTCGTTGTGCTGCTGACCGCGCTGGCTGCCCCGCACCCGCCGAGCATCAGCGCGGCGATCAGGACCAGCGAGCGGCTCGTCATCGGCGCGTGCGTCCATCGTGTCACGGGCTGCTGCATACGTTAACAAGCGGCCGGGGCGGCGGCTGCGGCGGGCGGAGCCGGATCCCGGGGGGGTTGTCGCGAAACCCACCGTATTTTTCGTCAATACGACCACCCCCCGCGGACAAACGCCAGCGGCCCGCTCGGCAATCCCTTGCCTTGCGGGCCGTTGGCTGGAACTGCGCCAAGAATGTCTGTGCTTACCCTCCGTACTTCGCGTCGCAGGCCTGGACCTTCGTGATGTCGGTGCCCGCCGCCGCCACGCATGAGGTCAGCTTGGCGGCCTTGCTGAGCTGCTGCTGGGCCTGCCCGTTGGCGCTGCCGGCCTGACCGCTGACGCTGCCGAGCTGCTTCTGGGCTTGATTGATCGACTGCTGGGTCTGCTGCAGCCCTGACTTCAGCACTTGGTTGGCCGTGTTCTGATCCGGCTGGATCACGGTGAAGTAGACGACGGCGAAGATCGCAAGCGACGCTGCCAGGCTGACCAGCCACATCCACGGGTTACGGGTAACGAGAACCATTGTTGCTCCTTGTTGAATCGATGTTTGTTGGTTGTCTGCTGGGTCCGCCCTGGCTCAGGCGGTCGTGGTTGCCAATTGCGCCAGCGCCGCCTCCCAATCGATCACGAGCTCGCGATCGTCGCCGTCGGGCATCCGCTTGGCGGGTACGGTGTTGCCGGGGTAGAGCAGCGGCAGCGCCGACGCTGGGACCGGGTTGCCGAGCTGGATCTGGTACGGGGGCCGCCCCTCGGCCAGGACGGTCAACATGAAGGCGTACATGTCATCCCCCTTCGGGTTGCGCATCCCGAGTGGCTGGCTCTGGACGATCACCGCCTTGCAGGGCAGCCCGTGCTCGAGGATCCGCGCGGCCGAGCCGGTGTTCGCGTCGCCGCTGCTGGCGATCGTCACCGTCGGAGGCTCTTCGCCGAGTGACAGCGCGATCCGGCTGCGGTCGCCAGGATCCACGCGGACCGCGACGGTCGCGCCCGGCATCATCAGCTGCGGCAGGATCGTGGCCCTGACGGCCTGACGGCACGTGGCGGTGTAGCGCGGAACGTTGTCCAGCGCGACCTCGACCGTGAACACGCACACGTGCGCGGGGTCAAAGTCCGCTCCGGTGCTGACGCCCGTCTGCCGGACGCTGACGATGATCCCGCGACCGAGCGACCCCTGCTCGAGCAGTTCCTTCGAAACCGACCCGGTGAGGTTGCGCATCTTGTTCAAAAGCCCCATTTGCATGTCCCTCCCGTAGGAACGTCGAGTTGATGTGGGGCAGCCTGAACGGCCTCGCCTAAGCGGCACCAAAGAACCGCCAAAGCGGGCCTTGCTCGGCGATTTGGCGAAGCTGCGGGGCGCTACTCGGCGACTTGCCGGCGCCCTGACCTGCAGGGCGGCTGACTACGCCGCCGGCGCGACGTCGTCTTGTTCTTCGGCCTTCAGTGCGGCGATGCCGAGGCCGATCCCCAGCAGTGCCGGCGCGGTGACGAGAACCGTGGATCGCTTTGACAGCGTGCCATTGCGCCCAGCGATGAGTCCGGCGACGGTGTCGGCCACATCACAGACGATGCCCAGTTGCAACCACACCCGTCGGCTCTGACCGCTACTCATTGTCAGGCCGGCGGCCAGCGCAACGTCACGCACACCGAACAGCCGCGCGACGTACGGGAGCTGCGGGTTTGCGTCCGGATCGAGGCCGAACATCTTTCCGGCCAACCGCGGTGTGAGCCAAGCGCCGGCGCCGATGCTTGCGCGCAGGCCTGTGATGATGCGGATCTCGGACATCGAGGGCGATCGTATTGGATTCGACGGCTTATCGCTGCACCCGGTTCCACTCCACCCAGCCGCTGCCGCTGCGGCCGTCGGCGGTGCGGACGCGGCACATCGCACGGGGGAACAGCGAGAGCCGTCCATCAGGTGCTTGCAGGCGCAGTGCGCCGAACGCGACCGCACCTCGATCGCCAGTTCCTCGGGCCCTGAGACGATGCGCGCGCTCGTGATCAGGCCGCTGTCATCGATCTCCTCGGTCGCTTGCAACGACTCGATCTCGATCAGCGCTCCGTCACGTTGCGTGTAGCCGACCCCGTAGCCGGGCATCTGCGGTACCCCGACGGCGTGCGTGTGAGTGCCGTCCTCGAAATGCAGTGCGCTCCCCATCCAGTCGACGGCCCACCAGTCGCGCGCGCCCCAAGAGTGATCGCGCTGGCCCTGGCCGGAGAACTCGATCTGCTCCTCGCCGACGCGCACCGTGCCCGACACTCGGCAGGGGATCTCGTACCGCGTGGACTGGCGCCACGCATAGGGGTTCCCGTCGGTCTCCCAGACGAGATCGAGCGCGATCGCGACCGGTTCGCCGGGCTCGCCGCGCAGCGGCGCTGACTGGTCCGTATGGGCTTGGGCCGAGCCGGCGACGGTGACCCTGAAGCGCTGCAGCTCGTCCTCGCAGATTTGGGAGGCGCGTAGCGCCGTGATCTCTTCCGGGGTGCGAATCAGGCTCGTGACAGTCATCGGCCGATTCTCTTCAGTGCGCGCGCCGGCGTCAACGCCGCGCGTTCTACTAACTCAAAGCCAGCGCGCGCATCCGGTTGTTGCGAGCGTTGTGCTCGAGCTCCGCCAGCCCGAGCGCCTCGATCAGCGGGGGCACGTACATGCCAAAGCGCCCGCGCAGTCCCTTCTTCAGGCCGTAGAAACCCCCGACTGGGTTTGAGTCCGACCGCGCCCAAGCCTCGACGGTCCCCTCCGCCGCCGGCTTCTGCTCATCGGCGCTGCCGAGCGCGACCCAGTCACCGTGGGCCACGAGCATCGCGTGCAAGTCCTCGATGCATCGAAGCTGGTAGCCGAGCGTTGTCTTCCCCACGACGCAGACCAACGTCGGCGGATCCGCCGACTCGTCGCGATACATCTGGTACTCGGACGTTCCCGGTGGCGTCTGCAACACCCAGGGATCCTCGCGCGTTCCGGTGCCGGTGCTCATTCACTCTCCTGTTGGTATTCGGTAGCGGTTATGTTACCGTAACAAACTTGTTACCGAAGCCCGCGGCCTGCATGGCGGTCCCGAGGCGTACGCTCCAGTAGTGCCGATCTCGCGTTTCTTCAAGGGCCGCGCCGCAAAGGAAGCCGCGATCTCGATCGGCGACCCGCGTCTGGACGGCTGGGAGACGGTCAGCACGTTCGAAGAGCGCGAGACGGCGCTGGCCTGGCGTGACCAGCTCCGGGGTCTCGGCGTCGACGCGGCCTGCGTTGCGGATCACCCACCTGATCGCTTCGGCCATGGCGACATCTACCTCGTCGTTCCGCCGCAGCAGTGGTCGCGCGCGAATGAGATCGTCGAGAACCTGGACACCTAGCCAGAACCGTCATGCGCCTCCTGCTCAACATCATCTGGTTCGTTCTTGCCGGCGTGTGGATGGCGATCGCCTATGCATTCGCGGCGCTGATCTGCTTCGTCCTGATCGTCACGATCCCGTTCGGGATCGCGGCGCTGCGGATCGCAATGTTCGCGCTGTGGCCGTTCGGCAAGACGGTCGTAAAGCGCGCCGACGCGGGCGTTGCCTCGGGGATCGGGAACGTGCTCTGGCTCGTGCTGTGCGGCTGGTGGCTGGCGCTCGGGCACCTGATCACCGGGATCGCGTTGTGTCTGACGATCATCGGGATCCCGCTCGGACTCGCGAACTTCAAGCTGATCCCGATCTCGTTGTTGCCGCTTGGCCGGGAGATCGTGCCGATCGATCAGGCAGGCGCACGAGCGGGCGCGGGCATCATGTAGGCCGTGCGTTTGCACGTGCTCAGCGATCTGCACCTCGAACGCCGGCCGTTGATCCCTGACCCCGTCGAGGCCGATCTGATCGTGCTGGCAGGGGACATCGCCGGGGGGACCGGGGGCGTTGAATGGGCCCGCGGTTGGGGGAGCGGGCGCCCTGTGCTCTACGTCGCCGGGAATCACGAGTTTTATGGCCACGAGATTCCCGGGCTGATCGACGAGTTGCGCCGGGCGGCGGACGGCTCAGCGGTCCGCGTGCTGGAGAACGAGGAGGTGATCCTCGGCGGCATTCGCTTCCTCGGCTGCACGCTGTGGAGCGACTTCGATTTCGACGGTTCCGAACGCAGGGCCGAAGCGATGCGACTGTGCGAGCTCGTTGTCAACGACTACGAGCTGATCCGGTTCGGGCCGGGCGAGCGTGCGCTTGCCGCCCGGGACACACGGATGCTCCATCTCTCCAGCCGGCGCTGGCTCAAGGCGCGTCTGGACCATCCACATGACGGCCCCACCGTCGTCGTCACACATCACGCGCCGCTGATCCGGACGCGTCCCGCGACAGCAGAGATGCGCGCGCTCGCCGGCGCGTTCGCGAGCGATGTGACCGACCTGATGGGTGCCGACAGGGTCGCGCTCTGGATCTACGGCCATACCCACCGTTTCGCGGACCTCGACGTGCGCGGCACGCGCATCCTCAGCAATCCGTCGGGCTACCCGAACGACCCGGTGGCCGGGTTCGATCCGGCGCTCGTGGTTGAAGTCGACGCTTCGCGCTGATCTCGCCGGGAGCGGGCCGCCGTTGCGACAAGGCGCTCGAGCCGGTCAGCTGACAGAACCGAGATCCGAGATCTGAGTTGTGTGGACTGGTACAACCAGTCCACACAACTGGTATAACCAGCGCTCGATGTCCACCGCACACCCGCCTCTGTCCTCACAGATCCATGCTGCGCTGCGGGCCGAGATCCTCGCCGGCAGCTACCCGCCGGGCTCGCCGCTGCCCTCCGAACGGGTGCTGAGCGAGCGCCTGGGCACCAATCGCCACGCCGTCCGCGAGGCGCTGAAGCGACTCCAGCAGGCCGGCCTCGTGCAGATCAGCCAGGGCGGCGCGACTCGCGTGCGCGACTGGCGCCGCGAGGGTGGCCTCGACCTGCTGGTCGAGCTTGCGGGCACCGGTGAGGCGCCGGACGAGCTGGAACTGCCGCGCGCGACGCTCGAAATGCGCGCTTGCGTGGGCGCCGACGCGGCGCGCCTGTGCGCTCGCCGGGCCACCGCCGTCGTCCGCGCGGAGCTCCTCGCGCGCGCTGCCGCGCTGGCGGCCGAGCCCGATCTCGACGACCGCAACGAGATCTACGAGCGCCTGTGGGAGGCGATCGTCGATGCATCCGGCAACGTCGCCTATCGGCTTGCGCTCAACACGCTGCTGGCCGGGCAGCGAGTTCTGCGTTTCGACCCGTCGTTGATCGCCGCGGAGCTGCGCGCAATCGATCTCGTCAGGGAGCTGGTCGTCGCCGTCGCGGACGGCGATGAGGAGAGCGCCGAGCGCCGCGCCCGGAACCTGCTGAGCAGCTCGATCCTGAAGGAGACCTGAGAAGTGGCGGCGATCCTGTACTACGCGATTCCGTTCTTCGTCCTGTTGCTGATCGCCGAGGCGATCTCCTATCGCCACCTCGGCGAGGACATGGACCTTGTCGGCTACGAGCTGCGCGACACCCGGACCAGCATGACGATGGGGCTCGGCAACGTCGCCATCAACGTCGCGTGGAAGCTCGTCGTGCTCGCCACGTACGTTACTTCCCGTTCTGGCTGTGGCTGCCGCTGGTCGGCTTCGCGCCGTGGATGGTGTTGCTCGCCCAGTCCTGGAGCCTGATCTACCAGTTCTGGATCCACACCGAGCGGATCGGGCGGATGCCGCGCGTGTATGAGGCGATCTTCAACACCCCGTCGCACCACCGCGTCCACCACGGTTCAAACGACGTCTACCTGGACAAGAACTACGGCGGGATCCTGATCATCTGGGATCGCCTGTTCGGCACCTTTGCCCCGGAGGGCGAACGCGTCCGCTACGGGCTCACAAAGAACATCCGCACCTTCCATCCGATGCGCGTCGCGTTCCACGAGTACACCGGTCTCATGCACGATCTGCGCCGTGCGCGGGGCTGGCGCACGCGGCTGGCGCTTGCGCTCAAGGGCCCCGGCTGGCGACCCGCGGAGCAACCCGATCTCTCACCGCCGACACGCGGCTAGCCGGGCGCCCGGATGACGCTCGGCGGGACCGTTGCATCGGCGCTCTGCTAAAGCTTCCTGGATGACCAAGATCGCTGTGACGGGTGGAAGTGGTAAGGCCGGGCGCGTGGTTGTGCGTGACCTGCATGAACGAGGGCATCAGGTCCTCAACATCGATCTCGTGCCGTCTCCGGAGTCGCCGCATCCGGAGGCCGCGATCCCGTTTCTGCGCGCCGATGTGACCGACTTCGGGCAGACGCTGGAGGCGTTGAGCGGAGGCGACACGTTGCCTGGAATCGAGGCGGTCGTGCATCTCGCCGCGATCCCCTCGCCTGCCCATGCCACATCCGATCAGGTGTTCCGGACCAACATCACAAGCACGTACACGGTCTTCTCCGCTGCTGCGCGGCTCGGGCTGCCGCGGGTCGTGTGGGCGTCAAGCGAGACGACGCTGGGCCTTCCGTTCAAGCGTCCGCCCGACTACGTTCCCGTCGACGAAGCGCACATGTACCCGGAGACGAGCTACGCACTCTCGAAAGTGCTCGGCGAGGAGATGGCCCGGCAGTTGCACCGCTGGAACGGGACGACGATCATCGGGCTGCGGTTCTCGAACATCATGGTCCGATCGGACTACGAGCGGTTTCCGACCTTCTGGGACGATCCGCACCTGCGCAAGTGGAATCTGTGGGGCTACGTCGATGAGAGCCACGTCACGCAGAGCGTTCGGCTGGCGCTCGAGGCCGACATCGAAGGGACCGACAGCTTCATCATCGCCGCAGCCGACACGGTGATGAAGCGCCCAAGCCGCGAGCTGATGGCCGAGGTCTTCCCGGGCGTGCCGGTCGCCGAGCACGTCGATGGATACGACACCCTGCTCGACATCAGCAAGGCCCGGACCGTGCTCGGCTACGCGCCGCAGTTCAGCTGGCGCGAGCTGTTCTGAGCTGGTTGCATCAGCCCGGAAGCTGGGCCGGATTGGCGCCGCCGAGTGCGGCCGAATAGCCATGGCGCGCCGGGGCCTTGGAGAAGATGATCCAGTGTGGTGAGAGCCCCGGCGGGGAGCTGATCACCATGTAGTCGATCCGGGACGCAGGGACGTGGAAGCGGGCATGCATCGCCGCCATCAGCCGCCCGACAACGTTCGGCCTGATCTGCGACAGCGCAATCGGGTCCTGGCCCGGAGAGGCCGTGCCCGTCACCGTCGTGCCGGTCGGCCCGAAGTAGATCAACTTGGCGCCGCGGCCATGGAGGGTCGCGATCGCGCTCAGCGAGTGGCCATCGACGCGCAGAAGGGTCAGCCGCGCTCCCGGTGCAAGCTTCGAGATGCGCGCGAGCCCGGCGCGCACTCCGCGTGGGGTCAGGTAGGAGACTGAGCGCGCCGGCGCGGGGGTCGGCGTCGCTGGGATGCTGGAAGGCGTGCTGAACGACGGGACGCTGAACGAATGGATGCTGTGTCTCATGTTGATCGCCGGGATCGCGATTGCGGCGATCACGACAGCCGGGATGGCCAGTCTCAGCAGGATCATCGGCCCCCTCCCAGATCCGCCATAGCGCCGGCTCTGCCTGGGTCGGAGCGCAGGCAGCGAGCCGAGTGGCGTCGCCGGCGGTGCCGGCAGTGCCGGCAGTGCCGGCGGCGGTGCGGCGATCCCGGGCGACGCGCTCACGCTGGGCGCGGTCACCGACTGACTGGACTGACCGGGGAGACCACCGGCGCCGACGTCGGGAACGGTCGTCGGCTGGCTCTGGTAGGTGCCGCCGTCCTTCAGCGCCGCAAACGGATCCTCGTCGTCTTTGCGCCGGCCGAACATGTGAGCACAGTAGCCGCTGCGGGGCGGTTCGGCGGTCTCTAGTTGGCGCGCTGCGGAGCAGCTCGCAGCGGGCACCTCCCGGCATCGTGCGACCATTGTGCGCATGGGACACGTGGTTGTCTCCCGCCTTGCTTACGCACACCCTGGTGGAGACCTGCTCTTCTCCGATGTCTCGTTCCGCATCTCGGAGGGCCGGCACGTCGGGCTCGTCGGAGCCAACGGCGTCGGCAAGAGCACGCTGTTCAAAGTGCTCGCCGGCGTACTGAGCGCCGACGAGGGTGATGCCTCAGTCGGCGGGATCGCCGGCTATATGCCGCAGGACGTCGGAGTCTCCGATGAATCGGGGACCGTGCGGGAACTGCTGCTCTCGCTGGCGCCGTCGTCCGTGCGCCTGGCGGGGGAACAGGTGCTGATCTCCGAGGCGCAGCTTGCAGCCGGCGACCACGCCGCCGGGATCAGACTCGGGACGGCGATTGCCGACTTCTCGGCGCTCGGCGGCTACGAGCTCGAGGGGCAGTGGGATGCAGCCTGCCGCCGGATTGTCCGCGCCCCGTTCGCCGAGCTGGCAGACCGCCCGGCGGTCACCCTCTCAGGCGGCGAGCGTAAGCAACTCGTGCTGGACGTCCTGTTCGCCTCGGACGCAGACGTGCTGTTGCTCGACGAGCCGGACAACTTTCTCGACGTGCCGGCGAAACTTGCGCTGGAGCGCCGCGTGCGCGAATCGAAGAAGACGGTGCTGATGATCTCCCACGACCGGGAGGTTCTGTCCGGCGCCGTTGACTCGATCGTGACGCTCGAAGGCAACGGGGCCTGGGTCCACGGCGGCTCGTACGCGAGCTATCCGCGTGCGCGCGAGGATCGCCAGCGGCGGCTCGGGGACGCCGTCAAGCGCTGGCGCGATGAGGAGCGCCGCCTGTACAGGCTGATGAAGACGTTCAAGGAGCGCGCGCGGTATTCGAGTGACTGGGCCAAGAAGGCCGACGCAGCGGAGACCCGGTGGCGCCGGTTCGCTGACGCCGGCCCGCCCCCGGCGCCCGTGATCGACAGTGCGATCACCGTGAGGATGCGTGGCGGCGACTCGGCGCGGCGCGTACTCGACTTGCGCTCGCTCGGCATCGATGGGCTCGTGTCCGCGTTCTCTGAAGAGATCCATTTCGGTGAGCGCGTGGGGATGATCGGACCAAACGGATCCGGGAAAAGCGAGCTGATGCGGGTGCTGGCTGGCGCGCGAGATCCCGACGTTGGTGAGCTCGTCGTCGGACCGCGGGTATCGAGCGGCTTCTTCACACAGCTTCAGTCGCGCGATGACTTGGCCGGCCGCAGCGCGATCGATGCTGCCCTCGAGCGCGTCCGCGGCGGGGGCGTGCAGGCCGCGATGGGAGCGCTCGCCCGTTACGGACTCGCCGACGCCGCGCAGCGCTCTTACGACGTGTTGAGCGGCGGCGAGAAGGCGCGCCTCGAGGTTCTCGTGCTGGAGCTGGAAGGACACAACTTGCTGTTGCTCGACGAGCCGACCGACAATCTCGACATCGACTCCTCCGAGGCGCTCGAACAAGCGCTCGAGCGCTTCGAGGGGACGGTCGTCGCGGTCTCCCACGACCGTGCATTCCTGCGGACCATGGATCGCTATCTGATGGTCCTGCACGACGGCGCGGTGCTGTCGTTGCCGTCGTACGACGCGGCGCTCGAGGCGCTGCTGGATCCTCAGAAGGCCGGCGAGGTACGGCTGGCAAAGGTCCTGTAAGCGGGTGACACTGCCGCCCCTGGAAATCGACCTCTACAGCGACACCCAGACGCGGCCAACGCCGAACATGCGCCGCGCGATCGCGGAGGCGGAGGTGGGCGATGAGCAGTCCTCCCGGGATCCGACCACGCTCGCGCTGCAGGAGCGGGTCGCGCGACTGCTGGGCCAGGAGGCCGCGGTGTTTCTTCCGTCGGGCACGATGTGCAACGCGATCGCGTTTCGGCTTCACATCCGCCCGGGCGGCGACGAGGCGCTGCTGCACCGAACCTCGCATCCGATCCACGCCGAGGCCGGAGGTGCGGCCGCCCTGTCCGGAGCGATGGTGCAGATGCTCGACGGCGACGGCGGGCAGTTCACCGCAGACACCCTGCTCCAGGCGCTGCGCCCGGGCGCTCCCAAGCAACCGCGGTCTCGGCTCGTGTCGATCGAGCAGACGACGAATCTCGGGGGCGGTCGCATCTGGCCGCTGGCGCAGCTGCGGTCAGTGCTCTCGGTCGCGAACGAGCACGGGTTGCGCACGCATCTCGACGGCGCCCGGCTCCTGAACGCGGTCGTCGCGAGCGGGGTCCGCGCGGCTGAGTATGCGAGCGGCTTCGACACCGTGTGGATCGACTTCACGAAAGGCCTCGGCGCGCCGGTCGGGGCGTGCTTGGCGGGGTCGCGAGAACTGATCGACGAGGCCTGGCGCTACAAGCACATGTGGGGCGGAGCGCTCCGACAGTCCGGGATCCTCGCCGCTGCTGCGCTGTACGCGCTCGACCATCACGTCGAGCGGCTCGCCGAGGATCATCGCAATGCACGGCGGCTGGCGGACGGAATGGCGGACATCTCCGGGCTCGCGGTCGACCCGGAGACCGTCGAGACGAACATCGTGCTCGTCGCGTGTGACGACGCCCCGACGATCGTCTCGGCGCTGGCGACGAGGGGCGTCCGCGTTGGCGCCGTCGATCGGCACACGCTCCGCTTTGTCACGCACCTCGACGTCGAGGCAGCGGGCATCGAGCGTGCGATCGGGGCGGTGCGCGATGCGTTGGGACCGGAAATCGGCGAACACGACAGGAGGTGGTTGGATCGTGACTGATTACAAGGTCGGTACTCGCGAGCAGTGGCGAGCCGCGCGCGAGGCGCTGCTGGCACACGAGAAGGAGCACACCCGGCTGGGCGATGAGCTCGCTCGGCAACGGCGGGAGCTGCCGTGGGTGCCGGTGGAGAAGGAGTACCGGCTGCAGGCCGAAGGGGGGACGCGGACACTCGCTGAGCTGTTTGACGGTCGCTCGCAGCTGCTCATGTATCACTTCATGTTCGGGGCCAGCTACGAGGCCGGTTGCCCGACGTGCTCATCGAGCGCAGATGCCGTCAACGGGGTGGTTTCGCACCTGAACGCGCGCGACGTGACGATGGTGTACGTCTCGAGCGCGTCGCTCGAGAAGCTCCAGGATTACAAGAGCCGGATGGGTTGGAGCTTTCCATGGGTCTCATCAGCAGACAGCGACTTCAACCTCGACTTTGGTTTCTCGCGGACCGCTGAGCAGACGCGGGCGGTGATCGAGCCGTGGCTCGCAGCAGGCACACCCCGATCCTCGAGCACATGATGGAGGCCACCGGCGCAGATGCCGTCGGCTACATGTCCGAGGCGCCTGGGTTCAGCGCGTTCGCGCTCGATCAGGGCGTCGTCTACCACACCTACTCGACCACAGCTCGCGGTCTCGAGTTTCTGATGGGCTATTACCCAATCCTCGACCGAGCGCCGAAGGGCCGCGACGAGAACGGGGCGGCCCAGTTCTGGATCCGCCGGCACGACGAGTACGCGACGTAGCTCGATCAGCCAGAGCCCCATCGAACGAAAACCGCGCCTCTGGTAGAAACACGAGCGTGGCGATCTTCCTCGTCGTGCTCCGGCGCTCCGGGCCTGAATGGAAGCCCGGGCTGCCGCTCGAGCAGCAGTCCGGCTGGGCTGAGCACGCCGCGTTTATGGACGGGCTGGTGGATGCCGGCTTCATCGTCCTCGGTGGACCGCTGGCCGACGAAGGCCGGGTCGTGCACGCCGTCGAAGCCGGAGCAGAGGACGCCGTCCGGGACACGCTCGCCAGGGATCCGTGGAGCGAGACGCATCTGCGGATCGAGGCGATCGATCCGTGGACGATCCGGCTGGACGGCCGGCGCTAAGAACAGTTTTTGGTCGCTACGTGACCCCCTTGGCGAGGGGTGGTCGTGAAACCCACCGTATTTGTATTTTTCGTCAATGCGACCACCCCCGGTCCAGCCGGCGACCACCCGCGCTAGATGTCGGTGTGGCGGGGGGCGTACCGATGGTGCAGCATCAGGCTGTTGCCGTCCGGGTCGGCGAAGATCGCCATGTGGCAGACGCCCGTGTCGATCGTCTCGCCGTGGAAGCTGACGCCACGCTCCTCGAGCAGCTTGCGGGTCGCGGCAACATCATCGACGTGAAGCCCGATCGGATTGGGATTGGTCGCATGACCGATGCCCATCTTCTCGGCGTTGTAGACGCTCAGTGTGAGGTTGCCCGTCTCGAACTCGGAGAAGTGCCGCTCCTCGTTGTAGACCGATCGCGGCAGCCCGAGCGTCTCCCCATAGAACTCGGCTGCGCGGGCAATGTCGCGGGTGGGGAGACCAACAAAGTCAACGCCACCAACGAACTCCGGAGTGGTTCGCATCTCTGCCTCCTTGTCGTGTGCCGGTCGGGACGGATCACTCCCGCACGGGACTGTACGTCACGATGCCCGGGCGGCCGAGCGTCCGCCGACGATCACGCTGTCGATCAGAGCCGGGTCGAACAGGCCATGTCCACTGACGCCCGGCACCCGGTCGAGCTCGCGCGCAAGGGAGGCCGGATCGTCGATCGGGCCGACGTAGTCGCCGAGGATGCCGCCATCGGGGGTCGCCGGCGCGCCCGGCCGCAGCTGCGCTTGGCCCAGCTGCGCCAGCGTCGAGCGGAGGCCGAAGCGCTGGAGCTCAAGCGGAACCGGCGGGCGCAGGCGATCAACCAGCTTCTCCGCGGAGACGATCACGACAAACCGCTTGGCCGCCGCGGCGACGATCTTCTCGCGCAGGTGGGCTCCGTGGCCGCCCTTGATCGCCCAGCGGTCCTCGGCCACCTGGTCGGCGCCGTCGACGGCGATGTCGAGTCGCTCGAGCGCGTCGAATTGCTCGACGGGCAGGCCCAGCGCCGCCGCCGCCCGCTCGCTCTCCGGTGAGGTCGCGACGCAGCGCAGACCGGTCAGATCCCGAGCTGCGAGCGCTCGCAAGAACCACGCGACCGTACGCCCCGTCCCGAGCCCCACGCGCATCTGCGGTGCCACCAACGCTGCGGCCGCCTCGGCCGCTTCACGCATCTGCTGATCCGCCGGTGTCACGGGCGGGCCAATTCTAGTGCTGCACCACTCGCCAGAGGCCTGGCTCGTTGGCGGCCGGCCCGGCTAAACGCCAGCAATCAGGAGCTCGACGCCACCCGACGAATCGCGCGCCGACGCGCGAGGCCTTGACGCGTTCGTCACCCTGGGTGTGAGCGCTGGTGCGCTGCGGCGCGATCACGGATAGCAAAGGAGAACCGGATGACCACCTGTACCCACCTCGACCAAGTCCTCGTCGAGCGGCCTGATCAGATCCCGGGGTGTCAGGATTGCCTCGCGATTGGCGGAACCTGGGTCCATCTGCGGGTCTGCCGCAGCTGCGGCCGGATCGGTTGCTGCGATTCCTCCCCAAACCGTCACGCCTCCCACCACGCCCGGGAGAGCGGGCACCCGATCGTCACCTCGCTCGAGCCCGGCGAGGATTGGTCCTACTGCTACTTCGACGATGTCGCCTTCGTGATCCAGTCCGCGCCCTGAGCGCGGCACTGGCTTCAACGTGACGAACATGTTCCCCAAGAGCCTGAAGTTCGCAGCCAACGTATCCCTGCTGTGGTCAGAGTTGCCTCTGCCGGAGCGCCTGATCAGGGCTGCGGACGCCGGCTTCGAAGCGGTCGAGCTCTGGTGGCCAGGGCCCGATGACGCCGAACGCCTGCCCGAGCTCACACGGGGCGCGGGCGTTGGCGTGGTGGCACTGAATTTCGATGCCGGCGACATGGCCGCGGGCGACCGTGGTCTCGTGGGCGTCCCCGCCAGGCTCCAAGAGTTTCGGCGCAATGTCCCGCTCGCGCTCGAGATCGCCGACGCGTGCGGCTGCAAGCAGCTGAACGCGTTGTTGGGACTTCGCCTCGCGCAGCACAGTCTCGAGGAGCAACTGCAATGGGCGCGCGAGAACGTCGCTTGGGCCGCCGACCAAGCCGCCGCGCAGGGAGCGACGATCCTGATCGAGGCGGTCAACACCTTTGACAATGGCCCGTACCTGATCACGAACACAGCCGCATCGGCCGAGTTCGTGCAGAGCATCGCCCGACCAAACGTGCGGCTGCTGTACGACGTGTTTCACATGCAGCGGATGGAGGGCAACATCACCACGACACTCGACCGCTACTGGGATCTGATTGCCCACATTCAGGTCGCCGACGCGCCCGCTCGCAACGAGCCCGGAACCGGGGAGATCAACTACCCGTTCGTGTTCGAGCACCTCGCTCGCCGCGGCTTTGACGGCTACATCGGGCTTGAGTATCGACCGTCGACGGGCCGGCCGGAGGACTCGTTCGGCTGGCTAGGACAACTCGACCCCGCCGGGGGCCAGGCCAGATGAGCGCCCCCGTCGGGTCCATCGGGTTGGGCGTGATGGGGCGGCCGCTGGCCGCGGGTCAGCTTCTCGTCTTCCCCTCCCGGAGCATCTGGAGCGCCTGCACGACCCGCCGCTCGCGGGTCTGCACTCGCTTGGCCTCCTCGATCCAGCGTGCGTATTCCTTGCGATGTGTGAACGCGAGCGCCTCGAACCTAGCGGCGGCCTCCCGATCGCCGGCCAGCGCGCTCGACAGCGCCTCGGGGACCTCGACTTCCCGCGGCGCGGTGTCGAGCTCCAACTCGAGCTCGACAGTATCGCCGGCCTGAGCGTCGGCGCCGTCGCGCACCTCGCGGTTGAGGCCCAACAGGAATTCGCCCCGCATTCGCGTGACCGTCGTGCGCCAGGTGTACCCGTTGATCGTCGCGGCGACTGGAAACCGCTTGGCCCCTTCTCCGACGGTCTTGACCTGCTCGTCATCGAGCACTACCGCCGCTGCCGGGCCGCGGGCAACGAGCGTCACCTTCGCTTTCAGCGATCCCATCCGGCCGGGATTCTTGCACTCCTCAAGGCCGCCGATGCCCGCGTGCGATCATTGAGGCATGAGCAACAACGAAGAAGGCAACGAGAGCTTCGAGGAGACCATGCGCGAGATCGCGCGCGAGGTCAGCCGGTCCGTGGAGCGAGTGATGGAGCAAGTGGATCTCGACGAGATCGCCGGCGTGATCGGCGTCGATCCGGATCGTGCACGGGAGTGGTTCGACAGTGCCGGTGGATGGCTGCGCGGCCAGGTCGAACACCTCGGCGAAGATGCGGCCCAGCGGGGCGCCGCTCAACGCGACCAGACGCCGACCCCAGACGACCCGGGGTTCCCAGACGAACCGCGAATCGCAGACGACCCGCGGATCGCGGACGATCCGCTCCGCAGCGCCGGTCCGCATCCCCTCGATCTGCCGACCGAGGAGCAGGGACTCGCGCTGGCCGCGCTCGACTCCGGCCGCTGGACCGTAGAGCCCGGCAGCAACGCGCTCGCGGCACAAGGCGACGGGCCGCGGCCCAGTGATGCATTGGGTCTCGCTGGGGAGTTGCGCGCCCGCGACTGGATCGCGGCCGACGGCGAGGTCACCGTGGTCGGGCGCCATGCGCTCAAGCGGTGGCTGGAAGCGGCGAGCACCCAGTAAGGCTCCGTCGGAGAATCATCTGCGGTTTTGACGGCGTCTGGACGCGCCTGACGGCACCCGCTCGCCCTCGTGTACGTTGGGTACTGTCGGGCAAGCGGGGGGCGCCAGTCGCGCCCAGCCACTCGTCAATTCCCACAACTAATTCTCCGACGAACCCTAAGCCCTGGGAATCAGCCGACGCGGTGATCGTCGCGACGCAACGCGTCGGTGAACTGGCGCGGGACCGCCGCGTCTTCGCCCTCCTCCCAGAGCGTCACGACAACCAACTCGCGCGCGTCCGGGCGGCAAACGTAGGTCAGCTCGCGTCGCTCCAGATCGCGCACAATGACGGTGCCGCGAGCCCCATCCTCGACGCGGCCCGCGGCGTGGGCACGCGCCACGCGTGAGGCGACCTCGAGCTTTGCGTCAAGCGTTCCGCGCACGCGCTGGCGAAAGCGCTCAGCCGCGTGGTCGGTCACTGCGACAAGCATCGGCGTCGAGCACCATACAAGCTACAAGTGCATCCACGACGACCACGAGGACAGCCGATGCGACAGCCCGTGCCCCCGTTCACCGAGGAAACTGCGCGCCAGAAAGTTCAGGCAGCCGAGGATGCGTGGAACACGTGCGACCCCGAGCGGGTCGCGGGCGCGTACACCGAAGATTCACAGTGGCGCAACCGCCACGAGTTCCTGAGCGGCCGCGACGAGATCGTCGCGTTCCTCCGGCGCAAGTGGGACCGGGAGCTCGAGTACGCGCTGCGCAAAGACCTCTGGACGTTCACTGCCGATCGGATCGCGGTCCGCTTCCAGTACGAGAGCCGGGACGCCTCCGGGCAGTGGTGGCGCAGTTACGGGAACGAGCAGTGGGAGTTCGACGCCGACGGCTACATGCGGCGCCGGGAGGCCAGCATCAACGATCTCGCAATCGATGTAGCCGCACGGAGGATCTTCGGTCCCCGGCCGGAGTCAGAGCACGGCGCCGCGCTACCGCTCGCGTAGACTGCACCCGGTGCCGAGCAGGGCCCCGCCCGCGACGGTGTGGTTGGCAGCGCTGAGCGCGGTGCTGGCGTGCTTCTGGCTGTCGGCTGGCCCGGCATCAGCGGCAACCACGGACAAGCGCAAGCCGATGCTTCCCCACCTGATCTCGCTCGAGTGGGTCGGCGACATTGCGTTGAGTTCGCAGCGCGGACTGCCACCCCAAGGCGTTCCGGCGGCGCTCGCGCCAGTGCGCAAGCTGCTGCAGGACGCGGACGTGACGCTCGGCAACCTGGAGGGCACGCTGTCGGAAGGCGGCGCGTCGAAATGCGCCCACATTGGTTCCAGCAACTGCTTTGCATTTCAAGCGCCGCCGATCGTGGCCGGCCAACTGCACGGAGTCGGGTTTGACTTGTTCAACCAAGCGAACAACCACTCGATGGACTACGGCAGCTCGGGGCGCGAGGAGACGGTCGGGGCCCTGGATGCGGCGCACATCGCCCACACCGGGTTTCCGGATGAAATAACAGTGCTCCGGGTCGCCGGGGTGCGCGTCGCGTTTCTTGGATTCGCGCCGTACGCCTACGACGGCGACCTGCTCAACATTCCGGCTGCTCAAGCCCTCGTCACGAGCGCCCGCAAGCGCGCTTCGCTCGTGGTCGTGATCATCCACGCCGGAGCTGAGGGGGCCGGGGCGCTCCACGTCCCGTTCGGCACGGAAACCTACCTCGGGGAGGACCGCGGGGACCCGCGAGCCTTCGCCCACGCGATGATCGCCGCCGGGGCCTCGATCGTGCTCGGCTCGGGGCCCCACGTGATCCGAGGCGTCGAGCGCTACCGCGGCCGCCTGATCGCGTATTCGCTGGGCAACTTCGTCGGCTACCACACGCTCGCCGGTGGGGGAGTGCTGTCTGAGAGTGCGGTCTTGCGGGTCACGCTTGACCCCGCCGGCCGGGTCGTCAAGGGACGCTGGTTCTCGATCGCGCTCAGCGATGGATTGCCACGGCCGGATCCCAGCAATGCGAGCGCAAGACTGGTCGCGACGCTGTCCCGTCAGGACTTCCCCGCCGATCACTTCGAGATCGGCCCGACGGGCGTCTTTTAGTTGACCGTCATCGAGCGGTTAGCAGCCCCATCGTGTGCGCGAGGCCGGCGGCGTCGACGCGGCGCTTGGCGCCGAGCTTGCGCAGGATGTTGGAGATGTGGACGCCGGCGGTGCTCGGACTGATGTAGAGCGCGGCGGCGATCTCGCGGTTGGTCTGGCCCTCGCTCAGACGCTCGAGCACCGCCAGCTCTCGCGGGGTGAGGATCGGCGCAGTCTGCCGGTCCCGCCGTTGGGCGACCGCGCCGGCCAGCTCGTCGATCGCCTGGACGACGAGGTCGATCGCGTTGTCGAGCTCCCGAGCCTGACCCTCAACCCAGGCCGCGGCGAAGGCCGCACTGCTCAGCTTGCGCCTGCAGCGTCCGAGGGTCGCTTCCCGATCCGGCATCTCAGCCGGCGGCACCGGCGCGCCGAGCGCGTCTCGCAGCGCATCGGCACTCGCCAGTGTCTCGAGCGCGGCCCCCGGATCCTGCCGAACGAGCAGCGAGCTGGCGAGCTCCTCGAGTACGCTCGCCACACGCCAGCGGTCGCCGAGCTGGCGGTGCACGAGCAGAGCGTCGCGCAGCATCATCGCTTGTTCTCGGACCGGGCGCCGCCGGCGCCGACCGACGATCGCGAGCTCGTGCAAAGACCACGCGATTCCCTCCTGAAAGCCGAGCTTGCGAGAGATCGACAGCGCGCGGTCCAGTCGCTCGTCGGCCAGCTGAACTTCGCCGCGGTACAGCGCGCTTGCCCCGAGGCTCACGAGCGTCACGGCTGCGTCCTGGAGATTGCCCGTCCGATCGAACTCTGCCAGCGCCGCTGCGCACAACGGCTCGGCTGCGAACGGATCGCCCGAGAGCCATTCGACGAAGCCGAGGTAGTTCTGCGACGAGGCGACGCCGCGCGGATCGTTCAGGTCTTCCCAGATGGCGAGGGAACGCTGGTGCAGCGCGCGCGCGTCACTGAATCGGCCCTGCTCACGCGCGATCGAGCCAAGCCGCTGCAACGCGGTCGCGGCCTGGCGATCGTCCGGCTCGAGGCTCAGAGCTCCCTGCAGGTGGTCGGCCGCGAGCTCATAGTCACACTGCAGGAACGCGACCTCGCCGGCACTGATCAGGACGTCGGCGCGGGCATCGAGCGGCAGCTCAGGGGCGGCTGCGAGCGTCCGCTCGAACCAGCCGCGAGCCTCGCGGTAGTACCCGCGCTGATACCAGAACGGCCACAGCATCGAGGCGAACCGTGCGGCCAGCAGTGGCACCTTCACGAGGTGCCACTCGAGCGCGTCGATCAGGTTGTCGTGATCGAGTTCGAGGCGCTCCAGCCAGCGGACTTGATCGCTGCCGGCGAGACCGATTCGAGCCTGCTCGGCGCAGCCGAAGAAGAAGGTCGCATGCTCCTTGCGGATCGTCTCGGTCTCGCCGCTGTCGGCGAGCTTAGCGGCGGCATATTGACGGACGGTCGCGAGCAGCCGGTAGCGCGGCTCCTCGCCGTGTTCGACGACCTGAACGAACGAGCGGTCGACCAGCACGCCGATCAGGTGCAGCACGTCGTCGGTCGCGAGCTCGGCGTCGCCGCAGACGGCCTCGGCAGCGCCCAGCGAGAAGCTGCCCCTGAACGCGCTGAGCCGGCGAAGCAGGCGCTGCTCGTCGGGCTCGAGCAGCTGATGGCTCCAATCGAGCGTGTCTTGCAGCGTCCGGTGACGTGCGGGTGCGGCCCGGCTCGAGTGACGTAGGAAGCTCGAGTCGCGCTCCAGCCGCTCGGCGATCTGGGCCACTCCGAGGACCGGGACCCGCGCCGCCGCGAGCTCGATCGCGAGCGGCATGCCGTCCAGCCACTCGCAGATCTGCCCAACCGCCTCGCGCACTCCCGGCCCCTGCGGGTCAAACGTGCTCGAGGCTTCGCGGGCGCGCTCGATGAACAGCTCGACGGCTCCACCGCTCCGATCCGGTCCTGCCCCGTCCGACAGGTGGCCCTCCTCCTCGACCTCCAAGCCGGGCACACGGAACACCTGCTCGCCCGGAACTCCCAGCGGCTGGCGGCTGGTCGCGACCACGCGCAGCGACTGCGAGCGCCCCAGCAGGCTCATGACCACGTCGGCGCACCCGGGGAGCACCTGATCGCAGTTGTCGAGCACGAGCAGCGACGATTCGTGCAAGCGCCGCGCGAGCGCCGCGGGCGTCGCGTCATTGGCCGGCTCCCCCGGCAGCAGCGTGCTCGCAATCACCTGCGCGACCGACGCCGAGTCGACGGTCGCGGACAAGTCCACCCACCATGCGCCGCCGACGACGTCGGCGCGAACGTTCTCGGCCAGCGCGATCGCGAGCCGAGTCTTGCCCGCTCCGCCCGGGCCCGACAGCGTCAGCAGCCGCGTTCTCCAGATCAGCGAGACGAGGTCGCACAGCGCCTCCTGGCGATCGACGAGTCGCGTCAGCTGCGCCGGAAGATTTCCGATCAGGCTGTCGGCAGTGTCGGCCATCCGTGGGTCGTTTTCTGAGATCACCTGAGGCTCGTTCTGACTCAAGCGCCGGCGTTACGCCTAAGCGTCTTGTGGCCGCCTCGCCGAGTCAGTCGATCAGTCTAAAGATCGCCTGACCGCGCCTAAACGATCGGCACCTTTCCTAAAGGAACACTCATCTCGAGCTAAAGCGGTGAACCGAAGCTCGTCCGAGTTCCCGATGCGCAGGCCGCCGTTTAGCCCCAGCATGCCCCCTCGACGGTGATGCGACCCGCGGAGCCGTCAGTCCAGTCCAATATGACCCGGAGGTTCTCGATGAGACTTTTCCGTCTTCCCTCGCCGTCGCTCGTCGTCGGCACGGCGGCCATGTTCCTCGCAGTCGGCGGCGTCGCCGCGGCTTCGAACTGGAGCGGCAGCCAGCACAATGTCAAGCAGCTGATCTCACAGTCGACGGCCAACAACGCCAGGCACCTTGGCGGCATCGACGCGCACTCGTACCTGCTGGCGAAGCATGTCGTGAGCTCGGGCGGCGAGCATTTCATCAACATCGGCCAGACCGTCACCCTCGGCAAGGCCGGCCACTTCAAGTTCACGGCGAGCTGCACGAACCCGAGCGGCACGAGCGGCGCCCAGCAGGTGACCTTTGACGTGACCGCCGACACGACCGCCGGTCTCGACGGCAACCCGCCCCAGGCTGCAGGAAACCTCGTGAACATCCACACCAACAGCGACGCGATGGACACCACCGCGGACCACACGCTGAACGCCGGCGACTTCGACCAGGTCGGGAGCGCGAGCTCCTCGACAGAGATCGCCGCCGACGGGCAGGAAGTCGACGTGTTCTACAACGACGGGGTCAACTGGCCCTCCGGCAACGGATCCTCGGCGCACGACTGCTTCGCCGGCTACACCGGTTTCCTCGGCTAACCCGAGCTAACCCGAGCGAACAGCAGCTACCCCCAGCTACCCCGGCTACCCCCAGCGGGCCGGAGACCTCCCGCCCTCGAGGTCGCCGGCCGCCCCTCCGGTCAGGACGCGAACACACCGCCTCGGCGGTGTGTTCGCGTTTGTGCGACAAAGGTCACATCGAGGAGCCGCACTGGGGCCATATCGTTGGTAAATCTCCGCGCAGCTAGCCCCACCCACGATCAATCTGCATGTCAGCGACGTCACATCCGGCCAGGTTGTGATCGGCGACTACAAAACGATCCAGACCGCGAGCGGCGCGAAGCTCACGGTTCTCCAGGTCGGGGAGATCGATCGCCCGCGGCTGCGACCGATGCCGCTATCGCCCCACACCGGTGCGTGGGTCAGCTGGAGGCGGGTTCTGTACGCCGGGCTGGAGGCAGCTCGGTCACTCGCGGACGATCACGCGCAAGCGCACATGCTGCACCAGCTCGGGAGCCTAGCGATCTGTGTGGGGGATACCGGGGAGGCCGGATGGCGGCTGCATGAGGCATTGGCGATACGCACGGAGATTGGCGACACGGAAGGAGCAGAGCTCACGCGCCACAACATCGGACAATTGGGAGCAGGCGGACCTTTCTGGGGTGGTCGGGGCCTATCACCGGGCGGGGACGGCGGCGGCGGCGACGACGCGAGCGTGAAGTGATCCGATGGCAGTAGCCGGAAAATTCAACATCCAGGTCGGCAGCCTCAAGCAGAGCCAGATGACCGCCGGCGACCGCAACGCGGTCGGTCAGCGGGCCGGATTGTCTCCCGAAAAGGTGGCCGCGGTCTTCGCCGAGCTGAAGGCGACGATCGCCGAGCAGATCCCCGGCGAACTGCGCGACGAGGCGCTGGCGCAAGCCGAGCAGCTCGAACAGGCGATCGTCTGCGAGCAACCAAACCGGCGCACGGTCCGGGGCGTGCTGCGGTGGTTTCGGGTACACGCCCCGCAGCTTGCGGGAACGGTCTCGGGCGTGCTCGAGCCCGAAACCGAGTCCGCGCCGGACGCGGGCTACTGAAGCGGCCGGCACTCAACGACGAATCCGGCCGGCAGGCCGGGCAGCTTCGGCGCAGCGGCGCAGGATCGCGACGGTCAGGTCTCCTCGCCGGGCCAGTCGTTCAGGACCTTGCGCAGCAGAGAGAGGTCGGCGCCGGCCGCGATCTGATCAGCGACGCGCAGGGTCGCGACCACGTGGATGCACCACGGGGTCCGGAGGTCCGTCAGGGCTTCGAGCGTCACGCCCCGAGCCTAACCGCCTCGGCGATTCCGAAGCGATCAGGCGGAAAACTACGCATGACAGACGATCGCGCAACGTCGATCATCAACCGCCATGGAACGTGCCCAAGTGTGCCCCGTCTGTGGCGAGCCATTCGGTGTCTATGAGCCCCTGCTGGTGATCGGGCCCGGGTCGGCACGTCGAATCTCGCTCGCGCGCGAGCCGCTTCCTGGAGGCGGCGAGACGGTCGTGCACGGAGCCTGCGCCCCGGCGAGTGTCGTGGCGCTGTCCGAGAGCTGAACGCGCAATGCTGCGCTAGCGCGGCTCGCGACGGCGCAGGGGAGGGTGGCACTCGACGGGCTCGGACAGCCTGCCTGTGACCAGGCGCGTCAGCGCCGAGAGGAACGCCTTGCGCTCTCCCGGCGGCAGTGCGCTGAGCACCTCGTCCTGCACGCGCTCGATGATCTCCTGGCCTTCGGCGACCTTGCGCTCCCCGGCCTCGGTCACGGCGATCACGTGGGCGCGCCGGTCTGACGCCGAAGGGCGCCGTTCCGCGAGGCCCAGCCGCTCGAGCTCATCGACGGTCACGACCATCGTGGTCTTGTCCACGCCGACGAGACCGGCGAGCTGGGTCTGGGTCAGTGCCTCACCCATCGCCGAGGCCAGCACGCAGTACCCGCGCGAGCCGAGGCCAAGCGGCGCGAGCGCCGCGGCCATCTCCGTTGCGTACGCGTGCTCGATCTGCGACAGCAACCATCCGAGATTCGTCGCCAGGCAGCCGCAGCTGCGTGCGTCGCGATCAACCTGAGTTGGAGCTTCGACAGCCATATTGACAGGATACCACGAGGTATGTCGGTAGCCGGACTATCTGCTACGAGAATATCTCGGCGGCGCGTCGCTACTGACCTCGGTAGTGGGTCGAGAACTCTCGCCAGCTTGTTGGAACGGAGCATTCCGCTCTGGTAGTATTCCTGGACGCCGTTGGAACGGAGCACTCTGTTCCGCTCCACATCCACCCAACCGAAAGGACCCTGATGGACTTCAAGCTAGAGCTCGTTGCCGTTCCTGTCTCTGACGTCGACAGGGCCAAGGCGTTCTACACCGAGCAGGCCGGCTTCAACGCCGACCATGATCATCGTGTCAGCGACGAGCTGCGGTTTGTGCAATTGACGCCGCCCGGCTCAGCATGCTCGATCGCAATCGGCACCGGGATCGTCGATTCGCCTCCGGGCTCGGTCAAGGGGTTGCAGCTCGTGGTGGCGGACATCGAGGCAGCGCATGCGCAGCTCAGCGAGCGCGGCGTCGCGGTCAGCGAGATCCAGGACTTTCCTTGGGGGCGGTTTGTGTTCTTCAGCGACCCCGACGGCAACAGCTGGGCAGTACAGGCTGTCACATCTCCGCTGTCGAATGCGTCATAGAGGTGACGAATCAGGTGCGATCAATGTGACGAGATTGGACCACGCAAGATCACCGACCGAAGCGGCAGTGCGCCACATCCTCGGCGCTCCTCAGGAGTCTCGCGCGCGCGAGGCGTCGAAGACCTGGCTCCCGGCGGCGTCGTCGATTTCGAGCTCGAGCGTGGTCATCACGCGCGCCAGCATCAGGTATTCGCCGACTGTCAGCAGCAGCTCGACGATCTCCCGAGAGCTCAGTCGCTCGCTGACCGCCGCGAACGTCGGGTCGCTGACACGAGGCCCCTCGAGCACCTCGGCGGCGAATTGCACGACAGCTCGCTCGGTTTCGTTCAGCGAGGCGGCGGTCAGCTCGCCCTGCTGCACCGCGGCGATCTGCTCATCGGTGACCCCCAGATGACGCGCGATCGCCGTATGTTGGACCCACTCGTATCGGGCGCCGGCTTGCGCGGCGACCTGGAGGATCGCCAGTTCCCGCAGCTTGGGATCGAGCTGGAGCTCGGTCAGGATCGCGCCGCCGAAGCGCAGGAACGGACGCAACGCGGTCTCGGCGTGCGCGAGCATCCGGAAGATGTTCAGTTGCGGGAGACCTGCGAGCGCCTCGCGGACGCGCTCTGGGGACTGCGTTGGATCGGGATAGGGGATCCGGGCCACTAGCCGTCGGCTCCGACGCTGGCGTGCTCGGGTCGACCTTCCGTCTCGGCGCTGGGCTGCTCGCCCTCGGGCTTGCTCTCACCCATCACGGTGACGCCCGCCATCGCCAACGGCTTCAACGTAGGGACGACGACCGTCGGGATCAGAAGTGGTAGCAACAGCAGACGCAGCCAGTCCCAGATCGTGTTGTTGTGGAAGCCCGTCCACGACCATTTGGCGAGATAGCCACCGAGGATGAGGAGCGCGAACGTGCCGAGCAGGCCGACAGCGATCAGCGTATGACGGCGGCTCCATGTGCGCCGAAGCTCGTCATAGACGGGCGCGAGTGCGACGGCGACCGGAAGCGCGATCAGTCCGAGCCAATCCCACAGCGTGTTGCCGGTGAAGCCCGTCCAGGCCCACGGAACCATATAGCCGAGCAGGACGATCGCGGCGAACACGCTGAACGCGATCAGGCTCCAGCGCTTGTGCCGCTCGGTCAGGCGAGTTTTGCGGCTGATCCAGAGCGGCAGGATCGCGAGGACGCATGGAACCAGCAGCAGATGCAGCCAGTTCCACAGCGTCGCCGTGTGCCGGTTGATCCCCGTCCAGGACCAGTGCTCAACGTAGCCACCCCAGAGCACGACGGCGAACACGACGATCGCCAGCACGGCGACGCGGATCCGTGAGGTCCGATTGCGCGCCTGGTAGCGCTTGTACGGTGGTGCCGCCGAGTCGGTCATACGCCCGAAACCCGTAGTTCAGCAGACCGGCTCTCCAAAGTTCGTCTCACGCAAGCGCGACTTCAGGATCTTGCCGCTCGGATTGCGCGGGAGCGGCTCGTCTCGCACGGCGATGAACTGCGGGACCTTGAAGTCGGCAAGCTGCTCGCGAGCGTAGGCAACGACGGCTCGAGGATCGACGCTCGCGCCGGGGAGCGGCACGATCACCGCACCGACCTTCTCGCCCATCATCGAGTCCGGCACGCCGACCACGGCGACCTCGCCGACGCCGGGAGCGCCAATCAGGCGGTTCTCCACCTCGACGCAGTAGACGTTCTCGCCGCCCCGGTTGATCATGTCCTTGAGCCGGTCCATCACATGGACCAGGCCCTGATCGTCGACGCGGCCGATATCGCCGGTATGCAGCCAGTCGTCGACGAAAGTCTGTGCGCTCGCTTGCGGCTTGTTCCAGTAGCCGGCGCACACGCTCTGGCCGCGGATCAGCACCTCGCCGATGCCGGTCTCCGGATCGGGCTGATCGATCGTCACCTCTGTGTGCGGCGCGGCGAAGCCGACCGAGTCGGCCTGGTCGGCCGCCCATTCGTGGGGCAGGAACGTGGCGATCGAGGTGCATTCGGTCAAACCGAAGCCGTTGCCGACGCGCGCGTGATCGAACCGCTCCTTGATTTGATGAACGAGCGCAGGGGCAATTGGCGCGCCGCCATATGACGCCCAGCGCACCGCCGCGACCTTCTCGGTGGAGAACTGCGGGTGGTGCAGGACGTAGTAGTAGCGATGTCGAGCTCGCAGCGGTCCCAGCCGACGTAGGAGCCGTTCTCGATCAGCCGCTCGAGATACTCGAGGTCGGTCGTCTCGTTCGAATGCCCGATCATCACGCGGCCGAGATCCACGCCGTGCTCCTCGAAGATCCGCTGCTGATCGAGCCCGCGTTGGGTTTGCGCGTGGGTGTGGGTGCAGATCACGGTGCCGGTGCGGACGTGGACGTTTGCGATCGCGCGCGTCAGCCGTTCGACGTCCTCGGTCATCCCTTGCTGGTCGGTCGCGACCTTCAACACTGCCGCCCGGATCCCGGTGTCGCCGATGCCGACCGTGACATCGCGCTCGAACAGCGATTCGAGCAGCCGGTCGTCCTGGTCGAGCAGCTTGTTCGGCCCGCGGTAGTGGAACGGGAACGGGAGGTTGTCGTAGGTGTAGTAGCCCGTCGCGAACATCACCTTCAGCCCGGTGCCATCGACGGTCCTGGCCACGAGCGCCGGGTCGCGGCCGATGCCCGGAACCGTCATATCGAGGATCGTGTCGACTCCTGCCCGCTTGAGCGCACCCAGTCGCTCGCGGGCGGTCGCCATCTCCTGCTCCTCGTCCCAGCCGCCGAACCCGGGCCAACCCCACTGAAACGACTCGGTGCGAATGAACACGTGCTCGTGCATCAGGACGACGCCGAGTTCAGAGACGTCGACCTCGCCGGCGGTGGTGGGGACGGTGGCCATGGTCCGGTGAGCTCCTGACGGTGGGTGGGCGGGCAGTGCCACCCAATCTGATCCGGGGCTCGCCGTCACGGGCTCTGGATTGGGTTCCTTACGGAACCCAGCGATCGCCGGCTGGCGTCACCACGAGCTCGTGCGTGATCGCGCGCGGACCCTGGTCCACCAGGAACCCGACGGCGTTCGCGACGCCCTCCATGTCGGCGAGCGCCTGGCGCGGCGTGTCACGCGTGAAGTCGGCCGTCTTCGGCGACTCGATCGTCGCGTCGACCGCGAGCAGCGCGACGTGAATGCCCTCGCTCCGGAGTTCCTGCGCCGCCGCCTGCACGAGCGCCCGCGTCGCGAACGCGCCGGCGGCCCAGAGGCCCCGTCCCGGCATCGCGCGGCGAGAGGAGCCACCTGTGATCTGGACCAGCGTTCCGCCGCCCGAGCCGCGCAGCGCGACGATCCCGGTCGAGAGGAACACGAACGCCTGCTCGGCGACCGCGACGGTCCAGCCGCGGAAGGCGGCGAGGTCCGCGTCCTGCAACGGTCCACCGCCGAACGGGCCGCTGCTCGGCGGCCGGCTGGCGGTGACGGCGTTGATCACCGCGTCGACCGAGCCGAGCTGTGCGCGTGCGTCGCTCAGCGCTTGCGCCAACGCGTCGCGATCGGATGCGTCGGCGGCGATCGCCATCGCGCCCCGCTCGCGAACGCGCGCGAGGGTGTCCTCACTGCGGGCGACGGCGGCCGCGTTCCACCCCTGCGCGAGGAAATGATCGACGATTGCGCCTCCGAGATTCCGGGCGCCGAGAACGACAACGGTCTTTGGCATGTTCGCGTTATACCGCGACCGCTAGCGAGCCGCAGTCCGGCGGTCTGTGCCGGAGGGGGTGGTCCCACCGTATTTTTCAAAGCAACGACCACCCCTCCCCGAGGGGCGTGGTTCGGTCGTTCTCAGGCGCCGACGGGAGTGTCGAGACCCGCCGCAGCCCGTAACGCGTCGGCCCGATCAGTCCGCTCCCACGTGAAATCGTGATCCTCACGACCGAAATGGCCATACGCAGCAGTCTTCTGATAAATCGGGCGATGCAACCGCAAATACTCCCGAAACGCCCCCGGACGCAAATCAAAATGCTCGCCGATCAACTCCAAAATCCGCGACCGGCCGATCTTCTCAGTCCCAAACGTCTCAACCATCACCGACACCGGATGCGCAACCCCGATCGCATACGCCACCTGCAGCTCCACACGCTCAGCCAACCCCGCCGCCACCACATTCTTCGCCACATACCGAGCCGCATACGCAGCCGAGCGATCGACCTTCGACGGATCCTTCCCGCTGAACGCCCCACCCCCATGCCGAGCCATCCCCCCATAGGTATCGACAATGATCTTGCGACCCGTCAACCCACAATCCCCCATCGGCCCACCAATCACAAACCGACCCGTCGGATTCACCAAAAACTGCTTATGCAACCGCTTGGCGTCATACAACTCCCCCGGCACCACCGGCTCCAAAACATGCTCCCACAAATCCTCCTTCAACAACGACTCAGCCCCATCCCGATGCTGCGTTGAGATCAACACCTTCACCACCTCAACCGGCCGCCCATCCACATAGCGCACCGTCACCTGCGTCTTCCCATCCGGCCGCAAATACGGAACGAGCTCCGCCTTGCGAACATCCGCCAACCGCTTCGCCAACTTATGCGCCAACGCAATCGGCAACGGCATCAACTCCTCCGTCTCCGACGACGCATACCCAAACATCATCCCCTGATCCCCAGCACCAGCCACATCCAAAACATCATCATCCCCCGGATCCGTCCGCGCCTCCCACGACGAATCCACCCCCTGCGCAATATCCGGCGACTGCTTATCAATCGCATTGATCACCGCACACGTATCACAATCAAACCCAAACGCCGCATCCGTATACCCAATCCGCCGCACCGTCTCCCGCGCCACATGCGCAATATCCACATACGTCGACGTCGTGATCTCCCCCGAAATCAGCACCAACCCCGTATTCACCAACGTCTCACACGCCACCCGACCAAACGGATCATCAACCAAAACCGCATCCAAAACGCCATCAGAAATCTGATCAGCAATCTTGTCCGGATGCCCCTCAGTCACAGACTCAGACGTAAACAAAAACTCGTCATCGGCATGGCTCATCGCTGCGCTCCCTTTCGTGTCACCTCGATCAAATAGGCGACCATCACGTCGGAGCCGCCGAGCTTCAAGTGATATGCGTCTGACAGGTCTTCCACGCGCAGGATCTGCTCGCTCTTGTCCTTGAACATGTCTGTGAACTCGAAGAAGCCAAAGTCCACCACGCGCGCCTGGAAGCCGAGCCGGTCAAGCAGCTGCGTCGTGCGCCGCTCGCCGATGATCGAGAGCTGAAGGATATACGCGGTACCGTCCTCAGCGAGAGCCTGCGGAAGCAGCCGGATCAGATGATCGATCAGGCTGCGGCCCCAGTAGTCCAGCGGCCGGTGCGTCGTAACCTGCTCGAACGGGTCCACGGGCATCTGGAACAGGCTCGCGACGATCAGGTCATATCGCTCCTCCGGCACCCACGGATACAGGTCCTGGGTGGCGGCGCTGACCCGGTCAGCGACTCCGTTGCGAAACGCGTTCGTGAGGGTGTTCTTGACGGCCGCATCGTCGATGTCGATCGCGTGTACGTGCGCGGCACCGTTGCGGGCGAGTTGAATCGTCAGCAATCCTGAGCCGCAACCGACGTCGAGGCAACGCTGATGCGCGCCGATGCCCTCGCGGTAGAGGTACTTCCAGACCATGAAGCTCCCCTGTGTGGGGACGAACACGCCGTCCTCCATCGCCAAGTCAGGGAAGTCGAGGGGGAACATCGGCCGCCCGCGAGCATCTGCCCACCGTGGCAGCGACCGGCTGTCGGCGCTCGGGGCCGGATCGGTCTCGTCGGGCAGCGCCGCCGGGCGGGCGTGACCGGGCTTGGTCGCGTCGAGCGCCACCCGGGCGGCCGACAGGTGCTCTGGCCCGACTCCGCAACAGCCACCGATCAGCTGGGCACCTTCCTTGCGCCATTGCAGTGCGAGCTCGGCATATTCGGCACCGCCGATGCTGGCCTCATGGCGCCACCCGGCGGCCGACAGGTACCCGAGGTTCGGGTAGACGCCGAGCGGCAGATCGGTGAAGTCGCGCAGCCACGAGATCATCCCTGTGACGTGGTCTGGCGGCACGCAGTTGAGCGAGAGCGCGCCAACGCCCATCTCCTCAAAGCGTCGCGCTGCGCGACCGAATGCATCGCCCTCGGGGCCGCCCCAATGCTCTCCGTAGACGCCGCAGACCCCGTGCCGGCAGCGACGGAAGCTCAGCCACACCGGCAGCCCGGTCTCGAGCAGCGCCTCGACCGTCGCGTACGTCGAGCCGCGGACGAGCGACAGCGTCTCCAACAGGATCAGGTCGGGCCGGTCTTCCTCGAACGCTCGCGCGAGCAGGCGGATCGTCTCGCGCCCGTCCGGCGTGTCGACATCGCCGTTGATGCTGAACGCGACGGCAACCTCATCGCCGCGGCCGGCCTCATCGGCCGACGCACGCGCGAGGCGAACCGCGCTGCGAGCGACGTCCATCCAATGCACGGGTTGCGATGACGCGGCCAGCCGCACGCCGCCCCCATCGCGCAGCGCGGTCGGCAGACCCCACGTGTTCGTCGTAATCAGGTCGCACCCAACGTCGATGTAGCGTCGATGCACCGCCTTGACGTGTGCCGGGGCGTCGAGGATCGCCGTCAATCCCCACAGATGCTCTTCGACCTCAGGCCGCTCGCCTCCGATCGCGATCAACTCGGTGCCGTTGGCTCCGTCGAGGATCACGCACTGCTCCGTCGCGATCAGGCGGGTGATCCGCGCGTAGCGATCCGCTGGACTGACGATCTCGACGGCCGCCGCCGTGGTGCCGGCTCGGCTGGCTCGTGTGCTCACCCGCTTCTCTCCTTGCTTTCGCTGCCGAGGTCTCGGAGCGATCCCACAGCTTGGCCGCGGCACACGGCGTTCGCCACTCTCACAGCGCCTGAATGTACTATCCATTTGGGTAGGACCGAAGCTCTAGGACGGAGACCCTGCAATGCAGCGATTGTATCTTGCCTACCCGAGTGGATAGGGAACTTACGCATAAAGGGCAGGGTGGAATCGCTGCGGCGGCGGTACGTTGTCGGTGTGTCGGTCTTCGCCCCATCGGACGGCGCGTCGGGATCGCTGCAGAGCGTCCTCCAGAGCGCCGGCGCGGTCTTCTCGCTACGCGAAGGCCGGCCGACGGTGATCCACTACGGATCGCCGGCCGGGGAACTCGCGGTGTGCGTGCGCACGGTCGGGCTGCTCGACCGATCGGATCTGACGAAGCTGGTGATCGAGGCGCCGCCCGCGCGGCTGCACCACGTTGTCGCCCGGGTCGCCGGGGGGACCGTTCTGCCCGGCGGCGCTCTGAGTGCAGAGGGGGCCTGGTGGTGTGGCGCCGATGAGGGGCGGGTCGTGGTGGTTTGCGACTCGCAGGTTGGCGAGCGGCTGCTGGCGCGGCTCCGTGCCCAGACACCCCACGAGGTCGCGGTCTACGACCGCACCCTGGACTGGGCGGCGATCGGGATACTCGGGCACAACACCGGGAAACTGCTGTCTGGGTTGGGTGTCTACGGCGAGTCCGGAGACCCGCGCCGAGTCTCGCCCTTCACAGCACGGCTCCTCGCCGGAATCGATGCGTTCTGGCTGCTCGAATCGGATTGCCGCGCGCTGGCGCTGGTCCCGGAAGCGTTCGCCGGCGAAGCCTGGCGGGCGATCGAGCTGGCCGGACGCCCCTTTGGGCTCAGCTGCATCGGGACCGAGGCCGCACGGCGCTACGCGCTGCTCGAGCGCAGCCGCCGACCGGGAGCGCCCGTTCACTACGTGGCTCACTGAGCCGCCGGGGCCGCCGAGCGGCCGGCACCGGTGAGCACGCGTGCCTCGCGTGGCGCTGCGCCGCCCGGCCGGCACGAGGTGGAACGAGCCCTGATCGAGCTGCTCGCGCTCGAGCGCGAGGTGATCGAGCTCGACTACGTGCGCCGCTCCGATGCACTCGAGCGCGTGCGCGATGCCGTCAGACGGCTGGGGGAGATCGGTTCTCCACAAGGGATCCTCGAGCGCGCTGCCGAGGAGCTCGGCAAGAGCGCGCAGCTTGACCGCGTGATGATCAGCGAGGTCAGCGATCGGATCCTTGAGCCGCGGGCGATCTGGTCGGCAGCTGATCAAGTGGCGGCGGAGACGGCGCTCGCCGAGCTCGGAACTCGCCAGATCCGGCTCGAGTACCCGCTGCTCGAGGACGAAGTCGTGGCGCGACAGCGCGCAGAGCTCGTGAATGTCAACGCTTCCCGCTCGCGCGCGGCGGCGCGACTCGTCGCCGTCTTGGGGTGGAGCGAATACGTCGTCGCGGCGCTGACCGTTCAAGGCAAGGCCGTGGGACTCCTCCACGCCGACACGACCGCGAGCGGTCGATCGCTTGACGCGCTGGATCTGGACGTGATCACGCTGTTCAGCGAGGGTTTTGGCGGCGTGTTCGAGCGCGCCGTGCTGCGCGAAACGCTCCAGCTACACCACCGCGAGCTCCAGGCCGCGGTCAAGTGGATGAGCGGTAGGCTCGGGCAGCTGGCAGCGGAGGGTTCTGACTTCGGACCGAACGAGCACGGCGGTGCCGATCCGGCGCTGGCCGACGCGCTGACGGCCCGCGAGCTCGAAGTGTTGAGATTGCTGGCACGAGGTCAGACGAATCTCGCGATCGCCAACGCGCTGGTGGTCCGCGAAGGGACGGTCAAGTACCACGTCAAGAACATCCTTCGCAAGCTCGGCGCGACCAGCCGCGCCGATGCCGTATCGCGGTACGTGCGAGCGACCGGATCGGGGGTCGTCCGATGACATCCGCAGAGCGCGGCCCAGTGACATCCGGCGAGGCGATCCAGTGACATCCGGCGAGGCGATCCAGTGACATCCGGCGAGGCGATCCAGTGACATCCGGTGCGCTCCCCGCGCGTCCACTGGACGAGGAGCTTGCGCGCCGGCTGGACCGAGTCACCGCGCACGCGCGCGCGCTGGTGGGCCTGCCCGCAGATCCGAGCGGGCATGGCGATCTCGAGCAGGTCCGGGTCTTGATCTCGGACCTGATCACGCGTTTGCGGGATGACAGAACCGACGCAGCAGCCGGATTCACCGATGAGCACGAGGCGGCGCTGGCCCGGCTGCGCCAGCGGTTCGAGGCGCGCTTCGACGCGCTGGGGCGGGTGCAGGCCGCTGTCGCGGGCTTGCGGGAGGTGACATCGCCAAGCGCGATGCTGGGCCGCGCGCCGGCGGTGCTGTGCTCGGGCTCGAGATTCGAGCGCGCGATCGTCAGCCTGGTGCGGGGCGGGCGGATGATCGCGCAGGATGCGCATTTCGCCGGCGATGCCGCCGGGGCGCGCGCTGCGATCGAGAAGCTCCAGGCTTCGCCCCTACGGCTCGAGCATCCGCTGATCGAGACCGAGCTGCTGCGCCGGCGACGGGCGACGATCGTGCTCGACGCGGATGTCAGTCCGCGAGTCGACCGCCAGCTCGTCGCGCTGCTGGGTTCGAAGTCCTATGCCGCCGCGCCGATCGTGGTCGGTTCGCAGGTCGTCGGTGTGATCCACTCCGACCGCGGGCGCGAGCAGCCGCTGGACGTCCTCGATCGGGATGTCCTCTGGGAGTTCACCAGCGGGCTCGCCCAGGCCTACGAGAGCGCCGGTCTGCGGCGGACCCTGCGGCGCGAGCGCGAGCAGATGCGTCAGTTCCTCGAGTGGCTCGGCGCGCGTTCCGGAGAGCTCACCGACGCGCAGATCACGCTTGAGCGCAGCAAACATAGCCCGCTCGCGCCCGGGGGTGGGATCCCGACTCGCTCGACGGTCCGCTTCCGCCCCAGGGGCGCGACGAACGGACCGTGTTCGAAGGTCTGCTGACAAAGCGCGAGCTCGAGGTCCTGCGGCTGCTGGCCGACGGCAACACGAACAAGGCAATCGCCGACACGCTCGTGATCTCCGGAGGGACAGTCAAGTTTCATGTCAACAGCATCCTGCGCAAGCTGCGCGCGGCCAACCGTGCCGAGGCCGTGTCCCGCTACCTGCGGCTGCTGGGGATGCGAACGCCGTAGCGGCCGGCGCCGGCGCATCGTCTGGCGGATAATCAACCTCGAATGACGCAGCGAATCGCCACCGCACCGATTGCAGCGGCCGGGTTGATCGCCGGGTACGGTGTCGCCGTGTCGAGCGGCTCGCGCCCGCTCGGCGGGCTCGTGATGGCGTGCTTCGGCGTGTTCTGCATCTCGATCTGGCTGCAGCGCGACGGTCGCCGGATGGCGGCCCTGCTGACGGCCGCGGGCCTGACCGCGTTCGCGCTTTCGCATGTGCTTGCGCTGCTGATCACGCCGTGGCCGTCGGTGCTCGCCGTCGCGGCGCTGACCGCCGCGCTGTGCTGGCGCTTCTCCGACGCTCGGCGCCCGGGGATGCAGCCCGGATCTACCGGATAATCGGAACGACGCGCCGGGCGCGCGCAGCGGTTGGACGGAGACGCTGTACTTCACGATCGTCAGATAGGTCGTGCGCGACGGCTACGGCGTCCACACAGGAACGCCGAGCGCATGCTCCTGCAGATCGATCGCGGCCTGCGATCAGCGGCTCCTCGCATCCCCGCGCGGCGATCAGCGAGATGCCGACATCCCAGCTCACGGGGAGCGAGGCAACCGGCATCCCGGTCATGTCCCACATCGCCGTCAACGCGATCATCGGGTCGCCGGCGCCGCCGGCGTGGCCGCGGTCATATCCCGGACCTCGCTCGTAGGGCACGATCGGCAGCGTCGGCTCGAGCACGAGATCGACGCCGTGCTCGCGCAACCACTGCTCCCATGCTGCGGTGCCGTGCGCGCGCCGGGCCTGCGCGCCAGGTAGGCCTGCGCGGCGGTAAAGCGCGTGGATGCCTCGACGAACTCTGCGATCGCAGGGCGGTAGAGGTGGTGCCGGGAGGCGTGCCGGGCGTGATAGGCCCACACCTCGGTCAGCAGCACGATGCTGAGGTCGTCCCAGTCGAGCGTCCAGGGCGCGACCAGTCGACAGCAGCCTTGCGCCGAGTCCGACGCACGCCAGGCGAGCGGCATCGAGCGCCGACTCCACGGCCTTATCCATCGTCTCGGCGTTGGTCCGGTCCGTCAGTGCGACCGTAACTCCCTCGAGCGGGCGCGGCCCGGGACGGGCACTCATCGGCAGCTCGCCGATCGATGGCGGCGGCGGCGTCAGCGGGCTGACCTGCGACTCGCCGCGGCCCATCGCCGCGAGCAGCGCCGCGCAGTCTGCGATCGAGCGCGCCATCGGGCCGGCGTGGTCAAGCGACGGCGCGAGCGGCACGATGCCGTCGATCGGGATCAGCCCGTGGGTGGGCTTGATCGTGCTGGTTCCAGCGCACGCAGACGGGATCCGCAGCGAGCCGCACGTGTCGGTGCCGAGCGCGGCCGGCGTCATGCGCGCCGCCAACGCGGCGGCATTGCCGCCGCTGGACCCGCCGACAACCCGACCGAGCGCCCACGGGTTGCCGACCTGGTCGGTCGTGCCGCCGGCGGCGAACTCGTGCGTGTGGGTGTGGCCGAGCAGCACCAGGCCCTGGTCTCGCAACCGGTGCCAGACCGCGCAATCGTCCGCAGCCACATTGCCGTCCAGCACCCGGCTGGAAGCAGTCAGCGGCAGCCCGGCCACGCCATACAGATCCTTGAGCGCCAGCGGGATCCCGCACAATGCCGGGGCGCTCTCACCGTCGAGCTCCAGACGTTGGTCCGCTGCGTGCGCGTGATCGCGCGCCGCGTTGGCATAGATCCCGACCCAGGCGTTGATTGCATCCGGCGCGCCGTCAAAAGTCGGATCGCCACCGTTGCGCTCAGTGATCCGGCGCAGGCACGCGTCCGTCAGTTCGACAGCTGACAGCTGACGGCTGCGCAGCATCGCAGCGGCGTCGAGGACGCCGAGGTCGGCGGGATCGGCCTGGGGGCTCACAGGGGCGCTCGCGGAGATTGGGCCGGACACAGCGGGAAAACTACGCAAACGTTTGCCATCGTTGGGCCGATTCTGGTTAATATGTTCGCATAGTGATCAGGCGTTCGCATAGCGCACATAATGGCTGAGATCACGTCCCTCCGCGAAGCGATCG
This sequence comes from uncultured Solirubrobacterales bacterium, assembly GCA_963794285.1. Taxonomy (GTDB): domain Bacteria; phylum Actinomycetota; class Thermoleophilia; order Solirubrobacterales; family Solirubrobacteraceae; genus Palsa-465. The sequence continues at coordinate 173,783 of CAWCDS010000003.1, forward strand.
CAGAGCTCGTCAAGGACGGCGACAGTGTGGCTCTCGAGGGCTTCACGCACTTGATCCCGTTCGCCGCGGGCCATGAGCTGCTGCGCCAGGGGCGACGCGAGCTCGAGCTGATCCGGATGACCCCGGACCTGCTCTACGACCAGATGATCGGGGTGGGCTCGGCGCGCAAGCTCGTCTTCGCGTATGGGGGAAATCCCGGCGTCGGATCGCTGCACCGCTTTCGCGACGCGATTGAGCACGGCTGGCCGGCACCGGTGCAGATCGAGGAGCACAGCCACGCCGGGATGGCGAACCGCTACGTCGCGGGCGCGGCAAAGCTCCCGTTCGCGGTAATGCGTGGCTACGTCGGCACCGACCTGATGTCGCGCACGACCGTGGCGACGATTACGTGCCCGTTCACGGGAGAGCAGCTCGTGGCGGTGCCCGCGCTCAACCCCGACGTCGGAATCGTGCATGCCCAGGAGGCCGACCGCGAGGGCAACGTCCAGCTGTGGGGCATCCCCGGCGTGCAGAAGGAGGCCGTGCTTGCCGCGAAGCGATCGCTCGTGACGGTTGAGCGGATCGTCGACGAGCTCGAGCCGCGGCCTGGGGCGATCGTGATTCCGAGCTGGGTTCTCGACGTCGTGGCCGAGGCTCCCGGCGGATCGCGTCCGTCCTACAGCCTAGGGATCGTCGACCGCGACAACGGCTTCTACAAGTTCTGGGACGGACTCAGCCGCGATCGCGAAGCATTCTCGAGCTGGATGGCCGAGAACGTCCTGGCCGATCGCGAAACGAGCATCAGATGACCGTCACCAACGGGACCAAGGCCGTGGCGGGCGAGGTCCAAACGGTGGTCGCCGCCCGGCGCCTCGAGGACGTCCAATCGGTGTTCATCGGCGTCGGCCGTCCGAGCACGGCGGCGATCCTCGCGCGGATGGTGCACAACCCTGAGCTCGTGCTGATCTACGAGTCGGGCACGATCGGCGCCAAGCCCTTCCACATCCCGCTGTCGATCGGCGACGGCGAGCTCGCGCAGACCGCCGACTTCATCGTCTCGGTCCCCGAGATGTTCAACTACTGGATCGGCGCCGGACGGATCCAAGTCGCCTTTTTGGGAGCCGCGCAGGTCGACCGCCACGCGAACCTGAACACGACCGTGATCGGCGACTACGACCATCCGAAGACGAGGCTGCCGGGCGCCGGCGGCGCGCCCGAGATCGCCGCCAGCTGCGGCGAGGTGATCGTGATCGCGCCGCACACCCGGCGCACGTTCGTCGAGCAGCTTGACTTCCTCACGACGGTCGGACATGGAACCGGTCCCCTCACCCGTGAGCAGCTCGGATTCCGGGGCGCCGGGCCCACGGCGGTGATCACCGACCTTGGCGTGCTCGAGCCGGACCCTGAAACGAGGGAGCTGGTGTTGACCCAGATCCATGAGGGCATTGAGCTTGACCACGTCAGGCAAGCGACCGGCTGGGAGCTGAAGATCGCGGCCGACGTGCGCATGACCGAGCCACCGACCGCCGAGGAACTTGCGGCGCTGCGGGAGTTGGTGAACCGATGAGAGTCTCGCCGGAGCCCGCCGACCGTGAACAGACCGTCAGGCTGATCTACGAGTTGTTGGACGCGCACCACGACACCGCCGAGCTGGCGGCCGGTCTGGAATCAGATCCACTCTGGCAGGCCCATCTCGAGTACCTTCGCGCACTGCAGTGCAAGGGCCGCGAGCTGCTTGCGCACATGTCCGTGGACGAGGCCGTTAAGTGAGCGCGGCATATCTGCTTGACGCCGTCCGGACTCCATTCGGACGGTACGGCGGCGGGCTTGCCAAGGTCCGGCCGGACGACCTCGCAGCGCACGCGGTGCGCGCGCTGCTCGACCGGACCCCCGGCCTTGAGCCCGAGCGGATCGACGAGGTGCTGTTCGGGGACGCGAATCAGGCCGGGGAGGACAACCGCAACGTCGCCCGGATGGCCGTCCTGCTCGCGGGACTGCCGACGAGCGTGCCGGGCTCGACGATCAACCGGCTGTGCGGGTCGAGCCTCGATGGGGCGATGCAGGCCAGCCGGATGATCGAGTGCGGCGACGCATCGACCGTCCTCGTCGGTGGTGTTGAGTCGATGAGCCGGGCGCCGTGGGTGATGCGCAAGCCCGAGCGGGCGTTCCCGCAGCAGCACGAGGAGCTGTACTCGAGCACGCTTGGATGGCGGATCGTCAATCCGCGGATGCCGGAGCAGTGGACGATCTCCTTGGGCGCGAGCGCCGAGAAGCTCGCCGGGATCTACTCGATCTCCCGACGGGCGCAGGACGAGTTCGCGCTGCGCAGCCACCAGCGCGCCGCCGCGGCATGGGACTCGGGGTTCTACGACAATTGGGTTGTGTCCGTGCCGGACACAGAGCTTCAGCGCGATGAGACGATTCGCCCGGACACGAACCTGGAGAAGCTCGGGCAGCTGAAGCCGGCATTCGTGCAAGGCGGCAGCGTCACCGCCGGCAACGCCTCGTCGCTGAACGACGGAGCCGGTGCGGTGCTGCTGGCCGATGAGGCTGGAGCGCAGGCGGCCGGACGCGAGCCGCTCGCTCGGATCGTCTCGCGCGGGACCGCAGCCGTCGACCCCGACGTGTTCGGCATCGCTCCCGTGGAGGCCGCGAACCGCGCCCTACAGCGTGCCGGCATCGGCTGGGACGACGTGGCGGTGGTCGAGCTCAACGAGGCGTTCGCCTCGCAGTGCCTTGCGGATCTAGCCGAGTGGAAAGAGCTCGATCCGGAGAAGGTCAACCCGAACGGCGGCGCGATCGCGATCGGGCATCCGCTCGGCGCCTCGGGCGTGAGGATTCTCGGCGGGCTCGCCCATGAGCTCAAGCGCCGCGGCGGCGGGTTTGGCGTCGCGGCGATCTGCATCGGTGTCGGGCAGGGCCTGGCAGTCGTATTAGAAACGGGATGATTATGAGTGAGGAACGGACGATCTACGACCCGGTGTCCGAGACGCCGACGAGCTACAAGCGCGAGCCGGCGGACGCGCATCCGCCGATGGATTACGAGGGATACAAATCGACGGCGCTGCGCCATCCGAAGCAGCCGCTCGTGTACCTGCCGCAGACCCTCACCGAGGTCACGGGCCCGCAGCTCGGAGCCGAGCTGTTCACCGGCGAGTTCGACAACGATTTGACCCGCCAGCACGAGGGGCTGCCGATCGGCGAGCGGATTATCGTCTCCGGGCGCGTGTTCGACACCGAGGGCAAGCCGCTGCGCAACACGCTGGTGGAGATCTGGCAGGCCAACGCCGGCGGTCGCTACAAGCACAAGTGGGACCGCTGGCCGGCCGAGCTGGACCCGAACTTCTCCGGTGCCGGCCGCAACGTGACCGATGACCAGGGTCGCTACACGTTTACGACAATCAAGCCGGGCCCATATCCATGGGGCAATCACCACAACGCCTGGCGCCCCGCCCACATCCATTTCTCGTTGCTCGGCCGCGCGTTCGCGCAGCGCCTGGTGACACAGATGTACTTTCCCGGGGACCCGCTGTTCCCCTACGACCCGATCTTCAATTCCGTGCGCGACGAGGCCGCGCGCGAGCGGATGATCTCGCGGTTCTCGATCCATCAGACGGTCCCGAACTGGGCGCTCGCGTACGAGTTCGACATCTACCTGCGCGGCCCGGGCCAGACGCCGTTTGAGGAGGCACATTGATCTTCGCGACCACCCCCTCGCAGACGGTTGGGCCGTACTTTGCGATCGGGATGCCGTTCGCGGCAGGTCCGTTCGCAGTCCCGCAGGACACGCCCGGTGCAATCCGCATCACCGGCACCGTGTACGACGGCGCCGGCATGCCGGTACCGGATTCGCTGATCGAAACCTGGCAGGCCGATCCCGACGGTCGGTTCGCCGACATGCACGGTCACGGCGGCGCGTCTGAGCTCGCCGGCTTCCGCGGGTTTGCGCGCTATGGGCAGGAGGACGGGGACGGCCGCTTTGAGATCCTCACCGTCAAGCCGGGAGCGGTGCCGGGCCCCGGCACCACCATCCAGGCGCCGCACATCGACGTTTCGGTGTTCGCGCGCGGGATGCTGCATCGGTGCGTGACCAGGATCTACTTCGCCGACGAAGCACAGGCGAACGCGTCCGATCCTGTGCTCGCGAGCGTTCCCGCGGACCGCCGCGACACGCTGCTGGCACAGCCGGCCGACGGCCGCTACGAGTTCGACATTCATCTACAGGGTCCGGGCGAGACTGTCTTCTTCGACCTCTGAAGCTGCGGCTGGACGCGAGCGTCATTTCGTCCAGTCGCTCGAGCGTGGCCTCGTCGTGATCAGGGCCTTGAGCGACCCGGGCCCGGGTCTCACGCTTGCCGACGTCGCGCGCAACACCGGCCTGACCCGCGCTGCCGCACGGCGCTTCCTGCTGACGCTCGAGGACCTCGGCTACGTGCGCTCGGCCGACCGGCGCTTCTCGCTGACGGCGCGCGTGCTGGAGCTCGGGTACTCGTTCCTGTCGAGCCTGACGCTGCCCGAGATTGCCCAGCCGCACCTTCGCGAGCTGGTCAGTCAGGTCAACGAATCCTCGTCGGTCTCGGTACTCGACGGGGCAGAGGTCGTGTACGTCGCGCGCGAGCCGACGCAGCGGATCATGACCGTTGCGATCTCGGTCGGGACACGGTTTCCGGCGTACGCGACCTCGATGGGGCGGGTGCTGCTCGCCGGCCTCGACGAGGGCGAGCTCGACACGTTCTTGCAGCGCGCCGAGTTGCGGCCGCTGACCTCTGAGACCGTCACGGACGTGAGCGCGCTGCGCGCGGAGCTCGAGCGCGTGCGCGAGCAGGGCTGGGCGATCGTCGACCAGGAGCTCGAGGGCGGTCTGCGTTCGGCGGCCGCGCCGATCCGCAGCCCGGACGAGGGGGTCGTCGCGGCGATCAACCTGTCAACGCACGCCAGCCGGCGAACGCTCGAGGCGATCCGGCAGGCACTGCTGCCGCCGCTGCTCGAAACGGCGACGCGGATCGAACGCGATCTCGCCGCTTGGAGGCAGCCGTGAACGTACGCGACGCCGCCTTCGACGTGATGCGCCGGTTCGGGATGACGACAATCTTCGGCAACCCGGGCTCCACCGAGATCACCTTCCTCACCGACCTGCCGTCGGACTTCACGTTCGTGCTCGGCCTGCACGAGGGGTCCGTCGTCGGGATCGCGAGCGGCTACGCGATCGCCCGTGGCGCGCCTGCGTTTGTCAACCTCCACACCGCCCCCGGGCTCGGCAACGCCGTCAATGCGATCGCCAACGCGCGCGACTGCCGCGCGCCGCTGGTGATCGTCGTCGGCCAGCAGGATCGCCGCCAGATGACGTTCGAGCCGTTCCTGACGGGGCGAGCGTTGGAGCGGCTGGCCGGGGACTATCCGGTCTTCTCGAGCCTGCCCGTGCGACCCCAGGACGTGCCCGGGGCGATCGGCCGCGCCTACCACGAGGCGCTGGCGGCACGGGGCCCAACGCTGGTGGTCGTACCGATGGGCGATTGGTTGGAGGAGGCTGACCCGCTCGCCGCGGGCGTGCCCGCCGAGATCATGCATGCCTCGGCTGTTGCCGACGCGGACGTGGAGCGGGTCGGCGAGCTGATCGGGATTCCGAGCGCCCGGCGCTGGTCGTCGGCGCGGGCGCGGACACGCGCGAGGGCTGGGACGCGGTCGTCGCCCTCGCGGAGCGGTTGGGCTGCCCGGTGTGGCAGGAGGCGTTCGGAAACCGCGCCGGGTTCCCGCAGGATCATCCGTTGTTCGCGGGGCATCTTCCCTGGATGCGCCGGCAGATGCACGAGCGCCTGTCGGCGCACGATCTCGTGATCGCGATCGGGACGGGTGCGTTTCGCGCCTATCTGTTCGATCAGCCGGTGGCGCTGGTCGCGCCCGGCACGCGCGTGGCTGTGATCACGCACGACTCCGCCGAGGCGCACCGTAGCCCGTGCGATGTCGCCGTGGTGGCGCCGGTGGCCGCCGCCTGCTCGGCGCTGGCGAGCCTCGTGGAGCCCGCGGCAGCCGATGGTGCTGATGGGTCGCTGCGCGACCCCCTTCATCACGCCCCGGATCCGCCGCCGCTACCGGGACCGGGGGAGCCGTTGCTCGCCGGCCATGTGCTCGCGGCGCTCGCGTCCCGGCTGCCGGCTGATGCCGTCGTCGTCGAGGAGACGCCGTCGAGCCGGCCGGAGTTGCTCGAGCGGATTCCCGCGCGCTCGCCGCTCGGTTTCGTCTCCAACGCCAACGGCGGGCTCGGCTTCGGGGTGTCGGGCGCGACCGGACTGAAGCTCGGGCTGCCCGACCGACCGGTTGTGGCCGTGCTCGGCGACGGCTCGACGATGTACGCCATTCAGGCGCTGTGGAGCGCCGCCCGCTACGAGGCCGGTGTGCTGCTGATCGTGCTGAGCAACGGCGGCTACGCGATCATGGACGAGCTCGCCCGCGCCCGCGGAGGCCGCGGCCCATGGCCGGGCTTCGGCGGGATCGACATCGCGGGGATCGCAGCGTGTCTGGGCTGCCCCGCCGTGCGGGTGGCCACACACGAGGAGCTCGTGCTGACGCTCGACGAGGTGATTCCCGGGCTGGCGCAGCGCCGGGAGCCGCTGCTGGTCGAAGTGGCTGTCGCGCCGTAGGCGGCGTCCATGGTTTGGCCCCTGTGTTACGTTGGTCGGCGCCTCAGGCGGTCGCTGCCACCGCCGAGGTTCGGAAGTACCCGTGCTCGCCGCTGTCCAGGTACTCGGCCAGCCTGCTCGCCAGCGCCATGATCGTCAGCGACGGGTTCACCGACAGCGTCTGCGGGACGACCGAGCTGTCGCCGATGAACAACCGGCGGACATCGTGGGACTCGGCGTGGGCGTTGACGACCGAGCGTTGCGGGTCGCTGCCCATCCGGCAGCTGCCCTGGACGTGGGTGCTGAGCACACCGGTGTGGTAGACGCGCTTGGCGCCGGCCTCCTTGAGCACGTCGGTCGCAAACTGCAGCGAGTCATCGATCCGCTTCTGCTCGCGCTCGTTGAAGTCGAACGAGTAGCGATCGTTGCCGTGTTCGTCAACCCAGACGGTGCCGTTGTTCTCGTCGCTGACCATCGTCAGCACGCCGGTGTAGTAGCGGTAGTTGCGCATCGCCTCGACGAGCTCCTGGCCCCAGAGCGGCACGCCGTCCTCGTTGCAGAGCGCGCTCGCGAAGCCGATCGGATCTTGGATCGTCGACGCCTCGACGACGTAGCCGCCCGCCTCGTCGCCGGCGAACGCCATGCAGTGGGCGGTGATCGGGTAGACCATGTGCGCGTCCTGGATCTCGTCGAACAGGCCCTCGACCAGCCGGGCCGGGTGGAATCCGAGGGTGCGACCGATCAGCTCACTGCTCGGTGACCCGCCGGCGGCATCGCGCACACCGGAACGAATCAGCAGGCCCGGCGTGCCGAGTGCCCCCGCCGCGACGACGACCACATCGGCCATTGCCGTGTGCAGCTCGCCATCCGAACCGAGGTACTCGACGCCCGTCGCCTCCGGACCGTCGCCGCGGTCCTCGATGATCACCCTGCGCACGTCGCAATCGGCGCGCAGCTCGAGGCCGTGCTCCACGAGCGCGGGCTGGATGTAGACGTTCAGTGTGTTCTTGCCGGCGTTGGTCGGGCATCCCTGCAGGCAGGAGCCGCAGCGCATGCAGTTGACGTCCGTGTACGACATCACCGACTCAAGCGGGGCGCCGAGCTTCTCGAATGCCGGCGCGACGGTGTGGACGCATTGCTGCCAGTCGTTTCGCTCACGGACGCCGAGACGCTGCTCGACCCGTTCGAGGTAGGGGAGCAGGTCGGCTTCGCCGAACGGCCGGCCGGCCTCGTTGAGCAGCCCGGCGACGTTATGCCACTTCGTGTAGTCGTAGTCGTGCGGGCGCAGCGCGACCTTCGTGTTGATCGCCGTGGTGCCGCCGACGCAGCGGCCGCGGAACATCAGCAGCGGGGGCTCATCGGGGCGCGGCGGCTCGGCGAACGCGATCGGCCACCACAGCTCGTGAGTGGCGCGGGCCTCCCAGCGCATGTAGTCCGCGGCGGTCCTGTACGGGCCCGCCTCGAACACGAGCACGCTCCGGCCGGCGTCCGCGAGCTCGCCGGCGACGACGCCGCCGCCGGCGCCCGAGCCGACGACGATCGCGTCATAGCGCTCGCTCATAGCTCCACCCCCAGGTAGGACCAGTCCTTGTCGAGCCGCGCCGCGAGCGGCGGCTTGAAGTCGATTTCCTCCCAGGCTCCGGGGCCCGGCGCGCCCGGTGCGACGAAGTCGCTGTAGAACGCCTCGCACGCCAGCGCCCGCGCGGACATGAACTCCGGCGTGAAGGCGTGCTCGGCGAGCGTCTCCGCGCCGCCGGCGGCCGGCTGCTCGAGCGCGTCGAATGCCGCGATCATCGCCTCGCGCTGATCCTCGGGCATCCCCGCGAGCAGCGCGTCGATGTAGACCTCGGGGCCTACGCGGGCCGATCCGGGCACGACCAGGTCACATAGGGAGCGGACGACTTCCGACCTATGCTCATCCAAGACCAGCATCGCTCTTCCTCCGGGCTGGGGTACCGGCCAAACGTATCGGCGGCGCGCGCGTTCGGCAACCGCGGCTGCGCGCCCCGGCAAGCCGCTGTGCGCTCGTGGGCGTTCGCCTGTCCGGTCGGTTTGGGCTTTGCCTTCAGCTAGCGCTAGCCCGCCTGGCCGTCTTCAGCGGTTCGTCGCGTGCGGACAAACGGCACTGGGGAGCGAAGCAGCTGTGGCAGGCCCCCGTCCTGTGACGAAATCTCCTGCGTGACCGGGCGCGCTCGCGCGCATAGCGTGAAGAAGCCGCGGCCATGGCCGGGCCGCGACACCCTGGCAGCGCGGCCTTCTCCTAAAACGGCGCAACGAAGGGGTGGGTGGTCCGTGCGACCGAAGTTGGACCGGAATCTGGGGGTATAACGTCACAGTCGTCCCCGCGCGGACGGTGAGTGGCGATCCAATCCCCACAGGAGGCTGTCGCGCAAAGCCCCGGCGCTATCGAAAGCCGACAACACATGAGCCTCCGTTGGAGATCAGCGGCTGGGACGAGTGCGGGCCGAACGCAAAGTTCCTATCGATATTCGACGGAAACTTTGCGTCAGCTGGCCTCCGCATGGGCATCGATCATCCCGGGGCGAGCGAGTGCGACGATACGCCCCCTGGAATCGGCACCATGGCCTCGAGGAACGCGGCAAACCTGCGTCTCGGCACCAACGAACCCCTCCCCAGCGCCTTTAATTGGGCAGGGCAACACCAGCCAGACGGTCTAGCGAGGCGCCTGCCGACGGCCTACGCGAGGCGCCAGCCGACGGCTTACGCGACGCGCCAGCCGACGGCCTACGCGAGGCGCCAGCCGACGGCCCGGGCACCGGATGGGGCCCCTGAGGTCGTCGCGCCGAACGCCCTCGTCGGCGGCGACCCCTGGAGGTTGACCGACGCCCGCGACCGGTTGACCGCGGCCCGCAGCCGGTTGACCGCGACTGGTCAGTTGACGGCGGCCATAGGATCCCGTGCGGACGGATGGTCGACAAAATTGTCAACAATCTGGCCCCGTGGCCCGCCGGTCCCGATCCGCACCCGGAGAATGCGATCCGGGAACGGATTATCAGTGGCGACCTGCAGCCGAACGAGCATCTGGTCGAGACAGATCTCGCGAAGGTGCTCGGCGTCGGGCGCTCGGCGATCCGCACGGCGCTCGCGCGGCTCGAGCAGGAGGGGCTCGTGCAGCACGTCCGCCACCGCGGTGCGCGCGTACGCTTAATCGACAAGCGCGAGGCCGTCGAGATCCTCGAGGCACGCGCCGCGATCGAGGCGATGGCCGCTCGCCACGCGGCGAGCAGGGCGCGCGACTCCGACATCGACGTCCTGCGCGAGATCCTCGCCGAGATGCGCCGCCGGCTTGACCGCGGCGACCTGATCGGCGCCTCCGATGAGAACGCGCAGCTGCACCGCAGGGTGCTGCTGATCTCAGAGCACCACACCGCCCGGCGGCTGATCGAGACGTTGAAGTCGCAGCTCGTGCGTTTCCAGTACCGCACGATCCTGATCCCCGGCCGCAGCGAACAGTCCTTCACGGAGCACACGGCGATCGTCGACGCGATCGCCAGCCACGACCCCGACGAGGCCGAGGAAGCGATGCAGACGCATTTGACACACGTTGCCGAGGCGCTGAGAGGGGACGAGGGCGTTGGCTGACGCGCCATCGGCTCACGCCCGCGAGCTCCTCAGCGGCGCCTACGACACGCACATGCACGTCGCGCCGGATGTCGTGGAGCGCAAGATCGACGACATCTCGCTCGCGCGCCGGTTCGAAGAGCTCGGGATGGACGGATTCGTGCTGAAGTCCCACTACGGGTCGACTGCCGAGCGCGCCGCCGTCGTGAGAGCGGCCGTGCCCGCCGTCAACGTCCTCGGCGCGATCAGCCTCAACCGGGCCGTTGGCGGGATCAACCCGCTGGCGGTCGAGATCGCCGCCAGAGAGGGCGCACGCACGGTCTGGTTCCCAACTGTCGACTCCGTCAACGAGTCCCACGAACGAGAGGCGAATCAGTCCCGCCCACCCACGAAGGTCCCGGTCTGGGTCAAGCTGCAACTCGAGCTCCGAGAGCAGGGCATCGAGATCGAGCCGGTCCCGGTGGTTGACCCCGAAAGCGGCTCGGTGCTGCCCGAGACGCGCGAGGTGCTGGCGATGATCGCGCGCCACGCGATGGTGCTCGCGACCGGTCACCTCGGCCGCGATGAAATCGTCACCGTGGTCGATGCCGCGATCGACGCGGGGGTGCAGACGATCGTGGTCACCCACCCCGAGTTCCCCTCCCAGAACCTGGACGTCGAGGTCCAGAAGACGCTCGCAGGGCGCGGCGCGCTGCTCGAGCGTTGCTTCACCACACCCCACACGGGCAAGGTGGAGTGGGACCGCTGGCTCAACAACATCCGTGCGACCGGACCGGAGAACAGCGTCCTTTCGACCGATCTCGGCCAGGTCTTCAACCCGCCCGTGGAGGACGGGATGGGGCTGATGGTGGACCGGCTACTCGCCGGCGGGTTTTCCGAGCAGGAGGTGCATGTGATGGCCGTGGTCAATACGCGTAGGGTCGCGGGAGCGCCGCCGCTGTGAGCGCCACACGGCTGCTCGTGATCGGTGCGCACGCCGCGGATTTCGTCTGGCGCGCCGGCGGCGCGATCGCCCTCACAGCCACAACCGGCGGTACCGCCAGCGTCCTCTCGCTCTCCTACGGCGAGCGCGGCGAATCCGGCGAGCTGTGGAAGCAGGAGGGCCAGACGATCGAGCGCGTGAAGGAGATCCGCCACGGTGAGGCCGAGCGTGCAGCACAAGCGCTCGGCGCCGAGTTCGAGTGTCTTGACCTCGGCGACTACCCGTTGCAGATCGACTACGACGCGCTGATGCGAATCACCGACCGGATCAGGGAATTCGCGCCTGAGGTGCTGATCACGCACACCGACACCGATCCGTTCAACCCCGACCATCCGGTCGCCTACGAGGCGACCGCGAAGGCACGAGCGCTGGCCGCCGGCGCCGGTGTCCCGAGCGCGTTCAACACGGTCAGCCCGCCGGCGCTGTACCTGTTCGAGCCGCATCAGCCGGAGCTGTGCAACTTCACGCCGAACACGTTCCTCGACATCACCGGCGTGTTCGAACGCAAGCTCGCGGCGATGCAGGAGATGCAGGCGCAGAAGTATCTGCAGACCTACTACGCCCAGCGGGCCGACCAGCGGGGCAACCATGCCCGGCGCTCCTCCGGCAACCAAGAGATCAGGCAGGCCGAGGCGTTCCAGCGCGTCACGCCGAACGTGGTGAGCGGGCTGTGAGCCAAGAAGTCATGCACGAGCTCGCCCAGCTCGGGTCGGCGACCGTGTACGAGGCCGGCGGCCGTCGTGGCTACGTCGAGTGTGACCTGATCCAGATCGTGCCGCAATCCCGCGTTGCCGGCCCTGCAAGGACCGTTCGCTGCGGCCAGGACGACAACCTGATGGTGCACGCGGCGATGGCCGAGACACAGCCGGGAGAGGTGCTCGTACTGACGATGCCCGAACCGAGACCGGTCGCGCTCGTCGGCGAGCTGCTCGCCACGCAGGCCCGGGCACGAGGAGCCGCCGGGATGCTGATCGACGCCTCGGTCCGCGACGTCGAAGAACTGGTCCAGATGGGCCTCCCAATCTGGGCACGGTGGGTGCGGATCCGCGGTGCCGGCAAGGACAAGCCCGGCACGATCGGGGATCCGGTGCACGTCGGCGGCGCCACGATCCGGCAGCGGGACATCGTCGTGCTCGATGCCGACGGTGCCGCGGTCGTCGAGCACGAGCGCATCGGCGAGGTGCTGGCGGCCTCCCGCGAGCGGGCCGAGCGCGAGCGCGTCAAGCGCGCACAACTCGAGCAGGGAGCGCTGTCGTTCGAGACCGACGGCCTGCGCGAGCGCCTGCAGTCCCTGACCAGATGACCGCCGAGCCGATCCACGACCTCGCCCACATCGGCCACGCCGAGCTCCTGACGCCGTTCGCGCAGGACAGCCTCGACTTCTTCACCGACCTGTTCGGGATGGAGATCGAGCATCGCGAGGGGCAGTCGGTCTATCTGCGCGGCTGGGGTGACTACCAGCGCTACAGCCTCAAGCTCACCGAGTCCAAACTGCCCGGGATCGGCCACATGGCGATCCGCGCGTGGAGCCCCGAGGCGCTTCACCGACGCGTCGAAGCGATCGAGCAGACGGGCCTCGGTCGCGGCTGGATCGAGGGCGACCACGGGCACGGGCGCGCGTACGAGTTCACCGATCCCGATGGGCACGCGCTCGAGCTGTACTACGAGAGCGAGCGCTACGAGCCGCCGGCGCATCTGCAGCCCGCACTGAAGAACGTGCCGCAGCGCTACGTCGGCCGTGGCGCAGCGGTCGAGCGCCTGGACCACGTCAACCTGCTCGCCAAGGACGTCCCGGCGAATCGCGAGTTCGCCCAGCAGCAACTCGGCTTCCGTCTCTACGAGCAGATCGTCAACGACGATGGCAGCGAGCAGGGCGCCTGGATGAGCCTCACGATCGCGGCGCATGAGCTGATCTACGTCGCCGACCATGCGGGCGCCAAAGGCCGGCTGCACCACCTCGCGTTCTTCGTCGACACGCGTGAGGAGGTCCTCCGTGCCGCCGACATCTTCCTCGACGCACAGGTTCCGATCGAGGCAGCGCCCTCCAAGCACGCCGTCGCCCAGGGGATGTTCCTGTACGTGTACGAGCCCGGCGGTAACCGCGTCGAGGTGACGACCGGGACCCACTTCATCTTCGACCCGGCCTACGCGCCCGTCGTCTGGACCCAGGCCGAGCGGGCGCGCGGCCAGGCCTGGGGCGTGAGGACGGTGCAGACGTTCCACACCTATGGCACGCCCGACGTCAGCGGCATCGCCTCCGGGCCGCCGATCCCGCCGACCAGCGAGATTCCGGTTATAACCGGAATCCATGCGTGATGAGCGACGATCGTCAGCTCATTCGCGACCTCGTCGAGAACTGGGTCGTGTGGCGCGACGCCGGCGATTGGGAGCGGTTCGCAACCGTCTGGCACGAGGACGGCGTGATGATGGCGACGTGGTTCCAGGGACCTGCGAGCGAGTTCATCAAGGTCAGCCGCGAGGGGTTCGAGCGCGGCGTCAGCATCCTGCACTTCCTCGGCGGGACGGCGATCGAGGTCAATGACACCCGCGCGGTCTCCCAAACGAAGATGACGATCTCGCAGCGCGCCGAGGTCCACGGCGTCCTCTGCGACGTCGTCTGCACCGGGCGCTTCTACGACTTCCTCGAGAAGCGTGAGGGCCGCTGGGGGATCGTCCTGCGCCAGCCGATCTACGAGAAGGACCGCCTCGATCCGCTCGACCCCGCCGCGACGCTCACGTTGGATGCACAACGGCTCGCCGGATTCCCGGCCGGCTACCGCCACCTTGCCTACGTCCAGACCGAGATCGGGTTCGCGGTCAAGCGCGACATGCCCGGCCTCACCGGCCCCGAGGTCGAGCGCCTCTACGAGCGCGGCACGGCCTGGCTCGCCGGCGGCGCGTGAGCGTCTCCGCGCGCGCGGCGCACCCGCCGGTGCTGCTCGCCGTCGGGATCGCGCTGATCGCCGCCAACCTCCGGCCGGCGGCGGCGAGCGTCGGGCCGCTGATCCACGACATCCGCCGCGATACGGGGTTGTCGGCAGCTGGGGCGGGCGTGCTGACGACGCTCCCGGTCCTCTGCTTCGGGGCGCTCGGGCCGCTCGCGACTCCGCTTGCGCGCCGAGTCGGCTCGCGCGCGGCGCTCGCCGGCGCGCTGACCGTCTTGCTGCTCGGCCTGCTCGTCCGCGTGCTCCCCGGCCTCGGCCTACTGTTCCTCGGCACGATCGCGGCGGGCGCGGGGGCGGCGATCGGCAACATCCTGCTCCCGGTGATGATCCGCCGCAGCTTCGCCGAACGCACCGGCTTCATGATGGGCCTCTACACGACGGCGCTGATCGCGTTCGCCGCGCTCGCGGCGGGTGTCACGGTGCCGATCGCCGACTGGCTCGGCGGCGGCTGGCAGACCGGGCTCGTGATCTGGGCGGTCCCGGTTGCGATCGCGCTCGTGGTGTGGCTCGCGCAGGGCCGCGGCCCGCGTGAGGAGCTCCCCGCCGGCGCCGCGTGGCTCGGCGGCGCGCGCCAGCTCACGGGGTCGAGGCTCGCGTGGGCGGTGACGCTGTTCTTCGCGGTTCAATCCGCGAGCTTCTACGCGACGCTCGCCTGGCTGCCGAGCATCTTCGAGAGCCATGGATCGAGCGCATCGGAGGCCGGCGTGCTGCTCAGCATCAGCATCATCGTCGGCGTCGCCGCCGCTCCGACCGTCCCCGCGATCGCGGTCAGGATGCGCGATCAGCGTCCGCTCGTCCTGATCTTCTCGCTCGCGATCGCGCTCGGCTGGGTCGGGATCCTGCTCGCGCCGGAGTCCGCTCCATATCTGTGGGTCGTGATCCTCGGCATCGGCCAGAACGCGAGCTTCCCGCTGGCCCTGGTGCTGATTGTCCTGCGCGGGGGCACCGTCGGCGGCACGGCGAGCCTCTCGACGCTCGTGCAGACCGTCGGCTATCTGCTGGCCGCGCTCGCGCCGCTTGGGATCGGGGTGCTCCACGACGCGACGGCGTCGTGGACAGTGCCGCTGATCGTGCTCCTGGCGATGGCGGTGCCGCAGGCCCTGGTCGGGCTTGTCGCGGCGCGCAACGAGACAGTCTCGGTGCGAGAGCCTGGTTAGCGCCTTGCCCTTACGCGGCCCCGGCGGTCGCCTCGGCCACCACCGCCGAGGACCGGATCAGGTCGGCCGCCTTCTCGGCGATCATGATCACCGGCGCGTTCGTGTTGCCGCGGGTGATGTCGGGCATCACGGAGGCATCGACAACGCGCAGCGCTTCGACGCCGTACACGCGCAGCTCCGAGTCGACGACCGAGCCCATCGCGCAGGTCGACGTCGGGTGGTACACGGTCTGCGCCACGCGGCGGATGAACGCCATCAGTTGTTCGTCGGAGTCGCCGTCGGGGACGCTGAACGGGGCGCGCTCGATCGCGCGCAGCGTCTCCTGGCGTGAGATCTCGAGCGCCATCCGCATTCCGAGCAGCATCGATTCACGGTCCTCGGGCGTCGTCAGGAAGTTGCACAGCACGCGCGGCTTGGAGTCCGGCAGCGGCGCGCGCAGCATCACCCGGCCGCGGCTGGTCGGCTTGATCACCACCGGTCCGAAGCAATAGCCGTGGTCGTGCGGCGCGGTCAGCCCCTCGTCGAAGAACATCGACGGCGCGAGGTGGAACTCGACGTCCGGCGCGTCCACGCCCGCGCGGCAGCGGAAGAAGCCCGCGGCCTCGGGAATGTTCGAGCTGAGCGGCCCGCGCCCCTCGTGCTCGAGCAGCGCGATGTTTGCCGGGTCGGCGTGGGCCAGGTGCAACGAGACCTCGTCGGTGAAGTAGTTCAGCTGCGCCATGCAGTGATCCTGCAGCCCGAGCCCAACTGGCAGCTGCTCGCGAATCTCGATCCCGAACGGCGCCAACTGGTCCTCCGGACCAATCCCGGAAATCATCAGCAGTACCGGCGACTGGTACGCGCCCGCCGACAGGACCACTTCGCGCTGGGCCCGGATCGTCTCCACCTGGCCGTCCCGCGAAACCTCGACACCCACCGCCCGGGAGCCCTCGAATACGATCCGCAGCGCCATCGCTCGCGGGATCACCTCGAGATTCGGACGCGACGCCGCCGGGTGCAGGAACGCGTCGGCGGTGCTCCAGCGCAGGCCGTTTCGCTGCGTCAGCTGGAAGCGGCCGACGCCCTCCTGGCGGGCGCCGTTGAAGTCTGGGTTGTGCTCGTGACCGGCGTCGCGCGCGGCCTGCAGCAGCGTGTCGACGATCGGGTGCATCGAGCGGCTCTCAGACACGGACATCGGGCCGCCGGCGCCGTGGTAGGCGTCCTCTCCGCGCTCGTTGTCCTCCGAGCGCTTGAAGTAGGGCAGGACGTCGTCATAGCCCCAGCCGCTGGCACCGGCAGCGGCCCACCCGTCGTAGTCGGCGCGGTTGCCGCGGATGTAGATCATCGCGTTGATCGAGCTGCAGCCGCCGATCATCTTGCCGCGGGGGAGGTACAGGCGGCGGTCGTCGAGACCGGGCTCTGGCTCGCCCTCGAGATCCCAGTCGAAGCTTGACTTGAACAGGGCCGGAAACGCGGCGGGAATATGGATCTCGGGTTGCGAATCCTCGCCGCCTGCCTCGAGCACCGCGACACGGACGGATGGATCCTCGCTCAATCGAGCCGCGAGCACGCATCCCGCGGAGCCCGCACCCACGATGACGTAATCAAATTGGTCTCCTCCGCGGGGCATCCGGCCCCGCGATCCGATGTTGTCGTCCTTCGTCCGGCCGGTCTAACCACGAATCACCACCTTCATCACCTTGGTTGGATTGCTCATCGCGAAGTCAATTGCCTCGGGCGCCTGCTCAAGCGCAAACTCGTGGCTGACCATCCGGCCGACGATGTCGGCATGGTGCTCGACAAGGTCGACGGCCTCCTGGTACTCGCCGGTCCCGCAACAGCAAACGCCGAGCAGGTCCAGCTCCTTCTCGGTCAGGCTGCCGAGCCGCAATGTGATCGTGTCGCCCGACATCCCGACCTGCACAGCTCGCCCCGCGTGAGAGACCATCTCGATCATCGTGCTGACGGCTGCCGATACGCCGGTCGCATCGATCACCACCGGTGGACCGGATGGTCCGGCCCAACGACGGGCAAACGCGATCGCGGCGGCCGGATCTGTCCACACCAGCGTCTGTGCCCCCATCTCCTGGCTGAGTCCTAGGCGGCTCTCCTGCAGATCGATCATCAGCACCTCGGCGCCGCGCTCGCGGGCGGCGAGGCAGATGCACTGGCCGATCGGACCCGCGCCGAACACGACCACGTGCTCGTCCGGCTCGATCCGCGCACGGCGCGCGGCCCGCACCGCGACCGACACCGGCTCGACCAGCGCCGCGACCGCCGCCGACGCCTTGACCGGGAACAGCTGAGCTTGGCCGGTGCACAGGAGCTCCTGCATGCCGCCGTCGACGTGAACCCCGATCAGCTGGAAGTTCTCGCAGTTGTTGGCCCTCCCAATGCTGCACGGGTAACAGTGGCCGCACACCTGCAGCGGCCACACCGCGACCCGCACGCCTGGGGCCAGTTCCGCGCGGCAATCAGGGCCGACGGAAACGATCGTGCCCCCGACCTCGTGGCCGAGCACGCGCGGGAACTGAGAGCCGCCCGCCTCCTCGGACAGCTCGCCCGCGAAGAAGTGGTAGTCAGAGCCGCAGATCCCGATCGCTTCAGGATGGATCAGGGCTTCGCCCGATCCGGGCGCGGGCGGCTCCGGCCGGTCGCTGAGGACCATCGAGCCGACACCCTCGGTGACAGCTGCGCGCATCGGTGCTCTCAGCCCCAGACTTCGGCCGCAGTCTCGACGATCAACTCGAGCTTCGCGACTTCCTGCTCGTAGCTCAGCGCGTTGCCCTCGACCGTCGAGGAAAAGCCACATTGCGGCGACAGGCAGAGCCGATCGATCGGGACGTACTGCGAGGCTTCCTCGATCCGGCGCTTGAGCGCGTCCTTGGATTCGAGCTCGCCGCGCTTGGTCGTGACGAGCCCGAGCACGACAAGCTTGCCCTTGGGGACGAACCGCAGCGGCTCGAAGCCCCCTGAGCGCGCATCGTCGTACTCGAGGAAGAACCCGTCGACGCCCAGCTCTCCGAACAACGCCTCGGCGACGAAGTCGTAACCACCCTCGGCGGCCCACGAGGAGCGGAAGTTGCCGCGGCACATGTGGGTCGTGACGGTCATGTCCCGCGGCTTGCGCGCGAGCGCCTCGTTGATGTGGCGGATGTAGGTCTCGTGCAGGTGCTCGGAGTCCTCGCCCTGGCTGGCCATCATCGCGCGCTGGTTGGGATCGTTGAGATACGCCAGGCTGGTGTCGTCGAACTGGAGGTAGCGGCCGCCCATGTCGTACACGGCCTGGACCTGGTCGGCGTACGCAGCCGTCAAATCACTCCAGAACTGCTCGACATCGGGGTACACGCTCGGGTCGATCGCCGCGCGGCCGCCGCGGTAATGCACCATGCTCGGCGATGGGATCGTCAGTTTCGGCGTGACACCGTCCTCCGCGCAGGACTGCAGGAAGGCGAGATCCTCACCGAAGATCGTCTCATGCAAATGCACCTTCTCGCCGACGTGAATCGCGGCCGGCGTGAACTCGATGTCGCCCTGCTCGTTGTGGAACTGGACCTTGATGTCGCCCGGAGCCTTCTCGATCCCGCCGAGCCGGTAGATGAAGTCCATGTGCCAGGAGGCGCGGCGGAACTCGCCGTCGGTCGCCGATTGCAGTCCGACGTCGTGCTGCATCTTCACGACCGAGCGGATCGCGTCGTCCTCGACTTCACGCAGTTGCTCGGCGCTGCACCGACCGGCAGCGAACTGCTCCCGTGCCTTCAGCAGCTCGGGCGGGCGCAGCAGGCTGCCGACGTGATCCGCGCGGAACGGCGGTGACGTGCGCCGGCCGGCGGCTGTGGTCTCGTTCGCAGTCTGCGCTTCTGCCATCTCTACCTCGCTTGATTCTGATTTCGAACGTTGATCTCGACCCGGACGCCGTTGGGGTCGTCAAAGAACAGCTGGCGGATCGAGCCGCCGGCAACCGTGTTGCGCACAGCGCTGACGCCGCGGTGCTCGAGCCGCGCCTCGACGGCGTCGTAGTCGCTGGCGTTGAATGCGATGTGATCGACGGGACCGCGGCCGAACGCATCCGGCGTGACACTGAGACCGAGGCCCTCGGCGTGTGCTTTGTATGCCTGCCGCTCGGCGATGTGCAGGCACGGCGTGGCCCCGGCGTACAGCCAGAAACCGGGGAACTCCAGCGGCGGCCGCGCCCCTACCTGCAATCCGACGACGGACGTGTAGAACTCGCGGCTGGCATCGATGTCGTCGCTGAGCACCAGCACGTGCTCCATCTCGGTGACGGTCACGCCGGATTCGCTCCCGCCGGCGCGCCGGCGGGCGAGCCGTTCGGGACGCTGGCACCTCGATACAGATAGGCGGAGTGGAGCAGTTCGGGCTTGTCGCGCAGCTCCTGCGCGCCGCCGGAGAAGCGAATCCGCCCGCCCTCCATCACGTATGCGCGGTTGGCGAGGCCGAGCGCGACGGTCGTGAACTGCTCGATCAGCAGCACCCCGATTCCCGACTCGGCGATCGAGCGGATCGTCGGGATCAGCCGCTGGATCACGACCGGCGCGAGGCCCAGCGACAGCTCGTCGATGATCACGAACCGCGGCTCGGACACGAGCGCCTGTGCGAGCACGACCATCTGCTGCTCGCCGCCGGACAACGCGCGGGCGGGGTTGCTCAGGCGCTTCGCGAGCTCGGGAAACATCTCCAGCGCGCGCGCGCGTCCGGCCTGGGCCTTCTCACGCGGGAGCGAATACGTTGCGACCTTGAGGTTGTCCTCGACGGTGAGCTGGCTGAGTAACCGCCGGCCCTCGGGGACGATCGCCAGGCCGGCCTTCCGGATCCGCTCGGATCGGCGTCCGGCAAGCTCGGCGCCGTCGAGGATGACCGAGCCGCCCAGCGGCTTGAGCACGCCTCCGAGCGCCAACACCATGCTCGACTTGCCGGCACCGTTGGGACCAAGCAGCGCCGTGACTTCACCTGGTGTGATCTCGAGCGAGACCTCGCGCACGACCGTGCGGCCGCCACGTTCCACGGAGAAGTCGCGGATGCTCATTGCGCCTTTGCCGTTTGGCTCGCTCATCCGACCTCCTCCGTGCCGAGGTACGCGCGGATCACGCGCTCGTCGCGGAGCACATCAGCCGTCGGGCCCGAGGCGAGCAGCTTGCCGAAGTCCAGGACGGCGGTCGTCTCGCAACACGCCGAGACGAGGCTCATGTCGTGATCGACGAGAATCGTCAGCGCTCCGGTGTGCTCGGGGATCCGCTGGATCACGCTTCCGAGGTGCTGGGTCTCCTCGTCGGGAAGACCGGCGGCGGGCTCGTCGAGCAGTACCACGCGCGGCTTGCCGACGATCGCGCGGGCGACCTCGACCAGCCGCCGGTCGCCGGCAGTGAGCGTCCGCACCGGGGCGTACGGATCCGACTTCATCCCGACGAGCGAGATCGCGCCGAGCACGTCCTCGCGGCGCGAGGCGCCGCTCAGCTTCGAATGCTCGTGGATCATCGCCACGTTGTCGTACACCGACAGCTCCTCGATCGCCTGCTCGGTTTGGAACGTGCGCCTGACGCCCCAGCGCGCGCGGCGGAAGTGGGCCATCTTCAGCAGATCATCACCGAACGCGCTCACCGCTCCGGCCACGGGTTTCACAAACCCGCTCAACACGTTGAAGAACGTCGTCTTGCCGGCCCCGTTGGGGCCGATCAGGCCGCAGGTGCCCTTTTCGAAGCGGACGGTCATCCCGTCGAGCGGCGTGACCCCGCCGAAGCGGACGGTCAGATCGGAGATCTCGATCATCGCGCCTCCCCCTCCGGGGTGGCGGTTCTGCGAAACGGCTTGGCGAGGAGCCGGCCCAGCTTGGCGAGGTCCTTCGGGACCTGGTCGACGAGTCCGCGTGGCGCGGTCGTGAGCACCTGAAGCACGCCGATCCCGAACAAGATCGTCAGCCAGTCCGGAGACAGGCCCCAGTCGTTGAGCAGCGCCTGCAGGAACTTCAGGAGGAAGGCGGCGACGATTGCGCCCCACAGGCTGTACGCGCCACCCATCAACACGACCGCGAGCAGTGTGATCGAGTCCGCCGTCGCGAATGTCAGCGAGTTCAGGTAGCGGAAGCTGCCGGCGACGAGGCCGCCTGCCACGCCGGTGACGAACGATGCCAGTGCGAATGCCCACAGCTTGTAGAACGTCGTGTTGATGCCGGCGGTCAGCGCTGCTGCTTCGCTCTGGCGGATCGCCGCCCACGCGCGTCCCGGGCGCCCACGGATGTGGCCGAGGACGAGCAGGAACATCAGGATCGCAACGACGACGCAGTAGCGGAAGTACGCGGTGTCCGCCAAGGCTACGCTCGGCCGGCGGATCTGCGGGATGTGCACGCTGGCGCCGTTGTAGCCCGTGAACCCGTGCCCGCCGTTGGGGAAGTTGATCGTCGCCAGCGCGACCGTGATCGCTCCCGCGAGCATCAGCGTGATCAGCGCCAGGTACAGGCCGCTCATCCGAAGCGCCGGCAGTCCGACAAGCGTGCCGAGCACCATCGTGATCAGTCCGGCCAGGAGCAACACGATCGGGAACGGAAGCGATGTCGCGAACAGCAGCCGTGCGGCGATCCACGCCCCCATCGCCAGCACCGCGCCCTGGCCGAGCGAGACCATGCCGACCCGGCCGACGAGCAGCCCGAGCCCGAGCGCGACGATCGAGTAGATCGCCACCTGGGTCCACGCGTCGAGGTAGTACTGGCTGAACATCGACGGGAACGCGATCAGGACAAACACCAGCAGGATCACGATTGCCGCCGGTCGCACGAAGGCGCGAGCGTCGCGTCCGGGCCGCGCCGCCGAGTGCCGCCCGGCCGCGCCGGGCGCGGCGGTGCCCTCTTCGCTTGCCGTGGTGTCGTCCGCGCTTTGCACGCCGGTCGGCTCCAAGGCTAAACCCCCTGGCGCCCGATCGAGATCACGCGCCGGCGGTTGAGCACGAGCAGCGCGATCGCGGCGAGCACGAACGGCGTCATGTCACGGTAGTTGCTCAGCGAGGAGATCGGCGTCAGCTCCGCGGTGACGATCCCGATCACGAGCGCTGCGAAGAACGTGACCGTGATCGAGCGCAGGCGCGCGATCAGGGTGGCCGCCAGCGTCGAGATGACGAGGAACGTGAGGCTGCTCGCATCGAGCGCGACCAGGTCCGCTAGCAGTACGCCGGCGATGCCGGACAGGCATCCGCAGCCAAACCAGGCCGCAGCGGTGACACGCCTGACCGGCACGCCCAGCGTCGCCGTGATTTCGCGATCGTCGGCCATCGCGCGCATCGCGGTTCCAAGCTTCGTGAAATGCAGGAACGCGCCGGTGACGATTGTGATCACGACCCCCAGCACCAGCGCGATCACGTTCGTGTAAGTGACGGAGATCTGCCCGACCTGGAAGGTGTTGTTATCGGTCGGGACCGTCAGGGAGCGGGACGCGCCACCGCTCGAGGGCCACAGCAGGTCCATCACTCCGAGCAGGATCAGTGCCAACCCCAGCGTCGCCGTCGCTTTGACCAGCGCGTCTCGCTGGGCGAGCGCGGGGCCGAACACCATTCCGTAGGCGAGCGTTATCAGCCCGCAGAACAACACGCTCACCAGGTACGCGAGCCAAAACCCCCCGCTCCCGGAGAACCCCCAGTGATTGATCGCTTGATATGCAATCAGGGCGCCCATTGCACCAACTGCGCCGAAGGCCAGATACAGCACTCCTGTGGCCCGGTACAGAACCACCATGCCGACCCCCGACAGGGCATACACCCCGCCGAGGGACAGGCCGGTGATCAGGAACTGCTCGACGTCAGTCAGGCTAGGCATTGGTGCTTAGACGCCCTGATCGCTCATGCATTGACTTGTCCTACTCCTCCTACGAGGTAGGAGGATTCGTTGACGGTGCCGTGCCTGCGGCCTTGCGGTACGCCGCGATCTGCGGATCGGCCGAGGACACGTTGAAGCACTGCTGTGCCGTCACCATCTTCCCGTTTTCCGGCGTCGTTGTGAAGTCGGCGTTGTTGGGAATGTGCAGCGGGTAGTCCCCGTACACCCATGGCTGACAGAGCAGCTCGGTCTTCTGATCCTTGATCGCCTTGAACGCCGCGTTGACGCTCTTGATCGTGTACGCACCCTTGATCGTCTGGAGCGCGCCGACGGAGAACTTCCCGAGCAGGTAGCCCATCTGGCTGAACGAGCCGACGCCGCCCGCGACGCTCTGGCCGTACTGGCTCAGGATGTTCTTGTAGAGCTGCATCTCGGGGCCGTTGTGGTCATCGGCGGAGGTCAGCTCGGCGTTGACGAACAGCTTGTGGTTCCACTTCGGTCCCAGCGCCTTGGCCAGGAAGTCGGTGTTGCACGGAGTCGAGCATCCCCAACCCTTGACGCGGTCCTCGAGGCCGAGCTTCTGCGCGGCCTGCAGGATCACGAGTGCCTCCGGCGGGGTGAAGTTGAGCACGACCCAGCCGTTGGAACCGGCCTTGTTGACGAGGTCCAGCGCGACCGAGTTGGCGTCGTTGATCGGCACGTTCTCGGTCAGCTCGGTGATTGGCACATGCGCCGCGTCGGACAGAGCCTTCGGCCCTGCCGCGATGTAGCCGGTGCCGGGCACGTTGGACTGCACGAACACCATCTTGTTGATGTGCTGGCCAAGCGCGTACTGAACCGCTCCGTCGGAGCTGTAACGCGGGCCCATGTTAACGGCGGCGCTGTTCGGCGTCGACCAGCACTCCGGTGCGATCCCGGCGCCCATCTCGTAGACGCCGAGCTGCTTCCAGTACGGACCGTTGATCGTGCACTCGAGTAGGTCGAAGACCCCGACGATCCCGACCACGTGGTCGGTCTGGATCAGCTTCTTGGCGGCCGCCGCGACCTGCGCCGGCTGCGTCTGGTCATACTCGACGAACAGCTTCACCGGGTGACCGTTGACGCCGCCGTTTGCGTTGACGCAGTTGTAGTAGGCCGTAATCATGTTCGGCCCATCACTGAAGTCCGTACCCGGCTGCTTCGTGTCGATGGTGCCGATGTTGATCGGCGTGCCGGTTGCCTTGACGCCGGCCTTCGGGCCGCACGACGAGGTGTCGGTAGCCCCGCCGCTACTGCTCGCGGTGCCGGCGCTCGCCGTGGCGGAGCTCGACGTCGTCGCGCCGCCCCCCGACGAGCTGCTGCTCGAACTACTGCTGCTCCCGCACCCCGCCAGGACCAACAAGCCCATGACAGTAATGGCCGCCAGGCTCAGGCGCACCCGCGCTGAGTGGTGGTACATCAGCACCGTCTCCTCTCCTTGAATGAAGATCTGACCCGCCCCGGTCTTTCCGCGAGGCGATGGCTGATACTAGTTACGCCGCGGTCTGCATGCAAGAAGGGGTTAACAAACCCCCAAGAAAGCCGTTTTCGCCCGTTCTAGGTCCCTCTTGCATGCAAGTACCCCGGGAGGCTAGAGTCCACCCCGCGTGCCGACCACGAGCCACCGCACCCAGATCATGCGGGCGCTGCTGCGCCTGCGAGAGTTGATTCTCAACGGGGAATTCGAGCCCGGCGAGCGGATGTCGGAGCTGCCGCTGGTCGAACGGCTCGGTGTCTCGCGAACGCCGCTGCGCCTGGCGCTGGCCGAGCTCGAGCACGAAGGTTTGCTGCGTGGCCTCGAGGGCGGAGGCTACGTCGTGCGGGCGTTTACACAGGAGGACATCAGCGATGCAATCGAGCTGCGTGGCGTGCTCGAGGGCACGGCTGCGCGGTTCGCCGCCGAGCGCGGAGCCGGACGCGCGGCGATCCGGACGCTGACCCGGATCAACGCCGAGATCGGGGAGCTGGTGCACAAGATCGACTACGACTCGTTCGTGCGCTACGTCGATCTCAACGAGCGCTTCCATGCGTGCATGCTGAAGATCGCCAACAGCCAGATGCTCGAGCGGGCGCTCGAGGGAACGATCTCGCTGCCGTTCGCCGGACCGAGTGCGTTCGTGCTCGCCGAGGCCGAGCTGCCCCGCTCCCGCGACATCCTGATCATCGGCCACCACCATCACATCGGCCTGATCGAGGCGATCGAGCGGCGCCAGGGCGCTCGCGCCGAGGCGTTGGCGCGTGAGCACGCGCGCCTCGCGCTTGCCAACCTCGAGATCGTGTTGCGACACCGCGACGTGCTCGAGCGGATGCCCGGTGCGTCGCTGCTCGCGCTGCCCGATGAGGAGGAAGCCGAGCAGGTCTGACGGTCTTGCGGCGCGTGGCCAGTGGTGCGAAAGGTGCCACGCCTAGTGAGACGCGACCTAGTGAGACGCGACCCGTTCGTCCCACTCGATCGCGACGCGCGCCGCGGCGTGGATCTGCTCGACCCCGGGCCTGTAGGCGTCCTCCAGCGGAGGGCTGACCGGCACGGGTGTGAACGGCGCACCGACGCGCTGGATTGGCGCCTCCAGGCAGTCAAACGCAGCCTCCTGCACCGCGGCCGCGATTTCGGCGCCGAAGCCCCCGGTCGTGACGGCCTCGTGGGCGATCACGGCCCGTCCTGTCCGGCGGACGGAGCTCGCAACTGTCTCGAGATCGAACGGGACCAGCGTCCGCGGATCAATCACCTCGGCCTCGACGCCCTCGCCGGCGAGTCGGTCGGCCGTTGCGAGCGCATCGTCGACCATCCGCGAGGTGGCGATCAGCGTGATGTCGCGGCCGGACTTGATCACGTGGGCGTGGCCGATTGCGATCGGCTCGGGCATCTCGGGGACCTGCTCGCGGCGGAAGTACAGCGACTTGTGCTCGACGAACACGACCGGGTTCGGGTCGGCGATCGCGCTCGTGAGCAGCCCGGCCGCGTCGGCGGCGGAGCTCGGCATCACGACCTTCAGGCCCGGGATGTGCGTTAGCCAGGCCTCGAGACTCTGCGAGTGCTGGGCCCCGCTGCGCTGGCCCGCCCCGCCCTGTGTCCGGAGCACCAGCGGCACCGTCAGCTGCCCGCCTGACATGAAGTGGGCCTTCGCGGCCTGATTGGCGAGCTGATCGAGGGCGAGCGTGAGGAAATCGATGAACATGATCTCGACGACAGGCCGCAGCCCCGCCTGGGCGGCACCGATCGCGACACCGCAGACGGCGCCCTCGCTGATCGGCGTGTTCAGGACGCGCTCGCGCCCGAACTCGTCCGCGAGACCGGCGGTGACGAGATACGGGCCGCCTTCGGCGACGTCTTCCCCGAGGACGATCACGCGGCGGTCGGCTCGCATCGCCCGCGCGAGCGTCGCGTTGATTGCGGCGACGAAGGTCGATTCCTGCGGCGCGTCACTCATCGCGAGACCTGCTCGCCGGGCGGCGCGTCGCTCATTGCGAGACCTGCTCGCTGGCCGGCGCGTCGCTCATTGCGAGACCTGCTCGCCAGCCGACGCATACACCATCTGGGCTGGCAGCTCCGGGCCCGGGAACGGGCTGTCGCGGGCGAACTGGACCGCATCTTCGACCGCTCGTGCCGCCTCTGACTCGATTGTTGCCGCCGTCTCTGCGTCGATCCATTCCTCGGCCAGCGCTCGGTCCTGGAGGCGCGCCAGCGGATCACGCCCGCGCCACTCCTCCTGCGCCAAGGCGTCGCGGTACTCCTGCGCGTCGCCCTCGTAGTGCCCGCGGCGACGGTGGGTCAGGCATTCGAGCAGGAACGGCCCGCGGCCGGCGCGGGCCTTGTGGAGGAACCGTCCGAACTGCGTCCAGATCTCCGGGACGTCTCCACCGTCGACGGTCTCGCGCTCAAAGCCGTACGGCGCGACGACATCGCTGACGCGCTCGATCACGGTGTGCGCCGAGCGCGGGGTGAACTCAGCAAAGCCATTGTTCTCGCAGACGAAGATCACCGGCAGCGCCCACAGCGCGGCGAGGTTGACCGACTCGTTGAAATGGCCGGCCTGGACCGCGCCGTCGCCGAAGAACACGACGGTCACGGCGTCCGTGCCGTCGACGCGTGCGGCGAGCGCGTTGCCGAGCGCGAGCGGCAGATTCCCGCCGACGACGCCGGTCGCGCCGAGGAAGCCGTGGGCGCGGTCGACCAGGTGCATTGAGCCGCCGAGACCCTTGCACAACCCGTCCTTGCGTCCCATCAGCTCGGCCATCACGTTCGGCATCGGGGCGCCTTTCGCGATCGCATGACCGTGGGCCCGGTGCCCGCTGTAGACGCCGTCGTCGTCGCGCAGCTGGCTGCAGACCGCCGCGGCGACGCCCTCGCCGCCGATGCTCAGGTGGATCAGGCCGTGGACCTGGAGGTTGCGCTTGAGTTGCGCGACCCGCTCTTCGAACAGGCGGATCCGCCAGATCGTGCGCAGCAGGTTCGTCGCGGTCTCTGGGCTGAGCCCCTGGGTGGAGGTCTCAGCCACGCGCGCTGGAGCCGAGTGGTCGTCGGAGATTTCTGGGCAGATCCGCACAGAAATCTCCCACGGCCCACGATCCAATCCATGGATCGGCCATCAGGCAGCTACGCGGCGACAGGTGCCGTGCCCAGCACCTGGCGAACAGCGCCGGCGATCTTCGTCTCGTCGGGCAGCACGTAGGCCTCCATCGGCTCGCTGTAGGGAACGGTGGCATCGAGCGCGGTCACGAGCTTGATCGGCGCCTTGAGGCTGCCGAATCCGTGCTCGGCGACCTCCGCGGCGATGATCGACGCGGCCGACGCGTGCCGGGTCGCCTGGTCGGCGAGCACGAGGCGGCCGGTCTTCTCGACCGAGCTCAGGATCGCCGGCATGTCGAGCGGCTGCAGCGACCGCGGGTCGATCACCTCTGCGTCGATGCCCTCGGCCGCCAGGGTCTCGGCCGCCGCGAGCGCCTTGCCGACGGTCCAGCCGGTGGCGACGATCGTCACGTCCGAGCCGGGCCGGCGGACCGCCGCTTCGCCGATCGGGACCACGTACTCGCCCTCCGGCACGTCGCCGTGCTCGAGCACGAGCAGGTAGTGCATCAGGTAGACAACGGGGTTGTCATCGCGCACGGCACTCGCCATCAGGCCCTTCGCGTCGGCGGGGGTCGATGGCAGCACGACCTTGAGCCCGGGGATCCCGGCGAACATCGTGTAGATCGAGCCGGTGTGCTGGCCGGCCCAGCCGGCCGTGAATCCGTAGCCCGCCTTCAGCACCAGCGGGACCTTGACCCGCCCGCCGCTCATGTAGCGGAACCGCGGCGCCTCGTTGACGACCTGATCCATTGCCACCAGCATGAACTCCGCCATCAGCAGCTCCACGATTGGGCGGTAGCCCGCCAGTGCGAGGCCGGTGGCCATCCCGATCTCGGCGGTCTCGGAGATCGGCGACACTCGGACGCGATCGCGGCCGAACGCCTGGACGAGCGGGTCCTCGTCGCTGGGCGCGACGTCCTGACCATAGAAGATGACTGTCTCGTCCCGCTCCATCTCGAGGCGGATCGCCTCCTGGACGGCCGCGATGTAGGGAATCTCTCGTGCCATCTGTCTCTCCTCGTGCACTATGCGTAGACGTAGTTCAGGGCCGCTTCCGGCTCCGGGAACGGGCTGTCGAGCGCGAACTCGACCGCCGTCTGCATCTCGTCGCGAGCCTCGGCGGCGAGACGGTCGGCTTCCTGGGGCGTGAGCAGGCCGTCCGTGATCAGGCGCGCTCGGAAGCGGGGCACCGGATCACCCCGCAGCGCGGCCTCGTATTCGTCACGGTTGCCGAACACGGTGATCGCCTCGTGCTCGGGGTAGTGCAGCGGGACCCCGGGCGGTGCGATCAGGTTGCCGTGGGCCGACAGCCGGTAGACCTTGGACTCGATCAGGGTCGGACCATCGCCGCGGCGGGCGCGGTCGACCGCGGTTTGCACGGTGTCGTGGACGGCGATCGGATCGCCGCCGTCAACGGTCACGCCGGGCATGCTGTACGCCTTGGCCTTGACCGACAGCGGCTCGCCGTTGGCCGCGTTGGCGTCCTCCTGCTCGGAGCGCGTAGCGACGTTGTAGTTGTTGTTCTCCATGATGTAGACCACCGGCAGCTTCCACAGCGAGGCGAGGTTGAGCGACTCGTGGAACGCGCCCTGCTTCGAGGCGCCGTCGCCGAAGAAGCAGAGCACCACCTGGGGGTTGGGGGAGGGTGGTTGGGATCGGTTCCGAATCTGGGCGGCGAAGGCGACGCCCGTCGCCTGCGGGATCCCCTGGCCGACGATTCCGGAGGTGCCGAGGAAGCCGCGGCCCGGGTCGCAGAGGTGCATCGAGCCGCCGTAGCCGCCGCAGAGGCCGTCCGTGCGGCCATAGATCTCGGCCATCATCGCCTTCGGGTCGGTGCCGAGCGCGATCGGATAGCCGTGGCAGCGGTAGGTCGTCATCAACTGGTCGCCGGGGTTGAGCGTCGCCAGCGACCCGACGATCGACGCCTCGGCGCCGTCGGCAAGATGCGTGTGGCCGCGGATCACGCCCGGATGCTCCTCGAACGTGCGCTTGACCCGCTCCTCGAATTCCCTGATCCGCAGCATCTGGGTGAAGATCCAGACGAGCCTGTCGTTGTCCAGTTCTGCCATGCGAGGCTCCTCTCCTATGCGACGGTCGCGCCGAATTGCGCGGCTGTCGTCTCATACGCTCGTTTGAACTCCTCCTCGATCGGGAGGCTGCGCAGTTCCGCCGAGAGCACCTCGACGCCCCACGGCCCTTCATATCCGATCTCCTGGCAGACCTCGACGTACTCCGGGATCTCGAACTCGCCCTCACCCGGGAGCCGCCGATGGTTGACAGTCTCGTCGATCAGATCGTCCATGTTCTGGCGCTGCCCGTCGGACAGCTCGACCCAGCTGAGGTACTCCGGCGGGATCCGTTTGAGGTCCTCCGGCGTGATTCCGAGCTTGCCGCAATGCCACGTGTCAACCGCGAGGCCGCCGTTGCCCTGGCCGGCCTGCTGCACGAGTTCGAGCGCGGCGTCGAGCGAGTTCACGTTGACGTCGAAGGGCATGAACTCGTAGACGATGACCGCGTTGGTGTTCTCCGTCGCGTCCTCGCACAACTGACCGAAGGATTCGATCAGCTTGCCCATGTCGCACGGCGTGCCGGGAATGTTGCCGACCTTGATGTGGTGCGCGTCGAACGCGGCGGCGGTATCGAACAGCAACCGTCGCCGGCGATCTGACGCTTCCCGTGCCGGGTGGCCGTCCTCGACGAAGAAGTCAGCGAGGAACTCGACCTGGAGGTACTCGAGGCCGGAGTCGTCGAAGATCTGGCGCATCTCGGTCAGGCTGCTCGTCTCGAGCTGGTGCTCGATGTCGGCGTGCCACAGGCCGAGGCCCCTGAAGCCGACCTTCGCTGCCTCGGCACACCGATCACGCCAGTCGAACGTGCTCCACTCGCGGCCCACGTGCACGTCCGCGGGGCCGGATACCGTCCAGTACAGGGCCAGCAACTCGATCTCGCCCATCGTCACTCCTCTTCGCTCCGAAGGATCGCGACGGACGCTACCGCTGCCCCTCTGGCCAGTCCAGCCAACCCGTGCTGGCGTTCTTGCCGATCAGCGCCGGTCGTGGGCGGCTTCCCGCTTGCCTCCCGCGGCCGAAGTTTGGCGTTTGACCGGCACCCCCTGCCGGTGAATTGGCATTCTTCTCCCGGCGTCAGCGCGCGGCGGCGATCTGGTTCAGCGCGGCAACCAGCTCGTCCGTCGTCGACAGCCACGGCGAGTGGTCGGTGTCAATCTCGATCACCGGATCGCAGCCGCCGGCTTGAAGCATCCGCCGCTGCAGCGCCGGCAGGATCGCGCGGTCCTGCAGGCACGTGATGTAGGCCCGCGGCAGCCCCGTAAACGCGCCGGCGTGCTCGGCGGGCACGCGCACGGGCTGGCCGAAGGGGGCCAGCGGCTGTGGGGCGAGCATCTCGCCCGCCCATCTCGCCTGCTCCTCAGTGCAGCAGTTGTAGACCGCGGTCCGGGCTCCCGCAGGGGGCAGGACCGCAACCCCCTGATCCTCATCGACGACCATATTCGCCTGGACCTGATCGCCCGCTCCCTCGGGCAGCGCGACGAGATCCAGCAGACTCTGTCCGTCTGCCGGGAGGAACGCCGCGACGTACACGAGCGCGACGAGCCGCTCGGGGCAGCGCGCCGCGGCCTGGGTGATCGCCGCGCCGCCCATCGAGTGCCCGACGAGGACGGCCGGCCGGCCCTCCGCGAGGGTCTCGCAGATCCGCTGCCCGTACGCGTCAAGCGAGACGTCTGCCACAGGCGTGGGGTCGCCCTTGCTCCCCGGCAGCGCGACCATCTGAACCTCATGTCCCGCCGCTTGCAGGCCCGGCGCGACCGCGTCCCAGCACCATGACCCACCGAAGGCTCCGTGAACGAGCACCATCCTTGCCATGCCTTTCTCTCCTTATGTCGTGGTCAGCACGATCTTGCCGCGCTCGCCGCCCTGCTCGACGAGCCTGTGCGCCTGCGCCCCATCGGCGAGATCCAACGTCCGCGCCACACGCGTACGCAATCGCCCATCGGCGGCGAGCCGCGCGAGTTCGGCAAGCGCGCTCGGGTCGGAGCGAACGAGCGGCGTCTCGACGCGCAACTGCTTGGCCGGATCGATCTCACCCACCCGCCGCGTGAACAGCGCCACACCACCGGAACGGACCGGCGCCGTGGCCGCGGCGCCGATCGGGACAGCGTCGAGCAGCGCATCGACCGGCTCGACGGCGGCGAAGTCGACGTCTCGCGGCAGCACTTCGGCTGCACCGAGTCCGGCCACCCACTCCTCGTCGCCCGCGGACGCGACCGCCAGTACGCGTATGCCCGCCCGCGAAGCCAGCTGAACGGCGAAGCCGCCGACCGCGCCACTGGCCGCGGTGATCAGCAGTGTCGACCCAGGCCGTCCGGCGATCAGTTCGAGCGCCTGGCGCGCGGTCAGCGCGTTCAGCGGGATCGTCGCGGCGCTGACCTCGTCGAGCGCCGCCGGTCGCGGCGCGAGCCAGCCGGGCTCGACTGCCGCCGCCTGAGCGTAGGAGCCGACACGGCCGGTGACCTTGATCCAGGGGATCATCCCGAGGACGGGGTCGCCCACCGCGTAGCCCGACGCCTCAGTGCCGACTTCGCTGACCTCTCCCGCGAGGTCCCAGCCGAGGACGAACGGCGGCTGCAGGTCCGGCATTCGCGCGCGGTGCGCGCCCGAGCGGGCCGCTATGTCGCTCGGGTTGATGTTTGCCGCGGCGATCCTCACCACGACCTCATCGGCCGCCGGCCGCGGCCACGGTCTCTCGGCTGCAAGCAGCACCTCGGGTCCACCGAACTCGCTCACCTCGCAGACGCGCATCGCTGAGCTGTCGACCCCCGGTGACACGGTTGACTGATCCTAATCAGCGCCGATGCGCGGGCCCAGGAATCGAGCGTCCGCATGCAAACCATGCTGCGCTCAGGAGCAAGGGTGTTGACTTCAGGCCCACGGGTCCCGTATATCTCGCAAGGCGGCATGGCCGCGGCGAGGCGACCCGTATCGTGACGGAGGTTCCCATGGCCAGCAGCGCGCCCCAGATCGGCGCATTCCCCAGTCCTTACGCAATCGAGACCCCGCCTGGGTGCGAGGGCTGGGAGGAGATGTACCCCTACTACGCGGTGTTCGACGAGCGGCGGCGCGAGACCGACGAGAACCGCTTCTGGTTCTGGAACTCGATGCACTTCCCGGTGCCGATGCCGGCGTTCGACGCGATCTGCATCGACTCGCCCTACCAGGCGGTCGGCGCCTGGCAGAACCGTGTGTTCGCGGTGCCGCCGGCGATGGGCATCGACTACCGCTGTGTCAATGGCTACATCTACATCTCCGGCAACCCGGTAACCGACCCGGCGAAGATCGCCGAGCGGGCCGAGTTCTTCCAGAAGCGGGCCGGCCACTACTACGAGAACTGGACCGAGCTGTACGGCAAGTGGCGCGAGAAGATGGAGGCGCTGATCAAAGAGCTCGGCGACCTGCAGGTCCCAACCCTGCCCGAGTACGAACCCGACGAGATCGCGTTCGAGCACGACCGCAACACGGCGTTCTACGAGGTGCTCGACAGCTACGGCCGAACGCTGCGGCTCGGAGATCTGATGTGGCAGCACCACTTCGAGTTTCTGCTGCTCGGATACGGCGCCTACGCGACGTTCGCGGACTTCTGCAAGTCCAATCTGCCCGACATCCCCGACCAGCACATCGCACAGATGGTCGCCGGCATCGACGTGCTCCTGTTCAAACCCGATGCCGAGCTGCGGCGACTCGCGCGGCTGGCGCTCGACACCGGTGTCGACGGCGCCTTCGTCGAAGGGCGAACTCCCGCCGAGATCGACGCCGAGCTGGGCCAGAGTGACGCCGGCAAAGCGTGGCTCGATGAGCTCGAACAGGTCAAGGACCCGTGGTTCAACATGGCCACCGGCGACGGCCTCTATCACTACTACCACAGCTGGTTGGACGACCCGAGCATCCCGTACGCAGCGTTGATCGGTCACATCGCGGCGCTGCGTGCCGGGGAGCAGATCGACCGCCCGACCGCAGAGATCCAGCGCGAGCGCGACCGGCTTGCAACCGAATACGGGAAGCTGCTCGGCGAGGAGCTGGAGAAACCCTTCCAGGAGCTGCTTGGCCTTTCGCGCACCGTGTTCCCCTACGTCGAGGAACACAAGTTCTTCTGTGACTACTGGTTCCTGACGCGGTGGTGGAACAAGATCCGGGAGTTCGGCGCGTTGCTCGCCGAGCACAAGTTCCTGCCCGAGGCGGAGGACTTGTTCCAGCTCACGCGCCACGAGGTGGCGACTGCGCTTGACGAGCTGGTGCTGACCTGGGCCACCGGCGGCGAGGCATTGGGCCCCAAGCACTGGCCGCCGATCGTGCAGCGCCGCAAGCAACTGCTCGAGCGCCTCGCCGAGTGGACGCCGCCGCCCGCTCTCGGCGTCACGCCGCAGGCGGTCACCGACCCGATGACGATCATGCTGTGGGGCGTAACGACCGAGCGCGTGCAGGAGTGGGCGCGCCAGGTGGAGGGCGGCAGCGAACTGAACGGCGCGCCGGCGTCGCGAGGCGTCGTCGAGGGCCCCGCCCGGGTCGTGAAATCAGTTCACGAGATCGCCGACATCCGCGACGGCGAGATCCTCGTTTGCAGCATCACCTCCCCGGCGTGGGCCCCGATCTTCTCGAAGATCAGGGCCGCAGTCACCGACATCGGCGGGGTGATGTCGCACGCGGCGATCGTGTGCCGCGAGTACGGTCTGCCCTCGGTGGTCGGAACCGGCCGTGCGACCTCGCAGATTCGCACCGGCCAGATGATTCGTGTCGATGGGACCGCGGGAGTGGTGACACTACTCGCCGGACCGGAGGGATAGCGGCCGGGTGAAGCACAGCAGCCGGCTGACCGATCTGCGTCGCGCCGATGAGCCGCGGTTCGGCGGCAAGAGCGCCAGCCTCGGAGAGCTGCTGGCCGCCGGAATCCCGGTCCCGCCCGGGTTCGCGCTCGCGACCGCCGCGTTCCAGGAGTTCGTGCGCGAGTCCGGCCTGCATGGCCGGATCGCGGACGCGATGGCCCATGTCTCTCCGGGCGACGTCGACGCGATCGGTGCCGCCTCGCACTCGATCAGCGAGGCGATGCGCTTTGCGCCCGTGCCCGAGTCCGTGCGCGAGGAGGTGGCGCGCCGGTACGAAGAACTCGCGCAGACGAGCGGCGAGCCGGCCCCGCCCGTGGCCGTGCGCTCGAGCGCGATCGGCGAGGACAGCCAGGACGCCACGTTCGCCGGACAGCAGGAAACGTATCTGTGGGTGCGCGAGGCCGACCACGTGTGCGACGCGATCCGCGACTGCTGGGTCAGCCTCTACAGCGCGCCGGCGATCAGCTATCGCGCGCGGCTCGGGCGCGCTGAGGAAGAGCCCGCGATGGGGGTCACCGTGCAGCTGATGGTCGATGCCATGGTGTCCGGAGTGATGTTCACGTGCAACCCCGTCAGCGGCGATCCGAGCATGATCGCGATCAACGCGAGCTGGGGCCTCGGGCTCGCCGTCGTCGGCGGCGAGGTCACGCCGGATGATCTCCTCGTCAGCAAGATCACGCGGGAGATCGTGCGAGAGCACATCAACAGCAAGCAGGTCGAATATGTGCCGGACGCCGGCGGGCGTGGCGCCGTCCGCGTCCAGGTGGCGGCCGAGCGCCAAAGCATGCGCTGCCTCGACGCCGAGGCAATCGCGGCTCTCGTCGACGTCGCCCGCCGCGTCGAGGAGCACTTCAAGTCCCACCAGGACGTCGAGTGGGCCCTCGCCCGCAACAGCTCCGAGCTGTTCATCGTGCAGTCGCGCCCCGTCACCGCGCTGCCGAAACGCGAGCACAAGCCGCCGCCGACGTCGGCGATCGCGGCCGTGATGAGCACATTTGGCGCAGACCGGGCAAAGGGAAACTGATGGCCCTCACCGACGACGACGTCCGCGAGATCCTCCGCATCATCGACGATGCTGATCTGGCCGAGCTTCGGATCGAGACGAAGGAGTTTTCGCTCTACGTTCGGCGAGGGGCGGGTCGCGAGGATGCATCCCCGCCATCCACCCAGCTGCT
This sequence comes from uncultured Solirubrobacterales bacterium, assembly GCA_963794285.1. Lineage (GTDB taxonomy): Bacteria > Actinomycetota > Thermoleophilia > Solirubrobacterales > Solirubrobacteraceae > Palsa-465. The sequence continues at coordinate 209,492 of CAWCDS010000003.1, forward strand.
CACGCCGAACGAGGCAGACGCCAACGGCTCCGTCACGATCGAGGCGCCGATGCTCGGCACCTTCTACCGGTCCGAGTCGCCCGGGGCGGCGCCGTTCGTGAAACCCGGAAGCGAGGTTGGGCCTGAAACGATTGTCTGCATCATCGAGGTCATGAAGATGATGAACTCGATCCCGGCCGGGGTCAGCGGGGTCGTGACGGAGGTTGTGGCCGAGAACGCCGAGCTGGTCGAGTACGGGGCGCCGCTGTTCCGGGTGCAACCCGGATGAAGCGCGTGTTCATCGCCAACCGCGGCGAGATCGCGCTGCGGATCGTCCGCGCGTGCCGTGAGCTGGGGCTCGAGTGCGTCGTCGGAAGCTCCGACGTGGACCGCGACGGGCTCGCTGCCCACAGCGCCGACCGAGCGGTCGTGATCGGTCCCGGACCGGCCGGCCAGAGCTATCTGCGTGACGACGTGATCGTGCAGGCGGCGCTCGGGACCGGCTGCGATGCGATTCATCCCGGGTATGGGTTCTTGTCGGAGAGCCCGCGCCTCGCAGCACGCGCTGCCGAGCACGGGCTCATTTTTGTGGGGCCGCCGGCCCCAGTGATCGAGCTCGCGGGCGACAAGCTGCGGGCGCGCGATGAGGCCGAGCGGGCCGGCGTGCCGGTGCTGCCGGGTAGGCAGATCGCCGCAGCGCAGGATGCGGCCGGGCTCGGATTTCCGCTGCTGATCAAAGCCGCCGGCGGCGGCGGTGGGCGCGGCATCAAACTCGCCCGCGATCAGGCAGAGCTGCGGCACGTGCTCGGCCTCGCGCGCAGCGAGGCCGGGGCGGCGTTCGGCGACGACCGCGTGTATGTCGAGCGCTACGTCGCCCGCGCCCGGCATCTCGAGGTGCAGATCGCCGCCGACGAGCGCGACTCGTTTGTCCATTTGGCTGAGCGCGACTGCAGCGTCCAGCGCCGCTACCAGAAGGTCGTCGAGGAGGCGACCGCGCCGGCGCTGCCCGAGCGCACGGGCAGCGCGCTCCACACCGCGGCCGTGACGTTCGCCCGCGCGATCGGCTACCGCAACCTCGGCACCGTCGAGTTCATCGTCGATGCCGACACCGGCGAGTTCTTCTTCCTTGAGATCAACTGTCGGATCCAGGTTGAGCACCCCGTCACCGAGGCGATCACCGGCCGCGACCTCGTCGCTTTGCAGCTTCAGATCGCGGATCGTCAGCCGCTCGGGTTCACGCAGGATGAGGTGCTGCTCGAGGGGCACGCGATCGAGTGCCGGCTGAACGCCGAGGATGTCACGCAGGACTTCAGGCCCTCGCCCGGAACGCTGACCCTGTTCGCGATCCCCGAGCGCGAGGCCTTGCGGGTCGACACGCACTGCTACGCCGGCGCGAGCGTCCCGCCGTACTACGACTCGCTGCTGGCAAAGCTGATTGCCCACGCTCCCGAGCGCGAGGCCGCGATCGACGTGCTGCTCGACGCGCTGGAGGACGTCGATGTCGAGGGAGTCGAGACCAATCGCGCGCTGTTGATCAGCGTGCTCGGGCACCCCGATTTCCGCGCCGGCGCTGTCACCACCGACTGGCTGGAGCGCGCGTTCGCATGAGCCCTGCGGTTCAATTCGTCGACACGTCATTGCGCGACGGCAACCAGAGCCTGTGGAGCGCGACGGGACTGACGACGCCGGACGTGCTCGCGATCGCGCCGACGATCAACCGGGTCGGTTACCACGCGCTCGATTTCACCTCGAGCACGCACATGGCGGTGTCGGTGCGATTCCATCACGAAGATCCGTGGGAGCGGATCCGCCTCGCGAGCGCCGCGATGCCGGACACACCGCTCAGCATTATCACCACCGGGATGCGCTTCATCTCCTGGGTGCCGGCCGACGAGGAGGTGATGCGGCTCTCGTTCAAGCTGGTCATCCGCAACGGCATCCGGCGCTTCCAGATCGCCGAGCCGTCGAACGACCCAGCCAAGCTCAAGCGCCTCGCCGCGATGGCGCGCGCCGAAGGAGCCGAGGAGATCGTGATCGGGCTGACGTACTCGATCAGCGAGGTCCATACGCACGCGTACTATGCGCAGCGCGCCGCGGCGCTGGCCCATTGCGCGGAGATGGATCGCATCTACCTGAAGGATCCCGGGGGCCTGCTCACACCCGACGCGGTGCGAGAACTGGCACCTCACTTCCGGGCGGCGGCCGGCGATCGCCCGATCGAGTTGCACAGCCATTGCACGATCGGACTCGCGCCGTTTGTCTACCTCGAAGGCGTGAAAGCCGGCTTTGACACCGTCCACACCGCTTCGGGCGCGCTGTCGCGTGGGACATCGCAGCCCGATGCGCTCAGCACTGCGCGCAACCTGGCCGCGTCCGGTTTCTCGCACGCCCTTGACCTGGACGCGCAAGCGATCGTCTCGGAACACTTCGATCGGCTGGCGCGTGCGAAGGGCCTGCCGCCGGGCGCTCCCCGAGAGTTCGATGCCGTGTACTACACGCACCAGCTACCGGGCGGGATGGTCACGACGACGCGCCGGATGCTCGAGGAGCTGCGCCGGCCGGAGTTGTTCGATCAGGTGCTCGACGAGGTCACCCGCGTGCGCGTCCGAGATGGGCTATCCGATCATCGTCACGCCCGTCTCTCAGTTCATCGCCAGCCAGGCCGCGCGCAACGTGATCGACGGCGAGCGCTGGGCGAACGTCTCCGACGAGACCGTGCGCTACTTCCTTGGCCACTACGGCGAGCCGCCGGCGCCCGTCGATCCCGAGATCGCCGATCGGGTGCTCGCGCGCTCGCACGCGAGCAAGCTGCGGGAACTGAAGCCGGTCAGCCTCGAGGGGGCGCGGGAGCGCTTCGGCGCACGGATCTCCGAGGAGGACCTGCTGCTGCGCCTGACGATGCCCGAGGAGCAAGTCGACGCGATGGTCGCGGCGCGTGAGGACGGTTCCGCCAGGCCGCTGCCGGATCTGAGAGGGCCCGAGAGAGCGCCGCTTGTGACCCTTCTGCGTGAGCTGGCCGACCGGCCGGCGATCACCGAACTGTCGCTGGCCAAGGACGGCGAGACGGTGGTGTGGCGTCGTGGCTAGGCGGGCATCCGGCAACAACCGCGATGGCCTGCGCCTCGACGATGTCCGCGGGTTCGTGTTCGACGTCGATGGCACGCTTGTGCACCGCACGCCGGACGGCCACGCACACGCCCAGCCGGGCGCGCTCGAGGTCCTCGAGCGGATCCGCGCGTCCGGGCGGCCGCTCGTGCTGTTCACGAACGGCAGCCACGTTCCGTCCGAGTGGATCGCCCGCGGACTGACCAAGGACGGCCTCCCGATCGCCGACCACGAGATGCTGACCCCCGTCGACTCGTCGATCTCCTACCTGCTGCGCTACCACCGCGACCGCCCGGTCCTCCTGTTCGGCTCGGAGATGGTCGCCGGGCTGATGCGGGAATCGGGCCTCACCCTCGCATCCGGCGACGAGGCGGGCGTCGTGCTCGTGACGCACGTCGACGAGGTGACGATACCCGCGCTCGAGGCGGGCGCGCGTGCGGTCACCCGCGGAGCGCCGCTGCTGACGGGAAGCTACGCACGGGGCTACGCGGGGGCGAAGGGGATGATCTTCAGCCGCGGCGCGATGGTCGACCGCCGCGATCTCGAAGGTCGACAGGGGTGCGGCCGAAGGTCGTCGGCAAGCCGTCGAAGATCGCGGTCGCCGAGGTCGAGCCGCCGGCTCGGCGTGCCGTCGAAGCAGATCGCCGTGATCGGCGACGACCTCGGGATGGACATCGCGCTCGGCATCCTCGGCGGCTCGCGGACCGTGCTCGTGCGCAGCGGGATCAGCGGCACGGTTGCGCTCGACACGGTCCCCGAGCGCCGGCGTCCCGACGCCGTCATCGAAGGGATCGCGGATCTCCTCGATCGGCTCTGAGAGAAGTAGTCTTTCCGCCCATGTACTCGCCAGAGCTGCTGCGGGATCGGCCACGCCCGGTGCAGATCGTGATCGGCGGGGTGATCCCGGCGGTCATCGGCGGGATCCAGGGCGTGTTGATCGGCACCTCGAGCACGGCCTACTGGATCGTCGGAGCGCTCGCCGGCGTCGGTGCGTTCGTGGCGGGGTTCGAGCATCGTGATGGTTGGGGGGGCGCCGACCGCGGTCTCGTGGGGGGTGTGTGCTACGGCACTGCCGTGCTCCTCGTCCACGCGCTCGTCGGCACAACCGCGAAGGTCTCGCTCGGAAGCTTTCCGCCGTTCCTCGTTGTGATCACCGCGATCGTCGGCATGCTGCTCGGGGCGGCCGGCGGCCGGATCGCCCGCCTGCAACGCGAGCGTGCCGGCATCTATCTGACCGACGAGCACGCCGCGCCGTAGCCGTACCGCGACGTGGCCCCCGCGGCGGCGAACGGACACGATCTGCCGGACCTCGCCGTCGTGCCGGGGTGAGGCAGATTGCATCCGCTCTCGAGCGCAATCAACCGCGGTCGTCATGGCAGCACGGACTGCGGCAGATCGTGTTCGTTTGAGGTGGGCGAGCGGCGGCGCTACAGAGGTAGCTTGCCGCGCCCGCGGCGCCCCGTCGAGGCGCTCTTGTCGGCGGCGCGCTGCGAGGTGCTGAACGGCTTTCTCAGCCAGCGGCCGAGCGGTCCGGGCGCCTTGCCGGCGGCGCGGCCGCCGGCACCGAAAGCGCGATCGACCCCGTGCTGCGGCTTCGAGGACAGGCGCGGCGCGAGGAAGCCGAGGATCAGCAGCACGATGCAGATGACGACGATGAGGGCGATGGTCATGCGGCGGTGCTACCCGCACCGCGCGCACCATATGCTCCGCGGCCATGGCCGATCTCGACGGTAAGACATTCCTCGTCACCGGTGCCAACACGGGCATCGGCCGGGCCACCGCCGAAGGGCTGGCGGGACGCGGCGCGACCGCGGTGCTCGCGTGTCGCTCGCGCGAGAAGACCCAGCCGGTGATCGACGCGATCAACGCGCGCTCGAATGGGACGTCGACCGGGAGCGCCGAGTTTCTGGCGCTCGATCTCGGCGACCTCGCTGCGGTGCGCGCGTGCGCCGAGCAGTTCCTTCTCGGCGACGGGCCCCTGCACGGCCTGATCAACAATGCCGGCCTGGCGGGCAAGCGCGGACGGACCGGTAGTGGTTTCGAGATCGCGTTCGGCACCAACCACGTCGGCCCGTTCCTGCTCACGAGCCTCCTGCTCGACCGGCTGAAGGCGAGCGCGCCGGCACGGATCGTCACCGTCGCAAGCGACGCGCACTTCAGCGCCGACGGGATCGACTACGAGGCGGTGCGCCGGCCGACGAAGAGCCGGACCGGGTTGCCCGAGTACGCCGTCTCCAAGCTTGCCAACGTCCTGCACGCCCAGGAGCTGGGCCGGCGGCTCGAGGGAACCGGGGTGACGACGTACTCGCTGCATCCCGGCGTGATCGCGTCGGACATCTGGCGCCAGGTGCCGTGGCCGATCCGCCCCCTGATGAAGCTGCGGATGCGCTCGACGCAGGACGGCGCGCAGACGTCGCTGTATTGCGCAACCGCCGGGGAGCTCGCCGGCGAGAGCGGCTACTACTACGAGAACTCGCTCCGCAAAGAGGCCGGCGCCGCCGCCACCGCCGAGAACGCGGCCGAGCTGTGGGAGCGCAGCGAGGCCTGGGTCGCGGCATGAGCAGCCGCACCGGGACGCTCGTAGCGGCCGTGGTCGTCGGGCTGCTCGTCGGCATCGGTGTCGGTGCCCTGCTGTGGAGCGGCTCCTCCGATCACGCATCGAGCACGAGCGGCACCGACGCCTCGAGCACGACGAGCACGGCCGTCGACAGGCGGCCGATCGCGCTGCCGGCCGCCCTCGCCGGCTTCAACGACATCACCCAGGCGATGGCGGCTCGTCATCCAAAGGCCGCAGTGCTGATCACCCAGCGACGGTCAGCGTCGGGACGACGCACCGCCGGCGGACGAGGCGGCCGGGCTTGGGTCAGCCCCGCGCGGCGTCCTGGATCGCGCGCCACACCCGCTCGCCGTTGACCGGCATGTCGATGTGGCGGATGCCGAACGGCGTCAGCGCGTCGATCACGGCGTTATGCACGGCCGGGGTTGCGCCGATCGTTCCGGACTCGCCGATCCCCTTCGCGCCGAGCGCGTTGATCGGCGTTGGGGTCACCATCTCGATCCGCTCTAGCGGCGGCAGCTCGCGGGCGCTCGGGAAGCCGTAGGTGACGAGGTTCGAGTTCAGCGGATTGCCGTCCTCATCGTAGGTCAGCTCCTCGAACAGGGCTTGCGCGATCCCGGCCACGACGCCACCGTGGACCTGCCCGTCGGCGACCAGCGGATTGATGATCACTCCGGCGTCGTCGACCGCGATCATCCGCCGCAGCACCACTGCGCCGGTCTCGGTGTCGACCTCGACGACCGCGACGTGCGCCCCGAATGGGAACGTGGGCTGCGAGGCGGTGAAGTCGGCCTCCGCGCTCAGCTCCTGCAACAGGCCCTTGCTCTGCAGGCGCCCAGCCAGGTCCGACCAGCTGAGCGCCGGCTCCGGGGCGCCGGTGACGTGGAAGCGGCCCTTGTCGAGATCGAGGACCATGTCGTCAGGATTCGCCTCGAGCTCCTCGGCCGCGAGCCGTTTGGCATGCTCGACGACATCCTCGGATGCCTGGGCGGCTGCGGCCCCGCCGATCTGGGTCGACTTCGAGCCGTACGTGCCGGTGCCGCGGGCGACCTGATCGGTGTCGCCCTTGATCACCGTGATCTGCTCCACTGGAATCCCGAGCCGGTCGGCGACGATCATCGCGAACGTCGTCTCGTGACCCTGGCCCTGAGTCTGGGAGCCGGTCTTGACGATCGCGCCGCCGTCGGGGGTGATCTCGACGGCGCCGAACTCGGTCTCGTTGATCCCGTTCGTGATCTCGACATACGCGCTCAGACCGATGCCCAATTGCGTGGCGCTGCCGTTCTGACGGCGGCGTGTCTGCTCGGCGCGGAGACCCTCGTAGTCCGCGGACTTGAGCGCCAGGTCGAGCGCGCCACCGAAGTCGCCGCAGTCGTAATGGGCGCCGGCGGCGGTCTGGTGCGGGAAGGCATCTTTGGGGATGAAGTTCTTGCGCCGCACCTCGGCGGGATCAAGCCCGCAGTCGGAGGCGAACATGTCGATCCCGCGCTCGAGTGCCTGCGTCGCCTCGGGCCGCCCGGCGCCGCGGACGGGCCCGGTCGGCGTCGTATTCGTGACGACTGCCCTGACCCCGATCTCGATCTTCGGGATCTGGTAGACGCCGCTGGCCATCAACGCCGTCAGGTTCGCGAGAAACGCGCCCAGGCCTGGATACGCGCCGGCGTCCTGGAGGATCCGCCAGCGCAGAGCCTTGATCACGCCGTCCTTGCTGCCGCCGATCTCGAACCGGATCCGTTGCGCCCGACCCTGATGCATCGCGACGAGGTTCTCGCTGCGGGTCTCTGTCCAGCGCAGCGTGCGGCCGGTCTTACGCGCGAGGTACGCGATCAGCAAATCCTCGACCGCGAGGCCCTTGCCGCCGAATCCGCCGCCGACGTCTGGCGCCACGACCCGAACGTGGTCGGGCTCCAGCCCGAGCATCAGGCCCAACACCAGCTTGTCGGTGTGGGGCGTCTGCGTCGAGAGCCACACGGTCAGCCGTCCGTCCTCGCCGAACTCGGCGATCGTTCCGCGCGGCTCGACCGGGCATGCCGCCAGCCGCTGGCTGAAGATCGATCCCGAGGTCACGACATCGCAGTCGTCGAACAGTTGCTGATCGGCCTCGAGCGGACGCTCCAGACAGATGTTCGTGCCGACGTCCTCGAACAGCAGTACCTCGTCCCGCGCCGCTTCCTCGATGTCGGTGACGGCCGGCAGCGGCTCGTACTCGACCGCGACCAGGTCACCGGCGTCGACCGAGCTGCCACGGCTGCCGGACAGGACGACCGCGACGATGTCGCCGGCGAAGCGCGCCTTCTGCGAAGCGAGGAACGGGCGGAACATCCGCTCGTCGATCCCGACGAACGGCGGCGCGGGGTTGACGGCAAGCTCGATGTCGGCTGCCGTGAAGACCTGTGTGCCGGGGAACTCTTCGGCCGCCGATTTGTCGACGCTCGTGATCCGCGCATGCGCCCACGGCGAGCGCACGAACGCGACGTGCAGCGCGCCCTCCGGCTGGAGGTCGTCGACGTATTGCCCCGTACCGGTCAGAAAGCGCGGATCTTCCCGGCGGCGAACTCGCTGTCCTACGACGTTTGCCACGTACTAGAGAGCAATATCAGATTGCCTTACACAAACGCAAGGCTGACCGATCCGACTCGCGCTCGCAGTCAAGCCCTGTGCGCGGAAACCCAGGCGACCGAGCCGGCGTCCACCGGCAGCGCAACGCCGGTGATGAACGATGCGTCCGCGCTGCACAGCCACACGACTGCGGCCGCGACCTCCTCAGGGGCGCCGAACCGCGTCATCGCCTGCGGAGCGAGGATCTCCTGCTGGCGCTCGGGCGGCTGGTCGGACATCAGCGGGGTCATGATCGCGCCGGGGCACACGGCGTTGACCCGGATCCCATCGTTGGCGTATTCGACGGCGGCATTCTTGGTCAAGCCGAGAATGCCGTGCTTGCTCGCCGCGTACGCGCTCAACATCATCACCGCTCGCAGCCCGGCGTTGGAGGACGTATTGACAACCGCCCCGCCGGCAGGGCGCTGGGCGAGCATCTGCGTGATCTGGTGCTTCATCCCGAGGAAGGTCCCGCGGAGGTTCACGGCGATCACCCGGTCGAAATCCTCCTCGGAGGTCTCATGCAGCAGGTGATGGACGCCGATCCCGGCGTTGTTGTGGGCGAAGTCCAGACGCCCGTAGCGCTCGACCACGCGGGCGACAAGCGCGACGTTGTCCTCCGAGCTCGACACGTCGCATGCAAAGAACTCGGCGTGGCCGCCCGCCTGCACGATTGCGGCGACGGTCTGTTCGCCGCCTGCGCGCGAGGACTCCAGGTCGGAGACGATGACCGATGCTCCTTCCTGAGCGAAGCGGATCGCGCACGCGCGTCCGATTCCGCTTGCGGCGCCCGTGACGAGGCCCGCCTTGCCGTCCATCAACACGGTGATCAGCTCCTGGCGGCTTGGCGGATCTCGCTCGGCGTCGCGCTGAACTCCCGCTTGAACACGCGGGAGAAGTGGGCGGCATCGCAGAAGCCCCAGCGGAACGCGATGTCCGTGACCGATCCGCCGTTGGGCCGCTGCAGGTCCTCCATGCACCGCGCCAGGCGCTCACTGCGCACGAGGCCGGCGACGGAGGTGTCGGCGTCCTCGAACAGGGCATGCAAAGCCCGAACCGACATCGAGTAGGCCCGCGCGATCGAGGCCGGTCCGAGCAGCGGATCCTGCAGATGGGTACGTACGTAGCGGCGGATCTCGGCTCGCATCGCTGCGCGGGTCGCCGAGCGGCTGCTCGGCACCCTGGGCTCGATCGCGGCCCGGAGCAACTCGAGCGCGGCGTTGGCGGCGGCGACGGAGCCGGCATGATCGAGCAGCGGAAGCTCGGTGGCGAGCGCGTTCATGTAGCGAACGAGCAGCCGCGCCGAGCCGCTGCCTTCGAGCGACGGCAGCGCGCTGAGCTCCGACAGCTGCGGACAGATCGAGAGCACGCGATCGCGTGGAAACAGCAGTGTCCGCTTGTAGAACGGCTCGACGATCTCGACGTCGGTTGGCTGCAGTCCATCCCAGAGGACGACGTCGCCGGCCTTCAACGCCAGCTCCCGTCCTCCCTCGCGGACCACCTCGACGCCCTTGCACACGAACTGGAAGCCGAGGATGTTCTCCGATTGCATCTCCCCGTCCTGGCCGCCGATCTGCACGCGCCCGCGATGCCCGTGCCACGGGGATGAGGTGCAATCGACCAGCATCAGCTCGCCGATTGCGCGGCGCGTGACGGCACCGCGAAAGTCCTCGGGCGTGCGAAACGTCGCCTGCACGTCGAAGGTCAGATGCGTCGCGCTGAGGATCTCCGACCACGACTGCAGGCGACGCGCCATGCTGGCGCCACGCACCCGCCAACGTTCCGGCTCGTGAGCCGAACCCGTTGCCCCAAGGACCGTTGTGGCCCCCTCAGTCAGTGCCCATCTCCTGTTCCTCTCTCACCGCCTCGGGGCACGACGCAATCCGAGAGCGAACTCTATGGTAATGCAGGGTGGCTGTTTCCGGACTGTATGACGAGCTGACTGAGGGGTGCACGAAGCCGCTGCGCCTGGAGCAACTGGTCGCCGGCGCCGGCGCTCGCCTCCCCGGATCGGTCCCGAGCGAGGCCGAGATGCAAGCCGAGCGCGAGCTCGTGCTTGCCGACAAGCGGGGGCTCGAGCGCTCGCACGGCACACTGATCTCGGAGGTCCTCGCCGACCCTCGTACGGGCCGGCACCTGGTCGAGTCGATGCTCGCGCCGACCGAGCTTGCGCTCGAGCGTCTCGAACAGTTCCGTGCCGAGGGCATCGCCGAGCTCGGCCCGGTGCGTGTCGTCAAACGGGGCCGGGCGGCTGTCCTGGAGCTCAGCAACCCCCGGCACCTGAACGCTGAGGACGGGGCCACGCTGGGTCCGACCGAAGTCGGCGTTGATCTGATCCTGCTCGATCCCGAGATCGAGGTTGGAGTCATCCGGGGCGGAGTGGTCGACCACCCGCGTTACGCCGGGGAGCGCGTCTTTGGGTCGGGGATCAACCTCACCCACCTGTACCGGGGACGGATCGACTTCCTGTTCTATCTGATCCGGGACATGGGCTACGTCAACAAGATCTATCGCGGTTTGGCGTGCGGGATCGAGAAGCTGTGGGTGGCTGCGGTGGAGCGATTTGCAATCGGGGGCGCTTGCCAGCTCTTGCACGTCGTCGACCACGTGATCGCGACGCGTGGCGCACGCCTGTATCTGCCGGCGCGCAAGGAGGGGATCATCCCCGGCGCGTCAAACCTGCGCCTGCCACGGTTCGTCGGCGATCGTGCGGCTCGGCAAGCGATCCTTTCTGGACGCGAGTGGGTCGCGGGGCAGCCCGACGCCGAGCTCCTGTGCGACGAGGTCGTCGAGCCCGACGAGATGGATCGCGCGATCGACGGCCGGATCGAGGCGCTGACCAGCTCCGGCCTGGTCAGCGCTGCCGCCAATCGGGCCCTGCTGCGCGTCGGCGCGGAACCGCTCGAGCGGTTCCGCGAGTACATGTCCGCATACGCGCGTGAGCAGGCAGAGTGTCACCTCAGCCCGGCACTGGTCCGCAACCTCGAGCGTCACTGGAATGCACACAATCGCACCCTCTGAGCCGCGAATCTGGGATCCCGTCGAGCGGCTCCCGCGCGAGCAGCTGCGAGCGCTCCAGCTCGAGCGGCTGCGGGCAGCGGTGGCGCGCGTGTTGCGTGCGCAGGCACTCGGCGCCGAGCGGCTGCGATCCGTCGGCATCACCGGGCCCGGGGATCTGGGCTCGCTGGCGGACCTCGAGCGGATCCCGTTTGCGCTCAAGGACGACCTGCGCGCCCAGTATCCGTTCGGATTGCTCGCCGTTGCGCGCGAAGAGCTCGTCCGTGTCCATGCATCAAGCGGCACGCACGGAACGCCGACGATCGTCGGCTACACCCGCACCGACCTCGACAGCTGGACCGAGGTGATGGCGCGCTGCATGACGATGGCCGGCGTGCGCCCGGGAATGCTGATCCACAACGCCAACGGCTACGGCCTGTTCACCGGCGGACTCGGCTTCCATCAGGGCGGCGAGCGGATCGGGGCCACGGTCCTACCGGTCTCCGGCGGTCGCACCGCCCGGCAGGCGATGCTGCTGCGCGATCTCCAAGCGCAGGTGCTGGTGGCGACCCCGTCGTACGCGCTGGCGATCGCGCAGGCGCTGGCGCAGGACGGCACCGAGCCGGCGTCGACGGCTCTGAAGCTGGGCCTGTTCGGAGGCGAGCCGTGGTCGGACGCGATGCGCACGCAGCTCGAGCAGGCGCTCGGGATCGCGGCAATCAATTTCTACGGGCTCTCAGAGATGTGCGGCCCAGGCGTTGCCGCGGAGTGCATCGAGGCTCGCGCGGGCCTCCACGTCCAGGAGGATCACTTCCTCGTCGAGGTGGTCGACCCGGCTGAGGGTCGCCCGCTGCCCGCCGGTGCCGAGGGCGAGCTCGTGTTCACGACGCTGACCAAGGAGGCGCTGCCGCTGATTCGCTACCGCACCGGCGACATCGGCGCGATCACGGATCAGCTGTGCGCCTGTGGCCGCACGAGCATCCGGCTGACTGGTTTGCGCGGCCGACATGACGACATGTTGATCGTGCGCGGTGTGAATCTGCACCCCTCGCATATCGAGCACGTGCTCCTCAGCGTGGCCGGGGCCGCCCCCGATTACCGCCTGATCCTCGAGCGACCTGGCCCACTGGACGAGCTGACGCTCGAATGCGAGCCGGCCGACGCCGAGACCGATTGGGAGCGGCTGCGCGTGACGCTCGAGCGGGAGCTGAGAGAGCAGACGGGCTTGCGGATCTCGGTGGCCGTGTGCGCCCGCGGCACGCTGCCGCGCAGCGAGGGAAAGGCAGTGCGCGTCGTGGACCGCCGTCGCGATTAGACGCGTCGCGTCGCCGGTGAAGGGGCGCCGTGCGTGCCGCTTGAGATGTGGAATCACCGATTGAGACGAACGTCCGTGGCCCTCCGCCGCGAGCCACCGTCACTCACGACCAGTGTGAGCTACGGGTTCTCGTCCGGCATACGCCCGCAGAATGCGGGGAACTACCCCTTCCGATGCGGGGGGACTGCCGATGACGTGACTCGCAGCCGGTCTGAACATTTGTGCAGCCCAGTGTCGGGACGGCCGGCGTTGGCGCAGATGGTTTGGAAACGAGGGTGTGGTTGGCGTGGCGGACGTCAGGGCTCGGGTGGCCCCGTCAGCGGGCCGAGGTACGGGTTTCGGGCCCAAGGAGCAATCACGCGCCCCGACTGGCCACGCGCGCCGAGACGCGCGCACCCGGCAAACCGAAGACCTTTTGGCGGTGGTGCGTCGTACCGGAATGCCCCGCGTCGCTACCCGCGTGCTGGATCTCTCCCAACGCGGAATGCTGCTCGGCGCAGAAGAGCTGAGGGTCGACGAGATCGTCAGCCTCGAGCTCCAGGGGCCCGGGTTCAAGTTCTCCTGCCGGGCCCGCGTTGCGCACGGCACCGGCCACGCCACCGGCGTTCATTTCCTGAGCTGGGAAGGGCCCGCCGGCCGTGCGCTCGGTGCGCTCGTGGCTGAGCGACTGGAGCGTAGTCCTGTTCGGGGGGCGTCAGGCCGTCGATGTTGAGGCGCCGCTTGTCCGGCGTCGTCGCTCCGCGATCTCGACGAACGCGTCGAGCGCCTCGGGCTGCGCCAAGGCATCCCGGCTGGCAACTTCCTCGGCCCGCGCTCCGAGCAGGATCCGTTTGACCGGCAGCTCGAGCTTCTTTGCCGTGAACGTTCGCGGGATCGCTGGGACCGCCTCGATCGCGTCGGGAACGTGGCGCGGCGAGAGCGCTCTGCGCAGGTCTGTGGCGATCCGCGTGCGCAGCGCTTCGTCCATCGTGGTGCCCTCGGCGAGCACCACGAACAGCATCAGCTCCCCGGGACCCCCTTCGGGGTCCTCGAGGTGCACGATCAGGCTGTCGGTGACCTCGGGCATCTCCTCGACGACCGCGTACAGCTCACCGGTCCCGAGCCTGACGCCGCCGCGGTTCAGCGTTGCGTCGGAGCGGCCGGTGATCACGCAGCTTCCGCGCTCGGTGAACAAAATCCAGTCGCCGTGACGCCAGACGCCCGGGTAGTACTCGAAGTAGGCGGCCCGGTAGCGCCGTTCGCCCGGATCGTTCCAGAAGCCGACCGGCATCGAGGGCATCGGTGAGCGGATCACGAGCTCGCCCAGCTCGCCGATCACCGCCTTGCCGTCAAGGTCGTAGGCGGCCGCGTCGACAGCCAGACAGGCCCCGGACATCTCGCCCCGGTACACGGGCTGAAGCGGCGAGCCCTGGACCATTCCGGTGCACACGTCGGTGCCGCCGCTGCCACAATTGAGCAGCACCTGCGGGCCGAGCTGCTCGTAGATCCAGTCGAAGCCCTCGGGTGGTAGTGGCGATCCGGCGGCCCCGATCTCTCGCAGGTTCGAGAGGTTGAACTGCTGTGCGGGCTCCAGCCCGCCCTTCCGGCATGCCATCAGAAACGCGGGGCTCAAGCCCATCATCGTCGCCTGCGTCTGCTCGGCGAGCTGCCACTGATACTCGATCCCCGGATATGCCGGGTTGCCGTCGATCATGACGATCGAGCTGCGCAACAGCAGCGCTGAGACGAGCGCGTTCCACATCATCCATGCGGTCGTGCTGAACCACATCAGCCGGTCCTCGGGCCCGAGGTCCCAGCTCAGCCCGTGGTTCTTGAGATGCTCGACCGTCAGCCCGCCGTGACTGTGGACGATCGCCTTCGGCAGCCCCGTCGTACCCGAGGAAAAGAGGATGCAGAGGGGATGCGCGAACTCGACAGCGGCGAACGTCGACGCGGCCGGCTCGGCCAGCAGATCGCCCCAGCCGATCGCGTCAGGGATCGCGTCGTCGTCGCCGCCGGTGTAGCGGACATGAACGACGCGCTCGAGCGTCGGTAGCGCGGCTCGGATCGCGGCCGCATCTGCCCGGCGGTCGATCAGGCGCTCGCCGTAGCGGTAGCCGGCGACTGTCAGCAGAACCTTCGGCTCGACGATCCCGAACCTGCCGATCACGCTGCGGGGCCCGAATTCCGGCGCGCACGTCGCCCAGATTGCGCCAAGGCTGGCGGTGGCGAGGAACGCGATCAGCGTCTCGGGAATGTTCGGCAGGTACGCCACCACCCGATCGCCGGGGCCGACGCCGAGGCGCTCAAGGCCGGCACGGGCGCGCGCGACCTGCTCGCGCAGTTCACCGAAGGTCAGCTCGATCGGCGCCCGCGTCTGCGAGTGCGCGACCACGGCAATCCGGTCGATGTCCTCAGGCGTGCCGAGCGCGTGCTCTGCGTAGTTCAGACGCGATCCCTCAAACCACCTCGCGCCCGGCATCTCGCGCGAGCTCAGGACTCGCTCGTACGGCGCATGCGCCCGCACCTCGAAGAACTCCCACAGCGATTCCCAAAAGCCCTCGAGATCCGAGATCGACCAATCCCACAGTTCAGGGTAGGTCGTGTAGTGGCGGCCCTTGTTCTGCGCCAGCCAGTGGAGATAGCGACCGAGCCGGCACGTGCTGAGCGCGTCCGCAGGCGGGGTCCAGAGGACGTCGTCAGCCATGGCCTCAGGCTTTCATACCAGCGCGGCGCCGTGCAAGCCGGCGTGCGCCCCGGGACAAGCGCCGATGCGCGCTGCGAACAGAGCCAGTGCGCTGCACTAGCCGGCGGAGGCGCCACCCCATTCCTCCGGGGTGACATCCGCGATCGACTGCGAGAACGTCCAGCGATGACCGGCCAGGTCCTCGGTTGTGTACTGGCGCTCGCCGTAGGGGAAATCAGCGGGCGGCCGCAGAATCCTCGCGCCGCGTTGCCTCGCCTGCTGGTAGTGGGCGTCGACATCCTCAACCCGAACCATGATCGAGTGGCTGACCTCGCCGCGGCGCGGGGCCCGGAAGACCGTCGGATCGGTTGCCTCATGGACATCCGCCACGCGGCGCTCGCCGACCACGACCGCCCCATCGCCGATCGACAACTGGGCGCGGTGGTTGCCCGCCCGCCAGCGCTCCTCGAAACCGAACGTGTCGACGAGCCACTCGACCGCCTCGCTGACGTCCTCGTAGACGAGCACGGGGATCACAGTGGTCGATGGCATCGAGCGGTTCGACAACATTCGTGCCGAGTTTAGGCATGGTTCGCCTGCTCGCGAGGGGATATAGTCGCGCGATTCTCTGAGAGCGCTCTAACAAGGCCGCCCCCGTTAGCGCGATCTGCCGTCCAACGAGGAGAGATGGAGGTCTACGCATGAGAGGACTGTGTCGCAGTCTCGCGATCCCGGCAGTCGCCGGCGCCCTGGCCCTGCTGCTTGCCGCCTGTGGCAGCAGTTCGAGCAGTAGCACGACCAAGACCACCGCCACGAGCAGCGGCGCGGTCCCGGCAGCCGCCGGCGGCAAGCCCTGCACGTACAAGTTCGCGCTGATCACCCACGGCGACAACGGCAACTTCTGGAGCGTCGTCTACAAGGGCGCCAAGAACGCCGCGGCCGACCTTGGATGCAACCTGACAGAGGTCTACGGCTCGCAGCAGCAAGGGCAGGCGCAACCGGACGACAACGCCGAGAACGCCCAGATCCAGGATGCGATCAACCAGCATGTCGACGGCATCGCGGTCTCCGACCACGCTCCGAGCTTGATGAACCCGACCCTGGCGAAGGCTGCCGCCAGCGGGATCCCGATCGTCCTGCTGAATGCCGGATGCGACAACCAGGACATCGCCGCCAGCGGCGCGATCACATGCGTCGGGCAGCCGGAGCAACTCGCGGGCGTGGCCGCCGGCCAGCGGTTCGCCAAGCTCGGCGCGACGAACGTCGTCTGTGTGATTCACCAGTCCGGCCAGAATCTGCTCGATCGCTGCAACGGCATCGCCCAGGGTCTTGGCGTGGGGTCGCAGTGCAAGACGGGCAGCGCGCCGTCGAGCGGGCCAGCCTGCACCGAGCTGACGCTGTCGACGCCGAATGCCGCGTCGAACCCGCAGCAGGCGATCGGACAGGTGACGTCGTACCTCCAGGCCCACCCGAAGGTCAACGCCGTGATGACGCTGAACACCGCGATCGGCACAGCGCTCGTGAACGCGCATCCGACCGGCGTCAAAGTCGCCACGTTCGACCTCAGCTCCGATGTCCAATCCGAGCTGCAGAACAACACAATGGCATTCGCGGTCGACCAGCAGCAGTACCTGCAGGGATACCTGCCGATCGCGTTCTTGTACCTGTACAAGAAGCACGAGGGCAACAGCACCGGCGGTGGCACGACGGTCGCGAGCGGTCCGCTGCTTGTCGACAGCACGAACGTCAGCAAGGTCGCGGCCGCGATCGCGGCTGGAGACGATTAGCGGCAGCATGTAGTCGGTCGGCGCCGGGCGAGTGCGCACACATCCGCCCGGCGGCCGTCCACCCGGCCGCCGCGACATGATGAGCGCCACATCACCACCCACCGCCGTAGCGCCGACCGCGTCCGACGAGCGGCTGGCGCACGTCAGCAACGCCACGCGGCTGCTGCGCAGGCCGGAATTGGGCGCGCTGATGGGCGCGCTGGCGGTGTTCATCCTGTTCGCGATCACCGATGCCAGCGATGCCCATCTGTGGCTGAAACAGAGCGGTCTGGCGGCTTGGACTCAACAGGCCGCCTTCTTCGGGATCCTCGCGGTGCCCGTCGGACTGTTGATGATCGGCGGCGAGTTCGATCTCTCGACCGGCGTGATGTCGGGGGCGACCGCGATCGTGATGGCGCTGCTCGTCGGCAAGTATCACTGGGATGCGTGGCTGGCGATCATCGGCACGCTCGTATTCGCCACCGGGGTCGGTCTGCTCAACGGGATCGTCGTCGTCAAGACCAAGCTGCCCAGCTTCATCGTGACGCTGGCGACGTTCTTCGTGCTTCGCGGCATCACGGTCGGCGGCGTGCTGCTGCTCAACCACGGAAGCACCCAGGTCGGGATCACCGGCGCTCGGCCCTCGGGATTGAGCAGCGCCAAGAAGGTCTTCGGCAGCTCGTTCTTCTCTAGCGGCTCGCTGCCGAGCGGCTATTCGACCGCGATCCTGTGGTTCATCGTGGTCACGATCATTGGTCAGTGGGTGCTCAGCCGGACGTCGTTCGGCAACTGGATCTTCGCGTCGGGAGGCGATGAGAACGCCGCGCGCAACGTCGGCGTCCCGGTCGCGCGCACGAAGGTGCTGCTGTTTCTCAGCACCGCGCTGGCGGCGGCGCTCGTGGGGATCATCTCGTTCACCCAGGCATCCTCGGCGGTGTCCGAGCAGGGCGTCGGTTACGAGTTCTTCTACATCATCGCGGCGGTCGTCGGTGGCTGCTTCTTGACCGGCGGCTATGGCTCGGCGATCGGCGCCGCGCTCGGCGCGTGCATCATCGGGATGGCGTTCGAGGGCGTGATCTACGCGGGCTGGGATAGCTCCTGGAACTTCACATTCCTTGGGGCGATCCTGTTCCTCGCGGTCGCCGTCAACACCTTGATCTACAGGCGGGCGCTGAAGGCGCGACGATGAGCGACGGCGACGAAACGACCAAAGACCCAGCGCCTGCTACCCCGCCGCCGGCACCCTCGGCCGCTGACGCCACGCCGCTGCTGGAAGCGCGCGAGGTCTCCAAGTACTTCGGCAGCGTCAACGCGCTCCACGACGTGACGCTGAAGGTCCACGCCGGCGAGGTCACGTGCGTGCTCGGCGACAACGGCGCCGGCAAGTCGACGCTGATCAAGATCCTATCCGGCGTGTACACAGCGGACGGGGGCGAGTTGTTCGTCGAAGGCGAGCCGGCGAGCTTCGCCGGACCGCGGGATGCCCGAGCGCGAGGCATCGCGACCGTGTTCCAGGACCTCGCGACCGTGCCGCTGATGTCGGTGTGGCGCAACTTCTTTCTCGGCAACGAGCCGACCCGCGGCCGCGGCCTGCTCCAGCGCCTGGACGTCAAGCAGGCCCAGCAGATCATGCGCGAGGAGATGTCAAAGATGGGGATTGACGTGCGCGATCCGAACCAGACGGTCGGCACGCTCTCCGGCGGCGAGCGCCAAGCGGTGGCGATCGCGCGCGCGGTCTACTTCGGCGCGAAGGTCCTGATCCTCGACGAGCCGACCTCGGCGCTCGGCGTCCGGCAATCCGGCATCGTCCTGAAGTACATCGTCCAAGCGCGGCTGATGGGCCGCGGCGTGATCTTCATCACCCACAATCCGCACCACGCCTACCCCGTGGGGGACCGCTTCGTGCTGCTCAACCGCGGGCGGATGGTGGGCTCGTTCGAGAAAGCCCACACCTCGCTGGATCGGTTGACCTCAATGATGGCCGGCGGCGCCGAGCTCGAGCAGCTCAGCCATGAGCTCGAGGGACTCGCCGGCGACACCGCGGGCGCCGCGGAGATCGCCAAGGAGCTCGCCGCCGAGGTCAAGGCGAGCGCATAGGCGATGCTCACCGAGCTTGAGTTGCTGACGGTTGGGAGGATCAGCATCGATCTGTACTGCGATCAACTCGGCGCGGACTGGCACGCCGCCACGAGCTTCTCCAAGGCGGTCGGAGGCAGCCCGACGAACGTCGCGATCCAGGCCGCCCGGCTGGGTCACCGCGCCGCGGTGTTCACGAAGGTCGGCGGTGATCCGTTCGGCCAGGTGGCGATCGGAGAGCTCCAAGACTTTGGTGTCGACACCCGGTTCGTCGGCGTCGCCCAAGACGCGGTCACGCCGCTCGCGTTTGCCGCGCTTGACCCGCCGGAGGACCCAAAGCTGCTGTTCCGCCGTGAGCCGCCGGTCCCGGACCTCCAGCTCGATCCCGACGAGGTCGACGGCGAGACGGTCCGGAACGTCCCGCTCCTCTGGATCTCCGGCGGCGCGCTGTCCGCCGAGCCCAGCGCCAGCACCGTCGAGCACATGCTTCACACGCGCGCTCGCAAGCTCCACACGATCCTCGACCTCGACTACCGCCCGACGTTCTGGGTCTCGCGCGCGGACGCCGCGGCACGAATCGGCGCCGCCGTGCAGCACTCTACGGTCGCCGTCGGCAACCGCGAGGAGTGCGCGGTCGCGGTCGGCAGCGAGGACCCGCACGAGGCTGCGCGCCGCCTGCTGGAGCGCGGCGTACAGCTGGCGATCGTGAAGCTTGGCGGCGACGGGGTGCTGCTCGCAAGCGCCTCTGAGCAGCGGTTGATCGCGCCGCCGGCGATCCAGGTGCTGTGCGGACTTGGGGCCGGTGATGCCTTCGGTGGCGCGCTCTGCCATGGCCTGCTGCAAGGGTGGCCACACGAGCGCGCCGTTGCGTTCGCCAACGCTGCGGGCGGGATCGTCGCCTCACGGCTGCTGTGTTCGGCAGCGATGCCGTACGAGCACGAGGTGCTCGAGCTGATGGAGGCGTCGCCGGCTTGATTCGGCTCGGCGTCGGTGTGATCGGCTTCGGCTGGCTCGGACACGCGCACAGCCGCTCGTTGCTACGGATCCCGACGCTGTTCGCGCAGCGCACGTACGACCCCGTCCTCGTCGCCTGCAGCGACACGCTTGCAGAGCGCGTCGAGGAGGCGAAGTCCTCATTCGGCTTCGCCAACGGCTTTACCGACTGGCACGATCTGATCGGGCACCCGGACGTCGAAGTCGTGTTCATCGCGGCGCCGAACAACCTGCACGTCGAGCTTGTCGAGGCGGCGGCGGCAGCCGGCAAGGCCGTGTTCTGCGAGAAGCCGGTCGGCGGCACACCGGAGGGTGTCGGCCGCGCCGCCGCCGCGACCCGGCGCGCGGGCGTGCCGGGCGGCGTCGGCTACAACTACCGCTGGGCCCCGCTCGTCCGCTACGTGCACGAGCTGATCGAGGCGGGTGAGCTCGGCGAGATCACCAACTACCGCGGGCGGTTCTTCTCGATGTACGGCAGCAACGAGCTCGGGGTCAACTCGTGGCGCTTTCAGCTCGACGAGGCCGGCTACGGGGTCACCAGTGATCTGCTCAGCCACGCGATCGACCTCGCGCTGATGCTGCTCGGGCCGATCGAGCGTGTGGTCGGCACGACCCACACCTTCATCACCGAGCGGCCACGGCCGCGCGGAGGCGCCAGCCACTACGGCCTGGGCTCGTCGTCGGACCCGCGCGATGCGGTCACCAACGAGGACTACGCCGGGATGCTCTGCACGTTCAGATCAGGCGCGAGGGGCACGTTCGAGGCGAGCCGGACGATCGTCGGCCCTGAGAGCCAGATGGCCTTCGACGTCTACGGAACTCGTGGCGCCGCGTCGTGGGACCTCGAGCGGCTCAACGAGCTGCGCCTGTACCGGCTGACCGAGGATCCGGGATCGGGCTACACGACGGTCCGCGGCGGCGATCGCTTCGCTCACCATGGCGTGTTCGTCCCCGGCGCCGGCAACTCGATCGGCTTCGAGGACCTGATCACGATCGAGGACTACGAGTTCTGTGCCGCGGTCGCCGAGGGGCGCCGGTATGAGCCTGGCTTCGCGCAGGCCCGCGCATGTGCCGAGGTTCAGGCGGCGCTGCTGCGGTCGGTGGACAGCGGATCGTGGGAGGCGGTGTGACCGAGCCGGCGGCAACGGACGTGGCGCCGCTACGGGTCGGCGTGATCGGGGTCGGGCGGATCGGGCGGATGCACGCCGAATTGCTTTCGCGGGAGGTGAAGGGTGCCGGCGTGAGCGCCGTCTACGACGCCCGCGCGCAGTCCGCCCGCGACGTCGCCGGCGAGCTGGGAGTCCACGCGGCCGGCAGCGTTGAGGAGATCCTCGAGGGTGAGATCGACGCCGTCGCGATCTGCTCGAGCTCCGACACTCACGTCGAGTTGCTGATCGCGGCCGCCAACGCGGGCAAGGCAGTGTTCTGCGAGAAGCCGGTGTCGCTCGAGCTTTCAGAACTAGACCGCGCATTGGCAGCCGTGAACGCTGCCGGCGTGCCGTTTCAGATCGGCTTCAACCGCCGGTTTGATCCCGCGCACGCGTCCGTGCGTGAGGCGGTCGCCTCCGGAACGATCGGCGAGCCGCACTTGGTTCGGATCTCGAGCCGCGATCCCGCGCCGCCGCCGCTGCACTACATCAAGAGCTCAGGTGGCCTGTTCCTCGACATGATGATTCACGACTTCGATATGGCGAGGTACCTGACCGGGTCCGAGGTGGTCGAGGTGTTCGCGCGCGGGGCGGTTCGAACGGAGCCGGCGTTCGAGCAGGCCGGCGACGTCGACACTGCGCTCGTGACGCTCGTCCACGAGGACGGATGCCTGACCGCGATCGACAACTCGCGGCGCGCCGCATACGGGTACGACCAGCGCGTCGAGGTCTTCGGCTCGCGCGGGATGGCGCTGTCGGAGAACCCGCCTTCGCACACTGGCGTGGTGGTCACATCGCAGGGAAGCCGACACCCCACTTTTCCTCATTTCTTCGTCGAACGCTACGCGTCGAGCTATCTGCACGAGTGGCAGGCGTTTGTCGATGCCGTCCAGACCAGGACGATGCCGCCGGTGTCGGTCCGTGACGCGCGCGCGCCGCTGCTGATCGGGCTTGCCGCGTGGCGCTCGTTGCGCAATGGCCGGGCGGTCCGGATCGAGGAGGTAGAGTCGAGATGAGGTCTTTTCAATGCGTCTAACAGTGGCTCAGGCGCTCGTCCGCTTCCTCGCCGCACAAGACGTGCAGCGCGACGGCCGGCGCTCACGTTTCTTTGCGGGGTGCTTTGGGATCTTCGGGCATGGCAACGTCGCCGGCCTCGGGCAGGCCCTTCACCAGCATCGGGACCTGCTGCCCTACCACCCGGCTCGCAACGAGCAGGCGATGGTGCACATTGCCGCCGGCTACGCGCGGCAGCGCAATCGTCTCGGCACGTTCGTGTGTACGACCTCGATCGGTCCCGGCGCCACGAACATGGTCACCGGTGCGGCCGCAGCCACGATCAACCGGCTGCCGGTGCTGTTGCTCCCCGGCGATGTGTTCGCGACGCGCACCCCGCACCCGGTGCTCCAGCAACTCGAGCTGGCCCACGACGCGACCGTCTCGGTCAACGACTGCCTGCGTCCGGTGTCCCGCTTCTTCGAGCGCGTCCAGCGCCCCGAGCAGTTGATGCCCGCTGCGCTCGAGGCGATGCGCGTGCTGACCGATCCGGCGGAGACCGGCGCGGTCACGCTGGCGATGCCAGAGGACGTGCAGACCGAGGCGTTCGAGTGGCCACAGGCGTTCCTGCAGCAGCGGCTCTGGACGATCTACCGCCAGCCGCCGGCTCCGGACGCGCTTGCGCACGCGGCGGAGCTGGTGCGGCGCGCCCGCCGCCCGCTGATCGTCGCGGGCGGCGGTGTGATCTACAGCGACGCGACCGCCGCGCTGCGAGAGCTCGTCGATGCGACCCGGATCCCGGTCTGCGAGACGCAGGCCGGACGCGGCGCGCTGATCTCCGATCATCCGCTGAGTCTGGGCGCCGTCGGTGCAACCGGCACCACCGCCGCCAACCGCCTGGCGCGCGACGCGGATCTCGTGGTCGGGATCGGCACGCGCTGGGGTGACTTCACGACCGCCTCGAAGTCCGCCTTCCAGGATCCCGGCGTGCGCTTCGTGACCATCAACGTGACCGCGTTCGACGCCGCCAAGCACAGCGGCCTGGCGCTGCTCGCCGATGCGCGCGTCGCGCTCGAGCAGCTCCGCGACGCGCTGGGGCGCTGGCGGGTCGACGACGAATGGGAGCGCCGCGCCGCCGTCGAGTCCAGCGGCTGGGCCGCCGAGGTGCAGCGCCTCGTGTCGGCGCCGGCGGTGCCCGGGCGCCCGTCCTCGCAGGCGTCGATCATCGGCGCGATCAACGACGCGGCAGGCGAGTCGGGCGTCGTCGTGTGTGCGGCCGGCTCCGCGCCCGGCGATCTGCACAAGCTGTGGCGTGCGCGTGACCCGCTCGGCAAGGGCTACCACGTCGAGTACGGCTACTCGTGCATGGGCTACGAGATCCCCGGCGCGATCGGGGTCAAGCTCGCTGCGCCAGAGCGCGAGGTGTACGTGTTGATCGGCGACGGCTCGTATCTGATGCTGCCCGGCGAGCTCGCGACTGCGGTCGCCGAGCGTGTCGCGCTCGTGATCGTGCTTGTCGACAACCACGGCTACGCGTCGATCGGCGCGCTCTCTCGCTCGGTCGGATCGCACGGGTTCGGAACGCACTACCGGCGCACAAGCAACGGCTCGCTCCCGCTCGACGCCGCCGACGGGACCGAGCTGGCGGAGCCGGCGGGCTCCGACGAACTGCCCGTCGATCTGGCGGCCAACGCCGAGAGCCTCGGCGCGCGCGTCATTCGTGCTGTGAATGTTGCGGAGCTACGCTCCGCATTGGCGCAGTCGCGGGGCGCCGACGGGCCGGTCGTCGTCCACATCGAGGCTGATCGCTACGCCGGAGTCGCGAGCTACGACAGCTGGTGGGACGTGCCGGTCGCCGAGGTCTCCGAGGAGCCAGATGTGCGGGCCGCACGCGAGGCCTATGAAGCAGCGCGGCAAGCGCAGCGGATCCACCTGGAGGCTCCAACACATGACTGATTCCATGACGAGCACTCGATTGCTGCACAACTACATCGACGGCGAATGGGCTCCGGCCGCGGCCGCCACCGACGTGCTCGACGTCACCAATCCGGCGACCGGCGAGGTGCTCGCGCGGGTGCCGCTATCGGGTGCGGCCGACCTCGACGTGGCCGTGCGTGCAGCCCGAGAAGCCCTCCCCGAGTGGCGCGCGGTCTCGACGATCGCTCGCGCCCGCAAGCTGTTCGATTTGCGCGAGCGGCTGGTTGCTCGCAGCGACGAGCTCGCGCGCTCGGTCACGTCCGAGATGGGCAAGACGATCGCCGATGCGCGTGCCGAAGTTGCCCGGATGATCGAGATGGTCGAGGCCGCGTGCGCGATCCCGACGACGATGCAGGGCAGGATTCTCGAGGATGTCTCGCGCAACATCGACACCGAGACGATCCGACAGCCCGTCGGCGTGTGTGCGGCGATCGTGCCGTTCAACTTCCCGGCGATGGTCCCGTTCTGGTTCTTGCCGTTCGCGATCGCGTGCGGGAACACATTCGTGCTCAAGCCCTCCGAGCAGGCCCCGCTGACCCAGCAGATCGCGTTCCAGGAGCTCGACGCGCTCGGGCTGCCGCCCGGCGTTGTCAATCTCGTCAACGGTTCTCGCGAGGTCGTCGAGGGGATCCTCGATCACCCGGGGATCGACGCAGTCTCGTTCGTCGGCTCGGCGCCGGTCGCGAGGATCGTCTACGAGCGCGCCGCGAAGGCCGGCAAGCGCGTCCAGGCGCTCGGCGGGGCCAAGAACCACATGGTGGTGATGCCCGACGCGATCATCGACAAGACCGTGGAGGGGATCATCGGCTCGGCCTTCGGCGCTGCGGGCCAGCGCTGCATGGCCGGCTCGGTCGTCGTCACGGTTGCCGACGCGCACGAGCAGCTGATGCCGCAGCTGATCGCAGCGACGCGGGCGCTCAGCATCGGCGACGGGATCGACGAAACCAACGACGTCGGCCCGGTGATCTCGTGTGCGGCGCGGGACCGGATCACGGGGTGGATCGAGCGCGGCGCCGCCTCGGGAGCCAAGGTCGTGGTCGACGGGCGCGCGGTCGAGGACTCGGAGCTCCCTGCCGGCGGGGCGTACGTCGGGCCGACGATCCTCGACCAGGTCACCCCGGAGATGGAGATCGCGCAAGAAGAGGTCTTCGGCCCGGTCCTGACCGTGATCAATGCCGCGACGCTTGACGAGGCGATCGGGATCGTCAACGCCAGCAGGTTCGGGAACGGGACGTCGATCTTCACCGAATCGGGCGCCTCGGTGCGGCGCTACCGCCACGAGGTTCAGGCCGGCATGCTCGGCGTCAACATCGGCGTCGCGGCTCCGGTCGCGTTCTTCCCGTTCTCCGGGTGGAAGGACTCGTTCCTCGGTGACCTGCACGCCCACGGGACCGACGCGATCGACTTCTTCACGCGCAAGAAGACGATCACCAGCCGGTACTTCTCCAGCGGGCAGGGCAGCGGCGCCTACTTCGTCGAGCGTTAGGCCGCCTTCGCTTTCGGCGCCGCGGGCGAGGGCTAGGGGGTCGTGCTGTCGCGGTTGGTGGCGCGTTCGGCGTTTCTGGCCGGCGTTGCGGTGCGGTCGCGGGTGCGCCGGCGGTGCGGTCGCGGGTGCGCCGGCGTTGCGGTGCGGTCGCGGGTCCACCATCCGGGGGTGGTCGCGTTAACGAAAAATACGGTGGTGGGTTTAACGACCACCCCCTTCCAGCCAGCCCCCCTTTCGTCCGCGGAACCCCCGATTGCAATTGGTGCGATCCGGGTACCCCCGAGCCGCAGGGCGAAGATGAGTCTGACTTCGAGCACAAACCTGAGTCAGTCTTACCCCGCGGTTGCAGGGTCGGTTCCGCTTGCCCGCCACGCGCTGGCCGAGTTTGCGCAGCGCGCCGGGGCGACGCCGGACGAGGTCGACGACATCCGGCTCGCGGCGTCGGAGGCGCTGGCCAACGCGGTCGTGCACGCATATCGGGGCGGTCCCGGGCTGGTGTACGTGAGCGCGGCAATCGCCGCCGGCGAGCTGTGGGTGCTGATCGCGGATGACGGCCTCGGGCTTCAGGCCGGCTCCGGCAGCTCCGGGCTCGGCGTCGGCCTGGCGCTGATCTCAGAGGTCACCGACGGCTTTGCCGTCGTCAACCGCTCCGGCGGCGGCACCGAGGTGCGGATGCGCTTCAGCCTCGAGTCGGTCCCGCTGCCGGGTGAGGAACGTCAATCGGAAGCGTCGAGTGCGTCCGCCGCCGCGCCGGCGGTGTCCACCTTCTCCACGATCACGTAACCGGCGCCGGAATCGACGACCTCCTCGACGCCGGGCAGCTGATGCCCTGCGAGCACAATAAACCGGCGCGAGTGAGCACGGACGCGCTCGTAGTTGCGAACGCTGAGCGTGATCAAGTCATTGCATCCCAGCCGCGCGCACTCGCATCGGAACGACGTCGGCACGTCCTCATCGCCCGGCCACTGACCGCGAGCGATGGCCTCGTTGACTTCCCGGAACGCATCCTCGTTTGCGGCGATCCGCCGTTGAAGGTCATGCTCCATACGAGTCCTCTGTCCCGGTCCACGCGTCTTGCTGGCCCGAGGATACTTCGCCCCGGGGCAGCCGATCGCGAGAACCGGTGGTGAAAATCGCTCAAGTTCTCAGCTTGAGCCGCCGATGCTGATCTGGACAGATGATGGGGCGGCTTCACGTACCGCCAGGACCGACGGCGGCCCTTGACCGACGCTCGGGACTGGAGCAGACCTACGCAGCCGGCGAGGCTGTCGGTTGCTTGAGCAGCACGCTCGAGCCGCTTGCCGGTGCACGCCCAGCGGATCGCGGTTGAGATCACGGCTGTGGCGCTCACCGAAGCCCACTTCCAAGCGCTATTCGAGACGGCCTCCTATGCGCGCGTGGTCGTCGATCCGGCGGGGACGATCGTGCTCGTGAATTCCCACACCGAGCAGCTGTTCGGCTACCCGCGGGACGAGCTGGTCGGGAGGGCGGTGGCGGAGCTGATTCCGGTCGATGCCGACAGGGGAACAGCTTGGTACGAGGGCTCGGCAGCGTGCGCCGCCGCAGTGGTCGAGCTGTGGGCGCGTCGTCGGGAAGGGGACGAGTTCCCGGTCGAGGTCTCGTTGACGCCGCTTGTCAGCGAACACGGAAGTCTGGTCTCGGTCGAAATCGCCGACATCACTGATCGTAAGCTCGCAGCAGAGGCGCTCGCGTACCGCGCCAGCCATGATCCGCTGACGGGCCTTCCGAACCGGACGCTGTTTCTTGACCGGCTGGAGCACGCCCTCGGTCGCGCCCGGCGCTCGCGTCGCATGCTCGCCGTCATGTTCCTCGACCTCGACGACTTCAAGCTCGTCAACGACACTCGCGGCCACGATGTCGGCGACCTGCTGCTGGTCGGGCTGACACCGCGGCTCAGCGCCGCGCTTCGCCCCGGAGACACGATCGGGCGCTTCGGCGGCGATGAATTCGTCGTCCTGTGCGAGGAGTTGTCAGAAGACTCCGACGCGCTTGTGATCGCCGAGCGGATCGAGCAGGCCTGCAGCAGCCCGGTGGTGATCGGCGACTACGAGCACGCCGTCTCAGTCAGCATCGGCATCGTGCTCGTCGCCGATCCCGAGACCGTGTCGCCATCTGAACTGCTGCGCCACGCGGACGCGGCGATGTACCGCGCGAAGGCCGTTGGCAAGGGCCGGATCGAGCTGTTCGACGATCGCATGCGGGCACGGCTCGTCGAGCGGATCGCGATCGAAGCCTCACTGCGTCGAGCGATCGAGAACGGCGAGCTGCGGCTGGTCTACCAGCCGCGTGTTGCGCTTGAGCAGAACAGGATCGTTGCTGCCGAGGCGCTGCTTCGCTGGGAGCATCCGGTCCGCGGGCTGCTACAGCCGGCCTGCTTCCTACACGTCGCCGAGAGCAGCGGGCTGATCGTGCAGATTGGCGAGTGGGTGATCGAGCAGGCATGTCGCCAGGCGCTGGCTTGGCGCGATCAGGCCCCGCTAGCTGCACCGATTCGGGTCTCGATCAACCTGTCTGCTCGGGAGATCGAGCGTCCGGACATCGCCGGAGTGGTCGACCGGATCCTGAAAGCCACGGGCCTGCCACCCGACTTGCTCGAGCTCGAGCTGACGGAGGCCGTCCTTTCCGAAGATGTCGACGGCGCGATCCGGGCCCTGTGTGCGCTGAAAGCGCTCGGGGTCCGCCTGGTGCTCGATGACTTCGGAACCGGGGCTGCCTCACTCGGACAGTTGCGGCGACTGCCGATCGACGCGCTCGCAGTCGACCGTTCGCTGATCGATCCTCTCGGCAGCGCCAATGAGGACGCTGTGATCGTCGACGCGATTGCCAGCATGGCCGGCGCGCTGGGCGTCGGCGTCATCGCCGAAGGAGTGCACACGCATGCTCAGCTCGCGCGGCTGCGTGTGCTGGGCTGTCAGTTCGCACAGGGCTACTTGTTCGCTGCGCCGGCGCCGGCGGATGAGCTCAGCGAGTTGCTGGCGGTGGCCCGGGAGCGCGGTCGGGACCTCCAGCGGCAGGACGAGCCAGATCGTGTGACCGCCTGAGTCTCTGAATCGGGTCCCTTAGTGTCGTGGGTCGGAAGTTCGGTTGCAGTAGGTGGCGATCGATCGCGTTGTCGGGGGATCCCGGCGTAGCGCGGCTGACGGCGGGCGAGGTGGCCGCGTTGCAGCCGAGCGAGCTGCCCGATCCGCTCGTCCCTGACCCCCGGAACGGGGACCAGAGCACGCACCCTCAACAGATTCACGAGGTGTGCGCTCGTAGCCCCGGAAAACGGCGATCAGCGAACAACCCCCACCGATTCGGGCGAGGTGTGTGCTCCGGTCCCCGGTCACTTCGCGCTGCCGCGGACGATGCGCAGCAATCCGCCGCCAAGTGCAAAACCCGGGCAGCCCCGAACGCCAACCGATCGGCACGATCCGACCCCCGCCGGCAAGCACGATCCGACCCCCGCCGGCAAGCACGACAGCCGGCTCGGTGGCGCCGAACTTCTGATTCACGACGCTAGGCTCCGCGCGTCGCGAAGCCGGCGTTGAGCAATTGCTGGGCTTGATCCGGAGGATCGTCGGAGTGCAACAGCACGACCCCCAGCCACTTACGCCCGCGCCGGGCACTTGCCACGAGGCAGGGTCCTGCGGCCACCGTGTAGCCGGTCTTGACGCCGTCCGCGCCCGGGTAGCGCAGTCGCAGCAGCGGATTGTTGTTGTACAGGTACAGCTTGCCGCCCTTGATCGGGAACGGGAGCACGGCGCTGGGCGTCGCGACGATCCGCGCGAGCCGCGGCTGCCGGAGAACGGCGTGGGCGATGACCGCGAGATCGACGGCGCACGAGTAGTTGCCCTGGTCGACGATTCCGGAGACCGTCGTGAAGTGAGTGCAGCGCAGTCCCATCGCATGCGCCCTGGCGTTCATCATCGCGATGAAGTGACCTCGCGTTCCAGCAACATGCTGGGCCAGCGCGATCGCGGCGTCGTTTCCTGACGGCAGCAACAGCCCGTAGAGGAGGGTCTCGAGGCGAACCTTCTTGCCCTTCGGAAGCAGCCCGACCCCTGAGCCGGAGTAGTCAAGGGCCGCCTGGGTGATGAGGACGCGCGCTGAGGGGCGAGCGTGTGCGACGACGACGAGCGCGGTCATCATCTTGGTCAGGCTCGCGATCGGGACCCGCCGATCCGGCGCCCGGTTCCAGAGCACCCTGCCGCTGCGCACGTCGAACAGCAGGCCGCTGCGGAGCGGCTGTTTGAACTGGATCCGAACCTGCCGCTGCGCGGGCATCACGCCATAGCTAGATTGCCGGGGATGGTGGGCCTTGGCGGCCGCCACCGTCGGGATGGCTTGTACGGGCGCGCTCGCCGGGCCCGTCGCACGCGATGCCATGAACACGAGCAGCGCCGCGAGGCCCGTCACCGCCGCAAGTGCGGTGTCGCGCAGCAGCCTTCGCCGTCGGGCTCGCCGAGCCTCAGCCTCCCGAGTCGCACGGCGCACGCGCCCTTCTTGCAGCACCCCTAGATCAGTCATTCCCTCGGGGGCTCTCGTAGTGCCCCAACGATCCCAATCATAAAGAGCAAGAGCACCAGGATGGCGACGATTGCCAGCGCTGTCACCCCATACTTCGCAATGTCCAGCCCGGTCAGCACGCCCAGCCCTGCGATGAAGGTCAGCGCGACCGTGAGTACGACAAGGCGCACGGGTGATCAGTACACCGGGAATCGCGGCGGGATCTGCTTGACCTTCGTCGCGAACAGCTTGATCGCCGCCAGGCCAAACGCGAATCCACCAATGTGCGCGAAGTACGCTACCCCGCCGCCGCCGCCGCCCGTGGGATCGGTGAGATTGACCGCCGCGAACAGCGCTTGGATGACGAACCACAGACCGAGCATGATCGTTGCCGGCAGTTCGATCACCGTGACGAAGAAGATGATGATCACCAGCGTCAGCACCCGCGCGCGTGGATACAGCAGGATGTAGCCGCCGAGCACGCCCGCGATCGCCCCCGAGGCGCCGATCGTCGGTGCCGTTGAGCTCGGGTCGATTGCGACCTGCAGCGCGAGCGCGGCGAGCCCGCCAAGCAGGTAGAACACGATGAACTTCACCGGTCCCATCGAATCCTCGATGTTGTTCCCGAAGATCCACAGGAACAGCATGTTGCCGGCGATGTGGAGGAACGAGCCGTGCATGAACATCGAGGTGAAGACCGTCTCCCAGGCCGGAAGCGGGTTCTCGGCGGGGATCCCGTTCGCGTTCAGAAGCCCCGTATTGCAGACGATCCCGAGGGACTCCGGCCCGCTCAGCGTCTGGCGCGCGACGGCTGCGCAGTGCG
Organism: uncultured Solirubrobacterales bacterium; assembly: GCA_963794285.1. GTDB lineage: Bacteria > Actinomycetota > Thermoleophilia > Solirubrobacterales > Solirubrobacteraceae > Palsa-465. Next base: position 240,479 of record CAWCDS010000003.1, read on the forward strand.
CGCCGGGGTGGGTGAGCGCGGCCGGGATCGCGCCGAACTTCATGACCTCCTGCGTATCCGGGCCGCTGAAGAATGATCCGCCGTGCCGGATCGCGAGCAGGTACGCGACGACGTTCACAACGATCAGCAGCGCCGTGACGAACGGGAACCGATCGGTGGGGATGTTGTCCTTGATCGGGATCACGGGCCGGCGGGGACCTTAATGGGTCGGCCCGGGCACGCGCTCCGGCCTGCGGGCCCGGCCTATGCGGCTGCGAGCGGCGAGTCGACGGCCGCGATCCGCCACGGCTGGGCGTCGTCCCCGTCGAGCGCCAGCGTCCAGCGCTCGGTGAAGCTCGTCGCGCGCGCCTGGCTTCCTGACAACACCGCGGCCGTCTCGCGGTCCTCGATGTAGCGGCGACCTTGCAGATCGACTTCGATCGTCATCGTCGGTGGGCGTGCGGCAGGATCGAGCTCGACGATCCGGATCTGCTTGACCCGCGGGCCACGGACGACGAGTCGCGTGCGCCGGCTCGGGTCATCGGGGTGCAGCATCTCCGCGGCGGCCGTCTTGCGGGCGATCCTGAGCAGGGCTGCGTCGTCGCCGTCGACGGCTTCTGCCCATGCTTGGACCGCGCGCCGGGCGGATACCTCGAGCACGTCGGGGGCGAAGCGTCCGTCCGCGAGGCTGAGGTCAAGGGCGGCGGCGCGTGCGCCGCCCCGGAAGTCGAGATCGGCCACCTCGGAGATCGCGACGCCGTCGGGAACGGCATCGGCGACGGCGCCTTCGACGAGCGATTCATCGCGCATCGCCTGTTCGTCGGACCAGGGAGTCGCCACGATCTGCTCGTCCAAAGCATGAGAGCCCTCGGCGCCCTGCTCGATCGAGAGCAGGATCCAGCGGCCGTCGCGTTTGCCGAGTGTCCAGTACTCACGGGTGGTCACCGTCTCGCTGACCCGCCCGGTGCGCTTGATGTGGGCGCCCTGGCGGTCCTCGACGTAGTCGCGCATCCTGGCATCGATCCGGACCACGACCCGATCCGTGGCGTCGTCGCCGCGGTTGGCCAAGCCGACATAGCTGACCGACGGGTCGCCCAGCAACTGCACCCGGTTGCGCCAGCCCCGGCGTTGCAGATCATCGAGCCGGAGATCCCATTCCTTGTTGAGGTCAGGCGAGAGCAGCTGCGCGAGCCGGCGGCGATCGCCGGCGTCCCAGGCGCCCTGGATGTCGGCGAATAGCCTGGCCGCGGCGGGCCGCACGACATCCGGCGCAAACGCTGGATCGTCCTCGGCGGCTTCTGCCGCGGCGAGCTCGACCCGGCGCTCGCGCTCCGCGGTGCGCCGGCGAGCCGCACGCCCGGTGCTCCGCTGGGCGGCCGTGAAGTTCCGAGCCATGGGCGCGCCCTTCGTGAACAGCAGCCACAGCGCGACCAACGCGACGAGAACCAACGCGCCGAGGCCGTGGCCGAGGACCGCGATCCGGATCAGGATCTGAATGATGATGTAGAGGCCGGCGCCGCGCCCGCCGCCACCACCGCCGCCGCCGCCACCACCGCCGCCGCCACCACCGCCGAAGCCCGACGACCCGCCGCCGGCGCCGGCGAACGCCGCAGGCGCGAGGACCAGCAGGACCGCGAGCGCGAGCAGGATTACGATCATGGCGCGCCGGCGGGTCATCGCGTCATCCCACTGCGCGTCCCGCCAGTGGCCCAATCCCGGGCTGTGCCTGCGGCACGTGCTGGTCGGCGTGGTAGCTGCTTCGCACGAGCGGGCCGGCCGCCACGTGCTCGAAGCCGAGCTCGTAGGCCGCCTGCTCGAGCGCCTTGAACTCGTCCGGGTGCCAGTAGCGGACGATCGGAAGGTGATGCTCAGTCGGCCGCAGGTACTGCCCGACCGTGAGCACCTGGACGTGGTGCTCGCGCAGGGTTTGCAGCGCATCGACCATCTCGTCGAACGTCTCGCCGAGTCCGACCATCAGCCCGGACTTGGTCGTGACCTCGTCGCCACCGATCTCCTTGGCGGTTCGCAGCACCCGGCAGGAGCGCTCGAACTTCGAGCCGCGCCGGGCGAGCGGATACAGCCGGGGGACGACCTCGACGTTGTGATTGAACACGTCAGGTCGCTCGGCAATCACCTTGGCAAGCGGCATCTCCTCGCCGCGGAAGTCCGGCGTCAGAACCTCGATCTGGGTCTGCGGAGATTGTTTTCTGATCTGCCGGATGACGCCGACGAACGCGCCGGCGCCATAGTCGGGCAGGTCGTCTCGATCGACGCTCGTGATCACGGCGTGTCTGAGGCCCATGCGCGCGACGCTGCGGGCCACGCGAGCGGGCTCGAGCGGATCGTTCCACGTCGGCTTGCCGGTCTTGACGTTGCAGAAGCCGCAGCGACGCGTACAGGTGTCGCCAAGGATCATGAACGTGGCCGTGCCGCGCTGCCAGCACTCGCCGATGTTCGGACACGCCGCCTCCTCGCAGACGGTGTGCAGGTTCTCGGACGTGATCAGCTCCTGCAGCTGCCGGTAGCGCGGCCCGCCGGGGGCCGGGACCTTGAACCAGGGGGGCTTGCGGGCGCGGTGCGGCTGCACGTCGGGCCCGAGGATCTCGAGCACATTGGCGATCCCGCCGGGGTTTGAACGCGACCGGGTGGACGGGGGTGCTGCGGAGCTCACACCTCAAGGCTAGCGACCGGCGGCGAGATGTCACCGCTCCGAGCGCCCCAACCGGTGGGTGGTCGTATTAACGAACAATCCGGTGGGTCTAACGACCACCCCCTGGTGGCCCAGCCGTATCAGACTCCGACGGCTGCGGCCGACTCCGCCGCGGCCTCCAACCGTGCAAGGCTGACGAGCCGTTGGCGGCGCCCGAGCGCCTGCGCGAGCTGCCAGGCAGCCCGCCTGCGAAAGCACTTCATCTGGCCGGCGCCACGGCCGGTCTCCTTGATCAGCGAGGTCATCTGCACGCCGTCGAGCCCGCACGGCACGACCCAGCTGAAGGGCTGCAGGTCGTTCTCGACATTGACGGCGAACCCGTGGGTCGTCACTCCTCGCTGCAGGTGAACGCCGATTGACGCGATCTTCCGCGGGCCGACCCACACGCCGGTGAAGTCGGGACCGTCGTCATACCGCGCACGGCTGTCCACGCCCTCGGCGGCGAGGGTCGCGACCAGCGCCCGCTCGAGCGTGCGCACGTACTCGACGACGTCATCGACGCGCACGATCGGGTAGCCGACCAGCTGCCCGGGCCCGTGGTATGTCAGTTTGCCGCCACGGTCGGTCTGGACGATCTCGATCCCCTGCATTCGGTACCACTCCTCGCCCATCGGCAGCTCCCCCGGCGCCGAGCGCCGGCCGCGGGTGTAGACAGGCCAGTGCTCGAGCGTCAGCAGCACGTCCGGCAGCTCGCCGGCCTGCCGCGCCGCCCGGATCCGCTCCTGCAACGCGAGCGCTGTCAGGTACTCGATCGTCCGGAGGTGGCAGACCCAGAGCTCGGGGATCCTCGTCACGCTCCGGTCCACTCTTCCAGATGGCGCTTCAGGCTCGCCAGGAACTGAGCCGCGATCGCGCCATCGAGCGCGCGATGGTCCCAGCTCAGCCCGAGGATCGTCATCTGCCGGATCGCGATCGAGTCATTGCCGTCGGCGTCGGTCACGACGACCGGCCGCTTGACGACAGCCTCGAGGTCGAGGATCGCCACCTGCGGCTGGTTGATGATCGGCGTAGCCATGATCGAGCCGTACTGGCCGGGGTTGGTGATCGTGAACGTTGCGCCCTGGACCTCGTCGGCGGTCAGCTCGCGGTTGCGGGCGCGGCGTGCGAGCTCCTTGATCCGCGCGCCCAGACCCTCGACCGACAGCTCGTGGGCGCCGGCGAGCACAGGCACGATCAGCCCATCCTCGCCGAGCGACACCGCGATCCCGAGGTTCACCTGCTCGTGGCGCGTATATCGATCGCCCTCGAGCCACGCGTTCAGCGCCGGGTGCTCGCGCAATGCCGCGATCGTCGCTCGCGCCACGAACGGCAGCGCGGTCAGGCCCAGCTGCGGGCGCGCCGCCTGCACCCGGCTCATGTCGACCTCGATCCAGGTCGTGCAGTGCGCGGCGGTCTCAAGCGAGCGCTTCATGTGCTCGCCGATCTGCCGGCGCATCCGGGACAACTGTCCACCGCTGCCGACCGGCTCCGGCCGGTAGGGACTCTCGATGTGCAACGGTGGCTCAGGCACCGCGTCAACGAACGCGAGCACGTCCTGCTTGCGAACCCTCCCGTCCCGCCCAGTGCCGGGTACCTGCGAAAGGTCGATCCCGTGCTCTGCGGCGATCCGCTGAACGACCGGGGAATAGCGACCGCGCCCCGCCCCGCCGGTCGCGTGCGGCCGGGCGGGCGCTGACGCCGACGGAACCGCAGCGTCCCCATTCGATGCCCCGCCGTTCGCCGCGGCAGCCGGCTCGGGGGAGGCACCGTCAGGCTCGGAGGAGGCACCGTCAGGCGCGGAGGAGGCACCGTCAGGCGCGGGGGAACCGCCCTCGCCGGCGATCCGCGCCAGCACGGTCCCGACCGGCACGGTCTCCGCGACCGCCACCAGGATCTCGGCGACGACGCCGCCGATCGGCGCCGGGACCTCGGTGTCGATCTTGTCGGTCGAGATCTCGCAGATCGTCGCGTCGGCCGCGATCCGGTCACCAACCTCGACTCGCCACGCGATCACGGTGCCCTCGGCGACCGACACTCCCATCTGGGGCATCGTCACGTCGACCAAGACCTCAGTACGCGAGGAGCTCACGGCAAGCCTCCTTCCGGCCGGCCTTCCTAATACGCGAGGAGCTCACGGCAAGCCTCCGTCCGGCCGGCCTTCCTAATACGCGAGGAGCTCACGGCAAGCCTCCTTCACGCGATCGACGCTCGGCAGGACTACCTGCTCAAGCGGCGGCGAGAACGGGATCGGCACGTCCGGCGTAGCGACCCGCACAACCGGCCCATCGAGATCCTCGAACCCATGCTCCGCGATCAGCGCCGCGACCTGCGCTCCGGCCGCACACGTCCCGTTCGCTTCGTCCACAACGACGACCTTCGAACAGCGCGCCACCGAATCAAGAATCGCGTCGCGATCCAGCGGCACCAACGACCGCAGGTCCAGCACCTCGACGGACGCGCCGTCCAGGTCCTCGGTCGCTTCCAACGCGACATGCACCATCGCGCCGTACGCGATCACGACCAGATCCGACCCGGGCCGCGCGATCCGCGCCGTGAACGGCGTCTCGAACACACCGTCAGGCACCTCTCCCTTGATCCGCCTATACAGGTGCTTGTGCTCCATGTAGCAGACCGGGTTCGGGTCATGGATCGCCGCGTGCAGCAGCCCCTTGGCGTCCTCCGCAGTGGACGGCGCCACGACCTTGATCCCGGGCGCCTGCATGAACCACGCCTCCGGATTCTGGGAGTGAAACGGCCCGCCCGAGAACCCACCTCCCGACGGCAGCCGGACCACAAGCGGGACGGCGAGACCCTGGCGGTAGTGCATCTTGCCCGCGACGTTGACCAGCTGGTCAAAGCCGCAGGAGATGAAGTCGGAGAACTGCATCTCGCACACCGGGCGCAGCCCGACGACCGCGGCGCCGACCGCACAGCCGATGATCGCGGACTCGGCCAGTGGCGTGTCCATCACACGATCTCCTCCGAACTCTTCGATGAAGCCGTCGGTGACCTTGAACGCGCCGCCGAACACGCCGATGTCCTCGCCCATCACCATCACCCGCTCGTCGGCGCGCAGCTCGTCGCGCAGCCCGGCCGAAATCGCTTGCAGATACGTGAGCGTCGCCATCAGGCCACCGGCCCCTGAGCAGTCCCGGCGCCAAAGCCGCTCCACCGCGCCAAGCCGTCGCCAAGCGGCTCGGCCTCGCCGGCGCAAAAGACCCCCTCGGTCGCCGAAGCGGGATCTGGCATCGGCGCCCGGAGCGCCTCCTCGGTCGCGGCCTCGATCTCGGCAGACACCGCCGCGCGCACGGCCTCGACGTCCACTCCCAGCGAAGCCAAGCGCGCTTCCTGACGCTCGATCGGGTCGCGCTTTCGCCACTCCTCGACCTGCTCCTTGGGCACGTATTTCATGTCGTCGTGGGCGGCATGACCGTGCATCCGCATCGTCACGGCCTCGATCAGCGTCGGCCCGCCTCCGGCGAGTGCCCGCTCCCGCGCCACAAAGGCGGCCTCGAACATCGCCTCGGCATCGTTGCCGTCAACTGTGACGCCGACGAATCCGTACGCGGCGGCGCGCTCGACGGGGTCGACCGCGAACTGCTTGGCCAGCGGCGTCGAGTACGCATATTGGTTGTTTTCGAGCACGAAGATCACCGGGAGCTTCTGCACGCCGGCCCAGTTCATCGCCTCGTGGAAATCTCCTCGGGACGTCGAGCCGTCTCCGAACCATGTCAGCGCGCAACGCCGCTCAGCACGGAGCTTGAATGCCATCGCCATGCCGGTCGCGACGAGCATCATGTCGGGCAGCATCGAGACCATCCCGACGCACCCCAACTCCCGTGCGCCGAAGTGAACGTTGCCATCGCGTCCGCCCGTCACCCCGGTCGCGCGCCCCATGTACTGCGCGAGGATCCGCGCGGGCGTCACGCCACGGATGATGTGCGCCGCGAGGTCACGGTGGAGGATGCAGAGCCGGTCCTCAGGCGCCATCGCGAACGCTGCGCCCGCCGAGACGGCTTCCTGTCCAAAACCATCGTAGAACGATCCTGGGACCTTGCCCTGGCGATAGAGGTTCATCGCTCGCTCCTCGAGCCCGCGCATGAACAGCATCGCTCGGAGCAGCCAGATCCGGTCCTCGAGCTTGAGGCGATCGATCGCTGCGGCGTCCCCGCCGGCGGTCGGCTCAGCAATATGAGTCGCCATCTCTGCCTTCCCTTTCGTCAATGGACCGGGTCGGGATCTCCGTCCGGCCCCACCTTCAGCGGCCGGTTCCGGGATCTCCGGTTCAGCCCCGCGATCGGGCAAGCCCGAGCTTACCCCAACGGCCGGGTGGCCAGACACGCGGGGCTACCCTTAGCCGATGGAGGGTGCTTGGCTGCACCGTATGCGCTGGCGCCGGCGCGGCGCCTGGATGTGGCCTGCGTTCGTGATCGCGGCGCTGCTCGACGGTCTGGTCGGGCACTGGCTGCCTCCTTCAGGCGAGACCCAGACGGTGCTCGCGGCCGCGCTCGCCGGCTGCGTGCTGAACCTGATCGGGGTTGTGTTGCTGAGCCGTCCGGGGGGCGCGGTACTGAGACGTCTGCGCCCCGACCTGCCACGCGTCATTGCGCGCGATTACGCCGGCACGGTCGCGGTCAGCATGATCTCCGCTGCGCTGCTGCTCGCGGGACTTGCGCACCGACCCGCCGTGCTCGCGAATCGCAACGCCCGCGGCGAGGCGATCAAACGCGCTCAGGCCTGGATCGGCGCCCAGGCCCCGGACGAGTTCCGTCGCAACGTGCAGTTCGTCAGCACGTTCGCGATCGAGGCGGGCAGCATGTACCGCGTGTGCGTGCTCAGCGCCACCGGTCCGCGCACCTATTGCGTGGTGGTCAAGACCAAGATGCCGTTCGGCAGCGGCGTCCGCTTCGACGGGTACGAGTCCAACGCTGAGTTCTCGGCCGGAACCGGATAGGCCGGATGAACACCAAGCGCATCGCGCTGACTGCAAGCATCATCGGCTCCGGGATCGTGTTCCTCGACGGAACGATCGTGAATGTCGCGCTGCCGTCGATCAGGGCGAGCCTGCACGGCGGTCTCGCCGAGCAGCAATGGGTGGTCGAGGCATACCTGCTGACGCTGTCCTCGCTACTGCTCGTCGGGGGCTCGCTTGGCGATCTCTTCGGCCGGCGCCGAGTGTTCGCGATCGGGCTCCTCGGCTTCGGCGTCTGCTCGATCCTGTGCGCGATCGCACCGAGCAGCGGGCTGCTGATCGGTGCGCGCGCGGTACAGGGAATCGCCGGCGCGCTGCTGGTGCCGAGCACGCTCGCGCTGATCATCGACACGTTCGATGCAGACGAGCGCTCGGGTGCGATCGGGACCTGGACGGCATTCACCGGCGTGGCGACCGTGATCGGTCCGCTCGGCGGCGGCGCGCTCGTGCAGGCCGCGTCGTGGCGGTGGATCTTTGTGATCAACATCCCGCTTGTCGCGTTCACGCTGTGGCTGCTGAGCCGGTTGCCAAGCGATAAGCGCACGCCCGGTCACGTCGACGTCGTCGGCGGGATCCTCTGCGCGCTCGGCCTCGGCGGTCCGGTGTTCGCGCTGATCGAGCAACCTCGTCATGGCTGGGGGGACCCGCTCGTGATGATCCCGCTGATCGGCGGGATCCTCCTGCTGATCGCGTTCATCGCGTGGGAGCGGCGTTGCCCGCAGCCGATGATGCCGCTGGATCTGTTCAAGATCCGGAACTTCGCCGTCGGCAACCTCACGACCTTGACGCTCTACGCCGGCCTCGGCGTCGCGACGTTCTTCCTCGTGGTGTTCGTCCAGCAGGTCGGCGGCTATACGCCGCTGCAGGCCGGACTGACGCTGCTGCCGATCACGATCATCGTGTTCCTGTTCTCAAGGCGCTTCGGCGTGCTTGCCGACCGGGTCGGCCCGCGGTTGTTCATGGCCGGCGGACCGGCGCTGGCCGGGCTCGGGTTGTTGCTGTTGGTGCGCACGAACGCAAACGCCGACTACTTCACGCAGATCCTGCCCGGGATCGCCGTCTTCGGGCTGGGGATGGCCGCCACGGTCGCCCCGCTGACGGCCACGGTCTTGAGCTCGGTGCAAACCGGCCACTCGGGGCTCGCGAGCGGCGTCAACAACGCCGTCGCGCGGGTCGCGAGCCTGCTGTCGATTGCAGCGCTCGGCGCGGTTGTGTCCAGCACGTTCACCGCTCGCATCAACCACGATCTCGCGACCCGGCCGCTCAGCCCGCCTGCACGCGCTGCCGTGAGCAACTCAGCGGACCGTCCGCTGGTCACGACCGTCAGCGCGAACCTGCCGCCGGGCGCACGAGCGCAGGCTCACGCAGTGCTCGTCGACGCATCCGTCCACGGGTTCAGGATCGGGATGGGGATCGCCGCCGGGCTGGCCGTCCTCGGCGGTGTGATCGCACTGGTTGGGATCGAGAATCCGCGCCGGCGCGTCAGCTGCGCGGAATGCCCCGGTGGAGCGTTCACGGGCGCTCCGGCAGCCGGATCAAGGGAGCCGGTCGGTGCCACGGCTGCGATAGACTGAATTTGTGGGAAGTCGGAACGGGGCGACCGGCTCGGGCAGCTACACCGTGCACGCACGGACCGGTTTCGCAGCAAAGAAACGGCCGTGGGCCCCCGTTGGTGCGTGGCTGAAGAAGACCCGCGCGACGGATGAGGACGACCGCAGGCGCGAGCTCGTCCTCAATTGGATCTTGCTCGCGCTCGTGGCGCTGGCGCTCGAGGAGGCCGGGCAGCGCGTTCCCGCGGTGATCACCGGAGGGGCGGACGTGGCTGACCATGCACGCACGATGATCGTCTCGTTCGTCGCGGCGATCACGTTTGCCGGGCTGCTTGTTATCTCGCGGCACGGCCGGCAGGTGGTGGCCGCGTGGGGATTGATGCTCGCCTACTACACGCTGATCACGTGGCTGTTCATCACCGAGGGGACCGAGGAGCCGGTTGCGATCGTGCTGTGCACGACGATGGTTGTGACCGGCGGCGTCCTGCTGGGCACCTGGGCCTCCGCGTCGGCCGCGCTGCTCCTGACCGCGACGATGATCCCGGTCGCCGCGCTTCAGTCTGCCAAGGTCCTGCGCCTTCCGGTCGGTCACGACACCCCCAACGTGTTCTCGCTGGTGGCGCTCGGCGGTGGACTCGCGGTGCTGGCGCTGGTGTTGTCGGCGCGCACGGCTGAGCGGCGGGCGCCCCTCGGCGAGTTGCTCGGCGGGACCCCGCCGGCCATCGACAGCGCGATCAGCGTCCTCACCGTGCGCGAGCTCCAGATCGCGCGTCTCGTCGCCGCAGGACGATCGAATGCTGAGATCGCGCAGGAGCTGTTCCTGTCGCTGAGAACGGTGCACACCCACGTCTCAAACGCGCTTCGCAAAACGGGCTGCACGAACCGGACCGAGCTCGCGGTACTCGCGATCCGGGCCGGTGCTTTGCCACACGAGGAGCCGGTCGGCGCCCCGTCGTAGGTTGGTGGTGCCGACACACGGGGTCGCCGCGATCCTCAGTGCCAGTCACGATTTCGGGGCGAGCGACTGTGACGATACGCCCCCTGGAACGAACGTGAGTGAGGCCGGGTCGCCCTGCGTCGGAGTGCGAAACAGACACGATCTGCCGCAGTCCACCGCCTCCTGGCAGGTGAGGGAGATGATGTCCGCATACCGGTAGCGATCGCCCCCAGCTGCCGGAACCGAGCGAACTGCGGTCGATCGTGTCTGTTTTGGTCCGCCGAGCCCGGCCCAGTCCGCCCGACCGCGCAGCGGCGCCAGCGGGTCGAGCGGGAGGCGGGTCCCAGCTGCCGCTGCCCTTGACCCTGACAGCGGACGGCCGCGCGGCGGCCCAGCGCAGAACACACCCAATCCCCCCAGTGGGCCCTCAGCTGGTCGCGGCACGTCCGGCCGGCAGCCGGAACAGCGATGGCAGGCGCAGCGCCAGAAACGGATCGCCGGACAGCTCGAGCCGGCCGTTGGAGAGCAACTGCGGCCACGCAGCCGAGCCGACGCCGAGGCGCAGGAGATCCCCCACACCGATCGTCACCGTCGCGCCGGGAGCTGCCGGCGCTCCGGGGCGGACTCTCAACCGTCCGTCCTCAATCTCCAGCGCGAACGCCATGCCTTGACGTCGGCGCGCAACCCGGACGCGGAGCTCCAGCGTCGCGGTCAAGTCGCGCGCGCTGTGCCGGTCGAACCAGATCATGACATCAGGTACTGCATCGCCTCGGCCGGGTCCGAGAACAGCATCAGCGCATCGTCGGTGGCGATCATCCGGCCGTAATGCGTGGACATCTCGTGCTGGATCGAATACGCGTCGATTTCATAGCCGAGCTGGTCGGAGACCTCCGCGTATGGGATTGCGAGGCGAACCTTGGCGCGGATGTCCCAGAACGCCGGTTGCTCGATCACTTCGATGTCTGCTCGGCGCGCGAGGATCTCGGCGACGGCCTCCCTCGGCGCTCCTCGCCATCACGATGCCGACGTAGTCGTAGCTGTCCGGCGACAGGACCGGTGCGGTTGCGGCGGTGGTTGTCGCCGCGGCCGGGGTGGGGTGGCGACGTTGCCGGCGCACCCGCGTGCGCCGCCGCATGACCGGCGGCGCGCCGGGGCCGTCGGTCAGCCCAGCCTCGACCAGCAGTGCGTCCGCGTACTGCTCGACGCGATCGAGCGCCTGCTCGACATCGATCCCGGCTGGAATCTGCTGCGCCAACGGCGCGAGCGCGAGCGCGGCCGCTGAGGCCTCGGCTCGCCAGTCGCGGACCCACTCGGTGATCACCTCTCGGTTCGCGTCCCCGTGAACCTGGTCGGCGCAGGCGAACCGCACGAATGCAATGGTCCACGTTCGCGCCGATCGCCGGGCGGAGCGCTGCTTCATCGCCGCCCGGAGGCACACGCAGGTGGCGACCGAGTCAGACAGGCAATCGCGGGCCACGGTCGCGAGCGCGAACCACAGCCCGTGCTCGACGAACGCCGGCATCTGCAGCACCTGCTCGAGGAAATCGACCCAGCCCGGCTGAAAGTCGTCGATCAAGCCGGCCGCCGTCGCCGACCGGATCGCACCCTCGATCTGCTGCTCGATCGCTCCTTCGCCTTGGTAGAACGGGCGCTCCCACTGCCCGCCCGGATCGCGGAACGCGAACCAGTCCTCAGCGCGCACCGCGGTCGAGCCGTCGTCCCAGGTTCCGCGGCCGTCCTCGAAGCTGACCGGCCACCCGCGCCGCAGGTGGCGATGGACCGACGGCTGCGTGTCGATCGTGACGTCCTCGTAGAGCGTCGCGTGACGCCCGGCGGGCACGTACCAGTCGAACTCGCGCTCGGAACCCCCCGGGGCGGGGATCGACGGTGTGGCGGGCGCGGCTGCCTCGGCGGCGGTCGTGAATTTGTCGGTGAAGATCCGCTGCTCGTCGACGCCGTGCGTGGCGACCAGCATCTCCTCGGCGGCCTCGATCATCGGCGGCGGCCCGCACATGTACACATCCGGTTGCGCGATCTCGCCCTCGGCCAGATACGCGGCGACGGCATTGTGGACAAAATTGTCGACAATCGGCGTGAAGCGGAAGTCGGGCAGGCGGGCGCCGAGTTCCTCGATCTCCTCGACGTGGAACAGATCGCGCTCGGCGCGGGCGCCGTAGAACAGCCGGACCGGTCGGCTGCATCCGTCAGCTGACAGCTGACGCAGGACCGACAGGATCGGGGCCATGCCTGATCCGCCGGCGATCATCAGGATCGGCCGCTCCCCGTCGCGCAGCCGGAATGCGCCGTAGGGCCCTGTGAGGCCCAGCCGGTCGCCGACCTTGATCTGCCCGTCGAGCATCCCGGACAGCCGGCCGCCGGGATACCGCTTGATCATCAGCTCGATCAGATCCTCGCCGGGAGGGTTGGCCATCGAAAACGACCGACCGGCGGGTGGGTCCCGATCTCCGGGCACGTGGAGGTCGACGTACTGGCCTGGCGTGAATGCGAACTCCTGATCGCACTTCAACACCAGCCGCACGATGTCGTGCGTCAGCGGTTCGATCTCCGAGACGACAGCCGACCCGTCGGCGATCGCGTGCTCGAGCCGGCAGGAATCTGCGTCGTAGTGCAGCAACTCGACGACGAGGTCCCGCTCGGGCATCGAGCGGCACATCAGCGAGTAGCCGTTCGCCTGCTCGGAGTCCGACAGCGCAAACGTCGAGTACGGCTTCAGCGCGACATCGCCCTCGAGTAGGAAGCACTTGCACGCCGAGCACTGTCCCTCGCGGCAGCTGCAAAACGGCCAGCAGCGTCGCGTAGCCGTTTGAGATGTGCCGCGCCTCGTCGGACTGCACGCTCAAATACGTCGTCGGCAGGGTGAAGTCGCCGTTGCGCGCGGCGACGTCGGGGAGCGCGACGAAGACGACGTTCGTGAATGCCGTCTCGGCGACGACCTGAAGGGTGAACGCGCATTGGATCGGATCGCCGACGATGAAGTGGCTGAGCATGTTCAGGCCGGGGTTGGTGAGCACCGAGTTCGTGAACGCCTTCGGCCCGAGACTCCAGCCTCCGGGATCGGGGACGTGCTTGGCGTACCAGCGCGCGAGCGACATCTGCATACCGGTGTGGCGGATCTCGTCGACGAACTGGACGTGGTAGCCGTTGCGAAGCTCGTTGTTCGCGACCGTACTCATCAGCATCGACATGCAGCGCCCGGCGCCGATCTCGGCGAAGTTCGTGATCGTGATGAACGGCTTGAGGATCTCGAGCCACCGCTCGTGCGCCTTGTGCGGCATGTCAGCCCTGACCGCTGCGTCGAGTCCGCCGTACACGCGCTCGTCCTTCTCGAGCTCCATCGGCACGTGCTCCCGCATGATGTGCTTCATCGCGTCCTTCGCCTTGTTCGGGAAGCGGTAGCGCGTCGGATAGCGGATCGCAGGCTCGTGGTAGTCGGGCTCCCATCCGAGCTGGGCAATCCGCTCGTGGGTCTTGGTGATGCTGCGGCGGCTCACGGCGCGCACCCTACGCTTCCGTAGCCAGGCCGCTCAACCCCCGCCAGCAACGACCTCCGGCGGCCGCTTTGTCAACATTTGACAATGGAGCCGCTCTCGCCCGAGACTGTCGCGGCGGTCCGCGACGCGAGCTCGTCGCTCGTCGACGGGATCATCGAGCTGGTTCGCGCCGAGAACCCGGTGTACGCGCACGTGCTCGGCGGACCGGAGGGAGTCGGGATCCAACTCGGCGTCGAACAGGCGATCAGCTCGTTCCTGGACGCGAGCGAGCGTGGCGAGAAGCCGACGGGCGAGACCGCGGAGGTCTGGCGCCGCCTCGGGGAGGCCGAGTTCCAAGCCGGCCGCAGCCTCGAGGCGCTGCGAGCGGCGTGGCGGACCGGAACCCGGGCGGCGTGGCGCCGGGCGGCGGAGCTGGCGGCAAACGCCGGCGTCCCGACGCCGCTCGTGATCGCGATGGCTGAGGCGATCTTCGTCTTCACCGACGAGCTCGCGCCGGATCTGGTCGAGGGCTACCTGCGGATGAAGTCCGACGAAGCGGGTGAGCGCGAGCGGCGGCGCCGGCGGCTGGTATCGCTGTTGCTCGACGCCGATGGCCGCGATCCTGAGGTGATCGCGCACGCCTCCGAGCTGGCGCGCTGGTCGCTGCCCCGGACGCTCGCAGTGCTCGCCCTCGACGCCGATACGCCCGGCGCGATCACGCGCCGGCTGAGCATCGACGCCCTGGTCGGGGCGGACGCCGGGGGCGCCGTGCTGGTGCTCCCGGACCCCAATGCGCCCGGCCGCTCGGGCGCGCCCGGGAGGGCACTCGGCAGCAGCGCGGCGGCACTCGGCCCGACGGTCCCGCCGCGCGAGCCCCCGACGCGTGTCGGCGATCACCTCGCGACGCTGATTCTGCTGCAGGACGAGGCGATGGCTCGGGCGCTCAGCAGCGCGCGGCTGGCGGCCGTCGAACAGCTCCCCGCGGCGGAGCGTGAGCGCCCTGCTGACGACGCTTGCTGCGTGGCTCGCTCATCAGCGGCACACACCCGGCGTCGCCGCCGAGTTACACGTCCACCCGCAGACGGTGCGCTACCGGATCGGCAAGCTCCGCGAGTTACTCGGCGAGGACCTCGAAGGCGCCGAAGGACGGTTCGAGCTGGAACTGGCGCTGCGGGTCCGCCGGGCATTCGGCCACCCCGTGTAGTAACGCGATGGTCACAAGCGGTTGTCTCGCCGCGGCTACGGTTCGCGCGCTTCGATCGCGACCGCCTGCTCAAAGGAGAGAGTTTCAATGGCAAAGATGGGGCTACGTCCGGCACTGCTGCTGGCAGTAACGGCACTGGGTGCCGGGATCGCCGCGCCTGCTCGCGCCGACGATCATCACTTCGGCTCGCTCGAGCGGGGGAACCTGCTCGTCAGTCGCAGCGTGTACGGCGGCACTACGAACCTGCTCACGCCCGGGACCACGGTGCTGCCGCCGGGCTGCACAAGCTCGTGTGCGAACGCAAACGCCGACGGAAGCTACCCGACGGTGTTCAACAACGACATCATCGATCCGAGCTTCGGGATCACATCGAAGATCTTCCTCGACGAGGTCACTCCCTGGGGCGCGCGGGTCGGCTCGCTCGAGGTCCCGAACAGCGCCGACGCCGGTGTATCGGCGCGCAGCGACCAACTCGTCACGAGCTTCTCGTCGAAGTCCGAGCTCGCACTCAATCTGTCGACGACCGGGCGGCACGTCACGTTCATGGGGTATGTCGCGCCCGTGAACGCGATCGACGTGTCGAACTCGAACACGCCGCTGGTACCGGACCCGACCAACCCCGTGTCGAGCTCGTCGTATCGCGCGGTGGCGGCGCTGAACGGGGCCGGTCACTTCCACTTCACGCTGACGAACGCCTACAGCGGCAACAACGGCCGGGCGGCGATCCTCAACGACGAGCGCGGCGCGCACGTCGAGTACACAGCGGGCAATGCCGGCAACGGCGCCAACCCGCAGCCGACCGGCGTGATCCTCGGTGCCGGCGCGCAGATCGTGGCGCCAACGCTCGCGCCCGAGGCCGCCCAAAGCCCCGGCATGCCGATGCCGGTGGGCAGCTTCAGCATCTCCCAGCTCGGGGTGCCCGCGGACAAGGTCGGCAAGGACACGAACTTCCGCGGCATGACCGTGTTCGACAACGTCCTGTACTACACGAAGGGCAGCGGCGGCAACGGCGTCAACACCGTGTACTTTGTCGACACCACCGGCAAGGCGTGTCCGAATGGCGTCGGCCTGCCGCAGCCCGGGGCGCAGCTGCCGACGGCCGGGATCCCCTACAACCCAGCCGTGCTCCAGACCCAGGGGGTGCAGCCGACGAACATGTGCATCCTCCAGGGCTTCAACACCGCGCTCGCAAAGAAGACGACGGATGTGTTCCCGTTCGGCCTGTGGTTCGCCAACGACCACACGCTGTACGTTGCCGACGAGGGCAGCGGCGACAACACGTTCAGCGGCGGCCTCTATACGAACGCCGCGTCGCAGACGAAGGCCGGCCTTCAGAAGTGGGTGCTCGATGACTCGACCCATACGTGGAAGCTCGCCTACACGATCCAAAACGGGTTGAACCTCGGCCAGCCGTACACGATCCCGGGCTATCCGACCGGCAACAACACGGCCACCGGGCTGCCGTGGTCGCCGGCCACCGA
This sequence comes from uncultured Solirubrobacterales bacterium, assembly GCA_963794285.1. Taxonomy (GTDB): domain Bacteria; phylum Actinomycetota; class Thermoleophilia; order Solirubrobacterales; family Solirubrobacteraceae; genus Palsa-465. The sequence continues at coordinate 256,782 of CAWCDS010000003.1, forward strand.
CGGCCTTCGCAACATCATGGGCCGCGTCAATCGCGACGACATCGCGACGATCTGGGCGATCACCTCGACCGTGAGCGGCAACGGCGACCAGGGCGCGGACCCGAACAAGCTCGTCGCGACCGCCGATCCGATCGGCGCGACGACGCTGCCGGGCCCCGAGCACTTCACGACGGTGCGCTCAGCGGGGTCCGGCGAGGTCCTGCGCGGCGTGTCGTTCACCCCGGGCACGCGCGTCAGCGAAACGCACGGGCCTCACTTCGAACGAGGCCGACGAGGTTCCCGAGCGCGAGGTTGACATCGTCGATGTGAAGGCCCCAGGTCGCGTCCGGAAGCGGCGTGACGACGGGGCGAGGGTCGCCGGCGGCGCTGTCGTGGCTCACCTGCAGCCACGTGGCGCCGCCGGATGACCTGCAGCGGGCGGTGTACTCGCGCGGGTAGGAGACCCACGGCGTCGCCGGGCGCTCCGGTGGCGTGCCGCGAGCGCGTTGCGCGGCGACGGAGTTGGTCGTGAAGTACGGCAGCAGCGCACCGCTCGTACCGCTGATCGCGGCCGGGTTGACACACATGACCTGAAGGCCCGCCGTGCTCGACTGCCGCTGCGGGCCGACCCCCTGTCCGACACGGCCGAACTTGCTGTTCGGTGGCGGCGTGCCGTCGAAGCTCGAGTAGGCGATCACGCATCCGGTTTGCACTGCGCTCGCGCAGGACGGGATGTGCGCGAAGTCCCCACCGGTCCGCTTGCCGCGCGGCACTGTCACATTGCCGCCGAGCAGGAGCGCCGACACGAGCCGGCGGCGCAGCGCGGGCTTGGGGTCGACCTCGTTGCGCAGCAGCGCGATCAGCAGCGAGGCCCCCTGCGAGTGGCCGATGAACACGATCCCGCGTCCGTGGTTGTAGTGCGCGAGGTAATTGTGAAACGCGGAGGCGACACCGCCGTACGCGATCGCGGCCGCCTGCGGCGTGATCCCACCGGGGGTGAAGATCGCGTGCAGCGTGAGCTGCGGGTACATCGGCGCGTAGACGCGGCACGTGGTCGAGAAACGCGAGGCCTGCATGACCGCGACCGACCGCTCCTCCGGGTCGATCTGCAGGTTGGCGTTCGTCGTCGGCTGCCGGCTGACCGTGGGGTAGACGTAGAAGCAGTCGATCGGCGGATTCGCCGCGGGCGACGCACGCTGGATCCGCGTGGCGCCCTTGGCCGGCACGACGCTGGTGGTCAAGTTGCTCGTGCAGGGGTCGCGCGCGATGCCCGGGCGGCATAGCCAGACCGTTCCCCATCGGTCCGTCGGCTGGTTGCTCGCCGCGCTCGTACTCGCGACTGCGACGCCCGCACAGACGGTTGCAGCGAGACACGCGAGAGCCACCTTCACCCGACACAGACTAGTGTGCGATTTGTGAGCGACCGAAGCCGGATCCTGCTGATCAGCGGCAGCCGGCCCTCCGGACCGAGCGGGCTCCCCGGGGCCCGGTCCGGGCGGTCCTTGCTCGGCCTCGCGTCGCTACTCGTCATGCTGCTGACCGCGACTCCGGCCGCCGCAGCGCTTCTCAACGCCTCAAACGGCCGCCTCTCGGCCTTCTCGGGTGGCATCTCGCAGGTCAACGGCACGCTCACCACCGTCGGCGCCGCGTACGGAGCCGACACGATGGCGTTTGACGCGAGCTACTCCGGAACCGGCGGTAGCGGCCAGGCCAGCGGCACATTCAACGTCGCGTGGACGCAGGGGGAGACCGTGACGTTTGGCGCGGCGTTTTATCTTCCGCCCGCGTTCCACACGGCAACGCAGGGAGAGCAGGCACTGCTCAGGTGGGACAGTCCCCCCGATCCGAGCGGGCAGGTTCAGCAGGGCGGCGTGGTCATCAACTATGGCGATGACTCTGCCTACCTCGTCGCCAAGACGGTTGCGGGCAGCGCATTCGTGCAGAGCTTTCTGGCTGGGCCGTTTCCGCTGCCGATCGGCCGCTGGTTCACGCTGCAAGTCCGTCAGCTGCTCGGCGCCGGGGCGGCGGGGTACAGCGAGGTCTACGAGGATGGCAAGCTGGTGGGCTCATCCCGCGCGCCAACCTTCTCCGGCACTGCAATCACGCATGTCAGCTACGGCATCGTCGATCTCTCGGCGGGCGCGGAGGCGGGTCCGGTGACGTTCGAGTTCGACCAGGCGACCGCCACGTCCAGCCCGGGCTACGTCAATCCGCTCGGCGGCGATTTCTACTTCACCGGGCGCACCGACATGGGCATTGACTTCTGCCTGATTCCCGGCGAGCCGATCCGGGCGATCGGGGACGGCGTCGTCGTCGGGATCTACCGCAACTGGTTCCGGCAGCAACCCTACGTGTGGTACCGGCTGCTGGACGGCCCGTTCGCACGCCGCTACGTCTACGTTGCCGAGCAGATCACCGGGCTCCCGCGGATCGGCGCTCGGCTCATCTCCGGTCAGCCGGTCGCGTATTACAAGAAATCCGGCACGTGCATCGAAACGGGATGGGGCTCGCCGAGCTGGCACACGCTGGCTCAAGCCACCACCGGGTACCGGGAGGGACAGGTCACGCCGGCGGGGGTTTCGTTCGCGCGGTTCCTGATGTCGGTCGGCGTCGAAGGCCCGTTCGAGCTGAAACCCCCTCAGCCGAAGCCGAAGCCGAAGCCAAAGTCGAAGGCCCGGACACACCACCGCTAGCCTGCGGTCTGATGAGCGACCGACGCCGGATCCTGCTGATCAGCGGAAGCCTGCGGGGCGGCTCGACCAACGTCGCCGCGCTTGCGACGGCGCGCGCGGTGGCGCCCGATGGGATCGACGCGGTGATCTACGACGGGCTCGCGCGGCTGCCCCACTTCAACCCCGACGACGACCCCGACGGCGGTCCGGTGCATGAAGCGGTCGCCGATCTGCGCGCCCAGATTCGCGACGCCGACGCGATCCTGTTCTGCACGCCGGAATACGCCGGGTCGCTGCCGGGATCGTTCAAGAACCTGCTCGACTGGACCGTCGGCGGTGGAGAGACGTACGCAAAGCCGGTCGCGTGGATCAACGTCTCCGGCCGCGCGGCGGTCGGGGGGGCTGCCGGCGCGCACGACACGCTGCGCACAGTGCTCGGCTACACGGGCTCGGACATCGTCGAGTCCGCGTGTGCCCAGATACCTGTGACGCACGATGCCGTCGGTCCCGATGGCCTGATCGACGATCCCGCGATCCGCGCTGACATCGAACGCGTGCTCGGAGAGTTGACCGCGCACGCCGCACGGCGCGAGTCCGACTAGCAAGATCTGACACGCTTGCGAGCACTGTGCCCGCTCCGTTCGTTGCACTGATCACCGGCGCCTCGAGCGGCATCGGCGAGGCGACGGCGCGACGGGTCGCCCGCGAGCCGGGCGCGCGCCTGGTGCTCGTGGCACGGCGCGAGGAACGGTTGCGCGTGCTTGCGGACGAGCTCGGTGGGGCAACGGTGATCGCCACGGATCTGACAGACCCGGGAGCGCCGGCACGCGTGCGTGAGGCGCTCGAGGCCGAGCACGGCGGCGAGCTGCACATGCTCGTCAACAACGCGGGCGCGGCGTGGCGCGGGCGCTTCGACGAGACCGGATGGGCGGGGATCGAGCGCCATATGAAGCTCAACTTCGAGGCGCCGGTGCGGTTGACCGAGGCTCTGCTACCGCTGCTGCGGCAGACAGCGAGCCAGCATGGTGGCTCCGCCACCACAGTCTCAATCGTCAATATCGCCAGCACCGCTTCTCGCGTCTCGCGACCGAATTCCGGTGCTTACTCCGCCGCGAAGTTCGCGCTCGTCGGATGGACCGACGCGCTCCACGCCGAGGAGCGGCCGCACGGGATCCACGTCGGCCTCGTGCTGCCCGGCTTCGTCGAGACCGAAGGGTTTCCCGCTGCGGAGTTGCTCGCGCGCCCGCACACGCGCTGGATCGTGTCAACACCTGAGCGCGTTGCCGAGGCGATCATGGAGGCCGGGCCGGGCGGCAAGGCCGAGCGCTATGTGCCGCGCCCGTACTGGATCGCGGCGGCGCTGCGGATCCTGGCGCCGGCACTCGTCCGCCGCGCCGTCGCCGGTGGCGGCTTCACGACCGCGACGGGCACGACGTCCAGCGATTAAGCTACGGCGCTGTAACTACGCAATCCAGGGAGCAGGCCCTCATGAACTCAAGCGCCCGCCGCGTGGCAGTGCTCGGCGGTATTCGGATCCCGTTCGCGCGGCAAGACGGTCCGTACGCGAAGGCATCCAACCAGGACATGCTGACCGCGACGCTCGACGCGCTGGTCACCAGATACGGGCTCGAGGATCAGGTGCTCGGCGAGGTGGCCGCCGGCGCCGTGCTCAAGCACAGCCGTGACTTCAACCTGACCCTTGAGTGCGTGCTCGGGACCACGCTCGCGCCCGGGACCCCGGCGTACGACGTGCAGCAGGCGTGCGGCACCGGGCTGGAGGCCACGATCCTCGTCGCGAACAAGATCGCGCTACGCCAGATCGACGTCGGGATCGCAGGCGGCGTCGACACGACCTCCGATGCGCCGATCGCGATCAACGAGGATCTGCGCGCCGCCCTGCTCGAGGCCAAGCGGGCGACATCGACCGCTTCGCGAGTGCGCGCGCTCGCGAAGCTGCGCCCACAGCAGATCGTTCCGGAGATCCCCCGTAATTCCGAACCGCGAACAGGACTGTCGATGGGCGAGCACGCCGCGATCATGGCTCGCGAGTGGGGGATCGGGCGCCAGGAGCAGGACGAGCTGGCGGTGCGCAGCCACCGCAACCTCGCGGCCGCCTATGACACAGGCTTTCTCGACGATCTCGTGACGCCGTTTCTCGGGCTCGAGCGCGACCAGAACCTCCGTCCTGATTCGAGCGTCGAGAAGCTGGCGAAGCTGAAGCCGGTGTTCGGCGGGGAGGATGGCACGATGACCGCCGGCAACTCGACCCCCTGAGCGACGGGGCGTCGGCCGTGCTGCTCGCGAGCGAGGAGTGGGCGGCTGAGCGCGGGATCCCGGTGCAGGCGTACGTCACCGAGGCACAGACCGCCGGCGTCGATCACGTACACAAGCGCGAAGGGCTGTTGATGGCGCCCGCCTACGCGCGGGGCTTGCGAAGGCGCTCAGCACGAATGGCGGCGGGCGCGGGTTGATCTCGATCTGCGCCGCAGGCGGGCTTGGCGTCACCGCGATCATGGAGGCGGCGGATGTCTGATCGCTACGAGCAGCTGATCAACACCCCGATCGGCAAGATCATCTCAAAGCAGGTCGGTCTGCCGGCGCCGGTACGCCTCGAGCGGTTCGAGCCAGCGCAGCCGGTCGTCAACGGACCGGTGCTGCTCGGTGCAGCTTCCGGTGGACGATTGTCGCCGGCGATCGCGCGCGTGCTTCGGTCGATCGGCGCCGAGGTGCTGACGCCGATGACCGACGAGGTTCGCAGCGCCGCGGCCGGTGCTGAGGTCGATGCGAAGGTGTTCAACCCCGAGGTCGCGCCCTCGGACCAGACGTTCAAGGCGCTGCTGTTCGATGCCAGCGGCATCAGCTCGACCGATGAGCTGCGGTCGGCGTTTGAGTTCTTTGGCCCGACGATCCGCCGCGTGCGGCAATCCGGACGCGTGGTCGTACTCGGCACGCCGCCGGAGATGTGCTCGAGTCCTCCCGAGGCGGTCGCGCAGCGAGCACTCGAGGGGCTCGTGCGCTCGATCGGCAAGGAGGTGCGCAAGGGAGCCACCGCGCAGCTTGTCTCTGTCGCGCCGGAGGCCGGCGCGCTGATCGAGTCGACGCTGCGCTTCTTCCTCTCGCCGAAGTCGGCGTACGTCTCGGGCCAGGTTGTGCGGATCCTCGCGGCCGGCGATCCCACTGACGGGATCGACTGGGACCGGCCACTCGCGCGGAAGGTGGCGCTCGTGACCGGCGCCGCGCGCGGCATCGGCGAGGCGATCGCCGAGGTGCTGGCGCGTGACGGCGCCCACGTCGTCGGACTCGACGTACCGGCGCTGTCGGAGGACCTGGCCGGCGTCACAGGACGGCTCGGCGGATCGTCGTTGACGCTGGACATCACGGCTGAGGACGCACCGGCGACGATCGCCTCGCACCTGCTCGAGCACCACGGCGGCGTCGACGTCGTCGTCCACAACGCCGGGACCACGCGGGACAAGACGCTCGGGCGGATGACCGATCAGCTGTGGGACAGCGTGATCGCCGTCAACCTGGCCGCGCCGCAGCGGATCGATCGCGAGCTGTTCGGGCGCAAGGCAGTTCGCGACGGTGGCCGGGTCGTGTGCGTGTCCTCGATCAGCGGGATCGCCGGCAATGCCGGGCAGACGAACTACTCGACCTCGAAGGCCGGCGTGATCGGCGTCGTGGAAGCGTGGTCGCCGGCGCTGCTCAGGCTCGGCGCGACGCTGAACGCCGTCGCGCCGGGATTCATCGAGACGCGGATGACCGCAGCGATGCCGATCGCCACGCGCGAGGCCGGCCGGCGGATGAACAGTCTCGCCCAGGGCGGGTTGCCGATCGACGTCGCCGAGACGATCGCGTGGTTCGCGAGCCCGGGCTCGGCGGGCGTCAACGGCAACGTCGTGCGCGTCTGCGGACAGAGTCTGCTGGGAGCCTGAGCGGCGATGGCTGTTCGTGAGCTCTCTGCATCTCCGTCTCTGTTGCCGCTGCTCGGACGTGCCGGCCCGGCGATGATCCCCCGAGCCTCGCGCCTTCCGTTCGTCGGCGGCGGGACCGATGACGTACCAGACCTGACGCTCCTGCTGGGGGAGGTCTCGGTCGATCGTGAGCGGCTCCTCGCCTACGACCGGGTCTGCGGTTTCACGCTCGGCGATCAGCTGCCGGCGACCTACTCGCACATGCTCGCGTTCCCGCTGCACCTGGCGCTGATGGCGGACGGCAGCTTCCCGTTTTCCGCGATCGGCCTGGTCCATATCTACAACCGGATCGTGCAGCACCGGCCGCTACACGCGTCGGAGCTGCTGTCGCTGCGCGTGTGGGCCGAGCCGCTGCGGCCGCATCCGCGCGGGCAGCAGTTCTCGATCCTGACCGAGGCACGGGTCGGAGATGAGCTCGTGTGGGAGGAGGTCTCGACGAACCTGCGGCGCGGCTCGGCCGGCGCCTCCGCGGACGCGGGTGCTCCGAAGATCCCGAGCGCGTCTGAGCTTCCGGCGACGGCCAGGTGGGAGCTTGCCGGCGACCTCGGCCGCCGCTACGGCTCGGTCTCCGGCGACCTCAATCCGATCCACATCCACCCGCTGACCGCCCGCCTGTTCGGCTTCCCCTCGGCGATCGCGCACGGGATGTGGACGAAGGCGCGCAGTCTCGCGGCGCTCGAGCCGCAGCTGCCGGATGCGTTTACGGTCGAGGTCGCGTTTCGCAAGCCGATCCTGCTGCCCGCGAGCGTCGAGTTCGCGGAGGCAGCGTCAGAAGCCGGTGTGCAGTTCGGGGTCAGAGAAGCCCGCAAGCGTTCCCGGCACCTCGACGGCACGGTCACGTTTGGCTGAGCTGAAGTCAGCGCGGGTCGCCGGCGTCCTCGCGCAGTTCGTCGAACAGGTTTCGGAGGCTGTCGAGAACGGCTGCGGCGCGCAGCAACTCCTCGTCACTGAACTCCGCCAGCGCGGCCCGCCAGCGCGGCTCGTAGCGCGCGCGGCGCTCCTCGACGACCTCGTGACCTCGCTCGGTCAGGGAAATCAGGACGACGCGTCGGTCGCGCTCGGAGCGCTGCCGGCGGACGAGGCCCGCCGTGGCCAGGGCGTCGAGCATCTCCGTGGCTGTGGCCGGGGACAGGTCCGCGGCGAGCGCCAGCTCGCTGGAGGACAGCTCGCTGTGCTCACGCAGTCCGAACAGCAGCCCATATTGGGCGTCGCTCAGCTCAGCAGGATGGCGGGTCTCGCGGCCGCGCAGCCGCCGCACCGCGGCCATCGCTCCCTTGAACGAGCGACCGAGATGCTCGGCGGCCTGCAACGACTCAGCTGCGGCCGCCGCCGTTTCGTCGGGGGTTGCGGAATCGATGCTCATGCGGCGATCGGCTCCGCGAGCGTATCGGCGCCCGCGGCCGCTTCCGCGGCCTTCGACAGCCGCGCGCTGCGCTCAGCGCGCACGAGAATGATGCATGGCACGATCGCCAGCGCCGTGAGGCCGGCCGAGGCCCAAAAGGCGATGCCGTACGCGTGCGCGGCTCCGCTGACGCTGTGCACTCCCACGAGCGCGCGCTGCAGCACGACCGCGAGTACCGCGGTGCCGATCGAGCCGCCGACCCGCTGGAGCACGTTCAACTGCGGCGTTGCGTCGGGGAGCTCGGAGCGCTTCAGCGACGCGAACGCGGCCGCCATCGCCGGCATGAACGCGAAGCCGATCCCCATCCCGCGCAGCAGCATCGCGACCGACAGCCCCGCGACCGATGTGTGCGCGCCGATCAGGCCGAACGGGATCGTCGTGATCGTCGTGACGATCACCCCGAACAGTGCCAGCGGCCCGCCTCCCAGTCGGTCGGTCAGCTTCCCCGCCAGCGGCATCACGAGCGCCATCCCGAGCCCTTGGGGCGCCGTCAGCAAGCCGGTGTCGACGACGCTCTCGTGACGGACACCCTGCCAGTACAGCGGCAGCAGCACCATGCCGCCGAACAGCGCGGCGCCGAGGCAGAACATCGCGAAGGAGGCCGAGCTGAAGGTGGGGCGCCGGTACAGCCGCAGGTTCAGCAGCGGGTTCGGGACGTGCAACGCATGGACGATGAAGGCGGCAATCAGCACGAGGCCGAGGAGGCCCGGGACCAGCACCTTGGTGGCCGTGAAGCTGCCGGTGACGCCGATCTCCGCGAGCCCATAGGTGAGCAGCGGCAGGCCGGTCGCCATCAACGCGAGGCCACGGCCGTCCAGCTTGCCTGCCTGCCCTCGCTCGCTGTGTGGCAGTGCGCGGATCGCCGCCGCGACCGCGATCAGGCCGATCGGGAGGTTCACGTAGAAGATCCAGCGCCAGCTGGCGTTATCGACGATCAACCCGCCGATCGTCGGACCGAGGATTGGGGCGAGCATCGCGGGGACGGCGACGATGCTCATCACGCGCCCCATCCGCTGCGGACCAGCCGCGTCGGCCATCATCAACTGGCCGATCGGCAGGATCATCCCGCCGCCGATGCCCTGGATCACGCGGAACACGATCAGCTCGGTGGTCGAGGTCGCCAGACCGCACAGCGCGGATCCCGCGGTGAACAACACCAGCGAGAGGACGTAGACCTGCTTGGCGCCGAAGCGCCGCGCCGCCCACCCGGTGATTGGGATCACCGCCGCGAGCGAGAGCATGTAGCCGGTCACGACCCACTGGATCTGCGAGATGGTCGAGTGCAGCTCGCGTCCGAGCGTCGCCAGAGCGACGTTCACGATCGTGGTGTCGAGGATCGACATGATCGATCCCACGATCACCACGGCGCTGATGCGCCACACGTAGGCGTCGATCCGGTTCGTGTCAGTGGCCATCGGCCGGCTTTCCTCCCTGCCAAGCATTTCTACGGTTCCGAAAGATTAGGCACCGAAAGATCCTCTGTCAAGGTATCTTCACGACTCGCGCACCCGCCGCCGTCTATCGTGATTGTCAAATGACAACTTTTGCCGATCTCGGCCTGATGCCAGACATCCTCGAGGCGATCCGGGACGTCGGCTACGAGGCGCCGAGCCCGATTCAGGAGCAGGCGATCCCGCCGCTGCTCGCCGGCTCAGACGTGATCGGTCAGGCGCAGACGGGATCGGGAAAGACCGCCGCGTTCGGGCTGCCGATGCTGCAGTACGTCGATCCCTCCGAGCAGGAGGTGCAGGGGCTCGTCCTGACGCCGACCCGCGAGCTGTGCATCCAGGTTACGCAGGCCCTGCGCACGTACGGCAACCGCAAGGGCGTCGATGTCGTCGCGGTGTTCGGGGGCGCGCCGATCCGCAGCCAGCAGGCGCAGTTACGCGGGGGTGGTCACGTGGTCGTCGGGACCGTCGGACGCGTCAAGGACCTGATCTCGCGTCACTCGCTGGTGCTGCACTCGTGCCGCTTCGTCGTGCTCGACGAGGCTGACGAAATGCTCGACCTCGGGTTCCTGGAAGACGTTGAGCGGATTCTGTCGCTGACGCCCTCGAGTCGCCAGACGGCGCTGTTCTCCGCGACGATGCCGCCGGAGATCCGCCGCCTCGCCGACCAGTACCTGTATGACCCGGTCCTGATCAAGGTCAAGACCGCGACGCTGACGGTCGACACCGTCGAGCAGTTCGCGCTCGAGGTCAAGCCCCGCGAGAAAGCGGACCGACTCGTCGAGGTGCTCCAGGCCGAGCGTCCGGAGCAGGCGCTCGTGTTCGTGCGGACGAAGATCCGCTGCGATCAGCTCTACCGGACCCTGCGCGACCGCGGGATGAACGTCAAGGCGCTGCACGGGGACATGACTCAGGGCGCGCGCGACGGCGTGATGATCTCCTTCAAGGACGGAAGGCTGCCGCTGCTGGTCGCCACCGACGTCGCTGCCCGCGGGCTGGACATCGTCGGCATCTCGCACATCATCAACTTCGACGTCCCGATATCGCCGGACGTGTACGTACACCGGATCGGGCGGACCGGTCGCGTCGGGCGCAGCGGGCGCGCGATCACGTTCTACGAGCCGCGGCAGGAGCGCGAGATCCAGGCGATCGAGCGCCATGCGGGCGTCAAGCTCTCGCCGTGGGTCGAGCACGCCCGTGTCGCGCCCACTCCGGTCATACCGAAGCCGCGGCGCCACTCCAAGCCGCATGTGACGGCCAATGGAGACGCTCCGCGCCGCACGCTGATCGTCTCAGGAGGCCGAGCCGCAGGGCTCGAGCCCTCCGACATCATCCATGCGATCACGGCGGCAACCGGTCTCGACGGCGGGGCGGTGCGCAACGTCCGCGTACTCGAGCGCTTCGCCTTCGTCGAGGTGCCCGAGTCCGATGCCGAGCGGGTCGTCGAGCGGGTGCGCGGAACCGAGATCCGCGGCCACGAGCTGCTGCTCGAGCCGGCGCGGGTCTGACTCCGACGGCCCGGTACGGGTGCCCCGGGGCCGATAGCGCGACTCCCCGCGCCGCGATGTGTTACGAATGTGCAGATCCCGGGGCTGGGGTTTGCAATCCAACGATGGAGGCTTTCGCATGCATCGACGCGCGTTGTTGCGCCGTCGGCCCTCGGCGTCGCTTGTCGTCTCGTTCCTGTCGCTGTTCGTAGCGCTCGGCGGCGTTGGCTGGGCCGCGACGCAGTTGCCGAAGAACAGCGTCGGGAATGCCCAGCTGCAGAACGGATCCGTGTCGAACTGGAAGATCGCCAACGGCGCAGTTGGGAACTTCAAGCTCGCGTTCGGCGCGGTCGGCGCCCGCAAGATCGAGAACGGCGCGGTCGGAAAGAGCCAGATCAACTCGGGTCAGGTCCAGGCCAGAGTCACCGGGACCTGCCTGGCCGCCGGCCAGGCGATCGGATCGATCAGCTCCGCGGGCGGCGCGAGTTGCGTCACGACGGCACCGAAGCAGTTCGGGACCGCGACGTCGAGTCCGGTGACCGTTGGCAGCGGCGCCACGCCAATCGTCACAGCGACGCTTCCGGCGGGCTCGCCGTATCTCCTGTTCGCGAACGCGAACGCGTCGGTGACAGGCACGAGCACCGGGCAATGGGTGAAGCTGTCGTGCACGCTGTCCCCGGGTGGCAGCGCCAGTGGCCAGACCGACACCGCGACCGTTCACGTCAGCACCGACCCGGAGTCCGTGACGATCCCGATCGCGCTGCCGGCAGGGTCGACGCAGAGCAATTCGACGGCCTCGGTCGCGTGCACTGAGTCGCACGCGACGGGCGCCGCTCCGACGGTCACGGTCGCGGCCACGCTCAACGCGATTCAGACCGCGAGCAACAGCTAAGCGCTGTTCAGCGGCTAGCCCCGCGGTTGTGCCTGGGGCCAGTACGCTGGATCGATGTCCACAGCCAATATGCATACGTCTCAAGGCACGATCGCACTCGAGTTCTTCGACGACGACGCGCCGAGGACCGTCGCCAACTTCCGCAAACTGGCAGGCGAGAACTTCTACGACGGCATCATCTTTCACCGCGTGATCCCGGATTTCATGATCCAGGGCGGATGCCCCCAGGGCAGCGGCACAGGCGGTCCGGGGTACACCTTCGAGGACGAGTTCAACAAGCACAAGGTCGTCCGCGGAGCGCTCGCGATGGCGAACGCAGGCCCCAACACGAACGGCTCGCAGTTCTTCATCGTGACGATCGACGCAGCCCCCTGGCTTGACGGCAAGCACACCGTGTTCGGCAAGGTCACCGCCGGGATGGATACAGTCGACACGATCGAGGCGATGCCGACCGGTGATCGCGACCGTCCGCTCGACCCGCCGAAGATCGAGTCGATCGAGCTCGATCCGGAGTAGCGCACCGCGATCACCGGGCTGCCCGAGCGCTTGCGGGCCGCCCGCTTTCGCCATGATGGCGAATTGGGGATGACAAGACGGGCCACGGCAATCCGCGCCGCCGTGCAATCCTCTGCGCAGACGATGAGCTCGACCCCGCGCGACAGCCGGCTGTGGCATCCATTTGCCGACATGGGGGCGGTCCGGCACCGTGAGCTCGTGATCGAGCGCGGTGAGGACGTCTGGGTATGGGACACCGACGGCAACCGCTATCTCGACGCAACCGCGAGCCTGTGGTACGCAAACGTCGGTCACGGCCGCCCTGAGATCGCCGCCGCGGTCGCGGAGCAGATGGCGAAGATCGAGGCGTACTCCGCGTTCGGCGACTTCGCCAGCCCGCCGGCGCTGGAGCTCGCCGATGAGCTAACACGGCGAGCGCCGATGCCGTCGCGAGTGTTCCTGGTCTCCGGCGGGGGTGACGCAATCGACACCGCGGCCAAGCTGGCGCGGCGCTACTGGTCAGAGATCGGATCCCCAGAGCGCACGATCATGATCAGCCGGACCGCCGGCTACCACGGCACCCACGGCTTCGGCACGGCGATCGGCGGCATCCCCGCCAATCGTGAGGGGTTCGGCCCACTGCTCGAGTCCGCGCAGGTTGCGCATGACTCGCTGGAGGAGATGCGCGAGACGATCGAGGGGCTCCGGCCTGAGCGTGTCGCGGCGGTCTTCGTCGAGCCCGTGATCGGCGCCGGCGGTGTCTATCCGCCGGTCGAGGGCTATATCGAGGGCGTCGCCGAGCTGTGTCGGGAGACCGGCGTCCTGCTCATCATCGACTCCGTGATCTGCGGCTTCGGACGACTCGGCACGTGGTTCGGGATCGAGCGCTGGAACGTGCAGCCGGACATGATCTCGTTCGCGAAGGGAGTCACGAGCGGCTACCTGCCGCTCGGCGGCGTGATCGTGTCAGAGCGGATCACCGAGCCGTTCTGGGCTGAGCCGGGAGCCCCTGTATTCCGCCACGGTCCCACCTATGCCGGGCACGCGACGTGCTGCGCTGCCGCGCTGGCGAACATCGGTCTGCTCGAGCGAGACGGTCTGCTCGCGCGCGGGCGCGAGAACGAGCAGGCGCTGCTCGACGCGCTCGCCCCATTCGCCGAACACGACGGCGTCGCCGAGGTCCGCGGCGGTGTCGGCACAATGGCCGCCGTCGAGCTCGCGGCCGAGGTGCTCGAGCGCGAACCCGGCGCCGCCGGCCGCGCTGCCGCTGCCGGCCGCGCGGCGGGTGTTCTGCTGCGGCCGCTGGGCCGCGGACTGGCGGCGTCGCCGCCACTGACCGCGACGAGCGAGCATTTCGCGCTGATCGCGCAGGCGGTCGAGCACGGCTTGGATGCCGTGCTGTCGCCCGCGCGATGAACGAAGCGCAGGTGCTCCCGCTCGCCGGGGTGCGCGTGCTGGACTTCTCGCGCGTGCTCGCAGGTCCGTATTGCACCATGCTGCTCGCCGATCTCGGCGCTGACGTCGTCAAGATCGAGCGCCCCGGGGAGGGGGACGAGACGAGGTCGTGGGGACCGCCGTTCTCTGGGGGCGAGGCGGCGTACTACCTTGCGGTCAACCGTGGCAAGCGCAGCGTGGCGCTCGACCTCTCGGACTCCCGTGCCGCGCCTGCGGTCACGCAGCTCATCTCGACCGCCGACGTCGTGATCGAGAACTTCCGAGCAGGGGTCGCGCAGCGACTCGGGCTCGGCTACGACGGTGTCGCAGCGCTGCGCCCCGACGTCGTCTACTGCTCGATCACCGGCTTTGGCTCCGCCCGCGAGCCGCGCGCGCGCGCCGGCTACGACTTCGTCGCCCAGGCCGAGTGTGGGCTGATGTCAATCACCGGCGAGCGTGACGGGCCCCCGACGAAAGCCGGCGTTGCGCTCGTCGACGTGCTTACGGGCGTACACGCGGCGACCGGGATCCTCGCGGCGCTGCACCAGCGGGCGCTGACCGGCGCAGGGCGCAGGCTCGAGGTGTCGCTGCTCGACAGCGGCCTGGCCGGGCTGGTCAACGTTGCGCAGGCGGCGCTGATGACCGGGACCGAGGCGCGGCGCTACGGCAACGCCCATCCGAGCATCGTGCCGTACGAGCCGTTCGAGACGGCCTCCGGATGGATCGCCGTTGCCGCTGCCAACGATGCACTGTGGCGCCGGCTGTGCGACGCCTGCGAGCGTCCGGACCTGCTGGCCGACGAGCGATTCTCGACCAATCCTGGGCGGGTCGAGCACCGGGCAGAGCTCGCCGCGGACCTGGCAGCGATGTTCCGCGCGCGGCCCGCCGACGAGTGGCTGGCGCGAATGGACGCGCACGGTGTGCCGGCGGGCAAGGTACGCGGCGTGCTCGAGGCGTTGGACGCGGCCGCGGCGGCCGGCGACCCGGCGACGGTGCAGGTGGAGCATCCGACGATCGGGACGCTGTCGCTGACCCGGAGTCCGATCAGGGTCCTCGACGCTCCCGAGGCGGCGCCGGCGGCGCCACCGCTACTTGGCCAGCACACAGTCGAGGTTCTGCTCGAGATCGGCGTGGACGCCCAGGAGTTGATCGCGGCCGGTGTCGCGCAGACGCCTGGGACGGGACCACCGCATCGCGGTCGTGGCGTCCCACCAGCCTGACTGGCCGGCTGGCCAATGACCGCGATAGCCTGTTTTCAGCCTGGCAGCGGACCGAGTCCCCGATAGCGGCAGAAGGAGAGACAATGGCGAGCGTCGAGCAGCAGACGCCGGTCAACACCAACGGCGCGTCTTCCCCCAAGACGATCGGGGTCGAGAACCCGGCGACCGGAGCGCTGATCACGACGATCCCCATCCTGGCCTCCGCCGAGATCGAGCAGATGGCCTCCCGCGCTCGCGCCGCGCAGCCCGGCTGGGCCGCGGCCGGGTTCGAGCAGCGGGGAAAGGTGCTCCGGCGCGCGCAGAAGTGGATGCTCGACAACGCCGACCGCGTGATCGAGGTCGTCGTCTCCGAAAGTGGGAAGACGCACGAGGATGCGCAGCTTGCGGACTTCGGCTACACGGTCGGCGCGCTTGGCTTCTGGGCCAAGGAGGCGCCGAAGTACCTTGCCGACGAGCGCGTGCCCTCGTGGAACAATCCCGTCGCGGCAGGCAAGAAGCTGATCGTCCGCTATGCGCCGGTCGGCGTTGTCGGCATCATCGGACCGTGGAACTACCCGATCGCCAACTCTTTCGGCGACTGCATTCCGGCGCTCGCCGCCGGCAACAGCGTAATCCTCAAGCCGAGCGAGGTGACCCCTCTGAGCTCACTACTGATGGAGGAGATGATGCGCGAGTGCGGCCTGCCGGAGGACGTATTCCTCATCGCCACCGGTGACGGCTCGACCGGCGCCGCGCTGATCAGCAAGGTCGACACGGTGATGTTCACCGGCTCGGGCAAGACCGGCAAGGCCGTGATGAAGGAGGCGGCCGACGCGCTGATCCCGTGCTACCTCGAGCTCGGCGGCAAGGACCCGATGATCGTGTGCGCCGACGCCGACATCGATCGCGCCGCGAACGCCGCCGCGTTCTACTCGATGAACAACGGTGGCCAGGTCTGCATCTCGGTTGAGCGCGTGTACGTGGAGGAGCCGGTCTACGACGAGTTCGTCACCAAGGTGACCGACAACATTCGCCGGCTCCGGCAGGGCGCCCCCGGCGGAGTCGGCACCGTCGACATCGGCGCCGTCACGTTCCCGCCGCAGCTCGAGATCATCGACGAGCACGTCCGCGATGCCGTCGCCAAGGGCGCCAAAGTGCTCGCCGGCGGGCACCCCGTCGCCGGGGCCGGGCGCTTCTACGAGCCGACCGTATTGGTCGACGTCGATCACACGATGAAGTGCATGCAGGACGAGACCTTCGGCCCGACGATCCCGATCA
This sequence comes from uncultured Solirubrobacterales bacterium, assembly GCA_963794285.1. Classification (GTDB taxonomy): domain Bacteria; phylum Actinomycetota; class Thermoleophilia; order Solirubrobacterales; family Solirubrobacteraceae; genus Palsa-465. The sequence goes on from CAWCDS010000003.1 coordinate 273,042, forward strand.
TGAAGATCCGAGATCCGGAGGAGGGCGTCCGGCTGGCGAACGACTCGGACTACGGGCTGCAGGCGAGCGTCTGGACAAAGGACGTCAACCGAGGCGAGCAGCTTGCCCGCGAGATCCATGCCGGAACGGTGTGCGTCAACGACGCGCAGGTCAACTACACCGCGCTGAACCTGCCGATGGGCGGCTGGAAGGCCTCCGGGCTTGGCACCCGGCACGGCGCCAACGGGATCCGCAAGTACACGAAGATCCAGTCGCTGCTCGTCACTCGGCGGGCGCTCAAGCGCGAGCCGTTCATGTTCCCCTACCGCGCGCGCCGTACGATGATGCTGCGGAAGATGTTCAACGTGCTCTACGGCCGCGGCCGACGGGACTAGTGGGCCCCGCGACCCACCGCCTTTGAGTGGAGGGACTCAGCCTCGCGCTGTGCGCGTCCCTGTTCTGGGGCGTCGCTGACTTCATCGGAGGCCTTCAGAGCCGGCGAATCGCGCTGCTGCACGTGCTGTTGGTCAGCCAGGCGATCGGCCTGGCTGTGCTCCTTGTCGTGCTCGTGATCAGCGTCCATGGACCGCCGGCGGCGGTGCGGCTGGTGCCGGCGGCGCTTGCCGAGATCGCCGGGGTCGCCGGCCTGGCGGCGTTCTATCGCGCGCTGGCGATCGGCACGATGAGCATCGTTGCGCCGATCGCGGCCACCGGCGTGTGTATCCCGGTCGTGGTCGGGATCGCCGGTGGTGAGCACCCCGCGTCGCTTCAGCTTGCCGGGATCGTGGCGACGATCGCCGGAGTCGTGCTCGCCAGCCGCGAGCAGCATCCAGACCCCGGCTCGGCGGGCGCGCGCGCGGCCCGGGTCAGCATCGTTCTGGCGCTCGCGGCCGCGCTTGGGTTCGGCAGCTTCGCGGTCGGGATCCGCTCAAGCGCGCAGGCCGACGTGCTGTGGGCGCTGGTCGCCTCGCGAGCGGCCGGAGTCGCGGTGCTGGCGCTCGCGTACTCGCTTCGCCGCCCCGAGCGTGGGATCGGCCGGACCGGTCTCGTGCCGCTGACCGTGATGGGGATCCTCGACCTGACGGCGACCGGCGCCTATGCGATCGCCACCCGCCACGGGCTGCTGAGTGCCGTCGCCGTGGCGGCCTCGCTGTACCCGCTGGTCACGGTAACGCTCGCGCGGGTCCTGCTCGGCGAGCGCGTGCGACGGATCCAGGAGCTGGGCATCGCCGCGGCGCTCGCCGGGATCGCGATGATAGCCGCCGGCTAAAACCCTCAATAATTTCGTCACGTGGCCCAAGCGCTCGCCGCTCAGGGCGAGGCGTTGAAGACGCTTGCGTCGAACGCGATTGCGTCCTTTGAGTAGCCGAGTCGCTGCACCCCGAACAGGTCCGCGAGCGTCGCCAGCAGCGAGTAATGATTGACCTGGTCGACCAGGTCCTTGGTCCGGGGTTTGATCAGCGGTGAGATCAGCACCAGTCCGACCTGACCGCCCCCGGTTACGGTTCCGGTGGGCGTGGTTGTGGTCGTTGTGGACGCCGTGGTGGTGGTAGCGGGCGCCGTGCTCGTCGGCGCGGCGGTGGTGGACGTCGTCGGCTGCGCGACCGTCGCCGACGTCGTGGTCGTCGGCGGCGCACTCGTGGTCGTGACGCTGCTCGTGCTCGTGCTGATGGTCGCTGTGGTGGTGGTGGCTGTGGTGGTCGTCGTCGTGCCGGAATCGGTGGGGGTACCCGCGGTCGTCGTCGTCGTGCCGGAATCGGTGGGGGTACCCGCGGTCGTCGTCGTCGTGCCGGAATCGGTGGGGCTACCCGCGGTCGTCGTGGTGCTGGTCGCGGGGTCGCTGGCCAGCAGGAATGCGGCGGCGGGAGTGGTGAGCGTGCTCGTCGCCGCCGGCAGGTTCGGATATGCCGGCTGGTTGCAGCACGAACTGGCGTCGGCGTTCGGCCCGCTCTGCGGAGCCTCGTCGAACGTGATCGCAATCAGGCCGTGATCTTTGTATGCCGCCGACTGCTCGATCTGCGGCACGATCCCCTGCAGGAACCCGTCGGCGGCGGCCAGGCCGGACTTCGCGCCGGCCACGCACGGCAACTCGGTGCCGTCGTCACATGCGCTGGGGACGATGTAGGACATCGTCGGGGTCTTCGCCTCGCTCTGGAGATCGGTGGCGAGCTGCTCGAGGTCGACGTCGCTTGCGTTACAGGCACCAGTGTTGATGATCGAGCTGAAGTAGACGAACGGATTTCGCCATGTCACGTACGGATCGCCGGGACGTGGTACGTGGTCTGCATCGGTCGCGCCGAGCTGCGGGCGGCGACACGCGGCCGGCTGGCTGGGTGCAGCGTTGCCGATGCCCTGGATATACGCCTTCCACGTCTGACCGTTGGCAACCAGCTCGTCACCGAGCGTTAGCGTCCCCAGGGGGTAGACGCAGCCGTCGCCGAGGATCTGGCCCTGGGCGCCCTTGCTCGCGGGAGTGATGGCGGTGAACTGTGGGCAGTTCGCCGTCGTCTGGACTGTCGGTCCCTGCCCGCTGATAAGTGCGACCTCATTCGCCAGAGCGCTGTCCGCCACAGCGAAGTAGCTCTGCACGAGCTCGCCTTGCGCCGGCAGTGTCTTCGACAGGTACTGGTCATGGGACGCAAGTCCGAACGTCTGGTTGAGCCCTTGATCGGAGAGCATGATCAGGAACACGTGCTTGATAGACGGGAGCCCAGGGCCGCCACCGGTCGGTGACCCCCCGCCGCCGGTCGAAGGCGTCGTCTGGGTCTGAGCGGGCGTGGCGCCGGCGCTCGGCGCTGCAGCGCTCGGAGCGCTTGGAGCGCCGGCCGACGACGGGGACGAGCCTCCGCCGGAAAAACCGGACGTAGAGCTCGACCCTGTGTCCGCCACGGTGCTGGCCGGCGCAGCCGCCGGCCCTGGCGACACGGCGATGAGCAGGCTGCGCGCCAGGCTCTCAACATTGGCGTTGGCGAACGAGCCGAGGACGACGCCAAATCCGAGCATCGCGAGGATCGCTGCCGCGGCGGTACGAGGTGCCGGGATCGCGAGTCCAAACGGGGCTGATGCTGCTTGCGGGGCCCGACCGGGATCGCCAGGCGGGGTCGGCTCGACCGGTGCCGACGCCGGTTGGCCATGTCCCTCCCGCATCGCGCCCAGCATTTCGGCGACCGCGCCCGCCAGCGGGCCACGGCGCGCGCCGCAGTCAACACAGTAGCGCTGGTCGTGCGCGAGTTGCACGGAGCATGACTGACACCGCAATGTGTCGGTCGGCGGACCGGCTGAAATACGTGGGTCCGCTGACACGATCCAAATATAGTGGCGTCATCAGCGCCGCTGCGGGTGAACAAGTCGTTTCACCACGGCGACTTACACATAGCAATAACAACTCGTTGACAAGTTGCGCTAGACACCTACTTTTGGTAACACCATGGCCACATAATTGACGAGGTCGCCGATACCCTCGATCACATAAACCTGGGCGTTACCACCACACCCCAAAACGACGACTCCGGCGACGTCGTGTACGTCGGCGACGCGGCGAATTCCGAGCGTGGCCGGCACGACGCCGACGCGCCGACCGGGCAGCTCGTTGCTGGGACCATGGGCGAACGCTGTGTGACGTGCGGCGCACCCTTCGCGAGTGACCAGCGGTATTGCGTGAACTGCGGCGAGCGGCGTGGTAAGGCCCGGTTCTCGTTTGCCGGTCTCGCCGCCCCGCCGCCGGCGCCGCCACCGCCGCCTCCTCCCCGGCGTCAGCGTCGCGCTTCCTCCGGGGCCACGCTCGTCGCCGGAATCGGCACGTTGCTGCTCGCGATGGGGGTCGGTGTGCTGATCGGGCACAACGGAAACGCGAACGCTCCTCAGCGCGCAGCCGCCCCGTACGTTGTCACGGTCAACGGTGGCGGCGCCGCGGCCGCCACGACACCGACGGCGACGACGGGTGCCACCGGCTCGTGGAAATCGAATTCAAGCACCAAGGTGATCAAGCCCAAGAAGAAACCGACCCCGCCGAAGGTCGTGCAGCAGAAGGCCGCGGCGGCGGCCTCCAAGGTGCTCGGTGGCGCAAACATCTCGAACCCGACAACGAAGGTCGGCGCAAAGGGCAGCGGGCCCGGATACCAGGGCGGCAAGTTCACCGGCGGGTTCTTCGGACCGTGAGCGGGGCTCGGCTGTGAAGGGCATCCGGATGCCGGGCGCCCGGCGCTCGAACGGAGCTAACGGCCGCGGGGTGCAGCAGGCGGTACCGCAGGCGGGTGGCGCGCCGCCGATCACCGCGGCCTTCCCGGCCCGTGGACCGGCAGCGGTCCCCGGCCACGAGCTCGTCGACCTCAAGCGCCGGCGAGATCAGCTGAGCGCGCGGGTGGCCGAGTTGCAGTTCGACCTCGGCGGTCTCGTCTATGAGATGGCGATCCGCGACCGGATTCGAGCGGATGTGCTCGTTAGTCGTGCGGCCGTACTCCAGAGCGCCGACGCCGAACTGGCGGAAGTCGAACGCATCCTGCGGCTCGAGCAAACCTCGACGGCGGGCGCATGCGGAACCTGCGGAGCGCCACACTCAAGCGGGGCCGGCTATTGCTGGCAATGCGGTCAGCCGATCCTCGAGCAGGTCGCGAGTCACACCATCGGCATCAGGTAGCGTTCTCTGGATGCCGGGCCGCAGCTCCGGGGCACGCCGAAGCGCTATCCGAACTGGCCGGTGACGTAGTCCCGCGTCCGAGTGTCCACGGGTCTGCGGAAGATCGACTCCGTATCGCTGTACTCGACGAGCGTTCCCACCCCCTGATCGGTCAGATCCAGCGAAAAGAACGCAACCTGGTCGGCGACGCGCGCCGCCTGCTGCATGTTGTGCGTGACGATCACAATCGTGTAGCGCTGCTTGAGCATCTTGATCAGGTCTTCGATCGAGGCGGTGGCGATCGGATCAAGCGCGGAGGCGGGCTCGTCGAGCAGCAGCACGTCGGGTTCGACGGCGATCGCACGTGCGATGCACAACCGCTGCTGCTGGCCTCCGGAAAGGCTCAAAGCACTGACCTTCAGTCGATCCTTGACCTCATCCCAAAGAGCCGCGTCTCGCAATGCGCGCTCGACACGCTCGTCGAGCTCCGCTCTCATCCCGAGATTGCGCGGCGCCCACGCGACGTTGTCGTAGATTGACTTTGGAAACGGGTTGGGCTTCTGGAACACCATCCCGATGCGGCGACGAACCTCGACCCGGTTGGTGGCCGCGGCATAGACGTCGTGGCCGTGGTACAGCACCTGGCCGCCGAGCTTGAATCCGGGAATTGAGTCATTCATCCGGTTGAGGCTGCGGATGAACGTCGACTTGCCGCAGCCGGACGGTCCGATCACGGCCGTGACCACGTTGCGGTAGATCTTGAGCGTCGTCCAGTCGAGCGCCCGCTTCTGGCCGTAATCGACGGACATGTCGCGGATGTCGAATACGACGGGACGCGTCGCGGCCGCGGGTGCGCCGGCGGCACGGGGGGCTGCGACGACCCGGGGCGGGGCAGCCGGCGCCTGCTCGAGCTCCTCGATCGCCGGTGCCGGCGGCTGCGCGCCGTGCTGGGCCGGCGCGGATTGGATCCGCACGCGGGGGCGGACTTGATCCGCGCGCGGTTCGGAGATCACACCGTCGTCGTGTGGTCTCATTGCCCCATCTTCCGCTTCGATCTCGCGAGCAAGATTCTGGCACCGATATTCGCTACGAGGATCACTGTCAATAGTGCGAGGGCAGCTCCCCAGGCCCGCGCCACGCCGCTGGGATCGGGCTGCTCGACGAGCGTCAGGATCAGCACCGGGATATTCGGGACGCCGTGAAACATGTTGACCGTCGTCTTGCTGGGCTCCCAGATCTGGTCGACGATCAACAGCGGTGCGGTCTCGCCGGCGGCACGCGCAACGGCGAGGATCGTGCCGGTGACGATGCCACCGATCGCGCTCGGCAGGATCACGCCGACAACGGTGCGCCAACGGGTCACGCCGAGCGAATCGGCTGCCTCCCGCAGCGTGCCCGGGACGAGCAGCAGTACTTCCTGGCTGGAGCGCGCGATCAGTGGCAGCATCACAATCGCCAGCGCGATCGACCCGGCGAATCCAGAGTCGCCGGAGCCGGCGACGAGCAGCCCGAACACGAACAGCCCGACAACGATCGTCGGCACGCCCTGCAGCAGGTCGAGCACGAGCTTGAGCGCGCTCCCGGTGCGCGAGTGCCGACCGGCGAACTCGGTCAGATACAGCCCGGTGAGGACCCCGAGCGGCATCGCGATCAGCGCTGCGACGGCGACGATCAATGCGCTGCCGATGATGCAGTTGGCAATCCCGCCCCCGGCCCCGCCGAACTTCGGCGGATTCTTGGTGAAGAAGTCGAAGCTGATGATGCTCGCACCCTGCTTGATGACGCTGTAGACGACGATCACGAGCACGGCGATCGCAATCACGGCCGAAGCGATTGCGAGGGCCTCAACCCCACGGGCGACGAGGGCGCGCCGGCGCAGATTGTCCGAGGGTGTCAGCGGGGCGGTTGGGTCGTACGCAGCGGTGCTCACGCGAGGGCCTGGTGGACGTCGAAGCGGCGCGAGATCACGCGTGCCAGAAGGTTGGTGGCAATTCCGATCACGAGCAGGATCACGGCCAGATAGAACAGGGAGGCGCGGTGTAGGGGGGATACGATGTTCGGGTAATCGTTGGCAATCCGTCCCGCAAGCGTCGACCCGGTTTCGAACACCGACGTGTGGATGAAGAATCCGCCGCCGATCACCTGCGAGACCGCGATCGCTTCGCCGAGAGCCCTTCCGAGACCGAGGACCGTCGCCGCGGCTACGCCGGACGCCGTGGTCGGAAGTACTACGCCGCGAATCATCTCCCAGCGGGTGGCGCCGAGCGCTTCGGCGCCGTCCTTGAGCTCCTTCGGAACGGTCAGGAACAGATCGCGGCTGAGTGAGGCGATGATCGGCACGATCATCACAGTGAGCACGATCCCTGCGGTGAAGATGCTGAGACCGGTGGTCTGGGGGCTGCCAAAGATTGGGATGAAGCCAAGCACGCTGTGCAACGCCGGTTCCATATGCTTGTGCACGACCGGCGCGAGCACGATCACGCCCCACAGGCCCAGGATGACGCTGGGGATCGCAGCCAGCATCTCCACCAGTGGCCCGGCGACCGCCCGGACGCCGACGGGTGCCAGCATGCTCAGGTAGATCGCGATCCCGATCCCGAGTGGCGTCGCGATCGCAAGTGCCATCAGCGAGCTGACAGCGGTTCCGTACAGGACGGTCGCAGCGCCAAAGTGGCCGAGGTTCGCCTGCCAGCCCGAATTCCACAGAAACGGCAACCCGAACCGGGATATGGCCGGATTCGCGCCGTGGACCACCTGGTAACCGATCTCGACGAGGCTCGCCAGAGCCAGCAGTCCGGCGAGTGCACACAACCCGAACAGCACACGGTCCCCGAAACGGTCGCCGAAGCTGAACCATCTGCTCGCCCTCGAAAACGCGCCATGCCGTGGCGCACGCTTGACCGTCACTGACACGAGGCGCCAGCGTAGACAAAAGTGACAACCACCGCCGCGCAGCGGCGACCAGCCGTCACAAGATTTCCAATTGTCGGCAACAAGTCCGTAACAGGTATTGGAGGCTGCGTCGCGATGCTAACGCCGCTCGTACGGTGGCCGGGCCAGAAGAGCTGAATGTGTCCTAACCGAAAAGGGGCTTGAGTTGCACCCAAAGAGGTTCATTTTGCATCGCAAGAAGGCGACGTTGATGGCCGTCGCGACAGCCGTCGCCAGTGCGACGAGCCTGTTTACGTTCACAGGCACCGCCCTCGCGGTCGGCGCAGGTGATTCGCTCCAAGGCGCCGGGTCGAGCCTCGTTGCTCCGCTCGAGGCCGAATGGGCTCAGGCGTTCCAGGGCAGGTACGGGTTCTCGGTCAGCTACCAATCGGTCGGCTCAGGTACCGGGATTGCAGACATCACGCAGAAGTTGGTGGACTTCGGTGCCTCTGATGCGCCGCTGACTCCCTCACAGGCTGCCGCCTGCGCAGGTTGCGTGCAGGTTCCCTGGGCCCTGTCGGCGACCGGGATGGGCTACCACATCAACGGCGTTGGCGGCGGCCTCAGGCTATCCGCGAACGTGATTGCCGGAATCTATCTCGGCCGGATCAAGAACTGGAACGATCCGGCCATCAAAGCGCTGAATCCGAAGATCAACCTGCCCGGCACGAAGATCACACCGATCTTCCGCCAAGATGGGTCGGGCGACACCTACGCTTTCACCGACTACCTCACGAGTGCCAACGGCACCTGGGCGAACCAGGTCAACCGCGGAACGTCGGTCCAGTTCCCGACGGGCGTTGGCGGACGCGGCAACGCGGGCGTCACTGCCGTCCTTCAATCGACGGATGGTGGAATCGCGTACGTCGCTGTCTCATACCTGATCGCCCATCACCTTCCCGCGGCAGCGATCAAGAACGCTGCGGGCAAGTTCGAGTATCCAAACCTGCGGAACATTGAGAACGCCGCTCAGTCGGTCCACAGCGTTCCGTCCAACAACGAGCTCCACATCGTCAATCCACGCAGGAGCGCGAAGATCGCCTACCCGATCTCCACGTTCACCTACGCGCTCGTGCACAGGTCAAACCCGAACTCGAGCCTGATCAAGCAGTGGTTGCTGTATGTCCTCGGTCCGGGACAGTCGTTCGGCCCGGCGCTTGACTTCGCGCCGCTACCGAATGCCGTTCACAACGCGGGCAAGACGACCGCGCTCAGTATCCAATAGCGACCGCCTGAGAAGAATCGGTCGGTACAAATGAACCTGGAGGTAGTAGTGAGACGGATCTGCCTCGTGGGGGCCGCGATCGCCGTGGGCCCGCTTGCAGCCGGGATTGCGACAGTGCCGGCGGCGGCGAAGACACACAGAAAGCATGCGGTCAAGGTCATTCCAAAACCGAAGACGATCAACACGTCGTGCAGCAGTTATGTGTCGATCATCGTCGCGCCGCTCGACACTGCGGTGACTCCGCCGGTGGCTGACGGCAAGCAATACGGGCCGGTGCGATGCGGTCCGCTCGGGCTGGGCGTGGAGGAGGACACATTCACGCTCCAGGACAGCGGTGACACGACGGGGACGTTCGTGCAGTTCTTCGGATCCGGCACGATTCACGGCACGTTCGACCTCACGCCGAGTGATGATCAGCCGCCGTCGGATACCGGCACGTTTGCGACGACCAACTTCACCGGGACCAGCAAGGTCCTCGGTGGCACCGGCGCCTACCGCGACGCCACGGGAGCCGGAACGCTGACCTGCACGACACCCGACGGTATCCATACAACATGCACTGAGAAGCTCAAGCTGACGACTCCACCGTCGGCGTAAGACAAAGCAACGTCCACGGGGCGGGCGCGACATCGATCTACGTCGCGCCCGCCGCCGAGGTCCCCCGGCGGCGACTCGCCCGCGGGGCACTCAGTCCGACAGCGCGCGCTCGTACACGCGGTAGCGCTTGACGATCCGCCCGCCCATCGCCTCCATCGACCGGTTCATGGCGTGGTTGGTCTCGAGGATCCAGCCCATCTCGCCGCCCTTGCGGTTTGTTCGCTCGGCGACGTCGAAGTGCTCCAGATACAGCAGCGCGGCGGCTCCCGTGTGCTCGTATTCGGGCATCACGCCAAGGAACCCGACCCGGACGCGATCGATGATCCTCCGGCGGCGCAGGTAATGCCACCAGCCGAGCGGCAGCACGCGGCCGCGCATCTTCTTCAGGACCTGGTTGATGTCCGGAATCGTGATTGCGACGGCGACCGTCTCGGTGCGATTCTCGGCGATCATGAACCAGTCGCGGTCATAGACGAGCTGGAGTGTCAACGCGAGCTCGTCGAGGTCGTGCTTGGAGTAGGGGACGAAATCCCAGTTTCGCGCCCAAGCCGCGTTGTAGACCTTTGCGAACTCGTCAAGGTCGCGGCGCAGATGGCGACGGCTCATCTTGCGGATCCGGACCGCGTGTCGGGTCCGTGCTCGTTCCGCGATCCGTGGCAGCGCCGGCAGCATCTGCCCGCGGTCGGCGATGTCCAGCTCCCACATCAGGAGGTCCATCGCCTTGCGCAGGCCGGCCGCCTCGCAGCAGCGCTGGTAGTACGGCGGGTGCCACGGCTGCTTGATCATCGGCTCGCGGCCGAATCCCTCGATCAGGATCCCGCTCTCGTCGTTCATCTGAAAGTCCATTGGCCCGACCATCTGCTCCCGCCCTCGGGCGCGCAGCCAGCGGGCGGCCACGTCGAGTAGCGCGTCGAGCACCTGCTGGTCGTCCACGAACTCCAGGAAGCCGAACATTCCCCAACAGCGGTCGGGGTGAGCGGCGTTGAACGCGTAGTCGACCTGAGCCGTGATCCGGCCGACGACGCGCCGATTGCGACGCGCCAGAAAGTACTCGGCCTCCCCATGCGTGAAGTACGGATTCATGCGGCGGGTCAGGAATGCGTATCGCTCCACTCGCAGCGGCGCAACCCAGGGCGTGGCTGCATGCAACCGGAACGGCAGTTCGACAAAGGCACGGTGCTCGCGCACGCCCCTGACCGGACGAACGTCAATCGGCATCTGGCCGGACGGTAGCGATCAGCCCGGAGCCACCCGTGCACACCCGGACGCGGTCGCCTGCGACCTGCGACCGCGTTGTCCGCCGCAGTCCAAGATCCGTAGCGGATACGGCTGCCACCGCGGAAGTCTGCCGATGGCATGGACGAGATCGGAGCATAGGCTGCAGCGATCGCCAGTCCAGAGCCGACCAAGTCGCGCCTTGAAACCCATCGCCCGCCGATCCGATTCACACGAGCAGCTGTTCCGCGGAGCCTTCGCGCAGGGCCCGCCGGTCGGGGCCTCACCGCTGCTGCGAGCACGGGTTGCGCTGTGCCACCGCTGGCTCGACAACCGCCTGGCACGGGGGGCTGACCCCGCGGGCTCGCGGGCGATGGCGATCCGGGCGCGGCAGCTCACGAGCCCGAAGATACGCGAGAAGTTGGCGGCCGCGATCGATCGCCTGCTCCGCACGGCCGAGGCCTCCTCGAAGTTCAGCGTCGGAGTGGCGCCCGAAGAGGACGCGATCAGCGCCGCACGGGCACACCTGCAGCTCATCTCCGAGATCCTGGCCGGCCAGGATCTCGTCTACGCGCACGGGGTGGCGCTGACCATTGCGCTGCTGCGAGATCCGGACAGCCCGCTCTATCTCCCGTCGGAGACCGGATCCGCCTGGTACTGGGCACAGCTTGCGATCCAGGCTCTCGAGGGCAACCTCTGACCCGCATCCCGAGTCGCGGGCCTAAGTGGGCCACTGAGTCGGGCCGCTCGAACGTCATCGTATTTGCGAAGGTGCCACTAGGCTTCGAACCGTCCGTGTCCCGCTTCGTCGTCCAGCTTCACGACGCCACCACGCTGCATTTCGATCTGCGCCTCGAGGCCGGCGGTGTGCTGCGTTCGTGGGCGGTGCCGAAGGGCCCCTCGCTTGATCCCGCCGCCAGGCGACTGGCGGTCCCGGTCGCTGACCATTCGCTAGACGCGGCGGAGTTCGAGGGGGTGCACGAGCAGGCGACGCGCGGCAGCGGCGCGGTGATCATCTGGGACGAGGGCGAGGTCGAGATCACTCGTGAGGAACCCGACCATCTGTCGTTCGTCCTGGACGGAGAGAAGCTCCAGGGCCGGTTCGGTTTGACGAGGACCGGCGAGCACAGCTGGATTCTGGTCAAGGCCGGCGATCGGCATGCGCGCCCAGGTTCGGACATCGTCGCCGAGCGCCCCGCCAGTGTGCGCAGCGGCAAGACCTGGCGCGAGATCGCCGCCCGGGGCCGCTCATAACGCGCGGTCATCGTCAGCATGTGTGCAAGCATGGGCAGCAGCGGGAAGCATCACTCAGGAATGAGCGCTACCACCAACGGAACCCATGAACGGCCGCGCATTGTCGTGGTCGGCGGCGGCTTCGGCGGCCTCCAGGCAGCCTTGAAGCTGGCGAAGCTCCCGGTCGACGTGACACTGATCGACCGCCGCAACTTCCATCTGTTTCAGCCGCTCGCATACCAGGTGGCGACCGGCGCGCTGTCATCGGGGGAGATCGCGTATCCGTTGCGACGCATCTTCCGCCGCCGGCGCAACGTCCGCGTGCTGCTCGCCGAAGTCACCGATGTCGACCTTGAGAACAGGCTTGTCTACGTTGAGCCGGTGATCGACGAGGCGCAGCCTGAGACCGTGGCCTACGACACACTGATCGTCGCCGGCGGCTCTGAGTACAACTACTTTGGACACGACGAATGGCGTGAGGCCGCCGCCGAGCTGAAGACGCTCGAGGGAGCGCTGGCGATCCGGAGCGAGATCCTGGCGGCGTTCGAGGCCGCTGAGCTCGAGAACGACCCTGCCCGACGCGCATCGCTGTTGACGTTCGTGGTCGTCGGGGCCGGCCCGACCGGTGTGGAGATGGCCGGCCAGATCGCCGAGATCTCCCGCGACCTGCGGGGCGACTTCCGCGCATTTGACTCGAGCGCGGCACGGATCCTCCTGGTCGAAGCCGGTGATCGGGTGCTGAGCGCATTCCCGCCCGCACTCTCGAAGAAAGCGGAGCGATCGCTGGAGCGCCTCGGCGTGACGCCGCGGCTGCACCAGATGGTCATCGATCTCGACTCGACCGGAGTGACCACGCAGGGAGACGATCGATCGGCGCAGCGAATCGACGCCCACACAGTCATCTGGGCCGCGGGCGTGATGGCCTCACCGCTGGCTGGGATGCTGGCTCGGCGTGCCGGCCTCGAAGTCGATCGCTCCGGTCGCGTGGCCGTCAACGGGGATCTCTCGCTCCCGGGTCACCCGGAGGTGCTCGCGCTCGGCGACATGGTCAGCATCAGGCTGGCCGATGGGGAAACGTGCGTGTTGCCAGGGCTCGCGCCCGTTGCGATCCAGCAAGGGCGGCACGTGGCGAGCGTGGTTGCCGGCCGCCTCGCCGGGCGCCCGGCGGCGCCCTTCCGCTACCACGACAAGGGGAACCTCGCGACGATCGGTCGAGCCAAGGCGGTTGCGGACGTGCAGGGCGTGAGGCTCAGCGGCTTCATCGCGTGGGCCGCCTGGCTGACCGTGCACCTGTGGTACCTGATCGGGTTCGAGAATCGCCTGCTTGTCGTGATCCGGTGGGCGTGGAGCTTCCTCGCCCACGGCCGCGGGGTCCGCTTGATCACCGGCGAGCCGGAGCGGGGCCGGCACGAACTTCAAAGCTCTACCGGTTCAGGCACGCAGTGATCTGAAGTGTCTGCCAGGCACCATCCTCCTGCTTCTCGATCACTGCGAGGTCCTGCTGCAGCGTTCGCATCGCGATCACGGGGTCCTCGCCGCCGACCAGATCGTGAACCGTGTCCTTCAGGTAACTGAGCTTCTTTGCGAACGAGCTGACAGAGACCGCATAGACGTCGGCGACGTCGCCCGGCGGCCGCAGCGCGCGCAGCTGAGCCAGCTCGGGCTTCATCACGGCGATCCCGCGTTTGAGGTAAAGCGCGCTGCCGGCCGGCGTGGACGGCGTCGGGATCCGATCAGTCTGAAGCCCCGCGAGCTGGCAGAGCCGCGTCGCCTGCTGGCCCAGCTGACTGCTCGACAACGGCTTGCTGCCGCAGCCCGCGAGCAGCGATGCACCGAGCATCAGCGCCGCCGCGAGCGTCCCGCGCGCGCGTGACCGAGTGAGCGTTCCCCTCACTGGAGCCCGACTCCGAGCAACCGCTCCAGCTGATCGATTGTCTGCTGCGAGCCGACATGGTGCACGGTCGCCATCCCGAGTTCGGCGGCGGGCTCGAGGTTGAACGGCAGATCGTCGACGAACACGCACGCGGCCGTGTGGAGCCCGATCCGGCTAGCTCCGAGCTCGTAGATCTGCGGTGCGGGCTTGCGGATCCCCTCCTCCCCGGAAATCACGACGCCGTCGAACAGCTGTGAGAGCTGCGCGCGGTCGTAGCGGCGTGTGCCCCACGAGTTCGAGATCAGCCCCGTCCGGATTCCGGCCCGGCGCGCGCGCAGCACGGCATCGAGCATCGGTTCCTCAGGTTGCGAACCCGCAAACAACCGATCGATCAGCTCGGGCGCGGGCACACCGAGGATCTCGGCGAACCGGCGCTCGAATTCCGCCTCGGGGACCCGACCGGTCTCCAGTCCGATCAGCAGCTCGCGGCAGACCGGATCCTTGCGAAAGCGCCGGCCGATCTCCTCCGGCTCGATCCCTTCGAGCTCGCAGAACGACCGGAACGAGTCGAACAGGTTGCTCGTCAAGACGCCGCCCCAGTCGATCAGCAGCCCGTGGTACCGGTGGTTCTCAGAACCCATGCCGGGTGACCTCGAGCGCGCGCTCCGCCAGCTCCACGACCCCCTCGCTGAAGGCCTTCAGGTAGGGATCGTCGGTCGCGCCCGAAATCGCACGCTTGTAGTTGCCCTCCATGAACACCACCGCCTTCCAGAGCGCCAGCGTCACGTACCAGTCCAGCGCCTGCATCGAGCGTCCCGACCGCTCCTCATAACGCGCAATCAGCTCGTGCCGCGTCGGGAAGCCCGGCAGCGGGGTGACCGTTTGCAGCGCAAACTTTGCGGCGGTCTCGCCCGCCTGGCGCCAGTGGATCATCATGTAACCGATGTCGGCGAGCGGATCGCCGATCGTCGCCATCTCCCAGTCGAAGATCGCGATCACACGCGCCGGGGCGCCGCCGGCGAGCATTGTGTTGCCAAGCCGGTAGTCACCGTGCACGATCGTCGCCGGCGGGGATTCCGGCAGGTTGTTCGCAAGCCAGGCGCCGACCTCCTCGACCTGCGGCAGCTCGCGCGTGCGGTTGTGCTCCCACAGGCCGAGAAACCGCCGCAGCTGACGCTCCAGATACCCGCTCGGCTTGCCGAAACCCTCCAACCCGATCGCGCGCCAGTCGACGGCGTGCAGTTCGACCAGCGCGTCGATCAACTCGTCGGCGATCCGGGAGCGCTCGGCTGGGTTGTCGAGCGGCTCCGGCAGCGCCTCGGTGACGACGTACCCGTGGACCTGTTCCATCACGTAGAACGGCGATCCGATCACCGAGCTGTCCTCACAGACCGCCAACACCTTCGGCACACGCACCGGCGTCGACTCGAGTGCTCGCAACAGTCGTGCCTCACGCAGCACGTCGTGCGCGCTCGGGGGCAGCGGCCCGCGCGGCGGCCTGCGGAGCACGACACCTGTTGAGAGCGTGAAGGTGACGCATGAGTGGCCTTCTCCAACCGGAACGGCGTCCAGCTCGGCCGGAGCAGCAAGTTCGTGGGCGCCGAGAAACTCGATCAGCGGATCGAGTACCAGCAGCGGCTCACGGGAGTTTGCAGCGCCCTCCGCGTGCGTGCGGACGACGTCGTCGGGTGCCAGCGTCGCACTCATCTTGGACTGGCAGGGTAGCGGCGACTGGCGTCAAGGCGCGGCTACACCGCGGCTGTACCGCGCCTACGCCGCGCCTACGCCACGGCTACGCCACGGCTACGCCACGAGTTTGGCGCCCGCGCGCACGACGCGGTCAAAGCGCCACCCGAGCAGCTGGTCTCGGTTGCCCGCGAGGCCGACCACGACCGCTCCAGTCCGACGTTCGATCGCCGCCAGCAGCGCGGCGATGCGCTCGCGCACGGCACGACCCGTCTCGGACTCATCGGACGCCCAATCCGCCTCGGCATCCTCGACCAGCACCGTCACCCGATCCGGATGGCGATGAGCAATCTCCTCGAGCAGCTCTTCGTCGCCCTCGCCGGAACCCACAATTGCAAGCAGGTCGCTCATGCGCGCAGTCTCCTGCGCTTGCGTAAAGCGATCCTGAATGCGTTCGAACAGTTTGCTCAACGTCTTACTTATCGTGGGCCTGCAGCCGCGGTTATCCCGCGAAGTACCCTCGTATCTGCAGATGCCCGAGCTTCCGGAAGTCGAAATCACCGCGCGCGTGATCGGCGCGGCTACAGCCGGTGCGAGCGTCGAGTCGGTGCTCGCGCCGGGCATCAACGCGCTGCGAACGTTCGATCCCCCGCTGAGCGCGCTGGAAGGCAAGACAATTCAGGGAGTCCGCCGGCGCGGCAAGTTGTTCCTCGTCGACTTCGACGGCGAGTTCACGGGCGTCATTCATCTGATGTCCGCGGGGCGCCTGCAGCTGTTCGACGTCCGCGCCTCGCTGCGTGACCGCGCGTCGCGATTGCTGGTGCGGTTGCGCGACGGCCGGGAGCTTCGACTGAGGGAGTTTGGGACCAAGCAGGCAGCATGGGTGAAGCTGCTGCGCACGCCGGAGGTGCAGGACGAGGAGACGATCGCCGCCCTCGGCCCCGAGGCCTGGCCCGATCCGCCGCCGTTCGAAGAGCTGCTGTGCGCGCCACGCCCGCTGTACGCGCTGCTTCGAGATCAGCACGTGATCGCGGGAATCGGCCGTTCATGGGTTGACGAGATCCTGCACGCAGCGATGATCTCCCCGTTCAAGCGGGGCACGGACCTGGATGCCGACGAGGCGCAGCGGCTACGCGCGGCGACGATCGGCAGGCTGTCGGACGTGATCGACCACTACGAGCAGACGATCACGCTGCCGATCCCCGACAAGCTGCCGATGCCGCTGACCGTCCATCGATACAACGGCAAGCCCTGCCCGCGGTGCGGAGATCAGATCGAAGCGGTGTTCTACGAGGACTATGTGATGTGCTACTGCCCAACGTGCCAGACCGAGGGCAAGCTGCTCAAGGACCGGCGTCTCTCGCGTCTTCTCAAGTAAGGTTCCGGATGCTGATGGCACCGCAAGTGGGAGACCAGGCACCAGACTTCACCCTTCCCGACCAGGAGGGGAATCCGGTGACGCTGAGCGGCTTGCGCGGCAAGCCGGTCGTGCTCTACTTCTACCCAAAGGCGGATACGCCTGGATGTACGACGCAGGCGTGCGGCGTTCGCGATCACCGCGCCGATTACGACACCGCTGCTGCCGTCGTCCTCGGCGTTTCGCCCGATGCGCCGAACAAGATCGCGCAGTTCGATCAGAAGTACGGGCTCGGGTTTCCGCTGCTCGGCGACGAGGATCACTCAGTCGCCGAGGCGTATGACGTCTGGGTCGAGAAGTCGAAGTACGGGCGCACCTACATGGGGATGGAACGATCGACGTTCGTGATCGACGCCGATGGGCGGATCAAGGCGATCTTCCGCAATGTCAAGCCGGCCGAGCACGATCAGCTGGTGCTCGGGGCGCTGTAAAGCCGGAGCTACTGCAGCCCCTCGCGCGCCTCGCGCACGAGCGTGACCGCCTCGGGGAACACCGTCGCCATCACCGAGCGCAGTTGCTCGGCCTGCTGCTCGGTCGTCCCCTGGATGTTGGCGCGATTCATCGCTGCGACGGTCAGATCGACCGCCAGCTTGATCGCGTTGTCGGCCCAGGCGAGCCGCTGAGCGCCCTGCATCTGCTCGGCAAACTCTCCGAGCTTGCGCTGGAACTCATCCGGGTCGCCGAACAGGTTGCCAAAGCCGCTTCCTTCCATGGAACCTATGGTACCTCCCCACAGCGGGATCGGGTTCCGCGCCGCGCGATCACGGCGATCGTGCCGCCGCTTCGCAGTCGCCCCGCCGCCAGCTCGAGCAGCGCGGCAAGCGGCGCGAGCGGCACCGCCAGGATCGTCACCAGCACTAGACTCGTGCTCAAGACGATGGCCCGCCCGACGCCCAATCCCGTGCTGCGGGCTCGATTCGAGACCGCGCTCCGGATCCTTTCACCGGTGCTCGACCTCGTGCTCGCGGTCGGCGACCGGGTATCGCGGTTGCTCGAGCCCGACGACCCCAACTACGTGCCGGCGCGGATGCACTACGACGGTGAGTCGGCTCCGCGCGGGTTGCGCCCACGCGGTTAGCATTGTCGGAGCGATGACCGCCGACGAGCAACTGCTGTACGAATCGCGCGTGCGCATGCGCCAGGCCGCGATCGCCGGCGTGGCCGGAGCGCTCGTGATCATCGCGACGGCGATCCAGCTCGCCGGGCCGCACACCAAGGTCGACGAGCTGACGCTCGATCTGATCACCGCGCATAAGCGTTTTCCGCTCGACCTGCTCGGCGCGGTCGTCAACGCGTTCGGGTTCGTCGGGATCGCCCTGACGCTCAGTTACCTGGTCGGCATCACGCGGGCTCGCAACGGGCAGGTCGGAGCGTGGATCCGGATCGTGGCGATCGTCGGCGCCACGTTCGCCGCGATCAGCGGCGTGGCCTACGCGATTGTGATCGCCTCCAAGGCGAGCGACTTCGCCAGCCTCGGAAGTCAGACCTATGAGCAAGCGCATCATTTGACCAGCGGCGCCGGTCTCGTCGCGCTGCCGCTGCTTGGCCAGTTCGCAGCGCTGCTGATCGCGATCGCGTTCGTGCTGACGGCCCTGAACGCAATGCGCGTGGGGCTCCTGACTAAATTCATGGGCTACCTCGGAATCTTCAGCGGCGTCCTCGTGATGTTCCCGATCGGGCCTTCCGCGACCGTTATCCAAGGCTTCTGGCTGCTGGCCCTCGCCTACCTGATAAGCGGGCGCTGGCCGAGCGGCGTGCCGCCGGCGTGGCGCAGCGGCCAGGCCGAGCGCTGGCCCACGGCGGCGGAGACCCGCGAGCAGCGGGGACGGTCTCCGGGCGCCGGCAGACCGGGGCGCTTCAGGCCAGCTCCGGCACCCGCTCCCGAGCCGGTGGGCGCTCCCGCGCCGCAGCGCACCAGGTCGACGACGTCCAAGCGAAAGCGCAAGAAGCGGAATTAGTCCTGCACTAGCGGCGGCGGGCTGCGTCACGCTGTTCGGCGCGGTTGGTGCGGATGGTGCCTGACTGGCGGCGCGCTGACTGTCGTGGTGTGACAGGGACGGAGTGGTTTTTGGGCTTTGGAAGGGTGTGTTTTGCTGCCGTCCCACACGTCCCATACGGTGGCGGACTGGGGGAGATCTTGCCGGACGGGATCCGGTCGGCTCGGCGGACCAAAAAACAGACACGATCGACCGCGGTTCGGTCGGTTCTGGGAGCTGGGGCGATCGCTACTGGTAGCCGGACACCATCTCCCTTAGTGTTCACGAAACAATTAGTGCGGCTATTGGTTTGATCTCGTAGTTCCAGTCCGGGTGAAAATCGTTACGAACAATGTTCACGGCGGCGATCTCTTCGTCGGTGACTGTGATGCCCTTCTCGTACTCGCCGGGATCGTGACGCGCGTAGACCTTCAACCCGGTGCTGGTTGTGGTCGACCCGATCAGATCGATGATCACCTCAAGGCTCTCCAGCGGCCGACCACGCCAGTTCAGGCTCACGAACGAGAACATCCGGTGCTCGATTTGTTCCACTTCGACGTTCCCGGCGGGAAGTGGCAGACGCGGATCGCCAGGCCGAGCTCGTTGGCGAGCTTCTGCAACTCGATCTTCCAAAGGCGGGTGCGGCTCGAGTTGCTGCCGCCGCCGTCGGCGGTGATCGTCAGCGTCGTCGCGTCGGGGTAGCGCCGGGCACCGAGATGCTCCCACCACGCGCGGATCGCGTTGACCGCAAACGCGCTGGTGTCGTTGGTGACACCGACCGACATCATCCCCTCATTCGCCTGAATGTCATAGACGCCATACGGGATCGCGTGGCCCAAGTCCTTGTCCTTGAAGTCGTGGGTGCGGACCTCGACCGGACGGCCCTTCGGCTCGTACTCACGCCCGACCGCCTTGTAATCGCCGACCAGCTCTCGCTTTTTGCTGTCGACCGAGATCGTCGGCTCCCCCGCCTCGAGCGCCGCGGTGACCGTCGCGTCGATATGCCGAAACTGAGCGTCGCGATCAGGATGATCGGTCCCTTCCCGCGTCTTGCGGTTCGCGTGCAACCGAAACCCAAGACCGCGAAGCAGCTTCCCGACCGTCCGATCGGACACCTCATGGCCCACGGCGACCAACGCGCCCGCGATGTTCCCCAAACTCTTCGAGGACCACCGCAACGACGAGCACGGATCCCCACGCGTCGCGGGATCCACCAATCGCTCCAAGTCCCGCAACAAGCCAGGATCAGACTCGGTCAACGCTCGACGCCCCGCACCCCGACGACGGACCTGCCCCGGCTCCAACCGCACACCCTCCCGCAACTCCTTGATCCCACGCCCGACCGTGTCCTCACTGATCCCCGTCGCACGAGCAACCGCAGCGATCCCACCACGCCCACACGCCCGCGCCTCCGACGCCGCCCACAACCGACGCTGACGCTCGTTCAACTCAGGCCCAAGGCCCGCAAAACGCTCCGCGATCTTTGACTCATCGATCATCCCTCGCGATACGACAATAACCCCGAACATCCTCCACCACCGCACTAAATCATTCGTGACCCCTTACTTCACAGCAGGCGGTGGACTGCGGCAGATCGTGTCTGTTTCGCGCCCCGACGCGGAGCCGGCCGTCCGGATCCTGGAATGCTGCATAAAAGCGGCCGACGCATGCCTGTCGGACATCCGTCCGCTGGGGTCGGCTGTTGCAGCACTGCGACCGATCCTGCGCCGATGAGCCTAAGTGCGGCATTCCCACGTTAACTCGCCTACTTCAGCGCACCGCTCCGACCGGTTCGACCGTTCGGGTACAGCCCTGCGCTCCGGCGAGTAACGCCCCGGCCGAGACGGCCCTGGTCCCTGTCCACGCCGGGGGCCGGGGCCGCGGGGCCGGCTGCGGCGGTATGCCCGCCGAGCGCTACCGTAAAGGCGCTAGCAGGCCTCACTCCGAGTGGGGTACAACTACCAGGACGTAGACATCGCCGCACATCTGTAGTGGGCTTCACGAGCCGGCGTTCTAGCCGGCCGCTGTAGCTTCCCAGCTGTGAGACGCCAGCGCGAAGAAGGAGAGGCTTGATGGCAGACACGGTGACGACTCCGGCAGGCGAAGGGACCCTGGCGGCCAAGCTCGAGTCGATGCTCGAGATCGAGAAGTTCGAACCGCCTGAAGACTTCCGCAAGCAGGGGCTCTTGAACGACCCTTCGATCTACGAAGAGGCCGAGCGCGACTGGCAGGGATGGTGGCTCAAGCAGGCCAAGGAGCTGCACTGGTTCAAAGAGCCGACCGAAATCCTGGACGACTCCAACCCGCCGTTCTACAAGTGGTTCAGCGATGGCAAGATCAACGCGTCATACAACTGCCTCGATCGCCACGTCGAGGCCGGCAACGGTGACCGGATCGCATTTCACTGGCGCGGCGAGGAAGGCGAGGAGCGCGACATCTCCTACGCCGATCTGCACCGCGAGGTACAGAAGTTCGCCAACGCGCTGAAGGACCTCGGAATTGAGAAGGGTGACATCGTCGGTATCTACCTCCCGATGATTCCCGAGGTCGTCGTTGCGATGCTGGCGTGCGCGCGGATCGGCGCCCCCCACAACGTCGTCTTCGGAGGGTTCTCCGCGGACTCGGTCCGCGAGCGGATGGAGTTCTCAGAGGCGAAGGCGCTCGTCACGATCGACGGCGCGCGCCGGAAGGGCAAGACCGCTCCGATCAAGCAGCAGGTCGACAACGTGATGGGCGACCTCGAGACGCTCGAGCACATCATCGTCGTGCAGCACACGAAGGCGGAGTGCGAGATGCAGGACGGCCGTGACGTGTGGTACCACGAGATCGTTGCGAAGGCGGCGGACGAGTGCCCCGCCGAGGAGCTCGACGCCGAGCATCCGCTGTACGTGCTGTACACGAGCGGTTCGACCGCCAAGCCCAAGGGCGTGCTGCACACCACCGGCGGATATCTGACCGGCGTCTCCAGCACGCACAAATACATATTCGACCTGAAGCCTGAGCAGGACGTGTTCTGGTGCTCGGCGGACGTCGGCTGGGTAACCGGCCACTCCTACATCGTCTACGGGCCGATGTGCAACGGCGCGACCAGCGTCATGTACGAGGGCGCGCCGGACTACCCGCACAAGGGGATCTGGTGGGAGCTCTGCGAGCGCTACGGCGTGACCCAGTTCTACACTGCGCCGACCGCGATCCGCGCCTGCATCAAGTGGGGGGTTGAGCACGTCGAGAAGTTCGACCTGAGCAAGCTGCGGCTGCTCGGTTCGGTCGGCGAGCCGATCAATCCGAAGGCGTGGCTGTGGTACTACGTCGTCGTCGGCGGCGAGCGCTGTCCGATCGTCGATACCTGGTGGCAGACGGAGACCGGCGCGATCATGATCACGCCCTTGCCGGGGATCGTCGCGACCAAGCCGGGCTCGGCGACGCGCCCATTCCCCGGCGTGGCGGCGGAGGTCGTCGACGAGCGCGAGGGCAAGCCGATGTCGGAGGGGCAGGGCTTGCTGGTGCTCACGCGTCCGTGGCCGTCGATGCTCCGGACCCTGTACAAGGAGGACGACCGGTTCATCGCGACGTACTTCTCGCGCTTCGGCAAGGAGACCTACCTCGTCGGCGACGCCTCGCGCAAGGACAAGGACGGCTACTTCTGGATCATCGGCCGGATCGATGACGTCGTCAACGTGTCCGGGCACCGCCTCTCGACGGCCGAGGTGGAGTCGGCGATCGTCTCCCACCAGATGGTCGCCGAGGCGGCCGTGATCGGTCAGAGCGACGAGGACACCGGCCAGGCGATCTGCGCGTTCGTCACCCTCCAGGGAACGATCGAGGGCACAGACGTGCTGATCGAGGACATCCGCGCCCATGTCGGCGAGCGAATCGGCAAGTTCGCCCGGCCCAAGCGGATCATCTGGGCCGACGACCTGCCCAAGACCCGCTCGGGCAAGATCATGCGCCGGCTGCTGCGCGACATCGCCGAGGGCCGCGCGCTCGGCGACGTCACGACGCTGCGCGATCCGGACGTGATGTCCCAGCTCGAGGGCAAGATCCACGAGGAGGAAAAGGCCGCTGAGGGTTAACGAACGAGGAGGAGAACTCACGGGCGCGCCCAGCTCGTGGGCGCGCCTGTAGAGGCGCTCGACGTCCCCGACAGTCTGGTGGGGTCAGACCCCGAGCAGTCGGCCGAGCTCGGCCACCTGCCGGCGCGCGATCGGGATCGTCTGCCCGGCGCCGAAGGTCAGCTCGGCGGTCCCGCCGAGCCGTGGCCGCAGCTCGACCGCCCGGTTCAGGTTGGCTACGTACTGGCGGTGCACGCGGACGAACCCATGATGCTCCCAGCGGCGTTCGATCTCGCTCAGCGTCGCCCGCAGCAGGTAACGACCGTCCTCACCGACGATCCGTACGAAGTCGCCGTGCGATTGGACGTACAGGATCGAGCCGCGTGCAATCAGACGAGTCGACCCGTTGCGAACGTTTGCAACGGCGATCATCTCGCCCTCGGCCGGGATCTGCGGTGCGTGGTGGGGGAAGTGTCGGACGCTGTCACGCTCGGCTGCCCCCACGGCCGCCGTCACCCGCTCGAGCGCCTGCTCGAGCCGGCGCCGTCCGACGGGCTTGAGCAGGTAGTCGAGCGCGTGGAGCTCGAACGCCTCGACGGCGGCGCTCTCATACGCACTGACGAATACGAGCTCGGGCGCAGCGGCGAAGCGCTTGAGCACGCGACCGAGCTCGGGGCCGTCGAGATCGGGCATCCGCACATCAAGAAAGATCGCGTCGTAGCGCTGCGCCGAGGCCTTGACGAGCGCGTCGTGCCCGTCGGAGGCGCACTCGACGTCCTCCACCGACGCGAAACTGCGCAACAGCCGCGCGAGGTCCTCAAGCTGCGTGTGCTCGTCGTCGACCGCGAGGATCGTCAGCCGCTCGGCAGTCATGCAGGTCCGCCCACCAACTGGCGGCGGTTGACCTCGCCGCGCAGATTCGGAACGGTCATCACCGCGACCGTGCCCTCGCCCGCCTGCGACTGGATCCTGAGCGCGTAACGCTCGCCGAACGTGGCCCGCAGCCGAGCGTCGACATTCGAAAGGCCGATTCCGCCCCCGGCGCCGGCGAGCAGCGCCTGGACGCGCCCGGGAGCGATCCCGACGCCGTCATCGCTCACGCACAGCTCGACGTCACCACCGAGAACCCGCGCCGTGATCGCCACACGTCCGGTTCCCGCACGTCGCTCGACACCGTGCCGGACGGCGTTCTCGACCAGCGGTTGGACCGACATTGCCGGCACGACCGCGCCGAGCGTCTCGTCGGGAACATCGATCCTCACTTGCAGGCCGTCGCGGAAGCGCGCCCGTTCGAGCCGCAGGTAGCGCTCGACATGGTCGAGCTCCTCGCCGAGCGTGACGTACGAGCGGCCGTCGCGGAACAGGTAGCGCGTGAACTCGGCGAAATCGATCAACAGCTCGCGAGCCTCTTCCGGACGGGCGTGGATGTTCCCGGCCACGGCCGCCAGCGCGTTGTAGATGAAATGGGGGGATATTTGGGCGCGCAGCGCCCGCAGCTCGGCGCGCGCAAGGCGCTCCTCCTGCTCGGCCACGACCGAGAGCTCCACCTGCGCGGAGACGAGGCTCGCGGCCTCCTTGACGACCCGCAGCTCGGCCTGGCTCGGATCGCCGACGCTGTTGTAGAACGCAATCAGGGTTCCGGCTCGCCTGCCCTGCACGATCAGCGGCGCGAGCACCGCGGAGCGCAGCGGGCAGCTCGGATCTGAGGAGGTCAGCCGCGGCACGATGTGAACGCGGTCATCCGGAGTGCGGGCGAGCAGGCGCGAGAGCAGATCTCCCGGCCTGACCTGCTCACGTCCCTCGCCGTCGATCGCGAGTACCGCCTGCGTGTCGGCAAGCGCGATCGCCGCCGCTCCCGTCAACGCGCGCAGGTGGGGGGCCGCTTGCTCGGCGGTGCGAGGCTTCAACCCTCGGCGCAGGTGCGGAAGCGTCGCCGTCGCCGCGTGCAATGCCGATTGCATTCCCGCCGCTTTCGGCGTCCGCGCGGCTCGCGGGGCGCGTAGAACCCGCCATAGCGCAAAAACGATGGCGGCGAGCCCGGTCCCGAGCAGCACGCCCAGCGCGAGATACATGACGGGACGCGCATCTTACCCTGGGGTCTAGTCGCTGCAATCCCGGCACGCGCCGTGAAGCACGATCTCGTGCTCGGCGACGCGCATCGGGACGCGGCGGCTCAGTTTCTTGATCGCGTTCTCAAGGTCGGCGTCGGTGAACGGCATCACCGTCCCGCAGCTGTCGCACACGAGGTGGTGATGGTGTCCGGCACCGGAACGAATTGGCTCGTACCGAGCCATTGCCTGCCCGACCTGCAGCTTCTGCACGAGATGCAGCCGCTCGAGCTCGTCCAGGATCCGGTAGATGCTGGCGCGGCCGACAGGCCGGCCCGCGGCCCGGAGGGCGTCCTCGATCTCGATCGCCGACAGCGCGCATGTCTGTGAGTCGAGCAGCTCCAGCAGCGCCTGCCGCGCCGCGCCGCTGTGGTGCTTGTTCTCCGCCAACACTCGTTGCGCCCGCGCCGCCCAGCTGTCTGCGCTCCGATACGACATCGAACTTCAGTCTAGGGCCAGTGACGCCGTCCGAGACAGCAGCGCGCCGGTCGCCTGCGTCGCCTCGCCGGCACTGAGTCCGAAGATCGAGCCGAACAGGGTCCGCGTGCCGAGCAGTCCGTTGCCCCCAGCGGCGCCGGTGCTGAACAGGGCCAGGAAGAACACGCCGAGCCCCAAGTCCGTTGACGATCGCCAGCTGCGACCGCGCGAACCGCGATCGCGTCAGCGGCGGTCGGCTCGTAGGAATGCGGATCGGTGCTCCGCCGGGTCACGATGAACAGCGCCCGGACGAATACGTTGACCAGTTAGGCTTCCCACACCCGAGCGGAGGTGAGCTTGTTGTCAGCCGTGCACGGACAGCCCGACGGCCGGATCCCGACGAGCCTCGTTGGCTCCTACGCACAGCCGAACTGGCTGATCGACCGCGACCGTCTCAAGGATCGCTTTCCACCGCGCGTGCGGGCCACCGAGCTGTGGCGGATCGATCCCCGCTACCTCGAGGAAGCGCAGGACGACGCGACGCTGCTCGCGATCGCCGATCAGGAGCGCGCAGGCCTGGACATCATCACCGACGGAGAGATGCGCCGCGAGAGCTACTCCAACCGCTTTGCCACCGCGCTCGACGGCGTCGATATCGACAACCCCGGCACCGCGCTTGACCGCAGCGGTCATCCCAATCCCGTCCCGCGCGTGGTCGGTCCGATCAGCCGCCGACATCCGGTCCAGGTGCGCGACCTCGAGTTTCTCCGCACGAACACGAGCAAGCCGACGAAGATCACGGTTCCCGGTCCGTTCACGATGTCCCAGCAAGCGCAGGACGACTTCTATGGCGCCCCGGACGCGGTGGCGCTCGGCTACGCGCGCGCGGTACGCGAGGAGATCATCGATCTGTTCGCAGCCGGCGCTGAGATCGTCCAGATCGACGAGCCGTACATGCAGGCGCGCCCCGACGCGGCCCGTGCGTTTGGCGTCGATGCGCTGAACGAGGCGATCGGCGGCGTCGAGGGGACGATCGCCGTTCATATCTGCTTCGGCTACGCGGCGATCATCCACCAGCGCCCGAGCGGATACTCGTTTCTCGGCGAGCTCGCCGGCGCGCGCTGCGACCAGGTCTCGATCGAGACAGCCCAGTCGGGGCTCGACTTGCGGGTGCTTGAGGCGCTTCCGGGCAAGACGATCATCCTCGGGGTCCTTGACCTGTCGAACGACGAGGTGGAGACGGCGCAGACCGTCGCCGACCGGATCAGCCGCGCGTTTCCGTATGTGACCGCCGACCGGCTGGTCGCGGCCCCGGACTGCGGGATGAAGTACCTCCCGCGCGGCTGCGCCTACGGGAAGCTCGAGGCGCTCGCGCAGGGGGCTCGGATCGCGGCGAATGGTGGCCAGGAGATGTGAGCACCGGAGGGCTTGTCCGCGACGTCCTGCTGCGCGATGGCTCAACGCTGCGGCTGCGTACGCCAACGCCGGCTGACCTCAACGACATCAAGGCGTTCTACGACGAGGGGCTCTCGGAGGAGAGCCGCTACATGCGCTTCCACGGCTACCTGCGCACCGAGGTGGCGGCGCGTGCCTACGCGGAGGCCAACGGGATCGACCGTGTCGCCTTGATCGGCCGCCAGGGCGACAAGGTCGTCGCGGCAGCGAGTTATGACCTTCTGCGCGAGCCGGGCGCGGCCGAGGTCGCGTTCGCGGTCGCCGATCAATTCCGCGGGCGCGGAACGGCGACGCGGATGCTCGAGCAGCTTGCGGCGATCGCCGCCGAGCGCGGCGTGGGGCGGTTCGATGCCGAAGTGCTCGGAACCAACCGGCCGATGCTGCTCGTGTTCGAGCGGGCCGGATTCGGGGTCCGCCGGAAGGGCACGGGCGGCGAGCTCACCGTGTCGCTTGATATCACGCCCTCGGAGGAGGTGCGTGAACGGATCGACGCGCGCGACCACGTCGGTGCTGTGGCGTCGCTGCGGCCGATCGTGGCCCCGCGATCGATTGCCGTCGTCGGAGCCTCGGGAGCGCCCGGCGACCTCGGAGCTGCAGTCCTGATGGACATCCTTGACGGAGGCTTTCGCGGCGTCGTGACGCCTGTCAACCGGACCGGTGAGATCGTCTGCTCGATGCGCTCGGCAACGGCCCTGATCGACCTCGACGAACCCCCGGAGCTCGTCATCGCGGCCGTCGTCTGGGAAGAGCTGCCTGACGTCGCAGCCCAGGCCGCGGCCGTCGGTGCGAAGGCGCTGCTGGCGCTGACAAACGATCCCGACCACGACCCCGACACGCTCGCCGCGGGCCACGAGGAGCTACTGGAAATCGTCCGAACCGGCGGCCTGCGGCTGGTCGGGCCAAGCTCGCTGGGGGTGATCAATACCGACCCGGCCGTCAGCCTCAAGGCGACCTTCGCCGGCGCGAGCGTCCCGTCTGGGCGGCTGGCGATCTGCTCGCAGTCCGGCGCGATCGGCATCGGACTGCTCGGACACGCAGCAGCCAGGCGGCTTGGAATCTCGTGCTTCGCATCGGTTGGCGATCGTGTCGACGTCTCGATCAACGATCTGCTCGAGCTGTGGGAAGAGGATGAGCGAACCGCTGCCGTGATGCTCTATGTCGAGACGTTCGGCAACCCCGAGCACTTCTCGCGGATTGCGCAGCGCGTGTCGCGGCACAAGCCGATCCTGGCGGTGAAGGGTCGCCGCGCTGCCGAAGCGGCCCGGCTCGACGCCCGCTCCCACACGGCTGCCGCGCTGCGTGGCGACGTGGTCATCGATGCGCTGTTCAGGCAGGCGGGCGTCTTGCGCTTCCAAAGCGGCGAGGAGTTGTTCAGCGCCGCGGCGTTCTTCGAGAGCCAGCCGCTGCCGCTCGGGCGCCGGGTCGCGATCGTCAGCAACTCGGCGGGCGTCGCGACGCTCGCGGCGGATGCCTGCGCGACCCGCCGGCTGGTGTTGAGCGATGGGGCCAATCCCCTGGTCCTCGACACCCGCGCCGGGCCCGACGATTACCTCGCGGCGTTACGGGCCGCGCTCGAGGACGATCGCGTGGACGCGATCGCGGCCTACTACGTCGATCTGTTCGGCGGCGATCCGCAGGCGGTGCTGCGCGCCGTCACGGACACCTGCGCCGGCGCGGCCAAGCCCGTCGTGACCTCAATCGTCGGCACCGACGGCCGGCTGCCGCAGAGCGAAGCGGCGACGATGCCGAACTTCCTGTTTCCGGATGCCTGCGCGGCCGTGCTCGCGCGCGGGGTGGAGCGCCGCGAGTGGCTATCGCGGCCGCTGGGACAGCATCCGACGCTCGAGGGCAACGATGCCGAGTCGGTGCGGTCGCTGATTTCAAACAGCCCGGCCGATCGCGACGACTGCTGGTTGACCGTCGAACAGGCGCAGGCGGTGCTCGACGGCTACCGGATCGAGCGGGTCGCCACGGTCCGCTGCGAACAAGTCTCAGACGCGGTTGCGGCCGCCGCCGACGTTGGCGGGCCGGTTGCCCTGAAGGCTGATTTTCCGCCCCCGGCGCATGCCGGCGACATCGACGCGGTGCTGCTCGGTCTCGAGGGCGAGTCTGCGATCCACGCCGGTTGGCGCGAGTTGCAGCGGCGCGTGGAGCTCGCGGGCCGTGGCTGGAACGGCGCGATGGTCCAGCGCCTCGTGGCGCCCGGGGCGGATTTTCTGATCGGCGCCGTCAGCGATCCGGACCTTGGGCAGGTAATGGCGCTTGCGCTCGGGGGTCGGCAAGCGGGACTCGCCGGCACGGCGGCGTTCCGCGTCCTGCCGGCGACCGACGTTGAGGCTGACGAGCTGATCGACGCGTCGCAGAGCGTCGTCTCGCAGCTGGAGGGTTTCCGCGGCAGCGCCAAGCTTGACCGCGAATCGCTGCGTGATCTCGTCCTGCGCTTCGCGCTGCTGCTCCGCGACGTCCCGGAGATCGTGGAAACAGATCTCAACCCGGTGCGGTGCATGTCCGAGGGTTGCATCGTGATCGACACGCGGATCCGAGTCGAGCACCGGCGGGCACTCGACCGCGTGAAGACCTGGTGAACAGTGAGGACCCGGCGCTCGAGTGGCGAATAATGACTGGCAGTGGCCCTGAGACAGAAGCAGTCAGTCACGATTGAGCTCGACGGCTCAAAGCAGCGCTTTGAGTGTTACGTGCGGTTCGTTGACGGGGCGCTGACAGTCCTGGGGCAACTCGGCGGGGTCGCCCCCGAGCTGAGCGAGAAGCTCACACCCGGATCGCTCGGGTACCTGATCTCGAACGAAGATGGCGTCCGGGTGGCACTGCGGGGCGTCGCGACCACCGCGCCCGAGGGTGCCAGGGGCTTTGCGTTCGTCGTGATCGATGCCGACAGCCTGCCCGACCGCCGCGGCGCCCCTCGAACCCCGCTCGCCACTACGGCACGCGTGCGCCCGATCGGCGCCGACGGGGGCGCCGGGGCAGCTGAAATCGAGACCGTCACTGTCGATCTGAGCCAAGGCGGCGCGCTGATCGAGGGCCGTGAGGGGCTTGAACTGGGATCGCGGCTCGCGATCGAGCTGTACTTCGAAGGGTTCCCGGCGCCGGTGCAGTGCGAGGGGCTGGTGGTCCGCCGCGTGCGTACTCAACTCGGCATCAAGTACACGCGGCTCGAGGAACGGGACCGCGCGCGTCTCGCTGTGCTGCTCGTGCACCATCAGCGCCGGCTGAGGACGCGGTAGGGCGCTCCGAGGAGCGTTGCCGAGCTTCAGCTTGCCGTCATAATCGGGCCGTGGTCGAACACGTAATCCATGTCCTACCGCCGTTCCTCTTGGCATGCCTGGCGCTTGCGGTGCTACCAGGTCCCGCCACGGCGTTGTTCCTTCATCGAACCTTGCGCGACGGTCACCGTGCCGGACTCGCGGCGGTTGCGGGCAACGAGATCGGCGTCTTTTGCTGGGCCGTTTGCGGCGGAGCGGGCCTGTCGGTGCTGCTTGCGGCCAACCGCTTGCTGTTCGACTCGCTGCACGTGATCGGCGCGTTTGTGCTGATTGCGCTCGGGGTGCAGGCGTGGCGCAGCTCGGGGCGCGGGGCGCAAGACGGCTTCGGCCTAGCTCTGACCAGCAGGCTTCCGCGGGGGCGTGGCCCCGGGGCGGCGTTTCGCGCTTCGTTGATTTCGATTGCCGCCAATCCCAAGGCGCTTCGCCGTTTCCTTCTTCCCGCAGTTCTTGCCGCACAGCGGGCCGCTGCTGCCGACGGTGCTGGTGCTGGCCAGCATCCAGGTGATCCTCGACACGGCCCGGCCTGGTGCGCCGGCCTCGTGCTCCTCGCCGGACGTGCGCGACCATGGCTGAGCCGAAGCGCCGTGCGCCGGCGGATCGAGCGCGGTCTCGGCACGATCCTGATCGCGCTCGGGTTCGAGCTGGCGATCGACACGCGTTAGCCGGGCGTCATCACGCATCATGCATCCGACCAACTGGGCCGGCAACTACAGATACCGCGCGCAAGCCGTCCATCGGCCAACGACGCTCGATCAGGTCTGCACGATTGTGGCCCGTACACCGCAGTTGCGGGTCCTCGGCTCGCGGCACTCGTTCACCGCGATCGCGGACTCCGCCGAGGTGCTGACGCTCGATCGACTGCCTACGGATGTGGTCGTGGACAGGGCCGCTTTGACGGTGTCGGTCGGGGGCGCGATCCGCTACGGGGAGCTCGCCGAGGCGCTTCAGCGGGAGGGACTCGCGCTCGCCAACCTCGCATCGCTGCCGCACATCTCGGTGGCCGGCGCGATCTCGACCGCCACGCACGGATCGGGCGACCGGAACGGGAATCTGGCGAGCGCCGTCGCCGGGCTTGAGCTTGTCACATCGGAAGGCCGGGTGCTGGAGGCGTCCCGTGGGGACCCGGAGTTCGACGGGCTCGTCGTCGGGCTCGGCGCGCTCGGGGCGCTGACGCGGGTCACGCTCGATGTCGAGCCGGTCTACGAGGTGCGCCAGCGCGTGTTCGAACGGCTCAGCTGGGAGGCTCTGTCGGAGTGCTTCGATCAGATCACGGCGGCGGGATACAGCGTCAGCGCTTTCACGCTGTGGGGTGAATCGATCGATCAGCTGTGGGTCAAGAGCCGGGTCACCGAGTCGCCCGAGACGGTGCGCGAGACCCTCTTCGACGCGGCGGCGGCGACCGGCCACCGGCACCCGATCCGCGGCCTCGATCCGATCAACTGCACCCCTCAGCTCGGCATCCCCGGCTGGTGGTCAGAGCGGCTCCCGCACTTCCGGATGGGGTTCACGCCGAGCGCCGGAGACGAGATCCAGTCCGAGTACCTGCTTCCCCGCGCGCACGCGATCGCCGCGATCAGCGCGCTGCGCGGCCTCGCCGAGACGATCCGGCCGCTGCTGCAGATTTCCGAGATCCGCACGATCGCCGCCGACGGGCTCTGGATGAGCCCTGCCTATCGCGACGACATGGTCGGCTTGCACTTCACCTGGGGTCCCGACGAGGCGGCGGTGCGGCGAGCGCTGGTCGAGGTCGAGGCGGCCTTGATCCCGCTGGGCGCTCGGCCACACTGGGGCAAGCTGTTCCTCGCCGGCGCCGAGACCCTCGGCCCCCGATACGAGCGGTTGCCCGACTTCATCGCGCTGATGGAGCGACTCGATCCCCGCGGCGCGTTTCACAACGACTGGCTGCGGGAGCACGTGACCGGCGGGTGATCAGTGCCCGCTGCCGGCTCGCGCCTGACTGCGCATCTCGGACAGGATCCGCTCGAGCCGGGGCTCGGTGTCGCTGTCGACGTGCTTCATCGCCTCAGCAACCGTGGGGTGGACAGTGGCGATCTGCGCGTGCATCTCGTGCGCGACTGCGCGGTAGCTCGGGTGACCCTCGCGGCCGGAGCGCAGCTCGATCAGCTGCATCGCCTCACGGGCGTTGAGGTCGAGGATGAAACGGATCCGGTAGCCGAGGCACAGCGCGTACGGCGCCGATTGTCCAAGGCCGCGGTCGACCAATCGCTCGTACTCCCGGCGTGAGAGATCGAGGGCGCGGCGATACTCATCGCCGCAGCCTGCGAGTTCGACCTGCTCCGGCACACCCGCCCCCAGCTCCGGCGTCAGCGGCTGCCACTGGATCGTCAGCATCCGGTGACGCTGAAGGTCCCGAAACGCGCCGTAGTCGGAGACGATCTCGAAGCGGTAGCGCAGCGACTCAAAGCCGCGTCCCGGCCTATGGCGGCGGTTGGCCCGCTCGCCGATCAGGTCGGCGAGCAGCGCCCCCCGGTCAAAGCTGTCCAGCTGGGCAACCGCGTCGCGCGTCGCGGTCTCCGAGCACGACGCCGATTCGAACAGCAGCGCCGCGAGCAGATCGTCCTCATCTCCTTCGGCTCGGAGCAGCCGGACCGACGGGCCGCCATGCTCGTCGAACTCCTCGTCAAGGCCCAGGCGGCGCGCCCAGCGCTCTCCGGCGCGCGCGCGGGACTCGATGAACGCGACCCATTCACCACCTCGGTCGGGCCGCTCGACGCGTGCGACGAAGCTCGGCATCACCGCGTTGATCTGCTCGAGGATCATGGCGCCGTAGTGGCGCGCCTCGGGCAGCGGATGCGCCAGCAGATGCAGGATCAGCTGCTCGTAGGTCTGGCCGCTGGCGAAGATCCCCATGTGCGAGAGTGAGCTCGCCGGCAGCAGCCCGCGGAGCAGG
The DNA here is from genome assembly GCA_963794285.1 of uncultured Solirubrobacterales bacterium. GTDB lineage: Bacteria > Actinomycetota > Thermoleophilia > Solirubrobacterales > Solirubrobacteraceae > Palsa-465. The sequence continues at coordinate 306,013 of CAWCDS010000003.1, forward strand.
TCGAGCGCCTTGGCCTTGATCGCGCGCGCGTGGGCGGCGGCCGGTTCGCCCTCCGCTCGGGGGTAGTGAGCCTCGGCCCAGCCGATCACGCGCGGCAGCGCTGCGGCATAGATCGAGAACAGCTGATCCATCGCGCGCACGTACTCGGGTCCGAGCTCGGCGTCGCGGTAGTAGCGAAAGCTGGGCCGGGCGGGATCTGATCCCAGCATCGGTGCGTCGTAGGCGATGTAGCGCGTCGACTGCTCCAGGTAGGCCCCCAGGCGCGGGCGTTGTAGAACCTTCGTGAGGATGTTCGACACGAACTCGCAGGCGACGTGGGCGCCCCCGAGCTGCGCGACCGAGTCATCGCCGTAGCCAAGGAAGATTCGCTCGTACAGCTTCGCGGCGCGCTCCCCCTCCTCTCCGTCAAAGCGCGCTCCCCCTTCCGGGAGGTCATCGGCGAACTCGTCGAGGAACAGGCGGCGCAGAGTCCCCGGATACCGCGAGTAGCGGGCGAACAATGCGCCCTTGACCGTCTCAGGCATGTTGACGAGCGCGAATACCGGACCATCGAGGTTCGTGAAATGCGGGCGCAGACGCGCGCGCTCGGACTCGGTGAAGCTCTCGACGGAATAATCCACGGACGCCTGATCGTAGCGGCGCGCGCGGCTGTCAGGACCCGGCCGCGCCAGCTTCCTAGAACAGCCCGCTGAAGGCGTGCCCGGCGTGGGCGGCGAGGTTGAACAGCGGCGTCGGGAAGATGCCGAAGAAGATGCTGGCGGCGCTGAACACTACGGCGACCAGCAGCGCCTCGGGCTGCCCGGCGGACTCGTCGGGGCCCGGCCAGGACTCCTCGTCGAGTTCCTGGGAGCCACCGGCGATCGGCGCGTAGGCGCCCGCGCCGCCGGCCTCAGCTATCACCGGGGCGCCGCTCCCCATCCACATCGTCGCGATCACGCGTAGGTAGTAGCCGAGCGAGATCATCGAGCCGATCACCAGCACGATCGCCAGCCAGGTGTAGTCGCCATTGACGAGCGCGTGGATCAGCTGGAACTTGCCGATGAACCCGACCGTAGCCGGCATCCCCGCGAGCGACAGCATCGCGATCGTCATCGGCCACGCGAGCCAGGGCTTTCGCGCGCCGAGGCCGGCCAGCGCGGAGATGTCATCACCGTTCGGCCGCTCCGCCTCCTCGGAGGCGATCACCGCAAACGCCGCGAGGTTCATCGCCAGGTAGACCGCGAGATACAGGACGGTCGCCTGCACCCCGAGCTGGGTTCCGACGACCACGCCGGACAGCATGTAGCCCGCCTGCGCCACTCCGGAATAGCCGAGCATCCGCTTCAGCGAGGACTGCCCGAGCGCGCCGGCGTTGCCGACGACGATCGTGATCGCTGCGAGCGCTGCGAGCAGCGGCGCCCACTGGTTCTGGGCGCCGATCGCGGCAACGTCGAAGAAGCGCAGGAACACGCCGAGCGCGGCGGCCTTCGTCGCGGTCGCCATGAACGCCGTCACGGGTGTCGGCGCACCTTCGTAGACGTCAGGCGTCCACTGGTGAAACGGCGCCACCGAGGCCTTGAATGCGAACCCGACGATCACCAGCCCGAGTCCCGTCAGCAGCAGCGGATCGCCGAGATCACCGCCTGTCAGCGAGCCTGATGTGACCGCAGCCGCGATTCCAGAGAAGTCCGTCGACCCGGTCGCGCCGTAAATGAGCGCGAGGCCGTAGACGAGCGTCGCTGACCCGACCGAGCCGATCACGAGGTACTTCAGCCCGGCCTCGAGTGACGCCTCGCGGCGAAACTCCGACGCGCACAAGACGTACAGCGGAATCGACAGCAGCTCAAACCCGATGAACAGCGTGATCAGGTTCTGGGAGGAGACGAGGATTGCCATCCCGAGCACGCTGAACAGCAGCAGCGAGTGAAACTCGCCGTGGCCGGCCTCGCCGGGCGCCCGGGCGCGCCACGAGAGCAGCACGGCGGCGATTGCCGAGACCGAAAAGATCAGGTCGAGCACGAGCGCGAAGTCGTCGATCACCAGTGCGTTCGAGACGATCTGCGCGTGGTGGTGAAAGCGCCAGATCTCGCACGCGATCGCCGCGGCCAGCGTCCCGAGCGTCAGCAGCGGAACGATCCGCTCGCGCACGAACGCGGGGCGCAATAGGCCGATCAGCAGCACCACCACGGCGCCGATGGTCAGCGCGACCAGCGGCGACATTCCGGCCCAGTCGATATGGGGGCCCTTGATGTGGTGGGTGGCCGCGAGCAGGGTCATTTGGCGGCGGCAATCGTCAGCGGCGGGTAGCTCCACCAACCGCGGGTGCCGGAATCCGCAAACGCCTGGAGCGTCGGCGTGGATCCGCTGAGCAGCTGCGCTGGTGCGATCGCGGCACTGGCGCTGCGCTCGGTCCGCTTCAGCACGAACTGCGGATAGAACGCCAGCACCAGGATCACGCCGACGAGCGGCACCAGCGCCGCCAGATCGGCGATCCCCGCCTCACGCGAGGCGACCCGCGGCCCGACCCGGTTGTGCATCGCCCCGATGAACACGCGCAGGGCATACACGGCAGCGCCGACCACACCGCTGAACGCGATTACCGAGATCACCAGTTTTGACTGGAACACGCCCAGCAGGATCAGGAACTCCCCGGCGAAGTTCGCCGAGCCCGGCATCGCCAGGTTCGCGAGCGTGACGATCAGGAACAGCGACGCGAGCACCGGCGCCCGGAACGCGATCCCTCCCATGTCGCGCAGCATCTCCGAGCCGCCTGCGCGCGCCGCCAGGGCCGCGACGATGAAGAACAGGGGTGCAGTCACCAGCCCGTGGTTGACCATCTGCAGCAGCGCACCCTGGGCGCCCTGGGGGCGCAGCGAGAAGATCCCAAGCACGATGAACCCGAGTTGCGCGACGCTCGAATACGCGACAACGAGCCGGGCGTCCGGCGTGGTGAACGCGACCGCCGTGGCCCACAGGATCGAGACCAGTGCGATCAGCAGCAGCAGCATCTGGAAATGGACCGTTGCGAACGGGAACAACGGCAGCACGATTCGCAAGAACCCGTAGGCGGCCACCTTCGAGAGGACGCCGGAGAACACCGCGACGGCAGGGATCGGCATCGCCTTGTAGCCGTCGGCAAGCCAGCCGTGGAACGGCACGAGCGGCATCTTCATCAGGAATGCGAACGCAAAGCACAGGAAGATCCATTCCTGTGAGGCGTGTGAGAGTGGCAGTCGCTGCAAGGCGGAAAGGGCAAACGTCAACCCGGTGCCGTGCTGGCTGGAGGCAAGCACCCCGGTGGCAACCGCGGCGGCGAGCATGAAGAACGAGCCGACGAGCGTGTAGATGACGAGCTTCGTCGTCGCGCGGACCCGGTCGCCGGTCCCCCACATTCCGATCAGGAAGTAGAACGGGATCAGCATCAGGTCGAAGAACACGACGAACAGCGCCAGGTCCTGGGCGCAGAACGCTCCGAGCACGGCGCTCTGGGCGAGCCCGAAGTGGAAGTAGAACAGCCGCGGGCGGTCCCACTCACGGAACGAGGCCCAGATCAAGGCCGCGCTGAACAGCATCGCCGTCAGCAGGATCAGCGCGACGGAAAGTCCGTCGATCCCGAGCTTGTAGTGGATCCCGAGCGCCGAGATCCACACCTTGTCGGTGACGAATTGAAGGCCGGCGTGGCCGAGCTTGAACCGCGCGACGAACGAGATCGCGACGCCGAGCGTCACCAGGCTGCCAACAGCGGCGGCGCGTCCCACCCAGGCCCGCGGAGCCTGTGAGACGACCAGGGAAAGCGCGAGCGGCAGCCAGATCAGGATCGAAAGGGTCACTGACTGATGCTCCGGGGCGCGCGGGAGGTATCGGCGTGAGTCTGCATCAGCTACTCGATACGAGGAAGTAGAGGGCGATCCCGGAGAGGCCGATCACGAGCAGCGCCGCGTAGTAGCGCAAGAACCCGGTCTGCAGCCGGCGCACTGCGGCCGAGCCGGCGCGGACCGCTCCCACGGTGCCGCCGGTGATCGTGCCGTTGACCACGATCCGCTCCAGTACCGACTCGCAGAAGCGCCCGAACCACAGCGCCGGCCGCACGACGACCAGATCGATCAGCTCGTCGAAGTACCACTTGTTCACGAGGAAGCGATGGATCCCGGCGAACCGCGTTTGCAGTGAGGTTGCCGTCTGCGGTGAGCGGATCCAGATCCGATAGGCGATCCCGATCCCCGCCAGCGCGATCCCCGCCCCGATCAGCAGCCCGATCCACGCCGGCGTGCTGCCTGGCTCGAGGTTGTACAGGTGCGAGTCGGCGAACGTGGGTTCGAGCCAGTGCTGCAGCGACGCGTCGACACCGGGGATTTGGATCACTCCACCGACCACGGCGAGCACCGCCAGCGCCGACATCGCGAGCTTCATCGGCAATTCGCGCTCGGCGATGAAGTGGCCCGGTCCGGGGAAGCCGACGTCGGTGTCCTCCTCCTCGCCGGTCATCGGGTTGCGCGGGACCTCGGCATGCGCGAGGTGGCCATGCTCGAGCTCGACCGCCTCCGGCGCCGGCTGGCCGAAGAACGCCCGGAAGATCATCCGGAACGTGTAGATCCCGGTCAGCAGCGCGCCGACGTAGCCGAGGATCCCAAGGATCTCGAAGCCGCCGCCGCGGTGGTCAAGGAACGCGAGGATGTCGTCCTTCGACAGCCAGCCTGAAAACGGCGGCAGTCCCGACAGCGCCAGGCCGCCGACCAGAAAGCACGCGAACGTGAACGGCAGCGCCTTGCGAAAGCCGCCCATCCGGTCAAGCGACTGAACGCCGGCCATCGCGCCGATGATCGAGCCGGCCGCCATGAACAGCAGCGCCTTGAAGAACGCGTGCGTCATCAGATGGAACAGCCCGGCTGAGTAGGCGCCGACCGAGACGCCCATGATCATGTAGCCGATCTGAGACATCGTCGAGTAGGCGATCACGCGCTTGATGTCGGTCTGGACGATCGCGATCGTCGCCGCGAGCAGCAGCGTCGCACAGCCTCCGATCGCGCCGACGTCGGCGACGGTCGGAGCCTGTTCGAGCAGCGGGTGCATCCGCGCGATCAGGTAGACACCGGCGGTCACCATCGTCGCGGCGTGGATCAGGGCCGAGACCGGCGTCGGGCCCTCCATCGCGTCGGGGAGCCACGTGTGCAGCGGCACCTGGGCGGACTTGGCGAACGCGCCGACAAGCAGCAGCAGGCCGCCGATCACGAGGTCCGGGCTGTTGTGCGCGAACACGTGCGGAACCGCGCGGAACGTCTTCAGAAAATCAACCGTGCCGGTGTGCTTGAAGATGAAGAACGTGCCGAGCACCAGTCCAACGTCGCCGACGACGTTGATCACGAACGCCTTCGTGCCTGCACGCGTTGCCGTCGTCCGCCGGTACCAGAACGAGATCAGCAGATAGGAGGCGGCGCCGACGAACGCCCAGCCGACGATCAGCAGGAAGAAGTTGCCCGCCAGCACCAGCACGAGCATCGAGAACACGAAGTAGTTCAGGTACGCGAAGTAGCGCGAGTAGCCGCGATCGGAGGTCAGATACGTGATCGAGTAGAGGTGGATGAGGGTCGAGACGCCTGACACCACCAGCGCCATGAACACCGACAGCGGGTCGACGAGGATCGAGAGCTTGGCATCGACGCCGACCGTCACGACGTAGTTCCAGAGCGTCGATGTGTACACCCGGTGCTCGGGGGTGTGGCGTTGCAGCGTGATGAACATCGCGATGCTGAGGCCGAACGACGCCGCGATCGCGGTCGTGCCGATCCAGCCGGCCGTCCGTGCAGGCCACCGCTTGAAGCCGAGCGCGAGCACGGTCGTCCCGACGAGCGGGCACAGCAGCACCAGCCAGCCGAAGGTCGTCGCGGTCATCCGCTCAGTTCGCTCAGTTCGTCGACGTCGATCGGGAGCCGGCGGCGATAGATCGCGACGATCAGCCCGAGCCCGACCGTCACCTCGCAGGCAGCAACGACCATCACGATCAGCGCGAAGATCTGACCGTCCTCACCACCGTGCAGCCGCGCAAACGCGACCAGCGCCAGGTTCGCCGCGTTCAGCATCAGCTCGAGGCACAGGAGGATCACGAGCGGGTTGCGCCGCGTCAGCACACCGGCGACGCCGATGCAGAAGACGAGCGCGGAGACGACGAGATACCAGCCGATCGCCATCAGCCGGCCTCCGGCCCCTGTCCGCTGCCGACGATTTCGACATCCGGCTCGAGCTCCTGCTCGGCCGCCTCGGTCGCGTGTCGGACACCGGCCGCTTCCGCCATCGTGCCGGTGAATGCGGCCCGCGGCCTGGCGAGCCGCACCAGCCTGTCCTCCTGCGGTTCCTCGAGGCCGCGCCGGCGGCGCGCGAGCACGACCGCGCCGATCGCGGCGACCAGCAGCAGCAGCGAGGCGACCTCGAACGGGAACAGGTACTTGGTCAAGAACAGCGTTCCGATCTGCTTCGGTGTGCCGAACGGAAAGATGTACGGCGCGCCCTTGGCCGAGATCCCCTTCAGCGCGGAGCCGAGCATCGCGATGCACAGCTCGATCGCGAGCACGAGTGCGAACAGCGGGCCGAGGATTCGCAATGCGCTGCCGGCCGCAAGCTCCTCATCACCGCCGACATAGGAGACGACGAACACATATAGGACCATCACCGCCCCGGCGTACACGACGACCTGCGCGGCGGCGACGAACTCAGCCCGCAGCAGTAGGAACAGGATCGCCAGCGAGATCAGGTGAACGACGAGCGCGAGCACGCTGTAGAACGGGTTGCGCAGCATCACAACGCCGATCGCGCCGCCGAGTGCGCCGATCGCGCCGATGAAGAACAGGACGGCGCTCACGGTGTCACCGCCCCGCGGGTGTGCGCCAGCAAACCGGCAATGGGATCGCGAAGCGATTCCACGCTCACTCGTCCCCCGTGCGCAGGGGGGTGCGCTCGATCGGTTCAGCGAGCAGCATCTCCTTGGTGAAGATCAGGTCCGAGCGGGTGTAGTCAGACATCTCGTAGTCGTGACCCATCGTGATCGCGTCAAACGGGCACGCGACCTCGCAATAGCCGCAGAAGATGCACCGCGACAAATTGATCTCGTACACCGCCGCGTAGCGTTCGCCGGCGGAGATGCGGTGCTCCGGCGTGTTCTCCGCGGCGACGACGCGGATGCAGTCAGCTGGACAGGCGGCGGCGCACAGCGAGCAGCCGACGCACTTCTCGAGCCCTGGGTGGGCGGGATCCGAACTCTCGAAGCGGTGGAGTTTGTGGCGGCCGCGGAAGCGGGGGTAGACGGGCGTCTTCTCCTCCGGGTACTGGATCGTCACCGGGCCTTCGACGATCCGCGCGAACGTCGTCTTCAGCCCGCGCAGCGTCTCGCCGAACGCGCGGTAGGTGCCGGCTGCTCGCCCGGGCGCAGGCCCGCGGACCACTTCGATGACGTCGGCGCTAGGGTCGTATGCCATCTCAGGCGACCAACACGATCGCGGTCACAAGCACATTCAGCGTCGCCAGCGGGAGCAGGACCTTCCAGCCGAATGACATCAGCTGGTCGTAGCGCAGCCGCGGCAGCGTTGCGCGGATCCAGATGAAGAACGTGATGATCACGCCCATCTTCGCGAGCACGATGAACGGGTCGACCCAGCCGGGGGGATGGATCCCGAACGGCAGCAGCCAGCCGCCGAAGAACACCGTCACAGCGATCCCGGAGACGACGATCATGTTCATGTACTCCGCGAACAGGTAGGCGACGAACGGGGTGCCGCCGTACTCGGTGAAGTAGCCGGCGACGATCTCGGCGTCCGCCTCGACGAGGTCGAACGGCGCCCGGTTGGTCTCCGCGAACGAGGCGACCATGAAGATCAAGAAGCCCACGAACTGCGGGATGAAGTACCACATGCCCCCCTGGGCGTGGACGATCCCGGTCAGCGACAGTGTCTGCGCGGTCATCACGACGCCGACGAGCGAAAGTCCTTGGGAGACCTCGTAGGAGATCAGCTGCGCGGCGCCGCGCATCGCGCCGAGGAACGAGTACTTCGATCCCGACGCCCAGCCCCCGAGCATGATCCCGTAGAACGAGATCGCGGCGAACGCGAACACGAACAGCGGCCCGATCGAGACGTCGATCCCATACAGCCCGACCGGCGTGCCGAAGATGTCCTGAACGTCGCCGAACGGCACGAGCGCGAGCGCCGTGACCGCGGTCAGGATCGCGATCGCAGGCGCGATCCGGTACAGGTAGCCGACCGACGTCGTCGGACGGAACGGCTCCTTCATCGCGAACTTCACGATCTCGGCGATCGGCTGCAGCAGCCCGAACGGCCCGACGCGATTCGGCCCGTAGCGAGCCTGAAAGCGGCCGAGGAGCTTGCGCTCGTATACGGTCAGCATCGGCAGGAGCGCGAAGATCACGCCGAAGATCACGATCGACTTGACGATCTGAATCCACCAGGGCTCGTAGTAGAAGGCGTTGGCGAAGATCGTCATCGCTTGGTGACCTCGATCAGCGGTTCGGTCAGTGCGTTGGCTGAGTCGGTCGCGATCCCCTCGGCGAGGAATGCGGTGCCCGGCGCGACGCCGCTGTGGACCGCGGCGGTCGCCGTCAGCCGGGTTCCATTCTGGGCAACCTCGACGGTCTCGCCCTGGGTGATGCCGAGACGCAACGCGTCGTCGGGCGAGAGCTCGAGTTGCTGGTGGGCGATCGTATAGTGAAGCGCGGGAGATGCCTCCACTTCCGGCGAGGCCCAGATCGGCCGGTAGGTCCCCAGGCGCAGGGCTCCGTTCGAAGCGGGTTGGGGTGGGCCAGGCCGGGCCGGGACGTGCCGACTGTGCGCGGGGCGTGCGTCCAGGTCCGCGCGGTCTGGCCAGCGGACGCCGTGGCCGCCGATCTCCTCGAGCGTGATGCCCTTATAGAACGGGACTGCGTCGACGAGTTGCCCGAACGCCGTCGGGCTCGTCAGCACGCCGGTGTCGAGGCCGGAGCGCCTGGCGATCTCGGCGATCACCGACCAGCCGGCGCGGACCGAGCCGGGGTGCGCGATCGCTGTGCGCAGCCGCTGGATCCGGCCATCTGGATGAACGACAGTGCCGTCCTTCTCGGCGTGTGACTCGGCCGGGAAGATCACGTTCGCGTGCTCTTTCAGTCCTTCGGTGAGCATCGAGGCGTGCGCGACCACGAGGCCCACGCGGTGCAGCGCGGCCTCCCAGAGCGCGCGGTTCGGGTAGTCGCGCACCGGGTCGGCCTGGAGCAGGTACAGCGCCGTAATCGCGCCGTCGGCCGCGGCCTGGGCGATCTCGGCGGCCGCGCGGCCGGGGTGCTGGAGCTCGGCGTAGCCGGGGCCCGCATCGGGGAGCACGCCCGCCTCGCGCAGCCCGCGTCCGTTGGCGCCGGCCGGGATCTCGAGCAGGCCGGCGCCGGCGCGACCGGCGAGCCCGAGGTGCTCGGCGATGCTCAGCAGGTACGGCAGGGCGTCGGCCGGCAGCCGCTCGCTCCAGACGATCACGACGTCCTCGCCACCGTCGCGAAGGAGATCGGCGAGCTGCGCGTGTTCGGGGGCGACGGCCTCGCGCTCACCCGCAAGCGCTCCGTCGAGCTCCTCCAGGAACGTCGCCTCGTCACCGGGGGCATAGCGCACGATGAGCCGAGCGTTAGGGTCGAGCGCGCTCGGCCGCGCCGAGGCGATCGCCAGTTGCACGCCGCGTCGGCGAACGCCCTTGCGGATCCGAAGATCGAGGATCGGGGCGTCGTCTTGGGGCTCGCAGCCGACGATCAGCACCGTGTGGGCGAACTGGAGGTCGGGGACGGTGGCTTGCAGCGCGGGGGCCGCCAAGCCGCGCGCAAGCCCGATCGGGGTCGGCCCATAAACACGTGAGTCAATGTCGGTCGATCCGAGGCCCTCACGGATCAGCCGCTGAAGCAGGAAGCCTTCCTCGTTTGTCACCTGACCGCCGGCAAGTGCCCCCACGTGCCCCTTGTGCCTGGCCAGTCCGTCGGCCACCTCGAGCGCCCGTTCCCACGAGACAGCTCGCAGCTCGCCGCCGTCACGGACGAGCGGCTCGGTGATCCGCTCGTCGACGTGGATCGCCTGGTAGGCGAAGCGGCCCTTGTCGCACAGCCAGCCGTCGTCGACCTCGTAGTGGTCACGGGCCAGCACCCGCAGCACCTTCTCGTCGCGGACCGTGAAGGTCACGTTGCACTGCGACGGGCACAGGGTGCAGATCCCGCCGGCGCCCTCGATGTCCCACGGGCGTGCGCGGAAGCGATACGGCTGACTCGTCAGCGCCCCGACGGGGCACAGCTCGATGATGTTGCCGCTGAACGGGGCCACATACGGGTGGCCGTCGTGCGTCGCGACGAACGTGTGCGCGCCACGCTCGGCGAAGATCAGCTGGTAATCCTCGGCGACCTCCTGGGAAAAACGCACGCAGCGGTAGCAGAGGATGCAGCGCTCGCGGTCGATCGCAACCAGCGGACTGAGGGCAAGCGGCTTCTCGAAGTGGCGCTTGGGCTCGATGAAGCGCGAGCGCCCGAGGCCCCAGCCGAACGTGATGTCCTGGAGCGGGCACTCGCCGCCCTTGTCGCACACCGGGCAGTCGAGCGGGTGGTTGACGAGCAGGAACTCGACGATCGCGTTCTGCGCGTGGCGGACGCGGTCGGTCTGAGTGTGGACGACCATGCCGTCCTTGACCGGCGTCGAGCACGATGTCTGGAGCTTTGGGATCCCCTCGATCTCGACCAGGCACATCCGGCAGGCTCCGACCGGGTTGCCGAGCTTCGGCTCGTAACAGAAGTACGGGATCTCGACGTCGCCGTGCTTGGCCGCGTCGACCAGCATCGTGCCTTCGACCGTCTGAATCTCGCGGCCGTCGATCGTCAGCTGGATTGTCTTCTGCTGGGGGCGGGGCATCAGATCACGCCGATGACGTCTTCCAACGCTCCCGCTCCGGCGCGCTCGCGCGCGGCCTCGATCTCGGCCTCGAGCTCGTCGCGGAACTTCGCGACCATCGAGCCGATCGGCATCGCCATCGCGTCTCCAAGGACGCACAGGCAGTTGCCGATGATCTGCTCCTGGACGGAGGCCATGATGTCGAGGTCCATCGGGGTCGCTTCGCCGGATTGGATCCGCTGGAGCATCTTGTGCGTCCAATTCGTGCCCTCGCGGCAGGGCACGCACTTACCGCAGGACTCGTGCGCGTAGAACTTCGCGAGCTTCAGTGCCACCTCGAGCACGGTATGGCTGTCGTCGACGACGATGATTGCGCCCGAGCCGAGCATGCTGCCGGCCTTGGCGAGCGTGTCGAAGTCGTAGGCGATGTCGAGATCGTCGGCTGTCAGGACCGGCGCGCTGGAGCCGCCGGGGAACCAGAACTTCACGTCCCGGCCCTCCGGTGGCCCACCTGCGAGGCCGTAGACGATCTCCCTGCTGGGGATTCCGAGCTCGATCTCGTAGTTGCCCGGCCGCTGCACGTCGCCGGAGACCGACACGAGTTTGGTCCCGGTCGAGGTCTCGGTGCCGATCTTGGCGTACTCGCTGCCGCCCATCCTGATGATGTGCGGCACGGTCGCGAGCGTCTCAACATTGTTGATCAGCGTCGGACCGTTGTAGAGCCCCTCGATCGCCGGGAACGGCGGCTTCAGCCGCGGGTTGCCGCGCTTGCCCTCGAGCGAGTCGAGCAGCCCGGTCTCCTCGCCGCAGATGTAGGCGCCGGCGCCGCGATGCAGGACAAGTTTGAGAAAGTGGCGCGAGCCGGCGATGTTGCCACCGATGTAGCCCGCCTCGAGCGCCTCTGCGATCGCCGCCTCGAGAATGTCGGCCTGGTAGGCGTACTCGCCGCGGATGAAGATGAAGGCGCGATGGATCCCGGTCGCCCAGGTCGCGATCACGATCCCCTCGATCAGCATGTGCGGGCTCTTCTGCATCAACTCGCGGTCCTTGAACGTGCCCGGCTCGGACTCGTCGGCGTTGCAGACGAGGTATTTCTCCATGTCGCCGCGTGGGAGGAAGCCCGCCTTCTGGCCCATCCGGAAGCCGGCGCCGCCGCGGCCGCGCAGGCCGGAGTCGGAGATGTTCGCGAGCACCTCGTCGGGATCCATCGACAGCGCCTTCTTCAGCATCTCGTAGCCACCCCGCTGCTCGTAGACCGGGAGCGTGTTCAGCCCCGGCTCGTCGATGCGGTCGAACAGGAGCTTCATGTGGTGGCGTCCGGGTCGGCGGAGCGGCGGTAGCGAAGCTGCTTGTGCTCGAGCACCAGACCGCCCTTGCGGAGATCCTCGATGATCCGGTCGGCGTCCTCGTCATCGAGCGGGCCGACGTACTCGCCGTCGACCGAGGCCATCGGTGCGATGTCGCACGCGCCGAGGCACTCGAACGAGCGCACGTGAACGTCCGGGTGCACGGCGGCAGCGGCGAGCATCGCCTCGAAGAAATCGTCCGCTCCACGCAGCGAGCAGGAGATGTTGGTGCAGACGTACACGTCGTGGTGCGTGGGGCGAGGCTCGAGCTCCAGCATGTCGTAGAAGCTCGCGACGGAGGTCAGATACGCCGGCGTCAGCTGCATCACTGCGGCGACCTGCTCGAGCGCATCAGGCGAGCACCAGCCGTAGATGGCCTGGGCGGCGTGGAGTGCGGGGATCACGGCCGAGTGGCGGTCCGGGTATTTGGCCATCGCCGCCTCGATCTCGCGCTTGAGCTCCTCTGGGACGGGTGTCGTCGCCGGGTCCGGGACCGTCGCGGGCGGTTTTGTCAGATCAACGGCCTCGTCCCAGCTGGGAACGCGCGAACCATGGCCAAAGCGGGGTACGCGGACGCTCATGTACCAGCCCCCCGGGAGATCGCCCTCTGGGCGATGTCCCAAGCAAACGAGCCGCCAGGCGAGTTTGCCGTCATCGATCGATTCCCCCCAGGATGGGGTCGAGCATCGCGAGCGTTGCGATCAGGTCGGCGATGTAGCCGTCCCGGACCATGTAGGTCAGCGCCTGCAGGTTGACGAAGCTCGGGTCGCGCATGTGCACGCGGGCGGGCTTGGCGGAGCCGTCGGCGCGGACGAAGCACCCGAGCTCACCGCGCGGCCCCTCGATCGGGTAGTAGGCCTCGCCCGGCGGTACGCGGAAGCCCTCGGTGACGAGCTTGAAGTGGTGGATCAGCGCCTCCATGCTCGTCGCGAGCTCGTGTCTCGGCGGCAGCGCGATCTTGCGGTCGGTGGTGATGTGCGGCCCTTCGGGCAGGCCGTCGAGCGCCTGCTCGATGATCTTCACCGACTCGTAGAACTCGGCGTGGCGGACCCGCATTCGGTCGTAGTTGTCCCCGACCGTGCCGACCGGGATCTTGAAGTCGAAGTGGTCATAGCTCGAGTACGGGTGCGCCTTGCGCAGGTCCCAGGGCTTGCCGGTGGCGCGCAGCAGAGGACCCGTCACGCCGAGCCCCAGCAACGTCTCCTGATCGACGATCCCGACTCCGCGCAGGCGCTCGAGCACGATCTCGTTCTTCTCGAGCAGGTCCGCGTACTGGTCCGCGCGGATGGGCATGTCCTTGAGGAAGCCGCGCAACTTCTGCTCGAAGCCGCGGGGAATGTCCTCCATCACGCCGCCGACCTGGATGTATCGGGTGTGCATCCGCTGACCCGAGGACATCTCGAACAGGTCGAGCACCTTCTCGCGCTCGCGGAAGCAGTACCAGAACATCGAGATCGCGCCGAGGTCGAGTGCCCCCGTGCCGAGCCACACGAGGTGCGACATGATCCGGTTGAGTTCGAGGTGGATCACCCGCAGGTACTGCGCCCGCGGCGGTACGTCGACCCCGAGCAGCGTCTCGACGGCGCCGCAGTAGGCCATCGCGTTGAAGTAGTAGCTGAGGTAGTCCATCCGCTCGATCACCGGGATCGCCTTCCAGTAGGACTTGTCCTCGGCGGTCTTCTCGATCCCGGTGTGGATGTAGCCGACGATCGGCTTGATGTCGCGGACGATCTCCCCTTCAAGCGTGGCGATCAGGCGCAGCACGCCGTGGGTCGCGGGATGATGCGGCCCGATGTTGAGCGTCAGCAGCTCCGAGGTGTGAGGGTCGCCGGCCGGCTCGGAGGCGAGCGTGATCGACTCCTCCCGCCGTCTGTAGTCCTCCGTCAGGCTCACAGGGAAAACCCCCCCGGCAGCGTTCGCACATATCTGCATGTCCCAGAGAGGGTTTTCCTGAATGAATTCCCCTCCGGGCAGCGTCGAGAAATGTGGTGCACGGAGTGGGAATTCACTGCCACTTCCCGTAGTTCTGCTCTTCGTTATAGGTGAACAGCACCGGCTCGCCGCCGATCGGGAAGTCGCGCCGCTGCGGGAACCCTTCATAGTCCTCGGGCATCAGGATCCGCCGCAGATCGGGATGGCCCTCGAACACGACACCGAACATGTCGTAGACCTCGCGCTCGGGAAAGTCGGCTCCCGGAAACAGGTCGGTGACCGAGTCGATCTGCGGCGCGTCCGTGTGCAGCCGGGCCTTGACCGTGATCCGGTCGACGCTGTGCATGTCGAGCATCTCGTACAGGACTCCGAGGCGGGGCTCCTGTGGGTAGTAGTCGACGCCGTGGAGACTGGCCAGGAACCCATAGCCCTTGGCCTGAAGGCTCTCGAGGACTCGTTTGATCCGTTCCGGGTTGACGATCAGGGTCGCGCGGTCGCGGTGGAACGTCGTATCCAGGATCGACTCGGCATCAGCGTCGCGGAGCTCTTGGGCGATCAGCTCGAGGCCGGTGGCGTCAGGCACCGGCCGTGTCTCCAGGCTGAAAGACGTTGATCTGCGCGCTGTCGGTGTCTGTCGCGCCGACCAGCAGCTCCTCGGTCCCGACGGCGCCGTAGCGCTCGCGCCAGCCTTCCGGCGACCGGCCGTGGATCTTGTCTCTGAGCCGGAGGATCCCGTGCGCGAGTGCCTCAGGGCGCGGGGGGCAGCCGGGCACGTGCACATCGATCGGCATGAACTTGTCCGCGGGCACGAGCGCGTAGTTGTTGAACACGCCCATCGAGGAGCAGCAGGCGCCCATCGAGATCGCCCACTTGGGCTCGAGCATCTGGTCATAGATGCGGCGGATCACCGGCGCCATCTTCATCGACACCCGCCCGGAGAGAATGATCAGGTCGGCCTGTCGCGGCGAGGCGCGAAACGCCTCGAACCCGAACCGTGCGATGTCCAGGCGCGCCCCGACGATCGACATCATCTCGATCGCGCAGCACGCGAGGCCGAACGTCAGCGGGTAGATCGAGTTGCCCTGGCCCCAGGCGACCGCCTTGTCGAGCGTTGTCGTCATCACGCGCTCCTCGACGTAGCGCTCGAGCTCCGCGTCGTTGAGGTCGCCACGGAGCATGTCGCGGGCCTTGAGCTGTCGGACGCGGAAGTCGTGCGGGTCGCCCAGCGGCTCTCGCTTTATTTCCACTCGAGCGCTCCCCGCCGCCAGACGTACACGAACGCGATCATCAGCAGCGCGACGAACACGATCGTCTCGGTCAGCGCGAACGTCCCGAATGCCCGCAGCTGTACGGCGATCGGGTATAGGAAGATGACCTCGATGTCGAACAGGATGAACAGCATCGCGATGAGGTAGAAGCTGATCCCGAACCGGAAGCCGCGCTGGATCTCAGACGGGAGCCCGCACTCGTACGGGTCGTTGTTGAAGCGATTCGGCCGGCTTCTTCCGATCAATACGTTGAGCACCGAGAACAGCGCCCCGACAGCGCCACCGAGGATGAGGAAGACAATCGCTGGCAGGTAAGTACGAAGCACGGCAGATCGTTATATCACCGGAGAGGGCAAGCTTGTAACAGAGTGTTACTTAGTGCGGAATGCGGCTATGTCGTGGGCGTTGCGAGGGATGAGGCGCTGGGACCCTGTTACCCGTCTGGCCTCGTCGCAATGCTTGCTGTCTCAGTGATCGCGATCGGATCAGATCGGCGGCCGTGAAGGACGTCCACATCGCCGTCGGCGTGTTGGCGATCGTGCTCAACAGCGTCGCCGGTCTGTACGGCGTCTGGTGCTGGTGGCGGGCGGTTTCGGCCGTGTGGTTCTGGCGGGTTCTGCGGGCTGGTCAGGCGGTGATCGTGCTGCAGGCCGCGCTCGGCGGTGTGCTCGTGCTGATGGGTCACAAGCCGCCGGGGCTGCACCTGATCTACGGGCTGCTGCCGCTCGGCGTCTCGTTCATCGCCGAGCAGCTGCGGGTTGCCTCGGCGCAGATGGTTCTCGATTCGCGTGGGTTCGAGTCGGCCGCTGAGGTCGGCGAGCAGCCAGAAGACGAGCAGCACGCGGTCGTGCACGCGATCGTCCAGCGCGAGGTCGGCGTGATGACGCTCGCCGCATTCGTGATCGTGGTGCTGTTGGCGCGGGCGGCCGGCACGGCCTAGCTGGGTCGCCGGTCTGGGTCGCGCCGGGGTGGTCGTGGGATATTTCTGTGCGGATCTGCGCAGAAATCTCCCACGACCTGCGGCGAGCATCGCCTAACGAGCGACCGCGCTCCAGTCGTGGTAGCGGCCGGCGTACCACAGCAGCGGCTGGCCGTCGCCCAGCCCGAGCGCGACCACTTCGCCGATCGCGATCGTGTGATCGCCGCCGGCGATCAGCTCGCGCAGGTCGCACACGGCCCAGGCCAGCGCTCCCTCGATGATCGGCATACCCGCCTCGCTCCGGTGCTCGACGGTGTCGAGCTTTTCCGATTCCGGCAGCTTGGAGGCGAACAGCCGCGCGAGGTGCTCCTGGCCGGCGCTCAGCACGTTGACGGCGAAGCGCCCGGCCTCGCGCACGATCGGCAGCGTGCGGGCCTGGTTCTCGAAGCACACAAGCGCCAGCAGCGGATCGAGCGACAGCGAGCAGATCGCGTTCGCGGTCATCCCGCCTGCGCCTGCCGGGCCGGCGCTGGTGATGACGGCGACGCCGGTCGCGAAGCGGCCGAACACCTCGCGGAACAGCTCGGGATCGGGTACGCGCGCCATCCGGCGTGGTTATACCGTGCCGGGACGCGAGGTCGGCCCCGGCGCCGACCTCCTAGGTTGCCGCCGTAGAAGGACGATCGCGCGCTGATCAGTGGGTGAGCGAACGTCGTGCCGGCCGGCGCCGGGGCTGTCCTGAGTACTTCGGCGCCCGTCGGCTGGTTCCTTCAGTTGACAGTCAGTGTGCCGTATGCGCCGAGAGCCTGATCGGAGAGGATCGTCGAGGTCATCAGGTAGCTGCCGTTGGCCAGGTTGAGGTCGATTTCGGCCGACTGACCGGGAGCGACAGGCTTCGTCGATCCGATCGTCTGTCCGTTTTCGGACACGACCAGATTGTGCGTGAGCCGGCCGTAGTTGTGGACGAGGATCGTGACCACGCCCGAGCTGACGTGAGCGCTCTGAGGGTTCAGCCTGTATTCGGTCAGGGCGACCCGCAGCGTGCGATCCGCACTCACCGCGCGCGTGTGGCTGCAGCCCGCTGCGAGCCACCCGAGGGCGAGCGACACGATCGCAAGCAGGAGCTTCGCCCGACGGGCCGCTGGCATCGGGCGATCCTACGCGCGCAAGCGGGTCTGTGGGTCCGATCGGGCGTCGCCGGGAATCGGCGCCGTTGGTCCGAGCGATCGTCGGCCGGGCTCACTTCCGTATCATCCCGGCCCGCATGCGCCGGGCGATCAAGGTCCTCCTCATATCGAGTGCGGCAGCCGGGGTCGTGGCGTTCACGGCCGCCTGCGGCACGCAGAAAATCAGCGTCCCGAAAACGGACCCGGCCCATACGGGTGCGGTCCTGTTCTCGCAGCGCTGTGCCGGTTGTCACACGTTTTCCTATGCGGCGACGAACGGCTCCGCCTCGAACGCGCGCACCCGTGAGATCACGAACGGGCCGAACTTCAACGTTCGCTGCGAGCGGCCGGTGGCGCGTGTGCTGTACGCGATCGAGAATGGTGGCTTTTCCGGCGCGATCATGCCGCAGAACGTCGTCGTCGGCGCGGATGCGATCGCGGTTGCGCAGTTTGTCGCCAAGTACGCCGGACGCCAGGCGCCGAAGATCGTCGGCCAGCCGGTGTGCGAGTCGCAGCCGATCGGCACGATTCCGCCGCCGGCCGCGACGACCGCGTCAGCCGCCACCACCGCGTCAGCCGCCACGACCGCGGACGCAGCCACCACCGCGGCCGCGGCCACCACCGCGGCTGCGGCGACCACGTGGCCGCCGTGAGGTCGCCAAGCGCGACGACGCGCTCGACTACCGGCCGCCGCAACAAGAAGTCCGCCAAGACGTAAGCGTCTGGGGGAAGGCGCGTTCTTGACATCAGACTGATCCGACGCGACCCGGACGCCGTGCGCGCGGCGCTCGCCCGTCGCGGTCCGGAGGCGGCAGCTGCCGTCGACCGGTTGCTGGAGCTCGATCGGCGCTGGCGTGCGTTGACGGCCGAGCTCGAGGAGCAGCGGGCCGAGCAGAACCGCGCGAGCCGCGGTCGTAAGGGCGCCCCGACACCGGAGGAGCGCGAGCAGCTCGCGGCGCTCGCCGCGCGGGGGCGTGCGTTGAGCGACGAGGAGGACGCCGTGCGCCGCCAGCGCGACGCGATGCTGGCGTCGCTGCCGAACCTGCCGGCGCCGGACGCGCCTGATGAGGACACGGTCGTGCGCGAGGTGGGCGAGGCGGGAGCGACCGGCAAGGATCATCTCGAACTGGCAGGTCCGAGGATCGACATCGAGCGCGGCGCGCGCCTGTCCGGATCGCGGTTTGCATATCTGCGCGGCGAGCTTGTGTTCCTGGAGCTGGCGCTGGTGCGCTACGCGCTCGAGAAACTCTCCGCTGATGGATTCGAGCCGGTGCTCCCGCCGGTGCTGGTGCGCGAGCGAGCGCTGTACGGCACCGGGATGTGGCCGGACACCGAGCAGCAGATCTACCGGTTGGCCGACGACGAGCTGTATCTGGTCGGGACCTCCGAGGTGCCACTGGCCTCGCTGCACGACAGCGAGATCGTCGCCGGCGAGGAGCTGCCGCGCCGCTACGCCGGGTTCTCGACCTGCTTTCGCCGTGAGGCCGGCGCTGCAGGCAAGGACACTCGCGGGATCTTCCGTGTCCACCAGTTCGACAAGGTCGAGATGTTCTGCTTCGTCTCGCCGGAGGAATCCGGATCTGAGCACGAGCGTCTGTTGTCGATCGAGGAGTCGATCCTCCAGGAACTCCAGATCCCGTACCGCGTGGTCGCGATCGCGGTCAACGACCTCGGCGCGTCAGCCGCCAAGAAGTACGACTGCGAGGCCTGGCTTCCCGGCCAGGGCCGCTACCGCGAGCTGACCTCGTGCTCTGACACAACCGATTACCAGGCCCGGCGACTGGACATCCGCTACCGCGGGGCCGACGGCAAGCCCGCTCATGTCCACACCCTGAACGGCACCGCCGTCGCGGTCGGCCGGACGATCATCGCGCTGCTTGAAAACGGGCAGCAGGAGGACGGATCAGTGGTGCTGCCGGCGCCGCTCGTGCGCTGTGGCGCGCCGGAGGTGCTCGCGCCGGCGGGGTAGGACGCCGTCAGCGCGGCTTCAGCGCGGCTTCAGCGCGGCTTGACCGCGTGCAGTCTGGCCGGCGAGGGGTCGAGCACGAGCAGCGCCGCTCGCGGTGGCCCGCAGGGCGCGATCCGGGCGCGCATCCGCACACCGAACGTGTTCCAGGGCCGGACGAACGCGTGGACCGGATCGTCGCCGGTCGCCGCGGCCTCGACGATCGCGCCGGCGAAGCTACCGGGTCCCCGTGCCTCCGCATCAGCCGGGACCAGCAGCTCGGCGACGGGCCGGTTGATCGCGGCGTCCTCGGTGATCGTCAGCAGTTGCTCGGCGCGCCGGGAGACTGCCTGAATCAGCAGCGAGTTGTCGACCACCAGGAAAGCGTCCCGTGCCGTCGGCACCATGTCGGCCCGCGACTCGAGCAGCAGACCGAGCCCGCACGAGCGACACACGCGAGTCGCCGGCGATGGGGCCCGGTCTCCGGGTGACGGCGCGGCGCAGTGCCCACAGAACCACGTCCACTCTATGGGTGCGTCTTGAGCGCTCCGTACGAGCCGCAGAACCGGCCGTGCATTTGAATCGAGTCCGTTCATTCCCCCAAGCCCAGGATTATAAGTGAGCGAAATAGAGCCCTCATATGGATGTCGGAAAGTTGCATGGCTTTGTGTACCTGGGGGCTACAAGGCCGCGCAAAGTTCTGCCCGTTTGGGGTCACCACAATCGTTTGCTGTGCAATTTCGTCCTCTAAATGGACGAACGTTCGAGCCGGATGGCCGAGTCGGACCGACCAAACGGCCAGGGGATCGCCCGGGGCGGAGTTGGCCGTGGGTTGGACGGGATCGGGCTCAGGCCGGGGGCGGCCGGTCGCTCCCGCGCCCGAGCGAACGTTGGCGTTTTACCGGCGAGGGGTGCCTGTGAAACGCCAAACTTCGCCAAACCAGGGGCGGGCGCGGCGCGCAGGCGCGTGGAGCGAGGAGGCGGAGAGGGGGTGTCTGGGTTCAGGACATGTCCCAGGTGATAGGCGGAGAGGGGGGGATTCGAACCCCCGAACGAGGTTAACCCCCGTTACGCGATTTCCAGTCGCGCCCGTTCAACCGCTCCGGCACCTCTCCAGGGGACTCGGCGGTAGCGTAGCGCGGGGGGGCGCCGGCCAGCGCGGGCTGATTCTCCCGGCGCCCGGGGGGTGGTCGCTTTACCGAAAAATGCGGGGGACCACCCCCCGGACGAGCAGCACGAACCTGCGGCCAATCCGCGACGCCCCTCAGATCTGCCAGGCCCCGTCTCGCAGCAGCGGGAACTCGGTGCCGTCCACCGCCACCCCGGTCACCGCGACCTCGTTGGAGCCGATCATGAAGTCGATGTGGATCTCGCTGTGGTTCAGGCGGGCGAGCGCGTCCTCGCCGTCCACCGCGAAGTTGAGCCCCTCGCCGAGCGCGATGTGGCTGGCGGCGTTCTCGTCGAGCAGCGTGTCGTAGAAGACGGTCTCGAGCTGTCCGATGCGACTCTCGCGGTCGACGAGCGCGACCTCGCCGAGCCGGCACGCGCCGGGATCGCGGGCCGCCAGCGCTTGCAGCGTTCCCGCTCCCTGCGAAGCGTCGATCTGCACCGCCCGGCCGGCTTCGAACCGCACGCGCAGCCCGGTGATCAGCGCGCCCGAGACGAACAGC
This sequence comes from uncultured Solirubrobacterales bacterium, assembly GCA_963794285.1. Classification (GTDB taxonomy): domain Bacteria; phylum Actinomycetota; class Thermoleophilia; order Solirubrobacterales; family Solirubrobacteraceae; genus Palsa-465. Next base: position 327,124 of record CAWCDS010000003.1, read on the forward strand.
GGCTTGGTCGAGCTGACAACGCCGTTGGTCCGCTCTGGGTCGGGGGTCGTAAAGACCTCTTCGGTCGGGAGGTTCGGAGCGTGCACGATCCCGTCGACGGTCGACAGTCGCGCCCCGCTCCAACGGCTGCCCGGCAGCAGGCCGACGGTCAGGTCGGTGCCGGGTCCGGCGAAGTGAAGCGAGTCCAGCCGTAGCGCGTTCAGCTTGGCGGCGACCCCGAGCAGATGATCGAGCCGGGTGTTCCAGGCGGCGACCGGGTCGGGCTCGTCCAGCCTGCAGACCCGCGCTACGTCGCTCCACAGTTGCTCGAGCGCGGCGTCCGGCTCGAGCGAGGGGTGGACGAGCGCGGCCCAGCCGGCGGTCGGGCACGGGGCCACCGTCCAGTTGAGCGTGCGCGCCGAGAGCACGTCGTTTGACTCGCGCACCCGCGGGAGCATGTCCTGGCCGAGGCGCTCGGGGTCGACGCCGTCCATCAGGTGCGGCTCGACCGGCCCGGTCAGCGAGATCCTGGCGGCGCGATGCTCGCCGAGTGCAAGAATCACCTCGCCGTACCAGGGCGGCACGAACCCGAGCGTGTCAGGGTCAGCGTGCAGCGCGCGTGCCCGCTTCACATGCAGGTCGAACACGCTGACGTCGACGAACTTGGCTCCGTGCTCGTATGCGACCTCGGCGACCGCGCGGGCGAGCGGCTCCTTGCCGGGCTCCGAGCTGATCGACACGATTTGACCCGGCTGCACGTTCGCGGCGAACTTGACGATCAGCTCGGCCAGTCGACGGATCCGTGTGTTGGGGTCCATGTGTACTAAGCGGGCGGCAGCAGGATGCCGGGGTTGAGGATGCCCGCGGGGTCGAGCTGCGCCTTGACCGCCCGCAGCGCGGCGATTCCAAGCTCGCCGACCTCACGCTCGTACCACGGCACGTGGTCGCGCCCGATCCCATGGTGATGCGTGATCGATCCGCCGGCGGCGAGGATCGCGTCACCGGCGGCTGCCTTCGCCGCACGCCACTGGACGAGGGGATCCTCGAGCGCGGCGCAGCCGATCGTGTAGTACAGCGACGCGCCGGCTGGATACACATGCGAGATGTGACAGAGGATCACCGGGGGCGTCCCCACGAGCGTCAACGCCTCGCGCAGCGCCGTCGAGACAGCCTCATACAGTCCGTGCAACGAAGACCAGAACGTCGCCGTCTCCAGCGTCTCGACGATCGCCCCGGCGTCCAGCAGCGCCTCGCGCAGGTAGGGGCCGCGATAGCGGTCGCGGGCCCATGCCTCGCCGGCATCCGGATCGCCCGGCTGCGCTCCCGCTGCGCGCAACGCGTCAGTCGCCCCGCCGCGCCGTGACGCGACATCCTCCGCGGTCCCCTCATATCCGACGATCGCCAGGCAACCTCCGGCCCCGCCATGCCCGATCTCCTCCGGTCGCGCCAGGTTCAGCGCGGTTTCGGCCTCGTCGGAGAGCCGCAGCACCGTCGGCAGCGGACCGTCCTGGACAAGCCGCCGCACCACGCCCGCGCCGGCTGCGAACGACGGCAGCCTCCAGCCGTCATAGATCCGCACCGCCGGAGCCGGTCGGATCCGAACGGTCAGCGCCGTGATCACGCCGAACGCACCCTCCGAGCCGAGGATCAGCTGGCGTAGGTCAGGCCCGGCGGCCGATTTCGGCGCACGCCCGAGTGACAGCGTGCCCGACGGCGTCGCGACCCGCAGTGCCATCACCAGCTCATCGAAGCGTCCGTACCCGGCCGACGATTGCCCGCTCGATCGCGCCGCCGCAGCCCCGCCGAGCGTGGCGTACTCATACGACTGCGGGAAATGCCCGATCGTGTAGCCGCGTGCCGCGAGCAACGTTTCCGCCTCGGGTCCGCGCAGGCCGGGCTCGAGCACCGCCAGCCGCGACTCCTCATCAAGCTCGAGCAGCGCGTTCATCCGCCGCAGGTCGATCGCGGCCACCCCCGCGTAGCGTGAAGCGTCCGGCTCGAGCCCGCCGACGACCGAGGTGCCACCGCCGAACGGCACGACCACCACTCGCTCCTCGGTGCAAATCCCCAACAGCTCGAGCACCTGCTCGTGGGACTCGGGACACAACACGATGTCCGGCGCCCCAGCGACATCGCGGGCGCGCAGTCGCAACAGATCAGGAGTCGACTTGCCGCGCATGTGGCGTACGCGCGTCTCGTGGTCGGTCGACGCGTGCTCGCCGCCGACCGCGCTGCTCAGCCGTGACACGACGTTGTCGGCCAGACGGACGTCGGACAAACCGAACTCGTCGATCGATCCGACCCCCCGGCCCGGCCCACGCACGCCAAGAGCCTGGGTCAGCAGCTGCCGGACCGCATCGGGCAGGTGCATCGCGGCGGTTGGGTCTCCCCAGGCCGACCAGGACAGATCTGGATAGGGCTCACTGGGGTGAATCGCCGTCACCCAGCGGACGGTATCCGGTCGCGCCGCGACTCGACCTCTGCCCGTCGTCAGACTCGGCCGCCGGGGCTAGCGCGCCTGTGCCCGCGCGCTGCTGTGCCAGTGCGGAACGCCGAGCAGCGTCAGGCGCAGCTGCTTCTCCGCCACATGGGCGATCTCGGCTTCGGCCTCCGGCGCGGCCACCGGCGCATCAACCATCGCCCCGACCGTCGAGATCATCGTGTTGACGAGCAGTCCCGCCAGCATCTGGAGGTCCTCGGTCGTCCATTGACGCAGTACCGGGAACCGGGCGAGGTCGGTCGCGAGCTCGCTCGTGAAGAGGCGGATCTCGTTGCGCACGGCGTGGCGCAGGATCACGTTGCCCGTGTAGCCGACGCGGACCACGAAGATGAAGTGCTGGCGATGCTGGCGGACGTGATCCATCAGGATCTCCACCGAGCGCTTGATCATGTGCTCCGGAAGCATGCCCTCACGGGCCTCGCGAAGCATCGTTCGCAGCGTGCGGAACGACTCCTCGACGAGCGCCAAGCCGAGTTCATCCATGCTCGCGAAGTGGCGGTAGAACGCAGTCGGCACGACACCCGCGGCCTTGGCGACGCTGCGCAGGCTGAGCGAGTCGAAGCTCTCACCGGCCTCGATCTGGAGCAGCGCGGCATCGAGCAGCGCCTGGCGCGTGTGCTGACGGCGCTCGGCCTGAGTCCGGCGCGTGCGCGCCCTGGGTGCAGAAGGGCGTTCTCTATGTGACGTACGTCTGTTCACAGCCATTGTGTGCGGAGGCTCACATTACTGCGGTTAGGACTTGACGACAACGGGTACATTCGTACACTAACGCAGTGTACAGTTGTCCACTAACTACGTGAGACAGGGATGACCGCCACAGCCACGACCGCCAAGAAGCTGCTGCGATCGCAGTTCGTCGACCTGCTGCTCGGCCCGCACGGGATCGACCGCTACCTGGAGCTGATCCGCCCGAGCCTGACCGTCTACGACGCGCGCGCCGAAGTCATCGCGGTACAGCGCCAGACCCCGCGCAGCGTGACGGTGACCCTGCGTCCGAACGCTGCCTGGAGAGGGTTTCAAGCGGGCCAATTCGTTCGCGTCGGCACAGAGATCGACGGGGTCCGCAGGACCCGCACCTATTCGCCGGCGTGCTCGCAGCACCGCGCCGACGGATGTCTCGAGCTGACGGTGACAACGCACCTGGACGGCCTTGTCTCGAACCATCTCCAGCACCGACTACGACCTGGCGCGATCCTCCACTTGGGCGCACCCCAGGGGGACTTCGTGCTGCCGCAGCCGCGTCCGGAGCGACTCGCCCTGATCAGCGGCGGTAGCGGGATCACGCCGGCGCTGTCGATGCTGCGGACGCTGTGCGACGAGGGCCACGACGGCGACATCGCCTTCGTCCACTACGCCCGCACACAGGCGGACTGGCTCTACGGCAGCGAGGTCAGCCAACTGGCCAACGGCCACCCCAATCTGAAGCTCGAATACGTCGCCACCCGCGAGGGCGGCGAGCACTTGTGCGAGGACGCGATTGCGGCGCTGCTCCCGGGCTTCACGCCCGCGGACACCACGGTCGCCGTGTGCGGACCGCCGCCGCTCCTGGATGCGGTCCGAGCGATCTGGGCACCCGCGCCGCAGCGCGTCCTCGCCGAGACCTTCACGCCACCATCGATCACCGTGACCGGTGCGGCCGCGCACGGCACGCTGCGCTTCCTGCACAGCGATCGCATGACGCCGATCGGCCGCGGGACCCTGCTCGAGCAGGCCGAGGCCGCCGGCCTCTCACCCGACTTCGGTTGCCGGATGGGCATCTGCCACACCTGCACCTGCCGCAAGTCCGCCGGCGCGGTTCGCAACGTCTTGACCGGCGAGGTCTCCGACGAGGAGGACGAGGACATCCAGCTGTGCGTGTCCGTCCCCGCCGGCGACGTCGCACTTGAAATCTAGGCAAGGGAGACCTCAACATGCCGATGTCACATCCAGACCTCACCCCGGAGCAGGTGCAAGCGCTCGGCCACGAGCTCGACGAGCTGCGAAACCGCATCGTCGCCGACCTCGGCGAGCGCGACGCCGCCTACATCCGGCGGATCATCAAGACCCAGCGCGGTCTTGAAATAGCCGGACGCGGGCTGCTGTTCGCCGGCGCGCTGCCGCCGGCCTGGCTCGCAGGCGTCACCGCGCTGTCGCTGTCGAAGATCCTCGACAACATGGAGATCGGCCACAACGTGATGCACGGCCAGTACGACTGGATGAAGGACCCGGCGCTCGACTCCAGGCGCTTCGAGTGGGACACGGCCTGCCCGGGCGATCAGTGGCGCCACTCCCACAACTACATGCACCACACGCACACCAACGTGCTCGGCAAGGACCGCGACATCGGCTACGGGATCCTGCGGATGTCCGAGGATCAGCCATGGCGAACCCGCGATCTTGGCAACCCGATCTACGCGACTCTGCTCGCGCTGCTGTTCCAGTGGGGCGTCGCCGTGCACGATCTCGAGGTCGACCGGATCGAGGCCGGGGAGATCTCGCTGTCGGACAAGCGCGACATCCTCAGCGCGATCTGGCGCAAGGGCCGCCGTCAGGTGCTCAAGGACTACGTGGCGTTCCCGCTGTTGGCCGGGCCCGGTGCGCCGTTCGTGCTGACCGGCAACCTGACCGCGAACCTCGCCCGCAACGTGTGGTCGTTCATGATCATCTTCTGCGGGCACTTCCCCGAGGGCGTCGAGGAGTTCTCCGAGGAGGAGGCCGAGAACGAGACGCGCGGCGGCTGGTACCTGCGCCAGATGCTCGGCTCGGCGAACCTAACCGGCAGCCGACTGTTCCACATCCTCAGCGGCAACCTCAGCCACCAGATCGAGCATCACCTGTTCCCGGACATCCCGGCGCACCGCTACGCCGAGATCGCAGTCGAGGTCCGTGAGATCTGCGCGCGCTACGGACTGCCGTACAACTCCGGCCCCCTGCGCAAGCAGTTCGGCTCTGTGGTTAAGAAGATATTCCGGCTTGCGGTGCCCGAGCGTGACACGCCAGCGTGCGAGCGCGACGTCGTGGCCGAGCCCGAGCTGCTCGCAGCCTGAGCCGCGTTAGGCCATTGGAAGTTATGGTCGGCCGGATAGCCGACCATAACTTCCAAGCAGGGTCAGTCGATCGCCCGCCGGTAGAAGCCGCGCACGCCGATCGTCATCAGCACGCTCAGCGCGCCCACCAGCACGACGAGGCAGACCCACGGTTGGATGTGCGGAACGCTCGGGACGAGCGCGGCGCGCATCGCCTCGCTGACGTAGGTCATCGGGTTGCAGGCGGTGATCACCTGAAACCACGGCAGCCGGCTCAGCGACGGCCACGGGTACTGGCTGCAGCCGGTGAACAGCAACGGCGTGAACACGAGCGAGAAGACGATGTTGATCCGGTTGGGCGACACGAGCGTGCCCATCACCAGCCCGAGCCCAGCGCCGAGCAGGGCGCCGAGCACCATCGCTGCGACCAGCAGCGGCACGCCGCTCCAGCGCCACGGGATCGACCCCAGCACAAGGATCCCGACCGGGATCATCAGGGCTGCGGCGACGATTGCGCGCAGGCTCGCGAACAGGACCTTTTCGGCGGCCACCAGCCCTGTCGCCATCGGCGCGAGCAGCCGGTCCTCGATCTCCTTCGTCCACCCGAACTCGACCACCAGCGGGAACGCCAGCGTCTGCATGCCGGTGATCACAGCCGTCAGCGCGAGCAGGCCGGGGAACAGCAGTTCCGTGTAGCCGTTCTGGGTGTAGCCGAGCGATCCGAGCACCTTGCCGAACACGAACAGCAGGAACAGCGGCTGCAGGATCACCTGCGCGAGGAACACAGGCAGTTCCTTCCAGGTGACGAACAGATCGCGCCGCAGCACCGCGCGGAACACGCGGCCCTGGGTCGCGATCGCCGGCGTGGCCGCGAGCGCCGTCATCGCAACGTCCTCCCGGTGAGGTGGATGAAGACGTCCTCGAGCGAGGGCTCGCCGAGTTCGACACCAGCCAGCGACAGCCCGCGCTCCGCGAGCAATGAGGCCGCCGGCGCGACGAGCCCCGGTGCCTCTCCGGACAGATACAGTCGCAGGCGCAGCGTCGGCGCTTCTCCATTCTGGGTCTGCTCATGCACGGACTCGACGCGCTCGACCTCGGGCAGCTCACCCAACGCGCTGAGCAGTTGCTCACTTGCTGTGCCGTCCGGCGCTTGTGTGACGAGCTCGAGCGTCGAGTTGCCCGGCAGCGAGCGGATCAACTCGTCAGGGGTGTCGAGCGCCAGGAGCTTCCCGTGGTCCATGATCCCGACGCGGTCGGCGAGCGTCGCCGCCTCGTGCATGTCGTGTGTCGTCAGGATCAGCGTCACGCCACGATCGCGGAGTTCGCGGAGCCGATCCCATACGAACAGGCGCGCGGCCGGATCAAGGCCGGTGGTCGGCTCGTCGAGGAACAGCACTTGCGGCTCGTGCATCAGCGCACGCGCGATCATCACTCGCTGCGCCTGGCCGCCGGAGAACAGGTCGGGCTTGACATCTCCGCGCTCGCGCAGCCCGAACTGCTCGAGCACGCGATCCGCCCGGGCCTCCGCCTCGGACGCCGAGACGCCGTGGTAGGCGGCGTGGAACGTGAGGTTGCGGCGGATCGAGATCGAGCGATCGAGGTTGCTGCGCTGCGGTACAACCGCGAGCCTGCGCGCGCGCCTGCACCGGGTCCGATGCGACATTGATCCCGCCGACGCTCGCCGTGCCGCTGGTCGGGCGCACTCTGGTGGTCAGCATGCCGACAGTCGTGGTCTTGCCGGCGCCGTTCGGTCCGAGCAGTCCGAACACCTCACCGGGCGCGACCGCGAACGAGATCCCGTCGACGGCGTTGACCGCGGACTTCGGATAACGCTTGACCAGCTTGCTGACGGTGACCGCCCACGTGGCGGTCTGTGCGGCCCCTGCAACGACTGCGCTGCTCACGAATCTGAGGTTAGACGGCGCGCCCGTCGTGCTCAGCCGGACGCACCACCGCCCGTCGTGCAACACCATCCGTCGAGGTTCGGGAAGGCCGCGCCGCTGCCGGCGAACTGCTGTGCGATTTGAGAATCCGCGCTGATCCGGGGCCTACCGACGGCATGGATGAACACCCACTGATCCGCCGCCGGCGACGTGACGAGCAGCCAGCGCCCATCCGGTGACCATGCCAGCTCGCGGAGCCCGTCGCCCCCGAACACGCGCCGCACGACGCGCGCCCGCGGTGGCAGTGCAGTGAGCGTCACCTGGCCGCGGCTCAGGATCGCCACCGAGCGGCCATCCGGTGCAAGCGCGGCGTCGGTCGCGCGCTCGCCGGCGCCGAGCTCGGCGATCGGCCGGCCGCTCCCATCGAGCACGAGCACGCCCGTCCGCGTCATGACCAGCAGGCGGGAGCCATCACCTGACCACGCGAGCGAATCGATGCGCGCACTGATGTGCCGTGTCCACGCAACGATGCCGCTGTCGACATCGCGTGCCACGACGACGTGCCGAGAACTCGCATACGCGAGCTCGTAGGCGTGCCCCGATCGCCATGCCGGTCCGATCCGGGGGACATCGACGGCGAGCAGGCGATCGTTCGTGCCGTCGCCGGCGATCACGCGCAGCGTGCTCCCGCTCAGATACGCGACTCGATAGCCGTCGGGCGCAAACCACCGGGGGAACCGGACCGCCGGCCGTGAAATCGACCAGCGCGGCGTCCCGCGCGTGTCGGTTGCGACGAGTTGGTCGCGGCCTGCGACGAGCACGTACTTGCCGTGCGCCGACCAGGTCGCCTCGGGCCAAGGACCGAGCCGGCGCTTGACGCCGTCGGCGGACACCGTCCACGTGCCCGCATGACCGGACACGAGCAGCCGGCCCGGGGCCGGCAGCGAGAACACACCGGGATGCGCGTGGCGCACCCCGAGCGTGTGGTCGATCCAGCGGTGCACCGCGGCGCCCGCCGGCGAGAGCGCCAGCGCGGTCGCGATCGCCACCGCGACGGGCACCGGCGCGAAGCGCCACCGGCTGCGCCGGTGGGGCGCCGGCTCGCGCTGGTGGTACGCCGTCCGCACTGTCTCCCAGGCACGGCGCTGCGCGGCGTCCTCATCAGGCGCCTCGAGCATGCGGAGCTCGCGCTCGAGTGACGATGAGCTCATTGCAGTCCCGCCTCCCGCAGCCGCGCGTCGAGCACATCCAGCCCGCGACGGAGCCTCGAGTTGACCGTTCCTCGCGGCAGCTCGAGCGCCTCGGCGATCTCCCCCGGTGTGTACTCGAGCACGTAGCGCATGACGACGACGGCGCGGTGCTCGGGCGAGAGCTCTGCGAGCGCCCGCACGACCTCCTCGGAGTACGCGCCGAGCCCCTTGGGGTCGGCGGCCGCGCAGTCTGGCGGGTCCTCGTCGACCTCGCGTCTGGCCGCGCGGGACCGGGTCCAGTCGATTGCCCGGTTGGTGACGATCCGGCCGAGCCACGGCGCGAACGGGCGGCGGCGATCGAAGCGGTCAAGCGTGCGGATCGCAGAGACGAACGCCTCCTGCGCGATGTCCTCCGCGGCCGCGTGATCGTGCACGATCAGGAACGCGGCACGGTACGCCCGCCGCCAGTGACGGCGAAACAGCTCTTCGAGATCCGCCTCGCAGCCCGCCTGCGCGCCGCGGATCAGCGCGCGCTCGCTGCGGCGCTGCGACGCCGTCCTGGGCGGCGCCGAGCGCTCGGCCGCGAGCGTTTCCGCGACGGCACTCATCGGCTCAGCCCGTCCGCCAGCGATCGATTCCCATCGTCAGTTGTACGTCGGGGCGCCCGCAAGAGGTCCATGGACCTGCCGGCATCGGGCAAGCGTAAACCGATGCAGACATGCGCCCAAGACTGCCCCTCATCGCTGCAATGCTCGCGGTCCTCGCGGTCCTCGCGGCGCCGGCGAGCAGCCACGCCGACGGCCTTCCCGTGCTCGGCATCGCGCCGACGAGCACGTCGGTGGGCAGCGCGGTCGGAGGATTCAGGTACACCGCGCGATTCTCGCGCTTCCAGACGCGTCTGTCGCGGCTCTCGTCAACCGGACGCGTGATCCGCGCGGCGCGCCTTGCGGGCAAGTTTGCGGTTCCGCTCGTCGCCTACGACGGATCCCCTTCCGGGCTCTCGGGGGACGGCAGGACGCTCGTGTTGATCCGGCCGCGGACGACGTTTCCCCAGCCGCGGACGACGCTCGCCGTGATCGATTCCGGAACGCTCGGGCTCCGCAGGCTGATCCGGCTGCGTGGGGACTTCAGCTTCGACGCGATCGCCCCCGACGGCCGCTGGCTGTACCTGATCCAGTACACCTCCCGCGTCGACCCGACGAGGTACCGTGTGCGCGCGCTCGATGTCCGCAGCGGGCGGCTGCTGCCGGACGACATTGTCGATCCGCACGACCGCGGCGAAGCAATGCGTGGCAACCCGATGACGAGGGTGTCGAGCGCCGATGGCCGGTGGGCATACACGCTGTATGACGGCAACGGCCGTCCGTTCGTGCACGCGCTCGACACCGCCGGGCGAACGGCACGATGCATCGACCTGCCAGCCTTCCTCGATGCCAACCCGTGGGATGCGAGGTTGCGGCTCATTCCCGGCGATGACCGGTTGCTGGTGACGTTCCGCCGTCGCGTACTGGCGACGATCGACACGCGGACGCTCGCTGTCATCAGGCCGGCTGCCGCGCGGCCGGCGGCGCGTGCGAGCACGAATCCGGCTGGACGGCTGGGCGGCATCGCCGCGATCGCCGCGGTCGCCGCGCTCGTTCTGGCCACCGCGGCCTACGGCGCGAGGCGCTCGATCGTCCAGCGATTGCCTACACGGCGGGCGTACCGCAGCCGGTCGTGAAGCCGGTCGGCCCGGTGCTGCCAGAACTCGTAGCGCTCCGGCGTGAGCCGGTAGCCGCCCCATGAATCGGGCACCGGCAGGTCGGCCCCGTCGTACTGCGCGGCCAGTTCGGCGACGCGGCGCTCGAGCACGCCGCGGCTCTCGATCGCCTGGCTCTGGGACGAGGCGAGGGCGCTCACCTGGCTCCCGCGTGGCCTGCTGCGAGCATAGGCCGCGGACTCCTCCGGGCTCACCCGCTGCACGGCGCCCTCGATCCTGACCTGGCGTCCGAGCGGCGGCCAGTGAAACAGCAGCGCGGCCTGCGGATTGGCCGCCAGCTCCTGTCCCTTGCGGCTCTCGTAGCTGGAGAAGAAGACAAACCCGCGCTCGTCGTAGCCCTTGATGAGCACCATCCGCACCGACGGCGCCCCGGCAGCCGAAGCGGTCGCGACGGCCGCAGCCTCGGGCTGCGGCATGCCGCTCAGCTCAGCCTCTCCGAACCACGATGCGAACTGCCGCAGCGGATCTGGATCGACATCTGCTTCTCGGAGCCTGCGCGCTGCATCGGGCACCGCTGAGATTATTGCGGTAGGGGGCGACCCTCGCTACTCTCGGGGCGGCAACGGGTTTCTGTGGCAGGCGGGGTGAATCGGCGCGAAAGTCGAGGAAATGGGGATGGAATTGAGAGGCAGTCAGCTCGAGCGTGGGTTCGTCATCGGCGGCTACCGGATCGACGAGTTGATCAGCCGTGGCGGCATGGGAGTGGTCTACCGCGCCACGAACGTCGCCCTCAACAGGATCTACGCGCTGAAGGTGCTTGCACCCGAGCTGGCGGGCGATGAAGCGTTCCGGGAACGGTTCAAGCGCGAGATGCGGATCGCCGCGTCGATCACGAATCCCAACGTCGTCGGCATCCACTACGCCGGCGAGCAGGACGGGCTTCTGTTCTTCGTCATGGACTTCATCCACGGCACCGACCTGCGCGATGTCCTGAAGAAGTCGGGACCGATCGATCCCGGCCGCGCGGTCGAGCTGCTGGCGCAATGCGCCGGGGCGCTCGATGCTGCGCATGCACGCGGGCTCGTCCACCGCGATGTAAAGCCGGCGAACATCTTGATCACGGTCCACGGCGGCGAGGAGCATGCGTACCTGACCGACTTCGGAGTCGCCAAGCGGTTCGACACCGTCGCCGGCCTGACCGCTCACGGCGCTGTCGTCGGGACGGTCGACTACATGGCCCCGGAACAGATCACCGGTGGTGAGATCGACGCGCGCACCGACGTCTACGCGCTGGGATGCGTGTTCTTCCAGATGCTCAGCGGCAAGATCCCTTACGAGCGCGAGAACTCGGTGGCAAAGCTGTTCGCCCACGTCCACGAGCCGCCGCCCACGATCGAAGGCGCGCTGGCGGATCTGTATCCGACCTTCGGCGATGTGATCGAGAAGGCGATGGCGAAGGAGCCGGAAGACCGTTACCTGTCGGCGGGAGACTTTGCCCGCGATGCGGCCGCCGCGCTTCGGGGGACGCGATACACGGGAGCGCCGACCGTTGTCGCGACCGGTGAGGCGCGGCCGTCCGAAGACGTGCCGCTGCCGCCGCCCGCGGAATCGGTCCGAGCCGAACAGGAGCCCCCCGAGTCCGACCCGGCGGTCACGCAGACGGCCGGCGCGGCTGAGCTTTTGTCTGCCGCATCCGCGCCGTCGGCATCGTCTGCCCCGTCGGCATCGTCTGCCCCGTCGCTCCCTTCGCTGCCGACGGCGATACCCGCGCCGGCCGCGCCGGCCGGCCCGGCCCCCGTCGCCACGCCCGGCAGGGCACCGACTCGGCGAAAGGTGTGGCTTGGGCTTGCGGCGCTCGTCCTCGTCGGTGTGGTCGTCGCGGCCGTGATCGTCGTCAGCTCAGGCGGCTCGAGCAAGCCGCCCGGGCAGCGGTTCGATGCCGCGGCGGATCCGGTGCCGAGCAACCGGGTCACCGGCAACGGCGATGCCAGAGTCCAGCTGAACGGCGACATCGCGACCGTCACGCTGCAGACGAATGGACTGTTGAACGGCGCGGCGCATGCGATGCATATCCATGCCGGCGGCAAGGGCATCTGCCCGCCGGCGTCGGCTGCGCGCCCGCACAACGGCCACCTCGCGATCAGCACTACCGACGGAATCAAGTTCTATGGCCCCCCGGAGGTGGCACTGACCAGCCAGGGGGACACAAGCCCCAAAAGCATCATCGACTTCGGGCGCTATCCGTCGATCGGGAACATCAACTACACGCGTAGCGACATCGTGGTCGGGCCCGGCGTCGCCGACGCGATCCGCGCCGGCAACGCCGTGATCGTCGTGCACGGCATCGACTACAACGGCAACCACCTCTACGACAACATCCTCGACCGCAGCGAGCTGAGCAACGCGCTTCCCGGTGAAGCCACCGCGCCGGCGCTGTGCGGTCCGCTGTCCAAGCCGCCGACGACCGCCGACGCGCACACCGCCACCACCTTCACCGCGTCGCTGCACGAGTACGGTGCAGCGGACTCAGACGAGCAACTGCACCGGTCGCTGCTGTGCATCCTCGCCGGTTACCCTCCGGCAACCCTCCCGGCGCAGGCGTCGACCCCGCTCAGCAGCTAGCGGGACCGCGTCCCATCTCTGGCGAGCAGGCACTGCATGCGCGCCGTGCTAACGCGCCGATTCCGGGGTGAGGGTGGCTGCGACGGCGTCGAGGAACCGGGGCACGTCCAGCGGCTTGGTCAGATAGTCGATTGCGCCGAGCCGGCGCACGTGAGCAGCGTGGCGCTGGGTCGTGTCAGCTGTCAGGACGATCACCGGGATCTTTCGTGTCTCGGGGTCCGTCTTGAGCCGCTTGAGTACCTCGGTGCCTTGCATGTCGGGAAGATGCAGATCGAGCACGATCAAGTCCGGGCGATGCTCGCGCGCAAGGTCAAGCCCGAGGATGCCCTGCATCGCAGGGATCAGGTCGACGCCGGGGTAGCGGTCGAGGATCCGCTCGACCAGGGTCAGATTGGACAGGTTGTCCTCGACGTAGAGGATTCGAGGGCCCTTGCCGCGGCCGCTCGTCAGGGCGGCCAGCTCCCGGTCGAGCACCGCTTGATGGTGCGCGCCGCCGGGGCGCTCGGCGGGCGCCAGTTCGACGCAGAACGTGGTTCCGACTCCAGGCTCGGACGCGACCTCGATCGTGCCACCCATCGCCTCGACGAGGCCTTGCGAGAGCGTCAGCCCGAGGCCCGTACCTTCGACCGCGGTCAACTCCGCCCCGAGCCGGTCGAACGGTTCGAACAATCTCGTCAGCCGCTCGGGCGGAATCCCGATGCCGCTGTCGGAGATCAGCGTGCGAACACGCCCGCCGTCGGTGATCGCGAACGAGACGTCGACCCAACCGCCGGTGTGGTTGTACTTGATCGCGTTCGAAAGCAGATTCAGCAGGACCTGCTTGAGCCGGTGACGATCCGCGTGCACGTGGCCGTCATCGGCAAGCCCCACCGTGTTGAGGTTCAGGGTGATGTCAGCACCGCGCGCCATCGGATCGACGAGCGCAAGCGCCTCGCTGACGGTGTGACCCAGCGGCACCGGCTCGGGCGAGATCGACATATGGCCTGCCTCGATCCGCGCGATGTCAAGCACCTCATCGATCAGTTCGAGGAGGTGGCTCCCGGCGGTCAGGACATAGTCGACGTGCTCGATCTGACGGTGCTCGAGACCTTCCAGCTTGAGCAGCTGGCTGAAACCGATGATCGCGTTCAAGGGAGTCCGCAGCTCGTGGCTCATGCGCGCCAGGAATTCGCTCTTGGCGCGGTTCGCGCTCTCCGCCCGGGCACTGGCCTCACGAAGCTCGAGCCGCTCGCGCTCGTCTTGCCGCTGGGCCGTGACGTCCTGGACTGTGCCCAGATAACAGCCGGGGCGAGCGGGATCCTCATATCCGAGCGCGTGCACGGTCCGTGGCGCTCCGTCGCCGGAAACGATCCGGTAGTCGAGCTCCCATCCGGGGCGACCGCCGAACACGCGCTCATAGCCCGACATCACGCGCTCGCGGTCAGCCTCGTGCAGGTACGCACAGAACGCCTCGCTCGCGGGAGGGCCGAGCGCCGGGTCCCGACCAAAGACCTCGTACATCTGCGTCGACCACATCGCCTCGTCGGACTCGGGATCCCAGGACCACGACCCCAAGCGCGCGATCCGTTGCGCCTCCTCGAGTTCGGCGAGCGCGCGCTCGCGCGCCCGCTCGGATCGTTTGCGCTCGGTGATCACGTGACCTACGGCCGACGCGCCGACGATCGTCCCGTCAGGAGCAAGGATCGGCGACACCGTCAACGACACGTCGATCTCGGAGCCGTCCTTGCATCGCCGCTTGGTCTCGAGGTTCGTCGTGCGTTCCCCGGCTGCGATGCTGGCGAGAAGCCGCGCGAGCTCGTCGTCATGGCCTGGTGCCAGCAGCATCGAGATGTTGCGCCCGACTGCTTCGGCGGCGCGGTAGCCGTAGATCCGCTCCGCGGCTGCGTTCCAGCTTGTGATCTCCCCCTCAAGCGTCTCACCGATGATTGCGTCATTCGATGACTCGACGATTGCCGCGAGGCGGGCGGCGGCCTGCTCGGCGCGCTTTCGCTCACTGATGTCGGTCGTGATGCTCGTTGCGCCGATCAGCCGACCATCGACTCTCCATGGGGACGAGGCGGTCAGCACATCAACGGTACTGCCGTCCTTCCGGCGAAGCTGCAGCTCGCGCTGAAACGACCGCTCGCCGGTTTGGATGCGCCGCAGAGCGTCGTGCATGTCCTCGCTGCTCACGGCCAGCTGGTCGAGCGTGCGCCCGACCGCTTCGGCCTCGCTCCAGCCGAACAGGCGCTGTGCGCCGGGGTTCCAATGACACACGCGGCCGTCGAGATCGATCGAGACGATCGCTTCGTGGGCGTGCTCGGCGGCTTGACCCAGACGCTCGAGCTCACGCTCCGCGCGCCGGCGCTCGCTGACGTCGCGCGCCAGGTACGCGACGCCGGCCACAGCGCCGCCGTGCCGGACGGGCGAGATCGTCACCTCGACGTCCACCGGAGTGTCGTCGCTGCGGATGTGCGTCGTCTCGAACCGGACTGTTCCCGCTACGTGTGCGCAATGCACGTGCTCGGTGGTGGCCGGCTGATCAGACGGTTCAAGAATCGCGATCGCCTGCCCGCGCGCCTCCTCGGCGCGATAGCCGTAGAGCAACTCGGCGCCGCCGTTCCACGTCTCGATCACGCCGTCGGGGCTCAGTCCCGCGATCGCAGCGTCGGAGCACTGAAGGATCGAGGCCAGCAGCGCTGTGCCGAAAGCATGAGCGGGTGAGCGATCGGCCGCCATCAGCGCCTCGACCCGCCTCGATCAAGCTCGACCCATCCCACGAGGGGAACAACCCTAGGTAGGTCGCTGCCACGTGACATCCGTCGAGGTCCCGGATCTCAGGCCGCACAAACTACGGGTGGGGTACGGCGGCGTTCCGGTATTATAAGTGTGTCACTCAAATTAGTTGTGTTCTTGTCCCAAACCACGACGCTCACCACGAGAGAGCTTGAACAGTGCCACTTAGCTGATCCTGCCCGCACCGTTTGCGTCACATCGGCCTACCGGTTGCAGCGGTTTGTGACGCGGTGCAGCTTGTGATCGGGCGCCAGCTGGTGCAACCTGCGCACTGACGACTGAGATCGGTTGAACCTGAAGGCGGTGGATGACGTGGAGGACGTACAGCAGAGCTCGGCCTTGTTGCACTTCACCCGTAATGGTGATTTTGCGCCTGGGGGGTCCGAGTTGCTCGTGCTCGAGCGCGGCGAAGGTCCGTACGTGTTCGACACCAAAGGCCGGCGATACGTCGACGGGCTCTCGAGCCTGTTCTGTGCGCAGATCGGCTACTCGTACGGCTCGGAGATGGCCACAGTCGCCCGCGAGCAGCTCGAGCGCCTGGCGTTCAACACGCTGTGGTCGACGGCCCACCCGCCGGCGCTCGAGCTGGCCGACCGGGTGGCCGGACTGGCGCCGGAGGGGATCGGGAAGGTCTTCTTCACCTCCGGTGGATCAGAATCGGTCGAGGCGGCCTGGAAGATCGTCCGCCAGTTCCACGTGGCCAACGGGCAGCCCGAGCGCCACAAGGCGATTGCGCGCAAGGTCGCCTACCACGGCGTCACCCTCGGAGCGCTGGCGCTGACCGGGGTCCAGCCATTCAAGGAGCTCTTTGGACCGCCCGCGATCACGACCCGGCACGTCTCGAATACGAATCCGTTCCGCAGTGCCCAGACGGGCGCGGAGCTGACGAGCAAGCTGCTCGGCGAGCTGGAAGCGGTGCTGCTCGAGGAGGGGCCTGAGACCGTCGCGATGATCATCGCCGAGCCCGTTCAGAACGCCGGCGGCTGCTTGGTGCCGCCGCCCGGGTACTGGGCGGGTTTGCGCGAGATCGCAGACCGCTACGGGATCCTGCTGGTCGCCGATGAGGTGATCAGCGGCTGCGGACGGTTGGGCGAATGGTTCGGCGTCACCCGCTGTGGAGCGACGCCTGATCTGATCACGATCGCGAAAGGCCTGACGTCCGCATACGCGCCGATGGGCGCGGTGCTCGTCTCCGATCGCGTCGCGCAGCCGCTGTACGAGGACAAGCGCGCGCTGCTCCACGGAATCACCTTCGGCGGGCACCCGCTGTGCGCGGTGATCGCGCTCAAGAACATCGAGATCTTCGAACGTGACGGTGTGCTGGAGAACGTGCGGGCCCGCGAAGCTGGACTCGCCGAGCGGATGGATGCGCTGCGGGAGCTGCCGATCGTCGGCGACGTTCGCGGCGAGGGCTTCTTCTGGGCGGCCGAGCTGGTCAAGGACGAAGATGGCACCCGCTTCGACGCCGACGAGCGCGAACGACTGCTGCGCGGGTTCATGCCGATGCGGCTGCGGGAGGCAGGCCTGATCGCGCGCGCCGACGACCGCGGCGACGCCGTCCTGCAGATCGCGCCGCCGTTGATCAGCGACGACGCGGTGCTCGACGAGATCGTCGACGCGATGCGCTCGGTGCTCGTCGATGCCGCGCGATTCGCCGGGATCGAGAAGCGAGTCGTCGTCTAGGTCGGGCTGCCGGCCACGCATCAACGGGGGTGGTCGTCAAACCCACCGTATTTTTCGTCGATCGTGACCGGGACCCCGTCGGGTGCGGGCGGGTGGTGGTTGGCCCAGCGCAGCACGGTCTCGGCGGTGACCTCCGGATGCCACTGCACTCCCCACGCACAGGCTCCGACCCGGAAGCTCTGCAGGCAGACGGAATTGCGTGCCAGCGAGACTGCGCCCGGTGGCAGCTCGAACGCATACGAGTGCCACTGGAAGACATCAAACGTGCGCTCAAGCCCGGCGAACAGCGGGTCCTCGCTCCCGTCCCGCGTGAGCTCGACCGCGCGCCAGCCCCATTCCGCTTCCGCGGCGGGCCCGACGGCACCGCCGGCGGCCCGGGCCAGCATCTGGCCGCCAAGGCACACGCCGAGGGTCGGCACGCCGCGCGCGAGCGTCTCTCCGAGCAGGTCAAGCGCCACCCGCAGCCACGGATAGCGGTTCTCCTGATCAGCTTGCATGCCGCCGCCGAACGCCATGACCGCCCCGTACTCCGCCAGCGGGCGCGGCGGCTGCCCTGCCGCGGGAAGCCATTCGTCGAGCTGATGGCCTCGCCGCACGACCTCGTCGGCGAAGACGCCGCTGCCCGCGACCTCGTGGTGAATGAGCGCGAGCACTTTCATAGCGCGCTCGAACCTTTTAGTGATAATGGTCTAGAGATAATCGCTGTGAAATGGTACGGTCCGGCGGCGCCGAGCGGCGCCCCGGTCAGCCATGTACGACTACGGCTTCTTCTCCTACGATTCGAAGGCGGACTTCCTTCGGCGCTCCGAGGAGTTCTGGAACCCTGACAAGACACGGTTCTGGCAGGAGGCTGGCGTCGATCTGGTGATCGATCGGCGCGCAGGCTATCTGTTCTGGGACATGGCGGGACGGCGTCTGATCGACCTGCACCTCAACGGCGGGACGTACAACCTCGGGCATCGCAACCCCGAGCTGATCGCCACGCTCGAGCAGGCGATGGGTCGCTTCGACATCGGCAACCATCACTTCCCGGCGCTGGCCCGCACGGCGCTCGCCGAAGCGCTGGTCGCCACCTGCCCGCCGAACCTTCGGCGGGTCGTGTACGGATCGGGCGGCGGCGAGGCAATCGACATCGCGATCAAGACGGCCCGCCACACCCGGCAGCGGCGCAAGATCGTCTCGATCCTGAAGGGCTACCACGGGCACACCGGACTCGCGGTGGCGACCGGCGACGATCGCTTCTCGACCCTGTTCCTGGCCGACCGGCCCGAGGAGTTCACGCAGGTTCCATTCAACGACCTCGACGCGATGGAGGCGGCGCTGCGCGGCGGTGACGTCGCCGGGGTGATCATCGAGACGATCCCCGCGACCTACGGGTTTCCGCTCCCCGAACCCGGCTACCTGCAAGCCGTCAAGCGCCTGTGCGAGCGCTACGACGCGCTCTACATCGCAGATGAGGTGCAGACCGGGTTGATGCGCACCGGCGAGATGTGGGGGGTTGCCAAGGCCGGGATCGAGCCCGACATCATGGTCGTCGGCAAGGGGATCACCGGGGGCATGTACCCGATCGCCTGCACCGTCGTCTCCGAGGAATGCTCGCGGTGGCTGAAGGAGGACGGCTTCGGACACATCTCCACCGGCGGCGGCGCCGAGCTCGGCTGCATCGTCGCGCTGAAGGTGCTCGAGATCTGCGGCCGACCCGAGGTGCGCTCGATCGTTCACTACATCGCCGATCGCTTTCGCCGCGGACTGCGGGCGATCCAGGAGCTGTACCCAGACTGGCTGGTCGGAATTCGTCAGGACGGAGTCGTGATGGGACTCGAGTTCGATCACCCCCAAGGCGCCAAGCTCGTGATGCGCCACCTCTACGAGCACGGGGTGTGGGCGATCTTCTCGACGCTTGACCCCCGGGTGCTGCAGTTCAAGCCCGGGATCCTGCTCGGTCCGGATCTCGTCGACGAAGTGCTCGACCGCACGGCCGTGGCGATCGAGCTTGCACGCGCGGAGGCACGCGCGACGCCCTCGCGAAGCGTGGCGGTGACCGCATGAGCGTGCGCGAGGCAGCGATCAGGGACGCCACGCCGGCGGAGGTTCCCGGAGCACCACGCGCTCGGATGATGCTCCAGCGGGCGCGGTGGGCGGCCGGTGCATTTGCGGTCTATGACCGCAATCAAACGCGCCGGATCGCCGAAGCGGTGTCGGAGGTCGCGTACCAAAACGCAGAAAGGTTTGCGCACGACGCGGTCGAGGAGACGGGCATGGGCGTCGTCGAGCACAAGCGGCGCAAGAACGAGGCCTGCTCACGCGGGATCTTCGAACGCTATCGCGACAACGATTACGTCGGCGCCCGGATCGACCCGGAGCGAAAGCTCGTCGAGGTGCCCAAACCGGCGGGTGTGATCCTCGCGCTGACCCCGTCGACCAACCCGATCGCCGCCGTCTACTTCAAGGTCATGCTGGCGCTGTTGACGCGCAACGCGGTGGTCGTCTCACCGCACCCGATGGCCCGCCGGGTGTCGGTGCAGGCGGTCCGGCTGATGGCGTACACGGCGGTCGCGGCCGGTGCGCCTGACGGCTGCCTGCAAGTGGTCGAGGAACCGACGATCCCGCTGATCGAGAGTCTGATGGCGGACCCGGGCACAGATCTGATCGTCGCGACCGGCGGCACCGGCGTCGTCCGCGCGGCCTATCACTCGGGCAATCCGTCGCTCGGTGTCGGCCCCGGAAACGTGCCCGCATTCGTCGAGGAGACCGCTGACGTCGCGGGTGCCGCTGCGTGCCTGGCGGAGTCGAAATCATTTGACAACTCGATTCTGTGTACGAACGAGTCGACGGTGATCGCGCAGGAGTCGATCGCGAGCGCGCTGATCAGCGAGTTTGGCCGCCACGGCGCCCACGTGCTCGACGCCGAGGCGACCGACCGCATCCGTGCCAGCTGCTATCCGGAGGGGCAAATCGAGACCGACCTGGCGGGCAAGGATGCGTTGACGCTGGCGCAGGCGGCGGGGGTCAGGGTCCCCCGCGGGACCCGGGTGCTCGTCGCGCCGTTCGAGTTGATCGTGCCCGAGGAGGCGCTCGCCCGCGAGAAGCTGTTCCCGCTGCTGGGCATGGTCAGGGTGCCGGACGTCCCGCGGGGAATCGAGGCCGCGCGGGCGCTGCTTCGGATCGGCGGCGCCGGCCACTCAGCGGTGATCCACTCGCAATCCCCGGCGGCGATCCTCGCCTACGGTGCGGCACTGCGAGTCCTGCGGGTGAGCGTCAACGCGCCCGGCAGCACCGGCTCCGCCGGCCTTGACACCCACCTGGCGCCGACGATGACGATCGGCACGGGCTTCTTCGGGAGCTCCTCGCTGACCGAGAACCTCCAGCCCCGCGATCTCATCCAGTGGACCCAGGTCGCCTACAGCTCCGATCCGGCGCGGACGTTCGGCGACTTCACGGGACTGGAGCCGTGGTCGGCGATGCCGCCGACGGCGCCCGCCGGCAATCCCGCGCCCGTGCCGGGCGGCGGTGCGGGCGGCGAGGCATCAGTCTCTCGCGAGGAGCTGCGGCGGCTGATCCTGCAGGAGCTGCGCGAGGTCGTCCGGGGGTAGTGATGGCCGAGCTCCGATCCTCGATCTTCATCGATCAGCTGCAGCCGCAGACGATGTGCTATCTCGGCACGTGGGTCCGCGGCCGTCTGCCCCGCACGCGGATGGCGGCCGGCGTGATCGAGATCGCTCCCGGCCTCGACATCGAGCCGCTCACCGACGTCGTGCTCAAGCACACCGAGGCGCAGGCCGGCATCCTCGTGGTCGAGCGCCAGTTCGGCTACCTCGAGTTTCATTCGCGCTCGACGGCTGCCGTCGAGTCGGCCCATGACGCCGTGCTCGACGCCTTGGGCGCAGTCCCCACGGAGGCGGTCTCGCCGACGATCCTGGCCGCAAAGCTGATCTCGCGGCTCGATCACCAGCACGCGTTCCTGATCAACCGCAACAAGCTCGGGTCGATGGCGCTGCCCGGCGAGTCGCTGTTCGTGCTCGAGATGCAGCCCGCCTCCTACGCGATCCTCGCCGTCAACGAGGCGGAGAAGGCCGCCCAGATCAAGGTCGT
This sequence comes from uncultured Solirubrobacterales bacterium, assembly GCA_963794285.1. GTDB lineage: Bacteria > Actinomycetota > Thermoleophilia > Solirubrobacterales > Solirubrobacteraceae > Palsa-465. Next base: position 348,552 of record CAWCDS010000003.1, read on the forward strand.
CGACTACCGGATGATCGGCGCGACCGGGCGGGTCTACCTGAGTGGCAAGGAGGCCGATGTGCGCACGGCAGCTGATGCGGCGACCGGCTCGTTGGGAGGGGTGCGATGACCGAATCCGACCCCGTTGAGAAGATGCGCCAGGTCGCCCGCGAGGTCCTGCGCGAACTCGTCCCCGAGATGCTGGCGCAGTGCCCGGCCGATCCGCGCGTCAACGGCAACGGCGGACACCCCGAGGACGTTGTCCCGATGGTTCCGGCGCCTCCGGTCGCCGCCGTGCTGCGACCGTCGACCTGGACCGCTCCGCCCGCGCCGGGGGAAGTGATCGGTGAACGCGCGGCGACCGTGCCGCCGGCCGTCGAGGAACCGTCGGACGGCAGCGTCGAAGCCGTGACGATCGACACCGACGACGATCTCCAGCGCTTCGTCGGCGCGCTCATCTCCCGTCTGGAGAGCCCGCGTGACCGCCGCGCGATCCGTGCAGGCCGGCTGCGCTTCACGCTGCAGCGCTCGCCCGGGGGGATGCCCGGCACGGGCACCAATCATAACGGCGCGGCCACCGCCACGGTCCGAATTTCCAAGGGCGCGGTCACCGAACGTGCGGTGCGCGAGGCGGCGGCGAAAGGCGCGCGGCTGGTACTCGCGCGTGGCGCCGTCCTCACGCCGCTCGCGCGCGACCAGGTCCGCGCTCTCGGCATCGAGATCGAACGGGAGGGCAAATGCTGAAGGCGACGGTGACGGGATCGGTGTGGGCCACGCGACGCGTGCAGAGCATTCCGCGCGGCGCCTTCCTCGAGGTGGAGACCGACGAGGGCGCACGGCTGATCGCCTTCGACATCCTTGGTAGCGGCCTCGGGGAGCGCGTGCTGGTCGCCAGCGGCTCTGTCGCCTCGGGCTGGTTCGCGCCCGAGCACCCCCCGATCGACGCCTTGATCATCGGCTCGCTTGACGAGGTTCCCGAGGCCGCGTCAGGGCCAGTTGCAGACAACCAGACGCAAGCACAAGGAGAGGTGACATGAGCGAAGCGCTCGGCATGGTCGAGACGAAGGGCTACGTTGCCGCGCTGGCAGCGGCCGACGCGATGGTCAAGGCGGCGAACGTGACGATCGTCTCGCGCCAAGAAGTGGGCGACGGGCTCGTCGCAGTCGTGGTCCGCGGCGACGTCGGGGCGGTCAAGGCCGCGACCGAGGCGGGTGCGGAAACCGCCTCGACCGTCGGCGAGCTGCTGTCCGTGCACGTCATTCCCCGGCCGCATCCTGAGCTGGGCAAGTACTTCACCGATCCGTCCTAGCCGGTCCCGTGGCCACCGCCCCCGAGACGCCCGTCGAGCTCCGCGTCTATCTCCCGATGCCGGATCTCGGCCAGCAGTTCGCCGCATACCTCGGGACGCCCACGCGGGCCCGAGGCTATCCACCGATCGAGGGTGATCACGCGCTGATCGTGGAGGTTGCGCCGGCGCTGGCGATCGAGCGCGTGATCGACCTCGCGCTGAAGGCGGTGCCGGAGGTCGAGCCGGGCATCCACTTCGTCGAGCGTCAGTTCGGTGTGCTCGAGGTTCATGCCGCAGACCAGGACGCGGTGCAGCGAGCGGGGCAGGCGATCCTCGACGGGATCGGCGCGCGAGCGCAGGACGCGCTGCGCCCGCGGGTGACCTACATGGGCGTGATCGAGGACGTCACCGATCAGCACGCGGTGATCATCAACCGCAACCGGGAAGCGTCGATGCTGCTGCCAGGTCAGAGCCTGCTGGTGGTCGAAGTTGCCCCTGCGCTGTTCGCCGCGGCGGCGGCGAACGCGGCCGAGCGAGCGGCGCCGTCGCTGACGCTCGTCAGCGTGTCGATGATCGGCGCCGCCGGCCGGCTCTATCTCGCCGGCGAGACCTCGGATATCGTGCTCGCGCGCGAGGAGATCGGCCGCGTTCTCGGCGAGGTCTCAGGACGCGATCACACGGAGAGGACATGAACTCAGAGCAGGACCGGATCGTCGAGCTGGCACACGCGGCGCTCCCGCGCTTCGGCATCGGCGCGGAGGCCACAGTCATGCTCTGCAACGTCTCCGAGAATCACACCTACCGCGTGGAGGATCCTGCGACCGGCTCGCGCTTCGCCTTGAGGGTCCACCGCCCGGGTTATCGCGACGCTCAGCAGATCGAGTCCGAGCTGCTGTGGATCGACGCGCTGCGCGAGGACGGCGTCGTTGACACGCCGCCCGTGGTGCCTGCCGCCGACGGCGCACGCGTCGTGTCGGCGAGCGCCCCGGGCCTGCCCCCTCGCAACGTCGTGATGTTCGAGTGGCTCGACGGTGTCGAACCGGACCTCGACGACGGCCGCGCCGCCACCGGCCAGTTCGAGATCCTCGGCTCGATCTCCGCGCACATGCACGGGCACGTCCGTCGTTGGGCGCGCCCCCCCGGCTTCAGCAGGCCGAGGTGGGACTACGACACCACGCTGGGGACGCGGGGGCACTGGGATGCGTGGCAGGACGGCCTCGGCATCGGCGTGCAGGAGCGCGCGCTGCTCGAGCGCCTCGATCAGACGATCGCGGCGCGCCTGCAAGCCTTCGGCCAGGACAGCGAGCGCTTCGGGCTCGTGCACGCCGACATCCGGCTCGCGAACCTGCTGATCGACGACGGGCACGTCCGGGTGATCGACTTCGACGACTGCGGCTTCTCCTGGTACATGTACGACTTTGCGACCGCGGTCTCATTCATGGAGGACCATCCGCGCGTGCCCGAGCTGCGCGACGCGTGGGTCCGCGGCTACCGCGCGGTCGCCGAGCTCGATGACGCCTCCGAAGCTGAGCTGCAGACGTTCGTGATGTTGCGCCGGCTGCTGCTCGTCGCCTGGATCGGGTCTCACCACACGTTTGCGACTGAGGCAGCCGAGCTCGGCGCCGGATTCACGGCCGGCACCTGCGCGCTCGCCGAGGACTATTTGTCCAGATACACCTACCCGTCTTCGTAGAGGAGGCCGCATCTTGTTCACACCAGTGGCAGGCCGGACGGTGCTCGTGACCGGCGGCACCAAGGGAATCGGCAAGGGCATCGCCCGTACGTTCCTGCAGGCGGGGGCGCGCGTCGCGATCGCCGGGCGCGATCAGGCGGCGGGCGACGGCGCCGTCGCTGATCTCGGGGACGGTGGAGCCCATGTCGCGTTCATCCAGGCCGACGTGGGACTCGCGGCCGACACCGAGCGGATGGTGCGAGAGACCGTCGAGCGCTTCGGGAGCCTGGACATCCTGTGCGCCAACGCCGGAGTGTTTCCAGCCGCCCGCCTGGAGGACATGAGCGAGCAGGACATCGACTCGATCTTCGCGACCAACGTCAAGGGCACGATGCTGGCCGTCAAGGCCGCGATCGGAGACCTCGCACGCAGCGGTCACGGCCGGGTGATCATCACCTCATCGATCACCGGCCCGATCACCGGCTTTCCCGGGTGGTCGCATTACGGCGCCACCAAGGCCGCACAACTCGGCTTCCTGCGGACGGCGGCGATCGAGCTCGCCAAGCATGCGATCACGGTCAACGCGGTCTTGCCGGGGAACGTCGAGACCGAGGGGCTCGCCGACCTGGGCGCCGAGTATCGCGCGACGATGGAGGCCTCGATCCCGCTGAGGCGCCTCGGGACCGTCGCCGACATCGGCAACGCGGCGCTGTTCCTCGCGACCGATGAAGCCGCGTACATCACCGGCCAGACGATCGTCGTCGACGGCGGCCAGATCCTGCCGGAGTCGATCGAGGCCCTGGAGGCGGGGTAGCCCGGCACGTGGTGCCTTCCCTCGGTCCGGCCGCGATCACGGTCCGCGACCGCCTGCGGAGCGAGATCGCCGATGGAGAGCTGGCGCCAGGAGAGCGGATGGGTGCCGAGCGGGAGATCGCCGAACGCCTGGATGTCTCCCGCTCGACCGTGCGCGCGGCACTCGCGGAACTGGAGCGCACCGGTGCGATCCGCCGGGTCCGGGGCCGCGCCGGCGGGATCTTCGTCGCCGAGCGCAAGGTCGAGCGCGACCTCACGAGCCTCGCGGGGCTGCCGGCCTATCTGCGCCGGCAGGGATTTCAGTCAGACGCGCGCGTGATCTCGACCGCGACGGCGGCGGCAGAGGAAGAGGTGGCTGGGGCGCTTGAGCTGGGCGCGGGTGCGCTCGTGCACGAGGTCGTCAGAGTGCGGCTGGCCGACGGCGAGCCGATCTCGCTTGAGCGCGCGAGCTTTCCTGCCGTGCGGTTCCCGGGCCTGCTCGACCATTCGCTCAGCGTCTCGCTGTACGAGTTGCTGCAGACGCAGTACGGACTGGAGCCCGGAGAGGCCGAGGAGCGGATCGAGGTCGTCGCCGCCGGAACCGCGGAGGCGAGGCTGCTTGGCGTTCCCCGTGGCGCCTCGCTGGTTGCGATCTCGCGGACGGCGTGGGACGCCGCGGGCGTGCCGTTCGAGCGCTCGCACGATCTGTTCCGCGGCGACCGCGTCCGGATCGTCGTCCGCGCCGGCTCGGCGCCGAGGACCGCCAGCGTCGTCGCCTCCTCGGTCGAGGTCCTCTGAGCGCCAAGGCCCTCCGCCGCGTCGGTCGAGGTGCCCCTAGCGGGTGAAGAATGCCAATTCACCGGCACCCCCCGCCTGTGAATTGGCATTCTTCTGCGGATGGTCGGCGTCCGGACACGCCGCGGTCGCGCCGCCGCGTGCGTCCGGACGCCGCTGGATGGATCAGACCTGATCCATCCCCTGATTGATCATCCGACCGATCGTCTCGTACTTCGCCCGGTCCCGAGACTTCAGCCAGAACGCGTAGACGAGCCCCGCCACGAAGATCGCGAGGTCGCCCCAGACCAGCCACTTCGCGTAGCCGTAGCCGGCGCCGAGGAAGTCGAGGTTGCTGATCGCCAGGTACAGGACGATCAACTGGCTGATCACGGCGATCACGGGTGCGGTGATCGTCGTCCACCAGTGATGCGACTCCGCATGGTGGGTGCGGAAGTAGTTGAAGATCGCCAGCGAGACGAGCGCCTGAATCGCGAGGATCGACACCACACCCATCACCGCCATCAAGCCGTAGACCTGCAGGTAGCCGACGGAGTCGCCGCCGCCGAGCTTGTTGTCAACCGGCGCGAACACGACGAACAGCAGCAGGATGACCGCGGCGACCGCCGACTGCGTCGTCGACGCGATGTGCGGGCTCTTGTGGGTCCGGTGGGTCCGGCCGAGCTTGGTCGGCAGGACCCGCTCACGCCCGAGCGAGTACATGTAGCGCGCGGTCGTGTTGTGGAACGCCATGCCGCACGCGAACGAGCCGGTGATGATCAGCCAGCTGAGCACGCCCTTGAGGAACGCGCCGGAGTAATGCAGCGCCGGCAGGAAGAAGAAGTTGGCGCTGTTGTTCTGCGCGACGTTGACCGCCTGCGAGAAATGGCTGTAGCCGCTGATACCGGCCCAGGACGTCAGCGTGTAGAAGATGCCGAGGCCGATCACAGAGATGTACAGCGCGCGCGGCACGTTGCGCTTGGGGTCCTTGGACTCCTCGCCGTAGTTCGGCGCCATTTCGAAGCCGACCCACGACCAGAACGCGAAGAAGATGCCGATGCCGGCGGCGCCGGCGGCGAGCGCCGTTCCGCCGAAGTTGCCGGCGGGAAGGCTCTTGAACGCGTTCACCGGGTTGATCGCGGCGGCGGAGACGTTGCTGCTCGCGCCCGTGAAGATCACGAGGTCGAATACGATCAGCGCGATCACCTCGCAGATAAGCGCCACGCCCAGGATCCGCGCGGACAGCTTGACGTCGAAGTACGACAGGACCGCGATCAGCGCGATCATGGCAAAGCCGTACCAGTACCACGCGATGTGCACGCCGTAGCTCTCGGCCTTCAACTGGGCGAAGTACGAGAAACCGCCGACCAATGACACCTCGAACACGCTGTACGCGGCGACCATCGAGAAGCCGCTCGCCATCCCGAGCTCGCGGCCGAGGCCGTGCGAGATGAAGCTGTAGAAGCCCCCCGCGGTCGTCACCTTCCTCGCCATCGCGACGAAGCCGACGCTGAAGATCGTCAGCACCACGGTCGCGAACATGAAGCCGGCCGGCGCGCCGATGCCGTTGCCGAAGCCGACCCCGATCGGCGTGTTGAACAGCATCGCCGAGATCGGCGCCGAGCCTGTCACGGTCAGGAACAGGACCCCCGCCAGTCCGACGGCTCCAGGCTTGAGCTTGTGGACGTCATCACGCTGCGAAACGTCGACGCTCTCGACCACGGGGAGCATCCCCTCGTGGTGCTCGATAAGGGTTTCGCCCTGAATGCTCAATTCACTTCTCCTCCGGTCTCGCTCTGGGCTGGGTGCTGGCTGGTGCTGGGCTAGTGCTGAAGGGGAGCTGCACGCTCGTCGCCGCCTGACGGCCCGCGATCACGGCTGTCGGTATCGCCGTCACCGCCGTCGGTGCCGCCGAGGATGTCAACGAGCAGTTCCTCGACCGCGACATTCCATTCGGACTGTCTGATGCGGACGCGGTCTGGTAGAAGGGCACGGGGTTGCACATCCGCGTACGCGGACCGTGCAAACCGGTCGAAGGACTCGATCACCCGGATTACGATGCCGTAGTCGTGCGGACCGACGAAGCTGCCGATCCAGTCACCGGGCCTGCCCTGATCGGCGAACACCCCCTCGCGTACGCCCTCCCAGTACGCGTGCTGGAACAGGCAGCCGGCGTCGCCGCGCTGCGCCCAGCAGCCCGCTGTCACGCCGTGCTCGCCACGGACGATCCCGCGCAGTCCCATCTGTAGCAGGCGCCGGCCTTGCTCGGAGGCGGCCAGGAACGCGAGATCGTCGCGCAGTCGCCGTTCCTCGGGACTCATGTTTCTCCTCCGACTGACTGCGGGTTCGCAAGCCGACCCGGCGCGGGAAGCACTCGTTCGTTTCCATTGCTGGTGCCCGACGCCGTCAGCACGTACTCGAGCTGCCCGGTCAGGGGCGCGCCTGGCACGAGTTTGCCGTCCAGCGCCGCCGTGCCGATCGTGAACGCCCACACGCCGCGCTGATCCAACGACTGGATCCGTTGTGCGGAGTCGACCGAGCCCGCGGCGATCACCGGCAGCGAGGTCGCGTTGACGACCGCGTCGACAAGCCTGTCGACATCGCCGTCGTAGCGGTAGGCGAGCAGGTTGATGCCGTCGACACCCAGCGACTCGGCGCGTCTGGCATCCTCCGCGATCTCGTCGATCGACCCTCGCAACAGGCACGGATGGTCGATGATCTGCCCGATGTAGGGGCAGAATCGCACCCCGGATCCAGCGAGAATCTCCTGAATCGGTTCGATCAGAGTCCCACCGATCAGGTAATCGGGACCGATCTCGGCGGCCACCCGAGCGGACTCCAGCGTCGCCTCGTCTGTCTCGGAGACAACCTCGAGGTAGCTCGTGTGTCCGTGTGCGCGGATGTCAGCCATCAGCGCCGCCAGTTCGTCGCGGTGCAGGCCAAGGTCCTTGCAACCCACGTGCTGGAGCCCGGTGTCCGCGACCGACTCATAGACATCGCGTGCATCTGCGATCGTCTGGTCGTCGCGGGTCAGCATGAAGATAAATTCGCTCAACCCAACTCCCAAGGTTGTCTGACAACTGCGGCGGCAGCCTAGCTCGTTCCCGAAAAGAGCGCAAGCACAATTCACGATTTTGGCCGCGTGGCGAATGGGTATTAGCCACGCGGCAGACCCGCCGGCGCTGTGCCGGCGCGCCGCGGACTTGTCTGACAACCCTGGTACGCTTGGCCTCGTGAGCACGGCACAGTCGCTGCGCCACCAGCTCGCGCAGGAGCTGCGGCGCCGGATTCGTCTGGGGGAACTGGCGCCCGGGGACAAGCTCCCGTCCGAGCCCGACCTGGCTCAGGACCGCGCGGTTTCGCGCTCCTCGGTGCGGGCGGCGATCACGATCCTTGAGGAAGAGGGCTTCGTCAGCCGGCGCCATGGGTCGGGCACGTACGTCACGCACCGGCCGGCGCTGCTCAACGATCTCAGCAGGAACTTCGGCGTCTCGTCGCTGATTTCCTCAACGGGACTCGCGCCGGGCACCGCCGAAGAGACGTGCGAGCTCGTGCCCGCGTCCCCGGCGGTCGCCGCGGCGCTCGAGGTGGCGGAGCGCACCGAGGTCAGCTGCCTGCGGCGCGTCCGCACGGCAGACGGTCGTCGCGTCGTCGACACAGCGGATTGGTGCCGCTGCGACCATCTCAGTCCGGAAGAGCTACACGACATCGGCGACGGCTCGGTGTACGCGGCGCTGGCGGCGCGCGGTCTCGTGGTGCACCACGGAGTCGCCACCCTCACCCCGGGCAACGCCGACACAGCGACCGCGCAGCGGCTCCACGTCGCCAGCGGTTCGCTGCTGCTCACGGTCGAGCAGGTCGACATGACGGCCGAGGGCATCCCGGTGCTCGTCTCGCGCGAGCATCATCTCGCCGACGCCTTCGCATTCACGGTGGTCCGGCACGGACCCGGGATCGCTGCCGAGGAGCCGCGCTGAGCGCCCGCGGGGTCCGCTCTCAGGACCTCCTGAACTCAGTCGCCCGGCGCGATTCGCTGGCCGCGTCACCGCCGGCGAACTCGACGTCCTCGTCGTCGGCGGCGGGATCACCGGCGCCGGAGCGGCGCTCGATGCGGCGACCCGGGGGCTGAAGGTGGGACTGGTCGAGGCGGCGGACCTTGCCTCCGGCGCGTCGAGTAAGTCCAGCAAGCTCATTCACGGCGGTCTGCGATACCTGGAGATGGGCGATATCGGGCTGGTTCGCGAGGCGCTTGCAGAGCGCGAGCTGTTGCTCCGGGTCCTGGAATTGGTGCGGGCAGGTGGGCGCGTCGTCGGTGCCGAGGTTCTCGATCACGAGACGGGCCAGACCGTGTCGGTCAGAGCCAGGCACGTGGCGCTCGCGGTCGGCGCCTGGACCGACGCGGTGCGGGCAAGCGCGGGCGCGCAGTTCGCGACGCAGATCCGCCCGTCGAAAGGGATGCACGTGGTGGTGGCGCGCGAACGGATTATGATGTCAACCGGACTGCTGGTGCGCACGGAAAAGAGCGTGCTGTTCGTGATCCCCACCGCTGTCGGATGGTTGATCGGCGATACCGACACGCCGTGGCTGCACGGACCCGATCGCCCCGTCGCCAACGGCGCCGACGTCGACTACGTGCTGGCGAAGACCAATGCTTTGCTGGCCGACCCGTTGACCCGCGACGATGTCCGCGGCGTGTTCGCGGGACTGCGGCCACTTGTCGGCTCGGCCTCCGCTACCGACACGACCAGGCTCAGCCGCCGGCACGTCGTCGAGCGGTCGATGCCCGTCTAGGCAGGTTGGGCAGCAGGCGGCGCTGCCAGCGTCGCGGCGCTGTCGTACAGGTTCTTGGCTGCGTGCATCGCGTCGTGACCGGCCGCCCGTTCGAGGTCCCGGGCGACCTCCTCGATCGTGGCGAACTCAGCCAGTCGCTGTCTCGCATCGCCGACCTGGCGCTCGACATCGGAGAACAGAGTGCTGATCGAGCCGGCATCGGGAACGCTTGCGAGCTCCACACGCCCGTTGAGGGAGAGCCGCGCCAGCCGGTCGATGCCAACGCCCACATGGCCGACGTGCTCAAGGACGTCCGACAGTTGCCGCGCGACCGCATTGAGCGCGGCGAACGTGCGATCGCTTCCGTGCTGAAGGGCGTCCGCGAGGCCGAGCATGTTGCGCGCCGCGTCTTGATGGATCTCCTCGTCGTCGGCAAGTTCGTGTGCGAACACAGCGATCATCTCGGCCTGGACGGTGCTCAGCGAGAGCTGGAAGGTCATGTCCTCGATTTCGCGCACGGCGCTGGCCGCGCGCTCGGCGACCGTGGCCACAAGCGGCGAGGTTGCCTGGGACTGCTCGGTCAGAAGCCGCGCGACGGCGTCGAGTGCCGCGCCCTGGTCCCCGAGGCGGCTGGCGCCGATCTGGGCGTTGAGCGCGAACAGCCGCACGTCGTCGCCCATCGCGCGCAGATAGGACGATTGCTCGCCGAGCGAGCGACCGACTTGCGCGTAGCGGGCGAGATCGGTGACGAGGGCGTCGAGGAAGTCACTCATCGACCCATACGCGTCCAAGATCTCGACTACGGCTTGCGGCGCTCCTTCCGGGGCGGTTGCGAGCGCTTGCCTGTGACCGTCTGCGAGGCGGCCGGCGCGTTGCGTCACCTCTGCTGGGAGCGCCGCGCGGATGAATGCACGGTAGTCCTCATACCCGGCGCCGATCAGCAGTTCTCCCAGACGCGAAACGGAGGCCTCGATCGAGGGCTTGCGTTGGCGCACATCGTCGCCTTCGATCTTCCGCTCGAGTGCGACCAGTTCGCCGTAGATCGACTTGGCGATCGCGAAATGCTCCCCGCCGGGAGCGAGCCGAACCGACAGATATCCGCCGGTGATTGGCATCACGCTCGCCAGGACCCAGTAATAGGCGCCGTCCGCGGTCCGGTTCTTGACGTAGGCGGCGACAGGCTGTCCGGCCTTGATCGTGTCCCACAGGATCTGGAACACGGCACGTGGCATGTCGGGGTGGCGGACGATGTTGTGCGCACGCCCGACCATCTCGTTGAGCGAGTACCCGCTGATCCGTGCGAACACCTGGTTGCCGGCGGTGATCACGCCTTTTTCGTCCGTCGTCGAGAAGAACAGGTCATTTGCGGACAGGGGGCGTTCGAGGGAACGATCGGCCAGCTTGGCGTCTTCGGAGCGGCTCCTGCGTGGGTGGCTATCGAGCCGCACTACGTTGGCCGTTGATGGGCTGTCCATCGGGCGGCCTCCTGTCATGGGTCGGGTGCGTGACCTGTCCATATGTACATCGACGAACGAGAGGCGACGTGGCCCGTGTAGCACCGCAACCCTCGGCGTAGTTTCCCTGCGCGAGCCCGGGGTTTCTACGGACCGGGGTCCGGCGGCGGCGCCGTTTCGAATCGTCAGGGCTCGGTGTGCACGACGACGTCCGCCATATGTGGCTGCGCTTCCCGGATGTCGTCTTCGAGCCGGCTTGCGAGCTCGTGTGCGTCCGGGAGTTTCGTTTCAGGACCGGCGACGACCGACACGAATACGACGAGACCGCCGTCGGTGTGAAGGAGGCGCAGTTCGCGCGGCTCGTGACTGGTGCGCTCGAGGACCAACTCGGTGATCCGCTCCCGCTCGGACTCGTCGGAGGCGTCGACCTCGTCGTGGGCCGTCAGCGGACGCTCCAGGGGCTCGAGGTGAGTGTGCACATCGTCGACTTCAGGCTGTGCGCGCAACACGGCCTCGACGCGCTCGGCAACCTCATGGGCTTCGGCGAGGGGTACATCGGGCTTCATCTTGAGGTGCAGCGACACGCTCTCGCGTCCGGCGTGTTTGTAGATGGCGATGTCGTGTACGTCGCGGACCAGCGGCTCGGCCAGCGCGGCTGCGAGCGCGCGGTCGCGCAGATCAAGGCCGTGGCGGCGTGGCTGGAGGTGAACGACTACCTCGCTTTGCGGCAACGCGCGGCGGACAGCTGCCTCGATGTGGTCGGCGATGCCCTGGCCTTCGACGACCGCCTGGCCGGGGGGTACGGCGACGACGGCGTCGGCGAAGTAGTGGCCACCCGATTCGCGCACGCGCAGGCGACGGAGTTCGATGTCGTCGCCGAGGTCGGTGATGGCAGCGTAGGCGCGGGCGTGGGCCTCGGCCGGTGTCGTGTCCATGAGCACGCGCGCGTTCTCGACGATCAGCCGCGCGGCGGCCGCGAAGATGATTGCCGCGACGATCAGCGCGGCGATCGAGTCGCCCTCGTCAAAGCCCGCACTGACCGCCACCAGGCCGGCGAGAACGGCTAGTGAGCCTGCCATGTCACCGGCGAAATGGAAAGCATTTGACCGCAGCGCGGCGGATTTGTAGGTGGCCGCGCCGCGCAGCGAGACCAGCGTGCGGCTGACGTCGACCACCAGCGCGACCGAGATGACGGCGAACACGTACCAGTGCGGCTCAAACGGCGCTCCGCGGCCGCTCAACCGTCCGATCGCCGCCACAGTCACGACGATCCCGCCGCCGAGCAGGATCGCGGCCTCGCCGAGCGCCGCCAGGTTCTCGGCGCGGCGGTGTCCGTATGGGTGGTTGTCGTCGGCCGGGCGGGTACCCAGTCGGATGGCGAACAGCGTCAGCACGGCCGCCACGACGTCGCCGCTGGACTCGATTCCGGCGGACACCAGTCCCAGGCTTCCGGTCAGCAGGCCGCTGCCGAGCTTGAGCACGACCAGCACCGTCGCCGCAAACACGGACATCGCCGCGGTTCGTTGCTGCCCGTTGGCGTTGGCGTCGGCGTCGGACTCGGCGGCGGGCCGGGCGTCTGAAGGCGCCGTTTGTCCGCTCGTGAGGGCCATCCGCTTAAAGGTAGGAGGCTGAGGCCTCGGCGGTGGGACGGATGAGGCCGTCGCAGCCTGCTCGACTCCCAAAGGCTCCTATGACACGTTGCTCAAGCCATCGGTGATCGCCCTCTGGCTCAGCCCTCTGGTTCAGTCCAGTGCAGCGTCCAGCTCGACGACGCCCCCGTGGCTCGCGCGTGCGCGGAACCCGAACCGTCGCAACACCGCGCGCGCTTCGATGTTCTCCCACAGGGTCGTCGCCGTCAGCAGGCTGACCCCGTTTGCGCGCGCGTGCTGCACGAGGAGGCCGGCGAGCGCGGTGCCGACACCCATGTTCTGCCGATCGTCCGCGACTTCGACGGCGACCGTTGCGACCCTCGGCCGATCGCGGTCACGCACGTACCGACCAACACCGATAATCGAGCCGTCGCCCGGGTCCACCGCGGCCAGCGCTACATGCCGCACGCGGTCGACGTTCACAAGGTACTCCAGCTCGCTGGACGTCAGCCTGGGCTTCGGCGAGAGGTATCGCCGATAGCGCGATTCCGGACTCAGGCGTGCGAACAGCGCGCTGATCCCATCGCGGTCGTTGGGGGTGAGCGGCCTGAAGGCAATCGGCTCGACGTCGTGCCGGGGCTTTCTGACGCCAGAGCTCATGGCCGCAGCCGGTCCCCAGCCGGGCAAGCGTCAGCCGGAGTCCTCGCGGCCGGTCCCAGTGTGCGCCCGAGGCGAGGCATCCGCCTGACCAGCCGCACGCTCGCGCGCGAAACCAGATTGCGGGTGCGCAGGTTGGGTCGCTGGGCAGTCGCGGCCGAGGCGAATCGCGCAAGTTCGCCGCTGCGGCGTAGCTCCTCGGAGCGTTGCTTGGCGACGATGTGATTGAGCTGGGAATGCATTGGCTCTCCTAGAGGACGGTTGACGGATTCGTGCGAGCCTAGGTTTCGGACCGGCCCCGTCGCTTCCCGGGGGGCACCTAGTTCTCAGAGCAAACGTTCAACGCTTGACGATCGTGAGACGATGGTGACAGTCATCAGACATCTGCTGACTTGGGACGTCGATCAAGATGACAACGAGACACGGCGAAACCTTCCAGAGTCCCGGCAAATGAGTGACCGCAACGTCAGCGTCAGGCTCCTGGCCGGTTTTGCCGCGACCGTTGACGGTGTGCCCGTGCCGGAGAACGCGTGGCGGCTGAAGAAAGCGCGTGAACTCGTGAAGCTGCTGGCGCTCGCGCCCGGGCACCGCCTGCACCGCGAGCAGGCGATGGACCATCTCTGGCGCGACCGAGCGCCGGCTGCAGCGGCAAACAATCTCCACCAGGCCGTGTACGTCGCGCGGCGCGCGCTCGACGCCGGCACCATCTTCGTACGGGAGGAGGCCCTAGAGCTGAAGGCGGATGTGGACGTCGACCGGCTCTTGGTTGCTGCTGCCGCCGCGCGCCGCGCGAGGACACATACGGCGTACGAGCAGGCGCTGTCGCTCTATGGCGGCGAGTTGCTGCCGGAGAACCGCTACGACGACTGGGCAGCGGAGCGACGGGACGAGCTCGCGGAGCTGGCCGCCGAGCTGGCCGAAGAGCTCGCGGCGCTCGGCCCGGTACAAGCCGATCGGCCGCGACCGCTTCCGGTCGACGCGAGCCCGTTCATCGGGCGCGACCGCGCGCTCGCGGAACTGAAAGCTCTGCTTCGCGGGACGCGGATGCTGACCCTCGCCGGAACCGGTGGAGTGGGGAAGACGCGGCTGGCACTCGAGCTGGCCCGCACGTTCGAGCCGTCGCAACCTGACCGCGTGACGCTCGTCGAGCTCGCGCCGCTGACGCATGCGGAACTGATTCCAGACGCCGTTGCGGCTGCGCTCGACGTCCGGGCGCTGTCCGGCCAGAGCCTGATCGATGCCGTCCTGGAGTCCCTTCAGTCACGCCCAGCGCTGCTCGTGCTGGACAATTGCGAGCACCTGCTGGCGGCCAGCGCAGGGCTCGCGGACACGTTGCTGCGAAGCGCGCCCAACCTGACGATCCTCGCGACCAGCCGCGAGCCGTTGCGAGTATCCGGAGAGGTCGTCTTCCGGGTTCCGTCGCTGCACATCCCTGATCCCGAACATCTCCCCGAGCCGCAACAGCTAATGGGTTATGGGGCCGTTGAGCTGTTCGTCGCGCGGGCGCGCGCGGTTGCTCCAGGCTTCGTGCTCGATCAGGAGAACGCCCTCGACGTCGCCCGGATCTGCTTTCGTCTTGATGGCCTGCCGCTCGCGATCGAGCTCGCGGCCGGCCGCTTGGCGGCGCTCGCTCCGGCGGCGATCGCGGAGCGGCTGGACGATCGCTTCCGCGTGCTCCGCAGCGGCAACCATGCCTCGCCGACCCGGCAACAGACACTGTCGGCGACGCTCCAATGGAGCCACGACCTGCTCGAATCCGACGAGCTCGTGCTGTTCCGCAGGCTCGGCGCGTTCTCAGGTGGCTTCTCGCTCGAAGCGGTCGAGGACGTTTGTGCCGACGGCGAGCTCGCGGTGCACGCCGTCGCCGACGTACTTGCCCGCCTGGTCGAAAAGTCGCTGGTCGCCGCGGACGATTGCTCCTCACGCGAGTGCCGCTATCGGCTGCTTGAAACGGTTCGCATGTATGCGCGAGAGCGGCTCGAGGAAGCCGGCGAGAGGACCGCACTCGCCCGGCAACACGCGTACTGGGGGCTTGCGCTTGCGGAGACGCTGCGCGGCTCGGCGCGACTGGACCGCGACGCCGCGAACCTCCGGATGGCGCTCGAGACGCTGCTCGAGCTCGAGCCACTCGATGCCCTGCGCCTGTGCGTCGCTCTATGGCCATTCTGGCTGCGGCGGATCGACCTGCATGAGGCGCAGCGGTGCTTCGGCGAGGCGCTCGGGGCAGCGTCCGAGCCCACGACACTGCGGGCCGAGGCGTTGCTCGCGCTGGCGGGGATCGAGTTCCGCAGCGGCAACCTCGATGTTGCGCTCGCCCGCACCGAGCAGAGCTACGGCGTCGCGACGGAGATCGGCGACAAGTACGCAGAATGGCGCGCGCTTCAGTTCCTCGGCGAATGCGGGGTCGCCAGCGACGCAGCCGACGTTGCGATGCCGTGGCTAGAACGCGCGTTGGAACTCGCGGGCCGTGAGGGCTTTGCCGCCGGCGAGGCGATCTGCGTCTACTCGCTCGGCGTCGCGTACTGGATCCTCGGGGACCTCGACCATGCCGAGCAGCTTCTGGACGAGAGCATCGAGTTGTTCCGCGCACTTGACGGATCACGCGTGCGGATGACATCGCCGGTGAATTTCGCCGAGGTTCGCAGCAGACAGCCCGGAGGCATGCCGGGCCTGCGCGTCGTCTTCGAGGACACGCTGCAACCGTTCGTCGAGCTCACCTGCGACACGGCGGTCAGCTACGCCTTGGCGAACCAGGCCGGAATCGTCCGCGCGCGCGGCGACCTACGGCGAGCGCGCGCGTTGCTTGACGAGAGTGCCGCGGGATTCGAGGCCGCCGATGACGCGCTTGGCACGGCGGCGGTGCTCGTGCGACGTGCCTACCTCGAGCTCGATGAAGGTGACCTTGTTGCAGCCCGGCGCGCGTTCGAGCAGGCATTTGAGCTTCGGTGCGAGCACAGCGACAGGCGTGGCCTCGGACTGGTGCTCGCCGGGCTCGCATTTGTTGACACGACAGCCGGCAAGTACGACAGCGCGGAGCGCTACCTGGCCGAGGCCCGCGAGCTCTTCCGGCGGGCAGGCGATCGCTGGGGGCTCGCGAGCACGCTCTGGCGCACCGCCGATCTGGCATTCGCGGACGGGCGCCTTGACGATGCGGAAACAGCACTGATCGAGGCGCGCGTGGTCCTCGGCGCGACGCGGCGAGAGCGCTGGATCGCGAACACGCTTGCCGGGCTCGCCGAGATCGCGCTGTTGCGCGACGACGTCGAACGAGCGTCGATGCTCCTCATGGAAGCTCGCGAGCGCTACGCGACCCGCAACGACGCGCTCGGCGTTGCGGACGTCGAGGCGCGCTTGAGCGAGGTGCTAAGGACGCTCTAAGGCCGGGCAAAGAGCGGCTGATTACAACTCCGCTACCTCGTAACAGAAAGGAAGCGGAGATGAGCCACACCATCGCCCCCGTACTCGGGGAAGCAACAGTTCAAGAGCTGCGAGAGACCGTCCGGGGGGAGATCCTAACCCCGACGGACAATGGTTACGCCGACGCGGCCCAGGCCTGGAACGCCGAGCACTATGATCGTCGGCCGGCGATCATCGTTCGCTGCAGCGGCGCCGCGGATGTCATCGCGGCCGTCGGCTTTGCTCGCAGCAACGGCCTGCCGATCGCCGTGCGCGGCGGCGGCCACAGCATCGCCGGTTTCTCCACGTGCGACGACGGGATCGTGATCGACCTTTCGCCGATGACCGAGGTTCGCGTCGATCCGGTCGCTCGCCGGGCGACTGTTGGCGGCGGCGCCGTCTGGGCCGACGTTGACCATGAGACTCAGGCGCACGGACTCGCGACGACCGGCGGCCTCGTATCGAGCACGGGTGTCGGCGGGTTCACGCTCGGAGGCGGCATCGGCTGGACGATGCGGAAGTTCGGCCTTGCGTGCGACAACCTCGTGGCGGCTGACGTCGTCACCGCGGACGGCCGGCTCGTACACGCAGGCGAGAGCGAAAACGCCGACCTCCTGTGGGGGCTGCGCGGCGGGGCCGGCAACTTCGGCATCGTCACGCAGTTCGAGTTCACGCTGCATCCGCTCGGGCCGGTGATCTACGCCGGGCCGGTGTTCTTCCCGGGCGATGCCGCGCGCGAGCTGCTGCGCGCCTACCGCGACTGGGCTCCAGGCGCCCCCGATGAGATCACCGGGCTCATGAACCTGACAAGCGCTCCGCCGCTGCCCGTGATCCCAGAGCAATGGCACGGCAAGAAGGTCGTGGCGTTCGTCGCCGCCAGCACCGGCCCGGTCGAGCACGGCGAGGCGCTGGTCAGCGCGATCCGCGACGTGGCGGAGCCGATCGCCGACCTGCTCGGCCCGATGCCCTATCAGGTGATCCAGAGCCTGCTCGACCCGCTCTGGCAGAAAGGGATCCATGCCTACTTCAAAGCGACGAACCTTCGCCATCTGGACGACGACCTAATCGAGCGGCTGTGCGAGCTGCACCTTGGCGCGCCCGGGCCGCAGTGCGAGATCCATGTGCACCAGATGGGCGGCGCGGTCGGACGGGTTGCCGACGGCGCGACCGCGTTCGCGGAGCGCTCGATGCCGTTCGTGCTCAATGCTGTCACCGGCTGGCACGACCCGGACGCCGGCACCGCGCACCGGGATTGGGCCCGTGCGACCGTCGCCGCGGCAGCCGACGCGTCGACAGGACGCGCGTACGTCAACTTCCTCGGGGATGCCGACGCGGCCCGGGCCGCATACGGTGAGGAGGCGTACGGCCGCCTCGTGTCGCTGAAGAACGCCTACGACCCGACGAACGTGTTCCGGCTCAACCAGAACATCGAGCCGTCGGTGACGGACGCGTAAGGCCCGGCGCGAGGCTGGAGAACGGTGGCAGGAGACGAATTGATGCAACTTTCAAGCTTGCAGCACACGTCTCCTGTCCCAACCCGCGCAGAGCCGCTCGATCCGGATCGCCTGTCCGATCACATTGATGCGCTCTACCGGGCGGCCTGGGCGCTGTGCGGGTCACGTCACGACGCTGAGGATCTCGTGCAGGAAACGTTTGCGGCGATCCTGCGGCGCCCGCGGTTTGTTCGCCATGGCAGCGAGCTCGGCTACCTGCTGCGGACGCTCAGGAACACCTACTTCAACCACCTGCGCACCACGTCGCGCCGACCGGTCATGCTCGAGCTTCGCGAAGACGATGCGCCGTCCGCGTTCGAAAGCCGGTCCGGCGCGCACGAGATCATGGAGGCGATCGCGAGTTTGCCGGTCCTGTACAGGGATGCGGTGATCGCAGTGGACGTGCTGGGGCTCAGCTACCGCGAGGCCGCGCGCTCGCTCCGCACGCGTGAAGCCACAGTGACATCACGCCTGCATCGTGGGCGTGCGCACATCGCGCGCGCGCTGACGGTCACGGTGTGAGGCTGAGCTTTACGCGCAATCGCAATACTGGGGCTCTCCGCGCCTTCGCACTCGTGGTGGTAGACATCGCGTATGCCGGAGCGGTCCACCGTCTCGATGCTGATGCTGCACCCGGGCACCCCACGGGATCAGGAGGCTCGCGAGCAGCTCGCCGCCGCGTTGGGGGAGGCCAGCATCGGCGCGCCGGATGACAACGGGGCGTTCGACGTCATCGTGCAAGCGCAGGATCTCGAACAGGCTCTCATCCGCGTGTGGGATGCGGTGGCAGCCTCGGGGACCGACGATCACATCGTGTTTCTCGAGCACCCTGATCTCCCCGAGCATTGGAAAGCACGAAGCGGTCGACCAGCTGGCCGATCGCATTGAGGCGATCGAGCTGCGGACTCTGTATCCAGAGCCAGGCTTCACGACTCAATTGCTGTTCAACAATTTCAACAGCGGGGACATACCCAACCCCTGCCGCTTCGGCTGATAGGCGCAGGCGCCGGCCGCGAGCGTAACCGTCGGCCGGCGCCGGCTCCGCCACACGCTTCAAAATCCGCTGGGCTCGACGATTACTGCGGTCAAGCGCGCAGATTCGAGGAGCTTCTGGATGGCTGAGGTATTCGTGGCCCGACAACCGATATTTGACCATCGGCTTGAAGTCGTGGGCTACGAGTTGCTGTTCCGTGACGGACGCGTCCCGGAAGCGGCCGTTGCGAGCCCTGAGGGAGCGACCGCGTCGGTTGTCTTGAACTCCCTGACGGAAATCGGCCTCGAGCGGATCGTCGGGAATCGCACCGCGTGGATCAACGTGTCGCGTGAGTTCGTCCTGAGCGGGCTGGCGGAGACCGTACCGCCCGGTCTCGTCTGCCTCGAGTTGCTCGAAGATCAGCTACTCGACGAGCAGCTGTTTGCGGGGATCGAGCAGCTTGGGCGAGCCGGTTACCGGCTGGCGCTCGACGATTTTCAGTACAGCGAGTCGATTGAGCCATTGTTGGGTGTCGTCGACGTCGTCAAGCTGGACATCCTGGCGCTGGGCCGCGAGCGGTTCTTGAGCCACGCACAGCGCCTGAAGTCCTACGGCCTCATCGTCCTCGCGGAGAAGGTCGAGACGCACGAAGACTATGCCTACTGCGCCGACGCGGGCTCTGAACTGTTCCAGGGCTATTTCTTCTGCAAGCCCGAGTTGGTGTCCGGTCGCAAAATCGCGGCGAGCAGCGCCTCGTTGCTGCAGCTGATCGCCGCGCTCCAGGATCCGGGGGTTAGCCTCGAGCAGCTCGAGGTGCTGATCGGCCGCGATATCTCGCTCAGCCTTCGCCTACTTCGCTACATCAACTCGGCGTTCTTTGGCCTGCGTGGAACGGTGAGATCGATCGGCCAGGCGCTCGCGCTCTTGGGCTTGGAGAACCTGAGGCGCTGGGCCACGCTCAGCGCGTTCGTCGGTGTCGAGCACAAGCCGTCCGAGCTGACGCTCACCGCGCTGATTCGAGCTCGCTTCTGCGAGCTGGCCACGGACCGATTCGGCGCGGTGAGCTCCGCCGAGCTGTTCACGCTGGGTCTGTTCTCGGTGATCGATGCGCTGATGGACGTCGCGATGGAGACTGTCCTGGCCTCGATCCCGTTCCCGGAGGACATGCGCCAAGCCTTGATCTTCCGGCAGGGACCGAAGGGCCGGCTGCTCGACTGCGTATCGGCGATCGAGGCCGGCGAGTTCGATCGCGCGCAGGCACTCATTGTCGGCTCCGGCGATCTCTACCTCGAGGCGCTGAAGTGGGCCACTGAGGCGGCCGACTCCCTGTTCAACGAGCTTTCGCCGGAGGCTGCCTAGGAGCCAGTCACAGCCTTGACGTAGCGCTCGGCCGAACGGGCGATCGCGCGCTTGGCGTCGTCGTGGACGATCCGGCCGTACCAGGCGCCGTAGACGCGTTCGAAATCATATGGCTCGAGCATCGACACGATCCGCTCGATTTCGTCGGGCGAGAGCGGGATCAGGTTCGGGTAGCTGCGCATGAAGCTGACCCAGCGGCGATCCTGGACGACCTGGATGATGTCTCCCGACAGCAGCGCACCACTGGCCGACTGCCCGTCGGCCCAGTGCAGGACCGTGCCGCCTTCGAAATGGCCGCCGAGGCGCAGCAGCGTGACGCCCGGCCCGAGCTGGTGCCGGTTGCCGTCCCAGAAGACGACCCGCTCGTCCGGGCGCATCACCCATTCTCGGTCCGCCGCGTGAATGTAAACCGGTGCCTCGAACGCTCGGCTCCAGTCGACCATCGTCGCGTAGTAATGCGGATGGGAGATCGCGATCGCCGCGAGTCCTCCTAGCTCGCTGACCGTCGCGACGATCGCGTCGTCGAGCAGGGCAACGCAGTCCCAGAGCACATTCCCGCCGGCCGTGTTGATCAACAGCGCGCGCTGGCCGATCCCAAACGACGGACTCATTCCGATCCCCAGCAGTCCGGGCTCCTCCTCGCGAATGTCCGCGCGATGCCGTGCGCGAAGCTGCTCGAGCGTCGTCCAGCGCTGGCCGTTCCACCCGACGTACTGGCGTTCGTCCTCGCAGATCGCGCAGCGTTCCGGCGGCAGCGGTGAAGCGGCGTGCTGAACGCCGCAAGTCTCACAGATGAATGGCGTCGCGCTGTGATCGACGGAGCTCATGGCGGGTCGCGAACTGGAAGATCCTCTACCACAACGGAATTGTCCTCGACGCGAAGCAATGACCGACCGGTTGGACTTAAGAACGCACGTGCGCGTACGATCATGGGGTCGTGAGCGCGACACGTCAGGCGGGAGGTTCGGCGGCAAGATTCCCTCGCATTCTCTGCGTCGATGATGAGCCGGCGGTACTCGAATCGCTGAGCGACACGTTGCACCGCCACTTTGACGTCTGGACGGCCACGAGTGGAGCAGCGGGCCTGGATCAGCTGCGGGCGGAGCCGCTCGAGTTCGCGGTCGTGCTGTCGGACATGCGGATGCCGGTGATGCCGGGCCACGTCTTCCTGAGCGAAGCATGCAAGCTGGCGCCGGATGCGACGCGGATGCTGCTGACCGGATATGCCGACGTTGAGGCCGCGATCAGCGCGGTGAATGGTCAGCTGTTCCGGTTTCTAACGAAACCCTGTTCGCCGACAGATCTACTTGCGAGCTGTCAAGCCGCGCTTGAGCAGCACCGGATGAGGACGGCTGAGAAGGTTTTGCTAGAACAGACGCTGAAGGGCAGCCTGAAGGCGCTGTCAGACGTGCTTGCACTCGCGAATCCGGCGGCGTTTGGGCGCAGTGCCAGCGTCCGCGAGCACGCTCAGCGGTTGGCCGTGGCGCTTGATGCGGGCACCACCTGGGAGGTTGGGGTGGCGGCGATGCTCGCGCAGCTGGGAGCGATCACGCTGCCACCAGCGACGGCGGAGAAGCTGTACAGCGGCGCGAACCTGATCCGCGATCGGCGCGCGGATCCTGCGGATCGCGATCGACTATGACGCGCTCGTGGCCCGCGGCTACACCTCGGACGTCGCACTGGCGACGCTGCGCGGACGGGCGAAGGCCTACGACCCGGATCTGGTCGCACTGCTGGAAAGGGTCGTGGGAGCGGACACCGAAGACCTTTGGGTCAGAGAGATCCCGCTGCTGGGCCTTCGCGCGGGAATGATGCTCGTCGATGACGTGCGGAGCGTCGCCGGGCCACTGCTGATCGCGCGCGGTCATGTCGCGACCGAGCAACTGGTCACGCGCCTGTGGAACCTCGGCGAAGGCAACGTCCGGGAGCCGCTGCTGGTGGCGGAGGCACCTCGGGCGGTCTCGGACCGTGCGGCGCCACGATGACGTGGCGTGCCGACGATGCCGGCAGTTGCGGCCTGCCGAGCAGGTAGGCCTGGCCCAGCGTCACTCCCAGCGCGATCATCAGCGATCCAGCACGAGAAGCGGCTCGCGAACAAAGCCATGGCCAAGATTTGCGAGGCGCTCGATCAGCTCGTCGGTGACGTCTTGACCGCGAGCGACCACCAAAGATCCCGCCGTGCTGTACAGATCGTCGGCGAGCGTCATCCCGGGGCGCAGGTGTCGGATCCCGATCTCGAGCACCCGCCGGGGTGTGCTATCCGCCCCGACAATCGACGCAAGGGCGGCGAGCATCTCGGGGTCGTACACGCCAGCTCGGTCCGACATAGCAGTCTGCGCGTCAGCGCCGCTCGTGCCCTCTGCCTCGAGCGCGTCAAAATCGAGCGCGATGCGGAGCATCCGTGCCCCAACCGGCAGGCAATCCGGCTGACTGGCGGCTGCGAACGGCCGCTGATAACTCTCGAGGATCTCGATTACGCCCTCCAGCCGGGGAATGTTTGCCAGCAGACGGCGCGTCACCGCCGGTACGCGCTCGACCATTGCTTGCTCGCTCGCGTCAAGCTGCCTCCCCGCGTAGAGCTTCTCGGCGGTTGTTCCCGGCAGCGTCACCGCACCGATGTGCACGAGCAGCGCGGAGACCTCCGCCTCCCAAGAGTCAGTGAGGTCAATCGCCCTCGCGAGCCGCTCGACAGTCGCCTTGACGCGCTGACTGCGCCCGAATGCGGCCGGGCACACAAGCGCGAGCACATCGGCGAGCGCGTGCAGGGTTCCCTTCAGGGTGTGCTCGAGCAGCACGCGCTCCGCCGTCTGCAGGCGGTGCTGACGGAGGCCGGCGACGCACGCGCGGATCAACTCCTCCGGCTTGCACGGCTTGGTCAAGAAGCGAAACAGTTGCCCCTCGTTGACTGCGCTGATCGCGGCATCCAGATCGGCGTAGCCCGTGAGCAGGATTCGAGCAGCGTCGGGGGCGACGCGTCGGGACTCACGCAGGAACACGGAGCCTGACATCGCCGGCATCCGCATATCAGAGAGGATCACCGCATACTCGTCGGGCTCATCGCGCAGGCGGACGAGCCCTTCGGCGCCGGTGGTCGCGGTGCGCACGTCGAAACCGTCGCGCAATGTATCGCGCAGAGCCTCAAGGATCTGCGGCTCGTCGTCCACGCACAGGATCCGGGGCAGTGCCCGGGGCCGGTGCTCTCCCGACGGCGCGGTCATGAACAGGCGTTGGCTGCTTGTTGTGCGAGCTTGCGCCATTGATCGAGTTGCCGCCGGACTCCGAGCTGCTCGATGTACGTCTCGTCGAGCAGTGGTGGTGGGCCTAGGCCGTCGGGGTTTTGTTGCGCTTCGTGGGCGAGCGCCTCGGCGATGTGTACGGCGGCCACGGCATCGAGCATGGCACCTGGCGCGGCGAGTGGGTTGTGGTGGTGCGCGACGGCTTCGACGACGCCGTCCGGGAGTCCCCAGAGGCAGAGCAGGTACGCGCCGGTCGCGGCGTGGGTGGTGCCTTGTGTTTCGTGCTCGATCACGTGCAGCGGCAATTGGCGCTTGACCCGGCGATGCTTGCGAAGCGCGTCGCGGAGGCTGTCGAGCATGAACAGCTCGTCATCGACGAACAGGATCCGTTTCAACGACCCGGCCGCCGCCGGCCCGGCACTCGCTGCACGGTCGTCCCGCGACCCTTGCATCTCGTTCACAGTGTCATTGTCATCGCCCAGCCGGGCCCCTGCTTGAGCAGCGACTCGTGTACGTGGTCCGTTAATCGGCCGGCGGCAACAGTTGTGGGTCCGGCGGCCCGAGAACGATCGTAATGTTGTTTGGTAGGTCAGCATCGCTGAGCGATCCGGCCGCCCTTCGCTTTCGCGTTGCGACAGTGAAGACCGGTTGCTGGCTGACGTTCGCGATCTGCGGGTTCATGCTGCTGTACATCGGGCAGACCTGGGGCGCTGGGAACCGAGGCGCGCTGGTGGTGCTGGTCGTTGCCATGATGGTGACGAACGCCGTGGTCCTGACAGTGGTCCCGGTTGAGTCGATCGTCGCGGGTCGCTGGCGTGAAACGTTCTTCGTGGCCTGGTCGATTGCGTCGGTCCTGGCAGTGCTACTGGCGGGACTGCTTGATCCGCTGCCGCGGAGCCCGCTGATTTTGCCGCTGTTCCTTCCGTTGCTGTTCGCGGGGCTGTCGTATCCGGTTCGGACAGCCGTTGCCGTCAGCTGCCTGTCTGTGTTCGGCTATCTCGCGGTTGCTCTGCTCCAGGGCGACCCGCTCGTCTACAGCGGGTTCCTTCTCGCGAGCTTGGCCTGGACGGCGGTTATGTGCCTCTGGCAGGCGCACAACCGGACGACCGCCGAGTCTCAGCGTGCCCGGTTGGCAGCGATCGTGGAGTCCTCCGGCGAGGCGATCATCGGTCTCGCCGTCGACGGTGTGATCCAGAGCTGGAACGGGTCCGCGGCTTGTCTATACGGTTATAGCGCGCAGGAGGCAATCGGTAACCACGCGCCAAGTTTGCTGTCGTGCGACCCGCATCAGCGAGAGCCGCTGTTGGCGGCGGTCAACGCGGGTGGGGAAGGGGCGCGGATCGAGAGCCACGACGTGCACAAGGACGGCCATCGGCTCGACGTGTCAGTGACCTATTCTCCGATTCGCGCTGCCGACGGGAAGGTCGTTGGGATCGCCCGAATCGCCCGTGACATCAGCGACCGCGAGCGCGCTGAACGGGAACTCGTGCACATGACAGGACTGTTGGACCGCACCCAAGAGCTCAGCAGGGTCGGCGGCTGGGAGTACGAGTGTGATACTGGCCGGCTCACCTGGACCGACGAGGTGTACCGCATTTATGGGGTGCAGAAGACCGCGAACGACGCGCGCGGTATTGCGCGGTTTGTCGGTGCCTACGACTCGAAGAGTCAGCCGCTCATGCAAGCGGCATTCGAACGTCTCGTGGCCCACGGTGAGCCGTACGACCTCGAGCTCGGACTTGATCGCGACGGCGGAGAGAAGATCTGGGTTCGCACGATCGGCCGGCCGATTCTCGAGGACGGTCAGGCGGCCCGCGTCGGTGGCAACATCATCGACATCACCGATCGCAGACTGAGCGAGCAGCGCGCGGACCGTCTGCACAGGATGTATCGAGTGCTTGCGGCCACCAACGAGGCGATCATCCGCGCTGAGGATCCGGTCCAGCTGCTCCAGGCGTGTTGCCAGGTGATCGTTGACAAGGGCGGTCTGCGGGTTGCCTCGGCCGGGTTGGTTGCCCCAGGTGAGCGTGTAATCGATCTCGTTGCAACATCTGGTGTGGAGAGCGGATACCTCGAGGAGCTTGGTTTGCACAGGTATCGCGACAACGAACCGCCGGCGGCGTTGCGATTGGATCTGCCCGACCACGCGGGGCTGCCGGGGGCGATCGCGTTCTGCACCGGCGCGCACGCAATCTACGAAGACCTCGCGGCACAGACAACGGATGCGCCGTGGCGGATCCATGCGCTCAACCGCGGCTACCGTTCTGCAGCGGCATTCCCATTAACGCGCAGCGGTGTCGACATCGGCGCGATCGCCGTCTACGCCGAAACGGCGGGTTACTTCGATGCCGAACAAGTGCGGCTCCTGGACGAGCTGGCCGAGGACATCTCGTTCGGGTTGACGGTGCTCGATCGGGAACTGCGCCGCGCCGAGGCAGAGCAGGCTCTGCGAGTGAGCGAGGAGCGCTTCCGCGGCGGCTTTGAGCACTCGCCGATCGGGATGGCGGTGGCGAACCTCGATGGAACGTTCAACCAGGTCAACACTGCGCTGGAGGAAATGCTCGGGTACATGCCGGCGGAACTGGTCGGCGTCAGCTTCGCGTCGCTGACCCACCCTGACGATGCCGCCGAGAACATCGAAGCGATGCACACGATCCTGGAGCGGAACAAGCCGTACCAGACCGAGAAGCGCTACATCCACAAGGACGGCAGGGTCATCGATGTGTTGCTCGCCGTCACAGTCGTGCGCGGCAGCGATGACGTGCCGGCGACGGTCTTCACACAGGTCGTCGACGTGACCGATCGCAAACTCGCCGAAGCCGAGCACGCCCGGCTCGCGGCGATCATCGAGGCCTCTGCCGATGCGATCATCAGCGTCAGCCCCAGCGGTGTGATTGAGACCTGGAACCCGGGGGCTGAGCAGCTTTATGGATACACCGCTCACGAAGCCATCGGCCAGCCGGCGCCGACGCTGTTGTCTCCCAACCCGGAGGCCCGCAGAAAACTGCTGGGTCAAGGAGCGAGCGATGTGCTTCGAGACATGGAGGTCACCGACTGCACGAAGGACGGCACGCCGGTGGAGGTGTCGAGTACGAGCGCCCCGATCCGAGACAACGACGGTCGCACGGTCGGGATCTCGCTGATTCTGCGCGACGTCGGCGATCGCAAGCTGCTTGAGGCCGAACGCGAGCGGATGGAGGTCGAGCTCCGGATCTCTCAGAAGCTGGAGGCCGTCGGGCAGCTCGCCGCGGGCATCGCTCACGAAATCAATACGCCGGTCCAGTTCATCGGCGACAGCGCTCATTTCGTGCGTGAAGCTTCGGAAGACCTGTTGCAGCTGGTCGACCAGTACCGCGAGATCATCGACCAGCTGGACGGCCCCCACGCGGCCCAGCGCAAAGAACGCGCCCGCGCCGCGGAAGATGCCGCGGACCTGGACTATCTCCGAGAACGCGTCCCGAGCGCGCTCGCTCGGATGCTCGTCGGGGTGGAGCGGGTGAGTTCCATCGTCAAGGCGATGAAGACGTTCGGTCGTGTCTCCGACAGCGAGAAGCAGGCACCGGCAAATCTCAACGATGCCATCCAAACAACGCTCATAGTCGCGCGTAACGAATACAAATACGCCGCGGAGGTCGAGACGATCCTCGCCGATCTTCCGCCGGTCATGTGCAACATCGGCGACCTCAATCAGGTGTTTCTGAATCTCATCGTCAACGCCGCGCACGCCATCGAGGACGGCCGCGGCGACGCCGAGCAGCTCGGCAGGATCACGATCAGGACGCAAGCGCTCGACGGTTCGGCGTTGGTCTCGGTCACCGATAGCGGTTGTGGCATCCCCGAACAGCTACGCAGCCGCGTGTTCGATCCGTTCTTCACGACCAAGGAAGTCGGCCGCGGCACCGGGCAGGGACTGTCAATTGCGCGAGCGATCATCGAACGCCATACTGGCTCGCTCACGCTCGCCAGCGAACTCGGCAAGGGAACGACGTTCACGATCAAGATCCCGATTGAGGGACGCTTTGGGGCTCCTGCCCAGCCGTCGTCCTTCGCGGATCTCGAGGCAGCGTGAGCTGGGCGCTCTCGCGGGATCAGACCACAAGCCCGAACGCGGCCGCTACGGCCGCACGTTCGCGATCGTCGAGGCCGCTCGCGGGTGAACCGATGCTGAGGTTCATGACCTCGTAGGTGGCGGCCGCCTCCACGTACTCGACGAGGTCGGCTGCCTGTGTTGCGGAGACATCCGGGCGAGTCACGACTCCGTGCTTGGCCCAAACGACGGCGCTGCTACGCCCGAGCGCCTGCACGGTGGCCGGCATCTGTCCGGGCGATCCTGGCACCTGAAAAGCCGCAAGCTCGACGCCATCCGGGGCCACGACCGCGGTCTCCGGCTCCCAGCGCATCAGCCGCTCGCTGAGCTCCTGGCTGGTCGTGATGTCAGGCAGATGGCTGAGGAACACGAGACGCAGCGGCTGCGCGTGAAGAACGACGTGGTGCTCGACTGCCCGTCGGTTGCGGTGGTCGTCGTGGATCGCGAGGTGGCTGCCCCACTCGCTCGAGGGACGGACGCCTGAGGTGAACGCTCGCTGGCAGGCGGACATGGCTCGGTTCTTCGAGCTGCCTCAGGGTGAGTGTCCGGATACAGGACTACAGCAGCCCGCGGAGATCTTCCATCTTGATTGAAGCCGGCGCGGTCGGGGCCGGTTCCGTGCCGAGGAGATCGCGGCGCCACCGGGGTTGGACGCGCTCTCAGCCACGCTCGGGCTGAACCAGCACTAGGCTGTCAGCGCGTGCGGCCCATGTATTGGTTGAGCGTGTTCATGCCGCTCGCGCTTGGATTGAAGCTGGCCGACGCATCGGCGCCGCTGGTGTTCTTTGCCTCAGCCCTAGCGGTCGTACCGGCGGCGGCGCTGATGAGCGACGCGACCGAGCAACTCTCGGTGCGGTCCGGGCCGGGCATCGCCGGCCTGTTGAACGTGACGTTCGGCAACGCCCCGGAGTTGATCATCGCGTTCTTTGCGTTGCTCGACGGTCTCCACGAGGTCGTCAAGGCATCGCTGGTCGGTTCGGTGATCGGCAACTCGCTGCTGGTCCTCGGGGCGGCGATGCTCGTCGGAGGCAGGCACCGAACGCGCCAGAAGTTCCAGCGCACTGCGGCGCAGACCAACTCTGGTCTGCTGCTGGTTACGGTGATCGCGCTGATGCTGCCCGCGGTGCTCGTTCTTGCGCGCGGCGGAAGCCTCCCGTCAGTCGGCGTCGAGCACGAGTCCTTCGGCCGCAGCGCCGAGCATCTCTCGCTGGCCGTCAGCGTCGTGATGATCGCGATCTACGGCGCGGGCCTGCTGTTTTCGCTGCGCACCCATCGCGATCTGTTCAGCCCCGCGCACGAGCCAGAACCGGCCTCGGCGGTGTGGTCGGTGCGTCGATCGATGCTGATGCTCGGCGCAGCCGGCGTGCTCGTGGGCGTCATGAGCGAGCTGCTCGTCGGCTCGATCGAGCACGCGTCCCACGACATCGGCCTCTCCCAATTCTTTGTCGGCGCGTTCGTCGTGGCGATTGTCGGCAACGCAGCAGAGCACTACGTCGCGATCGTGGCCGCCGCGAAGGACAAGATGAACCTGGCGGTCAACATCGCAATCGGCTCGAGCGCGCAGATCGGCCTATTCGTCGCGCCTGTCCTCGTGATCCTGTCGTTCCTGGTCGGGCCCGTGCCGATGGCGCTTGTGTTCAATGGCTACGAGCTCGCGGCATTGATTTTCGCGGCGCTACTTTCAACGACGTTGATAGCCGACGGCGAATCGACGTGGTTCGAAGGCGTCGAACTCCTGGGGGTCTACGCGCTGCTGGGGCTCGTCTTCTACTACGCCTGAGCCCGACGGCGACGGCGCGTGTTTTGTGCTGCTGCGCCCGTTGTATGTCGTAGAGGGTTATGAGGTGCAGCCACTCAGGGGCGCATAGCGGCGCGACACGGTACCTTCAGCGCACTGATCAACCGCGGCTCGTGGTCGTATGCGATCGGTGCGGGGCGGAGCGTGCCGAGCTCGGGAGGCTTGATTACCGCCCGCGACCGCGCCGCGCATCCGACGATGCCGCCGGGCCGGTCGCCGGCGAGCGCGCCGAGAGCGAGGCCAAGCCGCTGCCCTGAAGTGGCAGAGGTCAGTTCCAGGCAGCGCGGCGCCTGCTCCTCTGAGACCGCGGCGAGCGCGACACATGAGAGAGAGAGTTCGCCGCTCAATGCCGCCGCTCAACTGGGGGACGAGGTGACTGAGGAACGCGCGGGGGTGCATCGCCGCCGTGCTGGCAAGCACGCCGACGGTGGACACGAGCTCAGCGTCGGCGGTGGCCTCGCGGCGCTCAGCCTCGACGCACTCTCCAGTGTCGCGTACGGGCCCGAAGCGATGGTGCTCGTGCTCGTCACGGCGGGGACCGGCGCGCTGCGGTTCACCGTCCCGTTGACGCTGGTGATCACAGCGATGCTCGTACTACTCGTCGTCTCCTACTCCCAGGTGATCGCGGCGCATCCCGATGGGGGCGGTGCCTACGCCGTCGCCAAGCGCAATCTGGGGCGGTGGCCGAGCCTGCTGGCGGCGGGGGCGCTGGTCGTCGACTACGTGCTGACGGTCGCCGTGAGCCTCGCCGCCGGCGCAGCGAGCCTCGGGAGCGTGTTCCCCGGGCTCTCTCACCACCTGTTGATCGTCTGCCTGGTCGGTCTCGTCCTGCTGACGGTCGTGAACATGTTCGGAATCGCGGAGTCGGCGAAGCTGCTGATGATCCCGACTGTCGTGTTCATCGTCAGCATCCTCGCCGTGATCGTCGTCGGGCCGTTTCATCCGCGGCCGGTCGCGCGGATCGGAACGAGCTTGGCGCCGTTCACGCCGACGGCCGCACTTGGGATCGTGCTGATCCTCAAAGCGTTCGCAGCGGGCTGCTCGGCGGTGACGGGCGTGGAGGCGATCGCCAACGGGGTTCCGGCGTTCCGAGCGCCACGGGTCCGGACCGCGCAGCGGACCGAGCTCTCGCTCGGGGTGCTGCTTGGCGTGATGCTTGTCGGCCTGGCGATCCTGATCCGTGCGCACCACGTCGCCTTACCGAGCACGCCGTCAGTGCCGCGTTGTCACTCGGGGAGACGGTCATCGCCATCGCGGTGGCCGGCGACGAGGACGAGTGCGCGCGGATCAAGCACGAATGGAGCGTGTGGGCCTGCGGCATCCCGATTGAAGTGCTGGTCGACCCGCACCGCCGGCTGATCCGTACGGTGCTGCACTACATCGAATCGATCGAGGCCGAAAACGCCACGATCACAGTGCTGATCCCTGAGATCCGTCCCACCAAACGCCGCCACGAGATCCTTCACAACCAGCGCGGACGGCTGCTCGAGACGGTGCTCGAAGCGCGCACCGACGTGATCATCGCGACGCTCCCGTTTCACATCCACGACTGACGCCTCGTCACGAGATGAGCTGAACATCACCGGTCGGTTGTGAAGGAGCTGTGACATTCAGTGGCCTTCGCGTGCAGATTTCGTGAACACGAGTTGCCGCCGATCGCGTCCTGCGAGGCCGGAAACATGGTCGACCTCGATTCCAATCCGACGAAGCTGATCGAGATCGTCGAGGTCGGCAAGCAGCTGCTGATCACCCGGGGTGAGCAGGTAGCGGCGAGTCGAGCGGTAGGTGTCTCGGGACGCGAGCGAGGAATGCGGGCATGATCGTCGCATCCTCGGCCCTTGCGAGGTTCCGCACTGGGCATGATTGAGCGCGAGCAGGCCCAAGCGAAAGCGCTCAGAATCAGAGGTGGGCGGCCCGCCGGAGTCAGGCAGTCGCTTGCACAGCGGGGCGAGCCGCCGAAGCACCTCGGTGCTCATCGTGGCCGCGCCGAGTCGCTCGAGCTCGAGGCGGTCGCTGAGCTCAGGATCTCGGCCGTCAAGCTCTGCGTCGGCTTCGTCGACCACGGCCAGCGCCTCGACGCCGCGTCCGAGGAAGCGCAGCAGGCGAGATCGCTCGGCGGCGATCTCGGCCCGCCGCTGCGGTGTGCGGGCCAGTGCCGCAGCTTCGACCAGATGCTGTTCTGCGTCTGCGCTCCCGGCGTCGCTCGCGGCCACCGCGAGCTCAAAGAGCAACGGTTCGCGCTCGGCATCGTCATGCGTCTCGGCAAGCGCTCGGCGCAGGTGCGCAGCGGCGACGTCAGGCGAGCCGAGGGACGACGCTCGCGCTGCCACGTGTCTGAGGACGTCGAGAACCCATGCTTCGCCGACCGGCGCCGCGAACGCAACTGTGCCGCAACAGCCTCGTCTGGCGCGCTGGTCGCGCGCAATGCGCAGGCAGCGCGCGCGTGGGCGCTCCGCCGCTGCCATTCCGTCGTAGATCGCGGTTCGCACGATCGGGTGCACGAAGCGCAGCGACTCCTCGGCCGCGAGCACGTCCGCGTCGGCGAGCATCTGGCCGCCGTGCGCGCGTCGTCTTCGCTGACTGCCGCAAGCGCCGCGGCGACGCCGACCGATGCGCCGTCGCCCAGCACAGCGACCGCCTGAGCGAGCGCAGTCGTCAGTCCCGAGCGCGCCGGCGAGGCCTCGGGCGTGTTGCTGCCGATCCTCGTCACGGCCGGCGGCATCGGGATCGCCACGGCGGCGACGGTGATCGAGGCGCTCGTGCACTCCGGCACGAGTACTGCCGACGCGATCAACGGCACGTTGCAGGTGCTCGGCATTGGCATCATCGTCGCGGCAGCGGTGGTGATGGGGCTTCGCCACGTGTTGGTTCGCCGCGGCCAGATTGCGCCGCTGTCGATGAAGTCGCCGCTGGCCCCGCCGCTGCGATGAGCTCGCGTCCGCAGCGGCATGCTCGCACACGAGGTGCGACTAGCCGCACTACCGGGAGATCCATCGGACCTCTCCGTTGACGAGGACTTCGGTGGGAATCATGCCAACGCTCATTGCAATCGCTGCTGAAGCAGCGTGGTCCGGATGCACGTGCGCGACGAACGCGCCCACCCCGCGCGCCCGGAGCCAGTCGACCATTGCTGCGGTGGCTTCCTTCGCGTAGCCATTTCCCTGTTGCGCGACCGCCACGACCCAGGCGAGCTCAGCCGACACCGGCGAGTGCTTGTTGAATAGCGTCGCCTGCATCGTGCCGACCGGCGCGGTGGTTGTCTTGTTGCGCACGACCCAGTTGAGCCATCCGCGAGTGCCGTCCGGCGACTGTCCCTCTGACTGGCGCCGGTATCGTGCCCGGAGCTGGTCGCGCTGCGGAGCGTGGCCACCCGTGAACCGATGAAGCCGCTGATCGTCGAGCAGCGCGGCGAGTTCGTCGGCATGCTCGACCCGTAGCGGCTCGAGCTTGAGCCGCTCGGTCTCGATCAGCCCCGCAGGAGGCCACCTCGCCGCGTTCACGGGCTCACTCTAGACCGTTGCTGGCGAACCAGCCTGCGGCGTGCGAAGCTAGCGAGCCGACTCGAATACCCCATCCTCGACGGCAACGAGGCCCGATGCTTGCTCTGCGCCCGAACTGTGAACTGTGCGATGTCGATCTCCCGCCCGACTCCTCGGCCGCGCGGATCTGCAGCTATGAATGCACGTTCTGCGCCGACTGCGTCGAGAGCACATTGCACAACGTGTGCCCCAACTGCGGCGGGGGCTTCGCGCCGCGTCCGATCAGACCGCAACACGCATGGCGCGAGGGAACGGGGCTTGGCAGTGACCCTCCGGACTCACGGCGCCGGCGTCTGCGGTACTCGGCCGACGAGGTCTCAGAGCTCGTGCAGACGTTGCGACACACCGTCCCCGAGGAACGCTGACCGCGCGCCAGCCGGCGCGGAGCTACTCACGCTCGATCGCGGATTGCAGCGCGTCGCTGAGCGCGAGCTCCGACATGGAACGGCGCGGTGGTGCCGAGAGGTTCTCATGCAGCCACTTTTCATCGCCTGGGCTCGAGCTTACCCACGCGATCCCGCTGCCACGACTGCTGAGCCCCGGTTCCCGACCGACGATCCCGGATGCGACCCGACCGCGATCGTGATCCCCAATAAAAGCACCGGCACCGGCGCCAACGACGGCAACTGTCCGCTGTACCCGGGCGTGTTCATGAGCAACCAGCAGCAGGGTACGCACACCTACCGCACGGTCGACATGTCGGCCAACGGGATCTTCCAGGGCTATCGGTGGTATGACCTGCACAACAAATCGCCGCTGTTCCCGTTCGGGTTCGGTCTCTCCTACACCCGCTTCACCTACTCGCACCTCAGGGTGCAGTCGCATGACGACGCGATCCAAGTGGAGTTCCAGCTCACGAACTCGGGCTCGAGTGATGGTGCCGAGGTCCCACAGGTATACGTTGGCTCGCCGGCGTCGCCCCCGGTGCCGATGGCCGTGCGCGCGCTGGCCGGCTTCCAGCGCGTGTTCCTGCGGCCACGGGAGACCAGGACGGTGCGTATCTCGCTGTCCCCCCGCGCGTTCCAGTACTGGAATGTGACCACCCACGGTCGGTCGACTGCCTCGGGCAAGCGGGTCGTCCTGGTCGGGGCTTCCTCCAGGGACATCCGGCTCTCAAGCAGTGCCACTGTCTCGAAGCCGGGACGACGGTTCTGAAACGATCGCAGCGTTGATCTGAGGATCGACGAGCGCCGGCCGGGCGTCTGTCGTAGTGTTGGGGCGGCTGTGCGCAGTGGCTTCCTTGTCGCTGGGACTGCCGGGAACCGACTTCCGGTCCGCGGAGGACTGAACCGATGACTCCGACCACCGCCGCTGCGACGTCAGCCTGATGCACTCCCAGTCAGGCGGAGAACCGGCCAACGCGGGCGGCAGTCCGCTGCGC
The DNA here is from genome assembly GCA_963794285.1 of uncultured Solirubrobacterales bacterium. Taxonomy (GTDB): domain Bacteria; phylum Actinomycetota; class Thermoleophilia; order Solirubrobacterales; family Solirubrobacteraceae; genus Palsa-465. The sequence goes on from CAWCDS010000003.1 coordinate 382,789, forward strand.
GGGATCCCCTGCCGCGATCTCGTGCTGATCGGCATGATGGGCACCGGCAAGACGACAGTAGGGCAGATACTCGCGACCCGGCTCGGCTGGGGCTTCTGGGACAACGACGAGGCGCTTCAGGGAGCGACCGGGCAGACGGCAGCGGAGCTCCAGCGACTACGCGGTGAAGCCGTCCTGCATGAGGTTGAGGACCGCTTGCTGAGCGAGGCGTTGCGGGAGCACACGCAAACCGTGTTTGCCGCCGCGGCCAGTGTGGTGCTCAACCCCGCGTTGCTAGCCGGCGCCTTTACCGTCTGGCTTCGAGCAGGCGCAGGATGGGAGGAGCAGAACATAGCGCGCAGCGGACAGCACCACAGGCCTCTGCCGGAGGACGCCGCGGCTGTCCTTCGGCAGCTCAGCGCGGTCCGGGAGCCGCTGTACGCGAAAGCGGCCAACATCACGATCGACGTGGCACCGGATGCCATGACGACATGCGATCGGGTGATGGAGGCGCTCGTCAAGCGCATCGAATAGCGCCCCGAACACACGTCTCTTGCCTCGCTTCCGCAGTCACGAGTTGGTGACACATGTGACCGAGGTGTTAACGGCGGTGGGTGGTCATCCCTTTCGGATGATGCTCCCCGGTGTGCGCGTGCTTGCATCCGCTCGAGTTCATCTGACTAACATTCTCCAAAGGGCGTGACGTGCGGGCTGTAACCGTCATTCCGGGGAGTCCCGGCTCGGCGCGGCTTGATCAGGTTCCCGAACAGGAACCCGAACTCGGGTCGGTACTGGTGGAGGGCCTGGCGGTTGGTGTGTGCGGCACCGATGTCGAGATCGCGGATGGACACTATGGATGGGCACCGCCGGGGAAGGAGCGGCTGATCTTGGGCCACGAGTCGCTCGGTAGAGTCATCGATCCGGGTCTCAGCGACTTCGTCGTCGGCGATCATGTGGTGGGAATCGTGCGACGTCCCGATCCGGTGCCGTGCCCGAACTGCGCGGTGGGCGAGTGGGACATGTGCTCCAACGGCGGCTATGCAGAACGTGGGATCAATCGGATCGACGGGTTTATGGCCGATCGCTGGCGGATTGAGCCGGAGTTTGCGGTCAAGGTCGACAAGGGCCTCGGTGTCCTCGGTGTGCTACTCGAGCCGACGACGGTTGTCGCGAAGGCGTGGGAGCACATCGCAGAGATCGGGCGGCGGAGCTTCTGGTCCCCGAGCACCGTTCTCGTCATCGGCGCGGGTCCGATCGGCCTGCTCGCTGCCCTGATCGGTGTGCAGTACGGGCGTGAGGTCGACGTCCACGTGCTGGACCGCGTCACGAGCGGTGTCAAGCCGGCGCTGGTTGAGGGGCTCGGTGCCACGTATCACACCGGAGCAGTGTCCGAGCTGGGGTTGAGCCCAGACATCATCGTCGAATGCACGGGGGTCGCGCACCTCGTCCGAGACGCCGCGGATGCCGCGGCGCCCGGCGGGATCGTCTGCCTCACCGGGGTCGGTCCGCCGGCGGCTGCTGATGGCGCCGCGTCATCGACCCTCGCACGCGACGCCGTGCTCAAGAATCTGGTGCTCTTTGGGTCGGTGAACGCTAACCGCCGCCACTACTATCGCGCGGCGCAAGTCCTCGCCAGGGCGGATCGGCCGTGGCTTGAGCAGCTCATCACTCGGCGCGTTGTCCCTGATGCATACGATCGCGCCCTCGAGCGGCAACCGGACGACATCAAGGTCGTGATCGAGTTCGCGCAGGCATAACGACGGTGATCGCGTGAACGCAACGAGCACGAGCCCGGTGCCCGTCCCGTGTTCGGCGACGCCAGGGCTGCTGAGCGAGGGGCCGCGGTGGGATGCGCAGCTCGGCGAGCTGTTGTGGGTCGACATCGTCGGATCGCGTCTTCACCGAGCGCGGTTGGGGACGGACGGGCTGTTGGAGCTCGTTGAGTCGATCCAGTTCGACCGGATGGTCGGTGCTGTCGCGCCCGCGGTCGGCGGGGGATACGTGCTCGCCGCTGGCGCAGGCTTCTTGTTTGCTGACGCATCGGGCGAGGTTCGCGAGCTCGCGCAGCCCGAGGCTGGGCGAGTCGACGTGCGGATGAACGACGGCGCGTGCGACCCACAGGGCCGTTTCTGGGCGGGGACGATGGCCCACGACGAGTCATCGGGCGCCGGCGTCCTCTACCGCCTCGAGCTTGACGGGAGTTGCACGACGGTCCTTGCGGGATTGACGATCTCCAACGGGATCGGCTGGAGCCCTGACGGTTCTGTGATGTACCTGTCCGACAGCGGCACGAGCCGGATCGATCGGTTCGACTTCGATGCGGCCACCGGTCAGATCCGCGGCCGTCGCACGATCGTTGAGATCGACGAGCCAGACCCTGGCGCCGGATGGGCTCACGGTCGACGAGGATGGTGGCATTGGGGTCGCGCTGTGGGGCGGCGCGGCGGTTCGGTGCTACAGCCCGGCTGGGTCGCTGCTCACGACCGTTCCACTTCCTGTCGACAGGCCGACGTCATGCGCGTTCGGTGGCCCAGAGCGAATGACTCTGTTCATCACGACAGCGCGGCACGGGCTCGACGAGGCAGCGTTGGCGCGACAGCCTGATGCGGGGCACGTGTTTCGGATCGACGGACTCGGGGTCCGGGGCTCGCCGTGCTCACGCTACCGCGGACCGACGGCCGCCGTGCGAGGGTCGCAATGAGGCTACTCGTGCTCGGCGGCGGACCGGCGGGCATCAGCGCGGCGTTGCAGGCGCGCGAGCTGGGAGCCGACGTCACGCTGGTCGAGGCACACGAGGTCGGAGGCACCAGCCTCAACGAGGGTCCGGCACCGGTTCGCACGCTTGCCCGCGCCGCGCGGCTGATGCGCGACACGAAGTCGTGGGAGCGACTCGGCCTACGAGGTTCCCGTCCGGAGCTGGACATCACCGCGGCACTTGCAAGCGCGCGGCGGGTTGCCGACTACGTGCACGATCAGCAGCGTCTTGCGGACGCGCTGCGCCGTCGTGGGATCGATCTCGCCGACGGCACCGGGCCGTCCATGTTCTGCGACACACGGACCGTGCGGGTCCCTGACGGGCGCGAGTTCCGTGGTGATGCGGTCGTGGTCGCCGTCGGCGGTCACCCCGGCCGCCTGCCGATCCCCGACGCCGAGCTCGCGCTCACCTACGAGGACTTGAGGAGGCTCTCGGCGCTGCCGACGTCCGCGGCCGTCGTTGGCGGTGCGGACACCGGCTGCCAGCTTGCGTCGATCCTCGCTGACTTCGGTGTCGACATCACCCTGATCGAAGCGGCGCCGAGGCTCGTCACGAACGCCGACCAGGACGTGTCCGTGGCGCTCGCCGAGTCGTTCAGCGACAGGGGAATTGCGGTACTGACCTCGACGCAGCTGCAGCGGCTCGAGCGCACGGCAGCCGGCATAACCGCCCACCATCGATCGGGCGCCCGGATGGAGCAGTTGGCTGTCGATGCGGTGTTCCTCGCCGTCGGCTGGCCCGGCAACGCCGACGCTCTCGGCGCCGCCGAGGTCGGCATCGACACCGGGCGCGGGTACATCACAGTCGGCGACGATCTTCGCAGCAGCGTTTCGCACATCTTCGCGGCCGGGGACGTCAACGGGATCAGCATGCTCGTCCCAAGCGCTCGACTCGAGGGCCGCATCGCCGCCGAAAACGCGGTCCTCGGCACCAGGCGGCGGTTTACGCACGAGCTTGTCCCCACGGGCAGCTTCACCGACCCGGAGTACGGCGGCGTCGGGCTCACCGAGACGCAGGCCCGAGAGCGCTACGACTGCCGAGGTCGCGGTGGCGCGCTACGAGGACCTCGTGCGGCCCGTGATCGACGATCATCCGGACGGGTTCTGCAAGCTCATCGTCGAGCGCAATCGCCGCTACGTTCTCGGCGCCCACGTTCTCGGCGAGTACTCCGCCGAGATCGTCCAAACCGCCTCGGCATGCATGGCCGCGAACCTGCGGATCGAGCAGATCGCCGAGCTTCAGCCTGCATTTCCGACATTCACCGAGGGCATCACCGTGGCCGCACAGACGATTGTCCACCAGATGGGGATGGCTCCCACCGCGCCCACATGGGGCGAACTACGAACCGCCGAGAGGACGCCGAACACATGAGCCTTGCTTCAGATACGCGCATGACGGATTCAACGTCGTTGACGGTCGAGGAGCGTCGACTGCACGAGGCGCGGGAGGGTGTGCCGTGGCGCACGTGGGGTCCGTATGTCAGCGAGCGTCAATGGGGCACGGTTCGTGAGGACTACAGCGACGGCGGCGACGCATGGTCCTATTTCAGTCATGATCACGCCCGATCGAGGGCGTACCGGTGGGGCGAGGACGGTCTCGCCGCCATCAGCGACGATAAGCAGCGACTGTGCCTCGCGCTCGCGCTGTGGAATGAGCGCGACCCAATCTTGAAAGAACGTCTCTTCGGCTTGACGAATTCAGAGGGCAACCACGGCGAAGATGTCAAGGAGTATTACTTCTACGTCGATAACCTTCCGACACACAGTTATCAACGTTGGCTGTACAAGTACCCGCTGGCCGAGTTCCCTTACACCGAACTGGCGGAGGTCAACCGGACCCGGTCCCGGGAGGAACAGGAGTACGAGCTCGTCGACACAGGCGTCTTCGACGAGCATCGGTACTTCGATGTCGAAGTCGAGCATGCAAAGGCCGCGCCCGAGGACCTCCTTTGCCGGATCACGGTGCACAACCGCTCATCGGAGGACGCGGCTCTGCACGTGCTGCCGACGCTGTGGTTTCGTAACACCTGGTCGTGGCTGGATGGTGAGCCCAAGCCTCGTCTTGCTCGGGTTGCATCCGGGCATCCGGTCGTCCGAGCCGAGCACGACGACCTCGGCGTGTTCTATCTCCACGCCGAGCCCAAGGCGGATCTGCTGTTCTGCGAAAACGAAACGAACGCGGCGCGCCTCTGGGGAAGCGAAAGCACAACGCGCTTTGCCAAGGATGGGATCGGCGAGCACCTCCTGCATGGTGCGGACACGGTCAACCCCGACGGCGAAGGAACGAAGGTGGCGGCGCATGTCCGTCTCGAAGTGCCGGCGGGCGGAACTGCCAGCGTGTTCGTGCGGCTGTGTCGCGATGCCCCGGAGACGCTCACCGCGCCGTTTGCCGACGCCGGTGAGCTGATCGCACAGCGACGGGCCGAAGCCGACGAGTTCTACGGGGCGATCACCCCGCCCGCGGTCGACGCCGATGCCGCGGCCGTGATGCGCCAGGCGCTCGCTGGGATGTTGTGGTCCAAGCAGTGTTACTACTTTGACGTCGACCGTTGGTTGCGCGAGCGCAGCGCCCACCCGTTGCGAGGGTCGTTGCGGCGAGGGAGCCGCAACGAGTCGTGGTTCCACATGATCAATTACGACGTTGTGTCGATGCCGGATAAGTGGGAGTACCCGTGGTATGCCGCCTGGGACCTCGCATTTCATTGCATTCCGCTGGCGATGGTCGACCCCGACTTCGCAAAGCACCAGATCCAGTTGATGATCTCGCAGGAGTACCTGCACCCGACCGGCCAGATGCCCGCGTACGAATGGAACTTCGGTGACGTGAATCCGCCGGTGCACGCGTTCGCGACCTTGTTCCTGCACCGGCTCGAATCCGAGCTCGGCGAGGCGGATCTGGCGTTCGTTCAAGAGTGTTTCGCGCGGCTCCTGGTGAACTTCACCTGGTGGGTGAACCGCAAGGACCCGAGCGGCCGCAATGTGTTCGAGGGCGGCTTTCTCGGTTTGGACAACATCGGCGTGTTCGATCGCAGTGCGGCCCTCCCTACCGGCGGACGTCTGGAGCAAGCGGACGGCACCGCCTGGATGGCAATGTTCAGCCAGAACATGCTCGAGCTCGCGCTCGCCGTTCTCGAGCACGACGAGACCTACGAGGAGTTCGTGCTCAAGTTCGTCGAGCACTTCTTCTGGATCGCTGCCGCCGTGGATCCTGTCGGCGAGCACCCGGACGAGATGTGGGACGAGGAGGACGGATTCTTCTATGACGTGCTGCGTCTTCCTGACGGCACCGGCGCCCGGCTCAAGGTGAGATCGCTCGTTGGGCTGCTGCCTCTCTGCGCAACGACCGTGATCGACGCCGACATGATTGAGCGCTATCCACAGATCGCCGAACAGGTCGGTGCGTTCGTGCGGCGCAATCAAGATCTGCTTGCGAACATCGCCGACCCGTTGGCCCCCGGCGTCCAAGGCCGCCGGATACTCTCACTCGTCGACGAGCGCAAGCTGCGCCGGATCCTGAACCGGATGCTCGACAAGGAGCGCTTCCTCGGCCCGCACGGCATCCGCTCGATCTCGCGGTGGCACCTCGATCATCCATATAGCTTCGACGTAGCCGGCGTGGAGCATCGCGTGAAGTACGAGCCGGCGGAGTCGACCAGCGGAATGTTTGGGGGCAACTCCAACTGGCGAGGGCCGGTCTGGTTCCCGATCAACCTGCTGTTGATCCGTGCACTGCTCCAGCACTACCGGTATTACGGCGACGACCTGAAGGTCGAATGCCCGACAGGATCAGGGACGATGATGACGCTGTTCGAGGTCGCCCAAGAGCTGTCACGTCGGCTCGCCGGGACCTTTCTGCGCGACAGCGACGGGCGACGCCCGGTGTACGGCGGGACGACTCTCTTCCAGGAAGACCCCCACTGGCGTGATCTGATCCTCTTCTACGAGTACTACCACGGCGACAACGGGGCCGGGCTCGGCGCTTCACACCAAACCGGCTGGACCGGCCTCGTGGCCCGACTGATCCAGAGCCTCGGGCAACTCGACGCCAACCAAGCGCTCGAGGATCATCACTGGCCATTCGCCCGGCCATACCACCGTGTCGCGGTTCGGGCCAAGCCCGACACTCGGCAGGCCGGGGGGTGAGCGGACCGGGACTGACACACGCATCTGCGACGACTCCGACGCGCCGCTTCCGGTTGGGCGCGGTAGACTTCCGGCGGCAGCCATTGACCCTGGGGAGCGTGCTTGATGCGGCGAGCGTTCATGATTCTGGCGTGCGTGGACGGCGTTTTGCTGGCGGGCGCTGCGGCAATACCGGCCGCATCGGCGACTCGCGTGAAGCCCCGGGCGGGGTGTGACGTTCGCGGTCCAGCGCACCGAGAAGGGCTGGTCGTTCACGCGCGCCTTCACCAACACTGACATCACGACCGTGGTAACGATTCAACGCAAGGCTCACGGCCCCGTCACTGTCACGCCAGATCCAAGCCTTCCCGTGTCCGTGACGGCGGACTGCCAGACGGAGGCCAACGAGCTGAAGCAGCAGCTGAAGGGCACCATGGACATCGCTAACGCGCACTGTCCTCAGAAGTGGGGGACACGCGAGGATTGGGGCTTCAAGTTCGACGGCAACAGCTTCGCTCTCGACAACCTCGGAAATGACAACCATGCTCCGACCGTATCCGGAGACTGTGGATACACCAAGTACACCGCAGGCGTCCTCGACTTGACCCACCAGTTCCCCGATATCCCGAAGGTGGCGTTCGTCCCCAGCCTATTTTTCCCGGTCTGCACGGTTCGACAGCCCTGCGCCGAGGACCTCCAGATCTGGGCCCACCACCATGCGGTCCTCGTCCACATGACGTCCGGGGACGTGACCGACCCGCAGCAGGACATCGGGAACCCCCTCCTTGGCCTGAGCGGGCACGCCACGGACTCGGGCAGGACAGACGTTCTGCTGCGCTTCATCCGCCTACCCTGACAATAGGCGGCGGTGCTCCATCAGCTCTGCCTGTCGCTGCTCGAGGGCGTCGCGCGACCGCCCGGGTCACTATGTGAAGCGCGCTCCACGGGCCGAGTTCGGCGAACTCGCAGCGCGCGTCGAGCGATGTACGTGAGCAGTAACGCGCCGATGGCGATCGCGAGGTATGTGTCGTAGCGCGTGGCGTCGTTGTAGATCGTGTCGATGTGACTGCCGGAGACGTAGCCGACGCTGGTCCACACGAGGACCCAGAGCGCGGCACCGATTGCGTTGAAGATGAGAAATCGGGGCCAACGCATGCCGGTCGTACCGGCGATGATGCCGTTGGCTTGGCGCAAGCCCTCGACGAACCGGGCGACGATGATGATCTTGCCGCCGTGGCGGTCGAAGAAGGCGGTGGCCTTGTCGAGCCGTTCTGGCGTGAGGAAGATGTAGCGGCCGTATCGCTCGGCCAGTTGACGCCCGCCGAAGTGGCCGATGGCAAAACCGATGTTGTCCCCCAGAACGGCACCACAGAAGCCGAGCATTGCGACAAGCACGATGTTGAGCCGCCCGGCGCCCGCATACACAGCTCCGAGGACCAGGACGGTCTCCCCGGGAACGGGGACGCCAAAGTCCTCGATCAACACCAGGCCGGCCACCGCCAGGTAGCCAAAGTGGTTGAGTGTCGGCTCGAGACTGTGGAGTACGCCCGGCAGGTGCTGGGGCGCGACGGCAGCGAACATTCTCGGCGGATCCGGCCTCAGGCCGCGCGCGATTCCACCGTGGCGCCGGCCAGCTCGGATGTGCGCATGGGGACACCTGCGGCGGCGTAGGCCTCGGGTGCGTCGAGGGTCTCGGCTTCGAGCAGGGCGCGTTTGAGGTTGTCGAGCTGTTCGCGGTGATTTGAGAGCAGCTGGGTGACTTCGTCGTGGGCGTCGTCGACGATACGGCGCACTTCCTCGTCGATCAGCCATTGGGTTTGGGGCGACGTTTCGCTGATTGGAATCCCGCCCACCAACGGGCCCTGTCCATCGCTCGGCAGGAGCGTGACCGGGCCGAGCTTGTCGCTCATGCCCCAGCGGCCGACCATCTGGCGGGCGATCTGGGTGAGCTGTTGGAGGTCAGACTCGGCGCCCGTGGTGACCTTTGCGTAGACTATCTCCTCGGCGACCCGCCCGCCGAGCGAGAGCTTGATCTTGGCCTCGAGCTCCTCACGGGAGTAGGAGACGCGGTCTGAATCGGGAGTGGACAGGGTGACGCCGAGCGCCAGCCCGCGCGGAATGATGGAGACGTTCCGCACAGGATCGGCCTCGGCGGTGAGCATCCCGACCAGTGCATGGCCCGACTCGTGGTAGGCAGTCCGCGCTCGGTCCTCGGAGCTGAGGATGATCCCACGCGGGGCGCCGAGCAAGATCTTCTCCAGCGAGTCGGTGAAGTCGGCCATCTGTACCTTCTCGTGGTCTCGTCGCGCTGCCAGCAGCGCCGCCTCGTTGGCCAGGTTGGCTAGATCAGCGCCCACCATTCCCGGTGTCTTGGATGCCAGCGCCTCGAGATCCACGTCGTCGGCCAACGGCATCGAGCGGGTGTGCACCTGGAGGATCTTGAGTCGGCCATTCCGATCGGGGGGCTGTACGGCCACGCGGCGATCGAACCGGCCCGGGCGGAGCAGGGCGGGATCGAGGATCTCGGTGCGGTTGGTGGCGCCGAGCACGACGACTGCCTCGGTTGACTCGAACCCGTCCATCTCGGTCAGGATCTGGTCGAGCGTCTGCTCGCGCTCGTCGTTGGCGCCGGAGATCCCTGCCGACCCCTGGCGCGAGCGGCCGACCGCGTCGAGCTCATCGATGAAGATGATCGCCGGCGCGGCCTCCTTCGCTTTCGCGAACAGATCACGCACGCGCGCTGCGCCGACCCCAACGATCGCCTCGATGAACTCCGAGGCCGCGATCGAGAAGAACGCGGCGTGCGCCTCCCCCGCGACTGCGCGCGCCAGCAGCGTCTTGCCAGTCCCGGGCGGCCCGTACAGGAGCACGCCGTGGGGCATCCGACCACCAAGCCGCACGTACCGATCCGGCGTCTTGAGAAAGTCGACGATCTCCGTGCGCTCGGCCTTCGCCTCGTCGATCCCTGCGACGTCGTCGAACGTCACCCGGATCGTGCTGGAATCGACCCGCCGGGCCTGCGAGCGACCGAAATTACCCAACCCGCCGAGTCCCCCGGCGCTGGACTGGGCTCTGCGCGCGAGCAGCACGAACAATCCGACGAGCAGCAGCGTCGGGCCAAAGCCGAGCAGAAGCTCGGCGAGCAGGGACGCTCCAGGATTTGGGTTCCGCGCGTTCACTTGGACGCCCTTGGACTGCAGCAGCGCGGAAAGCGCCGTGTCGTTCCAGAACGACGGGACCTGGGTCGAGAACAGGGTGGTCGGCGTCGCCTTCTGATCGCTCGGCGGATACCGCAGCTTCGTCGCAAACGTGCCATCGATCGTGTCGGCCTTCGAGGAGATCGACTTCACCTGCCCAGCCTGCACTTGCCCGAGAAAGTAAGGGCTGAACGGGATCTTCACTCGCTGCTGCCCCGCCGACTGGGTCATTAGCACCGAGAGCCAGTTGAGCGCCAGCAACACAATCACGAAGATCCAGAAGCCGCGGAGCCGATATGGCGGCCGCGGCTTGTGCTCCTCGGGCGTACCTCGGCCGTCGGGTGCCGGGGCCACTCGCCAGCCCTGCTTGTCACGAGGCATCGGCGACGACGGAACCGCCCTCTGCGTGCTTTCTGTCGGCCGGTCTGCGCTCACGAGACGAACTGCTGGCCGCCGTCGATGTCGTAGGTCGCGCCGGTGAGGGCGGTGTTGGTCATGATGTGGACCGCGAGCGCTGCGACGTCGTCCGGCCCGACGACGCGTCCGATCGGGAGCGTCGCGCGCAGTTCATCGCGCCGGGCCTCCAGGTCGTCGCCGAGGAGCGATGCCGAGAGCGGGGTGTCGACGAAGCCGGCGGCGATCAGGTTGACGCGGACGGGCGCGAGCTCGAGCGCGAGGGCAGCCGCGAACGGTGCCAGCGCGGCCGTGGCCGCCGACGCGATCCCGAGGCCATGACCGACCCGCCGGCCACCGGTGCCGCCCATCAGCAGCAGTGTGCCGCCGGGCCTGATCTTGCTGGTTGCGTGGCGCGCGACCTCGAGTGCGAGCACGACGTGGTCGCTGAGCGCGTCGCGCACCTGGGCTGAGTCCATCTCGAGGAGCGGCCCGTAGTGCGGGCCGCCGGCCGTCACCAGCACATGGTCGATCGGACCGGGCAGGTCCTCGAAGAACCGTTCCAAGGCGGCTGGATCATTCGCGTCGAAGGCTGAGGTGCTCCGTGCCTCGACGTCAATCGCAGCCCGGTTGAGCCGTTCGGGATCCCGGCCGGTGAGAACCACGTCGGCCCCTTCGGTGCGGGCGCGCCGGGCGGTCTCAAGGCCGATGCCGGCGCTGCCGCCGATCAGGACGACGGTCTGCCCGAGTAGTTCCGGCTGGCGGCCGACGGAAACGGTGGTGGTTTCGGTGGTCATGGTTCCTCCGGTGGGTAATGCGGCGGCGACGCAGATGCCGGGAGCTCAGCATCAGGTTCGCGCGTTGAGCGCCGAGTCGCGCCCGTGTGATCCCTGGTCAATCCCCTGGTCCCCCTCGGTGTTGCTCGCATGCGCCGAGTTCCGTCCCTTAGGCTGTCGTCGGCCTGGAAGGCGGACGAGGCGGTCCCAAGCACGATTGGTCGCGCCTCCTCGTCCACCCACGAGTCGACCTGCGACCGCCCGCGCCAGTCATCGATTGCGCTTCGTCCACGGTTCGCTTGTCAGGATCGTGCGGGCCACCTGATCGCTGCACCGATTCGTGACCGCCGTGAACGCGAGGGTGTCGCCGACGAGTTGTGGCCGTAGGCGTTGTCGTACAGCTTCTCGTTCCCGCCGGCATCGCACACTTCGCCGTGCAGCAGGATCGTCTGCCCATTCTGTCTGCATAGTTCGTTTCTCCTGTCTCTGACTGTTGGACTCGTGGCGGCCATCCAGCGCGGACCGGCGTGGTGGACGCATGACTGTTCAGGCCCGCAGCGAAACCAGTGCGCGGTCCAACAGGACGCGCAGGCGGTCCGCGGGAACGTTCGGGTTGTAGAGCGGGCTACGGCCGTCTCTCAGGAGCTCGCGGACGAGCGCGACGCACGTGGCGTCCGGGTTGCGGCCGTCCTCGAGCGCAGCCGCCGACCAGCAGCGGTGCCTGGCGAGCACCCGACATCGCCAAGGCACGGCGCCTGATCTCAGCATCACGCACGCGTGGGACGCCGATCACTCTCTGGAATCTAGGACTCTCCGGGAATGCGAATTCGATCGGCCGGTACGTCGTCTCGTTGCTGGATCGACTCGGATATCGGGCGCGCCTGAGAGATCTCACGTCCGACCCGACGGCCGCTGGACGGTTTGCCGACTCTCGCACGAAAGCGCAACTCGCCCTGATCGGCTATCTCCCGAACTACCCCGCGGCCTCGGAGTACATCAAGTGGTTTCTGAGCTGCCAGAACTTCGTTCCGAACTCGGCGAGCAACTCTAACTGGCCGGAGTTCTGCGATCACCATCTCGAGTCACTGATCCGCCGCGCACTCCGAGCGCAAGCCAGCGCCTCACCGGCCGCCCGCGGCGACGTGGGCCGAGGCGGACCGACACGTCACCGACAAAGCCGTGATGGTGCCGCTCGCAATCCCGAGCACGACCGATTTCGTCTCACGACGCGTCGGCAACTATGAGTACAGCCCGCAACACGGAGTGCTACCGGACCAACTCTGGGTCCGCTCAGTGTGGGACCCGAGGAGGGATGTCATCGATCCCAGGGTTGCCGACTGACCGGCGCGCTAATCGATCATCTTGAAGTGGCCGACGAGTTCGTTGAGCTTTTCGGCGTTGCCGGCGAGCTCATGCGCTGAGGCCGCGATCTGTTCGGCTGAGGCGGAGGTCTCCTCGGTCGATGCCGACACCTGTTCGGTTGAGGCAGAGGACTGCTCGGCGACGGCCGCGACTTCGCCAACGGCCGTTTGCATGCTGGTCGCGTTCGCCGCGATGTGGTTGGCGGCCTCTGCGATCTGGTCGATCTGGGCTGTCATGTCGTCTACCGATGACTCGATCCGCTGGAACGCCTCGCGTGTCTGTGCGACGACGTTCGCGCCGTCCTTGGTGCGCTTGGCGCCGTCCGTGACGACCGCTACGGCTCTTGTGGTCTCGGTTTGGATCGATCCGATCAGCTCTGAGATCTCATGAGCGGCGTGCTGGGATTCCTCGGCGAGTTTGCGGACCTCTTCGGCAACGACCGCGAAGCCGCGGCCCTGCTCGCCTGCGCGGGCGGCCTCGATCGCTGCGTTCAACGCCAGCAGGTTGGTTTGTTCGGCGATCCCGGTGATCGTTTGGACGATTGCGCCGATCTGATCGGACTTGGCCGCCAATTGCCCGATCGCCTCGGTCACGGCTTCGCTCGACTCCCGGACTGAATTCATCGCCTGGTCAGCCTGCTCGGCGGCGCCCACGCCCTCCTGAGCGAGCTGGCGGGCGTCTTGGGCGACCTCGGCGGCGCGCTCCGCGTTCTCTGCGGACTCTGCAACCGAGTGCGCGACCTCCTCAGCGGCGTGCCTGGCGGCCTCGATCATTTGCATCTGGCGCTCCGCGCCTTCAGCGACACTGCCCACCGCTTGGGCGATCTCGCCGGTAGCCCTGCCCGTCTCCTCCGAAGTTGCGGACATCTCGCGCGACGCCGTCCCCACCGAACCGGCCGTGCTCGTCACCTCACCAACCAGTGCACTGAGGTGCTCTGCCGTGTTGTTGTAGGACGCGTAGCAAGCGAGCAGGCCCGCGCGAAAGTCTTCGACCTCGTGCTTGATCCGCCCGAACTCGTCCGTCGAGAACTCGGATGCACCAGCGCTCGTCGTCGCCTCCAGATGCATCGTCAAATCGCCGCTCGCCATCGCTTCGAGTGCTGCCAGCAGACGTGTCCGGAAGGCGTTCATGATGACGTCCATCCGGTCGACGATGAATTCAACGTTGTGCCTGATGTAGCGAAGCACCGAAACCACCACAGCAGCCGCCACAAGAACCGCGACCACCGCGATGAGCATGATCGTTGTCCGCGTGCCCTGAGACTTAGCGTCAGACCACCCAACTGCGGCAACAACCACCAGCAATCCCACGATCAGCGCGAACGCCGCGCCAAGCCGGACTTGTAAGGAAATGTTCGACAGTCGTCTCATCCCAATTCCTCGCATACGGGGATCTACTACGTACAGCGTCGGTCTCAACGGCACCACGGGATCGATGCGCACGGGTTGGACCATGTCCTCGACGAGAATCAGCAGATCTTGACGCTCGGGCCTGAGCTCTGCGGCTAACTACCGAGCCCGCCCGGCGAGATACCGAGAAACCGGCCGTAGGGCTCTCAGCGAAGCAATCTTGGAGGGCCACGACCCATTGGGTTGAGCGGCTCGCGCGGCCAGCGGTAGCCGGTCGTCTTGCGATATCGACCGCTCACCGCATCCAGCTTGCCGTTCACCGATCCGCGGTTGCACCGCACTCGTGGCCGATGGAGCCTACCCGCGACCGGTCAATCTCCGATTAGGAGGCATAGATGGAAGCTCATCAACCTGGTGCTCGTGAAGCCGACGTGGCGCCGGCTCCCGAGCGGCCCGCGGCGGTGGGGTGGTCTCCGGCCAATCCGGCTCCGCTCGGCCTCGCCGGTTTCGCAGCGACGACGTTCATTCTGAGCGTGATCAACGCCAACCTCGTCAGTTTGGCGGGCGGCGTCGGTGGTGTTCTGGCAGTTGCGCTTGCGTACGGAGGTATCGCCCAGCTGCTGGCCGGGATGTGGGAGTTCCGTACGGGTAACACCTTCGGCGCGGTTGCTTTCGGCTCGTACGGCGCGTTCTGGATCTCCGTGTTTGTGCTGTTCAGGATCGGACCCCCCGTCAGCCACAACGGGTTCGCCCTCTACCTGTACTCCTTTACGATCTTCACGCTCCTGATGTTCATCGCATCGCTGCGGACGAACGGGGTGATCGTTGCGGTATTCCTGATGCTCCTGATCACGTTCCTCCTGTTGGCGATCGGCAATGCCGGCCTGACCGGCACGCAGGCCACCAACAGCACGATAAAGATCGGCGGCTGGGCCGGAATCATCACCGCCCTCCTCGCGTGGTACGGCGTGTTGGCGATTGTCACGAATTCGACCTTCGGCAAGGACGTGCTGCCGCTCTTTCCGCTCAGCGGCTGAGCGCGAAAGAAGCGCTACGAGGAGGCTGTCTGGGATAGGAACGCCGACAGATCACGGCAGATGCACGGTCAGCCCAGAGCGCGGCTTTCACATCGGCGCTCTGGGCTGACGCCTGAACGGTCCGAGCCTTCTGGTGACCGCTAGCGCGCCACGAGGGCGAGTCGAGCCGACGACACGAAACGGTCAATTGCTTCGCAGCGGCACCCGCGGTGTACTAACGTCCCCAGGCGGGTGCTGGCCTTCGTCGAGGCCCTCGTGCTCAACCCGAGATTGGTCGCCACGCATGCGTTCGCTCTCGGACCGAAACAGAGTCGCGAGCGGCGCAGGCCGGCGAGCCAACACCATCCAGGGCTGATCTGGCTGAGTCCCCATCGTCATCGTCATCATCGGCATCGCAACGCACTTTCGTGAGCTGTCTCACACCGACCGTCTGCTCGCCGCCCACGAGCTTCGTGTTCGACGCGCCCCACGGGACGGCCCGGGACGACAGGCCGCTACCTGCCGGTGCGGTCGCGGTGGTTGCACCCCGGCCAGCAGCAGGGCCGACGCTGGCCCTCCTCCAGCTCCTGCTGGGTCCGCCGGATGCGGCGCTCTCGGGTGGTCTCCTGCTTGGCATCCTCGACCCAGCAGATGAACTCGTTGCGTGCCAGGGGCGTGATGTCCTGCCAGGCATCGAGCGCTTGGGCGTTGGCGATCAGCGCCGTACGCAGGTCCGCAGGCAGTTTATGCACCACCCCACCGGGCACTCGCTGGCCGCTCACAGGCCCATGGTAGTGAGCCCCGGGCAAGCCCACTTCCTCAATCAGAGCCCATCAGCGTGAGCGGGTGGCCAGGGCGTGCATATGATGCCGTTGCCGGCCACCCGCGTTTGAAAGGGCGCCCAGCTAGTCGGTTGTGAGGAGAGGTCGGTCGCTGGCCGGTACCTGTCGGCGCTCGGTCATCACCTTCTGGCTGGCCGGGAGGTTTCGCAGGGCCAACCAGGCGGCGATCCCACCGGTGCAGACGAGGATTCCGGCGACAATGAGCCCGAGTTTGTAGCCGCCGAGGAAAGCGGTTGTCGCCGTGTGGCCGAGGTGGATTTCCGTTGATTGGCGGGCGCGGAGCACAACGCCGATGATCGTGATCCCAAGGAGTCCGGCTACTTCTCGGGATGAGTTGAACACAGCCGAGGCGACGCCCGCTCGGTCGGCGGGCATGCTCCTCAGGATCGTGGAGGTCAGGGGGATCGTCAGTCCGCCGCCGATGCCGATGATCGCGAAGCCGGGCATGAGGTCGGCGAAGGTGGTGTGCGCGCCGAGTGCGCTGATCGAGAGGATTCCGGCTCCCATCAGGCCCATGCCCCCGCTGACGGTGCGGTGGGTGCCGAGGCGGGTCGCCACGCGGTCGGAGATCGCGGCCCCGAACGCCATCAGGATCGCCATCGGCACGAACGCGAGGCCGGCGGTAGTGGCTGAGAAGCGCAGGACCTGCTGGAGGTAGAGCGAGGTGAAGAAGTAGATTCCGAATAGGCCGAAGGCCCAGAGCATCAGCGCGATCGTGACGGCGTATAGTACTGTACGGTGTATAGTTGTCAAGCATGAGTCCGAGAACCGAGAGAAGAACCAAGAGCAAGCTGGAGCGCGAGGCCGTGATTGACGTGGCGTTGCAGCTCGCTGCCGAGGAAGGGCTTGAGGCGGTCAGCTTCCGGCGCCTCGCCGACCGGTTCGAGGTCACGCCGATGGCGCTGTATTGGCATTTCGAGGACAAGGAGGCGCTCCTGGGCGCCTTGGCCGACCGCATCTGGGCGCAGGCCGCCGACACGCTCGGCCAATCGCTTGAGGACCTGCCGGGCTCCGACGACGGCTGGGGCCAGCTGCGCGTCACGCTGATTGCTCTCGTTGACGCGATGCGACCCCATCCGGCTGTGGCGGAGCTTGTCCCCCTCCGAGTCCTCGAATGCGAGGCCGGCCGCGTGGTGACCGAGCTGACGCTTGGATTTCTGGCCCGCCACGGATTTGAGCCCGGCGAAGCGTCAGACCTGGCCCGCTTCATCCTCTCCGGCGCAGTGATGCTCGTGAGCACCCAGGCCGGAATCGAGATCCCTGAGCCCGACGAACGCGCCGAGCGCCAACGACGCAAGCGCATCGCGCTGGCCTCTCTCCCACCCGACCGCTACCCTCACATCGTCGCGTCCGCCGCCCACCTCACCGACTGCGAATCCCCCGACGTCTACCTCAGGCGCGGCTGTGAGGCGATCATCGCCGGCATCCGTGCCCAAGCCCTGCCGCCGCACGTGCTCCACCGGTAGACCGGGCCTGCTGAGCGGTCACGGAAACGCGTACTCCAGGTTTCGTCAGGCACGTGCCACTGCCGGCGTGGCGGGGAGGGGCGGGAGCTTGCGGTTCGGGCTATGATGTCGGTAGCGGCTTGAGCGCGTGTTCAGACGATGGTGACGTGTGGCGATGTCATCAATCGTGTTTGGGGCGCCATGCGGGTCGCACCAAGATCGCGTAGGCCGTCGTGCATCACCGCTTCGTCGGTGCGGCCATAGTCGGAGATGCGGGCTCTGAGTTGCGGGCGAGTGGGCGCATCTCGATGTCGCGGACGGCGCGGTCTGGCTGTGCTGCGAGTTCGACTTCGCGTGCTCGTCAGTCGCCGGTTATCCGGCGGCGCACGGCACAGCCTCTCATGTCTACCACCCAATCCTCCCGAGCAACCGCGCAGCTGCCCGAGCCGAGCCGGCTGGACGCCTCGTTCTGGCGCGAGACGCTCGCCCCGTACTCGAAGCCGACGCATTCGCGCAGCGTGGTGCAGATGATCACCTCGATCGTTCCGTATCTGGCGCTCATGGCTTTGATGTACTGGACGGTTCAGGTTTCGGTGATAGCGACGATGCTCTTGGCGCTCCCGGCGGGCGGGTTCGCCATGCGTGTCTTCATCATCTTCCACGACTGCGGGCACAGTTCGTTCTTCGCCAACCGCCGAGCGAACACGTGGGTTGGGATTCTGACCGGGCTGCTCACCTACAGCACATACCACACGTGGCGCCAGGAGCACGCGGTGCATCACGCCACAGCGGGAGACCTTGATCACCGGGGCACCGGCGATGTGGACACATGGACGGTGGATGAGTACTACGGAAAGTCGAAGGCGGCTCGGCTGGGCTACCGTCTGTTCCGCAGCCCGCTGGTGATGTTCGGTCCGGGACCGATCTGGGTGGTGCTGATCGAGCCACGCTTCTTTCCGGCCTGGTCCCGTTCCCGTTACTGGAAGAAGATCCTGGCCACGGACATCTTCATCTTCTGCCAGCTCGGCGTGCTGGTGGCGATCTTTGGTTGGGAGCCGGTCCTGATCGTGCAGCTCTCGGTGATCTGGGTAGCAGGGTCCATCGGGATCTTGATGGTCTACGTCCAGCATCAGTTTGAAGGGGTCTACTGGGAACGCAACGAGGATTGGAGCTACGTGGAGTCGGCCCTGCGGGGCTCGTCCTATTGCAAACTCCCCAGGGTGCTGCAGTTCTTCACCGGCAGCATCGGCTTTCACCACGTCCACCACCTCGCTTCGCGGATCCCCAACTACAACCTCAGCAAAGCTCATCGAGACAATCCGGTCTTTCACGGCGTGCCAGAGATCACCGTGTGGCAAGGCATGATGACCCTGCGGCTGAAGCTCTACGACGAGGCCGGCGGGCGGCTGGTGACGTTCAGCGAAGCTAGTGCCGCCCGTCAACAACGAGCAGCCGTGGCGAGCCAATAGACGCACGCAGCGCGCAAGCTGGCGAGGGATGTCGGCGATCGCTGTTGACATCTGCGAGGAAAAGTGATATCACTTAGATAACACTTTCCGAGGGACGTAGCGTCCCACGAGGAGGAGTCATGAGCCAGGACTTCCAGCAGTCCCGCCAGCCCGAGGCGAGCCCTGTCGGGCACTCGGGGACCCGCGTCGTCATCCAGGAACGCCCGGCCTGGGCGATCAGCGGCTGGGCTGGCGTGCTTGTTGTCGCCTGCTGCATCGCCGCCTCCGTGCTGCTCGCCGGCTCGGCGTGGATCGTCGCGCCGATCGTGGTCGGTTCCCTCGTCGCCACCTCGCTGGTGATCGTGCAACCCGGCCATACGAAGGTCGTGCGGTTCTTCGGCAGCTACGCCGGCACCGTCCGTCGGACTGGCCTGTGGTGGATCGTGCCGCTGGCTGACCGGCGGAGTCTGAGCATTCGGGTCAGGAACTTCGAGACGAACCATCTGAAGGTCAACGACGCCGATGGCAACCCGGTGGAGATCGCCGCGATTGTCGTCTGGCAGGTGGCCGATACCTCACGGGCGGTGTACGCCGTCGATGACTACATCAATTTCGTTGAAGTCCAGGCTGAGTCGGCGTTGCGCCACGTCGCGACGACCCATCCCTACGACGACCCCGCGGGCGACAGCATCTCCTTGCGCGGCTCGGTCGACGTCGTGGCCGGAGAGCTCGCCCAGGAGGTGGCTCAGCGCGTGATCATCGCTGGGGTGGAGATCGTTGAGGTGCGGATCAGTCATCTGGCCTATGCCCCGGAGATCGCCCAGGCGATGCTGCGCCGGCAGCAGGCCAATGCCGTCGTCGCGGCCCGCTCGCGGATCGTCGAGGGCTCGGTCGGGATGGTTGAGATGGCTCTCGCTCGCCTGGATGAGCACGGCATCGTCGAGCTCGACGAGGAGCGCAAAGCGGCGATGGTGAGCAACCTGCTGGTCGTCCTCTGCGCTGACCAACCGGCCTCCCCGGTCGTCAACACCGGCACGCTCTATTCGTGAGCCGTGAGCGCAAGCAGCTACTGCTGCGCATCGACCCATCGGTCCACGATGCCCTGGCCCGGTGGGCTAATGACGAGCTTCGCAGCCTCAACGCCCAAATCGAGATGCTGCTCCGACGCGCCCTCAACGACGCCGGCCGGATGCCGCGACAAGCGGCGCCTATCCCCAGACGCGGCCGACCGCCAAAACCGTAGCGGCCGACAGAGCGCTCCCAGGAAGACGGAGGATGTCCGGCGGACGTAGTCTGGGGCCCGTGGTAACCCAGCGCCTGCTGATCGCCACCGCCAGTGCCCTGATCTTGCTGAGCGCAGCCTGCTCGGCCCGCGCGCCGGCCCGGCACGCCGCGGAGGCGGCGGCCGGGGCCAGCCCGGCCGTCATGCACCGCCACCGGGTGGCGGCCTCCGCTGACATCACGCTGGCCTTCGCCGGAGACGTGCACTTCGCCGGACGCGCCGCACGGCTCCTGAAGGATCCGGCCACCACATTCGGCCCGATCACGTCCGTTCTGGGGTCGGCCGACTTCACGGCGGTGAACCTGGAGACTCCGGTCACCAGGCGAGGCCAGCCGCAGCCGAAGACCTACCACTTCGCGAGCACGCCTGTAGCTTTCACCGCGCTCCGCGACGCCGGCGTGGATCTCGTCACGATGGCCAACAACCACATCCTCGACTACGGGCAGACCGGGCTGGCGGACACGCTCGCGGCGGCGAACGCGGCGCATTTCCATTTTGTGGGCGCGGGAGTCAACGCGGCGGCGGCCTGGGCGCCCTACGTGACCACGATCAACGGCACGAAGATCGCGATCGTCGGCGTCTCCCAGGTGGCCGAGCTGGCCTCCTCCTGGGTGGCCACGGCAGACCGGCCGGGTGAGGCCAACGCGATCAACCTGGGCCAAACGCTCGCGGCCGTCCGGGCCGCGAAGCGGCTCGCCCGCATCGTCATCGTGTTCATGCACTGGGGCACGGAAGGCATGGCCTGCCCGGACGAGAACCAGCTGTCGCTGGCGCCGAAGCTGGCCGCCGCGGGGGCGAGCATCATCATCGGCGCGCATGCGCACGTCCTCCAGGGCTCGGGCTGGCTCGGCCACACGTTCATCGCCTACGGCATGGGCAACTTCCTGTGGTGGGAGAACTCCTACAGCACGGCCACCGGGGTGCTGAAGCTCACCCTGCACCCGCACGCGCCGCTGACCGCGCGGTTCATTCCCGCGGTCGTCTCCCGCACTGGCCAGCCGATCGTGGACCAGGGCGCCGCCACCCACCGCGCCCTGGCGCACTACGCCAACCTGCGCACCTGCGCTGGACTGTCCGCGAGCCCGGCCGCCGGGGCGATCACGCCGACGTCGGCCGGTTGATCGCGGAAGCGGCAAGAGCAGCGGTCGTCGGCGCAGCGCTCGCGTCGACGGTGAGTGCCCTCGTGCCGCGCTCGAACAGCGCAGCCGCGGTCACCGAGCCGAGCGCGAACATCACAGCGGCCCAGGCGAACGCGGTAGTGTCGCCGTGCACGGCAGCGTGAGCGGTCACGAACCTGGTCGGGTGCGTGTGAGCGCCCGGAGTGGTGGGGATTGTCAGCGATCGTTGGTGGCGTCTCCGTTAGAGAATGGATGCGTCGCATCCGTTTTCAGTGTCTATTTGCACGACAGGACACGCCGCGGGAATGTGACAGTCGCCGTGGCCACCATCTCAAACTGCCTCGACCGCCTGGAGCGCCGCCTGATATGACACCCCCACGAACTCATCGACCGTGTTGGCGTCACCCCCACCGAACACCATGAGTAACCCCGACTGGCACACCGACGCCTTCCCCGAGTTGCGGCCAGGCCCGCCGTGGGTGATGCAGGAGATGATCGCCGCCCAGCCCGCGCTGATCGAGGCGCTGCTGAAAAGCCCGCCGCCCGGCACCTCCAGTGCCGGCGAAGCGATCACCTCCGCGCTCGAGCACCGCCGTCCGGTCATCGTCTGCGGGTGCGGCACCTCAGAGCACGCCGCGAACGCAATCGCCACGCTGCTATCGGCCGCTGTCGACCATCGGCGCTCAGCCCTCGTGCAGGCGCGACCGGCGTTCAGCGCGGCGCTGGACCCCGTGCCCGGCGTGTGCGTGGCGGTCTCGCACGATGGCGAGACGCGCGCCAGCACTCTGGCCCTGCACGCGGCGCGTACTGCCGGTGCGCACGGCATCGCGATCACACACCGGCGCGACGGCAGCGTCGCCCGCGCGGCCGAGCATGTGCTCCTGACGCCACGCCACGACGACTCCTGGTGCCACACACTGGCCTACACCTCGGCGCTGGCGGCCGGCGCCGCGCTCGCTGCCCACATCGGCCCACTGATCGCGAAGCCGGCCGCGGCACGCCGGCTGCTCGAGCACGCCACGAGACCCGACAACGCCGCGCCGATCGCCGAGCGCCTCGCCGACCGTCGGATCGTGCTGTGCGCCGGAGCGCAAGCCGACCACACCACCGCCCGCGAGCTGGCCCTCAAGATCGCCGAAGGCGCCCGCCTGCCCACGCTCGCGCTAGAGCTCGAGACCGTCCTGCACGGACAGCTCGCCGCCCACGAGCCCGCGGACGCTCTCATTCTCGTGGCGATCACCGAGCAGCCCGAACACGAGCGCCTCGTCCGCCGCGTCACTCACGTCACCCGCGCCGCCGGCGCGGTCGGCCTGTCCGTCGCCGGACTGCTCTCCGACGCCTACGACCGGGCGCTGGCTCCGGAACTGACTCCCGCCGGACGGTTGGTCACGAAGCTGGCCGACTCGAACCTTGTCGACCCTCGGTTGGCCGGGCTGCTGGCCGGCGCCGGCGCGCTGCAAACGCTGACGCTTGAGCTCGCACACGCTCGCCACACCAACCCCGATCTGATCCGCCGCGAGCAGGCCCCCTACCGCCACGCCGCGCAGGAAGCCGAAAGCTCCGTCGACTGGTAACGCGGCGCCCACGCGCGAGCTCCGCGCGACGCTGCGCAAGACCTGCTGACGCGACCGCTGGCAGTCACCCAGCGGTGACCGTCACGGTCGCGTGTCCGCTTGATGGACGATGCCCGGCATCGCCGGGTAGGCCGCGGCGACCGAGTAGCTGCCCGCCGACGCTGCGACGGTGGTGGCGGTGGTCGCGCGCGCCGTTCTGACGACGGCCTGATCGTTGCCCGGCGAATGATGGACGTCGCCTCCGTACCGCGCAGTGATCGTGTAGGCGAGTGGGCTCGAGGCCGTGAACGTGACGGCGCATCGTGCCGCAGAGACCTTTCCATGCTTGACCTTCAGCCCGATGGTTGAAGTGGCCCGAGGCGCCGCCGTTGGAGGAGAAGGCCACGCTCCCGCGCGGTACGAGGCCGTGCGGGGTCGAGTCAGAGACCGTCACCGCGCAGGTCGACTTCGTGCCGACCGCCACCTGGGATGGGTTGCACGAGAGCTGTGTCCGCGTCGCCCCGGGGCGTCGTCTCGTTGAACGCGTACACGGCGCCCGCGTTCTTGACGCCGACGCCGCCGACAAAGATCGTGCCGCCGATCGACCCAACGGCGATCGGGTCGCCGATCACGAGGTCCTGATCGCCGTAGGGAGAGGCGGTCTGTCCGGAGACCGTCCCGAAGTTAGATGCCACTGGCGGGTCCACGTGTGACCAACCGTTCTGAGGCTCCCGGAACCACGCGACGAACGCGCCGTACCCGTTGTTGAGCGCCGGATCCGATCCGATCACCGTTCTGCCGTTGCCGGACACGGCTACCGAAAAACCGAACTGCTGGGTGTAGGCGGCGTTCGGAGCGCGGGCGTCAACCCGGCGGTGATGCTCGAGGAGCGGTGCAGCCAGTCGCCGTGCCGCTCGGTGTACACGACAACCTGCCCTCCCCGTCCGGCGCACGGCTCGCCGGCTGCGATCGTTTCTCCGTCGGTGGAGACCCCGACCGAGTAACCGAGCTCGGGATTGCCGACCCCGTATCCCGAGCTGGAGGAACACAGGAAGAAGCCGTCGGCCGTGCCAGAGGCGAGGTCGTGCAGCTCGCGGTAACCGAGATATCGGCCGTGGGAACGCTTGAAGACGCATACGCCACCTTGCCAGCCGTTCTCGAACGGCGCCCCCACCACGATCGTGTCGGCGTTGGCGGATATCGCCACGCTCTGGCCGAAAACTCCGCCATAGGCCGAGTTGCCGCCGGCTTCGCCGACATTGGCCCACACGCCGCCGAGCGGGTTGGTATGGCCCCAACCGTTCTGATCACGCTTGAACAGGTAGATCGCTCCCTGCTCGCTGCTCCAGCCGGGCGCGCCCGCGACGATCGTCCCGCCGTGTGCCGCGATTGCCACCGACGCGTCGAGCGCATCGTTTCCTGTGCTGTCGGCCGCGTGCAGCATGTTCGTCGGCAGCACCGACGCGTCCTTCCAGCCGCCACGAGGCTCCACATAGACATACACCGCCCCGGCCCCACCGTTCTCGTACGGCGCGCCGGCGACGATCGTCGAGCCGTCGCCCGACACCGCCACCGACGTCCCGAGATTGTCATTGCGCGTGAAGCCGAGCAGCGCGATGGTCTGGTGGGCATCCTTCCAGCGGCCGTTCGAACGGCGCACGTATACGTATATGCGCGCGACCCTCGGGGCCCCCACGACGAGAACGTGGCCGTTCGCTGACACGGCCACGGGCCAGCAAACCGTGCAGACGCCGGCGAGGATGGCGACGGCCGGACCTCGCCGAACAGCATGGATACCCGGGCCGAAGCTTCTTCTGCTTCGGGATGGCGGGAATCGACCTCAGTGCGCCGCTTCGCGAGCGCGTCGCGGCAGTCTCCAGCCGGGACGGACGAAGTGGCAGGTGTAGCCGTCGGGGTAGTGCTCAAGGTAGTCCTGGTGCTCGGGCTCCGCCTCCCAGAACGGTCCGGCGGGCTCCACCTCGGTGACGACCGTGCCCGGCCACAGGCCTGACGCATCGACATCGGCGATCGTGTCCTCCGCGACCCGGCGCTGCTCGTCGTCGACGTAGTAGATCGCCGAGCGATAGCTCGCGCCGACGTCGTTGCCTTGACGGTTCTTCGTCGTCGGGTCGTGAATCTGAAAGAAGAACTCGAGCAGGTCCCGGTAGGAGATGCGGTCGGGATCGAACAGGATCTCGATCGCCTCCGCATGCGAGCCGTGGTTGCGGTAGGTCGCGTTGGGTGTGTCGCCGCCGGTGTAGCCAACACGCGTGGCGGTCACACCATCAAGCTTACGGATCAGGTCCTGTACACCCCAGAAGCATCCGCCTGCAAGGATTGCCTTCTCGGTTTCGGCCATCTCTCTGCTCCTCCTCGTCAGGGTTCTTTGGTCGCGCGGACATATGTTGCCAACACGGTGGATGCGAGGCGCTCCGCCTCGCATCGGGGCCTCGACGCGGAGCGCTCGGACGAGTCAGAACCCTCGGTTAACATTCGTCGTGCGAGCCAGCGACATTCCTACTAGTCAGAGGGCTAACGGATGAACAGCGCAATTGACAGCGATGCCGATCTACGGGCTCGGATCCAGGAGCACTGGGAGGCCTCCGAACGCGGGGACGTCGACGCTGAGCACGCGATCTACGCCGCGGACGCGGTCCTGGACTACCCGCAGTCCGGCGAGCGCTTCAGAGGCCGGTCAAGGATCCAAGCGCAACGCGGGGGGCACCCGGCCGAACGCCACTTCACGATCCGCCGGATCCTGGGCGGCGGCGACCTTTGGGTGAGCGAGTGCGTGATCACCTATGACGGCGTGCCCACATACTCGCTCAGCGTCATGGAGATCACCGACGGTCTCGTAACGCACGAGACTCAGTACTTCGCCGACCCCTTCCACGCGCCTCCCGGGCGCGCTGCGCTAGCTGAGCCGATTCCGGCCCGCGACCCATAAGGTGATGCAGCCGAGAGCTGGCGGGGGACGTCGATCTTCAGCCTGCGCGCCGCGTCGAGCGCACCGAAGGCGACCACGTCGTTGACACAGAAGATCGCTGTCGGCGGATCCGGGAGCTCGAGCAGATCGGTCGCCCACTGAAATCCGCTCTGATGCGTGAACTCCCGGGCGCGACGGAGCGCTGGGTCCAGCGGCACCCTGCCGTCAAGATGGATGTTGTTGCCTGAGATGTATCCGGCGGGGCCGCTGCACAGGAATGCAGGTTCCGAGGCGGTGACTGAGCGCAAGTAACCTTCGCGCGAGGGAAACAGATCCTTCGCAAGCTTGGAGGGAGAGGATGTCTGAGCACCATCACATCGTCGAACTGGCTCGCGGTGAGCCGCTGCCGCCCGGCCGGGTTGGCGTTCGTGTGCGATTTGCGCTCTCGGGTAGCCCGAGCCCCCGCTGGTCGCGCGATCTGAGAGCACGGCTGACGCGGGAGCTGGCTGGCCATGCAGCAGTGGGGCATCTCCAGCTCAACGACATCGTCCAAGGTCAGGAGATCGTCCTGGAGGGGGTGGAATCGGCCGAGGCGTCGACACTCGCCGGAGCGGTCGAACGGGCCGTGGACGCCGCCAATGACGCCGCAGCTGACGCTCGCGAGGATGACGATGACCCGACCCGGAGGGTCCGCCAACGGGAAGCAGATGACATCGCGGGCGAAATTCGGGCGGGCCAGCAGCATCCCGGTCCTGACGCACAAACGTGAGCGCTTAGCGACGGATCAGGTCCTGGCTGGGTGAGGTTGCCGTTAAGCGGGTAGCTGCCATGTGAGGATCGCGTGGGGCGTGCCACGGGGCAAACGCGCGGTCTCGTCTTACCGATATCACGACGGAGGGCAGTTTGATGAGCAAGTCAGAACAGAAGGTCGTGCAGTATCTGGGCGAAGCGCATGCCAGCGAAGTCGGCCTGGTGAGCGTTCTTCGGTCCCAGATCGCGATGACCCCGCGCGGCTCTTACCGCGATGGGCTCGACAAGCACCTGGGCGAGACGCAAGAGCACGCGCGTCGCATCCAGAAGCGCCTGGGCGAGCTCGAGCATGGCCGCAACCCAGTGCAAACGTTCGTCGGCTTCGCGGAGACACTGATCAGCCAGAGCATTGCTCTGAGCAAGACGCCGTTTGACCTGCTGCGTGGATCGGGCGGCGAGGAGAAGGTCCTCAAGAACGCGAAGGACGCGTGCGCGACCGAGGCGCTTGAGATCGCGACCTACACCGCCCTCGAGCGGCTCGCGACCGGGGTCGGGGACGAGCAGACAGCCAAGCTCGCTGCGTCGATCCTCCGCGATGAGGAGCGCATGCTCGAGCGGATCATGCGCGAGATCCCCAAACTCACTGACGCGGTCCTGGGAGCGGACGTCGAGGACAAGCCGTCCTACGACATCACCAAGACCGGCGCGGCAGACGCAACGCGCGAGGCCGCCCGCGAGGTCAAGCGATCGGCCCGCGCGGCACAGACGCGTGCCAAGCGCACCGCCCGGCAGGCACGCAAGGTCCCCGGCGTCGCGCAGGTTGAGGGACAGATGAAGGGCACCGTTGCCTCCGAGGAGGATCTCGCGATCGCGCGCTATGACTCGCTCACCGCCGAGCAGATCCTCGGCAAGCTACCCGAGCTCTCGCAGATCGACCTCGCCAAGGTCGACTCCTACGAGCGTAAGAACGAAAACCGCACGACGGTTCTGGGCCGCGTCAGCGCGCTGCGGCGACAGGAGCCGTGGCCTGGATATGACGAGCTCACGGTCGCCGAGATCGAAGCAGTGATCGGCGAAGGCGACGAGCAGCGCGCGAAGGACGTCGTTGCCTACGAACGCGCTCACAAGAACCGCGCCGGCGTGCTCCGCAGTGCAGACCGCGAGACCGCCAACGCCTAAATCAGGATCACGCAAACCAACGAACCAGGAAGGATCAGCATGGCTGATAAGCACATCGATGAAGGCAAAGGCCGGCTAAAGCAAGCGGCAGGCAGCCTGACGGACGATCAGAGCCTCAAAAACGAGGGCAAGGCCGACCAGGCCAAGGCCACAGTCAAGGACAAGGTCGACAAGGTCGTGGACGCCCTCACCTCACGCGACAAGAAGTAGCACGCGTGCACGTGAGCCCGGCGGCGGGTACGGGATCCGGCGCCGCGGCCGCCGCGGCAGCTACTAGGTTGCAGAACCGACGTGGCCCGGGCGTGTGGCACGTCCGGGCCCCCGGTTCTTGTCACCTGACGCTACTGATTCGTGGGTGGCGCCCCCGAAGGCGCTTCCGGCGGTCGCTCGGCGAGCGCGCCGCCGCCGAAGTGGCGATCGTGTTCGACGGCCATGCGCATGAACGGATACGTGGAGTCGCGCATCTCCCGCTCGTAGGACCCGATCGCCTCGACGACGTCGGCGCCGCAGGCCGCCGCGACGCTCAGGCTCTCGAGGAGCTTGGTCGAGTCGCGTAGCGACAGATTGGCCCCCAGGCCGAGTGACGGGAGCATCGCGTGGGCGGCGTCGCCGATCAGCGTCACGCGCGAGGACTGCCAAGAGCTGGGCTGCCGGCGTCGATGACATGTGATCGCTCTACGAACTGTGGACGGATTCACTAACTGTATGCAATAATCCGCCGCGGCATGTCCCAGCCGCAGAGGATCAGGTGGGACGAGCAGGAGTTCACCGAGATCCGTCCGGGCATCTTCGGCGCGACCGTGCACTCGCCGCAGCTGACGGCGACCCTGTACCGGTATGCGCCGGGGTCGAGCTGGGAGGAGCACCAGCATCCCCAGGATCAGATGACGACCGTGCTCGATGGCGCGATCGACTTCGTCGTCGCCGGCCAGCCCATTCATCTCGAGCCCGGCGAGCTGGCGGCGCTCCCCGGCGGCACTCCGCATTCCGCGACGACGCCCGCGCAGGGCGCCGTAACGCTCAACGTCTTCACGAGCCGGGAAGTTCCGCCACGTGTCTGAGTGGCTCGGTCTCCGAGACCAGCGCGACGCCGATCTCAGCGATCCCGCCGGCGCTCGGGCGGCCGTCGCGACTGTCCGCGAGCACCTCGGCGGGCTCGATGTGTTCCATGACGCCTGGCTGGCCCGATGCCATGTCCCCGACGTTGTTAATTAGGCCGTCGAGGCCGCCCTTCTCGAGATCACCGAAGAGGCGATCGATCACGTCCTCGCTGCCGGCGGAACCGCGTTGGCGGTCACACCGTGCTCGGCGTACTCGTGGGCGAGCAATCGTCAACGTCGGCCCGACCGTGATCGTCGGGGGAAATATGGGTTGCTCGGCGTGACCAAGTCATACGCCAAAGCGCTCGCGCCGACCGTCCGCGTCAACCGTTCGCGCCCGGATTCATGGAAACAGAGGCGCTGCTCGCCCGCCCGGAATGGCAAAGCCGGCCGCCGTGACGTCGTGCTTTCCAGGACCCCTGCTGGCAAGATCCCCCAGCCGGAGGGCATGACCGGCGCAGCGCTCTTTCTCGCCAGTGACGACGCCCACCACATCACCGGGTCCTACATGATCGCCGACGGCGGTTACAGCATGCTCGGAGCCTAGGACAACCACGTCCGATGAGCCCAGGCGAAAACGGCCAGAACACCGAAGACGTCTACGTCCGAGTGCGCAACGCCATCCTCGACGGCGAGCTCAAGCCGGGAGCGGTGATGTCCCAGGTCGCACTGGCCGAGGAGCTCGGCATCAGCCGCACGCCGCTGCGCGAGGCGCTGCGGATGCTCCAGAGCGAGCGATTGGTGGAGGCCGAGCCGAACCGCAGGGTGCGCGTCGCGCCGATGTCACCGGCTGATCTCGAGCAGCTGTGCGTCGCGCGGGTCACGCTCGAGGCGGAAGCGATCCGCCTGTCGGTCTTGCGGATGACGCCGGAGGACCTTGCCCGCCTCGAGGGCTACATGGCCGAGATGGCGCACTACGCGGACGCCAAGGACTACTGCCGCTGGACGGTGCCACACAGCAACTTCCATCGCGCCCTGACGGCGCCGGCCGGCGAGCGGATCAACGACCTGCTCGGCCAGCTGTTCGACCACGCCGAGCGCTACCGCAGGCTGCACATCGGGCACGGCCCGAGCGCATGGGCGACGGGCGGCCACCGTGAGATTCTCGACGCCTGCAAGGCGGGTGACCGCGACCGCAGCGCGGCTCTGCTGGCGGGCCACCTCGCGCGGACGGGCTTCGAGGTCGCCGAGCTGGTCGACCCGAACTACGACCCGGAGGCGCTGAGGACGGCGCTCACGGATGTCGGCGGGGAACTTCCCAAGCGGCGCTCGCGGGGCCGGCGTCGTGACCTTCAAGCGTGATGCCGCGCTCTCCGAGCAACGAGCGACTTGAGAGGCGCGCCTGACTCCTTGGAACGCGCGGCGCCGGCGGTTTAGAGCTGCAACCTGTGTCTGCTGGCCTCGAGGGAGTGCGCGCATTCAGCCAGGAGGCTCTTGAGGATCTCGATGTCCTCCGGGTCGAGCCGACCGAGCATGTCCGCTTCGATCGCATCCATCGAGCGGGCACAGTCGGCAAGGATCTCGAGCCCCTTGCGCGTCACGGAGGTCCGCAACACGCGCCCGTGCCGCGGGTCGCGGCGCCGGCGGACGAGCCGGCGTTTCTCGAGCGCCACTATCACCACGCTCATCGCCTGCGGAGTGACGAACGCCCAGCGCGCCAATTGCGCGCACGACATCCCGTCGTGCCTGCGCAGCACGCTCAACGTGACGTACTCAGTCGTGGTCACCCCGTGGCTTCGAACGGCGGAGTCGAGGCGATCTCGCAGACGCCGCTCCACTCGGTAGACGAGGTAGCCGACGCGGGCGCGTGGCCTCGATTGCGCGACCGACGGTGCTCGGGCTGGAGCCGACTCCATGCCGGGAACATTAGCCCTCGGTCGGGGCGCCGCGACTCGCGTGCGCGCCGCCGGCGTTGCCGTCCAGAGGCGCAACCCGCGGACGTGCTCAGCGCGTAACCCGGATCGTCACGGTGCGGGTGATGCGGCTGCCTGTCGCCGGGGTCAGCGTGACGGTTACGGCGAGCTGCGTCGTGCGTGATCGGCGCATCGCACGCAGCGTGCTGCGGGTGAGGGGGAGCCGGATAGTGGCGGTCTGGCGGCCGGCGGTTGTGGCGCCGGCGCGGGCCAGTGTGCGGCGCCCGAGCGTTGCTGTCGCCGTGAGGCTGCCTCGGGTCGAGGCACGGGCGTGGATGATGAGGCCGGTGCGGGCCACCGCCGTGAGGCGGATCTGGCGGGCGGTGGACACGGAGAGCGTCGCTGCGGGCGGCGGTGGCGGTGTGCCGACGTGCGTCGGGGTCCAGGTTCCAGCGTCGGCGCGGATGTCGGCGGGCCCCCAGTCGGGCGCGCTTGCCCCGGGCAGGACGACGCTGCTGGTGGCCGCGCCGGGGCAGTCGCCGTCGAGCACCGACGGGATCGGCATGACCTCGATGCCCTGGGAGTCCTGGAAGGCGAGCTTGGTCCCGTCCGGAGACCACGAGGGCCCGGCGAGCGAGGGGTCGGTCCCGGTGAAGCAGGCCGCAACGGGGGTCGCGCCGCCGACGCCGGCGCTGACGTGGTACACGGCGATGTGCGTGCCGGGCCCGTAGCTGCGCACGAACGCGAGCCGGTCGCCCTGGCGTGAGAGCTCGCCGTCGCTGATGTCCTCGTTGCCGGGGTCGTCGAACCAGTAGGCGGCGTCGTCGTTACCGCCGCCGGGCGAGTCGACGTTGACCTGGTGGAAGTGGCCGCCGAACGCGAGCACCCGGTTGTTGTCGATCCAGCTCGGGTTGGTGAGGTTGGTCTGCTCGCCGTACGTCGCGACCGGGGTCGTGTGGTCGGGGGCGGAGTAGAGCATCTCCTGCCGCACGCCGCAGGGACCGGCGGGCGGGCAGGAGGGCTGCGAGTAGACGTAGGCGATCATCTGCCCGTTGGGGGAGATTGCGACCTGCTGCGGGACGTCCTGAATCACATGTCCGGTTGAGTCGGTCGCGGTCGGCGGCGAGAACTGGGCCAGGGGCTGCCCCGTCTGTGCGAGCGTGACGAGGTCGCCTCCGTGGCCGGCGGCGATCGTGCCGCTGTCGGCCTGGGAGGGCGAGCGATACGGTGTGGTCGCGGTCCCATCGTGGGTGATCTGGACCTGGCCGCGGCCGTCGGCTCGAGCCAGCCAGATATTGTTGTCCTTGATGTAGGCGATCGAGTCGGCGCCGGCGGGCGCTGCTGCGCACAGCAGCCCCACTCCCACGGCGATCAGCGTGCGCATGATCTGCATGAGAAACGCTCCTTGGGTGTTGTTGGTGTTCAGGGACGGGGCCGGGGCACGCCCCGGCCCCGCGTTGTCAGCGGACCGCGGTCAGTGACACGGTCCAGCGAATTGAGGTGGTCGATGAGCCATCGTTTGACGGTTGGCGTTCGCGACCGTGGCCGAAGACGATGTGCTTGCGCAGCGACGGGTTGAACAGATCCGACGCTGGGATGCGCGCGACGACGGGTTTGCCATCGACGGCGTCGAGGACGCGCGGGAAGGCGTCGCCGATCACCGGGCAGTTCTCAAACAGCGCGTACGGCGGGACGATGCTGCCGTTTTCCAGGCTGATCCCGGTCGCACCCGACGGCCTCCACTCGAGCGACAGATCGAGCGGCGAGCGGTGCGTGCCGCAATCGGGCGCCGGCGGCGTGCCACCGCCGCCCGCGCCGCCGCACCGCGGGTCCGCCGGAGTGACGGCGACCTGCCCATGGCGCGTGACCGACGCGCGGACCACGAGCTCCTTGCCGACCGACCCGAATATGACGGAGTTGCGACCGTAGCGGTACGCAACGACCATCGCCCGCCCGCGTGAGCGGAAGCGGAGCGTCTCGCTCCCGGTCGAGGCCTCGTCGCACATCGAGGTCGGCTGACGGGACTCGTTCCAGGTCGTCGTTTGGACGCCCTCCGCCTCGACGCGAAACGTCCGCACCTGCGCAACCGGGGCGGCCAGCGTCACCGGAACGGCACCGCCCGCGATGGCGGCTGCGACGAGCGCCGCCGGGGCGGTCCTGGCAGCGCGTGCCTTCGAGTTCATGTCTGGGCCTCTCAGGTCGCTCAGTTGACGGGATGGTTTGCACGCATCAAGCCGTTCGGGTCGACGGCCCCCTTGATGCGACGGAGTCGTTGGTGGGCCTGCTCGGTCCAGAACGTCGCCGGGTCGCTGTCGGCCTCGGCGAAGTTGAGGTACATGTGTCGCGCGGCCCACGGAGCGAGCGTGCTCTTGATCAGTCCGAGCTGCCCTCGCACCGGCACGTGCAGCTCGCGAACAGGTGTCATCCCGACGGCGTACATCGCGTAGCGCGCGTCGAGCGCCGCGAGCGCGCCGTTCTCCGGGCGCCGGCGGCCGAGCTCGCCCTCGAGGTGCCGGAGCTCGACCGAGAGCAGCGGGAACGCAGATCCCGCCCCGGCCACCTCGACGAACGCGTCGAGTGCCGCCTCCGGGAGGTCGGCGAGCATCAGGCCGTCGCCGACGCCGGGCACCGGATGCTCCGGATCCATGTGGAGGTGACCGAGCGCCGGCATCGAGATGTTCTGGACCGTGTCGTTGACCGGGCGCAATGAGCGCAGCGGGGCCAGCAGCTCGTCGGCGTGAGCCCGCTCGCCGGTGTGGATCACCTCGACGACGACGAACGACTTGCCGCGCACCGGCTCGGGGATCTGCGGGATCGGCGGCAGGTTCAGCAGCCGTCCGAGCGTCGTCAGCTCCTCCGGGGGGTCGGACTGTGTCAGCTCGCGCCATACGTGGAGCACGTCGGCAGCGCGCTCGATCGGGTACCAGAGGACTCCGGCGTAGATCTCCGCGAGCTCGAACAGCTCGAGCTCGATCGCGGTGAGGACGCCGAAGCTCCCACCGCCGCCGCGGAGTGCCCAGAACAGATCGGGCTCGCGCTCACGGTCGCAGGTGATGCGCCGGCCAGCGGCGGTGACGAGCTCGATCGAGCGCACGTTGTTCGCCGCCAGGCCGT
The DNA here is from genome assembly GCA_963794285.1 of uncultured Solirubrobacterales bacterium. Taxonomy (GTDB): domain Bacteria; phylum Actinomycetota; class Thermoleophilia; order Solirubrobacterales; family Solirubrobacteraceae; genus Palsa-465. The sequence goes on from CAWCDS010000003.1 coordinate 416,347, forward strand.
ACTTGCGCGACAGGAAGCTGATGCCTCCGCCCAGGGTGTAGCCGGCGACGGCAACGTCGGGCGCCGAGCCTTGGAGCGCGGCGAGGCCGTGCTCTGCGGCGGCGGCGGTGACGTCCTGCCACAGCGTCCCTGCTTGCACCCGCGCGGTCCGGGCGACGGGATCGATTTCGACGCCGCGCATCCGCGCGGTCTTGAGCAGGATCGTGTCGGCGAGCTCGCCGAGCGCCGACGCGCCATGGCCGCTGCTCTGCGGGGCGACCCGCAGGCCGCGCTGCGCGGCGAACCGGACCGCTGCGACGACGTCGTCGCCGGACTCCGGGAACACGACGGCGGCGGGCCGCTGGTCCACGGCGAGATTCCACGCGAGGCGAGCCGTGTCGTAGCGCTCATGGCCAGGGAGGACGATCATGCCGCCCAGCTTGTCGCCGGGGTGGCTGATCGATGGGGTGATCGTCGTCATCGGAAGACGTCCTTTCGTTCGTGGGGTGGCCTATGCCCGGTTGGTCCGCAGCGCGCGAAGCCCGATCTGCATGCGCGAGCGCCGGGTGGGACCGGCGGGCCGCGCGCGGACGCGGGCGGGTGCGGTGCGCTCGATCCGCTCCCGGCGGAAGTCCTCGATCCGGGCCTGCGCCAGGGCTGCGGTGATGTGACTGTTCAACATGGCTGTCCTTTCGGTGGCGTGAATGCGTGTCGCGTACGGTCGCTCCGCGGCCACCTGGTCACATCAGGGACCTCACCAGTCACATGACCAGTGCCCGCGGGTGACGCGGGCCGCGCGCGCCGGTCGATCGGCCGGATCTCCTACGATCCGCGGGCGTGGAAGTCAGGGGGCTCAGCGGGACCGCACTACTGGGCCGCGCGCGTGAGTGCGCGGAGTTCCGGCGGCTGCTCGCGACCGCCGCCGGCGGCGAGAGCGCGACGCTCGTAGTCCGTGGCGAGGCCGGCATCGGTAAGAGCACGCTGCTGGGCTACATCGCGCAGCAGGCTGAGGGAATGCGGATCCTCCGGACGACGGGCGTCGAGGCGGAGTCGGACCTGGCGTTCGCGGGGCTGTACGGGCTGCTGCGGCCGATCCTCGGATCCCTCGACGGGCTTCCGCACACTCAGTCCGCGGCGCTGGCCGGGGCGCTCGGATTGGCGCCATCGGCGTCGGCCGATCGCTTCCTCGTGTCGGCGGCCGTGCTCGGACTGATCGCCGCGGCGGCGGAGGAGGAGCCGGTGCTGTGCCTGATCGACGACGCGCAATGGCTCGATCGCGCCTCCGCGGATGCGCTCGTGTTCGCAGCGCGACGGTTCGGTGCCGATCGCGTCGCCGTCGTGTTCGCCGCACGCGAGGGGGACATGCGCCGGTTCGACGCGTCCGGGCTGCCTGAGCTGCACCTCGGCGGGCTCGAGCATCAGGCAGCGGCGCACGTTCTCGCTGACCACGCGGCGCAGGCGACCCCGGAGATCCGCGCGCGCCTGCTCGCCGAGGCTCGAGGTAATCCCCTGGCGTTGATCGAGCTGCCGACGGGATTGACGCGCGGGCAGCTGAGCGGCGCGGAACCGCTGCCGGATGCGATTCCGCTGACGCCGCGGCTCCACGCGCTGTTCCAGCAGCGGATCGAGCGCCTCCCGCAGCCCACGCAAACGGTCCTGCTGATCGCCGCGCTCGAGGACACCGGAGAGCTCCGGGTCGTCCTGCGAGCCGCCGCCGAGGTGGGGTTGAGCGCCGATGCCCTGGAGCCTGCCGAGCGCGCCGATCTCGTCATTACCGACGCTGCGACGATCCGCTTCCGGCACCCTCTCGTCCGCTCGGCCCTCCACGGAAGCGCGACGATCAGCGGCCGGCAGCGAGCCCATGCCGCGCTCGCGGCCGCTCTGCCGGAAAGCGAGCACGCCGACCGCCGCGTCTGGCACCAGGCGATGGCCACGCTGAGCGCCAACGAGGAGATCGCGGCAGCGCTCGAAGCATCGGCCCAGCGCGCGCAAGGGAGAGCGGCTCACGCTTCGGCCGCCACGTCGTTTCTGCGGTCCGCGGAGCTGAGCGTCGAGGAGTCCCGGCGCGTGGTGCGGATCGCGGCGGCGGCGCACGCCGCGTGGGACGCGGGGGATCCCGACCGGGCGCGCGCGGCGATCGCCAGGGCCCTCCCGCACGCTGACGGCGCGGTGCGGGCGCGGCTGCTGCACCTCGGCGGCGTGATCGATGCGCGAGGTGGCAGTCTGCGTGAGTCCCATCGGCTGCTGCTCGCGGCCGCCGACGCCGCCGACGATCCCTCGTTCCGGCTCACCGTGCTCTCCGAAGCAGCTGAGGCGGCATCATACGCCGGGGACTTCGCGGAGCTGGGCCGGCTCGGCGAGCGGGCGGCCCGGATCACGACCGCCAGCGAGCGCGACCGCTTCAACTTCGATGTCTTTGCCGGCTTCGTCGCGCTTTACCGCCGCGATCATGACGAGGCCCGCGCACGGTTTGCCGACGCGCTGCGCCGGGCGGACGGCCTCGAAGACCCGATCGCGTCGATCTGGGCAGCGAACGCCGCGGCGGCCGCCGGCGGATGGGGCGCCGGCCTCCCGTACGCGACGCGCGCGGTCGAGCTTGCGCGCGATCGCGGTCTGCTCAGCGTCCTGCCCCGAGCGCTCGAGCGACAGGCCGGCGAGCTGTTGTGGAACAGTAAGTTCGATCGCGCGCTCGCGGCGGCCGAGGAGGGATACCGGCTGTCGATCGACATGGGTTTTCCGTCGCCGTGGAACCTGATCACGATGGCGTTTGTGGAAGCGATCCGCGGTCGCGAGGATGCCGCCCGTGCCCACACCGAGCAGGTCCTGGCCACCGGCGAGGAGACCGGGGGGCTGTACCTGATGTCGCGCGCCCGGTTCACGCTCGCCTTCATCGACCTCGTCGCAGGCAGGTGGGAGCAGGCGACGGATCGTCTGCTGCCAGTGACGAGCCCGGGGAGCCCAGCCTTTCACCCGATCACCGCACGCGCGGCGATCCCCGAACTCGTCGAGGCCGCGGCGCGCAGCGGGCGCGAGGAGGAGATCGCCGTTTCCGTCGCATCGTTTCGCGCCTGGGTGCTCACGACGGAAAGCGCGCCGGGGGCGGCCTTGCTCGCACGATGTGATGCGCTGCTCGGTACCCGGCCCGGCGATGACGCGTTCGCCGAGGCGATCGCCGACGAGGCCGCGCTGCCGCCGTTTCAGCAGGCACGAACGCGGCTGCTCTACGGCGAGTGGCTGCGGCGCGAGCGCCGTCGCACCGACGCCCGCGTCCACCTGCGAGAGGCGCTCGACGTCTTCCGGGCACTCGGCGCGGATCCCTGGGAGGAGCGGACGGCGGCCGAGCTACGTGCGACCGGCGAGACCGCGCGCAAACGCGACGCGTCAACGCTCGACGACCTCACGCCCCAAGAACTGCAGATCGCCGAACTCGTGACCGAGGGGCTGACGAACCGCGAGATCGCCGCCCAGCTCTACCTCAGCCCGCGCACGATCGAGTATCACCTGCGCAAGGTCTTCAGCAAGCTCGGGATCGCGTCCCGTACGGACCTCGTGCGTCAGGGACTGCCGCGGCGCGAGCCAGGCTGACGGGCATCACCATCCTTCTCTCGTGCTGCGATGAGGTAGCCGCGGGTCAACGACGACCCTCCGCCGCAAGGATCGCGCCGCGTCGCCCGTCTCGCGCATATACCCAGCCGCACGAGCAATCCGACTCTGATGGCTCCGGGTCGGCACCCCGATGTGGAGGCCCCTCGCGAGCGTTCTACCGCGCGTCCGGCGACTCAGTGCCAGCGGAATCGCTGGGTGCACCGGGCCGCGCGGATGCTTCGCGAGGCACGAGATCGAGCTTCGCGTCCCGCTGAAGTCGAACCACCAGTACGGCTTACCGTCCGATCCGAGGTAGCGCCAGAACCTGCCGACAGCCTTGTACTTGTTGCCGGTCGCGGTCCACGCGAGGGTGCAATGAAGCGAGACTGCGCTGAGCCGAGTGCAGCTCGTGTTGATCCGAGGCGAGCGCCGAGTGAAGTGGCTCACTAGGGGCGCCGCGTACGTACGTAATCGGATCGATAGATGACGGTGTGAATCCGTAAATCTGCCAGTAGTGGCGCCCAGGGCAATTAGTCCACAACGTCGGTCCGGTGTTCGACACGCCACGGTACACGCCGGGGTTCGTGGTGCTTTCTGCGAGTGCCACAAAGCGCGAGTGTTCGCTTCAGCGCTGGGGATCACGGCCAGCGATTGGCGATACCTCCACGATCAGATCTTGGCCGCGCTCCCCGACGGCGAAACGCGCTCCACGCAGGTCACCCCGTTCGGCATCGCCTACGAGGGGATCATGATGATCGACGGGCTCAACGGCAGAACCGTCGCGGTCGTCACGACCTGGATCGTCGCGTCCGCCGGCGCGCCGCGCCTGACCTCCACCTGGGTGGACATCCCATGACCGACTGCGACAATCCCAACATGGCCGCCGGTCCACACCAGATGCTGGAGGTCGTCGAGCTCAAGGTCGATTCGGGCCGATGGCCAGCTGGGACGATCGGAACCGTGGTCGAAACCGACGCCGACAACGCGCTCGTTGAGATCAGCGACGACCGCGGCCACGGACTCGACTTCGTCTCGCTGCCGCACGACGCGCTCGCGACCCACCAACCGTCCGGCCAGCAGCTCGCTTCCTGACCAACCAGGCCGGGGATGCTGGACCCTGACGCGGTGAGACATCGCTGCTTTCTCAACGCCACCGGGCGGAACCAGGCACCACGCTACCTGCCTGGCCGAGCGGCGAAGCGATCACTTGAGGTGCCCCGGCGCAGACAGCTGGTTCCGGCCGATAGGAGCCGCCTCGAGCGCCGAAGCCGGATCGCCCTTCAGGGCGATCCGCTAGCTGGAATCCTGCTAACGACGGACATCGCGCGTGCTCGCTATTCGCGCGAAGCAGGGCGCGCAACAAGGCCAATCTGAGGCTGACGCTGCCTCGCTCTCGCGAATTTGCAGGACTCCGGGCTCGCCGGCCACGACGACAATTGGACGGACATCGCGGCGGGACTCGATGATGCCAAGAGGCGGGGCCCGGCCGGGATATGGCCAGCAGACCTTTCGGGGAAACAAATGCCGCGACGCGAAATGGGCGCGCGAGCGTTTCCACTGGCCGCGAGCTCCTTGGTCGTCGATCATCAGGCGCTCCGCGACGAATCCCTTCAGGCGCGCCGGCACCTGTAGCGTAGCCCGCTCAGAGGTCAACCAGGAGGTCGCAGATGGCCGTCGCGGTAGTTATGGAATTCAAGGGCGGAACGCTCGAACAGTACGACGAAGTGACTCGCCGGATCGGCTATGAGCCGAGAGGGAGAGGAGAGCGCGAATGAGATCTGCGTGCCGTCTGGAGAGAAGTCGGGATTGACGGCGCCCAGGCCGTCCGCCGTGATGAACGTGACTGGGGAGGCGTTTGATGCAGTCGCCCCGCCCGACAGCGGAATCATTACGAGCCGCGGCTTACCGCTCGCGAGCGGATTCGGACTCGGTCCGGGATCGAGCGTGTCGACGTGGGCGCTGGCAACAATCAGCTGGCCATCGGGACGCAAAGCCGGTTCAAGCAGGTCGATGCCGGTTCCCCCACAGTAGAACGCGAGCGCCGTGGTGTTGGCGTCGCTCGACCCCGCCGGCTGCGGCACCTGGCGCACGAGCGAGTGTGCGGAATGCGCGCACGACGCAGGGGGCTCACCGCCGTAGTCGGAGGTCAGCGAGTCGAACAGCAGTGAACTTCCGCCCGGGTCGCCGAACGTCACACTGACCGAACTCGATCCGCCGCCGAAGCCGTCGGCGCCGATCTCCCTCAGATTCGACCCGTCAACGCCCACCGACTGCGGCCCGGAGACGGCGCCGGACACGTTCTGATGGCCCCAGGCGAACGCGACGCGGTCGCCGCCGGGGTCGAGCGAGACCGTGTGCGTCGGGTTGTCGCCGTGCATCGAGTCATTCGCGGGACTGAGCGCCAGACCGGTGCCATCGGGGTGCACCGTGCCGAACGAATTAGGGAATGACCGCTCCCACGCGATCAGCGGCATCGTTCCCTGCTTCGCCGAGGCGACGGCGACGTACGGCAGGTTTGTGCCGTCGGTTGTGACCTGTGTCTGACGGCTGCCATCGGGATCCGCGACCCAGACGTTCCCGCCGCGAATGAAGAAGATGCTGCTCGCCTGCGCCGGCAGCACAAACCCCGGGCATACGAGCAAAGCCATGACGCTCGCGCCTTTCAACATGATGCTTCCAAACACGGGGCCGATTTTTGGCGAGTCGGCGTCACTTCGCATCGTGGATTTCCCACGACATTTCGCGTTTACTTGCGGCCGGTGAGGCGACGTGGGGAAGCCGTGACGGCCCCGCTGCTCGAGCGAGCGGCCGAGCTTGCGCTGATTGACGAGACGATCGAGGGTGCGGAGGTGGGCGCTGGCGGGGCGCTCGTGCTGCGTGGTCCTGCGGGGATCGGCAAGACTCGGCTTGTTCAAGCGGCCAACGATTGCGGGCTGGCGCGAGGGTTGCGTGTTCTGAGCGCGCGGCCCGGTCCGCTCGAGCGGGCGATGCCGTGGGGTGTCGCCCGGGCGCTGCTGCTCGGGTCGCTCGGCGACGTCCCGGACGCGACCGCCGCGTTCGCGCGCGAGGTGCTGAGCGCCGAGGGAGGCGGGCTCCGCGTCGAGGATCCTCAATCGACGGCCGTATTCGCCATTCAGGAAAAGACGGAAGCGCTTGCGGCCACACGACCCTTGCTGCTGTTGGTGGACGACCTGCACTGGTCCGATGTCGCCTCGGCCCGCTGGCTTGATCATCTCGTCGGGCGGCTGAGCGCACTCCCGATCGCCGTGATCGCAGCTCTGCGCAGCGGTGAGCGGGCGGATTCCGCGCCGCTGATCGGCGAGCTCCTGGGCCGCGACGGCTTGCGACTGCACACGCCGAAGGCGCTCTCGGAAGCGGCCGTGCGCGAGCTGGCCGCCGCCGTGGTGGGACGCGACGGCGGCGATGGCACGGGATTGTCTGGACGCCACGGGCGGCAATCCGCTGCTCCTGCATGGGCTGCTCGACGAGCTCCGTATCGCCGATGGGGGCGCGGCCGAGGCAAGGATCCGTCGGATGACACCGGCGAGCGTGCGGGAGGAGACAGCGCGGCGGCTGGCCCGCGAGGAGCCGGCAGTCCAGGATGTGGCGCTCGCGACCGCGCTTCTCGGCGCTGAAGCGCGGGTGGACGAGGTCGCCGCGCTCGCGCGGCTCGGTCCGCGGAAGACCGCCGAGGCTGCCGATCGTCTGGTCGCGCTTGAGATCCTTGCTCCCGGCGGACAGCTTGCGTTCGTGCATCCCCTCGTCGAGGCGGCCGTGCTCGCGACGCTCCCAGAACACCGACGGCGAGCGGAGCACGCCCGCGCCGCGCGCATTCTGCAGCGCGTCGGCGCGCCGCTCGAGCGGGTTGCGACGCAGGTTCTCTCCGCCCCGGCGGCACGGGATTCCTGGAATGTGGCAACGCTCCGCTCGGCGGCCATGTCCGCCATGACACGCGGCGCGCCGGAGTCCGCCACCAGCTACCTGGAGCGCGCGTTGCTCGAACCGCCTGAGTGCTCACGGCGCGCGGAGATCCTGCAACTGCTCGGCCGGGCGGAGGTCGGAATCACCCCCGGCGGTGCGGTAAAGCATCTCGCTGCGGCGCTCGCGGTGGCGACCGAACGTTCGGAGCGAGCCGAGATCGCGCTCGACCTAGCGCTCGCTTCGGTGCATACGAACACGTTCATCGAGGCCGACGCCACGCTCGAGCGGGTGCAGGAGGAACTTGGCGAGGGCGACCGCGAGCTGCGGCTGAAGATCTCGGCGTTCCGGGCCGGGCTGGCGCAGCAATCCTTGTCACTGCGACCCACGGCGCTCGAGGGGTTGCGCCGCATCGCGCCGGAAGTCGAGCGAGGAGCGACGCCCTTCGAGCGTTTGGTGCTGGCGCAGATCGCCGCGTCGTCGCCGTTCGGAGACGAGACGGCTGAGGTCTGCGCCGAGCGCTCACTCCGATCGCTGGCCCGTGGGGCGCTCTTGCATGAGGTCACGAGCGACTCGCCGGCGTTCTGGTACGCGGCGTCGGCGCTGATGTTCGCCGAACGGTTCGACGAATGCGGCGTCGTGGCCGACCTCGCGCTCGCCGATGCGAACTCGCGCGGGTCGCGGCTGGGGATGGCGCTCTCGCACTTCTACGCGGGCGCTATCGCGCAGCGCACCGGCCGTCCCGCTGACGCTGCAGCCGAGGCGCGCCTCGCGCTCGACGTCGCGCCCGCGCCGGGGCCGGCGACGTTCTTCGCGCTCCCGATCGTCGCTCTTGCGGAGATCGATCGCGGCCGTGCGAGCGAGGCGCTCGAGTTCGTGCGCGGCTTTCCGTTGCCGGAGGGCGACGCCACGCTGTCGCTGGGCCTCTCGCTCTACACGCGCGGCGTGCTCGAGCTGGCCGCCGGCCGCGCCACAGCCGCCATCCAGGAGCTCGAGGCGGGCGCGGCCATGCTCGGCGCGCTCGGGCAGGCGCCGTGGGTCATGCCCTGGCGATCAGACACCGCGCTGGCGCTCGTCTACGTTGGGCGCTATGCGGAGGCGCAATCGCTGGCACAGCAGGAGCTTGAGCTCGCCCACCGATGGGGTACTCCCCGTGCGCTTGGGATCGCGCTGCGGGCGGCCGCCCGCGTGCAGCGGCCGGTGAACCTCGAGCTCCTCGGAGAGGCTGTAGACGTGCTTGAACGCTCGGGCGATGCGACCTCGCATGCTCGCGCGCTGCTCGACGTCGGCGCAGCGCATCGCCGCGCGGGCCGCCGTGCGGTCGCCGTCGCTCTGTTGCGCGACGCGCTCGGCAAAGCGAGCGGCTGCGGCGCAGTGGGTGTCTGCACCGAGATCCGCGCGGAGCTGGCGGCCGCCGGGGTCGCGGCCCGCCCGGCCGCGCGCCAGCACGAAGACCTCACCGCAAGCGAGCGGCGCGTGGCTGGGCTCGCGGCTCAGCGCCTCACGAATCGCGAAATCGCGGATGCGCTGTTCGTGACCGTGCGGACGGTCGAGACACACCTCACACGCGCGTATGCGAGGCTCGGGGTACGCGGCCGGCGGGAGCTGGCCGGGGCGCTGTCGGAGGCTAGTGCGGCGGCTCGAGCGCCGTCCGCACCGCCGACGCGGTCGGCGCGAGCTGCTCATCGCTGAGCGCGCGCGGATCGAGCAGCACGCGGCCGTCGTGGATCCGCGCGATCAACGGCGGATCGTTGGCCCGTAGCGCGCGGGTCAGCGCGGCCGGATCGCAGCCGGCTCGTTCGCAACCGCCGTTGAGAACCTGCACAGGTTCGCGGAGCGCTTCCGCCGCGTCCGGCCTCCTACATGACGTCCTCCTCAGCGTTCGTGAGACACCGGCGCCGCAATCTCCGCGTCCTAGACCGCGACGGATCGGCGCGAGTTCTGGTCAGCGGTGGGACCGGCGCGGTGGCTGCGACGGACAGTTCGCGCAACAGTGACTTCGGAAGCACCGAAAGGAGACCGATGACGAGCGCATCCCACGGACAACAGGCACGCGTCGGGAGGACAGCGGGGCGGCATGCTCGGCCCGCAAGACGGCACGACGAGGCCGTCGTTCAGGCCGAGGTTCGGCGCCTGGCCCGAGCGTTGCGGCCGTACGGCGCGTTGCATCGCGTTGCCCTCGCGCGGGAGGCGGGCGCTGCACGATGGCATGAGGGCGGGTTTGACCGTGCGCTGGCGGCCGCGGTGAGCTCCGGCGTGCTCGAACCTCTACCCGCGGGCTTCTATCGCCGAGCCGAGCCCGGCGACGGCGCCCACGCGAGCTCCAGAGGCGAAAGCCGGCCTCCTCCCAGGCCACTGTCCGAGGCCGGGCTCTGATCAGCGCTGACCTCGAGCCGACATGATCGTGCAGGCGCCGGGCAGCGCGCGTGGTTGACCCTGGGGCGGGTGACGGTCGAAGGCATGGTCGGCGCCGTCGCCGGGCTCGTCGCAGGAAGCGTTGCGCTCACCGGCTTCGGGATCGATTCCGCGATCGAGGGCGCAGCGTCTGTCATCGTCGGGGTCGTTGCGCTCCACGAGGGCCGAGAGGCGTGGGAGCGCGGGCAGCCGATTAAGCCGTCGGCGCTACGTCGTTCTTCTGATGATCACAGCCATAATCAGCGACGCCGCTGTGAGGGTCAGTCCGGTGATCGTAAGCAGGTCGATGATCGTGCTCACGAGCGGCGTCCAAGCAGCGGTTCGAAGACCTCGAGCCATCCGTCGAAGGCCGCCGGCGTTCTCTCGTCGTTGCCATTCGCCACCGAGCGCCGGCTGTGCGAGCCGAGCCAGCGCACGAGCGCACATTCGGCATGGGTCACCCGGCCGTCGACGACACGTGGAGCCGGCCGTGGTGCGCCAGGGTCTTGCGCAACGTCAGAGCCGTGACCGATTCATGGCCGTTCGCGGTCAGGCGCGCCGGCACCTGATCCGAGCATCGACGGGGCGAGCAGCCGCGTTAGTTTAGTTTAGTCAGCTATAGCTAGCGAGCGAGCCTCATACCGCCGAGCGGTTGTTCAAGCGCCGCGGTGATCTTGGAGGCGGTCGGGGTTCGGTATAAGCCCCGCTCGCGGGGGCGTCCCTGCGGGACGCTGGCTGTGGCCGCGGGGTACCTTCCGATCTAGAGCGCGGGCGAGCGGCGCCCGCTTGGAAGCCCCTTCGGGGCTTTGCACCTTGCGGTTACTGGAGGTACCACCGTGGCCACGATCTCAAGCCTACTCGCCGATCACGTGAGCCTGCAGGTCCGCTCCGTGGACCGCTTGTTCTTGCAGGGGTACGTGCCGAGGTTGATGTGCGAGGGGCAGGTGATCCGGTTTCTTTTGGATCGCGGGTTCCCGATCCCGTCGCCGGCGGTGTTGGGGAAGATCGGCCGTGACTACGTCAACCAGATCAACGACTACATCGCCAGCAACGAGATCCCGACGGTGAAGTTCGTCAAGGGCGACGTGAAGGAAGAGATCGCCCGCAAGCACTTCCAGGCCGCCGAACGCGAGGGCCGCTACGGCGTGGTGATGGTCGGGATCGCGCAGGAGAAAACGAGCGCGTGGCGTGGCTGGCGCGACGGCGGCCCGGACGGGCACCCGCACTTCGTCTACCGCCGCCAATCGATCTTTCCCAACAACTACTACATCTATATCCGCGATCCCGACTGGGGACCGACGTTCATCAAGACCATCGCCTATGCGCCGTTCCCCGTATGGATCTACTTGAACGGGAACGAGTGGGCCAAGCAGCAGGCCGCCCAGCAAGACATCAGTTTCAAGGCGTTGGATAACGGCTTCGCGTCCTGCGAGCAGCCCGACGCGCTCGCCGAGGTCTGCAACAGCCTCTCGGCCGAGGATGTGTGGTTGTTCTTCGAGCGCTGGCAGGCGGCGCTGCCCTCACCGTTCAGCGACGAGGACCGCCGGCGCGGCTACGTCTACGACCTCGCGTTCCGGCAGCTGGAGATCTCCGACACCCGCATGTTCGATCGGCCGATCGCCGGACGCGCCTGGTTTGAGCAAACGCTCCCCGACCAGCTCACCCTCGGCCGCCCCGACCAGGCGGCAGTGATCTTCGGCCGCCGGGTCACCAGGCGAACCCCCGGTCGGTTCCAGACGAAGGTCTTCAACCACGGCGTGGAGGCCGCGATCCAGATCCACTTCCGCGCCTCGAAGGTCAAGCAGTACTTCAAAGAAGGCCGCGCGCTCAGAACCGAGACAACGATCAACGACACCCGCGACTTCGGGATCAAACGCCGCGTCACCGCAGAGAACTGGGACGCGCTGATCGACGTCGGTCATCAGGTCAACCAGCGCCTCCTGGAGCACCAACTTGACGCGTGCGCATGCGCACCAGACGCCACGCTCCTTGAGCGCGTGGTGCTGCCATCCCTAACCCCCGATGGCCTACCCGCCCCCGGACTCAGATTCGGGGAACCCCGGACGATGGTGCTGCTCGCCTGCCTGTGCAGCTTCCAACACCTGTTCGCCGGGTTGACGAACCGCTCGCTGCGCGAGCTGATCGCCGGACTGATCCCCGGCTACACCGCGCGGCAGATGACCTACGACCTCCGGCGCCTGCGCCGCAAAGGGTTCATCCAGCGGATCCCCCGCACCCAACGCTACGAGCTCACCCGCGAGGGACGCCGACTGGCCGTCTTCTTCACCAAGACCTACACGCGGATCGTCAACCCCAGCCTCGCCGAACTCGACCCCGCCCTCCCAAACGAGATCGCCAAACGCTCACCGCTCGCCGTCTCCTACCGCGCATTCGAAGGCGCCATCGAGGACAAAATCAAACAGGCCGCTATTGCGGCCTGAAGATGACTCGTTTGTGAACCCGTCAACGGCCTAGCGGAGCTAGAGCAGGAATCTCGGTCTCGTCCTACGCGCGGTTTGCAGACCGACCAGATTGGTGCGATGGTCGGGCTTTCCCCGACGCGAACCTAGGGATCGACCAGCGGACGGTCCCGAGCGTCCCATGATGCCCCTCCGTGATCGCATGGCCGTGTCGCACGACGGGAACCTCTTGCGGACAGCCGCGGGGTCCCAAATTGACGACCGCGGGGGGCCGCCCGTCTCCAGTCACGTCCCGCGCACGGATTGCGGGGACGGGGGCAGAGCTCCGTGTAGCTCAAGGTCGAGTGCGCTCGATCCCAGGGCCGACGCCGGGATCGCCGACACCGGTGCCAATCTCCTCGTAGGTTCGAGTGGTGGACGACGAGATCTCGACGGTGAACAGACACCCCACGTCGTGCTCAGCCCCTGGGTCGTTGGGGTCCGCTCCGCGGAGCGGCGGCGTGCGCTCAACAGGTGTCACGGACCACGTCCGGGTCGGCATCCATACGCCCGACAGACTCAGCGCTGCTTTCTGGCGGACGACCTCAATCCGATGGATTGTCGCGAGAATCGTGGTCGGGATCGGCGGGTTCCAGAATTCCGCAACCAGCCCTGCCTTGAGGACCACTACCGAGCCCACGGGCTCGGGGCCACCCCAGCAGACGCGCATCGCGCCAGTGTCCGCAAGCGACCCGCGGACTGCCCATGCCGGTCGCGGGATGATCCGCACGGTGCTGTCGACCAGTCGCTCAGTCGGCCAGTGCTGCTGTTCGCCATCGACGAGGAGCACGTCCCACGCGATCACATCACCAACCGCGAACTGGTTGGCGTGATCCTGATACATCTCGATCGGCAAAAACACCGGCCACACGCACACTGACGAGAGCCTACCCGCGATAGCTCCCTGCCTTGACCTGCTCTTGCCCGGCGGCGAGCCCGTCAAGGCACGATGCCACCGCGGACCGGCGTCTCACTGCGCCAAGGATCATCGGACAGCGTCGCCGGTCCGAGGGCTCAGGTCCTGCGTCGTTTGAGCATCCAGGTCGTGGCTTGAGCCTCCTCGCGCGCGGCGTCGCTGTTCCTGCTCGTAGCGCGTGAGGGGTCGTTGCGCGTTAGCGTGCGTGGAGTATGCAAACGCTGTCGCTCGATGATGGGCGGATCCTGTGCTTTGAGCAATGGGGTGATCCCGATGGCAGTCCGTTGTTCTTCTTGCACGGCACGCCCGGTTGCCGGTTGAGCCGGCATCCCGATGGTGCCCTCTGGACGAGGTTGCATCTGCGCGTGATCACGGTTGATCGGCCCGGCTATGGACGCTCAACGGCACTCCGGGGACGCCGGGTCAGCCACGCCGCACATGACATCGCCGCGGTCGCGGATGCGCTCGGACTGGAGCGCTTTATCGTCGCCGGCAGCTCTGGCGGGGGTCCTCACGCGCTCGCGTGCGCGGCGAAGCTCGGCGAGCGGGTCCGTGCGTGCGGCGCGCTCGCGTCCGCGGCGCCGCTCGTCGCAGGAGAACTCGACGGCCTGATCGACCTCAACCGCGAGTCCCACCGTGTTCTCGCAGAGGATGGCCGAGCGGGGATGGTGAGCTTCCTCGGCGAACTGCGCGAGCGGATCCTGGCCGATCCGACGGCAGCGTCGCGCTCCCATCTGGCTGACGCAGCGCCGGCCGATGTCGAATGGGAAGCACGCCAAGACGTTCAAGCAGTGCGCCGGGAAGCCGTCATCGAAGCGCTGCGCCCGGGCGTGCAGGGGTGGGTCGACGACGCGGTCTCCCTGTTCGGCGAAGACTGGGACGTCGACCTTCACGCGATCACATGCCCTGTGCGCTTCTGGCACAGCGCGACGATGACAGAAACGGCCCCCTGTCGGCGACCGAGCGCATCGTCGAGCAGGTGCCGGATGCCAGCCTCGGTATCTGGCACGGCGCAGGCCATACCGCGCCGTCACGGTTCATGCCTGAGGTCCTCACCGCCCTCATCCACGCGCCGAACTAGCCGCTGCCCCGACGACACGATCGAGATGACAGCGTCCTCAGCCGATCACTGGTTCTGACACCTCGACGTCGTCGCACGCCTCGAGGTCGCCGCCAGGATCCGGTCTCACTCAGGAACGCTCAGCGAACGGCGAGCCGAACTCTCGTCGGCCCTTATTCGCGGCGAGGAGCGAGACGGAGGTCGACTCCGGTGCGGAGACCTGCGTTCGTGTCGGCGCGTGTATGTGCCCGCGCTGTCGTCGTGGTTCCCTTTGTCCGGTTGCAGTAGCGAGACCACACCGCCGCGCGTGACCGTTGGAGTGGCAAAGCGGCGACGGGCCGACGGGAACAAAACGCTGCTCGGAGGCCACCGAGCGGCGCACCATTTCGTTCGGGCACGACTGGTCGTGACGGGTGGGGCTGGGGCAGGTACCGGGACCGGCGCGGGCTACTGAGCTTTAGACCCTGGCCGTGTCTCGGCGGTACGCCCAGGCGGCGGCAGCGGCGAGAACCGCCGTCCACGCCAGCACGGTGATCCAGCCGCGTGTGCCCCAGGCGTGGCCGTCGAGCGCCACGTCACGGGCCTGGACGAGCCACCACGACGGCAGGAACTGCCCGAACGCGTAGAGGAAGCCGCTGGTGATCGCGAACCAGGTGCCGCTGAGGAAAGCGAGGATCGACACCAGGCCGCCCATCAGCGGGCCGACCGAGTCGGTGTTGACCAGATGGCCGACGAGGATGCCGAGCGCAGCGAACGGCAGCAGCCCGACCATGATCAGGCCCGTCATGCCCAGCCACCGTCCGGCGGGCAGGCTGACGCCGAGCAGCGAGCCCGAGACGTAGAGCACCAGCAAGCTCGTGAGCGCCATTCCGTATCCGGTCAGCACCTTGGCACGGAAGTAGGCACGCACCGACAGCGGGCTGATCCGTAGCTGCCTCGTCCAGCCGGCCTGGCGCTCACCGGCGATCCGGGCGCCGGTCGAGATCATCGACATCATCGTCCCGAACGAGGCGAGTGAGACCATGTAGTACATCGCGTACGTCAGCCCCGTGCCGGGGATGATCTTGTTGTGTTGGGGCCCCGCGATCAGCCAGAAGAAGACGAGCGGAAAGCCGAGCGAGAACAGGAAGAAGCGACGGTTACGGAACGTGCGCAGCAGCTCGAAGCGGGTGTATGCGATCCCGTTCACCGCGCCTCCGCCTGCGGCTCGTCGGCATCTGGCTCGCTCGTCAGCTCCAGGAACGCCTCCTCGAGGCTCCCCCCGACGATCTCGATGTCCTTCGCCGCCGGATACTGCTCGAGCAGCGCCCGGATGCTCCGGTCCGAGTCAAGGCAGCTCAGGATCACGGCGTCACCGTGCCGCTCGGCGGTGGCGACTCCCGGCAGGCCGGCGAGGCGCGACGGGTCGACGACCGGCAGCGTCGCGCGAAGCGTCCGCCTCCCGACGCGCGCCTTGATCTCGGTCGTCGGGCCGTCGGCGACGATCCGCCCGTGCGCCATCAGGATCGCTCGGTCGGCGTTGGCGTCGGCCTCCTCGAGGTAGTGCGTGGCGAACAGCACCGTCTTCCCCCGGCCCGCGAACTCGCGCATGATGCTCCAGAACTCGCGGCGGCCCTCGACGTCGAGCGCAACGGTCGGCTCGTCGAGCACGAGCAACTCGGGGTTGCTGACGATCGCGAGCGCGAAGCGGACACGCTGGGTCTGACCGCCCGAGAGCTTGTGCGTTCGCTGGCCGGCGGTCGTCGTCAGCCCTGTGACCTCGAGCGCCGCCGTGACGTCCATCGGATCCGGATAGAGCGAGGCCATCATCGCGACGAGCTCGCGCACCGACAGGTCGCGAATCAGCCCACCGGTCTGGAGCATCGCGCCCACGAGGCCAGCGTCGACGGCCTCACGCGCTGAACGGCCGAACACCGAGACGGTGCCCTCGTCGGGCTTGGCGAGGCCGAGCATCATGTCGATCGTCGTCGACTTGCCGGCGCCGTTGGGACCGAGCAGCGCCGTCGTCTCACCCGCCGCGATCGAGATGTCGATGCCACGCACCGCGCGGATCGGGCCCTGCGGGCCGCGGTAGGACTTCACCAGGCCCTGGAGGCGAACGCCGCCGTTGGTCGTGATACTGGCGCCAGCGATCTGGCCGATCGCGGCCGTCGTCATCGCGTGAACCAGCCCCGGCTATACCGAGCTGTCGTCAATTGCATTCGTAGTCGGGGGCACAGAGCCGCGAAGGCCTGGACACCCGTGCCTTTCAATTTCGGACGGACGGTCCTCCGATCACAGCCTACCGCTCGTCTTCCCGGGTCCCAGCCGAATCCGCCGGTGGAGCCGGTGAAGACACAGGTCGGCCGCAGCACCGAGCCGTCGCCTCTGACAATGACGGGGCAGGCTTGGTGGTAGGCGGGGCCGTGGCCGATGACGCTCCTTCGCCGCTGAAGCGGCCACGCTCCGCGGTTACGTCGCGCTGCTGCAGCAGGCGTTAAGGAGCACGCTCGAACCCGGCTCGAGACGACTGGCGCTGAACTGCCTTCGTTCTCGGACGAGCACGCCGCCGTCGTCCTGGACTTCGCCGCTCTCGCGGAAAGATGTCATGTCCTCGGGGCCTCGGGATGGCTTCGGAAGACGATAGGTCGCTGAGGCAGCCGCTGTGAAGGTGGCCGGTCCTCTGCGTCGAATGGCATAGGTCAGGCGCGCGCGGGTGCAAGCCGCGCGGCCGGCCAATCGAACGAAGAGGTACCGACCGTTGGCTGACGCTAGGTGATCGGGCGGTTGGGTGCTGCTCACGCCTGCGCGGCGGGCGTGATGCCCGAGTTGGAGGACACGCATGGACATGATCGTGATGGGACTTGACCAGCATCGCGCAGATCACCGCCGAGTGGGTCGACACCGCTACTGGCGAGATCTCGCGCGCGCGGGTGGCGCCGGCGGACCGGGCTGGCGTGCGACGGTTCTTCTCTCGCTTCGGCGGCCGGCGGTTGGAGGTCGCGCTCGAGGCGACTACTGGGTGGCGGTTTCTGGTCGAGGAGCTGCGCAGGGTCGGCGCGGTGGTGCACTTGGCCGAGCCGGCGGAGACGGCCGCCAGGCGCGGGAACAAGAAGCGCGCCAAGAACGATCGCGCCGACGCCCGGCATCTGCGCGAGCTGCTTGTGGTCGGGCGGCTGCCGGAGTCGTGGATCCCGCCCGATCACATCCTTGACTTGCGCGCTCGGGTCAGGCTCCGTCATACGCTGATCGAGCAGCACACGGAGTGCCAGCAGCGGATCCAGGCAGTGCTCTACCACCACGGTTGCCCCCAACGGCGTGGGCTGATGACGGGCGATGGCCGCGGCTGGCTTGCAGCTCAGCCGCTGCCCGCGGCGGCACGCGAGCAGATCACCGTCGCGCTCGTGATGATCGACGCGCTCGATGCGCAGACCGTGCCGGTCAGTCGCGAGCTGCGTTCCTACGCGCGTCGCCAAACCGGCTGCAAGGCGTTGATCGCCGCCCACTACGGGATCGGTGAGCTGTGCGCGGTCACGATCCTCGCCGAGCTCGGCGACTGCCAGCGGTTCTCCTCCTCCCGCGAGGCCGTGCGCTACGGCGGCATGGACATCACGGTCTACCAGTCCGACCGCCACCGCGCGCCCGGGCACCTCTCCCGCCAAGGGCCGCCAGCGCTGCGCTGGGCGCTGTACGAGGCCGCCCACGCCGCCCGCCGTCCCGGCTCACCCGACCGCGCGTACTACGAGCAGGCAGCCGAGCGGCTCGGCGCCAACCGCGCCTGCCTGGCGCTCGCACGCAAGCTGCTCAAGCGCTGCTACCACACGCTGCGCGAGCTCGGCGACGACGCGCTGAAGGCGCCACCAGACGAGCGGCCTGGTAGCGGACCCGCGCGCCGCGCGTCAAGCGGCAGCACCCGCCAGACCAAGCCTGCCCCCGACACCGAGCCGGCAGATGATCCTCTGGCCGCTTGACCCGGGCTTCGGCTCCGCTATCTGGCAACGAGCGCCGGCCAGCAGGCCGGCACACCAGACGACCAGCTTCTCACCGAGCAGATCACTCGCGCGCGTCACGCTCTTGATCACACCGATGCGCCGCGGCCGGCTCCCGACAGCGCCCTGCCGACACGTACGCGTGCACGGCCTAGAAAGACTGAGCGGCCGCACAGCTTCTCCCCAGCGGGATCATCACCCCATCGAACATCTTGTCGCCGGCCACGGAGCCAACCCGAGGTCGCGGACCGAAGTAAGGCTGGGCGCCCGCGCGCACACGATCCGCTCCACACAACACGCCCACGCACCACCCAACCCCAGCCCACGGGTGTTCGCGCGCTTGACCTCTGGAGAGACGGGCCGAACGGCGCAATGCTGTTCTGGGCCGATGCCGAAGCTGATCTGAACGGCCAGTGCGAGCCCGTCCTCTGTGACGTCCTCGTCCAGCAGACAGATGGCGCATGGCGGGTCGCTGGTGGCGCGAGCTGCTCGAGCGAACCGCTGGAAGAGCTATTGGCGGGTCTGGCGCCCGGCCTTCATCGCTTCAGTGGCTCGTCGGCGAACCGGGTTTTCCTGACGTGGGCACTCGCGACTCCCGACGTAACGATCATTCGTCTGCCCGATGACTCCGGGAGAGTTCGGGAACGTCCACCGGGCCGTTACGGCCTGGTCCTGCTCGGCGTCACCTCCGAGGATCCACTGGCGGTTGCGTGCGCGGTCGACCGCGCCGGTGAGCAGTTCCCGACCGAGCCGCTGACGCTCTGGGCGCCGCCCCGCGGCTAACCGCAAACCGGATCGGCGGCGGACGCTCTCAAGCGCCGATGAGGGCGCCCATCTCCGGCGCGGCGGCCGTCTCAATCCCCAACGATGACTGCGACAACTCGGTCCATGTGGCGCAGAGCGCCGAGCGGCTTTTCGGTGAGCCTCAGGGTCAGGCGTGTTCGCGCGAAGGCTTGGCCGATGCGAGACTCGCGGTCATGCTGGTCCGCCGCGAGTCGCGTGGGGACGTCGAAGCCGTCCGCGCCGTCATCACGGCGGCGTTTCGCCGCGGGCCGGAGACGCCCGAACCGCCAGAGACCGAGCTGCTGGAGCGTCTGCGTGCGGACGATGGCTGGCTGCCGCGGCTGTCACTGGTCGCGGTCCTCGATCACGCCGTGGTCGGTCATGTCGTGTGCACGCGTGGACATGTCGATGATCGGCCCGCGTTGGGTCTGGGCCCGATCGGCGTGCTACCCAATCATCAGCGCGCCGGTGTCGGCCATGCACTCATGCATGCGGTGCTCGCCGCGGCCGATGCGATCGACGAGCCGCTCGTGTGCCTTCTGGGCGACCCGGCGTTCTACCGGCGGTTCGGGTTCGCGGGCGCCTCCGAGCTCGGGATCCTCGCCCCCGATCCAGACTGGGGCAGCTCATTTCAAGCCCGCAGACTGAGTTCCCATCCGTGCAGCCTGACCGGCACGTTCCGATACGCCTCGCCGTTCGCGGAGCTCGGTCTCGGCTGACACGCCGAGATCACGCGGACGTCTCACCCCCAGCTTGGCCCCCTGACGCGGTACCAAACACCAAGGATCAGCGCACGCCAGAGGCCGCCGCACCGCGCACGCCGCTGCTGCTGCATTAAGCCCCGTTGCAGCTGTCCGGTGGCCGGTGTTCGAGGCGCCTGCTTTTGCCTGAGGCCGTCGCGCAAAGGGTCGTGAACAGTCGAGGCGTGGGCGCCGGGGCAACGGATCACGTGTGGGTTGGCCGACCGATTGGAGCGTTGGGCCCGATGTGGCCTTGCGGGAGCCCGTCAGGGCCCTGCGGTGGCGATTTGGTGGCGGTGGAGCTTGGTGAGGTTGTGGGTCGCCATCAGTAATCGCCACTCGGTACGCACGGCGGTGCGGCCTCGTCGGTGAAACCGTGTGACACCCCGGTTGTGTTTGGTGTGACCGAACACGGGCTCGATCATCTGTTTGCGTTTTCGGTACAGCCGTTCGCCGAGTTCGCTCGCCAGCACGTATCGCATCCACGTGTAACGGCCGCCGGTCCAGCCAGCCCGTTGCTTGCCGCTGGCGCCGCCATCAGGCGGGATCAGAACTTGGACGTGCTTGTTGGCGATCACCTCGTCCATGTGCTGCTCGTTCCAGTACTGGGTGTCCGCGAGCGCGATCTGCGGCCGGCCGCTCACGCCCGCGCGTTCGAGCTCGGTGATCGTGGCGGTGATCATCGGATCGAGCTGTGACCAGTCCACGGTGCTGTTGGTGATCTCGGCCGCGAGCACGATCTGCCCCTGATCGACAACGGCCTGCGCGTTGTAGCCCTGCACGTAGGTGTCGTTGGCCTTGATGTGCTTACTATCGGGGTCGGTCACGTTCACCTTCCCGTCCGGCACCTCCGCAGGGGTGTAGGGCTTCGGCGGCCCGCCGAACCGCCGCCCGTCCTTCATCCGCCCTCGCGCCCGATACTCCTCATACGCCTGATTCCCACGGCGCTCAGCATCGAGATCGGCCTCCAGCCGCTCGGCCGCCAGCAACAGCCGCTCGGTGCGCGAGCGTGAGATCACGTCCGGGTCTTGCCAGCGGCGCTGCTCAAGCTGGCGGCGGGCGTCGCGCAACCACCCCTCCCGACCCTGGACGCGGGCGACGATCCGCTCCGCGTCGAACTCGAACTCACAATCCGCCTCTGCCTCCGCGTCAGACTGCGGCTCTAGCGTGTCCGTTTCCTGGCGCTGGCGCTGGTGCTTGGCCTGAGCGAAGAACTCGCGCCGACCCTCCGGCGTGCGCAGCTGCTCGGGCAGCTCATCACCACGCGCCTGCCCATACAGCTGATCCTCGGCCTCGTCGGTCGGCTTGTGCTCAGCAAGGACCTCCCGCGCGATCTGCTCGAACTCGCGGTTGGCCTCACGACTGGAAGACGAACGGGAGCGTGGCGTGTCCGTTGGACCGCGTGAACCGCGCCTGCGCAGGGACCGGCGTGCAGGCCGGCGATCCTGCGGGTCCGTCCAGTCGGTGGAGTGGGACGGTGAGCCCCAGAACACGCGATCGGATCCTCCGCGACCTCGCTGAGCAGGTCGGCGACGCGACGGGACGCGCTGCTGCAACCGGACAAAGGGAACCGCGCGAGAACAAGGGGCCCAGGCGCAGGCTGCTCGACGTGTGAGGAATGTTTGCCCCAGTTGCAGCTGGCGGTCGCCAGCCTCGACTGCCGGTTCCCTCGGGGCAGACCGCGCGGAGCCCACGTGCCCGGCGTAGCGGAACCAGAGATACAGGATGGCGCAGGACATGATCAGGCTGCCCACGCCGGCGAGAGCAAACGACCAGAACGACCGCACGTGGTCGGTCATCCAGCCGAAGTTCATGCCGAAGAACCCGGTGAGGAACGTCAATGGCAAGAAGATCGTCGCGACCAGCGTCAGCACCTTCATCGTTTCGTTCTGGCGAACGTTGATCACTGTCTGCTCGTTCGAGATGACCGCCATGTTCGCCTGCAAGATCATGGCCAGCGCATCGCGGAGCGCCGCAACCTCTTCGTTGATGAGCTTGACGTGGTCATTGACATCGCGAAAAAACTGTGAGAGCTCGCGGCTCACGCTGAGGTAGGAACCGCGCTCGCGACTGTCCAGTGGGGACAGCAGCGGATGCACCGCGCGATAGAAGTCGCTGGCCTCCCGGCGCAACAAGTAGATCCGCTCCGTCGGTGCTGTCGCGCCGCTGAACACGGTCGCCTCGACTTCCTCGACATCGCGGTCGAGTCCCTCCACGACCGGCCGGTAGTCGTCGACGATCGTGTCGATGATCGCCCACAGGGCCGCCATCGGGCCCTCCTTGAGCAGCTCAGGTCGGGCCTCCAGTCGTTGGCGAGCGACACTGAAGCCGCTCGCCCCTCCCTGGCGCACAGTGATGACGAAGCGACGTGAGATGAACACCGAGACCTCGCCAAACTCGACCTCCTCGCGGTCGTCAAGGTAGCGGGCCGTCCGGAACACCGCGAAGATGACATCCCCATCCTCGTAGCGCTCGACCTTCGGCCGTAGGTGCAGATTCTGCGCATCCTCGACCGCGAGCTCGTGCAGCCCGAACCGGCGCTGCACATCGCGTAGCTCCGCTGCGTCAGGCTCAAACATCCCCAGCCAGACGAAGCCGTGTTCCTGCGTGCACATCTGGGCCGCGCGACTCAGCTCCATAGGCCCCTCGCGCTGGCGCTTTCCATCGCGGTAATGAGCACAGTCGACAATCACAGCAGCCTCCTCGCGACGCATTTTGCTCAACGAACAGTCAAATTCTTATCGGCGCACACCAAAGGCGCCGGTCCTGGCGACGAGCGCTTCCCAAACCGGACAACCTCAGTCACGCGGCTGCTGCGCATCGGCGTGGCCGCTCTCAGCTGGAACGAGTCGTACGGGCAAGCAGACGCGCCGCGCTCGGAATGGTCGGCCCGGTGTGTCCGACGGCACGTCCGGGATCGCTTTGACCTCGGGCGGCGGGACACGGAGCGCCATCGCAATGGCAACCGAGTGATCGCTCGGGGTCGTGGCGTCGCACGACTCCTTCCCCGCGAGGCGACCGCACACACTCGACGCAGACGAGATGACGGTCGGCTGCGATCTGGTCTTGGCTTATGGGCTTTCCACGGTCCCGTCGCAGCATCGCGATGGGGATCGACCAGCGCACGCCGATACGTCCGATCAGGGCGTGTGGATCGGCCGAGCCGGCGTCGCAATACCCAACGCCCAGCGGACACGATGTCCGAACCCGGAATTGGCGGCGAGCAGGCCCGTTGGCGCCCGGCGGGCGACCGGGTTGGCGCGGGCGCACAACTGCCGTTGAGCCGACGTGATCTGGTTGTTTCGGGGGTTCGATGCGCACCTGACACCGCCAGATGCTGAGAGCTGATGCTCGGCGCACGGTTCGGGCTGCCGCGCGGAATGGTTGTGCGTCGGGTTCGATCTGCTTAGAGTTCCGGCGAGCGCGTTCGGGTGAGCGCGTCCGGCTCGCGGGCAGGGCCTGAGGCCCATCACCTGGCTCGTCAGCTTTGTTGTTTGGCGTCTTGCGATCTACTCGGGCGTGTGGGCTGCGAGCACCGGGCGCCGGTGGAGGAGATCGTGATGGAGATTGATCTTGAGCAGGCGCGCCGGCGGGCGAAGGAGCTGTTGCGCGCTGCTCGCGCGGGAGATGCTGATGCTGTGGCACGGATGCGCGATGACCGCCGCCCGCGGCTGGCGGATGCTCAGCGAGCGGTGGCGGCCGAGCTTGGGTTCGACTCGTGGCCGACGCTCGTCGAGCAGGTGGAGGCCAGGTCGGGAGATCGCAGCGATCGCCGCGCGCGGCTGGTGAGCGCGGCGCTGAACGGGCGCGCGGATCTCGCCGAGCGGCTGCTCGCCCATGATCCGGCCCTGGTGGAAGCTGGGCTTGACGTGGCGCTCGTGCTCGGCGATCAGGAACGGGTGGCGGCCGCGCTTGATCGCGACCCGACGCTGGTCAGTCGCGAGCTTCCGGGGATTGGCAGGAGGCCGCTGTCGTGCGCGTGCCACTCGGCGTTTCTAAGCCCGTCCTCGGGGAGGGCTCCGGGTGTGCGGCGGGTGGTCGAGCTGCTGCTCGACAGTGGCGCCGACGTGAACGAGGTGCACCACAACGAGTACGGAGCGATGTCTGTTCTCTACGGGACGGCCGGCGTCGCCCACGACCCTCAGACAACGCGGCTGCTGTTAGAGCGTGACGCCGATCCGAACGACGGCGAGTCGGTCTATCACGCAGTCGAGGCCGACGACACCGCCTGCCTGGAACTGCTGCTGCGCGCCGGCGCGACCGTTCGTGATATGAACGCGCTCGCGAATGCGATTGAGGACCCGGGGAAGGTCAGGATCCTGCTCGAGCATGGCAACCTGCGCCCGTCAGATCCCGAGCTGCGCGATGCGCTGCTCCATGCGCGAGCTCCCGCCGTCGTCGAGCTCCCGATCGCGCACGGGGCATCGCTTGACGCCCGCGACGGCGATGGCCTCACCCCTATGCGCGGGCCGCTCGCTTCAAGAGCGAGGAAACGATGAAGCTGCTCGAGGACGCCGGGGCTGACACCACGCTTGACCCTGCCGCGGCATGGATCGGCGCGATCGTCCGCGGCGATCACGACCGCGCCGCCCGGGTCAAAGCAGAACATCCTGACCTGGTTTTGCGTGATGCGGACCTCGAGCAGCTTGCGCGTTGGGCGAGCGCCGGCGATGACGAGGTCGTCGCACGACTTTTGGATGCCGGAGTGCCGCTCGACGCCCGCGGGACCGACGGTGGCACAGCACTTCACTACGCGGGTCTGTGGGGTCGCGCAAGCACGGTCGCGCTGTTGCTCGCGCGCGGAGCTGAAACGGAGACGTGGAGCGCGCCGGGGCCAACCCTCGGCACGCCGCTTTCCTGGGCCGCGTTGGGATCACGGAATCTGCCCGGAGCCGCGGAGCGAATCGACGGGTACCTCGCCGCCGCCGGCGCGCTCCTGGAGGCTGGCGCCCGCGTGAGCGAGGGGATGATCGACGTCGCCGCCGACGAGTTATCGGTCCGGCTGCAGGAAGCCGGCGAGCGCAGCGGCGTTCTGCGAGTCACGTCATTGTCGTACACCCCAGGGCACCCGGTTCGGATCAGGGTGCGCCGGCGCGAACATCGCTACTACGTCGATGACATGGGGACAGCCGTCGCGATCGCGGCCCGGGCGGCGGGATGGCGAGCGGCTGCCGAGCGAGCCGTCAAGGCGCTTGACTGGAACATCAACCGCGAGGGTGTCGTGTTCATGCAGGCCGCGGAGGGCCGCGACATCGACGCAGTCGTTCAGCGCACCGCCGAAGCGTCGGTCGCCGTGTTCGAGTCGCTCCTCGAGCTCAGGGCCGACCCATGAAGCCGACCGCCTGCTCAGTGGCAATCGAGGAAAGTACTTCGATCGCTGCGCTCAGCCGGGTTCGTCAGACGGACGGCTGTCGCCGCTGGCGAACGTCGCGTCTGGCGGTAGCACCAGATGGAGCTGGGAGCCCTCCGCCGACCAGCGGACGACTTCCACAACGCTGCCGCTCGCCGCGTGGCGTCCGGCTGCGTAGCGCACCGGGGTCGCCTTATCCGCGAACCGCCAAGCCTTTCCAACGCCAACGTCGACCACGCCGAAACTCTCAGACATATGTAGATGGTACGGCAGGCCGAGCTAACGCAGATCGGACTCCATCGGGCCGCGCGACTCATTTGGGCTTACTGCCACCCGCCTCCGATTATTGGACGATCAACGGACGGGTCGCCGACGGTTCCAGCGGCAATGCGCGAGGCGGCTCAGTCTCTATGGCGAAGTCCTGATTTCAGCCCGAACGCGCGCGCTCACCAACGACCAACGAACACGGCGCGGCCCGAGGTTGGTGATCGCCGCCTCGCGGCACCGTGAGCCGCGAACGGCCTTCGGGCTCGCGGGTGCCTGGGCGTCGCCACCAACGTCGCTCGTATTGTCCGGCAGCGGTGGCGAGCGACGGCATTGCGGACGTCGCCAGTGTCATTGCTCCGCGCCGGAGGGAGTCACGGGACGGGCGTGGATCTTGTGGGCGCGTTCCGTGACGAGGTCGCCTTCCGGTCCTGTCGAACGCGGCTCTGCCAGCGGGCGGCGAGGCTCGGTCGACGTGCTGCGCCGGCGCGGATGGCATTAGGGATGCGCTGGCTCAGAGCCGCGCTGGTGCTCACCCAAACGCACAACCGAATACTCACCCCGGCCCTCGCCGCGACTGATGCTCGGCAGGGGGGAGCCGCAATCGAACGGCGCGAGCGTGCGTCGGGGCCGCCCCGCAGCGTCGATGTGGGCGTCTCAGCAAGGGAACGCCCATCGGACGGGTGCGCCGCACGCGGGCCGGCTGTTGCTGGTCGGATCAATCCGGCTGCGGCGTGGATCCTGACTTTGGGTCTTGGCTGGTCGTGATCCCACAGGTTCGCTCTTCTCGAACTAATTCGGACGAGCAAAAACTCTCGGATCCCAGCAGCATCGCCCCGTATTGAGGACCGGATCAGGGGGTCAGCGTGGCCTGAGGCCCGACCGACCAGTCGATCGGCGGCAGGGAGCACGCCGGGCGGGACTACAGGGCCGCCTCGCTCCGTGTCGTGGACAATCCCGAACGATTCCGGAGACTCGGCCAGTTCCTCGGCCCGAGTTCGAATACCCCCGAGCTCGGGGACAAGCGCGCGGAGTCGCTCAAACGCCTCGCTCGCGGGAGCCACCCCAACTCGCGCTCGCGCTCGAACAGTTCGAGGTCGTCGCGACGCGCGGGCTCAGGGGCCGTCCCGTTCATCGCCCCGACGAGGATTCGGTACGCGCGGTCGGTGTCGTAGGCGCGGGAGTAGTCGCGGGGGCGGCGCACGTAACGAAGCGTCGCCTCGGCTGCGCGAGGATCGGACCGAACCAGCTCGCCGATCCGCTCAGTCGCCTCCTCATCGGTCAAGCGTGAGTAGACAACGCGCATGAGCTCTGGTCGGACTCGCCCCATCGCTTCGAGTTTTCGCTTCGCATTGCCGCCGATATGGGTCACCTCCACTCGCACATGTATCACGTTCGTCGTTGCCCGAACGCGCCCTCCCCTTCGGGCCAGTAATGGGCTCCACGTCGCACAGCGATCGATGAGCGGACGGTCCCGAGCGTCCCCTCGCGGCCGTTCCGTGATGGCGCCGCCGCGTCGCACAACGGGAACCTTGAGCGAACGCGGTCGGTGGCGAGCTGGGATCCCTGCTCCTCTCCGGGGATGCGGTAGCGCCGTGTGGCTCAGACGAGGCTGCTGCCTGTGCTCACGAGCGGCAGACTCGGGCTCACTGCCGGATTGGCGACATTGCGGCAGTCTGGAGAAGAATCCCGATGGCGATGCGACCATCACTCGCCAGCCTATCCGCTTCGCCGAGAGGCTCGGCCCGGTACCGTGCGGCCTAAGCATGAGCATGCTCGCTACGGCTCTTGCGCCGGTGCATCAGCAGTATCTGCTGGAGGCTCGGCAGATGCAGGCTCTGTCATTCGCCGTGCACATCCCGCTGGTGTGCTTCGGGATCGCGTTTCCCGCGATGGTGCTGTTCATGGAGTGGCTGGGGATGCGGACCGGCGACCCGCTCTATCGGACGGTGGCTCGGCGCTGGAGCCGGATCGTGTTGGCTCTGTTTGCGATCGGCGTGATTACCGGCACGATCCTCAGCTTTGAGATGGGCCTGCTGTGGCCGAATTTCACGGCGACTTTCGGCAGCGTGTTCGGGCTGGGCTTCGCGATCGAGGGGTTCTCGTTCTTCATGGAGGCGATCTTCATCGGGATCTACGCCTACGGGTGGGACCGCCTCTCACCGCGCGTGCACTTCCTGTCCGGGCTGCCGATCGTGATCACCGGCTTCACCGGTTCGCTCACGGTGATCTCGGTCAACGCTTGGATGAACCACCCGGGAGGATTCCGCCTCGTCGCCGGCAAGGTGGTCGACGTCGATCCGTGGGGCGCGCTGTTTGGCAATTCGATGCTGTGGTCTGAACTGGTTCACATGTACATCGCCGGCTACATGGTCACGGGGTTCGTGATGGCTGGCGTCTACGCGTTTTGCCGGCTTCGTGGGCGGTCGACCCGGTATGAGCGCGTGGCGATGACGATCCCGCTCACGATCGCCTGCCTGGCGGCCCCCGTCCAGGTGCTCGTCGGCGACTGGATCGCGCGGGTAATTGCGGTGGACCAGCCGATCAAGCTGGCCGCGATCGAGGGGCTGTACAGGACGACCCGCGGCGCCAGCGAGCACATCCTCGGCTGGTACACCAACGGCCAGGTCAAGTACGGGATCGGGATCCCCCACCTCCTGTCGCTGCTGGCCTTCCACAGCTGGAACGCCCGCGTCACGGGCCTGGAGACGGTCTTGGCGAGCCAGCGTCCGCCGATCAACGTTACCCGACTCTCCTTTCAGACGATGGTCGGGATCGGCACATTGCTGGCGCTGCTGGGCGTCTTCTATCTGTTTGTGCGCATCCGCCACCGGCGGCTTCCGCTCTCCAAGTGGTTCTACTGGGCGGTTGTCGTGTCGGGGCCCGCTGCGACGGTGGCGCTCATCGCCGGCTGGGTGACGACCGAGGTCGGCCGCCAGCCCTGGGTGGTCTACCACGTGATGACGACCGCGCAGTCGGTCACCGGCGCGAGCGGGATCCCCGTCGGCTACACAGTCCTCGTCATCACGTACATCGCCGTCGCGGGGGCGATGGTGTGGATCCTGCGCCGGCTGGCGCGCTCGCCGCTCCAGCTCCCCGGGGCCGACGCGCCTCCCGGCTCGACCCCGCAGCCCGCCTGATGCTCGACGCGCTCCCGCTCGTGTTCGTGCTCATCGGGCTGGTGCTGTACACGGTGCTGGCGGGCGCAGACTTCGGCGCCGGCATGTGGCAGCTGATGAGCGGCGGCGGCCAGCGGGGCGAGCGGATCCGCGACCACTGCCATCACTCGATGGGGCCCGTCTGGGAGGCCAACCACGTGTGGCTCATCTTCGTGCTGACCGTGACGTGGACCGCGTACCCCGTGTTCTTCGGGTCGGTGGCCTCGACGCTGGCGGTGGCGCTGTTCATCGCCGCGCTCGGCATCATTCTGCGCGGCGCCAGCTACGCGCTGCGCTCCGGCGCTGCCGGGACTCGGGAGCTGCGGACGATCGATGGGATGTTCGCGGTCGCGTCGCTGGTGACGCCGTTCGCGCTCGGCGCAGCCGCGGGCGGCATCGCGGCCGAACGCGTTCCGGTCGGCAACGCGGCGGGGAATCTCATCACCAGCTGGCTGAACCCGACTTCGATCCTGATCGGCCTCTTGGCGGTGTCCTTCTCCGCTTACCTGGCCGCCGTCTACCTCGCCGCCGACGCGGCGAGGCGCGGAGAGACCGAACTGTTGGAGGCGTTCCGGGTGCGGGCGCTGGGCGCCGGGGCTGCGGCTGGCGGCCTGGCGGTGGCCGGACTCATTGTCGTCCACGCCGACGGCCACTCCCTGTACACAGGTCTCGTGCACGGCGCCGCGCTTGCGGTCCTGATCCTGTCGGTCGTGGTGGGAACGACGACGATGGCGCTCAACGCGGCGCGTCGGTTCGAGCTGGCTCGCTACACGGCCGCGCTCGCCGTGGCGCTCGTCGTCGCGGACTGGGCGTTTGCGCGGTGGCCGACCCTTCTCCCGGGCCTGACGACCGACCAAGCCGCCGCCCCGCACGACACGATGGTGGCGGTCGTGGCGGCGGTGCTAGCGGGCGCCGTCCTGCTGTTCCCCGCCCTGGCTCTCCTGTTCACGCTCACTTTGCGGGGCCATCTCGGGGCCCACGGCGGGGAGGTCGAGCCGGTGGCGACCGCCGGTCAGAGCGGCGTCGCCCAGCTGCTCCTGGGACCGACGCTCGGAGCCCGACTGGCGGTGGCGCTGCTGTTCGTGGGCGTCGGGCTGCTCACCGTGGCCGACGCGCCGTGGGCACACGCCATCGGCGTCGTCAGCCTGTTCGCTTTCATCCTCGTGGCGTTCGCAGCGCTCGTGCCCCGCGCGCTGGCCGAGGACGCCTGAGAGTCAATCAGCGCAGCTTCCCCTATCACGAACATCCGGCACTCTCGCGGTGCCCCAGACCGGCCGCCGAGACACTCGCTTCGGAACCGCGCGGAGCAGTCTGGTCTGGGCCGAGCGTCTCTTCCGCTCAGCCAAGACAAAGCGGCAGTCCGGCCGCGTCCGCAAGGCGATCGACGACTGCAACAACATTTCGGTCTTCGTGGACCTCCGGGCTCGGCCGTCGCGGCCGTCTCAATCACCCAACGCTCACTGCAACGACGCGATGCGGCCAGCAAGGCCATGCCCCGCACGGTGATCGGGCTGCCGCCTGGTACGAACTCGTGGCCGCGTTCAAGCAGTCGCCTCCCGCGCCGGCGCAGCCCTCGCTGAGAGTGCTGTAAGTTCGTGAGACCGGGGGCCGCGCGCTGCGCAAGCGCGGGCTCCAGTGAGGGATCTTTAGTTAGACGAGCTGCGTTGGAGTAGAGTGCGTGGGGTGTTGGCGTCGCGGCCTGTACGTCGATGCGGGCGTGGCTGGTGGCGAGGGACGGTGGGGGGCGCCAGAGCACAACGGTGGCGCCCGGCGCGAGCGGCGGCGTCGATGCATTCCGGGCTCGGTCAGCCGTGCGGCCGCTTGAGCCTGCTTTGTGCTCAGAGGGTGTGTATGGGAGCGACAGGGTGTCAGTAGCGGAACTGCAGGAACTCGAAGAGATCAAGGGCCTTGTCAACCGTGGTCAGCAGCTCGGCGTCCTCACGTACGCCGAGATCGCAGGGGCTGTATCCGAGCTGGATCTCGACGAGGCAGACGTAGAGGAGCTGCACGGATTCCTGGAGCGGGCTGAGATCGAGCTTGTCGAGGAGCTCGACCAAGCGCTCGCGGCGGCGGATGTCGAGCGTGCGCCTGACAAGCGCGGTCGGCGCAAGCCGAAGACGGCGCTTGATCTCAAGCCGGACATGACGACCGATTCGCTTCAGCTGTTTCTGAAGGACATCGGCAAGGTGCGCTTGCTGACCGCACAGGAGGAAGTTGATCTTGCGAAGCGGATCGAGCGTGGTGACCTCGATGCCAAGCAGAAGATGGTCGAGTCCAACCTTCGGTTGGTGGTGTCGATCGCGAAGAACTATCGCAATCAGGGTCTGCCGTTTCTGGACCTGATTCAGGAGGGGACGCTCGGGCTTGTGCGCGCGGCGGAGAAGTTCGATTACCGCAAGGGATTCAAGTTCTCCACCTATGCCACGTGGTGGATCCGGCAGGCGATTGCGCGTGCGCTGGCCGACAAGGCGCGGACGATCCGCATTCCCGTGCACATCGTTGAGAAGCTGAACAAGATCGGGCGTGCGGAGCGCAAGCTGACGACCGAACTTCGGCGTGAACCGACCGCGGAAGAGATCGCCGAGGTCACCGGCATCGACGCCGAGGAGGTCAGATCGATCAAGTACGTGGCGCGCGCGCCGATCTCGCTGGAGAAGCCGGTCGGTGACGAGGACGAGT
This sequence comes from uncultured Solirubrobacterales bacterium, assembly GCA_963794285.1. Lineage (GTDB taxonomy): Bacteria > Actinomycetota > Thermoleophilia > Solirubrobacterales > Solirubrobacteraceae > Palsa-465. The sequence continues at coordinate 447,600 of CAWCDS010000003.1, forward strand.
CGGAGTTCGGCCAGTTCATCGCTGATGACCAGGCCGAGTCTCCGTATGAGCGCGCGGTGGAGGTGTTGACGAGGGAGGCGTTGCGTGAGGCGCTTGAGAATCTGAGCTATCGGGAGCGTCGCATCCTGGAGCTGCGGTATGGGCTGGGCGGCGAGCAGCCGCAGACGCTCGATGAGCTTGGGCGGACGTTCAGCGTCACGCGTGAGCGGATTCGGCAGATCGAGAACCAGTCGCTGAAGAAGCTGCAACACCTGTCGGAAGCTCAGCGCCTCCGCGACGAATCGCAGGTCGGTTCCGTCACTCAGCTGCGGCCGTTCACGGACCGGACGTGGCGCTAGCTGTCCGCGGGCCCGGTTTCCTGTGCCTGGACGCAAGCATGGGTCGCGAACTGCGCGCGATCTGCGCAGGTGGCCGCGCGGGATGCGTTCCGGGCATGAAGCCGTGCGGCGCGGGCGCTGGGCGCGGGCTGGTGTGTGGTCTGAGCAGCCGCGTGCTGCGCCCCGAACCGCAGCGTCACCTCGGCTCGCAGGAGCGGGTAGATATGGCCGTGGGCGTTCGGGGAGGTAACGTGGTGGCGGTGATCGTGCGTACCGCGGAAGTCAGCCCGGCGGCGACGATTGTGCTGGCGGACGATCACCGGCTCGTGCGAAGCGCTGTGCGGAGGCTGCTGGATGCTGAGGTGGGGCTGCAGGTCGTTGGGGAGGCTGGCGATCTTGGTGAGACGTTGCGTAAGGTGCGCGCGTTCAAGCCGAACGTGCTGGTGCTCGATCTTGGGATGCCGGGCGGCTCGAGTCTTGCAGCGATCCCGGCGATCCTCGATACCTCGCCGAGGACGGCGGTTGTCGTCCTGACGATGCATAGCGATGCTGCGTTCGCGCGCGAGGCGCTGCGCGCCGGCGCACTGGGGTTCGTGCTTGAGGACGCGGCCGAGACTGCGCTCGTCGAGGCGGTCCGCGCCGCGAGTGAGGGTCACCGGTATCTCAATGCGCAGCTTGGCGCTCGAATCGCTGCTGAGCCAGACGCACCCGTCGCTCCGCCTGATCATCTCAGCGACCGCGAGTTGCAGGTGTTGAGGCTGATCGCGCTCGGGCACTCGAACGCGGAGATCGCCGAGCAGCTGTTTCTGAGTGTGCGGACGGTCGAGTCGCACCGCTCCCACATCCAGCACAAGCTCGGGCACACCTCGCGCGCTGAGCTGGTCGCGTACGCGCGCGAGCACGATCTGATTTGAACTGGAGGCACCCGCTGCGTGATGCCGGCGCGGACGCCGCCGGCCGGGAGGATTTCGATCGCGAAACGACTCGATCGTCTCGTCGCAGCCGCGTCTTCCTCGGCGGCCAGGCCTGCCCGAGGGGTTCACTGTGGCCGCGTCCGGGAGCACGCGCGGCTCGAGCTCCTGCCGATCGCAGGACCGCGCCGTGTCCGACCGACTGGCTCCGGTCCGGAACGAATCGATGTGCATCAAGACGCCCGGCCCACGATGGGTGCTTCGTTGTCGTCGACCGGGGGCGACGAGGCGGTCGCTGCGCGGCCGCCAGTCAGCTCATCTTCGGGCTTTGACGATTGCCGACTGCGACAGCCAGGATGGGGCGTTTGCAGCGCAAGGCTGTGGAGTTGCTGCAGGGGCGCGACGCGCTTGCCCCATAAAGCGGTGAAATGCGGACCGTGGAGCAACCGGCAACGTTGCCGCTCGGTCTCTCGGCCTCCGAAGCGCGGCGCACGCTCTTGGCGTGTGGTTGCGCACGATTCGGTGCTGCTCAGAGCTGGGATACATCGAGTCCTACCGACCCAGGCGGACGACGCCGCTTCAGCGAGCAACAGCTAACAGCAGTTCGTCGACTCTCTGGAAAGACGTCCGCGGACCGGCAGCAATCAGCGGTTCGCAAGCTGAGCTCTCAAGGGGATTGCCTGCGCGAGACGTTGAGACCGCGATCAAGCACGATGTCTTGAACGGCGGTTGCGCTGAGCCGCCGAAGAACGGCACCGCGACAGGAAACCAGTCACGATCATGGTCAGCGGAGCGGGCCGTCACGCGGCGGCCGCGATCACGGTGATCACACTGCTGTGCTCGGATCCCGTTCCGTCTCGACCATCGCTCTTGAAGCCCCGGCGCCGTTTGCTGCCTCCAGCCAACCTGCCGGCAGTGCGCAGTCGCGGTGTGCGCGCAACACAGTCGAAGCGTCGTCGTCTGTGCGAGGCCACGCGGCGAGCGACGCGCCGATGCTGGTCCCATCGCTGAGCAGGCTGACCATCGGCTCGTACACGCCGATCACCTCGCCGCAGCGAGCACAGCGCGGCTGATCGCTGACCGCTGGGGTTTGTTTCTGATCCGCGTTCATCCGGACGCGTGAGCGGAGTCGCCGAGCGCGCGAGCCGCGACCGGCGAAACCACGGATCGCGACGCTCGGGGAACTACCGATCCTCGACGCCGCAGCGATCTCGCGCGGCGAAAGTTGCGCTGAACGTCTGCCGTTCGCCCGCGAAGGTTGCTCGCTTTGTGATCGCCCGCGCCAGGAGGGCAGGTCCCGACGGCCAGCGGTCAGCGCTCCCGCCGTCAGCACCGGCACCCGCGCCTACCGCGCGACTGCGCCGGACGACTGAAAACGCCACGGCCAGCGCGAATGAGACCCGAGCGGTCGGCAGCGCCTGGCAAGCTGGATCGAACCCCTCGCGGATGGCGAGGCGGCGGACGCAACCTGCCACATCAATGGCCTCGGGTGGTCGGCCGGGGACGGCGTCTATCCGCGCCCGATCATTTCGCTCGTGACACCAGTCCATGGGCGGGTTCGTCGACGTCTCGTAACGCCGAATCGGTCGACCTTGCCACGGGCCAGGAGTGTTTGAGGTCCCGCCGGGCAGCTGGCCCTGGCGGGCACCGATTGCCGTGCGCTCCTGAGGGTGCGACGATCGTGCTGTTAGACGATTCGCGGGCGGGCGGGCGGGGACGGGGCTGTTGCCCTTGGGGAAGTCCGCCCTCCTTAACGAATCTCGGGCGGCGCGGCGGAAGCTGCGGCTGGATCTTTGCGCTATGCGTGCTTGCGCACGCACTCGGGTGGTTTCCGCTGATTATTTCGTGGGTGCATAGTCGAAGCTTGCGGAGTAGCTGATGGTGCGCTTGATGAACAACGTGCGTCTGCGTCGTCGGACGCTGTGTTTGAGCTGCTCGCTGCGTCGGTGGCCGGTGGGGTTCGCTTTCATCGACTGCGATGTGCGCATCGTGCGCATCAACGACGCGTTGGCGGCGATCACGGGTATTCCGGGCGAGCAGCACGCAGGGCGCCCGATCGTCCAGGTCATCCCGGAGCTCTGGCCGGAACTCGAGCCCGCCTATAGCCAGATGGTCGAGACCCGCCGAGCGAGTGCTCAACCGAGAAACGGAGGGCGCGGTACCCGGTGATCCCGGGCATGTGCACACGTGGCTGACGAGGTTCTACCCCGTCCGCTTCGGGTAGAGATGATCGGGACGAGGATTGTCGTGGTTGACGTCAGCGAGCGCAACGTGATGGAACGTGAGCTTGACCACCTCTCAGAGCTCGACACGCTGACCGGCCTGTACAGCCGCCGGCGACTGTTCGGCGAGCTCGAGCGGGTCTTGCGATACGCCGGGCGCTACGGCCACCGCGGCGCGTTGCTGCGCCTCGATATCGATAACTTCAAATCGACCAACAACTCTTATGGCCACGCCGCCGGCGACCACCTCCTGAAATCCGTCGCACAGCTGCTCCGCGACCGGCTGCGCGACACGGGCATCCTCGCGCGGGTCGGCGGCGACGAGTTCGCCGTTGTCCTCCAGCAAGCCACCCGCGAACAGGCACTTCAGGTCGCGCTCGAGCTGCGCGTGTTGCTGCGAGCGCCCGAACGGCCCCCCGGTCAATGTGAGTGTCGGGATCGCGCTGTTCGGCACGGCCGAAATGCTGAGCGCCGACGACGTCCTCACGGCCGCGAAGATTGCGAGGGATTACGCCAAGCGGGCCGGCGGTGACCAAGCCACGATCTATGATCGACCGGCTGGAGTGCTCCTCTGGAAAGTCCGCCAGCTCAGAGACGCACTCGCCGAGAAGCGCGTCACACTCCACGCCCAGCCGATCATTGACCTCCAGACCGGCCGGATCGCCCAGCAAGAGCTGCTGATCAGGATGCTCTCTGACACCGGAGCGGTCATGCCGCCCGGGGAGTTCCTCCCGATCGCGGAACGATTCTCACTCGTTACCGAGATCGACCGCTGGGTGATCGGCCAGGCGCTTGTTCTCGCCCATCGGGTGCCGGTGAGTGTCAACCTGTCCGCTCGGTCTGTCGGCGATCCACGCATTCTCACAGCCGTTCGCGACGCGATCGGCGCAGGGCTGAATCCGGCAAACCTGACGTTCGAGATCACCGAGATCGCTGTGATGAGTAACTTCGAGACTGCGCTCGCGTTCGTGTCCGCGCTCACAGCATTGGGTTGCGATCTGGCCGTCGATGATTTCGGCTCGCGGTTCGGATCATTTGCCTACCTCAAGCACTTCCCCCCTCGCTACCTGAAGATCGACATGGAATTCGTCCGCTATGTCAACGCGGACCCCGCCGACAAGGAGATCGTCCGCTCGATCGTCGGGATCGCGCACACGCTCGGCAAGCAAACGATCGCCGAAGGCGTCGAGAGCGCCCGCGTCCTCAAAACCCTTCGCCGGCTCGGGGTTGACTACGCCCAGGGCTACCACCTCGGCCGGCCCCAACCGCTCTCACTGCCCTCGGGTTAGCGACGCTCGCGCGGCATGGCAGCCGCCCGCCCGAATGGCGGTCGAGTGAACCCGCTTCTCGCGACGAGGCTCGCCGTCCTGGACGTGGGCGTACGGACGCCGCTCGAATCGTCGCCGGGCCCGACCAGCATCAGCGCGGTTTGCGCATTGCTGTCCGGTACCGAAAACGCGTGTGAGAACCCCGCTGCCGGCGCCGCGAGCGCTACCGATCGGTGAGGTCTTGGCCAATCGCCGAGGCCTTAGACCTAGACCAGGCGAACGTTGAGGGCCTTGGGTCCCTTGGGTCCGCTCTCGGTGTCATAGGACACCGTCGCGCCCTCGGTAAGCGAGCGATAGCCGTCAGCGACGATCGCGCTGTGATGAACGAACACGTCTGTGGACTGATCATCGGGTGTGATGAACCCAAAGCCCTTCTCGTCGCTGAACCACTTCACGGTTCCCGTTGCCACGTGCGTCCTCCAGCCTTGATCTGTGCTGCGCATGCCGAGGTTGCCTGATCAGCAACAGCAACGAGCGCCAGCACTCTGTCGGGGCGACCCGACCTAATCGGCGAACCGTACCGATGAGGCCCTCCGCGTTGGGCGACCAAGCGCGACAAATCGCGACCGCGAGGCCAGGTAGATCGACGGTTGGCGCGGACGTCCAGTTACGTAGCGATCGCTGCCACAGCCCGCCGTTGCGGGCGGTGTCGGTCGCGATCGCTTCCCCTTGCGGTGACCCGGGCTATGTGGCGTGCTTGGCTTCGTACAGGGCGCTGTCGCCGCGCTGGGTGAGCTGCTCGAGCGTGTCTTCCGGGCGCAGCTGCGCGAAGCCGACGCTGATCGACGCGCCCGGCCGGGTCCGCGCGAGCGTCGCTGCGATCGCCTGAAACCGGCGGTGAGCGTCATCGGGCCCGCATTGTCCCAGCGCGCAGACGAACTCGTCACCGCCGACTCGGACGATCGGGTCATAGGAACGCAAGTGCGTTTGGATCGCGGCGACCACGTCGCGAAGCAGCGCGTCGCCCGCGGCGTGGCCTTGGCGGTCGTTGAATTCTTTGAGCCCGTCGACATCGACGTAGGCGAGCACCAGGCGCCCATTTTCGTGCCGAGCGCGGTTGATCTCGCGCTCCAGCGTGGCGATCCCGAGCTCGCGTCCCAGCGCGCCGGTGAGCTGATCGATCTGCGCGCGGCGCAGCTCGCCCGCTGCCTGCTCGCGATCGTGCACGGCGGCGAGGCGATCTGCCGCGGCGTGCTCGCGGTCCGCGCTCGCACGCTCACGGTCGAGGGCAGCCTCGTCGCGATCGGAGGAGCGCTGCTCGGCCTCGGCCTGGGAGAGATCGCGATCAGACGCCGTTTGATCGCTGTCGGCGGCAGAGTGATCACGGTCCGCGGCGGCATGATCCCGGCTAAAGGACCGCTGCGCGGCGTCGACGTCGGACTGATCGCGATCAGACGCCGTCTGATCGCTGTCGGCGGCGGCCTGGTCTCGGCTGGAGGCCCGCTGCGCGGCCTCGACGTCGGAGCGATCGCGGTCAGCGGCGGCGTGATCGCGGTCGGCAGCCGCGAGCGCCCGATCTGCGCCGGCCTGGCCCCGAGTAAAGGACCGCTTGTCGGCGTCCGCTTGGGACTGATCACGGTCGGCGGCCGCGCGATCGCGCCCGGCGGCCGCGCGATCACGATCGGCGGCGGCTTGACCCGAGTCAGACGCAAGGCCTGGGGCGACAGGCTGCTGCTCGGTCTCGGGGCCGCCAACCTGTTGGCGGGCCTCCGCGGCCGAGCGTTCGGTGTCGAGGACCTCGAGGAGCGCCTCGAGGATCGTTGGGTCAAACTGGGCTCCTGACTCTGCGCGCATCATCTCCAGAGCCTGCTCGTGGGTGAACGCCGGCCTGTAGACACGATCGCTGGTCAGCGCGTCAAACACGTCGGCAGCTGCGGCGATCCGTCCGCAGATCGGGATCGCCTCACCCACGAGTCCGCTCGGATAGCCGCCCCCGTCGAAGCGCTCGTGGTGGCTCAGCGCAATCTCCGCGGCCTGATCGATCAGCTCGATCCCCGTTCCGCTCAGCATCCGCTGACCGACCTCGGTGTGGGTCTGCATCACGGCCCGCTCCTCCTCGCTCAACGGCCCGGGTTTCAGCAGGATCGAATCCGGGACCGCGATCTTGCCGACGTCGTGCATCGTGGCCGCCGACTCGATATCACCAACGCGCTTGCGATTCCACCCCAGCACACGGGCGATCTCCCCGCACAGCCCCGACATCCGGACGATGTGCTGGCCCAGCGCGTCATCGCGGAACTCCGCGGCAAACAACAGCCGCTTGACGACCTGATCCTGCGCCCTGACCAGCGCCCTCGCGCCGCTGATATCGCGCGCGATCGACGACGCGCCGATGATCCGCCCAGACGGATCACGAATCGCGGACACGCTGACCGACACCTCGACCTTCTGACCGTCCCGATGCAGGCGCACGGTCTCGAAATGATCGACCGTTTCACCCGCCAGGACCCGTCTGATGATCGCCCCGTCCTCGCCGTCGCGCTCGGGCGGGATCAGCACCCCGAAGCGCCGCCCGACGATCTCCTGCGCGCTGTAGCCATACATCCGCTCCGCGCCGGCGTTCCACGAGGTGATCGTGAGCTCAAGGTCCTTTCCCACGATCGCGTCATCTGAGTGATTGACGATCGACGCCAGCCGCGTCTGCTCGCGCTCGGTCACGTCCTTGCCGACCGCATACGTCAGCTCGCTCACAGGATCGGTGCTGGCCGTCCACAGGACCCACAGATAACTGCCGTCAGACTTGCGAAACCGGTTCACGAAGTCGATCAGACCCGTCCCGCCAAGCGCCTCGCCACGGGCGACGTCGCTCGCCGCAATGTCCTCGGGATGCGTGAAGTCCGCGAAGCTCATCCCGTCCAAGTCCTCAGCAGGCCATCCCAGCACCGTCTGAAACGCCGGATTGGTCGCGACGATCTTGCGGTCGCGATCAGCGACGCACAACAAATCCTGCGACAACGCAAAAAACCGCTCCCCGAACAAACGCCCAACAGACCCAGCCATGCCTACACCATCATCTCACGCCGGAGAAACTCTCCCCACACCCCATCGAACATCCATGACGCGCGATGAGACGAAGCGGCACCGTGGCAGCCGCACCGTCCTCCGCGCTCGACGCCGAACAGCATCTCCTCGTTTCCTTGGTGCCGGCGACGGAGCGCGCGCTCGTGTCCGCCGGGTCGCGCCCCCGGCTCGATCGTGTAGCCGTGTGAGGTGTTCTTGACTTCTCCAGCCTTCGCGAGCTGGGCCAGGCGCACTGAGACACGTCCAGAATCGAGGTTCAGGCCCTTGGCGACCTCACTGGTCGTGCTCCCCAGGCGCTGGAGCAGGAACGCGATGAGGGCTGCTCCGATTGCGAGCAGTTGCACACACCAACCGCGAAAATATATTTCCGCTGTCCCCCTGAGGACAGGCAGCACGATCAATCTATGACCACGCCGGTCCTGCGCCAGACAATTGACTGGGAGAGGTGCGTAGCAAGCAACCGCTTGCGCGACGAGAAGTGGGGAGAAATCTGCCCACATAAGACCTGGTTTGGTTCCTACGAAAGGGGTAGAAACGTCAGAAGGATGCCGATGCGCTTCAGGCTTCTCCTAGCAACCGTTGTGAGCGCCCTCGCGCTAGGAGCCGGAACGGTCTGTACAACAAGCGCTTCAGCCGATAGCTCCTCGACTATTGAGAGTGCGATAGGGGCCATCTCCACCGCTCCGACGACGGTGGCCAAGACGACGAGCAGCACCACCGCTCCGACGACGGTGGCCAAGACGACGAGCAGCACCACCGCTCCGACGACGGTGGCCAAGACGACGAGCAGCACCACCGCTCCGACGACGGTGGCTAAGACGACCAGCACCACCGCCCCGACGACGGTGGCTAAGACGACCAGCACCACCGCCCCGACGACGGTGGCTAAGACGACCAGCACCACCGCCCCGACGACGGTGGCTAAGACGACCAGCACCACCGCCCCGACGACGGTGGCCAAGACGACCAGCACCACCGCCCCGACGACGGTGGCCAAGACGATCGCGCCGGTCACCCGGACCCTCGGTTCGACGATCACGCCGGTCGCCAACACGGTGGCCAAGGCGACCAGCACCACCGCCCCGCGGACGGTGGCCAAGACGATCGCGCCGGTCACCCGGACCCTCGGTTCGACGATCACGCCGGTCGCCAACACGGTGGCCAAGGCGACCAGCACCACCGCCCCGCGGACGGTGGCCAAGACGATCGCGCCGGTCACCCGGACCCTCAGTTCGACGATCACGCCGGTCGCCAACACGGTGGCCAAGGCGACCAGCACCACCGCCCGGCCGACGGTGGCCACGACGATCGCGCCGGTCACCCCGACCCTCGGTTCGACAATCGCGCCGGTCACCAGCCCCGTCGCCCAGGTCATCGCTCCGGTAACCGGAGCGCTCTCGACAACGCTGACGCCGGTCACCCAGACGCTCGGTTCGACGATCGCGCCGGTCACCCCGACCCTCGGTTCGACAATCGCGCCGGTCACCCGTCCCGTCGCCCAGGTCATCGCTCCGGTCACCGGAGCGCTCTCGAAAACGCTCACGCCCGTCACTCCTACGCTCGGCTCAACGAGCAGCACCATCGCCCCGACGACGGTCGCCAAGACGACGAGCAGCACCGCCCCGACGACCGTGGCCAAGGCGACCATGCCGGTGACCCAGACTGTCGGCTCGAGGATCGCTCGGGTAAACGGAGCCCTGCCGACCGCGCCGGTCACGAACACGCTCGGTTCGCCGATCGCTGCGGTCACCCAGACCGTCGGCTTGACGATCGCGCCGGTCACCAGTCCCGTCGCCCAGGTCATCGCTCCAGTCACCGGAGCCCAGCCGTCCGTGAGTCATGTTCTGCCGCGTTGGGGGTCTACGTGGCTTGCTGCAGGCGTTGGCATCTCCCGTTGGGCGGCTCCTGCGAATCGTGTGTCTGCGCGGGCAAGCCGGCGTCCGCAGCGGGTCGCGCCCGGGCGGGGTCCGGTTCAGGATGGTGTCCAGCTCGGGACTGGCGTTGATTCTGCTGCGGGCGGCGGTTCGGGCTTGTTCTTCTTCGGTGTCGTGGCACTGCTTGCGCTGGCTGCTTTGTGCCGGCCGCGCGTGATTCGCACACTGCGGCTGTGTGCCGCCGCGTGTGCGCCTGAGCCGTTTGTCCTCTTGCTAGAGCGCCCTGGCTAAGGCCTGAGTCGGTCTCCAGGTCCTCGCAGCCGGGTCTCTGCGGCCCGGGTGCATCGCTATCTAGCGACAGGAGAAACGACTCATGTCATGCTCAAAGTGGGCGTGGATGGGGAGCTGTGAACCTGTCAGCGTCGTCGTGTGCGGCGCTGGCGAGCGGGCCAGACCCGAAGCGCGCTTCGGACGAGGGTCGCTGCTGGGCTCAGTCTCTTCCACGAAACGCCTAGTCGGATTGATGGCAGCAGGCGTGCTGCTGATCGGTGCCGCGCCGGCCTCCGGGCTGGCGGGGTCCGCGAGCGGCTCGCACACCAAATTCCCGACCAAGCAGACAAAGCGGCAGTCAGCAGGTGTCACTCACGCCGGCGCTGTGATGCTGGCGCTGGGGCGCGGCTACTCGACCGTGAGTGGTGATGCGGGCGTGCGGCTGCTGCAGCGTCGCCTCGCGAACGCGGGATATGCGCCCGGGCCGATCGACGGTCGCTACGGCCCGCGCACCGAGCAGGCGGTGAGCGGTTTCCAGGCGGCCCGCGGCCTGGGGGTCGACGGGATCACTGGCCCGTTGACGCTCGCAGCGTTGCGCAAGCCGTCGGCTGTGCTGTATCCCGGGACGGGTTACGCGGGACACGGCTCGGGCCGTGTGCGCGTGCTGCAGCGTCGCCTCGCGAACGCGGGGTATGCGCCCGGGCCGATCGACGGTCGCTACGGTCCGCGCACCGAGCGGGCGGTCAGTCGCTTCCAGACCGCAGATGGCTTGGGGGTTGACGGGATCGCCGGACCACAGACATTCGCCCGTCTGGGCAACCAGCAGCCGACAAGCCGCCGCCGGGCCGTGCGCCCGTCGGGTCCGGTCGGCTCACGTCAGCGGGCTCGTCGCCGGCCGCGTCGACAGCGCTCGCGGCCACATACCGCTGACCGGCAGCCTGGGCGCGCTCGTGCGCCTGGGAAGCTGCTGCCAGCAGGCCATTCGACGAGCTCACGATCGATCGATCTGCTCGTGCTGCTGATCGCGCTGGCCGTGGCCTTCGGGCTCTCAGCGATCTGGATTGCCCGTCGGCGCCGCGCGAAGCGGTATGCGGGCATCAATACGCCCACCAGCGGTTCGCGTCGGGCCCCGGCTGACAGAGTCCCGGCCGATCCCAACCCGTCCACAACCCCCAACCCTGCAGCAGTCCCGATCCCCGATCTCGGAGAGACCGACGACGCCGATCGGGCGTTCAGGCAAGCGGTCGTGCTCGAAGAGCGTGGCGATCAGAGGGGGGCGGTGGCGGCCTACCGGCAAGCCGACCAGCTCGGTCACGGCCTCGCCGCTTGCTACCTCGGTGCGCTGCTCGCTCAGCGTGGCGAGATGGCAGCCGCCGAGGCGGCCTTCCGGCGAGCAGCTGAGCGCGGCGAGATCCCCGGCGCGTTCAACCTCGCAGTGCTGCACGAAGAACGGGGCGATCTGACCGGAGCGATCACGGCCTACCAACAAGCCGACCGGCTCGGTCACGGCGGAAGTGCTTGCAACCTCGGGGTGCTGCTCGAACAGCACGGCGACCTAGCGGCCGCCGAGGCCTCCTTCCGCCGAGCAGCTCAACGCGGCAACGCCGCCGGCGCGTTCAACCTCGGCGCGCTGCTCGAAGGGCAAGGTGACCGCGAGGGAGCCCTGAGGGCCTACGAGCAGGCCGAGCGACTCGGCGGGGACGCCCCGGCCACGGCGGACAGGGCTCGCGCGGCCGCGCGCGAGCTCAGAAGCCAGATCAAGAACCCAATCGCCGCCAGAAAGGGAGAGGGTCACGATGGCCAGTAGCCGCGCGCAAGCCACGGCGCCAACAGCGGAGCGGCCCGGCGAGCTGCGGGAGGTAGAGGGAGGCGGGCACGCGAACGGCGTTCAGGCGCCCGCAGCAGCGCAGCTTGTCGCCGGCGCCGATCAGCGCCTGCGGGTGCTGATCGCCGATCACGACGGCCTGGCGCGGTGGATGATGCGGACCGCGCTGCAGGAGGGCGATAGGGGCGCGAGCGTCCACCTCGCCGGTGACGCTCGCGAGGCGCTGCAGCTCGCGCGCTACTACCGCCCAACCGTGGCGCTCATCGATACCGCACTGCCGCCCGACGGTGCCCTCGAGCTAATCGCCAGGATGCTGCAGGTCACGCCCGAGACCCGCATCCTGACGGTCTCGGTCGACGATCAGCAGACGGCGATCGCGGCGTTGCGGGCGGGCGCGGTCGGGCATATCGGCAAGGACACCAATCCAGACGAGCTCGCGCGGCTGGTCGCGCGAGCTGCCGACGGCGAGGCGATCGTCCCGCAAGGACTACTGATGCCCGTGCTGGAGCTGTTGCGCGAGATCCCAGAGGCTGGATGGCGACCGTTGTATAGCCGCCTGACCACCCGTGAATGGGAGATCGTCGAACTACTCGCCAAAGGCGCCAGCACGCACGATATCGCTGAGCAGCTCGTGCTCTCACCCTCGACCGTCTACAGCCACGTCAAAAGCGTGCTGCGCAAACTCGGCGTGCACTCACGCCACGACGCGATCCTCGCCGCAAAACGCCTACGCAAAGAGGAGGCCTCGGCCACAAAACACCCTAATCCAGTCCGAGCACGTCCCCCGGTCTAGCTAGCTTAGCTAGCTAGGCGACGCCGCACCGGAAAATGAACCTGTAGCACGACATCAGTCGATGCACGGGGTGGCGCCACGCACGCCACCCCGTGCCTCCTAACTGTCCCCTCGGGCCGGGAGGAGTCCTGCGACGAGCGCCCACCAATTCGAGGCGGCGCTCACTTCACCGAGCCCCCTTCGCCGGGACCGATGAGGGAGAAAAATCCTCATCCGAGTCCGGGTCAGCTCCTCACCACCCTCCGGGCACGCCAGCCACACTAGAACCCTACCCGGGGCGAACTTGAGGCGAGCACGCGAAACGGATCCAAGGCCCGTCTCCCACACAGCACCAGGCCCAAAAATCGGGCCCTCGGATCGCTGTCACAGAGTACCCGGGAAGCAAGGCCTCGAACGGCCAAGGAAGGGGGCGCAGACCGGGCGGGGTGGCCAATCAAGACTGGCCACCCCGCGCACCCCATCCCGCGCGAAGCCGCCGTAGCCTCCGGTGCCGCAATCCCGGGGCGCTGGCGTAGATCGATGAGGATTCGGCGCGTTCGTTGATCGTTTTGCTTGCGAGACGGCATCGTCGCCGAGCTCGAGTCCGGCGTCGCCGACCCGAATCGTGTCGGTGAGCGATCGGCTGCGAACGCCAGCCGGGCGTCACGAGGCATGATCGCGGAGGTACCGGCCTACGGGCGCGCGGACTCGTGGTTGACTGAGCGCGGCGGCGATTCACGCGGCCTGCTCTCTCAAGACGGTTCTGGGGTCCGCCGTGCGGCACAGGACGCGGGCGCCCTCGAGCAGCAATGAGGGTTGTGGCAACGTCGGCGGCCTGGTGGGCGCCGTATGCGGTGGTTATCCGCCGCGTCACGCGTGCGGCGGCTGGTGTCCCTCGCCGGCGGCGTGCAGCGCGGTGCCGATGGCGGCGAGTCGAACCTGGTGACCTGCGGCTGTAAGACCCGGCTAGACGACGCGCGTATTCGGACGCGTTGAGTCCGACATCCGGAGAACCGCACCGTCGGAAGGATGCGGTGATCCGCGATGATGCACGCGATGTGGCGCAGCGTGAGGTATCCGACCCGCTCGCCCGCCCGAGCGCGCGCGAGTGGGCTTGCCGTTGGTGGTCTTCTCCTCACTGCGCAGTTATCGGCGTTCGTGGGTGAGCGCGGACCTGCTTGCTGCTGTCACGCTGCTCGTGATCGCTGTGCCCGAGTAACTGGCGACGGCCCGGCTGGCCGGGGATGCCCCCGATCAGTGGCTTCTACGCGTTCTTCGCCGGCACTGTTCTGTTCGCGATGTTCGGGTCAAACCCGCAGATGTCGGTGGGCGCCGACTCCACGATCGCCCCGCTGTTTGCCGTTGGGATAGCACACCTAGCGCCGATCGGCTCCACGCGGTACGTGGATCTCGTGGGCGTTCTCGCAGTGATGGTGGGCGTATTGGTGGTGCTCGTGTGGCTGTTGCGTCTCGGATGGATTGCCGAGTTCCTCTCGGCGCCGATCATCACCGGTTTCCTGGCCGGCGTCGCGGTGGTCATCGTTGTCCATCAGATCCCTGATCTGTTCGGCCTCCCGGCGGCCAGCGGCGGCAGTCTGCACCGGATCGCGCACGCCGCCAGCCATCTCGATCTGACGAACGGCTGGGCACTGGGGATCGCTGCGGCGTGTTCGTGGTCATCGTCGTCGCCGAACGCGTCGATCGGAGACTCCCCGGCGCGCTCGTGGGCCTCGTCACCTCCACGATTCTCGTCGCCGTCCTCGGGCTTCGCGCACATGGCGTCGCGGTGCCGGGCACACTCGCCCACGGCGCGCCACAGTTCGGGCTGCCGGGACTGTCCTGGTCGACATTCGGCAGCGTGGCGCCGATCGCCGCCGTCGTCGCGCTGGTGGTCGTCACCCAGTCGGCGGCTACTACCCGCGCGTTCGCCGACCAGGGACACTACGAGGTGGACGTCGGCCGCGACTTCCTCGGAGTCGGCGCCGGCAGCATCGTGGCCGGCCTCGCCGGCGCCTTTCCCGTCAACGCAAGCCCCCCGAGAACCGCGGCCGTGCGATGCGGCCGCTCAGTCTTTCGAGGCCGTCCACGCGTGACGTGGCGGCAGCAGAATGCCGGGAGCTGGCCGCGGTGCATCGGCGTGACAGGGGGCGTGCGCACACGACGGAACGTCATGCGGGCGCAATCGCCTCCTCGCCGAGGTCCCGTAGGGTGTGATAGCTGCGTTTGAGCAGCTTGCGCGCGAGCGCCAGGCACGCGCGGTTGCGCCCGAGGCGCTCGGCGGCCTGCAAGATGTAGGCGTGGTCCGGTGAGCCTGAGCGGCTGGCGGCCTGGGCGGCCTCGTACAGCGCCCACCGCAAGGCTGGTGGTCCTTGGCGGGAGAGGTGTCCGGGCGCGCGACGCTGATCGGAGGCGTGGCACGGTGATGTCCATCCCGCCGTAGCGGACCGCCTCGCGTGAGGAGGAGAACCGTCTGGCGTCGCCGAGCTCGGCGAGGATCGTGACGCTGGTCAGCGCGCCGATCCCGTAATGCGCGGCCTGCAGCGCTCGGCAGCCCGCCTGACGGCGAGCATACGAGCACAGCTGCTTGTCGATCGGTGCGAGCCGCACGTCGACCGCGTCGATCATGTGCAGCCCAACCGCGATCTGCTCGCGTCCCGCGGCCGGCAGCGGCAGCTGCTCGACCCACGCGCGGTTCTCGCGCGTGAGCAGATCAACGCGCTTGGGCAGCCCGTGGTGATAGAGCACCGCCTGCATCCGCTGCTGCCACTCGCCGCGCTCGTGCACCAGCGCGTGGCGGAGCCTGACGCGGGCGCGGAGATCGAGCACGTGGTCCGGCGGAATCCACGACTCCGGCAGCCTGCCTGCCATCAACAGCTCGCGCAGATGCCTGGCGTCAGCCGGGTCGTTCTACGCGCGCTTCTTGTTCCCCCGCAGCGCGCTCGTCTCCGCCGGCTCCGCGAGATGCACCCGCGCGCCAACTCGGCGCAGCTCCTCGACCACGAACCGCCACCCGGTCGTCGCCTCCAACGCCACCTCGAGCTCCCGGCCGTCGAATCGGCCGAGGAACCGACGCACGGACTCTCGGTGCGCCGGCGCCACCCGCGCGCGCGATACCTCCCCCCTCTCGGTGTCGATCCACTCCGTGGTGATCTGCGCCCGATGCTGATCAAGACCCATCACAATCGCCATTGCGTCAATCTCCTCGCGTCGAATATCGCAAGCAGCGTTCAGCCCGACCCATCGCATACCGTGGGTCACGGTCGGCCCTTCGTATTCGAATGACCGGCCGCGCGGCTGGTACCCGCGCGCGCCTTCAACGCATGTCGTTCGACGCGGCGGGCCGACCACCTGCCGCCGAACGCCCGCTACGCCTTGACTGCTCATGCCATCTTTGAGGGCGGCGGCGACGCCTTGTGCATCGCGCGAGTCTCTCTTGTGCTTATGAGCCTCTCTCTGCCAGAAGGACGCGGTCCCGCGGATGTCGCGCGAGGAGCTGCCGACCATCAGGCTGTAGCGTCCGGTCGGGACGATCCACCGGTTTCGCGCCTCGCTCCACACGGCCAGGTCGTGCCTGGGGATTGTCAGGGGCACCGTCCCGCTCCTCGCAGGGTCGAGCTGGATCTTGGCGAAGGCCTTGAGCACCTTCGGTGGCTCTCCGGCATCTGCGGGGGAGCCGACGTAGAGCTGGACGATTCGGCGCCTGGGCGACTACCCGTGTTGCGCACGCGGACCCTGACGGTGATCCTGCCGCGCCCGCGCGAGCGCAGGACGTGGAGCCTTCCGTAGGAGAACGTCGTGTAGGAGAGCCCGTACCCGAAGGGGTACGCCGGCTGCTGCCCGCTGGCGTCATAGGAGCGGTAGCCGACAAGCAGCCCTTCGCTGTAGTGGACGGTGCCGTTGACGCCTGGGAACCGGTCCGGGGTGGTTAGCGAGCCTTGATCTTCGCTGGCCGGGAACGTCACCGGCAGCTTGCCGGACGGGTCGCTGTCCCCGAAGAGCAGTGACGCGATCGCGGTGCCGTTCTCCTGTCCGGGGTACCAGGCCTCGAGGATCCCCGCGACCTTGTCTCGCCATGGCGTGAGCGTCGGGCCGCCGGTGTCGAGTACGACCACGGTGTGGGGGTTCGCGGCGGCGACGGCCTCGATCAGCGCATTCTGGTCGCCCGGTAGGTCGAGGCTCGGGACGTCGGCGCCTTCGGTGCGGATGTCGTTGACGAACACGACCGCCTCATCGGCCGAGCGGGCGGCGTCGATTGCCTGCTGCCACTGCGCGGGAGCGGGCGGTGACCAGCCGAGCTTCAGGCTGACGGGGAACAATCCCGCGAACCCGGACTGCGCGATGTACTCGACCCGGATCGACACCGGTTTGCCCGCCGGCAGGTCGACCGCGACGATGGCGAGCTGGTTGGCATCGCTGAGCACCAGCTTGTCGTCGATGTACAGGCGGGCGATTCCCGATCCGCTGAAGGAGAACCGCTGCAATCCGGACACCGTCGCGGTGAACGTCCCCGTCCAGCGGGCCGACCAGGTGCCCGATAGGCCGGGTGGATCACCGTTCACCTGCACGGTGGGGTCGACCCGCGTGATCGCCGGCGTCCCGCTGAGGTCCGAGGAGGCGAAGTATTCGGCCGTGAGCCCATGGCCCGTGCCGAAGTTTGGCGTCAGCGTGGCCGTGTCGATCAGGGGTGGCTCCGCGGTGCCAGCCGTCCCCTGAGCGTAGGTGACCTTAACGGCGCTGCCCGCACGAGCGGTGATCCCGTCCAGCGGCGTGACCGTGGTCGACGGCACGACGGTGGCCGATCCACCACCGGTGTAGATCGGGTTCGTCTTGGCAGCCGCGCCGATCACCGCCAGAGAATGGACCCGCCTGCTGTCGATCGGCAACCCGCCGCCGTCGTTCTTGAGCAGGACGGTGCCCTGCTCGGACAGCTGGGTGGCGAAGTCCTGGTGGGCCTTGTTGGTGACCACTGCATCGTGCGAGCCGGCCACGCTGCCGTCCAGCTGCCCCTCGGCAATCCGAGCCGTGAGGATCCGCGTGACCATGTCATTCAGCCGCGCCTCGGATACCTGGCCGCCCTGCACCGCCGACTTCAGATCGGCGCCGAAGCGCTCGGGAAACGGCGACGGCTGACCGAAGATCGTGTTGCCTCCCGGCATCTCCAGATCCAATCCAGCGTTCGCGGACGGGACCGTGCTGTGGTTGGCGAACCAATCAGACAGCACGAAGCCGCCAAAGGCCAAGTCGCCCTTGAGGATGTCGCTCAACAAGTGCGAGTTCTGGCACGCGTAAGCCCCGTTGACCTGGTTGTACGCGCACATCACCGACCGCACACCGCCGTCCTTGACGGCCTTCGCGAACTGGGCGGTGTAGATCTCGCGCAGGGCCCGTTCGCCGACCACGGCGTTGACGGTCTGCCGATTGGTCTCCTGATTGTTGGCCGCGAAGTGCTTGGCGTCGGCGATCACCCCCTGGCTCTGGATCCCTCGGATCTCAGCCGCGCCAATGTCGCCGGACAGCACAGGGTCCTCGCTGAAGGTCTCAAACGCGCGTCCCCAGTTCGGCACCCGAAGGATGTTCATCGTCGGCGCCAGGGCCACGTCGTTGCCCTTGCCTGCGTGCTCGGCGCCGAGCGTTGCACCGTACTGGCGCAACAGCGCCGTGTCCCAGCTCGAAGCATTGTTGATCGCCGCCGGAAACGCGGTAACTCCGGAAGCGCCGTTGCCGACCCCGTTTGGCCCGTCAGCCAGATAGAAGGCCGGAATCCCCAAGCGCGGGATCGCCGGCGTAAACCCGGTGTAGCCATCGCCGGTGATGAACCCGGTGCCATGGACGAGGCTGATCTTCTCGTCCAACGTCATCTGCTGAACGAGTGCCTGCGCTCGCGCCGTGGCACCACGGTCACGGCGCTCGCGCCGTGGCACCACGGTCACCGGCCGCTCCCGCCACCGGCAAGATTGCGCACACCAACACCAACGCCAAACCAAGGCGCAACATCCGGCACCTCATCGCTCCTCCTCCCTCGCAGCCTGGGGCCCCGCGTAATGGGGCGCCGCAAGCACTAACTTATACAGCCTTTACCCGCAACAATCACCGAGCAATCCCGTCCTCTAGACGCCTTAGGGCTGTGCGCAAGCCCCTGCGCGGCGACGCAGTAGAGCACGCCCGCGACAATGAAGTTCGCGCGCTGCGTCCAGCCCTCACGACCGACCGCAAGCGAACTCACCGCATGGCGCCGCCAGTCATATCCTGCCCGCCTCGCGCCGATCACCGTGAACGCGCTCACGAACACGGGGCCAGCCACGGCGCCGCAAGCAGCCTTCGACTCGACCGGCCGAGCTCTCGAGTCCGTCACGCCGTCGGCGGGAACCATGCTTGCGGGATAGCAAAACCGGGTGACTGCCGTATCGCGGATCGGGCGCCTCGTCCTTGCCACCCTCCAGACGGCTGTTCCGTTCGCTGGACGTTCCTGCCAAATGCGACGCCAGCGGCCGCCGAAATCGGAGGCGCTGATGGTGTGGTGCGGAGCGTCCGCTGAGCCCGCCGTCCGGCTCTGCCTCCCGCGGAATACCCTTGTAGGCGCTGCCGGTCTGGCTAGGAGAAGGTGCAGGACTGGACGCCGAATATGGCCGATGTGAAGACGAGACTGTTGTAGTCCTTGGCCTGCTGGTAGACGGTTTGAACGAAGGCGGAGGCGTCGTTGGCGAGCGCAGCTTTGATTTGCCTGGTCTCGTTCATGAGCAGTGTCCGGCGGGTCTTGATGACGTCGTGCCAGGCCCTTCGGTTCGCCGGCGGCTGACCTAGCCTTAGCGAGCGAGCCTCATACCGCCGAGCGGTTGTTCGAACGCCGCGGTGATCTTGGGGGCGGTCGTGGTTCGGGATGAGCCTCGCTCGCGTGGGGGTCCCTGCGGGCCGCGGCGGGTGGCCGCGGGGTACCTTCCGATCTAGAGCGCGGGCGATGAGCGCCCGCTTGGAAGTCCCTGTGGGGCTTTGCACCTTGCGGTTGCTGGAGGTACCACCGTGGCCACGATCTCAAGCCTACTCGCCGATCACGTCTCGCTCCGGGTCTGCTCCGTCGACCGCTTGTTTTTGCAGGGGTATGTGCCGCGGTTGCAGTCTGAGGGGCTGGTCGTGCGGTTCTTGTTAGATCGCGGGTTCCCGATCCCGTCGCCCGCGGTGCTGGGGAAGATCGGCCGCGGGTACGTCGATGAGGTTAACGCGTTCATCGCCACCAATCAGATCCCGACGGTCCACCGGTTCTCGGAGATCCCGACCGGGTCGCTGGCAGCAGCTGCGATCGATCGGCGATGCCATCAACGATCGGCTGCTTGACGCCCAGCTTCAGGCGTGCAACTGCGCGCCAGACCCCAGCACGCTCCAGCGTCTGGTGTCGCCGTCCATCGAGGATGGCCAACCCGCGCCCGCCCTGCACTTCGGTGACCCCAGGGTGATGGCGTTGCTCGCCTGCCTGTGCTCGTTTCAGCACCTGTTCGCGGGCCTGAGGAACCGCACCCTGCGCCCGCAGATCGCCGAGCTGATCGGCAGCTACAGCACGGGCCAGATGACTTATGACCTGCGCCGACTCAGACGCAAAGGCCTGATCCGCCGGATCCCGAAAAGCCAGCGCTACGAGCTGACCGCTTTCGGCCGGCGGACCGCCGTCTTCTTCACCAAGACCTACGTGCGGATCGTCAACCCCTCCCTCGCCGAACTCGACCCCCAACTACCCGAGGAGATCGCACACCAAAGTCCGATCGCCCGCGCATGGCGCGCCTTCGAGCACGCGCTCGACGACAAGATAAAACAGGCCGCTATCGCGGCCTGAAAAGATGACAGCCCCGTGAAGGTGTCATCGACCAAGCGGAGCTAGACCCAGGAGCAGGTGCTGTAGGAGGAGCTGGTCCGTGGCCGCCGCCCTGTGCAGGCGCACCGTGCGCTGTCCACCGGCGACCGCGCATCGCCACGGCCTTCCCTCGAAACCCAGCTGCGACTGTGGGCAGCCGAGCGAAGCTCGCACGAGTGCGAGTGCCCGTCCGGGTGGCTGCGGTGTGCGGCGCACCGCCAACCCACGTTGCGGGACGATCGCAATCGCCCAAAAGCATTCGCCGCGGTCGCGCCCGGGCGTCGGGACCGCGCTCGCTGCCCGCGCAAACCGGGGCGGATCCTGGAGCGGTTGATCGGATCCTAGGAGCCGAGGCAGTTGCCTCGAATGTCGGCCAGCCCGATAACTGGCTCCGTGCGCGACTCCGGCGGAGCACTCGCGTGGAAAGTCTGGTGGAAAGTCTGGTGGAAAGTCCGGGCCCGTGATGGCCTACGTTGACTCACCGCCTGACATCGACACCCGGCTTGGGCCGGGGGTCAAAATCAAATGGTTTGCAGGAATTCCCTGCTAGTAGCGGAGAGGGGGGGATTCGAACCCCCGAAGGACCGAAAGGCCCTTACCGGTTTTCGAGACCGGCGCATTCAACCGCTCTGCCACCTCTCCGGAGAGCGGCCAACAAGGCTAGACGACCACGGCACGGCCCGGCGGGACGATTGCCCGCGACGAAGTTTGGCGTTTCGCTTCGGACATTCCGACGTGCAACGCCAAAGTTCAGGGCTGCCGCCGGCCGGCGAAGAACGCCCGCAGCAGATCCGCGGAGTCCTCCTCGAGCAGCCCTGACTCGACCTGGGGGCGATGGTTCAGCCGAGGCTCGTCGAGCACATTGAGGACGCTGCCCGCGGCCCCGGCCTTCGGATCACTCGCCCCGAACACGATGCGCGGCACGCGCGCGAGGACGATCGCGCCGGCGCACATCGCGCACGGCTCGAGCGTCACATACATGACGGCGTCGAGCACCCGCCAGGACCCCAGCGCCCGCGCCGCTTCGCGCAGGGCGACCATCTCGGCATGGGCCGTCGGGTCGGCGCGGAGCTCGCGCTCGTTGTGGCCCGAGCCGATCACTTCTCCGTCCTTGACGATCACGGCGCCGATCGGCACATCGTCGTGGTCGAGCGCGCGCGTCGCCTCGCGCAACGCGAGACGCATGAAGTACTGATCGCGTGGGAAGAAGTGCGAGGTCAGGGCCAGCCTCGAGGGACGCTACCGTTGTGGCAGGGAAACTTTTGGGCGTCTGATGATGTCTTAAGCATGCGCGCTTCGCCGGGTCCCACGAGAGCCGGCGATGCCCCCGGTCCAAACCATGCACAAAACTTGCCGTCTTGCCGCCACTACGCTTGTCTTGAGCGCATGCTTGGCGGTGCTCGGGACCAGCTCGGCAGCGGCGGCCGACTACGTGCCGGGCGAGGTCGTCGTCGGCTACTCGCAGCTGCCGACGCAGACGACGGTCCAGGCCGACATCGGCAGGCAGATGGGGATCCGGCAGTCTGCATCGACTCCGGCGCCCGCCCCGGGCGAGCAGGTGCTGAAGCTGCCGAAGGGCATGAGCGTGCCTCACGCGCTCGCGAGGCTGCGCCGGCAGGCCGGGGTGGCGTATGCGGTACCGAACTACATCGCCCACGCCGCCGGGTCGTGGGTCCCGGATGACCCCGGCCGGGGTCAGATCGCGCAGGGATGGCAGCAGATGCAGTGGAACTTCCTGCCGGGCGCGGGAGTGAACGCCCCCGAGGCGTGGGCGAACCTCTTCGGCGTGCACCGCCCCGGCGGGCGCGGCGTCACCGTCGCGATCCTCGACACCGGTGTCGCCTACCGTGACTGGAAGCAGTTCAAGAAGGCGCCGGACTTCGGCGGCACAAAATTCGTCGCGCCGTATGACTTCGTCGCCAAGAACGCGTTCCCGCTCGATCGCGAGGGGCATGGCACGTTCGTCGCCGGCACGATCGCCGAGACGACCAACAACCGCTACGGCCTGACGGGGCTGGCGTACGGCGTCTCGATCATGCCGGTCCGGATCCTCGATGCCGACGGCACCGGGGACGCGGCGACGATTTCCCGGGGCATCCGCTACGCCGCCACGCACGGCGCCCAGGTGATCAACCTGAGCCTCGAATTCTCGCTCGATGTCACTTCCTCCGACATCCCGGACATCATCTCTGCGATCCGGTTTGCACACCATCGTGGGGTCGTGGTGGTCGCAGCCGCGGGCAACGAGGGCGTTGAGCAGATCGCCTATCCCGCGCGGGCCCCCGCCGTCATCTCGGTCGGCGCCACGACCAAGGACCGATGCCTTGCGAACTACTCCAACGGGGGCAGCAGGCTGAATCTGGTCGCACCGGGAGGCGGCGACGACACGTCGCTGCTCACCGATCCGAATTGTCACTCCGATCGGACGCTCCCCGACATCTACCAGCTGACGTTCTTCGACTCCACCAATCCCGATCGGTTCGGCTATCCCGGCGGCTGGTACGGAACCTCGATGGCGGCGCCACATGTCGCTGCCGCGGCGGCGCTCGTGATCGCGAGCGGCGTGATCGGCCGGAATCCGACCCCCGACAAGATCCTCACGCGCCTCGAGAAGACCGCACAGCCGCTCGGCGGCTCGCAGCCCAACCAGTACTACGGGTGGGGCCTGCTCGACGCCGGCGCGGCCACGTCGAAGAGCGTCGTCGTCCCGCCGACACAGCCGACTTAAGTGGCACCTTTCGTAAATACGATGACATTTGAGCGACCCCCGGCGGCGCTGGGCGGCGTCCTCGTTCGGTCACGTGCCAGAGGCACGCTCCCTCACTGCGTCCTTGCCCAGCATCCCCCGGGTGACCACTCTCGGTGTCACCGTATTTACGAAACGCACGACTAAGCGCCCACACTACCCTTGGCCTAGGTCGTCCGCACGATCAGCACCGAGCACGGCGCGTGGTGCGAGACCTTGTTCGGAACCGAGCCGAGCAGGAACCGCTTGGCGCCGGTCATCCCGCGATTGCCGACGACGATCAGGTCCGAGCGCTGCTCTTCGGCGATGTCGAGGATCGCGTCGGCCGCATCCCCTTGGCGTGCAAACGTCTCGACCGACTCGACTCCCGCGCCCACCGCCTCCTGCTTGGCGACGTCGAGCAGCGCGAGCACATCCTCGCGCGGGTTCACCATCCACTGCAGGTCCTCCGGGACCTCGACGTTCTCGTTGCGCAGCCGCTGGTCGGACACCGGCTCATATGCGCTCACGATCAGTAGTCGCGCGCCAAGTTCGCGCGCCAAATCGATCGCATAGCGGACGGCCGTCTTGGCCGTGTCCGAGCCGTCGGTGCCGGTCACGATCGAGGCAAACACCCCCGAGACTTTAGTGCCACGAGTCAGAGCTCAGATCAGCTTTGTGATCGCGATCACCATCCCGGCGAGCACGAACACCACAATTGCGGCCTGGGTCCAGAACCAGAGACGTGGCATCCCCCCAAAGTATCGTGCAGAGCGATGGCCGACCCGCTCAGTCCCGCATTGAGGGCCGTCAGCGACGCAGTCCTGGCGGTCGCGTCGCAGCTGTCGGTCGACGAGGTGCTACAGCGGCTGGTCGACTGCGCCCGCGAGCTCGCCGACGCGAGGTACGCCGCGCTCGGGATCCCGGACGGGGAGGGAGGATTCCGCCGGTTCCTTGTCTCGGGCATGAGCGACGAGCTGATCGAGGCGATGGGACCACTGCCGCGGACGCACGGGATGCTCGGTGCGATGCTCACGGGCCCGGAGCCGTTTCGCACCGATGACATCCATCGGGATCGCCGCTTTCGCGGCTGGTGGCCGCGCGGACACCCCGACATGCGCTCGTTCCTCGGCGTCCCGATCGTCGCCAATGACGCCGTGATCGGCGCTTTCTACCTGACCGAGAAGATCGGCGCGCCGGCATTCGACGCCAGCGATGAGCAGCTGATCGAGCTGCTCGCGGCGCATGCCGCAATCGCGATCACGAACGCGCGCCTGTACGAGCACAGCAGGGAGCTGTCGGTTGTCTCGGAGCGAAACCGGCTCGCGCTCGAGCTGCACGACGTCGTCAGCCAAAAGCTGTTCAGCCTGATGCTGACCGCCGAGGCGGCGGCGACCCAGTTCGACCGCGACCCCGAAGCCGCGCGCACCCAGGTCAACAAGCTGCGAGAGCTGGCGCGCGAAGCGCTCGACGAGCTGCGTTCGCTGATCCTCGGGCTGCGACCCCCGGAGCTCGAGCGCGATGGACTCGAAGGGACGCTGCGCAAGGAGGTGCAGATGCTCGCCCGGGTGCACAGCGTCGACGTTGAGCTGATCACCGACGGCGTTCCCGGCAACGGCGACAGCCTTGCGGTGCTGCGGATCGTGGACGAAGCGCTTCAGAACGCGCTGCGGCATGCCCGCGCGGACCGGATCGTGGTGCGGCTGTCCGCCACCGGGATCGAGGTCCGCGACAACGGCGTCGGGTTCGAGCCCGAACGGGCCGAGCTCCGTTCTCGGCATCTCGGGCTGACGTCGATGGAGGAGCGCGCCAGGGAGCTGGGCGGGCACCTCGAGATCCGCTCCGCGCCGGGAGCCGGCACGACGATCCGCTTGCAGGTGCCGGCGTGATCAGCGTCCTGATCGTCGATGATCATGCAGTCGTCCGCGAGGGGCTGCGGACGTTCCTCGAGCTCCAGGATGGGCTCGAGGTGGTCGGCGAAGCCGCGGACGGGCGCGAAGCCGTGGAGCAGGCACGGCAGTTGAAGCCTGACGTGATCCTGATGGATCTGGTGATGCCCGAGCTTGACGGCGTCGGCGCAATGCGGACCTTGCGCGACGAGGCGCCCGACAGCCGGGTGCTCGTGCTCACCAGCTTTCTCGACGATGAGCGCCTGCTGCCGGCGATCCAGGCCGGCGCCGCCGGCTACCTGCTCAAGAATGTCGAGCCGAGCGAGCTCGCGCGCGCGATCCACGCCGCTGACCGCGGCGAGGCGATCATCGACCCGACCGCGGCTGCCCGTCTCGTGCGGGCGTTTGCAGACAGCGCCGGCAGTCGCGCGCCGGAGCCCGAGCGGCTGACCCGCCGAGAGCGGGAGGTGCTCGAGCTGATCGCGGGCGGCCGCTCGAACAAGCGGATCGCGCTCGAGCTCGGGATCTCCGAGAAGACGGTCAAGGCCCACGTCGGGCATGTGCTCGAGAAGCTCGGTGTCAGTGACCGCACCCAGGCGGCGTTGCTCGCTGTCCGGGACGGGCTCATTTCGAAGGGGTCCTGAGCGGACCCCAGCCGGCCGGACCTGGTCGTACGACCAATTACCGCTGGTAACCGGGACCGCGCCCGGCATACCGTGACGGCATGCCATTAGCACTCATCACAGGAGCTTCCCGCGGGCTCGGCCTCGCGCTCGCTCGCGCGCTGGCGGGGCGCGGCTGGACACTGGTGATCGACGCGCGCGGTGCCGCTGATCTCGAGCAGGCGGCACGCGAGCTCGGCGCGATTACCGAAGTTGCGGCAATTGCAGGCGACATCGCCGATCCCGAGCACCGGCGCGCGCTGCTGAGCGTCGCCGGCGAGACGATCGACGTGCTCGTCAACAACGCCAGCGTCCTCGGTCCAAGCCCGCAGCCGGCGCTCGCTGACTACCCGCTCGCGGAACTCGAGCGCGTCTACCGTGTCAACGTCACGGCGCCGCTGGCGCTTGCGCAACTCGCGCTGCCACGAATCCCCGACGGTGGTCGGATCATCAACGTGACCTCGGACGCGGCGGCCGAGGCCTACGAAGGCTGGGGAGGATACGGCTCCTCGAAAGCGGCGCTCGAGCAGCTCTCGGCGATCCTTGCGGCCGAACACCAATCGATTTCCGTCTACGCCGTCGACCCGGGCGACATGCGAACTCGGATGCACCAGGAGGCGTTCCCGGGCGAGGACATCTCCGACCGCCCCCCGCCTGAGGACAGCGTCCCAGGACTGCTCGCCCTGATCGAGGGCGCGCTGCCAAGCGGGCGCTACCGGGCTAGGGACATCGCCGGAGTGCCCGCGTGAGCGCGCTCGCGTTCGAACTGCCGACCGCGCTGCAGGCAGCCGCGCCACCGGAGGCGCGGGGCTTGAGGCGCGACGGCGTCAGGTTGATGGTCGGCAGGCGTTCCGATGAACGGATCGTCCACGCCGGGTTCGGTGACCTGCCGGAGCTGCTGTCTGCGGGAGATCTGCTGGTCCTCAACGTATCGGCCACACTGCCCGCCGCGATCGCGGCGCGGCGTGAGGATGGCTCTGCCGCCCGCGTACACGTCGCAACGCGTGCACCGCGCCTGGATCAGAGCTGGCGCGTCGTCGAGCTGCGAAGCAACGACGGGGCGAGGCCGGCCCGCGGGCATGCCGGCGAGGCGCTCGAGCTCGCCGGCGGCGCCCGCCTCGAACTGGTGGCGCCGTACGCGTCAGGCGCGCGGCTGATGCTGGCGCGGATCTCCGCGCAAAAAAGCATTGACGAATATCTCGCGTCCCACGGCGAGCCGATCCGCTACGGCTACGTTACCTACCCATGGCCGCTCGAGGCATACCAGACCGTCTATGCGACCACGCCGGGAAGTGCCGAGATGCCCAGCGCCGGGCGCCCGTTCACGCGCGAGCTGATCACGCGGCTGACCGCCCGCGGGGTGCTGATTGCGCCGATCACGTTGCACGCCGGCGTGTCCTCGCCCGAGCGCCACGAGGCTCCGTTCCCGGAGTACTACGAGGTGCCAGACACGACGGCACGGCTGGTGAGCGCCGTGCGGCGATGGGGAGGCCGGGTCATCGCAGTCGGTACGACTGTCGTGCGCGCGCTGGAGACCGTCGCCCGCAGCGACAATGTGCCCGGCGCCGGCTGGACCGGGTTGGTGATCTCCCCGGATCGCGGCTTGCACGTCGTCGACGGGCTGATCACCGGCTGGCACGAGCCGGAGGCGTCGCATCTGCAGATGCTCGAGGCGGTCACGGGCGGCCGCTCGCTGCTCGAGCGCTGCTACCGCGAGGCACTGCGGGCCGGTTATCTCTGGCACGAGTTCGGCGACAGTCATCTGATCCTGCCCTGAGGCCCCTATTTGGCGGGCAGCGACCTGGCGTAGCCGACGCCGCGCGCGACCCAGCGCTCGAGCTGGCGCTTGGTCCTAACTCCGTCACCGTCGACCCGCAGCCATCCGTCCATCACCCGGCCGCGCATCTCGAATGGGTGCGCATGCGGCTTGCTCAGCAGCGTCTCGGTCTCCGCGGGGTCGACCCGCAGCAGCAATCCACCCGTGCCGCTGGCGCTCACTGACATGTTGCCGTTGATCAGAAACGCCAGCCCACCGAACATCTTCTTCTCGCTCAGTCCCGGCTCCGTCGCGATCAGCTCACGGATGCGGTTGGCCAGATCCTCGTCATACGCCACGCGAGCATTATCGACGCAACTAGAGTTTCGGATCACCGATGGGCGAGCTGCTGCGCATAGGTCGCCGTCAGATCGATCTGACCCACCCCGACAAGCTGCTGTTCACGCAGCCGCCGGTGAGCAAGCTCGACCTCGCGCGCCACTACGAGAACGTGGCCGCGGCGATGGTGTCCCACGTGCACGATCGTCCGCTTGCGCTCGAGGCCTTCCCGCAGGGGATCGAGCGCCGCGGCTACTACATGAAGTCGGTGCCCGACTATTTCCCGGATTGGATCGCGACTGCGCAGGTCGCCAAGAAGGGCGGCTCGCTCAAGCAAGTGCTCGCCAATGACGCGGCGACGCTCGTGTACCTCGCCGCGCAGAACGTGGTTACACCGCACACCTGGCTCTCGCGCGCCGACCGCCCGCGCGAGCCCGACCGTCTGATCCTCGACTTCGATCCATCGCCCGGCGCCGGCTTCGCCGCCGTTCGGGCCGCCGCGCGCTCAGCCGGTGAGCGGCTGCGCGCGGCCGGGCTGGTGCCGTTCGCGATGGTGACCGGATCGCGCGGGGTGCACGTCGTCTGTCCGCTGCGCCGCGGACCCTCGTTCACGGCGGTTCACTCCCTTGCGCGCACGATCGCCGAGGCGATGGTGGCGGATGATCCCAAGCACCTGACGCTCGAGTGGAAAAAGGCAGACCGCGGCGCGCGGATCTACCTCGATCTGAACCGCATCAACTACGCCCAGCATGCGGTCGCGCCCTATGCCGTCCGCGCCAAACCCCGAGCGCCGGTCGCGATGCCGATTGCCTGGGAGGAGCTCTCCGATCGCCGGCTGAAGCCCGACCGCTGGACGGTCCGGACCGCGGCCGCACACCTGGCGTCCGACGGCGACGCGTGGAAGGCGATGGGCCGTAGCGCACGGACCCTTCCCGGCGCTCACGCCGGCTGACCCGGCAAGCGGTCGCGGGCTGGCGCCGACTCAGGCGAGCCTCCAGGCGACGATCGGCCGCTCGACGCCGCGCAACACGACCTCGCGCCGTAGCTTCAGCGGGCGCGTCAGCGTGGCCTGGGCGGCCGAGAGCGTCGCCCCGCTGATCAGCGCTTGACCTGGCTCCGCCTCATCCGCCAGGCGGGCAGCGACGTTCACCGTGCTGCCGTACCAGTCCAGGCCCTGCATGACCGCGGGCCCTGTGTGCACGCCGACGCGCACCGGCGGTAGGTCCGAGCTGGCGCCGACTTCCTTGACGGCGTGGGCGGCAAGCGCCACCGCCTTGGCCGCGTCCGGGGCCCAGATCATCACGCCATCGCCCATCGACTTGACCTGCCAGGCGTCGTACTTGCGACTGAGGGCGCGCATCGTCCGCCGGAATACCCGGGCGATTTCCGCTGCGGCCTCGTCGCCCCGCGTCTCGGTCAATGCCGTGAAGCCGGCGAGGTCAGCGAACAGAAAGGTTGGGGCACGATGCCCGCGCATCCACTTTTTGCGGCTCATCGCCAGCATGCGATCAACGCTCGTGTTCACCATCGCCTCCGCCGCCTGAATAGAGATCAGATGTCTGACAAAATGGGTACATTGTTGCGTAGGACACAGGTGGACGGCGAATCCTTCCCAGCTCGGAGTTGGGGAAGGATCGCCACGCCTCGGAGTCCTGAGGCTGCAATGGGGACCTCACCGCCCGATCGAGGGCGAATGTGCGCTGAACCCGCCGCTGAGTCGCACGCGGCGCGGGAGGTATTGCTCGAGCGCTCGCAGGAGCTCGCACTGCTGACCGAGCAGCTTGCTGAGGTGAGCGAGACCGGGCGCGGAGCGCTCGTGCTGATCGCCGGCGAGGCCGGGATCGGCAAGTCGGCGCTCGTCCGCGCGTTCTGCGGCGAGCTCGACGGAGTTCGGGTGCTCTCGGGAGCGTGTGATGCGCTGCACACGCCCAGACCACTGAGCAAGCGCGCCTTGCGGTGGAGTTACTCGAACCGCTGCCGCGCGGACCGGAGCTGGCGATGGCCTACAGCAACATGGCGCAGCTGCGGATGCTCGCCAACGACCTCGAGGCGGCGCGCTCCTGGGGCGCTCGCGCGGGCGAGCTCGCCGAGCGTCTGGGCGAGGCCGAGATCCTGATTCATGCGCTCAACAACGTCGGCGCAGCTCGAGGCGGCATCCAAGCTCTGGCGGCAACTGGGTTGCCCATATGAGCAGGCGATCGCGCTGGCCGGCAGCCGTGAGGAGGCACTCCTGCGCTGGAGCCTCGCGGAGCTACAGCGACTCGGAGCGCGCGCGGCGGCGGCTCGGGTCGCGCGCACGCTGCGCGAGCGCGGCGTGCGGGACCTCCGCCAGGGCCCCCGCGCGGCGACGCTCGGAAATGTCGCCGGTCTGACTGCGCGCGAGCTCGAAGTGCTCGCACTTGTCGCGGAGGGGATGCGCAACTCGCAGATCGCCGAGCGACTGGTCCTATCCCGCAAGACGGTGGATCACCATGTTTCCGCGATCCTCAGAAAGCTCGACGCCGGCACGCGCACCGAGGCGGTCGCCGAGGCCGGGCGGACGGGAATCCTGACGGGCGCGACCTAGCGCAACGTAGGTCCCGACGGGCGCAAAGATAGGTACTCCTCCCGATGTGTCGCGGCGCGCGGCGCCATATCGTCGCCCAACGTCCCAAATCCAGCAACAGGAGGATTCGATGGAGCTTTACGCCTTTGCACCCTCGCCGTCGCGGCGATCGTGATTGCCGGCTGCGGCAGCAGCACAAAGACGATCACGCAGACCTCCGCGGTGTCCGTCTCCACCACCGTCGCCGCGTCCGCTGTGACCACGACGGCCGCGTCCTCGAGCAGCGGCTCGTCCGATCCGGTCACGGTCAAGGGCAGCACCGGTGACATGCTCACGCTTCAGGGGGATGGCCTCGGGCCGAGCGGACCAACGACGAAGTCGAAGGTCCAGGTCACGCTCAAGGGCATGCGTGGGCCGTTCAGCGGATTCAACCTCGCCGCCGGCAAGCAGCTGATCGGCTTTGACATGCGGATCGTCAATGTCGGCACCGTCAAGTACTCCGACCCACTGCCCGACGGGACGCTGACGCTGATCGGCGGCGGCACGGGCAAGCCCACGTCGCTGATCGCGGTTAGCGGCAAGAACGCGTGCGACAACCCGAGCGTCCGCCTCCCGCACGGCCAGTCCAAGGATTTTTGCCTCGCGTTCGAGGTGCCGACAGGCGCCAAGCCGGAGGCGCTCCAGTATGCGACGGACTCCGGTTACGGCGATACCGGCCTGGCGGCTGAATGGTTAGAGGGGTCGAGGCGGTGCGTATGAAGTGTGCTGCCGTCAGGACGGTTACAGTGCGCGCAGCCGATGACCAAACGCAAGCGTCCATCGCTCGTCGACCAGGTCCGCGAAGCGCTGCTCGAGGACCTGATAAGCGGCAACCTCGACCCGGGCACGAAGCTGCCCAACGAAAATGAGCTGGCCGACCGGTTTTCGGTCAGCCGCGCGACCGTCCGAGAGGCGGTTCTCGGGCTGATGGACGCCGGCTACCTGGCCCGCCGCCATGGCTCGGGCACGTACGTGACGCACGCGCCGCGCGCGCGACATCCACTCGAGACCACGGTCAGCTACACCGCAATGATCCGCGAGGCCGGGCAAAAGCCAGGGGAGACCGTGCTCAATAAGGGATCGCGGTTGCCAACAGAACTCGAGCGCAAACTGCTGGACCTGGAGGAGGGGGAGGCGCTCGTCGAGGTCGAACGGGTGCGGCTCGCCAGTCGCCGCCCGGTGATCTACTCGCGAGACCGCATCCCGGAGTCCCTGTTGGGGGATGTCACCCCCGATGCGCTCGAGAGCTCGCTGTACGTGATCCTCGAGTGGGCGGGCCACCCAGTCGTGCGCGCGAGTGCGCAGCTGATCCCGACGCTCGCCGACGCCAAGCTCGCGAAGCTGCTCGCGGTCAAGCGCGGGACCCCGCTTCTGCACATCGATCAGGTCGACTACGACGAGCGCGGCCGCGCGGTAATGCTCTCGCACGAGTGGCACGTCGCCGATGCGTTCGAGCTGATCGTCAACCGTCGCGCATCGCCGGCGTCGGACGAACACTGACGCGCCGACCGCGCTGACGGCGCTGACCGGCGCCCGCCGCGCAGACGCCGCTGACCGCGCTCGCCGCGCAAGACGCCGCTGACCGCGCTGGCTACGATCCGTGCTGCACCCCAGCGCCCGGCGATTGCCCTTTGCCCCGCGAACCGGTGCACTTGACTTTAAAGTCGTCAGACGTTAGACATTGAGGGCCGAAACTAAGGGCCGAAACCCACGAACGGGTCGAAACGAGCGGAGATATCGGTGGCAGCGACGGGAATGGCCGACTCCTACAACGCATACCGCCGTCTGTTCGCCGGCGTCGAGGGCTCGCTGTCATGAGCGTGGCGTGGCAGCGATCTGCGTCCGAGGTCGCACGTGACCTCGAGGCCTTGCGTGCTCAGCTTGCCGGCGTCGAGGAAGCCGCAGACCTTCAGCCGCTCGGCCTCGGCGGAGTGCTCCTCGGGCCGGGCATGGTTGCTCGCATCGCGGAGGTCGTCGCCGGGTTGCGCCGCTCCGGCGGCGACGTCGTCATCCTTGCCGACCAGCGGCCGATGGCGGCAACCGGTGGTGAGCTCAAGGCGGGGGTCGTCGCGGCGCTGGTGCAGGCCGGTCTGCCGGTTCGACGCGTGACCGTTGGCGACGAGCACGCCGAGACGCATGCCGACCTCGAGACGATCGACGCCGCAGCGGCCGCCGCCGATGGCGCCGGCGTGCTCGTCAGCGTCGGATCGGGCACGGTCGCCGACATCGGCAAGGCGCTGAGCGCCCGCGCCGGGAACATCCCGCACGTGATCGTCCAGACGGCAGCAAGCGTCAACGGATTCGCCGACGACCAGTCGGTTCTGCTGGT
Source organism: uncultured Solirubrobacterales bacterium (assembly GCA_963794285.1). Taxonomy (GTDB): domain Bacteria; phylum Actinomycetota; class Thermoleophilia; order Solirubrobacterales; family Solirubrobacteraceae; genus Palsa-465. The sequence goes on from CAWCDS010000003.1 coordinate 480,264, forward strand.
GGACGGGGTCAAGCGCACGACGGCCACGCGCTGGCCCGACCGGCTCGTGATCGATACCGACGTGATCTCGCGTGCTCCGGCCAGGCTCAACCGCGCGGGTCTCGGCGATCTGCTGGCGACCTACACCGCTCCGGCGGACTGGCTGCTGGCACGGCTTGTCGGCCAGGACGACAGCTACTCGCCGGCCGCGGTCGCGCTCACCCGCGCCCACGTCGATACCGTGATCGACGCCGCGGGCGGGATCGACCTGGGCGAACCCGTCGCGATCGAAACCCTCTCAGCAGCGCTGACCCTGAGCGGGATCTCGATGGGCGTCGCCGGGCGCACCGCGCCGGGCTCGGGCATGGAGCACACGGTCAGCCATCTGATCGAAATGGCAGAGCGTCCCGGCGAGCGGGGCGCATTGCACGGCGCAAAGGTCGGCGCCCTGTCGGTGCTGGCGGCGATGCTGTGGGCCCAAGTCCGGGGGGTGGCGGCAAACGGTGGGCTGCGCCGGCTGCGCTTCCCGGATGCGGACGAGTCGCGCTCCCGGGTGCTCGCAGCGTTCAGCGAGCTGGATCCGTCCGGACGGATGGGCGAGGAGTGCTGGCGCGGCTACGCGAGCAAGCTCGAGCGCTGGCACGGCGCCCGTGAGCGGCTGGCGCGGCTGCACGAGCGATGGGCCGAGTTCGACGTCGAACTCGACGCCCTGATGACCGCACCCGAGCGGCTCGCGGGTGCCCTGCGCGCCGCGAACGCCCCCGTCCGCCTCGGGGAGCTCGGGGTTCCGCACGCGACCGCGCACTGGGCGCTTGCCAACTGCCACCTGATGCGCGATCGGTTCACCGTGGCTGACCTGGCGTTCTTCCTCGGGATCTGGGAAGAGCGCGACGTTGAGGACTTGCTGGTCAAGGCCGATCAGCTCGGAGCCGGCGTATAAGGCCGACAGGGCTGTTCGCCGGCTACGTCCTCGCCCGACTGCCGAGGCGGAGAGCAGCCCGGATGACACCGCCGCGTACGCGCGCGCACCCGCGCGCGCGATCCACGCTTGGTGGGCGCGGAAGCCCAGCGGCCTCCGAAGGATGGCCGGGCCCTGTGGCGCCATCGGAGTGCGTGATCGGCTTGGGAGGAGGTGAGCCGTTGTTGTGGCCAGGCCGTCGATGGCGTCCGTGGGCGCGGTCCCGTGGATGGCCGACAGACAGCTCCACTAACCCGGACCCACGGGAGATTTCTCGAGCTATAGCTGAGACATCTCCCAGCCCCTCAGCTTCCGGGAGGCGCTGGACTGGTGAAGACAACGCTGTCGCCGCTGGAGGGAGCCGGACTTGGCCCGGCTCGGCGGCCCATAACAGACACAATCGACCGCAGTTCGCTCCGTTCGATGAGCTGCGGGCGATCGCGACCGGTAGACAAACACCCCGTCCCTCACCTTCAGGCAGGCCGTGAGGTGCGGCAGATGGTGTCTGTTTCGCGCTGCGACGCCGGGGGGGCGTCAAGCGCGGGAGCGTCAAGGGCAAAGGGCGGCATCTACCGATCAGAACAAGGTCCAACACACCGCCCATGACAACGCCAACATCCCAACCGTCACACTCACCGTGTCGCGCTGAGCGTCTGAGGTGAAGCCTGGAAATCTCCCACGAGCCCGCCGAGCTCCCCCTGCGCGGGCGTCGGATCCCCCGTCGCGAACTCGGCGCCGTGTGCGAATTTCGGCTGTGGCCGAAATTCCCCAAGGACACGCAGCGCCGCATCCCACGGGAACCCGCCCAGGCCCACGGCTGACGCCGCGCGCGGCTGGGCCGCGCGCGGTCAGCATCGGCGCGCGGCCGCAGCCTCGTTGCTAGCTGCAGCGCGAGGCGAGCAGCTCGAGCACTTCCCGGTTGCCCTTGTTCGCGCCCTTGGTCTTGGCCTCGAACGCGAACGCGCGGCCGTCCGCGAGCGCGACGTCGGCCCGGAGCGTAAGCCGGCCGGGCTTCAACGAAACCGACGCGACGTCGTCGTAGTCGACCTGCGCGAATGGCTCGCCCTTCGGATTGCCGAGGAACTTGTCGCCTTTGACGAGCGCGAACGAGCGCGGGCCGACTGCAAGCCAGCCGTTGGTCACGACCTTGATCTCATCGGTCGCTGCCTTTCGTGTGGCGACTGCGCCGGCAGCCAGGCCGACGACACCGCCGACGGCCATGGTGGCGGTCGCCCCCGGCTTGTTGATCATGCACGCGGCCTCGATCGGAGTGCCGAGGTGGTTGGAGAGCTTCTGGGCGTGGGCGGACTTGCCGGCCATGTGGACCTCTTTCTGGCATAAGTACGGATGACCGGGGCAGCGTAGGTCGGCGGGGCGCCGCTGACAGTCGGGAAGCGACCCTGAACTTTTCTTGGACCCCGATGCGGCGCGCCGGGCCGGTCAGGGCGCAGGAGCGTGGCCCAGGTCGGGAAGGATTGGCGGTCCGCCGGGGTCCTCCACCAGTGTGAGGAGCTGTCAGACATCTGATTACTTTGTTTTGGGGGGTAAGTGTCTAGCGTGATTCTGCATCGAACGCGCCCGAGTTCGGTCCGGCAGTTCCGGATCCTCGGGTCCGAGGCCGCCGGTGGTGCTGGCACTGAGTCGGCCCTGATCGAGCGCGCCCTTGAGCTCGAGGTGCTCGAGGGAGCCGCCGGTCGCTTGGCCGGCGGCTCCGGTGCGGTCGTCGTGCTCGAAGCTGCCGCCGGTCTCGGCAAGACCGCGCTGCTCGAGTCCGCGGCGCAGCTCGCAGTGCAGGCGGGTTGCCTGGTCCGCCGAGCGGCGCCAAGTCCGCTCGAACGTCACTTCCCGTTCGGCGCGATTCGCGCGTTGCTGGAAGCACCGCTGCGGGACACATCCGAGCTACAGCGCGCCCAGATGCTTCGCGGTGCCGGGGCGATGGCCGGCGGCCTGCTGCTCGACGGGATCGTTCCCGAGCACGCGGCAACCGCGATGATCGCCCACAGCGTCCTCTGGCTGTGTGCGGCGATCGCGGAAGGGCGCCCACTCGCGCTGATCGTGGACGACGCCCAGTGGGCGGACCGCAGCTCGCTCGCGGTGCTCTCCTATCTCGCGCGGCGGATCGAGGACGTGCCGTTGCTGATCGTCGTGGCCGCTCGCGGCGAGTACCCTGGCGCCGCGACGGACCTGCTGAGCCTGCTCGGCGCCGTGCGCTCGGCCACGGTCCTGCACCCGCAACGGCTGACGCCGAGCGGGGCGGTGCGGCTGATCCACCGGTTGGCGCCCGATACGCCAGTGCAGGCGTGTTGCGATTGTCACCGCGCGGCCGATGGGAGCCCTTGGTTGCTTTTGGAGCTGGCCCGGCAGATCGCCACCCACGGGCCGGGGGTGATTTCGGATCCGAACCCGGACGCCTGGCCGCTCACCGCGGTCGCACGGAACGCCGTGAGGCGGCGGCTGGCGGAACTGGCGCCGCCGGAGCGAGCAGTTGCAGCCGCCCTCGCCGTGACCGGCGAGGAGGCAACCCCGCAGGTCGTGGCGAGCACCGCCGGCTTGACCGTCGGCGAGCTCGGGGAGGCCTGGCACGCACTCGCTGCGGCCGGACTGCTCGCCTCCGGTCAGCGTCGCTTCGCCCACGATCTGATCGCCGCCGCGATCCGCGACGATCTGCCTGCGGCCGACCGCGAGCGCCTGCACCGCGAGGCCGCACGCGCGCTATCGGCAGCCGGCGCGCCCCCAGAGACCGCAGCGGGCCACCTGCTGCACTGCGGCCCCCAGAGTGACGCCGAAGTCAGCGGCCTGCTCTGGCAAGCCGCGTCAGACGCGGCAGAGCGTGGCGCTCCCCGAGCAGCCGCAACGTATCTGGAGCGGGCGGTCGACGAGCGTGCGGTGGGAGACGACCGCGGTCGGATGCTCGCGCAACTGGCGACGGTCACGTTCGATGCAGGCCTGCCGGATTCGGCGCGATGGTTGCGTGAAGCGGCCCGGGAGCCATGGGACCGGGCGAGCCGGATCGACATTCTGACGCGGCTCGCTGCGCTTGGGGTCGCAGGCGGCGGTGCGGCCGACGTGCAGGAACTGCTCGAAGAGCAGCTCGCGGCGGAGACGGATCCTGACGCGCGCGCCGCGCTGCAGACGGCGAGCCTGGACGCGCTGACCACGGTCCCCGGGAGCCAGGGGGAGCGAATCCGTCGCGTGCAGGCAATCGACGCGGCGGCGATCAGCGATGCCTCACAGGGGCGGGCGGTGCTGGCCCATCGCGCCTGGCTGGCGAGTGAGCTCGGCGCACCAGATGCGAGCGCCTGCTCGACGCTCGCGCTGCAAGCACTTGGAGAAGGCCAGCTGCTCGCCGATGCGTGGCGCCGCTTGGCGGGCCACCTTTGCGTCCGAGTGCTGACGATGACCGACCGCTTCGACCACGCGCGGGCGGCGATCGAGGCGATCTCTCGCCAGGCAACCGAGCGCGGCTCGCTGCGATTGCGGGCGGCGGCGGCTTGGTATACGGCTGAGCTCGACCTGCGCACCGGTCAGATCGCTACCGCGGAGGAACACGCGCGCCTCGCCTTGGAGATCGTCGGCGAGGACGTCAACGCGGTCACCGGCGGCGCCGTGGAGGTTCTCGTCTGCACGCTGGCAGAGCGTGGGGCCTTCGAGCAGGCCGATCAGCTCCTCCGCGAGCGCGGGCTCCACGGCGAGCTCGGCCGCGATCCCTGGGAGATCGGCGTGCTTCACGCTCGCGCTCGGCTGTGGTTGGCGCAAGGCGACTTCGAGCGCGCCCATGCGCAGGCGCGTGGTGCCGGCGCGCTGCGCGAACGGCAGGGACGTCCCAATCCGACGTGGACCCCATGGCGCTCGACCGCGTCGCTCGCGCTCTCGCATCTCGGCCGTTGCCGGGAAGCCAGAGAGCTGGCAGACGCAGAACTCGCGCTGGCCACGCGGTTCGGGGCACCTGTGGCGATCGCGCGGGCAATGCACGCGCGTGCGGTCGCGGAGTCCGATGACCGCGAGCGGGTGAGGCTGTGCGAACGGGCGCTGGCGCATCTGGCGGGCATCCCAGCAGCGCTGGAGACGATCCGCCTACGGCTCGAGCTCGGCAGCACGCTCTCCTACCTGGGCCGCCGGATCGAGGCCCGGGGGGCACTGCGACCGGCGCTGGCTGATGCCGATGCGGTGGGCGCGACGCTACTGGTTGGGCACGCCCGCCGCGAGCTCGTCGCCACCGGGCTGCGCCCGCGGCGCGCGGCGCTCGAGGGCGCCGAAGCGCTGACCCCGCGCCAGCGCCAGATCTGCGAGCTGGCGGCCGCGGGCAAGGCCAACCGCGCGATCGCACACGAGCTGTTCCTCAGCATCAAGACCGTCGAGACCCACCTCGCCGCGGGCTACCGCAAGCTGGGCGTGAGCACCCGCAGCGAGTTGGCGGCCGAGCTGGCACCGTAGACCTTAAAACCGGTAGCGTCCGCGCTGGTGGTGGACCGGGATGTGAGGAGGCGGTTCCGCGACGGCGACCCAGACGCCGTACGCGAGATCTACCAGTCGTACGGTCGGCTTGTCTACGCCGTCGCCTACAAGGTTCTCGGCGATCGCGGACTGGCTGAGGAGGCCACTCAGCAGGCCTTCCTGAAGGCGTGGCGGGCTGCCGAGGGGTTTGACGAGAATCGCGAGCTGGGCCCTTGGCTTGCGGCGATCGCGCGACGCGTCGCGATCGACCTGTACCGCCGCGAGGCGATCAGAATCGCTGATCCGCTCGATACGGTCGCCGAAGGCGATCCATCACTTGTCTCGACTCCTGAATCGGCGGAGTCCGTCTACGACGTCTGGGAGGTCCGCCGCGCGGTTGCCGAGCTGCCCGGGGATGAGCAGGAGATCGTCCGGCTGCAGCACTTCAACGGACTGACCCACGACCAGATCGCGCAGCAGTTGAAAGTCCCTGTGGGTACCGTCAAGTCGAGGTCCTTCAGGGCGCACAAGCGGCTGGCGTCAGGGCTCGGACATCTACGGGAATGAAACCGATTGGCGGCGGTCTGCGTACCAGAGATATAGAGGAGCTTAAGTGACAAATATCGACGACGACCGGATTGCGTACCTGGCGGGTGATGCCGCCGCGGCGCTGCCCGTGGGCGAACGCGCCGAGCTTGACGAGCTGCGCGCGCTGCTGAGCGCTCCCGAGACCTGGGACGAGCCCGATCCAGGCCTCGAGCAGCGGGTCGTCGCGGCGATCGTCGCCGAGGCTCAGGCTCGACCGCGGCCAGCCGCCCCGAGGCCGGCCGCCGCGAGGCCGAGCACGCGCGCGCCGCGATGGCGCCTGACCCTGCGCCGGCCCGTCTTTGCCTTCGGCGCGGCGGCCGCGGCCGTCGCCGCGGCGGCGATCGTGATCGCCGTCGGCGTCGGCGGAGGGTCGCCGGCTCCGCTGCGGTTTGCGATGGTCGTGTCCGGCACGCCGCTGGCCCCGAACGCGCACGGCAACGCGTCACTGACGAAGACCGACTCCGGCTGGCGGATCGAGCTGAAAGCGACCGGCCTGCCCCATCTTTCGGGCACGAGCAGCTACTACCAGGCGTGGCTGAAGAATCCGGCCGGCGTTCTCGTTCCCGTCGGCACCTTCAACGACGGGCGGAACGTCACGCTCTGGTCCGGCGTCCCCGTGACGAAGTTCCGCGCGTTCACGGTCACCGTGCAGCAGGCGAACGGCAACCCGGTATCCTCCGGCCGTCGTGTGCTGACGGGCACGGCTCATCCGGTCGGCTGAAATCTTCGCGAACCGTCCGCCGGACTCGCCCGTATTGCGGTTCGAGCATGAAACTCGAACCAAACACAAAGGAGGGGCTGATGGGGATCCACAAGCGTAGGTCTCGGCGATCTAAGGTCGCCGTGATCGCAACAATCGGGACGCTCGCCGCGGCCGGTTCGGCTGCGGCAGCGTTTCAAGCACTACCGCCGGGCGCGCAGGTCAACGACGACCCAGGCGCGGGCATCAACCCGAACCTGCCGGTCAACATCGAGGACCCGGCGAATGCGGATGTCGTCGGCGGGTCGCTCGTCGCGACGAAGCCGTTGGTGCCATGGGCGATTCTCCGCCAGACCGAGCCCTCGGGCAAGAAGGACCAGATCTTCAGCCGCTCGTTCGCGGCTGGGGCCTGGACGACCCGCGGCATCGGCACCGTCGGTGGCAGCTCCAGCGCGAGTCCTGACCCGACGCTGAGCGGCTCCTTGAACTTCGATCAGCTCCAGGACGGCGAAGCGCCTTCGATCGACTTCGCCGGCGCCGGCCGGACCGTTCCATGGGCCAGCTGGTACGAGAGCACGACCGGAGCGAACTTCGGCGCTGACAACATCTTCGCCAGCAAGTTCGATAACACCGCTGGTGATGTCAACCAGAACAAGTGGCTCTTCGCCGGGCAGGGCCGCGGCAATGGCGGCACGAACCCCGTTCCGGTGCCGTCGCTGAACATCCACACCAACCGCGACGCGGTCAACCCCGTCGTCCAGGGCGGCGCGACGGTCGCCGGCAACGATCCCGTGCCGTGGGTGACCTGGCAGGAGGAAGACGGAACCCCGAACACGAACCAGATCTTCACCAGCAAGGCAGTGAAGCCCGCCAGTGGTGTGACCTGCCCGAACGATGGCGCCAACCCGATCAAGCCTCCAGCGGGCTCGGGCGCGAACGGCGGGTTCTGCTTCCAGCAGGTCGGCATCGATCGTCTTGCGCCGGCCGCTGGAGCGCTGCCCGTGACGACGAGCGATCCGACGATGAACGTCGATCCATCGCGCGACGGCGTCGAGCCCGACATGGCGTTCACCGGCGGCAACGACACCGTCCCGTGGGTCGTGTGGTATGAGCAGAACGCCAGCGGCGTCGGCCTGCACGGCAACGAAATGGTGTTCGCCGCGAAGGCGACGGCCAATACAACGACGGCCGACGGCGGGTTCCAGTGGACCGCAGTCGGCATCAACGACGCACAGGTGCTCGATACGCAGGGGAACACGCCCTCCGGTGGCAAGCACTTCGGAAACTGCGCCGTGTCACAGACGTCCGAGGCGAACTGCTCGATCAACAAGGACCCGAACGCCGACGCCGAGGATCCGAGCGTCGCCGCCGGCACGATGACCGCCGGCAACCCGACGGTTCCTTGGGTCGTGTGGGACGAGGGCAACGCGGCCAGCCCGAACAACAACAGCGTGTTCGTGGCCCGGCTCGTCGGCGCACGGTTCGTGATCGCCAACGGCGGCCAGCCGATCGGCACCGGCGACCGCGCTGACCTCACGTTCTCAGGCAACACGCCGTACGTCACATGGCATCACGACAATCACGTTGTCACCGGCCACTTCAACACACCTGACTCGTTCACCAAGGATGGGGCTCCTGTCGGGACGGCAACCCCCGACGGGGTGCGCGCACCGATCTCGTCGGCGTGCATCGCCACTCCGTTCAACCAGGACGGGGCAGCGTGTCAGGCCGGAGCGCTCGGCACGCCGTTCTTCCTGTTCACCGACGGCAACGCGAGCAACGCGAAGCTGTTCGCGACCGCCTACCAGGCGGACACTCCGGTCACCGGTGCGGCGACGGGCGTGACCACGTCAGGCGGGACCCTGAACGGCTCGGTCAATCCCGAGGGAGCGGCGGTGAACGTTTCGTTCCAGTTCGGACCGACGACGGCATATGGACAGAGCACGGCGCCGCAGAAGATCGGTGTGAGCAACTCCTCGACTGCGTTCAGCGCGCAGCTGACGGGGCTGGCGTCTGGGAGCACCGTCCACTATCGGGCGGTAGTCACCAGCGACTTTGCTCCGCCACTGGTCGGCGGCGATCAGACGCTGACGACGGCTTCGTCGTCACCGCCGCCGTCCTCCTCCGGCCGGCGCTGGTCACGCCTCGGTCGGCCACGCCAGCGTGAGCGGTAACACCGCGAGCGTGCGCGTGTCCTGCACGGGAGCCACGGGAGCGACCTGCAAGCTCTCGTTCCGGATGACGGTGACCGAGAAGCTCCGCGGCCACAAGATCATCGCGATCTCGGCGCGCAAGCGACCGAAGACGAGCAAGGTCGTGGTCACGGTCGGTGGTCCCGTTGGCGGGACGCCCCACGCCGGCCAGTCGGCGACCGTGAGGATCTCGCTGAACGGCACCGGTAAGCGGTTGCTCGCAAGCGTCCAGACGCTGAAGGCGACGCTCGATGTCACCCAGATCCTGGGCGGCGGGCGCTCGCGTACGGTCTCGCAGACCGTGACGTTCAAGGCGCCGAAGCACAAGCGCCACCACTAGAGGGGCACTAGACGAACCGGCCCGGGCCTCGTCCTTCACGGGACGGGCTCGGGCCGTTTGTCGTTCAGTGGAGCACGTCCTCGGCGAGATCGTCGAGCAGCCCGATCGCGCGGGGGCTGGCATCCGGCGCCACCAGCACCGCCCCGCCCGGCCAGTACGGGTGCGGCGGTGTTGCGCGATGGACGAGCAGCGGCTCGTACAGCCAGGAGCCGGTGTTGAGGATTCGGGGTCGCCCGCCGGGCCCGCGCCACTGCTGCTGATCGTCTCCGGGGAGTGGCCCGAGGCGGTGGACGTGTCCAAAGATGACCCACTCCGCATCGACTCCGAGCCGGTGTACGACGCGCGCCAGCGCGGGAATGCTCGCCCGTCGCATCTGCAACCCCAGCAGCATCGATGTCAGGCGCGCCCAGCGCCGGTGCAGGAGCCGCCGCTGGATCGTCGGCATCGTCGCGGCGCGCGTCAGTTCGGCGGCGTCGTCGAGCAGCGTTGCGAGCGGGCGGGGCAGCCACGGGGTGAATCGCGCCAATGACGGGCGGCGGGTGAGCTCGTAGTCAATCGGCAGCGCACTGCCGCGCGGCGGACGCCCGAGCAGTCCGCGCGCGATTCCAAACGCCGACACCGGCATCAGGTGATGATCCAAGTAGTGACCGTGAGTCGCCCAGACACTCTCGGACAACCAGACGCCCGGGTAGTGGACGCTGACGCGCGCCGGCGCGAGCCACGAGGTCAACCGCGCCAGGGCCGGCGTCACGTCACCGGGGACCTCGCTGTCAGGTGCAAGTTCGCTGCCCTGCCTGCGCAGCCATCCGCGGAGCAGCTGGACGTCGTGATTGCCCGGCACGACGATCACGTCCCGGTCGGGCCCGAGCCGGGAGCCAAGCTCCCGCACGACCGGCTCGGCGATCTGCATCGCTTGCTGGGCCCGGCCCTCGAGCAGTTCGATCGTGTCGCCGAGCAGCACCAGTCGCTCCACGCCCTCGATCGCTGTGAACAGGCGCTGCTGCGGCTCGGGACGCGTCAGGACTGCGTGCTCGAGGCGCCCGCCGAGGTGGAGATCAGAGATGACTAAGGTCCGCACACGCAGCCACGATAAACGTGACGGCCTGCTCGGACCTCTAAAGCGGCTACGAGCTAGATACGGCCGGAGCTAAACGCCAGCGAACGTGCCGAACTCGATCGGGACTCCGCGCGCGAGGACGAGCACCGGCGCGGTCGAGTTCTCGATCTCGTTCTGCGTCTGCGCGCTCAGCATCACGCGGCCCTCGGGCGCCTCCGAGCGTGAGCCGACGACGAGCAGGTCGACCTGACGCTCGTCACGAGTCACGCTCGCTCCCACGGAATCCGCAAGCTCACGTGCAGTCTCGATCGCGGCATCGTCGCCGGGAGCCGCGAGCACTCCGACCCGTGTGAGCCGCGGCCGAAGCTCCGCGCGATAGTTGGCGGGTGCGATCGCGACCGCAGCGGGACCGCCTTCGAGCAGCAACTGCGCCGAACGCTGCGGCGCGATATGACCGGCGGCAGTGCGGTAGTCCGAGCCGAACACGATGATGTCGGCCTCTTCCTGCTCGGCGAGCCACTTGAGGCCTTCACCGGTCGAGCCGCTGACGACGACGCGTCGCTGGACGTCGGGGTCGCCGAGCCAATGGGCGCCACGCTCGATCAGCGCCTCGGCCTCGTGCTCCTCGAGCTCCTCGCGGGTGCGCTCAGACTGCGTCGTGTGGCGGACGTACGCGAGCGTCAGCCGTGCGCCCGCGTCGGCGAGCACGCGTCCGAGCATCAGTGCGTCGTGGTCGTTGTCGGTGGCGTCGTAGGAGACGATCACGTTGGTTGCCATCGGGGACCCTCCTGTCTTCCGTGTCTGGAATTCCGATCGGTGGTTCGGCGGAGAATCGCATCTGCCTGCTATCAGCACTAATGAAGTTCGTCATCTTCGGGATAAAATTTGCTAATGCTTCATCTTGGTCGCCTGAGGGTGCTCTCGGAGGTTGTTTCACGGGGGTCGTTCTCGGCGGCCGCGGAGGAGCTGTCGTACACGCAGTCGGCGGTCTCGCAAGCGATCGCGCGTCTGGAAGCTGAGACCGGGGCGACGCTGGTCGTACGCGATCGGCGAGGGGTGCGCCCGACGGCGGCCGGCGCCACCCTCGTCGAGCACGCGGAGGCGATCTTCGCTGCGGTTGAGGCCGCCGAGGCGGATCTGGCGTCGCTTCTCGGCGTCCGCAGCGGGCGTCTGCGCGTTGCCTCCTTCCCGTCGGCCGGCGCAACGCTGATGCCGCTCGCGGTCGCGGCGTTCAGAACCCGGCATCCCGACGTCTCGCTGACGCTCGCGGAGGGCGAGCCGGAGGAGATCGCGCCACGCTTGCGGGCAGGCGAATTCGACGTGGCGCTGCTGTTCGAATTCCCCGGCGTGCGCGAACGCCCGGGAACCGGGTTGCGAGCCGTGACGCTGCTGGAGGATCCGATGCACGTCGCGCTGCCCGCCGACCACGCCCTCGCGGCAAAGCCGGCGCTGACGCTCGCCGACCTGCGCGAGCAGGACTGGGTGCAGACCTCAGCTTCGAGCCCGTGCGCGCGTCACGTGGTGCGCTCGTGTCTGGCGGCCGGATTCGAGCCGCACGTCACATTCGAGAGCGATGACTACGAGACCGTCCAGGGACTGGTCGCGGCCGGAGTCGGCGTCGCCCTAATCCCGCGTCTGGCGCTGACGCGCGTGCATCAGGGGATCGTCGTGCGCGAGCTTGCGCCCCGCAGCCCCGCCCGCAAGGTCGTCGCGGCGACGATGTCGGCGCCGGGTGTGGCGCCGGCGGCGAAGACGATGATCCGCGTCCTGTCCGACGTGGCCCAGCGCTACACGGGGGCGGTACCGGCGGCTGCGTGAGGACGGTGCCGGGATATTTCTGTGCAGATCCGCACAGAAATGTCCACCAACCACCGCCGGCGGCTCGAGGTGGCCATAGAAATGGCCCGTGAACACTCGCTCGTACTCGGGCGCGCGAGTGTCGTAGTACCGCTTCACGCCGACGGATGGTTGCATGTGTCGCGATGACCCACGAGCGACGGCTCTCTTTCGGCGGCGTGGCCGAGCTCTATGACGAGGCAAGGCCGTCGTATCCCGCAGCGATGGTCAACGAGATCATCGAGGAGACTCGGTGGGGTTCGCCGCGACGGGCGCTCGAGGTTGGTGCCGGGACCGGGAAAGCCACCCTGCTGTTCGCACAGCGGGGCGTCACGGTCCATGCAATTGAGCCGAGTGCCGAGATGGCGGCGTTGGCGCGGCGCAGCTGCGGGCAGTTGCAGGGCGTGACGATCGAGCGCACGGAGTTCGAGCGCTGGGAGCCCGGCAGTGCGACGTTTCCGCTCGTGTACGCGGCCCAGGCGTGGCACTGGATCTCCGCGCAGGCCGGCTATCCCAAAGCGCGGTCGGCGCTGCCGGCGGGGGGCCTGCTCGCCGCCTTCTGGAACCGCCCGGACTGGGAGGCCTGTGAGCTGCGCGAGCAGATTGATGCGGCTTACCGCGCCACGACGCCCGAGCTCGCTGTCGACGGGCCGATGCACCCAGCCCCTGCGAGCGGGTCGGAGCCGTGGAACCGGTGGGAGCGGGAGATCGATTTAGCCGCGGGATTCGGGCGCGCGGAGGTTCGGGGCTACCGCTGGATCCGCGAGTATTCGAGCGCCGAGTACGTTCGGCTGCTGCAGACCCATTCCGACCACATCATGCTCGAACGTCGACGCCGCGAGGCACTGCTTGCCGAGATCGGCGCGGTGATCGAGGCGCACGGGGGTGTGCTCGAGCTCACGTACGTCACGCACCTGTGTCTCGCCCGCGCGTGCTGATCACGGCACTCAGACCGCCGCGAACACGGCCCGCCCAGCTACCCACTCGTCGCTGACTTCGCGCAGGACGGTCAGCATCGCCGCGGCCGCAGGCGACCGGTAGCCGGGTGGCAGCGCGACCAGGATCGGACGTGGCGGGGGGGCGGGCTCCAGTGGCCGCACGACGACGTCATCCCGAATCGCGCGCGTGACCATGTCCGGGATCAGGGCAACCCCGACTCCCGCGGCGACAAACCCGAGCATCGCCGGGTAATCGTCGTTCTGGAAAGCGATCCGGGGCTCGAAGCCGGCGGCATGGCAGGCTCGGAGGAAGCGGCGCGAGTCCGGGCACGAGCGCGTCGTCGCGAGCATCCACGGGTCCTCGGCGAAGGAGGCCAAATCGAGCACGTCGCTGCAGGCCAGCGGGTGCCCGAGCGGCATCGCCACGTACATCGGATCGTCGAACAGGTGGACCAGCTCGATGTCACGGGCTGGCTGGGCGGGCTCGTCGTCTGCGATCGCGACGATCTGGTTGCGCTCGCCAACGGTTTCATGCGTGGCATCGTGGGAGAGCGCCATGTCGAGGTCGCCGGCGCGCAGTCGCGGGATCGAATCGATCGGATCGGCCATCGCAATGCTGAGCTCGACGGCCGGGTGGCGCTCACGGAAGCGGGCGATTGCGAGCGGCACGATCGAGGCCGCCGCCGACGCGAACGAGGCCATCCGCAGCCGGCCTCCTTCGAGCCCTGCGAGCGCGAGCAGCTCCGCTTCGGCGTCCTCGAGCCTCGCGATGATCTCCTCGCCGCGGGCGACGAGAAGCTGGCCAGCGTCGGTCAGTACCGCCCCCTGCGGGACGCGCCGCACGAGCAGCGTGCCGAGCTCCGCCTCGAGCGTCGCGATCTGGCGCGATACGGCCGGCTGGGTGTAGCCAAGGCTGTCCGCCGCGGCCGAGAAAGAACCATGTCGCGCGACCTCGATCAGGACCCGCAGACGCTTCGTGTCGAGCATGCGCCAATGTTATACCCCCTCAAGCAAACCCCTATTTGCATTTATGGCAACTCGGCGCAAAAGTGACTGATCGCATGCCGACCGAGGAGCCGCAGATGGCACAGCCGCTTACACCCACGATCACGATTCGACCCGCCTACGCCGACGACGACAACGCGCTCGTGCGGCTTGCTGCACTCGATAGCGCGGACAGTGTGCCCGCGCGACCACTGCTGCTGGCCGAAGCCGACGGCGAGCTCCGTGCGGCGCTGTCGCTCAGTGACGGGCGGGTGATCGCGGATCCATTCCGGCGCACAGTCGAGCTGATCGAGTTGCTCCACACGCATGCCGCATCGCGCTCACGCACCGCGGGCCGCGCGGGTCGGTCAGACTTCATCGATGGCTGGCGACGGGATCGCACGCGGAGACGACGGCGTCGCCCGCTGCTGGTGGGGTGACTCCGCGCCGGAGTACCGCGCCTACCACGACACCGAATGGGGCTTCCCGGTCGCCGATGACGTGCGCCTGTTCGAGAAGCTGAGCCTCGAGGGCTTCCAGGCCGGGCTCTCGTGGCTGACGATTCTGCGCAAGCGAGAGGCCTTCCGCCGAGCATTCGCCGGCTTTGACTTCGAGCGCGTGGCCCGGTTCGGATCGGTTGATGTCGAGCGGCTGCTCGGCGACGCCTCGATCGTGCGCCACCGCGGCAAGATCGAGGCGGTGATCAACAACGCGCGCTGCGCGGTCGAGCTGGTGCAGGCGGACGGCTCGCTGGCGGGCTACGTATGGAGGTTTGAGCCGCAACCGCGAACGGCGCTGCTCGACCACGAAGGTCTGCGTGCGCTCGCGCAGACGCCGGAGTCCCAAGCGTTGGCGCGCGATCTCAAGCGTCGCGGCTGGCGGTTCGTCGGCCCGACGACGGTCTATGCGTTCATGCAGGCGATGGGGCTGGTCAACGACCACCTCGCCGGGTGCGGCGCGGCAGCTGCGGTGGAGCAGGCACGGGCGAGCTTCGCCCGCCCCGGCTAGCGACCGAGAGCACGGAGCTGCGCGACCTGCTCGCGCGCTACGGCCGCGACTGAACGCTCAGCGGACCGTCACGTCGGTCAGCCGTTGCGGCATCGATCGCACGGGCAAGCCCTGCTCGCTGCCATCGCTGATCGCCAGCAGTTCGTCGACGAGCGCGAGTACCGCTTTGTGCGTCTGGTCGGTATGTCTGTGGATCGACTTTGCGGCCCGAGCGCCGGCCGACTCAGGGTCGACCGGCTCCTGCAGGTACGGGGCGGGCAGTCGCCCAGACAGCACGAACCGTGCCCAGCCGCGCGCGCGGCCGAGGTCCTTTGCCCATTGCTGGAGGCGTCTGCTCCGTGCCAGTTCGACCGCCGGCGTCGCCCGGCTACCGACGACCTTGGCTGCACACGCGTACAGGTCCTGGCGCCTGACGTCGTCGACCGAGTCGTTATAGGCCCGTAAGAACCCGGCGATTGCTGGAGATACCGACGTGGGATGGTCGGTGAACAGCTCTCCGGCGAGCATCGACGCGAGCTCCATCACGCAGGCCCCGCTCGAGGGGGAACTGTGCTTGCCCTTGGCGAGCTTGATCGTCTGATGCGAAACGGCAGACATATGCACCTCCATGTTTCCGTGCGGAAGCGCCCGCGACGACACTTCGCTGATACCCGCCGATCGCCGTTCCTAGTCAGCATCCGATCGCTCGCGGTCACGGGCGGCCCGGTCGTCGAGGATCCCGCGGTCCCGCGACAATGTCGCCGGCAGCCGCGACAAAGGAGATGACGATGCCAGTGGGCAAGGCCAAAGCAGCGCCCGCGGGGAGCGAGAGCGAGGAGGAGTATCGGTTCGTGGTGCCGTGCTTCACGCAGATCGACGAGGCGCAGATTCGCGATCACCTCGCACGTGATCATTTCTTCTGGCTGGACCTGACCGCGCCCGGCGAAGCTGAGATCGCCGAGATTCGGGACTTGTTCGGGTTTCACCCGCTGGCGCTCGAGGACACTGAGGATTTCGGGCAGCGCCCGAAGCTCGATGACTACGGCGATTACATCTTTCTCGTCTTCTACGGGGCCTGGCGTGAGCATCCGCAGGACGCCGAGCCGCTCCGCGAGGTGCATCTGTTCATCTCCGGCAAATACCTGGTCACGATCCATCGCGACCCGCTGCCGCCGCTTGACGAGCAACGGGCGCAACTGCACGGTCGCGTCCTGCACAGCGAGCAGTTTCTGCTCTACCGCGTCCTCGACGTGCTCACCGACAGCTTCTTCCCGATGCTCGCCGACATGGATGACGAGATCGACGAACTCGAGGTCGCGATGCTGGCCAACCCCACTGATGTCCAGCTCCAGCGGTTGTTTGCGATCAAGCGCGAGCTGGTCGCGATGCGCAAGGTCGTGACCCCGCAACGTGACCTGTTCGCCCGTTCGGTCGATCAGATCGCGGAGCTCCCGGGCCTTCAGCTCGACGAGCGGGACTACTTCCGCGACATCTATGACCATCTGATCCGGATCAGCGACCTGATCGACTCCTACCGCGACCTGCTCTCCGGTGCCACCGACCTGTACTTGTCGACGATCAGCAACCGCCAGAACGACGTGATGAAGCAGCTGACGGTGATCGCGACGATCTTCCTGCCGCTGTCGTTCATCACCGGCTTCTTCGGCATGAACTTCGGCTACATGGTCACACACCTGATCACGCATGCCTGGTCCTTCTGGGTGATCGGTGTCGGCAGCATGCTGGCAACTTGCGTGGCGCTGCTGGTGTACTTCCGCCGCAAGGGCTGGGTCTGAGCCGGCCGCGTCTACTCCCGCGGCCCGTCGGAGCTCGCCAGCGCTGCGGCCACGGCGAGCACCCCGGCCACGTCCCGCTCGGAGACGCGCGCGCGGACCTCGCGCTCGAGCCGATCGCGTGCCGCGACGATCTTCGCGGCGATCCGCCGGCCCCGCGCGGTCAGGCTGACGAGGATCGAACGCCTGTCACTCGGGTTCGGTCCCCGCGCGAGCAGCCCGCGCTGCTCGAGCCGGTCAAGGATGTTCGTCAGGGTCGAGCGCTTGTGACCAAATTCGCTGTGGAGCCGCGACGCGGTGAGCGAGCGATGCTCAGCCAGCTGGGCCAGCACGTGGGCTTCGCCTTGGGTGAGCTCGAGTTCGGCGAATACCGGCTCCAGATGGCGCGCGATGAGATGTGTTGCTCGCTCAAGGTCCGTAAGCATTACGATATCGTATAATACGAAATGGTATGAATCAGGAAGAGCTTGTCAACGCATTCGAATCCGGACGGCTGCGTGCGAGCGAGTCCCCGCATCAGGCGCACGTCCGCGTCGCCTGGGGCCCGGCACAGCGCCACGAGCCGGCTGAGGCGTACCGCCGTCTCAGCGCCGGCATCCGGTCGATCGCGACACGCGCTGGAAAACCGGCCAAATTCCACGAGACGATCACGCGGGCGTGGTTTGCGCTGATCGCACAAGTGGATGACCTCGCCGAGCACCCGGAGCTGTTCGACCCGCGATTGCTGTCCCAGTACTACTCGCCGGCGAGGCTCGCGGCAGGCCGCGAGCGCTGGCTCGAGCCCGACCTCCGCGCGCTCGAACCGCCGCCGAGCGCGCTCAGCGAGAAGACTCGGCGACAAACTGCGAGACCTGTTGGATCTGCGTATCGCTCAGCTGGCCGGTGAAGACCGGCATCCCGCCGCCGCCGGTCCTGACCCAGTGCTCGACTGTCGCGGCGTCGAGCGAGAGCCCGTCGAGCTTCTTTCCGACCTTGCCGGTCGCATGCGCCGCGGCGAGCGTATGACAGCTGCCGCAGCTCGCCTGGTCAAATGCCTTGAGCCCTGGACTGGCGTTCGCCGGCGGCGCGGAGGAGCCGCCACCACCACAACCGGCGCCGGCGGCGACCCCGGCGATCGTCACGACGATCGCGCCCGCGCGCGCGAGCTTCACCTCGCGGCGTCGCGCTCCCGCCGCGACCACACGAATGCAAGCAGCACGAGGATTGCGGCAAACGCCGTGATCGAGAGCACCGGGATCGTGATGTAGCCGAACTTCTCGATCCATTTCGTCGCGCAGGATGTTCCCCCGACGCGGCAGCCGGAGGGCTCTGCGCTCGGATTGGCCTCGATGTAGATGTGGTAGGTCGCGATCAGGACGCCGGCGATCGGCAACACGAACACGTACTGCACGGCGGCTCGCGCGTCGCGTCGCAGCGCACCGACAAGGAGGATCGCGACGAGCGGGTACATCGCGATCCGCTGAAACCAGCACAGCTCGCAGGGAACGAAGTTCGCGACCTGCGAGAAGTACAGGCTCCCGAGCATCGACGCGAGCGCCACCGCCCAAGCCGCCCACAGCTCGCCGCCGAGCATCGTCTCGCGCATCTCCGCGAGGATCCGCCGGGGCCCGGCGAAGCGCAGCGACCCCAGTGCCAGCAGCGCGACGATCACCAACGCCACCTGGACGAGCACCGCCAACGTCGCCAGGCCGATCGAGACAGCGTTCGTCACCGCCTCAGGTTATTACGACGCGGCCTCTTGCCCCTCGGTCGAGTAGCACTGCTCGACGATTCGCCCCTCGTCCGCCGGCCGGGAGCCGGCCGGCCCTGGTCGTCATCGACATGAGCTTCGGGTTCACGGATCCCGCCTCGCCGCTGGCGCGTGAGCTCGAGTCGGTGATCGATGCGATCTGCCGGCTGCTCGCTGCGGCCCGCGCGTGGTGCCCCGGCGGCGCTCCGGTCGTGCCAAACATGGCACAGGCCGTGATGTAAATCACGTCACGCAGACACCGTAAGCGTCATACTTGATGAGTTGGTGGGCTCAAACCGCTCACCGAGGAGAGGTCGCAGTGACGGGGTTGCCATTACCGCTGTGTTCGCACGGTGCCTGGGCTCGTAGGCATCATCCTGGCCGTCGGGGTCGTGCCGGAGCCGTGTTAGGCACACCAATTAACGGTGTAGCAGGGCCCCGCTGATCACGAGGCAAAACGGTCGCCATGTCCTTTGACCTTTTGAGCCACCAGCCCGCCCGTCGCCGGCGGCTTGCCCCTTGGTTGTCGACGGACAACCTCGTGCGCCGGTGGAAAGAGTACCGCGCTTTGATTCTGACGGTGGTCGCGGGGTTGGTACTCGTGCTCGGCACAATCGGCTTCGCCAAGGTCTATCCCCGCGATCGGCCGTTTGACTCCCTGTACCGAGCGGTCCAGCTGTTCGCCTTCGGCGGGAATGTCGACAGCCGCCCGAACCTGTGGCTTGAGATCGCGCGGTTCCTCGCGCCGCTGGTGATCGGCTATGCCGCGATCAATATCGTGATCGGCCTATATCGCGATCAGTTCCGCTGGTTCCTGATCCGGGGACTCCGCAACCACATCGTGATCGCGGGGCTGGGCGATGCAGGGTCGATGATGGCGAGCTCTTTCGACCGCGAGAACTGGCGCGTGATCGCGATCGAGCAGGATGCGGCGAGTCCGGCGATCCAGACCGCGCGCGAGCGCGGTATCTGGGTGGTGCAGGGCGACGCAACCGATCCACACATCTTGCGGCGCGCCGGGATCAGGCGTGCGTCGCTGTTCATGGTGATGTGCGGGAACGACGGAACGAACGTCGACGTCGCTGCGGCTGCGCGGCGCGTCTCCCACGGCCGGGGGAGCGGGATCTTGACGACCGTGGTCGATCTGCATGACTTCGAGCTTTGGCAGACGATGAAGGCGCAGGCGCTCGTCGACCGAGATCACTCCGCATTTCGGCTGGAGTTGTTCAACATCCACGGGCTGGCCGCGGAGATGCTCATCGACCAGTACCCGGCGTTTGGACTCGGCGATTCAGGAAGTCCACACGTCCTGTTCGTCGGCATGGACGGCGTCGCCGTCAGCGTCATCATCGGCCTGCTGAAGCGCTGGCGGGGGACGCGTCCGGAGCCCGAACGCCGGTTCCGGATCACGATCGCGGACTCCTCGCCGGAGCTGTTGCAGGCCCAGCTTCTCGCCTGCTATCCGGAGATTGCCTCAATCGCCGGCGTCGAACTGCGCACCTGGCGAGTCGATGTCGCGAGCCTTGGCCGACTGGCACAGCTGCCGGAGGCCGTGAGCGCAATCTACGTGTGCCTCGCGAGCGAGACGCAGGCACTGACCGCCGCGCTCGCACTGCGCCAGCATCCGGGATTGTGGGACGGCGCGCCGATCGTGCTTGCCGTCTCTGACGAGAGCGCAGGGGTCGGCGCCGCGATCAGCAGAGGCGGGCAGGCGCTCGAGCGCGTGCGCGCATTCGGCGTCCTCAGCCGCACGCTGACGCCCGAGGCGTTGCTGCACACGGCCACCGAGGTGATTGCCGAGCTCGGTCACGACTTCTACCGGCGGGAGCAGTTCGCTCGAGGGAAGAGCGAGGCGACGGACCGATCACTGGTAACTTGGAAGCAGCTCAGCCCGGATCTGCGTGAATCCAATCGCCTCTGGGCCGATGGAATTGCCGCGCATCTTTCGGACCTCCGGCTTGTTGTTGCCCCGGCACCGTTGATGTCGCCCGATGAGCCGCTCTTCGAGTTCACCGCGGAGGAAGTCGAGCACCTGGCACCGCTGGAGCATGCGCGCTGGGAGGACGCGATGAAGCGGATCGGGTACCGCCAGGGGCCTACGCGCACCGCGCATACACACCCGATGATTGGCGTTCCTTTCGATCAGTTACCTGACGCGAACAAAGACAAAGATCGAGCGCATGTCAGAGCGATTCCTGTGATTCTCGCCCAGGCGGGCTTCCGGGTGTCGCGGCTCTCGCCCGCGCCGGCCCGCGAGCCGGCGAAGGTCGAGGTTGGCAGCGGGGCGCGGAATCAGGTCTGAAAGTGGACTGAGCGATGGCCGACGAATTCGGGAGCATTTATGAGAGTTTGTGTTAGCAACGCAGAGCTATTGATTCGCCGGTGCTGCCCGTGGTATACCGTTGACGCTTACCAAGGGGACGCCTCTTGGGGCATGGCAGACGGTGGGGATTGCGAGGGCACCGTAGTGGCAAGGTCGTGGGGACCGACGATATGAGTCTCGAGCAACCGCTCGCGTCAGGGCCTCCTGAGGAGAACCTCGACGAGCACTATGAAACCGTGGTGCTGAATTTGTTGATGGGGCGCGTCACCCCGGTGCTCGGGGCGGGCGCGAGTCTGTACGGCCGCATCCGTCCACCGGAGGGTGAGCCCGGACCCAAAGGCGCGCTCACCGTTCCGAACGGTCCCACTGACCCGCCGCCAGGAGGCTGGGCTGGAGCGCCGAGCGCGGCCGAACTCGCCGCTTATCTCGTCAACTTCTTCAAAGTCAGGGACTCGTCGAGCGACCTGCTCCGGGTCGCGCAGTGGGTGTATGCGCTGCGCGGGGGCTCCGGTGGTCTGTACACGGCGCTGCACCAGATCTTCGACAAGGACTTTCCCAGTACGCGCTTGCACGACTTCCTCGGCAAGATCCCCGGGGCGCTGCGCACGGCCGGACGCGGCAAGCCGCCGTTGTTTGTCACGACGAACTACGACGATCTCATCGAGAAGACGCTTGATGCATTGGGGGAGCCGTACGACGTCGTCGTGTACATGGCCGAGGGACCCCACGAGGGCTTGTTCTGCCACGTCGCGCCCGACGGCACCCTGCGACCAATCGATCCGCCTGAAAGCTACCTGGCAGTCGATCCCGACCGTCAGACGGTGGTGCTGAAGATGCACGGCTTCGTCTGCCGGCGAAATTCGCGTGACGACAGCTATGTCATCACTGAGGACCATTACATCGACTACCTGACGCGAACCGATCTGACCAAGCTCCTCCCTCCCCCCGTGATGACCCGGCTCCTCGACTGTCAACTGCTGTTCCTCGGCTACAGCCTGCGCGACTGGAACTTCCGGGCGATCCTCGCTCAGATCCACCGCAACCGCCTGCACGACAACGAGTGGTGGGCTGTGCGGCTGGACCCGGACCGGCTCGAGGCGAAATCCTGGGAGAAGCGCAACGTGCAGATCATCAATGTGGCGCTTGAGCAATACATACCCAAGCTCGAGGCGGTATTCGACGCCGACCTCACCCCGGTGTAGGGATTCCGGTGGCGGCGGCGGTGACCTCTCCGGCGAGGGCGAGCCCCTTTCAGGGCCTCAGACCGTACGGCGAGGATGACGCTGAGTTCTTCTTCGGTCGCGATCGCGAGACCGATGTCATCATCGCCAACCTTCGGGCGAGTCGGTTGACGGTGCTGTACGGGGCGAGCGGCGTCGGTAAGACGTCGCTGCTGCGCGCCGGCGTGGAGGCTCGTCTGCGCGAACGCGCCAGCTCAAATTTCGAACGGCTCGGAACCCCCGAGTTCGTGCCGGTGGTCTTCGATGCCTGGCAGGATGACCCGGCTCCGGCCCTCGCCAGGACGATCAGTGGCGAGATCGGCCGCTGGACCGGTGAGCCGATCAAACCGGCCGGGTCGCTCGTGGAGGCGATCACGGCAGGAACGGAGCGATTGGATGCATCGCTGCTCTTGATCCTCGATCAGTTCGAGGATTTGTCGCTGTATCACGGCCGCCACAACGGCGCCAGCTCGTTCTCGGTGGAGTTCCCACAACTCGTCAACGACAGGCGCCTTCGGGTGAACGTCCTCGTCTCGATCAGAGAGGATGCGCTCGCGCAGCTGGATCGGTTCAAACGGACCATTCCGGGGCTCCTGGACACGCGGTTGCGGGTGCCGCCACTCACGGGTGATGCCGCACGAGAGGCGGTAACCGGGCCGATCGCGAGGTTCAACGAGCTCGTCGAGCCGGACGCGCACGTTACGCTCGAGGGTGACCTCGTCGACGCGGTGCTCGGCCAAGTCGAGATTGGCAAGGTGCGCGCTAAGCGTTCCGGCCAGGGGCAGGTGGCAGGTGCGCAGCGAGACGCGAGCGGCTCCGACGGTGGCGCCAACGGCGCGGGCGATGCACACACGCACGGCGTCGAAGCCTCCTACCTCCAGTTGGTCATGCAACGCTTGTGGGATCACGAGATCGGTTCCGGCTCGGAGGCGGGCACCGGCGCGCGCGTGTTGCGGCTCTCGACGCTGGAGCGGCTCGGCGGCGCGCAGAAGATCGTCCGAGAGCACCTCAAGGACGCCCTCAGCGATCTGTCCCGACCGCAGATCGACGCCGCCGTGGACGTTCTCCAATACCTAGTGACTCCATCAGGCACCAAGATCACGCAGGGGCTGAGCACGCTGTCGGCGTGGAGTGGACATCCGAGCGATGAGGTCGCATCGTTGCTCGAGCGCCTCCAAGGCGATGCTCGCATCATTCGCCTGGTTCCACCGGAGCCCGGCGCTGAGGAGAATCGGTATGAGATCTTCCACGACGTGCTCGCTGGGGCGGTGCTCGAGTGGAGCGCGGGGGAAAACGAGAAGCGCCGGATCGCGCAGCTCGGGCAGGAAAACGAACGGCTCGCCGAGCAGAAGGCCGAAGCCGAGACCGTCGCAGCGCGCGAGCGGCGGCGGCGACTGTTCGCGGTGGTCCTCTTGGCGCTCGCGCTGGCCGGCGGCGTCGCCGCGGTCGTGTTCTGGCGCTCGGCGGTGTCGCAGAAGAACATGGCGAACCGCGAGCGAGCCAGCGCCAACGCGGAGACGGCGGTCGCGACATATCGCGGGCTCGCTGCAGGCGCTCAGACGATGTTGCCAGTTCGGCCCGACATCTCCGTGCTGCTGGCGCTCCAGGCCTACCTCCACACGCCGCCGCACGAGTCGCAGGCGGTGGCGAAGGCGGCGCTTGTCGCTGCGCTCGACAACATTCGCCGCTCCGGGTCGCGGATTCTCCACGGCCACCGTGACACCGTCACCAGCGTCGCACTCGCCCCGCATGCCAGCCTACTGGCGTCGGCCAGCGGCGACGGGACCATCGGGCTGTGGAACACGCGTACCCTCAAGCGGACAGAGACGCTGGGCCACCTTCACGATCCGGCGGTCTTCAGCGTCTCGTTCAGCCCGGACGGCAAAACTCTGGCTTCGGCGCAGTCGGACGGAGCTGTCCGCCTCTGGAATGTCTCCTCAGGACGGATCGTCGCGCAGTCATTTGGCCTGCGTCCACGGGGCAGGGCCGTGATCACCGTCGCGTTCAGCCCCGATGGGCGGGAGCTGGCCGCCGCCAACCTCGCAGGAGAGGTCGGATTGTGGGATGTCCGGGACGTGCAGCGGCTTGGATTTCTGCGGACGCTGGACGATCCGTTGGTCCGGAGCGTTGCGTTCAGCCGCAACTCGAGCCTGCTGGCCGGCGTCGGCCAGACGTCAAACACATCCGGGAGGATCAGGCTCTGGACGGTGGCGAATGGCCAATTCTTCAAAGACATCAACGCCGGCAGAGCCTTGTATGCGGTGGCCTTCCGACCGACTGGCGCCTCAATCGCGGCCGGTGGTCTCGACGGGCGGGTCTGGATTGTCGATCCCGCCACGGGCAGTCGCCGCCCACTCGGGGCGCGCGGGACAGCGATTGACGGAATCGCCCTAAGTCGGAGCGGCCAGCTCGCTGCGGCGCTTGCCAACGGTACGGTCAAGCTCTTCGACTTCGACGGCGGCGGGTTCAGAGTCCGATCGCTCACGGGGCACACGGGGATGGCCACGAGCGTCGCGTTCAGCGACGACGGGAACACACTGGCTTCCGGCAGCGCCGACCAGACGATTCGGCTGTGGAATCCGCACCCGAGATCCTTCGAAACCATGCTGGCGGCCAAAGCCAGCAGCGTCACTGCAGTCGCGTTTGGGAGCGGGATGCTTGCGTGGGCGCGCACCGACGCTCAGCGACACAACGCGATCGAGTTGTGGGACGTCACCACCCACAGAGTGATCCACACGATCCCGACGAGTAACGGGATCGTCCGGAGTCTCGCTTTCAGCCCGAACGGCAGGCTCCTGGCGTCCGGAAGTGCGGGTGGCGCCGTGTGGGTATGGCACGTCCCTGGTGGGCAGGCCGATCGTGGCAGCCCGCTGTTCCTGCGGCGGCATGTCGCGATCAACTCTGTCGCCTTCAGCTCGAAGGGCTTGCTCGCATTCAACGCTGCCAACGGGCTGCTGCTTGTGGGCAACCCCCTTACCCGCAAGCTGCGACGGATTCGCGCATCCACGTATCCGCTGTTTGCGGTCGCGTTTAACCACGATGGGACGCGGCTCGCGTCGGGCGGTGATGACCGGACGATTCGTGTGTGGGATGTTGCGACACTCCATCTGGTTCGCGCGCTCGCAGGGCACACCGACGCGGTGTTCGCACTTGTGTTCAGTCCATCGAGCAACCTGCTGGCATCCGGGAGCGCAGATAACTCGATCCGCATATGGAACACCTCCACCGGCGCACCGATCGGTCCGGCCGTTATCGGCCACCACGGCTATGTCAGAACCGTCGCATTCAGCCCCGATGGACTCAGCCTCGCGTCTGGTAGCGCCGATGGCACCGTCAAGCTCTGGGACGTGGGCGGCGGGACACGGCCGGGCGGCGTGGAGCTCGAAGACACGCTGGGTCCGATCGGCTATGTCAACGGGGTCGTGTTCAGCAAAGACGGGAATAGCCTCGCGACGGCAAGCCGTGACGGAGCGATCAGACTCTGGTCGCCGGTCGGCCTGCCGCGGACCGGCGTGACGAGCGCTGTCTGCCGTTTCGTCGGTGACGGCCTCACGCCGTTTGAGCGGTCGCGGTACGCGCCTGGTGCGTATCAGGACCCATGCCGATAGACCTCGGCGGCGTCAGCGCGGCTACCGCTTCCATCGGAACGTCACGGTCGCCCCTCCCGGCAGCGTGTAGGGCAGCGTTCGGCGGCGCCAGTCGATCACAAAACGCCTGGCGGCACCGGCATTGTTGTGAGCGAGGAGCACGTCGGTGCCGCCAGGATTCTCGAAGGCGACGTCGTCGATCTCGGCAGTCGCGTAGTTGACGCGATGGTGCTTGGTGTGTGAGTTGTACGCGACGAAATTGTTCGAGGCGATCCTCCGGGCTCCGGGCTGGACGAACGCGCTGAACTGCCCAAGCTCGTAATAGTCAGAGCCGTAGCTGACCGAGTGGGCGCGTTCATCGACCGTAACGAGGCCCGTGCAACGCGGACACCCGTTGTTCGGGGGCTCCACCGGTCCGCCGCTCGGGTCGAGCGCGAGGTTCCAGAGCAGGGCGCCGCTTGCCCAATTGCGAAATGACGCGATCATCAGCTCGGCGGGAGAGCCAGGGGCGATCGGACTCGAACACTCGCTCTCGATCTGATCCAGCCTGGGATGCGCTCGGTGCAGCGCGCTCATCACGTTTGGGTTCCCGTCGTAGCAATGCCATGCGATCCCAGCGATCGCCCTCGCAACCGTCGGCTGCGACACGAGTGCCGCCACCCGGTGCCAGAACAACCACTTGTAGTCATGCGCGTAGATGCGCGGGTGAAGGTCCGCGGCGGCGAGCGTCGGCGCAAGGTAACGCGAGATGAAGCGCGCCTCGGCCCTCTCGGGCAGATTCAGGCCCGGATAGTTTGCTCCCTGCCCCGGCTCGTTCTGCGCCGAGACCGCGTCGATCCTGACGCCCCGTCTCGTGTAGGCGTCGATGAACCGGACGAAGTACCGTGCCAGCGGACCGTAGGCGGTTGCGAGCAGTCTTCCGCGGTCCGCGTGGTTGCCGAGCGAATCGTTGCTCTTCATCCACGCCGGGGGGCTCCACGGGCTTGCAAGAATCTCGATCCGCGGATTGATCCGCAGCATCTGATGCAAGATCGGGATGATGTATTTCTCATCGTGGTTAATCGAGAACCGGCGCAGCGTCGGATCCGACTGTCCCGGAGATAGATCGTCGTAGGAGTACGGAGTGCCATTCCGCGTGAAGTCGGCTGCGCCGATCGGCACTCTGATGAAGCCAAGGCGGATCCCGCTGCTGCCGAACAACCTGTTCATCACCGCTGCTCGGGTGCCGGCCGAGAGCTGGTCGTAAAGCAGCCAGGCGGACGTGTCGGTCATTGCCGCGCCGACGCCCTCGACGCGCTGGTAGCGGACGGTGTCGTCGACGTGAAGGACGGGGACACCAGCCGGCAGCTTCGTTCCGAACCGCCGGTCTGCCAGTGCTGTCAGCCGCTGTGAGAGGTCACGGCTGGTCTGCACAATCGTGACCAGTGGCGGCGCCGGTTGCGAGCGGCACCCTGCAAGCATCATCACCGGGCCCCCGAGACAAGCAGCGACCACTGCCATCCCGGCCGCCAATCGGCGCAAGCCCCTCATCGAGGTCAGCCGGCGCCGTACGCGGCGAGGAACACGTTGACGCCGGCGCGCGCGTAGCGGTCGAGGTCCGCGGCCGGCGGCGGGTTGTCGCGTCCGAGCAGCATCGCCTCGTTCAGCGGGATCGACATGATCAGCCAGTTGAAGTGGGCGCCGGCAAGCAACGGGTCGTCCAGTTGCAGCAGACCGCGCGCAGCGAGTCTCTTGAATGCGCCAGCCAGGGCCTCGATCGTCCGTCCCGGACCACGCTCGTAGAAGATCTTGCCGAGCTGGGGGAAGCGGCCGGCCTCAGCGATCACGAGCCGGCGCAGCTGCAGCAACCGGGGCTGCATCACCCGCGCGAGCTGACGGCGCGCGAGGTCGGTCAGGTCAGCGGCGAGGTCGCCCGTGTCCTTGAGGCCGAGGACTTCTGCGTAGTTGGGGTCGCTGACCTCGTCGACCGCGGTGATGACGATTTCAAAGAACAGCCGCTGCTTGATCTCGAAGTGCTTGTAGACGGTCTGCTTCGACACCCCGGCGACCGCGGCGATCTCGTCCATCGTCGTGCCGAGGTAGCCGTTGCGAAGGAACGCCGTCGTCGCGGCGTCGAGGATCGCCTTGCGCTTGCGGGTCGACCGCCTCCGATCGAGGTCGAGGTGGTCGACGTCCTCCTGGTCGTTGCTCACCGGCACCGTGCAAGCCTATCCCAGCGGTACTGGACCGTCTAGTTCTGGCCACCGTACCGCGTGTTCTGTCATTGGTACTGGACGGTCTAGTTCTGCTTTGTAGTACTGTACCGTCTAGTTCTGTCAGGCCGAGCCAAGGAGTCGCCCGATGGGGAAGATCGTCGTCATCAACCACGTTACGTTCGACGGCGTGATGCAGGCGCCGGCAGGGGCTGACGAGGATCCGCGCGACGGCTTCAAGCACGGCGGCTGGGCGGTTCCGTACGGGGACGCGGTGATGGCAGAGGTGATGGGCAAGGGAATGGCGGGCGAGGGCTCGCTGCTGTTCGGCCGGCGCACATACGAGCAGTTCTACGAGGTGTGGCCGGGACGCACGGATGGCAACCCGTTCACCGAGGTCCTCAACAGCCGGCAGAAGTACGTCGCGTCGAGGACGCTCACCGAACCGCTGCCGTGGGTGAACTCGACGCTGCTCGGAGGCGACGCGGCCGATGCGGTCGCTGCCCTCAAGACCGAGCATGACCACGATCTCGGGATTTTCGGCAGCGGTGTGCTCGTCCAGTCGCTGCTGCGCCGCGAGCTGATCGACGAGTTCTTGCTCACGATCCACCCGTTGGTGCTCGGATCCGGCAGGCGTCTGTTTCCCGACGGCGGGGCGTTCGCCAGGCTCGAGCTGATCGACGTGACCCCGACGAGCACCGGCGTGCTGATCGCCACCTACCGCCGCCAGCAGGTGTAGGCGCGATGCCGGCGCTGCAGACATTGATGAGTGGCATCGCGTTCGGCGAGTCGCCGCGCTGGCACGAGGGCCGCCTGTGGTTCTGCGACTGGGGCGCGGAGGAGCTGATCGCGGTCGACCTCGAGGGCAACAGCGAGGTGATCGCCCACGTGGCCTCGTTCCCATTCAGCATCGACTGGCTGCCGGGCGGAACCCTGCTTGTCGTCTCGGCACGCGATCGCGCGCTGCTGAGGCTGGAGCCCGACGGATCGCTGTGCACCCATGCCGATCTCAGCGGCCTGAGCGACCGACCTCCGGGCAACGAGATCGTCGTCGACGGCCGCGGCAACGCGTTCGTCAATGGCGGCGGGTTTGATCTGATGGCAGGGGAGGAGTTCGCGCCCGGACTGATCGCCGTGGTCCCGGCCGACGGTCCGCCACGCGTCCTCGCCGACGGCATCGCCTTCCCCAACGGGATGGCAATCACCCCGGATGACTCCACGCTGATCGTGGCGGAGTCCTACGGACGGCGGCTGACGGCGTTCGACTTAGACGCGGACGGCGGCCTGTCGAACCGGAGGGTGTGGGCCGATCTCGGCGACGGTGTGCCGGACGGCATCTGCCTCGATTCAGAAGGCGCGATCTGGTACGCCGACGTCCCCAACAAGCGCTGCACGCGCGTCCGCGAAGGTGGCGAGGTACTCCAGACGATTGACGTCGATCGCGGCTGCTTTGCCTGCATGCTCGGCGGAGATGACCGCAGAACCCTGTGCATCGTCGCCAGAGAATGGCGCGGGATCACGAGCACGAGCGACGGCGAGCGCACGGGGCAAGTGCTCACGGTTCGGGTCTCCACGCCGGGCGCGGGCCGCCCGTGACGCACGATCGAATAGGCTCGCGTGGATGCGATTCGCTGCCGATCGCCCGCTCGCAGTCGCGCCCGCGACGGTGCTCGACTACCGCGAGCTCGCGCGCCGCCGGCTACCGCGCCAGCTGTTCGACTACATCGACGGCGGCGCATACGACGAGGCCACAATGCGCGCGAACGTGGCTGACCTCGAGCGCGTCCTGCTCCGCCAGGTCGTGATGCGCGATGTCTCCACCCGGGCGACCGCCGTCACCGTGCTCGGCCAGCAGCTCGCTCTGCCCTTGATCCTCGCGCCGGTCGGTCTGTGCGGGATGTTCGCGCGTCGGGCCGAGGTTCAGGCTGCACGTGCCGCGCAAGCAGCCGGCGTGCCGTTCGTCGAGTCGACGGTCTCGATCTGCAGCATCGAGGAGGTGGCGCGCGCCACCTCCGCGCCGCCGTGGTTCCAGCTGTACGTGATGCGTGATCGCGGCTACGCCGCGGAGCTGATGGCGCGCGCGCAAGCCGTCGGCGCGCCGGTGCTGCTCCTGACCGTCGATCTGGCGGTCGTCGGAGCCCGCCACCGCGACATCCGCAACGCGATCGGCGGCAGGCCCTCGACGTGGGCCAAGGCCCGGCGCGGTCTCGACCTCGTCAGCCACACCAGTTGGCTGCGCGACGTCCCGATCGGCGGCAAGCCGCTGACCTTCGGCAACCTGGAGAACGCGGTCCCCGGCGCGCGCACACCCGACGCCTTCCGGCAATGGGTCGATGCGCAGTTCGACCCGAGCGTCACCTGGGATGACGTCGCCTGGGTTCGCGAGCACTGGAACGGCCGTCTGGTCGTCAAGGGCGTGCTGGATGCCGAGGATGCTCGCCGTGCTGTCGCGACCGGCGTCGACGGAGTGGTCGTCTCCAACCACGGCGGGCGCCAGCTCGACTCGGTGCCGTCGACCGTGCGGGCGCTTCCCGCGATCGTCGACGCCGTCGGCGCCGACGTTGAAGTGCTGGCCGACGGCGGCGTCCGCACCGGCCTTGACGCCGTCAAGATGATCGCGCTCGGCGCCCGCGCGGTCCTAGTCGGCCGCGCGTGGGCGTGGGCAGTTGCCGCGCGCGGGCAGCGCGGCGTGCGTCACGTGCTCGCGGTGATGAAAGCCGACATGGACGTCGCGCTCGGACTCACCGGGCACACCTCGATCACCGACGTGGACAGCTCGGCGCTGTACGCGGACGGATCCCGGCTAGTGCAGTAGTTGCAGCGAGTTGGCGGCCGGGCCACTGCCGGCGAGCGCGGGGACGAACCGGTGGCGGGCGAGCCAACCCGGTGCGTAGGTCGGACGGTGATGCTGTTCGGTCCGAACAGCACAACATGCGGCCGCATCCCAACCAAGCGACCGGCCCCTGCTCGAGAGGCTTTTGACCCCGAGCGTGAGCAGCTTCAAGACCTGCCCTCAAGTGTCGGAGGCCGGTGCCGAGTACCGGACCAGGGACAACTTCCTGTGCCAATATGACCAGCGTCTTTCTAGCCCGGCAGCCGATCCTCGACGGGGAGCAATCCGTCGAGGGATACGAGCTTGTCTACCCCCGCAGCGACGCCGAGCTGACGCTCGTCGACGATGAGGCGCTGACAACGGCGCGCGTCGCGCTCAATGCCCTCAGCGAGATCGGGCTCGAGCAGCTTGTCGGTCAGACTCGAGCCTGGATCAGTGTCACGCCCGAGTTCCTGTCCCTCGATCTCGTGCGCAACCTCCCGCCCGACCGAGTCGTGCTCGAGCTGCGCCGGGCACCGTTCCTCGATCAGGCGATGCTCGAGCTCCTGCAGGAGCTGCGTGTTGCCGGCTACAAGCTGGCGCTCTCCGACTACTCCGGTGGGCTCGAGGATCAACCCCTGCTGGAGATGGTCGACATCGTCAAGCTCGACATGGTCGCGCTCGGGCCGCGAGAGCTGGCGCGCCAAGCCTTCAAGCTCAGCCCCTACGGGCTGACGCTGGTCGCTGAGAAGATCGAGAGCTACGAGGACTTTCGACTGGCGAAGGCCGCCGGAGCCGACCTGTTCCAGGGCTACTTCTTCTGCCGCCCGCATCTGATCGGCACCCGCGCGATCCTCCCGAGCCGCCTCGCACTGATGCGCCTCGCGGCTGCTCTGCAAGACCCCACAATTGAGCTCGCGGATCTCGGGCAGGTCATCTCCAGCGACGTCGGGCTCAGCTACCGGCTGTTGAAGTACATCAACAGCGCCTATTTCGGCATGCGCGGGCGGATCAGCTCGATCAAGCAGGCGGTCGCGTTGCTCGGGATCGAGCCGCTCCGTCGCTGGGCGACTCTGTCGATCTTCGCGGACCTCGGCGACAAGCCACGCGAGCTGTTCGTGACGGCGCTGATCCGCGCGAACTTCTGCCAGTGCGCCGGCCAGCCTCAGGACGGTCCGCCGGCGGAGCTGTTCACGCTCGGCCTGTTCTCGGTGCTCGATGCGCTCAACGACACCAACATGTACACGGCGCTACACGACCTGCCGCTGACCCCATCGATGCGCGATGCGCTGATCGACCATGCCGGTCCGGGGAGGCTGCTCGAGTGCGTGATGGCGATCGAGCAGGGCAACTTCGATCACGCCGACCAGATCCTCGAAGGATCCTCACAGCACTACCTCGACTCGGTTGCCTGGAGCAATGACGCCGGCAAGCAGCTGATCGGCTGACGATCGGCTGCCGGGAACGCTACGCCGGCTGCGTGGCCATCTCCTTGCGCTGGATCCACTTCGAGCTACACGGGATCTTCGTTCTGTCGCACCGATCGGCGTACGCCCGGGCGATCT
This sequence comes from uncultured Solirubrobacterales bacterium, assembly GCA_963794285.1. Lineage (GTDB taxonomy): Bacteria > Actinomycetota > Thermoleophilia > Solirubrobacterales > Solirubrobacteraceae > Palsa-465. The sequence continues at coordinate 512,478 of CAWCDS010000003.1, forward strand.
CGGTGACCTCGGAGAGGAGATCATCAGCGAGCCGGATCGGCTCGAGACCAAGCGATACCAGCTGACCGTTCTCGACGAACAGCTCGTTCTCCGCAGCTTCCTTGCGCGGGTTCTCGACGTAGTCGATCTCGGCCCCAGTCAGGCTCGAGACCAGCTTCGCGAGTTCGGCCACGCGGTGGCACTCGGTCATCTGGTTGAACACGCGAACGCGCTCTCCGGGCTCGGGGGCGTTCTCGATCGCGAGTTGAATGCACCGGACCGTGTCCTGGATGTGGATGAACGCGCGGGTCTGGCCGCCCGTGCCGTGAACGGTGAGCGGGTAGCCGACCGCGGCCTGCATCAGGAAGCGGTTGAGCACGGTGCCGTAGTCGCCGTCGTAGTCAAAGCGGTTGATCAGGCGCTCATCGAGTCGCGTCTCGGCGGTCTGCGTGCCCCACACGATGCCCTGATGCAGATCGGTCACCCGCGTTCCGTCGTTCTTGTTGTAGAACGCGAACAGCAGCTGGTCCTGCGTCTTGGTCATGTGGTAGACGCTGCCCGGATTCACCGGGTAGAGGATCTCCTGCTCGACCTCGGTCCCCGCATCGGTGTCAAAGCGGACCCGCAAGTACCCCTCGGGGATCTTCACGCCGGCCGTGCCGTAGCCGTAGACACCCATCGTGCCGAGATGTACGACATGCGCGTCGAGTTGCGATTCGACGAGTGCGGCGAGCAGGTTGTGGGTCGCGTTGACGTTGTTGCTGACCGTGTAGCGCTTGTGCCACGAGCTCTTCATCGAGTACGGCGCTGCGCGCTGCTCGGCGAAATGGACGATCGCCTCGGGCTGCCAGTCCAGCAGCAGATCCAGCAACTCGCGGTAGTTGACGGCGACGTTGAAGCGGTGGAAGGCGATCTCCCGCCCGGTCAGCTCGCGCCAGGCTTCCAGCCGCGTTCCGAGCGGCCTGATCGGGGTCAGCGACTCCGCCTCGAGCTCCACGTCGGCGTTGCGCCGAGCGAGGTTGTCCACGATCGCGACCTCGTGGCCACAAGCCGACAGGTGCAGGGACGTGGGCCAGCCGCAGAAGCCGTCTCCACCGAGAATCAGGATGCGCAAGGAATCTCCTTCGTCGAATACGTGTCGCGCGCACTCGCATAGTGCGGTGCGGCAAGGTCCTCGAACCCGCCCATGGTACGGATCTTTGGCGAGCATGCCCTGCACCACATAGAGGCCTGTGGCCGAATTGTAAGCGGGCGCTCACTCGGACGCGGCATCGGTGGCGGCGAGGGCATGTCTAGCGTAGCGGCGCCGGCGCTAGTCTGGTTGAGATCACAACTAAACCGTGACGTCGTAGACCTCCGCTGCGCCCGCCGACATCACCCGCGAGGCCATCTCGCTCTTCATTTCGTCGAGGCGGCGCTCCTCGGCGACGCTCCGGTTTGCCCGTCTCGTCAGGTCGATGAACTCGTCGCTCACGAACCCGGGGCGCAGGGTCAGGATCACCGCGCTGGCGCGGTAGCGCAGGCGAAAGACGAAGCGCTCACGCGCACGCCCGAACTCGGGCCGGGCCAACGACGGGTCCATCGTGAAGCGCTGGTCGCTCACCGCGCGTGTCACCAGCTCAAACGCGTCGCGGGCGCCCGGTCCGCCAAACGCCGTCGCAATCAGCAGTTCGCGGCGTTCGGCGTAGCCCGCGGCCGCGAGCAGCGGCAGCGAGCGCTCGAGGACCTTGAACGCATGGGCGACCCCTCCCGGGGAGCCGCCTCCTTGGTACTTCAGCATGTCCTCGAACGAGAACGAGATCTCCTGACCGTTTTCCAGGACGACGAGCGCACTGGGTTCCACGAACCCGAGCCTACCCCTCCGCGGCCGCTCTGACGGCTCGGAGCGGGATTTTCGATCGGGCTTGTCCGTTGCGGGACACTTCGGGACACGATGGCGGTCAAGGCTTGCTTGAACGGTGGGCGCACGCGCGCTGAGCATCCGGCAGTCCCGCAGAGCGCGGCCGAGCTCGCTGCCGACGCGCTTGCCGTCCGGAGGATCGGCGCGTTTGCGGTCCACGTGCACCCACGTGATCGCAGTGGCGCTCAGACGCTGGCGGCGCGAGCCTGCGATGCCGCCGTTGCTGCGATTCGCGCCGCAGCGCCGAGGCTGCCGATTGGTCTGTCCACCTCGGGGTCGATCGATCCTGATCCGTTCGCGCGCGCCGCCGCGATCAAGCACTGGCGGCAACGGCCAGACTTCATTTCCGTGAACCTCTCGGAGCTCGGCTGGGCCGGCATCGCCCGCGCGGCGCTGCACGCCGGCGTCGGCGTGGAGGCGGGTCTCGCGACTCCGGCCGACGCTGAGGAGTTGGTGCGCAGCCCATTCATACACCAGATCGTGCGGGCGCTGGTCGAGGTCGACGGTGGCGCGGAGCAGGCCCGCGCGATCGGGGCACTGATCCCCCCGGGGGTCGCGCAGCTCTGGCATGGCTACGACGACAACACCTGGGAGGTGCTGTCGGCCGCGGGCGCCGCTGGACACGACGTGCGCGTCGGGCTAGAGGACACGCTGGTGCTGCCCGACGGCCGTCCCGCCACCGACAACGCCGAGTTGGTGGCCGCGGCCGTGGAGCTGATCGGGGGTCAGGCCTAGGACGGGCCTCCCGGATGGCCGGCAAGCACTACTCCTCGCGCGCGATCGGCGCTCAGCTCAGGTGCCGCGGCGGACGTCGCGCAGCAGCTTCGGGAGGCTGAGCAGCAAGCGTGGTATGTCGTCACGTGAGTGTGCGAGCGCCTCATGCAGCGCGACGTCCGCGCCGGACTCGATCGCCGTGCCGTGGCCGACGAACAGCCGCTCCGGTTCGAACCGCGAAAGCTGCCCCCGTGGCGGAGTCAAACGCAGCATCGGATGGACGCCGGCGGGGCGCCCGAGCGCGAACGCCGGTGAGGTTCCGATCGCCTCGGCAACCACCAGCGCCCGCTCCTGCGCCCACCACAGCGCGACCTCATGCCACGCCCTGTGCGAGATCACCGAGATCGCCTCAAACGGCGTCGCGGTCGCTTCGACCGGGAGCCGCGAGAGAGGCACGCCGAGCCGCTGCGCGATCGCCTCGCAGTCGCGGTTGTGTCGGTCGAGCAGCTGGAGCACGCCTGCGGGTGCGCCCAGCTCCGCGACCGCCGCCAGCGCGTCGGCGTCCTGAAAGGGGTCGATCAGCCAGACGCGCCGGTCGTCGGCGAGCGCGTGCGCGGCGCGCGCCGTCGCGCTCTGCTCAACCCAGGTGATCCCGAGCGCGTGGCGCTGGAGGGTGACCCTCATCGAGATAACGATGCCAGATGGACGCCGCGCAACTCGCGACGCGGTTCAGCGGATCGTGGCTGCCACCAGCGACGTGGTCTCAGAGCCCAACCCTGCAAACGCGCTTACGCTGCTCGCGGTACCGCTCCGTGGTCCGGGTCGAGCGCTCCGGCATCGATTGAGTGTGCGAGGGCGCGGATCAGGGCGTCGACGATGTGGCGGTCAAACTGCGTGCCGGCGTGGAGGCGTAGCTCGCGCGTCCGCGTAGATCGCGCTTGTCCGGTTCGCGTCGTGGCACGCTGCGACAGCGTCGCGACCGGGCGCTGAGTCAGGATCGAGAATCCCGCGGGAAAGCACAGGACTGCAAGCAGGCCGACGACGCTCGCGCGTCCGACCCAACGACTCAGATTCCCCCTATTTCGATGCAGCTTGCCCTGTAATCGGCGGTTGCCGGCATGGGGCGCACGGGGTTTCCCGCGCTCGCCATCGTGGGGACTACTTAGTAGCGCCGAGCGGTCAGCTCGGTATCTCCGCTGTCCGTACGGATGTTTTGCTCCTGTATCCGGCGTACTGTCAACGGCATGAGGCGACGGATCGCCTTCATCTCAGCCTTGATCGCGATGACAGCGCTCACTGGAGCGCCCTCGTCGGCGTCGGCCTCGATCGGTCGTTTGACCACTGCGCGCACACGCGCGCTGTCATCCATTTACAAAGCGCTTTTTGCAACCGCAGACCGGCATGCGTCCGCGCCGAGCGCGCGCGAGGCCATCGTCGGCGGAGCCGCTGCTGACCAGCAGCACTACGCCTATGCCGCGTTCATCGTCTGGTTCGACGCCGACGGCAGCCCGCAATACGCGTGCAGCGGCACCGTCATTTCCGCGAACGTCGTCCTGACCGCGGCTCACTGCGTTCTCGACGAAACGACGCGCCAGCCGCTCGCGGCGGATGGGTTCCGGGTCGTGACCGGCGTCGCTGACTGGAGCGACGAGTCCAACCGACAGGTCAGCGATGTCAGCCAGGCGCTGGCGAACCCGAACTACGACGACGTGACCGACGCCGCCGACGCCGCCCTGCTTGTCCTGACCGAGCCGAGTACCGCTCCGCCTGTCCGTCTCGCCGCGAACAGCGAGCGCTACCTCTACACGCCCGGAATGCCGGCTGTGGTCGCCGGATGGGGTCTCGATGACAGCGGAACGCTCGGCACCGTGCTCCGCTCAGCGACGACGGACGTCCAGGACGCCGGATACTGCGCACAGTTCGATGACCTCTTCGACGGCCACTGGCAGACGTGCGCGATCCAGGCACCGGGCTACTTCTCCGGCGTGTGCTCGGGTGACAGCGGCGGCCCGTTGCTGACATTTGATGCCGAGAACCGGCCCGTGCAGATCGGTGTCATCGACATGGGACCGAAGGACTGCACCGACACCGCGTTGCCCGGCTACTACGCCCGTGGCGACCAGCTCCTCGGATGGGCAAGCTCCGTTGCGTCATCGGTCGCGCAGCCGGGCATCGCGTCGATGCCCGCCACTCCGACCGATCCCGTTGCGCCGACGCTGACCGACGCTGATGCCCGCTCCTACGCACAGGCGATGGTCCAGCGGCGAACACACACGCGTTCTCGCCTGTCCCTCGACTGCGGACGCATCAGCGCATGGAAGCTGCGATGCCAGCTGTCCTTCCGCGCGAGCGGTTCCGCGTACACCGCGAACGGAACGTTCTGGCACGTTCTCAACGGCCAAACCCCATCCAGGTCCTACGACTTCCGTGGCACGATCACGAAGCGGGCCTGCGCGGGCAGGCGCTGTAGGACAGCGCGCCAGCGGTTCCGCTGGCGGTAGACCGAGCGTCACGCTTCCCCGGTCAGCGAGCAAATGGCCAGGGCGGTTTTCTAACCTTCCTGCTGTACCAGCTCAAAGGAGAAACGATGCCGCTGACGGGCGAATATGAACCGAGCTCTTCGGAGTGGGTCCGCAACCAGGTTGCCGAGTATGAGAGCTCCGGTGGCACCAAGGGGACGACGCTGAGGGGCGTCCCGGTAGTGGTGATCACATCGCTCGGCGCGAGTTCGGGCAAGCTTCGCAAGAACCCGGTCATGCGGGTCGAGCACGATGGCGTATACGCCGCGGTCGCATCTAAGGGTGGCGCACCCCAGCATCCAGTGTGGTACCGCAATTTCGTGGAGCATCCATTGGTGGAACTTCAGGACGAAGGCAGCAGGGGTGATTACACCGCGCGCGAGGTCTCCGGCGAGGAGCGCGCGACGTGGTGGAAGCGCGCCGTGGCGGTCTGGCCGGACTACGCCGAGTACCAGACCAAGACCGACCGGGAGATCCCGGTATTCGTGCTGGAGCCCGCCGACTGATCCACCTGCCCGGTTGTCACGGCCACCCCGGCTGCCAGATGGGCTTCAGCCCGCCGGGGGGTGCTCCGGGCGATTTCTGCTGAACGCGCCGCGCGATCGGGGTGCGTTGCGGGGGCGAGTGGAGGGTCACGTGCACGAGATCGCCAGGGAACAGGTCGGTCAGGCCGGCTCGGCCGTCGCCGTCGCCGTCGGTCGCGCGGATACGCGCCGAGGAGACGTCCACGGTCACCTCGTCGCCGGGCGCCGGCACTGGATGGCCGCCGCTCTGGACTCTGATCGTGATCTTGTCGGATGCCGGGTCGAGCTCGATAAGCGTGCCCATGATCCAGTCCCGGCGGGAGGTCTGCAGGCGGCGTCGCTTTGGCCGCCGGGCGGGTGCGGCATTGGCGTTGCGGTGAGGAAGAGCAGGCATGTTAGAACTCCGCGGGTCAGTGGTGACAGGCCGCGAAGGTTTCTCCGCCCACTCGGGCCACGGACACCGGGCGCGCACGCGCCGTGCTGACGACGTCCGTCGTGGGGATACTTCCCTTCGACTCCATCCACGGTACGACGGGCTGACTACAGCTGCAAGGCGATTTAGGAAGTTTTATCCGCTCGCCCCGGTGTCACAGGACCCGCTCCGCGCGTGAAGCGCGGGAGGCTCATCGGGATCCTCTCTCGTCGCTGCATGTCCCGCGGGTCGACGCTCTGGCGCGCACCGACCTCGCGCCCATCGTGGTCTAAGGACAGGCTAAGTCCGGTCAAAGGACCACCGCGTACACCTCCGGAAACGCAGGATCGAAACATCGCCGAACAACCGACAGCAACCGTGGACCAGTCTTCGCACCACCAAGCACATGTACGAACGAGCGCACACGATCCAGCCGTTTGGTGGGGTGAGGCGGACTACGAGCTGCGCGAGCGTGCATACGCGCCGATCCACAAGCGGCTGATCGACCGGCTCGATCCGCGTCCGGGCGAGCGCGTCCTTGACGTGGCCTGCGGTCCGGGTGCGATCGCGGCTCGGGCTGCACGCACGGGCGCCGAGGTGACCGCCATCGATCTAGCGCCCGGCATGATCGCGCGGGCAAGTCGACGCCCGGAACCGGTCAATTGGCAGATCGGCGACTGCCAGTCGCTGCCGTTCGACGACGACAGCTTCGACGTGGTGGTCTCGAGCTTTGGCGTCATCTTCGCGCCCGATCCGCAGCGGGCTGCGGCCGAGCTCTCTCGCGTCTGTCGAGGGCGGCTTGCCATAACAGCATGGATCGCGGACCCGGGCCGTGATCTTTGGCAGGGATGCGCGCCGACGTGCACGGCTTCGCGGCTGTGGTCATCCGAGACCAGCGCGGCCCGGCTGCTTCCGAGCTTCGACCTCGAGACCGAGGAAGGCGTCTGGTGGCTGCACGGACACAGCGGCGAAGCGATCTGGTCCTGGGTCCTCCGCACCTCCCCGCCCGTTCGCGCGCGCCTGCAGCGACTATCGGCCGCGCAGGTCCGCGAGGCCCGCGCCGCCTGGATCCGCCGTTACGAAAACTTCCGCATCAACGACACCATCCACGTCCCGCAGATGTACCTGCTCAGCACCGGCCACAAACAACGCTAGATCGAGTCAGCGGCACAAACCCGTACGGCACGAGCATCGGCGGGACAAGGCGCACGTTCGGCCAGTCGACGTGGCTCCAACACTACTCGGATCCTCTGTTGCATCGGATCACGATCGGCGGCCACTACGCTCCCGACGGTGAAGCGCATTCTTGTGTTCTGCGGGTCGAGCTCGGGCCGGCTGCCGGATTACTCGGAGGCGGCCGGCGGCCTCGGCCGCCTGCTGGCCGAGCGCGATTTGGAGATCGTCTATGGGGGCGCGAGCGTCGGCCTGATGGGGGCACTCGCTGACGGGGCGCTCGCCGCCGGGGGCACCGTGATCGGCGTGATCCCGAGCCAGCTGGTCAAACACGAGATCGCACACGTCGGCCTGACGAAGCTGCACATCGTTGAGACGATGCACGAGCGCAAGGCGTTCATGGCCGAACTGTCCGACGGGGTCATCGCGCTTCCCGGCGGCACCGGAACGCTCGATGAGCTGTTTGAGCTGTTCACCTGGAGCCAGCTCGGACTGCACCGCAAGCCGCTCGGCCTGCTCGACGTTGCCGACTATTGGCAGCCGCTGCTCCGGTTCCTCGAGCACGCCGTCACCGAGCGGTTTCTCAGCGCCGAGTACCTCGGCACGCTCCTGGTCGAGCGGTCCGCCCCCGTGCTCCTGGACCGTCTGGCCTCCTACCAGCACCGCGCGCCGGACAAGTGGCTGGACCACGATCAGGCCGTGCCGAACACGCGGTCCCCGGCGTCGCCCAATCCCGGCCGGATGTAGGCGTTCTCGTCCAATTCGCGATCGACCGCCGCTGTCCAGATCGGAACATCCGGGTGCTCCGCGCTGACGGCTTCGACCCCCGGGGGAGCGGCCACAAGACAGACCAGCTCGAGCTGTCTGGCCCCGGCCCGCTTCAGGTGGCGCAGCGCGTGCACGGCGCTCCCGCCGGTGGCGAGCATCGGATCGAGCACGTACACACGGGCCGAGGGCAGCCCGGGCGGCAGCCGCTCGTAGTAGTCGACCGGCACGTGCGCCCGCTCATCGCGGTAGATGCCCACGTGGCCGACGCGCGCATCCGGAAGCAGCCGCAGAAAGCCTTCGACCATCCCCAATCCGGCGCGCAGGACAGGCACGACAGTCACCTCGTCGCGCAAGCGCACGCCGCGCGTGGCCTCAAGTGGAGTGCGGATCTCGACCTCCCTGACCGGAAGCTCCCTCGCTACCTCGACGGCCATGATCGCCGCGGCGTCGAACAGTGCCTGGCGGAAGGCGCCGTGGTGTGTCTCCCGATCGCGCAGCACCGTAAGACGATCGGCGAGGACCGGGTGCTCGACGAGTCTCAGAGTCTGTGGCACGCCGCGATGCTATCCGCGGGATAGGCCGCGCGTGTTTTGGCACGCGTCCGAATCGGTCAGTCGGCTGTGAGCGGCGGTCCAAGCAGAGACATGCCGTGCTTCTCGAAGATGGCCGCGACGACGGTTCGGTCGGGCGCTCCGTTGCGCGTAGCTGGCCCGAGCTCTTCGTAGAACTTGTGTCCGCCGCCGGGTGTATACACGACGATGATCTCGCCGGGGTCGTCGGTCAGATTGAGGAACGCGTGAGGGATCTTCGACGGGAGATATGCAAAGCCGCCTTCGTCGAGTTGGAAGAGCTCGTCGCCGATCCTGACCTTGAACCGTCCTTTGAGGACGTGGATCGTCTCCTCCTGTCTGTGGTGCACGTGTAGCGGCGGCCCGCCGTGCGGTCCGACCTCGACGATGAAGTAGTCAAGCGCGCCTGCTGTGTCTTCGCCGGTGACCTTGAAGATGAGATCTCGTCCCGGCCCCGATTGGAGGCGAAGGCCCTCGTCTGGCGCCAACACGGTCGACGGGACGGTGGTCGCTGGCATCATCTGCAACTCCTTGGCAGAAGCGGAGTAGAATATTTGCATGGTGCAAACAATATGGCGGTTATTTGCGCATGTCAAGTAACGCGGCAGCCGAACCGGGGAACGGGATCGAGCTCGACGGGGCGCCCGAGCCAGACCCGTTCACGCCCGATGAATTCCGGGCATGGCGCGGCATGTTGCGAGTGCACTCGGCAGTCTTTCGCGAGCTCGACCGCCGATTGCTGGCCGAGCACGCCTTCGGCGTCGACGCCTACGGGGTGTTGATCACGCTCGTGACCGCGCCCGAACGATCACTCCCGATCGGCGAGCTGGGCGTGCAGCGCAACCTCAGCCCGAGCGGAGTCTCGCGATCGATCGACCGGCTCGCGACGGCCGGCCTCGTCCAGCGCACCACAAACCCAGCCGACCGGCGCAGCCAACTTGTTGGACTGACGGCCGAAGGTCTCGCACGGCTGCGCGCCGCACAGCTCACACACCACACGGTGGTCCGCAAATTGTTGCTCGACCACCTGACCCACACCGACCTCAAGCGCCTCTGCGAGCTCTGGGAAAAGGCCATGCCCGGCTCTGTCGCAAGCCCCATCTGGCCGCTTTAGTTTAGTGATGCGCGTGAAAATCGCGACCGCCCCGAACCTGTGTCGCCCAACGACCAGCGACTGTTCGCGGATGCCCACCTGCCGGTCGCGCGCCAGATCGCCGACTACTACATCGGTTTTGTGAAGTTCCGCGATCGACGGGACTTCCCCGACGTGGACGTGCCTGGCAGCCCGTGCGAGCGGCACAGCGTCGGGCCATGCGGCGTGAGGCGCGTCCGGTTACGTGGCGAGGAACCGCTCTATATCCGTGGTCTCGCTGGCGAGCGCTGCAGCTGGCGCGGGCGGACCAAACCACGCTTGCGCAGGACGGCCCTTCTCAATGGACCAGGTGCCGGTCGCGATCCCGCCGCTGAGTACGACGGGTTTGACCATGCCGCCGCCCTTGAGGACGTGACGGTCGTGCTCTGCGGCAACGAACGGCTGGCGGGAGCGGTGCCCGAGCATCAGGGTGTCGAAGGCGGCGAGCAGCAGACACGGTGGCGGTTGCACCGCGGGCCAAGCGTCAGCGTCGCTTTGCGGGCCGGCGGCGTCGAGCGCCCGGCGCGCCTGTGTGATCGGCAGCGAGGACCACTTCGCGAGGTCGGCCGCGTCGCAGGGGCCGTAGCCCGCGCGGTAGCGGGCGCCCAGGATCGCGAGCGCCTCGTCGTGGTCGACGGCCGCCGGCGGGTCGGCCGCGTGCAGCAGTCCGGCGATGTCGGTGACGATCAGACCCTGCGTCGAAAGCCATGGAACGAATGTGTTGATCGGACCTTGCTCAAGCGACGGGTGGCCGCGATCGCGGAGGGCGCGGAGCAGCGACGCCCGGTTGCGGGGACGCTCGGCACACAGTTCAACGACATCCCTGCGCATGGCGTTGACCTCGTCAACGATGCCGAAGCGCTTGAAGCGCGCGCCGAACACGCGGGCGTTGCGCTCGGCCAACAGCGCATGCAGCCACGAGCGATCTGATGCCGCGATCAGGTGCACCGTGCCGCGGACGGTCCACGTCCGCAGAAGCGGCGCGGCCCGCACGGCCCCTCGGGTAAGGCCCGGCACACGGGAGCGCAGCGCAAGTGCTGCTGCGCGGAGGTCCTGAGCCTGGATGCCGATCACGGCGATCGCTGCTTCCTCAGCGCTCGCGCATGCCGTCGCCGGCGTCAGTCGCTGCGCCGCGAGGCGGGAACGACGCAAGCGCTCGTCAGCGTCCATTCGGTAAATGCTCACATGCGAGGGGCGATCCCGCACCGCCGACGTGCCCGCACGGGCCAACTGTCTCAATCAGTGACGAGCGCTGCCCCGGCTGTGCTTCTGGTCACGGCTGACTTCGACGGCGAGCTCGGTAGCCTCGTCGGAGGGGACACCGTGGCCACGCCGAGCTATGACCAAGACTTCTGGGAACAGCTATGGTCTCGGACCTTGCGCGAGCGCGCGGGCGCTGTCGCGCGCCGCCCCCCGAACGCGCATCTGACCGCCGAGACGAGGGGCCTGCGCCCGGGGCGCGCCCTTGATGCGGGATGTGGGCACGGGTCCGACACGCTCTGGCTCGCTGCACACGGATGGCAGGTCACGGCGGTCGATTTCTCCACGGCCGCGTTGGCTCACGCCCGATCGACGGCCGAGGCCGCCGGGACAGAGGTCGCCGAGCGTATCGACTGGGTCGAGGCCGATCTCGCGAGCTGGGTCCCACGGCCGAGTCATTACGACCTGGTGGCCTGCCTGTACGTCCACGTCGCGGGATCGATGGAGGAGATGGTGCGGCGAATTGGGGCAGGGGTCTCGTCGGGCGGAACTCTGCTGCTGGTCGGGCACCGGCCGGTCGACCCGGTCACGGGAGCCGCAACGCCGGCGGCCGGTCAGGTCCAGGTCTCGGTCGAAACCGCGGTCGCCGCGCTCGATCATGATCGGTGGGAGGTCGACGTCGCGGAGGATCGACCCCGGGCCGCGGCGGGAACCGGCGTCGACGCCGTGATCCGCGCGCGGCGCCTTGCCTGACGTCGTTCCGCACTCATGCAACGCTGGCGGGCGAGCCGGACATATGGAGTCGTGAGCAGAGATCGGAATCACCGAACGGCTCGGCGTGTGGGCGCCGAGGCCCGCTTCGACCGCCTATACGGCGAGCACGGTCGGGCTCTGCTCGCCTATGTGCTGCGGCGCACGAACGACGCGCAGGACGCGGCCGATGTGGTCGCGGAGGTGTTTCTCGTCGCATGGCGCCGCTTGGACGACGTACCGCCTGCGAAGGGCGGGCGCCTGTGGTTGTACGGCGTCGCCCGTCACGCGCTGTCCAATCAGCAGCGCTCTAAGCGCCGGCGCGAGCGGCTGGCTGAACGCCTGCGCCGGGAATTGCCGGCTGCGGTACAGAGCATGCCCCCGCCGGCCCCGGAGATGGAGGCGATTCGGGCGGCGCTCGGCCGTCTCGGGTCAGAGGCTCAGGAGATTCTGCGCCTTGCCGGCTGGGAGGAGCTCGCGCCGGGCGAGATCGCCACCGTGCTCGGGATCAGCCCGGTCGCGGCGCGCAGCCGGCGTCTTCGAGGGCGCGCTCGAACTGCTGGCGCTGGCCGAGGCCTCGACGCTGGACGAGCTGCAGACGGCGCATGTGGAGTTGCTCCGGGGTCAGATCGCGTTCGCGTCGAGCATGGGGACCAGTGCGCCGCCGCTGCTCTTGGAAGCTGCTCAACGCCTTGAGCGGCTCGACCTCGAGCTTGCGCGCGAGACCTACCTCGACGCGTGGGGAGCTGCGCTGTTCGCCGGTCGCTTTGCGTCCGCCGGCAACCTACTCGAGGTATCCCACGCCGCCATGTTGGCTCGGCGGCCCGCCCGCCCCTGCGTGCATCCGACCTGCTGCTCGACAGCCTCGCCACCGTTGTCACCGAAGGACGTGAGGCGGCCGGGCCACTGTTGAGGCGCGCGCCATGTCAAGGAGGCCCGCGACGCGGGCGCGCCGGTCCGACTGCCGATCGATCTGGCCGACTGGGCAATCCTCGTCGCGTGGTGCGGCGACTTTGGTGCTGCTGCCGCCGCGATCGCGGAGGCCGAAGCGATCACAAAGGCGACTTCCTCTTCAACGGGCTTGGCCGCTACGACCGGGCGCTCGCCGCGGCCCAACGAGCGGCCGAGGAGGCACCGCAGCTCCAGGTCGCTCCGTGGGCACTGACTGAGCTGATCGAAGCGGCGGTCCGCGCCGCGAGGGCCGACCTCGCGGCCGGTGCGCTCGAGCGCATGATGGCGGCCACTTCGACATCCAGTGCGGACTGGGGCCGGGGAATCCAAGCGCGCTGCAGGGCGCTCTTGAGCGAGGGTGAGAGTGCCGAGCGCCTGCATCGCGAGGCGATCGAGAGATTGGCAAGGACTCGGCGGCGTCCGGAGCTCGCCCGGGCTCACCTGCTCTACGGCGAGTGGTTGCGCCGCAACAATCGCCGCGTCGATGCGCGCGAACAGCCGCGCACGGCCCACGAAATGTTCGCCTCGATCGGGATGGAGGGGTTCGCCGAGCGCGCACGCGGTAAGCTTCAAGCGTCGGGCGAGAAGGTGCGTAAGCGGACCGTCGAGACGCGCGATGATCTGACCGCACAGGAGCGGCAGATCGCGCGGCTCGCCCGCGATGGGCTGTCCAATCCGGATGCTCGGCTGTTCCTCAGCCCCCGCACCGTTGAGCGGCACCTGCGCAACGTGTTCAACAAGCTCGACATCCGCTCCCGCCGCGAGCTTGCGAACGCGCTGCCGAGCTCCGCCTCCGAGCTCAGTCTGGCCTAAGCGTCTAAGCTCAGCCTCGCGAAGCGTGAGCAGCACGCTCAGGCGTTGGGCGGCCACCTGTGAGGCGCCGCTTGCCGAGCACTCACCCTCGCGGCCGGGAGGCTGACGGTCACGACCAAGCCACCGTCCGGCCTAGGTTCCGCGGTGACGGTCCCGTCGTGAGCGGTGGCGATCGCGCGGACGATCGAGAGGCCGAGCCCGCGGTGGCGGTCGGACGCCGTGCGTTCGCGCGCGAAACGCTGGAAAGGTTCGAACAGCCGCTCGATCTCCCCGGGCGGAACCCAGGGCCCGGTGTTGGCGACCGACAGGACCGCACGGTCCGCGTCGGTCGCAGTCCGCACGTCCACGCGCCCGGACGGCTCGTTGTAGTGGATGGCGTTGTCGAGGAGATTGGCGATCAGGCGCTCGATCAGCGTCGGGTCGCCGCTCGTGCCGGCCGTGTCCAGGGCGGCGCTGAGCTCGAGGCCGAGTCGGTCAGCCTCTGACCGCACGGACTCGAGCACGGCCTCAGCGGCCACGGCCAGGTCCACTGGTTGGCGCGCCTCGAGTCCCCGCTGGCTGGTGGCGAGCGTGAGCAGGGCGTCGATCAGCTGCTCCTGTTCGCGGCCGGAGGCAAGCAGCTCCCCGCACGTTGCGCGCAGGCTCGTCGCGGTCGCGTTCGGATCCGCGAGCGCCACCTGCAGGAGCGTTCGCTCCACCGTCAGTGGCGTCCGCAGCTCGTGCGCGGCGTTGGCCACGAAGCGGCGCTGAGCCGCAAACGACGCCTCCAGGCGGGTCAGCAGCTCATCGAAGGCGTCTCCCAGCTGCTTGAACTCGTCGTCGGGGCCCGTAAGGGCCAGGCGGGCGTGGAGGTTTCCCGCAGAGATGGTCCGGGCGGCGGTCGTCATCTGCCGCAGCGGGCGAAGCACGCGGCCGGCGACGAACCAGCCGAGTACCGCCGACGCGGCGGCCGTCAGCACGAGCGTGACCCATGCGCCCGCCAGCAGCCGGTTCACGTCGGCCGCGTGCTGCAGCGAGACAACGCTGTGCAGACCCGGCGAGTTGCCCTGGGCGTTGACGGGTGCCGCGGCGCTATTGCTCTCACCGATCACGCTCCCGTGCGAGCCAATCATGAAGATGACCACTACCACCACGGTCCCCAGGATGAGAAACATCCCCGAGTACAGGAGCGTCAGGCGCAACCGCGCGCTGCGCCGCGGGAGCGCCATCCACCGCCGAGGCACCAGCGCTGTCACCGCGGTGGCCATCAGATGCGGTACCCGACCTCGCGGATCGTCTCGATCACCAGGGGATCTCCGAGCTTCGAGCGCAGCCGCCCGATGGTCGTCTTCACCGTGCTGGTGAACGGGTCAGCCGCCTCGTCCCATACCTTGGCGAGGAGCTCCTCGGCCGAAACGATCCGGCCATCGGCGGCGAGCAGGTACTCGAGCAGCGCGAACTCCTTCGGGCTGAGGGAAAGACGACGGTCGCCGCGGAACGCGACGTGCCTCGCCGAGTCAAGCGCGAGATCGCCGCGGACCAGCTTTGGCGGGAGCGCCCGGGCCGCTCGCCGCCCCAGCGCGCGGACCCGAGCCACCAGCTCGGCGAACTCGAATGGCTTGGGCAGGTAGTCGTCGGCGCCCAGCTCGAGGCCCTCCACGCGGTCGCTGATCGTGCTCGCCGCGGTCAGCATCAGCACGCGCGTCTCGCTCTGCTGCTCGACAAGCCTGCGACACACCTGGTCGCCGTGCACCGCAGGCAGGTCGCGGTCGAGCACGACTACGTCGTAGCGGTTGACGGCGACGTGGGCGAGGGCGTCGGCACCGTCGAACGAGAGGTCGACAGCCATGCCCTCGCGACGGAGCCCCTCTGCCACCGCACGGGCGAGGCGTTCATGGTCTTCGACGATGAGAACGCGCATGATCTTGCAAAGCATCCCTCACCGGACGTGACAGCGACGTCACAGTGCTTGGCACGGAGCTGTCACCAGGCGCTCGGTACAAGTGCCGGCCATGACACGACAAGTGAAGGTCTCACTGATGATGGCGACCGCGGGCGCGGCGGCTGTCTGTGCGGGCTGCGGTTCATCGCCCTCGCATGTACCCGCCCACACGGCAGGTGGCCCGGCAGCGCAGGCGTTCGCCTACTCGCGCTGCATGCGCCAACACGGCGTGGCCGACTTTCCCGACCCCCACGTGACGACTACGCCGGGAGGCGGGTCGGTCAAGATCGCGATGATGGCCCCGGCGAGCGTCGGCAACTCGCCTGCATTCAAAACCGCGGAGAAGGCGTGCCGCGGCATCCTGCCCGCCCCGGGGAACGACCGGCCCGACGGCCATGGACCGAGCGAACAGGTGGTGCTGGCGTTCGCCCATTGTCTGCGCAGCCACGGAATCACCGGGTTCCCCGACCCCACTGCCCAAGGCCAGTTGACGCCGCAGATGATCAGCGCGGCTGGAGTCGACGTCCACAGCCGGCAATTCGTTGCCGCCGGGAAGGCATGCGTCGCCGTCACCCACGGCCAGATCACGGTCGCCCAAGTCGAGGCGCTGGCCAGCGGCCAGCACTGACCAGCCGCCATAACAACCGCATAACGGCGTTGCTGTCGCGTTACCGCCCGCCGACCCTCAGAACCCCGACGGAGCGCAGGTCAGCCGGCCCTCGAACTCGCTCCAGGCGCGAGCAGGGGCCAAGGGCCAGTTCACGACGCTGCTGTTGGGGCTGGGCGGTGTCGCGCTGCTGGTGCGAGCGATCGGAATCGCCAACATCATGGTCATCTCGGTGCTCGAGCGCCGGAGCGAGATCGGGTTGCGGCGCGCGCTCGGAGCCACCCGCCGGCACATCAGCATCCAGTTCCTGACCGAGTCGGCAATCCTGGCGGCGATCGGAGGCGTGGCGGGGCTGCTGCTCCTGTTAGGGTGGCAATCACCCCCCCGGTCTCTCGTGGGGATGGAGACGAGGAGGATGCAGATGAAACGTGTGCACGCGTGGAGGCGTGCCGTTTCAGTCGATCGGCAAAATCAAGTTCGGAATCAGCAAGGCGAAGGCCTTCGGCGTTTGGGGGAGCACGAGTCTTTGCGGGGTAGGGACCGGCGGGCGCGATACCTGTGACTGGCTCTCGACCGATCCCAACGACTTCCCCGAGGAGGGTGGGGTCCTCGAGCTAAAAAACGGCCGGGTTTGCGGCATGCTTATGCGAGCCGGCACCGATGGACCCGATGACAAGCTGACGATCACGCGGCTCAAGAACTGGAAGACGCAGGAAGGTGTGGCCCTCGGGTCCACCCTGAACTCGGCGAAGCATCTGCTCGGAGGAAAGCTCGTCGCCACTAAGCATCACGTGACTACCGCGATTCTTGGCGGGACGACACCCTCAACGACCAAGAAGGTGGAGGAGATCAGTATCTATATGCAGGGCTGCGAGGTCACCTGACGGCCAAGCCGGCGTCTCAGCATGACACATGACCGATGCGACTTGTTCGTGCAGCCGGAAGAGCGAGCCGGCCTCAGCAGCTACACCGGACGTGCGTACTCGGCCATGACCTTGGCGAGCCGTTTCCGCTCTGGGCTAGCGGCCCTCTCGTATCTGTAGCCGGTTACCGTCGGGGTCCTGGAACTGCGCGACGTAGCCCCACGGGAACTCGAGCAGATCAGAGATGAACTCGACGCCGCGCGACTTCAGCTCCTCGACCGTCCTGCGGCAATCGTCGGTCTCGATCGTGATCGACGCCGGGGGGCGTCCCATCGCGGGCTCGGCCTGCCCAGGTGTCCCGGGCCAGAGAACGAGCTGGAAGTCGTCCCCGTTGACGCCGACGGTCAGAAACCGCGGCCCGTCGGGTGTGGGGTTCTCAACGCGCTTCTCGAGGCCAAGGACGTTCGTGTAGAAATCGAGCGCCTTGTCCTGGTCGCTGACGAGCACGCTCGTGTAGAAGATCTTCTCCAGCATTGCTGTTCCTCCGGTGGTCGTGGGTCACTACTCCCATGACAAGCGGCGAGCGGTGGATGTGACAGCCGAAGATGCACGGAATCGACCATCTCGAGGGCGCGCCGCCGAGATCAGGCCAAGCGCTCGCCAGGCCTCGGCGCCAGCGGACTACTCCAACGTTCCACGCCCATGGCACCGCTGTCGATCATTCCCTCGAGCTTGAGCAGCTGACCGAGGCTGATTGTCTCACGCCGGATCCGAACGTCGCGCGTCATCACCCCAAAACCCGGCCACACCGCCGCCGAGGGCACCGACGAGCGACGAGCAGGTGAGTCGCTGCGCACTGATCGAGACACCCGCTCGTGCTCGCGCGGTTACGACAGGGCCAGATCAGTCGCGTGGCCGCATCTGTTCGAACCGCCATTGCTGACCGACTCTGGCGGTTTCGACCGGCAAGCCGTGGGAGGATCCGCATGAACGGAAGAGCGGCCACAGGCCCCGATGCCGGCCCGCAATCCTGGGGGCCGCCGCGGTGGGGCGATGGTAGGGTTGGCATTCACGAGAGGCGCGATCGTGAGCCACGAAATCGAACGGTCAAACTGCCGGTAGCGGCGGGGAGCGCCGATCAGCCACGCAAATCCTTATGCACTGCATCGCGACCGGCGCGCGATCACGAGCCTGAGCGGAGGGCTAAACCATGGACAGTGAAATCGACTGGAGCACCAGCAAAGTGGAGCACGCCAAGCTGAGCGTGGGCCTCGAGCCGGCGCCCGACTTCGAGTTCATGATGGAGTTCGATCGGCTCGTAGATCCCCTCGAGCATCCCCAACACGAGGGGTGGGGCAATGTTCTCTTGGCCCACGGCCACGTCGTCGTCAGCGACGTGCGGCTCGAGTCTGCCCAGGAGCTGCGCACCTTCCTCGATGAAACAGTCCGAGAAGCCAATCGGTTGGCTGCGGACGCCCGCGCCCGCGAGCGACAGCAGGAGCAAGCCGAAGCGGCTGCAAAGGCACAGCAGGAAGCTCAACGGTCGGCCGCGGCTCGGGCCGCGGCCGAGCACGACGCGCGACTAACGGACTCGTTCCGGCGATCCCCTTAAGGCCGCGGATCCTCGCCCACATCCGCCGGGACCAATCATCAAAGCGGCTGTGCCGTCACCGACGAGAATCCCCGAGACGGCTCCGACGGAACGAAACCAGCTCTCTCGCTGGTAGCCATCCAGAGTGGTGCCTTGATCGAGTTGCACCACTATCAGCGACAATGCGCGGATCTCGCACACGCCGGAGCCTCGGTGCTGCCTGCGCAGCACCCGGGGGGCTGCGGTGCTCGCAGACCGCGTTTTGCAGGGTAGAGGGCTCGCCCGCGAAGTGCTCGTCGTGGAGGCAGCGCAGCGAGGAGTCTTGCGAGCTGGCGTCGGAGAGAGGATCCTCTCGGATGTCTGATATGACGCTGCCTGCACGAGTCCAAGAAGTCGCGCCTGGGTGTTACGTCTGGTTACGGCTGCCTGGCGGCTGGGGCGAGACGAACATCGGCCTGGTTGTTGGCGACGGCGCGTCGCTGCTGGTCGATACGCCGTGGGACCTGCGCTTGACGCGGTTGATGCTGGAGGCGTTCTCGCCGCAGATCGAGCGTGCGCCGGTCTCGCTGGTGGTCAATACCCACCCTGACGTGGACCACTGGTGGGGCAACGCGATGCTGTCCGACGCGGAGGTGCTCGCCTCGCAGGCTGCCGCGGCCGCGATGCGCCAAGAACCCACGCCGCAGCGGCTGTTGGCGCTGCGCCGGCTCTCGGAGCTGACGGGCCGTCTACCCGGTCGCCTGGGCGGCGGCGGGCGATACGTGGCGTCGATGCTCGCGCCGTTTCAGATCGAGGAGGTCACGCTGCGCTTCCCTGACCGCACGTTCACCGGTAAGCGGACGGAGACGATCGGTGGGCGGACCGTCGAGCTGGTCGATCACGGTGCCGCGCACACCGCGTCGGACAGCGTCCTCGTCGTGCCCGACGCGCGCGTGGCGTATACCGGCGATTTGCTGTTCGCTCACGTGACTCCGGTGATGTGGCACGGCCCGGTCGCCGGATGGCTCGCCGCGCTCGAGGCGATCGTGGCGCTGGAGGCCGATGTGTTTGTTTCCGGTCACGGACCGGTGAGTGGGCGTGCCGAGCTGCAGGCCCTGCGTGACTACTGGACATGGCTGCGCGACGCGGTCCGGGCCCACAAGGCCGCCGGCCACGGCCCGTTGGAGATCGCGAAGCTTTTGACCGGCACGCACGAGTTCGACGCGTTCCGCGCCTGGGAGAGCCCGGAGCGCTTGTACGTCAACGTCGCCGCCATCGACCGCGAGCTCGACGGCAAGGGCCCGATCCCCACCAACCCCATCGCCCGCGCCCGTGCCTTCGACGGCGTCGCCTGCCTCTGCCAGCACCTGAGACGAACCCGATGAGGATCCTCACCTACCAGATCGGCGACGCCGACGCGCGACTCGGGGCGCTCGCGACCAACGGCGAGCATGTGATCGACCTCACCGCCGTGGCAGCCGACGCCATCACGCTCCTCGAGGGCGGCGAGCGCGCGATCGACGCGGCACGTCAGCACACCGTGAATGCAGACCCCGAGACCGGGCACGCCCTCAGGGACGTGACGCTGTGCGCCCCCGTCCCACGACCGAGCTCGATCCGCGAGACGATGACCTTCGAGGCGCACATCATCAACTGCATCCGCCTGCGGCTCGGTCCCCTCGCCCGCGTCGACGAGCGCCTCGCCCGAATCGTCGGCTCACGTCGCTCGATCGCTGGCCTGCTCAACCGATCCTTCTACCAGCAACCGCCCTACTACAAGGCCAACGCGCACTCGGTCGTGGGGAGTGGCGCCGATGTGCGGATCCCCAGCTACACCCGGCAGTTCGATTACGAACTCGAATGGGGCGTGTTCATCGGCAAGCAGGGCACCGATATCCCGGCCGAGCGCGCCCACGAGCACATCGCCGGCTACACCATTTTCAACGACTTCTCCGCCCGCGACATCCAGGCCCGCGAGATGGCCGGCCGACTCGGACCGGCCAAGGGCAAGGACTTCGACACCGGCAACGCCATCGGACCTTGGATGGTCACCCCCGACGACATCACCGACCCGTACAACCTAACCGCCACGGCCCGCGTCAACGGAGAGGAATGGTCCCGCGGCAACACCGGCGACACCAGCTACCGATTCGAGGAGCTCATTGCCTACATGTCGCGCTCAGAAACGCTCTACCCCGGCGACTTCATCGGCTCGGGCACGATCTCCGGATTCCAAGGCAAAGGCTGCGGCCTCGAACTCGGCCGATTCCTCCAGCCCGGCAGCATCGTCGAGCTCGAAGTCGAGCAGATCGGCGTGCTGCGAAACCGCGTCGTCGCATAGATAGGCAAGGCCGCCGACCCAGAGAGGTCTCCTCGCTGCGATCGGCAGCGCCCCGCTTCGGGCCTCGGCGGTCTCCAGTACCGTGGACTGCTGGTTCCTGAAGCAGCTGCGCCCAGCCGGTCGCGATGAGACGCCCGGGGGCGCTACCCCGAGACCTGCTCCGCGGTCCCGACGAGGATCTCACGCGTGGCGCGGAGTTCCCTGCGCTGCGCGGCATGCGGGGCGCGGGGTCAGCGACCCCGTCTGTACTCGTGCTCCTGCGATGCCGTGATCGATGATGTTGGCTGGGAATCGCTGTCTCAGGCATGTGCGGCCGTGGCTGCACCGTGACGACCGGTTGGAGTGGAGATGGCCAAGCTGATCTATGCGGCGATCGCCTCGCTTGATGGGTACGTCGAGGCCGTCTTAGCCGCGGCCGCTTCGCCGGACGCGGGCCGCGCTCCCACGCGGCCCTGCGCTTGGCGAGTGGCTGGGTTCACTGAAGACGGCCATCGGCCTACCGCAAGCGGATAGCTGGGAGCCGGTGGCGGTGAGAGCGGCTCAGCGCTACCCCTCGTCGAGGACCAGCAGCGTCTCAGGGCGGACACCGTCCGCCTTCATGGCATCGGCGGCCGCCTCGGTCTGCATAAATTCCTGAAACGCAGCCATGTCGGGGATCTCAGCGATCAGCCCGACGCGGTTTGACCCCGCAGGATCCCGAAATGCGCGCATCGAGATTCCCAGCGGCCCAAAGACTTCCTCTCGCTTCGATGAACTCAGCCAATGCTCGACGTCGTCCACCTCGTGAAACGCAATATGCGTTGCCATTGTCCCTCGTCTTTCCCACAGCAAGCTGTGCGGAATGCGTGTGTGCGCGATCGACACCGATCGGCGACGTCGCTTGGTCGTGGAGCTGCGTGGCTGATGCCGACCGCTCCGGTGCGGGCCTGGGAACTCTCTCTGTGGCTAAGCCATTTCGAGGTGCGCGACTTCAGCCACGCGCTCCTCGGGCGCACCCGCGAATCCGCCATCGACGGGCAGCGCCGGCAGAAGCGTGCCGTTCATGAACCGCTCGCTGTGCTCCTTGGAGTCCCAGACAACCGAAATCAAATACCCGCCGTCAGTCGGCCCCGCCACGTGCGAGGTTTGCCCCTCGGGAAGCCCCTTCGGAGGATGTACCGCTGTGAGCATCGACCGATACTGCTCCTCAGCCCCACCCGGCCAAAAATGCGTCTGCAGATAAGCCATGGTTCCAGTCCGTTCAGTTGGCGTTTCGTCTGACGGTACTGCACGGCGGCAGATCGGGAGCCCTGCTCGAAGCCGATGATCGCGATCGTTGGACAGGCGAGCAGGCCCTGCGGCTCTCAGCCTTAGTCCGACGGTCAAGGGGTCCTCGAGCGCGCGCCGGCGCAGCTCATGTTCGCTCTCGGCACGGTCAAGCGCACCAGCGATCACGTGCGCCACCGCCTCCAGAAAGCGCACATCCTCGACCGTGAACGGGCGGTCCTTCGCATGCCCGTGCACCATGATCATGTGGCGCGCTCCAGAGCGCTCCGGCAGCGGCACGCTCAAACCGCGATGCAAGCCATGCTCGACAATCATCGCCGGAACCGAGAAGCGCGGCTCGCCCCGGAGGTCATTGCTCACGACCGGCTCGGCAACCTGCAGCGTGTACGCGGTCTGCGAGGGCTGTCCCGGGGGGATCGTGGGATCGAACGTCTCGCCTTCGGCCGCCACCAGGCGCACCTCCCCGCTGGCCAAGCGACGAGTGGTGATACAGCTCGCCGTGCCGAGAATCTCGCGCACCATGAGCATCGCCTCGCCCATCAACACGATCACGTCGCCGCACTCGAGCGCGCGACGGCCGAGGTCGGCGATCACGCTCTTCTGCCGCTCGGCGCGGCGCTGCTCGGTCACATCCTGGAGCTGCGAGAAGAAGTACGGCTCTCCGACGTCCGGCTCCACCAGCGCGATCGTCACGATCGCCTCGACAACTGACCCGTCAGGGCGCACGTAACGCTTGACCAACGCAGCTTCCGCGCTCCCGTCGACCATTGACTCGCGCTTCTCGACGCTGCGGTGCCGATCCTCGGGATGTGTGAAGTCCAGGATCGATCGGCCCACCAGCTCGTCTGCGCCTCGACCAAGCAACGGGCACAGCGCCTCGTTGACACGCAACACGCGCAGCTGCTGGGAGGGTCATCATCCCGATCGCGGCGTCGTCGAAACCGCGCTCAAAACGCTCGCTCAAGAGACTTGCGCGAGAGCGGGCGGGCAGCCGCCGGATCGCGAGCCCGATTAGCCCAACGTCCACCACAGCAATCGCGACCGCACCCCCGACACCCAAGCCAGCGGCCAGAACAAGCGCAGAAGCCAGTCCAGCCCAGACCGTCGCGATCACAGCTGAACCGACGAGCAGAACGCGCGTAAGCCGGCCCGACCGGACCACGGCCTTCCGTGCGGCATCGCGGACTTGAGCGTGCAGACGCATCCTGCTCTGAGTGATCGGCCCCGGGCCGTATCACCTGAGCACCGGCGCCGGAGGCTGCGGGAACGCGACGAACGACTGCCGCGCGAGAGTCGCGAGGTCCGAGGCCATCAGACCCGCCTGGGAGAGCGTGTACAGGTGGGTTCCGACGACGACGGCGCGCTCGATCTGAGGCGTGTGCCCATCGATCGGGACATGCGAGATGCGGCCGAGCTCGGCGATCCCAGTGGACGAGATCGTGAAGCCGATCGCGCCGATGAACGGCTGACCGGTCGTGGTTGTGGACCCCGTGCAGCACGGCACCGGCGCCGTCGGTGCGGACGCTGCGCCGGGCACCGGAGGTCCGACCGCGACGGGCTGGTGGATCTCGACCGGAAGAACCGCGAGCCCGGTCGCAGGCCAGTACAGGAACGCGTGGTGGTCGTACTGCACCGGCGTCGAGGAGCCCGCGCCGAGAGTGGTCTTTGCTACCAGCCTCGGCGCGGCGGGCACCGAGACGTCGAACAGCTCGAGCATCCCCCCGGACGGCTCGTTGGTCGCGCCGACGTCGTTGCCGACACCGAGCAGCAACCCGTGACCGAGCGGATGCAGGTAGGACGAGTAGCCCTCGAGCTCGAGCTTGCCGACGACCTGCGGCGCCGACGGGTCGCTCAGCGCGAGCGTGTACAGCGGGTCGACGCGGCGGAAGGTGACGACGTAGCCCGCGTCCTGCACGAAGCGCACCGAGTAGATCTGCTCCCCCCGGCCGAGCCCGGAAATCTGCCCGACCTGGCTCAAGCCGCTCGGGCCGATCCCGAGCTCGGTGACGTAGCTCTGGCTGTCCTCGGTGGGCTTCATGCCCGCCCACCAGATCGGCCGGCTCGTCGACGCGACGCGGAGGTCGTCGCCGTACTCCGAGAGCGAGTACTGGTTCAGCACGTATCCGGGGATCTTGCCGCTGCCGGCGTAGATGGCCTTGGCCGGGTCCGAGAGGTCGAAGCGTTCGATCACGGTGTAGTCGGACTGCGGAACGAGCGAGTACGGGGTCGCCGGGTCGATCCAACGCTCCGTGGCGAGGTAGAGGTTCGTCGCCGACGCGTAGACGATCTGCGGGTTGGCCATGATCGCGGTCGAGTCCGTCGCGAACAGACCCTTGCCGAGGTCGACCGTCAGGATCGTCACGATCCCGAGCCCGCTGAACTGGACCGGGCGGCGGATCTCGTCGCAGCGCGCGACCGGGGCCGTGTACCGACGGCGCGTGAGCAGCGAGTGGAACCGGCGGGCCGGGACCCAGGAGCGCGCCGCCCCCGCCTGCGCCGGGTACGCGATCGCGGCCGGGGTTGACTCGATCACAAACCGCGCGGAGGACCCGTTCTGGCGGGCGTCGACGAAGCTGCCGTCGACAGTCATCGTGCGCGTGACCGCCATCTTCGCCGGGTCGCCGACATCGACCTCGGTGAGCACCGTCTGGGCCTGCCAGAACCCGCCCGGTAGGACCGCCGCGCCCGGCGCGACGGCAACCCCGGATCCGGTGGCGGACCCAACGCCGACGCCGAGTGGCACCGGCCGCGGGTAGGACTGCCCGATCACGATCAGGCGGCTGCCGGCGAGCAGCAGGCCCGAGGCGCTCTCGTTCGAGGGCAACGCGAGCGACCCCGCGAGCCTCGGCGCCGAGCCGGTCACGTCGACGGCACGGACAGTGTCGCCCTGCAGCGAGAAGATCGTCGGGCCGTCGGTCTTGACGATGTCGGGCTCGTCGACGCCCTGCTCCGCGTCGTTGGTGGTCGAGTACGAGGTGCCGGCGCCCGACCCCCCACTCGTAGTGGGCGCACCTGCCACCGGGGAGCCCGTCGGCGCGGTCGTTGCCACCGGCCCTGGCGTACCGGTGAACACTGGCGCTCCGGTAGCGATCGGCCCCTCGGCGATGCCACGCGTGCGGCGCAGCTCGGCGCGCGCATAGCTCACGAGCCCGGCGCACGAGGGGAACGTCCGCAGCCGGATCCGCGCGTGCGTCCGGCGCGGGCGCGGCCCGTGCTTGGACGCAGTGGCGGCCGTGGGCGTCGTGGCCGAGGCCTTCGCGGCGACCGCCGTCGCGAAGATCGCGGCGATCGCCGCCAGCACCAGCAGGGTCAGCCGTGCACGCCGTTCCAACCTGACCGCAAGGCTAGCGCTCTGCGGACTTTCCACAATCCGGCCTAACGTGGCGCTCGTTGCTCGCCTGGAACTACCCTGTCGCGAGCGTGAGCTTGAGGGGGTGGTTTTGCCGGGGATTTGTCGGTAGTTTTGCGCGGTGGGTGGACCTGAGGGCTCCGCGAGAGAAGCGAGCTTCCGCGATCTGGTTGATGAGTTGCCGGTGCTGGTTTGGGTGGCGAGTCCCGAGGGTCGGGTTGAGTGGCGCAATGCCTTTGCGGACGCTTTCAGCGGCCTGTCGATTGACGTCGTCGTAGCAGATCAGTTGGCGTCGATCCACCCGGATGAAAGAACGGGTGTCGGGGCGTTCCTGGAGGGCGCGATCAGGGCTGGGGAGCCGTTCGAGACCGAGTTTCGCTCGCTGCGAAGTGACGGCGCATACCGCTGGGTGATGCTGCGGGCGAGGCCGGTCCGCGACGGTCAGGGAACGATCCTAAGGTGGGTCGCCGTTGTCACGGACATTCACGAGCATCGGCGAGAATTGACGGTGCTCGAGACGATGTTTTCAGAGGCGCCGGCGGGCCTCGCGTTCGTTGATCGTGAATACCGGCTCGTCCGGATCAACAAAGTGGGGGCCGCACTGTTCGGCGTCGGAGCTGAGCATCTGATCGGCAGGAGCCTTCCAGAAGTTATGACGAAGGTCTGGCCGGAGCTCGAGCCTATGTACCGGCGCGTTCTGGATCGTGGCAAGGAGATCGTGAATCTCGAGCTTGACGCCCCGGCGCCCGTCTCGGCTGGGGAGACGCGCCACTGGCTCTTGAGTTTGTATCCGGTCCGAGTCCGCGACGAGGTGATCGGGGTGGGAACGGTCTCGGTGGATGTCACCGAGAGCAAGCGCGCGGAGATTCGTCTCCAGCATCTCGCCGAACACGATTCCTTGACCGGTATCTACAACCGTCGGCGTCTGATCGAAGAGCTCGACCGGCAGCTGCGCTATGCCGCTCGGTCCCGCCGTTCGGGAGCGGTGCTGGTGTTCGATGTGGATCACCTCAAGTTCGCCAACGACACTTACGGTCATGCGACCGGCGACGCGATCATCAAAGCAGTAGCCGAAGTGCTGCAGTCGAGGACCCGCGGGACGGATATCGTCGCTCGTCAAGGTGGCGACGAGTTCGCGCTCATTCTCCTCGAGGCGACCGAGGATGAGGCGTTGCTCGTCGCACGGGATGTTCGCGCATTGTTGTTCGAGCGCCAGATCGGTGCGCCGATCATGACAAGCACCGGCATCGCGCTATTCACCGGCGAGGAGGAAATCACCGCCGATGAGATCCTCGTCTGCGCCGATACCGCGCTGTACGAGGCAAAGGAGCGCGGCGGTGACCAAGCCAGGGTCTATCACGGCCAGGCGAGCGGAGCGTTGACCTGGGTGCAGCGCATCCGTACCGCCCTCTCCGACGATCGCTTCGTGCTCTACGGCCAGCCCATCATTGACCTGGACACGGGCTTGACGGTTCGGCGAGAGTTACTGATCCGGATGCTCTTGGACGATGGCGAGATCATCGCCCCCGGGAGATTTATCCCGACAGCGGAGCGTTTCGGTTTGATTCGCGAGATCGACCGCTGGGTCACGAGTGCGGGATTGCGCGTGGCCCTAGGTGGTGAACCGATCGCGATCAACCTCTCGGGATACTCGATCGGCGAACAGCCGATCATCACCCTGGTGGAGGCCGCGATCGCTGATGGGCTGAATGCGGCGCACGTCAGCTTCGAGATAACCGAAACCGCCGCGATGACCAACCTCACCGCTGCGCGACAGTTCGCCGGCTCCCTCGCCGACCTCGGTTGCACCGTCGCGCTCGATGATTTCGGAACCGGCTTCGGATCGTTCTCCTATCTCAAGCACATACCCGCCCAATACTTGAAGATCGACATCGAGTTCGTCCGCGAGCTCGCGACCGACGAAACCGACCAACAAGTCGTGCAAGCGATTGTCGGTATCGCCCATAGCCTCAACAAGCTGACAATTGCAGAAGGTGTCGAGGACGCCGAAACACTGGCGTTACTTCGCGCCTATGAAGTCGACCAGGCCCAGGGATTCCATCTCGGTAGACCAGAGCAACTCTCCCCAGCGACCGGGCGCGAACCGGGTGGTTCGGGCACGGAAGAATAGGACGATCGAGTTCGACGTCAAGGAACACTCGAACCCGGTCGGCGAAGCTGATGCGCTCGCCCACGTCGTCTCGACGAAGAACGCATTTGTAAGATTGGGCGAGCAGGTTCGTCGGGCGCGGTTCCACACCCTTTCATCTTTGGGTCCGGGCCGGAGTCCGTTACGAAGAGGAAGGCTAGGTGGCTGTCTCGGCTGGTCGTGGGTCGGTGCAGGAGCTCTCGGCTGACGAGCGCGCGCGTGCAGTCGAGGAGCAGATGACCGATGAGGATCGCTTCTCGCTGCTGGTGAGCGTGATGGGGACGAATGCGGTGATCCCTGTTCGGGATTCGAGGATCCCGGAGGGGGTGCCAATGAGCGCGGGCTATGTTCCCGGTGTGCCGCGGCTGGGTGTGCCGGCGCTGCTGATGAGCGACGCGAGCCTGGGCATCACGAATCCCGGATACAGAGAGGGGGACACGGCGACCGCGCTGCCGGCGGGGATTGCGCTTGGCGCGAGTTTCAACCGGGCGCTGGCTCGACGGTCAGGCGAGATGCTTGGGCGAGAGGCGCGCAGCCGGGGATTTAACGTGCAACTGGCGGGCGGCATC
The DNA here is from genome assembly GCA_963794285.1 of uncultured Solirubrobacterales bacterium. GTDB lineage: Bacteria > Actinomycetota > Thermoleophilia > Solirubrobacterales > Solirubrobacteraceae > Palsa-465. Next base: position 540,517 of record CAWCDS010000003.1, read on the forward strand.
AACCTCGCGCGCGATCCGCGCAACGGCCGCAACTTCGAGTATTTGTCAGAAGATCCACTGTTGAGCGCGGTGCTCGCCGCGGAGTCGATCCGCGGGATTCAGAGCCAGGGGGTGATCTCGACGATCAAGCACTTCTCGCTCAACTGCAATGAGACCAACCGCCACTGGCTCGATGCGATCATCGACCCGGCCGCGCATCGCGAGTCGGATCTGCTCGCGTTCGAGATCGCGATCGAGCGCTCCAGCCCGGGCGCCGTGATGACTGGCTATAACAAGGTCAACGGGGAGTACGCCGGTGGCAACAGCGTGCTGATTGAGGAGGTGCTGAAGGGCGCCTGGGGCTATCCCGGCTGGGTGATGTCAGATTGGGGCGACGCCGAGCTGGGAGTTCGCGCTGAAGGGGCTCGACCAGGAGTCCGGGGCGCAGGTCGATGTGGCGTTCTGGCACGGTGAGGCGTTCAGCGAGCCGCTCAGAGCGGCCTACGCGGAGGGCAAGCTTCCCGGGGAGCGACTGTCGGAGATGGTGCGGCGGACCCTGCGGTCGATGTTCGCAGTCGGCATCGACAGCTGGGACGCGACACCGGAGATCGATATGGCCGGCCACGGGGAAGTCGCACTGGAGACGGCGAGGCAGGGGATCGTGCTGCTCAAGAACGCCGGGGCGCTGCCGCTCGCGCCCGATACTTCGGCGGGGATCGCGGTGATCGGCGGCCACGCCCAGGTCGGAGTTCCCACCGGCTGCGGCTCGAGCGCGGTCAACCCGCCCGGCGGCTATGCCGAAGTGATCACAATCGGCGGTCCTGGCGGCATGGGCGTGGGGCGCAACCTGTACCTGTTGCCGTCGTCTCCGCTCGCTGAACTGAAGGAGCTGCTTCCGAACGCGAGCGTCGAGTTTGACCCCGGGATGACGCCGGCCGAGGCGGCGATGACGGCGGCGCGGGCGGATGTCGTGATCGTGTTCGGGATCCGCGTTGAAGGTGAAGGCTTCGATAACCCGGACCTCTCGCTGCCGTGGGGTCAGGACGCGGTGATCGATGCAGTGGCCGCCGCAAATCCGAACACGATCGTGGTGCTGGAGACCGGCAACCTGGTTTCGATGCCGTGGCACGACAAGGTGAACGCCATCGTCCAGGCGTGGTACCCGGGCCAGGCCGGAGGCAGAGCGATCGCAGAGATCCTCGCAGGGACAGTGAACCCCTCAGGGCGTCTCCCGATCACGTTTCCGCGGAGCCTCGAGCAGACCCCGCGCCCCGAACTGCCCGGCCTCGGCGCGCCGTGGGGCACGCCGACGACGATCGAGTACACCGAAGGCGCCGAGGTCGGCTACCGCTGGCACGCCGAGACCGATGCCGAGCCCTTGTACGCGTTTGGGCACGGCCTGAGCTACACCACCTTCGCCTACGGCGATCTCGAGGTCGACGGCGGGGACACGGTGACCGCGACGTTCACGGTGACAAACTCCGGCGGGCGCCGAGGCGCCGCTGTCCCTCAGACGTACCTGATCAGCGCCCCGGACGACCGCCGCTGCCGCCTGATCGGATTCGAGCGGGTCGAGCTTGACCCCGGCGAGTCGCGCACGGTCATCGTGACCGCGGATCCCCGACTGCTCCGCACGCTTCGACCATGACTCCGGCGGGTGGCGCATCGCCGGGGGAACGCATCAACTGGCCATCGGCACGGCGGCCGGATCGTGGGAGCTGACAGGCGAGGCCCAGCTGGAGGAGCGCCACTTCGGCCGCTGAGACGCCCCGAGCCAAATCAACGCCGAGAGGATCGGGCCGTGCCGTAGGCTAGACGGTGCCTTGCACCTGACGCGGGGACGCTGACCCAGCGTCTCAGCAGTTGGGCTCGGACAGATCGTTAGTCAGCCGGTCGTACTCCTGCTGCAGCTTTGCGTAGTCCAGGACATCCTCGGCGAGCTCGTGGGCGAGTAGGTACGGGCCGAGCGTCTCCGCCGCGAGCAGGGTCTCGATTCCCTTGGTGCCGATCGCCTTGAAGCCCTTGGTAAGTAGATCCTGGTGTATCTCCTCAGCGATTTGGTCGCGCTTTTGCTCAAGCGCTCGCCGGATGTCGCTAGAGATGCATTTCGGATCCCAGTACAGGTTGACCGTCGCCGATCCCGTCTTCGGACCGGGGCCCGAATCGGTCACATCGACCCTGTATCTCACGGAGCCGCGGCATGGGGTCAACGTCGGGTTGCGCGGCGAGATGCTCAGGCGTTGCCTCAGGGCGCGCGGAACGGAGCAGGTCAGCTTGATCTCCTGCGTAGCCGTGCTCTGCCTCGTCTGGGGGCCAGCTGATTCCGGTGACACCGTGACCTTAACGCCCCGCTTGACCGAGATGCGGTCCCGGGCGGGCGAGGCGACCAGCCGCCACCTGAAGTGGTATTTGGGGCAGCCACCCCCGGCGTCGGCGCTCAGCTTAAGCTTGAAACTGCTGAAGGTGTATGGGAAGCAGCCGGCCTCCCGCGGTCCACCAATGACCTTCAGCCCAGCCTTCGCGGCATGTGCCCGCCTGCTGTCTGGCGTCGCGCCGAGGACAGCCGCGGCGACCGAGCAGCCGCCTCCGATCGTCAGCGTCCCCGAGATCGAGCGGGTGGCGGTTTCAGTACCGACGCTCTTGGGCGTTGGTCCAGTGATCGTCAGCAGGCAGTTGGAGGTCGCTTTCTGGGTCGCCCCATACGGAATCGGGTCGCGCGACTCGGCCGCGTTGATGCTCGGGGTGACGGCATCGTCGAACTTCTGGCTCTTTGCCGCGTCGGCTGCCGACGCCCACGCGTCGCTGCAGACCCCGACGCAGCCGGTGTCGGTGCAGTCGTAGTCCGTCAGGCCGCCGCAGAGGGGACTAGTGCCGCTGGCCGTGAGCTGATCTGATGGGAAGAACGCGGACACATTGACAGTGCCCGCCTTGAGCGTGTTGGGGCCGACCGTAAGCAGATTGAGGTTCGGATTCGTAGCCTGCGTGAGCGTGCAGGAGAAGCTTGGGCTATTGCTCCTGGCCACCGTCGTCGACCCGCTGGCTGTGAGCGTCTTCTGGTAGGTCCAGGTCGATGGATCCTGGGGATTGCGTGCCTTGGTGATGACCTTCTCGTCCCACGTGAGCGTGTCCGTGGTCCGAAGGAACGCCCCCGCGCTCGTGCCCGCTCCCTCGTAGTCCTGGCTGAAAGCGGAAAGTCCCCTTGTACTCGGCCGTAAAGGTCGGGATGCAGGAGCTGGCGGTACACGACTGGGACTTCGCGGTTGCAGCGGGAGCGCCCGACCCAAGGCTCGACCATAGGCTCACAGACACGCCGAGCAACACCGACGCCGCAACGATCAACCGCCGCCACAGCAGACGCCGCCCGGTCACCCTCGCCCCTCTCACAGCTAGAGACGCTACCAGGCCGACTGCCCGCCGGATGCCGCCGACGCCGCTGCTCCGGGCGCGCGACCAGCCGTCGCTGGCGTCTCGTTCCAGGTTCGTAGAGTTCTCGCTCCTGCGGCAATTGAGGAGGTACCGCTCACGATCGACTTCCCGCTGACTGGTGGCTGCAACTGCGGAGCCGTGCGGTTCGAGGTGATTGGGCCGCTCGTGATCGCGAGCTACTGCCATTGCAAGCGCTGTCAGCGTCGCAGCGGCGCGGCGGCGTCAGCGAACGCTCACCCCGAACCCGACACGTTTCGGATCGTTGCCGGGGAGGACAAGCTCCGGGTGTGGAAGCCGGACAGCGGTGGCGAGAGTGGTTCTGCGGCGACTGCGGCTCGTCGCTGTTTGGCCGCAACCCGAACCACGCCGATCCGATCGGCATTCGCATGGGGGCGTTCGACGACGATCCCGGGATTCGTCCGAGCGTTCGTCAGTTCGTGGCCTACGCCGCGCCATGGGAGCCGATCCCAGACGACGGACTGCCTCGCTATCCCGAGAGTCGCCACGCGGCGCGCTAGGCGCGCTCGAGCCCCGCGGACGCAGGACGGACATATCGAAGCATTACGTGCCCCGGATGAGGCGGTACGGAAGGATCCCGTGCACAAGGCGTCTGACGTCCGACAACGCAATTCGTGAATTCGCTGATGATGTTGACAGCAAGGGGTGGTGGGTGTCTGATGTCTGGGTCGAATCGATTTCGTGTAGCGACGGCAGGTGCGGCAGCTGCGCTGTCCATGTTCGCCCTTAGCTCTCTCTCCCGAAACTGCGCACCAGCACGCTCCGGCTGGCGCGTTGCGGGACACTCATGGGCGTGGCTGGGCTCCCTGACTACGTGATCCGCAACCGCGCGAGCTGGGATGGATGGGCGCGAGAGTACGAGGAGCCTGGCCGGCTGAACTGGGCCCAGGATGAGCCGTCGTGGGGAATCTGGAGCGTCCGGGAGTCCCAGGTGCATGTCCTTCCGGATGACGTGGCGGGTCATGACGTGATCGAGCTGGGGTGCGGGACCGGATACGTGTCGGCGTGGCTAGCGCGCCGCGGCGCGCGGCCGGTCGGGATCGACAACTCCCAGGCTCAGCTGAAGACGGCGCGTGCATTTCAGCGAGAATTCAGGCTCGAGTTCCCGCTGTTGCATGGCAACGCCGAGGCTGTGCCGCTGCCCGACGCCAGCTTTGACCTCGCGATCTCTGAGTACGGCGCGAGCATCTGGTGTGACCCGTACCGCTGGATTCCAGAGGCGGCGCGGCTGCTGCGCCCCGAGGGGCAGCTGATCTTTCTCACCAACGGAGTGCTTGCGATGCTCACAATCCCCGATGAGCAGAATGGCGCCGCCAGCGATCGCCTGATACGCCCGTATTTTGGGATGCATCGTTTCGAATGGTCCGATGACGACTCTGTTGAATTTCACCTCCCTCACGGAGAGATGCTCGCCCTTATGCGACAGTCCGGCTTCGTCGTCGAGCAGTTGCTCGAGATCCGACCGCCCGAGGGCTCTGCGACCCGCTATCCGTTCATGACACTCGACTGGGCGCAACGCTGGCCGTGCGAAGAAGTCTGGAAAGCCCGGAAGCTTTCTTGAGCGCCAACGCCGCCGATCGAACGCTCGCTCGTGCCGGCGGGGCACGTTCTCGTGTCGTGGGCGTTTCGCGCTTATGCTGATCGGCGGTGCGGCAGCTCGTATTCCTTGAAGCCGGTCGGGTCGCACCTGCGTCCTAGCCGGCGAGCCGCCACTGAATCGGTCCGAGGCCCGGGAAGTGCAGTGCCTCGGCTGTGGCACCGGTGAGATCCCATTCGCGTCCGGGGATGTACGGTCCCCGGTCGATCACCGGGACCTCGATTGCCCGTCCGTTGTAGACGAAGATGACTTTCGTCCCGCATGGGAGCGTCTTGTTGGCGACGCCGAGCTGCGGGACGTGCAGCACCCCGCCGCACGCGATCGGCAGCCCATAGTCCGTAAAGACCGACGCGATGCTTGTGTTGTAGACGCCGGGGGGGAGCAGCACGGGATTGAGCAGCGCCCCGGCGAGGTTGAGGCGGTCGAGGTGGTACTGCGCGATGGCGGCCTGGAACTTGGCGACCGCGGCGCGCACCTCGGCGTCGGTCGGCGCGCCTTTCGCCGGCGCGGCGCTGACGCTGGCCGGCTGATTTGGCGATGGGGCATGCGACGCGTCGCGCGGCCCCAGCGCAGGATCCGACGCGACGGTTCTCGAGCGGATCGTGCCGGCAACCCCGGCGATTGGCTGGACGACCTGTGGGTGCGCCCGCGCGATCGTCGTGGTCGGCGCGGCTGTGCTCGTGCTCGGCACCGAGGTGGTCTCGTGGTTCGCGGCGACGCTCGAGCCACAGCTCGCCATCGCCAGCGCAGACATCGCTGTCGCTGCTCGCAGCCGGATGGTCTAACTGTAGTGAGGCGCGGCTGTGTGGGTCGCGATCCTCCGGAGCTCGACTCGAGGCTGATCCTCGGGCTGAGGCGAATCCGACTCGGTGCTAGGTTCGCGCGGTGCACCTCGATCCGTCCGATGCGAGCGCTCGCCTGTTCCTCGAGCGGGCCATCGAGGGGCCGGTCGTGATGCTCAACCTGCTGCGCTTGCGCGAGGTGGCGGATTACTCCGGGTTCCCCGAGCTTGCTCCGCCCAGTCCGATCTCTGGCCGCGATGCCTACGGTCGGTACGTTCGTCACACGATCCCATTCCTGGGCGCCACCGGCGGCTCGCTTGACCTCTATGGGGTCGGCGGGCACTACTTCGTGGGACCCAGCGACGAACGGTGGGACCTGGTGATGCTGGTCAGGCAGGCGAGCGTCGATGACTTCCTCGCATTCGCGTCCAACCCGGCGTATCTGGCTGGGATCGGCCATCGGACGGCAGCGCTGGAGGACTCGAGGCTGCTCCCGATCGTAGAGCGGCCGTTTCCGTAACCAAGACTCGGCGGACCCAGGTCAAACACTGCGTATCTTGATGCGGGAGATCAGCCCGCGGTCCGTGAGCCGATCGGCCAGCTCGGGAGACTGTTGCAGGATCATCCGCGTCAGCTGATCGCGGACCTCTTCTGGTGTGGCGCCGCAATCGGTGAGCAGCTCCGCGGCGGGGCTGTGTAGCTTGCGCGACACCGCGGCGAGAAGCACGTGCTCGGTCCGCGGGCAGCTGTGGCCGAGGGGCTTTGCGATCGCCTTGGCTTGCCCGAGCATCCTTTTGGTCTGTGGCGCGACGCCGAGCGACCCTGTGGGACGCGGCGGCGAGCTGCCGACCCGCTCTGTGAGTTGCGCCCTGACTGCCGTGTCGGTCACGCCCAGCTCGGTGAGGGCTTGGGCGGCGAGCTCTTCGGGCTGTGCGAGCAGCCCGAGCACGATGTGCTCGGGCCGGATGTAGTGGTGTCCGAACGCGCGCGCTTCCTCGCCCGCTGCGCTGAGCGTGACCGCGACGGAGCCGGCGAGCCCGAGCGGCGGATCGCCGGATGCTGGATCGGCGAGGGCAGCGAACCGCTGCTGCGCGGCCTGTTTGCTCGTCCGAGCGCGCAGCCGATGTCCGTCCAACTCGATCCGGTGGAGCGTGCCGTGTCGACGAACTGATCGAGGAGTTCGTCACCACGGGCACGGAGCTGATCGGCCAGCGCTCGCGCGGCGCTCAGCTGCTCGAGCGGGGTTCCTGCCGGGATCACCGCCGCGAGCTGATCCATCCCCGGAACTTACGGCATGCGTCAAGGCTAACTTGACGATCCCACGGCGTCAAGACCAAATTGACGATTGTCGGGGACGGTTCACGTCGGGTCCTCGAACAAAGGCGTGATCGCTGCAAGGTCGGTGCGCGTGAGCGGGCGCAGGCTGACGATCGGCTGGCTCATTTCCACTCGCTCAGGCGGAAAAGGACGACGTGTCAAAGTGCTGCGCCCGGTCTTCGTAGCGCGAGAGCAGCGCGCGCGCCGTCGGTTCCAGGACGGCGGTCTCGTACTCGTCTCCGGCGAATGCGCGGATCGCATCGAGCGTGTCGAACCGGGTCAGCGTGACGAAAGCGACTTCGCCGAGCTCGTCTCGACGCAACACGTCCGCGCCGCGAAAACCGGGAATGTCCCTCATCGACGGGAACAAGTCCTCAAGAAGAAAGCGTTTGTACGCGTTGGCATTCTCCGTTGCTGTCCACCCACGCCAGAGCCGTGTGATCACTCCGAAATGGGTATCACGTTGCGCGTCCCGACGCATCGCTGATACCACGAACCCAGCCTCATGTTCTGGATAGGCGCCCACCCGATCAGCAACCGTCGCTTGGACCCGACGCCCGTGCGCCTTCTCAGCACGTCGCGGATGGGGCGGAGCGCTTCGGAAGCGATTGCATAGTCGACGGTATCGCGGGTTCGTCGGAACTTTGCCGGCCGGGCTCAGCCGCCGGCGTTGTTGAGCGCCGCTTTGACCTTCGCGGGGGTGAGCGCGCCGTGCGACGCGGGCAGGCACGCCTGCACGACCCTCAGAACTGCCGGCGAGCGGACATCGATGCCCTGGGCCTGGACCATCTCGATCGACAGATCACCTTGCGCGGTCGGATCGGGAAAGCTGGCCACACCATGACTGCGCATGCACCTGGCGAACGACAGCGCGTCCGCAAGCCGGGTGCGCTTCTGCTGGCCCGTTTCCTGCGATCCGTCGCCGCTCGGCGCGGGCAGGATCCCCTGGCACGCCTTTGCGGCGGCCTCGAACTGCGGAGAGCCTTTCGGTCCCACAGCCTGGATGCGGACGCCGTGCTCACCGTTGTGGTTGACCACCTGCGGGTCGGGGAAGTTCGTGACGCCGTGGTTGCGCATGCAGGCCGAGTACCTGAACGCCGCCTGCACCGGATTCTGCGACACGGTTGAGCCGTTCGTCGGCGACTTGCCAGAGCCGCCGCAGCCGGCTGCCAGCAGCGAGAGGCTCGCGACCGCGATCGCCCGGAAAGCCGTTGGTGTGCTGATCCGCATCGCGAGAACCTCTGCGCGGTCGGGGTACGACCTCGCCGAGTTGTACACCCCCGCTGGTGACAGCACGGTCACAGCACCCGTATGCCAGCTAAATCAGCAGCGATCCGCGCGGCAGCACGACGAGCTTGCCGGTCGCCTCGCCCGCCGCCATCCGGCGGTGCGCGTCGACCGTCTGATCGAGCGCATAGACCGCGTCGATGTTCGGCGCCACCTCGCCGCGCTCGACCTGCTCGACGACGGCGCGCAGCAGTGGCCCCCCGACCCGGGCGTCGTGCACGTCGTTGGAATGGAACACCGTCAGCTTGCGCCCCGACGGGATCATCGCGATCGGCTCGAAGTCCGGGATCACCCACGTGTCGGACAGCGATCCGGAGTTACACGCCGTCGCGCCGGGGCGCAGCAGGCGCAGCGTCTCGAGTACGGCGGGGCCGCCGATGAGGTCGACGGCGCCGTCGGCGCCACCCTCGGGCAGTGCGCCTCGGGCGCGCTCGGCGAAGCCGTCGCCTTCCAGCACGATGCCCACGGCACCCAGCTCGGTCAGACGCTGGCCCTTCGCCTCGCTGCGCGTCGTCGCGATCACCCGCACGCCGGCGGCGCGGGCGAGCTCCAGGCAGGCAAGGCCGACGGAGGACGTCGCGCCGCGCAGCAGCAGCGTCGCCCCCTCGTCCACGTCGAGGTGCGCGAGCGAGCCGGCGGCGGTCACGAACGTCTCGGGCAGCGCGCCGAGCACGTCCCACGGCAGCGTCGTGTCGAGCGCAATCAGCTGGTGCTCTGGGACGAGCGCGTACTCGGCGTAGCCGCCGTCGAACGCGCGGCCCAGGTCCCCCATCAGCGCCGCGACCGTCTTCCCCGGCTGCACGGCAGGCGCGTCCCGGTGCACCGCCTCCACTACGCCGACCAACTCGATCCCGAGGATCCGCGGGAACGTCACCGCGTCGCCAGCGTAGCCCTTGAGCGTCTTGTACTCGGAGCGGTTGAGCCCGAACGCCTCGACCCTGACCAGTGCCCAGCCCGGACGAGGCTCGGGGCGCGGCACCTCGCGTACGACGAGCCCGTCAGGCCCGTCTGGCCGCTCCGCCACCACTGCCCGCATCTGCGCCATACGCCCAGACGTTACTCGCCCGCTCCCGCGAGCCGCCGAGCAGCAACAGCTTATGCTTTCATAATAATTATGAATTCATCACAATCAGCCAAGTCGCTCGTTCTCGTCGTCTCCTCAGTAAGCCTGCTGATGGTCGGGCTCGACGCCACCGCGGTGAACGTCGCCCTTCCCGCGATCGGGCGCGAGCTCGGCGGAGGCGTCGCCGCGTTGCAGTGGACGGTCGACGCATACACGGTGGTGGTCGCCAGCCTGTTGCTGCTGGCCGGGTCGCTCGCTGACCGGCTCGGGCGGCGCCGGACGCTGGTGGCCGGTCTCGCGCTCTTCTCGGCCGCGTCGCTCGCATGCTCGTTAGCGCCGACGGTCGGTCTGTTGGTGGCGTTCCGAGCGGTCCAGGCGATCGGCGGGGCGATGCTCAACCCGGTCGCGATGGCGATCATCGCGAACACGTTCACCGAGCCGCGCGAGCGAGCGCGGGCGATCGGCATCCGGGGGGCGATGTTCGGCGTTTCGATGGCGCTCGGGCCACTGCTCGGCGGCCTGCTAACCGGGTTGGTCGGGTGGCGTGCGATCTTCTTGATCAACGTTCCACTCGGACTTGCCGCGATCGTCCTGACGCGAGCGTTCGTCCCGGAGTCGCGGGCTGCGCACCCGCGCCCGCTCGATCCCGTTGGTCAGGCGCTCGTGACGGTGGCGGTGGGAGCCGTCACCTTCGGGATCATCGAGGGGTCGAGGGCCGGCTGGTCGTCGGTTTCGAGCCTGGCGGTGTTCGGCGCCGCGGTGACCGCGCTGGTCGTGCTGCTGAGCTACGAGCGCAGACGGCGCGAGCCGCTGATCGATCCGCACCTCTTCCGCTCCGCACCGTTCTCATCGGCGATCGCGATCACCGTCGCCGCGTACGGTGCGTTCGGCGGCTTCCTGTTCCTGACGACCCTGTACCTGCAGCGCGTGCGGGGGCTGACACCCGTGCAGGCAGGCGCCGTGCTGGCCCCGATGGCGGTCGTGACTGTGGTCGCCTCGCCGCTTTCGGGCCTGCTGCTCGGTCGGCGCGGACCGCGCCTCCCGCTGCTGATCGCCGGTACCGGGATCCTCGTCGGCTGCCTGCCGCTGAGTGGGATCGGACTGGCGACGCCGCTGACGTTCGTCGTCGGGGCGACCTTGGTCTTCGGCGTCGGATTCGGCTTCGTCAACGCGCCCGTGACGGACGCGGCGGTGGCTGGAATGCCGCGCGCGCAGGCGGGCACCGCCGCGGCGATCGCCACCACCTCCAGGATGCTCGGCCAGTCACTCGGCGTCGCGGTCGCCGGCGCGCTCATCGACACCGCGCCAGCGGGCGCCCGCTTGGCGGTCGCGAGCCGCCCAGCCTGGTGGACGCTCGCCGCGTGCGGCGGGGCCGTTCTCGTCTTGTGCCTGATCGGCACGACGACCCGGGCGGCGGAGTCGGCCCGCCGCACGGCCGCCACATTCGGATCGGAAGGCAGCATCCCGTAGGCTGGCCACGATGGAGCAGGCAACCAAACCGCAATTGGCGGCTGAGGCTTGGCTCACCATGTCGGATCTCGTGCTCGACCGCCTGCGGCGGCGGGCAGTTACCGACGCCACAGGCCTCAGCTTCGGCAAGGCCCGCGCCGTCCGCCGACTCGCGCGCCACCCGATGTCGATGGGCGAACTCGCTGAGGCGATGGACACCGAGAAGCCGAACGCCACCACGATCGTCGACGAACTCGAGTCGCTCGGTCTCGTCGAGCGCCGCCCGCACCCCACCGACCGCCGCGCAAAGCTGGTCGAGGTGACTCCCGCCGGCCGCGACCTAGCCCACCGAGCCGACGAGATCCTCGCCACCCCTCCCGCCGCCCTGACCGCCCTAACCGCAAGGGACCTAACAACGCTCAGACGAATCCTCGAGCGCGTCACAAGCAGCGACCAGCGTGCGCCTGGCGAGTGATTTCAGCCAGCTTGACCCGCGAACCGGACACGGCTTGACCTGACCACGGATACGGGCTCGGAACTCCGCGTAGCGCCGGAACTCAAAGCCGATCAAGCCGCAAACGATCGTCGTCACGAGACCCAGGGCGGCAAGCGCAGGCACCCCGGTCGCAGCCACCGGGATGAGCGCCAACAGTAGTACGGCGGCGAATAGACGGGGTCGGTTGAACGTCCCGATGTTCCGTCGCTTGAATGCGCTCAGCGCGAGGAGATAGACGGCGAGCCCGCCGCACAGTGCGACGGCGGGAACCGCCTCGAGGTGCGCGTCGTGGTGGGCGAGCGTCTCCTTGACCCCGATCGCGAAGACGACGATTCCGCCGACCATGAACAGGTGCAACAGGGTGTATGAGTCGCGCGCGATCAGCACCTGCGCCCGTGACGGCGCGCTTCGAAAGCGCCGCTCGCCGACGATCGAGACGATGTCGAAGTACACCCACCACAGGGCGGAGATCGCGGCCATCCCGAGCAGCGCGCCGGCGATCACGGCCCCGCTCAGGCTGACGCCGATGCGCGCACCCACACCGAGCGCCACCACCGACTCGCCGAGCGCGATGATGATCACCGCGCTGTGGCGCTCGGCGAAATGACCGGGCTCGACCCGCCAACCCTCGACGCCGCGCAGGACGATGCCGCCGTAGTCGATCGTCAGCGCGATCGCCCAGCAGAGCGCACGGGGCGTCCCCGCGAGCGCGCCGGCGACGACCAACACAGCGGCGGCTGGCAGCATCGTCGAGGCGAGCCGCGCCACCGCCTTGCCGAGACTCGCGTCGTGCAGATCGCGCGCGAGCGTCGTGTAGCAGCCGATGTGGAGCAGGCGTACGACGAAGTAGGCGATCCCGAACAGCAGTCCGTCGGCGCCAAAGGCACCTGGGACCGCGAGCGAGGCGATCAGCATGGCGGCCATCGCCGAAAGCAGGATGACTCGCACGAGACCGTCGTCGGTGTTGGCATTGTTCCCAAGCCACGCGTAACACGACCACCCAAACCAGAGCGCCGCGAGGATCGCGAGCCCCTCAACGAGGCGGGTCCATGTCGGATCGCTGTACACGTAGCCGGTCACCTGGGTGATCGCGAAAACGAACACGAGGTCGAAGAACAGCTCGAGCGGGGTGACGCGCTGCTCCGTCTCGGCGGGCGCCTCCAGGAGCGCCGGTGTGGCGCGATCCTCAGCGGCCGCATCGGCTGGTAGGGCCACGCTAGTCGCTCATACCGCTCAGTGTCCAGCGTTCGAACACATCGACCCATTCAGCTGGCCATGGTCCGTCACACGGCATCGTGCCGGCCTTGATGCGCTCGAGTATCCCTTGCGCGTTGGCGCGGACTTCATCGTAGGACCACAGGTCGAACGCGAACCTCATCGAGGTGCGATCACGGTCGCGGAACATGGGCTTGATGTCCGCGGTGAAGCCGACCGGCTGGCCGGCCGCGGGAAGTTCGACGGCGGTCTCAGGTTCGTGTTCCTCGTGTTCTGTGGATGCCGGTGGTCGTTTGACCCAGGTGAAGCGGCTCGGGTTGGCCTGGGGGTCGGTGCGGCTGTAGAGGTCGAGGTTCGCGCGGAGGGTCGCGTGAAACTCTGGCTGTTCTGCAAGTCGGGCTTGTTGAGCCGCGAGGCACATCAGCTCGACCCAGCGTTCCCGGGCCTCGGCGGTGAGGGCGTCGTGTGACTCGGGTGGGAGGAGTCCTGGGTGCTCGGGCGGATCCGCGCTGGCGCCGGTGAGCCATGCGAGCTCGCGGGCGAGCCGTTCGGGCTCGGAGGGCGAGATGGTCGCGTACAGCGGGGGCGAGCAGCGGGTCGCCGACTGCGAGCTTCTCGTAGAACATGCTCGTCATCCGGGTCAGCGCCGGCATCCCTCCCGCCGCTTCGTAGATCGTCCGGTTCGCCGCGCTCGCCGGCTGAGGGTCTGCGAAGCCGACATACCAGTGCATCCCGCTGCAATACGGCTTGTTGCGCGACTGTCCGCATCGGCAGAGTGCATAGTGCTCGTTGGATGCCCCTTCGGCGCGCTTGGCGGGACTTCCGTCGGCGGCCAGCAGCGCGATCGCGCCGGTGATCCGGTACGGACCGTCACGGGTGATTTCGATCGCTGCCGGACGGGTCCCGTCCCGGTCGACGTGGGTCCGGTTTTCGTTGCGCCCCAGGGCGTAGCTGAGCGCGCCCGAGGGGCAGGCCCGGACGGCGTTGATGATCTCGTCCATCCGTCCTCCGCTGGGTGTGACGAACGGGTCGCCGTCGGCATGGAACACCGTTGCCAGGCGGTCGGTGCAGTAACCGGAGTGCTGGCAGCGGCGATCGCGAGCTGCCACAGAGAACCGTCGAGGCCGGAGGTTGGCGCTTGTTCAGCCGGCACCTCGCCGGCCGGTACGGCGCCGTCCAGCTCGCTCGCCCGGACGAGCGGTGCAAGGACACCGTCGAGCAGCGATGCTGCCCGGCTCGGGTCGCTCTCGAGCGCGCTCAGCACGAGCGCGTGGGTCCGCATCACGAGCTCTGAGAGGGGATCGGGCGGCGAGGTTTCGTTCGCTCGTGCCGCGAGCGTGTCGGCCTGTTCTTTGATCGTGACGGCGCTGGCTTGCTCGCTGGTCCCGGGAGGCGGCTCGCCGACGTACCTGCTCGTCGCGCCCCATTCGGGGAAGCGGGCCGCGAGTGCGTCGGCGATACCGTCCAGCGCCGCGGCGACGGGCTCGAGCTTCGGGGCGAGTGACGACACGGCGATCTCCTGTATCTCCTGTGTGAAGTCGCTCGCCTGACGCAGGCGCTCCTCGAGCATCGTCCAGGCGGCGGCCAGGTGAGGCATCAGGTAGTCGCTCTCGTAGAACAGCTCGAAGCTCGGGCCTGCGTTCTGGCCGGGGTGCGCGGGCCCGGCGGGGAGCGTCGTGATGATCTGTCCGAGCGGTGCGAGCACGCCGACCATCAGGCTGATGGCCGCGTCAGCGAGCGTCTTCAGCTGCGCGTCGTTCTCTTCGGTGTGCGCGAAGTAGCGCTCGAGCCCGAGCAGCAGGATCTCGTAAGAGACGTTGAACAGATCGACGCACCGCGCGGTTACCCGGTCCCCGATCAGGGGCACGGTAGGGTCGTGCTCGCCGGGGCGAGCGGTCGCGAACATGACCGGCCGGGCGGGCTCGAACCCCGGGTCTCGCTCGCGGATCGCGCGGTACTCATCCAAGATCGCGACGAACTGCCCGAAATGCGCGACCTCCCAATCGTCGCGTGCGCCCTCTCCCTGCTCCAGGATCGTGTCGAGCGCCTGCTGCGCGCTCGCCAGGTCGGTGACCGGCCGAAGCTCGCTCCAGCGGAAGTGCTCACCCGCGGCCTGCGCACCAGGGGGCCCAATGAACAGGTTGCGCTCGCCGTACTTCTCGCACAGCCGAGCGAGTCCCTGTTCGATCGAGCGATACAGATGCCCCACGGTCGCGAAGTCCTGCAGCCGCGGGACGATGTCGCGCTCGCTCATCAGCGGGACTGCATCGTGCAGCGGCACGTCGATGCTCGCGGCGCCTTCCAACTCCATGCCCTCCGGCCGCTCGAGGAACATGAAGTGCCGCAGCGCGTCTCCAAACCGGACCAGCGTGAGGTTGACCCCGGCCGGATAATGCCTGGCGGGCGCCGGAAGGTTCGGACGCCCGAGGTGTGGCGCCGACCCGATCGCGGACAGGACGTTGTGCACGAGCGCGAGGTGCAGCATCTCCCCGGCGGCGACATGCGGGATGGTCCTCCGCCAACGGTTGACTGCATCCAACTGCTCGTCCGTTAGCCCTTCGTCGATCTGCTGCTTGAGCGAGAACGCCGCGAACAGGTACTGACACATGATTCCGTGCTCGAGCTCGGCGGCCTCACAGAGCATGTAGATCAGCGCCTCGCGATGCTCGATCACGAACGGAGCCTCCGCCTTGGCTTGTCCGCCACGCGTTGCGAGAACCTCGGCGAGCCTCCCCTGTCCTGCGCGCCTCTCAGCCTCACCCATGCGCACTCCTTTCCCGCGCTCGTAGGGGCTACTCACAGCTCGTATGGCAACGTAGATTGGAATCAAACTATTGTCAAGATGATTGGCGTCAAATATAGTGATCCCCCTGGCGGGCGACAGGCCCGTCGTGTGCCGCGCCGGGCGTGGCTTCGTGAAGCGGCACCGAAACGTCTCTCTCCTTGACCCCCCGCCTGACTCGCAGCTCCAAGCGTCCCGCCGGCAGTCCCTCTTCGACTGCGCAGTAGAGGGAGGACACCGATCGCAGCGGTTTGCCGCCGGCCCCGGTCAGGACATCCCCCTCGGTCAGCCCCGCGGCCGCGGCCGGTGAGCCCTCGTCCGCTGAGCGGACCAGCAGGCCGGGGTGTTCGGGTAGGCCGACGGCGCGTTGCATCGCGACCGTCACGTGCACCGGAGCGAGGGTCAGCCCGAGGCGGACACGGGCACCTTCGAGCTCGGCGCTGCCTTCGAAGGCGACCAGCAGCTTGCGCAGGAGGCTCGCCAGCGCGGCCCGCTCATCCTCGGTAAGTGAGCCCAGAAGCCGCGCTTCGAACGCCAGGTAAGACGGCACGACGACGTTGAAGACCTCCCGACCGCGCTCGGTAAGCGAGACGAGCGATCCTCGCTTGTCTGATGGGTCCGGGGCGCGCGCCACCAGACCATCGCTGACCATACGGTCGACCCGGGGGCTCACGGTGCCAGGGGTGAGCCGCATCTCGTTGGCCAGGCGACGCTGCGACACCCCACCGGGCTGGTCGATGCGGATCAGAGCGACCAGCATGCTGAAGGTGGGCTTGGTTACCACATGCTCGGCGAAGAACGTCTCCAGCTCCTCATCGATGATCGCCTGCAGCCGTGCCAAGCGAGCGCTGACGCCAATAGATGAGACATCCAGCTCGGGTCGGACCTTGGCCCATTGGTGGATCACCCGATCAATCGCATCGGGAACCGCGGTACCAGACGTCGGCGACGCACGCCGCGGACGATTTCGTCGATACGACGTTCCCGGCACCGACGGCAATCTACCGTGGCCGGCCAACGGCTCCGTAGTCAGGGCCAAGACCATGCCGGGAGAGGACACCGAAGAGAGCCGCCCGAGTCACCGATGTTCGTGGCACCGTCGCCTCGAGGCGGAAACAGCACGGATCCGAGCGGCGGATGGTGATCCAGCTGTCCGCCCCGGCTTGCCGACTTACTCTCCTGCCGAGCTCCATGCAGGCGGCTCGTAGATGCCTCCAGGTACGCCGCCGATGCAGAGGACTCGCAGGCCATCGGGACCGGAGGACAGCACCCGCGCCGTACCGGCGTCGATCCGCACGATGTGGTCGGGATCGAGCGGCAGGCGGGCGCCGTCGACGTCAACCGAGCCCGTGCCGCGTAGCGCGACGTACAGCTCCTGCTGTCCGGATCCGGCTTCGTCGTGGGACTTGGTGGAGTAATCGGGCGGTAGGTCCATGATGTTGGCGCCGAACGCGGTGATGTCGAGTCCAGCGCGGACGAGCTTGGCGAACCCGTCCCAGAGCGTTGGCAGCTCGTCGATTGACTTCGCGGAGTAGCCGGTCATCGTGCGCATCATGACATGACCAGTCCCATGCTCCTCGCGACGTAACGACCCATAGCGAAATAGGAAACGGGCTCTGCGGGTTTCCTCGGCGGCGTTCGGTCGATGGGAAGCCGATCCCTGTGGGCGTCGCGGGTGGTGAACTACGCATCGCGTAGCGCGCGCGAAGCCTCATCGACGCGACCGAGTGCGACGAGCGCTTCGGCGTGGTCGGGGACGAACCGCAGCAGGCCCGGCTCGCCGATGCCGAGTGCCGTCGCGTGGTCCGTCGCGCGTGCGAGTTGGCGTTCGGCCGCCCGGACGTCGCCGCGGGAGAGTTCGACGAATCCGAGCAGAGCCAGGCTCCGCACGATGTAGAGATCCGATCCGTCCTCCTCCGCATGAGCGAGCAGCGTTCGCGCCGTTCGCTCGGCGTCCGCAACCCGGCCCTGATGGGCGTCGACGAGCGCTGCCGCGGCGACCGCCGCGTGCGAGCTGACGCCGGTTTGCTCGGCGAGCTCGACCGCCTCGCGGCCATACGCGGCCGCATCCTCCCAGCTGCCCGCGTACGTCTCGAGCGACGTCATCACCCTGAGCACAACCGACAGGTTGCTCTCGTCGCCGCCGTCCAGCGCAACCCGATGC
The DNA here is from genome assembly GCA_963794285.1 of uncultured Solirubrobacterales bacterium. Classification (GTDB taxonomy): domain Bacteria; phylum Actinomycetota; class Thermoleophilia; order Solirubrobacterales; family Solirubrobacteraceae; genus Palsa-465. Next base: position 558,092 of record CAWCDS010000003.1, read on the forward strand.
ATGTCCGCAAGCAGCGGCCGAGCCGCAGCGAAATCACCCGTGGTGACCAGCGCGAAGGCGTACATGAGCCTGGGCGAGCGGTCGACGCGAACCCGCTTCGCGGCCCGCTCGGTGACGAGCGCGCGCTCGATCAGCTCGGGCGGCACCGGCACGCCGGCGATGAACTCCATGTAGTAGAGCGAGGTGAGCGCGTGCGCCGCGGCATCGGCATCATCGTGGCGATCCGAGACCTCAACGGCCTTGCGCGCATGCCTCAACGCGCGCTCGAGATCGTTCACGAACAGGGCAGCCCACGAGAGCTCGGAAAGGATGCCCGCCTCGAGAGCCACGTCGCCGCGCACCTCGCGCAGCGCGCGCTCGGCGGAGCGGAGCCAGGCCGCAGGCTCTACGCGCTCGCACGTGAAGACGGCGAGCCGCCACAGCGCGTCGGCCCGCTCGTTCCCCTCGGGGAGCCGATCGACCAGCGCCTCGAGCACCTCGGACGCGCGACCGAGATCGCCCGCCTCAAAGCACGCCTGCGCGAGCTCGATCTCCCAGCCGCGCCCACCGGGCCGCCACGCGCCGGCGAGGCGAAGCGCGTGCTCGAAGTATGCGGCGCTCGCGATCGGCGCTCCGCGCGTGCGGGCGGCTCGAGCCGCCTCGGCGAGCTCGCCGGCTGCATGCTCGTCGGGTGCGCTCGAGCCGAGGGCGAGGTGGAGCGCCCGCTCCTCGGCACTGACCGCGTGCTCGGCAAGCCTGCGGTGCATCTGCCGCAGCTGCCCGGCCCCCGCCTGCCGGCGGATCGCGCTCGCGAACAGCGGATGGACGAAGCGGATCCGGTCGCCGCCAACGGCGATCACGCCGGCCTCGACCGCCGCGTCCAGCTCGCTGCCTGCACCCGTCACCGCCTCGAGCAAGGCCAGCGTCGGGTCGGAGCTCACCGAGGCAGCCAGAAGCGCTTCCCGCACCTGCGGCGGCAGCGCGCCGACTCGCTCGCCGACAAGCGCCTGGAGGTCGTCCGGCACAGGAAGGGCGCCGCCGGGCTCGACTCGCCCGCCCTGGCGCCCGAGCGCCCGTCCGATCTCGATCGCGTGGAGCGGATTTCCGCCCGAAGTCTCATGAAGCTGTCGCAACAGCGGCCGGCTGGGTGGCTGTCCGAGCACCGTGCGAAGGAGCTCGAACAGCGCCCCCGGGCTGAGCGGACCCACGGTGAGCGTCTGGTGCCGCCCCGGCAACGCTTGCGCGAACGCCGCCCGTTCCTGAGCCGCTCCTCCGCTCCTAATGGCGAACAGGAACCGCACGGGCTCGTCACGCAACCGACGCGCCGCGAACTGGACGAGACGGGCCGAAGGCGCGTCGAGCCACTGCACGTCGTCGATCGCGATCGCGATCGCGCCATCGCGCGCGACGAGACGCAGTGCGTTCAGGAACCCGAACGCGAGCGCGCCCTGATCCGGTACCAGCGCAACGCTGTCCGTGAGGAGCAACGCGACCTCGAGCGCCGAGCGCTGCGCGCCCGGGAGCTCGGCCAAGACGCCGTCGATGACGCCCGCCAACAGATCTCCGACACCGGCGAACGACAGACCCGAGTCCGGCTCCGCGGGCCTCGAGGACAGCACGCGGTAACCACACTCCTGCGCCAGCTCGGCAGCTCGCTGCCAGAGGGTCGTCTTGCCGATCCCCGCTGTCCCCTCGAGCACCAGCGCCGCGGCCGGACTCGGCCCGTCGGCCAGGAACTCGGAGATCACCCCGAGCTCGTGCTCCCGGCCGAGCACACCCGTCGTCGCTCTCATACGATCCGGCCGATTCTCGCGCAACCCGTGTCAGTCAATAGCGGTGCAGGTGCTCTGCGAGCTCCGCGCGCTGGCGCTCGCTCAGGCCGGCGAAGGTCCTGGTAGGCGACACGCGGCAGCTCTGCAGGACCTTGGTGGCCTTCACGCGCCCTATCTTGGGGAGGGCCAGCAGCATGTCGACGACCTTCGCGGTCTCCAGGTACGGGGGTTGGTCGAGCAGCAGCGCACCGATCGACACCCGGCCCGCCTTGAGGTCGCGCTTGAGCTGCGCACGTCGTGCGCGAACCTCGTTCGCCTTGCCAAGGGCGTCCATGCGCTGATCCAGGCTGCGCTTGGGAGTCGCGCGATGCTGATCGAGCGAGTCCTGCGCGGGTGGCGATGTCCGGGCCGAGACCACACGTTCGTCGGGCACGCCCCCGGCCTTCACGCCGGCGCCAAACGCGTGTCGCTCAAAGCTGGGCGGCATTACTGGCCTCAAGGTTGCACGCTAACCCGTTGCCCTCGCGACCACGGCCACCACCGCCGCTTAGACCCGCTTTGCGCGCCAACTCTCCACAGACCCTCATGTGGGGCCATTGGCGGCGAAACCCTCGCCAGTGCTCCGCGAAGACGTCTACCGCAAGGCATGATCGGCCGGGCCGCGCTTCGTGTCCCCCGAGCTCGCCCACCAGCTTCACCGCGAAAAAGCTACCGAAAGATCGTAAAAGCTCAAGGTCAGCGTCCCGAACGTCCGCCCACTCAATTGCGAGCGTCTCGCCACGTTCGGGTCGGGCTCGTGTTCCGGCCAAATCGCTTGCCGCGACCTTGCAAGCGCTCGAGTCGTCGCTGACAAGGCGGGCGTGGTTACCAAGTCTTGATGCGGTCGGCTGGGCGTCGGCGCTCGATTCGCAGTCGGATGTCGAGCACGGCGCAGCCGTCGATCGTGCATCGGACCGGGTTGAGGTCAGCCTCGACCACCTCTGGGATCTCCCTAAGCAGTGCGGCGAAGCGCAGGATCAGCTCGCGCAGCGCCTCGCGATCGAGCTGAGCGGAGCCTTCGAACCCTTCCAGCTCGGTGGCGACGCTCTCGCAGGAGTCGATGAGCTCGTCTGCTTCCTTGTCCGTCGATGGCGGCAGACGGAAAGCGGCCGTTTGACCAACGCCTGCATGGCGACCGCCGAGGCCGACAGCTATCACCGGACCCAGATCGTGATCATTGAACGCCCCGACCAGCACATCGGTGCCGGGAGCCGCGAGGGGCTGGACGATCGCTCCAGCCCATTGCCGTCCGGCGGTGTGTACACGTCGTTCGAGTTCGCGCCAACCGGATCGCACCGCCGGCTCGCCTTCCAGTCCCAGCAGGATTGCGTCGATCTCGCTCGCGTGCGCGGGTGCAGTGAAGTCCGCCTTCAGCGTCACCGGGCCGCCGATTTCCTTGGCTACTGCGACCGCGCCGACGAGACCACGGCAACGAGCCGAACGGGCAACCGTGATCCCGTGGGTGGCCAGGAGGGCCTCTGCGTCCTCGAGCGAAAGCCAGCCGCCGGCGGGCTCGCGATCAAGCGTCGAAGAAATCAGCGCGCGCGCCGCGGCCCCGTTCAGGTTGGGGTAGTGCGGGCGCTCGCCGAGGGGGCGCGACAGCCATGCTCGACGTTCCGCGGCGCGTGCCAGCACCGCGGCACACGACTCCGGGAACGCGAAGTTCGGTACAGCCGATCCGCTGTGCGCCGGCAGTCGACCGTCCGCACGCACGACAGATGCCACGACCGGCTTTGACTGCCCCAACGAGACGGTCGAGATCGCGTCCAGCACCGCCTCCGGGTCGCCGTCGTGACTGTCGACGTAGCAGACCATCAGCGCATCGATGCCGGTGTCACCGAGCACTTCGGGGATGCGCGCGGCGTACTCCTCCGGTCCAGCGCCGACCCCTAACACCAGCGGATGTCGTGCCTCGCCGGCCTCCTTAACCTCTAGGCCCCGCGACGCGCAGGCGTCGGCTGCGAGCGTCGCCACGCCTGCCGAGTTGCTCACGATCCCGACCCTACTTCCGCGCGGCAGCGGCTGGCTCTCGAACAGCTGTGCAGCGTCGAACAGCTCCTCGGCGCTGCGAAACCGAAGGACCCCGGCATGATGCAGCACGGCATCGACGATCGCATCGCCGCGCAGCGCTGCGGCTGTCTGCGAGCGCGCGTCGCTGCGCGCCCGGTCGGCGCTGCGTCGCCCCTTGACAACGAGGATCGGCTTCTCGCGCGAGACGCTCCGCGCGATCCGCGAGAACCGCTCAGGATCGCCGAACGACTCCACGTAGAGCAACACCACGGCCGTCCGCTCGTCTTCCTCGCACCACTCGAGCAGATCGTTGGTCGAGACGTCGGCGAAGCTGCCGAGCGCGACCAGGATCGAGACCCCGAGTTGCCGGGCCGCGGCATGTCCAAGCAGCCCGATCCCGAGGGCGACCGCATGCGACCCGATCGCGATACCACCGGCGTGAACGCTCGCGCCGCTGAACGTGGCATTCAGGCTGACATCAGCGGCGGTATTGAGCACTCCCAACGAGCTCGGCCCGACGATTCGCAAGCCTGCGCCCCGTACGATCTCCAGCAGCCGTTCCTCCTGCTCAACGGACACCTCGCCGTCGTCCTCGGGACCGGCCGGCAGCAAGAGCAGCGCCTTTGCGCCGCTTGAGGCCGCCTCGGCGGCAAACTCGAGGACTTCGTCGTCGCGGGCCGCGATGACCACCAGCTCGGGAACGACCTCCAGCTCGAGGAGGCTGTGGGCCACCCGCATCGAGCACACCACACCCCCAGCACGGTTGACCGGCGTCACCACCCCGCGAAAGCCGCCAGCGACGATGTTCGCCAACACCGCACGTCCCACATTGCCCGGGGTGTCCGCGGCGCCCACGACAGCTACCGACGACGGCGCGAGGATCGGCCGTAAAGCAGCGACCGCGCCGAAATGGTCGCGCTCGTCGATCCGCTCCCGCACCAGTTCCGTCGGCGTGATGTCAAGCGAAACCGTCAGCTCCCCAAACGACCCCTCGCGCCGCACCCCGAAACCGGCGCCCTCGAACACGCCCAACATCGCCCGGTTATTGGGGAGGACTTCCGCATCGAACCTGGTGATCCCACGCTCCGCAGCGATCTCGGCGAGCTGTTCGAGCATCCGAGTGCCCGCGCCGCGGCGCTGAAAATCGTCGGCCACAGCAAACGCGACTTCCGCCGCGCGCGGCTCGCGCAACCCGTCAAACTCGGCGACCGCCACCACTGGGCCGCCGTGCCGAGCGATCAAAGCGAACCGGTCCACGCCACCGGCCTCAGCGGCCGCCCGGGCGGCGAAATCGTTGCGCCCAAAGCCATGGAAACGCATGTAACGGCTCTCCTCCGAGAGCGCGTCGAAGAACTCCAGGATGTCGTCATAGTCAGCCGGCGTTGGGGCCTGCAAGCGCAGCGTCGAACCATCGCGCAGCAGCACGTCCCGGACCACCGCCTGGGATTCGCCCGCGGGTTCCACCCTCACGACTCTCGGCCCCCACTTGGCGCCCGTACGTGCCCGGTGATATCGGACGAGGCTGGCACGACGGTTACCCGGCGCGTGACTGGATCGCTGTCAGCGCCAACGTGTAGACGATGTCGTCCACCGAGGCTCCCCGGCTGAGGTCGTTCACAGGCTTGGCGAGACCCTGGAGCATCGGGCCGACGCTGACAACGTGCGCGCTCCGCTGCACGGCCTTGTACGTGGTGTTGCCGGTGTCGAGGTCTGGGAAGATAAACACGTTCGCCCGTCCTGCCACAGCGCTGCCGGGCCGCTTGCTTTCACCTACCGAGATGATCGCGGCGGCGTCGTACTGCAACGGGCCGTCAACAGCCAGATTGGGTTCGCGTTCGCGCACGATGCGGGTCGCCTCGACGACCCGGTCGACGTCGCTGCCCGTGCCAGAGGTGCCGGTGCTGAAGCTGATCATCGCTACTCGCGGTTCGATCCCAAAGACTCGTGCTGAGGCAGCGCTCTGGATCGCGATGTCGGCCAGGTCTTCGTCGTCGGGTCGTGGGTTGACTGCGCAATCGCCGTAGACGAGCACTTCGTCTGGCAGGCACATGAAGAACACCGAGGACACTAGGCGGCTGCCGGGCTTGGTGCCGAGGATCTGTAGCGCCGGGCGTACGGTCGCCGCGGTCGTGTGAACGGCGCCTGCAACGAGACCGTCCACCTCGCCCTGCTGGAGCATCATCGTGCCGACCATGATCGGGTCGGCGAGATGCTCGCGGGCGATCTGCTCGCTCCAGCCGCGGTGCTGGCGAAGCTCGATCAGCGGCGCGAGGTAGCGCTCGGCTACGACCTGGGGGTCGACCACCGTGACACCGTCGGGCAGCTGCAGCCCGAGATTCTCGGCCAACGCAGCGACCGCGTCGGGCGCTCCCAGCAACACGCTCCGGGCGATCCCGCGCTCGGCGCACACGACCGCGGCCCGCAAGGTGCGAGGCTCGTCGCCTTCGGGCAGAACCAGACACGCGTCAGCGGCGCGCGCAAGCTCAACCAGCTGATAGCGGAACGCAGCCGGGCTAAGCCGACGGGGCCGCGTGGGGCTGGGCAGCGACTCCAGCCACGACACATCCAACGCGTCCGCGATGCTGTCGGTGACTCGCTCGATCCGATCCAGGTCATCGACCGGCAGCCCCGGGTCAAGGCCACGCACCCGCATCGCGGTCTCATAGCTGTTCTCCTCAACCACAAGAATCGGCAGCCCGGTCGCACACGTCGCCCGCGCGAGCTCCCACACCCGCGGGTCCGGCTCGGTCCCAGCCGAAAGAACCAGTGCGGCGAGCCGGGTTCCGTTGAGCGCCGCGAGACATACAGCCATGACCACATCGTGGCGGTCTCCGGGGACCACGACGAGCCGCCCGTCGGTGAGCACGCGCAGACCACCCGGGACGCCCTGCGCGAACACAGCAACCTCCTTGATGCGCCGGGACAAGTCACCCTCGTTGAACACTCGCGGCTGCAGTTCGCCCACGAGGTCGCGCACACGCAACCACGCCAGCTCGGGACGTTGCAATACCACACCGATCGAGCGGAGCCCGCGCTGAGCCAGCGCCTCATTCAGCAGTGCTGCCAAGGACGGATCCGCCGCGGGCACCCCATTGACCACACAGCCGACCACGCGTGCCTGCTCTCCCGACCAGTACCCGCCGGCGGTGACAGCGAGCGACTCCGCCAAAACCTCGACGATGCCCGCGACTTTGGCCACCCCGAGCTCCGCCGCGCCGTCTGCCGATTCCTCGCCACGGCTCGCGCCCCCCGCCGGCCAGCTCCCGACAAGCAGCACGTCGGCGTCGAGCGCCTGGGCCAGCGACTGGTTCAGCCCGCTGACATATAGGTTGGTCGGGCCGGGACTGAGGCCCTCGACGACGACCACATCGGACTGGTCATAGACCGGCTGCCAAGCCGCGACGATCTCCTCGAGCACCCCGTCGAGCCCGCCCGCTCCGAGCCGATGCTCCAACTCGGCGGATGACAGCGGAGCCGGGGGATGCAGCGCCGTTGTGGCCGTGACCAGCGCAGTCGAGCGGTCCAAGCCACCATCTGCCCGCGGCTGAGACACCGGCTTGACGAACGCGACCTGCACGCCCAGCCGATCCAGAGCCCGCACCACGCCTAAGCAGGTCCTCGATAACCCGACGCCGGCCGCAGTCGGCACCGCCAGCAGACTCCTCGCCATGCCACGATCGTAACTCGGCGAGAGTTCATCAACCACCGGCGAGAACGCGGTCGACGGCGTGGTGCACTACGGACTGAGATTGCGGTCGAGTTCGGGTACAGGATGGCGGCTGCCCCGATGGCCTGACGTCGGGATGCGCGTACGGTGGCGTTGACCTGAACCGAGGAGGGTGAGAGCCGGTGTTGTCGTCCGAACGAAGGGCACCTACGGTGGGCCGCCCGTTTCGGCGAACGCGCGGCCGTTGGTCGTTTCGCTGCGGGCGAGTGCTTGGGCGAGCTGCTTGCGGGAGCTGATGTTGAGTTTTTGGTAGGCGTTGCGGAGATGCCATTCGACGGCCTTGGTAGTGACGAACAGGGTTTGCGCGATTTCCTTGTTCGTCAGCCCTCGCTGAGCCATCTCGGCCACGCGTCGTTCGCTCGCGGTCAGCTGATCTCGCGCGGCGGGTTCCCTTCGGGGGCGGGCGCCGAGCGCGGCGAGTTCCGCCCGCGCATGCTCGGCCAGCGCGGTTGCGCCACCCTTGCGTGCAAGCTGGTGTGCTTCTTTGAGCGGCTCGCGGGCAGCCGTCCGCTTATTGGCGCGGCGTAGCGCGGCGCCAAGATCGACGAGCGCGCGGATCCGCTCGAGCCGAGGCGGGCTCGCGGGGATGGTGTCGGCGGCTTGCTCGAGTAGCTTCAGCCCTGACGTCCCGCCCTCGATGAGTCCTGCGATTCTGAGTCCGCGGGAGGTACAGGCAGGCGCTCCGAGGCGCCGGGAGAGCTCGAGTTCCCGCGCGATCAGCTCGCGGGCCGCCACACGGTCCTCCAGAGCGAGCGCGGCCCGGGCCGCGGTCGCGCGCCAAGGGAGGTACGGGGTGATGATCGTGAAGCCGTCGACCGAGAGGCGTCCCGCTTCGGTCGCGTCAGCCAGAGCGTCGGCGGCGGCGCCGCTGGCCAGGTGGAGCCTGGCTCGCGCCTCGAGCAGCACGCAGTACTCGGCGGAGCGCTGCTGCCTCGGCTCATCGACGACCGCCGCCGCGCTGGCCGCCTCGCTCAGCTGGCCGCGCTCAACCAGTACCGAGACTCGGCACGCGGAGGCGGCCGCCGCCCAGCGCTGCCAGCCTGTATCGCGAGCGTCGAGCACCGCATCGAGGTCGGCCATCGCATCGAGGACTTGCCCGCGTTCGAGCAACGGGACGGCGCGAAGGTAGCTGGCGGTCGCAAACCCGAGTCGCAGCAGCCCCGCGAGGACGAACAGTCCGCCGCAGAACAGGACCAGCCGCCGCATCGGACGCGAAGTGGGAGGCATCCGGCGGCGACAGGCCACCGACGGACGACGCGAGCAAGACAGCTGCCGCCGAGGTCGCCGTGGCAACCAAGTGGCGACTGGTGCCAAACACCGCGTACGCGGCGAGCGTTAAGAGCAGGGTGTACAGCCCGGCCTGAGGCGGGAGCCCGGCCAGCCCGGCGTAGGCGATCGACTCGGGCACGAGCAGACCCCAGACGGTCGCGCCGGCGATGACGTCGAAGCGGAGGAAGCGCCGATCGTAGGCCGGCAGCCAGCGCACGATCGGCAGGAAGCGGTGCACCCCGGACGGTTCTGGCTCGGCCCAGCTACGAGGATCCGTCGACGCGGCCGGGTCACCCACCGCGGACATCCGTTGCCTACGACTCCGGGAAGACGGCGGCCCAATCGTTCTTGATGCTGACCACGGTCCAGCCGTCGGTCTTCGCTCGCTCCAGCGACGTCTCGGCCCCTGCTGTGTAGTCGAACTCCCGCTCGGGATCATCGTGGAGCAACAGCAGCCGCAGGCCGAGCCCGGTCGGGCCGCGCGAGTAGTGGAGCATTGGGATGTCGCCGTTGGAGTTGCCGCCCGCCGCGATCGGGCGCCGCCCGACGCGGCTCCAGATCCGCACCGGTTTCGTGGGGCCATCATCGAAGACGTCGGGCTTGTCCAGGTAGACGAGCGTTCCTCCGTGTTCGTCCTCCTGGTAGCTCAGGGCGTTGGAGCTGCCGATCACGCGCTCGGCGGGAATCCCGTAGATCTCGTCGGTGACCGGGCGCATGAAGTCACGGTCGCCGCCCGAGGCGATGAACGATGTGAACCCGTTGGCCTCGAGGTAGCCGAGCAGTTCGATCATCGGCAGATAGCCGCACTCGCGATAGGTGCGCTGCAGCGTCGGGTGGGGGCCGCGCAGGAACTCGGACGCGAGCTGCTCATAGGCCTCGACGGTCACCCCGCCAAACGCGCGCAGGATGCCTCCCATCAGCACCTTCACGTCGGCGTCATCGCCGTGGTAGTGCTTGGTGATCACATTCCCCAGCCAAGCGTAGTCGCGCTCGTAGGCTGCCCTCCACGGCTGGCGGTCGCGCAGAGAGGCGTCGGTCTCGCACATCTCCGCGAGCCGGTGCAGGATGAATCCGAGCTCGATCGGCATCGGCTTCTCGCACCACAGCGTGCCGTCGTTGTCGAACACCGCGACCCGCTCCGGCTCCGGGACGTAGTCCGCCCCGCCCTCGGTCGTGATCCGTTCGACGAACGCGACGATCGCCTCACGCGTCGGGGCGTCGTTCCACGACTGCAGCGCGTCGCTCATCGTCGCCTCTTCGTGTCGTTCGCTGGTAGGGACATCCGTCCGATCATTGGTGTTTGAGCCACATCACGGCGTGGTGCTCGAGGTCTGTGAACGGCTCGCCGCTGACGTTGACAGCGACCAGTTTCAGTGTGCCGCCTGTGAACTCGTGCGGGGACTCGCCGGGATAGTCGTCAGTGACCGGCTCGCCAGGCTGGCGGCCCACGAACAGCGACGAGCCCGCGATTGCGTAGAAGCCGAGCTGGGTCTTGATCGTTCCCTCTCCGACCTTCGTGTCGCCGTGGTAGAGCGAGAGAGTCCTGTGAGCGTAGGTGGGCTCGAGCCCCTCTTTCTCGAACGACGCCGACAGGAACACATTCTCGCCGCTCGGGATGTCCTCGGTGCCGACGATCGTCTGCTCTTCAGCGCCAACGAAGCTGTTGACGTAGTGCAGCCGGTTGTCCTTCACGTACAAGGAGTGGCCTCCGAATCGCGTGCCCATCGCGAACAGCACTCCGTGCGCGCCGGTTGCTGGGAGGTCGGTGAGTGCTTCGATCACGAACGATCGGTTACGGGTGTTGACCGCCTGCCACTCCCCGACCGCCGCGGCGCCAGGGAAGTACACGTAGCGATCGCGTGGCGCGCTGACCCTGGGGGCGCGGGGTGCTGACGATCTCGATCACCGAGCGGTCATCGAGCGGGAACGCGCCGTTCGCGCCGGCCTCCGAGAACCAGATGTTGACCAGCTCTCGGACCTTCTCGGGGTGCTGAGCGGCGAGATTGTTGATCTCGGACCGGTCAAGGTCGCCGCTGGCGTTCGGGAACCCGATCGCAGCCTCCGGTGATGCACGCCATGCTGTTGCGGGTGTGGTTGCGCCCGGTCAGCAAACACGAGCGGGTCGGCGAGCACAGCGCCGTCGTATGGAACTGCGAGTAGCGCACCCCGGCCGCGACGATCCGGTCGATGTTCTGAGTCTCGATCGGCCCGCCATAGCAGCTCATCGCCGAATACCCGACATCGTCGAGCACGAAGCCCTTCGCCATCAGCTCGTATCCCCGCCATCCGGACTCTCGTAAACCAGCGAGACCCGGGGCCGGCCGGAAACCTAAACCGGCCGCAGCGCGAGCGCAACCGAACTTCCGGGCGGCGTATCGAGCGGAGCGCTTCGATGGACCGGACGGCCTTTGTCACGCGTACACTCGCTTGCGCGTGGCTTCGACTTGCGTCAAGGGGCATACGACCGGCGTCTGTGTGCGCCGTCGCCGGGTTCACTGATGGGTCAGGCGATCGGGCAGGTTCTCTCGCTCGGCATCGGTGTTGCGCTCAGCCCGGTGCCGATCATCGCCGTCGTGCTCATGCTGGCGACACCCGGGGCGAGGTCAACGGACCGGCGTTCCTCGCCGGCTGGGTCGTCGGGATCGCCGTCCTGGGCGCGATCGTGCTCCTCCTCGCGGGCGGGGCGCAGCGCCAGCAAGCACGGGACTCCCGCGACGTGGGTCGAGCATCCTCAAGATCGTCCTCGGCTTGCTGCTGGTGCTGCTGGCGGTCAAGCAGTGGCGTGGGCGGCCCGCGGCGACGCCGACCCGAGCTGCCCAAGTGGATGAAGACGGTCGACACCTTCACTCCGGGCCGGTCGGTCGCGATGGGCGTCGCGCTGTCGTCGGTCAACCCCAAGAACCTGCTGCTCGTCGTCGGCGCGGCCACCGCAATCGCGCAGACCGGCGCGAGCACCGGGGACCAGGCGGTCGCGCTGCCCGGGTTCATCGTGATCGCCACGCTCGGCGTCGGTGCACCCGGTCGCGATCTACTACCTGACCGGCGACCGGGCGACCCAGATCCTCGGCGACCTCCACGACTGGATGGCACGCGAGAACGCGACCATCATGGCCGTCATCTGCCTGGTCATCGGTGCCAAGCTGATCGGCGATGCGATCAGCGCGCTCGCAACCTAAGGATGGCACCGAGATGAACAGACGCGGACATGATCGAGATTCCTGCGGGCTCCTTCCGGATGGGTTCCGCCGAGTTCTACCCGGAGGAGGGCCCCGTCCGCGAGGTCGCAGGTCGAGCGCGTTCTCGATCGGGCGCGGCCCGGTCACGGTCGCGCAATTCGCGCCGCTTCACAGAGGAGACCGGCTACTGACGCTGCGCCGAACGTCCACCCGACCCGGCCGACTATCCCGACGCCGACCCCTCGCTGCTCGTGCAAGGCTCGGCCGTATTTCATCCCACTCCCGGGCCCGGTGCGGCTACACGACCCACCCGCTGGTGGGCCTACGTCCCGGCGCCGACTGGCGCCATCCCTGGGGACCGGCAAGTGACAACTCTGGGCGCGATGACCATCCCGTCACCCACGTCGCGTACGAAGACGCGGAGAGTATGCGGCCTGGGCTGGCCTGTCGCTGCCGAGTGAAGCCCAGTGGGAATACGCGGCGCGCGGCGGGCTCGACGGAGCGGCGTTCGCCTGGGGCGACGAGGAGCAGCCCGATGGCGAGCTGATGGCCAATCACTGGCAGGGCGAATTCCCCTGGCGCAACACGGGCGCGAAGCAGTGGCGCGGCACCTCGCCGGTCGGCCTGTTCCCGACCCAACGGCTACGGGCTGCATGACGCGACCGGCAACGTGTGGGAGTGGACGTCGGATTACTACTCGCCGCGCGGGGCGGGATGCGAATCGCCTACGAGCCCGTGCTGCAGGCCACCGACAAATCCCCGGATCGAGAGCATGGAAGCGAGCTTTGACACCGGTCGCCCGGGCGAGCACATCCCCCGCCGGGTGATCAAGGGAGGCTCACACCTGTGCGCGCCGAGTTACTGCCTGCGCTACCGGCCGGCCGCGCGCCAGCCCGAGGCGATCGACACCTCGACGAGCCACATCGGCTTCCGCTGCGTCGCACGCTAATCAGCCGGCCGGTCTAATGGCGGTTGCCGGCTGGCAGCGAATTCGAGCGGCGCGCCGGCCGAGATCGAAGGTTCCCGCAGGGCGCCCTCGCAGTCGCGCCGACATGTCGTCGGATACACCAACCTCGAGGCGAGCCCAACCGAGGGAAAGAATGGTTCACCGTGCCGCAGCTGTGAGGTCACGACCGGGGGTACGTCATCCGGCGGCGCACCGCCGGGCCTGGCTGAACTTCGGCGACCGACCGGCGCCCGCATTCCACCCCGGATCGGCCGCGCTGACGCCCGTCGAGCACCGTTACCAACGGGCCGGGGGGTACGCAGTCACCATCACGCATGTAGGTAGATACCCGCGGCAACCTGCAGAGCATGACGCGGCGGCTGATCCTCCACGAACGTTGCCCTTGGAGGCCGTTCCATGACTGCCGGAAGCAAGTTGCGCCGCACGGCGAGTGCGCGATTGGCAACGCACGGTGTGGAGCGGTACCGCCGCGTCGGACGCTCGCCTCAGTGTTCGCGGCGATGTAGCTACGGCTTTCGGCGTAGCGCTGCCGGCTACCTCGTCGGCCGCCAGTGTTCCGCCGCGATGGGGTACACCCGTGGGGGTCGGGCACGTTTCGTTCAGTGGTGCTGCTTTTTGGGCCACCCAGATGGCGGTCGCGGATTTCAATGGGGATGGGCGCCAGGACATCCTGATAGCGCGCGATTCACAGCCGCTGGTCGCCGTTGAAATCGGCGTCGCACCGCACCCGCGACATGGAGGCGCTTCCTGTGGAGCAGACGTATCGTCGGGAGCGTGCACCCGAGTAGCTGCTGAGGTCCGAGCTTGTGAGGCCCGCGGTGCTCGCTGTCGGATCGGCTTGCAGACGCGCTTCTGGGCCTCGATCAATCGGGAAGCTGGCGAACGCGGCGTCCCGAGTGCCGGTGCCGTTCCGACGTTTCGGGGTGGCGGTCTTCGTAGAGTCGGTTGGGCTGCTAATCGGCGTCGTGAGTTAGGTCGCACGTGTCAAGTGGGCGCGGCGGACGCTGGCTGGGTTCGTACTTGACGTGCTTGCCCGAGGCTTCCCAGGCGGCGAGGGTTGGGCGGTGGCCGTTGAGCTGTGTCGTGCGAGAAGCCGAGGAGAGTCGGGGTGTGCGCCGGACCGTGCTGAGCCCCGGTCACGTCGGCGCGGGTCCGCCCTTGCTCATCCAGATCGGGTGATGACCGTGTGAGACCGTTGGCCTACCGTCGTCGGGCTATGGCGGAGGCTGCTGGCGCACCCGGGGAGATGTCGGGAGAGCAGGCCGACGCGACGATCACCAGCCGCGCGTATGCGTTGATGTTGATCCCGGTCGCGCTGGTCGGCGTGGTCGTTGCGCTGGCGGCGTGGTGTTATGTGGAGGGGATCTACCAGATCCAGCAAGAGCTGTTCACGCACCTGCCACACGCGTTGGGCTATCAGAACGGGCCGCCAAAGTGGTGGTACTTGCTGATTCTCGGTGTGGCGGGCGTGCTCGTCGCGTTGGCGATCTCGCGGCTTCCCGGGGACGGGGGGCATATCCCGGCGAAGGGCCTGTCCGCGGGCGGCCCGTCGGGTCCGAAGGTCCTTCCGGGGGTTGTCCTCGCCGGGTTGGCGACGACCGGCTTCGGGCTGGTGCTGGGGCCTGAGGGGCCGCTGATCGCGTTGGGTGCGGGCGTCGCCACGCTGATGATCACGCTCGCGCGCCGGGACACCCCGCCGCAGGCGTTGATGGTGATCGCAGCGGCGGGGAGCTTCGCGGCGCTGGCATTCATCTTCACTTCGCCGCTGATCGCGGCGGTGATCCTGATCGAGGCAACGGGGCTCGGTGGCCCGAAGCTCCGAGTGGTGCTGATCCCGGGTTTGCTGGCGTCTGGGATTGGGACGCTGGTCTCGATTGGGATCGGGTCGTTCACGGGGCTGAGCACGAGCGCGTACGCACTCGGGCCGCTGCCGCTGTCCTCGCTGGCCCGTCCGACCGTGGCTGAGTTCGGGTGGACGATCGCGCTGGCGATCGTGGTCGCGGTCGTGACGAGCGGCGTGATGCGCGGCGGCATGTTCACGTACCGGTTCGTATCGCGCCGGCAGCTGCTGGTGTTGCTACCGCTGATCGCACTGATCATCGCCGGGCTCGCGATCGGCTTCTCACAGGCGTCGGGCAAGAGCGTCAATTACGTGTTGTTCGACGGCCAGACTCAGCTCCCAGCGCTTGTCCAGCAGGCGGGGGCGTGGTCGCTCGGGACGATCGCGCTGCTGCTCCTGTGTAAGGGCATTGCCTACGGCCTGTCGCTTGGCAGCTTCCGCGGCGGTCCGACGTTCCCGGCCATCTTTCTCGGCGCGGTGGGCGGGATCATGGCCTCGCAACTGCCCGGGTTTCCCGTGACCGCGGGTGTCGCGGTCGGGGTAGGCGCCGCCGTCGCCGCCGTGCTACGGCTCCCCCTTTCCGCGGTCGTGATCGCGACACTGTTGACTGCTCACACCGGCGAAGGGGTGGGGCCGCTGATCATCGTGGGCGTCGTCGTCTCCTATGTGGTGACCCTGCTGCTCTCGCGCCGGCCCAAAGGCTTCAGCACGGCTGAGGGGGAGCCCGCTCCCCCGCCTGCGCCGAGCCCGGCACCTGAGCCCGAGCCCCAGCCCCCTCGGGGTTTCCTAACGCTAGACAGCTGATAGGAGCACCGACGTGTTCCCCTGCTGTTGCGTCGCTCGCGTTCGATGATCCTTGGGATGTGAGAGGCGCTCGCCGGTGGCCGAGCGCCATGGTCGAGGTTCGACGCTCAGAACGGCGCATCGAAAGCGACGACCGCAGTCGAGGGAACGAGCGCTGTCGTCGATCCGCGCTCCCGACGCGCCGAGCTTCAGCTCTGAACGGAGGGGGCGGTGATCGACCCCGGTCACGCCGGTGTGACTCCTGCGAGGATGCGCCGGTCGGGTGGCCGGCCTCTCAGGCTGCAGTGGCCTGACCGAGCCAGAAGCCGGGCTGAGAGGAGCAGCCGCCGGCGCCGCAACCGCGCGGTGAGAGGAGCATGTGGTGCGAAGCGCCGGTAGCTCCGAACGTGACGGCGGCAAGCGCGCCGGCGACGACCAGCACGATGAGCAGGAACGCGATCCGGCGAGACATCGAACTTGGGTTCAGCGCGAAGGTCATTTTGATCTCCTCGGGTTGGTGGAATGAGCTTCGCTCATGGTCGCCCGCAGCGGTAGCAACCCAAGGGTAAAATCGATCTACCCCTGTCAGCGAGGAGCCCGGCCATTCACCGAGGGCGTCGTGTCCCGGGAGGGCCGGGAGTTGTGCGATCTGGCAGCGCACCCTCGATCGTGGTCTACGGATAGATCGGCTGGTCGCGCACCGGACAGCACCGGCAGCCGGGCCGCGCGTTTGTCAGTCCGCCTTGATCTGACGGTCGCCATGGGAACCTCTTCGTAGGTGGCCATCGAAACGCGCCGCTGGTGGCCACCGTTTCTCCCCACGGGTGGCCACGGTTTCTCCCCATGGGTGGCCACGGTTTCTCCCCACGGTTCTGTCCTGAGGCGTTGGTGCTCGGACGCGCGTTGTTGTCAACGCGTGATCTGAGGAGGGCGGCCGTCAAGAAACCGGAGGAAGCGATGGAGATTCTTGAGGCGTATGACGGGGCGGGGTCGTTGCGTGGTGCGGCGGTGCTGGCGGGGTGTGATCACAAGACGGTCGCGCGGCTTGTTGCTGCGCGGGACGCGGCGGCTGGCGGGTTGGCCGAGCGGGCGCGGCAGCGGCCGTTGGTTGACCCGTGGGGAGAAACAGATGGCGATTTCCGTGCAGAGATCGTGGAGAACGAGACCGAGCGCGAACGCCTGTGGGACCTTGCCGATCGCGTCTTCCGCGCTCATGCGTCTGCTCATCGCCGCGGTCGGACCGGCCGCCGCGGCCGGTGCCGGGGTGCGCAGCGACGGGTGGTTCTGGCCGGCGGCTCGACGGCTCAGACCGGTTGGACGCTGACCTGGCCGACCGGAGCAGGAGTCCGGGATCGGCGAGTCGGGAGGGCGAGCTCGCGCCACCCCGCTCGTCCGGCGAGCCGGTCCCCTTGACCGCGGCCGATGCCGGCGTGCTGATCGCCGACGCACGCTGCTCGACTGACACGCAGGATCTCACCGCACAGCGCCACACGTTGCGTCAGCTCGGCGTCAGCGATGACCGCGCGTATCTCGACCTCGGCATGAGCGGCCGCGATCGCAGCCGGCCCGAAGGAATCGCGATCGCGCGCGCCAACGGCAGGCTCAAGGGCAAGGGCACCGAAGCTCAGCGCGCGCCAGCGGGTCCCATGCGCGCCGTTGCTTTCTCCGTGGAAGGCTGAAGCAGCTGGCCTGGGTGCGTGCCGGTTCTACCGGATGATGCTGAACGAGGCGCTGGCCGGTTGCCCTGGCTTCGCGCTGATGAGCGGTGTGGCAATCAGGCGGTAGGAACCGGGAGTGAGCTTGCGTGCGCCGAGACGGCCGGTGAAGCGGAAGCCGTTGGCGCCGGCGCGTGCCGGCAGCGTCAAGCTCCCGCGGATCGTCACCGGCAGCGTGCACCGGCGCGCGCGGCGGTTGCGCCGGGTCGCCTTGACGCAGCGCGAGCCCTTCGCCATGCGTCCCGGCTGCAAGTGGACCACGGTGAATCGCGCGCTCGCGGCCAGATTCAGCGTGTAGCTGACCTTCGTTCCGAAACGGCGCCTGGCAGCGAGCGCGGCAGGACCGCTGGGGGCCGCGGCAAACGCCGTCGGAGACAGCTTCTCACCGCTGATGATCGCCAGACCCGAGCGGCCACCGCCACCGCCACCGCCAGCGCCGCCGCCGCCACCGCCACCGCCACTGGGCGGATCCTGAACCTCGTACGCGCCGATGTCGCACGCGGTTTCCCCATTGTCGGGGCGGGGCTCGCCGCGCTGGTCTGTGGCGGGGCAGCCGCCGCCGGCATCGATCACCGGACTGCCGGAGGCCGGCGCCATCGTCTGCGTCGGTCCGCCGTTGCCTGCAGCGGACCCAGTGTCGGATCTGCAGTCAGCGGCGAGCCGAAGATGCTCGCGCCGCCGAGGGAGATCATCGTTGCAACGAGATCGAACCTACTGGCGTCGGCGGCCGCGGCGCCGAGATTGGCGGCGCCGGCAACGGTCGAGGGCTTGTCCGAAACGAGGTCGAACGGTCCGGCCCCGTCCGCGACGATCGTGTCCGCGAGCGTTGTCTGCGCGGTTCGTGCCGTCGCTCCGTCGTAGACGAGGTTGTAGATCGAGGCACCGGTGTACGTCGCCGTGTTGTTCGCGAGGGTCGACGCGGTTGCGCTGAACGCGCCGCTCAGGTTGAAGACTGCGCCGCCGAGCCCCTCGGCGTGATCGGGCACGTTGTCGGCGCCGCCGAGCGCCGCGTTGGCGGTGAGCGTCGAGTCGACAATCGTAAGCTGCCCCTGCATCGTGAAGATCGCGCCGCCGAGCCCGGCGCCGCCGCCCCCGCCACCGGTCGTGGTGGCCGTCCCGCCGCCGAAGCCGGCCCCTCCTCCGCCTCCTGGACCGTAGCCGCCGCCTCCGCCAAACCCGCCGCTACCACCGCTCGCGCCGCCGGTCGTGGAGCTTCCGGTCCCGCCGCCGCCGCCGAAGCCGCCGCCGCCACCGCCGCTGTTGACATCGGCGTACTGACTGCCGCCACCGCCAACACCACCGCCGGCGCTCCCGCCACCGGTCACGGGCTTGGTACCGCCGGCGCCGAACGCCCCGCCATCGGCACCCGGGCCGCGGCCGCCGCCACCGCCGCCGTCGCCACCCGCCACACCACTGAACATGCTGCTGTTACCGCCGAACCCGCCGGTCCCCGTCAGTGGCCCACCGCCCGGGCCCGGCTTACCGGTCATGTCGGCGGAATTGCCGTTCTCGGTGACGCGAAAGCCGGCCCACCGCCACCGCCACCGCTGTTGGACCCGCCGCCGGCGTTCGCAGAGCTATCGGTCCCGATCCCGCCGCCGCTCAGCCCGGCGGAGTTGTTGACGGCGGAGCCGCCCTGCGCGGTGTTGCCGGTGACCGTGCTGTGGTCGACGGTCACAACTCCCTGACTGAAGATCGCACCGCCCATCCCTGCGCCGCCACCGCCTCCGTTGGAGTCCCCGCCCTTCGCGAGGCCGCCGGTCAGCGTCACGTTCCTCAGCGTGAGTACTCCCGGACCGGGCGAGACGTAGTTGTCGGTGCCGACGTTGAGCGGGTCCGCGTCGACAAGAACAGCCGGAACGTCGGCGCCGCGACCGAGCGGGAGATCGTCGATCCGTTGCCCTCTATCGTGATGTCGCTGGCGATCGCCGGGAGACCGTTCGGTCCGTACCAGTTGTTGTTCACCACAGTCAGCGCGTACGTACAACCCGAGCCGAGCGCAACTGTATCCGGCCCGGGGCTCGAATTCGCCGAGCCGACCGCGGGATCAGCGACGGCACATCGCCCGTCGTCCCCGAACACGCCGCCTTGAAGGTCGCCGCCGACGCCACGCCGGGGACCGAGGCCAGAGCTAGCACGGCGAGTGCGCCGGCAACGACGAGCATGATGAGTAGGAGCGCGATCCGGCGGGGCATTGAACTTGGGTTGAGCGAGAAGGTCATTTGGCTCTCTTTGGGTAGTTGAAAGGAGCCTCGCTCACGGTCGCCCGCGGCGGTAGTAACCCCAGGGTGGAGCCGATCTACCCCTGTCAGCCAGGGGAGGCGCTAGGACGATCGCCGCCACATCCTCCGGCGGCCGGTTTAGCGGAGCGGGCACGCTGCCCTCGGCGCCACGAAGGCCTAGTGGTTGCTGCTCGGCGTCAGGAGCGGCCAGTTACTGATCGCAGACCGGATGGGTGGATCATGCTTCTTGCAGAATGTCGACCTCAACGGCGTCGTGACCGCTTCGGTGCTTGCAGCCTTCCGGCCCTCAGTTGGCGCCAGCGTCCTGAGCGCCGTCTAGCGCCTGCTTCGGCGCGTCATCGGTCGTGGTGGTGGTGGATCGTGGCGGAGCCTGGCTGCTGTCGGTTCACGGTGATCTCGCTCCTGATCTGGCCGTGGCCGGGCGTGCCGAAGGCAACGACCAAGACGACGAGCGCTCCGTGATCCCCCGTGCCGGTCGGCAGCTTGACCTTCCAGACGCTGTTTGGGAAGACCTCGAGCAGGTTCTTTTGGACAGGGTAGCTCGATGGGAGTCGGGTCAGGCGGGCGGCGTGTGTGCATCGCCCGGTCGGTCCGTTCGGCTGTGTCGCGGCGGTTGCGTTGGGTGGTGGGTGGAAGCAGACGAGGACCTTGAGCGCGTTGTCCACTTGGAGAAGGAGGGTGCCGCCGAAGGGCTTGGCGAGCGGTCCGCCGATCAGCGGCGGACCGGGAACGCCCGCGGAACCGTTCGACCCGGCCTGCAGTGCTGCGCAGCCGGTACCTGGGCGCCCGCCGCAGGAGGCAGGGCTGCTCGTGGCGAGAGACGGTAGGGCGATCTCGTGCACGCCGCTGCTTGTCGTGACGGTGGCGTCTGTGGCGTGTGCGCGCGCGGGCCACCAGGCGAGATACCAGCCATTCTTGATGCTCGCGATGACGTCGATGTGGTTGCTCCGATGGATCACGATCGACCGAACGGCGGAGCCGACACGGCCGGCGAGCAGCATAAACCCGTCGCCTTTCGCATCCGAAGCGCTGGCCACCGCAGTCTGGATCTGGTTGGGCGTGATCAGGTTGTCAGGCGCCTGCACCCCTCCAATCGAGCCGATGAAGGACACGGACGGTCCTTCGACGCAGGCGCTGCCGCCGGACCGCGACGCGAACACCTCCGCGGTGTAGGGCCCTCGCGCTTCGACCAGAACCGGGGCGGTCAGACCGCAGCGACGGGTGGCTTCGGTGATCTGTCCCGGGAGCGCCGGCGTTGGTCTCACGCTCCAGCCCGCGAACGCGGGCCCGGCCGCAGATCCTGAGATCGCCGCCACAATGATCGCCGCGGCCACAGCGCTGATCCCGGCGCCGCCGACAGCAAGCCGCGCTCGCGGCCCCCGGCCACCCGCGGGGCGGCCCTCGGTGTGGCGCCGGCGCAACCTTCCTTGCGGGTTGCGCGGTTCCGTGACGATCTGCTCGAACACGGCCGCGGCCTGCGGGGAGCGAACGGCCGTTGGATCGAGGCTCACTGGGTTGGCGCTGCGTAGCAGCGCGAGTGAACGGGGCTGGTGCTTCATGTTGCCTCCCGGATCGCGGGGATGCTTGGCGAGGCCGTCTGCTTGAGGTGACGTTCGAGCCGGCGGCGAGCGCGATGCAGCCGCACCGAGAAGCCCGACGCAGGCACGCCGATCACCCTCGCCGCATCGCGAACCGACGGTTCCTCCCACGCCGCGAGAGACAAGACCTCACGGTCGGTGTCGCTGAGCTGCTCCCAGGCCCGCCACAACCCATCATGCTCCCCGTCGTCCTCGGCCACGGGTCCGGGACGTTCTCTCGCGATCAGCTCGCGCGTTTTCGCTTGCCGCGCCGACGCACGGCGCTGGCGCAGAATCACGTTGCGGGCTACCCCGTAGAGCCACGGCATCGGGTCGGCCGGCACCGCCTCCAGCCGCCGCCACGCCACCAGAAACGTCTCTGCCGTGACCTCATCCGCTGGATCGCGCCCGACCCGCCGCTCCGCAAACGCGAGCACCAGCGCATAGTGCGCCTCAAACAACCGCGAGAACCGCTCCCGGTCTTCTGTCGCGGACCGCCCCATACCCCCTAATCATCGCCAAACCCCAGAATCTTTCACGCGAGCACGAAACCTCATCATGCGCTTCTGAGCGAGGAGCGGCAGTCGAGTACGACGTAGCGATGTAACGAGGGCGGCTCGTCGGCGACATTCTCGACGCCCGCGTGCTGGTGAACGGGCTCACATCCTTCCGGGGGCAGGGTTGCCGCGAGGTCGGCGAGTAGTCCTTACGAGACGACGACGCTGGATCAGCCAGGCATCTCGGGCCGGCAAGCACCGAGCACGGCCGCGCCGACGGCGGTCGCGGTACTGGAATCGGACATCACCAGCCATGGTCTCGAGGTCGGGGCGCGTGGCCACATCCCGCGCTGAGGAGCCAAGACCAGGTCCTCCGGACGGCCCCGGCGGCGTGCCCGCGCCGCCGCCTAACCGGCCGTGTAGAGGGTCGACATCTGACCGCTGGTCCCGGCGGGATCCAGCCACCTGAGTGCTCCGATCCATGTTCGCTGGGGGTCGGCCGTCTGCGACGGCGTTCGAGATCGAGGGACGGGCTGGCTACGAGCCAGGGTGTTTGTTGACCGGCTCCGCCGCGTCGCGATGGGCTGTGCGGCTGGCGCCCTCGACGAACCCGGCGCGGGCGAACGCGGGCTCGGGGTAACTGTAGAAGCCCTGGCCGGTCTTGACGCCCAGTGCGCCGCGGTCGATATAGGCCTTGAGGAACGTGGCGTTACGGCGCAGCTGGACGTCGGAGGGAAGTTGGCGAGCCCAGTAGTCGGTGATCTGCCAGGCAGTGTCGAGTCCGATCGCATCCAGCCCGCCAAACGGGCCGTGCGGCCACTTGGTCACGTGCATCCAGGAGCGGTCGATGTCCTCGATCGACGCGACGCCCTGCTCGGCCATCGTGATCGCCTCGCGATTCACAGCGGAGAACATGGCGTTGAACACGTAGCCGTTGTGTTCCTTGCGAAGCTCGATCGGCACCTGACCAATCCGCCGCGCAAACGCGAGGACCACCTCGCTGACCTCGGGAGCGGTCCCCGTGTGGGGCATCACGTCGGCGAGGTTGGCGACCCATACCGGGATGTGAAAGTGCAGCGCGATGACGTGACCGGGCCGTCCGGTGGCCGCCGCAAACTGAGAGGGGAGCAGCGTCGAGGTATTGGTCGCGAAGATCGTCCGGGGCGGGCACAGCGCGTCGAACTGCGCCAGCACCCGGCCTTTGAGCTCGGGGTCCTCGGGAACGGCCTCGCTGAGCAGGTCAGCATCGGCCGCGGCTGCCGCCGGGTCGCTCGTCATCGTGATCCTCCTCATCGCCTCCTCGCACACCTCCGTGGTGACGACCCCATCCGCGATGAGTCCCTGCGCGTAGGTCGCGATGCGCCCCGGCGCGCAATCCAGCGCCACCGCGTCGATGTCGTAGAGCACGACGTCGACGCCGTGCCCGGCGCACTGAAAGGCGATCTGATGGCCCATCGTCCCCGCCCCCACGATGACGACACGGCGAACCGCGTCGGGGACCGGCGGCCTCTCGGGGGTCGCAGTCGCGGGTCGCGAGCGCCGGTACCGGGCCCACCTCACGGTCGACCGCCGGCAATCGGCGCCTGGACAGCGCGCGATGAGCGTCGCTCTGAAAGCGTTCGGGCTTGCTCGGCGTCCGTGCGCATGGCGCGGACGCTACGGCATCGTTGACTCAGACTCCAGCCCGAGCCCGGCCCCCCGGTGACTGCGTTGAGCGGACGCAATCCGCGCGTTGCGAGACCGGGCCGTGCTTGCTTCAAAATGCCTCTGCGGCCACGGAGGCAGGGCTGGGCCGGTCGGCGCGCTGATCTGTCAGATACTGCTGCTGCGGGCTGAACCGGCCAGGACCGCCCCGCAGCCGCTTGATGAACCACAAGAGCGCTGACCGCCGGTCCGGCCTTAGGTCGCTGGTGTCAGCGCGATCACCCGATTTCTCAGATCTTCACGCGTTGTGGTCCAAGCGGGATGAGATCGCCGTGGCGATCCGGCCCAGGACGCGCTCAGCTGTACGCCGCCACCGCGGCTTCACACACCTCGTGATCCTGATCTGGCGTTCCGCCACTGATGCCCACGGCGCCGACGACGGTCTCATGGTCGGTCAGCGGTATCCCCCCAGCGAAGATGATCACGCTTTGGTTGGAGCCCTCGATCCCGAACAGCGGCTCGCCGGGCTGCGCCATCTCGGCGAGATCGCGCGTGGGCATGTCGAACGCCCGAGCCGTGTACGCCTTGCTCTGCGCAATGTCGATCGACCCGAGCCACGCGCCGTCCATCCGCGTGAACGCGGTTAGGTTATTCCCCGCGTCGACCACCGCGATGTTCATCGGCACCTCGATCTCGTCGGCCCTGGCCCGCGCCGCCTTGATGATGGCCTGAGCCTGATCCAGTGTCACGCTTGCGTTGTGTGTCGCCATGCCGCTCTCCCTCTCGGTCTGTTGTGCAATGCGATGACAGCCGGCGCTTGCGGCCGTCTCCGGTGAGCTACCCCGGATCCAGGGCTCCAACCAACCTCCCAAGCATCAGAGCCGTGGCGCAACTCCCGACGGAATGCTCGCCGAGCACCCGAAGCAGCCACGAGTTCGATCGCCAGATGCGCGTCTCTCACTCCTGTTCGCTGAGACGTCCTGTGTCAAGACGTGGCCACGTGTGAACTCCACGTAAGCGCGGGTGGCGCTGAGCGATCAGCTGCAGCGCTGCGAGCCGCTCCCACGAGCCGTTCTCAGGATCGAGGCTCTCCGTCTGTCGGGTGGCTCATCCCAACCATGGGGTTGGCTCACCGGGCGTCCCGACGACCATGATCCCGCCGGGAGCGTGCATCTCCCAGGCCTCATTAGGCGACGATGTCGACGGGGAACGCGCCGAAGGTCATGTGGAGGACCTCGAAGCCCTCGATTGGCAGCTGCCACGGACCTTGGTCGTCGAACCGCATACCTCAATGTACGGCCTCCAGCTGGCGCCGCTGATTGGCGCGGCGGCGGTCCGAGTGTGCGTTTGTCGATCCTTGCGGAGCGCGCTACTGCTCCTGGATCGAAGTGACACTCTCGCCGTTGGCCGTCGGACCGCCGGAGACGACCGCTTCTTCGTGAAACGGGGCGGTCTGAGTGAATAATGCACTGGGCGATGGAGCACAACCGCGAACTCTGGAACGAACTCCTCGGAATCGCGCTTGACTCGGTCGCCGAGGACCGTCTCCCGCCCGAGGCTGTGCTGCCTGGTGTCCGAGCGCTTGACCTCTGGTCCGACGGCGTGTTCGGGTCGATGCTCTTCTGGGTGGACGCGGAAGCAGCCCGGAACGCCCGAGGACAACCCGAGCTCGGCGACATCATAGTCACGCGTGCCGATGGGCCGTGGCGTGCAATGGGCTCTGCCATCGCCACGGAGAAACCGTGGGGTGATTTCCTCGCGAGCGTTGCTTCGGGCCTCACCCGCTGCGGTGGAAGCATGTCCGGCAGCCGCGACCGGCGGGATATGACCACCTGGCACAAGGTTTGTCTGACATGGGCGACGGCGGGTTCCGATGTGGCCGTCGTTCGCGTACGCGATGAGGAGGGCAATGTGCGCGATCGCCGTCCAGGCCGAGACGGCTTCGTGCTCTTGGGGGTTACGCCCGAGGACCCGCTCACATTTGCCTTTGGGATCGGCCACGACGGAGAGCCACTCCCAGGAGATCCGATCACGCTCTGGTGCGCGCCCTACGACACCAGTTCGGCGCGCTGACCTACACACCGCTCCCGCTCGGTCGCCGACGCGGTAGCCAAAAGCTGACTGCTGGCTAATAGGAGCAGCGACGTGTTCCCAGCTGCCGGCCCGCTGGCGTTCGATGATCGTTCCCCGATTGAGACGGAGCGGCGCGCAGCTGCGGCGCGGGCCATGACGGCAAATCGGTTGCAACGAGCGATCCGCAGCGAACGACGGATCCGCGGTCGGTTCCGCATCGCACAGCAGCCGTCGGGGGCCGGGTGACGCACGTCGCAACGACAAGTGCCCTCGCGAGGACGATGATCGTCCTGTGCGTCAGCGCGACGCTCGCGGAGACCGGCTCGTGCTCCGCCTACTGTGTCGTTCGCCTTTCGACTGATTGATTGGCGCTCTGCAGCCGACGAGGGCTGGAAAACCCCTGCGCACGCGGGTGGTGCCCGGCCGACTCAGCGATGGTGTCTGAAGGCCACGAGCACGGTTTGAGGCCCAGGGCGCGACCAGCTCAGACGAGCGGTGGTCAACCTAATCGCCAGCTCAGCGCCGGCGAGTACGCGAATGCAATCGGGGGAATGCGTGGATCTTCCATCGCGTGGATCTCGATCACAACGAGTGGAGCAGGTACACGAGCGCCGCCGCAACCTGAACCGCCGCGACCACGACGACGGTCGTCACCGTAGCCAGCAGGGCGATCGCGGCCCGTCGGGTCCAACGGGCTAGCCGCGTCCGCGCGACGAGTACAGCGGCCGACGTCCGGACCTCGAGCGGCGTCCAATGCGGCGAGACGAGCGCCGCGCCGACCCGCTGCTCCCAGCGAATAGTCATCCGCACCGCTTCCCGTCGCGCGCGGACCCGCCACCACGACAGGCGCCGGTATCGCCGGTGCCAGTAATCGAGCGACTCGACTCCATCATCCAAATCCGGCGGCGCGAGCAGCCGCCCCAACAGTTGCTCGTCTGTCGATCCTCGGCGGCTCATATGTTCTCCGATTTCTACCGTCGCCCAACCGATGTATCGAACACACACCGAAGTCTGGCATACGTCCTCGATAGCCAACACCGCCTACGTCGCAAACTTCTACGACGACGACGCATCTGTCTTCGGCAGGCTCGGTCCGTCCTGAACAAAAACCCTTCAAGCAACCAAAGCAGGCGCGACCACCGCGTGAGACGGAGCCTTGCTGTTCGCCAATTCTGGGGCCAGCCGGCCGCTTCCCGGCGGTTCGGTGAGCGTTTGGGATCTGAGACTCCCGAGCCCGTGGCTCGGGCCCAACCGCACGGACACGTGGCCCGGACCGTCGTCCACCGTCACGGCTCGCGCCGCGTGACGCTGTTGACCCGGTCGAAGGACAGGACCTCGTTGACCCCGGTCGCTTCGGCCTGAGCTACGAAGTAGGCCTCGGCGAAGTCGAGACGGTCAAGCTCGTATACCTCGAGCGCGCGCATCAGCGTTGCCGGATCGACGGCCTGGATCGTTGAGAGGGCGATCGCGGAACGCATCAGCTCGGCGACGCGCGAGCGCTCCACCTCGTAGAAAGACTCCAGCACGTCGACGCACTCGGCCAACACGAGATCGGTCAACAGGAGAACGTCGTCGTCTGCGATGGCGGCTGTTGCACGAGCCGCCATGTCCGGCGGATCGCCAGTCAAGTGGCGGATCAGAACGTTCGTGTCGATGAACGCCGTCAGCGTCGCGCCCAGCGCGCGCTCCGCGTGTGCGATTTAGCACCTCATCCCACGGGGTGCCGTGCTTTCCGGCCGGCACGTTCACCGTCCCGGCGAGTACCTCTCTGCTCCTTACTTTCGGAAGCTGGTAGGAATACGAGGCAGCCTTAGCCCGCAGGGTCGTGAGCGCAGTAGCGCGACCTTCACGCCTGGTTGCGGATGGTCGAGATGATCCAGGTCGCGCCGCGGTGGCGCGCTGTTCAGGCCGATTATTTTCGGTTCAGCGAGGCGGTCGTAGGCCGTCCATGAGGATGGTCAGCAGGCGACTGGCCCTGTCTTTGTGCTCGGGCGGCTGGGCGACGGTAAAGATGCCGAGGAGGCTGGCTGCGATGTCTTCGGCGGTGATGTCGGCGCGAAGGTCGCCCGCGGCGCGGCCGGCGTCGAGGATCTCGGTGATGGCCGTTAGCAGCTCGGTCCTGGTCTGGGCATGGGTGATCTCGCCCGACTTGATCATCGCGAGCAGCGTGTCGAGCATGCCGTTCTTGGTTGCGATCCAGTCTCCGAATAGGTCCGTCCATCTCCGCAGCGCTGCGGCCGGGGGCAGCTGGGCGAGCAGCTCGTGGGCGCCGGCGACGAGCCGCGTGACCTGATCCCGGTAAACGGCCTCGACCAGCGACTCGCGGGTGGGGAAATGCCGGTAGAGCGTTGCGATGCCAACCCCGGCCTCAGAAGCAATCGCGCGCATCGACGGCGTGCCGTCGGCTGACGCGATCACGCGAGTCGCTACCGCGAGCAGCTGTTCACGGTTGCGGGTCGCGTCGGACCGTAGCGAGTGGGTTCCCGCCTCAGCCAAAACGGATCACGCTCCGTTTGTGGTAGCTTGGTTCACGAAACGGAGCGTAGTCCGTTTCGGTGCGTTCTTTCAAAACCAAGGAGAGAAATGGCCGTGCAGGACGACAGCAGCCAGATGCCGGCGAGCACGAGTAGGGCGGTCCGGCTCGAGTCGTTCGGCGGCCCCGAAGTCTTGAATCTCCGCGAGGTACCGGCACCGCAAGCCGGCTCGGGGCAGATTCGCGTGCGGGTCACCGCAGCTGGACTGAACCCAATGGACTGGTTCATGACCTCCGATGCGAAAACTGCCAGCCGTTTTGGCTTGAGCCTGCCTGCCGGGTTCGGAACCGACTACGCCGGGGTCGTGGACCGGGTCGGTGACGGCGTGATCGAGTTCGCGGTCGGAGACCGGGTATTCGGCGGCGCCCTGTCCCGTGCGGTCGCCGACTACGTAGTCGTGGAGCCGGCGGGGGCCATCGCAGCGGGCGGAGACGCCCACCACACCCCCGACGGCGTCGATGACCGCACCGCCGCAACTCTGGCGACAGCAGGCTGCACGGCAGCCGCCGCCCTTGCCGTTGTCAATCTCAGGCAGGGCGACACAGTGCTGATCGGCGGCGCAGCGGGCGGGGTCGGAGTCTTCACCGTTCAGCTTGCCCGGCTCGCGGGTGCGCGAGTGATCGGGACGGGATCGACGACATCGGCCGACTATCTGCGCAACCTCGGGGCCGAGCCCGTCACCTACGGCGACGGGCTGGTCGACCGGGTCCATGCCCTCGCACCCGACGGCGTCACCGCGACGATCGACCTTCACGGGATCGACACAGCGCACACTGCACGGGAACTCGGCGTCCCGGACGAGCGCATCACCACCATCGCCGCGCACCTCGACGGGATCACGCCGGCAAACGGCGCCGACGCCGCCCACGCCATAGACGAGGTCGCCAGCCTCGTTGCAGCAGGCCACGTCCCGGTACCAATCGCGGCGAGCTTCCCCGTCGAACAGATCCGCGCCGCGGTCGAGCTCCAGGCCGGCCGGCACGTGCACGGCAAGGTCGTCATCGACCTCTAGGTGCCATTCCCGAGTTGGCTGGTTCCCTTGACGCTTCCCTAGAAGATCGAGAGCTGCGAATGCCGTTCGCTGGAGAGCACTTGTCTGGCTAGCGCTCATCAAGACGAGTGCCGTGCCACGACAGGGGTCGTCCGTCGGTGTCTGGTCGCAGTCCGTTCTCGGATCCGCGCAGGTCCGGTGCGCGACTTTGAGCGGCAACGTGTACTCGTGGCATCCGATGCAGATCTCGGCCATCGAACACGCCGGCCGGGAACTGCAATCCGCGCTTCGAGGGTTCCCGGCCGTCATCAACGAGCGGCTACGCCGTGGACCAGACCGCATGTCCCGCCGGTGACACTTGACCTTGACCCTAGGCCTAGGGGAGGCCGCACTGAAGACTCCGGGTATCGCTACTACTCGGCGTAACAGCTCGAACGCGCCCAACTGATAGCTGCCTTGCGGCAGCTGCAGATCCCGCTCGCCGAGGTCAAGTTGATCGTCTCGCTCGAGCCAGATGCCGCCGCCGCGCGGATCAGCGCGCACTGGAACGCCATCGAGACCCAACACACCGCTCGCCGTGACCTCGCTCGCTACCTAAGCGACCGTATGCAAGGAAAGAGGCATGCCATGTATGAAGTCGCCACACGGGACCTCCCCGCCCGAAGCGTTCTGTCGGTCAAACGCAGCGTGCAAGGAATTGACGGAACATGGGCGTTCGGCAAAGAGTTCATCTGGATCCTGCGCAACCACGACCTGCCGAAGATGGATGGGCGCGCCGGAGCCTTCTACTGCATCTGGTGGGGCGAGGTCAACGACGACAGCGACGGCCCCCTCGAATGGTGCAGGCCGGTTCCCACCGACCGGGCGGAGCAGCTCGCTATCCAGGTCCCGGAGCTCGTGCTCCGCACTGGCGTAGGCATGTGAGACGTCCGGGAGGGCCTAGCCGGACGCCCTCAGCCGGGCTCTGGAGCGTCCGGTGGTCGATCGGAATTCGAGACGTTCCTGACGATCGACGGCGGTCGCTCCTCCGTTCGATCAAAGCAGCAGCGACGCCTCAGCTGGACGGGCCCGGACAGACCGCTCGTCGCGGACGGGTATACCGCAACCGTTGCGGGAGAGCGGAGGGCCGACGCCGAAGCGACCGAGGCTCGTGCTCCTCCGACCGAATCAACGGCAACATGCCCCTCGGATGAGCACCATTGCGGATGGAGGCGGCTTCTCTGCACACTCGCTTCAATCGCGTCTCAGTCGCTCGACAGCGACTGGACGTTCACGACGTCGTGGACACGCGAGCCGATGTTGCTGCACGCGCTCAGATAGTCCTGGTCGCCGATGCAGTCGGCCGGCGGCAGCGACGGCCCGAGATGGTCGATGCCATCCTCGATCGTCGAAGTGTCGAAGTGCTGGCGTAGTGCCAGGCCGTCGAGCGGGACATGGAACTGCTCGCC
Organism: uncultured Solirubrobacterales bacterium; assembly: GCA_963794285.1. GTDB lineage: Bacteria > Actinomycetota > Thermoleophilia > Solirubrobacterales > Solirubrobacteraceae > Palsa-465. The sequence goes on from CAWCDS010000003.1 coordinate 588,376, forward strand.
GTGGGCGGCGAGCGCGCCGAAGCCCTGCCCGATCGGGATGTAGGCCGACTGGTCGCTACCGTCGGGACAGCCGTCAAAGCTGTCCTCGCCGACGGTCGGGAGCGTGATGTTGAGGTCGGCGAGCGCGCCGCTGGGCTGGAGCGTCATCGTCGGCGTCGCCGCGGACGTCGATGTCCGCACGATCGCGCCCCCGCAGGCGTACGTCTGGCTGCCGGCGCTACAGTCGTTGCCCGGGAAGAAGTTGCCCGACGCCGACCACGTGCCCGTGATCTGGCCAGTGCCGGTGGCCTCGGGGATGGCTTTGATCTTGCCGTTTCCGAGGACCGTGATCGGCGGGAACGTCGCCGTCTGGGTCATCATCCCGGTCTCGGTCCCCTGCGTCTGGCATGGAGCGTCGCTGTCGCCGAGCGGCAGCGTCTCGGACGTGGCGTAGGTGACGGTATAGGTGACCGAGATCTTGAACTCGAGCGGCCGGTTCTTGCGCACGGTGGTCGTCGGAGACTTCGCGGCGAGGTTCAGCGAACCAAACGCGTCCTTTTCTCGCGCCTCCGCGTACTCGGACACATCGATGACGCCCTGCTCGAGGTCGAACGGGGCGCAATCGGCCTTCTTTTCGCTCACCCCGACCCGGCGGATGTAGTCAGCCTGCGTCTTGCGGTGCAGCCGCGCGTCCTCGATGTACAGAGCCGCCTGCTTGATGTAGTGGCGCTGCAGGCCGCTCGTCGTATTGGCGAGCGACTCGAGCTGCTTCTCAAGGTGCTGGTAATCGCCGCCGGTCGCGAACATCGGGTCGAAGTCCCGCTTCAAGCCATCCTCCGCGAGGTCGACCGCCCGGTTGAGGTATGCCCGAGTCTCAGAGGCCTGGTCGGTGTCAAAACGCGAAACGCTGCCACACGCCTTGTCCATGAGCCCGATGTCCTCGTTCAGCGCATTGCTGAACTGCTGCGCCTCCATGGTCTTCGCCTTCAGCTCGTTGAGCAGCTTGTCGGCCGCTGCGCTACGGCGGGCCCCCGCGGACGGCGCCGCTGCCGTGAGGGCCACGCCGCACAGCACAGCGGCGAACAGCACACGAACGACCCGATCCCGGAGCATGGGCGAGACACCCTAGCCGACCCGGGTGCTGAGCGTGGTGTCTGACACCCCCAACGGCTCTGCGCTCGCCGCGTCGACGACTCCGTCGCCGAACTCGCGGACCGGCTATTTCGCGCTCTGCGGCGGCGCTGCTGTCTCGGGCCCAGGCGCAGGTTGTCATGGTGGCCATCGAGCGTTCGCTCATCGTTCCGGTTCGTTGATGGCGCCGCCGCGTCGTCAGCGAGTGTTACCGAGCAGGCGGGCCGCGAGCTGGGGATCGGTCGAGACCGGACCGATGAGTTCGTCCGCGCGCGGCTGTCTATTCCTGAGAACCGACCAAGAGGACGCGCAGCGATCAGTAACCCGCTCGTAGACGGGATCACTGATGATGGCTGACATCGCGCTGCAGCATGCCGTGCAGGCAGTCCTCGACGAGCTCGTCGCGGACGGTGATGAGGTCGGCGTCCAGGCCGTCGTGATCAAGGACGGCGCCCTCGTCGCCGACGCGCAGAGCGGCGTCGCGGATCCGGTCAGCGGCGAACCCGTGTCCGCCGGCACGTTGTTCTTCGCTGGTTCGACCGCCAAGGGCGTCCTCAGCTCGCTCGTGTATGCCCTCGTCGCGGCGGGCAGGCTCGACGACGAGCTGCCTCTGGCCGAGGTGTGGCCCGAGTTCGCCGTACACGGCAAGGGGGACGTGACCGTGCGACATGTCCTCATGCACCAGGGCGTGCCCCGGCTGCCGCCTGGCCTGAGGACCGAGCAGCTGTGCGATTGGGATCACATGTGTGCACTCGTGGCTGAGGCGGCGCCGTGGTGGCCGTCGGGGACCGCGTTCGGCACACTCACCGAGCCGCTGGCCGTCATCGACGAGCTCCACTTCGCGGTCCCGGCGCTGCTGCTGGATCGGGTCGCGCGCCAGGTCGCACCGTCCGGAGCTCCACCGCCGGGCCCTGCCCCGGGCAGTCCGCTCGCTCGCGCGATGCCTCCCGGCGCCGCTCCCGATGCCGCGTTCGCTAACCGCCGCGACGTGCTCATGGCGCAGATCCCCTCGTTCGGCACGATGAGCGCCCGCGCGGCGCCCGCTCACGTTCGGGCTCGACCTTCGGGATGGTCGGCATGAACGGATCGGCGGCCCACGCCGACATCGACACCGGGATCGCGATCGCGCTGATGCGCAACCGATTCTCCCCGGACTTCACGGCGATCGCCCGCCTGGACGACGTCGTCGCCGAGGCCTACCCGCCACCCGCCAACCCCGAGGACAGAAGCCCGTGATGACGATACCCCGCACAGAGCTCGACACCCGCTTCAGCGAGCCAGGAGCACAACCCACCAGTTGGGAGGACACGCTCGAAGCGATCACACAGGCCGAGATCTTCTGGATCTCGACCGTCCGCCCAGACAGCCGGCCGCACGTCACCCCGCTCGTCGCCGTCTGGCTCGACGACGCGCTGCACTTCTCCACCGGCCCGGACGAGCAGAAGGCGCGCAACCTCGCCAACAACCCGCGCGTCGCGCTGACGACCGGCGCCAACGACTGGCACAGCGGCCTGGACGTGGTCCTCGAGGGCGAAGCGGCCCGCGTCACCAACGCGCAGCAACTCGACCGGCTCGCCGCAGCCTGGGCGCAGAAGTGGGACGGGCGATGGCAATACCAGGTCACCCAAAATGGTGGTTTTCGACACCACGCCGGGACCGCGCTCGTGTTCGCCGTCCACCCAACAAAAGTCCTTGCCTTCACCAAGGGCGGCTTCAGCCACACCCGACATCGCTTCTGAGACGCCCACGCCACACACGACGCAAACCAGATCGACCGCGACCATTGCGCGCAAGACCTTGGGTTCTGAGACGCCCTCGCAGGCGGCGCCGCGCGCCTCCAACGCGGGCTTGGGAGCGTGCGCAGACCGATCCGATGTGAGACGGCGGGCTCGGCGAGTTCATCATTGGCCCGGCGGCCAAAGACATGCGTCGCAGATGCGTCCAGAATTGGCCGCATGCAGTGGAGTGTGTTGCTGGATGAGCTCCGCTTCGCGCAGCGTCTGGTCGGAGGCTGTGCCACGTCTCGTTGGAAGGTTCCGGGGACCGGTTGGTCGCGCTCGGAGGGTTCAGTGCTGACCAGCGCGACCTTCAGAGCGGCGCTCTGGTCGGTCTGATGCCACGCGATGCGGTCCCACGCCGCGGGAAGTCTCGCGCGTCGGCAAGGCTGGAGCGCCGTCCGGCGTGCGCCAGCGAGGAATGGGTGTCGCAACTGCCCAAGCTGATCGATGTTGTGTGCGAGGACTGGCACCTGTCACTCGACGATGAGAGGATGGCCGCAGGCGCGTGGGGAGTCGTGGCGTGGTGTCATACCGAGAGCGGCTTCGAGGCGGCGTTGAAGCTGTGCGCCAACGAGGAGCGCCTGTCGGCCGAGACGAACGCGATGCTCGCCTGGGTCGGGTGTCCAGCGGTCCGCGTACTCGCTCACCGACCTGGTGCGCTGCTTTTGGAACGCGCCCGGCCGGGAAGACCGTCGCGGCTGGCGCCCGCGCGGTTAGCACTGCTCCTGGACGCGCTGCACCGGCCTACGAGCGCTGGCTGGCGAGGACTCGGAGACTGGCGTGCGAGCATCAAGGCCGCCGTCTCGCAAGTACCTTCCCTGCAACCGCTAGGGCGAGAGCTGCTCAAACGAGGACAGGGCCGACCGGTTGTTGCATTGCACGGCGATCTCCAGCCGGCGAACATCCTTCAGCACCACGGCGCGATCGCGGTGATCGACCCGGTCGGGATCTCCGGACCTCGAGAACTGGATGTCGCGAACGCCGCCCTCCGTAACAATTGGGGCGAGGAGCCTGCAGCGCGAATCAGGCGGCTGGCGGCGCTGACGGGCACCGACGCGGCTTTCGCGCTCGCGTTGGGACAGCTGAGCGCCATGTACGCGGCCCTTGCGCCGAGATACTGACTACGTTTGGGTCGCAGACAGCACCGGGGGCGCTCGTTGCGTCGGTGCAGCTTGGTCCGCGAGACGCCCGCGACGCCGGTGCCGGCCCGTCCACGCCATGACGTCCCGGAGCGGGTGTCTAACTCTAACGTCGGCTTGTGAGAATCTGAGGATCGCGGCGGGTCGACGTCGCCTGGGCAGGATGAGCTCGACCAGCGTCTTTGACTTGGAACAGTGGACAGGCTGACAGCGACAGCACTGCTCGATGGGCTCCATCATGCGCAGAACGCCTTCTACGGCGGCGGAGACAGCAACGCTCTGCGCCACCTGCTCGTGCCCGAGATTCGCTGGGTCGTCCCGGGCCGGAACGCGCTTGCCGGCAGCTATCACGGTCTCGACGAGGTCTTTGACTACTTCTGGCGTCGCCGCGACCTCGCGACGGGCACATTTCGGATGCATCGCCGGGATGTCCTGGCCGGCGAGGGCGACCGGATCGCTGCTCTGACCGACGGCACGGCCACGCTCGCCGGTCGAGAACGCCGCTGGTCGACCGTCGGCATCTACGACGTCGTGGACCAGACGCGGATCGCGGCCTGCTGGCTGCTGCCATTTGACCAGCAAGAGTTCGACTCGATCTGGGGAGGCTGATCGACCCCAACTGGGCGTCGTCCTTAGCCATATGCGACACCAACGGCGCCGAATCGGAGGCGCTGATGGGGTCGTCCGGACCCGTCCGCTGATCGATCGATGAATGAGACGGTTAGCGACGGCCGCGGATGCATTCGGCCGGGTCGACTGGCTGCATCGTCACCGGGTCGATCACGGGTTGGGTCTGGCGATCGGAGATCCGAGCAGGTCCGCCGAAGTCCCAAAGCTCTGACGCGGCCGGGCGTCCTCGGGTCGAGCCGTCCAAGTCCGCCGTCCGCTATGTTGGGTTGCCGCCGGACCGGATGTCGCGGAGGAGGAGCATGAGGACAAGGTCAGTCACTGTTGCAATGTCGATCGTCGTGGCGTTGGTGCTCGCACCAACGGTGCAGGCGGCTATGACGCCGGCCGATTACGCGCAGACGGCGCGCAACATCATCCCGTCCGGCGAGCCGGGCGGGTTCCCGTTCCCCGCGGGAGCCGATACCCAGGCGAAGATGTACAACGCTCTGACACCGCTCGGCGGACACGTCACGGCGGGCGACCTGTTCAGCGACTTCAAGTCCGAGGTGTTCGGTCTTGGTACCGATGGCCCCGGGACTGCCGAGCCGGTTCCCTATCCGGGCGTGACGGTCATCCGCGATCGCTTCGATGTCCCGCACGTCAGCGCGACGACTCATGACGGCGGGGTGTGGGCCTCAGGCTGGATCACCGCCGAGGATCGCGGGCTGCTGTTGCAGCAGGCACGCTATGACTCGCTGGTGGCGGCGATCGACGCGCCCGGGCTGAGCGCGATCGGCCTGGTGGAGAAGCTCAAGAACTTCGTCCCCAGCGCGCAGACCAACCGTGTCGTCGCCCGCCAGACGCAGGTCCTGCTCAAGGCCGGCCCCGAGGGCCGCGCCGTGCTGCACGACATCGACGTCTACATCACAGGTCTCAACGCCTATCTGCGGGCGACGCATTCGACGGCGGCGCCGTTCACGCGCGTCGACATCTATGCCTTCAATGCGCTCAAGGACCAGTTCTTCGGTGAGGGTGGCGGCGACGAGGCCCGGCGATCGGAGTTTCTCGCCGGTCTCGAACGCCGGCTCGGGACAGCCCGGGGTTACAGCGTCTTCAACGATCTGCGCCAGAACCAAAACGCAGGGAGCCCGACAACCGTCGACGGGAACTTCCCCTACGAGCAGGCGCCGGGCGAGCCGGGTGCGCCGGGCAGCGTCGTGCTGAACCCCGGAAGCTTCCACGTCACTCCAGCGGTACCGCCGGCCGTTATCAGCAGCGTGCCGGCTCTCGAGCCGCGCAAGCAGACGAGCAACGAGCTGATGGTTGAGGCCAAGTACTCTGCCACCGGCCATCCGCTGCTCGTCGGCGGTCCGCAGGTCGGTTACTTCTACCCCGGGCTGACGTTCGAGATTGACATGCACGCGCCCGGCCTGGACTGGCGCGGCGCGACCTCGGCGCCGTTCCCAGGCTACATGCTGATCGGACGCGGCGCTGACTTCGCCACCACGCTCACCTCGGCCGATGCCGACGACACCGATCAGTTCGCCGAGACGCTGTGCGGCCACAGCCGAACGAAGTACCTGTACCAGGGCAAGTGCGTGAGCATGCAGCTGTTCGATGCGGGCACGATCAGCGGCGCTCCGGTGAAATTCATGACCACGATCAACGGTCCGGTCGTCGGGTACGCGACGGTCGGCCGGCACAGCGTAGCGATCGCCCGCAAGCGCGCCAGCTACGGCAAGGACGCGCTGGATCTGCTGTTCAACCGGCGGCTGTCTGACGGCCAGGTGAACAGCCCGCAGTCGTTCATCAAGGCAGCGGCGCTGACGCCCCAGACGTTCAACTCGTTCTACGTCGACTCCAAGCACGTTGCCGAGATCACCACCGGGCTGCTGCCGCTGCGCGCCAAGGGCACTGACCCGAGCCTGCCCACCGTCGGCAACGGCAAGTACGAGTGGCGCGGCTTCCTCTCGACCGCCGGCCATCCGCACGGGATCGACCCAGTCCACACCCCTACCACCGGGACGATGGTCAACTGGAACAACAACGCCGCCCATGGCTTCGGGGCCGCCGATGACGCGTGGGGCCGCAGCGGCTCGTCAGCGCGCGTGTCGCTGCTCAACCACGACCTCGCCCAGCAGCGGCGCAACGGCAAGTGGTCACTGGCGGCTGTCGCCTCCGCGATGAATGAGGCGGCGACCTCCAACGTGCTCGCGGTCGAGACGGTGCCGCTGCTCGCGAAGGTGCTGAAGGGCTCTCGCGCCCCCAGCAAGCAGGTGACGACGATGCTTGCGCTGCTTGTGTCGTGGAGCCGTTCGGGCGGCAGCCTGTTGGACCGCAACGGCGACGGCAAGGTCGACAACCCCGGTGAGGCGATCATCGACGTGGCCTGGCCGAAGCTCGCCGACGCGTTCATGCGCCCCGTCATCGGGTCCCAGCTCACAGATCTCAACTCTCTGTTCGGCCGCTTCGACACCCCGCCGGGCGGCCAGTACAACGGCTGGTACCAGTACTTCACGCGCGACATCGACAAGCTGCTGAAGATCAAGCAGCCTCAGCCGTTCGCCAACAGCTACTGCGGCAACGGCAACCTGCATCGCTGCCAGGGCGCCCTGTGGGCCGCAATGGCCGCAGCCGGGAAAGCACTGACCAAGCAACAGGGCACCGCGACGCCGTCCGCATGGCGGGCCAGCGCGACCGCCCTGGACATCAAGTTCGCCCCTCTCAACGTGTTCACGATGAGCTACACCAACCGTCCGAGTGGGATCCAGCAGGCGATCTCCTTCAGCGGGCACCGGTAACGAGGTAGGACCAGGCGACAGCGGCCACGGCGCGGCCGGCCCCGGCGGCAGGTGGGCGATCGAGGACTTCGGAGCCGGCGTGAGCCGGCCCCGGTCTCATCGCGGCCATCACGTTTTCTCGCGACCCGACCACCTTTCCATGCTGCGTCAGCCACCGAGCTACGGCCCTTGGGGACACTCGACGACATTCGTCATATTCTTAGCGTTCGCTGACCCCTTTCCGAAGTGGCCCGCTGCGTCGAGCACGGGCTCGCGCAACCCGGGGTATCGCCAACTTCACGGCGACCCTCTCGCTATGAGTCCGTGTCCGGCAGCAACGTGTGCCGACCCAGTTCGGTTCAGCTCCAGATCGATGACGCTGCCCTGGCTCGCGCAAGCGCGGAACCCAAGACGTCGCAAGATGGCGCGCGCAGGGCGGTTGTCCCACAGCGTCGCCGCGGTGAGCAGGGCGACACCGTTCACGCGGGCGTGCTGCACGATGTGCGTCGCCAGCGCAGTGCCACTGGTCCCGCAGCGCGCCCTTGTCGACTACCGGTGATCCGCACGACGGGCACTTCGGGCAAAGACATCAGACGTCTGATTATTTGGGGCCATCTACAACCCAAGACACCGACAACCCAAACAGGGCTCACAGGTGGGTTGATGGGATTCGGTCGGACATTGGAAGGACGCTGCGCCGCGCCCGCGATCGGAAAACCTGGAAACCTCCTGACTTTGGTAGGACTCCGCAGAGGCGAAGATCGGTGAGCGTGACCGGGAGCTGGAGCTGGAGCAGCTTGGACTGTTCCTCGCGGACAATCCAGGCTTCGGCTGCCTGATCGTTTAGGTGAAGCTGGGTCGGCAAGACGACGCTGTGGCGCCATGGCGTCGAGACCGCTCGGGCTATGGGCACCACGGTTCTGCGCTCGCGGCCGCCTGAGTTGGACATACGCGTCCCGTTCGCCGGTCTCCGAGACCTGATCGGCGGTCTCCTTCGACACGGTCCGCGAGAACCTAACGGACTCGCAGTGGCGCGCTCTCGATGTCGCCCTGTTGCTCGCCGATCCGGCCGGCTCGCCGCCGGAGCCAAGTGCCGGCGCGTCTGCGTTCCATACGGTGCTGAGCGCGCCGGCCCGGCGTGCGCTGGTCGTTCGCCGTCTGCGACGCCGGGCCTCGGCAACTGACCTCTGCAGCGGCCGCTCGGGAGCCTTAGCGACGACAACACGCCCGGGCGGAGCCACGAGCATGAATCGTCGCGTTTGTCGACGTTGGCGAGATTCAGGCGCCGCCGCTCCCGATCCCGTGTAGATGCCGCTTTCGCACATGGCCCGTTTGCGGAAAGCAGCCGCCTCGTCGAGACTCCCCGACGGCTGACCAGGCGGCGTCGGCCGGCGTCCTGCCTGGATCCTCTCGGGCGCTTCGTCGGTGCCCTGGAAGCGCTAGAGGGTGAGCGTGGCCAGGCGCGAGTCGACCGCTTGCCGGACGCGATCGAGGGCTGCTGGGTCGGAGGTGGCGACGAACTGCATGTTGCCCAGGACCATGTAGGCGTTGAGCTCGAAGGCGATCTGCGACGGGTCAGCGGTCGGATCGACTTGGCCCGTTGCCTGCGCGTCCATGAGTTGCTGGGCGAGCAGCGCGAGCCAGCGCTGGCTGAACGCCAGGGCGCCGTCGCGGGCCGGGCCCGGCTGGGCGTCCAGCTCGCTCATGGCCGAGACGAAGAAACATCCTCCCGGAAAGACGGCTTCCTCGACGTGCTGGAGGAACAGCGCGACGTAGGCTCGTAGCCGCGGCAGGCCGGCCGCCTCCTTGCCCGCGGGCTCGATGACGAGTTCGTCGAAGATCGTGCTTGCCGCATCGATCGTTGCCAGTTGTAGCTCCTCCTTGGAGCCGAAGTGTGCGAACAGGCCGCTCTTGCTCATTCCGACAGCGTCGGCCAGGCGTGCGAGCGACAGACCGTCGAGGCCCTCGATGGTCGCCATTCTCGCCGCCTCACGCAGGATCGCGGCTCGGGTGCGCTCGCCGTCGGACCGCTGCCGGCGGGTCGGCCGGGACGGTGCTCGCTGATCGGGAATCGGGGGCACCCTTGACAAGTTAGCACGATCGGTCGTACTGTTGGACATAGCACGACCGATCGTGCTAACTACTACTATCCAAGGACCTCGCAATGACCACCACTCTCAGCGTCGACCCCGATCGGCTCGCCCACCACATCGCCTCGATGTATCGCGACGTCGCAAACGAGATCGGGCACGACCTGCACTTCCACACCGGACGGGCGCTCGCCGAAGCGCTCGGCTACTCGGCCGACCTCCTCGATCGGCTACCGGCCCAGGCGGTGAGCTCGTTCGCGGGCGTCGGCTACCACCTCGGTCTCGCCCGCCTGGTCGCCGGCGAGCGCGTGCTGGACCTCGGCAGCGGCTCGGGCATGGACGTCTTCGCCGCAGCCGTGGAGGTGGGTCCAACCGGATCCGCCGTTGGCGTCGACAGCACTTCCGAGCAGCTTGCCAAGGCTGAGCGTCTGCGCGGCGAGGACCACGTGACCTTTCGCCGCGCCCGCATCGAGGAACTTCCCTTCGACGACGCCTCGTTCGACGTCGTCATCTCCAACGGGGTGGTCAACCTCTCGGCCGACAAGCCGGCCGTGTTCGCCGAGGCGGCCCGCGTGCTCCGAGCCGGGGGACGACTCGCCCTCGCCGACATCGTGACGGAGCACCCGATCGCTGCGCGCACTGCGGCCCAGCCTGACCTCTGGGCTGCATGTATCGCCGGAGCCAGCCAGCGCGCGGACTACCTGCACGCCATCACGGCCGCCGGCCTCGAGCTGCGCACCGTCCAGCGCAACAGTGCCTATCGCTTCGCCAGCGAGCGCGCGCAGCGCACCAGCGACAAGTATGGCGCCCAGACCATCGAGCTGCTCGCCGTCAAGCCGACTCAGGAGACGTCGAAATGAGCCCCGATCGTCTGCAGGTCGGCCCCATCGGGAGGCTCGGGCGCTGGACCGCCGCGCACTTCCGCATCGTCGCGGCGGCGTGGGTCCTCGTCGCGGTCGGCCTCGGCGTCTTCGCGCCGCGCGCCGAGCAGGCACTGTCGGGAGCTGGTTGGGAGGCGACCGGCTCGGAGTCCGTCCACGCGCGAGCGCAAATCGACAAGAACTTCAACGGATTCGGAAGTTACGGCCTGACGGTCGTCGTTCACGCACGGGACAAGGTCGTCTCCGATCCCGAGTTCGCGCGCGTGCTGCGCAGGGCGGAAGGTCGGCTGAGCAGTGATCCGGCTGTCACGACGGTCGCTGCACCGCGGGCGGGCGTGTCGATCTCGGCCGATCGCCACGCCGCCGTGATCTCGTCGGGCGCGGCGCGCGACGCCAACGAGATGGTGAGCGCGGCGGCGCAGCTGAAAAGCCGGCTCGCAAAACTCGGCTCCGGCGGCGTGCAGGTCAACCTTGCCGGCGCTCCGGGGATGTGGTCGGACTTCAATCAGGCCAACAAGTCGGCGACGATGACGTCCGAGCTGATCTCCTGGCCGGTCACGCTCCTGATCCTCGTCCTCGCGTTCGGGTCCCTGGTTGCCGCGGGGCTGCCGCTGATGCTGACGATCGCCGGGTTGATCGCCGCGGCGGGCTCACTGTGGATTGGGACGCATATCGCCGCGATCTCCATCTGGTCGATGAACTTTGCGCTGATGTTCGCGCTGGCCCTGGGGATTGACTACGCGCTGTTCGTCGTCTACCGCTTCCGCGACGCGTCCTTCGGTTCGAAGCTGTCCGCCGAGGACGCGGTCGCGGCGACGATGGACACCGCCGGCAAGGCCGTCCTGTTCTCGGGCGTGACGGTGCTGGTCTCGCTGAGCGCCGTGATGCTCGTGCCGAGCCCCGCGTTCAGGTCGACGAGCCTCGGCATCATGCTGTCGGTCGTCTTCGTGCTCGCGGCGGCGCTCACCCTGCTGCCCGCAGTGCTGGCGAAGCTCGGGCCGCGGATCGACCGGTTCGCGCTTCCGTGGCTGCGCCCGGGTGAACATCGCTCGCCGCGCTCCGCGGTGTGGGGTGAGCGGCTCTGGCGTCGGCCGCGGCGCTACGGCCTCGCGGCACTCGCACTGCTCGCCGTGCTGGCGGTCCCAGCGTTCGCGCTGAAGACCGCGATGCCCTCGATCAAGGTCGTCCCGACTCAAGACAACTCGCGCAAGGGATACGACGCGGTCCAGCAGACGTTCGGTCCGGGTTCGACCGGTCCGCTCCAGATCGTTGCGCCGAGGGCCCAGGCCGCGCAAGCGGCAGCGGCAGCGCGGCGCGATCCCGGCATCGCCCATGTGTCGCCGACGCAATTGGGCGCACGCGGCATGGCGCTCGTGCAAGCGATCCCCGCGACGGACCCGTCGGCGAGGGCGACCGGGGCCGCGATCGACCGTCTCCGCGCAACGTTACCGGCCGGCGCGCTCGTCGGTGGCCCGGTGGCGGAGAGCCACGATCTTGAGGCCGCGCTGGGCGCCAACACACCGCGGGTGATCGCCGTCGTGCTCGGCCTCAGCTTCCTGCTACTGGTGGTGGCGCTGCAGGCGCCGGTGATCGCCGCGCTCGCGGTGGTCACGAACCTGCTGGCGACCGCGGCCGCGTTTGGAGGCGCGAAGTGGATCTTCCAGGACGGCGTCGGACACTCGCTGCTCGGCTTCGAACCGCAGGGCTTCCTGGACGCGTGGGCACCGGTGTTCTTCTTCGCGATGATCTTCGCGATCTCGATGGACTACACGGTGTTCCTGCTGTCGTCCGCCAAGGAGCACTGGGACCGCACGGGGGGCGACGCGAAGGCAGCGATGGTCGGCAGCATGGCCAGCACGGGACGCGTGATCTTCGCGGCCGGCGCAGTCATGGTCGCGGTCTTCACCACGTTCGCCCTCAGCGGCCCGCTGCCCCCGAAGGAGATGGGCGTGATCCTTGGCGTCGCGGTGCTGCTCGACACCATGCTGGTCAGGCTGCTGATCCTGCCGGTCCTGCTACGGCTGCTCGGCAAATGGGCGTGGTACTTGCCCACGCCGCTCGGCCGGATGCTGCCCCGCGTTCGCTTCGGCCACGCATGACGCGCACACACCACATCACATCCATCCCATCAAGGCGGTGAAGCAATGAGTACCAAGGTCCTCGTCAACCTCGCGACCGGAATGGAGGATCCAGAGCGCGTGATGATCGCGTTCTTTGTCGGCCAGGCCGCGGCCGCGAAAGGGAAGCAGGTCACGATGTTCCTCACCAAAGACGCCGTGCACCTCGCCGTTCCCGGCGAGGCCCACGGCGAGGCGTGCGACGGCTGCCCGCCGATCGAGCGGCTGTTCGCGCAATACGCCGACGCCGGCGGCGAACTGCTCGTCTGCCCGATCTGCGTGAACTCACGCGGACTGGAGAGCACCAAGTTCGTCACCAACGCCACCGTCGCCGGCGCCACCGCGTCGAAGCGCGGATAGAAGCGCCCCTGGTTTGAGACGGTGCCGGAGGCAGAGAGTGTCGGCCCCTCGCCAATCGACAGAAGCTCGTCGATGGCGCCCTCCCGCCACACGTATCCGTGGTCCTGCTCGTCCCAGACGCTCCACCCCGGCTCGTCGGTGTCGACGACGCGGAAACCGCGCCTGCTCAACTCGTCGAGCGCCGTCGACTTACCGGTCCCTGAGATTCCCGTTACGAGCACTTTGCGCACGTACCAGAGGCTAGATCCCGGACTCTCAGCCTCGCTTCCGATGGGCCAAACGCAGCAGCCGGGCCACCGTTTCGACGTCCGGTAGCCCGGCAGCTCGAGCGACGTTTCCGTCGTTGCGACCACCAGGAATAGATCTCTTCCAGCAGCCCGCTGTAAAGCGGCGACGGCGGCAAGCTGCGGGAGCGAGTCCGGAATGGAAAGCCACGGCCACCCGCGGGCGAGCTGCTCTAACTCGATAGCCGCGAAGGCGGTCGCATCGATCTCGAGCAAGGTGCTCAGCGCGTCCAGCACCGAGGACTCCCCGATCCCGGCGAGCCGGTCAAGATCAGCGCGGCGCTCACCTTCAGGATCTTCCCTGCCACACGAAGGGACGCATCAAGCCGGGAGGTCGACGTCTGACCTATAAGCGTTCCCGTTGTGCGGCGCGGCGCCATCAAGGAACGGCCTCAGGGGATGCTCGCGACCGTCCGCTCATCGATCGCTGAGCGGACGCGCTCAGATACCGGCGGTCTCAGCCTTGTGGCCGCTTGAGCGCGTAGATCGTGACATTCACGCCGCGAAGATTGTGCTCGCGCAACGGCTCCATTCCCAGCCGCTGAGCAACCCGGATCGACCGCTCGTTGTCTGGGGCGATTGAGCGAGATCGGCTGGTCGCAGTCAACGTGTTCCCACGCCCAGAGAACAGCAGCCTGCGCCGCCTCAGTAGCAAAGCCATAGCCCCATGCCGATCGACCGAACACCCAGCCGACCTCTAGTCCTCGCCATGCCTCGGGTTGCCAGAGCCCGGCCCGACCGAGGACGGCCTGGTCAGATCGCCGCTCGACCACCCAGCTGCCATAGCCGCGCAACGGCCAATGCCCGGCAAACAACGCCATCATCCGCCACGCCTGAGCCCGATCGACGACTCCGCCCAGGAACCGCATCACCTCTGCATCGGCACCCATGTCGGCAAATGCCTCCAGATCGACCTCGCGCCAGCCGCGCAGGACCAGCCGCTCAGTCATCACCCGTGGGATCGCCGGCTCAAACTCAACGCCGACCGGTCCAGGGTCGTGAAGCTCGGCGCCGGAGATCACCGTGTTGCCTTCATCACGAAGCCGGTCGACGTCTCAACGGAAGCGATAGCGTCGCAGCTGGGTCTGCTCAGCTGGCGGCCCGTGCGACGAGAGCGGCCAGTCGGCGTCCGGCGTGGTTGTTGAGTGGCGCGTGGTCGAGCATCAGCCGGTACCAGAGGACGCCGAACGCGACGTCGAGCAGGAGTTCGACGTCGACGTCGCGCTCGAGCTCGCCGCGCACCCGTGCTCGCTCGAAGACGGTTCTTAGCGCCCGACGGCGGCCGAACAGGAAGCGGTCGCGGAACTGGTCGTGGAACACTGGGTCGAGCAGCGCCTCCGCCATCAGGCCGAGCAGCACCGGCCGTTGCCTTTCGCCTTCGCTGAACGTCGCGGTCAGGAATGCGTCCAGATCGCCGGCCAGCGATCCCGTGTCGGGCACCGCGACCAGGCTCGAGGCGAGGTCGAGCATCGCGTCGAGCACGAGGTCGGCTTTCGACCCCCACCAGCGGTAGATCGTTTGCTTGCCGGCACCGGCCCGCGCGGCGATCCCCTCGATCGTGAGCGCGCCGTAGCCGCGCTCGAACAGCTCAGCGGTCGCGGCGTCGAAAATCTTGCGCCGCGTCGCCTCGCTGCGGGGTCGGCCGGGGTGACTGTGCACGAATCGAGATCCTAGTCCAAGAAGTACGATACGCTACGTCTCGTATTGATTTAGCGAACGGGAGAAGACACATGCGCACAGTGATCATGGGCGGGTCCTCGGGCATCGGGCTCGCGACCGCGGAGCTGCTCGCCGGGGACGGCGCGGAAGTGATTGTCACGGGCCGGGACGAGACAAAGCTGGCGGCTGTGCGACCCCGGGTCGCAAGCGCCGAGCGCGTCGACGGGACCTCACCTGACGAGGTGGCAGCGTTCTTCGAGCGGACCGGCAGCTTCAAGCATCTCGTGCTCGCGTTCAGCCAGGGCGCGGAGGGGTTCGGCCCGCTACGCGAGCTTGATCCCGAGGCGATCCGCATCGTGTTCGACGGCAAAACGGTTCCCTACCTGCTCGCGACCCAGCGCGCCCAGGTAACCAACTCGATCACGCTCGTGTCGGGCGCGAGCGCCCGCGGCAACACGCCCGGCACAGCAGCGCTGGCCGCCGCCAACGGCGCGATCGTACGCGCCGTTCCACCGCTTGCCGCCGAGCTCGCGCCCGTTCGCGTAAACGCCGTCTCCCCCGGGGTGATCGACACGCCTTGGTGGTCGTTCCTCGACGAGCAACAGCGACGCGCGCAGTTCGAGGAACTCAGAGACTCCCTGCCTGCAGGGCGCGTCGGCCGACCTCAGGACGTCGCCGACGGGATCCGCTACCTAATCGGCGCGAGCTACGTGACCGGGGCCGTCCTGCCCATCGACGGCGGCCTCACAGTCGGGTGAGGGTCACCCAGCGGTCAGACGCGTCACGAGGCGGCGCGGAGGGGTCCTAACTTAACTAACTGTCTAAGGTCGTCGGCGCGATGCTCGTGCTGGTGTAGAAGCAGGTCTTGGCTGTAGCGCAGTCTGTCCCTTCGGGGTGCGATCGGCTTCCGCGATCTGTGCGCGGCCATTGGGCACGGCAAACTGTTGATCGTGCGCGCTACTGGTTCTCGACACTCAGCGGACCGGGAGCCTCCTGCGCCGGTGGAGAACGCGAAGTTGATCGGCCGTGATCGCGAGTTACGCTTGCTTACCGCCGCGCTCGAGGGTCTGCCCGGTCGCGGTTCCGCGTTGGCACTCCGGGGTGAGGCCGGCATCGGCAAGTCGGTCCTGCTCGATGCTGCGCGGGATTTGGCAAACGAACGTGGGATCAGAGTGCTCGCCACGGCTGGGGTTGTGGCCGAATCCGACATGCCGTTTTCGGGGCTGCATCGGCTGTTGCGGCCAGTGCTCGACGGTGCTGGTGGTCTGTCGCCCGCTCATCGCTCGGCGTTGCTCGCGGCGTGCGGCGTTGGCGACGATCCGGGCGGCGACCCGTTTCTCGTGGCATTGGCGACGCTTGAGCTGTTGTCGGCGAGAGCCGCTGAACGGCCGCTGCTGGTGGTCGTTGACGATCTTCCCCGGCTGGATCCCGCGTCTCGGGACGTGATCGCCTTCGTCGGTCGCCGAGTGGAGTCGGACCCGATCGTCGTGCTCGTCGCTCTACGTGACGGCTACGAAAATGAGGTCGGTGAACTCGGCCTCCCGGAGTATGTGCTGCATCGCCTGCCCGATCCTGCGGCGTTCGCGATACTCGAGGCGCGAGCGCCGCATCTCGAGCCGGCGCTCCGGGCGCGCCTACTGGTCGCGGCCGCGGGCAATCCCCTGGCACTCATTGAGCTGCCGACGGCCGCCGCGGGCGCCAAAGTTGACGTGATCGACGATGCCCCGGCATTGCCGCTGACAGCACGGCTTGAGCGGACGTTCGCTGCGCGGCTCGGGGACGTGCCGGAGGTGACGAGGGGCTTGTTGCTCATTGCTGCTGCCGATGAGTCGGAGGCGCTGGCCGAGATTCTCAAGGGTGCTGAGATCCTGCTCGGCCGGCCGACCTCGCCGTCGATGTTGCGCCCGGCGGTCGACGCAGCGCTGGTGTTGCTCGTCGGCACGAATCTGCATTTCCGGCACCCGCTTGTGCGCTCGGCGGTCTACAACGACGCCGACCTTGAGCGGCGCACGGCAGCGCATGCCGCCCTGGCCAAGTTGTTTGCGCAGGAGCCAGATCGTCGGGCGTGGCACCGGGCGGCAGCCACGATCGGGCGTGATGACTCGGTGGCGGAGGAGCTCGAGGAGGTGGCGTGGCGAGCGCATCGCCGCGGCGCTGTCATGCAGGCCGCGACTTCGCTGGGACGTTCAGCGCAGATGAGCGCGAATCAGGCGGAGCGCGCCCGGCGGCTGCTTGGCGGGGCGGAGCTGGCGTTCCAGGTCGGGCGGTCGGACCTTGTCCGAGCCTACGTCGACGAGGCTCGCCGGCTGAACCTCAGCACCCGCGACAACGCTCGGGCGGGATGGCTGTCGGAGATTTTCGATGACGGGGTACCGGGGGACCGCAATCGAGTGTTGTCGCTCGTGGAACTGGCCGAGCAGGCTGGAGATGATGATCTCGATCTGGCGCTTACGCTGCTTCACGCGGCTGCGCTTCGTAGCTGGTGGGGCGATCCCGGTTCGGCTGTCCGCGGCCGTGTTGTGGCCGCCGTCGAGCAGCTTGCTGTCGATCAGAGCGACTCGCGGGTGCTTGTGATCGTCGCCATGGCCGAGCCGATTGCCCGCAGCGCGTCGGTGATGTCCGGGGTGGCGCGTGCCGCGCCGCTCGCGAGGAGGGACGCCGAGGTGGCGCTCCGGCTCGGCATGGCATCGCACGCGGTCGGCGATTTCGAACAATCGATGCGGATTCTTCCCTCCGCGATCGCTCCTTTGCGCGCGCACGCGCGCGTGGGTCTGCTCACTCATGCGGTGGGTTTGTTCGCGTCCTCGGCGGTATTCGCATGCGATTGGCCGATCGCCTTTGGTGCGGGTGCGGACTATGAACAGCTCGCGGGCGAGACAAACCAACTGATCTGGCGCGCCGGCGCCGCGGTGATCCAGTCATCGATCGCCGGAGTGCGAGGGGAGGTGGAGCATGCCGAGGCGTTCGCGGTAGAGGCCGAGCGGCTCCTGAGCTCGAATCAAAGCAGCGACATCCTCTCGGTGCTTCAGAATGCTCGCGGCTTGACGGCACTGGCGGCCGGTCATTACGAGGAGGCCTACGCGCAGCTTGCGAGGGCGTTCGATCCGAATGACCCCACCTACCACTACCGAGAGAAGCACTGCTCGGTCGGGAATCTCGCCGAGGCGGCACTGCATACGGGAAGGCAGGCTCAGACACGCCCCCTGGTCGCCGAGTTAGAGGCGGAGGCTGAACTGTCGAACCAACGGGCGCTTCTGCATGGGCTTCACTACGCGCGAGCGATCCTGGCCGACGACGACCGAGCGGAGGCCGAGTTCGAGCGCGCCTTGAAAGCCGTCGGTCCACGCTGGGTCTTCACTCACGCCAGGATCAACCTTGCCTACGGTGCCTGGCTTCGACGGCACCGTCGCGCGAGCGATTCGCGACAGCCGCTACGAGCCTCCCGTGACGCATTTGATCACCTCGACATCCCTGCCTGGGGCGAGCGGGCGCGCCAAGAGCTGCGCGCATCAGGCGAGACGAGCAGAAAGCGGCGACCGGAAGCTTGGGATGAGCTATCTCCGCAGGAGCTCCAGATCGCGACGCTGGCTGCGGCGGGGCTATCCAACCGCGAGATCGGGCAGCGGCTTTACTTGTCGCACCGGACCGTTGCGAGCCACCTCTACCGGATGTTCCCCAAGCTGGGGATCGCATCGCGGAGCCAGCTGGGCCGGGTGCTGCCCGACCAGGCACGAGAAGCCGCCGACGTCCTCCTCGAACGATCGAACTAGCGTCGTCAGGCGGAACAAGGGGCGGCGGCTACGGTCAGTCGACAGTTCAGTCATCGTGCGCAAGCGAACGCTACGGCTTGCCTATACCTTCGGGCTCATGGATCTCGGCCTTGAGAACAAGATCGCGGTTGTGACGGGGGCGAGTAAGGGGATCGGCTTGGCGGTCGCCCAGGCCCTCGCCGGGGAGGGCGCCAACGTCGTCGCCGGAGCCCTCAGCGTCGATTCCATCCAAGGGCTCAGCGGCATCTCGCCAGTCGCAGTCGATCTCGCAGAACCTGAGGGTCCCGCCTACCTGGTGGGAGAAGCCGTGACCCGCTTCGGTCAGGTCGACATCCTGGTCAACAACGTCGGTGCAGCCCACACTCGACTGGACGGGTTCCTGAGCGTGTCGGACGCCGATTTCGAGGCCTCGATGCAGCTGAACTTCTTCGCCGCGCTGCGCGCCACGCGAGCGGCGGTCGAGGACATGGCCGCACGAAAGGACGGAACGATCGTCAACGTCGCCTCGGTCAACGCTTTCTTTGAACCAGACGGCGGCGTGATCGACTACGGAGCCGCCAGGGCGGCGCTCCTCAACCTCGCCAAATCACTCTCACAGGAGCTCGGTCCGCTGGGGATCCGCGTCACCAGCGTGTCCCCCGGACCCGTAGCGACCGACCTCTGGCTCGGCGAGCACGGCGTCGCCCAGACCATCGGCCGGGCCACCGGCTCAAGCGCAGACGCAGTCCGAGATCAAATGGCCTCCCAGATGCCAACCGGCCGATTCACGAGCCCAGAGGAGGTCGCCACGATCGTGACCCTGCTCGCCTCACGCCGGGTCGGAAACGTCACAGGCGCGAACTGGGTGATCGACGGCGGCCTGACCAAAACCACCTGACCAAAGACATCCACCAAAGGGAGCATGGGATGAGCACCAACGAACCGAACTCGACCGACACGATCGTCCTCATCCACGGACTATGGATGACACCGCTCAGTTGGGAGCACTGGATCGATCGGTACAGCGAGCGCGGCTACAACGTGCTTGCGCCGGCCTGGCCGGGCTTGGACGGCGACATCGAACAGCTTCGCGCCGACCCCAGCGCCATCGAGCACCTCGGCATCGAGGAGATCGTCGACCACTACGACGCGATCATCCGCGAACTCGACGCCCCACCGATCATCGTGGGCCATTCCTTCGGTGGGGCGTTCACCGAAATCCTGCTCGACCGCGGCCTCGGAGCAGCCGGCGTCGCGATCGACGCCGCGGCGGTGAAAGGAATCACCAAGCTGCCATTCGCCCAGCTCAAATCGGCCTTCCCCGTACTGAAGAACCCAGCGAACAACCACCGGGCCGTGATGCTCACCTTCGACGAGTTCCACTACGCGTTCAGCAACACCATGAGCGACGACGACGCGGTCGCCGCCTACAACCGGTACGCGGTCCCCGGACCCGGACGCGTTCTCTTTCAAGGAGCGTTCGCCAACTTCAACCCCCACGCTCCGACACGCGTCGACTTCCACAACGACAACCGCGCACCGCTCCTACTGATCGCTGGCGAGGATGACCACACCGTCCCAGCAGTGGTCGACCGATCGGCAGCGAAGCACTACCGCAAGTCGGCCGCGATCACCGACTACAAGGAGTTCCCGGGACGCTCACACTTCATCATCGGCCAAGAAGGCTGGGAGGAGGTCGCCGACTACGCCCTGCGCTGGGCAGTCGAACACGCGGCGGCGACGACAAGCGCCCCAGCGTAAGGGGGATCCCACTAACTCACAACCGGCTCCAAGCCATCTCCGCGGCGATCCACGCGCACAAACATCCAGCACGTGCACGATGCCGAGAGCAGATACCGTCGTGTGCTGGCTGAGGGTGTTGGTGTTTCTCCAAGGGGGACCGGTCTTTGCTGTTCGGTCCGATCACGCGGTTCGTTGGTGCCGGTGACTTGCTGTCGGATCGCTGAGCATGGACTCGGTGGAGCAGCTGGTAGAGCGGGGGCTGATGGCTGTTGGATGCTGACGGCGACTCTTCGTGGGTCTTGCTCCGGATTGGGGGAGAGGCGTTCCTGGTCGTCCTTCCCGGGGTCGGCACGCGCCGGGGGGACAGAAACCGCGGAGCAGCTACGCCAGACGGTCGGCCGGGTGCGGCTGGGCATGAATGTCGGGGTCACCGCGTCGTTCGGCGTCAGCCCCGGGACGGGTGATGGGATTGACTTCGAATCGCTCTACCGGCGAGCCGACCAGGCCCTCTACCAGGCCAAGCGAGACGGCCGCGACCGGACCGGCGTCAGCGAGCCACTTCCGGCTATCGCGAGCTTAGGGAAGCCCGGTGGCGCGAGCGTCACCTCGAGCGCCCCCAGCGGTTCGGCGTCGCCCTCTCGGACCAACCGTCTGGGGGGAGCAGCTCGAGTTCCAGCGACCGGCGACTGATGTGTTGGCGCCGACGGCTCGCCGTCGGCGCCGGTATTTGACAGCGCCTTCGCGGTCCTGGGAGATCCCGCAGCGTGCTGCCTGCGCTTGTCAGCCGATAAACGAGTGGAACTCGCCGAGCGGCTCGGGCAGCTTCGGCGTGAACGGCTTGAACTGGTAGGGCTTGCTCGTATCGAACCCGGCCTTGCCGGCGGCGGTCTTGTCCGCGAACGGCGTCAGCGCGGCGACCGCCTTGTTGATGTTCGTCCACTTGAGCGTGCGCTCGTAGCCGTTGTTGTTCGGCGGATCGACGCTCTCCGCCTTGCCCTGGATGCCGGTGACCTTCTCGATCGGGCCGCCGTCGCGCTTCGCGACGCCCGGTGCGACGATGCGAGCGAGCGTCCGGTGGTCGCTCTCGATCCCCATGATGCGCGCGGCCGTGACGCGTAGGTCGGCGGTGCTGAAGTTGCGAACGCCGACGAGATATGCGGCGATGAACGCGTCCTCGAGCGTGACGAGGACGTTGAGCGTCGTCTGCGCGTCGGAGAACATGTTCTTCGGGTAGTAGAAGGTCGTGAACGGCGACGGCTTGCCCGTGACGCTCTTCTCGAGCAGATAGTGCGACATCTCCTCCTGCCGGGCGGCGTTCAGGTAGCCCTGGTCATCGGATTGGAGTCGCTTGAAGAACGGGGCCGTGTCGACGATGTTCGTGTACGTCGTGACGGCGAGTGCCTCGGCGATTTGTGCTGCACCGACGATCGCGACGTCACCGGCCGTCGGGCCGCTGCTCTTCGCGGCGGCGAAGCCGGGGAGCAGCGCCTGCAAGCCGCTCGCGCCGGTCAGCGCGCCGGCGCCGACCACGGCCCTGCCCAGGAACTTTCTGCGATCGCTCGTATCGTCGTACCCTCACTCTAAGGCCGCTACTCTCTATTGGGAAGAAGGCACCGAAAAGTGTGTAGCAATCTCGGAGGTTGGGCCATGCCGACCATGACCGCGGCGCAGCGGCGAAAGCAGGAGCAACTCACGTACAACGCGTATGTGGCTGAGTGCCCGTCGCGGCAGGTGCTCGACGCGATCAGCGACAAGTGGGTGACGCTGGTGCTGAGCGCCCTCTCGGACGGGCCCCTGCGCTACAGCGATCTCGCACGCCGGATCGCCGGTGTCAGCCAGAAAATGCTCACCCAAACAGTTCGTACACTCGAGCGCGACGGACTTCTGACTCGAACGATTACGCCGGCGGTACCGGTCAGAGTCGACTACGAGCTGACCCCGCTCGGGCAAACGATCCTCCCGGTGGTTCGCGCAATCAAGCAGTGGTCAGAGGCACACATCGAGCAGATACACGCCGCCCGGGCCACCTACGACCAGGGCAACCACGGCTGACTGCTGCGGCGTACCCCGCGAACGTGACCACATCGGGTGGCCGGACAACGGCGTCTGACCGGCGCAGCAGAAGCAACGCGCACGCAGCACAGCAGGTGTGCGACAACCAGGGCGCGCCGCGCGAGGCCCCCTCGGGATCGGGGATCAGCGAGTCGGTGCTGTGCCGCTGTCTGTGATGAGGTTGTCGAGGATCCGCCTGGCCGCCTGTTCGATGGGCAGGTCGGCGTGGTCGGCGAACCGGACGACGGTGTCGCGCGCTTCTGACTCCTCGCGATCTAGCCAGCGTAGGACGGGCGATCTGCGTGGCGAATCGCTGGGTCACGCGAGTTCGACGGTCCGGGTAGAGCGGGCGTCGAGGTCGTCGGAGCGGGCCGGGAGAGTCGGAGTCAGGTTCGGTCCGCAGCCGTTGTCCGACGCCCAGCCTGCGGAACTCCCAGCCTCTGCGCGATGCCGTCGGCCCACGCGTCGATTTCCGGCCAGTCACGGTTGTCGCCGAATCGGCCACCGAATGTGTGGAAGAACAGTCGCGAGACCAACGGCCATTGGTTGCGCTCGATCGCGCCCGCGAACACCCTGTAGTCGAGCGGATGAACTGCTTCCTGGATTTCCTTGATGCCTCTTGGCTCCTTCTTCATCAGACTGCCGATCCCGCGATGGGTATCTCCGAACGATCCGACGCTGAACAGCCACACCCTCCGGTCCGCGAGCGCCTCGGCGTTCCGGTGCAAGAACTCCGTCGCGTTTGGGATCCAGCTCTGGCTATACACGGCGCTGCCGAGGATCACCGTGTCGTAGGCCTCGACGTCATCGACTTCGTCGACCTGCCTCACCTCCACGCCTGCTCCCCGCTCAGCGAGCCGGGCGGCGATCCGCTCCGCTACCCCCTTCGTGGACCCGTGCGCACTCGCGTAGACGACAAGAACGTTCGTCACGCTCCAAGGATCGTGCCCCCCAACACCGGTGTCATCAGCGCTATCCCGAACGTCGACCAGGACAACTACGCACCAGCATTGACAATCTGTCTGCCTCTTGAACCACCAGCGGCGGCGTGACGGGAGCAGGAGGCCGCAATTCAGGAGGTCCCTTTCCCTTCGTCAGCGCCCGCGCGTGAGCCGGTAGAGCACGTGCGGAAGTCCAACGTGCTCGACGTCGCGCTCGTAGGTCATGCCCAACTTCTTCATGACCGCCCGCGACGCGGCATTAGCGTGGACGGTGAACGAGATCACGTCGTCGAGCTTGAGCACGTCGAACGCGACGCGCACCGCCTCGCGCGCCATCTCGGTCGCGTAGCCGCGGTTCCAGTAGTCCGGATCGATGAACCACAGCACCTCGACGTCGCGACGGTCGCCGATCGTCGTGCGCTGCACCCCCGCGTGCCCGATGACCCCGCGGCCGGGCAGCAAGACTGTCCATACGCCGAAGCCCCAGCGCCGCCAGTGCTCGATGAACTCCTCGAGCGTGGCGCACGCATGATCCGGGGTGCGCAGCTCACATGGCCACAGCTCCTCTGGCGTGCGGGGATCGCCGTAGAAACGCACGTAGGCGTCGGCGTCGCTGGGCTCGGGCTTGCGGCCGACCAGGCGAGCGGTCCTCACGTGATCGACGGCAAGGGGTGCGGGCATCAGCCCTCACCCGTTCTGCGGGTCGGTGCAACGTGCGGCGTGCACCTGCCGATGGTGGAGGGAACGTCCTCGCGCGCAAGACAGCCACGTCTACTCGCACGCGAGGACTTCGCTCCACCTGCTGCGCGACGCCTTGCCGCGGCTAGCCGAGGCCGCCGGCACCGAAGTAACAGGCGAAATCGGCGCCTTGGAGCCGCTGACGGCGATCCAGGATGCGCTCAACCTTGGCCGCTAAGACGAGATCATCATCTCGACGCTTCCGCTCGGCGTGTCTCGCTGGTTGAAGCACGACCGCGTTTCGAGAGCGGAGGCGTTCGGGCTCCCACGGAGGGGCAGCAGGGGCCGCAATCCGCCTTGGGGAGTCAAGACCCGCGTGGTCCCGGACTCGCCTGCGATTGCCTCGCGCACGCGGGCCCGGTAACGCCCTTCCTGCGGCCGTGGCTTGAGGTCCGACGGTCAGTGAGTTCGCCGGCGAGTCGCTGCGTGTGCACCATCCCGCGAAACACGGTCGGGCGCGGGTCGGTCGCCAGGCCCCGGGCGCGGACCGGCAGTCCACATTGGCTCTCGACTGTGCGCAGAGGCGATGGGCACCGAAGCCGTACACCGCGCTCTGGTGCGTTTTGCTCAGGGGGAGCTCGAACGGGACGTGGGGGTCCCCAACGACGTCGGATTCGAGAACTTCGACTGGCAAAGCCTCACCGCCGTTCGCGACGAACTCGAGAGACTCGGCATCGGGTGCGGCGTTCGAAGCGACCTGCCCGGCCGCTGGTACGAGTACCCCGGCGACCCGATCGCACGCGGCGTCGGCACCCCGGTCACCCACACCGTCCCCGCATAGAACATCGGGGTGGGCGGGCGCCACCGTGCGTCCGCCCGCGCCTAGACCCAGAGCACTCGCTCGTGAACGAGCGCCGGGGATTGTCCGGCGCTCCAGAGTCACGAGCGAACCCCCGGTCATCCGAGGCGGCTGCCGTGGACGAGGCGGCGCCCTTCGGGCCGATGGGCCGATACGGCCTCACACTGCGTGCGATTCGCTACGGCGCAGACACGTTCATCACCCGCGTGCCCCAGTTCCTGACGCGATCCGGTGTCTGGCTCGATTTCGGTGGGACGTACTCGGTCGCCAGCCAGATCGACTGTCCACTGGGGTCCATCACGGCCCAGGAGTAGTCGCCCCAGCGAGTCGCGTTTGGGTCGTAGTTCGTGGACCCGGTGGCGGCGACGCGCACCGTCCCGAATGCACTGCTCCCCGGCGCGAGTGTCGTGAACGCGGCACTGGGGAACAAATCGTTGCCGGAAAGCGTCCCGACCATCGCTGCCCCGCCGTCCGGCGTTGCCTGCAACGCCGGGTACATGAAGTACCGGCCCTTGACGGCCACGTAGCCCTGTTGGAGGAGCTTGGTCTTGCTGTCGATCTTGCTGCCTGTCAGGTGCGGTTGGACGTTGAACCACGCCGCTCCCGCACGCTCGGTGGAGTCGCCCGGGATCGTGAGCGCTGTGGTGAGCTCGCCCCAGATGCTCCCCTTGATGAACTGTGCTTGTTGCATGCGGTCGTCGCCGCTGTCCAGCAGGCTCCCCGTGCCCTTCTGCTCGGCGCCGGGCGGAACCCCGTACGCCTCCGAGGTCAGCACGAGACTCGAGAGCGTCGGCTTCCCGCCGGTGCTGACCGCGTCGGTGTTGGTCATCGCCCAAACGGCAAGCCGCTGATCGAACGTTCCGTTCGGATCCAGCGAACCCAGGAAGTACTCAGCGGACGAAGCGCCGGTCGTTAGCGCCGGTTGGGGCGCCAATGGGGTGGTGCCGCCGACAGTCAGGTGCGGGAAGCGCACGAAGTGCACGGACGGCTCCAGTCCAACCAGATCCTTCTTCGAGAACGCGTAGATCTCGCCACCGTTGAACTCTGGACCGTTGATCGAGAACTCGTCATCGCTGACGTAGAGGTTCTGCGAGTCGATCCCGATCCTCGGCTGATCGCCCAAGCACGGGCAACCGTTATCGCCTAGGTCAGTGGTGTCGATCTGATAGACGATCCACGGGTTCGTGGGGTCACCCGGATTGCCGTTGACAGTCGGGCCGTTGGGGCTGTTGACCGCGATGTCCAGATGCGACGTTTCGCCAAACGATGATCCGAAGTCGCCGCCGCTGATAAACAGAATCGTCGCGAACCACGTGTTGGTCGTCGAGTCGTAGTAGCAGCGCGGATCGCTCGTGAACTCGGTCAGGCCCTCATCGAACGGCCCGTTGATGTTGAACGGTCCGCTGACCACCGCGCCGTTCGGCTTGTAGATCGTGTACGCGGAGTTGACCATATCCGCGACGAAGCCATTTCCGGCGCAAAGGCCCTGATCGGGTGGCTCGAATTCCTGGTTGAAGTTGGTTACCGCGCTGTCGCGGCTTGACGTGCCGTTGAAGTTCGCAAGCAGCGGCGCCGCCGCCGCCGAGAGACCGGATGCTGCGGCAAGTGGCGCTGCCGTGATGGGCGCAGCCGCCAACGCTGGGCGGGGCAAACGGCGCGCGCCATGGGAAACGCCAGCAGAACTGGGAGCCAGCGGCCCGCCCTGGCCCGGGGCGAGCGTCGCAACACCGGCGAGCGCGTTCGCGCTGGGGTTCACAGCGCTCACCACCCCGAGCGCCACCCC
The DNA here is from genome assembly GCA_963794285.1 of uncultured Solirubrobacterales bacterium. Classification (GTDB taxonomy): domain Bacteria; phylum Actinomycetota; class Thermoleophilia; order Solirubrobacterales; family Solirubrobacteraceae; genus Palsa-465. The sequence continues at coordinate 614,988 of CAWCDS010000003.1, forward strand.
GGGAAGCACGGCAACAACCGCCGCAGCGGCTGACAACACAGTCAGACAACACAGCTTCCTCAACGCCGACTCCTCTCACCCGATAACCCCCTCCTGGGAGCCTCTAATCCACCGCTGGCCGGAACCTACCACCACATCGGAGCCGGCACAACGCCGTGCCCAAGTCAACCGCCGCAGGTCCGACTTGACGAACACCTCCCCCCCGCTATGCGACCGCGGCGGTACCGGCCGCCACGACCCAGTGCCGGCGACTGGTTCACCGAAACAGACGATGCGCCCACAAACCAGCATCGAATTCGGACTCCTCCGTGAGGATGCATGCCCTAACGAGCAACTTCGGTTGGAGGGACTTCTTGGTCGTCTGAGCTCCGTGGTTGAGTAGCGCGCCGGTTAGTCGGGAGCAAGAGCTTCGGTTGAGTTCTCCTGACCGATGACGGCTGCAAGGTCCGCGGCGGTCGCACGCAGGATCGCGCTGACCGTCGGGACTCGATCGACGTTGGCGATCAGAGCGTCATCAGTCGCGCGTCGGGCGACAGCAGCAACGTCCCCCAGCAGCTGCGGCGGCCATGGCTGAGGTGTTCGCGCGAGTTCGCGAAGCGCATCCGCGAGCGCGTCGATTTGATCCCGGAGCCGCGTTGGCAGCGACTCTCCGTCCTCGAGCCCGGCAACGATGGCTCGCACTAGGCTTAGGACCGCGTTGGCGAGCAGGTCGAACCGTGCAATGCGACGGTCCTCCGCGTCGACTACTGGCCGCAGGTGCCAGCGACGGGGGGAGATCCGGACGTTAGCCTTGGCGCTTGCGCGTGCCTGTGCAAGAGCGCCCAGTTTGTCGTGGATCTTGTAGCCGGCCGCAAGCGTCCACTCCGGTTCGGGTGGCGCACCAAGTTGGAGTAGTTGGGACACCTGCTCGACCGCGTCAGCCAGTGACTTGAGCACCGCACGCTCGGCCGCCCACAGTCGCGGGAGGGGAGCGGCCGGAAATAGGACCACACCGACCAGCAGCGCCGCTCCACCGCCGACCAGCGCGTCAAGCGCCCGTTCGGCGCCCGTGCCGTGGCGCCGCAGCGTGACCACGAGGATTGCTGCGCGGCGGCCTGATTGACGAACATCATCCCCTCGCCGACGAATCCACCACCGACAAGCAGTGCGACCAACATCGTCAGCAGTACGGTCGCTCCAAGCGCGATCGTGCCCGTACCGAATGCAGTCGAGAGGAGCTCCGCTACCCCAATCCCGAGCAGCACGCCGATCACCATCTGCACGGCACGTCGGCTGCGCCTGAAGTAGCTCGTGCTCATCGCTATCGCGGCCGCGATTGGCGCGAAGAACGGCTGCGGATGGCCTAGCAGCCGATGGGCCACGAACCACGCGAGCGCGGCTGCAAGCGACGCCTGCGCTGCAGCCCAGAACGATGCGCGAACGCGCCGACGAGCTCCTGCTATGGCGTCCTGCCAGTCAAACGAACGGTCGCGAAGCAACGAGCGGGATCTCAAGGCTGCAGATTCTGGCCCTGGGGACCAGAATCTGCCTGGAGGGAGCTGCCCCGTGCAGACTGCGCTGCCGCTCGTCGATCGGAGCAGAACACGATCTGCACGCCCACGACCGCGGCGTTTGACACGTGCCCTGAGTCTCGGGGACCCGCTGCGCACCTGGATCTTCGGGGCCTGGCACTCGTGGGCCCGGGGCTGGTCGGCATCGCCTACGGTGCAGTTCGCGGACAGGCGCTGGGATGGACGAGCACGACGATCCTCGCGTCGTTCGCCTTCGGGATCGGGTTCGTGATCGCATTCGTGGCGTGGGAGCTGCGGGCAGCGGACCCGATGCTTCCGATGCGGTTCTTCCGCTCACGCCAGTTCGCCGCCACGAACGGCCTCTCATTCGCGATGTTCTTCGGCGTGTTCGGCGTGATCTTCCTGCTGGCGCAGTTCTTCCAGACCGTTCACGGATACTCGCCGGTGCAGGCCGGGTTGCGCACGCTTCCGTGGACGGCGATGCCGATGATCGTGGCTCCGATTGCCGGAACGCTGAGTGACCGCGTCGGATCGCGGCCGCTGATGTTCGTCGGCCTCGTGCTGCAGACGATCGCGATCGCCTGGCTGGCAGCGGTCTTCACTCCCGAGATCGCCTACTCCTCGCTGATCGTGCCGTTCATACTCGCGGGCGCGGGGATGGCGCTCGTGTCCGCGCCGGCGGCCAATGCGGCCCTCGGGTCTGTGCGACCGGCGGAAGCGGGGCAGGCATCCGGGGCGACGAACGCGATACGTGAGCTCGGTGGTGTCTTCGGGGTCGCGGTCCTGGCGTCCGTGTTCAGCGCCCACGGCTCGTATGCCTCACCGCACGCCTACACCGCCGGTCTCACCTCTGCGCTGCCGGTCGGCGCAGCTATCCTCGCTGTCGGCGCGCTGGTCGCGCTCCTGGTCCCCGGAATCCCGTGCCGCCAGGACCCACGGGCAGAGCCACGGAGACGTGGCCGAAGGGATTTTCGGGGCATGAAGTTGCGCCCACGAGGCGTGCCGGAAGTCCCGGCGCGAGCTGCCAAACGGCCACCAGACCGCGGTGCCCCGTCGGCATTGATCCAACGCGGCCGATGCCTCAGGCCACAGCGAGGTCTCTCGACTCGGATCAGACCGCCCCTGGTTGTCCCGGTAACCAACACCCGAAAGCGGAAAACACGATGCCAGCCATCAACGAAGGCCAGCTGCAGACCGGGTTCGGTGAGCAGGTGCCCGATGGAGCTGAGCTCGGAGCGCTCTTTCTCGTGCGATTTCGGAACCGTGAGTGCGGTGAGCCACGCCGACTTGCATGTGTCGATTCGTCGATTCGTTGAGCGGCGGTCCGAACCAGCGAGTACGCGGGCGTTTGCGCCAATGCAATCCGTATGGGCATTGCACTTGGCCTTGGGTTCATTGCGTTCACAGCCCTCTCCGCATGGCTGGCCGAGGAGACCCGGTCGACCTTCGACGAGCGGCCTGAGTCAGAGCGCTTCGGCCCACTTCGCTGAAACTAACCTCGGAATCCCCAGCAGCGCCGGGTGATCCGCATCGATACGCCGACCGGCGCCCCATCGATGCTGGGCGTGGCATCCGTGTGCACCAGACGGCTGCGGCATCGCCGAGCTTCTGCTCCTGGAACATCGGGGGTGGCCATGACCTGATCGGCCTTTCCGCTTGTCGTTCCCTCACCGACGCGCGGGCCGAGTGTCAGGGCAACGACGGCGAGGGTCGGCACTACACGACCGGATCATGGTGTGCCGTTCCTGTGTGGGCTAGCCGCGGCGTGTGATCAGCTCTCTGAGTAGGCGAAGGCGATCGCTCATGATGCCGTCTACCCCGAGGTCGAGGAGTTCGTTGATCGTTGTCTCGTCGTTGATCGTCCACACGTGCACCGGCAGGCCTGCGCTGTGCGCGGCCGCGACGAATCGCTCGGTGACGATCGGAATCTGCCCTTGACGTATCGGTACCTGGATGCAGTCGGCGCCAAGCCGACGCATGACGGCGCTCGCGGTGGTCAGTCGGGCTAGTGCAACCGCTTGAGGCCCCATCGACGTGCACGATCGCCCGCGACCGAGTGCGCGAATCCGACGGAGGCGGCGGTCAGAGAACGATCCAACGCACACGCGCTCCCAGGCATCGAGTCGGTCTAGGAGCGCCGCTAGAGGCGCCACACATGGGTCTGATTTGGGGTCGATGTTGACCCGGGCATCAGGCCACCGCGCAAGGATCGCTTCGAGTCGGGGAACGCGAATCCCGCAACCGCGGAACGGGAACGTCCGCCCACCGTCCGAGGAGAACGCGTGACCGGCGTCGGCCGATTCCACCTCAACGATGCTGAGCTCAGCGATCGCGCCGGTGCGATCTGTAACCCTGTCAAGGTGCTCGTCATGAAAGGCGACCAGAACGCCGTCGCGAGTGAGATGGACATCCGTTTCTAGATACCTGTACCCGAGCGTTACTGCGATCTCGAATGCCGCGAGCGTGTTCTCGGGTGCGTCACCGGCACCACCTCGGTGGGCGAATGCGATCGGTCCAGGCTCGGCGAGGAACGGGTGCACGTCTCTCATTCAAGGATCCCAGCTTCACTCACGACAAGTGCACTGCGCCTCCGCGAACCATCAAGAGGCAAGCGTGCTGTGGCCAAACACGGTACCTGCGCCGCTCTGCCCGCACCAAGCATGGACTCAGCGTTTCGCCATCCGGAGGCGAGCGTTGCGCGTATTCGGGAGACCATTCCCCAGCCGAGACGTTCCAGAGGCCGAACCGCGACGGGCTCAACGTGCGCCGGCAACGTGCCTGGTTCTCGCCGTGGACATGTGGCGGTGCCCGGCTGATCGCGTGTCCTCGAGCGCACAGCGCGACGATGACTCACGTGCCCCATAATCGCCAGCGTGCTCATGGGGCTCGATCACGTTGAGATGCGAGTCGACCGTGCATGACGGTGTGGCTTAGGCGTGCCAGCGCAATTCGCCCGGTTCCGCGTGTCGAGGACATGCCCGTCTCGCCTAGTCTTGCTACCGATGTCGGACTTCAGTGCCGAGGAGAGATTCCGCCGTTGGCATCTGCCGTGGAAGGAGCGGGTCTGTGAGGAGGTGAGGCCGTTCTCACACGGGACGGTGTTCCGCAGCCCGCGTCACCCTGACTTCTGGGAGTACAACTGCATCCGGCTTGACCGGCCGATGGAGGCGAGAGAGATGATTCCGGCGGCCGACCGTGAGCTCGTCGGCTGCGCTCACCGCCTGGCCGAGTGGATGACCCCCATGCCCGACGGCGTGGTGAGCGAGCTCCGCGAGCGGGGGTGGATGGCCACCCCGCTGATCTTCATGCTTCATGACGGCCGTCCGGTTCCTGACGGTTTCGGCGAGCTCGTCGAGGTGGACTACGACGTGGTGCGCGAGCTGCGCGACATATGGCATCGGGAGGACTTCGGCGAGCACACCGAGACGGAGACCTTCAACGCCCAGGCCCGAGAGGTGGCTGAGCTCGCCGACGTGCGCGTGATAGCAGCGGTGCAGGAGGGCCGCGCGACCGGGTTCGCTCAGGTGGAGACGCACGACGGCGGCAGCGAGGTCACTCAGGTGTTCGTGCAGCCTGAGCACCGGGGCGCCGGCCTCGGCGGCGCCCTCACCGCGTGCGCGATCCGCGCGGGCGCCGATGCGGCGCCGGATGTCTGGATCTGCGCCGAGCGCGATGACCGCCCACGCCAGCTCTATGAGCGGCTCGGCTTCCGCGCGGTCCTCGAGACGGGCGTCGCGATCCTGCCGCCGAAGCCGTGATCCTGTGAGCGGCCGCTTCGGCTACGAGGTCATCGCTGGGGACCCTCGGGCTTGTGATAGGTCAGGCGCTTTGGAGGGCGGAGCACGGTGAAATCGTGGTGAGCTTTGTTCGCGTCCGGCCGGTCTGGCTGGCTGGCTGTTCGTGGGGCGAGGGCTGGGGCTCCGAAGACGTGCATTTACACCCATCTGGGTGATGCCGGGCGGCCTTGCGCGCGCTGCACTGGTGATCGGGGAGCCCGTCGAAAAGCGGGGCGCCCGCTCGGGTCACGAATAGTAAGCATCACAACGGAGTTTGCGAGAGCATGTCGATGAATACGGACGTTGAAGCAGCGTGGGCCTGTTGTGAGGGAGCAGGTGCAAGCGGCAGAAGGCCCTCGGCGGGGCAGCAGCGAGCGCCGCACCTGAGGCGGCGGCCGCTAATCGCAGCACGGCCGCGGCGCGGTCCAGGGCGGATCGGGCTGTACCGCCGCAGGCGATGGACGGCGCTGGGAGGCAGCGCCTTCTGCGTGGCGGACGAGCCGGTCGTGGTCGCGTGATGGCCGACGTTTCCGAAGCAAGGTACGCCGAGACTGTGCAGTGGAAGGCGGCTCGACCGCGCTTTCGTCCGCTCCGTGTGCTGCTGGGGCTGCTCGTCGGCGCAGTCGCGGTGGTGGTGTCTGGGGTGATCCTCCCGGGGGTCGAGGTCAAGACGTTCCTTGGTGCGCTGGAGGCGGCGGCGTTGATCGGCGTGCTGAATGCGGTGTTGCCGCCGCTGGTTGCGGCGCTGCGATTGCCGTTGATGTTGATCATTGGGTTTTTCGCGGTGCTGATCGTCGATGCTCTGATCCTGCTGTTGGTCTCGCGGCTGGCGCCGGGGGACTTCAAGGTGGATTCGTTCGGGTGGGCGTTGCTGGCGGCGCTGGTGATGGCGGCCGCGAGCATGGTGTTACAGGTGTTCCTGGGTGTCGATGACGATGACATCTATTCGCTGCGGGTGATCGAGCGTGTGGCCAAACGGCAGGGGGCAGCGGCGCGCACCGACGTGCCGGGGATCATCTTTCTGGAGATCGACGGGCTCGCGGGCCCGGTGCTTCGCCGCGCGATGCGCGACGGCAACACTCCGGTGCTGGCTCGCTGGCTCGCCGACGGCAGCCACGAGTTGGTCGAGTGGGAGCCTGATTTGTCCTCGCAGACGGGAGCTAGCCAGGCCGGCATCCTGCTCGGCTCAAACGACGACATTCCGGCGTTTCGCTGGGTCGAGAAGGAAACGGGCAGGTTGATGACGTGCTCGGCGCCCGATGATTGTGCCGAGATCGAGCGTCGTCACGCCAGCGGCGCCGGTCTGCTGATCGACGGTGGCGCCAGCCGCGGCAACCTGCTCTCCGGGGAAGCGGAGGAGGTGATCCTGACCGTCAGCCGGATGGAAGCCGACAAGAAGGCGAACCCCGGCTACCGCGCGTTTCTGGCCAACGGTTTTAACGTTACCCGCGAGCTTGTGCTGTTCTGCTGGGAGCTGGGACTCGAATGGTCCGCGGCGGCCCGGCAGCGACGCCGCGATGTGATCCCGCGCGGGCACCGCGGCGGTCGCTACCCGTTCCTGCGAGCTGCGTTGTGTGTCGTGGTCCGCGACCTGATCGCGTTCGGCGTCGTGACCGACATGATGCGCGGCCGTCCGGCCGTGTACGCGACCTTCTCCAGCTATGACGAGGTCGCCCACCACTCGGGGCTCGAGCGGGCCGACACGCTCGACGCTCTGCGCAAGCTCGACAAGCAGTTCGGACGGATCGAGAAGGCGGCACGCTACGCCCCCAGGCCCTACAAGCTCGTGGTGCTCTCCGATCACGGGCAGACGCAGGGAATGACGTTCAAGCAGCGCAACGGCTACGGGCTCGACGAGCTTGTCCAGCGCTCACTCTCGCGGGGCGAGGTGACCGGAATGAGCGGCGGCGACGAGCACGACAGCGCGGTCGGACAGGCGTTCAACGAAGCGACCGGCCGCAGCGCCGAGCAACAGAAGCACGGGATCAGCGCCGAGCATGCGCTGGTGCTGGGCTCCGGCAACCTCGGCCTCGTCTACCTGATGGAGGAAAAGCGCAGGCTCAGCGCCGAGGAGATCCAGGAGCGCCACCCCAACCTGATCGGAGCGCTCAGCGCTCACCCCCACATCGGCTTCCTGCTGATGCACTCCGCCCAGCACGGCCCGATCGCCGTCGGCTCTGACGGCACCCACTACCTCGAGACCGGCCGGATCGACGGCGAGGACCCGCTCGCGCCCTTCTCCTCCAACGCCGCCGCGCACCTGCGGCGCACGGACGGATTCGAGCACGTCGCCGACATCATGGTCAACAGCTTCTACGACCCTGACCTCGAACAGGGCTGCGCATTCGAGGAGCTGATCTCGTTCCACGGCGGGCTCGGCGGCCCGCAAACCAGGCCCTTCATCCTCTACCCGGTCGAGTTGCCCGTTCCCCACGAGCCGATCATCGGTGCCGCCGCCGTGCACGCGCTCCTCACAGACTGGCGCAGCCTGCTCAAGGGAGCACCAAACGCGATGGAGGAAACCGCCGAAGATGAGAGCTAACAGAATTGAATTTCTCGTCGATAACGGCGCGTCTGTTAGGTCGCGCCGGCAGTCAACGTTCGCGTCGCGCGGCTCGCGGTGGGCAAGAGCGGGACCGACTTGAGCAGGCTGGCTACCGTCGCTAGGGCGTCTGCCTGATCGTCATGTCGGGGCCGGGAGCGGAACAGGTCCGAGTTGGGTAGCAGCTCGTGGACGCTGCGCGCATTCCCGAGTTGCGAGAGGGGCTCTCCTGCGCCGAAGGTGATGCTCCCGGCCGGTCGAATCAGTGACGGGCTTCTTGAGCCTTGGCGCACCAATCGTCGGTGGCCGGGGAGTGCGGGTTCCCTGCTGGCGGCAGCCGCGTGGAGGACGCCGGCGAGGTCGATGTGGTGTTCGACGTGATCGGGGGGGAGATCCTGCAGCGTTCGACCGCGCTTGTGCGCGCCGGCGGCACGCTCGTCACCATTGCCGAACCGCCCACGATCCAGCCTGAGAACGGGCGGGCGATCTTCTTCGTCGTTGGAGGCCGATCGCTCCCAGCTCGCCGAGCTCGCCCAGCGGCTACGCGACGGACGGCTGACTTCGAACGTGGGGGCCGTGCGGCCGTTGGACGAAGCTCCAGCCGCGTTCGGCCCCGACGCTCCGCGTGTCGGGGAAGACGATCATCTGAGTCACCGAGGGCTGGTAGACGACCGCGATCGACGACGTTGCCGGCACCGTTGGGGGGAGTTGCGCGCCGTTGACAATGCAGGTGCCCCGTCGCACTCGCGTCCGAGACCCGAAATTCGCGAAATCCGCGTTTTTCAAGACTGTCCGCAAGAGGTTGGACAGTCGGATGCACGGCGTGCGCCCCGGAGCCTCTGCGGCGGCCCTCGCGGATTGGGTGGCGCATCGACCGCGAGATCCGGCTGCGACACGTCGCGTCGGACGACTCCGCTAGCCACCCACATAGGAGATAGCCGTCGCTTGGCCTGGCCTTGTGTGTGCCGGCCGACTAGGATGCGACCCGTGTGCCACCGAAGCAGCACAGACGCCATCCTCGATCGGTTGCTCTGAGAACGAATGGCCGGCGGACCAGAACCTGCGGCTTTGCTCGAGCGTCACATCCCTGTGCTGCGATACGACTCCCAGGAGCCGTACTTCGCCGATGCGGCGTCGGAGTGGACCGACAACCCTGGCAATCAGCTCCGGCGAGCGGACGGAACGGTGATCGCGGCCGCGACCCCTGTCGGCGACCAACCGCTGTTGTCGCTGAGCTTCCTCGATCCGGCGGGCTATCCCAACGGCGAGGCTGTCGCGCATGGTGACCGCATCGCGGATCCGTCGCATGACTACGTTGCGCAAGCGCAGACGCTGCACGCTCAGCCGCAGTACGCCAATCGTGTCTACGGTCATTGGGCGACGGGAGGCGATGGGCGGCTGTGGCTTGCCTACTGGTTCTTCTACTTCTACAACGACTACAACTTGATCGGGCCGCTCATCAAGGCGGGGCTGCACGAGGGCGATTGGGAGATGATCCAGCTTCGGCTCGACGCCAACGGCCAGGAACCAGATCTGGCGGTGTACGCGCAACATAAGCATGCTGAGCAGCGACCGTGGAACCAGGTCGAGCGGGTTGGCGAGCAGCCCGTCGTGTATCCCGCGCGGGGCTCCCACGCGTCCTACTTCTCAAGCGGCGTTCACTGGACCGGAGCGTGGTTCGACAACGCCGATGGGCAACGGCCCGCTCCGCCTCTCGACCTCGAAATAGTCTCCGACACGACCGCCGCCGACGCGTGGGCCACGTGGCCAGGTATGTGGGGCGGCACGCAGCCGCCTCCCGATGACGTCAACCCGCTCGACGATTCGAGTCCGCAGGGCCCTGGCGGACACGTTCAGTACCGGCAGCCCGACGCGTTGCTCCAGACGGCGATCGCTCATCAGGCTTCGCTCGCACCGCCGCCGCCCACCGCCGCGCCGCCACCCGCGCCGGCGGTCACCACCACCGCGGCCGGTAACGACCTTCACATCACCTTCGACACTCACATCACGAACCCGGCCGGTCTCGTGGTGACCGTCGGCGACCCACACCAGCCGGCGCCGCCGGCGATCCACCGCGTCGCGATCCAGGCCGGCAGCGGGACGGTCGTCATCCCGGGTGCGGCGGGCGACCAGCAGACCGTCCACGTCAGCGTGGGCGCTGACGATGGCGGCGCCTCGCCTGCCACGCGGACAAAACCGAGCTGATCCGGCGTCGGCGCTGGCGCGGCTCTGCTGTTTGCCGACTCGCTGAAACCTGCCCACTCGTCGGTCGCAGTGCTTGGCATCCGCACCTGCTCCCTTGACCGCCACAGCATCTCCCCCGGCCACCAGCCAAGATCTCGAAAAACACGCGGAGCCTGTGGTCCGGATGGTTGCGCTCGCCAAACGCTGGGCGCCAGCGATCTCGACGTCGGGGTGTCCTTGTCCAATCGGTGCGAGCATAGCAACATTGGACGTCTGATGTCTTTAATGAGCGCGGACCGTGTGTAGGTTTGTGGTATTGCCGGACAATCGGCTACGATGTCGATGGTGCTTGGATCCGGCAAAGCGGAACGGGGCTGGGATGTGCTCGTCAGCCCGTGGCATCTCGACGAGCAGATCGAGGCGTTCCCGGTTCCCGCTGGTGCGATCGCGCTCGCCGGGCCGCCGGACCCTGCCGCGAGCGAGCTTGACAGGCTGACCGGGCGGTACAGGGATGTCGCGGACGCGGTCGCGCAGGCGGACCGCCCGCTCGTGCTGGCCGGCGATTGCCTGACTGCGTTGGGGCTTGTCGCCGGTCTCCAGCGCCGGCATCGCGACCTCTCACTGATCTGGCTCGACGCGCACGGCGAGTTCAACACGCCCGCGATCTCGGTCAGCGGATACCTTGCGGGGATGTCGCTTGCGATGCTGACCGGTCGCGCGCCCGAGGCGATCTCCGAACGACTCGGGCTGCGACCCGTGCCGGACGAGCACGCCGTCCTGATCGACGCCAGGGATCTCGATCCCGCCGAGCGCGACACGCTGGAGGCCGGTCGTGTCCGGCGGCTGGCCGCGGATCCCCACGCGGTGCTCGCCGCGCTGAATGATCTATCCGCGGGCGATGTTTACCTGCACATCGACGTCGACATCATCGACGGCGAGGACCTGCCCGGACTGCGGTTCCCCGCCGCTGCGGGCCCGTCCTTCTCCATTGTCGAGGAGTGTCTGGCGCAGATCGTCGACGCCGCGCCGCCGATTGGAGCTTGCATCGCCTGTGCCTGGACTTCCGACCGCATCGGAGACGAGTCGGCGCGCCGCGCGATCACGCGACTGGCGGCCGCGATCGGCGCCGAACTGAAATGGTCCGCCGGCCGCGGTCGCTGACCCTGGTCACGTGACCAACAATCTTCGTCGTAGCGGTCGCCGCGACGTGATATCCGTCAGTCGGTGCTGTCCCGCAGGAGCTTGCGCAGCCGGTGCAGTTCGGCAGCGCCCTCGGCGAGGTGCGCGGACAGCGCCCTGGCGCCGGCCGGCCCCGAACGCTGAAGAGCCCTGGCGAGGGCCCGATGGTCATTGCGGTTGCGGCTGGCCTTGGTGTCGGTGCGCCCGAGGTCTCCGCGGCGCTGCTCGGCCAGTGCCAGCCCGAGCCGGAGCTCCTTGCGAAGCCCCTCATGCCAGCGCAGCAGATGTGCATTCCCCGCCTGCGCGACGATTGCGGTGTGGAACTCCTGATCGGCCGCGGCCGCGGCGGCGACGTCTCCGCTCGCGTTCGCGGCCTCGATCTGCTGTACGAACGGCTCGAGGTAGGCGGCACGCTGCTTCGGAGCCAGTTCCTGCAACCGCTGCACGCCGGCCAGCTCGATTACCTCGCGCGCCGCGAACAGATCATCGATCTCCTGATCGGACAACTCGGCGACCACCGCCCCGCGGTTCATCTGGTAGCGAATGAGGTATTCGCCTTCGAGGATCCTGACGGCCTCGCGTATCGAGTTACGGGAGACGCCAAGCTCTTCGGCGAGCGGCAGTTCGCGCAGCGGCGCCCCCGGAAGCAACCGGCCTTCGAGGATTGCCGAACGGAGGGCGCCGGCGACCTGCTCTGCGGTGCTGTGGCGCTTGATCGTGGCCCCGAGGCCATCGAGTGCCCCTGTGCGCCCACGCTTCTGCTCAACACCGGAATTGTTCGACATCTCTCGCACCGTACCACGCGGCTCCGCGGCCTCTGCGACACCGAAAGCCAGCACCTCGCGTCCGCTCAAGGTTCCCGATCGAGACCGTCGTCGGCGCCCGGCATTGAGCTGTGCGCGAGGCCGGGCCGCGCGCCGGAGCATCGCCGAGCGACGGGATCCCGGGAGGATTCTCGGGTCAGTCGGGACCGGGGTGGCTGTCGGCCATCGACAAATTCGGGCGATGCAGGCGGTCGCGTCCGACCGTCTGCTCCAGGGTCGAGCACGCCGATCGCCGGGCTGCCGTCGGTGGAGTGAGCAATCGTGGGCGCGGCTCTACAGGCCGCCGATCATGATCGGCTGGCGGCACGGTGCGACCGAATCGGTTGGCGTGCCGACCGCAAGAACGAACCGCCGATTGATACGGGACAGCGCGAGCTCTACTCGTACGGCAACGCGCCCCCGGCACAGATGGGAACCGCTCCAAGCCCGACGAGCTCGTCAGTCACGTTCGGCTCGTCGCTGAGCGCGGGCCCTGTCCGACCGCCGATCGTCAGGCCCACCGACCCGCAGCCCGTCGGGCTCTCCGCAGCGCGCGCCAGCGTCCGGCCGCCGGCGCCGATGAACCGCAACGAAACGGCCGACTCAATGACTGCATCCGAGCAGCTGGGACGCCCGGGCTGCGCAACGTCGGCCGCGTTGAAGAACGACACAAGACGCCGGACGCGCGTGCCCGTGAGCGTCCCAGACTCCGAGAGGCGACCGAGCCGCCTGCGCGCGTCCACACCGCGAGCTGTGAACGCGACTCGGCGTACGCCCGCAGGAATTCGCCCCCATGATGTTCGCGGCGTATGCCAGATCGCCTCCCCGGCGACGCGAACCCCGCTCACCCCGCCCGGCAACCTCGCGACCGCCACCTCGATCATCCGCTCCCGCAAAACATTATGGACCGGCGGCAACGAGAACACCTCCCAATGAGTGAGCGTGTCGCCGCCGAACCCCACCAGAAAACTTCTCGTCCACGAGGCAGATGCGCTTCGACGTACGCGAACAGCGCGTTCGGGAGGAGCGTGGTGGTCCACCACGCATGCGCGTCGACGAGGATCGGCGCCGGATCCTCACGCCGCGATCCTACGCGCCCGGTCACCCACCGCGCTCTTGACCCATGCTGCTGGACGCTGTGCTGCGCCGCGGCGCCAATCCGTAGCGCGCCCTCGTCACCAAAGCGCGTGCCCCCTCCTCAAGCGACGAGTGGGCGAGGGCGCAAATGCTTTGATGACGCTCTGTTACTCCAAGGTCTGTAGCGTCGCGACTTGCGTTCGGCCCTTACCCACTCAACGCGCCCGAGTGGACGGTCGGTTTCACGGCAAGTCATATCGGGCGGCGAGCGCGAGATCATCCGCAAATGCCCGCAACATCCGTCCGTCCTGACCCCCGAAAACGTTCCAAGTGCGTCAGGCAGAGATTACGGATGACGATCACCAGCAGTCGGCGGATAGTTCACCGGGATGCCAGCTCCTGTGCGTTGCCTGATCTGCGAGAGACAATCGGCACCCACGTGCTGCTCCTCGTCGTCCGCCCGAGATCCGGGCGAACGAGCTCCCCACCCGAGTTGTAGTCATCCATCCGGTTTTCAGCCGACTGACCCTGATACATCCCAAGCGCAATCACCGACCGCTCCAAGCATCGCTGTGCGCTCAATCCCACCCGGGCAGCAACCGGTGATCACAGCCGCCCGGCAACACTCGGCGCGAAACTGCACCGAGTTATCAACGCCCAACTGCAACACCGGAAGACCGGCAAGACGGTTTCTTGCCGACCCGCGCCGGTGGCCTCCGAGGTCGCATCGTCTACGACCGGATCAGTAGCTCTGGCTCGCGCACCCGTTGCGCACTCCGGGGTGTTGACATCCCTTGGCCCAGCTCTCATCGCCGGGCACGACAGCTCGAGCGCAGGATCGTTCACGCATTGACGCGGGCAACCGAGGGCTATCCTGAATGCACGACAAGGGCTTGCGAAGGTTCGGGGACCGTCCGGGGCCAGGTCGGAGAACACAAGCGACGGACGGACAACGCCTCGCTAGCCTGTCCGGACACTGGAGCAGACACATGCAACCCTCACCAAGCACTTCACCGACACGATCGAGAACGTCACAGGCCGCAACGTCGTCGCGTTCCTCTCACAAGCCCATGTCGACCCGGACATCACGATGGAGATTTTCTTCGTCGACGGACCCCTGGAAGGATTCGGCGCGACCGAGATCAACGCGCCTGACCCAAGGTGGTCAGCCGGTCACCGACAACAAGAGCACAAAACACCACCCGCCGGCTGAAGTTGCTGCGTACGTGGCGCGGGCCCAAGCGAGCCCTGACCACCCTCCGGCCCTGGGTGCAGTTCGTTTCGCAGATAGCTGTCAATCGCGGAGCGTAGTGGTGGGCTCGATTGACCACGAGGCTTGACTGCGAACGGGGCGCTCTTGCGTAGGTTCTCAGGCGTAGAGGGTGTGTAATCTGCCGGAACGCGGTTTCATAGCCCGGGTGCGGCTGATTGCGTGGTAACGTAAGTGCAGAGGCCTCACGGTGCTGCGTGGGTAGCGCCGTCCGGTGTCGAGGCTCATCAGCGGGTACCAGAGGTCGCGTGACCGGCTCAACGGTGGGTGTAAGAGCGTTCGTTGCTTGAACACCGCCCCTGGAGCTAAGATGCGTTGTCTGTCGACCGACTCGCAGTTGTCTCGGACACGGCACGTCCCAGTTGCCAAGATCGAGCAGGTCGGGTGCCGGTTGCTCGGCTCGCTCCGGCGGGATCTAAGTATCAGCGGGATCGGCCGTGCCAGCACGCCGCGGATCCCCCAAGCTCCGTGATCTCCGAGGTATCCCATGCCGGATGAGCGGCTCTCCTCTCCGTTTGGGGGTGACCGCCGCGGCTGGGGGCGACGAACTCCCTGCTCCTGAGCCGGTTCCCGCCGCCTGACGGGGCCCCGTAGGTTGCGCACGTCCCGCGAAGCACTGCCGCTGCGGTGCGCCCGGGGTAGCGGAGCCGCGCGCCGCGCGTCAAGCGGCAGCCACGATCAGCGAGACGCTGTGGAGAACCCCCGAACTTGCAGGGGATTCGGCCGCTTGACCCGGGCTTCGGCCCCGCTATATGGCAGGGATCGCCGGCCAGGGGCCGGCATGGCCGATACAAGATCAGGCCCGGGCGGGCCCGGATTCACCCCCAAATGACGAGGAGTCCCGGATAAGCGCCATCATCCGCGCACTGCGCGCACCAAAGATCTTTCCGCGACGCTGTGCCCCGCGCCGGGCTCGCGAGTTGTCGCCGATGTGCTGAATCTCTCAGAAGGGGGGATGCTGGTCGCCGCACGGAGCGATCTCGTGATGCAGCAACCAGCTGGTTTTGAGCTCGCGGGGCCGGGCTTTCGATTCGCCGGACAGGTTGAGATCGTGCACCGCACGGATCGGACAACAGGCCTGCGCTTCCGCAGTTGGCAGGGTCCGGCGGGTCGTCCTATCTGCGCCCTGGTCGAGGCGCGCATGACGTTGACCGGTTCGGCGATCCCCAGCCTGTTCCCCTCTGACCCGTCGCTACCACCAAGGTGCCCCATGAACCGAGATTCTCGCAAGCACGACCGCGCATCGGTCAGCATGCTCTCCGTGGTCATAACGCAACCGTCGGGGGACACGAATCGACATGAGGTGCTCGACGTGTCCGAGCGAGGAATGCTGATCGACGGGCTCCTCCTGCCGGTCGGGGCCGGCATCGATTTCGTCCTCGAGGACTGGCCGCTGAGCTATGTCGGTCGCGGTCATGTGGCCCACCGCACCGACACCGCGGCGGGTGTTGCGGTTGATCACTGGCACGGCCCACCCGACGCGATCCACGATCTCGTCGCCGGCGACACTCCGCGCCGACCGCCACAGAATGGCTACATCACCGAGGACGGCTACATCACTGACTGGTCGCGGGTATCGAAACGACGGCTGCCCCGCTCACCGAGCACCACAAATAGCGATGGCATGTTGCTGTAGTTCGACTCGGTGGTCTGGCTGCCTGCTAGCTTGGCGCCCTTCGCCACAGACGCTCAGATCCCGGCACGGCCGAGCACCTCGCCGGCGTCATCGCTGCATAGGCAGGCTTGTTCGCGCGCCTGCAGGCGCGTGGCGGCGCTCCCGAACGCAAGCAGTCGCCCGTCGCTGTCGGGCGCGTACACATAGATCGACCATTCGCCGTCACGATCGCGGCCGGAGCTATACCCAGAAGTTGTGGATGCGTGTGAAGAGGAAGGCGGCGTACCTTCCCGGTTGATCGAAGACCGAAGCCGGCGATGGCCGGCAGGAAGGCACGCCAATGGTGGATGTTCGCAGGCTCCCTGTCGGGGAGGACAACGAGGTGCGGGTCACGCTCGATGATCTCGCGCGGGAGGGCGCGCTTCGGATGATCGCCGCGGCGCTCGAGGCCGAGGTCGACCAGTACGTCGGGTCGGTAGTCAATGAACGCGACGAGGACGGCAAGCGGCTGGTGGTCCGCAACGGGAAGGCGAAGGAGCGCAAGCTGACGGTCGGCTCGGGGACGCTGCCGATCCGGGCGCCGCGGATCAACGACAAGCGTGTCGATGAGGAGACAGGTGAGCGCAAGCGGTTCAGCTCCAGGATCCTGCCGGCGTACGCCAGGCGCTCGCCGAAAGTGACCGATGTGCTCCCGGTCCTGTACCTGCACGGGCTCTCGACCGGCGACTTCGGGCCCGCGCTGCGGGACCTGCTCGGCGAGGACGCGTCGGGGCTGTCGTCCAGCTCGATTCAGCGGCTGACCGAGCAGTGGCAGGCCGAGCACGCCGCGTTCCGCTCCCGAGAGCTGCGGTTTCACCGCTACGCGTATCTGTTCGTCGACGGCGTCAACGTCAGCGTCCGCCTCGGCGAGGATCCCAAGCTGTGCCTGCTGGTCGTGATCGGTGTCCGCGAGGACGGCGAGAAGGAGCTGCTCGCGGTCGAGGACGGTTACCGTGAGAGCGAGGACTCGTGGGCGCCGTGTTCCGCGACCTGCGCGCCCGTGGGATGAACGAGCCGAAGCTCGTGACCGGCGACGGCGCGCTCGGTGCGTGGGTGGCGCTGCGCAACGTGTTCCCCGGAGCGAGGGAGCAGCGCTGCTGGGTGCACAAGACAGCGAACGTCCTCGACGCGCTGCCGAAGCGGCTGCAGCCGCGGGCGAAGACCCTGCTGCACGAGATGGCCGAGGCGCCCACGCGGGCGGACGCTCGCAAGGCGCTGGAGCGCTTCCGGGACGAGTTCGACGCGAAATACCCGAAGGCGGTCGCCAAGCTCGACAAGGACTGGGACGCGCTTACCGCGTTCTACGACTTCCCCGCCGAGCACTGGCGACACCTACGGACGACGAACCCGATCGAGAGCAGCTTCGCGACCGTCAAGCTCCGCACCAAGGTCACCAAGGGCGCCGGCAGCAAGAAGGCCGCGCTCGCGATGGCCTACAAGCTCTTGGACGCCGCCCAGGAACGCTGGCGGCGGTTCAACGGCCACGAGCTCGTCGGCGACGTACTCGACGGCGTGAAGTTCAAGGACGGGATCAAGGTCACTGACGACGACACCACGACGGACGAGAGGGTCGCCGCCTGATCTTTCTTCATTGCGGAATCCACAACATTTGACAATTGCTCTCGCGGCCGACGACCCGTCGGCTGTCTGACAGCGTGACCGCGAAGTCACGCAGCGGCCCAATCATCGCAATGACCGGGTCCTCAGGCCGATCTCTCAGTACATGCACCAGCGAACTCCTCGGTTACGACACCCGAACCGGCTGCTACGGACCAGGGCCACCGCGGCCAACGGGTGACCGCAGACTCATTCCGCTTATCCGTCCGCAAACCTCCTCAGCACGAACGAGGCTACTGCTCACCTGGGTGCGCCGGCGCCCTGTTCGGGACTGCCCGGGTGAGTTGAAGCAGCTGCACGGCTTGTTGGATTGCGGCGTCGGCTGGCGGCAGCTGGCAGCGGTGATGCACCGTCGCTGCTATGCGCTGGATCTCCCCGGCTTCGGTGACTCCGACCGCCCGACGCGCAACCGGATCTCCGCCTACGTGCAGGATGTCCAGGCTGCCTTGGCGGTCCTCGATGTGCACAACTTCACGCTCGTCGGACATTCGCTCGGCGGTGCGGTCGCCAGCGGGCTGGCGGAGCGGTTGCGCGACGATGTCAGGGCACTGGTCCTGATGGCGCCGGCCGGATTCGGGCGGATTCATCTCGCCGAGGCGATCCAATTGCCGGGAGTGCGCAGCGTGGTCCGCCATGGCCTACCGCTGGCGCTCGCGAACCCCGTGACCGCGTTGGGTGTCTACATGGCGGTCGTCGGCAACGGGCATCTCCCGGACCCCGAGCTCCTCGCGCGGCTGCGTAAGAATGCTCACCGCTGGGCGCCGGGGGCGGCCTGCGCGAACGAGGCGATCACGGCATCGGGGCTCTCAGACCGCGCGTTTTACCGCCGCCGGCTTGACTACCACGGGCCGGTCCAGGCGCTGTGGGGCCAGCGCGACCGGCTCGTGCCGCTCGCGCACCGTGACGGTGTGATGACCGCGTTCCCCCAGGCGCAGGTCAGCGTCTGGAAGAAAATGGGGCACCATCCTCAGCGCGAGCGTCCGAGCGAGCTGGCGCTGTTCATCGAAGCCGCCTGCGCGAGCGCCCCTCCGAGCACACGCCGCCCCACATCATCGGGCAAGACCAGGCGCAAGCCGCTGCCCGCAGCCGCGCTCACACCACAGCCGCTCATACCACAGCCGCTCACGGCCGATGGCGCGGGCGAGTTGCCCGCCGTCGCCTAACCCCCATCCGCAAGACCGTCGCGGCCCGCTGTGCGGTGGGTAGTTGACCGCACGTGCTGATGCGGACTGCAGCGGTGGCGCTCGACCCGCTCGCGTGCTTGGCTGTGTTGACGTGCGAGAGGCGCGATGGGGGGGGAGGTGTCACGTGAGTGAGGTGCTGTATTTCCATCACGGCTCATCCCGCGAGCATGACCCCCGGGTGTTCCTGCCCGAGCATCCCGATACTCCTGAGCGGATTGACGCGATCGAGTCGGCGCTGGAGGGGGCTGGCTGGGCGGGCTGCTCGCGGGTACAGGCGCCGGCAGCGACGTTCGCCGAGCTCGAGTTGGTGCACGCGCCGATGCTGGTCCGACAGATCCGTCGGATGTCGCTGAGCGGCGGCGGTCAGATCGACCAGGACACGTTCGTCGGGGAGGCGTCCTACACGGCGGCGTTGCATGCCGCTGGTGGCGCGTGCGCGATGGTCCGCGCGCTCGTCCGCGGCGATGCTCAGGCGGCGTTCTGCGGGCTGCGACCCTCCGGTCACCATGCCGGGCGCGAACAGGCGATGGGGTTCTGTCTGTTCAACAACATCGCGATCGCTGCCGAGCTCGCGCTCCGCGAATTAGGGCTTCAGCGGGTGTTCATCCTCGATTGGGATGTGCATCACGGCAACGGGACCGCCGAGTTCTTCCGCCGGCGCTGCGACGTGCTGTTCGCGAGCATCCACCAAGCCGGCGCCTACCCCGGCACCGGCGCCGTATCGGACATCGGGGCGGGCGAGGGTCGTGGGTACACGATCAATGCCCCGGTGTCGCACGGCGCCGACGAGGAAATGTGGCTCTCGGTGCTCGAGCACGTCATCATCCCGGCCGCTCTGGAGTTCCGCCCGCAGCTGATCCTGATCTCCGCAGGCTTTGACGGCCACAGCGCTGACCCGCTCGCGGGCTGTGCGCTGCAGGCCAGCTCCTACGCCAAGATGACCGCGCACGTGATGGACCTCGCCGCGCGCGTGCGCGCACCGTCGGCGCCGTGCTCGAGGGCGGCTACGAGCTCAACGCGCTCGCAGACAGCGTGCTCGCGATGATCGGTGCGCTCGGCGGGCAGACTCAAGCCGAATCGATCGCGCCGGACCCGCTCATCACCTCCCGAGTCGCCGCACACGTCGGGCACTTCTGGGACCTGTAGGCCCGTTTCTGCAGCGCACCCCAATCTCGCCTCCCAAATGCGGGAACGATGCTGCTGGCGCTGTCAGCGCCCTGACGTTCGAAGCGCCGCTCGCCCAAATCTGGGTTGAAACGACGGCTTCCTCGGCGCTAGGTTCGCGTTCTACCCGGTCAAGATGGCGGTGTGGGAATTCGCCTGATCGCGATCGCCGGGGGAAAGGGGTCCGACGGGTGTCCCGAGATCAGAAGAGGGCGCATTGGTTCGGGGTGCTCTTCCTCATCACGTTCGTCACGTCGATCGCAGCGCTGGCGCTGTACGAGACCGTGCTCCGACATCCGGTGAGCTACATCGCGGGGACTGGGCACGACACGCAGGTCTTGCTCGGCGCTCTGCTGGAGCTGCTGCTGATCATCGCGAATATCGGTACCGCGGTCGTGATCTTCCCGATCGTTAGACGACAGAACGAGGAGCTGGCGCTCGGCTACGTGACCGCGCGCCTGTTCGAGTGCACGTTCATCCTCGTCGGCATCGTCTCCATGCTCGGGATCATCACGCTGCGGAACCAGGTTGCGGGTGCGTCTGAAGGCACGGTCGCCTACACCCTGGCCGCGATCAAGGACTGGACGTTCCTCCTCGGCCCGGGCTGGGTCGTCGGCTGGGGGAACGGGCTGATCCTCGGCTACCTGATGTACAGCTCGGGCCTGGTGCCGCGACGGGCAACGTGGCTCGGCCTCATTGGCGGACCGCTGATCATCGTGTCCGGGACGGCCGTGATGTTCACCGGCAACCATCCGAGCAACACGCTGCACTCGCTGCAAGCGATCGTGACCATCCCGGAGTTCGCGTGGGAACTCTTCCTCGGGATCTACTGCACGATCTGGGGTTTCAGGCGCGATGCCCCGATCCTTTCCGGGAGCGCCCGATGACGAACCGGGGAGTGCTGCTTTCGCGAGCCGCGAGCTCTCCCCCTGCTGGCGGGCGTCGCCAGCGTCCACTGATCGTTTCGACGCTTGACTGCTCAGACCGGTTGGACGCTGACCTCACCGACCAGACCGCCCCATTGCCGCAGGCTTGACAGCTTCGCGATCGACCCGGCCAGGCCTCGGCCTCGCCCGCTGGACCGCGTCCGCTTCAAGCCGCGGTCGGGCTCTGGTCAGCGGCGCGTTATGCCGCCCGCTGCGCGGCCCACGCTTGGCGTGCGGCCTCGGCGGCGAGCAGCTGCGCCTCCGAGCGCGATCGCGCCGCCCGCTGACACGCCGCGCAGGTGCCAACGTGGTGCGTGTGGCCGCACGTCCTGCGTCCAGGGTGGGCGGTCGGCTCGCTGCTCAGCGATATCACGTTCGAGGTCACCATCTGAATCTCCTCTGCATCCTCACTTTCTGCCTGGAAGACACCTGTGCGGTCGAGTCCTTCCCACTCGCCGGGACGAACTGAATAGAAAATGCGTTCAGGCTGCGACCTGGGATCGGCGTTTGCGCTCGGCGAGGTCCGCCGGCGCACGAAAGTGCATCCGTCCGCTAGTGCTGTTCGCGAGCGCGACGAATCCTGGCGCTGAGCGAGGCGAACGCCCAGAGCCAGATACCAGCCCCGAACACTGGAACCGCCCGGTTGACAGGTGGAAACGCGGTGACCGCGACGATTACATAGAGAGAGCCACCCAGATCGGTCGCTGACGAGACCCAGCTCCGCTGGAGCAAGCGTTCGATCAATCGAGCGATCGCCGCACAGATACAGCGAACACGCGTCGTGGGCGCCGCGCGTTCGGGGTCGGCCGGCGTGGAGGAACGCATCGTCTGGGTGGCGGCGGCGTCTGGTTCACGCGGGTGGGCGAGCGAGCGCTTGGGCTGGGATCGCGGCGGCGGCGTTGGGGTTAGGCGCGTTGCCGAGTTCGAGCAGGCGGCGGGTGTCTAACGGCTCCTGGCCATCGAGCGGTCCTCGATCTCCGTCACGGGTTTCTGCGTGCTCAGGTAGTGCTGGATCCGGTTCGCGGCATTCTGCCGCAGGTCGAAGTAGTAGAACGGGTAGTCGTGGACGTGGAAGATGCCCTTGGGGAAGCCCCCTGGCTTTCCCGGCGCGTACGATGACAAGCTGCAGGTGCTGCAGACGATCGTGCCGCGACGCTTGTCAACGCGCGCGTCCACATAGTGCTTCACCTTGACGAGCCTCCCGGCCGCGTTTGGCAGCCGCAAGCCCAAGCTCTCGGTGGCGGACGCCGGACGCTCGGACCTGGTCCACGTGATCGGGTTGATCGCGATCGAACCGGGGTTGACCACCGGGTTCTTGATCGTCAGTCCGGGTGCCTCGGTATTCCATGAGACGATCACGCCGGTGTCCTTCGCGCGTCCGCCTGCCGGTAGTACGGTGCATACACGTTCGCCACCGTGTTAAACGCGGTTGCCTGCTGGGCGAACGACGTCTTCGCCCCCGCGACCATCCCCGGATCGTTGATCGTCGAGATGACCGGCTCGCTTGGGCTCGTCTTGAAGTAGGAGGTGGGGTACAGGTAGAAAACATCTACCGGTTTGTTCGGGTGAGAAGGCCGCGCCAACCAGTTACCCGCCTTCGCATATTGCGGCGAGGCATCCGCAGTCCGTGCAGAGTCGCTCGTCGGGCCGGTGGCCGCGCGGGCCAGGCCAGTCGCGTGGAACGTGGAGACCGCCATCACGCCAAGCGCCGCCCAGCCGCGGGTGAAACAGCGCGTCATCGGGATTCCTTGTCGTCTGGGATCGATGCATGGACGAGAAGCGTGGAGCATGGAAGGGTCCTCCTTTTGAGCGCACGCGGCATGCGTGCTCCCGCGGCAACAGATTCAGAGCGTGGGAACCCATCGGGAGCAGCCCCTCATGCACACGACCGTGCCAGCCACCTCACACCCATTCCAGGAGGCAGCGGCGAGGCTCAGGCGGCATTGGGCGGTCGCGGCGGCGGGACGTTGCCGCGGTCTCGTGCTCGGCGCGAGCGGCGATCGAGCCGGTGCGGTGGCCGCGCTCGAGCGCGCACGGGACGGGCACCGGCGCACCGCGATGCCGTTCGGCCGCACCCTGCTCGTGCTCGGGGCGGCGCAACGACGGGCGAGGCAGCGGCGCGCCGCGCGAGAGTCGCTGGACGAGGCGCTCGGGCTGTTCGAGCGGCTCGGCGCACCGCTGTGGGCCGCGAAGGCACGGGCGGAGCTCGGTCGGATCGCCGGTCGTGCGGCGGCGAGCGACGGGCTCACTCCGGCGGAAGCGCGGATCGCCGAGCGCGTCGCGCGCGGGTTGAGCAATCGTGAGGTCGCGGCCGAGCTGGTGATCGAGGTGCACACCGTCGAGGCGGCACTGACTCGGATCTACGGCAAGCTCGGCGTTCGCTCCCGCGCCGAGCTCGCCCGGCGATCCGTGGAAGACGCGCGCTGAGACAGTTCTAAAGACCCGAGGTTTCCAGGTTTCGCGCGCGAGCCGCGGCTGCGAGGGTCGTCGTCGTGCCGAGCTATCTCGTCGAGTCGTATGTTCCCCGCGTTCGGGTCGGGGAGATCGATGGTCTGACACGTCGCGCGCGCGAAGCGGCCGAAGGACTTGCCCGTGAGGGGAACGACGTCCGCTACGTGCGGTCGTCGTTCGTACCGCAGGACGAGATGTGGCTGCTCTGGTTCGCGGCGCCGACGCCGGAGCTCGTGGAAGAAGCCGGCCGGCGCGCGGAGCTCGATTTCGCGCGCATCGTCGAAACCGTCGAATGACCGACTAGGGGGAACAGACAGTGACTACCACTTGGAAGCGAACTGCCAATGCGCTGTTCGTCGCGGCACTTGCCGTGCTCCTGTGTGCGCAACTTGCCGGCCCGGCCCGCGCCGACGTGTTCGACGTCTCGACGCCGCAGGAGCTGCAGAGCGCGATCAGCGCTGCCGCGGCGAGCGCGGGCGATGACACGATCAACCTTGCCGCCGGGACCTTGGGCGTCAGGGGATCCCGTGCCGTCCCACCGCTCGCGGCTCGAGCGGATCAGGTGGGCGATCGGCGCGAGCGCGGGCGCCGCCAGAGCGATTCGCTCCCCCGCAAGCGTCTGGCGTTGTAGCCATTGCCGCTCCTCGGTGGTCACCCTACCCGACGTGCTGAGCACGCCGTCTGGAACGGCGAGCTTGCCGATGTCGTGTAACTGGGCGGTGTGCCGGGCATGGCGGACCTCGTCGTCCGGCAGCCCCAGGCGCCGGGCGACCCGCGCAGCGAGTTCGGCCGTCTCGCGTCCGTGCTCGGCGAGTTCGGGTCTGCGCACCGCCAGAACTTCGAGCAGCACATCCTTGGTCTGCAGGAAGGCGGAGCGACGGTTCGCGTTCTTGGCCTGATACATCCGCTGATCAGCCGCTCGCATCGCCTCGGTGATGGTCACCTCGCCCGGATGCACCAGCGTGTGCCCGCCGGATACGCCGATCGTGAAGGCTTCCCCCTTCTCAGTGAGGGCACTGACGGCCAGAGCCATCAGCGAGTCGGGGCTCTCGTCCTCGCGCCACCTCGCGAGTAGGCAAAACTCGTCACCTCCCATCCGGTACACGCGGGCTCCCGCCCGGTGCGCCGTGTCATGGAGTCGGCGGGCGAGGCGAACAGGCAGCAGGTCCCCGGCAGGATGGCCAAACGTGTCGTTGTAGTCCTTGAAGCCGTCGAGGTCGAACAGTGCGAGCAGCAATGTTCGCTTGCTTGACCCGCCGCGCAGCTCGCGCTCCAGAATAGACATCAGCGCGCGCCGGTTCGGGATACCCGTGAGCTGATCGGTGAAGGCCTGGTTACGACGTGTGACGGGCAACCGCTGCGATGCGCGGAACGTCAGCACGAACCGCACGATCATCGCGGCAAGCGTGGCCCCGGCCAGCGCTACGGCGACGACGTGAACCCGGTGGAAGTGGTCGTAGACGAGAAGCAGCAGCGCGACCGCGCCAAGCGCCGTCGGCAGAGCAATCCCATGACTTTCCTCCGGGAGGAACGTGTCCTCCCGGCGCTTCTGCCACCCAGCGAAGCCGATCAGCAGGAGCGCCAGCGGCCATAGCGGGTCGAGCATGCCGCCGTTCACGTATGTGCCGGCGGCATCCTGGTAGAGATAGGCGCTGTCGCCGACCGCGAAGACCAGCAGCCCTGCGAGCAGCCACAGCCAGGTGGCGTCGAGACGCCACCCCCGCATCCCGATGATTGCGACGACCAACGAGCCGAGCACCACGTCCGCGACCGGGTAGGCGACGTTCACCGCGACGGTAAGCGGCGCGCCGCCCGTGAGGCTCACGACCTCTCCGAACGTGAAGGCCGCGCATAGCGCTCCCGCCGCCAGACCCGAAATGATGCCGTCGAGCCAGATAGTTGCGCTCGCTGTGGCGCGCACCCTCCTGCGCATCAGCAGGATCAAGCTGGCGAGCACGCACGGATAGAACGCAAGATAGAAGACGTCCGCGACGGAGACGGCCGGGCCGTCCGAGGTCCCGTATCGCAGCTGCCAGTAGACATCTCCGACGGTGAACAGCGTCGATCCGAGCGCGAGCAGCAACCACGCGAGGCGCTTGTCCGGCCGGCGCAGAGCGCGCGCGAGCGCACCTGCCGAGGCCGCGATCTCGACCGTGTAGTAGGTGACCTGGCCAGCGGCCCCCCCGCCTCTCCCGACTGCCACCAGCACAGCGAATGCGCCAAGGAGCGCGAGCGCCAACGCGTAGAAGACGGTTGCGTACGCCGAAGTACTGAGGTTGCGCCAGAGCGGCATGCGCCACCAGCCGAGAAGGCCCGGGCGTCGCACTGGGCGTTTGTTTTCGTGCATTCCAGAACACCTGACAGCGTCAGTACCCTGGTAATCGGCGGGCGGCATGCATTTCTAAGGCTTAGCCTTGATGTTCTCGGCGGGAACGCCGACAGCGTCCAGAGCGACTTTGGCCACGGGTCCGGCGGAGCGTGCTGGACTACACGCAGAGCCGACCAAGGGCGTCCGTTAACGGTTGGGATGTGCGACGGCGGCAACGGGCAGCAAGGCCTGAGAGCGGCCGCTCACCCCGTTGGTTGAGCGAACGCTCGGAGCCCGACACCTGGGTGCGCGGTAGGAGAGGATGCGGTCGGTGAAGCTCTACGACGAGTATCTGCGGAGGTTGTACCGGGGAGGCCGCCCGAATCGATTTGCCCAGCTTCAGAACCGGGCTTCGGCGTTCGCGTTCGGGATTGGCATCTGGCCATCGCGGGCGGCGGCGCTCGAGGTGCCGGGACGGCGCAGCGGCCGCGTGATCTCGTTCCCGATCGTGATTGCGCACTACGACGGGGAGCGCTTCTTGGTCTCGATGCTCGGCGAGAACGCCAATTGGGTGCAGAATCTCCGCGCAGCCGGCAATCGCGCGGTGCTGCGCCACGGTCGCCGCGAAGACGTGCGCTTGGTGGAGGTGCCTGTCCAATCGCGGCCAGCGATTCTGCGTCGCTACCTGGCGCTCGCGCCTGGAGCCCGTCCTCACATCCCTGTTGATCGCCGCGCCTCACTCGAAGAGTTCGAGCAGATCGCGCCGCAGTTTCCGGTCTTCCGCATTACGCCGGCCGTCACGGCACCGGCACCGGCACCGAAGGGACGAACGGACTCCTGAGCACCGGTGACGCCGGGTCGCACGGAACTCCGTTACCTACCGGACACCTCGTCGTCGCGATCGTCGGGCTGGTGCCCGCAGTTCTCTTCGCTCGAGCGCTCTACCGCCGCGATGACGGAACGCCGTCAATTGGCTCTGCGTGGGGATCGCTGGCTATCTAGCGCGGGGCGTACTCGACGACGCCGCCGTCCATAGCTGGTCGAACCTCAAAGTGTTCTCGTCGGAAGATCGATGTCCAGCTCGATTCACGAACAGCGGCTCAGCGCCTCACGACACGCTTCGGTCGTCTCGTGGCGCTGGTCAGCAGTCGTTGCAGCCGCGACGTTCGTGTTCGTGTTTTGCGCGGCCGGTCGACGCACGCGATTACGCCAGCACGGATTCGTGTCCGACCGACACCACCAACCCGAACGACCAGATCGACGTGACCTACGCGTCCGAGGACCCAAGCCTCGTAACGACCGGGAATCCAGACAATGAGTTCCGAACAGACGTGACCGTGTTGTTGATCGGTGCGGCAGGCTTCGCGGTTGCGGTCACGCTCGTGGTCCGAAAGCTCGTCGCCCTCTTCCGGACGCGCGACGATCCCTTCTCGTAAGCCCTTGGCATATGCGACGCCACGTTGTCTGGGGCGATTGAGCGAGATCGGCTGGTCGCAGTCAACGTGTTCCCACGCCCAGAGAACAGCAGCCTGCGCCGCCTCAGTAGCAAAGCCATAGCCCCATGCCGATCGACCGAACACCCAGCCGACCTCTAGTCCTCGCCATGCCTCGGGTTGCCAGAGCCCGGCCCGACCGAGGACGGCCTGGTCAGATCGCCGCTCGACCACCCAGCTGCCATAGCCGCGCAACGGCCAATGCCCGGCAAACAACGCCATCATCCGCCACGCCTGAGCCCGATCGACGACTCCGCCCAGGAACCGCATCACCTCTGCATCGGCACCCATGTCGGCAAATGCCTCCAGATCGACCTCGCGCCAGCCGCGAACGTCGGCACGGAAGAACGGGCAGCTAGCTGGTCGATGAATCTCACGTCGTGATCGCGAGCGTGTGGGCGTCGATCGGCGCGGGGGGTCAGTGCGCGGGTATGTAGGTGATCGTCGTCCGTAGCTTCAGGCGGGGTGGTTTGCCGTGGTGGCCGTGTTTGTGGATGTAGGCCTTGTCGCGCGCGAGGATCTGCTTGAACGCTCGCTTGCAGGCGGCCGTGAGCGGGACGCGGAGCTTTTGCTTGCCGCCGGTGGTGGTGAACGTCTTTCGCAGGTGCGCGAGCACGATCGGGGCTGGGCGGCATTTGCGGGTTTTGCATTGGCGCTCGCGGTCGCGGTCGCGCCGGTGCTCGGAAGGTCGCGGGCGATCGGAAGCGTGCTACCGATGCCGTCGGAGCAGACGATAGGTCCCGGGTTGCCGGCGGCCGCGCCGTGGGCACCCCCCCTGTCGCGGGCGATTGGGAGCGTGCTACCGCCGCCTTCGGAGGCAACGGTGATGTCGATGCTGCCGGGGACATCGACGGTCACATCGACCGGGACGGCATTGCCCGTAACGACGTCCTGGGGGTTGATCGTCGACGGCAGGTTCGAGCACGCGGCGCTGATGTCCTGCTGCTGGACGGCGATCCCGGTGCCGGGCGGGACCGCCCAGTCGGGCTGGGAGTCGAATGTGCTGCTGGTGCCGGTGCCGGGGATCGCCGCGACTCCGGTGCCGTTCGCGGTGCTGATGAACAGCCCTAATTGGCGGCCTGAGGCGGGGCTGGCGGCGAGCACGAGCCGGCTGCCATCGGGCGAGTAGGACGGCGTGGCGAAGAACCCGCCCCCGCTCGGTGAGATCAGCGTCCGCGAGATCCCGCCGGCCGCGGGGACCTGCTCGATGCCGCCATTGTCGCTGATCACCAGCGAGCGCCCATCAGGCGACCAATCGGGCGCGGAGGTCATACCGCTTGCGGGCGTCGCGGTGTAGACCGCCACGGCGCCCGCGCCGTTGGTGGCGCCGACCCGGAGCTGTGGACCGGAGGACCCGACCGTCACGAACGCCAGATGTTGCCCGTCGGGCGAGAACGTCGGCGTCAAATGACCCGCCGCGGTCAACAACCGCTGGCGGGCGCCTGAGGCATCCATCACGAACAAGCCGGTCCCGGTCTGGTTGTTGGCGCTGTTGACCCCGTACACGATCGATCTGCCGTCAGCCGAGAAAGACGGCGAGAACGCGAACACCGGACTGCTCGTCTGCGTCAGCTGACGCGGGTTGCTGCCGTTGGAGTTCATCACCCAGATGTTGAACGAGCTGCCATCGCTCGCGTCACGCTCGAACGCCACCAGCCGCCCATCGGGAGATACCCGAGGCGCGTTATCAGACGCGGCCGCCCCCGGATTCGTGAGCCGCGCAACACCGCTGCCATCAGGATTGATCGAGTACATCGAACCGGTGCCGCCCGCGTCGCGCGCGAAGAAGATCTTCCCATTGAACCCCGGGAACGTCGAAGCCTGGGCAGCACCGCTCGCAAACAGCGACGCGAGCACCACAACCAACAACGACAACCACCAGCGAGACAGCGTCCCGCCTCGCTACACGCCACCCACGATTCTCAATCAACCAGCCGATCACGATCACAACCCCCGATGGTGGTTCAGGCGGGCCCCCGCGAGCCGCGAACCTACCAACGGCAGCGACCAGCGTCCATACGTAATTCTGCTGAGTCGCGCGACATCAGCCGCGACCCCGGCCGCGCCAACGATCACCCGACAGACCCGCAACCCAGACCGGCAGCTCGCCGGCTGCCAGCGGCGCCACGATGGCGCTCAGCATCCCGGTCGCCTGAGGATCGTGCGGCTCGTCACCATTCCACAGCGCGGCCCATGCGTTGTCCGCCGTGTCGTCGCGCCGCACCATCGTACGTCCGTCCGGACCGAATACGAGCGCAAGCAGTTCGGCTTCAGCGACGACCTCGAGAGCGTCGGTCGCGCGCTCGAGAATGAACCGACCCTCGAGCACCCTCAGTTTCTGAGGTCGGTCAACGGACACCGCTTGATGCTCCCACGTTTTCAACCGGCGCAGCCGGCCCAGTATCCCTCCGGCGCCCACACTCCAACCCCGGATTCCTAGCGCGGTGGCCGTTCCGCGCGTGGTCGGAGCGCAGAGAGGGGCTTCGCCAGAGACGGTCAAAGCGATTGAGAATCAATTCCGCGTCGGTCTAACTGCCCGCGGCTCCCCCCGTCCGCTGACCCGACCGGGCATCAACGCCTCCTGGTAGCTCACCCCCACGCCGCATGATCGCAGCGAGGAACACCAAACCGACGGAGAGCGGCAGCACGGTCCGGTCGGCGACGTGTTCGCAGCGCCTTCCGCGTTGAGACGGCCCGTGCCGCCGGCGTCAGACAGCCCGATCGGACGTCCTAGCGTGCGGTCAGCGATCGGCTTGCCGACCCGCTGCGAGGGTGGGTTCATGTCGGCAGCAGCTACCTGATCGCTTGAGTCGAGCGTGAGCGCGTAGCGGTGGGCGCGAGGGAACCTTCCGGCGGCCGCTTGCCGTTAATGGGGTGATGATCGATTTCGACCAGTTTGTCGCCACTCACGTCGATGACCTGCTTCGCACCGCCTACCTGATCGTCTGGGACGAGGCCGAAGCCGAGGATCTCGTCCAGGAGTGTCTGCTGAAGGTCGCGCGCCGCTGGTCACGCGTCCGCCGCATGGAGCAGCCGCGAGCGTACGCCCGGCGGATTCTGGTCAACCTGGCGGTCGACGGAACTCGCGGCCGAGCGCGACGCCGCAGCGAACTGCAGCCGTGGGCGGCGGCAAACTCGGTCGCGGTCGACCCGCTCGCAGCGCTGGACACGCGTGCCGAGCTGCTGCAGGCGCTCAGCCAGTTGGCGGCGCGCCAGCGCGCCGTGCTCGTCTTGCGCTATTTCAACGACTTGACGGAGGCCCAGGTCGCCGAAGTTCTCGGCTGTCCGCCGGGCACGGTCAAGAGCAGCGCCTCACGCGGACTCGCGCGGCTGCGCGAGGCGCTGCAGCCAGTCCCAGTCAACCCAGGAGCACGAAAGCATGACTGATCTACTTGAACACGATCTGCGCGAAGCCCTCTCCGACCGGGCGGCGCTCATAACCTCGGAGGCGAGCGCCCGGCTGCGGCGGATCGACTACCACCCGCGCTCGCGCTGGCTGCCGTCGCGGCCCGCGCTGGGGGCTCTCGGGCTGAGCGGCGCCGCCGCTGCGGCGGGCGCAGCTATCGTGCTCGGATCCAGCGCCACGCCCGCATTCGCGGGATGGACCGCGACCCCGACGGCACCGCTGCCGGGGCAGCTCGCTGATGCTCAGCAGCAGTGCGGCGCGGGTGCGAGCACTCCGGTTTTGACCGACACCCGCGGTCCGTACACCGCCTCCATCTATGCCGACGGCTCCACCTGCGTGCAGGGCAACGGCATCAGGATCAGCTCCAACAACGGTAGCGGAGGGAAATCCAGCATCCCAGCCGGAACCATCGAGCTCAACGGCGCAGGCCAGTCGGACTCCGACGGGCACGCGCTGACGATGGTCGACGGGCCGATCGGCGCTGGCGTGACGCGCGTGAGGATCACCCGCAGCGACGGAAGCTCGGTCCAGGCGACCGTCAAGGACGGCTGGTATCTGGCCTGGTGGCCCGGCACCGAGCGCGCTGTGACGGCCGAAGTGGTGAACGCGAGCGCAACCAGCACGCAATCCTTCCCAACAGGGCCAGACCACCCGGTGCCGGCGTGTCCGGCGGGCGGTCACTGCGCGAGCGGCTACGGCTTTGCCTCCGGCGCGCATGGCGCCGAACGATCGACGGTTCAGATCGCCGGCGGCAGAAGCGGCAGGCACTAACGCCACAACGGCGCCGGCAGCACGGTGCACCGGGTCGGGGTGACGTCCGCAGACCGCGTGTCGCAGCCGTGCGCTAACCATCCCGCGCACTCCCGTCCGGCGGATGTGGCTGACGTCCGACAGCACGGAGTACATCTGCTCCATGTGTTCCTTGACGCCGGTCACCTCGAGGTCGATGCCCTGCGCCGAGGCTTCCTTAGCGACCCGCTGCGCCTGCCGTTCCGCCGCGGCACGAATCTTCTTGGGCTGGACCTCGCGGTCCTCCAGCCAGCGATCGAGGATCGTCTGCTCGGCTTCGTCGTTAACGACTTCCAGAACGGCGAGGGCCTAGTGGAGCGTCCGCGAGACGGGGAGTGCTGAGTCGACCTGCCCTTGGGCCGATAGGTCGACAAGCGCGTGGGGGTAGGCGATCGCGGCGCATCCCAGCTGCCGGCGCGACGCCCAGCGCGTGGCCCCGTCGAGTTCCATATCGCTGTGGTCGGCACGTACGCGTGCTGGGCAGCGAGCGCGTCCAGCGCGATGCGGCAGTCGTGTAGCACGGCCTGCACGTGCGCGTCGATCGATGCTCGGGCATCGGGCGAGCGTAGATCACGCGACTGGGACACCTTCCACACGACGTTTGCCGAGACGCTGGGTCCCCGTCTTCTACGGCCGCAGCATGAACGCCTGGATCGACTGCCTGACGTATGAGGATGACGGGATGAGCGCGTTCCCCATCGAAGCCGGAGACGTCCTCACGATCCGCGCCAGGGCTGCAAGGGCTTCCGCGATCGATGCCCCGAGATCTATGAAGCGCTCATGGACAGCACGGCCTTCGTGAACTGGCGGCGGATCGAACTGGGTGAGCGGCCGATCCTCGCCTTCTCATACCACTGAGCGAGCACAATGTCCGGGCTGGACCGGCGCCCGATTGACGTTGCGCTCGTGGACGCACGCGCCTCCACGTCCAGACGCGCTGATCGGGTCCGGCGCATGGGGCCGTCCTCTTGTCGTGCCACAAAGGCCGGGCGTAAGGTCCGCTGCATGCACGTCGAGGACGAAATCGAGCCAGCGCATTATGCGCTAGGTCCGATGACCCGCCGTCGGACCGGGGGGTATCGCGCTCACCATTGGGCGCGCGTCGTATCGCACCGGTGGAACGCAACCTTGGGCTTGTTCACAGCAGCAATCAGGCCTTGCCGGCGCAGACTTACAAGCGGGGGAGCCCTCCTAACGGTGCTCATCGCAACCACTGCATGCTCCAGCACTGCATCCCGCACACCACACGCCCAAACCCGAACTGCGCACGCGCCCGCGATGCTGGCGAACCCGCCGCCGCCGGTAACCAGTGAGCGGATTCAGACCATCGCGTCCGTACCATTCGCTCGGGTCTCGTCGGTGGTTAGCGGCGAATGCCAGAACACGGCCGATGCGGTCAACTACGCCATCCCATGCCCCACCCTTCTTCCGCTCGGCATGGACGCTACTTCTCCGGTTCACGGGTGCCGCTTCGCGATCGTTGCGCAGGTCGGCTGGTCGGGCTGCTCTGATGTGCGACCCGACGGCTGGTTCTTCGGCAGCGGTGATGTGAGCGGCCCGCCGGGCGGTGGCGATGCCGGTTTCCAGCATCTGATTCTCTTTGGCGCCCCGCGTGTGATCACAGACCCGGCGCGAGCCGTAGACGGGCCAGCTGTCTACCCGCAACGCGTCCTACCGCGCGGGACGGTCAGGATCGGCCGAACGCTGATGCGCTGGTACTTGGTCCCGCCGGATAACCCCAGTGCGTTCAGAGGCCACCTCGTGCTGCTCTGGACGGCAACCGGGCACACCTACGTTTACGGCTTTCACGTCACGAGCACCGACGCGGTCGCGCGTGCGCTGGACCTGGAATTGGTCAATCACCTCACGATGGTTGCGCCAAACCGCGCGCGTTGAGATCACCCCAGCCGGTCGCGAGCCGGAAATCGCCACGAGCGGGGCCAGACAGAGTTCGGCCGACTGTTCGCAGAGCTTCGGCTTGCGGACGCGGACGCGGCCGACTCGGGGTGTGTTGGTCTCTACCGGCGCGCTCGGTAGATGTAGACGCCGTCAGGTGGTCTGATCGTCGTGCGGGTGTGCGGGCCGGTGCGGATCCTGAGCGTGGGGTGTGTGTTGGGGAGCACGCCGTAGTGCCAGCTATACCCGGCGAAGCAGCAGCTGCTCAGCCCGGCTCCAACGGATTCGGCTTGAGCGACGCTGACGCTGCACCCCGCCCCACCGCCGCTGCCGTAGCGATCGGGGAACTGCGGTTGGTCGACCTCGGCGACGCAGAGCCCGTGCCGCCCGGGGATTATCCAGGCGCTGACGCCGCTTGGCGTCGTGGCCTGGCGCATTTCCTCAGGGTCGAGCTCCGGGTCGAATGCGCCACGATGCCTCGGTGCAGTCAGGTCGAGGATCGGGAGGGGCACGGACGACAGCCTGGGGTGCGAGATCCTCAAATCACCGACCCGGACCCCTGTGCGGCTCCTGACGTTGAACACGGCGAAATCAGCGAGGATCGCGGGAGACGGCCGGAAGGAGCTGCGCGCATCCAGCCGGATGATCCGGTCTCGCAAGATAACCTGGCGCGCGGCAATCGCGTGTCGCAGCGCGCTGTCGGAGGTCGGCACGACGCTGCCATCGGCCGCGTACCACGTTGCGCGCAGCAAGAACGGGGTGCCGGTGTGCAGCGGCGCGATCGCGACATTGTTGGCGGCAGGCGCGTGTACGACGTACGTGCGCTTGGCCGCGGCGTTCGCGAACGTCCAGCGCACGCGCGCCACACCGTCCGGAACGATTCCGACCTGAT
Source organism: uncultured Solirubrobacterales bacterium (assembly GCA_963794285.1). GTDB lineage: Bacteria > Actinomycetota > Thermoleophilia > Solirubrobacterales > Solirubrobacteraceae > Palsa-465. The sequence goes on from CAWCDS010000003.1 coordinate 649,110, forward strand.
AGGCGGCAGCCAGCGCGTGGGTCGACTGCGAGCGGCCACCGCCGACAACCTCCACGGCAAATCCATTGGTCAGATCAACCGCCGGGATCGGAAACGTTTCTCTCAAGACCCCGCCGGTCATGCTCACGATCCCGACCTGGTCTCCGAGCTTCGCACTCCACAGCGGCGGCGAGCCGGGCGCCGGCGTGCTGACCGCGAGGTACACGCTGATCCCTCCGGGTGAGGCGATCAGACGGGTCAGACCGGGGATGAGGACCCCGCCGGCGCCAGCCACATGCACGCCGGCAGGCAACACGTCGGCAGGCCTCTGTGCACGCCGCAACACAGCCAACCGCGACATCAACGCGGCATCAGCAGGCTGGCTTGCCTCCCGGCCGACGCTCAGAGCACGACGCCCGACACGACGCAAACCCGTCGCCGACGCTCCCGATGACGCAACGATCGCACTGGCCAACAGCGTCACGACAACAACGGCGGCGAGAGTCGACTTGTTCAGCGGAGCAATGCTGAGCATCGGTGAAGAAAGCCTAACCCTAACCAATGGCCAGCCGTCGTCGACCCTCCGAGAAATCACCACGACGAAACCCGAGTGTCCCGACGATCAAGCTCCCTGCTGGGAGCGTCCGCTGATCCTTCCCGTTGTGCGACAACGGCGGGTCATCATCGAACGGCCTCAGAGCATTCCGGCGAACACGCTGGTGGCGATCAGCCCGCCCGCGAGGTAGCGAAGCTGCGTCTGGCGGGTACTCACGATCCGATCAGCCGGGGCGATCGCTGACTGTTATCAGCGCTTGTAGTAATCGACGTTGATCTGTATGTACTTCTGCCACTCGTCAGGGAGCTGGTCCTCGGCGAAGATCGCGTCGACCGGGCACGCCTCAACGCAGGCGTCGCAGTCAATGCACTCCTCTGGGTCGATGTAGAGCATCTCGACGGCGTCGTAGTCGGGCTCGTCGGGCGTGGGATGGATGCAATCGACCGGGCACACCTCCACGCACGAGTTGTCCTTGGTGCCAATGCATGGCTCCGCGATCACATACGTCATGAGCTGAGACTCCGCATGGGACGGGCGACGACCACGCCGACACTGTTGCACTTCAACCGAGGTTGAAGTCAAGCCGCGGCGCTCGCGCGTCCCCTCTTTGCCCGTCTCGTAGGAGTCGCCGAGCCGTACTCGCGAAGCGGCAGGACGCAGTCGTCGAACATGTGGCACACGTCGATCGATTCACAGCTGCACTTGCTGCAGATCTTCAGCACACGCCGCACGGACGTCGCGCGGGCGATCAGATCGTCGAGCTCGGGCAACTTCAGCAGAGCAAGCTGCCGTAGCCGCTCGTGCGCGAGCTGGTCACGTGAGCCGAACAGGTCGCGGATCTCCTCGAGCGTGAACCCGACCCGCTGCGCGGCGTCGATGATCGCCAGCCGCCGAAACACCTCCTCCGTGTAGCGTCGCTTCCCGGCCGCTCGCTCCGGCCGGGGCAGCAGCCCGCGTGCCTCGTAGTAGCGGATCCGGGACGTACTCATTCCCGCTCGCTCGGCTACTTCGCCGATCGCCACCTGTCGCGCAACCTCACTCATTCTCGTGGCGCCTCCTCGACTTCAACCCGGCTTCAAGAGGAAGGCTACCGCGCCAGAACCGCGTCTCTCGATCGTATGCGCAAGGGGTTGCCTCGCACGACCTTCCGATGTGAGACGCAACGCGACATCCACTAGGCGCAATCGGCGCACAGCGCGATCTCCCCCGAACGTCGCGAGATGCCCGCCCACGTCCTTGTAGCGATCCACTTCCGGCCTGTCGACGTTCGGCCTTGAGCGGAATTAGACCTGTTGGGCGATCTGGATGAGGTTGCCGCAGGTGTCGTCGAACACGGCCGTGGTCACGGGACCCATCGCGACCGGCTCCTGCGTAAACCTCACGCCAAGCGCCCGCAGCCGTTCGAACTCGCCGGTGATGTCGTTGACGGCGAAGGACGTGAACGGGATTCCGTCACTGACGAGCGCCGCTTTGAATGGCTTGACCGCCGGATGGGAATCCGGTTCCAGCACAAGCTCGGTTCCTTCGGGCTCCTCAGGCGAGACGACCGTCAGCCAGCGATGGCTCACCGAGCGGGATCTCTGTCTTCTTCTCGAAGCCCAGCACCGCGGTGTAGAAGCGAAGCGCCTTGTCCTGGTCGTCGACGGGGATGCTGGAGAGGTGGATTCTCATTTGGCCTCCTGCGAGCCTGGCTTGAGCCATCGGTCCGCGATGTGCTCAAGGGGTTGGGTGTTGAGGTAGTGGAACTTGAAGCGGCCCTCGCGCGTGGCCTGGATCAGGCCCGCGGCTTCCAGCAACTCAAGGTGTTGCGAGATCGCCTGGCGCGAGGATCCGAGCCGATGCTTGGTCGCCAACCGCGAGCAGATCTCAAACAACGTCTGTCCGTTGCGCTCTGTCAATTCATCGAGGATCCGCCTGCGGGTCGGATCGGCCAACGCCCTGAAGACGTCGCCCATGCGACAAACAATAGGCAAGTCAATACTTGCCTGTCAACAGCTGCCCTGCGATCCCGGACGATGTGCGCGGCCACCCGGGTGACTTCGATGCGTGGTCTGACGGAGGGGCGACCGGCTGGGGCTATGACGAACTGCTCCCGTATTTCCGCAAGAGCGAGGGCCTAGCACCGAGTGGCGACATCGTCGTCGACTTCGAGGCGCACAACACCGAAGGCCCGCTCGGTGTCTCGGTCCGCGCCCCGGTGCTGCCGGGCGCGCGCCAGTTCGTCGATGCCGCCGTGGCCGCCGGCATCCCGATGGGAAACTACAACGGCCGCGACCACGAGGGTGGGCATGGCGTCGTCTCCCTGCTGCAGACCACGACCAGGGACGGCAAGCGCGCAAGCACGTACCACGCGTTCCTGGAAGGCGAAGCGGAGGGACGCGAGAACCTCGACGTCATCTGCCATGCACAGGCGACCGGGCTCGTGCTCGACGACGGTCCCGACGGACTCCGGGCGACGGGCGTCGAGTATCGGACCGCGACGGGCGAGACGGCGGTCGTCCATGCCGCAAAGGAGATCGTCGTGAGCGCGGGGGCGGTTGGGTCGCCGCAACTCCTGCTGCTCTCGGGGATCGGCCCGAGGGATGAGCTCGAGGCTCTCGGCATCACCTGCCGGCACGACGCTCCCGACGTTGGCAAACACCTGCAGGACCACCTCCAGCTCGGGCTCGTGTTCCCGGCTCCGGGCATCGGCGTGTCGATGACGGAGGTCGGGATCTCGATGGGACCCGACGCCCTGCGCGCGCCCGCGGGACCGCTGCCGGCCGATCCTGCCGACGACGCCTCGCTGCCTCCCGAGCTGGACGCGATCCGGGCCGAAGCCGAGCGCCGTGTCGCCGAGTGGGCGACAACCGGCCACGGCCTCGTGTCTTCGTCGCTGTATGAGGCGTGCGCGTGGTACTCGACCGGCCTTGCTGACGCGCACACCCATGACGCCCAGATCGGGTTCTTCATCTGCGGGTACAACCTCGACCTCTGGCGCGACTGCCTCCGAATGGATCCGACCGAGTTCTTCGACGACGCGGACGTCGCGCTCGGTCCCGACGCCGAGAACGTGATCGTGCTGGCCAACCCCGTGAAGCCCATAGCCGCGGCGAGATCGTGCTCGCCAGCGCCGATCCGACCGAGGCGCCCGACATCCGCATGAACTACTACAGCGACCCGCACGACCTCGATGTCATGGTGGCGGTCGTGCGAAAGGCGCTGGAGGTGGTCGACAACTGGCCGGGCACCGACGCGCTCGGCCCGATGTATGTTCCTACGGCGCTGGCCAAGGCCCACGACCAACAGCCTGGCGACACGCCGAGCGACGAGCTCATCAAAGACATGGCCCGCCACTACTCGACAACCGTCTACCACCTGACCAGCACCTGCCGAATCGGCGATGTGGTCGACGCCCGACTCCGAGTCAATGGCGTGGGCGGCCTGAGGGTAGCCGACGCCTCGGTGATGCCCGATGTCACCAGCGGGAACACCAATGCCCCCGTGATCATGATCGGCGAGAAAGCCGCCGAGATGATCGCCGCGGACCACGGCCTCTCGCTTCGAGAGCACGTCGGCGCGAGCTAGCGGTCTCGGTGCGTTCGCAGACCCTTCCCTCCCGGACACGCGTCGTGGCCACCGCGTGCTGGTGGTCGGCCCATCGCCTCCAACGATACGCGCAACTCTACGCACCCCGGCTTCCTTGGATTGTGCTGGCCATCGCTCCGACGTCACCGTTTGAACGGAGAACATTGCAGAGCAGTTGCGCCCCAGAACGACACTGGGTCAGATCGGCTCGGTCCCGTCTCGGAGTCTCGGACGCTCACGGGCGTCAGCCACCACCGATCCGGCTGCGAGCTAGCAGCCCGCGCTGTCCGGCAGCGCTCGCCGCGATCGATCTCAGCACCGCAGCGGAGATTGGGCATCGCTCTCACCGGCTCCGAGCCACCGGCGCGGCAATCCTGGTGAGAGCGATGCTTGCCAACGCGCCGACCGCGAGCCGCGGACCCTATTGACGCCGGGAAGGCGAGGGATCAGCGGACCGCGATCTGGGTGGTGAGCGGGAGATCGCGCGAAGACGTGCCGACCTCGATGCGGTAGCGACCGCGCGCGATGACGAAACGGCCCAGGGATTGACGGAAGTACGTCAAGCTCGACCGCGGGAGCGTGAGCGTCACGGTCCGGTGCCTGCTGGGCGCCAGGGACAACTTCGCGAACGCCTTGAGCTGACGTGGCGGTTCCCCGGCCGCCGCCGGGAAGCCGACGTAGAGCTCGACGACCTCGGCACCCAGGCGCCGTCCGGTGTTGCGCACCTTGACGGTCACCCGGCAGCCGCCGGGCACCGCCCTGACGTGAAGGTGGCCGAGGGTGAAGGTGGTGTAGGAGAGGCCGTAGCCGAACGGGTACAGCGGGCTTTGCTGGAAGTGGTCGTAGTAGCGGTAGCCGACGAAGATCCCTTCGGCGTACGGGACCGTGTCGTTGATACCTGGGAACGCCCGGGCACTCGCGGTCGGTCCTTCTCGCGGGGACGAGGGCCAGGTCACTGGTAGCCGGCCGGACGGGTCGACGTCGCCAAACAGGGTTTGCGCGATCGCCCGGCCGCTCATCTGGCCCGGGTACCACGCCTCGACGATCGCCGCGACCTTCTCGCGCCACGGCGCCAGCACCGGCCCGGCGGTGTGCAGGACCACAATCGTGCGTCGATTGGCCTTGGCGACGGCGGCGATCAGCCGGTCTTGGTCGCTCTGGAGTGCGAGCGAGGAGCGGTCCATGCCCTCGCCGGTGCGATCGTTGGCGAACACGACAGCAACTTGCGCGCGTTTGGCCACGGCGACGGCTTGCTGGATCGCCTCGGGGTTCGGCAGCTCCCAGCCAAGGTGCAACTCCGCCCCGCCGATCGACACGCCGGTGGAGTACTCGACGGCGATCCTGACCGGGTGCTGGGCGCGCAACCGCAGGCTGCCGAGTGAGACGATCGCTGGAGCACCCGGAAACTGCGGAGCGCCGGTGACGTACTCGGTGTTGGTCGAGATGATCTGGCGTCCGTTGACGGTGAGCGTTGCGACGCCCGCGGCAGCGATCGAGAACTGATACAGCCCGGTCTTCGGCGGGGTGAGCGTCCCCGTCCAGCGCGCCGAAGACGCTGTTGTGCCTGGAATCGGCTGCAGCGCCGCCTTGGTCGCGCTCGCGAAGTCGAGCGTGGGGACGTTCGTCTGCTGCACCGGCTGGCCCGAGAAGTCGGTGCCCGCGAAGTAGGTTCCCGACAGGCCCTGGCCGCTGCCCGACGTCGGGGAGAGCACGCCCGCGGGCACGACCGGGAGTGCGACCACACCCTTGGTGCCTGCGACGTAGCTCACGCGTGTGCCTCGCGGCGCACGAACGCGGATTCCAGCCAGCGGCGTGATCACCGGCTGACCGGGCACCACGGCAGGAGAGCCGCTCTCCTCAGACTGCGTGCCCCGGCCGGCATCCGCGCCGATGACCGCGATCGACCGTATCGCGCGCGTGAGCGGCAGGGTGCCGCCGCGGTCCTTCAAGAGGACGGTCGCCTGCGTGGAGATCGCCGTGGCCAGCGCGCGATGCGCCGGGGTGCTGGGCGAGTTCTGGCGGCTCAGCGCCGGATGGTCGAGCAGACCGACCCTGGCCATGGCGATCAGGATGTTGCGCGCGTCGGCGTCGATCACGCGGCGAGGCAGGGTGCCGTTCGCGACCGCGTCGCTGAGGATCTTGGTCTCCGCGACCCCTTGACCTCCGCTGGCGCCGGCGGCGGCGCTGGCGAGGCTGCCGAGCTGGAAGTTGTTGACGCCCGCGCGCGCGGCAGCGAGCACGTCCCGGATCGCCAACGTTGCGTCGGGCTCGATGAACCCCCGCAGGCCGAACGATCGCAGCTCTGAGAGCGTCGTCTGGTTCTCGCAGGACGGAGCGCCGTTGATCTGGTTATAGGAGCACATCACGGATGCGGCACCGCCCGTGCCGACGGCGGCGCGGAAGCCGGGAAAGTAGATCTCCTGCAACGCGCGGTCAGAGACCTGCACGTTGACAGCCGGCGCGGGCAGCGCCGGGCCGAAGCGCCTGACCTCCTGGTTGTAGGCCGCGTAGTGCTTGACCTGCGCAATCACGCGCCGGCTCTGGATCCCCTCGATCTCCGGAGCAGCGAGCTTGCTAGTGAGGAACGGGTCCTCGCCGAACGTCTCCGCCGCCCGACCCCACAGCGGAGAGCGGACGATGTTGATCGTCGGAGCCGCACTGAGGTCCTTCCCGCTGGCGGCAGTCTCCGCGCCCAGCGCCTGCCCGTAGCGGCGCGCTAGCGCCGGATCGAACGACGCGCCGATGTTCACCGCGTTCGGGAACAACGTCACGTTCCTCGCGCCCTCGCCAACACCGTTCGGACCATCGCTGAAGAGCAGCGCCGGGATCCCCAGCCTCGGAACCCCCGTGACACCGCTGCCCACAAACGACAGCTCCTCACCGAGCGTCATCCGCGCCAGGAGCGTGCCCGCGCGCTGCATAGGAGTCGCCGCCTGCGAGCGCGACGCCACGGCAAGGAAGCTGGTCGCCACCAAGCACGCGAGGACTGCGCGCATCAACCGGCGCCCGAGGACGGCCGCGCCAGCTGAACGGATCACGACACTCTCTCCCTTGATACGAAACTGAGCTTCGTCGCACCACCACACGACACGCCCCGCCCAAACAGCGACAGGACTCGCCCCCGTTGCGGCGGCCGCGCCGTTCACTACCGTCCGGCTGGTGGGACCCCTCATGCAGCGCACTGGTCAAGGCCGTAGGCCTTCGACAGTCCGTTTGCTTTCGCGAACGCCGTGTTGCCCTGCTGTGCAAACAGTGTGGGATCGTCCTTCACCGTCGTCAGCCCCTCACGGACCGCGTCCGTGATCGCCTTCACCTGGGCCTCGTCTCCGGAGGGAGCGCCGAGCGCCTCGATGGCAGTGATCTGTCCGTCAATGTTCGGGATATCGGTCTTCGTTCCGAACGCGGCGACCTGGCTGGTGTCCGGCTGCGCACCGCCGAACTGCGTCTTCGCTGCTTTGGCGAGCGCCGCGTTGCCTTTCGTGCAGATCGCGTTCGCTTTCGCGACGAACTCGGTTTTCGTCAGAGCGGTCTTCGACGAGCTCGAACTCGATCCGCAACCGGACGCGAACATCGCGACGAGCACGGCAAGCGCCGCCGCAGCGGCAATCTGACGATTCACCTTGACACCCCTTGTTTCGGTTTGCGTTCGCTTGTGAATCGACATCCCGAGGACGGACTTGAGCTGGACCGGGACGGACCGGCCGACGCGGCGGCGGTCACTGCCGGCCGTCGTTGAAGGTGCGAAAGTGGGCGCTGCCACGCGCACCGCGCGGTCGCTCCCAGTCAGGCGATGCTCGCGGGCGAAGTAGGCGCCTGTGTGAGCGACATCCCGCGCAGGGATCAGGTGGTCCGCTGAGCCTACCCGCTGTGACGCCGGCACGGCATGACCGGCACGGGCGCGGCGAGCGTCACGGGGGTGATCGCATTGCACCCAAGCTGAGGCGCGATCCCGATTAGCGCAACCTCGGAGCGCCTTTAGCGGACGGGAGTGACGATCGGGTTTGCCAGGCCCGCGCACGCCGGCGACTAGCCATAGTCTTCCCAGAGGCGCCTGAGCAACGCTCCGCAGAGCCTCTCCTTCGGGACGAGCTCCGCTGCGCTGCCAGGACTCGCATCGCTTGGCAGCTGTCCAGCAGTGACGAGTACCACGATCGCTGCAAGCCCCCGCGATGCGATCTGCCGTGCCGCCTCAACCCCGCCGATGCCGGGCATGCGAACGTCCATCAACACCAGATCGGGGCGAAGGCGCTCGGCCTGCTCGACGCCTTCCTCGCCACAGCTCGCCCCTCCAACCCATTCAAAACCGACCGTGGCGTCGATCAGCTCGCGGGCGGCGTCGTGGAACGCGAGCTGGTCATCGACGACCAGCACCTGGACCGTAGGGCTGAGAGAACCCACCGCCGCCATCGCACGATGCTCGCGCGCGCGGAACCGCCGGTCCACGGTGCGCACATGTGAACATGGGGTGAAGCTCGCACGCCTGCTTCCAGCCTCGAGAGGGCGGGTTTGTGTTCAAGCGCGTCGCGCACGCCGTTTGCTGCGCCGAGGACCCATGCGTGGCCCTCCACGACGGCACCCGCTTGACGTCCGCCGGCGCCTCGCGATTCCACGGTCACCCGCCCACAATCGCCGCCGCCAGCCCTAAGGCGCCGGGTTTGCGCCAGCTGGGAGCTGTTCGCTGATCGTTGGTCACTGGACGTGCTTGAACGGAGCCTGAGTTCGGTTTCTGACCACCGGCGCGGTCGGCCTCGCAGGCGCCCAAGTCAAGTCGGATTCTGTGGAATGGCGCCTCCTCGGTGAAGGTTGGTGGGGCCATTGGTGTCCCGGGCCGGGATGAGAGCGGCGGTCACCGGCCGCCGGCGATGTCGGCGACGATTGCTAGGAGCGGCCGTTCCTCCGATTCGCCGGTGCCGAGACGCTGCGTCGGCCTATGAGAGGGCATGCCGAGCGTGCTCTGCGATCTCGGTTCCGAGGGAGACGCCCCATTTCCTCGCCTTATCGCCGACATCAGCCGATCTTCCTTAACGTGAGAGACGACAGCGCACCGCCAGGCGGTCACGCAGCCGACCCGTTCGATGAGCGCCGGCTGCTCGACGTGTTCCTGCAGAGCACGCCCGACCAGGTGTACTTCAAGGACGCCGATGGGCGGTTCGTCAAGGTCTCCGCGCAGCTCGCCCGCAGGCTCGGTTTCGTCAGTCCCGAGGACGCAGTCGGCAAGACCGACTTCGACGCGTTCTCCGAGGAGCACGCCGCGCAGGCGCTCGGCGATGAGCGGCGGATCATCGCCACCGGACAGCCGATCATCGGTTTCGAGGAACGCGAGACGTTCCCGGACGGGCGCAGCGCCTGGGTCAGCACCTCGAAACTGCCGCTGCGTGCCGCCGACCGCACCGTGATCGGCACCTTTGGGATCTCACGCGACATCACGGCTCAGCGCGCCGCGGAGGAGGCGCTTGCCGACGCTGAACGTCGCTCGCGCACCGTGTTGGAACTCTCCGGCGACATGCACGCCCGCAGCGGCATGGACGGGCGCTTCAGCTATGTCTCCCCGAACTCCGAGCAGGTTCTCGGGCGCCGCGCGGAGGACCTGCTCGGCTCGGAAGCCGAGGAGTTTGTCCATCGCGACGACCTGCAGCTGGTGCGGGAGGCGTCGCGCGCGGTGTGCGCGGACGGCGTCGCCGAGGTCGAGTTCCGGGTGCTCGGCGACGACGGGCGCTGTCGCTGGATGCATGTGCTGCTGCGCGCCCGCCGCGACGAGCAGGGGGCGGTGTCGGAGATCGTGCACGCGGTCCGCGACATCTCCGAGCGCAAGGCGCAAGAGGCGCAGCTGCGTGAAGCGAGAGCCCGCTTCGAGCTGGCGTTCGAGCACGCGCCGATCGGGATGGCGCTCACGGACGTCGACAGGCGTCTTGTCAAGGTCAACCGGGAGCTGTGCCGGATGCTCGGCTACTCGCCCGAGCAGCTCGCCGGCAAGACGTTTGCGCAGGTCACCCACCCCGACGACGCGGACGGCGACCGCCGCGGCCTGAGCGAGATGCTCGACGGCACGCGGGAGAACTACTGCGCCGAGAAGCGCTACCTGCATGCCGACGGGCATGTGATCTGGGTGGCGCTGTCGGTCTCGGCGATCCGCGATGAGTCAGGTGCGGTACGCCATTTCGTCGCCCAGACCCAGGACATCACCGAGCGCCGCTCCTTCCAGGAGCGCCTGCGCTTCCAAGCCGAGCACGATCCGCTGACCAATCTGTACAACCGCCGCCGCTTCGAAGCGGAGCTCTCGCGGCAGGTGCAGCTCTCGCGCCGCCACGGGGAGACGGCGTCGCTCGTGATGCTCGACATCGACCATTTCAAGTACATCAACGACTCGCTTGGGCATTCGATCGGCGATCGCGTGATCGCCCACGTCGGCTCGCTACTACAGGAGAGCCTGCGCGGCTCCGACATCCTCGCGCGGATCGGCGGCGACGAGTACGCGCTGATCCTCCCGCACACCGACGCGCACGACGCCCGCTGGCTCTCAGAGCAGCTGATCATGCACATCGAGCAGGCGCCGGTTCGCCACGATCAGCACAACTACACGCTATCGGCGTGCGCCGGGATCGTCGCGCTTGACCGCCACACCGTCTCGGCGGAGGACGCGCTCGTCAACGCCGACATCGCGCTGTATGACGCCAAGCACACGGGCCGAGGCCGGGTGGCAATGCACCGCCCCGAGGGCCGCAAGGACGCGCTCGCGGGCCTGTCATGGTCCCAGCTACTCCCACGCGCGCTCGCACAGCAGCGGTTCGTGCTCTACGGCCAGCCGATCGTCGAGCTACGGACCGGCGAGACGGTGATGCACGAACTGCTGATACGAATGCTCGGCGACGACGGCGAGGTGATCGCGCCGATGCGGTTCCTGCCGGCGGCCGCCCGGTTCGGCTTGATGCCTGAGATCGACCGATGGGTGATCACTCAAGCCGCGGCGCTCGCAGGCGCCCGCCCGGGGCAGCACCTCGCCGTGAACCTGGCGGCAAGAACGATCGCCGAATCAGGCCTGGTCGCGTTCATCGCCGCGCAACTGGACCGCGCCAGCGCGAACCCCGCCGATCTGAGCTTTGAGATCTCCGAGGCTGACGTGATCGCGAACCTCCACCAGGCGAGGGCCATGTGCGAGCAGCTGCGCGCACTCGGCTGCCAGGTCGCGCTCGACGACTTCGGCTCAGGGTTCTCCGGATTCTCCTACCTGAAGGCGTTAACCGTCGATGTGCTGAAAATCGACGGGCAGTTCGTCAAAGAGCTCCACGCGAACCGCCTCGACCGACTGGTGATCGAGGCGACCCTGCACGTGGCTGACGGGCTCGGGCTGCCGACCGTCGCCGAATACGTGTCCGAGCGGCGGGTGGCAAAGCTGCTCGAACAGCTCGGCGTCCGCTACGGACAGGGCTTCTATCTGGGCCGCCCAGAGCCATTCGCGCTCCCGTCCGCCGCCAAACGCGCAGCCTGAGGAGCACGCGCCCTCACCGGACCCCCGAGGGCGGAACTTCAGTGTGTGGATACGCACGACGGAAAGCTGGCCGTGCTCGCCGCCATGAGACCATTGCATCCGGTTCGATCGATGAGTCGAGTCGGCCCGCCGCCACGCGCGGTGTGCGGAGAGCCTTGGGTATTGCGACGCCGGCTCGATCCCCCGAATTCTCATTCATGCGGCGCTCGGCGCGCGGATGCTCGCCGCATACGGTGCTTGCACCGTTCCCACGACAGCGCGGATGACCGACGCCATGAACCTCTTCCGGACCATGAACCGTATCGCCCTGCCCGCGCTGTTGTTGCTGCTGGTCACGATCGCGCCGCCCACGATCGCTGCGAAGGCGTCCGGGCCCGACCTTGCGGTTCGCTCAGTCACGCCGCCGGGAAGCGCGACGTTGGGAGCGTCGTTCACCGTCGAGGTGAGCGTCGCTCACCGCGGGCGATCGGCTGCCGCGGCGATCGGGCTGTATCTGTCTGGAGATCGCGTTCCCGATCGCGCTGACGTGCGCTTGGCGGGCGGCGGTCGGGTGCCGGCCGTGGGTGCGCGTCCGGCGAGTGTGCAGGTTCGCACTGCGGATGGTCAGGCGCCGGGGAGCTACTTCGTGATGGCGTGCGTCGATGACCCGGCACGGATCCGTGGGCGCAGCGAGCGCAACAATTGCCATGCCAGCGCCCGCCCGCTCGCGGTGACGGCAATGCCGGTGAGCTCCTCGCAGCTGTTGGCGGCGGCGATCGCGGCGCACAGGCTCTCGGCGCAGCAGGCGCTCGTGTACCGCGTGTTCGCCACGTTCGGCGATCCGCGGCTGCCGTCGCTCTACGCGGGCCATGACAGCGAGCCGGATGACCTGGTGATGCAAGCGGCGGCCGAGGCGTGGCCGACGCTGTCGGCTGCGCAGCAGGCCGAGCTGCGACCGTTCTTCACACCGCCTGCGGTGAGCGGCAGCTGGTTCTCCACAAGCGGCTCCGCCGCTCGCGGAGCGGTCGCGGCGGGAGCTTCGAAGGGGTCGATGTGTTTGCAGACGCCGCCGAGCACGGCCGGCTGGCACACGTTCGCGGTGCCCGGCGGGCACGCGCGGCTGTCGTGGTCGAAGACCGACAACGCGCGGATCGGTCCGAGATGCGGCCCCTTGCGTCTCAGATCGAGAACACGATCTGGCCGCGTCTGCACCCGCTGATGGGCCGCCAGCCGCTCTCAGACGCCGGCGTGTCGTGCTTTCACGGGATCGACGACAAGCTCGACATCTACATGCTGCACGGCAAACTCGCCGCGTACCCTTGCGGCATCCTCATCTACGGAAACATCCCCCTCGAAACCTTCACGCAGACGGTACCGCTCGCCAAGCTCCTCTCTAAAGATCCGCAGACGTTCACGCTCGCCGGCTCCGCCCCCCTCCAGCACGTCACCCCAGCGGGCGCTTCGCTCGAGAACGACTGCAACTTCTCCCTCACCGTCCAGCGCCGGTAAGCGGCCAACGCGCGACACGGTCGTCGTCCCCGAAATACCTTCAGCGACAACACCTGGCCAGACCCTGCGCCCATGAACGATCGCGCACGATCCGTCTCGCAGGTCGATCCTTGACTGGCGTATCGACGATGAACGAAGACGACTTTCGCTTACTCGGCGATGTGGTGGCCGGCATGGCGCAGCATGTCGATCGCCTCGTCCAGGCGGCCCGCGGGGACGAGGACGACGTCGCCATCGAACGTCGAAGCAACCCAGACCGGCAGCTCGCCGGCTGCCAGCGGCGCCACGATGGCGCTCAGCATCCCGGTCGCCTGAGGATCGTGCGGCTCGTCACCATTCCACAGCGCGGCCCATGCGTTGTCCGCCGTGTCGTCGCGCCGCACCATCGTACGTCCGTCCGGACCGAATACGAGCGCAAGCAGTTCGGCTTCAGCGACGACCTCGAGAGCGTCGGTCGCGCGCTCGAGAATGAACCGACCCTCGAGCACCCTCAGTTTCTGAGGTCGGTCAACGGACACCGCTTGATGCTCCCACGTTTTCAACCGGCGCAGCCGGCCCAGTATCCCTCCGGCGCCCACACTCCAACCCCGGATTCCTAGCGCGGTGGCCGTTCCGCGCGTGGTCGGAGCGCAGAGAGGGGCGAGACGCCCGCCCCGGCAGCGCCGAATGCCGTCAGCGCACGCCTGCAGCGTGTGGTCGTGGGCCGGCGGATGCGAGACTTTCTGCCGGAATGGAGAGCGCTGACTTGTCGTCGAGCTATCCGGATCGGCTCCGCCTTGAGCGCCTCGCGCTCGTGGTGTGTACCGCGATGGGATCGTTTCTCGCGCTGCTCGTCACGACTGCTCGGTGCGGCGCGATCGATCCGTTTGCAGTGGATCTGAATCGCAGCGCCTATTGCAAAGCACTGGGTCTCCCATCGGCGCCGACGAGTGTGGGCGCAGCGCTGCTCACGTTCGGTGTGTTTGCCGGTCCGACGATCATCGCGCTGCTCGGTGCTGCACGGTGGAAGCCTTTGGAGCGCCGTCTCCCGTTAGGTCGGATCGCCATCTGTTGCGCCGCCCTCGTCGTTCTGAGTTTCGCGCTCGTCGCCGTTGCCCACGTGCGGTCAGTGGGCGTCGACTGACTCATCCCGGACGCCCGCGGTGCGACGCGGGTCGTCCGCTGATCGTTCCTCCACCGATACGTTCAGCCTCTTTCGCGACGAGACAATCGGCGACGAGAGTGATCCGTCCGGATACGCGCACCATCCGCGCAACTCGCGCCAAGGTTCGGAGCCTCTCGCATCGCGATGACCGTGTATGACCTGCCGCCGGGACAGGCGATCTGCCCCTATCACTTCCACTGGGGCGATGAGGATCTGGCTGCTGCTTCGGGCGCCTGCCTGCTCAGGGCAGAAGTGGACCGCCGGAACTGCACCGGTTGCGTCGTGGCCGGTGTCTCGTCGATGGGGAGGCGGTGATCTGGTCAGGCCAGCCGATCGCCACCGCTAGCCACAGTCCGATCAGCTCGCTTGCCTTGCAGACGAGCGCGATCGTCTCGACCGGCTCCGGGATCCCGCTGAAGCCCGGCACCGCAGCATGACGAACAGGACCCACGCGAGGACCTCAACCGCCACGAACGGCGCCGCTAGCCTCGCGAACAACTAGTCCTCGGGGTAGGCAACGAGCGCCCACGCCAGCGCGACGCCGAGCGCCGCGGCGGCGATAAACGACCACCCCAGGAGCCGCATCTCCTTTAGATGCGCGGGGACGAGCGCCGCGTGGATGCCGGCGCTGAACATGACCGCCAGCGCCAGCAGCGCGGCGCGGCGCGGCGGCCGCGCGACCGAAGTCGCGCGGCCTCCCCACCGGTTCTCACTTGGCGATCCGGATCACGCGCTCCATGCCGAGCATGGTGTGCTCCCGACCGTCCTGGGTGTCCATAAAACAAGCCTGGACGTAGTACCCGGGCTTGGCATTGAGGACCTCCTGCTGCATCGCGCCAGGCGAGGCGGGATCCATCAGGTCGACAGAGCCCGTCGCGAGCTTCTGGGCCTTGTGGTCCTTGCCCGCCTTCAGCAGCGCCGCGATCTGCTCAGCGCCCGCCTTGTTGCGGGCGCCGATCAGGGAATCCATGTGCACCAGATAGCCGCCGTTCTCGACCCGCACGATCGTCCCGTCATGTAGAACCTTCGGGCCCGTGAAGCCGAACTCGATCGAGGTCTCGGTCGCGGCGGGGGCCGGCAGTGCTGCCGGCGAGGACGACTGCGTGACCGTGAACTGCGCCACATTCGGCGCTGGCCCGTTGCCGGTGAGGTTGAGAGCCACGTAGTTGCCCGGCGTCAGGACAGTCTGGATTGTGCCCGGCGCATCGGCGGCAACCAACAACGACCCGAACGGGGTCAGCGCGTTGGGGTCACCCTGATGGCTTTGGACGGCACGCAATGCCTCCGAGAACGACACGCCCTCGTTCAGGCGAACGAGCCCGTAGGCTCCCTGGTCCTTACCGCTGAACGTCGACATGACGCTCACCGCCCCCGACACCGTGCTACCGGACACCGCGATGCCCGTCTTCCCAGTCACCGCGACGCTGAGCGTGGGCAGCGTCGACACCGCGCTCGCCGCGGTAACTCCGGCCAGCCCGACCGCACACGCAGCCACCATGCTCGTCACGACAACGAGCGATCCAAATCGCTTCACAACATATTCCTCTCGATTGTCTCGCGGCAAACCAAAGTGCCCTCGCCGCAAAAGCAGCTCGGCCAGACCACCGATGCCGCTGCGGTGCGCCGGCGCGCCCCACCCGGCCAACTTCCTCTGGGCTGGACGCGGCTCCGCACTGAGAACAACAATCCCCGCCGAAAGTTGCGACGCCGCGACCATCCAGACTCCGATCGGAGTCCGAGCCGGTCCTGTCTGATCGCCAGGCAACAGCCATCGCGAGCGCCCTCATTCTCGCCCTTAGCGGAACTCCGCCCGATGTTCGCTCCGCCTTGGTTCTCGGACGGTGCGATCAGGAATCTGCAACCGGCGCTTTGCGCTCAAGCACGTCGAACGACGACAGCTCGCTCGCGGTCCCAACTGGGCCCTCCTGGCGCTGCTGCGAATGACCAGCAGCGAAGTCCGGGCTCGAGGCCCAGGCCTGGAAATCATCCTCTGAGCGCCACCGCGTAACGACTAGGCACACGTCACGGTCGTCGTTGGGACGCAGGAGCTCAAAGCCTTCAAAGCCGGGCGGCGTCGACCCTGCCCGCCCGAGAGGCAAAACGCCGCTCGAACTCGTCGAAGCGCTCGCGCGGAACGGTGATCGGCGCCGCAGCCGGCACTTGGCTGTCCGGTGCTCCTCGGATTCCGGGCGCAGGCGCTCGCGACACGTTGGATGCGCTGAGTCCCACCCGAGGGGTGTCTCGACCCAGGCGGTTGATTCGCGCCGGTTCGGGTCGTCGCGTGCTGCCTGGGCATATACTCGGCTCGCGGGGTCCGGTTCTTCTTTCTCTCGCCTCGGGGCACCCGTGATCGACGATGGAAGCTGGCGGTCGCAACGAACGAGACCCGGATCCCGGAGCGATGCTGATCAGTGACGCTGAGCGAGATCAGATCTCGGCCGTGCTTGGCGAGCACATGGCCGAGGGCCGGCTGACGGCCGACGAGCTCGATCAGCGCGTCGGTCAGCTCTTGGCGTCCCGCACCCGTGCGCAGGCGGCGGCGGCGATGGCCGGTCTGCCCGCGCTGGACGTGCCCGGGCGCCCCCACCACTTCCGCGTCGGGCACGAACACGACGATTCAGGCGTGGCGCTGCCGAGCTGGCTGTCGGCCGATGGAATCGTCGACTCGCGTTCGCGTGCTCCGGACCCGGCCACGACGGCCGCGCTCTCGGTCCCCGTGCCGTCACGGTCTCGCGCTGAGGAGCACGCCTCAGACCGCAAACGACTGAAGCGACATGGGGACGAGGACGCGATCGGCCATGCGTTCCAAGCCAGGCGACGTGTGCTCACGGCCGAGCTCGAACGCGCGAACGCTTCGCACGATCGCGACGCGGTTCGGCGGCTGAGCGACAGCTTGCGGGACGCGAAAGACACGGCGGCTGCCGCCCGTCAGGCTGCCGTGAGCGGTGATCGTGCCGAGGTCCAGCGACTGCTGCAGCGACTGCGCGGCAGCGGCTGAACTGACCGGTCGGCCGCGCGGGCCCTTGGCGCGGCGTGCCGACGGGCGCCGGCCGCCCACAACGACCAGGAGGTCCCGCTGCCCGCGGGAGACGGACACGCGCCTGGCGCGTGACGGCGCTCCTCTAGGGCTTACCGCACGATCGCTTCACGCCTCCGGTATCGGCTTCTCGGCGCGAGTGCTTACGCGACGGCCCAGTCGCCAGCGCGTCGACCGGCGGCCCACTCATCGGCGATGAACGCGTCCATCGGCGGCTCGGCCGGCCGCATGATCGCTGTCACGTGAACGGACGCATCAGGACGATGGCCCCGGCCAGCCGACGAACTCCGCGTTCGCTGGTCCTTCGGCATCGGGCGCTCGCCAAGGAGCCTTGCGGTTAGGTGCACGCGATTGTCGTTGTCGCCTGTCTTGACGGCGAGCTCGCTCACTGGGGTGGTAGGCGCTAACGGAGCCACGGACGGCCTTCGGCGACGACCACGACGACAGCACAACGTCTCGCGTGTCAGCCCGTGTGGCAAATACGGACTTGGTCCGGTCTTGCGGTAACACGCGCCAGCGGGAGGTGTATCGCTTAATGAATACGAACATCCGTTCGAGAGGGGTACCAAATGGCTGAGATTGCCACCAAACATCGCCCGGCCGTGAAGACGCCAACGACCCATCGCCGCGCCACCCCGGAAGATCGCCTCGCGGGCGTGGTCGATAGGAGCGCCGAGCTGTCTGACGCGGTCCTCAAGTCGCTTGAGACGAGTGAGCGGGCCGCGCTGGAAGCGGTTGGCCAGTTCGTGATCACGATCGAGGAGGCGTTGCCCCAAGAAGTCGCGAGCACGTCCGACGTGGCAAAGAAGATCACCGAGTCGGGCTTCGAGATGGCCGACCGACTGGTCCACACGATGAACGACTTCGTGCGCAAAGTCATCGACAGCGCTGCCAAGTCGCTGAGCAGCCGCGACGGAGCAAAGCCCCACGCCGTCTAGCAGATCATCGACCCACAGCCGGCGCAGGGGAGCGCGTCACCACCAGAGTGGGACTCGTGCCCAGCGCCGGTTGTGCTCGGCTGAGCATGGCTCGCGGCCGTCAGTACGCGCTTGCGATCGCGTCTGGCTCAGACCCAATCGAGGGAATCAGCACCATCGCCGGCGGTGGTTTGCTGACCTCAAGGCCGAGTCGCTCGCGCTGTGGGTGAGGAACTCGTCAGAGCGGACACTCGAGTCGGTCATCCGCGGCTGGCTTGGCGGCGTCGTGTTGTGGCAGATCTTCCGCACGATCGCTCAGCGCGCACAGCCAGACGCTCGCGTCGAGGCGGTTGTCGAGTTCAGGATCACCGGTCGGCGAGACGGCGGAAGCAACCGCTACCAGATCACTCTCATCAACGGCCGAGGCAGGGCATCGAGAGGCAGAGGACCCAGGCCGGCGTTGACACTCGAGCTTGAACCGGTCGCATTCCTCCGGCTGGTCGGTGGAACCGCGAGTCCCCAGCGACTGCTGATCGCCGGCAAGCTCAAGCTACACGGCGACCTGATCCTTGCCTTGGCCCTGCCGACGGCGCTCAGGATTCCCAAAGGCCGCCCGACACCGTCGCGGCCCAAGCGCTGATGTTCCGCCACCGACGGTGCGCGGCGCAGTCGAGGACTCTGGGGCGAGCGCAGTCGAGGACTCTGGGGCGAGAGCAGTCGAGGACCACCTGGAGCGAGTAGTCCTCGCCATCAACTCGTCCGCTGAGGGTTTCCGTTTTGAAGCGCCTCGTGACGCCGCCGTCAGACGCCCTGATGGGACGTCCTCAGTGTCGGCTCATCGATCTCCAGTGAGACCGCGGGGAAGCCTGGTGGGTCGGTGGGCGAGACGAGGGGCTGCGCTATCGCATGGGTCAAATCAAAGTGCCGACAGGTCCGAGAGCCCGGCCGAGTTGGTCGGAGCAACCGGCGCGCTGAGAACATGGGACAGGCACGACGACGCAAAGGACTGGTGAGCGGCGGCACGACGGTGGAGTCGGCGTATGCGAAGACGTTTGCAGAGACGACCGCTCGGTTCTGGTCCGCGAGTCGTCGGGGAGGACCGACCGGGCCGATGTCACGCCTGATCCGGCAACGTGGATGAAGGGATCGTCGATTTCGGCTCTCGCCCTTCGATCGTCCGCGACACGCGGCGAGGCGGCGGGCTGGCGGGCCGTGCAATGAACCTCCTGATCCGACCGTTACAGAGCCCATCGTACCGCCGACCACTACGAGCTGACGCTCGACGTCGGTCACATCCCGTGGCCCCAGCCAGGCGTCTACTCAGGCAAGCACCGGCCAGGTCTCGTACGGTTCACGAGACGGCTCGCGCCGCCACGATCGATGGAACGCGGCGTGATCCCGGCACGCTCGAGGACGCGTTCGAAGCGCGGGCCTGAAGATCTGCGCTCATCTAAGGTGCATCGCCGTTTGAGAGATGTATGCGCGGCGTTCGCAGAGCGTTGGCATGCGGACACACGGAGTTGGGGTGCGCGCGGGCTGCTCGGTCAGTTCGTCCGCTGCACGTAGACCTGTAGCACCGCGGCTTCTCGTCTCAATCGGTCACCCGCATCTCCGCGACCGAGCTGCTCGTACTCATCGGCCGCCTGGAAGCGTTCCTCGATCTGCTCACGGAGCATCGCGGCCACGTCAGCGTCGCTCAGCTCCTGGCGCGCGACGTCCGATGAGCCCACCCCGGCCGTCGCTCCGGCAATGTGTTCGCTGCTCGTTTCTCGGCTCGGCGAGGACACGGACTCAACCGCCTCCGCGTTCTCGATCGCTGCGATGGCTGACCTCAGAGCAGCGACCGCCGCTCGATCACGGGCCTTGAGAGCGATCGTGAGGTCATGACGCAGCCGGGAACGCATTGCTTGAACGCTAATCGGGTTCCCGGGTCGGCGTCTTCGTGGCCCATTCGCTGATCGTTGGCTGGTGAGACGGCTTGGAGCGTTCCGCGCACAGCTTCAAGGGACACCGCTGGCGAAGCCGAGACGTGCGCGATGGTCGGTGCACGGTGACGGTGCCGCTGGGCGACCGTAATGCTGATGAAGTGGTTCTAGTCGCGATACGGCGTCTGCTCATCGCCGCGGTCGGGCCGGCCGCGGTGGCCGGGGCCGGGCGTGCGCGGCCATGGGTGGTTCTGGCCGGCCGCGCGACTGCTCAAACCGGTTGGACGCTATCGTCGCCGACCCTGGGGCCAGAGTCGGGCATCGGCGACACCGGAGGCCGAGCTCGCGCCACCGCGGCCCGGTGGCGAACCGGTCCCCAAGACAGCTCCGGAAGCCGGACGGACTACTCCTCCCCCTTATTCTCCACCGTGCCGAACGTGCCTTCTTCTTCATTCTGCGGGCCATCCGTGTCCTCCTGGCCCTTCGCGAAGCTGCCGAGCTGCTCGTCCTCTGGGAACTTCTCAAGGTCTTCCTCGCCGGTCGCGAAGCTTCCTACATCCTTGTCCTGCTCAAACTCCTCGGGGTTAGCCTGGCCCTCGGCAAACCCACCGCCGGTTGCCCCGTAGGCACGGGCCGGATGCTCCCCCTCGCGCTCGTTGCTCATTCGTGGTCTCCTGGTCTTAGGCGATTGGGCTAGGGTGGAGCTTAGCGCCGCTCTCGGCTCCTGGATAGACCTGTAGCGACCTGCCACCAGTCAAGTACGAGGTACGCCGCCACACCGCGCCCGTGTGGACGTCGATCCAACCCGTGCCCCGAGCTCTCGCCGCGCCGGCCGAAGCCGACAGGGCGACGCCACCCGTTGTAAGCGAAGTTCGCGAGGAGCGAAGGCGCTCAAGTGTGACGGTCGCATCCATCCCGCAGCCCAGCGGATCAGGCGATTCCACAGCCACGGTGCCACCGGCACGGTCTGATTGGCTTGGCATCCGATGCGACACGTCCGCGTCTCGGCGACTAAGGGTCACCTGACGTGTGCGCGCTCTTTGGGTTACACGCATCACCGAGGCTGCTGTGTGCCAGCGTTCGCAGGGCGTTCACGTTGTGCGACGTGCGGACGCCATCGAGGGACCCCCTCCGAGGGCGCTGGCGACTGTCCGCTGCTGGTTGGTTCTCCGCGCGCGCCGGGCCGGCGCGGCGGACCTGTTGGTTCTGGTCTGAGGAGAAGCGCGATGTTCACTTCGTTGTCGGCAACCATGCTGTTCGTGGTGCACGGTCTCCGCGGCGACGCGAGCTCTGGTCGAATTGGTCAGTTTCGTAACGCGTGCCGCCGACGCCTCGGGAAGACTTCACGCTTGTGAATCATTCTGCGTCGTTGATCGACTCTGCGCCGAGGACGTTCTTTGGGGTGCCGAGCGTGCGCGACCTCGACGTGCTCGATGCGCAGGTGGCGTTTCTCGGTGTCCCGTACGACGGAGGCGCACCGCAGCCGGGGATTCCGACCGGGCAACGGGGCGGGCCGGCGGCTGCCCGCGAGGCGACAGAAGCCCAGTTTTACTATCCGCGGCAGCGTGATGGCGGGGATCCGGGCGCGGAGGGCTGGTATGACGTGGAGGCCGATCGCGACTACCTGGTCGGCGTCAGGATGGCGGATGTCGGTGATGTCGCGATCCAAAGCTCGGACACGGAAGCGAACTACGGGCGAATCACGAGCGCCGCACGGGCGATCGTCGCGCGTGGTGCACTCCTGGTCGCAGTCGGCGGGGATCACTCGATCAGCTACCCGCTCGGCCGTGGGATGCAGCCGCTGGGCGAGTTCGATGTCGTGCACATCGACGCGCACAGCGACTTCCTTGATGACTTGGATGGGGCACGGCTGACCGGTGCGAGTCAGCTGCGTCGCCTGGCGGAGCTGCCGTTTGTGGGCACCGTTACGGCGATTGGGGTTCGCAATGTCGACCGCGCCGAGGTCGAAGCGATGCGGGAGCTTGGAGGCCGCTGGGCGACCACGCGCGATGTGCTCGACCGCGGAGCTGGCACGGTGGTACGCGAGACCGTCCCGCAGACGGACGCGCTGTATGTCTCGATCGATCTCGATGTTCTCGACTCCTCGATCGCCCCCGGACACTCACTCCCGGAGCCCGGCGGGCTCAGCTACCGGCAGCTTCGCGCGCTCTTGGTCGAGTCGCGCGCCGCGGTCGCGTGATCGGCTTCGACGTGGTCGAGCTCAATCCAGCGCGTGACCCGTCCGGCACGACCGCGCGAGTAGCCACCTGGATCGTCACGCACTTTCTCAGCGAGATCTTTGATCAGCCGCGTTGAGCCGGGGCCGTCCCGATCCTGCCCAGAGCGCTGACCTCGCGCAACGATTGACGCCACAGTGCCACCGCCAACGTCGATAAGGCGTTGTCCGCGGCTCCGAGAATCTGGAAGTCGTCGACCCACGCGAGAGAAGAAGGTCCACGCGCGCGAACGCTGCTGCCACTGCCTAGAGACGTTCGAGCGGGGGCGATGCCAGATGCGCGACAGCGAGCGGAACCTGAAGACCGGCGGCACGATCGCGGTCAAGGGTCGCTTCCCGGCACGCACACCGATGCGCTCCCCGAACCCGCGGTAGTACCGGGGACTCCGCCCGTTGAAGGTTCGGTTATGGGACGGCCCGAGGGACCATCGCCCACCGCTTCAGCGGGCGCCGCCCGTCGCGCCGGGACGCGCCAGGCCGCCAGGAACGGGGAAGGGGTGCGCTGCGCGAACGCGGCCCAGTGTCGCTTGCGGGTGCATCTTTGGGCGCACGACGGCGCCGCCTGAGCGCAGGTGCAGAACGTGAGCGGCGCAGCGGGCCATTCCTTCGGTCACCGGCCCGCACACGTTCTGCGCCTGCACCTGGGAGGGGTCAAGGCTAGTTGCCTGCTTGCTGAACGCCGAGGTGAGACTCGGCTGTGAGTGCGACGAGCGCGGTTGCGCCGGGGCGGGGGGGGTAGCCAGCAGGGCTAGGAGAACGCCCGTGAGTAGAGCTGCCAGTCCTCGCAGGCGGCGAGGGGCGTGAGCGTGGCCTGCGGCTGCTTGATGGGTGCTCATGTCATGTCCCCCTGGGGCTGGAAAGGTCGCTGAGCCCGAACGTGCGCACGCCGCTCGCCGGTCCTCGCGGGCCGTCCCTGGCATCGCAATTAACGAATGGCGCAATGGACAGCGCCGCGACGAGCGCACGCAACGGAAAGATCCTCGGCATCGGTTGAGCTCCTTGTCGGGCGGAACGTGGACGCTCTCCACCGTAGATGCCGAACGGCCCGGACCCGCAAACGTCAGTACTTCCTCCCGTAACGATCGACCATGCGCAAGCACACCTCGCTCGACGAATGGGGGATCGCCCCGACGAGCATCGCTGCCGTGCGCGATCCGCCGCGGCGCGCGACCGACGCGCAAAATCCCGCACGCGCGAACGAGGGCGCGCCGTTGCAGTCGGGGACCCGCGCCAACCCGAATGCAGGCTAGACCTGATGTCCGGCGCCAACCCTCCTTCTCGGCAAAGAAGGAAGCCTCGCGTAACCCGGAGACGATGTTCGTAGAGCGTTCCGCGATTGAGACGGCGCCGGCGTCGATCTCGACGGCCGGAATGACGTCGAGATCCGTCTGGCTCAGCGGTCGGTGTACGAACATCGGGGGCGAGGTCGGGGCCTGGATTTGCATGGTCCGTCACGCGCGAGACCTGGTTCTTGTCTGAGTTCTGACCGACGGTGCTGGCAGCGCGGGATCGCGGTCACGGTTTACCGATTGCGGTCAGCTGGCGGCGACCGCAGCAAGCGCGTCTCGGCGGGTCTCGTGCATCGGCAGCTGCCGATCGAGGGCCGTCAGCTCGAACGCGCGCCGCGGCGATCCCATCGGACAGGCAATTGCGAGCTGGCGTCCGGCATGGTCTAGGCGGCGGAAGGCGTTGAGCAGCAGTGCGATTCCCGAGGAGTCCACCAACGAGACAGCCTCGAGATCGATGACGATCGCTCGGGCTTCGGAGCGCAGGACGGCGTTGAGCTCGGGGGCGAGCTTGATGCAAAGTGCGAAATCGAACTCGCCGCTCACAGTGACGACCGCCACTTCGCCGAGCATGGTTGTTGTCGGCTTGCTTGTTTGGTCGCGCACCGTCGAAGGCTACCCCCAATGCCACAGGCGAAGCTGGGTCGCATCGGGGTGGGCCGGCTTAGATTGTTAGTCGTGGGGCGCGACCACCAGCAACGTGGCGTCGTCGCGCAACGCGTCAGGCGAGGCCCTGATCACCGCGTCTTGTAAGCCGCGCACCGTCGTCGCAGCCGATCGCGGACCGAGCTCGGCAAGGATGGTACGCAGGCCACGCTCGCCGATGCGGCCGCCGTCAGCGGTGCGGCGCTCGCTGACCCCGTCGGAGTACATCAAGAGGCGGTCCCCAGGGCCCACCACCGCGCTGAGAACCGGAAACACGCGCTCACTGAACCGGATGCCGAGCGGATAGGTACGCTCGCCATCGAGCTCGTCGACCCGCCCGTCGGCGCGCAGGACCAGCGGCGTGGGATGGCCGCAGTTGATCCAGCGAAGCCGATACGCATCGGGATTCCAGGACCCCAGCACGACAGTCAAGTACAGCCCCATATCGAGCGACAGGACCGCCTCGTCGCACAGCTGCGCGGCGTCCTTTAGCCCACCGCCGGCCCGACGGGCGGCACGCAGCGCGCCGATCGCCAGCGAGGACAGCGCCGCGGCCGAGTTGCCCTTGCCCGTCGCGTCGGCGACGACGAGCCACAGCCCGTCCGCGTTGGCGGCGTAGTCAAAGAAATCCCCGCCAACGTCATAGCCGGGCAGCACCCCTCCGGCCACATCGGCCCGGTCAACGCGAGCAAGCCGCGGCGGCAGCAGGTTCTGCTGAATCTCAGCGGCGGGCTGGGTGTCCTTGCGCCGACGCACGGCATGCAGCGCGTCCGTGTACCCGGAAACCAGCTCCAGCGCCAAGCCTGCCTGGCACCCAAACGCCCCGAGATCAACCGCCGGCCGGCCGCGAGCGAGCAGAAAGCCCATCACGCGATCGCGCACAAGCATCGGCCAAAGCACGCACGGCCCAACGTGGTCGATCACCAGCTCCCGCAACTGCGGCAGAGCCTCCGGAATGATCTCCGGGCCGACGCCGACAGGCGCGGGGAACCGCTCGGGAAACCGCTCCACATCGCCTGCCAAGCGCAGCGCGAACGACCCCTCCACATCTAACACATACGCCGCGACCGAACAGCCCGCTCGCGCCGACGCGACCTCGACCACTCGCTCGGGCACCAGATGCGGCAGTGACGCACCGAGCAACTCCCCAGCGTCGAGCCCTCCACTCACAATCATCCCTAGCAACATACCCCTCGCCCTCGAAACGCCGCTGCCGGTTCCCCTGGGCCCGATCCCGAGCCGCGCGCGCCTGAGCCACCGCGAGCCGGATCCCACGTCCGGTACCCGACATCAACGATCTCAGCGTCCGAGCCCAAGGGCAAGCGCGCACCATCCTCCGAGGCCGTTCGTGGACCGGCCGCGAGTACACTTGCGCGCGCTCTGGATTGCGCGCGCTCTGGATGAGGCCCGAGACCACGCTGGCAGCACCGTCCGCTGACGGTCCCCGGTGAGACGCCTGCCAGCGCCGGCGCCACAGCCTCGAGCGGACGCACGGAACGTGCGACGGTCAGATTGGCTTGCGGACGCGCCGGCGAGCGCGGCGGTCGTCGAGCGAAACGCCTTCCTTGCCGCACGCAACGGACGGCGCGCGCCAGCGCGGCGGGATGCACGTCGCGTCATCAAAGCGGCAGCCGCGAGAGGCACCGACCTGAGCGCCCCTGGTCCTGAACAATGGGACCCAGCTCGAGATTGCCGCCGGCTTCTGCTTCGAAGGTGATTCGTTGGCTGGGATCGCGTCAGCACGCGGGCGTCGCGACCGTCTGGATTGAGCGGGGCAAGCGTGCGTCTCGGCGGCGCAGATCACGCGAGCACTGCCGCTCCTTGCTGGCGGTCCACAGTGGACGGCTCGAACCGCCGCGAGTGAGCGGGCGGTGTCGAGCTTGGTCCCTTGCGATCACGCCTTGATGTCGACCGTGTTCGCGGTCGCTGCGATCGCTTTCCCGGCGGTGCGGGCAGCCGCATCGCCATCATTGAGTGCGGCTGCGCCTTTGCGGCCGTCACCATCGTTGTCGCCTGCGAGCTTCGCCGGTCCGGAGTACGCGTGGGCTGGCGTTGCTGTGACGGCAGGGATGTGCATGGGGTGACCTCCTTGGTCGGGTTGCCCTAGTCAATCGGCCGCGCGGGCGTAAGTGTGAGCGCCGTGGACGGATAGCCGCTCGCCGGCCTCGCCACGCTCTCGGCGAGACCCGCAGTCTCTGACGCTCCGGTTGCTTGCAACGTCTGACATTGCGATACGGTCGAAGCAGAACTGTGGTCTGAGCGCGAGCGGGATTTCAGCTGGAACGATCCGGAGAGCGTCGCGGTACTCCGAGCTGAGTACCGCGATCACGGCGAATCAGGTGTCACGGGCCGACTACACGCGCGCCCCGCTCGTCGCCGGCGAGTAGAGCTGCCCAGAGCTCGGCCGACTGTTCGCCGAGCGATGGGCATTTGAGACCTCGATTCCCGCGATTGGGGTCTCTGGGGCCGAGTGACGCGAGGTTTCGCGGCGAGAGCAAAGCAAACCAGTGCAAATCGGCCGCTTTACGCGCGGTCTCCTCGTCTCGCTCGCGCTGGATCTCGGTGTCGCTGCGCGTTATCACCGCGGCGGCAACGCCATCCGTCTCGGGGTACGGATAGTTGTCGTTGGAGCCCTGGACGTTGAGGCCGATGTAGACCACGGGTCCGTAGACCCAGCGGACGTTCTCGGAGTAGCTCGCGTACTGGCCGCCCTCGCTTGACTCGCGCCTCAGCGTCAGCGTCCTCTGACCGAGGCTCTGGTTGGTCGAGTCGAACAGTTGGCGTTCGAAGTTCAACCGCCCGATCGGGTCGTGGTAAGGGGCCTGCGCCGCGCCGTAGCGTCCCCAGCAGTCGGTCCAGTAGTTGTCGCCCGGGACCCAGATCAGCGGCCGCTCGAGCGTGTTGAAGTTCGCCAGCGAAGTTGTGTAGAGGCTGTCATTGCACGGCCCGTCGCCGCCGGCCTGCAGGTCCCCGTCGAAGATCCAGAAGGCGACGTCGCTGTGGTTGATGTCGGCGAGCAGGTTCGGGTACTGCGAGCGGCCGAGGGCGCCATAGGGCATGTCGCCGAACAACCCGATCGTGTAGTGCTCGGGGCTGCGGCGGTATCCGTTCGATCCCCCGCCGTATCCGCCCCGTGCGCCGTGACTGGCGTGGGGCCTTGGCTTGGTACCGGAGGCCGTGGCGCTGGAAACGGCGCTGGCCACCGCGGGGGTTAGCAGCGCCGCGAGCGCCGCGAGCGCGGCGATCAGCCGGCGGTCGAGGAACGCGCGAGAGGTCATCGTGAGGCTCGTTCTTCTCGTTTCGGGTTGGATTGGCCTGACGGATTTGGACGCCGGTTGCTCATGGCGGCGGGACCGCGGTACCGGGAATGGCGCCTTCAGCCACGAGCGCGAGCACGCACGTAGCCCGCTTCATGTACGTCTCCTTTCGGCTCGATACCGGCCCACGTGCCGGCGCCTCAGAAGGTCATCTCTCGTAACTGGGTCGTGAAGGAACGGGCCGTCGCAACGAAAAACCGGTGGCGCGCGAACGAGGAGGCCTCGATGGCAACGCACGTAACCGCTTTCTCGAACGAGGCCGCTTACCTTGCGTCGTCGCAACGGCGTCGGTCGCGCACGGATCGCTCCCGTAATCACCGCAGCGGCAGGCGTCTTGGCGGTCTTACTCGCTCTCGGGTCCGAGGCAGTCGCGTCCTCCGCCCACAGCCCCCGTCGAGCGAGTGCGCGAGCTCAACACCATCGCGGCGACAACGCAGAGGCGCTTCCGACCGCCACGCCGATCAAGCACATCGTGATCGTGTTCCAGAAGAACCGGTCGTTCGACCGGTAGTTCGCCACCTACCCGTACGCGGTGAACCCATCTGGAGAGCCGAGGTTCGCCCCGGCGCCCGGCACCCCCACGGTGAACGGCTGACCCCCGCGCTGCTCAGCCACAACGACGTATGGCGCCCGCAGCAGCAGGTGAACCATGCCACACACGCACACACACGGGACTCCGTCTCCTTGCCGCTGGCCCGCTTGCGTCGTGGGTCGTGATCGGAGAGGATTAGGCGGATGGCCCCCAACCCGGACAGCTGAGCGGGGGCCATGGCTGAAGTGCCGATGCGGGTACTGATTGCCGGGGGCGGGATGGCGGCTCTCGAAACGGTGATGGCGCTGCGCTCCTTGGCCGGGGATCGCGTCGCGATCGCGCTCATCGCTCCCGAGGACGAGCTCGTCTACCACCCGATAGCGGCCAAAGCGCCCTACCCCGTCGGTCGGATGCGTCGGATTCCCCTCGAGCGCCTCCTCGCTGACGCGGGCGCGCAACGGTTCCCCCTCAATGTCAGCGCGGTTGACTCGGCAGCCAGGGTGGTGCGCACGACGGCTGGCCGGGAGTTCGAGTATGACGAGCTGGTGCTGGCCCTGGGAGCCGACCCGGTTCCGGTGGTCCAGCACGCGACGACCTGGGACGACCGCACCGGAGCCGATACTCTCGGCGGGCTACTCCGAGACTTCGAGCTGGGGTACAGCAGAAGGCTGGCCGTGGTGATCCCGTCTGGGCCGGCGTGGCCGCTGCGTGGGTACGAATTGGCGCTGATGTTTACGCAAGATGCGCGTGGGATGGGACTCGAGATCGAAACGTCGCTGGTCACGCCGGAACGGTCACCTCTAGAGATGCTCGGCAACGAGGCGGTCACGGCCGTCTCGGACGCGCTGCGCGAAGCTGGCGTGGCGGTCGTCTTCGCCAACCAGGTCGAGATAGAGCCCGGACAGCCTGGGGTGCTGGTGGCACATCCCTCGGGAAAGCGGGTCGACGTCGATCGAGTCGTCGCGCTGCCGACACTGCGCGGGCGGCCGATCCGCGGCGTTCCGGTCGAGGAGCACGGATTCGTCGAAATCGACAAGCGCTGCCGCGTCAAAGGACTAGAGCACGTCTGGGCGGTCGGAGATATCACGACCTTTCCCGTAAAGTCCGGCGGGATGGCCACTGAGGAGGCCGACGTCGCAGCGGAGGCCATCGCCGCCGCTGCGGGCGCCGACATCGAGCCCCGCCCGTTCGACCCGGCCGGGCGCGGAGAGCTCGCAGGCCTCCCAGCCGGGAGATACCTCCAACCGTGGCTCCGAACAGACGAGGTGGCGGAGTCGACAACGCACCTCCCGACGCTCGGAGTGCCGGTCCTCACCTACCTACAGCGTGACTTCGAAGCCGGGTGGCGAGGAGAGATCTGACCATTTGGAGCATCCTGGTTGGAGCGTCGGCATCAAACTGTTCAGCGCCGACGGGAAACTGAGGCAGGCCACGCCATTTCCTCTGCGAACATCGCGATGGACCACGCCAAGCAGGCCGGCGGCGACCAAACATCCACTAACTTTAACTAAGCGGTGATCGACCGCAAGGATTGCGTGAACAATCCGGCCGCGTGTGCGCCCATCCTCGCCGTCTCGTACTTCATTTAGCGCCGCCCGACACGCTCGAGTTGACGACGGATTTCGGCGTGCGGGCAGCGCATCGACCAGCCGGCAGCCCGAGCCCGCGACGCCGATCGGCCGGATCAAGAACATACGTGCGGCCGAGCATCTGCATCCAAACCTCAAGTTCGATCTGTTGTGGAGCTTCGCAGCCAAGGTTGATCGGAGCGGGGATCTCGATCCCGTTCAGGTGATTGCTCGCGGGGTCAGGCAGCCGCGGCTACCGGGCGCGATGCCCGGAACTGGTTCTCCCCACGCACCAGCACTCCGATCAGGCCGAGTCGGGATTGAGCACATGGTCTTCGAGCTGTCCTCTACGGGACGCCCGCGAGGAAGTCCCAGGTCCAGTCCGTCTTCAGGATCGAGCCTATGCTCCCGCGATCTTTCAGTTCGTCGTCCGACGGACGCATCGAATTGACTGGTCCAGAGCCTGACTCGGTCTCGAGGTTGATGAACTTGAAGTTCGGGGTTCCTCCGCAGCTGTCGGTGATCGTGAACGGTGGCTCGGTCGTCGTGTCGATCGTCGCGCTGTACCCCGTCAGGTCCCCTCGGATCCTGAGCTCGCTTGGCAGGGGCCAGGGATTCTGAGCGGCCATCCCCTGGCCCATCGCGGTGCAACCGCCGACGGTTCCTTGCACCGTCTCGATGAGCTTTGCGGTGGCGGAGTACACGAAGCTGTCGGTACTCGCGTCGAATCGCGTGAACTGGAACTGCGACGATCCGGTCATTGTCCGGTCGAGCAAGTCCGTGTTGCTGAGGCTCGATACCTCATGCGTCTTGAACATATAGATCAGCCACCTACCTACGCGCGAGCACCGGGATCTCACGCCACTTCCGCAGGTTGTTGCGTTCGTTCGATTCCGGCACCGCGTTCTTGGCATCTGCGTGCGTGTACAGGCTGACGAACCCGAGTTTGAAACCGGGGTGCGCACCAATCGGCACGATCGTCGTGTCAGTGCCTCGCGGGCCAAGCCGGCCAACCGGAACCAACACCGTCGCCGTCGTGTGGTTGGGGCACACGCCGAGCAAAGTGACCTTCGTCTCTGACGGCTCGGCGGTGGCATGGCCAACGTTCTTCGTCGTGACGTGCACCTGGAACGGCTGCGTGTTGCCAAAAGCGTCGACGAGCAGATACGGGTGTGCGCCCCCCGTGACGAAGACACGCGACACGACCAGATCAGGACCCGCCTGCGCGAACGCCGGGGCGGGCACGACCCACAGCCCCATCGCAAGGATCCCGGTGAGCAAGCATCTCTGAATCGGTCCCAGGACCCCGACCGCTCTCACGTGCGACACGGCAGAGCGTGTCGATCCTAAAAAGCCACATTGAAATCCTCCTCATCATTTCCGACCTGCGGAAGCGGTCCACGGGCGGCCGTTGCGAGACACAGCGGCCGGGACACCCACACCTAGCCGCTGTGCGTCGACTCGCACGCCGCCGAGGCGCAGCGAGCCGTCGCCGTCGACGAGCGTGCCGTCGAGCCACAGCCGCAGCTTGTCGCTGTGCCCGACGGCGTCGACCGCGTTCGCGAGGAACGTGTGACCGGCCGCGTCCTTGCCTGCGATCCATGCGCTGTGCCCGTCGGCGCCGATCCCGAGTGCGGTGATCGTGGTTGCGATGTAGAGACGGTGCGGACCGTCGTAGACGAGCTCGCCGACGAGCTTGCCGGCGGTGCCGACCTTGGCATGCAGCTCGAGCGCACCGCCGCTCGTCAGCTTCAGCGCGATCGCTGTGACCGATCCGTGGGCGGAGTTCGTCACCGTCAGAGTCGTGGTCGTCTGCGACGCGGATGCGGCGGCGTCGCCCGCGAAGCTCGCGGTCACCGTGTGTGAAACCGGCGCGAGCGGGAGCGGCGTCGTCACCGAGACGCTTCCGCCGTTGGCCGTGGTGCCGTCGATCGGGGCGCCGGCGTCGACTGTGAACACGACGGTGCGACCGCCGAGTCCCGCGTGCGTCGAGGCATCGGTGAGCCGAGCCGACAGCGCCACCGGGCCGAACGTCACGCTCGTCGGGCCCGTGTACGCGAGCGCGGACGCCGACGCGGTCGGAACCGCGACCACGAAGGGCGAGAGCGAGTTCACGTGCCCGCAGACGTCGCCGTTCAGCATTTCGGTCGGCAGCACGTCAACCGGCTGGCCGTTCTCGAAGTGGATCAGATGGGGGTTCGTGACGCCCGTCGGCACGGGAAGGCAGACGAGGATCGGGGCCGCGTAGGTCGCCGTGGTCGTGATGTCCCAGTAGAGCGAGCCGCCGGGGACCTGGAACCCGGTGGCCGACGGTCCCGTGGTGCTTGAGGTCGCGGACGTCTCGCCGGCGGCGGTCACCGCGGCGAACGTCAGGGTCAAGCCGGCGGCCGGCGCGACCGTCACGTTGGCGCCAACGGGAGTGTTCCCGACCTGGATTGTCGCCGTGGTGACGTTCGAGGTCATGCCTTGAGAATCGGTCGCCGGGAACGTGAAGCCGTCAGTGCCGCTGAAGCCGGCAGCGGGCGTATACGAGAAGGTGCCGTCCGGGGTGAGGACGAGCGTCCCGTTCGCCGGCCCGGCCACGGCCGCGACGGTGACGTGGTCACCGGCGTCCGGATCGCTGCACGAAACCGCGTCGTGGAGTGTCCCGCCCGTCGAGGCGAAGCCGTTGTATGCGGAGCAGGTCGGTGGGTGGTTCGCGGCCTGCAGCTCGAACGCGCCGATGTCGCAGTGCGGGCCCAGCGCGCGAGGTGTGCCGCGCTGGTCAGTGGTGGGGCATAGAGAGTCCTCGCCAGCGTCGATCGCGGGTCGCGGGGCTCCCAGCTACGAGCGCCATCGTCGGCGTTGGACCGCCGTTGTCCTGCAACGGCCCGAGTAGAGGATCACCGGTGACGACGCCGGTCAGCGACGTGCCGCAGGTCCCGGAGCCGATGAGATCGTTACTGCCGGCCGGATTGTTGGATAGGTCTCAGTCGCCGCCGGTGTTTCCGGCGAGGATCGAGTTGTCGAGTTCGATGCTCTCGGTGAACCTGATGCCCGCGCCGCCGTTGCCGGCGACGGTGAGGTTCTTCAGGGCGTCGCCGGGATTGGCGCAGTCGATGTGCACGCCGACGCCGGTGTTGTTCGCGACCGTGTCGTTCGTCGCGACGATGCCGCACTCGACGTCGAGGCCGGTCGTCCCGTTTCCGGAGATCGTCGTGCCGGTGATCTGAAGGTTGGCGCCGGAGATGCCGAACCCGCCGTTGTCGCGCACGACGTCGTCGCTCAAGGTGACCGGGTTGCCCTGGGTGGCGTCGAGGCCGTCGTCGGCACTGCCCCGGATCGTCAGGCCGCGAATCGCCATCGACGCCGAGCCGGTGACGTCCACGACCCGGCCGAAGGCACCGTCTCCGTCCAGGATCGTCTGGCTGGGGCCCGCTCCGACGAGCGTGATCCCGTTCGAGGATCCGTCGTCGCCGTCGAACGCCCTCAGGTTGACGGCGCCGATCGTGCTTCCGATGTCGTCACGGGCGACAGGATCCCGCTGATCGCGCAGATCGTCGCCGCGTGTAACGCGTACAGCACGCTGCGGCGCGGACCCGATCAGGACGCGGCACTGGATCACATCCGCCGGGAGTCAGGGAAGCAATTCTCCCCGCGCGTCGTCAACGCACTCGTCGCAGTCAGTCACGAACAGGCCGCACGGACTGACGTGTCGTTTCACGGCTTGATCCAATCCGCCGGAACGGCGGATCGAAGCGCATGATCGTTGCGGGCGCCCGCAACACACACAGCGCGATGGGACCGAGCGCAAACTCGTGCGGCGGGTCCGATTGCCTACGGCGCCACGATTGTCGTCACAAATCCAAGGGGCAGTCAGCCAGTGTCGGCGCGTGACGCACATCAGCGATCACGGAGCTGAGGTCCATGCGGTCAAGGTAGCTCTGATCACCCGTTCGGACCGGCCGTCGATGAGCGCCGGGGAGGGCTCAAAGGCTGGCGATCAGCGCCTGCGCCAAGCCTGAGACGGCAGCCGCCGCAGCGGGTCGCGACCGCCCCTAGGCGTTGCGCCGGCTGGATGGTGGGGAGTCCCCGCGACCCCGCGGGCGTCCTACCCCTGCCGTGGCTCCCTTCGTTTGCGCGCGGAAACCAAGGCTCTGAGCAGACTGCCGGTTTGTCGCCAGGGCAGCCACGAAACCGAGCCTGCCGCTTCCTGTCGAAGCGAGCCACGCTAACGAAGCCGAGGTTTCAGAGGCGCATCGATCAGCGGACGATCCCGAGCGTCCCCTGAGGCGGTTCCTCAATGGGGTCGCCGCGTCGCACAAAGGACCGCCGGACGGCCGATCGCCGGGCGCTGCAGGTACGCCACATCCGGTTTCTGAAGCGAAAACCGTCGGGGACGGGCCGGAGGTCCGTCAATCTGGCAGTGGCGGCCTGATGAGTTCATCGGTCACTTCACGCCGAATCTCGGCCTTGAGGTCATCGAATGCTTTGCGCATCGCCAACTCATCGCCGCTCTCTATCTGGATCCGCCCGGCGACCCAGGCCTCTTGCAGCTTCTGGGAAACGCGAATGCCGATCGGCGTGTTGAACCTCCGTGCCCGCTCGAGCTCCGCCTTGACGTACTCCCGCGTGTTGCCCGAAGCACCTGGCGTGGCCCGCATCTCCTCAGCGAGCTTGGCCTCTGCCCGGTCGATCGCCTGCCGGTTGAGCTGATCCTCGTTCGCTCTCCTGACAACCTCCATGGCCGGCACGTCTACCGCGACCTTGGAGCGGTCCGCCGGGTCATATCGAACCGGAACGATGTCGCCCTCGGAGAAACTAAGGTCCGTGCCCGTGAGAGCGCCGCCAACCTCGCATGAGACCTCGCTGCTCGATCCATCATCAAACTGAATCCGTAACTCAAGGTGGTACGCCACGGCTGAATATCCGCCATCCATCGGCACGCCGCCGCTGCGCTTGGCGAGAACCACCGCCGCTCTCGCACGCGCCCCGTCCCGCATCAACTTGTGCTTTCCGAACATCCGCGCCGATCCTGCGGACCAGAGTACCCGTAATGGCGCCCCACGCCCCGAGATCCGAGCCGTCCGCAGGGGATCCACCACCGCACGCTTCCGGCCGCCACGACCGGCGGCGCGTCCGACATCGGGCAGGCGTCGCACTACCCAACGCTCTACGAACATCACGCTGTGCGGACGCGGGCCCTGGTTCTGGGCGAATCTCAGGGCCTACGCCGGACGCCGGGGTCGAGTCCCTGCAGGCGCGGAATCCGCGGCTGGCTTGAACCTCAGGATCCGGTGACCGCCAGCGCGTGAGATCTCAGTCGCTTGAACGCCGACGGCGCGACCGCCTCGTCGCAGTCGCCGTAGACCGTTCGCCAGGCGACGCGGAAATTCGAGCTGTGGGGGCGCGCGCTCGGTCGGTCCGCACGCGTGCAACACGAGACTGTTGGAGCGTGGGAGGATGAGCGAGTCATGCTCGGGCCGGGTCATGGCGAGGCTGCGCCGTTGTTGGGTCGCCTCGAGGAACGGAGCCTTCTGACGTCGCTCTTGGACGAGGTTGCCACGCGAGGCCAGGCGCTCGTGTTTCGCGGCGAGCCGGGATCGGCAAGTCGCGCCTGCTGTCCATGTGTGAGCGGATCGCGCGCGAGCGCGGTATGGCGGTGCTCTCCACGAGTGGTGTGCAGTCCGTCGCGACCGGCGCTCCGCTCTTGGTCGTCGTCGAAGACGCCCATTGGCTCGACCGCGCGACCTCGGATGTGCTGGCGTTCGTCGCGCGGCGAATCGAGTCTGATCCGATAGTTGTGCTCATAGCCATCCGCGAGGGTTATCCCTCAGCGCTCGGTGAGGTCGGCCTGCCAGAGCACAAGGTCGAGGCGCTCAACGATACGACGGCCGCAGCGTTGCTCGATGGGTCCGCTCCGGGCCTTCCGGCCGCAGCTCGCACCCGTGTCTTGCGCGCAGCGGCCGGGAACCCACTTGCGATCCTCGAGCTGCCGGCCGCGCTCGGCCGCCGCGAGGACGAACCGTGGTGGGCCGGCGGCGTGGCGTTGACCGACCGGCTCGAGCGTGCGTTTGCCGACCGCGTGTCAGGTCTGCCTGACGCGACTCGTCTCCTCCTGCTGGTGGCGGCGCTGAGCGACGAGGACGGACTCGACGAAATCCTGGCCGCGAGCACCGCTGTTGCCGGCACTGTCGTGGATCTCGATGTCGCTGGTCCGGCGGTCGAGGCACGCATTGTGACCGCCGATCTGCAGACGATCCGCTTCCGGCATCCACTCATCCGCTCGGCGGTCGCGCAGAACGCCGGCCTCGCGGAAGGCCGGCGCGTCCATGAGGCGCTGGCCGATGTGCTCCACGACCAGCCCCACCGGCGAGCATGACACCGCGCCGCGCTGCTCTCCGGCGAGCATGAGGACATCGCCTTCGAACTGGAGGAAGCAGGAGGATGGGCACGACGGAGGGGCGCGGTCGCGGTCACGGCAATGAGACGCGCAGCCGAGCTCGGTGAACCAGCGAGCCGCAGCCGACGCCTGCTCGCTGCCGCCGGGCTCGCCGTGGAGATCGGCCGGCGAGATCTCCTGGTGCCGCTACTGGGAGAGGTCAGCCAGTTGAAACTCGGAGAGCTGGACCGCGCACGGGTCACATGGGTCGAGGAGATCGCGTTGACACGCCCGCTCGATGCCGAGCGGTTCAATTCCCTGATCGCCGCGGCGGAACAAGCGGAAGCGGCAAGCGACCATGATCTGCGCGTCAATCTCCTCTGGCTGGTCGCCTCACGCGCTTGGTGGGTCGATCCGGGTCCCGAGGCGAGGCGGGCGCTGATCGACGCCTCCCATCGCCTGGGCGATGTGAATGCCGAAGACCCGCGCGTATTCGCGGTCCACGCCTATGCGGATCCGATGGGTCACGCGGCCGGGGTACTCACCCGCCTGAAGCGCGCGGCAGGCGACACGCGACTGGACACCGGTGCCGGTCGCTTCCTTGGGCCGGCCGCGCTCGTCGTCGGCGCGTTCGACCTGGGTGCCGGCTTCCTGAAGGTGGCAGTCGACGGACTGCGGACGGACGGAAGACTCCGGCATCTGCCGCGGTTGCTGAGGCTCTACGCGTGTATGGCCGCCCGTGTCGGCGATTGGGACGTGGCGCTGACTGCGGCCGACGAGGCGAGGCGTCTCGCCGAGGAATTCGCGGACCCGCAAGCGGCGGCTGCGGCCGACACGACGACCTCGCTCGTAGCCGCGATGCGCGGCGACGAGCAGACGGCCGAGCTGATGGCCGCACGGGCCGAGATGGTCGCAGAGCCGGTGGGCGCGAACATCACGATGGCGTTCGCCCAGTTCGGAAAGGTGCTGGCCGCGCTGGTCTCAGGCCGCCACCGCGACGCGTACGCATCTGCTGAGCGTCTGTTCGACCCGGCCGACTCCGCGTACCACCCGGTGATCTCATCCTGGCTGATCGCGGATCTCGCTGAGGCCGCGCGCCACGTCGACCAGCTCGAGGCCGCGCGCGCACGCGTCTCGCAGGTCGAGGCGAGTTTCGCGGACCGTCCGGGCACATGGATCGAACTCGGTCTGCGCCATGCCCGGGCGCTCGTGGCGGATCCGACGGAGGCCGGCGATCGCTTCGACGAGGCGCTGTCAAGCGACCTGACCCGGGTGGCCGTTCCAGCGCGCCAGGATTCAGCTCGCATACGGCCAGTGGCTCCGACGCCACCGGCAGGTTGCCGACTCCCGCGGGGTGTTGCGCGCCGCGCGAGACACCTTCGACGCGCTCGGATGCGCGACGTGGGCCGAGCAGGCGCGCCGCGAGTTGCGCGCATCCGGGGAACGCAGCCGGCGGCGCGTGCCCGAGGCTCGCGATCAACTGACGGCGCAGGAGCTGCAGATCGCCCAGCTAGCGGCGGACGGGCTGTCCAACCGCGAAATCGGCCAGCGCCTTTGCCTCTCGCATCGCACGATCAGCCCGTGTCCGTAGGCTGAGCTCGTCCTGGCTGGCCGGCAGGACACCCAACGTCCTGCCGGCCGCCGGAGAACGAGGCGACGGCGACCGCCTAATCACCCTGAGACGGCAATCCCGGGAGGAACCATGAGCCAGGACATCCTGCGATACCCCCAGCCCGAGGCGACTCCGGTCGGGCACTCGGGCAGTGACCGGCTGATGGCTAAGCGGGTCGCGGTTCTCGGCACCGGAATGATGGGCGCGCCGATGGCGCGCAACCTGCTGAAGGCGGGCTTCCAGGTACGCGTGTGGAACCGCACCCCCGACAAGGCGCGCGTCCTGGCGGCCGACGGGGCGATGCTGGCCGAGACGCCCGCCGACGCGGTGCGCGAGGCCGCGTTCGTGATCACCATGCTCACCGACACCGCCGCGCTCCTAGCGGTGATGGGGCAGGCAGCGGAGTCAGTGCCGGACGGCGCTCTCTGGCTCCAGACCAGCATGGACACGGACGTGGACCGCGTCGCCGCGCTCGCGGAGGACCACAGGATCACGTTCGTGGACTGTCCCGTGATCGGCACGGCATGAACCCCCAGAGATCCAGGCCCTCCCCGGTCAGCATCAGCTCGCACTTGCGCTGCTTTGCGCCTGGACGGTGAGCCTTGCGTGACCGCCCATGTCCGGTAGCAGCCGCGTCGCAACGGTGGGGGAGACGACTGCTCCGTCACGGATGAAGCAGTGCGTCGAGGTGGCGCGCGGACCATCGCAAATCGTCCGACGCAGCCTCCAGGGCTGGTGGCCCGGGCTCAGCTGCAGCTTAGATCGGGGACGTCCGTCCGCCCGCAGGTGGGGGAACCACGGGGCGGTAGATACGCGCCGCGCCGAGGATGTCCCACTGCGAGGGCGGCAACAGGCCCGGAACGAGATCAGGCAAGTCCGCGGTTAATCCGCAGCCATCACGGTAGATGGCCACGATGGCGTCCCTGCCGTAGCGGCTCAAGATTCGATTCATGCAAGCGTCTCATGACGGTTCTCGCCTTTGGGTCCGAGGGAGGCTCGCCGGGACACCCAACTCGCGATCACGCAAATGCGGCCCGTGCGTCGTCATCAGCGCCGCCGATTCAGTTGCGGCAAATGTGCGAAGCGGGATTCCCAGGAGGTACAGACGATGGTTGTGCTGACAGACAAGGCGACAGTCACGCGGTCGGTCGTGGAGCGGCTCGCCACCGTCAACCCTGGCACGGAGATCTGGTGGGATTCGTCCCCGCTCGTGTACGAGACGTGGCGGGAGAAGATGCTGGAGGCCGTAGCAGCTGAGGAGCGCGCCGAGCTCGGGGCCGCGCTGCTGCGTCTCTGGGATCCCGACCATCCGGAAGCCACGCTGTTTCGTGGCGTCACCACCAATCCGCCGCTGTCGCTGGCGGCGATGCGCGACGACCCCGACCGCTGGGCGAGATGGATTCGAGCGTACCGGACCGCCCACCCGCGGGCGCGCGATGAGGAGATGTTCTGGGCGACCTACAAGGAAGTGGTTCGCCTGGGGGCGAACTCGTTCATGCCCGTGCACCTGGCCAGCGGCTACCGGTACGGGCACATTTCCGCGCAGGTCGACCCCCGGAAGACGTTCGACACTGAGACGATGATCCGCCAGGCGATCGAGCTATCCGCGCTCAGCCCGAACGTGATGGTCAAGGTCCCTGGGACCTGCGAGGGAATGCCGGTCCTGCGGGAGTTGACCCGCCGCGGCATCCCGACGAACTGCACCCTCGCGTACACGGTGGGGCAGTTCGTAGCTGCTGCCGAGAACGTCCAAGCGGGGCTGCTCGAGGCGCGGGCGGACGGTGTCGACCTGACCCGATGGAAATCCGTGGTCACCGACATGAGCGCCCGCTGGGAGACCGCGCCAGACTTCGAGACAGACGCCCAGGAGCGCGGGATCGACCTGACCCTCGAGGATCGCCGCTGGGCGGGCATCGCCGTGTTCAAGCGAGCATTCCGGCTGTTCCGCGAGCGCGCGTACCCGAGCAAGATGCTCATGTGCTCCGTCCGGGTCGGACCCGAGAAACATGGTTGCTGGCATCTCGAGCACACTGCCGGTGCGGACGTCGTGTTCACCCTCCCGCCCGCCTTCCTGACCGACTTCATTCCGCAGTGCCAGGCGCTGTCCTTGACGCCTCGCATCTGGGAGAACATACCCCGCGAGGTGATGGTCCGGTTGGAGAAGATCCCCTATTTCACCCGTGGGTACGAGCCTGACGGGCTGACTGTTGACGAGTTCGACGACCTCACGTGCCTGAAGATCACCGCCCGGGAGTTCTCCAAGGCGACCGACGCGATGGTGAGCTTCGTCCGCGAGCACGGCGCGGCGGGACCGCGCTGAGACCTCCGGTCTCGGCCGGCGCGGAGACCGGCCGACACCGCCACCGGCTAGAAAATGCGGACCGCGACCTCGGCGGGATCATCGAACAGTTCCTTGAGCTCGTCGTCGAGCTTGACTTGCTTGTCGATCCTGATGGGTCACATCAGCACCGCTCCACGGCCGCGGCAGACCGCGTGCCGAACTCAGGCGAGCGGCGCCCCTGCCTCGCGCCAGGCCTTGCTCACGGCCTCGAATATCACTGCGATGCCGATCGCACCCGCGTCGGCGGAGTCGCGGCTCCGCTCGCCCGTGTAGGACGCCCGACCGCGCTTGGCCAGCATGCCCTTCGTCGCCTCGGCCCGCTCGCGCGCCGTCGCCGCCGCGCGCTCAAGCGCCACGTCAGGCCCCTCCGGGAGCGCCGCGTCGAGTTCGTCGACAGCAGGCACGAGCGCGTCGAGCAGTGTCTTGTCACCGAGGTCGCAGGTCCCGCGCTGCTTTATCCCCTCGATCGCGGAGCGGAGCGCAGCGATCACCTGCTCCCCGGTCGGTTCGCCGGCCCCCGCCAGCGACCCCCCTGCCCGCAGGAAGGCAGTGCCCCATATCGGACCGGAAGCGCCGCCGACTTTCTTGCTGAGGACAATCGCGACCCGCTTGAGGAGACCGCCAATGTCGGAGTATTCGAGCGAATCCCAGTCGGAGATGACGACCTCGAATCCGCGAGCCAGCGAGTGGCCGAAGTCTCCGTCGCCGACGACGGCATCAAGGTCGCAGAAGTACGTCTCGTTGTCGACAGCGGTCTGGGCGATCGTATACACGACCAACTCGCCGCCAGCTAGATGGGTGTCGCTCACTGCGGCCTCCTTGTCCAGTAATGGTTGTACGCGGCAGACGTCCAGATCCGCGGAGCGTGACGACATCGCCGCTCGGCTGCGCTGCCGTTGACCAGAAGCCGCGGGACGGTTGGCCGGAATCGCCCAGACTCGTGACGACGAGCGCCGCTTCCCTCTCGGTCAGCATCCCTCGGGTTCGCAATCGACCAGCTCAAGCCGGCGCACCCGGCGCAGCATCCCGGCGTGACCCCGAGGCGGCATCAGCTTCGGCTCGATCACCGCGAGATGTCGGACACCCACGGTGCCCTGTGAAAACTCACCTACTGACCCCGACCGTTCCGTGCGGTGAGAATCGATCAACCGGGTGAACATCGCCTGCAGCTTGCCACACGCGCAGCAGCCAGAGTGATGATGTCCCGGTCAATGAGCTCGCGCATCCGTGGAAGTCAGGTGGCTGCCGTCGGAGACTCGCGGCTTGACGTGCCACTTTGCTCGCGCGTCGGTTACGCGATAGCGCTGAACGCGACGCCGGACGCTCGAGCGGCGGCCCACGCCTGTCTCGACACGGAGGATCTGACGGACGTGCTGAAACTGCTGGGTGCAAACGCGCAGCCAGACCGTCAGCCCTCAGACTTGCGTTAGTTCAGTGGCCTCGTTGGGCCGGCCACGCGCATCTCGGGAGCTGCGGCTTCAACCGTGACGTGGAGAGGTCAAAGCGCGAAGCGAGAGCGCGCTCAGCCATCCAAACCCGCTCGCGATCGAGATGCGCTGGACGACACCGCTGCGTCCAGCAAGGCGGGGCACGCCGCCGCCGACCGCCGCGCCGAGCACCAGCATGAACGCGCCAGCCATGACGACACCTGATCCGGCCGAATAGGCAGCCCAGCGATACTCCCCCCTCCGGGTCGCCGAGCCGGCGCAGGTCAGAGCCGCCGCAGGTATGCCCGCGAAGACCGGGATTGCGCACAGATTGTGCAGCTTGCCACTGGCAGTCCGCGCAGCAACCGATGGCGTGCCGTCAACGGCATCCTGAACACCTGCGGACGGCGGCGGGAAACCAGCGACCGGATCGGTGACGAAAAGTCCAGAGCCGATTAGCCCGAGGCCGGCGCCGCCGACCAGAGCCGGTACCACGGACGGTCCGACCGCCCGCCGTGGGCTCCGCGCAAGGCCCTGCGCCGCAGAGCAGTACAGGGCCCCCACGACAATGAAGTTTGCGCGCTGGGCCCAACCCTCGCGGCCGTCTGCGAGCGAGCTCACCGGGTGACGCCGCCAGTCGTACCCTGCTCGTCTCGCTCCGATGGCTGTGAATGCAGCCGCGAACAGAGGGCCTGCTACAACGCCGCAAGCAGCCCTCGCCGCGACGACGAGCTTCTCGCTTCCCATCACACGGGGTGCAGCGACCACACTGGAGGGGTAGCAAGAACCGGGAGCCTGCCGCGCGGCGGACGCTCCCCCTGTGGTCGGACTCGTTGACCATGACGCGCTCGTCGACCACACCGGCGCAGGGCACCTCCTCGACTGCATCGAGGCGGCGCCCCGATTCGGCCTGCCTCTCGCGGTCACCGTCGCCTGGCGCTCGCTTACGTCGCGGCCACCGACCGCCGACAGACAGTTCGACGGCGTCGCCCGAGCCGCCCGGAGCCACGGTTTCCTTGCCGAGCGCCAAACATCTCTTCCGCCCCGCCGAGACAAGCAGCATCCCGGCCTCGCGCGCAAGGGATGGTCCAGCGCACGGTCGCGAGCGTCCTCTGATGCCGTCCCTTGATGGCGTCGCCGCGTCGCACAACGGGAACGCTCAGCGCACAGTCGGCCGAACGTTGTGCGGCCGCGGATTTGGGCGACGGGTGTGAGAGCCGCACGCGCCCGGCAGTCGCGTGTTCGCGGTTTTGGCTGGGCAGGAGCGGTCGTGGAGCTGTCAGCCCGCCGCGACGGGCGCCGCAGCTGCCGCTCCGCTTCGGGCCGCCTTTGAGTGGTTCCGGCTGTCACGTGAGGAGATCAGCAATGCGGCCAGGATCGCGCCGGCGACGGCGAAGCCGGCGCCGACGAGGAACGCCCGATCGAACCCCTTGGTCAAGGCAACCGAGGTGTTGTGGACGCCCGAGTGGAACAGGCTCTGGGTTTGGCTGTTTGCGATCGTGGCCAGGATCGCGAGCCCGAGCGCGCCACCGACCTGCTGCGAGGTGTTGATCAGGCCCGAGGCGAGCCCGGCCTCGTGCGGTTCGGTCCCGGTGACCGCGGCGATCGTCACTGGCACGAACGAGAAGCCAAGTCCGGCCGCGGCCAGCAGCGAAGGGCCGAGTACGTCGGCTGCGTAGGAGCCGCCGGTGCCCGGCACTTGCGAGAACCAGAGCAGGCCGCCGGCGATCAGCAGGAGGCCGGCGATCAACGGCGGTTTGAAGCCGAAGCGTGTTACCAGCTGCGAGGCGGCTCCCGCCGAAAGGATGATCCCGACCGCCAGTGGCAAGTACGAGATCCCGGTCTTGATCGGGGAGTAGTGCAGCACATTCTGCAGATACAGCGAGATGAAGAAGAACATCGAGAACAGCGACATGCCGATCAGCAGACCGACGATGTCCGCACCGCGCAACGTCCGCAGGCGGAATATCGAGAACGGCATCAGCGGATGGCGCTGGCGCAGCTCGATGATCACGAAGGTGACGAGCAGGACGACGGCGCCGGCGAGTCGCAACAGCGTCGTCGTCGATCCCCAGCCGACGTTGACCGCGTCCACAATCGCGTAGACGAGCAGCGAGAGGCCCGCGGTGA
Source organism: uncultured Solirubrobacterales bacterium (assembly GCA_963794285.1). Classification (GTDB taxonomy): domain Bacteria; phylum Actinomycetota; class Thermoleophilia; order Solirubrobacterales; family Solirubrobacteraceae; genus Palsa-465. The sequence goes on from CAWCDS010000003.1 coordinate 692,664, forward strand.
CGGTCACCGCGCCGGGGAGGTCAAACGTGCTCGCTTCGCCCTCGGCGCGGCTCTCGACGAGCGTTCGCGGCGCGAGTGCCGCCGCGGCGAATCCGATCGGGACGTTGACGAACAGCACCCAGCGCCAGCTCAGGCCACTGGTGAGAATCCCGCCGAGCAGCACGCCAGCCGCGCCGCCGGCGCCCGCTACAGCACCCCAGATACCCAGCGCCCGGTTGCGCTCGGCGCCCTCGGCAAAAGTGGTGGTGATAATCGACAGCGCCGCCGGCGAGACGATCGCTGCCCCGAGACCCTGCACGGCGCGCGCGACGATCAGCCATCCTCCGACTGGGCGATTCCGCCGGCGAACGACGCGATAGAGAACAGCACCAGGCCGAGCATGAACATGCGCCTGCGTCCGAGCAGGTCGGCGAGTCGACCGCCGAGCAGCAGGAACCCGCCGAACGTGAGCGTATACGCGTTGACGACCCACGAGAGGTCGGTGCGTGCGAAGTGGAGGTGGGCGCCGATCGACGGCAGCGCGACGTTCACGATCGAAGCGTCGATCACGATCACGAACTGCGTCACCGCAAGCAGCAAAAGCGCGAGGTTCCCGAGCTGGACGAACTGATCGCGGTCACCGGAGAGCTGATCGAACGCGCCCGGCGGGCCGGAACGATCCGTCCCGACATACAGGCGATGGACATCGGGATGCTGATGTGCGGCGTGTGCACCACGATGGCCCCGAGGCCCGGGTTCGACTGGCGCCGGCACCTAGACCTTGCGATCGACATGCTGCGCGCGCGCTAACGCCGCGGTGAGCGCACGCCCGCCTCGCGAACACGGTAGCCCGCGACAAGCCGAGGTGCGGAACCTGGAAGCTCGTGAGCTGGCAGAAGATTCGCCGGGACAGAACGATCGACTACCCGCTCCGTCCCGACGCCGTCGGTCAGATCATGTACGACGACAGCGGTCTCAATCTCGGCGTCGGTGCCGAGGCTGCAATCGACAGTCCACACCGCGACCGGCGTTCGTGACACCATGAGCTGCCGACCGCGGGGTAACGAGATCGCCGCCGCCTTTCTTCAAGCGGCGCTGCCGTCGAGGTCGAAGCAGCCCTGACGGGAGTTCGAGGACACCGGTCTCATTTGCGAAGGCTTATAGAGACGAGTCCGCCGGGTCGTCGATGACGAACAGACGCGTCGCTTCCTCAGCTCGGTTGGTGCCACGGTGGGCCCGGCCTGTTGATAGCGCGAACGCATCGCCCGCGCCGACCGTCAGTGGCGAGCCGCCGTCCTCAAACTCATATTCGATGGCGCCGCTGATGACGAACCCCGCGTGCCCGTCGAAGCACCTCTCGTCGCGCTTTGCTCTTGGGGCGTACTCGACGATTGCCCAGCGACGGCCTTCGACGGACGCTTCGCGAGAACGTATTCCGCGAACATCTTCGATCCAGGCAATGCCCGAGAGCTCGATCGCGACGTCTTCGATCGCAAATCGGAGGCTGTCGCGATCCTCTGGCACGGCCCGAACCTAGCAGCATTCGAGCCGGCAGCTGGGCCAGATCGAAGCGACTCGGCTGTCCAATAGTGTTCTGTCGCGACGCCGCTCGGCGCAGCGTACTCCCACAGGTTCGCGCCCAACGTCGGCGACACCGTTCCGCTCGCACTCACCCGACGCTGAGCGATCGCTTGCCTCGACACGGTACGAGCGCGCGAATACCTGCGCTTCGGGCTCCACGAGCGACGGTGCCGGCGCGAGTCGCGGTTGGCTTGGGGGTCTCGTCCTTTAGGGACTAATTGCCGAGCTCGGCGAACTCTGCGGCTACCCGGGCGATCCACCTTCCGCAGGGGCTCATGAATGGCGCGCATCCGCCAGCAACACGTCGATGAGCGCCCCGAGATCGTCGCGGTAAGTGTCCCGGTCGTGCGCTGCCGTCCACGCCGCGGCGGCCGCCGCCAGCATCGGGTAGTGCTGGGGATCAGGGGCACCGCGAAACTCCCGCTGCTGGCTCGGCCCCTCGGAGCTTGCGCCGGCGCGCACAAGGAGCGAGCCGAGCGTGAAGTTCCACATCAGACGGTACGCGCACACCACCGCCTCGATCGACAGTCCCGCGTCGCGCAGCCCCGCATGGATCTCCTCGATCGCGCCGAGCACCGAGGGCGCCATCATCCGCCTGCGCGCCAGCACCTCAGGGACCCAGGAGTGCTCCGCGAGGCTGTCGTAGATTGTCGACCACAGCACCAGCATCGCGCTCTTCGGCTCCGGCGGACGCGGCGGATACACGAGCCGGGCGGCGAGGCGGTCGACGAGCACCATCAGCAGCTCGTCCTTGCTGCCCACGTGCCGGTACGGCGTCATCGCGGACACGCCGAGCTCGCTCGCGAGCCGGCGCATCGTTAGCGCCTCGACGCCCTCGGCGTCGAGCAGCCGGATCGCCGTGTCGAGCACGTCTTCGCGATCGATCGTCGGCGGACGACCCCGGCGGCGCTCGGCGGACCCGCCGCCTGGGCAGAGTTTCGATGAGCGCTCTCGGGACGACTTTGACGACATTTGGTTTACGTGTATCTTAATGCGCATGGCACACGGAACCCCCACACTCGCAACCGGCAAGATCTGCTACCTCGAGATCCCCGCAGCCGACGTCGACCGCTCCTCGCGCTTCTACCGCGACGCGTTCGGCTGGGAGCTGCGCAACCGCAGCGACGGCACGATCGCATTCGACGACGCGGTCAAGGAGGTCAGTGGCTCGTGGGTCATAGGCAGGCCGCCGTCAACCGAACCCGGGATCATGGTCCACATCATGGTCGCCGACCTCGAGTCAGCGCTCGCGGCCGTCCGCGCCGCCGGCGGCGAGGTGCTGAACGACGACGCGGCGCCCGGCGAGCGCGTCGGGCACGTTCGCGACCCGGCCGGCAACGTGATCGGGATCTACCAGCAGCCGGGCCTTGCTGAACGCGAGCGGACGGTCAGGCCGGTGCCCGAGCACCTCCACACGGTCACGCCACGGCTCGCGTTGAGCGATGCCGCGGCCGGGATCGACTTCTACAAAGCCGCGTTCGATGCCAAGGAGCTCGGCGAGCGCTACCACATGCCCGACGGGACGCTCGTTCACGCCGAGCTCCTGATCGGCGACTCGGTTGTGATGGTCAAGGACGCGCAGGATGACGAGTTCAACGCGCTGCTGTGCACGTACTGGCCGGACGTCGACGCCGCGTGGGATCGCGCCGTTGGCGCCGGAGCCCGAGTCATCTATCCCCTCGCCGACCAGTTCTACGGCGAGCGGGGCGGGCGCCTCGGCGATCCGTTCGGCAACCAATGGATGCTGGCCGCCCGGATCGAGACCGTCACGCCAGCCGAGCTCGCGGCGCGAGGGGGGCCTAGTTGATCGGGGCTGCGCTCAAGATCAGCCTAACGTTCTCCGCTAATCCGGTCGCCACAAAGGGGAGTGTCAGCTTCTGGATTGTCGAGGCGTTTCGCGATTCCCGGCCGGGACGGCGATCCGTGCTAGGCCTCGATGCGGTCCACGAACAGGATTCGTTTCGGAATCTTGTATGGAGCTAGCTGCTCGCGCAGGGCTTCTCGAAGGTGTTCGGGATCGCGGCCGACGTGGTCGTGGTGCTCGACGACGTATGCGGTGATGGCCTGTCCCCATTTTGGGTCGGGTTCGCCGACTACTCGTGCTGCGCTAACGCTGGGTTGCGCGGTCAGAGCTTCCTCGATCTCCCGTGGGTAGACGTGGTACGCCCCGGTGTTGATTAGGCCGTCCAGCCGGCCTCGCAGGTAAAGGTATCCGTCGTCGTCGAGCGCGGCGAGGTCGCCGAGCCCGTACCAGCCGTCGGGGTCGGCGTAGTCCCGGACGACTGCGGGGCCGCGGACGCATAGCTCGCCCTCACCCGGCTCGTAATCCGTCACGGGTCGCAGCTTGACCTCGATCCCTGCGACGGGTCGGCCGCAGCTGGTTGCGATCGATGCGTTCTCTCGCGCGATTCGGACGTGGTCGTCGCCGCTCAGTACCGAGATCGGCCACGTTCCCGCCCAGTGTCCATACAGTTGGATTAGCCTGTTGCCGAGTACGTGCGTCGCGTCGATCAGCTGCTCATTAGGGAACGGGGCGCCTCCGTAGAGCATCCGCCGCAGCGGAAGCTCGGGTAGTCCAGCCGCCTTGATCGCTTCGACGAGGCGGGTGACCATGACGGGTACGAAGAAGGTCGAGGTGACACCGTGCTCGAGGATCGCTTCGAGCGCTGCCTGAGCATCGAAGCGCTCGAGGATGATCTGCGGGATTCCCATCCGCATGAATGGGAACGTGCCGACCATGCTCGTGCCGTGCATCACCTGTTGCGCGGTCAGGAAACACTCATCCCCGGCCAACGGCGAGCCGTAGCCCCCACTCCGGTAGAGCGCTTCGTTTGCCTGGAGGCGCGCCTCCCAGTTGCCGTAGCTCACCGGGACGCCCCGCAATTCGCCACCTTCCACAGAGCGTGGAAACAGGTGCAGCACCGTCTCAGGGGAGACGTCGACCGGATCGAATGCTCCCTCGTGGTCGCTCGCGGGCTGCTCGTCATCGTGCACGATCACCTCGCCGCGGAGACCCGTGCCTCGAGCGGAATCGGTGATCACCGCGTCCACGCGCGCCGCTTCGAAAACCGCGGTTGCCTCATTCACGGCCGCACCCGGGTCGACCGGTACGCGGGTCGCGCCGACCCACTCGATCGCGAGGTGCGCCTCGATTGTGGCAAACGAATTCTCGTGCCAGAGCCCGACTCTGCGTCCCTGCAGACGGTGCGCGTCGAGCGCTCGTGCGAGCGAGGTGATCCGCTGCTCGAGCTCGCGACCAGAGCGCGACCGCCCGCCGCTCATCAGCAGCAGCGGGCGGTCCGCGACGCGCCGCAGTGCGTCACGCATTACATGCGCAGGCCGACGTTCGCTCACGCTGCCGGTGCGCCCGCCGAGACGCGAGCAAGCTGCTCGCGCAGCGCCTTGCGCTGGACCTTGGCCCCTCCGAGCACTGTCGGGAGTTCCTCCAGGAACGCCACGCGCGCGGGCGGTGGCGACCATCCCGAGCAGCGGTCGAGAATCTCTGCCTCCAGCTCGGCCGATGCGCGTCCAGGATCCTTCAGCCGGACCGCCGCGACGATCTCCACCGGGTCCTCGGCTCCCAACCCGACGACTCCGCAGTTCGCAACGGCTGGATGGCGAAGGATCTCTTGCTCCACGTAGTGGGGGTAGATGACTGTGTCGCCGATCCGTATCTCATCGCCGGCGCGATCGGCGTAGTACAGAAAGCCGTCCTCGTCGATGTACCCGACGTCGCGCGGGCGGAACCAGTCGTTGTCGAAGAAGGCGGCCTTGGTCGCGTCTTCGAGGCCCCAGTACCCGCCGATCGACATGCCGCTGCGCACCGCGATCTCGCCTATCTGTCGGGGGCCGACGCGCTCGCCGGTCGCCGGATCGAGAATCGCGACATCGAAGAACGGGGACGCGCCGCGTCCAACGCTCTCGATTCGCTCCGGACGGTCCTCAAGGTCGCTTGGCAGCAAGCGCGTGGTCACTGCACCCTGCTCAGAGGAGCCGAAGCCGTGCGCCCAGATCGGGCCGAGCAGCTCGGTCGTGCGCCTGAGTAGGTCCGGGGTGCCGAAGAAGATGACCATCCTGCGCAGCTTGTGATCGAAGCGATCACGAGCCTCGACCGCGTCCAGCACCGGCGTCAGCAGGGGACCCGGCATGAACGTTCCAGTGGCCCCCTGCGAAAGGATCTCGTCGAGCAGGACATCCGGATCGAACGCTTCGTCATCGAGCAGCACGCTGCGAGCGCCGCGAAGCAGGTACGGGTAGAGCGTCTGGAATCCCGTCGCCCACTGGATCGGGTGGAAGTGCAGGTTGACGTCGTCCCGGCCGACGGGCGGGACGCCAGGGCCGAAGGTGTCCAGGTGGTGCATGTTGTGATCGACAACCGCGTGCCATGAGCGGTATGTCTTGATCCACGGCTTTGGATGGCCGGTCGTCCCGGAGGTCAGTTGAAGGAAACACGGTGCGTCTTCGTCGACGTCGAGGAACGGTTCGGCGGGCGATCCCTCCGCGAGCAGGCGATCGAACGGCGTCGCCCAACTCGGCGCATCCGGTCCGATCGCGACGAACAGCCGCACCGAGCGGAGCTCGTCGCGGTGCGCGTCGATCACACCGGACATACGCGTGTCGAATATGACCGCGCTCGCTTCAATGTGGTTGATCGCCCAGGCATGAGCCTCCGCGCTGATGTGGCTGTGAAGCACGGCGCGGACGAGATTGTGCTTCTCAAGTCCGAGCCAGGTCTCAATCAGCTCGGGCCGGTTGTAGCCGAGCACCGCCACTCGGTCGCCGTGTCTACATCCAGCGACGAGCAGGCCGGAACCGACTCTGCACGCAGCGTCATTCAGCTCCGTGAAGGTCAGGGTCTCATCACCATATGTCAGTGCTGGTCTCGACCCGAACCATTCGCCCGCAAGACGCGACAGTAACCCAGCTTCGACCTTCATTGGGAACCCTCTCTTCCTGACCCTACAGACTTGTTTGTTTGTGTGTCATACTGCCAGCCAGCGGCGATGTCAAGCAAACTTTTGTCAGACTGACCGCGGTCGTCGAAGCGCGGGACGGGGCGATGACGAGCGGGACCACAGAGAGCGACTACCTCCCGAAACCCAAGGCGCGACGCGATAGCTCCGCACGCGACCGGATCGTCTCTGTCGCGACCCGCCTCTTCTACAAAAACGGGATCCGATCTGTCGGCGTCAACACCGTGATCGCCGAGTCCGAGGTCGCCAAGACGACCCTGTACGAACACTTCCGCTCAAAAGACGAACTGATCGCCGAGTGCCTGAACAGGCTCGACGAACGGTACTTCAGCTGGTTCGTCGCAACGGTCGAGCAGCGTGCGTCCGACCCCTTACAGAGACTCCTAGTCATGTTCGACATCTACGACGATTGGTTCCAAAGCCCCGATTTCCGCGGTTGCGCGTTCATCAATGCCGCCGTTGAACTGGCCGACAAAGCGCATCCAGCCGCCGCCCCGATCGCACACCACAAGCAACGCTGCCGTGAACTGATCGCGCGGCTCGCCCGGGAGGCCGGGTTCGACGATCCCAAGGCCGTCGCAGATCACCTGACGCTCCTGATGGAAGGCGCGATCATCACCGCGCTCGTCGAAAGCGACTGGAAGGCCGCTCGACGTGCGCGCGCCGCGGCCGTACATCTTCTCAACCGCGACGACCAGGCCGCCGCAGCACGCTGAGTCGCCCGCAACGACCGCCATATCGCAAGCCGAACGACTTCCGGCCGAGCATCACGGCTGTAGTCAAGGCCGCCCGCTCGGGGCGCACCTCCTGGGGATCCGCCGCCGCACGCTCCGAGTGTGCGCGACGCCATCCGGCGGCATCTAGCTAGCTGGCATCTCACCAAAACCGTTCCAGCCGCTGCGACTGGCTCGGCGACAGACATCGGCAGGCGTCTCACTACCTAACGACAAACGAACAGCGAGCGGGAACCTCCGGAGCCCAAGGCGAGGGCGAACGTTGCGAACGCGGCAAGTCCAAGCGCGAATCCGTGTCGTCGTCCGGCGATCCGGGGCAATGTGTGTAGACGATCGGGTGAGGAGATCGAGCATGGCATCTTTTTCAGTAGGTTGTCAGTGACACTGACAAGGTGATAGAGTTCTAACAGATGTCAGCACAACTGACAAGTAATCCCGAGCCGGAGGCGAATCTGGGCTACCTGTTCCGGCTCGCTTACCAACGGTTCCGCGCCGCGCTTGACGACGCGCTGCAGGGCCTCGGACTGTCCGCGCAGGAGTACGTGATCCTCAGCGTGTTCGAGACCCGGTCCGAGCTCTCCACCTCTGAGCTCGCGCGCATCACCCAGGTCACGAGGCAGACGATGCACACGGCTGTCCTCGGGCTCGAGAGCTCCGGGCTGCTCGAGCGCAGACCCAAGAATCAACGCGTCGTCCTCGTCGGCCTGACAAGACGGGGCCGCACGGCCCTCGCGGCCGCGACCGACCGCGTCCGCGCGGTCGAGCGCACCGCGCTCGCCGGTCTCAATCGCGACGACGAGCGCGCGGTGCGGGCCTGGCTCGCCAGCGTAACCACGTTCACCACGAGCACTCGACAGCCCAACGTCGAGTGAAGGAGAAGTGCAACCCGATCATGACTCTCGAACAACGCATCCACAGAGCCGAAGCCGATCTGTTCCACGCCACAGGCACGGAGGTCGACGCGCCCGCCGGCCCGAAAACGCGAGAACCGTCAACTCGCTGATGCACGCGATCGACCACTTCCGCCGGCCGCGCCCAGAAAGCATCCTCACCACCCGAGAACTCGCCTCGATCGCCACACCCATCATGTTCATCTGGGATCACACGCGCCCTACCTCTCCGCCGAACGCGCCCGGCCCTCGATCGACCTGATCCCGGAAGCAACGCTGCACGCGGTCGCCGGCGCACACGGTCCCTGGCTCGTCGACCCCGAACGCAGCGCCGAGCTGATCCAAACCCACCTCACGAGCATCACAGCCCAATGAGCTCGAGGCGCGTGGCGATCAGCATGCCGCTCTCCTGCATTGACCCCGGCCGCGCGCATCTCGTAGGCGCTCAGACTGGCCCCTCCCTTGCGCGGCAAGCAGGGGCCGCCGGGGCGCCAGACGCGTGAAGCGGAACTCTTCGAATTCGGAGCCGTAGTGATCCCCGGTATAGCCACGGCGTTTCGTCCCGGTATAGCCCCGGCGTTTCGTGCAGCATCCCGGTCTCCGGCTCGTACTCCCCCCACAGACCGCGCTTGTCCTCGTCGGCGACGCTCGTTGGGCCGCCGGTATCGCTCCGTGATCCTGTCGGTTGTCCCTGGCCATAAACCCGATCAGACGCGCTGGTAGCTTAGGCTCTGGGTGATACGGGTCCGGCGGCGGCGTCAACGGCGTTTGAGCGCTCGGTGATAGAGCGCGCTGGTGTGGTGGGCCGCGAGTCCGAACTCGCGGTGATTCGGGACTTCTTGGCTGTCGGCGGTCCGCGGCGCGAGCTCTTGCTGACAGGCGGCCCGGGCGTCGGCAAGACCACCCTTTGACTTTGGGACGTTGGGGTCGTTGAGGCCCGGGAGAAAGGGCTTCGCGTGCTTGTGGCCCGGCCGAGCGGTGCCGAGGCCGAGCACTCGTTCTCGGCGCTGATCGATCTGTGCGATGGGATCGAGCCGGAGGTGCTGGCGCGTCTGCCGGCGCCTCAGCTTGCGGCGCTGGAGGTCGCGCTGCTGCGTGCAGAGCCGACCTCAGGTGCGCCGGAGCCGCACGCGATCGCGTTGGGGTTCTTGAATGGGTTGCGCGTGCTGGCCGCGCGTGAGCGCTACTGATCGCGATCGACGACGTCCAGTGGCTCGATGCTCCTTCGGCTGATGCGCTCGCATTCGTCGCTCGTCGGCTGAAGGATGAGCGCGTGCAGTTCTTGCTCGCTCGACGTCCGGGGCGTCGGTCTCCGCTCGAGCGGGCGCTCGAGCGTCGGTCGCTTCAGCTGTTGGAGGTCGGCCCGTTGAGTATGGGCGCTACGCGCCGCCTGTTGTCTGCGCGGCTCGGCTTGAGCCTGTCTCGGCCCGTTCTGCGCCGGATCGTGGAGTCGACGTTGGGCAATCCGCTGTTCTCACTGGAGCTGGGGCGATCGTTGGCGGAGCACGGGATGCCGCCGGTCGGCGAGGACATTCCGGTGCCCGAGTCGGTCGAGGAGGTGCTGGGGAACCGTGTGGCGGGGTTGGCCGGTGCGGTCTCCAGGTTGCTGCTGGCGGTAGCGCTGGGCGCCGATCTGGGGATCGCTGAGTTAGCGGCTGTGGAGAGCCCTGCGGCTGTCGAGGATGCTTTGGACGGCGGGCTCTTGGTGCTCGATGGGGGGCGTGTACGGGCGTCTCATCCGCTGTTGGCCGCGGTCGCGAGGAAGCGCTCGCGGGCGCGGGAGCGGCGGGAGCTCCACCGTGCGCTTGCGGAGCTCGTCGCTGACCCGGAGTTGCATGCGTTGCATCTGGCCCTTGCGAGCGAACGTCCCGACGCGAAGCTTGCGGCCACGGTGGCGGCCGCGGCTTGGGGCGCGGCTGCACGTGGAGCTCGGCGGCAGGCCGTTCGACTCGCCGAGTGCTAGTGGTGCTTCGTGGAGGTCTTGAGGACGGCGGCCTTGAGCGCCCAGCCGATCGTGGCGGTGCCCTCCTGCGTGCCGGACGGCCCGCAGCTGGTGGCGACGATCGAGTTGCGTGATCACGCTCGCACGCGAGGTCCTCGGGAGTCTTGGCCAGCGAGGCGCCGCTGGCGTCCTGCCGCGCGGTGATCGTCCCGTTCGGAAGGCTGTCGAAGTAGGTGTCGCCGAGATCGATACTGGTGGCCGTGACGTCGACGACGCTCGCCGTCGTTTTGCCGAGGAACTCGACCGGCCCGCTGACGGACCTCGGGATGCGCGCGATGAGCTTGATCGCGGCGATCCCCGAGCGCGACAGCTCGACCGAAACCGTCCCGCCAGCGTTGTCAGAGCCTGACGCCGTCCCGGTGAAGTCGGTCGTCGAATGGCCTTGGAACCCATTGATGTTGGCCCACGACGGGCACGCTCCAGCGGCCGCCGGGACAGCCGCAAAGGCCCCCATGACCAAGGCGCCGCCAACCGCGATCCGCGCGATGGCCGACCTGAGCGATCTGATCCGAGCTCGCCGCTGACGGCCAGCTCCCGCCGACTGCGCGTCCACTGTGTGACCGCGCCTGCCGTGCGCCGGCATCGTCAACCTCCTCGCCGTCTGGGCAATGTCCCTTGGCATCGTCCCGGGCGCCCTTCAAGCGAGCTCCGGACGCGATCATACTGCTGGCGCCCCCAGCGGTCTCGTGCGCCTCAGCGGGGCTCTGTCTCGCTACGGACAACCCACCGGCAACGTGTTCGTATCAACCGATCCCACGTCCGACACCGCCGGGTGGATCGGCCAGTCGATCATCCGCCGGCCATTGCCGCGGCCCGCGCTCGCGGCGTCTGGCGGAGCGCGGAAGACGCTAGTGAACGCTGAAGTGGTCGGTGACTACGCGTGCGCCTGCGAGCCCAAGGACAAGCAACGCGATGGCGAGCGCGCCGACGAGCGCGAGCGCGACCAGGCCAAGGCGGGCGACTCGGGAGAGCATGAACTGCCGCGGGTGACGGACCAGCCGCCCGGGCCTTACGTACCCCGGGAGCGGTTTGATCGCCATCGGACGTCGATACTACGCCGCGTGTTCAACAGCTCGTCCCTCGGGCAGGCCCCGTCCGCGTTGGGGTTTCGATCATGTCTCGCCTTGTGCCCCACAGTCAGCGAACAACGAGCCGGGTTCTCCGGAGCCCTGCACGTGCTAAGGCGAATCGCAGGACTGAGCGGCGGCGTCCTGCAAGTCCTGCTTCGTTGCAGGCACGTGTGTCGCGACGGTGGGAGCCGCCCGCACGGTGGGTGACCGGCATCGGTGCGACGGTTTGAGCAGCGTCCTGCTCAAGACTCTCCTGATTCCTTGCGCGCGTCGCGGCACTTTCCCGGATGCCCGCCCGGCCGCGTGCAGGGCATCCGGGGTTCGCAAACGTCGGCGCGGTACGACGGCCGCTAGGCCTCCCGGACAAGCTCGTAGGTGAGGAAGGCGAGGCCGTCGCCGATTGTCTTGGTATCGACCAGGCGCATCGGTTTCTTGTTGCTGACCTCGCCGAAGAGGCGCTCGCCGGCCCCGAGCACGACCGGGAAGACCACCAGTCGCAGCTCGTCGACCAGGTCGTGCTCGAGGAGCGTACGCCCGAGCTGATAGCTGGCAGGGACAACGATCTCTCCGTCTAGCTCCTGCTTCAGCTTCGAGACCTCGGTCACCACGTCGCCGTTGAGGACTGTGGAGTTGTTCCAGTCGGGATCTTCGAGGGTCGAGGACACGACGTACTTGGGCATGCTGTTCAGCCTGTCCGCAAGCTCGCCGCTCCGGGGTCGCCACCGCACCCCGAAGAACTCGTAGCTTCCCCGACCCAACAGCCATGCCTCGGCGCAGAGCGCCTCGTCGAGCGCGACCTTGTTCCACTCTTCGAGGTCCTTGCCCCCAAACTGGATGAACCAGCCGCCGAGTCCGAAATCCTCCTTACCGTCCGGATCCTGGACGACGCCATCGAGCGAGACGTTCTGCGGACCACTGATCACGATCTTTCCCATCTGCGTTCTCCCTTCACTGGTGTTTTCAGTCGAGGCGTCCGACGCGAGCAAAATTGAGCGGCGAGTTTCGAGCCGCCCCGACGTCATGGCGTGCGATGTTGGGTTGAAGGGACGCGTTGGCGCGAGAATGCGAGCGTGACCGAGTACCGAACGCTCTGCAAACGCGGGTCGAACAACGGTGGCGCTGCTTGTGGCGAACAGGGGGACTCTTCTAGCGGCGACACACTGTCCTTGTCGCACGACGCTGCTGCTGGCGGTCGCGGGAGCGAGGCCGTACGTCGCACTCGGGGCGAGACACAATGCCCGGATGGACAGCCACGAGCCGGACTTCATCGTCGTTGGCGCGAGGGTTGCGCTGGGGCCTCTCAGGCGCGACCTTGCGGCCGCGTATGCCCGCTGGATGAACCAGCTTGAGGTTCGGCGGGGTCTTGACCAGAGAGGCGTCGCCACGCCGGAGAGCCAGGAGAAGTGGGTGGAGGAGAACCTCGAGAAGGGCGCGAAGCGGGAGCCCGAAGCCGTCGAGTTCACGGTCTATGACGTCACAGACTCCACACCGGTCGGAACCGCGGGCCTGTTCGAGATCGCCCATGGCAACGGCACGGCCGAATTCGCGATCGCGATCGGTGAGCGCCGCGGCCAGGGTCTCGGTACCGACGCGACGCGGCTCGTGCTCGACTTCGCCTTCAATGTGCTTCAACTGCGCAATGTCCTGCTCGAGACGCTGGCGTCGAACACGGCGGCGTTGACGGCGTACGAGCACGCGGGCTTTCGCCGCATCGGCGCCCGCCGCGGCGCGGTGATGAGCCAGGGGCGGCCGACGGACATCGTGTTGATGGACGCGGTGCCGGAGGACTTCGGAGCGTCCGTCCTGCGCTGAGCGTGCAGCAGTCGGCGGAGCGAACGGGCCGGGTGACGATGGCAGGACTACGCGCGGTCGTGGCGCGAGCTAAAACACCTCATAGGTCCCGGTGTTGAAATGGGGTCGCCCGACGCGGGCGACGGTTCGCGTTAGGGTCGAAAGCCGGACCGGGGTCTGACCCAGCATAGGTCTGGACCCTTTGGTGTCCTTTGGATGAAGTGTCGACCTCGGTCCGTGCTTTCGGGAGCCGGTCTGACCTGATAGGAGCGTTTGCCGACGTGATCTGTTTGAGCGTCGATCCCAACCCGGGACGTTGTCGATCGGTCCCTTCACCGTACCTGCGCTGTGCGCTACCGAAGGAGGGTTTCATGAGCAGGGATATCAGGCGCGGGCCGGGCCCGTCGGACACGTTGATCACGCCCGACCGGGCGGGGAACGTCGTCGGGGTCGATCCGCATAAGCGGACGCTGACCGCGACCGTTGTCGATCCACGTGGCGGGGTCCTCGCGAGCGAGCACTTCCGTGTCTCAGGCGACGGGCACCGGGCGCTTGAGGCGTGGGCGCGGCAGTTTGGTCAGATCGTGCGTTGCGGGATCGAGGGCGCCTCGGCTTGGGGCCGGCACACCGCGATCTTCCTGGCCAGTCGTGGCTATGACGTGCGTGATGTGTGCCCGAACCGCACCGGCCGCCAGGACCGCGCGCGGCAGCGCGGGAAGTCAGACACGCTTGACTCCGAGCGGATCGCGCGCGAGACGCTCGCGCATCCGCTGTTGCCGCGGGCGTTCAAGCGTTCAGGCGATGATGCGGGTCCCGACGAGCAGACCGAGCTTTTGTCGGTGTGGTGGAAGGCGCGCTGCTCGCTGCTCACCAGCCGCCAGCACCTCTTGGGCGAGGCCGAGGCGCTGCTCGGCGGCCTGCCGATCGCGCTGATCGAGCGGCTGCCCGATCGCAAGGCGGTCCGTCCCAGGCTCGCGGCGCTCGCCGGCGCGAGCCGCCGGCGACGGTTCGATCCGCCGACCACGCTGCGGCTCAGGCTGCTCGGCGAGTGCCACGCGCAGATCGCCAAACTCGACGCCCAGGAGAAGTTGGTCACCCGCGAGCTGCGCACGCTCGTGCACGCGAGCGAGACCACGCTCGAGCAGCTCTGTGGACTGTCGACTGTGTCGGTCGCCGAGCTGCTGGTCGAGGTCGGCGACCCGCGCCGGTTCACGATCGGCGGGTTCGCACGCTTCAACGCCACCGCGCCGCTAGCCGCCTCGACCGCGGAGGGTCCCGGCGAGCCGGTCCGCCACCGCTACAACCCCGGCGGCAACCGACGCGTGAACGCGATCCTTTACCGGATGGCCATCACCCAGCTGCGCTGCGAACCACGCGCCCAGGCGCTCTACGCCAACGCGCGCGCCAACGGACACACCAAGAAGGAAGCTCGACGGATCCTCAAACGACACCTCTCAGACGTCGTCTACCGCCGCATGATCCGCGACCTGCCAGACCACGACACCGCCGATCCTCGCCTTCTCGCTGCCTGACCCCCGGCCGCCCGCCGCAACAACACTCGGCCGTCAAGCCGCATCGCGAGATCAAGCGGCATGGAACGCCGCGCCTGAAATCCGGACGATCATCGCGGGGACTCAAGCCCGTAGGCGTCGTAAACCGAGCTCATCGCGCGAAAACACCCGTTGTCTGGCTTTCACAGACCGAGACGTCCAAACATCGCTTCTCCCCTCCACGTGCCCCCCTTCGCTGCGCCCGTTTCAAACCCAACGAGCTCGCGGCATCGGCCCCGCCCAAGCTGCCGCCACTTGACATAGGAGCTTCATCCTGGTGTTTTGCCTCGACCGCCGCCGAGGAGGGCCAAGACACCTTGCCCCGTGTTGAGGGCCAAAAGCAGACTGGCGTCTCCCGGCGGTGGTGAGGTGCCGACAAGCGGCAAGCAGCGCGCCCGCGGGTGGACAGCTCCGCACGCGATTGCCGATCGATCAGCGGACGGTCCCGAGCGTCCCCTGAGGACTTTCCTTGATGGCGTTGTTGCGTCGCACAACGGGAAGGACCATCGAACAGCGGAACCCGCGGTCTCGTGGCTGGATCTGTCTGGTAGAAGCAGCGTGGCGACGGCGCGCGACGTGACTGCTCCGCCGACAGATGGAGCAGTCGGCCGACGTGTGTCGCGGACGCTCGCGACTTGTCCCACGCGAGCGCGTCGGCGAGCTTCGACCGGGCTGGGGCAACACCTGGCGAAGCGGCACTCGGCGTCGCGGAGAGGTGAGTGCTCCCATTGCTCAACTCGACAGCGCTGAGCAAGACCGGGGTGTTACGGCGCCACTGGCGGAGCCGTCCGGGCCAGAAGATGAGCGGCTGGGATGCGAGATTGCTCGGGATGGTTCGCGCTCTAGAAGAACGGGCTCTGGCGGCCGCCAGCAAGGTCGCGTCTGCGTGCCGGCTGAAGGTGGAGGAGGCCGTCGTCATCCATTCGGGAAGCAATGTGCTGGTGCATCTTCGACCCGCGCCGGTCGTCGCTCGCGTGATGACCGGAACGGTGGCGCTTCACGACGACCCGCGGAAGTGGCTCGAGCGCGAGATCTCCGTGCTTGAGTTCTTGGCGCCTACGGGCCGGGCCGTGTCACCCAGCCGGTTGATCGCACCGGGGCCGCACTGCTACGACGGTCTGTGGATCACGTTCACCGAGTGGATTTCCGAGATCGAGCCGGGTCCTGAGGTCCAGCCCGCGGCCTACTTCGACGACCCGGGCGGACTTGGTCGAACGCTGAGGGATCTACACCACGAGCTGCGGTCATTCGAGGGCGAGCTGGGCGGGCTGCACGAGCTTGGTGAAGACATTGAGCGTCCGCTTGGCCTGCTCCGGCCGACCGACGCTCAGCAGAGCGACATGATCTCTTCGCTTCGCGAGCAGCTGGAGATGCTGAGGTTGGTCGTCTTCGAATCAAGCCTTCCGACCCAGGCGCTGCACGGAGACGTTTCGCTCCGCAACTTGCTTCGAACGCCGCGCCGCCTCGTCTGGAACGACTTCGAGGACACCTTTCGAGGACCAGTCCACTGGGATGTCGCCAGCTACGTCGGCAGTCTCCGGATCCACGGAGCGAGCGAGCGCCTGGTGCGGGAGATGCTCAAGGCCTACGGCTGGGACGATGAGCAGCAGCTGGCCCCCTTTCTCGCCGCTCAAGACGTGTATGACGAGATCTGGCAGATGTATGAGCGGCAGCGGCGTCGTTTATGGCGGGCTGCAGCCCCGTGAGGTCACCTCACGCGCAGCCGGGCGGAAGCGAAGTCGCCCTGGATCTCGCCAAGGCCCACGCTCAGCACCTTCCAGGCCGTTGTTCGTGGAGCGTTCCCGTTGTGCGACGCGGCGCCATCAAGGAACGGCCACAGGGATGCTCGCGACCGTCCGCTCATCGATCGGCGTACGGAAGCCGTCAGCGTCGTTCGGATTCTCGGCCACCCGCGGCTGTGAGTCTCGAGTTCCGCGCCTGTGCGGAACCTACATTTCCGGCTGGAACTACTGGAACGCCGAGTTCTACAACGAGTTCGTCCGCACCGGCGGTGGGAACAGCGCCTATCTCGAGTACGCCGCCCACTGGGTCAACGTGTTCTACGACCTCGCCATCCAAAACCATTGCTGATGAGCCACCGGATGCGGCGTCGATCGCCCGTTGCGGGCGAGGAATCTTGCCAGGAACGTCGTCGGTAGCGTCCGTGCATGCGTGCCATCGTAATTGAGTCGCTCGGTGGCCCGGAGGTGCTGAAGATCCGTGAGGCTGCGCGTCCGTCGCCGGTGGTTGGCGAGACGCTCATTCATGTGAGCCGATCGGGCGTGAACTACACCGATCTGGAGCCGCGCGAGCGCGGCTGGCGGGTGTCTGCGCAGCCGTTGCCTGTCATTCCCGGGATGGAAGTCGCGGGCCGCCGTGTCAGCGACGGCGTCCGTGTCGTCGGGCTGCTGCCGGCGGGGCGTGGGCGGATACGCCGAGTACGCGGTGTTGCTCGACGAGCTGACAGTGCCGATCCCCGACGAGGTTGACGACACCGCTGCCCTGGCGGTGGTCGTACAGGGCCTGACCGCGTGGCACCTCGTGGTGTCCGCGGCGCGAGTGCGGGCCGGGGAAACCGTCGTCGTAACCGCTGCGGCCGGAGGCGTCGGCAGCCTGGCGATCCAGATCGCGAGGCTGCATGGTGCCGCGCGTGTCATCGCCGCGGCCTCGACTGAGGAGAAGCGCCGCCTCACGGTGGAGCTCGGCGCCGACACCGCGATCGACGGCACACCGGAGGGATTCACCGAACGGCTGTTGGAAGCGAGCGGCGTCCCCGTTGACGTGGTGCTCGAGTCGATCGGGGGTCCGATCGTCGATCGCTCGCTGAAGGCGCTCGCGCACGGCGGACGGCTGGTCGGTACGGGCAAGCGTCGGGGGCCTCGAACATGGTGAGCCTGGACGACCTAATGGATCACTCGATCGGCGTGATCGGATACTGGGCGACGCCGCACATGCGCGACCTGATCGGGACCCGACGCACGATCGAGCAGCTCCTGGAGCATGTCGCGAGCGGACGCCTGCGTGCAGTGGAGGGACCGTCGTTCCCACTCGCCGACGCTGCCCAGGCCCACGCGAGCGTCGCCGCCCGAGCGACCGTCGGCAAGGTCACGCTGGTCGTGGACGAGGCGGCGCGCATGACACGCGCGCGATGAACGCCACACGAAAACCCCCACGGTGTTTCCCGCCGCGTTCGCAGGCCCTTGGTTTGCGGAGTTCCTGAGACCTCGGTGTCGCCTCGCCCGCAACCTGCCCGTCCTGCCAGCGAGGGGCCGGCCAGCGGGCCGAGACCGCGCCTGCGTCTCCTGGGCCACGGCGCGTCAGCGCCGGATCGGCCATCCTTTGAGCCGGCATGAGGATCGCTGTCGTCGGTGGAACGGGAACGATCGGGCGTCGCGTAGTCGCGGCGCGATTACGCGACGGCCACGAGGTTCGCGGGCTCAGTCGTCGCTCCGCGCAGTATCCCGTCGACCTCACCAGTGGCGCTGGGTTGGAAGCCGCGCTGGTGGGGTGTGAAGTTGTCATCGATGCGAGCAATGGACCGCCGTCACGGAGGGCGCGAGCGGTGCTTGTCGACGGATCGGGTCGCTTGCTCGGGGTCGAGGCGCGCGCCGGTGTTGGGCACCACGTGTGCGTGTCGATCGTGGGAATCGAGGATGTGCCGATGGCGTATGACGGCGTGAAGGTCGAGCAGGAGCGTGTCGTCGAAAGTGCTGGTCTGCCGTGGACGCTCGTGCGCTCGACGCAATTCCACGACCTGCTGGGCTCTGTGCTGTCGGCGACCGCACGCCGTTAGGTGCTGCCGGCGGCGCGAGCTCAGTTTCAGCCGGTCGATGTGGAGGAGGCGGCGGGTGCCGTCGCTGCCGTTGCGATCGACGCGCCGAGTCTGGCGCGGGTAAGCGTCGCGGGACCGGAGGTCCATGACCTGCGCTCGCTCGGTCGCATCTGGCGGGAGGCGAGCGGCCGCCGTGCGATCGAGATCCCGATCCCGCTGGCGGGCAAGCTGCGCCGCGCCCTGCGGGAAGGGCGGCTGACGTGCGCGAACCCCGAGGTGCGGGGAACGCAGACGTTCGCGGCCTGGCTGCAGGTGAATGCATCCTGAGCACCAGGGCCAGCCGTCGGACGTTGAATTTGCACGCCGACGCTGACCGCTTGTCGAGCCTCGTTTTCGCGGACGATCGAGGGCAGATGCCCCCGCAGACGCCTCCCGCGCGCGTCCGCTGATCGATCCCATCTGAGACGCCGCTGGCGCCGGCGTTACGCCGTTCTGTGGCGTCGAAGCTGTTTGCGGTCGTCGATCCGGTTCCGGACGGTCCTCCGCATTCAGTCCGCGGGTCGACAACAGCAACTGATGATGCCGCGTGCGACGGGAGCGCTGGACTTGTAGCGGTCGGCTAGCCCTTCAACGGATCGCCGCCGAGTTGATGAAGCCGCCACGTCACGATCACGTCGGGTGGTTGCTTGCACGTCGCCGAGATCGTCACGCCGAGGTTCGCTGGGCCGCCGTTGATGTCGGCGAGGTCAAGGCTGTGCTCTGGCTTCATCGCTTCGATCGTCACGGCATATGGCCCGGCCGCTGCTGTGGCACTTCCGACCAGGGCTGAATCGCTCGCCGGCACGCTCGGTGTGGTGGGCGTCTGAGAGGGCGCCGAGGCGGGCGCCGGAGGCGCAGTCGCTGTAGGGACATTAGTCGAAGATGACGTGCTCGCGCTTGGCGGGGGTGCCACGGGCCTCACACCGCCATGACCTGAACAGGTGCCCGGCACGCCGCTCGGCCAGGCCGGCATATGCACAGCGTTCGGCTAGTGAATCGGGCGTGGTCCCTGCAACTCGTCGGCGGCGACGATCTGGCTTTGGCTGCCTCAGGATGCAACGAAGCCGTGACAGCAGCGCTGCTGGATCTGCGTGCGCACTCCGGAACTCCGCGTGAGGCCGGGCGAGCGCTTGACCTGTACGGATGTGGAGCACAGGTGGTCCCGTCGCGGGAAGATCCAACGATCCGTAGCCAGTGTCTGCCGCAGGCAGCCACGCGCCAGTACGGTAGGCCGGTATGAGCTACGAGCATACGATCTCGGAAATCGTCAAGGTGGTAGAGGCGGTCGGTGCAGGGATCATGGTTATCGGCGGGTTCGGTTCGTTTGTCGTGTTCGCATCCCGGGCTCGGCACGCCGAGACGGCGCTGGGGTCCTACGACGCGCTCCGCCGAAACCTCGGCCGCTGCATCCTGCTGGGGCTCGAGGTCCTGATCGTCGCCGACATCGTCCGGACCATCATCGTTGACTCCACCCTCGAGAGTGTCGCCGTCCTTGGCATCATCGTCGTGATCCGGATCCTTCTCAGCTTCGCGCTCGAGGTCGAGATCGACGGCCTCTGGCCGTGGCGTCGGTGGCAGCTTGGCCGCAGCCGGGACACCGAAGGGCGGCCCAAGAACTCTTAGCCCGGATCCACCGGGTCGGTAGGTCGGTTCCGTCCGGGTCGTGATCGTCCGGGTGCGGCGAACGCTGGGCGCAAGGTGATGGCGCTCGTGTTCGCGATGGTGCTCGGCGCGGACAGCATCGATGACACAGAGCTGCTGCGAGCAGCCAGGACGCGCAGGTTGTTGGGTGGTTGGATCCCGGCGCCCTCGACGCTGGGAACGTTTTCTGCGCGCGTTCACGTTCGGGCATGTGCGCCAGCTCGATGCGCTGCTCGGGGAGGCGTTGGTGCGTGCGTGGCGGGCGGGCGCCGGCCCGGGCGAGCAGCGCCTGGTGATTGATGTGGACAGTTTCGTCGGCGAGGTGTGCGGCAGGCTCAAGCAGGGCGCCGCCTACGGATACACCAAGCTGCTCGGCTATCACCCGATCCTTGCCACCCGCGCTGATACGCGGGAGGTGCTGCACATCCGGCTGAGCAAAGGGTCGCCGAACACGCAGAAGGGGATGCTGCGCTTCACCGATGAGCTGATCGCGCGCGTGAACCGGTGCCGGCGCCAGCGGCGTGAAGCTGTTGCGCGCCGACTCGGGGTTCTGGAACGTCAAGGTGTTCTGTTGGCTGCAGGACGCCGGCTGGCAGTA
Source organism: uncultured Solirubrobacterales bacterium (assembly GCA_963794285.1). Lineage (GTDB taxonomy): Bacteria > Actinomycetota > Thermoleophilia > Solirubrobacterales > Solirubrobacteraceae > Palsa-465. The sequence continues at coordinate 713,284 of CAWCDS010000003.1, forward strand.
CTCGATCGGTGTCCGGAGCGGTCGGCGGCTGATCCTCAGACGCACTCGGCTGGCCGGAGCGCAAGCATAACTGTGGCCCGATTGGCGGCATTTCGCGTTCATCACCAACCGCACCGACGACATCACGATCGTCGAGGCTGAACATCGCGATCACGCCGTCGTTGAGCAGGTGATTGCCGATCTCAAAGACCAGGCGCTTGTGCACTTCCCGTCCGGCGAGTTCAACGCCAACGGAGCCTGGACCGTGCTCGGCGCGCTCGCGCACAACCTGCTCAGATGGACACAACTGATCGGCATACCCAACAGCACCGTCCGCGCCGCCCGTACCCTGCGCCGGCGGCTCCTGACGATCGCCGGCCGCCTGACCCGCCACGGTCGTCAATGGACACTTCACCTCGCCGCCCGCTGGTTCTGGCACGGCGACTACATCACCGCACTGGCGCGGATCAGGGCGCTCCCCGCGGCCTGACCGCCAGCGCGGCAATCTCACCGACGATCACAAGGCTGCTCGCCCGCCCGGCGCAACCAGCGCTGCGCCAGAACACCGCCACGCCGGCCCCGCGAACCGGCGCGACGACACCTCGACCATCGATCAACGCTCACAGCCGATCTCGACGGCCCATCATCGCCTCAACACTCGACATCACGCCCCCCGACCCAACGGATCGGTCGCGGTAGGGACGCCCGTTGCCAGGCGTCCTCCGCACAGATCCCAGCGTGCGGGAGTACCGCACTGGGCTCCTGCCTTGGGTGATGACGGCGAATCGCTGCTCGGGCCAGGGGTGCAGGATCCGCCACCATCCCATCGAGACGAATCACGCAGCCCACCACGGAGGCCTGCGGCGAGCGCCACGTTGTCGTTGTCGGGGTTGGGCGATTGAGACGCCGTCGGCGTTAGGGCCGGACGATGTGGGCCCGCGACTGGCCGGGGTCAGGGTGTTGCTATCGCGCACCGCACGCCGGGCGCGCGGCCGATGCGTCGATCGAGAGTGACGAGGGTCGCGCCGAGAAGCTCGGCCAGCGCAACGTAGTTCGCGTCGTAGATCGTCAGGTTCGCGCGCAGCTGCCAAGCGCGCGTGGCGACGAGCTCATAGGGCCAGTGCTCGATCGCGAGGTCCTGCAGATCGGCGTGGGCCTGCGCGGCCTGATCGCTGCTGATCAACCCGGTCAGCTCGTGCCGGCGGATGATGTTCGCGGTCTCGAATGCGATGAGATGCGGCGCGGCCAGCTCGGTACCGGTCAAGGCGGCCGTTGCCCATATGCCGTCGGGACCTCCGTCGATCAGGACCGCCGTGAGCGCAGAGGCGTCGCAGACGACACGGGTGCTCACCGTCGGTCGGCGTCTCGCGCGTCGAGGATCGACTCGGCAACAGCTCGAGATCCGGTCGCGTCCACCCGAGCGCGGGCGCGGGCGATGACGTCGCCGACCGGCGGCCGGGCGGCTGAGTCGATCAGCATGCCGCGGAGGTATTCCTGCAGGGATTTGCCGGCCCGGGCGGCACGGGCCGCGAGCTCATCGCGGACCTCGTTGGGCACATCACGAACGGTGATCGCCACACTCATTGCAGTCAGAATAGCAGCACCGCTGCTGAACTACTGCCGCGTGCGTTGAGCCTTGGGCGGTTTGCGCACGCCTCCGTCTCGTCGATTGACGATCGTCCGGCCAGCTGGGGCCACGGACGAGTGCGTCCGTCGCCTCAGCGAGCCGCGACTGTCAGGGGGCGGTGCGCGGCCGGCCCGTCCGGTCGGCGATGTCAGTCGGCGTCGCGGTCATCCGGTAGGCGCCCGGTGCCGATTTCGGCGAGCGGCGCGCCGTCGACGATTGTATGGCCGTCGATCGCGACGGAGGAGCCGAGCTTGTCGCCGCTCGCCGCATCGGTCGCAGTCAGCTTGGCGGTCTCGATCCAGCTGTCGCCCGTGCGCTCGAAGGCGTACACGGAGCCTCGCCCCCCGTCGTCACCCGGGGCGGCGAGCACCAGGGTGTCGCCCTGGAGCGCGACCGACGTCCCGAGCTCGTCGCCGAACGCACCGTTCGGAGCTGTCGGCGTCTGCTGCAGCGACCCGGCGGGCGACGGCGGCGCAAGGCCCGCCGCGAGCAGCACTCCGACCGCGCCGACGAGAGCCGCGCGCATCGACGCACTCCGCCGCGGCCGCCTGCGGGCGCTCAGACCGGCTAGTCTCACGCTCGCGCGAATGAACGGATTGCGGTCACGCGAGCCGCGACGAGCGGCGTTCGCTGCTCTTGTGCGTCTCATACGGTCGGCGGCGCGTCGTCGCGCCTTGGAAGATCGGGTTTCAGATCTGGGCGCTCGTACCGTTTTCCATGATGGGGGACCGGCCGAAAGAACTGATATGTCCGCCACGAGCACATTCGCGAAGTACATCGAGGAACCGACCGCACACCGCGAGCTGATCTCCTGGGTGGACGGCATGACCAGCCTGCTGTGCCCCGATCAGGTGCGCTGGTGCGACGGCTCCCAGGAGGAGTTCGACGGGCTGTGCAAACTGCTCGTGGAGAACGGCACGTTCGAGCGTCTGGACGACGAGAAGCGCCCCGGCAGCTACCTGTGCCGCTCCGATCCCTCCGACGTCGCGCGCGTCGAGGACCGCACCTTCATCTGCTCAGAGCGCGAAGAGGACGCCGGCCCGACGAACAACTGGGCCGACCCGTTCCAGATGCGCGCCGAGCTCTACTGGCATCTCGCCGGTTCGATGCGCGGCCGCACGATGTACGTGGTTCCGTTTTCGATGGGGCCGCTCGGCTCGGCGCACAGCCACATCGGCGTGCAGCTGACCGACTCGGCGTACGTCGCGGTCAGCATGCGGATCATGACCAGGATGGGCCGGGGTGCGCTCGACGTGCTCGGCGAGGACGGCGACTTCGTGCCGTGCGTTCACTCCGTGGGCATGCCTCTGGATGACGGTCAGCAGGATGTCGCCTGGCCGTGCAACGCGACGAAGTACATCGTCCACTTTCCCGAGACCCGCGAGATCTTCTCCTACGGCTCCGGCTACGGCGGCAACGCGCTGCTCGGCAAGAAATGTTTCGCGCTTCGGATCGCGTCCGTCATCGCGCGCGATGAGGGTTGGCTGGCCGAGCACATGCTGATCCTCAAGCTCACCTCCCCTGAGGGCGTCGTCAAGTACGTCGCCGGCGCGTTCCCGTCGGCATGCGGCAAGACGAACCTTGCGATGCTTGTTCCGACCCTGCCCGACTGGCAGGTGGACACGGTCGGCGATGACATCGCCTGGATGAAGTTCGGAGACGACGGACGGCTATGGGCGGTCAATCCGGAGGCTGGGTTCTTTGGTGTCGCCCCCGGCACGGGCGCGCTGTCGAACCCGAACGCGCTCGCCGCCTGCTCGCAGAACACGATCTTCACGAACGTCGCCCGCACCGACGACGGAGACGTGTGGTGGGAGGGGATGACCGATCAGCCGCCCGCGCATCTGGTCGACTGGAACGGCAACGACTGGTCGCCCGGATCGGGACGTCCGTCCGCGCATCCGAACTCGCGGTTCACCGCCCCCGCACAGCAGAGCCCTTCGATCGCGCCGGAGTGGGAGGACCCGGCCGGCGTGCCGATCGACGCGATCCTGTTCGGCGGACGGCGGCCAACCGTCGTGCCGCTGGTCACCGAGTCCTTCGACTGGGCGCACGGCGTGTTCATGGGCGCCACGATGGCCTCCGAAAAGACCGCGGCCGCTACCGGGACCGTCGGCAAGTTGCGCTTTGACCCATTCGCGATGCTGCCGTTCTGCGGCTACCACATGGGCGACTACTTCGGGCACTGGCTGAGCATGGAGCAGCACAGCGGCGCGAAGCTGCCGAAGATCTTCTACGTCAACTGGTTTCGCAAGGGCTCGGACGGCGGCTTCCTGTGGCCGGGGTTCGGCGAGAACAGCCGGGTGCTCGAATGGGTCTTCCGCCGTTGCGAAGGGACCATCGGCGCGAGGAACACGCCGATCGGCCTGCTGCCCTCGCCATCAGACCTTAAGGTCGATGGTCTCGCGATCACCGAGCACGAGCTTTCCGAACTGCTCGCGGTCGACCAGGACGCATGGCGCAAGCAGCTCCCGCAACTCGAAGCGCATTTCGGGCGCTTCGGCGAGCACTTGCCTCGGCCGCTTTCAGACCAACTTGAAGCGCTGCGGGCTCGCCTGCAGCAGGATTTACCCAAGGTCCTGGACCTCGCGAACCAGCCGGGCGCCCGCGGTCACACGCCGCCCTACGGTGAGGTAGTGTCCGCGATCAGCCTGCATGTTCGAAGGGTGCTGCGCGAGCTGGAGCTGGAGGAGCTCCGAGTACCCGGCACCTGGGGCTCGGTCGATGTCGGCGCCGAGGACGCACCGCGGCGTGTCGTCTACGACGCGTTGACCGTGAGCACTCTCCCTGAGGGTGGCCTGTCGATGCACCTGCGGAACGAGGGATCCTCGGTCGACGGCGCGACGCTCGCGGCTGGTCACCCGCAGTTCGCCGAGCTGCTCGTCACGCACGCCACCGAGATCACAGGTGCGGTTCGCGACGCGGGCGCGGCCGCGCGCCGCAGCTGACCCGCCTGGCACGGTGATGAGCGGTCGGGCGTGTCGTTCCCGGCAAGTCGGTATTTGCGGTCGTGATCGCCGAGAAACTGGAACCGCAGAAGCCGATCGGCCACCGCACGCCTTCAGGTGTGTCGAGGCCTTCCGCGGCCGGGACCGCGGGCGTCGCAGTCACCAACGCCAACCGCACGCTCTCGAGGCAGTCCGGCGCTGACCGCCTGGAACTCCGGCATGCATTCCGACGTCCGGCGGTATGGTGGCCAGCCGGCGACTAGGTTCAGCTCGGCAAGCGATGAAGGCATCAGCACTCGGCTTTCGAGCGACCCGGCGATCGAGAATCTGATCGCGAGCTACGCCCACCTCGTCGCTTCACTGTCCTACAGGCCGTGCCCGATCTGGCGCTTCAGGCGATCGTCAGCGGCCGCTACGACGATCGTTTCGAGCGCCGCGCATGGCGGTGGGGCTTCGCGGAGCGGCGCGTCGTCAGCGATCTAGTTGGCGACGTCAGCCATCATCTGCGGCCTGCACTGCCGAGCGAACGTGACGCAGGATGCTTGGGCCCGGCGCGCTGGGCAGCTCTATCGAGGATTGGGAGCGGATGGTCTCCCTTAACGTGCTGGGTTCGCTCTACGTTACCCACGCTGCGCTTCCGCACCTTGTGAGCGCCGCTGAGGATGCACCGCGCCGGGTCGCGGATCTGGTCAATATCAGCTCCACAGCCGGGCGTATCGCGCGGCCGGGCGCCGGGGTTTACGCGCTCACGAAGTTCGGGCTTGTCGCGTTCTCAGAATCGCTTCGCCAGGAGCTGATCGCGCGCAGAGTTCGGGTTAGTGTCGTCGAGCCCGGCACGGTCGACACGGAACTCGTCTCACATGTCCGCGAGGACATCCGGCAAGCGGCTCAGAGCCAGGTTGGGTCGATCGAGCCCCTGCTCCCGGAGGACATCGCTCAGGCGGTCGCTCACATCGTGAGCCGCGATCGGCGGGTGGCCATCAACGAAGTGCTCGTCCGCGCGGCCGAGCAGACCTGGTAGCCGACGTTCTTCGTCTGTCGCCATCCGGGGCGACTGGTCCGCCGCGGCGGTCGGGCGACCTGTGCCAGGCCGGACGCAAAGAGGAATGGTCCGTCTGTGAGCGCGCTGGCGGGCGCTCAGCTTGGGCGCCTTGCCCTTCAGCAGGCCGTTAGCCCGCGCGACCGCCATCCCCTCGCGAGTCCGCATCCTCAGCAAATCAACCTCGAACTCAGCAAACGTCGCCAGGATGTTGAAGAACATCTTGCCCAACGGATCGCTCGGGTCATAGACCGTCCCGCCGATCGACAGCCGCACCCCGCCTGCGGCCAGCGAATCGCCGATCGCCCGCGCGTCGGGGACCGATCGCGCGAGCCGGTCGAGCTTGGGCACGACGAGCGTGTCGCCCCGGCGGATGGCGGCCAGCACCTTTGGAGGCCGGGGCGGCGGCGGTTGCGGCCGGTCATGCCGTGATCGAGGTGTAACCGGTCGTCGCTGACCCGAGTTGGCGCCGCTTGTGGCGCTGGGCGGCGAGGGCCGGCTTATCGGTCGAGCAGCGGGCTTAGGGGTCACGAATGATTTAGTGCGGTGGTGGAGGATGTTCGGGGTTATTGTCGTATCGCGAGGGATGATCGATGAGTCAAAGATCGCGGAGCGTTTTGCGGGCCTTGGGCCTGAGTTGAACGAGCGTCAGCGTCGGTTGTGGGCGGCGTCGGAGGCGCGGGCGTGTGGGCGTGGTGGGATCGCTGCGGTTGCTCGTGCGACGGGGATCAGTGAGGACACGGTCGGGCGTGGGATCAAGGAGTTGCGGGAGGGTGTGCGGTTGGAGCCGGGGCAGGTCCGTCGTCGGGGTGCGGGGCGTCGAGCGTTGACCGAGTCTGATCCTGGCTTGTTGCGGGACTTGGAGCGATTGGTGGATCCCGCGACGCGTGGGGATCCGTGCTCGTCGTTGCGGTGGTCCTCGAAGAGTTTGGGGAACATCGCGGGCGCGTTGGTCGCCGTGGGCCATGAGGTGTCCGATCGGACGGTCGGGAAGCTGCTTCGCGGTCTTGGGTTTCGGTTGCACGCGAACCGCAAGACGCGGGAAGGGACCGATCATCCTGATCGCGACGCTCAGTTTCGGCATATCGACGCGACGGTCACCGCGGCGCTCGAGGCGGGGGAGCCGACGATCTCGGTCGACAGCAAGAAGCGAGAGCTGGTCGGCGATTACAAGGCGGTCGGGCGTGAGTACGAGCCGAAGGGCCGTCCGGTCGAGGTCCGCACCCACGACTTCAAGGACAAGGACTTGGGCCACGCGATCCCGTATGGCGTCTATGACATTCAGGCGAATGAGGGGATGATGTCGGTCGGTGTCACCAACGACACCAGCGCGTTTGCGGTCAACGCGATCCGCGCGTGGTGGGAGCATCTCGGTGCCCGGCGCTACCCCGACGCGACGACGCTGACGATCACCGCCGACGGCGGCGGCAGCAACTCGAGCCGCACCCGCCTTTGGAAGATCGAGTTGCAGAAGCTCGCCAACGAGCTCGGCCTGGCGATCCGCGTCTGCCACTTCCCGCCGGGAACGTCGAAGTGGAACAAAATCGAGCACCGGATGTTCTCGTTCGTGAGCCTGAACTGGCGTGGTCGGCCGCTGGAGAGCCTTGAGGTGATCATCGATCTGATCGGGTCGACCACAACCAGCACCGGGTTGAAGGTGTACGCGCGTCACGATCCCGGCGAGTACGAGAAGGGCATCACAGTCACCGACGAAGAGATCGCCGCCGTGAACATTGTTCGTAACGATTTTCACCCGGACTGGAACTACGAGATCAAACCAATAGCCGCACTAATTGTTTCGTGAACACTTAGCCGATCAGGACCCCAGCCACCGACGAGGATGACGGGACCGGCTCGCCGCGGGCCGTCAGTGGCGTGAGATCGTCCCGGGTGGTCGCCATTGGCTGACGCTGGCCTGAGGCCGGGACCACCAGCGTCCATCCGTTGTGACCGGTGGGCCGGCCGGCCGGGACGACCCGCCGCTGTGCGCGCCCGGCCCCGGCCACCGCGACCGGTCCGAGAGCGGCGATGAGCAGACGCAAGAGCGCGACCCCTTTCCACATCCGAGATCAAGCGCGCGGCCCGCCGCCAGCGCGGCAGGACCCTCAGCGAACGCTCGCACTTCGTCCGGCACCGCATCGGTGTCCCACGGGAGAAACCCGACCCGACACAGCAGCTCATACATGAGCGACACCGCGCTGAGCCTAGTGGACAGGCGCGCGACGCACCCCGACCGCCCCGTCGCCTCCGGTGCAGAGGATCGCGATGAGCGTGACGGCGGGCGCGCCCGCCGCGGGCCGATCGACGACTGCGACGGCATGTCGGTCTTCGCGACCCGAGGGCACCGGGGTGGTGGCGTCTCAATACAGGAACCTCTGCCGGACGGGGTAGGCAGCTCGATCCGGACTTCCCCGCAAGCGACCTGCGTGGCCACTCCGGATGAAATCAGCGTGACCGGGATCTAGGCTTGGCTTCTAGAGCGAAGGAGGCAAGTCGATGACACGTGTCCTGGTCGCATACGCGAGCAAGAACGGATCAACGGCCGAGATCGCGGAGGCGATCGCTCAGAGCGTTCAGCGCCACGGCCTCGAGGTTGACTGTCTGGAGGCAGGCACCGTGCGACAGCTCGAGTCCTACAGTGCTGTAGTGCTGGGGAGCGCCGTATACGCGAAGCGCTGGCGCGGCTCCGCGCGGCAATTCTTGCGCCGCCATCGAGCGGTGCTGCCGTCGATACCGTGGTGGGTCTTCAGCTCCGGCCCCGTCGGTGAGCCGAAGCCCGACAGTCCTGAGGCGGCTGCCTGGCTCGAGCCCCCCAAGATCATGGTCGAGGTCGAGCGCTTGGGTGCACGTGAGCACGTCGTGTTCGGAGGTCGCGTTCCGGTTGACCCGCACAACTTCATCGAGCGCGCGATGGCCAAGAACACGCCGGCCGGGTTCGCCGACCGCCGCGACTGGGACGAGATCTCGGCATGGTCGGCCAAGATCGCAGCGCAGCTCAAGCAGGGCAGCGGAGTCCCTGCCGCCGCCTGAACGATCGCTTGGGCTAGCTTCGCCTTGGAGCAGAGCTTGAGCTTGAACTCAGTTGCCTGAGCCGTCTCAACCAGGGAAGGATGAGCGGACAGCGCGCCGGGGTTCTGAGATTGGCGATTTGCAAGTGGGTCGGCGGCGCTGCGAGCCGAGACCCCCGTTCGGGCTCGCGCGGTTCCCGATTTGTTGCGGCACGTATTCAGAAATGCACCCCTGCGGAGACCAACAGAATGGCAACCCGGCAGGTCGCGCTGCGCGAGGTGAGGCGGGTTGATGGAGCGGCCGGCCCCATGCGAGGATTGTTGACATGACGCCGCGTGGACCTCGCAATCCAAGATGACACAGTCACCAACGTCCGCATCGGGTAGCGTGGCCAGCGGATAGGTCATCGCTGCAACCCCGCATGGCGCTCCACATGCAGCACGCCTTCCTCCAGCGAGGCGCCAGTTCGATGCCTGATCTAAAACAGCTACAGGACCTGATCGCGAACAACAGCCAGGGGATCCTGGCGGCGGTCACTCGAGCTGTGCGTGAAGGGTCGGATCCTGCGGCGTGATCACCACGCCGCGCTGCATGTTCCAGGACCTCATTTCTGGTCCTATGCCGTCGCCGAGTGCGACGCGCAGGTATCAGAAGTCGCTAGGACGCCGGGTGATGAGACATGCGAGGAACTGCTCGGCATTCACTCCGCTTTACTCGGCGAGGTCGCTGACGAGACAGCATTCTTTGCCCAGATGATCGACGCCCAAAGGCTCGTCGTGCGTCTTCGAGTGAGGAGGCTGTACGGCGTTTTGCGCGACCAGCCTCCTGGCGCCTGAGGTCGGCTCGAGTCACGCACGCGCGACAAGCAGGCGTGCGCAAACCGATCGACGAGCGGACGGTCGCCAGCGTCGCTCTGATGCCGGTTCTTGATGGCGTGGCCACGGTCGCACAACGGGAACGCTCATCGGACGCCGACGCTGGCGCAGCACGCTCCTCTCTTTACACGTCTGTCCGGTTGAAGTCGTGCGCTACGAGCGTGGCGCGGAGTCGATGAGGGTGCAGACATGCCCACGGGGTCTCCCGGCTACTCCTCAGTGGGCGGCACGGATGATCGTGGCTCAGCTCGGGCGTAAGCTTGCAAGGAACTACTAGAACCTAGGAGGCCACGTCATGGGCGCAAAGACCGATCAGGCCATGGGCCGCGCGAAGCAAGCCGTTGGCGCCGTGACCGGCGATGAGGAGACCAAGCGCGAAGGGCAGCGCCAAGAGGACAAGGGCAAGCTCAAGGGCAAGCTGGATTCAGTCTTCGACAAGGCGCAGCATGCGCTCGAGGACATCAAGCACAAGGTCGACAGGAAGTGAACGACCCCGCGTGCTCGCAGGGAGCACGCGGTCGGCGCGGTCCCGACCCTCCGTTGATCATCGTGATCGAGCCGTGGAGGAAGCGCGGGTGGCCGGCGTGGAGCAGTGGGTCGGCGCCCTTCGCGCTGAACTCGAGACTCACGATGATGCGGACGAGGCGGAGGAGCTGAGCGTGACCGACCGCGTCCGATCGCCCAAGGCTGAACGGACGGTAGGTCGGACTCTTGCGCCGCCCTGCTCGTGGTGATTTGCGAGGCTCGCTGACGCCTGCGCGGACACCCGCTGTCTCCCTTATGCGCGGCAAGCACGTCTCTGTCGCACAAACCGATCGACCATCGCACGCTCCTGGCTTCATTGGAGGCTGCCCAGCACGGTCGGCGTCGGCGTCTCACTACCGAACGTTCTGCAAAACAGTCAGGTCGACGTGTCTCGCGCGACGCCTCCAACCCGCCGCCGCTGGACCGGAAAGATCGGCGACGACGAACGGATGGCGGGCGAGTTCTGTTAGACATTCCGTTGAGGGATGAGGAGGAGGGGAGGGGGATTCTCGTCGGCGCTCGGCTGTTCCGAGATGTCTTGGTCGCAACGAGCGGTCGTAAAACGGGTGGGCTTGTCGATTGCTGCGTCCCGCTCGACAGGCATCGAGCGTCCGTGCTCAGCTGCGTATCTTGATGTGGTGGATGCGTAGTGCGTTGAGGACTTGCAGCCTCTGGGCGAGGTCGCGTCCGCCTTGGACGATGAGCCATGAGTTGCCGTCCCGGCGGGCGGTGGTCGCTCCGAAGGCGCCCGGGTGGGTGCTGGTGACTAAGCCGGGATGGTTGGTGACCGGCTCGGTTCCGGGGATCGCGCCGACTGGCTGCCCAGGGTGGCCGGCGTTGAGCAGGATGGCGGCTTCGAGCCCCCAGTTGTTGAGGTAGTACTCGGTGCTGACGCAGGACAGGAACGCTGTGCCTTGCACGCTTGGGGCCGGCTTGATCCGGTCGATGACGTGTCCCCATTCGGCCGTTAGTCCCGGCAGTCCACGGCTTGTGAGCTGACAGCGGCCGGTCGGCTGGTGGTCCGGTCGCTGCCACCAGCGGTTGGATACGCCGTAGCTGCGGGATTGCGCGATCGAGATCTCGCGGCCTGCTCGGTCAAGCGGGATGGCCGGTGTGGTTGGAACTTGCTGCAGTCCGCTCTTTCTCGGCAGCCAGGGCGGCATCCGGTCGCGGGTTGAATGTGGCGGCACGTACATGGGCATGGAGTAGGGCGGATGCTGTCCCGGTAGTGGGACCATCACGGGCGGGGCTGCCGCCGGGAGGAAGAACACGACCACCCCGTCGCCGGCTGGCAATGCGGGATCGTCGCGCACGGCGATCGTAATCTTGCCCACGCGGACGTATCCGACGCCCGGCCCGGTGAGCAGGTAGTGGACGGTGTCCCCGATCTGCGGCGCTGGGGCGGAGAATCCAAAAAACGAGGCGCCGGGGCCGAATAGCGGCGCGTTCCTGGTCGGATAGGAGCTGCCGCACTCTCCGCCGCTGCCCGGGCCGGATTTGCCACGGTAGGTGTAGTCGATCGTGGTGCACCAGCCGATATCACCGGCAGTCAGGTCTGGTGTCACGGTGATCCTGTATTGCGCTCCTGACAGCGACACCGCTTCTAGCCCCGGGCTGTGAGATGCGGGCGCGCCCGGTACCGTTCCAGCGAGCGGCTGCGAGCGCTTGGCGCTAAGCGAGATGACAGCGGCCGCGGCCGAGCCGCTCACGACCAGACCCACGAGGACCACCGCCAGCCGCTTGGGCGGACGCAGACGCTCAAGGCGCTTGTGTGAACGCTGCGGGGAGGTGGCGATGGCCGTGTCCAATGCGTCGCCGAGCGCCTGGATGAATGGGATCTCGCTCACGGGTGTTCCTCCATCAGCTTGCTGAGGCGCGCCAGGCCTCGATGAACGCGGGTACGGGCGGCCGCAGGGGTACACAACAAACGCTCGGCGATGTCGTCATAGCCAAGCTCGGAGATCACGCGTAGCTCCACCGCCCGTCGCTCCCAGCGCGAGAGCTGTTCAAGCGCGCCGCGGAGCGACGCGCGGTACTCGTCGTTGTCGATCAGCGCCGCCATCTTGGCCGTGGACTCCTGATCGAGCTCGGGGCGCTCCAGCCCGATCCGGCGTGCCGCCCGCATCTCGACCGCGCGGCGCCGAAAGAAATGCGCCAGCTCTCTGGACGCGATTCCGTACAGCCACGCGCCACCAGGCCGACCGACGTCACGGAAGTGACCGCGGCGCTCGTAGGCCACCGCGAACGTCTCAGCGAGAAGATCAGCAGCGACCTCAGCGTCGAGCACGCGCCGCATGAAGTACGCCAGCAGCGGCCCAGCCCAGCGGTCATAAAGCTCGCGAAACGCGCGCGGATCATCACCGGAAGCGAGGATCAGCTCGACGTCGGATCTCACAACAGCCGCTCCGATCGACAAAGGTCCCATCACCCTATTTACGCCGCGAGCGCCCCACTGCGTTACACCCTGCCAACGCATCCGCATGTAGCCGCCAACTCGAGCCTCGCGAACGCGACTAGCGAGCCGGAGGCGCTGCTCGGTCTCGCAACGAGAGCGCGCCAGCGTGTCCGGTCAAGCTCCTCGCTCGCGACAGCCAGCGCCCGCGAGCTGGCGTCCGCGCCGCCGCTGCAGAAAGCGTCGCAGTTGTCGAACGACGACTGCAACAGTTTCGGCGTCGTCGTATAGGTCGAAGCCGATGCAGTCCACAGTCTCACTCGGGGGAGCCTCGGCGAAACGCGCGCCCCGCGCGCTGGACTTGCTTTTGGCGCGAATACCGAGCGTCGGGCAACCTGAGGCAGACTCCTGCTCGGTTTTCGCGCGGCGCTTGTCCAATCGCAGTAGACAGTAGCCGCTACGAACCGCTGTGCAGCGTTGGCATCGTGTGCATCAGTCGCCGGTGGGAGGGCCGCCGAAGAAGAACCACAGTGGCACCTCCAGCGCCTCGCTGAGCCGCTGGAGGTTGAAAGCGTTCGGCTCGTGGTGGCCCAGCTCCCACCGCGAGACGTGCTCGCTGGTGTCGTCGAGCACCGTGGCGAGCTGAGCGCGCGAGAGCCGATTTGCGCGTCGCGCGAGGCGGATGCGAGCGCCGACGAGCTCGGCTCGCCGGCTGCGAGCGTCGATCGGGTCGAGAGTCTTCACGCTGCCCTGCTTCGTGGCCCGGCCGAGCGTGCGCGGATCGTGCGGCGGGCCCGGCGGATCGTGCCCCGGGGAAGGTGAGATCGTCTCGGTCGGCGCGGAGGCGGCCGTGAGGGGCTCGCTGCGCCGGGCAGGTCGCGAACGAGACGGGCCAGCTCCTGGTCAGTGCGCGCCGCCTGAGCAAGCCCCACGCGCTCGCTGAACTCCTCGAGCGTCAGCCGGCCCTCGCCGACCGCGTCACGCAGCAGCGCGATGCTCTGCTCTCGATCAGCGTCCGAGGCCAGGATCGGAATCGGCCGGGACTCGCGGTCCTCGCTCATCTCTGACGCACCGTGCGCAGCCCGCAGTTCCCCGGTTCATCACGCGACGAGCATCTCGCCGACGGACCCATAACGACAATGATTCCACGCCAAAATGTGGTACGGCAAGGGCCGCACTTCGGGAGCTCTCCTTCCTATAGTGAACCAGGCGTCTGAAGAGGGAGTGCCGCTCCGGACGAACAGTGACCGCGGGTCGCCGCCGACGCAGTACCGCTGCTCAAGCATGCGAAGCGGCAGCGGAGTGGGGGACGGGCGCGTCCGCAAGTCGATCCGTGCGCGCGACGAGCTCGACTACGACGCGGCCCCAGGAGCGTCTTCGATGGCATCGCCTCTCATTTGGGGAAGGATCAGCGGACGGCGAAGGATGCTTGGACAGGCTCACTGCCGCCGTCAATCCAGCAGTGCGTCTATGCGCAGATCTGGGGCGGCTGCGTGCGTGAGGTGCGCTCGAACGTCACGCTACCCGCCGGCGAGTCGAATCGGGCCGTCGACGGACTGATGAATGTGAGCGTGCCGTCCTGGGAGGGGTTCCCCCACCCGGCAGGCGGGTTCCCGCTGCCGTCGGATAGCGGATGTTTCGCGTGCCAGAACGTGCCGCTGATCTTGGTCCATTCGATGCCGCAGTGCGTGTAGAGCTCATACGGCTGAGCGGCGTGCGCGCTCGTTGTTGTTTTTCGTGTCGACGAGCTCATGTGTGAACCGCAGCCAGCCGCCGCAATCGCCGCGAGCGCCGAGGCTAGACACCTAATCGTCATCGGCCCACACTACGGACGCCGCCGCCCGTCGTCACGTGGACCGATGAGCTCGTAGGGATCATGAGCGCGTAGGGATCGATGACCGCGACACGATGCTCGTCTCCGGTCGGCCCGAGCTGGCGGTGACGAGCGTCTCGGTGCAGGAACGCTCTGCGAACAGCCGACCGAATGCTGTGTGGCCCTGCTCATGGCGTAGAACGCGGAAGCCGCGACGAGTTGGCGACCAAGCAGCGTCTGGCGGCTGCGTTGTCGTCCGCACGTGGGTTGATTGCCTACTCGCATGTACCTTGAGCAGGTCGCAATCATCGTTGACGACTACGACGATGCCATCCAGTTCTTCGTACAGCGGCTCGGTTTCGAGCTGCTCGAGGACTCTCAGGCACTTACGAATGACGGCCGTCCCAAGCGGTGGGTAGTGGTTCGACCGCCCAACACACGAACGGCGCTCCTTCTTGCGCGGGCAGACGGCGAACGCCAAGCGGCCGCGGTGGGGCAGCAGTTCGCCGGTCGCGTTGGTCTGTTCCTGCGCGTCGACGACTTCGCGATCACTTATGAGGAGCTGCGGCGAAATGGCGTCGAGTTCGTGACGGAGCCTCGAACAGAGATCTACGGACAAGTCGCCGTGTTCCTCGATATCTCGGGCAACCGTTGGGACCTGTTGGGACCTCGTCGGTCCTAGCCCTCACCTCGCGCGCGCCAACGCTGGTTCAAGACGACCTTCAGCGCCAACCCGCAGAGTGCTGCCTCCGGGAGTCTCCAGCACTGTCAGCCACCGCCGACTCGGCGTCCGAGAAGCCTCCTTTCAACCGAAAACCGGCAGCGGCCCATCGGCCCTGCTCTCCTTCTGCGCCGGACATTCGATCGACGGCGGCCGGGCCCTCCCTCGCCCGCGGATGCCAGGTCCGCATCGCACCAGCCGATCGACAACCGCACGCCTTTCACGGTGTGCGCCCCGGGCCCGAGGGCGTCGCACAACCCAGCGATCAGCGGACGTCGGGTCCGAGCCGGTTTCCGCCGCTGCTCGTGGGCGAAGACGGTAGCTCGACGCGGGCGGCGGCGGGGTACGAGCTCTCGCCATGCGCGCACGGCTGAGCGCCGTTCACTTCGGTGTAATTGCCACCACGACGTTCGTTCCGCTCTCCTTGGCGCCGCGCAGCCGCTGCACCGCGCGGTAGAGCGGCAGAATCACGATCCGGTCGAGCCGGTACTTGCGGTTCATCAACTGCTCGGCGTGGATCATCGCAGTGTCGGGCAAGATCTCCGCCCGCGCGGCGACAGGCTCGCCGTGACGGCGGCCGCTCGCCGAGCACCGTGCGACGCTCACGTCCGGATTGCGGCGGATCCGCTTGACCTTGAACGACTCCGCGTCGGTCACGACCAGCAGACGCCCGTTCTCGGCAACGAACCACACCGGCGTGGCCACCGCGGCCCCATCACGCTTGAACGTGGTCAGACTGAGGTACTTACCGTCGAATGATGGCGCGGGACTCGCCGCGGGATGCGGTGACTGAGCCGCGCTTGTGTCTGTGTCCATGTCCGCTCCTTTCCCTTCGAGCATGCGCCCAGCAAGGTGTCGTGGCATCCGCCATCGGTACTGAACGTGCGTCCTACAACTACGGAGGCCGCCGAGGCGGTCGGCCTGTCCTGTTGCGCACATGCCGCGCCCGAAGCTGGTCGGTCGGCGGCGTCGGCGCGCGGTCTTCGGCCGGTCCGCCAACGTTGAGCGGACACTCCCTGACCATTGGCGCGGATCCCCGGCGAGGTGATCGGACGCGGTAGCGTCTGTTCCGTGGACATGGGGGATGCGCGAGGCTGGAACGTCTGGCCGCTGGAGAACGGCGATTGGGCATGGAGTGCATGGATTGCCGCAACCTTCGGCTGCCGGCGATCCGGGATCGAAGCCACCGAGGCCGAAGCGGAACGCGCCGCGCAGCAAGAAATCGAGCGCATGCTTTTCGAAGCCAGAGCAGCCGCAGTGCCACGACGTGAGCTGCCCGCGCGCGACAACAGCGGCAAGGAGCGCCAGCCACAATTCTCGCCGGCTTGGGCCCCAGCGGGCGTGTCCGCGAGGGACGGGTCAGCGCACGCTATTCGTAGACCCGAAGTTCCTGGGCATCGAAGACGGGTGTCTCGCCTCGGACGGGGCCGGTCTTTCCCAAAGCCGCCCACACAGCAGACGCGGTCGCCTTCCATTGCGAAGAGGTGGCCCGAAGCATCGAGGACGAGCGTGCGGCCGACGGGGCCGATTCGATGCTCGGGCAGCAGTCGGACGGGAGTATCGTCGACGAGGATCTTGCAGTCGCTGCGCGCGCTGGCGCGGCGTAGTCGGCCGCGGAGAGCGGCCAGTAGGAGCGGAGCGCCAACAACGGTCAGCGCTCGGTGGGCGGGCTCCGTCTCGGTCGCCGGTCGCTCCAAGCGCACGGTGCGCACGGCGTCGACCCGCGCAGCTTCGACAAGGACGGGGGCTGCGACATTGCGCAGGGCCGTCTCGTCACCCTCGGGGCGCAACTTGACCGCCACCACCCAGCGACCGTCGCGAAGCTCGACGCCGAAGCTGTGGATGCCGCGCACCCGTCGCCGGCGCAGGCGAGCCGCCAGCATCGGACCGACGCTGCCCGGATCCTCTGCGGGGCCGGGTGGCCAAAGCGCAACCTGATAGTCGCCGACGCGACGTCGGAAGGCACGCTCCGCGCAGCGCCACTCAACTGCGTCATCGACACGGACCGGAACTAAGCCAGACTGTTGGTTCGGGCACGGGGGAACAGGACGATCGAGTTCGACGTCAAGGAAGACTCGAACCTGGTCGGCGAAGCTGACGCGCTCGCCCACGTCGGCTCGACGAAGAACGATGCGCGCGCTCGAGCAGTCCGCCGGCGTCACGGTTCCTTGGGTTGCGTGGCAAAGACTACGGGCGACTACTGAGGAGCGAGCATCGGTTCCACGGTTGTCGGCGACGGCGTCGAGCGGGAGGATCGTTCGGTACGCCCTGGAACAAATTTGGGAGTTGGTATGGCGCGGGTCGAGGGCGAGATGATGATTCAGCGACCGGTTGAGGAGGTGTTCGACTTCGTCGCTGATGAACGCAACGAGCCGCGCTACAACCCGCGCATGCTGGACGTTGCGCAGATCTCGGACGGGCCGATTGGCTTGGGGACGCGGTTCCGTGCCGAGTTCAAGACGATGCGGCGGACGATGCCGATGACCGTCGAGTTCACCGCGTACGAGCGACCGTGGCGCCTCGCGTCGTTGACGCACTCGTCGATGATGGAGACCGAGGGTGCTCTGACCTTCGAGACGGTTCCAGGTGGCACTCGGATGCGCTGGTCATGGGACGTGCGGCCGCGCGGCGTCCTCGGGTTGATGACTCCGATCGTGGGCGCGATCGGTCGCCGGCAGGAGCGAAGCATCTGGGGCAGCCTCAAGCGCTTCCTGGAGTCGCAGGGGACGGGAGCGCCGAGCGCCCCGATGCGATCTTCGGGCAAGGGGACGAGAGCGAGATGCGGCACAAACTCGCGCGGTTTCGCGACCAGGTCTAAGCGCGTCTCTTGGGGAGCCACCGACGAAGAGCACCGGATGCAATTGCCGGGGGACGACCTCGTACCACAGCCGCAAGTTGAGACCACTCACGCGATAACCATCGACGTGCCACCCGAGCATGTGTGGCCATGGTTGGTGCAGATCGGCCAGGGGCGAGCCGGCTTCTACTCCGACTCACGATTCTGGGACCGCTGCGTGGACTGGTACTACCGCCGGCTCTCCGGCGAGCAGCCCGGGAAGCAACCGGTCGGCTACCACGTCAAAGATTCAGAGCAGATCGTCACTTCATGGCAGAACCCGAGCGTAGGGGACATCATCGCCGACGGACCACCAGGGACCGCGTATTACGTGGTGCGCCAGGTCGAACCGAACGAAGCGTTCGTGCTGTTCACCGACACCCACCTTCGCTACCTCCTCCCGGCACGCCTCCGAAACAACCCCCGGCTTAGCGTCTTCGGCGAGCTCAGCGACGGCTACCTGATGAGAGAGCCCGAGCCGGGCAAGACGCGTGTTGTCCGCCGTATGCGAATGCGGTGCGGGCCATGGCCCTTCCGCACGCTCGCAGTGCCGATCGTCCTCATCTGGGGCGATGAGATCACCGCGCGCAACTTCCTGCGCGGAGTCAAGCGCCGGGCAGAACGAACCCCCTAGCCTGCTCGAACCCGATGCTTGCCTAAGGCAATCTCAATGTCCGCGGCTGAGGAGCATTCGCGGTGCGCGCGACCGAGCGTCAGGTACTCCGCTCCGAGAATGTCGTTGCCGGTGCTGGGGGCAAGAGATCGGGTTCGTCTGGGTCTGGCGCGACACGGAACACGTGGCCGTGACCGAGGTCCGCCCGGAGTTGAGATGCGGCAAACGCGTTGAAATCATCGCTGCGCGAGACGAGCACGGCATCAGTGACCTCCTCGAGCTCCGCTTCTCGGTTGAGGGAGTCGACCAGGATCCGCCCGCGATCGGCATTCAGCGCTGCCGCTTGCGCGGCCGGCTGCGTTAACGGTCCGGCCCACAGCCGGACGCCGACACCGGCGTCCCTGAGTGCGCCGGCGAGCTGAAGACCGAAAGCTGAGGCAGTCGATCCGGCGACGATCCCACGCGGCGCCATCCAGGCCACGAACGCTCGCTCGCGCGTGTCGAGTTCCGACCGCCACGTGCTGAGCGCGACAACCGCGGGCCGGATCAGAAGGACCATAATCGCGACGAGGGCGAGCGGGCCGCCCAACACGTGGCTGACGTCGCTCGGTGATACGGACGCCGCGATCATCACGAACAGGACGCCGATCAACAGCTGCACAAGGGTTTCGTGGAACTCCACGGCCTGGGCGACGTCGATCGATCGCTGGTTCGCGAGGAACATCCCCATCAGCAGCGTTGCGAGGAAGCCGGTGTCCTCACGGATGAGATCAGCCGCAACGAGTGCAGCGACAGACAATGCGAGCGTTACCGCGACCGCCTGTCGCGGCGCGACGCGCTGAACGCGAGGGAGCAGACCTCGGAGCACCCCCGCCCCGAGCGCTCCGACGGTCGCACCGACCAGGATGCTGAGTGCCATCTCACCTGGCTGCCATCCGCCAGACCCGCCGGTCTGTGCGAGCTGAAAGATGACGACGCCGAGCAGTGCTCCGAGTGGATCGATCAGCACGCCCTCCCACTTGAGCACGGATCGGACGTCGCGGGCTGGGCGAATGTACGCGAGCAGTGGCAGAACGACCGTCGGACCAGACACGACGAGGATCGCTCCGATCAAGAGCGGTACATCCGTGGCAAGGCCATTGAAGAGCAGAGCCGTTAACTAAGCCCGCGACCGACAGCCAGGTGACCACCAACCCGAGCGACACAAGCCGGATGACACACGGGCCTGATCCGTGGGGTCACGTCGCGAAACGACAGCCTCAGCCCCGTCTCGAACAGGATTACGCCGACGGCGACCGAGACGAACGGCTGGTACAAAGCGCCGAGCAGATCGTTGGGGTGCACGTCCTCGGTCAGGATCCCGGCGACGAATCCGACGGGCAGCAGCACCACGATCGCGGGCAGCCGCACACTCCTTGCGACAGCTGAGAGCCGACAGCGAGGACCAGGACGAGCCCAATCCCCAACAGCAGGTCGTTAGTCGACAAGGCTGTCGTCACGCGGCAATGCTCTCAGCAGCAACCGGGCACGTTGATGTTGATCCTCCCTCTCGCGCAGTCGATCGGGGATGCGCATCGTCAGGGCCGGCGGAGCGACGGACATCACCCGTTGCGGGTGAAATGCGGCACGGCCCGGCGAGCAGGCTGTGGTCACGCGAAAAGGTGGTGGCGGCGATCGCTCACGCTAGACCCAGGGCGCACGGCATCACCTGAAACAGATGATGCGGGACCGCCCCACCCTGCGACGGTACAGCCGTGGGCTGTGTGCTTGCACTCCTCGCTCTGATCTCGCCGCGGCTCGTTCTGTTCCTGCTGTGGATCTTCGGCAGCGTGCTCAGCCGCGCCTTCGACAGCTGGATCATCCCCCTGCTGGGTTTCTTCGTCCTTCCGTGGACCACGCTCACCTATGCCGCGTTCTGGGATTGGGGAGCTGGGCACCACGTGGAGGGCCTCGAATGGTTCTTCGTCGCCCTCGCCTTCTTCATCGACCTTGGCGCGTACGCCGGCGGACGACGTGCGCGCTCAGCACGATGAATGCTCAGGCTCATGGCGCGCCAAGGCCCCGTCGGCGCCCACAGCGCCGAGTCGTGCTCAATCGGTGATGCTGACGGGCCGCGCGGGGCCGCGCCGACGCCCAAGCACATCAGATCAAGTGCCTCAAACGCGACAGCTATTGGTTCAGAGACCGCGACCCCGGCAGAACAACGCCTGAGGATTGACCAACCCACTTCGCGGGCGGCGCGCCCGCTGGATCTCGGTCGGACAGGCGCGAGTGCCCACTTGCCGCCAGCCGCACGACCCCGTTCGCCCTCTCGCCGGCGCGAGACCGCGCGACTGCTTCGGCGACGAGGGAGTCGCCAGGTGTTCAACCCGGCGGACTGGCGCTAGGCCATGAAGGCATCGCCGGCTCGGCGGTGGTCGGCGCGATGCCTAGGGCGACGACGCAGCAGCGCTGAGCGGACGCCTCGGCGTGGAGCATGTAATCGTTTTCGGCGACGAGATGTCAGCGCCGGCGAACGCTCGCGCGTGCGTCAACTCAACTCGCTAACGTGCTCAAGGGTACGTAAGGACGGCCCGCAGCCACGACTTGGAGGCACACGATGTTCGGTCATCACAAGATGACTCACGCAGGGACGGCCAAGGTCGTCTCGGCCAGCCGCAGCGGGGTGGCTGGTCCAAGACGGACTCACACGGACGCAGCAGCTGCAAGTTCGACTTGATCGTGGATGTCTTTCCGGAGGGGCGCCACCTTCCGGACCGAGGCGCGCGAGTGGTTTAGCGAGATCCGCTTCCCTGATCCTGGCGACACTCTCCGAGTGCGCTGCGACCCCGAAAAGCAGGCGGTCGAGATTGACCTCTCTGAAGACGCGCGCTTCAACCCGAAGATCGTCCGCCATGCCAACGATGTCGCGCGAAAGAGCACGATCGGCTCCTGAACGCGCCGCCAGGGACGCCTGCGGCCGCTGGTTACGGCGCGATCGAGGACCCAGAACTGGCTGAACTGGCCCGGCTCGAAGCCGCAGAGCAGGAGCGCGACGGCGGACAATAGTGCTCCGTCGGGTTGATGGGCCCGTTCGGTGGTCGGGCGGCCGCGCTCTGCGGCAGACGGCATTGGACGCGTGCGCGACGGAGACAGACCCCCGGCGCGTCCCCCTCGATGGCGCGTTCGCGCTGCCCTCGGAATACCCAACAGCGCTAGGCCCTATGGTCTGACGAGCGCGGCCGCACCGACTGGGAGTCGGATCCGCTCAGCGCGCACCATCGCTTCCGTCTGTCCGGCCCAACCATGGCGCCACCGCTTCGGTTGAGTGCGAGGTCGTGCCCCCAGCCGAGCAGGACACGGATGGCGGCACCGAGCACCGCGGCACGCCGAAACGAAGCTGTTCTGCGCGACTGGCTGCTGCATCCTGACTACGATCAAGTACGCCGCGTCAAGGAGATTGGCTGCTTGCAAGTCGGGTGAACCGTCACGGAGATTACCTGCGAGTATCGGCTGTGGCATCGATCCCGCCGCTAGTTGGACCGCGCGCGCTTGACGATCGCGTCGACCGCTTCAACTGCCTCGGAGATCCGAGAGCAGACATCGACCCCTGGTCGGAGTTGCCCCTCGACGGTAATGCCTTGCCCGCCGAGCACGACTCCCACGGAGGTTCGTTCGGCCTGCACTTCGTCAATACAGCTCACAATGTGCTTGGTCCGACCAGGGATCGTGGCGCTCAGGCAGATCACATCCGGCTGGTGGCGGCGCGCCCAGCTGCCGAGCGCGTCCGCGGGCACGTCCGCTCCGAGCATGGTTACCTCGTACCCCGCGGCAACCAGAAGACTGTCCACCATTCGCAGGGCAACGACGTGCAACTCGCCCGGTACCGTGGCGAGCATAACCCGATAGGCGCCCCTGGCCCGCGCTACACGGTGCGCCTCGCGTTGTAGCGTCAGTACACGCAGCGAGATTTCCGTGGCGGCGTGCTCGTCGGCGACCGAGACCTCGCCCCGCTCCCAGAGCTCGCCGATCAGCCAGAGTGCCGGCGTGATCACCTCCTCCTGAATCTCCGCCGGACTCAGGCTGGCATCGAGCGCATCACGGATCACGCTCTCGGCCGCGACCAAGTCCGCGGAGAGGAGCGCGGCCAGGTACGCGCGCGCAAAGTCCCTGGCCTTCGGCTCACGCGGCTCACGCGGGTCGCTTTCCAAACGATCGGCCATGTCGGACTGACTGTGACGATACTCGGGCCCGTCTCGCGAACAGTGATCACCCTTCGGATCAAAGACGCGCGCGCCCCTCAAGCTCGCGGCCCCCCGTCAGGGAAGACGGTTCCGATCACGACGCTGGTGCAAGAAGCCGACGGGAGGTGCGAGCGATTCGATCGGTCGTGCCCGCAAAGGCAGAGCACACGGGCTCCGGATACGTGCCGCCACGGCCAACCAGGCTTCGGCGCCGCTCAT
Organism: uncultured Solirubrobacterales bacterium; assembly: GCA_963794285.1. Lineage (GTDB taxonomy): Bacteria > Actinomycetota > Thermoleophilia > Solirubrobacterales > Solirubrobacteraceae > Palsa-465. The sequence goes on from CAWCDS010000003.1 coordinate 736,103, forward strand.
GGAGTTCGTCTCGCATCTCGCCAATGTCGGGACCTGCCGACTGCCTTCGGGCCCGCTGCGAGATCGAAACTGATCCGACTCCGGCCCACCCAGACCCGCACGGCCGCACGGTCGCCGAAGCGGTCATCGGCGGCGTGACGTGGACAGGCGGAAGCATCGTCGGCGCGGTCACTCCAGGGATGGTGTGGGCGTCGGCTGCGGACGTCCTCCTCGATCTTGCGATCAGCGAACAGTCGGACGTTGCGGCGAGAGGTGATCGCTCCCCAGGTCTTCATGTACAACACCTCCTTTTGCGTGCAAGCTCGTCGGCTGATCATCACCGATGTCCGGCGATGACATCCGGCACGGGCGAGGATCCGTGGAAGGGGAAAGCAACCTGTGCATCCGACGCGCGAACACAGGTCTAGCCCTGTGCTCCCGACGCTGCTCGGGTCTGGAGGTGGGTCGTTGGGGTGGATCGGCGGCTCGGTTCGAGCCGCCGTAGCTTCAGCCGGTCCGGGCGAACTACCGACGCATTGCACGTGCCCCCCGACCGCGATCAGCACCTAGTGCGGATGACGCCGACCTGCCGCTCAAGCACGATGGCGCTATCGCGACAGCGGGGACGAGGAATCGAGGATCATCGTGGGACGTCAGGACCGACACATCGAGCGATGCGACACAACCCGTCGCCGGTTTCTAACTGGAGTGTCCGCTGTCGCCGCCGCGGGCGTGCTCGGCGCGCCTCCCGTCGCGTCAGCCCGGGCACCGGAGGCCAAGGCCGCAGCGCTCGCGTTCGTCGATAGCCCGATCGACGTCGGCGAGGTGATCCTCGGAGCACGTGCGACTGGATCGGGCGAGACGATCATGATCCTCCCGTCACTCGCGCGCGGCGCGCTCGACTTCGACCCGCTTGCGCGGCTGGTGGCTCTCGGCGGCTACCAGGTCATCTCGATCGATCCGCGCGGCGTCGGTCGCAGTTGGGCCCCGTCCTCGGCACTTGCGAACACCACGCTTCAAACCTACGCCGACGATACCGTGGCCGTGATCCAGCACCTGAAGCTCAAGAAGGTCCACCTGCTAGGCCATGCCGCCGGCAACCGGATCGCGCGAGTGGTCGCGACCCAGCACCCCGAGCTCGTCCAGACGGTGACGTTGTGCGCCGCCGGCGGCGGCACCCCGAGCCCCACAGCATTGGCGGGGCTTCAGACGGTCACCAACCCGAATGCGACCGCAGCCGAGATCCGCACAACGACCAAGGACGTGTTCTTTGCCCCACACAGCGATCCGCGGCCGTGGTATCTGGGCTGGTATCCAATCGGCGGCGCGCAGGAGCTGAAGGGCGGGATCGGAGTCGACTTCTCGAAGTTCGAGGGAGGTGGACAGCCGCCGATGTTGGTCGTTCAAGGCAAGTCCGACATCGTCGCCCCACCGAAGATTGGCCATGACCTGAAGGCAAAGTACGGATCAAGGGTCACGGTCCATGACGTGGCCGGAGCTGGCCACGCGATGATCATCGAGAAACCGGGCGAGGTCGCAACGACGATCGTGCGCTTCCTCTCCAAGCACCCGATCCGCCACTAGCTTAGCTACAGCTAGCGAGCGAGCCTCATACCGCCGAGCGGGCAGCATCAAGCGCTGCTGGCAGTTCGTATGAGCCCCGCTCACGCGGCGCTCCCAGTCGGAAGCGCTGTAGTGAGCCCAGCGTCTGCTGCCAGCAGACCCTAGCCTTCGTCTGAACCGGGAAGGTCAGTTCGCGATCGGGCGGCCTGGCCTTCCCGTATGTCCACTAGATGCGGGCATTTCGCCCGCCTGAAGCCGCTGTGCGGCTGCCCCTCGAAGGGGTGCCGGCAGTATCCCGCGCGTCCCGCTGCCCGTCAACGAACTTGACTCGAACGTGCATCCTTTTTCGACCTAGCGGAGCTAGCGGTCGGGTCGCCGGGAGCATCTCAGCTCCCGGCTCCCACGGATCCCGGCGTGACAGTCTCCCGTCACCGGGCTCTTCTCACCGGCCTTTCAGTACGCGCGGACCCACTGCCAGTGGGCAAATAGGCCGGGCTCTCGTTCGAGTAGCCCGGTCCACCACCGCTTGAACCGCTTGTAGGTCCTCAGCCGCTTGTACTTCTTCCCTGCCCAGCGCCTCAGGTAGAGGCTGACGCGCCGCAGGAGGGGGTATAACGCCGACCGGTAGTACCGGCCGTAGTAGTTCATCCACCCAGCAATGATGGGGTTCAGCCATCCCGCTAGGTCGTCCAGCGACAGGTTTGTTTGCCTGTGGATCCGCAGTTCGCGGAGCCGGTCGCCCTTGGCCTTGAGCGCCTCGGGGCTGATCGCGGGCGAGAACCCCGTGAAGTGCTCGCCCTCCTTGCGGTTGATCACCTCCCGTGGCCGGAAGGTATACCCGAGGAAGGTAAACCAGGTGTGCTGGTGCTCGCCCCGACGCCTGCTGTCCTTGCAGTAGACGATCCTCGTCTTGTCGGGATGCAGCCGTAGCCCGACCTCTGCCATCCGCGCGGCGATCCCGGCCAGCACCAGTTCCGCCTGCCGCCTGCTCTTGCAGTGCACGACGGCATCATCGGCGTAGCGCTCGAACGGGCTGCCCGGATGATTGCGGGCCATCCACGTATCAAACGCGTAGTGCATGAATAGGTTCACCAGGACCGGCGAAACTGCCGATCCTTGCGGGGTTCCCTTGTCTCGCTCAACCTGGGTACCGTCCGGGTGCTGCAGCGGTGCAGCCAGCCACCGCTTGACATACAGCAGCACCCACGGACAGTCGGTGACCGCCCGCACCGCACGAACCACGAAGTCCCAGGGAACGGTGTCGAAGAACTTCTGGACATCCAAATCGATGACCCAGTCGTACTTCCAGCACCGCGCCCGGCACACCGCGAGCGCGTCATGGGCCGACTTCTTCGGACGATAACCATAGGAGTCCCGGTGAAACCGAGGTTCCACCAGCGGCTCCAGAAACATGGCCACCGTCGTCTGAGCGACCCGGTCAGCGACCGTCGGCACGCCGAGCACCCTGACCCCCGGGCTGTGCGGCTTGGGGATCTCGACCGCCTTGACTGGGGGCGGAAAGTAGGACCCTGAGCTCATCCGATTCCAGATCCTGAAAAGGTTGTTCTCAAGATCGGCCTCGAACTCCTCCAGCGTCTGCGCATCCACCCCCGGGGCACCCTTGTTGGCCGCGACCTGCCGGTACGCCTCCCAGACCAACTGCTTGGGAATCGCAAACGGCTTGTCCTTCGGCTTTGGCTTGCTCATCTTCGCTTCCTCCCAGAACCTCGCGGCCCTGGTTGAACGACATGGACATTCCTGGTGAGCCGGCCCCTTCGCTCCACCACCACCCCAGCGAGCAGCGGCTTCACAGCTAATACGAGCCGGTCCGCCAGCGAGCGCCGCGACTGGTACTCAATGCCTCCGGTTTCTGCCGTTGACACGCTCCCTCTCGCCGCCCGTCGTACTGACCCGCAGGCCCGGACGGCCGCTATCGACGCTCGCCTTCTCACGTTCCGTGCAAGAGCCGCAGACCAGGCTCACGCCGCCTCTACGCCGGGCACCACCTGGCCAGCAAACGGGTATCCGCCAGGCTGATCCCGAGGGGCTCGCTAGGACCCCCGGTTTTGATGCCGTCTCTGAGTTTCGACGCCTCAACAGCGCACGCCCCACCGGGTCACCCCGGCCGAGCGCTTCTGGAACGTCTTCCTGGTCCCCACCTGACGCGATCACAACCGCGCCTTTTCCGGATCGCTCACCACGACGGTCTTCAGCCAACGCAGCATCCGGTGGTTTAGCGCCTGCCCCCGTGGGCCGACGCTGGAGAGCCAACAAGCCTCCATCTCTTGCACAGCTACGCCTATGTAGGGTCTTCTACACGACTCCTCCTTCAGCGTTCGTGACACACAGCGAGCCTCATACCGCCGAGCGGGCAGCATCAAGCGCTGCTGGCAGTTCGTATGAGCCCCGCTCGACGCGGCGCTCCCAGTCGGAAGCGCTGTAGTGAGCCCAGCGTCTGCTGCCAGCAGACCCTAGCCTTCGTCTGAACCGGGAAGGTCAGTTCGCGATCGGGCGGCCTGGCCTTCCCGTATGTCCACTAGATGCGGGCATTTCGCCCGCCTGAAGCCGCTGTGCGGCTGCCCCTCGAAGGGGTGCCGGCAGTATCCCGCGCGTCCCGCTGCCCGTCAACGAACTTGACTCGAACGTGCATCCTTTTTCGACCTAGCGGAGCTAGCGGTCGGGTCGCCGGGAGCATCTCAGCTCCCGGCTCCCACGGATCCCGGCGTGACAGTCTCCCGTCACCGGGCTCTTCTCACCGGCCTTTCAGTACGCGCGGACCCACTGCCAGTGGGCAAATAGGCCGGGCTCTCGTTCGAGTAGCCCGGTCCACCACCGCTTGAACCGCTTGTAGGTCCTCAGCCGCTTGTACTTCTTCCCTGCCCAGCGCCTCAGGTAGAGGCTGACGCGCCGCAGGAGGGGGTATAACGCCGACCGGTAGTACCGGCCGTAGTAGTTCATCCACCCAGCAATGATGGGGTTCAGCCATCCCGCTAGGTCGTCCAGCGACAGGTTTGTTTGCCTGTGGATCCGCAGTTCGCGGAGCCGGTCGCCTTTGGCCTTGAGCGCCTCGGGGCTGATCGCGGGCGAGAACCCCGTGAAGTGCTCGCCCTCCTTGCGGTTGATCACCTCCCGTGGCCGGAAGGTATACCCGAGGAAGGTAAACCAGGTGTGCTGGTGCTCGCCCCGACGCCTGCTGTCCTTGCAGTAGACGATCCTCGTCTTGTCGGGATGCAGCCGTAGCCCGACCTCTGCCATCCGCGCGGCGATCCCGGCCAGCACCAGTTCCGCCTGCCGCCTGCTCTTGCAGTGCACGACGGCATCATCGGCGTAGCGCTCGAACGGGCTGCCCGGATGATTGCGGGCCATCCACGTATCAAACGCGTAGTGCATGAATAGGTTCACCAGGACCGGCGAAACTGCCGATCCTTGCGGGGTTCCCTTGTCTCGCTCAACCTGGGTACCGTCCGGGTGCTGCAGCGGTGCAGCCAGCCACCGCTTGACATACAGCAGCACCCACGGACAGTCGGTGACCGCCCGCACCGCACGAACCACGAAGTCCCAGGGAACGGTGTCGAAGGAAGACACGACAGACTGCCCACCTCGATGGCTTCCCGCGGACGGTCCGGATCGTGCGCGAGCGTCACCCGTTGGAGGGCCGCTCGCTTGAGCTGGCGGGCTGGATGCGCCGCTGGCGCCAGTTGGAGCTGATCCTGGTGCTTCAGGACGGCAGCACCCTGCTTGTCCCTGCAAAATGGACGGATCTCGAGGGTCACGCCGACCCGCCACCGGCAGGGACGCTCGGGTCGCTGCAAGACCTGTTGGCGGCGCGGCGAGTGCTCGATCGTGTGCTGGAGGCTGTCGTGGCGCATGAGGCGGCGCGAGATGCCGTCCTTGCCAAGCGCGATGATCGTCGACGCGAGGACATGAGCGATGCAGCTGCGTCTGGATCTGGCGGAGGGCCCGGCGCCCGCGGCGGTGCTGTGGGAGCTCGTCGGCGAGGAGCAGCGCCAGACGGCGACGGCACTGTTGGCCGCGCTGATCGCGCAGACAGTCGTCGGCGAGCCGGCGGGCGATGAGCCGATGATGTCTTGTGATGAGACGAGCAGGTGAGCGCGGGTGAGTGATAGCTCGAAGCTGACCTCCTCGCATCTGCGCCGCCAGGCGTTCGTGTATGCACGCCAGTCCTCCCAGGCGCAGGTCGAGCACAACGTCGAGTTGACCGCTCTCCAGTACGCGCTTGTCGAGCGCGCGATCGAGTTCGGCTTCACCCGTGAGCAGGTTGTTGTGATCGACGATGACCTAGGGATCAGTGCCGATGGGACGGTCGACCGTGAGGGCTTCGGGCGCCTGGCGGCGGAGGTCGCGCTTGGCCATGCCGGACTGGTGCTCGGCACTAACGTTTCGCGTGTTTCTAGAAATAATGCCGATTGGTACCGGTTGCTCGATCTGTGTGGTGTAACTGACACTGTGATCGGTGACCTCGATGGGCTGTATCACCCCGGTTCGTTCAATGACAGGCTGCTGTTGGGGCTCAAAGGTACGATCAGCGAGGCTGAGTTACACATGATTCGCCAGCGCCTCGATAGCGGGATCCGTAACAAGGCCAAGCGTGGTGAGCTGCGTCGCGGGCTGCCGGTCGGTTTTGTGTGGGGCGAGGGAGACGGCGAGGTGTTGCTTGATCCCGATGAAGCTGTGTACGGCGCGATCACAACGATCTTCGATCGTTTCGCGGAGCTTGGCTCCGCGCGTCAGGTGTGGCTGTGGTTGCGCAGAGAAGGTGTGCAGTTTCCACTGCGGCGTTTTCAGGGCGCTGAGATCACGTGGGTGACACCTACCTACCATCAGATTCACAATGTGCTCTCCAACCCCGTGTACGCGGGTGCCTACGCGTTCGGTAAGACGCGCCGCGAGCGCTATGTCGATGAGCAGGGGCGTCCGCGCAAGCGCACCCGCAAGCTCTCACGCGATGAGTGGGAGGTCCTGATCTGGGATCACCATCCTGGCTTCATCGACAAGGCCATGTTCGAGCGAAACCAGGCACAGCTGGCTTCCAACACCCGCCCGCGCGCGCACGAGCCTGGTGGCGCTGTGCGCGAGGGCCAGGCGCTCCTGCAAGGTATCGCCGTCTGCGGGCGCTGCGGGCGCAAGCTGATGGTCCACTATCAGGGCCGGCGTGGTCACAAGAGTCCCGCCTATCACTGCCCGAGCAGCGACCTGGTCGAGAACCGCGGGAGTTGGTGCATGCGCATCGGCGGCGGGCGAATCGAGCAAGCCGTGGTCGGCGCGCTGCTCGCAGCGCTCACCCCGGCCGGCGTGAAGGCCGCGCTGCGTGCGGCCGAGATGCTCGAGGCTGACCACGACGCGGCTCTTGCGCAGTGGCGCCTTCAGGTCGAGCGGGCGCGCTATCAGGCGGAGCGAGCCGAGCGCCGCTACCGCCAGGTCGAGCCCGAGCACCGGCTGGTCGCGCGCGGCCTCGAGCGCGACTGGGAGAAGGCGCTTGGTGAGTTGGCCGAGGCCGAGGCCGAGCTTACCCTGCGCGAGCGCGAGCGCCCGCGCACGCTCACTCCCGATGAGCGCGAGCAGCTCCTCGCGCTGGGCTCTGATCTCGGGCGGGTATGGTCGGCGCCCACCACCACCGACCGTGATCGCAAGCAACTCTTGCGCTGTCTCATCGAAGAAGTGATGCTTGACGTCAACCGCGCGCAGCGGCGGGCGACTGTCACACTGCGCTGGCGTGGCGGCGCGCTGACAGAGCTTGCCGTTTCGCTGCCGAAGCCCCAGCCCGCGATCCGTACCGATGATGACACGATCGCGCTGATCGAGCGCCTCGCATGTCACTATGACGATGGCAGGATTGCTGGAATCCTCAACCGCCAGGGACGGCGCTCTGCGACAGGTGAGCGTTTCACCAAAATCATTGTCGGTGGCCTGCGACGTTACCGCAACATTCCAGGCTACAAGTTGTCCTCCGAGCTACCCGATGGTGAGCTGCTGCCTGTCGGCAAAGCTGCCGATGAGCTCGGTGTCGCGGCATCCACACTCTTTCGCTGGCTGCAGGACGGATTCATCCGCGGCGAACAGGACACTCCCGGCGCCCCTTGGCGGATTCGCGTCAACGACGAGTTGCGTGCACTGTTCGTCGAGGACGCGCCTCCGGGCTACGTGCCGATGTTCGACGCGATGCGAATACTCGGCGTCACCCGCCAGACTGTGTTGCAGCGTGTAAAGCGCGGCGAGCTTGAGGCGATCCACGTACGCAGCGGACGTCGAAAAGGCCTGCGTATACTGGTCCCACAGGCCGACTATGCCCTCTTTGACACTACCGCATGAACGCGTTGGCAGTGTGACGATGGCACCAAGAACTTCTGGACATCCAAATCGATGACCCAGTCGTACTTCCAGCACCGCGCCCGGCACACCGCGAGCGCGTCATGGGCCGACTTCTTCGGACGATAACCATAGGAGTCCCGGTGAAACCGAGGTTCCACCAGCGGCTCCAGAAACATGGGCGAACGCGCCAGTACATCTGGGGCAGGTTGAACTGCGCACCCTCGTGGCCGGGCTGAACGCCAGCTGTTGAAGGATGCGGTGACCATGATGCACTGGAGCATCTGATCTCAGTAACGACCCGATCTCCGCTCGTGCGGGGGGCTAGTCCCGACAGGGACAGCCGAACACCTGGGAGTGCGAAACGGGCGAGGGCAAGTTCTCGCGGGTCCGCTCGCACCGGCGTGTCGTGCGGTTGAGTCGAGCCGCAACAGACGTCGAGCGAAGCGACAAACTCGCCCACGAAGCCGACCACCGCGCCACCAGCGCCGAGCAGCGCGCCCAAGCCGCCGGCCAGCGCGCGGACCGAACCGAGGAACACGCCCGCGAGGACCGCGCGACGCTCGAGCGCCAGCTCGCCGACGAACGCGCCGCGAGACAGGCAGCAGACCTCGATCGCGGCCAAGCGCACACAGCGCAGCGCTGCAAGGCCAGCAGCAGCTCCGCACCCAGCTCGAGGAATAACCGAACACACGGCGCCGGCGCGCACTCGCCTGCGCCGACCGTCCAAGGAGCGCCCGTACCTCGCTGGAGCCCTCCATCACGATGATTCTATTGGCCCGCGCCCGCGCCGATGCTCGCACGCAGCAGACCGAGCAGGCCGCGTCAAGAGCGGCGGTACGAGTGTGTGATCCTCGCCGCGGGCGCGTTTGGGTGCGTGGTCTGAACGGTTGCTGGCTGACGGTGCATCGGATCGCGCCGTGGGCGAGGTGCCCGGCGCGACCGCGGATCAGTCATCCGGATCCGCGGCTGCACGAGGGTGGACTGGCACAGGCGGCCTGCTCGTTCTCGAGGGTCCGGCCCTTATGCTTCTCGAGATGCTCGCGCTCCTCGCCTCCAGCAAGCCGCGCTTGCGCGGCGTTTCGCATCAGTGGGCGTGTCTGTGCTCGGTGCCGCTCGGCGTCGCGCTCGTGCTCGCGGCCGGGAGCGCACGCGCACGCATCGCCGTGACGGTGTACGCGGTCAGCCTCGTGGCGCTCTTTGGGGTAAGCGCCGTGTATCACCGCGTCAACTGGCGGTCGCGCTCCGCGTGGCGCTGGATGCGCCGGCTCGACCATTCGATGATCTTCATGCTGATCGCGGGGACCTACACGCCGCTCGCGCTGCTCGCCCTCCACGGGCCGCTCGCCACCGCGACGCTCGTGGCGGTGTGGGCCGGGGCGCTGGCTGGCGTCTTGTTCAAGCTTGTGTGGATCGACGCGCCGACGTGGCGGTTCGCCGTCGCTTACATCGCGCTGGGCTGGGTCGCGGTCGCGGCCTTCCCCCAGCTCGCGGTCGCGATCGGTGTCGGCGGCTTGACGCTGTTCGGGCTCGGCGGGGTGCTCTACACGGTGGGTGCCGTCATCTACGCGGTAGGGCGGCCGGACCCGCTGCCCGCGGTGTTCGGATACCACGAGGTCTTCCACGCCCTGGTCATCGCTGCGGCCGCGCTCCAGTACGCGGTGATCGCGTTCTGGGTCGTGCCGCACTGAGAAGGAGGATCGCCGGTTGCATCTGTCGACCGCGGGCGCCTGCTCGGCTTGCTGGTCGGGGTTTTGGTGGAGCGACTGGCCTTGGTAGGCGTAGAACAGGACGCGCCGCAGGCACTGCATCGCTTCGCCCTTGTTCAGCTGCCTGCCGTAGTGGTGTTGGAGCTGTTCGGCGGGGAGCCAGGTGAGGATGAAGCTGGTTTTGATCAGCCGCCCGTATTCCTGGAGGGCTGTGGCGAGTGGGTTGCGGTGGTCGCTGGCCTGCAGGCGGGAGAGCAGTACGCTCACAGACCCCCATGGCAAGGTTGTGGCGAGCTATCTGGCGGCAGCGGGACTACGGTTACGGTCCGCGCTTCCTACGCCATTACCGGAATCTGCCGGGGAACCCCCTTTGGCCGCGGAAAGCGCGCATCTCGCCAGCGATCGCTTTCGTCTCTGGAGCAGCCTCGGAGGTCGTCATCGCCTTGGCGACGTAGGAGTCGCCCCGGACAAGCGCCAGCGGCGCTTCGGCGGACGATCGCATCCGCCCCCAATCTCGAGCGTCCGGCTGCCGCGGTCCGCACGATCGCTCTTTCGTCCTCGTGCGGCCTCGTCGCGCGATCGCGTTGGCCAAGGGGATCGTCGCGATCCGGCTTTACGCGCGCCGCGGTGCGACTGCTGGTATCGCCCAAACTCGAGCGCCCGGGCCCCGGCCGCCGCGTGCCTGCGGCGGACAAGAAACAGGCGTCAGATCCAGCCGGCAGCGCTCTTCCCCGGTGAGCGCAAGCCAGTACTCACGCCGTGACCGCTCGGCCCGGCGGCTTTGCGAGCGCGGCGGTGCCGGAATTGTGCGCTCGCACAGGGAGCAGACCGCCGACCACACGCCGACACCGCCCGCGAACGGTTCCCGCTGCGAGTGGTCCAGGCGCCGAGAACGCTTCGGACGCGATCCGCGGCCCGCTGCTGCGTCGAGTGATTATGTGCGGCTCGAGTTTCGGTGTAACGAGTGAACGACGTGAACGAACGACCCTCGGGATGGTCATGCTGACGCGATATGTGAGGCATGTGAACGACGCGAGCGACGTCACGGACGTGAACCAGCTCGTGAGCGGGCGCAGCATCGGCGAAGTACACCCGCCTGCGACGTCCCCGCCGAGCGCGACCAGACCGGCCCCGGCGTCAGCCGCTGTCGTTCGATCGCCGCCCTACACACCATCGAAAATCGGAGTGCTGCTGCTCCGCGAGCTGCAGCACTCCGTATCAGCATGCCAACGATCTGACCCCGATCACAACACCGCACGGGTCGGCCAGCGACGGGCGGCGACCCAGCCTCTAGACTAGAGCTGCAGCCCGGCGCTGGCGGGAATCACTGGTGGGCGGCGGGCGTGGACGGCGTTGATCACCTCGCTGGTGTCGATTCCCTGCAAATAGATGCTCGTGATCCCGAGGTTGCTGTGTCCTAATTGCCGCTGGATCACGGGCAACGGGACGCCTTCGCGGGCCATCTCGACAGCGTGAGCATGGCGGAGCTGATGCGGGGCAAAGCGACGGCGGACGCCGGCGGCGGCGGCGAGTCGCCGGAGCTCGGCGCGGACGGCGGTGTTGGCCCAAGCGCGTCCGCGGGTGTTCCCTTCGATCACGCAGAACAACGGGCCGACCGGGAGCGTCACCCGGTGGCGCAGCCAAACACCCAGGATTTCCCAAGCCCAGTCATCCATTCCGACCTCCCTTCGCTTCCCTCCCTTCCCAAACCTGACAAGCAGCGCGCCGCGGCGTGGCTCGAGGTCGGACTCGGTGAGCATCAGCGCTTCTGAGATCCGCAACCCGCTGCGCCACAGCACGACGATCAGTCCACGCATCCTGGCGCCGTGGATCCCGTCGCCGGCCTGGCGCATGATCGCGACGATCTCCTCGGCCCGCGGCGGATCCGCCGGGTAGCGCATGCCCTTGTTCCTCGGCGGGCGACCGGCGTGATGACCCGGAAGCGTCCCTGGCGAGCGCCGCCTGCCAGCCGCGTCCAACAACGTGGGCTCCGACATCTCCTTCTCCTCACCTCGTGATCCCACCGTGCGTGGGCTCTTCGAGAAGCGACTCCATCAGCCGATGTCAGGCCCGTGTCGCTTGTCCGAGTTGGGGGCACCAGTCGGACGCCTCCGTGCTCGCTTTCCTGCTCATGATCTGGGGTCCTGTGTTCGGCATGGTGAGCGTGGAAGGTCGGGAACTTGCCGCTCGTGAGCTGCGTGCGCTTGCAAGCTGGGACGTGGGAAGCCGAGCTACCAGACCTCGAAGAGCGGTCGCTCGCCAAGTACGACTGAGTCGAGAAGGTCTCGGCGCTTGGTGGCGAGCGTCGTGAAGGTGGCGGATGACTCGATCACGACTTCAGCGAGGTAGGGGTCGCTGGTGTCTTGCACGAACACCGTCCATTCGCCGTCGATGACGGGCGGCGGGGTGTCCGGGATCCCTCCGTCGTTGATCGAGAGGTCGAGCAGCAGTTCGCCGTCGAGTTCGCAGTACAGCCGCAGTGGATCGTCGTGCGGCCTCGTCGCGCGATCGCGTTGGGCGAAGGGGGAGTCAGGTCACCGCCCCCAGAGCCGCTTCTCTGGCGTCCGTGGCGTCGTAGCCGGGCCCGGGTGCTGTCGCTCTTGACGTGCAGGGCTGCTTGCTGGCTGCCGCGCTCCGTGCGGGCCAGCAAGCGGATCGCCGTCGAGGTCACCACTGCTGGTCCGCGCTCATTGGGGAAGAGCGTTGCCGGGCGGATCTGACACCTGTTTCTTACCCGCCGCAGGCACGCGGTGGGCCGGGGCCCGGGCGCTCGAGTTTGGGCGATTGCGGCAGTCGCCCCGCGTTTGCTGGACCGCCGATTCCGAGCAAGCACGATCACGTCTTGCCTGGGCAAGGAGCCATACCGAGCGTCGGCGCGATTCTCGATCACCGGCTGCCGCTTCTCCAAGGGAAGCGGTCATGTCATGGCCCGCCGACGGCGACGCTGCTGGTGCTCGTCCATACCGGTACGGAGGCGACGAGGTCGGGGGCTGGCTGCTCCGCCACGAGAGCGACAGTGCTGCGCTTTTCTGGCCCGCGACGATCGGGGTCGCCCGCAAGCGCCTGGGCGACTGCTGCTCGCCCTGGCTGAGCGCCAGTCTCGGCGCAGCCGCCGACGACGACGCTGCCCAGATTGCTCACAAGCGACAGGCCGCGCCGGCTGTTCCGCATCCGCCCGGCGAGGCAGAGGCCCGCACCGGCCCGAGTGCGCCACCTGCAGCTCGTCCAACTCGCGCATCTGGGATCTCGACCGCGACGATCACATCCGTGTCGGGGCGCTCGTCCGCGAGGTCGACGCGCGGGCGAGGCCCGCGTCGCCATCGCGGTGGTAGGAAGCACGGCGCCGGCAGGGCGAAAGCGATCCGCGCGTACCGCGGCCGCCGGACGCTCGCGATTGGGCGGAGGCAGAAAGTCCGGCACCTCCAGAGTCGGCCGGTACCTTCACGCGAAGGAACTCGCGGCGGACACGCGGCGGGAACCCGTACGGGGCGATGGCGGCATCGAGGAGCCCGGAGGAAGTCGCAGAGGCCCCCGTGCGCCAGCGCGGCCGGAAGCGCACGATCGAGCAGACGCTCCGCGCGACGCGGAGCGGATCGAGGAGACGCGCGTCAAGGACGAGACGCCGGAGTTCCAGGCGCGCGTGTCCGCCGGGCTGGCGCAGATCGACCCGGTGTTGGATGACGTTCGAGGGCACGCTCACCGGCGTGAACGGCGACGGGAACGGCGAGGGCCCGCGCGGGTAGCGCGGGCCTTCGTGGGCCAGGCTGCGCAGTGGCGGTGCCCGTGGGTCCGCTGTTAGCGCTGCGCGCCTGTCAGGGCAAGCATCACGCGACCAAGTGGGAAGCAGAGCCGGCCTGAATGGTGGCCTCCGGAGGTTTGTGGTTGGTCACCCAATCGTGGACCAGGGCTTCGATCGCAGGTTGTCCAGGTAGTCCGCAGTTGACGCACACGATGTCTTCGCGACCGAACGAATCTCTGGACTTTCCCCATTGGTCATTCCCACAGCGTGGACAATTCATCGTGCTCCGTTCCTTGCGTAGCGATTGTCTTCTCTCGCCGGTCGTCGCGAAGGAAATGGTCGTACCGCACCGCCCGCTGGAGGTGATCGTGCCGGGCTCCCTGCCGTGCGACAGGAATGTGCCGGTCACGGTCAGTGTAAGTTCCTCGGACAGCTTGGACGGACAGTAGGGCGGTCGCGGTGATGGCTGCAGGACCGTCAGCACCGCCTTGAACATCCCCGTTGGAGAGCATCCTGATGCGGCCGTCGTCCGGCGCCACGAGTTGATCGGGATGCAGCTTCGCCCCTCGTGTCTCGCCTGTCTTCGCGCTCTGCATCCCGTTGCTTCGCGGTCGGGGAGGCTATTGAGTGTTTCGGGTTGCGGTCTCGTAGGATCAGGCAGCTTTGACCACAGGAAGAGAAAGATCAACGATCTTGCAATAACCAAGAGGTAACTCATTACCGATCTCCTGTCTCTCTACGTCGAGCCCAGACGACGCTGCGCCTGGGCGGCAAGGCCCATTGCTTCTGCGGCCTGCGCCGGGTCGTCGAGGTCAAGGTCGGCCAGCTCGGCGATCATCTCGAACAAGTCAACGCTCAAGCACGTCTGCGGCTGAGTCACGTGGTCCGCGCGCCGCGCGTTGAAGAGGTCCGCCTCGCGCCACACATCGATCCGCGCTCCGGTGCTGGCTGCGAGTGTCACGTCCATCTCTTGGACCTCCGTGTCGACAAATCAATGCTTGGGATCGCCATGACCGGCGAACCATCCGAAGCTTGACGATCGGCCGTCAGACGTCAATCCGACAGTGGCGCCATTCAGCGATCACCACGTGAACGCGCGCAGGTCGAGGGCACGACGGGACCGCACGCCGCGATTGTCGCCGACGAGGACAGGCCGGGGCCGGGTCCACGCGGTTTGTGCAACGATCGCGTCTGCTCGTGAGGCGGGGTACTCCGCGATTGCCCCGTTTGGCTTGGACCAGTCGACCGTGGGAACGACGATCAGCTGTAGAGGAACGCTGAAATCGGGTCGTCAAACGCGACGAGCCGAAACAGAGGGGCAGGTCGCTCGTGCTCATGAGGGACTGGCGCGCACCCGCGTCTGGCGTCGCTGGAAACGTGGCGCGGACGCCCCGCGCGGCCTCTTGGGTATCGCGCGAGCGGTACTCCGTTCGGGCTTCCCCGGGTGCAGCGACCGCCGCCTCGCGACACGTCGAGGGGCGAGCAGATTGCGGCGCCGGTCCGCTCGCTCGGTCGCTGCAGCCTCGCCATCGAGCAGAAGAGTTCGAGCGCCGAATCGCGGCAGCAATCGGTATTGCTCTGGAACAAACTCGGCGGTCTCGGCTCCGACCGGCGCCCGCACGCCGAGGTGCTCGCAATCGTTCCACAGGGGCAGCGACGGCGCTGGCCGCGCTGGCTTCTGCTTCTTGCGGATGCAGGCGTGATGGCCACCGCGATCGCCTTGCGCTCGATGCAGCGAGCCGGGCATCCGTCAGACTGGACGCCGGGTGGTCGGTCGAGGGGCACCAATGGCTGGCGGTCCTCGGACGAGATGCAGACGCACTGATCGACGTTGAGTCTGCTGCTGCTTTCCGTTCCACAACTGAGCCCGGCTCGCCAACTGGCCTGCGGGGCGCGATTGGGGTGGCGGGCCAGAGGGGTGAAGGCCGCAGCGCCTATGCGGCGATTCACTGATGACGCGCACTCCCAGAACCCCCAATGTCTGCACGGTGCGGCAGACCAAGACAAGCCCGAACGGTTCAACGAACGTTGAGCCGCTCGTGAGCGGCGCCGCCGTAACCCGATGGGCGGGAGACGAGCACTCCGGCTGCCATCGACGCACTCGGCGAGAGACACACCGTTAAGGAGCACGCGATGAGCAGCCGCACCGGCCGCACTGTCCAGCAAGTCGGCCTAAGGACGCGCCGATCCGCCCCGTACGGGTGGTGCGTGGCGGTGATGCTCGCTGTGTTGGCTGCGACCGGGGCACCGGCGGCGTCCGCCGCGAGCCCTGCTGCGGCGCACCTCTGCGCCCCGAGCATTCGAGATGGCCGGATCGCCGGCTCCACGGAGGCCGGCGTGTGTGCGTTTGAGGGCATCCCTTATGCGGCCCCGCCGGTCGGCACGCTGCGTTTTCGGCCTCCGGCGCTGCCGCGGCCGTGGCGGGGTGTGCTGGCGGCGACCAAGTTGCGCGCGGTCTGTCCGCAGGACCGCGATCTGCTGGAGGAATACCCGAATGCGAGGAAGCGCTTCGGCGACGAGAACTGCCTGTATCTGAATGTCTGGACGCCTCGCCCCGATCGGCACAGGCGCCCGGTAATGGTGTTCATCCCGGGTGGCGCATTCGTCGTCGGCTCGGCGAGCGAGCCCATTTACGACGGCGCCCTCTTGGCAGCGCGCGGGGATGCCGTGATCGTAACCCTCAACTACCGCCTCGGGATCCTGGGCTGGCTGGAGCTCGGCGGGCTCGATCCGTCCTTTGCAGGTTCGGGCAACAACGGCCTGCGCGACCAGCTGGCGGCGTTGCAATGGGTCCAGAACAACATTCGCGCGTTCGGCGGCGATCCACGAAACGTGACCGTCTTCGGCGAGTCGGCCGGCGCGATCTCGGTCAGCGCGTTGCTGGCAATCGATCGTCCCGAGCGCTTCTTCCACCGCGCGATCCTGGAGAGCGGCAGTGGATACCTGGTGCACACACGAACCTACGCGCAGCAGATCGCCCGACGCCATTTCCAGGCCGGCGGGATCCACAGCATCGCGCAGCTTAGGGCGATGAGCGTCAATCAGATCCTCGACCTGCAGAACACCGTCTATCAGCGCGCACCATTGTTCTCTGGTGACAGCTACTTCGCGCCGTTCGTCGACGGGCGCTTGCTTCCAGGGCCTGTGGTGCCACGGGTCGCCGCGGGCAGCGCAAGGCACATAGAAGTGCTGTCGGGGACCAACGAGAACGAAACGGAGTATTGGGTGCTCTACAGCCCCTCGCTCTACTCCATTCCGCCGACGGCCAACCCGTTCTTCCCATCCGCGCTCAGCGCTCAGGAGCCCGCGATGATCGCACACTATCGCTCCAACCGGCCCGGAGCGACCAACGGCGAGATCACGCACGCGATGCTCACCGACCAGCTGTTCCGCGTGCCCCAGATCCGGCTCGCCGAGGCCCAGGCGCGCTGGCAGCGACGCGACTACATGTACTGGTTCCGCTGGCACGTCCCCTACGAGCCCGGCCTTCCACCGCAACAGAACCTCGGCGCTATCCACGGCATCGAGCTGGGGTTCGTATTCGGCAACCTGGACCTCACCTCGGTCCCGCACAGCGCGACCACCGACCCCCGCCAGCTCGCCGCGAGGCGCCTGCTAGCCGACCGGATCATGGACGCCTGGCTGTCATTCGCACACTCCGGTGACCCCAACGCACATCGCCACCCTGGCGTGCCCCAGTGGCCATCCTACGATCTGCCGGCGCGCGCGACCATGGCCTGGAATCTCGCGCCGCGCGTACTACACGCGCCGAGAGACGACGAACGCACTCTCTGGGCGAGCCAGACCTTCGACACCTGGGACTTCACCCCGTAGGAGCAGTACTACTGAGTCGCGTGGCAATCTCGGTGGGCTAAAGCCCCCGGCACGCCGACGTAGACGTCGAGAGTGAGGAATGCGAAGCGTCTCGGCCGGCGTTCGCTCGGGCTTCTGCCTTCCGCCGGTTCCGCGAGTCAGCCGTCCGCTGCCCAAACCGCGCGGCGCTACTGGTCTCCCGTGGCCAAGCAGCCGTCTGGATGGCACCCATCGACGTGCCTGCCTTTGAGCAATCTCGACAGCGTTGCTGGCCACGCCGCCGAGACTTCCGCTCAGCCAGGGCGAGCGGCACTCGCTCGAGTGCTTGCTGGCGGTCAGATCTTCGCGCGCCAGCAAACGCACCGCGCTGTCCCTCTCGTGACGGAGCAGCCACCCCCCGATCTCGTCGCGTCGCTACCGGTGTGGACGAGAACCAGCAGCCTGGTGCTGGCCCGCGAGGTCGGCGGCGGCCAGTGGTGCTTGTCGTCCAACTGGGCCGTGCAATCGGTGGCGGTACCGGCTTCAGTTTGCCGGGGCGAAGCAGCGATCTGTCGCCCGATCCGCGCTGTCGGGCGCAGGTCACCTGGCGCGGCCTGCACTGGTGAAATGGCACGGCACGGCCGCTCCGCCAAGCTCGGTCATCCGGTCTAGCCGACGGCTCCAGCGATGCGGAAAACATCGCCCTCGGGGTGGCGCGCGTGTGTCTCGCGGACGCCCGATGGCTCGCCGATAGGCGGACGGGTGCTACTGCGGTCAAGGAGGCCGGTACCGCCTACAAGCTCCGATCTCGGCGAAGGGCGATGCGCGGCGGAACGTGGCCGTGCGGAGGCGGGCGTAGCTCAGTGTGCCCAGAGCCTCACCGCACTGTCGCGTGTCGTCGCAGCGAGAGGCCTGTGTCGCGTAGGCCGGACACCGCAAGCGGGCTCGGCGCGCCCAACCCTGCTTTACGGGACCCGTTCGGCAGGACGCACGACGAGGAGGTGGTACGGGTGGGGACCCTGACCGCCGCGGCGGCGCTCGTCGCGGATGAGTCCAGCGTTGGCGAGAGCGTCTGTGATCGTGGATATCGCCCGCATCCGGAAGCCATAGGTTGGCAACGACTGCGCGTGCGACCAACCGCGCGCGGCGACGACCCCCACGCCCGATCGGTCAGCCGGCCGTATGCCGGTGGCCACGCTCAAGCGCGGCCGCGCACGCACGACGCCGGGCGGCGCGTTGCGCAATGGAGCGCGACGTGATCGGTCGGAGAGACATCCCGACGCTGCAGCGCGGTGCGAAGGCTCGCGCCTGGGTTGCCGACGACGGACTTGAGGATGAGATCCGCCGGCGGCTCTACGGCGAGCGGCACGCAGTAGAGCGGCTTTCTGGGCCCGCGGATGCGCTCGCAGGTGCCCCCGGATCGCCGAATCAGGCGCCCGTGACGACGTCCGCAGCCGAATCGGCGTCGGCCGACGGGCGGCAATGATCGAGAAGCAGCGCTCTCATCGCGACCGCGAGGCTGCTGAGTCCGCCCGGCGCTGCAGAAGTCGGCGCGACTCGGGAGCTCGACCGCGTGCCATCCGGGGATCTGAGCGTCGCGATGCGGACGAGCAGCGGCGAGGCCTTAGCGCTCCATCTCGATCAAGTCCGGCGTCAGTGACTCGTTCCCAGCAGAGCGTCGAGTTGATGGCAAGTGCGAGATGCGCATGATCCTGGCGATGGAGTGTGACCGCGCCCCAGATTGCTTTCTCGGGTCGGCTGCTTCGGGGTCGGCGGCCGTGCTAGGCCCACGACGACCGAGATAAGCGAGCGGGCAGCGAGACGAGTTCCCGGTCCGGGGTGTTGCGCGATGACCTTGCCGCGTCTCGAGCGCGACGCGTGTTTCGCGCTCACCTTCCCGAGCCTGCAGTGCGCGGCGGCGAGGAGTTTCTTCGCTTGCTTGAGTGGATGGCCTTTGAGCTTCGGTACGACGCAGTGAGCTAGCGAGGGGCCGCTGGAGCCTCCCGAGTCCGGCACGTAGTTCAGGATGCCGCTTGAGAGTTTGACGGAGGGGAGTATCTGCCAGTGGAGTAGGCCGCCGAGCGGGTACGAGCCGTTGAACATCTCGGTGATGGCGAGCCCTTCGGCTTCGTTGTTGGAGGAGGACTTGGCGAGCGTGATCTCGGTCGTCGGGGTGCTGCTCAGTAGCACTGAGGTGCCGTCGGATGCGGTGCCGATGCCATAGGAGATGACTTGGAACTGCGTCCCCTGGTTCAGCGCGAGAAACAGACGAGGCACACCCGACATTACGTAGAACGCGGCACCGCTGATATTGCTGGTGGGCAGCACCGCCCCGAGATCCTTGCCGCCAAGGCCCCCCCACACGCCCTCGAGCTGATAATCGGCTCGCTGCTTGTTTATCTCTGCCGCGTCGTAGGCCAGCAGGTGCGTTCCGCTGGATGTGAAGATCCAGTGGCCGTCGGGGGTGATCTCGTCCCACATCGCCTTCTGGATCTGCGGGGTCCAGAGCTTGACGTAGTAGAGGAAGGTCAGGGTGCGGGGGTCAACGACGCCGAACGCGCCGCTGCCACAGGTGTTGCTGGGAGTGCGGTTCGCGTCGTAGCACTCCAGTGGCAGCAGGACGCGAGCCTTCCCCGTATCGGTGATGCTGACATTCTGTGAGTCGAAGCTCAGGTCGCCGGCGTGGTTGTAGCCCTGCGGATTCGCTTGCGGATTCGTCGGGATCACCGCTGTGTTGGACGCGGTCCGGGAGAGCCTGGAGTTGGTGCGGTACAGCGCCGAGTTGCTCGTCGAGCTGACCCCGTCGAAGAAGAAGTTGCCCTGCGCCTGGTCGAAGGCGATCCCCTGGTTGTAGGCGACGCTGGCCCTGCTGGTGCTGTTGAGCTTCCATCCGGCCAGTGCAGGACTGGCCACCCAACCAGCCAGAGTCCCCGCCACCATCAACAGACAAAGCCGAGTAACCATCCAGCGAGCCATCGATGCCTCCTGACAACATCGAAGAACGTCCTGGCCCAGCGCCCCATCGTACTACCAATTGCGAAGGGGCTGGCCGCAACCCACAACGAGACCTACTCCCGGTCATCAAAAGGCCAGTCTCGGCCCAATCCGGCAAGTGATGGATCGGGCTAGCACCAGCGCTCTGATCGCGAGTCTGAGACAGCTGGATCCGCCGGGCGTTTCAGGCGTCGACGCGCCTCGCGCGCCAGCTCCGAAGATGACCAGCGCGAGAGCGGCACGCCGCTGTCGACGGGCACCTCGCAGGCCATCGCAATTACCTCAGCCCGTACGTGAGGGGGAGAAACTCCGGGGTCGGCCCCGCCGCGGTAGATCTTCCAGGCCGCTGAGGCGCGTCTCGAAGAACCGCTTGCGCCAATGCGACACCACCGCACGGCTACAGTTGCACCGTTCGGCGATCTGGTCGTTACGCAACCCTTGCGCGGCGAGAAGCACCATCTGGGCACGCACCACTTGCCAATACGGCAACGTATATGAGCGAGCCATAGACTCCAACACGCGGCGCTCCTCGTCACTGAGTTCAATCGGATAAGGGCTGTGCCTGGGCATCAACACACCCCGATGATCGCCTGGTTCCCGACCGCGGTCACGCAGTACACCGAACTTCTAATCCGGACAGTGCCAATCGGCGTGTCGACGCGGCCCAACGTCCCTCCGCGAACGTGCGTCCGGCCGCCGATGGCGTTCACGTGAAATTGTGAGGAGAACGTCCCGAACGGGCCCGGGAAGAAGCGCTGACCGGTTCCGGGCACGAGATCCTGCTTAGGCCCAGCCGCGGTGGCAACCCCTCCAACGGCGAGGAAACAAGCAGCAGTTATCGCCGAACTCACAGCGACTCGCTGCATCATTCACGTCCCTTACGTCGGCGCCTGATATGGACGCTATATCACGTCCAGTCTGCTTTCGCGACCGTGAAACGTGCGGATCCACAACCGTGAAACGTACGGATTGCGCGGCGATTACAAAGGTCTGTCCGCCACCTCCCGGTGGGTGATCGCCGCGTTCCACGATGCCCGTCGGGGCGCGCGTTCCGCCAGGTGGTCGAGGTGTCGCGATTCTCGACGCGCGGCCACGCGTTTACGCACCGGGGGCCGGAACGGAACGCGGCTTTCTACCGATGAAACGATCGGCTGGGTACCGATTCGCGTCGGGCAGTGGTGGAGCACACTGTGGCGCGAGTCCCGATCACGGCGGATTCGAGGGCGGATGTGATGGCGATTCGGCTCAGAGTGAGCGCAGCGGCGGGTCTGCTGGTGTTCGCGATCGCGCTGGGAGCGGATCTTGCTCTGAGTGGCTCGGGTGGCCGAGCAGCAACGCCGTCAGCCTCATCGGCGACTACCACGCGGCTGGTTGGCATCCGAGCCGCGCATCATCGCGGCTTTGACCGGATCACCTTCCAGTTCTCGGGACCGTCCCGTCCCGGCGCCACGTTCGCTACATCGATCGGCTGTTCAGCGACGCGTCGGGGCTTCCCGTCCGCGCCGCCAGACGCGCGATCTTGGAGGCCAGCTCCTCCCCGGCCCAGGCACATGACGCAGCAGGGAGGGTCACAGCCCCCGGACGGATCGCGCTCGCGCTGCCAAACGTGATGACCGTGGTTCGGTCGGGGGACCTCGAGGCCGTCCTGTCCCACGGCATCGGCTTGGCGAAGCAAACGTCATTCCACGTGTTCACGCTGACCCACCCGAGCCGGGTCGTGATCGACATCAGCACGCCGTTTCGGACCGTCCCCAGAAACGTGTACTTCGAAAACCCGGCGCGGTTCGCGGCCAACACCCCGCCATTCGTCACCAGGGTCCTGCGGCCCGTGCCACCAGGCTCACCTGCGATGGGGGTGGGAGCGGTCCCGGGCGACCGCTACGCGTGGTTGTCGATCCACTCCCCTAACAGCCGACGGCGCCGCCCTATCGCAGACGCTACCGTCATCGGTGCTCAGAGCAGTTCGTAGCGAGGAGGACCCATGAGCAACTATCCGTACGCGTCCGCTGACGCCGTGAGCGAGGTCTACTGCGAGCGATGCCGCGATCAGGGGCGCGGATATCGGTGGATCGAGTTCCCGTGGGAATCGGCCCCGATCGAGTACGTCAGCAAAGAGACGAGCGAGACCGTGTATTACGACATCTGCTGCCGTGGTTGTGTGATCGAAGTCAATGGCAACGAACAGGCCATCGACCAACGCAACAAGGTCGTGTACGGCACTACGGACCGGGCGGCGATAGCAGCCGCGGAGAGTTGATTTGTCCGCCCAACAAGGCGACGTCTAAACGACCCGGGGCGGGTTTGGCATCCGCTGGCGGGAGGGTAGCCAGCGCCGCAATCAGAGCGGGTTTCAGAACCAAGACTGAGGCGCGGATGTAGTTCCGCGAGCAGGTAGCGCCGCGTCTGCACCGTGGCGTCCCGAGCGCCGAGATCACCTTCGATGACTTCGCCGAGTTGTGCCTGACGCGGCTCACGGGCGCACCGCGCACCGTGGCAACGCTCCGCGATCGGCTCTAGCCTGCACGCGCCATGATCGGCGACCGGACGCTGTCTGAGCTGGAGCGCGCCGCGGCCGACATTGCCGCGCGGCGGTCGACGGTGCCAGCGGGCAGTCGCTACCGACTGATCAACGCGCTGCGCCAAGCGTTCGCAGGCCTCCGGGAACTCGGCGAGCATCGGCAGCGCCGCGATCAGGTGGCGCTTCATCGGCCACAACCCAGCGGTCGACATGGGTCCGGACCCGCAACCGCGCGCCGAGGAGATCGAGCCGTTCACGATCGAACATGTGAACATGCTCGCGGACGAACTCGTACTGACCTAAGGCCCGCTCGTCGTGTTCGTCGCCGAGACTGGACTGCGGACGAACGAGTGGGACGCATTAGAACGCAGCGACATCGACCTGGCCGCCTGCGGCCGCCTCCGAGGAATGAAGATCGCGGGCTATCTCCAGGCCAGCCAAGAGGAGTTGCGAGCGCGTAGCCGTCGTGGTGCTCGCGACCAGTGCATCGGGGCCTTAGCGAACGCGCCGTGCTGCTTGCTCATTGGCAACCCCATCCGTGCGCTTGCAAGCGCTCAGGCGCCTGTATCCATCGCGTTGCGGCAGTGCGCTCAGCGCCGGCGACTCCTGCCCTGGAACCGAGAGGGCATTCCGGTGGCGCACTTGCGAGGCTCCTCCTCTACCCGTTGGAAGCGGCAGTACGCGGGTACTGCCGCCGCGATGCGCCGCGGGTGCGATGCGGAGCCTCGCCGATAACAACGCCGCTTTGCCAGGCGAAGCGGTAGTCGCGGACGGGGACTGCGCCGCCGCGGCTTCCAGAGCATGCCTATGTGCCGCCATGTCGTCGTTTGCGCGATCGACCGAGTTGAGCAAACTCCCGCGGCTCCTGGTTTCGCCCAAATGCAGGAGCGAGCCCGTGGCTGCTGGATCTGAGCAATCTCAGCAGCCTGCGAGCCGGCGCGGACCCGGCTGCCACTCCGCGGCGATTGCAGAAGCCGACGCCTGCGGCGTTAGCCGAACCAGTGCGGGCCAGCAAGCGCCTGAGGGCTGTCACTCGGACATCCGCGACCGCTTGCCGAAGATCGACTCCGACTCCAGCGAGCTAGCACAACTGGCCTTTCCCACAAGCTCGCCATCACCCAGACCGGGCCGTCTCAGCGGCCGCCACGGGACGATCGCTTCCGACGGGGAGCAATCGCCCCGCGCTGACCGTCCGGGCGATCGCTTTGATCGTCCCGCCGGCGCCCATCGCACTATTGCATTGGCGACTCGATCGCCGGCGATCACGCTGCAGGTGTGGCGATCCAGGGCCGACGCCGACGTCACCGTGCCGCCGCCCACATAGGCATCGGCGCGTGCTTTCGGGCCTCCGTGTCACCCCTGCGTAGGGCGAATCTGTGAACCCACGGCGCGCGCGCCGCTGCGTTGACTCGAGTAGCGTTGGGTTCAGGCGCCGAAGGCGTAGCGCCGGACCGGACCCGTTCAGGAGGGAGAGAGCAATGGAATCGATAAACCTGGCGGATGCTCGGCGCGTGATCGCAGCCGCGGAGGATAAGGCGCACGAGATTGGACAGCCGATGGATATCGCGGTGGTGGATGACGGCGGTCACCTGCGAGCGCATGTCCGCATGGACGGCGCGCTGATCGCCAGCATCCATATCTCGATCAACAAGGCCTACAGCGCGATCGCGCTGAAGATGGAGACCAAGACCCTGGCGGCGGTGACGCAGCCGGGCCAGCCGCTATACGGGCTCAGTGATTCCGCGGGTGGGCGGATCGTCGTGTTCGCCGGCGGGATCCCGCTCATCCGCGATGGACAGATCGTCGGCGCGATCGGCGTCAGCAGCGGCACCGTCGAGCAGGATCAGGAGGTCGCCGAAGCCGGCGTGGCCGTGTTCTGACCGGCGTGGGCCGCGTCGGCGCGCCCACCGGTCAGCGGCGAGATCGCGCCGCCAGGCTTACCATGCGCGGTGCGTAGGCAATTCGCCCGATTCGCATCTCGCGAGCGAGCCTCGGTTTCGGCGAGAAGCGCGTTCCGCCACGAGTGCGCGGACGACCGCTTTCACGATCGGCCGACCGACTCCGGCACCTCCTCGGTCCGCGTCGGCGTCCGAGGGGCGTCTGGTCCCCGCTTCTCCTATCGCCCAAACTCGAGCGCCCGGGCCCCGGCCCGCCGCGTGCCTGCGGCGGACAAGAAACAGGCGTCAGATCCGCCCGGCAACGCTCTTCCCCAATGAGCGCATAGGGGAAGCGCCGGCGCGGCCGCTGCTGTCGGTGGGCGGGCAGGCACCTGCATATGCAAGCGCTCGGTCGCGACCATCTCTTGCTCGCTCCGGATCGGCCGGCTCGCACGCACCGCCGGCCCTGCTTGTGGCGAAAACCAGGGACGCAACCGCCGTCCTAAGACGTCGGCGTTTTCCCTCACCTGAGCGCGATGCAGGGCAAACTCGAGGCACCTCGCGGGCCATCCAAAGTTGCGAGAGCGGGTCTCGGCCACCGGCAGTGTGATCGTTCTGCAGACCGCGCACAGGAGCGCTGGCTACCGGTCAATGATGACGACTTCCTTGGGACGGAAGTAGGGCGCGCTTCCGGCGGTTCCTACGGGTGCGAGATCTCGTCGCTCGCTCCTGGCTGAACGGCGCCCAGCAGCCGAGGACGCGACTGGACCTGCTGCCTCCTGCCCGACGGTGCAACCGGCCTGTTGGCGCTTCTCGCCTCACGCGGCGATAACGATCTTTCCCCGGGAGTGTCCTTCTCCCAGGAATCGGAGGGCTTCAGGGACCTCACTCAAGGTGTATTGCCTGTCGATGACTGGCGTGACCTGTCCGGTTTCGACGAGCTTCTTCAGAACAGCCAAATCCTCTGTGTTGTGCCTCACAATGAAGACGCGCACCCGCTGGGACACGAACGGCGACAGCATGAGCGCCCTGGTCTGACGGCCGAGTCCGAACCAACGGCCCATGTCCCTCACGCCGACGACGACGTAGGTTCCTCGTGGGGTTAGCACTCGCCTGCAGTCTGACAATGAACAGTTCCCGACGAGATCGAGCATCACGTCGTAGTGCTGGCCGGTTTTCGTGAAGTCCGCCTTCGTGTAGTCGATGACCTCGTCCGCGCCAATTGATCGGACCATGTCGACGTTCCTGGTGCTGCAGACACCGGTCACGTGCGCTCCGAACGCCTTCGCGATCTGGACGGCGAACGTCCCGACGCCGCCCGATGCACCGTTGATCAGCACCCTATGCCCGGGTTGCACCTTCCCTTGGTCGCGTACGGCATTGAGGGCGGTGAAGGCAGAGTCTCCGACGGCCGCCGATTGCTCGAAGGTGAGGTTGGCTGGCTTGGGTAGGAGATTGCTCTCCGCAGCAAGCGCATACTCCGCGAAGGCGCCCTTGCACCAACCGAAGACCTGATCCCCGGGTCGAAACCGCTTGACGTTTTTGCCAGTGACCTCAACCTCCCCGGCGACGTCGAGTCCCGGGACGTCGCGCCTCGGCTTGCGCAGTCCGGCCACCAAGCGCATGACGTATGGCATGCCCCTCAGGAGATGCCAGTCGCCGATGTTGACGGCTGTCGCGCGAACGCGTACCAGGACCTCATCGTCCTTGACCACCGGCTTGTCGATGTCCTTGAGCTGCAGGACATCAGGCGAGCCGTACCGCATTTGGACGATCGCTTTCATCGTGTTCTCCCGAGCACTCGCCGGACTTGGCCCTCGGTCCGGGTTTGGGTTGACGCTATCGGCAACGAGTTCCTGGTGCACTAGGTCGGCGGCTCTAATGGGCGGATGGGGGTGTTCGCCGGTCATGGCGTCTCCTAGTGGATTGCGACGCGCGGGGCGAGGCGTAGCTTCGGCAGGAAGCTGGCTGCGGCGGGCAGGATCAGCAGGGCGATGAGGCTTGCCGCCCCGGCGATGGCGCCTGCGGCGAGGAAGGCATCGCTGATGCCCGAGGCCAGTTTCGTGGCTGAGCTTGTCGCGCCGCCGACGCCCATCGCGACGGTGACGAGGATGGCGATGCCGATCGTGCCGCCGATCTCGTGCCCGGTTGTGTTCAGGCCGGAGAGCATTCCTGTGTGGTGCTCGGGGGCGCCGGTCATGACGGACACCGAGACGCTGACGAGGATCAGGCCGAGCCCGAGGCCGGCGACGATCATTCCGGGGAGGACATCGGCGAGATAGCTGCCGCCGACGCCGACGCCTGAGAGGAGCAGCATCCCGGCGGCGGTGACGGCGAAGCCGAACGCCATCGGGGTGCGAACGCCGGCGTGGGTGACGGCATGACTTCCGGCGTGGACGCCGGCGGCGATTGCGATCGCGAGCGGCAGGAAGGCGAGGCCGGTTTCCATGGCGCTGGCGCCGAGGACGTTCTGCATGTACAGGGATGAGAGCAGGAAGGTTCCGAAGAGCACGGCCGAGGCGGCCAGCATCATCACGAGGCCGCCGCCGACGCCGCGGTCGGCGAGGCGCTGGATCTGTAGTAGCGGCCGGGCCGTGTGCATCTCGACCAAGGCGAAAGCGACGAGACCGAGGATGCCGGCCCCGCCGATCCCGAGGGTCTGCAGCGAGGTCCAGCCGGCGCTGGTCGCCTGCGAGAGCGCGAAGACGACCGCTCCGATGCTCCCCGTGGCCAGGACCGCGCCGGGAACGTCGAGTCCTCGCCATTGGGGCCGGGCGGCGTCGGCCGGGACGATCTTCGTTGTTGTTACGGCGAGGGCGAGGCCGACTGGGACGTTGATCAGGAAGATCGCTTGCCAGCCGATGAGCGAGGTGAGCGCGCCGCCGAGGAGAACGCCGACCGCGGCGCCGGCGCCACCGACTGCGCCCCAGGCGCCCAGTGCGCGAGCGCGCTCACGGCCTTCGGTGAACGTGGCCATGATGATCGAGAGGGCGGCTGGCGAGAGCATCGCGGCGCCGAGCCCCTGGCCGGCGCGCGCGGCGAACAAGACGGTCGAGCTAGCGGCCAGGGCTGAGGCGACCGATGCGGCGGTGAAGATGCCCAGGCCGGTCAGGAACATGCGCCTGCGGCCGATGAGGTCGGCGGCTCGACCGCCGAGCAGGAGCAGGCTGCCGAAGATCAGCGAGTAGCTGGTGATGGTCCAGCTGATGTCTGAGCTGTTGATGTGCAGGCCGTTGGCAAGCTGGGGCAGTGCCACGTTGACGGCCGTGATGTCGAGGATGACCATCAGCTGGGCGACGCAGACGAGGAGGAGCAGCTTCCCAAGTCCCGGATGCGCATGGGCGTCGTGCGCGGGCGTCACGTCAGCAGCGACGTGAGTGGGGTGATGGTCCCCCCGGCCTGAACCGCTGCCGTGGCCAACGGCCTCGCTGTCGTGATGGCCGTGGCTGTGGTTCCTGCCGTGGCCATGGAGGTCGGCGAGGTGCTGGCGGAGGGACTTGCGGTGATGTGGGTGAGACATGTGGGACTCCGTTCGTGAGTCGGACGCTTGGAAGAGAACTCGTGTGTCAGCTTGGCCGGACTCGGTGCGTCCGACATCAGGGCAGCACCCTGATTGAGAACCTCTGCGTCAGTCGTCGTAAGGAGCGCGGTTGATCCGGGCTCCGAACTGCATGTAGCGAAAGAGGAAATGAGTTCTCGTGCCCGGGTGCTCGTCGGCCTGGGCGCACATGGCGCTGGCGAACGATTTCTTGAATCCGAGGCGGGGATGGCGAGCGAGCACGGTCTGCACCGTCGGCGTGGCGACCTCCCAGTGGCGCATGCCGACGACATCGAAGCCCGCCGCCGCCTGCAAGAGGTGAGCTTCGATCCCGTGTTCGGGCCGAACCTGTGGGTTGAGGTGCTGACAGATCGCGTCTGCGAGAGCCGTGCAGCGAGGCTCTCCCCAGCTGCGCTCCCGGCTCCAGGCCCGGGCGACGGTCGCGCCTGTGGCCGCGAAACAGGACTGACCGGTCACGGTGTCGCGGTAGCGATCGGTCACGCCGAGGTCGTGCAGCAGGCAGGTCACGTAGAAGAGCTCGGGGTCGTGTTCCAGTCCGTCTCGCTCGGACAGGATCGTGCCCCAGGCGTAGCTGCGCAGACTGTGGTTGAGTAGCGCTTGCGTGGAGACCTCGGAGCAGAGCGCTTCGGCTTCCCGGGCGATCGTCGTGTCCGGAACGCGGAGGCGGTCCGGGTCGACGCTGAACGCCTGCGGGTTCGTGCGGCCCAGCAGAGCTCGTGTCTGCGCTGGGAGGATCCGCAGTTGCAGACGGGCCGCGTCGCCGAGCAGGCCGATCCGCTCGCGCGGGGTAAGGATGCCGCCTGAGCGCTCTGCCCAGGCCAGCGTGCCGACCCGTGAGGAGGTAGTGAGAGTCATCGGGAAACCTGGGGAGCGATCACTCGGTCCATCCGAATTGTCGGGTGAACGGCGATCCTACGCATGTTGTGGACCCCGAGGGCCGGGCCGACGAAGGCGGAGATCGTGTCGGCGGTCATCGAGGTCATGTCGGCGAGGGAGATCGAGCCGATGCCGGTCGCCGGGCCGATCACGTTGCGTCCGAGTGCTGTCAGGTACGACGGGCTGTCGGTGAATCCGATGTGGGTGCTGCCCTGGATCGTCAGGACGGCCCCGCCGTTACGTAGACGGTCAAGGAGCCGGTCGCGTGCGTGCGTGTATTCCGCGGTCTGGGGGCCGTCGGACTGGATCCAGAGCAGCGGCCGATTGAGGTGCGCTGCGCTCTGCGCGCCGAAGAGCTTGCCGTCGAGATTGGCGGCCACTTTGAACCGCGGGTCGGCGGCGATGACTTGCACGGCGGTTGCGCCACCGATCGAGTGGCCGATAATCCCGACGCGTTGTAGGTCGAGGTGGCCGGCCAGCGGGGAGCGTGGGTCGAGCTGCGTCAGGCGACTGAGCTGGTCGAGAACGAAGCTGGCGTCTGCGGCGCGGATGTTGATCAGCCGCTCGATGGCAGGGTGCGGCGGGGGCCCCATCACGTCGGGACGGGTCGTTTGCCCGACAACGTGTCCTCCTGCGAGCACCGTGACCGCCGATTCGTACGGGGCGCTGAGGGCGAGGACGACGTAGCCGCGGCTGGCGAGGTCGGCGGACAGGGCGGTGTATTGCTCGCGTGGGATCGCCAGTCCGGGCGAGAGCAGCAACACGGGCCAGGTTGTGTCCGCGTGGCTGATCGGGGTGTCGAGGGTGGCGTGCGTCGCGACGCGGCCGAACCAGGCGAACATGAATGAGGGCAGTCCGCCGATCGACCCGGGAAGGTGGCGCTGCGCCTCAAAGTACGGGACTGCCGGACCGGTCGAGGTGTCGGTCGGGTACCAGGCTTGGGCGACGACCTGTCGATGGTCTGACGGGTTGGCGGTGAGCGTTTCGGGACGCTGGCTGTCGGTCCAGCGGAAGATCTCACTGCCGACGCTGTGCGGTCCCGACGGCTTGGGTAGCGCGGGTACGAATGCGGTGAGGAGCGCGAGGCCGCCGAGCGCGAGGCCGATCACGAGCACGGTGCGTCCGATCGCCCGGCGCCAGCGGCGGGAGTGACCTGGGCGCCAGCGGCGAAACGCGGCCGCAGCCGCAACTGACCCTGCAAGCACCTGCCACGGCACCAGCTGCCATTGCACGCCCCTGCCGGCAAGCGTCGCGATCGCGAAAAGCAATGCGCCGAGTGAGAGCACCTGGAGAGCGTCGGGTTGGCGGTGCCGGGAGAGCGCCTACCAGCTCGCTGCGACGAACCCGTCGATGACCAGGAGCCAATCAAGGACGTTGCTACCGGCGGTGCCGCTCAGCACGACCGCGACAAGGGCGGCAATCGAACCTACCACGGCGCGGTTGTGGAGCTTGACCCGGCCTGCGGCATGCGTGGCGCTGGTGGCTGACGGTTGCACGAGATCCTCCTGGTTTGCGGGCTTGAGTTGCACGCTTGCCAGTCTGGACGCGGCCGCCGGGCCCGACATCGGGGCAGCACCCTTAACCTCCAGCGGACCAGCCGGGCGGACCACGCGCGGGATATGCTCGCCACGGGGACTTGTGGAGCAGCTTGCAGACCATCTCGTTGGCCGCGTCGCGGAGCTCGATCGGCTCATCGGCGCTCTCGGCCGTCTTCAGCGCCGCCAATCCGGCGCGGTCGAGTTGCTCGGCCCTGCAGGGATCGGAAAGACCCGACTGCTGGCGGAGTTCCGGGACCGCGTCGAGGCGGACGGCACGCTGGTGCTTGGCGGACGCGGGGCCGAGCAGGAGCGCGACCTGCCGTTCTGGGTGTTCGTGGACGCGCTCGACGACTACGTCGCGGGCCTCGAGCCGCGGCGGTTGCAGGGCCTGGACGACGAGATGCGCGCCGAGCTCGGCCAGGTCTTTCCCTCATTGTCCACGTTTGTCACCGGTGGTCACTCAACGCTTCAGATCGAGCGCTATCGGATGCACAGGGCCGTGCGCGAGTTGCTCGAGCTGCTCGCGGCGACGAGACCGCTCGTGCTCGTGCTCGACGATTTCCACTGGGCTGACCCCGCATCGGCAGAACTCATGGGCGCCCTGCTGCGCCGACCGCCCGCGGCCCGGGTGCTGATGGTGCTCGCCGCTCGGCCCCGACAGCTGCCAGCGCCGGTGACCGCAGCGCTCGAGCGCACCCACCGCGAAGGGGTCCTTGACCGGATCGAGCTTGGACCGCTGACGCGCGGCGAGGCCCTCGAGCTGATCGGCCACCCCGGCGAGGATCCGGTGGCCACGGCGTTGTATGAGGAGAGCGGCGGCAACCCGTTCTACCTCGAGCAACTCGCACGCTCACCCGATCAGCCCGTCCCTGGATCCCCGGCCGCGACCGACGTCTCCCTGGCCGGTGTGCGCGTACCGCCGATGGTCGCCGCGGCCTTGACCGAGGAGCTCGTCGTGCTCTCGGAGCGAGCGCGGCTTGTGCTCGAAGGCGCCTCGGTGGCGGGTGACCCGTTCGAGCCTGACCTCGCGGCGTCCGCGGCGGGGGTATCTGAGGCGTCGGTCATCGAGGCCCTGGACGAGCTGCTGCGCTGCGACCTGGTGCGGGCGACCGACGTGCCGCGTCGATTTCGCTTCAGGCACCCGATCGTGCGCCGCGCCGTCTACGAGGCGACGCCGGACGGTTGGCGCCTGGGCGCTCACGAGCGCACCGCGGAGAGCCTGGCCGCGCAAGGCGCGCCGATCGCCGCGCGAGCACACCACGTCGAGCACGCCGCACGTCGCGGCGACACTGCCGCCGTCGCCGTCTTGCGCGCGGCCGGCGAAGACGCCGCTGCGCGCGCGCCCGCGAGCGCGGCTCACTGGTTCGCCGGCGCGTTGCGGCTGCTGCCCTCGACAGCGCCGGCCGACGATCGGATCGCGCTGCTGTTCGGTCGCGCCCAAGCGCTGGCAGCCACCGGACAGTTCACCGACAGCCACAAAGCGCTGCTCGAAAGCCTCGCGCTCGTCCCTGCGCAGGCGACCGCCACGCGCGCCCGTCTGACCGCGGCCTGCGCCGCCGTCGAGCATCTGCTGGGCGATCACGAGCAGGCCCACGCCCGACTCGCGGGCGCACTGAACGACCTGGCGGACGCCGCCTCACCCGAAGCCGTCGCTCTGATGATCGAGCTCGCCGGCGACGCGATCTTCCGCCTGCAGTACGAGACCGCTCAGGATTGGGGACATCGCGCGGTTGCCGCCGCGAGACCGATCGGCGACCGACCGCTGACCGCCGCAGCACTCGCCGTGCTCGCCCGTTCGCTCGCGTGGGGTGGCGCCGTACAGCCAGGAGAGGCGGTCCGCTCCGAGGCCACGGCGCTGATCGACTCGCTGTCGGACGACGAACTCGCCCGACGGCTGGACGCCGCAGTCAATCTTGCCGGATCGGAGATCTACCTCGACCGCTTCATCGAGGCCAGCGCACATGCCGAGCGCGCGGTCGCAGTCGGCCGCGCGACCGGGCAGGGACAGCTCTTCCCCGGTGTCTTCGCCACCCTCGGCGTCGCGTGGTGCACGGTCGGTCGCTTGGCCGAAGCCGCCGAGCTCCTCGACGCCGCGATCGAAGCTGCGCGTCTGTGGGGGAACACCCAGGCGCTCGCGTGGGTTCTCTTCTGTCGCTCATTCGTCGCTGTCCCAAGCGGCGATGCAGACATCGCCGTCGCAACTGCCCAGGAAAGTCTTGACCTCACCCGGGACGCCGGCGAGAGCGTGATCGCCGCCCGCGCGGCACTGATGCTGGCCGTTGCGCTTCTTCAGACCGGGCAGTCCGCCCGCGCCACTGAAGTGCTGGCCAGCTCCGCGGGAGGCGAGGACGTGACGCTGGTTCCCGACGTGTGGAGGGCCTACGGGCTACAGCAGATGACCAGTTGCTGGATTGAGCTCGGTCGACGGTCCGAGGCCGAGCGCGCCGCGGCCGGCGCGCAAGCCAGCGCCGCCGCAGTCGGTCTGCGCCTGCCGACCGCCATGGCCCAGCACGCCGCCGCCGCCGTCGCCCTCGATGTAGGCGATCCGGCGGGGGCCGCCGCGAGCGCGCTCGCATCCGCCGCCCTCGCAGATGAAGTCGGGGTGCCCGTGTGGGCGGCAACCGCCCGCACCCTCGCCGGGCGCGCGCTGGCGCAGCTGGGCGAACGCGACCAAGCCGTAGCGGAGCTCCAGACCGCCGCCGCCGAGTTGCAGCGGCGCGGCGCGACGCGATACCGCGACGCTGCCGAGCGTGAGCTTCGACGGCTCGGGCACCACATCCACCGGCGCACGCGACCGGGAAAGGCAGACGCGACCGGCATCGAATCGCTCACCGAGCGCGAGCTCCAGATCTCGCGACTGGTCGTCGACCGCAGAACAAACCGAGAGATCGCCGCTGAGCTCTATCTCAGCCAAAAGACGATCGAGACGCACCTGCGCAACATCTTCCGCAAACTCAACGCCGACTCGCGCGTCGACCTCGCCAGGATCCTCGAGCAGGCCGATCGTCTTGCCCAGGCCGAGGCCTGAGTGCGCCCTGTTCGCCGGAGCAAGCACCGCGCCGGCTGTCGCTCGCGGCGCGCCAGCCAAGTGGCGAGACCGGGAAGCTCAGCTACGGGTGCTTCCCTGATGTCGAACCGCCCGGATGCCGCCACCCTGGAAGGCATGCCCCAGTATCTCCTTTCCCACAAGCATCATCCGAGCGAGTGCGGCGTCGCGTTTGCTTGCTTCAAGGGACACTCGAGCCCTTTGCGTCACCAAACGACGATATCGTCGTGCCTCTTCGGCGGCCACGCGATCTGGTGGGTGATCAACGCGCCGAGCTCCGACCACGCGCTCGCGCTTCTGCCCTCCTTCGTCGCCCAGCGTTCGACTGCAGTCGAGGTCCGAGAAGTCCAGATCCCATGAGCCTGAGACCACGCGGCGAGCCTCCTCGCGACCACGCGCTGCGGCCTGCTCGTCAGCGTCAGTGATGACGTGCGGCTGGAGGTGCCGCGATCGACTATCGAAAGTGCAGGCCGGCGATGATCTCGACGACGATGATTGCGGCGAGTACCCAGTCGACGACCAAGCAGAAGGGTGGCCACCAGCGCGTGTTGGCGACGAAGTGGGTGCGGTGCTGCCAGAGATCCTTGAGGCCGTGACCGATGAAGCCGATGACCAGCAGCCATGGGGAGCCGGTGATCGCGGCGGCGCCGACAACGACGAAGCCGAATGCCACGCCGCTCTCGATCGCGATGACATGAAGACGTCCGTCCGCCACTGCGAAACCGATGTAGATCGCGGCGATCGCGATCAGGCCGAGGGCATACACCGTCGCGTCGTCTAGCCACCAGAACGCCAATGGCGTCGCCGCCTGAATGATGCCGACGACGATGCCCCAGAGCATCGGGGCGCGATGAGACGTGGGCGATGGAACCGCAGCCGCGCGAGTGCCGGGATGACTCGTCACTGAATTAACCAGCGCTCGCGCGGTCGGGGACGATGTGTCGCGGGTGTGATCAGACGGGCAAGCATCTAGCGACCGTTGGTGTGTTGGTCGAGGTAGGTGTGCACTAGCGCGATCGCCATCGCCCCTTCCCCCACTGCGGACGCGACGCGCTTGATAGAGCCGTGGCGGACGTCGCCGGCGACGAACACTCCCGGCTGGCTGGACTCAAGCGGAAGCGGGTCGCGCGCCAGCGGCCACCACTTCGTGTCGCTGTCCCGGTGGAGATCGGGGCCGGTCATGAGGAAGCCGCCCTCGTCGCAGCGCAGCCATCCCTCGATGCCGGCGGTTAGGGGCTGGCCGCCGATCAGCACGTACATCGCATCGGCCGGCAGCTCGCGCTGCTGTTGCTGGCGGTTGACGACGGTGACGTTTTCAAGCGAGCGCTGACCGCCGGCGGCGACGACGTGCGTGCCTGTGAGCACGGTGATGTTGGGGTGAGCGGCAATGCGATCGACGAGGTAATGCGACATGCCCGCTCCTAGCGAGTCGGCGCGTACGATCATCTGCACGGAACGGGCGTACTCCGCGAGGTGCAGCGCCGCCTGGCCCGCGGAGTTCGCCCCACCGACAAGCACCACGTCCTGGTCTCGATGGCCGGGAGCCTTTGCCGGCGCCGAGCCGTAGGAGACGCCGCAGCCGATCAGCTGCTCGACGCCGGGCACGTCAAGATGACGATAGACGACACCGGTCGCGATCACGCTGGAGCGCGCGCGTAGCTGCCCGCCACCGCTCAAGTACAAGTCAAAGCTGCCGTCGGGCTCAGGCTCGGCGCGGATGACCTCGACGCCGACGAGGATTTCCGCGCCGAAGCGCAGCGCCTGTTGATGGGCGCCGCTGGTCAGCTCGGTCCCGCTGATGCCGTCCGGGAAACCGGGGTAGTTCTCGATTCGTGAGCTCGTGCTGGCCTGGCCGCCTGGGGCCACGCGTTCGAGAACGACGGTGCGCAGGCCTTCGGAGGCGGCATAGACCGCAGCGGTGAGCCCCGAAGGACCCGCCCCCACGATTGCGACGTCGTACAGCTCCCCGTCGGGCTGCGTCCGCAGCCCGACGCGGCGGGCCAGCTCGCTGCGCCACTGCGCGCTCGCCAGATACGCCTCGGCGTTCTGCGGCGAGGTTCGCGCCGGCACCGCCATCCCGACTCGCCGCTCCTTCGCGGCCGGAGTGTCCGCCGGTTCCCGTCCCGTAGGCGCGGGGTGGGGGTCGACGAACCGCGCTGGCGCCGACAGCTCGGAGCCGTCGGCGAACAAAGCGACCGGCCGCTCGAGAGCGAGGCGAGAATGCTCTGCGAGGAGCCGGCCCACAGGATCGGTATCGCTATCGATCCAGCGATAGTCCACGCCATTGCCGGCCAGCAGTGCGCGCGCGGCGAGCATCGCCGACGCGGACCCCGATCCGATCATCGAGACCACCGGGTTTTCGCCGCTCATCGCGCTACCACCGTCCCTCCCGTGCATCAAATACGGGCTACGCTCAGGTCGCGTCGGCGGCATCAACGTTGAAGCTGAACATCATTCCGCTCTCGTGGTGCTCGGCAATATGGCAGTGCGCCATCCACCGGCCGGGGTTGGTGACATCGAGGAGGATGTCGACCGTTTCGCCGGTACGGATCAACACGGTGTCCTTCCAGACCAGGTTGGGCTCGACGTTCCCGTCCCGGGAGAGGATCAGAAACCGGCCGGCTCCGTGAACGTGGAAGGGGTGGTGCATCGGATGGTCCCCGGCCATCTCGTTCAGCAGCCGGATCTTGACCCGGTCACCAACCCGGAATTGCCAGTCGATCGCGGCGTTCTCCGCGCCGGTCGTCTTGTCGATCAACTTCCAGCGCATGTTCGCGGGCGTGGTGAGCCGGTTGATCTCGACCATGTCGTCTTCCCATTCGATGCCGTCCGCCGTGACGTGGTCATGGCCTTCGTGGGGATGGTCGTGATGCTCGTGGTCGTGGTGACCGCCGGCCTCGGCGACCAGATGTGAGGGGAGCAGCTTCATGCCGCATTCGGGGCAATGACCTGGCTGCTCGCTGATGACCTCGGGGTGCATCGGGCAGGTGTAGCTCGATGGTGCCTCGACAGCCAGCAGCTTCATCCCGCAGTCCGGGCAATGCCCGGGCTCCTCACGCACAACCTCCGGATGCATCGGACAGCTGTAGATCACCGGACCATCGCCTTCCGGTGCACCCATGTCCATCTCCGCGATGAAGCCGAGCGTCTTGTCCGGCTCGGCGTCGACGTACGCCGCGAGCCGCTCGCGCTCGGCCGCCATGTCGGCATTCGTTCTGAGCACCCCGAACCGCTCGGTGAGCGACGGCTCGGCTTGCTCGTGGCCAACTCGGATTGACGCCAGCCTGTATGTTCGCTCCGGCGTGCGATGCTCCATCGTCAGCTCGCCCGGCTGGTCGAAGAGCACGTCGATGACGACGCGCTCTGACGGCGCCAATACCACATCCTCGACGAACTGCTCGCGCTCGACATGGCCGCTGTCGCCGCCGACGAGCTTGATCTGGGCGCCAGGGATCGCGACCTTGAACACGCGCGTGTTCGCGGTGTTCGTCAGGTAGAACCGCACCACCTCTCCGAGCCGAGCGGTGAGCGACAGGTCGGTCTCGCCGCCGATCAGCAGCACGTTGCCGAAGCGACCCATCGCCGAGTGGGTTGTCTCGGTGCGGCTGAACGATGCGACCTTGCCGTCCTCGATCAGGATGTCGTCCAGCGTGAGCGCGATCTCGCGGTGCACGGCAGGCCAGTAATCGGGGTCGGCGGGCTCGACGATGACGTTGCCGTAGAGCCCCATTTCCTGGCCGTAGTCCTCGCGAATGTGGGGGTGGTACCAGTAGATGCCCGGGTCGGGGAAGCTGACATGCGCCGTATAGGCCTCTCCTCTTCCCATCGGCCGCTGGGTCTCGTGGGTGCCGTCATAGCGGTTCTCGAGCCGCAGCCCATGCCAGTGGACCGTCGCCTCCACGTCACCATCGTTCTCGATCTCGACGACCACCTCGGAGCCCTCTCGCACCTTCAGCGTCGGGCCTGGGATCGAGCCGTTGTAGGCGAGCATTCGCACTGTGCTCTCGCCGATCCGGTTGGCGACTGGCGCGATCCTCAAGCCGAACCGGTCACCGTCGCCCAGCTCAACGACCTCAGCGGCGCGCGCCTGAGGAAGTCCGGTGGCGTCTGTCGGGAATTGATCGTGAGTTGCGGCCATGTTCAAATCTCCTGGTGAGTCATTGCGTGCCGACGGGGTCGCCCGCCGCGTGTTTCGACCGGCTTGCGCGGAAGGTGTTGATCTGATCGGCGATGTACGCGGCGTCATCGCCGACCCAGCCGATCAGCGCAGAGCCTCTGGTGTATTGCCACGTCAATCCGAGGAAGTAGAGGCCGGGGGAGTCGGTCACCCCGCGGCGGTGAACGACTCGGTGCCGGTCATCGAAGATCGGCGCGTCAATCCACGAGTGATCGTGCCGGAAGCCGGTCGCCCAGACCACGGCGCTGATGTCCAGTTCGCTTGCGTCGCTGAAGCGGATCGTGCGACCCGAGGCCGCGATCGCTCGCGGATGCAGCCGGACCCCGTGGCGCTTGCGCAGGGTCCGCGGATTGGAGCCAATCAGGGTGTCTCTGCCGGCCAGTCGGCGGCCGATCCGCGTGTCGGTCGACTTGCGCATCGCCCCGACCTTCTCGAGATACCAGAACAGGTCGCGACCGAGGATCCGCTGAGGTAGCGGCGTCTGCCGCGACCCGATCGACAGGTGAGCCTCACGGGTGGCCGAGAGCTCTTCGGCGATCTGAAAGCCGGTGTTGCCGCCACCGACCACCAGCACCAGACCCTCGGGAATGTCCCCCGGCGCCCGGTACTGAGTGCTCTGGATCTGAACGACGTCTTGACCGAGGTCGTCCGAGATCGCGGGCACGAGCGGGACCTGGAACGGTCCGGTCGCGATCACGACCTGATCCGCTCTGTAGCTCCGGCCGTCGACCTCGACGAGGTACCGGCCCGCGGCCGCCCGGATGGCACGGACGCGGCTGGCCAGCACCACGGGGAGAGCGAACTGCGACGCGTACTCGGTGAGGTAGGCCACCACGTCGTCGCGGCCGGGGTAGCCGTCAGGGTCGCCGGGGAACGGCAGGCCCGGCAGGCTGCTGTAGCGGACCGGCGTAAAGAGTCTCAGCGAGTCCCACCGTGCGCGCCAGGCAGCTGCAGGCTCTTCCGCCGCCTCGAGGATCGCGAACTTGCGACCCTGCCGAGCGAGGAAGTACCCAATGGCAAGTCCCGCCTGACCGCCACCGACGACGATCACCTCGAGGTCATCGTCCACTACCCCGTTTGCCGATGCGGGCTGGGTTTCATGCCACTCGGCCATCGTGTGCCTCCTCTGTGAGAAATCGCTGCGCGACCGACCCGGCGCCTGGGGCTAGGTGGCCCCGGATCGTCAGTGGCCACAGCTCCAACGGCGGTCGGGCGTCGGCGGTATGGCTCCCGGCCGCCGGTGGGGTCAGCGGCACTGAGCGCGTCAGCGCTCTTGCACAGCTCGAACTTCCAACCAACTGAGGATCCACGTTCCCCTGATCCGGTCCGTCTGACCACAACATTCGGCGGACGGCCGTGTCCACCCTTGGGAGCACTGTACCGAACACTTGATTGGCCGTAATGGATGTCCGCGCGGGTCACGAGGCGGGCGGGTCCCGTGGTGGTCTCCACGGCGGGCTTCAGCGAGGCGGCGCTGGCACGCCTCTGCAGCGGAGGAATCAGCAGCGCCGCGGCAAGCGCCGATCGCGACCGGCAGCCAACCTTGAGCGAACAGTGGAGCGCGAGCTGGGTCGGGCGAGCTGCGAGCTCGTTGGCGACTGCGCCGTCCGCGTCCTTGCGGATCAGTTGGCGACCGCCGAGGTGGGGGTCACGCTCGCGCCCGACCGCCAGGGCTCGGGATTGGCGACCGAGGCCCTCGGCGCGATCGTCTCGACCCTGTTCGAGGTTCATTACATGCATCGCGTGTTCGGCGAGGTCGATGACCGCAATACGGCTGTGCAGAACCTCTTTGGTCGTCTCGGCTTCCGCTGCGAGGCGCGTCAGTTCGAGGCGGACTGGTTCAAGGGCGAATGGACGACGGTGCGCGTCTACGCCATGCTGGAACGTGAGTGGAGGGCAGGTGGCCGCTCGTCCGCTGAGCGCACAATGGGCCTACCCTGACCGGATGGCTGTGCTGGGCACCAAGCTGCACTTGCCTTCGCCTCGTCGCCGGCTGGTGTCGCGCGCCCGCATCACTGATCAGCTGCGTGTGGGCGGAGGCGAAGGGCCGCGGCTGGTGCTGGTCGCGGCACCGGCTGGGTTCGGCAAGACCACGCTTCTGGCGCAGTGGCTGGCGAGGCGGCCGAGAGGTCGCAGTGCAGGGTGGCGTGGTTGGCGCTCGACCCAGGCGACGCTGACCTCAGACAGTTTCTGACCCACCTCGTGGCCGCGATTCAGATCGCCGAACCCGAGGTGGGTGTTGACGCTCTCGGCCTATTGGAGGCCGGCGGAGCGACGCCGCCCGAGGCCGTGCTGGTCAGCCTGATCAACGATCTCGACGTTCTCGCCGGTCCCATGGTGGTGGCGCTCGATGACTACCACGTTATCGACGGGCCCGCTGTCCACGATGCGGTGACCTTCCTGTTGGACAACCTGCCTCCGCAGGTCACGCTGGCGATGACCACTCGGGCTGATCCGCCGCTGCCGCTGTCTCGTCTGCGTGCGCGTGGCGAGCTGGTGGAGGTGCGGGCCGCGGACCTCAGGTTCACAACGGAGGAAGCGGAGGCGTTTCTCAACGAGGTCATGGGTCTGCAGTTGGAGCCAGCGCTCGTGGCGGCGCTCGAGGCGCGGACCGAGGGGTGGGCGGCGGGGTTGCAGCTGGCCGCGCTGTCGGCCCGGACCCGTGCCGCCGCGGCCGACGGGTCTGGAGACGTCGCTGGGTTCGTCGAGGCCTTCTCTGGAAGCCATCGGTTCGTCCTTGACTATCTCGTTGAGGAGGTTCTGGGCGGTCAGCCGGAGGAGGTCCGCGAGTTCTTGCTCGATACCTCGGTGCTCGATCAGATGACGGGCGCTCTCTGCGATGCCCTGACCTGCCGCGGCGACGGTCAGGGGATGCTGGAGACGCTTGAGCGCGGGAATCTGTTCGTCGTCCCGCTGGACGACGAGCGGCGGTGGTACCGCTATCACCACCTGTTCGCTGACGCGCTGCGCGCCCGTTTGGCCGCCGTGCGTGCCGACCGCGTCAGTGAGCTGCACGCCGCAGCCAGCCGATGGCTTGCGGAGAACGGGCTGCTTAGCGATGCCGTTCGGCACGCGATCGTGAGCGGCGATCACGAGCACGCCGCCGATCTCGTCGAGCTCAGCCTGGCGGACATGCGGCGACGGCGCCAGGACCGCATCCTTCGCGATTGGCTGGTTGCGCTGCCTGACGATGTCGTGCGTCGACGGCCGCTGCTTGCGATGTTCATGGGCTGGAGCCGGCTCTCGGAGGGTGACTTCGATGGGGTGGAGGCGTGGCTCGACGCGGCCGAGGCTGGCCTGGATACGGCGCCGCGGTTGACGGTTCCCCCGGCGGGCGCGCTGGCCGAGGCGGGCAGGGACCGAGAGGCTGAGGTCCGTTCGCTTCCGGCCATGATCGCTGTCTATCGCGCTTCGGTTGCGCAGGCTCGGGGCGATGTCGACGGCACGGTCGCACATGCACGCCGGGCGCTCATGCTGGCCGGGCCGGAGGACCACTTTCCGCGCGGTGCTGCCGCCGGGTTCGTCGGTCTCGCGGCGTGGGCCGCCGGCGAGCTGGGAACCGCGGTGGACACGTTCAGTGAGGCGGTCGCCAGCCTGCACGCGGCCGGCATGGTCGCGGACGAGCTCGGTGGGACCGTCGTGCTGGCGAACCTGTGGCTGGCGCGAGGACGCCCGGTGCAGGCGCGCCGGCTCTACGAACGCGCGCTGGCCGCGGCCGAGAGCCACCCCGGCCCGGTGCTCTCCACCACCGGCGACCTGCACGTCGGCCTCGCGGACGTCCTGCGCGAGCAGGGCAACCTCGAAGCGGCCGCGGAGCATCTCGAGGTCGCTCGAGAGCTGGGCGACCGGGCGTCGCTGCTGGAGAACCGCCACCGCTGGTACACCGCGAACGCCGCGCTGCTACGGGCGGGAGGCGACCTCGACGGCGCGGTCGCGATGCTCGACCAGGCCGAGCCGCTGTTCCTGCCCGGCTACTTCCCGGACATCCGGCCGATCGCCGCGACCAGGGCGCGGGTCCGGATCGCGCAGGGCCGCCTCGATGACGCGCGGGCGTGGGCACGCGAGCGCGGGGTCGCGCCGACCGATCCCGCGACCTACCTGGCGGAGTACGACCAGCTCACCCTCGCCCGGCTGCTGATCAGCGAGGGCGACCCGCGCGAGGCGCTCGATCTGCTTGGTCGGGTTCTCGATGCCGCGCAGGCGGCCGGCCGCGACGGGACCCTGATCGAGGCGGGCATCGTGCGGGCGCTCGCTCACCATGCGAACGGCGAGGTCGGACGCGGCAGCGAGCGGCCTGTCTGCCGCTCTCGCCGAAGGGATGCCGGCCGGCTACTGCAGGCTGTTCCTCGACGAGGGACAGCCGATGACCGAGTTGCTCGCCCAAGTCGCCCGCGCCGCGGAACTCGAGGTGCGGACGTATGCCGAGCAGCTGCTGTCCGCCTCACACAGACCGCCGGCGCCAGCGCCCACCGGAGGCGGCGCTGACGACGAGCTCAGCGAGCGCGAGCGGGACGTGCTGCGCCTGCTCGCGACCGAACTCAGCGGCCCGGAGATCGCGGGACACCTGTACATCTCGGTGAACACGCTGCGCACCCACACCAAGCACATCTTCAGCAAGCTCGACGTGAACACCCGCCGCGCCGCGGTCCGTCGAGCCATCGACCTCGGCATTCTCTGACCGCTCCGCGGCCGAATCACCACGCTCAATCACATCATCGTGTGATGTGCGCTCACCACATCGATTCCTAAGTTGTCGAGATCGCCGGACACACGAGCCCGGCAGCGACACAAAGGAGTCCGACGTGAGCACCACCACCCCGAGCCGATTCACCGCGATCGCGGGTCTGTCTGCAGCGACCGCCGGCGCGATCTTCGTCGGCGTCCAGATCAACCACCCGGCGGCCGATGTCGCGCACCTCGTGACCAGCGAGATGACGATCCGCATGACCGCGAAGGTTCTGTTCTGCGCCCTGGCGCTCGCCGGCCTGGCCGGCATGTTCATCCGCCATCGCCACCAGTTCGGCCGCCTCGGCCGCGTCGGCTACTCGCTGGTAAGCGTCGGCTTCCTCGCGATGCTCGTCCAGGAGTGCATGATCGGCTACTACCTCCCGACCCTCGCCGACTCGAAGCCCGTCTACGTCCAGCACGTCCTCAACGGGGCGATGGCTCACGGCGCGAGCAGCGGCATCGGAGCGTGGCAGGCCTTGTTCCTGATCGCCGGCATCGGCTACGCGCTCGGCGGTTTGCTGTTCGGTATCGCGCTGTTCCGCGCCGGCGTGCTGGCCCGCTGGGCATCCGTGTTGTTCGCCTACGGCACCGTCTCCGCGTTGTCGCTTGCCGCATTGCCGCTGTCCTACAGCCGCCCGTTCGCGGTGCCGACCGGCGTCGCCCTGATCGGCCTCGGCGTCTCGCTGTGGCGCGATCAGCGCCGGCAGCCCCAGACCGTCGACGCCCCGGCCAAGACGTGGGCCGCGCAGCCGGTCACCCACTAAGTCGCCAGGCGGAACTGGTCCGCACCGGTCGCGCCGCCCACGCTCATCGCGATCCCGTGACGGCCGGGATGCTGCGGCTGATCCAGCCCGCCAGCGGCCCGGCCGTCGTCCCCTCCGCCCACCCGTTTCGCCAGCTTCCCGCTCCCGCTCTCAAGCCACCAGCTCCTCAACAAGTCCCGAGCGCTCTCATGTACACCGCACCCATGACATACGCGATCCGCGTCGACGGCCACTTCGACGACCACTGGTCTGCCTGGCTCGGCGATCTCGAGATCGCCCGCAACGACGACGGAACCACCACCCTCACCGTCTCGAACGCAGACCAAGCACAGCTCCACGGTGTCCTCGCGGGCCTGCGCGACATCGGCGCGGTCATCACCGAGCTTCACACCACCGATGCCCCCGCTTCAACCCGACGGCCGCGATGATCTGCGATCCGCGAGTGTGGGATTGCCTGATCCGGTACGGCAACGACCGACCCAAAGGCCCAAGAATCGGAAAACGGGTCCGAGCTTGAAAGACTCAGACCTCCTTGCGCGGAACTCGAGCACACTGGGGCCTGAGCGTCAGCCGCGGCGTATCGCCGGCGCGATCAGCCTTGCTGCCCGCGCCAAGCGGATCTGAGCTCGGCGCGGTCGGGATGGTCGCGCGGTCGCAGGAGCAGGTGTTCGCGCCGGCGCGGTCCGCGGCGTGGAAGCTAGGCAAGCCCGTGCTGGTAGGCGTAGCGCACGGCTTGGGCGCGATCGCGGGCGCCGGTCTTGTAGAAGATCCGGTTGACGTGCGTCTTGACGGTCGCGTTGCTGAGCACGAGCGCATCGGCGATCTCACGGTTCGACAGGCCGGCGGCGATCAGCTTGAGCACCTCGACCTCGCGCGGTGTGAGCTCATCGGGAAGATCGGGCTGCCGCCCTGAGCGCGGCTCGCCTTCACCTGGCGGCTGAGCCTGGTCAAGAACTGCAGCAACGAGTCGCTGCTGGACGGCGGGGTCGAGGTGAGTTTGGCCGGCGAGGAGTGCTCTGATGGCGTGCTCGATCTCCTCGGCGGTCGCGTCCTTGGTCAGGTAGCCGCGTGCGCCGGCGCGAAGCGCCGGGAACAGAAACTCGTCGTCTGCGTAGGTCGTCAGCACTAGCACCCGCGTTTCGGGCACCGATGCGAGGATCTGGCGGGTGGCTTCAGCGCCCTCCAGGCGCGGCATCCGCAGATCCATCAGCACGATGTCCGGCCGCTCGGCGCGTGCGCGCTCGACAGCCTCGACTCCGTCGGCTGCGGTGGCGA
Source organism: uncultured Solirubrobacterales bacterium (assembly GCA_963794285.1). Classification (GTDB taxonomy): domain Bacteria; phylum Actinomycetota; class Thermoleophilia; order Solirubrobacterales; family Solirubrobacteraceae; genus Palsa-465. The sequence goes on from CAWCDS010000003.1 coordinate 780,564, forward strand.
CGATCTCGACATCGTCGAGTAGCCCCAGCAGCATCGCCAAGCCGTCGCGGACGACGGGCTGGTCATCTGCGATCAGGACGCGGATCGTCATGCCGGGACCTCGATCTCGACGCGCCAGCCGTCGGCTGTCGGGCCGGCCGAGATCGTGCCGCCGGCTCGCTCGATCCGCTCACGCAGCCCTTCCAGCCCGCGGCCGCCGCCCATCCCCTCGCGCGGCACGGCGGCCGACACGCCATTGTCGACTGAAAGCGTGGTGCGGTGGTGCTCGTAGCGCACGGTCACCGTCGTGAACGCGTCGGGCGCGTACCGGGCAACGTTCGTCAGCGCCTCCTGCGCGCCGCGATACAGCGCGAGGCTCGGATCAGTCGGCAGCATCCGCGCCTCGCCCTCGGTCCGCAGTCTCACGTCGAGATTCATGTCCGTCTTGTAGCTCTCGATCAGCGTCGGAAGCTCGGCGACAGTCGGCAGCGCGTCTCCGCGGAGCGCCCCGACAGCTTGGCGGGCGTTCGCCAGCCCGGATTTGACCAGCTCGCTCGCGCGGTCGATCGCGTCGCTCAGGACCGGGCTGGCGTGCTCGCGGTCGACGAGCTTCCGTGCCCCCTGGAGCTGAATCGCGGCGCCTGAAAGCGAATGCGCGAGCACATCGTGCAACTCGCTTGCGATCCGCCCGCGCTCGGCAACAGCCGCCGCGCGCGCCTGCTCATCGCGCGCGTCCTCGAGCTGAGCGAGCAACAGCTCCGTCCGATCCTGACTCTCGCGTGAGCGCCTGAAGAACAGCGCGACCACCCCCAACAACACCGTCACCAACATCTCCGCCGCCACGGCCGAGGAGGGACTCCCAGCGATCGCCGTCACGACGCCGAGCCCAATCGTCACCACGCCGCCGACCGCGACCCCGGCCTTGAACGGCAGGCGCGTGAGCGCCATGAACACCGCGACCCCGGCTGCGATCCCGGTGGCGCCCTTCAGCTGCAGCCCTGCGATCGCTACGCCGGCGGTGCCCATCGCCGCGATCACGGCGCCTTGGAGCTCGAGCGGGCGCTCCGGGAAGCCGTCGCGGATCGCGATCAGCAGCATCGCGGCAAACATGATCAGCGCGAGCGTGACCGCCAGCGGCTTGCCGTGCAGCCCGGGGACCGGATGGCTGTTGGCGCTCGCGAGCACCACGACGAGGATGACCGCCCAACCGAGCGGTCGCAGCGACTGTCGCTGGCGATGCAGGCGTTCCTGTGATCGGGCCTGGGCCTCCGCGACTCGCTCGCTATCGGGCGCTGCCTGTGAACCGGTCACTGCGATGCGCACGATAGAACGCGATCCGGCCCGCGTGGGTCGGGCCGGAAACCGTGATTTGGGAGAGTTGGTCTTCACGCCGCGGCTGGGATCCGGGCGGTCGTGCCCTGGATCGCGTGGCGGCCGCGGAGCTGCACGATCGCGATCCGGGTGCTGACCTCGAGCAGCGCCATCAACACCAAGGCGACCGGCCACGCAGCAGCGCTGATCTGGTGGGCGTAGCTGAAGCTGGCGACCGCGTGCCGAGCGCCGTGGGAGAGCGCGAACGCGAACACCATCCGCGAGCCGATCCCAGCGATCAGCAGCACGCCGGCGATCCAACCCACGCGGGCGACCGCGAGACCATCCACGCCGGCACGGACGTGGGTAGCAAAGCCGCTGGCGACACCAAGTGCGAGGCCGACGGTCCCAAGCGCGGCGATCAGCACGAGGTCGTTACCGGCGGTCGGGATCGACCGCACGTAGAGATGCGCGACGTAGGCGACGATCGCCAACGGGATGATCACGCTGCGGCGGTCGAGCTCCCGCTCACGGGCCTGGCGGAAAACGATCAGGACGAACACTGCGTTGATGAGGTAATCGGTAGTTCTCATGGCCGTCATGTTCTGCTCCTGACGGCGGCGTGTCGTCAGCCTTCGGGTTGAACCGCGGGTTGATCTCCCGTCTCAACCCGTGGGTTGATCAGGCTCCGGCAAACCTGGACGATGTCGCGCAGGCGACCTGCCGAGAGTTGCGCGCCATCGGGAAAGCGGGTCCTTGCCGGTCGGGCGCGATCGACCCGGTCGTCGCCACATCCGTGCACCTTCGCCGCCAACGATGCGTGCGTCGCCGTGACGGCCGGCGCAGATACTCCGCTTGAAGTGAATGCAGGGCCCGCGGATCCCGGCCCCGCAAATTTCGGAAGCGGGGGTCGCCCGGCTCAGGGGCTCGGCCTTGCTTTGCGCGGAAAGCTGGACTCCGGCATCGATCCAGCCGACGCTTCCTTGATCGTTGGCTTTGCCTAGGCAGACGACCCCCGAGCGACGATCTACACGTCCGCGAGTCGGCGCGGGCTTTCGCGTGAGCTGAGCAGCGCGGAGCTGGTGTGCCGAGACTCTCGCTTTGCCCGAAGGCACAAGCTGCCCACGTCCGGCTTTGGGTGGCGGCTACTGGTTCAGGCGCTCGGCGAGTTCTGCGCGTTGGCGGTCGCTGAGGCCGCCGAAGGTCTTGGTGGACGAGACGCGGCACTCGTTCATGATCTTGGCGGCTTTGACCCTCCCGACCTTGGGGAGCGCGAGCAGCATGTCGAACACCTTCGCGGTCTGTAGGAACGCGGGAGGGTCGAGCAGCAGCTCGCCGATCGACGTTCTGTTGGCCTTGAGATCGCGCTTGAATTGCGCGCGCCTCGTTGGCGATCTCAAGCGCGGCCATGCGTTGATCCAGGCTGCGCTCGGGTGTCGCTGGATGCTCGTCGAGCGGGTCGCTGTGGGACACGATAACCAACGCGGGAGAGTACCCCGCTGGAGCGTCAAACGGGGTTCCGGTAGCTCCGGCGCGTCGCTCCGTGCCGGGCGGCAGCCCTACTTGTGGCGAACACCGGGTCGAGGGCGGGTGCGCGTCGGCTCATGCCGCTGCGCCGACGCGCACCGAGCTCGTGGGTCACCCTTGTGACGCTCGGTTCTCGGGCGGAACCCGATCGCGCGCCGCAGCGGCGGTCGGGTCCGATCCGGACGATCCCTGTGTCGCCGAAGCGATAGCGCGATGCCGGACGGCCGCTCGGCGAAAGCGATCATCGGAGCGCCGGCTCAATGCTGGCTCGACGTCGCGACCTGAATTCGAGCGTCGTGCCTTCCGCGTGCGAAGGAGGACCCGTCCTCGCCGGCGCCGAGGCATCGCAACCGCGACTGATGCTCGGCTGCGGCGGCGAGCCTTAGCAGGATCGTCGCAGCTGCTTCACGCCTGAACCAGAAGTCCACCGACGCCAGCGAGGCTGCTGCTCGTGTGCTTGCTGTTCCTGAGTTCGTGGCTAACGGTGGAGGGCGGCCGTGGTCGGGGCCGCCACAGTGCTGCAACGCCGGGGCGGACGGGCAGCCGTGGCCGTGTCGGTCGGCGTGGCTGGTGGCGTTCCATTGGGGAAGTCTCGCGGTCGCTCTGGAGCTCCCACGAGGCGGCTCCGTTTAGCCCGAACGAGCAGTCGCGTGGGGTGTCGCGCCGTCGCTGCTGCGTCGCATCGAAGCCGGCTTTGGCAGGATGGCGCCGTGGTAGAGATCGTCACGGAGCGACTGCGGCTGCGGCCATTTCAGGCCGACGACCTAGCGGCGTTCGTTGCCTACCGCCGCGAGCCCGAAGTCGCGCGTTATCAGTCATGGGACACGACCTTTTCGATGGCCGATGCCGGGCGGTTTCTCGCCTCCCAAGAAGCTGTCGAGTTTGGCGTGCCGGGAGTGTGGGTGCAGCTCGCCGCAATCGACCGACCCAGTGGGACCCTGTGTGGCGACTGCGCGGTACGCGTCGTAGCTGATCAGCCGGCCACCGCCGAGCTCGGCGTCACGCTCGCGCCCGACCGTCAGGGCTCCGGACTTGCAACAAAGGCGCTTGCCGCGGTGATCACCAAGCTGTTCGATGAGCACAACCTTCATCGCGTGTACGCCCAGGCCGACGACCGCAACTTCGCTGTCCATCGACTCCTTGAACGTCTGGGCTTTCGCTGCGAGGCGCGCTTCGTCGAAGCCGACTGGTTCAAGGGCGGTGGTGGACACTACGCGTCTTCGCCGTTCTGCGGCGCGAATGGGAGTCGACATAGCGGCAGCCGACTTTCGCTTTGGATCGACGAGCAGTGGAGGCCCGCATCGTGGTGCTGCAGTAATGTTGGCGAAGGGGGACAAACGAGAGAAGGAGCGTGCGTATGGCTGAGAGCGTCTACCGAGTAACCGAGTTGGTTGGCGTCAGTAGCGAGTCCTGGGAGGCAGCTGCTCGCAACGCGATCGAGACTGCCGGAAAGGTCCTTAGAGATCTGCGTATTGCCGAGGCTCATCGCTTCGACGTTACGATCGAGGATGGCAAGGTGGCGACCTACCGAGTGCGCCTGAACATTTCGTTCAAGTACGAACCAGGCGACTGAGCTCGACTTGCCGGGCGGGGTCAACGAGCAGCCGACTCCGACACATTCAGAACTGCTGGATTGATCGGTGGCCGTCGGGTAAACGAATCAAATCGTCCCTGCGTAGTGACGGTGGTAGGAGAAGCCCGAAGATCACCAAGTCTGGAGGCGTCGTCCCAACTGGACGTCGATATCGGGCGGTGCGATCAACTGTTATCCCACCGACCAATTAATGCCCCACGTTTCTGACTGGTTTTCCCGACGGCCACATCGAGTTCCGGCAGTCTCGACGACGCTTCTGCTCTTGAGCAGAACCGGCCACGCTCGGCATGACGCATCCGCTGCCGCTATCCGCCGATGCGGCGGTGTCGGCGTGTTCCCGGGGGCGTGGCCGCGTCAAGGTGGCCGCCTCTGCCGTGAGCCGGTAGAGCGGGTGAGTCAACGATCTGCTCTCGAAGGGAGGGAGCGATGTCCTCTCAGTTGTTGCTCGACGCCGCCGGCCGGCGGCGCTCACCTGCGGCGACGCCCGGCTACAACGCCGGGCAAGCGCCCAGGAACAAAGGCCGCGTGTACCCGGCCGATCCACCGGCGGTCGATGAGATCGTCGCGGTCATGCGCCAAACCCCGCCCGACCGGCACGGGCTCAGGGTCCGGGCGCTGATCGTGGTGCTGTGGCGCGGCGGGCTGCGGATCCAGGAAGCGTTGTCGCTGATCGAGTCAGATCTCGACCCCCGACGCGGGTCGATCCTGATTCGCCGAGGCAAAGGCAACCGTCGCCGGGAAGTCGGGATGGACGCGTGGGCGTGGTCAGATCATCTCGCGCCATGGCTCGCTGCCCGTGTCGAGCTGCCGGTCGGCGCGCTGTTCTGCGTCATCGACGGGCCGACGCGCGGCCGGCCGTGGTCAGCGACCGCCGCGCGCGGCGAGCTGCGCCGGTACGCGCTCGCGGCCGGCGTTCGGCGCAGGTTCGCGCCTCATCAGCTGAGGCACGCGCATGCTGTCGAGCTCGCACGCGAAGGCGTGCCGCTGCCGGTCATCCAGCGGCAGCTCGGGCATTCGTACGTCTCGACCACGAGCGTTTACCTGCAAGGGATCGACGTCGAGGAGATCATCGGCACGATCCACGCGCGGCGAGCGCCGATGATGCACGTCAGCGCCGGCCTCGAACTCTGAGGCGAGGGCCGTCGGCAGACCGGGTCGGGGGAGGGCCGCGGGGCTCTTCCCCGGCCGGCGCGCGCTTGGGCGCTGCTCCTCATAGCGACCCCGACCACGGGCGTGTGGCCGCTGCTGCTCAGGACCGGCAGCCAGCGGCTCGGTTCCGCGTTTGGGCGATTGCAGCAGCGCGGGGCCGCGTGCACACTATCGCTTCACTGAGCCCACGCGCCGGCCGTCCGCTTGCTCAAGGCGCGACCGTGCGCGTCTAAGCAAGCACGTTGCACACTCCGGTGACCGCCATTGGTCCGCCTTGCGGAGCCGCAACGCAGCCCGCGCGGCGTCCGCGTCGAGGTGCATCGACTTTGTGGACCGCCGGGGCGACCCAGCAGTCAGGCGCCCGCGGCGCGACCGCTGATTCTCGTCCACGGCAGGGTGTTCGGCGGTGGACTGCTGCATCGCTTGTGAGAGCGGTCATGCCCGCGAGCGGAGCTCGTCACTCCGATCGTCGTTAGCGGCCGTCTCGGCCGTCCCGGCCCGGGGACGCTCGCGTATCGCAGAACGGAAAGCGCGGTATGACAACGCGCCGGTGTCGTTGCACCGTGAGATGCTGCCTGGGTTCGCGTTGGAGTAGACGCCGTGCGGTGTGAAGGTTTCCGGCCTCGCCGGGAGAAGGTCGGCGCTTGCGCAGCCCTCTGCCAGGCGGAAGCACCCGCGCCTGCGAAGGCGCCGAGCGGCGCACGGGCGCCTGGCCAGCGCGCGCTACACCCGAGCCTCAGTCAGTACCGCGCCGGGGTTCAGCAATCCGGCCGGGTCTAGCGCGCGTTTGACCGCGCGCATCGCCGCGACCTCTGCCTCGCCACGAGCGCGCTCGAGCCAGCGCGCCTTCGCGATCCCGACGCCATGCTCGGCGCTGATCGTCCCACCGCACTCCAAGACGAACTCGAGCACCGCGTCGTCGGCACGCTCGTCGTTCGGGTCCGGACCGAGGAGGTTCACGTGGACGTTGCCGTCGGCGAGGTGGCCGAAGAGGATCGCGCGGGTGCCGGGGACGGCCTCCGCCGCGATGGCTGGCACAGCTTCGAGGAAGCGCTCGAGCTGCGCGAGCGGGATCCCTACGTCGAGCTTGTGGGGGACGCCAGCGGCGTTGATCGCCTCAGTGTGGCCTTCACGCAGGCGCCACAGTCCCTCACGGCTGGTGGTGTCGTCGGCGATTAGGGCGTCGTCGATCCCGGCGAGCTCGAGCGCCGCCGCCAGCTCGTCGGTCGGGTCCGTCCGCGCAGCACACGCAGCGAGGACGTAGACCGGCGCGCGATCCCGGACCGGATTGGACCGCTGCTGATAGGCGACCACGAGCTCGAGCCCGTCGTCGAGGAAGAAGTCGCAGCTGTCGAGCGACGGCGCCTCGGCACGGAGCGCGGCGAGCAGCCCCGCGGCAGCGGTCACCGACGGGACGGGCACGAGCGCGGCGACGCGCGAGCTGAGCAGCGGGGTCGTGCGCCAGCGCACGGCGGTGATGACACCGAGCGTCCCCTCCGACCCGATCAGCAGCGCCGGTAGGTCGTAGCCGGCGTTGTCCTTCATCAGGCCCTGCAGACGTGAGACGACCGAGCCGTCGGCAAGCACCGCCTGCAGCCCGACGACATGCGCGCGGGCGGTGCCCAGACGCAGAGCGCGGGCGCCGCCTGCATCACACGCGACGACGCCGCCGATCGTGCACGAGTCGCGCGCTGCGAAGTCCAGGCCGGCGTCCTTCCCGGCCGCCCTGCATGCCGCCTGCAAGGCGGCGAGCGTCGCTCCCGCGCCGACCGTGACCTGGCCGAGCGCCTCGTCGACCGCGCCGATTGCGTTGAGCCGGAGGAGCGACAGCAACACCTCGCCACCGCGCGGTACGCTCGCGCCGACGAGGCCGGTGTTGCCGCCCTGCGGCACGACCGCCGTGCCGACGTCGGCGCAGACGCGCAGGACCTCGGCCACCTCAGCGGTGTTGGCAGGGCGCACGACAACTGTGGCGGGAGCCCCGAAGCGGCCGGTCCAGTCGCGCTCGTACGGCGCGCGCAGCTCCGGGTCCGCGAGCGCATGGCGCTCTCCCACGACGTTCGCGAGCGCCTGCCGCAAGTCCATGGCACATCGGATGCTACGCCTACCTGCAATTGTCTGTGCTTCGGCCCGTCGCCTGGCCGCCGATTGATCGAGCTTGTGGGAGAATCGATCGGTCACATCGTTCGACCTGGAGGATCGTGATGGCCACTGATCACGAGACGATCTTCACTCTCGAGGCCACGCCAGTGAAGTTCGGCCCAGGCGCGTCCCAGGACGCCGGCTGGGAGCTCAAACGCCTGGGTGTCAAGCGAGCCATGCTCGTGACCGACCCGGGCGTTGCCGCTCTGGGTCATCCGGAACGCATCAAGAAGCTGATCGAGGCCGAGGGCATCGATGTCGTCCTCTATGACCGCAGCCGGGTCGAGCCGACCATCGACTCCTTCCAGGACGCGTGCGACTTCGCGCTCGAGCACGAGGTCGACGGCTTCGTCTCGGTCGGTGGCGGCTCGAGCATGGACACCGCAAAGGTGGCGAACCTGATCCTCTCGCACCCCGCGCCGGTGATGGCCTATGTCAACGCGCCGGTTGGCGAGGGCCGCAAGCCGCCGAGCCCGCTCAGGCCGCACCTCGCGATCCCGACAACCTCCGGCACTGGCTCGGAAGCAACCACGGTTGCAGTGCTCGACATCCCGGACCTCAAGCTCAAGACCGGCATCTCACATCGGTACATGCGTGCGTCGCAGGCGATCGTTGACCCCGAGCTCACGCGGACGCTCGGCCCTGAGGTGACATCGTCGGTGGGCCTGGACGTCGTCTGTCACGCCGCCGAGTCCTTCCTGTCGAGGCCTTACGACACGAGGCCCGCGCCAGCTTCCCCCGATGACCGCCCGCCGTACCAGGGCTCGAACCCGGTCGCTGACGTCTGGTCGGCCAAAGCGCTGGAGTTCGGCGGCAAGTACCTGCGCCGCGCCGTCGAGAATCCGGACGACGTCGAGGCGCGCGGCTACATGATGCTCGGCGCGACGATGGCGGGCGTGGGCTTCGGCTCGGCGGGCGTGCACATCCCGCACTCGATCGCGTACCCGGTCGCGGGCCTCAAGCACGAGTACCAGCCGTCGGGCTACCCGACCGACCACAAGTTCGTACCCCACGGCCACTCGGTCATCGTCAGCGCGCCGGCATCGTTCCGCTTCACCTACGAGGCGATGCCGGAGCGCCACCACCACGTCGCCGAGCTGCTCGCCGGCGAGGCGATCCCCAGCGCAGGCCCCGACACGCTACCCAACCTACTGCGCCAGCTCATGCAGGACGTCGGCGCGCCGCGTGGCATCGCCGAGTTCGGCTACACCGAGGACGATGTGCCCGCACTCGTCGAGGGAGCGCTCATGCAGCAGCGCCTACTCGTGGTCGCGCCACGCGAGCCCAGTGCCGACGACCTGCGCCACATCATCAACGCGTCCATGACGAACTGGTAGCCCCAGAGCAGAGGAGAGGTCCGGACCATGTCTGCCCAGAACGGCGTCATGAAGCTCCACATGTTCGACAGCGGCACGCTGAAGTGCCACGTCGAAAACATCAAAATGAACCAGGGTCTCGGCGAGGAGTACGAGATCCCGGTGCCGTGGTTCCTGATCGAACACCCGCGGGGGCTCGTCGTGATCGACGGCGGAAATGCCGCCGAGTGCGCCGTGGACCCGCAGAAGCACTGGGGCGCGATCACCCAGGTCTACTGGCCGGTCATGAAGCCCGAGCAAGCGTGCGTGCCGGCGCTCAAGGCGGCCGGCTTTGACCCCTCCGACGTGCGCTACGTGCTCAACTCCCACCTGCACCTCGACCACACAGGCGCACTGGGCGCAATCGACCAGTTCCCGAACGCGGAGGTCATCGTCACGCGCACCGAGTACGAGTACGCTCACGCCCCGGACTGGTTCGCGGAGGGCGGCTACATCAAGGCCGACTACCAGAAGCCGGGCGTTCCATGGGCGCTGCTGGAGGAGACCGAGGACGGGTACGACGTCTTCGGCGACGGGACGATCCGCTGCTGGCGCTCGCCCGGCCACGCGCCTGGGCACCAGTCGTTCGAGATCACATTGCCGAACAGCGGCACGTTCCTGCTGACGGTCGACGCCGCGTACACCACCGACCACTGGGAGGAGAAGGCGCTGCCGGGCTTCCTCGCGTCGGCGGTCGATGCGGTTCGCTCGGTCCGCAAACTGCACCACATCGCGCGCCGCAGCGACGCGACCGTCGTGACAGGGCACGATCCCGACGCCTGGCCGACGTTCAAGCACGCACCGGAGTCCTACGACTGAGCGACGCGCACGAGTCGGCGTCCAGCGGGCTCAGTCGCCTCGAGGGCGAGCGGTCAATACTCGAGCCGCGTTTCGATCGAGCAGCCGCGGTTGCACAGTTGCTGGCGCGTCGCTTCGGCCCGCACTGAGAGAGACCGCTCGAGCGACAAATGGCTATCGAGATGACCTCAGATCGCTGGCGCGATGACCGCGTCGGCAGCTTGCGAAGGTCGCGGTGCTGGGCCGTTGCACCTCTGCTCACATCCCTGGAGTTTCGCGAGGACGATCGTGGGTTAGGTTAAGTCGGTTCGAGCGGCCCCTGGCGAAGAGCCGTGCTGCGATAGGTCCCCGAGGCGCTCGTTGGTCACGACGTAGCTTAGGTCCTGCTGCCCCCCGGACGGACAAGGCGCTCTCGACCGGCTGAGGCACGAGTGCCGCTTCGGGCAAGCCTGAACAGTTGCCTGGCACGCTCGAAGCCGGGAAACGGGCGCTTTTCACGTGGCACGGCGCTCGTACGGACGGCCCGCGACCAGACGCTCGCCTTGGAGCAGAACCAGCGGTCGCGCCGCGGGCGCCTGACTGCTGCGTCGCCCCGGCGGTCCACAAAGTCGATGCACCTCGACGGCGGACGCCGCGCGGGCTGCGTTGCGGCTCCGCAAGGCGGACCAATGGCGGTCACCGGAGTGTGCAACGTGCTTGCTTAGCCTGGATCCACGAAAGCGCCGGACAACCGGCATGAGAGAAGGGAATGGAAGAGTCCTACATCGAAGATTTAGCGAGTCACGATGGCCCCGCCCATGCGTTGGCGACCCGTGAGGGCGCAGCGAAGCGTTGGTGACGGGGTGCGCGCAGGCCGGCTATGCAGCCTCGAAATGGGCACTATCGGGGTGCCGACGTGATGTGGATCAGCGGAAGGCAACATCGGTGGCGGCGTTTTCGCGAGTCGTCAGCGAACCCCGCGGGGTCGAAGAACCCGTGCATGCGCGTGATCTCTTCATGCTGAGAACCGGGAGGTCTCTCGATCACCCGCCTGTCGTGATGGTAGGGCGGGTCGTGCGGGGAACGCCGATGGCGGTAATCCCGTGATGGACGATCGTGAGAAGTCGGATGGTCGCGTAGTACCTGTGAAGCGGTCGAACAACGCCCAGGGCGGGGCGGCGGAGGTCGTGGAGGGAAGGCGGCCAGCCAAGGGAAACGCGGCTGGCGAAACGCGCTCCGGACGCAGTGCCGGGCATGGCGCGCTCAGTGAGCTTGGTCGCGTACGCCGAGTGGCAGCAACGGACAAGGAAGCGCAGTTCACCGCGCTCCTGCACCATGTTGACGTTGACCGTCTGCGGGCGGCGTACTTCGCGCTTCGGCCGAAGGCCGCGCCGGGGGTGGACGGCGTCACGTGGGAGGACTACGGCGGGGAGCTCGAGGAGAACCTTCGGGACCTTCACGCACGGGTTCACAGCGGCGCGTACCGGGCAAGGCCGTCGCGGAGGGTGTACATACCGAAGCCGGACGGGCGGCAGCGACCGCTCGGGGTCGGCCGGGTAGGCCGGGCACATTGCTGTGCCCGGCCCCCCTCAGAACCGTGCGAGCGGGTTTCCCCGCACACGGCTCAAGCAAGCCCTGGTGGCTCGTGGGCGGGCAGAAGTGCCGGGCCTTTGCCGTCGTTTTCGGTTTGGCAGTGGGCGTGTATCAGACGGGGTTTGGGTTCGTCCGACGTGCCGTCCTTCCGGTCGGTGGTCTTGACGATCGCCTTGCGGTTGGTGCCCAGCCATTGTTCCCACTCGCGTGGGCTTTGTGGCGGGTCGTCGGCGTGAAGCAGTGGGCTCCCGCAGAGCGAGCAGCGGCCGTGTTGCGCCTCGAAGAGCCGCAGGCTGGTCGTGTCGATCGGTAGGGGCGGTGCTTTGCGCCGGCGTTCGGCCCAGTAGTCGGTCAGGGCGGGGTCGTCCGGGGACGCGCCGCTCTTGACCATCTGGTGTCGGTAGATCCTGGTCCAGGTGAACTTCTGGAGGTAGGCGCCGCTTGCGCGGTCGCCGAACACCCAGCGGTCGTTCCTGGACTTGTGGAACGCGCCGAAGTACTGGTTGACGACCCAGTGCCTCGGTTTGTTCGAGTGGCTGAAGGTCGCCCACTTATAGGTGAGCGCCCACATGTATCTGTCCAGCACCGTGAACGTCTCGCTGGACACCACTCCCCGGTAGTAGGCGGCCCAGCCCCGGATGATCGGGTTGAGCCGTTTGATCACCGCCCGAGCGTTGGCCCCACGCAGGGACCGCATCTCGGTGCGGAGCCTCTCCCGGATCCGTCTGACGGCCGCCTCGCTCGGCTTGATCAGCAGCTTGCTGTGATACCGGCGGACGTTGAATCCCAGGAAGTCAAAGCCTTCTTCGAGGGTGACGACGCGCGTCTTGTCCTCGTTGAAGGTAAGGCCTCTGGGCGCCAGCCAGTTGGCGAGCCGTGCCTTGACCGCGAGCGCCTCGTCCCGTGAGTGGCACAAGGCAACGAGGTCGTCGGCGTATCTGATCAGCACCGGCGAGTTCGCCACCGTCTTGCCGGCGTGAATGCCGGTCGTTCGGTAGCGGACTCCGGCGGCCTGCTCCATCCCGTGCAGGGCGACGTTCAGCAGCACGGGGCTGACTACCCCGCCCTGAGGAGTTCCCTCCTCGGTGCGGGACAGTCGACCGTTCTCGACCACGCCCGCCTTCAACCACTGCTCGACCATTCCCCGGGCGGGGAACGTGCCGAGTTGGGCAAGAAGGTGGTCGTGGGCGATCCGATCGAACGCCCCGGCCAAGTCAGCGTCGAGCACCCACCGCCGCTTCGGGTTCTTGCCCTTGGCGGTGAGGTAGATGGCTTCGATCGCGTCATGGCAGCCGCGGCCGGGTCGAAATCCGTAGGACCTCGGCTCGAACCGCGCCTCCCACTCGGGCTCCAACGCGTTGACGACCCGTGCCTGATGGCACCTGTCGAGGATCACGGGAATTCCGAGCGGACGCCGCTTCGCGCTGCTGCCCTGCTTGGGGATGTACACGCGTCTGACGGGCTGGGCCTTGAACGGCTCGGTGTTCTGCTGGATCCTCTGGGCTAGCTTCAGCTTGGCCTCGGGGCTCAGCACGACCTCGCCGTCCACGCCCGCCGTCAAACGACCGGCGTTGCGCTCCGTCACCCGCCGCACGCTGACCAGCGTGTTCGCGCGCGAGCAGAGCATCAACTTCTGCAGGTTGCGGACCCTGTTCAGGTCCCCCGCCTGCGATGCCGTGAAGATCCGCTGACGCAGCCGCCGTACGCTCGCCTCGCAAGCACGCCAATCGATCTGGCGCCAGCCTAGGTTCGCGTCCTCTGGTCCGTTCACCACGACGTTCGCCGCGGCGTCTAACTTGTCCTTCGGTTCCGGGGTCATCGTCATCTTCCTGTTCACAGGCTCACCTGACCGCGTCAGCGCGCTTTCGGGCCGGGCCACCAGGCCCCGTATCCGGCCGGTTATCCGGGACGGCGGGCGGAGGAGCCGGCCATCATGTCCCGGTTTCCCGTTGCCTTACTTGTCCGGCGCTGGGGTGTCAAGTCGCTCGGGTTTGTGGTTGCGAGGAGGGGTGTGGTGTCGGGTGGGGCGTGGGCGCGTTGGGTCGAGCGGATCGGTGTGCGCGCGGGCGCCCAGCCTTACTTTGGTCCACGACCCTGCCGTGCGGCGGGCCGGCGACAAGATGTTCGATGGGGTGATCCCGCTGGGGGAAGCGTTGCGGCCGCTCAATCTTTCGAGGCCGTCCACGCGAACGTGTCGGCAGCAGCAGTGAGGGAGCCGGCCGCGGCGCATCAGTGTGAGTGAGGGCTTGACGCGCGTCAGCGATCTGCTTGGTGGGAAGTTCGTTGTCGGGTGTGCCGGCCGCCTGGCCGGTACTCGTTGCTGCACAGCGGGAGCCGAAGCCCGGGTCAAGCGGCCAGAGCATCTGCCGGCTCGTGGGTCGCTGGACGCTCGGTCCTGCGAGAACTGCCGCTTGACGCGCGGCGCGCGGCTCCGCTACCTGCCGTTCGTCCGCGGGTGGCGCGAGGGCGTCCTCGCCGAGTTCGCGGAGCGTGTGGTAGCAGCGCTTGAGCAGCTTGCGCGCGAGCGCCAGACAGGCGCGGTTGCCGCCGAGCCGCTCGGCTGCCTGCTCGTAGTACGTGCGGTCGGGTGAGCCGGGGCGCCGGGCGGCGTGGGCGGCCTCGTATAGCGCCCAGCGCAGCGCCGGCGGCCCTTGGCGGCTGAGGCGCCCAGGCGCGCGATGGCGGTCGGATTGGTAGACGGTGATGTCCATCCCGCCGTACCGGACCGCGTCACGGCTGTTGTCAAACCGCCGGCAGTCGCCGAGCTCAGCGAGGATCGTGACCGCGCACATCTCCCCGATCCCGTAGTACTGGTCGATCAGTGCCTTGCAGCCTGTCTGCCGGCGCGCGTAGGAGCGCAGCTGGCGGCTGAGCGGCTCGAGCTGCACGTCAAGCGCGTCGGTCATCGCGAGCGAGACCGTGATCTGCTGGCGTGCGGTCTCGGGCAGCGCCAGCGCTCCGAGCCAGTCGCGGCCCTCGCGCTTCATCAGCTGGCGCCGCTGCGGGCAGCCGTGGTGATAGAGCACCGCCTGGATCCGCTGCTGCCACTCCGAGTGCTGCTCGATCAGCGTGTGACGCAGCCTGACCAGGGCGCGCAGATCGAGGATGTGATCGGGCGGGATCCACGACTCCGGCAACCGCCCAGCGAGCAGCAGCTCACGATGATGGCGAGCGTCCGCGCGATCGGTCTTCGCGCGCCGCTTGTTGCCGCGCCGCGCCGCGGTCTCCGCCGGCTCGGCGAGATGCACCACAGCGCCCACCGCCCGCAACTCCTCGACAAAGAACCGCCAGCCGGTCGTCGCCTCCAGCGCGACCTCCAACTGCTGCCCAGCGAACCGCTCAAGGAACCGACGCACCCCGGCACGATCCGCCGGTCGCACCCGCGCACGACTGATCTCGCCGCTGACCACATCGATCCACTCAGCCGTGATCTGCGCCCGATGCTGGTCCACGCCCATCACGATCGACATCCAATGCCTCCTTCATCGCGGCACCACCCGAGCGGGCGAACAACGGCGCAGCGTCCAGCCCGACCCATCATAGCGTTGGATCGCGGTCGGTGCCTTCTGTTGAACGGTCCGGCCGCGCGGGCCTCTAACCCCGCGCGCGCCTTACCTATGCTGTTCGACACGAAGGCCCCGGCCACCTTCACGCCGCGGCCTCACGCGCCGACTCCGGGGCCTCAGAACCCGGACCCGGACATGACATCTTTCGGCCACCGGCATTCGCTTCTCGGTCATCCGATCCCGCCGAGGGAGTTGGGCCCTCCTCACGGTCGGCTTACCGGGCCAGACAGCCCGGACCTCGACGGGGTTACCGCGTTTCGCACGCACGAGCTGCGACCGGGGTGGGCGCCCTCTGTACCCCGAGGACGGCGGCGCTCATCCCGACTGAGCGCAGCTCCTCGGCCGGCGCCTGCCGCTTCGCAGCGGCCAGTCCTTGCACCCCGCTACCGCATCCCATCGAGCGGGGCCCTCATTAACGAGGCATCAACGAGGGTTCAAGCAATTCGCCCGTCCGGTCTTCCCCTCGCCTGTGGCCGCCCGGATGGAACGGGCCGCCCTTGGGCTTTCCCTCGGGCTTCGCACCCCGCCGACCAAGAGCCGGACGACGCACGCCGAGGTGGGGACAGGCCATCGAGCACGGACCTGGAACTACCGCTCAACTCACATCGTCGAATCTCCAATCCAGGTAGTTCGCTCGTCAGCGTGCGACCTCGCGTCGCAACCGCGTTGGAGGACAAGATCCTTCAGCGGGCGCTGGTCGAGGTACTGAACGCCATCTACGAGACGGACTTTCTCGGCTTCTCGTACGGGTTCCGGCCTGGGCGCAGCCCGCATCATGCGTTGGATGCGCTCGCTGCCGGGATCATGGGCAAGAAGGTGAACTGGGTGCTCGACGCGGATTTCCGCGATTACTTCTCCAGCCTCGACCATCAATGGTTGGACGAGTTCTTGGAGCACCGGATCGCGGACAGGAGGGTCCTGCGGCTGGTCCAGAAATGGTTGGCCGCGGGGGTCATCGAGAACGGGTCTTGGACGGCGTTCGAGGAAGGCGTTCCGCAAGGGGCTTCAGCTTCACCGCTCCTTGCGAACGTCTACCTGCACTACGTCCTTGACCTGTGGGCTCACCAGTGGAGGACTCGGCACGCGCACGGTGACGTCGTGATCATCGTGCGTTTCGCTGATGACTTCGTGGTGGGGTTTGAGCATCGGGAGGACGCGGAGCGGTTCTGGGCTGACCTTCGCGAGAGGCTCGCGCTGTTCGGTCTGGAACTGAATGCCGAGAAGACGCGGCTGATCGAGTTCGGGCGGCACGCCGCTCGTGATCGGAAGGCCCGTGGGCTTGGCAAGCCTGAGACGTTCCAGTTCCTCGGCTTCACGCACGTCTGCGGGAAGACGCGGAAGTCGGGACGGTTCAAGCTGAAGCGGATCACCGACTCAAAACGGGTGCGCGCCAAGCTGCTCGCGGTCAAACGCGAGATGGCGAGGCGGATGCACCAGCCCATTCCAGAGCAGGGTCGCTGGCTCGCCCGCGTCCTGCAAGGGCACTACAACTACTACGCGGTGCCCGACAACATCGAGGCGCTCAGCGCCTTTCGCAAAGGGATCATCCGGCACTGGCTTACATCGCTTCGGCGGCGCAGCCAGCGTCACAGGCTGACCTGGAAGCGGATCGGGCGTCTCGCTGATCAATGGCTACCTCTACCGCGAATCTTGCATCCCTGGCCCGAGCAGCGGTTCGCCGCCATCACCCAAGGCAGGAGCCCAGTGCGGTAGTCCCGCACGCTGGGATCTGCGCGGGGGGCGGCCGGCAACGGCCGTCCCTACCGCAACCGCATAGTGCCGGTGGTTCCGTCCGGCGCTGAGGGTTAAATGCCCTCCTGAGCAGGGCTTTTCAGCGGTTGTGTGTGGCAACCGCGGCCCTGTCAGGAGGTCACCTGAATGGTGCACGATCACACGGACGTAATCGAGGGCCCCGGAACACTGGATCAGATCGCGGTTCGCTTCGATGAGCAGCGGCTGGTCAGCGACGCGGGACTGCTGTTGACGGGGTCGCTGGCCGAGCGGTTGGGTGTCGAGCAGCTCGTGAACGACAGCGTGTGGCTCGATCCCGAGGGCGCCGGGCGCGGCGCTGCCGGGCCGCAAGGTGATGAGCCTGGTGCACGGGATGCTCGCCGGCGCTGACAGCATCGATGACATGAACGTGCTGCGCGCCGGGTCGACCGGGCTGGTGCTGGGGCACACGGTGATGGCCCCATCGACCTTGGGCACGTTCCTGCGCGCGTTCACGTTCGGGCATGTCCGCCAACTCGACCACGTCCTCGACGAGTCGCTGCGCCGCGCGTGGGAGGCGGGCGCCGGCCCGGCAGGTCAGCGTCTGGTGATCGATATCGACAGCTTCGTCGGGGAGGTCCACGGCTATCAGAAGCAGGGCGCGTCCTACGGGTACACCAAGCAGCTCGGCTACCACCCGCTGGTGGCGATCCGTGCCGGGAGCGGCGAGGTGCTCCATATCCGTAACCGCAAGGGGAAGGCGAACACCCAGCGCGGGAACCCGAGGTTCGTGGATGAGCTGCTCGCCCGCGTCCGCCGCGCGGGCGCGAGCGGCACGATCCTGATCCGCGCCGACACCGGGTTTGAGAACCACAAGCTGTTCAAGACCTTCGACGCCCGCGGCGTGGAGTTCTCGATCGGCGTCAAGCAGCGCAAGCCGATCCGCGCGCTGATCGACCTGATCGACGAAGCGGACTGGATCACGCTCGAGGACTATCCCGAGGGCGGGGAGGCGCAGATCGCCGAGACCACGCTCCATGGTTGGCGGCTGATCGCGCGCCGCACCCGTCTGGTCGGCAAGCAGGCCGACCTGTTCCCCAACTGGCAGTACTTCGCGTTCGCGACCAACCGCACCGAGCCGCTGCTCGTCATCGAGGCCGAGCATCGCGAGCACGCCGTCGTCGAACTCGGGATCCGCGATCTCAAAGACCAAGCGCTTGCGCACTTCCCCTCCGGCCAGTTCGCCGCCAACAGCGCCTGGACCGTGATCGCCGCCCTCGCGCACAACCTCGGGCGGTGGACCAGCCAGATCGGCCTGCCCCACGACCGCACCCGCACCGCCGCCACCCGCCGCAACCGGCTGTTCCGAATCCCCGGGCGGCTGACACGCACCGCCCGGCAATGGACACTGCGGATGCCCGCCCGCTGGCCCTGGCAACAAGACTTCGACGACGCGCTCACCCGCATCCGCGCGCTCCCCGCCCTCACCTGACCCCGCCCCGCCGGCGACACCGACACCCATTCAGCGCGCCGCCGGCAACGGCGAGCAGGCCCCTGCCCGAAAACGTCACCCCAACCGTCACCAACGCGCTCACGAACGCTCACACCGACACACCACAACCCCGAACACAGCTCGCGGCGCCACTACCGCTCACCAACCCACCGAATCAAACCGATCCGCGTCAACCCACGCCGCTATTCGGTGGATCCAGGCTTAGACGCGCACGGTCGCGCCTTGAGCAAGCGGACGGCCGGCGCGTGGGCTCAGTGAAGCGATAGTGGGTGCACGCGGCCCCGCGCTGCTGCAATCGCCCAGGAGTAGACGCCTCGGCGGTCTCCAGTCGGTCATTCGTGGCTGCCGGCTTGGAACGTGACCATCCACACCGACCGACACGGCCGCGGCTGCCCGTCCGCCCCGACACGATGCAGCACTCCGTCGGCGCCGATCTGACGGCGACCCTCGACAGTTAGCCACGAACTCCTGAGTAGCAAGCACAAGAGCGGCAGCGTCGTCGGCATCGCCCGGAATGCTGACTTCGGACAGAAGCAGCCACGCGTGCGCCTCAACGACAACGGCCTGCGCAAACACGATGGCAGGGCTCGCGGCACGCGATGCAACAGACCCCTATTCGCGACCAACGACGGAGAGCAGCGCTCCGAGCGAGTCGCTGAACCCGTCTCTCTTGAGGGCGGGGCTTTCGTGTTGCCTCCCGCGGGACCCGGGGACCCGTCTCCAGAAGCCGCACCTGGCGGCATCGGTCGTCGCGGGCGGCATACGACCCGAGCACCGTCGGGGACTACGTAGACTGGGCCGACGCTCGCAACGTCCGGCGACGGCGGAGGTGCTGATTCGTGAAGGCGATCGTGTTTGAGCGCTACGGGCCGCCAGAGGTCTTGCAGCTGCGTGAGATTCCCACGCCGAGCCCGGGCGCGCACGAGGTCTTGTTGCGAATCCGCGCGGCCTCGGTGAACGCGGCGGATTGGCACATCATGCGCGCCGACCCCGTTTTCGCTCGGTTGGCGGTCGGTTTGCTGCGGCCCAGGTTCGGGGTGCTCGGGACGGACGTGGCCGGGTCGGTCGAGGCCGTGGGAGCAGCGGTGACGAAGTTCGCGCCGGGCGACGGGGCGTTCGGCAACCTGTTCGCCTGCGGCCTGGGCGGCTTCGCCGAGTACGCCGCCGTGCGGGAGGATGCGCTGCTGCCGAAGCCCGCCTCGTCGTCGTTCGAGCAGGCCGCAGCGACGCCGCTGGCGGCGGTCACGGCACTTCAGGCCCTCCGTACCGTCGGGAAGGTCGAGCCGGGCACGGCGGTGCTGGTCAACGGAGCAGCCGGTGGCGTCGGGACGTTCGCGGTGCAGATCGCCAAGGCGCTCGGGGCCGACGTGACCGCTGTCGCCAGCAGCCGCAACCTCGATCAGGCACGAGCGCTGGGCGCAGATCGGGTGATCGACTACACGCTAGGGGACTTCGTCGTGCCGGGGGAGCGCTACGACGTGATCGTCGCGGTCAACGGCTATCACCCGCTCTCTGTCTACGGCCGCGCTCTCAAGCCGGGCGGGAGGTACGTAATGGTCGGCGGCACGCCACGGCAGTGGGTCGAGGCCGTCCTCCTCGGCCCGCTGCGCTCTCGGGGCGACAAGAAGTTCGCCCGCGTCAACGCGGCCCCGGCACTGTCGGGCCCGGCCGCCGAGCGGAAGATGCGAACGAACCTGAAGGACCTTGCGTACGTCGCCGAACTGCTCGAGAGCGGCGATGTGGTCCCGGTAATCGACCGCCGCTACAGCCTCAACCAGGTGCCCGAGGCGATCCGCTACATGGAAGAGGGCCACGCCACAGGCAAGGTCGTCATCACCATCTGACCTGCCGCGCCACGCCAGCGCGCGTGAGGATTCATGCGTCTACTACGCCCTCACGCCCGTCGGCGAGGGCAGGCTCGCGTCGGTGTCGAGAGCTCGAGCAGGTTCGTCAGCCGGGGAGCGCTCAGCCGTCGTACTCGTAGAAGCCGCGCGGCGGGCTCCAGCTCACCCGTGCTCAAGACCGCGACGGCGCGCCGGGCTGTACCCGTGCTGAGGCAAGAGCAGGAACCGCGCCATCCCGCTGGTCGCGTCTCGCTCCTCGCTAATCTCGAGCCTCGCCGCGAGCAGGTGCGCCCACCGGCGTGACGGCCGACGCAATACACCTGGTTTCCGCCGACAGCAGGGCAGACGAGCCTCTTCCCTGCTTCGTGCGCTCAGCAGGGAAGAGGGTCCCCCGCCCTGCAATGCGCGGGATGCAGAGCCCCCAGTCCGAGGCCGCGGCCAACGGCGCTGCATAGGCATCCTCGGCGGCAGCTCCGGTCTGACAAGCGACAGCTTCAGCCGCTCGGACAGTGCAGCTAAGGACGTCAGGGACAACGCGATCCTGAGCGCGGCCATGCGCAGCGGCGCTGTCGCTTCGAGGCAGAAGGAGCAGCGTCGGCGGCAACGAGCCCGGGCTCGGAGCTGCCCTTCCGGACCCGGGCAACTACGCGCGAGCCCACAGGACGATGCCCGAGGAAATGCGAACGCAGGGCTCGCCGTCCGGCTCGACATCCGCCCTCAGTTTCGCCACCAGCGGGGGCCGCACCGCTTTCGGCGGACTGTTTGTTGATCGTTCCCGTTGTGCGCGCAGCGACGCAATCACCTAACGGCCTCATTTGATCCTCGCGACCGTCCGCCCATCGATCGGTTTGTGCACGCCTGCTGTCGTGCATTGCGATCGTACGGCCGGCCGGGTGGCCGACGAGTGCGTTCATCGCAAAGCGCTCGTCCGTCGGTCGACGAGCTGGCGACTGCCTCGTCGCCAATCCGATCGCGGCGCTCGAGGTGGCCGGATGACGAAAGCGGTTGCCCGGGAACCCACCTCGGGAAGTCAATTCTCGTCGGCGGGAAGCGACGGCCAGATCGACGCTTCCCGGCATCGACCATTCGAACACGGAGCGGGCGACACGCCGTCTACGTGATTCAACTGCTTGTCCTCTTCGAGCATCGGAGCGCAAGCTCGTCCGTTGGACGGGGTGCCGGGCCGGCCAAGAGAAGACCCGCGAGGTTTGGTCTAGGTTCGGCCCGCGTGTTAAGGGGCGAACGCACCCAGGTCAGCCAGTCCTCGAAGCGCAAGCTCCCAGTACTCCATCAGCATGGCACGCAGATCGGTCGCGGACGTTTGAGGCTCTACGGGGGACTCTTGCGCCCACGCGTGGTCTAGGTCGCTGTATTCGAACGTTGCACGGCGCTCGCCATCGGTAGCGAGGTAGAAATCGGTTTGCGTTGGGCTCGGCAAAAACCAGACCTGCATCTGCACTCGGTCGTCCTCGTCCATAGGTTGCGTCAGCAGGAACTAGACGCGGGACCCGCGTCCATCGATGTCAAAGACCAGCGAAACCTCACTTCCGTCTTGCAGATGAACGCGATGCCCACCGGTGGATGGAACGGAGATTGATCTCAGCCCGAACGGCCGCAGCGCGTCGTCCAACGAGGCCTGCGCGAGCGGCACGATGTCCTCCAGCAATATCGTGGCCGTTTCCCGGCTCGCGTCGCCTGTTGCCCATTTCGCGGAGCGCTCAGGGTCGACGCTGTCGATGCCGAGGCGCCGGTTCTGGCAGAGCGCCTCGATGAGGCTGCGCCACTCCTCCTTTAGGTGCTGATTGTCGGGCTCAAACGGAAGGTCGAGCAGCCCGTTCTGGCTCAGCTGCCCCAGCGGACCTGGCCCAGCCATCGTCCGTCTGCTGCCACGGTCGCGAAATCTCTGGATGGTTTCGTCCTGTAATCACAACGAGTCCCGCTTCGCCCGGATCGTGTCGGAGGATCTCCTGGAGGTACCGTTCTACTTGGAGTTCCTGGTAGCGGGCCCCTAGCTTGGCCTCGATCCGAGTGTGACCGGTGGCGGACCGACCGCCCAAACCACAGATCGCACCGGCCGATCTTGCCTGCGAGCTCGCCAGCGCGGTGTTCAGTTCGGCATGAGATGACGCCGACAGGGTCGGCTAACGCCCTCGCGTGAGCCCCCACCTGATCCTGCGCCTGCCGCGCAGCATCCACGACCAACTTCCAGAAGCCTTGGGCGAACGTCTGGTCAGCCGTCGCGAGGCGGGCGATCGCGTCAGTCAGCTGCACTTCGCCGACACGCGGCGGCGGCTGGGTCATAACTCATTTCTCGCCTCCGGAGCTCGTGGCAATGGACTCTGCGTGTGCGATTGTCGTTCGGCTTGTGCGACGGAGACCTGGCGTCCGCGTAACTGAGGGCACTCGTTTGCCCTATGGAGATGCGTGTGCCACCAGGGAAGCAGGACACGTTGGACGTCCGCTTGACCCTGGGAGAGCAGTTGGCTGCCTGACCGTGGCTGGAGTTTCGCGGGTCGTTGCTGCGACCGCGCTGTGCTCGGGCGCAGGCTGTGAACGGGCGCTACCGTGTATAGGTAAATGAGGCGCGAGATGTCTGTGCTATTTCAGTTGGCTTGTTATCGCAAGTCGATTGTCGTTGTTGTCGT
>CAWCDS010000004.1:0-523966 GCA_963794285.1 uncultured Solirubrobacterales bacterium
CGGACCCCCAGGACGGCAATCCGCGAGCGCCAGCGGCGCGAGCTCGAGCTGTCGGCCGCGTCGGGCGACGGCCTGCTCAGGATCGCTCCAGCCATCAGCGGATCGCCCCCAGGGCCATGACGTGCATTCTGATCCCTATGTCACGGGAGTGCACCTTCGACCGGTGTTCATTCGCCGGCACAACGTTGACCTCGGGTGCGGTGCCCTCGACCGCACTGTGTTCAGGCGCCAGGCGGGAACGTGTACGACGCGTGGGGCGGGACGAACGGCCCGACCTCCAGCACGATCTCGGCATGCGTCACCAACGGAACGCGCCCGGGTCGCCCACGCCAGCGCCGCCCCCCGACAAACACCGCGACACTGGTACCAGGGCACGCTCGAAACGACAGCAACCGCCGAGCGGACAGCGGCTGCCCCCAGGCGCGAAACAGATCGGCTGTGAAAAGGCGCGCTCCGGGACGGACCAGCACCACCCCGGTCGGCTCGACTGTCACCAAGTCCCCGTAGCAACCCGCGGCGGAGATCCGTCCGGCGGACAGGGCTCGCGGCGGACGGGTTCCAATGCCCGCTGGAATCAGCACGACCCGATTCCCAGCAAACACTTCGACATGGACTCCGTAGCGGGGACCGAGCCCGCGGGCGCACCGGCCGATGACCGGACCGGCGGCGGGCGGATGAAAACGGTGCCCCGTGACCGATCGGACGCGCCGCTGCCAAGAGCGCTCGCGGGATTCCGGCGTCCGGCGAACGGCTGCGCCCCGCGCCGCAGCCAGCCACCAGAACCAGCGCAGCCAGCACCAACACCGCGCTCCCGTACCACGCGCGCTGGGCGCTGGCTTGCCCCTTCCACGGCCGCCACCGATCGGGCTCCTGGTCGCTGTCGCTCAGGCGGGTGACTCCCACAGCATCGCGTCCTCATCCTCATACTCGTCGCCGTCGGCGGCTTCCTCCGGATCGCCCTCGCCGATCAGACGCGACGCGATGACGAGCAGCCCGATGCCGCAGCCAAGGCACACCACGCACGCCGCTCTCGTCACGAACGCGGGCGTGGCAGCCAGAACGAACCCATTCAACAGCGTCGGTATCAGGTTCGCCCCCTCCCAGATCGCGACAAAACCGATCGCGAAGTAGGTGAAGTATCCCGACCGCCGCCGCAGCAGCCGCAGCGATGCCCACACGACAAACGCTGCGATCACCGCGAGCGTGACCATCTGGAACACCGAGACCGCGGGGCGGCCGTGCAGCTCTCTGCCCCCACCCGCGACAGCGATGCCAATCAGCGCCGCCACGGACAGCCCTCGCGCCAGTCCCAGATCGAGCGCGGGGCGGTTGACGCGACGTGCCGCCAGCGTGCATGCGAGCAGCACGACGATCGGCCAGAACCACACCAGCGACGGATCATCGGCATGCCACAGGCCACCCGCGATCACGCCGGGAGTGCCGTTCACCCGTACCGGGATCGACCACCGCCCCACATATGCCGTGCCCGGCGCGATCGCTACCGCCGCCAAGGCGTGCAGCCTGCCGTCATGCCAGCTGTACTGGTGCCCTGCGCTCGCGCGTGACCATTTCGCCGGCGTGGCGGGCCCAAGACCTGACGGCGGGATCTCCGCCGGCGTCTGGTTGAAGTAGAACATCGCCGAGTTCTCATTCACGGCCACCCCGGACGGCGAGAACCGCAGGTACGGCGCCCCGCGATAGTCCAACACGACGACCGTCTCGGTCGGTGAGACACGCAGCCACAGGCGCTGATCACCGTCGATCACCTTCGCCTGCGCACCGGCCGGAAGCTGACCGATTCTCGCCAGATAGCGCGTCGCGATCGGCGCGACGGGCCCATGCGCGTCGGCCACGCCCGGCAGCACCGCCAGCGCCAGGCACGTCGCTACGAACGCCAGTCCCGCAGCCCGCGGGCGAGCGCCGACCATAGACTTGTGGTTGGCCGCGCCGGCGGCCCAGACGCGCCTTCTCCGTCCGCGTCTCATCGGGTATGACCGACTTTCCGCATCGCCATCACGCTGCATTCTCCCGCCTGGGATTGCGAGCGATCCTCATCGCCGTCCTCGCCACACTTGCTGTGGGAGCGGGTTCACCCGTGGCGCTCGCCGACGGCGATCCCGCCAGCGATGTCCTGGCCCAGCAGAGCCTGTTCCTCCCCCAGGACGCCGGCGTCTCCGCCCACCAGCAGGCACAACTCGCCGCGCTGCTGCAAGCCGCAGTCCGCGCGGGCTACCCAATACGCGTCGCGCTGATCGCCTCGCCGACCGACCTCGGCTCGGTCACGGCACTCTGGCGAGCGCCACAGAGCTACGCCAAGTTCCTCGGCCAAGAGCTCGGGCTCGTCTATCACGGGCCCGTGCTCGTCGTCATGCCCAACGCCCTCGGGCTCCACCAGCGCAACCGACCCGACGCCGTCCAGCGGGCCGCGCTCGCCCACCTCCCGGCCCCACAACCCGGCACCGGACTCGGCGCCACCGCACTCGACGCCGTCCAAAAGCTCGCCGCGGCATCAGGCCACCCGGTCCCCATCCCAAGCGCCAACACCCCAACGAGCCCCAGCGCGACCGACGCCACCGCATGGATCGTGTTCGCCGCCGGCGCAGTGCTGATCGTGCTGGCCTGGGCGGCCAGCTTCCGCGCAAAGCCGCCGCAGCTCACGCGTAGGCGAGCCGCCTCAACCTGACCCGGGGGGCCGGAGCGGCTCGTGGCCGGACTCGAGCACTGCAACCTCCCACTGCACGGCCGCCTGCAGCTGCTCGGCCTCTGCGCTCTCGCCCGCGGCCGTAGCGCTGTGGTCCTGATCGCCATCCGTCTCGGCCTGGCGGTGCATCCTCGAACTGCTTGCGGCAATTAGCGTGACGAGCCTGGCTGCGGCGATGCTGACGATCGAGCCGTCCCTCCCTTCGAGGCAACTCGGCCGCTCCTCGTCAGCCTTCGGCGACTACTACCGTCTATACGCTCGCGGATACGGCAGCTGTTCTGCCCAAGCCGACGGCATCATCCGCTCCGCTCCGGCCTGAACACGCGAACACGCGGCGCCAGGATTCCGGGCCTGATCATCGCCAGGAAAACTCGCCCATGCGAATGGCTCACACCCAAGCAATCAGCAAGCGCGCGGACTTCTCGCTCACCACGAACAGCCGCACAGATCAGAGGTGCGCCCGCGTAGCAAAGCGGGTCTCCTGCGAGTCGCGGCAACCGCCCTGCTCATCGCCAATCCCGGGCATCTTCTGCTTACTGGGCGCGCCAAGCACCTGCTAACGGCCAGCCCGATCGATCTGGCATGCAGTCGAAGTCGGTGCCCGACGGCCGGCGCGACGACAGGCTGACCTGACTCCTTCCACGCCGATGCGGCAGCCTCGATGCCGGCGACCGTTGGCCGACGGCGCTGCCGCTCGCGGACGAACCGGGCGGCCGGGAACACCGCCCGGGTTCTGTCGCAACGAGAGTCGCGAACCGCTTACAGATGGAGGGTCAGCGCACGGCCTGCAAGCGCCCGGTGCTGTCGCTCCTGTGGGCACCTGGGCGCCGTTCCGGGCACCCGTAGTGTTTTCGCTCTGGACGCGAGTGGCGGACGGACGCGCCGCTCGCTCGCAGAGTTCTCCTCCAGCGAACAGCAGCCGTGGCGCCGGTGCGGCACGCTCCCCTCCCCTTTTGTTGGTAACCCTGCAGCTCGACCGCGACGCGTTCGTGCTCGGCGAGGCGCTGGAGAGCCCTGCGCGGCTCGAGGAGCATCGCGACGACTCCGCCCTCGCCGAGCTCGACCTCGGCGACGAGGACGAGCACGATCCCGAGGCCCCTCACTCCCCCATGGCCATCCGGAGGGAGGGGACGAGGAATCGCCCCGTTTTCGCCCAAAGGGCAGTCCGGCACGTCCGATAGGAACGCGTACGGCTGCCGGGTGCGTGGCTGCAAGTTATCCGGCAAATCCGCTCGCGGGCCACGGGCGGCGGGCTCGCCACCTTGGCGTTCGGGTGTGGACGTAGATTCGTCCACATGTGCTGCGATGCTGGCCAACCGGTGGCTGACTTTCTGACGGCCGACGATGTCCGGGGTCGCCTCCTTGAGCACTCCGAATTCTCGGACCTCACAGACTTCGAGGAGCGTCATGCGGACGCCGGCGCGGTGTTGCCGCTGCGGGTGTGGCGGGCGGTAGCCCACCGCGGCAGCCAGACTGCGCCCGTCTGGGTCAGCGCGGACGCGTTCCTGCAGAAGTTGCATGCCACTGTCGACTCGTCCAGCAGCGACATGCTAGGCAGTTGCGATTGCTGCCTCTCGCGACTCGATTGCGCTGACGACGTGGCCGCCTACCACCGCGGGTTCGCACTCGCTCTCGCGGCCGACGGACAACTGACCGCTCCAGCGTGGTCGGCTGACCGTGATGACGACATGCGCCGTTACCTAGAGGCTCTGTTGCAGGCCCGGTCGTTCGAGGCGGAGTACGCCGATGGCTGGTATGGCCTCGGCGTGTGGCGCGTGGAAAGCTCCGGCCTTGGCTTGTGGACGTTTCTGGAACCCGTGGCGGGTTTCGCGCTGGCGCGGACTCGTGGCGCCGAAAACAAGACCCAATTCGCGTCGCCCGACCAAGCGGCGATCTTCCACCTCGGACGCAGCCTAACCGCCGTAGCTGAGCGGAGATAGCGGTTACCAGTCCGGGTGCGCGTAGTCATCGACGGAACGGGAAGATGATCGTCCTGAAGGCGAGATTGTCGCGATGAGCCACATCCCCTGGGCGAGACTCGAGCCGAACTGGAAACCTATGCCGAAGACCAAAACCGTAAGCTCACCGAACGGCTCCGATGGCTCGAGCAGCGCGGCAAAACGTCGCCCCAGTCGAGCAGGAAGGACACGCCACGACGGCTTCGGCTCCTCAGCACGGCGAGCGGCAAAGACACGCTCGTGAGTCCGACCGAGGCGGCACGCGGCACCGTCACAACAGCGACGACCCGATCTCAGGAGCGAGTTCGAGAGCGCCGGCGCGCGGTCGCACTGTCACGCCACTACCGCGACCACGAGGGACTAACGATCGCCGAGATCGCCCGCCGGCTCGGACGCGCCGAAGCGACCGTGAAAGCGTACCTCTATGACCCGTCTGATGCTAACAAAGGACTCAGCCGGGAACGGGAGGCAAAGGCAGGAGGTTGCGAGCCCCGGAGTCACCTGCCCACCCGGGCGCCACGTGGAAAGATCCTCCTCCGGCGGACCTTTCTTTGTGCCCGACTCGGCGGTCCAGCACGTCCTGTGGGTCAGGGGTTCTGATGCTCGACCGGGTCATGGAGCGGCGCCGCGCGGCGCAACTCGCGCGCCACTACCGCGACCAGGAGGGTCTGTCGATCGCGGAGATTGCTCGTCGGCTGGGACGCGCAGAAGCGACGATCAAGGCGTATCTCTACGATCCAAACGGCGAGAAGGCACGCGCGGTCAAGGCGCGCTACCGGGGAGTGTGTCGCGGCTGCGGCGCTGACACGCAGCCACGGAACGGCAAGGGCGACGCCTACGCGTATTGCAAGCGCTGCCATCCCGGCGCGATCGCGCCGCAATGGAGCCGGGAACGGGTTCGCGAAGCGATGCGCGCGTGGCGAGCGCGCTACGGCGCGGCGCCGTCCTCGTACGACTGGTCGCGCACGCACGCGCGCCGGCGCGGCGGCGAAGCGCTCACGCGACTACAGGCCGGAGAGTGGCCCGCGCCATCCACTGTCATCGATCTGTACGGGGCCTGGGCGGCAGCCGTCGCCGACGCCTTCGGCGTCGCCTGAACCCCTTGTCGACGCTTTGGCGTCAATGTCGTTTGACATGCGGATGCGCCCTTGCGCCTGGCCGTCTGTGAACGCGAGCGCTGAAGGTCGCCGACCCGTTGCGCGCTTGCTGGCGGCAGTACCGCGCGGGTCGGGCGAGCAGACGGCGGACTCGGCCACGACGGCTACTGCATTGCCCGGCGAGAGCGGAAGCGGCTCGTGTCGTGGTCGGTATCGCCGACAGCGCCGCTGGAGCCTCCGCAGCGGCGACCCGCTTTGGCGACCGCCAATGGGATGCAGACGTCAGACCGGGCACACGCGGGTCAGCGCCGCTCGGGCCACGGTGCGGCGGCGGCGATGTCGGGCAGCAACGCGCGTTCGCCCTGGTTGTCGGCCGGGTTGAGCCACAACAGCGCCCAGCACAGCTCGTGCGCTTCGGTGAACTGCTCAAGGCGCCAGGTGCTGAGCGTCAAGCCGTGCAGGCAGCGGAGGAAGGGGCGGTTGTCGATCCATCACCAGCCGAGCACGCCACCGAAGTCCTCCGGCAGCGAGCACTCCGCGATCCGCACGCCGGTCGCGTAACGCGCCTGCGCCGCCGTCGGGTCGTCCTGCTCGAACGCGAGGCCTCCCAGGTGCGCGTGCGCGTCGATGCAGCGCACGTCCCATTCGACCAGGCCCTCCAGTAGCGCGCGGGCGCGATCGGCGTAGCCGTGGTCACGCAGCTCGATCGCGTCGAGGATCGGGTCTGACGCGTCGGGATCTTCCCCACCGGGCAGCAGCTGCTCGAACTCGAACTCAAGGCGCGGACCGGCCGCGATCACCTTCACCAGACACATCTCCAGCATGTCGTCGGGCTCGGCCCCAGTACTGCTCGGCGGGATCCCACACCCGTTTCTCGTATAACCGCGGCGGGCTGGTCGGCAGCTCGACCTCGACGGGAGGGTCGATCAACCCGCGTGGATAGACCTAACGTGCTGAGCGCGACCATCGGCTGGACGATATAGGCACGACGGGCGGCCGGCGTCCCAGATAGGGGGGTGAGAGCGAGAACGTGCGAGGACCAACAGCTACGGCAGTTCGGCGGTGGGTCCGCGGCAGCGCGTACCGTGAAGCGATGCCTGATCTCCCTGTTCCTCGCCGCGGCGTCGATGTGGAAGCCGTCGCGTCATCGTCGACCTATCGCGAGCTCGTGGATCGTCTCAAGCAGCGGATCCGTGAGTCGCAGGCGCGGGCCGCCCGCGCGCTCAACACCGAGCTCGTGATGCTCTACTGGTCGATCGGCCGAGACATCCTCGCCCAGCAGCAGGCCGCGGGATGGGGCGACGATATCGTCGGGCGGATCGCCGAGGACCTGCGCCTCGAGACCGGCTCGGCGCGCGGCTTCTCGCGCCGCAACCTGTTCTACATGCGCCGCTTTGCGGCGGTGTGGCCCGAGGCCGAGAAAGTGCAGACGCTGTCTGCACAAATCGGCTGGTCCCATCACCAGGCGCTCCTCGACGCGTGGGCCGACCAGCCGGAGCTGTACCTCTGGTACGCAGCCAAAGCCGCCGAGAACCGGTGGTCGGTGCGACAGCTGCAGGGGCAGATCGCGCTGGGGCTGCACGAGCGCCAGGGCGCCGCCGTGACGAACTTCGCCGCCGCGCTTGAGCCGGCCGACGCCGACCAAGCTCTACAAGCGACGAAGGATCCCTACGTCTTCGACTTCCTCGAGCTCGCTGAGAACGCGCAGGAGCGCGACCTCGAGCAGGCGCTGATCGCCGACATCCAGAAGTTCCTGCTCGAGCTGGGCACGGGCTTCGCGTTCTACGGCCGCCAGAGAGCGCTGCTCGTCGGCGACCAAGAGTTCTTCCTCGACCTCCTCTTCTACCACCACGCCCTGCGGCGGTTTGTCGTCATCGAGCTGAAGATCGGCAAGTTCCAGCCCGAGTTCGTCTCGAAGATGAACTTCTACCTCAACGCCGTCGACGAGCAGTTGCGCCTCGGCGACGACCGTGAGAGCGTCGGGATCATCCTCTGCGCTGACCGAGACGAGACCGTTGCCAAGCTTGCGCTGCACCGCGTCTACGCGCCGATCGCCGTCTCGACCTGGAAGGGGGGTTCACCGCCGCCGGAACTCCCGGCCGTCGAGATCACCGACGAGGTGCCCGCGGACCTCGGCGACCTATCCGAACTCGACACCGTCCGAACCCGATTGATCGAGCGAGTCGTCCGCCGCACCCCGGAGATCGCCGCTGGCGACGACTGACCGCACATCCCCCACAAGGCATTGGGGTCTGGATTCGGGGGTCGCCGCCAACCCTCCTGCGCGGGCCCGGGCGCCCGGCACGGACGGGTAGCCTTCGCGCGTGCGGGATCTTCGGAGCATCAACGGCGAGCTCGACGCCGCTCGGCAGCGTGCTGACGATCATCAGCGCGTTCGCTTGATCACTGCCGCGCTCGCGCTGCCCGACGCGCAGCCAGACCGTGCGGGGTATCTCGACGAGCTCGCCGACGCCTACGAGAAGCTCGGCCGGTTCGAGGACGCGATCGACGCGATGCGACAGGCGGTCGCTGCCGGCTGGGACGGCGAGCTCGATGATCATCCCAGCGCGCAGGCGCTGATCGCCGATCTGCTGCTGCGCCTCGGACGCGACCGGGACGCCGACGACGCCTGGGCGCAGGCCGAACGCGACGATCCTCACAACCCGTGGGTCCACTCCGCTGCGAGCGACGCCTACACCAGGGTCGGGCTGCACAACAAGGCGCTGCCGTGGCAGACCAAGGGGCTCGAGCTCGCGCTTGCGGCCGGTGATGAGGAGGCCGAGATCGCGTGGTACCTGACCGGGGAGCGGGGGCAGACGATGGACGTCCTCGGCCTTCCGCCGGACGAGCTCCAGCTCCGCGCCGAGGAGCTGATCGAGCGCGAGGAGCAGCAGGATCGCGAGGCCGGGCGAGAGTTCCTGCCGCGGCCGCTCTCGCCGCAGCAGACGCACATCGGCGCCGCGTGGTTCCCGGCCGACCAGTACCCGCGCGCGCTACAGACATGGCCGAGCTTCGCCGAGGACTACGCGCACGGACCGTACGAGACGTACTGCGCACGACTCGAGCTGATGCTGCGCGATCTCAAAGCCCAAGGCGTCAAAAGCCTCTCGCTCACCCCGATCCAGGTCGACGAGTACCTCGCCTGGTGCACCGAGCACGATCGGGACCCCGAGCAATCCGACACCCGCGCGAGCTACTCAACCACGCTCCTCGACCGCGACATCGCCAAGCCCTGGCCACCGCAACGAAACGCGCCATGCTGGTGCGGCAGCGACGCCAAGTACAAGAAGTGCTGCGGCCTGGTCCACGCGCGATGAGCCACCGTCCACACCCCGGCTCACGACATCGACGTCAGATCAAGCGAACCTCACGAAACTCGAGGTACCGCCAATGGTGAAGCAACTGGCACTGTCGGGCGACTTCCAAATGGCCGTTGCCACGGCACACGAACCCGCATCCGAAGTGAAACATCACAGCCGCGCCCCGAATGCACTCACCTTTCGTCTTGAGTACTTTCCAGATCAGATCGGCGCATTACCCGACGGCGCCTCCCCACCGACTCCACTCAAGAACTGGGACCGCGTATTCGTCATATCCGACAGACTCACTCTCGAGCAGTTCGCATCGGTCATTATTGATCTCCTCGGTTGGGATGCAGATCACCTCTACGAATTCCACATTGCTCACACCGTCTACGTCCACATGGGAGATCCGGATTGCACGGACTTCCTTGTTGTGGACGCAGTCAACCCATGCGTCTCGTGCGCGATTCGGCTGCACTACCTGAACCTGTCGCCGAGTATGACCCTTTACTTCGTGTTCGATTTCGGCCGTTGCCATCTCCTTAGGCTTACACTGTTGGAGGCGTCGCCTCACAGAGGCGACAAGCCGCTTCCATTTCTTGTCTCGCATCGAGGCAGGAACCTTCATCAATACTCCGGCGAGCTTTCTCGGCGTGATCGACGCCGCATCGAGGAGACCACCCCGACAATCAACCGAGTTCGGTCATGTGGCAATACGTCGTCCGTCGTCCGATTCGTGCGCGCAGAGGACCACGCAACGCTCCTCAAGTGGCGCGAGTCCAATGACAAGAGACTCTGGGAGAAGGCTGTCACGGTCCTGGAGAACCGCAATCTCTCCCTGGAGGAGATCGCCGAGAAGATTGAACGTCCCGTCAACGTCCTTCGACGATGGATCCTGGCATTCAATAACCGTGGGATGCTCGGACTGGATCCGCCCAGAAAGAATCGGAGCCCGGGGAAACGCGAAGCAGCAGCCGAGATTCGAAGGAAGCGCCTTCTGGACATCCTTCATGACCGCCCTCGGTCTTTTGGCATCAACCGGGCGAGTTGGAATCGCCGCTCATTGGCGAAGGCTTACGCAGGCAAGTACGGCGAGCAAGTGTCTGAAGCCAGCGTAAGCCGCGCCCTCCGACAGGCCGGCTACTCGATCAAGAAGGCACGCCGCGTCCTGACGAGCACAGACCCCGAATACCGAGAGAAGGTCGAGCAGGTTCTTAACACCCTTCAGACTCTCAAGCCCGACGAGCTCTTCTTCTTCATCGACGAACTCGGGCCGCTGCGCGTCAAGAAGTACGGCGGCCGCACGTTCGCTGCCAAGGGCGATGTTCCAATCGTCCCACAGATGCAGGCGCACAAGGGCTCCGTCACTATGGCTGGCGCCTTGAGTGCCACTGCGAATCAGGTCACCTGGTTCTTCAGTCCAGCCAAGGACACGCAGTCCATGATCGACCTGATCGAACTACTGTTCAATCAGCACGCGAATGTTGCCAGGATTTTCCTTACTTGGGATGCAGCCTCATGGCACAGTTCGACATCGCTCATCGAATGGCTGGATGCATTTAATGCACAGACCTCGGCGAGCGGCTTTGGTCCGATGATACATCTGGTGCCGCTCCCCACGTCCTCGCAGTTTCTCGACGTGCTTGAGGCGGTTTTCAGCGGAATGAAGCGCGCTGTGATTCATCATTCCGACTACCAGTCGGTCGTCGAACTCAAGACGGCTGTCTCTTCCCACTTTGCCGAAAGGAATGCCTACTTCAAGGAGAATCCGAGGCGAGCAGGAAAGAAGATCTGGGACGTCGATTTCTTCGAAGACTCGACCAACCTCCGCTCGGGAGTCTATCGCGAATGGTAAGAGCCGACGAGCTCTTTCTCATCGATAGCACCTTCTTGTTCAAGGCAAGCGAGGCCGCCTTTCTGGGCGCGCCACTTCTCGTCGACGAGCAGGGACGGGACCACACTCGAACGTTCGGTGTGACGAGGGACCTCCTACGACTCCGCAGAATGCTCGGAATTCGCCGCGCCATCGTCTTGGTGGGCGAAGAGAGCGTGGCCGCCATCCATAAGGATGTGCTGGATGACCTCATCCCTCTTCTACGGCAGATAGGCGCCCGCGTACTCCGCGACGATGGTTCTCGGGTCGTTGACATATGCGCGCAGGTGGGCTGCTCGGCGCAATGGATTGTCAGCATGAATCCCGCGATGCAGCAGCTGATTGCGGACGGCCTCGGAGTGATAATTCCGCACGCCGGCAGCGAGGTCGAAGTTGTTACGAGGGACAGGCTGAACGAGACGGGGATGCGACCCGTGTGGGTACCCGCCGTGCTTGCTCTGTCTGACGGCGGAGAAAATGCGCCGCTGAAGCGCCGGCAGGCCCTTCGCCTTGTTGAGATGTACGGGAGCCTCGAGGCCGTTCTTGGTGATCTCTCAAGTGAGCCGTCGGCCGACTGGAAGCGAAAGCTCGCGCCCAACGCGGTTCGTCTCCTCCAGGCTGAGAGGAGTCTACGGAGTTGCCCGGTCGCCATCGCGTCGCCAGTGCCGATCGATGAGACGTCGTTCGTCGACGATTCCAAGCTGAGCACAACGGCGCTGCAGGCGTACGGCTTCTGGTCGTTGGTAAGGATGCTGCCCGCACCGGATCCGATCGAGATCGGCGACCCGACCTCCAGCAATGGTACTAAGACTGACTATCGAGCAGTCCGCTCCGCCGAAGACCTGCGCAGCCTGGAGCAATGTTTGGCGAAAGCGGATGTGTGTGCGATCGATACCGAGACGAGCGGAAAGGACCCTCGGACTGCGACCCTGTACGGCATCTCGCTAGCGGTGAAAGAGGGCCAGGCGTTCTACGTTCCGTTGATACCGCCGGACCTTGACGGCCTTCGCCCAGATGACGTACGCGGCCGTCTGAAAGTGGCGTTATCTGGGAGGCTAAAGGTCGTTGGGCACAACCTCAAGTACGACTTCACCGTGCTGCATCGCCACGGCATAGACGTTCAGGAACTGCACTTCGACACGCTCTTGGCTGCCCACCAATGTTTTGGTGACTGGGACTTCTGGAACCTTCCCGCGCTTGCGAAGAAGCTGCTAGGAGCAAAGGTGCTGCGGTACCGAGAGATCGTGGCGAAAGGCGAAACGTTTCTCGACAGACCGTTCAAGGAGCTCGTCGAGCATGCCTGCTGCGATGCCGACATGGCCCTCAGATTGTATGAAGTGTTGACGAAGGAGCTACGAAAGCGCGGAGCCGAGAAACAGTTTGGGGACAGAGCAATGCGGGTCGAGCGGCTCCTGGTCGAACGCGAACGCGACGGCGTGCGCATCGACGTCGGCAGGATGAGAGCGGCCGGAAGAGCGACCAAGGTGAGAGCAGAGGCGATGAGGGCAGCTGTGATCGCGACTGCAGGATGCGAATTCGACGTGGACTCGCCCAGGAGCACCACGGAGACATTGAGGAAACTCGGTATTTGGGAGCAGACCTCGCGTCCGCTCGGTGAGGCACAGATGGAGCAGATCGCCGGAGATCATCCCCTCGTCGCGGAGATAGTGCGCTACAGGCGCGAAAGGAGACGATCGAGGGAGATTGACGCGATCTGTGCCGCCGCGAAGAAGGGGCGCATTTATCCGTCACTGAGTCAATGCAAGTTCGCCGATGGCTCGCTTTGGTCGGCGTCGCCTGCACTTGGGGAGGCATTTGCCGCAGGCGCAGTTCTCGACGAGGCAGTTGAGGGGCTCCACACGGAGGCCGGGAGGTGTCTCAAGGTCCTCGCTGAGGCGGCGGACGAGCCTGTCTTGCGCAAGGACCTGGCGGCACGAACGGAGAACGACAGCCTCATCCCGGACGTCTCAGTGGTTGGAGATAGAGAGCAGCGCGAGGCCGTGCTCCTGATTGCAATAGGCGAGCCCCTTCCCGTGATTTCGCGCCGGTTCCTGATTGGAAGACCAGAGGCAGCAAAGCTTCGAAGCGCCATTACATCCCGCTATCCCGGGCTGTTCCGCTGGCTGCAAGAGTTCAAGGGGTCGGCGCTGGCAAGTGGCTACGCCGAGTATCGAGGCAGGCGGAAGTACCTCGCTGGTCTACGCGGCTCAGATCTCGACAAGCGCAACAGAGCTCTGCGGGCGGCAGTCCGCTGGCTTGCAACGCATCAGGCCAGTGATGGCTGCTCAATGACGAATCTGCCGTCCGCAGATACCGGCCGTACAGGCGCCGCGCCACCGTAAACAGCCAGGCCCGCGTCTGCTCCGGCGTCAACTCCCGCAGTCGCCGCCAGGAGGACAGCACCAGCGCGAACGTCTCCGCCGTCAGCTCCACCGCGACATCCGCATCCAGCGTCCGCCGCGCCAAGGACAACGGGAACCTCCTCGCTGTCGGGCTCGTACATCCGCGACAACGCATCCGCATCGTCCATCACTAGATCGGGGCCACACCGACCCCGAAGCGCTGGGGTGCGTCGACGACGGAGAGCCTGAACGGCGCCGCGTACCCCGCGTCCTGCTGAGCGACGCGAGGCGGGTCATCCAAGCCGCCGTTGCTTCCGCTCCGACGAAGAGCCGGACGTGAGACGTCCCGCAGGCCTGGCCCTCGGAGAGTTCTGCTCTCGGACAACGGCGGCCACGCCGCAAGAGGACCTGTCGTGGCGCTTCATCGCCCCTCCTAGCCACGAGCACCGTACTTCCGCTCTCGGTGAATGGTGCCGTCGTGGCCGAGTCCGCCGTCTCCGTACTGGACCCGCGAGGTGCCGCCGCCAACGACGGGTCTGCTGGCGGCTACAGGTGCTGGCCCAGGAACGCGATGTCGATCCGGCCAGGGTCCCAGAGGCGACTGGGCCGCCCATCCGCCGTCATCGCCGGCGCGACCGTAACGGACTGGACGGTGTCGGTGATCAGCCGTCGCCACGCCGCCAACCGCTTCGCGGGTTCGCGCAGCCTCTCGATCTCGTCAGGACCGATGACATCGCTCTCGCCCCCATCGCCGAGTCGCGCGCGGACGGTGTGCGCCTCATCGAGCGCCGTGGTCAGCTTCTCCAAGGTCTCCTGGCTTGCGGGCCTGCCCAGCAATCCAAGCTCGCCGAGTTGGCGGATCGTGTCGTCGAGATCCGCGTTGGCGCGTTCGATCGCCTCGTCCGCCTCGCGGATCTGCTGCCTGCGGGACGCGCGTCCGTGCGCGTCGGCCGTGGCCGCGTACGCCCGGACCGCGTTCAGCACCATCTCCTCGACGCGGTCGGCCTTGACCGCCGCTCGTCGCTGGCAGCGGTTCGCGCTTGTGTCGCCGCAGCGGTAGTTGCCGCTGTGGCTGTTGATCACCATCCGCGACCCGCACGTCCCGCAGCGCAGCACACCCAGGCGCGCCAGCAGCCGCTCGGACTTGGCCTGGCGCCCGCGCGAGACGGTCCGCCGTTGCACGCGATCGAACAGGGCGCGATCGTTGATGATCGCCTCGTGGGCGCACGTGTTGTGCAACTCGCCGAAGTGGATCTCGCCGAGGTACATCCGCGAGCGCAGCATCGACGCCACGCCGGCGACCGACCGCTCGATCCCGCGCTCGAGCAGGAACGCCTGCAGCTCGACGATCGTGGCGCCCCGGTCGCGGCGCTGGAATACCTCGCGCACGACCGGCGCCAGCTCAGGCACGAGGACCAGCACACCGTCCTCGCCGCGCGAGTACCCGGGCACGATCCGCGAGTTCGGCAGCACCCCGCGCGCCACCGCGCGTGCCTGGGCGGCGGTCACCTTCTCGCCGGTCACCTCGGCGAAGTACTGGAACACTGCGCCCATCATGTTCGTCGACAGCCGCGTGGCGGCGGTCCCGTTGGTCAGCTTGCCGTGGTCCAGCGCGAAGATCTCGCCACCGGCCTTCTCGACCCGCTCGATCACCTCGAGCTGCACCTTCAGCGACCGCACCAGCCGGTCGAAATAGGCGACGACGATGTGGTCGGCCTGACCGGCCTCGACCATCTCGACGGCCTTGAGCAGGCCGGGGCGCTTGACGAGCGGGCGCTTGCCCGAGACGTCGATCTCGCCGAAGTGCGCGACGAACCGCTCG
The DNA here is from genome assembly GCA_963794285.1 of uncultured Solirubrobacterales bacterium. Taxonomy (GTDB): domain Bacteria; phylum Actinomycetota; class Thermoleophilia; order Solirubrobacterales; family Solirubrobacteraceae; genus Palsa-465. The sequence goes on from CAWCDS010000004.1 coordinate 15,096, forward strand.
CGGCGCTTGCGCGCCCAGCGCCTGGCGCTGTCGAGCTGCACGTCGGGAGAGTGGAAGTGCTCCTCTGCGCGGTCGCCCTGGGCGCTGACACGGACGACGGCTACGGCGCGGGGCTTGCTGGTCACGGCGGGCTCCTCTCGATCGACGGGCCTTGTTACGCCCTTTAGAGGCATTAGACCCCAGCGGCGAGAAGGCCCGGGCGGTCAAGGCCCGCTACCAGGGGGTGTGCCGCGGCTGCGGTGCTCCCACCCAGGCTCGCAACGGTAAGGGCGACGCCTACGAGTACTGCAAGGCGTGCAATCCGGGCGCCGCCGCGCCAAAGTTGACGCGCGAGGCCGTGCGCCAGGCGATGCGGCTATGGCGGTCGCTGTACGAGGCTGCACCGTCGTCCTATGACTGGTCTCGCACCCACGCGCGCAGGCGCGGAGGAGAGGCGCTCAGGCGCCAGCGTGAGGGGGGCTGGCCACCGCCTGCCACCGTGATCGACCTGTACGGCAGCTGGGCTGCGGCGCAAGCGGACGCATTTCCCGACATTTAAGGCGCTGAGCATGGAGGGCTTGGCCGTCATGTCCGGTACCTGTTGAGCGAGATGCCCAAGCAACTCGTTCAGCGCGACGATGCAGCCGACCGCGACGTGCCCGGATGGCACGAGCTCGAGGTGGCAAACCCAAGTTTTCTCGTCGAGAAGCTCGGCGCCGAATGCTCCGACACTCAGGGGTTGCGCGAGCTGACCGTCAACGCCATGGAGGCGATCGCCGCGCTCGGTCCCGGACGATCCGGGAGCGTGGTCTGGGATCTGGACTGGGAGCGCGCCGACGCGTCACGGGGACGAATCCGGAAGCTGTCGATCACCGACACCGGGATCGGCATGAGCCCCGACGCCATGCGCTACTACATCAACCACCTGGCGGCCACCAGCCACGAGCAGGGGCGCACCAAGAACTATGGGGTCGGGGCCAAGGTCGCCGCCGGGTCCCGCAACCCGCACGGGCTCGAGTACCGCTCCTGGCATCAGGGTGGCGGAGCGCTCGTGTGCTTCAAACGCGACCCCAACTGGACGGTGGGGCCTCGAGCCGCAGCAATGGCCCGACGGGCGACGCGACTTCTGGCGCCCGCTGAAGGAGAGCGAAAAACCGTGGGTACTGCGCGCACGCCCGCACGGCACCCAGGTGGTGCTCCTCGGCCAGCACGAGCGCGACGACACCACGCAGGCGCCCAAGAGCGTGACCGAAGCCCGCCAGTGCTGGGTCGCTCGATGTCTGAACACGCGCTTCCTGCGGCTGCCTGACCAGCTGGAGCTGCTCGTCGCGACCGCACCAAGCAAACGTGTGGCGCGACGGCGGCGAGCTCGAGCCCGTCCTCGGACAACAACATCACCTCGAACAGCGAGCGAGCGCCGCCGGCGCCGTCGAGCTGAGCGACGCGCGCGTCCACTGGTGGGTCCTCGACGAGGCTCCCCGAGCCCGGCGACGCCAAACTGCGACCTGGACCGCCACGGGCCACATCGCGGCCCTGTATGAGAACGAGCTGTACGACGTGCTGCCCCAAACGCGCGGGGGCTACCAGCGCCTGCAGGAGTTCGGGATCCGGTTCGGCTACGAACGCGTGGTGCTGTACCTCGAGCCCGAGACAAAGCGACCGGCTGGAGACGAACACCGCGCGGACGCTGCTGCTGCTAGACCACGAGCCGCTTCCATGGCCACGCTGGGAAGAAGAGTTCCGGGCGGCGATGCCCGCGGCGCTCAGGCGCCTTCAGGAGCGCCTCGCCGACAGTGACGACGGCTCTCGGCGAGACGCGATTCGCGAGCGACTCGCAGCGCACCTGCCCCTTTATCGGATCAGCCGCTACCGCGCTCCCCGCCTCCCCGGCAGCCCTGTCACCGACCCGGGGGACAGCCCACGTCCGGACGTCGACGAGCCACACGCGCACGCACCGGAACCACACGCGGCGCAGCGCTGGCCAGCTGAGCGCGAAGCGGAGCCGTGCCCAGCTCCGGAGGAAGGAGAGGACCGCGGCAATGTCGAGGCAGCCGTGGTGGAGTTGCCCGAGGTGATGTGGGTGTCCGTGCGCGACCGTACCCGCGCGCCGGGAGACCTCGAGGATCAGGCCGCTCGGTATCACGTCGAACGTCACGAGCTCACGATCAACGCCGACTTCCGCGTGTTCGCCGACATGATGAGCCGGTGGGAGCGGCGGTATCAAGGCGTTCCCGGCGCCCACGGAACGATCGCGGCGCTCGTACGGGAGTGGTTCGAGCAGGCGCTCGTGGAAGTCGTGCTCTCAGCCCGCAGTTTCGGCCGCTCACCGCACTGGGACAGCAACGACCTCGCTGCCCTGCTCTCGCCCGCCGCGCTCACCGCGGCGGTACTGCCTCGCCAGCTCGTCGACGCCCAGATCAAGAAACGCCTCGCACAGAAACTTGGGCGGTGACGGACACGGCTCGCCGTGGCCAACGAGCGCTTCGGACAGGGGTGATTCGGCGCCGCGAATCGCGCGGCCGCACTACCCTCTGACTGGCCCGCGTCTTAGCGCTAATTCCTGTTCGGTTCCCCTCCAAACCGACTACCAGAGGAGCCAGATCCCGGCCCGGCTGTTGCGGGTTTCGGGCGTATCTTGGCCGTACCCCTATCCCCGCTGGCGCGAGGGGCGGATATGCGGCTGGCTGGGTCCACCGGCCAGGTGATGCCGAGCTTGTGGCGAAGCCGGGGCCCGGTGCGCAAGCTGTCAGTGACGACAGCGATGCCCTTGACAGCGAGCTCCCGTACTCCGCGTCGCGCGCGCTCGCGGCCTCGAGGCGGTCAAGGGACCCACTAGCTCATCACTTCAAATCGGCTTCCTTAGGATCGAGTTTCGCGGCCACGGCAACCCCGCCTCAGACCCCGCCTGCCTGACCTGAGAGCGCCGCGACGCGGACACGCGTCGAGGCCTGAACGATGGGCAGAAGCGCTCAACCGCGGTAGCGCAGATTTTTCTTCGTGGCGCCGACGTTTACGCCTCCCCATCCGGTACCTACCTCATGACCGCAATTTACGAGCATTCCAGACCACAAGGCACCCGACGAACTCCGCCAGCCGATCCCGAGTCGCAGGCGCGAAAGCGTGGCTCGGCACGGACGTGACCTGCACCGCACGCCACCACGGACAATGAGTGCAAGACAGAGACATTCCCTCATCGCCCTGATTCTCGAGTCACTCGCGGAAGCCGACGATGCCCTAAAGCGCGAACTCGCTGCCTATCTGCGTCCGTACCTCGCCGACGGTCCTGGCCGACTACTCGACGCCGGCGAGAAGGCCCGCCAGCTCGGCCTCCACCCGGAGACGCTCGTGAAGATGGCGCGCGCCGGTCGATGCAAAGGCGCGGTCAAGGTCGGGCGAGAGTGGCGGTTCCCGTTCGAGAGCGTTGAGATCTTGCCGCCAACACCGGGAGGCGCTCCTGGTTCTTCACGAGTGCGATCTCGGCCTCGCCGGCCACCCGAGACCGTTCCGGGCTCGGTTGCGGCGATTCGTGGCCGTCGTTAGCGTGCGCACGCGGTTGACGTGGAGCCTGCCTGACCCCAGCGTACGCACGATGAACACAAAACGGAGCTTAGGTAGATCAACTGCGCGTCCGCCCTGCGGCGACACCCCCGAGGGGCACCAGCAGCTCACCGCGCCCTCCGGTCAGCCGCTGGTCGTCAACGCGGGCCCGCGCGAGCGGGACGCGTTTCTCCGTTGGCGGCTGGCGTACGCGCTCGAGGTCCGCGGCGGCGCCAAGGCGCTCGGGATCTTCCATCGCGCAGCAGCCGCCCAGCGACACAACGGGCGGAGAATCGCGTTATGAGCGTCGAACGAGCCCGCAGCGGAAACGGGTGGGTCGCCCGCTGGCGCGAGAACGAGCGTCAGCGCTCACGGATCTTCGCCCTGAAGCGCGACGCCGAGGTGTTTGACCGAGAGGTGAAGCGCCGCCAGCAGCTCGGTCCGCTCGCCATACAGCAGCTCACAGCGCGCAGCGGTCCGACGCTCGATCAATGGATCGAGCAGCGCTGGGCGCCCGAGCATGCCGCCACGCTCGAGCAGTCAACCCGTGAGCGATACGCGAACGTCTACAAGTGCCACGTATGGGGGCCACTCGGCGATACCCCGCTCGGCGAGCTCACGGTCGCTCGGCTGCGAGAGTGGCAAGCCTCGCTGGTGAAGGCCGGCGTGAATCCGGGGACGGTTCACAAGGCCCGCACATTCCTATCGAGCGTGCTGCGTCATGCGGCCGAGAGCGAGGTGATCCCGGGCAATCCCGTGTCGTTGGTGCGACCGCCAAAGGCCAGTCACCGCGACGCCGTGCAGCCGCTGGCGCCGGCCACCGTCGAGGCGATCCGCAGCAGACTGCTCGACCCCCCACCGCGAGAGGTCGCCGCAGCGCGCCAGGGCCAGCGATATCGCCGCCGATACGAGCTGCCCGCGCCCGGAACCCCGGAGACCAGGCGGCGCGACGCGCTAATCACTTCGCTGATCGCCTACGCCGGCCTTCGACCCGGCGAGCTACGAGCGCTGCGCTTGGACGACATACGCGACGCCACGATCCTCGTCCAGCGAGCAGCCAACCCCGACGGCTCAATCAAGGCAACCAAGAACGAGCGCCACCGGACTGTGCGGCTGCTCTCAGCACTCGCCCAGGAGCTGCGGGAGTACCGCCTGGCGATCGGCCGCCCGCCCGGCGCGACGCCCCTACTTTTCGACCCCGACGGCAAGCCGTGGGACAAAACCGCCTGGCAGATATGGCGCGTCGACCGCTGGGCGCCCGCGTGCCGCGCAGCTGGCCTTGACCCAATCCCCCGCCCTTACGATCTGCGCCACAGCTTCGCGTCTCTGCTGCTCGCAGAGGGCCGCCAGCCGCTGTACGTCGCCAGACAACTCGGGCACTCACTCACGGTCCTGCTATCGACCTACGCACACCTGATCGACGAGTACGCCGAGAGCGAACGGATCGACGCCGAGGCCGAGATCACCAAGGCGCGCGCACACGCATGTGTGCTGTGAGTGCGCCAGATCACCACCTGAAACTCTAAGGGAATGGCCGACAACGAAAAAACTCCCCGATTTCCAGGGAGTTTCTGAGTACCGCTACCGGGATTCGAACCCGGGTTTCCGCCGTGAGAGGGCGGCGTCCTAGTCCCCTAGACGATAGCGGCGGGGTTTCGCACACCTACGCAATCAAGACGCCGGCACACACGTTGAGGCGTGCCGGCGTGCCGGATCGATTCGGTCCAAGGTTAGCGTGACGGTGAGAACTGGAGCGCATAGGACAGCATGCGATCGTTCCGCCGCCCAGTCAATCCGCGTCGAACGGGTCGCCCACCACCAGGTTCCGTCCGACGGCTGTGCGAACATATGTTCGTGTGCTTCTCCGGTCCCCCCAACCCCCGCGGCAATTGCTAACGTCACGGAGCCCGCGGCTGTGGTGAAATTGGTATACACGCGGCGTTCAGGTCGCCGTGCCCTTACGGGCGTGGAGGTTCGAGTCCTCTCAGCCGCATCGGAGATGCAGATGCATTCTCCGGCCACCGTTGGCGTTGCGCTGAAGCTCTCAGAGCACCGCGCAAACGCCGCGGAGATTGCACGTCGGCTCGGAATCCCCAGGTCGACCGTGCGCGAATGGCTGGCCGGAGCAGCGCCCCGCATGCCGGCATCGAGTACCGCCAACGGCTGCATGGTCGACCATGCCTTCGCGGAGTTGCCGCCGGCCTATGTCTACCTGCTCGGCCTGTATCTAGGCGACGGCTGCATCTCGCGGCATCCAAGGGGCGTTTATAGCTCAAGCTCACGCTCGACACCAGGTACCCGGGCATCCTCGGGGGTTCGGTGACGGCCATCCACGAGGTGCGCGGCAGAGTCGTCGGAAGTCAGCTTCGGCCCGGGAATTGCGTTGAGGTGTACTCGTATTGGCAGCACTGGCCGTGTCTCATTCCGCAGCACGGGCCCGAAAAGAAACACGAGCGCCAGATCACTTTGACGGCCTGGCAGCAGCGACAGCTTCATCGGCCCGAAGCGATGACCGTGTTCAGAGCCAACCGCGCTCCTCGGCAACGCGCACCGCCTCCCCGCGGTTCCGCGCGTCGAGCTTCTGCATGACCGACGACAGGTGGTTGCGGACGGTGCCCGGCGACAGGTACAGGGCGCTCGCCAGTTCCGCGACGGTAGCGTGCTGGCGCGCGGCGGCGAGGACTTCGTGCTCGCGTGGGGTAAGCGGACTCTCGCCCTGGCTCAGTGCGGCTGCCGCCAGTCCCGGGTCGACGATTCGCTCGCCGGCGACGGCCCGCCTGATCGCAGTTGCGAGCTCGTTCGCCGGCGCGTCCTTCAAGAGGAACCCGGACGCACCGCCCGCCATCGCGCGGCTCAGGTAGCCGGGCCGTCCGAACGTGGTCAGGATCAGGATCCGGCAGCTCGGGAGCGCGGCGGCCAGCTCGTCAAGCGCATCGAGCCCTGTTTGGCCCGGCATTTCGATGTCCAGCAACGCGACGTCTGGTCCGGCATCGAGTGCGGCGCTGAGCACCTGGTCTCCGCGGGACACCTGGGCAACGACCTCGATGTCGGGCTCCAGTCCGAGCAGGCTCGCGAGCGCGCCGCGCACCATGCCCTGGTCCTCGGCGATCAGCACACGGATCACGGCCCGACCTCGTTGTCGCTGCTCGAGGGGTCAGCGGGCCCGGACACGCCGGCGGGCACGGACACTACGGCGGCGTCGGATGCGCCAACCGGGCCATCCGGTCCAGCGGACCCCACACCACCAGCGGACCCCACACCACGAGCGGACCCCACACCGCCAGCGGACCCCACACCACCAGCGGACCCCACACCACCAGCCGACCCCACCCCACCAGCCGACTCCACGACCGGCACTCGCACCGCCAGCTGGAACCCGCCGTCCGACCGTGAGCCCGCCTCGACCGTACCGTTCAGCGCGTACGCGCGCTCGGCCAGCCCGTCGAGGCCGTGTCCCCCGTTCCCGTTGCTGCTTTCAGCGCCGGCGCCGTTGTCGATGACCTCGGCGGTCGCTTCTGTGAGGCTTGCCACTACCTGCAGCGTGCAGCGGGTGGCGCCGCTGTGTCGGATCACATTGGTCGCTCCTTCCCGCAGCGCCCAGGCGAGGACGGCCTCGACGGCGGGGTCGAGCGGCACGTCGGCGCGGCGCACTTCGACCTCGATGCCGGCGGCCGATAGCGCCATCTTTGCGCCCGCGAGCTCTCCGTCCAGGGTCGGCTGCCGGTAGCCGCTGACAGCGTCGCGCACCTCGCTCAGCGCTGTTCGGGCAACCTGCTCGACGTCCGCGATCTCGCGCTCGGCCTCAGCGACCTGTGACGGCAGCAGCCGTCCTGCGAGCTCGGCCTTCAGCGCGATCACCGAGAGCGTGTGCCCGAGCAGATCGTGGAGATCGCGGGCGAAGCGCTCTCGCTCTTGTGCGACAGCGAGCCTGGCAAGCTCGGCGCGCGCTTCGGTCAGCTCGTCGTTGCGCAGACGGAGGTCGCGGAGCAGCAGCATCAGCAAGCCGATCCCGGCGGCACTCGCGACGAACCCGACCACGGTGCCTCCGGAGGAGCCGGCGAGTGCCGCCGTGCCGCCGGCGAGCGCCGCACAAAACACCACGCCAAGCGATCCGAGCGGCGGCGGTCCGATCATTGCCGCGCACGCTGCACAGTATGTGAACAGGAATCCCCAGCCCGGACGATCTGCCACGGTCAGCGCCACCGCGTCGGCGATCAACGCTGCGAACAGGAGCGGTCGGGTCGACGCGCGCGCCTTTCGGCGCCAGGACAGCACCAGCAAGACGTAGGCGGCGACAAACCCAGCGGCGCCGGCGACCGCGAGCCAGTGCCCCAAATCCGGGCCGCGGCGACCGACCGCGTTGATCACCGGGAACAGAACGAACGCCAGCCACACGAAAGCGCCGCCGAGACCGACGGCGCCTCGTGTCTGGCCGCGCAGAAACGCGCCGCCGAGACTGAACCGGGGATCCTCTCGTTGGGAGGAGTAGTCGTTCACACAACCTCACCCTGCGGCTGGCGCAGGAACCGCAACATCAGGAACACGCCGATGAAGCACCAGATCACAAGGGTCTGGACGTCGTGTCCGACCAGGCCGGTCCCGGTGGAGCGGGGATCAAACGCGTGCTGCATCTGGTCAGCGAGCGGCCTGATCGGGAACACCTTCGCGATGCTCAGCAGGAACTTCGGCATCCCGTCGGTCACGAACCAGATCCCGGAGATGAATGTCAGCGGCAGGATCGCGAGGTTCACGATCGCGGGTGCAGCCTCGGCGTTGGGGATGAAGCGAACAATCCCAATCCCGAGGGTCGTGAACGCGGCGGTGCCAAGGACGAGCGCGACGATCACCGCCGGCAGCGTCGAGGCCCTGACGTCCACGCCGTACGCGGCCGCCCCGAGGGCGAGCGTAAATGCCGCCATCGCCGTGACGATGACGACCGTCGAGCCGATCCGGCCGACTATGTATGCCCAGCGCGGCAGGGGTGTCCCCTGCATCCGCTTCAGCACACCCTCGTCCCGCAACATCGCGGTATTGATCGACATGTTGACGAAAGTCGTCGAAATCACGGCGTAGGCGAGGATCCCGGGCACGAAAAAGTCGTTGTACGGGATCCCACCCCGCGTTGACAAGTGCGTTCCGGTGTTCAGGGAAGCGAAGATCACCAGGAACATGATCGGGAACAGGAACGTGAACAGGCCCCGCCCTCGATTGCGCATGAAGGCGCGCAACTCGTAGCGGATCTGCCAGGCGGCGAGACCGAGGTCCCGCTGCAGTGATGGTGTGAGAACCGCGCTCATCGAACAACCTCCTCCGTCCCGTGATTGTTGTTGTGTTCGCCCTCGCCCGTCAGCTCCAGGTAGATGTCCTCGAGCGTCGGCTGCATCACCGAGAACCGCTCGAGCTCGACGCCGTTGTCAAGCGCCCAGCCGGTCAGCTCGTGGGCAGCGGCCACCGGCTCCGTTGTCATGATCAGGACGCGGTCACCATCGAGTGAGCGCTCGACTGACGGAACCGACGGCAGATCCCCGAGCGAGAAGCCCGCAGGCAACCCGAACCGAATCTCAGCCGGCCGCAGGTCGCGGCCGCCGAGCTCGTCGGGCCGGCCGAGCGCGATGATCTCGCCGCCGCGCATCACTGCGACTCGATCCGCGAGGTACTGCGCCTCGTCCATGTAGTGGGTCGTCAGGAAGATCGTCTTGCCGAGCTCGCGCAGCGAGCGGATCGTCGACCAGGCCTGCCGCCGCGCCGCCGGATCAAAGCCGGTCGTGGGCTCGTCCAGGAAGATCAGATCCGGATCGCCGACGAGCGCCAGCGCAAGGTCAAGACGCCGGCGCTGCCCGCCGGATAGCTTCTTCGCGCGTGCGTCGCGCTTCTCCGTGAGCTCGACGAGAGCGATCACCTCGTCGACCGGACGACGGCGCGAGTGGTAGCGGCCGTACATCTCGACCAGCTCGGCGACGCTTAGGTCGCTCTGGACACCGCATTGCTGCAGCACGATCCCCAGCCGGTCACGCAGCGCCCGCTCCCCGGCGGCAGGATCGTGACCGAGCACGCGCGCCTCGCCGTCACTGCGATTGCGATACCCCTCGAGGATCTCGACAGTCGTGGTCTTGCCGGCGCCGTTCGGACCAAGTAGGCAGAAAACCTCTCCCCGAGATACCTCGAAGCTGACGCCGCGCACAGCCTCCATCTCGCCGTAAGTCTTGCGCAGGTCGCGCACCTCCACGGCGAGTTCCTCATTATCAGTATGGATCGTTGACATGAGTCTGAGAGTAGGCCCGACCACGCCCGCCGGTAAGTGGCGAGCGGCCGAAATCGGCCATGACATTCGTCACGACGGCGGCCACGCCGACAACACCCAGCGCGTCAGCGATTCCAGCCCTGCAGCACCTCGTTCTCGCGCTCGTACCCGAGCACACCGACCGCCCCCGCCGCCAGCGCAAAGCGCGCGCCGGCGGCGACCTCCATCCCGAGCCACCGAGCCGTGAGGACGCGCAAGATGTGGCCGTGTGCAAAGGCGAGGGCATCGCCGCCCGCGGCGCGCAACCGCGCAAGCACCCGATCGGCCCGCTCACCGACATCAGCGGGCGACTCGCCACCCGGGCAGCCGTCCCGCCACAGGACCCAGTCAGGATTGGCAGCACGGATCTCCGGGGTCGTCAGGCCTTCGAAGTCGCCATAGTCCCACTCGCGCAGATCGTCGTCGAGCACCGCGAGATCATCGAAACCGGCCAGCGAGCACGTCTCGCGGGCACGACGCAGCGGGCTCGAAAGCACGAGCGCAAAGCTCAGTCCGCGCAGCTCCGATCCGACGGCCGCGGCTCGCGCCCGACCGGCCTCGGTCAACGGCAGGTCGGTCCGGCTCGTGTGCTTGCCGACGGCGCTCCATTCAGTCTCGCCGTGACGGACTACGACAATCTCGGTGGCCATTCAGCAATCCACCTCAGCTGTCGCTGGCGGCGTACGCCTCGCGCTCGATCATGTCCCGCGCCGCGGCCTCGTCCAGTGGTGTCGAGGCGTGCTCGGCGCCGACGTGATCCTGCAAGCGGCGCATCAACTCCTCGTCGGTGGCGGCGGCCAGGGGCTCACCGCAGATGTTGCATTCGACTACTCGCATGCTCATTGATCGTTCCCTTCCTCGGGGGTTTGCACTGCGTCCCCTCGGCCCGCCGGCTTCGCTGCCTGAGTCGATGTGTCCGCTGGCACCTACTACCCACCCTGCCCGATCGGACCGACGCCGCCGGTCCGCTCGATCTCAAGCACCTTCGACAGGCGCCGCGCATGCCGCTCCGCGCCACTGAACCGCGCTCGCAGGAACGCGCTCGCGATTTCGCCTGCAACGGCGGAACCGATCACCCGGCCGCCCAGACAGAGCACGTTCAAATCATCGTGCTCGACAGCCTGGTGCGCCGTGTAGGTGTCATGGATGGTGGCGGCGCGAATGCCGTTGATCTTGCAGGCGGCGACCGCCACGCCGGCCCCGGAGCCACACACGATGATCCCTCGCTGCGCCTCGCCGGAAACGACGGCCTGCCCGACCGCGAGCGCCTTGTCCGGATAGTCAATCGGCTCGGTCGTATCGGTGCCGAGATCGAGGACCGTGTAGCCCTCCGCTGCGATCAGCGCGAACAGGAAGTCTCGTAGCGAGACCCCAGCGTGGTCAAATCCACAGGCAACGACCATCACGAGACCTCCGTCGCTTCGGGATCCAGAGATTCCCCGCTCGGATCGGACGTCGGCCCCGCGTCGGCATGTCGGCGCGACGGGCGCGGCGCGGCAGCGGCGGCCTCGAGCTCCTGTTCGGCCAGCAACGCCGCCCCGAGCACCCCCGCACGGACGCCGTGCCGCGCGAGCCTGATCGTCGTCTTCCGTCCGAGCCCGTGAAGCACATACCCGGAGGCAACTCGTCGCGCCGGTTCGAGCAGCAACTCCCCCGCCTGCGCGCCGCCGCCGCCGACCACGACCTCCTCCGGATCAAACGTGTTGATCGCGTTGGCGACGCCGATCCCGAGGTGCTGTCCCCAGATATCGACCATCGCGATGGCCGCTTCATCCCCGTCGAGCGCAGCCTGCACGGCCGCCGGTCCGAGCACCGGCTTGCCCTCGGCGCGCAGCCTGCCGAGCGCCGAATCGGGGGCATCGGCCGCCCCCTGCGCCGCGAGCCGGTCGAGCGCGTGGCCGGAGGCCACAAACTCAAGCGAGCCGGGCTGCGGGAAACCTTTGGGCGCGGGAGCCGGCCCGTTCAAATCGAGACCGACGATCGTGTGCCCGAGCTCACCCGCACCGCCGGTCGCGCCCCGATAGATCCGTCCCCCGAGCACGAAGCCTCCCCCCACCCCGGTCCCGACGGTGATCATCACCAGGTCGCGCGCCACCAGCCGGAGCTGGTCGTCGTGCGCCTCGGCGAGCGCGGCGACGGTCGCGTCGTTGTCGACGAACACCGGTACCCCAAGCCGCTCGCCCAGCACCTGGCGCAGCGGCACCTCCGCGAGCGGAACATTGACCGACGACACGACGCGACCCGTGGCGAACTCAACCACCGACGGCACGCCGATCCCGACGGCGTCAAGCTGCGGGCCCCGAGCTGCGCTGACCATCGACACGATCTGGTCGAGCAGCTGAGCGCTCCCCGAGCAGTCGGTCGGCTCGACGTGCGACTCGCCAAGCGCAGGACCACGCATCCTGGCGACTGCGACCTTGGTCCCCCCGAGATCGACGCCGATCACCGAGACGGTCACAGCTTGCCTGCCGCAGCCGCGTCGAGCAACACCGTGAGCTCTTGCGCCACCGTCACGAGCATCGATGCCGGAATGTGCGGATCTGGCCGCGCCTGCGGACCGAACGCCGCGGCGACCGCACCAGCCTTCGTCGCGCCGGAAGCGAGGACCACGACCCGCTGCGCCAGCGCGATCGCCGGCAGCGTGATCGTCACGCGCGGCACGAACGGTTCAAGTCCGGCCTCCGGCACGCCGGCGATGAGCCGTTCGCGCTCGGTCAGCGAGCCCTGATCGGGGAACATCGAAGCTGTGTGCCCGTCCGGCCCGATTCCTAACAGCAGCAGATCGAACGACGGCGGGCCCGCGGAGCGCAGCTGCGCCTGATAGTCATCGGCACCGGCGTCAGGCCCAAGCTCACCCTTGATGCGGTGCACCGCCGCAAACCGACCCTCGCCGAGCGGGTCAAGCAACGATCGCTTGACCATCAGATAGTTCGAGCGCTCGTCGTCGGGCGCCACGCAGCGTTCATCCCCGAACCACAAGCTCGTCGACCCCACGTCAATCCGATCGGCAGCGACCGTCCGCGCAACCTGGCCGTAAGCGGCACGCGGCGTCGACCCGCCGGTCAGCACAATATCCCCGCCTGCAGCGGCGGCGCTCAGGAGCACCGACGCACACGCCGCACCCGGATCCTCCACCACGTCGATCCCGACCGCTCCGCTCACAGGCAGAAACCGCGAGCCGCTTCGAGCGCCGGGCCATACGTTGGATCGCGCAGCAGCGCCTGGCGGACCCCCTCGCCGAGGATCCCACCTTCACCGCGTGAGGCGCCGAGCACCTGCCAGCTCCGCTCGGAACCGTCGAAGCGCTCACTGGCACATAGCCCACCCTCCGCCCGGTCCAGCGACAGCGAGTACCCGGACGCGCACGACACGGTGACTCCCGCAAGGCCGGGCACCGTCATCTCGGTGTGCGCGAGCTCGATCGAGATCTCGTCGCCGTTGCGCCGGGCCGAGCCGACCGATCCTGCGCGCCCCTGCAAGGAAAACGGCGCCGGTTCCCACTCCAGCCGCGAGGTCAGCCACCCCGCCAGCAGCAGCGCGCTGCTCGCCGATGCCGGACGGTGCCGGATCGTGATCCCGTTGATCCGTTGCAGCGCTGCCCGCCGCTCCGGCGGGTCGAAGCTGGCGGCCAGGCGCTCGCGCCATGGCGTCGTGCGCAACCACGCGAGGTCGACCACATATCCGAACTGGAGCAGCTCGATCGAACGCCGAACCCCCGCTGAGGGCTCGAGCACGTCGTCGCTGTCGAGCAGCATCACATCGACGAGGCCGCGCAGCACATCGACTGCCTCCTCATGCCCATGCGGCGACCACAGCATCGTCGGGAGCTCTGACACGATCACGGGGTCCACGATCGTGTCCAATCGCTTCAGATGCTCAGGACCGATGTCGATCTCGACCTGCTCGAGGATCACACCGAGCCCGTTGCTCGGTTCCTCGAACGACATCGCCGCCCACGCGTCAAGCGATTTGCGCCCCTCCTCGACCGCACACAGGATCGTTCTGGACGCGTGGTAGCGACCGACCTGGGCCAGCCTGTTCGAGATCTCGCCCTTCCAATCGCGGTCGACGACGACGACCAGGTTCAGCACTCGCGCCGGTGCGAGCGCTCCGTTGGCGAGGTGCCGCTCGTGCAGCATCTTGCGTAGAGCCTCATCGATCGCGTCGGGCGTGGTGTTCTGGGCGGACCAGACGTCCTCGGTCACAGCCGCCGCCACCGCTGTCCACCGACGAGCAGCGCGTCCGCTTCGGGCGGACCCTGCGACCCCGCCGGGTACTCGGGAATCGGGGATGTGGTGTCCTCGTGCCAGGCAGTGAGGATCGGGTCGATGATCCCCCACAGCGCTTCGATCTCGTCGTTGCGCGTAAACAGCGTGGCGTCGCCGCGCATCGCGTCAAGGATCAGCCGTTCGTACGCCTCTGGAGACTCGGACATGAACGAGGTGCCGTAGCGGAACTCCATGTTCACCGGGCGGATCCGCATTCGCGGGCCGGGGATCTTCGCCCCCAGCGACACCGACACGCCCTCGTCAGGCTGCACCGTGAGGATGATCTGGTTGGCCTGGACCCCGACTGAGCCCGCGCTCTGAAACGCGAGGTGCGGGATCGGCTTCAGCGTCACCGCGATCTCGGTCACCTTGCGCGCCAGGCGCTTGCCGGTCCGCAGGTAGAACGGGACACCAGCCCAGCGCCAGTTGGAGACGTGCAGGCGCAGCGCGGCGTAGGTCTCTGTTCGCGAGTCCGGCGCGACTCCCTCTTCCTGGCGGTAGCCGGGGACCGGCTCGCCGCCGACGACTCCCGGTCCGTGCTGCGCGCGGACCGCCATCGAGGCGACCTCCGCTGTCGTCGGCGGCACGATCGCCTCGAGCACTTTCAGCTTCTCGTCGCGGAGCCGGTTGGCCTCGAACGCGATCGGCGGTTCCATCGTCAGCAGCGCCAGCAGCTGCATCATGTGGTTCTGGACGAGGTCGCGCAGCGCGCCCGCCCCCTCGTAGTACCCGGCGCGTCCGCCGATCCCGAGATCCTCCGCGGCTGTGATCTGGACGTGGTCGATGAAGTTGCGATTCCACACCGGCTCAAACAGCGCGTTGGCGAACCGCAGCGCCAGCAGGTTCTGGACTGTCTCCTTGCCGAGGTAGTGGTCGATCCGGAAGACCTGCGATTCGTCGAAGACCTCGAGCACGTCGTGATTGAGTTGCCGCGCGGACGCGAGGTCGTAGCCGAACGGCTTCTCGATCACAATCCGTGCCTGCGCCTTGTGCGGCTGATTGAGACCGGCCTCACCAAGCTTCTTGGCGATCACCGGGAAGAACTGCGGAGCGGTCGAGAGGTAGAACACACGGTTGAGCTCCTCGCCCGCTAGCTGGTCGAACTCGTGCAGCACCTTGGTCAGTTGCGCGTACACGTTGTCGTCGTCGAACGTACCCGGCACATAGCGGACGTTCGATAGCAGCCCAGTCAGCACGTCGGGATCCGGCCGGCGTGCGCGAGAACCGCTCGATCGACTGGCGCGCGGTCGCGCTGAAGTCCTCATCCGGCTGGTCTCGCCGAGCCACGCCGATCATGTCGAAGCGCTGGGGCAGCGCACCCTCATGCGCGAGGTTGTACAGCGCCGGGAGCAGCTTTCGATGGGCGAGATCCCCGGTTGCGCCAAAGATCACGAGCGCCGTCGCGTGCACCGGCAGCCGCTCGAGGCCTTCGACCAGCGGATTATCAGACGCGGCAGCGGAGCCCTCGGCGATCGCGGCATTCATCGTGCGCCGCCCCCCGTCAGGAGCTCTCAGAAGCCGACTTCACGGCATGACCACCGAACTGGTTGCGCAGCGCCGCCAGCATCCGTGCAGCGTAGTCGCCGTTATCGCGCGAATAGAAGCGGGCGTACAAGGCCGCGGCCAGCGCCGGCATCGGGGTGTCGTGATCGATCCCGGACTGAAGCGTCCAGCGACCCTCGCCGGAGTCGTCGACATACCCCTCGAGCGCGTGAAGGTCCTTGCCGTCGGCTTCGAACGCCCTCGCCGCCAGCTCCAGCAGCCATGACCGGATCACCGAGCCCTGGCCCCAGACATTCGCGATCTGCTCGACGTCGAGCCCGTACTCGGATTTGTGCAGCAGTTCGAAACCCTCGGCGTAACCCTGCATCAGCGAGTACTCGATGCCGTTGTGGACCATCTTCACGTAATGGCCCGAGCCGGGGCCGCCCATCCGACCCCACCCGCCCGGGGGCGCGAGGACGTCCAGGATCGGCGCGAGCCGATCCACCGGCTCCTGCTCCCCACCAACCATCATGCAGTAGCCGACCTCGAGTCCCCAGACGCCGCCGCTGGTGCCGACGTCCACGAACTGGACGCCGTGCTCGCCGCACAGGGCGTGCCGCGCGATCGAGTCAGTCCACTTCGAGTTGCCGCCGTCGACGATCATGTCCCCCTCGGACATCAACGAGATCAGCTTCTCAACGGACTGCTGCGTGGGCTCGCCGGCGGGCACCATGATCCAGACGGCACGCGGCGCCTTCAGTTGCCCGACCAGATCCTCGAGCGAGCCCGCACCCGCCGCGCCGTGCGATTCGGCCGTCTTGACCGCATCCGCGCTGAAGTCGAACGCGACGACCTCATGGTCGGAGTCGCGCCGAATCCGGTGCACCATGTTCCCGCCCATCTTGCCCAACCCGACGAAACCGATCTGCATCCGCTCAGCTCCTGTTCAGTAAGCCCTTGATCCGCTCGCTCAAGACGAGCACGGCACCCGCGGGCTCTCCCTCGAGCTTGACCCGCTCGGCGGGCAGCTCGTGCTGATGCAGCGTCTGCAGATCACCGGCCGCCTGTGCCGCGATCAGCGTCCCGAACGAGTACCCGGCGCCCGGGATCTCCGCATCGCGCTCGGGGTCATTCACTAGCTGCAAGAACCGTCCGGTCGGAGGCCCACCCTTGTGGAGCTGCCCGGTCGAGTGCAGAAACCGCGGACCGTACCCAAAGGTCGTCGCCGCGCCGGTCGCTGCACGGATCATGGACCGCAGCTCGGTCATCGCAGCGTCGAGTTCGTCCGAGAAAGGCAGGTAGCCCATGATCGCGACGTAGTGAGGCGGCCCTGCGTCGGCGAGCAGCGCCCGCAGCTCGTCGTCCGAAGCGACGGCGAACTCTGGAACCGAGCCGCCATCGAGAACCCGCTTGGTGTTGTCCTTCGCCTCCTGGACGTTGGGCTGGTCAAATGGGTTGATCTCGAGTGCCCAGCCGGCCACCGCCACAGCGAACTCCGCCAGGAAGAAGATCCGGCCGAGGTCGGCGGGACCGTGAGTCGCCAGCGTCAACGTCGGATGGCCGGCGGCGCCAACAGCTTCGACCGCAGCGTCGAGCCGCTGATCCGGGCTCTCGGTGTTGCGCAGGTACACGAACACTCGATCTCCCCCGTACTGTCCCGCGTCGGCGACCGGCTCGTCGGCGACCGGCAGGATCCCGCGAGCTTCCTTGCCGGTCGACTCCGCGACCAGTTGCTCGACCCACAGGCCGAAACTCTCGATCGGGGGTGAGACGATGAACGTCAGCTTGTCGCGTCCCTGCCGGGCCAGCTCGCCGACCACGGCGCCGAGCCACAAGCCTGCGTTGTTCTCGCTCGAGTCGTAATGCGCGCACTGCTGCTCGGCGACCTGACAGCGATGCAGCAGCGCCTTGATGTTGACTCCCATCAACGCGGCCGGGACGAGGCCGAAGTAGGAGAGCACCGAGTAGCGGCCACCGATGTCCGGGGGATTGAGAAAGCAACGGCGCAGCCCTTCGTCTCGGGCCAGTTGTTCGAGTGGGCTGCCGGGGTCGGTCACGACCACAAACTGGTTCGGTTCGGCGAGCGCCTTGAAATGGCGGTAGTGCGAGAGCGTCTCGATCGTGCCGCCCGATTTAGACGAGACAATGAAGATCGTCTTCGAGACGTCAATCGACTCCTGCACGCCGAGCACGACGTCCGGATGGGTCGAGTCGAGGACCGTCAGCCGCAGCCCTCCGGGCACATCTCCGAACGAACGGCGGATCACCTCCGGCCCGAGCGAGGAGCCGCCCATCCCGAGCAGCACGGCGTCGGTGAAGCCGTCGGCCCGGCACTCAGCGCCGAACGCCTCGAGGTCGCCGGCATGCTCGAGCATCGTCTCGGACACCGTCAGCCAACCGAGCCGATCCTCGATCTCCGGGACGCCGGGTCCGCCCCACAGGCTCGCGTCGCGGCGCCACACGCGCTGGGCGACGCCCTCGCTGACCGCCGCCTTGACGCGCTCGGCGACCGGTGCTTGCAGCCCCGGCGACAGCTTGGCGACGATCGTCGGCGGCTTTCCGGTAACGACCGCGGCGCGGCGCTCGTCGATCCCGGCCAGCAGCCGGCTCATCGCGTCCTCGAACTGCTGTATGCCCTCCACCAACAGCTCCTCGGTGACGCGATCCAGCACGATCCCCGCGTCCGCCAGGGCCTGCAAGTCGGGCGTGGGATCCTGCTCGGCCGTCGGGCCCGTCAGAACTCCATGATCGGCGAACGCCATCAGCGTCGCCATCGGCATCGTGTTGACGGTGTGGCGGCCGACCAGCCCGTCGACGTACTTCGTGTCGGCGTACGCCGGATTCTTGGTGCCGGTCGATGCCCACAGCGGGCGCTGGTAGTAGGCCCCGGCGTCGCGCAAAGTTTCCCAGCGCGGGCCGTCGAAGATCTGAAGGAACCGGCGATAGGCGGCGCGCGCGTTCGCCACCGCCGCCCTGCCGACGAGATCGGTGCGCCCGAGCTCTTCCAGTTGCCGGTCAATCTTCGTGTCGACCCGGGAGACGAAGAAGCTGGCAACCGAATGGATGTCCACAGACTTGCCCTCGGCCAGGCGCCGCTCGAGCCCCCGCAGATAGGCCTCAGCGATGCGCTCATGGGCCGAGACCGCGAACAGCAACGTGATGTTGACGTTGATGCCCTCGTAGATCGCCTCCTCGATCGCACCTACGCCCTCGAGCGTCCCCGGGATCTTGATCATCAGGTTCGGCCGATCGACCGCCTGCCAGTAGCTGCGCGCCGCTGCGATCGTTCCCTCGGTGTCGTGCGCCAGATCCGGCGCCACCTCGAGCGAGACGAACCCGTCGTGCCCGTTGGTTTCCCGATACACATCGGCGAGCACGTCAGCCGCGAGCTGCACGTCCCGGATCGCCAGGTGCTCGTAGATCGCCTGGGCGTCGAGATTCTGGCGCGCGAGCTCCTTCAGGTCCTCGTCATAGTCGTTGGATCCGAGGATCGCCTTCTCGAAGATCGATGGGTTTGCGGTAACACCGCGCAGGCACTCCTCGGCGGCCATCCGCGCGAGCTCGCCACCCTCGACCAGTGAGCGGCGGATCTGATCGAGCCAGATGCTGACTCCCGCCTCGGTCAGCGCCAGCAGGCGTGGATTGACCTCAGTGGCAGTGCTCATCTAAGTGCCTCCCTTGACGCGACTACAGACCTTACGGCCGGCCTCGGCGACCCGCTCGGGCGTGAAACCAAAATGCTTGTACAGAACACCCGCCGGAGCTGAGGCGCCGAAGCTGTGCATCCCGATGACCTCCCCGTCGTCTCCGACCCAGCGGTGCCACCCGAGCTCGGCCGCGGCCTCGACGGAGACCCGCGCGCGAGACCCGGGCGGAAGCACCGTGTCGCGATATGTCGCGTCCTGCGCTGCGAAGTGGTCCATGCATGGCATGCTGACGACGCGCGTCGCGATCCCTTCGGCCTCGAGCAGGTCGGCTGCAGCCGTGCAGATGTGGACCTCGGTCCCGGTGGCGATCAGGATCAGATCGGGCGGCTCGGGCTCCTTGAACGAATCGCGCAGCACGTACGCGCCCCGCTCGATCGCGTCGGCCGGGATCGCCGCCGGGTTCCAGGTGGGAATCCCCTGCCGGGAGAAGACCAGCGCGCAAGGGTGATCACCTGAGGCGATCGCATGGCGCCAGGCCAGCGCGGTCTCGTTCGCGCCCGCGGGGCGGATCACCGAGAGGTTGGGCGTGGCCCGGAGCATCGCCAGCTGCTCGATCGGCTGATGCGTCGGGCCGTCCTCGCCGAGCCCGATCGAGTCGTGCGTGTAGACGAAGATCGACGGCAAGCCCATCAGCGCCGCCAATCGGATCGACCCGCGCATGTAATCGCTGAACACCATGAACGTCGACCCGTAGCCGCGGAAGTAGTGCAGCGTGAGGCCGTTGACGATGGCGCCCATCGCGTGCTCGCGGATCCCGAAGTGGAGGTTGCGCCCGTCGTAAGAGCCTGCTTCGACGCTGCCGGCGTCATCGATCAGGGTCAGCGTCGACGGGGCGAGGTCGGCGGAGCCGCCCACCAGTTCAGGGACGTTCGCAGCGGCCCACTGAAGGACCTCGTGAGAGGACTTGCGAGTCGCGGTCATCGTTCCCGAGGCGTGGAACCGCGGTACCTCGGAATCCCAGCCGCTCGGCCGCCGGCCGGCCACCATCCGCTGAAACTCGGCGGCCTCGCCCGGATGCTCTTGCGCGTATGCGTCAAATCGCGCCTGCCATTCCGACTGGGCCTCGGCGCCGCGCTCGATGCACTGACGGAACTGCGCGAGCGCCTCCTCGGGAACGTAGAACGGCTCCTCCGAGGGCCAGCCCATCGCCTGCTTGGTGAGCTTCACCTCCGCTTCGCCGAGTGGCGATCCATGCGCGCCCGCCGTGTCCTGCTTGTGCGGGCTGCCCTGCGCGATGTGCGTGCGGACGATGATCAACGAAGGCCTGTCCTGGACCCCGATCGCCGTCTGCAGCGCGTCGTGAAGACGATCGAGTCCAATGTCTTCACCCAGGTTCTGGACGTGCCAGCCGTAGCCCTCGTAGCGCTTGCCGACATCTTCTGAGAACGCGAGCGCGGTGTCGCCCTCGATCGAAATGTGGTTCTGGTCGTAGAACGAGATCAGCCGGCCGAGACCGAGGTGGCCGGCGAGCGATGACGCCTCGCCGGAGATTCCCTCCTCGAGGTCGCCGTCTGAGGCGATCACGAACGTACGATGATCGACGATCTCGTGGCCGGGACGGTTGAAACGCGCGGCGAGCATCCGCTCCGCCAGCGCCATCCCGACCGAGTGCGCGATCCCCTGACCGAGCGGGCCGGTGGTCACCTCGACGCCGGGGCAGTGGCCGTGCTCGGGATGTCCAGCCGCCTTCGAACCGAGCTGCCGGAAGCGCATGATGTCTTCTTCGAGGCTGATGTCGTAGCCGGCGAGATACAGCGTCGAATACAGCAGCATCGAGGCGTGCCCGCAGGAGAGGATGAAGCGGTCGCGGTCAGCCCACAGCGGATCGCGTGGGTTGTGACGCATCGTCCTCGTGTACAGCTCGTATGCGAGCGGGGCGAGCGCCATCGGCGTGCCGGGATGGCCCGAGTTGGCCTTCTGCACCGCGTCCATCGAGAGCGTGCGAATCGTGTCGATGCACAGCCTGTCCACTGCTGTCGCGGCGTCGGTCGCGGTCATCCGAACAGCACTCCGTAGCGTTGGTATTCCTCGAGCGGGACGGTTCGCAGTTGCTTGACGGCCTCGGCGATCGGGACGAGCGCGATCTCGGTCGAGCGCAGCGCGGTCATCTTGCCCCAGTCGCCCGCGTGCGCCGCGTCGATCGCTGCAAGGCCGAAGCGGGTGGCGAGCACGCGATCGAACGGCGTCGGCGTGCCGCCGCGCTGGACGTGGCCGAGCACGGTTGCACGCGTCTCATATCCCGTCCGCGACTCGATCTCATGCTCGAGCCGGTGCCCGATGCCCCCGAGCCTCGGGTGACCGAACTCGTCCAGCGCGCCGGACTCGAGGGTCATGGTCCCGCCCTCCTTGGGGACGGCTCCCTCGGCGGCAACCACGATCGAGAAGTAGCGGCCACGTTCATGGCGCCGGCGGATCAGCCGGCAGACCTCGTCGATATCGAACGGCTGCTCCGGGATCAGGATCACGTCCGCTCCGCCCGCGACCCCGGAGTGCAGCGCAATCCACCCGGCGTGACGACCCATAACCTCGGCGATCAGCACTCGGTTGTGAGACTCGGCAGTCGTGTGCAGGCGATCGATCGCCTCGCTGGCGACATGCAATGCGGTGTCGAACCCGAACGTCACGTCGGTCGCGCCGAGATCGTTGTCGATCGTTTTCGGCACCCCGATCACGTGGATACCCTCGTCGTTCAGTCGGTTGGCGACGCCCAGCGTGTCCTCGCCGCCGATCGCGATCAATCCGTCGAGCGCGTGCGTGGCGACGGTCTTCTGCACCATCGCGGGTCCGTCCTCGCGCTTGTAGGGGTTCGTTCGCGAGCTTCCGAGGATCGTGCCGCCGCGGGGCAGGATCCCCCGGGTCGATTCGGTTGTGAGCGGCTCGAACGAGTCCTCGAGCACTCCCCGCCAGCCGTCATGAAAGCCGATCAGTTCGTCGCCATACGCACTTATCCCCTTGCGTACCACGGCACGAATGACGGCGTTGAGTCCGGGGCAGTCGCCCCCTCCCGTCAGCAGACCAATGCGCATAGCGCTGAATCCTATGCCTCCTGGCGCCTCGGGAAAGTTACGTCGTTGTAGGCTGTCCTCTCGGCATGCGGGAGACGCGACATCCGTGGATCTGGGCCGGCGCAGCCGGACTGGCGCTCGGCGCTGCCGCGACCGCTTCTGAGCGCCGCCACATGGCGCGGATTGCGTCCGATCCCGAGCACGAGTCGCTCCGCGATCCGGCGCCGGGCAGCCCGCTCGGAGTCCGCTCGCGCGACGGCACTCAGCTTCACGTCGAGACCTTCGGTCTGGCCGACGGCGCCACGATCGTGCTCGTCCACGGCTGGACCGAGATGCTCTCCTTTTGGACCTACGTGATCCGGGATCTGTCGGCGCGTGGCTACCGCGTCGTGGCCTATGACCTGCGCGGTCACGGACAGAGCGGGCGTGCCGTCGAGGGTGACTACTCGCTTGATCGCTTCGGCGAGGATCTCGAGGCCGTGCTCGAGGCGTGCGTTCCGGACGGCCGGCGCGCCGTCATCGCCGGCCACTCCCTGGGCGCCATGTCGATCGCGGCGTGGGCCGAGCATCATGACGTCAGCCGGCGCGCGAGCGCGACGGCGTTGATCAACACAGGCGTCGGGAACCTGATCAACGAGCAGTTGTTGTTCCCCGTCCCGAGGGTGGCTCAGGGTCTGAACAAGGCGATCGCCGTCCGCGGCTTCCTCGGCGCGCGCACACCGCTGCCGCGCGCCTCGACGCCGGTCAGCTACGCGGCCGTTCGCTACGTCGCGTTTGGCCCGGCGGCGACCCCAGCTCAAATCGCGTTCTACGAGCGGATGCTCGTTACCTGCCGACCGGACGTGCGGGCGTCGATCGGGATCGCGATGTCGGAGATGGACCTGCACCACGCACTCGCGCACCTGACCGTGCCGACGCTCGTGATCGCCGGCGAGAACGACCGGCTCACACCGCCATCGCACGCTCGCCGGATCGCGGAGATGCTGCCCGCGCTCGATCAGCTGATCGAGCTTGAAGAGACCGGTCACATGGGCCCGCTCGAGCGGCCCGGGATCATCAGCGCGGCGCTGGCGCGTCTCGCCACGGCGGTCACGGGGACCGCTGACACCGTCGCTGTGTGAGCCCTGGTCGCGCCAGCGCCCGGCTCGTGCCACAGTTACGGGTGGTGGGATCAGGTCCAGGTCCAGGTGCTCCGCGGCTTTGCCATGTCCTCGTCGAGGATTTGGACCTCGCTGACGCCGTGCCGCCTGACCGGCGCTCGCAGGCGATCGAGGACTGCATCGCGCCTGAGGTGAGCCTCGCGGCAGGAGCGTGGGTCACCCACCCCGCACTTGGCCCCGATGGCATCGGGTTTCTGGTCCTCCAGGGGATGATGCTCCGCCGCGTGGCGATCGACGGCCGGTTCGCCGTCGAGCTGCTTGGCGAGTGCGATGTCGTGCGCCCATGGCAGGGCGAGGACACCCAAACGCTGCCGCTCAGGACCGGGTGGACCGTGCTCGAGCCGGTCCGGCTCGCGATCCTCGACGGGCGCTTCACCCGTCAGCTCGGCCGTTACCCGGAACTCGGCGGGCGACTGTTCGAACGAGCGATCAGACGTTCTCGCCGCCTGGTCGTGAACATGGCGATCATTCACCAGGCCCGCGTCGATGACCGGTTGCACATGCTGTTCTGGCACTTCGCCGGACGCTGGGGCCGGGTCCGCGCCGACGGGGTCGTGTTGC
Organism: uncultured Solirubrobacterales bacterium; assembly: GCA_963794285.1. GTDB lineage: Bacteria > Actinomycetota > Thermoleophilia > Solirubrobacterales > Solirubrobacteraceae > Palsa-465. The sequence goes on from CAWCDS010000004.1 coordinate 39,078, forward strand.
CGCTGCGGCTCACCCACTCGGCGCTGGCCGACCTCGTCGCAGCACGCCGGCCGACGGTGACCAGCGCGCTTTCGGACCTCGCCCGCCGGAGGGTCATCCGGAGCATCGATGAGGGTTGGCTGCTGCTCGGCGAGGCGCCGCACGACGTCGGGCTCCAGAGCGCGCTGCTGGAGGCACACCTGCCGCCGGCATCCGGCTGACGGGGCGATGCGGCATCCTGCCGGGGGATGCACATCGACCCCTACATCGTTCTCGGCGCCGCGATCATCGGCCTGCTCGTCGGGATGACCGGCGCCGGCGGTGGCGCACTGATGACACCGATGCTGATCCTGCTGTTCGGGATCACTCCCTCGACGGCGATCTCGAGCGACCTCGTCGCAGCGGTGGTGATGCGGCCGATCGGAGCGCTCGTGCACATCAGGGCGGGGACCGTGAACCGCCGCCTGGTGCGGTGGATGGTGATCGGGTCCGTTCCCTCCGCCTTTCTCGGGGCGTACCTGCTGCACGTGATGGGTAACGCGAAGACGGCCCAGAACAACATCGAGACCGCGCTCGGCACCGCATTGCTCGTCGGCGCCGGAGCGATGGTGCTCAGGTTCGTGCTCGATCGCCGCGGCGGTCACCGCCGCACCGGCCTCGTCCACGACGTGACACCGCGACCGCTCGCGACGGTCGCGATCGGGATCGTCGGTGGGATCGTGGTCGGAATGACGTCGGTCGGGTCCGGCTCGCTGATGATCGTGTTGCTGCTGTTCGTGTATCCGATGATCGGGGCCAAGCAACTTGTTGGGACCGACCTGACGCAGGCGGTTCCCCTGACGATTGCCGCCGCGCTGGGCGCGCTGGCGTTTGGGCATGTCGAGCTGGCCGTCACGACGTCGCTGATCCTCGGCAGCGTCCCCGCCGTGCTGATCGGCTCGCTGCTCTCATCGACCGTCCCGGATCGCTACATCCGTCCGGCGATTGCGTTCGCGATCTTCGCCTCGGGCCTGAAGTACGTTGGGGTCGGAACGACGGCGCTCGGCTGGATCCTGTGTTTCGTGCTGCTCGGCGCCGGGGTCCTCTGGCTGGCGCTCGCACAGCCGTGGCGAACCGGCCGGGCCACGGGCGCCGGCGATGAGGTCTCTGACGGCGTCCCAGAGGACGCACTCGAGCCCCAGCGCGCCGGCGTTTCCTAGGAGAGCCGCGCCTGCAGGATGGGCGCATGCGTCGGCGCGGAGCTGCCGCCGGCGGGCTCGGGCGTCACCAACACAGCGCTCACGTCGCCGAGGCTGCCGGGCACGTCGACCGATCCCGATCCGGATGAGGTGACGCTGAACAGCGCCGTCGTCGGCGTCGGCGCCTGCCTGCCGCGCTTGAGCACCCAGACCTCGTACACCTTGTTCGCGGGCGGCGCCGGCATCCCGCGCACGACAAGCTCGCCGTGGCTTCCGGTCACGCGCAGCTGCGCGTTGCCGTGCCAGGACACTTGCGCCGAGTACACGCGCGTGCTGCTGGTACCGCCGGCGGACAGCGCCACCACCCCGACCGCGATCACCAGCGCCACGACGAGCGCGCTGAGGGCAAGCGCCGGCGTCGAGATCGTGCTGAACAGGTTCGTCGGCAATCGCGGCCACCCCTTGCCCGAGCGCGCCGCTGAAGACCCGCGCGGCTCGGCCCGGATGCCGGCCATCACCCGGCGCTTGAGGCCGTACGGCACCGGTTGCGCCGGGGCCACCAGCGGCAACACGTCCGCGACCTCCTGAAACGCGCTGACTTCATCGCGGCAGACGACGCAGCTCGCCATGTGCGCGCGAAACGACTCCGCCTCCTCGTGCTCCAGGGCACCGAGGACGTACGCGGCCGCGTCTGCACCACAATCCCGTTTCTCGGTCATCTGCTCCGGCTCGGTCATAGCATGAACCCCGCCGGATCGCCAAGCGTAATCCGCATCTTTGTTAGCGCCAGCCGCATCCGGCCTTTGACCGTCCCGGCCGGCAAATCGAGCATCTCCGCGATCTGGCTGTGCGTGAATCCCCCGAAGTACGCGAGCTCGACGACCTGCCGCTGCTCGGCCGGTAGCTCCTCGAGCGCGCCGCGCACGTGCCGGGCCTCATCTCGGCGACCGACCTCGACATCGGTCTGCTCGGCTGCTGGGAGTCGCTCGGCGATGCCCTCGTCGCTGACATTGCGGCTCTCACGCACGACGCCACGGCGGAAGGCGTCAATCGCACGGTTGTGCACGACCCCGAGGACCCAGTTACGCACCCCGCCGCGCCGGCGGTCGTAACGGGCGCCAGTCCGCCACAGCGACATGAACGCCTCCTGCACGACGTCCTCGGCCATCGCCCGGCGGCCGCACATGCGATAGGCGAGCGAGAACGCCGGCCCGCTGTGGCGGTCGAAGATGACTTCGAACGCGCGCGGCTCCCCATCCTGCACGAGCGCCATCAGGTCCTCGTCGGCCAGCGTCCGAAGATCGGTTCGGCGGTTGGTGGTAGCAGCAAGGAACACGATTTCCGAAGTCTGAACACGGACGGACACGACGCCCGCTGCACCCTCATACGCAGCAAGCCCGAGATCGGATCAAACCGATCGGAACTCGTCCGGGGGGTGGTCGTTAGACCCACCGTATTTTTCGTTATTAACACGACCACCCCCCTTCCAGCCCGCTCTGTTTCATTTAACGCGCGAGCGCGCGCGAGGCGGAGCCCTCTAGATCCCCCGTGCCCGCAAGAACTCCCGGTTCGCGGCCTGGTCGCCCGCGGCCTGATCCGGCGGATCGGCGGGATCAGGAATGATGTCCTGCTCGACCACGAGCCAGCCGGCGTAGCCGATCTCGCGCAGGCCGTCGAGGACGCGGTCGATCGGCACATCGCCTTCGCCGAGGCGGCAGAAGGCGCGCCGGCGCCAAATCTCCTCGACCGGAGCCGAATCGCCGATGATTCCCTCGATCACGTCGAGGCGTGCGTCCTTGACGTGGAGGTGATTGATCCGATCGCCCCAGGCGCCGATCGCGGTCACCGGATCGCCGCCGCCCAGCAGCAGGTGCCCGGTGTCAAGGCAGACGCCGACGTCGCTGCATTCGAGCAGCCGATCGATCTCCCACGGTGCCTCGATGTAGGTGGCGGTGTGCGGATGGAAGGTCGGCTCATAGCCGCGCTCGCGGCAGCGATCGACGATCCGCCTCAGCGATGACGCGAACCGATCCCAGCCGGCGTCGTCCCAGCCGAGACTGTGGTCGTTCACAGCCCGCCCCGGATACGCAGACCTCGCCTCCGAGCCCGCATCTGCGAGTGTCGGGCGCGGCAGTGGCAGCCCGTTCTCGGTGCCGGCCCCGCCCTCACGCGCCGCGTCGAACGTGTCGAGCAACTCGTCAAGTCGCGTCATCTCGCCGTCGAGTTGATCGGGTTCGCTGAACGGCACCGCGAAATAGCCGCCGGCCAGCGACAGCGACCGGTCGCGCAGCCGCGAGCGCAGCTCGCCACCGATGCCGAGGTATCCCAGCGGCCCGAGATCGATCCCGGCATAGCCGGCGGCCGCCACATCGTCGAGCAGCGGCAGCGCATCGGGCACGCCAGGGTCGATCCCAACCGTGATCTCGAATGCGCCGTAGCTGCACGGTGCGTTGGCGACGGCGATCATGCCTGCACCTCGGCGCCGACCGGCTCGCTCGGCCGGGACACCGGCTCGCCGGTCATGTGCACGCGGGCGATCGCGTTGCAGAGTGCGACGTCGTGCAGCCCGTCCTTTCCGTCGGTCCGCGGCGAGCGGCCTTCGGTGATCGCGTTGTGGAACTCGAGCACCTCTCGCTTGAACGCCTCGACATAGGAGACGGTCTCGACGGTCCGCCACGAATGTGCGCTATCAGCGTGGCCGCCTTCGACCGCCAGCTCGCTCGGCTCACCTCGCAGGTACGGCGAGGGCAGCGTCAGAGTCGCCCGCGCGTCGAGGCCGTAGAACGCGAGCTCCTGGCGGTAGCGGGCGATCCCCGGCAGATCGACCCAGGACAGATGGCAGTCGACGCCGTCGAACACGAGGCTGAGGTTGACCACACGCGGGCTCAGCTCGGCGTACTTGACCATCTCCGGCTCCCCGAGCGCGCCACGCAGCGCGTTCAGCTCGTGGACCAGGTTGTCGAGCAGCATCCATCGGTAGCAGTAGCGGGTGTTCTCGTCGGCATCGGGAAGTGCGGCTCTAAGCCGCACATCGTCATCAGCCTGGAGCTGCGCAAGCTCGGGAGGCGGGGCCGATGCGGGCGGCGCCAGCGCGTAGTTCTCGAGGTACGGCCGCCACGGTGACTCGAGCGTCGTGACCCGCACGAGCCGCAGCTCGCCGGCCTGCGGCAGCACCTCGAGCAGCCGCTCGTACGCCGGGTCATAGCGCTTCATCGTGCCCACCATCAGCCGCACCCCCGCGGCGGCGGCAGCGTCGAGCATTTGCTGGCCCTCGTCGAGGCTCAGGCACATCGGTTTCTCGACGAGCACGTGGATGCCGGCGCGCGCCGCGGCGATCGCGACCGGCGCGTGGCTTCCGGAGGTGAGCACGAGCACCGCGTCGAGCGGCTCCGTGGAGAGCATCTCCTCCCAGCTGGTGTAGATGTTCGCTGCGCCGTAGCGGCGCGCGCAGGCCGCCGCGGTCGGTTCAGAGATGTCGCATACGGCTCGCAGCTCGAAGCGGTCATCGAGCTCGCGCAGGTGCGGCAGGTGCATCACCTGCGCGATCACACCGCAACCCACAACCCCAACCCTTAGTCGATCAGCCATCGGCTCCTCCTGTCGTCGAGTGTCTGCTCACGGGGTCGAGGCCTCGACCGCCGACACCGTCCGCCAGCGCCGGCGGCGAAGCGCGCGCACCGCGCTTGGCAGCGCGAATGCAATGGCGCTCAGCGTAAATGACGCGGCGATCAGCATCGAAGCGATCGCATTGACCTCGGGCGTGATTCCGAACTTGACTTGCGTGTAGATGTAGATCGGCAGCGTATTCCCGCCCCCGATCAGGAACAGTGTGATCACGAACTCATCGAGCGAGAGCGTGAACGCGAACAGCGCGCCGGCGAAGACCGCCGGTCCGATCAGCGGCAAGACCACGTGGCGCAACCGTTGCCAGGAGTTGGCGCCAAGATCGCTCGCCGCCCGCTCCAGCGAGCGGTCAAAGCCCTCCAGCCGCGCCGCCACAACCAGAATCACGAACGGCGTCGTGTACACCGCCTGCCCGATCACCGCGGTTTGATTTGAAAGCTGCAGGTGCAGAACGCTGGTGAAGAACGACAGCAGCGAGACACCGATCAACAATCCGGGGAGCATGATCGGCAGCGTCAGCGCGGCGCGGATGCCGCTGCGGAACGGCAGGTTCGAGCGCACCAGGGGGAACGCCGCCGCTGTTCCCACGAAGGTGCTGATCAGCGTGACCTCGAGCGCGACGCTGAGCGTCGTCTTGACCGCGTCCTGAATCTGGAAATCGTTGAACGCGGCCCGGTACCAGTGCGTCGTCCAGCCGGTGATCGGGAGCGTCCCGTACTGGTTGGAGTTGAAGCTGAACAGCACCAGCAGAATGATCGGTGCGAACAGGAAGATGTAGACGAGCACGGCCCATCCGGTCAGCGCACCGCGCACCAGCCGGCCGCGAGGCGCGACGACGTCGTTTGCCTCACCGGCCATACGCTTCGGCAACGTCGAGTTGCTTGCGGAACACGAGCAGCAGCACCACGATCAGCGCAGCGATGAGCAGTGACACCGCGGCGCCGCGCGTGTACTCCGCACCCTGGAAGAAGTTCACGATCAGGTTGCCGATCATCACCCCGCGCGTGCCGCCGACCAACTGCGGCGTCAGGTACTCGCCGAGTACCGGGATGAACACGAAGATCACGGCGGTCGTGACCCCGGGCTTGATCTGCGGCAGCATTACCTTTGTCAGCGCTGCCCGGGGCGGCGCGCCGAGGTCCATCGCCGCGCGCAGCTGCATCCAGTCAAAGCGCTCGAGCGTGGCGTACAGCGTCAGCGCCGCGAACGGGAAGTACAGGTAGATCAAGACGAGGATCACGGCCGCACGGTTGTAGAGCAGGAACGACAGTGGTTGGTGGATCAGGCCGATCGCCTCGAGAAAGCGATTGAGCACGCCCTTCTGCCCCAGGATCGTTGTCCACGAGGTGACACGCAGCAGGTAGCTGGTCCAGAACGGCAGGATCACCAGCAACAGCAGCGGCCTTCTGATCGCCGGTCGCACGTATCGGGCCAACCAGTAGGCGAGCGGGAACGCGGCGACCAGCGTCAGGAACGTCGCGACAGCGGCCACCCAGATCGTGTCCCACAGCGTGGTGACATAGGTGGGCGTGCTGAAGAAATAGCGGTAGTTGTCAAGCGTCCAGTGGTGAACGACGTTGTAGTCGACGACCGTCCAGAAGCTGTAAAGGACGATCAGCACCATCGGCGCGAGGAAGAAGCCGCCGAACAACAGCACCGCCGGCGAGAACCCCGCGTACTGGCTCAGCCGACTGCGCAGGCCGGACCTCCGCGGGATCGCGACCGCGGAGGATCCGGCATACGCAGATTCGGGGGCTACAGCCAAGAACTACGCTCCGAACACCTGGTTGAACGCGTCGATGTACGCCTGCACGTTGCCCGACGGTCCCTTGAGTGTCATCTGTAGGGCCTTCTCGGGCTGGTTGTAGTACAGAAGGTCCGCGCGCTCCTTCTGCCCCTGGTTGACGAGCATCTTGTATGCCTTCTCGTTGAACAGCGGCCGCCCATTGGCGATGAAGTTCTGGGCGACCCACGGCGCCTGCTCCATCGCGTTGAGGAACTGCTCGAAGCGGTTCTTGTGCGAGGAGGCCTTGACTAGTTGCTCCCCGTCGATCCACCCGACCACGCCCTCCTTTGGTACGGCGATCTTGACGAGGGGGCCGCCGGCAGCCTTCACGCGGAAATCGGTCCCGAGGTTCTCGAGCGCCATCCATGCCGAGCCGTCCGCGAGTGCGCGGACCGAATCTGAGTTCTGCGAGACGAGCTTGAGGAACGCCGGCTTTGCCGACTTCAGGAAATCCTGCGCTCGCGAGATCTCGGCGGTGCTCATCCCGTAGGGCTGCTTCGCGCCAGTGGCCAGCCCGGCCATGGCCATCAGGTCGGTCGGCTGGTTCTCGGCAACGACCTTGCCGGCGTACTTGGGCTCGGTCAGTACGTGCCACGAGGTTGGCGCCGGATTGACGAACTTCGGGTTGTAGTAGATGTTGACTGACGACCAGCCGTTCGGATACACGAGGTAGCCGCCGCTGACACTCCAGAACGGAACCTGCTTGGCGACCGAGTACAGCTGCGAGGAGACGGGGATCGAACTCATGTCAAACGCCTCGGTGAGCCCATCCTTGTAGTACTTCGGCGCCCACAGCGCGTCGGTCGAGACAATGTCGTACTGGCCGCCGGTCTGCTTGACCTTGAGGTAGCCGTCGGAGTCGTCCGATTCGAGGCTGGGCCGCGCCGAGATCCCGGTCTGCTTTTGAACCGCTGACAACTGAGGTGTCAGGTAGTGGTCGTTCCACGTCTCCCAGTTGAGCGTCACCGCCCCGCTGGCCGAGCCCTGGCTACTGCTGCTCGACGAGCCACATCCGGCGACGTATAGCCCCGCCACGCCAAGCGCTCCGGCCCTGACGGCCTCACGACGGGTGAGATTTGCCTTCATGTACGTCCTCCTCACTACTGCGGGTCGAGGACCACGGCGTCCTGCTCGGACCAGGTCACCGTCGCGGTCGTGTTTTCTTCGAGATGCGACGCTCCGCCTCCCTGTAGCGCCGCCATGATCTGCGCCCCCGCGGTATCGCACTGCACCGCGACGCGCGTGAAGCTGCCCAGAAATGAGGACCTGACGACCCTGCCCGTCAATCCCTCTCGATGCCCGTTGCCGGCGATCACCTGGACCGCCTCGGGACGGACCATCAGCGTCGCCCGGCGCCACTCGCCGGCAGGCGCAGAGCACGCCACCACGCTTCCATCCCGCGCCACCACCCTACCGTCGCTCCCGCGCTCCACTTCCAGGAAGTTCGATTCGCCGATGAAGTCCGCGACGAACCTCGACGCCGGATGCCGGTAGATCTCCTCCGGCGTCCCGATCTGCTCGATCCGCCCCTCGTTCATGACCGCGATCCGATCCGCCATCGCCATCGCCTCTTCCTGGTCGTGGGTGACGAACACAAACGTCGTCCCGACTTCCCGATGGATCTGCGCGAGCTCGATCTGTAGGCGCTTTCGGAGCTTCAGGTCCAGCGCACCCAAGGGTTCGTCGAGCAGCAACACTGCCGGCCTGTTGACAAGCGCCCGCGCCACCGCGACCCGCTGCTGCTGGCCACCCGAAAGCTGCGCAGGGAATCGGTCGGCCTGCTCGTCGAGGCCGACGAGGGTGAGCGCCTCCTTGATTCTCGGTCCGGCTTCACGGCGGCCAACGTGCGCCATCTTCAGCCCGAAGCCGACGTTGTCGAAGACGTTCAGGTGCGGAAACAGCGCATAGTTCTGAAACACGGTGTTGACATTGCGCTTGTGTGGCGGGATCCGGTCCGCGCGCTGCCCCTCGATCAGGATCTCGCCGCTCGAGACGGTGACGAAGCCCCCGATCAGGTTCAGCGTGGTCGTCTTGCCGCACCCCGACGGGCCGAGCAGGCAGAAGAACTCACCCTCACGAATCTCGAGGTCGACCGGTTGCAGCGCGAGGTGCTCGCGGTAGCGTTTCGACACCCCGCGCAGCTCGATCGCGGCACCTTTGCTCAACCCACCGCCTCCGCGAGGTCGTCCGAGGGGTCGTAGGCACAGCCGCACGAGCGCCGGCGCACGAGTCCGACATCGATCCGCACCTCGCTCCACCGCGGCCGCTCGTCTTCGGCTGCGGCGAGCAGCAGCCGCGCGCCCTCGCTCCCGATCGCCCGCGCGTCATACGCGATCGCGGTCAGCGACGGCTCGAGCAGCGGCGCGAAGTACAGATCGTCGAAGCACACGAGCGCCAGTTCGCTCGGGATCGCAACCCGGTCACGCCGGGCCGCGGCCAGCGCGCCCAGACCGAGCTCGCCGCTGGCGGTGACGAGCGCCGTCGGCCGCGCCTCGAGCGCCAGCAGGGCGCTGGCCTGTTCGAAGCCGCTCGCGATCGTCCATTCGCACTCGCGCACCAGCTCCGCGGGTGTCCCGAGTCCGTGGCGGCTCATCGCCGTCACGAACCCCTCAAGCCGCTCATGGCCGCTGGTTCGGTCCTCCGGACCGCCGAGGAAAGCGATCCGGCTGTGCCCGTGCTCGACGACGTGATCGACGAGCATCTCGACGCCGCGGGCGTTCTCGAGCGCCACGTTGCCGGCGCCCGCCCCGGGCGCGAGCTCGTCGATGAACACGCATGGCGTCGCGTCGAGCAGCTCGTTGAACTGGTCCGCGCCGAACGGCGCCGTGGACACGAGCAGGCCGTCGACCTCGTGGTCGAGCAAGGTCCGCACGGCGCGCCTGACCGTCCTTGGATCCTCGCCGGAATCGACGAGGATCAGGCGGTAGCCATGCTCCTCCAGCACGGCCTGCGCGCCGGTCGTGACTGCTGCATAGAACGCGTGCGCGACGTTTGGGACCACCAAGCCCGCGGTCTGGGAGCGGCGCGTCCGCAGCGAACGCGCGACCGGCGAGGGCCGGAAGTTCAGCTCCTTCGCGGCGCGTTTGACGGCGGCTCGCGTGTCTTCAGACAGCTCCCCGATGCCGTTCAGCGCACGGGATGCGGTCGAGGTCGAAACGTTCGCGCGCACGGCGACATCGCTGAGGCGCACGCGCTTGGCGCGGCCCTCGAGCACACCGGTATCGCCGTTGGCGGGACCGGGCTCAGGTGGCCCGGTTTCGCTGGGAAATCGTTTGCGCAATCGATTTCGGCCTCCTCACGGCGGCGATTCTCTACGAGCACTTCGGCGCTGTCAAGGACGGTCCGGGACGTTTCGTTGCGCAAATACCGCAGTCCCGCCCAGGCGGAGTGGGTTGCAATCGGCACAAGGGAGCGGTAGCGCCCCTGGAACGTTCCACGGGACTTCGGAGAGGACCATGGCCACGGCAGTGACGACTCCCACCGCGTCCGCGTCCAGTGGGTTATTCACACGTCAGGCATCGGGGCTCGTGCGCGAGCTCGGCATCCCCGCGGCGGTCGGTATCTCATTGGCGTCCGTCGCCGTTGTCAACACGTTCATCAACTTCAACGCCGGCCTGACCTCGTTCACCAAGGCCGAGTTCTACCTGCCGCTGCTGGTCGCGGCGTTCATCTGGTTTGTGGCGATGTTCGCGTACCGCCACCTGCTCGCGGCCGCGCCGCGAGCAGGCGGTGAGTACGTCTACCTGTCGCGGATCGTCTCGCCCGTCGCGGGCTCGATCGCCGGCCTCGGGGGGTCGCCCAAGCGTGGTTTCCGTCGGCAGCAAGGCCGTGCGTGACGCGATCAAGCGGTACAAGCCGGTCGTCGGCCTGCACGGACACATTCACGAGTCGCGGGCGGCGCAGATGATCGGCTCGACGCTGTGCCTGAATCCCGGCAGCGACTACGGCGCGGATCTGTTGCGCGGTGCGGTCGTGGACATCGCCGCGGACGGCCGCTATCTCGGCTTCCTGCTGACTGCAGGATGAGTTAGTCCCAGTCGGGACCGACGGCAAGCGGCTGCCCGCGAGTGGCGCTTGCCCGTGCCGCGACCGCTGTCGCGACCGCCCAGTGATCGTCTTGCAATGTGGCACTCGGCACCTCGTCGCCACGACACGCGGCAGCGAAGTCGGCCAGCTCTGCTGGATACGCGTCGGGGAAGGCCGTGCGGCAGTCGGCCGGGAACTCGTGGGCGCCGCCGGCGGCTAGGACCGTGATGCCTGCGTCCAGGCGAGCCGGCGCGAGCAGCGCCGCCCCTTCGCTGCCGATTACCTCGAACCGGACCTCGAGGCCGACCCGCGACGTGCGGCTCAGCTGTACCGTCGTCGCGCAGCGCTCGTAGCCGATCGTCACGTAGACGTTGTCGGGTCCGGCCTCCGGCGCGTACACCGGGCTGTGACCGAAGGCGAAGACGGTGCGCGGATCCTCCCCGAGCAGCCAGCGGGCGGTGTCGAAGTCGTGGACGCCGACGTCCATGATGAACCCGCCGCTGTAGCGATCGCCGTCGTCGGGCGGATAGTCCTCGCGTGTGATCGACTGAACCGCGAAAGGCTCTCCAAGCGCGCCGTCGGCGATCAGCCGCGCAAGCTCACGGAACCGGGGGTCGTGCCGGCGGTGATAGGCGACACGGACAACGAGGTCCGGGCTGCTCGCCGCCTCCTCGGAGATCTGGCGCTGTCCGGCAACGCTGATCGAGCCGGGCTTCTCGAGCAGCAGATGCTTGCCGGCTTGGAGTACATCGAGCGCGTGCTCGGTGTGATCGCTCGTGCGCGTCGCGAGCAGGACCGCTTCGACTTCGTCATCGGCGCAGAGTTGCTCGAGCGACAGCGCTCGGACGCTCTCCCCGAGTTCGCGCGCGAGCTGCGAGCCGATGTCGGCGCCCCTCGTGGACGCGACCGCAACAAGGTCGACCGCGTCGCTCGCGACCGCGTTGCGCGCGTGCATCTGACCGATGAATCCAGTGCCGGCAATGCCGAGTCGCAACCTCCCCGCCCCGCCGCCCTGTCGTGCTTCGTTCAATGAACCCTCGATGCAAACACGGCTTGTCCGCCCCGGCAGCTTGTGGAACGTTCCAGGGCATGCTATCACCGCCGCCGTGGCCAGCGAGCCCACGATCTTCGACGTCGCCGCCGTTGCCGGGGTATCCAAATCGACGGTTTCCAACGTGGTTCGGGGCGCCGACGAGGTCTCCGAGACGACCCGGGCGCGCGTGCTCGAAGCGATCTCCGAGCTGAACTACAAGCCGAACGCAATCGCCCGGCAATTCGTCAAGCGGCAAACGACGATGATCGGCGTGCTCGTCGGCGACCTCGACAACCCTTATTACGCGCAGATGTCACGGGTCGTCGAGCGCGCAGCATTTCGCCGTGGCTACACGGCCATGTTCTGCAACATCGAAGGAGATGATGATCTCGCGGTCGCGGGCGTCGAGGCTCTGCTCGAGCAGCGTGTCGCCGGAGTGGTGTTCTTGGCCTTCATCGAGCGCACCCCGGAGCTCGAGGGCTCGCTGCGGCAGGCTGGCATCCCGATCGTGTTCGTCGGTCTGCACGAGCGCTGGGGGGATTCGGTCGGCCCGCGCGACAGCGAGGGCGGGCGGCTGGCGACCAACCACTTGTTGGAACTGGGACATCGGCGCATTGGCTATGTGCGGACCCCCTTGGTCGAGACCAGCGGCGATCGCGCTCGCTTCTCTGGCTATCGAGCCGCGATGAAGTCGGCCGGTGCCCAGGCTCTCGGCGCGCTCGGATGGCAGCCCGGGGCTGAAGCCTTCAGGGTCGGTCGCGCAACCGTCCCGCTCGAGCATGCGCTGAGCGGTGCCGGAGCGCCGACCGCGATGTTCGTCTCCAATGACATGGGGGCGATCTCCCTGATCGAGGTGTGCGAGTCACGCTCAATCAGCGTTCCGCGGGACATCTCAATCGTCGGGTTCGACGACATCCCGATCGCGAGCCTGCATCGGATCTCGCTGACGACGATCGCGCAGCCGCTCGACTTCCAGGCCGAGCACGCGGTGTCGATGCTGCTTGCACGGATCGAGCAGCCTGCCCGGCGCGCCCGCCGGATGAGCGTTCCAGTCGAGCTTCGCGTCCGCGGGTCAACCGCGGCGCCTCGGCGGAGGTGACCCCGGCTCAGTTACGCCGCCGATGGGCCGGACTCAGTCGGCGATCGGCTGCAACCGCTGCTGGGCCCAGGCGGCGAGCTCGAGCGTCCTTCTCGCATCTTGTGCGCTGGCGCCGGCGGGTGAGCCGCCGCCACGAACGCATCGGGCAAAGTCTTCGGCCTGGGCGCGCAGCGCCGGGTGCCAGGTCTTGCCGCTGTCACCCCACAGAACCTCCACGCGAGCATAGTCGCGGGTGCCCATCACCTCGACCCAGACGCAGTCGCCGTGCGGGAAGTACCGCCCGAGCGAGACCACAGCGACCCCGCCGCCCGCCAGCTGGTAGCTGATCGTCGCGCAATCGACATCGTCTTCGACAGGCCCCGCACTCGAGACCTCGCCGGCCCGCTCGACGTCGCGTCCGGTGAGCCATCGCAGCTGATCGAGCTCGTGGACCCCCATATCGATAGCGATCCCGCCGCTGGTGCGGCGAAACCCGATGCCCGGCGGCTCTCCGTCCCATTGCGAGCACGTGATCTGCAGCAGTTCGCCGAAGCGGCCGTCGTGCAGCTGCCCACGCAGCGCTGCCAGCTCCGGCACGTAACGCCGCCAGTAACCGATCTGCAAAAGCACGCCGGCCTCCTTCGCGGCGGCGGCAGCCGCGTCGATCTCATCAGTCGTGAATCCGCACGGCTTCTCGCACAGGATCGGCAGCCCGCGCTGCGCGCAGGCCGCCACCAGCGATCCGTGAAGCGGCGTCGGCGCCGCGATCAGCGCACCCTCGATTCCGCCGTGCCGGAGTGCCTCATCGAGCGAAGCGCAGCTGCGCGCCCGCGGATCGACCTCGCCGGCGGCGGCGCGTGCCTCGGCGGAGGGGTCGACGATCGCCGCGATCTCGACCACTTCTGATTCGGCGACCGCCTGCAGATGCATGCGGCCCATCCGGCCGGCGCCGATCAGCGCAAGGTGCACACGGTCACTCAACTCGAAGCGCACTCCTGGGGTCGGTTTCTGGAACGCTCCAGGCCGGAGCTTCGCAACTGCCGACCGGCGCTGTCAAGCCGGCCGCAGGTGGTAGGGTCTCCGCGTGTCCTGGAGCGTTCCAGTTGATCCACGACTTCGACATGATCCGCTGGGGACGCAGTCCGAAGTCAGCTGGGTGTTCGCCGCGGGCGCGATCCGGGCGCTGTCGTTTCTCGAGCGCCTCGGCGACGTCGACACGACGGTCCTGGCCTTCGGGCTCAGCAGCGGGCCGCTCGGGGTGCTCACCGGCACCCGCGAGGACGGCCGCGGCGAGGATGTGCGGATCGAGGCGATCGGCTCCGCCGAGCGACGCACTCGGCACGCTGTTGGTGGCCGTGGCCTCCGAGCAGTCTCTCGCCGCGAACGCGCCCGTGACGGTGACGCACGCGGCCGAGCTGTTAGACGCGTAGCCGGGGCGCGATCCGGAGGGTGAATCCCGGCCTGTCTTGGTCTATCGCGCCGGGCCTGCCGCGATCCGCCGGCGGGCATCCTCGACTGATCCCCGCGCCGGATGGAAGCGCTCCATCCACCACGTCGCGCCCGCCTCGGCATAGGAGCCGGTGATCTCGGCCCCGCGCTCGTCTGGCGCTTCGGTGAAACCGCCGATCGCTACGTCGAATCGGCGGTCCGGCGCGATCGCAGCACCCACCCGTTGCTCTGCGACGTAGGCGAGGATCTCCCGCAGGTCATCGGGAGTCGGCAACTGCCCGCCGACCTTCTCCGGAACGATGCCGTCCCACCGCGCAGCGCGCTGGAACGGACGGCGATTCGGCCAGTTGCCACCGATCCAGATCGGGATCCGGTCCTGCACGGCGGTAGGCAGAAACCGCATCTCGTCAAGCGCGTAGTGCTCGCCGCTGTGGGCGAACCACTCCCCACTCCACAGCCCCGAGAGGATCTCCAGCCCCTCGTCCAATCGCTGCGCGCGCCGGCGATCGTCAGCCTCCTCCCCGAAGGCCTCGAACTCCGAGTCTCGCGGCGACCCAAGTCCCGCGCCAAAGATCGCCCTCCCGTGCGAGAGCACGTCGAGCGTCACGGTCTCCCGTGCGATGTTCCACGGCCGCCGGCGTGAGAGCGGCGTGATCAGCGCGCCCAGCCGGATCCGCTCGGTTCGCACGGCGCACGCCCCAAGCGTCACCCACGGGCTGACGACCCGCTCGGGTTCGCTGCGTCGATGCAGCACGTGATCCCACAGGAACAACCCGTCCCAGCCCGCCTGCTCGGCTTCAACAGCCAGCGCCACCAGCAGGTTGGGATCGCCGTAGGCGCCGAGGTTCGGCACGTGGACGGCATGCTGCAGGGTTGATTGGGTGCGTCCGCTCACGATTCGGTTGGAGGGATATCATCGCGTTACCACGGGGAGTGGCGCAGTCTGGTAGCGCACCCGGCTGGGGGCCGGGCGGCCGCAGGTTCAAATCCTGTCTCCCCGATTGAAAGAAAACCCCGCTCAGGCGGGGGTTTATGTTTGGTCGAGCACTGGGGATCTGGCGAGTTTGTGTACTGAGCGTGTACTGTTTTGCCGGACTTCTTGAGATCGTCCGTACACTCCGCCGCGACTTCAGCCCGACCCGCCGATCGCGGCATTACGCTCTGCACGGGGATGACGTTCACTGAAGCTGCGCTCCGAGTTCTCCGCGATGAACAAAGACCCCTCACGACGAGGGAGATCACGGAGATCGCGCTCAAGCGTGGCCTCGTGACCAGTAGCGGCAAGACCCCAACGGCGACAATGAGCGCGCGGTTGTACTTGTACAGCCTGACGCCCGGGGCGATGGTCCTCCGAGAGTTCGAGCCGGGGCCGGGTCGCGCAAAGCGCGGGTCGGTAAGGTGGAGCTACGTGAGCTCGCCCCGCGTCTGAGCCCCGGTCTCGCGCGCGAACCGCCTTACGCGGGCGGGGTGCGCGTGAGCGTGAGACGGTGGATCCTGCCCGCCCCGCGCTCGATGAGGAGGAACCAGCCCGTGAAGTCGCGGCGGTGGATCAAGGACGCGAGTTCGTCCCAGTGCAGGACAGTCGTTGCGCGTCCGCGGCCTGCCTCGCGGTGCGCGCCGTAATCGACGCGAAGATGCTTGACGCCAAGCCGACGCTTCTCTAGGAAACAGTCGAACGCAAGGTTGGCGATTTCGATCCTGTTTCCCGCATTGTCGTGCTGCGCGCGCCAGCGCTCGTTCGCGAACAGCTGCCTGCGGAAGAACGTCGCGGGGTCGATATCAAGCCCGGGCGGGCGCGTGATCCTCACGGACCCAACTGGATGGCCCGCTGCAGGCCGCTGAGCGTCGGTCTTCTTGAGCTTCTTCCACCACGTATCCGGTGTCAGGGCGGTCCGCCGGGAGGCAACGGTCTGTCGTGCTTGCGAGGTTGTGGCGGGCGGGATGGGCCTCGTGCGCTTGAGTACCTGGCTGCGGCTGAAGATGGTCGACGGCGTGGTGCGTCTCGTTCGTCCGGTCGGGCCCGAGTCCTCGGTTGATGCAGGGGTGCGCTTGCTCTCGTCGCTCAACCATCCGTCAGCATCGAGACGCTTGAGAAGGCTCGGCGTCAGGCGTTTGCAGATCGCCGTATCACTCAGGATGCGCGTCGCGAAGAACTCGACCTCGTTGACGAGATTGCGATCCTGCGCCCGACGGAGGTCCAGCTCGTGGGCGATCGCAGCCTCGTAGTTGAATCCGATGCCGCCGGCGGTGAGGTTGTTCGACCCGACGAGCAGATAGGCGTTGCTCGTGCCGCGGACCAGATAGACCTTCGGGTGGAACGTTCGACCTTCGACGTCGTGGACGACGTACACGCGGTTAAAGAGTCGTACCGCCTGGGTCAGCCCTTGCCGCGTCGTCCCGCGATAGTCGAGCCCCACGAGCAGATCGGCCCGGCCGCCGCGATTCCGGAGCGCGTCGATACTGGCCGAGACCGGCTGGAGCCCGCTCGCCCGGAGCCAAGCGGTGGCCACGAGGAGCTTGCTGGACTTCGGGTCGCGCAGCGCTTCGGTCAGGAATGTCGCGGCGGATTCGGAGTGCCTATACGGCTGGATCAGAAGAGAGAGCCGCACGTTGCGGGCATTTCGGCGGCCGCGGCACAGGTCCTGCCCCGTCGGGCAATCAGACGACCGAGGCTGAAGCCAAAATGGTCCACGTGATCCTTCTAGAGTTCAGCCAGCAATGTCGGTTCGCCTGACCTGGGAGGGCAGGCCGAGCCACGTCGAACGACTTCGCCTCCCTTTCCAGACAGTCGAGACCATCAATAAGTCGCGGGCCACCCGCGAGCGCGAGGCAGGAGCGCTTTTCGGCGCCGAAGCAGCGTCTGAGGCGAACCTCCTGATCTGGGGAGACAACCGCCTGGTTATGTCGAGCCTTCTCGATGACTACGCGGGAAAGCTGAAAGTCGTTTACATCGACCCTCCGTTCGACACTGGCGCCGACTTCACGGTCGAGGTCGAGGTCGGCTCGACGAGCGTCGTGAAGGAGCCGTCGGTGCTCGAAGAGCATGCATATCGCGACACCTGGGGATCCGGTTCGGACTCTTATCTGACGATGATGTACGAGCGCTTGGTCCTGATTCGCGACCTCTTGGCCGAAGACGGGAGCCTCTACCTGCATTGCGGGCCAACCGTGAGTCATCAGCTGCGGCTTCTGTGTGACGAGATCTTCGGTCCTGAAAACGCGAGGAACGAAATCGTGTGGAAGAGGTTCAATTTCCACGCCGATGCACGACGGTACGGGCGGATCACCGACCGCATTCTGTTCTACACGAAGAGCGACGCGTTCACCTTCAACGACGTGAAGGTGCCGTTCAGCCAGGACTACATCGACTCGAAGTTCACGCACCAGGAGACCGACGGCCGTCGGTACCGCCTCGACAATCTGAATCCCCCGGGGGGCCGCGGGCCTGTCTACGAGTTCAACGGCGTGACGAAAGCCTGGCGGATCACAGAAGAGAAGATGCTCCAGCTCGACGCTGAGGGCCGGATCTACAAGGCGAGCAAGGTCGCTCAGGTCAAGCGATACCTCGATGAGCTCGACGGACAAGCCGTTCATGAGCTGTGGAACGACATCGCGCCCATTAATCCTCGAGCGGCGGAGCGTCTCGGTTACCCGACGCAGAAGCCCGAGGCCTTGGTCGAACGGATCCTCCGGGTGTCGAGCAACGAGGGCGACCTCGTCGCGGATTTCTTTGTCGGGGCTGGAACGCTCGCGGCCGTCGCAGAGCGACTAAACCGCTCGTGGATCGCCTGCGATCTGGGCCGCTTCGCCATCCACACGACGAGGAAGCGGCTGCTGGGCCTCCCGGGCTGCCGACCGTTCCATATCAAGAACCTCGGTAGCTACGAGCGGCAGCGGTGGCAGATCGCATCGGGCAATGGCGCGCTACGCGCCTACTTGGACACGATTCTCTCCTTCTATCGTGCAGAGCCCGTCGAAGGATTCGCTCACCTTCACGGCCGGAAGGCAGGTCGGATGGTTCACGTTGGCGCTACGGACGCGCCCGTCACGATCGATGAGATTGAGGATGTGCTGGACGAGATGGCGGACAACGACATTCCAGCTTGCGACTTGCTCGGCTGGGAATGGGAAATGGGGCTTCACGACACGATCACCGAGCGCGCTCGGCGGCGGGGTCTCGACGTGCGCCCGAGACAGATCCCACGCGAGGTGATGGAGCGTCAGGTCATCGATGCCGGCGCGGTTCGTTTTTTCGAGCTCGCGTACGTCGACCTCGACCTCCGGCGACAGGGCCGCGAGGCATGCGTTGTGCTGAAAGACTTCGCAATCCCGAGTGAGGAACTGATCCCTGCCAAGGTTCGAGAGCGCGTCCAAGCATGGTCTGATCTCATCGACTACTGGTCGGTGGATTATGAGTTCGAGGACGACACGTTCCACAACGAGTGGCAGGCCTACCGCACTCGCGCACAGCCGAACCTTGCGCTTCAGAGCGAGTGGCACGAGTACCCCGGGCCGGGTCGCTACGCCGTCGTCGTCAAGATCATCGACATTTTTGGGAACGACACGACGAAGCTAGCCGAGGTCACGATCAAGTGACCGCTTCGGCTGTCGCGGGTGACCCATACGCGGTTCCTGAGCGTCGGAAGTCGAGCGATGGTACCTACGCGGTAAACGGGGTCCGCGCACGCGTAGACGCGTGGCGCGCCCAGGACTATCCCCGAGTCTCGGACACGTCGCGAAGACTGCTCGGCTTCTGGTTCGCCGACGATCACAGGAGCCCCGCAGGCGACCCATTCCGCTTCTACTTCTGCCAGCGGGAAGCGGTGGAAACGGTCATCTACCTGACTGAGATCGAGCCGGTGCACGGACTAAAGGACTTGCTCGAGTTCTCAGAGCACGGGATGAGGATTCAACCGGGCGAGTCGAGGCGACAGCGGCTGGCGATCAAGATGGCGACCGGGTCCGGCAAGACGATGGCTATGAGCCTCTGCGTCGTGTGGTCGTACTTTCACGCCCTCTACGAGTCGGGTTCGCCGATGGCGACATCGTTCCTGGTCATCGCTCCGAATCTGATCGTGTTCGAACGCCTGAAGACCGACTTCGGCGACGCCACGACCTTCCGACGCGACCCGCTGGTGCCGCCAGAGTGGTCGCACGACTTCGACCTCTCCGTCTTGCTCCAGGACGACCCAGCGCCCGTAACAAGTCGTGGCGTGCTGTTCCTCACGAACGTCCAGCGCCTTTACGAGCCCGCCGCGTCGGGAGCCAGAGGAAAAGCCGCTCCGAACCCGATCGAGGCCATGATTGGTCCGCGGGTCAATCGTGACATCGAAGCGTCCGCAGCGGCGGAACTGTTTGATCGGATCGCCGATCGTAACCGCGTCATGGTCCTCAACGACGAGGCTCACCACGTCCACGATGAGAAGCTCAAGTGGAACCAGACGATCGAGCGGCTCGCCGACGAGCTCACGAAGCGCTCGGGCGACGACCCCGCCGCCGGCGTGGTATCGCAGCTCGACTTCTCCGCGACCCCGAAATACGAGAAGGGCGGAATGTTTCGTCACGTCGTCGTCGACTACCCCCTCGCGCAGGCGGTCGCCGACGGGATCGTGAAGACGCCAGTAATTGGAGAGGTGTCCGGCGCAGAGGTGGAGCTCGGGGACACGTCCTTTCAACGAAACCGCCAGTGGCTCGACGTCGCCGTCGGGCGCTGGCGCGTCTTCAATGAAAAGCTGTCGCAATCGGGCAAGCGGCCCGTGTTGTTCGTCATGTGCGAGAACACGCTGGCGGCAGACGAGGCCGGCGACTATCTGCGCCGCCTGCCTGACTTCGCTGGTGACCAGTTGCTAGTCATCCACACGAACCGCTCGGGCGAGATCACCAAAGATGACCTCGAACTCGCCCGGCGCGCCGCGCGGGAGGTAGACGAGTCCGACAGCCGAATTCGCTGCATCGTCAGCGTGCTGATGCTTCGCGAAGGCTGGGACGTGCGAAACGTGTGTGTGATCGTCACTCTGCGGCCACTGAGCGCCGCGAACAAGATCCTTCCCGAACAGGCGCTCGGTCGCGGGCTGCGGAGGATGACCCCACCCGGTTCCGGCTTCGACGAGCGCGTCGTCGTGATTGAGCACGAGGCTTTCCGGAACCTGTGGACGACGGAGCTGGATGGCGGTCTGGTAGTCGAGAAGGAGGAAGCCGACAAGATCGAACCAGGTGCGGTGACGATCTTCCCGGACGAGGCCAAGCTGCGGTTCGACATCGTGATCCCGCAGCTGACGCGGGCGCTCGCTCGCGCCGAGAATCCCCTTAGCGAGCTCAGCCCGTCCGACATCGCGGACCCGAAGAAGACGAT
The DNA here is from genome assembly GCA_963794285.1 of uncultured Solirubrobacterales bacterium. Classification (GTDB taxonomy): domain Bacteria; phylum Actinomycetota; class Thermoleophilia; order Solirubrobacterales; family Solirubrobacteraceae; genus Palsa-465. Next base: position 59,583 of record CAWCDS010000004.1, read on the forward strand.
CGAGGTCCCGGACGTCGACGCGGACGAATACGTCAAGTACCGGGGCCTGCATCTGATCGACAAGGGCGTGATCGAGGAGTACGAGTTTCACGTCCCGTACGCCGAGGATCCCTCTGGAGCGATCACCTACTACACGCATCGGGTCGCTCGCGAAGCCGGCGTGGACCGGCTCGCGGGCACGTTCGCAACGCTGGCCCCAATGGTTCGCGACTATCTCCGCGAGCGGCTGTTCGACCGGCCCGTCCAGCTCGACGACAAGGTGATCCTTCGGCGCTTGGCGGAGAATGACGCGCAGGCGCTCGTCGTCGGTTCCTTCCGGGATGCGATCCGCGCGCTCTCGATCAGCGAGCGGGAGCCCACGATTGAGGAGAACACCCTCAGGGTGTCCGAGACCCCGCCGTTCCCCTGGTCCCGAACGACGGTGCCTGGGCAGCACACCGTCTTCAATCTGACCCCAGTCGACAGCTCGCTCGAGGCGAGGTTCGCTCGCTGGCTAGATCGAGCGAGCGACGTCACCGCTTGGGCGAAGCTCACGATGAACAGCCGCTTCGCGCTCGAGTACATCTCGAAGGCTGGAGCACTCCGCTACTACTACCCCGACTTCGTCGTACGCCTGGGCGACGACACGTGCCTAATCGTCGAGACGAAGGGCCAGGAGGACCTTGATGTGGCTCTAAAGGATCGGCGGGCCCGTCGGTGGTGCGCAGACGCCACCCGCTTGGCCGGACGCCAGTGGGCCTATGAGAAGGTCCCGCAGAAACTCTTCGACGTATTCGACGGCGACAGCATGGACGGCCTTCGCCGATTCCTCGACGCCAGCGGAACTGCAACAAATCTGTAAAAACTCGCGGGGCCGTCGGCGTCCGGCGCTACTGTGAAGATCAGATCCCATGGCCCGCGGAACACAGTCAGATCAAGGGACTCAGATCGACCTCTCGGCGTGGGCCGCAGAGCTTGAGGAAGAGCGTCTTCGCCTTGAGAAGGCGAACGAAACGCGCGCTGCTCGACGTGGATACCTCGTTTTTGCGACCGACCCCGCGCGCGCTCCCGATGAGCCCGGCTACCGCGAGGTCTTCGCTACCGAGGCAAAGACGCCCGGTGAAGCAACGGCTAAGGTGCGTCCCCTCGCCGAGGGTCGGCGCCTCCGAACCTTCCTAGCCACCGGCACCTACAAGGACGAACTGGCAGACGCTCGTTGGGTCGCGTAGCCGCACGGCGCAACTGGTCGCCGAGATTCCGCGGCTGGGCGCTGACTGTCGTTAGAGCGCGTCGATCGCGACCACCAGCCGGTGGGTCGCGAACAACCAGCCGACGATCGCGAGGATCACATGGATGATCTTGTTCATGACGCTGCCGGTACCGCCTTGGTCGGTCGTGTTCGCGTGGGACCTGACCGATCGTCCAGCAGCCCTATCCAGAGCGCTCCGCACCGAGTGCGGCCGAATCGCCAGCGCGCGCGGTCCGTGCGGCCATCATGACACGATCAGTGGATGCCGTTCGCGCTATACGAATACGACGCCGCTTACGGGCAGTTCTTCAGTGAGACCGTCCGGCTTCTAGCTCGCGGACGTAGCCCGATGCTGTCTCAGATGAACTTCGAGACGATGCCTGGGACGCTCGGCTCGCGTGTACGGACGCGCGAGGGCATGGACCTGATGCTTGAGCCGGCGGAGACGAGCGCAGAGATCACGAACGATCTCGGGGCGGTGCGTGCCGCAGATTATGAGCGGCTCTACTCGGAGCTCGACTCTGCTTCCGAGCAAATGGCGAAGGGGCTTGTCGGAGTTCTGGTGCGAACGATGGATGCCGTAACCGAGGGCACCGGCAATCAGATCGATGCGGGCGGCGATCCTCTTGGATTCGAGGTGATCTACGCCGCGCTCGAGAAGATCGACTTCTCCCTCGACGCCGACGAGGAGCTAGTCATGCCATCGATCGTCGTGCATCCGGAGACCGCAAAGAAGATCGAATCACTCCCGCCACCCACGCCGGAACAGGAGGCCAAGATGGCGGCGTTGTTGGACCGCAAGCGAGAGGAGGCGCGTGCTCGACGACGCCGTCGCCGCCTTTCTTGACAGCGTCTCGGAGCGGGCATTCGACGAGCCGTTCATGGCAATGTTGCGCGCCGAGGGGTACGAAGAGGTTCGCCTGGTCCACGGGCAGGTCGAGTTCGGCAAGGACGTCATCGCCCAGAGAGACGGCGAGCAGTGGGTCTTTCAGTCGAAGGCGGGCGACCTGAATCTGACGGAGTTCCGTCCGGTCCGGGACCAGCTGTACGACCTACGCATGAGCGATCTCTCGGCGCCGGGCTTCGACGCGGAGCTGCCTCGACGCGCGGTGCTTGTCCAAACCGGACGCTTGACTGGTCAGGCCCCGGTCGCGGCCCAGGAGTACGAGCAGCAGTGCGTCGACCGTAACGAGATCCCGATCGAGTTCTGGAATCGGGACACCCCTGCTGGCAAGGCTGAGTGGCAACCCCGACGCCGTACTCCGTGGAAGCATGGACGGGCAGTTGTACGGGCTGCTCGGCGCGATCGCCGAGCACACGGCCGATGTGGACGCGATCGAAGTGTTTTCGCGGCGGTGGATGAGCTGGGAGCCGTCGCGCGTTGCGGGCTTGGGCATCATCGAGACGGCGCTGCTCTGCGAGAGCTTGAAAAAAACCGACCGCCTAGATCTTGCTTGCCACGTCGCCCTGTGCGCCGTGAGAGGCGCGTGGGCAGCCGGGGCAGCAGTGGCGGACGAAGGCGCCACGCTCGCCGCTGATGCGGCCGGCGGGCTGTTCCAGATATACGCCGATCAGCTCTGGGCTGAATGCGACGACCGCCTGTTATCCGAGTTCGGCCTCGCTGCGTACAGCGGATTCGCAGCGTGGGTCACGTACCCGATCCGCTGCACCCGGTTAGCTGAACTCGTTGCACTCTACGCGCTCCGGATCCGCCAGGATGACGCTGCTCTTGCCAGAGATATCGCGGCATGGATAGCGCGGTTCGTGACGGCGCAACCCGGGACGGCGAGACCGATGGGCGACCGCTACGCCGTCAGCGTTGTCCCAATCGCCGCGCTGCTGGTGGCGGATCACCGGGAGGTTCTCGAGCAGCTCGTGCGCTCGATCACCATTTGGGTCTGCGACCGCTATGAGCAAGACGAGCCGGGTCTGGCGTCCGTCGATGCTCCAGCAATCGAGGAAGTCTCTCGTGTCCTGGGCGGTCCGCTTGAACACATTCAGCTGCCCCCGCGTAAGCAATCCCAGATCGCGAGCGTTCTGCTAGACCTCGCGGCGACCCTTGATCTCGGTGAGGTGTACGCCGACGTTCGTAACGACACCCTGGCTGTCGGGCTGATCCCGTCCGTCCTCTTGGCTGCTGACGGCCCAGATCAGCTTTCGCGGATTGGGCGAGAGAACCGCTGGGACTTCAACCCTGACTATGCCGACGTCATCGATGGCTCTCTTCCCGCCGCGCCTCACCTGACGAGCGAGGAACCCCCAGGCATCATCCCTGCAGAGCGCTGGTGGGACCTTTTGGCTGCCTCTGCGGCGCTTCGTGACCGCATGTTCCCTGCCGCAGCGAAATCAGCCGCGAGCGCTGCGGTCTGACCAGTTCCATTCCGACCGGCGTTCGGGGGGATCGCACGGAATTTCCGTAGGTGAGCGCCGTGGACGACGCTATGGATCGTGACTCCATGCCGTCCGCCCGCCCCGCCTGGGTTTGAGGTCGCGCCCGGCCGCTGACCCCGCCCCCACATCGTGTGTGACCGGGGTCAGCGGCCGGGCGCGTTAGGTGCAGGCGGGGCGGGCGGACGGCGTGGCCCAGCGGAACCGACTCCATAACGCGATAAACGGTCGGGAGTTACGAGCGGATTAAGTTCTGGATTGAGATCGGGAGCGAAACGGGGTCGACGCCATACCTACCTCCTCAGACGAGGTCAACTCAACCTAGGAGGTTTCGATGGCGCAGGGCGTGGTGCATTCGACTGTCCCGGAGTTGCCGATTGTGCATCTCGCACGGCTGGCCGAGACGGCGACGTGGCTGGTGATCGGCGGGGTGGTCGTGGGCGGGGCGGTGGCGCTTCTCGTCCGCCGGCTTGGGGGGTCCTGGACGCTCGGGCTCCTGGCGCTCACTGCAGTTCCCGGCCTTACGCTGCTGAGCTGGCCAGCCCAGATCTGCTCCGACGCCTACGCCGTAGCAGTGGTTGGAGTCGGCGCTTGGCGGCACCTGGTCGACCTGCGTACCGGCGGTGACCTGGCCCGTCGAGCCCGGGATCGCGTCGGCCCGACGACGTTGATTCGACGGTCGTACGGGTGGCGCAAGCTGCGCACGGGTCAGTGGGTGACATCGGAGGGCGTGGCGATCGGATTCACGCGAAGGGGCGAGCTGGTGCGGATCCCGGTCGCCGGCTCGCGTGCCGTGATGACGCTCGTTCTCGGCGCGACAGGAGCTGGCAAGACGATTGTTGAGGTGCTGCTGGCGATCGCCGCGATCGAGCGTGGTCACAGCGTCATCTACGTCGACCCGAAGGGAGATGAGTTCGTCGTCGAGCAGCTGCGTGCGGCAGCAGCGCGCGCCAACCGGCGATTCCTCGAGTGGGATCCAGAGGGCGACACGATCTACAACCCGTACGACCGCGGATCGAGCACCGAGATCGCGGACAAGCTGTTAGCGGCCGAGGTGTTCACCGAGCCGCACTATCAGCGTCTGGCGCAGCGGTACATCGGCCACGTCGTCCGAGCGCTGCGCCTTGCCGGCGAGCCGGTCAGCCTCGCGACCGTGGTCGAGCATATGCACAACGGACGCCTCTCATCTTTGACCCGCAAGATGAGCCCGGCGGACGCGGGCCCGCTCTTGGCGTATCTCGAGACGATGACGCCACAGCAGGAGCGTGATCTCGCCGGCGCTCGCGATCGTCTCGCGATCCTTGCCGAGTCGGACATCGGTCATCTTCTGGACCCGGCGAGCCCTGGCCAACGAATCGATCTCTTCGAGTCGCTCGAACGCGGCGATGTCGTCGTCTTCCGACTCGAGGCCGATCGACGACCGTTAGCGGCGGAAATGCTCGGCGCTGCGATCGTCCAGGATCTGGTCGCCATCAACCAAGAGCGCCAGAGCGGAGAGCACCGCCCCGCACTCGTCATCATCGACGAGTTCTCAGCGGTCGGCGCACCACAGGCCAAGCGCTTGTTTGGGCGTGGTCGTGGCGCCTGGCTCAGCCAGCTGCTCGGCACCCAGGAAGCGGGCGATCTCGAACTGGCCGGTGTCAACGCACTCGGCGGAGGCAGTGGAATCCAGAACCAAGTGGGCGGGAACATCGAGGTCCTGATCTGCGGCCGCCAGAACATGCCCGACTCGGCGGAGCTCGTCGCCCAGATCGCGGGCACGCGTGGCGCATGGATCACTACCGATCAGACGGGCGGACCCGGCGCTGGGCTGAGGACAGGGTTGGGCTCACGGACGCGCGGCAGGGAGTACGCGATCCATCCGGACGACATCAAGAGCCTCGGTGTCGGCGAGTTCGCGGTGATCGAACCGCCCAAACAGCGGGCCGTGATCGTGCGCGTCTTCCATCCAGACGAGCTGCGCCGGCGCGGTGTCGAATGCTGACCGAGCGTGACATCACGATCGCTGAGTGGATCGGGCGCCAAGGCGCAGTGCGAGCCGAACATGTGATGACCCGGTTCTCGATCGGCCGGACCGCGGCATACCGACGGCTGCACGAGCTCGTCGAGTTCGGACTCGTCCGCCGCCACCGGCTGCTCTACAACGACGGTGGGCTGTTGACAGCAACGGCGGAGGGGCTGCGATGCGCCGGTCTCGATCGACTGGCTCCGGCGCGGATTAGCCTGGCGCTCGTGCCGCACATGATCGCGTCGGCCGCCCTCGCCGCCGAGCTCGAACCGCGGCTGGATGAGCAGACACTCCTCAGCGACCGCGAACATCGCGCCGCCGAGAGCGCCGCAGGTGAGGCGATCGCCTCGGCGATCGTTGGGAGATCGAGCGACGGCCGCGAAGGTCTGCACAGGCCGGACTTCGCCCTGATCGGCCACGGCGGGCGACAAGTCACCGCGGTCGAGGTCGAGCTGACGCTGAAGAACCGGACGCGGCTCGAGCGAATTCTGCGTGGCTACCTGCGAAACCAGAATGTCTCGATCGTGCGCTACCACGCCGCCCCACAGATCGCCGACGCAGTGCAGCGTGCGGCACGAGCCGTCGGCGCCGAGGCGATCCTCGAACTGGCGCCGCTCCCGTCAGCGTCGACCACTCGGAGCCGGTCATGAGCGACGCGATCGTCCCGCTCGATCACCAGCTCCTGACGGCCGACGAGGTCGCCGAGCTGCTGCGGTTACCCGTGTCGACGATCTACGACCTGGCACGCACCGGGCGGCTCCCACACCTGAAGATCGGACGGGCCTTGCGATTCAGCCGGAGCGATCTCGAAGCGCACCTGGCCGAGCGCTGCCGCGCTCGTATCGCGGCCCGGGTCTAAGCGGCGGGTAGCCTCCGCGGCCCGGCCGTCAAGGGCGCCGCTTCGCGGCTCGCTTCGCTCGGCCCTGTCGGGCCGCCCTCGACTGCCGATCCGCTCCGGCTATGTGGCAATGATCGGTCCGCTGGCGCGGACCGTCACAAACGTCAAGTCTCGAGGTCGAGGAAGTACACGGGCTTGATCGGCAGCAGCTGCCGGCCGTCCTCGTCGACCCGGTCGTAATGCTCGACCCACAGGTCGAGGAACCCATCACCGTCGATGAGCGTGATTCGTCGGCTCGCTCGACGAGCCGACTCTTCCGCGTCCCGGGTAAATCCGGCGAGCGAGATATACACGCCGACGTCGTCCTGTTCGATGAGGGACAAGAACGACCGGAGTTCATCCTCGGTTGTTTTCTGCTCACGTCGTTTCACCTGGCCCTTGATCCGTGGGCCCTTTACCCCAAGTGGATCGCCCTGCGCAAGGAGGTCAAGGCCACCATCGCGACCTTTCGGTGCGATCCACACGAGGTGGTAGCCCATCGCTTCGAGCAACCTCCCCACGAGATCCTGAAGGGTGTACGGATTGATACCGGCGAGGTAGTCGAGGATGGCGCGACGCGCCGCCTCCTCCGACTCCTCAAGCGTCGTCGCCGCGATTAGGCCGCCTTCCTCCGAGTCCTCGTCGGTGGCCGCCGTGTCGTCGGGGCTCGGCTCTGGCTGGCTGGCCTTCCAATCCCTGTAGAGACGACGTGACTCCTCGAACAGAGCCTCAGGATCAGAGAATGCCCCGAGCGCAGCGCGACCCTCATCCGTGAGCGTCCAGATCCCGGCCATCTTGCGTAGCCAGCCCGCCTTTACCGCGTTGATCGTCGCGAACCGGAGGAGTTTCGGGAACCGGACGATGTCTGGGTGCTTGGGGAACGCCGATTGCTCAAACGGCGTCAGCTCCATCGCCGCCTCGACCTGGGCGATCGCATCCTTTGCTTGGAGACCCCTCGGGCTCGTCGGACAGGATCCGGAAGAGGGTCTGGACCATCTCTCCCTGGCGGCGTGTCGTGACGTCTGCCATCTCGCGCGGAGCGTAACGCGGATCACGCGGGATCAGCCGAATGCCCGATCGACCGCATCGGCCTCCTGGTCGCTGGGCTGGTAGTGCGCGTAGATCTGCGTCGTCTTCGAATCTGCGTGGCCCATCCAGTGCTGAAGCGTGCGCATCGGCGTGCCGGCGGCGGCCATGCGCGTCCCGAAGGTGTGGCGCAGCTCGTGAAACGTGACCTGGTGCACCTTCGCGCGCTTGAGCGCGTCCTTGAAGCGGCGAACGAGCTTCGAGCGGTCCAACGGCTTACCAGTCTCCGGGTGGCAGAAGACGAGGTCGCGATCGTGTGCGTAGAAGGAGCGTTTGCGCAGCCCGTGCAGCGCGACGGCAACCCGCTCGGCCATCGGCACCGATCGTCCGGAGCCGGCTGACTTCGGATCGCCGAACTCGCCGCGGACGTAAGGCGAGACCACGCGGATCCTGCGGGCGTCGAAATCGACATCGCGCCAGCGCAGGCCGAGCAACTCGCCTTGGCGCAGCCCGGTCATCGCGGCAGTGAGGTAGAGGGTCGGCTCGATCCTCCCGAACGCGTCGTCTGGGTACGAGGTGTCGAGCAAGTTCTCGAGCTCCGCCTGGTCCAGGAACTGGATCCGCGTCTCGGTCTTCTTCAGCGTCGGACGATCGGCGAGCTTCACGGGATTCATCTCGCACCAGCCCTTGCGCAGCCCAAGCTCGAACACCGAGTGCATCGTGTTCACGTGATTGCGGATCGTCTTGACAGCCAGCGTCTTCCGTTTGGCCGCGACGTAGCGTTCGATGTCTTCAGGCCGCACACGGTCCAGCGTCTTGCCGGCGAAGAACGGCGCGATGTGATTGCGCAGGTCGGAGGCGACGGTCAGGCGGTGCGACTTGCGCCGGCCCTTCAGCTCGAGCCGCTGGCAGAACTCCTTACCTGCCTCCTCCATCGTCACGCGCTGACCATCCGGCGCCGACCGCGGGCTCTCGATCTCACGCATTCGGCGCAGCACCCGCTCAGCCTGTGCCTTCGTCAACCCATCGGCGCGACCCTCGGTGCGAACGGCACCGACCTTGCGCTGGACGCGCCGGCCGTCCGTCCCATACCACGACGCCAGCCACGAGCCGCCGACGACACGAAGCGTCCCCGTGCCGTACGCCCGTCGACCCGGCTTGCCGTTTGCGCCGCTCATCGCCGCGGCCCGCCGTCTGCCGAAATTGGTACACGATTGGTACACGGCTGACGTGCAGCAGGTACGAGGGCCGGGCGGTCGGCGGCATGTACTGTTTCATGTACCATTTTGACCGGATCGTACCCGATCGAACGGACAGAAAACGCCGCCAAATCAGGCGATTCCGACCCCGCCAGATCTCACCGATTCCGGCTGGGGGCCGGGCGGCCGCAGGTTCAAATCCTGTCTCCCCGATTGGAAATTGCCTGTAAATCGGCCACCTTTGTCGAAGCTGGGTTCGCCGAAACGTCGGCTAAGGGGGCCAAAAGAGGGCTAAACCCTTGGATCGAATGGATCGGCGGTCGGAGCGCGCGATCGACCTGCACTCGTCGCGCCTGTCTCGTGAGCCGTCTCAGCGCGGGTCGGGTGGACTACGGGCCGTGGTTGCCAACGGCGAGAGCGGCGGCGGCTGCGCGACCGAGTTTTGATCCCGGCGGGGCCTCTTCTAGCCAGCGTCGAGCGTCGCGGTCGGCGATCGGCGTGCTCGTGGTCTGGGCCACTGTGCGCAGAAGGTCAACGGTGTTCGGCAACTTCGGTCGCGCCGAACCGAGTGCGCCGAGTCTAGCTGCCAGCAGTACTTGCAGTTGATGGCTGTGGTACGGACTGACTGCCGCGACGTTGCGGAGTCCGTCCGCCCAGCGATCGGCAACGGCAGCGGGCTGTTGCATTGCGGCTGCGATCGCCTGAGCGAGCTTCGAGGTGTCGAGCCGGTGGGTCGAGATGGCCTCGATCACAACGTCCGCCGCCGCGATGCGGTCCGCGGGTGTCGCGCCGAGTGCGGCCGCGAGCAGGGCGGTAGCGTTCTCGCCGATCGGTTCGTCTGAGAGCAGGAGCGGTTCAAGCGCGACACGGATCGTCTCAAGTTGCTCCCTGGTCATCTTGTGGATGCCGACGAACCCGACAAACTGCTGCGTGTTGAGCGCGTACCCGTAGTAAAGCTCTCGGTTGCCGGGCCAGATCATCGCCAGCCAGCGTCTGAGATTGACATCCCCTGGATAGGTGTAGCTGGCGCGGCGCGTGCGAGGAGCGTGACGGGGCAGCAGGGCGGTGCCTGTACTGGGCGGCTCCAGCTCTTTAGGGGTGGCTCGGCGTCAGCGGGTTGGTCCGATCGCAGGAGCGCAACGGCGTCCCAGGACGCCGGCAATAGTGAGTGGCCCGGTGGCGTGAGATCGTCACCCAGCGCCACGCGGAGGGCCAGGGCAGCTTCGCCGGGGAGCTCGGCGGCGTCCGTGCGCGCTTGCTCGTCGTCCGCTGGCCGCAGTCTGAGCAGCGCCTGGGCGAGGTCGTCGTCGTCGATCTCGGCGCTGCTCGCGATGCGCGTTGCGAGGGCTGTCGGTTCGATCCAGCCTCCGCGATGGGTTGGTGCTGAGAGCAGCGGCGCGGCGCGGCGCTCTTCAAGTCGCTGCGCGAGCGCGGCGAGACGACGCATGATCGCGGCATGGGGACCGGCGTCGGTCGGAAGCACGAACCAGCCGGCCATCGGCCCCTCCCGTACGTTCAGATCGATCCAATGCGTGTGCCGGCGAGCCAGCCGTGCGCGACGACGCAGACGCCGGCGAGCGCGGTTGCGTTGTCCCGAAAGCTCGTAGGGGGGCCGATGATCCGTCGCGCGCGTCGAAGAAGCGCTCGGCGGCGCGGCTCGTCGATCGGCTGGTCGCACAGCCTCGATACGCCGTCGCACCATCGTTCAAGCTGGTCCGGATCGTCCTGACGTTCCAGCACGACAGCGGTCAGCTCCAAGAGTTCCTCAACACTTTCGACCGGAACGATGCGCTCCGGATCAGAGCGAGATGCGGGCGACGTGACCACGGTCGCAGTCGCTTCGCCTCTGGGGCTCGTCTCGTCTGAACTCGCTCGATCACGGGCCCCGCGTAGCGGACTGACGCGGTCACGAAGCCCTGGGTCGAGTAGAGGAATCGCGGCAGCGAGATCGGACCGGCCCTGCTCGTCGAGTAGCGGTTCGTGACGCTCGATGACAGCCAGCGCCGCGTCCTGGACCTCTCCGGCATCGTGTCGCAGGCCCAGCATGACCTCGCGCAGCCCGTCGGTTGCCAGAGCTGGATTGTGGTCCATCACCTGGCCGATGAGCTGGATCGCGCGTCCGGCGGTCTTCGCAGATCTCAGGCCGACGGCGGTCTGAATCCGCGCGAGCACGGCGCGGCCGTCAAGACGCCCGGCGCGCTGCAGCTTCGAGAGCATGCGGATCGCGAGGTCAACTGCTGGGTGCGCGGGGTGCTCCAGCAGCCGGAGGTAGACCTCGACGCGCTCCTCGATCTCGTCCTCGGTCGGGCGCAGCACTGACTACCCGAACGAATACGTGGAGGGCGGGTAGTCAGCTGCCACAAAGAGGGCTGGGGGTATGCGCGAGCGCAGTGCGGGCGGGGCTGACGGCGGCCACCGCTGGTCCGCAAATGAGTCCGAGCAGTTCCGGGGTTTGCGGACCGGCTCGCGGACGACTTCCGAGCGGTCACTTCGACTCCCCGCGCGTCATAGGGTCCTCGCCGAGGAGCTCGTCGGCGATCTCGTTCATGAGCCCGGCTAGCTCTCCGTAGGCGCGGGTGACGCTGTACAGCGGGCCGTGCTCCATCGCATATGCGAGTCGGTCAACGGCGGCATCGAACTGGTCCCAGAGGTGTCGGCGTCCCGGTCGATTCGCGCCCGCGCGCAGTTCGTGAGAGATCTGCATGTGACGGCCATCAGTGATCGGCGTCCACTCGAAGCCGTTGGTGGCGCCGCCGCGCGAGAGCCAGTAGCGCTGTGCATCGCACGCCTCGGCGAGCGCCCTGAGCCGGTGCGGGAACTCGGCGTCAGGCGGCGCGTTCTCGCTGGCCGCCTGTGCGCCGAGCCAGGCGCGGTCCGCCCGCCGGATCCCATCCGTGATCCGGTCGATCTCGCCAGGCTCTGCGCGCAGGTCAGCGCTATCTCGCTCGGCGAGCTGCTCGGTCGACATCGGCGGGAGCTGACGGACCTGCCATCGGGAGCGCTTCGTCGGCGGCAGGTCGTCGAAGCGCGGGCGCTCGCCGCGAAGGACTGCGATTGTCCGGTCGAGGTCCGACCGGCGGATCAGAAGCTTCCGAGCACCCGCGCGCACCGCAATGAGTTGCCCCTTGGAGATCCACAGCCGGATGGTCGCGGGATTCAGCCGGAGCTCAGCGGCGGCCTCGGAGACCGTCAGCCAGGGATCGCCTTCGGCGTCACGTGAGCCAGAGCGTGACATGGCGCTGAGTGAGCACGAATCCCCCTATCGCAATTAGCACAATTGCGATATCGTAGCCAGGCCGCCGGAACCATGCCAGCGAACAGGGTCATCAGAGTCGTGCACGAACCGGACGTCGCCGGCCGGGAGGATCGTGTCGCGTCGAGTCGCCTGCTCGAAGCCGACGACGTGGCTCGCTACATCGGGATGACCACCGACTGGATCTACCGGGAGGTGCGCGCCGGTCGGATGCCTCACATCCGCCTCGGTCGCTGCGTTCGCTTCCGGCGCGAATCGATCGACGCCTGGCTCGCCGCGCGGGAGCGCGGGCCGGCGGCAGGCAGAGCCAGGTCGCGGTGAACGGCGCGGACATGCAATGGGCAAACGACAACGCCACAGCGAGTTCGTCGGGCTCACCGACGAGGAGCTGCTCGCATTGATTCAAGACCCGGCCACCTCCCAGTCGCCTTCGTCGCAAAGCGATCCGCGAGGCGAAGTTCCGTGGTCTGCGCAACGTGAGAAAGCGCCGCAACCGGTGACCGCCACGACCTACACTCACCGCATGCGCGGCAAGTACCGGACACGAACGTGGCTCCGCGGCCGTGTGCCGTGGTCGCTCGCCGAGCGGATCCCCAAGGGTGAGGACTGCGGTGCACACGAGTGGTACCGGCAGAGCACCGGGGTGGACGCCTGCTACCACTGCCGCGTGACGCGACAGCACGAGACGATGACCCCGGCGGACGAGCTGTTGGCCGACCTCGAGCGCGCGACGCGCGCGGGCAGCGCAGCGGCCGAAAACGCCCTTCTGGAGCGGATCCGCGACGGCTCCGCCCACGTCGTCCCGAACGACCGCCCGGCGCGGTAACTTCGCCCGAGACGACCTCGGTACGTGGTCGACCGCGCCGAGAGCGAGACGCAACCGATCCCATGCAGGGCAAGAATCGCAGCCGACGTGGCACCGGCCACCTCTACCAGAAGGACGATCGCTGGTATGGCCAGTGGTACGTGCGCGGCACGCGCGTCAAGCGTTCGCTCGGCCCGGTCAGGCAGCCGGGCGCAAACGACGGCCTGACGAAGCGCCAAGCCCAGGCGCGAATGCTCGATGCGATGACCGCGACCGACTCCGCGCCGGCGCCCGTGACCGAGCGGCTGACCGTCGAGGAGGTCGGCAAGAGAAGGATTCGGGAGCTTGCGCGTAGGGGCCGCAAGCAGGACACGACGCTCGCCAACTACGAGTCGGAGATCCGCTGCCACTTCGCGCCGCACTTCGGACAGGTGCCGATCGCCGAGGTCACTGAAGACGACATCGCAGGCTTCCTTGACGCGTGCCTGAGCGAGAGGTCAACAAAGACGGTGCGCAACCTCTACGTGCACCTGAACGCAATCTTCGAGTTCGCGATCCGCAAGCGGTGGTGCCACGCCAATCCGTGCAAGCTCGTCGACAAGCCCGCGTCGGTCGCGGATGACGACGCGGAGATCCACTTCCTCGACCAGGCGGAGCCTCGACGCCCTGCTCGCGGCGCCGCCCCCGCGCCGCCACAGCAAGCGCACGATCGAGCGTGCCGCCAGAGTACGGGCGCTGCGCGACGCCGAGCGGCTGCAGTGGAAGGAGATCGGTGACGCTCTCGGGTGCTCCCCGGCCACCGCCGTCTACCTGCACCGGGCAACGGCCGAGAACGCCGTCGACGAGGATCTCTGGCAGGTGTTCGTCAAGCATCGTCACCCGTTCGACGAGTTCGGGTGCGCCTCGTCGGTCGCTTGCCGGCTCTCGCGGCACGCCGCCCGGGCGGGGATCGTGTTCGCGCCGGGCGAGGTGTGCGGGATGCACTCGCTGCCGCGCTGGCCGTCGCGATGATCGCTAACGGGACGTCGATACCGGTGGTGTCGGCCGTGCTGGGGCACGCATCGAGCGACACGACCCAGGCGTACTACCTGCGGTTCGACGTCGAACGGCTGCGCTGTTGCGCGTTGGACGTCGAAGAGGTCATCGAGCGCGCCGCGGCGGGTGAGCACGATGCCTGAGATCACGTTGCCGGAACTGGTCGCCGACCTCGTCGCGCTACGCCACGCCGGCGGATACCGGTTCAACCTCCAAGAGCGGGTCCTGCGCCAGTTCGCGGAGCACTGCCGGCGGGAGGGCTACTCGGACGGGTCGATCACCAAAGAAGCCCTCGACGGGTTCCTCTACGGCCGTCACCTGCGGTCCAGCACGGTCCGGCGCAACGAGTTGGCGTTACGCCAGCTCACCGAGCACGCCCAAACGGTCGGCTGGGATGCATACACCCCAGCCGCGAGAACGCGCGTCCGAGCCTCTCACCAACCGCCATATGTGTTCACCGACGAGGAGGTGCGCCGCTTGTTTCAAGCGATCGACGCTCAGCGAATGTCCTCCTACTCGAACAAGGCGAGCGTCGACCCGGTGTTGTTCCGGGTGCTCTACAACACGGGGCTGCGAATCTCCGAGGCGCTCAAGCTGGCCGTCTCGGACGTGGACACGCGCGCCGGGACGCTGCGGATCCGCGACTCGAAAAACGGTGCGGGCAGGACCATCCCGATCACCGGTCGGCTTGCCGAGACCCTGGACGCGTACCTCACGGCCGCGCACCTGAGCGCCGGGGACCGCGACTACGTCTTCTACAGCCGGGGGCCGGACAGGCAGATCAACCAGGCGACCGTCTACATGCGGTTTCGTGGCTACCTGGCTGATGCCGGCATCCCGCACTTCACCGGCGGTCCGCATCCACACTCGCTGCGTCACGGATTCGCGGTCGCGAACTTGAGACGCTGGGCTCAGACCGGCCAGGACCTCGCCGTGATGCTGCCCTACCTGGCCTGCTACATGGGCCACGCCGACCTTCGCGGCACCCAGTACTACCTGAGGCTGACCGCGGACGCCTACCCGGACGTGATCGAACAGGGCCAAATCCGGTTCGGGTACGTCATCCCCGCCCCGCCGCAGGACGAGACATGAGCTCCCGGCCCACGCCGCCATCAGAGCTCGCCGGACGGTGGCTGACAAGGTTCTTCACCAGCTACCTGGCCGGGGAACGCGCGGCCTCACCGAGGACCATCGTCGCCTACCGGGACGCGATCAAGCTGCTGCTGACCTGGTTCAAGGACACGGAGCGAATACCGCCCGAGAAACTCCGCCTGGCGGACATCGACCGGCCCCGGTCCTGCGGTTCCTGGACTGGTTGGAGACGGAGCGGAACTGCGGGGCAGCGACCCGCAACCAGCGTCTCGCGGTGATCAAGTCGTTCTGCCGCTACACCGCCGTCGAGCAACCCGACAATCTCGACCAGGTCACCCAAATCCTCGCGATCCGGCAGAAGAACACGCCAGCCCCGCAACTGGGACACCTGACCGCAGACGAGGTCAAGGCACTACTCGCCGCACCCGGCACGGCCAGCACACGCGCCGTCAGGGACACCGTCCTGCTCGCCGTGGCCTACGACACCGCCGCCCGCGTCCAAGAACTCTGTGACCTCAACGTCGCAGACATCCGGGCCGCCAACCCGATCACGGTCACGATCCGCGGGAAGGGATCCAAAACCCGGTACGTGCCGCTGATGAGCCCGACCACCGAGCTGCTCATCGACTACCTGGAGCACCTCGACCCGCATCCCGGACTCGGCGGCGACACCGGCCCGCTGTTCCACGGACCGAACCACTCCAGGCTCACCCGGTCCGGGATCGCCAAGCTCCTGCCACGTGCGAGCCGTCCGAGCACGCGACCCGCCCTGGGCTCCCGGCCTGCCGGTCACACCCCACCACACGCTCCGACGCACCGGAGCGATGCACCTGATCCAGGCCGGCGTCAACCTGATCTACATCCGCGACCTGCTCGGCCACGTCGACGTGGCGACCACCGAGGTCTACGCCCGCGCAGACGCGGAAACCAAACGCAAAGCGATCGAGAGCGCCTACGAGCCGCTGACCCCAGACGCACTACCGGACTGGACCGCGGAGCCGTCCCTGATCGACTGGCTCGACTCGCTCGGACGCTAACCCCACCCGCCAGGATTATGCGGACAAGAGCGCCCCCAACAGCGCCGTTACCAGCCGAAACAGTCAAACAGGGCGCATAACTCCGCCGTCCACCAAATGACGCAGCTCGTGGAAGGTGATCCGCGGTGACCGTCTCGATCCACTCCGCCGAGATCTGCGCCCGATGCTGATCCAAACCCATCACGATTGGCACCTCCCTCACACCTCCCCCTTCAAAGCCCAGCCTTTGCCGCAGACCCCAACGCGAGCAGCGAGCAGCCCGACCCATCGCATACCGTGGGACACGGTCGGTACCTCCTATTCGAATGGCCGGCCGCGCGGGCGCAATCCGCGCGTGCCTTCAACCTATGCCGTTCGACGCGGAGGGCCGGCCACCTTCATCGCCGGGGTCACGTCAACCGGGACATGACATCTTTCCGGCGCGCGCCGCGCGAGGCGGCGCGACTGCCTTTGGCGACTTACGACATCCGCGTGAAGGGTCTCGCGTGCCCTGTGGGAGCCTCGCGGTGAGAAGCCGGGGTCATCGGGACGGCTCGTTCGTGGACTGCGGCGATGAAGTCGAGAATCTGAAAGGGATCGTCTGAGGAGTCGCGGCACCGCGCGCCAGGATCCGGACTTGACACCCGATTCGCTCAACTGTGCGTCCGTGCCGCCGATCACGATGGCATGGCCGACGCGCTCGCGCATGCGGACACGTTCATCTACCCGCATGAAGCTGACGACGGGCCCGAACCGCCCGGCTGGCGACGGCCGCGACGCTGGCTGCGGTGGATGCTCGCCGGTCTCGGCGTCCTCGCGTTGATCGCCGCTGGCGTCGGCGGGTACGCGTACTGGAAGCTCACCAGCGTCGTCGCCGAGTTCTCGACCGGCCCGAAGAAGGCGATCGTGCGGGCCGTCCTGCCGCAACTGAAGCGGCCGCCGAAGCATCGGGCGAACCTCCCAGGCCTCGAGCACGCCACGACGATTCTTCTGATCGGCGCGGACCATCGCTATCGGGAATCCGGCGGCGGCCGGTCGGACACGATCATGCTTGTCCGCGTCGACCGGGCACGGAAGACCGTGTCGATGCTCTCGCTACCGCGCGATCTCCGCGTCCCGATCCCCGGCTACGGAATGGACAAGATCAACGCGTCGTACGCGGACGGCGGCCCGGCGCTCCTGATCCACACGATTAAGGACTACACGGGCGTCAACATCCAGCATTTCGTTCAGATCGACATGGGCGGGTTCACGACCGTCGTCAACGACCTCGGCGGCGTGTACCTGCCGATCGACGGGCGCTATGACCACCAGAGCGGCCCGACCGCCTCGGACGACTGGTCGTCGATCGACCTGCCGCCCGGGTATCAGAAGCTCGGCGGGGCGGATGTGCTCACGTGGGTGCGCTTCCGCCATCTCGACTCTGACTTCTACCGAACCGCCAGGCAGCAGATCTTCCTGCGGGAAGTCGGACGCCAACTGCGCGCCGACATCGGCGATGTCGGGAACGTGCCGAAGCTGCTCGGCGTCGTGCAGGACATCGCGGCGGCGACAACGTCGGACCTGCACTCCGTCTCGGCGGTCCTCAACCTCGTCAACACGCTTCGGCAGGTCGCTCCCGAGCGCATCTTCCGAGCGACGGTGGACGCAGACGCGCTCGTCCTCGGCGGCGTCGACTACGAGCAGGCCTCGTCGGCCGAGTTGCACGCCGCTCTTGAGCGTTGGAGTAACCCGCACGCCGCGGCAGCCCAGCCAGAGGGACGTTCGACGTGGCCCTCGGCTCAGAGCGGCCAAATCCAGTCAACCCCGGCTGCGGCCGGAGGCCCGCTCGTCGCTGACGGCGGGACGGGCCGTGCCCTGCTCTCCGCCGAGCACCGCCTCGCGGTGTGCGCTCCGACAGCGCTGCCCGCCGGTTACGCATGGCCGTCGTCCGGTGACTCTCCGGCGCGGTCATACGATCTCGCCGGTCATCCCGCACTCGCCGCGTGGGCCAGTGCCGGGTCGGGAACGTCGATCCTGTGGATGTGGACGACCTGGCAGCAGCCGCCGATCTTGGCCGCGCCGACCAACACGCTCAGTATCGCGGGACACAGCTACAGCCTGTACGAGGAGAACGGCGGCAAGCTCAGGATGGTGGCGTGGCGTATCGGTGCCACGCGGGCGTGGGTGACCAACACGCTCAGAGATGACCTGACGCGCGGGCAGATGCTTACGCTCGCAACCTCCTGTCAAGCGCTGTAGCGACCGCGCCGGCCGGAAGCGTTCACATACTTCGCCAGAACCACTGGCTCGCACCTCCTCGGCCGGACCTGCGCCCAGCAGTTCTTGACGGCGCTCACAACAGCCATGCTGCCCGCTGGCGGCCGTATCTCGGGCGTGGCGACATGGTCGTGTTTAGACCAGTCCTCGCAGACGAGGACTCGTACGGCCTCACGGTCGTCGAGACGGGCGCCGGCCCGGCGACGGCCGCGTGGCGAATCTCGCCGTTTGGCGGGAGTGGCCGACGGCGTGGGCGGCCTCGCAGGCGAGGCGTCTACAAAGATCGGCAGGATGCTCGTTCCGCTGCGCCGAAAGATGTCATGTCCCGGGTCGTTTCCGGGTCGGCGCGTGAGCCCGGCGGCTGGCAGGTGGCCGGGACCTTCGTGTCGAACAGCATAGGTAGGCGCGCGCGGGTTGCAGCCGCGCGGCCGGCCGTTCAACAGAAGGCACCGACCGCCGACCAACGTATTCGAAGGGTCGGAGGTTGGCGGCTGCCCTTGCGTGGTTGGGAGGTTTGTTGGATGTCGATAGTGATGGGTGTTGACCAGCATCGGGCGCAGATCACCGCTGAGTGGATCGATCTGGGCAGCGGCGAGATCAGTCGCGCGCGGGTCAGACCGGCGGACCGGGTCGGGGTGCGCCGGTTCCTTGAGCGGTTCGCGGGCGAGCAGTTGGAGGTCGCGCTCGAGGCGACCACCGGCTGGCGGTTTCTCGTCGAGGAGCTGCGCGCGGTCGGCGCGGTGGTGCATCTGGCCGAGCCGGCGGAAACCGCGGCGCGGCGCGGGAACAAGAGGCGCGCGAAGACCGACCGCGCGGACGCCCGCCATCACCGCGAGCTGCTGTTGGCCGGGCGGCTGCCGGAGTCGTGGATCCCGCCCGATCACATTCTCGATCTGCGCGCGCAGGTGCGGCTGCGGCACACGCTGATCGAGCAGCACTCGGAGTGGCAGCAGCGGATCCAGGCCGTGCTCTATCACCACGGCTGCCCGCAGCGGCGGCAGCTGATGAAGGGCGACGGCCGCGACTGGCTCGCATCCCTGGCGTTGCCCGCCGTGGCGCGCCAGCAGCTCACGGTCTCCTTGCAGATGACCGACGCGCTCGATGTGCTGCTGGCGCCGCTCACCAAGGAGCTGCGCGACTATGCGCGCCGCCAGACCGGCTGCAGGGCCCTCGTCGACCGGGTACTACGGGATCGGAGAGCTGTGCGCGGTCACGATCCTCGCCGAGCTCGGCGACTGCCGCCGGTTTCAAAACAGCCGCGACGCGGTCCGCTACGGCGGGATGGACATCACCGTCTTCCAATCCGATCGCCGCCGCGCGCCCGGGCGCCTGTCCCGCCAAGGACCGCCGGCGCTGCGCTGGGCGCTGTACGAGGCCGCGCACGCCGCGCGCCGCCCGGGCTCACCAGACCGCGACTACTACGTGCAGGCGGCCGAGCGGCTCGGCGGCAACCGCGCCTGCCTGGCACTCGCACGCAAGCTGCTCAAGCGCTGTTACCACACGCTGCGGGAACTCGGCGAGGACGCACTCGCACCACCCGCGGCCGGTAGCGGAGCCGCGCGCCGCGCGTCAAGCGGCGGCACTCGCAAGAGCCGAGGGTCCGGCGACCCACGAGCGTGCAGATGCCCTGGCCGCTTGACCCGGGCTTCGGCTCCGCTATGCAGCAACGAGTGCCGGCCAGCAGGCCGGCACATAACAGAGGGCGAACTTCGACCACCAAGCAGATCGTTCGCGCGCGTCAAGTCCTGATTCACACGATGCGCCGCGGCCGGCTCCCTCACTGCTGCTGCCGACACGCTCGCGTGGACGGCCTAGAAAGATTGAGCGGCCGCAACGCTTCCCCCAGCGGGATCACCCCATCAAACATCTTGTCGCCGGCCCGGGAGCCAACCCGAGGGTCGTGGACCAAAGTAAGGCTGGGCGCCCGCGCGCAAAATCCGTTCAACTCAACGCGCGCACGCCCCCCCGAGAGCCGCTGGGCCCCCCCTCTCCAACGAACAAACCCTGAGCGGTACTTGACACCCCAGCCGCCGGACAAGTAAGGCGACGGTTTCCCCATCGGCGGGCGGCGACCGTCATCGACGTCTGCCGGTGATCAGCCGTTCGCGGTCGAAGATCGCCGCTACCGCGCGCCATCCGAGTGCGTCGACGATCAGCAGTGCTGCGGCAAGCGCGAGTGCGAGGCCGGTCGACGGGGTGATCACTTTGAACTGCATCAGGGCGATGATCGCGAGCGGGGGCAGGCTGGCGAAGATGCTGAGCTGCTGGGCGGCGCGGATATCGCTCGAGCGAGCGGAGATCGCGATCCCGACCCAGATCGACCAGCCGGCGAGCAGCGGCGTGAACAGCAGCTGTACCAGCACGTGCGAGCCCGCGAATATCGCTGAGGCGATGCCCGGGTGGGCGAACAGCTTGGCAACCGCGAGGAAGATCCCGAAGATCGCGTAGGAGATCGTGAGCGTCGGGGCAGCCACCGCGAGCGCCTTCCCGACGAGGAACTCCTCACGGCGGATCGGCGTGATCAGGATCGGCTCGAGGGTGCCCTGCTCACGCTCTCCGACCACGGAGTAGGCCGCCAGGGTCGACGGGACGAACGCGGGAATCAGCAGCATGTAGAGCAGCGATAGGCCGACCCGCGCGTCGAGCTTGGAGCTGGCCTCCGCCGCCGGGGTGATGAGCAGCTGCACGATCGGCAGGGCGATGAAGAGCACCGGCAGGAACGCCATCGTGCCGATCACGAAGCGGTTGTGCCGGTAGTCCTGCAGCTCCTTGACGGTGATCGCCGCGACGCGTCGCCTGCTGAAGCTCACGGTCGCTTCGCCTCCACGTCCTCGTCGATCAGCTCGAGGTAGACGTCCTCGAGCGAGTGGCGAGACTCGGCGATCGAGAGGATGTCGGCGCCGGCTGCGACGAGTGCTCGCGCGAGGGCGGGAGCTGCGAGGTCGGGGTCCGAGACGTTCAGCGTGTAGCCAGAGGGAGTCTGCTCCCATCCTTCGACCTCGGGCAGAGCGCCGAGCACGGCCTTGGGGTCGTCGAGCGGCGCGCGGACCCGCACGTCCAGGGATCGCCTGAACAGCCGCTGACGTAGCTCGTCGGGACGGCCGATCAGTCGCAACGTCGTGCTCAGGATGGCCACCCGATCGCACAGCCGTTCGGCCTCCTCGAGCCGGTGCGTGGTGAGGAAGATCGTCACCCCGCGCTCGCGAAGCGAGCCGATCAGCTCATGGACCTCGCGCGTCGCGACCGGGTCAAGCCCCGACGTCGGCTCGTCGAGGAACAGCACCGCCGGATCGTTGAGCAGCGCTCGCGCGAGCGCGACGCGCTGGCGCAAGCCCTTCGACAGCGATCCGCACGGGTCTCCCGCGCGGTCGAGAAGGTTGACCGCCCGCAACGCACGCTCGATCCGCCCACGGACATCATCGAGCTCGTAGAGCCCGGCGAAGCACCGCAAATTCTCCATCACCGTCAGGCGCAGATACAGGCCCGGCGACTCCGGCATGATCGAGATCCGCGCGCGGATCGCCGGCCCATTCTCCGCACTCAACGGAATGCCCGCGACCGTCGCAGACCCCGAGGTCGGAGCTATCAGCGTACCCAGCGTGCGTACGGTCGTCGTCTTGCCCGCCCCGTTAGGGCCGAGGAAGCCGAACACCTCGCCGTAGCCAACCTCGAACGAGACATCGTCAAAAGCGACGCGATCGCCGAAGCGCTTGCCCAGACGCTCAACCGTGAGCGCATGCTCGCCCTGCGCCGGGGCGAGCGAGGCGGCCGCGGAACCGGATCGCTTCTCCGGTCTCCCTGTCGCAGCCTGTCCAGAACCCACTTCTGCCAACGCTAGCACCGGTTTGGCCGCCCGGCGACAAAACCTGCATCGCGTGCTAATTTTTGACCATGCGGTCAAATGACACGGATCGACACCCGCACGTTCGTGAGCAGCGCCAGACGGGCGCAAATCGTTGAGGCTGCGATTGAAACGGTCGCCGAACTTGGGTACGCGAACGCCTCGCTGTCGCGTATCGCGGTACGGCTCGGCATCAGCAAGGGCGTGATCAGCTACCACTTCGCCGGCAAAGACGACCTGATCGCCGAGATCGTCAGCCAGGTGCTCCAACGGGCAAGGGCCTACATGCAGCCTCGCATCGAAGCGCAAACAACCGGCCCAGAGACGCTGCGCGCCTACATCGAGTCCAACCTCGAGTTCATGCGCGACAACCCCAAACAGCTCAGCGCCGTCGTAGAGATCGTCCGCGCGACGATTGCCGGCGCCAAGAGCCCATTCAGCGGCAACCGCGACGCGGGCGTCAACATCCTCGCCGAGCTGCTCACGCGCTTCCAGATCGCCGGCGATCTCCGAACTGACTTCGATCCGAATGCGATGGCGATCGCGATCCGGGCGGTCATCGACGCCGCGCCCGGCCGACTGGCCGACCCAACGTTCGACATCGACCAATACGCCCGCGAAGCAGTCACGATCTTCGACCGAGCAACGTGTGTGACCGGGGCTTGAAGCCCCGCCCCGCGAGCGGCTTGCCACTAGGAATCGAAGGTCCCAACACCTGCGGCAGCGTTCGTTGATTCATCCGGCTGGCGCTCGTCCCCGTCCGTAGCCCAGCGCCGTCATCATCCGCGCGGGCTCCTGTTCAACGGATACGAGCACCATCAGCCAGCGACCCGGCCCGACGCCTCGCTTGTAGAAGCGCACACACCTCGAACGGATCGGGCTCGCGGTGGTCCATCGACACGGTGGCAAGCAACCTTGTCGAGGTGCGGCGCCAGCTGGGCCCGGGAGGTCGCAGGTTCAAATCCTGTCTCCCCGACCACCACAAAAGGCCTGTCGGCTACGGTTTCTTCGGCCGCAACGGCCCCTCGATCCCGATCACCTCGTGCAACACCGGGCCGATGCCCTCGGGGGCGTTGATCTGCCGTGGACGTCGGTCTTGAACTCGTCGTCGATGAACGGCCGGTCGCCGAGGAGCACCGCGCGGAATTCGTCGAAACCGAGAACGCCGGCGCCGCTCGCGATCACGTAAAGCTGCTGGCCCTCGCCCGCCATCCGCACGAGCGCCTCGGTGGTCGAGATGCTGTCACGCTGGGCCCGCTCCCACACGGCGATCATCGTGTCCTCGATCAGCTTTGGCGACCGCACGGCAGCGTAGGCCTTGTCGAGCAGCTTCAGCAGCTCCCTGTTCTGCGCCGTATCAGGAAGGCCCACCCGGATCCTCCGCTTGAGTTCGAGCCACTCGGCGTTCAGGTTCTCAGCCCCGACCCCCCGCAGACCGCTGAGGGCCGCTCGGATCGCGCTCCGCAGCGCGGCAATCCGCGAGGAGTCCGGCGCCGTCGTCGCGGGCGTGGCCGCAGGTGCGGGAGCAGCGGGTTGGGCCGCGCGATCGGGAGCCTCCGGGTTCACCGCGACCTCCGGCGCAGCCGGCTTGACAGGGGACTCATACACCGAGGGCCTCGCCGGTTCGGGCAGGTCAGGCATCTCGGATCTCGGCGTCACAATCACCGGCTCCGATGGCAAGACCGCGACGATCCGGGGCCGGTTGCCGAGCTCGCCGAACTTCCCGACCTCGGCCCCGCTCCCACCGATCTCGCCGGTCGACAAGTGGACGCCCATCACAGCGCTACGGAGGAATGCCCCTGCCCGACGACCAACGAACGACGACCCGAACCGGCTGAAGAACGACCCCCCGGCCCGGCTGCCGAAAAACGGAATTCTGACCTCGCCGAAGAACTTGCCGGCCGCCGCGATCGGCATTCCGATGTTGGCGATGGTCCCGACGAGGGCCTGCGCCCGGAGCTCATCGAGTGCCGCCTGCGGATCGGTCTGCGAGCGATACGCACGCCGATACTCCGTGGTCCAGTAGTAGGCGCGGGCAAACGGGTCGTCGTCACGGCTGATCCGCAAGAGACGCTGGAACTGAGCGAGCCCGTTCTCACCGTGACCGAACGGCTCGAACCACGGCTTGCAGGGATCGCCCCACGCCTTGTACAGGTTGTTGGCGATCCGCTCTCGGGTCGTGTGGGGCGCGTGCAGTGTGCAGTCTTTCTGGATCGCCGCGTCGAGCTCCCGCAGCACCGACTCGTACATCGCGGTCAGCTCCTTGAAGGTCGCTGCCTCGGCCTGCGCGGGGCTCTGGCCCAAGTCACGCAGGTGGATCCACATCCACACCAGCTCGCTCCACAGCTGGTGCCCCTCGTTCGGCCACGCGGCCGCGAGCTTCTCGAACTTGTCAAAGCTTGCGTGCTGCTCCCGGGTGAGCGTCGCTTGCCGTTGCTTGCGCCAGTCCTGCTCGGCCAGGACCGCCTTGAGCTCGGCGCTTGCCTCGGCGTGCCACGCTACCCCTGGGATCCGGTCCTCGACGATCTCGTCAAGCACGTGGAGGTCGTAGCGCCAGCTCGCGCGGTCCTGAGCGATCGTGCGGACCGCCTGCGCGTAGCGATCCTTAAGCTCCTCCGGCCGGAGCTTGGCGAACTTGCGGTACGTCATGTACTGCGCCGGCGTCGTGATCTGGTGAGCGAGCGAGTACATCCGCTTGCGCAGCTCTCTCATCTCCGTGCGATACGGCGAGTTGTCGTGCTTGTCCCACCAGCGATCGATTAGCACGATTGCGTCGAACACCTGCAGCCGCGTACGCGTAGCCGGTGGGTATTTGAGCCATGAGACAGGCGGCTGGATCACAGACTCGCTGTCCGAAAGCTTCTCGTCATACGGCTGGCGAGCCAGAAGCCGCCCGACCGCGCGGTTGCCGGCAATCCGCTGAAGCGCCAGCAGACCGGTCGCGCCTGCGGCACGTTGGCGCCCGGCCCGGGCTGGCGTGACAGCCGTCCCCGGGCTCCGCCGGCCCGAGGCGTGCGGACTCTCTCGCGTTGCGGGCATACGATCGGCGTGTACCTGATTCATCTGATGTCTGACGACAAAGTACAAAGAAGCCGCCTGAGCAACCACCCCAACCGCGCCGGTCGGACCGCCTCGGTCCCGAGTCGGCCGGGTAGGGCGGGGGGCCGCGAGAGCTAAGGCGCCTGTTCCGGCGAGCGTTCGGTCTGAAAACTTCTCCTGCGAGCGTCGCCCAGCCGCTAGCGTCGCTCGTCCACCGTCACACGTCTTTGGGGGTAAAGGATGGCCGGAGAGGCATTGTTCCTTGGTTGGGGTCAGGTTGTTCGTGGGCGCGAGCAGCTCGCGCTGGAGGTCTTCCAGGAGAGCGTCGCCTACTACGGCAAGCTCCAGGAGGACGGCAAGATCGAACGGTTCGACGCCTACCTCTTGGAGCCGCACGGCGGCGATCTCGCTGGCTTCTTCATGCTGCACGGCGAGCAATCCGCTCTTGACGCGATCAGGTCCAGCCCCGAGTTTCAGCGCGTGATTGTGCGGGCGGGATCGATTGTCGACAAGCTCGGTGTCGTGCGCGCCTCTGGCGGTGATGCACTCGCACAGCAGATGGCGCTCTTCGGCGAGGTCTCGCAGGGGCTGCCCCAGGCCAAGTAAGCGACGCGCGGCGGCATCCGGCGTCGAGTCGTCTCGACTCTTCGCGGACGGGCTCCTGCACGCGCCGGCCAGTCAGCACAACGGGCGACGCGAGGATCAGCACCGGGCTGACGAACTCGTTCTTCTTCACTGGGCGCGTGTACTGGGTCGTTTTGCCAGAGCCACGGCCGGCGAACTTCCAGAGCCTCTTCCACGCGGTTAACGCCGGCATCCGGCAAGCTGTGCGGCGTTTCCCCGGCCGCGCCGCGCTGCTCGATGCGAACGCGATCTTCACCCCGCACGGCTACCGCGACTCATGACCTACGCCGGCCAGGGTTTCGTCATCCATGAGGCCGACGGGATCCATGTTTCGATCGCAAGCGACCAAGTGCTCGCAAGCGTGTTCCGGTGGCAGTTGCAGCGCGACCGGGTGATCCGCTGAACCGCAAGAGCGTCCCCGCGGCGGTCGACGTCGCTCAGCGGTCGGCAAAGATCAGGATCTGTCCGCTGTACACGGCCACCCATACGTTTCCGGTTGCGCGGTCATAGCTGATGCCGATTGGGTGGACGCCCGTGCCGACCGTCTGCAGGGCGCTCAAATCGGATGCTCGCAGCTTGGTGACGGTGTTCGACGAGTAGTTCACGACGTATAGCGCTCGTCCGTCAGCGGAGATCGCAAGCGAGCGACAGGCGACGCCAGTGTGTGCGGAAGCGACGACCGAGTCGGTTGCGAGGTTGATCTTTACCACATCCCCTGGCCCGTTCAGCGAGGCGTACAGAAAGTGGCCCTTTGGATCGATCACCAGGTGTCGGGGATTCGCTCCGACCGCAAAGCTGCCTTCGGTTGCAAGGGTGGCAAGGTCGACCTTGACGACTGTGTCGCTGCCCATGACGGCGACGTAGGCGGTCCTAGAGTCGGGAGCGACCGCAAGACCGCGCGGATAGGGGCCGATTGGCAGGCGGGATACTTCCTTGCCCTCGCGGACGCTGACCACACTCAAGTCAT
The DNA here is from genome assembly GCA_963794285.1 of uncultured Solirubrobacterales bacterium. Taxonomy (GTDB): domain Bacteria; phylum Actinomycetota; class Thermoleophilia; order Solirubrobacterales; family Solirubrobacteraceae; genus Palsa-465. The sequence continues at coordinate 86,240 of CAWCDS010000004.1, forward strand.
ACGAGCACCAGTTGGCGACCAGGAGGTAACGGCCGTTCGGGGTCACGGCCAGAAACTTCGGCACCACCCCTACCTCGATTACCTGGTCGATCGTTCGTGTCGCAACGTTGATGCGGTAGACATAACTGTTGGTGTCGCCGGCTGCTTTGGCGCTTGCGGGCGTGCATGTATCGTTGCCTTCAGGGCCGAAGCCACTGCCGTACATCGAGTAGTTTGAAACGTAGACGTGCTGAGCGTCGGGTGTGAACGCGGCCTCGACCGGGGCGCCGTGCGTGAATCCGGGATGTCCTTGAATCCCGAACCGACCCATGTCGACGGTATCTGGGATCGTGCTCACCAACGACCCGGCACTGTTGTACACCGTGACCGTGTGCCTGTACATCATGTTCTGCGCGAACACCAGGCCCGTGCCGGACGCGTCGACCGACTTCGGCGAGATCTGACCGCTGATCGCCTTGATCAAACTCAGCTTCCGCTTGTCCGATGGTCTGCCCGGCGGAATCCGCTTGAAGGGACGCGCCATCGCGGAGGTGCGCTTACCCCTTGCCGTGTGCGCGCTTCGGGGTGCCGACGCGCGCATCCTGGCAGACGCCGTAAACGAATCTGCCTGCGTTGAAGCCCAGGAGACGACGGCCAGCGTCACACCGCCGGCCAGCGTTGCGAGCGCCATCACCGTCCGGCGCAGCAGAACTCGACGGCTCGAACTCCTCCAGACTTGATGACTACGGCTTGACATTGGCAAAGAAGATGTCCACCACTCGCGCTGCCCCACGATCGGTTCGGTGCCGGTCGAACGTTTCCTGCCTCACAAGCGCACCGCTTGCCCGGGCCTTGACAGCTTCGTCATGCTCGCTGAGATGAGCGACGCCAGGGAGCTGTCCCGCTGCGCGCCGAGGACGATGCTGATCGGTCCGGGTCACGTCGCCGGCGGCTGATCGGTCAAGACGCATGCCGATGACCGCCCCCAGCAAGCAGCTTGCACTGGTCGCGGCGATCATGGGCTCGTTCGTCGCCGGTCTCGACGCCACTGCTGTCAACGTCGCCCTGCCCGCGATCCGAGCGGACCTCGGAGGCGGGCTCGCCGGCCAGCAGTGGGTATCGAACGCGTACCTACTCGCGTTGGGGTCGCTGATCCTCGTCGGCGGTTCGCTCGATGACGTGTTCGGCGAGCGGCGGGTGTTCTCAATCGGGGTCGCGGGCTTCGGCATCGTCTCGCTCCTCTGCGCGATCGCGCCGAGCATCGAGGTGCTGATCGCGTGCCGCGCGCTGCAGGGAGGGTTCGGCGCGCTCCTTACGCCAAGTGCCTTGGCCGTGATCGTCGCGGTCTTCGCACCGGAGGAGCGCGGCGGTGCGATCGGTTCATGGACGGCATGGGCCGGGATTGCGACGGTCGTTGGTCCGCTGGCGGGTGGGTTCCTTGTGGACGCGGTGTCCTGGCGCCTGATCTTCGCGGTGAACATCCCGTTCGTTGCACTCACACTGATGCTCGTATCGCGAGCCGTTCCGCCGCCCGCAACCGGTACGACCCACGCCCCGGTGGACTGGCTCGGCGCGGCCCTCACGTTTGTTGGCCTGGCCGGCCCGGTCGTGGCGCTGATCCGCCAGCCGGTCGTCGGCTGGTCGAGTCCGCAGGTCTACGGACCCGCGATCGCAGGCATCGCCCTGCTCGCGGCGTTCGTGGTCCACGAGCGTCGCACGGCGGCGCCGATGCTGCCGCTCGGACTGTTCAAGCGACGGAACTTCGCCGTCGGAAACGTGCAGACGTTTGCCATGTACGGCGGCCTCGGCGTCACGTTCTTCATGCTCGTGCTCTTCCTCCAGGAGGTCGCCGGCTACACCGCGCTGAAGGCCGGCCTCGCCATGCTGCCCTCGACGGTCGTGATGTTCCTGCTCTCCAAGCGGATGGGCGGACTCGCGGATCGATGGGGCCCACGCCTGTTCATGGGGTTCGGGCCGCTGATCGCTGCCGGGGGTATGGTGTTGATGCTTCGCCTGCAAGTGCACGTGAACTACCTCACCGATCTGCTCCCGGCGCTGCTGGTCTTCTCCTTCGGTCTCGCGTGCACTGTCGCGCCCTTGACGGCGGCAGTTCTTTCTGACGCCGACGAATCCAACGCTGGGATCGCGTCCGGAGTCAACAATGCGATTGCGCGGATCGCCGGGCTGATTGCCATTGCCGCGATCGGCGCGGTCGTCTCGTCGCAGTTCTCGTCCTCGCTGAACCATTCCGTGGCCGGACACACGCTATCGCCAGCCGCCCGGACAGCCGTCGCACAGGCACGCAACGAAACGCTCGCGCACGGCGATCCGTCGCGCGTCGGTCCGGACGTCGCAGATGCCATCCAATCTGCGTCCGTTCACGCATTCCACGTCGGGATCGGAATCGCCGCAGCACTCGTCGGGCTCGGTGGACTGCTCGGCCTGGGCGGCATCCGAAACCCGCGCCGTGTCGTGCGGTGCGCCGACTGCGCCGGCGGGCAGCTCGCCGGCCAACCGCTTGAAGCCGCCCGTCTGCCGGTTGCGGAGCGTGCCGAACGACCCCCCAGAGTGGTCACCGCGGGCCGGATCGGCACTGACTGAGCCGAGCGACGTCTGTCGTCTGGGGCCGCTTGGACGGATGTGGGAGGCTACCCGGCATGCCGTGGGTCCCAGAGCTGTTCACTGCGCCGGCACTGCAGCACATGCTGGATCAGCGGCGGCGGGATCGGTTCATAACCGTGCCATTCTTCGACGGTTTGTTGGCCGGGGAAATGGATGCGCTCGTCGGCTCGTTTGCGGGCGTGCCGGAGTTGCATCACCCAGTACGCGGGCGGATCCGGGGCGTACGGGCGTTCGAGGAGTTCGCCAGGGAGACGCAGGCGTGGCTGACGGAGCACAACGTGTCGGTCGAGGACGTCGAGCACATCGTCGATGAGCGACACGGCTGCGGGGAGGCGGTGCTGCACTTCGATCGTCGCTCGCGACCGGCCAGTCTTCCGGTGGCGATCGTCAGTGACCGCCAGCCTGATGGGCGGATCGATGAGTTGCGGATGTACTTCAGCAGTTGGCCGGTCACCGGCCGCCACGCGAACCGCCCGCCGCTGCTGCAGCGCGATCCCGAGCTGCGCGAGCCAGCCGTCGTGGCTGAGTACCAGCACGCGCTGGCCGCCGGCGACGCCGACGCGATTGTCGTGGCGTTCGAACCGAACGGGTATGCGCGTGAGCCCGCCGGCGCCGCGTACGTCCACACCGGTCCGGATGGGCTGCGCGCCTTCTATGAGTTGTTGTTCTCCAACGGCGGCGGGATCCCGCTGGAACACTGCACCGCCGTCGACGACGGGCGTGCGTGTGCGCTGGAGTACAACGTCGTGCAGTGGGGCATCACCGAGCTACCCCCACAGGCGGGGGTAGCGGTCTACGTTCGTGGTCAGAGCGGCAAACTCGCCGCGGCTCGCATCTACGACGACGCGGATCCACCCGTCGGTCGACAGGTGTAGCGCCTCCCGGTTCAGCGCAACTGTTGCCAAATGGCCTGGCGCCTCAGGATTCAGCCTCTAAGCCTGCGCGCCTGTGCGAGTGGCGCGGATTCTGAACCTAAAGACGGATCGCGCTCGACGCCGCGTACGGGTACCTGCGCTCGTTCGCCGCCTATAGCGGTTCGGAGAGCTCTACTTGCTGGCAAGCACGTCGGCCGCGAGGATCTCCGGTGGCGCGGCGAGAAACTCGTCAGCGTGGGCCATCAGTGCCGCCGCGATCTCGCCGTTGATGTGCGCTTGGCGCGCGTCCTCGGTGCCGAACGTGTCAAAGATCCAGAACGTCGTCGGCGAGGTCCGAGCCGCGTACCAGTCGACGGTGCCCGGCTCGGCCTCGGCAAGCGGGAGTGCCCCGACCAGTAGTGCCGCGACGTCCTCAGCCTTCTCAGGCTTGGCCTCGATCCGGGCCACAAATGCATACGGCGTGCTCATGATGCCTCCTAGGTTGATCGTCGAGTCGGGATTCTCGCTGCGGAGGGTCACTTTATTCGCGTCGGGGCAAGTCACGAGCTGGGGCGATCGCGTAGCGGGAGATCGAACCGGATGCGGTGTTGATCGTGAACAGAAACTGGCCAGGGATTGGACCCGGGTGTCCACGGGCGCGATCGGACGACCAACCTGCGATCTTAAGCCAGCAGAATCCGCTGAGGGCAACGAGAGCGAAGGAGCACCGGTTTGACTGCATCCGATCGTCCCACTAATGCGAAAGCGAGTTCGACATGAACGAAAGCCCTGTTCTCCTGCACATCTGGACTGTGGATCCCGCCCGGGAATCGGCTCTTGTCAAACAACTCGCTGAGCTCTTCGACCATCTCACCGATGAGCCCGGGTTCGTGTCTGGGCGAATCCTCGAGAGCGCCGACCGGACGTCAGTTGCAGCCGTGGTCGAGATGGAGAGCGTCGAGGACCGCCAGCGCCTCGAGCACTCGCCCAAGGTCCGCAACGCCCTTGACGATCTACACGGTGCCTTTAGCCTCGTAGCGAGGCTCTACCACGAGGTCGAGGTGTAACAGGTGTAGCCATGCGGGGCTCCAGGAGGCCACCGGCTCATACGCGGTCCTCCGGCGCTGGGCCGATTGCGAGCGGGAACACCTTCTGCGGGCGGCGCCTGCTTACGCCTTGCGGGCGGCCGAGCAGCTCCCACGGCGGCAAGATTGCGGACCCGCCCGCCGCAGTGCTCGTCCAGGACGCCTCGTAAAAGACCGCGCGCAGGCAGAGCGCCCGCTCCACCGCCCGGCGCTCTGAGCTCGGTTCGCGAAGCCAGCGTTCAAACGATCGCAGATACAGCGCCTGGCCGGGTGTCAGCGCTTCGCGCCTTTGCTCCAGCTGCTCCTCGTGCTCAGCGTGCAATTGCACGATCATCGCCGCGAGCTCCTCCTCGGCGCGCTCCGCTCGGCTGTTCTGAGTCGTCCACCCGGCGGCGTAGACGTGCGCGACCAGCTGCGCGGCGTTTTGTACGCGGAGCTTCTCACACGCCGCGAACACAAATGAACGAAGCGTGCTGGCCGTAATCCCCATCTGCGCAGCGATCGCCTCGCGCCCCAAACCCTCCGCCAGGAACAGCGTGACCTCGTACTCACGCGGGGACAGCGGGCAGTCAGCCGGTGGCGGATCGGGAAGGCTCACGGAGATCTCACTGCTGCGCGCACGGCGCGTCAGATCCGGACCCCAAGGCTGTGAGGCAGTTGTCGCATGCGATGACGCAGTCGCCTTCTCGGGCTCCTTCATCGGCTCCATGACGACCTCCCCTCGATCTTCGCAGCGGCACCGACCCGGCTCGTCCGGCCCTGGTCCAGACTCACCATGTACATGGACGTGTAGCCATGGGCAGCCGGGCTGCCCTGATTGTGCGTGGTCGATTCGGGTTTCCTGTACGTCGTTGGACTCCGGCGCATTGCTTTCCTGGACGTGCGGCTCCGAGGGCTTGTCTCGTGGCCGTCCCCGCCTCGCGGCGACAAAGGCAGCGGCGGGGGTGGGAGGGATGAGGCGATTACTGCTGAAGAGGGTAGTGGCGCTCGAGGCCGTTCAAGGGATCAAATTCTCGGGCGGTCGACACCGCTGCTCGCCGTGAGCGAGCACACTCGTGCGGTCGGGCCCCGCCACCGCCGCCAACGGGGTGCGCGCCCGCCCAAACACCGGAAACCAGACCCGGGGGCTCGCACCGGCAGACCTCAAATCCGCGCTACGCAGCTAAGGCGTATGCCGGGGGCAACGCGCTCATCGAAGGCTGAAAGCCTGAGTCGGCCCTCGGAGGCGACCGTCAGCGCTCGACCGTGTATGTTGAAATGAATTGGGCCGACATCGAGCTCCGGGGCGAGATCCGGGCTACATGGGGGTTTTGCACAGGGCCTCCGGGCTGGTCGCGCTGGCCGCGCTGACGGTCGCGAGCCCGGCGGCGATCGCCAAGCGCACCCCCAACTACAGGTCCCCCGGGTCCAAGCTCACGAGGATCCCGAAGAATTTCGTGCCGGCCAAGCCACCGCCGCCGGTGGTGCTTCAGCCAAGCGGCAATACCCCGCGAGTCTTCGTCGACGCCGCCGGCTCGGCCCACATCGCGTTCGCTGATCCCAACGGTACGGCGGCCGACGCGATTCGTACCTGCCGCCTGCTCCGAGGCGGTAAGGCGTGCGCGGCCGGCGCGACGCTCAGCCCCAGCCAGCCCGCAGCCGGCAACGACCCCCAGACCAACCAGGACTACGATGGCCCCTACCCGTTAGCCGTCGGCAACGAGCTCCTGGTCGTCGACTCGCGCTGCTGCAATCGCGTGCCGACCGCCGACGGGAGCTTCATCGAGAACCCCGTGTACCTCTACACGTCCGAGGACGCGGGGGCGACGTTCACCGGGCCGACTGATGCCAACCCATACGCCGGGATCATCGGCACCCAGGACCCGTCGGGCGACGCGATCGTCTACGGCGGCAACGTACCATCGATCGGGCTGATCTCCTCGGTGCAGACCGGCGGCACGATCTTCCAGGGCGTCCCGGCCGGCAGCTTCACGACCGCGACGGCGAACCTTTCGCTACGCCCGGACAAGCAGGATGCGTCCAACGGACGCCTCGGGCTCGACGGCAGCCGCCCGATCGCGGCGTTCTCCGATTTCTCGGGCACGATCACCGTGCGCGAGTGGACGGGCAGCGGCAGCGTCAACGACGCCTCGCAGTGGACGACGTTGCGCCTCGCGGGTGCCGATCAGCCGCGCATCGCCGGCGGGCCGAAGGGCATCGCGCTGCTGACTGAGCCGAGTACCTCGAGCGGCGCGCTGTCGGTGCGGTCGATCGTTCCCGGCGGCCTCTCGGCCAGCCCGCTTCAGGTCCTCAGCAAGACCCCCGCTCGGTTTCCGACCTTGTCGGCCGACCCGGTAAGCGGGATGTTCGCCGCTGCCTGGATCGACAGCTCCGACGAGTCGGTGCACGTGCGCACATCGTCTGACGGGCGCGTATGGGGCCCCGACCAGCTTGTGATGCGGGTGCCCGGCGGCGATCTTGGCGAGCTCCACGCGGCTGCGACGGCCGACGGTGGCGGCTTCGTGGTGGTGCGCGACGCCAACGGCGCGCCGACGGTCTATGACGGGCGGATCCTTGCAGGGCAGTTCGGCGCGACTGGCGCTACCGGTAAGCCGGGTCTTGGCCTCGTCGGTGGCGGCAGCGGGCCGCCGAGCGGCGATCAGAAGGGCTTCGTCGCGTGCTCGCAGATCCGCTTCGGCGCGGTAGACATCCAGGCAACCGCGGGCTGCTTCCTGCGCGACCCGAAGAACCCCTCCAGCGGGGCAGGGGTCGCCGAGAGCGCGATCAGCCTCAACGGGCTCAACATCGTTCCGGACACCGGGGCGCGAATCTTCATCGACCCCCACGCCCACACTATTCAGACGCAGGGCGCCGTCCGCGTGATCGCCCAGGGCGCCGGCTCAAATCCCGTGACGTTGTGGCACGGCTCGCTGAACGTCACCGTCCCGAGCGGCGCCGACATCGGCGCCACCCTGTTCGACTTCCCGATGAACGAGTTCGCCGCGAACGTCGAGGGTTTCGGGATCAGCGCCCGCGCCAAGGTTGTGCTGGCCAAGGACGGCGTGCGGATCCCGGTCGAGCTGGAGATGCCCGACTACTTCGGCGGGATCACCGGCCACGCGGAGCTCGTCGTCGACGCCCACAGCGGGCTGCACCTTGACTCACTGAACTTCAACATCGCCGACGTCGACATCGGCGCGCTCGAGATCAAGGACGCCAACCTGCAATACACGTCGACCGGCGACAAGTGGGACGGCGGCGCGACCGCGATCGTCCCTGGCCCCGGGGTCACGATCGGGGCAGAGCTCCATTTCGCCCACGGCGCGTTCAACGGCGGGAACTTCAGGCTCGCGGAGTTCCCCGGCATCCTCGTCTTCAGCGACGTCTGGCTGAACGAGATCCGGATCGGCTTCCAGCTCGATCCCGTTGTGTTCACCGGCGGGGTGACATTCGGTTTTCAACCGATCGCCCCGCCCGACACCTACGCGATTGGCGTGCGAGGCGACTTCCAGATCGAGGGCGGGCCCCCGGTGGTGGTGCAGATCACCGGATCAGGGGCGGTCTTCGGGATCGACATCGCCCATGCCTTCTTCCGCTACTCCAGCGACGGCACGCTGCGGATCCTCGGCGACGTCACGATCGGCGAGGCGTCGACGCTGGGAATCTCCGGAGCGCTGAAGTTCGGGATCATCGGCAAGGAGTTCGGCGGCAGCATCGACGCGAGAGCATGCGCGTTCGGCTTCTGCGACCGGGTCGCAGTGGCAGCCAACCAGCGCGGTCTGGCAGTGTGCCTCGGGGCGCCGGGCAGCATCTCCCACGACTGGGCCGACCCGATCTACAACATCAAGATCCACGTCTTCGACTGCGTCGCCGACCAGTACGGCGCTCCCGCCGGCACGAGCGCCGTCCGCCGCGCGAGCGACGGCGCGCCCGGGCAGACGTTCACCGTTCCGGCGGGGGCCAGCTCATACACGGTCGCCGTCGCCGGCAACGGCGGCGCACCACGGGTCAGCCTGCTCGATCCCAACGGGGTGCCCGTTGCGTTCGGCGACATAAGGAACACGACAACAACCGCCGCAACCGTCCCAGGAGCCCCGCAATCGAACACGACCTACGTCGGGCTGGAGCACCCGAAGGCCGGGATTTACACGCTCGTCCCGGTCGGCGGCTCGCCGGCGATCGCAGGACTGCAGGTCTCCCGGGGATACGCCACCCCCAGGGTCACAGCCACGCTCGGCGGCAGGAGCCGGAAGCGGACGCTGCGCTACCGGGTCAGCGGCAACGCCCCGGGGACCTCAATCGTGTTCGTCGAACGAGGCCCGGCCGGCGATCTCCCGATCGGCACAGCGAAGCGTGCGACCGGGACGCTGCGCTTCATCTCAGGCAAAGGCCCGGGCGGGCGTCGCGAGATCCTCGCGCAGGCGACCCGCGGCGGCGCCGCACTCATTTCAAATGAGGTCGCGCACTACACCGCCCCGGCGATTCCGAGACCGGGCGCCGTCGGCCATCTCCGCGCGTCGCGAACGGGCGGCGCGCTCAGCGTGCGCTTCACGGGCGCACGCGGAGCGAAGACCTACACGGTGAAGATCCTGCTCTCCGACGGCCGCGGCCTGCAGCGCACGCTGACCGCCTCCCAGCACCACCTCCTGATCGCGAACGTGGGCAAGGGCGTGCGCGCGAAGGTCACCGTCACGCCGATCGGTCCCGACGGGCGCCGCGGCCCAGCACGCCGGGCGAACCTGGCCTAGGCAAGGCGACGGCCGCGGGCGGCGGTCCAAGCACCAGACTGCGTGCAGGACGCTCGGTCGGCAAGCCGCCATGACTCACGCCGCTCAGCGGAAGCCAGCCCCTGAACCGCACTGGGCGGATGGCGACTCCACTCCCCCATCATTCACCCGACGGCCACCGATCGTTGCAGTAGTGATCGCCCCGACGAGAGCGCCGTCAAGCTCAAATCGCTGCTGTCGCCGTGTGAGCACACGCGCACCGACGCGACTGTGAGCCACTGTGCTGCCAAAGCTTATCTAACGCTTCGGAAACGTTGCCCGGTGCTCGGCGTCCAAATCTATATTGGTAATCGCCGGTTGTGGTGGCTCGAGCAACTCTCCGCATTCCGCCCCAGCAGCATCCGGCGCTCCTGCCACCACCAGTCCAACCCAGGCGCAGGCGCCCGCGGCGGGCAGCCCAATCACCGGAATCGCGCAACACAACGGCGGCGACCAAGACGCCGACAACAACGGCGGCCCCAGTGACGGCGATGGCGCGCTCTAGCCGAATCGCACGGCAAGACCGTCGAGCAAGCAGCCTCGGGCTTGGCCGGCGGGAGCTTCCCGATCACATAGGCATATCCGCTACACCAGCTGAATGGAGTACCTGATGCTCACACATCGCACGCGCAATCTGACCCCGCCTCACGCTAATCGTTGGGGCCGTTGGGGTGCTCGCCACCGGCGCCGACCATCTCTATGAGTACACCGCGAACCAATTCTCGACTGTGCCCACGATCGGCACGCTGTTCCTGTTGAACTTCATCGCGGCCACGTTGGTCGGGGCTGGGCTGCTGCTCCCCATGCAACGCACTGCAAAGCGCTTCGCCGCCCCAATCCGAGCGCTACTCGCAATCAGCGGGATCGGAATTGCTGCGATGTCACTCATCGGCCTGTGGATCAGCGAGAGCTCGAGCCTGTTCGGCTTCACTGACTACGGCTTCCGGACAACAATCGTCGTGGCGATCGCCGCCGAGTCCGTGGCCATCGTGGCGTTGACCGCCTACCTTGCACTGATCCACCCGCGCGCGTCCTATCAGCTCAAGCGTCTCCCCAGCCGTGACTCCCGGCGAGTCTGTGCGATGACCTCTGGGTGTACCCACCGCTCAGCTCAGCTTCGGCTCGGCCGGGTTTCGGTCGCGGCGCGAAGGATCGCCTCGATTGAGCGCTCGACGTCGTCGCTGGTGGTGGCCCAGCTCGAGACCGAGATGCGCATCGCTCCCATGCCGTGCCAGGTCGTACCGCTTAGCCAACAGGTGCCATCGTTCTGAACCGCATCGATCACCGAGCGCGTACAGGCATCGTGGTCGCCAGCGTCGTCGAGGAACCGCACGAGTACCTGGTTGAGCACGACGTCGTTGAGCACCTCGGTGTACGGAGTTGCTCCGAGCGCTTCGCCGAATCGACGCGCGTGGGCACAGCAGCGCTCGACCAGTTCGGCGATCCCGGCACGGCCGAGCGAGCGGATCGCCGCGTAGACCGGGAAGCCGCGTGCGCGGCGCGAGAACTCCGGATTCCAATCCAGTTGATCGCGAGGGCCGTCGGGAGCGGCGTGGACCAGATAGCCCGCACGAATGCTCATCGCGGCTTTGTGGGCGTCTGGGTCAGCACAGAATGCGATCCCTGAGTCGTAGGGCGCGTTGAGCCACTTGTGAGCATCGGTCGCCCACGAGTCCGCGCGATCGGCCCCGGCGACCAGATGCCGCAGGGCAGGGCTTGCCGCGGCCCACAGGCCAAAAGCGCCGTCGATGTGAAGCCACGCACCGGCCTCGTGAGCGATGTCGGCGATCTCCTGAAGCGGATCGACCGAGCCCGTGTTCACGTTGCCGGCCTGAGCACAAACGATCTGCGGTCCATCGTGGCGGCCGAGCGCCTCGCGAAGGGCGACCGGCACCATCCGACCCTGCGCGTCGGCCGCTACCGGCACGATGCTCGCGGTGCCGAACCCGAGCAACCGTAGGGCACGATCTACGGTGACATGACGCTCGGCCCCGACAAAGATACGGACCGGCGGCGCGCCGATCAGGCCGCGCTCGTTGACGTCCCAACCCACTCGGGCAAAGACGCTGTGGCGGGCAGCAGCCAGCGCAGTGACGTGCGCCATCTGACACCCGGTCACAAAGCCAAACGACACCCCATCAGGCAGCCCGAGAAGCTCCGCCGCCCAACCGCCCGCCACCTCCTCGGCGACCGCGGCTGAGGGCCCGCAGACGTACAGCCCCGCGTTCTGATCCCAGGCAGATGTCAGCCAATCGGCGGCAAGCGCCGCCGGCGCAGCCCCACCGATCACGAAGCCGAAGTAGCGCCCACCGGGGCTCGCCACAAGCCCGGGCTCGACGGCTGCGGCGAGTTCAGTGACCACCTCCCTCGGATCGACCGGCAGCTCCGGCAGCGGCCCGCCCAAGCCCGAACGCAGCTCCTCCACGCTGGCGGACCAGCCAATCGGCCGCTCCGAGATCCCCTCAAGATAGGAGGCCGCCGCCCCCGCGGTCTCCTCGAGCAAGTTACGGATCGTCATGGCACTGACTCATCAAGCATCCGCCCGTCAGAGTAAACAGCGTGAGATGTTCACGCTTCGGCAAGTTCCACGGCTCGCGACACTGCGAGGCGAGGGCCGCTCAGGACGGGCTGAGCTGACAAGCCCGCCTGTAAGCTTGGCCGGTGAGCGATTCGGTCGCGTCAGCGGTGGTCAGGTACGCCGAGGAGCGTACGAGTCCGTTCGAAGGTTCACTCGCTGCCGCTGCCGCATGGACGCAGGGCAACACCCCTTCGCCGGAGATGATGAGTGGCCTCGCGGAGTCTAGATTGCTGGAGGCGCTGATCGTTGCCGGTGGGGCGCGTCGCGTGCTCGAGATCGGCACGTTCACTGGGGTCGGCGCGCTGGCGATGGCGGCGGCGTTGCCGGCCGACGGCAGCGTCACGACAATCGAGGTTAACGAGGACGTCGCCGCCGTGGCGCGCCGTCACTTCGACTCCAGTCCAGACGGGCGCCGCATCGAGCTGATCGTTGGCAACGCGCTCGAGACGATCGCCGGTCTCGAGGGACCGTTCGACTTGGTCTACATCGATGCGTGGAAGGCCGACTACCCCGCGTACTACGACGCCGTTGTGCCCAAGCTCGCCGAGCGCGGCGTGGTCGTCGCGGACAACCTGTTCCGGGACGGCGCGGCGCTGGATGCGACCGCCACGGATGAGGGCACGGTCGGGATCCGGGAGTTCGCTCGCCGAGTACAGCAGGACGCACGGGTGCATAACGTGCTGCTGACGATCGGGGACGGAGTGATGCTTGCCTGGCGCCGCCCGGCGAGCGAGCGATAGCTACGGCGCCAGATTGCGTCATCGCGGCCGGGCCGTTCACGATGGCGTCTCGCCTACGTCGGCGGTGGCGTACCGACGGGAATGCGCCCGGCGTGGATGTCCCGCTCGTGGACCGCAAGGACGTCGCAGCGATTGTTGAGCGCGACCGTGCTGTGTCCTTTGACGCGCTTCCACGTGACGGTGTGCGGTTCGATGGCAGCGAGGAGCGCGACCCACAGATCCTGGTTCTTGACGGGTTTCTTGCCGCTCTTCCAGCCATTGCGCTGCCACTTCGGAAGCCATCCTTCTGTGAACGCATTCGCCAGGTAGGCCGAGTCCGGGTGGATTGTGATCGTGGTCGGACCTGAGAGCACCAGTAGCCCCTGAAGCGCTGCCTTCAGTTCCATGCGGTTGTTCGTGGTCATTGCCTCGCCGCCGTGACCCTCGAGCGTCTTCGCCACGCTGCCATCGGGGCGCCGCGCCAGGAGGATGTAAGCCCACCCGCCAGGTCCTGGGTTCCCGGAGCAGGCGCCGTCTGACCACAGCTCGGTGACGAAAGCCACGAGCGAACAGTAGGCGCTCGGCCGGCGCTGACTACACCCGTGCTCCTGTTACCGAATCCTCCGGTCGACGCGTTCTGGTCGATCACGACGTCTCCGTCCTCGATTCGCCGTCGACCGATGAGTCGGCGGGAGTCCGATGGTCTAAGCCACCGTGACCGATACGACCCCCCTCATCACCGGCGTGGACTTCGTCTGCATCCCGGCGAAGGACTTCGACGCGATGACCGCCTTCTACGGCGAGACGCTCGGCCTGCCGTTCGTCAAGCGCTACGGGAGCCGGCCGGGCGCCGAGTACCAGGCCGGCAACCTTACGCTGGCCATCATGCGCACCGAAGACTTCGGCGGCACCTTCTCGCGCAATGCGATGCCGATTGCTCTGCAGGTCGACGACGTGGCCCTCGCACGGCAGCGGCTCGAGGCAAAAGGCGTGCGTTTCGTCAGCGATACGTTTGACTCCGGGGTCTGCTGGCAGGCGATCTGCCTGGACCCAGATGGGAACCCGCTGTCGCTGCACCACCGCTACGCGCCGAAGGACGCAAGCCTCCCCGCGCCGTAGCCGGCGCGAGGTCGCTGATCGTTGCCGGATGTCGAGAGCCCCGCTCGGTGCGGGGCTCCCGAGGCTTCGGCTTCGGTCGTTGGCCGCGTCAGCGCGCGACGGCGAGCCCCAATGGTGCGGAGAGCCCGGTCGCGGGGCCGGTGATCGTGGCCAGCGGGGCGGCGTCGCCGCTCGCGCTTGGGCTGAACTCGCTGACGCCGCCGAACTGGTTGGCGACGTAGATGTTCCCGTCGGCATCGACGTCGATGCCGGTCGGCAGCGAGAGCTCGGTCGCTGTTCCTGAGATCGTGCGCAGCGGCGCGGCGTTCCCGTTGTCGGTCGTTGCGTACTCGGTCAGAGACTGACCAAACGTGTCGGCGACCAGTAGGTTGCCGGCGGCGTCGAAGGTCATGCCGCCCGGCTCGTCGAGCCCGGTCGAGCTGCCCTGGATCGTCGCCAACGGCTTCTGGTCCCCTGTGGCTCCGGCGGGATACTCGGTCAGGCTGCTGTTGGCGCTGTTGGCCACCCACAGGTTCCCCGCCGGATCGATCGTCACTGCCGCCGGGCCGCTGAGTCCGGTGTCCGATCCGGTGATCGTCGCGACAGGTGTCGCATTGCCGCTCGCGCCGCCCGCATAGACCGTGACGCTGTTGCCCGAGTGGTTCGCGACGTATAGCCGTCCGGCGCTGTCGATCGCGAGCCCCTCGGGATAGGCCAGTCCTGTGGCGGTGCCGGTGATCATCGAGGACGGCGCGACGTTGCCGGTCGTCCCGCTGGCGAACTCGGCGATCTCATCGGTGCCCGCGCTCGCGACGTACACGCGTCCGCTGATGTCGATCGCGACGGCCGTAGTCCCGTCGAGTCCGGTCGCTGCCCCGGTGATCGCGCTCAGCGGCACCGCGTTTCCGGACGCGGTCAGCGCGAACGAGCTCACAGCGCTGCTCGCACCATTGGTGACGTACACCGCCGGATTGTGTGGGTAGATCGTGACGCTGAGCTTTGCGGTCGCCTTCATCCGCGTTGGCGTGGTGGAGTCGGTGACCTTCACCGTGAACGTGCTCACGCCGGCCGAGGTCGGCACACCGCTGATCGTGCCCGAGCTGGGATTCAGGCTCAAGCCACCGGGCAGCTTGCCGCTCGCAACGGTCCACTGCAGCGGCGCGACCCCCATCACCGCGCTCAGCATCTGCCAATACGCACGGCTGACCTGGCCGGCGGCCGGCGAGCTGGTCGTGATCGTCAACCGCCGCGCAGCGATCGTGATCGTCACGCGCGCGGTCACCGACTGGGCCGCCGGCAGGGCGCTGTCGCTCACCGTCACCATGAAACTGCTGGTGCCGGTCCGCGTCGGCGTGCCAGTGATCAGTCCGGCCGGGCTCAGGCTCAGGCCTGGCGGCGTGCCCGAGGCCACCGACCACGTGTATGGCGCGATCCCGCCGCTGGCGCTCAGCGTCGCCGAGAGCGGGATGCCCACGTTGCCCGCGATCGTGCCGGGCGCGCTCGCTGTCAGCGGCGGGGCGGTGACATCGAGAGTGAACGGCTGGCTCGCGTCCGCCGCGACGCCGTTGGTCGCGGTGATCGTGAACGTGAACCGACCAGCCGTGCGCGCGGGAATCGCGCCCGACAGCATCCCGGTGGTCGGGTCGATAGAGAGCCACGACGGCGCTCCCGAGAGCGAGAATGACGGCGCCGGGAACCCCGTAGCGGCGACTGGGAAGCTGACCGACCCAGCGCTCGAGGCAACCGCCAGCGACCGCGCCGAGACGATCTGCGGAGCTGTGTTGACCCGCGTGAAGATGACCTTCACCGAGCCGTTGCCGTAGTTCGAGTAGCCTGCGAACTGGACGGAGCCGGTGGCTCCGGAGACCGGGTCGAAGTAGCTGCCGCCCGCGCCACCGCCGCCACCGCCACCACCGCCGACACCGCCAGAGCTACCCGCGCCTCCGCCGCAGTATCCGTCACCGCCGCCGCCACCGCCGCCCGCGTCGGTGGCGATGCCCGCCGGCGTCGCGGAGCCGCCCGATGTAACGCCGGTGCAGCCGCCGGGCTGGCCGGCCGCGCCGCCGGAGCCCGCTCCGGGACCGGCGCCGTTTCCGCCCGGAGGGTTCTGGGGCACAGTGCCGCCTGCACCACCAGCGTCAGCACCTTGCGCGGCTGCGCCGTGGCCGCCGTCGCCGCCACCAGCACCGGCAACGACCAATAGGGCGCCACCGAAGCTCGTGTCCGTCACGAACGACGCCTGACCACCGTTGCCACCAGCGGCGCCAACCTCGTCGCCACTCGCGCCCGCGCCGCCAGCGCCGACGGCGCCGACTGTCACGTGCAAATTGTCCCCCGCAGCGAACTGCGCAGCGGCGACCGGGAAGATCGCGTCGACCTCGGTGCCGGGCGCGCCGGGGCCGCCAGTATTCACTGACGTTCCGCCTGCCCCGATCGCAATCACGTGGACCGAGGCCGAGTACTGCGGGATCGTCACGTCGTAGGAACCCGGGCTGGTGTAATCGTGGGTCACCGCATCGGCCCAAGCCGCAGGCGCCGGAACGCCCACGCTCGCGACCGTCAGACCGATCAGCAACGCTACGCCCCCCCGGCACCAGCTCAAACGTAAGCCCATCAGAACGCTCCCTCAAGAATCAAGATTGCGCAGCTCGCGTACCACGAACCGCCGGAACCGCAATGAGCGGGGAACCCCACCCCGTGAATCGCGTCACGAGATCATTCCGCTCAGGAGCGCCCCGCACATCGGTCAAACGCACAATCATTGGCCCCACCGTTTAGGCGCCGCCCGTCAGTCTTTAGACCACGACACCCAAAATCCACGCGTTATCGAGGCGCGGGCGAGCCTGAAAGGCCGGGAAAACGATGCGGCTGTCTTGGCACGCGCTTGGCTATTCGGATTGACGCCCGAGGATCGCCACGAACCGGTCAATCCGGCGGCGTTCGTCCTCGGACAGCGGGCCCGACGCCTCAATGAGCAAGGTCATCGGACCGCGGGCGCGGGCCCAGGCGGTGACCGTCTCGCTGAAGTTCTCGCCCACCCACACGAGCGGAAGGCGATCGGCGTACGCCATCACCGTGTCCTGCTGACGCTCCACGGTCTTCTCGCGCCGTACGAGTGGGACGCTGGTCAGCCCCAGCGTGTGCGCAACCTCGTTGATCGCGGCGAAGCCGCCGCGGTCGGCCAGAAGCGCGATCTCGCCGTCCCCGAGCATCTCGGTCACCCACTCTGCTGGCAGGCTGACCAATGCAGCTGGCACACAAACGAAGTGAAAACGCGGCTCGGACACGTCCCGGGAAACGAGCGCCTCCCACGTGATAGGGCTCGATGGTCTCCGCAGTTCAGCACCGTCCTAGGTCGGCTCGCCCCACTGACCGTCACCATGATCCCGCGCGCTCTGATCAGCGATGGCCGGGGAACGGTCTGGCGCGAAACCGGCCTGCTTCAGCATTCGCCGCAGATCGACCACGACCTGCACCTCGACGTCCTTTCCATGAGGTGCGGGGAACACCTCGGTTTCAGGGCCGAGCGAAACCCTGAGCTTGCCGTTGTGCTCGTGAGTAACACTTCCAATCGTCTCCAGCAGCGATACGACATCGTGCCACTCGATGTTGCGGCTCGGCGGATGGCTGAAGATCCTCTCGACCGTGTTGCGATGACGGTTGCTGAGATGCGCTTCCATCGGGATCCCTTCGTTGTGTGCTCTGCCAACGATTCTCCAGGGGACATGCTCCCACGACCATCCACCACCGGGGTAGCCCTGTCGGGTTTGTTCAAGACTGCCGCGCTCCGTTCGGGAATGCTGTCCGGATGACTTCAATCGATCACAACTATGCTGAGCTGCGTGACGGCGTCCGGAGGGGGGCCGTCGTGCTCCCCGGGGACGAGGGCTGGGATGAGGCGCGCGCCTGCTGGAACCTGTCAGTCGACCAGCGCCCAGCCGCGGTCGTCGACGCGGCCGGCCCCGAAGATGTTCAGGCTGCGGTGCAGTTCGCGGCGCGTGAGGGCCTGCGGATCGCGCCGCAGTCGACCGGCCATGGCTCCGAGGTGCTCGGTGTGCTGGAACGCGCGTTGCTGCTGAAGACCTCGCGAATGCGGAGCGTGAGCGTCGACCCCGACGCCGGGCTTGCGCGAGTGGACGCGGGCGCCCGTGCGGGAGACGTGGCCGGCGCGGCCGGTGAGCACGGTCTCGCCCCGGTGCTTGGGCTCTCGCCCACGGTTGGCGTGACCGGCCTTGCGCTGGCCGGCGGCATCGGCTGGCTGAGCCGCACGTACGGGCTCGCGGCCAACAACGTCAACGCGCTCGACGTCGTGCTCGCATCCGGCGAGCGCCGTCGCGTGGGCGCCGATAACGAGCCGGATCTGTTCTGGGCGCTGCGTGGAGGTGGCGGCCGCTCGGCGATCGTGACGTCTCTCGAGCTGCGCGCGTATCCGCTGTCCGAGCTGTACGGCGGCATGCTGGTGTGGCCGGCCGCGCGCGCAGGTGATGTCCTCGCTCTGTTCCGCGAGCTCACACTCGACGCGCCAGAGGAGCTGAGCCTCGTAATCCGGTTCATTGCGGTGCCCGACGTCGACGGACCGCCGCCACCGCTGCGCGGGCGCCAGATCGTCGCCGTCATCGCGGTGAACGTAGGCGGCGAGCCCGATTGCCTGGCGCAGCTGCGAGCACTCGGCGGAGTGCTGGCCGACACGTTCAACCGGATCGAGCCGGCGGAGCTCGTGCGCGTGGCGGGCGACCCGGAGGATCCCGCCCCGGCCCGCGGCGGCGGATTCATGCTCGACACGATCACTGACGAAACCGTCGAGCGGCTTGCACACTCGATCAGATCCGACGCGCTGTCGTCGCTCACGATCCTCGAGCTCCGTCACCTAGGCGGGGCGCTGGCAAGTCCACCGGACGGCCACGGCGCGCTTGGGTCGCTGTCCGGTTCCTACTCGGTGTTCGGCGGCGGCATCGCTGGTTCCGCGAGCGCCGGCGCAGCGGTCGACCGGGCACTCGACGCGTTGCGAGAGACGCTCGCGCCGTGGGTGGCGCCCCAGGTGCTGATGAGCTCGGCCCGCGCAGGAACCGACCCCGCGCAGGGGTTCGACGCTGACACGTGGGCGCGGCTACAGGCGATCGAGCGCGGGTATGACCCAGGTGGACTGATCCTCAGCAACCGGGAGCCGTAACCTGAATACGACAATGAATGCATTTGCCGAGATCGTGCCGTCGTCGCGGCTGAGGCAGTTCGTCGAGCGGCTGTGGGTCCATCGGATCGACGGCCTGCCTCCTCCGGAAGGGCGGCGGCTGCTGCCGGACGGGCGGATCTCGTTCGCCTGGATCAGCGGGATCGGCGTACGGATCGCCGGGCCGCAGACGCGTTATCTGACGCCGCCGCAGCTCGAGCGGATGGTCGCGTTCGGCGCGTCGTTCTATCCGGGGACCGCGCCACAGCTGCTGCGCGTTCGCGCCGCGGAGCTGCGTGACCGTCACGTTCACCTCGGCGCGATCTCCCCCGGACTGGCGCGGCGCCTTGACGAGCGACTCGGCGAAGCGCAGCGCGTGGAGTCGGCGCTGCGGGCGTTTGCCGAGGAGCTGATGGGCGCGCTGCGCGCCGTCGCCGACCCTGATCCGGTCGTGCAGGACGCTGTGCGGGCGCTGGACTACGGTCACGCGAGCGTTGCGGACGCAGCTGCCAGCGCGTTCGTCAGCGAACGTGAGCTACAACGCCGCTTCGGCGACCACATCGGCTACGGCCCGAAGACACTCCAGCGCGTGTTGCGCTTTCAGCGCTTCATGCGCCTCGTCTCGGCGCCCGGCGCGAACCTCGCCACAGCAGCCGTAGCTGCCGGCTACGCAGACCAGCCGCACCTGACCCGCGAGGCCCGGCGCCTCGCGGGCCTGACGCCGCGTCAGCTGCTCGACTGGACGCACTAGGCCGCGCTCTCCCGAGCTGCGCCGGTCGCCGCCGAGTTCGCGGTTGGGGCGACCGGAGCGACGCCCCTGATCTCATCGGTCGTCTGTCATGCCGACCACGCCGCCTAGCTCATCATCGATATACGTGCGGATGATCTCATCGAACGTTGCTTCAGCACGGAAGCCGAGCGAGGCGGCGCGACGGGCGTCAAAAGCACGCGGCCAGCCGGCGATCATGCGTGCGATGTCCTCGTTCGGTTCGCTCCGAATCAACGATACGACGTCCTCCCCCGCCACGCGTCGTAACGCGTCGAGCTGCATAGCGACGGTCGCCGAGACACCAGGCATCGTCAGCGATCGCTGGTGACCGATCGTCTCACTATTTACGTTCGCCGCATGGAGCAGGAATCGAACGGACGCCCGCGGGGAGGCAAACCAGTGGCGCACGTCCGGTGAGACCGGAAGGACGGCCGTTTCGCCATGCAACGGCTCGCGAATGATGCTCGAGAAGAATCCCGAGGCCGCGAGGTTCGGCGCGCCCGGCCGCACACAGACCGTCGGCAACCGAATGCCGATGCCATCGAAGTAGCCGCGCCGGCTGTAATCGGAAAGCAGCAGTTCGGTCATGGCTTTCTGCGTCCCGTAGCTCGTCGCGGGGGTCATCGCTTGCCCGTCGCCGATCACGTCCGGAAACGGGGGCCCGAAGACCGCAATCGACGAACTGAAGACGAGACGCGGCCGGTAGCCGTGATCGGTTAAACGCACGGCGTCGAACAAGAGCCGGCTTGCATCGAGGTTGACTCGATAGCCTTTCTCGACGTTGTTCTCTGCCTCGCCCGACACCACCGCGGCCAGGTCGAAGATGACGGCCGGCCGGCCGCTCACGACAGCCTCGGCAACGCCAGGCTCGGCGAGATCAGCCGTGAGGATCCGGACATCAATCTCGTCGGCCTCGACCGGCGGCGGCACAACGACATCGACGAGCACCATCTCCGAGATCCGCTCAGCTCCAAGGACCCCATCGCCGGCGAGTCGCTCGACCAGCTTCCGCCCGAGCATCCCAGCAGCGCCAGTTACAACCACCCGCATTGGATCACCTACCAAGGCTCCGGTTTCGCCACCTCTGCACAAGCCCGGGTTATGCCGCCGCACAGGCCGCAACGGTCGCTGGCGAGCTGGGTCACGCGCGCCCCGACGGCCGTCTGATCCCCCGCGGGTCGCGTCGCTATTCGGCGAGCGTCTCGCCGGAGCCGCCCAGCTCCTCGGGGAAGTCCTTGAGCTTGGGGAGGCCATCCTTTATGGGCAGCACCGTCGACTCGTAGTTGACGTGCACTCCAGGTGTAAATGGAAACGAGGGAATCGTCGCTGCATAGACATCGACCAGATCCCACTGCGGGTGACGTGTCAGCAGATGGCCGCCGCAGACCTTGCACCACTGGCGATAGCTGCGCTCGTTCTTGTGGTACTCGCCGATCTGGTCTTCTCCCTCGATCACCTTCACCGCCTCGGGCTTCCAGAGCGTGAATGCGTTGACCGGGCCGGCAGACCAGCTCCTGCAGGAGGCGCAATGGCAATAGCCGGCGCCCACCGGATCGCCCGTAACGACAATCTTGACGGCACCGCAGTAGCACTGCCCGTCGAACGTCTTCTCATCCTGGCCCATAAGTCTCTCCCTCGAATATGGCGACGTCCGACGCCTCGGCTGCCCGGCTCGCGAAACCTGCGCGCGAGACCCTACCACCCGATTGGGAATGAGAATCGCCGCGTCGACCCCGCGGCCAGCAGCGAGCTGGCGCGCTGAGCTGTCCTGCACGGCAGATCGGCAGCGCTCATGGCGCCCAGGGCAGGTCGCCGTCCACGGTGAGGACCGCCTGGATCAGGCGGGCCCGGTCCTCGGCAAGGTTGTGAACAAGATTGGCCGCCTTAGCCTGAAAGTCTGGAACGAATACGTGGAGTCCGAGGGGCGGTTGCTCGCCGGCGAGAAACTCACGCATCGCTCTCTCGGCTGGCTCGGTGAGGTCGTTCCAGTGAGCGGTCGCGAAGCCGGCTTCGCGGAGTAGCCCGGCGAGCCGTTCGGGAGTGACGAGATGGCTATGCCCGGGCGAGCTAGCCCACGGGACCGGTAGGTGCAGCGGGCCTCCGGAGCCGCCGGTCACGTCCCACAGCGCGAGGCGACCGCCGGGCGCGAGGACGCGACGCGCCTCAGCGTAGAGCCGGGGCTTGTCCGCGATGTTCATCTGGACATGCTGGCTAATCACAACGTCAAAGGAGGCCGCGTCGAATGGAAGCTCGGTGACGTCGGCGGTGCGGACATCGATCATGTCGGCGAGCCCAACGGCGTTGTTGAGCCAGTTGGCGACCTCGCAGAATTCGGGGGTGAGGTCGACGCCGGTGACACGGGCGCCTCGCTCGGCGGCGATCAGCCGGGCGGTCCCGCCAATTCCGGTGCCGGCATCAAGGACACGGTCGCTTGCGCTGATTTGCGCCAGCTCGATTAGGGCGGCGGTGGCGAGACGGCCGAGGCTATGGAAGTCCTCAAGCATCGCGAGGTCAGAAGGTTGGAGCGCGTGGGTTTGCTTACCGGCCTCAGCCAAGGCGCGTTCGATGTTGGAGCGGGTCAGGCCCGTGGCGTAGGGCTGTTCGATCGTCGTCGTCATGTCATGGTCTCCTGGATCAGGCTGGTGCCGAGCCGAGCCCTGTCGGCACGCGGGGACGTGCTACAGCGAACACGGCTTCGCCGGGGTCGTGGGGCGGATGGCCTGGCCGACGCCGTGGCCGCGCGCTAGCCCCCGGATCGCATCAACGAGGCTCGAAGTGACGCCTCTCCTGTCTGTCGATTTGTGGACGATGTCCACTTTATCACATATGTGGACGCTGTCCACTAGAATCTCGTGGAGTGCCAGCAGGCGATGAGAGAACCGCAGGTCAGACACACGCGAGCGATCCATCTGGACGCCGGAGACCGCGGCCCCGCGGCGCGGTTCGATTAGCGCTCATTGAGGCTGGCATCGAGCTCGCGCGGTCGGGGGGTCCGGAGGCAGTCGTACTCCGCGAGGTGACGCGCATCGTCGGGGTTGTTCCAAACGCCGCATACCGACACTTCGCCGACCGTGATGCACTCCTCGCGGCGGTCCGCGACGAGGCAGTCAGAGTTCTGGCTCAACGCATGGGCGATCGCATGAGCCAGGTCCGTGCGGGGCCGCACACACCGACAGGCGCCCGACTCCGGCTCCAGGCTGTCGGCACCTCGTACCTCGACTTCGCTCGCACAGAGCCGGGCCTCTTCGACACCGCATTCGCGGCGACCGACCATCCGCCCAGCCTCGGAACCGACGAACCGGGACCGTTGGACCATCTGCAGTCGGCGCTCGACAACCTCGTCCAGGCCGGACTTCTAGAGCCCGCCCGCCGCCCGAACATCGAATACCCAACTTGGGCCACCGTTCATGGACTCGCGGTCCTCTTCCGCGGACCCCTGTCCTCGTTGACAGGGCGCGAGAAGACGCGCATCGAGGCCGAAACGCTCGCCTTCATCGGGGCGTCCGTGAGCTGAGAGCGCATGCGCGCGCTGAGCACCCCGCGCTCGCGCTTCCTCGCTTGCCGGGGGTGTTTCAGGCGCCGCCGGTGCGCAGACGCGCCGGGGTCCATAGTTCCCGGTCGGTGACGGTTTCGCCGGCGAGATCCGGAAACATGCGGGTGTGAGGAGCGCGTTCGTCGCCGTAGACGATGACGCACTGGGCGGGGAATGGACGCGGGTGCTTTGAGGTGTGTGAGCGGCGGTGGCGCTCTGATGTCGTGGAAGTCATGTCCTCCAGCGCTTTCAGACACAAGTCGCGGCGGTGGGATTCGTCGGGACTCGCGTCGGGGGGGTTGCTCTCGGCGGCTGTGTCGGAACTGCCGCCTCTTCTACTGTCCTTCATCGGCCCGTTGGCTGAGCTGGATAAGCGTTGCTGCCCGACCCGCGAGATGTGTCGTCGGTTCGCAGCGGCGGCAGGCGGGACCCATCAGCAGGCCCGACGCTCAGCGGACGGCCGCTGGCGGCGGCCAGCAGCAGGTTCTTCGCTTACCACAGACCTCCATGCTGCCGATAATGACCATAGACAGCATGGCGATTGGTTCGTCCGGTGGCGGCGTTGAGGATGCCATCCCTAGCTCACACATCCGACCGCGCTCGGGTAACCGAGCGACGAGAGTTCGACTCTCTCGATCGCCCTGACAAGAGGAGGTCAACATGCCCCGAGCTTCAACAGGGCAACGCAACATCATTCGCGAAGTCGTTCAGATAGGTCAGGTGTGGCAGCACCACGGACCTGAGTTCTCCGTCCAGATCAAGCAGATACATCGAGCCGACCGTCTCGTAGAAGCTTGCATCGATCGGCCTGAAGGGCGCAAGAGACAGGGGATCAGTTTTGCCGACCTGCAGCGAGAGTACGAGCTCGTCGACGCGCCGCACGCCGCCTGACGTCGCCATCTGCAGGCGCGGTCCATCCACAAAGCGAGCCACGCGCAGCTCAAACGCTTCCCGTCACGTGTGACCGGCACCGCGCCCGACGTTTCTGAGAAGAAGATCAGGCCCCACGCGCATGGCGAGAGAGGTGCTGCGCCACCGCGTAGGCGATCCGGGTCGCTTCGGCGATCGTCCCGTAGTTGAGGTTGTCAGGCGTGTCGCTCATCAGGTGGTAGTTCGACATCGCCTGCCACGCATTGAGCGAACATAGGCAGGCGCTCGGGTAGCCGGCGCGACTGGTGATCACACTGTCGGTCGACGCGCGGGCGCGGAATCCCCGTTCAAGCGCGATTCCCTGCTCGGCGGCGCAGCGCTCGATCAGATCACGGAACGACGGATCGGTGTAGTCCTGCATCCAGAACGGACCCTCGCCCTCGAGCATGATCAGTCGCGGCGAGCCGATCGCGTCGAAGTTCAGCATCCACGTGCGATCCGGGTCGAGCTCGTGCCGGTGGCGTGAAACGAATCCGCGGATCCCATCCTGGAGCGCCTCCTCGGCTCCGGCGGACAGGAGCACGACCCGCAAGCCGGGGATCGGCCGGTCGCGCAACAACTCAGCGAGCGCGACGATCAGACCGACAGCCGAGAGGTTGTCGTTCGCACCGGGAACGGTCGGACTGCGCATCACGTCAGCCACGAGGCACGTGGCGAGGCCGGTGACGACGAGCCCCGTCGCCGCCGCTGCGCGGCGGCCACTCGCGGCGCCGAGCAAGGCGCCTAACTGCCCCGCCACGCCTATCCACCACTCGGGAGGCTGGGTCTTGACCCGCCGCAGCAGCCCGGGAAACCGCTTATCAAACTTCCTCTGCAGGGTCTGATCAAACAGCCATCCCGTCTGGGCCGCGTCGTGGTGAGAGAGCACAACGAGCGTCCGGTCCGCGCCCTGCTGCTCCAAGCGCGCGACCACGTTGACCGTGGTCCGACGGCGGCGCAGCGCCCGCCGCACGATCCGCGGCCCGTTCTCGGCCTCGTCGAGCACGCCAGCGATCGACGCCGCCGCGAGCAGGGCCCCGGACATGCGTCGGTTCGCGAGCGCCAGCGCGGCGCCGGCCATCCCAAGCGCTCCCATCGCAACCAGAGTGGGAGGAGACCCGCCCCAGCTCCGCTCCTCCTCGAGCGCGACATCGGCGACGCCCGCCGTGCCCAGCCGCGCGGAGATCCATTCGGCCGCTTCGCGCTCGCCCGCTGAGCACGGCGTCCTGTCGATCGGCGCCAACCGCTCGCACACCTCGCGCAACGTGCGCTCGAAGGCGTCGCTCTGGGCGGATACCGCGGCCACGATCTCCAGCCTACGACACGCGTCGACGTCACAGCGTGTATCAATTCGCGATATGCGCGTGGCGATTGCAGATCATCTCGGCTGGGCCATCGCGGTGACGGCGTCGGAGGATCATCGGGTAGTGGACCGCCGACGGATCGAGCTGATCGAACCCGGCGTGTCGGCGGCACCGATTCACTACGAGAGCCGGCGTCTCGATGTCGCAGCTACGGCCGCGCTGGTCGCGAGGGCGCGAGCGTCCGTCGCTCGCGCGACGTCAGCTGCACTCGACGAGCTCGCAACCGCGCTGCCCGCGCCACTGCACTCGATCTCGCTCCGAGCCTGGCCGCTCGACTTCCCCGACGACATCGCCGTCCAGCGTCGCGCGCCATATGAGGCCCGGGCCGACGGCGTCATGTATCGCCAGGAGCTCTCCGAGCTCGAACATGCTCGTGGCTGGGAGGTCTGCCTCTATCACGCGAAGGCAGTGGTCGATCAAGCCGTCAGCTTGCTGGCTGAGCGGGCCGACGAGGTCCTGCACGGACCTCGGGCAACGATCGGGCCGCCCTGGACAAAGGATCATCGGATCGCGCTCGCCGCGACGATTGTTGCCGGCTGAATTTGGGCAGGCTGGACGCTTCGCGCCTTGCTTTTCCCGGCGCGCGCGGACGTGCCACTTGGCTTTGACGGGCGGTTCGCATAGGCTGAGGGCGTGACGGAGAGGCAAAGTGGGGCAACGGCTGATCACGAGGCCCGGTCGCCGTCGCTCCCGGTGCGGCTTGGGATCTCGTGGCTCACGAACGCACTCGTGCTCGCCGTCGTGGCGGCTTTGTTGGGTGGCGTGCACGTCGCGAGCGCTGGATCCCTGCTCGCGGCCGCTGCGGTCTTCGGAGTACTCAACACGATGCTCAAGCCGCTCCTGAGGCTGGTCACGCTTCCGCTCGCGATCCTCAGTTTCGGGATCGCCTGGTTCTTCGTCTCACTCCTGATGCTCGTGATCACCAAGGAAATCGTCAGCGGCTTCTATGTCCACGGCTTCTGGACCTTGGTCGAGGCAACCCTGATCGTCTGGGTCGTAAATCTCGTCCTTGACCTGACGCCCGGTCCGTGGCAAGTCACGGGCGGTCGGCGCAAGCGCCGTCAGCGCTAGGAGGACCAGTGGAGCAACGGATCAGTCTTGTAACGCTGGGCGTAACCGACCTTGCCAGAGCGCGTGGCTTCTACGAGGCGCTCGGCTGGACCGGAGCTCGCCAACCCGACGACGAGGTCTGTTTCTTTCAAGCCGGAGGCATGGTCTTCGGCCTCTGGACGGCACTTGGCGGCCATGGGGCACCGCCGAGCAACAGCTCGTTCGATCGGTGCTCGACGTTCGCAGCGATCGCGTCGGCGAGCGCGTCGGCGGTCCCAGCCGACGGCGATAGACGGTGGGCGACGAGCAGGATCCCGCTCGATCCGACCAGCAGAGACGCGCCAGCGCCATGAGGGTCGAACGCCGTTTCCACATCGCGGCAGATCGCCGTTACCGCATCGCGCGCGCGCGGCGCACTCCACTGCGTCTCGGCGAGCTGCTCGTGGCGCATCGGGTCATACAGCACCGACAGCGGCGGGCGAGTTTACGCGGCGCCGGAGTGGCCACCCGCCTCTCAGCCTCTCCCCTCCTCACGTGAGTGACCTCGGCAGCTCAGGCGCTGGGAATGGCGGCCGCCGCAGGACCGCTTCTCGAGCCCTGGAAGCGGTGCATCAGGTCCGATAACTGACATTTCGCAGCGCGTAAAAGCGCAGCCCCGGAAGGGACTCCACGTCGTTTGCAGAATTCAATGACCGTAGTCCGGCCGGAAACGGTCCGGAGGCGCCATTGGGCGTGCGCGCTAACGGCCGGCGGGCGACCGGTTCGCGACCATCAGGCGGCGTCGGGGCGTGCGCTTATGTCTTGTTCAGTCACATCACACAATTGCCGCAAGCGACGGCGCTGCGGTGTTGCTCGCCTTGCGGCTCTACTGGTGGTGTCGGCGACGCTCGCCGGAGTGACAGACGCACCGTCCGCCGCCGGGTCTTCCAGCGCCCCCGTACTTCGAAGGGTGTTGAGGGCCGGAGCCCACGGCAAGGACGTCAAGACGCTCCAGCAGTGGCTATCAGCCGTCGGGATCGCCACGACGGCGGACGGGATCTTTGGGGCCTTGACGCAACACGCCGTGATGCGCTTCCAACTCGCCGCAGATCTGCGTCCGGTGACCGGCACGGTCGGCGTCCGGACCGCTACGCTGCTTCGAGCCTGGACCGAAATCGGAAAGACAATCAGGCGGGAGACCAGCGGCCCGCTGAAAGCGATCAGCTCTCCGTTTCGCAGCGTGTTGAGGGTCGGGGCTCGCGGCGCTGACGTCAAGACCCTCCAAGGGTGGCTATCAGCCGTGGGAATCGCCACGACGGCGGACGGGATCTTTGGGGCCTTGACGCGACACGCCGTGATGCGCTTCCAACTCGCCGCAGATTTGCGTCCGGTGACTGGCACGGTCGGCGTGCGGACGGCAGCGTTGCTGCGAGCCTGGAGTGAAATCGGAAAAACAATCATTGCCGCCGGCACGACGACGCTGGTGTTCCCACTGCAGCCAATCCAGCGCGTGCTGCCACCCGCCGATTGGACCCTGGACCAAGGAGTCGACATCGGAACCGTCGGCAATGCGTGCGGCTCTCGCGTCGTGGAGGTGGCTATCGCCCCGGGCACGATCGTGGCTGAAGGCATCGACGGTTTCGGCCCCGACGCACCGATCCTGAAAATCCGCGGCGGCTCGTTGAGCGGACGCTACGTCTATTACGGGCACGCTGAGCCGGCGCTCGTGGCAGTCGGGGCCCACGTCAACGCCGGCGACCCGATTGCAGAAGTGGGCTGCGGCCAGGTCGGCATCTCCAACTCGCCCCACCTCGAGATTGGGATCTCCGCGCCCGGAGGCCCTCCCTGCTGCCCGCGCAGGCTCCAGACGGCATCACAGATCTACGACGTCGTGCGCCGGCTTTACAACAGCGCAAGATGAGCCTCTGCGATGGGTACGATGCCCGGCATGGACAGGACGGCGTTGGCTGACCGGGTGTGGCCGGTCGTGCGCCTGGTGATGGCCGCTCACGTGTGGGTCTATCGGGTCAGCAACGGCCGGATCGGCCGGCGGCTCCCGGGAGGGGCACCCATCTTGCTGCTTGATCACGTCGGCGCGAGGAGCGCCACCAAGCGCACCACCCATCGGTGTACATCGAGGATGATCGAGATCTCGAGATCGTCGCCTCCAAGGGCGGCCATCCGCGCAATCCGGCCTGATATCACAACCTGCGCGCGAATCCGGAGACGACCGTGCAGATCGGGGGCGAGCGCCGCGCCGTCCACGCGCGCGTCGCGACGCCGCAGGAACGCGAGCGGCTGTGGCCGAAGGCGGTCGCGACGTACGCCGGGTATCGCGGCTATCAGGAACAAACCGACCGCGAGATCCCGCTCGTGATCCTCGAGCCGCGCGGCTCGTCGTGACGCGCGACCCGCGCGGCGCTTAGGGTTCGCGTCGTGGGCCCTTAGCTCAGATGCGACCGGCGCGCACGCGCTGGCTCCCAGCGGCCCGAGGCCACAGCCTGGCAAGCATGCCAATTGCCAGGCTACTTCGCCTGGATGGTGACTCGGTCGGTCGGTCGTCGTGGGCGAGCCGGGCTTGTTGGGCCTCACGGATGAGTTCGGTCGTTCTCTCTGTTGCGATGACGTAGTGCAGCTGTGGGTTCATCAGATCGCTCCGGTCACGTGATCGTCGGTGGATTGTCAACGCCGTCGTGCAATGCAGTTGCTGTTGCCGGTGCTGCGTTGTCTATGCGTCCATGATCGTTCCGGTTGGGTCCCACGGCTAGCCACCCTGGGGGTGAGACCCGTCACCCCTACGCGTCGATGCGTACGACGCCGGGAACGGCGCCTTGCGTCACATTCCGCTCGGATCGATTGTCCGAGCGAACGGGCACCGGCGCAAGCTCTGGCGCATGCCGACGTACGACGCGACTGTGAGGAGCGATCATCTCAAGGTCCTCTACACGCGAGCCTGCACGTACATCGGCCCCGGGGCTCAGTACATCCTGATGCGCTCAACGGACACCTCGCTGCGGACGCTCTCGCACGAATTCACCCACATCATCCAGGGCGGCTATGACATCCGCGCAGCGGGCAGCGGCACGGCAATGGGGGAAGCGGTCGCGTCGGTGACGGTCACGCTGCGCGCCTCGAAGCGCTGAGATCCGATCCCCCAGGGTCTGGCCTGAGTCCGTACGCTAGCCGCCGGCCGTGTCCCCGAGAGGAGCTATTCATGGACTTCGAACAGATCACCACAGAACTCGACGACCGAGTGCTGACGATCACGCTGAACCGCCCCGACCGCCTGAACGCATGGACCGCGACCATGGGTCGTGAGCTGATCGACGCGTTTGATCGTGCTGATCAGGACGACGAGGTGCGCGCCGTGATCGTCACCGGAGCCGGACGGGGATTCTGCGCGGGTGCCGATCTCGCCGCAGGCGGCGAGACCTTCAACGCGCAAGCGCGCGAGGCCGCCGGGGGCACGCTCAACCCGAGCCAGCCACAGACACCGGGGGCGGTGCCCCGGGACGGCGGTGGACAGTTCACGCTGAGGGTGTTCGAGTGCACCAAACCCGTGATCGCCGCGATCAACGGCCCCGCCGTCGGCGTCGGGGCAACGATGACGTTGCCGATGGACATCCGCCTCGCCGCCGACGACGCGCGGATGGGGTTCGTGTTCGTCCGGCGCGGAATCGTCCCGGAGGCCTGTTCCAGCTGGTTTCTGCCGCGCATCGTCGGTATCAGCCAGGCGATGGAATGGGTTAGCACCGGCCGGGTGTTCGACGCGCGGGAAGCGCTCGCCGGCGGGCTGGTCAGAAGCGTCCATCCGAAGGACGAACTGCTTGACGCGGCCCGCGCGCTCGCTGTGGAGATCGCGGAGAACGCCGCCCCGGTGTCCGTGGCACTCGCGCGACGGCTGCTGTGGAGGATGCTCGGCGCCGAGCACCCGATGCTCGCCCATCGCGCCGACTCGCGGGGAATGTTCTATCGCGGTCAGTCAGCCGATGTTGTCGAAGGCGTCACGTCGTTCCTGGAGAAGCGAGCCCCGCAGTTCAGTGACCGGGTCAGTGACGGCCTACCGGACGTCCTGCCTGGCTGGAGCACTCCGGAGTTCGCGTGACACGCCCAGCTCAAGCAACGGCGCGCGAGTACGGGTAACCGTTCTCGTCCATCCAGTCGGCAAACTCGACCGCGGGCATTGGCCTTCCGAGGTGGTATCCCTGTACGCGGTCGCAGCCGAGCTGCACGAGCCAGTTGAGTGTCGGCCTATCTTCGACGCCCTCCGCAACGATCGTCAGGCCGAGGTCGTGCGCGAGGTTGATCGTCGAGCGCACGATGATCAGGTCACTTGAGTCGGTCAGCATCGGGGAGACGAACGAGCGGTCGATCTTGAGCTCGTCGATCGGCAGCCGGCTGAGATATGCAAGCGAGGAATAGCCCGTACCAAAGTCGTCGACCGAGAAGCGCACGCCAAGCCTGCTCAGATCGGTGATCGTCGCCAGCGCCCGTTCGGGATCGGACATGATCATGCTTTCGGTGATCTCGAGGATCAGCGCCTCCGGTGGCAGCAGATGCTCGGCCAGCAGTCGCTCGATCTCCCCCGGCAGGCTGCTGTCAATCAGGTTGCGGACCGACAGGTTCACCGATACGCAGATCTGCTCACCCGTCAGGCGCCATTGGGCGCATTGCCGGATCGCGCTGTCGAGCACATAGCGCGTCAGCAGGGCGATCATGCCCGATTGCTCGACGATCTGGATGAACTCCCCGGGCCGAACCAGGCCCTGCTCGGGGTGCTGCCAGCGAACCAATGCCTCCGCGCCGTGCAGCCGGAGCTCGGGAAGATCGACGATCGGCTGGTAGTACACGACCAGCTCGCCTGCCTCGAGCGCGCGGCGGAAGTCGCTCAGCGCGTTCAACCGCTGCATCGAATGCTCGTCTTGTTCGGCTGTGAACATTCCGAATCCGCTGTCCCGCTCCTTGGCGGCGTACATCGCGATATCGGCTCGCCGCAGCAGCGTATGGGCGTCGCCGCCGTCGGCCGGGAACCGGGAGACGCCGATGCTTGCACCGATCTCAAGCGAGAATTCCTCGACGACGAACGGCGTCTGTACGCACACGAGCAGGCGGGTGGCGAGCTCTTCAAGGTTCTTGGGATCGTCGGTAGCGATCGCCGGCAGAATCGCGAACTCGTCTCCACCCAGCCGCGCCACTAGGCCGCCGGGCCCCACCGCCTCGGCAAGCCGAGGACCTAGCTCGCGCAACAGCACATCGCCGTAGTCGTGACCAAGCGTGTCGTTGATCTCCTTGAAGCGGTCGAGGTCCATCAACATCACCGCGAATGGACGATGCTCGTGGCCGCCCTCCTGGATCTCGTGCTCGATCCGGGCACGGAAGCGCTCGCGGTTGGCGAGGCCGGTCAGCTCATCGGTCGTTGCCATTCGCTGCAAGGCTTCGCTGCGATGCTTGGAGATCAGTAGCTCGCCCGCCAGGTACTGGAAGATCACCAGAACCAACCCGAACAGCGCCAGACCTGCCGTGCCCAGCTGCACGGCGAGGTACACGGCCACCATCGTCAGCAGCGCCGAGAACAGCTCTGAAGGGAGGACCGGCACACCTACCTCGGCTGCCTTGTGCGCGAGCGACGTGCGGTCGAGCCAGCACTGGTAGCCGACAACCATCACGAAGTTCAAGATCAGCGCTACCAGGAACGCGGGGAACACGAGCAGGTAGTAGTTGAGATCGCCCGAGTCGACGCGGGCGACGTTCGTCGTGAGATGGAAGAACAGGCCACCTAGGAGCGGAAACCACGCGTACGCCACGATGTTGTTGCCAAGGTAGTGGCCGGCCTCGCGCCAGCGAAACCATCCGATCAACACCGTTACCACCCCGATCAGCGCGGCTGGGGGCCCGCCGAGGAGGACTGCTGCCAGCAGCAGGCCGAGGAAGCTCCCCGACACCTTCAGTTTCGTAGAGCCGGTTTCGACCCCCGTGAAGTCGCTGGCGAGGGTCAACGTCGCGATCACCAGCAGCGAGCTGAGATCCCACCGGGCCGTGTTCGCGCTGAGGGCGGCCACCACGACCGCCGCCGCGAACGCGGCCAGCTGCACGAAAACGGGCACGCCCCTTCGCGGGCCTCTTAACTGCCCAGGCACATCGGATGTTGTACGGGAGGGCACGTTCAATCGTTCGCTCGCTGCGATCGCATACTCCAAGATTTCAGTCGGTAGGGGCTGCGCCTAAGTGATCCGTAGCGACTACCGATCTGGGTGCCGTAGCCGGCCACTGCGCCGATCGCTGTCAGCAGCTGTGGCCAGCAATTTCGCGCGTCCCAACGCGGAGTTATGAGCGCCATAACCCCTCTGGGTCTAGCGGCTCAAACGTTCGTCCGTCAACCTGCCGGTAACAAGTCCAACGACCCACCAGAAAGGAGCACCATGGGGTGGCGAGGCGGCTGATACGGATTGGCATTGAGGGGCTTCACGAGAGCCCCTCAGTCGTTCTATGACTCATTTCGAACATCGGCCGGCAACCCCCACGACGTGAGCCAACTGGACGAATGTCCAGTTCTCAGGTGCCCCGCCCCGCCGGGATTCTGACGAGAGCGGCGCTGATACCAGGCACTGTCACTCGGTAACCGCCGCCACTAGGGACAATCGTCTGGCTGTCCGCGGTCCGTGCCAGCGCGCATCTGCCCCCAGTTGCTGGCCGGCGAGCGTCACGCCAGTCGGCGAGCGCTCGGAAGGAGCACTCAACCGCTCCACGCTCGCAGACGCCGTTCCGGGAATCCGTAGCAGAACGCTGGTCGAGCGCCTGCCCTTGTCAATCAGCAGCACGCGTAGTTCAGTCCGCGTTCGCACAGCCCAGGCCTTGAGATGGGGCGCGCGGGGTGCGTTCAATCGGAGCGGCACGAGCTGCGCGCCCGGGCCTAGCGTTCTGGCAAACATGATCAGGCCGTATAACAGCGGCCGCGCACGCAGCCCATTCCCACGGAGAAGGAATGCGGCGTTGATTGCATCGGCGTGAAGATGAACGTTGACGCCGTCAACGCCTGCCCGCAATAACTCGAACAGGGCGTCGGGAGCCCATAACGCCGTCGCGAACGAATCGCTGACACCGGGCCTGCCGTCACACGTGACGGAGTTCATCTCGGTCAGGCGAAGCGGAAGCCGCGCCCGGTGCGCGACGTGAACAACCCCGCTGAGGGTGCTGGCCATCCCTGCGGAGGCTCGATCGCTCAGGATCCGCCGGATCGTTGGTTACACGGGGAGCGGGGTTTTGCGCACGCGGAGAACGGATACAGGTGCGCGGTGGCGACACTGAGTCTGGATCGCGCTCCCGCGATCAGCCTCGGCAGCCAGTGCGCATCGCGCAAGGGATTCGCCAAGGCGGGTCCGAGCAACGGCACGCTGGGCGCTACCTGGCCGATCATCTGCGCGTAGGACATGAAGTCCGCCGCGTATTGGCCGGCTGATATGTGGCTCGGCAGGATTCGCGCGGCGAACCCGGCGCGCGAGACGATCGCCAGCCAGTAGAAACGGCTGTAGATGTCGGGCTCATTGCCGATTTCGAATCCGGCGATGCTTCCGTGCGGGAGCGCGCGGTAGGCAGCCCTGACCCACCTCGCCGCCGTGAAGGGCGAATCGGTCAACAGGTTCAGATCAATGATCAGTCGCACACCGGTTTGGCGCACGAGTACGCGCGTTTGTGACAGCCACCTCGGCGTCACGCCGAAAACCCACCGCGGCTGCGTGCGCATCCTCGGCTCCCAGAACGTGTGATCGGCGGAGTCGCCGCCGACCCGGAGCACGAACCGCCCATCGCCGCGTGCGCGCAGTTGGGACAGGACCCGCTCGAGGACCCGCAGCTGGCGCTCATAGCGCGGCAAGGCCCAATACTCCGTGGAGATTCCCAGGAATGAGCGCGGGACCGCGACTTGCCTTGCGTGGGGATCAATCATCACCTCGGCGCTCGCCGGGGTTCCCCCTCTCGATCGGGCGGCAGCTCGAGTGCCGTCACTATCCGGCGGGATCAGCGGCACTACGACGACCGCGAGCAACAGCAGCGCCAAGATCGCGCCGAGGATCCGCTGCCATCCGTGAACGCGGGGATACCTGGGCCTTCCACCGCCAGTGGCCTGATCCTGGTCTCGATGCGTCTTGCGGGCGCTCATCTCTTGTCCATGCGCCGACCGTGCGACCGCACCTCCGGCGAGCAGCATATGTGGCTTTCCCGGCGAGAAACGGTCCTGCCTGTCGTGCTAACCGTGTCCTCGAACGCCCCTAACGCTGCTTAATAGTGCAACGCGGCAGGGTCGACTGGTGCCGAGCATCCGCCTCCGCCCGCCAGTCCATAGAATCGTTGCGCAGAAGCCGCGTGAGTTGGGCGGCCCAGTGGTCCTTAAGTCGCTTGGAGCAGCGCAGAGCATTGGAGCTTGCTTTCCGCATAGACACCGTTGAACGCGACGGCGCGACCGTGCTGATCGTCGTCGGAGAGCTCGACATCGCGACGGCACCGGTACTCGACGAGAAACTCCAGGCGGCGACCGCCGATCGGGCAGGACCCGTGATCGTTGATCTCGACGGCGTCAGCTTCATGGACTCGTCCGGGTTGCAGGTGGTCGTCGCGCACACGCTCGCCCGGCAAAACGGAGCTCAGGTGCTCCTGACAAGGGGCTCCGCGCAGGTGCATCGGCTGTTCGAGGTCAGCGGCATGCTCGACCATCTGCCGTTCACCGGCTGAGCTTCTCTGTGCCAGGAGGATCCGGACAAAGCTGCCGCGTCAACCTTGTCGGAGTGGGTAGCCCCCAACTGTGTCGATGCGGCCGGCAGAGATCCTACGCCTCCGCCTGCGCTGCGACGCCTCGGCTCCGAGGCTGGCACGCCGGGCGGTGGAGCGCCTGGACGTGATCACATCCGTGCGGGAGGAGGCGCTACTTGTCACCAGTGAACTGGCGGCAAACGCCGTCATGCACTCTGGATCTGAGCCGAGCGAGGAGATTGAGCTCAGGGCTGAGCTGCTGTCGGACGGCGTCAGAATCGCGGTCAAAGACCGTGGTCGCTCACGCGGCGACCCGGCCCTCCGTCCTTGCGATCACAACATGCCTGGCGGGATCGGACTACGGGTCGTCGAAGCGCTCGGGCGCAAGTGGGGAGCCG
This sequence comes from uncultured Solirubrobacterales bacterium, assembly GCA_963794285.1. GTDB lineage: Bacteria > Actinomycetota > Thermoleophilia > Solirubrobacterales > Solirubrobacteraceae > Palsa-465. Next base: position 121,830 of record CAWCDS010000004.1, read on the forward strand.
ACCGCCGCGACGGCATGTGCGTTTGGGTAGAGCTGGCTCTGTAGTAGACGAACGCGGCGAGCATCCCGGAAAGTCTGGCGCGGTACGATCGAGCCGTGCCGGATCAACTTCATTTCACCGATTCAGGCGAGGCCAATGAGCTGCTGGTCTCAGACCCGATGGCGTTGCTGATCGGCTTCGTGCTCGACCAGCAGGTGACCGTACAGAAGGCGTTCTCGGGGCCACTCGAGCTTCGGAACCGCCTCGGGACGCTCGATCCGGATGCGCTCGCATCCACCGATCTCGAACCAATCTTCCGTATCAAGCCGGCGATTCATCGTTTTCCCGGCTCGATGGCCAAGCGAGTGCACGACCTGGCTGTCCATGTCCGCGACCGTTACGACGGGGACGCCTCGCGAATCTGGACGCAGGCAGCCGACTCCGCCGCGCTGCGAGCCAATCTCGCTGCGCTCCCCGGGTTTGGCGAGATGAAGATCAAGGCACTTGGCTCGGTGCTGGCCAAGCGCTTCGGCGTCGAGGCCGCACGGGATCTGGTTCCGTGGCACCCAACGCTCGGCGATGTGGATTCTGCGCAAGCCCTGGCTGATTACCAGGCCGCCAAGCGCGTGCACAAAGCTGAGTGGCTGAAGGCACAGGCCCGCGCGTAGGCGGCTGGCGGCGTGGCACGCCGAACGGACACCAAATCGGTCGCTCCGATCGAGATCGAAACGCCGCACGGACCGGCCCGTGCTCATCTGTGCCCTGCCGCGACTCCGGCGGCGGCGCTGGTCCTCGGTCACGGCGCCGGCGGCGGCATCGCCGCACGCGATCTGGAGGCCGTGAGCCGGATCGCCGTGCGAGAAGGAGTGACCGTCGCGCTGGTCGAGCAACCGTACCGAGTCGCGGGCCGTCGGTCTCCGGCGCCTGCACGGCAGCTTGACGCCGCGTGGGTCGCGGTGGTTGATCGACTCCGCGAGCGCGCGCTGATTGGACTGCCGCTGATCGTCGGTGGTCGCTCCTCCGGCGCGCGCGTCGCGTGCAGAACCGCAGAAGCGACTGGGGCCGTGGCGGTTTTGTGCCTAGCGTTTCCACTCCACGCGCCGGGACGGGCCGCGTCGGCGAACGCACCGACGCGGCTGTCCGAGCTCGAGCAGGTGACCGTCCCGACCCTCGTCGTCCAGGGCAGGAATGACCCATTCGGGATGCCGCCGTCCGGACCGCAGCGCAAGGTGGTTCAGGTGACGGGCAATCACAGTCTCACGAGCGACCTTGATTCTGTCCGTGATGCGGTCGGGGCCTGGTTGTTGCAGTTGCCGGAGCTTTCCGGGATCGCGACCGGCACGGCCTCGAGCTGAAAGCGGACTGAGATAGGGCTGAGAGCGGGCTGAGAGCGGGCGACGGGAATCGAACCCGCCCTAGAAGCTTGGAAGGCTTCTGTGCAACCACAACACTTCGCCCGCGGGTACGTCGAGATGGTACCCGGACAAGGGCGCCGTCACGCGCCGGGGCGCCGCTCCTCGGTTGGTACCTGGCCCCCCTCGGCGAGACCCTGGGGCGGCCAGCGGCCGGTCCAATTGTCGAGCGCGCCGTCAAGCGTTATCACCGAGCCAGACAACGCCGGGCCGAGCCTCGAGGCGAGCAGTGCCACCAGCCAGCCGTACTCCTCTACCTCGCCGAGTCGCTGAAGCGGAATCGTCGCCGCAGCGCTCTTCCACAACTCTCCCGGGTACTTGCGCAGCGACTCCGTCGCGAAGCGCCCGATCGCGATCGCCGTCACCGACACCCCATCGGATTTCCATGTCGCCGCGAGCTCGCGGGTCAGCGACTCGACCGCCGCGCGCGCGGCACCGGTGTGCGCCATCGCGGGCATGCCGTGGTGCGGGGAGACCGTGACGTTCGCGATCATGCCGGCGCCCGCTGGCCGCATCGCGAGTTCGTAGGCGGCCTGCGACATCGCCAGCGTCCCCCCCACGTTCAGCCGCTGGACTGCGCGCCAGCCCTTAGTCGCAATCGCTTCGGCCGGCACGAAGTACTGGCCCCCGGCGTTGTTGAGCAGGAAATCCAGCCGTCCGTGGCGCTCAAGCGCGGTCCGCACGATCTGATCCGCCTGATCGTGCTCGCGGATATCGCCGCTTACCCAGCCGCACCGATCGCCGATCTCGGCGGCGGCCTGCTGGAGCACCTCCTCGCGGCGCCCGGCGATCAGTACGGCGGCGCCGCAGCGGACAAGCTCGCTCGCGGCGGCCTTGCCGAGATTCGTGCCGCCGCCGGTAACGAGTGCGACCCGGCCTTCGAGCGCGCGGTCCGCGAACACGCGCGATGCAGCCACCGCCTACTCCCCGAGGACCTTGATCACCAGGCGCTTGCGCCGGCCGCCGTCAAACTCACAGTAGAAGATCGCCTGCCACGGGCCGAGATCAAGCTGTCCGTCGGTGACCGGCACGATCACCTGGTGATGTACGAGCATGTTCTTGAGGTGCGCATCGCCGTTGTCCTCCCCGCCGCCGTGATGCCGATAGTCGCCCGGATTCGGCAGCAACGCGCGCGCGACGTTCCCATCCGGTTCCTTCCAGCTCGGCGGCGCCAGCTTGTCAAGCCACTCCAGTGCGTCAGCCTGGATCCCCGGCTCATCGTCGTTGACCCACACGCCGGCGGTGATGTGCATCGCCGAGACGAGCGCCATCCCCTCCCTTATCCCTGCCTCCCTGACCGCCTCCTCGACGTCCTCGGTGATCCTGACGAACTCGCGGCGCTTCGCGGTCTGAAACGTGCGGTAGACGGTGTGGGACTTCATCCCAGGGATCGTATGCGGTCGTGCCGGGACGCCGCGGCCTCAGGTCCTACGTCCAGGGCTGCACTAGACTCCGAGCGGCAACAGGGGAGTAGCTCAATTGGTAGAGCACCGGTCTCCAAAACCGGGGGTTGCAGGTTCGAGTCCTGTCTCCCCTGCTCGCGCTCCGACGTTCAAGCTCCAGTTCCCGGCCAAACAGATCCCGGCCCTTGCCGCGCGCTTCCCGGCAATTGACGAGCGCGGCTACGAGGCCGCCGGCGCCGCGGCCCGGGCGCGCGGCCGTTACACGCGGGCCGAGTTCATCGCCGTTTGCGCGTGGAAGACCGTGCGCAGCAGATCGAAGGTCGCATCGAATTCGGCGGCCGCGGTCGCCACTTCGACGCGCCGAGCATTGTCGAGCACCGATGAGGCCACGCGGATGGAGGCACTGCTCGAGCTCGAGGGCGTTGGCGTGCCGACGGCCTCCACGCTGCTGTATTTCGCGTTCCCGGACGCGTATCCGATCCTCGATGTACGAGCGCTGGAATCGCTCGGGGTCAAACCGCGCAGCCAGTATCCGGTCAGCCTCTGGCTGGGATATCTCGGCGCATGCCGGGAGCTTGCCGCCCGCTGCGGCGTGTCGCTGCGGACTCTCGACAAGGCGCTCTGGCAACACTCGCGGGAGCACTCCGCCCCGTAGCAGCTCGGCCTCGTAGCGTCTGCTAATCCCGGTGTGGTGTCGCGGCAGATGCCCGTGGGCGATCGATGTCAAACCCGCTGGCAAAACTGAGTGGGGAGCCGCTATGCGGGCGGAGGTGCGGGCGGAGGTGCGGGCGGAGGGACTCGAACCCCCAAGGGCGTAAGCCCACCGGCACCTAAAGCCGGCGCGTCTGCCAATTTCGCCACGCCCGCGATGAACTGCTGCACGAGGCCGGTTCAGATTGTATGGTCCGCGCGTGCCTCCAGTGAGGAACCTGCGGCCTGGCTACACGATCGTGTACCCGAATCGGGACAAGGCCGCGAGCAAGGCCACCAAGGCGATCGTGATCTTGCTGCTGCTCGTGTCGGTCGTGCTGATGTTGATCGTGACGATCGGCGGCTGGAGCAAGTTGCAGGGCCTGAAGCCGATCAATTTCGCCTGGTGTGTCGTCTACGTGATCATTGCCGTGTACGTGGCGCGCTGGGCCCGGGGTCTGTTGCCGATCGCCGCGACGATGGCGATCCTGCTGCTGATCCTGTCGCTGATCGCCGGGACGGGCGTTGCCGGCACGAGCTGGTTTGACCGTAACCACGTCGGCTTCGCCGCTCCGCAGACGCTGTTCGGAGGCCATGGCCTTGACCCCGACATGCTCGGGCTGATCACGCTGCTGATCGCGCCCGTGCAGGTGCTGCTGATCTTCTTCGCGATGCGTGGCTTCGCGCAGGGCTGGAATGTCGAGGTCGAGATGCCGATCGAGGAAGCCAGGCGGCGCGGCCACACCCCCGCAGCACCACCACCGGCCAAGCCCGCCACCGCATAGGGCGTCACGTGGCCTTAGCGGGACCGGGGGCGGCTCGAGCGCTGCAACCGACCCCCGGGCCCACGACATCGAGTACGGCGGGTGGGACTCGAACCCACAAGTCCTCTCGGACACCGGGACTTGAATCCGGCGCGTAGACCAGTTCCGCCACCGCCGCTCTGTGCGGGCAAGTCTAGATCTAATTTCAAGCCAGCAGACCATCTCGACCCCCGGACGCGGGTCACTCGCCGGCAACCAGCGAATAGAGCTCGTCGATCAGCGCCTGCGGTGCGACGATGAGCCCCTCCGGATCCTCCCCTGCGACCGGCAACGGCCGCACCTCGAGGCCCGCCCGCTGGGCGATCAGCGAACCCGCCGCGATATCCCAGGCGTGCAGCCCGCGCTCGTAGTAGCCATCGAACCGGCCGCACGCACACCAGCAGAGGTCAAGCGCGGCGGCGCCGAAGCGCCGGATGTCGCGCACGCGGGGAAGCACTCGCGCCAGCACGACAGCCTGACGGGCGCGCACGCCGGCATCGTAGGAGAACCCCGTCGCCACCATCGCGGTCGCCAGCGAGTCGCGCTCCGGACTGTGAATCTGCTCGCCGTTCAATTTTGGCTCCCCGGAGCGCGTCGCTGTGAAGCACTCGCCGCCAATCGGGTCCAGCACGACCCCGGCCAGCGTGCCGGACGCGTCTTCGCAGGCGACGCTGACGGCAAATGCCGGAATCCCAAACAGAAAGTTGATCGTGCCGTCAAGCGGATCCACAACCCACCGCAGCTCACCGCTGCCGGTCGCCCCGCCCTCCTCGCCGACGATCGCGTCGCCCGGACGGTGCTGAGCCAGCACAGCCCGGATTGCGGACTCCGCCGCGACGTCGGCATCGGAGACGAGATCGGTCGGAGTCGTCTTGGCCCGAACGCCGCGCGCACTCTCACCGAAGCGCGATCGCAACTCCACGGCCGCCGCCTCCGCCGCCTCCCGCGCGAGCGCCAGCAGTTCGTCCTCGTTGAGCTCACTCACGACATCGTTTCTATCGGATGCGACCGAACGGCGCGGCGCCGGCCCGGCGGTTGCGATGATGACTCGCGATGCGCACGACGGAGACTGTGACTGGACTTGCGGCGTTCGCCGGGCGCGGCGCTGGAACCGATGCGGAGCGACGCGCCGCCTCCTGGCTCGCGGAGGAGCTGCGGGAGAGCGGGCGCGAGGCGGTGATCGAGCCCTTCTGGTGTCGGCCGGACTGGGCATTCGCGCACGCGTGGCACGTGTTCCTCGGGCTGACGGGCAGTCTGCTGTCGGTTCACTCGCCGCGCATCGGGGGCGCTTTGATCCTGCTCGCACTGCTGTCGGTGATCGCGGATTGGGTGCTCGGTTTCTCTCTCGGGCGGCGGCTCACACCCGAGCGCGCGAGCCAGAACGTGATCGCAGGCGCCCCGCTCGAGCCCCAATCCGAGCAGCTCCGAGTGATCATCACCGCCAACTACGACGCCGGTCGCACCGGCCTCGCCTATCGCGACCGGCTGCGCACGAGCGCGGCTCGGCTCCGTCAGCTGACCGGGGGGATCACGCCGGGGTGGCTCGGCTGGATCGTGCTCGCGCTGGTGTGGCTGGAGGCGGTCGTGATCCTCCGGCTCGGGGGGAGTCGCGGCACGGCAATCGGCGTGGCCCAACTGATTCCGACCGCCGCGCTCGTGCTGGTGCTCGCACTCCTGATCGACATCGGCAGCTCGGAGTTCGGTCCGGCGGGCGGCGATAACGCAAGCGGCGTGGCGGTGGCGGTGGAACTGGCCCGTGCGCTCGACGCAGCGCCACCGCGCCGCACCTGGATCGAGCTGGTGCTCGAGGGTGCGGGCGACGGAGCGGGCGTTGGGTTGCGGCGCCATCTCCGACGGCGCAAGGGGACGATCGACGCCGCGAACACGGTCGTGATCGGGGTCGCGGCGAGCGCGTCCGGCGACCCGCGTTGGTGGGCGAGCGACGGGGCGCTGGTGGCGCTCGGCTCGAACGGCCGGCTGCGCACCGTCTGCGAGACGATCGCCGAGCGGGACCCCGAGCTTCATCTCACGGCACATCGCGGCCGCGGCGCCGCCCCGGGCCTCGCAGCCCGGATCAGGCGGATCCCGGCGATCGCGATTGGCTGCCTGGAGGACAACGGAGTCTCGCCACGCGCACACCAGCGCTCCGACACGGCGGAGACGGTCGAGGACCAGGCACTCGAGCGGGCTGTCGAGTTCGGGCTGCTGATGATCGACGAGCTTGACGCTCAGCTCGGGCGCGCGGCACCGCGTCCTGAGGCGCGTACAGCCTAGTGCACTAGCCCGGTGGCGCCGGGCGGATCAGGAACGGTCGCCTCGGCGGCCGTGCAGCGGTATCGTCGGCGCGGCCGCACCGGAGCCCGGAGGCGGCGGCAGCTCCTTGCGAGGGCGCAAGCCGATCACGAGGCCTCCCGCGCCGATGACGAGCAGGAATAGAGGCCACCCGACGAGCGAACCACGGGTGCCCGACGGCGTTCCGGCCAGCAGCGCAAACGCCAGCAGCACCACGGTTCCGACGTATGCCGGACCCGGTTCCCGGTCGGCCGCGGAGTACGCCACAAGCCCGAACCCGACCGCCAACAGGTAGAGCTCCCAGCCGCATGGGACCCCAGGACCATGCCCAACCGTCCTGTGGACAACGCCGCCCGGCCCGACTGATTCGGAGCCGACCACGGTCACGACAGTGAGCGCATACGTGAGCGCAAGCACCAGTGCCGAGCCACCGGCGGCGTTCGCGAGCTGCACAGCGTGCCTTCGCCGGTGATCGCGCAGACGCGTGGCGCCGACCCCGAACGCAACTGTCAGGACCAACAGGACCGCCCGGAAGGTGCCGAGGCCATGAGGCTTGAACACCCAGAGCACGAAGCTCTCCAGCGCCACGCCAGCCGCCACCGCCGCGATCAGTGTGCAAACGCCCGAGTTGTATCGTCGCGCAGACGCGGTCGCAACGCCCGCCTCGGCGGCGAACACCCAGAACAGCCCGCCCGCGCCCGGAGGCCGCGACGCTCCCAGCACCTCGGCCAGCAGCACCAGCGCCACCGCCAACGGGAGCAATCCGCAGACCAGCAGCACCGAGTGGTAGACCCTCGGCGAGTCACCCTCGAGTGGCGCGAGCCAGCCCATCATCAGCAGCAACGCCGCAATTACGGCAACCACACCAAACCGGGGCCCGAGCGACCACTGCGTCATCCGCAGTTCGATCACGATCACGGCAAGCGCCAACGGCACGGCCCCCGCCGCGATCACATCACCGCGGTGCGGGTGCGGGCGCAGCCGGTCGAGCACCGAGCTCATGCCAGGCCGGGATTCTCCACAGGCCCATCGCCCGAACAGTCGTAGACCCCGATTCGCTCGATCCCGGGCATCGGTCTCACTGCCATTCGACAGGACCCGCAGACAGGACATGGCTGCCAAGCCGCCGGCCGAGGAGCTTCTGAGCAGCGCGCGACGCTTCGATCAGGAGGCTGAGGTCGATCCCGGTCTCGATTCCCATCTCGTGGAGCATCGAGACGAGATCCTCGGTCGCAATGTTGCCGGTGGCACCGGCGGGGACCGGACAGCCGCCGAGCTCGCCGAACGAGGATTCAAAGCTGTCGATGCCCGCTTGCAGCGCCGCCAAGACGTTGGCGAGGCCTTGGCCGCGGGTGTTGTGGAAGTGCGCTGTGAGCTCGACGCTGGGCAACGCCTCCCGCGCGCCGGCGAAGAACTCCCGCACCTGGAGCGGGTTGGCCATCCCTGTCGTATCACCGAAGCCGACCTCCTCGGCGCCGGCCGCCGCGAGACGGCCCGCGATCTCGAGTACCCGCGCAACCGGCACGTGCCCCTCATACGGGCAACCGAACGAGGTCGAGATCACTCCCTCGCATCGCAAACCTTCAGCCCGGGCCCGCGCGATCGTCCGCTCGAGCCCGGTTAGCGATTCTTCGATCGTTCGCCCCACGTTCTTGCGGTTGTGCGTCTCGGACGCCGACAGGAAGCCGTTGATCTCCTGAAAGCGGGAGCGGTGCGCGAGCGCCCGCTCGAGCCCTCGCTCGTTCGGGATCAGCACGCTGACGGCGATCTGCGACGGGAGCGCCACCGCCTCGAGCACCTGCTCGGCGTCGGCAAGCTGCGGGATCACATCCGGCCGGACGAAGCTCGTGAGCTCAAGCCGCCGTAGGCCCGTCGCCCCGAGCAGCTCGATCAAACGGACCTTGTCCGCGGTCGGGATCACCTCAGGCTCATTCTGGAAGCCGTCGCGAGGGCCGACCTCCCGGATCCGGACGCCGGCTGGAAGACTGTTCATGGCCCTACTTATAGAGCAGCCGCTGCCCGAGAAGCTCGGTGATCGTGACGAACTGGTAGCCACGGCTACGGAGCGTCGCGATCTCCTGTGGCAGCGCCGCTAGCGTCTGGGAGCGGTCGCCACCGCCGTCGTGCTGAATCACGATCGCGCCTGGGTGAGCGTTTGCGATCACGTTCGCGTAGATCGCGCCGACGCCGGGTCGCGCCCAGTCGCGCGGGTCGATATCCCAGTTGATCGTCGTGTACCCCATGGCACGCGCCTCGCCGGCGAGCGCAGAGCTGACCGCGCCGCCAGGCGCGCGCAGCAGGCACGGCTGAAAGCCCCCGGTCGCGGCCCTGATCGCGTCCGCCGCCTGCGAGATCTGAGCCGCCGCGGGCGGGCCGCCGCCGCTGATCGTTGCGTGGCTCCACGTGTGGTCGCCGATCATGTCTCCGTCGGCGAGCATGCGGCGATCGACAGCTTGCCCGTAGGTGCTGATCTGCCTGCCGATCTGAAAGAACGTCGCATGGACGTGCTCGTGCTCGAGCACGTCCAGGAACTGCGGCGTGTCCGTCCACGGCCCGTCGTCGAACGTGAGTGCGATCACGCGTGCGGCGCCGGAACCGGAGTAGACGAGCGGCGGACCGCTGGGAACGCAGCCGACAAGCTGCGGCGTGTGCAGCGCCGCCGCCGCCGGCTTGGCCGGGAACCAAATCGTGCACCGGGACATACAGGCGGGCGCATTCACGGCGCTCAGCACCTGCCATCTGAACGACGAGTAGGAGCGATCAACGGCGGATGGAAGAAAGCTCGCGCTGAGCTCCGTCGGGCCCGAGCGCGACAGCGTCGCGCTGATCGCTCGGCCGGGCCCACGGCCCTTGGCCGTCACGGCCATGTAGACCAGACGCGCCTGGCCCGCCGGCGAAGACGCGACGCACAGCACGCCCACAACGCCACCGATCTGTGGCCGCTCGAGCGCCAGGCACAGCGAGCGCCGGTCGTGGCCCAGGGCGACCGGTGCGAAACGGTGCGCAAGTTGCACGTGCCAAACCAGCCGCTGGCCATCCTGGCGCAGCGACGCGGACCGCACCTGCAAGGGGCGCGTAGGGCCCGCAGCGGCGGGCTGCGATGCGAGCGCGAACAGGACGGCGGTGGCGATCAGGACGCGGATTCGCAACGACGCGCCTGCCTACGCAGGCGCCGTCGAGATGATCCGCCGCTCGTGCGTCCCGATCCCGATCATGCGCCCATCGGCGGCGGCGACCTCGACGCTGAAGCGAAGCTTCCGGCCGTCGACGATCTGGTCGAGGTGGGCACGTGCCACGCACCGGGTGCCCTCGGGAGCCGACCCGACGTGCCGCACGCACACCTCGAACCCGACGGTTGCCTGGCCGTCTGCCAGCAGCGGCCGGACCAGCATCGCCGCAGTCCGCTCCATCATCGCGATCATCGCTGGCGTCGAGAGCACAGATGTGGGGAGCGTTCCGCCGACATCGGTCAGCAGCCGCCCCTCGACGTCGAACTCGTTGATCGCTTCGATTCCCTGCTCGAGCGCTTGCCCCATGACGGCCTAGACCCTATCCGACGCATAGACTCCCGCGCCGTGTCACAACCAATCTGCATTGTCGGCGGCACTGGGGCGCTCGGGTTCGGGCTTGCGCTGAGGCTTGGACGCGCCGGTGTACCGATCATGATCGGCTCCCGCGACGCCGGCCGTGCCCACGAGGCCGCGGCGCGGGCGGCGGAGCGCGTGCCCACAGGCTCGTTCAGCGGAGCGCAGAACGCCGAGGCCGTCCAGGACGTCGAAATCGTCGTCCTGAGCGTCCCCTTTCGAAGCCAGTCCGAGACGATGACAAACCTGAAGACCGCGCTCAGCCCGGGACAACTGCTGGTCGACGCGACCGTTCCCCTCGCGGCCGCCGTCAGCGGCAAGGCCACCAGGACGCTCGGCGTCTGGCAGGGATCCGCAGCGCAGCAGGCCGAGGAGATGGCGCCCGAGGGCGTCCGGGTCGTGTCAGCGTTTCACACGGTCAGCGCCGCGCTGCTGACCGACCTCGAGCACGAACTCGATGAGGACGTGCTCGTCTGCGGCGACCGGCGCGAGGACAAGGCCAGGCTCGCCGAGCTGGTCGACCGAATCGACGGGCTGCGAGTGGTCGATTGTGGCCCGCTGGAGATGGCCCGGATCGTCGAGCAGTTCACGCCCCTGATCATCTCGATCAACGTGCGGCACAAAGTCAGAGCCGGGATCAAGATCACGGGCCTGAATTGAGCGCAGTCGTCGTCCTCGCGGGCGGAACCGGCGGCGCGAAGCTGGCCCGCGGAATGCTCGATGTCGTCGGTCCCGATCAGCTCGTCGTGATCGCCAATACCGGCGATGACATCGAGATCTACGGTGCCTATGTCTCTCCCGACCCCGATCTCGTGGCCTTCTGGCTCGCCGACAAGATCGACGAGCGCGGTTGGGGGCTGGCGGGCGACACCTTCAATGTGATGGACGGGCTCCGGGAGATCGGCGTCGACGTCTGGTTCAACCTCGGCGATCGTGATCTCGCGATCGGCCTCGAGCGAGCCCGGGTGCTCCGGGCCGGCGCGCGAATGACCGAGGCTCACGCCGGCATCTGTGCGGCGCTCGGAGTGCCAGGGCGGGTGCTGCCGATGAGCGACAAGCCGGTCCGGACGCGGGTGATGGCGCACGGACGCTGGTGGGAGTTCCAGGAGTTCATGATCAAGGCCCGTGGTTCGGGCCCGATCGAGGACGTTGACTTCCGCGGCGCACGGGCGGCGTCTGCGACCCCGGAGGTGCTCGAGGCGATCGCCACTGCGCGTGCGATCGTGGTCGGGCCGTCGAACCCCGTGATCTCGATTGGACCACTGCTCGAGACGGGCGGGATCAAGCAGGCGATCCACGACGCGACCGCTCCGGTCGTCGCGATCAGCCCGCTGGTGCGCGGCGAAGTCGTCAAAGGACCAACACGGGAATTCATGCAGTGGGCCGGGCGGCCAGTCGATAGCCACGGCGTCGCTGAGATCTATGCCGGTCTGATCGACGGGCTCGTCGCCGATCAGCAGACCGGAGCAGTTCCGGTGCTCGAGACCGACGTGATGATGGACAGCGCCGACGCGCGGCGCAGGGTCGCCGAGCTGACGCTGCAGTTCGCGCTGGGTCTCGGCTGATGCGGACGCTCGCGATCCTGCCGATCAAGAGCTTCGCTGAGGCCAAGCAGCGCTTGCAGCGTGAGCTGTCGCCCGGCCCCAGACGTGCGCTGGCGGAGGCCATGTTCTCCGATGTGCTGGTCGCGCTGCGACGCAGCAAGTCCGTCGCCGAGATCCTCGTCATCAGCGACGATCACGGCGCGCAGCAGGTCGCCGGCGGATACGGGGCGACCGTCCTCGACGATGAGCAGGATGGGCACAGCGAGGCCGCCGAGGTCGCGATCCGCTGGGCGGTCGAATCGGGTCTCGAGCGAGCGCTGCTCGTCCCCGGAGACTGTCCGCTGCTCGACCCAGGACAGCTCGACGAGCTGATTGCCAGGCCCTTCCAGACGCCGTCGGCGCTGATCATTCCCGACCGCCACGGAACCGGCACGAACGCACTGCTGCTGACCCCACCGGACGCAATCACTCCATCGTTCGGGCCCGACAGCTGTCAGCGCCACGCCGCGATCGCGACGGAGGCCGGCGTCATTCACGAAGTCGTGCACGTGCCGTCGCTGGCATTGGACATCGACACACCTGAGGATCTCGCAGCGTTGCAGGCGGAGCTGTCCGGCACGCGCGGCGGGGCGGCGCACACCAGGGGGATGCTGCGGCAGATGCTTCGAAGCAGCTCGTGAGCGCACCCGCGCTCAGCGTGTCGGTGGTCGACGGGCTGCCCGAGATCTCCCCTGGAGACGACCTGGCGGAGATCATCGCCGGCCGGCTCGCCGATCTGCGCGACGGGGACGTGCTCGTCGTCGCCCACAAGGTCGTATCGAAGGCCGAGGGCCGTGTCCGGCGGCTCGCCGAGGTCGAGCCCACGCCGAGAGCGGTTGTGCTGGGTCACCGCCTCGGCAAGGACCCGCGTCAGATACAGGTTGTGCTCGACGAATCCCGCGACGTGTTGCGCGCCGAGCGCGGCGTGCTGATCACAGTGACCAATCACGGGTTCGTCTGCGCCAACGCCGGCGTCGACGCCTCCAACGTGCTGGGCGCAGACAGCGTCCTGACGCTGCCCCTGGACCCGGACAACTCCGCGCGGGTGCTTCGCGGCCGCCTGCGCGAGCTGACCGGCGTCTCGCCAGCGATCCTGATCACCGATTCGTTCGGGCGTGCGTGGCGCCACGGGCAGTGCGACGTGGCGATCGGCTGCGCGGGGCTGTCGGTATTGGAAGACTGGCGCGGCCGGCACGACGCCCACGGTCGAGAGCTGCACGCCACCTGGATCGCGACCGCCGATCAGCTCGCCGCGGCGGCCGACCTGGTTCGCACCAAGGACGGTCGTCAGCCGGTCCTCCTGATCCGGGGCGCCTCGCGTCATGTCAGCATCGACGATGGACCGGGCGCCGCCGCCCTGCTCAGACCGGAGTCCGAGGACCTGTTCAGGTAGGCGTCTCGGCGTCGGCGGCGATCACCGACCGGCGTGTCGCGGGGACGCGAACGCGTCGCGGGCGCGTCGCCGTGATCAGCGCCGCGAGCACGATCACGACGCCGAGCAGTTGCAGCGAGCTCGGCGCCTCGCTGAGGATCAGCGCACCGAGCGCAATCGACCCGACGGGCTGCACGGTCAGCAGCAGCGACGTCAGCGCAGCCGGTAGCCGCGGCAACGAGGTTGTGATCAGCAGCCAGCCGAGCACCTGCGAGGTGAGCGCGAGCGTGATCAGCCAGCCGGCGCTCGGCCACGACGGTATTAGCTCGGCATCGCCGAGCACCAAGCCGCCGATCACGCAGATCACGGTCGCCGTGGCCGTGGCGTCGAACAGAGGGCCTGCCGGCCTACGGATGTCGGCCCCGCCGCGACGCAGCATCAGGAGGAACCCGACGTACGCGATCCCTGCGCAGAGTCCGTAGGCGGCGCCACGCGCCGGGTTGCGCCCGTACGCGCCGTGCTCGAGCACGCCGGAGATCAGGAACACCCCGAGCAGCGCGATCGGAAGCGCGGCGAGCACCTGGCGTCCTGGCTTCTCGGCGAGGACAGCCCAGGCCACCAACGGCACCAGGACGACCTGGATGTTGGCCAGCACCGTCGCAAGTCCGGCGCCGACATCGCCGATCGAGCGGTGCCAGAGGATCAGGTCGACGGCAAAGAACAGGCCGGAGCCGATCGCGATCCGGCGGTCGTGCCACGAGCGACTGCCAAACCGCCGGTCCTCGAGCCACGCGAACAGGCCCAGCAGCGGCAGCGCGTAGGCGCAGCGGAAGATCGCGGCCGTCGACGGGAATGCGTGGCTGAGCCGAACGAGGATGCTCGAGAACGCGATCGTGACCGCTCCGAGAACGGCGCAGATACGGACGTTACGTTCATTCGACAGCCAGCGTTCCATCGACCGTCGAGGTTACGGGTCGCCTGAAACCGAGGGGGTGGTCGTGTTAGCGAAAAATACGGTGGGTTTCACGACCACCCCCCGCAGCGACGGCCTGCCGAACGGTGTCACTTAATCCGGGACCAGCCGTCAGGTCGCGCCGGCCGCCCCGACCGCGTGGAACCCGCCGTCGACGTGCAGGATCTCGCCGGTGATCCCGCGGGCGTAATCCGAGAGCAGGAAGCAGATCGCGCCGGCCACGACCGACGGATCAGAGACGTCCCAACCCAGCGGCGCAGCAGAGCGCCACAGCTCGGCAAGCTGTTCGAAGCCCGGGATCCCACGTGCCGCGACCGTGCCCAGGGGCCCGGCGGACACGAGGTTCACCCTGATTCCCTTCGGCCCGAGATCCCGCGCCAGATACCGGGAGACGGACTCCAGCGCCGCCTTCGCCACGCCCATCCAGTCGTAGATCGGCCACGCGACCGAGGCGTCGAAGTCGAGACCGACGATGCTCCCGCCGGAGCTCATCAGCGGCTCCAGCGATGCCGCCAGCGCCTTCAAGGAGAAGGCGCTGGTCTGGAACGCCTGCGAGGCGCTCTGGGCCGGCGCGGTCATGAAGTTGCCGCCGAGCGCGTCCTCGGGCGCGAATGCGATCGCGTGCAAGGCGCCGTCCACCCCGCCCCACCGCTCCGACAACGAGGCGCTCAGCGCCGCCAGGTCGTCAGGGTCGTTGACGTCCAGCTCGAGCACATCGACGGGCTCGGGCAGCTTCGCCGCGGCCCGTTCGGTCATCCGCCGGACGCGCCCAAAGCTCGTCAGCAGCACCGTCGCGCCCTCCTGCTGGGCGCGCGCAGCGGCATGAAACGCGATCGAATCCTTCGTGATGACGCCCGTGATCAGCAGCCGTTTACCGGCGAGGATCACGACACTCGTTCCGGGATTCCCGCCAGCGTCAGCAGCGCCCACGCGAGTCGCGCCCGCGTTTCGGCTGGCTCGATGATCTCATCGACAAACCCGGATGCGGCAGCCGCCGATGCCCGCAGGTGCTGATCGGAGTACGCCGACGCCAGCCGCGCGTGCTCGGCCTCGACATCGACGGCCGCCGCGAGCTCCCGTCGGTTGACGATCCCGACGGCAGCGCGTGCGCTCATAATCCCGAGCTCGGCGTCGGACCAAGCCAGCACCAGATCGGCACCGAGGTCGCGCGAGTTCATCGTGATGTAGGCGCCACCGTAGGACTTGCGGAGAACCACCGTCAACTTTGGTACCCGCGCAGCGGCGAAGGCGCGCACCAACGAGGCGCCGTGCCTGATCACGCCGGCCTGCTCCTGACGGCTGCCGGGCATAAACCCCGGCGTGTCAACGAGCGCGACCAGCGGCAGGCCGAAGGAGTTGCAGAATCCGACGAATCGGGCCGCCTTCTCCGACCCTTCGGCGTCGAGCACGCCACCGAGATGATGGGGCTGGTTGGCGACGATTCCGACCGGCCGTCCGTCGATTCGCGCCAGCGCGGTGACGACGTTGCGGGCCCAGCGGGGGCACAGCTCGCGCAAGGAGTCGGCATCGATGATCCCGCGCATCGCGTCGCGCACATCGTAGGATCGCCGAGGCTCAACAGGGACGACAGCGCCGGGGTCGGCGAGCTCAGGCGGCACCGACGCGACGTGCGGCAGCGGCTCGCCCGGCGCGGATGACGACGGCAGGTAGCCGAGCAATTCCCGCACGCGCCCCGCAGCCGCGAGTTCGTCGTGCTCAACCAGATGGCAGACGCCGTTACGGTCGTGTACGCGCGGGCCGCCGAGCGCCGCCGCGTCGATCTCCTCGCCGAGCGCTTCGCGGACGATGCCCGGGCCGGTGAGGAACATCGCCGCGTCCTCGGTCATCACGATCAGGTCGGTCAGCGCCGGCGAGTACGCGCCGCCGCCGGCCGAGGCACCGGACACAACAGAGATCTGCGGCACCACGCCGGTCAGCGCCACCGTCTCGCGGAAGATCCGGCCGTAACCGGCAAGCGCGGCGGTGCCCTCCTGCATCCGGGCCCCGCCTGACTCCACGAACGCAACGACCGGAATCCGCCCGCGCCCGGCGATCTGGAGGACCCGCACAATCGTGTCGGCGTGCCGCGCGCCGAGCGACCCGCCGAGAAAGCCTCCGTCCTGGGCATAACACGCGATCGGGCGCCCGGCAACCACGCCGGTGGCGCCGATCACACCGTCGCCGTCGGCCACGCGCGAACCCAGCGCCGGGGAGACCACGCGCGAGCGCAGTACCTGCACGGTCCCTGGGTCACACAGCGCCTCCAGCCGCTCAAGCGGCGTCAACCTGCGAACCGGGGCTTCCAGCACGGCGCTCACGCGCGATCGGCTCCTTTCAGGACCAGCGCGACGTTGTGGCCGCCGAACGCGAACGAGTTCGAGATCGCAACCGGGGGGCGCCCGTTACCCAGCACCAATGCCCGCGCCTCGCCGGGCACGTAGTCGAGATCGAGCTCGGGGTCGGGCTCCTCGTAGCCGAGCGTCGGCGGGATCACGCGGGTGCAGAGGGTCAGGACCGTGGCCACCGCCTCGACCGCACCTGCCGCGCCGAGCAGATGCCCGATCGCGGATTTGGTCGAGGAGATCGGAACCTGCTTAGCTCGCTGATCGCCCAGCGCTCGCTTCAGCGCCACCGTCTCCGCCGCGTCATTGAGCTGCGTCGAGGTCCCATGGGCGTTGACGTAGTCAACGCCGTCAGGCGTCACACCGGCATCCGTCAAAGCAAGCTCGATCGCGCGAGCCGCCGGCTTGCCGCTCGGATCCGGTGCCGTCAGGTGGAAGGCATCCGAGGTCGACCCGTAGCCGACAATTTCCCCCAAGATCGTCGCGCCGCGCTCGCGCGCCGCGGACTCCTCCTCCAGCACCAGCATCCCGGCCCCTTCGCCCATCACGAACCCATCGCGGCGGGCGTCGAACGGGCGCGAGATGCCGGTCGGCGAGAGCGCCTGCATCGAGTTGAAGCACGCGAACCCGAACGCCGTCAGGGTCGCCTCCGCGCCACCGACGAGCACCGCGTCGGCGTCGCCGTACTGGATCATCCGCAGCGCCGAGCCGATCGCGTGTCCGCCGCTCGAGCAGGCGGAGACGATCCCGTACATCTGGCCCTGGAGCCCGAACTTCATCGATACCGCCGCAGCGGCTGCGTTCGGCATGTACTGCGGGATTCCCAGCGGCGAGACCATTTTCGCGCCCTTGTCGCGCATCACGTCGTGCTGGGTCTCGACGGTTTCGATGCCGCCGATCCCGGTCGCGACGATGCACCCGATCCGCATCGGTTCGTACGGCAGCTCTTCGCTCCAGCCCGCCTGCTCCACCGCCTCGGTGGCGGCGACCAGCGCGAACTGGGAGAAGCGATCGAGCCGCCGGATCTCTTTGACCGACAGCGTCTCCCTCGGCTCGAACTCACTGCACGACCCAGCGCCGTCGACGATCCCGCATTCGCCCGCGGCCCAGCGTCCGTGCAGGGCCGCGGCGCCGACACCAAGAGGCGTGACGGCCCCGAGACCCGTGATGACTGCCCGGTGCTTCAAGTCAGGACGCGCGGTCCGCGATCAGGTCGACCGCATCGCCCACCGTCTTGAGCTCCTTCATGTCCTCGCCCTTGAGCACGACCCCGTACTCGTCCTCGACGATCTGGGCGAGCTCGACGAGATCGAGTGAGTCGATGTCGAGCTCTTCGAAGGTGGCCTCGCGATTGATCTGGCTGGCGTCCGGGCCGAAGCTGGCAAGCGCCTCGAACACTCGGGATTCGATCTGCTGGCTTGTTGCTGTTGACATCGCTATTCGCTCCTCTGAATTGGTTGATGGTTCATGCGGCCAGGCCACCGTCGACGCTGAGCACCGCTCCTGTGACATAGCTCGCTTGTTCGGAGGCTAGGAAGCGTACGCACGCAGCGACCTCCTCCGGCGTTCCCGCTCGCTTCGCGGGCACGGCGGCGAGCAGTTCTTTCGATACATCCGCGGTCATGTCGGTATCGATCCACCCTGGCGCGACCGCGTTAATCGTGATTCCACGGCGTGCAACCTCGATCGCGGCGGTCTTGGTCAAGGCGATCAGACCCGCCTTCGCCGCCGCATAGTTGGCCTGGCCTGGGTTCGCCCGCAGACCGACGACGGAGGAGATGTTGATGATCCGTCCGGAGCGTGCGCGCAGCATCGGCTTCAGCGCCCGCCTGATCAGGCGGAAGGCTGCCGTCAAGTCCGTTTCGAGCACCGCGTCCCACTCCTCGTCGCCGAGCGACGGTGTCAGGTCGTCGCGACTGATCCCGGCATTGTTGACGAGCACTAGGACGGGACCGTCGAATTGCGACTCGAGCTCGCCGAGCAGCTTCTCGGCGGCACTCGGATCGGCGACATCGCCTGCCAGTGCGACGGCTCGCCCGCCATCACGCTCGATCTCGGCGAGCACCGCCTCGGCGCCGTCGCGGTCGGACCTGTAATTGACGCCGACGGGCCAACCGTCGGCGGCCAGGCCACGGGCGATCGCGGCGCCGATACCTCGCGAGGCGCCCGTCACCAGTGCTGACCCTTGTCGCTGCGCGATCAAATCACCCACCCGTTCCACCCCACTCGATCACGCCGCCGCCCCAGGTGAAGCCCGCGCCGAACGCGCTCAGCAACACCCGGCTGCCGGGCTTCAGGCGCCCTTCGGTTTCGGCAGTAGTGAGCGCTACCGGAAGCGTCGCGGCCGAGGCGTTACCGAGCGTCTCAATGCAGTCGACGACACGCTCGGACGGCAACTCGAGCCGCTCGCCGAGCGCTCGCGTGATTCGGGCGTTGGCCTGGTGGTAGACGAACAGGTCGATGTCCTCCAACTTCAGCCCGGCGCGCTCCACGGCCTGCAGCGTCACCTCGCTCATCCGAGCGACCGCGTGGCGGAAGACCTCGGGTCCATCCATCTTGACTTTGCGGTCGGAGTGCTCAGCATAGATCGTGGTCGCGTGCGAGCCGTCGGCGCCGAGCACGATCGGGCCGATCGCTCCGCGATCAGAATCACCACGCCCGAGCACGACCGCGCCGGCCGCGTCGGCGAACAGCGGTGCCGACCGCTTGTCGTCATAGTCGGTGATGCGGGTGACGAAGTCGGCCCCGATCAGCAGGATCTGCTCTGCCCGCCCGCTCTCGATCTGCGCCGCGCCCAACGCCAGGCCGGACAGGAACGCCGTGCACGCGGCACCGACGTCCATCGCACCGGCGCGGTCGGCGCCGAGCGCGTGCGCGACGATCGGCGCGGTGTTCGGCGTGACCTCGTCCTGTGTGAGGGTCGCGACCATCACCAGATCGATCTCGGAGGCGTCAACGCCCGCGCGTGTCAGTGCCGCCTGCCCGGCCCGAGCGGCGTAGTCGCTCAGCCGCTCATCGGGACGCGCCCGGCGCCGCTCGCGGATCCCGGTGCGCGACAGGATCCACTCCTCGCTGACCCCGAGCCGCGAGGCCAACTCGGCGCTGGTCAGCACGTCGGCGGGAAGCTCGGTCGCGACCGACAGGATCGCGGCCGACCCGCGCCGCGTCGGTGGCGGCACGAGTTCAGGGACGAGGGCCTGCTCAAGCACCGGCCAGCTCCACGTCGCGCAACGTCCGCTTCACGAGTCCGGTCAGAACCCGGCCGGGCCCGACCTCGACGAATCGCTCAGCGCCCATGTCATGCATCGCCAGCAGCGTCTCGCGCCAGCGGACGGGCATCGTCAGCGCCTGTGCGAGCCGCATACGGATGTCGTCAAATGGGGCAGCCGTGACCGCCGAGAGCACCGGGACACCGGGCGAGAGCACCTCGACGCCCGCAAGTGCGGCCTCGAACTCGGGCACCGCCGAGGCCATCATCGGCGAGTGAAACGCCCCGGTCACCGGCAGGTCCCGCGCGCGCAGGCCGAGCTCCTTGGCGGCGGCAGCAGCATCCGCGAGCGCATTGCGCGCGCCGGACAGGACGACCTGCTGCGGAGAATTGTCGTTGGCGAGCGCGAGTCCGTGCGCGGCCGCGAGCTCAGGCGCATGCTCGGCCGCGCCTTTGCCGAGCAACGCAAGCATCCCGCCGTCGCCTGCCGCCTCGCCCGCCTCCTGCATCAGGCGCCCACGCAGCGCCACCAGTTCGAGCCCATCGCGCTCGGTCAGACTGCCTGCCGCGACCAGTGCCGCGAGCTCGCCGAGCGAGTGCCCGGCCATGCAGTCGCCATTGGGGCGGCCCAGAGCCTCCCAGCCGGCGAGGCTCGCGCAGAAGATCGCGGGCTGCGCAAACCTCGTTCCCTGTTCGGCGAGCGGGAACGGGTCCTCGCCGACCGCCTCGGCGGCGATCGCCAGCAGATCGGGGCGCAGGCGCGCGACATCGTCGCGCATCTCGGGGGTCTGGCTGCCCTGTCCGGGAAACAAGATTGCGCTCTTACTCATTCGTCTGACCGTACGCGGAGATACTGGGTCGGATACAGCTCCGAATTGGACTTCCCCCCGTTCGGGGGGAGGGGGAATGCTTCGGAGGTGTAGGCTCCGGCGCGGATGAAGGAGCTGGCACCAGGCGTCCGGCAGCTTCAGGGCAGGCCGAGCGATCTGATCAACACGTACCTGATCGAGGACGTGTTAATCGATGCCGGGACCCGCTACGACGGCGGGCGGATCCTGCGGGAGTTGAGCGGACACAAGCTGTCTGCCCACGTGCTCACTCACGCCCATCCCGATCATCTTGGCTGCAGCCACCTGATCTGCGAGCGGCTCGCAGTCCCGTTCTGGGTCGGCGCCGAGGACGCCGCGGCGGCCGCTGACTCCGCTGTGCTGGCCGCTTCCCTGATCCCGCAGCGATTGAAGCGGACGCCGTTACCGACGAGTACGCTCGCGGGCCTGTTCGTCTCAGCGCAAGCCGGACCGGGTCACCCCGTCGCGCGCCAGCTACGTGAAGGCGACGAAATCGCCGGCTTCCAGGTCCTCCACGTCCCCGGCCATACGCCGGGGCATCTCGCGTTCTGGCGCGGATCAGATCGTGTGCTGATCTGCGGCGATGTGTTCTGGAACTTCCACTTTGTCGCCGGCGCACCGGGTCTGACCGAGCCGCTGGCGACCTCGTGCTCAGACCCGACTCAGAACCGGGACTCGGCGCGCCGGCTGGCGGCGCTCGAGCCACAGCTGGTCTGCTTTGGCCACGGCCCACCGCTGCGCGATCCGCGGAGATTGAGGGAGTTCGCGGACCGGCTTGCCTGCTGATGAGCCTCCCGCCGCCTACGACGTCGTCGATCGCGCTCGTGACCGGCGCCTCCGCCGGAATCGGCGCTGCGATCGCGGCCGAACTCGCCGGCCGTGGTTATGGGCTCGCGCTGGTCGCGCGCCGCAAGCCGCGCCTGCAGGAAATCGCCGACGAGCTGGTCGGCAAATACGGCGTCCGCGTTGAAACAATCGCCTGCGATCTCGCAAAGCCGGCTGCGCGCGGCAGATTGCCGCGGCGAATCGAAGACCTCGGGCTCGACGTCGAGATCCTCGTCAACAACGCCGGCTTTGCCACCAACGGCGCGTTTCACGAGTCTGACCCCGAGCGCGAGCTAGAGCAGGTGCGCGTCCTGGTCGAGGCGGTTGTGGCGCTGAGTTCGGCGTTCATCCCGGCGATGGTGGACCGCGGCCGCGGCGCTGTCTTGAACGTGGCCTCGACCGCCGCGATGCAACCGCTGCCGTACTCCGCCGGCTACTCAGCCGCGAAGGCGTACGTGCTGACGTTCTCAGAAGCGCTCCATCAAGAGCTCCACGGCCGCGGAATCACCGTCACCGCGCTCTGCCCGGGACCGGTGTCAACGGACTTCTGGCAGATCTCCGGCTGGGAAGTGCAGGGCGGCAGGACGTTCGAGCAGGCGGTCCCGAAGCCTGCCTGGATCTCCGCCGAGGACGCTGCGCGCGCCGGTGTCGGCGGGCTCGCAGCCGGGCGCCGCGTAGTCGTCCCCGGGCTGCCGATCCGCGCCGCGATGGAGGCCGCTCGCTACCTCCCCCACGCGATCAAGTTGCCCGCGATCGAGTGGCTGATGCGCCGCCGGTGAGCGAGCTCCTACCCAGACCGCTGCGACTGCTGCTCGGCGCGACCAGCGCGGGCGTCGGTGACGGGCAGCTGCGCGAGGCGGTCGCCGGCAAGATCGTGCTCGTGACGGGCGCCTCCTCGGGCGTCGGCGAGGCGACGGCGCTGCGGCTTGGGGCGGCCGGCGCGACCGTGCTCCTGCTCGCTCGGCGGGCCTCGGTGCTGGAGCAAGTGCGCGAGCAGATCGCGGCTGCCGGCGGCAGCGCGCTCGTGTATCCGTGCGACCTGTCCGATCTCGAGCAGGTGGACGCGCTCGTGTCCGAGGTGCTCGCGCAGCATGGTCACGTCGACGTCGTCGTCTCCAACGCCGGTCTCTCGATCCGGCGCTGGGTATCGGATTCCTACGAGCGTTTCCGCGACATCGAGCGCACGATCGGCGTCAACTACCTCGGACCGGTCCGGCTGATGCTCGGGCTGCTGCCCTCGATGCGCGGACGTCGCCGCGGGCACATCGTCAACGTCGCGACGATCGGCATGAACTTCCCGCCGATGCGGTGGAGTGCGTATATCGCCTCGAAGGCGGCGTTCGAGACGTGGCTGAGCGGGGTCGCGCCGGAGATCCGGGCCGACGGAGTGACGACCAGCTCGATCCACCTACAGCTTGTCCGCTCGCCGATGCTCGGGCCGTTCCTGATGTGGAACTACCTGCCCGGAATGAGCAGTGACGAGGCCGCCGGGATCGTCGCGCGGGCGATCGTGCAGCGGCCGCGAACGATCTCCCCGATGTGGGCCCGGGTGGGCGGGGCGGCCAGCAGGCTGGCGCAAGCGCCGATCGAGGTCGCCCTGGCGCGGTACGCACGCAGGACAAACCCGGCGAGCCGGGCCTCGGCCCCGACGTCGAAGCTCGAGGGCGCGCTCAGTGCGGCGGTCACGGCCGCGTCCGTCGGCCTTGTCCGTCCTGTCCGCCCCGACAAGGTCGCGCGGGCGCTGCTGGCGTTCCGGCACTTCGGCGTGGGCCCGGCGTCGCTCGCCGCGGCTGCGGCCGAGCTGTACGGCGAGCGCCCGGCGGTGATCGACGAACGCGGCACGGTCAGCTTCGGCGAGCTGGACGCTCAGGTCCGCTCACTGGCGGGCGCGCTGCACGGATCGCTCGGTCTGAGCTGCAGCGACCGGATCGCGATCATGTGCCGCAACCACCGTGGGTTCGTATACGCGACAGTTGCCGCCGGCCGGATCGGCTGCAGCGTCGTGCCGCTGAGTAGCGACTTCGCAGGGCCCCAATTGGCTGACGTCCTCGCTCGTGAAGGCGTCAGCGCCGCCGTCTACGACGAGGAGTTCGAGGAGGTATTTGACGGTGCCGGCTTCGAGGGGTTGCGGATCATCGCCTGGAACGATCGTGATCAGGAGCGCCCGACGATCGACGGGCTGATTGCCCGCGGCGGCGATCCGGTGCCGCCGCCCGCAGAGCACGGACAGACGATCATGCTGACCTCCGGCACGACCGGCACGCCGAAGGGGGCGGTCCGCAACGTCAGCGCCGTGTCGCTGCTGCCGCTCGCGGTCGCCGGGTTCTTCGACCTGGGCCGGATCAGGCCGGCGCCACGATCGGGTGAGCCCCTGATTGTCGCGCCCCCGCTGTTTCACCTGTTCGGGCAGCTCGGCCTGATGGCCGCATTCGCACTCGGCTCGCCGATCGTGATCCGCCGGCGCTTCGATCCCGAGGCGACGCTCGAGCAGATCGAGCGGACCGGCGCCGGGGCGATGCTGGCAATCCCGACGATGCTGGGACGGATCACTTCTCTTCCGGCGGACCGTCGCCGTCGCTACGACACGTCCTCGCTGCGGATGGTGATCAGCGGCGCCGCACCGCTGTCCGGGGAGCTCGCGCTGGCGGTGCTCGATCAATTCGGGGACGTCCTCTACAACGGCTACGCATCGACCGAGGTCGGCGGTGGCACGCTCGCGACCCCGGCGGACCTCCGGGCGGCCCCGGGGACGGTCGGTCGACCGATGGCCGGTATCAAGATCAGAATTCTGGGCGAGGAGGACAACGAGCTGCCCCCGGGCGAGACGGGTCGGGTGTTCGTCGGCAGCCCGCTCATGTTCGAGGGCTACACCGGCGGCGGAGGCAAGCAGGTGATCGACGGGATGATGAGCACCGGCGACGTCGGGCATTTCGATGCCGCCGGCCGCCTGTTCATCGACGGCCGCGACGATGACATGATCCTCTCCGGCGGCGAGAACGTTTTTCCGCAGGAGGTCGAGGACCTGCTGATCGCACACCCCGAGGTCGCGGACGCCGCCGTCTTCGGCGTTACGGACGATGACTTCGGGCAGCGCCTGGCCGCGCTCGTCGTGCTCGCACCAGGCGCGTCGGTCGCGGGGGACGAGCTGAAGCCATACGTACGTGAGCGGCTCGCGCGCCACAAGGTCCCACGCGAGATCACGGTCGTCGATTCGGTGCCCCGCACATCCACGGGCAAGCTCCAGCGGCGCAAGCTCGGCGAGCTCTACGCGACGCGGCCCGCCTAGCCTGTCCTCGCGCAGATGTCCGACGAAGCCCTGCGTCGCGTCGACGCCCTGATTGCAGTGGGGATGCGTCTTGCCCGCTCGGCGCCGACCGGCAAGATCGTGTTCGCACGGCTGGCCCGCTCGTTGGACCCCGCGTGGATTCCTCGTCCATGGGGTGACACGATCCTGTCCGAGCTCGAGGCCGCGAGGGCCGCCGCGTCCGAACCGATCGAGTTCAAGCGGGTCGAGCGGGTTCTGCGTGATGCGTGGGGTTCCGCGCCCGGAGATGAGCTCGATCAGCTCGACCGCGAGCCCGTGGCGGTGACGCCGAGTTCGCAGGTGCATCGCGGCGTGCTTGAAGGGACGCCGGTCGCGGTGAAGGTGCTCCGTCCCGGGCTCGCGTCCTCGGTGCGCCAGGACCTGACGCTGCTGGAGGGCCTGCTCGCGCCGCTACGCGCCGCGTTCCCCGCGGTCGACGCCGGCGCGATCGTGCGCGAGGTGCGCGAGCGAGTGCTCGATGAGCTCGACCTCGAGAACGAGGCCGTCGCCCAGCGCCGCTTTCACCGCGCGTTGCGCAACCACCCCGCGCTGACGGTGCCCGCGCCGGTCACGCGGCTGGCGCACGAAAACGTGCTCGTCAGCGAGTGGGTCGACGGCGTCCCGCTGAGCCGGGCATCGGATCCTGACCGCGCCACCGCAGCGCTCGTCGTGTTCGCGATTGGCGCCGCGAAGGCCGGGATGATCCATGCGGATCCGGATCCGGACGACGTCCTGGTACTCGCGGACGGGCGGCTCGCGATCCTCGACTTCGGCGCGACCCGGACCGTCGAACCCGAGCGGGTGCGGATCGCGGCAACGGCGCTCGAGGCCTTCGCCACCGACGACGAGCAGACGCTCGCTGATGCGCTCCAGCGGCTCGACTGGCTCCCGCCCGCGCATGTGGGTACGGCGGCTGAGCTCGCTCGCCACGCGCTCGGTGAACTCGCCGGGCCCGAGCCCGTGAGGCTGGACTCAGAAGCGGTGATCGACGCCGGCAAGCGGCTGTTCGCGCGGCCTGAGCCGCTGAGCGAGTTGATCCTCGCCGGAGCGCTGCCGCCCCAGGATCTGTGGCCCGCGCGCGGGGTCGCGCAGCTGTTCGGGACGGTCGCACGGATCGGCGGGACGGGCAGCTGGAGTGAGCTCACGCGGTCGGCGCTGAGGGACGGCTGGGACGCACCGCTGGGTTGAGCGCGGTCCGGGCTCAGCTTTTGCGGCCCGTGACCGCAGGCGCTGAATTGACCGCGGCCCGGGCTCAGCTCTTGCGGCCGGTCACCGCAAGCCCCACACCGAGGCCGATCAGCATCGCGCCACCGGCTCCGCTGAGACGCTCGAGCCGCTTCGGCGAACGGCCGAGCCACTGTCGTGCCGTCCCGGACGCGATCGCCCAGGCTCCATCGGACAGCAGTGCGATCGCGATGCAAATCGCGCCGAGCAGCGCCAGCTGCACCGTCACGTGGCCCCGGCCACGATCGATGAATTGCGGCAGCACGGCGGTGAAGATGATGATCCCCTTCGGGTTCGTGGCGCCGACGAAGAACCCCTCGCGCACGATCCGGCGCAGGCTCTTCGGCGCCACGTCGGCCGGACCGAAGATCTGCGCGAGCTTCTTGCGGTCGCGGATGTTGCGCACGCCGAGCAGCACCAGGTACGCCGCCCCCACGAGCTTCAGGCCCGTGAATACGGCATCCGACCGCGCCACGATCGCGCCGACCCCGAGCGAGACGAGCAGTAACTGCAGCGCAAAGCCGCTCGCGTTGCCGGCAACGGTCGCCAGCGCCGCCCGCCGTCCAAGCGCGACCCCGCGGCTGACGACGAACAGGACGCTCGGCCCCGGGATCAGAATCAGCACATAGACCGTGAGCAGGAACTCGGCGAAGTGTCGGGTCGGGAGCACCGCTGCGGGACTCTAGTGGTCACCGCGGGACGGTCAATGCGCTGACTTCGACGAACTTCGGGCAACGAAGAGACGGCGTGCCCGGACGTCTGGCACTGCCGCGGGCCGGATCTGCTTGGGAGAGGTGTCGTTGCGCTGTGGTCCGTGCCGCCGTTGCCCTTGACGCTCAGATCCCGGGCGCCCGCCCTGCCTCGGAGCGCGAAACAGACACGATGTGCCGCAGTCCATCGCCTGCTGTGAGGTGAGGGACTTGGTGTCCGTGTCCCAGTAGCGATCGCCCCCAGCTCCCAGAACCGAGCGAACTGCGGGCGATTGTGTCTGTTTGGTCCGCCGAGCCGGCCGGATCCCGTCGGGCAACTGCTCCCCCGCACTAGGTCGGCGGCTCCTGGACCCAGCGCTCCAGCAGCGGATCGGCCTGCGCGGCCTCGCGCATAGCCGACAGCGCGGGCCCGCGGAGGTCAAGCTTCGTGCGCGCGTAGACGTCGGACGGGAGCCCCGCCATCTGAGCAGCCACCTCGACGGCGCGGGGGAGCACGGCATCGCGGCCGACGATCTCGTCGAATACGCCGAGCCGCAGGCACTCCTCAGCGCCCCTCAGCTCGCTGCCGAGCACGAGTTTGCGCGCCGCAGCAGGGTCCAGTTCGGCGCGCACGACGCCGAGGGCCGCCTGTGGGTACGGCACGGCGACCTTGATCTCGGTCAGGCCGTAACGCCCCGCATCGGACGCGACCCGGTAATCGCAGCAGAGCGCGAGCACGAGCCCGCCGGCGATCGCGTGGCCGGTGATCGCACCGAGCACCGGACACGGCAGGCCGTAGCCCACGACCACCATGCGGTTGATCGCGGTCACCATCCGGCGCTGTTCCTCGGGACCGTATTCCGGCACCTCCTTGAGATCGACCCCACCCGAGAAGAAGCCCTGACGGCCGGCGAGCACGAGCGCCTTCGGCGGATCGCTCGCGAGCTGCTCGAGCGCCTCGACGATCTCATCCAGCAGGTCGACGTTCATCGCGTTGGCGGGCGGGCGATCGATCTCGATCAGCGTGACCGCGCCGGCCGGCCCGACGACATCCTGCTTGAGATAGCTCAAGCGGCCTCGCGCGCGGACGTCTCGACCACGCCGGCGAGCGCCGGCTGCCGTCGCGCGCCGCGACCGAGGCGCCGGGCGAGCCACTCGATCGCCACCGGCGTGCCGGCAACAGCGCCGCTGATGTGATCGACGCCGCCCCTGGTCACGTACAGCCGCACGTCTGCGCCGAGGCCGCGCCAGCTGTCCCGCAAACCCACGCTCTGGCTGAATGCAACGATCTGGTCGCGGCGGGCGTGGTGGAGCAGGACCGGCGCGGAGGGCGCCATCGTTCCGAGCCGGTTCTCGCGCAAACGCCGGCGCCAAGACGGGCATCTCGAGCACGTTGGGGTCTGTCAGATCGGCTGCCCGCGTGTGCCGCGGTCCCCACAGCATCGCCTGCAGGATCGAGGACTCGCGCAGCGCGCCGATCCCCTTGCGTGCCATCGGCGTCAGGTAGGAATCGAGATCGAGCTCGGGGTAGGCGGCCGCGTAGCCAATCCCGCCGTAGGCGATGAAGAACGAGAAGAAGCTCCCGTCGAGACTCGGCCCCGCGATCTCGACGTTTGCCGCGGCGGCGCCGGCGACGACCCCCGCGAGCCGGACTTCGGGCGCATACACCGGTTGCAACTGCGCGGCCCAGGCCGCGGCCGCCCCGCCCTCCGAGTAGCCGATGATCGCCGCGGGACCATCGACCGGCAGCTCCACAGGGCTCAGCAGACGCGCGGCCCGCATCGCGTCAAGGACATTCGGGCCAAGCGCCCTGCCGACCATGTAGGTGTGGTCGCCCGGCGTCCCAAGTCCCTGGTAGTCGGTGATCGCCACCGCCCAACCGCGGGCGAGCGCCAGCGCCATCAGTCCCGCCTCCCACTCGAGCCCGCGCGGCAGCAGCCGCGACGGCGCGGCGGCGTCCCCGATCCCGTGCGTGCCGATCGCGTAGCCGATCAGTGGACGCACGCCGCCGGCGCGCCCGTGCGGGAGCAGCACCGTCCCAGACACCGCCGTCGGATCACCGGTTGCGCCCGTCGAGCGATACAGGATCCGCCAAGCGCGCGCTCGCAGTCGCATTCCCGGAGCCAGGTACGCGTCGACGGGCTCGGCCCGGATCAGATCACCGGGGCTCCCCTCTGGCAACGGCGCCGGTGGCTCGTAGAACCCCTCCGCACCCGTGCTCTGGCGGCGCGGCGGCGAGACGAGCATCAGCTGCGCCGTGGCCTGGCGCGCTACATCGAAGAAGGTCATCTTCCTTGATCTCCAGGTCCACACTGTACCGGAGTGGGTGTCCAGTTTGAACAAATTCGTCGTCTGGGCCGGTTCGGACCGGCTCAGCCGAGCAGCCCTCAGCCGACCAGCCCGATCCGCTGCGCCCGCTGCACGGCCTCGGCCCGGTTGCGCGCGCCGAGCTTGCGGTACAACGCGCTCGTGTGCTCCTTGACGGTGTGCGGAGACAAGTAGAGCTGTTCGGCGATCTCGCGGTTCGTCGATCCTGCCGCGATCAGGTCGAGCACCCCACGCTCACGCTCGGTCAGCAGCGGCGCCGTCTGCTCGGCCTTCGGCGGGAACATCGTCATGCCCAATCCGACCATCCGCACGGCAGTCGCGACGTCATTCGCATCCCAGTCCTTGGAGACGAATCCGGATGCTCCCGCGGCACGGGCGGCGGCAGGCGACATCCGCCCGGCGCCCGAGATCAGCAGCACCTTCGTCGACGGCGATGCCTGCCGGATCGAGTCGCACACGTCCGCTCCGGATTCGCCGGCCAGGAACAGGTCAACGAGCGCCACGTGCGGCGTGAAGGAGCGCGTCAGCTCCAGCGCTTCGGCGCCGGTCCGCGCCGCCAGGCAGCGCTCGACCCACGGTTGCTCGCCGAGCAGCACGCGGAATCCCCAGTGGACCACATCGTGGTCATCGACGACCAGCACCCGCAGGCGCCGGTTCTCAAGCTTGCCGGCAACGGCGGTCGCGATCCGCGAGCCCCCGGGCCCTGAGCTCACGAGCTCGCCTCCTGGAGCAGCGGCACGACAAGCCGTACCCGCCAGCCCTCGTTCGGACCAGGTCCGAACTCAACGACACCGCCCTGCTGAAGCGCCTCGAAGGCCGCCAGGCGCAGGCCCATCCCCGCCCCGCGGGCCCCGGCGCGGACGCCGTCGTTGCGGACCTCGAGCGTGAACGTGTCGGCGTCCCGGGCCACGGCGACCTCCACCCGAGAGGGATTTGCGTGCTTGCCGATGTTGCGCATCGCCTCGGACAGGACCGACTGCGCCAGCGGCTCGAGGTCCACCGGCACCGCTACGTCGCTCGGCCACTGGACTGTCACCGGCGCCCCATCGGAGCCGCTTAACCGCTCGAGCTCGTCAGCGAGCGTGGTGCCCGTCTCCGGCGGCAGCGGCGCCAGTGGCCGCTCGAGCGCGCGGCGCAGATCGCTCAGCGCCTGCTGCATCTCGACGCGGCAGCGCTCGCGCTCGGCCGAATCGAGCGGCGTCTCGGCGCTCAGCGCCAGTGACACGCCGAACAGCCGCTGGAGCACGCGCTCGTGAATCTCGCGTGCGAGCTCGAGCCGCTCGCCGAGCCGGCGGTTTCGCTCCTGGTGGCGCGTCGCGTTGCGCGCAGTCGCGACCAGCGCGGCGGTCTTGCCCAGCGTCCACAGCAGATGGCGCTCGCCGTCGGAGAGCTCGAAGCGCCCGCCACCACGGTCGGCGCAGATCACTCCATACGCGCGGCCGGCTGCGCTCATCGGTGTGCACACGAGCGTGGTGATGCCGAGGACCTTCGCGTAGTCAGCCGGAACCGCCTCCTCGATCCGCTCGGAGACGACGATCACCTCATCCTCACGCAGCGCGCGCTGCGCGATCGGCGTGTTGACGAGCGTCGGGCGAAGCGCCGCGAGCTGCTCAAACGACGTGCCGTGGGCACCGACCGCCCGGACCCGCCGGCGCGCCGCGTCGGCCATGAAGATCGCCGCGCGACGCATTGTCGTCAGCCGGCAGATCGCCTCGCAGATGCGGTCGTAGAACTCGGTCGAGGAGGTGTCGGTATCGATCTCGGCCAGCAACTCGACGAACACCTCGAGCGGCTCGACCCCGGCGAACAACGCGGCCGGTCTGTCGGCGACCCCCATCTCACGCACTCACGCTATTGGCTGCCGCTCGCCATCCGGGCTCGCCACTGCCGGCAGCCGCGTGAGTCATCCTGCTAGTCAGCTCGTAGCGCCGGCGGATCTCGTACAGGGTCGTGCGCTCGGCCGCGGGGCGGCCGGCCTCGTGGGCGGCGGCGACGAGGTCCTGGGGCTCGAGCCGGACTCCGTGATAGCTGCCGGCCATCCGGCTGATCGACTCCTCCATCAGCGTCCCGCCGAGGTCGTTGACACCCCAGTGCAGCGCCTCGGTGGCCGCGTCGAGCCCCATCTTCACCCAGCTGGCCTGCAGGCTGGGCACGGTCTTACCGAGCGCCAGCCGGAACGCAGCAGTGTGCTTGAGGTTCTCCTCCGCGATATCTCCTGCACGCCATGGGTGCGACCGAGCAGCGTGTGGAACGGGATGAACGACAGCGGCACGAACTCGGTGAAGCCGCCGGTGCGCTCCTGCAATTCCCGCACGACGCGCATGTGCTCGGCCAGCTCCCAGGGCTCCTCGATGTGGCCGAACATCACGGTCGCGGTCGAGCGAAGCCCTTCGGCGTGGGAGGCCTCGATGATCTCGACCCAGCGCGCGACGGGCAGCTTGTTCGGCGAGATCCGCTCGCGCACGCCGTCATGCAGCACCTCGGCCGCGGTCCCCGGAGTCGAGCCGAGCCCAGCCTCGCGCAGGCGTTCGAAGACTGCGCGCGGTGCAAGTCCGGTGACGTCGCACATGTGCGCGACCTCCATCGGCGAGTAGGCGTGCAGGTGAACATCCGGCGCCAGCTGCTTCGCGAAGCGAAGCCACTTTTCATAGTCCTCGAGGCCCCAATCGGGGTGGATCCCCGACTGGATGCACAGCTCAGTGGCGCCCGCCTGCACGGCCTCCGCGACACGTCGGGCGAACTCCTCCTCGGAGTGCTCATAGGCGTCCGGCGAGCGCCGTGACTGACCAAAGCCGCAGAACGCGCACCCGACCGTGCAGATGTTCGAAACGTTGATGTTGCGATTCACGACGAACGTGACTGTCTCCCCCGCCAGCTCGCGACGAAGCTCATCCGCCGCGCATCGCATCTCCTCGATCACCGCCGGTCGCTGCTCGGCGAACAGCGCGGTCAGCTCCTGCGCACCCAACGGGTGCCCGGTCGTGCGCCCGGGCGATCGCGCGCGGCGCAGAGTCATCGGACACGGTGACCTCGGCGCGCCGCCCGGATCCCCGCCGCGGGATGAACGACCAGAAACAGCGCTTGATCACGTCCATCACCGGGCGCGATACCCATTCGGGGTCGATGTACTCGGCATAGACGCACAGCCGCTCGGTCAGCGCGAGCCCGTCCTCGTGCAGGCGCTTGCGGACCTGCGAGGGCGATGGAAACGGATGCTCGGGGGAAATATGGTCCCCGTTGGCGCTCAGTCCGCCGAGGTCGGTGGCGCCGGCGCGCACCAGCTCGGGCCACCAGTCCGACAGATTGGGAGGTATCTGGATGCCGACATCCGGCATCAGCCTGCGGGCCTCGGCGATCAGTCGCTTCATGTCCTCGACGCTCACTGTCGAGGCCCATGCCGGCGCGTCGAGTTGCGGCCCGTCGGCAACCCCGGTCCGCCAGTACTCCTGGGCCGCTGCACCCGCGATCTCCGCCGGCTCACGACCGTAATAGCTCTGATGCGGGACGAAGTTCTGGAGGATCACCTCCTGGATGTGGCCGTATCGCTCGTGCAGCTGCGCGATCGCCTCAAGCGAGGCCACCTGCTCTTCCTCGCGCTCGCCGATCCCGACGAGGATGCCGCTCGTGAACGGGATCTTCAGCTCGCCGGCGGCAGCGATCGTCTCGATCCGCAGCGCCGGGTGCTTGGTCGGCGAGCCGGCGTGGACGGTCTGCATCAGCCGCTCGGAAACCGATTCGAGCATCAGGCCCTGAGAAGCGGTGACGTCGCGCAACCGACCCAGCTCCTCCTTCGTCAGGACCCCCAAATTGGTGTGCGGGCAGCAGCCCGCGCTCGAGCGCCCGCTCGCAGGTCCAGACGACGTAGGAGGTGAAGTCCTCGTGCCCGTAATCCTTCAACCGCGCGGCGACCTCGGCGTTGACATCCGGTTTCTCACCGGTCAGCACCAGCAGCTCCTTGACGCGATGGCGCTGCACGGCCTGATCAAGGATCCGTTCCACCTCCTCAGGCGAGTAGAGGTGCGCCTTGTGGGTCGCGAACGCGCAGTACTTGCAGTAGCAGCGGCACGTCCGCGAGAGCGACAGCGTGAGGTTGCGGCTGAACGTGACGCGGCGGCGCATTCGCCCCGCTGATTCTACGGAGACGATCCCCGGTCCCTATTGAGAGCCCGCCCGGACTCTATCCTGCCCCGCTCATGCGGCTCTCAGCGATCGCATTCCTGATCGCGCTGGCGCTCGTCGGCGCCGGCTGCGGCACGGGCGATTCCGGCGCCCCGCAGGGCCAGGACGCAACGCTCGTGCTCGATTTCACGCCGAACGCGATCCACGCCGGCATCTACACCGCGATCGCGCGCGCGTTCGATCAGGGCGAGGGCGTCAACCTGCATGTCGTCGCGCCGTCCGCGAGCACCGACTCGGTCAAGCTGCTCGAAACCGGCCGCGCGGACTTCGCGATCCTTGACGTCCACGATCTCGCGATCGCGCGCGAGCGACACAAGGACATCGTCGGGATCATGGCGATCGTCGAGCGCCCGCTGGCGTCGGTGATCGCGGCACCCTCGATCCACAGTCCGCGCCAGCTCGACGGCAAGACGGTCGGCGTCAGCGGGCTGCCGAGCGACACTGCCGTGCTGGACTCGATCGTGAGCGGCGCAGGAGGCGATCCCACCAAGGTCAAGACGGTCACGATCGGCTTCAACGCGGTCGCCGCGCTGCTTGCACACCGTGTCGCGGCTGCGACCGCGTTCTGGAACGACGAAGGCGTGACGCTCGCGCGCCGGCATCCCGGCTTTCACGTGTTCCGGGTCGACTCGTTCGGCGCGCCCGCCTATCCCGAGCTGGTGCTGTGCGCGACGCGCTCGAGCCTCAACCACAACCCCGGTGTCGCGCACGCCGTCGTGCGCACGCTCGTGCGGGGCTACGGCGTGACGCTGACTGATCCCGAGGGCAGCGCGGCCAATCTCGAGTCGCAGGTACCCGGACTCGACCCGAAGCTCGTCGCCGCCCAGATGTCGGCCGAAGAACCGGCGCTGATCCCGCCCGACGGCCACTTCGGAGAGCTCGACGCTCTCAACCTTGCAGGCCTGGGCCAAGTGGGAGGCGCGCTTTCACATCGTCAGCAGCCAACCCGACGTGTTCCGGATGTTCGATCCCCGGTTCGTCGCCGGGACCGCCTCACTGCTCAGCAGCTGAGCTGAGCCGGTCCACGAGCGCGGCTCCCTCCCGGGCCATGCGCGAGCGCGGGACGACCAAGTCGAACCCGGCTTGCTCGGCAAGCGCGCGGACATCGGCCTCGACATGGGAATAGAACGCGAGCGTTCTGCATCCCGCCGGGAGCGTGACGCCATGGACGAGCTCGACGCGTTCGGGCGCATCCACCGTCAGGTCCACCACGAGCACATCCGTGTCAGGCAGGCCGTCGAGCGCGCTCACGAGCGTGGTCTCGTGACCCGCCGCGCTGAGCGCGCCGACGACATTCGAGCCGAACAGCAGATCCGGAATGAACGCGACGACGCGCGCCACTGCGCTACTGAGCCCGGATCCGCTTGAACTCTTGGCGCACGGACTCCGGCCTCCCCCACATCTGCACGACCTCGACGCGCCCCGTCCGGACCTCGCGGACGGCGAGCTCGCCGTCGATCTCAGCCTCGTCCAGGAGCTTCAGCGCCGTGTGCACCGCCGGCACCGAGGCCGCGTGGCCGAACCGATGCGCGACCAGTAATCGCCAGTGCCAGTCGTGCTTGGAGTACGGCTGAGCGTTGCAGGTCACCAGCAGCACGGCAGCGTCGATGTAGCGACGTTCGTCGAAGATCCGCAGGTCGAACTCGAGGTCGGTCCAGTCATCCGGCAGCGACTGCACGACGTCCTCAAACGTCTTGGCGAGGCTCATGCGAACAGCTGCTGGTAGATCAGGAATAGGTTCATGACGGTGATCAGACCTGCGACGCCGTATGCGGCGGCACTGGTCAGGCGGCGGTTGACGTGGACTCCCATCACTGTACGCGAGCTGGTGAACACCACCAGCGGCAGGAGCGCGAAGGGTATTCCGAACGACAGCACGACCTGGCTGAGCACGAGTGCGCTCGTCGGGCTGACGCCGAGCGCGAGGATCACCAGTGCGGGGGCCATCGTCACCAGGCGGCGCAGCAACAGCGGGATCCTGACCCTGATGAAGCGGCATCCGCCCGTTCGTCAGCGCCGAATGCAGGTAGATCGCATGCGGCATCACGGTCGCGCCGATGATCCCGACCGCGAGGTACAGATACGTCGTGCCGCCGAAGGAGGGAATCAGCCCGCGGAGCGCCTCGGGCGCGGAGGGGCCGATCCTCAGCGTCTCATACAGGAAGCCGGCGAGCACGATCGCGAGCAGCGCAGTGATCGCCAACTCAAAGCGGCGCACGCCGCGGCGCTGCAGCTCGAGCACGCCGAACGCGATCACGCCCGTGATTAGCCCGGCGGCGAACAGCGGCACCCCGAACAGCAGGTTGAGCCCGACCGCCGCGCCGAGGAACTCGGCGACGTCGGTCGACATCGCCATCAGCTCCGCCTGGAGCCATAGTCCCCAGCTGACCGACCGCGGATAGCGCTCCCGGCACAGCTGCGGCAGGCTGCGGTCGGTCGCGATCCCGAGCTTGGCGGACAAGTACTGGACCAGCATCGCCATCGCGTTGGCCAGCAGCACGACCCATAGCAGCGCGTAGCCGAACCTCGCGCCGCCCTGGACGTTGGTCGCGAAGTTGCCGGGATCGACGTATGCGACGGAGGCGACGAAGGCCGGGCCGAGCATCGCGAGCGTGGCCCGCAACCGTCCCTTCTGCAGCAGACGCTCGAGCGGGCTCGGGCCGTCCTGCGGGAGCGCGATCGCTTGACCATTGGCAGTCGCCCCCGCCGGGACCGTGGTCAGGGCCGGCGGCGTCAAACCTCCACCTCTACGCGCATCGCGCGCGCCAGGCTGCCGCCCAAGACCTGCACCTCATCTCCGAAGCGGACGAACAGGGGGCCATCGAACGGCTGCTTCTCGACCACTTCGAAGTGATCCCCAGGCCCGATCCCCCGCTCGGCGAGAAACCGCAGCATGTCCGGGTCCGAGTCGGAGATCCGGGTGAACGTCCCGCAAGCCCCGGCGTCGAGCGTCTGCAGGCTCTGCGTCGTATGCTCCTCGATCGTCAGGTCGCGCGTCGGGATCGGATCGCCGTGCGGATCCACGGTGGGATCACCGAGCTTCGCTGCGATCAGCTCCTCGAGCTCCTCGGAGAGGACATGCTCGAGCACTTCCGCCTCTTGATGGACGCGGTCCCACGGGACGCCGAGGCTCTTGACCAGGTACAGCTCGAGCAGCCGATGGTGGCGCATCACCTCGAGCGCCACCCGCCGCCCATCGTCGGTCAGCGACACGCCCCGGTACGGCTGGTGCTCGACGAGCCCCATCTCACCCAAGCGCTTGACCATCCCCGATGCCGACGCCGCCGTCACGCCAAGCCGCTCGGCGATCGCGTTCGTGCTAACCGGACCGTCGTCGCGCCGCTCAAGCGCGTAGATCGCCTTTGCGTAATCCTCGATCGCCGAGGACACTGAGACAGTTTCCTGGTGAGCCACTATAGGGTTTATGGTAGGCCTAAATTATGATTTTGGCAAGTCCGCCTGCAATTTCTGGACGGTTATCCTGTTGTTGTGACTTCTGTCGACCTGATCGCCTCCGAGTACCGGTTTCTGACGAACGGCTGCGGACTGCTCGATCGCTCCGAGCGCGGCAAGCTCGCGCTCACCGGCGCTGACGCCAAGACGTTCATGCAAGGCCAGGTCAGCAACGACGTCGAGGGCCTGCAAACGGGTGAGGGCTGCTACGCGGCGTTCCTGACCCCGAAGGGCAAGATGCTCGGCGATCTGCGGATTCTCGACGCTTCAGATGAGCTGCTGCTCGACACCGAGCGGGTCTCGCTACAGGCCCTGTTCAACATGATCCGGCAGTTCAGCCTCGGCTACGACGTGCAGCTGCACAAGCGGACCATCGAGCGTGGCCTGCTGTCGCTCGTCGGCCCCGAATCCCCGGTTCGAGCCGGTATCTCAATGCTCGGCAATGCCGAGCACACTCACGTTGCGGTCGATGTCGGCGGAGTCCGGACGCGGGCGATCCGCACCGATGTCGGGGTGGATCTGCTGTGCGATGCGGCCGACACCGCCGCCCTTGCCTCGGCGCTCGAGCAGGCGGGCGCGCTGCCTGTGTCGCTCGACGTGGTCGAGTGCCTACGTGTCGAGCACGGACGCCCCCGGTACGGCATCGATCTCGATGACACCGTGATTCCGCAGGAGGCGGACTTGAATGCGCGCGCGGTCTCGTTCACCAAGGGCTGCTATGTCGGGCAGGAGACCGTCGCACGGCTGTACTACCGAGGCAAGCCCAATCGCCATCTCCGCGGCCTTGCGTGCGCGCAACCGGTGCTGACCGGCGATGAGCTCAGCTTCGAGGGGCGGGTCGTCGGGCGGGTCGGCAGCGTCGCCGTCTCACCACGCCACGGCGCGATCGCGCTGGCGTTGGTCCGCCGCGAAGCGCCGGTCGGCAGCGTCGTGTCCGTCGGCGAGGCTCAGATCACCGCGACGGTCGTCGAGCTGCCGTTCAGCTGACGCGAACCGGCGCAACGTCTCAAGATCGGGCGCTGGATCGAGGTCGAGCTGCGGCGCGTCGGGCTGCGAGGCAAGCCACGTTCCGAGAATCCGCAGCTCGTCGATCTCGTTCGGCGGGACGTGCGCCGCGAGCTCGGCGCGCCCGGCGCGGACGAGCGCCAGCTTGGTGCGCTGCGCAAGCTCGTCGAGGTCGCTTGTCAGCGGTCCCCAGTCGACCAAGCGGCCGCCCGCGATCCAGAACGCGTCGAACGCGCGCTCGGTTGGGTGTCGCGCGAGGATCATCCGGGGTCGCGCATGGGTGGCCTCGAGCAGGCCGTCGAGCCGTGCGAGCAGCACGCCCAGACGGCGCGCGCGGCGTCTGAGCGAGGCGGCGCGTTCGTACAGCTGGCCCGCGGCGGCCTCGCGCATCTGCCGATGGACGTGGTCGATCAGCCTTTGCGCGCAGTCGCCGCCGCCGAGGAACAACCCGAGCGCCGCATCGAGTCGGCGACGGTAGAGATTCGGATCGAGATCGCCGAGGCACGGGGAGAGACAGCGCCCCATCTGACCGTAGGCCGACGGGTGCTCGCGGCGCTCCAGGCGACGGCCGCAGTGGCGCAAACCGAACAGCGAGTCCAGTTGCTCAACCAGCTCGGCCGCCAGTCGTCGGCCGCGCAGCGGCCCGATCGTGACCGCATGGCCCGCGGCGGGCTCGGGTGAGACCTCGAGGATCGGAAACGGGATGTCGAGCCGGCAGCGGATGTAGACGAGCCGGTCATCTCGTTTTCTGAGGCGGATGTTGCCTGGTGGTCGCAACTCCTTGATCAGGCGGTTCTCGAGCACGAGCGCCCCGAGCTCCGACTTGGTTGCGCGGTAGTCGACCATGACCGCGTGCGCGGTCCAGTCCGCGCGTGGCGTCGAGGGCGCGAAATGCGCTCGCGCGCGGCTGCGAATCGAGATCGACTTGCCGACGTACAGCGTCTGGCCGGCGCTGTCTCGGAACAGATAGACGCCCGGGTCCTTCGGCAGCTCCTTGAATTCAAGCTGCGGCAGCTTCGCCTGCGCATGTTGCAGCAGCGTGCGCGAGCGTCGGGGGGTCTTCGGTCGCTTCGGCTTGACCAGCGCGACGGCCTCGGCGATCGTCGCGGCGTTGGCACAGAGCTTCGGGAACAGCGCGCACAGCACCCGCGCGCACGTCTCCGCGTCCGCGAGCGCGCGGTGCGCGAGCGCGACGTCGATCCCGAGCGCGTCGGCCAGCGCTCCCAGCCGTCGCTCGCGCTGCAGCGGCAGCATCGTCCGCGCGAGTGCAGCGGTGCAGATCACCGGCGGGTTCGGCCACTCCAGGCCGATGCGCGTGAACGCCTGGCGCAGCACGCGCCGGTCAAACGGAGCGTTGTGCGCGACCATCACCCGGCCCTCAAGACGTTGCCGCAGCTGCGGCAGCACTTGATCAGGCGCAGGCGCACTGTCGACCATCTGCTGCGTGATCCCGGTGAAGCGCTGGATCCCGCGCCCGAGCGGCATGTTCGTGCGCACGAGCGTGTCCCAGCGGTCATGGAGCTCGCCGCCGCCGACGAGCACCGCCCCGAGCTCCGTCAGCTCGCACGCGTCCCCGCCGAGGCCGTTGGTCTCGGTGTCGAGCACCAGGAACTCCGCCCCTGCGATCGGTTGCTCCAGCAGTTCCAAGCGATGCGTGATACGCCCAG
Organism: uncultured Solirubrobacterales bacterium; assembly: GCA_963794285.1. Classification (GTDB taxonomy): domain Bacteria; phylum Actinomycetota; class Thermoleophilia; order Solirubrobacterales; family Solirubrobacteraceae; genus Palsa-465. The sequence goes on from CAWCDS010000004.1 coordinate 160,993, forward strand.
GGCCGGACGGTATGCAGAACCGCTTGCAGCATCCGGCTCCAGACCCGCGAATTGATGGCGGGCGAGCTGGGTAGGATCGCCATAACAGCTAGGGAAAGGAGTCGTCGATTGACTGCTGTCGCCCACGACGCTGAGAACGCCAGGGAACTCGATGCCGACACTCGCCGCGCATGGAGCGCGTACAGCGAGCAGCTACGCGAGCTTGTCGGAGATGAGTATGAGCGCGCCGAGCAGGAGTCCTGGACCAGGCTCCAAACCGAGTTGCGCCGCCTTGAGCGTCGCCGCCGTACGCTGAACCAGACCGGCCTCTAAACCACCTCCGATTCGCGCACCACGATCCGGTTCGTTAGGGTTCGGACTTCGGAGAGGAGACGCAAGGCCGAGCATGTGCTCGCGGACGTTCGGGATCGGGATTCTCGTGTTGAGCTCATTCGCCGCGGCTGGATGCGGCGGCGGTGCCACGTTCGCGAACAGGCCCCGACCGCCGACACCGGTCAACCTGAGCGTCTACGTCAATAACGCCAGGGTGTCGATCTCACCGACCTCGGTCGGCGCCGGCCCGGTCATCTTTCTCGTCACCAACGCCGCCGACAGGACCGAGTCGGTGACGATTCAGCGGGACGGCGGCGGCCCGACGCTCGGAACGACCGGGCCGATCAACCCGCAGTCCACCGCCCAGGTCACGGTCGACTTCCGTACGCCCGGCGATTACACCGTCGCCACGGTCAAGGTCGCCAAGACCGAAGCCGCCCGGTTCACGAAATCGCCGATCCAAGCGGCCCGGCTGCACATCGGTCGGAAACGGCCGTCCGCTTCTAACCAGCTTCTGCAGCCGTAGGGGGCGTCTAACTAACCAGCTGCAGGACCGTCGGGTCGGCGTGTCCAGCTTCCTTCCAACTGCTTGCGTTTGCGCAATCAGAACTTGTTTGCAATACTTGCGTGCGTGCAAGCAACTACGACGGGAACAGGGCCCGCTGGCATCGCCTCGGCCACCACCGCCGCCACGGCTGCTGCTGCGACAGGGAGCCCCTCGAAGCCCGACCTGGCACAGGACCTCTATGCGCTGGTCGTGTACCTGCACAAGAACTGCAACTCGGATCTGTTCGAGGCGGTCGGGACGCTCGAGCTGACGCTGACCCAGATCAAGCTGCTTCATCACCTCGAGGACCAGGAGCGCGAGCTGACGCTGAAGGAGGCGGCAGATCTCGTCCTGATCTCGCTGCCCGCGGCCAGTCGCACTGTCGATGACCTCTACCGCCGCGGATTCGTCGAGCGCCACGAGGACGCGGAGGACCGGCGGATGAAGCGCGTCAGCCTGACCGACCCCGGCCGCGCGGTGATCCGGCGGCTGAACGCCGCTCGGCTGAGCGGCCTGGAGCAGTTCACGGAAACGTTGACCGACGCCGAACGGCGCAAGCTCGCCGGAGCGCTCTCGAAGCTGCTCAAGCGCGAGGACGTCTCGGCGTGCCGACCCGGTGACGGCGACCGGACGGAGCCCACTCGCTCAGATCGCGGGGCTGGACGCCCCGCGGAGGTAACCCTTTGATGACACACCGGATCCTCGCCCATCGCCATCGCCTCGTGACCGAGGAGAACAGCCGCTGGTGGACGCTCGCCGCAATGTGCTTCGCGCTGTTCATGGTGATGCTCGACAACACGGTCGTGAACGTGTCGTTGCCGTCGATCCAGCGCGACCTGCACGCCTCGCTGTCGGCGCTCGAGTGGACGATCAACGCTTACACGCTGAGCTTCGCCGTGCTGCTTGTCACGGGTGGCCGGCTTGGCGACATCTTCGGACGGCGCAGAATGTTCATGTTCGGCGTGATCGTGTTCGGACTCTCGAGCGCGGCGATCGGATTCGCCGCGAACGACACGATGCTCGTCGCGTTCCGCGCGCTCCAGGGCATCGGCGCCGCGTTCATGATGCCCGCGACGCTCTCGATCATCAGCCAGGCGTTCCCGCCGGAGCAGCGGGGCATGGCGATCGGCACGTGGGCGGGCGTCAGCGCGATGGCACTCGCGATCGGACCGGTGCTCGGCGGCTTCCTCACCCAGCAGGTCAGCTGGCGCGCGATCTTCTTCATCAACCCGCCGATCGCGGTGATCGCACTCGCGGTGACCATGTTCGCCACCCGCGAATCCCGCGACGAGACGGTCGGGCGCAGCGTCGACTTCGCAGGGATCGCGGCGATCACCGTCGGCCTGACGTCGCTTGTCCTCGGCCTCGTCGAAGCGAATCGCTGGCACTGGGGTTCGGCGCGGGTCGTGGGGCTGTTCGCCGTCGCGGCGGCCTCGCTGGTTGCGTTTGTCCAGATCGAACGGCGCGTCAAAGCGCCGATGGTCGACTTCAGCTTCTTCCGCTCGCGCACGTTCCTGGGTTCCAACTTCGTCGCGTTCTTCGTGACGATCGCGATGTTCTCCCAGTTCTTCTTCATCGCGCTGTACATGCAGAACATCCTTCACTACTCCCCGCTGTCCGCGGGCATCCGCTTCCTGCCCGCGACTGTGCTGATCATCGTGATGGGCCCGCTCGCGGGGCGGCTGACCGACAAGGTCGGCCCGCGCCCGCTGGTGACGCTCGGGATGCTGACCGTCGCCGCGGCGATCTTCGTCCAATCCGGCATCACAGTCCACAGCGGCTACGGCCAATTGCTGCCGGGCTTCATGTTGATGGGCATCGGGATGGGCCTCGTGATGTCGCCGATGAGCACCGCCGCCATGAACTCGGTCGATCGGACCAAGGCCGGCGTCGCCTCCGGCGTGCTGTCGATGAGCAGGATGGTCGGCGGCACAGTCGGCCTGGCCGTAATGGGGGCGCTGATCACCGCGATCGGCCGCGCCAGGATCGACCAGCAGCTCCCCCACGTTCCGGCGGCCACGCGAGCAGCGCTGGCCAACTCGCTCGGCGGCGGTGGACTCTCGGGCCAGCACGCCTCCGCCCAACTCGTGAGCACCGTCAAAGAAGCGTTCGTCTCAGCGCTCGGAACCGGGCTGACGATCGGCGCGGCCCTCACCCTCGTCGGCGCAATCCTCGCCTGGACGCTGATCGAGCCGATCCGAAAGACGGTGCAGCAGCCTGCGGTTGCAAGCGAGGAAGCGGCGCGAGAGCTGACCCCCGCCTAACGGCTGCGGTAGCTCGCCTCCATCATCCGCTCCCAGGTGGGAGCGCTCACATCTCGCGACCCAGGTTTCGATGCCACCGGGGGCGCCGGATCTCCTTTACGATCCTCGTACCGAAACGTCGATTCAGGAAGGTGCTAGCCGCGTGGCCGTCGATTTGAGCCGAGTCGCAAACCTCGATACCGAGCCGGGAGAGCTCCCGCGCACGATGGCCGCCTGGGTCATCCGGGAGGAGCGCTTCGGCGAACCCACGGATGCCTTCCAGCTCGAGGAGATCGAGGTGCCCGAGCCCGGCGCGTTCGAGGTCGTGGTCCGCGTGATGGCAGCGGGCGTGAACTTCAACAATGTGTGGGCGGCCCTCGGCGAACCCGTGTCGGTGTTCCGCTATCACCCGAACGAGGATCACCACATCGGCGGCTCGGACGCCTCCGGGATCGTGTGGAAGGTCGGCGACGGGGTGACCCGCTGGAAGCCAGGTGACGAGGTCGTGGTCCACTGCAACCAGGCCTCGTATGAGGATCCCGAGGTGCACGGGCTCGATCCGCTCGCCGCGCCGAGCCAGCAGATCTGGGGGTATGAGACGAGCTGGGGCTCGTTCGCGCAGTTCTGCAAGGTCCAGGCCCAGCAGCTCCTGCATAAACCCAAGCACCTGGCGTGGGAGGAGGCGGCGGCCTACGGCCTGACGTACTTCACCGCGTACCGGATGCTGATGGACCGCTGCAAGCTTCAGTCCGGTCACCGTGTGCTGATCTGGGGCGCCGCCGGCGGCCTTGGCGTGTTCGCAACGCAGCTGTGCAAGCTCGCGGGCGCCGACGCAGTCGGCGTCGTCTCCAGCGACGAGAAGGGGCAGCTGATCGAGCAGCTCGGCGCGGTCGGGTACATCAACCGCTCGGAGTTCTCCGGAATGATGCGCCGCGGCGACGAGACCGCAGACGAGGAGAAGGCTCGCTTCAAGGAGTCAAGACGGTTCTGCAAGGCCGCCGAAGCGATCCTCGGAGGGCCACCCGACATCGTCTTCGAACACGTCGGCAAGGCCACGTTCCCGACTTCGGTGCTGGCCGTCAAACCGTTCGGCAAGGTCGTCATCTGTGGCGCCACCTCCGGCTATCAGCTCGACTTCGACGTCCGCTACCTGTGGATGCGCCAGAAGGAGATCCTCGGCTCGCATTTCGCCAACGCGTGGGAGGCCAATCTGGCCAACGAGCTGATCGAGGAGTCCAAGATCCGCCCGGTGCTATGGCAGACGATGGGCTTCGAGAAGGTCGCCGAAGCCCATCAGTTGCTGCGCGACAACAAGCATCTCGGCAAGATCGCGATCCTCGTCGGCGCCACCGCCGAGGGGCAGGGCAAGACTGCCGAAGGTCCCGGCGCGATCCGCGCCCAGGTGGGGGCGTAACCGTGGCCGGCGTCGTCCACATCCCCTGGTACGCGACCGTCGGACGTCACGAGGATTTCGCCGACGCGGTCGCGCGCATTGCACCGATCTCGCTGCGCTACGGCGCGACTCAGTACGCCGTCCACAGCTCCCGCGATGACCGCTACAGCATCCGCCAGATGATGTGGTTCGAGTCGAAGGCCGACTGGTACCGCTACTGGGAAGGCACGGAGATGATCGAGTTCCGCCGTCGCAACACAGGCCGCTACCAGATCCCGATTACGTACATCTGGCACGACGAGATCGCAGCCGGCGCGCTCGGCCCGGAGGTTCCGCTCGAGGCCGAGCCCCAGCCTGAACCAGAACCGGAGCCGCAGGCGGCAGCCTAAACCTGAACCTCACGGTTGGCACCAGCCCCGCGCACAAACGGCAGCGGCGGCGAAAGCTAAACGAGCCGCAGCGCCAGCTCGAGCCAGAACCGCTCGTCGGGATCGTCGAGCGCCGTCCCGAACAGCTCTCGCAGCCGGGCCAGCCGGTAGCGAGCGGTCTGCGGATGCACCCCCAGCCGCGCCGCGACCGGCGTCAGCCTGCCCTGCTCGGCCAACCACATGCGCAGCGTCTCCGTCATCCGGCCGCGGGAAGCAGGGGATAGCCGCTGCAGCGGCGCAAGGCGGTCGGCGGCAAGCTCGGCTGCCAGCCGCGGATCGCTGCGCAGCAGCAAGTCGCCGGCGCGCTCGCGCGCGACGATCAGCGCGGGATGCCCATCCGCCAGCCCCAGCCCCAGCGCCGCGCGAGCGCGGGCGAAGCTGACGGCCCCATCCTGCCACTCGACGGACGTGCCCAGCGCCGCCACCGCCCCCGATTCGATCATCGCGCGTTCGAGCGCCGATCGGCGGCCGGGTCCCTCGGGATCAGGGACGATCGCGACCGCGATCTCGCCGATCGAGTCGGCGATCGTGTCGGGAGGCAGCCGCAGGGAGGCGGGCCCGTGCTGCTCCCCGCCGATCGCCAGCACGGCGAGCCGTCGTGGCAGCTGCCAGCCGGCCTCGCTGGCGGCGGCCTGTACGGCGCCGGGATCCACAGCCGGCTCACGGACGAGCATCCGCACGAGGCGGCGGCGGCTGAGCTCCGCCTCACTCGCCGCGGCCGACTGCTCGAGCGCGTGGCCCTCGGCCGACTCGGCCGACAGGACATCGATGTAGGCGAACAGCGACTCGGCGAGCAGGTACAGCGTCTCTGGCTCGAGGCCAGCCTCCACGCCGGCCGCCGCAAACCGCCGCCAGGCGACGCGAGCGCCCACGCGGTAGGCGCTGAGCAGCGAATCCAGGCTCCGCCCCGCGCGCATCTCTCCACGCCCGAGCGCGCCGTACACGTCGGAGCGCCCAACCGATCCTCCGGCCTCGATCTCCGCGAGGAAATGGCGCAGCGCCTCCTGTACGCCCGCACGGATTCCGACGCCGAGCTGACCCTCCATCGGCCGCGCATAGGCGGGGACCGTGCGGACGGCCTCGATGATCTCGTCGGCGACGTCCGCCAGCACAGGGCGAAGGACACCGGCAATCTCCGGCGGCAGCTCGTGCCAGGGTGAGTCAGCCATGCCTTATTGGAAAGCTACAAGTTCTCGCCCGCTTCTCGTGACAAGCCTAGGAGAAATGTGGGACCACCCAACGTTATTCTTCGCTCCCCGATGACCCGCGCCCACAAGATCGTGAACCTGATCGGCGTCCCGGCACCGTTGATCGGCGTGATCGTCGCGATCGTGCTGCTCTGGGATCGCGCGATCGGCGGGCTCGAGCTCGGGCTGCTGATCGGCCTGTACGTGATCACGTGCCTGGGCGTGACGCTTGGCTATCACCGCATGTTCACGCACCGCGCGTTCGAGTCCTCGCGCGCTTTCCGGGCGATCATTGCCGTGCTTGGCTCAATGGCGGTCGAGGGATCCGTGATCACCTGGGTCGCGGACCACCGAAAGCATCACGCGTTCACCGATCAGGACGGCGATCCGCACTCTCCGCATCTGTCCGGCCCCGGATTTTGGAGTGGCGTCAAGGGCCTGTGGCATGCGCATGTTGGCTGGCTGTTCGAGTCGGTCGGCACGGCTGACAAGGACCGGTTCGCGCCCGACCTCGTCAAGGACGGCGTCCTGCGGGCGATCGACAAGCTGTTCGAGTCCTGGCACCACAACCACCATGCCTTCCCAACCTCAGCGTTTCACGGCCTGCGGTTCTGGGAGCGTCTGGCGGATCCCACCGGGCTCGTGATCACGGTGCTCGAGAAGCTCGGAATCATCTGGAACGTCGTGCGCGTCAGCCCCGAGCGCCAACGGGCAAAGGCCCTCTCCGCCGGACCGGCTTAAACCGCCCGACGGCCGTCGCGGCGCCTGATTTACCCAGATTCCAGCGGTGCCATCGTCAGCCCGGCGCCGTCGAGCTGCTCCCAGTACTGCTCCGCGTCCTCGCGGGAGCCGCTCCAGACGATCGCACAGCCGGTGTTGTGAATCCGGTCAGCCAACCGGTAGCCGTCGGCAAGGCTGACTCCCGGAATCACGGACGCGAGCGTCTCGGCCACGTGGTCGAAGGTGTTGAAATCGTCGTTCAAGACCACGACCCGCCAAAGACCACCGAGACCGCTGCCGGGCCCACCGACACGGGGCAGCTCAACCGTCTGGGACATCCGCTCTCAGGATACCGGCGTACTGCCGGCGCCCGAGAAACTCTCCGCCCGCTTTCGCCAGTACCGCTCGAGCCCCGCGTACAGCTGCTCCGGTGGTGCCGCCTGGGTGTACGCAGCGGCGATCTCCGGCCCGGCGCTGGACTGGATCTGCTCGAGCACTGCGGCGATGAACGAGTCCCGGTCACCCGTGCGGACGAGCTCAGCCCACTCGTCCAGGCGCCGATCGAGCTCCGCGAGCTGCGCCGCGACATCCTCGCCGGCCCCGAAGTGGGTCATCGCCAGCCGCGTCGGCGACCATGCCGAGATCAGCTCGATCGACTGGTGCCACGCCTCGATGTCGATGTCAGGGGGCGGCGTCGGCGGCACCGTCAACGTCTCGTCCGTGATCCGCACGCCGCCGACATCGCCGACGAACGCCGTGCCCTCGTGCAGGTAGGAGACGTGATGGGAGGCGTGGCCGGGCGTGTAGGCAACTTCGAAGCTGCCGTCGAGCAGCGTCTCTCCACCTTGCAGAATCCGCAGTTGCGATTCCGGCACCGGCAGGAACTCGCCCCACAGGCGATCCATGTCCTCGCCGTAGAGCCGGCGTGCGCTGTCCAGCAGGCGCGAGGGATCGATCAGATGACGCGCGCCCCGCTCGTGCACGTACACCTCGAGCTCCGGCCAGCGCTCAACGAGCGAGCCACTCGCCCCCGCGTGATCAAGGTGGATGTGTGTCAGCAGCAATACCTTCGGCCGCGCGTCGCCGAGCGCGTCGAGCAACGTCGGCAGGCAGGACCCGGGTCCCGGATCGATCAGGACATCCCCGACCTGCCAGCAGCCGATCACGCGCTCCCTGCCGAGATGCATGAGGTCGATCAGGCGCATCGGTTCAGCCGTCCCCGGGAGCTTCGTCGACGGCCTGCGGCGCCGGCGCCTGCGCAGGCCCGACCGGAGGAAGCACCGCCGTGGCATCCGGATCCTCAGCGGGATCGCGCCGTACTTCCGTCTTAGCCTCGCTCTGCACACGCGTTTCGGCCTCGTCCGGTGACTCAGCCCGCTCCTGCGCCGCCGCCTGGCCATCGAACAGCTCGGCGTGCGCCGTGTCCGGCGGCACGCCCTCCGCCGCGGCCTCCTCTGCGGGCGGGAAGCGTCCCGCGGCGTCATCGGCGAGGGCGGTCAGTTGCGCTGCCAGCTCGCGCGCGTCCTCGACGATCCGCAGCCGCTCGGACCAGATCCTGTCGGTGTCGGCGTCCAGGTCCTTGACGCGCTGCACGCCGTCGGCGGCGATCCGCTCGGCCTCCCGGCGGGCCACCTCCAGCCTGTCCTCCGCCTCGCGCCGCGACTGCGCCGTGATCTCCTCGGCGGTGTCGTGCGCGCGCTGCAGGATCCCGGAGATCTGCTCTCCGACCCGTTCCAGGGCCCGGCGTACCGCGGCCTCCGGCGAATGGGTGGCCTGCAGCTCGGCGACGAGCTGAGAGGCGCGCTTGACGTATGCGTCGACCGCGATACGGTCGTAGCCGCGCAGGACGACCGGAAAGTCGACGTCGGCGGCGATCGGCACGGGGTTATCCGGGAGCCCGGCCAGCGGCGCGGTTATCTCCTGAAGAATGGCGTGCTCGTCGGCAGCGGAGCTTTGGTCAGGCATGCCCCGGAAGTTACCCGAGCGGGCTCACCGGCAAGCTCGCCGCGGCACCAAGCACGTAAGCGTCGCGGTCAAGTTGCGCCGTTCGGCGGCGGTATGTGCGCCACGGTCACGTCGTGATAACCGGCTCGACGCAGCATCACAGCTGCTCCGATGCCGCCGAATCCAGCCCCGACGATCGCCACCGAGCGCACCGCAACAGCGTATCCGCCGCTCCCCGGCACCTACAATGGCCCTGATGTCCGAGACGCCGTCCCCACGCCTGCCCGAGCGCGATGGCCCCTGGATGATGCGGACGTATGCAGGCCATTCGGACGCCAGGCGCTCGAACGAGCTGTACCGGCTCAACCTCGAAAAGGGCCAGACGGGGCTGTCGATCGCGTTCGATCTCCCGACGCAGACCGGCTATGACCCCGACCACGAGCTCGCTCGAGGCGAGGTCGGCAAGGTCGGTGTGTCGATCGCGCACGAGGGCGACATGCGGACGCTTCTGCACGGCATCCCGCTCGATCAGATGAACACGTCGATGACGATCAACGCGACGGCCGCGTGGCTGCTGTCGCTCTACATCGTCGCCGCGGATGAGCAGGGCGTGGCCGAAGATCAGCTGCAGGGGACCACGCAAAACGACATCCTCAAGGAGTACCTGAGCCGCGGCACCTACGCGTTCCCGCCGGGGCCGAGCATGAGGCTGATCGCCGACACGATCGCCTACACCGTGCAGCACGTGCCGCAATGGAACCCGATCAACATCTGCTCCTACCACCTGCAGGAGGCCGGCGCGACTCCCGTCCAGGAGATCGCCTACGCGATGGGCAACGCGATCGCCGTGCTCGACGCCGTCAGCGAGCGCGTTCCGCCTGAGCTCATGGGAAGCGTGTTCGGCCGGATCTCGTTCTTCGTCAACGCCGGCGTGCGGTTCATCGAGGAGCACGCAAAGGTCCGGGCGATGGCGCAGCTGTGGCAGGAACTGGGCCGCGACCGTTATGGGGTCGAGGACGACAAGCTGCGCCGCTTCCGCTACGGGGTTCAGGTCAACTCGCTTGGCCTGACCGAGGCTCAGCCGGAGAACAACGTCTATCGGATCGCGCTCGAGGCACTGGCCGTCACGCTCGGGCGAAGCGCCCGTGCGCGCGCGCTGCAGCTGCCGACCTGGAACGAGGCACTCGGCCTGCCGCGGCCATGGGATCAGCAATGGTCGCTTCGCCTGCAGCAGATACTCGCCTACGAGACCGACCTGCTCGAGTACCCGGACATCTTCGAGGGCTCAAAGGTGATGGAGGGACTCGTGGCGGAGCTCGTGACCGGCGCCCGGCAGGAGATCGCACGGGTCGCCGAGCTTGGCGGCGCCGTCGAAGCGGTCGACTACATGAAGGCATCGCTGGTCGAGTCCCACCGCGAGCGCTGGCGGCGGATCGAGAATGGGGAACTGAGCGTCGTCGGGATGAACCGGTTCACCTCGACTGAGCCTTCGCCGCTGACGGCGGGCGCGGACGGCGGGATCCTGGTCATGGATCCCGAAGTCGAGGCGGAGCAGCAGGCGGCGCTCGCGCGCTGGCGCGCCGGCCGCGACCAGGCGGCCGTCGACGTGGCCTTGCAGGAGCTTGCACGCGTGGCGCGCGCCGATCACGAGAACATCATGCCCGCGAGCATCGCGGCCGCGCGGGCCGGCGCGACGACCGGTGAGTGGTCGCAAACGCTCCGCGAGGTGTTCGGCGAGTACCGCGCACCGACCGGCGTCGGCGAGGCCGCCGCGGTCTCGAGCGAAGACGTCGCGCAGTTGCGCGAGGAGGTCGAGCGTGTCAGCGAGGCGCTCGGACGCCGGCTGAAGTTCCTGGTCGGCAAGCCCGGCCTCGACGGCCACTCCAACGGCGCCGAGCAGATCGCCGTGCGCGCGCGCGACGCCGGTATGGACGTTGTCTATGAGGGCATCCGCCTGACCCCGTCGCAGATCGCGAACTCGGCGGCTCAGGAGGGCGTGCACGTGATCGGCCTGTCGATCCTCTCAGGATCTCATCGCGAGCTGATCCCCTCGGTACTCGAGGCGCTGCGTGAAGCGGGCGCAGGCGACGTGCCGGTCGTGGTCGGCGGGATCATCCCCGAGGCCGATGCCGTCGAGCTGAAAGATGCCGGCGTCGCCGCCGTGTATACGCCGAAGGATTGGGATCTCAACCGGATGATGCGCGACATCATCGGGCTCGTCGCTGAACGCCACGGCGTCGACACCGCCGCTCCCGCTTGAGCCGCCCCGCCGCTTCCGCCGACGGAGCGGAGCTCGGCGCCCGGCTCCGCGACCGCGACCTGAGCGCCGCACCCGCAGTCCTGAACCTCGTCGAGAATGGCACACCGGCCGCGCGCGAGCAGGCGCAGGCACTGCTTGCGGCCGTGTCCCCGACGGCGCTCGGAGCGGAGGCGCCGGCGCATATCGTCGGCGTCACCGGCCCGCCCGGCGTCGGTAAGTCCTCACTGCTCTCGCGGCTCGTCGCCGAGTGGCGCGCTCGCGGGCGCTCGGTCGCGGTGCTCGCGGTCGACCCGACGTCGAAGCGCTCGGGCGGAGCGCTGCTCGGCGATCGCGCGCGGATCGAGGTCGACCCGTCCGACCGGAGCGTCTTCATCCGCTCGACGGCCGCCGGCAACCGCCTCGGCGGGCTCGCACCCGCGACCCGGGCGGCGGCGAGCGCACTCGCGGCGGCGTTTGACGTCGTCGTCATCGAGACGGTCGGCGTCGGGCAGTCCGAGACCGAGGTCGCAGACGTCGCCGACACGGTCGCGGTCGTCGTCCAACCCGGCTCCGGTGACGTGCTCCAGTTCCTCAAGGCGGGGATCATGGAGGTGCCCGACGTGCTCGTGGTGACGAAGGCCGACCTCGGGCGGGTGGCAACCCGGGCGGTCGCGGACCTGGGCGCGGCGCTGCGCTCGCTGGGGGCGTCGGACACCGAGGTCGTGACCGTCTCCTCGGTGGCGCCGCCGTTCGGCATCGGCGAGCTCGTCGACGCGCTGGACGCACACCGCGCCCGCATCGATCTTTCGTCGCGACGCGTGCGCGCCCGCCGTCTGCACGCACTCGCGGACTTCGCCGCCGAGTACGGCGACCGCGGCCTGCGGGCGCTCGGCGGACGCCGCCAGGCCGAGCGATGGCTGGACGAGCAGGAACCGGCGCTCGACCTGCCGGCGCTGGGCGCCGCGCTCGAGGCGCGGGCGGCCGAGGCCAACTGAGGCCGGCTGAACGCAGACTTCCTATCGCTATTCGACTGAAACTGCGCGTCGGCTGGCCTCCGCAGCATGGACCGTGCGTCAGCTGAAGTCGGCCGAGACCGCGGTTGTGTCCACGGCCAGACCGCCCGGGCTCGGCGAGACGCTCACCCCCTCGATGCTGAACTGACGGCGCTCGGCGACCCCACGCGGAGAGAGATCTTCGAGCGCGTCGCCGAGCACCCGCAGTCGGTCGGCGAGCTGGCTCGGCAGCTTCCGGTCAGCCGGCCCGCCGTCTCCCAGCATCTGAAGGTGCTCAAGGAGGCCCGGCTGGTGACCGACGTAGCGGCCGGGACGCGTCGCATCTATTACGTCGACCCCGAGGGCGTCCAGACCCTCAGGGCCTATTTGGACCGGTTCTGGAATCGATCGCTGGCGGCGTTCAAGGCGACCGTCGAGCAACAACAACAACAGGAGGATCAATGACAATGCAGACAGCCGCGACGTCGGTGCGGACGTCGATCACGGTGGCGGCGCCGATCGACCGGGCTTTCTCGATCTTCACCGATGGCATCGCGACCTGGTGGCCGCCCGAGCACCACATCCTCGAGGGCGAGCTCGCAGAGATGGTGTTCGAGCCCTACGAGGGCGGTCATGTGCTCGACCGCGCCGTCGACGGCAGCGAGTGCCGCTGGGCACGCGTGCTCGCGTATGAGCCGCCGACCCGCGTCGTATTCAGCTGGGACATCAGCCTCCAATGGCAGGTCGAGACCGATCCGCGGAAGACCAGTGAGGTCGAGGTGCGGTTCACGGCCGAGGGCCCGGAGCGCACGCACGTCGAGCTCGAGCACCGCAATATCGACCGCCATGGCGACGGCTGGGAGCACATGCGTGACGCGGTCGGTTCCCCGAACGGCTGGAACCTCGAGCGGTTCAGGGAGGCCGCTGAAGCTGCCTGACGAACGCTTCGGCACAATCCGAGCGGTGCGACTCGATCTCGCGATCATGTTCGGCGCCTTCGCGCTCGCCACGGCGGTGACGGGCGCACTCGGCGCGGTCAACCTGGGCACCGCGCTCGTATTCGGCCAGATCGCGTTCGCGTTTGCCGCGGTGATGGTGATCGTCAGGCGACCGTAGTGCCAGAGATCGCGCTGCCCACAACGCCTCTCCTCGACGGGGCGACCGCGTTGCGCGCATGGCGCGATTCGGACGTCGATGCGATCGTCACCGCCTGTCAGGACCCCGAAATCGTGCGCTGGACGCGCGTACCGGAGCCGTACGGCGAGGTCGACGCCGAGGCGTACCTGCTCGAGCGCTACCACTCGACCCACGCGGGCGCGACCGCGCCGTTCGCGATCGCCTCCAGCGAGAACCTCGACCTGCTGCTCGGATCGATCTCGATCCTGCGGCTCGCCTGGGAGCACCTTCGAGGCGAGGTCGGCTACTGGCTTGCACCCGAGGCTCGCGGGCAGGGACATGCAACCCGTGCGCTGATGCTGATCTCGAGGTGGGGATTCGATGCGCTCGGGCTCGAGCGGATCGATCTGCTCGCCGCGACCGGCAACCTCCCCTCCCAGCACGTCGCCGAGCGAGCCGGATTCAGCCGTGAGGCTGTCCTGCGCTCCTACATGCGCGGCAAGGACGAGCGCCAGGATATGGTCGCGTTCGGTCTGCTCGCGGGGGCGGGTGGGGGCGTCTACTAGGCTGTACCGGCATGGACCTCGAGCCGCTCCGCGACGGACACGGCAGGCTGATCGGCGACCTGCGCGTGTCGGTCACCGATCGCTGCAACTTCCGCTGCCAGTACTGCATGCCCGCGGAGGGTCTCCCATGGCTCGAGCGCAACGAGATTCTGAGCTTCGAGGAGACCGCACGGCTGGTCGAGCTGCTGTCGGCGATGGGCGTCCACGACATCCGGCTGACCGGCGGCGAGCCGCTCGTGCGGCGGAACTTCCCGGCGCTGGTGGCGATGCTCGCCGAGCTCGAAGATGTCCACGACTTGTCGGTCACGACGAACGGATTCCTGCTCGAGCGTGATGCTGAGGCGCTCGTCCGCGCCGGCGTGAACCGCTTCAACGTCTCGGTCGACTCCCTGCAGCAGGACCGCTTCTTCGAGCTGACCCGGCGCGACGCCCTGCCGCAGGTGCTGCGCGGGCTCGAGCTGCTCGCGAGCTACCCCGAGGCGCACCCGATCAAGATCAACGCCGTCGCGATCCGGGACTTCACCGAGGAAGAGGTCATTCCGTTCGCGGAGCTGGCCCGCCACAGCCCTTACGAGATCCGCTTCATCGAGTACATGCCGCTCGACGCCGACCGGACGTGGACCCGGGAGCAGGTGCTGAGCGGCGCCGAGATCCGCGCTGCGATCGACGCCGTCTACCCCCTCGAGCCCCAGCCACGCGACCCTCACGCAACAGCGCGCGTGTACCGATTCGCCGACGGCCAAGGGAAGATCGGGTTCATCAACCCGGTTTCTGAGCCTTTCTGCGGGGACTGCAACCGGATCCGGCTGACTGCGGACGGCCGCCTGCGCACATGTCTGTTCTCGCTCAACGAGACCGATCTGCGCGGGCCACTGCGCGACGGCGCCGACGATTCCGAGCTCGAACGGATCATCCGTGACGCGGTCTGGCGCAAGGAGCTCAAGCACCACGTCGGCGAGCCCGGCTTCATCCAGCCGGCGCGAACGATGTCGGCGATCGGTGGTTAGGGTTATAACCCTAACCCCGGTTAATCCCTTCGCAATCACTTCCGAGCATCATCTGTAGCGCCGATGCCGCTGTTGTTGCTCTTTGCCCTGATCGCCGGTGCCGGCACGGCGATCACGCCATGCGTGCTGCCGGTGCTGCCTGCGCTGCTGTCGGCCAGCGCGGTCGGCGGCCGCCGCCGTCCGCTGGGGATCGTGATCGGGCTGGCGAGCTCGTTCACGATCGCGATCGTGGCGCTCGCTCAGCTCGTCAAGGGCGTCGGGCTCGCGAGCGGAGCGGCGAGGACGCTCTCGATCGTGGTGCTGGTCGTGTTCGGGGCGGTGCTGCTGATCCCCGAGCTTGCCGCGCGCGTGCAGGCGCCGCTCTCGCGGCTGGCGCGGTTCGGGCCGCGCACACGGGGCGACGGATTCTGGTCCGGTGTCGGGGTCGGTGCCGCGCTCGGGTTCGTGTGTGCGCCCTGTGCCGGCCCGATCCTCGCGGCCGTCACCTCGGTCAGCGCGTCCGGCGGGGCTTCAGCGCGCGTCGTCGCGGTGGCGATCGCATACTCGGCCGGGCTCAGTGCCGTGCTGCTCTTGTACGCGCTCGGCGGGCGAGTGGTGATCGAGCGCGTCAAGCGCTCGGCCAAGGGCCATGTCGTTGAGCGCTCGCTCGGGATCGTGCTGCTCGCGACCGCGGTCGTGATGGCGACGAACCTCGACGTGCGTTTCGAGGAGGCGCTCGCCAAGGACCGCAGCCTCCCGGCATTCCTGGTCGATCCGACACGCTCACTCGAGAACTCCAGAGCCGTCCAGAACCGGCTCGCGCAGCTGCGACCACCATCGCCGTTCGCGGTGCGCCAGCAGCGGCTGGCGGCGGCGCATACAGCCACGGCGTCCTCGTTGCCCAGGCTCGGTGCCGCACCCGAATTCACCAACACCGAGCGCTGGTTCAACACCCCAGGCGGTCGCCCGCTGAGCCTCGCCGGCCTGCGCGGTCACGTCGTCCTGGTCGACTTCTGGACCTATACGTGCATCAACTGCATCAGGACGCTGCCGTTTCTGAAAGGTCTGTACGCGACCTATCACCGCTCCGGCTTGGAGATCGTGGGCGTCGAGACGCCCGAGTTCACATTCGAACAGGACGCTGCCAACGTTCAGCAAGCAGTCCAGTCCGATGGGCTGCGCTACCCGGTCGTTCAGGACAACGCCTACGGCACCTGGAACGCGTACGGCAACGAGTACTGGCCCGCCGAGTACCTGATCGATGCCCACGGACAGGTGCGCCATACGCAGTTCGGCGAGGGCGACTACAAGCAAAGCGAGGACGCCGTCCGCTCGCTGCTCCGCGAGGCCGGTGCCACGCAGCTACCGCCGCCGATGACGGCCAAGGCGATCGTGCCCTCGGCGAAGCTCGCGACGCGCGAGACCTACCTGAACGTCGATCGGGCGCAGGGATTCGTGACTCCGCTGCGGTCCGGCGTCAATAGCTACCCCGGGGCGGGCAACCTGATGCTCAACGAATTCGCCCTCCGGGGCCGCTGGTCGATCGGCAAGCAATCAGCGACCGCGGCCGGCCCGGGCGCGTCGATCCAGGCGAGGGTGCAGGCAGCCAACGTCTACCTCGTGCTCACCTCGCCAGGCGATCGGCCTGCGCAGGTCCGGGTGCTGCTCGACGGACACCCGATCACACCGACCGATGCCGGCACGGACGTCCACGGCGCGCAGGTCACCGTCACGGGCCAGCGGTTGTACTCATTGGTGTCGCTGCGCGGTGCGGAGCAGCATTCGCTGACGGTGCAACTTCCCGCCGGCGTCAGCGCGTACGACTTCACATTCGGGTAGCGCTGCGCGCACGCTGGTCGAGCATCGCGGTGGCCTGGAGCAGGTCATCCGGCGAATTCACGTTGAACAGCTCGTCGGGATCGGGCACCTCGAACAGGCGTGGCTGGATCGCGCCGACCAGCTCCCGTAGCGGCCGATCAATCGCGTCAGTCAGCCCCGCGGCGGCAGCCGGCTGATAGCAGCCCAGCAGCGGCTGCATCGCGCCGGCATGGCTCGCGACCACAGCCGCCGCCCCGGCTGGATTCGTGTGCGCGATCCGCTCGATCAGCGCCGGCGTGACGAGCGGAAGATCGGCGGCACAGATGAACACGGGGCGCCCATGTGCGAGCGCCAGCGCATGTTTGATGCCCATCACCGGATGTCGCGGCGCCTCCGGCTCGATCCACACCGCGACGCCCGACAAGCTCGGGAGCTCCGTATCCGGCTTGGCGATTACCGCGACCTCGCCCAGGACGCTCGCCATCGCCTCCAGTGCGTACACGATCAGCGGCCTGCCGCGTAGCTTCACGATCGCCTTCGACCCGCCGATTCGCCGTCCTTGGCCACCGGCCAAAATGACCCCGATCGGGGCGCGGCGCAAGCGCATCAGCCGTTCTGCACGAGGTTGCTCACAGGAGGATCGTAGAATCAAACGGATGGAGGGCTCAACGGAGGTCAGGAGCTGGCTTCGCTGCTACCGCTGCTGGTCGCAGAATCTCGAAGTGCAGGTCCATTACGAGGGGATCCACCGCATCGACCCTGAGAGCGGCGAGCGCGGCGAGGTCGTCGATGAAATGCAGGAGGCCGTCGTCCAGTGCCTGGAGTGCATGCACGACCAGCCGCACCTGGGATTCCACAATGGCCGGGTCGAACCGATCGAGGACCGCTGGGAGCGAATGATCGCCGGGACTCCGTGGGTGGCATCGTGCACGGTCACCGTCGACGCTGACGACGTCGAGACCTGCTCGGGCCCCGAAGCCGGAGATGCGCTCTCCTATGCCGCGTTCGGCGACCACGGGACCCGCGAGTTCTTCACCCACGTGCGGTTCCACAAGCACGACGAGGACCGGATCGTCGTGCATCTGCTCGTCGAGCTATACGCGCGCTCGGCCGAAGAGGCGACCGAGGTGCTCGAAGAGGCAGCGCGAGGGACGCTCGCGATCACCTCGCTGGCCGAGGAGTCACGCCCGCCGGCGTCGACCGGCGGCGACTCCAAGCACTGAGCTCAACCACCCAGGTCGGGCCCGTCTCACGGTGGAGCTACGTGTTGCTCATCGCGGGTGAGGCGCGACTGCGGACCCGGTAGCGGCTCCAGAGTTCGATCACGATCAGGGTCAGCGCGACCGGGACCGTCGCCGGAAGCTCACTGATCGCGAGGAACAGCAGGTCGAACAGCGCCGCGATCACAAACGCGAGCAGCGCCGCCGCCCGCTGGAGCGCAGCGTCACGCGCAAGCACCGCCCCGAGCACACCGGCCACGAACAAGTCGCCGTATCCCATCGAGACGGTCCCGAAGATCTCGGACTGAAGCCTCGGCAGCCCGCCGGCGGGGTGGGCAGCGATGAGGGTGGCATTCGGCGACTGAAGCAGGTCAGAGACGACCAGCCACGTGTCCGCGCCCGCCATCAGCACGATCCCAACCTTCAGCCACCCGGCCGGCGTCACAGCGGCGAGCAGCACCCCGAGCGTTACGCAGCTCAGGCCTGACAGCAGCGCCGCGGACCCCTGCCCAGCGAGCGTCTTGGGCGTCACCCAGGCGAGCACGAACAGCGGGATCGCCAGCAGCGCGAGCGGGGGCTTCGAACCTCGCACCGCCCAGCCGAGCGCGGCCGCGGCGAGCAGCGGCACCGCGATCAGGGCGAGGTATGTAAGCCCGGTGGCCGTGTCGGACACGTAGCGAATCGCGAACACCACGCCCACGATCGACGCGATCGGCACGAGCGCCCACACGGGGCCGCGAAGGCGCTCCAGCCAGCGCGCCCGCGGGGGCTCGCTGGGCGCCGCGATCACGCCGGCCTGCAACGCAAGCAGCACGGCATCGGATGGGATGAACGGAAGCGCCACGCCCACGGAGCCTACGGCGGCCGCGCGAGAGTGGCGTAAGAGCTAAGCGCTACGAGCTACGAGCTACGAGCTACGAGCTACGAGCTGAGCAAACGTTTCTCCAGCGCGTCGAGCTGGTCACGCAGCCGCGCCGGGAGCTTATCGCCGAAGCCCGCGTAGTGCTCATGCATCTGCGGCAGCTGTTGTTTCCAACCGGCCTCATCGACCGCGAGCAGCTCCGCCAGCGCCTCGGGCGTCATGTCGAGCCCATCGACGTTGATTCCACCCTTGCCGGCAGTCGGCAGCAGCCCAATCGGAGTTTCGACGGCTTCAGCGGTGCCTTGGCAGCGGCGGAAGATCCAGTCGAGGACACGAGAGTTCTCCCCGTAGCCGGGCCACAGGAACTTCCCGTTCTCGTCCTTGCGGAACCAGTTGACGTAGAAGATCCGCGGAAGCTTCGCACCCTGGCCCTCGCCGATCGTCAACCAGTGACGGAAGTAGTCGGCCATGTGGTAGCCGCAGAACGGCAGCATCGCCATCGGGTCCCAGCGCAGCCTGCCGACTTTGCCGGCGGCCGCAGCCGTGGTCTCAGAGGACATCGTCGAGCCGAGGAACACGCCGTGCTCCCAGTCCCGGGCCTCGTACACGAGCGGCACCACGCTCGAGCGGCGACCGCCGAACAGGATCGCGTCGATCGGCACGCCCGCGGGGTCCTCCCACTCCGGCGCAATCGACGGGCATTGCGCGGCCGGTGTGGTGAAGCGCGCGTTCGGGTGGGCTGCGGGCTTCTCGGCATCGGGCGTCCAGTCGTTGCGCCGCCAGTCGATCGCATGGGCTGGTGGCTCTGCCGTCAACCCCTCCCACCAGACGTCGCCGTCATCGGTCTTGGCGCAGTTCGTGAAGATCGAATTGCGGCCGATCGTGTCGATCGCATTCGGATTGGTGATCGCTCCGGTACCCGGCGCCACTCCGAAGAACCCCGCCTCGGGGTTGACCGCGTACAGCTGTCCGTCGGAGCCAAACTTCATCCACGCGATGTCGTCACCGATCGTCTCGACCTTCCAGTCGGGCAGCGTCGGGATCAGCATCGCGAGATTGGTTTTTCCACATGCGCTCGGGAACGCGCCGGCTACGTACTTGACCTCCCCGTCTGGCGAGGTGAGCTTCAAGATCAGCATGTGCTCGGCCAGCCAGCCCTCGTCGCGCGCCATCACCGACGCGATCCGCAGTGCGAAGCACTTCTTGCCGAGCAGCGCATTGCCGCCGTAGCCCGAACCGTATGACCAGATCTCGCGCGTCTCGGGGAAATGCACGATGTACTTGTTGTCGGCATTGCACGGCCAAGGGACGTCCTGGTCGCCGTCGCTCAGCGGCATTCCGACCGAATGCAGACACGGCACGAATTCCCCGTCCTCGCCGAGGCAGTCGAGCGCCGGCTGCCCCATCCGCGTCATGATCCGCATTGAGCACGCGACGTAGGCGGAGTCGGTCAGCTGCACGCCGGTGTAGGAGATCGACGATCCAAGCGGTCCCATCGAGAACGGCACCACATACATCGTGCGACCGCGCATCGAACCCTCGAACATCCCGGTCAGCGCAATCCGCATCTCCCCCGGCTCGCGCCAGTTGTTCGTGGGGCCGGCGTCGCTCTCCTCGTTGGAGCAGATGAACGTGCGGTCCTCCACCCTGGCGACATCGTCGGGATCCGACAGCGCCAGGTACGAATTCGGCCGCTTGGCGTCTGAGAGCCGCTCAAACGTCCCAGCGTCCACAAGCACCTGCGCGAGCCTGTCGTACTCCTCCGCCGATCCGTCGCACCAGTGAACCTCGTCGGGCTGCGTCAGAGCAGCTACCTCATCCACCCACTCCAACAGCCGGGTGTTATTGGTCGTCGCTTGGTGCTGCGGTGCGGTGTGGGCCATGGGGTCTGAGCTGCTCCTTGGATGAGTCGGTGACACGACAAGAGTAGCCGGATCAGTTTCCAGTCAAGGCGTGTATTTCCGGCGATTATTGACCTATTCGACGTTCGCTTCAGCTTGGCTGAGCGGCGCGCCGGGCTCCTTACGCGGCACCAATACGAGCCGCTTGAACTCAGCTACTAATACCCCATCCTGGTTCAGTACGCGCGTGTGAACGCGCACAACGCCGCGATCCGGCTTTGACTGTGACGGTTTGACCTCGAGCACCTCCGATTCGCAGAACAGGGTGTCGCCGTGAAACACCGGCGCGGGATGCTTGAGCTCCTCTGTCGCCAGGTTCGCAATCGCCTTCCCGCTCACGTCCGAGACGCTCATCCCAAGCGCCAGCGAGTACACCAGCGGCCCCACGACCACATTGCGCCCCTGTTGGGACTGCTTGGCGTAAATGTCGTTGATGTGCAGTGGATGGTGGTTCATCGTGATCAGGCAGAACAGGTGATCGTCTGCCTCGGTCACGGTTTTGGCCGGCCAGTGCTTGTACACGGCCCCCACGTCGAACTCCTCCAGATAGCGCCCGTATGGATGCGCGCCGCTGGCCTCGCGGGCTGCTTGATCGGTTTCAACTTCAGTCATCTGCGCTCCGATTCTCGTTTCTAAAGATCAGGAGAATGCCATTCCCCGCTAGCTTTGGGTGCCAAGCGACTAGGAGAAGTGTCCAGTGAGAAATCCCCGCGACTTCGGAAAAGCCCTTGCGATCGGCGCCCCGGCGCCAGTGCTGGAGATCCCATTCCGGCCATCGCGGATGATCCATTTCCTCGACTTCTCGAACGAGAAGATGGTCGCCAAGGTGCCCGACATCGCGCCGACCGTCGACATCCTGCTCGGGAACCTCGAGGACGCAGTCCCGGTCGATCGCAAGGAGGCAGCCCGCGAGGGGCTGCTGGGCGTCGGCCGCGACATCGACCTCGGCGAGACGCAGCTGTGGACGCGGGTCAATAGCCTCGAGTCGCCGTGGGTGCTCGACGACATCACCTCGCTCGTGACCGAGATCGGCGACAAGCTCGACGTGATGATGATCCCCAAGGTCGAGGGGGCCTGGGACATCCACTACGTCGATCGGTTGCTGGCGCAGCTCGAGGCGCGCGCCGGGCTCGAGCGCCCGATCCTGATTCACGCAATCCTCGAAACCGGCCTCGGCGTCGTCAATCTGGAGGAGATCGCGACCGCCAGCCCGCGGATGCAGGGCATGAGCTTTGGGCCGGCCGATCTGGCGGCGTCTCGGCGGATGAAGACGACGCGGGTCGGTGGCGGCCATCCCGGCTACCGCGTGATCGAGGACCCGAATCCTTCGGATCCCGAGGCGCCGCGCCCGACCGCCCAGCAGGACCCGTGGCACTACTCGATCGCGCGCATGGTCGATGCCTGCACGTCCGCCGGGATCCTGCCGTTCTACGGTCCCTATGGCGATATTCGCGACGTCGAGGGCTGCGAGACGCAGTTCCGCGCCGCGTTTCTGCTCGGATGCGTCGGCGCGTGGTCGCTGCATCCGGCGCAGATCGCGATCGCCAAGAAGGTTTTCAGCCCGGACCCGGACGAGGTTCTGTTCGCCAAGAAGGTGCTCGAGGCGATTCCCGACGGGCGCGGCGTGCACATGATCGACGGCAAGATGCAGGACGACGCGACCTGGAAGCAGTGCAAAGTGATGGTCTCCCTCGCCGAGATGCTTGCCCACAAGGATCCCGAGCTCGCCCACGCGTATGGGTTCGAACCGACCCCGGTGTGACGAGAAACCGGTTCGAGCCGACCCGGGTGTAAGAATCGCACGATGCGCATTTCGGCCAAAGCCGACTACGCGGTCCGCGCGGCGGTCGAACTCGCCGCCGCACCCGACGAGAAGCCGGTCAAGGCCGAGCGGATCGCGAACGCCCAGGGCATCCCGCTCAACTTCTTGGAGAACATCCTCGGCGAGCTTCGCCACGCCGGAATCGTGCGTAGCCATCGGGGCGCGGAGGGCGGATTTCGCCTCGCCAAGCCCGCGGCTGAGGTCTCGATCGCCGATGTGATCCGGGCGGTCGAGGGGCCGCTCGCCAGCGTCCGTGGCGGCCCGCCCGAGGAAGCCGAGTACGGCGGCGCCTCGGAGGCGCTGCTGCGCGTCTGGATCGCCGTGCGCGCAAACCTCCGCGGCGTCGTCGAGCACGTCACGGTCGCCGATGTCGCCTCCGGGCGGCTGCCGAAGGCGATCGACAAGCTGGCCGAGGACCCGGAGGCCTGGGTCACGCGCTGAGTGGGCTACGCCGACGCGGCGGCCTGAGCCACGGCGATCTCGACCGGCGGGCGCATGTAGACGATGTCGCCGCGAGCGAGTTCGAGCTCCTCGGTTTGGCCGCGGGTCAGCTGCGCGCGGGCCCGCTCGCCGTCGGGGAGCTCGAGTTCGACCCGGACCTCGAAGCCGAGGTGCACGACCCGCGAGACCATCGCCTCGATCGCGTCCTGCGCGGGAACCAGCGAAACGGCGACATCGTGCGGGCGCACGAGCTTGCCATCGATCCGGCTGACCGGTCCGAGGAAGCCCATCACAAAGTCGGTCGCGGGCTTGTCGTAGACCTCGCGCGGCGAGCCGACCTGCTCGATCTTGCCGGTGTTCATCACCGCGATCCTGTCGGCGACCTCCATCGCCTCCTCCTGATCGTGCGTGACGAGGACCGTCGTGACGCCCTGCTCGTCGTGGAGCCGGCGCAGCCACGCCCGCAGCTCGGCGCGGACGTTGGCATCGAGCGCCCCAAACGGCTCGTCGAGCAGCAGCACGCGTGGCTCGACCGCGAGTGCTCTCGCGAGCGCCATCCGCTGGCGCTGGCCGCCGGAGAGCTGATGCGGGCGCTGCCCGGACCAGGTCGTGAGGCCGACCAGCGCGAGCAGCTCGTCGACGCGCTTGCGGACCTCGTCCTTCGGGCGCTTGCGGATCTCCAGGCCGAACGCCACGTTGTCGCGGACGCTCATGTGCGCGAACGCCGCGTAATGCTGGAACACGAAACCGATCCCCCGGTCCTGAGGCCGCGCGCGCGTGACGTCATTGCCGTCGATCAGCACCGAGCCGCCGTCGGGAGTCTCGAGCCCCGCGATGATTCGCAGCAGCGTCGACTTCCCCGAGCCGCTCGGGCCCAACAGCGCCGTCAATGAGCCCTCGGGAACCTCGAGCGTCACGTCCTCCAGGGCGGTGAACTCGCCGAAGCGCTTGGACACGGAGGTGATGTCGATTCTCATCGGGACTGATGCCTCCCCGGAGTCAGCACGGTCATTGCGAGCAGCACGATCAAAGACATGACGGCGAGTTCGGTGGCCGCCGCGTACGCACCGGTGATCGCCTGAGAGCCGATCTGCGAGTCGCGCTGGTAGACGAGCAGCGGCAGCGTCAGCGTCGAGCCCGCCACGTTCGAGGAGACGACGAGCACGGCGCCGATCTCCCCGAGGGCACGCGCGGTCGTCAGCACCACCCCATAGGCAACGCCCCAACGGATCGACGGCAGTGTCACCCGCCGGAACGTCTGCCACGCGGTTGCGCCGAGCGTCGCCGCGGCCTGCTCCTGCTGATCGCCGATCTCGACGAGCACCGGCGCGACCTCGCGCACGACGAACGGCAGCGAGACGAAGATCGTCGCGAGCACCATCCCGGCGGGGGCGAAGATGATCTGGATCCCGCGATGCGCGAACCAGTCGCCGAACCAGCCGGTCTCGCCGTAGACGAGGATCAGCGCGAGCCCGACGATCACCGGCGAGACGACGAACGGCAGGTCGATCAGCGCGTCGAGCACCGCCCGGCTGCGCCGCTTGCCGCGGCCCCGGACAATCACAAGCGCGCAGCCGATGCCGAAGATCGTGTTGAGCGGGACGGCGATGACAGCCACGAGCACCGTCAGCCAGAACGCGCTGACCGCGGCCGGGGTCGTGATCCAGCTCCACGCGACACCGACGCCGTGCTCGAAGGTCCGTACGAACACGACCCCGAGCGGCAGCAGGAGCAGCAGCGCGAGGTACAGCAGCGCGATCGTCCTGAGTGACAGCCTAGCTCGCCGGCTAGTGCGCAACGCGAGCTCCAAACCGTCGCAAAGCGATCAGGATCAGCAGCGAGATCGCCAGCAGCACAACCGACAGCGATGCCGCCGCGTGCGGGGCATCGTTCTCGATGTCGGCAAAGATCACGATGCTGGCGATCTGAACCTTGCCGACGATCAGCACCAGCGATCCGATCTCCCCCACCGATCGGGCGAACGCAAGCGCCGCGCCCGACAGGATCGCCGGCCGCAGCGCCGGCAGCACCACTCGCCGGAACGTGATCGCGTTCGACGCGCCGAGCGAGGCGGCAGCCTCCTCGACCTCCTGGTCGAGCTCGATCAGCACCGGTTGAACCGAGCGAACCACGAACGGCAACGTCACGAACAGCAGCGCGACGACCACCGCGGCACGCGTGTACGCGAGATGGATCCCGAGCGGGCTCCTGGGACCGTACAACGCCAGCAGGGTCAGCCCGGCGACGATCGTCGGCAGCGCGAACGGGAGGTCGATCAGGGCGTTGACGAACCGCTTGCCCGGGAACTCGTCGCGCACGAGCACCCATGCCACCAGCGTGCCCATCACCGCCCCGATCGCGGCGACAAGGAGCGAGACGCCGACGGTGACGGCGAGCGACCTCAACGCGAGCGGGCTCGTGACCGAGTCGACAAAGGCCGAGATGCCGCCCGAGAACGCCTTCACCGCAACCGCCGAGAGCGGGATCAGCACGATCACGCTCAGGTAGAGCGTGGCGAGTCCGAGGCCGAGGCTCCCCCGCGTCCGCGGATTGTCGACAATTTTGTCGACAATCCGCGTTCGGGGTGCGGTTGGCGCCGGGGCGGGCGCCGCGTATGCGTCAGCTGGAGGCAGTGGGAACCCCCGCCGCCTGTTCGATCTTCGTGATCGACCCGCTCGCGGGGTCGAAAAATGCCTTCTTCACGCTCGTCCAGCCGCCGAGGAAGTCAATCGAGAACAGCTGCGCCGGCGTCGGGAACTTGCTCGCGAACTGCTTGGCGACCGCATCGAGCACCGGGCGATACCCCTGCTGCGCCCAGATCGTCTGCCCGACCTGTGACCACTGCCAATTCACGAACGCCTGCGCTTGCGCGGCGTGGCTGCTCTTGGCGGTGACAGCGATCGGGGTCTCGATCAGGATCGTCTGCTTGGGATAGACGATCTGGACGGCTTCGCCGGCCTTCTGCGCGGCCATCGCGTCGCTTTCGTAGTCGAGCAGCACGTCGCCCTTGCCACCGGTGAATGTCTGCAGCGCCGCGCTGGCGCTCGAGCCCTGAACGCTGACGTTCTTCGTCAGCAGCGTCTTGACGTAGTCGAGCGCCTGGGCCGGCGTCTTGCCCGCTTTCAGCTGAGCGCCATAACCGGCGAGGATGTTCCAGCGCGCGCTGCCGGACGTCGACGGATTGGGCGTGATCACGTCGACGCCGGGCTTGATCAGGTCATCCCAGCCGGCGATGTGCTTCGGGTTGCCCTTGCGGACGACGAACACGACGACCGAGTCAGACGAGATCCCCTTCTCCGTATTCGCATCCCAGCTCTTGGCGACGAGCCCGTCCTTGACCAGGCGCGTCATGTCGGGCGTCGTCGAGAACGCCACCACATCAGCCGGCTGGCCGGAATCGACCGCGCGACTCTGCGAGCCGGAGGCGCCGAACGATTGATTGAACGTGACGCCCTCTCCGCTCGGGCTCTGCCCGAACGCTGTCGTCAGGGCGTCATAGGCCTTCTTCGGCGTCGAATAGGCGACGAGCGCAAGCTGCGCGCTGGATCCCCCGCTGGCGGAGGACTTGGCGCCGGAGCTCGAACTGGTATCCGACGATCCGCCACAGCCGGCCACGACGCCCGAGATGGCAGCCGTAGCGATTATGGGCAGCACGAAACGCCGCGCCAAAGTCAGTCGTGTCATGTGCTTTTGTCCTCGTGTGAGGCAGCGTTGCGGTGAAACGCTGCTTTTTCAATCAAACACATCTACTTTGTCGACCTAGGATTTGTACCACAAAGCCGAGCGGTTCTATCGGGATTGCGGGGAAGCGCCGTCCGGCCGACCTGTACTAGCCTCCCCACCCCGATGCGTTTCTTTGAATACGAGTCGAGGGCGATCGTGGCCAAGGCCGGGATCCCCGTCACCAGGCACGGTTTCGCAAAGACGGCCGAGGAGGCCAGAGCGATCGCCGAGGAGATCTCCGGCCCGACGGTGATCAAGTCCCAGGTGCTGACCGGCGGCCGGATGAAGGCCGGCGGCGTGCAGTTCGCCGATACGGCCGATGACGCGGCGCGTCACGCCGAGCACGTCCTGAACCTTGAGATCAACGGTCACATGCCGCGCGGTGTGCTCGTCGATTCACGGGCCGCTGTCGAGCACGAGTACTACGCGGGTGTCGTCTGGGACGGGATCCGAAAGCGCCCGGTGATGCTGTTCTCCGATATGGGCGGGATCGACATCGAGGAGGTCGCGGAGCAGCACCCGGATCACGTCACGCGAGCGCATTTCTCGACGCTGCGCCCGTTCTCGGACTGGCAGGCCAAACAGCTGATCTCGACGCTCGGGATCACCGGATCGGCGCTGAACCGGCTAACGCCGATCCTCGCGCGACTCGCGCGGCTGTTCCTGCAGTACGACATGACGCTTGCTGAGATCAATCCGCTCGGGCAGCTCGAGGATGGCTCGTTCCTCGCGCTCGACGCCCATATGGACATGGAGAATGAGGCCAGGCCGCGCCAGAAGCCGCTGCTACACGAACTCGGAGTCGGCGATGAGGAAACGCGTCAGGCGCGCGAGGCGACTCCGTTTGAGCTCGCCGGCGAGCAGGTCGATGCGCAGGACCACCGTGGTGTGGCCGGCAACGTGACCGAGTTCGACGGGAACCTCGGCCTGGTGATCGGCGCCGGCGGCGGCTCGCTGACCCTGTTTGACGCCGTCCGCGCACACGGCGGGCACCCGGCCAACTACTGCGAGATCGGCGGCAACCCGTCGGTGCGCAAGGCCTGCGGGCTGGCCAAGCTCGTCTTGCAGAAGCCCGGCGTCGACAAGATCGCGGTGATGATGTCGATCGTCTCCAACACCCGCGTCGACATCGTCGCCCGCGGCGTGATCAAGGCTTGTGTCGAGCTCGGCTACGACCCGGCCGAGAAGATCGCGATCTTCCGAATTCCCGGCGCCTGGGAGGAAGAAGGCTTCAAGATCCTCGAGAAGTACGGCGTCGAGTACGCCGATCGCAGCGTCTCGCTGCACGAGGCCGCACGGCGCGCCGTCGAGAAAATCCCGGGAGTCGCTGCGTAGCCATGTCCATTCTGATCGACGCCGACACGACGTTCATCGTTCAAGGAATCACCGGCCGCGAGGCCGTGAATCTGACGAGAGAGTGCCTTGACTACGGCGCCGGCGCCAAGATCGTGGGCGGCGTCACGCCCGGCCGGCTCGGACGCGAGGTCCACGGCGTGCCGGTATTCGACACCGTCGCCCAAGCGGTCGAGTCCCATGGCTCGCCGATCTACGGCTCGGTCGTGACCGTCCCCCCCGCCTTCACCAAGGACGCTGTGCTCGAGTCGATCGAGAGCGGGATCAAGCTCATCGTGATCGTCACGGAGCGGATCCCGCGCGGCGACGTCGCCCAGATGGTCGAGCTCGCAAACGAGCACGGCGCCCGGATCATCGGCCCCAACTGTCTCGGAATCATCGTCCCGAATGTGATCAAGATGGGCGGCATCGGCGGCCCGGCCAAGGATGCCGCCAAGTCCTATTCGCCCGGCCCGGTCGGCGTGATCTCGCGTTCGGGCGGGATGACCACCGAGATGTCCTCGACGCTGACCGCTGCCGGGCTCGGCCAGTCGACCGCCGTCTCGATCGGCGGCGACGCGATCATCGGCTCCTCCTACGCCGAGCTGATGCCGCTGTTCGAGGCCGACGAGCAGACCGAGGCGATCGTGATCTACACCGAGCCAGGCGGGCGGATGGAAGCGGAACTCTCGCGCTACGTCACGGCGAACAACTCGCGACTGCCGATCGTGGCGTTCATGGCCGGCAGGTTCATGGATGAGATGCCGGGAATGAGCTTCGGCCACGCCGGCACGATCGTCGAGGGCAAGGAGGACACCGCGTCGGAGAAGATCGCGCGCCTCGCGGAAGCCGGAATCGTCGTGGCCGACGAGATCTCACAGATCCCTGCGATCGTCAAGGAAAAGATCGGCGCCAAGGCGGCCGGCTGATGAGTGAGGCCCTGTTCATCAACGTCGAGGTCGACGCCGCCGCTGCCGCGGACCCAGCGATCGCCGCCAAGCTGACCGAGGTCTGCCCGGTAGACATCTTCGCCTGTAACGAGGGCGGGACTCTGCGGATCGTGGATGCGAACCTCGACGAGTGCGTGCTGTGCCAGCTGTGTATCAACGCCTCGCCGGCCGGGACCGTCAAGGTCGTCAAGCTGTACTCGGGCCAGACGCTTCCGGCCTAACCCTAGAACCAGGCGACCGCGATCGGCTTAGTCGCGAGGGTCGCGCTGTGCGCGGTGCCGACGTAGATCATCCAGGCTGGGCTCGAGCGCTGGGCGTTGCCGTACAGCCCCACTCCTCCGGGGCACACGTAACCAAGCCGCTGACCCGCGGTGACGGTCGTGGCGCCGCTGATCTCGAGGCAATTGGTGCCGTCCGCGAGCTGGATCGCCCACGGCGGCCCCTTCGTTCCTGCGTCCTGGTTGGGTGTCGTGCCGTTTGGAAGCGCCGCGCCGTTCAACAGCAGCCCCCGGTTTGCCCAGGGGCCGTTGACCGGGCAGAGCGCCTGGGTCGCGTTCACCGTGAAGCACGGGTCATAGATGTTGTTGCCGACGGTGCAGCGGTACGCGTCCGGACGCTCGGCTGTGTCTGAGGTCGTGAAGCAGCTGCCCTTGCGGGTGTTCGTCACTGACACGGCAAGGCCGCCGTCCGCGTTCACCGGGCTGTAGATCTTGGTCGCGGTGGGCTGCGCCGCAGTGCTCGCCGTCGTCGAGGTCGTGGATGACGCCGTCGACACTGCCGAGGACCGCGTCGGCGTGACAATCGTCGTGCTCGTGACCGTGGTCCCAGTGCCCGAGCCAACGGCGCCGAGTGCGATCGCAACGCCGGCCCCGATCACGAGCACCGCTGCGGCGATGCCGGCCGCCAGCATCCGTTGGCGCCGCGCGCGACGCGGTCTCGCGGTCTCGGTCACCGTTGCCCCGGCCACGTCCGCCGCCGGGACCGCGCCGGGCTCCGTCGGCGCACTGCCCTCGCGCAGTGCCGCCTTGCCGGTCGCCACCGTGCGGTCGCGGCCGCTGTCGATCCGACCGGCAGCGCCCGCCGTCACGGCGCGGCCGAAGTCGCCGGCGGACAGGAACCTGTCCTGCGGCCGCTTCGCCATCGCGCGCTCGACCGCCGCGGCCAGTGGCTGCGGAACATCGCGCAGCCTGGGCGGCGGGTCGTTGACGTGCGCGAAGATCTTGGCGATGTCGGACTCTCGTGGGAACGGCACGGTGCCGGACAAAAGCTCGTAGGTCACGCACCCGAGTGCGTACACGTCCGCGCGGGCATCGAGCCGACGGCCCTCCACCTGCTCAGGCGCGATGTAGTCGACCGTCCCGACGAACATCCCGGTTTGAGTCATCCCGTGCGAGTCAGTCGTGCGCTTTGTCAGGCCGAAGTCCGTCAGATAGACGTGGTCGCTCTCGGTAACCAGGATGTTTCCGGGCTTGACGTCGCGGTGAACCAGCCCGCGAGCGTGCGCGGCGTCGAGCGCGTCCGCGACCTGCGAGATCAGGCCGGCGGCGCGAGCAGGGTCCAGCCGCCCGGTCTGTGCCAACAGGCGGCCAAGGTCGACCCCCTGGACGAACCGCATCGAGATGAACAGAAGTCCGTCCTCATCCCCCACCTCGTACACGGGGATCACGTTCGGATGCTCGATCTCCGCGGCGGTCGCCGACTCCTGCTCGAAGCGGGCACGGAACGCCTGATCAGCGGCCAGTTCGGGCGCTATCACCTTGATCGCAACTGTCCGGTCGGGCCGCCGCTGACGGGCGCGGTACACCAATCCCATACCGCCACGCCCAGCAAGCGCCTCGATGCGGTAGCCGCCGATCTCATCCCCAGGCTCCAGCTGTCGCACCGGCGCCAGCCTACGGAGAGCGACGAACGGTGTCTAGCCAGGAACCTCAAGCTCGGCTCCACGTACGCCGGTCGCGTTCGGGAGGCGCGGCGGCTACGATCGTCGATCATGGCGCTCCGAACTTGTGAGCATTGCGGGAACGAAGTACCCGCGAGCCGGTTCTGCATCCGCTGTGGCTACGAGCACGAGGGCGGTGGCCCCGCGCTGTCACGGATGAGCCGAGTGCCGGGCGCGGCGGCCGCGGGACGAGGGTTGTCGGGCGTGCTGAGCATCGATCCCGAGTCGCTGTCGGGCGTGCGGCGTGCATTCGCGGCAGCTCCGAATGAGAGCGTGCTGCGCCCGACGATCGTCTCGACGATCTTCCCGCAGCTGCCGCGCCCATCGATGGCGATGTTCCGGACGTGCCTCGCGCTCGGCCTGGCCACCGTGCTCGTCCTCGGTGTGGCCAAGCTCTACCCGGTGGCGCTGATCGCGGGCGCCGTGCTGCTGCCGGTGCTGGTCGTGCTCTACATGGTCGACGTCAACGTGTTCGAGCAGCAATCGTTGCCCGTGATCGGCGCAACGCTTGGGTGGGGCCTGGCAACCGGGGCCGTGACCGCAGTCATCGCCAAGAGCCTGCCGCCGTCCGGCAGCGACGTGTTCGTCGGCGGTCATGGCAGTCTCGTTGCGACCCGCGGGATCCTGATTCCGTTGCTCAGCGTTGCGCTGATCCTCGCCGGGCCGCTGGCGATGCTGAGGTATCCGCGCTACTCAACCGTGCTCGACGGGGCGACGTTCGCCGCCGCGAGCGCGTCGGCATTCATCGGTGCCGAAGTGATCGTGCAAGCGCTCTCGGCGCTCGGTCACGGGCTGCGTCCGCCGGGCTCGATTGCGCCGTGGCTGGTGCAGCTCGCTTTGATTGCGATCGCGCTGCCGCTCGTGACGATGGCATCGATGGCAGCGACCGCCGGCGCCATCTGGTTGAAGCTCCGCGCTCCGATCCGGGACCGCAGCGCGCTCGGCCGACTCGGATCGCCTTACCGGGCGGTCCCGCTCGGCGCCCTGCTGCTGGTGATCTCGGCGGTCGTGCAGATCACGCTGCCAAGCGGCGTCGCGCTCGTGATCGTCGCCGCGCTTGCCGTGCTCGCGCTCCTGTGGCTACGGCAGGTGATCCACGTGGGGCTGCTCGAAGAGGCGCTGTTGATCGAGGACGCACCGATCATCACCTGCGCGAACTGCGCTCACCGCACCCGGCGCGGGACCTTCTGCGAAAACTGCGGGATCGCCCTCGCGGCGCTCCCCGGCAGCCGCTCTTCGATACAGGCGGCGCCGCCACCTTCATCCAGTCCGACGGTGTAGGCTGCAGTCGGGGCACGACCGAAGCGAGGAACTGGGGCGCAATAAGTGGGCATAGTGCTGCGGTGCACCGAGGGTCCATGCGCCGGCGAGACGATCACGATCGATTCCGAGCTGCTGCTCGGGCGCGAGCAGCCGGATCCAGGGCGGCTGGGCGGAGATGAGCGGCTTTCGCGACGCCACGCTCGCCTGTTCATCGACGATTCCGGCCGAGCAGTCGTCGAGGACCTCGGATCGACGAACGGCACCTGGATCAATCAGCAGCAACTCACCGAGGCGCGGGTTTGCGCGAACGGGGATGTGCTGCGAGTGGGTCAGTCGACATTCGAGCTCGAGCTCCCCACGGGGGCTAGAGCGACCACATTCGACACGGTCGTGGAGGCGGCGCCGCGGACCGTCGCCGACGCCCCGCAGCCGCCGCCGACGCCGCTGCTGGTCGTTACCGCTGGACCCAAGCAGGGCGAGGAGATCCCGCTTGGCGAGGAACTGCTGGTCGGCCGCAGCTTCGGCGAGCCGGGAGGGCTCGGCGGGGATAAGCGCTTGTCGCGGCGCCACGCGCGAATCGCTCGCGGCCCGGGCGGCGTGTTCTTCATCGAGGACACTGGGTCCTCCAACGGGACGATGGTCAACCGAGTGGCGATTCGCCGCGCGCAGCCGCTCAAGGACGGAGACGAAATCGCAGTCGGCTCCAGCACTCTTCAAGCGCACGGGCTGCCGCGGGCGCCGATCGCAGACGAGCCTGAGCCGCGGTTCGCGGCCGATCATGTGAAGGGCCCCACAGGGCCGGCTGCGATTCCGGCGCCGGCAACCCCGGGGCGGGCGATCCCCGGGCAGGCGATCCCCGGGCAGGCGATCCCCGGGCAGGCGATCCCCGGGCAGGCGATCCCCGGGCAGGCGATCCCGGAACCCGCGATCCCAGCCCACCGGTCCGGCCAGTTCGTTCCGCAAGGGGCCGCCAGTGGGAGGCTTTCGGCTCGGCGGGGTCGGGTCGTGGGTGTTTTTGCTGCGTTATTCGCCGCGGCGGCGGCCGTCTCGGTGGCGGCCATCGTGCTCTTTGCCCCGCTCGGAACGCGCACCTGCCCGTCCGGTTTTGTCTGCCAGAAGCCGCTCACGGCCCCACCCCTGCGTGCACTGAAGACCTTCTCCGGTTCGCTCGGCTGGCGCGTGGAGTACGACGCGCAGTCGACTGTGATCCACAGCGCCAGCGCGGCCGCGAACGAGATCGAGCTCAACGAGAGCAGCTCGTATGACACTCATCAGTTGCGCGCCCCCGCCGACAGCAAGACGATCGCCGTACTGATCCGCGGCTACCGGACCACGGAGGTCTCACCTCAGGCCGCGCTTGCAAAGCTTGCAGACCCGATCGCGTCGAACCTCGTCGGAGCGACCACAGCGCCGTCATCCGACCAGCTGTTTGTCAGGCCGGTACTGGGCTTCCACACTGCCGTCGGCGAGGTACTCGAGGGCAACGCCCGCACGCCGCAGGGCCCGGGGCCGCTTGTGAAGCTGGCAGTGGTCGCAGCCTCGTCCGGGGGCGTCACCGTGGCGATGGCGCTCCTCTATCCCGTGCAGCTCGGACAGAACCAAGGGTCGAATCCCGACGGGCCGTTCGACTTCTTCGGCGACCAGATCCTCGGGACGGTGCGGTTCGCAAGCGACGGTGCGGCGTGATCGGTCCCGGCCGACGCGTACGCCTGGCACTGGCGGTTGCCGCGGCCGCGGCCGCGGTCGGCGCCGGCTTGGTGCTCGTCGTCTCCAGCCAGGCGCCGACGCGGGCACCGTCTCGATCGAGCCAGGTCCGGCGAGTCGGCCCGCTGTCGCGCGGCACGATCCGGTTTGCGCTCAACCTCCGCCTGCGCGAGCACGCACTCGACCGGTATCTGCATCACGTCACGCCCGCGGGCGCCGGCAGCGGCCTGACGGCATCGATGTTCGGCGCCCGTTTCGGGCAGAGCGATGCTCAACTGGCGCGGCTCCGCGGAGTCCTCAGCAGGCTCGGGATCACAATCGATCACGTCTATCCGCAGCGAACCGCGATGCTGGTGCATTCGAGCATCCCGTTGGTCGACCGGGTGTTCGCGCTTCATTTCGACCGGTATCTGCTGCCAGACGGCCGACGGTACTTCGCTCCTGCAGGGTCGCCGCGGATCCCGGCCGCGCTGACGCCGTACATCACCAGCCTCGGGGACCTCTCCGACCATCCGACCCCCTCCGCCGACGTCCCGAGCAGCGGCCTGACCCCGACTTCGACGGCAAAGGCCTACGACATCTCTCCGCTTCTGAATGCGGGCATCCGCGGCCAGGGGCAGACGATCGCAATCGCGACCCCGGGCGGGGCGATCAATCCCGCCGACCTTCAGGCGTTCGAGTCCCGCACGGGCGCGACTGCTCGCCAGATCCAGGTCAAGCAGGTGGATGGTGGCAGCCGCTACGACCCCCGGCAAGGCTCGGACATCGAGGTTGACCTCGACATGCAGGTCGTCCTCGGGATCCTCCCGGAGGCGCAGATCATCGACTACCAGGGTTCGGACGGATCAAACGGCAGCGCGGCTGTGGCCTTCGGACACTCGCTCGCGAACATCTACAACCAGATCGAGCAGGACGGGCTGGCTCACGTTGTCAGTACGAGCTACGGCCTGTGTGAGGGCTTTGAGAATCACTTCAGCCCCGGTGATCAGCAGCTGATCGACAATGCGCTCAAGGCGCTGGAGGCCAGCAACGTGACCGTGTTCGTCGCCAGCGGCGACAGTGGCGCGTATGGCTGCCTGCGAGCACTCCAGATTCAGCCGGCCAGCAGGTTGCCGTCGGCGTACCAGCAGCTCGCGGTCTTGACCCCGGGCGCCAGCCCGTACGTGATCTCGGTCGGCGGGACCCGGCTCGAGGTGCGCAGCGACGGCAGCTACCTGACCGAGTCCGCGTGGGCCAACCCGCTCGAGCGTGCCGGAGGCGGTGGCGGTGTGTCTGTCACGGAGCCGCGTCCCGCCTGGCAGCGAGGGCCGGGTGTGAGCCAGCCCGGGCTCAATCCGCACAGCACGCGCCAGGTTCCCGACGTCGCCGGGCCCTCTGACCCGTTCAGCGGTTTTCTCGTCTGCAACACGAGTCCGCGCGCGTCAGCTCCCACCTGCGACGGCCACGTCGGCGGTACCAGCGCGGCGACTCCGTTCTGGGCAGCGTCGATGGTGCTCGTGCAGCAGTACGCCGCCGCGCACGGAGCCGGCTCGCTGGCGCGGTGCTTCGCGGCACCGATCCTCTATGACCTCGCGGCCAAGCGGCAACCGGTGCCCGCGTTCCATCCAGTCACACTCGGGAACAACGGCTACTACCAGGCCACATCCGGCTGGAACTTCGCGGCGGGACTCGGCAGCCCGGATGTGTTCAACCTGGCGCAGGACTACGCGAGTTTCCTGCATGCCCGGACTGGGCACGGCTGCCCGTTCTAGCGTGATGGAAGCTCACGAACCCAACCGCGAGGACGCCACCGTGGTCGACGGCCCGGATGCAGGAGCGTCGGCGACCGAGCCCACACTTCTCGACGGCCGGGCGGGCCAACTGCCAGACGGCACACGGTTCGCCGGCTACGTGATCGAGGGCGTCGCCGGCCAGGGAGGTATGGGAGTCGTATATCGAGCGCGGCAGCTGAGGCCGTCTCGGATTGTCGCCCTGAAGGTGATCTCCCCGCAGCTCGCTGGCGATCGCGAGTTCCGGGACCGATTCGCGCACGAATCCGAGATCGCAGCGTCGATCGAGCACTCCAACGTGATCCCCGTCTACGAGGTCGGCGAGGAGTCGGGGCTCCTGTACATCGTGATGCGTTACGTCGAGGGCACCGACCTGCGCTCGATGATCGAGGCCGAAGGCCGGCTGGCGCTGCCGCGCGCAGTCGCGATCCTCGCCGAGCTGACCGCGGCACTCGACGCCGCCCATGAGCACGGTCTGGTTCATCGCGACATCAAGCCGGCCAACGTGCTGATCGCTCGGGAGGGAGCGCGCGACCACGTATACCTCACGGACTTCGGCCTCGCGAAGCTGGCCGCCGGCGGAAGTCGAACACGGACGGGCCTGTTCGTCGGAACGCTCGACTACGCCGCGCCGGAGCAGCTCGAAGGGCGGCGTGTGGATGCTCGGACGGATGTGTACGCAGCGGGATGCGTGTTGTTCCATATGGTCACCGGCAGCGTTCCGTTTCCCCAAGAGCATGAGGCAGCGATCATGTGGGCCCACATCTCCGCGGAGCCGCGATCCGCGCGAGAGCTGGTCCCGTCCCTGCCCGCGCAGATCGACGCGGTGATCGCGCGCGCGATGGCGAAGGACCCCGCCGACCGCTATGCGTCGGCCGGCGACCTCGGCCAGGACGCGATCGCGGCCGCCGCGGGTCAGCGTGCGACATTGCTCGAGCGCAGTGTCGCCACGGGCCGAGCCGCCCCCAAGGGCACAGCTCCTACGAGTCCCGCCGGGCCGACGCCGGGTCCGCCGGCGGCCCGCGCGCCGACCGTCCCCGGCGGCACGGTACGGCGGCTGAATACGCGGATCGCAGCGCTGTCCGGCTTGGCGCTCGCCGTGATCCTCGCGGGGGCTCTCGCAATCGGCGGGGTGTTTGGCTCGGGCGGACACGGCTCGAACGGCAAGACCACGCCTCCGAGGACCAGGCCCTCGGTGCCGTTGGCGGCTACCACCAAGACCTACGCGAACTCCAAACTCGGGGTCAGCTTCGCCTACCCCGCGAGCTGGCAGGCCCTCTCACTGAAGGGCTCACCTGCCGACTTCGGGATCGGCCCGGCCGCGACGGAGACACGCTGCGCCCTGGAGATCGAACGGGGCGCCGGGCCGCCCAACAGCGGCGCCCAGCAAGCGCAACTGGCGTTCGTGCGGGGCCGCTCGGCGTTCGCGGCCAAGACCGTCAAGAACTACAGAGTTCGCGCGATCAGGCAGAACGGGGTGCGAACATCGCCGGCGTCGGCCTGATCCGGGTCGCCGGCGGACAGGGGGGCCACCTCGGGTTCTTCTTCAAGGGTCGCGACGTCTACATCTTTGACTGCATCACTCCCGCGGCGAGCCTCGATCAGGTCGACCGGCAGGCGTTCGTGCCGCTGCTCGCGAGCGTGCGCATCGGCTAGCTCCGTCGGACGAGCGCTGATCGCGTGCGCTATTGCGCGAGCCGCACCCGGCGGACGCTCGCGTTGATCTCGCGCGAGCGCGACCTTACTTCTCTCAAGATCTCGTTGGGCGCCGCTGAAGTCGCGGTTATCGCTGTCGGCGGCGAGCGAGCGGAAGGCCTGCTCCATCTCGTGCAGGTGCGTCACGAGCGCCTCGTGATCGACCAGGACCGATGGCGGCGGCGACAGGGCGTCGAGCTCGTCCGCGATGCCGCGCAGGCCGGCGGCGACCGACAGCGCCGTGCGGTTGAACACCGCCCTGCCGAAATCGGCACCCCTCGGGAACCGACTGGAACACCGCGTTCATGCGCGGGATGATGCTGAGAACCTGCGCGTGGTAGGCGGCCGCCTGCGCGGTCGCCGAGGATGTCGCCGTCGTCGAGGTCCCTGTGCTGGCAGTCGTCAACGGCGTCGACGGCGTCGTCGCCGGGGCCCCCTGGTTGGAAGTCACAGTGACGACCTTCTGAGAACTGCCGCCCGAGGCGATCGCGACCACGACGCCGACCACGAGCACCACCGCCGCACCGGCCAGATACAGCAGGCGGCGAGCGCTCCAGAATGGCGGCGTCCTCAGGCGCAACACGCGGCGCAGGCCCGGGCGTCACTGGGCGCACCGGTGCATCGAACGCATGATCGACCTGGGTCACGTCAAGCTCGGTGCGAGCGGGCTGGCCGGGTGCGGCGGACGCCACGGCGGCGCGCGCGGCGCGGCCGAATTCGCCAGATGATGGATATCGATCCTCGGGTCGTTTGGCCATGCCGCGGCGGATCACGGCATCGAGCTCCGCGGACACAGCCGGCGATACCGTCGCGGCGGACGGCGGCGGGTCGTTCAGATGTGCCCACATCTTCGCCACGTCGCCGGGGCGATCGAACGGGACGCTCCCCGTCACCGCACGGTAGAGGACGCAGGCGAGCGCGTACGTGTCAACCCGACCATCGACCGATCCGCCCTGCACTTGCTCGGGAGCGACGTAATCGAGCGTTCCGACCACATAACCGGTCCGAGTCAGGTGCGCACCCGTGGCAACGTTCTTGGTCAGTCCGAAGTCGGTCAGGTATGCGCGCTCCTCGCCGTATTCCTCCGCAATCAGGATGTTCGCGGGCTTGACGTCGCGATGGACCAGCCCGCGACTGTGCGCGGCATCCAATGCGCTCCCCACCTGCGCGACGATCGCTATCGCCCGGTCCTGAGCGAGTGCGCCCTCACGCTGGATCAGGCTGTCCAGATCGGTGCCGATCACGTAGCGCATCGCGAGGAACAGCTGGCCCTCGATCTCGCCCGCCTCGTACACCGGCAGGATGTTGGGATGGTCGAGCGACGCCGCAAGCTGTGCCTCGCGCTTGAAGCGTTCGCGGAACGCCTCGTCGTGGGCCAGCTCGGGCGCGACGAGCTTCAGCGCGACGGTCCGTTCCAGGGCCAGCTGCGTCGCCTTGTAGATCACGCCCATGCCGCCCCGCGCCACGTACGACTCAATGCGATATCCGCCAAACACGCTGCCGGCTGTAAGTCCAGGCTGGACGTTGGCCATCAGCTGGTGCCCTCACTCCCGGTCTTGATCAAGATCTGTGCGGATGTCGAATCCGTTGCCCCGCAGGCAGGTAGGTTATCCGACATGCTCGTGGCCAACCCGAATAGGATCCGCCCACGATGGTCGGCACGATCCTGATCCGTGGCTCCATGATCCGCGCCGGGTACGGGCTCTTGGCGCTGCTGTTCCCGAAGCTGCTGGCTGCCGGCGCCGGCATGAAGGAGCGCGACATCGACATCGAGGCGCGCTACTTCAACCGCCTGTTCGGCGGGCGCGACTTGCTGGTGGCAGGCGCAACCGTCGCCGCGGTCAAGGCCTGTCAGGAGCAGCATGCGACGACGGCAAACATCGTCTGCGAGTTCACCGACACGATCTCAGCAGTTCAGGAACTCCGCGCCAGAGGAAAGATCGATCGCACGCTGGCGATCGGGTTTGCGTTCAACGTGGTCGGCTACCTCACCTGGCTGCGCGCGCTGCGGGCTCTGCGGGCGCTGGACCGCGGCTGACCGCGCCGCGCCGCGCCTGCCTATGCGGCCTGCCGCGCCAGCCGCCGATGGGCGGCCTCCGTCAGCGGCCGGTAGCTGTCACCCGATCCGTCCCGGTACCAGGCGGTCGTGCCGGGCCCAGGCTGCGGGATGCCGGCAGCGCGCAGGCTCCCGGTCAGCGGCCTGTACCAGGTCGTCACCGGAATCTCCTCGACGAGGCGGACGATCGCCGGCCGACGCTGGCGCGCAAGCCCCCGGAGCGCCATCCCGATGTCCTTCCCGCGCAACTCATGGCCGGCCCGCGCTGTCAGCGCTGCGACCGCGATCTCGTGCTTCGCGCCGCCGGGCCTCACCCCATATGCGACTACCAGGTCGACCGCCGGTAGGTCCCCGAGCGCGTCGCGGATCGGCCCCGTGAACACCGGCCCCTCGGCGCTGTGGATCACCTCACCGACGTGGTCCAAGCGCCAGTAGTCGCCGTCGGCGTCGCGGCGGAAGAGATCGCCGGTCAGCATCCAGGCGTCGTTACGCGCAAACACACCGCGCATCGGAATCATCGTGGTCGGGTTGCCGGGACGGACCCGCGCCAGCAGCATCCCGACTTCATCGACACCGCACTCTCGGGCGAAGCCACTGGGCTCGAGCACGAGCCCCCCGGCGTCGATGTCGTAGGCGGCGATCCGAACTTCGCTGCTGCCCGGCAGCGGGCGACCCATCGAGCCGGGCTTTGCGCCGCTCAGGTTCACGAGGATCGCCCCCGCCTCAGTCGAGGCGTAGAACTCGAGCACCCTGGCGGGCGTGAAGCGCTCCTGCACGCGGCGCCACAGGCCGCGGGGCATCCCCGAGCCGATGAACAGGCGCACCGCGTGATGCCGCTCGCCGGGTTGGGGCGGCGCGTCGACCAGCTCATGCAGCAGCGTCCAGGTGTACGACGCCACGGTGACGCCGTAGCGGCGAGTCTCCTCCCAGAAGGTCGCGGGCTCGAACTGCGAGGCCATCGCGAGCCGCGCGCCGCCCGCCACTGCCCCGCCGATGCTCATCATCAGCCCCGACGGGTGATACAAGGGCGTCACGCTGTAGACGGTGTCGGCGTCGCTGAGCGCCGCCGAGGAGGCGGTCCCGAAAGCGGACAGTGCCCAGCGCCGGTTCGTGATCCGGCTCATCCGTGTGCTCTCACCGGCGCCGGTGAACAGGATGAATGCCTCCTCGCTCGCACGCCCCGGGTTGGGGCGGTACCAGCGCGGCAGGGTGACCCTGTCCGGGTCGATCTGCTCCATGTCGGTCGTCAGCGGCACACCGAGATCACGCGGCCCGCCCCCGCCGCCGAGCACGAACGTGTGAACGTCGCCCAGCCCGGCGGCCAGCGATGCCCGCTCGGGGTCGGCGATGATCCGGGCAACCTGGCCGAGCGCGGCCTCACGGGCGAGGTCTCCGTCGGGGCGCAGCAGCACCGAGACCGCCCCGACCCGGCTGATCGCAACGACCAGCGCCAGCGCGCTCGGGCGGGGGCCCATCAGCACGCCCACGTGATCTCCCTGGCGCACTCCGATCAAGATCAGCCCGCGGACGACGTTGTCGATCCGCTCGTTGATCTGGCTGGCGTTGTACGCGCGATCCTCGAACAGGAAGAACTTGTCGTGTGGTGCCTTGCCCCGGCGTTCCTCGACGAGCAGCCCGAGCGAGATCCGCGTGCTCGGTTGAATTTGCTCGAGCCGCGCCAGCCGCGGCAACTGCCCGGCCGCCTCAAGGGTCAATTCACGCACACCGGCGACCGTGCGCCGTGCCGTTCCCAGCACCGAGCGCGCCATTCCTGTCCCGACGGCGCCCGCGAGCTCGGCTCCGTAGCCAACGCGGTTTCGCACGTGCGGCGTCAGCTCGAGCGCGTTGTCCTCCGCCACCGGTTTCACAGCCTCGGGCAGCTCGCCGTCGCCCGAGCGCCAGCGCGCCCACGCTGCGACGGTCGGCCAGGTGACGGTGTTCGCGCTCGACCCGACAACCAACCCGAAGTGCCCCGCATGCAGACACAGCTCATACACGTCCGCTCGCGGTGCCGCTTGACGGATCGCGCGCACTCCCGGGGCGGGCGCAATCTCATCGACGCTGCCGACGACAGACAGGATCGGACAGTCGAGGTCGGCCAGCGTGACGAGACGATCCTCGATCACGAACCCTCCCTCGAGCATCCGGTTGTGCGCGATGAACTGCCTGAGGAAGTCGGCCATCGCCGGACCAGGCCACGCCACCCAGCCGTCGGCCTCAAGGAAGCGGCGCTGCCCTTCACGGGGAAGCAACGCCTCCCGGTCGTGCAACTGGAGGATGAAGTCGATCCGGCTGCGAAGTGATTTGACCGGGTCAAGCAGCCGGAAGCCGGTCCGGCTGGCCCACGCGGGGAGCGCCCAGCCGCCGAACACCCGGTCCGCGAGCAAGCCGGCGGCGCC
Organism: uncultured Solirubrobacterales bacterium; assembly: GCA_963794285.1. Classification (GTDB taxonomy): domain Bacteria; phylum Actinomycetota; class Thermoleophilia; order Solirubrobacterales; family Solirubrobacteraceae; genus Palsa-465. Next base: position 202,560 of record CAWCDS010000004.1, read on the forward strand.
GGCCACAAGCTGCTCGGGGAGCCCAAACGGCATCGCCAGCCGCGTGTCGACGGGACTTCCGAACGTGATCACCGAGCTGAGCCCGGCACCCCTCCTGTAGGCGGCCGCCTGATAGCAGAACATTCCACCCTGGGAATAACCCGCGAGATGGACCTCGCGCCCGGTGTGTACCCGTACCTGATCGACCGCCTCGGAGACCGCGAGCACATGGTCAGCGAGGGTTCGCTCGAGCCCTCCCTCCTGCTTCTCCGGTGCGCCGAAGTCGACCACCCAGGGATCGACGCCGTGCTCGCGCAGGATCGTCACGGCGCTGGTCCGGGGCGAGACGTCATACACCTCGGCCGCAAGCATCATCGGTGGAACCAGCAGCACCGGGGGGGCCGACTCCTTGCTGGAGTCCGGGTAATAGCGCCGCAGCCGGTAGACGTGCTGCTCGCTGAGAACCTCATACGGCGATGGTTCCTCGTCGGTGGTCAGGCCACCGAAGCGCGCCACCTCCAGCGCGTTCTGCGCTGCGGCGCCGAGCCTCCCAACCGGTCGCGTGATCGTCTTGAGGTCGATCGGCACATCTTCCCCGAACCGGATCGCCCGTGCGAGCGCCAGCCGTGACCGCTCCGAGGCGCTGAACGCCTCGAGCCCCCGGCTGCGGGTACGCTTCCCCCGGCAACCGATGAACCTTGCGAGCATCCTCACCGCGTCGGCGGCGCGCGACGGCAGCCATGCAGCGCTGCGACTCGACGACGCCCAGCTCAGCTACACGCAGCTCGAAGGGGCAACCGCGCACATCGCCGGACTGCTCGAGGCCCGCGGCGTCTCCCGGGGCGATCGCGTCGGCATCATGATCCCGAACGTCCCCTACTTCGCCGTCTGCTACTACGGCGTGCTCCGCGCAGGGGCCGTCGTCGTACCAATGAACGTGCTGCTCAAGCGACGCGAGGTCGCGTTCTATCTCAAGGATTCGGGCGCCAAGCTGCTGTTTGCCTGGCACGGGTTCGCCGAGGACGCGCAGTCGGGCGCGGCCGACGCCAGCACGGATTGCATGCTGGTCACCCCGGGCGAGTTCGAGCACGCCGTCGGCGCGGCAAGCCCGATCACCGCGGTCGCCGACACCGAGGACACCGATACCGCCGTGATCCTGTACACCTCGGGCACGACCGGGACTCCGAAAGGAGCGGAGCTCACACATGCGAACCTCGCTCGTAACGCCGAGGTTGCAAGCGCACTGTTCGAGATGGGCGCCGATGCTGTGACGCTCGGCGCGCTGCCGCTGTTTCACTCCTTCGGTCAGACGTGTGGGATGAACGCGACGATCATGGCGGGCGGCACGCTCACCCTGATTCCGCGCTTTGAACCCGCGAAGGCGCTCGAGATCATCCAGCGCGACCACGTTAACATCTTCCAGGGGGTTCCGACGATGTACGGCGCGATCCTCCACCTCCCTGGCCGCGAGCGCTATGACACATCGACGCTCAAGGTGTGTGTCTCCGGAGGATCGGCTCTGCCGGTGGAGTTGCTGCGCGGGGTCGAGCAGGCGTTTGGCTGCAAGGTGCTCGAGGGCTACGGGCTGTCGGAGACCTCTCCCGTCGCGTCGTTCAACCATCCCGACCGAGAACGCAAGCCCGGCTCGATCGGGACGCCGATTAACGGCGTCGAGATGAAGGTCGTCGACGAACAGGGCGACGAGCTGCCGCAGGGCGAGGTCGGCGAGATCGTGATCCGGGGCCACAACGTGATGAAGGGCTACTGGGGCCGGCCGGACGCGACCGCGGAGACGATCCGCGACGGGTGGTTTTACAGCGGCGACATGGCAACGGTCGACGCGGACGGCTATTTCTTCATCGTCGACCGCAAGAAGGACATGATCATCCGCGGTGGCTACAACGTGTACCCGCGGGAGATCGAAGAGGTGCTCTATGAGCACCCGGCCGTTCGTGAGGCCGCCGTGATCGGGATCCCAGACGACGAATACGGCGAGGAGGTGGCGCAGCTGCGGTCAGCCTGAAGGATGGCGCCGGCGCCAGCGCCGATGAGCTGCGGGACTTCGTCAAGGGACAGGTAGCGGCGTACAAGTACCCGCGCTACATATGGTTCCTCGACGACCTGCCGAAGGGACCGACCGGAAAGATCCTCAAGCGCGAGATCGAGCCTCCGCCGAACGCTTGAGCGACCCGATCCGCATCAGGGCGGCCCAGCGATCCGACGTCGCGCTGCTGCTGTCGATGATCACCGAACTGGCCGACTACGAGCGCGCGGTCGATCAGGTCACCGGAACCGAGCAGCTGCTCGAGGCCGCGCTGTTCGACCAGCGGTCGACGGCCGAGGCGGCAATCGCCGATCTTGCAGGAACCCCGGTCGGATTCGTCCTCTTCTACCCGACGTTCTCAACGTGGCTCTGCCAGCCCGGCCTGTATGTCGAGGACCTCTATGTCTCGGCTGCGCACCGGGGCAGCGGCGTCGGTCGCCGGCTGCTGGCGCACGTCGCAGGCCTAGCGATCGAGCGCGGATGCACCAGGCTCGATTGGTCAGCGCTCGACTGGAACGCACCCGCGATCCGCTTCTACGAGAACCTCGGCGCCGCGCGCCTTGACGAATGGAAGGGCTTCCGCCTCGCTGGAGCTGCGCTGGCCCGCTTCGCCGGCGGCATCGACTAGGGCTGATGAGCGAGCCCGCATCGCGCGCAGCAGAGGTGCCGCTGCGGACGATCGCGCTCGAATGGCTGCGGATCGGCGTGACGGGATTCGGCGGCCCGCCGACGCACATCGCGCTGCTGCGACGTCTGGTCGTCGAGCGCCGGCACTGGCTCGATGAGCGCGAGCTCGAGGACGCGATCGCCGCCTGCAACCTCCTGCCGGGACCGGCTTCGACCCAGCTTGCGATCTTCTGCGCACGGCGGCTGGCCGGTGTGCCTGGCGGGATCATCGGCGGGCTCGCTTTCGTCGTCCCTGCGGTCGTGATGGTGATCGTGCTCTCGGCGCTGTTTCTCGCGAGCTCGCCGCCGACATGGGTCAAGGGCGCCGGCGCCGGGGCCGGGGCGGCGGTCGCCGCCGTGGCGGTCCATGCCGCCGTCGGTTTGATCGGACCGAGCGTCAAGCGCGTCGAAGCGAACTCCGCCCGGCGCGTTCGCTGGGGCCTGTACGTCGCGCTCGGGGCGCTTGCGGGCGCGTCGATCGGGCCCTACCTCGTGCTCGTGTTGCTCGGTTGCGGTGTGCTGGAGCTCGCTGTCCAGATGCGCGCTTCGCAAGGCTTGCACGCGCACGCCGGCGGACTGCTACCGCCGCTACTGGCTGCCGCCAGGACCGGCGCCGGCGGGATCGGCGGGATCGGCGGGGTCGGCGGGGTCGGCGGGGTCGGCGGGCTCGGCGCACTGGCGTGGGTCGCGTTCAAGGTCGGGGCGCTGTCATACGGCGGCGGCTTCGTGATCGTGCCGTTGATGCGCGCTGATGCCGTTCACACCTACCACTGGATGAGCTCGACACAGTTCCTGAGCGCGGTCGCACTCGGACAGGTCACTCCGGGCCCTGTCGTGGCGACCGTCGCCGCGGTGGGGTACGCCGCGCACGGTGTCGGCGGCGGCGCGCTCGCCGCGGCGATCGCGTTCGCGCCGTCGTTCGCCCTCGTGCTGGCCGGGGCCGGTCAGTTTCAACGGCTGCGCGCGGACCGGCGGGCCAAGGCGTTCCTCGACGGCGCCGGGCCGGCCGCGATCGGCGCGATTTTCGGCGCCGCGATCCCACTCGCCGCCGCGCTCGACGAGGCGTGGCAGTTCGTGCTTCTCGCGCTCGCCGCGGTCGCGCTGCTGCTCGCGCGCGTCGGAATCGTGCCGACGCTGCTTGCCGCCGGCGCGGCCGGAGCGGTGATCGCGCTCGCCGGTGGACCGCTGCCGACCTGAGCAGGGTCAGGGTTTGGAGTTGTGGTCGGATACCGACTCGGGTATGGAGCCGAGCGGACCGTTGGCTGGCCAGCCAGCAGGCACGCTGCTGGGCTTATGGCACGGGCAGGATCAGTGTCTTCAACGGGTGCGTGCGCTGCAGTTGCGCCGGCGTGAACGCGAGCTCGACCCACTGTTTGTGCGAATACATCTCGGTCATGTTCTTGAACCATGGCGACGTCGGATCGGTCGCCCGCGAATAGGTGAGGATGCCCTGCGATGTCGGGCCGCTCGGGTCAAGCGCGGTCGTCATCACCAGTGATGATCCGGTGTAGATCTCGCCGTATGGCGCCTGGCTCGTGGGGTCCGTTGACAGCCCCGTGGCAGCATAGATCGCGTTGAAGCAGCCGGTGTCACAGCCGTGGATCGGGATCTTCAGCCGGCCTCGCGTGGCGTGCTGAACCTCGCCGTAGCTTGCATCCGGCGCGAGTCCGTGCGCCTTCAGGTCGAGTACCGCGTCGGCGAGCGCCTTCAGCGTCCCCGGGTTTGCCATGTTCAGCTGCGAAGGCGTGCTCCGCGGCTTGCTCGGGTCAAATGCGTCGGCCCAGAACCCCGAGCCGGTGAACAGCTGATCCCATTGCGAGAACAGCCAACCACCCGTGGCGTCGATCACGCCGGTGCCGTCGTATCCCGCCAGCGCGCTGCATGCGGCGCTGAGATCGACCGTCTGACCGTTGCTCGCAACTGCCCAATGCTGCGCACGGCAGGCGCCGACGAGCGCGTGCAGCACGAGCTCCGCCAGCGTCGAGCGGTCCGATTGCCACATCGCCTGCAACGTCGGGATCGTGAACTTCGGCGGTCCGAGATGGTCGGTCCCGGCGACGCGCTCAGCGATCATCTCGTTACCAAGGCGCGTGCGCAGACCCTGTTGGGTGCCGGTCAGGCCGATGATCGGCGAGAAGCCGGTCAGCGGCGATGACGGGTTCGCAAGCCAATAGGAGTCGTTTGAGTTCTCGACATAGTCGCGGCGGATCACGTGCGGGAGGTGGGCGATCTCGAAGATCCCCGTCGCCGGCGTGCCCGGGTCGTTGGCCGGCGCGCACGAGGAGCGTGATCCGTCGAGCGTCACGACCCGCGCGGCGGTGAAGACGAGCGCAGGCGCGCCCGCGGGCAGGCAGCGATTGATCTCAGCCTGGCTGACGTTCGGCGTCGCGCCGACGTCGCCGTAGTAGGCGTTTCCGTGGTCGTCGGCTGCGATCGTGTTGAACGTCGGGATCGCGAGGAACTTCCCCTCGACCGCGAGCAGGCCCTGCACCGTGCTCGACTCCCCCATCCGCAGGAACTGGTTCGCCGCGCGGGGTCCGGCCTCGGCGACCGCGTCGTACAGCGCATAGGCATTTGTCGAGTTCCACGTGAACCCGGCCTGCGGAACGTTGACCACCAGGCCCCAGCGGGTCGAATAGAACGTGTGGGCCGCCACCTGGCTGCCGAACGAGTCGGCGACTGTGATCCGGCCCATCTTCACGGGCCTGCCGTCGACCTCTTAGCTCAGCGGATCGCCGGGCGCGAGTTTGAGCTGATACAGCACGAACCGCCTGCTCGTCGAGACAGTGTGCGTCCACGCCAGGTGACGGTTGAAGCCGATCCCGACCAGCGGGAAGCCTTCGAGCGTCCCGCCTTCGACGTCATAACGTCCGGGGACCGTGAGCTGGGCCATCCAAAATCGCTCGGTCCCGCGCCATGGGAAATGCGGGTTGGCGAGCAGCATGCCGTGACCGGATCGCGTGTCCTTGGCGCCGAGGCCGATTGCGCTCGAGCCCTCGGTTCCGTCCCCGGCGATGGCGAACCGTGCCTTCAACGCCGCGGTGTCCACTCGCGGGTGCGACGAGCGGACTGCTGCATCCCTGGCCGCGGTCGGCGGCGTCGCAGCGGCGAGGCCGCTGATGAATTGCTGTGATGAGCCCTCGGTGCCGATCTGCAGTCCTCGCAGGAGCATGTCCGTCAGCGTGATCGGCCGGACCCAGGGCTTGCCTTTGCAACGGGGATCGCGGAGCTTGCCGGAGCGCACGTAGGCGTTGTAGCCCTCGACGTAGCCCGTGTAGATCGCGCGGACATCCGGCAGCAATCCGTTCGGCGGCGGCGCCGCCAGCTCGCGCTGGACGATCCCCGAGGCCCTGACGTAGCGCCAGTAAAAGTCGGAATCGAGGTTGGTGCTGTGGGCACCCGCCGAGTAGTTGACCGCCTCGGCGGTCGGCCCGAAGAACAGAGAGCGCTCCCCATTGACGGTCACGAACTGCTCCGCGAGCGTGCACAGATTGTCTTGCGCAAACGCGTAGCCCTCGCCGAAGCCGAGCGAGCGAAAGTTGCGCGCGACGATGTGCGGGATGCCGGCCCGGGCGCGCGTGACGCTGACCTGGTTTGCCGGCGGTGGCGAGGATGTTTGTCGCGAGGATGCGACTCGGGCGAGCAGCGCGAACGATGCGATCGCGACGGCGACGGCGCCGGCGACGCTCGACAGAGCCAGCCGGCGAGTGCGCCCCGGAGCATGCTTGGTCCAAGCCATCAGCCACCATCCCCCTCTCAGATGTTCCAGGCGGCCCCCTGGCCGGGCATCCTAGTACGGACCGCGGCTCGCGCGAGGCCCCATCATCGGCAAGGTTGACAGGCGGTCGCACGCGAGACAGGATGTGGTTCCTACTGTGCGGCAGGAAAGAGGGGCTCGCTTTCAGTGACCGGGGTTCTTTATGCAATCGCACGCTTCTGCGTTCGCAAGCGATTGCTCGTGCTCGGCGTCTGGTTCGTTGTCACGGTCGCACTGGTGGCGATCTCGCACCAGCTCGGCGACAACACGAACGACAACCTGTCGCTGCCGGGAACAGATAGCCAGCGCGCGACCAACACCCTGGCGACGGCATTCCCCAATCAGGCAAACGGATCGAGTCCGATCGTGCTGCATGCTCCGCACGGCAAGCTCACCGACGCCAACTACGCCAGTGCGGTCAACTCCGCGGCGGCTGCCGTGGCCAAGGCTCCGGACGTCGACTCCGTCGTCAATCCGCTGACGCCGCCGGGCGCCGCCGCTCTGAGCAAGGACCAGAGCACCGGCTATCTGTCCGTCACGCTCTCGGTATCTCCCGGCTCGCTGTCGGTGCAAGACGCTCAGACGATCATCGACGCTGCGGCAAAGCCGGCGAAGGCCGCCGGCCTGGAGGTGCAGACCGGAGGGCAGCTCGGGCAGAAGGTCTCGAAGCCTTCGACCGAGTCGAGCGAGCTCGTCGGGATCATCGCGGCGATGGTGATCCTGACGCTCACGTTCGGGACGATCACGGCGATGCTGCTGCCGATCGTCACCGCGATTTTCGCGCTGCTCACGACGCTCGCGATCATCAGGATGCTCGGACACGTGGCGACGGTGCCGACCGTTGCGCCGACGCTCGCGACGATGATCGGCCTCGGCGTCGGGATCGACTACGCGCTGTTCATCGTCACCCGCCATCTACGAGAGTTGGATCACGGCCTGCCGGTCGAGGAGTCGATCGCCCGTGCCGCGGCGACTTCGGGCGGCGCTGTGTTCTTCGCCGGCGGAACCGTCACGATCGCGCTCGTCTCGCTTGCCGTCGCGGGGATTCCGCTGGTCACGACGATGGGGCTGATGGCGGCCGTCGCCGTCGTGGTGGCAGTGATCGCCGCACTGACGCTGCTCCCGGCGGCGCTGGCACTCCTTGGGCCGCGAATCAACTCGCTGCGCGTCCGCCAGCCGCCTTCAGATGAGCAGGCGCGGCAGGGCGTATGGGCGAAGTGGGCGCACGAGATCGCAAAGCAGCCGCTGATCGCGGGCCTCGCCGCGCTCGCGATCTTGATCCCACTGATGGTGCCGCTGCTGTCGCTGTCGCTCGGACAGCAGGACGTCGCCGCGCTGTCGAAGTCCACGACCGCGCGACAGGCCTACGACCTGATCGCGAAGAACTTCGGACCCGGCGCGAACGGCCCGCTTTTGATTGCGGCCTCGCTCGGATCGCCGGCACAGAACGGTGCAAAGGATCCGCGCCTCGCAACCCTCCAGAAGGACGTTGCCTCAACGGCCGGGGTCGCCGCCGTCAGTGCTCTCCAGGTGAGCAAGTCGGGGACCACGGCGTTCTTCAACGCGGTCTCAAAGTACGGCCCGGCGGAGACGGCGACCACGCAGCTCGTGAACAAGCTGCGAGACACCGTCATCCCGAACGCCGAGAAGGGCACGAACATGCGCGCCGACGTCGGCGGCAGCACGGCCGGGTATGACGATCTTGCCGCGCGAATCTCGGGCAAGCTGCCGCTTCAGATCCTCGTCGTGATCGCGCTCAGCTTCGTGCTGCTGGTCATTGCGTTCCGTTCGGTGGTGATCCCACCACAGGCCGCGGTTATGAACCTGCTCTCGATTGGTGCCTCCTACGGCGTGCTGACGGCGATCTTCCAGTACGGCTGGCTCCACGGACTGATCGGGTTGAGCGGCTCTGTCCCGATCGTCTCCTACGTGCCGCTGTTCATGTTCGCGATCCTGTTCGGACTGTCGATGGATTACGAGGTATTCCTCGTCAGCCAGATCGAGGAGCATGTTCACGCGGGCGAGGACAACAAGAGCTCGGTCGTCTCAGGTCTTGTCACGAGCGCACGCGTGATCACCGCCGCGGCGCTGATCATGGTCTTCGTGTTTGGCAGCTTCGTGCTCAACGGCGATCCCACGATCAAGCAGTTCGGGGTCGGGTTGGCCGTCGCGGTGATCCTCGACGCGACCGTCGTTCGGTGCTTGCTCGTGCCGGCTGTGATGGTGCTGATGGGCAATCACAACTGGTTCATGCCCCGGTGGCTCGATCGGGGCGTACCGCATCTCAGCATCGAGGGTGCGGAGTTCTTCGAGCGACGCGATCGGGAGCGCGAACTGTCGCCGAACCCGGTGCCGGCCGGCGCGGCGACTTCGTCCGAATAGCGCACGCGCCCCCTGGCGCGAGCCGTACGCAGCGGCCATCCCGCAGCGGCTAATGCTAATCCCGGAGGCGCTCTGGATCCCAGCCGAGCGTCACCACGCCGAACCGGCATCCCTTCACGTACAGCGGAACCGACAGGGTCGTGAGCACCGCCCCGGTATCGCGGGCGTAGGTCTGGAGCAGGAACGTGTGCGAACCACCAGGCGGTTCCAACAGCTGCGCGCGCGCCCGCTCGATCTCCGGCCGTGTCAGCTGCCGCACCGGCAGCTGCACCCCAAGTTCCATCCGTGCCGCACGCGTCAGCGCGGCCGAGTCCAGAAAGAACCGTTTGGTGCGATTGCCGGCGAGATCCGCTTCTCGCTCGCCGGTGCAGTCGCGGCTGAAGACGGAGTTGTGGGCTGGTGCGAACGCATTGAGATCGAACGGCAGCGCGAAGGTCAGCCGTGGCTCAGCCGCGAGCACCGCGTCCATCCGCTCCATCATCTGCACGTCGACGAGATTGTCATAGGCGGTCAGGAACTTCGGCGGATCGAAACCCTGCCCCGATACACGGGTGACATCGAACAGGCGCTGGAGGCGCGTGATCAGCCTCCCTTTGACTTCCTGATACTCCAACGAGAGCACCCGCTCAAGACTCACCCGCCCGCTGTCGACGTGCTGTTCGAGGATCAATCGCAGCTCCGCGGCGAGCTCGCGGCACATTCCGTGAAGCCGATCGATCGCGCCTCCGGTGTGAAACTCGGCGAGCTTCAGCGACGCCCGTTCGGTGCTTGCAGACAGCTCAAGCTGATGGTTGGAGACGGCGTCCGCGCGGGAATGGATCTCCGCAGCCGCGGCCGTGACCTGCTCCAGATTCTCGGCAACGTGCGTTACGTCCTCGCGCTGCTGGACGGCAAGCTCCGCGATCTCGGCGGCCGCGGCTGAGGAGCGCTCCACCAGCACCGCAATCCGCTCGAGCGCGCCACGGCCCTCGTCGGTGTCGGCAACGCTTTCTGACGCGCGATCCCGAGCCTCTTCAGCTGCCCGCTGGATTCCCCCCATCTCGGCTCTCGTACGTTCGATCGTCTCGCGGATCTGGGCCGTCTGGTCCTCCGTCTCTGCCGCGAGCCTGCCGACTTCGCCGGCCACGACCGCAAATCCGCGGCCATGCTCACCCGCTCGGGCCGCCTCGATCGCGGCGTTCAGCGCGAGCAGCTTCGTCTGGCGCGCGACGCCGTCGATCATCGACGAGAAGGTGCCGATGTCCGCCAGTTCCTTGCGAACCAGGCCGTCGAGGAGGTCCGCGACGCGGACGCTGTGACCCTGAAGCTCACTGATTGCATCGATCACCCTGCCGACCACCGTCAGGCCGCGCTCAGCCTCGGTCGCAAGCTCGGAGGTGACACCCGCGGAGTCCGAGGCGAGGTCCGATGCATGCCCGGACGAGGAGCGGAGCGACTGGACTCGACCGCCAAGCTCCTCCAACTCCCGTTGCAGGCGCTCTACTTCCGAACCGATCACGCCGACGGATACCGCGCTGCGAGCAGCGCCGATCGAGAACTCTGTCGTCGTCTGGCGTAGCTCGTCGATCGCGCCCGCGAAGTCGCGGGCAAGCGTTCCGGTCTCCCCTCCTCGTTCAACCAGCTCGAGCAGATCCCATGCCCCGCCTTCGCCGCGCCCCAAGCTCGTGGCCGGAGGCTGCTGGCCGGTGGCGTCCGGCGCCGCCGTGGTGTTCGCGGCGGCGCCGTCGCCGACTGGATCGGAGCCGTTCGGGCCCGGTCCGGGGGCGGGCCCCGCGGACCTCAGGCGAGGTCCATGGTCAAGTATGCGTCGTCGATGGAAATGGAGCATGGACATCAGCCGGACCTACACCGTGTACTCGACGGCGCAGGCGATTTCTTGAGGGTGGGCTGTCTCAGAACCTGAACTCGGTCGACCGCCGGCAGCCTCGCCCTGCCCGATTCATAGAGAAACCCCGCATGTGCGGGGCTTCTCCTTAGCAGGCCGGTAAGCCGGATCCTGTCATGAGCAGTCATCCATCTGAGCGGCCTACCCGGACCTTGGCGGGTCACCTACAAACGGTCCTGCTTGGCCTAGCATCGGGTGGGGTTTACCTGGCCGCCGCGTCGCCGCGACGCCGGTGCGCTCTTACCGCACCATTTCACCCTTACCGGCCTGGAGCTCTGCAGCGGCCCCAAGCTTAGGCGGTGTCTTTTCTGTGGCACTTTCCCGCGGGTTTCCCCGGGTCGGCGTTACCGACCACCCGGCCCTGTGATGTCCGGACTTTCCTCGAAGGCCTTCACCTCCGCGACTGCTTGGCCTGCAATGTGGAGCATATCGCTGGTGCCCGCCGTCTGCGACAGCGCGAAAGTACCGTGTGAATGCTGAAGCTGCCCTTGCCGCCGCCCGATAAATGGCCGGAAATGGACGCAGTCCATGATCTCTCTCTCCGGGCGGGCACGGTCTACGGGTCGGCGCTCAATGCCGTCCTGCGCTCGGCGGCCGAGCTGCAGCATGAGATCGCATCGCTGCGACTTGACCGCCAGGCGGTGATGAACCGGTCGTCGAACGAACCCGCGAGCTGACCGGCAATCGCTGTTCGCGACCGCCCGAACCACCGCGGTCCCCTGAACTCACCCAAACGTCGCGGACCGGGGCTGCCGAACTCACCTGAACGTTGCGGCGCATCGTTGACACTTGCCGCCGATCGGGCGCGCCTGCGCTCCGTACTCCGGTCGCATCTCGCCCTCACAGACAGGACAGTCGACGACCCTGTGGGCGATGAGCCCCTCCCATGCGCCGGCGAGCATCTCGTCCAGCGTAGGCTCACCGCCCACTGCCTCGAACAGCGAAGGCGCCACCGTGAGGGTCGCCGGTGACACTACGAAAGGCTCCTCATCAGCCCCACGACCTTGCCGAGCACCCGCACCTCGCGACTGCGGATCGGCTCCATCGTCTCGTTCTCAGGCTGCAGCCGAACATGATCGGATTCTTGGAAGAACCGCTTGACCGTGGCCTCCTCGCCGACAAGGGCGACCACGATGTCGCCGTCGTTCGCCGTTTCCTGCGGACGGACCACCACAAGGTCCCCTTCGAGGATCCCGACATCCTTCATCGATTCGCCGCGAACACGCAGCAAGTACTCGCCGTCGTTGCCGCCGGCAAACGTCGGCGTCTGGATGTAGTCCTCGATGTTCTCTTCGGCGAACACCGGCTGGCCGGCCGCCACCTGTCCGACTAGCGGCAGCCCCGGGCGCACGAACCCTCGGACTCCCGCAGCGGCACGGTCAAGCAACTCGATCGCACGCGGCTTCGTCGGGTCCCGGCGCAGCAGTCCGATTCGCTCGAGGTTCGCCAAGTGCGCGTGGACCGTCGAGGAAGAGGCCAGCCCCACGGCCTTGCCGATGTCTCGAACGGTCGGTGGATAGCCGTACTTCGCCGAATAGCGCTTGATGAAATCGAAGATCTCCTGCTGGCGTTTGGTCAAATCCATCCGTCAACTCCTTGCTCGCATGACCCCAGAAGGGCCGCTGGCTCGAACATGTGTTCGGAAATGTAGCGCGCCCCCAGGACGGACTCAAACGTCCACACCCGGATCGACACCGTCAGCGCCCCCACAGCCAGCTGCGACGCGGCGATCACGCCCGACAGGGACCGCCCCGAGGCTATACTGGCCGCCCCACGCGCCTGTGGCGGAATTGGTAGACGCGCAAGGTTGAGGGCCTTGTGGACTGAATGGTCCGTGGAGGTTCGAGTCCTCTCGGGCGCACTGGGAAAGCCCCGCTAGTCGGGGCTTTTTCTTGGTCGGAGACGACTGGTGATGCGATCCGGCGGTGGGGGCACCGTTGTCACGTGACAAACACCCACATCTGTACCCACCGTCTGACGCGCCAGCCGCCCTTCGAATCCCTGGCGGAACGATCGTCGCTGCTGCGTCGATCGCGGGCTCGTTTCTTGGTAGCTAGCACTCTTCCCAGCCGCTGATCTCAAGCGAGGCCTGTGCGTTGTCAGCTTTCGATAACGCCGGGACTTTGCGCGACAACCTCCGCGGAAGGGCCCCCTTGGCCGCGAGCGACCACGAAGGGATCCAGGACGGCAGTGAGACCTACCGCGCCACAGGGATCTGGATCGAGCAATCAGTCGACGCGAAGCGGAAGAAGCTCGACGTTCTCTCGGGCTTCCCGAGGTAACCGAAACGGTTCGGGCGAACAGCCGGCGGGCAACGGCGAGCGGCTGCCGCCGCTCGCGACCCAATCTTCACCTGCTCGTCCGACAGCCTGTTCTCGGCGCAGCGGTAGGTCCATACCGTCGCCCCCTCACGATCCGAGCCAGGAGCCTGCAATGCCCAGCACCCGTTCACGCAAAGCACGTCCAACCGCCAGGGCTGCGGCCGTCCTCGCGACAGCCGCAGTGCTGGTGACCGCCCTGATCACTCCCCATGCGTCCGTCTCACGAGGGTGCGCCGCGCACAGGGGGGCAGAGGGCAGGAATCACAACATCACCCGGTGCCTCACCCACCTAACCTGTTCGCGACGACACCCCGGCCGTAGCTTGGCCGCGTCACGTGTCCGACGACAGGAGATTGCGGCGAATGTCCACATGTACGCCGGGCCTGTCAACACAATCACGATCACCTCGTCGCCCGCCTCCACGCCGGCACCGCCCACTCCACCCACCCCTCCGCCGTCCCCGCCACCAGCCTCGCCTCCACCGCCCGCCTCGCCGCCACCGCCGAGCTCCTCGCCACCGATCACCACCGCGCAAGCGCTGGCCTACGCGGCCCGAATGGTCCGCGCACGCACGGGGCGGCACCCGCACATCAGGCTCAGCTGCTCGAGCACCGATGCACGCACCCTGGAGTGCGAGCTGCGGTGGGCAGCCGACGGCGTCTCGTACCTCGCCGCCGGCCAGTTCACCCGTCCGCATGCACCCACTGGCACCTGGACCTGGGGTTACGACTTCTGGGGAATCCGCGCCCGACGCACCTGCACGCGCCATCGCCGCTGCGCGATCGCAACGACCAGGTTCCACTGGGTCGGTCACTCGCCAACCACGGCCACGACAACACCGTGATATCGACTCGCTCTCATTGCCGCCGCAGCGCTTGCGCCTTCCCCTGCAGCCAATGCCCGGTCAACGCCGCTCGCGAACCCGCCTCGCCAGCTCGCCGAGGGCCAGACCTTCCTCGTGCAGGCAGCCCGGCGGGCGCTCAGCCGCGCGCGTGGCATTCAGCCGACGACATGTGTGGACGCGACGCGACCTGTCTCTTGCTGGTCGTGTTGGCCGCTCAGCATCCCGAGTGCGTCGAGACACCCGTGTTCGTGAACCCGCTCGCGCACGGCTGGCGGTCGGCGCCATTCGGAGAGCTCGTCAGCCGGAGGGAGGCCGAGCGGCTCGTATTCGGTGACGCCCGTGACGCCGACCCAAGTCGTGCGCTGATGACCGTTCTGTTCACCGACGCCGTCGGCTCGACCGAACAGGCCGCGTGGCTCGGCGACGCTCGCTGGCGCGAGCTGCTCGTCATGCACGAGCGGATGCTGCGCCGTGAGGTTCGGTCCGCTGGTGGACGGGTGGTGAAGTTGATCGGTGACGGCTCACTGTGCACCTTTGACGCGCCGGCTCGAGCGATCCGCTGCGCCCAGCGCGTCTGCGCGGCAGGCCGCGAGCTCGGCCTCGAGATTCGCGCCGAGCTGCACACCGGCGAATGCGAACTGATCAACGAGGATGTGGCGGGGATCGCTGTCCACATCGCGGCTCGAGTGAGCGCCCACGCCGACGCTGGCGAAGTTCTGGTGTCACGCACCGTCCGAGACCTCGTGAGCGGTTCGGGCATCAGCCTCGGACCGAGAGGCGAACACGAACTCAAAGGCGTGCCGGGCAAGTGGGAGCTGTTCGCTGTAGGTGACAAGACGGTGCCCGCTTCCTGTCCCGGACCAGACTCGCAGGTTGCGTCCGACCGACCAGTTGGTGCTGCTCGCGGCGCGCCGTGCACGGGGCTCTTGCGCGCGGCGAGCAGGTTCGGCCCGCAAGGTGCCCGCCTCGAAACCCAAGCTCGTCCTCGGGGAATCCCTCAGCAAACGGTGACCAGTTCCTTGGTGAAGCTCGTCAGCTGTTCGTAGCCGTGCGGGGTCACGATTAGCTCGTCCTCGATGCGCACCCCGAAGCGTCCGGATAGGTAGACGCCGGGTTCGACTGTCAGCACCTCGTCGGTCTTCAACCTCCCATCCTCAAGCGGTCCGAGGAAGGGCCTCTCGTGCAGCTCAAGCCCGACGCCATGGCCGACCTCGTGGGTGAAACGCTCGCCGTAACCGGCGGCCGCGATCACATCCGCCGCGGTCTTGTGCACGTCGGAGGCGAGCGCGCCGGCGCGCACCTCGCTCAGCGCTTGCTGTTGCGCGCTCCTGACGAGCCCGTAGGCATCGCATTCGGTGGCTGACAGGGTGCCGGTCGCAAACGTGCGCGTCGAGTCGGAGCGGTAGCCGTCGATTACGCAGCCGATGTCGATGACGAGCAGCTGTCCCTGCTGGATGAGTTCTGCGGAGGCGGTGTGGTGCGGAACGGCGGCACGCGGGCCGCAGGCCACGACGCATGGGAAGGCGAGCCCGTCCGCCTCTAGTTCTTCTCGCAGGTGGCGCTCAATCATCCAGGCGACATCCTGTTCAGTTCGCCCGACCAGTGGCTGCTCTGACAGCCAGCGAAAGGTGTCGCTGAGCCGGAGCGCCGAGCGTCGCATGATCGCGAGCTCTGTTGCGCTCTTGACTGCGCGCAGCGGGAGAGCTGTGTCGTCTGCCGCCACCAGCCGAAGGCTGCGGGTCGCCTCGCGGAGCTGGATGAATGCAGCGTGCGTCATGTATTCGGCCTCGACTCCCACCCTGGCGCCACGGCCCAGACGCTGGGTGAGGAGCTCGGGCACGCGCCTAGCTATGCCTCGTGGTACCAGGTCCGCCTCGAGCCCGTCCGCTATGCATGTGGCCTCTTCAGCGAACATCTCGCCGGTAACGAGCGTCGCCCAGTCGCTGCTGATGAGGGCGATGCCGAGGGCATCGGATGGGAACCCGCAGAAGTAGTGGACGTTTAGTGGGTTTGAGACGATGAGCGCGTCGAGCTCGGCGCGCGCGAGCTCGAGGCGCAGGGAGCGTAAGCGTGTGGGGCCTTCTTCGCGCGCGAGCGGACTGTGCCGTCGTGCTTGATCGTCGAGCGTGTCCGCTGCGTACGAATGGCTGGCCAACGCGAGTGTCATGGCGATCAGGCTGAGCCGGTCGCCGCGAGGCTAGCTGACATGAGCGTCACGGCGACGCGGGCCAGCGCCGCGCACAGCCAGCGGTCAAGCGGCGGCCGAGCGGCGTCAAGCAGCGCGTGCCCGACGATGCGGGCGTCCGCGGCGGGCAGCGTCAGCGCAAAGGCTGCGTTTGGGTCGGCACCGGACAGCAGCACGTACGTTTCCTCTAGGGCACGCCGGACAGAACCGCTCGGGCTCGAGGCGGCGGCCTCGGCTAGCAGCGGCGCGGCGCACAACGCGTCCTGCCCGCGCAGATCGACGGACAAGAGCCGCGTGTCGCTGCCGCGGGGGCGATACAGGCCCCGTCGCCGGGGCAGGATGATCGACAGGAGCGTGCCTGGCAGGCCGTGAACGTCAGAGTTGTCTACTGGCTGTGCTGCGAGATCTGTCAGTGTCATTGTTGTTCCTGTTGTTGCTTCCGTAGGGGCAGGTTTGGAAGGGGACCGCACGGCGCGAGCTGGGTGTAGCGCGCCTCAGTGTGTGCACTACACCCAGCCGTTCTGTTCAGAACGTCGAGGTCGCGCGTCTAAACCATGCTTGGCTCGCACATGCGTGGCTCGCACATGCGTGGCTCGCACATGCGTGGCTGCATCGTGATCATCGCCTCTCACCCCCTTTGTGCTCTCCGATATCTAGGCGCGAATCGGTGTCACGGCGTCTTGCCATCCATGCGAGGCCGCGACGATCAGACGTGGCGACGCCCAGCCGGGGACCGTAGGTCCGTTCGCTCAGACGGGACTGGGGAACCGCCCGGCGAGCGAGACGCCGGCAACTGCCGAGGCTTCGGGCTGCCTGCCGCAGCGCTTGCGTGGCCTCCTGCGTTGCCCTCGCGGTTGTGCTTGTGCGGACGCTCGACCACGGCCGTGATGCGAGCGAGGTACATTCTCGCTCCGTCTCGGCCGCCACGTCAACCCACACGCCGGGACCGCCCGCCGTCCGCCGGGCCGGACGGAACGTGACGAAGCCGACGGGCGCAAGCGCGAGGAGTAGCGCACCGCTCACCACGTAAACCGCTCTCGGCCCGACCGCGGACAGGAGCGCGCCGGCACCGACGAAGGCCACCGCATAGCTTGAAAACTGGAGCGTGTCGCGCAGCCCGAACATCCGGCCGATGAAGTCGTCGGTCACCAGTTCCTGCACGAGTCTGACCTCCGGGCCGACGAGAAGCACATTCGCGAACCCGGCGAGCGCGAACCCGGTTAGCGCCCCGACAAAATCGCTCGCTGCCGCGCACACGAGCAGCGCTGCACCGTCGAGCGCGACGCCGGCAAGGAAGTGAAGCCGCAGCGTGCGGACGCTCGCCCCCAGCCGTGAGTTGTAGGCGGAGCCGGCGAGCATCCCGGCGCCGTACACCGCCACGAGGAACGAAAACCCGGTGCCGCCCGCGTGCAGGGACCCGGTCGCGAACAACGGCTCGGCGACGTTGATCATTGCGCCGACAAGGACCGAGAGCGCCCCGATGACGAGCAGCGCGGGCACCCCCGGCTGCGAGGCGGCGAATCTCGCCCCCGCCTTGGTGCATTCCCAGCCGGACGGCGCCTGTTGGCGGTCGCGGGGGTGTGCCTCGTCGAGTGGCACGCCCGACAAGAGCAGCGCCGAGACCAGGAAGCTGGCGCCGTTCAGAGCCAGCACCCAGGTGGCCGGCCCGAACAGCAGTACGAGCGCGCATACGGCCGGTCCGAGCGTGATCCCGGCGTTCTGAAGCCCGCCGTACAGGGCGCTCGCCCGCGAGCGGTCATCCGCGCTCGTCAGGTTCGGGAGAGCGGCGTTCATGGCCGGCCGAAACAGCGCTGTGCCGACCCCGGCCACCAGCGCCAGCGCGACAGTGGCTGCGAACGAGTTGATCAGCGCGAGGGCGACAAATGCTCCTGCGCGCAACAACTCGGCGGTAATGGCAAGCGTGCGGCGAGAGCGCCGGTCGGCGAGCACGCCGAACCACGCCGACAGCAGGATCCCAGGCAGGAAGTCGGCGAGCAGTACTAACGCGACCGCCCAGCCGGAGTGAAGCCTCTGAGAGGCGATCAGCACGAGCGCGACATAGCCGGCGCCGGTGCCGATCTGCGACTGGCCGTGGGCGATGAAGAAGCGCCGGAGGTTCTGTTGTCGCAGGAGCGCGAACATCTCAGACGCCACCGCTGGCAACGGTGCAAACCTGATGACCGGTGGCCGTCCCTGCCGGGGACGAGCAGCGAAGATCCGCGACGCTGTGGAGCATGAAGTGAATCCGTCCTTAGTTGTTGACTAACTGCGGAGCGCTTGCTCCACGCCGAGGTCACATGTGGCTATCAGGAAGAACCAGGCCTCCCTCGCCGCATCTCAGCCGGACCATCGTCAGCCAAGATAAGTGACTAGTGACAGCACGCCAACCGATCCGGTGGGGGGGTTTAAGTTCAGGACGTGAACGCTCGCGGATTCCAGCCGGGAGCTCTCGACGCCTACACCACAGGGTGCCCGACTTTCCCGGAACCGGGAGGCGCGAGGCCGTCTGGCTCCGGGGTCTCGATCTTCGGGATCGCGGTTCCCGCCACGATCGATGTCGGGTCGCCTGCGTTTCAGGCCGCGATGAGCGCGTGCCAGAAGCTGGCCATCGGCGGTGCCCCGCAAGCCGGCGTCACTGAGGCGGAGAAGCGAGCGGCGCTGCGGTACGCGCAGTGCATGCGCGCGCACGGCGTGTCGAACTTCCCCGACCCGGTGTTCCGCAACGGCCGAATCGGGATTTCTCCCGGCGCTGGCAACAACCCCAGCTCGCCGGTGTTCGTCCTGCCCCTGGCCGGCTGCGGCGCGAGCTCGCCCCAAGCCGCAGCCGCGGCTACGCCGCCATTCGTCTACGTCGCGAACAGCAAGAGCGACGGCGGTCCTGGCCGCCTGACGTCAGGCGCGGGCGGTTCGCTCGTCGACGTCAACCGGCGGCAGGTCCTGCACCTGGTCCTTTGTGAGGCTTAGGCGGACGCCGTCCTCGATGTGGGTCACGGCGCCGATCGGGATCGCGACCGTCTTCTGGCCCCAGAGGTGCCCTTCGTCCAGCAGGAAATGGGTGACGTGATGGTCGGCCGGATCGATCACGAGCCCTCTGACCCGCCCGATCTGGCCGTCCGTGGCGTGGACGTGCTCGCCCCTGCGCACCGCCACTTCGCCGACTGGGACGCGATCGTGCAGGTTCACGCGGGGACTGATGCGGTGTTGAGGCATACCGGCGAAGCCAGCTGAGTCGGTGCGCAGGCCGTAGTACGGCAGCGCGACGACGTGCTCCTGCTCGTAGCCGGGATGGTCGGCCTCGCCAGAAACCAGCTGCGCGTCGTCAGCCAGTTCGAAGACTTCGAACTGAGGCTTGGTGCATTTCAGCCGGATGACCCCACCCTCGGTCGACTCCACAAAGTCCACCGGCACAAGACGACCCCTGCTATGTCGATCCGTCGGGTCCACGGCCAGATGCGTTATCGCCCGCGCCACGGGATCCACCACTATGCGGCTGAGATGTCCGCACACGCCATCCCTGCACGCGACCTCACTTCCAATGTCGAACTCGGCCGTTTCGCTCATCGACGCTTCCTCCTGAGAACCGGGCTTGCCAGGCACGTTCAGCGTGTGAGACCAGCCTATTCCTCAGACGCGGCCCGCGAAAGGGTATTCACTCGCGAACCGACAGCGTTGCGGACACCCGTGTGCCCGAGTACGGGTCCATCCATGCAGTTCCGTCCGGGGCGATCTGGGCGCGGTGGGAGCGGGTTCGAAGCTGTGCCCGCCGGACCGCACTACCGCGACGCGCCCGAGGGTTTCGATCGACGCCGTGACAATTGTCTGCGGGGCAGTTTTCTCAGCCCGCAGCGAGGGCTTCGCGGACGCGCTTGACCGTCGCGCCCGGGCGGACGTAGTCGCCCGGCGCGAGTTGGGCGACGCGCACCTCCTCGATCAGCCACCTCAGGTCGGGGCGTCCCGCGGCCTGGGCCTCCAGCTCATGGATCGTGGCCATTCGCTCGCGGTCGGCGGCGACGCGGCTTGGCAGTCGCTCCAGGCGCTGGGCGGTCGCGCGCAGATAGCGCTCGACGTCACCCAGTCGCGCGATGCCTGTCCCCATGAGCATCCCGGGGTAGACGAGCCGGCCGAGCTGGCGCGCGGCGTCCTCCCGCGCGGAGCCGAGGACGGCGGTCGCCGGGAGCGCGTCGAGCCGCTCGCGGACGGCCCCTGCAGCCTCGAGGATCGGACCGAGGGCGACCAGCGCGTCAAGCGTCGTGGGCCGGAGCTTCCCGCGGACGTGCTCACGGAGGGCCGCAAAGGCCTCGGCGTCCCACGCCGGGCCGCCACCACTCGCGATGAGCGTGTCCAGTGCCGCGCTCGTCGCATCGTCGATCGCCGCTTCCAGACCGCCGTGGGGCGCGGCGGCGAGTGCGAGGGTCAGTTGCGGTCCGAGCTGGCTGGTCACCCAATGACGCGGCGAGGGAACGGTGAGGCGCAGCAGTCGCCGGGTCCCGCGAGCCATCGTCACCGCCTGTTCGCGGGCGCTGTCGCAGATCCGGATCCCGACTGCGTCGACTTCGTCCACGAGCGCGGGGAAGCCGCGCAGGCCGCCCGGCAGGTCGATCGTGCGGGGCAGCGATTCGACGTCGAAGCTGCGCATCCCGTGGCGCGCGAAGGCCGGCGCGGCGCGCTCCAAGCGCGCCGTCAGTCGCGGTCGCAGCTCATCACGCAGCGCGTCGAGCGACTGGCCTGACGCGAGCACCGTCCCGTCCTCGTCCTCGACGCTGAAGGTCATTCGCAGGTGCGCAGGCAGATCGTCGAGGGACCAGTCGCCGGGGCCGATGCGCGCACCCCGCAGATGCTCGATCGCCTCGGCGAGCACCTCGAGCAGCGGGCCGGAGCGCGGCTTGACGCCGGCGAGCAGCGCGGCCGCGGTGTCGGGGATCGGGACAAGCGGCGTGCGCAGCGGCTTCGGCAACGCGCGCAACAGCGTGATGACGAGCTCCCGGCGGAACGCGGGCACCAGCCACTCGAAGCTCGTCTCACGCACCGCTCCCAGCGAGGCGAGCGGGATGTGGACCGTGACGCCGTCAGCCGTCGAGCCGGGGTCGAAACGGTACGACAGCGCAAGCTCCAGCGGCGGGTGGAGGGACTGAATCCAGCGCGCCGGCCGGTCATGGTCGTTGGGCGCCACCTCACCCTCGATCAACATCTCCATCGGGTAGTCGAGCAGCGTCGGCTGGGTCTGGCGCTCCCGCTTCCACCAGCGATCGAAGTGAAGACCGCTCGCGACGTCCTGCGGTATCCGCTCGTCGAAGAACGCCGCCCGCTTCGCCTCGCTCGCGAGCAGGTCACGACGTCGCGCCCGTGCTTCCATCGCCTCGACCTCCTCCACCCGCCGCTCGTTCTCGCTCATGAACGCGTGGCGCTGCTCCCAATCGCCCTCGACGAGGGCGCGACGGATGAACAGTTCACGCGCAGCCGCCGGGTCGATCCGCCCGTACTGGACGGTCCGTGATTGCACGATCGGCAAGCCGTACAACGTCACCTGCTCGGGCACGACCACCGCGGCACGCCGGGGGTCCCACCGCGGCTCGCCGTAGGAGCGCTTGACGAGATGCTCGGCGAGCGGTTCGACCTGCTTGACATTGACTGCCGCCGCTGTCCTGCCCCACAGCCGCGACGTCTCGACGAGCTCGGCGACCATCACCCACGACGGTCCGCGCCGCGCAAGCACCGAGCCGGGGAACAGCGCGAACTTCGCCCCGCGCGCTCCGGTGTACTCGCGGGTCCCGGCGTCCTTCATCCCGAGGTGCGAGAGCAGCCCGGAGAGGAGCGCGGCGTGGATCTGCTGCGCTTCGGCCGGCGCGTCGTTGAGCCTCAGCCCGACTTCGCCCGCCGCGTCCTCGAGTTGGGCGACGAGGTCCTGCCACTCGCGGATGCGCAGGTAGTGCAGAAACTCGGCTTTGAAGCGCTTGCGGAGCTGCGAGCGCAAGAGCTCGGCGTCCAGCGATCGCACGTAGCGCCACAGATTCAGGTACGCGAGGAAGTCCGACAACTCTCCGGTGAAGCGGGCGTGAAGCTGGTCGGCCTGAGCACGCTGCTCGGCGGGACGCTCGCGCGGATCCTGGATCGACAGAGCCGCGGCGATGACGATCACCTCGCGAGCGCAGTCGAGCCCGTCGGCCTCCAGCACCATGCGACCCAAGCGTGGGTCGATCGGAAGCCGCGCGAGCTTGCGCCCGAGCGCTGTGAGTGGCGCTCCGGCCGACGGATCCAGGGCTTGCAGCTCCTCCAGCAGCGCGACGCCGTCGCGCACCTGGCGGCGGTCGGGCGCCTGGAGAAAGGGGAACGCCTCGACGTCCCCCAAACCGAGCGCGGCCATCTGGAGGATCACGCTCGCGAGGTTCGTTCGCAGCACCTCCGGGTCGGTGTACTCCGGCCGCGCGTCGAAGTCCTCCTCCGAATAGAGCCGAACGCAGATCCCGTCAGCGACGCGGCCGCAGCGGCCCTTGCGCTGATCGGCCGACGCGCGCGAGATCGGCTCGACCGGCAGCCGCTGCACCTTCAGGCGCGTGCTGTAGCGCGAGATCCGCGCCAGGCCGGTATCGACCACGAAGCGGATGCCAGGAACCGTCAACGAGGTCTCGGCGACGTTCGTCGCGAGCACGACGCGCCGAGGCTGGCGGCTCTTCTTCCGACCGAAGACCTTCTGCTGCTCGGCGGCCGCGAGCCGCGAGTACAGCGGCAGCACCTCCACCCCCGCCCCCAATCGCCCGGCGAGCAGCTCTGCCGCGTCGCGAATCTCCCGCTCGCCTGAGAAGAACGCGAGCACGTCACCGTCCCGCTCGGCGAGCAGCTCCTCGACGGTGTCCGCGAGCGCATCGAGCAGCTCCTCGTCCCCCTGCGGCGGCCGGTAGCGGACCTCAACCGGATACGTGCGGCCGGAGACCTCGACGATCGGCACGCCGCCGAAGTGCTCGCTGAAACGCTCCGGGTCGATGGTCGCGCTCGTGATGATCAGCTTGAGATCCGGGCGCCGCGGCAGGATGCGGTGCAGGCGGCCGAGCAGGAAGTCGATGTTGAGCGAGCGCTCGTGCGCCTCGTCGACGATCACCGTGTCGTAGCGGCGCAGCAGCGGATCGCGGCGGATCTCGGCAAGCAGCAGACCGTCCGTGACCAGTCGAACCAAGGTGTCCTCCGAGCCGCGATCGTCAAAGCGGACCGCGTAGCCGACCGCGCCGCCAAGCGGCACATCGAGCTCATCCGCGATGCGCTGTGCCACGGTCCGCGCCGCGATCCGCCGCGGCTGGGTGTGAGCGATCGACCCTCGCACCCCACGCCCGAGCTCGAGACAGAGCTTGGGCAGCTGGGTCGTCTTGCCCGAACCGGTCTCCCCGGCCACGACGACCACCTGGTGGTCCCGGATCGCAGCGAACAAGTCGTCACGACGCGCGGATACCGGCAGCTGCGGCGGGTATGAGACCGCGGGGACCGACGCGCGCCGGCGCTGGACCCGAGCCCGCGCCTCGGCAAGCTGCCGCTCGAACCGCGCCCGGCCCTCCTCGCTACCCCGACGGAGCCGGTGCGCCTCGCGGCGAAGACGCTGCTCGTCCCGCAGCGTCAACTCGCGAAGCGCCGCCTCCTCGACGATCGGCATCTACACCGCGCCAAACCCGGCGGCGGGAAACGGAGTGCGGACGGCGGACATCCGATCGAGCATAGGCCGCTCCTTACCGTAAGTCGGTTCGAACGCCTTGGCCAGCCAGTGTCGCGCTCATCTACAGCTCAGACGACGCACATGAGGGCGTGTCGCTCTTGCAATTTTCCGCAGCCGATAAGGATTACGTGATGCTCGCCGCACCCACAGCATCGAGCCGGAGATGGGCAAGACCGCGATCGCCGAGATGCTCGCGCTGGCGCAGATGACGGACGGCTGGGAGGCACACGAGTGCAGCAGCCCGGAGCAGCTCTGGCGTGTCTTTGATGCCACGCGCCGACAGGTGTTTGTGCCGACGATGCGTTCGGTTCGACCGAATACCAGCCGGATGCTGCAGAGCGCTGGGCCAATTCGCTGGGTCGCCTATTGGCGACGCTCGACCAGGATCACTGGCTCATCTGGACCTCGCGCCCGGCGCCGTTGAAGGCCGGGCTGCGCAGAGTTCAACGTGAGCGCGATTCAGAACGCTTTCCCCCACCGGGGGAGGTGCTCGTTGATGCCAGCGACCTGGACTTGGCTGAGAAGACGCTGATCCTGTTCCGCCACGCCAAGGCCCGCGGAGCGAGCAGCGCGGCTCGCGGGCTCGTGCGCTCGACGGCTCTGTCGATCGTCGAGCATCCGCATTTCACGCCCGAGCGGATCCGCCGATTCGTGACCGACAGACTCGAGGCGTTGCCGCAGATCGCGCTCGAGGGCGGCCCAGAGCGCGTTCGGGACGATCTCGAGCGGGAGCTGTCATCGCCGACCGAAGCGATCGGACCTCATTCCGCGCACTGGAAAATGAGCACCGGGAATTGCTGATCGCGTTACTCGACGCGCCCGCGGGCCTGATCGACGAGCGCGAGCTCGCCGCTACGGTCCGCCGCCATCACGCCGGAGGCCTCAGTCGACCACCCGGCGAGCTGATCGACCGTCTCACCGATCACTTTCTGCGCATCACCCCGCTGGGAATCGGATGGGCGCACCCCAGCTGGCGCGACCTGGTCATCAACGAGCTGCGCGAAGACACCGCTGCCCGGCGGCGCTTTCTGGACGCCTGCGCCCTGCACGGAACGATGCTCGCCCTCTCCCAAGAGGGCGGCATCGCTGGTGAGCGCACGCTGCCGCTGCTGGTCAGCGACGGCGACTGGGACGGCTCGGCGACCGGATGCGCCACCTCGCCAAGCAGCTGGAGGACCAGGAACTCGCGCAACTCCTCCTGGCATTACACGGCGTGCGGAGCGCCGACATCGCGCGCTCCCAGAAGCGGGAGGCGCGAAACCTCGCGGCGTGCCTCCTGAGCGCTATCGCCAGACGCTGGGACCAGCGACATCGGCCCCTGCCAGGTTTTCTGGTGGAGCACTGGTTCGCCCTGAGGGAATGGGCTGCTCCCGGGGCGATCCAACCACCGCTGCTTGGTCCGACCTGGGCTGAGCTGTACCCCGCATCGCCGTCGGACGAGGGGCTGGACCGATCCGAGCTGGCTCGCGCCGACGAATGGCTCGCGCTCGCACAAACCCTCCTCAGATACGCCCCCGACACACTCACAGCGCTCGGCTTCTTCGAACACGACCAAAAGCTCCTCAGACGCCTCGCCGAAACGCTCGAGCGGACGACCGACCAGGACGCCAGACCCGTCGCCGAGAGCATCCTCACCCGCATCCAGGAACTCGCCCGCGGCCCCGCCTACCTCGCCGCCCACGACGCCCTCGAAACGATCGAGCACGAGAGCAGCAGCGACCAGCGATGGTGGGTCCCGAAGACATCCCCACCCCACCCAGCAGCGACCCCGTGCCAACCGGACCGATCGAGTTCACCAGAGAAGACGTCGTTCGTGTCCTCACCGACCTCTGACCGCACCCACGCTCCGATGTGAATAGGAAGATATATTCCTATACTTGCCGTGATGCGCCGGCGGGAAGGTGAGCTGATCCCGATCGAGCGGGCGATCTTGGCTCGCGCGATCGAGCTGGCGGCCACTGGTGAGCCCGGTTTCTATGGCTTTGCGATGGCCAGGCAGCTCCGCGACGCCAGCGGCGCCCGGCAGCTGACCGCGCACGGCACTTTGTACAAGGCACTGGCCCGGCTCGAACGGGCTGGATTGCTGACGAGCTCCTGGGAGGATCCGGGCTTCGCCGAATCTCAGAGCCGCCCACGCCGACGCCTGTACGGGGTCACGGCCAGCGGTAAGCAGGCGGCGCCGGCTGGTGCGGGGCGCCTGGCACGACGTGTCCTGGCGCCATGAGGTAAGTCGCCCGGTCGCTCATCGCGGCTGTCACAGGTCTTGCAGGACCAGCGCGCGCCGGCTGCAGAAAGGTCGCGTGCGACTGCAATGTCGGGCCTACTAGAAGCCCGCTCGGGGAGGCTCTCCGTGGCGCGTACCGTGATTGTCGATGACAATCTTTTGGTGCCGCACGCTGTTACGGCGGATCCTCAGCGATGCGGGGCATGAGGTCGTCGGCGAGGCCCAGGATGGGTTGGAGGCGCCGGCTCGGGTGCACGAGCTGCGCCCGGAGCTGGTGACGCTTGACCTGGTGATGCCACGGCGCGGCGGGCTGACGACACTTGGGCACCTGCTGATGGTCGATTCTTCGCTGACGGTGGTCGTCTGCTCGGCGTCGCTGAATCAGCACAACGTGATCGCCGCACTGCGACTCGGGGCGAGGGGATTCATCGTCAAGCCGTTCAACCCGGAAGCGGTGCTCGATGCTGTGCACGACGCGCTCACCGACACCGATGACCGCGGCGAGAGTTTTGACAGGAGCGGCGTGCTCACTGCGGCCGGAGGCGCGCAACAACGGGGCCGCGGTTGAGCAACGATCTTGAGGCGAGAGCGAACTCGTGACTGGGCTGATGCCCGCATTGGTAGCCTCGGGGCGGTGTTCGACCACGTGGGGATCGCCGTGTCCGACCTCGCCGCGTCCGAGCGCTTCTACCGCACCGTGCTCTCGGTGCTCGGCGTCGAGCCGAGCCACGCGGACGCCGAGCTGGTCGAGTGGGAGGACTGGGCCATCGGCCCGATGGACCGAGAGCACCCTGTGACCCGCGGCCTGCACGTCGGCTTCCGCGCGCCGGACCGCGCGGCCGTCGACGCCTTCTGGCAGGCGGGGATCGACGCCGGACACCCGCACGACGGCGCACCCGGGCCGCGCACGGTCTACGGCCCCGACTACTACGGCGGCTTTTTGCTCGACCCGGACGGCAACCGCGTCGAGGCGGTCCACGGCGCCCGCGAGGGTGGGCGGGTCGAATTCGACGGCCGCATCGACCACCTGTGGCTCCGCGTCCGCGACCCTCAGGCGTCGCGGCGCTTCTACGCGACGGTCGCGCCGTACGCCGGGCTCGGCCTGGCGCACGACACCCCGGATCGCGTGCAGCTCTCCGGCCCCGACTTCTCCTTCTCGCTCGTGCGCGACGATCGCCCGCTCACCGAGCACGTTCATCTCGCGTTCCCCGCGGACGCGGACGCCACGGTGCGGGCCTTCCACGCCGCCGCGCTCGCCGCGGGCTACGAGGACCACGGCACCCCCGGCGAGCGCGCCGTGTACCACCCGGGCTACTACGGCGCCTTCGTGCTCGACCCGGACGGCCACAACGTCGAGGTAGTCAACCACAACCGCTGAGCCATGGCCGGCAAGTCCGCCCACCGGCTCTACCAGGCATTCCTGTACTAGCTCTCGCTGCTCCCTGACTGCGATCTCGCGAGGGGCCGATGAGAGCTGACGATTGCGATGGCGCCCCGCCGACATGAAGTGTGCTGTGGGGAGCGCTCATCACCGTGATTGTCGCCGGAAAGTCAGGGAGAGCGCTGCGGTGGAGTTCCGCCTTGATCGACGCGCGGCAGCTCTGGTACGAACGCTTGCTCTTTCGGCATGCGACTCCACGTCGCGATGATCCCCGACAGCCGTCGGGTTTCTACGGACTGCGCTCAGGGAGGTCCTGCGTGGTATGCCTGCCAGTCATCTTCACGGCCGGTTGCATGCCCGTGGCGCGGCGATGACTGCGACCTTTGGCGCGTCAAGCAAGACCAGACCGGATGTCGGCGGCTTGGTCGAAGTCGTTGAGGCATGGCGCGCAGACGACCCCGACCCTCGCTGCCGAGCGGAACTGCGCGCTCTGCTCGATGCCGATGCGCAGACAGAGCTTGCGGACCGGAGTTCGTGACCAACGCGGACACCGAGCGAATCGTTCAACGGCTCGGCGTCGACCACGCGCAGGGTTACCACATCAGCCGACCGGTCCCCCTCACCGAACTGTTCGCAATAACCGCGGTCTGACCCGCCTGCCGAGAACTGCTGGCGGGATGCAGGGCCGTCGGTTGGGCGAGCAGAGCCGCGATCGCTGTCGGCGCAAGCGGGGCGGCGAAGAAGAATCCCTGCCCGCGATCGCAACCGAGTCGGCGCGCTTCGGTCGCCTGTTCCTTCGTCTCGATGCCCTCGGCGACGACCGGGATGTCGAGTGCGTGGGCCATGTTGACGATCGCTGCCACGATCGGCGCGTTGTGTCCGTTCGTGAGCGCGCGGATGAGCGAGCGGTCGATCTTCAGCGGAGCTCGTGGTGCGCTAGCTCGCTCGGAGCCATGTTGACGTTGACGGTGGGTGCCTTCGCGTCGAGGCTCGACGCCCGCCACGCCGCTGCCTCGCGGCAGGCTTGAGCGAGTACCCACCTGCCGATCGGGACGATCAGCCCGCTCTCGATCGCGACATCCAGGAAGTCCGCGGGCTCGAGCAACCCTCGCGCGGGATGCTGCCAGCGCAACAGCGCCTCGAGCTCCACGATGCGGCCGTCATTGAGCGACACGATCGGCTGATAGAGCAACCGCAGCTGTCCAGCGTCAAGCGCCGCGCGGAGCTCGTCCTCGACGCGTCCGCGTCCCGCCGCGCGCGCAAGCATCTCACGGTCGAACACGGCGTAGCCTCCTCGCCCGAGCCGCTTGGCTCGGTACATCGCTGCGTCGGCGTCGCGGATCAGGTCCTCGGGAGGCCCATGAGACTCGTCGGCGCGCACCAGGCCGATCGTGAGGTCAAGGGCCTGCGGCTGCCCGTCGACGACGAACGGAGTGTCCCTCACCGCCGCCTGAACGCGAGCTACGGCGCTCCGTAGCTGCTCGTCGCTGTCCAGGCAACCCACCATGCACGATCTCATCAAACCCCGGAATCCCGACCCGGATCCGCTCACGCGGAACAGGACTCATCAAACAACCCCCCGCTGAAGATCAAGCGCAGCCGCCACCGCTCGCAAGTCGAGCTCGGACACGATCAGAGTGTCCCCGGTCACCGCCGGTATTGCAACTTCGGCAAGCCAGCGCCACGGACTCGCCCGCCCCCTCTCTGTCAACGTCCGGCGAGACGCTCACCATCGAGGGATTACTGACCTTGAGGGCGAGAACGGAGAACGCCGGACATGTTGGACACGAGCACGAATGGAGCTTGGCCTGCGGATGAGGCTGCCGCCGGCCCCGATGACCAGGTGGAGGCGTAGCCGAGCTGGGCTTTGGGGCTGGCGGGCGCGCCGCGCGGGAGGGGGTCGGCGGTCGCGGGGTGCCGGATCCGGAGCTGGTCGAGCAGGCCAAGCGGCGGTCGTTCACGGCCGAGTACAAGGCGCGGGTTCTCGCCGAGGCCGACGCATGCACGAGGCTGGGTGAGGTCGGCGAGCTGCTGCGCCGTGAGGGGCTGTAGACCTCGCATCTGACGTACTGGCGCAAGCAGCGCAAGGACGGGGCGCTGAAGGAGCTCGGCAAGCCGCGCGGCCGCAAGCCGGCCGACACCCGCGACGCGCAGATCGCGGCGTTGACCAGGCGGGCCGAGCGGGCCGAGTCCGAGCTCTCGAAAGCGCGGAGGGTGATCGAGATCCAGGGAAACGTCTCAGCGCTGCTGGAAGAGATGCTCGGAGAGGGCAGCGCGCAGAGGAGCACCGAGCGATGATCGCCGCCACCGTCGAGGAACTGGCCCCGATCATCGGCACGCGCCCGGCGTGCCGGGCGCTGGGCGCCGCGCCAGCCACCGTGTATCGCCGGCGGCGGCCGCCGCAGCCACGGCTGGCCAGGCCGCGGCCGACGCCGGAGCGGGCGCTCTCGGAGCCCGAGCGCCAGCAGGTGCTCGACGTGCTGCACTCCGAGCGGTTCGTTGACGTCTCGCCAGAGGAGGCGTGGGCGACGCTGCTGGACAAGGGCACGTACCTGTGCTCGACCCGGACGATGTACCGGATCCTCGCCGCCAAGCATGGCGGCGTGCGCGACCGGCGCGCTCAGCTCACCCACCCGCCGTACGCCACGCCCGAGCTGCTGGCCGAGCGGCCGAACGAGCTGTGGTCCTGGGACGTGAGCAAGCTGAAGGGCCCGGCGAAGTGGACGTGGTTCTACCTCTACGTCATTCTCGACGTGTTCAGCCGGTACATCGTCGCCTGGACGGTCCAGCACCGCGAGACCGGACAGATCGCCACGGCGCTGATCGAGCAAGCGACCGAGCAGCAGCAGATCACGCCCAAGATCCTGACCTTGCACGCCGACCGCGGCGGGCCGATGCGCTCCAAACCGGTCGCGTTCTTGCTCGCTGACCTCGGCGTGACCAAGACGCACAGCCGACCGTACACCTCAAGCGACAACCCCTACTCGGAGTCGAACTTCAAGACGCTGAAGTACCGGCCCGAGTTCCCCGCCCGCTTCGACGACATCGAGCACGCCCGGGCTCACTGCCGCGCGTTCGTCGGCTGGTACAACCACGCGCACCGTCACTCCGGGATCGGGCTGATGACCCCCGCCGCGATGCACCACGGCACCGCGCCCGAGCTTCACCAACTCCGCGCTCGCGTGCTCGACGCCGCCTACGAGCGGCACCCCGAGCGGTTCGTCCGCAAGCCGCCAGCGCCGCCGGAGCTGCCGACCGCCGCGTGGATCAACAAGCCGGCCGACACGAAGGAGGTCGCTCACTAAATTCACACGCGAGGCGTCTCACCGAGCTTGACAGGCTCCGGCCGAAGTGGTTCTCGAAACCGAAAGCGGAATTTGTCGTGTGCGAGCGCCTTTGGCCGACCTGCCGGGGTTCTCTTGTTACCCAAACCTCAGGTTCTCTACTCACAATGCGGACCTTTGTGTTTCCGCTCGGTTGACCCAAACTCTCGACCTTCTCGGATCCACGACGGCAGTATGTGTCACAACAAGAGGTACAATTGCACTCAGTGGGCGACTGGGCTGCGACTGGGGCCTGGCTGAGCGCTGTTGGGT
Source organism: uncultured Solirubrobacterales bacterium (assembly GCA_963794285.1). Taxonomy (GTDB): domain Bacteria; phylum Actinomycetota; class Thermoleophilia; order Solirubrobacterales; family Solirubrobacteraceae; genus Palsa-465. The sequence goes on from CAWCDS010000004.1 coordinate 233,520, forward strand.
TGGTGGACGCTTTGGCAGGCGCACCGTGACTGCCATGCTTGCTGACCGCCCTTCCCGTATCGGCCGCTTGGACGGAAGGTGGTGACGCGAGCGTGAGGCGCGAGGGACAAGGGCTACGGCGAGCCGTCGGTCGGCGGGCGGGCGGCTAGCTGTGGGCAGCGTGGCGAGCGAGCAGCTGGCGGATGTGCTGAGCGAGTTCGCTCGGACGATGGTGACGAACTTCCCGATCCAGGGGATCCTTGAACATCTTGTCAGGCGGATCGTTGAGATCATGCCGGTCACTGCTGCGGGGTGACGCTGATTACTGAAGGCATCGATCCGCGCTACGTGGCAGCGTCGAACGACTCGGCTCTGCGCTTTGAGCAGTTGCAGACCGAGTTGGGTGAGGGACCGTGCGTGGTGGCCTACCACACGGGCGAGGCGATCTCAGTCGCGGAGCTGTGCAGCGACGAGCGTTTTCCGAGGTTCTCAGCGCAGGCGTTGGGGGCGGGGCTGAGAGCTGTGTTTACGTTTCCGCTGCGTCACGACGATGCGCGGCTCGGGGCTCTTGACTTGTATCGAGATGCGCCCGGCCCGCTGTCCGCGAAGGAGATGCACACCGCGCAGACGCTCGCGGATGTGGCGGCGGCGTATTTGATCAATGCTCGGGCGCGCGCCGACTTGCAGGACGCTGCCGATCAATCGCGCGATGCCGCTATTCACGATGCGTTGACGGGGCTGCCGAACCGGGTCTTGATGCTCCAGCGTCTGCACCACGCTGTCCTGCGCGCGCGCCGGTCGCGTACGACATCGGCGGTGTTCTTCGTGGATCTGGACAACTTCAAGCGGGTCAACGATACCTATGGGCACGGCGTCGGCGACGAGTTGTTGATCGCGGTCGCCGAGCGATTGACCGGGGTGCTCCGGCCGGGCGACACGCTGGCGCGTGTGTCGGGAGACGAGTTCGTGATCCTGTGCGAGGATTTCAAACAGCACGCCCGGGCTGACGCGATCGCGGTTCGGATCCAGGCTGAGATGACCCGGCCGTTCGTTCTAACGCCGAGGGAGGTGAGCATCGCCGCGAGCATCGGGATCGCGTTCAGTGGGCGCGGGAACGACGCGCCCGAGGACTTGGTGTACGCGGCGGATCTCGCGATGTACCGGACGAAACACCGCGCCGGTGGCGCCCCGCACCATTTCGACCTGCGCGAGCTGCAACTAGCCGAGCACCAGTCCGGGCTCGCGCGAGCGCTGCCCGGAGCTGTGGAACGCGGCGAGTTGCATCTCGTCTACCAGCCGATCGTGGAGACGACCGGCGGAACCCTAGCTGGGGTCGAGGCGCTGTTGCGCTGGAGGCATCCGAGTCGAGGATGGGTGCCGCCGGCCATGTTCATACCGTTCGCCGAGCGGTCGGGCCAGATCGTCGAGATCGGACGCTGGGTCCTCGAGCAGGCCTTGCACGAGCACCACCGATGGCGGACACAGCGAGGCGACATCTCCATCGCGGTCAATGTTTCAGCTCACCAGCTGATGGCTGCCCGCTTCGTGGACAACGTCGCCGCGCTGCTCCAGGCGACAGGAGCCGACCCCGATTTCTTGACCCTGGAGGTGACCGAGAGCGTCTTCGTCCGGGACAGCGAACGCGCTCGGATCGTGCTGGACGGGCTCAAGGACCTCGGCGTGAACCTGGCGCTCGACGACTTTGGGACCGGCTACTCCTCACTCAGCTACCTCACCAGCCTCCCGATCGACATCGTGAAAGTCGAGCGCATCTTTGTCGCCCACCTGGCCGAGGACTCAGCGAGCAAGACGCTCCTAACCGCGGTGATCGAACTCGCCCATGGCCTCGGGATGACCGTCACCTCCGAAGGTGTGGAGACAGCCGCCCAATATGACCAGCTGACCGAGCTCGGATCTGACTCCTGCCAAGGCTTCTACTTCGGTCAACCAATGCCCGCCTCAACTCTGGACAAGATCGTCCAACACCAAACGGATCGACGTGCAGTGCGGCTCCCAGCGGTCATCGACAACGGTCCGTGAGATTCCGCCCCGCGTCAGAGCGCCATCAGTGCTGGTGTGTGAAGGGGTCGCGGTGTCGGTGTATCGGGCCGGCGGCGTTGCGCCGGGAACGTTGCTGTGAGCTTGGTGCCGTTGCCTGCGGAGGTTTTGATTGTGACTGTGCCGTGGAGTAGCTGGACACGCTCGCGCATCCCGCGCAGGCCGAATCCGCTCGTGATGGCGCCTGGGTCAAATCCGTCGCCGTCATCGTGGACGCTCAGCGCGACCGTCGTCCGGGTCTCGGAGAGTTCGAGCACCACGTGTTTGGCGTGACCGTGCTTTGAGGCGTTCGTCAGCGACTCCTGAATGATCCGGTAGATCGCGGTCTCGAGCTCAGAGGTGTGCCGCGTTGGTTTGCGGCCCTGCTCGTAGGCGAGGTCCAGCGACGTGGTGATCTTCAGTCCGTGGCGGCCAGCGCGCTCGAACAGCGCTAAGAGGGCGGCCTCGAGACCGATCTCGTCCAGCGCAGCAGGGCGCAGATCCGTGATCAGTGCTCGCAGGTTCGCTACTCCCTCGTGCAGGTACTCGATCGCGTCTCCGACGGCTTGCTCGAGTGCCTCGGGAGAGCCCTTTCGGCGGGCCGCGGACAGAGTGAACTGCAGCCCGCCGAGGTGTTGCAAGGTGTCGTCATGCAGCTCCCGCGCCCAGCGTCCACGCTCGTCTTCTGCCGCCGCGAGGCGCTCGCGCAGGAGCTCTGAGGCGGCCGAGCGCCCAGTCGCGACTGCCGTCGCCGCGCTGGTTGCGAACGCTTCCAACATGCGCACGTCCTCAGCCGCGAACGCTGGGCTCTCCCCCAGCCGATCCAGCGCGATCAACACGCCGTAGGCCTGCTTGTGGAAGATCAGCGGAACGACAAGGCCAGCGTCGGCGCCGACACCGAGCTGACCGAGACCGTGCTTCTGATAGCGCGAACGGTTGAGCGGGACCTCCAACCGTTGTGTGGTGCGCGTTCGCAACGCTGCACTGGCGAGCGTGTCCGCCAGCGCGATCCGCTCTCCGATCAGGCCGGCGGGTACCTCCCCGGCCACCGCAGCGACGACCAGCTCGGTGCCGTCCACAAGCTCGATCAACAGCGCCTTCGCTGAAACCAGCGCTCGCCCACGCTTGGCGACCAGATCAAGAATCACCCTAAGGTTGGTCTCGCCGCCGACCGCTTGAGTGATCTCCGTCGTTGCTTGCAACGTCGCGACCGTCCGTGCGAGACCATCGCCTCGCGCCGCAGCGCCCTCATACCGTCGTGCGTGATCGATCGCGACACCCACGAACCGGGCAAGCGTCGCGGCGGACGTCTCATCCGCATCGGTGAACTGAGCGCCATCCGCCTTCTCGGTCAGATACAAGTTTCCAACAGGCACACCAGCAACGAGAATCGGAACTCCCAAGAACGAGTGCATCGGCGGATGTCCAACCGGAAGCCCATACGAACGAGGATGCTCACCAACATCGTCAAGACGCAACGGCGCCGGATCGCGGATCAGCTCCCCGAGCACCCCACGCCCTCGCGGCAAAACACCGATCTGCGCTCGCGTCCGTTCATCGATACCCACAGTGACGAACCGCTCAAGCTCCGATCTCGAGTCATCCAGCAGCCCAACCGCCGCATACCGCGCGCCCGTCAGCTCACGCGCCGACGCCAACGCCCGATCGACCACGACATCCAGATCGAGCTCCTCGAGCACACTGCCCGCGAGCTCTAGCAGACCGCGCTGCGCAGTCATTGGCGCGCCGCGAACGCCTTCGGTACAGGCAGACACCCGCCTACGCTCACAGGAGTGCGATCCATGATCTGTCTCCTCCACGCCCGTCTCACGTCGTCCCGCAAATGGCGTTCTAGGGTCAGAGGATCGGCGGCAAATCAAACGCGCGCCGGGTCGAGGCACGCATCCAGCTGAACGTCCTCCTATTCGCACTGTAGCACCGCCCGCCTGAGCCGGCAACGTGCGACGACGTCTCCTGGCTCGACCCCCTAGCTCCACTCACCTCCCGACAGCCCGAAGCCGCGTTGCGACAATCCGACCGAGATCGAGCACGATCCGGCGCGCGAGCGTCGGCTCGCGGGCGGCGAGCGACTCGAACGCGTCAAAGCTCAGCCTCAACAGCTCGCCGGCGCTGAGCGCTCGGGCGCTCGCAGCACAGCGGCCGCCGTCGAGGAACGCGATCTCGTTGAACGGAGCTGGCGCATCGACGGCGACCGGCGGGCCCGCGCTTACGCGGAGCTCGACAGTCCCCACTGTCAGCAGGTATAGCGCGCGGTCGACATCACCCTCGCTGAACGCAGTCTCGCCAGCGCGCAGCTGCCGCGTCTGCATGTAGGAGAGCAACACGTCCCACTCTCGCTCGCCCGCCCCGTCGAGGAATGTGGCCGGTGCCGTTCCCGGCTTGGTGGCACCAGTCGGGTACTGGAAGTAGCTGCTGCTGTCCATGACCGTCTGCGCTAGGCCGATCCGAGCCCCACCACGCTTACCGAGGACAGCGATCGTCCGGTCGCGAGCCGCTCGAGTGCATCCCACCGCCCGGCGCGAAGCTGGCCCATCACCGGGCTCACGTCCCAGCCCTGCTTAACCGCACTGGTGACTGTGGCAACCTCGCGCGAGTAACCGAGCAGGATCGCGCCGATGATCTTCCGATCAGAGATGACGAGCTTGCCGTAGCGAAGTGAGCTCTCGTCCTCCTGCACGAGCATTTCGTCGCGCTGTCCGGGCTCGAACTGCCCGATCGATGTGAGCTCAACGCCGACGACCTTCAGGACGGTCACCGGCACCGTCCCCTGATACGGACTGGTGCCATCTAGCACGGCCGCCTCCGCGGCGACGCGGGCCTGCTCGACCGCCGCGGGCCACAGGCCGGCTACCTGCCCGTCGAACTCGGCCACGTCACCCGCCGCGAAGATCACCTCGTCGCTCGTGCGCATGTGGTCATCGACGACCACGCCGCGGTTGCAGTCAAGACCGGCCTCCCGGGCGAGCTCGACATTCGGGGCAATTCCGGCCGCAACGATCAGGATGTCGGCCGGCGCACCACGCGAGTCCTTCATCATGACCTCATTCAGCCGACCGTTGTAGGTGATCGCGGTCGTCTCGGCACGAGTCCACACTGAGATCCCGAGCCCCTCGATGTAGCGGTTCAGCAGCTCCGCGGCTCGCTCGTCGAGCTGGCGGCGCAACAGGCGCTCGGAGCGCTCGAGCAAGGTGGTAGCGAGCCCGAGCTTATGGAGCGCGTAGGCCGCCTCGAGCCCGAGCAGACCGCCGCCCGCGACCACCGCGCGGCGGGCACCACGGAGCTGAGCGAATGCTCGGATCTCCAGCGCATCGTCCGCGCTTCGGAGCACGAACGTCCCGGGGGTGCCCCATCCGGGGATCGATGGAACGAAGCTCGAGCTACCGGTGGCAATGATCAGCCGGTCGTAGCCGAGCCGCTCGCCGGTTCCCAGCGACACCTCCCGCGCGCTGCGGTCGATCGCCTGGGCGCGAGTGTTGAGCCACAGCGTGATCGAGCGCGACTCGCACCATGTATCCGGGTTCAGGTACAGGCCCTGCATTGCCGAACGCCCATAGATCAGGCGCGTGATCGCCATCCGGTTGTAGAGCTCATGCGTCTCGTCCGCGACCACGTCGATGCGGCACTCGGGATGGTTGCGGCGCACATAGTCGGCAGCGGTGACTCCGGCGATTCCGTTGCCGACGACGACGACCCGCTCGACAGCGCGGTTGAAATTCAGACGGAGCAACTGGCTCGGTGTCGGCTCGCTCGGCTGTTCTGGTTGCAGCGACACGGAGACCGGCCCCTTGATCCGGCAGCAGCACGCCATGCGCGTGTTCGCTGCGAGACCAAGCCGCTCAAGCGTCGCCCGCTCGTCGTCGGAGGTTGGTGACACGTTGCCCATCCCCTGGACGATCGCGATCGGATCTGCGCCGCACACACCCATCCGGCATCCGGCTTCGATCGCCAGACCATTTGCCTCGGCCAGCTCAAGCAAGGTCACGCCGACGTCGGCCACGATCCGGCGCTCGTCGGGCATGAACGTGACCTCGGGCTTACCGAGCCCCGCGGCACTGTGGCCCGAGATCGAGCGACTGCCGACGGCGCCGACCGGCGTCGGGACCCCCGCCTTCTCAAGGAACGCTCGCTCCTTCATGTATGTGCGCACGACCCAGGTAACCGTCAACCCGAACACGACCGCCCGCGCCGCCCACGTGAGCGCGGCCGGCGAGGCGCTGCTCGTAATTGCCTTGAAGATCGTCGGGAACGCGAACCAGTAGAAGATGTTGAGCGCCGCGCCGCCATACAGGGTCGTCAGCTTGTGTGGGGTGACGGGCGCGAACGCGTCGAGCAGGAAGAACGAGGCAACGCTGACCCCGACGTACAGGGCAAGCTGCCCGTACAACGACGGAACGGAGACCTTCGGCACGTTCGAGACCTCGAAGAAGCCCAGCACCAGGCCAGGAAACAGCGCGACGAAGAACTTCCGCCCGGCGCTCCACGAGGAATCCTCGTCGTTCAGATCCGCCAGATAGGCGACGTTTGGATTGAAGTCGTAGCAGTTCTTCGTGCACCCCACGCAGGGCTGGCAATGGCTGTTGCCGACAAGCGCAAACGGCGTCTGGCCGTAGATTCGCTGAACCGGCAGCAGAGGGCAGATCGAGCTGCACCACCCGCTCTTGCCCTTGAGGAACATCCCACCGGCGAATCCGCTGGCGAGCGCGAAGATCAGCATCAGGCCGCTGAGCGGCCCGTTGGTCTGCAGCCCCACCTTGCGCATCGTGATGAACAGCACGAACAGGGTGATCGAGACCAGGTAGCTGTATCGCTTCATCAACGCCGGCGCCTCCCCCGCACGCGTGATCCCGAGCACGCGAGGGGCCTGGTTCGAGGCGGCAAGGGGGCAGATGTTTCGCCACAAGCCGGGAGCCACGAAGAACAGGATCGGCAGCAACGGAATCCCGATTCCCCACACGATCCGCAGGCCCGTCTTCGGCACGGCTACGCACAGTACGACCACGACCAGCGTCGCCAAGACGCCAGTCGTCCGCACCATCCACCATACCCGGACCGACAGCACAGACGGGATCTGCGTGTAGTTCGGGAACGCCGGCAGCGCCGCCCGCTTGGTGCGCTGATCCCGCCAACGCGCTACCACTCCAGGTCCGCGGCGCTGCCTGCGTCGCTCGCGCTTCCGCGGCCGGCGCTCAGCTACGGTCTCGCTGGATGAAGTCGCCACGAGCTCGATGCTCGTCTGCCCTACTCGGATCTCATCCCCAAGCTTGACCCGGCGGGTGCGCGTCAGTCGCTCGTCGTTGACAAACGTACCATTCATCGACCCCAGATCCTCGAGCCACACTTGGCCCTCGGGATCCAGGTACACGCGCGCGTGGCGTCGTGACATCTTCGCGTCCTTGCCCCCGGCTTCTCCGAGCGACGTGCGACCAAGCACCAGGTCGTCCTCGACTGTCAGCGTCTGCTCAGCCACGCCCGCGGTGCGCACACGGAGATACGCGACCGGCATGTCCTACGACTCCGCGCCCCAGTTCTCGGCCATAGCGGTGCGATCCTACGCGCTCGGACCCGAATAGGCGACTTGACTACCTCCCGCGCACGGGCCTCGAATCGGCCTCGCCGGCAGGGCGGTCAGTCGCTGCTTGCCTGGGTCCAGTTCGGTAGTGGGTCGAGTTGCCAGAGGCCGTCGGGATGCTCATCGATCCAGCGCTGCGCGTCGGCTTGGCCGAGACGAATGAGTTGCTCTGCAAACTCCCCCGCGAAGAACACGTAGCTCAACAGTTCGCCGTGCATCGCGTCGGCACCGCCGTCGAGGATCTTCCCCAGCAGCCACAGATCGCGCGCGTCGGCATTCCACGGGCGCCTGTAGTGCTTGCGATAGACGCGTCGGGCGATCTCACCGATCGCTGAGGGGTCCTCGGGCGCGATGAAGATGTAGGGCACCGGCCGAACCGGTTCCTGTGCACCGTCGGCCTGCTCCTCCCCGACAGCAAGGCCATCGCCCGAACGTCGATGCTGAGGGCCGAGCCCCGCAGCGATCAGCGCATTCCTGTTCGCCAGCGTGCGGATGTCCTGCGCCAGGGGATCGCCCAGCGCGGCATGCAGCAGGTGCGCAGCCCCAACATAGAAGTCGGGCTGATCATCGGGCGGCGCCGTCCGGCTCGGGGCCACCGAATTGAGCGCAATCACGATCACGCGCTCGGCCCCCAGCCATAGCGCCGGCTTGATCGGCGTGTTCAGACGCGGGCCGCCGTCGAAGTACCAGCCCGCCGCCTGCTCGGGCGCCCTCACGCGCACCGCCGGGAACAGCGCCGGGATCGCCGCAGAAGCCAGAACATGCTCCGCAGCCAGCGCGGAGGTCGCGACGTACTCGATCCCACGCAACGGATCATCATGGTGTCGCGGGACCCCGCCCTGGTGAAAGACGACAGATCTGTTGCTGTGCGCAGGCGTCGCGACCACCCCAACCGCGATCCCCTGCTCGCGGACGTTCTCGCCCAACTGCACAAAATCCACAATCCTTCCCAGCGTGCTCTCCAAGGGATCGGGATGCAGCACCGACGGAGAGTGCAAACTGCTGACCGGAAGAAACTCCCCGAGATAGCGCATAAACCGAGCCGCGCCGCTAAGCCCCACAAGCGGCGCGAACACATCCCCGAACCGCAGATCACGCCAGAAACTCAGACCATCCTCGACCGCCTCCGCAGTATCACGATGCCAATTGGCCGCCAAATACGCCGAGATCAGCGCCCCAGCACTCGTCCCAACAATCACCCTCACCTGATCCTTGAGCCCCGGCAGCAATACCGACAACGCCCCCGACGCGTACGCACCCCGCGCGCCACCCCCACCCAGCACCAACCCCGCGCCACCTCCGACGTCAGCCTCCCCGCTCATGATCCCGCCGCGGGCAATACCCAACCGACCACCGCAACGTAGTGCGCGGCGGCCGCGGCGATCACAAGCGCATGGAAGATCTCGTGAAACCCGAAGGTTCGCGGCCACGGATCCGGGCGCTGCCGAGCGTAGATGAGCGCGCCAATCGAGTAGAGCATGCCGCCGGCACCGAGCAGTACGAGCGGCGCCACTTGCAGCTCGCCGAGCAGCTGCGGGATCGCGATCACCGCGACCCAGCCGAGAGCGAGATAGCTGCCCGCAATCACGGCTCGCGGCGCCTCGATCCATCCGAGCGAGAACGCGACGCCTGCCGCGGCACCAATCCACCCGACGAGAAGGAGCACCCACACCAGCGACCCGTGCAGCACCATCAGCGCGATCGGCGTGTAGCTCGCCGCGATGAACACGAAGATCGTGCTGTGGTCGATCCGCTGCAAGACGAGTTTGAAACGCTGCGGCCCGGGCCAGCGGTGGTATAGCGCGCTACCGCCGAACAGCGCGATCAAGCCCGAACCGTAAACCACCGCGGCGAGTGTCGCGCGGCCGGAAGGGGCAAGCACGATCAGGGCCGCCGCCGCCGCGACCGAGAGCACAAACGCGAACGCGTGCGAGACGCCGCGCAGCCGCGGCACCAACAGCTCCGAGGTCTCGTTCGCTGTGACCTGCCGATGCGCCGGCCAAAGCATCATGGCCAAACCGTAAATCGATGACTCGTTCCTGACATCCGAACGCTCCCACCACTGGCACACGTATTTGTCACGGACCGCACCCGAGCCAGGGCTCCCAAGCAGAGTGGCTTACTCTTGCAGGACGGGGTGCTCGCGGGTGACGCTCGCGAGCGCGGCGATGATCTCGTCCGCCAAGCGGGCGCCGTCGCTGGCGCGCTCGGGGGTGGCCTGGACGCGGACGACGATGTTTTCGCCGTCGATCTCCTCGAGCAGGACCCGCGGCGCCGTGCGCGTCGGTGAGCCGACGTGCTCGTCGAGGATCGCCTGGACATGGCTCGGGCGGATCCCGGCGCCGATCCGCACCTTGACGTCGACCGAGTCGGGCTCGCGGAGTGGAACGATCGCCGCCGAGAGGACCACGCTATTGGGGATCAAGATTCGATCCTCCCCGCGTGCGAGTGTCGTGTAAAGAAGCCCGAGCGAGCTGACAACGCCTTCGGTCCTGCCCGCCAGCGGACCTGCCTGGAGGCGCACCCGTTCGCCAACCCGGAACGGGCGTGCGCTGAGGAGCACCATGCCGGCGATCAGGTTGCCCAGTGTCTGCTGCGCAGCGAGACCCAACACGACCGCTGTGAACGCTCCTCCGAGGGCGAGCGTCTGGGGCTTGAGCCCCGCGATCCTCAGAGCGGCAACGCCCGTGATCACGACCGTCAGGAAGCGGATCAGAAAGCCGACGGTTCCCGCGGTCGCGGGATCCATCCGGCGAAAGAACGCGGGCGCGGCAGCGCGCCCGATGTCCCGCGCGAACGCCCACCCAAGGACCACGAGCGCCACCACGGTTGCAGCTCGCACGGGCGTGTCAAGGCCGGAGCCAAGGAACTGCTTGCGATTCGCGTATGCGACGAGGACACCGGCGAGCAACACCGCCAAGAGCACGACCTGCCGGCGTGCCCGGCCCGCCGTCTCTTGGCTGACCTGCGTGGCGAGCCCGACCTTCTCCCACTCGTGGCTACGGGTCTCGAACATCCGCTCGAGGTACAGCTCTTTGCGCTTCTTTGACGATTTCAGCATCCGCTTCCTTCCAGGCCCTGGCGGCACCCGAGGGCGCTCCGTTTGATTGCTCGTGTCTTGGGGGGAGCCGCGACCGGCGACCGCGTCTCAGACGCAGCTTTGACTCATGCCGGCGATCTCGCGTCCGACGCTCGAAACGACAGCACGCGCCTATCAGCACGACGGAAACACCAACCGCTGAGAGAACGATTCCGCCAGGGCGCAAGAATCGGTTAGCACCGCGCTGAGCTGGACATCCTAGGCAGCAGCCTCGCCGTGCTCACCTCGCGCGGCGTATCCAGCCCACCTGCTTGGACGGTAGCAGGCGTGCTGGCAAACCTACTGGGCTGATCCGCAGGCGTGTCTGCAACGTCGTCGACGATGATCCCGCTCCGGTCGCGGAAGGGTTCGCAGCGGCATGACTGAACGCGAGCAGCTGCTTGACGAGCTGCGGCCGGTCGCGTTCGCGATTGCCTACCGGATGCTCGGCAGCGTGTCCGAAGCCGAGGACGTGGTGCAGGAAACGCTGCTGCGGGTCCATCAGACGCTCGACGGGGGCGAGCAGATCGCCTCGCCGCGCGCGTTCGCGGCAACGGTGGCAACCCGGCTGGCGATCAACGAGCTGCGCTCCGCGCGGGGTCCGGCGCCGTCCGAGCGCCGGACCCCAGCGCAACTAGTGCTTGACCGTCACGACCGCCGAGTTCGTATGGCCGAGCAGGTTCCTGTGTGCATCGAACGCACGGAGCGTGATCAGATAGCTGCCAGTCGCTAGGCGATGACCGTTCACTTTCAGGTTCCAGTGGATTCTCAGCGCGCCCTTGTGGTGAAGTCCTAACTAAGGGCACGCGGCCAACGGTCCGCAAGACCGGCGCCCGGTTGCCGTGGACGCGCTTTGTCCCGACGATCCGCTGTACGAGGATCCCGACGCTGTCGTCCTGACTGAGGCTGCTCTCGATGTCAGCCCCGTCTCCATGGCCGACGATCCCGAGCCTGCAGTGACCGGAACAGCACGCAGTTCGGGCCGCCGATCACCGCTTGGCCGAACAGCTGCTGGGGTGTGCCCGAGGTGGTGAACAGGTCAAACGGCGAGTTGACCGCCGCCACCGGGCACGCCGTGCCGTCGCTGGTGAACGGATCGGCGGTGCAGCTGGAGGAAGGCCCGCACGAAGATCTGCTGCGAGCTCGCTGATTTCTGCTCGAACGTCCCCCACGGCACTCGCGGGCCGCCCGGGACGAGCGAGCCGCCGACGACGTCGGAGACACCGGCGTCCTGCTGTGGATCGATGCCGTTCGCCGGATCGTTGTTGACCTGCGACCCGTCGGGCGGCAGGCCGATCACCGCGGCGTATGCGCCGGCCGCGCAGACCAGACCGGCGACGAGCGCCAGCACCGCCACGCGGCTGAAGTGAAAGAGTCTCATTGTCTTACGTGCCTCACTCTCTGTTCGTGCATCTGAGATCAGCCGGCGATCGCCGGCTGCGGTTGGATCACATGCCCCAGATCGAGCCGATCAGCAGCGACGCCCGGATCGACGCGACGGTGAACGTCGGCGAGTCCATCACGCAGCCTCTCTGCGCGGTAGCGAACTGATTCGATCACGGACTAGGGTCGCAACCGGGCTCGTGGCATCCACCGGGCGGAGTGCCGGGCGGACCGAGAAGTCGGGCAGCGTGCTGCCGCAATGCGGACACGTGCTCGTGTCGATCACGTGGCCGCAGAAGCAGGCGATCTTCCAGCTCATGATGTTCTCCTTGTTCGGTCGCTGTTGGTATCGGGTCAAGAGGCCCGATGCAGGCTCCGGCTTTGCCGTCTGAGAGCACTACGCGACGGCCTGGCTCGCGGTTCGCAGTCCGATCACCTCCGTCTGGAGCTCACGATGGACTGCTCAATGCCGAACGTCACTAGGGGCGCCCCCAGTCCGAGACCCCAGGATGCGAGAAGTGCCATGGGCCCACGACACCCCTGAGCGGATCGAGGCGATCGAGCGCGCGCTTGAGGCGGCCGGCTGGCCGGGTTGCGCGCGGGTTCAGGCGCCGACGGCCACGTTCGCCGAGCTCGAGCTCGTCCACGCTCCGATGCTCGTTCGCTTCATCCGCCGGTTGTGCGTGAGCGGCGGCGGGCAACTCGACGCTGACACGTTCGTGTCCGAGGCGTCCTACACGGCGGCGTTGCACGCTGCAGGCGGTGCATGCGCGATGGTCCGTGAGCTCGTCGCGGGACACGCCGCCACGGGTTCTGCGCGCTGCGACCCTCCGGGCATCATGCCCTGAGCGATCAGGCGATGGGGTTCTGTCTGTTCAACAACATCGCGATCGCGGCCGAGCTCGCGATCCGCGAGCTGGGAGTGCGCCGGGTGTTCATCGTGGACTGGGACGTCCATCACGGCAACGGCACCGCCGACTTCTTCCGCAGGCGCTCCGACGTGCTGTTTGCGAGCACCACGAGTGCGGCGTCTATCCGGGCTCCGGCGCGGTGTCGGACATCGGGTCGGGCGAGGGCGCGGGCTACACGATCAAGGTGCTCGAAGGAGGCTACGACCTTGGCGCGCTCGCAGACAGCGTGCTCGCGATGATCGGTGCGCTGGGTGGGCGGACCGAGCGCGTGTCGATCGCCCCGGACCCCTTCATCACCTCCCGCGTCGCTGCGCGCGTCGGGCACTTCTGGTCGCTGTAGGACCTCTCGCCTTCGCCGAGCCGGCGAGGCACCTAAGGCTCCGTCGGAGCCCTAAGTGGCGGCCGCGCCCGGACGTCGCTCACGCGCGAAGGGAGCGGTCGACCGCGCGAGCGACCTGCTCGCGTGAACGGGCCTCAACTGCGCAGCTCAGCGCAAGGCGCCATCGCGCCGGAGTCACCGATGACTGCTCGAGGCCGAGGTCCGCCAAGATCGCGGCGTGGTCAACGTGAACCGCGATCTGTTCGGCGCGCCGCTGCGCAGCGATGTGCTGAGCGCGGGCCAACTGCGTGCGCCCACGGTCGCCTGCGAGGTTGATCAGGTCCTCGGCCACCAGCGGCACTGCTCGCCGCGCGCACTTTTCCCACGGCGCATCAGCCGCCGAGTCCACGACAACCTGGCGCACGACCCGCCACCCCGCGTGATGCGAATCGCAGCGCGCAACGAGAAACCGCGCGAGCGCCTCCGCGACACCCATAGCTCCTGGCTCGGACCCATGGCCGTCGAGATGGCGCAGTGCGGCGCCCACGCTGCGTCCGTCCTGCACCGCCCTGGCGAGCTGACGCGCGCTCAGCCGTGGCTTGCGCGGTTCGTCGTCGATCGGTTCTGCCGCACTCGCCGCAAGCGCGCGGCTAGAAGTCCCGTTCACGACGCCTGAGCAGTAGCTCCCGATCGCGCGCCACTCGAAGCTTGCGAGCCTCTTGATGGGTCCGCTCATTGCGCTGGCCGATTTCCCTGCGGAGATCGTCGAAGGCTAAGGCCGACGTCGACCGTCCTGGGCCTGGTGCTTGCCGCACCGGGGCTGTTTTCTGACTTTGCTTTGACATGTGCTGCACTCCTCGAACGCTCCGCTAGTAAGACTGGGCCACAGGACGAATGCGAGAGCGCGGCACTCAGGCGGTGGAGGCTTCTTCCAATTCTAGTCGGTGTTCAGATGCGCGCTTCGAACGCGGAAACGGCGGTGTTTTTGCCGAGCACATAGCTGGTGCAGGCGCGGTGGTATCCGGCGGCGAGAATCAGCGGCGCGCCCTCACGGTGAACAATCATGATCGGTGGCAGGCGCTTGCCCTTCGCGAGCCTCGAGAGTTTCTTGGCAACGCCTGTGTCCGCGGCGGACAGTGGCTCTAGCTCGGCGGCGCTGAAGATGTCCTGGGCCTTGTATCTCTGCGGGTGGCGGGCGTCTCGAAGTTGGCGCATCGCCTCCAGCACGTGCTCCTCGGCGAGCACGAGCGAGAGATATTCCTCCGCGGTCTCGAAATCGTGGGGCTCGGGCTTTTTCTGCCAGCGGATGTTGAGCCGTTCAGCCTGCCGGCGCTCAGCCTCGGTGATCGCCGGCACTGCGGCCGTTTGTTCGGCGGCTCTGAGGCGCGCGGCTGCGAACACGCTCAGGAGGATCGTTCCGAGGCCGCCGAACATGATTGCTGCCGCCTGTCCCCCGGTGATCGCGTGTGCGCGCAGCCCCAGATCTGCGGCCGCGGCGGGCAGCCCGAGCTGCGCGCAGGCGAGGAGCCCAGCGGTGCGCCCATGACGCATCGCCGCCCCTGTGAGCACGTGAACGACCGCGGCGCTGAGCATGAGCGCAAACGCGAGGGCGAGCAGCGAGGGGCGGGCGAACACTTGAGCGACGTTGAGCTTCGCTCCGAGCGAGACGAAGAAGATCGGGACGAAAAAGCCCTGGGCGACCGCCGCGACCTGCTTGTTGAGCCGTTTGGGCCCGCCAAGCCAAGACAGCAGCAGGCCGCCGGCGAATCCGGCGATCAGCAGGCTGATCCCTGAGTTCTGGGCGACCGCGGCCAGCGTGAACAGGCCGATGAGCGAGACTCGCAGCTCGAGCGCCCAGCCGCGTTGGCGCGAGCGTGAACGTAGCTGCGCGACCCACTCGCGCCCGCGTAGGACGTGCGCGAGCATTCCAAGCAGTGCGAGCGCGGCGAGCACGGCGAGGGCGCCGACCGCCGAGCGGGTGACCTTCGAGGGCTCCAGCACGAGCGGCAGCGTGATGATCGTCAGCGCGTCAGCGATCGTCACCTGAGCCAGGGTGGCCGCAAGCTTCTTCTGGTCAAGCGAGCATTCCTGCACCAGCGGCAGAATGACCGCCGCCGAGGAATTCGCCGTCAGCAGCGCGTACACGAGCGCCGGCCCTCCGAGCAGCCTGTGAATGAGCGTTCCTGCGAGCAGCGCGAGCGCGGTGCACAGCAGCGTGGCCGCAACCCCGGCGCCGGCCGAGCTCGCCAACGAGCGGACGGGAACGTGCATCCCGGCGGCGAACATCAGCATCAGAAAGCCGCCGCCGGCGAGAAACACGAACGTCGTCTGCGTGGGGTCGATCACTTTCAGACCTGCCGAGCCCAGCAGCGCGCCAGCGGCCAGCTCGCCGACGATCACCGGCATCATCGCGCGCTCGCCGGACGCCAGCAACGGCCCGCAGACGCCGGCCACGAGGACGATCGCGAGCGTTTGAAAGGTCATCGGCGGGTCCTCCGGCAGAATCGGCGCATCGCATCGGTCCGCCGCTTGAAGCCACTCGACGGCACGCGAAGCAATAGTGCTAATCCGCAGACATACATGTTCTGGTGCATCGGCGCGAGCGGCAACGTCGAGCAGCCGGAGCAGATTGGCTGGACAAGCGGCGGACCGCCCCGGCTTCACCCGATGCGGGTGATGCCGCGCGGGACAGACTGCATCAGTCTGGCGGTCGCGATGACGGCGCGGCCGGGAGGCCAACGAACCCCCCGAGAGACTGCGGGGAGCGTGTGACTGGCTAGGCACAGCGGTGCGGAACTCAACGGTCATTGGAAGGGTCGCCGCCGTCGCGGCCGTCGTCGTTGCGCTCGTCGCGGTCGTCGTGATCGTTTTCACCGGCGGCAGCAGCTACCGCGTCAGGGCGATCTTCATTGACGCCAGCCAGATCGTCACCGGCGACCAGGTCGAGGTTGCGGGCAACCCGATCGGCACCGTCTCGGACATCTCGCTGACGCCCGATGGTCAGGCGCAGCTGACCCTCACGATCAATGACTCGACGTATGAGCCGCTGCGGAAGGGCACGCAGGCCACCGTTCGTCAGACATCGTTGTCCGGAGTCGCCAATCGCTATGTCGACCTTCGTCTTGCGCCTGCGACCGCCCCCTCGATCCCTGACAACGGGATCATCGCCACGACGAACACGACCAGCGCCGTCGATCTCGATCAACTTTTCAACACGCTCGATGCGCCGACTCTGAAAGGTCTCCAGGACGTGATTCAGGGATCAGCGTCCCAGTACGCCGGTCGCGGCCGGGAGGCACGCGTCGGATGGGCCTACCTGAATCCGGCGATCGCCTCGAGCAGCATGCTGTTCCGCGAGATCAACCGAGACACGAGCAAGTTCACAAGTTTCATCGTCAGCTCGAGCAATCTCGTCACCGATATCGCGCAACGTAGTAGCGACTTGAGCGGGCTGGTCGGACACCTGGCGACGACGACGGAGGCACTGGCAGCGCAGCGGACCGCGCTTGGGGAGTCGATTCAGCGGCTGCCCGGGTTCATGCGCCTGGCCAACACCACGTTCGTCAATCTCCGCCGAGCGCTCGACGACCTGACGCCGCTCGTCGATGCGTCGAAGCCAGTCGCGCCGAAGCTGCAGCAACTGCTGGCACAGCTCAGGCCGCTGGCGCAGGACGCTGTCCCGACCGTCCGTGCGTTGGCGAACGTCGTCAGCCGCCCCGGCATGAATAACGACCTGATCGACTTGACGACGCTTGGTGTACCGCTGGCCGCCGTGACGGTCGACCCGGTCCAAGCCAACGGCAAGCAGCGACTCGGCGCGTTCCCACAGTCGACGATCGCACTCAACGATTTCATCCCGGAGCTCGCGACCGCACGCCCATATGCCGTCGACGCCACCGGCTGGTTCGAAGGGTTCTCACATCCCGGAACGATCGACGCGAACGGCGGCTCGAGCCGAGTCGCGGCGACGCTCGGGGTGCTCTCGGCGACCGACTCCGCGCTTCTGAACTCGTTGCCGCTTTCGCAACAGCTCACCAAGGTCGTGCAGCTCCTGACGGGCCCGGGTGGCGGGTTGACGGCTTTCCAAGGAGACCGCTGCCCGGGATCGATCGAGCGCGGCGCGCTCTTCTACCCGCAGAGCGGTTTCCCGTGTGACCCAGCCGAAGTGCCCAGCGGACCATGAGGAGGATCCTCACCGGCGCCGTCCTCGTGCTCGCGGGGCTCGTGTTCGCGGTGCTCTCCAGCGCAGCGAAGAGCGATTCGAGCGCAGTGGGGACATATCGGATCGAGTTCGACAACGCGTTTGGTCTCGTCAGCGGCGCCGACTTCAAGGTCGCCGGGGTCCGAGCCGGCACAATTCAATCGATCACGCTGCCTCAGACGTGCGCCGCGGGCGACACACGTGACTGCCACGCGCTCGTCACCGTCCGTGTGACCCAAAGCGGATTTGGCGCCTTTCGCTCGGACGCTTTTTGCCAGTCGCGGCCGCAGTCTTTGATCGGCGAGTACTTCATCGATTGTCAGCCGGGCCAGTCCGGCAAGCGCGCTTTCCCCGGGCAGCACGATCCCGATTACACACACACAGTCGACGATTCCGGCTGACCTGCTCCAGAACGTCTTGCGCCTGCCGTATCGGGAGCGTTTGACACTGATCATCAACGAGCTTGGCGCAGGCGTCGCTGCTCGCTCAGATGACCTCCAGGCGGCACTCGCGCGCGCTGTCCCGGCGCTGGCCGAGACGGACAACCTGCTGAACCTGTTGGCGAACGATTCACGAACGCTGGAGCAGCTGACGGTCAGCGCCGACACTGTCGTCACAGCGCTCGCGAACAACAGCGCGCAGGTGCAGCGCTTCATCACCGAGGCGAACAACACCGCGACGGCCACGGCGGCCCAGGCGACGAGCCTCGAAGGCACCCTCAGGCTGCTGCCAGGGTTCCTCCAGCAGCTCCGGCCGGCGATGGCTCAGCTTGGCGCCGCCGCGGCCGCCAACCAGCCGGCAGTCCAGAGCCTGAACGCCTCAGCGACTCAGCTTTCCGTGTTTCTCCGCAGCCTGCCTGCGTTTTCACGCTCGGCGCTTCCGGCGATCACGTCGCTGGGCCAGGCATCGATCACAGGCAAGGCCGCGGTGCAGGCCGCGGCCCCGACCGTCCAGCACCTCAAGGCGTTCGCGCAGCCGACTCCGGAGCTCGCCCAGAACCTCGCGATCGTGTTGCACGACCTCGACGATCGCAGCCGTGCCGTCGAGGCCGATTCTCGAAGCCCCGGCGGCAGGGGCTACACCGGCCTGGAGGCGCCGCTGCAATACGTCTTCAATCAGACGCTCGCGATCAACACGTTCGGCCCGCTCGGTCACCTGCTTGCCGTTGACTCGTTCGTCGACCCGAAGTGCTCGCCGTACGCCACACCGGCAACGATCGCGCTCAGTCTCAAGCAGTTCGGCCCGAGCTACCGCCAGTGCTACGCCTGGCTCGGTCGCAATCAGCCCGGCGTCAACGAGACCGATCCGTCGAATCCTCGCGGGTGCGTTCCTGACCCAGGCGGCGCCCCTCCGGGTGCGCGCGGACCCAAGACCACGGCCTGCAAGCTGACTGCCGCATCGTTGGCGACCAGCGACCCCGCGATGAGTGCGGGCGCTGCCGCCGCGACCCGCTCACCGGGGGCGAGCATCCCCTGGTCCGCGAGCTCCTCCCAGACGGCGACCGCGGCGCAACGGCTCATCGACTACCTCCTCGCTCCATGAACGCGACGGTCCAGTGAGACGCAACACCCCATCGGTTCTCTCCAACCCGGTCCTGGTCGGCGCGGTGACGGTCCTGGCCGCGATGCTCGCAGTGTTCCTGGCCTACACCGCGAACGCGGGACTGCCGTTCGTGCCGACCAAGGAATTGCGAGTCGACGTCGCCAACGGCGCAAACCTGGTCGTCGGCAGTGACGTGCGCGAGGGTGGCTATCGGATCGGGCTCGTGTCGGGGTTGGCGCCGATTGAGCTCGCGAGCGGCCGGGTCGGCGCGCAGCTGACGCTGCGGTTGAACAACGCGAACGGCAGCGTTCCAGTCGATTCGACAGCTTCGATTCGGCCGCTGTCGGTGCTGGGGTCGAAGTACGTCGACCTGCACGAGGGCTCATCGAAGCTCCTGATCGCCGACGGCGGCACGCTCCCGATCTCGCAGACAACCGTGCCGGTTCAGTTCGAGGACGTCTTTCAGACGTTCAATCCGCAGGACGCGGCACGCGATCCAGGGGAACCTTGTCGGCATCGGCGACGCGCTGGCGGGTCGTGGCTCCGCGCTGAACGACACGATCGCAAGCCTGCCCGCGCTGCTCGGGCATCTCGAGCCGGTCGCTCGATACCTCTCTTCTCCGAGCACCGAGCTGACCCGGTTCCTGCAGTCGCTGGACTGCGTTCACGGGGACGGTGGCGCCGGTAGCGCCCGTCGCGTCGCGGCTGTTCACAGACATGGCGACGACGTTCGAGGCGATCTCGAGGGATCCGGCGGCACTCGAGGCCTCGATCGCCGAGTCGCCGTCGACGCTCGCAGTGGGCACCGACTCGCTCACGGTGCTACAGCCGTTCCTCGCGGACGTGACGACGCTCGGACAGCAGCTGACGCCGGCGACGGCAGAGCTCGAGGCGACGCTGCCGGTGCTCAATCCAGCGATCGAGGCCGGCACGCGGACGCTCGCGCGCACGCCGTGCTCAACGCAAACCTGCAGCAGGTGTTCAGAGCTGTTCAACAGCTGGCACTCGCACCGGCAACGGACGCGGCGCTGATCGCCCTCAGCTCGACGGTCGGCACCCTCAATCCGATGGTCCGCTATCTCGGGCCGTTCCAGACGGTCTGCGACACATGGAACTACTGGTGGACGTACGTGGCCGAGCACCTCTCCGCGCGGACGAAGTTCGGCTTCGCCCAACGCGCGATGATCAACCTCGCGCCGCCCTCCGACGGGAGCGTCGGCCAGCAGGGCGCTGTCACTCCCGTCAACGGCACGGCAGGCAGTGACAGTCCGCCGCTGACCGTCTTCGGCGGACTCAGAATTCCTTCACGCCCAATCCTACGGAGCAGCGATCGACAACCACGGCAACGCCGACTGCGAGACCGGCCAACGGGGCTGGCCGAGAAAGCTCAACCAATTCGATCCCCAGGGCCGCAACACTCGCCGTCGACGCCCACACCCCTGGCGATCAAGGGCCGACGTTTTATGGCCGTGCCCGCGTTCCCGACGGGGAGACATTCAGCCGCAACCCACCGACCGGCCCTCAGCTTCCGACGAAGGCGGCGAAGCCAATGAAACGCGGGCGCGGACGCAAGGGCATCAGCTCGTTCAAGGCCGGCGCTGATCGGGATCGTCGTGCTCGTCCTGATCACGTATCTCGCGTTCACGAAGTTCGCGAATCCGTTCGCGAGTCCATACACGATCCATGCGGTCTTCTCGAGCGCAAGCGGCCTGCGCCCCGATTCGCTTGTCCGGATCGCCGGCGTCAACGTCGGAAAGGTGCAGAGCATCAGCGGCGTGCCGAGCTGCACAGCGGTGGCGCACAACCGCTCCCGTTGCGCCGCCGCGGAGGTCACGATGACGATCGACAAGCAGGGCCTGCCGCTGCACACGAATGCGACGTTCTGGATCCGGCCCCGGATCTTCCTCGAGGGGAACTTCTTCATCGACGTGAGCCCTGGGCACGCCCGATGCACCGCGGGCGCCGACGGCTACACATTCCCAGTCCAGCAGGGCATCGAGCCTGTTCAGCTCGATCAGATTCTCACCTCGCTCCAGGCCGACACCCGCCGTAACCTGCGGATCCTCCTTCAGCAGTACGGCACGGCGGTCAAGCAGGGCGGGCCCGCGTACAACGCCTCGATCCCGTACTGGCTGCCCGCGTACCAGTACTCCTCGATCGTCGCCCACGATGCGCTCGGCATCCAGCTGCACGACCTCGCGAATTGGATCGCGGCGCAGGCGACCGTGGCGCGCGCGCTTGACGCGCACCCACAGAACCTGCAGAACCTGATCACCGATTTCAACACGACCGCCGGCGCATTCGCCCGTGAGAACGTCGCGCTGCAGAATGCGGTGGCCGAGCTGCCGCTGACGCTCGCGGCCGCGATCCCGGCTTTCAACTCACTCAACGCCGCGTTCCCGCCGGTGCGAGCGCTCTCACGCGCGCTGATCCCGGGGGTCGTCTCCGCCGGTCCGGCGATCGACGCAAGCCTGCCGTTCGTCACCCAGCTGCGGCTGCTCGTCCAACCCTCCGAGCTGGGCGGGCTGGCATCGGATCTGGCCGTCGCTGTCCTGCGCTCGCGAAGCTCAGCGCCGAGACGATCCCGCTGATGCGAGACGGCGTGCGTCCGGCTTCGAGCTGTCTGGCGACCGTGGTCTACCCCTGGTCACAGCTGACCCTCAACGACCCCAACTTCAACGCATCAAACGGCTTCCCGCCGCGCAAGGTGTTCGTCGAAGCCGTCGACTACCTCCCTGGTCTCGCCGGCGAGTCGCGCAACTTTGACGCCAACGGCGCGTACATCCGCGTGCTGCTGACCGGGGGATCGCTCCCCTACTCGCTCCAA
Source organism: uncultured Solirubrobacterales bacterium (assembly GCA_963794285.1). GTDB lineage: Bacteria > Actinomycetota > Thermoleophilia > Solirubrobacterales > Solirubrobacteraceae > Palsa-465. The sequence goes on from CAWCDS010000004.1 coordinate 255,388, forward strand.
CCCGACTCGTTCGGCAGGCGGTCGCACCGCTGGTCTCCACCCAGCCGACGTTACCGCCCGGGCGGCAACCGCCCGCCGCTTCAGCCAAACGTTCCCTGCGAGACGCAGGCCCCGATCCGCGATCTGTCGAGTCCGACCGGACCGCCGCTGGCGCAGGCCAAGTAGCGATGAAGCTCGCGATCAAGAAGCACTCGGGTGACTTCGTGGCGATCCTCGTGCTGCTCGTGCTCTCGATCGTTGTCGCGGGCTACATCCTCAACCACGAGCGCCTGCGTTTTCCGCTGATCCAATCCCCGCCGTTCAAGATCGACGCGGAGTTCTCGACCGCGCAAGCGGTGATCCCGGCCAGGGCCAGTCGGTCCGCGTGTCCGGAGTGCAGATCGGGGAGATCGGCGGGGTCACGCTGAAGAACGGGATCGCCGTCGTGAGCATGGACATCGATCAGTCCTACAGGCATCTGATCCTGCCGACGCGACCGCGCTGCTGCGTCCGCGCACCGGGCCTAAAGGACATGTTCATCGAGCTCAATCCGGGCTCGCGACACGCGCCGGCGCCAAGCCCGGCTACACGATCCCGGTCGCCGAACACGCTGCCAGACATCAACGTCGATGAGATCCTCGCCTCGCTTGACGCCGACTCCCGTGCGTATCTGGCGCTCCTCATCAACGGCGCGGGCCGCGGCCTCAAGGGCAACGGCGGCAACGAGCTGGCCCAGGTTCTCGACGGTTCGAGCCGACGATCCGAGACCTCGCGCGCGTCAACAAGGCCGTGGCGATGCGGGGCGCCAACCTCCGGCGCCTGGTCCACGCCCTCCGCGGCTGAACACGGCGCTTGCGCGTCGAAGCAGAGCGCAGATCGTGCAACTGGTTGATGCAAGCTCCAAGGTGTTCAGAGCATCGCGTCCGAGACAGGGGAACATCAGCCGCGCGGTCGCGGACCTACCCGGCACGCTCAGCCAGACGACTGCAACGCTCGCGCAAGTGCAGGCGTTCGCAGATCAACTCGGCCCGACCGGCGAGCAACCTGCTCCCAGCCGCGCATGCACTGCCGGCGGCCAACGCGGCGCTCGCGGCGCTCGCCAAGCCGCGCGGCCCCGATCGTGCAGAAGCAGATCCGTCCGTTCGTGGTCGCAGCGCGACCGGTCGTCCACGACCTCAGCCCGGCGGCGTCGATCTCGCGACGGCGACGCCGAATCTGCAGAAGGGGTTCGTCGTCCTCAACCACCTCGTCAACATGCTCGGCTACTCCCCGGGCGGCGCTCAGCACGGCTACCTGTGGTGGCTGGCGTGGCTCGGGCACAACACGCGCACGCTGTTCTCGCTGCAGGACGCCAACGGCCCGTACCGCCCGCTGTTCATCCAGTTCAGCTGCCCACAGATCGCGACGTTGACCAATCCCGGCTCGCCGTTCGCACTCGTCGGCGGGCTGCTGAACCTCACGCCGCTGAGACCGTTCTGCCCGGGGCTTGGGCCGCGTCGCGACGCACCCGGCTTGCGAGCGCGCTGCGCCCCATGCCGCCGACGAAAACCTCGAACTGATGTTCACCAGCCCCCCGTCCGTCACGAAGATCGTCACGATGGTGCTGTTCGTGCTCTCCTGCGTCGGGCTGCTGCTGTTCCTGTGGTTGTCGTTTGGCGGCCCGATTCCGTTCAACCCTCAGGGGTACCGCTTCCAGCGCTTCATTCCCCAACGCCCAAGAGCTCGCGACCCAGGCTGACGTACGGATTGCCGGCGTTTCGGTCGGGAAGGTGGTCGACAAGTCGCTCGATCCGCAGGGCAACCGCACGATCGCGACGATCCAGCTCGACAAGCAGTACGCGCCGATCCACCGCGACGCGCGCGCGATCCTCCGCGAGAAGACGATCATCGGCGAGACCTACGTGGAGCTGACACCCGGATCGCCGCAGGCGCCGCTGCTACCGGACGGCGGGCTGCTTGCGCGTGGCAACGTCGAGCCCGCCGTGCAGCTGGACCAGATCTTCAACGCACTGGACCCGATCACCCGCCGCGCGTTTCAGGTCTGGCAGCAGCAACTGGCGATTGCGGTCCGCGGCAACGGCAAGAACCTCAACAGCGCGATCGGCAACCTGCCGCAGTTCACCGCCGATGCGACCGACGTCCTGCGGGTGCTGGACATCGAGCACATGGCGATCGTTCGCCTGTCCAGAACGGCGGCACGGTGTTCGCCGCGCTGAGCCAGAGTCAGTCCGCCCTGCGCAACTTGATCACAACCGCCGGAGCGACATTCGCGACCACCGCCGCCAATAACAACGCCTTGGCGGACACCTTCCACGTCCTTCCGACATTCCTCAACGAGACCAGGGCGACATTCGCCCGGCTCAAGGTGTTCGCGCTCGACACCGATCCGCTCATCAAGGAGCTTGTGCCGGTGGCCCAACAGCTGACGCCGACCCTGAGTGCGGTGCGGACGCTGTCGCCCGATCTGGAGCGGTTGTTCGTCGAACTCGGCCCGCTGACAACGGCTTCGGAGACGGGCTTCCCCGCGCTCGCGGACGTGTTACGCGGCGCCGAACCGTTGCTCGCGTCTGTTGATCCGTTCCTGGAGCAGCTGAACCCGATTCTCACCTGGCTCTCGCTTCATCAGCAACTGATCTCTGACTTCATCTCCGTCGGTGCCGTTGGCCTGGCGGCGAAGACGACCGCCTACGGCGGCAGCGGGCTCACGTGCGCGGGTATTCCATGCGGGCACTACCTCCGGCAGTTCTCCCCAATCGGGCCGCAGACCACCGGGCTCGCCGGCAGACGGGACGCGAATAGTCGCGGCAACACCTACCCCCCATCGCTGTGGCTCGCGGACCCGCGCAGCTTCTCAGCTGGAGGGAGATTCCCGGGCAGCTTCGCGCTGCCGTCCTGGGACTGCAAGCCCACCGGCGCGGCCGGCAATGGATCTCGCCCCGCGACCGCCACGATCCAGGCATGTTGGGTCGCCCCGCCGCTGCCGGGCGCCAAGCCGGGCCAGATCCCGCACATCCTGTCCGCGCATTACCCGAACAGGTAGCGAGCTACCTCCACTTGCTCGAGCGTTCGCTTTCCTGTGCGCCGGGGTGTGCTCGGAAGGTCACGGTGATGCGCTGCCTGCGGTCGCGTTGCTGGGCTTGCGCCGAGTCTCGTAGCGTGCGCTCATCCGCCGGCCTGAGCGCACCGGCCAAGGAGCGCGGCCACAGCCTCCGGGCGAGCACGACATTCAATTCGGCTGCGATCAGTGTGATCTCCGCCGCGATCAGCAGCCAGGCCAGCAATCCAACCACAGCAGCGAACCCACCGTAGGTCTGGCTGCTTCCCTTCAGCACGTTCGTGAGGAACACACCACCGACCGCCTGCAGCAGCAGCCAGCAGCTGGTGGCGAGCACAGCGCCTGGCAGGACTTGGCGGGTCGTGACCGCGGCGGCGGTCAGCAGCCGGAATGAGGCCAGAAATATGACGAGGTCGACGGCGCCGGCCGCCGCGAGGCTGGCCACGTCTGCAATCGCTGATCTTGCAGATCCCGCGGTCGCAAATCCGACGGCGGCGGTCGCAGCGATATTCATCACGCCGACGGAGGCGAGCACGAGTACTCCGCGGATCCGGGACTTCACGAACCCGGAGCGCTGCACGCTGGGGACGGCCCAGAGCTGATCGAGCGCGCTGCCCACCGCGAGCGTGATTCCGAGCCCGGTCCACACCGCACCGACGAGCCCGACCGCGAGGGCCACTCCGTTGCCCGTCAGCGACCCGACATCACCGCTGATCTGCGGTCCGATAACGGGCATGCGTTCCAAGGTGGAGTCGAGGACCTGTTTCTGGAGAGAAGGATCCCCCTGCAGGGCAAAGCCAAGAATGGCCACGAAAGCCAGCAGCAGCGAGAAAACCGAAAAGAAACCCCAGTACGCCACTTGGACAGCAAGGCTCGCGGCGTCGTCTTCGATGAACTTCTTGACGACGGCGACTGGGACGCCGGCCGCCGGATGGCGTGCTTGCCAGCGGTCGGCGCGCTCGAGGGCGCTGGACCCTTCGGACGTGGTCATGCTCGGGGCCTCCTTACGACCGACTACGGCAACACATCGATGCTCAAGCTGATCACATAACCCGGCGGCGCGCTCAGCCCGCGGCGCGCCGCAGGCGGTGCGGCGAATTACGCAAGCCGCTGCGTAATTCGGACGGTTGTGTCAACAGCCGGCTGCGGGAATGCTTCTCGTTTGGTGCCGGCTGCAATCGCGGGAGTGTCTCGGGACGCGTGCTCGCAGGGAGGAGTTAACGATGTTCCACGTCGCTCATGGTCGAGTAGGTGCGCTCGTTGCTGTGCTTGGACTCTGCATCGCGCTGGCCGCGTCGGCGGCGGTGGCAGTCGGTTTGTCCAGCCGGATCGGCGCGGAGGCCGAGCCCGGCGACGGGTTTGCTGCCCAACGGTCGTCAGCTCGCCCCGGCCGGCACGCGGGTGACGCTCGGCAACCTCCCGACCGGCGGGGCGCTGACGGCCGACGGGCGGTTCCTGTGGACCGTGTCCGCCGGCATTGGGAACAACGACGTGCGGATCGTCGACACGGCGCAGCACCGCGTCTGCCAGATCTTGCCGGTTCCCGGCGCGTCGGGCGGGATTGCGCTGGACTCGGTCCACCGGCTGGCGTACGTGTCGGGGTTGTCGGCCTCGCTGTGGCTGCCGACTCAGTTCCCGCTGCCGGGCGCTCGGGGTAACGATCGTCCAGGTCTTCAGCTGGTCGGGTTCGTGCGGGCAGGCGCGGCTGGTGCGGGTGATCGCGGTCCCGCCGCCGCCAGGGCGCTCCGGCTCCGCAGGTGTTTCCGCCCGACGCCGAACGGGCACGCCGCATCTCCTGGCCGGAGAGGCTGGCGGTCTCGCCTGACGGCTCGCGGCTGTTGGTCGCGCTGAATTTGGCCGACAGCGCCGCGGTGATCGATCTGGCCCACGGCGATCAGGTGCACTATGTGGCGCAGGGGAGCGGGAGCTTCCCGTTCGGCGCCGCGATCACGCCCGACGGGCGCACCGGCCTGGTGACCAACGAGGGCAACGGGACGATGTCGGTGATCGACATGCAGAGCGCGACGAAGCTCGCCAGCATCCAGGTTGGGGCGGCGCTGTCGCATCCCAGCGGGTGTCGTCGTCGACAGCGCCGGGACGCGGGCGTATGTCGCGCTGTCGAACGCCGATCAGGTCGCCGTGGTGAACCTGCGCACGCGGCGGGTGGCGCGGACGATCTCGGTCGGCAGCCGCTTCGGGTCGGGGACGATGCCGGTCGCGGTCGCGCTGAATCCGTCGGGCGCGCGGCTGTTCGTGGCCGAGTCCGGCGCCGATGCGCTGGCCGCGATCCGCGTGCCGGGCAAGGGAACGCCGGCGAAGCAGGATTGGACGATCGTCGGTCGCGTCCCGACGGCCGAGCAGCCCGAAGCGGTGCTCACCAGTGCCGCGGCACGGCGGCCAGCCCGCGCGGCTGATCTGGATCGCCGCCCGGGGCGTCGACACCGGGCCGATTCCCAAGGGCCCGAACCCCGTTGACCCCAACGACCCGATCTTCTGGGCGTTCCATCCGATCCCGCCGCCGACGGTCGACATCTTCGACCAGGGGACCAGTACGGCGCGATCATGCTCAGGGGCGAGGCAGGGCTGATGGCGCTTCCCTCCGACGCGCAGATCGCCAAGCTCACCCCGGTGGCCGACGGTGAGCTGCACCCGGTCGGCGCCCAGTCGGCCCCGGCGAACACGCCGCTGCGCGCCGGCGGACCGATCAAGCACGTCTTCTTCGTCGTGCGCGAGAACCGCTCCTACGACCAGATGCTCGGCGACGTCAAGCGCGGCAACGGGGATCCCAAGCTGCGTGGTGTTCAACAAGACCGTGACCCCGAACATGCATTCGCTGGTCAACCGCTTCCCGCTGCTGGACAACGTGCTGGCCAACTCGGATGCCTCGATCCAGGGGCACTACTGGACCAGCGCGGCCACCGTCCCCGACTACGTCACGTCGCAACTGGGTCGCGAACTACGCGGGGCGCTTCCGTCCCGCCGACTTCGGCATCTACGCCGTGACCCGGCCGGCCGGCGGGTTCCTGTTCGATCAGGCCCAGCGCGAGCACATCTCCTACTTCAACTACGGCGAGATGTGGGCCGGCATCAGCACGATGCCCGACCCCGACCGGACCGCCGCAGTGCTCAAAGAGGAGAAGCTGATCGCCAAGCACTCGGACTTCGGTCCTGACCAGCACGCCCGGCGGCTGCTACGCGTCCGACATCCACATCGGCTCGGTCGGCCCTGTAGCCACGCAGGGGGAGATCTTCGACTCCGCGCTTCCGACCGGCGCGCCGAAGGGCAGCTACTCGCACTTCACGTGCTTCCGCAACCGGTTCGAGCGACAGCTCGCCCACAACGCCGTCCCGACGTTCAACTACCTGACGTTCACCAACGATCACACCCGCGGCACGCAGCCCGGCTACCCGACCCCGACCGCGATGGTCGCGGCGGACGATCAGGGCCTCGGGCAGCTCGTGGCCCTGATCTCGCACTCGAAGATCTGGTCCTCCTCGGCGATCTTCGTCGTCGAGGACGACTCCCAGGACGGCGCCGACCACCTCGACGCACACCGCGAGCCCGCGCTGGTCATCAGCCCCTACGCCCGCCGCGGCGCCGTGATCCACACCCGCTATGACCTGCTCTCGGTCGACCGCTCGATGGAGCTGATCATGGGGATGAAACCGCTCGGCCTCAACGACCGCCTCGCCACCCCGATGTACGACGTGTTCTCACCCACCCCGGTCAACAGCGCCCCGATCGACAACATCCCCACCAAGGTCAACCTGCTCAAGCGCAACACACCCGCCGCGCCATACGCGCGGCGTCGAGCCGGCTGCCGCTCGGGACGCCCGACCTGCTCCCCCAGGGGGAGCTCGACAGCATCATCTGGAGATCGGTGTACGGGGCCAACAGCACACCGCCACCGCCCGGACCGAATGCGGGCGACGACAAGTAGCGCTCTCGCCGAGTTCCCAGACGGCGCACGGCGGCGGTACATGCCGAGTGGCTTGGTCAAGCGCTTTGAGGGCACGATCGCGGTCGACCACGTCGACCTCGACGTGCAACCCGGGCGAGGTCCGCGGGCTGCTGGGCCCCAACGGGGCCGGCAAGACGACGCTGCTGCGGATGCTGTTCGGGCTGGTGGCGCCCGATGCCGGGTCGATCGAGCTGTTCGGACCGACCGCTGCACTCCTCCGACCGCCTTCCGCTCGATGGAGTCGCGGGGTTCGTCGAGGACCCGAGCTTCTATCCCGTACCTGTCCGGGAGGGCGAACCTTCGAGTTGCTCGCCGAGCTGGACGGCGGAGGCGCGCGGCAGCGGATCGACGATGCCCTCGAGCGGGTGGATCTTCTCGGCCGCGCGCGCGACCGGGTGAGCGGCTACTCGTCCGGGATGCGCCAGCGGCTCGGGATCGCCGCGGCGCTGCTGCGTCAGCCACGGCTGCTGTTGCTCGACGAGCCCACCAGCGGGCTTGACCCGGCGGGTGCTCGCGAGGTCGGCGCGCTGTTGCGGGAGCTCTCATCCCAGGGGACCGCGGTGCTGCTGAGCAGCCATCTGATCGGCGAGATCGAGAGCACCTGCGACGGCTTCACGGTCGTTGCCCGCGGTCGCGTCGTCTGGAGCGGCAGCGCCGCGCAACTGCGGGCCCAGGCGCCGGCGTCGGCCTATGCGCTTGTCGACCAGCGATGACGAGCGCGCGCTGCGGATCGCCGAGATCCATCCCGGCGTGCGCGCGAGCCGCTCGCGGACCGGCGAGCTCGAGATCGAGATCCAGGAGCAGGAGCTGGACTCCTTCGTGCTGGCGCTTGGCCAGCACGTGGCTGTTCGCCGGCTCGAGCTACGAGTCAGCCCGCTCGAGTCGATGTTCTTCGCACTGACCGATCATGAGCGCGACCGGGCAGCTCGCGCCCGCCGATGCACTCGCAACGCATGAGCGCCCGAGAACTGCCCTGCCGCGTCGCCCCAGCGCACGCGCCGCGCAGCGCGGCGGGTCCGCAGCTCGCTTACCGGACCGAGCGACGCAAGCTGGCCACGCAGCTGCCCCGCACGTGTGCTTGCGCTGCTGTGCGTGCTCGGGCCGTTCGCGTTCGCCGTGATCCTGAGCTCACAGACCGGCTCGCCGTCGGACACGATCTTCGGCGTGTGGGTGCACTCGTCGGGATTCGCGATTCCGCTCGTCGTGCTCGCGTTCGCCGGCTCGTGGGGATTTCCGGTGCTGGCCGGTGTGCTTGCCGGCGACATCTTCTCCGCCGAGGACCGCTACGGGACGTGGAAGACCGTCCTGACCCGCTCGTGTCGGCGCCGGGATCTGTTCGTCGGCAAGGTGCTCGCGGCAGCCACGTTCTCAGCTGGACTGATCGTGCTCCTCGCCATCTCGAGCCTCGCCGCCGGCTTGCTGCTCGTCGGCGATCAGTCGCTCGTCGGCCTCAGCGGCGCGCTCCTTTCGCCGGGGCGAACCGTCGAGCTGGTGCTCGTCAGCTGGCTGATCAGCGTGCTGCCGATGCTCGGCTTCGCGAGCCTCGCGATGCTGCTCTCGGTCGCGTCGCGCAACGGGATCGTCGGCGTGCTGGGCACGATCCTGGCGGCGCTGGTGATGCAGCTGCTGGCGCTCGTGGGTACCGGAACGTGGGTCCACGGGTTGCTGCTCGCCTCCGCGTTCGACGGCTGGCACGGACTGTTCACCGCACACCCGTTCTACGCACAGTTGCTCGTCGCTTGCATCGTCAGCGTTGGCATGGATCACGGCGTGCCTGACCGTCGCATGGGCGATCCTTCGCCGGCGCGATTTCGCCGGCACGCCGAGCAGCCGCAGGTCCGGATGGGGAACGCCGCTGCGCGCCGTGCTCTTGTCGACGGCTCTGATCGCGGTTCTCGCGATCGCCGGCAGCTGGGGTCCCGTCGGAGTCACCGCAGCTCGCCTGACGCACAGCATTGCGCCGACGTTCAGCAACCTCACGCTACTCCAGCAACGGCTGGTTGGCCGGACCAGTGAGACGACCGCCAACCTCACGATCCTCGCGCACTGCGGCCGCCGTTCTGGCACCAGCCGCGGGCCGGGCGACGACTGGTTCTGCACCGTCGACGCCCTAATCGCCCAACCCGGCGCCGTCCCGTTCTGGGGCACCCCGGTCACGTACGACATCAGCGTCAAATCCAACGGTTGCTACAAGGCGGAGGCACCACCAACGTCAGTCGGCAACCTGCTGATGCGCGATGCACACGCCCACCAGGTCGTCAATCCGCTGGCCACGATCTACGGCTGCTTCAACACGATCTGACCGCGCCGCGCGCCCCAGGGGCGGCCATACCCCCCAAATGGATGGTGAATCCCAGCCGTTCGGGGGTGTTCGCGGGCAGCTCAGATTCAGAGACTCTCTGCACGATGCACGCACTCGTGGCAGCGATGGCCGATGCCGGCGTGGATGACATGTTCTTGATCGGCGGCGATGCCGACCCAGCGCAGGGCACGTATTCGTCCGCGGTCGAGCTGTTGCGGATCGTGGCAGAGCATCCTCGGCGCCCGCGCACGATCGGCATCGCCGGCTACCCCGAGGGTCATCCTCTCATTTCAGAGCGAGCGATCCAGCAGGCGCTGCGAGCGAAGAGCCGGTTCACGCTGCGGTTCGTGCGCAAGCAGCGCGGCGTGCGCAGTCTGCTCTCCGGTCGATCGGCGACCGACCGTCTGCATGACGCAATCACGCCGATGCTCGACGACCCGCAGCTGAACATCACCGGGGTTCACTACTTCACCTTCAACCAGCTCCTGGATACATGGCGCTGGCAATACGAGAAGCAGCATGAGAGCGTTCATCGCTTCAGGCGGCAGGCGGTCCCCAACGGCTATGTGAACCCGGAGGGGACGACCGCATGAGCAATCGAAGCCAAAGAAATGGGGAAGGAGCGATTTGATGACGCCACGCAACCTTCAGGACGTGCTCGATGCGTCGGGTGACACGGTCGGGCTTTTGCGCAACTCACAGATCGGTGCCTATGTCTATCCGGTCGTGCCGTATGAGTTCACGAATTGGCGCCGCGAGCAGCGTGCCTGGCGCGAGAGCGCCGTCCTCTACGACCAGTCTCACCACATGGTGAACCTCTTCTTGAGAGGCCCGGACGCGATCAAGCTGATCTCCGAGACGGGGATCAACAGCGTCGCGAATTTTCCTGTGAACATGGCAAAGCAATTCGTTCCCACGACACCAGCCGGGCATGTGATCGGCGACGGAATTCTCTTCCACGTCGCAGAGGAGGAGTTCGTGTGGGTCGGGCGCAATCCGGCCGCCAACTGGCTCGGGTATCGAGCGCAGACAGGCGGCTACAGCGTCGAGGTCGAGTACGACAATCGCTCGCCTTCGCGGCCCTATGGAAAATCGGTCAGCCGTGCCTACTGGCGCTTTCAGATCCAGGGCCCGTACGCCTGGCAGGTCATCGAAAAGGTCAACGGCGGGCCCGTCGAGCAGTTGAAGTTCTTCCGCATGGCCGAGATGAACGTCGCCGGAGAGCGCGTTCGCACGCTGCGCCACGGGATGGCCGGCGCCCCCGGCCTTGAGCTGTGGGGGCCTTATGGGACCTACGACAAGGTGCGCGAGGCGATCCTCGAGGCGGGTCGCGAGTTCGGATTGGAGCCTTGTGGCGCGCGCGCGTACGCGTCGAACACGCTTGAGTCGGGCTGGATCCCGTCGCCGCTGCCGGCGATCTACACGGGAGAAGAGCTGCGCGGATACCGCGAGTGGCTCGGTGCCGACAGCTACGAGGCGACTAACGCGCTGGCCGGAAGCTTCGTCTCCGACGACATCGAGGACTACTACCTCAACCCGTGGGAGCTCGGGTACGGACCGTTCGTCAAGTTCGACCATGACTTCATCGGTCGCGACTCGCTCGAGCAGATCGACCCGGACGCGCAGCGCAAGAAGGTCACGCTGGCTTGGGAAGCGGACGACGTCGCGAAGCTGTTCACCGCGTTGTTCGACACAGACGGTGAGGCCTACCAGTTCTTCGACCTGCCGATCGCCAACTACGGCTCGTCGAACTTCGACTCTGTGCTCGACGCGGATGGAACGATTGTGGGTTTCTCGATGTTCACCGGCTACAGCGCCAACGAGAAGCGCGCGCTGTCTCTTGCCACGGTCAACCCGGAGATCGAGGTCGGCACAGAGGTGCAGGTCGCCTGGGGCGAGCCGCACGGTGGCACGCGCAAACCGACCGTGGATCCTCACAAGCAGCTGATGGTGCGCGCGATCGTGAGTCCGGTGCCGTACTCCGTCGCCGCGCGGACGGACTATGCCGAAGGCTGGCGAACAGCAGGGCAGCGGTAGCGCGAGCGCACGCGCCCGCCGGACGGCACCATGACTCAACCGACGTACGGACATCAGTTCGAGGCTGCAATGCACAGCCGCTTCGCCCAGGCCGAGTGGTTGGAGACGAGGATCGCCCGGCTGCCGGAGACCTCGAGCCTCGAGCGTCACCCCTTCCTCCAGCGCTGGTTTGCCGGCGAGCTGACGACGAGCGACCTCTATGCATTCGCAGCCGAGCATCACCATGCCGTCGTCGCGCTCGCGGGGGCTGCGCGCGGCGCGGCCACGTTGAGCGACGGCCTGCTCGCCGAGCACCTCACCCGCTACGCCGATGATCAGGAGGACTACATCGAGCTGTGGTGTGAGTTCTCGGCGGCGACCGGCTGGACACGATCGTCGTGGTGGTACTTCGCCGAGGACCCGCTTCCGCAGACGGTCGGCTGCGCCCGCGCCTGGTCGGGCGAGGACCGTTCGCTCGCCGAGCGCCTGATCACGATCCACGCGATCGAGTCTGCGTTCGTGCAACTGGCCCCGCGGCAGCTTGATGCGCTGCTCAGCCGAGAGCGCTACGACGAGCGCGCCACCCGATACTTCACGCTCCACGTCGAACGCTCGGCCGGAGACGTGGCACTTGCGTGGGCGGCGCTCACCAGTCTGCTACCTCTCCCCTCGCCGGTGCGCCTGGTCTCCCAAGTCGAGCTCGCCTACCGTTCCTACTGGGAATTACTGAACGGCGTGCAGGCGCTGTCGGCGGCGTCGTCCTAAGCGCGGCGTCACGTCGTTGTTGAAGACCGAGGCGCTGAGACCGTATTCGGTGTCGTTGGCAACCCGGATCGCCTCGTCTTTGGGATGAGCGAGCAGCTCGTCAACCACATCCGCTGGGCCAGCCGGAGCGTTGGTGATGAGGTTGACCGCACCGGCGGGCAAACCGGCGTCCTCGAGCGCACGGGCGATTGCGCCGTGCGTCCGTGGACAGATCTCAGATGCTTTGAGAACGACCGTGTTGGCATACGCCAACGGCGTCGCGATCGCACGCGTGCCGAGGATCACCGGCGCGTTCACCCGGTCTCCTCGGTGACGATCCCGGCGATCTCCTGCTGGGCCAGTTCCGTCGTCGCCATTCGTCCCGTGCCGCGGTTTGGGTGAGGCCTCGGGGATCGCCATTCAGCGCAGAACGAAGCATGATTTGCGCGCAGATGCGCGCAGAGCACAGGCCGGGATGCTTGAGTCCCAAAGGGTCTGGAAGTAAGCTGTTGACTACCGATCTGGTCTACGGTTGCTTCGCCGGTCGACCACGTGGGGCGAGGAGGAGGTTGTCAATGCCGGTTGTGCCGATTCGTCAGATCTTGGACTCGGCGTTTGCGGAGCGTTACGGCGTGGCCGCCATCAACATCGTCGATGACCTCAGCCTTGAGGCGGTGCTCGCAGCCGCGACGGAGCTCGATGCGCCGCTGATCGTCCAGACCTCGGTCAAGACCGTGAAGTCGATCGGCGTTCGGCCCCTGTACAGCATGTGGCGCGCGCGAGCCGATGATGTGCCGGTCCCGGTCTCGCTGCATCTGGATCACTGTCCCGACCGTGCGTGGATCTCGACGTGCCTGGAGGCAGGGTGGAATTCGGTCCTGTTTGACGCCTCCGCGCTCGACGTCGCCGAGAACACCCGCCAGACGATCGAGGTCGTCGCGGAGGCCGAGCGCCGTGGCGCGCAGGTGGAAGGCGAAATCGAGAGCGTGCACGGGGTCGAGGACGGCATCGGCAGCGACGAGGAGGGGGAGGTGCATCCCGTCGAAGTCTCTGCGCGGTTCATCGAGCAGACCGGGATCTACTGCTTCGCGCCCGCGATCGGCACAGCTCATGGTCTATACAAGCGCGCGCCCGAGCTCAGGCCAGAGCGGGTCACCGAGATTGTTCGCCAGCAGCACATCCCAATGGTCCTCCACGGTGGCACCGGGCTGAGCGAGGAGCAGTTCAAGGACCTGATTTCGCGTGGCTGCGCAAAAGTGAACATCTCTACGGCCCTGAAGATCGCGTTCGTCGACGCGCACCGCGAGTTTCTCGACGCTAACCCTGGCAAGCACGATCCTCCAGCCCTTCTCAGCCACGTGAGGCAGGCCGTCAAGAACATGGCCGCGTACCACATCGGCATATTCGGGTCCGCCGGCCGCGCGCGGTCGCTGTCCTCGACAACGGCCTGAGCGCGTGCCGGCGCTGATCTTCGACTGCGACGGCGTGCTCGCAGACACCGAGCGAGACGGCCACCGCCTCGCTTTCAACGAGACGTTCGCAGAGCTGGGACTGCCGGTGGAGTGGTCCGAGGAGGAGTACGGCGTCAGGCTGCAGACCCCAGGAGGCAAGGAGCGGATGGCATCGCTCTTGACCGCTGAGTTCGTCAGAGCCAATGAACTCCCCGGCGACCCCGAGGCACAGCGGGAGCTGCTCGCCGACTGGCACCGGCGCAAGACGGCGAAGTACAAGGCGATGGTCCTAGCGGGCCGGCTTCCGCCTCGTCCGGCATCGCGCGGGTCGTGAACGAAGCGCTTCAGGCCGGGTGGACCCTGGCCGTGGCGTCGACCTCCGCTGAGGAGTCCGTCAGAGCTGTGCTGCAGCATGCGGTCGGCGAAGCCAACGCCTCGAGGTTCGAGGTCTTTGCCGGGGACGTGGTGCCCGCGAAGAAGCCAGACCCGGCGATTTACAACCTGGCTCTGGATCGCCTCGGGATTGGCCGCAACGACGCACTGGTGATCGAGGATTCCCGCAATGGGCTGCTGGCCGCCGTCGCGGCTGGGCTGCGATGCGTCGTGACCGTGTCGAGCTATACGACCGACGAGGACACGAGCGAGGCGGTGCTCGTCCTCACAAGCCTTGGTGACTCCGGCGAACCCGCGACTGTGCTGGCGAATCGCGGCGGCGCGGAACCCGGCGAACTGGTGACGCTTGCGGATCTCGACGCCTGCCGAACCTACCCCTATCCGACAAGGAGGCCGTATGAGCGGGGCAGCGCTGAGCCAGGCGGAGCTCGTCGTCCGCGTGATCGCTCAGACCGCAGTCGACAATGAGAAGTACTTTTGCGATCTCGACGCCGTTGTCGGCGATGGCGATTTCGGCTACTCGCTGGCGCGCGGCTTCGAGGTCGTCCTCTCCGACTGGAACGCGATGGAGTACAGCGATGTCGCCGGCCTGCTGAAGAAGACGGCGATCACCCTCAGCAAGCGCATCGGAGGTACGTCGGGCCCGATCTGGGGAACCGCATTCCTGCGTGCCGGTACCGCGCTGAACAACGTTCCGGAACCAGGGAACGACGAGGTCATCATCGCGTTTCGGGCTGCGATCGACGGCATCAAGCAGCGCGGGGACACCGACCTCGGGGACAAGACGCTTCTCGACGCCCTCGTTCCGGCTGTGGACCAGCTCGAGGCCGCGCTGCCGGACGGAGCTGCGGCGGCAATCGAGCGCGCCGCCGCCACCGCACGGGCGAGCGCGGAAGCTACCAAGGGCATGCTGGCGCAGCGCGGGAGGGCTGCCTACACCGGGGAGCGCAGCCGCGACTCGGTGGACGCTGGAGCAATCGGCATCGCCGTGATGTTCGAAGCCGTGAGCAAGGCATGGCAGGAGGCAGGGCTCGAGCGGGCGCAATAACCAGGCAGACCACGAGAGGAGAGGGCATGAAGAAGTTCGTCAACGACCCCCAGCAGTTCGTTCCCGAGATGCTGAAGGGCGTCGAGCTCGCCAACCCCGGCAAGCTCCGATACGTTCCCGAGTACAACCTGATCATGCGGGCCGACGCGCCACGCGACGACAAGGTCTCGATCGTGCAGGGCTCCGGATCCGGACACGAGCCCGCGCACGTGATGGTCGTCGGCAAGGGAATGCTGGATGCGGCATGCCCCGGCGACGTGTTCGCGGCCCCGCCGTCGGATTACGTGTATGAGACGACCAAGCTGATGCGCAGCGAGAAGGGAGTCCTGCACATCATCAACAACTACACCGGCGATCGCATGTCGTTCGATATGGGACGGGAGCTCGCCGAGGCGGAGGACATCAAGATCGCCACGCTAATCGTCGATGACGACGTCGCCGTCAAGGACTCGACCTACACGGTTGGCCGCCGCGGCGTGGCAGGCAACTTCTTCGTCATCAAGGCCGTGGGCGCCGCGTCGGAGAAGGGCGCGGAGCTCGATGACCTCGTCAAGCTCGGGGAGCGTGTGAACAGTGTCACCCGCACAATGGGGATGGCGCTGACCTCGTGCACGCCACCTGCGAAGGGCTCACCTCTGTTCCAGCTCGGCGACGACGAGATGGAGATGGGAGTTGGGATCCATGGTGAGCCCGGCCGTCGGCGCGAGAAGCTTGCAAGCGCCAACGCGATCACCGACGAGTTGCTTGAGGCGGTCGTGTCCGACCTCCCGTACTCTTCTGGCGATGAGGTCGCGTTGATGATCAACGGACTCGGCGGGACGCCGATTTCCGAGCTGTACATCTGTTTCGGCCGCGCTCACCAGCAGCTTGCCGAGCGTGGCATCAACGTCACTCGGAGCTACGTCGGCGAGTACTGCACGTCGCTTGACATGGCGGGGGCGTCCGTGACGCTTGTCAAGCTCGACGACGAGCTGAACGAGCTGTTCGACGCTCCCGCCGATGTGGCGGTGCGCATCTTCTAGATTCGAGCGCCGCACAGGCTGTTGTCGGCGGGCGAGAACCGCCGGCAACAGCCGGTGTCACTGCCCGTTGTGCGAGCGGAGTTACTGCATCGCGCCTGCGCGCTGCGATCCAGCGGAGCGTCCGCTCGACTACGTGATCGGCTATTGCGAGTTGCTCTCGGCTGCTGGTGTCGAGCCGCTATACCGCGATTCCGAGCCGCTGCAGTAGTTACGTGCGGCGCTGTCTCCTGGACGGTAGTCAAATACTGACTACCATGCAAGAGTGATTCACGCGATCGCCCGCAGTATTCGCGCGCGTTACGGTTCGCGCGATGCCACGCTCGACAGACCAGCTCTCAGCCGGTGAATGGGCCGTGCTCGGACTGCTGGCCGAGGAACCGACGCACGGGTTCGCGGTCGCCCGCGCAATGGCCTCCGACGGCGAGATCGGCAAGATCTGGTCGCTGCCACGGCCGCGCGTCTATCACGCGGTCGACGGCCTGACCGAGAAGGGCCTGATCGAGCCCGTCGCTACCGTTCGCAGTCGATCGGGCCCGAGGCGAACCGTCTTGCAGATCACGCCCTCGGGCCGCCAAGCGGTCACGAACTGGCTTCGCACGCCCGTCGAGCACGTCCGCGACGCGCGCTCGCTGCTCCTGATGAAGCTCCTGTTCCTAGACCGTCGCGGTCGCGATCCCGGACCGTTGCTGCATGCTCAACGCAAGCGGTTCGACGCTCTTGCCGCGCGGCTCACCACCACGATTGCTGAGGCCAACGGATTCGATCAGACCCTGCTGCGCTGGCGCCTCGAGACAACAACCGCCGCGGTTCGGTTCATCGACACGCTGACCGACTCTCCGTAAGATCCGCTGCCGAGGCAGCAGATTCCCTACCGCGTGCCGATGATCACGTCCGAGGCCTTGATCACGGCAACGATCTCGGACCCCGGCTCTAGACCGAGCTCGTTGACAGCTTCGACGGTGATCGACGCTACGAGACGCTGCCCGTCGACGTCGAGCACGACGTTGGCGATCGCCTCGCCGTGGTCGATGCTGGTGACAGTTCCGCTGAGCTGATTGCGGGCGCTGAGCATCACTTGCTCCTCCTGTCGGTTGTTCAGTCGCGCTCGATCATGACCGATGTCGCCTTGACGACGGCCGTCGCCTGGACCCCGGGCATCAGGCCCAGCTCGTCGACCGAGTCACGTGTGATCGCCGCGGTGACCAGGAACGGACCCGCCTCGATCTCAACGAGCGCCATCACACCGTCGGCGTCCACCGAGCGCACGGTCCCATGAAAGCGGTTGCGGGCCGAGCGCGGCGTCCCCGTCCGATGCCGCTGCGGGCGCCCGCTCAGCCTCTCGATCTCAGACGCCGAGACGAGGCGATGATTGCGGCCGTCGCGACTGGTCTTGATCCGGCCGGCCCGGTCCCAGCGGCGCAGGGTGTCGACGCTGACGCCGAGCGCCGCGGCCGCTTCGCCGAGCGATAGCTCCTGTGCCATCGAGCGCAACGGTACAACTCCGGCCCTTGCACTGTCCTCAGGCGACGGTCGCGCCGGCGTTGCCGCACGCTCGCAACCCGTATGCGGTCGCCAGCGAGGCGACCGGGTTCTCTCGGAGCGCAGCCTCGGCGCCGGCCACGGCCGTTGCGTCCCCTTGTCTGGCGGCGTCAGCGAGCCGCCGGTAGTCCGACGCGGACCTGGCCAGCGCGCCTAGGTAGCGCGCGAGGGCGGCGTTCTCGCCCGCCGTTCCGGAGGGCCGCTTCAGTGCGTGCAGCTGGGCAGCCTCGGACTGGACGATCGGAGCGAGCCTGCCTAGGTAGTAAGCCAGCGAGTCCAGCTGCTGGCGCTTGGTTCCCACCGCGCTCGGCGGCGTGATCGAACGGGTGGCGCGCACGATATTCGTGCAAATCGCTTCGGCGCGAACGATGAAATCGCTCTTCTTGACCGAGCCCCCGCCACATCCCGCGAGGGAGGCGGCCGAGAGTACGGCGACCGTGGCTTGGAGGGCGCGCACGGCGCGAGCATATGACAACGACCGCTCAACACAGGCTCAGTCCCGGCTGCCCATGCACTGCCTATATAGTGGCCCGATGAGACAAACCCTCGCCTTTCCTGCTCGGGTTCCGGCCGGGCGACAGTGGCAGTCGGCGCGGCTCGCCCCGCCGAGTGCTCACGCGCGGCAGCGGCTGAGGAGCTGCTTCGCTGCGAGCACCTGACGCTCGTTCGCGGCAAGCGCGAGGTCGTGCGCGACGTGACGATGGCGCTGCGCGCCGCCGAGATCGTCGCCCTGCTCGGACCCAACGGCGCCGGCAAGAGCACACTGCTCGACGCGTTGGCCGGCGCGCGCGAACCGACGCACGGTCAAATCGAGCGCCGCGGCCGCGTCACGGTCGCGCTACAGGCTCCGGATCTGGCTCGTCGCAGCGTGCTCGTGAACGTCACGCTCGCGCTCGCCTGGTGGGGGGTCCCGCGCCCCGAGCGAGTCCAGCGCGCTCGCGAGGCGCTGCGGATGATCGGAACCGAGCACCTCGCCCAGCAACCAGCGGGAACGCTCTCCGGAGGTGCGCGCGACTCTGCTCGAGGACGCCGTGTCCGCAGTGCGCTCGGCAGCAAAAGCCACGCTCGTCGTCGTGCACGACCGAGCGGAGGCGTGGGCCCTCGCCGATCGCCTGTTGATCATGATCGCCAGGGAGCTCGCCGCGGAGGGACCCCCCCGCCGGCTGCTCGAGCATCCCCGAGCTCGAGCTCGAGCACGGACAGCTGTACATCGTCGCGCCGCTGCCGGCGCCGCGGGTCGGAGACACCGTCGCCGTCCGCGTCCTCGGCGGAGCTCGATTCCCGCAACCCGCAATGCCGCGCCAGCGCAGCCGCAAGCAACGGATGCCGGCCGGAAGCTAGACGCGAGTTCGCACGAATAGCCTGAGCTAAGCTAGCGGAGTGATCGATTCGGCGGTCGTTGACGCCACGCAGGATGTGGCGGTGGAATGGCTCCGGGGGGCTCGGAGGTTTGTGCAGGCGATTCTTGTGGACGTCGAGGGTTCGGCGCCGCTGCCCGCCGGCGCGATGCTGATCGTCGATGAGCGCGGCACGATCGAGGGGTCGATCACAGGTGGATGTGTCGAGAGTGCGGTCGTGCAGGAGGCGGAGGAGATCATGGCTGGGGGATCGGGGGCGAAGTTCCTCACTTACGGGATCTCCGATGAGCTGGCCGGGACGGTCGGCCTGATGTGCGGTGGGATCGTGCACGTTTTCATCGACGAGCTGAGCGCAGAGGATCGCCACGTCGAGCTGACGGCGCTCGAGGCTCACGCGGAAGGACGCGCTGTCGGCGTCGCGACGCTGCTCGATGGTCCGAGCGCCGGCGCTCGGCTGGCTGTGATCGACGAGCGGACGGTCGGATCGTTGAGAGCGTCTGACCTGCTTGATCGAAACGTGTCGCGCGAGACGCGAGGCTTGCTGGATGAGGGAAAGACGACGGTGAGGCGATTCGCCGCCGACGGTGCCACGCTGGGCAGTGAGCTGCGCGTCCATATCCGCTCCTACGGTCCGCAGCCGAGGATGTTCATCATCGGCGCGATCGACTTCTCGGCGGCGCTCGCTCCGTTTGCGGCTCAGATCGGCTACGAGGTGACGATTTGCGACGCGCGCGACCGGTTCGCTCGCTCGCCGAGGTTCTCATCGGCGGCGCACGTAGCCATTGGCTGGCCGCAAGAGGTGATGCGCGACGTCGAGCTCGGCCCCCGGGACGCAGTGCTCGTGTTCACGCACGATCCCAAGTTCGATGAGCCGGCGCTGATCGCGGCGCTGGGGACGAACGCGGGCTACATCGGCGCGTTGGGCAGCCGCCAAACAACGATCGATCGCGAACGCCGGCTGCGGCGCGCGGGCGCCGACGACGCGGACATCGCCCGGATCCACGCTCCGTGCGGCTTAGACATCGGCAGCCGTACGGCCGAGGAGACGGCCGTCTCGGTGCTCGCCGAGATCATCGCCTCACGCGCAAATCGCGCCGGCGCGCCGCTGCGCGCAACTGCGGGTCCGATCCACGCCCGCGACCACGCGACGTGAGTTGGACTGCGCCGCCCGCTAGGGGCTAGGCCACGTCGAAGCGCCGGTCGGCTTTGACTTCGTGGACGCGCTCGGCGGCTTCCTTGAGCCAGCCGGTACGTTCTGCGGCCACGGAGTCGAACGTCGGCACATACGGTTTGATGTCGAGCACTGGCGTGCCGTCGAGTAGGTCGACGCCTGAAATCTCGAGGGTGGAGCCGACCACTGCCAGGAGGCGGACGATCGTGATTCCGATCGGGTTCGGGTGACGGGGTGAGCGTGTGGCGAATATCCCCCGGGCGGTGTCGTCGAGGAACGGGACGACTTCGAGCCCCCCGGGCGCGCCGCGGTGCAGGTGGGTGATGAGATGCAGGTGCGAGAAGCCGTCGAGGTCACGCAGGCCGGGCTCTAGCTCCGCGCGGATCTCAACCCGCGCTGGGATTTCGCCCGCGGCCACCGACTGCAGCGGCATTCCCTCGATCCGCGTGAACGGGGAGCGCACGATGCCGACAGGGCGGTAGGTGATCGCCGGGAGGGGATCGTCGGGTTCCATCGGCCTCGAGCGTACCGACGTCTTGGCATCGGTCCGCGGTTTTGCCACCATCTGTGGATGACCGAATTGCGTGAGGCCGACGGCCTTGCCGCTGCCGATGTGATGCACCGACACATCTCGACCCTGCCCGCGTCTGCGACGGTGGGTGCGCTCCGGGAGTACTTTGCCGCGAGCGGGTCCCGGCGCGTCGCTTTGCTCGCTGAGGGCGAGCGTTACGTCGGCTCGATCCCGGCGGCGGATCTTCCCGCTGACGTCGACCCCGCCGGACCGGCTGCGGTTCACGTCGTGCCCGGACCGACGGTCAGTCCGCAGGCGCCCGCGGTGCAAGCGCGGGAACTGGCACTCGCGCATCCGACCCGTCGCGTGCCCGTCGTCGACGACAGCGGCGCACTGGTCGGGATCATCGCGATCAGCAAGGATCTGTCGCGGTTCTGCGGCACCTGAGGGCACGCCCCTCGGTCGATTTCCACGAACGGCGCTAGTCGGGCGTCGACGCACCGGAGTCCCTCGCTCTGATGCCGCCCTCCGCCCGATCGTGGAGCCCAGTTTGTTCGCCGTCGTCCGATGGGCCCTGTGCACTGCCGAGCGAGTGCTGCATGTCATCGGCGAGGCGTGGGTGCTGGTAGGGACCTGGCGCGCGTAAGGCCGCGATCACCCGGTGCTGATTTTCCAGGCTTTTGTCGTGGCTGAGCTTGAGCTTGCAGACAAATCGCGTGATCGGGATGCGCAGCCCGACCGTGCCCTTAGCCAGCTGTGCGCCCCATTCCGGGTCTAACAGCTGTGGCCGGCTGACGTGGCGCTCGAAGTGCTCCACGAGCCGCGTCAGCACGCGCAGGTTCTCCTCCGCGCCGAGGATTTCCGGGATCCCGTAGCAGTGTGCGACGCTGAAGTTCCAGGTCGGCGCCGGCGTCGTCCCGGGGACGTACCAGCTCGGGCTGATGTAGCCATGGCGACCCTGCACGATCAGCATCACCTGCTGCTCGCCGAATCCGTGAACGCGGTCGTCAGGGCGCCCGACATGGGTCAGTACAGCCAACTCAGGCGCCGCCTCGTCCAACAGCACCGGATAATGAGACGCGACGAGCTCGCCGGCGTTGCTGCTTACGAGCGTGCACCACGGGTTCTCGCGGATCAGTCGACGCACGACCTCGGGATCGTCGCTGGCATGCGTTGGATTGGGTCGCATGCGACAGAGTTTCGCGCGTCGCGGCCCGGGACGCCTCTCGCTGGACGCTTCACTAGAGGTGAGGGTTCTGCTCCACGGTAGTCAATTATTGACTTCTGCCGCCAATCTGCGTCAGAGCTGACCAATCGTGGTTGTGAAAAACAAGCGGCTAATTGTTAAGTACGACCACCTTCCTGGTACGATCTCCGTCGTGCCCACGCGCCGGAGCTACGGGGACGGATGCGGGATCGCCCGCGCCCTTGACGTCGTCGGAGAACGATGGGCGTTGCTCGTGGTACGTGAACTGCTGCTTGGTCCGCAACGCTTCTCCGACCTGGGCTACGCCCTACCCAACGCGAGCTCGAACCTGATCTCCGACCGGCTTCGCGAACTTGAGGACCGTGCCGTCGTCCGCCGCCGCAAACTGCCGCCTCCGGCCAACGCATGGGTCTACGAATTGACCGGCTGGGGACGAGACCTCGAGCCGATCGTCCTCGCTCTCGGCGACTGGGGCATTCGTGCCCCGCTCCCCCCCGCGCCGAGAACCCTCAGCGCCACCTCCGCGCTGCTGTTTCTGCGAACCGTCGCTCACGCTGATCCGAGCGCGGCCGCGACCGTGTGTCGTGTGGAACTCGACGAGCGCGTCTGGACGGTCGAGACGGGAGCCGGGCAACTGCTCGTCCAACCGGGCGAACCAACGAGCAGCGCCGACGTCTCAGTGCAAACCGACCCCGGAACGCTTGTCGCCCTGATCGAGGACTCGCACGCACTCGACGCCGCCCTGGCCGACGGAAGCGTCCTCGTCACAGGCGACACGTCCGCCCTGCGTCGCCTACTCGAGAGCGCTGCAGCGTAACCACGCCGCCTCGAGGCGGAGACGGAAGGATCGCTTCGACCTCGGTGTCTTCCGCTGTATG
Source organism: uncultured Solirubrobacterales bacterium (assembly GCA_963794285.1). Taxonomy (GTDB): domain Bacteria; phylum Actinomycetota; class Thermoleophilia; order Solirubrobacterales; family Solirubrobacteraceae; genus Palsa-465. Next base: position 278,024 of record CAWCDS010000004.1, read on the forward strand.
CGCGCCGTCAGACGTCTGATGTCCTTCCGAGCCCGTGGCGGCAATCGGAAGGACGGAACGACCCACGTGCGCCCAACCGACAATCGAAAAGGACATCGCATGAACCACCCGCAGCTCCAGATCGCGCTTGCGCAGGCGAAGCTGGATCACCTCCGTCGAGCTTCGGCCGCGCGTACCCCCGCGTGGCAGCGATCTGAGCCCAGCCCGTCCGTGGCCGCGGCCCACGAGGCCGTCACGCTTCGATTCGGTGTCCCCGCCGATGCGAACCGGCTCGCCAGGCTGGCCGCGCTTGACAGCTCCAACAGTCCGGCTCAGCCCGTTCTGCTCGCCGAGATCGACGGACAGCTCCTCGCCGCCCTGTCGCTCTCCGACGGCACCGCAGTCGCCGATCCGTTTCATCCAACGGCCGATCTCCTCGAGCTCCTCCGCGCGCGAGCCGGCCGTCTTGGTGACAGCAGCCAGACTCGGCAATCTGTGCGCGTGTGGTCTCGACTGCGGGCTTCGGCACGGCTGCTGAAGGGCGACCTGCGAGCACAGCTACACCGCGTCCAGTGATGAGCTATAACCTGTCCGCCACTGATGGCAGACGTCTCCGGGACCTGGGACGCTCGCTTTGAGCTCGTTCGCGACACGCTTGCGCAGCAACTCGAGCTAGACGAGCTCGGCGCGAGCATCGTCATCGACCTCGACGGCATCGTCGTGGTCGACATCTGGGGCGGCTGGCGCGATCTCGAACATCGCCGGCCGTGGGAGCAGCACACCATCACCAACGTCTGGTCGACGACCAAAACGATCACAAACCTCGCCGCGCTGATGCTGGTCGACCGCGGGCTGCTCGATCTCCACACCCCGGTGGCTAAGTACTGGCCCGAGTTTGCTGCCAACGGCAAGGACGGGATCGAGGTTCGTCAGATCCTCAGCCATACCTCCGGCGTGTCCGGGTGGGAGGCCCCGTTCGCCGTCACCGACATGTATGACTGGGAGCGCTCGACACAGCGGTTGGCGGCACAACCGCCGTGGTGGGAGCCGGGAACGGCGTCCGGCTACCACGCTGCCAACCAGGGCCATCTCGTTGGGGAGCTGGTTCGCCGCGTCGCCGGCATGCCGCTCAAGCAGTTCGTCGCCCAGGAGATCGCCGGCCCCCTCGACGCCGATTTCCAGATCGGAGCGATGGAGGCCGACCGAAACCGGATCGCGCCAGTGGTGCCACCTCCCCCGCTGCCGATCGACGTCGACGCACTCGATCCGGAGAGCCCGATGTTCAAGACCTTCACCGGCCCGGCCCTCAGCGCCGAAGCGGCCAACACCACCGCCTGGCGTGATGCGGATATGGGGGCCATCAACGGCCACGGCAACGCCCGCTCGGTTGCCCGCATCGTCAAGGCGCTGACCCTCGGTGGGACCGTCGACCGGACTCGATTGCTGTCCCCTGACACGATCGCGCTGATCTTCGACGAGCAAAGCCACGGCGTCGATCTCGTCCTCGGCGTTCCCCTGCGATTTGGCATCGGCTACGCCCTCCCGGAGACAGAAACGGTCCCCTACGCCCCGCAGGGGAGGTGCTGCTATTGGGGCGGCTGGGGCGGCTCGTTGATCATCGCCGACCTCGACCGACGCGTCACGATCAGCTACATGATGAACCGGATGGGCCCGGGCATCATCGGATCCGATCGCTCCGCGGCCTACGTGGCCGCCGTCGAAGCCTGCCTCGGCTGAGCATCCGCTTCCCGGAGCGCATGCCGTTCAGAGGGTCTGGATCAGACCGCCGTCGATCACGTTGCTGCCGCGGCAGCAGGCTCATCGGTCGTCGTAGTCGGCTGCTCGGCTGCCTCCGTGAGTTGTTCGGACGGGATTTGCCCGCTGAAGAACAGTGCAACCAAGGCGAAGATCGCAAGTACCGACAGCGCGGTGCGCAGACCGTCGATTCGCGCAGTCGAGTTCTCCTCGACAATCGCATCGGCGGTCTTGGGCGGCACGTGGGCGTCTTTGAGCGCGGCCTTCAACTGGGCATCTGAGATGAACGGGGCGCCGCCGGAAAGCTCAGTCGTGGCCTGCGACTTGACCCTGTTGGGCACATCGGGGTTGTTCTGAATGCCGCCGAGGAACGAGGTCGTCAGAGCCGCGATGATGATCGCGCCCGTCAACGCGGTGCCGATCGACATGCCGAGGTTCGTGATCGTGTTCTGCAGCCCGCCGACCTCGCCGCTCTGCTCATCGGGAACTGACGACACTGTCACGGCGCCGAGTTGTGAGGCCAGGGCGCCGATCCCGAGGCCGGCCAGCAGCATCGGCCAGGTCACGATCTCGGGTCCAGCGCCCGCGTCCAGCGCGGCGACCATCACCACCAAGCCGGCGAATAGACCGATGAACCCGATCCTGACCACCCTGCGCGGCGACGCGTGCGGGAACAGCTTCGGGATGCCCGCCGCGGCCAGGATCAGCGTGATCGACAGTGGCAGCAGCCGCACGCCCGTATCGATTGCGGAGAGCCCGAGCGCGACCGAGAGGAACAGCGGGATCGCGAAGAACATCCCGCCCTGCAGGAAGAACTGAAAGAAGAACGAGGTCAACCCGCCCCGCAGGACCGGGATCCGCAGGATCGCCGGGTCAATGAGCGGCTCGCGCCCGCGCGCGAGCTCGCGGTTCTCCCACTGCACGAACAGCCAGATCACGACGCCGCCGCCGAGCAACAGCCAGATCGTCGGCGACAGGCCGATCCATTCGGGCGCTCCCGGCTTGGGCTTCACGAACCCCCACGTTCCCGATCGCAGAATCGCGAACACGATCATCGCGAGGCCGAGCGCCGAGAGCCCGGTCCCGACGAGATCGAGCTTCACGCCTTGATCGCGCTCGCCTTCAGCCATCCGGCGGGCGAGCACGAGCAGTACCAGCACGATCAGTACCTCGCCCGCGAACACCCACCGCCACGACAGATAGGTGGTGAACAGACCGCCGACGATCGGCCCGACCGCGACCGCGATCGCGCCGGCCGACGCGACCAGACCATACGACCGCGGTCGCTCATCGCGTGCGAAGTTCGACGCGACGAGCGCGACGATCGCCGGGAGAATCAGCGCGGCCCCGATGCCCTCAAGACCGGACCATCCGATCAGCAGCACCGGGAGGCTCGGCGAGATCGCGGTGATGAATGACCCGGAACCGTAAATCACGCATCCGATCGCAAACGCGCGCTTGCGGCCGAGGATCTGACCGACCTTCCCGCCGGTGATCATCAACGACGCCATCACCAACGTGTACAGGGTGATCGCCGTCTGGATGCCGGTGATGGTCGTGTCGATGTCCTTGGCGACGGTCGCCATCGACACGTTCATCACCGAGCTGTCGAGGGTCATCAGGAACTGGCCCGCGCACAGCGTTAGGAGAACCGCTCCGGCCGCCGCACTCACCTTATGTTCCACGTGACGCAGGTTGGTCGCCGCGCAGGTGCAACGCGCCCTACGCTGCCATGGGCACGTTCAAATTATCGGCGGTTATCGCGCCGGTCGCCACGGTCATCGCGCCGGTCTTCGCGCCGGCCCCCACGCCGGCGAACCCCCCGGGTCACGACCGCCGCCGTACCTGCCACCGCCGCCGTACGAACAACCGGTCCACCGATCACGCCCGGTCTGCCTACCCGACGTCTACCCAACATCTGAAGCTCCTTCCGGAGTCGTTGCCTCATCCGCCTCGATCGCGGCCGCCAGAGCCTGGATCGGGATCCGGCCGCTGGCTACGAGTTGACCGCCGGAGCGCCGGACCGCGGCACCGAAGGGCGCGGCCCACACGTTCTCCCAGATCAGCACGCCGGCCACGCTCCCCGGCTCCATCGCGGCGCCGATCGATTCGACGTCCTCCTCGGCGAGCAGCATCGCGAGGTCGGTCTCCAACGCGCGCAGCTCACCGAGCTCGTCGTCGCCAAATTCATGTGACTCGAACCCCTCGACGGATCCGTCGAGCTCCTTCTTCAGTATGAGCATGTCGAGCACCCGGACCACGCCACGGTCGACCAGAGCAGTCAGCTCTGCCGCCATCTCCCCTGAGAAGTTCGCTTTGTCGGCCGGAAACTCGACCACCAGGTAGTCGACGGGTCCCAGCTCGTCCACATCAGTGTCGTCCATCGAGTTTCTCCCTCCATCGGTGGAAGCGCTCTGCGGCGCATGACTCCCGAGGATCAGCTTCATCGAACGGCGTCGACGCGGCATCACCCAGAACGGGTGACGAGCCGCGTCACCCCATTCCCGGGAGGTACGCGCTCTCGCCCGCAGGGCGTCAGCTGACTAGCCCGATGATGCCCTTGATGACCAGCAGCGCGCCGAGCGCGCTCAGTCCTCGCACCGCGAATACGTGGGCGTGCCGGCCGACCCACGCCTTGACGCGCTCGACCGCACCGGGCGTCCAAGCCGGGGCGACCAGGAAGGAGGCCAGCGGAACCTCGAGCATCCAGAGCATCACCAGGTTGAACCCGATCACGAGCAACACAGTTACCGAGGTCGGCTCCTTCAGCTTGTGGATGCGATCGAGGCCGGCGAGATATGAGCCGCCGGGAAGCGTCAGCAGCGCGCCGATCACGAAAGTGGTTCTCGGGGATCCCTTGCTCAGCTCCCGCCGCCACCTCGGCGGCTCGGCCTCCTTTTTTGCCTCCTTTCGCGCTTGCCTGCGCTCGGCAAGCCGGGTCCGATGCCCGCTGTGCAACGCGAACGCCCCGCACAGTGCGATCGCACCCAGCGCGATGTCCACAGCCGGACTCAGGGTGTGCTGGGTTGTGCTCGCCGCGCTCGAGTCCGACAGCGAGAACACGATCACCAGCCCGAGCGTGATGCTCGTCACGTACGCGCCGAGCAGATAGCCCAGCATTAGCTTCGTTGGACTCGGAAGCAGCAGCATCACGGTCGTGGCGCCGACAAGCGTCGGGTTCAACGAGGCGGTCAGCGATAGAAGAATCACTTGCCCCATCGGCATCGACGAGCCTCCACCACGCCGGCACCGTTGTCATCGTCCGGAACGGGTGAGGGACTAGTCGCCGGACATCTCGTCGATGCACACCGTGGCCGCGAGGATCAAGGCGTGATTCTCTGCCGGAGCGATTTCGATCCCATACGTATCGCGGATCCGGAACCAGCGCTTGGAGATCTCAGCGACCTTGTCGCCGTCGCGCTCGATCTCGTACTCGTGATCGACGATGTTCCCTTTGGCATGCAGCTCGCCGCCTTCCTCCAGCTCGATCGTGAACCGGTCCCGCAGGGGCGTGATCAACGCCTTCTTGACCGTCGCGATCGTATCCCCGTCGCGCTCGATCGCCATCGTGTCGCGAACACGGAGCTTCTTTTCCTGGATCTTGAACAGCTCCTCACCGTCCGGGCTCTCAAGCACGAACGTATCCCGGATCCGCAGCGCCTTCCCGTTGACCTTGAACGCACGCCTCCCGTCCTCGGTCTCGATCCAAAAGTCATCGCCGATCGAGAACAGCTTCTCGCGCATCTGATAACGCGTCCCATCAAGCCCATCGTGTCTGCGTAGAAGTCCCATCCAGATCCCCTTTGATCGAGGTGCAGCCACCTCAATCGTTGACGACGAGCTCAGCGTCCGCGTCCTCCGTTCCAGGTGATGTGGCGTGCGGTTCGCGTGATGCCTTCTCCCTGCCGATTAGTCGTACGCTTTCAGGATGGTCGCGATTGCCGGAGGACACGGGAAGATCGCGCTGCGGCTGACGCGGCGTCTCAGCGCCCGCGGGGAAGCCGTCGTCGGGCTGATTCGCAACCCAGACCACGCCGAGGATGTCCGCGCGCGGGGCGGACAGCCCGTGGTGTGCGATCTCGAGCACGCGAGCGTCGAAGAACTCGCGGTTGCCGTCACCGGTGCCGCCGCGGTGGTCTTTGCGGCCGGTGCTGGACCGGGCAGCGGTGCGCAGCGGAAGCTGACGATTGACCGAGACGGAGCGATCAAGCTGCTGGAGGCGGCGGGGTCCGTCGATGTTCCTCGGTACCTGATGGTCAGCTCCATCGGCGCCGAGAATCCACCTGACGACGATGATGTCTTCAGCGTGTATCTGCGAGCGAAGGCGCAGGCCGATGCAGCGGTGCAGGCTAGCGACCGCGACTGGACGATCGTCAGGCCTGGCCCGCTGACCGACGAACCCGGCACTGAGCGCGTTCGAATCGCCCTCGAGCCGTTCCGCAGCGAAGTCCCACGTGACGACGTTGCGGCCGTGCTCGATGCCGTCCTGCACGAGCCGCGCGCGGCTCGCCTGACCTGCTATGTCAGCTCCGGGGACGTCGCCGTGAAGCAAGCGCTCCAGGCTGTTCTCTGAGCACGGTGCAAGGCCACTAGCGAACGGGCCGTGCGACGCCCGTGGTCTCCTCCACCATCGCCCAGAAGTTCTCAAGCGGCGTGTCCAGCTGAACATGGTGCGTCGGCCCAAGGATCAGGCCGCCGCCGGCCCCGAGCGTCCGGACGCGCTCGCGCACCTCGCGGCGCACATCGTCGGGCGTACCGAACGGCAGCGTGTGCTGCTCGTCCATCGAGCCCCAAAAACATAGCTCGCGGCCGTACTCGCGCTTGAGCCTGATCGGATCCATTGCCGCTGGCTGCACCGGATTGAGCACGTCGATGCCGATCTCGATCAGCTCGGGGATGATCGGATACACGCAGCCGTCGGTGTGGTAAGCGATCTTGAGTTGCGGGTTGATCGCCTTGACGCGCTCGATCAGCTCGGCCATCCGCGGCTTCAGAAAGCGCCGCCAGTGCTTCGGGGACATCAACATCCCGGTCTGCTGCCCGACGTCGTCACCGAGCCAGATCATGTCGACGCCCATCTGCGCGAGTCGCTCTGCGGCAGCCAGGTGGTAGCGATAGGGAATCTCGAGGATCTCCTCGGCCAGGTCAGGCGACTCGATGAAATCCATCATCAAGCGCTCGAGGCCCCGCAGCGCCCACGCGGTTTCGAAGATCGTCGTCACGGTGACGCCGACGATCCAGTAGTCCTCCCCGAATGTGAGCAGCGTGCGGGCAGAATCCTCGTAGAGGCCATCCCGGTTGGGGTCCGGCGGCCGGTAACTGGAAAGCGCCGCGGCGTCGGCGAGCGGATGGCCGCGCGGCTCGGTGTAGTGCCCGACGCCATACGGAGTTGTGTACCCGACGACCCGCCAGCCGATGCCCCATTCATCGACGTAGTCGTGCGCGTCGTCCTGGTAGTAGCAGTTGGCCCAGCCGACTGAGGTCAACAACAGATCCTCGCCGAGCTCGATCTCGAGCTCGTACGTGTTGCCGCCTCCGTGAGGGTTGTGAGAGTGCGCGCGACCGTGCTGCAGATCGGCGCGCAGCCTGACAGCGAACTCGGGGGTGAACGTCGATTGGAACGGGCACCGATCCGGTTCAACGTGCTCCAGCGACGCGGCAACGCGATCGCGCGGTTTCACGACGCGGGCACCACCGTCAACGCACCGCGTTCGCGATCACAGGCGCCCGAAGATCATCACGACGTTGCGATCGTCGGGATCGACCTTGACCGTCACGTCTTCCCCCGTCGCGAACGGATTCGACGGATAGATGAACTGGTTGGTGGTCACTTGGTAGGACTCGCCGCCGGCCGGCGTGATCGTGAAAGCAATGTCGTACTCTAGGTACTAAGCGGGCCGGCCCGTCGCGTCGGGCTGTCGCCGACGCGCCAGCGCCACCAGCACGCCCGAGCCCGAGACGGCGAGGTAGGCGGTCAGTACGGCGATCGCGATCGGTGCCGTCTGCAGGGTGCCGATTTGGGTCGTGAGTGCGCCCAACAGGATCAGCGAGAACGGCGCCGCGACAAGCGACCCCGGGACGGCGGCGAACATCGTTGTGAACGCCAGCGCCTCCGGGAGGCCCGGGATCAGCACGTGCGCGGCGATCCCGGCAGTGCCTCCAATGAACAGCATCGGGAAGAAGGGGCCCCCGATGAAGCCGGTGGACTGGCACAGCGCAAACACGAGGATCTTTGCGATCACGACCGCGATCAGCACACCGGCCCCCAGACTTGCCCCATCGTGGATGACGGAGTGGAGCTGATCGGATCCCGTGAACAGGGTCAGCGGGAGCACCACGCCGACGAGCCCAAAGACCAGTCCTCCCAGCGTCGAGCGAACGATCGTGTGGCGCGCGAGCGGAGCGGTGAGCCGCGTGAACAGCCCAATCGCAATGGCCGTCATCAGGGCGAGTGCTGCGGCGACGAGACCGAGCGGAACCGCCGCAAGCAACTGCCAGTCTTCGTACTTCGAAGACGGCAGCGTGTAGATCCCGATGAACGTCGACCCCGCGATCGGAAAGTACACCGCGAACGCGACCGAGGAAGCCAGCAGGCCCGCGACCAGCGCGTCCGCAAAGCGCGCGCCGATCGGACGTGCGATCTCGAGGATCATCAGCGTCGCCACGTACGGAGCCGACAGGAGGCCGCCGTAGGCCGCGGACATCCCGCTCAGGGCGTTCGTCCTGCGAAGGTCCTCGTCGAGCCCGCGCCGCTCCGAGGCCCAGGTCCCGAGCCCGCCGCCCATCATCCCCAACGCCGCCTCGGGGCCGAGGCTCGCCCCGCCGGCCAGCGACACCAGCGAGACTGCGACCGCCCCAGGCACGACCGAGGGCTCGACCCGTTGCTCCTTCATGTCCTCGATCGTGCCCGACATCTTGACCGGAAGCCTGAACAGGCGCCTGAGCACGCCAACCACCACTCCAACCCCCGCGGTGACGGCCACCCACCACAGACTTCCATCAAAGAAGCCGGGGTTCTTCGGCAGCGTGAACCAGAGGTTCGTGCCGCCCTTGACCAAACCCAGGAACGCCAGGGCGGCAAACGCGAGCGCGACCCCAAGCAACGCCGCATAGCGCATCAGCAACCAGAACCCGGGTGATCGCGTCAGCGCCGCCACATCGGAACTCGGTTGCGGCTGTTTGGTCATGGCCGAGCCACCGGCCCAGCTTAAGCCGATGCAATGCCTGCGCCTCACCCGAAGGGGATGATTCCGACGCAGTCGCACGCCGGGACACTCCGCCGATGCCCGGCCTGTTTGCATCCCAATGACGGATGACGCTGCGTCAGCCGGGCGACTACAGGCTGCTCGCGCGCGGGCGCTGAGAACGCGTGACCAGGCCGGCCGGCGCGTCAGCGAGCTGCGTACTCAGAGCGAGCTCGTCGACGCCGCTCTGGTGGCGGGCGATCTCGACCGGCGTCGCGCCGGGTCGCTGCTGGCTGGCGGGATCGCGTTTCGCCTGTTCCTGTGGCTGCTGCCCGCGGCTCTGTTCGCCGCTGGAATCATCGGCCTGTTCCGTCCGTCGGGCTCCGCGGACCCGGATCACGTCGCCCGCCGGCTCGGTCTCGGCGCATCTGTCGCATCGATCGTTCACAGCGCAGCAAAGCAATCGCAACGGGCCCCGGTAGCGCTGTTGGCGATCGGTCTGGTGCTGACGCTGTACATGTCGATGAGCCTGATTCGAGCACTCCGGACCGCGTTCGTGCTGGCCTGGGAGGAGCCCTTCGGCCGGCGACCGCATCTGCTACGTGATGGCGCGATCCTCTCCGGTGCGCTCGTGTTCGCCTTCTCATCCCAGACGGGCATCTCGTATCTGCGCCACCAGGTCGGATTCGGATCGGTGCTGCTCAGCCTGGTATCGATCGCGGTCGCCGTCGCGCTCTGGCTCGGGATCTCATTGCTGCTCCCGCATGCAGACGCCCACTGGCGAGCGCTGCTGCCAGGCGCCGCGCTGTTCGCCACCGGCGTGGGTTTGATGCACTATGCGACGGTGTATTACTTCGCGCCCAAGCTGACCAAGGAGGGATCGCTGTACGGCTCGCTCGGCACTGCCGCGGTTCTCCTGCTCTGGCTCTTCATCCTCTCGCGTATCGCCGTGGCGTCGGCGTTCCTCAACGCGACGATGTGGCGCCGGGCGCGATGACGAGGACCGGAAGCCGACGGAACTGCTGTCGGGTCACCTCATTCGTATGATCCGCGGGCAGACGCCCCACCCAACCCGCCTGCCGGCCGAGGAGGTGATGAGATGAGCACTGCTCCTTCTTCACGCGCAACCCTGCAATCCGGGGAATCGGCCGAGCGCGGTCGAGCCGCCCGAGCGACCGCGCCGCGGTCGGCTCACGGCGACTGGGCCCCAGCGCGGGACCGGCCCGATCCGGTCGCGGTACTCCAGACCCAAGCGGCGTCGCGCCTGCAGGAGCTCGTCCCGATCAGGTACGGGCGGATGCTCGTCTCGCCGTTCACGTTCTATCGTGGCGCCGCGGCAGTAATGGCGGCGGATCTTGCCGCGACGCCGCATTCCGGGATCGTGGTCCAGGCCTGCGGCGATGCCCACATCTCGAACTTCGGCGGGTTCGCGGCCCAAGATCGCAGACTCGTGTTCGGCCCGAACGATTTCGACGAGACGCTGCCTGGTCCGTGGGAGTGGGATGTCAAGCGGATGGCTGCCAGTGTCGAAATCGCCGGCCGCGACATCGGGCTGCCGGCGACGCGCCGGCGATGGCTCGTGACCGAGTGCGTGCGCGAGTACCGCGAGGGAATGTGCGGGTTCGCCGGCGAGAGCCATCTCGATGTCTGGTACGACCGCCTGAATGCGAGCGAGCTTGTCGACCATTTCGGCGGGCGCCTTGGCAAGAAGGGTCGGATTCTGTTCGCCAAACCGTTCGCGAAGGCAAGGCGCAAGACGAGCCTGCGGGCAGTCACAAAGCTCACCGAGCGCATTGACGGCGAGCTGCGATTCCGCAGGATCCCGCCGCTGCTGGTCCCACTGCGCGAACTCGTCGATCCCGACGACGCCCGCCGGGACACCGACATCGTCCGGATGGCACTGGAGCAATACGCCTCGAGCCTCGATCAGGATCGGCGCTACCTGTTCGGGACCTATCGGTTCGTCGACATGGCCCGCAAGGTCGTCGGCGTCGGCAGCGTGGGCACACGCGCTTGGGTGCTGCTGTTCGTTGGCCGCGGCGGCGCCGATCCGCTCGTGCTGCAGATGAAGGAGGCACAGGAATCGGTGCTGGAGCCCTACCTCGGCGTGAGCGAATTCGCGAACCACGGCGAACGCGTCGTACGCGGCCAGCGACTCTCGCAGGCGGCGATCGACGTCTTCCTCGGCTGGCAGCGGAGCTTGGGCCTGGACGGCAAAGAGCACGACTTCTACATCCGCCAGCTCTGGGACTGGAAGGCGTCGATTGACCTCTCGACGATGAGCGCTTCGGGTCTACATGCGTACGCGAGGGCCTGCGGATGGTCGATGGCACGCGCGCATGCGCGCTCAGGTGACCGGGTCGCGATCGCCGCGTACTTGGGGGCCGGCGCGAGCTTCGATCGAGCGATCGCGCGCTTCTCAACCGCGTATGCAGACCAGAACGAGCTCGATTACAAGCGCCTCGCTGACGCCGTTGCAGCGGGCGACGTTGTCGCCGAGTCGGGCGTCTGACGCTGCAACGCCCGGCGGAGCAGTCGGGTCCTGTACTTTCTGAACAGGCGTGTCTCAGGGACGCAGCCGCTTGACGAGGTTCCTGAGAATCTGGCCTCCTGGGCAGGATTCGATCGTCTCCCCCGATCTTTTCCAGGTCCTTCACGCAGGCGAGACGAGAACGGAGGCCGGCGTGTCCGGTGCGCCACACGCGCCCGCGAGTCTTTCGACCGCTGCCAAAATCTCCAACCTGGTCGTCCAGTTGATGAGCACGTATACCGGACGGGGACCGACGAAAGCCTGGACATCGATCGATCAGGACCTGATCACGGTGGTGCTGCGCGACACGCTGACCAGGGGCGAGCGCAGCCTCGTAGCCGACGGTCGTAGTCAGCTCGTGCTTGACATGCGCAGGGCCTACCAGAGCACGATGCGGACGGACATCATCGCCGGCGTCGAACAGATCTCCGGACGCACGGTGATCGCCTTCCTCAGCGACAACCACATCGATCCGGATATCGCCGTCGAGAGTTTCGTGCTCCAACCCGCGGCGGATCCCGGCGGGCCCGCTGGCCCGTAGGACCCGACTGCTACCGTGAACGCAGCGACGCTGCTCAGACCAACCGGGGCAAGCGGGAGCTTCGAGCAGACTGGCGCGGCAGAGATCAGACTGGTCGGCTGTCGAACCATCGCGTTTCCGGCACCCACGGGGAAAGGCGATGCGATGTCGTACATGAACCGCGTGCACCGCGATCCTGGCGGCGCGATCGGCGGTGCTCACTCGGCACGGCAGGGCGCCTCCCGCCGGGGGCGTCCCGCCCAGGCGAGTAGGAAGGAACTGGATCGGCTGGAGTGGGAGCGCGCGATGAAACGGCTGAACGTGCTCACACGAGCATTGGCCGCGGTCCTCCTCGCGCTGTTCGTGCGGATGGTCGTCCTCGGGGTAACCGTCCCGATCGCCCTGACGACTTCGATCCTCGCGGTCCTCCTGATCGCCTCGGTGCTCCTCGCACGCCGGGGAAAGCGCCTGGGCATCTGAACACGCCGTCAGGCCATGCGGCCGTGACGCACGGAGGCACCGCTGCGGTCAGAACCGCCCTGGCCCGATCCGATCACCCGATTAAGACGATGCGTTCCCGCGCGCGGGCGCTTGAATGCTTCGCGCGATGCGACTTGATCTTGGTGGCCCGGTCCACTGCTCCGACGGTCCCGCAGGCGAATTGGCGGACATCGTCATCGACCCGTCCACGCGGCGGGTGACCTACCTGGTCGTCGAGCCACACCACCGCCACGACCTCGCGCGCCTCGTTCCTGTGGACCGAGCGCAATCCGCACCGGCCTCGGAGGGCGGCCTTTCGCTGGACTGCACGATCGCGGAGATCGGTCAGCTCGAACCACTGCGGAAGCTGGCCTACCTGCGGCTCGGCGAACAACCGGCGGATGATCCCGATTCCGACGTCGGGATCGAGGACGTAGCGATCCCGCCCGGCTATCAGAGCTTCGGGGGCGACAGCATGGGTGGCACGATCCAGCCAATCGATTTCGACCCACACGTAACGCTCAGCTACGACCGGATCCCGAAGGGTAGCGTCGAGCTACGCCGAGAAAGTGCCGTGATGTCGTCCGAGGGCGATCATCTCGGCCACATCCTTGGCCTGGTGGTCGACCCCGATGAGCAGATCGGCCAGCTGGTGATCGAGCACGGTCACCTCTGGAACAAGCGCGAGATCGTGATCCCAATCGCGGCGATTACGCAGATTCGAACGGACGAGGTGGTGCTCAGCATGTCCAGAGACGAGGTTTTGCGATGACCGCCACAGGGTCGCTGGGTGGACAGCCGAGCGTCGCGCTCCACGAGCCGGAGCGGGCGCATCACATGCTGATGCTCGAGTTCGGTTCAAGTACGCAGTTCGACGATCCCAAGCTCGAGTACCGCAGGTTGTTCTCGGAGCTGCTTGGGACATTCATGCTTGTGCTGGTCGCCGCCGGCGGCGGACTCCTGCACGCCAAGGGGCAGATCAGCCTCGCAGCGGCCGTGGTCGCCCCCGGCTTGATGGTGCTCGCGATCATCCTATTCATGGGCGCGGTATCCGGGGCGCATCTAAACCCGGCCGTGTCGCTCGCGTTCGCCGTGCGTGGCGACTTCCGCTGGCGACGGGTGCTCGGATACATCATCGTGCAGCTGGCGGGCGCGACGTTGGCGTGTCTGTTCCTGCTCGCCGTGTTCGGCAACGTCGAGCATCTCGGCGCGACGCTACCTGGGCCCGGCTACAAAGACTGGCAAGCGTTCCTGATGGAGATCGCGCTGACCGGTGTCCTGCTGAGCGTAATCCTGGGCACCGCATCGGCGGCGCAGAACGTTGGTGCGATCGGCGCGCTCGGTGTCGGCGGCTACATCGCGCTTGCCGGATTGTGGTCGGCACCGGTGAGCGGCACATCAATGAACCCGGCACGTTCCTTTGGCCCAGCGCTTGTGAGCGGCGACTGGCACGCCTATTGGGTATACGTCGCCGGACCGCTGATCGGCGCGGCGATCGCCGTTGGGTGCGCGATCATCCTCCGCGGACGCGGCGGTGATCCGATTTCCCGCGCCGCCGGCTCCGGCGTCCTGACCCCGGGCGACCTCGAACGAGAAGCAGCGCTCTCGCGCGATATCGAGGCGGGCAAGGTCGTGCCGCCGGGCATCGACTCGACGACGGCGTCCGAGGACCCATCAGCCGCGCCCTGAGCCAGCGACCAGCGGCCGAAGATCGTGCTGAGCTTGGCCGTAGCGGTGGTCGCGATTGCGCTGCCCGACTGCATCAACCCGTCATTGATCGGCGCCGAGCTGTTGCTCGCCACCGGCAAGCACCCCGGGCTGCGAACGACCGCGTTCACCGTGTCAGCGTGGACCGTCACGTTCGTCGCGGGCCTAGCGCTGGCGTTAGGACTTGGCGACCTGATCCTGTCGGTCTTGCCGAAGCCCGGTGCGACCCTCAAATATTCGCTGATCACAGCCGCTGGAATCATGCTCCTCGCCGGCGGCGTGATCGTCTGGTCTCGTCGCAAGGCGCTGGCCGCGTCCGGGGCGATGAAGCCTTCCAGTGCCAAGTCCCATGGGTCGGCGATCGTGCTCGGGGGCGCGGTCGCCGGGATTGAACTGCTCACAGCGTTCCCATATTTTGCCGCGATCGCGATGATCGTCGGCTCAAATGTCTCCGTTCCGAGCAAGGTATCCCTGCTGGTCCTCTACTGCGTCGTGTACACGTTGCCGCTGATCGCAATCGCGGTCGTCTGCCTGGTCGTCGGCAACCGCGCGGAAGAGGCCTTGCGACCGGTCACCGGCTGGCTGTTCGCCCGCTGGCCCGCAATTGTCGGACCTCTGACTGGCGCGATCGGACTGATAGTCGTCGTGTACGGGATCGTGCACCTGGGCTAGCTCGGTTCTCACCCGATGCGGATGATGCCGCTCCCACCGAGGGTTGGAACGCTTGTGGCTGCAGCCGGCGGACGCGCGACGAGCCCCGAACCACCCGAGGTACACACGATGAGCAAGCCATTCAAGGGAGTCATCAACGTCGATATTCGCGACTCCCAGCCTGACTGGGCGCCGTTTGAGCCGCCGAAGGCGCCCGACGGCGCTCCAAGCGTTCTCTACATCGTGCTCGACGACGTCGGCTTCTCGGCGCTCGGCTGCTACGGCGGACCGGTCGAGACGCCGAACATCGACCGGATCGCCTCCCAGGGTGTGCGGTACACGCAGTGGCACACGACGGCGTTGTGCTCGCCGACGCGTTCGTGTCTGCTGACTGGTCGCAATCACACCCGCAACAGCATGGCCTGCATCACCGAGGCCGCGATCGGGTTCCCGAACGCGAGCGGGACGATCCCGCCCGAGAACGGAATGCTGCCCGAGATCCTCGGCCAGATCGGTTGGAACACCTATATGACGGGCAAGTGGCACCTGTGTCCGACCGATGAGATGCATCTTGCCTCGACGCGGCGAAACTGGCCGACGGGGCGAGGGTTCGAGCGCTTCTACGGGTTCCTCGGGGCCGAGACCAACCAGTGGCATCCGGACCTGATCTATGACAACCACCCGGTCGACCAGCCTTCGCAGCCGGAGGATGGCTATCACCTGACCGTCGATCTGACCGACAAGGCGCTGGAGTTCATCCAGGACGCCAAGGCCGTCGCGCCCGACAAGCCGTTCTGCCTCTACTACGCGCCCGGCGCATGCCACGCACCGCACCACGCGCCGACCGAGTGGATCGACAAGTACAAGGGGCGTTTCGACGTGGGCTATGAGGCGATGCGCGAGCAGACGCTCGAGCGCCAGAAGAAGCTGGGACTGGTCCCAGAGGACACGGAACTGCCGCCGCTCAATCCAATCGGCGATCCACAGACGCGCAAGGGCCCCGAGGGCCAGCCGTTCCCAATGATGGACTTCACGCGCCCGTGGGCCTCGCTGTCCGAAGACGAGCGCCGGCTGTTCTGCCGGATGGCGGAGGTCTACGCGGGGTTCCTCGCACACGCCGACGATCAGATCGGCCGCCTGCTCGCTTATTTGGAGGAGACCGAGCAGCTTGAGAACACGATGATCATCCTAGTCTCCGATAACGGCGCCAGTGGCGAGGGTGGACCGAACGGCTCTCTCAACGAGAACAAGTTCATCAACGGCGTGCCCGACGACATCGAGACGAACCTCGCGATGATCGATGAGCTCGGCAGCCCGAAGACCTACAACCACTACCCCAACGGCTGGGCGATGGCGTTCAACACGCCGTTCAAGATGTGGAAGCGCTATGAGTTCAACGGCGGCAGTTGCGACCCGTGCATCATCTCCTGGCCGAAGGAGATCAAGGCCAGAAATGAGGTACGCCACCAGTACCACCACGCGATCGACATCGTGCCGACGATCCTCGACTGCCTCGGGGTCGAGCCGCCGCAGACGATCAAGGGACACGTGCAGAGCAGCATCGACGGCGTCAGCATGCGCTACAGCTTCGACGACCCGAGCGCCAAGGGTGCCCGTAAGACGCAGTTCTACTCGATGCTCGGCTCCAGAGCGATCTGGCACGAGGGCTACAAGGCGGTCAGCACCCACCCGACGGTCGCCGGATGGAGCCACTTCAACGACGACACCTGGGAGCTGTACAACGTCGAGACCGACCGTGCGGAGCGTCATGACCTCGCGGCCGAGCAGCCCGACAAGCTGCGCGAGCTGATCAACCTCTGGTTCCTGGAGGCCGGCGCCAATCAGGCGTTCCCGCTCGATGACCGCTCACCGATCGAGATCATCACGACCCCCAGGCCGCAGCTCACCAGTCCGCGCGATCGCTACCGGTACTTCCCCGGCGTCGCGGAGGTCCCCGAAGCGCAGGCCGTCAACGTACGCAACCGCGACTACATCATCGGGGTCTGGCTCGACATCCCAGCAGCGGGCGCGAGCGGTGTGCTGTTCGCGCACGGATCGCATTTCGGCGGTCACACGCTCTACCTCAAGGACAACCGCCTGCATTACGTCAACAACTTCGTCGGCATGATCGAGCAGAAGATCGACGCGACCGAGGACCTGCCCGTCGGGAAGAACCAGATCGTGTCCGCTTCGTTCGTCAAGGACGGAGAGGACCCGCCCGGGGTCTCAACGGGCATCCTCTCGCTCTACCACGGCGAACAGAAGGTCGGCGAAGGGCGGATCAAGACCCAACCCGCGACGTTCGGCCTCACAGGCTCCGGATTGACCGTTGGCCGCAGCCTCCACGCAATCACCTACGACTACCCGGGCGAGCGTCCGTGGCCGTTGACGGGTGCCACGATGCACTTTGCCGCCGTCGACGTCAGCGGTGAGCCCTACGTGGATCTCGAGCGCGAGGCCGCCGCGATGATGGCCCGCGAATAGGCCAGGCTCATCGGCACAGGGATGAGCATCCAAACTGACGTACTGACCAGCTGGAACGATGGCGCCCGCACGTCGGGCGATCGTCGGATGATCACCGACGCGCTCAGGCAGCGAAGCGGTACCCGACCCGCGGGTCGGTCTTGATGTACCGCGGTCCGCCGTCGGGCTCGATCTTGCGCCGGAGATTCGCCACGTGCGCGCGCAGCACCTGCGTGTCGTCGGCATAAGCGGAGCCCCAGACCGAAACGAGCAGTTCGCGGTAGGTGACGAGCCGGCCGCGGTTGCGAGCCAGCGCCCGCAGCACGTCGAACTCGGTCGGGGTCAGATGAACCTCGACGCCGTCGCGCCGGACGACCCGTGCGGCGAGGTCGACCTCGAGCCCGTCCGCGCGGATCACAGCGTTCTCCGGTTCTGAAGCAGTGCGCCGCAGCACGGCTTCCAGCCGGGCGATCAGCTCACGCGGACCGAACGGCTTGGTCACATAGTCATCAGCACCGGCCGCGAGTGCCCGCACCTTCACATCCTCCTCGCCGACCGCCGACAGCACGATGATCGGCATCTGACTCCACTCCCGCAGCCGTCGGCACACCTCGACCCCGTCGATGTCCGGTAGCACGAGGTCAACGATCGCCGCATCGGGTTGACGAACCGCAGCTGCGTCGAGTGCGGCCTCGCCGGTGTCGGCCGGAAGCGCCTCGTACCCGGCGTCTCTCAGGATCACACGCAACGCGCGCAGAATCTGGGTCTCGTCATCGCAGATCAAGACAAGAGGCTTGCTGCTCAAATCCTCACCGTTGCCTGCTCGGGCACAGGGAAAGAGACGACGAAGCTCGATCCCTGGCCCGGGAGCGATTCGACGGCGATCGTCCCGCCGTTTGCCTCGGCGAACCCCTTGGCGATCGCCAGACCGAGCCCGGAGCCGATCCACGTCTTCGCGCCAGACTGCGGGCCTCTGTAGAACGCTTCGAAGATGCGCTCCTGCTCGCCTGGACCGATCCCCGGCCCCTGGTCGACCACGCGGACGATCACCCGCGGACCGATCCGGCGAACGTGAACGGATACGGGCAGTTCGCTCGAGTACCGCAGCGCATTCTCCAGCAGGTTCGCGAACACGCGCTCGAGCTGCGCCGCGTCGGCCATGACGGCGGGGACATCCGGGTCCACCGACAGCCGAACACGCCCCACGTCGCCCGCGAGTGCGTCGCGCACCGCCAGCAGCACCTCCTCGATCGAGACCGAGTCGCGGCGAGGATCGGCGCGGCCGGCCTGCAGCCGCGAGAGATCGAACAGCTTGTCGATCAGGGCCGCGAGACGCTCCCCTTCCTCGACGACCGCCAGGCTCAACTCGGCTCGTTCCTGATCGGTGAGCGAGCCCGTCCCGAGCGCATGGCCGGCTGTGACCATCGCCGTCAGCGGCGTCCGCAGATCATGGGACACCGCTCGCAGCAGCGCCGTCTTCAGCTCGTCACTGCGGCGCAACGCAGCGGTCTCGACCGCCTCAGCCTGAACCGCGTCACGATGCAGCGCGACAGCGACCAGCGCCTCGAGCGAGGGAGCAACGAACGCCTGTACGCGCTCGGTCGTCTCGGCGGGAAGGTCGCTCGGGACCAGCAGCGTCGCTAGCTGATCGCCCGCTGACCCTCGTAACGGAATCGCGGTCCGGCGGTCGGTGCCCGCCGCGGTGCCGAGCTCGATCGCCGCCGAGGAGATCGCCAGCGCTTGGGCGATGCTTTTGGCCGCCGCGCCGAGCGCATCTCGCGTCTGCCCGCCGGCGAGCAACTCACGCGCCAAGGTCGCAGCCAGATCGGCCTCGCTGCGGCGACGCTCCGCCTCAAGGGTGCGCCCGCGGGCCACGTTGGCCATCGCACTGACCACGACGGCCACCGTGGTGAACGCCGCGAGCGCAACCCAGTTGCGCCCGTCGGCGATCGTGAAGCGACCGACCGGCGGGATGTGGAAGAAGTTGAAGGCCGCCGCGCTCGCAAGCGAGGTCACCAGGCCGAGGGCGAGCCCCGCGTAGGCGGATACAAGCAAAACCGCCGGCAGATAGACAACGCTCAACGCCACAACGGGCGCCGCGGACTTCAGCGGGTAGATCGCGAGCGTCGAGAGTGTGGCGGCGGTCGCGGCCACCGCCACCCCGATCCTCAATGGAGGCCGCTCAGTAGCAAGCAGCCGGGCCTTTACACCGTCGAACACGACGCGCAGCCTACGCCGCGCAGGCGCCCGACTCACTCAGCCGCGGTGACCTCGACGGCGCCGAACCCGGGAAGCGGACCGTCGACGAAGAAGATCTCGATCGTGATATCGGGGTCGACGTGGGCTTGAGACAGGAACGCGACGACCTTACAGCTCGTGAGCTCCTCGATCGTGCTCTTGTAGCGCTCGGCCATCACGCTCTGGAATTCCTCCCGCATCGCGACGACGCGCCCGGGCTGGCCGCTGTCCATGATCGTCTGCTCGAGCGCGGTGAAGCCGCTGCCGCGCATCACGACAACGATGATGTCGTCGATCGCGTAGGTCTTGGCCTTCATCGGCCCGCGACCGTAATGCTCGCGCAGGATCGCGACGATGCTGGTGGAGATTTGCGCCAGCAACCGCCCTCCCGCCAGCGGGTAATGCCGGTCGTCGCTTGCCGACTGCTCCATCTCGCTGCTCCTTGTCCGGCGAGGCCCGCGAGACCTCAACCGTCCGCCGTACGATCGCTTGACCTGGCGGTGAGGCGCGCACGCTCGCCCTCCGGCCTTGTCGTCAAGAGGAGGGTACAACGACCCCTCCGGAGGGTCAATCGAGCGTTTGCTCGATCTCGTCAGCAGGTTCGGGTTCGAGTATGAACCCCTCGATCGACGACCCGCCGCCCTCGTCGGACCCGCTGAGGAACGTGCGGACGGTGCGGTTGGTGAGGCGCTCGACAGCCGCGATCAACTGGGGTCCCATCGCGCGTTGCAGCGCATCTCGCTGATGTCGGACGAGCTCGGCCTTGCCGGCGGCGACCAGATTCTTCTCGGCCTTTGTCGCACCGTCTTCCAGCACGCACACGACCAGGTCCTGCTGGACGTAGGCCCTCGATCTCGTCGCGCCCCTGCCCGTGAAATCCGCAATCAGCTTGCCGATTTCGTTTGCGAGCGCGGCGTTCAGCGCCCCTCCAGATAAGCGTTCATCGGGTCCCGGCATGGCCGCCTCATATCCGTCTCGGCTTGGGTCGAGATCCACGCGGGCCGAGAAGGAGGAGCACCCGGGCGAAACGCTACTACCGACAAGCATACTGTCGGCGGGGGATGCCCCAGGCGCCGTCGGATATTCATGTTTTTACGACCGGCGTCGGCGGTATGATTCTTTCGAACGACCTAACGGCCCCGGCCACAGGCGGGAGCACAGGTTGTCCGCGATAGCGCGGAACGAAGAGGCAGTCGCAAGCCGGCCGCCACCCCGGTCCGTCACGAAGAAATTTTGTGACCCTTGGACCGGGACCGTTCATGCGTCAATCAACGTCCTTAAGCACGGAGAGAACAACGCAAGGCGCGCCGTGGCTAACGCCTGGGGGAACGTCGTCCCTCGAGCTTGTAGCCGACGACGAGCTTGGCCTCATCACCCGTGACGTCGTCATCAGGACGGGGGCCCTAACCGGGCTGCTCGTCGCCTGGAATGCGACGGAGAAGCACCTGGACGTGATCTGCGCGTGCGGGACCGCGCCGAGCAAGGAGGGCATGCCGCTTTCGCGCAAGCGCTCCGGGTTCGTCGGCCGTGTGCTCGCATCAGGGCACACGGCCGGCGAGCCGATTACCGTCGAGCAGAATCCCGATCTGGGGGCACCGGCGTCGCGCGGGCTCGTGATGTCTGAACTATGCCGCTACTCGTGCCGAGCTCGAGCGCGAGATCAGGCGCTGCGCCCGTCACGGCCGCGCGATGACGTGCTGCGAACGGCGAAGCGGGAGGGTGGCGGGCGAGTGGTCATTGGGGGTGACGTCGCGACCGGGGCGGGTCGCGGCGTCGCGGGGGGAGCCGATCGTTCGGTCTCGGCCAAGCACAACCTCATCGCGCTTGTGGGACCTGAAAGTGCCGATCCGGCGAGCGTCAGGTACGCAGACCCGCCCCGATCGTGATGGCGATCCTCTCGGCGCCGATGTCAATCAGGATCGACGGCGGCCCAGGCGCCCCGCGCGATGCGCGCATAGCCGTGCTTTTGCAGATCGAGGGGCACGTCAGTGAGGCCAACGCGACGGACGCCGCTCTGATCGTCAGCGAGCTCGTCAGCAACAGCGTGCTCCATGCGAACGTCGGCCCCGACCAGACGTTGACCGTGCAGCTGCTGACGCTTGAGGACCGGCTGCGCATCACGGTGATCGACTCAGGTTCAGTTCTGGAGCCGTGCATCCGCCCACCGGATCAGCGGACCTCGGGCGGGCTCGGGCTCTGCATCGTCGATCAGGTATCTGCCGCCTGGGGATTCGCCCGCGACGCTGATGGGAGAACGCGGGTCTGGAGTGACCTCCTGATCGATGCAGGGCCGCGGCGCTGACCCGAACCTCGCGGCGCCGGGCCGACGGCGCGTCAGTAGTTCCGACACACGAGTCGCGGAAACGTCCCGATGCGCTGACCCCGGATGACGTTGTAAACCTACAAGCCATGCCGCGAATGCGCTCGCTACCTGCCAAGGTCATCGGGTAGGTGAGTACGATGGATCGAAAGACCGCGACACTGCACGGCCGCGAGGTGACTTACGCCGAGGCGGGCTCCGGTCCGGTGCTGCTCCTGATCCACGGGATGGCGGGGACGTTCGAGAACTGGCACGCCGTGATCGAGCCACTTGCGCGCCACTACACCGTCATCGCACCCGACTTGCCTGGGCACGGAGCATCGGCGCCGGGGGCGGGCGACTACTCGCTCGGCGCCCTCGCCGCCGGCCTACGCGATCTGCTGATCAATCGCGGCCACGAGCGCGCAACCCTCGTCGGCCACTCGCTCGGCGGCGGGATCGCAATGGAGCTCGCCTACCACTTCCCCGAGCTGGCCGAGCGCCTGGTGCTGGTGTCCAGCGGCGGTCTCGGTCCTGAGGTGAGCCCGGTCCTACGGGCCGCGGCATTGCCTGGCGCGGACCTGTTCATTGCGGCCACCGCTCGGACCGCAAGCAAGGCGGGAAGCGTCGTGGGGCGTGGCTTGGCCGCCGTCGGGTTGCGACCGAACGCCGATGTCGCCGAGGTCGCGCGCGGGTACGCGTCGCTCGCCGACACGGGTCGTCGCGCCGCGTTCCTTTCGACCTTGCGCTCGGTCGTCAATGCACGCGGCCAGAGCGTCGATGCCGGCGACCGGCTCTATCTGACCGCACGGCTCCCGGTGCTGATTGTGTGGGGAGCGCGCGATCCGATCATCCCGGCCCACCACGGCAATCGTGCGCACGAGGCGATCGCCGGCAGCAGGCTGGAGATCTTCGATGGGGTCGGACATCTGCCGCAGATCGAGGCGCCCGGGCGGTTCGTGGCGGTGCTCGAGCGATTCATCGAGGAGACCGAGCCAGCCCGCTTCGACCCCGAGCAGTGGCGTGCTCAGTTCCGTTCGGACGTCGCTTAGCGCAACGGAGGCGTCCGCGGCGGGCAACCTCGCCGTGATGCGCCCAGCGCCGCCGGCGACTGCTGGATAGCTGATCGGGCTCTCCCCGATCGGCCCTACCTACTTGAGGCCACCGCGGCCGTGCGATCCCGTCCAGACTCGACGTTCAGCACCGCGTTGGTCGGCGCCGACGCGCGCGCCTGGGCGAAGCTCACGAGCGCGCCGCGGTCCCCGTCCCAAAGCTTGAGCTTGACCGTCTGCATGGCTTGCCAGAAGGAGAGCGTCGGCACATCGTGGAAGATCTCGTTCTCGTCGTGCGCGCGCTGGAGGTTGTAGTTGGGAATGCGCGCGTTGAGGTGGTGGACGTGGTGCAGGCCGATGTTTCCAGTGAAGAACTGGAGCACCTTCGGCAGCTTCAGATAGGAGCTGCCCCGCAGTGCCGCCTCTTCGTAGCTCCACTCCTCGGGGCTCTGCCAATAGGCGTCTTCGAACTGGTGCTGGACATAGAACAGCCAGATTCCGGCCGAACCGGCGAGCATCGCCGCGGGCGTCCACACCAGCACGAAGTTCCCGAACCCGATCAACCACACGAGCGCGCCGACCACCGCGAACAGCGCGAGATCGGTGCCGAGAACGCTGTGGCGCATTCGCGGTCGCTGAGCTCGCGTTGCGATGCGCGGCCCGATCATCATCGCGAGCACCGGCCCGAGCCCGAACATCACCAGCGGGTTGCGCAGCGCCCGGTAGCCAAGGCGACCTCGCCACGATCGCGCGCGGTACTCGGACACAGTCAAGGTGATGACGTCCCCGACGCCGCGCCGCGCAAGATCGCCTGAGCTTGCATGATGGATGGCGTGGTCGTGGCCCCAGCGTCGAAACGGCGCGAGCACGAAGAAGCCCAGGACGCGGCCGACGTAGGCGTTCGCGCGCTTGGACGGCATCAGCGACCCGTGCGTGCAGTCATGAAAGACGACAAATGTCCGCACCAGGAACCCGGCGGCCGGCAGCGCCAGCGCCAGCGTCACCCAGACCGAGACACCGAGCGTCCGATACATCAGGACCGACAGCGCCAGGTACGGCACCACGGAGGTCGCGATCTCGAGCACGCTACGGCCGAGACGGGGCTGGGCGTAGGCATCGAGCGCTGGGCGCCCGAGCCGACGAGACGATGCTTTAGACATCTGGCTACTCCGGTGTCAGGATGAACGTTGCCTTGGTGCAACGCCCCCCCTGGCCGTCCGCAGACCGCCGCGAGCGCGAGTGCCACCATTGTCGAGACGGTGTCTGCGGCGCCCGCGGGCACCGACGACCGGCCTCAAGATCCCCCAGCTTAGCCGAGATCGCGGCGGATCGGTGGCTAACATCGGCGCCGCCTCGTTCCGCTCCGTCCGTTCCCGCTACACTTGTACTCAGTAGTCGAGAGACTAGCTCGACCAATCTAGTGTTCTGCGTCACCGCAGTCGTTGTCTACAACGTCCTCCGCGTTTCGCTGTGCACATACCACCGGAGGAAGCATCATGGCAACAGGCACCGTCAAATGGTTTAACGACGACAAGGGTTTTGGGTTCATCACACCGGATGACTCCGGCAAGGACCTGTTCGTCCACCACACCGCGATTCAGGGCAACGGCTTCAAGTCGCTGGCCGAGGGCGCAAAAGTCAGCTATGACGCCGAGCAGGGCCCGAAGGGTCCCGCCGCGGCCAACGTCCAGACGCTCTAACGAGGGGCGCAAGGCGACGGAGCGTCCGCGCTGACGTCGCACGTGATTTCGGCAGGGCTCGGTAGATCCGAGCCCTGCGGATGGATCACCTGACTGGCGCGAGCACACCCGCCGGTGAAACTCGATAAGTAAGGACGGCAATATGGCCTCGCGCGGCAAGAAGAAGACCACGATGGCAAAGCTCGCCCGCGAACACAGGCTTCGCGAGCGACGGATCGACAAGCAGGCCAGGAAGGACGCTAGGAAGCTCGAGTCGCCGGTTGACCCGCTGCCCGATGGCGAGCTGCCGGACCCAGAACTGTCGGACCCAGAACTGTCGGACCCAGAACTGTCGGTCCCAGAGCTGTCGGTCCCGAAAGAGACGTAGGCGACCCCGTCGCAAAGCCTGGTTCGGAATGGCCCCTCGGCTGATGGCCCTTAGGTCGGCCGGGACTCAGGCCACGAACAGCCCGTTCAGGCCGACAGCCAGAAGCGCAGCCCCGGCTGCCGCCGCCACCGCCGTCAGGGCAACCTGTCCGAGGTAGCGCAGCCGCGTCTGCATCGAGCTGATCCATTGGTCGGCCCGAGCACCCGCTAGGCGGCGAAGCGCGAGGAACGCGATCAGTGGCGCGACGAACAGCGCGTTGTAGATCACGAGCAGCGAGAGCTCGACCGGAGCAGCTGGGCGCGCAGCGAGAATCGCGGAAATCGCTCCGAAGTACATAAACGCAGTCGGAAGCTCGATCGCCATGATCCCGGCACCGAGCGCGAATGCCGAGCTGCGTGTTTGAGCGCGACGCGAACGTGGCTGATCGTCGGCCTTGGCGCGGGAGCGCCACAAGACGAATGCGACGGCGAGGGCGACGGCCTCGCCGACGGCTTGAAGAATGTGCTCGAGCGAACCTTGGATGTGGTGCAGCGCACCGATCGCGACTTGGCCGGGACCGAACAACAGCACGATCCCTCCGGCGAGGTAGACCAGGAACACGCCAACTGTGTAGCTGGCGAGCCTCCCGGTGGAAGACCCGCCGGCGAGCCACAGCGCGGGGATCACCGTCGACGGGTTGATCGAGTCGGCGATGGCGATCGACGCTACCAGCAGGGTCAGTCCAAGCATCGGTCTCGTGATCCGGCTGCGAGCCGGGCTCCGTGGTGGAGGGCTGCCTACAGCGGTTGGACGTTTACGGCCTGGGGGCCCTTGGGGCCGACCTCAGCCTCGAACGACACCCTTGCACCCTCAGCGAGCGAGCGATAGCTGTCGCCGACCAGGCCGGTCTGATGAACGAACACATCCTTACCACCCTCGTCAGGCGTGATGAACCCGTATCCCTTCTGGTCGCTGAACCATTTCACGGTTCCACTGGCCATGGCTGTCTCCTTCCGTCAAGTGCCGCGTACGAGGAGAGGCTGAGGAAGCGATGACCTGCGAGCGCTGAACACGATTGCGAGTCACGAATAGACCCGTCGACGCGAGCCACACTAGCGCGCCGGGATCGAAACAAGAAACGATCAGGGGCTGATCGCGCGGAGCATCACGACGCAATCGGGGTTGATCCCCACCCGCTCGCCGGTTTCGGCCTCGACCAGCCAGGTCAGCTCCATGATCGACCCGCGGGCCGCGTCAAGGATCATCCGCTCAACGTCCTTGGCTTCGCCCTCGACGCGATAGCGCTCGCCGCCGATGACGGTTATTTCCGTCGTGCCTGTCATTCGCGGCGACCAAGTTACTGAAGTCGCTGGCCTCGCGGGTCTCGATCGTAAGCACTCGCAGTCATCGCCAGCTGCGACGGGGCCTCACAGCGCTTCGCACGTTCGCTGCGGACTGCTACCGTCATGTGTGCGGATGGCTTCGTCATCCGTGAGGTTCTCCTTGCCGACGCAGCGAATCTCACCATTCTGTCGCGCGCCGGCTATCCAGCGAGGTGATGGAGTGAAGTCCTCACGAGAACGGGCCGAGGAGAAACGCTTGGCCAAGCTCGACTTGGTCCGTGAACAGGTCGAGAGCGGCAATCTGGTGATCCGCAAGATGACCGAGGAGGAACGCCGACGGTATCCGCCGCGCCCTGACTCCCCGAGGCGGCCCGGTAGGCGGTGACCATGCGCGAGCGTGAGGGGTTGATCACGCGGATCCGTCAGATCCGGCGTGTGGCGGCGGCGGCCGAGAAGCCCTCGAGCACCTCCACAATTCCGGATCCGGATGAGCTTCGTTCCCTCGAGGCACGGGTCGCCCACCTCGAGCAGATGATCGAAGGATTTCAGGACTCCGTGCATCGCGAGTCCGCGCGGCAGGCGAAGATCATCACCGAGCTCGAGGCTCGGACCCAGCCGGCGGCGATGAGCGCGGCGCTGAGCAAGGATGCTCGCGAACGCGGTCTGTAACCGTGACAGCATTCTTCATCCCTGGAGTCAGCGACGAGCGGCGCATCGTCGAGCACGCGTACGCGGGAATGCGCAAGCAAGTCGAGCTCGACATGGGTCGCCGGCCGAGCACCCGTCGGATCCTGCAGCTATGGACCCGCAGGGGAAGCGTCGACTGCGTCACCGAGGTCGGCAGGCCCGATCCGGTGCTCGGCGGCATCGTCTTGGCGATCTTCGACATGGGCCCCCACCAGCCGTTCGTCGTCTGGCACCAGCCGGACACAACCGTACGCAGCGGGGCCCGGGAGATTCTCGGCCCCAGCGCGTACTCGGTCCTGGAGTTCGACTTGTGAGCTCGAGCGGGGAGCGCGAACTGTTGCAGGCCGACGCGCGCTACTACCGCGACCGTGTCGCCCTGCTGCGAGCCAAGCTGTATCGCTGGGGGCAGGGGTCCAATGCCCAGCTGAAAGAGCTTGAGCGCAGCCTGGAGCGCGCCGAGCAGCGGCTGCGCGAGCATCGCTCTCGCGATTCCGGCTGACACAACCCCCGAGGCGGGAAATAACCTAAACGCCGTTTGCTGCCGATCACATTGAGAGTGGCAAGCTACGACGTCGAGGTCGGTGGGGATGCATCGCCCGTCATCCGTGACGGGCCATCGGCGACGGCCGTCAGCGGGAGGCTCGAACCTCTCCGCCGGCTCGCCGGCAGATACGGCTGGACACACGACATGGGGTTTCGGCTACGCCTGCTCGTGACCGTCGGCGTGACGTTCGCCGCGATCGCAACGCTTGGGTATCTGCTGATCGCAAGCCAGTTGCGCTCGAGCGAATTGAGGGACTTTGAGCGGACTCAGAGCAACGACGCGCTGATCCTGGAGGCGACGGGGCGAGCCGTGCCAGACGCGACGCCCAGCGACCCCGTGTTCCAGAATCTCGTCACGGTCATGGGCCGCCGCCCCGGGATTACCGAGGCGCTACTGATCAACGCGCATGGCGCGGTGGTTGCATCCAAGAACGCCGCGGCCGAAGGCACCGTCGACCCCGACCCGAGAATCGCGGCCACGCTGGCAGATGGAAAGCCCTATGCCGGCCTCGACAGCGATCCCGGACGCCGCCACGATTACCAGTTCTTAGCTGCGGTCGACCTGCCAGGCGGACGGTATGCGTTCCAGACCTCATTTGAGCACCGGGCGCTGGACGCCGAGCTTGGGACTCTGCGCCGCTCGCTGGGGCTGATTTGGCTGCTGGCCCTCGGCGTCGGAGGCATCGTCTTCTATTTCGTCGGCGGCAGGGCATTGATGCGCAGCCACCAGATCGCGCTGCTCCGAGCGACCCGCGATGGACTCACAGACCTTCCGAACCATCGAGCGTTCCGCGAGGAGCTCGGGAACGGCATCGCGCAGGCCGCCAGATACTCGGAGCCTCTCAGCCTGATCTTGCTCGATGTCGACGACTTCGCGCTGTTCAACGACCGCCACGGCCACCCCCGGGGAGACGAGTTGCTCATCCGCGTGGCATCGGTGCTGCGAGAAGGAAGACCGAGCGATCGAGCGTTTCGCGTCGGCGATGACGAATTCGCGCTGGTCCTGCCCAAGACCGACGCCGAAGGCGCAATCGTCCGCGCCCGGAGACTGTTGCGCGTGCTGGCCGACCTCTCGATCCCGGTCAGCGCCGGCATCAGCGGCACCTCTCGCGAGCTCTCGGGCGAGGTACTGCGCGCCCAAGCCGGCGCCGCGTTGGCGGAGGCCAAGCGCCACGGTGGAAACGGCGCCCGTCACTTCGACGAGATCGGCACCGAGGTAACGCTCGCCAGCAAGGAACGGCAACAGGCCCTGATCCAAATGATTGACCACGCTGCAATTGGCAGCTGCTACCAGCCGATCTGGGATCTCGAGGACGGAACGTTGCTTGGCCTCGAAGCCCTCAGCCGCCCCGACCCTGCGTTCGGGTTCGCTGGTCCGGCGGATGCCTTTGACGTCGCCGAACAGATCGCGCGGGTGCACGCGCTCGATGTCCTCTGCATCGCCCAAGCGCTGCAGATCGGCCCGCACCTGCCCGACAACGCGTTGTTGTTCGTGAACCTATCACCGCAGACGCTGGACCTCGACACGGATGGCAACGACTGGTTCCGCGCCGCCGTCGAGCAGGCGCAACTCGCGCCCGAGCAGGTCGTGATCGAGGTGACCGAACGCTTCGGCGGCCGCACCGAGGCGGTCGTCACGACGCTGCATCGGCTCCGTTCGCACGGGTTCAAGCTGGCACTCGACGACGTCGGGACCGGAAACGCCGGCCTCGAGATGTTGCGCGCGGTCGACGCCGACTTCGTGAAACTCGATCGCAGCATCGTCGCGGCGGCCACGACCGAGCCGACGGCCCGCGCCGTCCTGATGGCGATGGCCACGTTCGCTCACGGGACGGGCGCATACGTGATCGCCGAAGGGATCGAGGACCAGGAGACGCTGCAGTTCGTGACCGGCTTGAGCCAGACCGCAACGAGCATTATCAGGGGCGGCCAGGGGTACGGCCTCGGCAGGCCGTCGGGAACGATCGATCCCACGCCACCGCCGCTGCTCCAACCGACTCGGTGAACTTGCGGGTGGGATCGACGCCGCTCGTCGGCCCCGCCACCCTGGACTCGGCAGATCAGCCGACATAGACTGGCCCGGTCACCGCGAATTGGGCCCTCCTGGACCCGAAAGGAGAGGATCGCGCCGTGGACCCGAACCAGGATCAACTGCTCTGGATGTACGAGACGATGCTCGTGATCCGAGACTTTGAGGAGCGGATGGTCAACGTCTACCTCGAGGGCAAGCTGCCGCCGACGATCCAGCACGGCCTTGCGTTCGACATCGCCGGCGGCCCCGTCCCGGGCGAGATGCACCTGGCCGCGGGCCAGGAGCCGGTCGCCGTCGGGGCGTGCGCGCATCTGCGCGACGACGACACCGTCGTCGGCACGCACCGCCCGCATCACTTCGCAATCGCCAAAGGCGTGCCGCTCCACAGCCTCGCGGCTGAGTTGTTTGGCAAGGCGACCGGCCTCAGCCGCGGCAAGGGCGGCCACATGCACATCTTCGACCCGGAGCACAACTTCTCGTGTAGCGGGATCGAAGGAGCGAGCATGCCGCCGGCGACCGGCGCCGCGCTCGCGTACAAGAAACTCGGTCGCGACGCAGTCGCAGTCGCATTCTTCGGCGAGGGTGCGGCCAACCAGGGCACGTTCCACGAGGCGCTCAACCTGGCCGGTCTGTGGCAGCTCCCGACCGTCTTCATCTGCGAGGACAACCGCTGGGCGATCTCGGTCCCGAAGGAGAAGTCGACGGCCGTGTCCTCGAACGCCGACCGTGCTGCTGCCTACGGGATGCCGGGCATCTCAGTCGACCACAACGACCCGCTCGAGATGTTCGCGGCGGCAGGTGAGGCTGTGGCCCGCGCGCGGCGGGGCGATGGTCCAACTTTGATGGAGGTCCAGACCGACCGCTATCTCGGGCACTTCCAGGGCGACGCAGAGGTCTACCGGCCGAAGGACGAGGCCGACCAGTTACGGGGCAACGACCCGATCCCCAAGCTTGCCGCCCACTTGCGAAATGCGGCTGCGCTCGACGACGCGCTCGACGAGGAGATCAAATCGCGCGCCGCCGAGCGCGTGACCGACGCGTACGACTTTGCCCGTGAGAGCCCGCTGCCCGATCCGACCGAGGCGCTCGAGCACGTCTTCGTTTAGAGGAATAAGGAGGAGAGAGATGGCGGTTGCCACCAAAGAACGCACGCTGACGATGGCTCAGGCCATTTCCGAGGCGATCGGACAGGAACTGGAGCGCGACGAACGCGTATTCGTGATGGGAGAGGACATCGGCAGCTATGGCGGCATTTTCAGCGCTACCAGCGGGCTGCTCGACCGATTTGGCCCCGACCGGATCATGGACACGCCGATCTCCGAGGCGGGGTTCATCGGCGCAGCGATCGGTGCGGCGGCTCAAGGGCTGCGTCCGATCGCGGAACTGATGTTCGTTGACTTCTTCGGCGTCTGCATGGATCAGATCTACAACCACCTCGCGAAGAACACGTACATGTCGGACGGCAACGTGAAGCTGCCGGTGGTGATCACGACGGCGATCGGTGGCGGCTACAGCGATGCCGCGCAGCACTCGCAATGCCTGTACGCGACCTTCGCGCACATGCCCGGGCTGAAGGTGGTCGTGCCGTCCAACGCGTACGACGCCAAGGGCCTGATGATCGAAGCGATCCGTGACGACAACCCCGTGATGTTCTTCTTCCACAAGGGCATCATGGGTCTCCCGTGGATGTCGTACTTCGAGGGCTCGACGACGGCCGTTCCGGACGGGGAGTACACGGTCCCGTTCGGGCAGGCGGCCGTGCCGCGCCAAGGCAACGATGTCACGATCGTGACGCTCAGTCAGATGGTGCAAAAGGCGCTGATCGCCGCCGAGGAACTCGAGCGCGACGGCATCAGCGTCGAGGTCCTTGACCTGCGCACGCTCGTGCCACTCGATCGCGACGCCGTGGCGACGTCGGTTGCCAAGACGGGCCGGCTGCTGATCGCCGATGAGGACTATCGCAGCTTCGGACTGAGCGGCGAGATCTGCGCGATCGTCGCCGAGCGGCTCGACACGCTGACGATGAAGGCGCCGGTGCGACGGCTCGCGGTGCCGGATGTGCCAATTCCGTACAGCCGTCCGCTCGAGCAGTACGTGATCCCGCAGGTGGACGGCATCGCCTCCGCGGTGCGTGAGCTCGTCAAAACCGGTTCGTGATTGAGATCAAGGCGCCGGCGGAGCCGTTCGAGGACGCCGGAGAGGGAGCGGAGGGCCTGCTCGAGGCGTGGCTCGTCGACGAGCACGATCGAGTGGTAGCCGGTCAGGCCGTGGCCGACGCGATCGTCGTCAAGACGTCATTCCAGATCTCGGCTCCATGCGATGGCACGCTCGCCGAGCTCGTCGTCGCCGCGGGCGACACGTTCCCCGCGGGGGCGGTGGTGGCGCTCGTCGAAGAGGACGCCGGCGGCGACTCCGGACCGGTCCTCGCCGCCCCGGCGGAGCGCCCCACATCGGTGCCGTTCACCGGGATGCGCGGCGCCGTGGCTCGAGAGATGGCTCGAGCGTGGCAGCAACCGCGGGTCGCGATCGGCGTCGACGTCGAGATGACGGCCGCGCTCGCGACGCTCGCCGGTGCTGGGCGCCTGTCGCCGACGGTCGCGGTGCTGCGCGCCGTCGCGCTCGCGTTGCCCGAGCACCCGCGGCTGAACGCCCGCGTTCTCGACGATGGCGTCGAGCTGGTCGACGACATCAACCTCGGGCTGGCGATCAGCCTCGAAGAGGGCGTGATCGTCCCGGTGATCGAAAACGCCGACCAGAAGTCGCTCGGCGAGCTTGCGCTCGAGGCAGGCGAGCTCGCGCAGGCGGCGCGCGAGGGGTCGCTGCCGGGCACCGCGCTGCGAGGCGGGACGTTCACGGTCTCGACCCTCGGCGCCACAAGCATCGACTGGTTCACCCCGATTCTCAACGCGCCCCAGGTCGCGATCCTGGGCGTCGGACGCGTTACCGAGCGAGTCATCGCCCGCGACGGCGCTGCCGTCGTGGCGCCGACGATGACGATGACGCTGATATTCGACCACCGTGCCGTCGACGGGCATCCGGCCGCACTGTTCCTCGCCGCCGTCCGTGACCGGCTCGAGCTCGGTGATTTCTGAGCGGCGCTACTTCGGGGTCAGGGTGTAGCGAACGGTCTGCACGCGAATCAGCCCGTCGCGGAAGACAAACGTGTCGATCCCGTCCTCGACCTTGACGTTCTCTGACTCCGCCTTCCACTCCAGCAACAGGATGTCATCCTCGAAGATCATCGTCGGGAGCTCCCAGCTGGCGCCGGGCACATCGCCGGTCAGCTTGACGAAGCCTTCCCGCACCCCCTCCTTGCCGCGGAGCACGCCCTCCGGAGTGATGAAGACAGCGTCGTCGGCATAGTCGCTGACGATTCCGTCGATGTCCTCGGCCATCAGTGCTTCGCCGTGGTGCTGAAAGATCTCCTGCGGGGTCCGCGCCATCTGGTTCTCCTCTCGTGGCTGCATGGTAAGCGCAGCGAGGCAGCCTACCGATCGCGAGCCACCTGCTCCGCGAGCTCCCGCAGTCGATCCCGGCGCCCTCGGCCACGGCGGACACGATCCGCTCCTCCTCTGGCTCGGTACGGGCAAGCCGCGGCCAGGGCGGATCGCCGCAGACCTCGCGGCGGACCTCGCGCCAGGCGCCGGGGCCGTGAGCTTCAGGCCACCAGACGAGCGGCTCACCATCGAGGTCGCGCGGGCGCACGGTGCTGCGGCGGGTCAGCCTGTGCCCACTCGGGAGGACGCAGACCATCGGCTCGCGCCCGAGCCGGAGCTCCTCGAGCCCCGGCTCTTGCAGCGGCGGTCGCACGAACCCGACGTCGATCTCGCCGGCGTGAAGCTGCTCGACATGCAGCATCGTTGTGCCGAGGCCGAGCGCCAGTTCGACCTCCGGGTATTGGCTTCGATAAGCAGCGACGATCGCACCGGCGACGCCACCGGTGAGCGATCGAGTCAGACTCATACGTAACCGCCCGCGTTCACCGGTCCCGGTCGCGCGCGCAATCGCCGCCGCGTGCTCGGCGCGACCCAGCAGATCTCGAGCCTCCGTGAGCAACGCCGAGCCGGCCGGCGTCAGCGCAGCTCCGCGCCGGTTGCGCTCGAATAGCGTCACCCCCAGCTCGGCCTCGAGCGTGCGGATCTGCTGACTGACGCTGGGCTGCGCAAGGTGAAGGCGGTCGGCTGCGCGGCGAAAATGAAGCTCCTCCGCGACCGCGACGAACGATCGTAACTGCCGCAGCTCCATCGCCGCATGATAGGCGTTGCCTCTCACAGCGGCAGTGTTTGGCCCTTGATCGGCGACGGCCCGGGGCCGTAACGTCGAGCTCCTCGGCGGATGGATCGAGAGGAGAGATCAGATGGCGAGCACTGAATCGGGGATCCGCAGCTTCATGAGCCCATTCGAGGTCCCGGCACCCGAGGGGTGCGAGGGCTGGGAGACGATGTATCCGTACTACGCCCTGTTCAGTGAGGGGCGGCGCGAGTCCGAGGAGACGCGCGGCTGGTTTCGCGACGGGATGCACTTCCCCGAGCCGATGTTCCCGTTCGACTTCGTGACCGCGGACTCGCCGTACATGTGTCTCGGTCAGGCGAACTCGCGGATCTTCGCCGTCCCACCGGCGCTCGGGATCGACCACCGCGTCCTCTACGGCTGGGTGTACATGAGCGCCAACCCGGTGACTGACCCAGACGAGATCGGTCGTCGTGCTGAGCTGTTCGGCCGTCGCGCTGGATACTACTTTCAGAACTGGGATGAGCTCTACGGGCGCTGGCGGGCGAAGGTCGAGGACACCATCGCTGAGCTCGAGGCGCTCGAGGTGCCGGACCTTCCGCAGATCGAGGACGAGGCCGTCGTCACCGAGGGGCGCGGGATCGGCTCTGCGCACACACTGCTGATCGCGTACAACCGGCTGCTTGAAAGCGTCGACCGCATCTGGCAGTACCACTTCGAATTCCTGAACCTCGGCTACGCGGCATACCTCGTGTTCTACGAGCTCTGCAAGCAGAGCTTCCCCGACATTCCCGACCAGACGATCGCGCAGATGGTCAGCGGAATCGACGTTGTGCTGTTCCGCCCCGACAACGAACTCAAGCGGCTCGCGGGCCGCGCGCTGCAAGCCGGCATCGCTGAGGCCGTGATCGGCGCATCGAGCGAGCAGGCGCTGAGGGAGGTATTGACGTCAAGCGATCCCGGCCGCGGGTGGCTCGCCGACTGGGACGCGGTGAAGACGCCCTGGTTTCACTACTCCAACGGCAACGGCTTCTACCACCACCATCGCTCCTGGAGCGACGATCCGGACGTGCCGCTCGCCCATCTGCGCAACTACGTGCAGCAGCTGCAGGCAGGCGCGGACATCGCCCGGCCGCTGGCCGAGGTCAGCGCCGAACGCGACCGCATCACCGGCGAGTACCGGGCGTTGCTCACAGACGAAGATGCGGGTGCCGCCTTCGATCAGAACTTGGGGCTCGCGCGCACCGTCTTCCCCTCCGTCGAGAGTCACAACTTCTATGTCGAGCACTGGTACCACACGATCTTCTGGAACAAGGTGCACGAGTTCGGCCGGCTGCTGGCACGCAACCGCTTCCTCGATGCCGCCGAGGACGTGTTCTACCTCCAGCGCTACGAGCTCGCCGACGCGCTCGTCGATCTGCGGCTCGCGTGGGCGGCCGGCTCGGAGGGACGTGGCCCGAGCCACTGGCCGCCGCTCGTGGCCCAGCGCAAGCGGATCATGGATGCGATGCGGAAGTTCACGCCGCCGCCCGCCCTCGGTGTCGTACCGGAAACGATCACCGAGCCGATGACGATCATGCTGTGGGGGATCACGACCGAGCGCGTGCGGGAGTGGGCGGCCGAGGACCGAGACACCGGCCGGACCCTGGCGGGTTTCGCCGGCTCCCCCGGCATCGCCGAAGGAACGGCTCGGGTCGTGCTCGAGGTGCAGCGCCTTGGGGATTTGCAGCAGGGCGAGATCCTCGTCGCCCCCGTCACCTCGCCGAGCTGGACACCCGCGTTCGGGAAGATCGCCGCCGCTGTCTCGGATATCGGCGGGATCATGTCGCACGCGGCGATCGTCTCCCGCGAGTACGGGCTCCCGGCCGTCGTCGGCACCGGCAACGCGACCAGCCGGATCAAGACGGGCGACCGGGTGCGCGTCGACGGCACCGCCGGCACCGTGACAATCGTTTCTTGAAGCGGATGGGCGACGCACACTACGACGCGGTGGTGCTCGGCGGCGGCCACCACGCAACGATCATCGCCCCGTATCTGGCGCGGGCTGGGCTCTCGGTGCTGGTGCTGGAGCGCAGCGCGCACCTGGGCGGCGGCGCCTGCGCGAGCGAAGGGCCCGCCCCCGGGTTCGTGATGAATCACTGCAGCCACTGGACACGGTTCTACGGACACCCGGCATACTGCGATTTCGCGCTCCACGACGAGGGTTTGCGCTACGTCTTCCCGGAGGAGAACGAGGGAATGATCTTCGACGACTCCACGTCGCTGGTCGGGTTCTCCGCCTCACGCGTCGTTGACCCAAGGACCGGTCGCCAGGAACGCTCCGAGCAGAACGTTCAGCGCACATGGGAGCAGATTGCGCGCTTCTCACAACGCGACGCCGACGCCTACCTCGCGCTGCTGGACGTTTATGAGCGGCACTGGAAGCAGGCGTTCCGCCGGCACCGGTTCAGCATCCCTCCGCCGTGGGGAACCGCCGACCCACTCGAGCAGCTGCTCGGCATCCCGAACAGCCTGATCGAGCCCGTCCACCAGTTCATGACGCTCCGGCAACTCGCCCAGGAGTTCTTCGAAAGCCCGGAGCTGCAGATCCTGTTCATGCGCGCGAGCACGACGTCGACCGGCTGCTTCGCCGACGACGTCCCTGGGCTCCAGGGACTGATCCACTGCATCCCGCTGACGCTCTCGTTTGAACCAGCCGCGATCGCGGTCGGTGGCAGCCAGGCGATCACCGATGCGCTCGTCGCGGCCGGGAGCAAGCTGGGCGTCTCCTACATGAACTCGTGCGAGGTCGACAGGATCACCGTCACCGGCGAACGCGCAACCGGCGTTGAGCTCGTGGACGGCTCACAGATCTCGGCGGAACTGGTCGTCAGCGACCTCGGCTTGGGGCAAACGGTCCTGCGACTGCTCAGAGACGTCGCGCTCGATGAGCGCCTACGCAGGCGGATCCGCAACATCCACTACGACCGCGGCCAATTGCTGTGGGCCAACTTCGCGATCCACGAGCCGCCCCAGTATCTGGCGGAAGCGGAGAATCCTGGTGTCGGCTCGCAGCCGCGCTTGTACTGGGGCCCGAAAGACCTCGACTACTTGCATCTGCACTACCAGCCGGAGATCTTCCTGAACGGGTTCGCGCGTCACCCGTACGTGCTCAGCTCGGTCGACAGTGTCTGGGACCAGAGCCGAGCTCCGGCCGGCAGCCACATCATCGGCGTCGAGGAGTTTTCAGCTCCCCGACGTGTATTCTCCCGCGACCGCTGGCACGCCGTCCGAGAGCAGTTCACCGAAAACCTGCTGCGTGAGTGGGTGCGGTACGCACCCAACATGACCCGCGAGAACGTGATCGCGGCACGCGTGTACACGCCGGAGGACATCGAGCGCGAGCGACCGAACATGATCGAGGGCGGCTACTCGACCGGCAGCACGCTCGCCTCGCAACTCGGCCGGTTCCGGCCGATCCCGGATATCGCGGGCCATCGCCTCCTCCTTGAGAACCTGTACGACTGTTCGGCGAACCTGCATTCCGGATCCGGGATCGGTCGCGGCTCCAGCTACAACTGCTACCAGGAGATCGCGCGCGAACTGCAGCTTGCGCCGGCAGGGTCTCAGCGATTGCCTGTCAAGACCGCAGGCCCAGCTCCGATTACATAAGGGGTGGTCGATGCAGCCAACGCACAGCCGGTTTCGGACGGCTTCGACGCGGAGTTTGTCGAAGCGGTCTGGCACGTCCAGGAGCTGGTCTGCAATGGCGCGCGGCCTGACGAGGTGTACAACGCCGTCGTCGATGGCGCAATGCGCCTGCTGTCCGGTGTCAGCGGGTCGCTTCGGCTGCTGGATCCGGAGGACCCAAGCTGGATGGTGGCGGTCGCGACTCGCGGCTCGGCGGGCGTCGGCGAGCGCTGGCGGCGGCGAGCGCCGATCACCGAGGGGGTGAGCGGCCGGGTGATCTCGACCGGCCAGACGGTCGTGATCGAGGATTACCCATCGGCCCAACTCGGATCGCTGCTGGCTCCGCCCGACGTGAAATCGATCGTCGGCGTGCCGCTGCGCGAGCGCGGGAGCGTGATCGGAAGCCTGCTGGTCGGCTGGCGAAGTGGCGGCCGGGCGCTCCCCGAGCGCAAGCAGAACCTGTTGAAGGCCTACGGCGAGCACGTCAGCGCCGCGCTCTCGGTCGCGCACGCGAGCGACGCGATGGTGCGGGCGCACACCGACTCGCTGACCGGCCTGCCGAACCGGGCGCTGCTGCTCGACCGCCTCGACCACGAGCTGGTGCGTGCCGACCGCGGCGGTGCCCCGGTGACGGTCCTGTTTCTCGACCTCGACCGCTTCAAGCTCGTCAACGATTCGCTCGGCCATCTGTTCGGCGATCAACTCCTGGTGGCGGTGGCGGAGCGGCTGCGCCGCTGCATCCGAGACGGCGATGTCTGCGCGCGCCTCGGCGGCGACGAGTTCGCGGTGCTGCTGGCCGGCGCCGCCGATCCAGTTCCGATTGCAGAGCGGATCCTTGCCGCGCTGCGCAGCCACTTCCAGCTCGGCGGTCACGACGTGTTCATCAGCGTCAGCATCGGAATTGCGAGCGGCCGGGAGGAAGCCGACGCTACTGCGCAACGCCGATGTGGCGATGTATCACGCCAAGCGCGCCGGCGCGGACCGCTACGCGCGCTTTGCACCGCACATGCACGCGGCGCGATTGTCGCGCCTCGGGCTCGACACCGAACTGCGGGGTGCGGTCGAGCGCGCCGAGTTCGAGCTGCACTACCAGCCGATGTTCGAGCTGGAGTCGGGCAGGATCGTCGCGTTCGAGGCGCTGCTGCGCTGGCGCCATCCGAGCCGCGGTCTGGTGGCGCCGGCCGAGTTCATTCCCGTCGCCGAGGAACACGGCCTGATCGTGGAAATCGGCCGCTGGGTGTTGACGGAGGTGTGCTCGCAGGCCGCCGCTTGGTGGACCGAGTTGCCGCTGGCGGTCAGCCTCAACGTGTCGGTCCGCGAGCTACAGACCCCTGACTACGCCACAGCAGTAGCGAACGCAATCGGCGGGAGATTTCCGCCGTCCACCCTGATCTTCGAGCTGACTGAGACGGCGCCGCTCCACGACGCACGGGACGCGCTCGTGACGCTGCACTCGATCAAGGAGCTTGGAGCACGCCTGGCGCTCGATGACTTCGGAACCGGATACTCATCGCTGCTCACGCTCTCGCACCTCCCGGTCGACCTGCTGAAGATCGCACAGCCGTTTGTGGAGGCGGCCGGCCGCGGCAGCAGCAAGGCTTCC
Source organism: uncultured Solirubrobacterales bacterium (assembly GCA_963794285.1). Classification (GTDB taxonomy): domain Bacteria; phylum Actinomycetota; class Thermoleophilia; order Solirubrobacterales; family Solirubrobacteraceae; genus Palsa-465. Next base: position 317,035 of record CAWCDS010000004.1, read on the forward strand.
GCGCTGCTGGCCGGAATCCTCGATCTTGCCGGTCACCTTGGGCTGACAGCGGTCGCGGAGGGAATCGAGCGCCCCGAGCAGCGCGACGTCCTCGTGCAGCTCGGCTGCCGGCTTGGCCAGGGCTACCTGCTCGGCCGGCCGCTCGACGTCGCCCACATGACCGAGCTGCTATTGGCCGAACGCGCGAGATCGTCGGGGGATCGGCGACCGTAGGTTCACGGCGCCGCCGCCGTAGTTGGTGCGGCCCGAAGATCGGTGCTTTCTGCGGTATGCACCGACCACGTCAGATGCCGATGGGTTGGGAAACCGCATGTCACGACGGGCCGAAGATCATCACCCGAGCGACGCCGTTCGCCGAGAAGCCGAACGCCTCCGCGGCCTACTTGAAACCGCCCCCAACGCGATTGTGATCGTGGACGAGGGCGGTGAAATCGTGCTCGTCAACGCCGAGACCGAAACGATGTTCGGCTACGGGCGCGAGGAGCTGATCGGCCAGAGCCTCGAGATCCTCGTGCCCGAGCGCGCCCGACACACCCACGGAAAGCTCCGCGAGCGCTTCACGGCCCAGCCGTCGCTGCAGCGAATGAGTGCGCGCAAGACCCTCCGGGCCAGGCGCAAGGACGGCAGCGAATTCGCCGCCGAGATCGGCCTCGGGTGGCTCGAGACGCCGGAGGGCCTCTTGATCTCCAGCGTGATCAGCGATGTCAGCGAGCGAGGCGAGGCTCAGCGCGCGATCGGCCACCTGGCCGCGATCGTCGAGTCCTCAGATGATGCGATCGTCGGTCAGACGCTCGACGGCACGATCACCAGCTGGAACCCGGCCGCCGAGCTGATGTACGGCTACAACGCCGATCAGGCGATCGGCTGTCGCACGTTCATGCTGTGTCCCTCGGCAGATCAGCGAGATGAGTTGATCGACATCTTCCGCCGCGTCGCGGCCGGCGGACGGGTCGACCACTTCGAGACTACGCGCCGGCGCAAGGACGGGCGTGTGTTCGATGTCTCAGTGACGGTGTCGCCGATCCGAGGCGCGGACGGCGCCGTCGCGGGCGCATCGACCGTGGCCCGAGACATCAGCGAGCGGCGCCGGGCGGCAGAAGCGCTGGCGGAGGCCGAGGAGCGCTTCCGCAGCGCCTTTGAGGAAGCACCGATCGGAATGGCATTGATCGACCTCGATGGCCGCATCAACGAAGTCAACGCCGCGCTCTGCATGATTACCGGCTACTCCGTCGGACGGCTGGAAGCGGTCACGGTCGACGAGCTGATGCATCCCGACGATGCAGGCGACTTCGAGGCCGAACTCAACGCGTTCCGCGCCGGCCGGCAGCGAACCCTCGGGGTCGAGAAGCGGTTCATCCACGCTTCGGGCCACCCCGTCTGGGTCGCGCTGGAGGCGACCCAGATCCTCGGTCGTGATCGGCAGCCGACGCGGCTGCTGGCTCAGATCCAGGACATCACCGACCGCAAGCGATACGAGGACCGGCTGCAGGACCTCGCCGATCACGATTCCCTGACCGGACTGCTCAACCGCCACAGCTTCGCCCGCGAGCTCGAGTCCCACGCGGCTCTTGCCAACCGCTACGGCAGCGAAGGCGCGCTGCTGATGCTGGACCTCGATCACTTCAAGTACGTCAATGACACACTCGGACACCAGGCCGGCGACGAGATCATCGTCCGTGCAGCGGAATTGCTGACCGGGCGTCTGCGCGAGAGCGACGTGCTCGCACGGCTCGGAGGCGATGAGTTCGCGATTCTGCTTCCGAAGGCCGACGCCGCCGCGGCCGAGCACGTGGCAATGGAGCTATTGGAGGAGTTCGGCAAGCAACCGATCACGGTGGTCGGAGTTGGGACGCGGGCGATCAGCGCAAGCATCGGGGTCGCGATCTTCGATCAGGACCTCTCCGGCGAGGACGTGCTCGTCAATGCCGACGTCGCGATGTACGAGGCCAAGGGAGGTGGTCGCAACCGAGTTGTGCTGTATCGGCCCGATCAGCACAGCCAAGCGCGGATGAAGGGCCGCTTCAGCTGGGTCCAACGAATCCAGAGTGCTTTCGACGAGCAGCGTTTCACGCTGATGGCCCAGCCGATCATCGACTACCAGACGGGCCGGACCTCGCAGCACGAGTTGCTTCTGCGCATGCGCGACGAGCACGGCGATCTGATCCCGCCCTCAGCGTTCCTGTACATCGCCGAGCGGCTCGACCTCGTCCAGCAGATCGACGCTTGGGTGATCCAGCAAGCGATCCGGCTGGTCGCCGAGGACTCCCCGTTAGGTGATGGACTGCCGCTGAGCGTGAACATCTCCGGTCGCTCGCTTGGGGAACCCCGCCTGCTCGAGCTGATCGAACACGAGCTGGCTCGAACAGGTGTGTCCCCCGGACGCTTGACCTTTGAGATCACGGAGACCGCCGCCGTCAGGCACATCACACATGCGCACCGGTTCAGCGACCGCCTGGCCGAGCTCGGCTGCCGCCTCGCGGTTGACGAATTCGGCGCGGGCTTCAGCTCGTTCTACTTCCTCAAGCACCTGCCGTTCGACTTCCTCAAAATCGACGGTGAGTTCGTTCGCAACTGCCTGACGTCAAAGACCGACCGGCTCGTGATCGAAGCCGTCGTCGGGATCGCGCAAGGGCTCGGCAAGCGCACGGTCGCAGAGTTCGTGGGAGACGAAGAGACTGCCCGGCTCCTCACCCGTCTGGGGGTCGACTTCGGACAGGGCCTCCATCACGGACGCCCGGTCCCAGTTGGCGATTCGGCTTTGCCGGCCCCCGGCGGAGCCTCTGACCAAGAAGCGAGCGAGCCGCGGCGCATCACCCTACGGCAGCTCGCGCGCCAATCAAACCCCAACGGACGCGTCCACTAGTGCGGCCGGAATCTGGGGGTCGGGCGGGCGAAATCGACGGGATCGCGGGGGGGTGGTCGTATGTACGAAAAATGCGGTGGGTTTGACGACCACCCCCCGACAAAACTCACCCCAACTCCGCCACCACCGCCTGATAGTCCTCCCACGTGTCGACATCCCTCGGGATCGGACCCGGAATGTGCACGTCGAGCACGTCACCCCCACGCCGGTCGAGCAACTTCCAGACCCCCTTGTCTCCGTGCAAGGCGGCAAGCTCACCGAACACCGAACGCGCAAACGCGAGCGGATGACCGCGCCCGTCCTCATATGCGCACGCGGCGCGCGGCGCATGACCCCGACCGGCCAACAGCGCGGAAACGGTCGAAGCGCTCACCCCAGGCTGGTCGCCGAGCATCAGCACGAGCACGTCGCTCAGCGGGTCGACCGCGCCTAAAGCGGCCGCGATCGACGACGAGCAGCCCTCGCCGAAGTGCCGGTTCTCGACAACCTCGACGCCGGCAAAATCGACGCTCGAACGGACGTCGGCAGCGCCCGCGCCGACAACGCACAGCAGCTGATCGAACCGACAGCTGCGCGCGGTATCGAGCACATGCCCCAACAGCGTGCCCGAGCCGAAGCGCAACAGCTGCTTGCGCTGACCGAGCCGCTTGGACCCGCCGGCGGCGAGCACGAGCCCAGTCACGCGCCCCGAGCCAGAGGTCATTGCGGCGGCACCGCCCGTCCCTGCATCGCCTCCCACACCCGCGAGGGCGTGCACGGCATGTCCAGGTGACGCACGCCGTAGGGCTTCAGCGCGTCGCAGATCGCATTGACGATCGCCGGCGGTGAGCCGACCGTAGCGGACTCGCCGACCCCCTTGGCGCCGAGCGGGTGATGCGGTGAGGGAGTGACCGTGAAGTCCGTCTCCCAGTCGGGGACCTCGACCGCGGTCGGGATCAGGTAGTCCATCAGCGAGGCACCGAGGCAGTTGCCTTCCCCGTCGAATGCGATCAGCTCCATCAGTGCCATCCCGACCCCGTCGGTGAGGCCACGGTGGATCTGACCCTCGACGATCATCGGGTTGATCCGCGTGCCGCAGTCGTCGACCGCGACAAACCGCCGAATCCTCACCTTTGCGATCTCAGGGTCGATGTCGACCACACACACGTAGGCGCCAAACGGGAACGTCAAGTTCGGCGGGTCATAGACCATCTCGGCATCGAGCCCGCTCTCAATCCCGGGAGGGAGCGTCAGCGAGCCCCGGGACGCCATCGCGATTTCCTGGATCGTCGCGCCCTGTTCCGGATCGCCGCGCACGAACCAGCGGGCTGGGCGGGCGGGTGGGTCACATTCCCACTCGAGGTCGGCGGGGGCGGCTTCGAGCATCGCCGCCGCAACGATCCGCGCCCGGTCGCGGACCTTGCGGGCGGCCAGCGCGGTCGCCGCGCCGCTGACCGGCGTCGAGCGCGATCCGTAGGTTCCGAGGCCGAACGGTGTCGTGTCCGTGTCGCCGTGGATCACCTCAACGTCCTCGGGCGGGATCCCCAGCTCGTGAGCGACGATCTGCGCAAACGTGGTCTCGTGCCCTTGCCCCTGTGTCTGGACGCTGATCGCGAGCTGCGCCTTGCCGGTCGGAGAGACGCGCAGGGCCGCGCCGTCGTTCATCCCGAGCCCGAGGATGTCCATGTGCTTGCGCGGCCCGGCCCCGACGGCCTCGGTGAAGAACGAGATCCCAATTCCCATCAGCTCGCCACGCGCCCGGCGATCCGCCTGTTCGCGGCGAAGCGCCTGATAGTCCACATTCAACAGCGCCTTCCGCAGCGCCCGCTCGTAGTCGCCGGAGTCGTACACCCAACCGGTCTTGCACAAGTACGGAAATTGGTCGGCAGCGATCAGGTTCGCAAGCCGCAGCTCCGCGGGGTCAGCCCCCAACTCATCCGCCAGGCAGTCGACGAGCCGCTCGACGAGATACACAGCCTCGGTCACCCGGAACGAGCATGAGTAGCCGACCCCACCGGGCGCCTTGTTCGTGTACACGCCCGTGACGTGACAGTACGCGGCCTCCAGATCGTAGGAACCTGTGAACACATGGAAGAAGCCGGCCGGGAAGTTCGTCGGCTGGGCGGCCGCGTTGAAGGCCCCGTGGTCGGCGACGACATGCACCCGCACGGCCAGGATCCTGCCCTCGCTGGTCGCGGCGATCGCACCCTTCATCACGTAGTCGCGCGCGAAGCCTGAGGCCATCAGGTTCTCAGAGCGGTCTTCCATCCATTTGACAGGTCTGCCGGTCATGATCGAGCCGACGACGGCGCACACGTAGCCGGGGTACACCGGGACCTTGTTGCCGAACCCGCCGCCGACATCGGGGGAGATCACGCGGATTTTGTGCTCCGGGAGCCCGGTCAGCAGGGCGTAGAACGTGCGATGTGCGTGCGGGGCCTGAGTCGTGCACCACAGCGTCAGCTTGCCGCTGACGATGTCGAATTGCGCGAGCGCGCCACACGTCTCCATCGGTGCGGGATGCGAGCGTGGGTACAGCATCTCCTGCTCGACGACGACCTCGGCGCGATCAAACACCCGGTCGGTCGCGGCGCGGTCACCGGCCTCCCAGTCGAAGACGTGGTTGTCAGCCTGGCCGGGACGGTCGTCGCGGATCACCGGCGCATCCGCGTCGAGCGCCGTCCGCGCGTCGACGACCGCCGGCAGCGCGTCATATTCGACCTCGATCAGGTCCAGTGCATCGCGTGCGGAGTAGTGATCGTCGGCCACCACAAACGCGACCTCCTGCCCCTGAAAGCGGACCTTGTCGGTCGCCAGCACCGCCTGGGTGTCGTGCGACAAGGTCGGCATCCAGGCCAGATCCCGAGCGATGAGGTCCGAACCCGTGATCACGGCGTGGACCTTGGGATGCGCGAGTGCGGCGGAGCTGTCGATCGCGACGATCCGAGCATGGGCGATGGGGCTGCGCAGGATCGCTCCGTGCAGCATCCCCGGGATCTGGACGTCGTCGACGAACAGTCCCTGGCCGCGGATGAATCGGGCGTCCTCCTTGCGCGGCAAGGATCCGAAGCCGATTGGCCGGTCCTCGATGCCCGCCATTCAGGTGGGGCGGGGCGGGCGGGGCGGGCGGGGCGGGCGGGCACCAAATCCTTTGGAGTAGTCGACGCCCTCCTCCTCGACGGCAACGTTGACGGTGTTGCAGCGCGCGCAACGAACCCGGACCTTCCGGTTCATGTACTCGGCGGGCATCGCCTCCGCTAGGACGTTGCCGCATTCCACGCAGACGTAGTCGTAAGGGCCGTTGCCACGGAACACCGGCCTGTCGGCGTCCTGCTGCACCGCCGTCCCACCGTCGATCGGAATCTCGCCGTCCTCCGGGCGCCGCATCGTCTTCGTGGCGATCGCGTTCACAGCGTCGCGAGTTTCCCGGTGAAGTCCTTGATCAGCGCATCGAGCACGGTCACCATCACGCCCTCGCCCATCGATGCGGCCTTACCGCTGATCTGCGCCGCGGTATGAACCGTGCCGCCGCCGTTCGAGAGCGAGAACGTGACGTCCGCGTTTGCGAATCCCTGTCCTCCGGCCTCGCGCGATTTCACCTTCAGCAACGCCGAGTGCGAAGCGGCGTCCTGCTCGGCTACTTCGACGGTGCCCGTGAACGTCAGCGACATCGCGCCCATCTTGACTTTGATCTCGGCTTTCACCGACTCCGGCCCGGTCCGCTCGATCACGCGTCCCCCCTCGACGCAGGGGACCAGCCGCTCCAGATCGAGGATCGCCGTGAAGGCCTCATCGATCGGCTTCGTCGTCGAGAAGGGATGGTCTAGTTCCACCATGGATGTTCAGTTCTCCTTTGTTCTTGGTGGTGCTTTTCGAAAGTACGGTGACACCGAGAGTGGTGATCCGGGGGATGCTGGGCAAGGACGCAGTGAGGGAGCGTGCCTCTGGCACGTGACCGAACGAGGACGCCGCCCAGCGCCGCCGGGGGCCGCTCAAATGTCATCGTATTTACGAAAGGTGCCACTTAATCAACTGCAGGCAGCCGCGCGGACACCTCGACGGTCACCTCGTCGACGACCTTGAGCGTCCCGAACAGCGCCGAGTAGGGCTTCATGCCCCAGTCCGTTTGCTTCACGATTGCGGCGCCGCTGAGGTTGCCCTCGGCGTCGGCCGTCAGCTCGAATGTGACCGGGTGGCGCCTGCCGGAGAGCTCGAGTTCTCCGGTCACGCTCAGCGGCTCGCTGCCGGCGCCCCCCTGCACAGTGGTCGAGCGAAACTCGATCGAGGTGCCTTTCAGCACTTCGTCGTTGATCGTCTGCGCGATCCCGGCCTTATCGCCGTCGTCCAGCGCGCTGATCCCGCCACTGCCGTCGAGCACCTTCAGCGAGCTCGAATCCGCGGTCAGCTCGACGCGGCTCTGCGCGCCCGCATCGCCGATCGCGAGCGTGGCGCTCCAGTCCCCGACCTCGATCAGCAGGTTGTGGCCGGCCTTCGACGCCGCACCGGCCTTCTTGGTCCGGACCGACAGCGTGCCGTTCTCCGGACCGAGCTTGTAGTTACCAGCCGTGATCGCCATGCAGTCTTGAGCGCCTCCGGAAATCAGTTGCTGTAGACGGTTTGTGCGTCGAGCCCGCCCTCGACGCCGGGGGGTAGCGCGCCGCTACCGTGCGCGTACATCGCGATGTCGGCGATCGTGCGTGACTGGGCTGGTTCGGTCGCCGTCATGAACGCACCGTTGTCCCATGTCAGCTCCTCAGCCTTGGTCTCGAGATCCATGCCCGCGAGCAGCTGCGCTTTGGCCCGGATCTTGCCGGTCGCACTGCTGATCGCCGCCGGCGTTCCGCCGGACGGGCTGGTGTTGAACCCGTGCCCTGATCCGAACCGGTTCTCGTCGGCGGGAACGACCTTGACATCGAGCGCCGGTACGCCGAGCTCTTCGGCGACCTGCTGCGCGTACTGCGACTCGTTGCCGTCTGACTCGATCGTCAGGCTGAGCACCATCTTGCCCGTCGGGTGAACGCGCAGGAAGACTGCGCGATACGCCTCGTTAGCCATTCACTGACCCTCCTGAGTTCCGTTCGAACGCTCGCGTTCGAGCCGCTGGCGTTCCTGATGGGCTGTCAACGCGTTGTGCTCCTCGAGATCGCAAAAGCTCGGCTGCGGGCCGCCGAGCGGATGCGGTGGTACCGCAGGTCGCTCGCAACCCGGATAGATGCATGTCCTCGCTGGCTGCTCAGTCACCGGTGACCCCCCGAGTTCGCCGCCAGGCGAACTCGCCAGGGATCGCGCCAGCGATCCCCCGGCTGGGGCTGTAGCCGCTCGGCATCGCCACCGAACTGCCGGGGACCGGCGTCGCGCTGCCCCACGGCTCCTCCTCGGGCTCGGCGAGCAGTTCCGGCGGAGCAAGCCGTCGATCGATCGTCTCGGCAGCCCCGATCGCCGCAACCACGTCGTCGAGCGCCTCGAGCGTGTGCCCGCTGACGAGCGCATCGCAGTGCGGCAGTGCTGCCGCCATCCCGCCGGTCCGCGGGGAGAAACCCGCCGCGCCGGCGCGCGGGTTGACCCACACGATCCGGTGCGCAAGGCGCGCCAGGCGCTCCATCTCGCGACCGACGAGCATCGGATCGCCGCGCTCCCAGCCATCGGAGAGGATCACGATCACCGCGCCGCGCGCCATTCCGCGGCGCCCATGGCGGTCGTTGAACTCCTTCAACACCTCGCCGATCCGGGTTCCGCTCGACCAGTCCGGCGCCGCCGCGGCCGCCCGCTGGATCGCCCGCTCAGGGTTGCGTGACGCCAGCGCACGCGTGAGGCGGGTCAGCCGGGTTGCAAAGACAAACGCTTCGGCGCGCCGCCCCGGACCGGCCGCACACGTCAGAAACTGGAGGTACGCGCGTGCGTAGGGCTCCATCGAACCCGAGATGTCACACAGCAACACGATCCGCCGGCGCACGATCCGCCGGCGCCGGCGCGCGAGCCGAACCGGATCGCCGCTGGTGCGCAAACTGCCCCGCAGCGTGCGCCGCAGGTCGATGCGCTCGCCGTGGTGGTCGTGGCGGGCGCGGCGTGTGCGCCGGAGCGGCGCTGCAATCTCGAGCTTTGACATCAGCCGGTAGAGCAGCGCCAGCTCATGCACGTCGAGCGAATCGAAGCGCTTGCCGCGCAGCAATTCCTCGTCGCTGGGGGCGACCGGGATCGGGACGTCGTCGCCGTCGTCGTCTGCGCGGTCCGGGCTGGCCGAGGACGCAGCCGTGAGCGCGGAAACGCTTTGCTGTTCGGTCCGAACAGCAAAATCCCGCTCGGACACCGGCCGCTCATCGGACTCCACCGGGACCGTCCGGGCATCGTCGATCTTGCCCTCTTCGTGACGCGTGGGCTGACCGAACACGTCCGCGAACACCGCGTCGAACGACTTAACCTGCGAGGGGTCCGACACGAACACCGCGCGCGCGGTCCAGTACAGCCGCCGCCGCGAGACGGGCCGCACCAGCTGGAGCGCCCGAGCTAGGTGCACCGATTGCTCGGGACCGCTGGGAACGCCGGCGTCGTGGAGTCTGCGGCTGAACCCCCCTGCGAGCGCCGGCAGGTCGAGCCACACGGTTTCGAGCGCGAAGGCGGTCTCACCCATGGCTGCTCACGAGCTGCTCGAGGCCAGCCGCGCGGATCACCTGCTGATCCTCGTTGTACTTCAGTACCGAGCCCAGCGTCCGGTCGATCGACGTGGCGTCGAGCCGCTGCAGCCCGAGCAGAGTCAATGCAGCGAGCCAGTCGATCGCCTCGGCGATCCCGGGCGGCTTCTGCACGTCGCTGTTGCGCATGCGTGCGACCGCATCGGCGACTTGGACCGCGAGCACCTCCGATGCACCTTTGACCCGGCGGCGCACGATCTCCACTTCCCGCTGCGGGCTCGGGTAGTCGATCCACTGGTACAGGCAGCGGCGCTTGACCGCGTCGTGCAGGTCACGCGTGCGGTTCGAGGTCAGCACGATCACAGGAGGGTGCGTCGCCCGGACCGGGCCGAGCTCGGGAATCGTGATCACCGCCTCGCCGAGCAGCTCGAGCAGGAATGCCTCGAAGTCGTCATCGGCGCGGTCGATCTCGTCGATCAGGAGCACGGCCGGCCGCGGGCCGGGATGCTCGAGCGCGCGCAACAGCGGGCGGCGGATCAGGTAATCGCGCCCGAACAGGTCAGCCTCAGCGAGCTGCTCGCCGCTCGCCTCGGCAAGCCGGATGCTGAGCAGCTGGCGCGGGTAGTTCCACTCGTACAGCGCCTCGGCGGCGTCGATCCCTTCGTAGCACTGAAGACGGATCAGCGGCGTGTCGAGCACGGCCGCGAGCGCCTTGCCGGCCTCGGTCTTGCCAACGCCTGCCTCGCCCTCGAGCAGCAGCGGCTGTGGCAGGCTCAGCGCCAGGAACATCGACGTCGCGAGGCCCTCGTCGACGAGGTAGTCGACGGTCGCGAGCCGCTGCGCGAGCGTCTCGACGTCCGGCGCGAGCCGCCTGATCTCATCGAGCGACTGCAGTGTCTCCATGCTGGTCCCCGAACTTCAGCTTGCATCCCAGGCAGCAGAAGTAGACCGGCTGGCCGGCATTGATCAGCGACGGTGTGTCGGCGCCGACCACGACCGTCATCCCGCAGATCGGATCGAGCGCCGTGTTCGGCCGCTCGACGGCGTCGGTCGGTATCGACTGGCGCCGTCGTACCTCCACGATTCGCGCAAGGATCGAGAGCGCGATCTCCCCGGCGGTCCGGGCCGAGATGTCGAGACCGGCCGGCGTCTCGACCCGCGCGATCTGCTCCTCATCGACGCCGAACTCCCGCAACTGATCGATCACGGCGCTGCCACGTTTGCGGGAGGCGACGAGGCCAACATACGGCACACCGGACTCCAAACCGGCACGCAATACGCCGAGCTCGTCACGACCGTGGGCGGCGACGATCAGCCCGAGGTCCCCGGCTGCCGGAGCATCGCCGGCGACGATCGCGAGCCCGAGCTCGGGACCGATCCGGCGCAACGCCGCGACGATCGGTGAATCGCCGGCGACGAGCACCCGTGGCGCCGGCAGCACCGGCTCGAGGAAGACCTCGATCGCGCCGCCGGACAGACACGGGTTCTGGACCGTGACGGTCCCGTCCTCGTTGGAGACCTCCTCAGTGAGCTCCGGATCCTCAACGTCCGCAGGTTCGGCGCCAGCCGAACCTGCACCGGAATCGCCGCCAGGCGATTTCGCGCCATCGCCGTCGGGCGATTTCGCGGAATCGCCCCCCGGCGATTCCGGCAGGATCCGGAGCAAGAGCGGCTTGCCTTCTGCGATCGCCTGCAGTGAGTACAGCCGCACGCTGTGCTGGGCACAAACGCCCCCCACGAAGCCCTCGATCGTGCCGTCGCCGCGCACGAGCGCGGCATTGCCGGGCTCGACGCTCGTCGGGCGCTGCACGCGCACGACGGTCGCGATCACGAACGGAGAGCCCTGCTCGGTCAGCTCCCTTGCGGTCCGCGTGAGGGCACCGGCGATCATTGCGGCGGTTCGGGACGCCCCTGCATCGCGGCCCACACTCGCGCCGGCGAGCAGGGCATGTCGATGTGGGTGACGCCGTGCGTCTCATGGAGCGCGTCGATCACCGCATTGACGATAGCCGGAGGCGATCCGACGTTTGGGGACTCGCCGACGCCCTTGGCGCCGAGCGGATGATGGGGGCACGGGGTGACCGTCTCCCCGAGCTCATAGTCGGGGCACTCGAGCGCCGTCGGGATCAGGTAGTCCATGAACGATCCGTTCATGCAGTTGCCCTCTTCGTCGAACGCGATCACCTCCATCAGCGCGATCCCGATCCCCTCCGCGAGCCCGCCGTGAATCTGGCCCTCGACGATCATCGGGTTGATCCGCACGCCGCAGTCGTCGACCGCGATGAACCGCCTGACCTTCACGTACGCGGTCTCGGGGTCGATGTCGACGACGGCGATGTACGCGCCGTAGGGGTAGGTCAGGTTCGGCGGGTCGTAGATCACCTGGGCGTCGAGGCCGCCCTCCATTCCGGCCGGCATCGCCTCGCCGCTGTAGGCCCGCTGCGCGATCTCCTCGATCAGGGCGCCCTTCTCGGGGTCGCCCTTGACATACCAGCGGCCCTTCTCCCAGGCGAGGTCCTCGGGGCTCGTTTCGAGCATCGTCGCGGCGATCTGGCGGGCTTTGTCGCGGACTTTCCGTGACACGACGGCGACCGCTGCGCCCGACACGGGCGTCGACCTGCTCCCATAGGTGCCAAGACCGTACGGCGACTTGTCCGTGTCGCCGTGGCGGACGGTGACGTCCTCGGGCGGGATCCCGAGCTCCTCGGCGACGATTTGCGCGAACGTCGTCTCATGGCCCTGACCCTGGGTCTGCGCGCTGATGCTGACGACCGCCTTCCCGGAGGGATGGACTCTGAGGTCGGCGCCATCGTTCATCGCCAGCCCGAGGATGTCCATGTGCTTGCGCGGGCCGGCGCCGACGCCCTCGGTGAAGAACGAAACGCCGACACCCATCAGCTCGCCGCGAGCACGTTTCTCCGCCTGCTCTTTCAGCAGGTCCGCGTAGCCGGCCATGTCCATCGCGACGCGCATCGTCGTCGCGTAGTTGCCCGAGTCATACGTCCAGCCGGTCGTCGTCTCATACGGGAACTGTTCGGGCGCGATGAAGCTGCGCATCCGCAGGTCGACCTGGTCGACCCCCATCTCGAGCGCGAGCGCGTTGACCATCCGTTCGACCAGGTACACGGCCTCGGTGATACGGAACGAGCAGCGGTACGCGACCCCGCCCGGCGCCTTGTTCGTGTAGACCGCCTTGACCTTCACATGCGAGGCCTGCAGGTCGTATGAGCCGCAGACAATGTGGAAGAAGCCGGCCGGGAACTTCGTCGGCTGGGCGGTCGAGTCGAACGCGCCGTGGTCGGCGATCACGTCGACCCGCAGGCCGGTGATCTTGCCGTCCTTGGCGCACATCTCCGCCTGCATCACGTAGTCGCGCGCGAACCCGGTCGACATCAGGTTCTCGGAGCGATCCTCGATCCACTTGACCGGGACGCCGGCGACGATCGAGCCGGCGATCGCGCACACATAGCCCGGATAGACGGGCACCTTGTTGCCGAAGCCGCCGCCGATGTCGTTGCACTGGATCCGGATCATGTGCTCGGCGAGGCCGGCGACGTGCGCGTACACCGTGCGGTGCGCGTGCGGCGCCTGGTTGCCGTTGTAGATGTCGAGCTGGCCGGTCTTCGGGTTGAAGTCGGCGATCATCCCGCACGTCTCGAGCGGCGCCGGGTGACAGCGCGGGTAGATGATGTCGCGCTTGACGACGACATCGGCCTCGGCGAACGCGCGGTCCGTCGCGTCCGCGTCACCGGCCTCCCACAGCGGGCTGGCGAGGTTGTCGACCTGGCCCTCCTTATCGTCGCGGATCAGCGGGGCGTCGGGGTCGAGCGCCTTGCGCGCGTTGACAACTGCGGGCAGCGGCTCGTACTCGACGTCGATCAGCGCCAGCGCGTCGCGCGCGATGTACTCGTCGGTCGCGATCACGAACGCGACCTCCTGGCCCTGGAAGCGGACCTTGTCGCCCGCGAGCACCGCCTGCGTGTCGTAGGAGATCGTCGGCATCCATGCAAGCCCGAGCGTCTCCAGGTCCTTGGCGGTGATGACGGCGGCGACGCCCGGATGCGCGAGTGCCTTGGAGGTGTCGATCGAGACGATCTTCGCGTGCGCGTATGGGCTGCGCAGCACGACGCCGTGGACCATCCCCGGCAGACGGATGTCGTCGAGATAATTGCCCTTACCGCGGATGAAGCGCGCGTCCTCCTTGCGCTTCAGGCGTCCGAATCCGATCGGTCGCTCATGCGTGGGGCTCGGAAGGTTCTCTTCTGTGACGGCCATGTTGCGGTCAGACCTCCTGCTTCGCGCTGGATGAGCCGGACGTCATCCCGGTTGAGGATGAACCGGACGTCATCCCGTGGTCGGCGGCCCACCGAACCGCGGCGACGATGTTCTTGTAGCCGGTGCAGCGGCAGATCGCCCCGGAGATCGCGGTGCGAATCTCGTCCTCGGTTGGGTCGGGGTTCTCGTTGAGCAGCGCCCGCGTGGTCATCAGCATCCCCGGCGTGCAGAAGCCGCAGTGCAGCGCGTGCAACTCGTGGAAGCCCTGCTGCAGCGGATCGAGCCGGCCATTCTTCTCGAGCGACTCGACCGTCTCGAGCTCGTGGCCTTCGCACATCGCAGCAAGCGTCGTGCACGACTTGACCGGCTGGCCGTCCATCAGCACCACGCAGGCGCCGCAGTTCGACGTGTCGCAGCCCCAATGAGTCCCGGTCAGCCCGGGCGTGTCACGGATGTAGTGGACGAGCAGTTGGCGCGGTTCGACGTCGCGCGTGACCGGCACGCCGTTGATCGTGATCGTCAGTTCCATGGTTTCTGTTATGCCTCCTGATGGAGCGCGCGGGCGCTCGCACGGCGCAGAGCGCGTTTGGTCAGCACGGCGGCGAGATGGCGCTTGTAGTCAACGGGACCGCGTCCATCCGTGGACGGCATGCAGTCCTCAGCTGCGAGCTGACCCGCCTGCTCGAACAGCTCCTCCGATGGGGATTTGCCTCTGAGTAGCTCCTCGGCTCTCGTGACCTCGATCGTCGTCGGTCCGACCGCGCTGAGCGCGATCCCGGCGTCGGCGATGGTGCCGCCGTCGATCCAGACCGCAGCGGACGCGGCGGCGATCGCGAAGTCGCCCGCCCGGCGCTCGACCTTCTCGTGCGCACTGCCGGCGCCGGCCTTCACCGGGATCCGGACCTCGGTGAGGATCTCCGCGTCGCCGACCACGGTCATGAACGGACCGACATGGAAGTCGGTCATGCTCACGACCCGCACGCCGTCAGGACCCTTGATCACCGCCATTGCCTTGACCGCCGAGCAGACGGCGCTCAGGTCCTCGGCTGGGTCGGCCTGGCACAGCGAGCCACCGATCGTGCCGCGGTTGCGAACGACCGGATCGGCGATCACCTCCTCGGCGTCTTTGAACACCGGGAGTTTGTCCGCGAGCAGCTCGGACTTGAGCAGTTCGACATGGCGCGTGAGCGCTCCGATCCGGATCTCGTTTCCGTGATCGGTGATGTAGGACAGCTCGTGGAGGTCGTTGATGTCGATCAGGTGCTCGGGCGTGGCGAGCCGCAGCTTCATCATCGGGATCAGGCTGTGGCCGCCGGCAATGATCCGGGCGCCCGAGCCGACGCGCTGCAGCGATGCGATCGCTGCATCAACGCTCGTCGCCCGTTCGTAGTCGCACGGTGCGGGTGTTTGCATCAGCTGTGGCCTCCTGTTGGCGAGACGGGCATCTTGCGGCGAACGCCGGGTTCCTCGCTCGGCTCGTACTGCACCGGCGCGTCGGTGCCGATCACTGGCGAGCGCGGCAACGCCGGGGGGTGTGATTGCCGGATCTCCGGGTACAGCAATCTCGCCGCCAGGCTCCCGCCTTCGACGTTTCTGAGTGCAGGACCGTTCGGGCTTGCGGCCGCGATTGGGGCCTCCCGGCCGAGCCGGGCGAGCGTCAGCGTTCCCTTTGTGTAGACCTCGGAGATCCGAGGCGCCTTCACGGTCTTGCTGTCCGGGAAGTTGCGCAGCCCCTCTGCGGCGGCCCCCGGGTAGAGCCCGTCGATCAGACCGACCGCATCTTCGAGTCCGGCCTTCTTGACGAGCAGGCCCTCGAGCAGGTCGACCCCGGCGTCGAGGTTGTTGTTGATGTCGCCGACCACGTCCGCGACGGGTGCGCTCTTCTCGATGATCCCGGTCACACCGGCGATCGCCTCGTCGAGCCCCTTGGTTATCTTCAGTAGCGCGATGATCGTCCCGACCAGATAGACGACGATCGCGAGCACGATCAGGACAACGGCGATGATCATCACCACACCGGCTGCTGGCATCACTGCACCCCTTTCATGCGTCGTCGACGATCGTGTCGAGCGAGCCGCCGTAGCCGGCGACGACCTCGACGGTCTGCTTGACCTGGGTCTGCGTCGTGAGCAGAAGCGCGGTCGCGTCAAGGTCCTTCGATCCCGCCTGAGCTGCGGCGGCGATCGTCTGGACGCTCGGCACGATGCTGGTCGCTGATTGCCAGACGCCGTGCAGCAGGTAGATGACGACCGGCAGCACGACGACGAGCAGCACGATGTCGCCGATCCATTCGAGGATCACGTCGGCCTCCTCTCCGCGACAACCGCCGCCTTCGCGGCGATCCCCGGCATCGCGCCGAGGATGATGTCGAACTGGGCGTTGATCGCCTTGACGGCCGGCTCGAGCGGCTTCAGATGCTCGCCCTCGACGGTCTGCAAAGCGCCGGCAAGCGTGTTGAGGTTGCTCGAGGTCTTTTCGAGACTCGCGCGGATCCGGATCAGGGCGCCGGCCAGCACGGCGACGACCACGACTGCGAGCAGGACGCTGAGGATGATCAGTGCGGTCTCGCTCATTTGCTGCCGTACCCGTCGGTCAGCGCGTTCATGTAGCCGTCCTGCACCACGGCCTCCTCCACGATCAGCCCCAGCACCGGCGCGGTCGCCTGCAGCTGGGGAATGTTTGCGGTGTTCCCGGCGACCGTGCCTGCGATCTCGAGCAGTGCACCGGAGGACTTCTCGATGTCGAGCACCGAGCGGATCAGCATCACCAGCAGCGCCGCGACGATCAGCGCCGCGACCAGGCCGATCCCGAGTGCGATGCCCCAGGCGCCGTGGTTGGACAGTGCGGCGGGAGCTAGTGTCATTTTCCGACCGCCACCTTTCTCAGCGCGCGAGCGGAGTGGAGGATCCGGACTCCGGAATCGTTGATCCGGCCGATCCCGCTCAGCGCATCGGTCTGCTCACGCACCTTCTCGATGCCGGCGACCGCCGTCTGCGCCTGCTTGGCGATCCTGGCTGCGAGCACCACGATCGTGATCACGATCGCGGCGGCCACCAGCACGACGATCACGCCGAGCACCAGCCCTACACCCCAACCGGTGGAAGCACCGATCAAGACGAGCATTTCATGGACCTCCCTCCTTGCTTTGTCGAACCTGCTGTGCTGTGGCTCGCTCTGCCGCACGGACCAGGGCGCGCCGCGTCAGTACGCCGGCGGCGTGCCGCTTGTATTCCTGTGATCCGCGCTGGTCGGTGACGGGCGCGCATTCCTCTGCCGCCTTCTTGGCGGCCGCTTCGAAGAGCTTCTCGGACGGGACCTTGCCGAGAAGGAATCGCTCGGCGTGTTTGCAGGTGACGTCGGCGCCGACAGCCGCCAGAGCGATTCCCGCTTGTTTGATCTTGTTGCCCTCAGACAGCGTGATACGGGCGCCCGCGGCCGCGACGGCCCAGTCGCCAACGCGCCGATCGACCTTCTCGTACGCGCTGCCGGATGTGTCGCTGAGCGGGATCCTGATCTCGACCAGCATCTCGCCCTCCCCAACCGCCGTGCGGTACGGCCCCCGGTAAAACTCGCGCATGTCGAGCACGCGCTCGTTATCCGACCCGCCCGCCCCGCGGATCACCATCCGCGCCCCGACCGCAGCGCAGACGGCGGACAGATCCTCGGAGGGATCCGCCTGGCACAGCGCGCCACCGATCGTGCCGCGGTTGCGCACGACCGGATCCGCGATCACGCGCTCGGCGTCGGTGAAGATCGCAAGCCTGTCGCTCAGCAGGTCAGACTCGAGCAGCGCCCGATGTCTGGTCATCGCGCCGATCCGGACCTCGCCTGAGTCCTTGCGGATGTAGCCGAGCTCGCCGGCCAGGCCGTCGATGTCAACCAGGTATTCCGGCGTCGCCAGGCGCAGCTTCATCATCGGCAGCAGGCTGTGGCCGCCGGCGAGCAGGCGTGCCTCGGGTCCGAGTCGCTGCAGCAGCTCGAGCGCGTGCTCGACGCTCGTCGCCCGCTCGTACTCAAACGGCGCTGGAACTTGCAATAGTTACCGATTCCTCTCCTCGGGCGGCACTATGTCGCAGTCGTTTGCATGCGTGCCACTTGGCCTAAGCGATCGCTTAACTGTCAGTCGGCGGGCACTCTACCCGTAGTGTCGCGCTGAAGCTTGCGTGCTTGTACGGATGACTGGCCGCTCCTCGCGCTCTACAACGGTCCGAACGGTATCCGGCGCGAGCGGGGATCAGACTGATCGATGGTGAGCGTGGTGCTCGGGAGACTTGATGTTGGCCTGGCAGCCCTCCCTCGCGTGTATCAACGGAGGTGATCCTGATGTCGATCGTTTCTCTTGCTCGTCCTGCGAGGGATTGCGTTCCGCGGTTGACGAGTATCGATGCAGAGCGCGCCGGCTACCGCGTCAGCGTTCCGGAGCGGTTCAACGCCGTGCTGGACATCGTCGACGTCTGGGCCGCCGAGGACCCCGACGCGCTCGCAGTGCTATCGGTTGACGGCGCAGGCGACGTTGTCGCTGCGCAGTCTGCGGCAGACCTGGCACGCGCCTCTCGCGAGGCAGCGCGCCTGCTGTTGGATCTCGGGGTCGCCAAGGGCGACCACGTGTTCGTGATGCTGCCGCGGATTCCGGAGTGGTATGCGGCGCTGCTTGGCGCGATGCGGATTGGCGCGATCCCGATGCCTGCGCCGAATCTGCTGACTCCCAAGGACATCGCGTACCGCTTTGATCAGACCGGCGCGACCGCCGCGATCACCGATGCGGCGGGCGCTGAGAAGGTAGACGCGGCTGTCCCTGATCTGAGAACCCGGCTGTGCGTGGGAGGTGCGCCCGCTGGCTGGCTGTCCTTTGAGGACCGCTGCCGGGCGGTCGGAGACGGCGCCACGCCGGCCGACCCGACACATCGCGACGATCCGCTCCTCCTGTATTTCACGAGTGGCACGGTCGCCTACCCGAAGATGGTCCAGCAATCGCATTCCTACGCGCTTGGGCACATCGGAACTGCCCGCTTCTGGCAGGACCTGCGCCCGGGTGACCTGCACTGGACCGTCACCGACACCGGCTGGGCAAAGGCCGCGTGGGGCGGGCTGTTCGGGCAGATGCACGAACGCGCTGCGATTCTCAACGTTGCGCTCGGCCACCCCGATGCCGACACCATCTTCGGGATCCTCGCCCGCCACGGCGTGACCTCGTTCTGCGCCCCACCGACGCTCTACCGACGGTTGGTCCACGCGGACTTCTCCAAGCATGACCTGTCGGCTCTACGACATTGCACGAGTGCCGGCGAGCCGCTGAACCCGGAGGTCATCCGCGAGTGGCACCAGCGGACAGGCGGGCTGACCATCTATGACGGCTACGGCCAGACGGAGACGACGTGTCTGGTCGCCAACTACCGCGCGATGGAGGTTCGTCCTGGGTCGATGGGCCGCCCTGTCCCAGGCTACGACGTAACGATCCTCGACGACAACGGCCAGCCGGTCGACGCGGGAGAAGTGGGCAACATCGTCGTTCGCTGCGAACCGGAGCGCCCTGTCGGGCTCTTCCCCGGTTACCACAACGACCCGACGGCAAATGCCGCATCGTTCCAAGGACCGTTCTACTTCACCGGCGACAAGGCCGCGGTCGACGAGGACGGCTACTTCTGGTTCGAAGGCCGCGACGATGACGTCATCACCTCCAGCGCCTACCGCATCGGCCCGTTCGAAGTTGAGAGCGTGCTCGTCGAGCACCCGGCGGTGATCGAGGCAGCCGTGGTCGGCAAGGACGACCCCGAACGCACCCAGATCGTCACTGCCTTCTGCATACTCGCCGCCGGCTACAAAGGATCGCCCGAGCTAGCCCACGAACTGCAGGAATTCGTCAAACACGGCACAGCGCCTTACAAATACCCTCGCGAGATCCACTTCGTCGAGGAACTACCGAAGACCATCAGCGGCAAGATACGTCGCTCTGAACTCCGTGCAGAGCTCCGCGGTGAGAATTGATCAGCTGCCATCGATCCGCCATGAACTCTGTCGATGTTGCGGAGGAGGCCAGCCGACGCATAGTTTCCGTCGAATACCGGGCAAAAGTGTGCGTTCAGCCGGCACTCCTCCCAGCCGCCGATCTCGAGCGAGGCTCGTGCGCCGTGAGCTTCATGGACGAGAATCGACAGTCACGTGTTCGATCACCTCGCTGAGACGAGCGCCCCTAGCCCGAGTGGTCGCGCTGCAGCAGCCGAGCCATGAGCAGCGCACTCCGTAGACGGCCGTCGCGGCGTCGGTAGTGATCACGACGTAAGCCTTCGACCTCGAACCCAGCCGAGGCGTAGAGAGCGATCGCACGGGCATTGTCGGTCCACACCTCCAACTCGATCTTGTGCGCCCCGCACGCTGGCGCGTGCCCGAGAATGAACTCTCGGAACCGCTGAGCACGCGCTTCGAGGTCGACGGGCGGCTCAGTTGCGATCAGCCCCTCTTCGGCGACGGCGGCCATGATCACGGCCATATCTTCGCCGTCGTCGATCTTCGCCTTCCGTACAAACACAACACGGCAGGCTTTCAGATACCGCGCTGGTCTTGCCTATGGAGCGGCATGGCTTACGGTCGCTGGGTAAGTTGGATGGGTAGTAGCGACCGGGATCCACCTGACGAGAAAGGACCTAGTGCGATGAGCGCGACTGCAACTTCCGCCGGCACTTTCGCGATCGGCGGTGACCTCGAGGTCACTCGCCTGGGCTTCGG
Organism: uncultured Solirubrobacterales bacterium; assembly: GCA_963794285.1. GTDB lineage: Bacteria > Actinomycetota > Thermoleophilia > Solirubrobacterales > Solirubrobacteraceae > Palsa-465. Next base: position 337,504 of record CAWCDS010000004.1, read on the forward strand.
CGCGATGCGCATCACCGGCGAGGGCGTCTGGGGGCCGCCGAAAGACCACGACACCGCGGTCGCCGTGCTCAAGCGGCTGCCTGGCGTCGGCGTCGATTTCATTGACACTGCCGATTCGTACGGGCCTGAGGACTCTGAGAACCTGATCCACGAGGCCCTGCATCCGTTTACCGGCATCCACGTCGCGACGAAGGGCGGCTTTACGCGCCAGGGGCCGAACAGGTGGGCGCCGGTCGGGCGTCCTGAGTACCTGCGCCAATGCTGCCTGATGAGCATGCGACGACTTGGCGTCGAGACGATCGACCTGTGGCAGCTTCACCGCATCGACCCGAAGGTCCCCCGGGAGGAGCAATTCGGGCTCATCAAGGAGCTCCAGGATGAGGGGAAGGTCCGTCATCTCGGCCTCTCCGAGGTCTCCGTCGAGGAGATCAAGGCGGCCCGGGAGGTCGTCGACGTCGCCACCGTGCAGAACCTCTACAACCTCACAAATCGGCAGTCCGAGGATGTCCTGCACTATTGCGAGCAACACAGCATTGGCTTTATTCCGTGGTTCCCGCTGGCGGCCGGCAAGCTGGCCGAGCCGGGCGGGTCGGTTGCCGAGATCGCGGCAGCACACGACGCTACACCTGGGCAAGTGGCGCTCGCCTGGCTGCTCGCCCGCAGTCCCGTGATGCTGCCGATCCCGGGCACCGGCTCGGTCGAGCACCTCGAGGAGAACGTCGCCGCCGCTGAGCTCAAACTCACCGCAGACGAGCTCTACCGTTTTGATCAGGCCGCATCGCCACCGGACGCCAGACTGCCGTCTGAACGATGACGCGCGTGGCAATCATCGGGGGCGGGATCGGCGGTGCGACGGCCGGGTGTGCGCTGGCGCAGGCGGGGTTGGAAGTGTCGATTTATGAGGCGGCGCCAGAGCTCGAGGAGATCGGCGGGGGCGTCGCGCTGCATCCCAACGCAATGCGGGTGCTGAGGATGATCAGCGGCGCGACGGTACACCGCGCCGACCTGCTCGACGTGATCGCCGCAGCGCTGCCCGCCGACAGCGTCACCCTGGGCAAACGCTGCTCGACGGTCGAGTCGCACGGTGATGTGGCAGTGGCGCGTTTCGCGGATGGCAGCGAGATCGAGGCCGACGTCATCGTCGGAGCCGACGGCATCCATTCGCGGGTTCGCGCCGCGCTCTTCGGCCCCGACGATCCGCGGTTCACCGGAAAGATCTGTTACCGCAGCGTCATCCCGATCGACGCTGTCGTGGGCGAACGGCGCTCTACGACCGCGACCCGATCCCGCAATGGACTCGGGGGCGGATCACGGTCCTCGGCGATGCGGCCCATCCGATGCTCCCCTACCTTGGCCAGGGGGCATGCCAGGCGATCGAGGATGGTGCGGTACTCGCCACCGCGCTGTCGGCCGAGCCCGATGATCTGAGCATCGGCCTTGCCCGCTACGAGCGCACGCGCCGGCCGCGAGCCGGCAGGGTCGTGATCGCCGCGCGGGAGCGGGGTGCCAGCAACCACCTCAGCTCTCCGCTGACCGCGTGGAGGCGTGACATCACGATCGCGCTGCGCCGGCGATTCGGCAAGGACACCGAGGGTCGCGGTGCCGCCTGGATCCCCGAGTACGACGCGACCTCACCCGACGTCCTGGCCTCCTGAGGGCTCGCGTAGGATCACGGCGCGATGAGCGATGGCCACGGTCGGGCGGTGCTTGTTACCGGCGCGTCGCGCGGGATCGGCGCCGCGATTGCGCGTGCGTTCGCGTCGGTTGGCGATCGTGTTGCCGTCCACTACGGTCGAAGCGGGGAGTTGGCCGAGCAGGTCGTAGCGTCGCTGGCGGGCGACGGGCACGCTGTCGTCAGCGCCGATCTGGCTGACCCGGCCGCGGTCAGGCGGATGGTCGACAGCGCGGCTGATCGACTGGGAGGCCTGGACGTGCTGGTCAACAACGCCGGCGTGTTCGTATCGCATCCGATCACGGAGACCAGCTACGAGGAGTGGCAGCGCGCGTGGCATCACACCCTGAGCGTGAATCTTGTGGGTGCGGCGAACGTCTCGTGGTGCGCTGCGCGGCACATGATCAACGGCGGCAGCATCGTCAACGTCTCGTCTCGCGGCGCGTTTCGCGGCGAACCAAAACAACCCGCCTACGGCGCCAGCAAGGCTGGGCTCGTCGCTCTCGGCCAGTCCCTTGCTGTGGCGCTCGGACCGCACGGGATCTCCGTCACCTCAGTCGCGCCGGGGCTCGTCGAGACAGACATGGCCGCCGAGAACCTCGCGGGCGAGCGCGGCGCGCAGCGGCGTGCGGAAAGCCCAATCGGCCGCATCGCCACTCCCGAAGAGGTCGCCGCAGCGGTTGTCTTTCTAGCTTCGGCTGAGGCTGCCATGGCGAGCGGCACGGTCCTCGACATCAACGGCGCGTCCTTCCTGCGGATGTAGACAGCCTTCTCCTCCGGAACGCGTGCGGCCGCTCGCCTCCATCGGGACGATTGGATCGCCGCAGTTTCCGACTCCAGTCGAGCAGCGCTACATCGACCAGGCTCAGCGCCAGACGATCGCGCAGGACCCCGGCTGCAAGGTCCCCTCCAACAACCACGAGCAGTCCCCTTCGCGCGTGATCGCGCGCGCCGCTGACGGGCACGTCATCGGGTCGCAACCGGGTCGTGGGAGATAACTGGCGCCAGACGACAGTTATCTCCCGAGACCCTTGGCATCGACGACGTCCGGCGAGCTGGGCGGGGCGCCGGGGCTGTCGCCTCCTCATGCAATTGGATCGAATCGGCGCGGGGAGCGAGAGCCTCAGTCACCAGCGCGTGCGCGACGCCGTTCGCATCGCTTGGCGTCCAGCCGACGGTCACGCTCCCGATTCTGGTGGTGAGCTCGAGAATTTCGTTTCCGAGCGCGACGAGTTTGGGGTTGATGGGTACTCGCTCCCCCGAGAGATGTGCGACGAGAAGGCGGCAGTCGCTGCGCGCGTCGACTTTCTCGAGCATCTTCGTTCGGACTCATCGCCGCGATCGTGCGGGGATCCGCTACCAGTCCCGACCGGAGATCACCTGCGCGAGGCGCGCCGCCAGCGCCGGGTGTCCAGTCTTGTCTTCGCGCTCGTCGGCCGCCGCCAGCAGCGTGTTGACGACGTGCACGCCGAGGAATCGGAGCGGCTCCGGCTCCCAGTTGCGCGGCAGCGGACCAACCCACGGCAGGCGCGTCAGCTCGGTGTCGTGGCCGAGCAGCAGATCGCGCAGGGTGCGGGCGGCGAGGTTTGCGGCGGCAACGCCCTCCCCCACGTACCCGCCCGCCCACGCGAGCCCCGTGTCGCGATCGATCCCGACCGCCGGCGACCAATCTCTCGGCACGCCTAGGACCCCGTGCCATGCGCCGGCTAAGGGCACGCCCGCGAGCGCCGGAAACAGTCGCGCGAGGCGGCCACGAAGCGCCGCTATCGTGCCGCCCGGCAGCGGCCCCTCGCGATCGGACGCCGAGCCGTACCGGTATGGGTTGCCGCGCCCTCCGATCGCGATTCTGCCGTCGGCGGTCCGCTGCAAGTAGACGTAGCGATGGTGTCCGTCATGCAGTGTCTCGCAGCCCTCCCATCCCAGCGCCTTCCACGTGCTCTCCGGAAGCGGCTCGGTCACGATCATCGAGCTGTTCATCGGCAGCAGCGCGCGCCGCAGCCCGGGCAGTCTCGCGGTGTAGCCCTCGGTCGCGCGCACGATCTGACGCGCGCGCACGACCGCGCCACCGGCACCGACCGCACCGGGCTCGATCCGCGTGACGGGCGTGTGTTCGTGGATCGTCACGCCGGCGCGCTCGACCACGTCAGCCAGACCACGCGCGAGCGCAGCCGGCTGGACGCGAGCACAGTGCGCGAAATACCTCGCGCCGACGACACCGTCGACCGCGACCCTGCCGGCAGCTTGCTCCGCGTCGAGCAGCACGCTGTCCTCGGTCCCGATTCCCCACGCCCTGTCGTGGTCGATCAACGCACGGATCCGCTCCAGCTGCAGCGGCGTTTGAGCGACCTGCAGAGTGCCGCCGTGGACGAAGTCACATTCGATCTGCTCGCGCTCGACGGCTTGCCCGATCTCGGTGACGGTGTCCGCGATCGCCCGGCCGAGCGCCACGACCGCCTCGCGGCCGCTGCGGCCCGCCCATCGCTCGCGCGAGCCGGCGAGCTCGCCGAGCACCCAGCCGCCGTTGCGTCCCGAGGCGCCGAAGCCGGCGATCTCGGCCTCGAGCACGACCACCTCCACCGATGGATCGGCTCGCTTCAGCTCGTAGGCGGTCCACAGTCCGGTAAACCCGGCTCCGACGATGCAGACGTCTGCATCCCGCGAGTGCTCGAGCGTAGGCCTCGCGGGGCCGAGCGGAGCCAGCTGCGCGAACCAGTGCGAGAGCCGTTCATAGCCGGCGTCCGGTCCGCCGGCGGCGGTCCGGTGCTCAAGCACGGCGGATCACCGGCTCCGCGGTTGCGGCGAGCTGTTCGATCAACTCGGCGGCCATCACTGCTCCCGACCGTTGCCGCAGCCGCTCGCCGGCTGTTGCGGCACGAGCTCGCAGTGGCTCGTCCGTGAGCAGATGCTCCAGCGCCGAGGCGAGCTGATCGTCGGTAAACGAGTACGTCGGCAACCGGATGCCGTAACCGGTCTCATGCACACGCTGCGCGTTATCGTGCTGGTCCCAGAAGATCGGGAGCACCAGCATCGGCTTGCCGAACCACATGCACTCGGTCGTCGTGTTGTTGCCGCCGTGGGTGATCACGGCATCAACGTGCGGCAGCACCGACACCTGTGGCAGGAACTCGGCGCCGACCATGTTGTCTGCCAGTTCGTATTCCTGATGCTGCGGGCCCTTGCTGACGACATAGCGATACGGAGTATCCGCGAGCGCATCGATCAGCCGCCTCATCAGCGGTACGTCGGCTGAGCCGAGCGAGCCGAGACTGACGTACACGAGGCTCTCGTTGGCGCGTGGTGGACCCCATGGCTCATCCGTCGAGCGAACGCTCGTCTCGAGGTTGTGCCAGGTCGCCGGCAACGGCCGGCTGCGCCGGTAACCCAGTTCGGTGGGATACAGCATCAGGTTCAGCCACGGGGACTCGTGGATCATTTCCAGCTCGGGCAGCGGGGGAGCGCCACGCTGCGCGCAGAAGTCCGAGAAGCCGGCATGAAGCTCGCCGATCTGGCGTGCGTATTCGGCGCGGAACTCGTCCCAGCCGGATCGATCCTCGGCCGGCAGCCCTGAGAACGTGGGCGGCAACGCCGGGTCTGGCAGCTCGAGCGGGTTGCACGAGACGATCCGAACCCACGGTCGGCCGGTTGCCGGGATCGCCGGAAACGCGCACACGTTGTCCTCGACGATGACATCCGGAGCAAGTTCTTCGAAGACCTCGACCAGACGCTCGTCGACGTATCGGGCGCCGTCCAGCAGCGCCTCCCAGGTGGGCGCGATGAAGCTGCCGAGCTGCGCAAGCGTGCTCTCGCGGAACACGGGTGCCGTGTCGCGGATGAAGTCCTTCCAGAACTGCCCCGGCTCCTCCGGCTGATCGGGAGCGGGCCCGAGGCGCATCAGCCGCTCCTCGAAGCCCTTCGCCTCCAGCGTTCCGGCGAACGACTGCTCGACGACGAACACGACGCGATGACCGCGGCGTGCGAGGACGTCGCCGATCCCGACGCAATTGTTCGTCGGTCCGAATGCCCCCTCGGGGAAGAAAACGATCGTCCTGCGCTTACGGTCGCTGATGCAGACAAGCCTATTGATCGGATTTGGCCCTCGCGGGGCCGGATCCGCCGCAGCACGTCTCCGCAACTTCCCGCAGCGCTCGGTGGCGGACTGCCGATGCCCGGCGCGCTCGGACAGCGTAGCGTTCGGTCAGCGGCACGAAGGCTGGAAAGGAGCCGAGCATGTCGATCCTGTCTCGCACTGAAATGAGCGGCCCGGTATTGGCTGCAGTGGCTGCCGGCACGACCGCCGAGGAAGCCGCAGAACCTAGTCTGTACCTGACCGACGGCGTTGCGCTCTACCGGTTCCTCGGCGCCGCCCCGAGCGGCATGGGTGAAATGGTCGAGTTGGAAGAGTGCTTTTCTCTAACCGTCACCGTTGTCCCAATCGGCGATCTCCGCGCTCGGCGGCTGCGAGTCGTGACGCCGGCGGCCGACCACTGATCGCCCTGTAGCCGTCCCGCCCTCTGCGGATGGACCGCGAGATCTGGAATCGCCGCTACGCCGAGCGCGAGCTGATCTGGACCGCTGAGCCAAACCGCTTCCTGGTCGCCGAGACCGGCTCGCTTGCGCGCGGACGCGCGATCGAGCTCGCGTGTGGTGAAGGACGAAACGCTGTGTGGCTGGCCGAGCAGGGCTGGCAGGTCACCGGCGTTGATTTCGCCGACGTTGGGCTTGAGAAGGCGCGCCGGCTTGCCGACTCCCGTGGCGTCCACGTCGACTGGGTCGCCGCGGACCTCCTCGACTATGAGCCGTTGCCGCGGGCGTTCGAGCTCGTCGCAATCCTCTATCTCCAGCTTCCGTCAAGCCAGCGCCGTCCGATCCTGCGCGCCGCCGCCGGCGCGGTCGCTCCAGGCGGCACATTCCTGCTCGTCGCGCACGATCTCGCGAACATCGAGCGTGGCTACGGTGGCCCCCAGCACGCGAGCGTCCTGTTCACAGCCGAGGACGTCGTCAGCGATCTGGCCGGAATCGACATGTTGATCGAGCGAGCCGAGCGCGTCGAGCGTTCGGTACAGACGGACGACGGCGAGCGCGTCGCGCTCGATGTGCTCGTGCTCGCGACGACGCCGTGAACTCGTTCGCCGCCGGGGCCCCTCGCCTAGACCGCGGTGAGCAGCCGCTCGGCCTGGCGCTGAGCGTAGGGCTCGAGCCCCTCCATCGCCCGGGCGATTGCCCAGTTGTGGTTCCAGCGAAGCAGCGGCCGAAGTAGCGGCGTCAGGATCCGGAGCAGCCTGCGATCGGCATCAACTCGCCAGTCAAAACGGACCTGGGTACCGCCGGCGGTCGGCGTCAGTGTCCACGTGCCGCGGCCGCTGAGGTCTCCATCGACCTCTGCGGTGATGCTGTGCGGCGGGTCGAGCTCGGTGATCACCGACCTGGTGTGCAGCTGGTACGGAAGCCGCCCCTTGAAGTGCTGATGAGACTCTGCCCCGAGCGCCACGGTCCGATCTGACTCGACCTCGAGATAGACCGGTCGCCACCATGTCGGATACGAGCGTGCATCCGCGAGCGCGTCGAACACGGCTCGCGGCGGCGCGGCGACGTCCCATTCATCGACGAACACGTAGGGCCGGTACGGCCTGGCGACGCCGAGAATGAAGCCGGCGATCGCTCGCTGGACCCGCAGCGGCGGCGCGGTCGAGTGACCGGCGTCTGCATGGCCGAGGATCAGCTCGGCGGCCGCCACCGGCCTCGGGTAGCCGGACCCTGTGACCTTCCGCTCGCGGCACAGCCGCGCCAGGTCCCTCAGGAACTCCTCGGTTGCGCTGGCCGGTCGAACCTGGATCCGGACGCGGCCGGGTCCGTCCCCGACGGGGACCTGCGTGTGCGGCGTACCCGCCGGGATCTCGATCGACTGGCCCTCGGCGAGCACGTGCTCGCAGCCGTTCATCGCGACCTTCATCGCCCCGGAGACCACCTCGAGCCGCTCAACCTGCGTGGCGTGGACATGACGCTGCTTGAAGAAGCCGGCGGGTCGTCCGACCACATCCATCTCGAACAGCTCTCCATCGGTCTCGGATCCCGTGCGGAGAACCTCGACCCGGATTCCCAACTGCTCCATCTCGAGCACTTCGTGCAGATTCGCCATGTGCCACCTCGGTTGAAACGCCCCGCGCCGGATGCGCGCTGTCGGGTGCTAGTTCGCACCACCGCCGCCGGTGGATCAGTTCGAGGCGCGGCGAAGGTCCAAGATCAGCGGGCGGCGACCCCGGCGCGCGAGCGGACGCTCGCGACGATCGCGTCGGTGTCCGGGATGTAGGCGTCCTCGAGCGTCGGGCTGTACGGGATCGGCGTCTCGTCGGTGGCGACGATCCAAGCGTCGTCAAGGTCGTGCAAACCCATCTCGGCGACCGCGCCGAGCAAGCCAGTGGCCCAGCCGCCGGTGCGCGGTCCCTCTTCGACGGCCAGCAGCCGGTTGGTGCGGGCGACGGACTCGAGGACGGTATCGAGATCGAGCGGACGCAGCGTGCGCAGGTCGACGATTTCGGCAGCGATTCCGTCTTCGGCGAGTGCCTCTGCCGCGGCGAGCGCGTCGGCGACGCTCTTGCCGATCGAGGCGATTGTCAGGTCGCTGCCGGAGCGAGCGATGGCCGCTCTTCCAAGCGGGATGACCGCTTGTTCCTGCTCCGGTGCCGGGCCTTTGACCGAGTAGAGGCGCTTGTGCTCGAGGAAGATCACGGGGTTGTCGTCGCGGATCGCGCCTTTCAACAGGCCCTTGGCCTCGGCGGGCGAGGATGGGAACGCGATTTTCAGTCCGGGAACGCCCTGAAACCAGGTTCCGTGGGTCTGCGAGTGGATCGCGCCGAAGCGCCCGCCGCCGCCGACCGCGGAGCGCACGACGAGCGGCACGCTCCCCTGCTCGCCCGAGATGTACCAGAACTTCGCAGCCTGGTTGACGAGGCTGTCCATTGCGAGGCCCATGAAGTCGCCGAACATCACCTCGACGACCGGCCGCATGCCGGTGACCGCAGCCCCAAACGCCGCACCGGCGAGCGCGAGTTCGGAGATCGGCGTGTCGAACACGCGCTGCGGGCCGAACCGTTCAAACAGTCCGTCGGTCACCTTGAACACGCCGCCGGCAGCCGCGACGTCCTCGCCGAAGAACACGACCGCCGGGTCACGCTCGAGCTCCTCGGCCAGCGCGTCGCGAATCGCGTCGCGGAATTCGAGCGTGCTCATGGCCGGTACTCGGTCGCCGGCCCGCTTTCCGGGTCGGGGTACGGATCCCGGCGTGCACTCTCGACCGCCTGGTCGATCAGGGCGGCGGCAGACTCCTCAGCCGCCGCGATCTGCTGCTCGCTGATTCCGTCGTCAAGCAGCTGCGCGCGGGCCAGCTTTATCGGATCGCGCTCCAGCCACTGCTCAACCTCGTCCTTCGGTCGATACGTGGCCGGGTCGCCCTTCGAGTGGCCGTAGTGGCGGTAAGTCTGGCACTCGAGCAGGGTCGGGCCATCGCCGGCGCGGGCCCGGTTGACGGCTTCCGCAGCGGCGTCGTAGACGGCCCACAGGTCGTTGCCATCGACGACGGCAGATGGCATCTCATACGCACGCGCACGCCCGGCGATGTCGCCACCGGCGGTGACGTGACGCATCGGCGTGAATTCCCCGTAGAAGTTGTTCTCGCACACGAACACGGCAGGGAGCGAGAACACCGTGGCCATGTTCAGGCACTCGTGGAAGTACGCCTGGTTAACGGCGCCGTCACCGAAGAACGCGACCGAGACCCGACCTTGGCGCTGCGCTGAGAACGCGGCGCCGAGAGCGGCCGCGATCGACCCGCCGACGATGCCGTAGCAGCCGATCAGGCCGTGCTCGAGATCGATCACGTTCATCGACCCCGCGCGGCCACCGCAGATCCCGCTCGCGCGGCCGAGCATTTCCGCCACCAGCGGCGCCGGCGGCGTCCCCTTCGCCAGCGCGTGCCCGTGCCCGCGATAGGTCCCTGCGACGTAGTCATCTGGCCGCAGTGCGATGCAGGTTCCGACCGCCACGGCCTCCTGCCCGGCGTACAGGTGCGTGGTCCCGTGGACCTCGCCCGCAAGGAACAGACGATGGATCGCCGTCTCAAACAGACGGATCAGGCGCATCCGCGCATACGCCTCGAGAAACATCGCGGCGGATTCGGATTGCAGCCCGGCGCGAGGGTTGGGCGCGGCCTCGGTTTGCTGCCCGGTCTGGACCTTGGACATTGCCTCTCCTTGCCTAGCTCGGGGCCGGTCGTGCGATAGTATCGCAAACGTTTGCAGCGCTGTGTCCGGGAAGGAGCAATGGCCGTAGACATCGTCATGCCGCGCCTGTCTGACTCGATGGAGGAAGGCACGATCCTGACCTGGCTGGTCGCCGCGGGTGACCGGGTCGAAGAGGGCCAGCCGCTGGCCGAAATCGAGACCGACAAGGCGAACGTCACATACGAGGCCGACGCGGCGGGAGTGATCCTGGCGTTGACGGTGAGCAGCGGAGTGCCGGTTCCGGTGGGAACACCGATCGCGATCATCGGTCAGCTCGGCGAGCAGCTGGCGACGGTCGGCTCGGGTGGGTCGGAGTTGAGCGTGGCCGCGCCATCGCCGTCGCCACCGCCATCGCCATCGCCATCGCCACCGCGCTCGCCCTCGCCCTCGCCCGCCTCGGTGTCCTCACACGGGACCGTTGGGATCGATCGACCGAGGGCCTCACCGTTGGCACGACGGATCGCGGCCGAGCTCGAGATCGATCTCGCTGGGCTCGCCGGCTCCGGACCACAGGGGCGCGTGATCCGCGCGGATGTCGACCGCGCCGCCGCGGCCCGGCTTGAACCTGGCGCCAATGGCGGCGCTCAGGCTCGCGAGCCTGAACTAGCTCTGACGCGTGAGACCGGGCGGTCGAGCAAGGGCGAGTCCGCCGTCCACGAGCTCACGCGCATACAGCGCACCGTCGCCCGCCGGATGTCCGAGTCCCGCGCAACCGTTCCCGACATCGAACTTCGCAGCGAGGTCGAAATGGGCGAGGCGGCCACGCTGCGCGAGCGGCTACGCGAGGTCGCCGATCCGGCTCCATCGCTCAACGACTTCATCGTCAAAGCGTCGGCACTCGCCCTGCGCGAGTTTCCACGGGTGAACGGCGCCTACCGTGACGGCGCGCTGGAGACGTTCTCACGCGTGAACGTCGGGATCGCGGTCGCCGCCGAGGACGCGCTTCTGGTCCCGACGATCTTCGATGCCGACCAGAAATCGCTCGGGGAGATCGGCCGGGAGGCGCGGGGGCTGGCCGCGCGCGTCCGTGACGGATCGATCACCCCGGCCGAACTTGCCGGCGGGACGTTCACCGTCTCGAACCTCGGGATGTACGGCGTCGACAGCTTCTCGGCGGTGATCAACCCACCTCAGGCGGCGATCCTCGCGGTCGGCGCGCTGAAGCGGCGGCCCGTCGTCGACGAGCAGTCCGGTGAGCTGGTGGCGCGACCGACGGTGGTACTGACGCTCGCTTGCGACCACCGGATCCTGTACGGCGTCGACGGCGCCCGCTTCCTCGGCCGCGTGCGCGAGCTGCTGGAGAAGCCGCATGCGCTGCTGCTGTAGCGCCGGAGAGCCGTACGCGCTACTGCTGTAGCCGAGCCGTTTGACGCGGCTGCGGCGGGCCCTCGCCCAAACGAAAGCCCACCGCGTCACCGCTCGGCCGCAGGACTACCCGACCTCCCCCTGCAGCCGAAGCTCAGCCGCTGACCTGCTCGCCCACCTTGCCTGACCCGCCCCCGTTGGCACTCGGATCGACCGGGCTGAGACCGTCGTCAACGGCTACGTTCTCAGGCTGTAGTTCCAGCCCGGATGCGCGGGCCTCGAGCTCCAGCAGCGCGGCGAAGTCGACGTCGTTGCCGCTGAGCGCAACCATCCCCTGAATGATCTCCTGGGTCGCGGCCGCGAGCGGCATCGGGACGCCCAGCTCACGAGCCGCCTCGAAGCCCAGCTGGAAGTCCTTGAGCAGCAGCGCCGGCGTGAATGTCGGCTTGAAGTCGAGGTTGACGTAGGCGGGCGTCTTGTAGCGGGTGAACGTCGAGCCCATCACGCTGTCATTGAGGAACTCGAGAAAGTCTGCCCGTGCAACTCCCCCCTTCTCTGCGAGCACCGTGATCTCGGCCATGCACTGAGCCACCACGCCGAGCATCAGGTTGTGGCAGATCTTCACGAGCCTTGCCCGCTCGCCGTCGCCGACATAGGTGACGCTCCGCGCGAGCAGCTCGAGGAAGGGACGCGCCTTCAGCCACGCATCGCTCGGGCCCGAGGCGACGATCGTCAGCCGGCCGCTGGCGGCGACCTTCGGATTGCCACTGACCGGCGCCGCGAGCATCGCCGTCCCGTGCTGCTGTGCCGCGGCCCTGATCTCCTCCGCGGCGGCCGGCGAGATCGTGGTGGAGTCGACGATCACCCCGGGGATGACGCCCTCACGCGACAGCAGGCCCCGCGGCCCGCTCACGACCTCTTCGACATCGGCCGAGCCCGCGACCATCGTGAACACGATGTCCCGGTCCGCCAGGTCCGCCGGCGAGTCGACAATTGTCGCGCCGAGTTCGGCCAACGGCTGAGCCTTTTCTCTTGTGCGGTTGTAGACGCCAACATCGTGTCCGGCTTCGAGCAGCCGCATGACGAGGGCCAGGCCCATGCGGCCGACGCCAATCCAGCCAAGCCGTGTGCCTTGGTCGACGCTCATTACTGCGTTCCTCCTGCAATCGTTTGCAGCAATGTAGCCGACGGGTCGCAAGGGGTCAAGGTGCGGACCCAACCGGACGCAACGGTCGACGGGCAAGCGCCGACTCCCCCGATGCACGGCGAGTGAGCGAGGGAGCAACCGCTAGAGACAGCCGGCGGGTCGGCCTGATCGGAAAACGACACGACGAAGGGCGGCTAGCCGAGCGCCTGACGCTGGACCCGATTCTTGGCCTCATAACGTCAAACTCGTGACGGGCCGACCGGTGAATGGCAATCACCCCCGCATCGAGGGTGTCGCGCAAAGTCCCGGGCGGTATCGAAACCTCACAACCATGAACCTCGCTCGAGGCCGGCGGCTGGGAGAAGTTCCAGCTGAACGCAAAGTTCCTTTCGATATCCGATAGGAACGTTGCATTGGCCGGCCTCCGCAGCTTGGACAGTGCTGATGTCTTGACAATCCGGCCCCGCGGCCCGCGGTTTTACGACCGCCTCTATTCAGGAGGTGAATTGCGAGTCACGCTCTGCGGGTGAATGAGTGCGGCGTTGTGGGCCCTGAACCCAAGTGCAACGAAGGGAATGTCAACTGGGGCCCCCGTCTCGGCAAGCCCTCCCCTCCCGAGCGCCGTTGGCGAACACGAAACATGCGACCGCGGATGCCTTCCGGACCGTGACACGATCACCGCGATGACACCGGGGACGGCGATGAGGTCACACGAGCGATGACACCGCTGACGGCGATGAGGTCACACCAGCGATGACACCGCTGACCGCGATGAGGTCACACCAGCGATGACACCGCTGACCGCGATGAGGTCACACGGATGGCACCGGGACCGCGACGAGATCAGCACTGGGAGCATCGACTCGGTTCAGGCAGGTTCCGGCGTGATCCCGTTGAACGTCAAAGAAGCGGAGAGTATGCTCCTGCAAACGTTTGCAAGCGCGATGATGATGTGAGCGCCGCGCGCGCCGAGTGCGCAGTGCTGCTGGGTGCCGACGAACCGACGACGCCGGGCAGCCGGTCGAGTCGATCGACGGTGGTGCGCTGACCGAGATCAGAAGGACGGAGACACGATGGGACTTCACAGCTACGGAGTGATGGGTGTGGACTGGGAGGAGCGGGTTCGCTACGACCGGTTGCGGGATGAGCGGCTCGCGCGGATCAAGGGCCTGCTCGCCAGTTCGGAGCTCGGCGCGCTGCTGTGCTTCGACATGAGCAACATCCGCTACATCACCGCTACTCACATCGGGACGTGGGCGAGTGACAAGCTGAACCGGTTCTGCCTGCTGCCCCAGGGTGACGAGCCGATCATGTGGGACTTCGGCTCGGCCGCTCGCCACCACCAGCTGTACAACCCATGGCTCGACGGCGAGCGTCGCTCGCGCGCCGGCATCTCGACTTTGCGCGGCGCGATGTCGCCCCAGTCCGGCCGGGCCGAGGACGTCGCGCACAAGATCAGGGTCGAACTCGAGCAGCGGGGGTTGCTTGGCGAGCCGGTTGGGATCGACGCGATCGAGCCCCAGGTTCTGTTCGCGCTGCGGCGCGAGGGGATCGAGGTCGCCGACGGCCAGGAGCTGATGCAGCAGGCACGCGTGATCAAGACCCGCGATGAGATCACGCTGCTGAACATGGCGTGCTCGATGGTCGATGCGGCTTACGAGGAGCTATACCGCACGATGCGCGCCGGCATCCGCGAGAACGAATGCGTCGCGCTCGTCAACAAGGTGCTCTACGACATGGGCTCGGAGTTCGTCGAAGGCGTTAACGCGATCTCGGGCGAGCGCTGTAGTCCCCACCCCCACGTCTTCACCGACCGCGCCCTGCGCCCCGGGGACCCGGCCTATTTCGACATCCTGCACAGCTACATGGGCTACCGCACCTGCTACTACCGCACGTTCGCGGTGGCGAGCGCATCGCGGCCGCTGGTCGACGCCTACAAGCGCTGCCGCTACTACCTCGATGCCGCGATCGCGATGATCCGCCCAGGCGCGACGACCGGCGAGGTCGCGGCGATCTGGCCGCGGGCTCAGGACTTCGGGTTCCCCGACGAAGAGGCGGCGTTTGCGCTCCAGTTCGGCCATGGTGTGGGCCTGTCCATCTGGGAGAAGCCGGTCTTCAGCCGCCTCGTGTCTCTCGATCACCCCGAGGAGATCAAGGAAGGGATGGTGTTCGCGCTCGAGACGTTCTGGCCCGCGAACGACGGTTGGTCGGCCGCGCGGATCGAGGAACAGCTGGTCGTGACCGCCGACGGCTGCGAGGTGATCACCCGTTTCCCTGCCGAGGACCTGATCATCGCCGGCAAGCGCTACTTCACGCCCGGCGGCGCCCTGCCGCTCGAACGCGATCCGCAGTCCAACCTCAACACCGAGCTGAACCCCGACACACACGAGGCGACGCCGCGACCGTCGACGAACTCGCACGATCCGGCGCTCGGGTCAGAGGCTGTCCCCGGCTGAAGATTGGCATTTCACCGGCACCCCTCGCCGGTGAATTGGCATTCTTCTCGCTCAGGGGCGTCGGTCCCCGGGCGTCGGTCCGCCGCGGCTACGAAGACGATCGCGCCACCGACAGCACCGCGGCGACGATCCCCTCGTAGCCTGTGCAGCGGCATAGGTTGCCGGCAAGCTCCTCGCGGATCTCGGTCTCCGTCAGCGAATCCTCGGACCGCTCCGACCGCGCCCGGCGCAGCAGCGCCTCGGCCGAGATCAGAAAGCCGGCGGTGCAGAACCCGCACTGCAACGCGTGATGTTCGGTGAACGCGCGCTGCAGCACGCTGAGCTCCCCGTCGGGGCCGGCCAGTCCCTCAACCGTAACGAGCGAGTGGCCGTCGGCCTGGACGGCCAGCGTCAGACACGAGCGAACCGGCTCGCCGTCGAACGAGACGGTACAGGCGCCGCAGACGCCGTGCTCGCAGCCGACGTGAGTCCCAGTCAGTCCCGCTTGGTGACGGATGAAGTCCGATAGCAGCGTGCGCGGCTCAACCTCACCCGGATACGAAACCCCGTTGATCGAGACCGTGATCTTCACGAGGGGGACGCAACCTGAATCGCGCGGCGGACCAACTCGGTCATCAGCGCCCCCTGATACTCCCCGACGGCCAACTCACCGGCCAGTGCCGCAACAGTGGCTGCATCCGCGCCGTCCACCAGCGCTCGCTCGGCATCGGCAGCCCGCATCGGCACCGGCCCGGCGCCAAGCAAAGCAATCGCCGCATGCTCCCCGGGCGCCAGCACAACAGCCACGCCGGCGATCGCAAAGTCCCCATGCGTGCGCGCGCGCTCGACAAACGCCGCGCCCGCCCCGGGCGGTGCCGGCGGGACCTCGATCTCGAGCAGCAACTCGTCTTCGGCAAGCGCGCTCATCAGCGGACCGCGGAAGAACTCGGACGCCGGCACCCACCGCGAGCCACGCACAGATGCGACCCGGAACCGCGCATCCAGTGCCGTCAACGCGACGGGCAGCTCCGCACGAGGGTCGGCGTGCGCCGCCGATCCGCCGACGGTGCCACGGGAGCGGATCGCGGGGTGCGCTACCAGCCGCACCGCACGCGCGAGCAGCGGCCAGCGGCGCTCGACCAGCGAGGACCGCTCGAGAAACGCCTGTCGCGTCATCGCGCCGATCCTCAGCGGCCCGTCCGCGCAGCTCAGATACGACAGTTCCGCAACGGAGTTCAGGTCGACCACCAGCCTCGGCCGGGCCAGGCGGAAGTTCAGCATCGGCACAAAGCTCTGCCCGCCGGCGAGCGCCTTGGCGTCCTCGCCCTCGAGCAACGCCAGCGCGTCTGGGACCGACGCCGGAGCCGCATAGTCGAACGGCGGAGGCTTCATCGCAGCGCCCTCATCGCAGCGCCCTCATCGCAGCGCCCTCATCGCAGCGCCCTCATCGCAGTGCCCTCATCGCAGCGCCCTCATCGCAGCGCCCTCATCGCAGAGCCCTCCACAGCTTCTCGTCGCTGAACGGCGGGTCGACGTGGCGGCCCCCGAGCGCATCGACAACCGCGTTGCTGATCGCGGCCAGTGCCCCGATCGCTCCGCCCTCGCCGACACCCTTGGCCCCGAGCGGGTTCATCGGCGACGGACTCGAGACCTCGCCGCAAACAATCGGTGGGACGTCAGCCGCTGTCAGCAGGCTGTAGCTCATCAGCGACGCACTCAGGGCCTGGCCGCTGTCGTCATAGACGGCCTCCTCGACGAGACACTCGCCGAGCCCCTGGACGGCGCCGCCGATCACCTGCCCATGGCTGAGCAGCGGGTTGATCAGGGTGCCGGCGTCATCGACGGCGGCGACGCGCAACACGTGTAGCCGCCCCGTCGAGTGTTCGATCTCGACAACGGCCGCGTATGCCCCCGAGGAGAACACGAGCTCGGATGAGAACTTGCCGAACGCGCGCCACCCGCCGCGATCGCCGACGGCCGCTGCCAGCTCGGCCACCGACAGCGTCCGCCCGCCGGCGCTAAAGGCACCGGCGGTGAACTCGACCTCGTCGACCGCCACACCGAGCACCGCGGCCGCCAGCGACCGTCCTGACTGCACCAGATTGTCGATCGCGACAACGACCGCAGATCCGCCGACCGCGACCGAGCGACTCCCGAACGTGCCGACACCGCGCGGGACCTCCGCGCTGTCGCCGAAGCGAAACTCGATCTGCGATGCGGGCACCCCAAGGCGCGAAGAGGCGATCTGGGAGAACGTCGTGTCATGGCCCTGCCCGTGTGGCGAGGAGCTGCTGCGCACGATCACGCGCCCGTCCGGCGCGACCTCGACCTCAGCGCTCTCCCACGCACCGCCGGCGCGTTCGACCAGGAGCGCGACCCCGGTGCCCGTGGCCCGATCAGGATCCGCAGTCGAAACCACATCCAGCCGGCCGAGTGACAGCGCCAGGTCGAGGCAGCGCTCGTAGTCACCGGAGTCGTACGTGTACCCGAGCGGCGTGCGATGCGGAAAGCGCCGGATCAAGTTGCGCCGGCGCAGCGCCATGCGATCGATCCCCAGTTGACGCGCGGCATCGTCAACCAACCGCTCGATCATGTACGTCGCCTCGGGCCGGCCGGCCCCTCGGTAGGGCCCGGTCGGCACCTTGTTCGTCTGCGCACCGACCACCGAGATCGAGGCCGCGGGGATCTCGTAACAACCGGTCATCAGCAGCGCCGCGGTGAGCGGCGGCCTCGGAGTACTCGTCAGCAGATACGCGCCGAGATCGGCGCACAACCGGCCGCGCAGAGCGAGCATCCGCCCGTCGCCGTCGAGCGCGAGCTCCAGCTCAGAAGAGATCCCCCGACCCTGATAAGCGGCGAGAAAGTTCTCGTAGCGGTCCTCGGTCCACTTCAATGGCCGGCCGAGCGCGATCGCGCCGGCCGCGACCGCGGCGACCTCCGGCGCAATCACGCCCTTGCTCCCAAAGGCGCCGCCCACGTCGGGCACGATCACCCGGATCCGCTCCTCCGGACGTCCAAGGATGTGCGAGAGCTGGGCAAGCGGGCGATGTGTGTCCTGCGCCGAGCACCACAGCGTCAGCTGGTCGCCGGCGGCGTCGTGCTCGGCGACGCAGCCACGCGGCTCGATCGGCGCAGCGACCAAGCGAGGCAGCGCATAGGACCCGCGCACGACGTGGGCGGCACGGGCAAACGCCCCGTCGACATCGCCGCTCGAGCGCGACCACCGCATCAGCGCGACCTCCGACGCGTGCGGATCAACGACCGCCTCCAGCGGCTCGTAGTCAATCTCGACGGCCTCAACGAAGTCCTCCGCCAGCGCACGCGACTGCGCGATCACCGCGGCGACGGGCTGCCCGACGTAGCGCACCGAGTCGCGCGCCAGGATCGGATGCGGCTGATCGGCTAACTCGGCGCCCTCGAGTGGCGAGACGGGAAACGCCCGCAGACCGTCGCCGAGGTCTTCGGCCGTCAGCACCGCAACGAGTCCATCCCCACCGGCCGGCAGGCGGACCGAGGTGATCGATGCGTGCGCGTACGGGCTGCGCACAAACGCGACATGCGCCACCCCGGGCCGCACGAGATCATCGACGAACTGCGACTGGCCGCGCAACAGGCGCGCATCCTCACGGCGCGTGACCCCCGCGCCGATCATCCAAGTTGTTCGGTGAGCCAGTCCGCCACCAGCGGCCGGTACTTGAACGGGATGTTGTTGCAGACGTGTGTCCCCTCCTCGTACAGGACGAACTCGCCACGCGGAGCCTCGTCGGCGATCCGCCGTGTCTGCTCCCAGCCGATCACGCGGTCGCGCTTGCCGGTCACGACCAGACACGGCTGCTCGATCAGCGCAGCGACGCCACCCAGGTTTAGCTCGGCGGCACGCCGCCGGCCCTCCTCGGCGTCGCCCGCGCCGCTGTGGTGCACGAACGCTTCTCGCGTCAGTCCAGGCAGCGCATCCCACGCGGCGCCCATGTCGTAGGCCCCGCTGACCCCGGCGACAGCCCGCAGCCGCGGCTCAAACGCGGCGCTCCGGGCGACGTAATAGCCACCGAGGCTGACACCGGCTGCCGCAACGCGACCGAGATCGAGCTCGGGGCGGCCGGCCAGCACGTCGAGCACCGCAGCGACGGCGACCTCGTAGTCGGGCCGGATGCGCGTTGCAAACCCGGTCTCCCCCTGCCCGGGCCCGTCGAGCGAGAACGTCGCCATCCCGCGGTCGAGGAACACCGACTCCCACAGCCAGAACTCCTCCTTCGTCGAGTCGAGGCCGGGGATCAGGATCACGAGCGGCACGGACCGCACGGCTCGTGGGACTCGCAGGTTGCCTACGACCATGGCATCACCGAGCGGCGCCTCGATCCGCAATGCCGACGGATCGAGCAGCGCATGCGCGCGATACAGCGCCCGCGCCGCGGACGAGGTCGCGGCGCGGTTGCGAGCCGGATCCAGCACCCAGACGAACTTCGCGAAGTGAAAGCACACTGCCGCGCGCAGAAACGCCTCCCCCGCGCTGCGCCGATGTCCAGCCTGCAATGCCCGATCGGCCAGATCCAGATGCACATCAGCGGTCCGAGTCCAGGCGTCGAGCCAGTCCTCCCACCTCGAGATCGACGCGGTGGTACGGACAAAATCGTTGTAGTCGACTCCGTTTGCGATCAGGCGCGGGCCCCAGTTGTCGATCGCGGCCTGAACGCGAGCGTCCGGCATCGTGCTCACGACGTGCGTGGCGCTGCCGCCGAACCGCGCGTGATCAGCGTCGGCTCCAGCAGGATCTCGCGTGCCGGCTGTTCACCGTCGGCCAGCAGCTGAAGCAGCATGTCGGCGGCCACCGTGCCGACCTCGCGCTGTGGGACACGCACCGAGGTCAACGGTGGCCGCAGGCGATCGACGAACGGCATGTCATTGAAGCCGACGATCGATAGGTCCGCGGGGCAGCGCAGACCGCGCGACTCAAGCGTGTCGTAGCAGCCGATCGCGAGCAGGTCGTTAGCAGCGACGATCGCCGTGAGGTCGGGCGTGTTGTCGAGCAACTCGGCACACACCCGAGCCCCTTCCTCCTCGGTGAACCACCTGCTGAAACGGACATAGGCCTTCGGGGCGCGCAGCCCCGCGGCGCGCATCGCTTCGACGAAACCGAGGTGGCGACGATGCCCGGTGGATGTATTCTGCGGGCCCGCAACATGTCCGATCCGCGCATGACCAAGCGCCGCGACGTGTTCGACCGCGAGCCGAATCCCTTGTCGGTCGTTGACGGTGACCGCCGGCACCGATCCGTCCTCGAGACTGCGGTTGACCAGAACCAGCGGCGTCCCACCGGCGGCGACGTCCGCGAGCAGCTCGCGATCGAGCCGCGCGGTGGCGGAGATGAAGCCATCAACCTGACGAGCGCGCATCGCTTCAAGCTGGCGGCGCTCGCGCTCGCGGTCGTTGTCGGTGTTGACGATCAGCGACGTATAGCCGGCTTCGTCGAGCCGATCCTCGATCCCGCGCAGGATCGGCGGGAACAGCGGGTTGGTGATGTCGGGGATCAGCACCCCGATCGTGTACGAGCGGCTCGTCTTCAGCCCGCGGGCGATCCGGTTGGGCCGGTAGCCGAGCTGCTCGGCAGCGCGCAGGACGCGTTCGGCAGTCTCCTGGTTGACGAGCGCGCGGGTTTCCTCGTTCAGCGCACGCGAAACCGTGCCCGGGTGAACGTTCGCCACCCGCGCCACATCGCGGATCGTGACCGAGCTGCGCACCGCGGCCATTATCCGATCGAGCTCGTCGCCTGCCACTTAGTCGCGACCCGCGGGCACTGGAGCGGCACCGCGCATCACCTCCTCCGGGTCGTGGCCGAGATCGCTCAGCATCACGATCGCCGCGTTGCGGCCGGGAGCGCCCGTGACCGAACCGCCAGGATGCGTGGTGCCCCCGGTCTGGTAGAGACCGGAAATCGGCATCCGATGCTGGGCCCAGCCTGGTGCCGGCCGCAGCGCGCCGCTGTTGGCGATCGAGCGGTCGCCTCCGTGGAAGCTGCCGTGCCACATATGCGGGTTGGCGCGCTCGAGATCGGGCGGAGCAAGGACGAGCTCGGCGAGAATCGTCTCTGCAACGAGATTCGGCGCTGCGCGCCGAAAGTGCTCGAGATGTACCGAGGCGATCTCTGCGCGTAGCTGGTCCCAGGCTTGCGGCCCGGTGCCCGGATCGTACGGCTGCATTCCGAGCACTTTCACCGTGTGGTGGCCCGCGGGGGCGCGGGACGGATCGGCCACGGTCGGAGTCGGGAACAGCAGCCACGCGCCGTCGCGAACAAGCCGTCCCTCCCTCACGTCTCGTCCCATTCGCATGATCTCCTCCGGCCAGCCGGCAACCCCTGCGGAGACCGCGGTCAGCTCGCTGCCGTCGCGCGCCTGATAACGGGGCGGCTCGGTCGTGACGTAATGCGCGGCGAACGCTGAGACCCCTTCGTCAAACGTTCTGATGCCGTACAGAAACTCAGCGCCCCACGCGTCGGGCGGGGCCATCTGCACGAGATCCTTGACGTGGATCGTCGAGAGCACCGCTTCACGCGCGATGAAGCGCTCTCCGTCCGAGGTCTCGACGCCGACGCACCTCCCATCCTCAAGCACAAGACTGACAATGTGCTTGCCGCACAGGACCTCACCTCCACCCGCTTCAATCACCTCCACGAGCGCGCGGGCAAGTTCGCCCGAGCCGCCTCGCGGAATCGACCAGCTGCGCCGCTGGCGGCCGAAAACGATCGAATAGGCCAGCGGCCCTGACCCGGCGCAGTCCACGGGCTGCCCGGTTTGGAACGCCATCCACAGCAGAAATGCTTGAACGTGGCGGCTTTCGAACTCGTGGCGAACGACCGCCCAGGCGCTCATTGCCGCCCGCCGCAGCCAGCGTGCGCCGTCCGGCCGGCAGCTGAGCATCTCCTCAAAGCTCGGGCCGAACCCGACGGGCGTGAAGCGGTGGCGCGCGAACACCTCCTTGACCGAGTCGTATTCGGCAAGCAATCGCCGGTAGGCACCCGCGTCGGCGCGGGAGAAGCCGGCGATCTCCTCGCAGGTGCGCTCGAGATCGAGCCACATGGTCAGTGATTTGCCGTCCCTGAAAACCACATGCGCGACCGGGTCGGGCGCAATGTACTCGAGGCCGTGGTCGGCGAGCAGGCCGAGTTCGTCGCGAGCCAGCAGTGGGTTGGTCTGGATCAGCGTGTGGCCGGTCGAGCAGGAGTCAAGCTTGCAACCGGGCAGCAGCAACTCCTCGCTGGCCACGCCCCCGCCGGGGACGGCTCTGGCGTCAAGGACTAAGCAGCGGTGGCCGGCGCGAGTGAGGTAGGCCGCGGAGATCAGGCTGTTGTGGCCCGCGCCGGCGACGACGACGTCGGCGATCATGCGCTCCCGGCACCGGTCGTGACCGCGCCCCCGAGGTACAGCGCTCCGATCTCCGGATGCTCGAGCACCTCGCGGCCGGAGCCTTGCAGCCGGACGATCCCGTTCTCGAGCACTACCCCGTGGGTGCCGAGCTTCAGTCCGGCGCGCGCGTTCTGCTCGACCAGCAGGATCGTCTTGCCTTGCCGGTTCATCAGTTCCACCATCTCGAACACGATCTGGCGGGTCTGCGGATCGAGACCCATCGAGGGCTCGTCGAGCACGATCATGGCTGGATCGAGCATCAGCGAACGGGCGAACTCAACGAGGCGCTGCTGGCCGCCGGACAGGCTGCCGGCTTTTTCGTCGGCACGGTCACGCACGATCGGGTACAGCTCCTCGACGGCCTTCAGCCGCTGCTGAACGAGCGCCCGGTCGCTGACGGTGAACGCGCCCATTTCGACGTTCTCTCGCACTGTCATCTCGTTGAACAAGCTGTGGACCTGTGGCACGTGGGCGATGCCACGACCGAGAACCTCTCTGGGCGCGAGCCCTGAGATGACCTCACCGCCGAAGCGGATCTCCCCCTGGCGCAGTCGCAGGAGCCCACTGATCGTGGCGAGCAGCGTCGACTTGCCGGCACCGTTTGGTCCGACGATGCAGGTGATCCCGCCCTCCAGCACCTCGAAGGAGACTTGCTTGAGGATGTCGCCGCCGCCGTAGCCGGCGGTCACGCCGCGGACGCTCAGCAGCGGCTCGGGGCCTCCGAGCTTCTTCCGCGGCTGCACCACGGTCATCGCGGCCGTCCGCACGGGGGCCGGCTCGTGATGACTGACCCCCTCGGCGAGCTCGCGCTGGGTTTCGGGATCGTCCTCGCCACCGAGATACGCGTCGAGCACCGCGGGATTGGCACGAACCTCGTCCGGACGGCCGGAAACCAGCGGCGTCCCCTGGCTCAGGACCGTGACCTGGTGGCAGAGGTTCATCACGAATTCCATGTTGTGCTCCACGACGAGGAACGTCTTGCCGGCTTTATTGAGCTCGTTGATGCGATCGGCCAGGTGCGTGATCAGGGTCGGGTTGACGCCGCCGGCGGGCTCGTCGAGCAGCAGTACGTCGGGGTCCGCGACGAGCAGCGAGGCAAGCTCGAGCAGCTTTCGCTGCCCGAACGACAGGTTGCCGGCAGGCTCGTCCGCGAGTCGCTCGATTCCGACGAACTCGAGCAGCTCCGTCGCGCGGCGCTTCTCGGCCGGTGAGCCGGCGCGGTGGAGCAGGCCGCGCAGCCAGCCTTCCCTGCGCTGGGTGGCCACGAGCATGTTCTCGAGCACGGTCAACCGCGCGAAGATTCGCGTGAGCTGAAACGTGCGTCCGATCCCCAGCCCGAATACGCGGTCCGGCGGCGCGTTCGTGATCTCCGCTCCATCGAAGTGGACCTCGCCCTGCTGGATGCGCTCGTACCCGGTGATCACATTGAACAGCGTCGTTTTGCCGGAGCCGTTGGGCCCGATCAGACCATGGATCGACCCTTTCGCAACGCCGATGTGGCAGGCCGACAGCGCCTGCACACCGCCAAACGACTTCGAAACCCCGGTGACCTCGAGCATCGTGCTCATCGAGCTGCTCCGGCGACGCTGCGCGTAACGGGGTCGCGTGGCGGCCCCTCCGTGCTGTCGGCTGCCCGGGCGCGCCGGCTCGCGAGCAGCTGGGTGATGCTTGGGACGACCCCGCGCGGAAGCAGCAGGATCACCACCAGGAACAGGACCCCGTAGACGATCAGGTACGTCCCGCTGCCGGACACCGACTCCGTCAGGTACTGCTGGAGCGCCTCGAGCACGGCGGCGCCCAGCACCGGGCCAACCAGCGTGCCGATCCCGCCGAGGAACGCCATCAGCGCGATCGAGATGTCAAACAGCGGGTCGAAGGCAAACTGGGGGAAGATCTGGCCGAGAAAGTAGAAGTACAGCCCGCCGACCATCCCGACCGGGAACGCGGAGAGCACGAACGCCGCCAACTTGATCCGCTCGGTCCTCACGCCGAGGCCGCGCGCGCGGGCCTCGTCGTCACGGACCGCGAGGAGCTGCAGCCCGAACCGGGAGCGGCGCACCGCCCAGGACATGGCGACCGTGAACACGAGAATCACAAGCCCGACGTAGTAGAAGGGGTTGTTGTACGTGGCGACCGGGAACGTTGCGATTGGCAGCTCGATTCCGGAGGTGCCCCCGGTGAAGCCGAGGTTGAACGCCGCGAGCTGGAAGATGAAGAAGATCGCGATCGTTACGACGACGAACGTGTGCCGACGGGTGCGGAGCGCGATCACGCCGACGGGAATCGCGATCGCGGCGGCGACGAGCCCCCCGACCGGCAGCAGGGCGAAGACGTCCCAGCCGCCCTTGAAGTGCCAGTCGCGGGCCGCGAGCGCGACCGTGTAGCCACCGGTGCCGAAGAACACGGCATGGCCGAGCGCGAGATAGCCGGTGTAGCCGCTGAACACGTTCCACGCCGCGGTCGCGACCATGAACACGAGCGTGATCACCGCAATCGAGGTCGCGGTCGGGTCGGTGATCACGAGCGGGAACAGCGCCAGCACTAGCAGCGCTGCCGCGACCCCTCCGGCCGCGAGCCCGCGGCGTGCGAGCACGCCGGTCATTGAGCCCGTGCGGCTGTGGAGCCGAACAGCCCCTGCGGCCTGACCGAGAGCACGACGACGAGCACCGCGAAGAACACCAGTGGCGCCCAGGTTGGGGACCACGCGACGGCGACGACGTCGCTGACGACGAGCATGAACACGGCGGCCGCCATCGCACCGCCGATGCTGCCCATCCCGCCGAGGATCACGATCGCCAGCAGTCGAGAGATGAGGTCATAGCCACTGTTGGGGTTGAACGCCGTGGTGGCGCCGAACACCATCCCGCCGACGGCAGTAACCGCGACGCCGATGCCCACCGAGATCGTGCGCACGCGGTTGACGTTGATCCCGATCAGGTCAGCGGCGGTGCGGTTCTGCAGCGATGCCCGGACCGCGCGCCCGAACTTCGTGCGGTAGAGCAGCCAGTACAGCGCCGCCAGGAGCACGACCGCCAGCGCGAAACCAATCAGGTAGATGTAGGGCAGGTAGAAGCCCAGCACATAGACCGATTTATCGACGTATGAGGCGTGCAGCTGCACGTAGTCGACGCCGAAGACAGCGCTGAGGATCCCCTCGATCACGATCGCCACCGCGAACGTCACAAGGATCGACATTCCCGTCCGGTCTGAGTCCCGCAGCCGGCGCATGAAGAAGAACTCGATCGCGACCCCGAGTACGAACATCGTCGGCACTGTCAGCAGCAGTCCCGGGAGCAGACCGATGCCGAGGTGGACCGACAGCTCGTAGCTGAGGTACGCGCCGAGCACGATCATCACTCCCTGCGCGATGTTGATGATGTCCATGACGCCGAAGATCAGCGTCAGACCGGCGGCCATCAAGGCGTAGACGCCGCCGGTCAGGACTCCGTCGACGATCGCGTGGACTAGGTCGGTCGCCGACAAGCGTTAGCCCTTCCAGGCAGGCTTGGGGAAGACGGGCGGCTTCGATCCGGTGGCAGTCGTCGGCAGCGTCTGGAGGTACTTGCCGGTCTGCCACTGGAACGTCAGCGCCTTGAGCACCGTGTTCTGTCCGAGGTCGTCGAACTTCACCGGTCCCTGAACGCTATCCAGTGTCACGCCGCTGTGCAGGTAGCTGATGATCTTTGCGTTGTCGAGGCTGTGCGTGGCGGCGACCGCCTGTGCCACCACCTGCCCGACGGAGTAGCCCTCGGCGACGTCGGCGTTGATGTCCGACGGAGTCCCGCCGTATTTGGCGATGTACGCCTGGACCATCTGCTGGCTGTCGGCCTTCTGGAATCCGCCATACCAGCCGTTGGGCACGAACACGCCCTCGGTGTTCGCCGGACCGACGGCTTTCACGAACGCGGCGCCCTGGTCCGGTCCTGCGGTGGCGATGAACGCCTTCGGGTTGTAGTGCTGCTGGATGAAGGAGTGGATGAAGGCGGACACGGTCGGCACGTCGACCGAGCCGATGACGGCGACGTCGGCCTTCGTCGAGGCCATCTGCGTGGCGATTGGCGTGAAGTCGGTCACCTCGGCCGGGAACACCTTCGAGGAGACGGTCTTGACGCCGGCCCCTTCCAGGATGCTCTGTGCCACCGGGATCTGCGGTTGCGTGAACGGGTCGTTGACCGTCGCATACGCCGCCGTCTTGGGCCGCTGGCTGGCGGGCATCGCCGCGACCCACTGCGCGAACGTCACGAGGTCGTCCTTCACCGGGACGGAGACGTCGAACACGTTGTGCAGGCCAGAGCCGAACACCGCCGGGCCACCGCCGGCACCCTCGACGAACGCGTAGCCGTAGCGCGCCGCAACGCGCGCCGACGGCAGCGTCAGCAGCGTCGAGAACGGGCCGAACACGAGCGGGTCCTTGTCCGAGCCGATCAGCTTCTGGTAGTTCGTCACGACCTGCGCCGGGCTCGAGGCGTCATTGAGGATGTGCATCGTGACCTGGTGCCCGAGCAACCCGCCGTGGGCGTTCTGGTACTCGGCCCACAGCTGGTAGCCACGCTGAAATGCCTGGCCGTCGGACGCGAAGTCTCCCGACAGTGAGAGCGACGCGCCGATCGTGATCGGGGCGGCATTGCTGCTGGCACCGCTGCTGGTGCTATTTGCGCTCGTGCTGCTACTGCTGCTGCTACTGCTCCCACAGGCTGCGAGCACGGCCGCTGCGGCCAGAGCGAGTCCAGCCCACGCGCAGTTGCGCAAGATCCTCATCTCTCTCTCCCTCCGGTCCGACGCGGCGACAACGGATGCCGAGCCACGGCGAATTGCAATCGTTTGCAGGACCATAGTGCGGAGCGCTGCACGTGTCAACCGCAAACGTGTGCACAAACCGTTTTCTAACGCTCGCGGCAGCCCGGCTCGGCTCGAGCCGACGTTTTCTAACGCTCGCGGCAGACCGACTCGGCTCGAGCCGAAATCGTTAAAGCGCTGGTGTGCCCTAGATGCTGAGCCCGCCGTCGACCGCGATCGTTGCGCCGGTCATGAACCGGCTCTCGTCGCTGCCCAGGAACACCACTGCCTGCGCGATCTCGTCCGGGGTGGCGTGGCGCGCAAGCGGGATCATCTGTTCAAACGCCTTCGCCGACTCCTCGCGCGATGCGCCGATCGCCTCGACCTCGATCGCATGCTGGAAGTCGTTGTCGGTCGGCCCGGGGTGCAGCGAGTTGACGCGGATGCCTTTCGGCGCCATCTCCTTCGCCGCCGTTCGCATCAGCCCCACGACCGCGTGCTTGGACGTTGCGTACGCGCCGATTCCGCGATCGGAGGTGAGGCCGACGACACTCGAGTTGATGATCAAGCTGCCGCCGTCCTCCATCACCGCGAGCGCGTGCTTGGCGACCAGAAACGCGCCAAGCACGTTGACGGCGATCACGCGCTCGAACACGTCGACGGGGTAATCGGTGAGCGGCGAGACGACGCCGAAGATGCCGGCGTTCGCGAACGCGATGTCGAGCTTGCCGAACTTCTCCACAGTCGCCGCTACCGCCGAGCGCACCTGCTCAGAGCTGGCTACGTCGGCCGCCACCCACGCCACCGCGTCGCCGTCGATCGTTGCCGCGGCACGTTCGAGCGCATCGGCTTGCAGATCGACGATCAACACCCGCGCACCCTCGGCGACGAACGCCCGTGCAGTGGCCAGGCCGATGCTCCCCGCGCCGCCGGTGATCAGCGCGACCTTGCCGGCCAGGCGGGCTATCGCGAGACCTCCGTCCCGGACTCGTTCAGGTCACCCATCGGCGCAGATCCTCTCAGAGATCAGTCGTTCCGGCGTGCAGTCCCGAGGATGTACGGGATCTTCGGCTCGAGCGACGAGGTCGAGAACATCATCAGCTCGCTGGACTCGATCCCAAAGCCGGCCTGCTCGATCGCCGCGGCGGTGTCGCGGGCGGGGTGACAGCCGCCGGCAACGGCGGGCCATAGCCCGCTGTGGTCGAGGGCCTGGAGCAACACACGTCTTGGACCCGAACGAGCGATCAGGTGCTCGTAGAAGCGCAGTTCCTTGCCGGCGCGCAGCACGCGCCTCAGCTCGTTCAGTGCCACGTTCTGGTCGGGCAACGATCCCGCGCAGGCCGGCCAGTAACCGGCGCCGGTGCTCGGTCGCGCCGCGGCGCTCCGCGCGTGCTGCGGCCTGGATGTACAGCCGGGCGAACCGTGGCCGCTCGAGATCGCCCGTATCGGTCATCGTGCCGAGAGATTAGTCACGTGCGTCAGTCCCGCACAGCGGCACCGAGACGCCGAGACGCCGACGCGCCGACGCGCCGACGCGCCGAGGCCACGCTATCGCGATACGGTCGTCCCGCCGACGAGCACCAATCCCCGCGCAAGCCCGTCGACCTCGACGACGTAGCGACCGGGCTTGACTGCGTGGAGCACGGCCGTCGCCCGGCCATGGGCCGGTACCGTCAGGCCGCGCAACCCGGAGGGCATACGCAGCTGAACGAGATGCCGCCGTCCGTTACGAGAGACGACGGCGAGCGTGATCGAGCCGACCGGCGGCAGCGAGACGGCGGTGGGGTCGAGACCGCCGGCCGAGGTGATCGTGAACGCCGCGGACAGCCGCCCGAACTGTGCGGGCTCCAATCCCGCGCCCCCGGACGTCCCGCCGCGCCCTCCGGAGCTACCAGTGGTGCTGCCGTCATGCCCAACCGGTCCGCTCGGATTGGCCCCTGTATGGCTCGCCTTGGATCGGTGGGCAGCCCGTGATGTCGCGCTCGCCGTCGTCGTCGTCTGCGGCGTCGTCGGCGTGATCGTCGTCGGCGTGATCGTCGTCGAGCTGGTCGCCGTCGTGTCGCTCGACACGACGGCGACGCTGCTCGAGGTCGATGTGGACGCCACGCTCGCGCCCGAGCGCTTGCTTCCCCCGCACCCGCCGGCGATCAGCGTGGCGCACAGCAGGCCCATAACAGGCGCGAGACGGTTCACGGTTACGAGGTGCTCAGGTCAAGGACGGTCAAGGAGTTCGCAGGGAATGTGTAGCGGAAGCGCGACCCGAGCTGCCCGAGGGCCTTTGACCTCGGGCTGATCGCGGTCGGCTGGGCGAGCGAATTCATCGCCGTCGGATCTCCGCTCAGCGTCGTCGCCGTACCCCCGCTGGCCCGCCGGACAGGCCTGCCAGCGACACAGCGGTCGCGGCCGCATGGGTCCCGTCGTTGACGACCACGACATAGGTGTGGCCGGCGCGGTGACTGGCGACGTCAAACAGCGTGCCCGCCCCGGATACCAGTTGCGAGCCGACGACATTGTCCCCGTGGCCGGCCGCAAGCATCGTCTGCGCCCAGTAGGACGGCGACCCGTAGCTGTTCAGCGCGTCGTAGCCGATCAGGTTGGTAGGCCAACTCGGCGCGTTCACGTTCACCAGCAGCGGCGCGTACGACGCACCGATCACGAGGTCGGCATTGCGCTCCAAACCGGTGAGGAAGGCGGCCTCCCCGAGCGCCCCCGCGAGCGTTCCGGTTGGCGTGCCCTGCGTCGCCGCGTACTCGCCGACGATGATCTTCGGACCGGTGCGGCTGGCGCTGTCGAACAGGTGCGCGTTGCTGGCGAAGAACGTTGGATCGCTGTCGTAGTAGCGGTTGTCGAGGACATCCATTGGACGGCTGCTCACAGGCGTCGTTGCGACCAGCTCGAGGTCCGGGTAGGCCGCCTTGATCGCGTCGTAGAACATCGGGTAGCGATACGCGTTGTAGCTGCCCGAACGGTCGAACTGATCCTCGTTGCCGATCTCGACCATCTTCAGGTCGAACGGCGCGGGGTGTCCGTCGGCCGCGCGACGGGCACCCCACGGCGAAGCGACCGGTCCGGTGGCGTACCGAATCTCGTCGAGCGCGTCCTGGACGTACGGCGCAAGCGACGCCTGCGGGACGACCGTACCATTGAGCGTGTAGCCCGCCCAGACCGCCAGCAGCGGCTGGGCGTGGAGTTGCTCGGCCAACTCGAGGTACTCGAGCAGGCCCATGCCGTCCTGTGACCAGTAGCCCCAGGCGCTGTTGAAATGGCCGGGACGGCCCTCGATCGGACCGATCGTCGTCGTCCAGTCAAAGCGAGTGTCGATCGTGTTGCCTTCCAGATAATTGCCGCCGGGAACGCGGAAATAACCGGGCTGGAGCGCGGCCAGCTTTCGCATCAGGTCATCGCGCAGGCCGTTTGCGATGCGTCGACACTGAGCCTGCCGGGACCGGCTAGCGAGGCAATCTGGCTGGCGCTCAACACGCCCGAATAGCTGCGAGCGTCGTCGATGCTGCCTGAGACGAAGTCGACAGGGTTGCCGCCGAACTTGCCGCGGCCGACGGCGAGCGGTCCGCTCGCCTGCCAGTTGGGGACAAACGACTGCGTCTGCTGGAGCTTGCCGTTGACGTACAGCGAGATCGTCTGCTTGACCGAGTCGTAGACGCCGGCGAGGTGGTACCACACTCCAGGTTGCGGGATGATCGAGTCGGCGCCGGCGATCGTCCCGAGCCCCGCGGGCGAGTCGTACGTGATCCGCGTGAACGCAAAGCGGTGGCTATCCCCTCGCAGCTGTAGGTAGAAGCCGCTGACCTGACTGCCATCCTGACTCACGAACGTCTGGTAACCGTTGGTATTCGCCAGCTTGACCCATGCCGAGACCGAGAAGCTCTGGGTCGTGTCGATCACCTCACCGGCGCTCGCGGCGTACTGACCGGCGCCGCTCAGCGACAGCGCAAAGGGACCGACCAGCCCGGGCCCGAACGATGCACCGCCCTGCAAGGTCAGATCGTGCCCGCCCCCGGACGAATCGCCGGCGACGGTGCCGGAGCCTTCGTCGAAGCTCCAGTGTGACGCTCCAAAACCACTGGACGGGATTTTCTTCAGCGATGTCAGGGATCCGACATGTGGCGAGCGGCGGAGGCATGAGAGCCCCTGCTGCGACCACCGACCTGCGCCTTGTACAGCTGCCAGACCTCGGTCGGGCTGAGCGCGCGAGCGTACGTGCGGAGCTCGTCGATCGAGCCCACGAAAGTGTCCGTCGGCGCGTAGTCCGACAATCCGGCCCCAACCGTCAGCGGGCCGCTCGCCGCCGGCAGGCCGAAGACGTGCTCGACATCCTCGGGGATCCCGTCGACATACAGCGCGGTCGTCGCGCCCGCCGCGTCGTAGACACCAGTCACGTCGTGCCAGCTGCCGGCGACGGGGCTGTAGCGCCCATCGTCGTAGTGCAGGCTCGCCTGCACGCCGCAACTCGATGCAGGACAGCCGGTACCCGCCGGCACGACGAGCGTCCACCACGTCCGCTGCGGCGGCAGCGGCTTGCCGATCGCGACGGAGCCGGCGCGCTCCCCTGGGCTCGGTCCCTCCGTCGCGATGCCGAGCGAGAAGCTCGAGCCAGTCGTGCCCGGCTCGCTCACGGCCGAACCGGACTGACGCGCCAGGGCCGAGTTCAGCCACGCGGAGACCGTGAACGAGCGCCGCGTATCGATCACCGGTCCGTCCGTGCTGGCCTGCTGCCCCGCGCCCGTGATCGACAGCGCGCCACCGCGCACGCCACGGGTCCAGCCGGCGCCGCCCGACAGCGTCAACGGGTGGCGGTACCCGCTCGCGTCCCCGGCGCTCGCGCCGCCGGCCTCGTCGAAGCGCCACAGGCCGCTCGTGCCCCGGGGAATCGAAGCACCGGGGGCCCGCAGCCCGGCCGCCCGCTCAGAGGCAGAGATCAGAGAGTGGTTCAGGGCCCGCAGCAGGAAAGGCGACAACGTGAACACGCGACGGTCGTAGGAAACAATCCCCAGCTCCTGCTCGTAGGCCCCGAGCTCTGTGAACACGGCCGCCGACAGACCTCGGATGCGCAGCTCGAGCGCCAGCTCCGCATACTGGGCTCGCAGCAGCGAGACGATGTTCGCCGGCGGCCACGAGGACGCCGGCGAACCGATGCTCGTCGGCGTCCCGGGCCAGCGGTCTTTAGCAGGCGCGAACGGGATCACGCCGCCGTACTCTCCGATCACTGACGCTCGCCGATCGGGGGCGACCGCGAACGGCCCGAAGTAGAGATGGGAGTCGCGGATGTCGCTGCTGGGCGATTCGATCGCCGCGCAGCAGTTGGCGCTTCCGCTCTGTGTATCGACGAGCCGCGTCGGGTCGAGCGCACGGACTTGCCGCGTGATCGAGCCGAGAGCGAACTGGCCCCAGCCCTCGTTGAACGGCACCCACACGACGATCGACGGATGCGATGCACGCTCTGCGACGACCGCGCTCAGCTCACGGCGGAACTCGGCTTGCGCAGCAGCAGTCGGCACGGTTGATACGCCGGCGACGGGCAGGTTGGGCATGTCCTGCCAGACGAGCATCCCGAGCTTGTCGGCCCAATAGTACCAGCGGTCGGCCTCGACCTTGACGTGCATCCTGAGCATGTTGTAGCCAAGCCGCTTGGCCGACTCGATGTCGAATCGCAACGCGGCGTCCGTTGGAGCCGTGTACATGCCGTCGGGCCAATAGCCCTGGTCAAGCGCGCCGGTCTGGAACAAGAAGTGCCCGTTGAGCAGGATCCTCACCGCGCCGCCGACACGCCCAAGCGAGACCGAGCGCATGCCGAAGTAGCTCTGAACCTGATCCTCGGTAATACCGCCGCCGCCGAGCAGCCGGATCCGCAGTCCGTACAGGAACGGGTCCGTCGGGGACCACAGCCGTGCGTGCGGGATCGCCAGCGCCAACGGTCGCCCCGGGCGCCCGACCGCACTCGCGACCAATCGCTTGCCGGCAAACGCTTCGGCGATGACGCTCGACCCACCGACCGGCGCGGTGGTCGTCGCCGTGACGATCATCCGATTGCGGCGCAGATCGGGCCTCAGGTCGAGGTGCTTGACATGCACCGCGCCCACGGGCTCCAGCCATACCGTTTGCCAGATCCCGCTCGACGCCGTGTGATAGATCGCGTACGGCGCGCCGACGATCTGCTTGCCGACCGGCTCGCCGGCGCTGCCGATCGGATTGACATAGCCGACCACCAACTCGTTCGCCCCGCGCTGGCTGACCAGGTGCGTGATGTCGAGGGAGAACGAGTCGTAGTCGCCGCGATGCGTCCCGGCGAGGCGCCCGTTGACGTACACGCGAGCAGCCCAGCTGACAGCGCCGAAGTTCAGCAGCAGATGCCGCCCGGACCAGCTGTGCGGCACCCTGAACGCGCGCCGGTACCAGCCCGCCCGGTCCTCGCGCTCGATCCCCGACAGAGCCGACTGAGACGGAAACGGCACGAGGATCGTCTGCGCCAGGTTCTGCCGCAGCGGCGGCGCCTCCCCCACACGCGCGCGCTGATATTGCCAGCGTCCGTTGAGGCTCAGCCAGTCGGCGCGCTCAAGCTGCGGACGGGGGTAGTCGGGCAGTGGCGCGACGGTCGACACCGAGTGCGTCCACGGCGTCTTCAGCAGCGGACGTTTCGGCAGGTACGGTGCGGTCGCCCTGGCAGAAGAGGCGCAGACGAGAACCGCCAGCGAGACGGAGCACAGCGCCCACCCACGACGCGTAGGTCCCGGTTGGCTAGCGACGCGCGTCGGGGGCGTCAGTCGGATGGGGCGGCTGCGCTTGGGGCTCGAGTGTGAACACCTCGATCGCGACGTCGTGGCGGCTGTCGATGCCGCTGATGAATGCGACCGTTCGCCGCCCGAGCGTGCGTTCGATCACCGCACGGAACTGATCCTCGAGCGCATGCTGGAAGAACAGTCGGCTTTCGCGCAGCCGCTCATGCTCACCCATCGCAGCCAGGTTGCGGTCGACGACGGTCATGCTGTCCTCGAGCAAGATCACGAGCGTGTCCGGCCCGGCGAACTGCGCGCGTGCCTTTGTCGGGCCGCGGCCATAGGCCTCCTTATAGAGGCGGACCATCGCGTTGGAGATCTGTAGCAATGGGCTCCCCGACCGGCCGTCCGAGGACGCGCCACCGTCTCGCGAGGGGCTCACGGAGGTGGGCTCCGGTGGGGCGGTCGAGCTCAGGATCTGATTCATCGTCAGGGCGAGGCTAGGGCGAACCGGCGAACCGGGCAAGCCGCTCACGTGCGTGAGTTGCAGAGCAACCTCGTTGCAATAGCTCCGATGCGGCGGCGGAAGACTATCGTTCGCGGTATGAGCCAGCAAGGGAGCATCACGCCATCGGCCAAAGCTCCGGACCCAATTGACCCAGGCGTCCGAGTCGGTCATGCGCATCTGCGAACAGCGGACATCGACCGCGTCCGCGCGTTCTACGTCGATGTCCTCGGCTTCGATGTGATCGCCGCGGCGCGCGACGTGCCCGGCTGGGGGACGACCGGCGACATCCTGTTCCTGTCAGCCGGCGGCTATCACCATCACCTCGGTTTCAACACGTGGAAATCGAAGGACGGCCCGCCCCAGCCCGACGGCGTCACCGGGCTGCATCACGTCGCCCTGGCGTATCCAACGCGCAGCGCGCTCGCCGACGCCTACCGGCGGTTGAAAGCAGCGGGCTGGGCGATCCGCCAGACCGCGGACCACGGGACCCACGAGGCGATCTACGTCTCCGATCCGGATGGCAACGACATCGAGCTGATGTGGGACCGGCCGCCGGAGCAATGGCCGCGCGACTCCGAGGGCCATCTTGCCGCCGACTTCGGCGACGAGCTGGACCTGGACGAGTTGCTGCGTGAGCTGGACTGAAGAAACTCTCTAGCGCTTCACGATTCCGCTGGGGAGCTTGCGCTTGCCGCTCTCCTGCTTGGGGAACGCGCCCGCAGTCGAGCTCACAGGCGTCGAGTTGCCCGGGGAGCAGCTCGTGTCGCCGGCGCGCGGCTTGGCGAGCGAAGGCTTCGCGAACTTCGGCGAGGCGGCGAAGTTGAATGCGCTGGTCAGGTCTCCGGTGATTCCGCGCCGCCACTTGCTGAGGTTCGGTACCGGCGCCCCGAATCGGGTCTCGAGGAAGCGCAGCGTCGAGGTGTGATCGAACGTATCCGGGCACACCAGCCCGCCGCGGGAGAACGGCGAGACGACCAGCATCGGCACGCGGAACCCGAGGCCGATCGGACCTCGGATCCCTTCAGCGTCACCGAGCAGCGAGTTGGTGTCTGACGGCAGTTTCGCCACCGTCAGGTACTCGCCTGCGGTGCCCTTCGGCGGGGTCGGCGGCGTGACGTGGTCGAAGAAGCCACCGTTCTCGTCCCAGGTGATGAACAGCGCGGTCTTCTGCCAGATCTTCGGATTCGACAGGATCGCCTGCACGACCGCGCGCGCCGCCGTCTCGCCCGCCTGCGGGGTGGAGAAATCGGGGTGCTCGGTGTCGGCGATCGAGGTCAGGACCCAGGAGACCTGTGGCAGCTTGTTGCGCGCGATGTCCGAGAGGAAGTCGGCGGGATAAGTGGGCTTGACCCCCTGCGCGTTCAACTTCGATCCCGGCGTGCACTGCTTGAAGTAGGTGAGCACGTTGTCGAGGATTCCTCCGGCCGGGTCGTTGTAGACCTTCCAGCTCACGCCTTTGGCGGACAGCTGCTCGGGCATCGTCCTCCAGCTGAAAGCGTTGCGTCGGCCCGTCAGGTTCGTCTGCAGCAGCGGTCCGCCGTGTGCGCCTGCCGGATCGATCGTCGCCGACATCGACATCAGCCGGTTCGGATCGGTGGGTCCGATCACCGAGCAGTGATAGGCGTCGCAGATCGTGAACGCGTCGGCAAGGGCGTAGTGGAAATGCAGGTCGGAGCGGTCGTAGTACCCCATCGTCTCGACGGCGACCGCGGGACCGTTGACGCTGGCCGGCTCGCGGGCGCTGACGAATCCGTCCATCTTGCCGCCATCCCAGGAGCGATGCTGCGGACCCCACTCGTGGCTGATGTCGGGCAGGCAGCCCTTCGTCAGGTGAAACGGATGCAGCGTCTTGCCGGCCGTCGTCTTCTGGTTGAAGGCGGCGCGGCCCTGCTTGTCCGAGAACCCGCGGACTCCCGACAGCGTTCCGAAGTAGTGGTCGAACGAGCGGTTCTCCTGCATCAGGATGACGACGTGCTCGATGTCCTTCAGCGATCCCATCTTCGGAGCTGCGGCCGCGGCGGCTGCGAGCAACGCGTCGAGCCCGCCCCCCAGCGCGCCCACGCCAAGGCTCGCTGCGCCGAGGTCGCGCAGGGCTTGGCGCCGGGTGATTGCGGTGTTGCCTTCCATATGTCCCCTCACGGTCGCGTACTCAGGTCCAGCTGCGACCCTACCAATTGGTCTGCGAGCGCCGAGCCCACGCCCCGCGCTTACAGCAGCTGAATGTGATCGGCCTCGGCCGCCCCGCCGAACGGACGCGTGAGGCAAAAGCGCTCGAGCGTCGCCTCGGGCACGCCCTCGACGCCCGGGGTGTCGGACGCCTGGCCGCGCGTGTGCGGATCGTCGGCGAAGCCGCCGACCTCGACCGAGTGCTGCGGCGTGCGGTAGCCGGAGATGCCGACGAGGTGGAGCTGGAGCGCGCGGCCGAGCTGGTCGAGCCGGGCGGCGATGATCGGCTCGACGCCGACCGAATAGTTCGTGCCGGCTGCTTGGAAGAACCCGGAGGACCCGCCGTGCGGGACAAACGGAGTGTTGGCGCACGCGCCGCCGGCGGACGCCGCCGCCCCACCTGAGGAGGCCGCTGCTTGGGCAGCGGCCGCCTGCTGACCGAGCACGAGCGCCTCGTGCGTCGGCCGCTTGCGCAGCACCGACAGCTGACTGCTCGTCTGCGCGCGGCTTCGTGCGACCGCGAGCTCCTTGTCGACGATCGACAGGCGCAGCTGCGCCACCTGATCGCGCTCGACGAGCACGGCCGCGGTCGCGCGCTCGCGCCGGGCCGCGAGGGCCTCCAGCCGCCGCGCCTGCAATTGCACCCGCGCGGCGCTGATCGCGGACCATCACGACCGTCTGCGTGTTGCGTCGCTCGATCGCACGGAGGTCGCTCAGGCGGCTGAGCAGGTCTTCGAAGCCGTGCGCATCGACGACCACCCCGACGACGGTCGGCGGAGGCGATTCGTACTCGGCGCGCAGCTCGGCGGCCAGCACCGCACGATCGCGCGCAAACTGACCTTGGAGGACCGTCAACCGCGACCGCGCCTCGACGAGCTCGTCGCGTACCTGCGTCAGCAGCTGCTCTTGAACGACAACGGCGGCCTGGATCGCCTGGAGCCGCGCCTGCAGCGAGTCGATCGTTCCGCGGTAGTGCTCCAGCGAGCTGTCCTGCGCGCTCAGCTGCGATTGGAGCGCCTTAGCGCGCTGCTGCCCGGCAGCGAACCAAGCCGTCGCGGCCGAAACCCGTTTCCCTTACGCGTGCAGGGGAACTTGCAGCGGCTGGTGGTCGTCGCCCGAGCCGCCGCCGTTTGGATCGGTTGGGTCATCGCCCTCCGAGCCACGATCTTCCGGCATCGGCTCCTGCGGCGCGCGACCGTGCGCGAATCGCAGATACAGGGCCGGCAGCACGAACAGGTTCGTGATGCTCGAGGTCGCCAAACCTCCGAGGATCACGATCGCCATCGGGTTCTCGATCTCCTGGCCCGGGCGCCCGCCGAAGATGACGAACGGCGCGAGCGCGAGCGCCGTCGCGAGCGCGGTCATCAGGATCGGCGACAGCCGCTCGCTCGCGCCGCGCATGACGAGCTCGCGCCCGAACGGGACACCCTCACGCTCCTCGAGATGCTGCATGTGACTGATCATCAGAATCCCGTTGCGCGCAGCGATCCCGAGCACGGCAAAGAAGCCGACGAGCGCGCCGAGGTCGATCGAGCCGACAAACAGCCAGGCTGACAGGATCCCGCCGACGAGCGCGACGGGCAGCGTCAGGAACATCATCGTCGCGAGGCGCACGCTCTGGAACGCGGCCTGGAGCAGGAACAGGATCGCGATCGCGGCGCCGAGGCCCATCAGCAGCAGCCGGTGCTGCGCGGACTCGCGCTCGGCGCCCTCGCCGAGCAGCTCGATGTGATAGCCGACGGGGAGCGTGATCTTGGCGAGGCGCGACGACACCGCGGACGTCGCCGCGCTGAGGTTGCCGCTGCCGGCGACGTTGGCGTTGACGTCGATCTTGTTCGAGCCGTCGATCCGGGTGATGTCGCTCGGGGTCGAGTTGACGACGACGTCGGCGACCTTCCCGAGCGGTACGTGTCCGCCACCTGGCGTGTCGATCAGTGCGCTCTGAACATCGCTCAGGTTCTGGCGCACCTGCGGGATGCTCCAGCCGGTGACGCCGATCGCGATGCCGCCGTACCACAGCTCGCCGACCTCCTGGCTGCCGAATAGGATCGCGGCCTGCCGGCGCACGTCGCCCGGCGTCAGCCCGTAGCGGGCCGCGGCCGCGGCGTTGACGGTCTCCTGGATCTGGGGTACGTAGCCCTGCGACTGCGGATGCAGGTCGACGAGATGCGGCGTGCCGTTGAGTTTGTTGTTGACCTGCTGGGAGAGGCGCTGCAGCGTCCCGAAGTTCGGTCCCTCGATCCGGACGACGATGTCCTGCGTGTCGCTCGTGATCGTCTCGTCGATCCGCTCATGCAGGTACGTCGTGAGGTCGAGGAACGTCCCCGGGAACGACGCCGTCACAGCGCGCACAGCGTCGGCCGTGGAGTCGAGGTTCGCACGCGGCGCGAGCGTGATCCACTGCTCGGAGAACTCGGGCCCGGCGATCTCCTCACCAAGCAGCGCCTGCCCGATGTGCGACCCGACCTGCGTCACCGGATGACCCGGGATCTGCAGCATCTTCTGCTGCAGCTGGCTGACCACTCGCTTCATCTCCGGCAGCGAAGTTCCCGGTTTCGTGTCGAAGTGCATCAGCAGGTCCTGCTCCTTGAATGTCGGGAACAGGTCCTGGCCGAGGTTGGGGAGGACGAACACGCCCGCCAGGATCGCGGCGAGCACGGTCGCGATCGCCGCGATCGGTCGCTTCACGGCCGGCGCCAGCAGCTTGCGGTACCCGCGCTTGAGGAGCCCGATCAGGGGCGGATCCTTCGGGTGCAGCCGAGCGGTCGGCATCAGCACCATCGCGAGTGCCGGCGTGACCGTCAGCGCGACGATCATCGACGCGAGCACGGCGAGCGCGTACGCGATCGCGAGCGGCCGGAAGAACGAGCCCGTGAGGCCGCCGACGAACACGACCGGCAGGACCGCGACGATGTTGATCAGCGTCGCGTAGAGGATCGCGGTGCGCACCTCGAGCGAGGCCGCGAGCAGCAGGTGCAAGGGGGTCGTTCGCCGCCCGCGCGCGCGCCAGTTGCGCAATCGCCGGACGATGTTCTCCATGTCGATGATCGCGTCGTCGACGACGACGCCGACGGCGACGCCGAAGCCCGCGAGGATCATCGTGTTGACGGTCGTCCCCTCGGCGTCGAGCACGATCGCCGCCGCTCCGAGCGAGAGCGGGATCGCGAGCAGGCTGACGAACGCCGCGCGCCACTGGAATAGGAACGCGAGCAGCACGAACACGACGAGGATGCAGCCGAGCACGACGGCGAACGACAGGTTGTGGATCGCCGTGTGGATGAAGTTCGCCTGCCGGAAGATGTGCGTGTTGATGTTGATCCCGGGCAGCCCCGGCTGCAGCTCCCTGAACGCCTTGAGGATCCCGTTGGTCACGTCGATCGTGTTCGCGCCCGGGAACTTCTCGATCACGAGCATGATCCCGGGGCCGCCGTTGATGACCGCGGTCCCGATCAGTGGCGAATGGCCATAGGCGACGCGTGCGACGTCGCCGATCGTCAGCGTCTGCGATCCGCGTTTGGCGAGTGGCACGTTCGCGAGCTGCTGCGGCGAGCGGATCACCTGCTGGTTGCGAACCCCGAGCCGCTCGTTCGCCGTCTCGATGAACCCGCCCGAGCCGATCGTAGCGCCGGTCGTGAACGACAAGAGGCCGTTGTCGACCGCGTTGTCTGCGGCGGCCATCAGCGAGCTCAGCCCGACCTTCTGCTGGACGAGCTTTGCGGGATCCGCGTAGACCTGGATCTCCTTCTTCGTCTCACCCCACATCGCGACGTTGGCGACGCCCGGCACGTGCAGCAGCCGCGAGCGGATCGTGAAGAACGAGATCCTCGAGAGGTCGAGGTTGTTGACGGTCTTCGAGGTGATGCCGACCTGCATCACGCGGCTCGTCGCCGAGACGATCGGGTACAGCGCGGGCGGCGCCGCCCATGACGGCAGCGACGGCGCAGCCGCTGCCAGCCGCTCCTGGACGAGCTGGCGTGCCTGGAGGACGTCGGTCCCGTTCTTGAAGTACAGGAAGATCGCTGACAGCTGCGGGACGGACTCAGATTCGACCTCGGTCACGCGCGGGACGCCCTGGAGCGCGTTCTCCAGCGGGACGGTGACGAGCGACTCGACCTCCGAGGGCGAGAGGCCCAGGCACTCGGTCTGGATCTCGACGGTGATCGGCGCGAACTCCGGAAACACGTCGACCTTCTGATGGCCGAGGGTTTGCACGCCGAAGAACATCAGCGCGACCGCTCCCGCGATCACGAGATAGCGGAAGCGCAGGCTCAGAAAGAGGATCGCGCGCATGCGATCAGCGGCCCCGGCGCTCCGATCGGTCCCCGCGCTGGATCACGTCTGCGCCAACACCCCGGTCTGCACGCCGTAGAGCTCCTCCGCCCCGACCGACACGACCTTCGCCCCGGCCTTCGGGCCTGTCGCCAGGTACGCGGCGCTGCCGCTGATGTGATCGACCGTGATCGGAACCTCGATGAACGTCAACGGCGCCGTATTCGTGAACGCATACGTCTTGCCGCTCGGGTCGTAGATCACGGCGGAGTACGGGATGATCACGGCCGCCGCCGGCTTCGGCGCCGGTGTCGAGGTTGTCGTCTTCACACCGTGGACGATCGTCGTCGTCACGATCGGTGCCGGCGCCGGGACCGCCCGCGCCACGGACGTCTGCAGACCGAGCCGCTGCGCTCCGAGTGCGCTGAGCACGACGTGTCCCGGCGACCCCGCGCTCTGCCCGACGAGCTGACCGGAGACCGGGATCGATGGCTCGCTCGTGGAGCCGCAGGCGGCGAGACCGACGCCGAGCAGCACCGCAAGAGCCGCGAGCCGAGGTGTGGTGAAGTGCATACCGAATCCCCCTTCAGGTGACGCTCGCAGACGCGGCGGGCAAGGTCGTCGGATCGCTGACGTCTTCGGTCTCCTCGACGGGGACCGGCGCGGTCGGGCCGAGCGCCAGGCACATCATCGGGACGAGCACCTGGTTGACCAACGTCGCGGTTGCCAAGCCGC
This sequence comes from uncultured Solirubrobacterales bacterium, assembly GCA_963794285.1. GTDB lineage: Bacteria > Actinomycetota > Thermoleophilia > Solirubrobacterales > Solirubrobacteraceae > Palsa-465. The sequence goes on from CAWCDS010000004.1 coordinate 378,921, forward strand.
CGAGGATCACGGCTGCCGCCGTGTGGGTGATCTCGTTGCCCGGGACGTCGCCCATCACGACGAACGGAACGAGCGTCACGCCGCTGACGAGCACCGCCGTCAGCGATGGTCCAAGCCGGTCGTGCGCTGCGCGGATGACGATCGCGGGAGTCAGCTCACCGCCGTCCTGCGCGTGCAGGCGCCGGATCCGAGCGATCTGGAGCATCCCCTGGCGCACCGCGAACACGAAGATCGCGAGCAGGCCCGCATCGGCGCCGAGCGAGCGCGTCTGGCCGGTGGCGAGCGCGACGATCAGGCCGCCTGCCACGGTCACGGGCAGCGCGAGGAAGAACAGCGCGGCGAGCCGCCAGCTGCCAAACGCGGCCTGGAGCAACAGGAGGATCCCGACAAGCGCGGCGAGCGCGAACGACAGGAACTTCAGGTGCGAGGTCGGATTGTCCGGCGTGCCGCCGAGGATCTCGGCGTGGTAGTCGAGCGGGAAGCCGACCTGCGAGAGCTGGCGCTGGATCGCCGACTGCGCCGCGGAGGCGCCGCCGACGTAGACCGGCGCGGTGACATCGACATAGCGCGAGAGCGCCTGGTGCTGAATGTCGACCGGATCGGGTCCGACCGTGACGTTCGCGATGCGCGACAGTGGGACGTGACCGCCGCTCGAGGTGTCGATCGGGAGGTTGCGGACGGCCTGGAGGTTGGCGCGGACCGACGGGATGCTCCAGACGACCGCGTCGAACACAGCCTGCTGCTCGAAGAAGTTCCCGACCGTGAGGCCGGAGACGAGCGTCGAGGCCTGGCGCCGCGCGTCGCCGGGCAGGACGCCGGCGTCGTGCGCCTTCGTGTCGTCGATCGCGACGTTGATGTTCGGCTCCATTGTCGGTGCCGACACCTGTGGCTCGCCGAGCCCGTTGATGCGCGCCATCAGCCCCTGGATCTGGGTCGCGAGCGTGTGCAACTGGGTGTAGTCCTCGCCGTACACGCGGACGGTGACGTCCTTGCTCGACGGAGTGAGCACGCCGGTCTGGATGTCGCCCTCGTACGTCGACACCGAGGCGTGCATCCCGGGCACGGTCTGGACAATGCCGCGGATTGCGTTGATCGCGCCGTCGTAGTTGGCGCTCGGCTTGATCTTCACGTAGATCTGGCCCGAGTTCGCATCGACGATCTGATCGCCGCTGACCGCGCGGCCGAGCGTCGCCGCGACGTCAGACACCGACGGCAGCGCCTGGAGGTCGGCGCGGACACGCGAGGTGATGCGGTCCATCTCGTCGAGCCCGGCGCCCGCCGGTCCGTTCCACTGCACGACGATGTTTCGGTCCTCGAACCGCGGCGGCGATGGCTGGTGCAGGAACGGGACCGCGACGATCCCGCCAAGCCCGAGCAGGCAGACGCAGGCGAGCGCGGCGCGGGGAATTCGCAGGGCTCCCTGGATCACGCGGTCATATCCGGCGCTCAGCGTGCCGGCGAGCGCGACTCCGTGGCGACGCGGACGGCCGCGATCGAAGAGCAGCATCCCGACGGCCGGCGTGAATGTGAACGCGACGAGCATCGACGCGATCACGGCGAGCGCGAACGCGAGCGCCATCGGGTGCAGGTACGTCGCCGTCAGACCCTTGGCGAAGAACACCGGCGCGATCGCGAGCAGGACGATCAATGTGCCGTAGCCGAGCGTGCTCCGGAGCTCTCCGACGGCCTCGACGATGACCGTCTGGAGCGGGACGTCGATGCCGTCCCGGGCGCGCCGGCGGACCGAGGAGACGAGCGCCACGGTGCTGCCGACGGCGTCGTCGACGATCACCGCAGATGCGACGAGCAGGCCGAGCACGACGAGCGCGTTCACCGTGTAGCCGAGCGCGTCGAGCAAGATCACGGCTGCGAGCAGCGACAGGGCGACCGACAGCGCTGTGAGGAACAGCGAGCGGAGGTCGAGCAGCAACGCCCCGAGCGCGAGGATCCCGAGCGCAGCCCCGATGACGAGCGCGAGCGCGAGGTTGTGCAGGGCATTGCCGACGTAGCTCGCCGGCTTGAAGGACGAGGTGTCGATCGTGACCCCCCGGAGCGCAGGGCGCAGATCTGCGAGCGCCCGCTCGATCCCTTTCGTCACCCCAGGGACGCTCGCGGACGGGAGCTTCTGCACGAGCAGGACGAGGCCGGTGCCCTTGCCCGTGAGCGCGGTGCCGATCAGCGGCTGGTGGCTCTCGACGACGGTGGCGACACTGCCGAGCGTCGGCTTGCCGGCCGCGTCGGAGATCGGTACGGCCGCGAGGTCCTTCGGCGCTCCGAGCGGCAGCACCGGGCGGATCTCGATGCGCTGGTTGGGTCCATCGAGGAAGCCGCCGGTCCCCGGCGCCGACCCCTCAAGATACGTGAGCGGCGAAACGAGCTGGGCGTTGCCCGCGGTGTCGATGATCTGCTGCAGCGTGATGTGCCGCGCCGCGAGCTTCGCGGGGTCGACCTGGACCTGAATCTGACGGTCCTGCTGGCCGAAGATCGCGACGTTCGCGACGCCCGGAACGCCCGATAGGCGCGGCTTGACGACCCACCGGGCGAGGTAGGAGAGCTCGAGCTCGTTCATGCCGCCCGGCGCGTTCAGACCGATCATCAGCGCGCGGCTGGTCGAGGACAGCGGCTGGATCAGCAGCGGCGGCTTGTTGACCGCCGGCAGCGAGAACGAGTTCGTCAGCCGCTCCTCGACGAGCTGGCGCGCGTGCAGCGTGCTCACGCCGGGCTCGAAGTACAGATCGACGGTCGAGAGCCCCGGCGTCGACTGCGAGCGCACGTCCCAGACGCCCATCACGCCGTCGAGTAGGTTGTTCTCCATTGGAACGGTGATGTACTGCTCGACTTCCTGGCCCGAAAGCCCGGGCGACTCGGTCTGGACCTCGAGCACCGGCCCCTGCGACAGCTCGGGCAGGACGTCGGCGTGCATGTTCGGTAGCGCCAGGATCCCGAGCGCGATCAGCCCGGCGGCGATGCCGACAAGCAGCATCCGAAAGCGCAGCGCAGCCACGAGCGCGCCCCTCACCAGCACAGCCTCATCCGTCCCTTCGCGTCGCGATGCCCAGGTCCGGCCAGATCGAAGCACTACTGTCCAACATCCGCCCCCACACGTCTTAGAGGTTAGTTCCTAAGAGCGCTCTCAAGATTAGCTGAAGCGACTCGAAACGCAAGGAGAAATTCGTCACATTTCCCACATGTCCGCATCGACCTCCCGGCTCCTGCTCGTCGAAGACGATCTGAAGCTTGCGCGCACCGTGCGGCGCGGGCTCGAGAGCGAGGGCTACGTTGTGGACCTCGCGTACAGCGGCGACGAGGCACTTGCTGGCACGGCCCTGCACGACTACGACGTTGTGATCCTCGACCTGCTGCTACCGGGGCTCGACGGGCATGAGGTCTGCCGCGTACTTCGCGCGCGCGATCGCTGGGTTCCGGTGCTGATGTTGACCGCGCTCGGCGACGTGCAGGAGCGGATTGCAGGACTCGACGCGGGTGCTGATGATTACCTCGTCAAGCCCTTCGACTTCGGCGAGCTGCTCGCCCGGATCCGAGCGCTGCTCCGCCGCGGCCCATCCGAGCGCCCCGCCCCGATCGAGCTCGGAGGGCTGCGCGCCGACCCGCTCACGCGAACCGTCACCTGGGGCGGCGAGGCGGTCGAGCTGACGCCGCGCGAATACGCCCTGCTCGAGTTCATGGTCCGGCGCCCGGGCCAGCTGCTGACGCGATCGCAGTTGCTCGAGGAGGTCTGGTCGGAGGGGTACGAGGGCTCGCCCAACGTCGTCGACGTCTATGTCGGCTACCTGCGGCGCAAGCTCGAGCGGCCGTCGCACCCGCCCCTGATCCGCACGGTCCGCGGCGCGGGATTCGTCCTCGAGACCGGATGACCGGATGAGGCTCCCGATCCGGGCCAGGCTGACCGCCTGGTACGCGCTCTTCCTGGCGGCGATCATGATCTGCTTCGGGGCGTTCCTCGTGATCAAGCTCCGCTCGGACCTCAACTCGACGATCGATCGCGAGGTCCGTTCGAGCTCCGCCGCGATCCGGCAGGGCTACAACCAGGAGGGCGCGACCGGCTTCCGTGAGACGAGCGCGGTCGCGCTGCGCCGCAGCGGCTCAGCCGCTCAGGTGCTCGATCCGACCGGACGGGTGATCCTGTCGTTCGGCGGCGACATCGCCGAGGACCCGATGCTCGAGGGATCGGAGTTGACCCGTGCGCTCGCCGGCGGTCCGAGGCTGCTCAACGTCCAGCTCGGCGACTCGGACCTCTCGTTCCGGGTGCTCGCCGCGCCGGTGATGATGCGCGGTCGTCCTCAGCTCGTTGTCGTTGGCGAGTCGCTCGAGGGTGTCAACGAGGCGGTCCGCAAGATTCTCCTGCTGCTGCTGATCGCAGGACCGGTCGCGCTCGCCGTTGCGGCCGGAGCGGGCTGGCTGCTCGTGCGCAACGCGCTGCTGCCGGTCGACCGGATGCGCAAGAAGGCCGAACAGATCGGCATCGACCACCTCCACGAGCGCCTGACGGCCCCGCACCGCGGAGATGAGATCGGTCAGCTGGCCGCGACGCTCAACGCGATGCTCGACCGGCTCGAGGCGGGCGTCGTCGCGCGCCGCCGGCTGGTCGCCGACGCCTCGCACGAGCTGCGGACGCCACTTGCGGCGATGCGCGCCGAACTCGACGTGACGATTCGCGAGCCGCAGCGGACAGCTGCCGAGCGCGCGGCGCTTCAGAGCGTCCGCGAGGACGTCGATCGGATGTCGCGCACGGTCGACAACCTGCTGACGCTCGCGCTTGCGGATGAGGGGCGCCTCGAGCTGCAGCGACGAACGGTGGAGCTCGATCAGCTTGTCCGGACGGCCGTGGAGCCGCTGCTTGCGCTGGCCTCGGCGAAAGGCGTTGCGCTTCATGTCGGCGGCGAGGGTGGCTCAGTGGACGGCGACCCGCAGCGGCTGGGTCAGGCGCTGACGAACCTCGTCGAGAACGCGATCAAGTTCACCGGGCCCGGTGGCGAGATCACGGTCCAGACGTGGCGCGAGGGCCGCGAGGTCGGGGTCACCGTCCGTGACAACGGCACCGGGATCCCCGCCGACGCCCGCGAGCACGTCTTCGACCGCTTCTTCCGCGCCGACCCATCCCGCTCACGCGAGTCAGGCGGCAGCGGACTCGGCCTCGCGATCTGTTACGAGGTGGCGACATCGCACGGAGGGCGCATCTGGCTGCAGAGCGAGGAGGGCAGCGGCAGCGCCTTTTCGATCGCGCTGCCCTTGGCGGATCGAGAGCCGCGGCCGACGCCCTCAGCCGTGGGCGACGCGCTTTAGCTTTAGCTTTAGCGACCCGGGAGATGGAAGATGTCGACGGTCCCGCTGCTGCTGTGATCGTTCGCGTTGCCCTCAGGCAGGATGATCCGCCCGCCGACGACGATCGGGCTGTTCCAGTGTCCGGTCGCCGCCGGCAGCGAATCGAGCAGCAGCAGGTTGTTCGGCTCGTAAACCTTCAGCGATCCGTCCTGTTCGTCGTACACGTACAGCAGTCCCCCCGCCAGCACCGGACTGGTGCCGGGGGTCGCGTTCTCGTGGGCCAGGGTGAGGCGCGGATGCGCGCCGCCTGTCAGCACGTAGACGCCGGTGCCGCCGTCATCGGCGACAAACAGATACGTTCGGCCGGAGTTCTGCCAAACGACCGGCGCGCTGAACATCGGCGCGCCTCCGGGCGTGGCGATCCGCTGCAGCTCCCCACCGGTACGGGGGCTGGCGCCGGCCGTGCTGCCGTTCAGCCGGTCGACGTTCAGAAGCGCCAGATTGCCCTCCTTCCCGCCCTGGACCGCGAGTCTCAGTCCGGAGGTTGGCGGTAGCAGGGCAGGTGCGGTGCTGCCGAGATCGGTGTCGTTGCTGTTCAGCTGTGCCTGGTTCGCCGGCGTCCAGCTCTGCAGCAGCCGGCCGGCGTCCGAGCTGAGCTCGAGCACGCTGTCGCCCCAGTTCGTGGTCCCGTTGCACGGGGCGTTTCCGGTCGAGACCAGCATCCGGCCGGTGCCGGGCTCGATCACCGCACCTGACCGCGCCCAGATCGCCGAGTCACTGGCGGGGCACGTCGAAGGGACGATCAGGCGGTGGCGGTTCGAGCACAGCGAGTTCCAGACGTTGAAGATGTGGCCGTTCGCTCGATCGATCACCACCACGTGCCCTTGGTAGGGCGGTGCGTCACCGATGTAGCCCCCGGTTGCGGCAATCACCGAGCGACCGCTGATGTTCAGCGACGAGGTGATCTTCTCGCGGTGGGCGTCAAGCGTGATCCGGACCGGCCAGTGGCCGGAGCGAACCTCACGACCGGTGGCCACAGCGAGCTTGTGGATCTGCCCGCCAGGCGAGGATGCATAGACGAAGTTCCGGTCCGGATCCGCGATCGGCGTAGCGTTCGTGATCTGGGCGCTGCCCTCATAGGAGGAGATGTCGGGCGGGACGTACTCCCAGAGCTCCGCGCCTGTGCCCGGATCGATCGCGACCGTTCGCCCGTATGTGGTGGTCATCACGACCACATCTCGGATGCGGCCGCGGATCCGGATCGCGTGCAACTCGATCGGCGCTGAGTCGACGGTGCCGTTGAGGTGGACCCGGCGCGCGCTCAGCGACCTCAGGTTCCGAGCCGTGATACCGGTATCGGCGGGTCCGACACCGCTGCGCTGGGCATCGAAGTTGAAGCGCAGCCAGTCCCCGCTCGGTACGTTCACGGCGGCAGCACTGCTCTGCTGCGCCGCTGTCGATGCTCCGGTGGACCCGCAGCCGGCGGCGGTCAGCGCGACCGTGCACACAAGCGCCGTCGTGGCGGCGTAGCGGCGAATCCTGACGCGCCCCCATGCCCTCACCAAACTCATCGGCGGATGGTAGCTGTCCCCTGCGGCGCCGCTCAGCAGTTGCGATCGGTCGCCGAGCCGCCGCCGCTCGCCGCATCCGCCAGTACGATCGCTGCCCGTCCCGGCCACGACCACGTGAAATGCAGCGTCTTGATCGCCCGCCCGCTTCGCCTGGCGCTGACCGCACTGACGCTCGTGCTCACGGTCGTCGCGGCGCTCGGCGTCGCGAGCCTGTACAGCTCGCGCCAGCGATACGAGGACACGTTGGTGCATGTCGATTGTGAAGTCGCTCGTGGAGATCCACCACGGCCGGATCGATGTCGAGAGCGAGCCCGGCCGCGGGACGACCTTCCGGGTGCTGTTGCCCGGGCATGGACGGCTTCGAGGCGCTGTGGGGCGAGCGCGACGGGAAGTCAACCGGCGCGCAGCCCGCTGAGGACAGTTGCCTCGGGCCGGCGATGTAGGCTGATCGGGCGATGGCTGTTTGGAGCGAGCCGGAGCTGATCCAGGAGATCGAACGGTTGCGAGCCGAGCTTGCACGCCGCGATCGGGAGGCGGCCGATAAGGAGCGCCAACTCGAACGCTACGCCGCGGATCTGCGTGAGACGTTCAAGCAGGAGCGCTCGCGCTCGCAGGAGCTCCAGGAGGCCGGCGCCGACCTGTTCCTGACCAAGCCGTTCAGCCCGCTGGATCTGCTGCGCCTGGTCGACCGCTTGAGCGAGCAGGACTCGGCGTGAGACTGGTCACGTTCGTCGCCGGAGTTGCCGGCGAGCGCATTGGTGCGCTGCATGCCGACGGGATCATCGAAGAACTCGAGGCTCCGACGATGGTCGACTGGCTGCGCGGGTCGGGCCGCGCAGCCGCCGGCGCGCAGTGGCCGATTTCCGAGGTCAGGCTGCGCGCCCCGATACCCGAGCCGCCGAGCGTGCGTGACTTCTTCGCCTACGAAGGACACGTCGCGACGGGCTTCAAGTTGCGCGGGTCCGAGATCCCGGCCGCCTGGTATCAGGCCCCCACCTTCTACTTCTCCAATCCAGCCGCGATCTTCGGCCCAGACGAGCCGATCAAGCGCCCGGCGGCGACCGAACGACTCGACTTCGAGCTCGAGCTCGCGGCGGCAATCGGAGCCGACGGCGAGATCGCCGGCTTCATGCTGATGAACGACTGGAGCGCGCGCGACATCCAGCGGGTCGAGATGACGGTCGGGCTCGGACCGGCGAAAGGCAAAGACTTCGCCACCAGCCTCGGCCCGTGGCTCGTGACCCCGGACGAGCTGCGCTTTGACGGGGAGCGGCTGGACCTCGAGGCAACGGTGTCGGTCGGCGAGCGAGTCGTCGCTCGCTGCGCGGCGAAGCCGATGCACTTCTCGTGGGCCGAACTGGTTGCCCATGCTGCCCGTGACACGACGCTTCGGCCAGGCGACGTGCTCGGTTCAGGCACGATCACCGGTGGATGCCTGCTGGAGCTCGGCCCGATCGACGGGCGCTGGATCGAACCCGGCGACGTCGTCACGCTCACAGCCGACGGGCTCGGCGAGCTCCGTACCCCGGTGGAATGACCCGGGTCGGGGGGTCACCCCCGTGAAATGACCCAGCCGGACGGAGGGTGGTCGTGAAACCCACCGTATTTTTTTCGTTAATGCGACCACCTCTCCGGTAAACCTCAGGCCGCACCCAGATCGGCCCGCTAGGAGATCTTGATCAGGAGGATCGTGTTGATCACGAACGCGATCGCAAACCCGACCGTCCAACGGTTGAGGTTGCGCTCGACCAGCGATCCGCCGCCGAACGGGCCGGCACCGGTCCCGACCCCGAACGCACCGGACAGCCCGGAGTCCTTGCCGGAGTGCATCAGGATCAGAAAGATCAGCACGATGCACAGGAACACCTGAACGACGTCGAGGATGGCGGTCATAGCGTCGCGATGGTAGCGCGTCCGCGCCGGAGCTCAGTCGCTCTCGGACCCGTCGCCACGGTCGCCACGGCCGCCACGGCCGCCACGGCCGCCTCCGTCGCCACCGTCACCGTCACCGTCGCCACCATCGCCACCGCTCGCCCGATCGATCGCCCGGAGGATCTGAACGGCCTCAGCCCGCAAGGTGCCGTTGATCGCCTCGAAGTCCGCGTCGGAGAGCTTGCCGGTCCGGTGATCGAGCTCAGCATCTCGGATCTCCCGGTACTTCGCCTCGCGGGCGGCCTCCAGTTCGGCAAGTTCAGCGGCCGGCTCGGCTGACGCCGCCTCTGCCTCTGCCTGCCCCTCCGGCGCAGCGGCGGCACGCCGCAACGGACCCGTGACCACGAACACGACGACGGCCAGGATCACCAGCACGATCACGAATTCCACGGCGGATCGGCGCGGGCTCTAGACCGGCTCGCGGGCCGGGACTGCCGGTGAGAGCGCGGCAGCGGGCGCCGTGCTCCGGCGCCGGGCGAGCGCCGGAGCGGGCCACAGTGCGATCAGACCGCCGAGGGCGATGATGATCGCGCCAAGCCAGATCCAGGTCACCAGCGGCGAGACGATCAGCAGGAAGTCGACCGGCCACGGATGCTTGACGAACTGCGAGGTCAGTCCGAAGATCGCCTGCGCCCGCTCATCCCGGATCGCCTGCAGAGTGTGGGGCTGGCTGGCCTGGGCCGGCGTCAAGCTGGTCATCAGCTTCTCGAACAGCCGATCGCCCTCGTTGATCCTTGCCTGCAGTGGCTGGACGTTGACGTTGATGATCGTCCAGATATCGCGCGTGAGGCCCGCGCGCAGACCGACATTGCTGTCGGACTGGCCGTTGAAGGCCTCCGAGATCGGACCGACCGTCGGGTCGGTGGCCGCGGGGTAGAACCCGCGCGAGGTCGTCACCCTGGTGACGTGCCGGCCGTTCTTTGAGACGTCGAGAACCGCCCCGAACGAGATCTTCGCCGCGCTCGCCTGGGCGATCGGGCGGACGTAGCGGATGACGTAGCCGTCGACGCGTGCGCTCTGGCCGGGACGCATCGTGACGTCGCGCGAGTGCTGGAATGAGGACGACGCCGCCACTCCGATCAGCAGCACCGCGAGCCCGGCATGTGCGATGTAGCCGCCGTACCGGCGCCGGTTGCGGCGGATCAGCCGCGCCAGCGCGACCGGCGCCGGATCGCCCGTCATCGCTCGGCGCGCGCTGGTGCCGCGCCACAGCTCCTGCAGAACGGTCGCGACCACGAACGCGCCGAACCCGAACATCAGCAGCGCGAACGGCCGCGAGCCGGCATCGGTGCCGACGAGCACGATCACCAGCGTCATCAATCCCACTGCCGCGGGGAAGGTGAAGTTGCGCCGGAGGTTGGCGGCCGTCACCCGTCGCCAGGCGATGATCGGCCCGATCCCCGAGAGCAGCACCAGCACAAGCGCCAGCGGCACGATGAACGGGCGGAACGCCGGCGGCCCGACAGACACCTTCGTGCCGGTGACCGCCTCGGAGATCAGCGGGAAGAAGGTCACCCAGAAGATCACAAACACCATCGCCACCAGCACGAGGTTCTGGAACAGGAAGACCGCCTCCCGGGACAGCAGCGAGTCGAGCTGGGCATCGGAGCGCAGTTGCGCGCGCCGCCACACGACCAGCCCGATCGAGCCTGCCACCATTGCCGCGATCAGCAGCACGAACGGGATCCCGAGCGTCGAGGCGCCGAACGCGTGGATCGAGTCGAGGATCCCGGAGCGCACGAGGAACGTGCCCAGCACGGCAAGCGTCCCGCTGGCGAGGATCAGCGACACGTTCCAGACCTTCAGCATCCCTCGCTTCTCCTGGATCATGATCGAGTGGATGAACGCAGTCGCCGCGAGCCACGGCATCAGCGCCGCGTTCTCGACCGCGTCCCAGGCCCAGTAGCCACCCCATCCGAGCTCCGTGTAGGACCAGCGCGCGCCAAGCAGGATCCCGATGCCGAGGAACAGCCACGCCCCGAGCGCGAACCGGCGCGTGATGCTGATCCACTCCGAGCCGAGCCTGCCGGTGATCAGCGCGCCGATCGCGAACGCGAACGGGACCGTGAGCAGCGTGTAGCCCGAGTACAGCATCGGCGGGTGGATCATCATGCTCGGGTGCAGGAGCAGCGGGTCGAGGCCGGCGCCCTGCACCGGCGGGTTCGCGCTCGTCGCGAACGGATTGGCCAGGAACACCGTCAGCGAGATGAAGAACGCGCCGAAGCCGAGCAGCACGGCGGTTGCATACGGAGCGATCTCGCGGACGCGCCTGCGCGTCAGGAACAGGATCAGGCTCGACCACATCGACAGCAGGAACACCCACAGCAACAGCGACCCCTCCTGTGAGGACCACGCGGCCGCCGCCTTGTAGAACGTCGGCGTCGTCGTCGAGGAATGCCCGGCGACGACGTTGAATGAGAAGTCCGAGCGCAGGAACGCGACCTCCAAGATCGCGAACGCGAACGTCATCAGCCCGGCAAGCGCGTACACGGACCTGCGGCCGGAATCGACCCATTCGCGGCGCCCGACGATCGCGCCGTATAGCGACGCGCCGATGCCGTACAGGCACACCAGCAGCCCGAGGATCAGCAGGGCGCGACCGAGCAGCGCCATCAGTGGTTCTCTCCGACAGCCGGCACGCTCAGTACGAGGAGCTGGCGGCCTGGTATTTGGATGGGCACTTGGTCAACAGTGAATCTCGCTCGCCAATGAACTGCGAGCCCTGCTCGCGGACGGTCACAGCCACGCCCCGGCCCGCGGCGAACGGATCGGGCACGACTCCCGTGTAGCGAACCGGCACGGACACCTTCAGCTTCGGATCACGAACCCTGAACAGCAGCGCATCGCCCTCGTGGCGCACGGATCCGACCAGCACGGTTCCGGCCAGGATGTAGGCCTGACCGGGCTTGGCTCGCTTCAGCAACTGCCCGGCTGTCAGCTCGTCGCGTCCGGCGGCGAAGCTCGTGTAGATGAGCGCCGACGCCAGCAGCAGCGCGGCGGTCAGGGCGACGGTCAGGCGGATGGCACGCTTGCGGCTTGGATCCATGCCGGAGGAGATTGTCCCATAGGAGGACCGGCGTGCGGGCGGAGCACGGCATCCGGGCCCTGAGGATCACCGTTTCACGCCTGGAAGGAGTCCGCTCCGATTAGCGTCGTGTTAACGCCAGGAAAGATTGGCCTTGCAGCGAAACCATTTGCGATGAAAGCCGTTATTGCACAATGAGCGTGTTAGTCAGATCGAAACGGGGCGAGGGCACCGGCCGGAGGCGACGGTTGCGTCCGGCGGGACGCAGCGACGGGCGCGCCGCAGCCACGGCGCCCGCCGACAGCCCAACCGACGCGTCCGCCGGCAGCGACCCCGCCCTGTCCGCCAAGCCTCTGGCCCCGGGCCGCCGGCGCGAGCTCGGACCGGTTCAGGACCAGGCGCTGTACACCTGTGAATGCGGGTTCGTATTCAAGGCAGCGGTTTCGACCTCGGTCGGCTGCCCGCATTGCGGCGGCACCCAGGCCTGGTAGCGCGCGCGGAGCCCGCGTTGCGCTGACGATGCTCGCCGGCGCCGAACTCGTTGCGTTCGTCTCGGCGACCGACGCCGATTGCGCGAATCGGTTCTACGGCGAGTTGCTCGGGCTTTCCCTGGTGGAGCAGACGCCGTTTGCGTGCGTGTTCCGGGCCGCGAACGCCGAACTGCGCGTGACCCTCGTCGAGTCGCTGCAGCCCGCGCCGCAGACGGTGCTCGGCTGGCGCGTGACCGACGTCGACGCGGCGGCTCGCGAGCTGAGGGCACGTGGAGCTACATCGCTGCGTTACGCGGGACTGGAGCAGGATGAGCTCGGGATCTGGCGCTCGCCCAGCGGCGCCCTGGTCGTGTGGTTCGCCGATCCGGACGGCAACGTCCTGTCACTGACCCAGCGCTGAGACAACGACAACGCCGGCAGCGAAGCCCTTCGCCGCCGGCGTCATCATCGAATTGTTTTTGCTAGTGCGCCACCGATCTTCCTGGGGCAACATGAACGTGACGTAGGGTGGCGACCGCCCACATCAGCACCAGATCAACGACCAACAGCGACAGCGGGGTCAGCGACCCCGTCACTAGCGCGACGATGCCGAGCACCAGGGCCACCGTCCCGAGTACGCCGAATAGAGGCGTCCCGGTGCGGCTCTCGCCGACAGCGTGCGCTGAGACACCGAGCACGAGGATCAATGCCGCCGCCCAGCGATGGTGATCGCCGACCAGCGGCACGTTCCAGGCCTCATGTGTCGCGAGAAAGGTCAGCACCGATAGCCCTATTAGGCTGGTCGCTACCGCGTCTTTACGGGTGAGCGTCATTTCGAGTGCTTCCTCTCCGACGTGCACAAGTCTGCGCGAGGGGGCGGATCCCCGCATCGGGGGATCCGCCGACCATCGGCCCGTACGGACTACGGATCTAGAAGCGGACTGTGCGCTTCAGCGGGCGATAGCCCTTGATCGCGACGCTCAGGACGTAGCGGCCGTGCAGTCGCGTCCTCGAGTGCAGCACGAGCTTCCCGAGGCGGCCCGATCCGTACACGAACACCCTGTGTCCGCGGCTGATCCCAACCGTGGCCCGCATCCCCTTCATCCGGATGTTGCGGCCGTGGTGGTCGCCAACCTGCGTGCAGGTGACGGTGATGTCGTGGTCGTGATGGATCGTGACCTTGCACTCGATCCTCGGCGTCTGACCGGGGGGCCCTTGCGGTCCCCGCGGGCCGGTCGGCCCCTGCGGGCCGGTTGGTCCCTGCGGGCCGGTTGGTCCCTGCGGCCCCGGAGGGGCGGGCGGGCCTCCAATCATGTTCGTGTCGCACACGGTGAAGTCCGGCGGCACGACCATCTGCGAGAGCGTGTGCATGTTCGCGATCAGCTTGCCGGACTGACCCACGAGCATCTGCGCCTGGGCGTCGTTGATCGAGCCGCCGTTGAACACGGCGTCGCCGAGGATCCCCTTCAGCTGGCCGGCCAGGGCATCGCGCTGCGTCTGGCATGCCGCCAGCTGCTGATCGAATCCCTGGGCAACCGCATCACCCGGCGACACGCTCTCGGAGCCGGTCGTCGACACCAGCTCGGAGTCGTGGCCGAACTGGCCGACCGCGGCGTTCAGCTGGGTGTATGCGCCCACCAGATCCTGATAAGCCGTGAGGTGCGCGAACACTCCCGCCGGGATGCTGCCCGGCGCCATCAACTGCGTCAGCGCCGCCCCGTCCTGCTGGTAGTCGGTGTGGAGCCCGAGCGTGGCGAGCATCGTCGGGCGGACGTCGGTGTGGTCGGTCCACAGCGATCCCGTCTGTCCCAGGTTTTGGATGGTCGGTCCGACCATCCCGAGCCAGGTGCGCGTGACTTCGGGCTGGTCGCCGCCGTGGTTCCACGCGAAGGCGTTGTTGACGACTGGGCAGCCCGCGGCGGCGTTGTTCGCCGGACACGTTCCGGTCTGGTAGAAGAACGTCGGATCGCCAAAGTCGGTGAACGTCGGCGTCCGCAGCGGGTCGGTCGTCGTCATGTGCAGGATCCGCTGATCTTCCGCGTCTGCGAGATGCTGCGTGACCTGCTCGGTCGCGCCGCTCACCTGGTTGGCGAGGGTCAGCACGCCGAGATCCTGCTCGAGCCGACGCACCGAGCCGTCGTACGGGCCGGGCGGCGCGGTCGACCCGGCCGGTCCGCCAACGTAGAAGTTCGGCGCATCGTCGAAGTGGATCGCGAACGAGTTCGTGTCGCCGAACTCCTTCGCAAGCGCGTCGTTGATCAGCGCCGTCTGCTCGCCGACGCCGTTCGCCGGGTACGTGCACGGCGTGTTGACCCCGTCGCAGCCGGGGTTGGTCGGGAGCGTGCCGGCGAAATGGTCGCTTTCGTCGGCGGTGAACACGAACAGCGTGTTGGTCTTGTTGATCCCGTCGGCGGCGAGGCGCTCGAAGAACGCCTGGAACGCCTGCTGCTGCTGCTTGAGCTGGTCGACGTACGTCGGATCACCCGGGCCGAGCGCGTTGAACGGCGCGGTCCACTTGTTGTGGGCGTCCTCGATGTAGGCGAAGCTGACCGGGATGCCCGCCTCTTGCGTGGCGGCGACATACCCGAGCGTCTGGGCGGGGGTCGGGCTGAAGCTGTTGACGAACCCCGAGTTGCCAGAGCTGTCGCCGATCACGTTCGAGGTGATCGGCTGGCCCTTGTAATCGAGGTTCGTGCCGTTCGCGCAGAACGCGCAGCCGGACGAGCTGTAGTTGTAGACGTCCTTGACCGGCGCCGCGAGGTCGTTGATGTTGCCGTGCGCCGCCCCGGCTGCGTCCTGCGTCGACGCGGTGAAGGCGCCGGGGCTCGATGTGACCTGGTTGGCGTAGATGCCGCCGAACAGACCGTTGAAACCGCTGTAGCCGCCGGGCTCGTCGGGCAGCTTGTCGGCGATACCGCCGTTCTGCGGCGAGCACAGCGAAGTGTGGTTGCCACTGCCGTTGTCGGCGCTGTCGGCCTGCGCGCAGTGGATCGCGATCCCCTCGAAGTCGGCGTTCTTCAGCGCGCTGCTCGGAGCGCCCGCCCCGGTCGCGCTCGTGAACTGCTGCTGCGACGAGCCGTTCCCGAACACCGCGGTGATGTCACCGCTCGTGTTCTCGAGCTCCAGGTCCGCGAGCGAGAAGGCACCGACGTCGCAGCCCGCGCGCGTGTACGGCACCCACGGCGCCGGCGTGTTCTTCTGGCCGTCGGTGATCAGGTTCGTCAGCGGGTCGGTCGCGCTGACCGGGTCGGTCCAGTAGGTGAACCCGGAGGGGAACTTCGTCGGCGTCGCCCCGCTGTTCGGCTCGTACTGCAAGTAACTGTTGGATACGCCGAGGCCGTTGCGGTCGGGATACAGCCCGGTCAGTGCCGTGACGATGTCGCCGGCGGTGTGCGCGATCAGCGGCGTGTGGTGGTTGTCGAGCAGCGTCCCGTTGCCGGCGAGGAAGTTCTTCAGCGCCGGGACCTGCTCGAGATCGGAGGGGACGTTCGGGTTGTCGCGCGACAGGTGGGTGTTGTCGTACTGGATGTAGATCACGTGCTGGTAGGGCGCCGCCAGATGGCAGCTCGAGGTCGAGAGCCCTGACGCCGCCGCGCCGGCGGGCACCGCCATCAGGGCGATCACGCAGACCCCCGCCGCCAGCACCACCAGCATCCCACGCAACCGCGCGCCCGCGCGTGACGCCGAGCTCTCTCCAGACACGGACAACCCCTTTTGTCGCTTTCGATCGTGGCTCGCGCCGAGTGGTGCGAGCGCGTGCAACCTAATCCCCGCCTGGCCACCATTTGTGGCCCAGCCGTGACCGATCCGTGTCCAGGCTGTGAGTTCTCACAGGAACCTGCTTGAATGGGCCCGCGGGAGGCTCCCCGAGCCGCTGGAGGAGAACGAGTTGAAACGAGCCGTCGTCGGTGTCGTGGTTCTGTGTGCCGTGTTGCTGGCGACGCTGCCGTCGATCGCCGCTGCCGCGAGCGGTGTCGAGCATCTCCACTTCCAGGCGGGTCCTTACAAGATCACGCCCGGGGCCAACCTGATCCTGCTCGACACGAACCAGGTTCCAAAGCCGAACGTTGACGGCTTCATGGTGCGAGTCGCCCCCAACCTTCACTACGCGCTGCCCAGCGGCAAGTGCTGCGGCACGATTCCGCGCGTCGACGTGGTCCACCTGCACCACGGCGTATGGCTGAGCAACGGCGCGGCCGGCGCCGGCGCGGGCAACGCCTACGTCGGCGGGTTCTACCCGTTCATGGCGGCGGGCGAGGAGAAGACGATCACGCAGTTCCCCGCCGGGTACGGCTATCCGATCGGCGCGAACGACCGGTGGGTCCTCAACTACATGATCCACGACCTCACCGACAAGGGCGCGAACGTCTACATCACCTATGACATCGACTTCATCCCGGCAAGCTCACCGGCGGCCGCCGGGATCAAGCCGGTTCATCCGATCTGGATGGACGTCATGGCCCACCATATCTACCCGGTCTTCGACGTCCACCGCGGCAGCGGCGTGAACGGCAAGTACACGTTCCCGGACATGGCGAAGAACCCGTACGGCGGCGGACCGCCCCTCAACGTGTTCCCGATCACGCAGCCGGGAACGCTGATCGGTACCGCCGGCCACCTACACCCCGGCGGACTCTACGACGAGCTTGACATCGTCCGCGCCGGAGCGTCACCGAGTGGCGGCGCGATCCCCGGACCGGTGCCAAACTCGGTGCGCCTGTTCCGCTCCAACGCCGACTACTTCGACAAGCGCGGACCGATCTCGTGGGACATGGCGATGACCGCCACCGCTCCCGACTGGCACCCGCGCGTCAACGCCGGTGACCAGTTGCGGATCAGTGCCACCTATGAGACCAAGCGCGCCTCCTGGTATGAATCGATGGGGATCATGGTCGTCTGGGAGGCCTACGACGACCAGTCCGGGATCGACCCGTTCACGACCGCCACCGATCAGGCCGGACACGTCACTCACGGCCATCTCGCTGAGAACAACCATCATGGCGGCTCGGTCAACATCAAAGTCAATCTCAAGAAGTTCCCGACCTGCTTCACCCACAAGGTGATCATCGGCGGCTTCCACTACACCCCGGGCGACTTCACCTCGACCGGCAGCGATCGCTGCACCCCCACGATCCGCGCCGGGCAGTCGCTGACGTTCGTCAACAACGACGCCTTTTTCGGCGGTTCGATCGGCGCCTTCGATGAGCCCAACAGCGCGTACCTCAAGTCGACCTTCCACAGCGTCACCGCCTGCCAGTTCCCGTGCGGGCTGGACACCGGCATCTCCTACCCCCTCGCCGACGGCGCGGGCAACTACGACTCCGGTCAACTCGGGCCCGACACCCCGGCGACCGGGAAGCTCAGCTGGAGCACGCCGTCGAACCTCGCGCCGGGGACGTACACGTTCTTCTGCCGGATCCACCCGTTCATGCGCGGGGTGTTCCGGATCATCCGCAAGTAGCTCTGCTCGGCCGAGCCGCCGGTCGCACACCAACGCAAACAGCGTGCTACGCCCGCTCAGCCTCCTCGGCCGCGTCAGCCTCGACGTCGGCCGGAACGCCCGCGCCCGCGTCCGCCAGCGCCGGTGCCGGCATGAGCTCCGCGAGCGACTCCCCGAGCCAGTCGATCAACGACCACACGTCGCGCATCTGCTCGCGGTCGGCGACGATCCCGAAGTCGAGGTGGCCGTCGTAGCTCATCACGGTGATGTTCAGCCCCATCCCGTCGGTGATCACGGAGACCGGGTAGTTGGCGACCAGCCGGGCGCCTGCCATGAACAGCGGAAACTGCGGCCCGGGGACATTGGAGACGACCAGGTTCCAGATCGGCTTGCGCGTCGCGGCAAGCGAGAACGTGATCCGCGACGCGCGGGAGAACACCGCCGGCGGGATGAACTGAGTGGCGTCCTGGAGCAGTTGCGCGGGCAGTGCGCGGTGGCGCTCCTTGGCGATCAGCATCGAGTCGTGCGTCGCCAGCAGCCGCCGCACGGGATCGGGCTCGTTGGTGAACAGCGGCACGCTCAGCATCCCGATCCGGTTGCCGAAGGTCCCCACCTGCTCGTCGCTTCGCACGGACACGGGGACCTGCGCGACGAGCGGCTCCGACGGCAGGTCGTCGTGCTCGATCAGCCAGCGGCGAACGGCGCCCGCGCAGATCGCAAGCACCACGTCATTGACGGTGCAGCCGTGCTCGTTCTTGACCGCCTTGACCGCTTCCAACGACAGCTGCCCGAAGGCGAACCGCCGGTGCGGTGAGACCCGGCCGTTGAACGACGTCCGCGGCGGGGACACGTTCGTGCGCTCGAGCACCCGCTGTTCGCGCCCGCGCGGGCGCACCAGGCGCGCGAGCCCGGCGGTCGCACGGCCGGCGGTCTTGGCCCCGGGGATCTGGGCGAGCACGGCGACGTCCTCGATGTTCGGCAGCGTCGATGGCAGCGCCCGCGCCACGTGCGCGGCGTAGCGGGGCATCCCGAGCAACCCGCGCGCGAGCATCTCGAGCTCGCCGGGCTCACGGTCACCCAAGCCCATCGATTCAGGTGGCTCGGCGGGCAGCTCCCGCCCGGCAGCATCGAGATCAAGCAGCACGCCCATGATCTCCGCGCCGGACATCCCGTCGATCACCGAATGGTGGATCTTGGTCATCACCGCGACGTGATCGTCGGGCAGTCCATGGATCACGTAGACCTCCCACAGCGGCCGCGAGCGATCGAGCGGACGCGAGAAGATCCGCGCCACCTGCTCGCCGAGCTTTTCGTCGGTCGGCGGCGGCGCCAGCGCCAGCTCGCGCACGTGGTACTCGAGATCGAAGTCGGGATCGTCGATCCAGTACGGGTAGTCGAGCCCCAACGGAACGGGCTTCAGGCGCCAGCGAAACGGCGGCAGCAGCGGCAGCCGCTCCGCGATCAGGTTCTGAATGTCGGCGAGCTCGAGCCGCCCGTTCGGACGGGTGCTGGGGTCGAGCACGGCGACCCCGGACACGTGTCCCGCCTGCCGCGCGTTTTCAAGCGCGAGAAACTGCGCATCCAGTCCGGTCAGCTGACGCAAGGCTCCACCCTACGGGCGAGTCTAACCGCAACCGGCACCCCCGCAACCAGCGGCTTGCGCGCCGGACGCCGCTGGCCTGAGACCGCTCAGCGATCGATCAAGCGTCCTGGCTGGCGAGCAGCTCGCGGCCGACGCGCTGCAGTCGCCGCAAGTAGTCCAGATGCGAGTCCCAGCTCAGATCGCCGGTCAGCTCTTCGGCGAGCCTCGTCGTGTCGTCGTGCGCATCAAGCAGCTCGTAGACGAACTGGCTCAACGTCGCGGATACCTCTGCTGTTTGTTGCGATTGCCCCATCTCAGCTCCTACCTCGATCCTCTGCATCATAGGGCCAACGAGCCGGCAGCGCCGTAACAGTTGTCACACGATCCGATGTGCATTTGACCAAATTCGTCCAGATGGGTTGTGAACGGTAACACGAAAGCGGGACGCTAGGTCGATTGCAACGTCGTCGGCATCGGAAAGTTCCGATTTGCCGACCGTCGTTGTAAGGCCGATTACGCGCATCCCCGCCTGCCGCGCGCGTGACCCAGTCGACCAGGACGCCGTCGAGATCGAACAGCAGCGCGCCCTCAAGCACCTCTGGAGCGCTCACGAGCGCAGGCCCGGCCGGTAGCGGTCGCGCGAGGGTCGGGCGACGATCATCGAGGCAAAGCGCGTCGCTGCATGCAGCGCATCGGACCAGTCGGCGCCGTCGCTGAGCGCACGCACGAGGCCGGCGTTGAACGCGTCGCCGGCTCCGGTCGTGTCGGCCGCGCTGACGACCGGCGCCGGCACTTCCAGCTCGGTGCGACCCGGCCCGACTGCCAGGCAGCCGCGGGGCCCGAGCTTGACCACGACCCACCCGCCGGAGGTCGCCTGGAGCGCTCGCGCCGCGTCCAGCGCCGCATCAGGATCGAGGTCCGCGAGCGCGCACGCCTCGGCTTCATTTGGAAGGAACACATCGACCCACGGCAGCAGACGGTAGACGGCCGCACGGGTCTCGGCGCTGAATCCATCGGGATCCCAGGAGGTGTCGAAGAACGTCCGCCCGCCGGCCGCCCGCGTCGCGGACAGCAGCGCGCGCGCCGCGTCCCCCTGCATCCCCGGCGCGACGAAGTAGTCGCACAGCAGCAGGTTCTCACAGTGCAGCGCGTCCTCGGGGATCATCGACGGCCGCCAATCCGCATTGACTCCCAAATACGTCAGAAACGTCCGATCCCGCAGCGGCGACTGCACCGCGACGGTCAGTCCGCTCGGCGCGCCGCTGACGACGACCAGTTCCTCGGCGAGACCAAACGGCTCGAGCTCTTCTCGCATCCAGCGCCCGAGCTGGTCATCGCCGACGCACCCCATCAGCCGCACCGGCATGCCGGTCTCCGCGAGCGCGAGCGCCGAGTTGGCGCCCGCCCCGCCGACGCGGATGCTCATCTCCTCGGTGAGCGCGGTCCCGCCCGCCGGCGGCAGCTCGCTCACCGGGCTCATCAGCACGTCGGCCTGGACGCAGCCGATCACCGTCACACCCGGCTGCGGCGCGGGCGGGCTCGATTCCCGGCTCACCATCAGGTGACCTTGGTGTCGTCTTGATGGCGGCGCAGCCGCCCGATCTCGAGTCCGCGCAACCGCGCGACGTGATCGGTCAGCAGCTGCACCGGCAGGATCTGGAGGATCGGAGCGGCGAGATCTCCGACCGCGGGCAGCTCGACGACAGTCGCGCCAAGCGCGCCGTCCGCCGGCGTGTCGCTCACCAGTGCGACCGCGGCGCCGAACGATGCCAATGCACGGGCCAGGCCGTGCTCGCGTTCGCGGCCGAAGACGACGCAGCCGAACCCGTCGTCGACCGCCTCGAGCGGACCGTGCAGGTATTCGCGCGTCTCCATACCGGTGGCCGGCAGCCGCAGTCCTTCGCGAGCAAGCAGCGCGGTCTCCCCTGCCGACGCCGCGGCCGCCCCGCCACCGACGGCGTCGAGCGCGCGCACCTGCGCAAACCGCGTCGCGAGCGCCTCGACGACCGGATCGGCTCGCTCGATCACGCCAGCTGCGAGCTCGGGGAGGCGCTCCCAGACAGAGCCATTGTTGCTCGGTCCGAGCAACACATCACAAAGCATTCCGAGCGCCTGCAGCGTCGCTGTGTACGAGAGCGTCGCCACCGGCGTATCCGGCAGCGGCCCGAGCGGCAGCCAAGCGCTGGCAGCCCTCGCAAGCGGGCTGTCGCCACGCGCGCTGATCGCCACGACCGGGGCGCCGCCGATGCATTCGAGCGCAGCGACGGTCTCGGCGCTCGAGCCGGATTGCGAGACGAGCACGAACGCATCGCCGAGCCGCGCCGCGCTCGCCTCGCGCAATTCTCCAGCGCTGACCGCGAACGCCCGGCGCCCGGCCGCGCGCAGCGCGAGCATCGCCGGGATCAGCGCGTGGCCACTGGCCCCGATCCCGCTGAGCACGATCGTCCCCTCGCACAGAGCGCCGAGGTCGACCCCGTCGACAGCCTCGCGGAACGCGCGCGAGCCGGCCCGCAGGTTCTCGGCCTGGTCGAAGATCGCCTTGCGGAAATCGATCGTCGCGCTCATCCCTTCACCGCCCCAGAAGCTAATCCGCCGACGATGTAGCGCTGGAACACCACGGCGATCAGGACCGGCGGGAGCGCCGCGAGGATCCCGCCGGCGGCCTGGAGGCCGAAGTCGGTCGTGTAGCGCCCGGTGAACTCCGCGATTGCCACCGGGATCGTCTTCGCCGCCGTCGTCGAGGTGAAGATCAGCGCGTACAGGAACTCGTCCCACGCGATCAGGAACGCGAACAGCATCGTCGAGAGCAGCCCAGGCCGCGCGAGCGGCAGAATCACTCGGAACAGGGCGCCGATCCGCGAGCAGCCGTCGATTCGCGCGGCGTCCTCGAGGTCGCGCGGAATCGTCTGGAAGTAGTTGCCCATGATCCACAGCACGAACGGCGTCGCGAACGTGCAGTAGACGATGATCAGGCCAAGCCGTGTGTTGAGCAGGTGCAGCCGGACCATGATCAGGTACAGCGGGATCACGAGCGCGATCGGCGGCACCATGTAGGTCGAGAGGAACAGCAACAGCGAGGCGCGCGAGCCGCGGAAGCGAAGCCGCGCGAACGCGTACGCGCCGAATACACCGACCGTGATCGAGATCGCGACGGTCGCCGAGGCGATGATCAGGCTGTTGAGCAGCGAGGCACGGAAGTTGGCGAAGATCGTGCCTCCCGGAGAATTGAATATCTGGGAATACCGCTGGAATGAAAGGTGGCTGGGGATCCAGTCGAGCGGGATCTTCAGCAGTGACGCCTGCGAGGAGAGGCTGGCGATCAGCAGCCACGCGAACGGCGCCAGGAAGATCAACGACACCACGACGGCGGCCGCGTGGATCGCGATCGTGTAGCGACGCGTGTCCTTCATACCGCCGCCGCCCCGTAGGCGTCTGAGCGCAGCAGCCGGATGTAGAGGATCGCGAAGCCCATGATGAACAGCACGATCAGGTACGCGAGCGCCGAGCCGTAGCCGAAGAACTCATCCGAGAACGCCCGCTGATACGTGTAGTAGGCGATGCTCTGGGTGCCGTTGGCGGGCCCCCCGCCCGTCATCACATAGATGATGTCGAACACCTTGAACGCCTCGATCGTGCGCAGCACGAGCACGACGACGATCACCGGGCGTAGCAGCGGCAGCGTGATGTGCACAAACGAGCCCCAGCGCCCGTAGCCGTCGATCCGCGCCGCCTCGTACAGGTCGCGCGGGATCGTGGTCAGGCCGGCCAACAGGAAGAACGCGACCAGCGATGTGTTCTTCCAGACGTCGGCGAGGATCACGATGTTCATCGCCTGAAACGGCGAGCTGAAGAACGCGTGGTACGACGATTGAATCCCGAGTTGCGTCAGCGCGGCATTGACGATGCCGTACTGCGCGTTGAAGAAGTAGCGCCACATCGCGCCGTTGACGATCGTCGGCAGCGCCCACGGCAGCACGCAGATCGTTCGGAACAGCCAGCGACCGCGCAGCGGCGCGTACAGCAGCAATGCGATCCCCATCCCGAACACCAGCTCGAGCCCCGTCGAGACCACCGTGAAGTAGGCGGTGCGTTCGACGGCCGACCAAAAATCCGAGTTCGACAGCGCGAACGTGTAGTTGCGAAAGCCGATGAACGGGAAGTGGCCGGGAAACGGCGTGTCGACCCGGTAGAACGACGTGTACAGCGTGCGCAGGATCGGGTAGATCACGATCCCGAAGACGACGATGATGCTGGGCGCCAGCAGCGCGAGCGCAAAGCGCCCTTCGCGCGTGCGGGCGCGCCAGCTTGTGCCGCTGGCACCGTCCCGCCCCCCCACTGCGCCAGCGGCACCAGGGGGGCCGATTTCGGCTGACGCGCTGCTCCCCATCAGCGACCAACGCGACGAACTACGGCGCCTGCGAGGTGAACGCCGCGGCGGCGGTGTTCAGCGCGTCCTGCGGACTCTTCTTGCCAAGCAGCGCGTTCTGGATCTGCACTTGCAGCGCCTGCGAGGCGGCGTTGTAGTTGGTCACCTGCGGGCGCAGGATCATGTCCGGCAGCTGCGTCTTGGCAACCGATACGAGCTGCGAGCCTGCGTCCTTGACCACGGCCGGGTCGGTGTAGGACGCCGCCCAGATCGGCAGCGAGTCCTTGACGTAGCCGTTCTGCGTGCTCTGGCTTGTGATGAACTTGATGTACTCCCACGCCTGGTCCGGATGCTTGCTGCCGGTCGTGATCATGACCGGCTGACCGCCGTTCACGCCGGGCGCCTTTGGGCCTTGCGGTGTGTGCAGGATCAGCACGTCGTCCTTGCTGACGTTGCTCTGCTTTGGATCAAGCGCACCGGCCAATTGGAACGTCCAGTTGAGGTTCATCGCGATCTTGCCCTGCGCAAACGCCTTCAACACGTCGGCCTCGAGCGAGCTCGTCGATGCCGGGTCGGCCAGCTTCTCGTCGAGCAGCATCTTCATGAACTCAAGCGCCTTGAGGCCGCCGCCGGTCTGGAACGCGGGCTTGCCGGAGGAATCCAGGAACTGGCCACCGAACGCGCCCAGCAGCTGGGCGTAGTCGCAGACGACCGCCTCGGCCTGCGACCAGCTCCCAAGCCACGGGTACTTGACGATGCCCTTGGACTTGATCGTCTTGAGCGCCGCGACGACCCCGTCCCACGTCTGGAGATTGGCCGTGGACACGCCCGCCTTCTTCAGCATCGAGCCGTTGGCGAACATGTACTTCGTGTCGAGGATCCACGGCATCCCGTAGTACTTGTTCTGGTAGTTGGCCATGATCAGGGCGCCCGGGAAGATCTGGCTGGTCGGCAGGCTGTTGACCTTGTCGGTGATGTCCTTGACGATGCCCTTGGAGCCGAACTCGGCCGGCCAGATCACATCGCCGAGTACGACGTCGTAGGTTCCCGCCGGAGCGGCGGCGACGATCTTGTCGTGCAGCGCCTCATACGCAACGAGCGTGTTGTTGACCTTGATGTTCGGGTTCGCCTTCTCAAATGCGGCGGTCATCCCGGCGAGGTCGGAGGCGCTGTAGCCCGCCTGCTGCTGAAACAGGTTGTTGAGCGTGACGCTGCCAGTCGAGGCGCCGGACGAGGAGCTGCTCGAACTCGAGCTCGAGCTGCCACACGCGGCGAGGTACAGAGCGGCGGTCGTGCTGGCTCCCGTCGTGATGAATCGACGGCGGGTGTAGCTCCGATCCCTGGTGTCCTTGTACTCCAGGCCCATGGTCTCCTCCTATGCGACGCCAGCTACGACGTTTTTGTAAGAAGCTTGTCGAAAAGACCTTACAAACCCTATTCTTGCTAGTCAAGCAGCTAACACATTCGTAAAGGGACCTAACGACAGTGGCTGAAATCATCAACTCGGAACCGGGCGCGCTGCGCTCGGGACGGTCCGCTCCGGATTCTCGGCTGAGCCTGCTGCGCGAGCTCGGCGAGCAGGCCGTGCTCGAGACGATCTTCCGCGAGGGCCCGATCACGCGGCCTGAGATCGCGACGGCCACCACCTTCTCCAAGCCGACCGTGGGAGCGGCCGTCAGCCGGCTTGAGCACGCCGGCTTGGTTCGCGCCGCGGGCACCCGCCCCGGCCAGCGCGGGCGCAAACCGGTCGCGTACGTCGTCAGCAACCGGGCCGGGTTCGTGGTCGGCGCCGACATCGGCGGTACCAACATCAGGGTCGCGACATCCGACCTGTTCGGCGAGCAGATCGGTGAGGCCAAGCGGGCCACAACCAAGGACGGGAGCCGCGCGGTCGGGCTCCAGATCCTCGAGATGGTCAGTGAAGCGATCGACGAGGCGGCCGCAACGCACAGTCGCCCGCTTGCGCTCGGCATCTCGACTCCCGGTGTCGTCGATCAATCAAGCGGCAGGGTCACGCTCGCGTACAACCTGACGCCGGAAGGCGGGTTCGATCCGCTCGCGGTGATCCGGGAGCGCTTCGATCTGCCGGTGCTGGTTGACAACAACGTTAACCTCGCGGCCGTCGGGGAGAAGTGGTTCGGGCTCGCGCGTGGAATCTCGACGATGGTGTTCATCGGGATCGGGGCGGGCATCGGGATGGGGATCATCATCGACGACGAGCTTGTCCGCGGCGCGCACGGCGCCGCGGGAGAGATCGGCTACCTGCCCCTCGTGGGAGATCCGTTCGACCCTCGGCACAAGCTGCACGGGGGGCTGGAGGACGAGGTCGCGGCCGCGGGGATCCTGGCTGCCTATCGCGAGCGTCAGGACAGTCGCTGCACCGGACCGTCGGATGTTCACGAGGTGTTCGAGCTCGCCGCCGCCGGCGACCCCGACGCGGGCGCCGTCGTCGATCACGTCGCGTCGGTGCTCGGAGCGGCGATCGCAACCGTGTGCGCGATCATCGACCCAGAGCTTGTGGTGCTCGGCGGCGGAATCGGCTCGAGCCCGCTGCTGCTGCGCCCCATGCGGGGTGCCGCTGCGGCGCTGGTGCCGATCACCTCCCGGATCGAGACCAGCCTGCTCGGCGACCGCGCGGCGCTGAAAGGCGCGATCGCGGTCGCGCTCCAGGCAGCCCGGACGCAGCTGCTATCGCAGAGCAGCGCGACGGTCCCCGCAGCGGCGCGGCACGCGACCCGGTAAAACGAGGAGAGCCAGATGGCCGCGATCAAGATCAAGTCAGTGAGCAAGCGCTACCGGGACGGCACGGTTGCGGTCCGCAACTTCGATCTCGAGGTCGCCGACGGCGAATTCATGATCCTCGTCGGTCCCTCGGGCTGCGGAAAGACGACGCTGCTACGGATGATCGCGGGGCTCGAGGAGATCACTGAGGGCGTGGTCGACATCGGTGACCGGGTCGTCAACGACCTCACGCCGAAGGAGCGCGACATCGCGATGGTGTTCCAGAACTACGCGCTGTATCCGCACATGACAGTCGCCAAGAACATGGGGTTTGCGCTCCGGCGGGCCGGCGTGCCGGCTGAGGAGATCCGGCGCAAGGTGGCGCAGACGGCGGATCTGCTCGGCATTGCCGAGCAGCTCGAGCGCAAGCCGGCGAACCTGTCGGGCGGCCAGCGCCAGCGCGTCGCGATGGGCCGGGCGATCGTCCGCGATCCGCAAGCGTTCCTGATGGACGAGCCGCTCTCGAACCTCGACGCCAAGCTGCGGATTCAGATGCGCGCCGAGATCCTGAGGATTCAGCGCCGGTTGGGGACGACGACCGTCTACGTGACCCACGATCAGACCGAGGCGATGACCCTCGGTGACCGTCTCGCTGCGATGCGCGACGGAGTGCTCCAACAGGTCGGAACGCCCGATCAGCTCTACAACCACCCCCGCAACGTGTTCGTGGCGGGCTTCATCGGGTCGCCGTCGATGAACTTCCTGCCGGGAGAGATCTCTCAGGGTGCGTTGCGCTTTCCGCTCGCGACGATCCCGCTCGACGAGGCCCACCGCGCCGGGGTCACGCCGCCCTCCCACGAGGGCCCGGTGATCGTCGGGATCCGTCCGGAGGATTTCGAAGACGCGGCGCTCGCGACCGACCGCGGCCGCGGCATCACGATCCGAGCGCTGATCGACGTGCTCGAATCGACCGGCTCCGATGTCTACGCGCATCTCTCGCTCAACGGCCACGACGGTGGAGATCAGCCCGCCGCTACGATCGTCCGCGAGCTGGCAGCGGTCGCCACCGGCGCAGCCGAAGCCGGAGTTCCGACGTCGCTGGACGTGATCGCGCGGGTCGACTCCACGAGCGTCCTCGGCGAGGGCAAGGAGGGAGAGCTGTGGCTCGACACCTCGAGGCTGCATCTGTTCGATCCGGACACCGGCGAGCGGCTGACCAGCGACGCTGACAAATGATCGCCGTCCTCGGCGGCCTGGGCGCCGCCGTCGCGTGGGCGATCTCGACGCTGTGCTCGTCGCGCTCGAGCCGGCTGATCGACCCGGCCTCCGTCGTCGCCTGGATCATGCTCGTCGGCCTGTTGATCACGGCGCCCGTCGCCGCGATTGTCGGCGTGCCGAAGGCGCTGCATGGGTCCGCGGCGATCTGGCTCGCGGTGTCGGGCGTCGGCAACGTTGTCGGACTGATCATCACCTACGCGGCGCTGCGGATCGGCCAGGTCGGGCTCGTCGCCCCGGTCGTCTCGACCGAGGGTGCGATCGCCGCGACGATCGCGGTGCTCGCCGGCGAGAGCCTGGCACCGGGCGTCAGCGCGACGCTGGCGATGATCGCCGTCGGGATCTGCCTCGCCGCGGTGCCGCCCGACGGGATGTCCGAGGAGCGCCGCGCCAGCCACCCGCAGGCCGTCGGCCTGGCGGTGCTCGCGGCGATGACGTTCGGCGCGAGCTTGTACGCCACCGCGAGGGCCGGCTCGTCGCTCCCGGTTGCCTGGGTCGTGCTGTCGGCACGGGTGATCGGGACGGTCGCGCTGGCGCTTCCGCTCGCGCTGGGCGGGCGCCTACGCCTGACGCGCCAAGTGGTTCCACTGGTCCTCACCTCAGGCGTGTGCGAGGTTCTCGGGTTCTTCTCGTTCACGGCCGGCGCGCGTCATGGGATCGCCGTCGCAGCCGTACTCTCGTCGCAATTCGCAGCGATTGCCGGTGTTTCCGCATACTTCCTGTTCGGCGAGCGGCTGAGCCGGATTCAGCTGGCCGGAGTCTGCACCGTCATCGCCGGTGTTGCGCTGCTCAGCGCGATGCGCGCGTGAACAGCTGTGCGCGCGCGTCGCGCAACGCGACCGCGACCGCCCCGTGCAGCGCCGCCCGGTCCCCGAGCTTGCTCGTCTCGATCCGGGCGGTCAGCGGCAGCAGCTGCGCGACCGTTGCCCGGACCGGCGCCAGCAGCGCCGGATTGCGCCCGATCCCGCCCCCGAGCACGACCAACTCGGGGTCGATCACCGCGATCACAGTCGCGATCGCCACACCGAGGCGGCCCGCGACGTTCTCGATCACGGCCTGAGCATCCACGTCGCCGCCGAGCGCGAGCTCGAACACTTCGTGCGCGGCCCCGGCGCCCTCGGTTCGCTCGCCGCTCCGGGCCCGAAACGCGGCCAGGATCCCGGCGGCACCGATCTCGTCCTCGAGACCCCCGTGCAGGCGATGGCGCTCGTCGTAGGGATCGGTGCTGCTCGGCAGGTAGCCGATCTCGCCGGCCGCCCCGTGCGCGCCGCGCACCAACTCGCCGTCGACGACCAGCCCCATGCCGACGCCCGCACCGATCGCGACATACGCGAATGTCGAGGTGCCACTCGCCAGCCCCTTCCAGGCCTCCCCGAGCGCGGCCAGGTTGACGTTGTTCTCGATCAGGACCGGGACGTCGAACCGGCTTTTGATCGCCGCCAGCGGATCGAGGCCGCCGTCGGGGCTGACGTTGTAGGCGAGCGAGGTCACGCGGCGGCTGATCTGGTCAACAACGCCCGGGGTCGAGACCCCGATCGCCATCAGCCGTTCGTGACTCGAGCGCGCCCGCTCGACAACGCGGCTGGTGATCTCCATCACCTGGTTGGAGACCGCACGGGCTCCATCGTGGCTGGTCGAGTGCTGCTCGTCGTCGATCAGCTCGCCATGGATATCCGCGGCCGCAGCGCGGATATTCGTGCCGCCGATGTCGACCCCGACAACGAAGCCGGCGTTCTCTCGGATCTCATACGTCAGCGGGCTGCGCCCGCGGCGACCGTGCTGGGGGCCGCAGATGCGGATCATCCCCGCACCCTCGAGCCGGTCGACCGCAGCCCCGACGGTCGCTTTCGAGAGCCTCGTCGCGGTGGCGATCTGTGGCCGCGAGATCGGACCACCGGCGAAGATCGCCTCGAATACCTCCTGCTCGCTGAGCTCGCGCAGGATGTTCGGGCGGCGAGCCTGCTGCTGCGGCTGCTGCTGCGCCCCGCGTGCCGCGGAATCGGCCATTGGCCGTATCTTGCCTGACGGCCCCGCCAACGCGCTGTGACTCGCTCATTCAGATGGAGGGCGACTAAATGTTGAGCACTTGACAGTCCGCGGGCAGAGAGCTAAGTTGCCATTCGGCTGGAGCTTGAACAAATACTCACGTCTGCACGCGGGAGGGGAGCGGAGTTGCGAATCGCCACTGCGAAGGTCGTCGCCGTCCTGATGTTCGTGTTCTCTCTGGCTGTGCTCGCGCCGGCCGCTGCGTCGGCGGGGTTGGTCACGGTCGGGCTCGGAGGCTGGCAGGTGCAGAGCAGCGCCAGCGCGACGCAGCCAGGCAGCCAGGTGTCGCAGGTCGGGTTCCCGACTGGTTCGTGGCTGGACGTGCACCCCGACGACGCCGGCGCGGTCGGGACCGAGGTCAACGCGCTCGTGCAGAACGGGCGCTGCCCGAGCGTCTTCTTCTCGACCAACATGAAGACCTGCTTCGGCTACATGGATACGGTCGGCCCGGACACGATCCCGGAGTTCTCGGTTCCGTGGTGGTTCCGGACCACATTCTTCTCACAGCGGCGCGGCTCCGAGCATGCGCAACTGGTGATCAACGGCGTCGTCGGCGAGGCGAACGTGTGGGTCAACGGCACGCAGGTGGCGACCAAGGATTCGGTGCAGGGCGCGTACACGCGTTACACCTTCGATGTCACCGGCCTGCTCCACCGCGGCCCCAACGCGCTGGCGCTCGAGGTCTACCCGAACGATCCAACCACGATGTTCACGCTCGACAACGTCGACTGGACCCAGATACCGCCTGACAACAACACCGGCATCCAGTTCCCGATCCAGCTGCACACCGCCGGCCCGCTCGCGATCGGCAATGCCCACGTCGTCGAGCACAACGCACCCGATCTGTCGAGCTCGTCGCTCGCGCTGAAAGCCGACGTGACCAACGTCACCGGCACTCCGCAGACGGGCCTCGTCGCGGCACACGTGACGTCTCCCGACGGCGACAGCGCCGCATCCGCGAGCCTGACACAGCGCCTGAACCTCGCGCCGGGTGCAACCCGGACGGTGTCGATCCCACTGCAGCTCGACCACCCAAGCGTTTGGTGGCCGTACCAGATGGGCGCCCAGCCGCTCTACCGCCTGACGATGACAGCCGAGCCGGACTCCGGAGTCCCAGACAGCCAGTCCGAGACGTTCGCGATCCGCACGATCACCACTCGCCTGATCGGAGCCTCCGCGATCGCACCCGACGGCTCCCGGCAGTTCCTCGTCAACGGCAAGGCGTTCGTGTTCCGCGGCGGCGGCTGGTCTGAGGACCTATTCCTGCGCTACTCGCAGTCCGACACCGCGGATCAGATCGCGATGATCAAGAACCTCGGCCTCAACGGGATCCGGACCGAGGGCAAGCAGATGCCTGAGGACTTCTACGAGCAACTGGACCGCGCCGGGATCATGGTCGACGGCGGTTTTCAGTGCTGTGACGCCTGGCAGCTCCAGGACAGCGGTCTAACCACCAACCACGACTTCGATGTTCTCTACCTCTCGGCGAGGACGATCGGCGAGAACATGCGCAACCACCCCAGCGTGATCAACTTCAGCTGGAGCGACAACAACCCAACGCATCGCCAGGAAACGGTTTCGCTGCAGGGCTTCAAGGACGCCGACTATCAAGAGCCGCTGATCGCCTCAGCCGAGTACAAGTCCACTGCCCGGCTCGGCCCCTCAGGCGAGAAGGAGGGACCGTACGACTGGGTCCCGCCGAGCTACTGGTACGACACCACGCACTTCGATCCGGGCGACCCAAGCCGGACCAACGTCGGGGGAGCGTGGGCCTTCAACAGCGAGAGCGGCGCCGGCCACACCGTCCCGACGCTCGACTCGATCCAACGGTTCATGTCGCCATTCGAGCAGACGGAGCTGTGGCAGAACACCGACTACAACCAGTACCACGCCAACTACGAGCCCGACCTCCCCAATCCGAACACCAACGGCGGGTACTCGTTCGGCACGCTGCACGACCTCGACAAGGCGATCTCCAGCCGCTACGGCCAGTGGTCGAGCCTCTCGCAGTACGTGCAAGAGGCGCAGGTCCAGAACTACGAGACCCAGCGTGCCCAGTTCGAGGCCTACATCGACCACTCGACTCGGAGCCAGGCGCCGTCGACCGGACTCGTCTACTGGCAGCTCAACAAGGGCTGGCCGACGTTGCTCTGGGATCTCTACAACCACGACTTTGACCAGGCGGGGAGTTACTTCGGCGCGAAGAAAGCCAACGAGCCGGTGCATGTGTTGTACGCCTACGACACCGGGTCCGTCGACCTCGACAACCTCTCGGGCGCAACGCAAGGCGGGCTGTCGGTGCGGGCCAAGGTCTACGACACCGCCGGCAAGCTGCTCGATGAGCGCAGTGCCGGCGGGATCACCCTCGGCGAGGAAGGCGTCCGCACCGGCGTGCTGCACCCGACGGTGCCGTCAGCCACGACGCCGCCGGCGCCCGGCAAGACGTTCTTCGTCGAGTTGGTGTTGATGCAGCACGACGCGCTCGTGGACCGCAACGTCTACTGGCTCTCGACCCAGCCTGACGTCGTCGATTGGTCGAAGACAATCGGCAACCCGCAGGCGACGATGACGCAGTTCGCCGACCTGCGCGCGCTCCAAGGCCTGCCGACTGCGACCGTTCACGTGACCGCGGCCACGCATCCTCAGCCGAGTGCGGAGCGTTCCGGTGCCGACACCGTGACCGATGTGACGATCACGAACACATCGACCAGCCCGGTCCTTGGATTCTTCCTGCGCGCCGACGTCCGCCGCGGGAGCGCCTCGGGTTCCCCCGCCCCCGCTGACAACGAGGTGCTGCCGATCTTCTGGAACGACAACGACATCACGCTGTGGCCGGGCGAGTCCGAGACGCTGCATGCGTCTTATCGCCGCTCCGCACTTCAGGGATCTGCGCCGGTCGTCAGCGTCGGCGGCTGGAACGTGCCGACGGTCGACGTGCCGGCGGGGTAGTCGGCGTTAACGCCCGAGCGTCCGCACGAGCTCTCGGGCGCGACCCGGCAGGTGCCCCATCAGCGTTCGCGTGTCCGACAGCCCGGCGCGCAGCTCCGGGTCCCCGACCTCGACCGGCAGCATCGAGTCTTGGAGCTCTGCGATCCAATGATCGGCCTGCTCGATCCCGTCGGCTGCGGCCTCGATCAGCTCCCGCGCGCCGTGTGGCCTGTGCCCGCCCGCCCCGGCCTCGCGGCTGTCTGACGGGAGCCCCGAACGGCGGGCGAACTCCGACAACGTCCGTTTGCCACGGCCGAGTGCGGCCTGGACCGGTGCGAACAGCTGCTCCTCGAGCCGGTCGGCGACGTTTACCTCGACGAGCTCGTAGGCCTCACTGAGGTAACCGAGCGCCAGTTCGATCTGGGCCACGGCCTCGGCCAGGTCTTGCAGGATGCGCTCGCGTCCCTCGGCGGTCGTGTAGGACATAGCCCGAGAGTAGACGGTCGCCCGGTCTCCGCGCAGCCCTCCGTAGTTCCCCGGCGCCCGACAGCACGCTTCAGCGGATGACGCCGCCGCCGCGCGATGGAACAGTTAGCACCGATGGCTGTCAGTGAGCATCTCGATTCGCCTGCGCGGAATCGAGGAGAGCCTGCCCCAGCGCCAGCGCCAGCGCCAGCGCCGGCGCCGGTTCTGATCTGCCGTGAGCTCCGCAAGCGCTTTGAGAACATCGAAGCTGTCCGCGGGGTCAGCTTCGAGATCGCGCACGGCGAGACGTATGGGCTGCTGGGACCCAACGGCGCCGGCAAGACGACAACGATCTCGATGGTCTGCGGGTTACTCGAAGCCGACGATGGACACGTTGTGGTGGCGGGCAAGCCGCTGACTACGCACAGCGTCGCCGAGCGGGCCGCGATCGGTTATGTCCCACAGGAGCTGGCCATTTACCCCGACCTCAGCGCGCGGGAGAACCTGCACTTCTTCGCCCGCATGTACGGCTTGGCGCCGGCGGCGGCGAAGGCACGCGTCGACGAGGTGCTCGCCGTGATCGGCCTCACCGACAGGGCACGCGAGCAGACCAAGAACTTCTCGGGCGGAATGCAGCGGCGCCTGAACATCGGCATCGGGCTGTTACACAGACCGAAGCTGTTGATCCTTGACGAGCCGACCGTCGGCGTTGACCCGCAGAGCCGCAACGCGATCCTCGAGAGCGTTGAGCAGCTATCCAGCGAGGGAATGGCGGTCCTCTACACGACCCACTACATGGAGGAGGCCGACCGCCTCTGTGACCGGATCGGGATCGTCGACCTCGGGGAGCTGAAGGCGGAGGGCACTCGCGCGGAGCTGGTGGCGATGGTCGGCCAGCACGACGGCATCTCCCTCGAGGGCAGCGGCAACCTGCACGCTGCGGCGCAAGCGTTGCAAGCGCTCGATGGCGTTCAGGCCGCAAGCGTTCAGGACGGCGGGATCCAGCTGATCGTCGACCACGCTCGCAACGTCCTGCCGGAGTTGCTCGCGCAGGCCGCCAACGCCGGCGTCGCTGTCAGCTCCGTCGAAGTGAGCGAGCCTGACCTCGAGGCGGTGTTCCTGCACCTCACGGGCAAGGCGCTCCGTGACTAGTGCACGCGCAGCGCTGCTCATTCTCCGCAAGGACCTGCGCCAGCGACTCAGGGACCGCTCCGCGCTGCTTGTCGCGATCGTCGTGCCGCTCGCGCTCGCGTCGATCTTCGGTCTGATCTTCCACAACGCGATCGGGGGCCAGATCACGTTCAAGCTCGGCATCGTCGATCAGGACCATGGGTCGGCGGCGATCGCATTTCGCAATCAGGTGCTGGCGCCGATCGAGCGAGACGGCCTGATCACGGTGGTGGCAGAGCCTGACCTCGCCGCCGGGCGAGACGCGGCGAACAGACACAAGGTATCCGCCACGTTCGTGCTGCCGGCGGGATTCTCCGACGCGGTCGGGAATGGCACGCCGACGAAGCTGACCGTGATCGGCAGTGTCGATTCGTCGATCGGCAGCCAGGTGGCCGACTCGATTGCGCAGTCCTACGCCGACCGTCTCGACACGATCCGGATCGCTGCGCGCGCCGCGGGCGGCGCTCCGGTCGACCAGGCGGGGATCGCCGCAATGCCGCCGCAGGTGTCGATCGCCGACATCTCGGCCAAGAGCCGGCAGCTTGACGCCGGGACGTTCTACGCCGCCGGCATGGCGGTGTTCTTCGTGTTCTTCACGGTCCAATTCGGAATCTCGAGCATCCTCGAAGAACGGCGTGACGGAACCCTGGCGCGGATGCTCGTCGCGCCCGTTCACCGCCGCTCCGTACTCGCGGGCAAGCTGCTCACAAGCCTGGTGCTCGGCACGGCGAGCATGGCCGTCCTGGCACTTGCAACCCATTTCCTGCTCGACGCCCACTGGGGTAACCCATTGGGCGTGGCGATCCTGATCGCCGTCTGCGTGCTCGCTGCGACCGCTCTGATGGCGCTGGTCGCGACGCTCGCGCACACCCCCGACCAGGCGCAGTCGTGGCAGTCGATGGTTGCGCTGGTGCTCGGGATGCTCGGCGGCGCGTTCTTCCCGGTCGCACAGGCGGGTGGAATCCTGGCGACGCTCAGTCTCGCCACGCCGCAGGCCTGGTTCCTGCGGGGAATCGAGAACCTGACCGGCGGCGCCGGTCCGAGCGCGGTGCTCGGCCCGACCCTCGCGATCCTTGCGTTCGCTGTGCTGACCGGAACGCTCGCATTCATGCGAGTCGGAAGGTTGGTGGCACGATGAAGGCGATCACGATCGCCAGCACAGATCTTCGCCGGCTGTATCGCTGGCGGGCCAACATCTTCTTCCTGGTCGTGCTGCCGTTGATGATCATCCTCTTGCTCGGGGCGACGTTCGGCGGCTCGGACAAGGCGCGAATCGGCGCCCTCGACGGCGATCAGGGCATGCTGGCGCAACAGTTCGTGAGTGCCCTGCGCGCGCGGCCGTCGACGGCGATCGTCAGCTACCGCAGTCGGGCCGCGCTGCAGCGCGCCGTCGCGCGCGGCGACGTCGACGCCGGGTTGATCGTGCCCGCAAGCTATGACTCGAGCATCGCGGCCGGCGCCGGCGCATCGCTGGGATACATCGGCCGTCCGGACTCCGTCGCTCAACAGTTGCGTGCCACGATCCAATCGGTCGCGGACGGGCAGAGCCGGACCCTCGCGGCCGCCCGCGCGCTCCAGCAAACACTGAAGGTCGAGTTCGCGCTCGCTCTGCGGCGCGCGCAGGCGGCAGCCGCCGCCACCCCGACAGTTCAGACCCGGCTGACGACGCCGGAGGGAGGCGCGTACAGATCGACGACCGGGCGATTCGAGTCAGGCGCCAGCACCCAGCTGTTGCTGTTCATCTTCCTCAACTCGCTCTCCGGGGCCGCCTTCCTGATCGAGACTCGCCGCCTTGGAATCGCACGTCGGATGCTCTCGACGCCGACGTCGACTCGCACGATCGTCTCCGGGCAGCTGCTCGGCCGGCTCGCGATCGCACTTCTGCAGGGGCTGATCATCGTGCTCGGAACGCTGCTGTTCTTCGGTGTCAACTGGGGCAATCCGCTGGGCACCGCAGCCGTGATCCTGTCTTTCTGCATGGTCGGCACCGGTTGCGCGATGCTGCTGGCAAGCCTGTTCAGAAGCGAGCAGCAACTCGGCCCGGTCGCGTTGCTGTTGGGGCTCGGGCTCGCCGCGCTCGGGGGCTCGATGGCGCCGTTGGAGGTTTTTCCGAAGACGGCCCGCATCATCGCCCACATCACGCCACACGCATGGGCAAACGACGCGTTCTCGAAGCTACTCTCGCATGGCGGTGACATCGTCACGGTTCTGCCGCAGCTCGCAGTTCTGCTTGGTTTCGCGGCAGTCACGACGCTGCTCGCCGTTTGGCAGCTTCGCCGGGCACTGACGGCGTAACGGTTTCGGTTACCAGCGCGCGGGCAACGTCGCGGAAACGCGTCGGCAACGGCTCGGCCCCACAGTGTCAGGCGAGGGCAATTTTGCAGGGGGGAACTGATGAGCGAAGACCGCAGTTACCGCGCGATCGTCCGCCTTTCCGGCGAGGCGCAGACATTCGAGATAACCCGATCGACCACGCGCGAGCGCGCGCTGCTTGAGGAACTCCGTTTCGTCCGGCGCGCAGCACAGGCAGAGGCCAACATCGCCTACGAGGACTGGGGTCGCAATCCCTCGGGCGGCAGCTACGCGGTCTACCGAGCCGCGCAGGATCGCGCCGACGCCGCCCAGGATCAGCTCGCGGAGTCGGTGCGGCGGACCGCCTAGCGCGGATCGTCGCGATCGACATTCCAGTAGCGGACAACCTCAGCTCGCTCGCCGTCGACGTCGGGCCACGGCGAGATTCCGAAACGCGCAATCGTTCGCTGGCCGCCCTCGTGGTCTCCGTAGAGCAGATCCACGATGACGCGTTCGCGCCGGCCCACGGCGGCCTGTAGCTGCTGATCGTCGGGATCGGAACGATCCCTAATCGCTCCTTGCCAGAAGCCCGTCTCGGCAGCCGGGATGTACAGATCTCGGTTCTGGCGGCGAAACTCGCTCAGCTCCGGACGAATCGAGTCGCTGCGCTCTCGCACCTGCACGCGCCAGCCGTGGATCACGGCGACGCCAGCGCCGGCGTTGCGAAGCGCGATCGCGAGGTAAACGTTCTCGCCCGCGATCTCGACCGCACCGCCGTGACCGGGAACGGTCAACAGCACGCCATCGCCGAAGCGCACGCGCTCAGGCGGATCGCCATCGCGTGAGGGGATCAGCACCGGCCGCACACCCGCAAGCAGCGACTGCTCGGCGACCCGCGCGGAGCGATTTGCGGACTTGACAGAGCTGAACGTGGCAACCGCGAGCACGAGCGTGCCGGCCGCTGTCGCAAGTGAGGAGATCGTCGCCCAGTCCGCCATAAAGCCGATGCTAGTAACACACCAGTACGATCCCGATCCCCGACTAACAAGGATGGCCCATTCATGATCGATCAAATTCGACGTGACATTCAGAACCGGCTCGACCAGTTGCTGGCCGAGGCCGACAAGCTCCGTCGCGCGCTGATGGCGCTCGGCTCAAGCGACGGCGCTGGCCCAGCCGCCGAGGCCGCCGCTCCAAAGCCTTCCGCGGCAAAGCCGGCACGGCGTGCCCGCAGCGCAAAGCAGCCGACTTCGACCGGCCGCGCCGCCTCCGGTGCGACAAAGAGCGCGGTGCTCGATGCGCTCGCGGGCGGCAAGGCAATGACCGCCGGCGAGGTTGCGTCCGCCACCGGCCTCGGCCGCGCCAGCGTCAGCACGACTCTCTCGAAGCTCGCCAAGAGCGGTGAGGTGTCCAAGGCCGACCGCGGCTATCAGCTGACTAAGTCGTAGGCCAGACGGCGCGCGCCGTTGGCCACCCGCGGCGGGCGATCGCTACCAAATCGCTACCAGCGAAGCGAGCGCCCGTCGCGGAAGAAGCCTTTCGGTCGGATCCGATCGGCTCGGAGCTCGGCCGCCCGTTTGATCGTCAGCGCGTTCAGCGCAGCCGTTGAGATCCCGTAGGCGCACCGACACTCACGTGTGCACCGGATCGAGCAGGCGGTGCGGCAAGCGAAGCGCCATCGCGACCGGATCGTCACGCGGCTCGCTGCGGGCCTGCCCGCGGCCGCGGCGGAGCTCCATCACGATCTCCGCGGGATCCGGTGTCAGCTTGCAGGTGGGACACGCACCGCCGTCATCGAGAACCGTCCCGCAGCTCGCATGCTTGAACACGCGGCTGTTTGGATGGCGGTGACGTCCACCCCAGACGAGCAGCGCATAAATCACGGGCCAAAGGTCGCGGCCTGCTGCGGTCAGTTCGTACAGGTGCCGGCCGGCATGCTCTGGGTCCGGCCGGCGCTCGAGCACGCCTTCCTCCACGAGCCCGGCCAGCCGATCGGACAGCACCGCTTTCGGCACATCCAGATGGGCCTGGAAGTCATTGAACCTGCGCACGCCGAAGAACGCATCGCGAACGATCAGCAGCGTCCAGCGCTCCCCGACTGTCTCCAGCGCCCGAGCGATCGCGCAGTCCTGCCGCTCGTAGTCCTTTCCCAACATGACAGCGATTATTGCACATAGGTTCGGTCATTGAACTCATCTGGTAACGTTCTTGCGGTTCGATCATTGAACCCACGAACTGAAGGAGCCTCCAATGGCCCCGACCGATACTGGGACCCTCACTCTTGACCGGCGCGTCTCGCTGACACGAAACCGGGAAATTGCCGGAGCCGTGGCCGCTGGCCGAACGCTTGCAGTTGCTGCGTCGGGGACGCTGCTGGTGCTCGCGACTTTCAGCGCAGTCGTGACCACAATTGGCGCCAGCACGACCACGCTTCACGCAGGTCTCAGTGGAGCGACCTGGACGCTCAGCGGCATGAGCCTCGGTCTGGCAACCGCATTGCTCGTGGTCGGGGCTCTCGCCGACGACTTTGGCCGGCGGCGCGTGCTCGCCTGGAGCAGCGTCTCGCTGGTGGCCACCGGGGCGATCGGAGCGCTCGCGCCTTCGATCGAGGTGCTCGTCGCGGCACGCGTCCTTCAGGGAATCGCCGGCGCCGGTGTGTTGACGGCAAGCCTGGCGATGATCGGGCATACCTTCCCATCAGGAACCGCGCGCACGCGCGCCACCGGTATCTGGGGCGCCGCCGTCGGCGGCGGCATCGCGCTCGGGCCGCTGGCCGGCGCAGCCGCGGCGAGCGCGCTCGGCTGGCGTGGCGGGTACTGGCTGCTAGCTGCAGGCGCCGCGTTGCTCGTTCCTGCTGCCCTGACGGTGCCCGAGTCTCGTGCAGCCGTGGCCCGGGGCCTAGACCTTCCGGGAGCATCGGCGCTCGCCGCGGCGATGGCTTGCCTGACGGCCGGCTTGATCGAAGGGCGCCGCGACTGGAACAGCCCGGGGACGATCGGACTGCTGGTGGCCGGGACGGCATTGATTGCGTGCTTTGCCGTGATCGAGCTTCGTCGCGGGCGTCCGATGCTCGAGCTGCACCGATTCCGCCAGGCGCCGTTTCTCGCGTCGATCTCGGGGGCGCTGTTCACCGGCGTCGCTGTGATCGGATTGATGAGCTACTCACCGACCGTGCTCGAGGGCGGCCTCCATGTGGGGATCTTCGGCAGCGCGGCGGTGCTTGCGGCCTGGTCGGCGACGAGCATGGTCGTGTCGCTCGCCGCCCGGCGGCTACGGCCGCGGATATCGGCCGAGACACGGCTGGCTGCCGGTCTGGGCGTAACGGCAATCGGCGAGCTTGCGTTGAGCGGCCTTGGCATTGGCGGATCGTGGGCGCAGCTACTGCCGGGACTGATCGTCGCGGGTGTCGGCAGCGGGTTGGCGAACGCGGCACTCGGACGACTGGCCGTCGAATCGGTACCCGCCGACCGCGCCGGGATGGGCAGTGGTGCGAACAACACGGCCCGTTACTTGGGCGGCGCGGCAGGCGTCGCGCTCGTGGTCGCGATCGGCTCCAGTCACGGCGCCGCTGCCGGCGGCGGCACGGCCCTCGGGCCGGCGCTGATCCACGGCTGGAACGAAGCGGCACTGGTGTCTGCCGGCCTCTGCGCGCTCGGCGCGGCGATCGCCGCAGCCTGCCGTGCAGCGACCTATCTGCCTGCCCGCTCCGCCAGCTCGGTTCGCAGCTGATCGGCTGATCTGAACTCGATCGCTGCGAGGCCGAGCGCAAGCGCCGCACTGATGTTCTCCGGCCGGTCGTCGATGAACAGAACCTCTTCAGGCTCGTGGGAGAGCTTCTCGAGCGCAACGCGGAAGGCGCCCGCGCTCGGCTTGACGACGCCGATCTCCGAGCTGAAGATCAGCTGGTCGAAGATTGCGAAGGCCGGATGTGCGCGTAGCGCGGCGGCCATCTCGCGGGGAGCATTGGACAGAACGGACATCGAGACACCCCGCTTGTGTGCATCTTGAAGCACGCTGACGGTGGCTTGATTGAGGTGACTCCAGCTGGCGACGTCGATCCGCACGAGCTCTTCGACCACGCGGTCCTCGCTCAGCTCGCGGCCGGCGACCGCCGACCAGTAGGCCCGCGCCTCCACCCCACGATCGTGCGCGGGCCGGTGAGCCCAGTAGCGCTGGCTGAACGCCGGCTCCTGTACCCCGACGAGCGCGGCCATTAGATCGATCGCCGCGCGCGGTTGTGGACGGCTGATCACGCCCCCGTAGTCGACCAGGAGGACAGGCGCTCTCACCCTGTGGACAATATTGCGCCCGATCCTATATCC
This sequence comes from uncultured Solirubrobacterales bacterium, assembly GCA_963794285.1. Taxonomy (GTDB): domain Bacteria; phylum Actinomycetota; class Thermoleophilia; order Solirubrobacterales; family Solirubrobacteraceae; genus Palsa-465. Next base: position 419,809 of record CAWCDS010000004.1, read on the forward strand.
ATCCTTCCTTATATAAGTCTATGCTGATATAGTCGCCGGCAAACCAGCTGGATCGAGCTGCGCCTCGTAGCTAAATCGCGCCGAGCTCCGCCAGCCGCCGCTCGAGCACTCGCCGCTCGGCGTCGTCGTGCACGAGCGATAGCGCCCGCTCGTATGCGTCGCGCGCCTCGGCGGCCCGGCCGAGGCGCGCAAGCAGCTCGCCTCGAGTCGCGTGCAGGTAGCGGTAGTCACCGAGCTCCAGCCGATCGACGATCTCGAGGCCGGCCGCGGGTCCCTGCTCCTCCGCCACCGCCACCGCCCGGCTCAGCTCCACGACCGGAGAGGCGGTGAGGCGCGCGAGCTCGCCGTAGAGGGCCGCGATCTGGGGCCAGTCGCACGGCTCATCGGCATGCAGCGATGCGATCGCCGCCTGCACCACGTACGGACCGCGCCCGCGCAATGCCAGCGCGCGGTCGAGCACCGCCCGTCCGGCGGCAATCTCAGCTTGGTTCCACAGCGAGTGATCCTGGTCGGCGAGCAGCACGAGCTCGTCGCCTCGAAAGCGCGCCTCGCGGCGAGCGTGCAGCAGGATCATCATCGCCAGCAGCCCGTGGACCTCCGGCTCGTCGGGCATCAGCTCCGACAGCGACCAGCCCAGCCGCAGCGCCTCGTTGGCCAGCTCGCCGCGGCCACCGTAACCCTCGTTGAAGATCAAGTACACGACCGCGAGCACTGCAGCGAGCCGGTCTGGCAGCAGGTGGTCGGGTGGAACCCGGAACGGGATCCCGGCGGCCTTGATCTTCCGCTTCGCACGGACCAGCCGCTGCGCCATCGTCGCCTCTTCGACCAGGAACGCGCGTGCGATCTCGGCGGTTGTGAGGCCGCCGAGCGTCCGCAGCGTGAGCGCGACCTGCGCCTCGGTGGCGATCGCCGGATGGCAGCACGTGAAGACCAGCTCGAGCCGCTCGTCGGGGAATGTCTCGGTGTCCATCGTGTCCTCCACCGCCTCGGGCACGTCGAGCAGCCGCGTCTTGACGGCCAACGTGCGGTCGCGCCGGATCCGATTGATCGCTCGGTTGCGCGCGGTTGTGATCAGCCAGGCGCCGGGATTCGTCGGCGTTCCATCACACGGCCACCGCTCGGCGGCGATCGCGAACGCCTCCTGCACGGCTTCCTCGGCGAGGTCGAAATCGCCGAGGAAGCCGATCAGCGCAGCGAGGACCCGGCCCCACTCGTCACGGAAGATCTGCTCGAGGATCGCAGTCACTCGGCGATCGGCCGGACCTCGATCGCGCCGCCCATGCTTGCTGCGGGAATCCGTGCGGCCAGCTCGATCGCGGCGTCGAGGTCGTCAGCCTCGTAGAACAGATAACCGCCGATTGCCTCCTTGAGCTCAACGAACGGACCGTCGGTGGTCAGCGTCGTGCCGTCCTGGACGCGGACGGTAGTTGCCGTCTCCGGATCCTGCATCTGCACCCCTGGCGTCACGCCGGGCGTCTGGTTGATCCCCTGATAGGCCTGATACACAGCCCTCTGTTGATCCTCGGATAGACGTGCCCAGGCCTCCGGGTCATGCGGCGTCGGGGTGGAGCCTTGATGGATCAGCAGCATGTACTTCATCGCTTCCTCCTTGTTTGGGATGGTCGCGTATAGGACAAACGGGCGGCGGCGAAATCGACACATCCCGGAAAGAACGTTGCCGGACGGCCGGAGCGCAGACGAATTCTGGGGGCGTGGTCGCATTAACGAAAATACGGTGGCTTTCACGACCACCCCCATCCCCGGGCGGTTCCGTGTGCAGATCCGTTAGTCCAGGACCGCGAGCAGAGTCGCCGCAACGAGCGCGACGGCCAGTCCGCCGTTCACGATCCGCGCCCGGCGTGCGTCGCGCAGCCACGGCGCGATCGACGCCCCGAGGAGCAACCAGGTGCCGTTGATCACGACGATCATCACGCTCAGCACGGCGACCTTGGCCGCGGCATCGGCGGCTGCCCCACGGCTGAGGTGCGCGCTCGCGTACACGGCCGCGATTGCGACCCATGCCTTGGGATTGGCGATTCCGAGCAAGGTGCCGCCGGCGACCGACGGCGCTTGCGAAGCCTTCGCGTTCGTGCCCAGCGGCGGTGCAGTCGCCACCCGATACGCGAGCCACAACAGGTAGACCGCGGACACCACGATCAGCACCGAACGAAGTGCAGGGACGGCCAGCACCATGGCCGTGATCCCGGTCGCGACCGCGAGCAACACGATCGTGGTCCCAGCGATCACACCGAGCAGATAGCCGAGCGACCGGCGCACCCCGTAGGCGACAATCGTGCGCCCGGCGCCCTAACGTGATCCGCTTCGGTGCCGGCGCCGAAGGCGTCGAGCGGGCCGAAGCCCAATTCTCGACGTGCGCGTTCGAACCCCACCGGCACGACACGTACGCGATCGGGATCACCGTGTCAGGCGTGCAGACGTTCCGGTACCGCGGCGCGCGGCGGACCTGCCTACCCGGTCAGCTGCACATTCTTCATCCCGACGAGACTCATGACGGTGCACCCGGAACGCCTGAGTGGGTTCCGCTACCGAATCCTCTACGTTGCCCCCGAGCTGATCCGCAGCGCAGTCGATCAGTGACCTCGGCCGGGCCGAGATCGCGACGGTCATCGCCGACGCCCTTCGCTCGCTGAGCGGCCGATCGAGCCGGTCCCCGTCGGTCGATTTCGCCGCGGTGCCTACGGCCTGACGCCGGGCGGGTGGGCCAGGACGGTGGTCCGTGGATAACGGGTGCGCACTGCCAGCAACGCCGCTCGCGCCCGCGCTCGCGTTACTCGGTGGTGAATACGGTCGTGAGCGCCGGTCCGCTCACGAGCGTCTGGTAGACGACGCAGTAGCGCTCCGTGAGCCTCTGCAGCGTCGCGAGCTGCTCCTCGTCCGCATCGGTTTCCAACTCGAAGAAGAGCCGGATCGCCCGGAAACCGACTGGCGCGTCGCGGTCGACTGCGAGCGTGCCGCGGAAGTCCAGCTCTCCCTCCGCTCGGACCCGGCCGGATCCGATCTCGATCCCGAGCGATGTGGCGACTGAGCGCAGCGTAACCCCGGCACAGCGACAAGCGCCTCCAGCAGCATGTCGCCGGAGCAGAGCAGAGATCCATCGCCGCCGCTCGCCGGGTGAAGCCCGGCCTCCGCGAGTGCCCGCCCGGTCTGCACCGAGCAGGCCACGCCCTCACCGAGCGTGCCGACCGCCGAGAGTGTCAGGAGAGCTGCATCCGGATCGTTTCTGTATCGCTCCTTCAGCGGCGCCTGAATGGCGCGCAATTGATCACGATCCACGACGCAGATCTTACGGAGCCCGAGCGCCGGCGCCGGGACCCGGTTCGGTCCCGCCGCAGCTCTGTTGCCGAATCCGTCGTGAGAAGACTCTCAACAGAGTCTTCGCCCGTTCTTCGGCTCCGATGAGGCCGTCCTGCCGCTGAGCCGATGTACTGGCGATATGAACACGCATCCCAAACCCGTCTTTGCCGGACCAACACCCGCTTCGCTGCTGCACGAGCCGCTCACCGACACCGCCGAGTCCGAGTTGGTCGCGCGTCGCCCGGCGCGGCCCGGCCGGCTCGCGAGCCTGATGCGTGCGGGAAGGCCTCGCGCGGCTCGTTATCGCGGCTCGAGCACGAACAGCGCGATGTCTCGCGATGTCCGGGCGCGGTAGTCATCGAAGCCCGCGTACTGCTCATTCATCCGTTGCCATAACTGTTCACGCTCATCGCCTTCCGCGACCCGCGCGCTGACCTTTCGGCGTTCCCCCAGCACCTGGACGTCGCAGTGCGGGTTGGAACGCAAGTTGAGCGCCCACGCGGGCGCTCGCTCGTTGCCGGCGTTGGAGCCGATCACAATCAGGCGCTGACCGTCAGCGAGGTACAGCACCGGCGCCGTGCGCGTCTTTCCCGATCGCCGTCCGATCGTCGTGAGCAGGAGGACGGGAGCGCGGCCGATCCGGCCGAACAACCGGCCGCGACTCGCGCGGTACAGCGGGACATTCAGCTTGCCTCCCGCCCTGAGCGCCGCTGCCGGAATCGACATCGAGAAGCGTGAGTAGGCACGGTCGCTGGGCACGGATGAAGCATCTCACAACGCGCCCCGCGGAGGCCTGCACCCGACGATCGAGTCGCCGCCGTGGCTCAGCTGCCGCGGAGCAGGCGGTGGGCGCGCTCAGTCCTCGCTCGTCCAGTCGCGGCGCTGCGGCGCGATGCCCTCGAGCTCATCCAGAAGGTGCCTCCAGCGGGTCACCTTGACGCCGGGATCGCGGACGCGCAACGCCGGCGCGCCGCCTTGAGGCTCGGGAAGGTTCGCCGCCGCCGCTGAATCGATGCTTAGGTCGACTCCCCGCTCATGCAGGGCGGCGACGTCCTCGGCCGCGATAGAGCGGCTGCCTGCCCCGGTGCTCACGATCAGGCCATGAAAGATGTCCAGCGCCGGAGCCGCGACCACGTGCTCGACGGTGCCGAGCGTCTGCCCGTCAGAGCAGTACACAGGAACGCCCTCGGAGAGCACCTCGTACGCGATCGGAAGCCCCTCGTCCACGTTAGGGAGACTACCGCCGGACCGAACCGACCGGAAGCGTGGGACCAGGAGGAGACCTCGCCCAGGATCAACGACTCCTCGATCAGCCACGATAGTCAAGTTTTGCGGCTTTCGGGCGACTATCAAGGTGATGCGGGAGGCAGACACAGCCGCGCCGGTGGCAGGCCCCGACCCCTCTGAGGTCGGCCGCCTGGCGCTGCTCAACCGCGCCGGTCTGCTCGACCCGGCGCCCGACCCGGACCTCGATCGTTGGAGCGCCGCGCTGCGTCGCGCGACCGGCGCTGAGACCGCAACGATCTCGCTGCTCGACGCCGATCGCGTATACGTGAAGAGCCGCTGCAGCGCAGTCGCCCATCCGAATCTGCCGCCTGAGGTCGATGACGAGGACTCCAGTGCTGAGACGCCAATCGTTGTCGAGGACCAGATCGTCGGTTCGATCAGTGTCCGTGATCGGCCCGGGCGTGAATGGTGCGACGCAGACCTCCGAATGCTCGAGGACGCGGCCGCCGCGGTTTCGACCGAGATCAGGCTGCGACTCGCCAAGCACGAGGCGGCCCGCGCCCACGAGCTCGTGGCTACGCACGGCAAGGTGCACGAACTGATCGCAGCCGCGGCGCCGCTTGCAGACGTGCTCACCGAACTGGTCAGGGGGATCGAACGACACGATCCGTCGGTGATCCCCTGCGTCGTGTTGCTCGATCGAGAGTCGCGCACGCTTCACCCGGGCGCCGGCCCGTCGCTGCCCGCCCACTACCTCGCCGCGATCGACGGCGTCGTGATCGGGCCGAAGATCGGCACTTGTGGTCCCGCGGCGTGGTCAGGAGAGTTTACGATTACCGAAGACATCGGTGAGGACCCAAAATGGGCGCCGATCCGCGAGCTTGCGTTTCGGGGCCGGCCTGCATCACTGCTGGTCGATGCCGATCAAAGCCTCCGAAGGCGACGTGCTCGGCACACTCGCGCTGTACGGCCCGCGCCCGCGGGCTCCCGACCTGGAGCACATTACGTCGATGGCCGACGGCGCACGGATCGCGGGAATCGCGATCGAGCGCCACAGGGCACTCGAGCGCTTGATGCACGACGCCCGGTTCGACGATCTGACCGGCCTGCCGAACCGCACACGGATCTTCGAAGCGCTCGAGGATGCCGTCGTCGGCTCCCGCCCCGGCTCTCAGGTCGCGGTCATGTTCGTCGACCTTGACTCGCTCAAACAGCTGAACGACAGCCTCGGGCACGACCGCGCAGACGATGTGATTCGTGAGATCGGTGAGCGGCTCGCGGGGGCTGTGCGCACAGATGACTTCATCGGCCGCTTTGGCGGTGACGAGTTCGTTGTGATCGCCGAAGGAATCGTCGACGAGGAAGAGGCGGGCGCGCTCGGCTTCCGGCTGCTTGACGCGGTCTCTCAGCCCCTCCCCGGGATCGACGCGACGGTCGTGACAGCGAGCGTCGGAATCGCTTTGCTCGGCGGTGCCGATGTCGATGGCCGAGAAGCGCTTCGGCAAGCCGACAGTGCAATGTACGAGGCCAAGCGCTCCGGCCGTGACCGCTGCTCGTTCTTCGAAGGCAGCCAGCGAGTACGCGCAGGAAGGCGCCTGTCGATCGCCCGCGGTCTTCGTGACGCGGAACTGCGGGGCGAGCTCGGGCTCGTGTTCCAGCCCGTGTTTGAGCTGGCCGCCACCGAGATCGTGAGTCTCGAGGCGCTGCTTCGCTGGAACAGTCCTGTGCTGGGCGAGGTTCCGCCGCGCGAGTTCGTCCCGATCTCGGAGGACTCCGGAACGATCGTTCCGATCGGCGCATGGGTGCTCCGGGAAAGCTGCGAAGCGCTGGCTCAGCTCAACGCGCGGTCGGGCAAGCGGCTCGAACTCGGCGTCAACGTGTCGGCTCATCAAGTCGCGCGGCCCGGCTTCGCACAATCGGTTCGTCAGACGCTCGCGCATGCCGAGTTCCCCGCCGAGCTGCTCACGCTCGAAGTCACCGAAAACGCGTTGATGCGTCCCGACTCCGTGACGGTCCGGACCTTGCGCGAGCTTGGCGAGCTCGGCGTGCAGATCGTGCTTGACGACTTCGGCGCCGGCTTCTCCTCGATTTCGTGGCTGAAGCGACATCCACTGGGCGCGATCAAGATCGATCGCAGCTTCGTCGGCGAGCTCGCCGTAGGACCCAGGGACAGAGCGATCGTCGAGGCCCTGATCGCAATGGCCCGTGCCCTCGGCTGCACCGTGACCGCGGAGGGCGTCGAAACGGAGGAGCAGCTGAGGATTCTCCGACAGCTCGGTTGCGACCGTGTTCAAGGGTTCCTCCTCGCCCGCCCGCTCGTCCCAGAGCAGCTGCTGCCGATCCTCACCTGACCAGACGAGTGTGCACGCGCGTGCGCGTCTGCACCGCGACCACTCATTGCGCGAATTGCGCGGACGGTCTCGGACTCGGGACACGGCCGCGATACGCTGGAACGACCGTGATCAGCGGCGTCCACGCGATCATTTTCACCAGCGATCCGGAGGGCGTCCGCGGTTTCTTTGCAGACGTGCTCGGCCTGTCCTCGGTCGATGCGGGGGGTGGCTGGCCGATCTTCGCGCTGCCGCCCGCCGAGCTGGCCGCCCACCCAACCGACGGCCTGAGCCACCACGAGCTCTGCCTCATGTGCGACGACATCGAGTCCACGGTCGAGTCGCTGCAGGCCAAGGGAGTCGAGTTCACGACCGGGATCACCGATTCCGGCTGGGGCCTGATAACCGTGCTGAAGCTGCCCGACGGCAGCAAGCTCGCGCTGTATCAACCCAAGCACCCGACTCCGCACGCGGGCTAGTTGCTCGTTCGTGAGCATTAATCCGGTTCCAGCGCGGGTAGCGCGCGGACGGACATACGCGATCCTCGAATCGATCGCCGCCTACTGCAACCGAATGAACGCCTCGCGAGACGTAGTGGGTGCTGTTGAGAGGGGGCGGTCGAGCGGGAGGAAAGCCGCCGGCCGCCGGGCCACCAGGCGCCTGGCGGGCCCGGGCCGTCCAACTGGGCAGCGGCGCTGGGGACGGCGGGGGTGAGTCATCGGCGGCTTCGCCCTCTATGGTCGGCCGGGGTCAGAAGCAGGAAAACATCTCTCACTGTGCCGGCCAGAAGTAGGAAAACATCTCTCACTGTGCCGGCCACCACGGAGTGTGCGAACTCTGCCCTGGATACGAGGGACGATCTCGCACACTCGTGTTTCGCGGCTCAAGTGAGCGAGATCGTCCTGCTCAGGCCGACGCGAAAGCCACCCGGCCACCCCTGATGGTTGATTTCGCCGAGGCGTGTTCGGACACCGCGAGCGCGAGAACGTCGCGCCCTCGCGCGAGTGCGCGATTGAGGCCCGGCCCGAGAGCCGACCGCACAAGACGCATTCACCGCCGATGAAATCAAGCATCTGGTGTCGTGCGTGTTTCATCCGGTTCCGGCTTGGGTGGGCAGTACGTATGTCTATCTCAACGCCGGTTCTGATCGAGTTATCCGAGGATGAGCGCGCCCAGTCGGAGTCCTGGGCGCGTCGTCATACCGGCGCCCCCACACCGCACGACCGCGATCATCTCCCGCTCAGCGAATGTCGATCAGGACCCGTCCGCCGTCGACCTTCACGGGATAGGTCTGGAGGTTGACGCAAGCCGGGCGCGCGCTTGGCCTCGCCGGACTTGTAGTTGAAGCGCCCGTTGTGCTTGGGACATTCGATCGTGTCACCCATCACCAGTCCGTCAGCCAGATGCGCGCGCTCGTGTGTGCACAGCCCGTCGGTGGCGTGGAATGTGTCGTCGGGGCTTCGGTAGATCGCGAACGTGCGATCCGTCATGATCAAAGCGCACGACGTCCTCTTCGTCGATCTCGTCGATCTCGCAGGCGACGATCCACTCGCATCCGTCATGGCATTGGTCTCCTCGCGGACCGCGCAGGATCAATTCGCGCCCTCGAGCACGACGCGATGCAGGTCTGGCCGGAACGGCTTCGCGGATGCCGGAAGCTCTCGCTCGATGTAGTACTCGGGATCGCGCAGCTGGCGGTGCAGCGCGGGAAGGATCTCCCGGTACGCCGCGATCGTGCTCCGGCACGGCACCGGCAGGTCCGCGCGCAATTCCGCGTGAAGGCTCGGCAGCGCGTGATAGGGCACCATCGGAAACATGTGGTGCTCGACGTGGTAGTTCATGTTCCAGTAGAGGAACCGCAGGACGGGGTTCATGTAGACCGTGCGCGAGTTCAGACGATGGTCGAGCACGTTCTCGGCAAGCCCAGCGTGCTGGGTGAAGGCGAAGTAGTGGGCCAGCCAGCGACCGTAGAGGCTCGGCAGGCCCACGTACATCAGCGGTAGCAGGGTTCCGAGGTAGATCGCCATCGCGATCACCGCGATATACACCGCCACCCACGCGCGCGCCTCGCGATAGACACGTCGACGCTCGATCTCAGGAATGAATGTCACCTCCTCGGCGCTAAGGCGTCCAGCTGCATGCCGGATGACACTGACCACCACGTCGAGCGCGTCCCGGATGCCGATCACGTTGACCACGAGCCTGATCGCATCTGGCGGGCGCATCGCGAGGATCTCGCGGTCGCGACCGATGATGATCGTGTCGGTGTGGTGCCGAGCGTGGCTCCAGCGCCAGAGCGTGGGCTCCTTCATGTTCATGAACGAGGCGAGCTGATAGAGCGCGTCATTGAGCCAGGATGCCCGGAACGCCGTCCCGTGGCCAGACTCGTGCCAGCGGGAGTCCGACGCCGATCCGTACAAGACGCCGTAGCAAATGAAGAACGGCACGCACGCCCAGCTGCGCCAGAACCAGTAACCCCCAAAGCCCGTGACCGCAAGCAGCGACAGCCAGATCGCAGTATCGCGGATCGCCGGCCCGTTCCGGCGACGCATCAGGGTCTTCATGCGCTTGCGCGAAATGTCCGTGTGGTACCACTCCGCCGCCACCAGGCCCTGCGCTTGCGCGCGCTCGCTGTCGCGTCCGATGAGGCTGTAATCCCGCTTGACGTCCGCGCTCATGATCGGGACGCTGAATCTGGTGGGCACGTTCCCACCGACCCAGGCTAGCCGAGGTTCCGGGAACCGTCAAGGCTCGCGGCGACGCCCGGGAAGGCTGTACTCCCACGTCGGGGAGCGCTGCACTCCGACGGTCCCGGAGCACTGCACTCCGACGTCCCGGAGCACGCCGCCTCCGATCCTCGAACGGTGCACTAGTGTGTCCGACGGTGAGCGCAGTCCCGCAGAGCGGCGGGAGTGAGGGAGGGCCGCCGGAGAGCACGGTGAGCAGGCCCACGATCAGAGACGTCGCCGCCCGCGCGGGCGTCTCCAAATCGCTCGTGTCGCGCGTTCTCCACGATTCACCGCTGGTCAGCGAGGCACGGAGGGCGGCCGTGCTGCGCGCGATCGATGAACTCGGCTACCGCCCCAATGCCGCGGCCAGGACGCTCGTCCGCCGGCGCTCGAACGCGATCGCGGTGCTCGTCTCCGATCTGCACAACCTGTTCCTGCCGGAGGTCGTCGGTGGCCTTGATGCCGTCATGGAGCGCCGCGGCTACACCACGGTGATCGTCAGCGGCAAGCAGCGCGAGCAGGCCGAGCTTCAAGCCCTGCACCAGGTGCTCGAGCTCCGGGTCGAGGGGATCGTCTGCGCGACGACCCGGCTTGGACCTGACGCCTTGCTCGATGCCGCGCGCACTACGGCCCTGGTCAATCTGACTCGGACCCCGGAGCTGCCTCGCGTTGACTGCGTCGTGAACGATGACCACGCCGGCGCCACGCTCGTCGTTGAGCACCTCGCGCGCCTTGGGCATCGCCGGATTGCGATGGTCGGCGATAGCGAAGAGCGCGCCGGGACCGACCGCATCCGCGGCTACCGCGAGACGATGACCAGGTTGGGGCTGGCTGCGGAGATCGAGCTGGCCCCCGGCGGCTTCAGCGAGAGTGGCGGCTACCGCGCCGCGACGCAGCTCCTCGACCGACGCAACCCACCCGTCACCGCGATCTTCGTTGCCAGCGATCTGGCCGCACTCGGCGTGCTCGATGCCGCGGTCGAGAAGGGCGTAGACGTGCCGGGCCGGCTGTCGGTTGTCGGATACGACAACACCACGATCGCCGCGCTGCGTCATATCTCGCTCTCAAGCGTCGATCAGGCAGCCTCAGAAATCGGGGCCTTGGCAGCCGACGCTTTGCTGGCGCGGATCGAGCGGCCGGACCGTCGTGCCCGTCGGATCGTCATCCCCCCCACCCTGGTGCCACGCAGAACCAGCGGCCCCGCGCCGGCGTCCTAGCACGGCGACCGACATAGTTCAGCGCCGCCGGCGCGACGAGGCGTCCATGGTCTCGTTGTAGGTCTGCGCGTCGAGCCCGTGCGCTCGACTGTCTGGCGCTGGGCCGGTGATGCGATCCTTGTCCTCGGCCTGACCCCAGCCGTGCGCCCCGCCCAAAGAAGCCCAGCGCGGCCAGACGTTGTCGCGCATCCGCTGAGTTCTGGGTGGCGCGGCGAGACGCTCGTTAAGTCCCTGCTCAGTCCAGCGATACGGCAAGCGCCAGCCAAGCACCCTCCCGAACCGTTTCAGCATCGACAGATCCTTTCTAGGCCGGCGCGCTCGCCGACCGCGCGTACTCCGATCGTACTTCTCAAAGTCTGCCTGTGGGCATCCGTGCAGAACCGCGCATCGCCGGTTCGCAGAGCACCTACGCTGTGCATGTGCCTGACTTGCTCGAGCGCTGGCGGACAGGCTGGCTCGAGGCCACGCTGTATGACTCGGTGATCGAGCGCGAGCATCTTGCCGGCGTCGTCGGGCGGCTCGTGTGGGGAATCGACGCGGGGGCCTTCTACCGCGAGCTCGAACGACTGGCGGACGAGCCCGTTGGAACCGCGATCCTCGACATCCCGTCGGGCGGCGGAGTCGCGTTCCGCGGCCTGCGCCCTGAACAAGGCCTCCGCTACGTCGCCGCCGACCTCTCGCCGGTGATGCTCAGCCGCGCTCGTGCCGAGGCCGGGCGCCGCCGCCTCGCCTGGATCGAGTTCGTCGAGGCCGACGCCGAGTCGCTGCCGTTCGACGACGCCACGTTCGATCTGTGCGTCTCCTTCACCGGCTTGCACTGTTTCCCGGAACCCGCCGGGGCGGTCGCCGAGATGGTGCGGGTGCTACGGCCCGGGGCTGAGCTCCGCGGCACCTGTGTGGTCAAGGGCGGCGGTCTGCGTCAGGACGCATACGTGCGGCTTGCGCAGCTTTCCGGCTTCTTCGGCCCGTCAGGCACTCTCTCCGAACTGCGCGCGTGGCTCACCGCCGCCGGCCTGGTCGACCTGAGCGTTCGGCGCGACGGCGCCCTTGCGTACTTCTCCGGTCGGCCCGCGACCTGATCACGACTTGGACGTCGCCTCCCAATGAGATGGAGACGAAGCGAGCGGGAGTGGCGGGCGCAGGGAAGCGTGTGCCGCCCAGGGCCGGGGATCCGATGGAAGGACCCCCGACCCAAGGAAGATCGGCCGATCAGTTCTGCGAGCCGCCTGTGAACGCGTCGTCAGGCCGAGAGATCAATCTGCCGGACCGTTCCCGCGCTGCCGTCCTCGCGCAGGAAGACTCCGCTGCTACGCAGCGTTCCCAATTCCTCGTTTGTTCCCGGGGCGCGAAATGAGAACGGCGTCGCGATGTTCTGGAGCCCGATCGCACCGACGCCTGCCTGCTCGAGTGTCCTCACATCACCGGCCCCGGCGGCATTGGGCTGCCACAGTCTCAGCTGGGCGAAGCTGGGGTCAGCCGAGTCGATCCATCCGTTGCCGTCCGCGTCCAGCGCCGAGAGCTCCCCGTACCCGTTGCCCGTCTGCGGGCCGAACAGCTCACTACCGTCGTCGATCTTTCCGTTGCCGTTGCGATCGAGCGCGAGCAGCGCCGATCCCCCGGTCGGCATGGCGACCTGCTCAGCCACCCCGTCGGCATTCACATCAAACGCGATTCGCTGCGGCGAGAGCTGTGTCGGGGCTCCGCCAAGATCGAGCACCAGCGGATCCTTGGCGGCTGCGCCGGTCTGGATCGAGACTGAGTCGCTCGAGAAGAACTCGCGCGAGATCGACGCTTGCAGGTCGAATTTGATCTCGCGCCCATCGCTGGTGGTGACGGTGCCTTGCGCGGAGAAGGTCGAGCTTTGGGACTCGTAGCGGATGCTCTGCGCGTCGAGGGCGACGGCGGCCGGCGCCGACGCCGACGCCGATGCCGGCGGCGGCGCCGCCGTCGGCTGCGTGACCGCGGCCGCAGCGCCGCCGGCGTCCGGAGCGAACTCGCTTGGGTCAAGCAGCTTCAGCTTCTGCCCGCTGAGGTGTTCGAGCAGCAACGCCAGCGAATACCACTCCGGGCCGAGCCTCCCCAGCATCTCCGCGTCATCGGCGTGCTTTGCCGCCGCAGGTGAGATATCGACCGTGTCAGGTCTCGACGAGGGCTCCGCCGGTCGCGGCCGTGAAGCGGGGTCGATCCGCAGCGTCGCGGTCTGTCTGCTGTAGGCGACCGACTCGCTTGTCGCATTGAGCGTGAGATTGGATTGGGCGATGTGCATCCGTGCCGCCCTTCTGTTCCGTGCCGCCTCTTCCGTGAAGCGGTCCTGCCCACGTAATCGGCCGCGGCCGTAGATCGTGAGCCGCTGCTGCGACAGACTTCGGATATGGAACACGAAGTCGAGATCACCGGCGAGATGATCCGCCTGGGCCAATTGCTCAAGCTCGCCGGCGCCGTCGCAGGAGGTGCCGAGGCAAAAGCCCTGATCGCAGCAGGGCGAGTGACGGTCAACGGCGAACCCGAGCTACGGCGCGGACGGCAGCTCCATCCAGGCGACACCGTCTCCGTTGGCGAGGACGCGCTACAGATCGTTGGTCGCTAGCCAGGCGAAGACGGCTGCCAGCGCGAGCGCCCCCAAGGGACTCGCGCGGCAGCCGTCGATCTGCCCGACCTTCAGGAACTTGCGGCAGCTTCGCGCTGGAAGATCGGGAGCACCGGCTTGGCGCTGCCGTCGAGGTAGGTCAGTCCGTAGCCGCCTTGCATCGTGTTGGGGCTGGAGCCGTCGCCGTAGCGGTAGATGAACGCTGCTTGGACCCAGGTTTTCCAGTCGTTGTGGATGTAGCCGAACAGGGTGCTCATGTTGCTGGCCTGCTGGGCCGCGGTGACGCAGTCGCTGCTGTCGGTGCAGGTCGACCAGCCGGCTTCGGTGATCCAGAACGGCTTGTTGCTCGCGCCGTGGGCGATGAACTGGTTGTGGATGTCGTTGATCCGCTGGACATGGTTGTAGTTGCCGTACGGCTGTCCTGCGACGATCGGATTCAACGTCGTGACGTCATGCCCGTAGGGGTGGACCGCGACGCCGTCGAAGTAGTTGTTCAGATCGGGGACCGCCTGATACAGCGCGTCGTCCCACCACAGCCAGCTGCCGTTCGTCAGCGCGCTTTGCATCTCGGCGGAGAGCAACAGCTTCGCGCCGGGGTCCACCGCGTGCGCGGCGATCCCGCTCGCCTTCACCAGCTGCGCGTACGCGGCCGGGTCATAGTTGGAGGCGAAATACGGCTCGTTCCACAACTCCCAGCTCGTGATCGCAGAACCCCTCAGACTCGGGTTACTGGCCCAGAAGCTCCCGCTCGGGCCGTAGCGACCAATCATCGCCGCGACGTACTGCGCATACCCGCTCGGATCTGAGGGAATCGTGTTATCACTCGCGCCCGCCCACGTCGGAGTCACATCAAGCACACCCAGCACACGCATCCCGTGCTGAGCGGCGATCAACATGAAATGGTCGTAATAGGACCAATCAAACGTCCCGCGCGCCGGCTCAATCGTCGCCCAATCGAACTCCTCACGCAACCACTTCGCCCCAGTCGCCGACGTCACCGACGTCAACCGATCAAGCGTGCTGGCCCCACCCCAACCCGACACATCAGCATTCAAACCAACCACCAACCCACCAGCAGGCGCAACCGATGTAGTCGACGTCGTCGCGGTCGACGTGGTCGCCGTTGTTGTGGTCGGCGTCGTGCTCGTCGTGGTCGTCGTAGTGGTCGGCGTCGTGGTCGTCGTCGTCGTCGGCGTTGTCGTAGTGGTGGTGGTCGCACTCACGATCGCCCAGGTGATTGTGACCTCCACGGCCCACGGCGCGCCAGAGACATTGGCGCGAAGGCCATAGCCGACGGTCTGGCCGGCAACGGCCGGCGGATTGAAGCTCGTACCCGTCACCGTCTGGTAGGTGGTGTCGCGTGTCGTCTTCGGATTACGAATCGTCGCCAGCTCATAACTGCTGACGCCGGAGATCGCAGCCCAGCTCAAGGTCGTACCCGAGACCTTCAACGCCGGAGCAGGCGGAAGCGCGGCCGGCCAGGTGATCGTCACCTCGGCCGCCCACGGCGCACCGGACACGTTTGCGCGCAGACCGTAGTTAACCGCTTCCCCGGCAACGGCGGGCGGCTTGAAACTCGTGCCCGTCACTGTCAGATAGGTCACGTCGCGCGTCGTCTTCGGATTGCGAATTGTCGCCAGCTGATAACTGCTGACGCCGGAGATCGCGGCCCAGCTCAAGGTCGTACCGGACACCTTCAACGCCGGAGCGGGCGGAAGCGCGGCCGGCCAGGTGATCGTCACCTCGGCCGCCCACGACGCACCGGACACGTATGCACGCATACCGTAGTTAACCGCTTGACCCGCCACCGCGGGCGGCTTGAAACTCGTACCCGTCACGATCTGGTAGGTCGTGTCGCGGGTCGTCTTCGGATTGCGAATCGTCGCCAGCTCATAGCTGCTGACGCCGGAGATCGCAACCCAGGTCAAGGTCGTACCGGACACCTTCAACACTGGGGCGGGCGTCGCGGCCCTGGCGGCCGGCGCGGCCGCGCCGATCAGCGCGATCGTTGCGATGACCAGCGGCATCAGGCTCCAGATGCCGCGCGCATGACGAGCGCGGGAGTTCGAACCGCACGTTCGGGAACGGGCATGCGAAGCGGGTCGAAGACCCGTGCGAGATGCAAGCATTTCGGACCTCTGTCTTGTTGCGAGCACCACGCCCCAGCGACTTGCTGCCACTTCGGTGGCCCGGCTGACTCGGTGAGTCCCGTGGCTTTGCGGACCCGTCTCACGGCGGGGGTGCCTTTGTCGGGTGGTGCTGGTTTATTGTCTGCGGTTCAAAGCCGTTCCATATGTCCCTCGCCGTTAGGAAGGCCTAACTGGAAACGCGCACTGGCAACGTAGGTCTTCCGTCCAGGCGTGGACAGTCAGGCTCGACACATTGACCGGGGGAACGCGTGACGGCCTTCGGGTGTGCGCATGGTCGCCCAATCGGCTGACAATCGTCGGGGTCAACGGGCGCGCACACCTCGACGGTGCAGGTCCGCCCGTCGTCGTGCATCGCGTCGATCGTCATGATCGCTCGCACGCCCAGGTGGACATGCGCGCGCTAAGCGGACTTCAAGAATGCCGTGAGCTCCAAGATCTGCTCGCCGCGGAACGTCATCACGAGGATGCCGTGCTCGGCGAACTGCTCCCGCGCCGGGTCCCAGAGGTACTGGTCGAAGGCCACCTGTGCGTTTGCCCGAGCCGGCACGAGTCGCCACGGGCGATCTCCCGCCAAGACGCGGCCGGCGAGGAACGCGCCGACGGCCTCGCGTCCGCGGTACCACGTCGGCAGCGGGGGCATCGCGATCAGCGCGTCCTGCGCAAGGAGCGCGACGACCTTCTCCACGTCCCCGCGCTCCCACGCATCAACGTACACGCTCACGATCTCGCTCAGCCGCTCGTCGCCAAGCGCGCGCAGCGTCCCTTGCTGGCTCCGCTCAGGGAGCCGCTGATCAACTGCTCGGTGCGCACGTTGCAGTGCGCTGTCCACCGACACCGGCGTCATCTGCAATGTTTCGGCGACCTCTCTCGCTGAGAACCCGAGCACGTCGCGGAGGATCAGTACGGCTCGCTGTCGGGCCGGCAGATGCTGGAGCGCAGCCACAAATGCCAGCTCGATGCTCTCACGCTGCTCGTATCGCGCATCGGGACTCGCATAGCCGTCCGCGAGTCCGAGCTCCTGATCGGGATACGGCTCGACCCATACCGACTCGATCAACGGCTCCCCGAGCTCGTCGTGAGGATCGCCCGATGGGCCATAGTCGATCGGCAGGATCCGCTTGGGCCGCCGCTCGACGGCCCTCAAGCACGCGTTCGTCGCGATCCGGTACAGCCACGAGCGAAGCGAGCTGCGGCTCTGAAATCGTGAGAGTCCGCGCCAGGCCCGCAACAATGTTTCCTGGAGAGCGTCCTCGGCGTCCTGGACCGAGCCGAGCATTCGGTAGCAGTGTGCATGCAGTTCGCCGCGGTGCGGGGCGAGCAGCCGCTCGAATGCGGTCTCGTCTCCGGCTTGTGCGAACTCCAGCAGGCTCAGCTCGCTCACGATTCCCATCCCTTGGGCTGCCAGAACGCGACCTCGCCGCCCGCTGGAACGGACACCACCGTGCGCCACCCGGCCGGTCCCTCGCGCGGCTTCAGCAGCACGGTGGCGCCCAGTTCTTGCGCTCGTGCGGCTGCCGCGCCGATCTCGCTCACTTGGACGTAGGGCAGCCACATCGGACGTGGGGTGCTGCACTCGACAACGCCGCCGCCGATGTCGTTGCCGAGCCCGAGGGCGACGTAGGAACCGCTCGGGGTGTCGAGCTGCTCTGAGCGCCAGCCGCACAGCTCCGCGTAGGCCGCGCAGGCGCCCGGCAGGTCCCCCGTATGGAGCTCCAGATGGACCACCGGGTTCGCTGCTCTGCTCATCGAAGGAGACGAAACGAGCCGACCTCACGGAGCTCGGCCGCGACTGGCGGCTGCTCGCAGCGGTCGGCAATCTCGCGCTGGAACTCCGCGAACGCCTTCACGTCGAGCAGCGGGTTGCGGCCGTCGTCGGTCTCGACAGAAGCGATGTGAACAAAGCTGACGCCGTCTTCGAGCGCGAACGTGGCATAACGCAGGCCCTCCGGCGCGCTACGCGCCAGCTCGTCGTATACGTTGCGCACAAGCTGCTCGTTCTCCGCGGCATGCTCGGGCTTGAGCTTGTAGCGAATCATGCGGATGCTCATGACGTGACCTCTTGGGTTTGTAGTTGAAGTGAAGCTGCAACTGTTGGCGTGCCACGACGCGGCATCGCTACGGCCGCCAGCGCGCCGGCGAGCGCGAGGCCCGCGGAAACTCCGATCGCGGGGCCAAAGCCATCCGTGAACGCCTGGGCCGAGGCGTAGCCGCCGGCCCCGGCGAACACCGCGACGACAACCGCGATTCCGAACACGCCGCCCAGCTCTCGCATCATGCTGTTGACACCGGCGGCCTTGCCGATCGCGTCGCTTGCGACCGAGCCGATAACCGAGTTCTGCGCGGACGGGATCGCCATCGACACGCCGACCCCGGCGATGATGAATGGTGCGAGCATGCTCGAGTAGGCCAGATCCGGTTTGATGATCAGCGCCAACCACGCCATCCCAGCCGCCTGCAGCGTCAGACCGCCGACGAGCAGCGGCCGCTCGCCAATGCGATCGGCCAGTGCACCCGCGATCGGAGCGACGGTCATGAATGTGGCCGTGTACGGCAGCAGGCGCAACCCGGCAGCGAGCGGTCCGTAACCAATCGCGATCTGAAGCATCTGGGCGTAGAAGAACACGGTCCCGAACAGCGACGCGAACGTGAAGAAGATCGCCGCATTGCCAGCTGAGAAGGCGCGGGAGCGGAAGAACCGCATCGGCAGCATCGGCTCGCGCGCGCCCAGCTCCCAGCCGACAAAGCCCGCCAGCAGCAGCACTCCAAGCGCCAGCGACGTCAACACCTCGAAGCTGCCCCAACCGGCTTGGTTTCCGCGCACCAGGCCCCAGACAATGCCGAGTGCGCCAAGCGTCACAAGCGCGAGACCGCGGATGTCGAAGCCGGTCTGTGGCCCGTGACTTTCGCGCATGCGCGTCAGTACCAACGGGATCGCCAGCAGGCCGATCGGAACGTTCACCCAGAAGATCCACTCCCAGTTGAGCCCCTGCACGACAGCGCCGCCCACCAGCGGTCCGCTGGCCACCGCGAGCCCGGTGATCGCGCTGAAGATCCCGATCGCGGCGCCCCGTCGTTCAGCCGGGAACGCCTCGCTCAAGAGCGCCAGTCCCAGCGGCATGATCAGCGCTGCGCCTGCGCCCTGGACGGTCCGCGCGGCGATCAGCCAGCCGATGTCCGGCGCCAGCGCGCAGACGGCCGACGCCGCCGCGAACAGCCCAAGTCCGGTCGCGTACAGGTTGCGACGTCCGAACCGATCACCAAGGGCCGCCGCCGTGATTAACAGGACCGCGAAACTGAGGTTGTAGGCGTTGACTGTCCACTCGAGTTGCTCGACGGAGGCGTGCAGCTGAACACGGATCGCGCTCAGCGCGGTGGAGACGACAAGCGTGTCTAGGGCGGCCATCAAAGATCCGACCCCGGTCAGTGCCAGCACCCATCGGGTCGTCCGTTTATCCATGGCGCGTCACAGTCCTTTCTGCTCGTTTGGACTAAAGATCCGAGCGAGACTTGAAATCCATCGCCAGGGTTGCCGGTCGCTGCTCGCGGCATCGGTGGCGCCGGCCGTGCGCGTGCGGGGCCTGAGATGATCTGCGCCCGCCAGATCCAGCTTCGACGAAGGGAGACACGATGGCAGAGCGGTTCGGGGCTTCAGTCACGATCGATCGCCCGATCGAGCAGGTGTTCGCGTTCCTCGCCGACGGCGAGAACGACCAGAAGTTCAGCGCGCGCGTGGTCGAGATCTCACAGGCAACCGATGGGCCGCCTGGCAAGGGGACGATCTACAAGAGCACGGTCAAGGACGCCGGGCTTAAGACCAAGCGTGAATTCGAGCTGACCGAGTTCGAACCGCCGACCAGGATCCGCTGGACGGAGCGCTCCAAGAATCTGGTTACGGTTCCGCAAGGCGGCTACGACCTCATTGCGCAGGACGACGGCACGCAGCTGACGTTCTTCAACGAACTCGAGGGACACGGGCTGGGCAAGCTTTTCGCCGGTTTCGCGCTGGGGTCCGCTCGCAAAGGCGCGGATGACTTCGCGCGGGCGATCAAACAGGCGGTCGAGGCGAGCTAACCGACCGTTGTGTTGCGCCGGCATCCCGGGCCGGTTCAGCGAATGACTCCCGAGGAGCTTCGCGATCACTGCCTGTCGTTTCGCGGTACCGAGGAGACCTTCCCGTTCGGCCCAGAGAACGCCGTGTTCAAGGTCGCCGGAAAGATCTTCGCGCTGTCGCGGCTGACGGAAACGCCGCTGCGCGTCAGTCTCAAGTGCGAGCCTGGGCTCGCCGAGCAGCTGCGCGAGGCGCACGCGGCCGTGCTTCCGGGATACCACCTGAACAAGCGCCACTGGAACACAGTGATCATCGACGGCTCGCTGTCGAACGAGATCATCAGCGACATGGTCGAGGACTCCT
This sequence comes from uncultured Solirubrobacterales bacterium, assembly GCA_963794285.1. Lineage (GTDB taxonomy): Bacteria > Actinomycetota > Thermoleophilia > Solirubrobacterales > Solirubrobacteraceae > Palsa-465. Next base: position 439,775 of record CAWCDS010000004.1, read on the forward strand.
ACGACCTGGTCGTCAGCAGCCTGCCGCGGACCCGCCGCCGTGCGCTCGGATGGCGCAGCGATGCTTGATGCTCTGCACCCCGGCTGCTCCTGACCCGCCGCGAAGAACGAAAACGCGCGGGCGCCATGCGGTTAGAGTCCGCTCACGCCCGGAGAGAGGAGCCTTCGATGATCGAGCCGTACCAGGCTGTGGGTCTGATCCAGACGATGCGCGGGATTCGTCGGCGGGAGGAGATCAGCTGGAACCTTGAGCACATCTCGCACATGGTCAAGGCAGCGTCATGGCTCTCAAGCATGGACCTGCCCGTCAGGCTGATCTGCATCCCCGAGGGTGGGCTTCAGGGGTTCACCGACGAGGTCTTCGACTTGGACCACGAGACCTACACCCGCGAGTGCGCGATTGACATCCCGGGACCCGAAACCGACTACCTGGGAAAGCTGGCGCGCCAGTGGAACGCGTACGTAATCGCCCAAGCCAAGGCGCGGCATCCCGAGTTCCCGGGCCGTTTCTTCAACGTCGGGTTCGTGATCGAGCCCGGAGATGGAAGCGTGGTCCTGAAGCATCACAAGCTGGTGCCGCTGCTCCCGGTTGAACACTCGGTGACTCCGCACAATGTGTGGGACCGCTGGATCGAGCTGCACGGGCACGACTTGAAGGCGTTCTATCCAGTGGCTGACACCGAGATCGGACGGATCGGGATCATGATGGCGAACGAGGCGTCGTATCCGGAGAACGCCCGCGGACTCGCAATGAACGGGTGTGAGATCGCCTACCGCGGACCGTATCCGGCGCCCGGCGTGATGAGCGGCATGTTCGCGGTGCAGAATCGTGCGCGAGCGCTGGACAACAACATGTACGTGATCGGCATGAACCTCGGCACGTACTACCTGGATAAGGAGTCGACGACTCCGATCGACACCTTCTCCGGTGGGTCCCAGATCGTCGACTATCGCGGCCAGATCGTGACCGAGGTGCCCTATGGAGCGGGCTCAACATGGATTGCCGGCACGATCGACATCGAGGCACTCCGGCACTTCCGTCAAAGCGCTCAGTGGGACAACTGGATGAAGGATCTTGCCACCGAGCAGTACCAACTCATCTATGAGCAGCCGATCTATCCGAAGAACCTCTATCTGGAGCGCATGCCGTACACGCACGCCGAGTACCGCGAGCAGGTGACTCGCCGGCAGGTCGAACTGCTTCAGGACCGCGGGATCTGGGCACGGCCTTCACGACCGGCTCCGGCGAGCACAGTCGCGGCAGCGCAGCCGGTCGTTGAAGCCCCGACACCTGACGCGGTCGGATAGCCATCGTCCGGCGTCAGGCCGTTTGGGCAGCGGTGCTACTGGGAGCGCAGCAGGATCCGGCCGACGCTCTCGGCGACGCAGGCCGGCTTCTCGGCGCCCTCGACCTCGACCGTGAAGCGGTCAACAAGCTCCCACCATCCGTTGCCTTTCTCGTCGACGGAGACGAGCTCGGCGGTGGCGCGGACTCTCGCTCCCGCGGGCACGGGGGCCGGAAAGCGGACTCGGTTCCATCCCATGTTGACGCCCAGCGCGATCTGTTCGAGATCAGCGGCGTCTCGGGCCGAGAGCTGCTCGCGTAGGCCGTCGATGATGCTGAGCGTCAGGTTGCCATGCGCGATCGTGGTTCCGAACGGCGACTCGCGCTCTGCCCGTGGGACGTCGACGTGGATCCATTGATGATCGCCCGTGATCTGCGCGAACGCGTTGATGTCCTCTTGCTTGATGGTCCGCCAGGACGACGGTCCACGGAGGACGCCGATCATCTTGCGCAGCCGTGCAACCGGGTCAGGGGCGGTGGCGGGCTCGCCCACGAGGCTCAGCCGTTCGGCACGCGGTAGTCAAACCGGATCGTTGTCGCGTCCTTTCGCCCCTGCTCGCGATAGGTCTGAGCGGCGTTCGCCGGCAGGGTCTTGAACGTGAATCCCGCAACCGTGTGCGGGAGCTTGACCTGACCGGCCTGGACGTTGGCCTCGAACCGCTGCATCCAGGCCTTCGCTACACGGTGAGCCGTCGCGCAGGTTCCGTCGCTGATCCGCAGGCTGAAGACTCCGAACGACTTCGGTCCGCCCGGCATGAACGGATAACGCAGATCGGCCGACTTGCACGACGTCGCCGACTTTGCGTGCGCCACGGCCGGAGCCACGGGGACCACGAGCGTGAGCAGGACTGCGGCAGCTGCCGCCTTTCCCAGACCGATTCGGAGCCCTCGACCCGCCATGCCTCACGGATCGTATCCGACGCGCTACGCAGCCATCGGGGCGGGAAGATCGTCGGGAGTCGCGAGGTGCTGGTGGGAGGGGCAGTACCCGTTCCGGCGTAGCGGCATCCGCTGGCACGGCGTTCCCTTCCTCGTGCTCGCACGCCACTGGAGCGGATTACCGTTGATGTCGAATCCGTTCTTTGGCAGGCGGCTCAGGAAGTCTTCCGCCAGCCCGAGGTAGTGCTCGACAACTCGTAACACACGCAACTGCGCGGTCACCGGAAAATATACGCGGATGTCGCGGAACAGGGTTCGCGCCGGTCGCGCGAAGTAGTGGCGGTCGGTTGCCAGGCGCTCGACGGACGCCTCGCATGCGCGCAGAACGCGCTCGTGATTGGCGTACTGAGAAAGGTTCTGCGGGTCTTCGATGATCTCGTCCGCGAGCTCGCGGTAGATGGCTCTGACTAAATCCGTACATATGGCTCTCCTCACTGGGTTGAGGCGCCTCCCAAGAGCCTGAAACGAAGGAGCTGAGGGAAACTTTGCAAAAGTTCTCGACCAGCGATCGAGCCCCGATCAGGACAGCGCAGTGCGCTCGGCTTCGATGAGCATCCGTTTCCCTCCGCGCGACGCGGCGGTACCGTCATGTCGCCGCGCCGTGACCGACCCTGCCGACAAGCCGCCGATGACTCGCCTTCTGACTGCCGGCGCGAGGGGTGCCGAGCGGATGGCGCATGCCACCGGCGTCGACCGAGCGCTCAACGACGCGGTCGAGGAAGCGATCGTCCGCGCGCTGCGAAGCCCCGCCGTCATCAGGGCGATCGAGCGCGCGATCGAGAGCCATGCCGACACCGCCCAGTGGGACAGCGACGAGATCGCGCACGTCGTCAGGCGCGTACTCGAGTCCGATGCCGCCGGGCACGCATGGGCGGAGATCCTCGCGAGCCAGCAGGCTCAGATGCTGGTCGAGCGCGTGGCAGGCGCTCCCGAGATCCGCGCGGCGGTTGCATCGCAGAGCGCCGGCCTGATCACCGACATCGGAACCCGCCTCACCAAGATCACTGAGGGACTCGATGATGCCCTCGAGCGGGCTGCTCGCCCGCGCGACGCCGAAGCAGAGACCAACCAAGCGGGGCTTGCGACACGCGCTGTCGCAGCCGGCGTCGATCTTGGGCTGATGTTCGCCGGCTATTCGCTCGTTTCCAGCGGGATCGGCTGGCTGATCCGGACTACGTTTGGGGACCGGATGTCGCTCGCGAGGGTAATCGTGCTGAGCGCGCTCGGAGTGATCGCCGGGGGCGCGATCTTTGCCACATTCTGGACGCTTGCGGGACAGACGCCGGGGATGCGCTTTCTGTCGATCCGCTTGACTCATCGAGGTTCTCGCGAAATCCCACTCCGTTGTGCTGTCCGGCGTGTGTTCGCTGTGATCCTCAGCCTGGTGCCACTGGGCCTCGGCTTCCTCGCGATCCTTCGCGATCCTTCACGGCGGGCGTGGCACGATCGCCTGACGGGGACCGAGGTGATCTACGACTCCGCGCAGCGCACCGCGCCGCACGCCAGGCCGGACCGAGTCGACTCATGACCAGCGGCGCGAGTGCATTCTCAGTCGCACAACTGAAGCGGCGCTGGTCATCTGGCCCTGGGTCGACACCGTGGCTGCCGACGTGGTCCGCGTCGGCTGCCATTCGCGCCGCGCGCGCGGCGGTCGTGATGCCGTGTCTGTTCGCGATCTCCGACAAGCTGATCGGCAATCTGCAGATGGCGCTGTTTGCCGCATTCGGCTCGTTCGCCACGCTCGTTCTCGTCAACTTTGCCGGGACGCGCCGCGACAAACTGATCGCCCATCTTGCGCTTGCGCTCGCCGGAAGCGCGCTGTTGACGATCGGGACCGCCGTCAGCTCCTCGACCGCGCTCGCCGCGGTCGTGACGGTGCCGGTGACGTTCGCGGTGTTCTTCGCGGGAGTCACTGGGCCGAATGCCGCCGCGGGCGTCCCCGGGGGCCTCCTGGTTTATGTGCTGCCGGCCGCATCGCCGGGGACGATCGGCATGGTCCCGGACCGTCTGGCAGGGTGGTGGCTCGCGTCCGTCGCGGGGACCGCCGCGGTCCTCGCGTTTTCGACGCCGGCCGCGGGCGACAAACTGCGCGGCGCTGCCGCGAAGCTCGCATCGACGCTCGCCGGCGAGCTCGACGCCGTGCTCCAGGGCGCGGCAACCGAGCAACAGCTGAGCGCGTGCTTGGACGCCAAGCACGAGCTGCTCGCGCAGTTCAATGACGCGCCGCTGCGCCCGACCGGGCTGGCGACGTCCGACCAGGCGCTGGCCAACGCGGTTGAGCTGCTCGAGTGGTGTACGTCGCTGATCATCGACAGCGTTCGGGAGCGCAACGATCTGCGCGACGCGGCACCGGCCGACCGGGAGCTGCTCGGCGTCGCCGCGCTCGTACTGCGTAGCTCCGCTGAGCTCTTCGCTGGGGGTTCCGATCCACCTGAAGTCGAGCGACTCCAGGAGTGCCGCCGCACGAGCATCGCGCGGCTGCAGCGGCTGAGCCCCGGCAGCGAGAGCTACCGAGCGGAGGCGAAGCTGTCCTTCCATGCTCACGCGATCGCGGTGACCGTGCTTGCGATCGGAGCCGACGCAGCCGTCGCCGCGCGACTGGCGGGCGCCGAGTGGGTTTCCGAGGCACGCACGCGGTGGTTCGGCGAATCGGCACTCGGCCCCGGCGACGAGCGCCACCTCACCGGGTGGTCCAAATACGCCGGCGTCGCGTTTCGACACGCGAGTCTGCGCTCGGTCTGGTTCATCAACAGCGCACGCGGGGCTCTGGCACTGGCTGCCGCGGTCGCGATCGCAGATCTGAGCAACGTCCGGCACGGATTCTGGGTGGTTCTCGGAACCCTGTCCGTGCTGCGCACGAACGCCGCTTCGACGGGAGCGACCGCGCTCCGGGGGCTTGCCGGAACTGCTGTTGGGTTCGCCATCGGCGCAGCCCTGTTGCTCGCAATCGGGACGAACTCGACCGCGCTCTGGGTGGCGCTCCCGCTCGCGGTGCTGGTCGCAGCCTACGCGCCCGGAACCGCACCATTCGTCGTCGGCCAAGCCGCGTTCACGGTCATGGTCGTGGTCTTGTTCAACCTACTCGTCCCAGTCGGATGGAGGGTCGGGGAGTTTCGAGTCGAGGATGTGGCGATCGGCTGTCTCGTCAGTCTCGTCGTCGGCAGCCTGTTCTGGCCGCGCGGTGTCGCCTCGGTGGTCGGCGACGATATCGCCGACGCTTACCGCTCAGGCGCCTCGTACCTGTCGCACGCGGTCGAGTGGGTCTGCGGGCTGCGGGCAGACCAACCGACCGGGGGGAGCGCCGCGATCACAGCCGGCTTGCGTCTCGACGCAGCGTTGCGTGCATTCCTGGCTGAGCAAGGAACCAAGCACATCGGCAAGGGGCCGCTGTGGCATCTGGTGGGCGGCTCGCTGCGGCTGCGACTGACAGCGCACGCAATTGCATCACTGCCGCGAGATGACACGCAGGACATCGGCACCGTCCGCGCGGTGATCGGGCGCCGAACAGAGATCCTGAACAGCTTCTACGAACGGCTCGCCGAGCAGGTGGACCGGCCGCGCGGACGAGCCGTAGCCGCGCTCACAGAACCGAAGTTCGACGGCGATGACCTCGATAGCCGTGCCGACAGCCGTACCGAATCGCGAGAGGAGATCTGGCTGTGCGAGCACCTTGACCATCTCAGCGAGCACCTCGGCGAACTCGTCCCGCCCGCCGCGGAAATCGCGGCAATCCGGCGCCGGCCGTGGTGGCGATAGGTTTGGCGCGCTAGCCGCCGTCAAGGCCCGCTGCGATCATCACGGCAACGCGTTCCTGCGCGGCGTACGTGGCGCGCAGGGTTGCGACAGCGTCGTGTCCGTCAGCACCAAGCGGCGAAGGACCCGATCACCGTCTCGCGCGTGAGCGGTGCTCGCCCGAAGACGCGCGCGTGGAGGACCGCCGGATTGACGGCATGCGGGCGGATAGCGCGCGCCGCTCGCCAATCGACAGTCCGGCGGCGAGCGCGATGTGGTCGATCGCATGAGTGATGCCCTGAGCATCTACGGGAAGTGACGCCTGCAGCTCAGGCGGCAGCCGAGAGATGAGCTGGGCGTGCTCGGCGGCGGCATCGCTCAGCAGCGCCTCGACACGACGGCGATGACTGAGGGGCATTTCCCCGCACGGTAGACCGCCAGGACTACCGATAACAGGTCGGTCGCAGGTCGAAGGGTGCGGCCTGCAACGATCCAGGGGTGGGTCCGAAGAACCGCGCACCTCACTGGATCGCGCTTGCTGGGGCGGTCAATGCCCGTGCCGTCGTGCCTGGCGTCCTGCTTCGGGCCGACAATCTGCAGTCGCTGAGCGCGCCCGACGTGCGCTTGCTCGTGGAGGAGGAGGACCTCGAGGTCGTGCTCGACCTGCGGACCGACGTCGAGGTCAAACTGGAAGGACCCGGACCGATGACGGCCGAGCCCGCGGTCCGCATCGAGCACCGTTCGTTGTACCCGGACTCCGGCGGCAATACGGATCTCGAGGCCGAAACCGTCAAGCCGTGGGGCCCGGCCGATGAGGACGAGTTCGCCGACGAGGCCCCCGTCGTCCACGCGTACATGAGCTACCTGAGCCGGCGACCAGATTCAGTCGTGGGCTCGGTTCGGACGATCGCCCGAGCCGACCGAGCGGTCTTGGTGCACTGCGCCGCCGGCAAGGACCGCACGGGGGTGGTAGTCGCGCTGGCGCTGGACGCGGCCGGTGTCGATCGAGACGCGATCGTCGAGGACTACCTCGCCACACGCGAGCGGATCCACGCGATCCTGGCGCGCCTCGTGAGCTCCCCGACATATCGTGCTGAGCTCGAGGGACACGACCCGCAGCAGCACGCGCCGGTCCTCGGAACGATGGAGCGTGTGCTGGAGCTCGTTGATCGTCGCTTCGGCGGATCGGTGGCCTGGCTGTCGGCAAACGGGCTCGACGAGCTCGATCTCGAGCGACTCCGCCGCCGGCTGGCGCCCGCCAGGTCGGGGTCGACACTGCGCTGATCCGCGGGCGGCCGGCCTGTCAAGCCGCGCTCGGCGCTCGTGCGCGCCGCCGCTGTGCTCTGCGCTCGCGCAGGTGCCCTGGGTCGACGAGGTACCCGTAGCGATGACGGAATCCTGCATTAGCCCGGCGCGAAGAGGTTCGGATCCCATGCAACGATCCTCTCGCCGCGCGAAACGCCGGGCCGCCGAGGACTGCCAACGCGAGCAGCGTGCCGAGCAACGGCGTTTCTCGTGAAGTCGGTCCCGCCAAGCCGCGGAGCAGCTCTCGCGCCGTCGCAGTTCCAAGCAGCACCTCACCGGCGGCCGGCGTCGCCGGCGCGCGGAACATCCGCCGGGTATGGTCTTGAGCTGCCTGTGTCACGATTAGCGCGACGATCAACGTCGCCAGGTTCGCCTGATCCCTCGGGACCCCGAGGAGCCGCTCGACCGCCCGGTAGCGGGCCTCGTTCACCAGCAGGAAGGCGGTCGTCATGTCCGAGACGAACAACCTGGCGCCGTCGGCATCTGACGCCGAAATCTTAGTTCGTTGAGCCAACGGCACCGCCTCACAGAATCCCGTTGGCCGCGAGGCACGACAAGCGTGCCCACCGGTCAATTCGGGGTGGCGCACACCAAGCTCGGGTGCCCCGCTCACGTCGCCGGCATCGATTAACGGCGCGCCGGTCTAGCCGACGCGCTCGCGCGGTCTGATGATCCGGAGGTTGCCCGTACGAGCCTGAAGACGATCGAAAGCGGCTTCAAGATCGCTCGAGGGACGCTCCGTCGACCACTGCTTGCCGACCCGTCGAACCTCCCCCGCCGCCTCCAGTGCCTGGAGGCGTGAGAGCGTCTTCGCCTCGTTGAGACCAGCCTCTTTGGCCAAACGCCCGGTCGAATAGGTGCCAGCCGGCAGCGTGCGAAGTGCTCGCTTCAGTCGATCCTCACGCTGCGGAGACGGCCTCCGAGGTGCTCGACGCGGCTGCGGGGGGAGAGCCGGCTCCTTGCTCGGTGCGGGCGGCGGCTCGGACGCCGCCTCCAACAGCCTGGACCGGCACGCCGGGCATGTAACGATCGGCTCGCGGCCTTCTGGCCGGAGCACCTCAAACCGACGCCACTTGCGTCCGGTCTGGCAACCGGCACACCTGCGTCCGGCCTTTTCGATGAGCGCGAGGTCCTCTGGAGTCATATTGAACTTAACCCAACATAGCGTCCCCAGCCGGGTATCGCCCTAATCACTCCCACATGAGCCGTGTGGCGATGCTCACAGAGGTCATATGTCATACCCCTCGGCGGGGTCTGACGGTCAGCCTGATGGCATGGACCGACCGGGAGCGATGTGTGGCCAGAACCGCGATCCGCGCAACCTGCAACCGGCAGAGCCGCTAGGGATTCCAGGCTACTTCGCGTTCGTACCGGTGGCCCCGGCATCGGCGATCGCGTCGGGGTGATGGAGCTCCGGGGGCGATGCGCATCGCGGTAATCAAGCTGCTGCTGGCCGACCGCAGCGTCTGTCGGATGGAACTCGCGTTCAGTGGCTTCAACCTCGCCGAATACGGCGTCTGGGTCTCGGTACTCATCTACGCGTACGAGCGAGGAGGCGCGCTCGAGACCGCGGCGGCTGCGGTCGCGCAATTGCTGCCAGCGGGACTGTTGGCGCCGGTGCTGGCGCGGGCGGTCGACCGCCGCGGCGCGGCATGCACCCTGCGCCGCGGCTACTGGTGGCAGGCTGGGGCGCTGGCGACGACAGCCGCACTGCTGCTGAGCGGGGCCCCGGGGCTGCTCGTCTACGCCGCGGCGATCGTCGCCGCGAGTGCCGTGACCATGACCCGCCCCGCGCAGGCCGCGCTTGCGCCCCGGCTCGTCCATGGCTCAGAGCAGCTGACAGCGATCAACGTGCTCTCCGGCTGGGTCGAGAGCGCCGGTGTGCTCCTCGGTCCGGCGCTGGCAGGGTTGCTGATCGCATTGAACGGACCGGGTGCTGCCGTGGGGTTCTTCGCATTGTGCGTAGCTGCCTCGGCGCTGGTGGTGGGGTGCCTGGCCGGCGTTGACGCTGAGCGAGCCCCAAGCGTCGCCGCGGGCGCGCCGCCGGCCGCAAAGGCCGATCTGTTCGACGCGCGCCGCGAGAACCGCGGCCTCGACGCTGTGATTGCCCTGTTGGCCGCCCAGTACTTCGTGATCGGGGCACTTGACGTGCTGCTGGTCGTGCTCGCGCTTGGCGATCTCGAGCTGGGTCCATCCGGGCCTGGGTACCTCAACGCCGCGTTCGGGGCCGGAGGCGTGATCGGGTCGCTGGTGGCGTGTTCGCTGATTGGCCGTCTGCGGCTGGCTGGCCCGGCGATCACCGCGGCGATCGGGTGGGCCGGGGTGCTGATCGTGCTCGGCACCTGGCCGACGGCGGTTGGCGCGTTCCTGCTGCTGACCGCGGCGGGAACGATGCGCAGTGTGCTCGACGTCTCGGGCCGAACGATGCTGCTGAGAGCGGCGCCGGCGGCAATCCGAGGACGCGTGTTCGGGCTGCTCGAGGGCGCGGCGATGATCGGGTTGGCGCTCGGTTCGCTGCTGGTGCCCCTGCTCGTTGCGTTCGGCGGGGTCGGGACGGGTCTCGTGATCATCGGCGCGCTGCTGAGCGCAGTCGCGTTTCTTGCCGCAGCCCGGCTGCACCGGGTCGATCGGCTCACTGCAATCCACGACTCGCCGCCCGTGCCGGCGACGATCTACGCACTTACTTCGTAGGCTCCCCCCAGGTGCCGGCCGCCGTCGACAGCGCACGGTGGTCTCAAAGACCGAGCCGGCGGCCGATTAGGGTGCGCGTTCGGCGTGCAGCGCTCGGTGGTCCCGTCCGATCACGCGCGGGCTGTCGCTGATCAGCCCCCGCTCGCGCAAGCCGGGAAGGCCGGTACGGGACTCGTCCAGCGCGACGAGGGTCGCATATGCGTGCTCGCTGCTGACCGCGAATCGCTGGGCCTCGCTATCTACTCGGAACCCGTCGATGTCCAGGTGGAAGCCGCCATGGCCGGGATGGACTTCGATCGTGACTTCTCGGTCGTCCGCCACGACAAGGGGCGGCGCGCACCCACCATGCATGGCCAGCGGCGTGCAGACGAACGCGGTGGTTCCGGCGGCCAGCAGCGCCCCCCCGGCCGCCATCGAGTAGGCGCTGGAGCCCAGTGCGGTCGCAACCACGATCCCATCGCCCGCCACACGGACATACAGCTCACCATCGACGCAGAGGTCAAGGACAAGCTGGGTGCCTCCTCCCCGCGCGAGGACGAGATCGTTGATCGCCGACGCAAGCTGGCCGTCGCCCGTGCCGACGGCAAGCGCCGGCAGGCGACGCGCACGCCAATCGCCCGCCACAAACCGGTCGAGCGCCGGGCGCAGCTCATCCTGGGCCACGGTCGTGAGCGCCCCGAGACTGCCGTACGCAACGCCGAGCACCGGCGTGCCGGTTCTGGCAGCTGCATGGAGAGCCTTCAGAATCGTCCCGTCCCCGCCGAGCGCGGCGATCAGATCACACGCGCTGACCTTGCCGGGCGGCGCCACGGAGGGCTGCTCACCAACCGGAATCTGCACCAGCTCGAGGCCACGTTCGGCCGTCCAGCGCCTCAGCAGCTCGACGGCATCCTGCACCGGCCGGGTCGGGTGGACGAGGACACCAACGCGCTCCATGTGACCTGCAGGTTAGGGATACTCGTCGATAATCACATCAATGCGCCGCCTAGTGATGACCGCGCTGCTGGGCTCCTCGCTCGCCGCTGCGGTGGGGACCGCCGGCGCCGCCTCGCCTTCCGAGCCGACGTGGCCCACATGCATTCCGCGCTCAACGCCGATCACGATCGGGATCAAGCAGGTCAGCCGCACGAAGCACGGGCGGCTCGAGACGCTGAGACTGTTCTCGCGGGCGATGGGCAATGTCCAGCCGGTCGACGTGTTGCTGCCACGCCGCTATGACGCGTCTGGCCGCACGCGCTACCACATCCTTTATCTCCTGCACGGCGCCGGCGGCGACTACCGCTCGTGGATCGAGACCGGCGTACAGCGGCTAATCGGCAGTCTTCCGGTGATCACGGTCATGCCAAACGGCACGCAGGACGGAATCGACGGCGACTACACAGACTGGGTGCTGACCGCCCCAGGCGCCCCACAGCCGGCGCCCGCGTGGGAGAGCTACCACATCAGCGAACTCGTCCCGTTCATCGACTCGCACTTCCCGACGGTTGCAAGCGCTGCGGGCCGTGCGATCGCCGGGATCTCGATGGGTGGCGGCGGGGCGACAAAGTACGCAGCGGAGTACCCGGGGACGTTCGGCTACGTCGGCACGTTCTCCGGCGAGTCGCACCCGCTGCTGCCGGTCGCGCTGGCGTTTCAGTCGAAAAACTGCCGGTGGGGAAGCCCGGGCACCGACCAGGTCATCTGGCGCGACAACGACTCGACCGACCTGGCCGGAAACCTCCGCGGCGTCCGGGTCTTCATCCGCACCGGGACCGGGCTCCCTGGCCCGTTCGACGCGCCGACGCCGCCGGTGGACCCTGCTCAGGCCGCCGTTCGGCAGGTTCAGCTACTGATCGAGTTCGGTGCCCACCTCGAAAACGAATCGTTCCTGCGGGCGCTGCGCGTTGCCGGAGTGCGCACCGTCGACGCACAGTTCTTTCCAGGATCTCACAGCCTGCCGTATTGGCAGCGCGACGCCCGTGAATTCGCTGCATGGCTTGCGCGGCAGTTCCGCCACCCGCCGCGACCGCCCGCATCGATCGCGGTCAGCTCCGCTCACGGTGTCTTCAGCGCCTGGGGCTGGCGCTTCCATGTGCACCGGCGGGTGCGGGAGTTCATCTACCTGCGCCTGACACACAACCGGATCTGGGCGACGGGTAGCGGGTCGCTCGACGTCCAGACTCCTTCGTCGTTTCGGCCGCGAGGCCGCTACCGGCTGCGGATCGACGCAAAGACCACGGTGATGATCAGAGCCGACGCCTCCGGCGCGCTTCGCTTCCGGCTCGGCCTCGGGCCAAGCCACGTCCATCAGCAGACCCAGTTCAGCCCTTCAGCGAGGCGGCGGTGGCGCACCGTCTCAACGACGGTCAGCGCCGGGTAATTCCGGAGCCTGCTCAGAGCACGACGACCTGGCCGGCGTCCGCGCTCCGGCGGGCCGCATCCAGGACCTCTGCCGTCGCCACTGCATCCCAAGGGTTCACCGGCACCGGACCGCCGCCGCGGACCGCGGCTGCCAGGGCCGGGTAAAACAGGTCCCACGCTCCCCGCTCAGAGGCCAGCGGCTCGGCCTTTCCACCGTGGAACACCTGTCCCCAGCGGTGCTCGGGCTCAGTCCCCCAGCCCGCGTAGGTAGCGGGTGAATGACCCGCCACGAGCAGATCTTCCTGGCAATCCATATCCGGAACGACGATGTAGCTCGCGGAGGTGCCCGTCACCCTGAAGCGCGGGCCCGGCGCGCTCTGGCGCCAGCTGCCCCACAGATGCGAATTCACTCCGCTCACATGCGTCACTGCGAGGAAGACGTCGTCATCGAATGCAGACACGTCGTCGCGTGTGTGCATCTCTGCGTAGACAGACCGGGCGGGACCGAACAGCACCAGCGCCTGGTCGACCAGATGACTGCCGAAGTCAAGCAGGGTTCCGCCACCTGACGCCGGTGGTCCAGGGTCGGGAGCGAACCGCTCAAACCGCGACTCGAAGCGCACCGGAGCCCCGAGCAGGCCGTCGGCCAGTGCCTTGCGCACGGTTCGGAAATCCGAATCCCAGCGGCGATTCTGATAGACGGTGAGTGGACGCTGCAGCTGCTCTGAGAGCAACACCGTCTGCCGTGCGGATGCGGCGTCGAGCGCGAACGGTTTGTCGCACACGACCGCAAGCCCGAGCCGTAGGGCCTTGTGCGCGAGTTCAGCGTGCGTGCTCGCCGGCGTCGAGATCGTCACAGCCTCAGCACCGGCAGCGACAAGCTGCTCGAGCGAGTCGAACGTCGCACGGCCGGGAAACTCCGCGGCAAAGTCACTCCGGCGCCGCGCGGAAGTCGTGATCACACCGAGAAACTCGCATTCCGAAGCGCTGGCGAGCAGTGGCGCGTGAAAGTACCTGCCGCCAAATCCGTAGCCGGCCAAGCCGATGCGCAAAGGGATCACGGAACGAACCTATCCGCTTTGAGGCGGACCGGTGGCCTCATCGGCGTAGGTCTTGGATCGTCGGCAATGCGGGCGCGATAATCACAGGGGTGCGAGAGAGCTTCGCGCATGAGGCAGTGCTGAGCATGGATCACGATGCTGACGTGCGCGCGCCCGGAGCCGCAATCACCGTCGCGCTCTGCGGGCATTGGGACCATGAACCGCCGTGTCCACTCGCTCCACATCACACCGCAGCGACGCGAGCCGGGGATGAGGTACGCCTGAGGATCCTGTTTGCCGTCGAAGCCGAGCTCGAGCCGGAGGTCCGGCGCGCCGTCGACGCGGCGCTGGCAGACGGCGAATTGATTGGACCAGACGGAATCGCGCCATGCTGGCGACTGCAAGGCAGCGGGCCCAGCGTGGTCCTGGAGCGTGAGGCCGCCCACGCGGGCAGGCTTGTGAACAGCTAGTGGGGCTCCCAGGAAGGTTGCACCCGAAACCTCATGGTTCAGGCTGCGATCAGGAGTCGGCGCTCGGCCTTGAGCAGCCGCTGGTCGCGGTGGGGTCCGTTGCGGTAGTGGATGTGGTCGGCCATCGCCTTCTTGACGGCCATCCAGTCGGGGTAGTCGGTGTTGTTGATGACGAACTCGTTGATCGCCCAGAAGTGACACTCGATCCTATTCAGGAAGCTGGTGTAGGTCGGGGTGAAGACCAGTTCGACGTTGTTCTCCTCGGCCCAGGCCCGGATGTCGGGGGTCTTGTGGGCGGAGAGGTTGTCGGCGATCAGGTAGATCCGGATCTTCGGCTTCTAGCGCATCCGGATCTGGCGGTAGAACGCCAGGACCTCGTGGCTGCTCTTGTGCGGGCGCATGCGGCCGTGCAGGCGGTCGGCGTGCACGTCGTAGGCGCCGAACCGGTAGCGCACCCCGCCGTGCTTGCTGTAGGTCGCGCGCAACCGCTCCGGTCGTTTGCGCTCGGCCCAGCCGGATCCTTGGTGGGTTGCGGGATCAGGCCGGCATCGCAGAAGCGGGCCGAACCGCCGGCTGGACGACCGGTTCCGTTCCGAAGGAGCAGTATCGGGCGCGGCCTGCGACGCGCTGAGACCGCTTCAGGTAGCGCAGAGCAGAAGTCTCTTAGATCCTGGCGAGCGTGTGGTCCAGCACTGCGTTGACCGAGGCAACGACGGCGAAGATGATGGCGAGTGGGGCTCTAGTTGAGGCCGCGAGCGCCGCAGTTGCCACCGCAAATATCACGATTTCCAGTAGGGCCCGGATGCCTTCGGATGCTCGCCGGGTGGATCTGGGGGCCAGCCAGATTCCCCATGCCGTGGCAATCAACGTTGGACCTCCTACGCCGAGGGCTAGCTTGAGGGCCCAGCTCGAATGATCGTGAAAGCCCCAGTAGCCGACGGCTGCTAGTGCGGCGAGCTCGACGAAGAACCGAACGGCGTCGTTGGCGGCCTTCACGGAAATCTCCGCAGACGCCGCAAGCATCACAGCCACGTTCGCGACCAGGCGTCCCGGACATACGGCAACCGACGGCTCGCACGCGGAGGCAGGTACAACCCCCGCATGACCGCGGCGACCAGCGGAAGGATCACTGCGAGCGTGATCGCCGTCGCCTGCGAGCCCAACCGGGCTCCTGCAATGGCGAGGACGGCCGGCCGCGCCAGCTCGACGACGAACACGAGCACATCGGTCGAATGAACGGGCCGGGCACCGGGGCGAGACATGACGCCATCCTTCTTGGCTGCGGCGTGGTGAGCTGGGGGCGGAAAGGCGATCCTCATCGGGAGATCCCCTCGCGTCGGGCGTCGAAAGTTGGCGCAAGCTCTGCGTCCGGTGATGAGCACGTCGAGGCTTCGGCTCTGCCGGCCCCCATGGTGAGTTCCGTGAAGCGGATGATGGCGTCGGTGACGGTGTGGAATCGTAGGGAGTGGAAGAAGTCGAAGTTGTGGTGGGTTCCGGGGAGTTCTGCGTAGACGACGGGCTGCCGGGAGACCGCGCGGAGCCGGTCGGCGAATCCCCGGGCTTCCTGCCGCAGGACGAGGGTGTCCAGGTCGCCGTGGACGATCAGGAACGGCGGGGCGTCGGGGTTGATGGAGCTCTGCGGTGACGTGGGCCCCGGCCCGGATCCGCCGACGTTGCCGTAGTAGCCGTACAGACCGATGACACCGCTGACCTGGGTGCCGGTCACGGCGGCGGTCGCGGCCAGATGCGCGCCCGCGGAGCCGCCGGCTACGAAGACGGTGTCGGGGTCGCCGCCGTAGGCTTGCGCGTTATCACGCACCCAGGCCAGGGCGGCACGGGTGTCGGCGAGTTGGTCCGGGTAGCGGGCCCGGAAGAGGCGGCGGTCGGCGCTGACGCAGACCCAGCCCTGGGCGGCCAGCCGGTAGAGCAGCGCGCGGGCACCGAGCACTTTACTGCCAATCACAAAGCTCCCGTGGAAGTAGACGAGCACCGGCGCTCCGGCCCCGCGGTGCCGGCGGGAGACGTACACATCGAGTCGGTTCCCGCGCCGAGCCGGCCCGTACCGGCGGTTGCGCACGCGGCGCACGTCCGGACGCCACGAGACGAACGGCAGCAGCACGACCCGCCACCACGCCGGCCGCGTGTACTGGGGCAATCCGCGGGGCCCGTAGGCGGCTCGAAACGCGGCCGAAAGCGCCGGGCGGGCGGACCGGGCGCGTACCGCGATCCGCGCCAACAGCAGCGCGTCCACGGCGGTGAATCCGGTGACTAGCCACCACCAGAGGCCGGAATCCGGGTGCATCAGTGTGCCCATCGTCCCGGCCAGCAGCCACCACAGGCCCAGGACCGGCACCTCGTTGATCCACCACCCCAGAGCGAACTGCAGGTTGAACGGCGATGAGTGGCGAGGCATCGGTGGGCGCAGCGCCATCACGGCAAACAGCGCCAGGATCAGCGTGGTGTCCAGTGCGGTGGTCACTGGTCATCCTCCTTGGTATCGGGAGTGGTTCGGGCGGCGTAGTCGAAGAGGTCGGCCAGCTCGCCGGCGTAAGCGGAGAGGTCGAGGTCGGGGTCGGTGGGCAGTCGGAAGGCGACGGCGTCGATCGCCGCGCGGATCGTGGCGGCCATCACAGCAGTGTCAAACGCCCGCAGTTGGCCGATGCGTTGGCCTTCGCGCAGGTAGCCCTCCAGTTGGGTCAGGCCGCGCTCGTGGCGCCGGGCGTAGGGGACCACCTGGCCCTCGCGCTCGCGCGGCAGCGCGTTGAGGACCTCCACCACCGCGGTCATATGCGCGCGGTGGGTGGCCATGAAGGCCAGGTTGGACTCGATGTAGGTGCGCACCCGGTCGCGCCCGGGTGCGGCGGCCTCGATGCGCGGCACCATGAAGGCCTGCCCGGCCGCGACGACCTCGCCCACGACCTCGTCGAGCAGCTCCTCCTTGCCAGCGAAGTGGTAGGAGATGAGCCCGGTGCTGGACAGGCCGGCGCGCTTCGCGATCTGCGCGTAGGACGCGCGCGCGTAGCCCAGCTCGGCGAGCGTCTCGATCGCCGCCTGCACGATCTGCGTGCGCCGTGCGGACTCGGTGAACGTCCGCGCGTCCTGGTGCCGGCGGCTGCGCGTGCCTCCCTTATTGCTCATACGAGCAAATATTAGCACAGGGGAGCAACACGCGGCACGACGTCCTGACCTGCCGGCTTCGCGATCATCCGGACGAGGCGGCCCTTGGAGGTTGCGAGTGGTGCGTCGGCCCAACCTCGTCGCAGTAGCGGAACCGCTCGCGGGCGCTATCCCTGCAATTCGGCTCGTTCTGAATTTCTGCCGACGTTCGGCGCCCCGTTTACCCCGCCCGGTGAAGCGTCCCGGGACCGGGGGCTATACGGACGCCGCGTGCTTGGCGCCGCCTGCGCCTCGCGGAAGAGACGCTGTCCCTGACCCCGTCGACGCTGCCGATCACTCGGTAGTTGTCGGGCAGGTAGGCGGCGATCGATTCAGGGCGGGCGGATACGAGTGCATAGCGTTTGAACATTGCTGCTCCTCTCCGGGTTAGGCCGCGATCGGCGACGCGGGACCGGTGGCCGGCTCACGGTCGATTTCGTTGGCGGCGGGCGCCGCGAGGAGCGCGTCCTCGATGCGCTGTGCAAGATGGCTAGTGATCGCGGCGGTCTGCTCGAGGACCTCGAGGCTGGCCTGCTCGGCCCAGGAGGCCAGGTAGGGAATGCTGTTGGCGCTGGTGTCCAAGCCAACCGTCTGACAGCAGGACCAAGCGACTGATTCCACGACGAGCTCCTCCTGGGCGTAGGTGAGCTTGGCGTCCGGCTCGAGCCCGACGAGAGCGTGAGCCAGCTCATGCATCAGGGTCGCCAGCCGGCCGTTGGGTGCCAGCCGATCGGCAATCACGATTCGGCGTGTCGTGCGGTTACACGTGCCGTCCGCGGCGCCGGCGACGGCGACGGCGAAGTCGACGATGTAGTCGATCTGCGCGGCGAGGTCAACGAGCTGAGCGATCAGAGCTTGGTGGCTGTCGCCCGTGATCTCTGCGCTGGGCGGCGGGGCGAGGGGCACCGGCTTGGCCGGCGGGGGAAGCTCGACCACCTGGTCCTGAGCAAAAACGGCGGTGAGCTTGAAGCCTCCGCGCGGTTTCTCGTCGGGGTCAGCGCCGGCGTCACGCCACGCCTGTAGCTGGCGTCTGGGCGGGCATGGCGCCCAGATCCGGATTGCCTTGCTGCCTTTCATCGGGCAGTAGCCGAGATTCAGCCAGGCGCGAAACCCGGCGACTCGTTGGGCGGTGGGGTGCTGATGGAGGATCAGCAGAACGTTCCGCCACGAGTAAGAGTGAAACCGGGCGCGGACCTTCAGGTACGCCTGCCAGCCGTCGCTTGAGCGCAGCTGCTCGACCGAGGCGCGGACGAGCTCGCGCTGCTCGGCCCGTTGCTGCTCGCGCTCCTCGTCAGAGCTGAAGTTAGTAACGGCGCGATTTAGTCCGTTTTGCGTTAGTCACTATGGACGCATGAGGCTGGTCCTCGAGCGTCGCATCTTTCGCGGGTTGGACAATCGCGGTTGTCAAGGGTCCGCAAGGGCCAGAGCCGCACACGACTTGTGGAGGACCAGCCATGCCTGACGTTATCTCTCTCGCTCCTGCCGAGGTGCGCACGTTTGTGGCGCTGGACGTGCACAAGCTCTCGATCGTCGCGGCGACGCTGCCGCCGGCGGGCGGCGAGCCGAAGCTGGAGCGGATCGAGACGACCGAGAAAGCGATCCGTCGCTTCATCAACCGGCTGGGCGGCGGGGAGGGGCTGGCGGTCTGCTACGAGGCCGGCCCCGGCGGGTTCGCGCTCTGGCGGCTGCTCACCTCGATGGGGGTCGCGTGTGACGTGGTCGCGCCGTCGCTGATCCCGGTGCGTGCCCGGGGACCGGGTCAAGACCGACCGGCGCGACGCCAAGAAGCTGGTCAGCCTCTACCGCGCGGGGCTGCTCAGGTTTGTGCAGCCACCAACGCCGGAGACCGAGGGACTGCGGGACCTGCTGCGCTGCCGGGATGACATCCGCTGCGCGAGGACCGCGGCCCGTCACCGGGTCGGCAAGCAGCTGCTGCGCCACGGGCACGTGTTCCGCGAGGGCAAGAAGGCCTGGACGGCCAAGCACCAGGCGTGGGTCCGCCGCCGACGGCTCGCCGACCCGCTCGCGCACGAGGCGCTGGTGCAGATGCTGATCCACCTCGACGGCCTGGACCGCCAGCTCGCCGCGCTCGACGTCAAGCTCGAGCAGATCGCCGACGATGAGAGGTGGGGCTGGCAGGTCGCCAAGCTCCGCACGTTCCGCGGGATCGGCACCCTGACCGCGCTCGGGCTGATCGCCGAGATCGGCGACTTCGCGCGCTTCGGCCATCCACGCGAGCTCGCCTCCTGGCTGGGGATCACCCCCAGCGAGTACTCCTCCGGCGAGCAGCAGCACCGCGGGCACATCACCCGCGCCGGCAACCACCACGCCCGCCGCCTGCTGATCGAGGCCGCCTGGCATTACCGCCACGCGCCTCGGCGCCCCAGCAGCGGCCCGCAGCCATCCGATCGCGCCTGGCAGGCGCAGATCCGCCTCTTTCACCGCCACCGCCACCTCAGCGCCGCCGGCAAGCGCTCGACGGTCGTGACTGTCGCTATCGCCCGCGAGCTCGCCGGCTTCCTGTGGGCCGAGCTCACCGACCAGCCACCACGAGAGGACAACCTCGCCGCCTGACCCCGGGCCAACCAACAACCCCGCAACGAGCTGGGGTCCGGCGACCGGCGTGAGAGCCGGAGGGACCCTCGATGCGTCTATGCGATTCCGACTCGCGCCGTTAGTTCGAGGCAGCCAACGACCGGACACTGTCCTGCGGTCCCGACCCGCGTATCTCAGAGTGACAGTCGTCGACAGCCTCACGCCGGTCGCCCGACCCCAGCAACAACCGCCACCATGACCCGACGAACACGAAATCTCCGCTCAGCCCTTGACACGGGCGTCCATCTCAGACGCGGTTCGGCGTCTTGGGTTGTGATCGCGGCGCGTCGCCGCCAGCGCTTCGGAGCGGCCGATGCCCGTCCGGGCGACCGGCGAGGTCGAACGGGTAGTGGCCGTGGAGGTGGATGTGCTTGCGAGCGAGTGGTGAATGTGCTCGATCTCGCTGGTCATGATCAGCTCGCCGGCGCCGCGGAGCTGATCCATCGCGTCCTGGATGTAGACGGTGTTCCAGGCGATGATCGCGTTGACGACGATCGCGAGGCAGAGCGCCTGCTCACCTTGCTGCTCCGGGGTGCGGTGTCGGATGTGCCCTTCGTCGGCGTAGAGGATCGCCCGCCGCAGAGCGTGCAGCTGCTCGCCCTTGTTCAGCTGACGCCCGATCCGCCGGCGGAGCTCTTCGTCGGCGAGCCACGCCAGGATGAAGTTCGACTTGATCAGCCGGCCGTACTCCTGCAGAGCTTGCGCGAGCGGGTTGCGGCGCGACCCGGCCTGCAAGCGCGCGAGCAGCAGCGACGCGGGCGCCCACCCGTGCCGAAGGGACGCGGCCAGCCGGAGGAGCTGGTCCCAGTACGGGAGGACCAGCTCGGGGCGGATCTTCTGCTCGAGCAGCTCCGCGGTCTCGACGGCTGATCGGGAGCCGTGCTGGTAGAGCCGTTGGCGATCGAGGTCACGGATCCGTGGCGCGAACCGCAGGCCGAGGAGGTCGTAGACGCCGAAGATCATCTCGGTGTAGCCGTGGGTGTCGGTCGTGTGCTGCTCGATCGGCAGGACGGTCTGGTTGTCGAGGATCCCGTCGAGCGTGTGCGTCGCGTCGCGCACCGTGGCGGTGATCACCTTGCTGCCGGACTGGCTGTACTGGTCAGACGTCCAGGAGTAGATCTGCATCCCGCGGCGGCGATGACCGAAGTACCGCGGCAGCGCCGCGGTACCGGGACCTCGGGTGCGCGCCGCGAACCGCTGGCCATCGGATGATGAGAGCCGGCCCGCGCCCCAGGTCTGCGTCACCGGCAGCCCGTGGTGGTAGTCGACGAGCCGGGCGCTGGCCGCGGTCAGGATGTCTTCGCGGCAAAGCTGCTCCCACGCCCATTCGAGCTGTTGGTAGCTGTACTGGCTGGCGCGGGCCATGCCCGTCAATCCCAGGTTCGTCGCCTGCGCGAGGATCACCGCGTAGAGCAGGCACGGCATGTCCGCTGAGCGGCGTCGATTGCCCGACAGCGGCACGAGGTGCTCGGTGAAGCCGGTCCAGCCGTCGACCTCGATCAGCAGCTCGGGGAGATCGACCTCCGGCAGCATCGGCTCGATCAGGCCCCGCAGCGGCCCGTCATGACCAGGCTCGGCGGCGTCGAGCACGACATCGCCGTGAGCGAGATGCGCCTCAGCGGCGCAGTCCCGTTCACTCGCGAGCGCTTCCAGCAGCTGCCGCTGCTCGGCGGCCAGCGCGGTGAGTTGCTGCGCGCCGTCAACCGGCCGCTCGACCGTCGCGGTGAATTCAACTTCGTCTCCTGCCACCGGTCCTCGGGCAACAGCAAACTCGATGGGTCGGCATGTCGGCGACTGCCCGGGACCCAGACTCGCCCGGCTCGGACTGCGGATCGGAGCTCGTAGGCGGCGCACAGCTCATAGCTGCGGCGGTCGAGCCGGCCGCGACCGGTGTCGACGACCTGCGCGCGCCACTGCGCGTCGATGAACGCGCTCGGGGAGAACCCTGGCAGCCACCGCCGCTTGTCATCGCCGAGCTGGCCGATCAATCTGAGGCCGGCGAGCAGCTCGTCCTCGTCCGCGCCGGCGACCCGTAGCTCGAGGTCTGCGATCACGCTCGCGAGCAGCTTCCGGCCCGCGGCGCCGTGGTCGCTGATCAGCATGTCGAGATACCCGGCCTGCACCGGGCGGGCAACACCCTGCGCGCGATCGAGGTCCGCTCGGAGCTGCTCGATCCCGATCCTTCGCTCGACCAGACGCAGGACATCGGTGCCGGAGTCGTGCGCCTCGAGCACGACCTTGGAGAGATCGATGAACCGCCGGACAGTGCTCTGGATATCGCGGCGGCCGCGGCGCTCGAGCTCGTCACGCTTGCGGTGCGCGGCACGGGTCGGCAGCGCCGAGCGCCCGGACGAACACCTCGATCGCGTCGTCGCTCGCTCGCGCGAGCGCCTCAACGCAGAACGCCATCAGCACCGGATAGCGCCGCTCAGGCGCCATCCGCGCGAGCGCCTGATTGGTTTGCTGCCGGCCGGTCTGCGCCAGCCACGACCGCCGATTCGGTGGCAAAGCGGCGAGATCGAACCGATCCGCGCCGATCGTCTCGATCAGGAACGCCCGCTTCTCAAGCTCGCGGCCCATCGCCGCGGCGCTGACCGCCGTCGGCCGCGCCCGCAGCCGCGCATGACGCGACTGACCCTGCTCGGTCACGAGCAGCCCATCCAAGAGCGAGCGCACGACATCGGTCAACTGCGGCGCGAGCCGCTCGAAGGTCTGCTCGTGCGCGCGCTCCCGAGCCCACCCGACGTACCGCATCACCTCCGTCACGGACGGCCGCTCGATCCCGCGACGGCGCAGCTCGCCGCCCATCTCCGAGAACAGTAACGAAGGCCGCTCGTGCTCCATCGCCTGCTCGACCAGCCACGCCCGAACCGGAGCGATCGCCGGTCCGCTCACCGCGACGAACCCAGCATGCTCAGGACCAACGGACGGTGCTCCCAACGCGTCTGCGGCCGCACCGAGTAGTCGAAGATCGCCCAGCCCGGAACGTCCAACGCATCCGCCAGGCACTTGATCGCCTCCTCGGGAGCGGCCGGGAGATCATCAGGGAAGAACCCCAGCCACCGCAGCGCGCAGAGCTGAAGCGCGATCCCGAGCTGACCGGACGCACCGTTCTGTCGGCGCACAAACTCCAGGTCGCGGACGTCGAGACGAAAGTACCGCCCGAGGCTGTCGGGGTCGACCGCCCCCGGCCATCCCTCCAACCGCTCGATCTCAGCGTCGGAGAGAAACCGAGTCGGCATCGCTCGCAGTCAGTAGTCGATCTGCAGGTTCTCGACCGGCAACAAACGGTCGATGTCCGACGGCAGGCTGTACCCGCGCGTGGTCTCCAAACGACGGTGCCCAGCGAGTTCTGCGACCAACACGAGACCGGAGCCCTGGCGGACCATCCGGGTCAGGAACGTGTGCCGCAGGATGTGCGCCGACAGCTGCACGTCCGCATCCTTGCCGAGGCCTCGGACGACATCGTCGACTGACCGCTTCGACAGCCGCCGGCCGGAGCGGCCGACGAACACCGCCCGCTCATCCTCCGCCGCCTTGGTCTTGCGCTCGGTGAGCCACTCGTCGAGCACCTGGCGCACGAGCGCGTTCAGCGGCACCTCGCGGTACGCATCGCCCTTCCCGGACCGGACGATCACGAGCCCTTTCCGTGCCGACGTCTTCACGTCGTCGACGTCCAGCGCGACGAGCTCCGCGAGCCGCAGGCCGGTGTAGAGCAGCACGACGGCGATCGCCCGGTCACGTGCCTTCGCTCGCTCGCCGATCCGCAACAGCCGACGCTGCTCGTCCTCGGTGATCGCTCGCGGAGCGGCCTTGGACAGCTCGAGAGCTCGCGCACGAACACCTCCGGCGGACGCATGACCACCTCCTGGCTCGAGGACACGCATCCTCATTCGCCGCGCGAGCCCAGTTCCGGTCAAACATTTTAGTGATAGCGTGGACAGCCGGATCATGCGCACATCGCCGCTGATTGGAAGCAAGCCCTGGTTCGGACCCCGGAGGTTCGGCTGGGGACTCGATCCGATCTCCCCGGAAGGATGGGCCGTTACCGTCTCGCTCGTGCTCGTTGGACTCCTCGCCCGGCGGCAACCGCGCGGGCGGATCGTGGCGCGATCGGCCTCCGTGACACTGGTGCTGATCGCCGTGCTCAAGGGCACGTCTCCCGGCGGTCCGACGGCACGGCGTGAGTTCCAGGCGGCAAGAGCCGCCTGACGCCTGGGCTGCCGACTGACGTACTTGGTGACTCAGTGGCACCACTACGGCGTCGTCGACGGCGGCGGGCTCTCGGGCCAGCGCCGCCCGGCGACCTCGAGCTCGCGGACTTTCAGCGAACCGATTTCGATCTCCCCTGCTCGGAGCTTGCGAATAACCGCGTCGGCGATCGCAAGCCGACCGATGGCCACGGCGCCAACGGCAGACGCCGCGATCGCAAGCGGAGCCATCGCCGACGGCCCCATCAAGCGGGGGCCGACTACCAATGCCCCGATGACGCCGGCGCCGGTGATCGCGAGTCCGGTCTTCTGGCGACGAATCGTGATGCTGCGGGTCATGGTTGCGCCTCCTGTTGTCGGTGAAACTCAGGATGTACACCGGATGTGGCGCGCGCGCAAGCCCTCTCGAGAGAGAGTCTGCAGATCACCGCGCTCGTGGCGGTCCGACCACGCGCGTGCTGAGCTCACGCCGTCAGGCCGGGCTCGAGCCGACGAACCAGCGCGATCTCAGGGTCGCTCTTGCCCTTCAGAGACAGCGCCCGCGGCTCGGCGCCTACCGCCTGCTCGCCGGCACGGTCCCGCACCCGCCCGGACATCACGATCTCTCCGCTCGCGGCGGCGCCTTGGAGACGAGCGGCTGTATTGACGACGTCGCCGATCGCCGTGAAGTCCTTGACCTCGCCGGAGCCGACGTTGCCGACGAACGCTGTGCCGAAGTCGAGACCGATGCCGAGCTCCACCCATGGCAGTTGTTTGTCGTAGCCAGCCGCGGCCAGCAGTCCCAGCGCACCAGCGATCATGTGCTCTGCGGGTTCGCCGGGGAACACGCGCGGCAGATAGAGCGCCATCACTTGATCGCCGACCAGCTTGTCGATGATCGCGTGGTCGCAGAGGACCCCGACGGCACTGGCGTAGAAACGGTTCAGCAGTGCCGCGACGGCGTCCGGCGCCTGCCGCTCGGCCAACGATGTAAAGCCGCGCACGTCTGCGAATAGGATCCCGACATCCATCTCCACGCCGCCCATCGGCGCCTTCTCGAAGCACGAGCTGCACAGCCGCGGGTTCTTGCGCGACGGGCCAAAGCCGACCCGACCCATGACGCGCCCACCGATGCCCCCGTACGGCGCCTGACAAACTGCACAGCGAGGGTCGCTGGGGAGCCGGCGCATCAAGCGAACGAACATGCGCAGCCGGTGCGTCTCGAGCATCCGGAAGAACGCCAGGTCGCCGTCCTCACTCACGGGGCAAGTATGACCGGCGGCCGTACCCTTTTCAGCCTGTGCGTTGCGCGAATCGGAGCAGACCCGGCGAGATCAGCGAGAGAGGTGTTCCATGACGTTTATCGACACCGTTCCCGAGTCCCAGGCGAGTGGACCCGTGGCGGAGATGTACGAGCGAGACCGCGAGCTCTTTGGTGATCTGCCGAACTTCACGAAGGCCTTTTCAGCGCGGCCGGAGGTGTATGCCGCGTGGCGGCAATTAAACGCCGCGGTCAAAGCCAACATGGATCTGCGCCGATACGAGCTCGCGACTCTGGCCGCAGCGCGCCGTCTGCGATCGAGCTACTGCACGCTAGCCCACGGCTCGGTTCTGATGGCCAATTTCTATGAGCCCGAGACCGTGCGAGCGTTGGTGGATGACTACCGGACAGCCGACCTCGAGCCTGCTGATCTTGCCGTCATGGAGTTTGCCGACAAGATCGCGCAAGACGCCAGTTCGGTCACTCAGGCCGACGTGGACCACCTGCGAACCCTCGGACTGGCAGACGGCGACATTCTCGACGTTGTCCTCGCGGCGACAGTGAGGTGCTTCTTCAGCAAGACGCTCGACGGTTTGGGCGTCGAGCCCGACGCCAAATACGCCGAGCTCGACCCTGATCTCCAACGAACGCTTACCGTCGGCCGCCCGATCGCCGGTGGCTGACCTCGGTACGACGAGCACACGGCCGTGATGACCGATCGCGTGCGCGCGCGGATCGAGCACGACTACCGAGACTCCGACCCCGACGCGGCGAGAGCGCTGGTCGAGCGGATCGGTGCCGAGCTTTCCATCTGGAAGGAGGTCAGCGAAGGTGACCGCGTCGAATTCGCCGCTCTGACCTTCGCCGACGGCCAACTTGCATCGCTGCGCGACGCCGTCGATCTTGCGATGCGTGACTGGCGTGATCTGCTCGTTGCCGTCGGCGACGCCTAGTAGGCGAACTATCTACTGACGGCGCTTCCGTAGCCGCCACGGTTTGCTCCGTGGACTGCCTGTTCGATGGTCTGGTATCGATGATGCTTGACCTACCTTGCATCCGCAACGAGCCAGCTGGACCGGGAACGGTCCCTGTCAGCCGGTGGATCGGTCGTCTCGGGGCGGCTTTCGCCGCGATCGGGCTTGTCGCTCTGCTGGCCACGGCGCCGGCGCGCGCCGCGACCGACTACCGGCAGGCGAGCCATTGGTTGGCTAGACCCTCCTCCCCGCGCAAGGCCGTTGACGTCTTCTACCTCTATCCGACTTCCTACCGGAAGAGCAGCCCGAGCGCGCCGAACATCTCGACGATCGACGATCCAGGGATGATCGCGAAGGCCAAGACGTCGTTCGCTCAGCAGGCCACAGCGTTCGAGACGGTCGCGAACATCTATGCGCCGTACTACCGGCAGGCGGATGCCGCCTACGTCTTGACCTCACCGCTCGCCACGCAGAACAAGATCGTCGGCGGGACGCCGACGACCGATGCGATTGCGGCGTTTGAGTACTACCTTGAGCACTACAACCACGGCCGCCCGTTCATCCTCGCCGGCCATTCTCAGGGCTCGAACGTGCTTCTGTTCCTGCTCTCGAGGTACCTGAAGCATGATCCGGCTGCGTACCACCGGATGATCGCAGCGTATGTGATCGGGTACGGCGTCACCCACACGTTCCTGGCGTGGAATCCCCAACTGAAGTTCGCCGAGGGAGCGAACGACACCGGCGTGATCGTCTCGTGGAACACCGAGGCGCCCGGGCTTACGATCGCGAACCCGGTTGTGCAGCCGGGCGCGATCGCGATCAACCCGATCACCTGGACCAGAACCGAGCGTCCAGCGTCTGCAGCGGCGAGCCGGGGCTCGCTGATGACAGACGCGGCCGGCGACCTGAAGAAGGTCGACCACTACGCGGACGCCCGGATCGACAAGCGGCGTGGTGTCGTCGTGTGCGACACGTGTGACGTCTCGGTGCTCTCACCGGGAACGCCCGGAGGATGGCCAAGGGGCATCTACCACATCTACGACTACCCCTTCTACTACTTCAACCTCCGGCAGAACGCCACAAACCGAATCCAGCGGTTTCTGAGCCGCAACGAACCCGAGGACCGCTGACGCCGGTCCGCGTGCTGCCGGCAACGACCGCCTAGGCGTGGGTCGCGCGCTCCAGCAGTGCCGGCGGGAGTGCGGATTCGGCGCCGTTCAAGATCTCGATGCCGGCCAAGCGGCCGTAGTGGTCAAAGTCGAGGACCATCACGCCGAGTGCCGGGATCGCATCGGCCAGCTCGAGTCCGTCGAGTGCAACCGAATCCCGGACCTCGGCGTCTGAGAGGCTGAGATACGCGCGTCCAGCGTCGTCAAGCGTGATCTTGATCTCATCCATCGCGTCTGCCAAAGGTTATCCGGCCCCAGCAGGCCTGGCCAGATCTGGCAACCTCTCGCCAATGTCCACGGCGACACCGATTGTGGGGCGGCCCGCCGCCGCCAGCGTTGCGGCAGGCCTGCGGACCCTGACTGATCTGCTGGGTGCCGATCGTGTCGGCACGGGCACCGATGTGCTGGCACAGCACGGGCGTGGCGAGTCGTTTCATCCGGAGGGACGGCCCGATGTGGTGGTGTGGCCACGCGGCGTGGAGGAGGCCGCCGGGATTGTGCGGATCGCGGCCGAGCACCGCCTGCCGGTGGTGCCGTTCGGCGCCGGCACGTCGCTGGAGGGGCACGTCGCGGCGTTGGCTGGTGGGATCAGCGTCGACATGCGGGAGATGGATGCGATCGGTCGGCCCTCGCTTGAGGATCTCGACGTTGTCGTGCAGGCCGGGGCGACGCGGCGCGCGCTGGATGCTCGCCTGCGCCCGGAGGGAGTCTTTTTCGCTGTCGACCCGGGCGCGGACGCGACGATCGGCGGGATGGTCGCGACCGGCGCGTCGGGGACCACAACCGTTCGCTACGGGGCGATGCGCGAGAACGTGCTGGCGCTGACCGTCGTCAACGCTCACGGCGAGGTGCTGCGCACCCATTCGCGAGCTCGCAAGTCCTCGGCGGGCTACGACCTGACGCGGCTGATGATCGGCTCGGAGGGCACGCTCGGTCTGATCTGCGAGGCGACGCTGCGGATCTATCCGATTCCGGCAGCCATCGCGGCGGCGGTGTGCACGTTTCCGACGGTGCAGGCCGCCGTGCAGTGCGTGGTACGCGTCGGCCAGCACGCGGTTCCGGTGGCCCGGATCGAGCTCGCGGATGAGGCTCAGATTGAAGCGATCAACCGATACGACCAGACTTCGTTCGCGCTCGCCCCCACCCTGTTCATTGAGTTTCATGGCGCCGCCGAGGAGGATGTCCGCGCTCAGGCGCAGGAGACGGCAGCAATCGCCGCCGAGTACGGCGGGAGCGACTTCGTCTGGGCCTCTGACGAGCGAGAGCGCCGCCGGCTGTGGCGCGTTCGTCACCGCGCCTACGATGCAGCGCGAGCCATGCGTCCCGGCAGCGCGGGGCTAACCACGGACGTTTGCGTGCCGATCTCGGCGCTGGCCGACTGCATCGCCGCCGCTCAAGCGGACATCGCCGAGCATTGCCTGACAGCCTCGATCGTCGGTCATGTCGGCGACGGCAACTTCCATGTCTGCGTGCTCGTCGACCCAGATGACGCCAACGACATCGAGCGTGCCGAGCAGTTCCACGCCCGATTGGTGCAACGTGCGCTCGCTGACGACGGGACCTGCACTGGGGAGCACGGCGTCGGGTACGGCAAGACGCGCTTCCTCGTCTCCGAGCACGGACATGCCGGGGTCGAAATGATGCGAGCGATCAAGCATGCGCTTGACCCGAACGGGATCTTCAATCCAGGAAAGGTTGCGGCCTGACCGCGTGACGCTGAGGATGTCAAGCACCGGCAAAAGTGCGGACGACAGCCCCGAGACCGGCTCATGGTTTCCGGTCCCCGACGAGGCCGACCTGCCGTCTGCCCTGCGGAGTCTGTTCGCCAAGGCGCGCGAACGACTGGGTTTCGTGCCGAACGTGTTTCGCGTCTACGCCTTTCGGCCCGAACGACTGAGCGCCTGGTTTGCCCATTTTCGCCAGCTGCATCAGCCCAGTGACCACCTGAGCGCCGCCGATCGGGAGATGATCGCCGTCGTTGTCAGTGCGGCCAACGGTTGTCTCTACTGCCTGGTCGCTCATGGTGCGGCGCTGCGAGAAGAGCTGGACGACCCTGTGCTCGGCGAACGGGTGTCGTACGACTGGCGCCGGGCCGGCCTCGATCCGCGACGGACGGCGATCTGCGCCTACGCCGAGAAGCTGACGCTGCGCCCCCGTGAGGTCACTCGAGATGACCTTCAGACGTTGCTCGACGTCGGGCTGACGCTCGAGGAGGCATGGGACGTCGCCGAGCTCGCCGCGATGTACAACCTCACGAACCGCATGGCGATGGCAACCAACATGCTGCCCAACGCGCAGTACAGCGCCCAGGCCAGGCCGCACTGAGGTCCTGACCGTGCACGAAGTCTTATCGCTCCCGGGACTGGTGGTCGTCGAGCACTCCTTCGACGTTCCGCTCGATCACGATGACGAGCGCGGGGAGAGGATCTCGGTGTTCGCCCGCGAGCTCGCCGACCCTGACGGGCGCGAGCGCCCGCTGCTTGTGTTCTTTCAGGGCGGACCGGGATTTGAGGCGCCGCGTCCGACGCGCGCGCCAAGCGATCCGGGATGGCTCGACCGTGCGCTCAAAGAGTTTCGCGTGCTGATGCTCGATCAGCGTGGCACCGGCCGCTCGACACCGGTTGGCCAGCTGGCTGGAATGGACCCGCAGCAGCAGGCCGAGTACCTGGCTCATTTTCGCGCCGACTCGATCGTTCGTGATGCCGAGTGGATCCGCCGCGAGCTCGGCGTCGAGCGTTGGAGCGTGCTCGGCCAGAGCTTCGGCGGTTTCTGTGTAACGACGTATCTATCGCAGGCGCCGGAGGGGCTTCGCGAGGCGCTGATCACCGGCGGTCTTCCGCCTCTGGGGAGTGCCGTCGACGAGGTCTACGTCCGCACCTATGAGCGGGTCCTGGAACGCAATCGCCGGTATTTCGCGCGCTACCCCAGCGACTTCGCGCGAGTCTCAAAACTACGCGACCGGATCGAGGGCGTTGGCCTGCAACTGCCCTCGGGCGACACGTTGACGTGGAGACGGTTTCGTCAGCTCGGCGCGATGCTCGGCATGAGCGACGGAGCCGAGCGGCTTCACTACCTGCTCGAGCTTCCGCCGGAATCGCCGGGATTCCTGCAAGACGTAGAGCATGACACCGGGTTCGCTCGCAACCCGATCTACGCGATCCTGCACGAGGCCAGCTGGGCGGATGGTGGCACAACGGGATGGTCGGCTGAGCGCGTGCTGCCCGCAGAGTTCGAGTCGCCGCACCTGTTCACCGGGGAGCACGTGTACCCGTGGATGTTCGAGGACTACGGAGCGCTCCGGCCACTGCGCGAGGCTGCGCAGCTACTCGCGACGCGAGCCTGGCCGAGGCTCTATGACAGGGAAGTCCTGCTGCGCAACGAGGTTCCCGTGGCAGCCGCCGTCTACGCCGAGGACATGTATGTCGAGCGGTCTCTTTCCGAGCAGACGACCGCACAGATCCGCGGGATCAGAACCTGGATCACGAACGAATACGACCACAACGGCCTGCGCCTCGATGGCGAGCGCGTCCTCACTCGCCTGCTCGACCTCGCCCGCGGACGCGCGTAGGCGTCTCAGAGTTCCGTCATCGCAAGTCCCGGTTCGCGCTCGTCTCAGACGTCGGTCGACTGCCGGCCCGGGCGCTAAAGCCCCTGGACGATGTCGGTCGATCCTGTACCCGTGGACCTATCAATAGCAAGCTCTTCGCTCAGTGGGATCGCGGCAGCACAGACCATGTTCGACGTGACAGCGCAAGCGGCGGCCGGCCTAGGAACGCCCACAACCGACAGTGGTTCCTCGGGCGCGGCGTCATCCGCCGGGGTCGATGTAGCCGTGTTGCGGATGGCGCTCGACAGTGAGCGTTCGCTCGTCAACATCTTTGCCTGAGCTCTCTGCAACTAGCGACGTTCGACAGCGAGTCGCAGTCCGATCGCGATCAGCACGATGCCCGTAAGGCGATCCAGTGCCGCCTTGACCCGAGGCCGCTGAAGCGTCTGCGCCGCACGTGCCGCAACCAGGCAATAGGCGGACAGCCACACCAAGGTCATACACACAAACACGGCGCCCAGCGCGAGGAACGGGATCAGCACGGGACGCCCGGGATCGACGAACTGGGGCAACAGGCTTGTGAAGAAGACCCCGATCTTCGGGTTGGCCAGGTCGCTGAAGAACCCCTGGCGAAAGCCGCCGAACGCGCCCATCACCGGTCTCGAGCCGAACTGCGGATCCTGCGCGCCGGCCGCTGCGCGAGCTGCGAGCAGAGCCTGCGCTCCAAGCCAGATCAAGTAGAGCACCCCCACGAGCTTTAGGACGGTGAACGCCACAGCAGACGCCCGCACCAGCGACGCGACGCCGATCGCCGCTGCGAGTGTCCACACCAACAGCCCGGCGCTGACCCCAAGCGAGGTTCCAAGCGCAGC
Source organism: uncultured Solirubrobacterales bacterium (assembly GCA_963794285.1). Taxonomy (GTDB): domain Bacteria; phylum Actinomycetota; class Thermoleophilia; order Solirubrobacterales; family Solirubrobacteraceae; genus Palsa-465. The sequence goes on from CAWCDS010000004.1 coordinate 471,400, forward strand.
CCGCCGACCGTGGACGAGCACGTTCTTGGTGACGACCGCAGTGTCCGGACCCGGAACCACGATCACAATCGCCGCAACGCCGATGAACACAAGCAGGTGTGCGCCCATGGCGGCAAGTCTGCCACGCCCATCCACGCGCCGCGGCGCCCGTTTCACCCTGTATGGGACGATCCTCTCGTGGCCCCTGACCACGAAGCCGGGCGTGGGCAGCCCGTCGCTGCCGGCGATGCCGTTCCTGCGCCACTGCTCGGCGAGTCGCGCTGGCCGCCCGTCATCGCGATGCTTGTGTTCATGTCGCTCAATATTGCGGCGCGTCTGTGGCTGCCGGGCGAGGCAGCGATCCACGCGCCGTGGCTGGTCCCTTCGATCGAGGGCGTCCTGCTGGTGGTATTGCTCACGAGCGACCCGTCCGGCCCTGCCGAGCGCCGTATGCTCCGTCGCCTCTCGCTTGTTCTCGTCGGGATCCTCGTGGCTGCGGCGCTGTGGGCGACGGCGCTGCTGGTTTACGACCTGATCAAGGGCAAGGGGGTGACCAACTCCCCCGATCAGCTCCTCGCCTCGGGTGCGGTGATCTGGCTCGGCAACAATCTTGCGTTCGGGCTCCTGTACTGGCTGGTCGACGGTGGTGGGCCGATCGCGCGCTCAACTCGGCCGAAGCCGATCGACTTCGCGTTCACGCAGCACCTGAGCCCCGAGCTCGCGGCGCCCGGCTGGAGCCCCGTCTTTCTCGACTACCTGCACCTCGGCTTCACGAACGCGACGGCGTTCAGCCCGACCGATGTGATGCCCCTGACCCACCGCGCGAAGTACACGATGCTCATACAGTCGACCGTTGCGCTCGCGCTCTTCGGGCTGGTGGTCGCCCGGGCCGTCAACGCGTTCACGTGACGGCGAGCCGGTAGAACCGCCAGGATTCGTGCTCGATTGGAAGGACCTCGACCTTGTCGAAGCCGGCCTCCGTGGCGTAGGCGCGGACCGTATCGGGACGGATCACGGCACCGGTCCCCGCCGAGCTCTGATCGAGCATGCCGACGGCAAGACAATGCAGCACGCTCCAGCCGTAGTGGGAGCCCTCGAGCTCGTCGCCGGGCGCTGTGAACCGCTCCGCCGTTCGCTCGTCGGCGATCAGAGCGTTGCTGTTCTCGGTGAGCATCTTGCGGACCGACCGTAACGCGTCGACGGGATGGTTCATGTCATGCACTGCCTCGAAGATCGTGACGAGGTCATAGCGACCCACGATCTCCGGGTCGCTTGCGTCGTGGAGCACCGGTCGCACCTGGTCGGCAAGGCCGGCCGCGGTCACGCGCGATCCCTTCCCGAGTATCGGCGCCGTACGCCTCGTCAGCCACGCCGCCGCCCGTGCGGTAGGCGTCGAGCAGCGCGTCCATCGCCCCCAGCACGCCGATCGCGAGCGTCGCGACGGGCGCTTGATAGCTGGGGCTCTCCTCCTCGATGAACACGGGTCGGTGCGCAATCGGCAACCGATAGCGGCGCTCGGCCGCCGCGACGTCCGGATCCTCGACGCTCAAGAATCCAGCGACGATCCCACTCTGAGCCTGACCGGTCCACCGCAACCCGGCGCCCCGGCAGTTGACATTGCCCAGTCAGCAGATGTACGGTCGCGCCGGTGTCCAATCGCTCCGTGATCCTGACCGCTGTGGTTGGTTGTCTGGTGGCCGCCGGCGGGATGGCGCCGGCGAGCGCTGCGGCTCGCACTCCCGCCCAGACCAGTTGGGCCGTCGTCCAGGCGAGCGGGAAGATCATCTGGACACTCAAGTCCGTGCCGTTGGGCTATCAGGGGTTCCGGTCGGCCAGCGGCGAGATCACGGAGAGCTGGCATTACGTCGGCCATGGATCCGAGGTGTCGTTCCCGTTTACGGGAATGCGGCCGTTGGCACCTCCAGGCAGCCCGGCGATGAGCTTCCCGATCCGTTCGATCAGAGGCACGCTCTCCGGTCATGCGAACGGAGCGCTTACCGATGGCACAACCGGCGGGTGCTCGTCGAACCTCTCGAGCTTGCCGAACAACCCGGGTCGGAGCGCCACGCTGAACATGGCGACGATCGATAAGCACCACCTGGCGCTGTGGATCACCGCCGAGGACCCCACCGATCTCCTGATCACCGAACCGTGCGCGACACAACTCGGCAATCTTGGGGGGTTCCCCAACGCCCAGCCCGACCAGAAACGCAAACCCGACGTGCACGAGACGCCGATCTCCACGCTGCGGATCGACGCCAGCGCGCCCGGCAATCTCGGCAAGCAAGCGAAACTCAACCTCAAGGCTGAGTTCAACCTCGTCGCCACGACGACCGACGGCCGTCGCCACGTCGTCGGCACGGAGACGACGACGGCCACGGTAAGGCTCAAACTGATCAGCTGACGAGGCGAGCCACGAGATCAATCAGCGGCCGCGCGCTTACGTGCCGCCGGCGGTTTGCAGGAGCGGGAGGATCTCTTCTTGTTGTGCTCTCGCGACGACCGACCCGCTTCCCCCGCGGCCAGTCGTCCAGCGGGCAAGCTGCATGGCTGTCGATCCGCTCCGGTTGGTGACGTGAGGATCCGCGCCCACATCGAGCAGCGCCTTGACGGCGGCTGCGCACCGGTTGCGCACCGCACGGTGCAAGGGCCGCACGGTGCAAGGGCGTCGTCCCGTTCTTGTCGACTGCGTTTGGGTCAGCACCGAGCTCGACGAGGCACAGAACCGTTTCCTGTTGCGCGACCGGGTCCCATCTCGCGGAACCTGGCATGCCGTCCACCGCGTAGTGAACCGGCTCGGCGCCGCGGCGATTGGCGACCGCGACGATCGAGCCCGCGTTCACCAACTCGCGCACGATGCCTGCTTCGTAGGATGCCGCGGCGGCGTGCAACGCCGTGTCGCCGGCGGACACGTAGTGGCCGATCTCGTCGAGGAAGTACGCGCCGGCTGCTTGTCTGGTCGCTCCAACCGCGAGCTGCGCGAACGCGAGATCTGGTGCAGCGCTCCTATGCTGCCAGTGGGTTGCGCTCCGCATCGACGATGGTCTGAACAAGCTCGGCGAGCACCGTTTCTGCCCGGTGATTGTCGATTTGGCAGGTTCCGGCCGCTGCGTGTCCACCGCCTCCGTGGGCGAGCATCAGGGCGCCGATGTCGACCCGCGAGGAACGATCGAGGATCGAGCGTCCCACAGCGAACACCGTGTTCTGCCGCTTCAGGCCCCACAGTACGTGGATGGAGACGGTGCATTGTGGCTGCAGGGCATAAACGAGGAACCGATTGGTCGGGTGAATGATGTCCTCGTTTCGGAGGTCGAGCACCACGACTTGACCGTGGACTGTCGAGCAACGGCGGATCTGATCGGCGGCCGCGTCGGCGTGCTCGCGGTACAGCGTGACACGTTCGACGACGTCGGGTGACGCAAGGATGTTCTCGATTGAGACGTCCAGGCAGCTGTAGATGAGCTGCATCATCAGCTGATAATTCGAGATCCGGAAGTCGCGGAAACGGCCAAGACCAGTGCGCGGATCCATCAGGAAGCTCAACAGGATCCACCCCTGCGGGTTGAGGATGTCCTGCATCGACAGGTCGGCGGCGTCGGCGCGGTCGACCGCTTCCATCATCTCTGACGACACCCTCGGAAACCGCGAGGCACCGCCGAAGTAGTCGTAGACCACCCGGGCGGCTGACGGCGCGTCGGTATCCATGACGCGGTTTTGCGCCCCGGGCAGCACGCGCCGCCGCTCCGAGGCGTGATGGTCGAAGGACAGCGCGACCTCGGGACGGTAGGGGATGTTGGTAGTGATATCGCGCGCCGTCAGTTCGACCTTGCCGTCCTGTACGTCCTTCGGGTGGACGAAAAGGATCTCTTCGACGAGGTTCAACTCATTGAGCAAGGCTGCGCAGACAAGGCCGTCGAAGTCGCTGCGGGTGACGAGGCGGTACGTGTGATCGAGCGAGAGAGCAGAGCTAGTGTCCATTACCCCATGCTCGTCAAATCGGGGCAAAACTGAAATCGGACGCCGTCGAGATGCCAGAGGAGAGATGCCAGAGGAGAGATGCCGGAGTAGGTTTCTCGGGAGTGAAGCCTCTGGTGACCATCTCCGCCGCCTACGGCGCGGGCGGCAGCCTCGTCGGGCCGCGCCTGGCCGATCGGCTCGGCGTGCCCTTCCTCGACCGTGCGATCCCAGTCTCCGTAGCGGATCATCTCGAGGTCCCGCGGGAGGGGCTGACGCGTCAGGAGCTGCCGCGTGACACATTCCAGCGGTGGCTGCCGCGCTTCGCGCCGGCCGTGCGGTTGTACTCCGGCGCCACGGCCGACCCTGCCGTGATGAGCGAGCAGGAGTTCCGTGACGCGACCGAGCGTGTCCTGCACGAGTACGCGGACGCGGGGGCCGTGATCCTCGGGCGCGCGGCGGCGGCGGTGCTCCGAGATCAGCCCGGGGCCCTGCATGTGCGGCTCGACGGGCCGGCGGACCGCCGCATCGGGCAAGCGATGGTCGTACACGGTGTCGACCGCCCGACCGCCGAGCGCGAGCTGATCATCGCCGACCGAGCCCGCGAGAGCTATGTCCAGCGCTGGTACGGCGTCGATGCCCACGACCCGCGGTGCTACGACCTCATCATCGATTCGACCCGGATCAACGTCGATGGCTGCGTCGAGCTGATCGCAGTGGCCGCCAGAACGCGCGCCAGCCGAGCGGCAGATCCGGGCCGGCCCGCGACGGACCCAAGCTCGCCAATGCAGCCGTGACCTCGCGAGCAATCCGGACGCCAGCGGTCGACGAATCCGGTCCTTCGCGCGGCGTGACCTGTGCCCGGCGGATGGGTTGACGCAGAACCGGAACTCAAGTCATCATCAGTGGGCGGGTGGTCGCAATGACGGGTTTGTGACTAACGCCGGGTCGCGCACTCCGATGGGGTATCTCACCCCGGCGCAGATGCCGGTCACCGACGCGCTGGCGAGTCATTTCCCGGTCAGCGACCGGTTCTTCTGCTCGGTTCTCGGCCAGACGCTCCCCAACCGCCGCTACTACTTCAGTGCAACATCCAGCGGCCAGGTCAATGACGACGGCGCCGGCGTGATCGTGCCGGCCGCCAACGGCACGATCTTCGATCCGCGTGTCGCGCCCGATCTCACGCTATCGGCAAAGGGGACGTTCCCCGCCGCATTTGACGGCTACGGCTTCCGTGTCCCGCTGACCATCGTCTCACCATGGGGCCGCCCCCGCTACGTCTCTCACAAAGTCTCCGACCTCACCTCGATCCTCGCGTTCATCGAACACACATGGAACCTACCGCCGATGACCCGACGCGACGCCGGCGCCTGGGGACCTGCTCGACCTCTTCGACACCATCGCCACCCGCCGGCTGCCAAAGCCACTCACGCTCCCGCCCGCCCCCGATATCCCCGCCACCCTCGCCAAATGCCGCGCCGATGGCGAGAACCCACCCACCGCCACTCACACCACCCCGCGTTCCGCCCTGACCGCCTCGGCCGTCACGAGCGACCTGGCCGCGAACTGAGACCAGCGTTTTGGGCCCGATCGCCGGCCCTGCTGGTGGCACCGTCCGTATGCTGCGCGTGTGTCCTCAAATCCTGGCCCCGTGGACAACGCCCGCTGGGCAACCTTCGATTGCTACGGCACGCCCGTGGATTGGAATGCCGGTATTCAGGCCGAGCTCGAGCGGTTGTTCGGCGCCGGGCAGGGGCAGCGGTTGCTGCGGCGCTATCACGAGCTCGAGCCGCATATCCAGAGCGAGGATCCGCATGCGCGCTATCGCGCGTCAGCGGGGCTGGCAGCTGGTGATGCTCTCCAACAGCGATCGCGATCTCATCGACGCTTCGATCGAGGCGATCGGGGTGCGGTTCAGCGGCGCGATCGTGGCGTCCGAGGTCGGCTCTTACAAGCCGGCCCACGGACATTGGCGGGCCTTCTACGAGTCCACGCACGCAGATCGCGAGCGGCACGTGCATGTCGCGCAGAGTCACTTCCACGACGTCGTGCCGGCGCATGAGCTCGGGATCCACTCCGTCTGGATCAATCGGCTTGGCGAACACGCAGAGCCGGCGCCCAGCCGCGAGCTGCCGGACCTTAACGGGCTCGCCGATGTGCTCGACGAGCTCGTGCCCTGACTGAGACCGGGACGCTCCGAGCCCCACCACGACTGACAACCGCGGCGCTCGAGCTCGCGCCGCCGCCGCGGCGCACGATCGGGTCGAGCAACGAAGCGGCGGTCGCGAGCAGCGCGCCCCCAAAGCACAACGCCGCCAGCTTGCAGCACGCGCGTTAAGAAATGCCTAGTCGCGGATCGTGACCCGCGCGCGCAGTCCCCCGAGCTCGGAGGCACTCAACGTCAGGGTGCCGCCATGACGGCGCGCTTCGGCCTCGACGATCGCCAGCCCGAGCCCGCTGCCGCCGGCGGTTGTGCCGCGACCGCGGGCGAATCGGCGGATCACTCGCTGACGCTCTGCCAATGGGATCCCGGGTCCGTCATCCTCGACCACGATCTCAGCGCCGGCTCCGTTGGCCGCCACTCGCAGCCGCACGCGACCGCCGTGGCTCCCGTGGCAGGCGGCGTTCTCCAGCAGATTCTCCACGACCCGCCACAAGCCGTCCGCATCTCCTTGGACGGTCGGACCCGACTCCGGCAGGTCGCTTTCGATCACGAGCTCTGGATGCCGGGTGCCGGTCGCGAATACGGCGGCGTCGGCAATGTCGCCGAGGTCAACCTCAGCGGCTGGCGCCCCGAAGCCCGCTTCGCCGCGAGCGAGCGTCTGCAGGCCGTCGACAAGTCGTTTGAGGCGCTCGGACTGCGACGACGCAGTCTCGAGCGCAAGTCGGCGTTGCTCTTCGTTCGCCCCGTCGCTACTCGCGATGTCGAGGTTGGCACGCACGCTCTGCAATGGCGTGCGCAACTCATGCCCCGCATCCGCGGCGAATCGTCGTGCCGCAAGCAGCGCGGCCTCGCGCGCCGCGACGGCCTCTTCGAGCCGACCCAGCATGCGGTCGAGCTCCTCCGCCAGCCGAGCGACCTCCCGGGGCTGGCCCGGGACCTGCAGCCGAACCGTGAGGTCATCAGTCCCCGTGACCGCGGCTGCCTTCCGCTCAAGCGCCGTCAACGGACGCAGTGCCACGCGCGACGTGATCACCGTACCCAGCAGCGCAACGAGCAGGCCTGCAACGCCACTCCAGATCACCACCGTCCGCAAACGTGCTGCCCGCGTGGAGATCGACTGAACGAGCGCTCCCACTTCGACGATCACGCCGATCGGGGTGCGGACCGCGACCAACCGCCACGGCTTGCCCACAGCGAGCACCGTACGCTCGCCTTGGCGCGACGACATCGGTGGGAAGCCGGGTGGAACCGCACCCAAGATCAGGCGGCGGCCGGACCCCACTGCCAGCGCCCGAACAAAGACAATCTGACCGGCCGGACTGGAACTCTGGCCACGCTGGTTAAACGCATCGGCAAGCGCTTGCACGACGCCCGGCTGCGGATCGTTGGGCGCGCCGAGTCGCGGCGGCGGACCTGGGTTCACCACGACCGGCTTGCCGTTGCGATCCAGCACAAGCACCTGGCCGAGGGCAGGTGGCGGACTCAGGAGGGGACTCGCGGGTGGCCTCGGAACCACCCCGAGCGTCCCAGCCACCGACGGTGTGAGGTTGCCGGCAAAGCGCCGCAACTCGGCGTCGGCGTCCCGCCTGTCACGCTGCTCGGTCACCTTCACGATCGTCAGACCACCGCCGACGAGCACTGCACTCACGACCAGCAGTGCGCCAAACACGACGCGCGCGGTGAGCGAGCGCAAGATCACGGCCTGCGCAACACGAACCCCACGCCACGTACGGTCTCCACCAGGCGCGGTGCCCCAACCGCCTCCAGTTTGCGGCGCAGGTACGTCATAAACACGTCGAGCGCGCGGCTCTCAGGAGCGAAGTCATACCCCCACACCATCTCCAACAGCCGATCACGACTCAACACGACCTCCACGTTGCTAGCCAGCGCGTCGAGCAGCGCCAGCTCCCGGCCCGTCAACCCCAGATCGCGGCCGTTCCAGCTGGCTGCTGCCCCATCCACATCGACCAACAATAGCCCGAGACGCACCGGCGGCCGAAGCGAGGCATCTCCCGATCGCGCCTGCGCAGCCGCACGGCGAAGCAGCGCCCGCAGCCGCGCAACAAGCTCGCCCATCGCAAACGGCTTGACCAAATAATCATCAGCGCCGGCCTCTAGCCCGGCGATCCGATCGTCAACCTGATCGAGCGCCGAGAGCACCAAGATCGGCGTCGACAAACCACCAGCGCGCATCCGCGCCGCGACGACCCGACCATTGAGATCCGGCAGCCCGATGTCAAGAACTACCGCATCGGGCTCGCTTTGGGCGACGGAACTCAACGCGCCGGCGCCATCGACTGCGGTCCTGACCGCGTAGCCCTCCAGCTCGAGCGCCCGGCGAAGCGAGTCAAGGATCGCCTCGTCATCGTCGACCAGCAAGATCCGGGGATCCGGCACCATCGCGCGATTATCAAACCCCAGCGCTAGGGAAACGCTAACCGAATACTAACGGCGCCAGAACGCCAGCCGCTGCACCGACGCCGTCAGGATCTGGCCCCAGGTGATCTGCGCGTCCTGGCGCTGTGAAATCGCCTCGAACGGGCTTAGGCGCATCTCGCCGCCGGTCCCGAGATTGATCGTGCCATCGTCCTGCCGGGTGCCGTTGACGAAGATCCAACCGCGCTCGATGCGGAGGTTCTCACTCATGGACTAAGCGTAGCCATGGCTCGTGCGCATTGCGTCTGTGATCAGCCGCGCAGGGCCCGAGCGAGGTCGTCCCTCCTGATCGGGCCGTCGTAGCGTGCGCCATTGATGTAGACGGCGGGCACCGCTGAGACTCCGCTCGCCGTCGCCTGACGGATCTGCTTGATCACCGACGGGCGGTAGCTCCCGGCGCGAACCGCCTCCCGGAGACGGTCGGGATCGGGCACGTGCGCCGCTGCCCGCTCCAGCAGGTCGTCCTCGTTTTTGACGGCTGACTTCGTGAAGTCGTCCAGCAGGTCGAAGAACTTTCCTTGAGCCGCCGCTGCCTCGAGAACTTCCGCGGCCGGCAAGGACAGCTCGTGGACGTCAGCCAGGGGCAGCTGGCGGACCGCCAGTCGGATTCGCCGGGAGTCCGCGAGCTCTGATAGCAGGTCGTACGCGCTTCGACATGGTTCATTGGAGACATCGATCCACACAACGACCGTCGGAGCTCCCTCCTGTCCCCGAACCGGATCGGTCGAGCCGACGACCGGATCGGCTTGCCGAGCGGTGCCGGAGTCAGCCCGCCACTCGGCCAATGCCTGCGCGACAGCCGGATCCGTGGGCTTGTGAGCCTGGCGCCGATGGCTTCGGTGATGGCCCTCCGTGCCCCGCTCCCAGTTTTGCAGAGTCTGGATCGTGTCGTGCGCGAGCTCGCTCGGTGACTCCGGAGGTCCGTCCGGCCGGCGGTAGGGTCTCTGGCTGATGCCGCTGCCGGTCCTCGTGTAGTAGCTGTACACGAGGATGACGAACAAAGCCACGAGGACCGCGACGAAGATCCAGGTCCCGCCGGCAAGCGCAAGCGGGATCGCGATCAGCGCAAGCGGGCCCGGCGTCATCGCCTCGAGCTGCGGAACGCCATAGGCGCCACCATATGGGCTTCGCACACCGCAAATCAACACTGGCGCTTCCCGGCGCTCGCGGCGACGGAAGGAATTCGCCGCGCAAGGTGTCTGACATCAGACAGCTTGTTCTACGTGACCTCGGGGTCGTCTGGGACGTAACCAGCTTCGCTTCGCAGGCAAGCTGAATCGCAAGGCGCTGCGTGCCGGCGGCTATCGGCTGACGGCCACCCCTGCCCGTGGCCGCCCGCGCGCCACGACCTTCACCGTCCTCGACGTACGGAAGGCCAACGGCTCCCGTCACTGACACCGATGTGCGCTCCCGCTGGTCGCGGCCGCTCGCGGCGCGCGTCGGGCTGGCAATACAGTGGCGCCAATGGCATTTGCGTTGCCGCCGTTTGTCGAGGCGCTGCCGGACGGTGTCAGCCGCGTGAGTCTGCCGACACCGTTTCGCGTCGGACGCGTCAATTGTTACCTGCTGGCCGAATCGCCGGTCACTGTCATCGATCCTGGGACCGTCCAGCCTGGCTCGCTCGAGCAGCTGGAGGCTTTGCTGAACGTCAAGGGTCTTGGCTTCGCAGACATCGAGCAGATCGTCGTCACACACGCCCACGCTGATCATTTCGGCGCCGCTGCGGCGGTCGCCGTCCGCTCGGGCGCACGAATCGTGTGCGGGGTTCCTGAGGTCCCGGGTCTCCTCGGACCGAAGGATGCCCAGTCCAGGAGCGATCTCCTGGTTGAGCTTGGATTGCCCGAGGCGATGGCGCGCTCGCTGGTCGCCTTCGGGGACGCCGCGCTCGAGGGCGCGGTCGGATGGGCAGATCCGAACATGGTCAGGAGCGTCCGTGATGGAGACCTGCTCCTCGCCGGCGGCCGGCAGCTCGTGTGCATGCTGAGCCCCGGGCACGCGGAGGGTCACCTTTCTCTGTGGGACCCGGCAGCACGCGTCCTCTTCAGCGGCGACCATCTGCTGGCCCGCATCATCCCTGTGCCGAGCCTCGAAGCGGGGGATGGGGCAAGCCGTCGGCACAGCATGAACGAGTACATGGCTGGACTGCCACGCTTCGTTGCTCTGGATCCCGCCGTCATGCTGCCCGGTCACGGGCGCGCGTTCGCCGAGATCGATGTCCTTGCGGCCCGCCTGCGCTTCCACAGCCGACAACGGGCTGACGCCATCGCGACGATTCTGGGTGACGGGCCGGCGACACCGTTCGACGTAGCCCGCCGGTTGCAATGGCAGCCAGCAGGGGCGAGGCTCGTCCTAGGGCTCGCGCACGCCCAGGGGCACCTGGATCTGATGGAAGCGAACGGCCGCGTCATCGCTGGAAGGGCCGGCGCCGTCGTGAGCTATCGGTTGCTCGTATGAGCGCGTCTCGGCGTCATCGCGACATGGCTCAATCAGCCCTATGGCGGGCCGCGGTCGCTGTTCGGCGATCGGGAATGAGCGCGGTGATGGTCTCGACGTCCTGAAGGCCGCCGACTGTCGGCGCGTAGCGTGGTCGGTTACCGCCAATTGCCCGCCGAGTGCGACGTTGTGAGGACGGCGGGCCTCGCTCCGCGGCGTGGCGCGAGCAAGCGAGCGGGCTTCCGGGTCGCGCAGCGACCCAAACATCAGTCGTAGCGTTCGCCTCGAAGCGCCGCGTGGACCGCCACTGCGCGAGTACCTGCGCGATACGACGATACTGTCGTTGTGGGTTGGTCTGTTCGGCGCGTATTGCTTGCCTGGGTGTTGCCGTCTGCGGCTTCAGCGGCGCTGCTGCTTCCCGCCGGCGCCGCGGGCGCACGCACCACGGACGCGGTTGTCCAGCGCGGCCTGCAGCGCCTGGTCGCCGCGCCGGGTGGGCCGGTGGGTGCGATCGCGACCCTCTACCGCAACGGTCATACGACCGTCCTTGGGGCGGGGCGGGCCGACGCGGCGCGCCGCGGCGCGCCACGCTTGGGCGACCACATGCGCATCGCCAGTGTCTCCAAGGCATTCAGTGGCGCGGTCGCGCTGCACCTGGTGCAGCAGGGCCAGCTGGGTCTGGACGACACGATCCGACAGCGGCTCCGCGGGATGATGCCAGCAGCGTGGTCGGCGGTCACGGTGCGCGAGCTGCTCAACCACACCAGCGGACTTCCCGACTACACACAATCCGACAGGTTCCGCGAGCGGGCCACCAAGGACCCACACGGGTACGTGTCGCCGACGAAGATCATCGACTGGGTGCGCCAGGATCGCCTGGTCTTCACGCCGGGATCCCGGTACGAGTACTCGAACGGCGCGTGGGCGTCGGGCGCCGTCGTCTCAACTCCGGCCGATCTCGGCGCGTTCATGCGCGCGGATCTCGGCGGTCGGTTCTTCGGCAAGGCGCAACGCGGTGAGCAGCTGCAGTTCGTCCGCGGCTCGTCGAGCCCCGCCGGCCCCGGGACGAACTCGGCGGGTCTGGCGATCTTCCGCTACACGACGCGATGCGGCACCGTCTACGGCCACACCGGCAACTTCCCCGGATACGTGCAGTGGGCGGCCGCCACGGCGGACGGTCGACGTTCGGTCACGACATCACTGAATATCGCCGCGCCGACAGGCGCGCTGCTGCAGCAACTGCGCTCCGTCCAAGCGTCCGCGGTGTGCGCTTTGCTCGGGAAGTAGCTTTCCCCGACTCCGTCGCGGCACGTCCCAACGATCCGCACGGACCACCATCGGCGAATGGACCGCCGATCCGCGTCGGATAGTTGAATGGCAACAAAACCGGCCTCCCAACCGGCCGGGAGGCGGAAGCCGGGACCAACCACGGCAGGCGCACGGGAGTTTCATCCGAACCGGGGGATGCGTCCGCCGCCGCAGAGGTCTACATTGATGGGGCGGGATACCCCAACCAGGAGCGGACTGCCGGTGCCTGGCAATGTTTCAGAGAAGCAAGCTCGCGACGTCGTGGAGGCGGCGCGGGAGTCAGAGTGGAAGCTTCCGAGTTTCGGCAAGCAATTGTTCCTCGGCGACTTCCGGCTCGACCTGATTCATCCGCAGCCGCGGTTGGACCCAGAGGCGGTTGAAAAGGGCGAGCGGTTCCTGGCACAGCTGCGCGCGTTACTCGAGACCGAGGTTGACCCGCTCGAGATCGAGCGCGACGCGAAAATCCCCGACCGCGTCATAGACGGGCTCAAGAACATCGGCGCGCTGGGGATAAAGGTCTCAGAGGAGTACGGCGGGCTGGGCCTGTCGCAGGTGTATTACAACCGTGCGCTCGCACTCGCGGGTGTCTGGCACTCCGCGGTTGCAGCGCTGCTCAGCGCGCACCAGTCGGTGGGGGTGGCTGAGCCGTTGCGGATGTTCGGCACCGAGGCGCAGAAGCGCAAGTGGCTGCCGCTGGTCGCCAAGGACCACATCAGCGCGTTTCTGCTGACCGAGCCTGATGTGGGCTCTGATCCGGCGCGGATAGCGTCGACCGCCACCCCGGTGGTCGGCGACGGCGACTTGGTCGCGACGCCGGTCGCGGGCGGCTACTTGCTGAGCGGTCGCAAGTTGTGGGCGACAAACGGAACGATCGCGGACGTCGTCGTCGTGATGGCGAAGGTGCCAGAGGGCGAGGGCCACCGCGGTGGGATCACTGCGTTCGTGCTGCGCTACGACAGCGAGGGCATCACCGTCGAGCACCGCAACTCGTTCATGGGGATACGCGGGATCGAAAACTCGGTAACACGATTGAAGAACGTGTTCGTGCCTGAAGAGAACCGGATCGCCCGGGAGGGCGAGGGCCTCAAGATCGCGCTGAGCACTCTGAACACCGGCCGGTTGGCGCTGATGGCGCTCTCCGTCGGCGCTGCGAAATGGTCGACGAAGATCGTCCGAGAGTGGTCGACGGAGCGCGTGCAGTGGGGTCGGCCGATCGGCAAGCACGATGCGGTTGCGCAGAAGGTGGCGTTCATTGCGGGCAGTGCGTTTGGTCTTGAGGCGATGGTCGACGTCGCGGGACGGTTGGCCGACAACGGCAGCGACATCCGTGTCGAGGCCGCGATTTGCAAGGTGTACGGCTCGGAGCTTGCTTGGCGCGTGATCGATGAGCTGCTCCAGGTGCGTGGCGGGCGCGGCTATGAAACCGCAGCGTCGCTCAAGGCGCGCGGCGAGAAGCCCGTGCCGGTCGAGCAGATGATGCGAGATATGCGCGTGAGCCGCATCTTCGAGGGCTCCACCGAGATCATGCACTTGTTGATCGCGCGCGAGGCGGTCGATCAGCACCTCCACGTCGCCGGCGACCTTCTCAAACCGGACGGCGACCTCAAGGCGAAGGCGGACGCGGCGCTGCGCGCCGGGTTGTTCTACTCCAGATGGCTGCCGCAGCTGGCTGTCGGCAAGGGCCAGAACCCACGCTCCTACGAGGAGTTCGGTCCGCTCGCCAGCTACCTGCGCTACGTCGAGCGCTCCTCGCGCAAGCTCGCACGTTCGACGTTCTACGGCATTGGCCGCTGGCAGGCCAAGCTTGAGCACAAGCAGACTTTCCTTGCACACATCGTTGATATCGGCGCCGAGCTGTTCGCGATCGCTTCAGCCGTGTGCTACGCCGACACGATCGGCCGCGAGCATCCCGAACGCCAAGCGCAAGCCAGAGAGCTCGCAGAGCTGTTCTGCAGACAGGCTATACGCCGCGCCGACACGCTCTTCCACGAGCTGTGGGCCAACGACAACGACGCCAATTATGCTACTGCGCAGCAGGTGCTGGCCAACCGTTACACCTGGCTGGAGGACGGTATCGCCGACCCGTCAGGCGACGGAGCAATGATCCCGCCGGAAGTCAACCCGGCCGCCGCACTCGAGGACACCGCCTCCTCGGGCGATGCAACCCCAGCGGCCAACGAGGATCCCGATGACGCCCCCGCGGCCGGGGAGGCGCATTAGTTATGGAGTGGAGCGTGATATGAACGAGTCAGAGGCTGTCTCAATTGTTGGAATTGGAGCCGTCACAGGCTTCGGCTGGGGTGTGAAGAGCCTCTGGGACGGGCTGATCGCCGGGAAGTCGGCCGCGAAGCTTGTCGAGTTCGACGACTGCTCCAGCCTGGCCGTCGTGGTCCCCGAAGGGGGCGACGAGAACGACTCCATCACCCTATTCGGGCGGGCTTTGTACGGATCGGGCCGCGAGGCGGTAGCCGACGCCAAAGCCCGCGGCTGGGAACCCGGCAAGCGGGTCGGGTTCATCCTTTGTTCCTCGCTGGGCGAAATCCAAGGCTGGCGTGACCTGTACTTCACAGAAGGACGTCATCTGCGCCGCCGCTTCTTCCTGCAACTGCTGCCCTCCACGGCGCCATCGATGTTCATGGCCGAACACGGCTATAAGGGCCCCTCACTCAACGTCGGGGCGGCCTGTGCCTCTGGAGCACTTGGCGTCATCCTGGCCCGTCAGTGGCTCAATTCTGGCTTTGCCACCGACGTCATCGTCAGCGGCACAGATCTCTCGGTCACTCCCGAGACCGCCAGCCACTTCACCGACCTCGGGGTGATCGTGCCGGCAGGCCTCCCCCCCGAACAAGCCTGCCGCCCCTTCCAGGAGGGCAGCCTGGGCTTCATCGCGGGCGAAGCGTCCGTCGCACTTGTGCTGAGCAACCAACCCGAGACAGACGCCTACGTTGACGTACTCGGCGCTGGCTACACCCATGATGCCTTTCACCCGATCGCGATCAAACCGGACGGCATCCAGGTGGCCGGGGCCTGGAGCGACGCCATCGCCGACGCCGCCGTCGACATCAACGACATCGCTTACCTCAACGCCCACGGCAGCGGCACCACCCTTGGGGACACAGTCGAAGCCGCCGTCGCCGACGCCCTGTTCGCGCCGAACACCAAGATCTACTCCACCAAGATGCTGACCGGCCACGGACTTGGTGCCGGAGGTGCCCTCGAAACGGCGGTCGTCGCTCTCAGCTACCAAGCAAACGAGATCCCTGCCGCGAAGCTCGTGGCAGCGGGCCATCCCCGGGTGCTCAACGGCGTCACGCCCCGAACGCCGGGAGCCACCCTCAAATCATCCATCGGCATGGGCGGCTACAACGCCGCGCTCATCATCGACAGCTCCAAAAAGGCGTGAGCGTCAAGTCGGTCGGGGACACGACTCCGGCTTGAGCGCTTGCTACTGCGACGGACCTCGACCACCGGCCAGCCGCGCAAGGATCTCCGTCAGCTCGCTTGGACAGCTGAGCATGGGCGAATGACCGCTATCGAGCTCGATCGGCTCGACCCCGAGCTCGGTGCGCGCTACGTGCCGCTGCCAGTCAGGCGGGATCGCATCGTCCGCGGTGCAGACGATGTACGCGCTCGGGCCGGTCGGCATGCACTGTGCGGGGCTCGGTTCGACACTCAACCTGCGCCCGCTCAGGAAGACACGCAGCCGCGCAGGGACGAACGGGATCGTCAGCCCCGCTAGGGAATGCCCGACCACGACCGCGTCGGTCTGCCCACCAAGGGCGGCTGTCACGACGGCGGCGTACTCAGTCACCCCGGCCTGCGGGTCCTCACACGGGAGATCCGGCGCCACCACCTGATGGCCCCGTGCCGTCAGCTCCAGGACGAGGACGTCCCAGACCCAGCCACCATGCCACGCTCCATGCACCAGTGCAAACGTCAACTGCGTCATCGGTCCTCGATCCCCAAGCCGCTGATCGGGCGCGAGAAGCCCATCACCACCCCCACGCGCTGTCAAGGTCGTCTCCGGCTGGTCAATCACGAGCGGTACCGGGTCGGGTTCGGGACCTGAAGTCCGCGCCGACCCGGCGCCCCGTGCGGCTGCTGTACTGGATCGCGATCGCTTCGTAGACGTCGTCGCGGCCGGCGCGGATGCCGACCCTGTGATCTGATGACGGACAGCCGGACACGGCGATCGAGAAACCGCCGAGTGTCCGTCTGGGTGGCCGCCGTTCGTCTAAGAGAGAGAAAC
This sequence comes from uncultured Solirubrobacterales bacterium, assembly GCA_963794285.1. GTDB lineage: Bacteria > Actinomycetota > Thermoleophilia > Solirubrobacterales > Solirubrobacteraceae > Palsa-465. Next base: position 487,923 of record CAWCDS010000004.1, read on the forward strand.
GAGCAGCTCGAGAAGGGAGCGCAGATGAAGTACGTACTGCTGAACTACACCAAGGCCGAGACGGGCGGGGAACGCCGGCCGCGCGAGATGCACCCCGCTGTCGCCGCAGTCCTGGAGCGGCCCGATGTGAGCGGCTGGGTCCGTCTGCAGCCGGCCGAGTCGGCGACGACCCTCAGGCTCAAGTCGCGAAAGGTGCTGTTGACCGACGGCCCGTTCATTGACAGCAAGGAGTTCCTCGCCGGCTTGATCCTGGTCGAGGCTGAGAACCTCGACGGCGCGCTCGCCGTCGCCGCCGAGCTGCAGGAGCTCGACGTCACAGCGGCGATCGAGGTCCGTCCTGTGCTCGAGCAGGAGCTCGGGGGTGCTTGAGCAGGTCTTCCGCGAGGACTGGGGCCGCGTCCTCGCTTCGCTTGTCGGCTGGCTCGGCGACATCGAGCTCGCCGAGGACGCGGCACAGGAAGCGTTCGCGCTGGCCGCCGAACGCTGGCCGCGCGACGGTCAGCCGATGAACCCGACCGGTTGGCTGATCGCCATCGCTCGCAACCGCGCGATTGACCGCATTCGGCGCCAGCGGACACTCGCGATCAAGACCGAGCAGCTGAAGCGGGAGCTGCAAGACGGAACGGAGGAGACGATGGACGCGACGGCGACCTTTGCCGACGAGCGGCTCGAGCTGATCTTCACCTGCTGCCATCCGGCGCTTGCACTCGACGCGCAGGTCGGACTCACCCTGCGCACGCTCGGCGGCCTCTCAACCGAGGAGATCGCACGCGCGTTCCTCGTCCCGTTCGAGACGATGAGCAAGCGCCTGACCCGCGCCAAACACAAGATCCGCGACGCCGGCATACCGTTCGCCGTCCCGCCCGACCACCTGCTGCCCGAGCGGCTCGACGCCGTGCTCGCGGTCATCTACCTGATCTTCAACGAGGGCTGGGGCGGCGGCCGCGTCGACCTCTCAGCAGACGCGATCCGCCTCGGCCGCTCCGTTGTCGAGCTGATGCCCGACGAAGCCGAAGCGCACGCGCTGCTCGCGCTCATGCTCCTGGGCCACGCGCGCAATGCCGCCCGCTTCCGCGGCGGCGAACTCGTCCTGCTCGACGACCAGGACCGCACGCTCTGGGACCAGAACCAGATCGACGAAGGCCGCCACAAGCTCGAACGCGCGCTCGCCCTCCATGAAAAGGGGCCCTACGTCATCCAGGCAGCGATCGCCGATCTCCACCTCCAGCATCCACGCAACTGGGAGCGGATCGCGCTCCTCTACAAGAAGCTCGAGCATCTCACCGGTTCGCCGGTCGTGACGATGAACCGCGCGATCGCCGTCGCCGAACTCGAAGGACCGCAAGCAGCACTCGCCCTCCTCGACCGGCTCGAGCTCGACGACTACCGCTACTACCATTCGACACGCGCCGATCTGCTGCGACGGCTCGGCCGAAACGACGAAGCGCGCGCCGCCTACACACGCGCCCTCGAGCAAACTCAGCCAGGGCCGGAGCAGCGGTTCCTCGAGGGCCGCCTCGCGGGCCTCTCTGACAGCGCCGAACAAAAGTAGAGGCTGTGCCTCGCGTAACGTTGCCGCGTGAAGATGCTCGAGATGGCGGAGCGGGCCCGCAAGATCAGGGACGGGCTACTCACGGCAGGAATCGTGAGAATCGTGAACATCATCGTCCAGCGCTGCGCTGTCCGGTCGAGGAGTTCTGCGGCGCCGCGCGTTGCGACGGTGGCGTGCGGGCTCGTCCTCGCCCTGACGGGCTGCAGCCGATCCTCGCCGACGGCCGCGGCCGCGCCGCCGTCCGCGGGCTCAACGTACACGTTGATGCAGATGAACCTGTGCCTGTCCGGTTTGGCCGGCTGCTACGCCAAGGTGCAATACCCGGCAGGTGTGCAGGAGGCTATCGCCAGGATCCGTGAAGCGCACCCGGACGCGGTCACCTTCAACGAGGCCTGCCGCAATGACGTCACACTGATCTCCCGGCGGACCGGCTACCAGGTGCGCTTCTCGAAGGTGATCTACCAAAGGAAGCCCCTACCCTGCGTCCGACCGGGCGGCCGCGGGCTGTTCGGTGACGCGGTGCTCACCAAGGCAGCGATCCAGAGCACCGAGAGCCAGCCTTTCGAGGCACAAGCCGGGCCCGAGCGGCGCCAGTGGCTGTGCGTCAGCACCCGCGTCGGAATCGAGGTGTGCACCGCCCACCTCGCCTCCCCCGAGGCCGATGAGGTGGCCGCAAACGACCCGCAGTGCGCCGAGCTCACGGCGCTCCTTGCACGTCGCGCGGCCGCCCACACCGTCATCTTCGGGGGCGACGTCAACCGTCGCCCCTCCTGTGCCCCCCACAGCTTCTGGACCCGCACCGACGGCTCGGCCCACCAGGACCCCGGGAGTCAGCACGTCTACGGAACCGGCGCGCTCCGCTCCCCCTCGGCACGGGTGAAGCCGGCCACACACACCGACCACGACGTCCTGCTGGTCCGCGCTTACCTCACTGCACAACGATGATTGCATCCTCTGGCTTAGCGGGCTGGCGTACGAGGCGGAGGAGCCCCAGGCGGTGGCGGCGGGATCGTTGTCAGCCCTGGCGTGAGGTCGGGCCAGATGAGCAGTACGCGGCAGGGGGCGTGGTCGATCACGAAGCGCGTCGCGGGGCCGATGCTGCGGGGTCCGAGCCGCTCGCGGTCTCCGTCGCGGGCGAGGATCAGGACGTCCATGCCCTCAGCGGCGGACACGACCTCGCGTTCGATACGCCCGCGACGGGCCTGGAGTGTGGCTCGGCGCGCCAGCCGTGTGTGCGCCTCGGCGAGCAGCTCGTTGGCGGCCTGCTCGGAGATCTCGCGTAGCGGCTCGACCGCTGGGAGTGGAGGTGGGTGTCGGCCCAGCAGGCCGCGACGAGCCGCGCGGGCGACGGTTTCGGGCTCGGTGCTCGCGACGTGAAGCAAGGTGATATCCGCGTCGCTGGGCAGGCATTGCGCGGCCTCTGCGACGGTGGCCTCCCAGGTGTCCTCAATGATCCAAACGAGCGCTTGCATACCGGTTTACGCCTTGAGAGCTAACCACAGGAGCACGGTCGCCGCGACCAGCGCGGCCGGCACGGTCAGCGCGCCGAGGCGCAGGAACTCGCCCAGCTCGACGTCGCTGTCCTCGGCGCGCAGGACACGGCGCCAGAGCAACGTGGCGAGCGATCCGACATAGGTGAGGTTAGGGCCGACGTTGACGCCGACCAGCGTCGCGAGGACAGGTCCGGGGCCGGCGGCGGCCGCGACGGGGACGAGCATCAGCGTCGCCGGCAGGTTGTTGAGGAGGTTCGCGAAGATCGCGCTCAGCGCAGCGACCGCGAGCAGGTCAGGCAGCGAACCTCCCGTCGGGAGCACGGCACGCACCGAGCTGTCCAGGCCGTTGGCGCTCGCCGCTTGAACGATCACCCCGAGCCCAAGGACGAAAATCAGAAAGCCGGGCTCCGCTGCACGCGCGAGCGCCACCGGCGTCGCTGTCTTGCGGACGAGCGCTGGGATCGTGATCGCCACGGCGCCGGCGGCGGCAAACCAGACCGGATCGATCCCCACCACCGAGCTCACCGCGAACCCCGCCAGGGTGAGCGCGAGCACCGCGACCGCAAGGCGCGGCAGCTCCGGCCGCGCCGGCCGCTCGCCGGCCTTGCGCGGCCGTTCGAGATCGATCGCGAAGAAGCGCCTGAACACGGCCCACTCAACACCCACCGCTGCGATCGTCGGCATCACCATCAGTGCGGCGAACCGCAAAAACGACAGCTTGCTGGCGTGGAACGCCAGCAAGTTGGTGAGATTGGACACAGGCAGCAGCAGCGACGCCGAGTTGGCCAGGTGCGCGCAGGCGAAGACGTGCGGCTTGGCGCTCGTGCGCATCCGCGCCGCCGTCGCGAACACGACCGGAGTGAGCAGCACGATCGTCGCGTCGAGGCTGAGCACCGCCGTGATCGCCGCCGCGATCACGAACACGAACGCCAGCAGCCGCTGCGGGCTTCCCCCCGAGCCGCGGGCCATCACCGCGCCCATCGCGTCAAACAAACCGTCGCGCCGACAGCCCTCAGCGATCAGCAGCATCGCCGCCAGAAAACCAACCGTCGGCCCCAGGTCCTGGAGCGCGTCGCCTGCACCCGAAAGTCCGATCGCGCCGACGACCACGAGCAGAACGGCACCCGCGAAGGCGGCGAACGCCTCAGACAGAAACGGCGGCCGCGCCACCGCGACCGCAAGCGTCACCGCCAGAACCAACAGCGCCAGAGCGAGCGCGATACCGTCAGTCACGCCTACCGCCCGTGGTCCGGAGGGCGTGCGCGCCCAGAAGTGGTGTCGACAAATAGCAGATCGCGTCGCGCGTCACGCAACCCACCTTACGCAAATCATTTGCGTATGTCGAACTGCCGTCGTGATCGCCACTGCGGACCGCAGACAGAGAACGAGACCCTTTGGGTTGAGTCCGCTCACGGCGGCGCCTCGTAGGCCTATGACGAGCGACTCGCGTCGCTCCCCGGCGTGCAGCGCGTCGCATCGACACTGGTCATGAAGGACCTCGTCGGCACGGGCTGTCGGACGTCTTATGACTGTGCTTCGTCGAACTGCATTGGTCTAGCCCCCGAGGATCGGCGCCCTCGTGCCGCACCGTCCCGCGCCGCTGAGCGCGTCGTCGATTGTTTGCGAATCGTTGACGATCGGCGGCATGACGTGGTCGTAGGCGCCATCGGAGTCGTCGTACATGATCACAACGGCGGTGCTGTGCCAGCTACCGAGCCGCTCGAGGTGGTTGACCAGGCCGACGAGGAATTCCTGCTCGTCGAGCGGACCTGAGTCATCGCCGCCGCCCTGCTGGTAGCCGCCGGCCTTCAGGAAGGAGACCGACGGCAGGTTGCCGGCGTCCGCTGAGGCCCAGAAATCGGTCAGGTCGTACTGGTGGTTTGCCTGATCCTGGTGCCCGATCGCCGCCACCGACGTCGGAGGGAGATGGAGTTGGTTGGCGGTCGACTTGTAGTACTGGAATGCCTCATTGCCACGGTCGCACACCGTGTCGGTCACGCCGAACTTGCTGGTGCGGGTCTCGTTGCACAACGGCGTCCGGTCCGATAGACGCGAGGTCGGCTTGAAGCCGTCGCTGAAGAACCCCCAGCTGACGTCATGCTGGTTGAGGAGATCGCCGATGTTCCTGCCGGTGTAATGGATGTTGACTGGATCCTGCGGGCAGTCGTCGTAGGTCGGCTCGACGTTGCCGATCTGGGTCCGGTCGATGACTGCGGCGCTTGGCGCGCTTAGGACCGCCCCGTGGTTGTTGCCGCTGACGAGGTTGACCGCACCGACGTGCGAGGGTCCAAAGGTCGTCCCGAATGAGTTGTCGCTCATCGAGAAGTGCTGTGCGTAGTTCCACAACCCGGTCACTGTGTTGCCGTCGTAGTAGTCCATCACCTTGGTCGGGTCACAACCTGAACCGGACGGGCCGAAACGAACCGGATTGGCGAGGTTGGGGTTGTGCGCCAGCAAAGCCGGAGTGAGACCGTTGACGCTCGGCGTCTCGGGCGCCGGCACGAACTGGGGCTGCCTCGTGATCATTCTGCCCGTGGCGTCGGTTGTGTCGACTCGCCGTCCCGGTGTCGAAGCAACCGCGTCGCCGGTCCGTTTGCCCAGGTTCCTCACGACCAGTTGCGTCTCACACCGGTCACAGACGTCTGGCTGCTCGATGCGACCGCCGGTCGCTGGCAGCAGCTCCCTGATATGCCGGCCGACGTCGCGCTGAAGCTCACGAGCGTGTCCTGGACCAGCGACGGCCGCCTCGTGACACTCGCGCAGACGCCCACCAGCGGCCCGGCGGCGCGTGACGCTGCCTTTTGATCACGGGGTTTGCCGGGTTACCGGTATTGCTCAGCGAGCGTCTGTGGCGGACCACTGTTGGTCATGTACTCACCGACGGTGAGGTCGTCGCCGGCCGTCATGCACTCGCGTGTGAACATGCCACGCTGAATAGCTGCGCGGAGCCTTGGGCGCTGCCGGGTACCGGGGCGGCGCGTTGGAGCTGCGTGCTACCGGCGACAAAGCGCACGGCGAATCCACCGCTCCGGTCATAGCCGACAATCGTGCATGCCGCCGGTGAGCCGCACGAGACGCCCTCTGGCGTGCCCCCCAAGGAATAGATTTCCTGTCGCGACGCAGGACCGCACGGCCCCGCATGACACTTCCTCGAACTCGCTCTGGCTTGCGGGCAGCGGCGGTGTGGACTGAACCGACCACCTCTCACCGTTCCAACGCTCCGTCAGAACCGTCCCGTTAGTGTCCACGTCGGCTCCGGTGACTCCGACCGCCGTGCACGCCGACGCGGACGTGCACGAGACCGAGTTCAGCAGGCCAGTCGCCGGCGTCGGCGTGATCGCCCAACTTGCCGCCGCCGCCTGGCCCGCACACACCGCGGATAGCGCGAGCGATACGCACACCCCGCCGACGCAACCCCAACACGCGCCAGCAGCCGAGCGCAGAAACCGGGCCCTCCGCGCACAGGCAATTGGACCACCTTCGCCGGACTATTGCTCCTCAACGTTCTCTGCGGTCGGTTGGTCGGCGGCCAGCGTGTTGTGGTCGCGCACTCGCACACGCGCGATCGCCATCAGCTCACGGCTGATGCCGATCGAGGGTCCCCCGACGAGCTCCCAGGCTCGTGCGATCCCGATGAAGAAGCACACGATTACTAGGATCGCGATCCCCCTTGCGGCTCCAACGTCGCGGTCGTTTGAAATGAGCCGCAATGCGAAGAACACCTGGAGGCCGAATGCTGCGACAAGGCCACCCAAGAACAGGATGTCCCGTGGCGGGACGGGTTGGGACTCGCGAACGCGACGGAGAGACAGCAATGACGCCGCGACGAAGAGCAGCCCTAGCAGCCCGACGACGAACCCTGGCCAGCGGAGCCCGACGCCCGGAACCAGTCCGAACAGCGCGATCGCCAGTGCATTGCTAAACGATGTGAGGGCAGCGGATGCCCGCACCCGGTGGGCTTGGTTGGCGTTCTCCCCTGTCAATCGCTCTTGGGCGACCGAGATCGCCACAAACAGCAGACCGATCAGCGCTCCGGCGACGCCAGCAGACGCTGCGAGGAAGGTGTCAAACGAGGGCGGCGTCACTGGCCTGCTCTTCCTTCTTTCCGTCTTCCCGATCTGCCTGCGATCTGGGAGGGACGTGGTCGGGGTCCGCCAAGCTGGCGTGGAGATCACGGATGATCGTGCCGAGAAGGCCCGACGAGAGACGCCCAGGCCCGAGGGGACCGGACGAATTCTCACCGACGGGCGGCAGCTGTCGCAGGGCGGCTCTGGCCGCCGCGGACATACGGCCAAGCTGCCAGCAGATCTCCTCGCTGAGAGCCTCCGGCCGGTCCGGGGCGGCCAGTCCAGCCGCCTTGGCGGCATACGCGGCGGCACCCAGGGCGTGCGCGCACATATGAGGGATGCTTGCGGCCTGCCCGGCCGCTCGGGCGGCGGCCACCGCTGCGGAAGCGCTCACCTCACGAGCGGCGGCATGAGCGACGAAACGGCGGCGGGCCTCTCCGACGCCAAGCTCGCCACGAGCAAAGGCACGTAGCCGGGCGATGGCATCACGGGGGCGGCCATCCCCCGGAGCTTCCGCCTCGAACAATCCCAGCACCCGCTCCGCGCAGTCCGCCGCCCACACCGCGACGATCCGCCGGTCAGCTTCGCTCAGGGTCTGCGGAGAACCCACATCCAGATCCTCCCACGCGTTCGGCGCTGTTGGGAGCCGCCCGCTAGGTGCGACCCGAGCAACCGACTCCGACCCCTGCAGACAGCCGGCCGCTCAGTCGGGATGCGTAGTTCACCATGCTGGGTTCGGGGCATACCCTGATGCGGCCGGTCGGCGGTTGATGGACGATGCGAGGTCATACGGCGCACGCCGTCGATGTACTCGCGCGGGCGAAGGCTGTGGCGCTCTCAACAGGACGGATCAGACAGGAGATAGTTGATGGCTGCAATCATTCCTCGAGGACTTCGGCAGGTGATTGTGTGCTGCGTGTCCGCGCTCGTCGCGCTCACGGCGACGACAGGCCCGGCGGCTGCCTCGCAGTCCGACTACGCGAAGGCTTATGCGGCCGGGCTGGAGGCCTACACGTACGGGCTGCCGCTGGTCGTGACCGATAAGACGTTTCGGAGTATGACCAGCATCAACGTGTCCAACGGCGCCTTTGGACCGGTCAACCAGTTCAACAGCGTGCGCAGCCTGAACAATCCGAAGAGCAAGGCTGTTGTCGCACCGGGCGCGAATGCGCTCTCGTCAATCGCTTGGCTGGACCTCACGCACGGCCCGCAGGTCCTGCACGTCCCGCCGGTCCGCGGCCACTTCTTCGTGCTCGCGCTGGAGGATCCCTACACCGAGGACTTCCTCAATCTCGGTAGCGTCCACAACACGAAGCCGGGCTACTACGTCATCGCAGGTCCTGGCCAGCACAACCTGCCAATCCCGACGGGAACGCATCGGATCGAGTCCGACTACAGCCGGGTTTGGATCATCGGGTCAACCCAACTAAAGGGCAAGAACGACATTGCCAGCGTCCGCAGGATCCAGGACGGCTACACCCTCACACCGCTGAGCAAGTTCAGGACCGATTACCACCCCACGCCTTCGACGCATCCTCGCAGCACCGTCAAGAACTATCCGCTGCCGAGCGGGCTGGGGTTCTTCGACGTGCTCGGGCGACTGCTCAAGCAGTTCCCGCCGCAGGCGGCCGACCGTGCCGAGCTGCGCCGGCTCGCTGCGGTCGGTATCGGCGCCGGCATGCAGCCCTCAAAGAACCCGCACCTGAACAGCGACACGCTCAAAGGTCTCAAAGCCGCCGTAGCGGCGGGCCCGGCACAAATAAAAACGGATGCCAAGGCGCTCTTCCTGGCCGGCTTCGCCGCGCACGACGGCTACCTTCTCGGAGGATTCGGGCACTACGGCACCAACTACCGCCTGCGCGCAGTGATCGCCCAGATCGGCCTCGGCGCCGTCGCCTCAGACCAGTCGATCTTCGCGCTCAGCCTGACCGATCACAGTCTCGCGCCGCTGAGCGGATCGAGCAACTACGTGCTGCACATGCCCGCGGCACCTCCCGTGAACGAGGGCTGGACCCTGACGGTCTACGACCTGCATGGATTCCTCGTCCCCAATCCGATCAACCGCTACCAGTTCAATAGCCACTCGCAGCTCACGCACAACGCCGACGGCTCCGTTGACATCTATCTCCAGAGCAGCCAGCCGGGGAGCACAACGCAAGCCCGAAACTGGCTGCCGACCCCGCCCGGAGCAGGATTCGAGTTGATCTGGCGGCTCCTCGCCCCCAAGCCCGGAAAGATCACAGGCATCCTCAACGGCACCGGCTGGGAGCCACCCGCGATCGCCTCATCGCCGTGATCACACCCGACCTGACCGACGTCAACCGGGCAACACGAACTCCGTAAGAACTTGCGCCACAGCCCACGGCACTCCAACCGTCGCCGCGCCACGGTGGACGACAGGCGATCCTGCGATCGCCCCCGCCATCGGCCTCAGCCTGCCTGACGCGCTTGCGCAGCGCCTCGGCGCCGATCCCCAGATCGCGAGCGACCTGCGCCACCGGCCGACCCGACTCAAGCGCCAACCGCACGCCACGGTCCATCAACTCCTGCGGATACCTCGATCGTCTTGCCATGAGACCGAACTTCCTTCCCCGAGGTTGGACTCCTCGTAATTCGGTCTCCGTCAAATCCAGACAAGCTCAAAGGATCTCAGCGTGGACGAGAGCCTCTCGCTCGGCTTTGCGCCCTTCAGCTTCCCGGCTTTGAGGAGATGAGCGTCTCCAACTACGCTGACCTGATGAAAGCGCTGGACGCCGTACGAGACGCGGTCCTGGATGCGGATGCATTCGCCCTGACGCCGTGTCCAATTGCAATATCGATCCCCATGCCCCCGCCCGCAGACAAACCACACCACTGGGTATTCCACATTCATCATTCCTAGGACCACGAGCTTTCTCATTCCGACGGTGACGCTTGCCAAATCAGATGGCCGCGAGCGTAGGACACGCGCGTCGGCGCGATCGGGATCGTCGGACGAGCCCGCTAGGAGGAAGGCGCCGCCGCCCGAGCCACATCAGGCCTAGCTGGCTGCGAGTCGCGGGCTCGTGGCGGTTGCGCCTGCTGGTCCTCAGGTTGGCCCTGAAGTAGGCCCTCCTTCCACGCTTCGACCTTGGCTGCCTCGTCGGCTGCAGGCGGGTAACGCGGCCCACACGACCGATAGCACTCGATTGCCTCGTCCGTCAGCTGGCGCCAGTGCTCATCATCGCGATCTTCGGCATACCATGCCCACGTGGCAAGTGTGTAGCCGGTGACGAAGCGCAAATATGCGTCGTCGCTTGAGCGTGTGAGGTCTGCGGCCTGCTTGAAGAATTTCCCTCCCTCTGATGGCGCTCCGTCGGGCGCAGCGCTGTAGTTGTAGATGGCCAAATGACGGAGCGCGATGACCTGAGTCAGCGTGTCGCCCTTGCGTGATGAGGCGAGGCCCAGCTCGTAGTATCGCCGCGCCGATGTGAAATCGCGGTCGAGTGCGCTCTCCTCGCCGAGCGACAACCAGTCGGGCGTCGTAAGCGTCTTGCGCGCCCTGGCGGCGAGAGAGTCTGCGACTGCGAGCAGCATGATCCGCCGCTGATTAAGAAGCTCCTGATTGACCCTCGGATTCTCCGCCTGCTCGCGAAGATCCAGCAGTTTCAGGAGGACGTCGCGCACGTCCTGAACGTGTCGCTGGGCCACATCTTGCCTGTGGATGGCCCATGAAACGCCACCGCCGCTCAGGGCGCCGATCGCCGCGCTGATCAGTTCTGTTGGGACGCCCGCCATCGACCCTCGTGCTCCCTCGTCTACAGCGCACAGTCCATGCTGGCGACAGCTTACTCCGACAGGCCCCGGTATTGAGTTAGCGGGTGTGGCTGATGGGGTGTCAGCGGCTGGCGCCGCTGAGCGCAAGTTCGTAGTCGATGTCCTCAGTGGGGACCGCGGTGGGGTCGAATTCGCTGGCGTCGGTGAGCCTGAGCCACTCGAGCATGTCTTGGTGTTCGTCGTGGCTGGGATCGGCGAGGATCGCTTTGAGGTTCGTGTATCCCCAGGTGCCGCCGCAGTCCTCCGGCGGGCAGGCTCCCTTCGAGGCCACGAGGATCGGGTAGTGGGCCTCGGGATCGGGGTCTAGCAGGTCTTCGACGAGGATCTCGTGCTCCCAGTCGTCACCGAAGTCGTATGTGTAGCGGAAGCGAGCACCGATGTCGGTGAGCTCGCCGAGCGTGACTTTGCGCTCGTCAGCGTGCCCGAGTTCGGGATCGCGGACGCCGAACTCCTCGTCGGCGAAGGTGAATACGTGCATGTGGTAGTTCTGCCAACCGAGCGCGGCTTGGAGGATCTCGTGGAGCTCGTCGAGGCGCGTGTCGGCGCGTAGCTGCAGTCGTCGCCAGACGGGCGGCTTGGCGACGCCGAGCAGCTTGACCTTGATCTGCACGATGACGTTGTGGGCAGGGTTGTGCTGGCTCATCGGGCTGCTCCTGTGCTCGCTGGTCGATAGGCGCGAACGGTAGGGCGAGCGGCGGATGGAGCCGACGAGCACCGGTTGAGGCTCCAGCCCGGGCAGGTCGTGCCGACGAGCAACCGGTGGTGTTCCGGCCGGGGGCCTCCGGTCGGGGTCGGTTCGGTCGCGTCAGTGCGTGTTTGCGTACAGGCCGCGGACGATGTCGAACATCTGCTGTGAGGTCTGGCCGAAACCGGGGCAGCAGGGCGGCCCGCCTGGCGCGCTGATCCCGATCTCCAGGTGCGGCGCGTTCGAGATCCCGACGTCGCCGCAGCCGACGTCGGCGATCGGTTGTCCGGCGCTGACCTGGGCGCCGACGCTGACCAGTGCTGGGGCCGCGTGGCCGTAGTAGATGTAGTGGCCGGCGAGGGAGCCGCTGGCAACCTTCAGGACTGGGGCGTAGGGACCGAAGCCGTCGACTCCCTCCTTGACGATCGTTCCGGCCGTGACGGCGACCTCCGTGACCTTCGAACCGCAGGCGTTGCCGACCGTGCCGATGTCCACGCCCTGGTCCTGGGTCCAGCTCGACGGCGACACGACCAGGCGCTTGGGCTGCAGTGGAAAGACCCAGCCCGCGCCCGCGCCAGAGCCCGATGGCGTCGTGGACGCCGGGCCAGGTGCCCGCCGGCCGTTCTGGACCCAGGCCTGCAGGGTGCTCAGCGTGCGCTGGCCCGCGGTGCCGCTGGCGGGGGATAGGTTCGCGGCTTGCTGAAAGCGAATCACCGCGTTCTTGGTTCCCGGGCCGAAGTTCCCGTCCTGCGTGGTGTTGATACCTACCTGGGTGAGCCAGCTCTGAAGCGTCTTCACTGCCGGGCCGCTCATCCCCATTCGCAGCACCTCAGCGACCGACGAGACCGTGGTCGCGCTCGTCGGTCCCGGCGTTGTGGCGATCGAGCGGCGCTGTGAGACCCAGGAGCGCAGCGTGCTCGCGGTCCGCCGGCCGACCGTGCCGCTGGCCGGAGTCAGCCGTGCGGCGCGCTGGAAGCGGACCACGGACCGCCGAGTGCCCGAGCCGAAGCTACCGTCGATCGAGGTCCGGATGCCGACGTCGGTGAGCCAGCGCTGGAGGATGCGGACATCGCCGCCGCTGTCACCGACGCGCAGCACTCGCCTGATCGACGAGGCAGACGCGGACGACACGAAGGACGCTGACAGAGCCAGCAGGACGATCAGCGCTCCGGCGCGCAGCGCGAACGCAGGCCGGACGGCAGGGCTGGCCGTGCCTTCGATCCATCTCGGAGACGTGGGAACAACGGGCACATGAAGTTGGGACACGTGAATTCCTCGGCGGCAAGGGGAATCACACCGGCGCCTGATGCCTGCGGGGTTAGCTGACGGGCTCGCGCTTGCAATCTGCAAAGCGCTTCCCGCGGATCACCGCGGAACTCGCCCCAACGACGTGGGTTCCCCGCTCCCCGGATTGGCTTGTCCGGGGATTCGGCTTATGTGCCCGAACACACTACGGCAACCGAGGCTGCCGTGTCCGGGCGCCGCCCTGCGCACGGCCTAGAGAGCCAAGCGCCAGGACCGCCCCGCCGCTCTCCTCGACCGCACGCCGGCATCGTGCACCGATCTGCGTGCGGTCCATAGACCTGGCCCCCACCGGAATCAGGTCCGCCAGGAACGGCTCGGTCCGTTGTCTGACCGCTTCGGGTGCAATCCCCGTTTCAACGCAGACCGGACGACCAGGAACCTGGACGCCGGAGCCGAATCAAGCGCCATGCCTCAACGGCGAACAAGGCGTGACCCAATCGCCACATCTCTTGTATCCGTTCGCATCGCGCTGGAGCGCTTCCTCGCCTACTTCGGTCTCTGGCCCGACCCGTCGGACCCCCCGGCGAGCACGGCAGCGCGCGGCGCATTGCCCGCTACGGAGCGATCAGACGCGAGCATTCGCGCCATCACACAATCGAACGCGACGCGACATCGTGAGCCGGTTGCCCGGAGCGCGGCGGTTGCAGTCGGGGTTCGAAGGTCCGAGAGCTGACCCGTTACTTCCTTAGGGTGACAGCCCTCACGGCGTTCGCTGCAGCGCCACCAACGGGGGAGAAGGTGGCTGTCGCGGCGAGCTTGAGATGGCTGGAGTGCTCGAGCAGAAGTCGGCCGTTCCCAGTGAGAGTGATCCTGACCCTGAGCGTGCGCGCACTGCGGATGATCACGGTCGCGCTCGCGACCCGCAGGGGTTGGGTCGCCTTTGGCCGGTTCTTTCCCTTCGGCGGTAGGTACCAGCGGATCGCCAGTTGGCCTGGGCTGGGCGCCGAAAAGCCGACGGTGTCCGCGTCGTTCTTGAGCAGCCGGCCGATGGTCGCCGTCTCCGAGCGCTTCAGAGCGTCGAGCAGCGCGTGCTTGACCTGGCGCGGCGTCGGCCCGGCTGTGTTGACCGGACCAACCTGAGCGGAGGTTGCGGTGGCGCTGCCGGCGCTGGTGGTCGCAGTCACCGCGAGGGCGACCTTGGTGCCTACGTCAGTGTGCGTGAGCCGGTAGCTGCTCGAAGTCGCGCCCGCGATCGGTGAGCACGAGCCGGCGCAGCGCTCCCAGTGATAGCTGAGGCTGATCGGCGGCGTGCCTGACCAAGCGCCCGTCGAACCGCTCAGCGTTTGCCCCGCGGCGGTTGTCCCCGAGATCACTGGGGGCGAGCTGTTCGACGGTCGCGTCGGCAGTGTGGTGGCCGGCGCCACCGTTCCTGTCGGACCCGAGATCGCCGGGCTCGGGCTTGGCCGGGTGTTGCTCGCGGTCTCCTCGACGCGGATCGTGGCGCCCACATCTGCCGCGGTCAGCGTGTACGTCTGCGAGGTCGCGCCTGCGATCGCCGAGCAGCTGTTGCCTGAGCTGCCGCACCGCTCCCACTGATAGGTGAAGCTGGTCGGGGAGTTGGTCCAGCGTCCGTGGGAGTCGGCGAGCGTCTGCCCCTGGGTCGTGTTCCCAGAGATCGACGGCGGCGTGGTGTTCGACGGCGGCAGCGGCAACACGACGCTCGTGGCCGCCGAGACCCCCGGGCTGCTCGAGCCGCTTGCGTTGGTGGCAGTCTCCTCAACCCGGATCGTGTGCCCCACATCGGCGCTCGTCAGCGTGTACCTCCGGCGCGTCGCGCCACCGATCGCCGCACAACTCTTGCCCGAGCGCTCGCAATCCTCCCACTGGTAGCTGTATCTCCGCGGATTGTTGGTCCATGACCCGCGTGACACAGTCAGCGTGCCGCGCTGCATTGCCCCACCGGAGATCGACGGCGGGGAAATGGACCGTGGTGCAGGGGCGAACGCGGACACGGTGCCGCCCACCGACGAAACGTAGACCTTGCCGTTGACGACCGTCGGACCGGCATACACCGAGGTGTGAATGGCGCGCCCGGAGTCCCAGAGCAACCGCCCAGTGCGCGCGTCAAATGCGACCGCCCGCTGGCCAGCCCCGTCTCCGAAGAAGACGACGCCCGCGGCCACCGTCGGGCTCGAGTTATCGCCGTCTGGTCCGTCTGTCGCCGACCACTCGAATGAGAGCCGGCAGCTCGCCGTCACCCGGAAGGCGTCTATGCCGTGCCGGTATCGACCTATGTCGAGCGGGGCGCTCACGAAGACCGTTGCCGTCGCCGGCCAGTAGGCGGCGACGCCCAACAATCCCGATTGACCATGGCCGGACCCCCGGAGCTGGATTCGCTGGACGGGTCCGCTCGAAATTCGATCGCGGTCGTAAACGAAGAACGACCCGTACTTGTTGCCGACTGCGAGCTCCGGCGGACAACCCGGCCGCTGGAACAAGACGGGGGTCGCGCCGAAGTCGGCATCGCCCTTTGGCAGACCCGGGTAGTTGGCACTGACGACGCCGAGGTCGCGCGTCAGGCGGACCACGTTCTCGCCCAAGCCGGCATGCTCGTTGGGACCTCGCGTGTTGCCCACGGCGGCGAAAATGGATCCGCCCGCGTCCGCGGATACCCCGGCGTAACCCCAGATCGAGCCCCCGTACAGCGCTCCGGATGGGAACCAGATCCCGATCCGCTTGCCATCCCGGACCCGGATCGCGGCGACGAACCCGTGGTAGGGGTTCGTGTCGCAGTTGCCCGAATACGGGACGTACAGCGTGCCATTCACGAGCGTCAACGCGCCGTAATCATTCTCGTGCCACGGGTCGTGCGTCATCACCCAGCGGCGCTTGGTCCTACCCGTGGCAAGGTCCAACTCGTAGAGCCTGCCGTCACCGCCGGTCGTGTAAATGCTGTGCCCTTCGCGGTCGATGACGGGCGTGCCCGTGATGCCGAAATCGTGGTTGGGGAGATCGCCGCAGAAGGGGACGTGCTGGTATCCGAGCTGCCGAATCCAGACCACGTGTCCGGTGTCCGCGTCCATCGCGGCCACCCGGCCGTGCTCCGTCGCCGCGAATACCAAATCCACCGATCGCCGCGGATGCGTCAGGACCACGCCGCTGGCCACAACCGGCTGGGTCAGGATCGCCGCACCAAGCCTCGTAGACCAGATCTGACGGATCGAGCCGACGGTGGACGGATCGAGCTCGTTCTCGGCAGGGTTGAATCCGCTTCGTTGGTTATCCGCGCCGTAGGTGGCCCAGTCCACGGACCGGACCGAGCCATGCGCAGGGGCGACCAGGGTGGCAGAGATGCCGATAACTACCCCCAAAAGCCCACGAACGAGACGACGCACCGGGCGCCAACCCTATCCTGCACCGAACACGTCGCGCAGCTGCCCACTCCGGCTCCACACAAGCCACCATGCCAGGAGTCAGCAGCAGCAGCAGTTCGAGAACCATGGAAGTGCCAGACTTGTTGTCCCGGCCGACGATCGCGTTCGCCGCCGAGCCAGGGTTCGAACCCGCCATCGCTGGGGCAGTCCACAAACGTCAGCGGTGAGTCGCTGCCGGTCGTCCGCAAGGGGAGGAAGATTCCGGCCCTCTAAGAAAGCGGACGACGGGTCTCGAACCCGCGAACTTCGGCTTGGGAGGCCGACCCTTTGTGCCGCAATCTCGCTGCTAACAGAGCTCTCGGCTTCAGAAATGCGGCCTCGATGCGACCTCGACCTAGCCGATCGCCGCCTTGATGAAGTCCGATGAGCGGTGGAGCGCCTGTCGATAGTGCTCTGCTTGGACGTTGATCGAGTGACCCGCGATCGCCACGACGTCATCGGTGTTCGCGCCGGCGGCGATCAGGTGTGTCTCCCAGCTTGCGCGAAACTCCTTGGGCGTGGCGTCCATGCCAGTGCGCTCGACCGTGGGGTTCCACACGTCGCGCATCCAGTTGTCGTAGCGCCACAGCTTGCCCCCATCGTCGCGCCGCGCACCACCGGGCGGCCGGCCCGCCTCGTAGCCACGCATGCGTTTGCGCAGCGCGTTGTCCGAAACGCCGAGCTTTCGGCTCAGCGCCCTGTAGCCCAACGTCTTGAGCTCGGCGTCGAGCTCCTCGTGGGATGCCCAGTCGATCCGCGGCTGGCGCGTGTGCGCTGCCAGGGGTCGAGAACAGCCAGTCGACACCGATCCGCGTCGGCATTGCGCGCAGGAGGGCGAGAGTACTTGGCGGGATTGGGCCCTCGCGGTCGTGGTTCTTTTCGCGCGAGCTCTCGATCACCGCGCCGTTCCAGGCTGTCCCGGTCACGCGAAAGATGCCGGCACTGAGATCGTGCAAGGCTCGGCGCAGGGCCAGCATCTCCCCCACCTGCAATCCGCAGTCGGACAGCATCCGAACCATCGGCTCGTTGCGAGTTCCCGCGGCAGCGGCGAACGCGTGCATCTGGTCCATCGTCCGGATCCGAGCTTGCTGGGGCGGCTTGGTCACTCGCGGATCAGCCGCACGCAGCCGCAGACCCTTGAACGGGTTGACCGTCGCAACCCGGTTGTCGATCGCATCTTCAGTCATCGCCGAGAGCACGCGCATAATCGCGCTGGCGCCACCGGCGGCACGGCCCTGGAGCCTGAGCATGTGGTCCACGAGATCGCGCGCGTGGCTGCGGTGGAATTCGGGGAAGGACCAGTCGCGCAGCGCGCGACCCTCGATCTCCACATCGAGCACCTGCCGGAGCTTGCTCTCTCGCGAGAAGCAACAAACCGAGACCGGCGTCGCCGGTGTGTGAGATTCGTCCCTTCCCGCAGCGACGTTGGGGTCGCTGCGGGTCGCTGCTTCGCCGCGCGAGTGACAGTTACGTGCGCTTGCAGTCACCGCGGATCGGGCTCCCAGCAAGCACATCCGCGGCTCCCGCAACCGCCGCAAAGCAGGCCTACCGTCTGATCCCGCCACAGGTCGCGGCCATCGACGACGGGGGGCGCGGTTCTCGAGATTGGCGAGTTGCGGGGAGGAAGCCGAAATTTGGCGCGGACCCGCGATCTCGGAATGCAGGTGCGCGCGCCAGCGAGCTCTGGCGTGTTCAGCATGCCCGTCTGGGAAACCAGGGCCGCGCGCCGACGGCGGCGGACGGCCCCACGGTCGAGGACGCCGAGATGCCCGAGAAGGCGATTAGCAGGACCCAAGGTCCATCCTGGCGGTCTACCGGCCCTGCTCTTATCTCGACGCGGGCACCCGATCCCTCGAGGTCCGGGGCTATGGTCCTCGCATGCGACCCGCAGGCTGGTTCGCCGAAAGAAGCGCCCGAGGCATGCTGACGCGGGCCGTCGGCGCCTGGATTCTGATCGGCCTACCGATAGTGGCGGCGAGGATCTGGTGGTCAGTGCCCGCCGCGCTGACGATCTTCATCGTCGGTGTGACGATCTACGTAACGGCGGCCGTACGCTACATGCGTCACCATCGGCGCCGCGAACCGTGACGGTTCGCTTCGGCTCACACGGTTGACGACGACGGGGACGAGGCTGACGTTGTGGGGAAGCACGATGCCCTTGGGCTCCTCGACTTTCAAGCGGCCAGCCTGTCGGTCAGCGTTGGTCGGCTCGACGATGCGCTCGTGCGTCGGGAACTGAGGACCGTCGATGCGGTACTACCGACCCGATGGTGTGCTGATTGCACGCGCGAGTCGGGGTTCACATTCGGTGTTGTGTCGCACGCTGGCGCGAGTTGACGAACGCCGCTCGGGCTGCTGCGATGATCGCGGCGCAGGCGCCGATGGAGGCGAGGGCGGCGTGATCCGAGCGCGCCAGGTAGTAGAGCAGACCGCCCGCAGCGGCGATGCAGGCGCCTGCGCCGAGGTATGCGAGCCCGCGGTCCAGGCCGCGCGATGCGGTATGGCGAGCGTGCAGCAGGTTGATCAATCCGAACACGAGCAGGAAGGTGAGCGAGCCGAATGAGCCGATCTCGGTGATGGCGGCAGCAGCGAGAAGGCCGCGCCGCCGATGGCGATCCACACGATGGCCGCGGCCGGGAGTCCTCGGTGTTCGCCGCCGAGGCGGGCCGGGAGCTCGCCGGCTGCGCTGACGTCACGGACCAGCCGCGCGGTGGCAAACAGCGTCGCGTTGATCGCCGAGCTTGTGGAGAAGACGGCCCCGACCGTCGCTGCCCAGAGGCCGAAGTCGCCGAGAGCCTTCTGGCCGACGATCGCGAACGCGACCTCTTTGCGGGCGATGATCGTCTGATCCGGGAGCAGCATTTCGGAGGCGACGGTGACCGCCACATAGACGGCGATGACCACCGAGACCGAGAGGTAGAGAGCGCGGGGCAGCGTCCGTCGCGGCTCGGCGATGTCGTCGTAGTCGTAGGGCAGCAGCTCGAAGCCCTCGTAGGCGACGAAGATCACTCCAGCGCCGAGGAACACCCCGAGCAGGCCGTGGTTGTCTAATGGACTGAGCCGGTTCGGGGAGAACATGCTCACGCCGATCAGGGCGATGCCGGCTAGGACGATCAGCTTGGTGAGCACGATCACGTCTTCGGTTCGCCCTGAAGTCGCGACTCCGCGAAGGTTCACGGCGACAAACACGGCCAGGACAGCGATCCCGGAGAGTCGCGCAACGAGGACCGGGGCGCCCAGAAGCTGATGTTGCCTTCCTGGACCACCCAGGTCTCGTCGTAGGCGTTGACGGTGCAGCCGCGGTCCCTGGCCGGGCTCGCTCTCGTCGATGATCAGCGAAATCGACGCCCGTGGTCTTCGCCTCGAATCGCTGGGCCGTCGAGTTCGTCGCGGTGGATCAGTGGCACTTTTGTCGCTCCTCCTTAGCGCCGGAGCTGCTCCAGACGCACACCGATCAGCTTCTCGACGAGCGACTTCGGCAGTGGACGGTCGACCGGGAAGTGCAGCGCGCTCTTGGTCATCGTGTACCCGCGAAGTTCCTCGGGGAGCGCCTCGAGTACCGAGCCGCTGAACGGCAGGTAGCTGAGGTGCGCTTTGAACGCGGCGAACCCGGCGATCGTCTTACCGCCCGCCCGGAAGGCGGGGACGCGATACGAGATCACCTGCTCGGCATCCGGGACGATCTCGAGGATCGTCCGGCGCAGTTGCTCCAGTGTGCTGCGCTTCGGCTCCTCGACACTCCGAAGGTACTCGTCAACCTCTCGCGCGGACATTGTGCGCCAGTGTACGAAGCCTCGGTCGCCGCCACCGGGCGAAGCGTTCCGCCCGGCTGCGCCCCGGCCCCGGCGACGAACTGCGCCAGCACGGGCACGATCGCCTTCGGCGAGACGTTGTGGTTCTGGCCCGGAAGCTCGCGCAGGGTCGCGTTCGGCAGCACCGCGACCAGCGCCTTGGAGGCGTGCTTGAGGACGGGGTAGGTCTTGGAGCCGTAGACGACCAGCGTCGGGCAGGTGACCGTCGCCCATTCCTCGGCCCTGTCGCGGCGCTGATCGCGGCGGCCGGCGGGCGCGCGTCGCTGAGCCATCAGCGCGTCGCCATCGATCGCCCCGCGGCGGCCGCCCGTGCATGTTCTGCTCGCCCAGCGCCGCCCGCCTCCTTGCCGATCGTCTTCCGCAGCGCCGCCTTGTAAGCAGGCACACCGCCGCTTCAGCGAGGGTCATAGAAGTAGGCCTTGACTGTCGCCGGAGAGCGACCAAGGGCGGTGTGCAATCTGCGCCATGGGTCGGCGATCACTACGAGCGTGTTGGGTGAGACGTGGGTTGAAGGCGATGTAGGTGCGCCCGGGGCATGCGCGATCAGCGCCCGCTGGTGCAAAGCATGTGTCGTTTGCAGGCCGTGCGTCTTGATGCTCCGGGTGTTCAGGCGCGGAAGCCTCGGGGTTCTGCCGCTCATTAGCTCCGGATGACCGAGCACGAACGGTAGCCGGGCCGGTCAGCGGGGAGGCGTGGCGCCCGCCAGCCCCGTCGCTACGCGTACAGAGCCCTGATCTCGCCCGTGTACTTCGCGCTGATCGGTTTTCGCTTGAGCTTCATCGTTGGGGTGAGCTCGTCACCGCCCGGGAGCCACTCCTCGTGCAAGACCGTGTGACGCTTGATCAGCTCCTTCTTGCGATCCACAATCTTCACGTAGCCCTCGTCGTCGATCTCGACGATGTCGCCGGAGTGCAGCCATCCGTCCGCGTCGAGCACCTCGGCGGTCCGCTCGGGGTCGTTGCGGTAGCCGGCCATCACGATCGCTCCGCGGATGAGCAGCTCGCCGTCGTCGGCGACCTTGTACTCCACGCCGGGGAGGCCCTTGCCGACCGTCCCCGTGCGCGCCTGCTCGGGTGAGGAGGCGGTGAGCACGTTGGAGGTCTCCGACATTCCGTACAGCTCGACCATCGGCAGACCGAGATCGAGCAGGAAGCGATGCACGTCGCTGGAGAAGGGCGCGGCGCCGCAGACGATCCAGCGGGCACGGTCGAGCCCGATCGTCGCCCGCACCGCGGCGCGGGTGGCCCGTCGAGCTCCGCGGGCTCGGCCGGAAGGTTCGGCCGCAGCGCGGCCACGAGCTTCTCGAAGATCCGCGGCACCCCGCCCCAGATCGTCGGGCGGACCTGCGGCAGCGCGGCGGCGATTTGCCGAGCATCGGGCACGGGAGTGACTTCGGTCCCGAAGCAAATCTGGTTGTAGTGCGAGGACCAGCGGTCGGCCACGTGGGCCGAGGGCAGGTAGGAGGTGACCACGTCGCCGCGGCGGATCTCCAGCACGCTCCCGACCGCGCGGCACTGCGCGAGCATATTGGCGTGGGTGAGCTGCACGCCCTTCGGCGGGCCGGTTGTCCCGGAGGTGTAGATGAGGGTCAGCACGTCCTCGGGCTCGACCGCCCGCCACGCGGCCTCAAAGTCGAAGTCCGCGAGCTCCGCGCCGCGCGCGATCAGCTCATCAAGCGTGATCGCGCCGTCCGCCGCGCCGTCGACGCCGACGATCGTGATCTCGCTGCCGTTCAGCGTCGCCCGCGCGGCGGCGGTTCGGGATGTATCGCGCCTCGGCGATGACCACGCGGTTGGCCGCGTTGCAGAACAGATAGGCGATCTGCTCGGGCGAGGAGGTGTTGTAGACCGAGAACGGTGCCGCCCCCAGGTGCAGCGCACCGGTGTCGCAGGGATGAAAGTCGATCCGGTTGGACATCATCAGAGCGACCGTGTCGCCGCGGCCGATGCCCAGCGCGCTCAGGCCCGCCGCGATCCGGCGCACGCGTTCGGCGTACTCGCAGAAGGTGACCGTCAACGAACCGTCGGGGCTGCGCAGGGCGACATCACCGGGGCCGCATGCGACGGTCGCCTGGAACGCCTCGCACAGCGTGCGTGCCCGGGGGTCTGCTTCGGACGATTGCGTCGCAGACTGCCGCACGTCGATCGCCACGGATCCCCTCCTGATCGGGTTGCTACGACACTGAACGACCGATCCCGTTTTCACGAACTCAGTAGTCATAGTTTATGACCGATTCCATTTCACCGGTTCAGTGGTCCGCGTCGTAGCGAGCTGCCGCGCACGGACACCCGTTTCACGCCGTGCGTCCCTCGTCGCCGGGCAGGGCGTCGCGGAGGTTGCTTGCCATCCGCTCTGACCCGAGCGTCTTGGTGCGGGTCACGCCGTCGGGGTCAAGCGTGAACGCGGCGCCTCGCCGGGCGGTGAGCTGCACGATCCTCGCAGCGGGTTCGGGGTCCTCGAGCGCTCGCTGAAGCTCGTCGGCGACGCTCGCATCGGTGTGTCGCGGCTCGTGGCGGCCGGTGTCGCCGAGGGGCGCTGGCGCTCGGGGTCGGTCCAGCCGGCACCGTAGGCGATCAGCTCGCCGTAGAGGCGCACGAGCAAACAGCAGACGATCTGGCAAACCGCTTGCAGCTGCGCTTCCGAAGGGTTGGAGGAGCCCAGCGCGGATGTCGTGACCGACGGCACCGAATGTTTCTCGACGCGCATCGAACACAGCCCAAGGGGCTCGCACCTGAGCTGTGCGAGCGGCACGCAACGTTCGCAGGCCGGGCGAGCAACTTCGCACGACCCGACTCGACGATGCTCGCGCGCCAGATCTTCGCGGCCCGGGCCGAGGCCGTGCTCGGCCGGCGCCCGCGATACGAGGCTAACGGGGGTTGACGGCCGTCGCCCAGAGCGAGGTGGAGCCGCTGTTCGGGCCGTCGTTCCACAGCGTGACCAGCGCGAGCCGGTCGCCGACGGTGCTCGCGACCGTCCGTGCCGGCTGATCGAAGCCTGCCTTGACCAGTTTCGGCGGCTGGGGCAGCTGGATCAAGGTGCCGCCGGCGCCCGTCGCGCCCCCCAGCGACGCGTATGCGATCCCGCTGCTGTCGTCGGCCCACGCGATCCACAGCCTCCCCGACGCGGTGTAGGCGCCGGCAACTACAGCGATCCCGTGCTGGTGTCCGGCGAACAGGCCCGAGACAACCGGCGTCGGGTCGGTCTCGCCCGGCGCCCAGGAGTAGATCTCATCGGCGGCCTGCGTGCCGACGTTGACGTACAGCAGCCGACAGGCCTGCGCGCACGCCATCGCGACCGGGCTGTTGCCGGCGCCGCTGTTCTCGCTGTTCGGGGCGTGAATCGCAGGCCCGAGCGGCGCTCCGGTCTGCGGGTCGAGCTGCATCATGTACAGCCCGTTGGGGCCGCTGCCGCTCAGCGGCACCGACCATGCCAGCCATACCCGGCCGGAGCTGTCACGCCCGATCGTCGGGTACCTGGTGAAGCCGGGCGAGGCGGCGGTCAGATCCCGTTCGCTCGCGCCGCTGAACACGAGCAGCTGATCGCCGAACGGACCACCGCTGGCCCACAGCGGCGTCGAGCCGTCGGCCGCGAGCACGGCACTCGTGGCGCCGTCGCCAAGCGTCGAGTCGATAGTCGTCGGAGCGCCGAACGACCCGTCCGCGTGCCGCGGCAGAAGCTGGGTGCCGTTGAGCGTGTCGTTGCTCTCGCCGCTGTGCTGCCCGGCGATGATCGCCTGCACGCCGCCGCCCGGGCCGGGGAGCAGCACCGGATCGAGGGTCGAGAGCCAGCCGGTGAACGGCACCGCGCGAGTGAGCGCACTGATGCCGCCCAAGCCGGCGCTGAACGAGTAGGTCTCGATCGCCTGATCGGACGCGCGCCGCGCGATCGCGACCAGCTGCCCGGCGGCGGCCTGGACCGACGGCTGCCCGTAGCTCGTGTCGAGCCGAGCCGACAGCTGAGTCCACGGCACCCTCGAGGTCGCCACACCGGAGCCAGTCGACGTACCCGGGCCCGGGATCCCGGCCGCGTGCTGGAGCGTTGCCGTGCTTCTCGCGAGCAGGTGGCTGCCGGTCGCGCCGTAGTCGATCTCGCAGCCGGCCAGCAGGGTGGCGTTCGTCACCCCGGCGCGGCGGCAGACGCCCGCGGCCGTCCGGCGGCGGGCGCCCGGCAACGATCGCAGCGACACCGGTACGCGCGGGAAGCCCGGCACGAGATAGGAGCGCGTGCTCTTGCCGCGCGGATACACGAACAGCGACCCGCGCTGCGTGATCCGCCAGCTGCGCCCGAAACCGCCCAGCACGATCCGCAGCTGCGCCCGCGTCTGCACGAACAGGCCGACCCGCTGAATCTGCCTAGCGCTGTAGCGGTGGCCGCTGCGGCCGATGAAGTCGTCGTCGAGCTGGCCGTCATCGGCGCCCATCAGGCCCCGGAGCAACCCCGCACGCGCGCGGCTCGGGCTCACGGCGATATTGACTCCCTCGCTGCCGATCGAGGTGACCAGCGCGCGCGTCCCGTCGCGCCAGATGACGGTCGTACGCGCGGGCCCGTACTGCACGCGCCCGCCGCCCTGCAGCGAGATCGTCTGCCCGGCGCGCGCGCGACGGCGGCGGTGGTCGATGTACAGCACCAGCGGCGAGCCCTTGTCGAGCTCGACCGTCGCGCCGCCGTCGCGCATCGCGAACGCCGTGTTCATCGCGAGGCTGTGCGCGAACTCCGGGAACAGCGTCGAGGGGTAGGGCACCTGCCGAGCCTGGATCTCCAGGCTGTCGACCTTCGACTGCACGAGTGTGAACTCGCCCGCGGTCTGGAACCCGTAGCCGCCGCCGTCAAACGTCGTGATGTACGGGTCGCCGTTGGAGACGCCGGTGCCGCCCTGGCCCGGAGAGGGCTGCGGCTGCTTGGGCTGGCAGAACTGCGACAGCGGGTAGGAGGTCAAATCGCCGTAGGTGCCGGGCACGTCCGGGTCGCCGCTCAGGCCGAGCGTCGAGCGGGCACTCAGCGGCAGCGTCGGCGGAACCGACCCCGTCGTTCCCTGCGGGCAGAAGCACTGCCCCGGCTGGGTGCAGAACCACGCGTCCTGCAGGTCGGTGTAGTTCTCCGACTGGCCGAGCCGAGCATGCCCCTGGATCACCACGTGCAGCACCGGCTCGTTCGCAGGAGCCTGGACGACGTACTGCGCGGTCGTCAACGGCGGCGCATCAACCGTGCCGTTGCCGCCCTGGATCGCCGGGTCGATCAACTCGACCGGTTGCGGCACGGTCCCGTACGGCGAAGGCTCGATCGGGCTGTGCATCTGCCACGCAGCAGTCGCGCCGCGAAACGTGCTGCTCCCCCACGAGGTCAGGAACGCGTCCTCGGAGCCGACCGCGAACTGGTAGGAGGCTTCGTTGCTGCCGGCGCTCAGGATCGTTGCCATCCGCTTGAACAGGCCGGGCAGCACGTCCTCGGCATGTCCCCAGAACCCGACCGCGTCGTAGGAGCGCTCGAACAGCGGCGTCGCCGGCGTCGCCAGATACGCCTTGAGGTTGCCGCCGCCGATCCCGAACGACACCGGGTCGACGCTCAGCGCAGCCCAGTCCGCGGTCCCCTCGCGGATCCAGGCAGCCGGACCGCTCCACGCCGCGGAACCGAGAATGTCGGCCTGAAAGCAGTGGAACACCTCGTGGGCGACCAGCAGCCCGAGGAACGCCGAGATCTGTCCCTGCCCCGCCGGTGGGACCCGCACCCGGCATGTCGTCGGCCTGCCGGAGCCCCAATCCCCCTGCGCGTTGAACGCCGTCGAGTCGGCGAGCACAACCCCCTTTGGATTCTTCGGGTCCTTAACAACGGTGCTCGTCACCCCTGCGACGACCTTCAGGCCAAGCGTGTGCGGCAGCAGCGTCTCGTAATCGAGCACGAACGTGTCGGCGAGCGACTGGATCGTCGGATCCGCCTTGAAGCCGGGGTCGTCGTAGAACGCCGCGCGCGCGCCACTCCCCGACACCCGGACCCCAAGCCGCCGCTCGACGACGCGCCGCTGACGAGCAGTCAGCTGCCTGAAGTACGACAGCGTCCACAGCGCCGCCTGCGTTCCCGACGGGACCTCCGTCCGCACCCCCGGCGGCCTCGCCACACCCGGAAGCGGCCCGTACACGACCGAGAACGCCTGCAGCGCAGTCGCCTTCGAGACCGTACCGTCGGGACGGATCTGCGTCAGCACCCTCGCCCAAGCGCTCGCCGGCAACGGCGTGCGCAGCCAGCGGTCAGCCAGAAAGGCGTACCCGTCAGCCACCCGGGCCCGATCGCGCACCCGGCGTGAGGCGCTCAGAACGATCACGCCGATGCGGGCGCCAGCGCGCCAGGCGACGGTGTACGTCCGATGCGCCCGCGACTCGTAGCCAAGCGCGGCCGCGCGGGCGCGCCGCGCCCGGCGCCAGCCGGCCAGCACGCGCACCGCCGTACGCCGCGTTCGGAACACGAACGCATCCGAGCGCAGCACCAAGCCGGCCCCACGCCCGGCCGCTGTCTGCTCCAGCGCGTTGCGCGCCACCGCGTTCAGCGATCCCGCCAGGCCGCGAGCCAGATCGGCCTGCGCCGCCGACCGCGGAGCGCCGGCAGCATGCAGGCCGGGCAAGCTCGCGACCGGCAGCGCGAGACGCAACTGCGCGGAGGCACACGCAGGTGCGACTGCGAGCGCAGCCAAGCAGACCGCTGACGCGGCCCACAACCATCGACGTCTCAAATACTCCCGAACCATCCCACCCACTCGGACACACTATTCCTCGCCCGCCCCGCTGTCAGTGTCCTCACAGTCTCACCCGAGTGTCAAGCTGTCCTTCCAAGCTGCGAGCGAGCATGGAGCGCAGACGCAACGTGGGCTGCTCCGCGGCGAGCCAACGGCCAATTTGGTCTGGCGGCTGACCGAATCGCGTGCGCCGTGCGCTCAGCCGTGTTATAGGGACGCTCTTCCGGGTTCCGGGCAGCGCCGGTCAGCGGCCCGTAGCCGACCGACGCCGAGGAAGGGTGCATGCGAACGAGCAGTGGACAGCTCGAGCCGGGCCTGACGATAGGTGGCTATCGGATCGATGAGCTGATCGGTCGCGGCGGGATGGGTGTTGTCTACCGGGTCACGAACGTCGCGCTGAACCGGATCTACGCGCTGAAGCTGCTCGCCCCAGAACTGGCTGAGGATGAGGCGTTCCGGCACCGGTTCAAGCGAGAGATGCGCATCGCGGCGTCGATCAAGCACCCAAACGTGGTCGGGCTGCACTACGCCGGGGAGCAGGACGGCCTCGTGTATTTCGTGATGGACTTCGTCGCCGGCAGCGATCTGCTGCAGACCCTGCGGATGTCTGGTGCGATGTGGCCGGAGCGAGCTGTCGAGCTGCTCGCGCAGTGTGCCGCGGCGCTGGATGCCGCACACCGGCGCGGGCTCGTGCACCGTGACGTCAAGCCTGCGAACGTGTTGCTCACCGTCCGAGACGGGGAGGAACACGTCTACCTCACTGATTTCGGCGTCGCCAAACGGTTTGACAGCGTCGCCGGCCTCACCGCTCAGGGGGCCGTGGTCGGCACCGTCGATTACATGTCGCCTGAGCAGATCACCGGTGGTGACACCGACGCGAGAACCGACATATACGCGCTCGGTTGTGTGTTCTTTCAAATGCTGACGGCCAAGGTCCCCTACGAGCGCGAGAACTCCGTCGCCAAGCTCTTCGCCCACGTCCATGATCCTCCGCCCGCGCTCGACGGCCAGCTCGAGCGCCTCTACCCACTCTTCGGCCAGGTGATCGAGAAGGCGCTCGCCAAGGAGCCCCGCGATCGCTATCTCTCTGCAGGCGATTTCGCGCGCGACGCCGCCGCGGCGCTGCACGGCGCACGCGACTCCGGACAGGCCACGCTCGTCGCCACCGGCGAGGCACGACCCTCGGATGTCGATCAGGTGGCAAGCCAGCAGGTGTCTGCCGAGAAGCGGGAACCGCCAGCCGACACGGATCCGGCCCACACAGAGCCGGCGTCCGGACCGGACCCGAAGCCCCCCCGGCCGTCGATCCTAGCCGCTGCAATGCCAGCGGCGGAACCGAGGACCCCGGGTGCCGACCCCGCACCCAATGCTAAGCGAGCACCCGCGGCGAACACGCCCGCGGTGCGTTCGCTTGCGCGATATCGCTGGGCGGCAGTCGCGCTGCTGGTGCTCGTCGGTGGGGCAATCGCGGCCATCGTCGCACTCGGCTCGGGGAGCTCACAGAGCACGCCGGCTGGGGAGCGGTTCGTCTCATCCGCGCGAGCCGTCCCGGACAATCGCGTCACCGGCACCGGTGCTGCCAGCGTGCAGCTCCACGGCAACGTGGCCACCGTCACGATCCAGACGACCGGTTTGCTCAACGGGTCCGCGCACCTCATGCACATCCACGCGGGCGGACAGGGCATCTGCCCGCCGGCTTCCGCAGCGCATCTGCACAACGGCCACCGAACGATCAGCACCACCGACGGTTTGAAGTACTACGGTCCGCCCGTCGTGTCACTGACCACGCGCGGCGACACCAGCGCGTCAAGCAACCTCGACTTCCGCCGCTACCCGTCCTCCGGGAACATCCGCTACACGCGCACGGTGACGATCACGCCCGGCGCCGCGGCCGCGATCCGAGCCGGCGACGCCCTGATCGTCGTCCACGGCATCGACTACAACGCCAACGGCGTGTACGACGACGTCCTCGACCGCAGCGAGCTCAACAACGCGCTGCCCGGAGAAGCAACGGCACCCGCCCTCTGCGGGCCGCTGATCAACGCCGACGCCCTCACGCAAACACCGACACGCAGCCGCCCCACCAACATCAGCTTCACAGCGAACCTCGGCACCACCTAGACGCCGTGCTCGGACACGTCCAAACGCGAAACCGTTCGTGCAGCCGCCGCCGACGCTTCGACGCGGCCGCGGCCACGCGGCAATCCCCGACAACGCCGCCACTCATTCTCTCCGTCGACCCTGATGCATGAGCACACCCAATTGCTCGCCCGGCTGCTCAATGAGGTGGCAGCAGCCCGAGCGGCGATCACGTCAAGCTACCTACGACTGTGGCGATCCGATGCCGAATCGCCCGGCCATACAAGCGACCATGAACGGCCCGACCGGGGCAGGGATTGCGACGCCGGAGCGGTGCACACCACACGCTCACCGCCAGACGCGAATTAGTGTCCGCTCACGATGTTTGGCAGCGCTTCACGACAGCCCCATGGCCTCTGCACATCCCAGCATCCCGGCACGCGCACGACAGCGACCGACGCGATCAACCGTGCCAACTCAGCAGCCGGTCCCGGCGATGGTCGGCCCTCAGCGCCGGCGGTGATGTCCAGGCGCGACTGACGTCTCGAACGTGTCGTTCATTGACTGCCCCGACCCGCTCGCCGTCGACCACGACGTCGTAGGGGCCACGACGGACCTCCACTCCGATTGCCTTATGCGTCAGCCTCAGTGTTGCCAGCATCCAGCTCTCCTCTTCTTGAAGGCATTTTCCTCTGGGTGGCCGGTGATGGACGCCCGCCGGTCAGCAGGATCCCAGCAAGCGGTCGCCCACCGCGTGACGCTCGCGGAGCCGCCGGTCCATGCTGGAGCAGTGGGTCGCCGACCTCGCCGACTCGGGGCTGCTTCATCGCCGACACGGCTGCCGATCCGGCGCTTCCGCTTCAGGGCGCCCGACCCCTCGAAGCGGAAGCGTAATGTCCGGCGTGAACGCGATCGTAGTGTCTGAGCGTGAGTGGAACTAGACGGGTGCACTCGAGGCCGCGCGTTTGCGAGACGCCCGGTTCCGGTGCCGTTTGCAGACGCGCGACCAAATGCTCGACCCGCTGCTGTGTGTCGTCCATTGCGAGCACCAGACCACCGCTGGCTGGGTCTGGCGCATTGCGAGGCCGACCACGCGCGATATCGAGCTCGGGTGACGGCCGGCGCAGACAGCCCGCTCAAAATGAATGCAGGGCCCGCGGATCCGGGCCCCACAGATTTCGGAAGCGGGGGTCGCCCGGCTCGGAGACCTGCGACACACCCTGTCTGACCTGAAGTGCGCGGGTGTCAGCGGCGTTGGGTTCGGACGGCGGAGGCCATCGATGGCCGTCCATCATGGATTCTGCGCGCGAGTGCGGCGCCAAGAAGGGCAAAGGTGGTGGCGGACGCGACGTTGAGCGTCGCGAGGCGAGGGTGGTGGCGGGTCTTGACGAGTGCGACCGCGCTGGCGGCGTGGATCGCGTCCACGACGGCCCCGGTGCGCACGACGGTCGGTGTGGTCCATTTCCATAGAATCGCTGCCTCTATGAAATGGCGGGCTCCGAGGACCCGCGCGTAGATGATCACGTTTTCATTGGGGTCTTGTCCCGAGACGGCCGCGAGCAGGGCACGAGGCCGTACCAGCAGCCCGCCACCCACGAGGGCCCGGGCGCCGATCAGGGCCACGGAGAGCCTGTTATGACCGGTCATGGCTCGATTCCGGTCGTTCTGCTGCGGCGCGATGGCGTGCTTGACGCGGAGGCGGAGTGCATGACTGGCCCGTTTCGATCATGTGGTTCCGCGCACGCCCGGTTCAGTGACGAGACGGTGCCGGTCGCTTCCTTCGCCATCGCGTATGGCCGCTGCAGCTCCCCCGCGGCGGAATGTGGGCAGCACCGCCCGCTCGCGTCGGCCCTCGAGTCCGAACGCCAGCGCCGCGTAGGCGGCGAGCGCGGTGACGAGCAGGCCCAGGAGTCCCGCGGCGTGCTCCCAGAAACTGACCTTACTCAACTGGTATACGCCGGCCATCGCGAACCGCAGCGCCGCCGCAGCGAAGATCACCCCCCGGCAGCGGTTTCGCGGAGGCGATAGCTGACGCTGACGCGAGGAGCACTCCACCCGACGCGACCAGCAGCAGTCCCAGCGTCCCGCTCGTTGCTCCGGGCTTCGCGGCCATGTGGATCAGGCCGATGGCCAGCCAGCTGGTGGCCAGCACACCGACCGCGGCGCCGGTCGCCCCATCCCGAGCCATGTAGCTGAGGATGCAGGCGAGCAGTTGCAGCACGAACGGCACCGCGATGAGGATCAGCCCGGCCTGGACCGTCTCATCACGCGGCATCCAGTGCAGCTTGACGCGGCTTTGCACCAGCGACGCGATCGCCAGCCCCGCCATCCCAAGCGTCAAGGGAGAGCCGAGCGGCCGAAGGAAGATCCGCACCGGCGGTGGCTCGCTCATCCCACCGTTCCTGCTGGCATCCGAGGCGTTCAAGCGGGGCTCACCGCGCCCCGCGAGCGGCGAGGGCGCTCGCGAGCGCGGTGGCGCCGATCCCCGAGAGGATGGCGCGGCGGTGCATCGAGAGCCAGGTGACGGGGTCGCGTGAATATGCCTTGTCGTCGAACGGGCCGTGTGCGCGCTGATCGGCCTCGTCGTCACGGGGTTCTCCGACGTTGGACCCGAGGCGTGGGAGGTTCCTGTCGGTCTGCTGGCCGCTGACGCCGGTGCGCGCCAGGTAGAAGTCGGCGACCTTCGGCGCGATCCGCTCGCCGAGGATCGTATAGGCCGTGGAGATGCCGATCCACATGTTGCGCCGGGGATGCTCGGCGAGGAACACGATCCCCTTGGCCGGCAGCTCGGGCTGGAAGATCGGTGCGACCGGCATCGGGTGCTTGGGCATCTTGTTGAGGTTCCAGTTGAACTGCGGCGTGTTGAGCCCGGGCAGCTGGATCATGCAGACCTTGACCTTGCTCTTCTCGTGCATGAGCTCGGTGATGACCGACTCGGTGAAGCCCTTGACGGCGTGCTTGGCCCCGCAGTACGCGGACTGAAGCGGAATTGAGCGGTAGGACATGGCCGAGCACACGTTGACGATCACTCCGCGGTTGCGCGATCGCATCCGGGCCAGCGCGGCCCGGGTGCCGTTGACTTGGCCCATGTAGGTGATGTCGGTCATCGTGCGGTACTCCTCCGGGGTCGTGTCCCAGAAGAAGGCGAGCGCGCCGACGAAGGCGACGTTGACCCACACGTCGATCTCGCCCAGCTCACGCTCGATGCGATCCGCCGCCGCATCAACCGCCTGGTTGTCGGCGACATCGGTCACGATCCCGATCGCCTGACCCCCGGCGCCACGCACGTCCTCGACCGCGCCGTCAAGACCCGCTTGACCGCGGGCGAGCACCGCCACGTCATAGCCGCGCTTGGCGAACTCGCGGACCGTGGCCCGCCCGACCCCCGCGGTCCCGCCCGTGACCACCGCAACTTTGCGTCCGCCCGGTGATGCCATTTCCGTTCACGCTCCTTTTGGTGACGCTCAGTTGACCTGGTGTAACTCGTCGGTTGTCGCTACCCGAGCGCCCGCGCTGAAAACGACGGCCGTGCGAGCTCTGACAGATGGCTCGGGCGACGGGTTTTCGGCGGGTAGGGTCGAATGCATGACGGCCACTCACCGTGTGGATGGATTCGCTCCGCTCCGCGCCTACGCGCTCCTAGGTGATCTCCGCGCGGCCGCACTGGTCGCGGACGACGGTGCGGTCGATTGGCTGGCCGTGCCCGGGGTGGACAGCCCGCCAGTCTGCGCAGCGTTGCTCGACCCCGCACGCGGCGGATCGATCGCACTCACTCCGACGATCCCGTTCGAGGTCACCCGACGCTACGTCCCCGGGACGATGGTGCTCGAGACGACCTTCACCACCGCGAGCGGGGTGCTCCGCGTCACCGACGGTCTCACGTTCGGGGCGCTCGGCACACTGCCGTGGGCAGAGTTCGCGCGCCTCATCGAAGTCGACGAGGGAGAGGTGCCGCTGTCCTGGGAAGTGCGACCGGGGCACTGCCTGTCGACCGGCAAGAGTCCGTGGGCGCGCGCACGGCGCGAGATTCCGGTGCTGCTCGTCGGCGACTACCACCTCGCCGTCGTGGCCGAAGGGATCGGCGACCCGGAGGTGCAAAGCGACAGGGTCTCAGGGCGAGCGCTCCTCGCCCCTGGGCAATCCGCGCTGCTGGCCGTCGTTGGCACCCAAGCCGAGCCGGTGCACGTACCCCGTGCTGCCGAGATCCGCGTGCGCATGCAGCGGACCGTCGAGACGTGGCAGCACTGGTCGAGCCTGACCGTCTATGACGGCCGGTGGCGCGACCTCGTGCTGCGCAGCGCCCTGGCGCTCAAGGCTCTGACTATGAAGGCGACCGGCGCAATCGCCGCCGCGGCGACCACGTCGCTGCCCGAGCAGCTGGGCGGCGAACGCAACTACGACTACCGCTACGCCTGGATCCGGGACTCCGCCTTCGCGCTCGACGCCATGAGCCGCCTCGGCCTGCCCGAGGAACTCCACGCCGGGGTGTCGTGGCTGCTTCAGGCCGTCGGCCACGACGCTCCCGCGCTGCGGGTCTTCTACGCGCTCAGCGGCGAGCCCGTGTCCGGCGAGATGACCAAGGTGCAAAACGTTCCCGGCTACCGGCATTCGCTGCCGGTCAATATTGGCAACGGCGCCGCCAGCCAGACACAGCTGGGTGCCTACGGCCACCTGCTCGATGCCGTCTGGCACTACACCACGCACGGTGGAATGCTCTCCTCAACGACGGCGACAATGCTCGCTGGCATCACCGACCACGTGTGCGACATCTGGAGGTCGGCCGACGCGGGGCTGTGGGAGCTGGGCACCCGGGAGCAGTACACCAGCTCGAAGCTCGGCTGCTGGATGGCGCTCGATCGAGCCGTTCGCTTGGGCGAAAGCGAGCAGATCAGCAGCCCTCACCTCCCCCGCTGGCGCTCCGAACGCGAGTGGATCCGCGCCTGGATCGAGGAGAACTGCTGGTCGGAGGTCAAGCAGTCCTACACCTTCTACGCCGGTAGCGACGAACTCGACGCCGCCGTCCTGCTCGCGGCGCGATTTGGATTCTCCGAACCCGGGGACCGAAGGCTGAACACCACGATCGAGGCGATCATGGCCGAACTGGGCGCCGGCAGCGCGCTGCTGTACCGCTACAGCGGCCAGCAGGGTAAAGAGGGCGCCTTCCTGGCCTGCTCGTGCTGGCTCGTCGAAGCTCTCGTCCACGCGGGGCGCACATCCGAAGCCGAACAGTGGTTCACCGAGTTCGTCACGCACGTCAACGACGTCGGGCTGTTCACCGAGGAGATCGATCCGGCCACCGGAGCCCTCCTCGGTAACCTGCCCCAGGCTCTCACCCATCTGGCCCTGATCAACGCCGCCACCACGCTTGACGCCGCGCTTGACGGCAACTCCTGAGCTACGCGGCGGCGCGATCCCGAGCCACCCGGGCAGCGCCCCTACGCACGCTCGAGAAGGCGCCGGGCGGCCGCGGTATCAGCCAGGCGAGTTCGAGCCCGGCTCCGGCGTGGCGCGCCGAGCCGAGATCCGCGCGAGCAGGCGTAGGGAGCCCAGGATGGCGGCCGAGGCGACCAGCCACATCGCGGCGTATCCGTGCGTACCGGAGAGAGGACCGGATCCGAGTTGGACTGCGATGCCCGCGAGCAGCGGGCCGAGCATGATGCCGACGCCGCGGCTGATGCTGTACAGGCCGGTCACCAACCCGTGCTGCGCGGGGGGCATCATCGGCATCAGCAACGCGTAGGGCAACGTCATCGTCACCCCGCCGCCGAACGCGATCAGCGGTATCGCTGGCACGATCAGCAGCGGCGTGGCGGTCAGCAGCGGTACGAGCAGCCCCACCCCGTAGACCCACAGGGCGATCCGGATGATTCGTACCCGGCCGTAGCGGTCGGCGAGCTTGCCGCTCAGCGCTGCGGCCACGAGAATGACGAGCGCGACCGCGCCGATGATCGCCGAGGTCTGCGACAGCGGATATCCGAGCCCGGCGGTGAGCCACAGGACGACGAAGGACTTGATGGCGGCCAGCGCCAGCTCCCACAGGGCGTTGGCGGCCAGGAAGGCGCGCAGAGCCGGATGCTCGGAAAGGAGGCCGCGGATCCGAGCGACCGCCTCCCGGAACGTTCCCGACTGCCGTTGATCCTGGTCCGGCACGCCGCGGCGGCGCAGCAGCACGATGGTGAAGCTGGCGCTTGAGGCAACCAGCACCCCTGCGGCAGCCGCGAACGGCACGGCCTGCCCGACGGCGAGCAAGACTCCGCCGCCACCGAGCGCAAGACCGGTTCCGGCGCCGCGAGCAACCGCCTGGACGCTCTGCGCGCGGCCGGCAATCTCGTCCTCCACGAGATCGGGGTACAGCGCCCGATATGGCTCGTAGGCGACGAAGTACGCAGCGAAGAACACGATCACACCCGCGACGATCAGGAGCAGCGATGATGCGACTCCGATCGTGATCAGCGCGATCGCGACCACGGGCGTGGCCGCGAGTACGAACGGCAGCCGGCCGCCGAGTCGGGTGTGCAGCTGATCTGACCACGTCCCGACGAGTACCGGGAGGATCACGGCAGCCAACCCCTCGGTGCCGACGATCAGGCCGATGATGATGCTGGAGCTGACGAAGTGCCGCGCCAGGACCGGCACGTAGGTGGAGACGACGGTGATCGAGAGGGCCAAGCCGAGCGTCGGCAGGGCCAACACCGCCAAGGAGCGCCGCTCTCCTACTCGGAGATCCCCCTCGCTCCGGGTCTGCGGCGCGACCTGGGAGGATTCCGAGGCTAGGTCAGTCATGGGGCCGGCTCGCGGCGCTTCGGAGGCTGTGGCGGTCGCGACGTCACGCGGGTAGGTGCGCTGGGCGCGCAATGTCAGCAGCCCCCCCCCCCCCCCCGCGCCCAGCGTCACGAGGAGGATCAGCAACGCGGCGTGGAGTCCGACCGGGCTGGCGTTGGCGCCAAACCCGTGCTGCCCTGCCGTGGGTTGGCGGCGTCCGGCGTTGACGGTGTCCGCCAGCAACCCGAAGAGCAGGGGGGCGCTCGCCACCCCGGCGCGGCGGAGACCCGTGCGGACGGCTTCGGCGCGCCCCCACAGCCGGGAGTGCATGATGTCGAGTCGGGCGGCGTCGAGCGGAGGATTGCGGGCCGCGAGCGCCGCCGCGGCGACCACGAACAGCGGAAGCGAGAGCACCAG
>CAWCDS010000005.1:0-1321122 GCA_963794285.1 uncultured Solirubrobacterales bacterium
TGTGGACCTCCCCGAGATCGGTCGTCGGTGTCCACACCGACGCGACCTGGGCGAGGAAGCGGGTGGGATCGACGTGGAGGTCGATCTTTGTGTCCGTGTACGCCCAGCCGGGGCGCTGCCAGAAGGCGGCGGCCAGCGCCATCAGCGCGAAGCCGATCGCGATCGCGCGATCGCGCACGCGCGCGGCGGCCGTCACACCCGTCATCGGCTCACTGGGCCGGCTTGACCGGCGGGGCGAGGTCCCGGATTTTCTGCTCGGCCATCCTGCTCGTCGCGGGATCGCTGGTACGCGTCAGCACGGCGAGCGTCACCCACGCATCGACGTCGTGCGGCGCGCGGCGCACGACGGCCTTGGCGATCCGCTCGGCCGTCGCGGGATGGCCCGCGATCAGCTCGATCTGGGCTTGGAGCTCGCTCGGCGCCTCGTCGGGGTTGAGCACGCGGGCGGCCGCGAGGCTGCGCTCGGCGCCGGCTAGCGCCGCGGGCCCGAGCGCCTTGCCGGTATCGACGATGTGGTTGACGTGATTCTGGTTGTGCACCGAGCGAATGCCGAGCGCAAAGAAGGCGACTGCGGCCACGGCGGCACCGAGCAGCGCCAATCGAACTGCGATCACCAGCGGAATGATCGCCGAATCGCGGCCGGGACGCTGTTGGGAGCCGCGGGGCCTGTCGGAGGCTCAGCGGTTGGCGCGCACTGCGCGCTTGACCAGGCGCGTCGTCGGCAGTGGCTGGCGCTCGGTCATAACCGGCCGCGAGGCGCCCGCACAGGCGGCTTGGACCTCGGCCTCAATCCCCGCGCGGAAGCTCGCCTTGTTGAATCTGGCCGCGTTGCGCGTGCAGGCCTCCGGGTCGACGGCGGCATCGTCGAAGTTTGCGATCGCGTCGGTCAGCTCCTTCGATCCTCCGGACCAGAAGCAACCGGTGAGCCCGTCGACGATCGTCTCGAGCGCCCCGCCGCCCCTGTGGGCGATCACCGGTCGACCGGCCGCCTGGCTCTCGACCGCCGCGATCCCGAACTCCTCGATTGCGGTCACGACCAGCGCTCGCGCGCCCTGAAGGATCTCCGAGACCGACGCGTCAGGCAGTCGACCCGTGAACCGAATCGTCGGTCCGGCCGCTCTGCGGAGCCTGCGCGCATCCGGTCCGTCGCCGACCACGATCAGCGGCAGCGCCAGCGTGTTGAACGCCTCGATCGCGTCGTCGATCTGCTTGTGCGGCATCAGCTCAGAGACGAGTGCGTAGTGCTCGCCGACCGCACCGGGCGCGAACCGCTCGGTGTCGACCGGCGGGTAGACGACGTGCGACTCGCGGCCGAAGTAGGCGCGGATCCGGGCCTGCGTCGTGCGAGAGTTGGCGATGTAGCGGTCGGTCCGCTGCGCCGCGATCCAGTCCCATTGCCGCCAGCGCCTGAACGCGCTGCGCAGCAGGGCTCGAGTGAGCGGATTGCTGCTGCGGGCAAGCGTGCGCTCGCGGTCGTTCCACGCGTACCGAAACGGGTTGTGGCAGTAGCTGACGTGCACGGTGTGCTCGTCACAGAGGACCGCGTGCGCCCAGGCCGAGGAACTCGAGACGACGAGCTCGTAACCGGATAGGTCGAAGGACTCGATCGCCGCCGGATACAGCGGCAGCAGCGCCCGGAAGGTCCGGGCGGACGGCCGCAGTCGCTGTAGGAATGAACTGTGCACCGTCCGATGCGCGAACCGTCCCTCGGTTCCGTCCTCGTCGTAGACCGCGGTGAAGATGTCTGCCTGCGGCCACATCTCGCACAGCTCCATGAACACCCGCTCGGCGCCGCGCACGTCGAGCAGGAAGTCGTGTACGAGCGCGACACGGTTTGGTGCCGGTGGCGACGAGGCGGGAAGCTCCACGCCCGCAGTCTATGCAGTGGATAGGGTGCCGGGGCGCATGCCCCCCGCCGCCCGGGACTCGCTCGCACTGGTGACGGTGACACACAACTCGGCGCCCGAGCTCGACGCGATGCTCCGGTCGGTGGATCGTCATCTTCCTGGAACGCGCGTGATCGTCGTCGACTGCGCCTCCGGCGACGAGTCCGTTGCCTGCGCGCAGCGGCACGGCGCAATCACGGTCTCGCTTGGGCGCAACGTCGGCTTCGGACGGGCATGCAACCGCGGGATGCTCGAGGTCCGCGAGCCGGTGACGGCGTTGCTGAACCCGGACGTCGAGCTCCTGGACGACTCGCTGCTGGCAATCGCAGCCGAGGCCGCGCGGCCGGAACTGCCGCCGCGCTTACTCGCGCCGCTGGTGCTCAACAGCGACGGCACCCGCCAGGACACGGTCCATCCGGAGCCCGGCTCATTCGCGGACCTGCTGCGTGCGCTGATCCCGCCAAGGCTCGCGCCGGGGCGCCTCGGCGTGGCGCTCGCGCCGTGGCGTGCTCGCGGCCCGCGCCGGGTCGGCTGGGCGGTCGGGTGCGCGGTTATCGCCCGCACCGCGACATTGCGCGAGTTGGGCCCGTTCGACGAGCGCATCTTCATGTTCAGCGAGGACCTCGACCTCGGCCTGAACGCCGCGCTGAACGGGGTGCAGACCTGGTTCTGGCCGCCGGCTCGGGTCGTGCATCACGAGTCGCATTCGACGGAGCCGGCGTTCGGCGGCGAGCCGTTCGAGCTGCTCGCCCGGACGCGGCGCGACGTGATCGCCCGGCGCCTGGGCCCACGGCGGGCGGCGCTCGATGACGTCTGCCAGGCGCTGACGTTCGCAACGCGGATCGTCGCCAAGCGGGCGCTGCGGCGAGCGGCTGACCGTGAACGGCGGCAGTTGCGTGCGCTGATCCGTACGCGGGGCGAGCGGGATCTGCCGTCAGCGGCGGGATCGCGTGAATGACGCCGCTGCCGCGAGCGCGTCGAAGCGCGCGCCGGCTGATCGCGGTCGGTGCGGCGCTGCTCGGCGTCGCGGCGGTTGCTGCGCTGGCGCTCGTCCTGACCGGCGGCTCTTCCTCGCACAAGCCGGCGCAGCAACAGGTCTCGGCGCGCACCGGCACGCCGGCGCAGCCTGCCCCGACCGCGGCGGCGCAGTTCGGCGTCAGCGTCAACAGGCTGTTCAACGACCTCGCCTACACCCCTGCGCAGATCGACGCCCAGCTGACGGCGCTGCGCGGCAGCGGCGCAACGGTCGCGCGGACTGATGCGTTCTGGGAAGGCGCCGAGCCGGCGCCGCCGGTGAACGGCGTGCACCACTACGACTGGCGCTTTGACGACACGATCGCGACCGCGCTCGCGTCGCATCGGCTGAAGTGGCTGCCGATTATCGACTACACGGCGTACTGGGCGGAATCGGTGTCCGGCAAAGACCACTCGCCGCCGACGCTGCCAGATGACTACGCGGCGTACGCGGCCGCGTTTGCGGCGCGGTACGGCCGCAGCGGGCGGTTCTGGCGCGCGCACCCTGGCATTCCCGCGGAACCGGTGGACGTCTATGAGATCTGGAACGAGCCCGACCGCGGTGCGTTCTGGTTCCCCGACCCGAACGCCGGCCAGTACGCCGACCTCTACCTCCGCGCCCGCGACGCGATCGCCGCGGTTCAGCCGGCTGCGCGGGTGATCGTCGGCGGCCTCAGTAACCCGGTCGCGTTCGTGCCGGCGATGCTCGCGGCCCGGCCGGATCTGCGCGGCCACGTCGATGGCCTCGGGATCCATCCCTATAGCGCCACCCCGGTCGGCGTGCTGGCGACTGTACGTTCGGTCCGCGCGCTCCTGCGGAGCCTGGGGATGCCGGGGATGCCGTTGTACGTCACCGAGTTCGGCTGGACCACGCGGCCGTCCCGCGCACGCGGGTTCGCTCCCGCAGCGCTGCGGCCAGGCTACCTGGTTGACACCCTGCGGGCACTCGGGCACATCGACTGCGGCGTCGCGATCACGATCGTCTACACATGGGTCACGCCGGAGAAGAAGCCGTCCGACGGCGAGGATTGGTTCGGCATCCACTCACCGAGCGGCGCCGCGACGGTCGACTCGCGGGCGTTCGCGGCGGGTCTGCGCGCGGCGAGAAGCCCGGGACCGGAGGTCAAGCTGTGCGGCTAGCGCCTCGCACAGCGGGTCGCGACCTTCGCCTTCACGCGGCATCCCTCCATCGCCAGCGCAGCCTGCCGGAAGACCGGATAGGCGGGCTTGGTGACGATCGTGAACGTGTGCCGGCGGAACCGGAACAGGCCCCCGAAGTCGAATGAGTTCTTGCCGGGGATGTCGCGGCTGAGCCAGGTGTAGTGGTAGAAGCCGAGCAGATGCAGCTTGTTACGGTGGGCGGCGAGCATCGGCAGTAGCTGCGAGAGCTTGCTCGCCTGCCCGGCCTCAGTCGTCTCAAACCCGAAGTGCTGTGATGACTTCCCCTGAGCCGAGGGGAAGCTGACCTCCGTCGCGAGGATCGGCTTGCGCGTGTCGCCGGCTCGGTCCATCACATCGCGTACGCGCTGGAGGATCGTGATCACGCCGGCCGGCTGAGCGGTGAACGGGTGCACCGCGACCACGTCGAAGGACTGCTTGGAGCCAGACACGTCGTAGATCTGCGAGACGTAGTCCCAGACGAAGTTCGGCATTCCCGCGAGCACGACCTTGGCGCCGGGGTCGATCCGCTTGATCGCGTCATGGGCCGCGTGCACGAGCGCCACGTAGGTGTCGGCGAACGGCTGGATCGGCCAGTACAGCTCGAGGCTCGGCTCGTTCCAGATCTGCCACATCCGGATCGGAACGGGCCGGAGCCTCGGGTTGGCGGCCCAGAAGGATCCGTGCGGTCCGTAGCGACTGACGAGCGCGGTCATGAAGTTTGCGTAGAGGTCGTCGGACGCCGGCAGCGGGAAGTCCCCGGGCGTGATCGTCTTCGCAGCCCAGTCCGGCGCGTCGAACACGACCGGGAGCAGCGTCAGCCCGCGCTTCGCCGCGACGGCGACGAGCTTGTCGGTGGGCTGGAAGTTGATCGGGACCCCGCCGATGCAGTCGAACTTGCCGGTGTCTGCCCGCGGGATCTCAGCGCAGGTCGCGTAGGGCTCGGCGTGTGACCAGTCGAACACGGTGCGCAAGCTCTCGACACCGCTGGCGACCATCAGATCGAGTTGGTGAGCGAGGCTGATGTGAGGGTCGAACAGCACGCCGTCGGCCATCATCCCGACGAACCCCTGCGGCACCCGCGCGCTCGCCGCCGGCGCCGCGGCCAGCACAGCCGGCGTCAGCGTGAGGATGCACAGAAGGAGTCCGAGGCGCCGCATCGCGGGCGAGTGTAACCGCGCCGGTGTGGGCGCCGTGCGCGGGCGCTCGAAAGGTGCCACTTAGGCGGAAGCGAGCAATTCGCCGATTGCCGCATCGGTCTGGGACGCGGTCGCGCTCCAGGAGAATCGGGCGGCGCGGGCGACCCCCTCGGCGATCAGCCTCGTGCGCAGACCTTGCTGGCCGCTGACCGCGCGCAGCGCGGCGGCAAACTTGTCCGGCTCTCCGGGCGGGACCAGCAGCGCGGCGTCGCCGCAGGTCTCGGGGAGCGCGCCGGCATTGGCGGCGACGACCGGCACCCCGGAGGCCATCGCCTCGAGGCACGGCAGTCCGAATCCCTCATAGCGCGACGGCATCACCAGTGCCACGGCGCCGGCATACAGCCCCGGCAACTCCGCCTCGGGCACATAGTCGAGCCGGCGAATCGTCGTCGCGGGCCCGCGCATGTAGCCGCGATCGGAGCCGGCGAGCACCAGTTCGATTCCCCGCTCGCCGAGAACGCGCGCTGCGGGCTCGAGCGCCACGAGGTTCTTGCGATCCGAGACGGTGCCGACGCAGAGGACGTACGGACGCGCCAGCCCGTAGCGCTGCGCGGCCGCCGCCTGGTGCGCGTGCGGGGAGAAGCGCTCGTCGACCCCTTCCGGAACAACCATCACCCGCTGCGGTGAAACCCCGAGCAGCTCGACCAGCTCGCGGCGTGAGAACTCCGAGACGGTGATCACCAGGCGCGCGCGCGCCGCGATCAGCGGCAAGATCCGGCGCTGGTAGGAGACATACGCCGGCGTATAGGCCTCGGGGTGCCTGAGCGCCGCCGCGTCGTGGATCACGACCACGTTTGCACGGCCGATCACGGGGGCGAGGTTGGCGGGTGACAGCAGGAGCGCGGAGCGGAGTGTCTTGATCGGCAGGACGAGCTGCTCCCACAGGTGCCCGGCGCGGTGCGCGAGGCCCGCCGGCGGCCGGATCACTCGGTAGCGATCCGGCCGCAACGCGGGCAGCCGCAGCGCCAGCTCGCGGGCGAACCGCTCGACCCCGCCGATCTCGGCGCGGATCGCAGCCCGTGCGTTGATCGCTACCGGCGCGGCGCCGCTCGTGTGCGCCGGCGCGTGTGGCGGGTTCACTACGGGCTCAGAGTGCGGCGGCGCAACGTGATCCCGGCGCCGAGCAGCGCGATGCCAACGCTCGCGCCGAGCCACAGGTCAAAGCCCGTACGCGGCAGTGTGCTCGTCGCCGTGGGGCTGCTGACCGTAGAGGACGAGGAGGTGGTGGCCACCGACGTGGAGCCTGTCCCGGAGGGCACCGCCGGTGCGCTCGAGGCCTGGCCGGCCGTAGACGGGGCGGGAGTCGAGGCCGGAGTCGAGCTCGACTGCGACGATGTCGTCGTCGTCTTCTTTGAGCCTGACCCGTTGGACCCGCCGAGCGGGTCGGTGTACTGCTGGTCGCCCGCGGACGGACCGGACGCCAGCGCGGCGGCCGGAGCCACGCACGCCAAGGCGATCAGGACGAGCATCGAGGTGACCGTGAGGCGGCGCAGACGCACGGCGCGAGTATTGCAAGCCGCGAAGATCGTTGCCTGTGCACGGAGGCGCGCTGCGGGCGTGCGTGCGCGGGCGCAGGGCCTCCAGCGCGAGCTGCTCGCTGGCCGCCAAAATGCTCGTTTGCAGG
This sequence comes from uncultured Solirubrobacterales bacterium, assembly GCA_963794285.1. GTDB lineage: Bacteria > Actinomycetota > Thermoleophilia > Solirubrobacterales > Solirubrobacteraceae > Palsa-465. Next base: position 6,882 of record CAWCDS010000005.1, read on the forward strand.
TTTTATTGCATGACGAGGAGCGCGACGCAAGAACGCGACGGGGCGTGTTAGGGTGATCGTCGCCCCTGTTGCCCGGGCGATCCAGACCTCGACGAAGCCGACTTTCGTCGTCGTGATTCGGTGCGTCCATGTCCCTGACAAGAACTCACAAGCCGCTCGTTCGCACGCTCGTCGCGCTCGCCGCGGTCAGCGCCGCGCTGCTGGCCACCAATCTCGTGCCGCGCAGTGCCGGAGATCTTCAGAGCCAGATCAACGCCGGCCGGTCGGCGGCATCGTCGCTGCAATCGGCAATCGCGGCGGAGACCGCACGCATCCGCCAGACCGCCGGCGGCCTGCAGGATGCCGAGCGTCGGTTGTCGTCCGTGCAGAGCGAGCTGAGCACCCGTGAGGCGCAGCTGCGCTCGGTGCAGCAGCAGCTGCTCGCCGCTCGCGATCACCTCGTCGAGCTCGAGAACCGCCTGCAGCAAGCGTCCAGGGCGCTCGCCGCGAACCTCGTCGCCGCCTACGAGAACAACCGGCCGGACCTGATGTCGGTGATCCTCGAGTCGCACGGCTTCGCCGACCTGCTCGAGAAGGTGAGCTTCCTGCGCCGGATCGGTCACCAGGACGCGTCAATCGTCGGCGACACGCGTGCGGCGCGAGCGGCGGTGTTCGGTCAGGCCAAGCGGCTGGCGGCGCTCGAGCAGCGCGACCGCAGCCTGACCGACCAGGTGCTGGCGCAGCGCAACCAGGTTGCGGCGATCCGAGCCGCGTTGCTCAACCGCCAGATCGCGCAGCTCGGCGCGCGCTCGACGGATGCCGCGAAGCTGCACGATCTGAGCGGGCGACTGCACACGCTGGAGGCTCGCGCCGCCGCTGCCGCCGCTGCGGCTGCCCGGAACGCCGTCGTCGGCGGCATCAGAGTCGATGTCGGCGGCATGGTTCAGCCGCCGCCGGGCGCGCCGGCCGCCGTCGCCCAGGTGATCGCCGCCGGCAACGCGATCGCGACGCTCCCCTATATCTGGGGCGGCGGCCACGGCTCGTTCCAGGCGAGCGGCTATGACTGCTCGGGCTCGGTCAGCTACGCACTCGCGGCCGCCGGCCTGCTCAGCTCACCGCTTGACTCGACCGGCTTTGAGAGCTGGGGCGCTCCCGGACCCGGGAGCTGGATCACCGTGTACGCCAACGCAGGCCACGCGTGGATGGTCGTGGCGGGGTGGCGGTTTGACACCGTCGCGCTGGCGAGCGGCGGGACCCGCTGGTCGCAGGGCGGCGGCGAGTTCTCCGGCTTCGTCGTCCGGCACCCACCGGGGCTGTAGGCGCCCGGGGGGGTGTGGGCGCCCGGGGAGCTATGGGCGACGGACGGCGATGGGATGGGATGGGCGCCCCGAATTAGCGGGGGGGTGGTCGCGAAACCCACCGTATCTTTCGTTAAGACGACCACCCCCCGCGTCCAGCCTCCAAGTGCGTGCTAGCCGAACCCCGCCGGCTCCTCGTGGCGCTCGCGGCCGGAGCCGTCGAGGAGCCTGAGTCGAGCAGTCGCAGGGCAAGCAGGGCGAGGGCGGGGATCGCAACGATCGCGAGCATCGCCAGGAACCAGAGCTGCCCGGCGTCGGTTCCCTCGCCGAGTGAGTGCAGGAGTCCAGCCAGCCATGCCAGCGCGGTGAAGCGGTGAAGCTTGCGCCAGCGCACAGCGCCGATCGTGCGGCGCGCGTAGTAGGACAGGCCCAGCAGGATCGTGCTCCAGCCGGCGACGATCCCCAGCGTCGTCCAGCCTGACTTGTAGGTGCTGAGGAATGGGATCGCGAGATCGGCGATCGATGGGTGCAGGAACTTGTCGCCGAGCAGCGCGACCGCGTGTACCACGATCGCAACGATCGTCGACAGCGAAAGAATCTCATGGGTCACCCGGAGGTCGGCGACCCTGCCCTTCAATAGTTTTGTGCTCATCAGCAGCCCGAGCGCGACCGCAAGGCTGGCGAGGATGAGCGCCGCAAAGCCTGCGGCCCGGCTCGTAATCCAAAACAGGTGTGGCGTCGGGTCGATGTTCATGACATCCAGGGTGGCTGGCGGGCGCTAGAACCGCGTAGGCCATCGGTAAGAGGTTCATAGGAGCCGGCTCAGAGGGCTCTTACGTTGGGCCCGCCGGCAAGCGCCGCGGGTCGGCGGGGTTGGCGGAGAATGCGATCGCTCGCGCCGAGCGGCTGCGCCCAAGCGCTGGCCGGGCTAGCGCAGAGGGTGAACGAGCCGCCCGGCCAGCGACGCCGACGCGTGCTGGGTGAGGAACGGGCTGCTCTGGGCGGAGACTGTCGAGTACGTGACTTTGAACGAACTGCCGCTGGGGGCGAGGACCGACGGCGTTGCGACGCCGACCAGCGACGACGAGCCGTTGTAGCCGACGAAGCGATGCCCGGTGGCCGTGAGCCGAATCTTCGAGACGTCCCAGGCCGGGTCAGAGATCGTGCCGAGATGCCCGGCGACCGATTGGGCGCCGGCGAAGGCGAACGCCGCGGAGCCGAAGTCCGCGAGCGGAAGCGTCTGACAGGTGTTGGCGCTGATGCAATCCGACGGCGCCTCGACGATCCACTCGGCCGAGGAGACGTCGACCGCCGACGCATGGAGGGTCTTCTTGAACGACCGATGGGTGGTCGCGTCAAGGATCGTCAGAACAACCTTGTTGCCATTGACCGTCACGGTGGCGTACAGGCCGTCGCCGGGGCGAACGCGCATCTTGATCGTTTGCGAGGCGGCGGGGACCAGCTCGTACCAGACGCTCGAGTCAACCTTGCCCGACGCCGTGCAGTCGACCTCGGAGCCGATCTGCTCGAGCGCGGTGGAGCTCTCGTTGTAACCGCCCAGCCCGACCCAAATCGCCGAGTACGCCTGGCTTCCCTCCGTGCAGGTGGCAGTCGGCTGAGTCCAGGCGGCCGCGACTTTCTTGAACCCCATGCCGGCGCGGTGCACGGCGTAGCCGGCCCAGTTCGAGCTGGTGACGCTATCGGCCAGCGCGGCCGGCGCCGCGGCCGCGAACAGTGCAGCGACGATCAATGGGATTGGCATCCACAAGCGCACAAGAGTACGTTTCGGCCTTCGCACCTGAAACTTGAGCATTGCGGGCTATCCACCCTGGTTGTTGGAGGCGTTCAAAATCGCGCCGGCGCGCCCGGCACAGTCGTACATCGTCACCTTAGACCCAGTTTGGGTGGTAAACGTCACGTTCTTACACGACTTTTCGACGATACTGATCGCGGTTTGGCTCCCGGTCCGGGTGTCTCCGGGCAGCCGGGCGTTCGTGCCGGCGTCGGCAAGTACCCAGCGCAGACGCCCGGAGTGAACTTCTGAGGCGATCCACGAGGCGCTGACTGAACTCTCCCGTCCAGAGAAGCCGCCGAGCCCCGCGACGTTCGCGTTGCTCGACAGGATCGCGGCCGCCGCACCGCTCTGGCTCGAGACGCCGATCGTCCCGCCTCCGTGTGCCTTGGCGTAGTTGATCGCGGCCGCGAGCGTGCTGCTGTCGCCACCGAACATGCCGGCGGCGGCGGCGAGCGCGCCGGGTTGGCCACCGAAGCCGCCCGCGAGCCCGGGTGGGCCGGCGAACCCACCCGTTGTTCCGGGCGAGCGGCCGCCAAAGCCGCCGGCGGACGGTCCGGCTTGAGCGCCGACGCCGCCGCGACCGGGACCAAAGCCGCCGCCGCCCGGGCCGCCGGCCGCGGCGCTCGCCGGCCCGCCCGTCGGGAACGTCCCATTCGTCGCGTGGCCGAGCGTCTCAGCTGCCCAGGTCGCCGGCGCGGCCAGCAGCGCCAGGATCGCCACCGCGCAGACGGCGACCCGTGCACGCGGCCCGAGGCGTAGGGCAAGCACGATCGCCGCGCCACACCCGATCGCGATCACCAGCGGCGTCGCCCACGGCAGCTGGCCGTTCAGCTCACCGAGCACGACCAGCTCGGTGATCGCGCCGGCTCCGATCGCGAGTGGCGCGATGATCCGCGCCGAGCGGCCGCCGGTCGCGACCCCAAACGGGGCCGGCAGCATCTCGCCGACCCCGGCGCCGATCAGCAACGCCGCAAACGGAGCAACCAACGAAACGTAGTACGGATGGAAGATGCCCCCGGCGAAGCTGAACGTCACCGCAGTGCTCAGAAGCGCTCCGCCGACCGCGATCAGCCAGCCCGTGCGTGGGTCGCGCCGGCGCAGCCGCGTCAGCACGAGCACCGACAGTCCCGAGACGAGCGCAAAGCCCAACAGCCATCCTGCCTGGTCGCCGAGTCCCGACTGCAACAGCCGGAACGGACCGGTGGCTCCGCCGAACAGCGAGTTGCCGCCGGCGCCCGGGCCGCCGGCGCCCGGACCTCCGCCCCCGCCTGGGCCGCCGGTCTGGCCCGCTACGCGGCCGAGGCCGTTGTAACCGAAGATCAGTGACCAGATGCTGTTATCCGACGTGCCCGAGATCCACGGTCGGTCGGCGGCCGGCGTCAAGGTCACGAGCAGCGGCCAGGCGAGACCGACGGTCGCCATCGCAGCGCCGCCTGCCAGCAGGGCTCGCGCGGCGGCGAGCCGACCACGCAGGGACGGTCCGATCCAGATCCATGCCGCCGCGATCCCTGGAACGACCATCAGCGCGACGCCCATCTTGGTCTCGAACCCGAGCCCGACGGCGATCCCGCTGAGGACGAGCCAGCGCGTGCGTCCCGTCTCGAACGCGCGGACCGCAAACCACAGCGCCGCCACCGAGCACAGCACCAGTAGCTCGTCAGGGTTGTTGTGCCGCGAGACGGCGACGACGACGGGAGTGCTAGCCAGCGCGAGGCCGGCGACGAATCCCGCGGCGCGGCCGAAACGGCGCCTGGCGAGGTCATAGACCAAGCCGACGGCAATCACGCCCATCAGCGCCTGCGGTACGAGCATGCTGAGCGGGTGGAAGCCGAACACGCGCACCGACAGCGCCTGGATCCAGAGGCCGAGCGGCGGCTTGTCGACCGTCATCAGGCCGCTGGGGTCAAGCGAGGCGAACAGGAAGTTATGCCAGCTCGTGCTCATCGATCGCACGGCGGCGCTGTAGTAGGTGTTGGCCCAGCCGTTGATGCTGAGTCCCCAGAGGTTGAGGATCGCGGCGAGGCCGAGCAGCCCAAGCAGCTCCGGTCGCAGAGCGTGCAGTCGTTCGCCAGCACGCGCAAACCGGGCGCGCCGCGCGATGCGCGCACGGGACGGGCCGGAGTATGAGATCGAATCTGTGCTCATGGCTGGTCGGGTACGCGGTGCGCTTCCGTGTATGCGGCGGCGACGACAACGGCCCCGGCTACCAGGGTCGCTAGGCCTGCGATCGCTCGGTTCAGCACGCTCATCGTTGTTCTCCTCAAGCGGGGACTGTTGCTGTGATGGGAGAAGCATCGGCACCAGCTCGAAGCTCGGGCGAAGACATGGCTAAGAGCTGTGTAGGAGCGGCCGGCCTAGAGTAAGCGGTAGCTCATAGACGGACTGAGACCAGGAGAACCGGAAAAGTGACACCTGACAGCTTCAACGCGAAAGCCACGCTCAGCGTGGGTGAGCGCACCTACGAGATCTTTCGGCTCGACGCGCTCCAGCAGAGATTCGACATTGCCCGCCTGCCGTTCTCGCTGAAGATCCTGCTCGAGAACCTGCTGCGCAACGAGGATGGCGATTCGATTCGCGCCCAGGACATCGCGGCGCTCGCGAGCTGGAACGCCATTGATGAGCCGAGCAAGGAAATCGCATTCACTCCCGCACGGGTGATCATGCAGGATTTCACCGGCGTCCCCGCCGTCGTCGACCTCGCGGCGATGCGCGACGCGATGCGTGAGATGCGAGGCGATCCAGCGAAGATCAACCCGCTGGTACCGGCGGAACTTGTGATCGACCACTCGGTCCAGGTCGACGTGTTCGGTTCGCGGCTCGCGTTTGAGCGCAACGCCGAACTCGAGTTCGAGCGAAATCAGGAGCGCTATGCGTTCCTGCGGTGGGGCCAGGGGGCGTTTCGCAATTTCGCCGTCGTCCCACCTGACACCGGGATCGTCCACCAGGTCAACTTGGAGTACCTCGCGCGCGTCGTATTCGTCGACGAGGGAGACCGATCCCAACTCCCGCTCGCCTATCCGGACACGCTCGTCGGCACCGACTCGCACACGACGATGATCAACGGCCTCGGCGTGCTCGGCTGGGGCGTGGGCGGGATCGAGGCGGAGGCCGCGATGCTCGGCCAGCCGATGTCGATGCTGATCCCTCAGGTGCTCGGGTTCAAGCTGACCGGCGAGCTGCACGAAGGAGCGACCGCCACCGATCTCGTGCTGACGGTCACCGAGATGCTGCGTCGGCACGGCGTTGTCGGGAAGTTCGTCGAGTTCTACGGCGCCGGGCTCGCACGCTTGCCGCTGGCTGACCGCGCGACGATCGGCAACATGTCGCCGGAGTTCGGTTCCACCTGCGCGATCTTCCCGGTCGACGCCGAGACGCTCCGCTATCTGGAGTTCACGGGGCGGCCAAAAACGCTGATCAACCTGGTCGAGGCCTACGCCAAGGAGCAGGGCCTGTGGCACGATGACGACCCTGTCGGGGAGCCGACGTACACCGAGACGCTCGAGCTCGACCTGGGGTCGGTGGTCCCGAGCATCGCCGGCCCGAAGCGTCCGCAGGACCGGGTCTCGCTGACCCAGTCAAAGGCCGCCTTCCGGACGGCGCTCGAGGGCTATCTGCCCGATGAGGACCCCGAGGACGAGAACGTCGCCGAGAGCTTCCCGGCGAGCGACCCGGTCTCGACCCACGTGCCCAACGGCCCCGGGCACGAGCCCGGCGTGATTTCGTCCCCGCCCACCGGCACGCAGGTCGCCGAGCGCACGCGCACGATAACCCCCGTCACGCTGGAGGACGGGACCGAAACCGAGCTCGACCACGGCCACGTCGTGATCGCCGCAATCACCAGCTGCACGAACACGTCGAACCCGTCCGTGATGCTCGGCGCTGGGATCCTCGCGCGCAACGCGGTCCAGAAGGGACTGAACGTGAAGCCGTGGGTCAAGACCTCGCTGGCACCAGGATCGAAGGTCGTGACCGAGTACCTGGAGCGGGCGGCCTTGACCGAGTACCTCGAGGCGCTCGGCTTTCACCTTGTCGGTTACGGCTGCACGACCTGCATCGGCAACAGCGGACCGCTGCCGGACGAGATCTCGAACGTCGTCAATGCCGAGGACCTGGCCGTGGTCTCGGTGCTGTCGGGCAACCGCAACTTCGAGGGTCGGATCAACCCGGACGTGAAGATGAACTACCTCGCATCGCCGCCGCTGTGTGTCGCGTACGCGCTGGCGGGGACGATGGACATCGACCTCTACGACGAGCCCCTGGGCGAGGATCAGCACGGCCATCCGGTGTACCTCAAAGACGTGTGGCCGAGCACCGCGGAGGTTGCCTGGGCGGTCCAGGAGGCGGTCCAGTCAGACATGTTCCGCAAGAGCTACGGCGAGGTGTTCGACGGTGATGAGCGCTGGAACTCGCTGGCGGTCCCGACCGGTGACCGGTTTGCGTGGGAGCCCGAGTCGACCTACGTCCGGCGGCCGCCGTTCTTCGAGAACCTGCCGACGGAGCCCGAACCCGTGACCGACATCGAGAACGCGCGTGTGCTCGCGGTGCTCGGCGACAGCGTCACCACCGATCACATCTCCCCGGCGGGTTCGATCAAGCGCGACAGTCCCGCCGGCAGATACCTGATCGAGCACGGCGTTCAGCCGAAGGACTTCAACTCCTACGGCTCGCGGCGGGGCAATCACGAGGTGATGATGCGTGGCACGTTCGCGAACATCCGCCTGCGAAATCAGCTGGCTCCAGGTACGGAGGGCGGCGTGACGCTGCACCTGCCGGACGGAGAGCAGATGGCGATCTACGACGCCGCGATGCGCTACCTCGAGGAGGAAACCCCGCTGGTCGTGCTCGCCGGCAAGGAGTACGGCTCGGGATCGAGCCGCGACTGGGCCGCGAAGGGGACACGCTTGCTCGGGGTCCGCGCCGTGATCGCAGAGAGTTTCGAGCGCATCCACCGCTCGAACCTGGTCGGCATGGGCGTGCTGCCGCTGCAGTTCAAGAGCGGCGAGTCGGTGCAGTCACTCGGCCTGACGGGACATGAACAGTTCAGCGTGGCCGGGCTTGCCGGTGCTGCCTCAATCCCGCGCGAGGTCACGGTCAAGGTCGACTCCGAAGCGCAAGCGCCCTTGCAATTCGCGGTGACTGTCCGGATCGACACACCGCAGGAGCAGCGCTACTTCTGGCACGGCGGCATCCTCCAGTTTGTGCTTCGCGAGCTGCTGGCTGCCTGAGCGATCGAGATGAGACGCCCCCGTATCAAACGTTCGTCTACAACGACCGAGCCGCTGCAATAGCCTTCAGCCCAGTGGCGATCCCCGAGCTACTCCACAAGCTGCTCACAGCCGCCGGGCCGTCCGGCCATGAGACCAGTCCTGCGCGCGCCTGGCGTGAGGGCTGTCAAGCGTTTGCGCATGAGGTCGGCGGCGACCACGTCGGCTCCTCGTTCGCGCGAGTTCGAGGGACGGCGGGCGGCCCAACGCTCGCGATCGTCGGCCACATCGACGAGATCGGTTTGCACATCTCGCACATCGACGAGAACGGGTACCTGCGATTCGGTCAGGTCGGGGGTTGGGACCCGGCCGTGCTGATCGGTCAGCGCGTGACGCTGAGCACCCGCGATGGCGCGCTTGCGGGCGTGATCGGCCGCAAGCCGATCCACCTGCTCAAGGACGAGGATCGCAAGAAGGTCCCAGAGACAAAGGATCTCCACATCGACATCGGCGCCAAAGACGGCGAGGAGGCGGGGACGATGGTGCGAATCGGAGATGTGGCCGTGATTGACGCTGATCCGGTCGAGCTACCACACGGACGTGTCGTCTCGCGCGCGCTCGACAACCGCGTCGGCTGCTACGTGGCGGCGGAGGCGGCCCGGCTCGTGGCCGCAGGCGGCGGCGCGCCGGGCGATGTCGTGGCGTTCGCCGTAGCCCAGGAGGAGACAACGTTCGCCGGCTCGCGGACGAGCGCGTTCGCGCACAAGCCCGATCTTGCGATCGCCGTCGATCTGACCTTTGCGACCGATCAGCCCGGGATCGAGCTTGGTGAGATCACCAAGCACACACTCGATTCGGGCCCGGTGGTTGCACGCGGGACGACACTGCATCCGCTCCTGTTCGAGCTGTTGCACGAAGCTGGAGAGGCCGAAGGGATCGCGTTCACGGTCGAGTCGCTCGGGAGGGGGACGGGCACCGACGCCGATGCGATTCATGTCAGCCGCTCAGGCATCCCGACCGGGCTGGTCTCGGTCCCCTGCCGGTACATGCACTCGCCGGTCGAGCTGGTCTCATTGCAGGACGTCGACGCTGCCGCCCGCTTGATCGCAGCGTTCGCTCAGCGACTGAAGCCGGGCATGTCGTTTGAGCGCTGAGCTGAGGCTGGCACCGAGCCGTTCGGCGGCAATGCTGCTGCTGTTCGACATCGACGGCACGCTCGTGGCCGGCGCGACCGATGCTCATCGCGACGCGCTGTATGCAGCGCTGCTCGAAGTCCACGGCGTCGATGCGCGGACTGCGCGCCGACCGATAGCTCCCGCCGGGCGTACAGATGGAGAGATCGCTCGCGCGCTGCTGCTCGACGCAGGTGTCTCGGCACGCAGGATCGACGAGCGGGCCGATGCGGTCCGTGAGGAGTGCGGCCGGGTGTACGCGCGCCTCTGCACCGAGGATCTGTCTCACACGGTGCTCCCAGGTGTGCGCGAACTGCTGGACTGGCTCTCCGCCCGCGACGATGCCGTACTCGGGTTGCTGACGGGCAACTACGAAGCAGTGGCGCGGTTGAAGCTGGCCAAGGCAGGAATCGGCGGTTACTTCCCGTCCGGCCAGGGCGCGTTCGGCTCCGACGCCGAGGATCGCGCCGCGCTGCCGGCGATCGCCCGGCGGCGAGCCGGCAGCCTCGGCGCGCCCTACCCGCGGGCGATGACGATCGTGATCGGCGACACGCCGCGCGACATCGCCTGCGCGCAGGCGGATGAGGTCCAGTGCATCGCCGTGACGACCGGCCCGTACACGGCCGAGTCGCTGACGGCGGCCGACGTGGTCGTCAGCGACGCGGCGGAACTCCACGCGGCGCTCGCGGTCGAACTCGCAGCCTAACGGCCCACGACGCACCCTGATGAATCAGGGCTTCGGCGTCGGGAACTGCGTGCGCATGATCCGGTCCCAGATCCGGTCCGGCGTGAGCCGCCGCTGATTGATCATCAGATGCGCACTCGGCGTCACCGGGTAGCGAGGCTTCGGGTGCTCTGAGCGCAAAGCGCCGGCGATCTTGCCGGCGACGGCTTCGGGCCCGGCGCCGAGCTTCGACATCGGGCCCTTGTACGCGTTCGTGGTCAGCGTCGCGACCGCCTCGTTGAAGTGCGTGTACGGACCTTCGCCGTCGGCCGGCACCGTCGCGGTCGCCGCGTCTCCGAACCCGGTCACGATCAGCCCCGGCTCGATCAGGATCACGTCGACTCCAAAGCCGCGTACCTCGAAGCGCATCGCATCGCTGATCGCCTCGACCGCGTACTTCGTCGCGTGGTACAGACCACCGCCGGGAAACGTCAGCCGGCCGCCCATCGAGCTGATGTTGACGATCTTGCCCCAGCGTTGCTCGCGCATTGCGGGCAACACCAGCTGACACATCCGGATCAGGCCGAACACGTTTGTCTCGAACTGCCGGCGCACCTGATCGAGCGGGACGCTCTCGACAGCGCCCGATTGGCTGTAGCCGGCGTTGTTGATCAGCACGCCGACGGCGCCTTCGGCCTCCCTGACCGCCGCCACCGCAGCTCCCATCGACTGCTCGTCGCAAACATCCAACGCCAGCGTCGTCGCGCCTCTCTGCGCCAGGTCGGCGATCGCCTCGGGACGCCGAGCTGTCGCGTACACCTTCCAGCCGTCGTTGAGCAGGCGCTCTGCGGTTGCGTGGCCGATTCCGGAGGAACAGCCGGTGATCAGGACAGCCTTGGAAGGGTCCGCCACGGGCGTAGCCTAACCGCGGACGAGCTTCTTGTAGGTGATCCGGTGTGGCCGGTCGGCCTCGGCGCCGAGCTGCTCGTGGCGGAAGCTCTCGTATGCCTCGAAGTTCCCCTCGAACCAGCGCACCTGCGAATCGCCTTCGAACGCGAGCACGTGGGTGGCGATGCGATCGAGGAACCAGCGGTCGTGGGACACGACTACGGCACAGCCGGCGAACGACAGCAGCGCCTCTTCCAGCGCGCGGAGCGTGTCGACGTCGAGGTCGTTGGTCGGCTCGTCGAGCAGCAGCAGGTTGCCGCCGCTGCGCAGCAGCTTGGCGAGGTGAAGCCGGTTGCGCTCGCCGCCTGAGAGCTTGCCGACCTTCGTCTGCTGGTCGGTGCCCTTGAAGTTGAAGCCGGCGACGTACGCGCGGCTGTTGACGGTCCGGTCGCCGAGCGAGATCTGGTCGGCGCCGCCCGAGATCTCCTCCCAGACGGACCTGCTCGCGTCAAGGGCGTCCCGCGACTGGTCGACGTAGGCCAACTCGACGGTCTCGCCCAACCGCAGCTTTCCTTCGTCCGGGGTTTCCTGGCCCGTGATCATCCTGATCAGCGTCGTCTTGCCGGCCCCGTTTGGGCCGATCACGCCGACGATCCCGCCGCGCGGGAGCTTGAAGCTCAGATCGTCGATCAGAACGCGGTCGCCGTAGGCCTTGCGCAGGCCCTCAGCCTCGACGACGATTTCGCCAAGTCGCGGACCGGCGGGGATGTGGATCTGGACCTGGTCGAGCTTGACGTTGCGATCCTCGGCCAGCAGCGCCTCGTAGGCGTTCAGGCGCGCCTTCGGCTTGTTGCGCCGGGCGCTCGCGTTGAGCCTGACCCACTCGAGCTCGCGGTCGATCGTGCGCCGGCGTGCGGTCTCCTGTCGCTCCTCGGCTTCCAGCCGCGCGCGCTTCTGCTCGAGCCAGCCGGAATAGTTGCCCTGGTAGGGGATCCCGCGCCCGCGATCGAGCTCGAGAATCCAGCCGGCGACGTTGTCGAGGAAGTAGCGATCGTGTGTGATCGCCACGACCGTGCCCGGGTAATCGTGGAGGTGGCGTTCGAGCCAGGCCACGGACTCCGCATCGAGATGGTTGGTGGGCTCGTCGAGCAGCAGCAGGTCGGGCTGGCCGAGCAGCAGCCGGCACAGCGCGACCCGGCGGCGTTCGCCGCCTGAGAGCTTCGACACGTCGGCGTCCGGCGGCGGGCAGCGCAGCGCGTCCATCGCGATTTCAAGCGTCGTGTCGAGATTCCAACCGTCGACCGCGTCGATCTTCTCCTGGACACGCGAGAACTCATCGGCGGTTTCGTCGGAGTAGTTCATCGACAGCTCGTTGAAGCGATCCAGCAGCGCCCGGACCTCGGCGACGCCGTCCTCGACGTTGCTGCGCACGTCTTTGTTCGGGTCGAGCTCCGGCTCCTGCTCGAGCAGACCGACGGTGGCGCCGGGCGCGAGCTGTGCTTGCCCGTCGAACTCGGTGTCGAGTCCGGCCATGATCCGCAGCAGCGTCGACTTGCCGGCGCCGTTGTAGCCGAGCACTCCGATCTTCGCCCCCGGATAGAACGAGAGCGAGATGTCGCTCAGGACCTGACGGTCGGGCGGATACCGGCGCGCGAGCTTGAAGGTCGTGAAGATGTATTGCGAGGACACACGACGAGAGTAGAACACTGTCGATGTTGCGCGTACTCGCCGCGATTTTCGCGCTGATCGCCGTCGCCTGCATGTCGCTGGCGATCGTCGGGATGGTCACCGGGCGGCCCGGCGACAAGGCGGGGCTGCTGATCCGGGTGCTCGCGCTGGTGTGCTTCGGGACAGCGGTGGCGCTCAACGTCGCTGCGCATTGAAAGGAAGCCGTCTTAGCTCTCTGGCTGCCAGCGGCTGACGACCCATCGCCCGGGCCGGAGCTGCACGACGGCTGCGATCGCAACGTGCCAGGCCGGTCGAAGGCCCTCGTACGCGGTCGTGGCGGTGGCGGTCGTCAGCTCGCGGGTGACGACGACGTACTGGCCGCGGCGCCCGGCGAGCGGCGCCACGGCCTCGACCGTGCCGCTGTTGGCGATGCCGCCGCGCTGTAGCTCGTAGTCCTGCGCCGTCTGCGCGGCGGCGAGCTGCATCGATGAGCGCGCCTGGCCGACGCTCTCCGACGCGAGCACGCGCATCCGCGCCGCTACCGTCTCGGCGGTCCAGTTGATGTACGCGGCGGCGAAGCTCCCGACCGCTCGCGACGGGCTCGCCGCGCCGCCGGCCGCTGCCTGCGCCGACGCGGGAGGCGAAGGGTATTCGTGAGTCGCCTCGGCCTGCGTGAGCTTCGAAGGCACCGCCGAGTGGCTCTGAGTGCTCCCGAGCGAACTGCACCCTGCAAGCGGGATCGCGACGAGCATGGCGAGCAGCGCTCGCACGATCACAACCCCGCCGGATGCCGCGGCACGAACCCGACCGCGCTGCGCACCAGCGGATGCCAGCCGATGCCTGCGCCTCCGTCCCCCGCCCCGGCGGCGTTGTGAGTGTCCCAGCGAAGCCCCGCCACGTACATGAACACGTGGCTTGCGTTCGCGTAGAGGGTCACCCAGCGGCCCGGACCCGGCTGCCCAAAGCTCTCGAGCTGACTGGAGGCGGCGCCGTAGCTGACCGGCAGCAGCCTCGCGCCGTACAGCAGATGCTCAACGCTGGAGGAACAGTCATAGGCCGGCGCGATCGCCGACAGCGGCAGCCCGTGGGCGGCACCATAGACGTACGGCTTGCCCGCGATCTGGTTGCCGGCCGCGATCAGCTCCTTGATGGCGAGCGGGGCAGCTTGCGGCGCAGCCGCAAGCCCATTCGGCAGCATCCGCGCGCGCGGCCCGGGGGTCAGCGACACGCCGCTGAGGCTGCCCGGCGCGCAAGCGGACGGACTCTGGGGATCGGTGGCGCCCGGGAGCAGCGAGGCCGCATGCAGCGCCGTCTGCCCGAGCAGATTCGCCGCCCCGCCGTCCGGCGGTCGCTGGACCCGGACCGGGCCCGACCACAGGCCGTTCTGATACGGAATCCCGATCCGGCCGGCGAACTGCCACCACAGGTCGATCACGCGCGGAAGCCCGCCGACCGGACCGCCGCCCAAACCGAAGTCGCGCTTGTAGGCGATCGCGGAATGGCCGCCCCAGGTGATCCGGAGCGGCGCCAGGTACTGCAGGCCCCCCATCGCCGCGGCCGTCTGCCACGTGAGCCCGCCGAGCTCGGCGTAGGTGTCAGGGTGCTGGAGCAGGTTGTCCCCGCGCGCGCCGGTGGCCCCGGATCGCGGATCGCCCGGACCGCCGTACTCGCTCGCACCGACGAGCTGCCCGCTTCCGGGAGGACCGAGCGAAATCGCGGCGGCGCTCCCGGTGCCGGTGCCGGCACAGCCGGAGCTGTCACGGCCGAGCATCGCGAGCAGCAGCGAGATCATCGCGGCCCCCAGCCCAGCGGTGAGGAATCCTCCGAGGAGCACCGCAGTCGCGGTCGCGGTGACCCTCCTCGTGGACCGCCGGCGGCTGTTCATGTCGCGGACGATAAGCCCATTTAGTCCAACTGCATCCAATTGAGACTAATTTGTTGCAATTGTGGTGCCTGACATGCGACGGTGTAGTCGTGATTCGTTGCGCCGCCCGTTCGCTCGTCGCCGCTAACGTAGGTGCGACACATGGCCCGGATCCTCGATCTCGAACAAGCGATGCTCCTGCTGGAGCTCGAGGCGCCGTTCGACAAGCGCAGCGTCCAGCTTGCGCGGCGGCGGATGGCCAAGCGCTGGCACCCCGATATCGCGCCCCCGGGCCGCCAGCACGAGCACCAGCGCCACCTTCAGGCGATCAACGAGGCAGCCGACCAGCTCGAGCAGATCGCCGAGACCTCGCGCGGCGGCCGCGTCAGCCGTAACGCCGTCAAGGTCTCGGCGGCGGCGACGCGCCGAGCCCGCGAGGAGGCCGGCCGGCGCGCGTACGAAGAGGAGCAGCGCGCTCGCGCGGCCGCTGCCGACCGTGAGAAGCACGACCCCTTCGGCTCACGTGTCCCCGATCACTCGGTCGTGCACCGCTACGCGCGCTGCCTGTCGTATCCCGAGTGGGGTGTGGGGACGGTCAACGGGATCTACTTCTCAGGCGACGGTGACGACGTGCAGCAATGGGCGCGGACGTCGTTTGCGGTCGGGGTCCGCACCGTGCCGGCCGGATCGCTCCAGTTCGTCGACTTCTCAAAGCCCGATCCCGCCGCCGATCGGGTGCAGCGGTTCATGACGGCCGCCCAGCATGCGCTCGCGGAGGGTGATCCCAAGGTTGCCGCCCAGCGCCTGATCTACGCGCGCGACGCCGAACCCAACAACCCGGTCGTGCTGCGGCTGTTGACAGTTGCGTTCTGGCAGTCGGGGAACCTCCCCGCCGCCGCTCGCGCGGTCCGCGATTGGGCCCGGGTCGACACCGACCGCCCGACGCCCGAGCGGTTCGCGTCGAGGATCTACGAAGACATGGGCGCGCATGACCTCGCAGCCGATGCCGCGCAGCGCGCCGCCGAGCGCGCGCCTGCCGACGCCTCAGCGTGGGAGCGGCTCGGCCGCCTGCGGCTGCAACTGATGGACCGCACCGCAGCGATCGCGGCGCTCGAGCGCGCCCGGCTGATCGGGCCGACCGTCGAGGGACTGCTCGACCTTGCACTCGCCTATCACCTGGCCGGCGACGTCGGCGCCGAGGTTTCCGCCGCCGAGGCGGCAACGCGGATCGATCCCGATTCATCGCCGGCGTGGTCAACGTACGCCCACGCGCTCGCCCGGACCGACCGGCTGAGGGAATGCGTCGAGGCGTGTGCGCGCGCCCTATCCCTCGGCCACGACGCGGAGGTCGCCGAGCTGCTGGCGCGCATCGAAGCGTCCGGTCCGCGCGAGCTGTCCGAGCGGACGGCCGCCTAAATCACGAGCCGGCCGCGCGGCCGCTGCGACACATCCGCACCGGCAGCGAGGCGACGCTCAGGGGGAGGTGACGGACCCCTCGCGCCCGCACACAGGGCAGGCATCGCCGTTCGCCGGCCCGCGGCCCCCGCACAGCGGGCAGTCCTCAACGTGCTCGAGCACGCCGAGCAACTCGCCGACGCGGCACACGAGCAGACGCTCCTCGTCGACCTCGATCCACGCTCCTGCCGATGCCGGGAAGACGACGTGATCGCCCGGCTTGACCGGCATCTGCACGCCGACGTGATCCCACCAGTCAAGTCCCGGCCCGACCGCGAGCACGATCCCGTGCTGCGGAGGCGGCTCGTCTGAGCCAGGCGGCACGATCAGTCCGGAGCGCCGGATCCGGTCAGGATCGAGCTCCTTGATTACAACTCGGTCGAATAGGGGGCGAAGCTGGTTGCGCATCACTGCACCCCGGATCATAAAAGCATCAGCCCGCGCTGATGATCAGCAGAGATTTGTGCTTCCGGTCGCGGCTGATCGATCAACGCGTTGCGGAGACCGCCATCCGAGGCGGCCACTACGTTTTCAGCCCTATGCGGTTGATCGTCGCTCGTTGCGAGGTGCGCTATTCCGGTCGGCTCGATGCGCTGCTCCCTGAAGCGCTCCGGCTGATCATGGTCAAGGCCGACGGGTCGGTTTTGGTCCATGCCGATGCTGGGGGGTACAAGCCGCTGAACTGGATGACACCGCCGACGGTGATCGAGGAGTCGCCTGAGCTGATGGTGGTCCGAAAGCGCGCCGGCTCGAGTGAGGACCGGCTCGAGATCGCGATCACCGAGGTGCTCTCGGACATCAGTCACGAGATGGGCTCGCCCGACGAGGACGTGGCCCTCGCCAAGGACGGCGTCGAGGCGCATTTGCAGGAGTTGCTCGCCGAGCAGCCACATTGGTGCGGCGAGGGGCTGCGGCTCGTTCGTCGCGAATGGCCGACCGACATCGGACCCGTCGACCTGATGTGCCGCGACAGCGAGGAGGCATGGGTGGCGGTCGAGATCAAGCGGGTCGCTGGAATCGAGGCTGTCGAGCAGCTGACTCGCTACCTCGAGCGGATTCGCTGCGATCCGGCCTTCGAGTCATGCCGCGGCGTACTTGCTGCGCAGGCGATCAAACCGCAGGCGCGGGTGCTGGCAGAGTCACGGGGGATCGGGTGCGTCGAGGTCGACCTCGCAGTGCTCCGAGGCGAGCGCGAGCCCGAACTGAAATTGTTCGCGGCATGACCGATGAGCCGGCAGTCCTCACCGAACGCCGCGAGCGCGTTCTCGTCATCACGATCAACCGTCCCGATCAGCGCAACGCGGTCAACGCCGCCGTCGCGACGGGGATCGCGGCGGCACTCGATCAGCTCGACGCCGACCCGGCGTTATCGCTCGGGGTGCTCAATGGTGCCGGCAAGGGCTTCTGCGCAGGGATGGACCTGAAGGCGTTCGTCGCCGGCGAGTCGCCGCACGCCGGCGACCGCGGCTTTGCCGGGATCACGCAGCGGTCCTCGGCGAAGCCGCTGATCGCGGCGGTCGAAGGCTTCGCGGTCGCGGGCGGCCTCGAGGTCGCACTGTCCTGCGATTTGATCGTCGCCGCCCGCGGCGCCAAGCTCGGGATCCCCGAGGTCAAGCGATCGCTCGTCGCCGCCGCCGGCGGGCTGCTGCGGCTGCCGCGAGTGCTTCCTCGCAACGTGGCGATGGAACTGGCGTTGACGGGCGACCCGATCACGGCCGAGCGCGGTTACGAGCTTGGGCTGGTGAACCGCCTTGCCGAGCCGGGCGAGGCGCTGGGTACTGCGCTCGAGCTGGCCGGCGCGGTCGCGGTCAACGGTCCACTGGCGCTTGCGGCGACGAAGCGGATCCTGGTTGAGTCGGTCGATTGGCCGGACTCGGAGTTCTTCACGAGGCAGGCTGAGATTGCCGGCCCGGTGATGGCCTCCGAGGACGCGCGCGAGGGGTCAATCGCGTTCGCCGAGAAGCGCGCCCCCGTGTGGCAGGGTCGCTGACCCCCGAGGAGGCCCCCAACTCAATCGTCGCGCGCGGCTCCCCAGACCGTCGCGACGAGCGAGCGCGCCCCGCCCCGGTCGCGGTGCTCGCACAGGTAGATCCCCTGCCAGGTTCCAAGCGCCAGCCGCCCGCCGGAGACCGGCAGCATCAGCGACGGCCCGAGCAGCGAGGCCTTGACGTGGGCCGGCATGTCGTCGGGGCCCTCGAGCGTGTGGGTCCAGAACCCGGCGTTCTCCGGCACGGCCAGCGTGAACCACGTCTCAAAATCGCGCCGCACCTCCGGCGAGGCGTTCTCGTTCAGGGTCAGGGACGCCGATGTGTGCTGGATCAGCAGATGCAGCAGCCCGACCGAGATATCACGCAGCTCGGGCAGCGCGCTCAACACCTCGCGGGTGACGAGATGGAAGCCCCGCGGGCGGGGTTCCAGACGAATCTGCCGCTGAATCCACATGGCTAGAGGGACTCGGGGAGCCTGGCAACCCGCATGTCGACCCGCTGACCCTTGAACGGGACTCCTTCGCGCTGCAGCAGCCGGCGCTGCCGCGAGCCTTTCGCCAGCGACCCATCGGCGCGCACGATCCGGTGCCAGGGCACCGACGGATCGTCGCACGCGTGCAACGCCGCGCCCGCAACGCGCGGTGCACCGGGCGAGACGTCGCCGTAGGTGCGCACGAAGCCGGGCGGTGTGGCCCGCACACGATCGAGGATCCGAGCAACGCGACGAGACTCCACGGCCGTGGAGGATATGGCCCGGACGGGCCGAGCGAGGCCTCATCTTGATATGGTCACCCCGCCGAATTCCCTGCTCATCGCGGGGAAGCGGGGGACCCGATGCACATGTCTCTCGGGGCGAATCGCCGCCTGATGGTGGCGTAGCGCACCAGCGCGAGCCCGACAGCTAACCCCGTAGGCGACACGCATGAGCTTTCGCCGCCGAACCCACCCCAGCACGATCGCGGCCACCGCCGTCGCCGTCGTGGTCGCGCTTGCGGCGGCGCCCACAGCACAGCTGCAGAGCGCGGGGGCCAGCAGCATCAGCCAGCTGAACTCGCAGCTCGGTGCACAGCAGAGCCGCCAACAGAGCCTCTCATCCAGCGTCAGCAGGCTCTCGCAAGTGATCAGCTCCCTCGACGGTCAGATCTCGCTCGTCCAGTCGCGCGAAGCCGCCGTCCGCGCCGAGCTCGCGCGCGACCGCGCGACGCTGGCCAGCACCCAGACGGCGCTCGTTCGCGAGCGGCGACTGCTGGCGCATCTGCGCCGCCGCCTTGGCCAGGCTCGGATGCTGCTCTCCCGCCAGCTCGTCTCAAGCTACGAGGGCGACCATCCGGATCTTGTCTCGGTCGTGCTCGACGCCCGTGGCTTCACGGACCTGCTCGAGAAGCTCGACTTCCTGCACCGGGCGCAGCAGCAACAGCAGACGGTCATCTCCATCACCAAAGACGCCAAGGCCAGAGCGGACACCGCAGCTCAGCGGCTCGGGAAGCTCGAGGCCGCCGACCGCGAGATCACGCAGGGTGCGGCGCTGCACGCTCAGGCGCTCGCCGGGATGAACGCGCTGCTGCAGTCAAGGCAGGCCGCCCTCGCGCAGGCGCGGGCCGCGCAGCGTGATGCACTCGCCGCCAGCCGCGCCAAGGCGAGCAAGCTCCAGGGCGCGATCGCGCGCCTGAAGGCGCAGCAAGCAGCCGCCGCCGCCGCGCGCGCGGCCGCCAGCCAGACCTTCCCCACCTCCGGCGGCCCGGCGCTCGGACCGTCGGGCGGCTGGGCGATCCCGTACGCGATCGTGCTGTGCGAGTCAGGCGGTCAGAACCTGCCGCCCAACAGCGCCGGCGCCTCTGGCTACTACCAGATCATTCCGAGCACCTGGGCCGGGTTTGGAGGAACCGGGCCCGCCGCGTACCTCGCGAGCAAGTCTGAACAAGATGCGGTCGCGTCTCGGATCTGGAACGGCGGCGCCGGCGCGTCGAACTGGGTCTGCGCCGGGCTCGTCGGGATCCATTGAGGCTAGTGCAACACTAATAGGCCGTTCGCCAGTCCGGCGTCGTTTCCAGGCGGCGCCGCCGGGCGGCGATCGTGAGCTGGTCGATGTGGTCAAGGGCCTGACCGGACCCGAAAGCGACGCATGTGAGCGGTGACTCCGCGCGGAACACCGGCATCCCGGTCTCCGCTCCGACAAGCTCGGGAAAGCCTCGCACGAGCGTTCCGCCACCGGCGAGCAGGATCCCGTCCTTGGCGACGTCGCTGGCGAGTTCCGGCGGCGTCTGCTCGAGCGTGTCGCGGATCGCCTGAAGGATCTCCCGGATCGGCGACATGATCGCCGAGCGCACTTCCTCGCTGTGGAGATGCACGGCGGTTGGGAGACCCGTGATCAGGTGCCGCCCGCGCACTTCAAACGTCTCCTCCGGATGCAGCGGCGTGACCGATCCAATCGCGATCTTGATCGTCTCGGCGGTGCGCGATCCGATCGCCAGCTGGTAGGCAGCACGCAGATACTGGGTGATCGCCTCGTCCATCTCGTAGCCGCCGACACGGACCGAGCGGGAGATCACGATCCCGCCGAGGGAAATGACCGCCATCTCGCTGGTCCCGCCACCGACGTCGACGACCATCCGCCCGACCGGCTCCTCGATCGCCACTCCGGCCCCGATCGCCGCCGCGATCGGCTCCTCGATCAGATGAACCCGCCGTGCGCCGGCCGCGAGCGATGCCTCCTCGACGGCCCGCTTCTCGACCTCGGTCACGCCCGAGGGAGCACACACGATCAGCCGCGGATGCGCCATCCGCCGGTTGAGGACCTTGCGGATGAAATACCGCAGCATCTGCTCGGTCACCTCGAAGTCCGCGATCACGCCGTGGCGAAGCGGGCGCGTGGCCGAGATCGTCGCCGGTGTGCGCCCGATCATCCGCTCCGCGTCCGAGCCGACCGCGTGCACCTCGCCGGTGTCGACGTCGGAGGCGACCACCGACGGCTCGGACACGACGATGCCGCGGCCGGCCACGTACACGAGCGTGTTCGCGGTGCCGAGGTCGATCGCCATGTCATGCACGCCGAGGGTCGGCGCCAGATGGCGGCGTGAGGTGTCGCGACGAGAGCCGTCTCTACGGAATCTGATGCGACAAGAGTGTCAGACCTGGGAAAGGCCCGACGCCACGTCCCGTGCAGGCGGCGAGGACTACCCCACCGCGGCCAGCACCTGACGTCCCATATTCGCCTCGCCGGGCGGCGAGGACTACCCCAGCGCGGCCAGCACCTGACGTCCCATATTCGCCTCGCCGGGCGGCGAGGACTACCCCAGCGCGGCCAGCACCTGACGTCCCATATTCGCCTCGCCGGCTTGGTTGGGGTGCAGCGGAAACGCGGCCGACGTGGGCAGGATCCCGTTGACCCACGCGGTCCCGGGGCCCTTGCAGGCATCGTGGCCGATGCTCGAGTTGAAGGTGTCGACGAATGTCGCGCCGTTGGACGCCGCGGCTGAAGCGATCACGCTGTTCAACCTGGTTCCAGCGAATTGAAGTAGGTGATGTCGCCGGCGGACATCGGGACCAGCGGCCAGCAACTTGAGCCATTGATGGGCAACCCGTCGGGATAGCCAACGATCAGGACGCGGGCGTTTGGAGCGCGGGTGTGGATGCCTTGCAGTGCGGCGGCGACCTTGGGTCCGGTGGCGGTGACCCGCGAGCGATTACCGCTCGCCTGGCGGCTTGCGCGGGTACTGGGAGACCGGCTGACCGAGGTCCAGGGCGGTCATGACGATCCGGTTCTGCTCCTCCGCGTGCGCGACGGGGTAGCCCTCGCCCGAGGCGGCGCGCTCTGGCCGTCCGACGTAGCCGAACTGGAGATGCTCGGGCAGGATCTGAAGCAGCCGCGGCGACATGTGTGCGCGCGCGCCCATGTTGCGCGGTTCCTCTTGGACCCACACGACCTCTTGGAGCTTGGGGTAGGTCGACACGAGCGAGAGGATCTCGGCCTGCGGGAACGGGTACAGCAACTCGACCCGGCCGACGGCAACCTGAGACAAGCCTTCGCGAGACCGGTGGCCGACCAGGTCGTAGTAGATCTTGCCGCTGCACAGGAGCAGCCGCGTCACCTCGGCTGGATCGACGTCGGGTTCGGCCAGCACCGGCTGGAAGCGCCCGTTCGCCAGCTCGTCGACATTGCTTGTCGCCTGGGGCAGGCGCAGCAGCGACTTGGGCGTCATGATCACGAGCGGCCGCTGCTTGGCGATGCGCGCCTGACGGCGAAGCAGGTGGAAGTACTGAGCGGGCGTGGTGCAGTTGGCCACGCGAATGTTGCCCTCGGAGGCGAGCTGGAGGAAGCGCTCCAAGCGCGCCGAGGAGTGCTCGGGTCCCGAGCCCTCGTAGCCGTGGGGCAACAGCAGCGTCAGCCGCGAGGTCTGGCCCCATTTCGCAAGGCCGGGGGTGATGAACTGATCGATGATCACCTGAGCGCTGTTGACGAAGTCGCCGAACTGCGCCTCCCATAGGACGAGCGTCTCCGGCCCCTCCTGCGAGTAGCCGTACTCGAACCCCAGACAGGCCGTCTCCGAAAGCGGCGAATTGTGCAGCTCCATCGGCGCCAGCGCGCCTGGCAGGTGCTGCATCGCGCAGTACTCCTGACCGGTCTTCGGATCGTGCAGGACCAGGTGCCGCTGCGAGAAGGTGCCGCGCTCGGCGTCCTGTCCGGTCAGGCGGATCGGGATCCCCTCGGTCAGCAGCGACGCGAACGCCAGTGCCTCGGCGTGCGCCCACACGATCCCGCCGTGCTCACCGAGGGCTTCGTCGCGCTGCTCGAGCTGGCGGACGAGCTTGGGGTGAATCGTGAACCCATCCGGTACCGACTGGAGCTCCTCGTTCAACACCCGCAGACGATCACCCGACACGGCGGTCTTCACCTCGGGCGAGGCGGTGCGATCGAGCTGGTACTCGCCGGTCGCGTGCTCAATTTCCTTCGCAGCGCTGATCCGGGCCTTCAGCCGCTGGTGCTCCTCGGTCAGCGCCGACCAGACCTCGTCGGTCATCTCGGTCGACTCGCGCTCGGTGACGACGCCCTGCTCGATCAGCTGCTTGGCGTACAGCTCGCGCGTCGGCGCGTGTTTCTTGATCACCTGGTACATCTCCGGCTGCGTGTACGCCGGCTCGTCGGCCTCGTTGTGGCCAAAGCGCCGGTAGCCGATCAGGTCGATCAGGAAGTCGTGGCCGAACTCCTGGCGGAACGCGAACGCGAGCCGCACGGCCGCGACGCAGGCGCCGACGTCGTCGGCGTTGACGTGAATGATCGGGACGTCATAGCCCTTCGCGAGGTCCGACGCCCACCGTGTCGAGCGCGCATCCTCGGGGTCGGTCGTGAAGCCGACCTGGTTGTTCTGGATCAGGTGGATCGTGCCGCCGACCGAGTAGCCGTCGAGCGCCTGCAGGTTCAGCGTCTCGGCGACGATCCCCTGGCCGGGGAACGCGGCGTCGCCGTGGAGGATGATCGGGATCGCGGCGTTGGTGTCCTGGTGTGCGTGCGGACCCTGGCGCGTCGTCTGTACGGCCCGGGTCGAGCCCGACGCTACCGGCGCCACGAACTCGAGGTGCGAGGGATTGGACTCCAGGCGCACGATGATCGACTCGACTCGGTCCCGCCCACCCAACTGGTAGGAGCCCTGGGCCCCGTGGTGGTATTTGACGTCGCCGGTCCCGCCCTGCGGGATCGTCGTGATCGGCTCGAGCGTCGAGGAGCCCTCGAACTCGGCGAAGATCGTGTCGTAGGGTCGGCCGAGGTTGTGGGCGAGGACGTTCAGCCGCCCGCGGTGGGCCATCCCGATCACGACCTCCCGCGCGCCGCGGGTGGCCGCGAGCTGGATGATCTCGTCGAGCATCGGCACGGTCATGTCAAGGCCCTCGATCGAGAACTGCTTCTGCCCGAGGTAGGCCTTGTGCATGAACCGCTCGAGCGCGTCGACCTCGGTCAGCCGCTTGAGCAGCGCCTTGTGCTCCTCGTTGGCGAGCGGCTTGCGGAACGTGCCGGACTCGATCGCCTCGCGCAGCCACAGCCGCTGGCGGTGTGAGGCGATGTGCTCGATCTCGTATGCGATCGGTCCGCAGTAGGTCTCGCGCAGGTGCGGCAGCGCGTCCGCCAGGGTTGTCCCCGGGACGTACATGCGCAGGATCCGCGCAGGGATCTTCGCCATCAGCTCGGGCGTCAGCCCGAGCGGCTCGGGATCGAGCGCCGGATCGCCTTCGGGCTCACGACCGAGCGGATCGAGCTTGGCCGCGAGGTGGCCGTGCGTGCGATGGGCCTTCAACAGCGACGTCGCCGCCTGAACGGCCTGCAGCAACTCCTCATCGGGCACGGCCGAAACGGCGGTGGCTGCCGGCGCCGCGGCTGCCACGGCGGCCGCTGCGGGGGCGGGCGGTGGCGGCAGCTCGGGCAGTTCCACGCCGAGATCCGCGAACACGCTCTCGTAGAACCCGGACTCGCCCTGCAAGAGCAGCTCGATTCGCTGTAGGAACCGGCCCGATTCGGCTCCCTGGATGATCCGGTGATCGTAGGTCGAGGTCATCGTCATGACCTTCTCCGCGCCGATCATCGCTCCGATCTTCCCGAGCCCGACCGGGTACGCGATCGAGCCGGTCGCGACGATCGTCCCCTGTCCGCCCATCAGCCGGGGCACCGACGCCACAGTCCCGATCCCGCCGGGATTCGTCAACGACACGTTTGCGCCGACGAGATCATCGGCGCCGAGCGTGTTGGTCCGCGCCTTCTCGACCAATGCGTTGTACGCGTCGAGGAATTCCTTGAACGAGAGCCGTCCGGCGTCGCGGATCACGGGCACCATCAGCGTGCGGCTGCCGTCCTTCTTCTCGACGTCGACGGCGAGTCCGAGGTTGACGCCGCCGTCGTCGACGCGGTGCGGCTTACCGTCCACTGCTTCGAAGTGGTGAGCCATCACCGGCATCTCCTCGGTCGCCACCCGCGCGATCGCATACGCGATCAGATGCGTGAACGAGACCCGCAGGCCGGCGTTCTTCAATTGCTTGCGGCGATCGTCGAGGACGGTGACGGTGAGCGTGCGAAACGACGTCGCGGTCGGGATCGAGCGGCTCTCGTCCATGTAGCGCGCGAGGACAGCCGCGCCACCCTTGAGCAGTTGTGTCGTTGGGGCGGCTTGCGCCGCCGATGGGGCGGCCGTCGCGCCATTGGTGGCGGCCGCGAGCACGTCGGCCTTCGTGATCCGACCGCCGCGGGCCGATCCCTGGACGCCGTTCAGGTCGATTCCCTCGGCAGCGGCGACGCGGCGGGCGACCGGCGAGGCGCTCCCGCCGTCGCCGCCCGCAATTGCGACCCCCGGTGAGAGATCAGTCTGGACGGCAGCCGCGGGCGCGCTCTTCGAGGACGTGGCCCCGCCCGCGCTCATCCGCGCGATCACCTGTCCGACCGTCACCGTGTCCCCCTCCTGCGCGAGGATCTCGGTGATCGTGCCCGCAGCCGGCGCGGGGAGCTCCATGTCGACCTTGTCGGTCGAGATCTCGACGACCGTGTCGCCGTCGCCGACGGTGTCGCCGACCTTCACCGACCACTCCAAGATGGTGCCCTCGGTGACGGATTCGCCACCCGTTGGAGTGACGATGTCGATCGTCTCGCCGATCATCGTCTCGACAGCAGCCTCTCCTTCGGCCTCGGTAACGGCCGCAGCGACCGCCTCCGCGGCCGTCGCCGGCGGCGCCTGGCCGGAAACGGGCATCGCGGCGGCGCCATTGGTCGAGATCTCCGCCAGCAGCGCGCCGACGGACACGGTGTCGCCCTCGCCGGCATGGATCTTCACGATCGTGCCGGCGACCGGCGCGGGGACCTCGGCGTCGACCTTGTCGGTCGAGATTTCAACCAGCGTCTCGTCGACCTGAACCTGGTCACCTTCCTGTTTGTGCCATTCGAGCACAGTGCCCTCGGCGACCGAGTCGCCCATTGCGGGCATCGTGACTTGCACGGTGGTGCTCGTTTCCACAGCCATCCAGGTTCAAGGGTAACGTGTGCCGATTGACACAGATGCAGGCGGCGCCTCGCCTCGGCGCCGATCGGCGAGGAGGAATCCGATCGAACCGCAAAACGGTCCCAGCCCACCAAGCACGGCGACCGTCACCGCCAGCCAGAACGGGATCACGCGCGCCCGCGCCGCTGCGATGCAGAGCAGCGACATGCCGATCCACATCACGCCGTGGGTCAGTCCGAGGATGAACGTCGCCGGTTCCGGATTACCAAGCACAAACGCGCACAGCAGCAGCGCCAGGTAGACCGCCGAATGGGTGAAGGAGGCCGCCTCCAGACGCCGGAACGTGATCAGGCGCATCAAGTGAGAGACAGCAGCGCGGCCATCCGCCGCAGCGGCTCATCCGCCTCGGGCGGCCACTGCGCGACGTCGGCCGGCCACCATGCGAACTCGTCGTGCTCGTGGTCGGGCTCCACGGCGGCGCCGGGCGCGAGCCACGCCAGGCCCACCAGCAGCGCGACCTCGCTAGGCAGGAGCACGAGCGCTTCGATGCTCAGTCGCTGTGGCTGCACCGACCACTCCTCCTGGAGCTCGCGGCTCATCGTGTCGGTCGGATTCTCATCGACCTCGACGGCGCCCCCAGCTCCGAGCGCCCATCGCCCCGCCCATGACGCAAGCCAGGCGGCTCTGCGACCGGCGAGCCAGCGGCCGTCTGAGTCGCGCACGACGCACGTCGCCGCGAGACTTCCGGCCGCCTTCTCAGGGATCAGGCGCAGCGCCCAGCGCGCGGGCTGCAGCTGCAGCTTCAGTTTTCCGTTCTGCACTTCGTACCCGGCAAGCCGGGCCGCCAGGCCGTCGTGGCTGGGCGAGCCGCGCTCGCGCAAGGCCTTGAGCGCGAGGTCGGCGGCGTCGATCTCGCTCTGTTGCGGCTCGAACGGGTGCCGTAGCCAGGAGACCTCGACCTGAGCAGGTTCCCAGGGTCCGCGCGCCAATAGGCCGGGTGCCGTCGCCACGCGCTACACGGTAGCGGGGTAGGCTCGCGGTCCGTGCAGCGGCGACTGAAGCATTGGGGCTGGGGATATGAGGACGAGCAGCCCTCCGAGGATGATCTGCGCGCCACAGCGCGGTTCCTATCCGAGCGCCTTGGGTTCGGCTCTGCCGAACCAGAGCTTCCGGCGCCGCTGCCGCAACTGGGACCGCCGAGACTGAAAGCGCCAACCGCGCTGGAGGAGTTTTGCTTCGCCGACGGGTACGAGCGGGCACTGCACAGCTATGGGCGCTCCTACCGCGACATCGTGCGGGCGTTTCGAGGGGAATTTGAGCACGCGCCCGACGTCGTCGCGCGCCCGCGCGAGGAGGCTCAAGTGCAAGCGGTGCTCGAGTGGGCGATCGGGGCGGGCGCCGCCGTGATCCCGTTCGGCGGCGGGACGAGCGTCGTCGGCGGCGTCGAGCCGCGGGTCGGCGAGGGCTACACGGGGGTCGTGACGATCGATCTGAAAGGACTCGACCGCGTGGTCGAGGTCGACCCAGTGTCGCTGTCGGCGCGGATCCAGGCGGGCGCGACCGGGCCGCGACTCGAACGGCAACTCGGGGAGCATGGGCTGACGCTCCGCCACTTCCCCCAGTCCTTTCAGTTCTCGACGCTCGGAGGGTGGATCGCGACGCGCGCCGGTGGCCACTTCGCGACGCTGTACACGCACATCGACGATCTCGTGGAGTCCGTGCGGGCGCTGACGCCGGGCGGCGTGTGGGAGTCCCGGAGGCTGCCCGGATCTGGCGCTGGGGTCTCACCCGACCGGATGCTGATCGGGTCTGAGGGAATCCTCGGCGTGATCACCGAAGCATGGGTCCGCGTGCGCCCCCGCCCGTCGCACCGCGCCACCACCGGCGTGCGGTTCAGCGACTTCGCCGCCGGTGCCGAGGCCGTCAGGGCGCTGTCGCAATCCGGCCTATATCCATCCAACTGCCGGCTGATCGACTCGCAAGAGGCGCAGATCACCGGCGCCGGCGACGGCAGCTACGCGCTACTGGTACTCGGGTTCGAGTCCGCGGGGCATGACGTCGAGAGCTCGATGTCGACGGCGCTGGAGTGCTGCGGCGATCACGGCGGAAGCTGGGAGCGCCGGGCGCAAGGCGACGGCGCCGACGCGGTCAGCGGCTGGCGGGAAGCGTTCCTGCGAGCGCCGTATCTGCGGGACATGTTCATCGCGATCGGCGTGCTCTCTGAAACGTTCGAGACCGCGATCACGTGGGAGCGATTCCCGTCGTTTCACAAGCGCGTGCTGGAGCGCGCCCGCACCGCCGTCAAGGAGGTGTGCGGCGCGGGCTCTGTTACCTGCCGCTTTACTCACGTGTATCCCGACGGGCCGGCTGCGTACTACACGATCCTCGCGCCGGCGAGCCGCGGTGGCGAACTCGAGCAGTGGGCGGAGATCAAGCGGGCCGCGTCGGACGCGGTGATCGAGTGCGGCGGCACGATCACACATCACCACGCCGTCGGACGTGACCACCGTCCGTGGTATGACCGTCAGCGACCGGACTCGTTTGCGGCGGCCCTGCGCGGGGCTAAGACGTCGATCGACCCGACGGGTGCCCTCAACCCGGGCGTGCTGCTCGATCCTCTATAGCGCGAGCGCTTGAGCTCGTACATCCTGCGGTCGGCGGCGCGATAGAGAGCATCGAAGTCATCTCCGTCGAGGGGGGCGCTTGCAATCCCGGTGCAGTGATGGGTGAGCTCGGAGCAGGCGATTTCGATCCGCTCCGCGAGCGGCTCCGCGGCCGCGGTGTCGGCGTGCGCGACGAGCACGGCAAACTCGTCCCCGCCAATCCGAGCAAGCGCGTCCGTCGGGCGCAGGGTGGATGCGATCTGCCGGGCGACCCATGCCAGTAGCTGATCGCCGGCCACGTGTCCATGCGTGTCGTTGTATCCCTTGAAGTCGTCGAGATCGATGATCATCAGCGCCACCGGCACCCCGTGACGTCCGGCCCGGCCAAGCTCGGCGTCGGCGGCCGTGTCGAGTCCGCGCCGGTTCAGGCAGCCGGTGAGCGGGTCGGTGACCGACGCCAGGTCGAGCTTGCGCCGGCGCACCTCGTGGTTGTGCGCCGCCCACGAGGAGATCAGCGCCGCCCCTCCGAGTCCACCGAGCGCGAGCACCGCGCGGCCCAGCGACTGCCCCGAGATCACCGCCAGCGCGGCGTAGCCGACGACGCCGATCGTCGCAACGAGCTTCACCGACCACGTCGGATAAGAGGCACCCATGAACACGATCGGCGCGAAGAACAGCCCGGTGACGGGGCTGTTGAGACCGCCGTCGCTGAATGCGGCCACCGCAATCAGGACCAAATCGAGCATCGTCCAGATCAGGAACGCGAGCTCGCGCCAGCGGGAGGAGATGATCCAGCGCCACGGCAGAATGAACGACACGAGCCCGGCGAGCAGTCCCACGACCCAGGCGATGATGAACAGCGTCTGGTCTGCCCTGCCATCGGTCGTGAGGGCGTAGAACAGCGCCGGGATGCAGACGATCACCGTCGTCCACGCGCCGGTCCAGACCGAGTTCAGACGGAACTGCGCCTCCAGCGGCTCGACCGGGCACGCGTGGTGAAGCTCGAACAGGACAGCACTGAGCTCGCGCCTCTGGCGCTGCACTGCGGCGATGAAGCTGTTGTGCAAAGTCTGCCCGACCTCGTTGGTAACTCCGTAGCAAGAAGATCGGCTGCCTTGCCAGAAACTGGAATGTCGGGTCAGCTCGCGAGCTTGCGGTTGAAGTCGCTACGCCTGTCGCGGCGTCGCCTGCGGTGGCATCGGTGTGAGCGTCCACACTTCGACCTCGCTGCGGCTCACCGGATGCACGACGCGCTCGGAGACGCTCATTCCGAGCTTCGCCGCGACCCGCTGCGAGCGCGTGTTGCCGGGATCGATGATCGAGATCAGCTCGGACAGGCCCAACGGGCCCAACGCGTGATCGCGAACCGCTGCGGCCCCCTCGCTCGCGAGTCCCCGCCCCCAGGCATCCCGGGCCAGGCGCCACCCGATCTCGACTCGTGCGGCGAGCTCCGGAATGAAGGTCGGGTATCCGAGTCCGATGAAGCCGAGCAGAGCGCCGGGCGATCGCGCTTCCCGCGACTCCACCGCCCAGAATCCGAAACCGTGGGCCTCCCAGTGAGCGGTCACGATCTCATAGAACGCGGTTGTGGGTACCGGACCGCGCGGTCGGGTGATGTAACGAATCACCTCTGGATCGGAGTTGATCCGCGTCATCACGACCTCGTCGGCCCGCCGCCACTGGCGGAGCCTCAGGCG
This sequence comes from uncultured Solirubrobacterales bacterium, assembly GCA_963794285.1. Lineage (GTDB taxonomy): Bacteria > Actinomycetota > Thermoleophilia > Solirubrobacterales > Solirubrobacteraceae > Palsa-465. The sequence continues at coordinate 37,130 of CAWCDS010000005.1, forward strand.
CTCGGTCAAGAGCTCCGGCGCGGCGCCTGTTTGGCTTGGGCGCTCGGACAGGATCGGGCGAGGATATAGCGTGACCGACGGTGTGATAGGCCTCCGGGCCTTGAGTTCGATCGCGATTCTCGGGCCCGGGGGCGTCGGCGGCTTCATTGCCGCCGCGCTGGCGCGGGCGGGCGAAGGCGTGACCGTGATCGCCCGCGAATCGACCGCGGAGCTGATCGCGGCACGGGGGATCGATGTACAGAGCGTCAGGTTGGGCAACTTCGTTGCGCGGCCGAGCTCGACGCCGCTGCTGCAAGCGCCGGTCGACGTGCTGTTGATCGCGACCAAGGCGACCGGGCTGCGGGCGAGCCTCGAGCGCGTCGCGGCCGAGCCGTCGCTCGTCGTGCCGTTGCTGAATGGCCTTGACCACATGACGCCGCTGCGCGAGCGCTTCGGCCCGAGGTCCGTGGCGGCGGGCGCGATCCGGATCGAGGCGGACCGTCCGGCGCCGGGGCGGATCGTCCAGAGCAGCCCGTTCCTGCGAGTCGACCTGGCGGCGGATGATCCCGCGCTTGGCCGGGCGCTCGAGCGGCTGGCCGCGACGCTGCTCGCGGCCGGAATCCCGGCCGAGATTGGCCCGAGCGAGGCCCAGATCCTGTGGTCGAAGCTGGTTCGTTTGAACGCGCTTGCGTGCACGACGAGCGCCAGCGATCGGCCGATTGGACTAATTCGCAGTGACCCGGAGTGGCGGGCGGCGCTGGTCGGATGCATTGAGGAGGCGGCCGCGGTGGCCAACGCGGACGGCGCGAGCATCGATCCGGCGGTGCGGCTGGCAGAGCTCGACGATGCCCATGCGGAACTCTCGTCATCGATGCAACGTGACATCGCGGCCGGCCGCGAGCCGGAGCTGGACGCGATCGCGGGTGCGGTGCTCCGGGCCGGACGCCGACACGGAATCGGGTGTCCGACGATCGCGCGGTTGAGCGCCCAGGTGGCAGCACGAGCCGGAGTCGCGGTCCCGCTCGCGGGTTGATGCTTGCTCGCCGCCGAGGCTTAGGACCGACGACGCGAACCCTTACAGCGGCGGCTGGAGGGGTGGCGGGACTCCGGGCCCGGGAGCGTGGGCCGGCTCGGCGATCTCCTCAGATGCGACCGCGTCGATGACCTCCTCCTCCTGTTCGGCGATGCCCTGGTCGTGATCGCCGTCGCAGAGGATCCGGAAAGCGCCGGTTACGCCGCTGTCGCCCTGCAGCACGATGCCGGGCAGGATGTGCTCACCCTCGTCGAGACCGAGCCGCTCGATGTCGAAGTGGCTCATTCCGATCCCCCAGGTGTGATGACCCGGGTTCTCGCGATCATGAGCGGCCACACCCTGGGCGAGCCGCTCGAGCAGATAGGCGATCTTGCTCGTGTCCACCATCGACTCAGCCAAGGTTACCTGGCTAGCCGCGTTCAATCAGCTCAATTCTGTAACCGTCCGGGTCACGGACGAAACACAGGCGCGAACCGCCCTCGCGGATGCTGTACGGCGGCCGCTCTGGTTCGATGCCCTGCCGGCCGAGCCGTTCGAGCGTCTCGTCGAGGTCGTTCGTCGTGATCGCGATGTGCCCGTAGCCGGTGCCGATCTCATACGGCTCCTCGCGGCCGATGTTGTAGGTCAGCTCGAGCCTGGGCTCCGGGCCATCCTCTGGCAAGCCCATGAACACGTTGATCGCCTCTTCTCGGATCGGGATCCGGCCGATCTCGTTGAAGCCCAGCGCGTTGTAGAACGAGACGGAGCGGTCGACGTCGGTGATGCGGTAGCAGGTGTGAATCAGCGACATGGTCGGCGCAGCGTATCGTGTGCGCGGCGCGGGACCGTTTACGATCGTGGGCAACAGATGATCATCGAGCGCTCGATGTCCGATCAGTGGCTGTCGAACACCTACCTGGTGGCCGATGAGCTCGGCTCGCACGCGGTCATGATCGATGCGGGCGGTCCGGTTGCGCCGCTGCTTCACCTGCTCGAGCGGATGCGCTTCGAGCTCACACACATTCTGCTCACGCATCACCATCACGATCACGTCGCGGAACTCGACCAGGTGCTCGAGCGCTATCCCGGTACGCCGGTGCTGATTCACGGGCTCGAGCGCGAGCTGGTGACCGGCGCCACCGGCACGATGCAACCGGGCCAGCCGATCCACAGCGGCGCGCTCGAGATCGAGCCGCTGCATACGCCCGGCCACACCGCCGGGATGTTGTCGCTGCTGGTCAACGGCACTGACGTGTTCACCGGCGACACGCTGTTCAGGGGCTCGGTCGGTGGCGTCAGGGCGCCGGGCCACACGACGTATGCGGACTTGAAGTCCTCGATCATGGACAAGCTGCTGAAGCTTCCCGTGGAGACCCGGATCCATCCGGGTCATACCGATCCGACGACGGTGGCCGAGGAACTGGAACACAACGCATTCGTGCGGATCTGGCGAGGCCTCGATCCCGAGGGCAGCGAGCCGTGCACTGCACTCGGCGAGCCGGCGACGCTGATCCTGTTCGGCGATGACTACGACGGCGGGCACAAGGCCTGGATCCGCTGGCCCGACGGCTCCGACGACATCGTCCCGGGCTCGCGCGTGGAGCGCAACGCTTCCGGCGGCGCCGGCGCGCCGGCCGGATAGCATTCATGCAGTAGTGGCGAAGGACAAGATCCCCACCTCACGCGTGGGGCGTACCGCCAGGATTGGGGGGCTCGCAGCCGGTCAGGCGATCCGTCAGGCGGGAACCCGCGCAGCGAACGTTGCCCGCAGCAAGGACGGGCGCGACGCTGCGCTCGACCGCCGTCACGTCGAAGCCGCCGAGCAGATCGTCGCGGCGCTCGGAAAGATGAAGGGCGCCGCGATGAAGATCGGCCAGGTGATGTCGTTCCTGGACGTCGGACTCGTGCCGCCCGAGTACCGTGACGAGTTTCAGCGCAAGCTCGGCGCACTGCGCGACGCGGCACCAACGGTCACGTTCAACGACATGCGCAAAGTGATCGACGAGCAGCTCGAGGATCCGCTCGAGGACGTGTTCAAGGAGTTCGAGCGGGAGCCGATCGCAGCGGCCTCGATCGGTCAGGTGTACCGCGCGACGCTGCACGACGGGCGCCGGGTCGCCGTCAAGGTCCAGTACCCCGGGGTCGCGGCCGCCGTGCGCGCCGACGTGCAGAACCTAGGGCTGATCCTGCGGCTGGCGAAGCGGATCGCGCCCGGGATGGACGTCAAGGCGATCGGCGATGAGATCCGCGAGCGGATCCACGAGGAACTCGACTACGAGCTCGAAGCGCAGAACCAGCGCGCGCTCGCCCGAATCTTCCGCGGACACCCGTTCATCAAGATCCCAGAAGTGATCACGACCCTGTCCCGGGAGCGCCTACTCGTGAGCGAGTACGTCGAAGGCGCCGGCTTTGAGGAGCTCAAGGGCTACGAGCAGGAGGATCGCGACCGCATCGGGGAGATCCTGTTCCGCTTCTACTTCGGCTGCCTTTACCGCCATCACCAATTTTCCGGCGATCCGCACCCCGGCAACTCGATGCTGCTCGCCGATGGCCGCGTTGCGTTTCTCGACTTCGGGCTGTTCAAGCGGATGCCGGCGGGATCGGTCGAGCTCGAGATCGAGGTTGCGCGTGCCATCATCGACGGCGACACCAACACGATCATGCGGCTCGGCACCGAGACCGGCTTCTTCCCAGATCCGGAGAAGTTCAGGCCCGAGCGCGTGCTCGAGCACTTCCGTGCCGCCACCTCGTGGTATACGTCCGACGAGTACGCCGAACTGACGCCGGAATACGCCACCCAGGTGCTGATTGATATGAGCGATCCGCGCTCGGAGTACTTCGGCTACCTGCGCCATGAGTCCGCGCCACCCGACCATCTGTTCGGCCGCCGCATGGAGGTGCTGACGCTTGCGGTGATCTCTCAGCTCTACGCCCGCGGCAACTTCCACTCGATTGCGCGGGAGTGGTTCTACGGCGATCGGCCGAAGACCGAGCTTGGGCGCCAGGAGGCCGAGTTCTACGCGCGCGCGCTGGCGTAGTTACTACACGCGCTGGATCTGCACCAGGCTGGTTGTGCCTGGACGGCCGCTCGGCAAGCCGGCGGTGATCCCGATCCGAGCGCCCGACTTGACCCAGCCGAGCTCGACGACGCGCCGCGCCGCGTCCGCGATCAGCGCCTCGGTGATCTCGTGGCGGCGCATCGATGCCGCCTGCACCCCCCACATCAGGCTGCAACGGCGGACGGTCTCGCGACCAGGAGACAGCGCATAGATCGGGACCTGCGGACGGTGAGCGGACAGCAGCCGCGCCGAGCGACCCGAAAGCGTCGGCACGACGAGCGCGGCCAGGTGCAGGTCGCGGGCAGCCGCGCACGCGCTGTAGGCGACCGTGTAGGCGGCATCACGGGCGTCCCGGCGAACGCGCTCCTCGTTCCACGTGCGATACGGGAGCGTGTGCTCGGTCCGTTCAGCGATCGAGGCCATCATCTCGACGGCGCCCACTGGATGCGCGCCGACCGCCGTCTCCTGCGAGAGCATGACGGCGTCGGTGCCGTCGAGGATCGCGTTGGCGACGTCCGCCACCTCGGCTCGTGTCGGACGCGAGGAAGCAACCATCGAGTCCAGCATCTGCGTGGCCGTGATCGAAGGCCGCGCCAGGCGCCCGGCGACTCGCAGCAGCTGCTTCTGGACGATCGGCACGTCTTCGATCGGCAGCTCGATCCCGAGGTCGCCGCGCGCGACCATCACGCAGTCGGCCGCACGGATGATCTCCTCCGCAGCGTCAACCGCCTGCGGTTTCTCGATCTTCGCGATCAGCGGTAGCCGGGTGTGCTTGCGCACGCTCGTCACGTCCTCGGCGGTCCGCACGAACGACAGCGCGACGAGGTCAACGCCGATCGACTCGCCGAAGCGCAGCATGTCGAGATCCTCTTCCGGTACCGCCGGCAACCCGCGCGTCGAGCCGGGGATGTTCAGACCCTGCCGTGAGGCGACCGCCCCGCCAATCTCGACCGCCGTCTCGATCTCGCCGTCGCCGGCACGCACTGTCTCCACCCGCAGCCTGATCGCGCCGTCGGAGAGGTAGATCACGTCGCCGGACTCGACCGCGCCGGCGAGGCCGCCCCAGCTGACCGACAGGCGCTGCTCGTTGCCGACGCCGTTGGCTCCGCACTCCAGCAGGAGCTTCTCTCCCGGCTTCAGCTCCACGAGGCCGTCCTGGACGGGGCCGATCCGGATCTTCGGACCGGGAAGGTCCTGCAGGATCGCGACCTGCCGGCCGGCGGCGGAAGCAGCCGCACGCACGCGCTCAGCATTCTCGGCGTGCAATTCGCGGTCGCCGTGGGAGAAGTTGAGCCGGGCGACGTCGACCCCTGCGGCGACCATCCGCGTGAGCGTTTCCGGATCCCTGGAGGCGGGCCCGATCGTGGCGACAATCTTGGTGCGGCGCATCGGACGGTGGAAGCTACTCGACGAAGCGTCCGTTCTCGTTAAGAGCTTGGCCATCTACCCCCATCCGGCCCCCCTCCCTGAGGTCACAAATCAGGTCCCAGTGCAGCGCCGAGGCATTGCGCCCGCCGGTCTCCGGATAGGAGCGACCGAGTGCGAGATGAACCGTTCCGGCCATCTTCTCGTCGAGCAGCACCGCGCCGGTTGCCCGATCGATCCCTGCATTCGTGCCGATCCCGATTTCCCCCAGGAGGCGGGCGCCGTCGTCGATCGCAAGCGCTGAGCGCAGGTACTCCTCGCCCCGGCCGGCCCGCGCGTTCACGACCTTGCCGTGCTCGAAGGTCAGCTCCACGTCTGACACCTCGACGCCACGCGGGCTTGATGGCACCGTGAATCGGATCGTGCCCTGCGCCGAGTCCTCGAGTGGGCCGGTGAAGACCTCGCCGCTTGGCATATTGCGCCGGCCGTCTGAATTGATCCAGGTGCGTCCGTCCACGCGCAGGCGCAGGTCGGTGCCCTCAGCCTCGATGTGAATCTCGGTCGCGCTCGATAGCCGCTGCACCAGTCGTTGCTGGTCGGCGCTGAGCTCACGCCAGGCTTGCAGTGGGTCGGGACGATCGAGGAACAGCGCGCGGTTGACGAACTCCGCGTGCTCGCGATCGCCCATGCCGGCCTGCTGCGCTAGTGCCGGCGTCGGCCACAGCGTCCCGCACCAGCGCGACTCCATCCGCGCTTCGTGAATCGGTGCACGGGCGCGGGCCGCGCGCGCGATCAGCGCTGGATCGATCCCCGCCAGCGCGCGGGTGTTCGTCGGCGCGTCGATCCCCAGCATCGCATCGGCCGCTTGCGCCTCGGCGAACTCGAGCTCGTGGAAGCGGTCGAGGTGCATATCCGTCGCATAGCGGTAGAAGTCCTCGGCAAAATCCGCGGGCGCAACTCGGATCCCCGGCCAAGCCTCACGTGTCAGCAGTGCCCGGTGCAGCGCGCGCACGAGCGGCGCCGCCTGCAGCGGGGCCCCGACAAGCACGTACTGCCCACGCTGCACCTCGAGGCACCAATCGCACAGCAGCGCCGCGAACGCGTCAGGGTCTGGGACAAGCGCCGCGCTCATGGCGCCTGCAATTCCGGGAACTGCTTAGTGACGTGTTGCCGGAGGGTGTCCCGGACGAATTGGCGCTCGGTCTGCGAGGCCATCCGGTATCGCCCGAGCAGCTCCTTCTGGCGCGTGATCTGAAGCCCCGCGATCGTCCACGAGACCGCCAGGTGCTCGAACAGCAGCTCGACTGCGCGCTGCCATGCGTCCTCGCGCTGGAGGCCGCCGCTGAGCACGGCGGCGTACGCACGGCGCGTCGCGGGCGTCAGCGACCCTCTGAGCTCGAGGACGTTCCCTTCGTCATCGCGGTACTCACTCGCCGGCGCAACCAGCTTCTCTCGCTGACGATGCCGGCGGCCCACGCGTCTACGCGGGGACCGAGGCAGCCCGCTCGAGCTGGCTGCGAACGTCACCAGTGACCGGGCCGGCATGGCCCGCCCATGCGACCGATGGCTCCAGCCCGGCGAGCTTTCCGATCGATGCCCGTGCCTTCTCGGTGTCGGCGTTGAAGGCCGGGTGCGGCACGCGTGCAGGACCCTTGATTCCTGTCTGAACGTCAAGTGTGTAGAAACAGTCCGACACCAGAGCGACCCGGTCGGAGTCTCGGAACAGCCCGATCAGCCCGGGTGCGTGGCCGGGAAGCTCGATCACCCGGAATCCCGCGAGCAGATCCCCTTCCTGGACCGTGCCGGCGACCTTCACGCCGCCGCCGTCCCAGGCGGGCAGCAGCTTGCCGAGCAGGAGGCGCCCGTGGGGTGCCAGCTTCGAGAGGTCCCAGTAGTCCCGAAAGGCGGCGTCCGACTCAGCCGCGACCCGCTCAGCAGGATGGCAGTAGATCGGCGCATCGATGCCGTGCGCGGCGCCTCGATGATCGGCGTCGGCATGGCCGAGCACGATCCGCTTGATCCCGCCGAGGCGGGCGCCGGCTGAGCGCAGGGCATCCGTCATGTCGGAGATCCCCGCATCGAACATCGTGACGCCACCCTCATGCTCGATCAGATAGACGTTCATCGTCTTGATCGGAAAGCCGCCGCGGACGATCCACACGCCTTCGGCGATCCGTTCGGGCTCGGCACCGTGGACCCACGATCGGACCTTGGTGCGGGCGTTGGCGAGCTTCGCGAGCCGCGCCTCGGCGGCCGAACCCGCCGGTGGCAGGAGCCCGAGCTGGCGCGCGATGTCACCGGAGTCGACGTACGCGTCGTTGTGCCTGATCAGATCGTCGGTGACGGTCAGGACGTCGCAGCCCTCAATCCCGATCCGCGCACCGTTGGGCGCGAATCCCTGAAACAGCCCGGGCCCGGCGAAGGTCCCGGATGCCTGCCACCGGACGGCTGTCCGGTTGCGATAGGTCGTCAGGTCGACGACCCCGAGCGTGAAATCGGGGAACGCGTCGTAGAGCGCCGAGAAGTACGCGCGTATACCGTCGGGCGCGATCAGGTCCTGCTGACCGACGAGCCGATCGATCGCGCCGGGCGCCCACAGGGCGGTGGCAGCATCGAGGTCGTGCGCAGTGATCGCGTCGAAATATTGCTTGGCGATATCCGACGTTGAGGCCATCGACGCGGCGCAGTGTACGCGGCGCGAATATCGTGCGCCGCGTGACCAAGCAACAACGCGAGCTCGGGCGAGGCGAGCGGGTCCTGCCGGGGATGTGGCGGCTGCGCCTGCCGCTGCCGTGGCCCGGCGTGCCGCACGGCAACGCCTGGGCGATCGCCGCCGGGTCGGGCGTCGTGCTGATCGACACCGGGATGCACCAGCCTGATTCGCTCGCGCAACTGGAGCGAGCGCTCGACCAGGTCAACCTGCGACTCGAGCACGTGCGCCTGGTCGCATGCACCCACGCCCACTCCGATCACTGGGGCCAAGCCGCCCCGATCTGCGAGCTCGCGGGCTGCGAGTTGTGGATGCATCCCAACCACGAGCACGCAATCCGCAACGCCGAGGACCCGCAGGCCGCCGTTGCTCGGCGGATCGAAGTCGGACGTCAGAGCGGGGTGCCCGAGGAGGCGCTGCGACGCTACGCCGATCGGATCGGAGGCCTTCCGTCGGGGATCGCGCGCGTGATCGAGCCCGACCGCGCGCTCGTGCCGGGCGTGGAGATCGAGACCGACCTCGGGACCTTGACTGTGCACGAGACCCCCGGGCACGCGCCCTCACATGTGTGCCTGTTCCAGCGAGAGCAGCGGGTGCTGATCTCGGGCGATCATGTACTCGGACGGATCTCGCTGTACTACGACTATGGGTGGACACCCGACCCCGTCGGGGAATTCATGTCCTCCCTGGATGCTGCTGATGCGCTCGACGCCCGGCTGGCGCTGTCGGGACACGGCCGCCCGTTCGTCGATGTCCATGGGCACATCGAGGGAAACCGCTCGCTCGTGCGCGAGCGCCTGGACGCCGTGCTGGCCGCGCTCGCCGGCGAGCCGAGAAACGCGCTGGAGATCAGCCCCAGCGTGTACGGCGAGCCGGTGACGGAGTTCAACGGGGCTTGGCTGCTGTCGCAGACGCTGTGCTACCTGCGCCATCTCGAGCTGCAGGGCCGGGTCGCACGGGAACCCGACGGCAAGCTCGAGCGATGGCGGCTGGCGTAGAGCCGACCGACGGTTGGCCGTCAACACAATTGGCCGGTCAACCTTGACACGCCTGTGTCAAGGTTGATACATTGCCCGTACGATGCGGATCGACGAGATCATCGCCGCCAGCGACGGCCCCGTCTTCTCGTTCGAGTTCTTCCCGCCGAAGACCGACGAGGGCGAGCGCAAGCTGCGGGCGACGCTCGAGGCACTGCGCGAGCTCGAGCCCGATTTCGTGTCGGTCACGTACGGGGCGCTCGGGTCCACGCGCGACCGCACCGTTGATCTGACGCATTGGATCAAGCGGGACCTCGGGATCGAGGCGATGGCTCACCTCAGCTGCGTCGGCTCGACGAAGGATGAGCTGACCGTGATCCTCGATGGGATGCTGCACGCAGGGATCGAGAACGTGCTCGCGCTGCGAGGCGATCCCCCGGCCGGCGAGGCTGAGTGGAGCGCGCATCCCGGTGGGCTGCAGTACTCGACCGAGCTGGCGATGCTGATCCGCGAGGGATATCCGTTCAGCGTCGGCGCTGCGTGCTTCCCCGAGGTCCACCCCGAGGCGCCGGACATGATCCACGACCTTCACTTCCTCAAGCGCAAGGTCGATAGCGGCGTGTCGTTCCTGATCACGCAGCTGTTCTTCGACAACGAGCTGTACTTCCGCTTCGTCGAGGAGGCCCGCGCCGTCGGCATCGAGGTGCCGATCATCCCCGGCATCATGCCGATCACCGACGCCGCCCAGATCAAGACGATCACCGGCAGATGCGGCGCGACGATCCCAGCCGCGCTGCTCGAGGCGCTCGAATGGCGGGCCCTCGATCCCGAGGCCGTCCATCAGCTCGGGGTGGCATACGCGACCCTGCAGTGCGCCGAGCTGCTCGCGCGCGGCGCGCCCGGCATCCACTTCTACACGCTCAACCGCTCACACGCCACCCGTGCGATCCTCTCAGCGCTGCGGCTGCTCGCGCCCTGGGTCCGCCGCGAAGTGGTCAGGACGGGGCCTGCTCACCCGCTGGCGGAATGATCTCCAGCGCGTGGGCGACCATCGGCGCCCCGTCGCGCTCGTAGCGAATGTCGACCTCGTCGTTGCGTTTGTACGTACCGATCCCCCAGAAGCCGAGAAACCACGCCCAGGCGCCGAGCTTCTGGTTGACCAGCTCGCGTTCGAACAGCAACTCCCCCGCGGAAAGCTGGTAATCGGTGCCGAGCTCCTGCTGCACGCCGTTGATGTAGACCTCGAACGGCGAGCGGACTCCGGGCGGAAGCTTGACGCGCCAGTGCTGGATCATCGGCGCATGTCCTGGGGCAGCAGTGAGAGAACCGCGCGGTCAACGCGCTTGCCGCGCTCGCGCGTGTAGCCGCGCAGTACGCCCTCCTCGACAAAGCCGGCGGCGCTGGCCGCCCGCAGCATCGGTTCGTTGTCGGGCTCGATCAGCAACGTGATCCGCATCAGGCCACAGTCATTGAACAACCATGGCGCCGGCAGCCGCAGCGCGCGGCGGGCGAGCCCACGCCGGCGGAGCTGCGGGGCGACCCAGATCTGCAGCTCCGCGCGGAGGTGATCCCAGTCGATCATGTGCAGGGTCAGCTGCCCGCAACAGTCCTCAGAGCCCGACTCGAGGATCGTCAGCCGAGCGCAGCTGCCGGCCGCGAGCTCCGCCGCAGCGAGTTCGGCCCGGGTCCCGAGCTGCGCTCCGCTCGGCGGTCGATCCTCCCCGAGGCGCAGGTGCAGTTGCGGGTCGTCCTCGTAGGCGATCAGGATTTCGGGAATGTCGCGTTCGGAGGCTGCTCGCAGCCGGATGTGGCCGTCGCTGAGTGGCTCGGTGAGCGCTGGGATCGCAGGCATGTCTTGCGGCACCGTACCCTGTCGCGGCGTGGAGTCGATCTCATACAACGTCCGCCGTTCGGAGCGCGCGCGGCGTGTGCGCGTGACGGTCGACGCCGCTCGCGGAGTTGAGGTCGTGCTGCCGCGGCGCGCGTCCGAGCGCGAGGCTGCCGCCGCGATCTCCGAGCTGCGACCGTGGATCGAGCGCCGGATGCGGGAACTGGAGCGTGCGCGCGCGGCGGTTGCCGCGCGCGGCGACGGGGTTCCATATCTCGGCCTGGTGCTGGCGACCGTCCCCCAGCCGGGCCGCAGCCGGGTCCACCGCAGTGGCGATCAGCTGCTGGTGCCCGCCGGCCCCGACCGGACCGCCGCGCTCGAGCGCTGGTATCGCCGTGCCGCGCGCGATGAAATCGCGCCCCGGCTCGATCGCGCCTGCGCGCTGGCCGGGCATGCGTACGGGAAACTCACGATCCGCGGCCAGCGGACGCGCTGGGCCAGCTGCTCGCGCTCGGGGGCGATGAGCTTCAACTGGCGTCTGCTGCTCGCGCCCGAGCCGGTGCTCGAGTATGTCGTCTGGCACGAGGTCTGCCACCTCGAAGTGATGGATCACTCGCCGAGGTTCTGGGCGCTGCTCGGCAAGCACTGCCCGGATTACCGCGAGCGAGCACGGTGGCTGCGCCACCACGGCGCCACGCTCGTGCTTTGATCCGCTGCGATGCGTGCGCTCGCAATCGTTCATCAGCGGGACGCAGGACCCGGCGTGTTTGCCGATCCGTTCGCGGCGCTGGCGGGCTGGCAGCTGCTCCCGTGGATGATCGCGGAGCAGACCGAGGCCCCGACCGATCCTCTCGGCGCTGACGCAGTGATGACGTTCGGCGGCGCGATGCATGCCGACCAGGAGGACGCGCACCGCTGGCTCGCCGACGAGAAGCAGCTACTCAGCGAGCTGCTGGAGCGGCGCGTGCCGGTGCTCGGGGTATGTCTCGGCGCGCAGCTGCTGGCCGAGGCCGCCGGCGCGGCCCCCCGTCGGGCGCCTGCGCCCGAAATCGGCTGGTTCGACGTGCACGTCACGCCCGACACCGCCGGGGACCCGCTGATCGGTCCGCTGGCACCGCGGTTCACGGCGTTCGAGTGGCACAGCTACGAGATACCGCTGCCCCCGGGCGCGGTCGCGCTGGCTCGGTCGAAGACCGTGCTCCAGGCCTACCGGATCGGCGATCGCGCCTGGGGCATCCAGTTTCATGCCGAGGTCAGGGCGCACGACGCTGACCAGTGGATCCTCGGCTACCACAGTGACGAGGATGCCGTCGCGCTCGGCCTCGACTGGCCGGCCCTGCGCGAGCAGACGCGCGCGCAGATCGCCCGCTGGAACGAGGTCGGCCGGGGAATCTGCGAGCGGTTCCTGATCGCTGCCGGGTCAGCGGGCTAAGCCATCTCATGGCCCCGGAATTCGAGGTCGCGGTGATCGGAGCGGGCGTGGTTGGCTGCGCCACGGCGCTCTCTCTCGCGCGGCGAGGACCGACGGTCGCCCTGCTCGAGGCCGAGCCCGAACCCGGTCTGGGCGCAAGCGGGACGAACTCGGGCATCCTTCACACCGGCTTCGAGTCGACGCCGGGCGAGCTCGAGACTGAGCTGATCCTGGCCACAGCCCAAATTCGTGACGAGGTGCTGGACTCGCTCGGGGTACCGCTGATGCGATGCGGCGCGCGGATGCTCCTGGCCGACGAATCTGAACGAGCAACGATTGCCGAGCTCGCGGTGAACGCCCGGCACAACGGCGTCGCCGTGAGCCTGGGCAGCGATGGCTCACTCGAGATTCCGGGCGAGGCGGTGACCGATCCGGTCACCTATACGCTCGCGCTGGCGGGCGCGGCTACCGGCCAGGGCGTGGATCTGCGCACCGGCTGGAATGCGGTCGCGGTGGAGTGCAACCCCGGCGGGCTGACCGTGCGAAACAGTGCCCGGACGGCGAGCGGCTCGAGCAGATCCTGTTGCCGGTGCCGACGAAGCGGACCAAGGGCGTGCTCGTGTTTCCGACGCTCGACGGCAAGCTCGTGGCCGGGCCGACCGCGGTCGACCTCTCGGACAAGCACGACTGGTCAGAGTCGACGGCGGCCTGACTCGCGACCCGACGCTGCTCCAGCTGCAAGCCGACGCCGCCGGCGTCGCGATCCAGCGCGGCGTGATCGACGCGACAGCGGCCGGCGCCGCAGCGCTCGCGGCTGTCGGCGCGGGGGTGTGGGAATCAACGCTCGAAATCGGGGAGCGGATCAGCGCCGGCGACGTGATCGCGCCGATCCGCGATCGCGCCTGGCGCGTCAGGGCTCACGCGCAATGGCGCTCGTTCGTCGAGCGCGCGCTGGAGCTGTGACCAGGCCCGCTGGAGCTCAGGATGAGCGGCCGAACAACCGCAGGAACAGCAGGAACACGTTGAGGACATCGAGGAAGATCCCGGCGGCGATCGGGATCGCCTCCTCGGTGCCGGCCCGTCGCAGGCGGTTGAAGTCGACGACCGTGTAGAGCCCGAAGATCGCGAGCCCGGCCACCGAGTACGCCGTGTATGCCGCGGGGATGTGGACGAAGATCAGCACGATCCCGGCCGCGATCAAGGCCAGCAGCAGCCAGAACAGGGCCCGGTACAGAAACGAGAGGTCGCGGCGCACCGCGTATCCGCCAGAGCCGAGCGCCGCGACGAACAGAGCCGTCGCCCCGAACGCCTGTCGGACCGCCGTCGGATCCGTCGCGGCGTAGTAGTTGACGGTCGTTGCCACGCTCGCGCCGATCAGCAGGCCGAAGGCGAGGAGCAGCAGCAACGCGAGTCCCGTGTTGCCCCGCGCGTTGGCGACGTTCAAGCCGAGCAGGCAGCCCAGCGAGAGCAGCCATGCGATGAACCACTGGGCGCCACCCCAGCCGCGCGCGACCCACACGCCGAGCGTCGCGAACCCTACTGTCAGCGCGACAAGCCCCATCACACGCCCGAACAGCGCCGGGGTCCGTGCCACTGCTGGACGTCCCAGGTAAGTGGTCGAGCTCATCCGCCGGCGACGCTACCGCGGGCCGGCCGTGCCGAGATCATCCAAAGCGGGTGATGTCCGGGGTCAATCCACGGTTCGTTCATCTCGTCGCGAGCGCTCTTCGCAGCGCACGGTAAGCGTTCTCCCCCTTGCGTTGCTTGACGACCTCGCGCCGCACACGCCCGACGTAGGCCTCGGTCGATCCGTCGCCGCGCACGTCCACACCGGCATGGACCTTCGGCAGCAGGCGCTCGGGTCCGGCGAGCTCGATCCGAGCCGCGACCTGCTGAATCGGCTCAAAGCGCCTGATCTTCGCGTCAACGGTCCTCCGATCGCGCGGGGCCTGCTGCGAGAGCTCTCTGGCCCGAGCCTCGACGGCATCGAGCGCCTGATCGAGGCGCTCGAACCGAGCGCGCTCGACGCGCGGCCCGGCGCGGACGGTGAGCTTCCACGGCACGCCACGATCTTCGCAGGGCGAATGCGCCGCGGTCGTCAGACCACATGACGGTCGCGCCGGCGCGATGGGCGGTCGGCGCTATGCGCGGTCGTGCGTCGGCACGTATGCGAGCTCGCGCGGGCCGGTGTAAATCTGCCGGGGCCGCGCGATCTTCTGCTCCTTGTCGTCGATCATCTCGAGCCACTGCGCAATCCAGCCGCTGGTGCGCCCGATCGCGAACATCACCGGGAACATCTCCATCGGCATCCCGAGCGCCTCATAGATCAGGCCCGAGTAGAAGTCGACGTTCGGGTAGAGCTTGCGCGAGGTGAAGTAGTCGTCCTCGAGCGCGATCCTCTCGAGCTCGGTGGCGATGTCCAGCAGCGGATTCTTGCCCGTCACTTCGAACACCTCGTCGCACGCCCGCTTGATGATCTTGGCGCGCGGGTCGAAGTTCTTGTACACACGGTGACCGAAGCCCATCAATCGTTCGTTGCCCTGCTTGACGCCCTCGATGAACCCGGGGATGTTCTCGACCCTCTCGATCCGCCGCAGCATCCGCAGCACCGCCTCGTTCGCGCCGCCGTGCAGCGGCCCGTACAGCGCCGCGACGCCCGCTGCGACGGCGGAATAGGGATCCACCTGCGAGGAACCGACGCTGCGCACCGCGCTCGTCGAGCAGTTCTGCTCGTGGTCGGCGTGAAGGATGAAGAGCACGTCGAGCGCATGCGCAAGGCGCGGGTCGGGCTCGTACTTCAGCTCGGTCATCTTGTAGATCATCGAGAGGAAGTTGCCGGCGTAGCTGAGGTCGTTGTCCGGATAGACGTACGGCATCCCCCGGTTGTGGCGGTAGGAGAACGCCGCCAGCGTCGGCATCTTCGCGATCAGCCGGATGATCTGCATATAGCGGATCTCGGCGTCCTTGATCGCGCTCGCCTCCGGATAGAACGTCGACAGCGCCCCGACCGAGGCGAGCAGCATCCCCATCGGGTGGGCGTCGTATCGGAAGCCCTGCATGAACTCCTTGATGTTCTCGTGCACGAACGTGTGAATCGTGATTTGGTGCGTCCACTCGTCGAGCTGCGGCTGCGTCGGAAGCCCGCCGTGCACGAGCAGGTAGGCGACCTCGAGGTAGCTCGAGTTCTCGGCCAACTGCTCGATCGGGTAGCCGCGGTACTCGAGGATCCCCTTCTCGCCGTCGATGAAGGTGATCGCCGAGCGGCACGACGCCGTGGCCATATAAGCCGGGTCGTACGTCATCAAGCCGAAGTCGTCGTCGCGCGTCTTGATCTTCCGTAGCTCGGTCGCCCGGATCGTGTTGTCCTCGATCGGAATCTCGTACTGCTTGCCGGTCCGGTTGTCGGTGACGGTCAGCGTCTCGCTCGCCGTGCCCGCTCCGGCGCGATCCTCTTGACGTGTCTCGGTGGTGGTCATCGCACTCCTGTTGCGCGGTTGCGGGGGGGCGGCCTGCAGAACTGATAGCCGGCCGCCCTAAGGGGCCCACTAGCCAGCACTCTAGTACCCGGATGCAGCAAGCGGGAAGCGGACCGCCGCGGCGACTACTTGCTTGTCACGATCGCCATCGCGATTGCGATCACGACAAGCACGACGCTGACGGCCATGACCGCGCGCGCTCCCCGGTCGTTGTACGGGAAGCTCGGGCGCGTCAGCCCGACGGTCGCGAGGATCACCGCCCACACCGCCAGCGCTCCACCGGCCAGGTAGAACGGTACCTTCGACGGCTCTGAGGCGGCGATCAGCAGCGTCAGCACGGGCGCGAGCCTATCCGATCCGGCCCTGGCTCGGCGCCCCGCCGTGCTCGCCGGGCGAAGCTGCCCGCGCTCCCTCGTAGCGGCTCTCGGTCGCCGCACGCTGGCCTTGGTAATGGCTCCCGAGCTCGGGGCTGCCGTAAGGCCGCAGCGCCGGCCGGTCAAGCGTCATGAACGAGAGCTGCGCGATCGGCAGTCCCGGGTACAACTTGATCGGGACACGCGTCAAGTTGTTCAGCTCGAGCGTCAGCGTCCCCCGCCAGCCGGGGTCGCAGAAGCCGGCGGTGGCATGAACGATCAGGCCGAGGCGTCCGAGCGAGGACTTCCCCTCGATCCGCGCAACGATGTCGTCGGGCAACTCGACCCATTCGAGCGTCCGCCCCAGGCAGAATTCGCCTGGGTGGATCACAAATGACTCTTCCGCAGGTACGACTACTTCCTCGGTGAGTCCGGCCGGCGGCTCTCGCAGGTCGATCGCCGACGCGCGATGGTTATGGAAGACTCGGAACGAGTCGCCGAGCCGCAGATCGACGCTGGCCGGCTGCACCAGATCGGGGTCCCAGGGGTCGATCGTGATCCGGCCGCGCGCCACCAGCTCGAGAATCGTTCCGTCGGACAAGACCGAGACTGGTGCGTCGCTCATCGCTCGGCAGTCTGTCAGCGAACGCGGATCGTCCGCTGACAGACCTGTTTCAGTGACCGAGCGTCCGCGCGCGCGCCTTCACCGTGCGCACCCGAGCCGGCGGCTGCGGCGGCGGATCCCCGTGGGGCCCGCGGCGCGGATGCCGCGGAAACGGCGTGCGGGGATGAGTCCGGCGACGGCGCTTGACGCCGCCGTCGTCATCGGATGACGACGGTTGCTCCGGCTCCTGCTTGATCGCCCACCACACGATGTAGATCAGCGCAGCAAGCGGAAGCTTCAACGCCAGCATCAGCCACAAAAATCCCCACGTCACGCGGCGCGATCCTACCCATAATCGGCGCGGAAGTCACTTCATTTTTGCGCTCGTGCCGAGCGCGGGTGCTCGGAAGCGCTGCGGTCAGTCGCGGAACGCGACCGGCTTCTCGCTGAAACGCGTGATCCGTCCCAGCTCGGCGACCCGATCGGCGACCTCATCGCTTCTCAGACGCGCCACCCGTTCGGTCCCGAACTCCTCGACGTTGAACGACGCGAGCGCCGTCCCGTAGGCCATCGCTCGGCACAGCAGATCGTGGTCGAGGTCCGCTTGAGGGTGCGCCGCGACGTAGCCGACAAAGCCGCCGGCGAAGCTGTCGCCGGCGCCCGTCGGATCGACGACTGTCTCCAGCGGGAACGCAGGTAGCCCGAAGAATCCCTCCTCGGTGACCATCGCCGCCCCGTACTCGCCCTGCTTGGCGACCACGACGCGCGGACCCCACTCGCGGATCCGCCGCGCCGCCCGCACGAGATTGGGCTCGTGCGTGAGCTGGCGCAGCTCCGCGTCGTTGAGCATCAGACAGTCGGCCTCGGAGATCGCGGCGACCAGGGAGTCACGTGCAGTCTCGATCCACAGGTTCATCGAGTCGAGCGCGACAAAGCGCGCGTTGGCGCACTGCGCGCGGACCTCGCGCTGGAGATCGGGCTGGATATTCGCGAGGAACAGGACGTCGGCGGCGCGCGACCGCACGGACAGCTTCGGCTGAAACTCGGCGAACACGTTGAGCTGCGTGTCGAGCGTCTCGCGGTCGTTGAGATCCCAGCCGTAGACGCCGCGCCAGAAGAATGTCCGTCCCCCGTCAACGCGCTCGATGTCCTCGGTCCCGATGCGCCGCCCTTCGAGTACCGCCAGCTCCTGATCGCCGAAGTCGTCGCCGACCGGACCGACGATCTGGACGTGGTCGAAAAAGGACGCGGCCAGGCCGAAGTGCACAGCCGAGCCGCCGAGCATCCGCTCGCGCGAACCAAAGGGAGTTGTTACGGCATCGAACGCGATCGAGCCGACGACAGTGACCGACATAGGCGCGGAAGGGTAGCGGCGCAGCGGTGTAGCCGCTGCGTCCGCCTGGTGTCACGCGACTAGCCGGGCCGAGGCACGACCAGCACCGGGCACGGGGCGATGTGAAGCAACCGCTGAGTGACGCTGCCCAGCAGCAGGCCGGCGAGCGCCGTGTGCCCTCTCGTTCCGACGACCATCAGGTCCGCACCCTCTTCGCGGGCGATCTCCGCAAGCGTGTGTGCTGCTCCGGTGACGCCGCCATGGTAGATCTTGAGGCTCGCGTTGATCCCTTGGTCACTGAGGTCCTTGACTTGTGCGGTGATCTTCACCTGGCGTTCGTCCTCATCCGCATCTTGTGTCTGCGCGCCGCGCGCACCCGGACCGGCGGTGATCTCAATGCTGTGCGCGACGAGCAACTGTGAGCCGTTCTGCGACGCAAGCGCCTTCGCGAGCTCGAGCGCACGGTCAGCGGATTCCGATCCGTCGGTTGCCCAGATGATCTTCTTGAACATGAGCCTAACTCCCGGTCGAGCTGAATTGGTAGGGCGACCCTACCTATGCGTCAGGTCGGCTGCAAACGGACGCGTTCGCCCTTTGGGTCCAGCAGCGGCTCGCGCACGAGCACGCCTGCGATCCACTGGCCGAAGATGTCGATCTGGACGGGCGCGCCGATCTCGACGTCGGCGGGCAGGTAGGCGTATGCGATCGAGCGCTCGACCGTGTAGCCATAGCCGCCGCTGGTGACGCGGCCGCAGATGTCCCCACCGATCCGTACCGGTTCGTTGCCGAGCGCCACCGAGCGCGGGTCCTCAAGCACGACGCAGCGCAGCCGCCGCTCGGGCTCGCGCGCGCTGAGCGCATCTGAGCCGATGAACGTCTTGTCCTTGCGCACGCAGAAGCCCACGCCGGCCTCCAGCGGCGTCTCATCCGGCGTGATGTCGGCGGCCCAGACGCGGTAGCCCTTCTCGAGTCGCAGCGAGTCGATCGCGCGGTAGCCGCACGGACGCAGGCCGTGAGGCTGGCCGGCCTCCCACAGCGTCCGCCACAGGCCGGCGCCGTATTCCGTCGGGCAGTAGAGCTCCCAGCCGAATTCGCCCGTGAACGTGACCCGCAGCGCGCGGACCGGCACGTCCCCGACGGCGATCTCGCGCATCGTCATGTAGTCGAAGTCGAGCTCGTCCGGGGTCAGCGGCGAGAGGACATCGTGCGCCTTTGGGCCCCAGAGCGCGAAGCAGGCCCATCGCGCCGTGACGTCGCTAAGGCGGACCAAGCCGTCGTCGGGAAGATGGCTGCGGATCCAGCTTGCGTCATGGTTGCCGAACGCGGTTCCGGTGACGATTGCAAAGACATCGTGCGCGACGCGGGTGACCGTGAAGTCACACTCGATCCCGCCGCGGCGGTTGAGCATCTGCGTATACGTGATCGCGCCGACATCCCGCGCGACGGCGTTGTCGCAGAGGCGCTCGAGCAGTTCAGCCGCGCCCGGTCCTGAGACCTCGAGCTTCGCGAACGAGGACTCGTCGAACAGCCCCACCGCCTCACGTGTGGCGCGGTGCTCGGCGCCGACCGCCGGCGACCAGTGCATCCCCGCCCAGCCGCGTGGGCGAAGCGACTCGTCGCCGGCTGACGCGTTGGACTCGTACCAGTTGACGCGCTCCCAGCCCGACTTCTCGCCGAATGCGGCACCGTGCTCGCTGTGCCATTGGTACGCGCTCGACACGCGCAGCGGCCGCCCGGCGAGGCGCTCGTGGCCTGGGTAGCGGATGTCGTAGTAGGTCTCGTAGACCTCCTTGGCCCGCTTGAGCGTGTAGCTCGGGCTGCGGTAGTGCGGGCCGAAGCGGCGGATGTCCATCTCCCAGACATCCAGCGACGGCTCACCTTCGATGATCCACTCGGCCATCACCCTGCCGATCCCGCCAGCACCCGCGAGCCCATGCGCGCAGAAGCCGGCGGCGACGAACAGGCCTCGAACCTCGCTCTCGCCCAGGCAGAACTCGTTGTCCGGCGTGAACGCCTCGGGGCCGTTGATCAGCTTCGTCACCTTCACGTCTTCCATCGCCGGGACACGCTTGGAGGAGTTCTTCGCGATCTCCTCGAACCGTGGCCAGTCTTCCTCGAGCAGCCGGCCGTTGAAGTCGGCAGGGATCCTGTCGACGAGGTGCTCGTCCAGCGCCCACGGGGCGCTGTGGCGTTCGTACCCGCCCATCACCAGCCCGGCGCCCTCTTCCCGGAAGTAGACGAGGTTGTCCGGATCGCGAAGGGTGGGGAGGTGGACGATCTCCTCGCCGACGCCGCGGTCCCGGAACGGCTGGGTGACGAGGTACTCGTGCGCGAATGGAACAATCGGGACGCGCACGCCGGCGAGGCGCCCGATCTCCGCGGCGAACATCCCGCCGGCGTTGACAACGATCTCCGCCTCGACGTCACCCCACTCGGTCTTGACGCCGCGCACCCGGCCGCCGACGACGTCGATCGCGTGCACGCGTGTGTGCGTGAACACCTGACAGCCGCCCTCACGGGCGGCTTCGATCAGGGCATAGGTCAGCTGCGAGGGGTCCAGGTAGCCGTCGGTCGGCAGATACGACGCGCAGCGCACCTCGTCGGTGACCATCAGCGGGAACAGCTCGCATGCCTGATCGGCCGAGAGCAGGTCGAGCGGCAGCCCAAACGTCTTCGCCCAGGCGACCTGGCGCATCACCTCCTGCTCCCGCTCGGGAGTGCAGGCGAGACGGATGCCTCCGCACTGAACCCAGCCACAGTCGAGCTGTCGATACAGCTCCACGGAGTCCATCATCATCCGCGTCAGCGAGACGCTCCCCCGTAGCTGCCCGACCAGCCCGGCGGAGTGGAACGTGGAGCCGCTCGTCAGCTCGTTGCGGTCGACCAGGATCACGTCGCGTTCGCCGAGCTGCGCGAGGTGGTAGGCGATCGCTGCGCCGCCGACGCCGCCGCCGATGATTACGATCCGGGCGCGGTCAGGAAGCTGGCGTGGCCTAACCACGCGACAGAACGGTATAGACCATTAGCGGCAACGGTATAGTGCATTCGGAGACTCCGTGTCAAGCACGCCACAGGATCCTCACAGGTGGAAAATCGACCGCTCTTCGAAGGTCCCGGCATACGCGCAGATTGAGGAGCGGCTGGTCGAGATGATCGAGTCCGGGCGCCTGGCGGTCGGCGACCGCCTGCCGTCAGAGCGTGAGCTCGCAGCGTGGGTCGGCGTCAGCCGGCTGACCGCGCGCGCCGCGCTCGATTCGCTGGCCAGGCGCGGATTGCTCGAGCGCGGCGTGGGGCGACGCGGCACCTCCGTGGCGCGCAACAAGCTCGTTCATGACCTTGGCGAATTCGCCGGATTCACCGAGATGGCTCAGCGCCAAGGACTGGCGGCGACCGCTCGGGTCCGCGCGGTCCACGAGCTTCCCGCCCCGGCTGTCGTTGCCGATGTGCTCGAGATTGCACACGGTGACGACGTCTACCGGATCGCGCGCGTGCGCTACGCCGACGACGAGCCCGTGGCGTTCGAGGATTCGTGGATTCCGGCGGCCCAGTTTCCGGGCCTGCTCGACCAGGACCTGCGCGGCTCGCTGTACAAGCTGATGCGCGACGTCTACGACTCCGCGCCGGTGCGCGCGACCGAGCGCCTCGAGCCGACGATCGCCGGTCCCGAACACGCCGAGGCACTCGGGGTCGCCCGCGGCGCGCCGCTGATGCTGATCGAGCGCGTCGCGTACACGGCCGAGGGCATGCCGGTTGAGTTTGCCCGCGATCATCACCGCAGCGACCGCGCTCAGTTCGTCGTCGACGTGTCGACGCCGATCGACCCCTGACCCACGGCCCACAAGGCGTACGCGGCGATCGAGGTCGCATCGGACAGCGCAGCGGGAAGCTCCGCGAGCGCGCGGTGCTCGACGGTGATGTCCTCGTCGGGGTCCTGGCGCCCGGGCGACGCGGTCAGATCCCTCGCTTCGAACACGTACACGCGCTCGGTCGAGTACGCCGGGGCCGCCCAGAACGCGCCGAGCTCGCGCCAGGCGCCGGCAGCCAGCGAGCACTCCTCCTGCAGCTCGCGCCGGGCGCCGTCCAGCGGTGCCTCGCCGGCCTCCAGACAGCCGGCCGGGAGTTCGACCGTGTCCTCGGGCGCGCCCGCGCGAGGCTGAATCACGACCACAACCTGGTCGCGATCGAGCGCCATGATCACGACGGATTCCGGATGTTCGACGAGCACGACTCGTCTCGGCCTAGACCGATGCGGTCGCGAGCCAGTGCTCGAACCGCGGATCCGCAGCTGCCCGCTCGAGCCGGTCGAAGTGGCGCTCCGCATACGCACCGAAGTCGAAGTCGAGCTCTGAGATCGTGCCCTGCACGACTCCCCAGGCCGCCTCGCGGGCGTCGGACATCAGTCGCATCAGCTGCAGCGCGGCGAGCCGTCCGGCACCGGGCGGCTCCCGGTGATACGCGGTCAGCAGGCGCTCGTGCGCGCGCTCGTCGAACTCGTTGTTGACCGCGAGGTTGCCGAGATCGAACAACCTGTGGCCCATGCCGGCGTACTCCCAATCGACCAGCATCACCGACGGACCGCTCGCGCCCTGCACGCTCAGCAGGTTGGCGGCGAGCAGGTCGTCGTGACACGGGACCGGATCGCTCAGCGGCAGAACGCCGGCGATCCGGGATGAGACCTCCTCGGCGAGACCGTAGCGGGGCGGGAGCGACCCGCCGCGTTGGGCGACGATCGCCGCATAATCGCCCAGCAGCTCCGGAACCCAGAAGCGGACGGGGAGCTCGACGCCGCAATCGTGAAAGGCCCGCAACGCGCGCCCAACCGCCTCGGGTCTGGCGCGGAGCTGCTCGCCGTCGATCGGTCCGCAGACGACAAAGCGCGTCAGCAGATAGTCCTCGTTCCCGTCCGCGACCGCGGGCGCGATCCCGAGCTTGGCGGCCGCCTCGTTGGCGACGCGCTCGGCATCACGGCGGATCCCCAGCAATGAAGTGTCCTTGCCCGGAAGGCGCAGCACGTAGTCGCACTCACCAAGTCGCAACCGGTAGTTGCGGTTGGTGATCCCGCCTTCCAGCGGCTCCGGCGGACCCGATGCCGGCCCCAGACGCGCCTCCAGCCGTTCGACGATCCTGATCAGGTCGGGCATCGCAGCGGAAACCTATTGCACAGTGGCGCTTAAGGCGCGCTTCCTATACCTTCACCTTTCATGAGCGGAGAGACAATGACGCTCGAGCAGCTGACCGTGCGCGTCGAGCGAGGCGAGATCGACACGGTGCTGCTGGCGCTGACCGACATGCAGGGTCGCCTGATGGGCAAGCGGCTGACCGCACAGCATTTCCTCGAGGAGGTTGCCGAGCACGGAGCCGAAGGCTGCAACTACCTGCTCGCCGTCGACGTCGACATGAACACGGTCGACGGCTACGAGATGGCCTCGTGGGAGAAGGGCTACGGCGACTTCGGGATGCGGCCCGATCTCTCGACGCTGCGGCCCGTGCCGTGGCAGGAGGCGACGGCGATGTGCCTGGCGGATCTCCAGTGGGCCGACGGCTCCGACGTCAAGGCCTCGCCGCGCCAGGTGCTGCGCGCTCAGCTCGCGCGGCTTGCCCAGCGCGGCTGGAGCTCGAACGCGAGCACCGAGCTCGAGTTCCTCGTGTTCCGCGACAGTTACGAGGACGCGTGGGGCAAGGGCTACCGCGACCTCCAACCGGCGAATCTCTACAACGTCGACTACTCGCTGCTCGGGACCGCGCGCGTCGAGCCGCTGATCCGGCGGATTCGCAATGCGATGACAGGGGCCGGGCTCTCGGTCGAAAACTCCAAGGGCGAGTGCAACCTCGGCCAGCACGAGATCAACTTCCGCTATGCCGACGCGCTGCGCACGGCCGACGAGCATTCGATCTACAAGAACGCGGCCAAGGAGATCGCCGCGCAGGAGGGCATGTCGATCAGCTTCATGGCGAAGTTCAACGAACGCGAGGGCAGCTCGTGCCACATCCACTTCTCGCTTTCGAATACCGCCGATGGCGCTCCGGTGTTCGCAAACGATCGCGCGGTCTTCGACCGTTTCCTCGCCGGCCAGCTCGCGTGCCTGCGCGAGCTGACGCTGTTCCTGGCGCCGAACATCAACTCGTACAAGCGCTATGCCGAGGGCTCGTTTGCGCCGACCGCCGTGGCCTGGGCCGAGGACAACCGTACGTGCTCGTTGCGCGTTGTCGGGCACGGCCCCGCGCTGCGCTTCGAGAACCGCGCGGGGGGGTCTGACCTCAATCCGTACCTGGCGCTGAGCGCGATCATCGCCGCCGGCTTGCACGGCGTCGACTCCGGGCTGGAGCTGGAGCCGCCGTACCCGGGCAACGCCTATCTCGCACACGACAAGCCGCGGCTCCCGACCACGCTGCGCGAGGCGCGGGACCTGTTTGCCGGAAGTGGCGTCGCGCGCGCGGCGTTCGGGGACGAGGTCGTCGACCACTACGCCCATGCCGCCATGATCGAGCTCTCGGCGTTCGAGGCGGCGGTGACCGACTGGGAGCATTTCCGGGGATTCGAGCGGCTGTGAGCCACGTGCTCGACTCGTCGGCGGCCGTCGCCTCGCTCGAGTCGGTCGCGTCGCTGGACACGGTCTTCGCTCCCGTCCGCTCGCAGACCGCGTTTGAAGAGACGGTCGACCGGCTCGGAACCGCGATCAAGCTCGGCCTGCTGCCCCCCGGCACGCGACTACCCGCCGAGCGGGAGCTGTGCTCGAAGCTCGGGATCGCCCGCTCGACGCTGCGCCAGGCGCTCGTCGCACTTGGCCAGAGCGGTCATCTGCACGCCACCCGCGGCCGCGGCGGCGGCACGTTCGTGGCCGACCCGCAGCCGCCGGCGACACCGCCGTCGGCTGAGCTGCTCGCGCACTGGCGCGACGTCTGCGACGAGCGGATGGCGGTCGAAGTCGGAATCGCCGTGCTCGCCGCCGAGCGGGCCGATCCCGAGATGCTCGACGGACTCGACGAGCTGGTCGTCGCGCTCGACGGGATGCTCGACGACTTCCCCGCCTACCGCCAGGCGGACGTCCGCTGGCACGTGGGGCTGGCCGAGACAACCGACAGCCTCCGGCTTGTCACCGCGATGACCGAAGTGCAGGGCGCGATGACAGGGCTGATCTCGCACATCGCCCATCCCCCCGAGGTGCTCGACTCCTCCAACGCACAGCATCGCCGCGTGCTGGCAGCGGTCCGCCGCCACGACGAGGCGGCCGCCGCTCGCGAGATGACCGAGCATCTGCGCGGGACCGAGCACGTGCTGGCCGGGCTGCTGCCGAGGGCCTAAGGCGTTTAAAGCTCGCAAGCCTTGACTTCCGTCGCGGCGCGCGCGTATCGTTCCGCCGCTAAGGACGGACCATTAGACCTTTTCCCGAGGAGGGGCTGTATGTCGACCAGTAGCGAGTCGCTTACCGGCGACGAGAAGCGACTAGCTGAGCTTGGCTACAAGCAGGAGCTACACCGCGGTTGGAGCAGCTTCTCCAACTTCGCGATCTCGTTCTCGATCATCTCGGTGCTGGCAGGGTGCTTCACCACCTATGGGCAGGCGCTCAACAACGGCGGCCCGATCGCAATCTCGATCATGTGGCCGCTGATCAGCCTGCTGGTCCTGTGTGTCGCGTTCTCGATGTCCGAGCTGGCATCGGCGTTCCCGACCGCAGGCGGGATCTACTACTGGGCCTCGCGGCTCGGTGGTCCCGGCTGGGGCTGGTTCACCGGCTGGTTCAACCTCGTCGGGCTCGTCGCGGTCGTCGCCTCGGTCGACTACGTCTGCTCGGCGTTCCTCACCTACCTGCTCGGCCTCTACGACGTCCACTTCATCTTCAACTTCACAAAGGCCGCCGCCGCAACGAATGTGCACTACACCGCACACGTCACGTTCGCGGTGTTCGCAGTGATCCTCACGATCCACGGCCTCATCAACGTGTTCTCGAGCCACCTCGTGTCGCTGTTCAACGGCGTCTCAGTGTGGTGGCACGTGATCGGCGTCGCCGTGATCGTCGTGCTGCTGATCCTGGTTCCGTCGCACCACGCGAGCTTCTCCTACGTTTTCGGGCACACGATCAACAATTCGGGCTTCAAGGGCGGCGCCACTCACGGCGCCTTCTTCTGGTTCTACGTGCTGCCGCTCGGCTTCCTGCTGACGATGTACACGATCACCGGATACGACGCCTCCGCTCACGTCTCCGAGGAGACGCACGGGGCCAGCGAGTCCGCCCCGAAGGGCATCTGGAAGTCGGTCTTCTACTCGGCGGTGATCGGCTGGATCGTGCTGCTCGCGATCACGTTCGCGATCCCGCAGCACCAGGAGGCGAAGGTCCTCGCACCCGGCTACGCCTCGCTGAACATCTTCAGCCTGGCGCTGAGCACGGCGGCGGCCAAGGCGGTCATCCTGATCTCGACGGTCGGTCAGCTGTTCTGCGGGATGGCGTGCGTGACGAGCGCGTCGCGGATGACATTCGCCTTCTCCCGCGACGGCGCAGTTCCGGGCCACAACCTGTGGCGCAAGCTCGGCAAGAACAAGGCGCCGACGTGGGCCGTGCTGTTCGTCTGCGTTGCCGCGTTGATCATCACGATCCCCGCGTACTTCCCCAACAGCGCCGGCACGCCGGTCGCGTTCCTCGCGGTCACCTCGATCTCGGTCATCGGGCTCTACATCGCGTACACGATCCCGGTGTTCCTGCGCTGGCGGATGCGCGAGAAGTTCCAGACCGGGCCATGGACGCTCGGGCAGAAGTACAAGTGGGTCAACCCGATCGCCTTCGTGTGGGTCGCGATCTGCGTGGTCATCTTCTGCCTGCCGTTCACACCGACCGGTGTCCCCGGCAACAAGGCGTTCACGTGGTCGTCGGTCAACTACGCGCCGCTCGTCACGGTCGGCGTGATGATCCTCGTGACACTCTGGTACTCGCTGTCCGCCAAGAAGACGTTCAAGGGGCCGATCCGCACGATCGACGATCTCGATATCGGCGGCGGACCGGCGGCGCGCGCGCCGGGCGTGGCGCCGGCAAGCCCGACGGGAACGTAGTCCGCACGCCGTGAGCGAGACCCTGGCCGTGATCGAGCCCGCCACCGAGGCGGTGCTCGACGAGGTTCCGCGCGCCGACGAGCGCGACGTCGACGCGGCAGTAGCTGCCGCGCGTCAGGCCTTCCCGGCCTGGCGCGCGCTGGCGCCAGGCGATCGCGCCGCGCTCCTGCATTCGCTCGCCGACGCGCTGACAGATCACCGTGAAGAGCTCGCACAGCTCGAGACCCGGAACGCCGGTAAGCCGATCGGCGATGCGCGCGGTGAGATGGGCATGGTCGCCGCGACGTTCCGCTACTACGCGGGCGCACCCGAGCGGATGCTCGGAGACACGATCCCCGTCTCCGGCGGGCAGGCGTTCACCGTCCGTGAGCCACTCGGCGTCGTGGGGCTGATCGTGCCGTGGAATTTCCCGTTGACGATCGCCTCCTGGAAGCTGGGCCCGGCACTCGCGGCCGGCAACACCGTTGTGCTCAAGCCGGCCGAGCTGACGCCCTTGACCGCCCTGCGGTTTGCTTCGATCGCACGCGATGCGGGGATCCCGGAAGGCGTCGTCAACGTCGTCGTCGGCCCGGGCCGGACCTGTGGGCAGCGGCTCGTCGAGCACCCCGACGTTGCCAAGATCGCATTCACCGGCTCGACCGAGGTCGGGCGCATGATCGCCGCAGGCGCTGCCGCGACGATCAAGCGCGTGACGCTCGAGCTCGGCGGCAAGTCGCCGAACCTCGTGTTCGCCGATGCCGATCTCGAGGCCGCCGCAGCGGCCGCGCCGATGGCGGTGTTCGGCAACGCCGGTCAGGATTGCTGCGCGCGCTCGCGGATCCTGGTGGAGGAATCGGTGCTGGATCGGTTCCTCGGGTACCTCGAGAGCGCAGTGAGGGCGATCAAGGTCGGTGACCCGCTTGATGACGAGACACAGATGGGACCGCTGATCTCCGCAGGCCAGCGTGAGACGGTGTCGTCGTTCGTCGATGACGACGCGCCCGTCGCGATCCGCGGCAGCGCACCGGACGGTCCCGGCTACTGGTACCCGCCGACGGTGCTGTGCCCGGTCGACCCGCAGGCGAGAGCCGCGCGCGAGGAGATCTTCGGGCCGGTGGCGGCGGTCATCCCGTTCAAAGATGAGGAGCAAGCCGTGCGGATTGCAAACGACACGATCTACGGACTGTCTGGCTCGATCTGGACTCGCGACGGCGGGCGGGCGCTG
Source organism: uncultured Solirubrobacterales bacterium (assembly GCA_963794285.1). Lineage (GTDB taxonomy): Bacteria > Actinomycetota > Thermoleophilia > Solirubrobacterales > Solirubrobacteraceae > Palsa-465. The sequence goes on from CAWCDS010000005.1 coordinate 65,484, forward strand.
CGCCTCGCCCGCGCGATCGACACTGGCGTGCTGTCGATCAACTCCAACACCTCCGTGCGCGTGAGCACCCCGTTCGGCGGCTTCAAGCAGTCGGGCTACGGGCGCGAGCTCGGTCCGCACGCGCTCGACGCCTACAGCGAGGTCAAGTCGATCTACTACGCAACCTCATGAGTGGGCGACTGGACGGCAAGGTCTGCGTGATCACGGGCGCGGCCGGCGGGATCGGCGCCGCGACCGCCGCCGTGTTCGAGCGCGAGGGCGCGAAGGTCGTCGGCGTCGATCTGCTCGAGCACCGCGTCGGAGAGCTGTCACTGCAGGCGGATCTGACCGATGAGCAGGCGGTCGCGGGGCTGTACGCGCGCGTCAAACGGGAGCTCGGCCGGGTCGACGCGCTGTTCAACAACGCGGGCATCTCGCCGGGCGACGACGCCTCGGTCATCGAGACCGCGCTGGAGGCTTGGGAGCGCGTGCAGGCCACGAACCTCCGCAGCGTGTTCCTATGCTGCAAGCACGGAATCCCCCACCTGCTGGAAAACGACCCGCCCACCCGCGGCTCCGTCATCAATACCGCGTCGTTTGTCGCCGTGATGGGATCCGCGACGTCGCAGATTTCCTATACGGCCTCCAAGGGCGGGGTGCTCGCGATGTCCCGCGAGCTCGGTGTCGAGTTCGCCCGGCGCGGGGTCCGCGTCAACGCCCTGTGCCCGGGACCGGTCGACACGCCGCTGCTGCGAGAGTTGTTCGCCAAGGATCCCGAGAAGGCCGCGCGGCGACTAGTGCACGTGCCGATGGGCCGCTTCGCGCTGGCCGAGGAGATCGCCAACGCGGTGCTGTTCCTCGCAAGCGACGAGTCCAGCTACGTCAATGCCTCGACGTTTGTCGTCGACGGGGGGATCAGCGGCGCGTACACGACGCCCCTATAGCCGGTTCCGGAAGCGCGCCCGATATCTCGCCCAACGGGCGCTCGATCGCGTACGTCGGCGTGAAGTCCGGCTGGATCTACATCGCGCGCGCGGACGGGACCCGCCGACACAAGGTCACGCTGCGAGGCGCGCTCTGCCGGCCGCCGCGCAGCACGGGCTCGGGCCAGGCCGTCGTCTTCTCCCCCGACGGCACCAAGCTCGCGTTCGCGTGGGACTCCGATCCGTTCGGAACCGGCGATCCGACGCTCCACACCGTCCCCGTCGCAGGCGGCCGCATCAAGCAGATCGCCACGCTGCTCACCGACGACGCCGGTGACGACACGACCGGCCTCAGCTGGCAGCCGCTGCACTAGCTGTACGCCGCTCACAAGCCGCGCGCCGCTTGTCGTTTCCGGGGTCAGGTGTGCTCGCGATCGGCCTGCTGACATTCGGCCGACGGCCGGATCGCACATGAAGAAATTGCAAGCGTTCGTGCAGGGCTCCTCACGCCTACGTCGAACACGGGGCGCAACCTGCCAAAACCGAGGGGACCAGGAGGATTACCACGTATGCCAGTAAAGACCGCCGCCAAGCCTGCCGCCGCCAAGCGCGGTGCCGCCAAGCCCGCCGCCAAGGGCGTCAGTACCCGTAAGCCCAGGGCGAGGCCGCGCACACCGGACCACGGCGCGATCGCTGAGCGCGCGTACTTCATCCATCTCGAAGCCGGCAGCCGGGACGAGCTCGGCAATTGGCTTCGCGCAGAGCGCGAATTGATGGCAGCGTGAGGCGCGCCTGATCCGCGCCTAATCCGCCGCGGCGGCCGGCGCGGGCAACGAGGGGTCGACCCTCAACCACTTCGCCGGCCGCTCCGGCAGCCACCAGTTCCAGCGCCCGAACAGCGACACGACCGCGGGGACCAGCAGCGCCCGGATCACGGTGGCGTCGAGCAGGATCCCGGCCGCCAGACCCGTCGCGAACACCTTCACGTCGGTCTGCGGACCGGATGCCATCGACACGAACGCGAGAAACAGGATCAGCGCGGCGCTGGTGACGAGCCGGCCGGTGCGGCCGATGCCGCGGACCACGGCGGCGTCCGTGGAGCCAGTGCGGTCGTACTCCTCGCGCATCCGGGAGAGGATGAACACCTCGTAGTCCATCGACAGGCCGAACAGGAACGCGAACACCATCAGCGGGATCCAGGCGGTGACCGAATGCGTCGCCGCGATCCCCCACAGCAGATTCGAACCGTGGCCCTGCTGCCACACGAGCGTGATCACGCCCCACGCCGCGGCGACGCTGATCACGTTCAGGATCACAGCCTTCAGCGGCAGCAGCAGCGAGCGGAACGCGCGCGCCAGCAGCAGGAACGTCAGCACCGCGATGATCGCGATCATCGCCGGGAAGCTGCCGTAGATCGCCGAGACGAAGTCGGCGTTCTCGGCGCCGATCCCACCGAGCGTGACGCCGGTGCCGGCGGCCTGGGCCTCGATCCGCGCGAGCTTGATCGTGTCCCGCCCGGCTGACGTCGAACCGTCGGCGACGGGGACCGCGTCGACGACCGCGGTTCCGGCACGCTGCCAGCCGACGAACGCGCCGTGCACGCCCGCGACGCCGCTCAGGGCGCCGGCGACGCGCTGCGCGTCGGCGGCCGGGCTCAGCACCTCGATCGGCTCCAGTGCACCCGAGCCGATGCCGGAGCGCTCGAGGGCGAGGAGGCCCAGACGCGCGTCGCCCTTCTGCGAGAGCGTGTTGAGGTTCGGCGTCCCAGGCTGCAGCGCGGTTGCCGCAAGCACAAGCGCAGCGAGCACCAGCGCCGCGCCGGTGGCGGCAAGCCACCGTTGGCGCACGACGAGACGGGCCCACGACGTCCACGAGCGGCTGGCCTTGTCCTCGTGCCGGATGTGTGGCCAGTCGAGCCGGTTGCCGACCTTGGCGAGGACCACCGGCAACAACGTCACGGCGACGATCACGCTGATCAGCGGGATCAGCATCCCTGCGTATCCGATCGAGCGCAGGAACGGCAGCGGCAGCACGATCATGGCCAGCAACCCGATCGCGACGGTCGTCCCGCTGAACACGACTGCCCGGCCGGCGGTCTGCATCGCGCGCACGACCGCCTCGTCGCCGTCGAAGCCGTGAGCTCGCTCCTCGCGCCAGCGCACGATCACCAGCAGCGAATAGTCGATCGCGACGCCAAGACCGATCAGCGCCACGAGGAACTCGACGATCATCGACACGTCGGTGAGCGCAGTGAGGCCCCACAGCACCAGGAAGGTCGTCATGATCGACACGATCGCCATCAGGATCGGGACGAACGCGTTGAGCGACGCGAACACGAACGCAAGCACGACCAGCGCGCCAACTCCGCCCAGCATCGCCTCGAGCAGAACCCCGGGACCGCCGGAGCCGCCAGTCTGGTTCTGGAGCGCATCGAACCCGGTCACGCGGACGGGTGCCCCGCCGACGGTGACGCCGGAGAGCGCTCGTTCGGCCGTCTCCGCGGCTTTCGTGTTGTTGCCGAACGACTCATTGTCCGGCGGCGCATACGCGAGCACGAACGTGGTGCGGCCATCAGCCGAGACGAAGGCTCGGTTGCCGGTTGAGCCAAACGACGCGGTCCGCACACCTGGGATCGCCTGGTGCAGCTTCGCCTCGACCTGTTGCAGGTCGGCACGCACGGAGGGCGAGGAAACGGACTCGCCGGCGGGCAGGGCCACAACGGGGACAAGCGGCGCGTAGCGCCCGCCCTGATGGTAGATCCGGGCGATCTTGTCGTTGGTGGTGAACCCCTCCCGCCCAGGGACGCTGAACTTCTTGCTGAACGCGCCGGTCGACGACCCAACCGTCGCGATCCCCACCAGCGTGATCAGTGCCCAAGCGATCATGACGGTGCGCTTGTGTCCGAGGACCCAGCGCGTGATCGAAGTCATCATCGTGCGTCAGCTCCCTGCTCGCGTTTCATTGCCATGCCGCATGTTTGACGGCGCATATCGTTTATATCAGAAACAATTGTCGGGAGTCAATACTTATCCTGCTATATTTTTGTGACAAATGTCTGACACGTTCCCCGGACCTCCGCCTGTCCTTCATGCAGCGCTGATGCGGCACACCGGTTTCTTGATCAGCAGGATGGGGATGGTCGCCCAGAAGCGGTTCGCCGAGCGGATCGAGTCGCTCGGACTGAACCCACGGATGTGGGGAGCGCTCAATGTGCTCGACGCTGAGGGCGCGATCACCCAGCATGCGCTGTGCCAGGGAATCGGCATCGATCCGAGCTCGATGGTTGCGACGATCGACGAGCTTGAGTCGAAGGGCCTCGTGGAGCGCCGGCGCCATCCAAGCGATCGCCGCGCACACGCGTTGCATCTGACTACCCAGGGCAGGCAGACCCTGACGCGCGGGCGCGAGCTTGCCAGCAGAGCTCAGGACGAGTTGCTTGCGCCGCTGAACGAAGAGGAGCGCGAGCAATTGCATGGATTGCTTCTGCGACTTGCGCTCGCTTCTCGCGATGTCAGCAAGGAAGAGCCGGAGCCGCGACAGTCGCGGGCCTCAGCAGCCTCGAGCTGACGACGTTCGTGTGACTAGTTGCGCGCTGCGGCGCCGCGCGGCTCCATAGTGTTCGCGGGATGTTCGAGACCCTCATCATCCTCGGCGGGGGTGGATGGCTTCCAGCGCACGGTCGCCAGACCGCGTGCGCGCTGCTCCGGAACGGCGACTGCGCGATCTTGATCGATGCCGGCACGGGAGTCGGTCGGCTGGTCGAGCGACCAGAGCTGCTGGCGGGAATCGAGCGGCTTGACATCTTGCTCACCCACTTCCACCTCGATCACGTTGCGGGGCTCGCGTATTTGCCCGCGGTCGGGCTCTGTAACCACACGACGGTATGGGGGCCGGGGCTCGAGCTATATCGCACCCGGACGAGCAGCCTGATCGCCACCTTCTCGCACGAGCCGTTCCACCCCGTTCCGCTCGAAGCACAGGACATCGAGGTCCGTGACCTTCCCGCCGAGGAGATCGAACTGTCCGGCATGCGAGTTCGGATGCGCCGCCAGAACCTGCACTCCGCACCGACGCTCGGGTTCCGCTTCGACGATGTGTTTGCATGGATCACGGACACCGCCTACGACGCGGCGACGGCGCAGTTCGTGGGAGGGTGCCGGATGCTCGCCCATGAGGCCTGGTTCACGACCGAGCGCCCACGCAATCCGGACATCCATTCGTCAGCCGCGCAGGCTGCCCAGGTCGCGACCGAGGCCGGGATCGAGCGGCTGCTGTTGATCCACCTACCGCCTTTTGTCCCGCAGCTACACGAGCTGCTGCTCGAGGCACAGCTCCAGGTGCCGCTGGCGCTGACTGCCGACGACGGCACGGACATCTCGGCGCTGCTGACCTAGGCCGGGACCGCCTCGGCCTCGCCCACTGACGGGTTCGCCGGCGACAGCGATCCGGCGCGGGCGGCGACCGCGAGCGTCGTGCCGACCCCGAGCAGCGTCCACGTGAACGGGTCCTCCAGGAAGTCGGCGTACAGCAGCGTGTGGAACACGAGCGCGACGAACGCCGCCGCGATCCCGGCGCGCGCCGGGTCGCCGCGCGCGCCGCGCAGCAACGTCAGCGCCGCCACCACCACGAGCGCCAGGTAGGCGATCTCGCCGAGCAGCCCCTGTTCGGCGGCGATCGTGATCGCGATCGTGTGCGATGCCGACAGCGTCGGCGATGTGTTGCGATGGTGCGCGCTGTATTCCCGGGCGAACGAGCCCGAGCCGTAACCCCACAGCGGTTTGTCTTTGAACAGATTGACGCCGCCGCTGACGAGGTTCGCGCGGCCACTGGACGCGTTGTTGAGCCCTTGGTTGAGACCGAACGTCTTTGGCGAGAGCAGGATTGCTGTCGCCCCGATCGCGATCACGACCGCGCCGGCAAGCAGCATCCGCGAGGCTTTCCAGCGCAGCGCCGCGAGAACCCCGAGGCCGAGGAGCAGCGCGACGAGGCTCGAGCGCGACAGCGTTAGGACCAGCGCCGCCCACAGGATCGCGAGGATGCCGGTGGCCTCGATCTGCTCGCGCGGATTGCGCCCGAACAGGAGCGGCACCGCCAGGGCGATCATCACGAGCGCGAGAAAACGCCCGAAGATGTCCGGATCGAAGAACACCGAGTTGACGGTGAAGTACGTGTGCACATCGTTGGCGGCGACGAGCTTCGGGTTGAGGAAGATCGTCTTGGTTTCGTATTCGACGAAGCCGAGGGCCGCAAACACGAGCGCCAGCCCGACCACGACGTACATGCAGGTGCGCACGAGTTTCGGTGTCCACTGCAACCTGCGCAGCAGCCCGAACAGCAGCGTGAACGGTACGTAGAAGAACACCATCTGCTGAAGCGCCTTCTCGAAGTCCGGCGAGTACACGGACTGCGCCGCGTACAGCACGACGTACAGCGCGAGCAATCGTTCAATCCAGCCGGGCTCCGGAGTCGGCGCGCTGCCGTTCAACGGCAGCGCAGATCGCCGCCCTGCCAGCTCCGGGACGATGAACGCCAGCGATCCTGCGGCGACCACCAGGTACAGCGGTACGAGCAGATTGGAGGTCGCTCCGCCGGCCTCGATCGGGATCCGGAACGGGAGCGCCAGCACGACGAGCGGGCCGAGTAGCGTCGGGCGCCGCGCGATCACCACCGCCACCGCTGCGACCGCTGCCACCGCGAGGACGGCCGCGCCGGCCGCCACAAGCGGGTGCCTGTGAACGGTACCCAGCTGCGGTGAATGCCAGATGTCGGCCAGCAGCAACACGGGCGCGAGCACGAGCGCGCCGAGCGTGCCCAACGCCTTGATTCGTGGCGGGCGCGCGAGCAGCGCAGCTGCCGCAAGAATCGCCACGAGCACCACGCCGAGCTTCGGAACAACTCCGTTCACGGCGGCAAACGTGGTCACGCGCGGGACTGTAGTGGGGAAGCGGCTCGCACCGAATCCTCTACCCTCTGGCCGGATGCCCCTTGCGAAGCTGTTACTGGCGTGCACGCTCACCGCAATCCTGCTCAGCGCCTGCGGAACGTCCGCCAAGCCCGTCGCCGGGTCCATCCCGGCGACGTCGACCAACGCCGGCCACGCGCGCGTCGACGACCCCCGCGCCAAGCACGTCGCGTGTCTGCGGGCGCACCACTTGCCGGTGATCGAGCAGGGTCAAACGAATCTGCAGATCGGCGCGACTCTCGGCGACCCCACCGTCACGTTCGCGCCGACCCCGGGCGCCGCGCAGGAGGAGCAGATCACCAACCGAGTCGAGTCCGCGGAGGTGATCGGCAGCGCGCTGCTGTATCCGCATCGGGCGTCCGACGCCGAGCTGCAAGTGATCGAGGATTGCCTGGCGACGGGCGTCTCGGGGTAGGCCCCGGCTGATGCCTGCCCGTGGGCTCCTCGCACTGCTGGCGCTGCTCGGCGGAGCATTCGCGGCGGTCACCTCGCACCACCACGTTGCGCACCACCGGTCCGCTGCGCATGTGGCACCGCAGCACCCACAGGCCCGTCTCGCAGTGCCGCTGCCAAGCTCGGACACGAAGCTGCTGGGTCAGCGGATCATGGTCGGGATGGACGGCACGAGCGCTTCGCCCGCGTTGCTGTCGTCGGTCCGTAACGGCCAGGTGGGCGCCGTGATCCTGTTCGCGGCGAACATCGGCAGCCGCTCGCAGCTGAGATCGCTGACCTCCTCGCTTCAGCGCGCCGCGCGCGACGGCGGCAATCCACCGCTGCTGATCGCCACCGATCAGGAGGGAGGTCAGGTCAAACGACTGCCGAACGGGCCGCCGCGACGCTCGCCGCCGGAGATCGCGGCGACCGGGAGCGCCGGCGTCTCATACAGCGAAGGGCGCGCGACGGGCCTCTACCTCAACAGTCTGGGCATCAACATGGATCTCGCTCCGGTTGCCGACGTGCCGACCTTCTCAGGAGCGTTCATCTGGCGCCAGGGCCGAGCGTTCGCGTTCAGCGCCAGCGCCGTCGCCACGTATGCGACCGCGTTCGCGCGCGGTGTCCAGAGCGCCCACGCGGCCGCGACCGCCAAACACTTCCCGGGCGTCGGCTCCGCCGGCGTCGACACCGACAACAAGCTCGACGTGTTGCGCCCGACGAAGGCCCAGCTCGATGCGGCGCTGACCCCGTACCGAGCGTTGATCCCAGGCGGCGTCGACGCCGTGATGCTCTCGACCGCGGCGTTTCCGGCATACGACTCGAGCCGTACGCCGACGGCGCTGTCACGCACGATCGTCCAGGGACTGCTGCGCCGGCGACTCGGGTTTGGCGGGGTCACGATCACCGATGCGCTCGGAACGCCGACCGGGCACGACGAAGTCACCGCCGGCGTGCTCGCCGCGCAGGCCGGCGCCGACGTCCTTCTGTACACCGACTCGGCGACCGGCGAACTCGGCGCGCTGCAAGCGGCGCTGCGAGGAGGGCAGCTCAGCCGCGCCGAGGCTCAGGACTCCTATCGCCGGATCGTCGCGCTGAAGCAGCACGTCGCTTAGGCAGCGCGTCGCTGAGGCAGCGCGTCGCTGAGGCAGCGCGTCGCCTGAGGCAGCGCGTCGTCTAAGCAGCGCGTCGCCTAGAATCTGTCTTTGATGCCCGTGCTGCGTGCGCGGGCTTGTGTGCGTCTGCCGCCCATCGGATGCTTGAGAGCGCGGCAACCCCCTTGATTCCGTGTCTGGTTCCACCGCAGAGCTGACAGCGCTTCGCGCGGGCGCCCCGCGTACCGCGCCGATTGCCGCCTTGATGCGGCCGTTTACCGGCGCCCGCATCTACCTGGCGCTGGCGGCCGTCGGATTGCTGATCGGCACGCTGTCGCTGCTGATCCCGTCGACCCCGAGCTATGACCCATGGGCGTGGCTCGTGTGGGGCCGGGAGATCGTCCACTTCAACCTCCAGACCACGGGTGGCCCGACGTGGAAGCCGCTGACCGTGATCTTCACAACGCTGTTCGCCCCGTTCGGGCGGGCGGCGCCGGACCTCTGGCTGGTCGTGGCCCGGGCGGGGGCGGTTGTGGCCGTCGCGATGGTGTTCAAGCTGTGCCTGCGGCTGACGACCGGTATCTGTGGGCGGCCCGGCAACGCCACGCGCTCGCAGCTCGCGCTGGCCTACGCGCCGGCCGTCCTCGCGGGCGTCGCGGCCGCGATCGGTCTCGTGTTCGCCGGCGGCTACATCAACACGAACGCTCTCGGATACTCCGAAGGGTTGCTGACAGCGCTGGTCCTGATCGCGGTCGAGCGACATCTCGACGGCCATCATCGGCAGGCGTTCGCGATCTCATTCTTCGCCGCGCTCGACCGGCCGGAGATCTGGCTGTTCTGGGGCCCGTACGGATTGTGGTTGTGGTGGAAGGATCCGGGGGCGCGCAAGCTCATCGCGGGCCTCTTCGTGCTGATCCCGGTGCTGTGGTTCGCGCCCGAGTATTGGGGGTCGGGTCACTTCTTCCGGGGTGTGACGCGCGCGCACACTCCCCGTTCCAACAGCGCGGCGTTCGCGAGCTTCCCGTTCTGGTCAGAGCTGAGCAAGCACGCGTGGCCGACGGTTCCGTCACGGATCAAGCTCGTGGCGATCGTCGGGATCTCGATCTCGATGTTCACGCTCTGGCGCGCGAATCGTGCCCGCGGGATCTCGAGCCTCCGCGCATTCCGCCTCGTCGGGCCTCGAGAGCACGCGCTCGGCGCGATGGCGATCTACGGCGTGCTCGGGTTCGGCTGGTGGATCCTGATCTCGATCATGACCCAGGCCGGGTTCTCGGGCAACGACCGCTACCTGGTGCTCGGCGCCTCGATGATCGAGATCGCGGGCGGCGTTACGTTCGGCTGGGCCGCGTATGAGCTCGGGCGAGCGGTGCCGCGATGGCTGCCGGCGGCGCGGCGACTGAGTCCGCAGGTAAGCGGCTGGTCGGCAGTCGCGTTGGTCGCGGCCGTGTTCGCGCTCGTGCCCTCGTGGATCGGAGGGCTGGTGCGCATCCAGCGCACGCATCGCGCGCTCGTCTACCAGGCGTTGCTGCGCAAGGACGCCGCAGCGGCCGTTGCCCGGCTTGGCGGCCCGTCGAAAGTGCTCTCGTGCGGGCCCGTCATGACCGAGGGCTTCCAGGTGCCGATGGTGGCGTGGCAGCTCGGAGTGCACACGCTCGCGGTGCAGGCCGCCCCACTGACACCGCCGCCGTCGTCGGCCGCCGCGGAAGGCCCAGCCGTCGTTTTCCAGGTCAAAGCGCAGCGCAGCGCCCACCTGCTCCCGATCCTCCATCAATGGCCGCTCACTCATTACCGATTGCTGACGCGCACCCGCACGTTCAGGGTCTATGCACGCGACACGTGTACCTTGGGACGGTCCACATGACCACCGTTGCCGCCCCCCGCCGCCGTTATCTGCCTGATTTCGACCTGCCGACCCCCGGCTGGGTGGAGCGCCAGCCTGACTGGCTGATCGGCGGCGGCGTCGTGCTGCTCGCGATGGCGCTGTCGGCGTTCCTGCGCACGCGATATCTGAACGGGCAATTCTGGATGGACGAGGCGTTGTCGGTCGGGATCTCCTCGCACTCGTTGACCGCGATCCCAGGGGTGCTCAGGCACGACGGCTCGCCGCCGCTGTACTACATGCTGCTGCACGTCTGGATGAGCTTGGTCGGCAACAGCGAAAGCGATACGCACGCGCTGTCGCTGCTGTTCGGACTGCTGACGGTGCCGGTCGGAACCTGGATCGCGTGGAGCCTGTTCGGACGGCGGGCCGGCCTGATCGCGGCGGTGCTGTTTGCGATGAACCCGTTCCTGACCGCCTACAGCCAGGAAACGCGGATGTACACGCTGATGGCGCTGCTGGGGCTGCTTGCGACCGCCGGCTTCATCCACGGCTTCATCTACCGCCGGCGCAAATACCTGATCTTGTTCACGGTCTGCACGGCGTTGATGCTCTACACGCATGCGTGGGGCATCTTCTTCGGCGTCGGCGCGGCGCTGGCGCTGATTCCCGTTTGGGCGGTATCCAATGAGCGCCGGAGCCTGGTCCGCGACGCGATCCTTTCGTTCGGCGCCGCGGGGATCCTGTTCCTGCCGTGGTTGCCGACGCTCCTGTACCAGGCCTCGCACACCGGCTCACCGTGGGATACAGCCCCGAACTTCGGCGCCCCGGTTCAGATCTCCCGCAACCTGATGGGCGGCGACCGCGCGACGACCGCGTTGGTGCTGGCCGCCGCGATCGGCCTCGCGAGCCTGTGGGCGCGCGGCCGGCGGAGTTCCCGCGACGCGATGGCGATGTGGGTGATGATGCTCATCCCGATCGGCACGCTCGCTTTCGGATGGGTCCTGTCGCGGTTCTCGCCCGCCTGGCAATACCGCTATTTCGCCCCGATCCTCGGCGCACTGCTGCTGCTGGCCGCGTTCGGGATGGCACGAGCCAAGGGCGTCGGTCTGATCGCGCTCGCGCTCGTGGTGATCTTCTGGGCCAATCCGGCGTCCTATACCCCGAACCACAAGAGCGACATGAAGGATGTGGGCGGCGAGATGGCGCCGTTGCTGCACGCTGGAGACCTGGTGATCTCCGGCCAGCCCGAGCAGGTCCCGCTGATGTGGTACTACCTGCCGTCGGGAGTGCGCTTCGCCGACACCACCGGGGTCGTGTCCAAGGACCCGCAGTCGATGAACTGGGTGCACGCGCTCGCTCGGTTGAAGAACGCAAACCCGACGGCCAAGCTGATGCCGCTGATTGCTACCCTCAAACCCGGTCAGCAGATCCTGTTCGTGCGTCCGATGACAGAGGGCGCGCAGAGTTGGGAGGCGCCGTGGACGCAGTTGGTCAGGCGGCGTTCGGCGCAGTGGGGCGAGATCCTCGCGACGCTTGCGGCCAACGGCAACCTGAAAGCCGTGCAATGGGCTCCACACAATTACCGAGGTGCCTGCTGCGTCGGCGACAGCGCGATCCTCTACCAGAAGGTCTCCTGAACAACTGGACATGACCGATACACCGCCCTCAGAAACGCCCGCCCGGGGCGCCGAGATCACCCCAGAGAACCCCGTCGTCGTGCTCGGCGGCGGGCCCGCCGGCCTCACCGCCGGATACCTGCTGGCAAAGCAGGGCAAGCCCGTGATCGTGCTCGAGTCGACCGATCAGGTCGGTGGCATCGCACGGACCGAGGTCCGTGACGGCTACCGCTTCGACCTCGGCGGCCATCGCTTCTTCACGAAGGTCAAGGAGGTCGACGACCTCTGGCACGAGATCATGAAGGAGGAGTTCCTCAAGCGGCCGCGGAAGTCGCGGATTTACTGGAACAAGAAGTTCCTCGAGTACCCGCTCGAAGGAATGGACGTGATCAAGAAGCTCGGTCCGGTCGAACTGTTCCGCGTCGGTGTCTCCTATCTGTGGTCTGCGCTCAAGCCCAAGGGGCGTGAGGACACCGTCGAGCAATGGGTTTCCAACCGCTTCGGATCGCGCCTGTACAAGCTGTTCTTCAAGACGTATACGGAGAAGGTCTGGGGCGTTCCCTGCTCCGAGCTTCGTGCCGAGTGGGCCGCCCAGCGGATCAAGGGCCTGTCGTTCTTCAGCGCCGCCAAATCGGCGTTTTTCGGCAACCGAGGCGACAAGATCAAGTCGCTGATCTCCGAATTCAACTACCCCCGGTACGGGCCCGGCCAGATGTGGCAGCAGATGACCGACGATATTCGTGAACAGGGCGGCGAGGTCAGGCTGAACGCTCCCGTCACGCGCCTGCGGGTGTCACCTGAGGGACGCGTGACCGAGGTCGTCGCCGGCGGCGAGACGCTGCACCCCTCGCACGTGATCTCGTCGCTGCCGCTGCGCACGACGGTCGCGATCACAGAGCCCGAGGCTCCCGCGGACGTCCGCGACGCTGCCCGTGGCCTGCGCTACCGCGACTTCCTCACCGTGGCGCTTGTGATCGAGGGCGAGGATCTGTTCCCCGACAACTGGATCTACATCCACGAGCCTGGTGTGCAGGTCGGCCGGATCCAGAACTTCCGCTCCTGGAGCCCATGGATGGTGCCCAACGACACCGATGCCTCGGTCGGGATGGAGTACTTCTGCTTCGAGGGCGACGCTCTCTGGACGATGTCCGACGATGATCTCGTGAAGATGGCGACCGGCGAGATCCAGGAGCTGGGTCTGGCGCGGGCAGAGAAGGTCAAGTTCGGCTTCGCCGTCCGCGTTCACAAGGCCTATCCGATCTACGACGCCGACTACAGCGAGCGTCTCGATACGATCCGCGCCTGGCTCAGCAGCGTCCCGAACCTGATCCAGGTCGGGCGCAACGGCCTGCACCGTTACAACAACTCCGACCACTCGATGCTGACCGCGATGCGCGCCGTCGACAACATCCTGCTCGGCACCCATCACGACATCTGGGCCGTCAACGCCGAGAGCGTCTACCACGAGGAGCACGTCGAGGACGAGCAGCCGTACAAGGACGCTCCCGAGACACCCGCGATGGAGCAGCCACTCGCATCGGAGAGGTAAATGCGCGCAGCGTTGCTTGTCGCAGTGCTGGCGGCGTCGCTGGTCGTGCCGGCGGGCGCGCTCGGTGCCGGCTCGGGGTCGACTACCGGTTCGGGGTCGACTACCGGTTCGGGGTCCGCCGCCAGTGCGAGGTCGGCTGCCGCCTCGGGATCGAGCCTGCTGGGCTCCGGCTCCGGCTCGAGCCCGTTCACGCCCGGCGTCCCACAGGCTCCGCTGAGCACCCCGACCGCCACGGCGCCGACGATCGTGACGACGAGCAACTCCGCTGGAGGCAGCGGCCTGTCCGGCAGCAACGCTCTGATCATCGTCATCGGCGCGGTCGCGCTGCTCGTCGGAATCTCGTTTCTGATCTGGCGCGACGCCCGCCGGCGGGCTCCGGTGCGCCACCGCGCCGCGGCCGCCACCGCCGGCGCCGCCGGGCGCACCGGCTCTAAGCCCAAGACCAAGCAGCGGAAGCTGAGCCCCGCCGAGCGGCGACGGCGCAAGCGCGGACGGGCCCGGTAGCGCGCCGTTCCACTCAGGCCCACTCAGGCCCGCTCAGGCCCGCTCAGGCCTGCTGCCCCACGATCACTCGCAGCCAGACCGTTTCGAGCGTCGCCAGCGCGACGTCGCGATCACCGAGCGGCTCGTGGCCGAACTCCTCGAGCAGGAACGCCTCGTTCATCAGGTTCAGCGCGCTCGCCAGGGTGTGAGTGTTGGGAACGTCGAGCTGGCCCGCTGTCACGAGCTCATCCAACCCCTTCTCGATGATCTCGGTGAACGCGGCCATAAAGCCCCTGTAGCCCTGCTCGATCGCGGCGTCGGTGGTAGATGCCTCCGAGACGGCTCGTACCAGCCGCCCATGCTCGACGAAGAAGTCGACGATCCCGGCGAGCCCTTCCCGCGCGCCTGCGGCGAAGTCCGTCACCGCGATCTGGCGCCAGTGTGCGGCGATCACATAGAGCTCACTTCCCACGTCCTCGAGCAGCCGCAGGACGAGGCCGGGCACGTCGTCGAAGTGCCGGTAGAAGGCGGTCCGGGTGAGCCCGGTCTGCGCCATGATGTCTTCGACGGACAGCTCGCGATAAGGGCGATCGCGGAGCGCACGCTCGGCCGCGGCAAGAATTTCCCGGCGTGTCTGCTCGCGCTGTGCCCGCTGTCGACCACGTTGGGCCGATGAGCTCATGCCACCATCATAACCCGTGTTGGTGACGATCTGTTTGACAACGTGTCACTAGTCTAGTATAAGTTGCGTAGTGGTTTGTCACAGGCCACGTGCCGGCGCGCTTGCAATGGGCGTTGTCTGCACCGCATCACTGGCGCTGGGGGCGCCCGGCGGTTCCGCGCGAGCACCAGCACTCGGCTCCCGCGGCGCCGCTGGGGCACGACTGCTGACGGTTTCGCCGCCGCCCGGCACCCCGGACGCATCACCGAGGACCCAGATCAGCATCCTCGGCGCTTCCCCGCGCCGGATCAAATCGGTGCGGGTGGTAGGGCAGGTGAGCGGCGCGCACCCTGGGCGGCTCGCGTCCTACAGCCGCGGCCGGGGCGCGAGCTTCATCCTGCGCCGGCCGCTGGACCAAGGCGAGCGCGTCAATGTCGTCGTGCGGATTGCGGGCGCCGCGCCTGACGCGTTCTCGTTCACGGTCGCGCGTCTCGCCCCGACGCAGCCGCCGTTGAACATCCCGCTGCTCCAGCCCGCAAAGCTCGATCACTTCGTCTCGCAGCCCACCCTGCTCCCGCCGCGGATCACCGTGCACCGTGGTGCGGGTGCACCCGGCGGCGACATCTTCCTGACGCCGCTGCCCTCGCCGGTGATCCACCCGGAGAGCAACAACGTGTTGACGATCCACCCGGTCGGACCCGGCGGTCCGATGATCATCGACAGCCGCGGCCGGCTTGTGTGGTTTCACCAGCTGCCGCCACCGCTCGTCGCCGCCAACTTCCGCCCGCAGCGGTTCGGCGGACGCGAGGTGCTGACCTGGTGGCAGGGCGGCGTCACGCCGTCGGCGTTCGGAATCGGGGAGGGCGTGATCGCGGACATGTCCTACCGGACGCTGCGGACCGTCCAGGCCGGGAACGGCTACAGCGCGGATATCCATGAGTTCCTACTCTCTCCATCTCAGGACGCGCTGTTCACCGTCTATTCGCCGGTGCTGGTGCACGTGTCGGGAACGCCGCCAGGCAAGCTCTCGCCGCTGCTGGACTCAATCGTCCAGGAGGTCGACGTCCGCACCGGCCTCGTCGTCTGGGAATGGCACGCGCTCGGGCATATCCCGGTGTCGGACTCGTACGCCACGCCCGCGACGAGCTCGACGTTCGACGCCTACCACCTGAATTCGATCCAGCTGCTCGCTGACGACCAGCTGCTCGTCTCTGCGCGCGATACCTCAGCGGTGTACGAGATCGACCGTCGCAGCGGGCAGATCGTGTGGACGCTCGGCGGCAAGTCGAGCAGCTTCCGGCTCGGCAAGGGTGCAGGGTTCTTCTTCCAGCACGACGCGCAGCTGCTCGGCGGCGATCGCGTCAGCCTATTCGACGACGAAGCCGGGCCGCCGGTGAAAGGGCCGTTCTCACGCGGGGTAATGCTCGCGCTCGACTTCCGTCATCGTACTGCCCGGCTCGCACGGCAGTACCGCCGCCCCGGCGCTGACGCACTCGCCGAGAGCGAGGGCAGCATGCAAACACTCCCGAACGGCAACCAGTTCATCGGCTTCGGCTCGGCACCGTTCTTCTCGGAGTTCTCCGCCGGCGGCGCGCTCCGCTTCGACGCGAGCCTCCCAATCGACGACGGCAGCTACCGCGAGTACCGGTTCCCATGGAGCGCGACGCCGAAGACGCGGCCGACCGCGGCAGCGCAACGCGCCGGCGACGGCACCGTCTCGGTCTACGCGAGCTGGAACGGCGCGACCACCGTCGCTCGCTGGCAGGTGCTCGCGGGAACGAGCGCAACCGCACTCTCGCCGCTGAGCACAGCGCCGGCCGGCGGCTTTGAGACACGGCTCAGCGTACGCAGCTCCGCCACGCTGTTCGCCGTCCGCGCACTGAGCGCGAGTGGTCGGGTGCTGGCGACCTCGCTCCCGGTGAGCGCTTGATGACGCGCGGGCGCGCGATCGCAAGCGCATGCGGCGTGATCGCCGCAGTCGCGCTGGCGCTCACCGCCGCCGCCCCAGCCGGGGCCGCGCAGGGGATCCACAAGATCCGCCACATCGTGATCATCATGCAGGAGAACCGCTCGTTCGACAGTTACTTCGGGACGTTCCCCGGAGCCGACGGGATCCCGATGCGCCGCGGCGTGCCGACGGCGTGCGCTCCAGATCCGCTGCGGCACCGCTGCGTGCGCCCGTTCCACGATCCGCGCGATCTCAACTACGGCGGCCCCCACGAGCAGAACGCATACATCACCGACTACGACCACGGCCGGATCGACGGCTTCGTGCGCGCGCGCGAGTCCTGCTCCAACGTGCTCGATCCGAAGGACTGCATCGCGAACCTGTCGGTCGACATGATGGGCTACCACGACCAGCGCGAGATCCCCAACTACTGGACCTACGCGCGCGACTACGTGCTCCAGGACCACATGTTCGAGCCGAACGCCTCGTGGAGCCTGCCGGCACACCTGTTCCTCGTCTCGGAATGGTCGGCGCTCTGCACGACCGCGGGCGATCCGTTCAGCTGTAGCTCGAACATCGAGATTCCCGGACTCCCGCCCGACCTCGGACCGGCGCCGCACAAGCCGCCCGATTTCGCCTGGACCGACCTCACCTACCTGCTCTTCCGTCATCGCGTCAGTTGGGGCTACTACCTGAAGAAGGGTCCCGAGCCGGACTGCGAGACCGGCGAGATGTTCTGCCAGTTCCGCGACCAGGACTCGCGCACGCCCGGCATCTGGAACCCGCTGCCGAGCTTCGACACTGTCCGCCAGGACAACCAGCTCTCGAACATCCGCGACACCAGCGCGTTCTACTCCGACCTGCGCAAGGGACATCTGCCGGCGGTCTCGTGGGTGATCCCGAGCGGTGTCGTCAGCGAGCACCCAACCTCGTCGATTCGCGCCGGCCAGGCCTACGTCACCAGCCTGATCAACGCGATCGGGCGCAGCCGCGACTGGAGCAGCACCGCGATCTTCCTCACCTGGGATGACTGGGGTGGTTTTTACGACCACGTCGCCCCGCCGACTGTCGATCTGAACGGCTACGGCTTCCGCGTGCCGGGAATCGTGATCGGGCCGTACGCCAGGCGCCACCTGATCGACCATCAGCAGCTGAGCTTCGACGCGTTCGCGAAGTTCATCGAGGACGACTTCCTCGGCGGCCAGCGCCTGAACCCGAAGACCGACGGCCGGCCCGACCCGCGCCCCAGTGTCCGTGAGACAGCACCCGGGCTCGGGGACCTGCGACGCGACTTCAACTTCAACCAAGCCCCGCGTCCAGCACTGATCCTCCCAACCCACCCCAGGAAATGAATATCGAACCCACTGAACAGCAGGTCGCCAGACTCGCCGCCTCCGACGACAGCGGTCCGGTGGTGATGCTCAACCTGCTCCGTTTCAAAGACCGCGCCGACGGGATCGATGGGGCCGACGGCATCAGCGGGGCTGAGGCCTACGAGCGCTACGGCGCGGCAGTGATGCCGTTCCTCGCACGCGCAGGAGGGCGCGTGCTGTTGCTCGCCGAGCCGCAGGAATCCGTGATCGGCCCCGATCACGGCGAGTGGGACCTCGTCCTGGTCGCCGAGTATCCGTCGCGCGCCGCGTTTCTGGAGATGATCAGCGACCCCGGCTATCTCGAGGTCCATCGGCATCGCGCGGCCGCACTGGCCGATTCCCGGCTGATCGCATGCAAGGCGCCCGCGGCGTGAGCAGCGCCGGGCTCGGGCTGTGGCCGAGCCCGTGGCCTGCGGAGGACGGAGGACCACGGCGCGAGCAAACGCCGAGCGGCATCGGCGGCCTCGGGCTCGCCGACGGCGGACGGCTGCGCCTCGCCGCCGCACGCGATGCGTTCGCCACGACGATGGTCATCCTGCGCGAGCCCGGCGAGGTCTTCGCGCTGCGTCACACACTCGGCCGGCATCCGCAACGGGACCCGTCGACCGCATGGGTCGAGCGGATCGAGCCCGCGACGCTCGAGCCGCTGGCGCGTTCTCCGGTACTGGATGGCGGCCCGTTCTGGCCCGGCGGAATCGCGGCCCACGCCAACGGCTCGCTGCACGTCGTCTTCGGCCGCTGGTGCCATCGCCTCTCCCCGGAGCTCGCCGTACTTGCCTCGCGGCAGCTTGCGCGGCCACGCCCGTACAACTCGTTCGTCGTGCTCGCCGACGGGACGCTCGCGATGAAGGACCTAGATCGTGAGCTGCGTCATCCGGCGGGTCTGACGTTGCTCGACCCCGTGACGCTGGCTCCGCGCTGCGCCACAGTTGCACTTGCCGAGCCCTCGATCGGCCGGCTGGCGGCCGACGGGGACACAATCTACGTCGTCGGCGCGACGACGGTCTGGCGCTACCGCTGGGACGGGACGAGCTGCGAGCTCGACGAGGACTGGCGGCTGCCCTACCACGGTGGGCCTGAGCACAGCTACGGATGGGACCCGGTGATCTCCGGCGCTCAGCTCTGGTTCCTCGACAACGGCGCCCACGGCTACTCGACGACGATGCGCGGCGCGGGCGTGTCCGCCGGAGCGGTCCGGTTAATCCGGGTCTCGCTGACCGACTGCGCCGATCACGAGTTCGCCGAGGTCTGCGGAGCGCCGCGGGGTGCCGTGACCGATCCGCCGCTGTATGACCCGGCTCGGCGGATCGCCGTCGCGTATGACTCGGCCAACGGCGTCGTTCAGGCCTACCGCTTCGACGGACGGCTGACGCCGATCTGGCGGCGCGAGCTTGACCACGCCGCGCACATGCTTCTGTACCCGGACACGGGCGAGCTGGTCATGCATGACTTCCATGGGCCGGGGCTGGCGCGCACACGGGCGGTGAGCGCGATCGGGCAGCGGTTCGCCGGGCCCGCGCGCTCGGTTGTGATCCGGCGCGCGCTGGCGCGGTTCTCGGGCGATGACGTGGTTGTGCTCGACATCGAGACCGGCGCCGAGCGTGCACGCGCGCGCCTGCCGACGATGTTCCAGTCAGTCCTGTTCCCTGCTCCGGGCTTGCACCGCGATATCTACTGGTGCACGTTCTCGACGCTGGCGCGGCTCGAGGTCGTCTGAGATCGCTGCCAGCGCCCGGACGGACCGCTTCGCGCGGAGCAGCTGGCGCTCGACCGTGCGCGCCGTGCATCCCGTGTGGGCCGAGATCTCCGCGTAGCTCAGCCCGAGGGCCTGCAGCCACAGCAGCCGTTGCTGGCGCTCGGGTAGGCAGCGGGTGAGCTCGAGCCGCTCGCGACACTCGGCCAGCTCCTCGGGACCGGGCGCCGGCGCCACGAACGACCAGCTTTCGGCCTGCTCGGCAGCGGCATCGAGTGACAGCTCGCGGGCTTGGCGCCGGATCAGCCTGACCGCCTCGCGCACGGCGGTCGTGGCGAGCCAGGACAGGGCCGTCTCACGCCTGACCCGATCGCAGTGATCGACGAGGCGGCTCCAGGCGAATTGACACGCGTCCTCGACGACCGCTTCCGGCGCGCACACGTCGAAGCGCACGATCCGCTCGAGCCGGCCGGCGAGCGCCCGGTACAGCTCATCGACGTCGAGGACGGGGACGGGGGGGACGGGGACGGGGACGGGGACGGGGACGGGATCAGACGAGGGACTGGTGAGCACGATCAAATCCAATTGAGACTAATTTGACTCATTTCAGCCTAGCACATCTTATTGAGACTTGCTAGGTTGATTTTAGCTTCAATTAGACTCAATTGGAATTGGAGGATTTGGATGCCCATCGGAGCTGTGACAGCCCACCCCAACCCGGCCGGCCTGCCGGGGAGCAACGTCCTGCAGCAAATCGTCAACGGCGCCGAGGCGTGGGCGCTGGCGATCGCGCTGCTCGGCGCGTTCATCGGTGCCGCTCTGTGGGCCGTGGCCTCCCACTCCCACAACCACCATTACGCGGCGCGCGGGAGGATGGCCGCGCTGATCTCGGGCGCATCGGCGCTCGTCGTCGGTGCTGCGCCCGGTCTCGTGAACTTCTTCGAGCAGCTCGGGACCAAGGCGAAATGAGGAGCGCAGCTCGTTCGCTCGCCACGGTGCTGGCGCTGTCCGGCTGCGTGCTCGCAATCGCGCCGGCGACCGCCTCGGCGGGAGCCTGCGGCGCGGTCGGCTGGGTGAGCGGCATCGCCGGCAAGGCCTGCAACGTCGTCACCCACGGCGACACGCTGGTCAAGGCCGGCAAGAAGCTCGTGAGCGGCCATCCGGGCTCGGCGCTGAAGACCGTGCTGGGCGGTGGCGGTGCGAGCAGCGGCGCGAGTTCGAAGGCGTCGGCCGTGGTCGCGCTCGGGGCGATCGTCGCCTGGACGGTGGTCGGCGCCAAGGTGGCGTTGCACGAGACGGCCAAGGTGATCGGGAAGACGACGAGTCCGCAGCTGACCACGACGTGGTTCTCCTCCACGTACTGGCGGATCGCCGGAATCTCGGCGCTGTTGACGATGCCGTTCCTGTTCGCGGCAGCGGTCCAGGCGCTGATGCGCTCGGACCTGTCTCTGCTTGCCCGCGCCGCCTTCGGGTACCTGCCGCTGTCGTTGCTCGCGGTCAGCCTCGCAGCGCCGATCACGATGCTGCTGCTCGCCGCGTCCGATCAGATGTCCGCGGTGGTCTCCGCGGCCGCGGGCGATGCGGGCGGCCGCTTCCTCGGCCAGGTCGGCGCCGTCTTCGGGACGCTCAGCCTGATCGCGCGAGCGCCGTTTCTCGTGTTTCTCGCCGGCCTGCTGACAGCCGCCGCGGCGATCGCCCTGTGGGTCGAGATGCTGATGCGCGAGGCCGCGGTCTACATCGTCGTGCTGATGCTGCCGCTGGCGTTCGCGGCGATGGTCTGGCCGGCCCGTCGCGTGTGGGCGCTGAGAACCGTCGAGTTGCTCGTCGCACTGATCCTGTCGAAGTTCGCGATCGTCGCCGTGCTCTCGCTCGGCGGCGCCGCACTCGGCCAGACCGGCTCGGGCGGCGCCGCCGGGATGCTGACCGGGCTGGTGCTCGTGCTGCTCGCGGGATTCGCTCCATGGGCGCTGCTGCGGCTGCTACCGCTGGCGGAGCTCGCGAGCAGTGCCGCCGGCCATCTCAGCGGCGAGCTCCGCAACATCGACAAGTTCCGCGGCAGGGCTGACGAGGCCGCCGAGCGAGAATCGAACTGGGCGGGTTCGGTCGTGTCCGGGATGCGTCACCAGGCGGCTGCGGCGGGCGCCGGCCCGCGCGAGGCCGCAGCCGAAACGGAGGTCGGCAAGTTGTCAGGCCGAGCAGCGCAAGACGCCGAAGCGACCCGGGTCAATGGGACCGAACCCGGCGCCGGCGCCGGCGAGCCGGAAGCGAGCGGCGGCGCACCGATCGCGGTCGTGGACGCCAACCCTGACGGCGGCGGCAACGGCGGCGAGGGCCACAGCAACGGCAAAAGGCAACGGCAACGGCGGCGACGGCTACGGCCACGGTGACCGTGGCAACGGCAGCCCCGGCAACGGCAGCGCCGACTTCTCGACCCCGGATCGCCCGCCGATGGACCCGCGCTGGCACGCCGCGGATTTCAGCTGGCAGCCGCTGATACTCGGTCCGGAGGGTCTTGACCAGCCCGCCTCGGACGATGCTCCGCAACCGCCCGAGCTGGAGCCGCCACCGCCCCCGAGCAACGAGGACCAGTTGCCTGACGAGCAGGACAGCGGCGAGGGCCGGCTATGACCGAATCCCGGCTCAGATACCGGTTTGGACCGCTTGAGCGGCGCGGGATCTTCGGCCCGGTCCGCGGCGGCCAAGTCGTAACCCTCGCGCTCGGCGCCGTGCTTGCGATCGCCGCGCTCGATCAGGCGCCGAGCGCGACCGGTGCGCTGCTCGCGTGCATTGTGTTCGCGGCCGGCGCCGGGCTGGCGCTGGCGCCGATCGGCAACCGAACCCTCGAGGAATGGGCGCCGATCGTGTTCGCCTTCCTGCTCCATCGGCTGCGCGGGCGCGCCACTTTCCGTTCTCCGGTTCCGGCGCGAGGCCACTGGGTGCGCCTGCGCCGCGGGCGCCGGCCGTCGACCCTTCGCGATCCCGAAGCGGAGGTCCCTGGTGCGCTGCGCGGCGTCGCGGTCGTGCAGGCGCAGTATCGCGACCGGCCGATCGGCGCGCTGTCCGAGCGCTCTGGGCGGCTGCTGACGGCCGTGCTCGCGTGCCGGGTCGTCGCCTTCACGCTGCTCGATCCCGAGGCGCAGGAGCGGCGGCTCGCGCGCTGGGGGCTGGTGCTCTCGGGTGCCGCAAACACATCGCTTCGGCGAATCCAATGGGTCGAGCGAACCGCCCCTGCGCAGGGCGATGAGCTGGCGCGATGGCTGCACGACGAGCGGGATCCGGCCGTCCCGCTTCGGGGCACGCCGATGATCGAGTCCTACCTCGAGCTGATCGGGACGACGGCGAGAGTCAGCCAGGAACACGAGATCCTGGTCGCCGTCCAGGTCGACGCCCGCCGCGTGCGCGAGCGCGGCTCCGGAGTCGTGATGCACGCGTTGGTGGAGCAGACCGAGCGGGTCGCCCAGGGTCTCGAGGCGGCCGAGGTCAAGGTGCTCGGGGCGCTCAGCTCGGGTCAGCTTGCGCGGGTGCTCCGAACCGCGTTTGACCCCTACGCCCGCGCCGAGCTCGCGGCGCTCGAGGCCGCGGATCCTGAGCGGGACGGGCTCGCGGCGGCGAACGCCTGGCCTCTGGGCGCCCGCGATGCATGGGACCACTACCGCAGCGACGGGGCGGTCCATGCCACCTACTGGATCGGCGGCTGGCCCCGGATAGACGTTTCACCGATGTTCATGGACGCGCTGCTCGGGCGGGCGAGCGCCGTGCGTACGGTGGCGGTGACGTTTGAGCCGCTCGCGCCGGAGCGCTCAACGCGGGAGGTTGAGGCGGCGATTACCCGCGACCGGGCGGACCGCGAGCTGCGCCACCGCTTCGGGCAGTCCGAGACCGCACGCCAGCGTCAGGCACAGGACGCGACGATGCGCCGCGAGGAGGAGCTCGCCGCAGGCCACTCGGAGGTCCGGCTGGCCGGTTTCGTGACCGTCTCCGGACGCGACCGCGACGAGCTGCGAGGCGCGAGCTCCGAGGTCCTCGAGCACGCGGCACGAGCGCGCCTGGAACTGCACCGCATGTACGGGCAGCAGGCGGACGCCTTCACGTTCACGCTGCCCCTGTGCAGGGGGCTGAGGTGATGAGCCTGCGCGCGGCGCAGCGACCTGGGCACCGCTGCACGACGCGGCACGCCCAGGCGATCTACCCGTTCATCGCGGCCGGCGGGCTCGGGGGACAGGGCATCTTTGTCGGTCGTGACGCCAGCGGCGGAGCGTTCTGTTACGACCCCTGGGTCCTGTACGCCGCCGGCGCGCTGGATGACCCCAACGCGATCGTCCTCGGCAAGCTCGGGCAGGGCAAGAGCGCGTTGATCAAGACGCTGCTGTGGCGGATGCTGCTGTTCGGCCGGCACGCGTTCGTGCTCGACGTCAAGCGCGAATATGGGCCGCTGTGCCGGGCAGCCGGTGTCGAGCCGATCTCGCTGCGACCGGGCGGGGGCGTGCGGCTCAATCCGCTCGCCTCGCGGCCCGAGGAGCACGCGCAGCTCGAACTGTTGCGCGCGATCACCGTGACCGCCCTCGGCGGGCCGCTGACACAGGTCGAGGCCGCAGCGCTGAGGGTGGCGCTCCACACCGTGAGGACGCGTGGATCGGCCGACCCGACGCTCCCTGAGATCGCGGCTGTGCTGTTCTCGCCGGTCGCAGAGATGGCCAGCGGTCTGCGAACGACCCCGGAGCGCCTCGCGCGTGATGCCCGGCGCGCGGCGCTGGCGCTTCAGGATCTCTGCGAAGGACCGCTGAAGGGCATGTTCGACGGCCCGACGACGCCCGGCCTGAACCTCGACGCGAACCTGCTCGTGCTCGACCTGCATGCGGTCCGGGACTCGCCCGCAGTGGGAATCCTGATGGCGTGCGCCAGCGCGTGGATGAGCGCGCTCCTGGCGAGCAGGGGCGAGAAGCCAGGGCGCGACCGGCTCGTCAACGTCGCCGACGAGTCGTGGAAGATCGTCCAGCACACGGGGCTCGGGGAGTGGTTTCAGTCGAACTTCAAGCTCGCGCGGCAGTTCGGCGTGATGAACGTCGTGGTCCTGCACAAGCTGGCTGACCTGCAGGCCGCGGGCGACGCCGGGTCCCGAGCCGCCAGGATCGCCGAGGGGCTGATCGCCGATGCCTCGACCCGGATCGTCTACCACCAGGACGAGAGCCAGGTCCCGCTGACGCGGTCGCTGCTCGGTCTCTCCGAGACGGAGTCGCAGTTGATCTCGATGCTCTCGGCCGGGCAGGCGCTGTGGCGGGTGGGCTCGCGCTCATTCATCGTGCAGCACTATCGCTCGAGTCTCGAGACGGCGCTCACGAACACAGACGCCGGCATGAGGATCACCGCCGGCGGGAAGGGTCGCCGATGACTCGAGAGTCCGCGGGTACTGGGATGTCGGATCTGGCGATGCTGATCGTGATCGGCGGCATTGCGGTGACGAGCTGCCTGGTGTGGCTGTGGGGCGAGATCGCCGGCGCGGTGTTCGGGCAGGGCTGGCCGGCGGTCGACGCCGGAGCGGTCCTTGACGTGCTGGCGCGGCTGCCGACACGGCTCTCGAACCCCGCCTCCGCGTGGCCGGCGACGGCGCGCTCCCAGCTTCCCGGACCGTCCGGTTTCTACCTCGCGCTCGCGCTGATCGCCGGCGGGGTCGCGGTGCTACTCGTTGGTCTGACTCGCACGGGACTCCTGATCGCCCTGCGACGCGGCACGGGGGGCGCCCGCTGGGCGGGCGCTGGGGAGCTGCGGGCCCTGCGCGGTCACACGGGCGATGCCCGGCTGGCGCTCGGCCGCCACAGCGGGCGGCTGCTGCACGCCGAGCAGCGCCACGCCCTGGTCGCATTCGGACCGCCGCAGTCGGGCAAGTCCGCAGGGCTCGCGATCCCGGCGCTGCTGGAGTGGAATGGACCAGCGGTCGCGTCTTCGATCAAGACGGACCTGCTGGCGGCGACGCTCCCACGACGCGAGGCGCTCGGCAACACGTTCGTGTTCGACCCCTTCGGACTGTCTCCAGCGGCGTCTCATACCTGGTCGCCGCTGCGCGGAGCCGGGACGTGGGACGGTGCGCTCGAGGTCGCGTGGCGGCTTGCCGCCTCCGGCGAGGTTGACCAGCGCGGCGTCGAGGGCGGGGACTTCTGGGCGATCGCCGCCGAGCAGCGACTCGCCCCGCTGCTGTATACGGCGGCCGCAACCGAAGCGGGGATCGACACCGTCGTCCGCTGGGCCTACGGCCAGGGCGCCCGCAGCCTGAACGAAGCGCTGATGAGGCTCGGCGACGATGCGTGCGACGAGCGCGGGCGGGCGGACGCACACGCCGCTTACGACGCCGTGCGCGCGTTCGAGGCGCAGGCCGACCGGACGCGCTCATCGATCGAGGCGACCGCCCAGGCGTTGCTGCGGGCATACCGGTTCTCACGCGTTGCGGCGTCCGCGCGGTCGTGCGAGATCACCCCCGATCGGCTGCTCGACGAGGCCGCGACGCTGTATCTGATCGGCGATGCGAAGGCCTCGAAGATGCTACGGCCGCTGTTCCTGGCGCTGCTCTCGGAGATCGTCGACCGCGCATATGAGCGCGCGACGCTGGCCGGTGGGCGGCTCGAGCTGCCCCTGCTGCTGTGCCTCGACGAAGCCGGAAACGTCGCACCGTTGCCGAATCTGGCCGAGATCGCCTCGACGGCTCCGAGCCACAACATCCAACTGGTGTCGATCTTCCACGACCTCCAGCAGGCGCGCACCCGCTACGGACGTCAGGCCGAGACGGTCGTCAACAGCCATCGCGCGCGGATGCTGCTGCCCGGGGTCGCCGACCTCGAGACGCTGCGGTACTTCGCCGGCCTGCTCGGGGAGGAAGAGGCGCGCGACTACACGCGCACGACCGGCACAGGCGGGACCACGCGCTCGACGGCCTTGCGCCGACGGCCGCTGGTGGCACCCGAGGCGCTGCGCCAGATCTCCGACCGTCATGCGCTGCTGCTGTACGGCCGGCTCGCGCCGACCCAGGTCCGGCTGCGGATGTGGTTCGAGGATCAGCGCCTGCGGAGGCTCGCGCATCGATGAGCTGGCACGAGCGAGAGGACGGGGGCTTCGATCCCGGTGACGAGGGCTGGGATGAGCCGGCGAGCCGGCGCTGGCCGCTTCACTGGCAGGGCCTGTATCCGCGGGAGCGCTGGATGTGGTTCGAGCAGCTGTGGGCGGATGTGTGTGTACTGCGCGAGCGCTACCGGCTGCCGGTTCGCTCGGGATGGTGGGAGGACCCGATCCAGGTCGAAGCGCTGGCCGCGTTCGCCGCGTGGGCCCAGCGCTACGACTCGGGTGAGTGGGACGACCCGCCGGGCAAGTTGGCGCTGTTGTACGACCTCGACCGGATCGGCGAGCTGCTGCGCGACGGCAACGACCCGTTTCATCAGGATCGCGACCGGGTGCCATTCGCGCGCTACCTGCTCGACATTGGCTGCGAGCCCGCAGCGCGTGGCTGACATGCTCAGGGGGTGCTGACTCGGTTTCCGCTCGGCGCCGCCGTGACCCTGGAAGAGCTCGATCGCGACCCGCACCCGGTGCTCGCCCGGCTGCGCGAACGCGAGCCGGTGTCGTGGATCCCCGCGCTGGACGGCTGGCTGGTGAGCAGGCATGACCTCGCCCTTGCGGTGATGCGCGACGCCGCGACGTTCACGGTCGATGACCTTCGGTTCTCGACCGCCCGCGTGATCGGGGCGAGCATGCTCAGCCTCGACGGTGACCGGCACGCCCGCAACCGCGCACCGTTTGTCGCGCCGTTCAGGCCGCGGGCGGTCCGCGAGCGCTTCGCTGCGCCGATCGCAGCGGAGGTCGAGCGTCTGCTTGCGGCGCTGCGCCCTGCCGGCGCCGCCGAGCTGCGACGTTCGTTCGCGGGGCCGCTCGCCGCGGTGATCGTCAGCCGCGCGCTCGGTCTCGGTAGCGACGAGGCGGATGCGGTGCTCGGCTGGTATGACGCAATCGTCCGCGCGGTCACCGAGATCACGGCGGGCCGGGAGCTCTCCGTCGCAGGGCAGCGGGCGTTTGAACAGCTTCGCGTGCGCCTGCTGGCGGTGATCGACGGTCCGGATCGCGGCTCGCTGCTCGCGGCCGCCTCGGGGGGGTCAGAGCTCAGCCACGATCAGATCGTGTCCAACGCCGCCGTGCTGCTGTTCGGCGGGATCGAGACGACCGAGGGGATGATCGCCAACGCTGCGCTGCACCTGCTGACGCCCGCGCACGCGCACGAGCTCGAGCGCGTGCGGTCTGACCAGGCGCTGCTCGATCCCGCGATCGAGGAGTCGTTGCGCCTGGAGCCGGCCGCAGCGGTGATCGACCGGTATGCGACAGCCGCCGTCGTTGTCGGAGGCGCCGAGATCGGCGACGGGGAGCTCGTCCGAATCTCGCTCGCCGCCGCGAACCGAGATCCCGCCGTGTTTGCCGACCCCGACCGCTTCGATCTCGACCGCGGCGGGGCGCGCCGGCACCTCGCCTTTGCGCAGGGGCCACACGTGTGCGTCGGCGTTCATTTTGCGCGGCTCGAGGCGCGTACGGCGCTCGCGCTGCTGCTCGACGGCCTGCCTGGGCTGCGGCTTGATCCCGATCGCGAGTCGTCGGTGCGGGGCCTCGTGTTCAGAAAGCCGCAGGGGCTGCACGTCGTGTGGGACGGCTAGTAATGCGGGCACGAGATAGGGTGCGCCGATGGCCGAACGCGTGCGGATCACTGGACCGGATGGACGGCGGCTCGACGTCGAGCTGAGCGGGCCGGCGGATGGGCGGGCTGTGCTGTGCCACCACGGGACACCCGACGCCGGCAGCATCTTCAGTCCGCTCGTCGAGGCCGGCGCCGCGCGCGGGCTGCGGCACGTGGCCTACTCGCGGCCCGGATACGGCGACTCGGACCGAGATCAGGGCCGCACCGTCGGGGACTGCGCCGCCGATGTCGCCGCGATCCTCGACCACCTCGGCATCGAGCGATGCTTCACGATTGGCACCTCCGGCGGCGGGCCGCACGCACTGGCGTGCGCGGCGCTGCTTCCCGAGAGAACGATCGCGGCCGCTTCGATCGCCGGCGTCGCGCCGTGGCCCGCGGACGGTCTCGATTGGCTCGACGGGATGGGCAAGGAGAACCACGAGGAGTTCGCGGCTGCGCGCGCCGGTGCGGAGCAGCTACAGGGATTTCTCGACGAGCAGGCAGTGCAGCTCGCCCGCGCCAGCGCTGAGGAGCTCCATCTCGCGTTCGGAGACCTGCTCTCAGACGTTGACCGGGCTGTCCTGACAGGCGAGTTCGCCGAGTTCTTGTGGGAGAGCACGCGCGAGGCCTTGCGCAACGGGGTCTGGGGGTGGTTTGACGATGACGTGGCGTTCTTTACGGACTGGGCCTTCGACCTCGGCGCCGTCGAGGTTCCGGTGACGATCTGGCAGGGCGCTCAGGACCGGTTCGTGCCCTTCAGCCACGGTCAGTGGCTCGCGGCTCATGTCCCCGGTGCACGCGCCGAGCTGCGCTCGGAACACGGACACCTTTCGCTGGCCGTCGGCGCCTACGATCAGGTGCTCGACGACCTGCTGGCCGCCGGAGGTTGAGCGCACACGGCGAGAAATTGTGCGGGCCGGCGCACGCTGCGCGATGATGCAAACCATCGCGTCCTCTCTCTCGATCAAGGAGAACCACCATGGCGCTGACCCGCCACGTCAAGCACACCCCACACGAGCCTGTCGATCAGCTGCTGACGAGCGGTCGGATGCCGAATCATCGACTCCCCGGCGACGGCATCGGCCTGGAGGGGGCGTACGAGATGATCTCGGGCGAACTGCTGCTCGATGGCCAGGCGCGCCTCAATCTGGCGACCTTCGTCACGACCTGGATGCCGTCGGTCGCCGGCCGGCTGATGGCCGAGACCGCAGAGAAGAACATGATCGACAAGGACGAGTACCCGCAGACGGCGGAGATCGAGGCCCGCTGCGTGAACATGATCGCGGACCTGTGGTCCTGCTCGCACGTGGATGGCACCGGCTGCTCGACCACCGGCTCCAGCGAGGCGGCGATGCTCGCCGGCATGGCGCTGAAGTGGCGCTGGCGCGCGCGGATGCGAGCCGCCGGCAAGCCGACGGACCGTCCAAATCTCGTGATGGGGGCGAACGTCCAGGTCTGCTGGGACAAGTTCTGCCGCTACTGGGATGTCGAACCTCGGCTTGTGCCGATGGAGGGCGAGCGCTATCACCTCGGTCCCGAGGAGGCTGTCGCTCAGTGTGACGAGAACACGATCGGCGTCGTGGCGATCCTCGGATCAACGTTCGACGGTAGCTATGAGCCCGTCAAAGAGATCGCGGCGGCGCTGGATCAGCTCGAGCGCGATCGCGGCCTGAACGTACCGGTCCACGTCGACGCGGCGTCGGGTGGGTTCGTGGCGCCGTTTATCCAGCCGGAGCTCGAATGGGATTTCCGAATCGAGCGCGTGCAGTCGATCAACGCCTCCGGCCACAAGTACGGCCTTGTGTACCCGGGCGTCGGCTGGGCGATCTGGCGCGACAAGGAGGCGCTGCCGGAGGATCTGATCTTCAACGTCAACTACCTGGGCGGCAATATGCCGACGTTCGCGCTGAACTTCTCGCGCCCCGGCAGCGAGGTCGTCGCGCAGTACTTCATGTTCGTGAGCCTGGGGCGCAGCGGCTACGCGAGGGTGATTCAGGAGGCCCAGGATGTGGCCCGCCGCATCTCCTCCGAGATCGCCACGATGGGGCCCTACCGACTGATCAGCGACGGCAGCGACCTGCCGGTGTTCGCGTTCACGCTTGCGCCGGAGGTACGCAACTACACGGTGTTCGACGTCTCTGACCGGCTCCGCCAGCACGGCTGGCTCGTGCCCGCGTACACGTTCCCCGAGAACCGTCAGGACCTCAGCGTGCTCCGGATCGTGATCCGCGCCGGCATGAACCAGGACATGGCGGACCTGCTGCTCGAGCATCTGCGCGACGAAACCGAGTTCCTCGAGTCGCTCGACGCGCCGCTGCCCGCCGTGCATCCCGACAAGCGCACGGCGTTCGCTCACTGAGGTGACTCCCCGGGCCGAGCGCCGGCCCGCCGGCTTGGCTGGAGCCCGATCGCGTCCGCGAGCAGCCGGACCTGGTCGGTGTCGCTCGAGGCGGGGCAGATGATCAGCTCGTCACAGCCGGCAGCCTCGAACGCAGCGACATACGCTCTGACGGTGTCGGCGTCTGTGGCCGCACCGGCGGCGATCATGCCGCTCAGCTCCTCGCCGAGGAAGGCGTAGTAGTCCTTCAGGTAGCGCTCGGCCTCCCGCGGCGCATCGTCGCCCAGCGAGTAGTAGGCGAGCGACATCTTCCTCGGCGCGCCGTCCCTGCCGTGCTTCTTCCACGCCGCCTTCAGCTGACCGGTCGCGGCCGTGAGCTGATCGGGCCTGCCGCCGCCCATGATCCAGCCGTCGCCGTAGCGCGCTGCCCGGTCGAATGCGGCGGTGACACTGCCACCGACAATCAGGCTCGGACCTTGACCCTGCGGCCGTGGCCCGATCTTCGCTTCTGGGTGGCCCTCGCCATCGAAGATGCGTCGAATCTGAGCGAGCGCTCGATCCTGCCACGCTCCGCGCTCGGACATCGAGACGCCGCTCACTTCGTAGTCGTCCGCGCGGCCTCCGAGCCCGATCCCGAGCACGGCACGACCGCCGCCGGCGACCGCGTCCAACGACAGGATCTGCTTCGCGACAAGCGCCGCGTTGATGCGCAGCGGGCCGAGCATGACGGTCGTGGCGAGTCGAATGCGGTCGGTGACGGCAGCTGCGGCGGACAGGGCGATCAACGGCTCATAGTTCCCGTAGACGATCCGATCGATCGTCCCGAGGGTCGAAAACCCGGCCTCGTCGGCGGCACGGGCCCAGTCGAGCAGCCGCTTCCGAGTCGTTCCCGCCACCGCGTTCGGCAGTCCGATTCCTACCTCCATCGCTTCCTCCCTGATTGGTCGCTGTCCAGCGCCTGCGCGCTCAGCTTGGAATCTAGCCAAGACTGAGAATCGTCTTACACGTCGTTGCAGGGCGACGAGAGGGGGAAGCATCGATGTATGACCACATCACTGACAGTCGCACTCGACGTCGTCTTGGACACCGCCATCGTCGTCGGGATTCTCTCCGTCCTGCGCTGGGGAATGCGGGCGCAGATCCGTGACATGAAGGCGATGGAACTCGCCGAACGCCGGCTCGGAGGCGACGGGCGGCAGACCGCTCGTCCGGTTCGGACTCACGCCGAACAACGCCACGAGCAGCGTCGTGAAAGCGGGCCGCTGACCGCGTGACAAGCTGATCTCGTGCGCTGCGATAGACGGTGCCCTCGGACCGCGGGCTGCCCGGGCTCACGTGCGCTGCCGAAGGGCGGCACACGCCGCGTCGAACGGCTCGATCGAGCCTTCGGCGCGGCACAGCACATGGGCCCCCTCAAGGGTGGCAAGGAGCAGCGCGGCAAGCGTCGAAGCCTCGCCGGCCTGCATTCCGGCTTCGACGAGTCGGCGGGTCAGCTGTTCGCGCCATGAGCGCAGCGCGTCACGCGAGGCGAGTTGGAGCTGGGAACCGGCGCCGCTCTCGGTGCAAGCCGCCGCGACCGCGCAGCCTGCGCCTTCCACGGACTCGAGGACGACGGGGCGCACGAGCTCGAGAAACGCACTGACGACAGCCTGGGGACCATCGCCGGGTGTTGGAATCGCGCTCAGCGCAGCGGCGACGCTGTCCCCCGTCCAGCGGACGGCGGCCTCGGCGAGTTCCGCTTTGCCTCCGGGGAAGTGGTGGTAGATCGCGCCGCGTGCCGCGCCGCTCTGTTCCAGCACCTCGGTGAACGACGTTCCGATGACGCCGTGGCGGCGCATCGATTCAGCGGTGGCCCTAACCATCCGCTCCTTTGTGCTCAGCATCTTTCGGGTCCTCCTTGACTAGTACGCGCGTACTAGTAGACTGGCGCCGCGCGCTAGTACGTTCATCCTAGTAGACGACCAGGAGGCTCACATGCCCATCACTGTCACGGCCCCACGCGGGATCCTCACCGCCGAGGGTGAGCGTCAGATCTTGCCCCGCCTCAGCGCCGAGCTGATCGATGTCGGCGGTCTCGCCGGCAACAGCTTCTTTGAGGCGATCGTCGGCGGGACCGTCCAGCTCCTCGATCCACACGACGTGTACGCCTCCGGCTATCCGCAGCCGATCGTGATGGTCGAGCTGAAGTTGCCGGCGGTCGGACTGCCCACGCTCGAGTCGCGCGCCGCGTTTATCGAGCGCGCCACCGCGGTCGTCGACGAGTTGACAATCGACGGCCACGACCCCAACTCGACCTGGATCAACATCCTCAACGCGGCCGACGGCGCGTGGAGAATCGGCGGACGCAGCTGGACCAACGCCGCGCTGGCGACCGCGATCGAGCAAGCGGTCGGTTCGACAGTCTGACGCGCGCAGCCTGCGCCGCGCGGCCCGGCCGCTCTGGAGAGGGAGAGCGGCCGGGCCCGTGGCTTCATGCGGCCGACGGCTACGCAGCCTCTTCGGCGTAGGCAGGTTCCGCCTCGGCGAGCACCCCGGCGGCGGCGTCCTGCGCAGCGCTCGGTTCGGTCTGCGCGCGCAGCAGCGTGACCGCCGCCGCGATTGCCAGCCCCACCAGGATCGCGCCCAGCGTGAACGCGAGCCGGTAGCCGCTGAGCAGAGAGTTGGTCAGCGACTCACCGTGGCCACGGAGGGAGTTCGTATGGGTCGTTGCGAGCGTTGCAAGCACCGCGAGCCCGAGCGCTCCACCAACCTGCTGAGTGGTGTTGACCAGTCCCGATGCCAAACCGGAGTCTTCAGCCGTCGCCGCGGACATGGCGAGCGTCATCAGCGACGGGAATGCGAGACCTGCACCGATTCCCATCAATACCATCGCCGGCAACAGGTCGGCTACGTAGTCCGCGTGCACGGGCGCGCGGCGGAACAGGATCAGGCCGCCCGCGACCAGCACCAACCCCGGAATCAACGTCTGCCGCGAGCCGAAGCGCGTGATCAGCCGCGCGGAGAACCCGAGCGACATCAGCGCGATCCCAAGCGCGACGGGCAGGAACGCAAGGCCTACCTCGATCGCGTCGTAGCCGAGCACCCGCTGCAAATACAGGGCACCGAGGAAGAACATCCCGAACAGGCCTGCCACCATCAGCACCTGGATGAGGTTCGCCCCCGTGACGGTGCGCGAGCGGAACACCCGCAGTGGCACCAGCGGGTTCGACGTCCGCGCCTGGCGCAGCACGAAGCCGGCAAGCAGCCCGAGTGCCAGCGCGCCAAACCCGATCGTATGCGCCGAGCCCCACCCGTAGGTGCTGGCTTCCACGATCGTGTAGACGCCGAGCATCAGCGAGCTGACGAGCAGTAACGCTCCCGGAGCGTCGGCACCGTGAGCGAGCCCGATCCCCTTCTCGGCCGGAAGCAACTTGCGCGAGTAGTAGCCGGTCGCGATCCCGATCGGGAGGTTGACGAAGAAGATCCAGTGCCAGTTGATCCCCTGCGTGATCACGCCGCCGGCGAGCAACCCGATCGACGCACCCGCGGAAGCGACAAAGCTGTAGACGCCGATCGCCTTGGCCTGTTCCGCCGGGCCAGGGAACATCGTCACGATCATCCCGAGGATCACGGCCGACGTCATTGCGCCGCCGAGCCCCTGGACAAAGCGAGCGCCGATCAGCAGGCCCTGGCTCTGGGCGAGCCCGCACAGCATCGATGCCGACGTGAACACCGTCAGCCCAACGAGGAAGATCCGCTTGCGGCCGATCAGATCGCCGAGCCGTCCGACGAGCAGCAGCAGTCCGCCAAACGCGATCAGGTAGGCGTTGACGACCCACGCGAGATTCGACTGGGAGAAGTGAAGATCGGTCTGGATCGACGGCAGCGCGACGTTCACGATCGTCTGGTCGAGAATGATCATCAGGAATCCGGCGCACAGCACCACCAGCGCGATCCAGCGCCGACGGTCGCTCCTGCTCACCGGTAACTGCTTAACGGTCCCTGCGGTCTGGCTCATCAGCATCTCCTGTCGATTACGGTGTGGATGTACCGTAGCAAATCATCTTGTACAAGATGATTCTTTACGGGAGCACCTTCGGTGCGCTATCGGCTCCCAACGCACAGGGTGCGCTGCGACGCGCGTCTGCACATCGGCAGATCGCAGCGAGAAGAGCGGGCCGATGCCTTAGTGCTGCAGGGCGGAGCCCTTACTTAGGGCCCACGAGCGCGGCCAGCTCGCGGCCTGCGCGCTGCAGCGCTGCCGGCGTCCCCGCCTCGAGCACTGCCTGCAGGTCGAGCAATCGCGCGCCGAACAAATCGAGCTCGGAGCGACCAACGACCGCATAGCACGGGACACCCGCCTGCCTGGCGCGGGTCGAGACCTCGGCAAGCGCCTTGCCGGCGAGGCTCTGCTCGTCCAGCCTGCCCTCGCCGGCGATCACGGCGCGGGCCGCGCGCATACGCCGGTCGAAGTCGATTGCATCGAGCACGAACGATGCACCCGGCACAAGCTCCGCGCCGAGCTCAGCCCACAGGCCACCGGACAGCCCGCCGGCGGCGCCGGTCATCGGCACGCCCCGGGGATCGCGGGCGAAGCCGCGGGCAAGCGCGTGGAGGCGGCTGGTCAACCTGCGAACGTCGCGCGCGTCGGCGCCCTTCTGCGGCCCAAAGACACGCGCCGCATCCTCAAACGGCGTGCGGACGTCGCAGAGCACCACCAGCCGCGCGCCTCGCAGGCCACCGCCCTCGCGAATCGCCAGGATCGCCCCGGCGCCGCCGTCCGTGGTGGCGCTGCCGCCGACGCCGACGTAGACGAACTCGGCGCCGGCGTCGATCGCCGCGAGAACCAGCTGGCCGGTCCCGAACGTGTTGGCGGCGACGGCGTCGCGCTCGCGCTCGGCCACCAGGCCGAGCCCACTCGCGGCGGCCACCTCGACGATCCCGGTTACCCCGACCCCGCGGCGCCGGCGCCCGGGCGGCCTTCCGGTCACCGCGAAGGTCGCGTCGATCTCCCGGCCCAGCGGGTCACTCGCCCGCACCACGCGCGGCTCGGCGCCGAGCGCGGGCATCAGCGCCTCGAGCGTCCCCTCGCCGCCGTCGGCGACTGGGCAGAGATCGACCTCGCCTCCCGCCGCCACGATCCCAGCGGCGATCGCTCCTGCCACCTGGGCGGCGCTCATCGTCCCCTTGAACGAGTCCGGGGCGACGAGCAGCGCACGGGGAATACCAGCGGTGAAGGCCACCGCGGCAGTATGGCTAGACGATCGTGAACGTGAGCGTCTGAGCACCCGGGCGTGTTCCGCCACCGACGTTGCACGGGGTGTCGCGCGGACCACCCCTAGGGCCCCTGGGAGCGGAGTCCGGCGCAACCTAAGTTGATGCTCATCAACAGAAACGTCTTGGAGGAAGCAATGTCGAGCATCACCAACATCACGCGCCGGTCCCGCTGCATCGCGGCGCTGGCGGCGACGCTCACCGCCGTCGCCATGATCCCAGCCGGTGCATCAGCCGCGACCACCTGGTTCGGCTCGAGTCTGAACCACGATCCGGCCAACGCCGGCTCAAGCTGCGATCAGAACAATCTCGACAACCCGCCGTTTTGCACGCACGTCGGCTCGTTCTATCCCGGGTTCTCGGGGAGGGTCAAGGCAAATGCGAACGGGACGATCGTCAAGATCCGTGTCCGCGCGCAGGGACCGATGACGATGAAGTTCAAGCTCGTGAACGTGCGCAACCTCTCGTCCGACCACGAGCGCGGACAGGCGAAGGTTGTTGCGGTGGGGCCGACGCTGCACGTGGCCGGTCCGAGCCAGACCGACCTCAACAACGGCACCTACCGGACCGAGTCGTTCCCGGTGCACATCAAGGTCCGCAAGGGCAACGAGCTGGCGATCGACACGAATAACAACCAGGCCGAGTACTGCTCCGACGGCACTCCGGGGCAGCTGACCTTCTTCAACCCGATCCTCTCACTCGGGGACGGCTTCCGGGCCTCCCAGGGCACCGACGACTGCCTGCTCCTCGTGCAGGCTGTGATCAATCACTAGACCTCTCGCTCTCCCTGGGGGGCACCCGGAACGGGGCAATACGCGGCGGGCCTCGGGCAACCGAGGCCCGCCGCTTCGTGTCGAGCTAGCTGTGCATCTGTTCGAGCAGGCATTCCCGCGGCGGTTTATCGTCGCGCCAGCGGAGGATCTTCGTCCCGTGGCGGATCCGGCCGCCGCTGGTGTGATCGAAGGTGATTTCGACCACCAGCTCCGGACGAAGATCGATCCACTCGAGCTCCTTCTCGTTCTTCCAGCGGCTCGGGTCGCCGTGGCCTCGCTGGCCGGACTCATAGGGCGCGAGCTTGGAGACCAGCGCCCGCTTTTCGGCCGCGCGCAGCCCGGATGAATGACCGACGATGTGCAGCTTGCCGTCGGTGTCGTACAGGCCGAGGATCAGCGAGCCGACGGTGTCTGGTTCCTTGCCGGGACGGTAGCCGGCAACGACCGCGTCGATCGTGCGCACACGCTTGACCTTGACCATGCCCGTTCGCTGACCGGGCCGGTACGGCGCGCGGCAGTCCTTTGCGACCACGCCCTCGCCCCGTAACAGCCACGGCGCCGCCTCGGCAGGGTCGTCGGTCAGCGGCGTCACCGTCACCGGCTCGCTGACCAGGCGCTCGAGCGCGGCGCGGCGCTCGGCGAGTGGCCGGTCCAGCAACGACTCGTCAGCGTGCGCGAGCAGGTCGAAGGCGACGTAGTGAGCCGGCGTCTGCTCGGACAACATCGCGATCCGCGAGGCGGCCGGGTGAATCCGGTTCTGCAGCGCGCCGAAGTCCTGTAGCCCGTCCTCCCCGTCGATCACGATCTCGCCGTCGAGCACGTAACGGCCGGGCTGGAACGAAAGCTCCGGGAAATATCGCGACAGCGGCTTGCCTCCGCGCGACTGGATCGTGCACTCCTCCCCGTCGACAAACACGATCGCGCGGAAGCCGTCGTACTTCGGTTCGTAGACCCACTGCTCCCCGCGGGGCAGATCCGGCTTGGAGCGAGCGAGCTGCGGCTCGATCGGTGGCTTGAGCGGAAGACTCATGACGCTGACGATGCTACAAACCCTCCCGCTACGATCCCCTCGTGGCTTCAGAGCGTGCGACCGAAGCGGAGGAGGAATACCTCCAGACCCTGTACTGGTTGTTCGAGGCCGGCCTGCCGCTGACCGGCGCAAACCTGGCTCGGGCGATGCAGCTGTCGGCCCCGACTGTCCATGAGATGATCGGGCGGCTCGAGCGCGACGGTTACATCGTCCGGGACGCCGGCCGGGCGATCGACTTCACGGTCTCAGGCCGTGAGCACGCTGAAAGAATCGTCAGCCGCCATCGGATGATCGAACGCTTCCTGACGGATGTGGTCGGTGTTCCCTGGGACGACGTCCACGAGGAGGCCGAACACCTCGAGCACGCGATGACGCCACGCTTCGAGGCGTACGTCCGCGCCGCGGTCGGCGATGCCAGGACGTGCCCGCACGGTCATCCAATCCGGGTTGGCGAACGGATCGACGGCGTGCCGCTGGCGGACTGCGTGGTCGGCGCCAAGGTCACGATCTTGCGCCTGGAGAACGAGGCCGAAGATCTCCTGCACTACCTGAAGGGAGCGGGGATCGAGCCAGGGCTGAAGGGGGAGGTCGCCGCGAGCGATGGGGAAACGGTCACCGTCACGAGCGACGGCGCGACCGCGATCGTGACGGCCAGCGTCGCCGAGACGGTGTCGGTGATCGCCGATCCTTCGCCGCCGCCCCGAATCGCCCTGCCCGAGCAGCTGGTGCTCGGGCGTGAGCGCTACGGGCGCTGACCGTCTAGCGGAACCGCTGTCGCAAACAGCGCTGCCTGGCCACCCTGGGAGTGGCCCGCGATCGCGAACTTGCGGCCGATACTCGGGTCGAGCGTGCGCGCGGCAAGCGCGATGTCTACAACCGAAGCGCCTTCGGCCCGGCCAACCAGGTACAGGTGCACGCCGGCAGTGCCCGGTCCCTGATAGTCGGTCTGGGCGATGGCATAGCCGCGCTTCAGCCAGCCGTTGAACTCCGGATACATGTAGTTGCTCGCAGGGTCGCGAGACGGCGCGCACTGGTCCGCGATGCCGGTCGTTCCGTGTGCCCAGCTGATCAGTTTCCAACCGTCCTTCGGAGCTTTTCCGCGCGGCGTGAAGATCAGCCCGGAGACGGCGGTCGGCTTGCCGTTCGGGAGCACGGAGCGGTACAGGACGAGCGTGGTGTGCGCCGCCGCCCGCACCCCGGCCGGGGTCGGCGTGCCCCGCGCCCAGATGACCGAACCCGGCTTGCCGTCGAGAAGCCGTGTCGGCGGGCGGTAGAAGGTCAGGCCCGGCGGTGCGGCCAGGATTCCGGATCGCGGTGGCGCGGGCGCGGCGCCCAATGCGCCGGCCGGAGTCAGCGTAAGCAACAGCGCGCAGCCGATAACGGCACGCAGGCATCCGGTCCTGTCACCAATTCGCTTGATCATCGTGATCATGCCGCCGATCCGCCCCCCAACCTATCAGGCACGGACCGCGCCGACGGCGCAGTAGTCCTCCAGCCACGGCGTGCGGTACCCGTCCCGCCACAGGATCGGGAAGAACGCCTCGTCGAGATCGGCCTCCCCGGGGCGCCGGTAGCGGGAGTAGATCGGATGCGGGTGCGCCGGATTCCAGCGGGTTTCGGTCGAGATCATGTGGCTGATGATCGATCTGCGCTGCGCATCAGCGCGCTCGTTGGCCGGACTGCCGTGGAACGTCCAGCCGTCGTGGAACGCGGCACCTCCGGCCGGAACTTCGATCGGCACGAGTTCCAGCTCGGCGTTGGCGGGACTCGCCTCGTGGACGTGTGCGAGCCAGTCCTCGGGTGCGTGAAACGAGCCGCCGCGCGGCGCGTGCGGCCAGTGATGCGAGCCGCGGACGTAGTAGATCGTGCCGGTGTCGGCCGTTGTGTCGTCCAGCGCCATCCAGCATGTCGTCATGTTTGGCGGCTCGAGGTGATCGAGGTACGCGGCGTCCTGATGGCACAGCAGCGCGCGGCCCGACGGCGGCTTCCAGATGACGTTGTCCTGGGCAATCCGTACGCCCGGTAGAGACGCGAGTGCCGCGGCGAACTCCCCGACGCCGGCGGACAGAACCGTGGCGGCGAGTACCCGGTCTGCCTTCCAGACGTTGCAGAGCTGGCGGGTCAGCTCCGGCGCGGTGCTCCCGGGCGTGTAGTTGACCTCGTCCGGCTGCACGCCCGTCTCCCACTCATGCTCGAACACGCGCCCAAATCGTTCACGCACGCGCTCAAGCTCGGCCTGGTCGAGAAAGCTCTCGATCACGAGGAACCCGTCGCGGCGGTAGGCCTCGATCTGCGGGCTGGTTGGTCCCACTGGTCTGTCTGCGCCCCGCGGTGCCGACGGCTACTCGGCAGCGGCTCCCACGGCGAGCGCCGGCCGTCCAGCGAGCCATGTACTGAGCTGGCTGTAGATCGCGGGATGGTTGAGCAGATCGAAATGGTTCGCCCCGCCGAGATGGTGGTAGTGCTCGACCGGGAAGCGCAGCCGCTCGCCACGCTGCTGATGTGCCCACGCGCTCGGTGCCAGCACGAGCAGATCGCCGATGATGCGGCCGGCAGGTGCGTCCGGCCGGCGAGAGAGCGTCGCGCACACGAAGTAGTGGTTCGCGCACGTCAGAAACGGGATCTCGGAGCCCGCCTGCTTGAAGAATGCATCCGGCTCCTGGTCAGCCCAGTCCTCGTCGATCAGGTATCCGTGCCCGAGGTCCTGAATCCCCGCGCTGCGCCCCTGCAGGGCTCTGGCGAGGCCGCGTGTCTCGGGCAGGCGGGCAAGCGCGGCCGCGGCGGCCGTCGCTGCCTTCTCGAGCGGGGCGCCTGTGTGTGGGGTCCCGAGCGTGAACACGTGGCGCACCTTTGACGGCCACCAGTGACCATCGCTGTAGTGACACGCACTCCGTGACACCAGGCCGCCCATCGAATGCCCGACCATCGCGATCTCGTCCACCTCAGTCGGCCAGGCGTGCACAAGCTCGTGCACAAGGTTGGCAAAGTCGCGGCCGTTCTCGGAGACGTGCCGGCCGGTGTTGTACCGCAGGTACAAGGGCGTGTAGCCAAGCTCCGCCTGCAGACGCGGCCCATACGGAGGGTGACGGTCTGCGCCGAGCTTCCAGGCATCATCGGTCTCGCACAAACCGTGCACGAAGAACGCGAGTCTCGGCGTCGCATCTGGGAAGGCGTGCGCGAGCGATTCGCGGGTCACGGCGATCTGACGTCCTCCGCGCCGGATGCTCATCGTCGTTGCCAGCGCGCTGCCGCGGGCGCGCAGGCCGTCGCCGAAGGCGCCGTTCAAAGCACCGACCGCGAGACGCCCAGGGACTGATTCCTCGATCGATCTCGCCTCCGGTGGCCGCGTGACACTGATGGCGCGCGCGCCGGCCCGGAGCAGGCCGCCGCCGACACGCTTTGCGGCGTCGTACACATAATCGGAGATCTGATCGTGCAGCAGCCGCGCCGGCGCGGCGGCCGCGCCGACACCGGCGAATGTGCGCTCGGCGATCCCATGATGCAACTCGCGTACCTGCGCGGTCAGCCCTGTAACCGCATCGCCGGCCAGCTCGCCGAGGGCCGTTACCTCTTCAGGCCGCATCCCGGGAGGTGCTCGCCGAGATGTCGCGGTAAGCCTCGGCGAGGCGTGCAACGCCTTCGCCGATTTCCTCAGGGGTCACTCCGGAATAGGCGAGCCTCAGGCTCGAACCCGCTCCTTCGAGCACGAAATCGGAGCCCTTGATGAAGTGAACGTCACGCTCGGCTGCAGCTGTGAACAGCGCGTTCACGTCAGTCCCAGGAGGGAGCTCGACCCACATGAAATACCCGCCCTGGGGCGGGACGAACTGTGCGTCGGGCAGGTCCCGGCGCAGGGCGTCGGCGAGCGTCTCGACGCGCTCGCGGAGTGCGGCCTTAACCGTTTCGATCGAGCGCCCGAGTGCACCGGAGCGGCAAAACTCATTGACGATCGCCTGGGCGACCATGTTCGGCGAGATGTAGGTGCTGGTGGCGAGCTTGCTGATCCGGGCGATCAGCTCCGCTGGACCGACGAGGTAGCCGACGCGGATCCCCGGGCAGACGGTCTTTGAGAACGATGAGGCGTAGACGACGGTGTCGCCGGCGATCGAGCTCATCGTCGCCAGCGGGGAGCCCTCGAAGCGGAGCTCCACGTATGGATCGTCCTCGAAGATCGTGAACTCGTGCGCGCGCGCAAGCTCGATCAGCCGCTCGCGCTTCGCCGCCGACAGCGTGTAGCCGGCGGGATTCTGGAAGGTCGGGATGATGTGGGCGAGCTTTGGCCGCGTGCCGACGACGAGCAAGCGCTCGAGCGCATCGACGTCGATGCCGTCCGGCTCGAGCGCAATCGCATGCAGGTCCGCGCCCCGCTGCTTGAGCGATAACAGCGTGCGGTCGTATGTGGGTCGCTCCACGACCACCGCGTCGCCGGACTGGACGAGCGCATCAAACAGGAACGCGTCGGCCTGCATCGAGCCGTTGGTGACGATCACCTGCTCGGGCTCGACCTGATGGCGCTCGGCGATCCAGTTGCGCAGCGGCACATAGCCCACTGACGTGCCGTACGCCGTCGCGCCGCCGGGATCGTTTGCGAACACGCGCTCGGCGGCGTCGCGGAGTCCCTCGACATCAATGATGTCGAGCGATGGTGCTCCGCGGGCGAAGGAGATCGGCGTGGCCATACCGAGAAGATTACGCGACGTCGCCGGACAGGTGGAGATCGAAGATCGCCCGGTTCTCCCCTTCATAGCCTCGGAGCGTCACCTCGAGCACACCGGACAGGCTCGCCAGGGCCTGTCTGAAGTCGCGAACGGCGTCTGTGGCGCTGAACGGTCCGGCCGACACGGTCAGAGCCGCCGTGGTGGCGCCGATCTCAGCCGCGGAGTCAGGCGCCGTCGTCACGGGCTCGCGCAGCTGGGCGAGCACAAGTCCGTAGGCGTCGAGCAGTTCGTGCATCGAGGACAGCAGCTTGGCCTGGGCCTCCGTCAGCGCGGCGAGCGATCCGGGCGGGAGCGGGGCTCCCGGTGGGGCGCCTACGGGCGGGGGTTGCGGGGGCGGGGGTTGGACGGGTGGGGGGTGTGGGGACGCTGCCGCCGGCCCCGGGGCCGGCGGGGATGCCGGGCTTGACGGTTCGGGCGTGCCCCGCGCTGGGCGGGGCTCGCGATCGGGCGCGAGCTCGGACTGGATCTCGCGCAGCCTGGCGTCGATCTCGCTGAGGCGCTCCTCGAGCTCCGGCGGCACTTCTTGACTCTGCTCCGGCATCGGGGGCGAGCCTACCGCCCGTCGCAGCGGCAAGGCTCGGGCGGCGACCGTAGTCTGCC
Source organism: uncultured Solirubrobacterales bacterium (assembly GCA_963794285.1). Lineage (GTDB taxonomy): Bacteria > Actinomycetota > Thermoleophilia > Solirubrobacterales > Solirubrobacteraceae > Palsa-465. Next base: position 108,432 of record CAWCDS010000005.1, read on the forward strand.
GTGCCGACACCGTGGCAAACGACCGATGTGCGCGTACCCGGCATCAGATGAACTGCGCGCGTGGTCGCGCGCACGCATCCCACCCGTGTGTTGGCAGCCGCCGCCGTCGCTGTGGCAGTGCTCGGTGTTGGCATCCTGGCCGCGACCTCGACGACTCAGGGGCGCAGCGCCGTGCTTGCCCAGCTCGAGCATCCTGCCACGTTTGCCGCCCGCTCCGCGACTTCCGCCCGCACCCGCCCGCTGGCGTACCGGACAGTGACCGTCGGCCCTGGCCCGGTCCGCGTCCGGACCGCGGCGCGCTCCTATCGGATCACCTTGAGCCTCGCGCCGAACCGTGCAGCTGCCCGCGACGGCGTCACGATCACGCTCATGCGCGCGGGCCGAACAGTCAGTGGCGCAAGGATCGCCCTCGGCTACTCGATCCCCAGCATGGGGATGCCGCAGGTGCTTGCTTCGACGCTGCGTCCGCGCACGGCCGGGACCTATCACTCGCTTGACCCCGAGCTCGCGATGCCCGGGACCTGGCAGCTCCGCTTCGCGGTGACGCCGCCCGGGGCCGTGTCGTTCACGGTGATCGTGAACGACCGCATGCACCGCTGAGCGCAGGTTGTGCAGCCGCGCCGCTTAGCGCTGCTGCCAGGCGAGCAGGTGCTGCGCCAGCGTCCGGGCTGGCGCCGCGAGGTCCTGGAGCGAGACGCCGAGGATCAGCGCGAACTCACGCGCGAACGACAACCCCGCGACCCGCTTCACGATCAGACCGCCGTTGCTGCCCTCGTCCTCGAGCTCCGCGAACGGCAGCAGCACCGGTGCGTTCTCCGCCAGGGCGGTCGCCCGCGCCGCGACGTTGTTGCCGATCTCGGCGAGCGGTGGGACGGGCGCGAGGCCTGCGGACCCGAGCACTGACTCCACCACCCGAGTCGAGTTCGCACCTGGATCGCGTCGGATGATCGGCGTGGCCGCGAAGTCGTCGCAATCGATGTCGCCTCCGACTGCCCAGCGGTGGGTCCTCGGCACGCCGATGACCACCTCGTCGCTCCATACGACAGTCTCTGTCAGAGTCGTGGCGGTCTTGGCCGGATCGACGGCCGCCAGCCCGATGTCGCAACGGCCCGTGCGGACCATGTCGCGGACGACGTTTGAGTTGGCGGTGATCACCTCGACCGAAAGGTGGCGCTCGTGACGCCCCTCGAGCGCTACCAGCGCCGCCGGCAGCCACCAGTCAGCGATCGTCGGGCTCGCCACGACCCGCACCGGCGCCGTTTGGATCGAGAAGCCGCGCATCAGCTCCTCCACCGAGTCCGCTTCGGCGAGCAAGCGTCGCGCCGTGCTGTACAGCCGGGCGCCGGCAGGGGTGGGGGTGACCCCGCGCGTGGAGCGCTGCAACAGCATGGTCCCGGCAACGGCCTCGAGCCCCTGCAGGCGCTTTGACAGTGCGGGCTGACTGACTTGGAGCAGGCGCGCCGCGCGGCTGATGCTGCCAAGGTCGATCGCGGTGCAGAACGCTCGCAGCTCCGCCAGTTCGGGGGCGCGGACGAGCACCCGGGCAGCTGAGCGGACAGGCGCCGATATCCGCGGACTCGCCTCCTCCGCGCGGACCACCCGGAGCTTGACCACTCGTCCCATGCGCGTTCAAGCATGGCCGACTGCCGGGCTCTCTCTATCAGGTGTTTCCCGCACGCTTGCGTCGGAGAGCTACCGGTCGGCTCGCGACGCGACTCCTGCCCACTGGCGCAGACTTCCTACGCCAAGAGCTGCTCGCCGATGTATTCGCCGGGACGGATACCGGGCGGACAGGCGAAGATCGCGCCGGCAGTATGGACGGTGAACGTGCTCATCGCGTCGTTGGCGGAGACCTTGCGCAGAAGCGGGATCACCTGCCGGCGCGGGTCACGTGCAAGCGCGATGAAGAACAGGCCGCCGTCGACCTGGTGGCCGCCGTGAGCCCGGAGCCATACGTCAACCTTCGACCAGAAGTTTGGCATTTGACCGCCACCCCCCGGCGGTGAATTGGCATTCTTCTGCTCTAAGCTCTAAGCCGCGGCGCCGAGCAGCGAGACCGCCACTTCGGCGACCTCGGTCGGGGTGCGCCCGACGCGCACGCCCCTGCCTTCAAGCGCTTGCGCCTTCGCCGCGGCGGTCCCTTTGGAGCCCGACACGATCGCGCCGGCGTGACCCATCGTCTTGCCCGGTGGCGCGGTGAAGCCGGCGATGTAGGCGACGACGGGCTTGGTGACGTTCGCCTCGATGTACTCCGCGGCGCGCTCCTCGGCCTCGCCGCCGATCTCGCCGCACATCACGATCAGCTCGGTCTCCGGGTCTTGTTCGAACAGCGCGATCACGTCGATGAAGTCCGATCCCGGGACCGGATCGCCGCCGATCCCGACGATCGTCGAGTTGCCAAAGCCGCTCTGGGCGACGACGTTGCCGATCTGGTACGTCAGGGTCCCGGAGCGGGAGACCACGCCGACATTGCCTTCCTTGAAGAACGACGCCGGGATGATCCCGACATTGGCCTTGCCCGGCGAGAGGATGCCCGGGCAGTTCGGACCGATCAACCGGGCGCGGCCGTTCTTCCTGATGATGTTGAACACGCGCAGTTCGTCGTGGGCGGGGATGCCCTCGGTGATCGCGATGATCAATGCGATGCCGGCGTCCTCGGCCTCGAGGATCGAGTCGGCAGCGAAGCGGGGCGGCACGAACACCATCGCAGTGTTGGCGCCGGTCTCCGCGACAGCGTCATGGAAGGTGTTGAACACCGGGATCTCCTCGACGTCCTGACCACCCTTGCCAGGCGTGACGCCGGCGACGACCTGCGTGCCGTAGTCGCGATTGCGCAGCGAGTGGAAGGTGCCCTCCCGCCCGGTGATCCCGGAGACGCACAGCCTTGTGTTCTTATCGACGAGGATGCTCATGACGACGGGTGGGTGGGGGCTGCTACTTCCACGACCTTTTGCGCTGCGCCGTCCATCGTCGACTCGGTGTGGACGTTCGGAAGGTTGGCCTCGGCGAGCAGCTGGCGGCCTTCCTTGTCGTTGGTTCCGTCCAAGCGCACCACGAAGGGCACCTCAGGCTGAATCTGGTCGAACGCCTCGATCAGGCCCCTGGCGACCTCGTCGCACCGCGTGATCCCACCGAAGATGTTGAACAGGACGGCCTTGACCTTCTCGTTGGAGAGGATCACTTCGACCGCGCTCGTGATCGCCTCGGCCTTCGAGCCGCCGCCGGCGTCGAGGAAGTTCGCGGGCTTTCCGCCCGCCTGAGCGACGACATCGAGCGTCGACATCACCAGGCCGGCGCCGTTTCCGAGGATCCCGATATCGCCGTCGAGCTTGACGTAGATCAGGCCCCGCTCCTTGGCCATCCGCTCCTGTGGGTCTTCGCCGGAGACGTCGCGCAAGGCCGCGTTCTCGGGATGACGGAACAGCGCGTTGTCATCGAGCGTGACCTTGGCGTCGAGCGCCTTGACGTCTCGTTGCGGGGTGACGATCAACGGGTTGACCTCGACGAGCGTCGCCTCTTCCTTGACGAAGACGTCGTAGAGCTTGGCGAGCATCGCGCCGATCGGCCGAATCACGTCGGCGTCGACCCCGGCCTCGTAGGCGAGCCGGCGACCGTGGAACTCCTGGAAACCCAGCAACGGATCGACGTGCAGCCGCGCGATCGCATCGGGATCCTCATCGGCGACCGCCTCGATGTCCATTCCGCCCTTGGTCGAGAGCATGATCAGCGGCGCCTTCGCGGAGCGGTCGAAGATGACCGACGCGTAGTACTCCGAGGCGATCTCCGAGGCCCCTTCGATCCACACCTCGTGCACCGTCAGGCCACGGATGTCCATCCCGAGGATCGCGTCGGCGTGCGTGCGCGCCTCATCACGATCGTTGGCAACCTTGATCCCTCCGGCCTTGCCACGACCACCGATCTGCACTTGCGCCTTGACCACGCATGGGTAGCCGATCTCGTCGGCGGCGGCAACGGCTTCGTCGACCGTCCCGGCCGGCCTCCCGCTCGGAACGGCGACGCCGTGGCGTGCGAACAGCTGCTTGCCTTGGTACTCGAGTAGGTCCATAGGGGTATCAGCGCACTATTGAAGCGGTTTGCGTGCCATCATGCCCGCTCCCATGGCGATCCCTAAGCAAATCTCCTTCGTGACCTTCGATGTCTACGGCACCCTGATCGACTGGGAGACCGGTGCCTACGACGCTTTTCGCAAAGAAGCCGAGCGCGACGGCTTCACGATCGAGCGAGAGGAGCTGATCCCCCTCTTCCACGAGATCCAGCAGAAGATCCAAGCGGGCTCCTACGAGCTCTACGCCGAGGTCCTGCGCCGTACAGCTGTGGACATCGCGAAGAAGCTCGGCTGGCCGCTCGAGCCATCCCGCTCGGGCTTCCTGCCTGACTCGGTCCAGCGCTGGCCCGCGTTCAAAGAGACCAACCCGACGCTGCAGAAGATCGCGAAGAAGTACAAGGTCGGTCTGATCTCGAACATCGACGACAAGCTTCTTGGCCAGACCCGCCGTCACATCCCGCTGGACTTCGATCTCGTGGTCACCGCCCAGCAGGTCCGCTCCTACAAACCGGACCCCGCCCACTTCACTGAGTGCGAGCGGCGGATCGGCGGCAAGAAGGGCTGGATCCACGTCGCTGCCAGCTACTACCACGACGTCGAGCCCTGCATCAAGAAGAAGATCCCGGTCATCTGGGTCAACCGCTCCAAGCAGGTTCTCGAGGCCGGCCAGAAGAAGCCTGACGCCGAGGTGGGTTCGCTGCGCGAGGCTGCGAAGCTCATCGGCGTGAATTGAGGGTCGTTGCCCTCGAATCCGATCTGATCGTCTTCGTCAGCGACTTTTGGCAGACGACGTGCACCGCGCTACGCGCCGGCGAGGAGGGCTTCCTGATCGACTCGCCCGTGTACCCGTCCGAGCTGGACACGCTGCCGGGCGTGCTCGAGCAGGCCGGCTTTCCCGTGTCCGGGCTGCTGAGCACACATGCCGACTGGGATCACCTACTGGGGCGCCACGCGTTCCCCGAGGCGTCGCTCGGTTGCGGTGAAACGACTGCGCGGCGATTGGCCGCCGAGCCCGGCATGGCCCAACGGGAGCTGCGCGAATTTGACGAGGAGCACTACGTCGCCGGTCGCCGGCCGTTGTCGTTGGGGGGCCTGCAATCGCTGCCGGTGCCGGGCCATCTGGCGCTTGGCCCCGAGCACGAGCTCGAGCTTCACCAGGCCGATGGCCACACAGTCGACGGCACCGCCTACCTCACGCCATGGCTCGGCGTACTCGTGTGCGGCGACTACCTCTCGCCCGTCGAGATCCCGTGGATCTCGCCCGGGGGGTCGGTCGATGCGTATGCCGCCACGCTGGAGCGGCTGCGAGCCCTGCTGGAGCGAGTGTCGATGGTCGTGCCGGGTCATGGCGCACCGCTGGCGCGCGAGGACGCGCTGCGCGTGCTCGACGAGGATCTCGCCTACCTGGAAGCGCTCAAGCGCAGTGGAGCAGACGCGCCGCTGCCCGCGGGCCGTCGAACCGCCGTACAACGCCGGATCCATCAGGAGAACGTCGCCCGAGCCTAGGGCGTGGACGTGGCTACCGCCATACGGTCGTTACGTCCCGGGGCCCCTACTCGCTACTGCTGATCACCGCCAGCGTGTCGCCGTTGGCAACAGACGCGCCGACCGCGATCGGTAGCTCGGAGACCTTTCCGGCCTTGTGCGCCGTGATCTCATTCTCCATCTTCATCGCCTCGATCACGCACACGAGCGCGCCCTCTTCGACGGCTGCACCGCTTTCGACGGCGACCTTCAAAACGGTGCCCTGGATTGGGGAGACGAGCGCGTCTCCGCCAGCCCCGCCACCTCCACCACCGGCGCGGTCACTGCGTCGCGGTGGCTTGCGTGCGGCGGGCACCGGCACCGTTCCGTTCGCCACAGCCACGCCGCCGCCTGCCCCGCCCGGCGGGCCGATCACCTTGACCTCGAAGCGCTTGCCGGAGACCTCCACGGTGTAGGCCTGCTCGACCTTTGCTTCCTCCTCGCCGTCGTCGGAAGGCGCCGCTTCGGTGGGTTTCGGGAAGGCCAGTTCCTTCAGCCAGGAGCGGTCCTCGATCAGATCGCGGCACGTCTCCGCCGCGAGCCATTGCGGCGTCTGCAGGATCGCCTCGTGGAACGGCAACAGCGTTTTGAGTCCCTCGATCTCATATTCGCGCAGCGCGCGGAGCATCCTCGCGGTCGCCTGCTCGCGATCGACGTCCCACACGATCAGCTTGGCGACCATCGGGTCATACATCGGTGTGATCTCCGATCCGGGCCCGACGCCCGAGTCGACCCGCACGCCGGGACCGGTCGGCTCGCGATATGCGCCGATCGCCCCCGGCGCGGGCGCAAAGTTCTTCGAAGCGTCCTCGGCGTTGATCCGGCACTCGATCGCGTGCCCGCTCAATTGCACCTGGTCCTGGTTGATCGACAGCGGCTCGCCGGCGGCCACCCGGATCCCTTCCTTGACGATGTCGATCCCAGTGACCATCTCGGTCACGCAGTGCTCGACCTGCACGCGCGTGTTCATCTCCAGGAAGAAGTATTCGCCGTCCTGGAGCAGGCCCTCGATCGTGCCGGCGCCCGTGTAGGACACCGCGGCGGCAGCCTCGGTGGCGATCTTCCCGATGCGCGCGCGCAACTCGGAATCGACCGCCGGCGCCGGGGCCTCCTCGATCAGCTTCTGGTGGCGGCGCTGGATCGAGCAGTCGCGCTCACCGAGGTGGATCACGTTGCCGTGCTTGTCGGCCATCACCTGCACCTCGACGTGGCGCGGGTCAGGCAGGTACCGCTCCAAATAGACGGTCGCGTCGCCGAAGAACTTCTCGCCCTCACGGGCGGCACCCTCGAACGCATCTTTGAGCTTGTCCTCGCTGAGCGCGACCCGGAAGCCCTTGCCACCGCCGCCGCCGGCGGCCTTGACAGCGACCGGGTAGCCGATCGTCTGCTCGATCAGCTTCTGCGCGTCCTCGAGCGTCGCGACCGGCTCGGTCGTGCCGGGCACGATCGGGACGCCCGCCTTTGCCATCAGCTCGCGTGCACGCGTCTTCGAACCCATCGCCTCGATCGCAGAGGCCGGCGGCCCGATGAACACGATCCCGCGCTCCTCCAGCGCCGCCGCGAAGCCCGCGTTCTCGGCCAGAAACCCGTACCCCGGGTGAACCGCCTCGGCACCGGAGCGCTCGATCGCGTCCAGCAGTTTCGCGATCACGAGGTAGCTCTCGTTTGCCGGGCCCGGACCGAGCAGGAACGCCTCATCGGCACGCTTGACGTGCAGCGCGTCACGGTCGAGTTCGGAGTACACGGCTACGGTCGCGATCCCGAGCTCCTCGCACGCCCGGATGATTCTCACTGCGATCTCGCCGCGGTTGGCGATCAGAACCTTCGAAAACATGGGGCGGGCCACTTTACCTTCATGTGAATCCAGGAGACCCTGCCGTCAGCCGCTGGCCCAAAACCCGGCCGCCGCCTAAAATCCTCGATGTGCCCTCGTTCCCGGAGGCGCTCGGGAAGCGCCCCGGGGTGGAGACACATCCGGGCGCTAACCGCGAGCAACCCCCAGAAGATCTCCCAGAGCCCGCGCGCGCGCAGCAACGCGGCGCACTGGCGGCGCTGCGCTGGCCACTGACCGTCTATGCGGCGAGCCGGGTCTTGTACCTGCTGATCGCGCTGGTCGACAAGTTCTGGCACCACACGTCACTGGCCGCACAGGCATCGAACTGGGACGGGGCGTGGTACCTCGCGCTGACTGTTCTCGGGTACCCGACTCACGCGCTGCATATCCAGAACACGCTCGGGTTCTTTCCGTTGTATCCGCTCACGATCTGGTTGACGGCACATGTCCTGTCGAGCTCGTATGTGCTCGCCGGCCTGCTGGTCGCACTGATCGGCGGGGCACTCGCGACGGTGCTTGTCCAGCGGCTCGCGACCCTCTGGTGGGGAGAGCAGGCCGGGCGCCGCGCAGTCGTGTTCTTCTGCCTGTTCCCTGGATCGATTGTGTTCTCGATGCTCTACAGCGAGGGGCTGCTGATCCCGCTCGTGCTTGGGTGCCTGCTCGCGCTCGAGCGCAGGCGCTGGCTCCTGGCCGGCTGCCTCGCCGGTGTCGCGACGGCCGTCGGCCCGACCGCGCTGCCGATCGTCCCAGCGTGCGCGCTCGCGGCGGTGCTGGAGCTGCGCCGCCGCGGATGGCACGATCCCGAGGCGCGAAGGGCGCTGCTCGCGCCGGCCCTGGCACCGGCCGGGCTGATCGCGTTCGCCGCCTTCCTCTGGATCTGGACCGGGACGCCGTTCGCCAGCTACATCGCCCAGCACCACGGCTGGAGCGAGCGCACGACGCCGGCGGCGATGGCACACGTGGCCTCCCATCTGTACCACGAGATCGCGAAGTTCCACAGCTTCCACCACCCTGGCATCAACCTCAACTACGTCTCCGGTGTGGTCGGCACGCTGTTCCTGTTGTGGGCGTGGATCCTGATCGTGCGCATCAAGCCGCGGATCTCCCCGGCGGCGATCGTGTGGACGCTTGGCATCTCGTTCCTGATCCTCACCTCATCGATGGTGCCCCCGAATCCACGGATGCTGATCACGGCCTTCCCGGCGGTGATGGTCGTCGCCTACCGGCTGCGCGGCAAGGCATTCAACCGGCTGATCGCTGTCAGCGCGGTGCTGCTGGTGGCGATGAGCCTCGTGACGTACGTCGGCGTCTCGCTGCGCCCGTAAGCGCGCCGCCGTCAACCGAACTAGCTCCGCTAGGTCGAAAAAGGATGCACGTTCGAGTCAAGTTCGTTGACGGGCAGCGGGACGCGCGGGATACTGCCGGCACCCCTTCGAGGGGCAGCCGCACAGCGGCTTCAGGCGGGCGAAATGCCCGCATCTAGTGGACATACGGGAAGGCCAGGCCGCCCGATCGCGAACTGACCTTCCCGGTTCAGACGAAGGCTAGGGTCTGCTGGCAGCAGACGCTGGGCTCACTACAGCGCTTCCGACTGGGAGCGCCGCGTGGAGCGGGGCTCATACGAACTGCCAGCAGCGCTTGATGCTGCCCGCTCGGCGGTATGAGGCTCACTCGCTAACACTAGTGCGCAAACAGCTCGACGCGCACCGGGCTGGCCCAGCCGTAGGCGATCGCTGAACGGCGCCCGTAGGCCCGCGCCAGCGCGCCGCGCAGCGCCTCGTAGCGGCTGAAATTCACGCGAGATGCAGGGGGTCCGTTACGGAAGCCCTGATGGCTGGCCACGAGCCACAAGCGAGGACAGCCCGCCTCGATCGCCGCCAGGTGCGAGCCCGACGGCACTACGTACCGCTCCACGTACGGCTGCGTCATGCCCCACGGCGAGCGTGGCAGCACCGGCGCCGGCGCGCGAGCGGCGGCGCCGGTGGGCACGTAATAGCCGAACGCCATCCGGCCGTCGGAGGGATAGAAGGCGACGCAGTCGCCGGCACGCGCGGCGGCGAGGACGTGTTGGGCCGCCGCCTTCCAGTTCTCCGAGGAGACGCCATAGCTGGGCGCAAGTTGGAGCACCCGCAGTATGAGCAGGACCCCGAGCGCGGAGAAGCCGAGCCACCGCGACACGCGCGCTGCAGTCAAGCCCCACGCAAGCACCAGCGCGAACGCCGGCAGCGACAGCAGACTGTTGCGCGCGAGTGCGATCGGCTGCCCTGCGAGCGACTCGGCCAGGGTCAGCGCGAGTGGAACGAGCAGCCAGCTCACGACCAGCCACACCTGCCACGGCAGCCGACGGCGCGCTCGCACGACACCGATCAGGACCGCCGCCAGCGCGACCGCGCTCAGCGCGAGCAGCAGCGTGCCGGTAGCGCTCCGGTGGAAGTTCGGCGGCATCCCGGCCGAGGTCAGCCAGCGAGCCATCTCGCCGAACCGCTTGAGACTCGGCGCCGGGACCCAGAACAGCTGAGAAGAGCCGCGCGTGGCGGCCAACACCGCGATCGGGACGCAGCAGGCGCCAAGCACCGCGACCGCCGAGAGAACCGCGCGCGCGGACTGGCGGCGCGAGAGCAGCACCAGCAACTGGGCCGGCACCACCAGCACCGCGACGAAGCTCATGTACATCGCCAGCACGGTCATTGCGACGTATGCAGCCCAGTTGCGCTTCGACGCTGGGTCCTCGATCAGCGCGATCAAGGCGAGAAACGATGCAGCGATAAACATCGTCATCAGCGCGTAGCCGCGCGCGTCTTGACCCCAGAACACCAGCGGCAGGCTGACCGCCGTCAGCAGCCCGGCTGCGAGCGCGGCGCGCCGGTCGAACAGTCGCATCGCGATCATGCAGACGATCGCGACCGTGCCGACGAATCCGACCGCCGACGGGGCTCTGATCAACGCCGGCGCATGTCCAAACGCGCCCGTCAAAACGTGCACCATCAAGTAGTAGCCGAGCATGTTGCCGCCGTCGCGCGCGATCGCGTCCCATAGCGCCGAGCCGTGCTGCGCAGTGATCGCGACGGTCGCGGACTCATCGAGCCAGAGGCTGCGCGTCGACAGCTCGTACAACACCAGAACCGCCGCCAGCGCGGTTGGTAGGGCCACCGGCAGCCACCGCGCGAGCCGGGCACGCCCGCCGTCCAGCGGGAGCGGCTTCCCGGGCGTGAGACGCGGTTGCAGCGTCGCGGTGCTCATCGCGCGAACTCGGCAGTTCCACGGACCCTCGGCGGCATCGCCCGCCGCCATGCGAGCACAGCCGCCAGCGCATAGATCGCGAGCATCAGCGGCGCGGTCTCGCGCGGCAGCACGAGCTGCCCGTCGGCTCTGACCAGGAACGCCGTCGCGATCAGGACGAGCGGCAGCCAGCGCCAGCGTTGGGCCGGCGGACAGCACGCCGCCAGCGCCAGTCCCCAGATCACGTACCACGGCCACGCCGCCGGGCCGCCGAGCACGGCCGCGAGCAACAACAGGGCGAGGCACCAGACGAGGTTCTCCCGCCGGACCCGGTAGCAGAGCGCCACCGCGACGGCGGCCGTTACTCCGAGCGCGACAGCGCTGACCGCGTGCTCGATCGCCTTCGAGGAGGCGCTGACGCCGAGCGCGTGCAGGACCGAGGCGATGCTGTATCCGAGCGCCGTCGACGGCGTGATCGCGAGCCGCACCTTCGCGGGCGTCGACAAGGAACCTGAGATCCAATCGAGCCCGAGGCCGGTGACGGCGCTGACGGTGACGATGACCGCAGCTGCGACCAGCAGGCTCAACGCCGCGATCCTGGCGGCGCGTTGCGGCTCCGCGCGTGCCCACGCGATCGCGATGAACACAATCCCCGCCGCCGCGGGCAACTTGACGGTTGCGGCCAGGGCGCAGATGGCGATGCCGAGCAGCGGTCGGCGCTCCAGCGAGAGCGTGACACCCGCGACCAGCAGGCCCGCCATCAGCGCGTCGTTGTGCCCGGCGCCGACGAGCTCGAGCAACACGAGCGGGCTGATCACCGCCAGCCACACGGCCCGCGCAGGATCGGCGCCGAGCAGCCGCGCAAGGCGCGGAACGAAGATCGCGAGCAGGACGACCCCCACGAGCTCGACCAGGCGCAGCACCAGCACCCCGGCCACCAGGTGTGAGCCGACCGCCGCTGAGATCAGCGATGCCACACCGAGGAACGAGGGCCCGTACGGCGCGGTCGTGTGCCGCCAGAACGGCGAGACCGCGTCGAGCAAACGCGTCTGGTGGAACTGGCCGAGGACCGCCGGCGCCTGGTGATAGGGGTTCAGGCCAAGATGCAGGATCGAGCCGTCGGCGAGGTAGCTGTACATGTCGCGGCTGAACAGGGCCGGCGCGAGTGCCAGCGGCACACACCACACGGCGCCGATCAGCAGCAGCGCGCGGACCGACGGCCCCCCCGGGCGCCCGAGCCCCCTGGCGAGCGCGAGCCAGGCAGCGCACAGCACCGCGATCCCGCCATAGAACAAGACGCTGCGAGCCGGCAGCTTCGGATCGAACCACCAGACGACCGGATTGCCGTGGAGGATGTTCGCGCCGGCGAGCGCGATTGCCAGCGAACCGGCCAGTCCCACGCCGGCCAAGGCCCAGCCGACGTGGCTACGCGCGCTACGCATGCTGTTAGACGCTAGCGGAGGGCTTAGCGGGCTGAGACAACCATCCCGGCACCGACCGTGTCGTTGGTCGCCTCATCGATCAAGATGAAGCTACCCGTGGTCCGGTTGCGGGAATAGGGATCGGCCATCAGCGGCGAACTGCAGCGCAAGCGCACGCGTCCGATCTCGTTGAGGCCGAGCTGTGGGGCCGACTCGTGCGCGAGTGAATTGACGTCGACGCGGTATTCGATTTCGTCGATGACCGCGCGCGCTGAGCGGCTGGTGTGCTTGATCGTGTAGCGGCCGCGAGCGGTCAGCGGCTGATCGCTCATCCAGCAGATCATCGCCTCGATCTCCCGTGCAACAACCGGTGCGTCCTCAACCTCGACGATCATGTCGCCGCGCGAGATGTCGACCTGATCGGCGAGCCGTAGCGTCACCGACATCGTCGGGAACGCGCTGTCGACCTCGCCGTCGTACGTGTCGATCGCCTCGACCTGCGTGCGCTGTCCGCTGGGCAGGACCATCACCTCGCTGCCGGGCCGGAGCACGCCGCCGGCGACCTGGCCGGCGTAGCCACGGTAGTCGTGATGCTCCTCGCTCATCGGCCGGATCACCCATTGCACCGGGAAGCGCACGTCGGCGAGATTGCGGTCGGGCGCGATCACGACGTGCTCGAGGTGATAGAGCAGCGGCGCGCCGCCGTACCAGGACATCGCCCACGAGCGGCCGACGACGTTATCGCCGTGCAGCGCCGAGATCGGGATGAACGTGATGTCCGGGATCTGCAGCCGTGCGGCCCAGTCGCTCATCTCCTCGAGGATCGAGTAGAAGACCTCTTCGTCGTAGTGGACGAGGTCCATCTTGTTGACGCAGACGACGAGGTGTGGGATGCGCAGCAGCGACGCGATGAACGCGTGCCGGCGGGTCTGCTCGCTGACGCCCTTGCGGGCATCGACGAGCACGATCGAAAGATCGGCGGTCGAGGCGCCGGTCACCATGTTGCGCGTGTACTGCTCATGGCCCGGCGTGTCGGCGAGGATGAACTTGCGGCGGGGTGTCGCAAAGTAGCGGTAAGCGACGTCGATCGTGATCCCCTGCTCGCGCTCGGCCCGCAGCCCGTCGGTCAGCAGCGCCAGGTTCAGGTACCCGTCGCCACGACGCTCGGAGGTCTCGGCGACATGCTCGAGTTGGTCCTCCATCAGCGACTTGGAGTCGTGGAGCAGGCGGCCGATCAGCGTCGACTTGCCGTCGTCGACCGAGCCCGCCGTGGCAATCCGCAGCAGCTCGCTGGTTCTGGTTGCGCTTCTCACGATGTGTCCGTTGGTGGCGGCGCCGGGGGCCATGGGGCTAGAAGTACCCCTCGCGCTTGCGGTCCTCCATCGCCGCCTCCGTCACCCGGTCATCCGCACGCGTCTCGCCGCGTTCGGTGATCCGCGTTGCGGCAATCTCCGAGACGACGTCCTCGAGCGTCGATGGCGGTCGAGCGCACCGCCCCGGTGCAGGTCATATCACCGACCGTGCGGTAGCGCACGGATGCCTCAAACGGCTCCTCGCCGTCGATCAGCTCGACGTAGTCGCTGAACGCGTACAGCATCCCGTCGCGCTGGAACACGTGGCGATCGTGGGCGTAGTAGATCGAGGGAACTTCCAGCCCTTCCTGGGCGATGTACTGCCACACGTCGAGCTCGGTCCAGTTCGAGATCGGGAACACGCGCACGTGTTCGCCCTTACGGATCTTGCCGTTGAACAGCGCCCACAGCTCGGGCCGCTGGCGCTTTGGGTCCCACTGACCGAAGTCGTCACGGAACGAGAACACCCGCTCCTTCGCCCGCGCGCGTTCCTCGTCGCGCCGGGCGCCGCCGAACGCGGCGTCGAAGCCGTGCTCCTCGATCGCGTCGAGCAGCGTCGTCGTCTGCAGCCGGTTGCGCGATGCTCGCGGCCCGCTCTCCTCGACCACGCGGCCGTTGTCAATCGACTCTTGCACGCTCGCGACGATCAGCCGCTCGCCGATCTGGGAGACCAAGCGGTCGCGGAACTCGATCACCTCGGGGAAGTTGTGGCCGGTGTCGACGTGCATCACCGGGAACGGGAAGCGCCCGGGCCGGAACGCCTTCTCGGCGAGCCGCAGGAGCACGATCGAGTCCTTGCCACCGCTGAACAGCAGGACCGGCCGCTCGAGTTCGGCGGCGACTTCCCTGAAGATGTGGATCGACTCCGCTTCCAGGGTCTCGAGGTGCGATAGCTCGTAGCTGAAGGGGTTCGATTCGTGGATCCCGCACTCGGTCTTGTCCTGGCCGGACCAGCGGCCCTCGCGGCCTTCACCGGGCTGGGTGCAGGGAGCGCAGCCGATCGAGGAGTAGCCCCGATCGTGCAGCGGATGGTAGGGAAGCTCGTGCTCGTAGATGTAGCGCCAGAGATCCTTCTCGCTCCAGTCGGCGAGCGGATTGACCTTCCAGATGCCGCGTTTGCCGTCACGCTCGAGCTTCGGAGCGGCCGCCCGGGTCGGGGCCTGCTCCCGACGAATCCCCGTGATCCACGCCTGGACGCCGGCGAGCGCCCGCTCGAGCGCGTCGACCTTCGCGGTGCCGCAGCAGTTGGCCTGCGTCCAGGGCTCGTCCGGGCTGCGGGCATCGACGACCTCGATGCCCACGCCAAACCGATCCTCGAATCGCTTCCACGTCTCGAGCGTCTCTGGAAACAGGACGCCGGTGTCGATCATGAACACCGGAATCGGAACCCGCCCACCCCCGATCGCCGTCAGCATGTGGATCAAAACCGACTCCTCCTTTTGGAACGAGCAGGCGAGCTTCAGCTGCGGGTGGAACTGCTCCACAGCGTAGGCGAGCACCTCCTCCGCGGAGGCGGTTTCTAGATCTGGGGCGGCGGTGGTCATCGGTTGCGGGGCTGCCAGAGAGGCTAGACGGCGCACTCCCCTTCGCCGCGGACGACCTCGAACGGGGCGTTCTTGGTCCAGTCGACGAAGTAAGACATGTTCTCCAGGTTGAACTCGATCGGCATCGTCAGGTCCTTGACGCGCGCCTCAAATTCCGGCGCGCCGACGCGGTCGACGAAGGCGTTGAATTCCTCGCCCTCGGCACGCTCGGACTCATAGAAGCGTAGCCACCGCTCGACCGCTTCCGGCACGCGCTTGGCCGGGAGGCGTGCTTTCAGGCGCTGCCCGTAGCGCACGTCGCCGCCCTCATACGCCCCGCCGATGTGCGGGATGTAGGCCGGAATCGAGTGTTCGCCAACCTTGATCGAGGCTCCGTAGAAGCCGATGTTCGCGATGTGATGCTGGCCGCAGCCATTCGGGCAGCCGCTCATCTTGACGTGGATCTTGCGACTCAGCCGGTCGTCGATTTGCATCTGGACCAGCCGTTCCTGCACGGCCTGGTTGAGCCCCATCGAGCTGGTGATCCCTGAGCTTGCACGAGTCCGTGCCGGGGCAGCTGACGACGTCGGTGATCTCGTCGGCGCCGGCGTCCCCGAGCTCGAGCTCGCGCAGGCGCTGCCAGACCTCGTAGATCGCGTCCTCTGCGCACCCAGCGAAGCACGAGATTCTGGTGCACGGTCGTGCGCGCGTAGCCGCCGCTGTAGGCCCGCATGACCTCGCCGACCCCGCGCAGTTGCTCGGGGGCGAGGTCGCCACGGCGGACCTTGACCTCAACGGTGCAGAAGCCCGATTGGCGCTGGGCCTGGACGTTGGAAACGACGAAGTGGTCGAACTCGCGACTGTCGCCGTTGGGGCTCGCGGGCGCGTGCGGCTTGGCGGGGGCGTTCGGCTCTTCGTCGTGGTCGAACAGGATCCCGTCAAGCGAGAAGTCGCGCTCCTGAACCCACTCGCCCTCAAGCTCCTCTTCGACGAGCTCGCGGAAGGCGTCGATCCCGACCTTGTCGACCAGCACCTTGATCCGTGCGCGAGCACGGTTGACGCGCAGGAAGTCCTGACGGTCGAAGATCCGCATGCACGCCTCGGTCACCTTCAGGTAGTCGCCGTTGTCGAGTTCGACGAACTCGTACAGCGTCGGTGCCAGCCGCGGCATGATCGACGTGCCACCGCCGACGCGGATCTCGACGCCGCGGACACCGTCGCGCAGCTTCGGCACGAACGCCATGTCGTGGATCCGGGTGATGGCGTTGTCCTCGTCGGTCGCCGTAAATGCCGTCTTGACCTTCCTCGGCATCGCCTGCGTCGTCGGATGGCGGACGAAGTAGCGCACGTACGCGCCGGCGTAGGGCGTGATGTCGAACAGCTCGCCCTCGAGCGTCCCGGCGCGCGGATCCCCGGTGACGTTGCGCATCGTGTTGCCGCAGCCCTCGCGGCTGGAGAGGCCGGCGTCGCCGAGCTCGCGGATCAGCTTGGCCGCGTCGTCGAGCGGGATGTGGTGCATTTGGATGTTCTGGCGGGTCGTGATGTGCCCCTTCTTGAGGGGGACGTAGCGCTCGATCACGTCCGCGAAGGCATCGAGCTGGTCGGGGGTGACGCCGCCCATCGGCAGCTTCATGCGGACCATCTGGACGTCGGGCTGCCGTTGGCCGTAGACGCCCTGCTTGAGGCGGAACTTGATGAAGTCGTCCTCCTCGAGCTGGCCCTTGATGAACCGGGTCGATTCGGTGTCGAAGTCGTCGAACTCGCGCTCGAGGATCGGGATCACGTGCCCCGGCACGTTTTCAATCACCTCGGGATTCTCAAGCGACCCCTCGCGAGACGAGTGGCTGGTCTTCGTGGTGTCAAGCGATGCTGGCTCCATCGAGGTCCTCTTGTGGCCGGGAACGGAACGGAACCGGGGAATTTACCAAAAGGCAATCGGAATATAGCTGATTTGGCCGAGAGCAGGGAGTTTCCCGACACGCAAGCGCCACGAACACGGCTCGAGGGGCCAATCCGTAGCGAGCGTCAGCTCATTGCCAGGGCGGCGGCGCCTGCGGCTCGCGCGCGATTCCCTCATACAGTGCCGCCTGCTGCCACGGGTTTCGCTGGGGAGCCGGGGGTGCGGGCGGCGGCGCCGTCTCACGCATGAACCGCTCGAGCGCGGCGACAACCGCCGCGGCCTCTTCCGGGGAGGCACTCGGAGCGACGATCGTCAGTTTCGGCCGGCGGTTCACGGATCCCGAGGGTACCGGGCTAGCCCCGGACGGTGACGTTGATCGTCTTGAGGACGGCGGGCCCCACGCGCGGCTTGAACACGATCTTCAGCTTGAGCTTGAGCACGTGCTGGCGGTGAAGCAGGCGCTTCTGACGGGTGCTCAGCACGATCGCGAGCTTGACGGTGCCTGGCTTGCGCACCAGCTTTCGCAGCTTGCCGACGGTGACCGTGCCTGATCCATTGACGGTGATCCACAGCACACCGGATCTGAACGAGGAGCCGACGTGCGGGAACGGCGCGACCACGATCGACCGGGACGTGCTCGCGCTGACGCCGAGGTTGTCGGTCACGGTGAGCTGTGCGCTGTAGGCGCCCGCACGCGAGTATGCATGCGTCGGCGTCGCGCCGCTGACCGATGCCGAGCCGTCGCCGAAGCTCCAGCGATAGGCGGCGACCGAGCCGTCGGGATCGCTCGAGGCCGCACCGTTGAACTTGACCGGCAGCAGTGCGACCGCCGCTGCAGGCGATGTCGACACGTGCGCCACCGGCGGCGTGTCGACCGTGAGTGGTTTCGTCAGCGATTGTTGCTGCTCGCCGATGTCAGTGGTGGTCAGCGTGATCTGGTAGACGCCGGTGCTCGCATACGTGTGGGACGCCGGGTCTCCGCCGCCAGGCGCTGAGCCGTCACCGAAGTTCCAGGCATAGCTGACGATCGCGCCGTCGGGATCGGTCGCGGTCGGGTTCAGGGTCACGGTCGATCCGGGCGGGACCGAGGCGGGTAGGCTGAAACTGAGCGAGTCGCCCTCGTCGCTCGCCTTGCAGCCGACGTTCGGGTCGGTCGATCCGTTCGCGTCGTCGTTGCTCCACTCCTCCTGGATCAAGTAGTGGCCCGTGCCGATCACCTGGTTGTACGCAGTCGGGCCGCTGGACCCGCCGAGCGGTGGGCCGAACTTCAGCGCGCAGAGATCGCCGTTCTCGCTCATGTCGCCGTTGATCCACGCGTTCAGCAGCGGGTCGGTGATCGTCTCGTTGTGCTCGTGGCTGAGCGATCCGATCGAAGGATCGGCTGAGCCGTTCGGACGGGGATTGGCGGCGTTGCAGTGCGGCGGGTCGGCGTTGTACGGGATGTTGGCCCAGAGGAGGGGAGTGGTCGTTGAATTGTGGACGGTGTGAAAGCCGCAGTAGCTTCCGGTGACCGACCCAGAAGGAATGCCGAAGCCGCCGAGCGAGCAGTTGTTCGGATCGGTGCCGGGAGTGCCGGCGCAGCTGCCGACGCCGTCCGGGGTGACCAGGAAGTAGATGTCTCCCAACCCGGTCGGAAGATGGTTGCTCGCCACGAAAGTGTCGAGCTCGCCGATCAGCTGCGCTTCGGTCAAGCAGACCGGCCACGGCGTGCCGTCAGGCATCGTCGGTCCGGTGCTCACCGGCGGGGCCGCAGGCAGCATGCAGCCGTTGGCGGGCGCAGCGTCGGTGTCTTGCAGCGCGCCGGCGAAGCTGGAGTCGTAGAACGCCCGCCCAGTAGGTGCGGCGAGGGGACCGTCGGTGTACTGCGGGGTGAGGCCATACACATTCGTGGCCTTGTGGTTGTCGGCTGCGACGTTCGTGAGAAACCCCGTGATCGCGTCCTGATAGCCCACATCCCAACTGAGGTTCAGGGGCGTCAGACCCGACTTCGACGGGTTCCAAAAGATGACGTGCGTGCGGTTTGAATGCATCACCGGGCCGCCCTGATAGTCCAGGCTGGGGCCCGCGAATGCTGGGGCGAGGCGAGGACTTGGCGTCCCGGTCGGCTGGTCCGGGACCACGCCGGCGATGCCGTCGGCCGAGGCGATCGGTGCGCTCCACGCGACCGTCATCGCCGCCACCGCGCACGCCATCGCCATACCCAGCCGTGCTACATGCCCCACAGATAGCCCCCGTTCCAGTTGCCGCAATCATCGAGCCTGGGCGCCGGACCGTCAAGCTGCCCGTATTGTCCCCTGCGATGCCCGAGCTGCCCGTTCTCGACTACGACGCTGTGCTGGACGCGGTTTCTCCCAAGGTGGCGATCGAGCGCGTTCGCGAGGCGCTGCTGCGTCATCACAGCGGCGAGTGGGTGATGCCGGCCAAGGTCTACCTCGACAGCCCGCCGTTCGGCGATTTCCGCGCGATGCCCGCACGCGGCGGCGGGCTCGCGGTGTTGAAGTGGGTCACCTCGTTCCCGGGCAATCCCGCCGACGGCCTGCCGACCGTGACCGGGGTGATCTGCGTCTCGGACGCGACCAACGGCGAGCCGCTGATGCTGCTCGACGCCCGCTCGGTGACGGCCTTGCGAACGGGCGCGGTGGCCGCGGTCGCCGCGCGGGCGCTGGCCCGTGAGAAGGCCCGCACGGTCGGCGTGATCGGCTGCGGGTTGCACGGCGCCTGGGCGGCGCGCTGCCTCGCCGCTGCCGGCTACGGGCCCGGCGTGTGCCACGACCCTCGGCCGCAGGCCGCGCAGGCGCTCGCGGGGGAGCTCGATTGGGACGCCGGCTCACGCGAGCAGGCGCTCCGCTGCGACATCGTCTGCTGCGTCACGCCCGGCGCTTCAATCGTCGTCGACGCCGGGGATCTGCGAGCGGGTCTGCACCTGAATATGCTCGGCGCCGACGGCCCGGGGAAGGCCGAGGCGACCCCCGGCGCAGTGGCCTCGTGCGTCCTCTTCTGTGACGAGTGGGAGCAGGCTTCGCACGGTGGTGAGCTCACCGGCGCGGTGACCGGCGGACTCGTGACCCGCGCGCAGGTGACGGAGCTCGGCGCGGTCCTCGCCGGCGCGGCGAAGGGCCGTCCGGGACCCGATGCGGTGACGCTGTTCGACTCGACCGGTCTCGCGATTCAGGACCTGGCCGTGGCCGGCGCCGCGCTCGAAGCCTGGCGGGAGGGCCGGGCCAAAGCGCAAACCGTCCGCCTGTGACGGGGGGGTGGTCGGAGAAGCCACCGTGTTTGTGTTTTTCGTCAATGCGACCACCCTCCCAATGGCGGGCGCTGCGGAAAGGACTCAACTGTGACGTCGGCCTACAGCGGGATGTTGCCGTGCTTGCGCTTCGGGCCGGGCTCGCGCTTGGTCTGGAGCGTCTCGAGCGCGGTGATGATCTTCGGGCGCGTTTCATGCGGAACGATCACGTCGTCGATGTAGCCGCGCTCGGCCGCGGCGTACGGGTTGGCGAAGTGCGCCTTGTAGTCGTTGATCAGCTTCTGTCGGCGCATGTCTGGTGTCGGCGAGGAGTTGATGTCGCGGCGGTAAATGATGTTGACCGCGCCCTCGGGCCCCATCACCGCGACCTCGGCGGTCGGCCAGGCGAAGTTGAAGTCCGCGAGCATGTGCTTTGAGGCCATGACGTCATAGGCGCCGCCGTACGCCTTGCGCGTGATGATCGTGATCTTCGGGACCGTGGCCTCCGTGTATGCGTACAGGAGCTTCGCGCCGTGGCGAATGATCCCTCCCCACTCCTGCGCGGTGCCAGGAAGAAAGCCCGGGACGTCTGTAAACGTGATCAGCGGGATGTTGAACGCGTCGCACGTGCGGACGAAGCGGGCAGCTTTGGCCGACGCGTCGATGTCGAGCACGCCTGCCATGTGATTTGGCTGATTACCAACGATCCCGACCGCGTACCCGTTCAGGCGGGCGAAACCGCAGACAATGTTCTTGGCGTGATGCTCGTGGACCTCGAAGAACTCGCCGTCATCGACGATGTGGCGGATCACGTCGCGCATGTCGTAGGGCTTGTTCGGGTTGTCGGGGACGACGTGGTCGAGCTCCGGATCCATCCGTAGCGGGTCGTCGGTCGGCAGCACCCGCGGCGGGATCTCGAGGTTGTTCTGCGGCAGGAACGACAACAGGTAGCGCGTGTCCTCGAGGCACGCGTCCTCGTCCTGCGCCGCAAAGTGCGCAACCCCCGACTTGGAGTTGTGGCTCATCGCGCCGCCGAGCTCCTCGAAGCCGACCTCCTCGCCGGTGACCGTCCTGATCACGTCTGGGCCGGTGATGAACATGTGCGAGGTCTCCTTGACCATGAAGATGAAGTCCGTGATCGCCGGCGAGTAGACGGCGCCACCGGCACACGGGCCCATGATCAAGCTGATCTGGGGGATCACGCCGCTGCACTTGACGTTTCGCACGAACACGTCGCCGTAGGCGCCGAGCGAGACGACACCCTCCTGGATTCGGGCTCCGCCGGAATCATTGATCCCGATCACCGGGCAGCCGATCTTGGCCGCCAGGTCCATGATCTTGCACATCTTCTCGGCCATGACCTCGCCCAGCGAGCCGCCGAACACGGTGAAATCCTGGCTGAACACGCACACGCGCCGGCCGTCGATCGTGCCGTGGCCGGTCACGACCGCGTCGCCGTACGGGCGGTTCTTCTGCATCTCGAAGTCGAATGTGCGGTGGCGGACGAACGTGTCGAGCTCCTGGAATGAACCCGGGTCGAGCAGCTTCTCGATCCGCTCGCGGGCGGTGTACTTGCCCTTGGCGTGCTGTTTCTCGACGGCCGACTCCGAGCCGGCGTGGACCGCCTCTTCTCGCAGCTCGTGGAGCTGGGCGAGCTTCTCTTCGTAGGTCTCGGGGGCCTTGTCGCGCATCGACTCGGTGCGCGAGTGTACCTTTCGTCAAGCCCGAACCCCGGCGCACTCCGCGCAGGTGCCCGAGATCGGGAAGTGGCGAAAGCTGGGCTCGAAGCCGGTGGCGGCGCGGATCGCCGCGCGGGCGGCGGCCAGCAGGTCACTCGCCACGGCCGTGACGGTGTCGCAACGCTCGCACACGAGGTAGTCCTGCGGCGGCCCGGTCGGCGTGTAGCGCCCCGGACCGTGCCCGAGATGCACGTGCCTGACCAGCCCGACGTGCTCGAGCGTCTCGAGATTCCTGTAGACCGAAGCGAGATCGGAGCGAGGCAGCCTGCCGTCGAGGCCGGCTGCGATCTCTTCCGCCTTCACCGGGCGCTGCGCTTTGTACAGCGCTTCGAGCACCAATCTGCGGGCGGCGGACAGCCTCAGACCGTGGGCGCGAACGGCCTCCCCAGCGGTCTCCGCGTCCGGTGCGCCTTCGATGCAAATGCCGGCGTGCACGGCGGTCATGGCTGCTGATACGGATGCATCGCCGATCCGGATCACCGCGTCGCGATTCATGACAGCTGCGGCACGGCGCGCACGGTCAACGCCAGTCCGGCAGCGACGATCACCAGCGCCGAGAGCGCCGGCAGCACAGTCGTGACCCGGGCCGGAACGTTCAGCCTCGATGTCAGCCGGCCGGCCGAGACTACGGCGATTCCAAGGCCGGTGATCGTGCTGGCGAGCCCGAGGCTGAACACGACGATCATCAGCAGGCCGAGCGCGATCTGGTGCTGGGCGATCGCGCCGAGCAGCACGACGAGCGCCGATGGGCACGGGAGCAACCCGGCGGACGCCCCCATCGCGATCAGGCCCTTCCAGGTGATCCGCTCCGGCACGTCGTGGTGGTGGCCGTCCGCATGGCCGTCGTCGTGGCTGTCGTCTTGGCCGTGGCCGTGGCCGTCGTCGTGGCTGTGGTCGTGGCCGTGGCCGTCGTCGTGGCTGTGGTCGTGGCCGTGGCCGTCGTCGTGGCTGTGGTCGTGGCTGTGGTCGTGGCTGTGGCCGTGCGCGTGCCCCTGATGCCCTCTCGCCTTACGGACCCGCGCGCGCAGCACGCCGGTCCCGATCGCGAGTACGAGCAGGCCGGAAGCGAGGTTCAGCCACGGATACAGCTGCTCGGGTAGGACGTACTGGGACAGGGCGAGCGTGACGAAGCCGAGCGCGAACGCGCCGATCGTGTGGGTGATCGTGACGGTCGCGCCGAGGGCGACCGCATGGCGCACCGTCCCGCGGGTTCCGACCAGGTAGGCCGCGACCATCGTCTTGCCGTGGCCTGGGGAGAGCGCGTGGATCGCTCCCCAGGCGAACGCTGCCAGCACCAGGAACAGCAGCACCCCCTTGCCGGCGGCGGCATCGGCGAACACGCCGGCGAAGCCGTCACCAGAGCGGTTCCGCGTCGTCGGACCCGGGCTGCGGCTGCCGGGCGCGGCGATCGCGCCGGTACCGGGCGTCACGCTGAAGCTGGCCGTACGTTGGTCCAGCGGGCTGGAGAGCTGGTCCTGGGGGTAGCTGCGCAAGCCGTCGGTCGGGTCCGTCGATGCAACGCTCGAGCGCACATCGGTTCCGGCCCCGGATCGGATCACAACCGCTTTCCAGCCGACGCGTCCGGGGAAGGTCTGATCGCTGATCCGGACCCGATGTGGATCGCGGACCGCGGCGCGCAACCACAACTCGACTCGCGTCAGCGGCAGACCGCCCTGCCCCGGCGGGTGGGTGACCGTCGCCTGCGGGAGAAAGCTCACAGGCGTGGGCATGCCATCGACCGCCAGGGTGAGGTGCTTGCGCACCTCGGCGCGCTTCAGTGCGAGCACCTGCTGGGACGAGAGGCCGCGCTCCTGGAACGTCGGGATCTCCGCCTGGTCGAGGATGTAGTGCAGATCGATCCGGTTCGTCGAGATGCGGACCTCGACGAGATGGTTGATCGAGAAGTTCCCGAGCGGGTGCGCCGCGGCTGGCGCTGGTGCGAATGCACCAGCACTCGCGAACGCGATCAGGATCGCGATCAGGGATCGGACGCGGCTCATCGCGCCAACTCCAGTTCACGGCGCGCAAGGGGACCGTACAGCGGCGAGAACCGCGGGTTCAGCGCGAGCGCGCGCTCGAGGTACAGGCGCGCCTGCGCGTGGTGGCCGGACGCCAGCGCGCTCGTCCCCGCGTGATACAGGAATGACGGATCGATCGAGCCGAGCCGCACCGCCCTCCGTGCCCAGATGAGCCCGAGTGCCGGACGCCCGGCCCGCGTCAGCGCCCAGCCGAGCGCGTCAGCCGAGCGCACGCTCGATGCCTGCGCCCAGGCCCGTCGCGCGAGGAGCACCGCCCGCTGCGGGCTGCCGTGGTTGGCCTCGAACAGCGCCAGGCCGACATCCGTGTTGACACCGTTGGCCTGGAGCAGCCGTTCCTCCGCGCCGACCAGCGCGAGATCACGGCTGGCCTGGCGAGTGCGTCCAGCCGCCAGCTCGGTTTCACCGAGCCCGATGATGTACTGCGGCAGCGGCAGCCGGTTCATCGCATAGCGATAAGCACCGGCCGCGCGGCCGAGCTCGCCGCGGGCGGCATAAACCTGCGCGAGCCCTGCAATCGCCGGCACGTAGGAGTGGAAGCTGAAGGCGGCGGTGCGGTAGTTGCGCTCGGCCGCGGAGAGCTGACCGCGATCGAACTCGAGGTTGCCCAGCAGCGTCTGCACGTAGGCGAGGTTCTCCGGCGTCGCGCCGCCGGCGCTGACGGCGAGCTGCATCGCGCCGATCGCGCCGGGGAGGTCGCCGTGCAGCTCGCGGACGTAGGAGACGCGGGCGTATGAGGCGAGCGTCGGCCGCAAGTCGATCAGGCGCTGGAGGGTGGTGCCGGCGTCGCGGTAGCGCCCGAGCTCGACCTGGGCGTCGACGATCACGAAGTACGGCTGGAGCACCTCCGGAGCGGTGCGGTGCGCCTGCAAGCCGTACCGGAGGCCAAGGCGGAACTGATGGCGGGCGAGCGCCAGGGCTCCGAGTCCGGAGAGCGCGCCGATGTTGTGCGAATCGCGCGCGAGCGCTGTGTCGAGCACTCCCTGCGCCTTCGGATAGTAGGTCGGATCGCCGGTCTCACGAACCTTCTGCAGGTAGGCCTGGCCAAGGTTCGCGTAGGCGTCGGCGCCCCCGAGCCCGGCGCGGATCGTCATTTGAAGCTTGGCGATGCTCTGATCGGTGGTCCGAGCCGGCGGCCCGGTCTCGAGGCTTTTGGTGGACTGCGCCTGCGGCTGCTGCGGCGAGCGGCCGGCGAGCGTGAAGATCGCGAGTGCCGCGATGAAAGCGACGGCGGCTGTCATCAGCGCGCGCGGGTTGGGGCGGGTCAAGGTCATGGGCGGTTCGATCTCCCTGGAGCGAGGGCTGCCCTGGGGGCGGCCGGTCGGCCGCCCCCAGGGCGCGGTTATGCCTAGAACAGACCGTCCTTGGCGGTCGGAGCATGCGTGGGCTCGATGCGCTTGAGCGCCGAGTCGAACCCGTCATGCGGCGCAGCGACATACGGGAACTGCGCCAGGAACGGCACGTCGTTCTGGTCGACGCCGTCGCCGAGCGGCAGCTTCTTGCCGATCAGCTCACCGCCGATCACGCGCAGCTCGATGTCGACCACGTCGTCGCCGAGGCGGCGGCCGTTGGGGAAGCCCCCGAGATCGCCACCGATCACGCCCATGCGATTGACCGTGTCGGGCGCCGTCGGTGGCACGCCGAGGTTGATCTTGAGCGTGTCAGCCGGAACCGCGTTCGGCGCGATCTGCGTCCTGCCGGGGATTCCGGTCAGCAGCGCCGTGACGATGTCGGTCCGGTTCGTCTCCTTGACGCCGAGGCCGAACAGGGCGTTGAGCAGGTGCGCCGGCTCGGGATTCACCGCGTACTTGCCATACAGCGCGGCGTCGTGATCCGGTGTGGTGCTGTTGAACTGATCCTTGTGGGCGAGCGGGATGATCAGTTCGTTGATCAGCGGGTTGCCGAGACGACTGACCTGGACCTCGCCCTTGCCCTTCGGATGCGGGCCGTGTGGGCCGAGCACCGTCAGGCGGGGCCGCTCGGTCGTCGACCACACGCCGACGACGGCGTTCGAGGCGCCGGGGCCGCTGACGGACTTGCCGTCGCGTGTGACCTGCGACTCGGGCACCTGGAGCACGACCGAGTGGACGTTGTAGCCCGCGAGGTCGTCCTTGCCGCCGCCGACGTTCCCGGTGCCGTTGCGGAGGTTGATCCCGTCGAACGTCGCCCCAAGGTCGACGAAGAACGGATCGTCACGCTGGCCGGCGAATACCTTACCGCCGCTCTTCAGGCCGTAGATCGCCTGCCCGGCGACCTTGTTGTAATCGGGGAACGTCTTCGGCCCGACGTTGTTCGGCGCGACCAGCAGGTTGCGCGCGATGACCTTCTGGCCGATCTTGTGGCCGCCCCGGAAGCGCTCCCGCGTGACCGAGTAGGTCTGGTAGACGTTCAGCTTCGGATCGGTGATCGAGTTCGCGCCCGGAGCCGCGTACAGGAACGTGTTCCCGTTGCGGGTGCGGGTCTTGAACTTGAACAGGTACCGGATCGCCGGCTTGCCGGTGCCGGTGTTGTCGATGTTGACGTAATAGTCGGCGTTGTCGTCGAACCGGTAAAAGTTCGGACCGCCGGCCGGGTCCTCGAACGGGATCCAGTTCGCGACGATCGTCAGATCGCCGGGCGCATCGTTTGCCTTGAACGCGTACAGGTCGGTGTTGTCCGCCGTCGGGTCAAGGGCGATGCTTGGCGCTTCCCGGTGGCTTGAGCCGAAACTCAGCGACACCGCAATCGCGCTGGCGAGGAGCGCTGCCAGCGTGGCGAAGAGCGCCGAGCGCCGCGGAGCTCTTCTAGAGGGGAACAAGCGCATGCGCGCTCTCCTTCGATCAGGGGTGGGCGGCGGTCCGTGCTTCGACGTCGACGTCTGCCGGTCGCCTCTTACGCCCGTTCATTCGCGCCCCGAGTGCTACTGGATCAACTTAATTTACCTGCAAATGAGCACTTTGTGCGGCTCGGTCGCAACTGCGAACGAGTTGCGGCCGGCGGCGAGCCCCGAGCCCGTCGGGCGAAGAATGCCAATTCACCGGCACCCCTGCCGGTGAATTGCCAACCTTCGCTGCGGGGGCTCGTTCAGGCCCGGGAAAATGGGCGGTGATGCGCCTGGCCGAGGCTGTCGAGCGCCGCGGTCAGGGCAGCGGCGGCGTCGACGCTGACCGGCGGCTCGGGCGGCTCGAGGGCCGCGGGCTCGACCGCCGTCGGCTCGGCAACGGCCACGGGCTCCGCAACGGCCGTCGGCTCCGCAACGGCCGCGGGCTCCGCAACGGCCGCGGTCGGCTGCTCCGGCGCGCGAGCGCCGCCCATCGCCCGCTTGAGCCGCGAGAACAAGCCGCCGCGGGCAGGCGGCTGGAGCATGAGGTTCTGCGCCGGCCGCGGGCCCGCCGCCGGCGAGAGCGGGCTCGGGTCAGGATCCGCAGGACGTGGGCCTAGGTCCGGCTCGCGTGGCGGCTCGGGCTCGGGCTCAGGCTCGGAGTCGGGCTCGGAGTCGGGCCCGGGCTCGGGCTCGGGCTCGGGCTCGGGCTCGGGCTCGGAAACGGTGGCGACACCGCCGGCGCTGGCCGTGAGAACCACCCTCGTTCCCCATCCCGAGGGCTCGAGCCGCACCGTGCCGCTTATCTGCTCGCCCTCCCAGGCGACGGCGGTCTCCGGCTCGAGCCTTGTGATTCGTATCTCCCCGAACTGGCCGAGATGGCGTGCCAGTGAAGCTGCATCACTGCACTCCGCCCACAACTCGGGCGCTGACTTGACCAGGGTTCGGCTTGCCTCGTGCTCGTTCATGTGTCGTGGTTCGCCCGGTCCGGCGTGACTCCTTCCCGGCGGGTAGCTTGCAATCGTCATCATCAAACAGATCGACCGAAAACGCTTGGGAGGCGCAGATGATCACGAGGAAGCTCGGAATCAACGGCCCTGAGACGGGTGCGCTCGGACTCGGCTGCATGGGAATGTCCGGAATGTACGGCGAGGCCGACGAGGCCGAGAGCGCCGCCACGATCCACGCCGCACTCGACGCCGGGATCAACCTGCTGGACACCGGCGACTTATACGGAATGGGCCACAACGAGCTGCTGATCGGAGGCGCGCTCAGCGACCGCGCCCGCAACGACGTGCTGATCAGCGTCAAGTTCGGCGCCCAGCGCGGACCGGACGGAAGCTGGCTCGGGTACGACGCGCGACCGGCTGCGGTCAAAACCGCGCTCGCCTACTCGCTGAAGCGGCTGGGAACCGACTACATCGATATCTATCGCCCCGCGAGGCTCGATCCGGAGGTTCCGATCGAGGAGACGATCGGCGCGATTGCCGAACTCGTGCACGCAGGGTATGTGCGCTTCATCGGGCTCTCGGAGGTCGGAGCCGAGACGATCCGCCGCGGGGCCGCCACGCATCCGATCTGCGACCTCCAGATCGAGTACTCGCTCATCTCCCGCGGGATCGAGGACCAGATCTTGCCCGCCTGCCGGGAGCTGGGCATCGGGATCACTGCCTACGGTGTGCTCTCGCGAGGGCTGATCAGCGGCCACTGGTCCCCCGACCGCCGGCTCGGCAGCGGCGATTTCCGCAGCCGAGCTCCCCGCTTCCAGGGCGAGAACCTTCAGCGAAACCTCGAGCTGGTCGAGGCGCTGCGAGCGATCGCTGAGGACAAGGGCGCATCGGTGGCGCAGGTCGCGATCGCCTGGGTGCTGGCGCGTGGCGAGGACATCGTGCCGCTGATCGGCGCGCGACGCCGCGACCGGCTACAGGAGGCGACCGGGGCGCTCGACCTCACGTTGAGTCCCGAGGACCTCACCCGGATCGAGGTGGCCGTTCCGGTCGACGCCGCCGCCGGCGATCGTTACCCCGAGCCCCAGATGGCGCATCTCGACAGCGAGCGCTAAGTGCTCCCTAAGCCTAAGCGCCCGTTTGAACCGTCATGAAATAGATCGTGATCAGGATCAGCAGGGCCGTGAGACCGCCGACGGCGCCGACGCGAGTGCGCAGCGCCAGATACTCCTCGCTCCACTGAACGCCACCGTCGCCCGCCGCTGCGATGTCTCGCTCGGCCAATTCCGCGAGCTTCCCCTCGCGCGGAGCGAAGAACGCTCCGGCGAGTCCGCCGAGGACAACCGCGATCCCAAGCCCCCACTGCACATAGAAGGCGTGCCACTGGTCCAGCTTGCTTGCGAGGTAGATCCCGGCGAGCAGAACGACTCCGAGGCCGGGGCTGATCAGGCGACGGGTGAGCGTCTGCTGCATGCGATGAAACCAGGGCATCGCCCGAGGGTCCATGCGTCCGCCGACGAGGATGAACAGCGGATAGGCGAACACCACCCCGAATGCAACGACCACGGCGATGATGTGGACGGCGAGGATGATCTGCCAGAACGCGGCCGCGGAGACGAGCACGGCCGAAACCTACCCCACGGGCCCGGCGTCACGCTCCGGTTGCGGGCCGCGCAGGATCGCGGGCGACCGCTCAGATCGTCGGCTGGTATTCGCCGAACACGTCGCGCATCGCGGCGCAGACCTCGCCCATCGAGCAACGGTCCTTCAACGCCTGACGGAGGGCGGGGAACAGATTCTCGGTTCCCCGCGCGGACTCCCGCACCTCCTCCAGACGGCGCGCGACCAACTCCGCATCGCGATCCTCCTTGAATGCCCTCAGCCGCTGCAGTTGTTCGCGCTCTGACTCAGGATCGACGCGCAGAATGTCCTGCACCTCCGGCGTGTCCTCGACGAACTTGTTGACGCCGACGACGATGTCCTGCTCGATCCGGTAGCGCTCGTGATAGCCGAACGCCGACTCCTCGATCTCGTTCTTCATGAATTCGATTGCCTTCACCGAGCCTCCGAGTTGATCGACCTTGGCGATCAGTTCGCGGGCGCTGGCCTCGATCTCATCGGTCAGCGCCTCGACGAAGTAGGAGCCGGCGAACGGATCGACGGTGTCCGCCGCTCCGGATTCATGCCCGATGATCTGCTGGGTCCTCAGGGCGATCCTGGCGGCGCGCTCGGTCGGCAGCGCAAGCGCCTCGTCGAAGCCGTTTGCGTGCAACGACTGCGTCCCGCCACAGACCGCCGCGAAAGCCTGCAGCGCGACCCGGACAATGTTGTTCTCAGGCTGTTGAGCAGTCAGCGTGACCCCGCCGGTCTGGGTATGGAAACGCAGCGTCCACGAGCGCTCGTTCGCCGCTCCGAACCGCTCGCGCATGATCTCGGCCCACATCCTGCGCGCGGCGCGGAACTTCGCGACTTCCTGAAAGACGTTGTTGTGGCCGTTGAAGAAGAACGCCAGCCGCGGCCCGAACTTGTCAATCTCCATCCCGGCGTCAAGCGCTGCCTGCACGTATGCGATCCCGTTCGCCAGCGTGAACGCGACCTCCTGAACGGCCGAGCAGCCCTTCTCACGGAAGTGGTAGCCGGAGATCGAGATCGTGTTCCACTTCGGCACGCGCTCGTTGCAGTACGCGAACAGGTCGGTCGTCAGCCTGATCGCGCCCTCCGGGGGGTAGATGAAGTTCCCGCGCGCGATGTACTCCTTGAGGATGTCGTTCTGCGTCGTGCCGCGCAGTTCCGACGCCGTCACCCCCTGCTCCTCGCCGACGAGCTCGTACAGCAGCAGCAGCACGCCTGCGGGAGCGTTGATCGTCATCGACGTCGAGACCTGATCCAGCGGGATCCCATCGAATGCCGTGCGCATATCGTCGATCGTGTCGATCGCGACGCCCGTGCGGCCGACTTCCCCAAGACAGCGCGGATCGTCGGAGTCGAGGCCGAGCTGCGTCGGCAAGTCGAACGCCATGCTGAGGCCCGTCGACCCGTGCTCCAGCAGATAGCGGTAGCGCTCATTGGACTCCTTCGCGCTTGCGTATCCGGCATACTGGCGGTGCGTCCACAGCTGCTTGCGATACATGTCGCGGTGGATGCCGCGCGTGTATGGATACTGGCCCGGCACGCCGAGGCGCTCATTCAGATGCTCGGGGAGATCCGCCTCGGTATAGAGCGCCTTGATCTCGATCCCGGAGTCCGTGAAATGGCGCGGGTCATCGGGCCCGACAATCGGGGCGATCGTGCGGTGTTCGTCGGTGGTGGCCATCTCTTCAACAGAGGGTAGCTGTGAGTGGCCGACATGCGTGCAGCCAAGCGAGGCTCTCGTTACAGCACCTTTGACAGGAACGCCTTCGTGCGTTCCTGCTGCGGGTTCCCCAGTACGTCCGCGGGCTTGCCGTGCTCGACAACGACCCCGTCGTCCATGAACACGGCGCTGTCGGCGACCTCGCGGGCAAAGCCCATCTCATGCGTGACGACGATCATCGTCATGCCGTCCTTTGCGAGCTGTCGCATCGCGTCGAGCACGTCGCCGACCAGCTCAGGATCAAGCGCGGAGGTCGGCTCGTCGAACAGCATCAGCTTCGGCTCCATCGCCAGCGCTCGCGCAATCGCGACGCGCTGCTGCTGGCCGCCTGAGAGAGCGACGGGATACGTGTCGAGCTTGTCGCCGAGGCCGACGCGGTTCAGGACCGCGGTAGCGCGCTCGCGGGCCGGCTTGCGATCGATGTCGAGCACTTTGACCGGCGCGAGCGCCACGTTCTCGAGTGCCGTCATATGCGGGAACAGGTTGAAGTGCTGGAAGACCATCCCGATCTCGGCCCGCTTGCGGCAGACCTCGCGGTCACGCAACTCGTACAGCTTGTCCCCCTGCTCGCGGTAGCCGACGAGCTCGCCGTCGACCGACAGCCGCCCGGCGTTGATCTTCTCGAGGTGGTTGATGCAGCGCAGGAAAGTCGACTTGCCTGAGCCCGACGGGCCCAGCATGCACATCACCTGGCCGCGGCTGACCTCGAGGGAGATGCCCTTCAGGACCTCGAGCCGGCCGAAGCTCTTGTGAACGCCTTCGGCTTTGACCATCGGCGCGGTCACGGGTTCGCCTGTGGGCGCCGGAAGGCCAACCAGCGGTCGATCACGCCGGTCCGCTGGGCCCGCGTGAACCCGCGTCCGTAGCGGCGCTCGATGAAGTATTGCCCGACGTACAGGACGCTCGTCATCAGCAGGTACCAGATCACGGCGACGATCAACAGCGGGATCTGTTTGAAGTTGACCGCATAGATCAGCTGCACCGAGTACAGCAGCTCGCCGTAAGCGACGACGGCGGCAAGCGAGGTGTTCTTCAGCATCGAGATCACCTCGTTGCCGGTCGGCGGGATGATCACCCGGATCGCCTGCGGCAAGACGATCAGCCGCATCGTCTGGATCCGTCGCATCCCGAGCGACTGCGCAGCCTCGGTCTGCCCCTCCGACACCGAGATGATGCCGGCGCGCACGATCTCGGCCATGTACGCGGCTTCGTTGAGACTGAGCGCGAGGGTCACGGCGACCGCGATCGAAATCAGCGAGTTCGCGTCGGCATCGATGATCGAAGGGCCGCCGAAGGGAACGCCAATGCTGATCTTGGGATACAGCGCCGAAATGAAGGTCCAGAACAGGATTTGAACGAGCAGCGGCGTCCCCCGGAAGAACCAGATGTAGAGCCAACTGAACCCGGAGATGAGCGGATTCGGGGACAGCCGCATGACCGCCAGCACGACGCCGAGCACGATCCCGATCACCATCGAGATCACCGTCAGCCTGATCGTGACGACGACCCCGTGCATGATCCGCGGGTCGAACAGGAACTGCCCGACCGTATGCCACCCGAAGCGCGGGTTGTTGATGATCGACCGGATCAGCGAAGCGCCGATGATCGCCACGATCACCGCCGCGACCCACCGACCGGGATGCCGGACCGGGACGGCCTTGATGTCGTCGGGCCGTCCCGTCCGGTCGTCTGAAAGCTCGGAGGTGCTCACCTCA
The DNA here is from genome assembly GCA_963794285.1 of uncultured Solirubrobacterales bacterium. GTDB lineage: Bacteria > Actinomycetota > Thermoleophilia > Solirubrobacterales > Solirubrobacteraceae > Palsa-465. The sequence goes on from CAWCDS010000005.1 coordinate 141,086, forward strand.
GAGCGTCAGTTTGCCGCTTAACTCGTTGCCCCGTTGATTGTGGGGTTCGTGATCGCGCCGCTCTGGACTCCCCAGTGGGTCAGGATCGCCTTGTACTGCCCGTTCTTCATCAGCACTTGCAGCGCGGCGAGCATCGGCTTCGTGAGCCCGCTGTTCTTGGCGACCGCGAGCCCGTACGGGGCGTTTGCGATCGATGGGCCGACGAGCTTGAACTGACCGCCTGACTGCTTGACCTGGTAGTCGGCCACTGGCGAGTCGGCAAACCCGAGCTGGGCGCGTCCGCTGGACAGCGCGAGGTTGGCGCCGTTCTGATCCGGGAACGACAGCACCTTTACGGCCGGCTTACCGGCCGAAGTGCACTTCTTGCTCTGCGTCCCGGCGTCGGTCTCCTCGGTCGTGCCCTTCTCGACGGCGACCGTGTGCCCACACAGATCATTGAGACTGGTAATCGCGACCCCGCCCGAGGCCTTCGTGAAGAACGACTCTCCGGCGGTGAAGTAGGTCACGAAGTCGACGGTCTTCTCGCGTTCCTTGGTGTCGGTGAACGACGAGGCGCCGACGTCGTACTTGCTCGCGGCAAGTCCCGGGATGATGCTGTCGAAGGTCGCGTTCTTGACGTCGGCCTTGAGGCCCATCGTCGCCGCGATTGCCTTCATCAAGTCGGCATCCATCCCGACGACCGTGTGCCCGTCCGATGCGATGAACTCATCGGGCGCGTATGTCGCATCCGCCGCCACCGTCAGCGTGCCCTTCGACTTGATCGCAGCAGGGACCAGCGCTGCGACCGCAGCGTCGGCGCCGGCGGCGCCGGAGCTCGAGGCGGTGCCCGAGGTCGTGCTCGATGTCCCGGCCGCGCCGGAGGTCGATGAACTACTGCTGCTGCTGCCGCAGCCAACGACCAGCGCAGCAGTCAACGCCACGACGGCCGCGACAAACCAGTTCCTACGAATAGACATCTGACTCCTTGGTTCTGGGGGCCCCTAGCCTGAGCTGAGGATATGCAAGAAAGTCGCCGATCGATCGTCCTTAACGCGCTGTCAACAGTACCGGCGCCGGATAGCCTTTGACCGATGCGTGTGCGCGTACGCCTGTTTGCGGTGCTGCGGGAGCGGGCCGGAGCCGACGAGCTCGAGCTCGAACTTCCCGACGGGTCTCGCGTGCAGGACGCACTCGACCGCGTCGCGCCACTCACTGACGGACTCAGGGTCGTGATGGCAGTCAACCAGGAATATGCCGACCCGCAAGCCTCGCTTCACCCCGGTGACGAGGTGGCGCTCATCCCGCCCGTGTCCGGAGGGTCGCTGACGGTGATCCACGCTCGCGTCACCGACGAGCCGCTCGCGCTCCAGACGCTTGTCGAGCTCGTGCGCGATCCTCGTGCCGGCGCGGTCGTGACGTTCATGGGAGTGACCCGCGAGGTGGCCGAGCTCGACTACGAGGCGTACGCGGAGATGGCGCAGCGGAAGATCGCCGAGATCGTCGCGGCGGCCGTCGAGCGCCACGGCCTCTGCGCAGGCGCCGCGGAGCACCGGATCGGCAAGGTCCCGCTGTCGGAGCCTTCCGTCGTGGTCGCGGCCTCCGCACCGCACCGTGACGAGGCGTTCGCCGGAGCCCGGGAGATGATCGACGAGATCAAGGCTCAAGCCCCAATCTGGAAGAAGGAGGAGGGCGAGTGGGTGCGCGGGATGACACCACCGAGTCCACAGAGCTGAGAGATCTCCCTGCGGTCCACGAGCTCGCCTCGGTGCTGCAGGCTCCGCACGTACTTGCGGTGATCGCGGCGCGCCGGGCGATCGCCGAGCGGCGCGAGGCGATCCGAACCGGCGACGAGCAGCCGGCCAGCCGTGAGCACTTGACCCGCAGAGCACAGGCGATCCTCGAGGAGCTGGAACGGCCGAGCCTCAAGCGAGTGCTGAACGCGACCGGCGTGATTGTCCATACGAACCTCGGCCGTGCCCCGCTGACCGATGCTGCTCGCGACGCGGTCGCCCGCGCGGCTGAGGGCTACTCGAACCTCGAGCTGGACCTCGACACGGGCGCGCGCGGCAGCCGCCAGACTCACGTCTCGACGGTCCTCAGGGAGCTGACCGGTGCGGAAGATGCGATCGTTGTCAACAACGGCGCCGCGGCGGTGCTGCTGGCGGTGGCGGCGCTCGCCGGTCCCGGCAAATCGATCGTCGTCTCACGCGGCCAGCTTGTCGAGATCGGCGGCGGCTTCCGGATCCCCGAGGTGATCGCGCAGTCCGGCGCGACGATGATCGAGGTCGGGACCACCAACCGCACGCGGCTCAGCGATTACGAGCGCGCGCTGGCGGCCGCCGAACAGACGCCGACCGCGATCCTGCGCGTGCACCCGTCCAATTTCCGTTCCCTGGGATTCGTCGAGGATGTTTCGATCGAGTCGCTGTGCGAGCTGGGCGTAACCGTGATCGACGATGCGGGCTCCGGCGTGCTTGCCGACGCTCACGGAATCCCCGCGCTCGCGGAGGAGCCTTCACTGAAGCGGTCGGTCGCCGCCGGCGCCGCGCTCGTGTGCTGCTCTGGCGACAAGCTGCTCGGAGGTCCGCAGGCCGGGTTGCTGATTGGCCGCGCTGACGCGGTCGCCGCCGCACGCCGGCACCCACTGGCCCGAGCCCTGCGGATCGACAAGCTGTCGCTCGCGGCGCTGGAGGCGACGCTGATGGTCTACCGCGACCCGGGTCGCGCGCGCCGCGAGATCCCGGTGCTGGCGATGCTCGAGGCCACCGAGGCGACTCTGAGCGCGAGGGCACAGGCGCTGGCGGAGCTGATCGGCCCGTTCGCGAAGCCGACTCGGGCGATCGCCAAGGTCGGCGGCGGCGCATTGCCGTTGCTCGAGTTAGAAGGCCCTGCGGTCTCGCTTGAGAGCTCACGCGACCCCGTCGAGCTGGCCCAGGCTCTGCGTGATGCCGATCCCCCGCTGATTGGCCGCATTCACGACGGTCACGTCGTGCTCGATCCGAGGACGCTGACGGACGCCGATCTCGGGCCGGCGGCGACCGCGGTGCGCGCAGCGCTACCCGCCGCAACTCAGGGCACGTGACGCGCCTTTAGGGTCCTGCGGTTCCTATAGTCACCGCCGATCATGGCGGCACCATTGACGCTCGGCACCGCCGGCCACATCGACCACGGCAAGACGGCGCTGATTCGAGCCCTGACCGGCGTCGACACCGACCGCCTGCCCGAGGAGCGCGCCCGGGGAATCTCGATCGAGCTCGGGTACGCGAGCCTGACGCTGCCGTCCGGTCGGCGCCTGTCGGTGATCGATGTTCCCGGCCACGAGCGCTTCGTGCGGACGATGGTCGCCGGCGCGAGCGGCATCGACCTCTACCTGATGACGATCGCCGCCGACGACGGCGTGATGCCACAAACGCGTGAGCACGCCGCCGTCCTGCGGGCGCTCGGCATCGATGCCGGCGTGATCGCGGTGACGAAATCCGACCTCGCCGATCCAGAGATCGCGATGCTCGAGGCATCCGAGCTGCTCCCGAGCGCGGAGGTGGTGGCCGTCTGCGCGCGCACCGGCGCCGGCATCGAGCAGCTGCAATCCGCGCTCGACGAGCTCGCGGCGGTCCTTCCCAGCCGCGCCGATGTGGTGGGCGCGGCGCGCCTGCATATCGATCGCGTATTCACGATCCGCGGGGCGGGGACGGTCGTCACCGGCACGCTGTGGTCGGGGACGATCGGCCGTGGCGACGAGCTCGAGCTGCTGCCGGGCGGTGGCCGTGTCCGCGTGCGCGGAGTGCAGGTGCACGATCAGGCCGTCGACGTCGCACAGGCCGGGCAGCGCGTGGCCGTGAACGTGACCGGGATCGCGAAGGCCGAGCTCGCGCGCGGCGACGTGCTCGCCGCGTCGGACTCCGGGCTGCGGCCGACGTACGTGATCGATGCCGAGCTCGAGTTCGGGGCGCGCGAGCCTGCACACGGCGCGCGTGTTCAGGTCCACCACGGGACTCGTGAGAGCCCCGCGCGGATCGCGTGGCTCGGTGGCCGCTTCTGGCAGATCCGGCTCGAGCAGCCGCTCGTCGCACTTCCCGGGGATCGGCTCGTGCTCAGGCAGATCGCGCCGCCGGACACGCTCGGCGGCGGCCGCGTGCTCGACGCGCACCCGCGCAAGCACGGCGCAAGCCGCAAGCTGCTCACGTCGCTGGAGCGGCTGTCCAAGGGCGAGGCGCCCCCGGAACCCCTGGCGGAGCGCAGCATGCCGGCCGCCGCGCTCCAGGCGGTTGCCGTGGAGCCGGTTCCTGAGGCACTATCCCCGAGCGCGATCGCGCTCGAGCAACGACTCCGGGACGCCTGGCTCGAACCTCCCCCGGACTCAGAGCTTGACCCGCACGACCTCGCCGCCCTGCGCGAGGCCGGCCGCGCGGTCCGGGTGGGCAGGGCGCTGCATTACCACGTCCAGGCCCTCGACGAAATCCGCGCGCGGGTGATCGCCTCAGCCCAGCAGCACGGCGGCTCGATCACGCTCGCGCAGCTTCGCGACGAGCTTTCGACGTCGAGAAAATTCGCCCAGGCGTTGCTCGAGCATCTCGATTCAGAGCGCGTGACGATCCGCCGTGGCGACGAGCATCTGCTGCGGCGCCGAGCCCGACCCGACGACTCGGTGTGAGCCCTACAGCGCGCCGCCCGCTGCCGGCGGCGCAGTCGGATCGGGGGCTTCCGCGCCGCTGTGCTCGCGCGTCAGGTAGTCCTCGACGAAGTGCGGCGCGTCAGCCGAGCGCTGCACGACCGCCAGCAGCGACGACATCGTCGCGACCTCTTCGACCTGCTCCTTGAGGAACCACTGCACGAACTGCTCGCTGAGGTAGTCGCGCTCGTCGCGAGCGACACCGGTCAGTGCGGCGACCTGCTCGCTGACCCGCTTCTCTTGCTCGAGCGCGAGCGCGACTGGAGCCACGACGTCCGCGAACTGCGTCTCCGGCGCCGCAATGCCCGGAATCGCGACCCCGGCATCGGCATCGAGCAGATAGCGGACCATCATCATCGCGTGGTTTCGCTCTTCGACTGCCTGCGCATAGAAGAATGTCGCCAGCCGCGGCAGGGTCTGCGCGTCGTAGTAGACGGCATTGGCGATGTACTGCTGCGACGCGGCGAACTCATACGCGATCTGCTCGTTCAGGCGCTCGACGAACCGTGCTGCAGCCATCCATCCTCCTTGTCGCTGATACCGGCCAACCGGCGCAGACTCTAGTGCTCGCTGCGCGCCGGCTGCGCGCGTAACGAGCGCACCACGCTAGATTGCCGTTGCATGCCAACGTGCCTAGTCACCGGCGGCGCTGGATTTCTCGGGTCGCATCTATGCGAGGAGCTGCTGCGACGCGGCCACCGCGTGATCTGCGTGGACAACCTCGAGACCGGATCGCTGTCGAACATCCACCACATCCGGACGGACGAGTTCGTCAATCTCAACGTCGACATCATCGAGCCTTACTTCGTGGAGGAGCCGATCGACTTTGTCTTTCACCTCGCCTCTCCGGCCTCGCCGATCGACTACCTGCGCCTGCCGCTGCACACGCTGAAAGTGGGTTCCTACGGAACCCACCACACCCTCGGACTCGCCAAGCAGCATCGAGCTCGCTTCCTGACCGCTTCGACCAGCGAGGTCTATGGCGACCCGCAGGTCCACCCGCAGCCGGAGAGCTACTGGGGCCACGTGAACCCGATCGGCCCTCGCGGCGTCTACGACGAGGCCAAGCGCTACGCCGAGGCGCTGACGATGGCCTACCACCGTCAGCAGGGCGTCGACACGGCGATCGTGCGGATCTTCAACACCTACGGGCCGCGGATGCGTCCCCACGACGGGCGCGCGATCCCCACGTTCCTGCGCCAGGCGCTCCAGGACCGCCCAATCACCGTCTTCGGTGACGGCTCGCAGACGCGATCGTTCTGCTACGTCGACGATCTGATCCGTGGCATCATCGGACTGGCCGAATCCGGGTACCACAACCCGGTGAATATCGGAAATCCGAACGAGTTCACGCTGCTGGAGCTGGCGAAGGCCGTGATCGACGTCACCGGTTCGAAATCGGAGATCGTGTTCGAGGCGCTGCCCACCGACGATCCGCAGGTTCGCCAGCCCGACATCACGCTCGCCAAGGAGCTGCTGCGGTGGGAGCCGACCACCGATCTGCGCGATGGCCTGCGCCGCACGATCGAGCAATCCGGCCGCGATGCCCTGATCGGCGACGGTTAGCCCTGGGGTCCGGAGCCCCTACCGCGTAACTTCAATGTCAAGATTGCGTTACCAGTTTCGGGAGGAACTACGCGCTTGAGCTCATCGTGACATCCAGCCAGCAAGAGGCAGCCCGGACGCCGGCCAACGGGAACGGGACCCTCAACGCTCCCGCACCGCCGGTGCTCCCGGCGCGCGACGTCAGGCGCAAGCGGCCGCCGCTGGTGTCGTCCGTGCTCCGACTGGAGACTTTGCGACGGGTCACCCGGGTCGCATCGCTGCTGATCCTCGACTTCATCGGGGTCGCCGGCGCCGTGTTCACGTCGATGATGCTCAAGCTCGCGCTGCTCGGCGAGTTCGACATCCGCCTCGGCTGGCGTGAGACCAAGCCGTGGATCTCGTTCGCATACCTCGTGACCGTGCTGATGTTCGCGCGCGCCGACCTGTATTCTGATCGTCCGCGCCGGCCGGGCCTCGGCAAGATCGCCACGGCGCTGTTCCAGGCGACCGTGATCGCGCTCGTGTTCGCCCTCGCCAACGGCGATCGCCCGTCGAGCTATGCCCTGTTCTACGGCTCGCTGATCTTCGGCACGATCTACATCGGCTCCTTGCGGGCCCTGCACACGCGCGTGACGGGCTGGATGCTCGAGCGGGCCGGCTACCACCGGCGGGCGCTGCTGGTGGGCTCGGGCAAGCACATCGAGGCGGTCGCGCACGCGCTGGCGGACCGCTCGAGCATGGCCGTCGACCTCGTCGGCTATATCTCGCTGACCCCGCGTCCGCAGAACGGCCTAAGGTCGCTGGGCCAGCTCGATGAGCTGCCCGAGATCCTGGCGCGCCAGCGCGTCCAGGAGGTGATCATCGCCGATCCTGACTTCCCCCAGGAGAAGGCGGTCGAGCTGGTCGATCTCTGCCACCAGAAGGGTGTGACCGTCCATGTCGCGCCGTCGACGATGGAGATCTTGTTTGACCGCGCAGAGTTCGTCCCGGGGCAGAGCGTGCCGCTGTTCACGCTGCGGCCGCCCGTGTTCGAGGGCATCGACTATGCGCTCAAGCGGACCTTCGATCTCGTGCTCTCGACCGCGGGGCTGATCCTGCTGACGCCGATCCTGCTCGCGATCGCCGCGGCGATCAAGCTGAGCTCACGCGGACCGGCAATCTACCGCTCGGTCCGGCCGGGGATGGGCGGCAAGCCGTTTCACTGCTTCAAGTTCCGCACGATGCGCGAGCACTCCGACCAGATCCAGGACGATCTGGAGCCGCTGAACGAGAAGTCCGGCGCCCTGTTCAAGATCCGTGAGGACCCGCGGCTGACGAAGATCGGGCGCTTCCTGCGGCGCTTCTCGCTCGATGAGCTTCCCCAGCTGGCCAACGTCTTGCGCGGCGAGATGTCGCTCGTCGGCCCGCGGCCGCTGCCGATGCGCGACTTCGAACGCCTCGAGGAATGGCACAAAAAGCGCTACCTGGTGCTGCCGGGGATCACCGGCCTGTGGCAGGTATCGGGTCGCGCCGAGCTGGACTTCGACGACCTCGTCCGGCTTGACTTCCTGTACCTCGAGCAGTGGTCGATGTTCCTGGATCTGTCGATTCTGCTGAAGACGATTCCGGCAGTCCTAAGCCGGCGCGGGGCGTTCTAGAAGTCGTTGAGGGGGGCGCTACGCGCCCCGCTTCGCTCTGGCTCAGTAGGCTCCGCGTCTGCAATGCCTCCGACCGACCGCTTCGTGATCAGTTTCGCCGCCGAGCCTCCGCAGGAGGCGCTCCCCTATGGCCGCTGGGCGGACACGCTGCGCAAGCACTTCCTCGGAGCGTGCCAGGAGATCGACGCCGAGGGTGAGGACATCGGCGAGGCCGGGGAGATCCGGTGGTTTCCCGACCGCTCCTACGCCGGTCGCACGTACGTTCCGGCCGTGGCGCGGACGACCGAGGGCTACGAGCTGTTCGGCTACGTGTCCTTCAGCGAAGCCTCGGGCGGGCCGGCGAACTTCGAAGCCTCCGCCGACTTCACGGCTGAGACAGCCGAGTCAAATCCGGACTGGAAGCTCGACCTCAACGACGACGTGATCGCCTCCTGGCGCGGCGAGGAGGGCAAGACCGCCGACATCACGCTGGTGTGGGGCGTGCCGATGATTCCGGGCGGGGCGATCGTGACCGCCGAGCTGGCCAACCTCGCGGTCGACCAGTGCGAGCTCGTCGACGAGCTCTTCACGCTGATCGCCCCCGACAACTACCGCGGCGACTACATCGAAGTCAAGCTGTGGGACAAGCGGGGCGAGGAGCTTGCGGTGGAATCGCTGTACGTCGACGACGGCGAGGACGAGGACCAGGAGGGGGAGTAGCGAGCGAGCACGACTCGGGAGTCGATCACCCGGGTCGCTGCTAGCGCTGCTCGGTTGCCTCAGCCTGTGCCTTCGCCTCGGGCTCGGTTTGTACCGCCCGCCTCGCCCGCGTCAGCGCTACCGGCAGTCGCAGCGCGACCTCTTCTTCGGTCAGCGGGAAGTGGCACGCGGCAAACGTGCTGTTGCCCTTGTCGTCGAGCAGCGGCTCATCCTCGGAACAGATCGCCTGTGCCTTTGGGCAGCGCGTATGGAAGCGACAGGCGGGCGGCGGGTTGGCGGGGCTGGGGACATCGCCTGAGAGCAGCTGGCGCTCGCGCTTACCCGCGATCGGATCGGGCACCGGTACCGCGGACAGCAGCGCGCCGGTGTAGGGGTGGCGCGGAAACCCGTAGAGGGAGTCGCTCGGCGCCAGCTCGACGATCTTGCCGAGGTACATGACTGCCACTCGGTCGCACATATGGCGGACCACGCTGAGATCGTGCGCGATGAAGATCAGCGTCAGGCCCATCTCCCGCTGCAGGCCGCGCAACAGGTTCAGCACCTGTGCCTGAATCGAGACGTCGAGTGCCGAGACGGGCTCGTCGGCAACGAGCAGCTTCGGCTCGAGCGCGATCGCTCGCGCCACGCCGATCCGCTGGCGCTGGCCGCCGGAGAACTCGTGCGGGTAGCGGTTGTAGTGCTCGGGGTTCAGGCCGACGCGGTCCATCAGATCCTGGACGCGCCGCTTGCGCTCACCGTCGCCCTTCAGCATCCCATGGATCACGAACGGGTCGGCAATGATCGACCCGACCGTCTTGCGGGGATTCAGCGAGGAATAGGGGTCCTGGAAGATCATCTGCATCTCGCGACGGAGCGCCTTGAGTGCGTCACCGCGACGCTGGGCGATGTTCTCGCCTTCGAACCAGACCTCGCCGCCCGTCGGGTCGAGCAGCCGCACCAGCAGGCGAGCCGTCGTGCTCTTGCCACAGCCGGTCTCGCCGACGAGCCCGAGCGTCTCGCCGGGCATCACGTCGAAGGTGACGCCGTCCACGGCTTTCACCGCGCCGACCTGCTGCTGAAACACGATCCCGCGTGTGATCGGGAAGTGCTTCACCAACCCCTTCACTTCGACCAGCGGGCCTGTCCCGGCCGTCGCGCTCATACGGCCTCCCCAGTCGCCGGCGCGGCGGTGGCGGGCGCACTCGTACTCGTACGCGGGTCGACCAGCCGCCGCAGGGCCACAGGGTCCTGCCCTGCTTCAAGCCCTTTCCAAATCTTCGCACGGAGCGGTGCGTCCAGGAGGCAGGCGACCTCGTGCGCCGGCTCGTCGGGGAGCGGCGTCAGCCGCGGATCGATTCGCTTGTGGTCCTCGAGTACGTACGGGCAACGAGGATGGAAGTGGCAGCCCGACGGGCGATTGATCAAGCTCGGGGGCCGCCCGGAAATCGGCACCAGCTCATCGCCGCGAGGATGATCAAGCCGCGGGATCGATTTCAGCAGGCCCCACGTGTAAGGATGCTGCGGAGCGCGGAAGATCTGCTCGCCCGAGGCGCGCTCGACGATCCGTCCGGCGTACATCACGGCGATCTCGTCGGCGATCTCCGCTACCACGCCGAGGTCGTGCGTGATGATGATGATCGCCATCCCCAGCCGCCGTTGAAGATCCTCGAGCAGCGCAAGGATCTGCGCCTGGACGGTCACATCCAGGGCGGTCGTCGGCTCGTCGGCAATCAGCAGCTTCGGCTCATTGGCGAGTGCCATCGCGATCATCGCCCGCTGGCGCATCCCACCGGAGAACTCGTGCGGGTGCTGATCGACGCGACGGTGGGGATCGGAGATTCCGACCAGCTCGAGCAGCTCGACCGCGCGCGTGCGAGCAGCCGACTTGGAGATGTCCCGGTGCGTCCGCATCGCCTCCACCAACTGCTTTCCGACCTTGTAGAACGGATGCAGCGAGGACAGCGGGTCTTGGAAGATCATCGCAATGTCGTTGCCCCGGATCCGTCGTAACTGGTCGTCTGACATCGCGATCAGGTCTTCATTCTCGAACACCATCTCGCCCTCGATCTGAGCGCCCTGCGTCCGCGTCAGCCCGAGCATCGTCAGCGCGGCGACGCTCTTACCCGAGCCCGACTCGCCGACGATCCCGAGCGTCTTGCCGATCTCGATCGAATACGAGATGCCGTCAACGGCACGGACGATTCCGTCTTCGGTTGGGAACTGCACACGCAGATCCCGGACCTCCAGCAATGCGCTCACGCGTACCGGACCCGCGGATCGAGATATGCGTAGGCGATGTCGACGGCGATGTTGGCGATGATGATGAAGATCGCAGCGAGCACGATGGTCCCCTGAATGATCGGGAAGTCGCCGTGCGTGATCGCGTCGTAGTTGAGCCGACCGATCCCGGGGATATCGAACACGGTCTCGGTCAGCACCGCGCCTCCGAGCAGGATCGCGATGTCGAGGCCGAGCACCGTCACCAGCGGCGTGATCGCCGAGCGTAACCCGTGCTTCATCACGACCGTTCGCTCGCGCAGGCCCTTGGCCCGCGCCGTGCGGATGTAGTCCTCCCCCATCACGTCGATCAGGCTGCCGCGCACCAGCCGCGCGTAGATCGCGGCCGAGGTCGCCGCGAGCACGAACCATGGCATCAGCAGCGACTCAAACCAATTGATCGGGCTCACCGTCAGCCCGACGTAGCTGCCCGCACCGTGCAGAAACGGGATCGGGAAGCGGCCGATGTCCGAGGCGAACAGGAACAGCACCAGCAGCCCGAGCCAGTAGACCGGGGCGGAGACGAACACCAACGCGGTCCCCATCGCGGAGCGATCGAGCAGGCTGCGCCGCTTGATCGCGGAGATGATCCCGACCGGGATTCCGACAGCCAGCCAGATGACGACGGCACCGAACGTCAACGAGATCGTCGCAGGCAGCCGATCGAGGATCAGGCTCTTGACCGAGGCCCCGCTGTAATAGCTGTAGCCGAGGTCGAAATGCAGCACCAGCTTCTTCAGGTAGTTCCAGAACTGCGTGTAGATCGGCTTGTCGGTGCCGAGATTGTGCGCGATCTCGTGGATGATCTTCGGCGAGGAGTTGCGCCCCGCGCGCAGCACTGCGGGATCGACGTTCGGGAGCAGGTAGAACAGCACGAACGTGATCGCGATCACCGCGATCAGCAGCACAACTCCCCACAGCAGTCGACGGATGATGTACTGGATCAAGGGCTTGGTCCCCGAACGAGTGTCGGTGGGGGCCGCCGGACGGCGGCCCCCACTTTCACGTCAACGTGGTGCCTATTTCAGCGACGTCCATCCATAGTCCCACGAACCTATGTTCCACAAATCGTTGATGCCACGCACGTCCTTGGACTCGATGTTCGGCTGCTTGTCGAATGCCCACGGGATCGCGATGGCGTCGTTGACCAGTGCAACGTCGATCTTCCCCCAGGCATCGGCGCGAGCGGTATCGCCGACGGTTTTCTCCGCGGCCTTCATTTGCTGATCGAGCGCAGTCAGCGGCCCGCTCGTGTAAGTACCTCCGTTGCTCTTGAGCCAGTCCGGATAACTGACCTGACCCCAGTTGGAGTTGTTGGTCGGGACCATGTTGTAGCCCGCGAACGTTGGGTCTAGAAGTGTCTGGGGGTCGGCCCAGTCGCGGATCCACCCGCTCGCCGGGCAAACATCGATCTCCTGCTTCGGTACCCCGCAGTACTTGCTGTACATCACGGACTGGTCCACGAGCGTGAAGTTCGTCTTGAAACCTAAGCTTTGAAGAGCCTGGTTTACGATCGCCGCGTCCTTGTCGGCCGGATCGCCGGTCGAGCCGACCACCTTGACGACGGCGCTCCCCGTGTACTTCCCACTTGTGTATCCGGCAGCCTTCATGTACTTCGTAGCCACGGCCAAATTGCCGGCGGGGTAGTTGTTGAAGTCCACGTTCGGGCCGTGGTCCCCGCCGCCCTGCTCGTATCCGGCTGAGCCCGGGTAGATGAAGTGGGTCCCAACCTGTTCGACGATCTCACCGCCTCGAGCCTTGATCATCGCCTCGCGGTCGACCGCCGCCCACAACGCTTTGCGAGCGTTGACGTTCGCGAACGGGCCCTGCTTGTTGTTGAGGGACACATATCGGTCGCCCGAACCCGGAACTGCGACCAGCTGGTTGTAGTAGTTCTGGTACGCCAGCTTCACGATCGGACCCGCCGGCGTGTCGTTCTGGAGCGCGTGCGTGCCGGTCAGCACCTGCCGGCCGATCACGTTCGGATCGCCGCCGATGTTGATGTTGATCTGGTCGAGGTATGCGGGCCGCGGGTCGGTGGCCGCATTCCAGTTCGGGTTGCGAACGAGCGTCGCAGACTTGCCCGGTTGATAGCCGGTTCCCAGGAACACGCCCTTGGAGTCGGCCTTGAACATGTACGGGCCGGTTGCGACCAGGTATTTGGCGCCGAATGTCGTCGGCTTGGCTTTGTCGAGCGGCGCCACGAATTCCTTCGGTACCGGGGCGGTTAGCGGCATCGAAAGCGCCCCGACGAAGAACGTTCCGTACGGACCGGTCAGGTGGAACACGATCGTCGTGGGGTTCGGCGTCGAGATCCCTGGTATCGGGCCGCCGGTCGCCTTGCTCGCACCCTGGATGTAGTAGAAGTACGACGGAAAGTACGCGTTGCCGACGTTCGGGTTCGCTCCGCGCTCGATCGCGTACGCGACATCAGCCGACGTCACGACGCGGTTCACGGGAGGACTGAACTTCACGTTCGGACGGATGTGCACGGTCACCGTCTTGCCGCCGTCCGTGACCTGCGCGGGGCCGGATGCCATGTCCGGGATTGCCGTCGTCGAATTGTTCGGAGGAAAGATGAACAGCGGCCGCTCGGTTGCGTACATCACCTCGTAGTCCAGGGAGAAGTACGTCTGCCCCGGATCGAGATGCTCGAAGTCCTCGTGGTCGTAGACGGTCAGGGTGCCGCCCTTCTTGCCGTCCGTCAGATTCTGGCCGGAGCCGTCCAGCGCCGGCTTGAGCGTTGTGCTGCTACTGCTGCCCCCGCCGCTCGAGCTACTGCTCGAGCTACTGCTCGAGCCCCCACAGGCGGCGAGCCCCAGCACGAGGCCGCACAGCGCCCCAGCAAGCGCGAGCCCCTTGACGAGTACCTTCATCATTCCTCCTAGATGCATACAGTTGCGGCCGTTCATCGGTCGGCCTTTGGATTGAGGGCGTCCTGCAGACCGTCGCCGACGAGATTGAACGCCAGCACCGTCAGCAGCAGCGCCATTCCGGGGAACAGCATGTACCACCAGACCGTCGTGAAGTTCGCACTGGCGTCCGCGATCATCTGGCCCCAGCTCGCGGTCGGCGGCTTCACGCCCACTCCGAGGAACGACAGCCCGGCCTCGAACAAGATGTTCGTCGGAATCAGCAGGCTGGCGTACACGATGATCGGCGCGACCAGGTTCGGGAGGATCTCCCGGAACATGATCCGTCGATTCGAGGCGCCCAGCGAGCGAGCGGCCTCGACGAACTCCTTCTCACGCAGCGACAGCACTTGGCCGCGCGTGATCCGGAAGATGTAGGTCCAGCCGGCGATCACGATGATCGCGATGATCACCGGCACACCCGGTTGGATCGCGCCGCCCAGGCAGCCGTTGACTGCGCATGCGGCGGCGATCCCGATCCCGAGCAACAGGATCGGGAACGACAAGACGATGTCGGCAAAGCGCGAGAGCAGCGTGTCGACCGAGCCCCGGTAGAAGCCGGCGAGCAGACCGGTGCTGACGCCGACGAGGGTCGCCAGCGCGGTCCCGACGATGCCCACCTCGAGCGACACCCGCGCGCCGTAGATCACGCGCGACATCACATCCTGGCCGAGCGGATCGACGCCAAACGGATGTGCGCCGCTCGGCCCAAGTCGGAGTGCCGAAAGCGTCGGTCAGATCGGAGTTCTGGGTGTAGGGGCTCGGCAGCCCCAGGAGCTTGACGATCAGCGGCGCGAAGATCGCCATCAGGATGAGCAGCACGATGAAGACCGGCGGAGATCATCGCCACGCGATCGGCGCGAAAGCGCCGCCAGAACAGCTGGGTGGGGGAGCGCGCGTTGATATCCCCCGGGACGAGTTCAATCGTCTCGGCGGGTGCTCCGCCTTCCACCAGCAGCTCGTGGTACGCCGATGCCCATGGGCTAACCGGCGGCGGACTTCAGCGCCATACCTCGGATCCCTCCTCCACAGCAACGTGGATACCACACGGCAAGAACCTTGTCATCTTCCGTTAACCGGCACACAACGAACGACTGGACTGCTGGATAAGGTTCGCGGCGGGCCCTCGTAGCTCAATGGACAGAGCACGCGCCTCCTAAGCGCGGGATGCAGGTTCGATTCCTGCCGGGGGCATCGACAAAGCCTTCATCAGGCTATTCCCGGCGGCGCGTCAATGGTATTGGACGACTGCTACCTTGCTACCACCTCGTGTCTGAGAGCACGCTAGAAGCAGCGGCGGTTCCGGATTCGCCGAGCCCGGAGCCCGCGCCCCACTCGTCCCGCCGGTCGGTTCCCGCACTGATTCGCCAGCATCCCTGGTGGATCGTCGGCGTGGGCCTGCTCGCGTTCTCGACCGCGCTCGTCTACTGGTCAGGCACGCGGCCGGGCTACGACCCGTACGGCTGGTTGATCTGGGGCTATCAAACGCTCCACCTGAATCTCGACCTCGGCGGGGCGCCGTCGTGGAAGCCGCTGACGTGGGTGTTCACCGTGCCCTACTCGTTGTTCGGTCACGGGGCTCTGCGACTGTGGATGATCACCTCGGTCTCCATCACCCTGTCGGGCAGCATTTTCGCCGGCCGGATCGCCTATCGCCTGACGCGCAGCGGCGCTGCGAGCGCCTGGCCCGCGATCGCCGCCTCGGTCTTTGCGGGGCTCGGCGTCCTCGGGATCCAGGACTACTTCCATTACGTGCTGAGCGTGCAGTCCGACCCGATGATTGTCTCGCTGTGCCTGGGGGCGATCGACTGCCATCTGTCCGGGCACCCTCGGTGGGCGTTCGCCCTGGGGGTCCTGGCATCGCTCGGAAGGCCCGAGGTGTGGCCGTTCCTCGGTCTGTACACGATCTGGGCGTGGCGGGCGGTCCCGAAGATGCGGTGGATGATCTACGTCGGGATCGCGCTGATCCCGCTGCTGTGGTTCGGCGTTCCGACGATCACCAACAACCGCCCACTCGTCTCCGGGCAGCTCGCGATGCTGTCCCCACGCGAGCTCAAGCAGGGCAAGTTCCTCGGCGTGATCCATCGCTTCACGGCGTTGACGTATCTGCCGATGCAGCTGCTTGCGCTGTTGGCGGTCGGCCTGGGCTGGTTCCGTCGGAACCGGACGGTGTTGATCCTCGGAGCCGGCGTCGTCGGCTGGGTCGCCGTCGAGATCGCGTTTGCCTATCACGGCTGGCCGGCTGTCCCGCGCTACCTGTTCGAGTCAGCGGGGGTGATGATCGTCCTCGCCGGTGTGGGCGTCGGGTGGCTGCTGCAAGGGGTGCCCGAACTCGGGCGCCGCGTGCCCCGCTGGGCGGGTGCCGTCGTCGTCGGGCTGCTGGTGGTCGCGCTGGTGCCGGGCGCGCTGGCGCGGGCGCGCAAGGAGCGCACCGACCTCAAGCACGAGCGCGAACGCACGACCGTGATCGGCCGGCTCCAAGCAACCGTCAGCCATCTCGGCGGCATCCAGCACATCAGGGAGTGCGGCGAGCCGGTGACGAGGGTTGGGTACGTCAGCATCCTGGCGTACTTCACGCACCTCAACGACGGTAAGGTCGGCCACCGCCCACAGTTCGAGCTGCGCCAGCGCTACCCGATCGTGATGTTCACGCCGCTGCACAGCGGCTGGTCGGTGTTCCCCTGGCACACGGCCGCGAACATGCGATCGCGCTGCTCGAATCTCAACGCCAACTGGATCTACACCAGCCGCCATCCGAACGGCGTCCTGGTTCGGAAGTAATCGCCGTAGATCCGCCGACCGTGTCCCAGAGCACGTTAGAAGCGCCGCCGCTCTCCCAACCGGCGCCCGCGGGCGCTGAGGACGCCGTGCAGCCGTGGACGCTGCGTCTGTTCATGCGCCAGCATCCGTGGTGGTCCATCGGCGTGCTGCTGGTTCTGATCTCATCGGTGATCGTCGTCTGGGCCGACACCCGTCCCGGCTTTGATCCCTATGGCTGGCTGGTGTGGGGCCATCAGACGATCATCGGCTCGCTGGATACCAATGCCGCCCCGTCGTGGAAGCCGCTGCCGTACCTGTTCACCGTCCCGTTCGCCCTGTTCGGCCACTACCAGGTGTGGCTGTGGATGATCGCCTCGCTGACGATCTCGCTGAGCGGCGTCGTGTTCGCTGGGCGGATCGCCTACCGGTTGGTCGGGGCCGCACCGCAGCGGCGCTGGGCGGCGATCGTGGCCGCGGGCTTCGCCGGTCTCGGCGTGCTCGGTCTGACGGACGGCGTTCAGGGCTACTGGCACTACTTGCTCAGCGCGCAGTCGGACCCGATGATCGTCGCGCTCTGCCTCGGCGCGATCGACTGCCATCTGAGCGGGCGGCCGCGGTGGGCCTTCACGCTCGGCGCGCTGGCCTCGCTCGGCCGGCCGGAGGTGTGGCCGTTTCTCGGGTTGTACGTGATCTGGGCCTGGCGGACGATCCCGTCGATGCGGCGGATGATCGTGGTCGGCATCGGGCTGCTGCTGGTGTTGTGGTTCGGGATCCCGGCGCTGACCTCGCGCAGCCCGTTCGTTGCCGGGACCAATGCGCTGGGCTCGGGGCGCGCGCTGCACAACGACAAGATCTTCGGGACGATCCGGCGGTTCCTCGACCTGCATGCCGCGCCGCTCGAGATCGTCGCGCTGGCGGCGGTGGCGTTCGCGCTGTGGCGCCGTGAGAAGACGATCATCGTCCTCGCGGCCGGCGTCGTCGGCTGGGTCGTGCTCGAGATTGCCTTCGCCTTGCACGGCTGGCCGGGATTGCCACGCTACATGTTCGAGGCCGGCGCCGTGACCGTCGTGCTCGCGGCTGTCGGTGTTGGCCGGCTGTTGTCTGACCCGCCCGCGATCTCGCGGCTCGCGGCCTGGGGCGGCATCGCCCTCGTGGTCGTGATCTGCGGCAGCCTCGTGCCGACCGCCCTGTCGCTCGCGCGGACCGAGCACAAGGACCTGCGCGCGCAGCGGGCACGAACAGAGGTGATCAACCGCCTGGCGACGACGGTCAGCGGGCTCGGCGGAGCGGCCCTGTTGCGCTCGTGCGGCGAGCCACTGACGCGCCTGGAGTACCAGACGATCCTCGCCTGGCAGCTACGGATCAACGTTGCCAGAATCGGCTTCAAGTACACCCAGGCGATTCACCGCGGCGACCCGATCGTGCTGTTCACGCCGACGCACCGCGGGTGGAAGGTGCAGGCGCTGCACCAGCGGCTGCCGGCCTGCCGGCGGCTGCCGGGCTGACCGCTGGCCGATGTCCGCTACGACCGCTGACCGGTGATCGCTGACCGGTGATCGCTGGCCGGCTCGGTCGTTCGATGTGCCAGTCGTTGGCGAACTTCGAGCATCGAACAGCGGTGGGCGCCGGCGGGGCCCAGCGGCCTCAACGCGGGACTGGGCGCCGGCATGGCCTCGCGGCCTCAACGGGGTCTGGGCGCCGGCGTGGCCTGCTGAGCGCGATGGACCCGATTCCGGACGACACCGTCACAGGCGTCGACGACTCCACTGTGAATGGCCCTTTCAGTCCTCCCTGCCTCGGGCGGTCAGCGCGACGCGGTCCGTTCGACGGTTGGATGTTGGAGGCAGATGGTGGTGTCTGCGAGCGCTTGTTCTGACCGGTAGAGCGGAAAGGGTCCTACCGGCCCCCGGCGCGGTCGCGCATGGGGACTTGGGTCATCGCGTGCTGATGCGGACCTCAGGGGGTTTTGGCGATCGTGGTCCAGGCTTGGCGTCTGTCACGGATCCTGGTGCCGGCCGGATGTGGCGCGAAAACAGACACCATCTCCCCCGGTTCACCGCCTCTTGGGAGGTGAGGGACTTGGTGTCCGTCTAGCGGCAGCGATCGCCCCCAGCTCACAGAACCGAGGGAACTGCGGTCGATTGTGTCTGTTCTGGTCCGGCGGGCCAGGAACGACCGATATTGGGGCGCTGGCGCAATCTCGTCCGTAGTTGCTGAGCGAGTTTGCAGTTATGACCCGTCCCGAGCGCGGCCGCCGGGGGACCACTGCCAAACCACACCGTTCTTAAGCCAAATCATGCGCCGGGCGCAGCCCGACGCACCGGGCGCTGCAACCGCTACGCCCGGGGCGCCGCAACCGCTACGCGCCGTCCCGGTCGGGCCGCTGCGGATAGACGTCGTCGATCGTCGTCAGGCTCACGAACGGCGCTCCGGCAGCCTCCTCGATCGCCTCGGCGCCCCCGGCCAGGCGGTCGCAGATCGCGAGCACGCCGCAGACCTGGCGGCCCTCGTCTCGCAGCGCCTCGAGCGCGCGGATCGTCGAGCCCCCGGTGGTGACGACGTCCTCGAGCAGCATGCAGCGGTCCTGGGCGTCCAACAACGGGCCCTCGATCCGGCGTGAGAGGCCGTGCTGCTTGGTTTCCTTGCGGACGAAGAAGGCCTTGACGTCGGCGCCGCCCGCTAGGGCCGCGCAGGCGATCGGGTCCGCGCCCATCGTCATTCCGCCGACGGCGGTCGCGTTCCAGGCCCGTGCCTGTGCGGCGACCAGCTCGGCGAGCGCCAGGAAGCCGGGCGGGCGGAGGATCGCCCGCTTGGCGTCGACCAGGTACTGCGCGGTGCGCCCACTGCTCAGCACGACCTCGCCGATCACGAGCGCATGCGAACGCAATTCGTCCACCAGCCGGTCGCGGGCAGTCGAATGTGCGTTGAGAGCCATGGTTCGGGCTCATCCTAGACACGCGCAAGGTCGATCCGCCTCTCGTGATCCACCGCGCCTTGGTTGTTACGGCGTTCGTGTGCTGCGGGCTTGTCGCCGCATCGTTCGCCCTGTTCGCTCGCGACCAGCTCGCCGGCGCCTCCCAGCACCAGCAGAGCGAGCTCGCGTCGAGCGCTCCTACCACCCCGGGCGTGAATCCGATCCATCACAGCGGCTCGCAGCCGCGCCGGTTCATCGATGGGGCCGACCGAGCCCTAACGGCCCCCTTCCGCTCGATCGTCCAGTCCGACAATCAATGGGTGCTCCACACCCTGCCGACGATCTTCGCGTTCATTGTCTACGGCGTCGGTCTCGGGTACCTGGCGCGGTACTCGAACGGGTTACGCTGACCGGATCCGACGGCTTGCGCCGGCGCTTAGTGGTGCGAAAGGTGCCGCTTAGTAGTAGACGTCGACCGCATCGCCCATCCGCAGCCAGTTGTAGGCCGGGATCGCGTCCGGGATCGGCAGGCGCATGCAGCCGTGGCTCGCGGGGTAGTCGGGCGCCGGATTGAAGCCGTGGATCGCATAGCCGCCGATGAAGAAGCTCGAGAAGTACATCCCGTCCGGGAGGTAGCTCGGAGTGCGGAGGTAGATGTGGAAGTTCCCCAGCACCGTCGGCGTCGATGGCTTGCCCGAGCTGATCGGGAAGATGTACGTGACCTTCGATCCATCGATCAGGGCAAGCAGCTGCAGACCGAGATTGCCCTCAGCGTGATGGCCATGGGTCGGGTAGCGAACCTTGAACTCGCCCCAGCCGTTCAGCAGGTAGCTGATCGTCTTGCTGTCAAGCGACTGCGAGACGCCCCAACGGAGTAGCCGGTGGTAGGCGTCGATCGCCAGCCCGGTGCCATTGTCGTAGACGCCGGTCTGGGGGATCCAGAAGTGGAGTGCGGACAGCCGCTGCTGGATGAGCTGCACGAACCTCCCCGATGAGCCGAAGCCGACGTTCGTATCAAGCGCCGAAAAGGTCCTGCTCGTCTTGAACCCGACCTGTGCGCTGGACTTGTCGTGGGTGACCTGCACGCTCAGGCCACCGGCACCTGGGCTCGACAGCTTCTCGCTGAAGAGCCCGGAGGCAAATCCGCGCCCGGGCTTGATCCGCAGCCGGTCACGCTTGATCAGGCGGCTGCCCAGATATGCCTTGACCGTGACCCACTGCCCTGGCACGTACGGATGTACGACACCGTCGACATGAAGCGTGCGCCCGGGAACCGTCACAGGCTGATGCTGAACGACGAAGATGTCAGGCAGGTACAGCGACAGCGAGCCACTCTTGGGCTTGGGCTTCGGCTTGGTGGTCGTCGTGGTCGTCGTTGCCGTGGTGGTCGTCGTTGCCGTGGCGGTCGTCGTGCTACTTGTCGTGACGGTGGTGGTCACGGGTGCCGACGTCGTCGTCGTCGCGGTCAGGGCGCTCGCCCCCGAATCGGACGCGGCGACCGCAGCAGCCGGGGCCGCCAGCCCGACGGTCGCGACGGCGAGCAGGCGAAGGAGGGTGCGTGACATCAAGCGCAAGTAAATCAGTCGCGGCCCCCAGACCGGTCCGCGACGATCCCACAGAGGAGCTCCCCGGAGACCGTGGCGGCGGACAAACTACGAGGACGTCGGCGCCGACGGGCTCGAGAGCGGGCCCGTGAGGGCGGCGATCAGCAGCATCGATCCGAGCATCAGTCCGACGATTTGTCCGGCATCCCAGTGCAGCTGGTTGACGCCGAGTGCAAGCGAGTTGTTGAACGAATGCAGGGCCATGCACGGATACAGCGATCCGGTCCGCCAGCGGATCAGGCACAGCACGAAGCCGAGGAAACCGAGCGGAATCAGGTACTGCGACGACGCCGAACCGGTGTGGGCCAGTCCGAACAGGATCCCCGTGATGATCGCGGCCACCCAGGTCCCGATCTCCCTCCCGAACACGGTGATCCGCATCCGGCGCAGCACGCCGAACAGGAACCCCCGGAAGAAGAACTCCTCGGCGATCGGAGCGATCACGCAGACGAACACCGCCGCGCCGATCAGCGCAGCAGTGCTCCTATTGACCCCGAGCTCGCTCGGAAGCTTGTCGCTTCCGTGCAGCTTGAACAGCGCCGAGTAGGCCCAGGTGACGAAGTAGTAGCCCAAACCGGCGGCGACGAACGCCTGGAAGCCGCGGCGAAAACCGATCCGGCGAAAGCCGAAGTCCCACGGCCGCGAGCGCCCCCGCAGCACGGCGAAGTACAACGCGGCGCCGACGAACGACAGGTCGACGGCGATGTCGCTGATGATGCTGACGGCCGGCGAGGGGTGCTGGAAGCTCGACCCTCCAGCGGTTCCGATCGCTGCGATCACGATCGCGGCAAATTCTCCGATCGCGAAGCCGAGCAGAATCGCGGCCGGAGCGCTCCACAGCGGCAACGGCAGCTCGTCGCGTACCGGCTCGGGCGCAGGCGCCGAGTCGGCAGGCGGATTGATCGCGGTGTCGGGCGGGGGGATGCTCGGCATCGACTGCAGGGAGATTACGGCCCCCGACGCGAACCCTGAGGGAGCGTCACGATCCCAGCAAGGTCGGCGAGGCTCGAGATCACCCGCACGCCGGGCGGCGCCTCGGCGCCCCCGTGCCGGGCCAGCAGGATCGCGTCGATCCCGGCCGCGAGCGCGCCGAGTACGTCCTCCTCGATGCTGTCGCCGACATGCAGCGCCTCCGCCGGCCTCGCGTGGACGAGCGCGAGTGCGCGTTCGAACACCGCCGGGGACGGTTTCCGCGCCCCGACCTCTGCCGAGGTGACGATGCCATCGATGAGCTGCGCCAGCTCGAGCCGCTCCAGGACGTGATGCAACGACACGTCCCAGTTGCTGGCGACGACGATTCGCCAGCTGTTGCTGCGAGCCTGCCGGATCGCGGCGGAGGCATCGTCGAAGGCGCTGAACTGAAGCGAGGCGAGCAGGGCGCTCATCAGCTCGTCGGTGCCCACGCGCGCGAGCTTGTCGGAGGGCGGCAGCGCGGATCGCAGCACCTCGGCGCACTGCCGGCGCAGCGCCGCGAGGCTCGCGTCGTCCCGTCCCAGATCCAGATGCTCGCGGTAGAAGCGGATCTCGGCGGCGAGCGCCTGCGCGGCCTGTTGCTCGGATATAGAGATCGCGAAGCGATCGGCCAGCTCCTGTCTGAGCCTCGGTGCCGGCGGCGCCAGCGCGACGAGCGTGCCGAGCGCATCAAGCAGCAGGACCCGAGGCATCGGCGAACCATATGAGCGCGATCGGTCGTCCGCAGCGGCGGTGCGCAGCGTGCACAAGCTCCCCCGCGTGAAGGACCGGGACCGCCCGGGCCGAAACAGCGCTGTAGCTACACTGGGACGCCGATTCCTCCGGCGCCGGGATGTGCCTTGTTGCGCACCGGGGACCCGGCCAGCAGCCACCGATGAGCAGACGCGACCGACAGCGGCGCCGTAACCGCAACCGTGGACATCCGTTCCGACGTGTCGTGGTGCTGACGGCTGTCCTGAGCCTGGTTGCGATCGGATTGGGGGTCGCGGGCGTCGCGGGGTGGGTGGTGAGCGTTGCCGAATCGGCGCCCGACATCGGCCAGCTCAAGCCCCGCGACCAGGGTCAGCTATCCGAGGTCTACGCAAGCGATGGCAGCCTGCTCGGCTACATCACCTCCGACACGCTGCGCACCTACGTCGCGGGAGCGCAGCTCCCAAAACTGCTCAAGGAGGCGACCGTCGCGATCGAGGACCGGCGCTTCTACCAGCACGGCGGAATCGACTATGAGGGCATCGTCCGCGCGGCGGTCAAGGACGTGTTCGGCGGCGGCAAGTCGATCCAGGGCGGCTCGACGCTGACGATGCAGCTCGTACGCAACATCTACCTTCCCTACCAGCTCGCGGACACCCGCTCGATCAAGCGCAAGATCATCGAGGCGAAGCTTGCCGAGGAGCTCGAGCAGAAGCACGCGAAGGGCTGGATCCTCTCCCAGTACCTGAACGACGTCTCCTACGGCACGCTCGGTGGCAAGACCGCGGTCGGCGTCGGCGCAGCGTCGCAGCTGTTCTTCGACAAGCCCGTGCAGAAGCTCGACCTCGCGCAGGCGGCCCTGCTGGCCGGCCTGCCGCAGGCACCGTCGGATTACAACCCGTTCATCGATCCCGGTCTCGCGCTCGGGCGCCGACACGAAGTGCTGCAGGCGATGGTGCAGTCGCACTACATCACCCAGGCTCAGGCGGACGTCGCGGACGCCTCCCGCCTCCAGGTCCATCACAACGACCAGTACAGCCTGAAGCGCGAGCCGTACGTGTTCGACTACGTCAAGCAGGCACTGATCAAGCAGTTCGGCGTCAAGACCGTCGAAAACGGCGGCCTGAAGGTGTACACGACGATTGACCTCAAGCGCCAGCAGGAGGCCCGTCAGGCGATCCTCAACAATGAGGGCCAGCCGGGTGACCCCGCGTCGGCATTGGTCACGGTCGACCCCGCCAATGGTCACATCCTGGCGATGGCGACCTCATCGACCTACGGTCAGGGAACAGGCCAAACGAACTTCGACTACGCCACCCAGTCACACCGGCAGACGGGCTCGGCGTTCAAGGTGTTCGTGCTGATGACGCTGATCCACGATTTCCACGGCGACCCGGACCAGACGTATTACGACTCCAAGGAGCTGCTGCCCGGGTGGTTGCCGGGCTACCCCACGTATCACGTCCAGACGTCTGAGCACAGCTACCTCGGCACGATCAATGTGACGAAGGCGACGACGCTCTCCGACAACACCGTGTTCGCGCAGCTCGCGCAGGATGTCGGGATGGAGAAGGTCACGGCCACCGCGCATGCGATGGGAATCACATCGCCGCTGAGCAATTTCCCGTCCGAGGCGCTCGGGGCGGTCGGCGTCTCGCCGCTGGAGATGGCCGATGCCTACGCCACCATCGCCAACGGGGGCGTGCACATCCCAGCCACCGCGATCACGAAGGTGGCGTTCTCCGACGGCAGCGTGACCAACCTCGGTGATCCTCCCCACACGCGGGTGTTCACCGATGGCGAGGCATACGCCGCGACGCAGGTGCTGAAGACGGTGATCCAGAGCGGCACCGGGACCGCCGCGGACTACGGCTGCCCGGCCGCCGGCAAGACCGGCACGACGAGCAACTACACCGACGCGTACTTCGACGGCTTCACCCCGCAGCTCGCCACCGCGGTCTGGGTCGGCTACCCGAACTCGACGACGTCGATGCTCGACGTCAACGGCCTTGGCCCCGGATTCGGTGGCACGCTCGCGGCGCCGATCTGGCACGACTACATGTCGCAAGCAAGCAACGGGTACTGCGGCGACTTCCCGACCCCGACGAACCCGTTCAACGGCACCGCCTTCTTCGGCAAGTTCGCGACGACCGGGAACCCGACGCCCGCCCCGGGAACCGGAACCACAGGTACCGGCACCACAAGCACGACGAGCTCGTCGAGCACTTCGGCCAACAGCCCACAGCCACCGCAACCACCGACGCACACGACCACGACCCCGTCGCACACGACGGCGGGTGCGCCGGCCGGCAACGGCAGCGGCGGCACCGGCATCAAACGCCACTGAGCCCGGCCCCGGCTGATCGCGCGGGTCGACTGCACCGCCCGGCAGGAGCCACGCTGCTAGCTTTCTCCTGCCCCCTGCGCCCGCTCGCGCGTGCGCGCACCCAGATGGGAAGACCTTTATAGATGCCCAAGGAAGAGAAAGTCGAGCTTGAAGGCGAAGTCGTCGAGGCGCTGCCGAACGCGATGTTCCGCGTCAAGCTCGACAACATGGACCGCGTAGTGCTCGGCCACGTGGCCGGCAAGATGCGCCGGTTCCGGATCCGCATCCTGCCGGGCGACCGCGTCAGGGTCGAGCTCTCACCCTACGACCTCGACCGGGCCCGGATCGTCTACCGACACCGCTGACGATCACACCGTTGCGCGAGCTCGAGCTGATCCGGGCGCTCGAGCGTGCGCTGTGCGCGAGCTCGTCACAAGTGATCCGCTCGCTGGGGGACGATGCGGCGGTGGTGCGAGGCCGCGGGTACGCGGTCACCTCGGTCGACGCGATGTTCGACCAGATCCACTTCCGCACCTCGCAGCTGCAGCCGCAGGAAATCGGCCACCGCGCGCTCGCTGCAGCGCTGTCGGATATCGCCGCGATGGGCGCACAGCCGGGCGAGGCGTACCTCGCGCTCGGGCTCCCGCGAGGCGCCGAGCTCGCAGCCGTACTCGCGATCGTCGACGGGGCTCGCGCGCTGGCGCAGCGCAGCGGCGTCACGATCGCCGGCGGGGACGTGACGTTGGCCACAGAGCTGATGCTGTCGTTCACCGTCGTCGGCTGGGCCGAGGATCCGGCGCAACTCGTGGCGCGGGATGGTGCTCGTGTCGGTGACCTCGTCGCTGTCACCGGAGCGCTGGGGGGCGCCGGGGCCGGCCTGGCCGTGCTGGAAGGACGCGCGCCAGCTCCGGGCGAGGAGCAGCTGCCGGCGCTACGCCAACGTTATGCCCGCCCGGTCCCACGACTGGCGGAGGGCTCCGCGCTTGCTCGCGCCGGGGCACGCGCGATGATCGATCTCTCAGATGGGCTCGCGACCGATGCTGCGCACATCGCGCAGCGCAGCGGGGTACGGATCGAGATCACACTCGCATCGTTGCCGCTGTCGCCCGGAGTGGCCGACGTGGCAACCGCGCTGGGCAAGGAGCCGGGTGCCTTTGCGGCAAGCGCCGGAGACGATTACGAACTCTGCGCGTGCCTGCCGGCGGCGCTCGCCACCGGTGATCGGATCGCCCTGCTCGCGAGTCAGATCCCGGCCGGGCTGACCGTGATCGGTCGCGTGGTGGAGGGGGCGCCAGGGCTGGTGTTCAGTGACTCGCGGGGCGTGCTCTCAGGGTACGAGCACTTGCTCTGAGCGGATGCTCCGCCGCCCACGCTCGTTCCTCTGAATGCACCCGCTCTGCGCGGGCCACGGCGAGTTCGCGAAGCCGGTGCAGGATTGCCTCTGCGACCGCTACGGGTTCGACCCGATACTCACCCTGCTGGACTATGTCCCTCATTTCAGCCATCTTCTCGCGATCCTCATCCATGGGAGTCCCCTTCCGCATCGGCACTCTCTGCCTGTCACTAGATGCGGTCTTGACCGTACTCGACGGAATACCCTTCTGGTGCCGTTTTCAATGGCGGGCTGGACGGCTAGGAAGCCGGAATCGTTGACGATTTGGCGGTGCGTGCGTGTCCAGGCGAGCCGTTGCGAGCCCCTGCGCCAGCGACCGCCGCGACCGTCGCCGGAGTGGGTTGGACTTCCCGTAGCCGCGCGAACACGATGATCCGCTGCGCGGCGCTGTAGAGCGGGTTACACGCCGACAGCACGAGTCGCTCATAGCCAACGTTGTTTGTCACCCACAGCGCCGTCGGCAGCACGATCTTGTGATACTCGACGACATATGTGAAGCGGGCATAGGGCATCTTCAACACGATCTGGTCGCCCGCCGAGAGCGAGTCGATGTGCCGGAACGGCGCGAGGTAGGTGGTGCGGTGACCTGCGATCGCGACCGTCTGACCTACTCCCGGGAACGCGGTCCCCGGGTAGTGACCGGGGCCCTTCTCGAGACTGGCGGTGTCGGTTCCCTGGACGACGTCGAAGCTCGCCCCGATCTTCTTGATCACGATCCGCCCGATCGCGGCGCCGGTCGTCACCTGACGCTGCTCGCGGCGCGCGAGGAAGGAGATCCGCTCGTTCATCGTCTGCAGCGTGTCGAGCGCATGGCGCTCGAGCGGGTTCAGCGGGGCGGTGTGGAAGCTGAGGAAGCGCTTGTCGATCTGGGTGCGCTTGATCATCGCGACGACGGCGGTGATCGGTTCCTGCCAGACCAAAGTGACGCCTGCATCGAGCACGAGCAGCAGCCCGGAGATGATCAGCACCGAGGAGATGTCACGGATCAGGCGTCTCATCGCCGGATCGCGGACTTCGTGCCACCGAGGGACCCGGGACCGGCGTAACCGATCGGCCCGCGGACCGTGATCGGCATCTGCTCGGGCGCGGGGATCCGCATCGCCCGAGCGGCGAGCAAAATCGCGCTGGCGACGCAGCCCAGAAGCACCGTCCACTCAAGCGCGCACAGCACCGTGATGTCACCACCGAGGATCAGCAGCAGACCGTTCCAGAGCACCCCAATCGGTCCGAGCGACAGCGCGTGCGCGTAGTACGCGACGAGCAAGATCGGCGGCGCCAGGCCGATCGCCAGCAGCACCGCCGCGACGACGGGACGGAGGTGGACATCGGGGTCCACGACCCACATCCAGAGATGCAGTGCGGGCACCAAGAGGAGCGCGGCAAACGGGTTGGCGAGCCAGATCGCGAGCGCCGCGAGGCACATCACGAGCAGCAGTGCCACGCCGGCTCCCTCGGGATCCGATCCGTCGAGCCCGCGCCGGCCGCCGGCGGCGGCAATGATCAGCGGGCGAAGCACGAAGAACCCGAGCCCGATCGCCAGCGCGCTCAGCAACAGCAGCGCCACGCCGGACCCGTGCAACGGAACCGCGTCCGCCGCGACCGGGCCGGGCGGCGCGGTGTCGATCAGCCCGATCAGCCGTGAGCCGAGGACGACCAACAGCGCGAGCGCAAACGGCACCGCGCTGGCGAGCACCCACACGGTCCATCGGAGGATCGAGTGGCCTCGGCGCCGGGCGCGGGCGAGGCCGTCGATCGTCGCCACGAGCACCGGCAGGATCAGCGCGAGCACGAGCAGCCGGACCGCCCACGCAGGAACGACCTTGCCGTTGTACAGCAGATACGGAGCCGGAGCCGGCGCATTCGGACCGCTGTCGAGCGCATTGACCGCCTGCAGCACCGCCTGTCCGACGGCATCCAGGCGAGCCTCCTTGCCAACGGGCTCGGTCGCGGACGGCGCGTGTTCGCCGGACAGCGACACGAGCACGGCCGGTATCCCGCGAATGCCGAACGGGCCCTGGTCTGAGATCGTCAGCGGCAGCGCCAGGCGCGCGAGCTGACCTCCAAGGCCCGTGCCCCCCGCCCGCAGACCGGCTTGGGCTCCGAGCGCGGCCGCGACCGTGTTGCGCAGCAGCGACGGCGCGACGTTCTGGCCGTTTGACCATGGCACGACAATCGGGCCGCGGACGTGAGAGCCGGCGAGGTCGCCGAGGGCGATCACGGCGTCGACCGGTCCACCCAACGAGCGCGCGAGCGCAGTCGCGCCGGTGAGCCCTGCCGAGCCGCTGGTCGACTCCAGCACGATCGTGCGGTGGGGCACCTCCCCGCCGAGCACCCGCGCCAACTCCAGCAGCGCAGCGGTCTCGGACAGATCAGCCTCCGAAGGGGAGCTCAGCGAATCGCGATGCGCGACGATCACGATGTTGCCCGGCGTGAGCCCGGGCCGGACCGCGGCGACCGTCTCGAGGGTGCGGTTGCCGTCGACGGTGCGACCGCTGAAAACGGTGTCGGAGACATTCTTCAGACCCGCAGTCGCGTTAAAGCGGGACTTCACGTACGCGGCCAGTGCCGTGTCGCCGGTCGATCCGGGCCGCCGATCTGGATAGCCGCGAGCGAGCGCATGCATCGTCGAATACGCGTTGGTTCCATTGAACGCGTCAGAGGCGAGCGTCGAACTCAGCGGCCCCTGCTGATCATGCAACGAGAACGCGAACACGATCGCCGCCAGCGCGACCGCGATAAACCCCGTGCGGTAGATGCGCGGATCCAGCATCGGCCACTAGAGGTTATCCGGGACGGCCCGCGAAGCCGATAAACGTGCAGCGAAACCCTTAAACGCGCATCATTACTCTTCACCGGTGATCTGCCGCCGGCTGCGCAGCCGCAGCTCCGTGCCGATCATCATGCTGACCGCCAAGTCTGAGGAGATCGACAAGGTTGTGGGGCTCGAGCTCGGTGCCGATGACTACATCACCAAGCCGTTCTCGATGCGCGAGTTCTCGAGCCGGATCAAGGCCGTGCTGCGCCGCGCGGAGATGAGCCGCCCGACGGAGACCGCCCCAGACGAGGCCCCACTCCTCGTGCGCGAACTTCGGGTCGATTTCCCAAAGCGGACAGTCCGTGTACGCGGCGAGGAGGCGCAGCTGACGTTCGTCGAGTTCGAGATCCTGTCCGCGCTGGCCCGGGCACCCGGGCGCGTGTTCACGCGGGACATGCTGCTGGCGCGGATCTGGGGCGACTCGGCGTATCGCGACCCGCGCACGATCGACGTACACATCCGGCATCTGCGCGAGAAGATCGAGCGGGATCCGAAGGATCCCGAATACCTGTTCACGGTGCGCGGTGTCGGGTATCGGTTTCGCGATACCGAGGGGTGAGGAGTGGCTCCGGCGGGCTGAGCCCGATGAAGATCTCGCTCAGTAACAAGCTCGCCCTGCTGTTCGCGGCGGTCACGTTTCTGGCGATCGGCGCGCTGTACCTGTACGTCGCGCCGGGCCTGCAGACCCGCCTGATCGACGAGAAGCTCAAGGAGCTGGCGGCCGGCGCCCGGAGGCAGTCGGGACCGATCACGCTGACGGTCGGGGGCCCGCAGCGGCTGCAGGAGATCCGCGCCAGGGTGAACACTGCCGCAGCCGGGTCCGGCGCCCGCGTCTTGCTGCTGTCCGTCTCGCTGGCGCTCGCACCGTACGGCCCGCAGCTGTCGCTGCTGGCCGACTCGAGTAACTCGACCGCGACCGACCACCTGCGGTTCCCGGTCGCCAACCGCGCGGTGCAGTCCGGGGAGCTCGCGACGGGGACCGAGCGCACGTCCTCCGGGACGATCGCGCAGGCGGCATATCCGATCTCCTACCAGGGGCGCGTGGTGCGGGTGATCGTCTATTCCGACCCGGTCTCCGACGTCGAGCGCAATGTCGTGATCGTCCGCCACGAGATCCTGGTGGCAGGCGGGATCGCGCTGCTGCTGGCGCTCGTCGGCGGCTACCTGGTTGCCAGGGCGCTGGCGCAGCGGGTCAAGCGGCTCGAGCTGGCCGCCGAGCGCGTCGCCGCCGGGGAGTTCGAGCACCCGATCCCCGTTGACTCAACCGATGAGCTCGGCCAACTCGCGATCGCGTTCAACGACATGCAGCGCCAGCTGGCCCAGCTCGAGCTCGCCCGCAAGAAGTTCATCGCCACTGCGTCTCATGAGCTGCGGACGCCGATCTTCTCGCTGGGCGGGTTCGTCGAGCTGCTCGAGGACGACGAGCTCGACGCCGACACGCGCAGGCGATTCCTGGACCAGCTGCGCGCTCAGATCGAGCGGCTGCGCAAGCTGTCGGTGGATCTTCTGGATTTGTCGAAGCTGGAGGCCGGGTCTTTGGAGTTGCGCCCCGAGGAGGTCGACCTCGGCGAGCTGACGCGGTCGGTCTCAGGGGAATTCGAGCCGAGCCTCGCCCAGCACGACGCGCACCTGGAGCTGCGGCTGGCATCGCGACGGATCGGCGCGACCTGCGACCCGGTCCGGGTGGCACAGATCGTGCGGATCCTGATCGACAACGCGCTGACCCACACGCCGGCCGGAACGCAGATCGTCGTCACCGCCGTCCGCGACGACGGGCACGTCCGGCTCGCCGTTCGCGACGACGGCGAGGGCATCGAGCCGCAGGCGATGCCGCGGATCTTCGAGCCGTTCTACACCGCCGATGACGCGCAGGGGTCTGGGCTGGGGCTGGCCATCGCCAGCGAGCTGGCGGAGCGGATGGCCGGTCGGCTGTCGGTGCAGTCCGCCCCCGGCGACACGGTGTTCACGCTCGAGCTGCCGAGCTAGCTCGGTTATCGGTCGGTTGGGCTTGAGTGGATCGCCGACGGTGGTCGACGCTGGTCACTCGCCGTCGTAGTAGTCGACATGCCCGTCGGCACGCCTGAGCATCACGTGATCGGCTTCGTTACCGGTCCAGACGCCGATCTTGTCACTGTCTGGGTAGACCGCGACCGACGGCTCGCGTGCACTTGAGAACATCAGCACACGTGCTGACTGCTCGCCTTGTGTGGTGACCTTGTGCGCGCCGTCTGGCCCGGGCGGGAAGCGGACGATGTCGCCGAGGTGGAGCTCGTGCTCACCGCCGGGAACCCGCACGGTCACGCTTCCTGCGAGCACGAGCAGCCACTCCTCCTCGTACTCGTAGTGGTACGGACAGAGGCTTTGTCCGGCCGGGATCTCGAACAGCTTGACCACGAGCGCTTCGCCGCCGGCGAGCTTGCCAACACGGGCAACGCCGGCACGATAGCCCTGCGGATCGTTGTCGTCGAACTCGAACTCGGCGCTGAAGACATTGGCTCGTTGCATCACGACGATCTTCGCAGCTTCACAATGGCTGGTCGTGGCGGTCGAGGACGACAGGCAACTGGTGTTGACGCTGGCGCAGCGCTTGCGCGAGCGCGTGCTGCCCGAGCTCGGTTCGCATGCGGGCCGGGCGCATCGGGGAGACGGCGCCGGCGGTGACGTGACGTTCGCCGTCGACGAGCTCGCCGAGCGCTCGCTGGCCGAGTTCGTGGCCGATCGCGCGCCGCGGATGGCGTTCTACTCGGAGGATCGTGGGCTGGTCGCGGCGCCTGACGCCACGCATGTCCTCGTCGTGGATCCGATCGACGGCACGCGGCCGGCGATGGCCGGACTGGAGTCGGCCTGCGTGGCGGTCGCCCTGGCCCCGCTCGGAGACGGGCAGCCGACGATGGCCGACGTCGAGATCGGGTGTGTGGTCGAGATCAAGTCGGGTGATTGGTATCTGGCGGTTCGGGGTTCTGGGGTCGAGTCGACGCGGCCGGTGGCGCTGAGTGGCGATGCAGATGTGAGCCGCATGTTCTGGGGTTACGGGTTCCGAGGCCGGCCCGCCCGCCCGACGGTCGAGGTGCTGGCCGAGCTGATCGACGGCTCGTCGGTCGGCGGGGGAACGTTCGAGCTGGGGTCGCAGGCGTTCGTGATGACGCGGGTGCTGACCGGGCAGCTCGATGCCGTGATCGAGGTCGGCTCCCGGCTGGTCGACGACGTGCCCGGCATGCGCGCAGAGTTCGAGGCTGTCGGAGGCGGCCAGATCCTCAATAACTCGCCCTACGATCTCGCGGCTCCATGGCTGTGCCTGACCGAGGCCGGCGGGGTGGTGAGCGACGGCTGGGGCGCACCGCTGGATCGTCACCGGCTGCTCGGCTCCGGACACGAGTTTCAGATGTCATCGATCTCGGCCGCCAACCACGATCTCCACAAGCAGCTCGTGAGCGCTATCGACAGAGGGGTCGCACGCCTCAAGGCGTTATCGCGCTGACCCGATATCGTGGCCCCGGCGCTGATAAATCCCGGCCCCCACCACCATCATGCTCCAGCCCGTCGCCGTCGCTCACAAGCACCTCTCTGACTACGCGAGCATCGTCGGCCGTCCGCTGGTCGATGAGATCCGCGAGCGAGCGCAGCGGCTTAAGGGAAAGCGGATCCTCCACTTATCGGCGACGGCATTCGGTGGCGGCGTCTCGGAGATCCTCTACACGCTCGTGCCGTTGATGATCGATGTCGATTTGGCCTGCGAGTGGCATGTGATCTACGGCCGCGAGGAGTTCTTCAACGCGACCAAGGTGATGCACAACGCGCTGCAGGGCAATCCACATGACCTCAGCGAGGAGCAGTGGGACACGTGGCGGCGCTACAACGAGATCAACGCTCGCGAGCTGTCCGATGGCTGGGATGTGTGCATCGTCCACGATCCCCAGCCGGCCGCGATCTGCTCGATGGTCCCGCAGAAGGCTGCGCATTGGGTGTGGCGCTGCCACATCGACCTCTCGACCCCGAACCCATCGACGCTCGAGCGGCTCGGAATGTACCTGGACCACTTTCCCGCGGCGGTCTTTCACATGCCCGCCTACGTTCCCTCCGGGATGGACGGTCGCGCCAACATCATTCCGCCGGCGATCGACCCGCTGGCGCCGAAGAACATGGCCTTCTCCCCCGACGACGCTGTTTATATCTGCGAGCAGTTCGGGATCGACGTCGACCGCCCGCTGCTGTGCCAGGTCTCGCGCTTCGATCCATGGAAGGATCCGCTCGGCGTGATTGATGCGTACCGGATCGTCAAGCAGCAGGTCCCGGATGTGCAGCTTGCACTCGTCGGCTCGATGGCGACCGACGATCCCGAGGGGTGGGACTTCTTCAACGCGACCGTCGCCCATGCCGACGGCGATCCGGACATCCACATCCTCAACAACCTCAACAACGTCGGCGCGATCGAAGTCAACGCGTTCCAGTCACACTCCGACGTGGTGATTCAGAAGTCGACCAGAGAGGGCTTTGGCCTGACAGTGACCGAGGCGATCTGGAAGGGACGGCCGTTTATCGGGGGCGCTGTCGGCGGGATTCCGCTCCAGATCGTCGACGGGGAGTCCGGGTTCCTGGTCTCCAGTGTCGAGGAATGCGCGCACCGCGCGACCCAGATCCTGGAGGATCCCGGGCTCGGCAAGCGACTGGGGCGGGCCGGCAAGGAACACGCCCGTCAGCGGTTCCTGACGCCGCGACTGCTACGCGACTGGCTCGACCTATTCGAGCGGCTCGGGGTGTAGGGATGCCGCCGGACGGAGCCCCCCGCGAATGAGCAAGTCGCCGCTCGTGCTCGTGTCGAACCGTGGCCCGGTCACCTTCGAGCCGGGCGGCGAGGTCCGGCGCGGCACCGGCGGCTTGGTGACAGCGCTGATCGGGCTGGCGTCTCATCGCGAGGTCACCTGGATCGCGTCGGCGATGACCGACGAGGACGTTGCGACGGCGGAGCGCTACCGCGGCGAGGCGTTCCCGGTGCGCGCTCCTGACGGCGGCGAATATCGGGTGAAGTTGGTCGCGTCGGACCCCGAGGCCTACGACCGCTTCTACAACATCATGGCCAACCCGATGTTGTGGTTCATCCAGCACTACCTGTGGGATCTGTCGAACGCGCCGGACATCCGGCGCAACGAGACCGAGGCCTTCGAGTTCGGTTACAACGCCGTCAACGAGGACTTGGCGCGGGCCGTGCTCGAGGAGATCGAGGGGATCGAACGGCCGATCGTGATGGTCCACGACTACCACCTGTACACGCTGCCGGGGCTGATCAGGCGGGCCCGCCCAGATGCGTTTCTGCACCACTTCGTGCACATCCCCTGGAGCCAGTCGGACTCCTGGCGCGTGCTCCCCTCGATGATCCGCAAGGACATCTACAACGGGATCCTCGCCAACGACATCATCGGCTTCCACACGAGATCGTACCGGCGCAACTTCCTGCAATGCTGCGAGGACCTGCTCGGACTGGAGGTCGACTTCAAGAGCGGCCATCTCCTGCATGACGGTCGCGAGGTCTGGGTTCGAAACTACCCCCTGCCGATCGACTGCCACGCCGCCCAGGCTGTTGCGGCCCGGCCGCGCACGCGCGAGTTCGAGGAGGAATTGCTGCGACGCCGGCGCGATCATCTGATCTTGCGCGTCGACCGCGCTGACCTGTCGAAGAACGTGCTGCGCGGGTTCGGTGCGTTTGATGTGTTCCTGGAGCAGCATCCGGAGTTCCGCGAGCGGGTCACGTTCATCGCGCAGCTGATGCCGTCACGGACCGACGTGCCCGAGTACGCGGAGTATTTGGAGCGGATCGAGGCCGTCGTCGCGGTCGTCAATCACCGCCACGGCTCCCCGGACTGGATGCCGATCCAGCTCAAGCTGCGCGACGATCTCGAGGAAGCGGTAGCCGCCTACAAGCACTACGACGTGCTGATCGTCAACGCGATGTTCGACGGTATGAATTTGGTGGCGAAGGAAGGCCCGATGGTCAACGAGCGCGCGGGCGTGTCGATTCTGAGCGAGAACACCGGCGCCCACGAGGAGCTGGGCGAGTACGCGCTGTCGGTCAACCCGTTCGACATCCAGGAGCTGGCCGACTCGATCCACGCCGCGTTGACGATGCCGCTGCACGAGCGCCAGCGCCGGCACGAAGGGCTGAAGTCGATCGTCACTGCGCGTGATCCCGGTGATTGGATCGACGAGCAGCTGGCCGACATCCGCGAGAAGGAGCTCGCGGTCGGGCCGGCACGGCAGGTTCAGGGATAGAACGTCTCGTTCTTGTTCAGCATGTCGATCAACGTTTTGATCCGCCTGGCGCGGTTCGCACGCCGGTGGACGTCGGCCGTTGCGCGCGTTTCGGTGCTCGACGGGCCGGCGTGGCCGATCCGAGGTCCGTTGCTATAGTCGGCTGGCGCCCTCCACGGGCGTTTTCCTATGCCGAGACGAACCACCCTCTACGACCTGGTGCTGCTGCTGTCGGCGACCGCGACCGATGAGGAGCGCGCGAAGATCTTGACCGACGTCGAGACCGCGATTTCCGCCAGCGGAGGGTCGATCGAGCGCAAACAGGAGTGGGGCACGCGCCCGATGACCTACCGGATCGACCACCAGTCAGACGCCGAGTACCACCTGCTGCAGTTCACGGGTCCGGCGTTGCTGCTGGAATCGCTGACCCACAGCCTCGGCATCGCCGACACCGTGTTGCGCTTCCGGATCATCAAGGTGATCCCGGGCACTCCGCCGCCACCGGACTCTCCGCCACCGGTGCTCGCCACGGTGACCCATACGCCGGCCTCGCCGGTCAGCGCCGGGGCTAGTGTCGGCGCCGAGCCAGACGAGTAAGCCTCGCACGCCGGGTCCGCCCGCGTTTGCAACGACTTCGTGCCAGTGCGTCACGCGTCCCTGGCGTCCGTGCAACGTTTCAGCCCATTTTCCGTGGAGATCCGGGGTTGCCGTCTGCGACGCGCCTAGACTCGGCCACAGGCTTTCAAGCGTCCCTGAAAGGAGCTCAGTAAATGGCTGGAAACATCAACCGAGTGATCATCACCGGCAATCTCACTCGGGATCCCGAGCTGGGTTCGCTGCCACAGAGCGGCACCGCGGTCTGCAGCCTGCGGATCGCGTGCAATGGACGGCGCAAGAACAATGAGACGGGTCAGTGGGAGGATCAGCCCAACTACTTCGACGTCACGGTCTGGGGCCAGCAGGGTGAAAACTGCCACCGGTACCTGAAGAAGGGTCGGCCGGTCGCGGTCGACGGGCGGCTGCGCTGGCGCGAGTGGACAACCACGGAGGGACAGAAGCGCCAAGCAGTCGATATCATCGCTGAGACCGTGCAGTTCCTTGGCGGGCGCGAGGACGCCGGCAATGGGAATGGCTTCTCCAGCAGCGTCCCCGCAACGGAGAGCGATGTCCCGATTGACACCGGTGATTTCGAGACCGCGCCAGTGACCGCCGGAGCCGCCGACGACGATATTCCGTTCTGAGGCAGATCGAAGATAAGCTGACAGTTAGGTGATGCCCAGTGGCAAAGCAACGTAGAAGGCCGGTTCGCCGGCGCGATCGGAAGGGTGGGCCGACCTCAGGTCGTCGGAAGCCTTGCCCGTACTGTCGCGACAGGGTCGATCAGGTCGACTACAAGGACATCTCCTCGCTGCGGCGCTTCATCTCCGAGCGCGGGAAGATTCGATCGCGGAGGATCACAGGCGCTTGTCGCCGGCACCAGAGTCAGGTAGCGCGCGCGGTCAAACGCGCGCGTGAACTTGCCCTGCTGCCGTACGTAGCCGAGGGCGGCAGTGACCACCGTGAGCGGGGCGGCCGCGGCGATCGCGATCGCGATCGCGATCGCTGACTAGGAGCACCTGAGCGACGATGCCGCAGGCAATCCTGCTCCAAGACGTAGAGACGCTCGGCGAGCGCGGCGCGGTTGTGGACGTGTCCGCCGGCTATCTGCGCAACTATCTGCTCCCGCGCAAGCTCGCTGAGCCGGCGACGAAGGGCTCGATCGAGGCGGCTGCTCATCGCCTCGAGCGGGCGGAGCGGGCCAAGCAGGAGGCCGAGGACCGCGCGAGGGAGAATGCGGCGACGCTGGGCCGCACCGTGCTCACGATCCCGCAGCAGGCCGGTGACGACGGGCGGCTGTTCGGCTCAGTCACGACGCAGGACATCGCCGACGCGATTCGTGACGCTCGAGGGATCAAGGTTGATCGCCGCAAGATCCACTTGGAGGATCCGATCCGGAACATTGGGACGTACATGGTCGTGGTCGAGGTCACTGACGAGGTGACCGCGACGATCAAGACCATGGTCGTCGCGGCGTAGTCGCCTCCCCGGCTGACGGACGATCCGCGCCGCCGCTCGGAGCGCCCACCCCCGCAAATCCGTCAGCGGATGAATCCGTCGCTGCTTGCGGGAACGGCGTCGGCTTAGCCGCCTGTCGCAGACCTAGACTCGGGCACCGGGTATGAGCACCGTCCAGAACATCGCCGTCCCACCGCATAACCTCGAGGCCGAGAAGTCGGTGCTTGGGGCCGTCCTGCTGGATGAGCGCCATCTGTACGCGCTGCTGGTCGAGGAGCATCTGCGGCCGGACCATTTCTACCGTGAGCAACACGGCGCCGTCTTCGCCGCGATGCTCGAGCTGCATGAGACCGATCGCAAGATCGATCACCTGACTGTCACCGAGACGCTGCGCCAGCACGGCAAGCTCGAGGAAGTGGGCGGGCCGGAGGCGATCGATGAGCTCGCCGGGTGGGTCCCGGCAGCCGGCCACGCGCGTGAGTACGGCCGGATCGTCCGTGACAACGCGCAGATGCGCGCGCTGCTGACCGCCTCCTATGAGATCCAGGCGAGCGTCCTCTCCCGTGACGCGCCGGCACGCGATCTGGTGGAGCGCGCCGAGCGCTCGATGCTCGAGGTCGCGCACGACGATCGTCAGAAGAAGATCCGTTCGATCGCGGACATCCTGCACGAGGAGACCGACAAGCTCCACCGGCTCTCGGTCCTGAAGACACCGCTGACGGGAACGCCGTCGGGCTTCAAGGACCTCGATGAGGTGACCGGCGGGTTTCAGCCGGGCAACCTGATCGTGATCGCTGCTCGTCCGTCGATGGGCAAGTCCGCGCTCGTCGCCAATATCGCCGAGAACGCGGTGCTCGCGGGTCGTGCGGTGGCGTTGTTCTCGCTGGAGATGTCCGAGTCCGAACTCGCTCAGCGGTTCGTCGCCTCGCAGGCACGGATCAAGGGCGAGGACCTTCGCCGCGGCAAGGTCGCCGAGCAGCGCTGGCCGAAGATCCTCGAGGCGTGCCAGCGGCTCTCTGACGCGCCCCTGTTCATCGACGACTCAAGTGACACCGGAGTGCTCGAGGTGCGCGCCAAATCACGCCGGCTGCATCACCAGGTCGAGGGCGGGCTCGGTCTGATCATCATCGACTACCTGCAGCTGATGCGCCACGAGGGTCGCGTCGAGAGCCGGGTCGAGCAGGTCGGCCAGATCTCCCGCGGTCTGAAGGGTCTCGCCCGCGAGCTGAACGTGCCGGTGATCGCCCTCTCACAGCTGAGCCGCGCCGTGGAACAGCGCGGCGGCGACAAGAAGCCGATCCTCTCGGACCTGCGCGAATCGGGCCAAATCGAGCAGGATTCTGACCTCGTGATGTTCATCTACCGCGAGGAGTACTACGACAAGGAGTCCGAGCGGCCAGGGGAGGCGGACATCATCATCGCCAAGCACCGTAACGGCGCGGTCGGCGATGTCGTGCTGACCTTCCAGCGGGAATACCCGAAGTTCATGAACTACGCGGGTGAGCGCTTTGCGCAGTGAGGGCTCGATCAGGGCTTCGGCGGCCGGCGGGGGCCGGGAGACGAGCGATTGCGCCTTCGGCCTCTGCGACGGCTCGGGCTTTGTGTACGACGACGCGACCAACACCGCGTATGACTGCCGCTGCCGTCCACAGCGCGTGGCGCTTGCGAAGGCCCGCAGCCTCTCGGCGGTGATCCCGCGCCGCTACCGTGACGTCGCGTTCGAGCGGCCGCCGGTCACGGACATCGATGCTCAAGTTGTCGCGGCTGTGCGGAGGTTCGCCGACAGGATCGACGAGAAGCTCGACAAGGGCCGCGGCCTATGGCTGATGGGTCCAGTCGGCACCGGCAAGACGACGCTCGCGATGCTGGTCGCCAAGGCCGCACTCGCCGCCGGCCGTTCGGTCGCGATCTATTCCCTGCCGCGTCTGCTCAACGAGATCCGCGATACACACCGGGCCGAGCGCTCGCACGTCGACCTGCTCGACCGCCTAACGGCGGTCGATCTGCTTCACATCGACGATGTCGGCGCTGAGCGGAGCACCGACTGGGTCCTCGAGGAGCTCTACTCGATCGTCAACGCGCGCTACGAGGACGAGCGCTCGATGCTGATCACCACCAACATCCTCGATCGCGAGGCGCTGTGCGAGCAGATCAGCGAGCGCACCGTTTCCAGGCTGACCGAGATGTGTGACGAGCTGCCGCTGATCGGGCATGATCGGCGGATGGATCTGCGGCTGGCCTGAGCTCTGAGCGCCGCCGTCCTCAAGATCGGTGACCGCACTGCATCGTCGCGTGTACCACCTTGAACCAATGCCCGGTCGTCAGTCCCGCTCCGACGCTGCGCGCTGCTCCAGCTTCTGTCGCAGGTAGTCCGCTTTTTCGGCTCGGCGCTCGTGCTGCGCCGCCTCGTCCTGATCGTCGCTCTGGCGCGCCAGTTGCTCCTCGGTTGCCGCTCGCTCGCGCTGCTGGGCTTTCAGCAGTTCGGTCTCTTGCTCGTCATCCATCGGTGCAACGGTAGCGCCGTCCCCAGCCCACGTACACTTGGACCGGTATGCCCGGAATCGTCGTCGTAGGCGCCCAGTGGGGCGATGAGGGAAAAGGCAAAATCACCGACCTGCTCGCGGAGCAGGCCGACGCCGTGGTGCGCTTTCAGGGCGGTAACAACGCCGGGCACACGATCGTGCGAGGTGGCAACACGTGGAAGCTTCACCTGATGCCGTCAGGGATCCTGCATCCGGGAAAGACGTGCGTGATCGGCAACGGCGTGGTGATCGACCCGAAGGTGTTGACCGACGAGCTGGAGGAGCTGCGCAGGCGCCGCGTTGACACCAGCGGGCTGAAGATCTCAGCGAATGCGCACCTGATCATGCCCTACCACCTGATGCTCGACCATGCCGGGGAGGCTCGGCTCGGCAAGCTTCAGATCGGCACCACGCGGCGTGGCATCGGGCCATGCTACGCGGACAAGGCGGCGCGGCTGGGAATTCGCGTCCAGGATCTGCTCGACGAGAAGATCCTGAAGAAGAAGATCATCGCTGCACTCGAGCCAAAGCGCCTGTCATTGCGTCCGTTCGCAAAGGACCCGCAACTGGATCTGCAGACGATCACCGACGAGTACCTGACCTACGGAGCGCGGCTCGGTCAGTACATCGCCGACACGAGCCGACTCGTGCTCGAGCTGCTCGACAACGGTCAAGTGGTCGTGTTCGAGGGCGCCCAAGGCGCACTGCTGGACATCGACCACGGCACCTATCCGTTCGTCACCTCATCGAATCCGGTCGCCGGCGCCGCCTGCATCGGCGCCGGAGTCGGGCCGCGGGATATCGACGAGGTCTGGGGCGTCACGAAGGCGTACGGGACGCGGGTCGGCTCCGGGCCGTTCCCGACGGAACTCGCGGGCGAACTCGCGGATCAGATCCGTGAGCGCGGCGGTGAGTACGGCACGACCACCGGTCGCGCCCGCAGGGTCGGCTGGCTCGATCTGGTGGCGCTGCGTTACGCCGCGCGGCTCAACTCGCTGACCGCGCTCGCGGTCACCAAGCTCGACGTGCTCTCGGGGCTCGACCCGCTCTGCGTGTGCACGCGCTACCGCGGGGCCGAGGGGGCCGAGTTCGACTACTTCCCGTATCACCAGACCGTGCTGCACCACGCCACCGGTGAATACGTCGAACTGCCCGGGTGGAGTGAGGATCTGCGCGAGTGCCGCAGCGAGGATGAGCTGCCGCAGGCCGCGCGCGACTACCTCCAGTTCATCGCCGACAGCGTCAAGGTCCCGATCGCGCTGATCGGCGTCGGCCCCGGCCAGGACGAGGTGATCTGGACGCGCGGCAGTGAGGGCATGGTCGGCGCAGCTGGAGCAGCCGTAAGTGCGAGGCCCTGAGCGCGACGCCGCCTGACTCGGGCCGCGCGACGCGCGACCACCCCGAGCGACGGGTGACCCACCCCGCGCTACGCGCGACCCACCCCGAGCGACGGGTGACCCACCCCGGGCCACGGCGCCAGCACAAGCACCAGACGCGCGTCACTGAGCGCCTTCACGCTGTGGCGCTCGCCCGGCTCAAAATGCGACAGGAAACCGGGGCCCCCTGATGCGCTGCGACCGTCCTGCGAGACCTCCACTTTCCCGGCGGCGACGAGCACATAGGCACGCTCGTGAACCTGATGTTCCTGCAACTCCTCGCCGGCTGGCAGGTGAATCGCGATCGCGCGCGTCTCGGCATCGGAGCGGAGCACTTGCGGCTGGTGCGGCTCGATCGCGAGTGAGCTGATATCCCAAGTGTCCATCGGGGTCTCCTCCGGGTCGCGGGGCTGTACGGGCGGTGATGACCTACTGATGATCTCACCGAGAGGGCTGGCGCAAACCTCAGCGCCCCCCGCGGTGCGCGTCCGGCCCGACCGTCGGCTGGTTCTAGCTCCAGCGCTCGATCAGATCCTCGTCGCTCACGCGACGCATTACGCGGGCGGGAACGCCCATTACGACCTCGCGGTCGCCGACGTCGCGGGTCACCACCGCGCCGGCGGCCACGAACGCCTCCTCGCCGATCACAACC
The DNA here is from genome assembly GCA_963794285.1 of uncultured Solirubrobacterales bacterium. Taxonomy (GTDB): domain Bacteria; phylum Actinomycetota; class Thermoleophilia; order Solirubrobacterales; family Solirubrobacteraceae; genus Palsa-465. The sequence continues at coordinate 183,105 of CAWCDS010000005.1, forward strand.
CCGGGAACCAGCACGGCGCCGCCACCGATGCGGCAGGCGCGGCGCAGCACCGGACCGCGGAGCGGCTCGCCCGCGGGATGGCGGCCCATCGCGTGATCGTTGGTTGTCACCACCCCCGGCCCGAGGAACACGTCGTCCTCGACGATCGATCCGCCCGTGACGTAGACGCCGGTCTGGATCAGGACACGAGCGCCCACCTGGGCGCCGAAATCGATCGACGAGCCTCGCCCGAGCACGGAACCGACCCCGATCGTGGCGCGCTCGCGGAGCTGGGACTGATCGCCGATGATCACCCGGGCGCCGACGTGCGCGCCGGCGTACACGACGGCACCGCAGCAAACGGTGACACCGGCTTCCACGATCAGCCCGTCGAGCTCGCCGCCCGCTGCGCTCGAGCCCCGGCGGAGCCGAGGCCGCTTACCGAGCACGGCGCAGTCCTCGATCAGACACCGCTCCCCGAGCGTCGTGCCGGCATGGATCACAGCCCCGGCACCGATCGACGAACCGGCGCCGATGATTGCTCCGGCGTGGATCACAGCGCCGTGCTCGACCGAAACATCGCCGGCCAACCTGGCATCCGGGGAGACAGCCGCCCCTGGCGCGAGATCACTCATCCCAGCTCCGGGGCTCACCGACAGCGCGCACGCTCATCACGCGCATAGTCTAGGCGCTGACCGGCGACTGACTGAGCGCGTCAACGACACGCTCACCAGCATGCCCGTCTCCGTACAGTGGCGGTCGGACTGCGGGCGGCTTGCACGCAAGTGCCGCCAGCGCAGCCTCGCGATCGAGATCGACCAGAACATTCCAGCCCAGCTCGACGGTCTCGACCCACTCGGTGCTCGGCCGCATCGTGATGCACTGCACGCCGGCCAGGTACGCCTCCTTCTGCAACCCCCCGGAATCGGTCAGGGCAGCACGTGCGTTGCACAGCAACGTGGCGAGCTCGAAGTAGCCGAGCGGCTCGGTCAGGATCATGTTCGGCGACCGCCGCAGCCGCGCGAGCAGTCCGGCCTCGTCCAGCCGGGCGTGGGTGCGGGGATGCAGAGGCAGCACCACCTGCAGCGGTACGCCGAGCAACAGTTCGACGAGCAGCTCGAGGCGGTCGGGGCGGTCGACATTTCCCGCGCGGTGCGCGGTGGCCAGCACGTACTCGCCGGCGCTGAGACCGCGAGCCGCGAGCAGGTCAAAGCGCCCACGCGCACGCGGTTGCACGCGCAGCGCGACATCGACCATCACGTCGCCGACGACGGTCACGCCTCCGCTCACCGCTTCGCGCCTGAGATTGTCCGCCGCCACGTCGGAAGAGCACAGCAGCAAGGAGCTCGCGTGGTCGGTCAGGACGCGATTGAGCTCCTCGGGCATCGAGCGGTCGAACGAGCGCATCCCGGCCTCGACGTGCGCAACCGGTACGCGCGCCTGGGCCCCGGCGATCGCGCCGGCGAGCGTCGAGTTCGTGTCTCCGTAGACGAGCACCACATCGGGATTCACCTCCGCAAGGACCGGCTCGAGCGCGGCCAGCATCCGGGCCGTCTGCGAGGAGTTGGAGCCGAGCGCGATCCCGAGCTGCCGGTCCGGCGACGGGATCCCCAGCTCTGAGAAGAACACCGACGACAGGGCATCGTCGAAGTGCTGGCCGGTATGGATCAGAACCTCGTCGTGGAATTCGCGCAGCCGAGGCGAGACGGCAGCCGCCTTGATGAACTGCGGGCGGTTGCCGATAACCGTGAGAACCTTCACCCGCCGGCGCGCTCCGTCCCGCCGGCTCGGATCGAACGAATTCGCCCGGCGACAGCGGCCGCCGTCCGCGCCGTGAGCGGACCTTCGACGGGAAAGGCATGGTCGTCGACCGCCGCCACCGGCTGGACCTCACGGGTCGTGGAAGCCAGGAATGCCTCATCGGCCGCGGCGAGGTCCTCCAGGGTGCACGAACGCTCGCTCGCTTCGGTCACCTCGAGGACGATCGCGCGCGTGATCGAGGCGAGGATGTGATCATCGAGCGGCGGGGTCAGGAGCTCACCGTCCTTGACCCAGAAGATCGAGCTGGTCGGTGCCTCGAGCACCCGCCCGTGCGGCGTTACGAGCAGTGCTTCGTCGAACCCTTGCTCGCGGGCGAGACGGGATGCGAGCATGTTCCCGGCGTACGAGAGCGACTTGACCCCGTCGAGGATCCGCGTCGGCGAGTAGGTGATGGACGCGAGGCGGATCCGCTCGGGCGTTGCGGGTAGCGCCTCGGTCAGCATCAGCCGTCGCCCGCCACGGGTGACCACGATCCGCAACAGCTCGTGATCGGAGCCCGAGCCGGCGTGCGCGAGCAACCTGTGCGATTCGGCGCGGACGGCCTCGAGATCGAGCGGCAAACGCAGGTTCGCGGCCGATCGCTCGAGCCGGCGAAAGTGTTCCTCGATCGCGAACGGCTCGCCGTCATAGACGCGGATGACCTCGAACACTCCGTCCCCGCGGAGCAGACCTTCGTCGGTCGCGGGGACCGTTGCGCGCGAGGCGAGCATGATCTGGCCGTCGAGCGAAGCAAGCGATGCGGAGAACGCCATCGGCGAAGAGCCTACTTCTCGCGCCGGGCCCACACCGTCGCCAGCCGCACAACCGTCGCCGCGGCAGCGGCCATATCCTGGGCCGACGCCCATTCCCGGACCGAGTGGTATTCGTGGCCTCCGGTGAAGATGTTGGGCGTTGGCAGGCCCATCTCGCTCAGCCGTGAGCCGTCGGTTCCGCCACGGATCGGGACGCGGATCGGTTCGATGCCTTCGGCTCGGATCGCTTCCTCGGCCGCGGCCGTGACCTCCGGAGCGCGCTCCAAGTAGTGATGCATGTTCCGGTACTGCCGGCGGACGTCGAAGTCCAGGCGGGCGCGCGGCTCGGGGTCCACGACCTCATGGGCAACGCGCTCGAGCAGCGCCAGGTAAGACTCGAGCAGCCGGTCGTCGAAGTCGCGAATGATCAGCCGCATCTGCGCTCGACCGGCGCTGCCGGTCAGCGAGTATGGGTGGATGAAACCGTCGCGCCCCGACGTCGTCTCGGGGGTGAGCGTGTCGGACGGCAGTGCGGTGAGGATCCGGGCGGCGAATCGCAGCGCGTTGACGAGCTTGCCCGTGGCCTGGCCCGGATGTACCTCGACGCCGGTGACCGTCAGGATCACCTCGAGCGCCGAGAACGTCTCATCTTGAAGCTCGCCGAGCGTGGAGCCGTCGATTGTGTAGGCACAGCGAACGCCGAAGCGCTCAATGTCAAACAGCGTGGCTCCCTCACCGATCTCCTCATCCGGTGTGAACGCGACTCGCAGCGCCGGCCTCTCCACCTCCGGGTGGGCAGCGAGGTATGCGACTGCGGCCATGATCGCCGCGACCCCGGCCTTGTCGTCGGCGCCGAGTAGCGTGTCGCCGCTTGACGTGACGAGGTCATGACCGACCTTCGTGCGCAGTTCGGGCATCGCGGCTGGGTCAAGCCGGGTGCCGCCGCGCGGCAATTCGATCACGCCGCCGTCGTAGCCCCGATGCACGATCGGTTCGACGCTGGCGCCAGGTGCATCGGGGCTCGTGTCGAGGTGCGCCAGCACCCCGAACGGCGCTTGGGGCCGTCCGTCTGAAGCCGTCCCCGACCGATCGCCGTTCCCGAGCAAAGTGGCGGTCACGTAGCCGTTCTCATCAAGCGCCGCATCCTCGAGGCCGATGGCCTGTAGCTCGGAGACGAGCAACCGGGCCAGTTCGAGCTGCCCGGGCGTGCTCGGCGAACGCTCGCGCTCACGGCGCGACTGCGTGTCGATTTGCACGTAGCGCAGGAAGCGCTCGAGCAGATCGGATGCGATTGCCTGCGCAAGCGGGGATGTGAACTGCGTCTCTGCCATCCACCGGAGTATTCCAACCGCGCGCCGGGTAGGACCCCCAGGTGATGTCAGATCCACAGCTTGACTGGGACCAGGCCGAAGTCCGCAACGGGAAGCTGAGGCTCCCAGTGAGCGGTACCAGGCCCCGCGGGTGGTCGGAGAGCTTCGAGAAGACCGTCCGTCTGCTTGGCGGCGACTGGAAACAGGTCAAGCTGAAGAAGCGCCGAGTTCAGGTCGACGGGGTGCGGCCGGGAGGCGAAGAGAAGCTCCGACACTTCCTCGAAAGCGCGGTCCAGCAGGCCAATGAGGAGCACCGCGATCCCGACAGCCGATCCGATCACGGCGAGCGTGACGGAACCGATCAGCACCCTCAGGGCGCGGCGAGCGAATCCCCCGATGCCCGTATGACTGAGCGCTTCCGCGCGTTTGGATCAGCGGCTGACGACGGTGGACACCGCTGACAGCGTCGACCGTCTTCCGGAGCCGATCCGGATACGCCGATCGCCGGGTCAAGCGGCACCGAGGAGCAGCCGGCCGCGTAGCCGCGCCCCACTCAACCCTCCAACCGTCCCCAGATCGTCACGTTAAGGACAGACGAGATCAGATCTGTGGTAAAACACTGCGCGTCTGCACAACATCACGGAGGTCAGCGATGGCGGTGACGGCGACAAGCGCGCCCGCAACAGCTGCCGGCTCTGCTGAGTTGTTCAATCGGTGGCGACGGTATGCCGATCGTCGAGCCCGCGACGAATTGATCGAGCGGTTCTTGCCGCTCGCGCGTAAGCTTGCACGGCGATATATACCCTCGAGCGAGCCTTACGAGGATCTCGTTCAGGTTGCAAGTCTCGGCCTTGTCAAGGCCGTGGAACGATTCGACCCCGATCGGGGCTTCGCGTTCACATCGTTTGCGGTGCCGACGATCGTCGGTGAGCTGAAGCGATATTTCCGCGATTCGGGCTGGGCATTGCACGTTGATCGCGGGGCGCAAGAGCGCGCCCGGAAGGTGCTGGATGCGCAGCAGAAGATCAGTGCGCAGGCCGGCCGGCCCCCCACGATCGGAGAACTGTCCGAGTATCTGGAGATCAGCCAGGAAGAGGTGATCGACGGCCTGCAGACAGCTGAGGCCTACGACGCGATTTCGTTGGACGCTCCGTTGCAAAGCGACACCGACGGCACCAGCAGCCGGCTGGATGCGGTTGGGAACGATGACCACCGGCTCGAGCTGGTCGACGATCAGGCGACAATCTTTGCCGCCGCGAAGCATCTACCGCAAAGGGAGCGGGAGATTCTGTTCCTACGCTTCGGTGAAGACCTGACGCAGACCGAGATCGCCGAGCGTGTCGGTGTCTCGCAGATGCAGGTCTCGCGCCTGTTGCGCAAGTCGCTGCAGCGCCTGCGCGAGCTGACGGACGATCGCGGCCGCGCCTGAGGAAGGCGCGGGGATCGTCCGTCAGCCTGCCAGGGCGGCGCGTACGCCTACCAGCGGCCGTACCAGCGTCGACGACCCATTCCGGACTCGACTCCGCCGATCAGGAATCCGAGCGCCCACAAGACGAGCGCCGCGATCAGCACGAACCACAGGAAATGGGCTGCGAACCCGAGCCCTCCGAACAACGCAAAGATCAGCAGCAGAACGATCAAAGCAACCATTTCTTACCTCCTTTCGGCATCTCACGGGCCTCCCGGCCGTAACGGGCCTACCCGATTCGTGAGCGCGTCAAGCGCAGCGCGAGAGGCAGCGAGCCCTGGAGATCAGTAGGCTCGCGTGTAGTGCAGAGCCACTTCCGCGTAGAGGTCCGCAACGAGGGACAGAGGAGCGTGATCGCGGTCAGCGGAGAGCTCGATCTGGCCTCGAGCGCGACGTTCGAGGAGGAGTTGGCGCGGGTCGTCGATTCCACCGACGAGCTGATCGTCGTCGACCTCAGGGAGCTCGAGTTCATGGACTCCACCGGCCTGAGCACGCTGGTCAAGGCCCACCAGCGAGCCGAGCAAGCCGGGAAGCGACTCGGTGTGGTCAGAGGATCTCAGCAGGTGCAGCGCCTGCTGAGTCTCACCGGCGTCGAGGAACGCTTCGTGTTCGCCGACTCGCCGGAGGAGCTCCTCAGCGGGGGCTGAGCGCTGAGCCGGACCGCCGCACTCGAAGACCAGCTTCTGCGCGGCGGCGGCCCGGGTTTCTTTGAACTGCTCGAGATCCTCGGTGAAGCGGTGACGATCCGCGCTCCCGACGACACGATCATCTACGCCAACCGGGCGGCGCGCGAGGATCTCGGATTCGACTCGCTCGACGAGCTGCGCAGTCGCTCGCCGCGCGCGCTGATGGACGACTACATCGTCACCGACGAGCACGGTGGCACGCTGCAGCTCGAAGACCTCCCGTCGGTCAGGTTGCTGCGGGGGGAGCCGACGGAACCGTTGCTGCTGCATGCGGTCGATCGCGCGACAGGCGAGGTCCGCTGGCGGCTGCTGAAGGCCACTGCGCTGCGCGATGCCGACGGTCGGCTGCTCGCCGCCGTGACCGTGATCGAGAACGTCACCGCGGTCAAGATGGCGGAGGTTCGTACGCGGCTGCTGGCGGAGTCAGGCCGGGTCTTGGTCTCCTCGCTCGACTACCAGCAGACGCTGCACAACGTCGCGGAGCTCGCAGTACCGGCACTCGCGGACTGGTGCATCGTCGATCTCGTCGACGAACGCCTCCGGCGAGAGAACGTGGTGACGGCCCACCGCGATCCGCGCAGGCGCGCGCTCGCTGACCGCATGCGTGGCCTCGAGCCTGACCAGTTCGGCCCCGGGCGCGCGCTCAACCGGGTTCTGCGCACCGGCACCCCGGAGCTCTATCCGGCGATCTCGGACGAGCAACTGCAACGAGCCGCAGTCGACGCCCAGCAACTGCAGTTGCTCAGAGAGCTGCAGATGCGGTCCGTCGCGATCGTCCCGATGCCCGTACCTGGACGGATCCTCGGGGTGATGACGCTCGTGACCGCCGAATCGCGACGCCGCCTCGACGACGAGGATCTTGCGCTTGCCGAGCAGCTTGCCCGACGGGCGGCCGTTGCCGTCGAGAATGCCCGGCTGCACACGACGCTGTCCGACGTCGCCGCGACGCTGCAGCGAAGTCTGTTGCCCGACGAGCTGCCGAAGGTCCCGGGCTGGGGCATCGCAGCGCTGTACCGTCCCGCTGGATCGCGGACAAGCATCGATGTCGGTGGTGACTTCTATGAGCTGTTTGACACCGACGACGGCTGGTTCGCACTGGTCGGTGACGTGACCGGGAAGGGCGTGCATGCAGCTGCGATGACGGCGCTGATGCGGCACGGTGCCCGGTTCGCGAGTCGCATGGAGCCGCAGCCCGCCGCGATCCTCGGCCGGCTCAACGAATTCCTCAGACAACGCCCCGGCGACTCGCTCTGCACAGCGCTGTGCGCCCAGCTCCGCGAGAGCCACGTCGTGCTCAGCTCGGCGGGGCACCCGCCCGCGATGGTCGTGTCCGATACCGGCGAGGTCCGCGAGGCCCCGACCAGCGGCCCGCTGCTCGGAGCGTTTGCAGATTCGCAGTGGCCCGAGCAAGGGGTGCCCGTTGACGACGGGCTGATCCTGCTCTACACCGACGGTGTCACAGAGCTGGCGGGCACCCACGAGCGCTTCGGCGTCGACCGTCTGCGAGCGCTGCTCTCCGAGCATGCGCGGGCAAGTCCAGCGCAGCTGCTCGTGGAGTTGGACAAAGCGATTCAGGCTTTCAGTGCAGGCTCGCAACGGGACGACATCGCCGCGCTCGCGCTACGACCGTCGCGGTAGGGCGGCACTCACAGGGCGGCCCCGCCCGCCGAGGCTACTGCTGCGAGCGCCGGTGGTCGATCATCACGACGCGAAGCAGCTCACTGTCGCCGATCGTCTCGATTGTCAACTCGTCACTCAATAGCTCCAGTGGCGAGCCGGACAGCTGCTCGTCGTTGCGATCACGCGCCGCCTCGGCGCTGCCTCGGTGTAACGGGCCGATCAGCAGCTCCAGGCGCCGCGGCTGCACCCGGATCGCAAAACCAATCCGCGGCCCGCTGGCGGCGGTGGACGCGAGCGCAGCGATTGCGTCCGTCACGAGGTACACGTCAGAGAACCGATCAAGCGAGAAGCGAGCGCTTGCGGCGAGCGCCCTGGAGAGCCGACCGAGCACGCCCGTCAGCAGCGCGACCGGGGAGACCGACACGACGGCGTCGCCGGACAGATTCCTCGACCAGGCGTCTTCAGGCCCGGCGTCCGCGGGCGGCTCGAACAGCGGCTTGCCCTCGCGCTCGGCGGCGAACACCATCCAGACCTCGGTCCCGCCGCGCGAGCGCTGGCGGAACTCCGCTCGGTGCGCCAACGCGCGGATCACCGGTATCCCGACGCCCTGGACATGGTCCTCCGCCGACGCCACCTCGCTGATCCCGCGGCCTGCGTCCCGCACGATCACCTCGATCCGGTCGAGCCCCAGGGTCAGCTCGACGGTGAGCGGGCCGGTGCCATCCGGATAGGCGTGTAGGACGACGTTGTTGCACGCCTCGCTGATCGCGGTCTTCAGATCGTCGAGCAACTCAGCGTCCATCGTGGTCCGCTCGGCAACCCCGCCGAGCATCCCGCGTACGAGCGTCAGCGTCTCCGGTCTGCTTTCCAGCTCAAGGGTGACAGCCGGCGCGTCAGCACGGATGTTCGGGTGAACGGTGGGTGAGTCGGCGCTCACCTAATGGTCCCCGGGCGCTTGCGCAACCGGTCCCCGGGCGCTTGCGCAACCGCCGCACGGGACCGGGCCGCGGCGCATTCGCAGTCGCGGTCGATCGTCAGGGAGTTGGTCGCAAATGCGGTCACATGCGCCACCAAGGATAGGAAGGACATCATCCTTGTTGGAGCGCGCGTACGCCAATTTCCGGTGCTGTTCGTCCAGGGCGGGGTCGCAGGGCAAGTCCAAGCAGATGCAAAAGCCGCGGACGCGGCGGCTGAATCGGACGCGGCGCCGGCGCACATGGATCTCCCGGATCGGATGTCAGGCCCAGTTCTCACCAGCGCTGATACCCGCTCGCGGTGGCCGCAAACCAAACCCTTTTGTGGGTGATCGAGCCTGCCACCAACCGGGTTCACAGACCACGGGCCGAAAGTAGGCGTCGAGCGGTCCCGACCAAGAAGGCGCAGACCGGCGGCCCGCAGACGGGCGGCTCCTAGCCCTGCGCCGCCCGCCTGCGTATGGGCCGCCGGCTATGCCTCCAGCGGCTCAGACTCGGCTTGGGTGAGATCCCGCAGCTGCTCCAGCGCGCGGCGCAGAATCCGCGAAACCTGCATCTGCGATACACCGATCATCGTTGCGATTTGACTCTGGGTCAGGTCATCGACGAAGCGGAGGGTCAGGACGCGGCGCTCACGCGGATCGAGATGCCGGGCAGCGGACGCGATCGTGACCTTGGCGTCGACAAACTCGAAGCGCGGGTCGATCTCGCCGAACGCGTCGGCAAGCGTCCCCGATTCCTCCTCGCCCTCGTCTCGTGGCGAGTCCAGGGATGCGGTGTGGTGTGCGCCGGCGGTCTCCAGCGCGTCGAGCACGTTCTCGATGCTGAGCTCGAGATACTCGGCCAGATCGGGAACACTCGGCGGCCGGCCCGTCTTGGTCATCAGCTGCTGGCGGCCTTCCTCGACCTTCAGCGCTAGTTCCTGCGCGCCGCGTGGAACGTGGACCGACCAGCCGAGGTCTCGGAAGTAGCGCTTCAGCTCGCCGAGAATCGTCGGCACCGCGAACGATGAGAAGGCGGTCCCGCGATCGATATCGAAGCGGTCGATCGCCTTGACGAGACCGAGGCTTGCCACCTGCAGCAGATCGTCGAACGGCTCATGTGCGCCGCTGTAGCGGCGCGCGAGCTTGCGCGCAAGCGGCAGGAACCGCTCGACCAGCTGCTCGCGGGCACGTTGATCTCCATCTTGCTGCCAACGGGCGAACAGCGCGCCTGATTCGGCGCGATCCACAACCGCGGCAGATTTTGTGACCTTCCGGTCTTGCAACGCCTGTGGCACGTCGAAAACCTCCTAACGTTGCTCCGGTCGTCCGATAACAGTGCAATGGTTCGTACCCGGCCAGCCCAGTTGTAAACGACCTGGGAACCGGTTCCAGTTAGAATTCTGACACTCGCTCGGGACGTCTGATGGCGCACATTTCCCTGCAAAAGCGGTTCTTCGGCTGTCGACGAAGCGATCACAGCACGCGGCAGTGGCTGCCCACGAGCAACGAGCACGTCAACACCGCTCGATGCGGTCGGGGTTCCATGAGTAGGCGTACTGCGGGTCATCGTGGTCGCGCCACAGGCTCGTCAGCCGCAACGGCGCGAACGTGTCCCACATCACCGCAAGCTCGTCGGTCTGCTTTGCACCAAGCGCGCGCTCGACGGTGCCGGGCTGCGGACCGTGCGGCAGGCCCGACGGGTGAAGTGTCAGGCAGCCGACGTCGACACCCTTGCGCGCGGCGTAGTCGCCCGACGCGTAGAACATCACCTCCTCGGACTGGATGTTCGAGTGGTGATAGGGCAGCGGTACCGCCTCGGGATCCCAGTCGAGCATCCGCGGCGCAAACGTGCAGATGACGAAGTTCGGACCCTGGAACGTCTGGTGGGTGGGCGGCGGCAGGTGAAAGCGGCCCGCGCGCGGTTCGAAGTCAGCTGCGTTGAATGTGTACGGCCACACATAGCCATCCCAGCCGACGACATCGAACGGGTGGCGGTCAAGCACGTATTCCTGCAGGCCGTCACGGACGCGGACGAGCACCGGATACGAGCCCGCTTCGTCGTAGCTCTCCAGCTCGCCCGGAGCATGGAAGTCCCGTTGCGAGAACGGTGCATGCTCGAGCAGCTGGCCGTAGCGGTTGCGGTAGCGCTGTGGCGTTTCGATTTCCCCTGGGGTGTGGAAGCAGATCCAGACCTGCTCGGGGTGGGCGGGTCCGAAATCCAGCTCCCAGGTGTGGGTCGTCCCGCGCGGGATCACGACGTAGTCCTGCTCGCGGTAGGGCAGGCGCCCAAAGACAGTGCGCACCGTACCCGCGCCGCGATGCACGTAGATCACTTCGTCGCCCTGACCGTTGCGATAGAAGCCGCCAAACGGCGAGGTCGGCTTGCAGACCGAGACCTCGAGATCGCCGTTGAACATCAACAGCCGCCGACCCGAGAGAGGATCGCCGGCCGGCGGGATCGGGTTGATGTCGGCGAGGCGGTGGACGTGGGCTGGCGGCACCCACTCCTCGCGGCCCAGCGGCGTGAACGCCCCGACCTCCTCCAACCGGCAGGGAGAGTGCAGGTGATAGAGGATCGACTCGTTACCGGAGAAGCCCTCGTAGCCCATCACCTCCTCGACCAACAGGCGGCCGTCTTCACGGACCTGGACGTGGCGCTTGCGCGGCAGCCGTCCGAACGCCTCGTACCGCATCAGAGGTTTCCGCGCCTCTCCTGCTCGCGCTCGATCGCCTCGAACAGCGCCTTGAAGTTGCCCTCGCCGAACCCGCGGGAGCCGTGACGCTCGATGATCTCGAAGAAGATCGTCGGCCGGTCGCCGAGCGGCTTGGTGAAGATCTGCAGCAGGTATCCCTCATCGTCGCAATCGACCAGGATGCCCAGCCGCTGCAGGTCCGCGACCGACTCCGCGATCTCGCCAACGCGCCCCGGGACCTCGTCGTAGTAGCTCGCCGGGCGTCCGCAGGAATTGCACGCCGAGTGCCTGGAGGTAGTCGACGGTGCTAACGATGTCGCGCGTGCTCAACGCGATGTGCTGCGCGCCGGCGCCTTCGTAGAACTCGAGGTACTCGTCGATCTGCGATTTGCGCTTGCCCTCGGCGGGCTCGTTGATCGGGAACTTCACGCGGCCGTCACCGGTCGTCACGACCTTTGACATCAGCGCGGAATACTCGGTCGAGATCGCCTTGTCCGAAAAGTGGATGAGCTCGGTCATACCGAACACATCCTCGTAGTACTTGACCCATGTCTGCATCTCGCCGAGCTCGACGTTGCCGACGATGTGATCGATCGTCAGCAGCATCGGCTCCGCGCGCTCGCCATCGCCGTCATGCTCGGTTGCGGCGTAGCCTGGCAGGAACGGCCCGGCGTATTCGGAGCGATCGACGAACCGGTGGACGGTGTCGCCGTACGTGGCAACCTCAGCCAGCCTCACCGACCCGTATTCGTCGGCGGACTCGTACGGTTCGCGCAGTCCTCGCGCCCCGCGACCGACGGCCTCGCGGAACGCGTGATCGACGTCGGGCACCGACAGCGCAATCACCTTCACGCCGTCGCCGTGCTTGGCGTGCTCGCGGGCGATTGCCGTATCCGAGCCCAGCGTTCCGGTCAGCACGAGCCGCACGCGACCCTGGCGCAGGACGTGCGAGACGCGATCGCGCACGCCCGTCTCCAGTCCCAGGTACGCGACCTCGGAGAACCCGAACGCGCGGGTCAGGAAGTACGAGGAATGGGCCGCGTTGCCCACCCACAACTCGACGTGATCGATGCCGTGCATGGGCATGAAGTCGTGCGTCTGCGCGCCGGCTGGTGCCGCGTCGGTGATGATTGGATTCGTTGCCATCGGAGCCTCCTGGCCTTGGTCATCTGATCGCGCCGGCGCGCCCTGCCATCGCGGCGATTGAGTCGTCGGTGCACGTGATGAAGAAGCCGCCAACCACGTCCACGAGCTCGTCGATTGACTCGGCTCGGTACAGGACGGGCTGATAGGCGGTGATGTCGTACTCGGCGGTCCCCATTTCGACCAAGTGCAGTGGCCGATGCTCCATCCCGCGGAACTCCTCGATCTCCCCGTAGCTCGAAAGAATCCCGGCGCCGTACGCACGCAGTTCGCCATCCTCGACGACCACGCCGAACTCAAGCGAGAACCAGAACACGCGGGAGAGGAAGCGCAAGTTCTCGAGCTCGCTCAGGCGCCGGGCAGCGACGCCGGCGAGGCGGTGAAGCTCGCCGAACGTCGGCGTCGCAAGCAGATGCCCGTGACCGATGACCTCATGGATGATGTCCGGCTCGGGCGTGTACAGCGGGACTGCCGGATGGCGGACGTATTGTGTGGAGTGAAACCGCCGCTCCGCAAGCGAGCCGTAGAACTGGTCGAGCGCGACCAGCCCGGCCGCCGGCAGGTAGCGCCATCCGCTCAGCGGCCGCACGCGGTCGCTGACCTCGTCGAGATTCGGAATGCGCTCGGCGGGCAGCGACATCCGCTCCTTCGCCTCCCGGAACTCGACCACCGCGTAACGCTCGTGCTTGGGGGCGAGCTCGCGGCAAACGGTCGCCCACACGTCCTGCTCCTCATCGGTGTAGGTGATCGATGGCGAGGCCTGCCCGGATCTCCAGGCGAGCGCCGCGGCAGCGATCTGAGCTCGGCGCTCGCGGTATGCCGGATCGTTCGCGCCCGGATGGTCGTGCGCGAGGTGCACGATGACCTCGCCGTCCTCGCCGGTGCTCACGGGAGAGTAGAGCTGAGCTTCCTCGAACATCCCTCGGGCAGCAGTCCAGCACCCACGGCCCCCAACTGCAAGTCTGTCCAGGATTGTCGGTCAGATTGCCCATCCTGTCGCGCTTCAGGTCTATATTGCTGGTCACATTGACCATTGATGACCTTGACGCACGACTGATCGCGACGCTGCGAGAGAGCCCGCGCGTCGGCCTGCTCGAGGTCGCACGGCGGCTGCAGGTTGCGCGCGGCACGGTGCAGGCGCGACTCGCAAGGCTCGAGCGTGATGGTGTCGTGACAGGCTTCGGCCCGGAAGTCGATGCGGCCGCGCTCGGCTACGCGATCACCGCGTTCGTCCTGATCGAGCTCGCGCAGGGTCGCCTGGCCGAAGCGGTCACGGTGATGAGCGCGATGCCGGAGCTACTCGAGGCCGACGCGATCAGCGGGCCTCAAGATGTCATCTGCCGGATCGTCGCACGCGACACCGAGCACCTGCAGGAGCTCGTCAACGAGCTGTTGCGCACCCCGGCGATCCGGCGCTGCACCAGCTACATCGTGCTCTCGAGGCAGGTCCCGCCGCGGACCGGACCGCTGGTCGACGCGGCCGGCGGGCGCGAGCGCCCCGCCGCCCACTGAGGGTGGTTGTGCTAATTAGCGAAAAATACGGTGGGTTTAACGACCACCCCCCCGCGGCGGTACGGTTGAGTCTTGCCGCAACCAACGCTGACGGGCGACCGCGTGGTCGTGCGTCCCCTCACCGACGCGGATGCGGACGCGCTTAGGAGGATCCACCGCACGCCCGGCGTGGCGCGCTGGTGGGATCTGCCGGAGCCGCAGTTTCCGTTCGGTGAGCCGGAGTCGACGCGTTTCACGATCGAGGTCGACGGTGCAGTGGCAGGGCTGATCCAGTACTGGGAGGAAACCGAGCCGAAGTACCGCCACGCCGGGATCGACCTGTTTCTCGACCCCGCGCTGCACGGCCGCGGCCACGGCAGCGAAGCGGTGAGACTGGTCGTCGCGCATCTGCTCGAGGACCGTGGCCATCACCGGATCACGATCGACCCCGCGGCCGACAACATCGCTGCGATCCGCGCATACGAGAAGGTCGGCTTCCGGACAGTCGGCGTGATGCGCCAAGCCGAGCGAGACAGCGACGGCCGCGGCTGGCACGACAGCGTGATGATGGAGCTGGTGCTTGTCGCAGACAGCCCGATGCACGCCGGCGAACCACCCTTGACTTAGAGCACGCTCTAACTCCTATTCTGAAAGTCATGGCTGTCGAGACATCGCTCACGATCGCTGACGCCGCACGCGCGACCGGCGTCAGTGCGTACACGCTGCGCTACTACGAGCGCGCCGGCTTGATCAACGGCGTCGGCCGGGCGGATTCAGGGCATCGCCGCTACAGCGACGATGACCTCGCGTGGATCGAGGTGCTCCAGTGCCTGCGCGCGACCGGGATGCCGATCCAGCGGATCCGGCGGTACGCCGAGCTGGTGCGCGCCGGTGAGGGCAACGAGTCCGAGCGCCTGGCCTTGCTCGAGGAGCATCGCGCCGCGGTGATCGCTCAGTTGACGCAGGTGCGCACGCACCTCGAGTTCGTCGAACGCAAGATCGCAATCTACGAGGAGAAAATCGATGGATAGGAGAAAGCTTGGAGGCCGGAGGCTCGAGGAGAACGCTGCGGTCGCCGGTACGCGCTACGCCGAGCGGGACATGGCGCTGCTCGGACACTGATCTGAGAGGTTGCGCGGCTGGTCCAGGCCCGGATTCCCGGCGATCGCGATCACCCAACCGGGCTCGGAGCGCCACCAGCCGGCTGCCGCGCCGCCGCCGTCGCCCCACTCGACCCGCAGCTCGTGCCACAGCTCGGGCTCCGCAAAGCTGCCGCCAATGCGAACGACCGCACGTCTGAGATCGAGGCGCAGGCCCTCCCGCCGGACCTTCGCGGCGGCTTCCTTGGCAGTCCAGATCAGGTTCGCGATCATGTCCCGCTGCTTGTCGCCACCGTCGGAGACGAGTTGCTGCTCCGCGGTCCCGAGCCACGTCCGGACAAACGCATCGCTGCGCTGCTCGACGACTTCAAGATCGCAGCCCACCACCGCCGGCGCATTTGCGACAACCGCGATCGCGCGACCGGCACGGTGACTGAGCGACACCGAGAGTCCTGCCCGATCGCCGTCGAGGAAGGGTTCGGGAGCGCCATCCGGCGCCGCTAGGACCTCGATCCGGTCGGTGCCCACCGACAGCCACGCCGCGACGGCCAGCTTGGCCGTCCAGCGACCGAGCAGCCAGTCCGCGCGGCGCGGCGCCACGCGGAACCGCGCGAGCGCCCGGCGCTCTCCCCGACCGAGCCAGTCCAGGCCGGCCGGGACATCCTCCCGTGTCCTAGTGAGCCATCCGGGCTGGTCCATGATTCTCCTCCGTTGAGGTCGGCAGAGCGCGCTGCATCCCACGCTGGACTGCCTCGATCAGGAACGGCCGCAGCCGCGCAGGTGCAACGATCTGCGACACGGAGCCGACCTGAACTGCACGCGCGACGCTGTGGGTGGCGTCGAAGCGATCGGCGAATTCCTTCCTGGTGTCGGCCAACACCTCGACCCACAGGGTAGCCCTGGCGGCTCGCAGGCGCTGGCGCTCGGCACCATCGGAATCCGCGATTTCCTGATCGAGCGCGGTGATCCGCCGGTCGCTGCGAGCGATCTGCTCGACCTCCCGGGCAAACACGACCGCGGCCGCTGGAGCGCCACCGATCACCGACGCGTGCGCGCCTTCCAGCGCCACGGTCTCGAGATTCGGATTGAGCATTTGCGAGAACACCACGAACGCCCCGCCGTGGTAGCGCGATACGACGCAGAAGACGATCGGGCCGTCGAAGTTCACGACCGCGCGGCCGATCTCGGCGCCGTACTCCAACTGCCATTCGCGCATCGACTCCGGGGATCCGTCGAACCCGGCGAGGTTTGCCAGCACAACCAAGGGCCGCCGGCCCGCGACGGAATTGATCGCCCTGGCGATCTTCTTGGCAGAGCGGGGGAACAGCGTCCCGGAGGTCCACTGCTCGGGCCCGTCGGCCGGGATCGGACCGTGCCGTGGTAGCGGCCGGCCCTCGATCCCGATCAGCGAGATCGGCTGGCCGCCCAGGTGCGCGTCCCACACGACCGCGATCTCTGAGGCGTGCATGGCCGCCCACCGTTCCAGTGGCTGCCGGTCGCCATCGATCACGGCCCGCATCACGGCCCGGATTTCGAACGGTTTCTTGCGCCCGGGATTCGTGGCGTCGTCGAACACGTCCCCGACCCGCACCAGGTCGGACCCCTCGGCGAAGTGGACGTCGGGGCGCACGTCGCGGTCGACAGGATCCGAGCTGATCGCGGGCCGCGGGAAGCGCTCGCCCGGGGCGACATATGCGTGCTCGTAGTAAGAGAGCAGCACACTGCAGGCGTCCGCGAGGTCCCGCGCCCAGTACTGGGCCTGGCCGTTCGGTCCCATGATCCGCTCGTAGCCGCCGATCCCGAAGTTATTTTCAGCCGATACTCCGCCGGAGTAGTCGAGCGCCTGCTTTCCCGTCAGCACCATCGCGCTCTCGGGAGTCATGATCAGCACGCCGCGGGTGTGCATCAGCATCGTCGCCTCCGCGTTCCAGTACGGCTGCGCCCCGACATTGATCCCCGCCACGACAACGTTGAGCTCGCCGCCCGCCTGCGTGAACTCAATGATCCGTCGCAGCACGGCGGCGATCCAGTCCATTGCCTCGGTGCCGCTGTCCATCGCGATCTTCGCCCCCGCCGACAGCGCGAACCACTCGAGCGGCACGCCGAGCTCCTGCGCAAGATCGATCGCTGCGTTGATCCGCCGGCACTCGGGTTCCGCCAGCGCCCCCAGGGCCCGCGTCGGGTCGCCAAGCAGGATCACACGGAGCATCCCCTCGGGATGGCGCTCGGTGAAGTTGCGCACGGTGCCGACGACGATCCCGCACTGGTTCGTCCCCGGCGCCCGATCGACCGGGAACAGCTCCCCGTCATCGCCCAGCTCGTGCTCTGTGAAGAGCCCCTCCGGCTGCCCGGTGATGGGTCCCACCGGGGCCAGCATCCGGACCACTTCGGCCGGATGCAGCGTTCCCCGTCGGCGCGCCGAGATCAGGCGGCGGGCTCCCTCATCAAGCGGCTGAATCGGACGCTTGGGCGGATCCGCGACCTCGAGCGAGACGTCGTGGCCAAGCGGCGTGAAGAACTGCAGGACCCGCCGTCGCACGACCCCGTCCGACTCGCGCACTTCTCCCTGGAAGGAGATCATCTCGATCCCGAGCCCAGTCGTCAGTGGTGCGAGGCGTTCGACAATGCGGTGGATCTCGTCCGGGTCGGGCTCCATCACCGGCCACACGTGCAGCAGCACCCGGTTCCACAGCAGGCGACGGCTGATCGGCCGCCGCGCCTGAAAGCTGCGCAGCGTCGCGAGCACGCGCACGACGACCTGCTCGAGCTCGGGCAGTGCGACGATATTGCCGTCGTCGTCGTAGATCCGCGTGAGGTCGCGAACCTCGGCCAGCGCGAACAGCCGCTCGTCCTTGGGGTTCGTGTGCGCGACGCCACGGAAGGTGTAGATGTCCTCGGCCGACGGGAGGCGCTCGAGCTCGAATTCCTGCAGGCGCCACACTTGCAACCGGTGCCCCATCATCGGGTGCAGGCCGCGCAGGACCTCGTCCTCGACCAGGCCGTCGGGACCCGGCCGGAATGTGAACAGATCGATCGCCGACATGCCGCGGCCACGGCGGGGCTCGGCGACGGCGATCACGATCCGGTGCAAGCCGCGCGGTACCGCGAGCCCGCCGAGTGCAACATGCAGCCGCTCAGCAAGCTCTTCGTGCGTCGGCGCGGCGTCGCGATGCTCGGCATAGAGGTCGAGCACTGCCGGCTCACCTTCCGGCAGCGACTCGATCTGGCTCATGAACGCCGCCGCCGCGTCGGCCACATCCTCGAGCTCCACGTATGCCGCCCACAGATGGCGCGGCTGCCCCTGCAAGGCGTAGCGTCCAAGCACGAACGCGTGCCCGCCGACATCCACCCGTTCGAAGCCCTGCAGCGAGCGAACGCGGTAGTAACGGCGGGCCATCGCCTCGACGAGCGCCGAGCGCGCGGGCTGCCCCGCCACTCGCATCGAGGTGGTCAGCAGCGTCGACAGCGGGCGTGCGCAATTGACGATCGCCGCGATCAACTCGTCGCGGTCCGCTCCCTCCGGATCGCTGGTCAGGCGAGAGATCTGCTCCTGCATCTCGGCGTAGACGCGCTCGCGCGCCTCGGAGATGATGCGCTCGTCGAAGTAGCGAAAGCGGACCTCGCGCGCAAGGTCGGCGACGATCGGGTCGCGGCCTTCGTGAGCGACGACGAGCCTGTCGAGCGCCTCACGGAAGTCATCCCCAACGTGCCCTGCGAGCTGTTCGGCGTCCTCGAGCCGCCGGTCCAGGATCGCGATGATCGCCGCTCTCGCGGCCTGGACCCGCTGCTGGGAGAGGAACAGGCGGTAGCAGGCCTCCTCCAAGCCGACCGTCCGGTCGAGGCTCTCGATACCGTAGTGAGCGAGCGCTCGGCGCAGTTTGGTGACGAAGTCCGGAGCGAGCCCCTCGGCTTCCGCTTCGAACGAACGCAGCCACGCGTTCAGGTTCTCCTCCGGGCTCTGAAGGATCTGCGGTTCGGTCTCATCTTCGAGGTGCCGGGGCAGTGTCAGCGTGCGCAGATCGGCAAACATCGCGAGCAGCCGGTGCTCGCCCGGAATCAGCGCCGGGTCACAGGCGAGTAGATCAGCGCACGCGCCGTGGAGGTCGGCGATCATCCGCTCGGCCTCCTCGCTGCCGATGTCGTAGCCGAGCACGAGCCGCTCCATCCGCCGCAGGTTCTCGTGACAGCGCTCCGGCGCCTGCAGCTCCGGGCTGGTCGCGTACTGCTCAAACGACAGACGGTCGGCCGAGACGGCGGAGTCATCCCCGCCGAGCGGCTCGAGCGAGACCAGCGGCGCCTGAGCCGCGATATGGGTGTTCTCCGCAGCGAACACGCGCTTGACCCGGCCCCGGAACGGGGCGGTCAGCGAGGACTCCATCTTCATGGCTTCGACGACCGCGACCACGTCGCCCGGCTCGACGACGTCGCCCGGGGCGACAGGGATCGACACGACCACTGCGGGGGAGATGTTGTGGACGATGCCGCCGTCGTCACGTGAGATTCGATGCGGGATCCCGCCGGCTTCGACGAGCAGGTCTTCTCCCTGTATCGATGTCAGCGTACGGTAGGCGCGGCCGCCGATCTCGAGCCGCCGCTCGTGAGGCCCGAGCCGGCGAGCGCCGATCTCGATTGCCTGCCCGTCGACCGTCACCCGGTAGTCGTTGGGGCCGATCCGCGCGACCGACAGCCGGTATGAGTTTCCACGGTGGCGCAGCTCGTAGCTGCGAGCGAGGCTGACATCGACGTGCGGGCGCCCGCGACGCGCGAGCGCGTAGAAGCGCGCCCCGTCGTCGGCGAGGCCCTCGTCGGCCAACTCGATCGCGGCCTGAAGCAGGGCGATGTCGGCGTTGCGAGCCGGGACCGCCTCGCCGCTCTGGTACAACCGATCCAGCCACGAGGTGTCGACCTGCCCCATCCGGACCTCGGGGCGCGCGAGCAAGTCGAGCAGGAACCCCTGGTTCGTTGTGCCGCCGTCGACGACCACGACCGTGTCGGCGACTGCGCGCCGAAGCCGGGCGAGCGCCTCCTCGCGGTTACTGCCCCACGCGATCAGCTTGCCGATCATCGAGTCGAACTCCGGCGGGATCACATCGCCCTCCGCGACGCCGGTATCCACCCGCAGTCCGGGCCCCGTCGGGAGCCGCAGAAGCACGAGGCGCCCCGGCGCCGGGGCAAAGCCGAGTGCCGGGTCCTCGGCGTTGAGTCGGGCCTCGATTGCATGCCCGCTCGGCCGTGGAGGATCGCCCTCGAGGCGCCCGCCGGCGGCGACATGAAGCTGGAGCTTGACGAGGTCCAGACCGGTGACCGCCTCGGTCACCGGATGCTCGACCTGCAAGCGCGCATTGACCTCCATGAACGAGAAGCGCTGGTGCTCGGGCTCGTAGAGAAACTCGACCGTGCCCGCGTTGCGGTATCCGGTCAGCAGCGCGAGCCGCTGCGCCGCCTCCATCAACTCACGCTCCTGATCAGACGTCAGAGCGGGACTGGAGGATTCCTCGACAACCTTCTGGTTGCGCCGCTGATAGGAGCAATCCCGCACCCCGACCGCCCACGCCGTCCCCTGGCCATCCGCGATGATCTGGACCTCGACATGACGCGCACCCGTGATCAGCTTCTCCATCAGCACGGTGCCGTCACCGAAAGCCGCCAGCGCCTCGGCGCCAGCACTGGTGAACGCCGCCGCCAGCGCCGCCTCGTCATCGACGCGGCGAATGCCGCGGCCACCGCCGCCGGCCGCCGCCTTGATCATCAGCGGGTACCCGATCGTCTGCGCGTGCCGGAGCGCCTCCTCGGCGCTCGCAACGGCGCCACCGCTCCACGGCGCGATCGGCACGCCGGCGTCCTCGGCCACTCGCTTGGCGGCGATCTTGTCGCCGACAAGACGCATGATCCCCGCGTCGGGACCGACGAACACGATGCCGAGTCGCTCGCACAGTTCGGCAAACTCTGGCTGCTCGGCGACAAAGCCCCATCCGACCCAGGCGGCGTCGGCTCGTGCGGCTTTCAATGCCCGCTCGAGCGCTTCGTGGTCGAGATATCCGCTGCGTCGGTTGCCGCCGTCGGGGTCCGCGACGGTGCTCGGCCCGATACAGACCGCCTCGTCGGCGTTGCGGACGAACATCGCGTCGCGCTCGGACGCGGTGTACAGGGCGATCAGGGTGATCCGGTTCGCTCCACTTTCGTTGAGCTCACGGACCGCGTGGATCACCCGCATCGCGGGCTCTCCGCGATTCACAATCGCGAGGCGTGAGAATGGGCGTCGCATTGGTCGGCCCTCACTTTTCTTGCATCGCGGACTGGATCGGCGCCAGCGCCCCAGCGTCGAGCGCGCCCGGTAGCTCGGTCGTGCGATATCCCTCAAGTCGCACGCGCACACGCCCCGTTGCGTCGACGACGTCCGCATCGACGCAACCGTCGCGCTGACTGACGACTGCCCACAACGGGCCTTGCTTGCGGGCGGCCTGGTACTGCACGACCCGATCGACGTGGGTCGGCAGCGCCATCCGGCCTGTCGTTCCGAGCTCCCAGACGCCCGCGGTCTGGAAGCACAGCTCGATCAGCCGCGGGGCAAACTCCGTTGGCTGGCTTGACGGCTCATGGTCGGCTGGCAGCTTTGTGGCGAGACTGCCGATCACGTGGCCGTCTTCCCGCCAGGCCCGGTCAATCACCTGGTAGGCAGGACCGTGGAAATAGATGCGGTAGACGGCGTCCTGCCCGACGCTGGCCTTGCCGCCGTTCTCGGCGGCCGGCCGAACGGCAGCCTTCGGGGCGCTCGGCCGCTTGCGGGCAAGGCGGGCGCGTCCGACGAAATGACGAGTCTCCTGCTCGCCCTTGCCCGGAAGCGCGCGCCGGCCGATCAGCTCGCAGTCGGCGACGGGCGCGCCGTCGCCACCATCGCGCAGACGAGCTCGGAGGATCAGCTTGCGCGGCGCGTCCTTATAGAACTTGAACGGCGCCAGCAGGTCGACGTCTTCCAGCGCAACGACCTCGAAGCCGGGCACGAGTGCCTGGGCCGTCTCGGCGAAGCCCTCCATCCCCATCACTCCGGGCAGCACCGGCGTGCCATCGATCCGGTGGTCGCCGAGGAACGCCTGCTGGGCCGGGTCGAGCTCGGTCACGATCGACACGGTCCCGTCAGCGGCGAAGGCGGCGACCGTGCCGGCCATCGGCCCCGCATGCTCGGACACAGCGGCCGTCGCCAGCTCCACGTCCAGACCGCCCGTCGGATGGCGCTCGGTCTGCATCACGCCGAGCGACCCGGCGACGACAACCTCTCCACCCGCGCCGGCCGCGGCCAGCTCGCGATGCACAGCCGGAACCCCGACCTCGGGCGGGAGCATCTCGATGCCCGCCGCCTCCATCATCTTCGGGATCGAGCCTCGGCTTGCCATCCCGATCCGCGCCCAAGCCGTCCAGTCGATCGCAATGCCACGTGTGTGGCCGGTTTGACGCATGTTCGACACGCTCTTGCAGAGCAGGTCGTTCGCGGCCGAGTAGTCGGTCTGTCCTCCGTTCCCAAAACGCCCGGCGATCGAGCTGAACACGATTGCCGCATCGGGGGCTTTGTCCTCGGTGAGGCCCGCGCGCCTCAGCGCGGCCAGAAGGTTGAGCCAGCCGTGGGCCTTGACGTCGAACACGAGGTCGTACTCGGCCTGCGGCTTGTCAGGCAGGAAGTGGCTGATCTCGATGCCGGCGCAATGGAGCACAACGTCGATGCGGTCGCTCGCTTTGGCTGCAGCTGTGACGGCCTTCGAGACCTGCCTGGCGTCGGTCAGGTCGACCTGATGCCAATGGACGCGGCCACCCGTCCGCTCAATCGCCTCGATCGCATCAAGCGCGGCACGTGCCCGCTCGATCCGTGCGAGCTCGCGCTCGATCAGCTTCGGCGTCGGACGGTCGCCCTGCTCCCGGATCCTGTCGGCGAGCTCGCGCTGCAGCTTCGGGCGGTCGCTCGAGATTGTTTCGAGATCCGGATCGGACCGATCCGGCTCTGGCACGAGGTCGAGCAGGTGGAACGTGCCGCCGTGTGCCGCGGCGGCGAGGTCGGCGGTGATCGCGGCGACGATGCTCCCCGCCGCTCCCGTGATCAGGAACGCGCTGCTGTCGTCGGGCTCTCGGGCCGGGTCATGCTCCACCGGTGTGACGGTCGTCGAGACGGACCAGCGCAGCCGATCGGCGTAGCCGATCTCGACAGCTCCTGGATCGCGAAGCGTTTCCTCGATCAGCTTCACCGCGGTGTCGCCGGGATCGGCGCTGGACGCAACGTCGATGACCTTGACCGTGGCGTCCCGCCGCTCCTGTGAGAGCGCCTTTGTGAAGCCTGCAACCGCTCCACCGAACACGCTCGACGCGCCGGCGGCGTCATAGCCGTGACGTCCCCCGAGCCGGGTGCCGCTGATCAGGAACGTCCCGTGTGCACCGACGTGGTCTGAGACCGCGCGCAGCGTCGCCGCGAGCAGCCTCACGCGGATGTGCAGCGCGGCGCGCCGGGCCTTCGCGTCAAGGGCATCCAGCGGTCCCTCGTCATCGAGCGCAGGCAGCCAGTAGACGCCGTGCACGGGACCTGATGCCGTCCAGCCGGCAATCTGCCGCTCGAGGGCGTCGACGCTCGGCGACCCATCGATGCTCAGGACCTCGACGCCTCGGTCGGTCAGGAGCTTGACGAGCGCGGGGGCAACTCCGCCGGCATCCGGCATCAGGATCACGCGATGTCCCTGCGCCAGGTCGATCCCCGTGGGGACACAGTGCTCAAGCGCTGGGCGCAGGACCGCGACCGGGATCCGGCGCGGGAAGCCCTC
Organism: uncultured Solirubrobacterales bacterium; assembly: GCA_963794285.1. GTDB lineage: Bacteria > Actinomycetota > Thermoleophilia > Solirubrobacterales > Solirubrobacteraceae > Palsa-465. The sequence continues at coordinate 206,903 of CAWCDS010000005.1, forward strand.
GGCGTCGGCGTCCGCGATCGGTGCGGCTTGTGCGGCGGCCGGCTCGGTGGCCGGCTCTGGGGCGGGCTCAGCGGCCGGCTCTGGGGCGGGCTCGGCGGCCGGCGTGGGTTCAGCCGCCGGCTCGGCGGCCGACGTGGGCTCGGCGGCCGGCGTGGGTTCTGCCGCCGGCGCTGTCTGCTGGGGAGCGCGCTCGCGCACGAACCCGATGACATGATTGATCGTCGGGTAATCGCGCAACTTCAACGAATCGTCACGCTCGATCCCATACTGCTCCCGGATCGACGCGAACACCTCAGCCTGCTTGACCGTATCGATCCCCAGATCAGCCTCCAGATCCAAATCCAGATCGAGCAGCTCCGTCGGATAACCCGTCTGCTGCGCCACAACCGCCAACACCCGCTGCTCGACCTCATCGAGCGCAGCCGCGGGCGCCGGCACCGACGCCGGCTCTGGAGTCGGGCTCGGCGGCCGGCGTGGGTTCAGCCGCTGGGGGGGCGGCCGCGGGTTCTGCCGCCGGCGCTGCCTGCTGCGGAGCGCGCTCGCGCACGAACCCGATGACATGACTGATCGTCGGGTAATCGCGCAACTTCAACGAATCGTCACGCTCGATCCCATACTGCTCCCGGATCGACGCGAACACCTCAGCCTGCTTGACCGTATCGATCCCCAGATCAGCCTCCAGATCCAAATCCAGATCGAGCAGATCCGTCGGATAACCAGTCTGCTCGGCCACAACCGCCAACACCCGCTCCTCGACGCCGTCGCCGGGCGCCGCGACCGGCGCGGAGACCGGCGCCGCCATGGGAGCCGCAACAGGCGCAGGCGCGGGAGCCGCAACGGGCGCAGGCGCCGCCACGGGAGCCGCGACCGGGGTCGGCGCGGCGGGCGCCGGCAACCCCGCGCGCTCGCGCACAAACCCGACCACATGACTGATCGTCGGGTAATCGCGCAACTTCATCGAATCGTCACGCTCGATCCCGTACTCCTCCCGGATCGACGCGAACACCTCAGCCTGCTTGACCGTATCGATCCCCAGATCAGCCTCCAGATCCAAATCCATATCCAGCAGATCCGTCGGATAACCCGTCTGCTCGGCCACAACCGCCAACACCCGCTCCTCGACGCCGTCGCCGGGCGCCGCGACCGGCGCGGAGACCGGCGCCGCCATGGGAGCCGCAACAGGCGCAGGCGCAGGCGCCGCCGGCGCGGCGGGCGCCGGCAACCCCGCGCGCTCGCGCACAAACCCGACCACATGACTGATCGTCGGGTAATCGCGCAACTTCATCGAATCGTCACGCTCGATCCCGTACTCCTCCCGGATCGACGCGAACACCTCAGCCTGCTTGACCGTATCGATCCCCAGATCAGCCTCCAGATCCAAATCCATATCCAGCAGATCCGTCGGATAACCCGTCTGCTCGGCCACAACCGCCAACACCCGCTCCTCGACGCCGTCGCCGGGTGCCGCGACCGGCGCGGAGACCGGCGCCGCCATGGGAGCCGCAACAGGCGCAGGCGCAGGCGCCGCAACGGGCGCAGGCGCAGGCGCGGGAGCCGCAACAGGCGCAGGCGCAGGCGCGGGAGCCGTAACGGGCGCAGGCGCCGGAGCCGCAACGGGCGTAGGCGCCACCGGGACGGCGGGAGCCGCGACCGGCGCGAGTGCTGGCACGGGCACGACAGCCGCGACGGGCGCGACCGCAGCTGGTGCACCTTGATCTGCCACTCGCAGTCGGTGCTGAACGACCTCCAGCTTCGGCTCCTCGTAACCACTGACGCGATGCAGCCAGGCATTCCAGACAGCACGGTCCGAGATCCTGTAGTCGAAGTTGAGATCCGACGGGCTTCGCCGGCGACCGTCTGCGACTGGCGTCCAGCGCAGCAGCGACATCGAGATCTGCGATCCGAATCCCGCCGCCAGGCGCAGTGCGTAGCGAACCCGGTATGAACCGCCCTTGGAGAGGTTGAGCAAGCCCAGGTCGGGATCGGGATCCCGGAAGTTCGGCACCGGCGGGACGATGCCCGTCTCGAGCGCCTTGACCGCCATCACGTCCTCCAGCCCGACGCCCATCGGATGTCCCGTGAACCCCTTGGTGTTGGCGATCACGACGCGGTCGGCGTTCGCGCCGAAGACCTGGCGCAATGCGTGGATCTCCGCCGCGGCGCTGCCGCCCCGCGCCGGCGTGTACGTCTCGTGGGAGACGAACACGGTCTCGGGCGCGATCTCGTCCCGTCGAATGCCTCGAGCCTCCGCATGATGGACCAGTCGCTCCATCACACCGGCGATGTGCTCGATGTCGAGCCGCGTGCCGTGGAAGGCGGAGTTCGCGGTCTCCACCGAAAGCACCTCGCAAATCGGGGTGAGGGCGCGCTCGCGGGCCGCGGACGCGCTCTCGACGACGAGGCCGGCGGCGCCCATGCCGATCAGCATCCCGTGGCGCCGCTGGTCGAACGGCAGCGCTGCCTCCTCGACGACTTCGTCGGTCGCAGCCGCACCCGTGGCCAGGAAGCCGGCGCCCATCCAAGGCATCATCGTGTCCGAAGTGGCATCGTCGGCGGCGACGATCACGACCCGCCGGCAGCGACCGGCGCGGATCCAGTCCTCGGCCAGTGCGATCGCCTGAGTGGTGCTGGCACAGGCGGAGTTGATCTGCGTGTTCGGGCCGCGGGCGCCGACCAGCTCGGCGAACTGCGAGTGGCCCATCGACAGCAGGCGGAACAGGAGCCGCCGGTCGAGCACATACGGCTCCTGCTCGAGCAGTAGCCCGAGGTCGTGGATGCGGCGCTCCACCTCGGCGAGGATCACCGGGTCGGTGCCCTCGTGGTCCAACATCCTGGCGCGAAGCGACTCGAGCGCCGACATGCGCTCGCGGCGCATGTGATCGGTCGTGTAGCGCGTCGCCTCGTCTGCCATCTCCTCGAGCCCTGGGAAGGCGGAGCAGAAGATCACGCCCGTGTCGTCGCGCAGCTCGTCCGGCAGCGACCACCGATCCGGTAGCTTCGTGCCCTTGGTCGTGGTCTTGTAGTGCAGGACGAGCGGGATCCCGGCGTTGCGCAACGCGTCGATGCCGGCGGCGATCGCCAGCTGCGTGGCGCGCGCGAGCGCGGGCAGCCGCTCGTCGTCGACCCCGAACTCCTCGGCCAGATCGAAAGCGCCGGCTCGCCCTGCGAGCTTGATCACGGCGTCGAGACGGTCGATCGTCTCAAACCTGGCGAGGCCGTCCTCACTCTTGACCAGGCGCGTGATGTGCCTGTCGAGCATGTCGCGGCGCAGAGCACCCGGGAGCACGTCAATGCCCTGCTCGCCGTTGAGCAGCCGGGTGATGTTGGCGTCGTCGAACAGCCGCTCTGCGCCCGGAAGCCCCAGCGCCGCACCGGTGATGACAACCGGTTCCGTCCTCGCCGCGCCGTCGCCGTCGGCTGCTGCCATCAGGTTGCGCCCGCGCTCCAAGAACTCGGCGAACAGCCGCTCGAGATCACCCGCTGCATCCGCCCGGCCGCCCTCGGCAGCCGTCGGTGCAGCGCCGTCGCCCGCCCGCACCGCGGCCGCGGCCGCGGCCGCGGGGACCGTCGCCGGAGGCGCCGCTGCCGAGCGTCGGGCGGCTGTTGCGCCCGCTTTCAGCTGGACGGCCTCACGGGTGGCCGGCTCGCGCCCAGCGCCCAGTCCCGCAGCCCATAGGCCACACAGGGCGTTGTTGAACGTCGCCACATCGCCTTGCTTCGGATGGTTGGTGGCGAGGCTCATGACGTTGTCATCACCGAGCACATCCGAGGCGAAGCCCTGAAGTGCGCGCTTCGGGCCGACCTCGACGAACACGCGCGCGCCCTCGTCGTAAAGGGTTTGCAGGCCCTTGACGAACTGCACAGGCGAGGCCACCTGTCGCGAGAGCATGTCGAGCATCTGCTCGACCACATCGCCGTCGGTGGGATACAGCTCCCCGTTGACGTTCGCGACGGTCGGAAGCATGGGCGGACGGAGGCCGAGCCGCTTGAGCATGGCGCGCAGGGGGACGCTGGCGGGAGCGACGATCTCGGTGTGGAAGGCGTGGCTCACGGGCAGCGGGATTGCCGTGTGGCCTCGCCGCTGCAGCTCGGATACCGCCAGCTCGACGGCTTTCGAGGCGCCGCCGATGACGACCTGATGCATGGAGTTGATGTTGGCCAGCACGACGTAGCCATCGATCCCCGTGACGATCTCCTCGACCTCGGCGAGCGGGGCGAGCGCGGCCGCCATCAGCCCGGGGTCGTCCATCTGGAGGCTTGCCATCTCGCGTCCTCGCGCGCTGACGGCCTCGAGCGCGTCTTCAAACGTCATCGCGCCGGCTGCGACGAGCGCGCCGTATTCGCCGACCGAGTGGCCCATGACCATGTCGGGGGCAACCCCGTACTCGCCCAACAGGCGGGTGAGCGCCACATCGACGGTGATCACCGCGGGCTGCGTGATCTCCGTGCGCCGCAGCTCCGCCTCGGCCTGGGCGACCGCGGCCGGATCGTCGGCGCCCGGGAAGATGATGTCCGAAAGGCGGCGGCCCTCGAGCAGCGGCGACATGATCTCATCGGCCTCATCGAACAGGTCAGCGACCACCGGCTCGCGCCGGCGCACCTCGGCAAGCATGTTCGCGTACTGGGACCCCTGGCCGGTGTACAGGAACGCGACCTTCCCGGGATCGCCGCTGCCGCGGTAGATCCCGCGCCCGCGGAGCGCCGGCCAGGCAGCCGACTTGCCGGACTGCATCAGCTTCAACGCCATCTCCGCCTTCATCACGAGGTCGGCACCGTCCGCGTAGTCGATTGCGATCCGCTCCTGCGCCCGCAGCGTCTCGGCGCTCGGAGCTCTCGGATCGAGATAGCGCCCCTGGCGCGCTTCCGCGAGGGTCGTGCGCAGCTCGTTTTCAAGCTCTGCAGCGGTCGCCGCGCCGAGCACGAGGGCGCCGCGCAGAGGCGGCTTCGCGCCCAGGCTCCCTGCAGCAGTGGCGGCCGGGGCAGCCGCCACAGGGGCAGCCGCCACCGGCTGAGCCGCCACCGGCTCTGCGGATTGTTCCGTCGAGCCATTCGCCTTCGCCGCCGCCGCGCGATGCCCGTTCGTCCCCGGGCGATCCGGGACGTACTCCTCCATCACGATGTGGAAGTTCGTGCCACCGAAGCCAAACGCGCTGACGCCCGCGACTCGTGTGTGCTCGTCGGCGATGTCCCAGTCGCGCAGCTCTGTGTTGACGGCGAACGGAGACGCTGCCCAGTCGAGGTTGTGGTTCGGTCGATCGAAGTTGAGGCTCGGCGGCAGCACCTTGTTGTGCAGAGCGAGCGCCGCCTTGAGCATCCCCGCGGCTCCAGCAGCCGCCTTCAAGTGGCCGATGTTTGACTTGACAGAGCCGAGCGCGATCGATCCCGGCGCCAGCTGCACGCCGGAGAAAGCCTCCATCAGCGCATTCAGCTCAACTGCATCCCCCACGCGCGTCGAGGTGCCATGCCCCTCGATCAGACCGCACTCAGCAGGCGAGAGGCCGGCGTTGTACCAGCCGCGCTCCACCGCGAGTCGCTGGCCGACCGGGTTCGGTGCCGTGATGCCCTTGCCCTTGCCATCGCTGGCGCCGCCGACGCCACGGACGACGGCATAGATGCGGTCGCCGTTGCCGACCGCGTCGGCGAGACGCTTGACGACGAACAGCGCCGCGCCTTCGCCCATCACGAATCCGTCGGCACCGTCCGCAAACGGACGCGTGCCGGTGGGCGACAGCGCGCCGATCGCGCAGAACTTGACGAACGCGTTGACGCCCATGTTGCGGTCCACGCCGCCCGTGATCGCGACGTCGAACTCCCGGCGGAGCAGCCCTTCTACGGTCGCGTCCATCGCCGCCATCGCCGAGGCGCACGCCGCATCGGTGGTGAAGCTCGGACCGTGAAGATTGAACAGGTTCGCCAACCGGCCGGCGACACAGTTGCTGAGCTCGCCCGGCATCGTGTCCTCGGTGATGCCCGGGAGCCAATCGTCGAAGTCGGCGCGGAACTCGCGCTCGATCGTCGCGCGCATGTCCGTCGGCAGCGCGCCGAAGGCCTCCGTGCCCTGGAGCTTGCGGGCCAGGTCCGGGAACATGATCCGCAGCGTGGTCAGGTAATGCTGCTCGCCGGCAAGGGCGTTGCCGATGATCACCGCGGTGCGATCGAGGTCGAGCGGGCGATCCGGCCAGCCGGCATCGCTCAGCGCCATCCGCGCGCAGGCGACGGCCCATTTTTGGCCATCGTCCATCGCCTCGCCGACCTTCGGGGGGATCGGGAGCTTCCATGCGAGCGGATTCCATTCCCAGTCACGGACCCAGCCGCCGATCTTGGAGTACGTCTTCTCAGGTGCCTTCGGATCGGCGTCGTAGTACAGGTCCGGATCCCAGCGGGCCGGATCGACCTCGGTGATGGAATACCGGCCGGTGGTTACGTTCTGCCAGAACGCGGCGGCATCGGGCGCGTCGGGAAGGATCGCGCCGACGCCGACGATGGCAACAGCGTTATCGAGGGAGTCACTCATGTCAATCGGCTTTCGGTTTCGGTGCGTTGTGCATCATGCGCGCCTACGCGCGTACAGTGCTTCGGCCACGATCTGCATGTCAGCGAGCAGGCCGCCTTGAGCGCGGTGGATCGAGGCAAGGTTCAGGCGCTGCTCGAACCCGTCGAGCTCGCCGCCGTCGGCGGACGCGACCCAACGGATTGCCTCGGTCGCGATCGTCATCGCAGCGCCACGGGCGTTGACCCTGCTGGCTGCAGCCAGCGCGGGTGCGCGCAGGCCTTTCGCCGCCTTCGGATGAAGCTGCTTGGTGGCTGCTCGCTGAGCTCGCCTGGCGAGCGAGCCGGCGCCTTCCGCCGCGGCGATCAACGCGCCCAGCCGCATCAGGATGTGCTGGTGCCGGGTCAGCTTCTGCACGCGGCAGCGCTCGAGCAGTTCCGCCAGCGCGTGGCTGGCCAGGGCTGCGACGTCGGCACCGACCTCGGGGTTCTCGGCGTGCAGCGCCTCGAGCTCCCGGGCGCGCGCGTGGTAGTAGTCGCCGCCTGACTTCAGGTGCTCCTGCCAGCGCCCGCGCGAGATCGTGATCTCCATGATCTCCGACGTGCCCTCGTAGATCCTGGTGATCCGCACGTCCCGCTTGATCTTCTCGACCATGTAGTCGTGCGTGTAGCCGTAGCCGCCGTGCGCCTGGATCGCCGCGTCCGCGGCCGCGTCTCCGGCCTCGGTCGCGAGGTACTTGGCAATCGCGCCCTCGACGTTCAGCGACCCCTCGCCGCCATCGATGCGCTCGGCGGTCTCCTCGATCGCCGCCCTCGAGGCTTCCAGCGCGACCGCGTGCGGAACGATCAGCTTGTGCGTGAAACCCTGCTTCTCGCTGAGCGGACCGCCGGCCTGGATGCGCTTCTTTGAATACGGGATCGCACGGTCAAGCGCGGACCATCCCGCGCCGAGCCCGAACGCAGCGACCATCAGCCGCGTGTAGCCGAACACCTGCTGGGCCTGGACGAGTCCCTGACCTTCGACGCCGCCGATCAGCCGGTCGGCGTCGACATAGACCTTGTCGAGGAACAGCGCCGCGGTGTTGCTGAGCCGGATCCCATGCTTGTCCTCGTGCGCTCCATGCGTGAAACCCTCGGTGCCTTTTTCGACCACGAACCAGGTCGGGCCATCGGGGGCCATCGCGAGAATCGTGTAGCAGTCCGCCACGCCGCCGTTGCTGATCCACTGCTTGGCGCCGCTGATCCGGTAGCCCGTCACGGTCCCGTTCTCACCGACGCGCTCCGCCGTCGTCTTCAGCGCGCCGAGATCGCTGCCGGCCTCGGGCTCGGTGGCACCGTAGGCGAACAGCACGCCCTCCTTTGCGATCCTGCCCATGAAGATCTGCTTCTGCTCCTCGGTGCCACCGACCCTGATCGGATCGCTGCCGAGGAACGTGGCGAGCTCGGACGTCGCGAGCCCCAAGTCGATCGCCGCCATCCGCTCGCAGATGCGATAGACGTCGAATGCCCCGCCTCCCATCCCACCGTACTCGAACGGCACGAACAGAAGCTGGATCCCGAGCTCCTCTCCGGAGGACATCCGCCGGACGATCTCCTCGGGGAACTCATCTCGTTCATCAAGCTCGATCAGCAGCGAGTCAGGCAGCTCGCGTGAGGCGAACTCATCAATCGATCGAAGCGCGACGTTCAACACGTCGACGCCTAGCTCATTGGCCATCGCGTTCTTCCTCTCCCGTACTCAGTTCCAGGTGTCTCAGCCTGTCATGCGGCGGCGCCGTCGCCATCAGCCTCGTTCCGCGAACTTGAACGAAGTAACTACGGATCCCCGGCGCGCGTTCCACGGTTCCCATATCCGCCCAGCTCCGGTATAACGCTCAGGAGCCGAGGGTGCAATCAACGTACGAGGGAGCCTCGATATGCGCACGCCAGTTTCGAATGCGGTCCGACGATGAACATCGCGGTCCCGATACGCCTGATGCCCAACGTCGGCGACGAGCTGGAGGTGGACGACACCGGCACCGACATCGACCGCGAGCTCGTCGAGATGGTCGCCAACGACTTCGATGATCAAGCGCTCGAAGAAGCCGTCCTGGTCAAGGAGGCCACCGGCGCCACCGTCACTGCCGTCGGACTGCAGGGAGAGGGCATCGAGCAGGCACTGAAGGTGGCCTACGCGCGCGGCGCCGACCGGATCGTGCTCGTCGACGCCGGGGAGATCGACCCGTATGACTCGCGCACCGTAGCGCTCGCCTTTGCGCAGGCGTTGCGCGAGCTCTCACCAGACGTCGTCCTCGTCGGGGTTCAAACGCCTCAGGACCTGTTCGGCCAGACCGCGCCGTACCTCGCAGCGGAGCTCGGCTGGCCGCAGGCGAGTGTCGTCGTCGGGGTCAGCCTCGGCGACGGACACGTGCGCGTCCAGCAGGAGTACGCCGGCGGGCGCCTCGCGGTGCTTGATCTGAAGCTGCCGGCGGTGGTCGGTGTTCAGTCCGCCAGCGCGCCGCCGCGGTACGTCTCGATGGCGCGCCTGCGCCAGGCGATGAGCGAGGCGAGCACCGAGACGGCGAGTGTCACGGTGAGCCCGCCCGCCAGTACGCCCCGGCTCGTCTCGCTCGCCCGGCCGGCGCCCCAGGAAGGCGCGACGATGCTCGAGGGCGATGCCGAAGAACTGGCCGCGAAGATTGCAGCGGTGCTGCGCGAAAGAGGAGCTCTGAGCAGCTGATGGGCGACATCCTTGTCTACGTAGACCCTTCGATCAACGATCGGCTGCTGGCGTTTGCGCGGCCGTTGGCCGACGCCGCCGGCGGCGCGCTGGTTGCGCTCGTAGCGAGCGCTGACTCGGCCGCAGCCGATCGCGTGACCGCGGCTGACGTGGTGCTCGAGGTATCGCACCCGGCCCTGTCTCCCTACCTCCCCGAGGCGCATCTGGCCGTGCTCGAGGCGGCAATCGCCGCTCGGCAGCCTGACCTTGTCCTGCTGGAGAACACGACCGCCGGCTATGACCTTGCGGCGGCGGTTGCGACCCGGGCAGCCAGGCCGTTCGTCGGCTATTGCCTCGAGCTTTCGCTCGATGCCGGCGAGGCACAGGCGGTCTGCGGCGTCTACGGCGGACAGTTGCACGCCACTGTCCGCACACCGCTGCCGGCGGTGGTCGCCGTCAACTCGACAGCACTGTCAGAGGAGCCGTCGCCCGCCGGCTCCGAGCGCGTCGTGCTTGCAGCGCCGGCGGAGCTGGAGAACCTGCGGACGACGTTCGTTGAGTCTGTGCAGCCGTCCGACGAGGGCGTGGATTTGACGAAGGCCGACCGGATCGTGTGCGTCGGCCGCGGCATCGGGGGCAGCGAGAACATCGCGGTGGCGGAAGAGTTGGCGCAGGCGCTGGATGCCGAGCTCGCCGCTTCGCGGCCAGTCGTCGATTCCGGCTGGCTGCCCAAGGTGCGTCAGGTGGGTAAGTCAGGAGCCCACGTCAGTCCGAAGCTCTACCTGATGCTCGGCGTATCGGGCGCGCCGGAGCACATCGAGGGCATGCAGGGCGCGGAGCTGATCATCGCCGTCAACAAGGATCCCGGCGCGGCGATCTTCAACATCGCCCATTACGGGGCTGTTGCCGACCTGTTCGAAGTCGCCGACGAGCTCACGTCACTGCTCGGGGAGTGATCGGATCGCCTGAGGCCGGCGCCGTCTCGGGCGCCGGCACGGGCACCGCTTGACCGAGCGCCTGCTCGATCAGCGCCGTCAGCTCCGCAACCTCGAACTCGGCCCCGACCGTCTTGGCTGCGTCCGAGTACATCGCCAGATCCTTCGGGCAGCTGACGAGGAAGTAGTCGATCTTGCCGTCGAGCGCCTGCGCCTCGCGGATCCGCTGCTCACTTGGCCGCTCGTCGATCTGCTCGTCGTCGCCCATCCAGATCCGGCCCCCGCCGGCGCCGCAACAGAAGGTGTTGATTCCATTCCGCGGCATCTCCACCAGCTCGGCACCGGTCGCCTCGATCAGCTTCCTCGGCGCCTCGGTAATCCGGTTATAGCGCGCCAGGTAGCACGGGTCGTGGTACGTGACGCGCGTGTTCGTCAGCGGCGTGCTCAACTCGATGCGGCCATTCGCGACGAGGTCGGCGAGCAACTCGGTGTAGTGATACACCGGCTTGTCGAGCCCGTACTGCGGGTACTCATTGCGCAGCGTGTTCAGCGAGTGTGGATCGGTCGTGAAGATCGCGTCGAACTGCGCCTCGCCGAACGACCCCATGTTCTGCTCGACGAGCAGCTCGAACAGGCCCTCCTCGCCGATCCTGCGAACGTCGTTGCCGGCGTTGCGCTCCCCCTCGTAGAGCAACCCGAACGAGATGCCGGCACCGTGAAGGATCGTCGCGACGGCGCGCGAGGCCTCCTGGACGCGCTCGTCGAACGACGCGAAGTCGCCGACGAACCAGAGGTACTCGACCGGTTCCTTGCGGGCGTCGGGGATCTTGAACTCGAGCGGCTTGGCCCAGCGAGCCCGCATCCGCGCGGACTTCCCGTAGGAATTGCCCTGCTTGGCGTAATTCTCGAGCGTCGCCTGCAGCAGCGGATCCGGGAAGTCCCCCTGTTCAACGAGGTGCCGGCGCATGTCGACGATCGTCGGCACGTGCTCGATCCCGACTGGGCAGGCCTCGACGCACGCCATGCATGTCGTGCACGACCACAGGACATCGGATGAGATCAGCGGCCCGGGAGCGCCCTCGCCGTTGCCGTCGCTGCCGTGATAGAGCGCGTCACGGATGTCGAGGATCAGCTGCCGCGGCGCCAGCGGTGCGCCGCTTGCGGTCGCGGGGCAGACGGCGCTGCAGCGCCCGCATTCGGTGCAGGTGAACGAGTCGAGTACCTGCTTCCAGCTCAAATCGAGCAGCGACGCGACGCCGACTGAGCCCTCGGCCGGCTTCTCGAGTGCGCCGACGCCCGCCGCGGGGACCTGCGTGATCGCGAGCGGCCGCTCGACGCCGCGCGGCGGCAGCTTCGACAGGAACACGTTCGGGATCGCGGTGATGATGTGGAAGTGCTTGGACAGCGGCAGCAGGTTCAGGAAGATCAGGATCGTCACGCAGTGGATCCACCACCCGACCTCGCTCAACGTCTGCGCGGTCGAGTGACTGAGCCCGCTGAACGCAGCCGCGACAAGCGCGCTCAGCGGCGCGAAGTCGCGCTCGTTGCCGTGGATGTTGAACGCGACGAGGTGCGCCCCGTCATACAAGAGGCCGCCGAGCATGATCAGCTCGATGAACACGAGGATCAGGATCGCCTCTCGGTGATCCGCGTCACGGAAGCGCTGCTCCGCGGGAGCGATGCCGACCAGCCGCGATGGATGGACGATCACCCTGCGATAGAGCATGTAGCCGGCACCGACGATCACCGTCACCTCGAGCAGGTCGCGCAGGATGAAGAACGGCGGCCCGAGCAGCTGGTCGGGGCCGAAGCCGGGGATGTTCCAGTTCGCATCGAACGCCCGGCCGAACAGCGTGATCACCTGAAGCATCAGGACGACGAAGCCCCAGAACACGAGCGCGTGCATGATCCCCGCCGGCTGCTCACCGGACAGGAACTTGCGCTGGCCGAGGCCGTCGACGGTCATCCGCCTGATCCGCGCTACGACATGGTCGAACCGGGACGCGGGCCGCGCCGCAAGCAACATCCGCGCCCGTGACGCGAGAATCGCAACGAACACGACGATCGCGAGCGCCCACAGAATCGGGAACACGACGTGGCTCATGAGCCGTCAACCGTTCGCAACACCACGTGTACTACCTCCCCTCAGGGCCTGGCTTTCAAGCGGTGCCCAGTGTCGATCAACGCTGCGCGTGACGCATCCGCCGCACGCCGCACGCCGCTTGTGGAGAACTACGAGGGCTGACGTGTGATTCGGGCGATGCTTGCTCTCAGGAGAAGGCGACGTTACGGACAACTACGGACACGATGGTCGTAGTACCTCCGGCCCAGACGTCGGGCGATTAGGTCGATCTCAAAGCATGGAGGTTCGGGCGCCCGCGACGAAACGGCATGAGTAGTCGGCCGGAAACAAATCCTCAGGGGCTCAATGAGCATGGACGGGGCGACCGCATGTTCCGCAAGCTGCTCGAATCTCAAGCCGAGGCGATCGTGATCGTCGATGGCGCCGGCGAGATCGTGATCGTCAACGAGCAGGCCGAGAAGCTGTTTGGATACGGCCGGGAAGAGTTGCTCGGGCAGCGCATCGAACTGTTGATTCCGAGTCGGCTGCGCGAAGGTCACGTGGCTCAGCGTGAGCGGTACACCGCAAGTCCCCACACCCGGCCGATGGGGACCGGCTTCGAGTTGACGGCGCGCCGGCACGATGGCTCGGAGTTTCCGGTGGAGGTGTCGCTCAGCACGCTCGAGACCGAGGACGGGATTCTGATTACGAGCAGGATCTCGGACATCACCGCGCGCAAGCAGGCCGAGGCGGATCTGCAGGAAGCCGAGGAGCGCTTCCGTCTCGCCTTTGAGCACGCGCCGATCGGGATGGCAATCGTCGCGCTGGATGGTGCCTTCCGGCGGGTCAACCACGCGCTGTGCGAGATCACGGGATACGACGAGCACTCGCTGTTGGGCGTCACGATGCACGACATCACCCACCCTGATGACCTCGAACTCGATGCCGACAAGAATCGCGAGTTGCTCGCCGGCATGATCCGCGCCTACCGTACGGAGAAGCGCCATCTGAACGCCTCGGGTCAGACGATCTGGACAAACGTGTCCGTGTCTCTGGTGCGCGACGGCCGCGGCGAACCGCTCCACTTGATCGTCCAGGTCGAGGACATCAGCGGGCGCAAGCTGATGGAGGAGCGGCTGCGCCGGCTAGCGGACTACGACTCGCTGACAGGTGTGCGCAATCGGCGGCATCTCGAGCGCGACCTGTTCCTGCAGGTGGAGAACTGCCGGCGCTACGGAGACGAGGCCGCGCTGCTGATGATCGACCTCGATCACTTCAAGCAGGTCAACGACACCTATGGCCACGCCGTCGGTGACGACGCGCTGAAAGCCGTCGCCGCAGCGATCCAAAAGCGTTTGCGGTCGACCGATATCGCCGCCCGCCTAGGCGGCGATGAGTTCGCGGTCCTGCTTCCGCACGTCAGCGCTGCCACGGCGAACACGGTCGCCAATGAGCTGAGGCGGCGCATCGCGGCGGTGACGATGCACGTCTCGGGGACGCGCGTGCGGCTGAGTGCAAGCATCGGCGTCGCCCATTTCGACCGGCATGCCTCGGACAAGGAAGCGGTGCTCAGCCGCGCGGACGACGCCATGTATGCGGAGAAGCGCGCAGCCGCAACCGCGCAGTCGCTCAAAGCGGAGCAGCGGAAGCGCTCGGTGCGCTCGATCCGCGCCGCGCGCTAGTGCAGCACTAGCCCTCAGACTGACGGGCGACGAGGTCGAAGTAGAGCACCGCCGTCGTCAGTGCGGCGAACGATCGCGCCACGGTGACAACGGCGATGCCGAGCACGACATCCCCAGCTCGGGTCGTCGGCTTCGTGATCGCACTGCCGGCCGCCGCGAGCGCGAGATCGACGGCGGCGGCGAAGAAGATCACCGCGAACACGTGCAGCGGCTTACCTCGCGTCAGCACAAGGCTGCGTCGCAACGCACCCATCCAGTCGGTTCGCTCGATCGCCGCGACCTGTGCGACGACAGCCAGGCGAACCGCGAGCACGACACCCGGCAGGATGAACGCGAACAGCCCAGCCGCAATCCCGAGCGCCGCGACGATCTGGGCCGCGACGACAACCGGCAGCGCCGTCAGGCCGCGGCTCGCGACTGCCCGTAGCCGGGGCGTTTCCGACGCGCCGGCCGTCATCACGGCGTTGACGTACAGGGCAGACAGCATCGGGCCGACGAACGCGACGTCCAGCAAACCCAGTGTCAAGGCGGTGCCCGGACTTTCGTGCCGAGCGCCGAGCGGAGGTATATGGGTGAGTGCAAGCACCGCGAGCTCGTAGGGCACGACGACCATCAGCGCGAGCCCTGCAAACAAGAACGGATGGCGCGCGTACAGCTTCAGTGCCGCTGCGATGACGCCTGCGACCGGCCGTGGCTGATTCAGGTCAATCGCTTTGGATCGGGGCTTTGAAATCAATCGAGAACGGTCCTGCGAGCTCGTCGGAGAGTCTCTCATCCGTGTCAGACCGGTCCCACCTCGCGCCACTGGAATCCGGGACCACCGTTGGCTATTGGGCGCAGGCTGTGCCCGAAGCGCTACTGCCGCTGGGCAGGCACCGCATCACCGTCGGTGGCTGCCACGTGCTGCCGCTGATGATCCCCGCGACGTTGTCGGGGTCGTACAGGCGCATGATCAGCCGGAACGCGCTGCCTACGGGCGCCGGCAGCCAGTTGCGCCGCTGAAGCGGGTCGCGCGGAGCCGTCGGCTGAATGTACAAATCGAGTGACCCGTCGGGGTTGTAGTGAACGTTCGAGCGGTTGTTGATCAGGTAGATCCCGGCCTTGTTGGGGACGAACAGACCGAGTGAGTCGTACAGGGTCATCGACCAGAACGCCCGGACGGGAAACGGCAGGTAACGGGCCGAAACGTGCACCACATATCGATTCGCACCCGACAGTGCCTGCAGGTCGTTGTCGGTGACCGTGAAGGGGTAGATCGCCAGTGACGACAGCGGCGCTCCGAGGCCGATCGCGTCGACGACAGCGCGCGTCGTGTAGTCCGTGCCATACGTTCCGGTCCGATCCACCAGCCAGCCGTTGTGCTTCGGCGCGCCGGTCAGGAACGCCGTCTGGACGTCGGTCTTGACCTGGCTCGCACCGGCAGCGACGGCGTCGCGCAGGCCTTGGCGGGTAGCGGCGTCAAGCCGGGGCTCGGCTCGCGGATGCAGCCCGGGCCCGATCCCGGCGGACGCTAGTTGCTGGAGCATCGGCCGGTCGGCGGCGGGGGGCGGAAACTGCTTGAGCTGATCGCCCAGCGCATCGAAGAACGCGAGCGGATCCTGTCCTGACTGTGTTCCGGGCACCTTGTACGTCGTCGAGGTCTTGCGCACATGCCTGGGTCGCGGCGGCTTGTACGCCGTGCCCCACTCGTCCAGCGGTGTCAGCGCGTACTCGTTCTGGATCCGGACCACGTTCGGGGTATCGGCGGCGTCCCTGATGTATGTACGCCCGATGATCCAGACCCGTTGGAACGGGGATCGGATCGCTCTGACGCCCCTCGGCAGACGGCCGCGCCAGCCACGTGGGATGACCGCGTAGTCGCCGGCGGGACGGCCGACGGAGCCGATGGCGGCGAAGTTCTCCGTGTACGGGTCCAGCAACTCCATCACGACAAAGCGAGTTCGCACGACGGGCATGTGAATGACGACCGGCTGAGCTGCGAGGTCGAGCCAGGCCATCGAGTACAGCGTGTCGTGGTTCGGGGCGACCACGGTCTTGTCGCTGGGATCGGCGAGACGCCTGATGTGACTGAATTGGTTGACGGGGCCACCGCCGGCTCCGTCGGGCACGTTGACGCTGGTGCTCGTGCGGAACACTCGGTTGGTGTCGAGCAGTGGGTAGCCGTACACGTACGCTTGCACCCCGAGCTTGAGCGCATGCCGATACTCGGCGAGCTGCCGGGGGTCGTTTGGGTTGTACGTCGCCGCGGCGCTCGCCGGCGACGCCGCTCGTGCGAGCGTCACGACCGCCACCAGGGACAGCGCGGCGAGCAGCGACCACAATGCGCATGTGCGTGTGCGTGTGCGCGCGCCGGGCCAGCGCGAGATCCTGATCTCAGCCACGAATCCGCTGCAGGCCAGTGGGACTGCCGGTGCGGTATTCGAACAGGGGGCCGGTCGGTCCCGAGATCTGGAAGTACTCCGCCCCGCTGCCGGGCTGCGTGTAGATGAGCCAGTGGAACCGATGGTCGGAGGAGTCGACCTCAGCGATCATGTAGCGCAACTGCGACTTGGGAACGCGGCCGACGGTGGCGATCCGCTGCGCAAGCGCGGCCGGCACGTTTGCCTTCACCCGCGCGAGCGAGAACAGCGGCGAGTGGACGCTGTGGGCGACGACGCTCGACACCCCCGCAGCCCCGGCCACGGCGCCGACCCACACGAGCAAGGCGATCAAGACCCTCATTGCACGACACGGTCCTTCCTGGTCCGGGCGCCAATGCTACTGGCCGAGCTCCGACCTGCACGACCGCGGGGCGCTGACCGACGCCGAGTTCGCGGCCGAAAAGGCGAACGTGATCTCCGGGCCCGATCCGCGCTGAGACGTCGTCAACGCGAGCAGTTCCTTCGTCAGCTGTTCTGTCAGGATGACGCCTGATGGAGACCGCCACGGCAATAGGAACGACGGGTTCGACCACGATCGCCGATCTACTCCCGCGAGCCGTCGAGCTGTTCGGCGATCGCGTGGCACAGAAACACAAGGACGACGGCGAATGGCGTGAGGTCACGTTTGCTGAGGTCGGTGCGATCGTGTCGGAGATCGGTCGCGGGTTGATCGACCTCGGCATCAAGCCCGGCGAGCGGGTCAGCATGCTGTGCACGACGCGGGTCGAGTGGGCTTGGTGCAGCTTCTCGATCAGCGCGGCCGGAGCGGTCGTGGTGCCGATCTATCCGACTAACTCACCGGAAGAGTGCGCATGGGTCGCCGGGAACTCCGAGTCGGTCGCGATCGTCTGCGAGGACTCCTCGCAGGTCGAGAAGATCGACGCGGTCCGCGATCAGCTGCCCAACCTCCGCCAGATCGTGGTGATCGCAGGCGCTGGCGCTGGTGCCGGCGACGGCACGATCGGTCTCGACGAGCTACGCGCGCGCGGACGCGCGCGCGAACAGGCTGAACTCGACGAGCGGGCGCTGGCTGTCACGGCGGCCGACCCGTACACGTTCATCTACACCTCAGGCACAACCGGCCCGCCGAAGGGCTGCGTCCTCTCGCACGGCAACTATCGCGCGGTGCTGGACATGGTCGCCGAGCGCGGCATCGTCTCCAGCCGAGATGATCTGATCTACCTGTTCCTGCCGCTGGCGCATGCATTCGGGCTGCTGCTGATGCTGATCGGCGCTGACCGTGGCGTCGCGATTGCCTACTGGGGAGGGGACACGGCGAAGATCATCCCGGAACTGTCCGAGGTCCGCCCAACATATCTACCCTCGGTACCCCGGATCTTCGAGAAGCTCTACACGCTTGTGACCTCGCACGCCGAGCCTGAACTCGTGGCCCGGGCGACGCAGGTCGGGCTGAAGGTCCGGCAGCTTGAGGATGCTGGTCAGGCGATCCCATCCGAGCTGCAGGCCGCCTACCACGAGGCCGACGAGCGCCTGTTCAGGTCGGTGCGCGGTGCATTCGGCGGCAGGCTGCGCGAGGCCGTCACCGGAGCCGCACCGATCGCAAAGGAGATTCTCGAGTTCTTCTACGCGGCCGGCGTGCCGGTGATGGAGGGCTACGGGATGACCGAGACTTCGACGACGGCGACCGGGATGAGGCCCGGAGACCATCGGTTCGGCTCCGTCGGCCGCGCGCATCCGGGCGTACAGATCCGGATCGCCGACGACGGCGAGATCCTGCTGAAGGGCGCCAACATCTTTCGCGGCTACTACAAGAATGACAACGCGTCATTCGGCTCCGTGGTGGACGGCTGGCTGCACACGGGGGACGTGGGCCGGCTCGACGACGACGGCTACCTGTTCATAACGGGCCGCAAGAAGGACATCATCATCACCGCGGGTGGCAAGAACCTCACCCCCGCCAATCTCGAGAACGACCTCAAGCAGACCCGCTACGTCTCACAAGCGGTGATGCACGGCGACCGCAGGCCGTTCCCGACGATGCTGATCACGCTCGACCAGGAGGAGATCGTGCCGTGGGCGCAGCGCAGCGGCATCGCCGAGGAGTCGATCGCAGAGCTGGCACGGCATCCCGAGGTGATCGCGCTGATCCAGGGCGAACTCGACAAGGCGAACGCAAAGTATGCGCGGTCCGAACAGGTCAAGCGGTTCTTCATCCTCGACCACGATTTCTCTCAGGAGACCGGCGAGCTGACTCCGACACTGAAAGTCAAGCGCAGCGTGATCCACGAGAAATACGCCGAGCGCTTCGACGCCCTGTACGCCTGACCGGGACTCCGAAGCAGGACCCGCGCGAACATCGGTGCAGCAAAGGTTTGATTAACGATTAGACGGGTATCAGGTGGTTCAGCCACAGCCCTCTTCACCCCCTGAGGAGCTGCGTATTCCTGGCTCTGCCGGTTCGGGACCGGACTTGCTCGGCACCGGCACAGACAGTGATCCGAAAGGCATGGAGCTGATGAGAACTGCCCGAACCGCCCACTGCCCGCAACACGAGCGGCAGGTAGGCATCTGTCCGGCGTGCCAGCGGGCACGCCTCGCGGCCGAGAAGCAGCAGCTCGCGGAGGTGCGGACACTCGACGCGGTCGCTGAATCACGTACCGGCGGCACGCCAACCGATCGTCGATGGGACGTAGCCGCTTCGAGGTGACGCGCCGCGACGCCGGCTCCGTCTCCGTCCTCGTGGTCCGCGGGGCGGTCGACCTGAGCCGTTGCCGTCGGCTCGTTGCTGCCATCCACGAAGCTTTCCGCGACGCTCCGGAGCAACTCGTGCTCGATCTGTGCGGCATCGAATTCGTCGACTCATCCGGTCTCGGGGTGCTCGTACACGCCCGCCGTCGCGCGCTACGACGCGGCATCCAGCTGAAGCTCGTCTGCAACGTCCCAAGCGCGCTCAAGGTGTTGTCGCTCACCGGCCTTGATCGCGCTTTCGATGTCTATCCAACCAGCGAACGTGCCCTCGCTGCCTCCGGCGGCGGCGCCCTGGCGTGATGGGAGGACGATCAGCCCAACGACGCCGGCCCAGGTCTCAAGCATGCGCTCGCAGGTGTCACAGCCGAGCGCCGCCACTTGTCAAGCGGGTAAGACAACGGTTGCAGGGTAGGAGGAGCGGATGAGCGCGGACGAGCGAGCCGTCGACACAGAGCAGCTCCGGCGAGCAGAGAGGCTGGAGCGGCAGCTTGGGGAGGCCGAGCGGCTCGCGGCCGAGAGGGCGCTGGCGCTCCTGCAGTCCGATGACCTCGAAGGGGAGCAGTTCGCCGCGCTCGTCAGGGGCGCGCGAGACGACGCCGGCGGCGCAACGACTCGGGCCGTTGCGCAGCAGCAGGCCGAGGTCCGGGTCTGGAGCGTGCTCACGGTGGATGTCGTCGAGGGCCGGATCCAGACTGTACGCATCGTGCGCAACCCGGACAAGCTCGGCCATCTCTGAGCTATCACAGGGCGGCCCGCTGGCCTGTCAAACCGTTGGGAGATTATTCAAGTAGTCATCAGACGTCTACTGTCCCACGGTAGGGATACCTGAGCGCCGAGAAGATTCCCGCCTGCGCCGCCGATCCCGCGGCAAAATCCCACAGATGGTTGACGACGTCAGCGAACGCCCGCGCGCGCGCCGACATCCGGGTGAGCGCGATCTCGTGGACAAGGCCGCCGCGACCTAGTGGACAATGCCGAGATCGCCGACCGGCTCGACGCCCTAGCTGCGGTGCTCGAGCTCGGCGACGCCAATCCGTACACGATCCGCGCCTACCGGCGGGCGGCCGAGACCGTCCGCCACAGCGGGGTGCCGGTCACCGAGCTCGTCGCCGCCGGTCGGGGCCGCGAGCTACGGGGCATCGGCCCCGGGATCGAGGCTCGCCTGCGCGAGCTCATGGCCACGGGACAGATCGCAGAGCTCGCCGAGCTCGAGCGAGACCTTGTGCCTGACCTCGTCGGCCTCGGCCGCTACCTCGGGCTCAGCGCCCAGCGCGCCATCGACATAGCTCGCGCGCTCGACATCCGCACCGCCGGCGAGCTGCGTGAGGCGGCCGCCGCAGGCCGCCTGCGCGACGTGCCTGGCATCGGCCCCAAGACCGAGGCGCAGATCGTCTCGGCGCTGGCCCGGGAGACCGAGACGAGCTCGCGACGCGGCGTGTGGCTCAACCGCGCGTGGGATCTCGTCGGCGGCATCGCGCGCGCTCTCGACGCCGAGCCCGCAGGCGATGTGCGGCGCTGGTGTGACTCCTGCCACCAGCTCGCGGTCGTCCGTGCGGCATCGGCACCCGATGCGGTCCTGGCACGGTTCGCGGAGCTACCCCAGATCGTCGCCGTGATCGAGCAGGGCGAGCGCCACGCCGTCGGCGTCACCGTGGACGGGGTCCCCGTGGAGCTGACGGTCCCCGAACCGAACTCGTTCGGCACCGCGCTGATGCGTGCGACCGGGTCGCCCGACTACGTGGCGGCGCTCGAGCCGCTTGACCCTCTTCCCGCCTGCCCCAACGAGGACGCGCTCTACGCGGCCCTTGGCGTCCCCTGGTGTCCTCCCGAGCTGCGCGAGGCGCCCTTCCGCGGAGAGCCTCCGCCGCTGGTCGAGGTCGAGCAGATCCGCGGGGACCTGCACTGTCACACAACGTGGTCAGACGGACGCGTGAGCGTCGCGGAGATGGCGCGCGCCGCTCGAGCACGGGGCTATGAGTACCTGGCGATCTGTGACCACACACCCGCGGTCGGAGCGGTGCGGGGGCTCACCGCCGACGACGTCCGCCGCCAGGGCGAGGAGATCGCGGCGGCCAACGCGGAGCTGGCTCCGTTCCGGGTGCTGCGCGGGATCGAGTGCGACATCCTCCCCGACGGGCGGCTCGACCTCCCCGACGACGTCCTCGCTGAGCTCGACTGGGTCCAGGCCAGCGTCCATGGCGGGCAACGAATGCCCCGCGCCGAGATGACCAAACGGGTGGAGGAGGCTCTGCGCCACCCGGCCGTTCGCTGTCTCAGCCACCCTACTGGCCGACTCATCAACCGCCGCCCTGAGAGCGCGCTGGACCTGGCGCAGATCTTCGACCTCGCGCGGGCGCACGGCGTCGCCCTCGAGGTCAACGGCCTGCCGGCCCGGCTCGACCTCAGCGGCGAGCACGTTCGCGATGCGCTGCGCGCCGGCGTCCCGATCGTCTGCTCCACCGACGCACACTCCCCGGCGGGCTTGGACAACATCACACTTTCGGTCGCCACCGCGCGCCGCGGGTGGGCCACAGCCGCCGACGTCCTGAACACCCGGCCGCCGGAGGCTCTCCTGAGCCGCGACAGGGGTTGGTGACCGGTTCGCCACGAACCGGTCACCAACCCAGCAACTACCGTCAGTCGAGGTCGAACCGATCGAGGTTCATGACCTTGTCCCAGGCTGCCACGAAGTCCCGCATGAACTTGTCCGCCGAGTTGTCGGAGCCGTAGACCTCGAACCAGGGGTTGGAGAAGAAGCTGTTGTCCCATTTCACCGGGGTGGCGGTCCAGGTCCCCTCGAGACCGCTGGTCCAGGTATCCGCGCCATTGCCGGTGCCCACGGCGAGTCGTGGCGGCCCGCCGGCCGCCACGACTCAGAGCGATGTCCGCCGTGGTTCAGTCTCAGTGCGAGAACGCGAGCGCCGGCACGAACCGCGCGGCGTCAACGGTCCCGAGACCGCTGGCCAGGTCATACCCATGGCCGGCGTCGAATCCCTGCACCGTGTAGGTGTTCCCGTCGCCGTTCGTGAACGGCCCGAACGTGTTGTTGCCGCTCGTGACGTCCACGACCCCCGCGCGGCCGGACCCGATCGCATACAGGCGGCCATTGATGTTGCCGAGCCGGTGCCCGGCCAGCTGATCGGCCATCGCGACGATCCCGGCGAACTCCGGCGAGGCCTCGCTCGTGCCGGCGACCAGGTGGTAACCCGCGCTCGACGGCACAAACGTCCAGTAGTAGACGACCGCGCCGTCGACCGCTGCGCTCATGCTGATGTCCGGGGTTCCCCGGCTGCCGTCGACGACGTGGCGCTCGGCCGTCTGGAACAGCGGGCGCCCGAAGATCGACGAGACACCGCCGCCCCCGGCGCCGCCGCCGACCGTGTTGAGGTCGTTCCAAACGACGTCCGGAGCCAGGCGATTGCCGTTGTCGTCAAGCGTCAGCATCGTCCCGCCGATCGACGTCACCAGCGGGTCAGACGACGGCCAGCTGTTGACGCGGAATGGATAGAGGTCGCTGAGGTTGAGTTGGTAGTCGGTCGCGCCGGTGTCACCCGAGGAGCCGAGCACGGTGACTCCGCGGACGAACGCGTTCCAGAACGCCGAGCGAAGGTTCAGCAGCGACTGTGTGTTCGGGAACGTCTGCTCTGTCGCGCCGAAGCTCTGCGAGATGACATCGCCGAGATGGTGGTTGATCACGAAGTTCTCGGCCTGCACGATCTGCGGGAAGCCCTGCACCCCCTCGGTCTCCGAGACCGGTGTTTCCTCGAGCAGGATCCGTGCGCCGGGCGCGAAGACATGTGACCACTCGACGTCCAGCGTCGTCTCCTCCGCCCAACCGACCATGTCGTCGTTGGTGGGGTCAAACGCCGGAACCGGACCTGCGTCCTGACGGATGGTCAAACCCGGCGGATCGGGCAGCCCGTACGTCTGATCGAAGACGTGCAGGTCGTTGGCGATTGTCGGAGACCCGAACGAGTCGACGATCACGATCGTGGTTCCCCGGCCATCGATCCCACGCGTGTGCAGCGGCGAGAGGTTATAGGCCTTCTCGAGCTGCGGCGGGTCGTAGCAATGGATCCCGAGGTTCTGCAGGCAGAACGATGTCGTCGGGGGCGAGGCCAGCGAGCGCAGACCCGCAGGATTGATGTGGAACGGAACGGCAAGCGCCGGTGCCGCAGCGCACAGGCTGGCCCCGGCGATCACAGCAGCAACGAAACACCGCACCGGATGAATGGCGCGCACAATCCCCTCCTTTGATGCCCGAGCCTTGACGGCCTATGCCGCTCCCCAGCACCGGGGTTCGATTGGACGACGGCTTTCTATCGGATCAGCGGTTGCGCTGCAAGAACGTCGGCGACCCACAGCGATGATCGCTCACCCGCAACACGCCCGCCGCCCCGTCTGCGCAGACGTCGAGGCGGCTGCCGCTCGGGACACCGGACTGCTCCCACGGGGGAACTGGACAGCATCATCTGGCGATCGGTGGCGAGCAGCTATATCCACTGCTGTTGGTTATCCACGACCTCGAGCGCTCCCGTCGCCGTCCCGAGTGCCGGGTGTTTGGCGGTCACCCTCACCGTGCCGGTCCGCCGTGGGTACGCGCGGACATATCCGCCGCCGACGCCGCCGTACGTCTGGAATGGGAACGTCGTCGGCGTGAGGATACCCGGGCCTGAGAGCGAAAGCGTGACATCGCCGGTCACGTAGGGCCGCTGGTTGCCGTACTTGTCGACAGCGCGAAATGTGAGCCGGGTTGCGTCGTGTCCGTTGGCTTCGATCGTCTGGTCCTCGATCGTCAAGTCGAGATGATCACCAGCGGTGTCTCCAGACATCGTGATCGAGTGCACTTTCGTCGTCCCGACGTACCCGTCAATCGTCAGCTCCGGAGGGTGGGCTCCCTTGGCGGTTGTCAAGTCGACGAACACCGGCGGATGGTCCAGGTGCCCGTAGTTCTGATGGTCCGGGAATCCGCGGAATGGTGGACGCCCCTGGATCGTGAACTCCAGGAAGTCGCAGTTGGTCGCGACCATCGCATGCTTCCCTGGCCCCGTCGCCGGTGACGACTTCCCGAAGTCCCAGAAGAAGACCGGCAGAATGACCGGGTTGTCCGTCGGGCTGCATTGGGAGCGGTAGAACGCCGCGCCCGGCTTTGGCACCCGAAACGTGTCGAGCACGCCGGCCCACTTCATGTTGTGCCACACGCGGTTGCCGCCGCTCAGCGACGCGTAATCAATCCCGGCCCACCCAAGCAGGCCCGCGTACGTCGGGGCCGATCGGGCGAAGTTGTGCTTTCGGGCGTGTAGCTCGGCCTGGGCCGCGAGCGTGGCGTTGTTGTCGATCCAGCGGTACAGCGGCGGTCCGTCCAGAGCTCCGACGGCCTCGCTGACGAAATACGGAAACCCGTGTAACGGCGGCTTGAGCGGCGGAGCGTTCTTGTTCGTGTGCAGGCTGTAGTCGTCGTATGCGAAAACGTCCTGTGCCCAGTCTTTCGTGGAGTAGATGCGCATCGCACCACTCGTCTGCCGGGAGTTGTCGAGCTGTGCTGCCATTTGACGCGTTTGCTTGTAGAGCGCCGTGGGATTGCCGGTCTCGTTCAAGCGCGTTGACCAGACGATCACCGAAGGTCGATTGCGGTCGCGCATCACCATGTCGTGGACGTTCTGCACCACGAGGTTTTGAAATGCCTTGGTCGCACCGACGTACTGCCAGCCGGGCGGCTCCTCCCAGACCATCAGACCCAACTCGTCACACGCATCGAGGAAGTGCGGCGACTGGGGATAGTGAGAGCAACGCACCATGTTGCAATTCAGCGTGTTCTTCAGCAACTCTGCATCGCGCCGCTGGAGCCGCTCATTCGCTGCCATGCCGAGGTATGGGAACAGCTGATGGCGGTTCAGGCCAAAGAGCTTGAAGGGTTTGCCGTTGAGATGAAACCCATCGAGCCGGAACGCCACCTGGCGGAATCCAGTCCTGACATCGAGCGAGTGCAGCTCCGCTCCGCTCTGATCGGTGAGCGTCGTGCGGACTGTGTACAGCTTTGGGCTCGACGGCGACCACAGGGCGGGTTTGCCGAGCCCAGTCAGCGTCAGATTGACAACGTGCGCGCCCGCTTTCGTGATCGCCACCGATGTCGACCCAGAGGCAACCGTCGCTGCGCCGTCCACAAGCTCCACGTGGACGCCCACGGGCTTCGGCGGCGCGCTCGCAGCGTCGATCGTGACCTCGACTCGGAGCGTGGGAGAAGGGCTCACCACGCCCTGCGGCATCGCAAACACGTCCGAGATAAAAACGTTCGGGACGACTCGAAGAGTCACGTCCCGATAGATCCCGCCCGGCTCCAGAAAGTCGATTGTCCAGGCGCCCCTCGGGTCCCCCTCAGGAGGAACATTCTGCCATTCCGAGTCGACCTTCACAGCGAACACGTGCGTGCCCGCAGGTACATGAGAAGTCAGCTCAACTGAGAACGGCAGGTACCCGCCTTGGTACAGGCCCACCTGGCGCCCATCAAGGAAGACCCGCGCGCTTGTCATTACTCCGTCGAAGTCGACGAACACTCTTCCCTTCGGGAGCTGCGAGCTGTCGAGATGCTTGCGGTAGATCCACTTCTTCTGCCAAGTGGCCGGGTTCCAGTCGCCCCACGACAGGTTGGTCACCGTGTGCGGAAGCGTCACCTCGACGAAACGGCTGTCGTCGAATCCCGGCTGTTCGGACTTGGCGACGTATTCGCCGCCGAACAGCCATCCACGGTTGAAGTCGTAGATCGTCGAATTCGCCATCAGCCGATCCCCCCAATCGCGGCGGAACGCATTTGCCGCTCCGCAGTCGCCGACACCACGATCCCGGATCGTACCGTGGCGATCGCTGCCGTGGGGCTGCAGCGGTGACGACGAATGCGCGTGCGCCCTTCCGCGCTCAGGGAGACGACTGCGGCTTGACCGCTCGGGAGGCGCGCCGGTATGGGGGTCTGTAGACTCGGCCGGCCACGTCGTCCAAGAGCGCGACGGGTGGCCCTTCGCGGCTCCACCTTCCGGCCGGCCCACGGCATGTCGACCCCGAAGCGGGTCCGCTCCCTTCCAGCAAGAGGAGCAGAATATGTCGTCATCACCGAACGGGTCAGCGACGCGCGAACGACCGACGGCCTCCGAGAGAAGAACCGCGCGCATCGCGGGGATCTTCATGGTCATCACGTTCATCTCCATCCCGGCGTTGCCGCTGTATGACCACGTGCTCCACCACACGAACTTCATCGTCGGCGCCGGCGGCGACGCGCGTGTGTACGTAGGGGCGTTGTTCGAGATCCTCACGCTCGTCGCCGGCATTGGCATGGCCGTGACGCTGTACCCCGTCCTCAGGCGCCAGAGCGAAAGCCTCGCGCTGGGCTATGTGACCGTGCGCGTCGTCGAGTCCTGCCTGATCGCGGTCGGCATCGTCAGCCTGCTCGCGGTGGTGACGCTGCGCAAGGACCTCGCCGGCGCCGCCGGGACCGACAACGCGTCGCTCATCCTCAGCGGCCGGTCGCTGGTCGCCGTCCATGACGCGACGTTTCTGCTCGGCCCGGCGTTCTGCGCGGCGATCGGCAACGGTCTCATTCTCGGCTACCTGATGCTGCGGTCCGGGCTTGTGCCGCGACACTTTGCCCAGTTCGGCGTCGCCGGCGGTTCCCTCGCTCTGGTCACGGCGCTTCTCGTGTTGTTCGGCGCCTACGGCCAGAGTTCCGGGGCGTCGTTCATCCTGACGTTGCCGGAGGCTGTCTGGGAGCTGTCGCTCGGCATTTACCTGATCGTCAAGGGCTTCCGGCCGGACGCCAGCCTCTTCGAGCGCGACCGGCGTGACACCGGCGCGGACGACATCGCCGTGCGCCTGAGCGAGAGTGGCGCGCCCACCAGGCCACAGCCGGCCGGCGCCTAACAACTTGGGTTAGGCATGTGCTCGCCGGCGACTCGCGTGGTTGCACGCTGATGGACAAGCACCAGTGCAACGAGGGGGTGGTCGTCGAACCCACCGTATTTGTATTTTTCGTCAATGCGACCACCCCCGCGATCCCGTCGATTTCGCTCGCACGCACGCCGTCGGGGCGGGTCACCCTCGTGCTTATCGAACCTGACTCTGGGCAACGGCGTCGGGGCCGGCCGGGAACCGCAGCTGCCCGGTCGTGTCGTTCGCGGCGCGCCATACGGTCTCGGCCACGTCGGACGCGCGCGTCACGACTGACGGCTGCTGGAACCCGGCCATGACGCGCTGCGCGAACGGCGCGTAGGCCCCGGGGATCCGATCCTCGATCGGAGACTGAACGTTGCTTGTGAAGTTCGTCGACGGGCCGTAGCCGGGCTCGACCAGCTTGACGGTGACGTTGAAGTTCTCGAGTTCGAGCGCGAGCGAGGCGGTGAACGCCGAGCTTCACCATCTCTGGCCTCGAGCCGATGACGGCCGAGCAGGTCGACCCCAAAGTGACGCCCGCCCCGACCGAGGAGGTCCGGCACGGCACGCCCGACGCAGACCCCGAGGTGCGACTGCTCGGCGGCTACTTCGTGTTCGACTCGCCCGACACGACGTTGCTCGCATCACTGTTGCCAACGGTCGTCCACGTGCGCGGCTCCGAGCGTGTCTCGATCCTGGTGCGACTCGTTGGCGACGAATCGAACGAACAGAGATCCGGCCGCGAACTCGTGCTTATCCGCCTGGTCGAAGTGCTGCTCATCGAAGCGCTGCGCACAACACCGGCGCACGACGCTCCTGCGGGACTGCTGCGCGGGTTGGCCGACGCGCGGCTTGCCCCGGCGATTCGACAGATGCACGTCCACGTTGCACGTTCATGGACGGTGAACCAACTCGCGCAAATCGCCGCGCTCTCACGCTCCGCGTTCTTCGAGCGGTTCACCCGCACCGTCGGCCTACCGCCGATGGAATACCTGCTCGCCTGGCGCATGGCTCTCGCCAAAGATCTCCTCCGCCAACCGGAGAACGCGCTGACCGAGGTCGCCGAGCGCGTCGGTTACGGCTCGGCGAGCACCTTCAGCACAGCATTCAACCGACACGTCGGCCAGCCGCCAAGCCACTACGCACGCTCGGCCTAAGGGTCGGTCGGAGAATTATCTGCGGTTTTGACGGCGTCCGGACGTCAGCAGGCGGTACCGGCTGTGGCTCGCGCTGTCGAGCTCAGGCGACCGCTCTGTGCGGTACCGGGATCCCGGTCTCCCACGGGAGCACCCTGCCGAACTGGACCAACTCGCCGTAGAAGGCCGGGTCGAAGGTCGAGCCGAGCACAAGCTCAAGCGGCCATGATGCTGCTTGGACCGGGGTCTGCGCGTGGCTCATGTCTGCGAACCACGGCCGTGACGCATCCGTGTCGATCAAACCGGGGCACAGCGCCGCGATCAGCTTGTTCTCGGCGAGATCGGCTGCACGATGCTCGCAGGCGATTGCCCGCACAGAGGCAACCTGCGCGACCTTCGACGGGATGTTCAGCCATGTTCCGTAACCCTCGTGTTCTGCGCGGCGATCGCGAACGGCCTGGCGCCAGTCGGCCACGATGCGCGTCGACGGTGTCGAGGTCGTGCTCGGCGACGTCGGCGAACCGTCCGGCGATCCGCTCGTCGACCTTGTCGAGTGTCCCGAGCGCGCTCGCGACGATGATCAGCCGGCCCCCCGGTCGCAGTCGCGGCGCGAATGCCCGCAGGATCCGGGTCGTGGCGAGGTTGTTGGTCTCAGCGACGGCATCAACCTCATCAGCCGGGTCAGCCGCCGGGCTCATCCGTGATGTCGCGTTGGAGAAGACGATGTCGATTACGCCGAGTTCTGTTGCCAGGGATGCGATTGCGTCAGGGTCGCGGACGTCCAGCACGCGACCTTCCACGCGGGCGACCGCGGGTCCGCCGGCCACCTCGGTCGCGGCCGCCGCGATGCGATGGGGATCGCGGCCGGTGAGCAGGATGAGGTCGTCCGGCGCCATACGGGCGGCGAGCCCTTCGACGAGCGCGCGTCCGAGCCCCTGGTTAGCGCCGGTGACAAGCGCGATGCGAGAAGTGCTCATGCGATCAACCTAGCGGCTCTGCTGCATGCTGCAAACGAGAATCATGCATAGGTACCACACGTAATCGATACCCGCGCGCTCGAGCCCCCACCGCGCCTTCTCGCAAAAATGGCTGATTGGGATCGTATGAGCCGCGCACTCATCCGCGCCAGTCTCCCACACGATCATGCACAGCGATGGGCGTCGATCCGGTGGTACGGGTGGGTCGCGCCGGGGTACTTGATGCTGCTTGCCGTTGCGGTGGGCGAGTGGGATGCTTGCGGTCTGTCCTATCGATTCACCCAACAGGCACTCAATGTGATCTCCCAAGCGTCGGAGGAGGCAGGCTCGTCGGGGAATGGGTGGATCGAGACTGAGCACGAGTTGTTGGCGTTGCTCGCCGTCCAGGACGGGATCGTGTCCGAGGTGTTCGCTGAGCTCGGGATCACGATCGATCGTGTCCGCGAGTTGGTCAGCGAGCTGCCGGGCCCGAGCAGACCCCCGGTGGGCCCGAGCAGAACCCCGATGGTCGAGGGGCAGCTGCCGTTCTCCACCTCGGTGAACAGGGTGCATTCGCGTGCGAGTCAGGCGCTGAGCGTGGGCAGCCCAGCACATCGGTGCTGAGCATTTGCTGCTCGGGATCGCCGAGGTCCACGAGGCCACCGCGCGCCGGATTCTGGAGGCGCTTGGCGCTGATCCCAAGACGGTGCGTGAAGCGGTCCACAAGCGACTTCCGTCGCCCGGTCCCGAGCGGGCTGTGAACGCGACCAGGCTCCGCCCGATGCGCGGCCGGCTCCCCGACGTCGGTGTCCCGGCGCCCGTGGAGTTCAGACCGGCGGCGGATGAGAAGCTGCGGCGCGTGCTGGTGGTGAGCGCTGGTTTGGCAATGACCGATGGTCGCGAAACGTTCGGGATCGGTGATCTGCTGGCGGCGTGGGCGCGTGATCCCGGGCTCGCGCAACTGCTGGTCGAGCTTGGGGTGGACCTCTAACCGACGCCTGGGCCGAACGCGTACGCGCCGATGCCGGTGACGATCTTCTGCTTGACCGCTGCCTGTCCGAGATAGCAGTCCCATTGCGTTCCGTCGGCGTTGGTCGCGCGGCACCCGCCGTTGATGTGATGGGTCGTGTTGATGGTGGGCTCGACGGTGCCCTTGAATTGGCCCGCGCCGATGCCGGCGGCGTCGCCATCGATGGCCTGGTTGTGGGCTTGGATCTGGGCGGGCGTGAACCCGAAGCTCGCCAGCACCTTGTTCCTGTATGCCCGAGTGATGCGCTCCAGTCGAGGCATTTCCTGAGCCTGAACAAACCGGCCGATTTGCCACTGTCCATTCGAGTCCTTGTAGCGTCGGTTGACGATCTTGATCTTTCCGAGGTGCGGCGGCGTCGCCAGCAGCTTCCGCCACTGCTGGGGGGTCAGGTGCGTGATGGGATCTGGAGGCGGCGCCTTTGCCAGCGTGCAGCGATACTCGACGTTCGGCTTCACGACCGTGCACGTCGGCGTGCTGCCGAAGATGCGCGCACCCGCCGGAAGGCTCTTCGCGACGGTTTGCGTGCTCGTGAACAAGCCGGCTGCGTAGGCGACGCCCGGCACCGCAATGATGGTCGCGGCGGCCGCTGCCAGCCACCGTCTCCGGCGCTTCGCGAACTGCGGCCGCTTGCTGCTTGTCGCGGGTGCGGTTTGGAGAGCGACGCGGTCGGCGTCGTGCTGCTCGACGAGCCGGGTCCAGAGCCCGTCTTGAAAGGCGGTCATCGTCGGGGTTCCTTTCGTAGTCGCCGGTGGGCGCGGAATAGCCGCACGCGTAGTGCATTGGGTGAGATGCCGAGCACGAGCGCGGCGTCCGCCGGGGTGAGGTCCATCAAGTCGACGAGCTCGATCGCCTCCCGCTCCACCTCAGAAAGTCGGGTCCGCTCGAGCAGTTCCTTGCCGTCGCGTTGCGCGTCGACCCGCTCGGCGAGGTCCTCCACCTCGTCGTCGGCAAGGATCAGCTGCCCGCCGAGCTGAGCAATCAAGTCGGCGCCGGCCGCCTCGCGGGCGAGGTGCTGGGCGTAGACACGTCGGGCGATCGCGATCAGCCAGGCGGCAGGGGTCCCGCTCCCCCGAAAGGTATGGGCCGAGCTGATCGCCTCGACGAACGTCTGCGAGGTAAGGTCCGCCACCTGCTGCGGATCGCGACAGCGGCGGGCGAAGAACGCCGCCAACCGGTCGAAGTTCTCCCGGTAGACGGTCGCGAACTCGAGCTGAGACGGGCCGTTCACCGAGCGCACCTCGACTTTGGTCTTCAATGTGGTCACACCTATTAAGTGGGCGCCGGCACCGTTCGCATTACACACGGCGTTCCGGGGACATGTTTCAGAGTTGGTACATGTCCGGCCAAAGAAAAAGCCCGCTCTGGCGGGGCTTGAGAGTGGGCCGTGGAGGGATCGAACCTCCAACCTTGGGATTAAGAGTCCCCTGCTCTACCAATTGAGCTAACGGCCCTTGGCGACGATCTTACCCGGCGTCTGCCGGCCTGGTACGCGTCGCCGAGACGGCACGACCCGTTAGGCGCTCAGCACTGCTGGGCGACTTGGGGGCTGGTCTTGGCCTGCTGGAGCGCCTGCTTGACGGTCAGCTGCTGCACCTTGGGCACGAGGGTGATGGCCTTGGCGGCGGCCAGATCGCCCTTGCGCGTCTGCTTGGCGGCGTACGCAGAGGCCGCGAGGCATTCGTAGCCCTTGGCCTGGTTGGGGTCCGCGAGCGTCTCGAGCTCCCAGGCCTTGGCCTGGTTGGCGTAGTCACCCAGTTGTGCGTAGGCGCGGGCAGCGAGAATCGCGACGGTTGGGTCGGCCTTCTTGGTCAGCGTCATGTACTTCTGCCAGGCCTGCGTGGTCGAGTTCAGCTCCTTCTTGCCCGACGCGGTGAAGGTGCCGGTGGTCGGGTCGAAGTTGGTGCCCTGGGTGGTGGCGGAGGTCCAGCGAGCCGAAACCAGCTGGCCCCAGGCGGCGGGGTCGTTCGGCCGGGCCTTGACGGCGGCCAGTGCTGCTTTCTCCTGCTGGCTGACGACCTGCTTCTGCGCGCTGCCGGAGCCGTTGCCGGTGAACGCGTTGAGGATGCCGCCGAAGCCGTTTCCGGCACCAACGCCGAAGAGCACGAGGCCGCCGCCCATCAGCAGGGCGAGACCGAGGTAGACGGTTTGGACGGTGCGGCGGCGGCCGCGGCCACGAAGATCGAAAAGCATTGGTCCTAGGTTGGGTCGAGGCCGTCGCCGAAAGGCTCGGTCAGATCCGAAGCGGCACGAGCCGCTGCGCGTCGGTCGGCGATCTTGAGCATCACGATACTGGCCAGATAGAGCACAACGAGAGGGAGCATCTCCAGACCGGTCGTCACAGGATCTGCCCCTGGCATCGCCGCCGCGATGACGGCGATGATGACCGTAGCGTAGCGCCAGTTGCGCGTCAGCGTGCTTGCGTTGATCACGCCCATCCGCTGTAGCGCCAGCAGCCCGAGCGGCAACTGGAACGCCAGACCGATCCCGAGCATCGTGAAGATCTGGAACGTGTAGTAGGTCTTCGCCTGAACGAGGATGTCGAAGTTCTGGCTGTTGTACCCCTGGAGGAAGTGAACCGCCGGCGGCAGGACGACGAAGTAGGCGAACGCGACACCGGTGATGAACAAGGCCGGCGCAGCCGCCATCACGGGTAGCGCGATCCGCTTCTCCTCCGGGTTCAGGGCGGGGAGCACAAACGCGTAGGCCTCATAGAGCAGCACCGGGAGCGTGAACAGCAACGCGAAGTAGGCGGCGACCGTGAGCGTCGTCGTGAACGGCTCCCCCACGCCGATCGTGATCGGCAGCTGCTTGGGCGTTGACTGCGGCAACGCCTTCGCCGTCTCCTCCGCGTGTTGTGCGGCTGCCGCGAACACTTTGCGATCTTGCTGGGACTGCGTCCGGGACACAGATAGCTGGCGCAGATTGCCAGCGAGCGCAGACAGGTCGCGCGAGGCATTGACCTGGTCGCGCGTGAGACCCGAGATGTGATTGGCGCTGTTCTTCTGCGTCTCGGGCAGCGCCCGGTTCAGCACCTTCAGCAGCGCCTGGTTTTGCCAGAAGCAGCAGGCGAACGCGATCGCCAGCGCGATCCCGCAGACGATCAGGCGCGAGCGAAGCTCATCGAGATGGTCGATGACGCTCAGACGGTCTTCGTGCCCGATAGGCCGCAGGACCTTCGCCATCTGCCAGCTCCCTACCGCGCGCTAGGAGCTGCGCTCGGCCGGATCGCGTGCCGGCTGGGCAGCCGGGGTCTGTGTGACGTCGGGCGAGCCGGGCAGCGGCGTACTGCTGCTGCGTGTCAGCTCGGGCCGGTCGCTCTGCTCGGAATCGTCGGAATCGCCGGTGATCGACTCCTTGAATTCGCGCAGTCCTTGGCCAAGCTGCTTGCCCAATCCGGGCAGCCGCTTGGGCCCGAAGATCAGCAACACGATCACCAGGACAACGATCAGATCGGTAGTCGGATTACGGAACATTCCTAGGCCTCCGGATGGGGATCACCAAGGGTAGCGGTCTCAGTGCCTGTAGGTCTCGAAATGCACTCAAGTAGTGCGGCGCAAGCGCCGATAGATGCCTCGATCAGGAGGCCCCGATGAACCACAACCCCGAACATCATTCAGTCAGACGAATTGTCCTCCCGAGCGGACGCTCAATCGAAGTGGTCCGCTTTCACGACAAAGATGAAACCGCACCGCGCGGCCTCCATGTTTGCCCGCAGTGCCACTCCGACCTGGTCCAGCCCATCAGCTGGTCCGAGGCCCCAGACAATCGCTGGGAGCTGGCGATCGAGTGCCCCAACTGCTGGTGGTATGAAGAAGGACAGTACGACCGCGAGCAGGTGGACCGCCTGGAAGAAAGCCTCGACGACGGCCTCGCCGAGATGCTCGGGGACCTGCAGCGCCTGACCCAGGCCAACATGGCCGAGCAGATCGACCGCTTCATTTCGGCGCTGCACAAGGACCTGATCCTTCCCGAGGACTTCTAGTCGTCCCGGGTCAGCGAGCCGACCACCGTCCACGTCGAGGCGGGAGGGCGTCCCTAAGCATACCGCTCGACGACACCGTCGGCGACCATCTCAAGGGCTGCCTGCTGGCGGTCGGTCACCGCCTGTAGCAGCGACTTCGCCGCCGTCACCAGCTCCATCGCGCGGGCCCGCACAACCTCGAGCGCGCCGGTCGCCGTGATCCGCTCGCACACCCCGGCCGCATCTTCAGCGCCGCGCAGCGCCCGCAGGTCGACCGACGCCAGCGCCTGATCGCGCTCGCGTGCGACGATCAGTGGCAGCGTGACGGTCCCATCGAGCAGGTCGGCGCCGCGCGGCTTGCCGGTCCGTTCGGGCGGGCCGGAGACGTCGAGGACGTCATCTAAGAGCTGGAACGCCACGCCGATCCGCTCGCCGAAGGATCCGAGCAGCAGACGATCCCCCGCTCCCTCGAGCGCGCCCAACTCACACGCTGCCCGAAACAGCACCGCGGTCTTCAGCCGGCAGCGCTCCAGGTAGCGATCGACGCCGACCGAAGTGTCCCAGGCGTCGCTTCGCTGCATCAGCTCACCCGATGCCAGCTCCGAACTGGCTCCCGACAGAATCCGCACGGCCTCGAGCGAGCCACCCGCGGCGAGCTCGGCAAACGCGCGCGCGAACAGGAGGTCACCGGTTGCCGTCGCCAGCCGCCGTCCTCCGAGAGCGACGACCGTCGGTCGGCCACGCCGCAGCGACGCGCCATCGAGCACGTCGTCGTGCACAAGCGTTGCCCCATGCACGAGCTCGACCGCAACTGCAGCCCGGACGAGGCCGTCGGTTTCCGGCGCAGGAACGCCCGCGGCGAGGCACACGAGCAGCGGCCGCAGTCGCTTGCCGCCGGCGGCAATCGTGGCGCCGGCGTGGGTGCCGAGCAGCGGACCGTGACCACTGGTGAGCTCGCTCATCCGCTGCTCGACGCGCAGCATCAGCCGCGAGACCTCGGCCCCGCCGGCCTCGACGACCGCCCGGACCGCGTTCATCGCGGCACTACTCCCACGTGCAGCGCGATGATCCCGCCCGCCGTGACCACGTAGCGGATCTCAGCTAGGCCGCAGCGCGACATCGCCGCGGCGAGCTCGGCGGGAGCCGGGAAGCGCTTGACCGAGCTCGGCAGGTAGCTGTAGGCCTGTGGGTCGCCGGCAAGGCGCCCGAGCGCGGGAACGACCCGGTCAAACCACAGCCCGAAGAAGGTCGAGAGCGGCGGGCGCTGCGGCGTGGTGATCTCCAGCACGACGACGCGACCGCCGGGGCGGACGACGCGAGCCATCTCCCGCAGCCCGGCTTCCAGATCGGAGAAGTTGCGCGCGCCGAAGCCGACGGTCGCGGCGTCGAATTCGTCGTCGCGGTAGGGGAGGGCGAGCGCGTTCGCGGTCTCGAAGCGGACCAGGCCGTCCGGCAGCGCCCCACCGCCGGGCGAGGAGAGCGCCTTCCCGCGCGCGATCGCCAACATCTTCTCGGAGAAATCGGTGGCGACAATCTCCCCGCCTGGGACCACCCGCCTTGCCAGCTCGAACGCCAGATCCCCGGTCCCTGTCGCGACGTCGAGCGCGCGGTCACCCGTGCCGACGGCCGCCAGATCCGCCGCACGCCGACGCCAGCGATGATGCAGGCCGGCAGTCATCACCGAGTTCATCCGGTCATACAGCCCGGCGATCCGGTCGAACATCGCCTGGACCTGCGTCTCCTCCAAAGTCCCCGGGGCGCCGGATGGCGCTGTGTCAACGCTGGCCGTCATCTCAGCGGCCGGTGGCAGTCCTGCTACTGGAGCTCTGAGAGGAAGTTGACCAGGTTCTGGAACTTCTGAGGATTCTGCTGGGCAAGGCCCTTGAACGACGGCATCGGCGCCGTCGGGTTGACCAGAGTCGAGGCGATCGCCGCCGGGCGCAGCTTCGAGCCAATGTGGGTCAGGGGCGGACCGGGTCCGTTGTTGCCGTTATCGCCGATGATGTGGCAGGCGAGGCAGCCGGATTGGCCGACCACCAGCTTGCCCGCGTTGAACGTCTGCACTTGCGCCGCGCTCAGGTCGGCCGGCGCTGCCATGTCGACCTGGTTCGGCGAGCCGGCGTTCGCACCCTCGTAGGTCAGATACGCGATCGCGAGAATCGTCGCAAGGCCGGCAGCGAGCGCGACGGGACGGCGCTCGATCCGCCGCTCGGGGCTGCGATCGTAGAACGGCAGGAGGAACAGCAGGATCATGCAGATCGTCGGCACGCCGATCGTCGCAAACGGCGTGAACACCGGCGGCTTGATCACGCGCAGGACCTCGAACAGGAAGAAGAAGTACCAGTCCGGCCGCGGCACGTACGTGGTCGTCGTCGGGTCGGCCTGGGGACCGATCTCTGCGCCGAACATCAGCGCCAGGAAGATGATCACGATCATCACGATGACCGCCATCAGCGCGTCTTTGGCAACCGCGTACGGGAAGAACGGCTTTCCCTCGTTCTTCAGGATCGAGTACTCGCGGAGGTACGCCTCCTTTTCGGCCTGGTTCATCAGACCTCCGCCCGCTCGGCGGGCATTTCCGCATCCGCGTTGGTGTCCGGTTCGGCCTTGAGCCAAGGCGGCGCCGAGATCCCGAGCTTCGTGATCAGATAGAGATGAGCCCCGATCAGCACTGCGATCGCGCCGGGAACGAGCAGCATGTGGATCGCGTAGAAACGCGACAGCGTGTTCGCACCGAACTCCGGGCCGCTGCGCAGGAAGTCACTGAGATAGGGCCCGATGAACGGGCCGGTGCCGTTGATGTTGACGCCCACGATCGTGGCCCAGTAGGAGCGCTGGTCGAACGGCAGCAGGTACCCGGTGAAGCCCATCGTCAGCGTCAGGATCAACAGCACGACGCCGATGATCCAGGTGAGCTCACGTGGGTATTTGTAGGCGCCGAAGAAGAACACGCGCGCCATGTGCAGGAAGATCAGAATCACCATCACCGACGCGCCCCATTTGTGCATGCCGCGCACGAACTGCCCGAGGAATGCCTGGTCGGTGATGTAGCGGATCGACTGGTACGCGCCGCCGGTCGCGTCCGGGCGGTAGTACATCGCCAGGAAGACGCCGGTGACCGCCTGTGACAGGAACGCGAACATCGTCGCCGAGCCAAGCGTGTAGAACCAGTTGACGCCGCGGGGGACCTTGCGGAACAGCATCCAGCGAAGACCGCCGGACAGCGCGGTCCGCTCGTCGATCCAGTCGACGACGTTGACGGCGCCTTCGAGCGCGGCCTTGCTCGGCTTGACCGGGCCGTTGCCCTCGCCGGGGCGCTTTGGCTTGGGCTGAAGGATCTTCGGAACGAGAGCCATCGTCGAAGCTAGTTACTCGGGAGCACCGAGGTCGAAAAGCGCTTGGGGTAGAGGTACTGGCCGATGCCGTCGAGCGGCTCGCCAGGATCACGCGGCGAGAAGCGGTGAAG
Source organism: uncultured Solirubrobacterales bacterium (assembly GCA_963794285.1). Lineage (GTDB taxonomy): Bacteria > Actinomycetota > Thermoleophilia > Solirubrobacterales > Solirubrobacteraceae > Palsa-465. The sequence continues at coordinate 244,364 of CAWCDS010000005.1, forward strand.
CTCGGAGTTGACCGAGTAACGAGGACCGAGCTCGACGAATCCGTTGTTCAGCCGCGTGTAGAAGCGGTCAAGCGGCCGCACCGGTGGCCCGCCCGTGCGGATTCCGCGGAAGTCGTACACGCCGCCGTGGCACGGGCAGATGAACCGCCCGGCGGCGGCGGTGAAGCGCACCGGACAGCCGAGGTGCATGCAGCGCGAGGAGAGCGCGACATACTTGTTGTACTGATCCTCGGGCTCGGTGTCGATCGCCGCGTTGCGGGCGCGAACATAGGCGATCGACTTGCCGACATTGCCGATCCCGGGAACGAGCGTCAGCACTTTCGTGACGTATGTGTCGTCGGGGAAATCAGACGGCACGCCGATCGGCTGCCACTCGAACGGCACCCGGCTGAACAGCGGCCCGATCGCAAAGCCCAGCGCCGGAAGCGTGAACGAGGCCGCAGCGATGATGCCCGCGCCCTGGGTCGTGAGGTTCATGAACCGCCGACGCGTGACGGTCTCGCCCTCGAACGCCCCGGGCATGCCTCGGTCGGCTGTGTACTTGGATTTTGCTTCTTTGTGTCGGTCTGCCACGAACGCCTCTACCTAAACGGCACCTGAATTGAACGGCTGAAGAAGCCTATCGTCAACATCGAGACGAGCGTCACGAGACTCTACTACGCGGCGTCAGAGATCGAAGCGCCGAAATCGCCGCGGGATCGCCGGCGCGGGCGAGCGCTTTGGCGGCGCGGTGCTCGGGGCTCGGGCCCCAGCCGATCGCGACCGCGCCCGCCTCCCACACCGCCTCCGCAAGCTCTCGATCCGCGGCCGCGTGCGCCTGGGCGATCAGCGAGATCAGATCCGCGAGCTCGTCAACCGCCTGGAGATCGCCGAGCGCCGCAAGTCGCGAGAGCCCCAGCGCGTACAGCTGGTCTCCGAGCAGCAGCGCCAGATCCCGATCCTCGGTCTGCACCACCGACGGGGAGCCGTAGTGCAGCCGCGAGCCCTCGAGGATCATCTCGAGCATCAGCTCGTACTCCGCTTCGCGCCCAGCCGCGCGGGGACCGGCAGCGGCTTTTTGTGGCGGCCCCGATAGAACCTGCCGATTGTGCGCGGGGGCGCTCGCGTGCTCGGCGAGCGAGCCGCCGTGTTGCCGGAGGGCCTGTCGTAGTACCTCACTCATGCTGCGATCTCCTCGAATGCGGCGATCGCCGCATCGACCGTGTGGGTGATGTCTGCATCGGTGTGCGCCAACGAAGGGAACCAGGCTTCGAACTGCGACGCGGGCGGGTAGACGCCGCGCCGCAGCAACGCGCGACACCAGGCGCCGTAAGCATCCAGGTCGCAGGCGGCAGCGTCCGCGTAATCGCGCACCGGCCGGTCACTGAAGAACACCGTCAGCAGGCCTGGGACGCACTGGACCGAGACCGGGCGCCGCGCCCGCGCCGCGGCGTCGCGCAGCCCATCCGCGGCCGCTGTCGTCACGCTCGCCAACCGCTCGTATGCGCCGGCATCGAGCAGCTCGAGCGTCGCCAGGGCGGCGGCCACGGCGAGCGGATTGCCCGACAGCGTTCCGGCCTGGTAGACGTCGCCGGCCGGGGCAATTCGCTCCATCAACTCGCGCCGGCCACCGTATGCGGCCGCCGGGAGCCCGCCACCCATGATCTTGCCCATGATCGTGAGGTCGGGATCGATCCCGTACAGCTGCTGGGCGCCTCCCCGCGCGACCCTGAAACCCGTGATGACCTCGTCGCAGATCAGCAGCGCGCCGGTCGCCGACGCGCGGTTGCGCAGCAACCGCAAAAACCCGTCCTCAGCGGGTACAACGCCCATGTTCGCCGGCACGGGTTCGACCAGGATCGCCGCGAGCTCGTAGCGCTCGGTCGCGCCGCTCAGCGCCTCCGGATCGTTCCACGGCACGATCACGGTCGCGCGCGCGGACGCCTCCGGAACACCAGGACTTGCAGGGATTCCCTGCGTCGCGAGCCCGGAGCCGCCCTGCGCCAGCAGCCCGTCGACATGGCCGTGATACGCGCCGGCGAACTTCAGCACGTGCTCGCGGCCGGTCACGGCTCGAGCGAGCCGGATCGCGCTCATCGTCGCCTCCGTCCCTGAGGACGTCATCCGCAGCATCTGCACCGACGGCATCCGCTCGACGATCGCCGCCGCGAGCTCCACCTCGCCTGCGGTCGGCGCGCCGAACGTCGTTCCCCGGACGGCAGCGTCACAGACGGCCGCGACGACCTTCGCGTGCGCATGACCGAGGATCAACGGCCCCCACGAGCTGACCCAATCGACGTACTCGTTGCCGTCGACGTCCCGTAGCCTCGAGCCCTGCCCGGAGGCGATGAAGATCGGGTCGCGCCCGATCGAGCGCATCGCCCGGACCGGCGAATTGACGCCGCCGGGCAGCAGCGCCTGGGCGCGAGCGTAGAGGTCGGCCGAGCGGGTCAAACCCCGGCGTGCTCGCGTTCCCAGGCCCGGTAGTCCTCGGTGAAGTACAGCAGCCGGATCTTCTTGAACTCGGTCGATGAGTACAGCGTCGAGCGCTCGCTGATCCCGGTGTCGGTGGCGATCGAGTCGAGAATCGCGTCGCACTCCTCCTTGGAGCGGCCATGGGCCATCGTGAACACCGAGTACGGCCAGTCCGCGTACGTCGGCCGCTGGTAGCAGTGGGAGATCCCGCGGTACGCCGCCATCCGCGGACCCAGCTCCATGATCCGCTCGTCGGGGACCTTCCATACGCCCATCCCGTTGGCGCTGAAGCCCGCGCGACGGTGGAACAGGATCGCCGCGACGCGGCGCAGCAGCCTGCGCTCCTGCATCTGGATCAGGTGGGCGAGCAGCTCGGACTCGGTGATCCCCAACTGCTGCGCGGCCGGTGCGTAGGGCTCGGGCACCACCGGCATGTCGCCCTGGAGCGCGCGGATCACAGCGATGTCTCGCTCGTCGTAGGCCTGGCGCTCGGTCTCCGCCGGCTCGGCCGCCTCCACCGACTTCGCGAGCGCCTCCGTTCCGCCCTCCATCTCGAGGTCCATCCGGATCTTGAACAGCTTCAGCGTTGGCAGCTGGCGGACCGACTCGGCGCCGGCGATCTTCGCCAGCACCTTGAGGGTGCCGTCGAGCCCGAGTGGCGAGTCCGGCTCGGTCGCGATCGTGAACCAGATGTTGAACTCGTGATTGCGCAGGTAGTTGTGTGACACGCCGGGGTGCGCGTTGATGATCGTCGCGGCGCGCCACGGGTTCTCGGGGTCGACCTTGGCGGCGACGAGCATCGAGGAGTAGCCGAGCGCGCGGGTGTCGAAGATCGGGGTGACCTGGCGGATGATCCGCTCGTCGAGCAGCTTCTGGACGCGCTCCAGTGTCTGCTGCTCGGTGATCCCGGCCTCGGTCGCCACGTGCTGGTAGGGCCTCGTTGCGATCGGGAACGAGCCCTGCATCAAGTTCAGCAGGCGCTTGTCGAGGTCGTCGAGGGGGATCGCGGCGCCGTGCTTGCGGGCTCGCAACTTCGGGCCGTGGGCACCGGTCCTGGCGGGTTCTACTGCAGCCATCGGGCGGCGTCCTTCGCGTGGTAGGTGATGATGATGTCGGCCCCGGCACGGCGGATTCCGGTGAGCGTCTCGAGCACTGCGGCCCGCTCGTCGAGGTAGCCGGCCGCCGCCGCGGCCTTCAGCATCGCGTACTCGCCGCTGACGTTGTAGGCGGCGAGCGGCATCGCGGTCTCGTCCTTGATCCGGCGGATCAGATCGAGATAGGGCAGCGCCGGCTTGACCATCACGATGTCGGCCCCCTCCTCGACGTCGAGGCGGGCCTCCCTGATCGCTTCGTTGCCGTTGGCCGGATCCATCTGGTAGGCGCGGCGGTCGCCGAACGCCGGCGCCGAGTCGGCTGCCTCACGGAACGGTCCGTAGAAGGCAGAGGCGAACTTGGCGCTGTAGGCCATGATCGGGACGTCCGTGAGGTCTTCGTCATCGAGTGCTCTGCGAATCGCGCCGACGCGGCCGTCCATCATGTCGCTCGGGGCGATCATGTCAGCGCCGGCGCGGGCCTGGGAGACGGCGGTCCTGCTGAGAAGTTCGAGTGTCGCGTCGTTGTCGACGTGCCCGTCGGTTCTGACGACGCCGCAGTGGCCGTGGCTCGTGTACTCGCACAGGCACAGGTCGGCGATCACGAGCAGGTCGGGATGGGCTTCCTTGATCGCGCGGGTGGCGAGCTGGATGATGCCCTCGTCATCCCAGGCGCCAGAGCCCTCCTCGTCCTTGGCGGCCGGCAGGCCGAACAGCAGGACGGCGGGGATCCCGAGCTGCTTCGCCTCGGTCGCCTCGTCGACCGCATGGGCGATCGAGAGATGATCGATGCCGGGCATCGAGGGGATCGGCTCGCGGCGGCCGATCCCGTGCGCGACGAACATCGGATAGACGAAGTCGCCAGGGTCCAGCCGCGTCTCGCGCACGAGGCCGCGTAGCGCGTGGGTGGCGCGCAGTCGGCGAAGTCGTGTCTGCGGGAACGGCATCGGCGTATCCGAGGATACCGGCGCTCAATACTCAGATCACTTTCCAGACCTCGATCCGCCGGGACGTGACGAGGCCCGCTGTGACGTAGGGGTCGGAGTTGGCAAAGGCATCGATTGCCTCGGCGTCGATTCCCGTGAACACGATCGCCGCGCCCTGCGGTGGATCGCCGAGCGCGCCGGCCATCGTGATCCGTCCCGCCTCGCGCTCGGCGCGGATCTTGGCCAGGTGCGCGTCGCGATACGGCACGCGCCGCTGCACCATGTTCTCGACGTAGTCGTAGAAGAGGATGTGGTGATCGCCCATCGCGACACCCTACGGTACGCTCCACCCTGTGGCCGACATCCAGAAGCGAGGCAGCTACACCCCGCGCCGGGCTCGCGAGAAACGCGCCTACCAGTTAATCGTCGCCGGCAGCGTCGCCGGGATCGTCGGAGTCGTCGGGATCGTGCTTGCGGCCGTCGGTGCCGTCGGTGCCGGTCTGCCGATCATCGCGCTGATCGTCGCTGTGATCTGCGGCGTGATGTTCCGGCGCATGGTCGGGCGCTGACAGTGGCGCCGTTGGATGTTGTTGTCGGTATCCGGCAATAACATCCAACCACTCACGCGAACCGTCTGAGCGCGAGCCGCGCGAGCGCCCAGAACGCGAGCGTCAGCACCGCGAGGTGCACCAACGGCCAGCCGATCCCGGGCGCGCTGCCGCTGAACGCGTTGTCGATCGCCTGTAGCGCGGGCCGGAACGGGAACAGGAACGAGATCGCGTCGAGCACCGACTTCAGGGTGCCGGAGACGGCGGTTGCGGGTACGAGTGCCAGAAATGCGATCGGCAGCGACAGCAGGAACGCGAGCAACGATGCAGCGCTCACTTCCCTCGCGACCGCGCCGATCAGCGTTCCCATCGCCCCAAACGCGACGGCGCCGAACGCCAGCGCCGCCAGCCACAACGGGAACCGGCTCCAGTCCAGATGCACGAACAACGACACGCACGCCGCCATCAGCAACGTCACCGCGCCCGCGCAACCCGCCGCCACCCCGACCTTCTCGGTCAGTAGCCGTCCCGGGGTGAGCAGACCTCGCACCAGCCTCGAGTAGGTGTTCTCAGAGCGCTCGATCGCGAGCATCCCGGCCGCCAGCAGCACGGTGACGAACATCAGCGAGATGATCACCGCGATCGCGGCAGCGTACGAGTCCGTCGGCGTCGTCTTGCCCGCAAGCTGGGTCTGATCGACGGTCAGCGGAGTCCCGATCGAGCCGAGCACGGGGCTCGCAAACCCGAGCCCCTGGATCGCGAGATCGGCGAACGCGGCGACCTGTTGGAGTCCGGCGCGCACGGGCGAGTGCTCCGGCAGCGTCGAGACCGCACTCTGCACGATCGTGCGCGAGTTGCGCAGGCCGAGCAGCGGGACGTTCTCGCCGGCGATGTTGACGGTGCCGCCGTTGAGCACCTGCTGGAGGTCCCTCGTGGCTGCGCCCAGCACCTGCTTGGAGATCGCCTGCTCGGCCTCGTTCAGGCGCGTCGTGATCGCCTGGCTGACGAACTCGCGCTCGAGTGGGTCCTTGGAGTTGATGATCAACTCGACCGTCGGGTTGCCGACGCCGTTGTTGACGAGGCTCTGGATCTGCGAGGGCAGATCGGCGGGAATGATCACCGCCGCCAGGGCATCGCCGTTGCTGACCTTCGCCACGGCGGCGTCGCGCGAGGAGACCTTGATCGGGTCGATTGACTTGTACAGCTGGTTGACGTAGCTCGCGAGATTGACCCGCTGGGAGCCGAAGTTGATCGTCCCCTTTCCCTGCGCCACCTCGTTGTAGAACGCGACCTTCGGCTTGCCGGGCGGGCTGGAGAGCGCGAACCCGATCATCAGGGCGATCGCGATCGGGTACACGATCAACAGGCCAACCAGCAGCGGCGAGCGCTTGAGGATCTGGAGATCCTTGACGAGCAGCCAGCGCATTCCGTCAGTCGGGCACTAGTGGCCGCGGTCGTGCAGGAAGTGGACGAACGCGGCCTCGAAATCACGCGCCGCGCCGCCGACCGCGCGCTCGAGCTCACTCGGTGTTCCGCTGAACAGCAGTTCTCCATCGACGAGCACCAGCACACGATCAGCAAAGCGCTCGACCTCGGCCACGTTGTGCGTGGAGAACACGACAGTCGTGCCAAGACCGGCGAGCGCGCCGATGAACTCCCATAGCCGCTCGCGCTGGCGCGGATCAAGCGAGGCCGACGGCTCGTCGAGCAACAGGGCCGACGGCTCGGACAACAGGCCGATCGCGATGTTCACGCGCTGCCGATTGCCGCCGGACAGTCGCCCGACCTCCTCGTCGGCCCGATCCTCGAGGCCGGTCTCAGCGAGCATCCTGGTGACAGCGGCGTCCGGGTCGGCGACTTTCTCGAGTCTCGCGAACAGCCGGAGGTTCTCGGAAACCGACAGCTTTGAGTAGAGCGCCGGCTGCTGCGGCACCCATCCGATCTCGCGAGCCGGATGTGTGATCTCGCCCTCGGTCGGCGCCAGGACCCCCGCGAGGATCGAAAGCAGCGTGGTCTTACCGGCGCCGTTCGGCCCGATGATCGCGATCAGCTCCCCCGGGTGCAGCTCGAAGCTGACACTGTGGAGCGCGACCCTCGAGCCGAACCGCTTGGTCACGGAGCGGGCCGCGAGCGTCGAGCTGCTGGGGCCGGTTGACGCGGTGGGTGGCACGCAGCGGGAGCGTAGACCACCGCGTTGAGGGCGCCGAGGTCTATCCCGGCGTCCGAACCCGCGGCTCGAGCGACGCACCACAGACCCTGCAGAACTGATCGTCAGGACCAGGGACGGTCCGGCACTCCGGACACCTGTCGGGGCCGAGTGGAAGCATCGACCCGCCCGCCGTGCTGACGGACCATTGCTCGAGCACGAGATGGCGCCGGAGATAGACGACCGTCTGGCGGATCACGGCGGCGACTGGGAGCGCGACCAGGGCGCCGGCGATCCCGTACAGCTGATAGCCGATCAGCAGACCGAGGATGATCAGGATCGGGTTGACCCGCAGTGAGATCCGGAAGACCTGCGGCGCGACCAGGTGGCCCTCGAGTTGCTGGAGCCCGATGAACAGGATGATCAGCCAGAGCGCACTGACGGGATCGTTGAACAGCGCCACCAGCACCGCCGGCAGCGGCCCGATGATCGGCCCGATGTAGGGGATGAACTCCATCAGCCCGTAGAAAGCGCCGAAGAACACGGCGTAGGTCTTGCCATTGGGGAAGATGCCCAGGACGCCGAAGATGTACAGCGCGAGCGCGGCGCTGGCCCCCATCACGAGGCTGAACAGGATCTGGCCGCGAACGTACCCGAAGACCGCGTGCTGAACCAGCACCGGGAAGTCGTCCTCCGGGGTCCCGTCGCCCGGGGGCATGACCCGCCGGACCAGCTCTCCGATCTGCTTGCCGTAGACCAGGAGGTAGATCGACAACACCAGCACGAGCACAAGATCGAACGAGATCGTCACCAGCTGCGTGAGCAGATCGCGGGAGAACGACACGATCGCTCCGGAGCGCTTGAGGATGTTCTTTTGCAGCGTCTCCAGCGCGGTCTGGCCCTGCTGCTGGATGTGGACGTTGATCCCGCGGCGATCAAGCCACTTCTGGAGGTCCGTCAGATCCTTGTTCGCCTGCTTGACGAGATGCGGAACGTCTTTCTGAAAGCGCGAGATCTGGTCGCTGATCGGGTTTGCCAGCAACACGCCGATGCCGGCGATCAAGGCGAAAATCGCCAGGTAGAGGGCGAAGATCGCGAGCCCGCGCGGGACTCGCGCCCGCTCGAGCATCCTCACCAGCGGGTTGAGGATCAGCGCCACCGTGCTCGCGGCGACCATGATCAACAGCACCGGACCGGAGGCGCGCGCCAGCGCCCACAGCCCGAGCAGCCCGATCGGCAGGAGGACGAGCTGGATCCAGCGGGGAACGATCACGGGCGGGGGTGCATACGGGGGACCGATCTCGGACGCAGGCGGCCCCGCGGGGGCATCTGCGGCGGACGAAGGTTCGGACGAGGCGGCAGGCGAAGGTTCGGACGAGGCGGCAGGCGAAGGTTCGGACGAGGCGGCGGGCGAGGGTTTGGACGGGCCGCCACTGGCCTCAGCGTGCACGCCGTCGCCTGTGCGAGTCCCGTCCGCGCTCGCGTCCGCGCCGTTGTCGGAGCGGCCCTCGCGAGTGTGGTCGTGATCGCGATCCAGCCGTGGGCCGTCGGTCGCCTGCCCCGTCGAGCGCCGCCAAGGAAGCCTCATACGCATTCACGTGGAAGTATGCGCGTGCAGAGGACGTGAACACACCTGGCGTGAGCATCTTGTTCGTCGGCGACGTCGTCGGCGGGATCGGCCGGCGGACGCTGCTGGCGCTGCTGCCGACCCTGCGCGAGCGCCTGTCGCCGGACTTCATCGTCGTCAACGGCGAGAACGTGGCTGGCGGGATGGGAATCACGCCGAAGAACGCCGATGAGATCTTCGCCAACGGCGTCGACGTGATCACGCTTGGCAACCACACGTACCGGCACCGGGAGATCTACCCCTACCTCGACGAGCACGAGCGGATCCTGCGCCCGGCCAACTTCCTGCGCAGCCAGCCCGGTCACGGCTGGTGCGTAACCGAGCGCGGCGGCGTCAGGCTGGGCGTCATCTCGCTCTCCGGGAACCTGTTCATGAACGCCGGAAGGCCGGTGTTCAGCGAGGCCGACGCGGCGCTGCACGCGCTCAAGGGCCAGGTCGACCATGTGCTGGTCGACATGCACGCGGAGGCGACCAGCGAGAAGGTCGGCATGGGCTGGCATCTCGACGGCCGCGTGACGGCCGTGGTCGGCACGCACACTCACATTCCCACCGCGGATGCCAGGGTACTACCCGGCGGCACCGCCTACATCACCGATGTCGGGATGACCGGGCCGCGCGGTGGCGTGATTGGGGTCAAGCGCGAGCTGGCGATCCAGGCGATGCTCACCCGGATGCCGATCAAGTTCGAGACCTCCGCGGAGGACCCGTGGCTGAACGGCGTGCTGATCCGCGCGAGCGAGCCGATGCGGGCGGACGCGATCGAGCAGCTGCTCGAGCCGGCCCCCGGGATCAATTAGGCGTCGGCTGCATCGCTGCGGCTCGTCGCAAGCGGGGGGGTGGTCGTTAAACCCACCGTATTTTTCGTTAACGCGACCACCCCCCGAGACATCGAGGGTAAGCGCGGGTGCGCCCCGACCAGCGCCACCATCACGAACGGGAAGAACCACGGGATATACAGGTAGAACCAGTGAGTAATCCCGAGCTGGAGCGCGATCAGGACGGCCGCGCCGAGTGCGGCGACTTCGATCAGTCCGCGCCGTTCAGGCACGAACGCGACCGCCAGCGCAAGCGCCGCCGCGGCCCCCTGAACCAGATGCTGCTCGGCGTTCAGGCCACCCCACAACCCCCAGATCGAGAACGGCGAGCCGCGGCCGGACTGGTAGGTGACGGTGTCGTGCCAGAAAGCATGGAAGTTGCCGCCCACCAACACCGGCAGCATCACGACAACAGCGGTCAGCCCGAAGGCCACAACGTAGGCCACGATCGACCGAGGTCGAGGCCACCGCTCGGAATCGCCGCGCAGCAGTAGCGGGGCGAGCGCCAGCGGCGCGAACTTGGTCAAACCCGCAAGCGCCGCCACGACTCCCCGCGCGGGCGCCGATCCGATCACCAGCAGCGCCAGCACGACGAGCATCGCGACCAGCGTGTCATTGCTGTTCGACGCGAGCGCGTAGAGCGTGAACGGATAGGCCGCCCACGCGTACGCCAGGACGACACCGCCGGTGGGCCCGCGAATCCGGCGACCGAGGAAGTACATGCCGAGCAGCGTCAGCAGGTCGAACGCGATCGCCGCCGCGTGTGCGGCAGGCAGGTCGTCCCAGGTGCCGCTCCAGCCAAACACCGCACGGAACGGAACATAGGCGTAGTAATTGACCGGCGCGTAGGTGTCGCCCTGCCCATTGTCCTTCGGCCAGTGTCCGTACAGCGACTTGCCGTGCACGAGCTTGTCGGCCCCGATCACGCCGGCGTAGCCGACGTCGATGACGTTGGAGTTGGTGACGTTCAGGCCGATCCTGAACCCGACCAAAAACACGACCGCGACCGCCAGCCACGACACCGGCACCCACATCTGCAGCGGCTCGCGCGGGCGGCCGCGACCGAACGCCAGCAGCAGCATCCGCACGAGCAGGTACAGCAGGAACGGATATGCCAGCGGAACCGACAACCCGATCTCTGCGTGGTTGAAGAACGCCAGCGAGATCGAGAAGCCCAGCAGCACCAGCAGGTCGAGATGGAGCAGCGTCGGGCGCCTGCGGAACGAGAGGAACGGCGCAATGAACAGCACGCACAACGGGATCCACACGTACAGCGCGTTGACCCGCCGTCCGAACGCGCCGGCATAGCCGCGCGCCATCGTCCAGGCGACCTGAAAGCCGGTCCAAGCCTCAGTCACGCGGCCGGTGAGATCGCTGACGTAGACCTGTGCCAGCTCCTTCTGGTTGTTCCCGGGCGTGAACCAGCTGACCTGCCAGCGCCCGGGTCCCTTCGTGTACTCATAGGCCTGCAGTCGCCGGTGGCGGCGAAGCTCATCCCGGATCTTCGCCGGCCGCGACGCGATCCGCTGCACCTGTGTGCTCGTCAGCCGGTACCCCTTGACCCGCTCGGATGTGACGAGGACGGGACCGTTCGGGTCAGCAGCGGTTGTGGTGCTCGCCGCCGAGGTCCCCGCGGCCCGGGCATCGACCCCCGAGAATGCGGTCACCCCGACGAGAACCGCAGCGAGGATCGAGAGTTGCCGGCGCGCTACGCGCGGAAGCTCCAAAGCTTCTGTCCCAGGAACGACAGCGGTGTCGCAGCCGCGACCGCGATCGCCTGGGCGATCACCTTGGAGAGCCCCGCGCCCTCGACGAGCGCGATCAGCACGACCTCGGTGAAGCCGAACGCGATCACGGAGACCGTGAAGAAGCGGACCGCCTGGAACATCGGATGCCCGGCCTTGGCGTCGAAGGTCCAATGGCGGTTGAGCCAGAAATTGTTCACGACGGATACGACAAACGCGATCACCGCCGCGATCCGGTAGTCGATCGCGAGCGCATGCACGCACAGCGCAAACACGATCAGGTTGACCACATAGCCGCTCGCGCCGACGGTCACGAACCGGACGAGCTGGAGCCAGTTGCGCGGGTGCCGAACGCCGATGCGCAAGCGCACGTGGAACGGCAGCTCGACGGCAGTGCTCAGCTTTTCCGGCATCGAAGGGACTGTATCGGCGTCGCTTGGGACCACAGTAAGAGGGTAATTCTTGTTAATCAGGCCCTAATCCGTGCTTTGTGCGGACCGTAACCCGAAATGACTGCTGACCATCGGCGCGATGTCGCGTAACGACCACTGCAAGCGATCGGTCGCGGAGTCCGGGCCGGTGCCGCACCATAACAGCGCCCCGAGCGAGTCGGAGCGATGCAGCGAGCCGTGGCTGCCGCCACCAACGTGGTCGGCTCCGCCCCAGTCGACGAACTCGTAGCCGGGCTCGGCCGAAAGCAGCACGTCACCCGCGGTGGGACATGTCAGCGCGGACCAGACCCGACTCAAGGCGTCGGGGTAATCAGGGCTCTCCAAGCGCCCGTCGCGCACAGTCGCGCCGAGCGTCTCGAGCTGACCCTCGACGCTCCAGCTACGCCCGCGGAGATCCTTGACCTCGCCGCCGGGAGTGAACCGCAGCTCTCCCCTCGTGCTTGCAACCACCGCCTCACGGGGCGCGGCCAGCCACAGCACCAGGTCGACCCCATCGAGCTCGCGTACGGCTTGCACCGAGCGCTCCACCAACTCCGCCCGCCGCTCGTGATCCAGCGCATACACCATCGCCGAGCGCTGCGCCGGGCTCAGCGCCACCTCCGCGCCCACCGACCGCGAGGCGCTCGGCGAAGCGACATCAAAGTCAGCAAACGCCCGATCGAGCCGGATCCGCTCCTCCACCGCCGCCTGCGAATGATCGGAGCAGACGATCACGGCGTGCTGTTCGAGAAACGCCTCCGGGCCGCCGGCGGCATGCATCAACCGCTCGAGCTGGCGATCGGCCGCGGCGATCGATGTCACCTGTGCATATGGCCCGTTCTTGTGCGACCAGGCGTCGTTGTCAGGAAGCGAGAACAACAGGAAGTCGAACAGGTCGTTCTCGACGAGGTAGGCGCCGACGCAGCCCGTGTGCTGGTCCCGGATCCCGGGCATCCCGAGCTGCCCGCGGCAGCCCGTCTTCCGGCTCGCGTAGAGGTCGGCGTAGAACAGCTCCTGTGGCCCGTCGATCGTCCGCCGGAACAGCGTCGAGGTCACGATCCGCGCGAGCGCACTCTCTTGCGCGACCTCGTGCTGGTGGCGACCGCGGTAGATCAGATACGTCGTCCCGGCCGTCCTGACGTTCGCATCGTCGAGAAACTCAAACACGGTGTCGACGTCGTGCGAGAGGTGTTCGGCGTTCATCCGGTAGACCGTGTCGGTCAGCGAGCGCAGAACGCCGAACTGGCGGCTGGCGGAGAAGCTCGAGCCGTATTCGACGTAGCGCGACTCCTCGCGGTGGTACCAGTTCATGCTCGGGATGTGGTGCTCGTCTGGCCCCACTCCGGTGGTGATGGTGGCGGCGCAGACCGGCGTCACCGACGGGAACGCGGCGACGCACTCATCGACGTAGGAGCCCTCGTCTCTGATCCGTTGCAGCGCCGGGGCACGACCGGTGGCGATCGCGCGCTCGAGCATCTCGGGCTTGAGCGCGTCGATCACGACGAGGACGAGCTTCTTCTTGGGTGGGCTCTTTTTGCGCGCCACTATTTGAGGATCCGCAGGCCGGCAAACTTCTGGCCCTCGCGCCGGCGCCCGGCGAACAGCAGCCACAGCAGCAACGCCAGCCCAATCGGCCCGACCGGCGGCGCGACCACCGACAGGGCCGCGAATACAACCGCCACCCCCTCGGCGAACAGCGGCAGGTTTCCGGCTTCCTCAGGGCCCAGTCGCGCCCGTGCCCGCACGAGCAGTGGCCGCGTGGCAGCGATTCCGATCAGCGCGCAGATCACACCCCCGACATACCCCGGCCAGATCGCATAGCCGCCGCGGCACAGCGAACCGGCGAAGAACAGCGCACCGAGCACGATCGATGCAGCCCCCAGCACCAGCAATCCCGGCCCCCGGTCGAGGCGCTCTGGGCCCAGTCGCCGCTCGGCCAGCGCCAGCGCGATCGCCAACACGGCCATCACAAGCAGGAATGGGGCCTCTTGCAGGAAAGAGTAGTCCGTGTGGTTGAAGTGGATCTCGACGTCACCGGCCGCCAGCGCGCCGACCGCGAGCGAGGGCAGAAACGGGCGGATTCCCACCGCCGCGGCGATGCCGATCCCCTGGAAGATGTCGAAGACGAGATGCACCGTGCTGTACCGTGATGGAGCGTGACGATAGTGCAGAGACGCCGATGAGCCGTGGCTCCGGTGTTGACGGCTCGCGCCCTTCCGGCCGTCGTCAACGATCCACGGCACGCGACATCGAGCGATATGCCGCGCTGTTTGCCGAGCGTACGAAAGTAATGAAGTCCTCGGCGATGCGCGACTTGATGGCGCTGACCGAGCGCGACGACGTGATCTCGCTCGCCGGCGGGCTGCCCGATACCTCCACCTTCCCGCCCGACTCCTACGCGTCGCTGATGCAGACCGTCGCAGCGCAGTCGTGTGCGAAGGCGCTTCAGTACGGACCGACTGAGGGTCTCCAGATCGTCAAGCGCTGCATCGTCGAGGTCATGCGCGCCGAGGCGATGGAGATCGATGTCGATGAGCTGTTGGTCACAACCGGCGGCCAGCAGGTGATCGACTTGGTCTGCAAGACGCTCGTGGATCCCGGCGACGTCGTGATCGCCGAGGCGCCGACGTACCCGGGAGCGGTCCCGACCTTCTGCGCCTACCAGGCCGACGTCGTGCAGATCACGATGGACCGCGACGGGATGCGCGTCGACGAGCTCGAGGCGACGCTCGATCAGCTCGAGCGCAGCGGCCGGCGCCCGAAGTTCATCTACACGGTCCCGAACTTTCACAATCCCGCCGGGGTGACGATGTCGCTGCAGCGCCGGCGCGAGCTGGTGCGGATCGCGGGCGAGCGGGAGCTGCTGATCTTGGAGGACAACCCGTACGGGCTGCTCCGCTACGAGGGCGACCCACTGCCGACGCTGCGCTCCCTCGACGACGAGTTCGTGATCTACGCGGGCACCTTTTCGAAGATCCTTTCCCCCGGTGTGCGGCTCGGCTGGACGGCGGCGCCGGCGCCGGTGCTGGCGAAGATGAACATCGGCAAGCAGTCCTCGGACCTGTGCTCGTCCTCAATCTCCCAGTACTTCGTCAGCGCCTACTTCGACTCGGGTCCTTGGGGCGACTACGTCCGTTCGCTGATCGAGATCTATCGCCGCCGGCGCGACGTGATGCTCGACGCACTGGCGGAGCACTTCCCGCGCGAGGCGCAATGGACCCACCCGCAGGGCGGCCTGTTCATCTGGGCCACGCTGCCGGATTACATCGACACGACCGACCTGCTGGCGCGCGCGCTGCAGGAACACGTCGCGTTCGTCCCCGGCCGGGCTGCATACGTCGACGGTCACGGTGGATCGGAGATGCGGTTGAACTTCTCCGGCGTCGACGAGGACGAGATCCGCGAGGGGATCCGCCGGATCGGCGAGGTCGTTCGCGAGCAGGTCGCGCTGTACGGGACGCTCACCGGATCCGCATACAGCACCCGGCGGGGCTCCGAGGTGGCACGCACGCCGCCCGATCCTGCACCCGCCGCACCCGACGCTGCGCTCGCCAAGGTGCTGCGGCTCCCGCGCAAACGGGCGGGCTGATCGCGGGCTAATCGCCTTGGGGGCGATTAGCCTTGGAGAATCGCCCGGGGGGCGATTCTCCCTAAGCTCCGGCCGATGAGCAGAGTCGCGGTGCTGAAGGGGGGGCGCTCGCTCGAGCGCCAGGTCTCGCTGAAGTCTGGGGCGCGAGTCCAGGACGCGCTGGAGCGGCTGGGGCATGAGGTGATCGCGATCGACGTCGGCGCCGATCTCGTCGATCGGCTCGCCGCGGAGCGCCCCGACGTCGCGTTCGTGGCGCTGCACGGCCGCGACGGCGAGGACGGCACGGTCCAGGAGTTGCTCGAGGTGATGGGCATCCCGTACACCGGCTCGGGTGTGTCGGCGTGCATGCGGGCCGCGGACAAGGTGCTCGCCAAGCACGCGATGCGGGACCGGGGTATCCCCACGCCCGACTTCTACGCGTTCAGCGAGACGGCGTTCAAGGAATTGGGCGCGGCGCAGGCGCTGCCGGCGATCGAGAGCCGGCTGCAGTTTCCGATCGTGGTCAAGCCTGCCGGCCAAGGCTCGGCGCTGGGGATCAAGTTCGCGCGCACGCCGGCGGACGTGCCTGCCGCACTCGTGGCCGCCTTCTCCTATGACCGCAAGGTGTTGCTCGAGCGCTACGTGCCGGGTCGCGATCTCGCGGTTTCGATCATCAACGATGACGCGGCACCGCAGGCCCTCCCGATCGTCGAGGCGGTGCCCGAGCAGGAGGACTTCTACGACTTCGAGTCGCGCTATGAGATCGGCCGAACGCGGTTCGTCTGCCCGGCGGAGCTCGATCAGGCGATCGCTGCCCGGGCCAACGATCTGGCGCTGCGCGTGTTCGAGCTGTTGGGGTGCTCCGGGTTCGCGCGGGTGGACCTGATGCTCGAGCACGAGACCAGCGAGCTGTACGTGTTGGAGGCCAATGCGATCCCGGGCCTGACCGAGACCAGCCTGCTGCCGCAGGCCGCCGACGCGGCTGGGATAGGGTTCGATCAGCTGATCAGCCGAATCCTGAAAGCGGCGAACGGTTGAAGATCGAGACGCAACGAGAGCTGCTCAAGCGCTTCTTCGAGCTGCGCGCCGCCCACACGACGACGATGGCGCCCGCGCCTTACCGCCAGCGGACCGACGTCTACACCGATCCGCAACGGCTCGCGCACGAGGAGTCGGCGCTGTTCCGCGATCGACCGCTCGTCGCCGGCCTCAGCGCCGATCTGCAGGGCACCGGCGACTGCTTCGCGACCGAGGTGGCCGGCGTACCGCTGCTGCTCGTGCGCGGCGAGGACGCCGAAGTGCGCGCATTTCTCAACATCTGCCGCCACCGCGGCGGGCGCGTGTTCACGGGGCGCGGGCGCCCGGGACGGGCGTTGAAGTGCCCGTATCACTCCTGGGCGTATGACCTGCACGGAGATTTATTGGGTCAACCGCTCGCGCGGGATGCATTCGATGCCCTCGAGCGCACAGAACTCGGTCTTGTTCGAGTGCCCGTCGCCGAGCGGTTTGGCTTGATCTTCGTCAGGGTTACGCGTGCGCAGGAGCCGATCGAGATCGCGTCCGAACTGGCCGGCCTGGGTCCGGAGATCGCCGATTGGCGATTCGAGAACTGGCGCTACTTCGACGAGCGCGAGGGCGTATTCGATGCCAACTGGAAGCTGATCCACGACACGTTCCTGGAGAGCTACCACGTGTTCTCGCTGCATCGCGACACGCTCGCGGGGGACCTGCTCTCAACGCCGTTCGTCGGCGAGGAGTTCGGTCCGCACAGCCGCGGCGTGGTCATGCGCAAGGAGGTCGTCGGCCTGCTCGAACGGCCCGAGGCCGAGTGGAAGCTGAAGCCCTTCGCGTCCGTCGTCTACATCCTGTTCCCGAGCGCCGTGCTCAACCTCCCGATGAGCGGACACGCTGAGCTGTGGACGATGTACCCGGAGCCGGGCGACGTCCACCGCACGCGTGTCAGCGTTCGCTTCTACGTTCCGCGTGCGGTCACGGGCGATGAGGACCGTTCATTCTGGGAAGCGAACGTGCGCTTCACGACGAAGGTCGTGTTCGAGGAGGACTTCGGCCAGCAGCAGGACATTCACCGGTCACTGCGCGGCGGCCTGATGCCCGAGGTCGTCTATGGGCGCAACGAGCCCGCGCTGATCCACCATCATGTGGAAGTGGAGAAAGCGCTCAGAGCCGCCCGAGGAGATACCGCAGCGCCGCTGGCCCGAGCGTAGCGCGCCGGGTCGGTCTTCTGATCGTCCCGCGCCGCACTATTGCACCGACGCCTCACGTGCACCCTGACACTTCGGGCACAGTCCCCAGAACGTCACCTCGGCCTCATCGATGACGAAGCCGGCGGCGGCGTCGGGATCGAGACAGGGCGCCTCCCCCGTGACGCAGTCGACGTCCCGCGCAGCCCCACATTCGCGGCAGACGACGTGGTGATGGTTGTCCCCGACCCGAGCCTCAAAGCGGACGGGGCCGCCCCCCGGCTCGAAACGGCGCAGCAGTCCGACCTCGGTCATCGCGTAGAGGGTGTCGTAGACCGCTTGAGTCGAGATCGTGCCAATCAGCTCGCGGGCCTTGGCTGCGATCTGCTCGACGGCGGGGTGACCGGGCAGCTCGACGACGCTCTGGTACACCGCGACGCGCGTGGCGGTCACCCGCAGCCCGCGCTTGCGGAGTTCGTACGGAAGCCGTTCAAGGTCGAAGCTCGCCACGCGGCTGAGGATACATTACTATTTTGGAATTAGTCCAAGCCTTGATCGGGTCTGAAGACTGGGAGGAGAGTACGGTGCCGCGTCCGGGGACGAACTTCAGGCAACGAGGAGTGAACGTCTAGCTGGGTCGGAATGCCCGGCGGTGGACACAATCACAATCGCGGTAGGCCTCGGGCGATGAGGTTGCAGAATCGACCGATATGGCTGGACCCGTTCCTCACAGCGTCATCCCCGCGCTGGTCCGGAAGGTCAGTGGCAGTTCAATCCCACCGTGGGGGGAATGGACTGTCATCGACCACTTGTACGAGGGCGAGCGTGATGCTCTGAGGCCTGAAATCCGGCTCAACCGCGCGGAGCTCGGCGCCTCCCGCGCGACCCGCTGTCGCCATCGCGGCTGGGTCCCAGGTGGGCCAGGTTCGGCGGAGGAAAACGCACACAATCTGCCGCAGTTCGCACGGTGCTGTGAGCTGGGGGCGATCGCTACCGGTATCCGGACACCAGGTCCCTCACCTCCTCGGAGCCGGTGGACTGCGGCAGATCGTGTTCGTTTTTCGCGGCCGACCGCACCGGCCGACAGATAGGACCCCTTTCCAGGGGTCCTCTCCGCCAACCGGAACGAGCTCGCACAGACCACCGTCAACATCCACAGCCCGACCGTCAATAATTGTGCAGCGCTGACCGCCTGAGCCCGCAGGGACTGAATTGCCTCTCGCCGCATGCAAGGCGACGCGTGTGACTTATGAGGATCCCGGTCCACGGCCCCGGGGACACGGGCAAACCACACCCTTCCTCAGCAAAATCCGGCCCGGTACCACTCGACAGCAACCCGGCGCCCCGGCGCTTACTCCCCCATGAAGTCCTCAGGCGTCACCCGGTCGAGGAAGTCCTTGAACTTCTCGACCACTTCCTCGGTGTCCTCGACCTCGTGCTCGAACTCGATCGCGGACTCGGCGATCACCTCGTCGGCGGCGAAGATCGGGGCGCCGGCGCGGACGGCGAGTGCGAGTGCGTCGCTTGGGCGGGAATCGATCTCGAGGTCGCGGCCGTTGATGCGGAGGCTGATCGACGCGTAGAAGGTGTTCTCACGCAGTTCGGTGACGGCGACGCGCGTGCATTCCACCTCGAGCTCGCCGAGCATGTCGGAGAGCAAGTCGTGGGTCATCGGGCGCGGGGTCGAGGCGCCCTGGAGCTTCATCAGAATCGCGGCGGCCTCGGGATGGCCGATCCAGATCGGCAGGAACTTGTTGTTCTCGACGGTCTTCAGCAGCACGATCGGTTGCTTGCCGACCATGTCGAAGCTGACGCCGTAGATCACCATCTCCTGCACGTGGAACTCCTTGTCAGCGGGTTTGGCAAGTATAGGCTCCCCACTGGGCAGCCTACGAACCGCCGCAGACCCTCAACCTCCCGCGCGGTCGCGTCGATCATCCTGGCATGGACGCTTCCGCCCATGCCTTCGTCCAGGGAATCCGCGGAACGCGGGAGACGTTGCAGCGATGGAACCGCAGTCCGTGGCCGATTCTGCGCGGTTGGGTGCTCGGCAGCGCGGTGGCCGCCTGTGCGCTGGTGGCAGCCGTGTGGGCAATCGCGGCACTGAACCCTGGGCCGGGCCCCGTCTGGCTGAGCCGCCCGCCGGTGGTCGTCGGCGGGATTGCCGATGTGGTTCGGATCCTCGCCCACAACGCACTCGTCCTCGCGCTCCACGCGATGGCCTGCGTGGCGGGGTTCATCGCCGGCAGTTCGCTGCCGCTGCAGGCGCAGGGTCGCACCGGCGTGATGCGGGTCGTGCACGAACGCGGTGGCCAGATCGCGATCCTGTTCGTGGTCGCCGCGACCACGTTCTCGCTCAGTGTCCAGGCGTACGTGCTGGGACGCAGCGTTGCCCAGGTCGCGTTCTCACTGAGGACGACCCCCGCCGAACTGCTGGCGGGACTGCTGCCGCACGCGCTCCCGGAGTTGATGGCGCTGTTTCTGCCACTCGCGGCGTGGATCATCGCCAGCCGTCGTGGCGAGTTCGACCAACTGCTGGCCGCGACGCTCGTCACCGTCGTGATCGCGGTTCCGGTGCTCGTCCTCACGGCGCTGTGGGAGGTTTATGTGGCGCCACATCTGCTGCGGGCACTGATCGGGTATTAAGCTAACCGGTCACGTGGCGATGACCGGTGAGATCCGCGTCCAGTGGCGCATCTCTGAATCGATTCAGCCTGGTGGGCGCCCGCCGGCACCCGGGGCGCTCGCGCTCGTCCAGTCGTTCATCAACAGCCACTACGACCTCGAGGTCTCCCACGGCGCCGATCTGCTCGCGACGCCGCCGGCACTTGGGAAATGGCTCACAGCTCATAACCTGATCGAGCGCGGAGCACCGCTTTACGAGCGCGATGTCGAGCGGGCGGTGGCCGTACGAGAGGGCCTGCGGGCGCTCGCGAGTCGTGACGGGGGAGGCGCGGCACTGACCGGCCTCAACGTGGCTGCCGTCGACGCCCCCGTCGAGCTCCGCTTTCGGACCGATGGTCCGCACTTCGTGCCGAGCCCCGAAGGGGGCGTCGGCGCAGCTCTGGGCCTGGTACTCGCGCTGTCAGCCCAGGCGATGATCGACGGCACGTGGGCTCGGCTCAAGGTCTGCCCCGGCGACGATTGCGGCTGGGCCTTCTATGACCAATCGCGCAACCAGACGGGCCGCTGGTGCTCGATGTCGGTCTGCGGAGGACGGGCGAAGGCTCGGGCGCACTATCGCCGCCGACAGGACGGGAGCTCGTAGATGCGTGCGCTCCGCGCCCCATTGACCCTCGTGCTCGTACGCGCGAGGAGGCGTCCCGGGCGCTGGTTGCTCACTGCACTGGGGATCGGAATCGCGTTCGCGTTCGCCGGCTCGGTCCTCGCCGAGTCGACGGTCGCCGCTGACCGTAGCGCGCGGACCGTGCTGGCGGGGCTCGCTCCCCTGGACCGCGCCGTGCGCGTCACTTGGCAGGGCGTCGTCACCCCGTCCGTGCAGCGCCGCGCCGTCGCGCTGATCCGGCAACTCGGACTGGGCAACCAGACGGAGATCGTGTTGATGAATCCGGTCAGGCTCGGGGGCGTCGTCGTGCGGCCGGCTGCGATCGCCCCGCTCCGAGCCTGGATCACGACGCCGGCAGCGGCCGTGGCGGCGGGCCGGTGCGGCCCGGAGGACTGCCCGATGCTGCTGGCCGGCGGTTCGGTCCGCACGGGGGCGCTGGGGGCGCTGAACGCGCCCGGGGTGCGCGTGCCGATCGCCGGTCAGACTCGGCTGCGCTCGGCGGTGCCGCTCGGCTTCGTGCCGACCGCCGGATCCGATCAGCAGCCGCCGCTGCTGATCGGCGGCGATGCCGCGGGCTTGGAATCGCTGCCGGCCCTCAGCAGCGTGTACCGGACCGACAGCTGGGTCGCCCCGCTGCCGACCGCGCAACTTCACAACTGGGAACTGGCGGGAACCGAGCGACGCCTGAGCCGGGCTCAGGCGGCGCTGCTGTCCAGCGCGAGCGAGTTCTCCCTCCAGGCGCCGTTCGCGGGGCTCGACCGCGCCCGCGCGCAGGCCGACGCCGCGCCGCGGCGGCTGCTGCTTGCCGGCGGCGGCGCGCTTGCCGCCCTCGTCCTGTTCGTGATCCTCGCCGCCGGCGGTCTGCGCCGCGATATCGCACAGGAGCTCGAACGGCTGCGATCGGTCGGCGCACACGAGGGGCAGTGCGTGGCATTCGTGATCGCAGAGGCGGCGCTGCTGTGTGGGTTGGCCGCGCTGATCGGGGCTGTAACCGCAATCCTCTGCGGAGCTGTGCTGGCGGATGGGGCCGGACTACCTGCCGGGGGGGTGCTCGCCCACAGCCTGCTGACCCCAGTTGCGCTCGCGGCACTCGCCGGCGGCTGGGTCCTGGCGAGCGCCCTGGTCAGCACCTCGCTGCTGGCAAGCGGCGGGCGGCTGGCCGATGTTGCCGCCGTCGCCGCGCTCGCGGCGCTGGTACTCGCGCTGTCGCTGAACCGCAGTGCGACCGGGAACGATCCGTTGCCGGTACTGCTGGCGCCGCTCTGTTGTCTGGCCGCCGGCGTGCTGGCCTACCGCGCCGCAGGGGTCCTGCTGCAGGCCGGGGCCCGCGTGGCCACCCGGGGTCCCGTGCTGGGACGGCTGGCGCTGGTCGGCCTGGCTCGCTCGCCGGCGGCACCGTCGCTGGCGATCGCGTTCATCGCGGTCAGCACAGGCCTCGGTGGATTCGCGCTCGCGTACCGGGCGACGCTGCTGCGGGGCACCGCCGATCAGGCCGCAGATCGCGTTCCGCTCGACGCGATCGTGGCACCCGGCCCTGACTTCCGCACGCCGCTGGAACTCGCAGCGGGCGCGCGCTGGCAGGCGCTCACGCACGGCTCGGTGTTTCCGGTTCGCCGGACGGACGCGACGTTCGTGAGCGGCGGCGCCGCCGTCACGGTGCCCGCGCTCGGAGTTCCGGGGGCAGCGCTCGACCGGATGCGCGGTTGGCGCGCCGGCGATGGGTCCGCGCCGATCGCGACACTCGCGCGCAGGCTGGTCCCGGTGGGGCCCGCGCGGGCGCCGGGGCCGCTGCTCGCGCCGGCGGCCCGGTTTCTGTCGCTGAAGGCCGGTTCCACGGCCGGCGTGGTGCTGTCGGCCGCCCTGCGCGACGCCCGCGGCGAGGTCCGTCTGCTCGCGCTCGGCGAGGCGACGCAGCGACCGCGAACGTTGCTGGCACGGCTTCCGAGGGGCCGGTGGGAGCTCGAGGCGCTGGCGCTGACGCAGCCGGCGGGACTCGAGGTGACCAACGGTCACCAGAATGGCGAGAACCCGGGCGCGGCGACGCAGCAGACGATCGCCGTGACGCTGTCTTCGATCCACCTCCGGGCCGGCGGCGGGCGGGCGCTCGGCAGGATCGCGCTTACCGGCTGGCGCGCCGTCGGAGCCGCCGGCGGCGCACGTGCCGGCCACGACGAGACGACGATCCGTTTCAGCGGCACGGGGGCGACCGGGCTGCTGCGCCCCCAGCAGCCGAGCGACCGGCGCCCTGTGCCGGTGCTGGTCGACTCATTGACGGCGGCCGCTGCCGGACGTGGAGGCCGGCTTGAACTGACGGTCGACGGCGAACCGGTCAGGGCCCGCGTCGCCGGCGTGCTCGCACGCTTTCCGACGCTCCCGACCGGCGCCGGCGGCTTCGTCGTGGCCGACGAGCAAACGCTGGCCGGCGCGCTCGACGCGCAGGCCCCGGGGCAAGGTCGGCCCGACGAGCTGTGGCTGATGACGCGCGACGCGGCGGGCCTGCGAGCGGCGCTGCTGCGCTCACCGGCGCTGGCACAGCTCAGCCTCACGCCGCGGGCGGACGTGCAGCGCCGGCTTGCAAGCGCCCCGATCGCTCGGGGCGTGCTCGGCACGCTCGAGGCGGCCACGGCGCTCGCGGGCGCACTCGCGGTGCTCGGACTGCTCGTGTCGCTGCTCGGGGGCGTGCGCGACGAGCCCGTCGAGCGCGACCTCGTCGCACAAGGCGTGGGTCCACGCGGCCTGCGGCGCGAGCTGCAGCTGCGCCTGCTGCTGGCTGCCGCGCTCGGCGTCGCGATCGGACTCGGCGTCGCGGCGCTGCTGACACGGCTGGCCGTCCTCAGCGTCCGTGCCGCGACAACGCTCGGGGTCCCGCACCCGCCACTCGTGACCGTTGCGCCGTGGCCCGAGCTCGTCCTCTGGGGCCTGGCCGCGCTCGCCGCCCTCGCCGCCGCAGGTTGGATCGCGACACGGGCGGTCGTCGGACGGAGGGTGAGCACATGAGTGGCCTTGCGCTGAACATGGCCGCGAGCCGGGTTGCGTCGCAGAGCGCCGACCCGGCGGTCCGGCTCAGCGACGTGTTCTCCGTCCATCGCACCCGCGAGGGCGACGCCGCCGCACTCCAGGGGACGACGCTCCGCGTCTCGCCAGGAGAGCTCCTCTGCGTGCTCGGCCCGAGCGGCGCCGGCAAGAGCACGTTGCTGCGCGTGATCGCGGGGCTGCAGACACCGTCTGCCGGCGAGGTCCACGTGCTCGGCCAGGAAATCGGCCGGCTGCCGGCGCGTGCTCGCGCACGGCTGCGCCAGGCCCGGATCGGTTTCCTCGGCCAGAGCTCCGGCACCGTCGTCTCGCCTGATCTAACGGCCGCCGCCGCAATCGCGCTGCCGCTGGCGCTACGCCGCAGCTCCCGCGCGCAGCAACGCGCCCGGGTCGATGAGCTGCTGGAAGCCGCCGCCTTGCGCGAGCGCGCGGGCGCGCGCGCACACGAACTTTCGGGCGGCGAGCGCCAGCGAATCGCGCTGTGCGTCGCCCTCGCCCACAGGCCGGAGCTGCTGCTGGCCGACGAGCCGACCGGCGAACTGGACGCCGCCAGTGCACAGGCGATGCGACGACTGATCGCCGAGCTCGTGCGCGCACACCGCGCGACGGCGATCCTCGTCTCGCATGACCAAGCCACTGCGGAGGTCGCCGACCGCGCGCTGCGGATGCGCGACGGGCGCGTCGTCGAGGACCGGCGCGCCGGCGAGAGCGCCCTGGTCGTCGGTCGCGGCGGTTGGGTGCGGCTTCCGCCCGAACTGCTCGCGGCGGCGCAGATCGGCGAGCGTGCGCGAGTGCGTGCTGTCCCGGACGGCCTGATCGTGAGCGCAGTCGACAACGAGCCGGGCAATGACCATCCGGACCCGCCGCGGATGCCCGGCTCGGTCGGCGCTCCCGCTGCGTCACTCGCGGGAGGCTGGAGCCCAGCCCGTGTCGACGCCCGCTCGCTCGAGCGGACCTACGGGCACGGTGTTGCTGCTCGCCACGCCGTGGCCGATCTCTCGCATGCGTTCTCCCCCGGTGTGCTCACCGTCGTCACCGGGCGCTCGGGCTCCGGGAAGACGACGCTACTACGACTCCTCGGCGGGCTCGATCGGCCCGACGCAGGCGAGCTGCTGATCGACGATCTGCCGGTGCAGCGGCTCGACGCCGAGCACCGCGCCGGTCTGCGGCGCGAGCGGATCGGCTACCTGCCCCAGGAGCCGGCTCCGATCGGCTTTCTCAGCTCCGAGGAGAACGTGACGCTGGCCTTGCAGGTGCGCGGCTGGGATCCCGCGCAAGCCGCAGGGCGAGTGACCGTGGTGCTCGCATTGCTCGGCCTCGCTGACCGCGCTCGCCAACGCGTCTCGCGTCTGTCCGCCGGCGAGGCCCAGCGGGTGGCGCTCGCACGGGCCCTGGCGAGCGCCCGAGGACTGCTGATCGTCGATGAGCCCACGTCGCGGCTCGATCAGGCAAACGCCGCGAGTGTGGCCGTGTTGCTGTCGAGCACCGCGTCCCGTGATCGCCAGACCGTGATCTGCGCAAGCCACGACGAGCAGGTGATCGAGCGAGCTGACGTGGTGCTGGCGTTGTAATGCCTTACAGCGCTCCCTCTTCCTCCAGTACCCGCTTGGCGATCGCAAACGCAGAGTTCGCCGCCGGGACGCCGGCGTAGACAGCACAATGCAGCAGCACCTCGCGGATCTCGTCCGCCGTCAGGCCGTTGCGCAGCGCGGCACGGACGTGCATCCCGATTTCGTTCTCCGCGCGCAGCGAGACGAGCGCGGTCAGGGTGATCGCGCTTCGCATGCGGCGGTCGAGACCGGGCCGGGCCCATGGGCCGCCCCACGCGTAGCGAGTGATGAACTCCTGAAAGGGGGCGCCGAATTCGCCCGCCGAGGCGCGCGCCCGGTCGACGTGCCCGTCGCCCAGGACCTCGCGCCGGACCTTCATCCCGGTCTCGTAGTCGCTCATCGCGTCTCCTTCTAGGTCGTCAGATGACTGAGGATCAGCTGGTTGACGCGCTCCGGCTGCTCGATGCTCGAGAGGTGAGCGCCGGCGGCGAGCTCGAAGCGGGCGGAGGCGATGCCCTCGGCAATTCGACGCCCATGCTCGGGTGTCGTCGACGGGTCGTGCTCGCCGGAGATCACGAGCGTGGGCGCCTGTATCGCGGCAAGATCATCGCGGAGATCCATCTCGGCAAGCGCCTCACAGCAACCGGCGTAGCCCTCGACCCGCGCACTCACGAAGCCCCGGCGAATGCGATCCATCAGCTCGGGATTCGCACGTCGAAAGCCGGGTGTGAACCAGCGCTCGAGCGTCGCATCGACGAGCGGCTCGAGGCCAGACTCGCGCGCGAGCGCCGCCCGTTCCCGGTAGGTGGTCTCGAGGTCCAGGAATGCCGAGGTACAGCACAGCACGAGACGGCTGATCCGTTCAGGGGCGTGCGCACCGAGCCAGATGCCGGTCATCCCGCCGATCGAGACGCCGCACAGGTGGACCCGCTCGAGTTCCAGCCGGTCCAGCAGCGCCAGCAGATCGCCGGCGAGGTCAGAGATCGAGTACGGCCCGGGCGGTGCGGGCGAGGCTCCGTGTCCACGCATGTCATATCGCAGGACGCGGAAGCGTTCGCTCAGCGCCGGCAGCTGCGGATCCCACATCGACATGTCGGTACCCAGTGAGCACGACAGCGCCACGACCGGCGCGTCGGCCGGTCCGGTCAGCTGATGGTGAACTTCGCACGTCACGATTCCTCCTCCGTCCAATTGCCGGCATCGCCGAATGCCTCGAGTGCGCGATCGATCAGCCGATCGGCCACCCCGAGGTACTGCATCGGATCGAGCGCCCGATCAAGCCCGTCCTGGCCAAGCTGGTCGACAACGTTGGTCTGCTCGAGCAGCAGCTCGCGCAATGACCGGCGCTCGTGCCACGCAGCCCTCGCCGACTGCTGCACAAGCTTTTGGGCGGCTGCGCCGCCGCCGAGCGCCGTGACCACGCTTTCGGCCATCACCAGCTGGTCGATGTTCGCGCGCATCCGGACCGGGTCGACCTCGAGCAGCTCGAGCGCCTCGCGCAACGAGGCCGCGGACGACGCCGTGAGGCTGAGCAACTCAAGCAATGGCCCCCACTCTCCCTGCCACGCGCCCGCGGCGCGCTCGTGCTCCTGAACCATCGCGCTGAGCACCGCGGCGACGAGCCCGGGCGCCCGCTGGGCGCAGGCCAGCACCGCGACGGCCGCGACCGGGTTTCGCTTGTGCGGCATCGTTGAGGAACCGCCGCGGCCGTCACCACCGCTCTCCACTGCCTCGCCCACCTCCGTTTGTGCCAGCAGCGTGATGTCGCGCGCGACCTTGCCCATCGTCCCGATCGCGCAGCCGAGCGTGGACGCAATCTGCGCGGGGCGCCAGCGGATCGTGTGCCACGGCGTGCGCGGATCGGGGAGCTCGAGCTGCCGGGCCACATCTGCGGTGACCTCCAGGCCGCGATCGCCGAGCACCGCAAGCGTCCCGACGGCGCCACCGAGTTGTACGGCGAGCCCATGCACGCGCACAGCGGCGACATCGTCACGAGCCCGATGGAGCGCGTCCAGCCACAACGCCGCCTTCAGCCCGAACGTGATAGGCGAGGCCTGCTGAAGCAGCGTCCGCCCCGCCATCACGGTCTCGCGATGCTCTTTCGCAAGCTCGGCGGCCGCGACCGCCGCGTGCCCGAGATCGATGGTCACCGGGCGCAGCGCGCGCAGCGCGACGAGCATCATCGCGCTGTCGACGATGTCCTGACTGGTCGCCCCACGATGCAGGGTCGCCGCGGCCTGATCGCTGACGCGCCCGCGAATCGACGCCAACATCCCCGGCACGGGCGTGCCCTTGTCCGCGACCGTGGCGCCGATCGCATCGCTGTCGAACGACGACGCGTCATCGCAGGCTTCGGCGAGCTCCTCGGCCGCAGCAGGCTCGGCAAGGCCGCAGCGCGCGAGCGCCCGTGCCAGCGCCACCTCCACGTCGAGCATCGCCCGCACGAACGCCTCGTCACTCAACTGCTCCTGAGCGCTGCCTCTGGCGTAGGTTCCGGAAAAGATCATATGTATTTGTTGACGAGCTGATCGTTCATCCCAAGACCTGCAGGATCGACGTCACCCGTTCGACCAAGGTGGGCGGATCATCCTCGCTCACTCGGCGTCGTGCCGCATCGCCGCGACGGCGGTCACAAGATCACGCAGATACACGAGGTGCTCGCGCATCGCCCGCTCGGCGGCGGTCGGGTCGCCGCTGACGATCGCGCGCAGCAACTCGCGGTGCTGATCGACGATCACGGTCTCGACGACGGCCGGCGCGATCAGCGGACGCAGGCGCGGCTGCAGCACGTCGACGATCCAACCCGTGAGCGCCGCCGCGAGCCGGTTGTCGGCGATCTGCGCGACCAGGCGGTGAATCCGCGCATCGATCTCGCCGATCTGCTCGGGATCGCTGGCCGCCGCCTCGACGTCGTTCACCAGCGACTCGAGCGCCACCAGGTCTTCCGCGGCAGCGTGCTGTGCCGCGAGTCCGGCCAGCGGGATCTCGAGCAGCATGCGCGTCTCGAGCAGCTCATCAATCTCGATGCTGTGCGCATCGAGCATCGTTGCGACCGTGGCGCTGACGCTCAGTCCGATCCCCTCCTCGGGCGTCGCCGCGACGAAGATCCCGCCGCCCGGCCCCTTCGACGCCCGGATCAGATGTTCGCTCGAGAGCAGGCGCAGGGCCTCGCGCAAGGTCGGTCGGCTGACGCCGAAGGAGCGGGCGAGGTCCTCCTCGCGGCCGAGTCGGTCCCCGGGTCTGAGGCCTCCGGTCAGCATGTAGACGCGGATCCGCTCTGCCACAACCTCACTGATGCTGTGCCGGCGAGCGTCGTGTGCGGGTCCGCTGGTCAGGATCACCTCGATCCCCGCTGACTGGGACCCCGGCCGGCCAGCTCGCGCGGACGCAGCGGCCGCATGTCGACGACGCGCCGTGCCTTGGCGCCTTGCGCCGGCAGGATCCCCGGCTTGAGCGGCACGATCCTGATCCGCAGCCCGAGCCGCTGTCGCAGCCGCGCCTGGATCTCGCGGGCGCGCGTCGGCTGCGCCAGTTCGACCTCGACCTTGACCTCATCCATCGCGGCGGGCTCGGTGTAGAAG
Source organism: uncultured Solirubrobacterales bacterium (assembly GCA_963794285.1). GTDB lineage: Bacteria > Actinomycetota > Thermoleophilia > Solirubrobacterales > Solirubrobacteraceae > Palsa-465. The sequence continues at coordinate 273,366 of CAWCDS010000005.1, forward strand.
GTGATCCGAAACTCGCTGATGCCACCCGATTCACGGAGGGCCTGTTCGATCGCTGATGGGAACACGTTCATCCCGCGGATCACGACCATATCGTCGGTGCGGCCGAGGATGCCGCCTGCAAGCCAGCGGCCGGCGTGACCCGCGGGACATGGGTCGCCGCTGAGCTCGACGACGTCACCGGTGCGGTAGCGGATGGCCGGAAAGCCGGTACGGCCGAGCGCCGTCAGCACGAGCTCCCCGAGCTCGCCCTCGGCGACCGGTTGATCGCCGCCGGGGCTGAGCACCTCGGCGATGAACTGCTCCTCATTGATGTGCACTCCCCCGGCCTCGGCGCACGGGTATCCGAACGCCCCCACCTCCGACAGGCCGGCGTGGTCGAAGCAGCGCGCCTGCCACAGCTCTTCGATCTGCGATCGGACCGCGGCAAGCGATGCCCCCGGCTCACCGGTGCAGAGGATGCGCTTGACCGAGTGCAGTGCGTCGCAGAGATTGCGCTGCGACGCGACCTTCGCCAAACGGATCGCATAACTCGGCGTGCAGATCAGCGCTGTGGCCCCGTACTCGCGGATCGTCTCAAGGCGCTGTACGGAGTCCATACCGCCGAGCGCGACGCGGTTGGCGCCGACGGCCCCCGCTCCCTCGTAGGAGGCCCAGAACTGGATGTAGGGGCCGAACGAGTAGGCGAGCGCGACGAGATCGCCGCCGCCGATCCCGGCGGCCGCGAACACCGTCTGCATGCATCCCCGCCACCAGCTCCAGTCATCCTCGGTGTCCAGCACGCGCAGGGTCGCACCCGATGTGCCGCTCGTCTGGTGCAGGTGCACGTAGCGGTCCCGGGGGTATGTGAGATTGGTTCCGAACGGCGGATGCGCCCGCTGGTCGGCGACGAGGTCGGCCTTCTCGACCGGCCGGATCGTGCGCAGATCTGCGAGCGAGCCTGCGCTAACGCCATCGAGCCGCCGGCGCTGGAACTCGTTGCGCTCCCCGACCTCAGCGATCAACGCGTTCAGGCGCGCGAGCCGACCCGGTTGCGTGAGCTGCGCTCGGACCACGGCTCCAGACTACGGGACCGGCAAGGAGAAAAAGTCAAATCAGTTGGCAAATGTTATGGTTGCGCCCGCGATGCGTACGCAGGTGGGAATCGTGGGTGCTGGGCCCGCCGGTCTCGTCCTCGGCCAGTTGCTGTCACAGGCTGGGATCGAATCGATCGTGCTGGAGAACCGCAGCCGCGAATACGTACAGCAGCGCGTCCGCGCCGGGGTCCTCGAACAGGGCACCGTCGACCTGCTCGGCGTGATCGGCGTCGACGTGCGGATGCGAGCCGAAGGCATCGTCCACCATGGACTTGAGCTGCGCTTCGAGCGCCGCGGGCACCGGATCGCGCTCAGCGATCTGACGGGCGGCCGGGCGATCACCATCTACGGCCAGCAGGAGGTCGTCAAGGACCTGATCGATGCCCGGCTCGCCGGCGGCGCGGCGCTGCACTTCGAGGTCGACGAGGTGCGCGTGCACGGGTTCGAGGGGTTCGAGCCGCGGATCGGGTTTCGCGAGCACGGTGGCGACTCGAGCGAGATCGAATGCGATTTCATTGCCGGCTGCGACGGCTTTCACGGCATCTGTAGGCCCTCGTTCCCGGAGGGCGTGCTGCGCGTCTACGAGCGCGAGTATCCGTACGGCTGGCTCGGAATCCTGGCCGCCGTCCCGCCCTCAACCGACGAGCTGATCTACTGCAACCACGAGCGCGGGTTTGCGTTGCACAGCCTGCGCTCTCCCGAGTTGAGCCGGCTGTACGTGCAGTGCGATCCGGCCGACGCGATCGAGGCATGGCCCGATCAGCGGATCTGGGAGGAGATGCACATCCGCTTTGAGACTGATGACGGCTGGCAACTGAACGAGGGGCCGATCATCGAGAAGGGCATCACGCCGATGCGCAGCTTCGTCGTCGAACCGATGCAGTACGGGCGGATGTTCCTCGCAGGGGACGCCGCGCACATCGTCCCACCGACGGGCGCCAAGGGCCTGAACCTCGCCGTGCATGACGTCAGCGTGCTCGCCGAGGCGATCATCGCCTGGTATCGCAACGGCGACGAGTCGCTGCTGCGATCGTATTCTGACGCCTGCCTCCGCCGCGTCTGGCGCGTTCAGCATTTCTCGTGGTGGATGACCTCGATGCTGCACCGCTCTCCGGATGCCGACTCGTTCGAGGAGCGCCTGCAGCGAGCGCAGCTTGCGTATGTCTGCCAGTCCGAGGCTGCGGCGCGCACGCTGGCTGAGAACTACGTGGGGCTCGCGACGGTTTAGCTTTAGCGCGAGCCGAACAGCACGCCCGCGGCGCCGCCCCCGCGACGTTCAGGCTCGGCCACCGCCAGGACGCGTGCGCCGCCGAGCAGCTCGAGGCCGCTCGCGGTGCCGATCGTCGGCGGGATCTTGATCGTCGGATCGAGCGGCGAGGTATCGCTGACGGCGAACGACTGGCCGAGCTGCTCCAACCGGCCGTGGCCGACTGCGCGATGAATGCAGGCTCCGCGGTGGTCGTCGGCGAGTTGCGCTGCGCGGCGCGAGGCGCCGCAATCGCGGCGGGCAGGCTCATCCCGAGATCGATCCGGTTGACGAGGATCTCGAGCGCGGTGGTGATGATCGTGGCACCCCGGCGGCGCCCGTCGCCACGAACGGGTGGCCGTCTTTGAGAACGATCGTCCGCGACATGCTAGAGCGCGGCCGTTTGCCGCCGGCCGGCAGGTTCGGATCGGGTGTCCCGGGCGCTGGCGGGGCGAAGTCGAAATCGGTCAGCTCGTTGTTGAGTAGGAAGCCGCGGCCCGGCACGACGATTCCGCTGCCGCCGAGCTGTTCGATCGTGTTCGTGTAGGAGACGACGTCCCCCCAGCGGTCAGCGACGACGAAGTGGTTGGTGTCGGTTTCATGGGGCGGGGTGCTCTGCGCCGCAGTCGTCGGCTGTCGCGGGGCGCAGGTCGACGGCCGCGCGAACGGATCGCCGGGAGCGACCGGGCTGGTCAGTGCGTGATCGGGGTCAATCAGGCACGCTCGTTGGCGGCCGAAGTCGGGGGACAGCAGCTGCTGCTCGGGAACGTTGACAAACCGCCCGGTCGGGAATGGGAGCGGTGTGCCGGTGGCGGGGTCGATGAACAGGTTCGTCGTGGCACTCGCGGGCGCTGTCTCGCGCCCATCGATCGTGTGGACGGCGTGCGTGCGTGCGTCGTAATAGACGAAGTAGCCGCCGCCGCCGATCCCGGCGACGTACGGGTCAGTCACGCAAAGCGTCGAGGCGACCGCGACGGCTGCGTCGGCCGCGCTCCCGCCGCGGCCGAGGATCTCGAGTCCGGCCCTGGTGGCCTCGAGCTTCTCCGACGCGACCGCGCCGCCGCTGCCGACGGCGGTCGGCTGCTTACTGAGCTCGTCTTGCCGGTGCGCGACAGATGGGTACGCGGCGGCGACTCCGGGCGCGATCGCCAGGCAGGCGGTGGTGGCGAACCCGATCAGCAGCGATCGCAGGCTCACGCCGATACCGTGCCCAAAACCCGATCTAAATATGCACGTTTCGATAACGTTCGGTTTCCTGATACTCCTCGGTCTCGGAGCGCAAACGTGACAACCGAAAGCACCAACGGCCTCGTGACGGACATGGCCGGACTGCGTCAAAGCGCGGGCCGGCATCTCGGCTACACCGAGTGGCGTGAGATGACGCAGGACGAGGTCAACCAGTTCGCCGACGTCACCGGCGACCATCAGTTCATCCACGTCGACGTCGAGCGCGCGAAGGCGACGCCGTTCGGCGGGACGATCGCCCACGGCTACCTCACTCTGTCGCTGCTGGGATCTGTCACGCAGGAACTGCTGACAGTGAGCGACGCGAAGATGGGCGTCAACTACGGACTTGATCGCGTTCGTTTCCCGGCGCCGCTGCCGGTCGGTGCAAAGTGGCGCGGCGGCGCTGAGATCGTCGAGGTAAGCGACGTGGCCGGCGGACTCCAGGGCAAGCTGCTCGCAACGATCGAGGTCGAGGGCTCACCAAAGCCCGCGGCTGTCGCCGAGTGCCTGCTTCGCCTCTACGGTTGAGCGCCTGCCCGTGAGCGCGCGCCCGTGAGTATCGACGTCGACAAGCTCGTCGCGATCGACGTGCATGCGCACGCGGAGCGACTGGCCCACGAGCCCCAAGACCCCGTGACCGGAGAGTTGCTGGCCGCCGCGGCTAGGTATTTCGGCGGCCATCCGCCGCAGCCGACCGCCCACGAGGTCGCTGACTACTACCGCTCGCGGCAGATGGTCGCAGTGGTGTTCACCGTCGACGACGAGGCCGGGATGGGACGCAAACGGCTCGGCAACGACGAGGTGCTTGAGGTAGCGCGCGCCAACCCCGACGTGCTGATCCCGTTCGCGAGCGTTGACCCCCACAAGGGCAAGCTCGGCGTTCGTGAGGCGCGGGAGTTGATCGAGGCGGGCGTCCGCGGGTTCAAGTTTCACCCCAACACACAGGCCTTTTGGCCGAACGACCAGGCGTTTTATCCGCTGTATGAGGTGATCGCCTCGGCTGGCTTGATCGCGCTGTTCCACTCCGGGACCACCGGCATTGGCGCCGGCATGCCCGGCGGCGGCGGCGTGCGGCTGAAGTACTCGAACCCGATGCTTGTTGATGACGTCGCGGCCGACTTCCCCGAACTCGACATCATCCTCGCCCACCCGTCGTTCCCGTGGCAGGAGGAAGCGCTCGCAGTCGCCGTGCACAAGCCCAACGTGTACATCGATCTCAGTGGCTGGTCCCCGAAGTACTTCCCCGAGATCCTGATTCAGTACACGAACACGCGGCTGAAGAGCAAGATGTTGTTCGGCTCCGATTTCCCTCTGATCACGCCTGACCGTTGGCTGGCCGACTTCGAGCAGCTGCCGATCAAGGACGAGGTGCGCCCTCTCGTGCTGAAGGAAAATGCAGCGAAGTTGCTTGGGCTTCGCTGATCGGGGTCAGCTTCCGGCGCGACCGGAGAGCCTGTCCATCGCGCTGAGCATCCCATCGAGGACGATCGCCCGGTTTTGCTCCGAAACGTCAGCCAGCAGCCAGTCCTGAATCGCTTCGATTGCGGGGTTCGCTTCCGCCAGCAACGCGCGGCCTTCGCCCGTGAGCGCGGCACGCAGGATCCGGCCATGGGCGGGATCCACCTCGCGCTGCACGAGATCGCGGCTTTCGAGCTTCGCGAGTACCTCGAGCATCGACTGCGGCGCAAGCAGTGAGCGGCGCGCGAGCTGGGCGTTGGAGAGGCCCGGCCTGGCCTGGAGCACTGACAGCGCCGTGTACTCCGGGACGCTCAGATCGAGCTCAGCAAGGCGCGCACGCATCTCACGCCGGATCCCTTGGTTGACCCGCCCGACGACGTACACGAGCGATGCCTCCGCACCGCCGTTAGCGCCGGGTTTTCCCATGCGATCACGCTACCGCGCGATGGGCACTTCAGCCAAGCTCGTCGTGAAGCCTGCGGACAGCCGCAAGGACCTGATCCGCAACTGCCTGATGGCGCTGACGCGTGGCACCGGGCTCGTGGCCGAAACGCATCGGCTCGCCATAGCTGATCGTGACCGCGGGAAATTGCAGCCGCCGCCAGTTGCGGGCCTGCTCGGAGCCGTTGATCGCGACCGGCACGACCGGGGCGCCCGACTCGAGCGCGAGCCGGCCGATCCCGTGCCGCGCGGAATCGCCGATCCGGCCGCTGCGGGAGCGTCCCCCTTCCGGATAGATCACGAGCATCCCGCCGTGGCCGAGGATCATGAGCGCCGTGGCGATCGCCTCCTCGTCGCGGTGACCGCGGCGCACCGGGAACGCCCCGGCATGCGCCAGGATGAACTCCAGAAAGCGGCCCTTGAACAGCTGCGACTTCGCCATGAAGCGCACGCGGCGGCGCAGCAGGATCCCAACGAACCAGTGGTCCATTGCCGAGAAGTGATTGGGCGCGAGGATCACCGGACCAGCGGCCGGCACGTTTACCGGATCTCGTGCGTGTACGCGGAAGACGATTCGGCAATACGGGTAGGAAACGACCTTGACGAATGTGTACACCCAGTCGGGCTCGCGGCTGCGCGCGCGCGCGTGAAACCGCTCGAAGTAGGCCTCCGGACGCTGGTCGAGGTAGACCTGAGGCTTGAGCGATGCGAGTTTCTGGCGGGCCATGCCGTCTGTACCCCGCAGCTCGCTGGTGGGCACATTCGCCGTCCGCGGCTAGTTCGACAAACGTCGAACAACTGCTACAATACCCCAACAGGTAGTACGTACGAACTACGGAGATTGAACTGAAAAGCACTGAAAACCATGGCCGCGACGGCGCCGGGCGCGCACGAAGCGACTATCAGCAACCAACAACAGAGCACACACGACGCAGCCGAGCCCGCAATGCTGACGTCGCCGGCAACAATAGGCAGCGGCGTCGCCGTGAGGTCCATACGGCGTCACGGGGCACCGATAGTGCGCTGAGCCGTGCAGACTCGAGCCTGGGGACGACCGAGTCCCTAGACCTGTTCCTGCGGCAGGCCCGCGTGCATCCGCTGCTGACCGCCGCCGAAGAGATCGAGCTGACGAAGCGGATCGAACGCGGAGACCTGGCGGCCAAGGAGCGGATGATCAACGCGAACCTGCGATTGGTCGTCTCTCAAGCACGGCGGTACCAAGGCCACGGGCTGGCGATGGAGGACCTCGTGCAAGAAGGGATGCTCGGGCTGATCCGGGCCGTCGAGAAGTTCGACTGGCGGCGCGGATTCAAGTTCTCGACATACGGGACGCTCTGGATCCGCCAGGCGATTCAGCGCGGGCTTCAGAACCATGGCAGGACGATTCGCGTTCCGGTTCACGTGGCGCAGCGTCAGGTCAAGGTCCGCAAGATCGAAAGCGACCTCAGCACGAAGCTCTCACGCGAGCCGACCGACGAGGAGATCGCGGCGGTCGCGGAGCTGCCCGTGGAGGAAGTCGCCGAGCTGCGTGAGCTGAGCCGCGGGCTTGCAAGCCTCGATCAGCCCGTCGGCGACGACGGCGAGACCGCACTCGGGGAGCTACTCGCAAGCGACCGGCCGGAACCGACCGAGGAAGTCGCTATTGCTGACCGCGATCAGCGGATCAGCAGCGTCGTGGGTCAGCTGCCCGAGGACGAGCGCAACGTCATCAACCTGCGCTTCGGACTGGCCGGCGATGAACCCCTGACCTTGCGGCAGACCGGAAGCGAGCTCGGGATCACAACCGAGCGAGCCCGGCAGCTCGAGGAGCAAGGCCTGAGCCGGCTGGCCGGCAGGCCCGAGCTTGAAGCCCTGCGCGAGGCCGCGTAACGAACGCAACACCACGTTGCGGGCGGCACCAGTTGCCGCCCGCAAGAGTGGCTGAGTGGTGCGACAAGTCCCACTGAGCTGGGGCGCGGCCGCGGGGAACTACCGAACCCACCCTCGCAGTTCGGTCGGATGTGGGCGGGTAGTGCCACTGATGGCATGTAGTAAATGTCCAAGGAGCGGATGGGCTCTCAGACGTCTCGAGGACGATCGCTGCGTCCCCGGGCGGCGAATCGACCTCCCGGCGCCGCGGCGGGGGCTTCGGTGTTCCCGGTTCGGCGCTGGCTCGAGGCAAGACGAACCGTGCTGGCACTCGCCGCGGCGATGTTCGCGGGGCTGTTTGTGCTGGACCTCGTGGGCACGGACAAGACCGACGTGATCGACGTCCTCTATACGGTGCCGCTTACGTTATGCGCGCTTGAACTGGGCCTGCCGGGCGGTATCGGAGCCGCCGTCTTGGCGCTGGTGCTGGTGCGCGTCGGTGCGCTCGACACGCACCTTCAGATGAGCGTCGCGGCGACACTGGGACGAGGCATTGCGTTCCTTGCAGTCGGCGGCATGACGGGACGGTTCGGCGACCGCATGCGCGACGCCCACCGACGCCAGTTCCTATTGCTCTCCTCAGGCCTGATGCTGGCGCACCTCGATGTCGCGGACGACCTTCCGGCGATGCTCGCGGGGCAGGCGCAGGAGCTCGTGTCGTCTCGCGGGGCGAGCGTCGAGCTCGTTGACGGGCCGGGAGCGCAGACAGGGGAGCAGGGACGCGACGGGCCCAGCGATGAGCTTCCGATCGAGGTTCGCGGCGTCAGCTACGGCACGCTCGCGGTCAGCTCACACCGAGCGATCACGCTCGAGGATCACGCGACGCTCGCGATCCTCGCGCTGCAGGCTGCCGTCGCTGCCGAGAACCGCCAGCTTCTGGCGAGCGAGCGTGAGCGTGCGATGATCCGGACCGAACTGCACGACGCCCGCGCCCATCTGGCCGAGCGCGGACGGCAGCTTCGCGAGGTGATCGAGCGCCAGGAAGCAGAGCGCTATCAGCTCGCCTACCAGCTGAACGAGCAGGCGGCTCAGTCGCTGGCCGCCATCTTGATGGGTCTCGCTGCGCTCGAGCGTGACCTCGGATCTGGCGTGGCGACCCCACAGCTGGGAGCGCTCCGCTCGGACATCGATTCGACGCTCCGCTCGCTTCGGAAGCTCGCGGTCAGCCTTCGCCCACCGTTGCTGATGCTCGGCTTGCAAGCCGCGGTCGAGCGTCTCGCCGAGCGTCTGGAGGGCACCAAGTTCGGCAAGATCGAGGTGGCGCTGCACGCGCCCCAGAATCTCAGCGAGGAGGCCGAGACGATGGTCTATCGCGTTGTCGAGGAAGCGCTCGATGCCGTCGGAGCCGCCCGCTCGGTCTCGGTCAGCACGCGCGCGGACGGCACCGAGCTGGTGATCGACATCGAAGATCCCGAGCGCCCGATCGCGCAGCGGCGGCTGGCGGTGCTGAGGGCTCGGATGGAGCTCATCGACGGCCGCGTCAGCGCGATGCCGACGGCGCTGCACCTCGTGATCCCACTGCCGGCGACCGCGCAGCAGGACGCTGCCGTCGGGTGATCGTCTCATCGCTCGCGGCAGTCCAACCTGAGGTTCGGCTATTTTCCTAGGCGTGACGCCGCAAAGTCGGATGCGCTCACCGTGGGGCGCGCTGGGCGCGCGATCGTGGCGAATATCCTGGGGTCTGCTGGCGATCGCCTGCTTTGCGATCGCTGCCGGCGCGATCCAACAGCACCGAGTCGGTTGGAACGAGGCCTCGCATTACGCGCAGGTCCGCGCATTTGACCACGGCACGCCGGTCATCGACCCCTACCAGCGCACAACCGGCGATAAAGCCGTGTTCGGCGGTCATTACTACTCCGACAAGGCACCCGGATTGGGTCTCCTAACGCTTCCGGCGTACCACGTCGTGCGCGCCAGCGGGATCACCCACTCCGAAGTCACAGTCCACATCCTGGTCCTGTTCGGCTCCGTGCTGCCGGCCGTCGTGATGCTCCTGCTCGCGTACTGGCTTGTCGAGCGGCGCGACCGTGGCCAGGGCGCTGCGGTCGCGATCACGCTCGGACTGGCCACGCTCGTGCTGCCGTTCGCGACCCTGTTCTTCTCACACGTGCTCTCGGCCTGTTTGGGTTTCGCCGCCTATTGCCTGCTGTGGCGCGATCGCGAACTCGAACCGGAGCGCGGCCCGCGCCTCGGGCTGATCGCTGGTGCGGGGGCCCTCGCCGGGTACGGGGTCAGCACCGAGTACCCGCTTGCGCTGCTCGCCGTGCTGCTCGGCGTTTACGCTGTCTGGCGCAGGGATCCGCTCAAGCCCGGGCTTGCATACGCGGCCGGGTTTTTCGCCGGGCTGGTCCCGCTGCTGCTCTACGACTGGTGGGCGTTCGGTTCGCCGTTGCACCTGTCCTATTCGTATGTCGCGGCCAACTCGAGCGGCGTCCTCGGGCTCGGCGGGCCAAGCCTCGGCCGGGCGGTCGAGTTGCTGGTCGCCGACCGCGGTCTGCTCGTCGTCACTCCGGTAGTGGCGGCGGGCATCGCCGGGATCGCGATCCTGTATCGCGAGGGAAAGCGCAGGGATGCCGCGATCCCCGCACTTGTGGTCGCCGGCTACCTGGGTTACAACGCGTGTTACTACCTGCCGTTCGGCGGCGGAGTTCCGGGCCCGCGGTTTCTGATCACGATCCTTCCGTTTCTTGCTGTCCCACTCGCCGCGACGTACCGCCGCGCGCCGGTGGCAACCCTCGGCCTCGCGATTGTCTCGGCGACGATGATGGCGCTTGCCACCCTCACCGGACCGATCCTCGCGACCTCGCTGTCGACACACACCTGGTGGTCGCGACTTGCGCTCGGTCACTTCAGGACGCCGGTCACTACGGTCATCGTGTTCGGCGTTTTTGCCGCACTCGCGATCGTCGCCGCGGCGCGCGCGACACCAAGGCCGCGGATTACGGCGCTTGACCTGAGGCTGGCGGTCGTGGCGCTGGTCAGCTGGGTGGCGATCGGGCGCGTCGGTCCCGCCCTGCTTCACAGCGATCTCACCGGGCGAAATGTGTGGGGTCTGGTCGCGCTGATCGTCCTCGGAGTGGCGCTGGCGGCGATCGTGACGCGGCTGGCGTTGGGCAATCGGTTTGCATGGCTCGCCGCGATCCCGCTCGTAGTGCTCGTGGTGCGGTCGTTTGACCACGCGCCGTTAACGTTGGGCCTCGCCGTGGTTTCGGTCGTGTTGCTGCTCGCGCTGCCACGCGCGCGCCGCATGGTGGCGTAGGCCGCGCGGGGCGAAGTCGTTCAGGTTGGACTGACGGCTCCCGTCATGGGCGCGACGCAGCGCTTCCCAGCGTCCGAGGACCCGCCGCTGCGGGAGTGGCGGTGACGGAGACCGCGGTGCTCGGCCCCGTATGAGCTAATGTCGTGACGTTGGGTCGGTGCTGGTGAGTGTGTAGTTACCTTGTATAGGGAATGAGTTCGGCGCGGTCGCCGAGTTCCATGTCGTGTCGAGAGCATCCGGATTGTCATAGTCGTACATCTCGGTTGGCATGTTGATAGTGACCGCCTTAGTTAGGGTCCTTAGTTACCCGATGTTTTTCCACCCGCGATACGGATTCGGTGGCACAATCGGAGGACGCGGGTTGCGCTCACTCACCACGACCTCGCTCAGGTGGCGCTGTGTCGGTGAGTCAACTCGGCCGTCAAATACAGCGACCTTCACCAGGCCGTTGGCAACAAACAGACGGTCGATTGATACCCGATGCACCATCGGCAAGGTGAACTCGCTCGACGGGAGCACAGGTCGGCGGCTGAATCCGGGTATTGAGAAGCCAGGATCAAGCCGCCGGCAGGAAGCGTCTGCTCGGAGAACGTCCCACCCGGCTGGCGGAGGCTGACGCGAAGCCCGTGCCTGCCGGGGCCGAAACTGTCGCTGACCACACCGAGGGTCTCGCCGGATCGCGTCATGTCGATGGTCTCATCGCCGCGAAACAGCCCGCAACTCGGGGCGTGGGGACTCGGCGTCCGGCAAGTTCAGTCGGTGCAAGCCTCGTTTGTCAGCGGCTTTCTCCTACCCCTCGCGCGTAGTTCTTCCCGATGCGGTTCCCGGGCGCGGTCTGGAAGATGTGCCAAAGCGCCAATCTCGACTTGCGAGGCGTCTCATGTCAGCGCTGCCGGCCATTTCAGTGGACACCGGGGCGGGTTTGTTTCCCGGCGCTGATGACGACGGCCTCTTCGGCATCCGCTTCGAGTCGATCGGTGGGCTCGGTGCCCACCTGGCCGGGCAGATCCTCGCCGAGGCCGGCGTTTTGCGCCAGGGTTTGAACGGCGCGCACTTCTCCTCCTACGGCTCAGAGAAGAAGGGCACACCGTTGAAGTCGTTCGTGCGCTTCGGTCCCGCCGACCGCGAGATCCGCACGAGTAGCCCGATCGAGACACCGCAGGTGGTCGCGGTCTTCCACGAGGCGCTGGCTCACTCCCTCGATGTAGCCGCCGGCCTGAGCGCGACTGGGACGCTGATCGTGAACACCCGCTCCGCCCCCGACGAAATCCGCGACGCGCTCCGCCTGCGCTCGGGCACAGTCGCGGTGCTCGACGCGCTCGGCATCGCACTCGAGGAGAAGACACGCGTGAACACCGCGATGCTCGGCGCGGTCGCCCGGATATGCCCGTTCCTCGACGCCGATGCAGTGAAGGAGACCATTCGCGAGAAGCTCTCCGTCCGCTACGCGCAGCTCGTCGAGGCGAACCTCCGCACCTTCGACCGCGGCTACCGGGAGCTGCGGGAGATGACTTGGCAGCCCGCGCCAGGCGACCGCGGCCGCGCTGTGCAGCGGGCCGCGCCCGCGTTCGGGTACCTCGACGCGCCGATCGGCGGGGTGATCCTCGACGCGGGCAACAGCATCCTCAAGAACCTGAGTACGTCGCGGCAGGGCTTCCTCCCCGCCTACGACCCCGACACGTGCGTGCACTGCGGGATCTGCGACATCGTCTGCCCCGACCTCTGCTTCGTGTGGTCCGATGACGACAACGGCGAGCCCGCGGTGCGGCTGCGCGGCATCGACTACCACTACTGCAAGGGCTGCTTGAAATGCATCGATGCGTGTCCGACCGGCTCGCTCACAGAACTCCGCGAGGAGGACGGCTGGGCCGAGGAGAATCGCGTCCCCCTGTTCCCGTGGCTCGAGTCCGAGAGGAGGGACTCCTGATGGCCGTCGCACCGCCCAGGCCCAGGCCGAGTGCCGGCCGTGCCGCACAGGTCCCCGGGTTCCACTCCGGCAACGAGATGGCTGCGATCTCCGCGAAGCAAATTGACTTCCACCTGATGGGTTACTACCCGATCACACCGTCGACTGAGATCGCCGAGCATCTTGACGAGATGAAGGCCGCCGGCGAGCACAACATCGTGATGGTTCCGGCCGACGGCGAGCACGGTGCCGCGGGCATCTGCTACGGCGCCGCGACCGGCGGCGGCCGTGTCTTCAACGCTACGAGCTCGCAGGGTCTGCTGTACTCGCTGGAGCAGCTGCCCGTGCAGTCGGGGACGCGCTTCCCGATGCTGCTCGACCTCGCGACCCGCGCCGTCAGCGGGCCGCTCGATATTCGCGGCGACCACTCCGACGTCTACTTCGCGCTGAACACGGGCTGGCTGATCTTCATGGCACGCGGCCCGCAGGCCGTGTACGACCTGAACCTGATCGCGCTGCGCGTTGCCGAGCGCGCCGACGTGCGGCTGCCAGCGATCGTCGCCTTCGACGGCTTCTTCACGAGCCACCAAAAGCGCCGCGTCTCGATCTTCGAGGACGACGACGCCGTGCACGACTGGCTCGGCCCCGTACCACAGGCGGTGACGGCGCTCGATCCGCGGCACCCCGTGACGATCGGGCCCTACATGAACGACCCCGACCTGATCAACAACAAGTACCAACTCGAGCGGGCGATGGCCGCCGCACTGGCCGCGCTCCCCGAGGTTGTCGCCGAGTACGAGGCGCTGAGCGGCCGGCGCTACGACCCCGTCGACCTGTACCGCATGGACGACGCCGAGGTCGCGCTCTTCCTGCTCAACTCAGCGGCGGAGACGGCGAAGGACGTCGCCGATCAGCTGCGCGAGGAGGGCGTCCGCGCCGGCGTGATCAGCCCCAACGTCATTCGCCCGTTCCCTGCGGACACGATCCGCGAGGCACTGCGCGGCGTACGAGCTGTCGTGCTCGGCGAGCGCTCCTGCTCCTACGGCGCGCACGGCGCCAACCTCTCGCACGAGGTGAAGTCCGCGCTGAAGGACGACCCGGCAAACCGGACTCTCTGCCTGAGCCGCGTCTACGGCCTCGGCGGACGCGACTTCTACGCGGAGGACGCCGAGGCGTTTTTCCGGCTTGCGCTGGAGGCCGCCGAGTGCGGCGCGGTGAAAGTCCCGTTCGACTACTACGGTGTCGAGCCGGGCGATCCCGCAAAACCGCGGCCGCGACGCGGCGCGCCGGCACTCACCCGCGCTGAGCAGACGAGCGGCCTACTCCAGGTGAAGCCGGGCCCAAACGGCCGACTCGAGGTCGACGCGCCCCCGTACTGGCAGCTCGCCGCGAAGCCGAAGCGCGTGCTGCCCGGCCACGGCGCCTGCCCCGGCTGCGGTGTCTTCCCGGCGCTTGACCAGTTCCTGCGCGGCATCGAGGGCGATGTCGTCGTGCTCTACCAGACGGGCTGCGCGATGGTCGTCACTACCGGCTACCCGTACACATCGCATCGCGTCAGCTACGTGCACAACCTCTTCCAGAACGGCGCCGCCACGCTGAGCGGTCTCGTCGAGATGTTCCACGAGCGCGTGCGCCGCGGCGAACTGCCAGCCGGCGAGGACATCACGTTCGTGATGGTCACCGGCGACGGCGGCATGGACATCGGCATGGGCGCTGCGATCGGGGCCGCGCTCCGCAACCACGGAATGATCGTCGTCGAGTACGACAACCAGGGCTACATGAACACGGGCAGCCAGCTCAGCTACTCGACGCCGCTCGGCCACATGACGTCGACGAGCCACGTGGGGCCCGGCGAGTTGGGCAAGGCCTTCCACCACAAGGACACGCCGCAGATCATGGCGGCGACGAACATCCCTTACGTCTTCACGGGCGTCGAGGGATACCCCGACGACCTCGTTGCGAAGGCCGCCAAGGCGCAGTGGTACGCGAAGCACGAGGGTACGGCCTACGGGAAGATCCTCATCTCCTGCCCGCTGAACTGGAAGACCGAGGACCGCGCAGGCGTCGAGATCGTCCAGGCCGCGGTCGATTCCTGCTTCTTCCCACTGTACGAGATCGAGCGCGGCGTGACGCGAATCACGTACGACCCGGACTCGATCGGGCGGCGCGTGCCTGTCACCGACTGGCTGAAACTGATGGGCAAGACAAAGCACCTCTGCAAGCCGGTCAACGAGGCGACGCTCGCTTCGATCGAGGTCGAGGTCGAGCGCCGCTGGCAGCGGCTCAAGGCCAAGGACGAGAACCCCCTCTTATGACGATCGACACCACAGCACCATCATCGAGAAGCGCGACCTGACGGACGTCACCAAGCTGTTCGTCGTCCACGCTCCGCTCGTGTCGCACAACGCCGCCCCTGGCCAGTTCGTGATCCTGCGGGTCACCGAGACCGGCGAGCGAATCCCGATCAGCATCACCGACTTCGACCGCGCGTAGCGGGCACGATCACGATCGTCGTCCAGGAGGTCGGGCGCACGAGCGCGCTCGTCGGCGCGCTCGAGAGTGGGCGACGAGTTCCTCGACTTCGCAGGGCCGCTCGGCATGGCGGTGCCGCTTCCCGAGAAGGGCCACGCGGTCCTGATCGGCGGCGGATTCGGAACGGGCGCGGTCTTTCCACTGGCCCGCGAGCTGCGCGCGCGCGGCGTGCGCGTCTCGTCCATCATCGGCGCTCGCACCCGCGATCTGGTGATCCTCGCCGACCTGCTGGCAGACCGAGAGCGACGAGGTCCACGTGTGCACCAACGACGGCTCCCTCGGCTACCGCGGTTTCGTCACCGGCCGCCTGGAGGAGCTGATCGATGAGGGTGCAGGGTTCACGGACTGCTTCGCCGTCGGCCCGATGCCGATGATGCGCGCCGTCGCGGAGACGACGCGGAGTCGCGGCCTCCGCGCGATGGTTTCACTGGACCCATTGATGGTGGACGGCACGGGCATGTGCGGCGGCTGCCGCGTGAGCGTCGGGGGCAAGTCGCTCTTCGCGTGCGTAGACGGGCCGTTCTTCGACGCGCACGAGGTGGACTTCGACGAGGCCGACGCGCGCATGACGACCTACAAACCGCAGGAGGTCCTGGCACGCGAGCTGACGGACACCCGTTCGACGACCCACAAAGAGCAGGAGAACGTCGCCTGCGAGCTCGCCGGAGCTGGGAGGTAGTGCTGTGCCGATCGTATACCCGCACAAGACCGCGATGCCGTGCCGAGACCCGGAGGAGCGTCGCCGGAGCTGGGACGAGGTCGCCGAGGGCTACACCGTAGAGCGAGCGATTGCCGAGGCGCGCCGCTGCCTCAACTGCCAGGACCCCGTGTGCGAGCAGGGCTGCCCCGTCAACGTGCCGATCCGGGAGTTCGTGCGCCACGTCGCGCTGGGGGACTTCCCGTCCGCCGCCCAGACGATTCGCCGGCGCAACCTGTTGCCCGCGATCTGCGGCCGCGTCTGCCCGGTCGAGCATCAGTGCGAGTCGCGGTGCGTCCTCGTACCGCGGCAGGACCCGGTCGGCGTCGGCCGGCTCGAGCGCTTCGTCGCCGACTGGGAGCGCGAGCACGGTGACGCCGGCGAGGCCGCCGCGCCGGAGGTGTGGCGCGACCAAAAGGTCGGAGTCGTCGGCTCGGGCCCGGCCGGCCTCACCGTGGCCAGCGACCTCGCGCAGCTGGGCTACCCAGTGACGATCTTCGAGGCGCTCCATGCGTATGGTGGCGTCCTGCGCTACGGCATTCCTCAGTACCGCCTGCCGAAGGAGATCGTCGACGCGGATGTCGAGCACCTCAAGGCGCTCGGCGTCGAGTTCGTGCGCGACGTGATCATCGGCAAGACGGTCACCATCGACCAACTCGTCGACGAATTCGGCTACTCGGCGGTGTTCGTCGGCACGGGCGCGGGCTCGCCGATATTCATGAACATCCCCGGAGAGAACCTCAAGGGCGTCTACTCAGCCAACGAGTTCCTCACGCGCGTCAATCTGATGCACGCGTACTCGTTCCCCGAGTACGACACCCCCGTTCCGCGGCCTAGGCGGGCGGCCGTGATCGGCGCCGGGGACACCGCGATGGATGCGGTGCGGTGCTCGATCCGCCTGGGCGCCGAGGAAGGCCACATCGTCTACCGCCGGTCCGAGCAGGAGAAGGGCGCGCGGGCCGAGGACTACGAGCGGGCACGCGACGAGGGCGTCATCTTCGACTGGCTCACGCTCCCGCAGCGCTTTCTCAGCGACGAGAACGGATGGGTATGCGCCCTCGAGTGCATCCGCACCGAGCTAGGCGAGCCCGATGAGTCCGGACGGCGCCGCCCGCTTCCCGTACCCAACTCGGAGTTCACGATCGAAGCCGACCTCGTCGTCATCGCCCTCGGCACAAACCCCAACCCCCTCGTCCCACAGACAACCTACGGCCTCGAGATCGACAGCCACGGCTGCATCGTCGCCGATCCACAGACAGGCGCTACCAGCCGCGAAGGCGTATACGCCGGCGGCGACATTGTCACCGGCGCCGCAACAGTGATCCTCGCCATGGGCGCCGGTCGCAAAGCGGCGAGCGCCATCCACCAGTACCTACAGCAGCGTCCCGCAGAGAAGGGAGGCCCGTGATGAGCACCACGGAGCTGAACGAACTGAAGATCCGTCAAGGCGCGACTAATCCGATGGCGGGGGTGGCTGCCGGGGTTGACGAACGGCAGGCCGAGGAGTACCGCCAGGGATACGGCGACGGGATCGTGTGGGCGGGCGAGTACGCGACGGTCGATGAGCTACGCCAACTCGTGGAGGTCTCCGTGCGCGATCCGCACGACGCCAGTGCGCACTGGCGAGGGTTCCTCGCCGGCGCCGAGGACGTACTGGACGAGAGGACATGCATGTAGGCGGCGACATCCTGACCGGGATGCAACGGTGATCTTCGCCGCGGGCTTCGCCCACAAAGCGGCGACCGCCATCCACGAGTGCTGGCAGCAACATGCCGCAGAAATGAGAGCACCACCATGAGCGTCACGATCGACTCGAACAGAACGGCGGCCACCGATCGCCTCGTCGTGCCCACGTGCATCGGCTGCGGCGCGATGCGGTGGCTGGGCACCTGTGAGGATGGCTGCCATGAGGAGCGGCTCGAGCTCGTCCGCGGCGACGCCTACGACGAACTCACGGCCGTTCGGGCGGGCGCTCGTGCCTCCGCCGACGCGTTTCTCGCGGTTGCGGAGGAACTCGCCTGGCGTCAGCCGCCCGCCTCACGATATGAGTCCGCCTACCGGTCCGTGCAGGATCAAGCGCGTGCCGCCCTGCGGCGCTTTCCCGAGTCGCACGAGTGGGACAACGTCCTCCAAGGGCCGGCCGAGCCGGCGACGACATCGTGGTGCGCCGAGTGCGGCGGGATTGAAGCACCCCAACCGTGCCTCGAAGTCTGCATCTGGCGCTCCGTTGAATGGGTGAGCAGCACCAGCTACCAGCAGCAGCGCGAGCGCGCCCTGTCCGAATTGTCGATCGAATCTCGCCTACGTGGATTGCTGCGCCGAATCGCGTCGGTCACCCCCCTGGAAGACGAATGGCGCCGGTGCTGGCGCGCACTTCAGGTTGAGGCACGGAGCACGCTTGAACCACGGTCCGATCGGGCGTCCGACTCCTGAAGACGTAAGGAGTAGCCAAGGAGAGGCCGCAATCGGGAAATGGGCGATCCAGGACTCGAACCTGGGACCTCTTCCTTATCAGAGAAGCGCTCTAACCGACTGAGCTAATCGCCCTTGTTCATCGGAGTCAAGACACCACCGCGGCGACCCGCGGCGAGACGTGCTCGCTCCGAGGGGCCATTCTAGCCCCGCGTGCGCTAAGGGCACGTGACAAAATTATTGAGGGTTTTGACGGCGTCTGGACGCGCCTGGCCACTCGCCAATTCCCCCCACTAATTCCGTCATCCGCCCTAAGCGGCGGCTCGTACGCGCAGCCGACGCGCGAGGTCGAGCGCGTCGTCGACTGAGTCGAAGGTGAGCTGGGCGCGGAAGCCGGTGCCGGCGGTGTCGACGTCGACGTCGACGTCGAGGCCGAGCGCTTCGCCGAGTGCGTCGGCGATCCGGCTGATCGCGGCGTCCTGGTCGGGATGCCGAGCACGGCGGGTGCGGGTGCGGCGCTCGCGTGACGGGCTCTCCGCCGCGGCGCGCGCGCGTGCCTCGAGCTCGCGCACCGACCAGCCGGCGGCGGCGGCATCGCGCGCGAGACTGCGGCGCGTCGCGTGGTCCTCGGTCAGCAGCAGCGCGCGGCCATGGCCTTCGGTCAGCTCGCCCCGTTCGATCAGCTCGAGCGCGTCGTCTGGCAGATCGAGCAGGCGGATCAGGTTGGAGACGGCGACTCGGCTGCGGCCGACGCGGAGACCGACCTCCTCACGCGTCAGCGAAAGCTCCTCGACGAGGGCGGCGCAGGCGCGCGCTTCCTCGACCGGGTTGAGGTCCTCCCGCGCCATGTTCTCGATCAGGGCAACCTCGAGCGAGGCGGCATCGTCATGGAGGCGGACGACGGCCGGAACGGTGTCGAGCTCTGCGAGCCGGGCTGCGCGCCAACGGCGCTCGCCGGCGATCAGCTCATAACGACCGCCCACGATCGGGCGCAGCAGCACAGGCTGAAGGACACCTCGGACCTTGATCGACTCCGCCAGCCCCACAAGTGTCTCGTCGTCGAAGGAACTCCGCGGCTGGCTTGGATTAGCAGAAATCAGGTCGATCGGGATCTGGCGCAGTTCTTCGGATTCGTCCTTGGGAGCTACCGAGAGGATCGCGGCGAGCCCGCGACCCATGCCTTTCTGTCGCTCAGCCACGAGCGGCCACCTCCTTTGCGAGTTCAAAATAGGCGTCAGCGCCGGTGCAATGCGGGTCGTGATGAATGACAGGCTTGCCGTAGCTGGGAGCCTCGCCGATCCGGACGTTGCGCGGGATCACGGTATCGAACACCAGCTCGGGGAAGTGCTCGCGCACCTCGCGCTCGACGTCCTGAGCAAGACGTGTGCGACCGTCGTGCATCGTCAACAGCATTCCGGCGATCGTCAGCCGTGGGTTCAACTCTCGCTGGATCAGCGCGAGCGTGTCCAGCAGCCCCGCGAGTCCCTCGAGGGCGAAGTACTCGGCCTGGACCGGCACGATCACGCGATCGGCGGCGACCAGTGCGTTGACCGTCAACGGGCCGAGCGATGGCGGGCAGTCCAGCAGCGTAAAGGCGTAGCGCTCTCGGACCGGCCCGAGGGCGTCTCGCAGACTTGCCTCCGACCCCGCGACTCGCGGCAGCTCGACCGTGGCGCCGGCGAGGTCGGGGCCGGCCGGTGCGACCCACAGGTGCTCGATCTCGCTGGGGACGATCACCGCCTCAAGCGTGGTTGAGCCACTCAAGACGTCGTAGACGGTCTGCGGCTGATCCTTGGGGATCCCCAGCCCAAGCGTGGCGTTGCATTGCGGATCGATGTCCACTAAAAGCGTGTCGTAGCCCGCTTCTGCCACGCACGCGGCAAGGTTGACGGCCGTGGTCGTCTTGCCGACGCCACCTTTCTGGTTCGCGATTGCGTAGACGGTGCCCATGTTCGCCACCAAGCTAGCGACGAACGCGGTCAGATGCGGCCATCTCCGACCCGAGCGGTCGCTTGCGCGCGACGCCCGGCCGGCGCGGAAACCGCTCGGGTGTCTCTCTGAGCTTCGACATGAGGTGTAGGTGACGGTGCTCCGCGCCGCGATACGGGACCACCGGGAGTGGTTGATGAACTTCGAGGCCCAGGCACGAGGCCGCGGCTGCTGCTGCTGCCTCGGCTTCGAGATCCCGGCGCCCGCGCCAGGCCACGAGCGTGCCTCCGACGCGAAGCAGCGGGGCTGCATACTCGGCCACCACGTCCAGCGGCGCGAGCGCGCGTGCCGTGACGAGGTCAAAACTGCGCAAACCTTCGGCCCACGACTCCGCGCGAGCGTGGAAGGCCCGCGCGTTCCGCGCGCCGGCGAGCGCGATCGCCCGCTCCATGAACGCGCACTTGCGCGTGCTGCTCTCAACCAGCGCCACTTCAGCACCCGGGAGCGAGATCGCGAGCGGGATTCCAGGAAAGCCTGCACCGGCCCCAAGGTCGGCGATCGTCGCAGCGGCCTGCACCTCGGTGAGCTCAAGCGCCACGAGCGAATCGGCCAGATGGTCGTCCAGCACCTTGGCCGGGTCGCGGACGGTGGTCGGCGCAAGCGGGTCGCCGGAGACGAGCTCGATCAAGCGCACGAGCCGTTCGCCGACCTCCGGCAGCAGGCCGTAGCGGTCAAGGAGCGTGCCGACGCGGCGCTCGAGTTCGGTGGTGTGCGGGTTGTTGCGCGGCATTTGGGGCGGCGTCAGTCGCGGCCGCGGGCCCGTTCACGGTCGATGTAGACGGCATACCGCTCAAGCATCAAGTTCAGGCGACCGGCTGCGTAATCATCGAGTCCGCCGTGGAGCGCGTCCTCGAGCACCGGGAGTACGTCATTCACGAGCGTCCTCCCGCGCGCCATCCACTGAAAATACGAGCGCCCGCCGTGGTGGTAGGGCCCGTAGAGCCGGGATTCCGGGAAGCGATTCAGTAGCCATGTGAAGATCGCCTCGTGGCGCGTGTGCATGCGGAGGGTGACCTGTGGCTGCTTGCCATCACCACCGAACGACCCCTCGCCGATCAGCAAGCCGACGATTACGCCGCGGTCGAAGTCGGATAGTGCGCTCACAGCCTGGGTTGTAGCGCGTTGCCTGTTTCACCGTCAAGAAAAACGTGAAACAAGGCGGGCAGAATCCCGGGGCGCGACGGGCGCGGAGCGGTCGTCGGTCCGGGCGGGGCCGAGAGCCAGAGGCGGCCTGATCTAATCGACGAGTGGGGCCACGACCAGCCTTCGCGCAGGCTCCTGGCCCTCACTATAGGTCTCGACGTCGTGGCGCGTCTTCAGGTGTTCGTGAACGACCTTGCGCTCGAGTGCGCTCATTGCCTCGAGCGAGATCGGACGGCGGTCGTGGACGGCCGTCTCGGCGGCCTGATCGGCGGCGGCGCGAAGTGAGACTGCACGGCGCTCCCGGTAGCCGGCAGCGTCGACGACGACCCGCTTGCGAGCCTCCTCTCCGCGGAATGCGATGCGGTAGGCAAGGTGTTGGATCGCGTCGATCGTCTGGCCGTGGTGACCAATCACCAGTCCGAGATCTTCGCCGTGGAACTCTCCGCTGAGGCCCTCGGCATCCTCCTGCACCTCGACGGTCGCCTCGACGCCGAATTCCTCGACCAATTTCTCCATCAACTCGCGCACGCGCGTGGCCGGCTCACTCATCGATTCCTCCCTTATCTCCGGCGTCCGGAGCGCTTCTTCTTCTTGCGCGGCGGCCGTGGGGGTGGTCCACCACGACTACGGTTGCCCGACACGACCGATTGTTCACGGTCCGCCGTTTTCGTTCGCCCTCTCAAGAGACCGCCGAGACCGCTCAGGCCGCCGCCGCCAGATCCGTTCGGGCCGCCGCCGCCAGATCCACCGGAGCCGCCGGAGCCGCCACCGCCGGAGCCGGAGCCGCCACCGCCGGAGCCGCCACCGGTTCCGCCGCCTCCGGTTCCTCCAGCGCTGGCCGTACTGACAGCCGGCGGTCCCATCGGACCGAGGCGGCGTTTGACGATGTACTGCTGAAGGATCGTCCATGTGTTGGTCGTGATCCAGTACACGATCACGCCTGCCGGGAAATTGATGATGAAGATCACGAAGAACAGCGGCATCACCAGCATGATCTGCCGCTGTGTCTTGTCCATCGTCGGGCTTGACATCAGCAGGCTGGAGCCGAGCTGTGTGCCGACGTAGAGCACGATCAAGACGACGAGGACCGCGCCCGTGGCCTTGTTCGTGAGGTCCGGGATGAACAGGAAGCTGGCGCCGTTGTTCGGTCCGCAGGGGATCGTGTGGGCGGTCGAGAGATGGTGCGCGGTCTGATAGGCGAGCTGTGTCTGTGGACAGATGTCGTTTCGTAGGCTCTGCCGCAGCATGTAGAACAGCGAGATGAAGACTGGTAGCTGCGCGACGAGCGGGAGGCAGGATCCGAGCGGGTTGACCTGATTCTCCTTGTAGAACTTCATCAGCTCCTGCTGCTGGCGCTGCTTGTCTTCCTTGTACTTGGTCTGGATCGCCTTCAGCTCCGGCTGCAGGCGCTGAAGGCGCTGCATCGAGTGGAACTGCTTCAACGTCAGCGGCAGCAGCAGCGCACGAATGACGATGGTCAGCAACACGATCGACCAGCCCCACGGCACGCCGACCGAGTTGTGGAAGAACTTCAACACCGTCTCGAACACGTCGATCAGCGGCTGGAAGATGTTTGCGATGAAAAGCATGATCAGACGCTCGACGCCGATCTCCGGGGCCTGAACAGCCGCTGCTCCTCAACGGGGTCGAGGCCCCCGTGGCTCCAGGGGTTGCAGCGCAACAGCCGCCACCCGGCCAGGACGAGCCCGCGCAGTATGCCGAATCTCGAGATCGACTGCGCGGCGTATTCAGAACAAGACGGGTAGTACTTGCAGCGCGAGCCGAACAGCGGCGAGACCAGGCGCTGGTAGAACCTGATTGGAGAGACAAGAACAGTCCTCATGGCGCGCACTAAGCCTCAACCTCAGGCTCATCTACGGGTCGACCACTGCCTCCCGAGCGGGCGATCAAATCCCCCAAAGCACGGCGGATTCCAGCAAGACCCTCACGTTCAGCAAGACCCCTAGCATCAGTCCTAGCGACAACGACAGCGTCGGTCCCGGCCGGGAGTCGGGAACACTCGATCGCAAAGGCCTCACGCAGCAGGCGTTTGACTCGGTTGCGGTCAACGGCGCCGCCGACTTTTCTGGATACAGACAGCCCAAGGCGCGGTGGGCCCGCTGCTCCACGCGGGAACACGTACAGCACGAGCTCGCGGCCGGCATGAGAGCGGCCGTTGCGAAACACGCGATCGAAGTCGGCGCTGCGGGAGAGCCTGCCACGGCCCGGGCGGGGCCGGGTCCCGGCCGACCGACGCATCAGACCGTCAAGCGCTTGCGACCCTTTGCGCGGCGGCGCTTCAGGGTCAGCCTGCCGGCCCGCGTACTCATTCGCGCGCGGAAACCGTGCGTCCTCGCTCGCTTGCGCTTCTTCGGCTGGTAGGTGCGTTTCATGGCTCACGTGCCCAGTGGCGGGTCGCGAGCCAGTATACGCAGAGCATCGATCATTCCTGGGGGATCGCGGGCGACTCGGCGGATCGGCTTTTTCCCGCGCTTTGCGCCAACACCCCCGCGCAGCTCGGATTTCGCCCAGGGGCCGCTGGTATATTCGCCCGCTCCGGGCCTCTTCGCCCGACCCTCACGAATCGTTCCCCCTCAACGCTCCCCAAAGGAGTCGCTTGGAGCTGCCCGCGGATCTCGAGCCAACTTCCGCCTGGCGCGAGATCCGCGCTGAGCTTCGCACGATGGTCGGCGAGTCGACCTACGAGATCTGGCTCGCTCCACTTGAAGTCAAGGCGCTGGACGCTGCCGGCCTCCTTCTGCAAGCACCACCGGACACCCAGGCGTGGGTCGCCAAACGCTTCGGTCGGATCGTCGAGACCTGCGCGCGAGGCGTACTCGGGTCTGCCGTCCGTGTCAGTTTCGCCGGCGCCGATGCGAGCCGCGAGCAGTCAGGGCCGCGGCCGCACGCAGAACTGCAGACCTCGGCGGAGTTCAATCCTCGCTATAGCTTCAACCAGTTCATCATCGGCGACAGCAACCGGCTCGCACACGCAGCCTCGCTCGCGGTCGCCGAACTCCCCGGCCAGGCCTACAACCCCTTGTTCCTGCACGCCCCGCCGGGCCTCGGGAAGACCCACCTGCTTCACGCGATCGGCAACTACGTGCATGCATTCGGCGGTGGTGCGACGGTGCGCTACACGACTGTCGAGTCCTTCACCAATCACTTCATCCGTGCGCTCACGTCGCGCTCGCTCGACACCTTCAAGCACGCCTACCGAGACGCAGACGTGCTGCTGATCGACGACGTCCAGTTCCTCGCTAGCAAGGCGAAGACCGAGGAGGAGTTCTTCCACACGTTCAACGCCCTGTACGAGACAGGCCGTCAGCTCGTGCTCACATGCGACCGGCTGCCACGCCAGCTCATGTCGGTCGAGGAACGCCTCCGCGAGCGCTTTGAATCTGGACTCGTCGCCGACATCTGCCCACCCGACTACGCAACCCGGGTTGCGATCCTGCGCAAGCGTGCGCTACTCGATGGTGTCCATCTCGCCGACGACGACGTCCTCGGGCTGATCGCCGAACGGGTCACGGACAACATCCGTGCGCTCGAAGGCGCGTTGATCCGGATCGTCGCTCACCACTCCCTGACGGCACGGCCGATCGACGTTGCGCTGGCCACGGAAGTCCTCGACGGCATGTATCCACGCCCGCACTCGGCGTCGCTCTCGATCACAGACATCCAGGCCTCTGTCGCCGGCTACTACCAGCTCTCGGTGCCGGAGCTCGTCTCCGCCAGTCGCGCCGCCAGGATCGCCTGGCCGAGGCAGGTAGCGATCCATCTCACGCGCGAACTGACCGACCACTCGCTACACACGATCGGCGACGCGTTCGGCCGCAACCACGCCACCGTCCTGCACGCATGCAAACGCGTCTCAGAACGCATCGTCGAGAACTCTGAGGCGGCCAACGACATCCGCGAGCTCACCGGCATGATCGCCGCCAACAGAGCCGACCGCGACTACTGACACACTTGCCTGTCCTTCTCGAGCGACAACTTCACCGCTCGTTGCGCACGAATGCGCACTTATCCACAGCTTCTATTCGCCCTATGACTTCTACCTTCCTTCTGAGGTATCCATCGTGAAGATTTCCCTCGAGCGAGACGTCCTGCTCGGACAACTGCAGACAGCGAGCCGGGTCGCCTCCACCCGCAGCGCGATCCAGGCGCTCTCCGGTGTCCAGCTTGCAGCGTCGTCCGAACTGTGCGAGCTGCGCGCGACCGACATGGACGTCGGCCTGCGGGTCCCGCTCGAAGCCGAGGTGGCGAGAGAAGGCGTCGTTGTCCTTCCCGCCCGCCTCCTCGTCGACGTTGTCCGCTCGCTTCCCGCGCCGACCGTGTCGCTTGAACTCCGTGCGGCCGAGCAAGACGTCGAGCTCGTCTCCGGAAAAGCGATATTTCACATCAGAACCCTGAGAACGGAGGACTTCCCGCCGTTTCCGGAGCCTGACACTGACTCCGCCATCTCGCTACCGGCGGCAGCCTTCGTCTCGACCGCGCTGAAGGTCGCCGGCTCGGCCTCTCGGGATGAAACTCGCCCTGTTCTCACCGGCATCCTCGTATCCGCCGCGGATCGCGAGCTACGGATGGTCGCAACCGACTCCTACAGGTTGAGCGTCAAAGAGACGACCCTTGAGTCACCGCTGTCCTCGGGCTTCGAGGTCAACGTCCCGGCGCGGGCACTCCAGGAGCTCGCCCGGATAGCCGGCCACGGCGACGACGAACAACTCAGCGTCAGTGTCCGCCAGAACCAAGTTCTGTTCGTGATCGGCCGTGTGATTCTGTCCTCGCGCCTGATCGATGGGCAGTTCCCGAACTTCCGCCAATTGCTTCCGGAGAGCTTCGAGCACGAGCTGCGGATGTCCGGGCCGGAACTGACCGACGTCGTGCGCCGGATCAGCCTCCTGGCGCAGAAGAACGCCCCGCTGCGTCTCTCGTTCGCGCCCGGCGAGCTGACGATTTCAGCGCAGACCCCTGATGTCGGTGAGGCACGTGAGTCGCTTCCGGTCGCGTTTCAGGGAGAGCCGCTCGAGATCGGCTTCAACCCCGAGTTCCTCCGAGCAGGCCTCGAGGCGGTCGAAGAGGGGGACGTGCTGCTGAAGCTGATCAGTCCGCTGCGCCCAGGGCTGATCGAGGCGGCTGACGAGAGTCGCTTTCAGTACCTGATCATGCCGATTCGCCTGAACGTGTAGTAGCCGGAATGCGGGTGGTCGGTGTCAGCCTGCGCGACTTCCGCGGCTACGGGGACGCCGAGGCCTCGCTTGGCGACGGACTGACGGTCGTGTCCGGTCCGAACGGCGCCGGCAAGACGAACCTGCTCGAGGGCCTGTACTTCGGCTGCACCGGACGCTCGTGCAGGACGAGCAATGAGCGCGAGCTTGTTCGCTTTGGCGCCGGCGCAGCCCGGGTTGTCATCAGAGCGATCGCCGAGGACGGACCGCACGAGCTGTCAGTCGGCTTCATCCCGGGGCAGTCGAAGCGAATGCGGGCTGACGGTGCGCCGGTCGAGCGATTACTCGACGTCGCCGACCGGCCGCTGATCAGCGTGTTCCTGCCGGACCGTCTCGAGCTGATCAAGGGGCCTCCCGCGCTTCGCCGAGCGCACCTTGATCAATTCGTGGCGGCGTTATGGCCGGCACGCACAGCGACCCGCCGCGCCTACGCGCAGGCGCTCGCTCAACGAAACGCGCTGATCAGCAGGATCCGCAACGGCCGCGCAGCTCGCGAGTCACTGACGGCTTGGGACCTGCAGCTCGCCAGGCACGGAGTGGAGCTGATGAATGACCGGGCGCGTGCGGTGAGCGCGCTCGAGCTGGCATTCGGTCGATTGAGCGTCGACTTGGGCCTCGGTGGGGGGGTGTCGGTTGGCTATCGCCCACGCTCTCGTGCCGGCGACCCGGCCGAACTGGCCAGCGAGTTGGCAGAGCGAATCGACAGCGATCTGGAGCGCGGGTTCACCGGCCACGGCCCGCACCGCGACGAGCTTGCGATCATTCGCGAGGGACGCGAGCTGCGTATCTATGGATCACAGGGACAACAGCGCTTGGGCCTGTTGGCTCTCTTGCTCGCAGAGCGCGAGACGCTCGCCGCGGTACGCAGCTCCCCGCCCCTGATGTTGCTCGACGACGTGATGAGCGAGCTCGACGGAACTCGGCGTGAGGCACTGGTTGATCTGCTGCGCGGAGGGCCCGGACAATCGGTGATCACCACAACCGATATCGATCACGTTCCCGGCGCGCGCGAGCCGAGCGTAGCGCGGCTGGAGATCTCCGCCGGACAGGTGCTTCACGTCGCATTGGCGGCGTGAACGGACGGTTGACGATCATGAGGTTCGATCGATGACAAGGTGGCGTCGCAGTCCCAGGCAGGTCGGTTTCGCGATCGATCAAGCGCGCGATCACTGGGAGCCCGAGACGTTGCTCGCCGAGATCCAGCGGGCCTGGAGCGAAGCGGTTGGAGCAGCGATCTCAGCCGAGGCGCGTCCGAGCAGTGAGCGAGGTGGGGTGCTGACCGTGTCCTGCTCTGCGTCGGTCTGGGCGCACGAGCTCGATCTGATGGCGCCGGTGATCATCGAGCGCCTGAACGTCCTGCTCGGAGGATCCCGGGTAGAGCGGTTGCGATGCGTGGCGCTACCCTCGAACGAGTTCCGCCGACGGTAGGTAGCCGTCAGCCGTCCGCCTGCGGGCGCCTGATCACGCGCTCCAAGTAGCCGATCCGAGCGGCCTCTGCGCACGGTGGATCGAGTTCATCTGAGACCGATTTCGGTCGCCCTGACGCGAACTTCGAGAAGGGATCTCACTCGGCACAGTTGTGTGACGCATTTTTGGCACATTTGCAGGTAAATCACGGTGCGCGTAGGGGGTCTTTCCGGGGGTCTTTGTGCTATCCTTTTGGATACCAGCCTTCGACGCCCCGGCGCGCCGCATGTTGCGCGGTTTCCGGGGCGTCTCAACGTCATCGGAGGATCGTTGGCGAACGACGATGGCGCCGCCGGGCGCCCCAGGCAAGAACCCAAGCAAGAAGGTAGTTACGACGCTCAGGACATCACCGTCCTCGAGGGTCTGGCGGCGGTGCGCCGCCGGCCGGGCATGTACATCGGTTCGACAGGCCTGCGAGGCCTGCACCATCTCGTCTACGAAGTTGTTGACAACTCTGTTGACGAAGCGCTCGCCGGCCATTGCGACGACGTCCTGATCACGATCCATCCGGACAACTCGGTCACGGTCGTCGACAACGGCCGCGGCATCCCGGTCGCGCTCATGGAGAAGGAGGAGCGCCCCGCCGTCGAGGTCGTGTTGACCGTCCTTCACGCCGGCGGCAAGTTTGGCGACGGCGGTGGCTACAAGGTCTCCGGCGGCTTGCATGGCGTCGGCGTATCGGTGGTCAACGCCCTGTCCGAGCAACTCGACGTCGACATCCGCCGCGACGGCTATCACTGGACCCAGTCCTACGAGCGTGGAACGCCGCAGGGAGATCTGGTGCGCGGCGAGCCGACCGAAGAGACCGGCACCACGATCAAGTTCCTCGCCGACTCCGACATCTTCGAAAGCCTCGAGTACGACTTCACGACGCTCGAAGAGCGCATGCGCGACACCGCTTTCCTGACCCGCGGCCTCCATATCGTGATCACCGACGAGCGTGGCGAGGGCCACCGTGTTGAGTTCCAATACGAGGGCGGGATCGTCGACTTCGTCACTTACCTCAACGAGAACAAGGACACGATCCACAAGAAGGTCATCTCGTTCTGGGGCGAGAGCGACGAGGGCGCCGTCGAGGTCGCGATGCAGTGGAACTCGTCCTACCAGGAGTCCGTGTTCTCGTTTGCGAACAACATCAACACGGTCGAAGGCGGCTCGCACCTGAGCGGCTTCCGCTCGGCCCTCACGGCCGCGCTCAACACCTACGCTCGCGACAAGGGCGAGCTCAAGGACAAGGACGAGAACCTCACGGGCGAGGACGTGCGCGAGGGCCTGACGGCGGTGATCTCGGCGAAGCTCACCGATCCGCAGTTCGAGGGCCAAACGAAGACCAAGCTCGGCAATCCCGGCATGCAGGGGTTCGTGCACTCGGTCGTGTACGCGCGCCTCTCGGAATTCCTTGAGGAGAACCCGCAAGACGCCCGGCAGGTGATACGGAAGGCCGTGCAGGCCGCGCATGCCCGCGCCGCGGCGCGTAAGGCCCGCGATCTGACCCGACGCAAGTCGGCGCTCGAGAACTCGACGCTGCCTGGCAAGCTCGCCGACTGCTCGGTCAAGGATCCGGCTCTGGCTGAGCTGTTCGTTGTCGAGGGCGACTCGGCCGGCGGTTCGGCAAAGCAGGGTCGAGAGCGCTCGACGCAGGCGGTCCTGCCGCTGCGCGGAAAGATTCTCAATGTCGAGAAGAGTCGGATCGACAAGGTCCTCCAGAACGTCGAGATCCAGGCGCTGATCACCGCGATCGGCACGGGCGTCCGCGACGAGTTCAACCTCGACAACGCGCGGTATCACAAGGTGATCGTGATGACAGACGCCGATGTCGACGGAGCGCACATTCGCACGCTCGTGCTGACGCTCCTGTTCCGGGAGATGCAGCCGCTGATCGACGCCGGCTATGTCTACATCGCGAAGCCGCCTCTGTACCGCATGAAGTCGGGCAAGACAGAGCGCTATATCGAGAAGGACTCCGAGCTCGAGGAGATCCTGCTCGGAGGCAAGTTCGAGCGCTTCCAGATCTTTGATCGCTACAACGCCCAGTTCTCGCTGACCGAGGCGCGGTGGCAGCGTTTCAGCAAGCTGCTGCGGCAGTACGAAGGGTGGGTCTCGGCACTGCGCCGGAGCTACGGCCATGAACCAATCGCGTTCGTCGAGGAATCAGGGATCCTCGACGAGCAGGTGGGCGACGCCGCCGAGTTGCTGACGTTGATGCGGCAGTCCTCATCGAACGGCCACCCGTTCTCGACCGAGGTGCTGTCCGAAGACCCGGTCGACATCGTCGTGCGCGCGATCGAGCTCGACAGCGGTCTGGCGCGGACTCACCGGATTCGCCGTGCGCTGCTCGATGCGCATGAGTACCGCCAACTGCTGCGTGTGCACGCGGACATGGTCTCAACCGCCGGCACCCCACCATTTTCCGTCAAGCTTGGAGAGCACGGCGCGCAGGCGCTGACGTTCCGGGCACTCCGGGAGCATGTGCTCGAGCTTGCGCATCGTGGTGTTGAGGTCAACCGCTTCAAGGGTCTTGGCGAGATGGACCCGGCGCAACTGCGTGACACAACAATGGATCCAGCACGCAGGACGTTGGTGCGGGTCACGGTCGAGGACGCGGCTCAGGCGGACAAGGTGTTCTCGATGCTGATGGGCGATCAAGTCGAGCCACGCCGACAGTTCATCGAGCAGAACGCCCGGCTCGTGAGCAACCTGGACGTGTAGCGCGATGTCGACGATGGACACACTCAGTGGGGGCAACATCGAGCCGCGCGGGCTTGAGGAGGAGATGCGCTCTGCGTATCTCGACTATGCGATGTCGGTCATCGTCGGACGGGCGCTCCCCGAGGTGCGCGACGGCCTGAAGCCGGTGCACCGGCGCGTGCTGTTCGCGATGAGCGAAGGCGGACTGCAGTACAACCGCTCACGTTCGAAGTCCTCGCGGATCGTCGGCGACGTCCTCGGCAAGTATCACCCGCACGGTGACGCACCGGCCTACGACACGCTGGTACGCCTGGCGCAGGACTTCTCGATGCGATACCCCCTGGTCGACGGCCAGGGCAACTTCGGCTCGATTGACGACGACCCGCCCGCGGCGATGCGCTACACCGAAGCGCGGCTGTCGCGGATCGCCTCGGAGATGCTGCGGGACCTCGACCAGGACACGGTCGACTTCGTTCCGAACTACGACGGCAAGAACCAGGAGCCGCTGGTACTGCCCGCACGGTTCCCGAACCTGCTCGTCAACGGTTCGTCCGGGATCGCCGTGGGGATGGCGACGAATATCCCGCCGCACAATCTGCGCGAGACGATCGACGCGGTGATCGCGTACATCGACGATCCGGCGATCGACGTCGAAGGCCTGATGCGGCACATCAAGGGCCCCGACTTTCCGACCGGCGGGATCATCGTCGGCACTTCCGGGATCCGCGATGCGTATGCCACTGGGCGCGGGCGCGTGCGCCTGCAGGCGCGCGCGCACATCGAGCCCCTCAGCCAGGGCAAGGAGGCGATCGTCGTCACCGAGCTGCCCTATCAGGTCAAGAAGGGTGGCCCGGGCAACCTGATCGAGAAGATCGCCGAGCTCGTCCGCGATAAGAAGATCTCCGAGATCAGCGACATTGAGGACCACTCGAGCGACAAGGGCATGCGGCTCGTGATCGAGCTCAAGCGCGGCTCGATTCCAAAGGTCGTGCTCAACAAGCTGTTCAAGCACACGCCGATGCAGACGACCTTCGGCGTCAACATGGTCGCGCTCGTCGGCAACGTGCCCCGGACGCTGTCACTGCGGGAGGCGATCGGCCACTACGTCGATCACCAGCGCGACGTCATTATCAGGCGCACGAAGTACGAGCTGCGCCGCGCCGAGGAGCGCGCGCATGTTCTCGAGGGACTCCTGATCGCCCTCGAGAACCTCGACGAGGTGATCGCTCTGATCCGCTCGTCCCGCGACCCGGAGACGGCCCGTCACGGCCTTGTTGACCGCTTCGAGCTGACGGTGATCCAGGCGCAGGCGATCCTACAGCTGACGCTGAGCCGCCTCACCGCGCTTGAAGCCGACAAGATCAAGCAGGAGCACGCGGACCTGCTCGAGCGGATCAAAGAGCTGCGCGAGATCCTCGGCGACGAGAACCGGATCTCCAGCCTGATCAAGGACGAGCTGCAGGAGATCTCCGACGCCTATGGCGACGAGCGGCGCACCGAGATCACTCACGCTGAAGGCGAGATCGACATCGAGGACCTGATCGCCGATCAGCAGATGGTGATCTCGATCACCCACTCCGGGTACATCAAGTCCCTGCCGCTGTCGACCTACCGCCAGCAGCGCCGAGGCGGCGTCGGCGTCACCGGGATGGACATGAAGGACGAGGACTACATCGAGCATCTGTTCGTGAGCTCGACGCACGACTACCTCCTGTTCTTCACCAATCGCGGGAAGATCTACCGGCTGAAGGTGTACGAGCTGCCGGAGGCCTCGCGGACGGCGAGGGGCCGTGCGCTCGTGAACCTCCTACCCCTGCGCGAAGGCGAGCGCGTCCAATCAGTGCTCGCGACCCGTGACTTCACCGAGGGCAAGTACCTCGTGTTCGCCACGCGCAACGGCATCGTCAAGAAGACCGAGTTCGGCGCCTACAACACGCCGATCAAGGCCGACGGCATCATCGCGATCAACATCCGCGATGACGACGAGCTGATCGCGGTGCGCCGCACCAGTGGCGACGACACGATCATCATGGTCTCGCGCTCGGGTCAAGCAGCGCGCTTCAGCGAAGACGCGGTCCGCGCGATGGGCCGGGACACGAGTGGTGTGCGCGGGATGAATATCTCGCAGAAGGGCAACTCCGTGCTTGCGATGGACGTCGCCCGCGACGACGACGAGCTCCTGGTCGTGACCGAGAACGGCTACGGCAAGCGAACCCCGATGTCCGACTATCCGATCAAGGGGCGCGGGACGATGGGCGTGAAGACGATCACGTTGACCGAGAACAAGGGAGCGCTCGCCGGCGCGCTCGTCGTCCGTGAGCACCAGGAACTCCTGTTCATCTCTCAGAACGGGATGGTGCAACGCACGTCGGTGCGCGGGATCAACCGCTATGGCCGGTCCTCACAGGGCGTCCGCGTGATGAATATTCGCGACGATGACCAGGTCAGCGCCGTGGCATTGGTCGTCGAGTCCGAGGCGCCAACGGCGGCAACTGTCGTCGTCGACGATCCCCCCGCCGATCAGTCCTCGCTCGGAGAAGAGGCGTCGACTATGGACCTCGGCGCCGATCAGGTTGAAGAGCCCGACGCGCCCGAGGGGCCCGAAGGGCCCGAAGTCGAGGGATAAAAGCCTGTCTGGCTTGTGCCGCCCGCTCGGTTCGCTAATCTGAGCGATACCAGAGAAAGGAGGTGGTCCGCCTGTCTGAAAGTCATTGTGGGACCCTGGAGGTGTCCGGCCGCTAGGTCGGAGGCTGACCCCGCTTAGCGGAGTCCCCCCGAGACGCCGTCGCAGTGGGTGCCGGAGTTAGTCCCAACGGCCCTTGTCAAGCTCACTGCGGTTCCAGGCAGCCAGAAGTTGCGCGAAGGGCGCCGGCGTCGACGGCGCCCTTCGTGTTTCTGGGGCCGCGCCAGGCGGGACGCGTGAGCCCGCCGTCGTCTTGCCGACGCTACTACGCTTGCTGATATGTGCCGAAACATCAGAACGCTCCACAACTTCGAACCGCCGGCGACCGAGGACGAGGTCCGCGCGGCGGCGCTTCAGTACGTTCGGAAGATCAGCGGTTTCACGAAGCCCTCTCGCGCCAACGAGGAGGCATTCGAGCAGGCGATCGACGCCGTAGCCGCGATCTCGACCGAGTTGCTTGCACGACTCCAGACGAACGCGCCGCCGAAGAACCGCGATGCAGAGGCCGCCAAGGCTCGCGCTCGGGCTGCGCAGCGCTACGCCGCCTAGCTCCGCGCGCGCTCGGCCCAGCGCCACGCCAACCCGCCGCCAACCCGCCGCCAACCCGCCGCCAACCCGCCGGCGCCGGTTGCACCGGCGGGATCCCGGTGCGATCATCTGTGTGGCAATTCGCTCAGGGGCTCGTGCGCACATCGTGTTCGATCGGGAAATTCCTTCGCGAGGTGGAGCCCCCTCCGGGGGGGAGGGGCCCGATCATTACGTGGCGGATGTCATTGCCCGCGGCCAGCGGCTTGCCGATTCGCCGTGGCCGTGGGACGGGTTCCCGCTCGAGTGGCATGTCGAGGCGGCGCTGATCGGCGATTTGAGTGCGCTCGCGGCGGTCGCGTTGCTCCGCTCCAAGGACGACGAGTAGTCAGGCCGCGAGATACTGCTGCCAGGCCACTGGAATCGTTGGGCTGGCCACCTGGATGAACACGTGGGGGCTGGGCGTGCGCGGTTGCTTGAGCAGGCGCATCCCGACCTGCCGCGGCAGTGAGTTGCCCTTGCGTCGGTTACAGGGGGCACAGGACGCAACGATGTTGTCCCAGCTCGACCCGCCCCCCTTCGAGCGGGGGACGACGTGGTCGACGGTCAGGTTCGAGGTCGCGCCGCAGTACTGGCAGGTCCAGTCATCTCGCGCGAACACGGCCCGACGAGTGATCTTGCGCCGGTGCGTGTCGCGGGGGATCCGGACGTAGCTGACGAGCCGGATCACGACCGGCCGCGCCATCGTCGAGGTTGCGGAGTGCAGCTCCCGCTCGGCGCGCTCGATCATCTCGGCCTTGTCCTTAAGCAGCAGCACCACGGCCCTGCGAACCGTGCAAACGTTGATCGGTTCGTACGTCGCGTTCAATACGAGCACCCGGCCACTCTCACGCCCGCGTCGCTGGTGCTGTGGAAGCGACGCGGACCCCAGTGGCGCTGGTACTGACGAGGCCATTGCTGGCCGCCAGTGTAGCGGGCAGCGTCAGCGGATCCCGGCGCTCAGGCGGCTGGAAACGAGCCCAGGACGCGCAGTACCTCGACGTGGCTGCGCAGCGCCAGCAGCGCCTCGGCGACGTGCGGCTCGCTGTCACGGCCCTCGAGATCGGCGAAGAACATGTAGCGCCCGAGGCCCTGCTTACGCGGCCGCGACTCGATCCGCGTCAGGTTGACATCGCGGCTCGCGAACTCCGAAAGGCAGCGGACCAGCCAACCGGGCGCTTCCGAGCCGACTCCCCAGAAAACGATCGCGGTCTTCCAAGGCCCGCGGGGTGGCTCGGGATCTCCGGGC
The DNA here is from genome assembly GCA_963794285.1 of uncultured Solirubrobacterales bacterium. GTDB lineage: Bacteria > Actinomycetota > Thermoleophilia > Solirubrobacterales > Solirubrobacteraceae > Palsa-465. Next base: position 308,539 of record CAWCDS010000005.1, read on the forward strand.
GTTCCAGGCTCTGCCCCAACCGGCCCGATCCACACGAACCGGGTCTCGTTGTCGGTCACGTCCTCGACCCCGGATCGCAGCACGACGCAGCCGTACAGCTTGGCCGCCAAGCGGTTGCCGAGGGCGGCCCATGGGCCGTCATGCTCGGCCACGATCCGCACGGCCTCGGCGGTCGAGTCGCCGGAGAACACCTGGGCCTGGGGCAACCGGGTGCGGATGAAGCGCGCGCACTGGGCGTTGGCCTGCGGATGGGAGACGACGGCCTCGATCTCGGAGAGCTCGAGTTCGGTGCGAGCGATCAGGCAGTTTCGGATCGGATGCACGACCTCGCCGAGGATCGCGACGTCCTCGGTCTCCATCGCCAGCGCATCGAGCGTCGCGTTGACCGAGCCCCCGAGCGAGTTCTCGATTGGCACCAGGGCCCGCTCGACCACGCGGTCATGGACGGCCATCACCGTCTCGTAGATCGTCGGCAGCGGGACGAGCTCGAGTCCGGTGCGCTCGGCGCCGCCGGTCGCCTCGATCAAGGCCTCTTCGCTGAAAGTCCCTCGGGGACCGAGATAACCGACGACCACTGCCGTTACCGGACTCGGAGCACCGCCGCTAGTGGTCCGAGACGGACCACTAGGCGGTCGCCGCCCGCCCGCCGTCCCCCTCGAGCGCGAGCCGGATCGCCTCGTTCTCCTCCGGCGAGAGTTCGAGCTCGCCGCGCCCTTCGTGCACCCGCTTTGCGTACAGCCGGGCGGAGTCGCGGTGATGAATCGAGGACAGGACCACGCCTGAGCGGGTCGCGTCGAGCAGCGCGATCGAGGTCGACTGGCGTCCGGACATCTCGCCGTAGGCGTCGTAGCGGACGAGCGCCCGGTACGCGACGGCGTGGTCGATCCGCCGCTCGGCGACGAGCATCCGCTCGTCGAGCCGATCGGCCGCATCCTGAACGTACTCGGATAATGCGGAGAACTGCGAGTGCAGCGATGCAGCGTGGGCGACGAGATCCTCGTTGCGGTCGCCAAGTACCGCCCGCTGGTCTGCCCGCAGCCGGCGGACAGTCACGGTGAGCGTGATCAAACCGACGAGGGCCACGAGGGCGACCGCACCAGCCGCGATCGCGACGATCCCCGCCGTGCTGGTCAGGTCGTGCACCCGGGTAAGAATAGGCAGATCGGCTTCCGACGGCCGCCTCGCCCCCGCCAGAAGCCCGGGTGGATCGGCCCGGTTTGCACGGCTTCAAACGCGCTCCCAGGCACCGTCTTGACGGAAACGCGACGCACGCGCACCTATCGATCCAGCCGGTGCGCTACTGGAACGTCACTGGGAATGTCAGCGTGTTGTTCGAGGGGTTCTTCTCACCCCGGACAGGCTGAATCGTCGCCGTGACGGTGTAGCTGCCGGCTGGCGGCGAGGAGCTCAGCGGGACCCGGCAGGTGGTGCTCTGACCGGCGGTCGTCTTCGGAACGGTCGTCTGGCCGCTGATCTTCGTCGAGCTGACCGAGACCTTGCAAACGACGTTTGCCTCGTCGTTCTGGCCGCCATTGGTGAAGCTGAGCGTGAAGGTCGGTGGTGGGCTGGCCGGCAATGTGTTGGTTGAGCCGGTCTGCAACTGGGTGCCGCCAACGCTGACGGAGTCAAGCGAATGACCGTGCGTGCCTGGGGCGATCGGTCCGCCACCTGTGGACGGCAGCGACGTGCCGAGCTTGGATGCGATGTAGGCGGGCTGAAGCCAGCTGAGGTCCGGCAGGAACTGGCTCTCGTCGAGTTGGACCCCGTTGGCACCAACTGCGATCCCGGCGCCTCGCAGCGCGGCGGTAGCCAAATGCGTGGCGTACTCCTTGTAGGTCACGTCCGAGGAGTAGAACCGGGCCATGTCGACGGCCATCGCGTTGATCGCGTCCTTATTGGTGGTGTTCCCAAGCGCCCGCTGGATGTTGGCGGCAATGTCCGCGACTCCGTCATGGCGCAACTGCATCGCGTACAGGAACAACTGCTGGGCGCCCTTCATCTCATCAGGCACGTCGAGCGCCTTGGCGCGGCTGAGCTGCATGCTCGCGGTCGTCGCCGATTCGATCAGCGAGGTCTGCACCGACGGTGCATTGGCCGAACCAGCGTTTGAGAGCTGCTGAAAGACCGTCTTGCCAGTCCCCGTGGACTCGCTGTTGAGCGACGACATGTTGTTGGCGTAGTCCTTCAACGAGGTGTTGCGCGCGCTCACCTGGCAGCTGTGCACGCCGACCACGATCAGGATCAAGACGACCAGGATCGCGACCGCCGCGACCACGCGGCGGACCATGATCGACTGCTGTTCGCTCGGCGGGCGTCGACCTGTTCCCGAAGGACGGCGTCGACGTGGTGCTGTTCGCGGCTCTGCGAGAGGCTCATCCGCCTCGTCGAAGAACGACAAGCTTTCTCGCTCCTTGCGGGGATCGGAAAAAGGTGAGTATGAACTGCGGGGCGGCGGGACATGCAACCACGCAAGCGTCCGTGCAAGCGATCCGTGGCAGGGACGGGACGCGCGGTGTTGAAAAGCGCTGAGGTGAACCCGAGCCAGCTGCCAACCGTTCGGCGCGTCGGCACCGGGCCGGAACATGCGTCGGGCACGACTGCGCCGGCACCGCTCGCGCTCGGTCGCTACCGCTTGCAGCGCCGGCTCGGCGCGGGGGCATTCGGCACGGTCTGGATGGCCCGCGACGAGCGCCTCGAGCGTGACGTCGCGGTCAAGATCGTGCCCCGGGAGCGAATTGTCGGAGGGCGCTTTGAACGCGAGGCGCGGGCAGCCGCGAGGCTCGCCCACCCCGGAATCGTGACCCTGTACGAGGCGGCGATGGACGATGAGGGGGCGTATCTCGTCTCTGAGCTGGTCCGTGGCGCGACTCTCGGCCGAATGCTCGAGCAAGGGCGCCTGTCGGACCGCGATATCGTCACGATCGCGATTGCGCTGTGCGATGCGCTGTGCCACGCGCACGCCCAGGGGGTTGTCCACCGCGACGTCAAGCCGTCGAACATTCTGATCCCTCGGCGCCCGAGCAGTGCAGCGAATCCGGCCAAGCTGACCGACTTCGGCGTCGCCCGTGTAGTTGGGGGCGACTCCCTGACCGCAACCGGCGACGTCGTCGGCACCGCCGCGTACATGTCGCCCGAGCAGGCCGAGGGTCGAGAAGCCGGGGCGGCGGCCGATCTGTACTCGCTAGCGCTCGTAACCTATGAGGCGCTGACCGGAGTGAATCCCGTTCGCACCGGCACATCGGCGATCCGGGCCCGCCGTCTGGGCGCGCATCTGCCGCCGCTGCGCCGCCAGCGCCGCGAGCTTCCGCGCGAGCTGGGGACTTCGATCGATCAAGCGCTGCGGCCGCGGGCGCGTGAGCGCGGGACCGTCGAAGAGCTGCGCAGCGCGCTCGAGTCGTCGCTGGCGCAGGTCGGCGACGCGCCGGGCGTGGTCACCAGCCCGTGGCCGCGCAGCGGCGCCGGCAACGGCCAAGTCACACCGGCGGATGGCGCGGCCCCGGGCCGTGGGGACCCAGCCCCGCCCGCCGAGCGGGCCTCCACCGAGCGGGCCTCCACCGAGCGGGACTCAGCCCCGCCCGCCGCGCAGCAGGCACCCTGGCCGACCCGCGCGCTGGCAGCCACCGCTGCGGCGGCGAGCACCGCTTGGCTTGCCGGGAACGTGCTCGCGCCGCTGCCGATCGCGCCGGCGGGGGCCGCCGTGATCGCGTGGCTCGTCGTACTCGTCCTCCCGCGAATCGGCTGGATCGCGCTGGTGTCGGCAGTGGCCGGCACGGCCGCCGCCCAAGGGCGCCCCGGCGGCGCGCTGGTGCTGCTGATCGGCGCGCTGGCGCCGGCGCTGCTGATGCCGCGCTCGGGGCCGGCCTGGCCGCTGCCGGCGGGGGCGCCGGCACTCGGATTGGCTGGGCTCGCAGGTGCCTGGCCGGCGGTCGCGGCACGGGCATCGAGCTCCGCGTGGCACCGCGCGGTGCTTGGGTTCTGCGGGTACGTGTGGCTGGTTCTGGCAAGCCCGATGGCTGCTGCCGACCTGTACAACCGCAGACCGGCGGGAATTCCGCCCCCGGATGTCTGGATGGCGTCGCTGAGCGTGACAGCTCATGACGTCCTCAGCCCGATCTTCGACTCCGGCGTGCTGGCGGCTGCCCCGGTGTGGGCGCTGGCGGCGGTTATGCTGCCGTGGCTTGTCAGGGGGCGTTCGCTGCCGGTTGATCTGGTGCTGGTCACGATCTGGGCGGCGAGCACCGTCTCCGCCAGCGACACTGTGATCGCGTTGGCTCACCACGGCGCCGCCGCCCCCAAGGCGCCGAGCGCGATCGCCGGCGCGATCGCGGGAGGGCTCCTGGCGCTGAGTCCGACGCTGGCCCAGGCCTGGCGCTCACGCCATCAGCAGGGAAGTTTCCAGGCCGAACTTCCGTAGCATGGGAGCGGCGTCAGTGCCCGCCCATGAGCGTTCTCAGAAGTATCGAAAGCAAGATCGCAGGCCTCGTTGAAGGCACGTTCAGCCGTGCCTTTCGCTCGGAGGTGCGTCCGGTCGAGATCGCGCGCAAGCTCGCGCGGGAGATGGAGGACCACAAGTCCGTCTCGGTCTCACGGACGATCGTCCCCAACGAGTACCGCGTATTCCTGTCTCCGCGTGACCGCGAGCGGTTCGTCTCATACGAGGAGGCACTGGCGACGGAGCTCGCGGGGTACCTGCTCGAGCACGCCCGTCGCGAGCGCCTTGCGCTGCTGTCCCGCCCCGTGATCGAATTCGAGACAGATGATCGGCTTGGGTTGGGCGAATTTGGGATTCAGACGCGTGTGGTCCAGCCTGAGCACGAGGCGAACAAGCCGCCGGTACACGAGGAATCGGGCCGGACCATGATCTACAGCACCGCCGGCCGGGTCGCGGAGCCACTGGAGGAACGCGCGCGCACACGTCATGAGAGCGCGCTGCTGCTGGTCGACGGCAAACGGATGGTGGTCGGCCCGGCGGGTGTCACGCTCGGGCGCAGCCGCCAATGCGACATCGTGCTGGACGACGCGAACGTGTCGCGCCAGCACGCCGAAATCAGGCCTCGCGGCGGCTCATGGGTGCTGTCGGACCTAGGTTCAACGAACGGCTCCTGCCTGAACGGCAGGCGGATCGATCGCCCTGAGGTCATCAAGCCAGGGGACGAGATCGAGCTCGGCACGTCGCTGATCCGGTTCGAACTGGAGTAAGCCCGCATGCTCGAGCCCGTCTCGGTAGGACTCAAGTTCGGCTTTCTCGCGGTCCTGTACCTATTTCTGCTGTGGGTGGTCCGCAGCGCGCTGAAGGATCTGCAGCGGGGCGGCGGCATAGCCGGGGGGGTGGTGCATGGATCTCACGCCACTCCGGATGATGCGACCGGCATGTACGCCGCCGCAGACGGTCTCGGCGGAGTCGAGGACGAGTTCGAGCCGCGGCTGCTCGTGGAGCACGCCACCGGCCACGAATCGGGCATCGCCTACGACCTGTTGGGGGGCGCTACTCTCGGCCGCGGAGATGTCGAGATTCAGCTCGATGACCCGTTCGCCTCCTCGCGCCACGCACGGATAACGCGGCAGGGACACGTGGTCGTGATCGAAGATCTCGGCTCCACGAACGGCACCTATCTGAACGAGGAGCCGCTGGCTGGACCCCAGCCGTTGCATCCGGGAGACCGGATCCGGATCGGGGATTCCGAATTCTCCTACCTGCAATGACCCATCCCTGCCGCTGACCATGTTTCGCGCCGCCGAGACGACCCAGAAGACCGATACCGGCCGACAGCGCCGAGGAAACGAGGATTCCTCACTCGCGCATCCGCCGGTGTTCGTCGTCGCCGACGGGATGGGCGGCGCGCAGGCGGGCGAGGTCGCCTCACGGATCGCGGTCGAGGCATTCGCCCAGGGCCTGCCAGACGACGGCACGCCGGAGGAGCGCCTCGCAGTCCGTGTCCAGGAGGCGAACAAACGAATTTACGAAGTCTCGCGCACCGAACACGAGCGCGCCGGCATGGGGACGACGCTGACGGCCGCGCTGCTCGACGATGCGCATCTTGCGATCGCCCACGTCGGCGACAGCCGCGCGTACATGTTCCGCGACGGCACGCTTCAGCGCCTGACGAAGGATCACTCGCTCGTCGGCGAGCTGGTGCGGGCGGGCAAGCTCACCGAGGAGCAGGCCGAGGAGCACCCGCAGCGGTCGATCATCACCCGCGCGTTGGGCCCCGAGCCGACCGTCGACGTTGACACCGTCAGTTATTCGGTGCGCGCGGGCGACGTGCTGCTGCTGTGCAGCGACGGCCTTACCTCGATGATCTCCGAAGAGCAGATCTCCGAGATCCTTGGGACGCCCGACAGTCTCGATCACAAAGCCGACCAGCTGATCGCCGCGGCCAACCAAGCCGGGGGGCGGGACAACATCACCGTCGTCTTGTTCCGGGTCGAGGACGTCGGTGCCGATGCGCCAATCGATGCTCCGACGATGGTCGGCGAGCGCGCCACGACTACGGTCCCCAGTCTCGACGCCCCCGCCCCGGCGGTCATGCCACCACGGGCGCCACCGGCGCCACCGGCGGAGGGCACGACAACGACGACGTCGGCAGTTCGCGTGCCGCTGGCTCGGACCCAGGGGAGACCCGCCCCGGATGGCCAGCCGCCGGGCGCGGGGAATGCCCGCAAGCGGCGCTACGGCAAGGCCGTTGCCGCGCTGTTGGCGACGCTGATCGTGCTCGCGTTGCTCGCCGCCGGCGGCTATCTGGCCACCCGTCAGCTGTACTTCCTCGGCACCAACCAACAGGGGATCGTGACGATCTACCGAGGCTTGCCGTACGACCTCCCCGCGGGACTGAAGCTTTACGAGACGTTCTACACCTCCGGCGTGCCGGCGGCGGAACTGCCGGTCGATCGCAGAGGCACGTTGCTCAACCACCACCTGCGCTCGGAGACGGATGCCGAGAAGCTGATGAGATCCGTGGAGCTGGGACAGCTCACAAAATGAGGGCGCGCAACCGCGAGCTGATCGGCCTGATACCCGCCTCCTTGCTGCTGACAGCCGGGTTCGCGGGAGTGTTCATCCAGCGCTCGAGCAAGATCCCGAACCTGACGCTGACCTACGGTGCGATCTTCCTCGCGCTGTGCGTCGCCGGCCATGTGTTCGTCCGGATCACGTTGCCGCATGCCGACCCGTACATGTTCCCGTTGGTTGCGGTGTTGGCGAGCTTCGGGATCGTGATGATCTACCGGATCTCGACGACCGACGCGCGTCAGCAGGCGCAGTGGTTCGTGCTCGGGCTGATCCTGTTCGCCGCGACGATCGTGCTGTTCCGGGACTACCGGAAACTCGAGCGGTACCGGTACGTGATCGTGTTCGCGTCGCTGTTCCTGCTGATCCTGCCGCGGTTGCCCGGGATCGGCGACCAGGTCAACGGCGCGTACCTCGGCGTGCGGATTCCGGGGCTGTTCGTCTTCCAGCCCGCTGAGTTCGCGAAGATCGGGCTCGTCATCTTCCTCGCGAGCTACCTGCGTGACACTCGTCAGGTGCTCGTGATGGGTGCGCGCCGATTTCTCGGCGTCACGATCCCGCCGATCAAGCACTTCGGGCCGGTGCTTGTGATCTGGGGGATCGCGATGGTAATCATGTTCCTGCTGCACGACATCGGCTCCTCGCTGATGTTCTACGGCGGCCTTCTGGCGATGTTGTACGTCGCAACCGGACGGCTGTCGTTCGTCGTGATCGGACTGCTCGCGTTCGCGCTCGGGGCCTGGTACGCGGGCGGCCACATCGCCCACATCCACGACCGTGTCGAGGCGTGGCAGCACCCCTTCAACCCGGCCCTCTACGGCAAGTTCGGCGGCAGCTATCAGCAGGCGAACGCATTGTTCGCGCAGGCGGCCGGCGGCTTTTTCGGGCAGGGCTTCGGCGAGTCGACCCTGACGATCCCACTCAGCCACGGGAGCTACCTGCTCCCGGCGCCGCAGACGGACATGATCTACGCGGTCATCGTGTCTGAGCTCGGGCTGTTCGGCGGCTGCGCTGTGATCCTCACCTACCTGTTGTTCGTCGCGCGCGGGTTCAAGACGGCGCTGCTCGCGCGCGACTCGTTCTCGACGCTGCTCGCGGTCGGGCTCAGCTCGGTGTTCGCGCTCCAGGTGTTCGTGATCGTCGGCGGCGTCACCGGGGTGATCCCCCTGACCGGCGTGACCCTGCCGTTCATCTCCTACGGCGGCTCGTCGATCATCGCTAACTTCGTGCTGCTCGCCTTGCTGCTGCTCGTGTCCGACCGCGCGCGCAGGGAGCAGGCGCGATGAACGGCCCGATCGTCCGGCTGTTCGGCCTGATCGTCGTGCTGTTCGCGCTGCTCGTCGGCTGGACCTCGCGCTGGACCGTGTTCCAGGCGAGCTCGGTGAGCAACAACAGCCTCAACAAGCTGACGCTCTACAACGACCTGAAGATCAAGCGCGGTCGGATCCTTGCAGCCGACGGAACGGTGCTGGGGCGGTCCGTTCCCCGGCCCGACAATACGTGGGCGCGGTACTACCCAACCGCGTCGCTGTTCGCCCAGCCCGTCGGGTATCTGAACGCGCTGCTCGGCCAAGCGGCCGGCCTCGAGAAATCGCGCGGCGACGCGCTGCGCGGCCTCCAGACGGGCCTGAACTCGATCTTCGGCCAGCTCAGCCCGCATCGCGTCGGCGACGACGTCTACACGACGCTGGATCAGAAGGCGCAACAGGTGGCGCTGGCGCAACTCGCGGGACAGGCCGGTTCGGTCGTTGCGCTCGATCCTCGCACCGGCGCCGTCAAGGTGATGTACGCGAACCCGAGCTACGACGACAATCATCCATTCGCGCCGTGCCAGCAGGTCGCGTGCACGCTCAACCGCTCGACGCAGGGCCTCTACCCGCCCGGCTCGACGTTCAAGGTCGTGACCGCGACGGCGGCGATCGACACCGGTCTCTACACGCCGAACTCGATGGTCAACGGCAAGTCGCCGATCACGGTCTCGGGCGTTCCGCTCGCCAACGACAACAATCAGCCGTTCGGCCTGATCGACCTCACGACGGCGCTGACATACTCCGTCAACACGGTCTGGGCGCAGGTCGCCGAGCACGTGGGGCGCGCGACGATGACCGACTACATGAAGCGGTTCGGCTTCTACGCGAAGCCGCCGCTCGACTACCCGCCCGACGAGATGGTGGCGAGTCGTCCATACCCTCCGGGCTCGCGCCGGCCGTACCCGCCCGCCAGCCCGAACGAAGACATCGGCCGGATTGGCATCGGCCAGGGCGGCCTGCTCGTTACCCCGCTGCAGATGGCGATGGTGGCGGCCGCCGTGGCGAACAACGGCACGCTGATGAACCCGCGGTTGACCGACCGGATCGTCAATCAGGATGGACAGACCGTGCAGACGATCCACGCAAGCGTGTACCACCAGGTGATGAAGCCCTCGACAGCGCAGGCCGTTACGCAGATGATGAAGCGCGTGGTCGACGAGGGCACCGGCACCGCCGCACAACTCGGCGGGATCTCCGTCGCCGGCAAGACCGGCACCGCTCAGATTGGCATCGTCGGTTCGAACCTGACGCAGCCATGGTTCATCGGCTTCGCCCCGGTCGAGCACCCGACCGTTGCGATCGCGGTGACGATCGAGAAGTCCCAGGGAGGGTTCGGCGGGACGGTGGCGGCGCCGATCGCGAGGACCGTGATTCAGACGCTGCTCTCGGAGGGTCAGTGACCGATGGCTGACACGACCGCAGGCGCGCTGATCGACGGTCGCTACAGGGTGCTCTCGCGATTGGGCGCGGGCGGCATGGCCGACGTGTACCTGGCCGAGGACCAGCAGCTTGGGCGAAAGGTCGCACTGAAGCTCCTTCATCACCGCTTCGCCGAGGACCCCGGTTTCGTCGAGCGCTTCCGCCGCGAGGCGCAAGCGGCGGCCGGGCTACAGCACCCCAACGTCGTCAGCGTCTATGACCGCGGCACCTACGACGACACCTACTACATCGCGATGGAGTACCTGCCCGGGCGCACGCTCAAGCAGTTGATCCGCCAGGACGCGCCGCTTGACCCGGTCCGCGCGATCGACCTCACGATCCAGATCCTGAAGGCGGCGCGGTTCGCTCACCGTCGGGGCGTAATTCACCGAGATCTGAAGCCGCACAACGTGATCGTCGACGACGCCGACCACGCCAAGGTGACCGACTTCGGGATCGCGCGGGCGGGCGCGTCGGACATGACCGAGACGGGCTCGATCATGGGCACCGCGCAGTACCTCTCTCCCGAGCAGGCGCAGGGCCACGCCGTCAGTGCCGGCTCGGACCTGTATTCCGTCGGCGTGATCCTCTACGAGCTCGTCACTGCGCGCGTCCCATTCGACGCGGAGTCGGCGGTCACGATCGCGATCAAGCACGTGTCCGAAACGCCGATCGCGCCGCGCGTGATCAACCCTAACGTCCCGGACGAGCTCGAGCAGGTGATCCTCTGGGCGCTGAACAAGAATCCAGCTGACCGTCCGACCGAGGCAGAGCAGCTGATCGAGGCCCTTGAGCAGGTCAAGGAAATGATCGTGTCGGGCAGCAAGGGGCAGCGGACGACGAGCTTTGCCGCGGTTGCGGCTGCGGCCGCGTATCAAGCCACGGCGAACCCGCCGACGTCGATCTCGGACACTTCACCGCCCGCGCCCGCACCGTACTTCACCGACGGCGACGGGACGACGATCCCACCTCAGGATGAGGAGCACCGGCGGCGGTGGTGGCCCTGGGTCCTGGCTGCGCTGGCGGTGCTGCTGCTCGCCGGCGGCGGTGCCGCGGCGTACCTGTTGACGCGGCCCGAGAAGGTGGCCGTCCCGACGGTGGTCCTCGAGGGAGTCAACGTCGCCCAGACGAACATCCAGAACGCCGGGCTGACCCCGAGCCTGATCTACCGCACCGACTCGCACCGCTCCGGGAAGGTGATCGCCCAGAGCCCGCTCGGTGGCGTCAAGGTCAACAAGGGCACGACGGTGACGCTGACGGTCTCCCAGGGGCCGGGCAACACGACCGTCCCCTCGGTCACGGGTCTGACGCTCAATCAAGCCAAGCAGGAGCTCAAGCAGTCGGGCTTGAACCTGGCCCGGACGCAGTCGGAGACCTCGGATGCGGTCCCGGCCGGGCGGGCGACACGGACCGACCCGCAGGCCGGGTCGTCGTTCCCGGTGAACGGGGCGGTGACGCTCTTCATTTCCTCGGGGAAGCCGAACGTCAACGTGCCCGACGTCACCGGCGAGACGCAGGCGGCCGCGACCTCCAACCTGAAGTCGGCCGGGTTCACGGTCTCGACGAGCAACCAGAGCTCGACGACCGTCGCGCCCGGAACGGTGCTCAGCCAGAACCCCGCCGGCGGCACGAGCGCCACCACCGGCTCGAACGTGAACCTCGTGATCGCGCAGGCGCCGCCGAAGGCGAACGTCCCGAACGTCGTCGGCAAGAAGCCGGGTGGCGCAAAGAGCGCGCTCACGTCGGCTGGGTTCACGGTCTCTGAGCTGAGCCAGGACGTCACCGACCCGGCGCAGGGCGGGGTCGTGATCAGCCAGAACCCGGGTGCAGGCAGCAGCCAGACGAAGGGAAGTGGCGTCACGATCGTGGTCGGCCACTACAAGCCGCCGACCACGACGACGACCGACACGACGGCAACGACGACGACGACGCCGACCACGACTACGACCACGACCAAATGAGCTCCTTGCGTGTAGCCGTCCTCGGCGGCGGCCGCTCGTCCGAGCACGAGGTGTCGCTCGTGTCGGCGGCCTCGGTGGCGGACGGGCTGGAGCTCGCCGGGCATGAGGTGCGGCGGATCGAGATCGGCCGCGACGGCGTGTGGCGCGAGGAAGGGGTCGTACTCGCGCTCTCCCCCGGGCAGGGGTTCGAGGGCGCCCACGTCGTGTTCCCGGTGCTGCACGGCCCGTTCGGCGAAGACGGCACCGTGCAGGGCCTGCTCGAGTGCCTCGACGTGCCGTATGTCGGCGCCGGCGTGCTCGCGTCGGCTCTGTGCATGGACAAGGTCCTCTTCAAGGAGCTGATGGCCAGGGCCGGGATCCCGCAGGTGGAGTACCGCTCACTGCGGATCGAGACCTATCGGACGGACCCCGAGGCGGTTCTGCGCGGCCTTGCAGGGCTGGGTCTGCCGGTGTTCGTCAAGCCGGCTCGGCTCGGCTCGTCGGTCGGCATCGCCCGGGTGGGCGGTACCGATGAGTTTCCCGAGGCGCTCGAGGCGGCGTTCGAGCACGACCCGCTCGTGATCGTCGAGGCGGCGTCGGGCGGCCTCGAGGTCGAATGCTCGGTGATCGGCAACGGCGACCCGATCGCTTCACAGCCCGGGGAAATCATGCTCGCCGCCGGTGAGGCCGGCTGGTACGACTACGAGGCGAAGTACACGCCGGGCGGAATGGAGCTGATCGTGCCCGCGCGGATTCCCGAGCGCGTCCGCGAGCGGGTGCGCGAGTTGGCCGTCAAGACGTTCCTGGCATCGGGCTGTTGTGGCCTCGCGCGCGTCGATTTCTTCGTCGACGGCGAGGACGTGCTCGTCAACGAGCTCAACACGATCCCCGGGTTCACGCAGACGAGCGTGTTCGGCTCGCTGTTCGACGCGAGCGGCGTGCCGTATGCGGAGTTGCTCGACCGGTTGGTCAGGCTGGGGATCGCGCGCTACCGGTCGGAGCGGGCGTACTCACACTGACCCGCGCCTAGTCGACCGCTGCACTACCGATACAGTGCGAGCTCGTTGACCGCGACCTGGTTGACCCCGTTCAGGTTCGTGATCCACATCAGGTAGTAGCCGTACTTCGTGGCACCCGATGTCAGCGTGATGTCCTGTTTGCGCTTGACATGGGGCGAGGTTCCGATCAGGTGCCACCCCGCATCCGGCCACACGAGCGGTGGCTTGCCGGAGCGCCCATAGATCTGCACGGCGAACCCGGGAGTGTCGGTGAAGATCCGGAACACACGCGCGGCGGTGGCGGGACTGGCGGTCACGTAGACGCCGACCCCGGCCTTGCCAAGATTGGCGCCGAAGTAGCTCTCGGTCGTCCACTTCGTGTCGAGCTGGCCGTCGACGGTCAGCCCCACCTCGTTGGGGTGCTCGGTCTTGTCGCCGACCGGGTCGAAGTCGTGCGCGCAGGACTGGCACAGGCCGATCTGGTGCGTCGTTGACTGCTGCGGGGTCTTCGGTGGGGGTGTCTGCAGCTTGCCGGTCCCATGGTGCGTCCGGGTCCCCAGCCATACGACCACGGCAACGACCGCGGCGGCGACGAGCAGGACGCTGAGCAGGGCGATCAGCCGGTGGCGCAGGCGAAACGGCACGCGCCTCTGCGCGCTCGACGGCAGGGTGCGCAGCACACTTGTGACCTCGCCAGTGGCGCTTCCGGCTCGGGCGGTCTCGATCGCCAGTGCGTCCTCGAGGTCGGCGATCAGCTCGGCGTCGTTGGCGTAGCGGTCCTTCGGGTCCTTGGCCGTGGCGTTGTCGACCACCGCGGCCAGCGCGGCCGAGACCTCCGGTCGCTTGGCCTGGACGTCCGGGAGTTGCTCGCGGACGTGCTTCATCGCGACCGCGACCTGGTTGTCGCCTTTGAACGGCACCTCTCCGGTCAGCATTTCGTACAACACGACGCCGAGCGAGTAGAGATCGGATTGGCCGGTGACCCGCTGTCCAAGTGCCTGCTCGGGCGAGACATAGTCGGTCGTGCCGAGCACGCGCCCGTCGGCGGTGAGGCCTTCCTCGTCGAGCGTGCGGGCGATCCCGAAGTCGGTCACCTTGGCCGACCCCTCTTCGTCGATCAGCACGTTCTGCGGCTTGACGTCGCGATGGACGATATGCCGGGCGTGAGCGGCGCCCAGCGCACGGGCGATTTCGATCGCATAAGCGACCGCCTCGTTGATCGGGAGGCGGCCCATCCGGCGGATGCGCTCCTTCAGCGTCTCACCCTCGACGTACTCGAAGACGATGTACGGCCGTGGGTAGGTGGGATCCAAATCCTCGCCGGCGTCGATCACGCCGACGATGTGCGGATGCGTCAGCTGCGCGACCGCCCGGGCCTCGCGTCGGAACCGCTCGAGCTGGTCGGAGTCGCTGGCGACCTCGCGGTTCATCAGCTTGATCGCGACGGGACGCTGCAGCGTCTCGTCGAGCGCGCGGTAGACGGTCGACATCCCGCCCGCGCCGATCCGGGCCTCCAATCGATAGCGGCCGCTGAGCGTCGTGCCGAGGATCGTGCTCATCGAATGCCTCTATTTTGCGCTACTAGTCGACTGTCCTGGTTGTCAATGTCCAATGGCTGCGCAGATACTCCCGCCGGGGCGCGGCCTACTCCCGATGCAGTCGCCGCAGCACGAGGCCCGCGAGCGCGATCCGGTAGGTCGCGTAGGGCAGCAGCGAGCGGTCGCGCTCGACCTGGCGAATCAGCCAGGTCGACCCGAGCGTCGATGCAAATGACGCGGTCGCGCCCGCCGCGAACGGCAGCGCCGCTCCGCGCGGAAGCCCGCGGCGCTTGAGCCGCACCGACTTCAGCAGCGTGGCCCCCGCGATCACCGGAAGCGCCACGTGGCGCGAGAGCCGATTGGCGTCCTCACGGGTGAACCGGCGCAATCGCGCCGCGGCCAGCGTCGCGCCGTTGCGCGAAACGCCCGGAATCAGCGCCAGCGCCTGCGCGACGCCAAGCGCAAGCGCGTCGCGCGCGCCGGCATCCCGATGGCGGCGTGTCTGCGGGGAGCGGTCCGCGCATGCCATCACGAACGAGCCGGCGATCAGGCCGGCCGCGATCGTCGGCGGGGTCCCGAGTCGCGACTCGATCTGGCGCTCGAGCGTGTAACCGGCGACCGCGGGCGGCGCGAAGGAGAGCGCGATCAACGCGAGGCGTCGCCCGTCGAGGCCGCGCAGCGCCTCGTCCACTTCGCCGCGCAGGGTGATCAGGAGCGCGGCTGCGGTGCCGGCGTGGAGCACCACCTCAAACGATTTCCGCAACTCGTCGTCAAGCTGGTCGTAGTCCCAGCGGAGCAGCCACGGCACCAGGGCGACATGGCCCGATGACGAGATCGGCAGCAGCTCCGCCGGGCCGTGAAGCGCTCCGAGCGCGACCGCCTGCCGCAGCGACAGCGCGTGCCGGCCCGACACTACTCAGAAACGACGTCCGCAGCGGCCGGTGGCTCCCCACTGCCGCCCCGGACGCGGCGTACGATCAGATAGACGATCGCCGCCACCAGCAGCACCGCCGCGGCGTAGTCGACGTACTCGAGGTTGTGCCGCCAATGCACCCAATTGCTGCCGACCGCCCGACCAAGGACGCCGAGCCCGCTGATCCACACGATCGAGCCGAGCGTCGCGAATGAGATGAAGCGCAGGAACGGCATCTCGGCAACGCCGGCCGCGTACGGGAAGATCGCGCGGATGAACGGGATCATCCGCGAGACGAACACCACCGGCGAGCCGTAGCGCTCGAACCACCGATGGGCCAGCTCGAGGCGTTGCGGGCTGACGTGCAACTTGTTGCCGTGGCGCTCGATCAGCTCGACTCGCCCGAAGCGCCCGATGCCGTAGGCGATCGACGCCCCGATCACGTCGCCGATCACGCCGAACACAATGATCCCCGGCAGCGTCAGCTTTCCGTCGAAGACGTTGAAGCCGGCGAACAGCATCGTCGGCTCGGTCCCCGGTAGCCCAATCACACCGGAGGTGATTGTCAGCAGTGAAACGCCGGCGAGGCCGAGGTCCCGGATGATATGCGTCGCCAGATTGACGAGCGAGTCGGTGACGGAGGCCGCGAGCAGCACGGCGGCAAGCGTAGCGGCCCGGAGCCCTTGGGCCTCCCGAGTAGGGTTGAGCGCACATGAGGATTTCCTTGCCATGAGGGTCTGGATCGATCTGACGAACTCCCCGCACGTGCTCGTAATGCGGCCCGTGATCGCGAACCTGCGCAGCCGCGGCCATGAGGTCGAGGTGACCGCGCGAGACTTCGCGCAGACACTCGAGCTGTGCCGACGATTCGCAATCGAGCACACGGCGATCGGCCGCCATCGTGGCGGGCACCTGGCCGCCAAGGCACGCGGGCTCGCCTCGCGCTCGCGGGCACTGACGCGCTGGGCGCGGGGGCGGGGTTTTGACCTCGCCCTCGGCCACGGTTCCAACGACGTCACGGTGGCGGCCGCGCTGCTGCGGATCCCGCGCTCGACGATGTTCGACTACGAGTGGGCGACCGTGCAGCACAGCATCAACTGCCGGCTCTCGCAGGCCGTCATCGTGCCCGACGCGATCCCGCCCGAGCGTCTGTACCGCTATGGAGCCCGGGGCAAGATTCACCCCTACGAGGGCCTGAAGGAGGAGTACTACCTGGCGGACTTCGAGCCCGATCCGGCGGTGCTCGGAGAGCTCGGCTTGGACCCCGAGCGGCCGATCGCGGTCGTGCGCACGCCCCCGGCGGTGTCCCTGTACCACCGCTTCGAGAACGATCTGTTCGCCGAGGTGCTCGAGCGACTGCGGGATGTCCAGACCGTTGTGCTCCCGCGCACGCCGGAGCAGCGCGCCGAGTTGTCGCGGCACGGTGGATTCACCGTGCCCGCACATGCGATCGACGCGCAGTCGCTGATCGCATACGCCGACCTCGTCGTCTCCGCCGGCGGCACGATGAACCGCGAGGCCGTCGCGCTCGGGACGCCGGTGTTCACGGTGTTCGAGGGCAGACTCGGCGCGGTCGACGAGCGGTTGATCGCCGAGGGACGCCTCCGGCGTCTGCGTGCCGCATCCGACGTGGATGTCGTCAAGCGCGAGGGCGACGCCGGCGCCCGGCGGACCAGACGAGACCCGGCGGTGCTCGCCGATTTGCTGCTCGCGCCAGCGCATCATCTTGGTTAGTCGCGTGTTAGCGTCCGATAAACGGATCCACATGGACCCCTGACCGGCGCGAGGAGTGCAGCGATGCAGATGAAACGGAGCTTCCGGCTGGCGATCGGCGCCGCCGCGAGCATCTCGACCGTGTTGATCGGTGTTGGCGGTGCACCGAGCGCCGGCGCTGCCGCCCCGTTCACGACGAACGGGGCGTGGTCGTTCGTATCTGAACCGAACCTCCATCCGCCGAAGCTTCACACGGCCGCGCCGACTGTCTCGAGCAAGCTCGCCCCGGGCCTGTTCATGATCGCGAACTTCAAGAACGCGACGCTGACGACGGCTCCGCAGGTCGGCCAGGGCGGTCCGCTGATCCTCGACTCGAAGCTCCAGCCGGTCTGGTTCCACCCGGTGGCACCAAGCCTTTCCGCGACCAACCTCCGGACCCAGACCTACGAGGGCAAGCCCGTCCTCAGCTGGTGGCAGGGCACGATCACGAGCACCGGCGCGACGACCACCGGGACGGACGTCGTCGTCGACCGGCACTACAAGATCGTCGCGCAGCTGAACGGGACGCACCGCTGGATCCTCAGCCCGCACGAGTTCCTGATCCAGGGCGCGAACGCATGGGTGACCGCGTACAAGGTCATCCCGATGGACCTCAGCGCGTTCGGCGGCTCGGCGAACGGCTTCCTGCTCGACTCCTCCGTGCAGGAATACAACCTCAAGACCGGCAAGCTGCTGTTCACGTGGGACATCAAGGACCACGTGCCGCTGGCCGATTCCGAGACGCATGCGCCGCCGGTGGCGAACATCGCCTGGGACGCGTACCACGTCAACTCGATCCAGCTGACGGGCACGAACACCTTCCTCACCTCGATGCGCAACACGTGGGCGGCGTATCTCGTCCGCGCGTCGGATGGCAGCATCGCGTGGACGCTCGGCGGGAAGGCAAGCACGTTCACGCTGCCGGCCAACGCTCAGTTCGGCTGGCAGCACGACGTCGAGCTGCATCCGGGCAACCAGATCAGCATGTTCGACGACGCCTGTTGCAACATCACCGCGGCGGGCTTCGGACCGCCGATCGGCCCGAGCCGCGGGCTCGTACTGTCGCTCCACCTCGCGGCGCATACCGCGTCGCTCGTCAACCAGTACACCCACGGCGCGACCTTCCACGCCGGGTTCCTCGGCAACACGCAGCTGCTCCCGAACGGCAACGTGCTCGTCGGCTGGGGCGCGAAGCCGTACTTCACGGAGTTCAGCAAGACTGGCCAGATGCTGCTCGACGTGTTGCTGCCGGGCTCCGACGTGAGCTACCGGGCACTGCTCGGAAACTGGGCCGCGACGCCCTCCGGTCCGCCGGCCGGCGCTGCGCGGAACTCCGGTCGCGGCGCCACGGTGTACGCGAGCTGGGACGGCGCGACGACGGTTGCCACCTGGCGGGTGCTCGCCGGGGCGAACGCGTCGCAGCTGACCACGGCCGCGACCCGGCGGCGTGGCGGGTTTGAGACCGCGATCCATCTCCGCAAGAGCGCGAAGGTCTTCAAGGTCCGGGCGCTGGACGCCAAGGGCAACGTGATCGGCACGTCGCGGCAGTTCTCGGCCACGAGCGGCGGAGGCGGCGGCACTCCGAAGGTCTGCTTTTACCCGCCCTGCTGACGCCCTCAGGCGTACGGCTCGAGCGATCGACAATGGGCACATGCTGAGCCAGTCGCCGACAATCCGGGCCGTAACGCGGTCTTAGCCCGGTTTTTCGGCCCTCGCGACTAGAATTGCCCGCTGCATGCGCCGGCGGATCCGCTCCGCGGCCTTTCCCGTTCACCGCCATTCGTTGCCCCAGCTGCTGGTGGACGGACTGTTGGTCGCGCTCGCCTACTTCCTCGCTTTCTGGCTGAGGTTCGAAGACGCTGTCCCGTTGCGCTACGGGCACCTGCTCAATTCGACGATCTGGTGGGTCGTTCCCGTGACGGTTGCCGTGCTGGCGGCGTTCGGCCTCTATCAGCGGCTGTGGACGTACGTCGGCCAGCGCGACTACGAGAACGTCGTCAAGGCGGTGGTTGTCGCGACGATCCTGATCGTCGGCGCGATCGCGGTTCTGCACCCGGTGCAGTACACGCCGCGGGGGTTCAGGCGCTTTCACCAGCCATTGTCGACCCCGGTCACGCTGCCGGTCAGCGTGATCGCGATGTTCCTGCTGCTTCAGCTCGCGCTGCTCGTCGGCGCCCGCTTCCTCGTGCATCTGTTCGTCGAGGGCCGCGTCCGCAGCTTCAAGGTCGGCAAGGGCGCGCGGGACGTGCTGATCGTCGGTGGAGGCGACGGCGGCCGGCTCGTCGTTCGCGAGCTGGTCCGCAATCCGCAGCTGCGACTGCGGCCGGTCGGCTTCGTCGACGATGACCCCCGAAAGCAGGGGATCAAGGATGAACACGGGCTGAAGGTGCTGGGCACGACGTCTGCCGAGGATCTCTCCCGGGTGCTGGATGAGGCAGAGCCAGATGAGGTCGTGATCGCGATTCCGTCAGCGCCGGGCACGCTGCGCGCCCGCGTCGTGGCCGCCTGCCGGGAGCGCGGGATCCCGGTTCGAACGACGCCGACCGTGTTTGAGCTGCTGCAGGATGGATCAGGGCAGCTCCGAGTCACGCGCCAGCTGCGCGAGGTCCAGGTCGAGGACATGCTCGGTCGCGACGAGCTGCGGATCGAGCTCGAGCGTGTTGGCGCATATCTCGCCGGCCGCACGGTGCTCGTCACCGGTGCTGGAGGTTCAATCGGCGGCGAACTGTCTCGCCAGATCGCGCGGGTCGGTCCACGACGGCTGGTGCTGGTCGATCATGCGGAGGACAACCTGTTTGAGATCGTGCGTGAGCTCCAGGAGGAGAGGCACGTCCGAACGGCGGTGCCGGTGCTCGCCGATTGCAAGGAAGAGGAGCGGATGAGGGAAGTCTTCTCCGAGCACCGGCCCGCCGTCGTGTTCCACGCGGCCGCATACAAGCACGTGACGATGATGGAGCTCAATCCGGTCGAGGCCGTCCGCAACAACGCGCTCGCGACAAGGCTCGTGGCGCGGATCGCCGGAGAGGCCGGAGTCGAGATTTTCGTGCTCGTCTCGACCGACAAGGCAGTCAAGCCGGCGACCGTGATGGGAGCGTCCAAGGCGCTCGCCGAGTGGGCGGTCGAGGCGGCGGGCGCGAAGCACCCCAGGACCCGCTATGCGACAGTGCGTTTCGGCAACGTGCTCGCGTCCTCCGGATCGGTCGTGCCGATCTTCCGCCGCCAGATTGCCGCCGGCGGTCCAGTGACGGTGACCGACCCGCGCATGAGCCGGTACTTCATGACGATCCCGGAGGCGGTGCAGCTGATCATCCGCGCGGGCTCGCTGAGCGAGGCCACGTCCATGGGCGAGGTGTTCGTGCTCGAGATGGGGGAGCCGATCAAGATCATCGACCTCGCTGAGACGATGATCCGGCTGTCCGGCCTGGAGCCCGAACGTGATATCGCAATCGAGATCGTGGGGGCTCGTCCCGGCGAAAAGTTTCATGAGGATCTGTTTAACCCGTACGAGCGGCCGCAGCCCACTCCCGCCCAGAAGATCCTGAGGGCTGATCGCGAAGTGCTCGATCCTGCCTGGGTTGAGGAGACATTTTCGAAGATCAACCTCCTGGTATTGGAGGGCGACGCTGCCGGTCTCGCGGAGCATGTTTCGAGGCTCGCCGGCGCGCGCGAGCTACCGAGCACGTCAGGCGCCCGGGTCGCCACGTAGACTGCGAGCCGAGCAATGGGGCCAATTCCCTTCGCCTTTTCTGTCCACCACTTCATCAACTCGGTGGGCGCAGACGCCGGCTTTGCCTCGATCATCGGCCTGGCGATCCTTGTGCTGCTGTATTTCGCGCAGGCACGGGAGACGTCCTCGCTCCGCGAGCAGGCCTACGAGTTCGGCCAGCGGATTGCGCAGCTTGAGGCACGGATCGTCCAGCTCACCCGCCAGCAGCAGGCCTCGCCGCCCCCACAGACGGGTGCCGCTGCCGCGCAATCCGCAGCCCGCCCGTTCCCGGGTGCGCTTGCCGGGGCCAGTGCGGGCGCCTTCGCCGCGAGCAGAACCCAGGCAGCTCCCAGTGCAGCGGGCATTCCGGTTCCTGCCCTCGTCGGCGCTCCTGCCGGCGCCCCTGCGGGCGTTGCGGCGCCGGCGCTGACCGCGGCCACAAAGCTGATTCCCACTGCTGTTCCCGCCGCCGCTGCACAGCCGGTGCTCGGAGCTGTTGGCGCGCCCGAGGATGCGCTCGATCTGACGACGATCGAGTCCCCTCCGCCGGCAACAGTTGCCGGCGGTGCCAACGGCCACAGCGCTGCGGCGGAGCCGGTCGCAGCGGTGCCGCCCTCGGGCCGAGTCGACGGGGCTCCGCCACCGCGGATCCAGATCCGTCCAGGGGGCGCCGCGGCTGCCGCGGGCAGACGCCCAGCGCCTCCGCTTCGCAGCCAACCGGGGCCCTCGCACTCACGCATGGGCCGCGTCATCGTGGGGCTGCTGGTCCTCGTGGCAGTGGGGGTGGTGGTCGGCGGGCTGCTGATCCTGACCTCCGGCGGCAGCTCGAACAAGAAGGCGGCCACGCAGAGCACACCGACGAGCAACTCCCCGGCCGCACCACGCCACAAGCGCAAAGCACAGACTAAGCTCGCTGCGTTCAATCCGGCATCGGTGACGGTCGCGGTGCTGAACGGCACCGCGACCAACCAGCTCGCGCACCGGGTCGCACTGACGCTCGACGCCGCCGGCTACAAGCAGGGTCCGGTCACGACGGCCGCAGACCAGACTCACACCGCGACCGTCGTCGCCTACATGCCGGGCCACCAGCGCGACGCCACGAAGGTCGCCGCGTCACTCAGCCGCGGGCCCGCGTCCGTGCAGCCGATCGACGCGAGCACGCAGGCGGTCGTCTGTCCCACGGGTACTCCTTGCACGGCGACCGTGGTGGTTACCGTCGGCTCCGACCTGTCGAACATCCAGTAACGCCGTTCGAACTCGATGTTGGATCTGCTCGACCTCCCGCAACGGAGCGCCAAGCCCAGGCAGCAGGGGATCACCCACGTGCTCGATCGGGGCCTATCGGTGGCCGACGTCGACGGGCTCGTCGAAGTCGCGGGGGAATTCATCGACCTCGTCAAGCTCGGCTGGGGCACGGCCCTGGCGACGGGCAATCTGGCACCGAAGCTCGAGCGCTACCGCCGGCACGGCCTGCCGGTCGTGCTTGGCGGAACGTTGACCGAGCTCGCGATCGCGCAGGATCGGCTCGACCGCTTCGTCGCCTGGCTGCATGAGCTCGAACTCGAGCACATCGAGATCTCCGACGGCACCATCACGCTTCCTCATGACCACAAGCTCGAGCTGATCCAGCGCCTCTCGAACGAGTTTGTCGTGCTCTCCGAGGTGGGCTCCAAGGACGACACCAGGATCATGGCCCCTTACCGCTGGGTCGAGCTGATCCAGGCGGAGCTCGCGGCCGGTGCCTGGAAAGTGATCGCCGAGGCGCGTGAGAGCGGAAACGTCGGGATTTTCCGTCATGACGGCGAGGTCCGGATGGGACTGATCGACGAGATCGTGCACGCGATCGAGCCGGAGCAGATCCTGTTCGAGGCTCCACGCAAAGACCAGCAGGTCTGGTTCGTGCGTCGCTTCGGCGCAAACGTCAACCTCGGCAACATTCCGCCCGAGGACGTCCTCTCGCTCGAGACGATCCGGCTCGGGCTTCGCTCTGATACCGCCGGTGGAGGCGCGGCGCCGCCCGCGGATGAGTGAGAGCCTCAGTGGCATCCTGCTCGCGCGCCACGGCGAGACCGACGACAACCGAGAGCCGCTCCGCTTTCAGGGGTTCCGCGACACACCGCTGAATGAAACCGGCCGTCGCCAGGCCTCCGAGCTCGCGGAGCGCGTGGTCGGCGACGGGATCGTGTCGCTGTGGTCCTCGGATTTGTCCCGGGCGAGCGAGACCGCCCAGATCGTCGGTGCCCGGATCGGGTTGCGGCCCCGCCTGGACCCTCGCCTGCGGGAAGCGAGCCGTGGACGGTGGGAAGGACGGCTGTTCGTCGACGTGCAGCGTGATGAGCCCGAGCGCTACGACGCGTGGATGCGCGCGGGCGCGGACTTCCGGTTTCCCGGCGGCGAGTCGCTGCAGGATCAACAGGATCGCGTCACGGCGGCACTCGAGGAGATCCACCGGACCGGTACATTGCCGGCGCTCGTGGTGTGCCATGGGGGATCGATCCGAGTGATGTTGTGCCGCCGTGATCCGCGAGGCCTTGACGCGTTTCACGAGTTCAAGGTTCCCAACGTCGCCGTCGTCCCGGCATGAGCCGATTGCCGCTCGTCGCGTTCGGCGCGCTCGTGGTGGCCACCGTCGGAGCGTTCTTCGTCACTCAGCACATCAAGGTGAAGACGCCGTTGTTCACGGGCGTTCACCGCTATCCCGCGACGATCTCGCCGCTGCACGGCGGCGTCTGCGGCACGGTCGACCACCGTGTCGCGACGATTACGTTCTACCTGCAACATCGCTCCGATGACGTGTCGGTGTACGTGATCGACCAAGGCGGCAATTTCGTGCGGACCCTGGCGACCGGCGTGCACATGCGCGGTGGTGCCGATCCGGTGCGCAAGTACTTCCTCTGGAACGGCCGCGATGACAATGGCAAGGTCGTCCCTGACGGGACCTACCACTACCGGATTGCGCTGATCGGTCAGGGCCGCACGATCGATGAGACAGCCTTGCCCGTCAGGGTCAAGAACGCCGTCCCGCATCCGGTCGTGACGAATGTCTCGCCGCCCGTCGTTGCACCCGGCGCTCCCGTGACGATCAGCTACACCGACTACCACCGAAGGGGGACCGTCCAAATCTACGAGACCGATCTGCCGGACTGGTGGCAACGTCCGCCGGTCAAGGTGTTCGGCACCAAGTGGAAGCACACGGCAATCGTGTGGGACGGGAAGATCCACAAGCGCCCCGCTCCCGCCGGGACGTATCTCGTCGGGTTTGTGATGACCGATACGGCGTGCAACACCGGCCGGTTCCCGTCGAAGCTCCCGCCGCGGGCAGGGTCGACGCCGCATGCGGGCGTCACGCTCCGCCACCTGGCTGCGGAGCCGACGCTCTCGCCGCATCCCGCGGGGTCACGCGCATTCGTGCTCGTGGACTCGCGTGGACAGCCCTACAAGTGGACGTTGTCACGCGTCGGCGTGCGTACGCCGGTCGGGCACGGCAGCACTTCTGCGCACCTGCTGCACGTGCGGTTCCCTCGGGCGCGCGGGGCGGGGCTGTACATGCTCTCCCTGCGCTCCGCTGCCCATCGCACCGCCGTGCCGCTGCTGGCCAGCGCCACCGGCTCCGGCAGGCGCGCGAAGCTGCTGGTGGTGCTGCCGGCGCTCACATGGCAGGGCCAGAATCCCGTCGACGACAACGGGGACGGCGTTCCGAACACGCTCGATGGGGGCGGTCCGATCAGGCTCGCGCGGCCCCTGGCGAACGGGCTACCGCCCGGCTTTGGTGACGAGGCGGCGTTGATCGTGTACCTCGACCGAGCTCATCTGCCCTACGACCTGACGACCGACGTCGCCCTCGCGAACGGATCAGCACCGAAGCTGACCGGCCACAAGGCGGTCGTGCTGGCGGGGACGGAGCGCTGGGTGCCTGGATCGCTGAGCGCACTGCTGAAGGCCTTCGTGCAGAACGGCGGGAACGTGCTGTCGCTCGGGGTCGACTCGCTGCGCCGGACCGTGACGCTGCGCAGCGACCACGCACTCGACCCCTCGCCGGCCGCCGCCACCGACATCTTCGGCGCCCGGCCAGGCTCGGTCATCCCGCGCAGCGGCGGCCTGATCCTCGTCCTCCATGACGGCCTCGGGATCTTCACCACGACCTCCCAGGCATTCCCGGGCTTCAAATCCTTACAGCCGATCACTCCGCCGGATGCTGCCGCCTCGGCACCAAGCTCGGCCGCCGGCACGAGCGACTCGAACATCAGCATCGTCGGCTTCAAGGTCGGCCGCGGCACGGTCGTCGAGGTGGGACTGCCGGGGTTCGGCGCGAGCCTGGCCCCTCCCGCGCATAACGTCGACGCCCAGGAGCTCGTGCGGCAGCTGTGGACGGTGCTGGGGCGCTAGATGTTTGACCCGATGGGCGGCGAGTGCGTCCTGGCGGTCGGTTTTGGGGTCTGAATCACGAGCTCGCGCGAGGGGCGCGACATTCTCGCCACTAGCTGTGCTGTCTTTTGGGGGGTGAGCTGTCGGGCTGACCGCTGACCGCTGACCGCTGCGACTGGCCGCTGGCCGGTGTCCGCTCGGGCACTTGATGCGCGTGGCGTTGGCGAACTTCGGGCATCGAAGAGGGGTCCGGTTTCTAGCTGAGTCGGGGGTGAGCGTGACGTTATGACCCTCCTGGAATCCGGTGCAACACGTCGGAGCCCGTCCGGCACCGCGAGTCCTCACCCACGACCGGCACCCGTCGCGATCAGCCTCACGCCCGACGCGCTGTCGCCGCGGCGGGTAGCTGGACAGGGCCGGCACGGCGGACGAAAACAGACACAATCGACCGCAGTTCGCTCGGCCCTCGAAGCCGGCGGCGACCGCTACCGGTATACGGACACCATCTCCCTCACCCCACGGCACGCGCACGACCGCGGCAGACGGTGTGCGTTTCGCGATCTGACGCAGGGCCGGTCGCCTGGGTGTCAGCGCCACGGCCCACGCCGGCCTGAACCACAGCACAACCACGCCTCTCCAAAGCAGTAACCCGCCAGTCAGTGTTGAGACGTCGACGACCGTGATGATCTCGGATCGCCGGAATCAGGTCCATCGCTCTCGGGGCGTCCCCTCGTGGGCGGCCGAGTGTGCCCCTTACGCACCCTAGAATCAGGTGCAACGGCACGGAGCTGACGGAACCCGCCGGATCTTGCGAAAGCCAATCCCTCCAAGCGCCGTTAACCGAGTGCGGCAAGCCCTGGACAGCGCGCCCCGGCGCGCAGCGGCGCAAGACCGCTGACCCGAAGCGCTGCCCTCGGACTCCGACCGCTATCCGGACTCCGACCGCTATCCGGACTCCGGCCGGTGTCCCGACTCCGGCCGCTATCCCGTCGGCGCACCACCCGCCGCCAACCCCGGTCCCGCCGACGACTCCGACGACTCCGACGGCCCCGACGGCCCCGACGGCCCCGGCGACCCGGGCGACCCGGGCGACCCGGGCGACCCGGGCGCAACGGTCGCATGAAGGGCCTGCTTGGCCGCCTGATGCTCGGCGAGGATCTGCTCGGCGCTCGGCGACTCGTGCGGGTGGTGCTTGCGGCAGACGATGTAGTCGGTCCCGGGAACCTTGTGGCGCCCGACCCGCCAGCAGTGCTTGGCGTGGCAGTTGTGGCGGCGGAAGATCGCGTACGCAGCCCCGAGCAGCGTGACGTCGGCGAGCGGCCCACTGATGAAGTTGTAGCCATCCGGGTCGTGCCACGTCCAGCGTAAAGCGTGGTACGTCCAATCGAACACCGTCGCGTCGATCACCCTTAAACGAGTATCCGAGCAGCCGGACGGAGCCGCGCGGTGGTTCAGTAGCCGACGGTGAACCGTTGCCGGGCGAAGCGGTCCTGCTCGACCTCGTCAAGCATCGCCGCGGCCAGATCGCCGGCGCTGACGCGGCCCTCGCCGTGCTCGTCGAGCACGGGCTGATCCCCACCCTGAACGCGATAGCTCCCAGTCTTCTCGCCGGGCTCGAGAAAGTGGGGGGGCGGGCTCAGGTAGGCCCAGTGGAGCGCCTCGGGCGCAGCGCGGAACAGCGAGAGTGCCTCGGCGCCGGCAAGCGCCTCGGTCTTGTACTGCTCGGGGAAGTCCGGCTGATCGAGATACCGGCCGTCGGCACCCGGGGCCGACAAGCTCCCGCCGCCACCGACGAACAGCACGCGCGGCACGCCGGCCCGCGCCACCGCCTCGATCAGGGCCCGTGCCGCGGCCGGAATCGTGGTCCGGTCAGGACCACTCCGGTCGGTGACTGCGGCGATGACGGCATCGTGACCGGCAATCGCACCGGCGACTTCGTCTACATCGGTAGCGTCCGCCGCCACCGTCGCGACGCCGTCGAGTTGCGCCAGCTTCTCCGGATTGCGCGCGATCGCGGTGACCTCGTGGCCCCGCGCGAGCGCCTCGCTCACGATTGTCCCGCCAAGCCAGCCGGTCCCACCCAGGACAGCGATCTTCACGGCGATCATTCTGACAGCACTCCAGATCCGTACCGTGTGCCGCCGTGGTCGGCTATCTAAAGCGCCTCGTCAGCTCGCTCGCGGCCTACCAGGTCGCCGACGTCGTCTCGAAGTTCATCGCCGTCCTGCTGCTGCCGGTCTACACGCGCTACATCCGGCCGAGCGGGTACGGCGAGGTCGAGCTGCTCGCCAATGGGGTGATCCTGGTCAGCATCGTCGTCCGCTTCGGAATCATCGAAGCGTTCCTGCGCTACTACTTCACCGACGAGGATCAGGCCCGCCGGGACGCACTGGCGAGGCGTGCGGTCGTGTTCCTGCTGATCACGAGCAGCGTGGCTGCCGGCGCGCTCGCCGCGGCCGCGGAGCCGCTCTCAAAGCTCGTGCTCGGGCACCGGGACACGACGATCTTCCTGATCGCTGTGCTCGGCCTGTGGGCGTTCACGAACCTCGAGCTGGCCTACGCGCTGCTGCGCGTGGAGGAGCGAATTCGCACGTACGCAAAAGCGTCTCTGATCAACGTTGGTCTGACGATCGCCGCGTCGCTGGTGCTGGTCGTCGGCCTCGGGAAGGGAGCCCGAGGGCTGCTGCTCGGCAACTACGGCGCCTCGACGATCGTGCTGTTCGGACTGTGGTGGACCCTACGAAAGCGGCTGCTCCCGGCTCGCGGCGGCGGCGAGGATCTGCCGCTGCTGCTGCGGTTCGGCCTGCCGACGATGCCCGCCGAGATCTCCGTCTACCTGCTCAGCGTGGTCGACCGCTACTACATCTACCACACGCGCAGCCCGCGGCTCGCCGGGTTGTATTCGATCGCGATCAAGCTCGCCGGCGCGGTCGCGTTCATCGTCCGCGCGTTCCAGTACGCGTGGCCGCCACTGGCGTACTCGGTCACCGACGACCGCGAGGCCGCACGCTTGTACGGGCTCGTGACGACGTACTACGTGCTCGTCAGCGGCTGGGTCGTGGCCGGTCTCGCGCTGCTCGGGCGATGGGTCTTGCGTCTGCTCGCGGCGCCCGCGTACTTCGATGCGTACAGCGCCCTGCCGTGGGTGGCGCTTGGGTGGGCGATGTACGGTTTGTGGGTCGTGTTCCTCGTGATCGCGGGCAGGGCGAAGGTGACCACGCGTAACTTCCCGGCCTCGATCGCCGGCCTTGCGGCAAACGTGATTCTGCTGGTGGCGCTGGTGCCACCGCTCGGGATCTCCGGCGCCGGCATCGCCCTCTGCGGTGCATACGTGGTGATGCTCGCGGTCATGCACGTGCTCACGCGGCGGGCGTTCGCCACCCAGTTCGAATGGCGCCGCCTTGCGCAGCTCGCCGTCGTCATGGGCGGCGTCGCGGTCGCCGGCGAGTTGCTGCTCCCAACCAACGGTGCGGTAGGCCTACTGACCCGCGCTGCCGCTTTCGCGGCGATCCCGCTCGTACTGCATTGGACGCACTTCGCGCACCCAGAAGAACTCTCGCAGGCGCGCAGGCTGCTGTCGCGCGCGAGGCGACTGCGGGCGGGCAGTGGCGACGGCGGTGGCGGTGGCGGCGGTGTGCCCGCATGAGCCGCCCATCGGTCACCGTCGTGATGCCGTTCGCCGGCAGCTCACAGGAGGGCTGGGCAGCGATCGCGGCGTTGCTCGCCCTGGCCAGACAGGAGGGCGACGAGCTGATCCTCGCCGACAACTCCGGGGTCGTCTCGGCGCGCACCGACGCCGCGGTGCGAGTGATCCGCGCTGGCGCCGAGCGCTCCCCGGCTCACGCCCGCAACGTCGGCGCCGAGCACGCGCACTCCGACTGGATCCTGTTCCTGGACGCCGACTGCCGCGCACCCACAGCGTTACTCGATGCGTACTTCGCCGAGCCGGTCGGCGATCACGTCGGCGCGCTCGCCGGGGAGGTCATTCCGGGGCCGGATGCCTCGACGCTCGCGGCACGTTACGGCGCGGCCAAGAGCTTCCTCGGTCAGCAGGCCCATCTCGCCCATCCGTATCGCCCGCGCGCGGTCGCCGCCAACCTGATGGTCCGCCGCTCCGCGTTCGAGCAGATCGGAGGCTTCTATGAGGGCGTGCGCGCGGCCGAGGACACGGACTTCAGCTGGCGCCTCCAGCAGGCCGGGTGGCGGCTCGAGCTCTGCCCCGGCGCGCGGGTGGAGCATCGCTACCGGCCGACGATCCGCGACTTGCGCCGGCAGTGGCGCGGCTACGCCGCCGGCCGAGCGTGGCTCGCGCGCCGGTACGACGGGTTCGAGCCCGAGCCGGCCCTGTCCCGGGCACTGGCGCGATCGCGGCGACGGGGCCGCCGCCCACGGCAGGCACCGGACCCCGGGCCCGCGGCGAGCACGGCTGCGCCGACGATCGGGCGGATCGAGCGGACCCGGCACCTTGCACTCGACGCGCTGCTCGGGGTCGACGAGCTGACGGGGCTCGCGATGTCGAATCGGCCGGCGCGCGAACGCCTTCCGGGCCCCGTCCAGGTCGTGCTCGTGGCCGAGCGCTTTCCGGTCGCAGGCGACCCGTTGGTCGACTTCGCCTGTGCGCTCGGGCACGCGCGGGTCGAAGCCGTCTCTCGGCCCGACACGGTTGACATCGACGTGGCGCGCAAGCTCGAGATCTATTACCGCGAGGACGACGGCGTCGCGGCGCGCCTGCTCGCCTCGCTGCGACTGATCGTCCGGCATCCGCTGCGCGCCGCGCGCGACCGTCGCGGTCGCAGCGAAGGGCAGCCGAGCCTCTCGGCGCTCGCACCGGCGGTGCTGCGGCTCGCCCGCGAGCCGCGCGCGCGCGTCCACCCTCTCGGCGGCGGGGGGGCCCTCGGCGTCGCCCGCCGGCTGGCGTCACTGAGCGGCCGGCCACTCGAGCAACGCGTGCGCTGATGGGCATCCGCGTGCAGGTCGTCGATCCGTCGGCGTTCACACCCCCGTACGACCACGCGCTGGCGGCGGCGCTCGCGAGGGCCGGGGCGCGGGTGCAGCTGCTCACAAGCGAGTTCGCGTATGGATCGGTCCCGCCTGCTGAGGGCTATGAGGTGCGCCTGTCGTTCTACCGCCATGCCGTTGGTGCCCCCGGCTCCCGCGTGCGGCAAGCGACCAAGCTGATCGAGCACGTGCCCGACATGCTGCACTACCGCAGGCTGGCGCGGGCAGCCGATGTCACGCACTTTCAGTGGCTCGACGTGCAGTGGCTCGACTCGCTGCTGCTTCCGCACGGCGCCAAGGTGCTGACGGCCCACGACCTGCTGCCACGCGAGCCCCGGCCCGGACAAGCTCGGGCTCAGCGACGCCTGTACGACGCCGTCGACGCGCTTGTCGTTCACTCCGAGTACGGTCGCGGGCAACTGGTGCAGGGCCTCTCGCTCGAGCCGGCCAAGGTGCACGTGATCCATCACGGCGCGTTCGAGCACCTCACCCGGCTGCCGCTGGAGCAACCGCTTCCGGTGCCGCTGCAGGCCGTCGAGGTACCGGTTGTGCTGTTCTTCGGCCTGCTGCGGCCGTACAAGGGTCTCGAGACGCTGCTGCAGGCGTGGCGGCAGGTCCGCGATGCGGAACTGTGGATCGTCGGCCGTCCCCGGATGCCACTCGAGCCGCTTCAGGCGCTGGCCGGGTCCGGCGTTCGGATCATCCCCCGGTTCGTCTCGGATGCCGAACTGCCGGCGTTCTTTCGCAGGGCCGATGTCGTCGTGCTCCCCTACACCCGGACCGAGCGCTTCGACATGTCCGGGGTTCTGGCAACCGCCCTGGCGTTCGGCAAGCCCACCGTCCTCAGCGACATCGGCGGCTTTGGCGAAGTCGCTTTGACAGGCGCGGCGAGACTCGTGGCGCCCGACGACGTAGCTCAGCTCCACGGGGCACTGAGCGATGTGATCGGCGACCCGGTGCAGCGCCGGCAGCTGGCGGCGGCGGCGTCTGCGGCCGCCTCCGGCCCGTACTCGTGGGACGCGGCCGCGACGCGTACGCTCGCGCTCTACAACTCGCTCCTGTGAATCCCGGTCGTGGCCGAGCATCGCCCGCTAACCGGCCTGGGCGCGCGTCCTTCACAATCCGCCGCCGTGACCGCGATCGTGATCGCATTCTGGACGTCAGTCGGCCTCCTCGCGTACACGCACATCGGCTATCCGCTGCTGCTCGCGCTGCTCGCGCTGCTCGCGCGGCTGCGGCGCGCTCCTGTCCGGCCGCAACGGGCCGAGCCGGCCGAGCTGCCATCGGTCTCGGTGATCGTTGCGGCGTATGCCGAGGAGGAGGTGATCGCGGCACGCGTCGGCAACCTCAAGACGCTTCAGTATCCCGCCGACCGCGTCGAGGTCATCGTCGCCTGCGACGGCTCCCCCGATGCCACCGCACTGCGCGCCCGCGAGGCCGGCGCCGACATCGTGCTGGAGCTGCCCCGTGGCGGCAAGATCCGCGCGCAGGACGCCGCCGTCGAGCGAGCGCACGGGGAGATCGTCGCCTTCTCGGACGCGAATGCCAGCTGGGATCCGCAGGCGCTGAAGGAGCTGGTCGATGCCTTTGACGATGCTCGCGTCGGCTACGTGTGCGGGGACGTCCGCTTCGTGAACGAGCGCGGCACGAACCAGGAGGGGTTGTACTGGCGCTACGAGATGACGGTGCGAGCGCTGGAGTCGCGCGTGCGCTCGGTCACGGGCGGCAACGGCGCGATCTACGCGACCCGCCGCGACAGCTACCTCGTCGTCGACCCGATCATGGGGCATGATCTGTCATTCCCGTTCAACATGGTCAAACGTGGCTGGCTGGCGTTGTACGTCCCCGGCGCCCGAGCGAGCGAGAAGATGGTGCCGACGATCGAGGGCGAGTTCGCGCGCAAGCGGCGGATGATGAGCCACGGCTGGCCGATCGTCCTGTGCGGCGGCATGCTCTCCCCGCGTGGCTATGACCCGCTGTACGCGCTGATGATCTTCTCTCACCGGATCCTTCGATACCTCTCGCCGTTCCTGCACCTGATCGCGCTGGGGACGAGCATCGCGCTGCTCGCCAGCGGCTGGGTGTACGTCGCGGCGGTCGCCGCGCAGGGCGCGGTGCTGCTGGCGGCACTGCTCGCGCCCGTCGCGCCGGCGCGCCCGTTGCTGGTCGCGCGCTACTACGTGCTGACGACGGCGTCGCTGGCCGCCGGCCTCTGGGACTGGCTCACGCGCGGCACGCAGGCGGGCTGGGAGCCGGCCGAGGGGACCCGATGAGGGCGAATTCGCCGGCAACATTGCCTGGAGCGATCTCGTGAAGCGCGCGATCGACCTCGTGCTGGCCGGGCTCGGGTCGGCTGTATCGGCGCCGCTGGTGGCGCTGCTGGCGGTGGCGATCAGGCTCGAGTCGCCGGGCCATCCGATCTATCGCCAGACGCGCGTTGGCAAGGACGGAGCGCCGTTCTCGATCTACAAACTGCGAACAATGGTGCGCGGCGCAGAGTTCACCGGCGCTGGGCTGGCGATCCAGGAGGGCGACGATCGGATCACGCGCCTTGGGACCTGGTTGCGGCGCTACTCGCTCGACGAGCTCCCGAACCTATGGAACGTGGTGCGTGGGGAGATGTCGATTGTTGGGCCACGCCCAACAATCCCAGTCCAAGTCGAGCAGTACACCGAACGGCAGCGCGGCCGCCTCGCCGTGAAGCCCGGAATCACGGGCTGGGCGCAGGTCAACGGTCGAGCCTCGCTGCCGTGGCCTGAGCGGATCGAGCTCGACCTCTGGTATGTCGAGCACTACTCGCTCGCGCTCGATCTCCGAATCCTGGCGCGGACGGGCGGGATGGTGTTCAGCGGGCATGGCCTCTACAAAGGAGAGACTGGCGGATGGCAACCTCCGAGCGCGTAGGCGTGCTGCTCACCGGGGTTGGGAAGCGCTACGACATCGTCTCGGCGTTCGCGCAGCATGCGCTCGTGGTGGCAGCGGATCCGAACCCGCTTGCGCCGGCCCAGTACGCCGCGGACGTCCGCGTCGCGGTGCCGCGGGTCGATGACCCGTCGTACGTCCCGGCACTGCGATCGTTGTGTGAGGAGCACGGTGTGCGCGCCGTCGTGCCGCTGACCGATCTCGACATCGAGGTGCTCGCGCACGCGCGGGTCGCGGGCGAGCTGCCGGCGTTCGTCCCGGACCCGGAGACAGCGCGCGCGACGTTCGACAAGTACGAGGCGCATCTGCTGCTTTCGCGGCTCGGATTGCCCTCGCCGCCGACCGTGCTGCCGGGCGAGCCGGTCCCGAGCTTCCCGGTGATGGTGAAGCCACGCCAGGGCTCGGGCGCTCGATCGATTCACTCCGCGCACGACGCGCGCGCCGCGGAATTCTTCGTCGACTACGTCAAGGAGCCGACGATGATCCAGCGCCTGATGGACGGGCCGGAGTTCTCGATCGACTGTCTCTGCGATCTCGACGCGCGCTGCCTGAACGCGATCCCCCGGACGATGATCGAGTCCCGCGGCGGCGAGTCGATCAAGGGCACCGTGATCGACGACCCCGAGCTGATCGACCTCGGCCGTCGCGTCGTCGAGGCGCTCAGCGTGCGCGGGCCGTGCACCGTCCAGGTCTTTCGCGACAGCGAGCTCGGGCTCGGGATCACCGACGTGAACACCCGCTTCGGCGGCGCGTTTCCGGCGCCGATGTACGCCGCGCTACCGGGGCGCACCTACCCCGAGCTGATCGTCAGGATGGCCTCAGGAGAGTCCGTTGAGCCGCACGTGGGCTCGTTCCGCGCGGGCGTCACCTTCACGCGGTACTTCTGGCAGCTCGAGCTCGATCAGGAGCTGCGGCCGACCGGGCGTGACATCGTCGCGCCGCCGGGCCCGCCGGCGCCGCGGTGACCGGTCCGGCGTCCGTGACGCGGTAGGCGAGCGTGGGGCGTGATTTGGACTGCTTGGGAAGAAGGTGGTTTATCCGTGGTCCTACCGGCGCCCGGCGCGGTCGCAGCTGAGGATTAGGGTCGTGCGTGGTGCTGGGCGGATTTGCTTGGGAAAGGTGTCGTTGTGCTGTGGTCCCGGCCGCCGTTGCCCCTGACGCTCACACCCCGGGACGGCCGCCCCGCGCCGGAGCGCGAAACAGACACGATCTGCCGCGGTTCACCGTCTCCTGAGAGGTGAGGCACTTGGTGTCCGTTTACCAGTAGCAATCGCCCCCAGCTCACAGAACCGGGCGAACTGCGGTCAATTGTGTGTGTTGGTCCGTCGAACCCAGCCCAGATTCGAACGACCGTGACGTTCTGACGTCGCCGCCCGTTGCGCCAGCAGCAAGCGTCGCGCACACGTTGTCTTCGTTGCCAGAAGTTCGGCCAGACGGCGGCCTCGACGACCCAGCTGCAACGGTAAGGCTCAGGCGGCTGCAGCGGGCGCGAGCGCGCCGCTCCAGCACCCGTCCACGAACCCGGCGATCTCACGCGTCAGCCGGGCCGGCCGCATCCGCAGTTCGAACACCGAGTTGGCGTCGATCAGCCGCGCGTTGGGCAGCTCGCCGGCGAGCATGTCCGCATCGGAGAACGGGTGCACGGGATCGCGCGGGTGTCCGATCACGAGCGCCGGGGCCTGGAAGGTGATCCGCTCGCTGCGATGGGGAGCCGTGCGGCCGAACAGGATGCCGTGGAGCACCGCGCCGCTCGGGCCCGGCTCTTGCGCCACCCAGTCGAGTCCGAGCTCGAGTAGGAACGGCAGGCGATCAGCGGGGATCGCCCGGGCGATCCGCGCGACGCGCTTCATCACCGGTTCGCCGAAGGTCAGCGCGAACAGCAGCGGCGTGAACGCCGCCGCACACGCCGGAATCGCGTTGTCGAGCACCGGCATCTCGAGGACCATGCCGCGCAGCCGCTCCGGCGCCATCAGCGCCACCTCGAGCGTGATGTTTGCGCCCAGGGACGTGCCACCGACCACCGCTTGGTCGATGTCCAGATGTTCGAGCAGCGCGACCGCCTGCCTGGCGAACGCCGACATCGAGTATCGGGTCATGTCCTGCGGCCGATCCGAGGCACCGTGACCGAGGGGATCGAACGTGATCACGCGATTGCCCCGCGAGGCCAGCTCTCGCGCCAGCGGGGTCTGCATCTTCTGCGAGAGCAGCAGACCGGGCATCAGCACCGTGGCGTGCGGGCCCTTTCCATGCACGGTGTAGGCCAGCCGTTGCCCGTCGTGGCGGAAGCGAGGCATGGCGGCCAGGATACCGGTGATCTCGTTCGTCTGGCTGGCCAGCCAACGCTGACGGCGTGTCCGCGAGCACCACCTTGTCCGCCCCGTGCGAGCGATCCTGCACCGGGGGCTCGCATTTCATTGTCGACTCGACGATAATGCGGCTCATGGAAGCGAGCGCGGTGCCTAGGCTGGCGCCGGCCGGGGTGTTTATCTCGCCGCAACTTCTGCGGCTGGCCTCGGACCAGCGCCTGGTGGCGCTGATCAGGGAAGGACGCGCGACCGCGTTCGAGGCGGTCTATGACCGCCACCATCGGGGCATCCTGTCGTTCTGTAGGCATATGCTCGGGGATCCGCAGGAAGCCGAGGATGCCGTTCAGCACACCTTCCTCGCGGCGTACAACGACCTGATCTCCTCTCAGAAGCAGATCCATCTGCGCGCTTGGCTGTTCACGATCGCGCGGAACCGCTGCTACTCGATCCTGCGCTCTCGCCGCGATCAGCCCGCCGCCGAGCTCGGCGAGCCGGCTACCGAGGGCCTCGCCACACAGGTGCAGCGGCGCCAGGACCTGCGCGATCTGGTCATCGACATGCGCCGGCTGCCCGAGGACCAGCGCGCGGCGCTGGTCCTCGCGGAGATCGATTCCCTCAGCCACGAACAGATCGGCGAGGCGCTCGGCGTTCCGCGGGAGAAGGTCAAGGCGCTGGTGTACCAGGCCCGTGAGTCGCTCGTCGCCAGCCGCAACGCACGTGAGACGGACTGCTCGGAGATCCGCGAGCAGCTCGCGACACAGCGCGGTGGCGCTCTGCGCCGAGCCAATCTTCGCCGCCACCTGCGCGAATGCGCCGGCTGCCGCGAGTTCCGCAAGCAGATCGATAATCAGCGCCGGCAACTCGCGGTACTGATCCCGGTCGCGCCGACGATCGCCCTCAAGGAGGCGGTGCTGGCGGGAACGATCGGCGGCGGCGCCGGCGCGGGCATCGCCGGCGGCGGGCTCGCCGCCTCGACGGCGCTCAAGAGTGGCCTTGCCAAGGTGGTCGTCGGAGCGCTCGCGGCCGGCGCAGGAGCGGGCACGCTCGTTGCTACGCACGGCCTCGGTCTGCATCTGGGAATCGGCTTGCCGAGGGCACCGCATCACGGCCTGCGGCGCGCAGCGCCGGCGCCGCGGCCGACTGCCTCTGCCGGCCACGCCACCGGCGCGCGGTCCGCGGCCACCGGAACCCGTCCGACCGGGTCTGGCCTTGCACCCGCGCGGACATCGGGGCGCTCGGCGCAACTCGGCGCCGCCGTCACCGGCGCACGGGTCGTCTCGTTCCGCCACAAGGCCGCGGGAAGCCAATCGATCGCCCGAGTGCTGATCGGCCCCTCGGTCCCGGCAGCGTCGTCCCCCACGGCCGTCAGCGTCCCTGTCGTTGCGGGCACCGGCTCGACCCCGGCGCCCCCACAGACCGCGCCGGCATCGGGTAGCCAGCCCTACCTTGGCGGCTCCGCATTCGGCCCCGGTGGTCAGGGCAGCGCTCCGGGCGTGCCGTCCGCCGGTTCACGCTCCGGGTCCGGCGGCTCTGGCTCCGGGTCGGGATCAGGTTCGCATCACACCGGGCACGACGGCGGCGGCTCGGGCGGCTCGGGTGGCAGTGGCGGATCGGGCGGCTCGACACGTGGTGAGGGTGGCGGAGCCTCCTCGGGCGGTTCAGCCGGATCGTCGGGCTCGTCGGGCTCGAGCGGCTCGAGCGGCTCGAGCGGCTCGAGCGGGTCGACCTCTCCGGCGAGCACCGGCCCAGGTGGGGATTCGGGGTCAGGCAGCAGCGGCGGCGGCGGTGGCGGTACCGGTGGCGGTGGCGGTACCGGTGGCGGGTCCGGCGGTCGCGGCGGCGACGGCGGCTCAGCCGGCTCCGGGGGATCTGCCGGCGGCTCTGGGACCTCGACGGGCGGGACTGGCTCTGGCTCTGGCTCTGGCTCGGGCTCGGCGGGCTCAGGGAGTGGCTCCGGCAGTTCTGACGTCGGCTCAGGAAGCTCGGCCGGCTCTGGCTCCGGCTCGGGCGGTTCAGGCTCGGGATCTGGCAGCGGCTCGGGCAGCGGCTCGGGCAGCGGCTCCGGCGGTGATTCCGGCGGAGGCCGTGGCAGCTCCACATCGACGACGTCCACCGGGACGGACGTCGTGGTCTCGCCGGTCGACAATTCCGGTGCGGCGCCATCTCCCAGCACGACGTCGAGCACCGACTCCACGACGCAGGCCCCGAGCGTCGGCGATCTCACGACCGCGCCTGACCTGGGCACGGCTGCAACGACGCCGGTGCCGGCCGCGAGCTGAGCTGGTAGTAGGGCTTCCGCAGGCCGCCGGGCACACGCTCGAGGCCTGCCGCGCGATACCGTCTAGTGCGCCACCGCACATGTGGCCCGTGGAGACGGGCCGTAACCAGGAGGATGTTCATGGCGAAAGCCCTTCGATCGCTTGGCGGTCAGGTAGTTGCAATCACGGGCGGCGCGCGCGGGATTGGTCGCGCGACCGCAGCGGCACTGATCGCCCAAGGGGCGCGCGTTGCGATCGGCGATATCGATGCATCGCTTGCTGAGCGCACAGCCCAGGAGCTCGGTGTGGGGACCGTCGGGCTGCCGCTCGACGTGACCGACCGGACGAGCTTCGACAAGTTCCTGCAGGAAGTGGAGTCGCGTCTCGGACCGCTTGATGTGCTGGTCAACAACGCCGGGATCATGCCGATCGGGCCGTTTGTGGAGGAGTCGGACGCAACCGCGCAGCAGATGATCGACATCAACCTGCACGGCGTGATCTACGGCTCCAAGCTCGCCCTGGAACGGTTCCTGCCTCGCGGCCGTGGTCACCTCGTGAACATCGCCTCGATGGCGGGCAAGACCGGTATCCCGGGCGGTGCGACGTATTGCGCGACCAAGCACGCGGTCGTCGGTCTGAGTGAAACGCTGCGGGCCGAGTTCCGCGACTCGAACATCGATGTCAGCGTTGTGATGCCTGTCGTCGTCAACACCGAACTGGGTTCAGGCCTTGCCAAGACCCGCGCGATCAAAGTCATGCAGCCCGAGGACGTCGCGGATGCGATCGTCGAAGCGCTGCAGACGGGCCGCTTTGACGTGTATGTGCCGAAATCAATGAATGCGACAGTCCGCCTGACGGCGATGGTGCCGCGCCGTGTCGCTGACGCGATCGGCCGTGCGCTGAAGGGCGATCAGGTGCTCGCACACCCCGATCACAACGTCCGCGCTGCCTACGAATCCCGGATGGCTGAGACGATCTCGCGGGCGGAAAAGCCCGCGCCGACGAGGAAGGCGCCCGCCGAGAAGGCCAAGGAGGCCGCCGACAAGGTCGCCGCGGCTGCCGATCCAGAGCGCCAGAAGGAAGCTGTGTAACGCCAGGCCTTGACCTCCGGCGCTATCAGGCGCCGGAGGTCAACCAGTCGGCGATCAGTGCGCCGATCTCCGGCCCGGCGTCCTCCTGGAGGAAGTGGCTGGCGTCGGCGATCACATGGCCGACGTCCGTGCCGAGGGCGCCGGCGAGCCGCTCGCCGGTCTTGAGCGGCAGCACCGGGTCAGAGTCAGCCCACAGCACGAGTTTCGGCCGGCTGTCGGTGCGCAGCGCGTCGAGTACGCGCCGGCCCGCCTCGGCGCCCGGCATCTCCGGCGAGGTCGGCAGCATCAACGGGAATGCCCGGCGCGCCGGCCTTGGAAGCCGGTGTCGGATAGGGCGCGTCGTAGGCGGCGATCACGTGATCGCCGGGATCGCGCTTGCATGCGCCGCGCACGAGAAAGCCGACCGGCAGATCCTCGGTGCGCTCGACAAATCCACGGAACGCCAGCCACGCCTCGGTCATCTTCTGGTGACCGGTGAAGAGGCCCGTATCCAGCACGACGATCCGCGCGATCCGCTCCGGGTGCTCGACCGCCAACCGCAAGCCGATCGGGCCGCCCCAGTCGTGGACGACGATGGTGGCGTCGCGCAGATCCAACTCCTCGAGCGGCGGCGCGACCGCCTCGACATGCCGGTCGTAGCTGTACCAGGCCAAATCGGTCGGCTTGTCTGAGCGGCCGAACCCCGCCAGGTCGGGGGCGATGCAGCGGTACCCCGCGTCGCGCACGGGCGGGATCACCTTGCGCCACAGAAACGACCAGGTCGGCTCTCCGTGGAAGAACACGACCGGAGGACCGGAGCCCTCGTCGATGTGAGCAAGGCGGAGGCCGTCGTGGGTCCGGAAGCTCGATGCGTATGGGAAGTCCGGGAGCCCTTCAAGGAGCTCATCGGGAGTGCGGATTGCGTCGGTCACGGGTGGGCAACCTACTACGGTCCGTCCACGATCACCCGCGAGGCGTCTGTGGCTACCGTCACGTTGATCGTGCTCGGCGATCGCTCCCACGCGATCAGGTTGAGTGCCTGCAGCCGGTCGAGCATTGCCTGGAACGCTGCCGCTTGCGCGTGGCTGGCGTACGCGCGCTCGATCTGAAACGAGTAGCCGCTATCGCTCTGCGGGTCTGAGGTGCCGGCGAGATGC
The DNA here is from genome assembly GCA_963794285.1 of uncultured Solirubrobacterales bacterium. Taxonomy (GTDB): domain Bacteria; phylum Actinomycetota; class Thermoleophilia; order Solirubrobacterales; family Solirubrobacteraceae; genus Palsa-465. The sequence continues at coordinate 348,197 of CAWCDS010000005.1, forward strand.
TGGTAGCGCGCGTCGGTGACCGCGCTCGCGACGGTCAGCGGGGCCGATGAGCCGGAGAGGGCCTTGACCCGCGCCGCCAGTTCGACCAACAGATCGAGCGCCGCAGGTCGCAGGCCGCGGTAGAGGGCCGCCGGCACGCCGAGCCGGCGCGCGGAGGTCCCGATCGAAGCGCTGTATGCGAGTCCCAGCTTTGCGCCGTTGACTGGGAGGCGCACGAGCTCGCGCCGAGCGTACGCCGCGGAGATCGCTGCCGGGTCCGAAAACGACGGCGTCCGATCAGGAGGGTGGAGCACCGCAGCGGTCGAGGCCCGCGAGGTCTGGAGTCCCGCCAGTCGGACGAGCGCCGAGCGGTCGCCGCGGTACAGCTTCATCACCTGCACGGCGCCCAGCACGCGCCAGTAGTACAGCGAGGACTGATCGCCGAACCCGGCGAGTAGACGGAACGCCCCGCTGTTGTGATCCGGCGCGCTGTCGAAGTACAGCTGCCCGTAAGGGACCGCGCGTCCCCCGTCATAGGCGCTGAGAACGTTCGAGAGGTTTCCGATGCCCATGTGATAGGAGACGATCGCCAGGTCGGCCCGCCCGAAGCGACGCTGGGCGGTTTGGAGGTAGCGAACCGTCGCAGCGAGCGCCTTGCGCGGGTTGAACCGGTCGTCGGCCCTTGCCAGGCGGCGCAGCAGGCGCGAGACCTCGCTCGGCGAGCCGGCGTTGCCGATTGCCCGCAGGAGCTTGCGGCTCTGTGTGAGGTCGATATGCATTGCGAGCAAAGACTGGCCGGTCTCAGCGAGGATCTGGGTCAGGCCTGCGGCATCGGCCGCGTCGCTTCCTGCGACGACGTAGGGGCGGCCGGCGCTTTCGACGAACACGATCCCTTCGAGCAGGTTTGGATCAATCCCTGAACCGCGCGTGGCAGCGTCGATCAGCGGGCGATAGCCCGCGACTCGCGCCGCGGTCGCCATCGCTCCGCCGGGGCTCTTGGTGAACAGCACCTGGGCGCTGCCCGACGTCGCGCGCCCCACGAACGCCGATTCGCGCGAGGCGATGTACCCGAACGGATCGCCGGCGCGCGCCGGCTTGCCGATCCCCGGCAGCGGTACGCGTACGCCGCCTCCACCCTGGCTCTGCGCGACGATCACCGCGATCGCCAACACCACCGCTGAGAGCGCGAGCACCAGTCGCGGGTTACGGAGGCCCCTGGCCTGCCGCGGCCTGCGCAGGCGCCGATTAACCGGCTGCAGTCCCGAACCCATCGCGCCAGCTGGCGTGCTCCGGCGCCCATGAGAGCTCGCGCTTGGCCTTCTCGTTGCTCGCGCCGCGTTGCATCGTCATCGCCGCGACCGCGGCTTTTCCGGCCGCGAGCCTCGCGAGCCACGCGGGAATCCTGGGCGGGCGCTTAGCACCGAGCGACGCGGCGAATGCCGGGACCCACTCGCTCGCGGGGGCGGGGTCGTCGTCGACGATGTTGTAGATCCCGGCTGAGCCGTGCTCCAGCGCGGCGACAGTCGCCGCGGCGGCGTCATCGACGTGGATGAATGACCAGCGGCCCTCGCCCGCTCCGATCAGCGGGAAGCGACGCTTGCGGGCGAGGTGGGCATAGTGCCCGTCGCGCGTGAGCGCCGTGTCAGGGCCGTAGAAGTACCCGTAGCGCAGGACGATGCCGCCGGCATCGAGCACCTGCCGTTCGAGGTCGGCGACCGCTCCGACGGCGTCGTCCATCGGCGCCGGCGAGTCGAGCGCGAGCGGCGCGTTCTCATCTTTGATCCACCCGCCCTCGGGCGCGTAGACGAACGCGATGCTCTGGGCGACCAGTCGCTCGGCGCCCGCTTCCCTGGCCGCCGTGACCAGGTTTCGCGTCCCGTCACGCCGCAGTCGATTGGTGCTGAGGAGCTGTGTCTTGAACCTGCGCGGGTCAAGCTTTGCCGGCAGGTTCGTCAACTCGTGGATGACCGCCTGTGGTCGCGCAGCACCGATCGCGGAGCGCACCGCCGGCGCGTCGAGCGCGTCGCAGATGACCGCCTGCGCGCCCCGGTCACGGAGTTGGCCTGCGCGCTTCTCCGAGCGCGTCATCCCGGTGACCTCGTGGCCCGCCTCGAGCAGTTTGCCGACGAGACTGCGTCCGATCACCCCAGAGGCCCCCGCAACAAAGACCCTCATCGCTATGACCTGAATGTCAGCCGTAGACCGTGGCAGGCGGAGGCGTGCGCGGCGTCCACATGGCTTGGAAAGACCTTCCACCCGTTGTGCAGCGGGTAGAAGTTGACGACCGTATGCGGGTGGGCGCGGAACGTATTCGGGTTGACATACAGGACCCCGATCTTGATCCCCAGGTACCAGGCCAGCACGCTCTGGTACCCGATCGGCATGTTCGGTTGGCCGCAGGCAAGGATCCGTGAGGCGCCAAGCTTGCTGACGACGGTCGAGAGCCGGTTGATCTCCTGCGCGCGTGCTCGCTCGTGCTTGAGGTCAGTGCGCTCCGCCCGAAGGCGCGAGCGCGCGGCGGGAGCGAGGGTTCCGGCGAACAGGAGCATGACGACGCCGGTGCTCCAGCCGACTGCGCTCGGCGAGAGGCGCGGGGCGATCCGTCTCACGATCGCCGGCAGCTCGAGGATCGCCCATCCAACCAACACGCCGGCCAGCACACAGGCTGAAGCGACCGCCTCGAACAGGTAGCGCGGGACCGCCGGCCAGCCGTGCAGCGCAAACGCGATCTCGACCACCACCCAGGCCATCGTGCCCGCCGCGAGCAGCAGCACGAAGCGGTTTCGTCGGTACAGCGCCAGCATCGTGGCCAGCGCGGCGGCGATCCACATCGGGGCCTCGTGCAGCTTGAAGAAGCGGTCGATCGTCCCGAACACCTTGTTGCTGTGCAGCTCGCGCGGCGAGTGCAGTGCGTTGCTGCCCGCGATGAACGCGCTCTTGGCCGTCAATGCTGGGATCCCGAACCAGAACAGCGGCTGCAGCAGCAGCCCGAGGACCATCATCCGCCGCATCGACGGGATCGCGCGCCACGCCCACACGGCGTAGAGACCGAGGAACGGCCAGACCTCGGGACGGCCGAGACTGCCCAAAACCCACAACCAGAACGCCCACCGGTAGCGCCCGCACAAGTAGCAGTCGATCGCCGCCAGACACAGCGAGACGATCATCGTGTCCGACTGGGCGCTGAAGATAAAGTGCGTGTAGTCGCGGATTCCGAGCAGCAGCGCGGCGGCGAACGCACCCGCCGCGTACGCGGCATAGCGGCGCTGCGGCGGGGCATCGGTCAGGCGGAACGCGATCCGCCATGCGAAGATCGGGCCGGCCAGCGACACCGCGACGGACGTGATCATCCACAACCACAGCGCGTAGTGGCCGACGACGGCGTAAGGCACCGTGAACAGGAACGGCAGCGGCTTCCAGGACGGCGCGCCGTTGGTGTCGAGCTTGAAATGAACGGTCAGCTTGCCCCATACCAACCATCCGTACGGGTCATACCCGGGGCGGGTCCCCGCCCATAGGACCAGCACGGTTGAAATCAGCAGCAGCCCGATCGCCGCGAACACCCACGGATGGCGCCGCAGCGCCTGGAGCAGCGCGTTGGTCCGTGGCGGCTCAGCTGGACGCGGCGGGGCGTCCCGAACCTGGATCGAGGGTGCTTCGACGGTTTCCTGGGGCACGAGCAGTCGCGAGCGGCCGGGTCGGGAGGGGTGCGAGCGGCAGCGTCCGGGGTGAGCGAGGACGGTAGCAGCCGCCCGCCCGAAGCTCGCCACGAGATGCGAATCACGTAACCTCGGGACGCGATGGGCCTAGTTAGATGGTCCCATCCGAGCGGCAAGAGATGTGGAGCATCGGTATGCAGATCATGGATTCAGGCGGTGAAAGAGCGTGAGCGGCGCCGATGGCCTCGGCGGTCGCCGGGTCCTTGTCACGGGCGGCTCAGGCTTTATCGGCCGCCATGTCGTCTCGGTTTTGACGGCGGCCGGCGCACGCGTGCGCGTGGTCGATGTGAAGCCGCACCCGGACGCGGACGTCGAGATCGTTCGGGGCGACATTGCCGAGCCGTCGGTGATCGACGAGTGCTTCGATGGCGGCTTTGATTCGGTCGTGCACCTCGCGGCCGTGACCTCGGTCCTGCGCTCACTCGAGCAGCCTGAGCTCACGTACCGCACGAACGTTGCGGGCACGGCGCTGCTGCTGGAGGGAGCCAGGAAGGCGGGCGTCAGCTCGCTGGCATTCGCCTCGACAAACGCCGTCACCGGCCCGATGGAGGCGCCCGCGATCACCGAGGCCGCGGCGCTGCGGCCGCTGACGCCGTACGGCTCGACCAAGGCGGCGGGCGAGATGCTGATGTCGGCGTACACGGCCTCATATGGCGTCCGCTGTGCATGCCTGCGGCTGACCAACGTCTACGGACTCGGGATGCAGGCCAAGGACAGCATCGTCGCGAGGCTGATGCGCGCGATCCGCACCGGCGGCGGCTTCGAGATCTACGGCGACGGGCGCCAGGTCCGTGATTACGTGAACGTCAGCGACGTCGTTGCAGGCTTCGCACTTGCATTGACCAGCGACCGCTGGCAGGGACCGATGGTGATCGGGTCCGGCTTGTCGCTGTCGGTGCTCGAAGTCCTCGACGCGGTGCGCGAGGTCACCGGCGCAGCCCTTGAGGTGCGACACGGCCCCGCCAAGGCCGGCGAGATGCCCGCGGTGATCGTCGATCCGAGCAAGGCCCGGACCGCCGGATGGGCGCCGCGGCTGAGCTTCCGCGACGGGCTCGCGGCCGTGTGGGATGAATGGTCTCGCGCCGACCTCCACGCAATTGCCGCCGGGGACCCAGCTGCGCCGGTGAGCGCCGGAGGGGCCATATGACGATCGCAGCGCCGAAGCCGTTTTCGCTCGAGGACGAGCTGGCAAAGCTCGATCCCGCTGAGCGGGGCGCGGTAGGAGCGTTTCTCGCGGCCCATCCTGCCGGCGCCGGAGCGCCGCTTGCGATCGTGATTCCGGCCTACAACGAAGAGCCGACGGTCGCCGAGGTCATCGCCGAGATTCCGAAAGAGGCCGCCGGACTGGCGGCGGAAACGATCGTGGTCGTGGACGGCGCCAGGGACGCGACCGCGTCAGAGGCGTCGCGCGCGGGGGCACTCGTCTGCGATGTCCGGGTCAATCGCGGTCAGGGTGCCGCGCTGCGGCTCGGTTACTGGCTGGCACGAGCGCGCGGCGCCCAGATCATCGCGACGATCGACGCTGACGGGCAGTACGAGCCGGACGAGATCGCCCGCGTGATCGAACCGATCCTCGCCGGTAAGGCCGACTTCGTCTCCGGCTCGCGACGGCTTGGGACCGAGTTGACGACCGACAAGGTCCGTCACCTCGGCGTGCTCGTGTTCGGCACGCTGATCAGCGTGCTCGTGCGTCACCGGATCACCGATCCCGCTTGCGGCCTGCGGGCGATGCGCTCCGAGGTGACGGCGGCAGTGACGCTCGAACAGCCGCAGTATCAGGCTTCGGAGTTGATGATCAGCGCCGGCCTGAACGGCTTCCGCCTCGCCGAGGTGCCGACGACGATGCGCGACCGTGGCAAGCACGCCACGAGCACCAAGAAGGGCGGGAACTTCGGCTACGGCGTGCGGTTTGCCCGGGCAGCGGTCCACACCTGGCGGCGTGATCGCAAGGCCGCGCGCACCCGGCTCTGACCCGAGAAGATCCAGTGTTGGTAGAGGAAGAACCTCACGCCGTAAAGGAGCGCCAGCACCGCAAAGTAGGAACCGGTCACGAGCAGCACGCGGATCCCGTGACCTGCCGGGATGCTCTGCACCTGCTGGTGGGTCCAGGCCGTGGCGAGCGACAGCACGATCAGCGTCGAGGCTGAGATCACGACGTAGGCGAGAATCTCACGCCCGAACGCGACCCGGCCCTCCACCTTCCAGGTCCAGCGACGGTTCAACGTCCAGTTCGGGATCGCGCCGGCGACGAATGCCGCGATCGAGCACACGGTGGTCGAGGCCCCCAGCACGTACAGAATCGGGAACACGATCGCACTCGTCGTGGCAGCCACCATCGACGAGATCGCAAAGCGGGCGATGCGTCGACCGAGGATACGTTGACGCAAGCGCTGAATACGTTCAGCGAGCACGAGCCTTCAATCGTAGCGGCTACGGGCTCTTGGGGGCGCTGCCGATGCGCGCGCTACGGTGCCGCGCGTGCGGGTCCAAACGACTATGCAGGACGTCGTTCTCGACGACGACCTGCTGATTTCCGGTGATAACGCGGCGGTGCTCGGGCGGCTGCCCGACGGATGCTTCGATCTCGTCTACCTCGACCCGCCGTTCAACACCGGCCGTGCGCAGGCGCGGCGGACGTTGTCGGTGGTCGCGGACGAGGACGGGGACCGCACCGGGTTCGGAGGGCGCCGGTACGGCTCGCGGCTGCTGCAGACGCTCAGCTACGACGACGAGTTCGCCGACTACCTGGCGTTTCTAGAGCCCCGATTGAGGCGCCTGCGCGAGCTGCTCGCGCCCCAGGGCACGCTCTACTTCCACATCGACTACCGCGAGGCGCACTACTGCAAGCTGCTGCTCGACGAGGTGTTCGGTCGCGAAGCGTTTCTGAACGAGCTGATCTGGACCTACGACTACGGCGCCAAGCCCCGGCGCCGATGGCCGGCCAAGCACGACACGATCCTCGTGTACGTCCGCACGCCTGGGGGCCACTGGTTTGATGCCGATGCCGTCGAGCGCGAGCCGTACATGGCGCCGGGGCTGGTGGGTCCTGAGAAGGCTGCGCGCGGCAAACGACCCACCGACGTCTGGTTCCACACGATCGTCCCGACCAACGGGCGCGAGAAGACCGGCTATCCGACCCAGAAACCAGAGGGCGTGCTGCGCCGGATCGTCTCGGCCTCCTCCCGCCCGGGCGGCTGGTGCTTGGATCCGTTCGCCGGCTCGGGCACGCTCGGCGCCGTCTGTCGTCAGCTGGGACGGCGGTTCGTCGTGATCGACAAAAACCCAGTCGCAGTCGAGGTGATGCGCTCGCGGCTCGGCGGCGCACGCGCCGGCGTAGGGGGCAGCGCAGGGGGCAGCGCAGGCGGCAGCGCAGGCGGCAGCGCAGGTGGCAGCGCACGCGGCGGGGGAGGAGAAGGGGGAGCGGCGGCTGGGCAGTTGGCATTCCGGGACGCGTAGCGGCCGCCCGAGGACGGCACTTGTCAAGCGCGTTGAAAGGTCTGTTCGGGAGGGTGGTTGTGAAACCCACCGTATTTGTATTTTTCGCTAACTAATGCGACCACCCCCGTCCAGGCTCCGACGGTGCTGTGACCCCCGACCGCCCTTCCAAAGCGCCGCTGCACCGGCCAGCCGAAGACCTAGCCCGAAGGTCCCCCGGCCTAGTCTCCCGGGACGAGCGGCACGAATCTGACCGCCTCGAACCGTGTACGTTTGAGCGCGCTGAACGTCCGAACGGTCAGCACTAGCCGCTGATTGGTGGCTCCGACCGGCGCCACCATCCGCCCGCCCAGAGCAAGCTGCCCTTCGAGCGTCGCCGGCGGCCGCTCCCCCGTCGCCGCCGCGACGTTGATCGCATCGAACGGAGCGTGCTCGGGCAGGCCGTCCCAGCCGTCGCCGACGAAGAACTCGACGTTGTCGATGCCGAGCGCCGCGATCGTCTCCTGCGCCTCGGCGCTGAGCTCGGGATGGCGCTCAATCGTCCAGACATGTGCGGCCAGTCTCGCCAACAGCGCCGCGTGGTATCCGGAGCCGCTCCCGACGTCGAGCACTCGGTCGGTCGGTTGCAGCCGCAGCAGCTCGAGCATCCTCGCGACCACGAGCGGCTGGGAGATCGTCTGCTCGCAAGCGATCGGCAACGCGATGTTCTCGTATGCGCGAGCGCGTTCGACCGCAGGCACGAACGGATCGCGCGGAACGGCTGCGATCGCCGCCAGGACGCGCTCGTCGGCGACGGCACCGCGCAGCCGACCGGCGAGATCTGAGGCTTCGCTCATTTCGGAGATTGTTCCCGCTCTGCCAAGATGCGGGGGGGTCTCGATGACGACCACACTCGAGGAGCCGGCGACGTACGCGCTCGCAGCCGCGGAGCCCACGCGCGGCGTAGCTGCTGTTGCCGGCCTGCGCAGGCTTGCACGGATGACACCGTGGCCGATCTGCCTGATCACGGCGGTCGCCGCGGCGCTGCGGTTCGCGCAGCTTGAGAGCGTGAGCGCCAACCAGTTCTATGACGCGGCCGTCAGCAGCATGTCCGCGTCGTGGCACAACTTCTTCTTTGGCGCGTTTGATCCGGCCGGGATCCTGTCGATCGACAAGCCGCCGCTCGATCTGTGGTTGGAGGTCGTAAGCGTGAAGCTGCTCGGCTTCAACCAGTTCGCGCTGAAACTGCCCGAGGCGCTTGGAGGGACGCTTGCCGTGCCGCTTCTCTACGACACAGTCAGGCGCGTCGCCGGGCGTCCGTCCGGGCTGGCGGCAGCCGCGGCGCTCGCGGTGCTGCCCGAATCTGTGCTCACGTCGCGCAGCGACACGATGGATTCACTGATGATGCTGATCGTGATTGCGGCGCTGTGGCTGACCGTTCGCGCCTGCACCTCGGAGACCCCGGATCGCCGTGCAATCGTGCTCGCCGGCGTCGCGTTCGGGCTCGCCTTCAACGTCAAGCTGCTCGAGGCGGCGATCGCCGTCCCACCGGTTGTCGTGCTGTACCTGCTGGCCGGAGGGGGCGAGCGCCGCAGGCGCGTGCGGGACCTCCTCGCCGGCGCTGGGGCGATGGTGGGGGTTGCGCTCGCGTGGGCGATCCCGGCTTCGATCGCGCCGGGGACGCATCCGTGGCCCGTCGGCTCGACCGACGGAACGGTATGGAACGCGATGTTCGTGTTCAACGGCTTTGGCAAGGTGTCCGGTGCGGCGCAGAGCACGAAGCCGGGGGGTCCCGGTCCGTTCCGCCTGCTGGTATCGACGGGGTGGCACTACGACGTCCTGTTCGGATGCGTTCTGGTGGCGGCGATCGCGATTGGCGCCACCGCCGCGTTTCGTGCGATCAGGCACCGGCCGGCGCCTGCACGGGCACAACCGATGACCGATCTTCCGCACGCGTTCGCGATCGCCCTCGCCGTCTGGATCGTGTTCGCGGTGCTCGTGTTCGACAACATGAGTACGGTTCACGCCCGATACCTGGAGGCACTGGCGCCCGCGCTGGCAGCCGCGATCGGGTACGGAGCGGCGTCGCTGGCCGGTTTGACCGGCTCAGCGGGCCAGATCCGCGCCGCGCGTCCTTCATTGCTCGCGATGGCGCTCGCGCTGGTCGTGATTTGCAGCTACACGCTGCACTTCAAGCCGGCTTCGATCGGTTGGGGAGCTGGTGCACTGATCCTGTCGGCCGTCGGCGCGGCACTGATCGGGCGTGCACAGACGAGCATGCAGCTTGCGGCGAAGTGGTTGCTAGCCGGCCTGATCGTCGCCTGCGCGCTCGTGTTCCCGGTTCACGAGGCAATCTCCCTGGTCCGCTCAGGTGCGGACGACTCGAGGGGCCTGGCCGTCACCACGCCTGGCGATGCGGCGGCGCTTTCACGCTACCTCTCACCGCACACCGCGGGCGTGCGGTACGAGCTGGCCGTCGACGAACCGCTCGCGCTGGCCCCGTTGGTGATCCACGACCAGCGCCCGATCCTGCCGCTGACCAGCTTCGGCGGCAGGCCGCTGATCGGTCTGCCGCGCCTACTCGCGGAGGTCAGGACAGGCGCGGTACGGTACGGGCTGGTGGCGGGCTACCACTGCGGAGAGAGCAACAGCGGTTGGGCGGCATGCGGGCCGGCGGCCCAATGGATTCGCCACAACGGTGTCGACGTGAGCACCGAGGCGGGGTTGGTCGGCCCGTCCAGGCTGTACCTGCTCTCGCCAAGCCGTGCTGGCTAAGCGTCCGATCGCTGCGCCGGCGATCTGCTTGGCGGTGCTGGCGGTGCTGGCGGTGCTGGCGGAGCCGGCGAGCGGTGGCCGGCCCGCGGCGCGGGGGGCCGGCTCGTGTACGACGGCCCAACCTGCGGGTAGCCATCTGCTGCAACTCCTCGTCGACGGAAGGCAGCGGACAGCGCTCGTGCACGTACCTGCAGAAACGCAACCCGGTCAAGCGCTCCCGCTCGTGCTGGCGCTGCACGGATACGGCAGCAGCGGCCGGCGAATGGAGTCCTACAGCGGGTTCTCGGCAGTCGCGGACCGCTACGGCTTTCTTGTCGCGTATCCAAGCTCGTTTGGCAGGTACTGGAACAGCACGGCCGCACCCGGGCAAGCCAATGACGTGCGCTTCCTCGCCGAACTGATCGATCAGCTGGAGCAGACTATGTGCGTGGATCCGCAGCGCGTATTTGCGGCGGGTGTCTCGAACGGTGGCAGCATGGTCGCGCTGGCCGCATGCGAGCTGAGCTCTCGGATCACGGCGATCGCCTCGGTGTCAGGCGACTACAGCCGCCAGCCGCCATGCCGTCCGGCGCGGCCGGTGTCGGTGCTCGAGATCCACGGAACCGCGGACCAGGTGGTGCCGTACTTCGGAAGGCGCGCCCGGCCCACAACCGACGGGTTGCCGCCGTTCGTCGAGGGCTGGGTCGTGCGCGATGAGTGCGGGCCCGCTGCCACATCGGGCTCGCTCGCGCCACGGGCGCGGTGGTATGAGTGGGGTGGCTGTGCGGGCGCCGTCCGGGTCGAGCACATCCGGATCAGCGGCGGGCGCCACCAGTGGCCGGGCGCCACACCGCCGGATCCGGGGCCGCCCTCGACGTTCTGCGGGGCGTGCTCGATCTGGCAGTTCTTCTCGAGGGCGGGGAGCGCGACGCGCACGTGGCGCGCCGCGGCCGGGCGGAACGTCGCAGCCAGCGAGAGCGGCACGGGCGCGGGCGCATGAGACGCTTCGCGATCGCAATCGCGGTCGTGGCCGGCGCGATCGCGCTCGGTGGATGCGGCGGCGGTACGACTCACCAACAGCGTGGGGCGGCCGATCGCGTCGCAGCGCTGGTGCTTGACTGGAACCCGCCGCACCTGGCCCCACGCGCCGCACTTCGTGCGCTTCGCGCCTACCACGTGCCGCCCCTGCTCGATCCGCGCAACGTCTACGCGGCGGATCGCCGTGGGAAGCTCTCGCCGGTCGTCAGACGGTTTCGCAAGCTCGTGTATGTGCCCAACAGCGGCAGCGACACGGTGGATGAGATCGATCCGAGCAGCTACCGCATCGTGCGCCAGTTCAACGTCGGCGCGGTGCCGCAGCACATCGTTCCGTCCTATGACCTGCGCACGCTGTGGGTGACGAACGACATCGGCAACAGCCTCACATCGATCAACCCTGTCAACGGGCAGCCGGGTGCGACGGTCCGGGTCGCCGACCCATACAACCTGTACTTCTCGCCCAACGGCCGCTACGCGCTGGTGATGGCGGAGTCGCTACGGCGGATTGACTATCGCGACGCCCGCACGATGAGGATGCGCTACGAGCTGCACGTGCCGAGCTGCGCCGGCGTGAACCACGCGGACTTCACCGCAAGCGGACGCTACATGCTGGTCAGCTGTGAGTTCGCTGCGCGTATCGTCGTGGTCGACGTTCCCGAGCGGCGGGTCGTGCGGACCCTGCAGCTGCCGCGGCGAGCGTCGCCCCAGGACGTCAAGCTGTCACCCGACGGCCGGGTGTTCTACGTGGCCGACCTGACCTACGGTGGCGTCTGGGAGATCAACGCCCGCAGCTTTCGCCGGCGCGGCTTCCTCAGAACCGGCGCCGGTGCGCACGGTCTCTATCCAAGCCGCGACACCACTCGGCTGTATGTCTCCAACCGCGAGGCCGGCACGATCTCGGTCGTCAGCTTTGCGCGCCGGCGGGTGATCGCGACCTGGCGCATTCCCGGCGGTAGTCCGGACATGGGCGGGGTCTCCGCGTCAGGGCACGTTCTGTGGCTATCCGGCCGCTACGATGCCTCGGTGTACGCGATCAACACCCGGACAGGGAGGCTGATCAGGCGGATCGCGGTCGGATTCCAGCCGCACGGCCTGTGCGTGTACCCGCAACCGGGGCGCTATTCGCTTGGACACACGGGCGTGATGCGATGAGCGACGCTCGCCTCCAGCGTCTGCTGCTACTCGTGCTCGTTTCGCTGCTGGCGGCGATCGGCGTGGTCCTCGTATCGACTCGCAGCTCCGGTGGTGTCTCGACAGCTCCGGCCTCGACGAAGTCGAAGTTCGACGGACCGACGATGCCGCCCGGACTCCGCGCCGGCGATTTCTCGTTGCTTGACCAGAACGCTCGCCGCGTGACGCTCTCGCGGTATCGCGGCCACGTTGTGATCCTGACGTTCATCCACTCGCTTTGTCACGACACCTGCCCGTTCATGGTCGAGCAGATCAAAGGGGCGTTGAACGATCTGCCGAACTCCGGTCGGGGCGTTCCCGCGATCGGGATCAGCGTCGCGCCCGCCGAGGACACCCGTACCAGCCGCCAGCGGTTCCTCGCCAAGCACGAGATGCGCGGCCGCCTGGCGTTCTTGAACGGATCGACGGCGACGATGCGCCGGATCTGGCACGCATATGCGATCCAGCCGGTCAAAGGGCCGATTGACCACTCGACGTTCGTGCTGCTGATCGACAAGCGCGGGTTCCAGCGGGTCGGCTTTGCCGCCGACCAGCTGACGCCGGAAGCGCTCGTTCACGATATTCAGGTGCTGGAGCGAGAACCCGCATAGAATCGATTCAAGTATTCCGGCGAAATGCCGATACACGTCGGGGCTCGTGGATCGAAGGAATATGGCGACCACTGCAAACCTGGGCGCGTCTGTCGCTGCTGACAATCAGCTGCTTGGCTTCAGCCGGCTGTCACAGCATGACCGTACGCGCGAGCTGGTGGCGGCGATCCAGCAGCTGTCGCTCGCCCGCTCGCTTGAACAGATCCAGGCGATCGTCCGGACCTCGGCCCGCCGCCTGACCGGCGCCGACGGCGCGACATTCGTCCTGCGTGACGCCGACCGCTGCTACTACGCCGACGAGGACGCCATCTCGCCCTTGTGGAAGGGTCAGCGCTTCCCGATGGGCGTGTGTATCAGCGGCTGGGCGATGCTCAACCGCCAGCCGGCGGTAATCGAGGATATCTACGCGGATCAGCGAATTCCCCACGATGCCTACCGGCCGACGTTCGTCAAGAGCCTCGCGATGGTGCCGATTCGCACTCTCGACCCCGTGGGAGCGATCGGCAACTACTGGGCGACCCGGCACCAGCCGACCGAGCAGGAAGTGGAACTGCTGCGGGCGCTCGCCGACTCGACGGCTGTGGCGATGGAGAACGTCCGGGTCTACAGCGAGCTCGAGCAGCGTGTCGCCGATCGGACCGCGGAGCTGCGGGCGCGGACCGACGAGCTCGAGGAAACCAACCGCACGATCCGCTCGCTGTACGGCGAGGCATCTCGAAACTTCGACGCCCTGCGGGAGCGAGGCGACCATCACCTTCAGGTGCTCCGCACCCTCGCGCACGAGGTCCGCTCGCCGCTCGCTGCCGCCCAGGGGATCCTGCGTTTGACGCTTCGTGAAAGCGACAGCTTCGAGCCGCAGGCCCTCACCGATCTTCGCGACGTCGACACGGCTGTGATGGAGGCGATCGATGTCGTCAGCCGTCAGCTCGAGGCCGCACGTCTGGAGGCGGGGGGGGTTCCGGTGAAGCTCGAGGACGTGGACGTCGCCTGCGAGCTGGTCGCGCTGCGCGCGATGTTCAGAGCGCTGACGCGTTCGCATGACGTGGCGTTGATCGTCGAGGAGCCGAGCACGCCGATCGTCTTGCGCACCGACCGTGCGCTGCTCGGGCACATCTTGCGCAACCTCGTTGGCAACGCACTGGTGTTCACTGACTCGGGCGAGGTGCGCGTCCACGTTGACGCTCCCGGCGAGGGCCATGATGGCGTCGTGATCACCGTCGCCGACACCGGGATCGGGATCGCGCCCGACGACATCGAGCGGGTGTTCGGCGAATTCGTGCAGGTCGACGGTGTGCAGTCGACGCGGCCAGCGGGCTCTGGGCTCGGCCTGGCGCTGGTGCGCCGTCTCGCGCACGCGCTCGGCGGCCAGATCACGCTTGAGAGCGAGGTTGGCCGCGGATCGAGGTTCAGGGTGATGCTGCCACCAGTACCTTCTCCAGAGGCTTCGCCGCAGTGACAGAGTCAGGTCGCGGACGCGTGCTCGTCGCCGATGACCACCGCCTGATCGCCAGCCTCCTGGAGCGCAGCTTCGATGACGCCGGCTACGTCGTCACGGTCGTGATGGACGCCGACCAGGTGGCGGAGGCTGCGGTTCGCGACCGGCCGCAGCTCGCGGTGCTAGATGCGCAGATGAAGCCATACGAACGGTTTCACGCACTGCGGTCGCTCCGTAAGCTGGAGCTCGAGCTGCCCCCGGCGATCATCGTCCTCTCGGGCCACGACGAGCCTGCGGTGAGGCAGGTCGCGCTTGAGCTGGGCGCAGACGCGTTCCTGCTCAAGCCCTGGGAAGAGGACGAGTTGCTCGCGCTCGCGCGGAGTCTCACCGCGGCACGCGGCCTGACCGACTGAGAACCCTCGTCAGCCGGGGGCACTGGGCCGCGCGTAGCGACGGAGCAGCGGATCGACGTGCTCACGCAACTCCTCGGGTGAGACGGCCGGAACGGCAAACGTGGCCTCGCCGTGCGCCGTGCGGACGACCAGGTTCGTCCGCGACTCCCGCCGTCGGCGTCGGATGCTGCGCCCGGTCGGCACGTCCAGCGCACGGATCTCGTCCCACCTCAGACGTCCCAACGTCTCGTCCGCCCCGCGGACGATGTCCAGCCCGTGCTCGGACAGGCGCAGCTCAATGTCGCTTGTCCCGGCTGCGAGGTTCGCGACACCGCCAAGATGCACAGCCGAGACGCGCACGGGCTCGACCTCGCCCGGTCCGGGCATGGGCGCAAGTGGGGGTGCGGGCGCGGGCGCAAGTGGGGGTGCGGGCGTGGGCGCAAGTGGGGGTGCGGGTGCGGGCGCGAGCGCAGGCTCCGGTGACGCCGGCGGGGCTTCTTCTGGCTCTGCGGGTGGCGGCTCGGGTGGCTGCACCGCCGCCGGCGGCGCAGCGACCGCGGCGAGATCATCACCATACGAAGGCGCTCCGACGATTTCCTGAGCGCGCACGACCGCCGGGTGCCCGAGCGCCTCGCCGAGGCCGATCCCGAGCTCCTCGGTGGCGACCGCGGCAAGCGCTCGGCGCCACTGCAACCCGTCGGCGCGATCGGCCGCGCGCTGCACCATCTCCTCGATTTGCTCGTCGCTCAGTTGTAGTGCGTCGGCATGAGCTCTGGCCGCGTCGGCGAATGCCGGGCGCAGGCGCTCGAGCAATGCGTCACGCCCCCGATCGGCGATGCGCTGCGCGGTTGACTCGAGCTGTTCGCTCACCGCACCGGCTCCTCGAGCCCGGATCTGATCGTGGCCAGGAACGTGGTGGCGTCGGAGCCGTAGAGGATCCGGTGATCGCAGGCCAGCGTGATCGTCATGCAATGACCGGGGACGACCACTCCATTTCTGATCACGGGGATCGCGCGGATCGCTCCGGCAGCAAGCGCGGCCGCTTGCGGTGGGACGATCACCGGCGTTGCCGCGGCCACACCGTGTGCACCGGGATTCCACAGCGTGAACGTCGCGCCGGCGAGTTCGGGCGCGAGCAGCGAACCGTCCCGCGCCCGGCGTGCGAGCGTCTGGATCTCGTCGGCAAGTTCCTGCACAGACTTGCGCTCGCAGTCGAACAGGGTGGGGATCGAGTACGAATGATCGTGGGCGAGGATCACACCGATGTTAATCCTCGAATACAGCTCATAACGTCCGTCACGGTATGAGGCGTTTGCCCGCGGCACTGCACACAACGCCAGCGCACACGACCGCACCACCGTCGCTGTCAGCAGCTGCTCCTCGAGTGCCGCTGTCGCGCCGTCGAGGTCGGCGACAGCGGTCAGCTCGAGGTCGGGCACCGTCGCCCGAGCCTCGGCGCTTCGTCGCGCGATCGTTCTTTGCGCGCGATCGGGTTCTTCGATTCGTGTGTCTCCCTTGACCCCTGGGGACGGGGCCGCTGGCGCGGGTGGTTGCACCATGTTCTCCAACATATTTTGCTCTATGACGCCCCGTCATCCGCGCCCTCCCAGGTGCGGATGAATTCGTCGACGTCCATCCCTGCCAGATCTGCGCGGAGTGCCTTCAACAATCGCGACGCGTCCTTCGCCGGGAGGTCCCAATACAGCACGACCTCGCCGTCGTCGATCGACACGACCTCAATTCGGTCAAGGCGTTCAGGATCGGCGAGAAACGCGGGCTCGAGTCCGCCGCGCGAGACGATCAGCTCGAACGCGCGATTGGCCCTCACCGCCGCGCCCCTCCCAGCGACTCCGCTGCCTGCGCCAGGACCCGGTTCCCCTCGAACACCGAGTCGCCGATCTGAATCGCCGGCAGCGAGCGCACTCCAGCGCGTGCGCCACGGGCACACGCTTGCGTGAGCGCGTCAGCGACCGATCGCAGTGCGACACCCTTCAGGACGGCGGTCGGGTGCATCTCGGAGGCTGCCGCCGCGATCAGCACTGTGTCGGTGTCTGCGAGGTCCCGGCCTCCCGCGAATTGCTGTCGAAACGCTGCGAGCGAGAACGCCACCGCGCGCCCGACGCGCTTGGCGTACGCGGCGGCCAGCATCGCCTCGTGCGTGTCCGGAGGCCAGTGGGGCGGCCAGCGCAGCGGCTGAAGCTCGAGCCCGGCGGCACAGCGGGCGATCGCTGGACGGTCGGGCTCGGGCGTCGGCACCCCGAGCGTGGGGCCGTGGACAGGCTCCCACTCCGCCACCACCGGCAGCGCAGCCATGATCTGCTCGGCGACGAGGTAGCACGCCGGGCTGCCGAGGTCGTAGTAGAAGACGGGCTGCGATGATCGTGGCTCTGCGGCCACGGGGTCAGCCGTGGATCAGCCAGCCGTCAGCGGCTCGGGCGGCTTCCATCACGGCCTCCGACAGAGTCGGGTGGCCGTGGATGATGCGTGCGACCTCGGGGTAGCCACCTTCCAGCATCCGGACGTTGACCAGCTCTTGGATCAGCTCGGTCGCCTTGGCGCCGACGATGTGCCCTCCGAGCAGCTCGCCGTACTTCTTCTCACCGACGATCTTCACCACGCCGGTCCGATCCCCGTAGACCGTCCCCGCACCGACGGCGCCGTATTGAAGCTTGCCAACCACGACATCATGTCCGGCCTCGCGCGCCTGCGCCTCGGTCAGCCCGAAGCTGGCGACGTTCGGAGTGCAGAAGGTGGCCCGCGGGATGTCGACGTACTCGATCGGATGGGTGCTGAGCCCGGCCGCGTCCTCGACTGCGATCACGCCCTCATCTGAGGCCTTGTGCGCGAGCGCGGGGCCATGCACGATGTCGCCGATCGCGTACACACCCTGGGCCGTTGTCCGCATCGCGCCGTCCACTTGCACAAGTCCGGTGTCCGCTAGCTTGACCCCGGCGGCGTCTAGGCCGAGCGCCTCGATGTCCGGTCCCCTGCCCGCCGCGATCACGAGCCAGTCGACCTCGCCGGACTGATCCCCGTAGCTGAACCTGACGCTGCTCTCGCCGGATTGCACGCCCTGCACGAGCGTGCTCGTGAAGATCTTCATGCCCTGGCGCTTGAGTCCGCGCTCGGCCGCCTTGGAGATGTCGGCGTCTTCGGTTGGCAGTACCCGCTCCAGCGCCTCGAACAGCAGCACCTCGACGCCGAGCCGCGCATACGCCGATGCAACCTCCGCTCCCGAAGCGCCTGCGCCGACGATCGCCATCGTCGTGGGGAGCTCCGATAGCGCCCAGGCTTCTTCGGTTCCGATCACACGCCCGCCGAACTGGGTGCCGGGGATCGGCTTCGGCACAGATCCGGTCGCGAGCACGATCGTCTTTGCCGCGAGCTGCGCTCCGCCGACGCTCACGATCCCGCCGCCGGCCGGCGCGCCTTCGCCTTCGATCAGCTCGACACCGTTCTTCTTCAACAAGCCCGAGACACCGCCAGTCAGCGTCGAGACCACCTTCTCGCGCCGGGCGCTGACCGCCGCGAAGTCGACCTCGGGCGCGCTGACCTTGATCCCGAACTCGTCCGCGTCACGGATCTCGGAAAGCACGTCGGCGACTCGCAGCACCGCCTTCGCCGGGATGCACGCGTAGTTCAGGCAGCGGCCACCGACCTTGTCTTTTTCGATCACCGCGGTCTTCATCCCGAGCTGGGCGGCGCGGATCGCGGTCACGTACCCGCCCGGACCCGAACCGATGATGACGCAGTCGTATGCGGAATCAGCCATTACCACCTGAGCCTATAAGAACGACGCTAATGACCCGGCGGTGCGGGCATCTGAACGCGACTGAGGACCTTAACCAGCTTGTAGAAAAGCAAACCGCCGGCGCCGATCACGACGATGCAGACGGCTGCCCAGAGGAGGTTCGAGACCCTGACCAGCGCGAGGCAGAATCCGAGCACCCCGATCGCCAGCAGCGTTTGGAAGCCGAGCAGCGCCCAGTAACGCATCATCCACATTCCGACCGCGCACATCAGCATCAACCCCGAGAAGACCAGGATCTCGAACAGATGCGGACGCTGGCCGCCGACGTGGGGCTTTGCGCCGGCGAGGAACAGGGCGAGGTTGACCGTTCCGAGCAGGAACGCAACCACGACGCTGACCTTCACCGGCCACGGCCGCTCGCCCGGTGCGATCGGCGCCAGCGACGCGCGCACGGCGGCGTTGCGCTCCTCTGAGCTGAGCCGTCGCGTAGTACTCGCTGCGGCCGGCGAGCGCCGGCGCTGGCCCCGTTTGCGGCTACGTTGTCCCAACTTGCTCCCTTGCCCCGGCGAGCCTTCGCCGGAGCTCGCCGGCCACCCTCGCGGGGTCGGTAGACCCGGTCAGCGCACGGACGACCGCGATCCGGTCGGCGCCCGCGGCCGCGACCGCTGCGACGTTGCCGGGCTCGATCCCGCCGATCGCAAAGAACGGAACCGCCGCGTGGGCGGCGGCGTAGCGCACCAACTCGAGGCCGACGGCCGGCCGGCCGGGCTTTGTGGGCGTCGCGTGTACGGGCCCGACGCCGATGTAATCGACGTCGCGCTGCGCGGCGGCTTCGATCTGCGCGGGGCTGTGGGTCGAGAGGCCGATCAGACGATCCTGGCCAACGAGCGCGCGCGCCTGGTCAACGGGCATGTCGTCCTGACCCACGTGGACGCCGTCGGCTCCTACGCGGGTGACCAGGTCGGGTCGGTCGTTGAGGATGAACAGCGCTCCGCGAGCCAGGCAGATCCGCGCGAACCGTTCCGAGACGGCCGTGAGGTGGTGATCGGACGCATCCTTGACTCGCAACTGGACGATGTCCACGCCGCCACCGATCGCTGCCTCCACGAAGGCGTCAGGCTGCTCAGCGCAGACGAGGTACAGCTGCGCTGCCGATAGGCGGTCACGGCGATTGCACACGCCACAAGTCTGGCACGAGCGTGGCGCTAGGATTGAACTGCAACGGGAGCCCTCACGCGGGCTGAGAGGGCGGACATGAGATCCGCCGACCGTCTGAACCTGACCCGGGTAATGCCGGCGCAGGGAGAAGTCTCTTGACCAATCACCACAACGCATCACCAGACGCCGTAATCGTCGGCGGTGGCGTGATCGGACTCGCAGTCGCGTGGCGGGCGGCCCAGCGAGGATTGAAGATCACGCTGCTCGAACGTGAGCGGCCCGGCGCCGGCACGAGCCGGGTTGCGGCGGGGATGATCGCGCCGATCAGCGAGGCCCGGAACACCGAGCAGCCGCTGCTTCATCTGGGGCTCGCCAGTGCGCGTGCATACCCCGCATTCGTGGGCGAACTGGCGGAGGCCTCCGGGCGGGATCCCGGCTACCTCGCGTGCGGCACGATCGCGGCGGCGCGCGATCACGACGACGCCGAGGCGCTCGACCGCGAGCTGGCGATGCGACGCGCCTTGCGACTTCCGGTCCGGCGGCTGCTCGCGACCGAGGCTCGCCGTCTGGAACCGGGCATCGCGCCGCTGTTGCGCCTTGCGCTCGAGATTCCCGACGACCACGCGATCGACCCGCGCGAGCTGGTCGCGTCGCTTGCGCAAGCGTGCGTGCGGGTGGGCGTGGAGCTGCGGAGCGGTGCGGAGGTGGCCGGGGTTGTTGTCTGCGGCGATCGCGTCCATGGCGTGCGGCTGGCCGACGGTGAGCAACTGGCGGCCGAGCAGGTGGTCGTCGCGACCGGCGTGTGGTCGGGGGGGCTGGCCGGCATTCCGGACGACGCGCGCGTCCCGATCCGGCCGGTCAAGGGGCAGATCATGCGCCTACACGATCCGGCCGGACCGGGACTCCTGACCAGAGCGCTGCGGATGCAGGGAAGCGGCTACGTCGTCCCCCGCGGGGACGGGCGCTACGTTCTTGGCGCGACGATGGAGGAGCGCGGCTTTGACACGACCGTCACCGCCGGGCCGCTGTTCGAGCTGCTGCGGGATGCGATCGAGTTGCTGCCGGGCCTCTCAGAGCTTGTGATCGACGAGCTGATCGCCGGTCTGCGTCCGAGCACGCCGGACAACGCGCCTGCGCTCGGATGCAGCCGGGTCGGGGGACTGCAGTGGGCCACGGGTCATCACCGCCACGGGATCCTGCTCACCCCGATCACCGCGGAGATCGTCGTGGCCGCGCTCATGGGTGAGGCGCCGACGGAGCTCGCCGCGGCGTTCACACCGGCGCGGTTCGCCGGCGCGACGGTCGGGAGCGCGGCATGATCGTCACCGTCAACGGTGAGGAGCGCCGGTTCGCGGCCGGGGCCACGGTCGCTTCTCTTGTCGCGTCGATGGACGTCGAACCCGAGGGCCGCGGGGTCGCGGTCGCGCTCAACGGCGAGGTCGTCAGACGCGGGAGCTGGCAGCAGACAGGGCTGCCCGACGGCGCTCGGATCGAGGTCGTGACCGCAGTTCAGGGAGGATGATGGGATGAGTGCGCCGCTGTTGATCGCCGATCGCGAGCTTCAATCCCGCTTGATCCTCGGGACCGGCGGCTTCGATAACCACGAGATCCTCGGACAGGCGCTGGACGCGTCCGGAACCGAGCTGTGCACCGTCGCGCTGCGCCGCCTTGATCCCGCGGCCCGCGGCTCGATCCTCGACGTGTTGACCGAGGCGGGTGTCGCGATCCTGCCGAACACCGCCGGGTGCTACACGGCTCGCGATGCCGTGATCACGGCCCAGCTCGCGAGGGAGGCATTCGAGACCGACTGGATCAAGCTCGAGGTCATCGGCGATGACCGCACGCTGCTGCCTGACGCGGTCGAGCTCGTGGCCGCCGCTGAAGAGCTCGTCGCCGACGGCTTCGTCGTGCTCCCGTACACCACCGATGACCCGATCCTGGCCCGCCGGCTCGAGGACCTCGGCTGCGCCGCTGTGATGCCGCTCGGCTCGCCGATCGGCAGCGGCATGGGCATCCGCAACCCGTACAACATCGCGATCATGATCGAGCGGGCGGGGGTGCCGGTGATCCTTGATGCGGGCGTCGGCACGGCCTCTGATGCGGCGATGGCGATGGAGCTCGGGTGCGCGGCAGTGCTGTGCGCGAGCGCGATCTCTCGGGCTCTGGACCCGGTCGCGATGGCCCGCGCGATTGCACTCGGGGTGGAGGCGGGGCTGACCGCGCGCGGCGCCGGCCGGATCCCCCGCCGGCGTTACGCTGAGGCATCGACGCCCGATGAGGGCTTGCCGGTGTTCGACGCGCCGAGCCCGCGGTCGTGACGGTCAACGAGCTATTCGACGGCTGGGAGGCGGCCTGGAGCGGGAACGATCCGGACGCGTTCGCGGCGTTGTGCGCCGACGACGTGCACTACGAGGACCCGCTCACCCCCGAGCCGCTCGAAGGATGCGACGAGCTCGGCCGCCACGCCGAGCGGCTGTGGGCCGGGTTCCCGGACGCCCGCCTGGAGCGCACCGGTGAGCGCCTCGACGACGGCCGCTACGTGTGCGCACCGGCGAAGCTCCTCGCGACGCACAAGGCCGCACTCGAGGGCCTTCCGGCGACGAACCGTTTCATCGTCGTCCACTGCATCTTCTACTGCGAGCTCCGGGCCGAGCGGCTGCTGCGGGTGCGGGCGTTCTTCGATCTGTACGGCGCCGCGACCCAGCTCGGGGTCCTGCCGTCTCGCGGCACGCTCGGCGAGAAGGCGCTGCTGATGCTCCGCGGGTTCGGGCTGCGGGCCGGAAGGGGAACGGGAGGCGGCGCATAGGTTGGGCCGTTGGCCAGCGCCAGGCTTCTTTGGCGTTATGCGACACCCCCCGTAGCGCAAAGAGCCAAAGTTCCTCCGACGACCGGCGTCGAGCGGGATACCGATGGCAGGATCTGTCCGGTCGTTGGCATTGCGGCCAACGACGTGTCGCGCCATCATCGCCGGCATGAGCCCGCGCCGTGTCGTGATCCCGGTATTCGCAGACTTCCAGGCGTTGGACATGACGGGCCCGTCCGAGGTGTTCTCACTTGCGCATCGAGCGGCGCCCGGCGGCGCCTACAGCATCGAGTTGATCGCGGTGGACTTCGCGCCGGTTCGGACCTCGAGCGGCCTGCAGGTCGTCCCGGATCGATCGCTTGAGACCTGCCGCGGGCCGATCGACACGCTGCTCGTCCCGGGCGGGCTCGGCACCGCGCAGACGGCTCACAACCAGCAGATGATCGATTGGCTGCGGCTGGCTGCGCGCCGCTCCAGGCGCGTCGCGTCGGTGTGCACAGGCGCTTTTCTGCTGGCCCGTGCGGGCCTGCTCAACGGCCGGCGCGCGACCACGCACTGGGCCTCGTGCGACGCGCTGGCACGCAACTATCCCGCGGTCACCGTCGACCCGGATCCGATCTTCGTGCGTGACGGCAACATCTACACGTCGGCGGGCGTGACCGCCGGCATCGACCTTGCGCTCGCTCTCGTCGAGGAGGACCTCGGGCGCCGCGCGGCGCTGGACGTGGCGCGCTCGCTCGTGCTGTTCATCCGCCGTCCTGGCGGCCAGGCCCAATTCAGCACCGGGTTGGCGGGCCAGGCCGCGATCCAGCCAGGGATTCGCGAGCTGCAGGACTGGGTGAGCGACAACCTCGACAGCGATCTGTCGGTCCCGGCGCTCGCCGAGCGTGCATTCATGAGCCCGCGCAACTTCGCCCGCGTCTTCTCCCGCGAGGTTGGACTGACGCCGGCAACGTACGTCGAGTCGCTGCGGCTCGAGCGCGCGCGACTGCTGCTCGAGACGACCGACATGCAGCTCGAGGAGATTGCGCGCCGCTGCGGCTTCGGCACGGTCGAAACGCTCAGGCGCGCGTTCGGCCGGCGCCTGCGGGTGAACCCGAGCGACTATCGCAGCCGGTTTGCAAGCGGGGCGGCGGCGACGCAGACCAGCGCTGCCGCCGAATCCAACGACGACAACGTAATCCCGATCAGGAGCGCCACACCATGAACATCGCGATCCCCATCTTCGACCGACTGACCGCGCTGGACGCGGTCGGGCCCTACGAGGTGCTCTCGCGCTTGCCTGGAGCGACCGTTCAGTTCATCGCTTCATCGCCCGGCCCGAAGCGCACCGAGACCAAAATGCTCGCGCTCGTGGCCGACCGTGCCCTCGACGAGTTGCCGGATCCGGACGTGATCGTGGTGCCAGGCGGCTTCGGCACGCGCGCGCTGATGCACGACGAGGCGATGCTCGGCTGGCTGCGCCAGGCCCACCGGAGCAGCGAGTGGACGACGTCGGTTTGCACCGGTTCGCTGGTGCTGGCGGCGGCCGGGATCCTCGACGGTCTCGAGGCGACAACGCACTGGCTGGCGCTCGACATGCTCTCGGAGTACGGAGCCACGCCGATCGCCGATCGGCGCGTAGTGGAGCAGGGCAAGGTGATGACGGCGGCCGGCGTCTCGGCCGGCATCGACATGGCGCTGATGCTCGCCGCGCGAATCGCCGGCGACGAGCTCGCGCAGGCGATCCAGCTCGGGATCGAATACGACCCGCAGCCGCCGTTCGAGGGCGGCTCGACGCTCAAGGCTCCGGCGCAGATCGTCGAGCTGGTGCGAGGCCGGGCGGCGCAGCTGGCCTAGCGCCACGAGCGCCGCGAGCGCCACGAGCGCCACCGAGCGCCACGAGCGCCACCGAGCGCCACGAGCGCCACCGAGCGCCATCAGCGCCGCAGCTCGCTCAAGCTGACAGCCACCGGAGCGTGATCGGACAGTGAGCCGCGGTCGAGCACCTCGGCCTCGTCGATTGGGTCAAGGCCGCGCACGAACACGTGATCGACGTAATGGCCGCCGGCAGGCCGAAAGCCGTCGAGGACCAGCGCGCGCAGGTTGAAGTCCCCGCCGAGCACGATTGGCTCCGCGGGCCCGGCCCACTGAACCATCGCGCTCGCCGCCCGCCGGCCTTCGCGGGCGGCGGCCGCTGGTGGCCATCCCGACGCGTGCAGGTTCCCCACCCAAACGCCGCCCAACCCGTCGAGCTTCACAGCGTGGAGCCATCGTCGCTCGGGGAACACCGTCAGCCGCAGGGCCCGGGTTTGCGCAATGCCGACACCCCTGAGGAGAATCGCGTTGCAGCCGCCGCCATTTGACTTGATCAGGTCCGGCCGGCGGATCGCGACGGCGCGCCGCAGCGCCAGCCCGAGGTTCCGCGAGGTCAGCACCAGCGCCGAGGCTGCTCCCAGCCGAGATCCAAGCTCGGCAGGCCACCACGGCGGCACCTCCTGAAGCAGCGCCAGATCCCACTCCCACCGGCCGAGCGCGGCCGCGAACTCCGCGAGCAGAGACCGTCCCGCCGGCGGCGCCGAGCGTCCGTGCATCAGGTTCCAGGTGAGCACGCGCAGCGACACCACAGCCAACGTACACTCCCGGCCCCGATGCCCCGTCATTTCCTCACAGGTGCCGAGCTCAGTCGCGAGGAGCTGATCGCGCTGCTGCACCGTGCACGTGAGCTCAAGGCCGCGCCGGACAGCTCCGACGTGCTCGCCAAGCGCAGCGTCGCGCTGATCTTCCAGCGGCCGTCGACCCGGACTCGCGTCTCGTTTGAGACCGGCATCTGCGAGCTCGGCGGTCACCCGATGGTGCTGCGCCCGGAGGAGCTACAGCTCAGCCGTGGCGAATCGGTGCGCGACACGGCGTACGTGCTCTCCAGGCACGCCGCCGCAATCGGGATCCGCACCGGACCGGACGAGTTGGTCGCTGAGCTGGCCAGTCACGCCGGGGTCCCCGTGATCAACATGCTCACTGCGGGCCACCATCCCTGCCAGGCGCTCGCGGACCTGATGACGCTTGCCGAGACGTTCGAGCGTCCACTCCAGGACCTCGCCCTCGCCTACGTCGGCGACGGCAACAACGTCGCCCGCTCGCTCGCGATTCTCGGTCAGATCGCCGGCGTCGACGTCCGGATCGCATCGCCGCCTGGATTCCAGCTCGAGCCGGTCGCGGACGCGAAGCTGACCGACGACCCGCGGGAGGCGGTCGCCGGGGCCGACGCGATCTACACCGACGTGTGGGTCAGCATGAGCGATGACCTCGAGACCGCTGAGGAGCGCCGCCGCGCGCTGGTCGCCTACCGCGTCGACGATGCACTGCTTGACCTGGCGCACCCGGGAGCGGTGGCGCTTCACTGCCTGCCCGCGCACCCCGGCGAGGAGATCAGCGCGGAGGTCCTCTACGGCGAGCGTCAGCGAATCTGGGACCAGGCCGAGAACCGCCGCCACGCCCAGAAGGCGCTGCTCGAGCTGCTGACGCACTAGCGGGGGGCGTCACCGGACCGCCGCCGCCAACGATGGCTTCGGGTACGCTCGCCAGCAGTCGTCCGGAGGAGAGACAGCATGCCCGCACAGAAGTCGTCTGGCAGATCAGGCGCCCACGCGCGCTCGAAGGCGAGCACGGCTACGCCGAGCAGCGCCGTCGACCGCGCGGGCTTTGCCGAGCAGCTCGTCGAGCGGATCGTCAATCCGCTGGGGCTCGTGCTGCTCACGCGCGAGCGCATCCAGGAGACGCTCGACGACGCCGCGACCCGCGGCCGGATCACGCGCTCGGACGCAAACGAGCTGGTCTCAGAGCTCGTCAAGCGCGGGCGCCAGCAGACCGATGACCTGCTGGCGGACGTCGAGCAGCTGCTCGGTCGCGGCCGCGATCAGATCGAGTCCGCCACGCGGCGGGCGCGCAACTCCGAGCCGGTCGACCGGATCGTTCGCGGCGCGGACCGCGCTCGGCGCACGGTCGGCGCCGGTAACGGACTCCCGATCGTCGGCTACGACGAGCTCACCTCCGCCCAGGTCGGCGCTCGGTTGACGAACCTGACCCCCGCCGAGCTGCGCAAGGTCGGTGAATACGAGCGCCGTCACGCCAACCGCAAGTCGGTCCTGGCGGCCGTCGAGCGGGCGCTCGACTGAAGACCGCGACTACAACCCCAGGTCCTCGACGAGCACGCCGAACTCGAGCCGCTCACCGGTGAGCTCGGCAAGCAGCTCCTCAGGCGAGAGCCGCTGACCCTCGCGCCACAGCGCCCGCAGCGCCGCGCCGGCCTCAGTGCAGTCAAACCATGCCGGGCCGAAACGCTCGCGCAGATACTTCCGAATGTGGGTCTCGAGCGCCCAGGCGCGCAGATAGCAGGCGCAGTAGAAACCCGGATCGACATCCGCGAGATACGTCTCCGACGGCCACGGCACCCGCAGCGCATCGCCGAGCAGCTGCGAGTACCGCCTCGCGATTCCGTCGCGCGATCCGCCCGATCCGTCAGCGCCGTGCAGTTCCAGCTCGTACTCCAGCTTCGCGCCGTAGCGGCGCAGATACACCAGCCGGTGTGCGCGGGCGTAGCCGGTCATCACCTGCGCGTCCTCGATCCCCAGCCGCCGCGCCAGCCACTCGGGGTCCTCGACGAGATGCTGGAACAGGAATGCGAACGCCTCGGTGATCGCGTTGTCGCCGAGGTGGCGAAACTCGAACGGCAGTGCTCGGTCAACGTGGGCGTAATGCTCAGTGTGTCCGGCTTCATGGAACAGCACGGCGAAGTCGTCACGCCCTCCGATCGGCGAGAGCACGAGATACACCTCGTCGGGGACGCGCACGGGCGCGCAGAACGCGCGCGGGCTCTTCTTCGGCCGCGGGTCGATGTCGAGCACGACGCCGGGCTGGTCGGCGAGATCGATGCCAAGGCCGCGCATCGTGGTGGTGAGGCTCGGGATCAGCTCGTCGGTTGGGAACGCCGAGTCGAGATCGGGCGCGCGGAAGAAGCGCGGCAGGTCCGAGCGCCGCAGCTCGCTCAGGGACAGACCGAGCGTGCGCCTCAGCACCGGCTCGATCACGTCCGGATAGCTCGACTGCGTGATCACGCCGAAGTCCGCCGTCTGAGCGTGCAGCGCCGCCAGGTCGAACCCCTTGCACTCGGCACACAGTTCGCGGTAGCTCGCGTAGCCGAGCTCGCGGGCGATCGCGTGCTGGGTGTCGACCACCTCGCGGTGCAGCGGATTGAGCTGCTCATCGGTAAGCCGCAGGCGCGCAACTTCGATCTCGGCGCGGCGTGCCTGGTCGGGCTCGTTCGCCTGGACCACCGCGGATTCGCGAAAGCCAAGCCGCTCGGGGCCGAGCTCCAGCATGATGCTCGCTTCACGGCGAGCGAGCTCGGCGTCGGCGTGCTTGGTCGCCTGTCCGAGGTACCCCTCGACCGCGAAGTCGAGCAGCATCAATCGCCGCCGCCGCTCCTCCGAGCCGGCGTCCGCAAGCGCCAGCGCGTCGCGGAGCTGATGGACCGCGGCGACCCCGAACAGATCGGCATGATCCTCGTAGATCCCCTCGATCTCGAACTCGTCCTTGATCCCCGCGTAGTGCCGGTAGTACTCGCCGGTCAGCTCGGAGATGAACGTCTCGGCCGAGCGCCGATATGCCTCGAGATCCATGGGGTGGCATGCTAGATGCGATGCAAGCCAATGTTTCAACGGAGACGGCGAAGTCCCCGCGACCGCGCAGCGGCGATGAACTCGAGCTGACGATCGACGCGCTCGCGTTCGGGGGCGCCGGCGTCGCCCGGCTCGACGGCTACGTGGTGTTCGTCGCGGACGCGATCCCGGGCGACCGCGTCAAGGCCGTCGTCGGCAAGTCAAAGCGCGCCTACGCCGAGGCCCGGACCACCGAGATCCTGCAGCCGAGCGCGGACCGAATCGCGCCTGCGGCCAACCACCCCGGGGCCCCCTGGCAGGTTCTGCCCTATGAGCGCCAACTCGAGGTCAAGCAGGCGCAGGTCGACGAGGCTCTGCGCCGGATCGGCCGGCTCGATGGCTACGAGCTGGGGTCGATCATCCCGGCCGTCGCGAGCTGGCGCTACCGCAACAAGCTTGAGTACTCCTTCGGCGCGGATGCTTCCGGGCGCCTCGTCTGCGGCTTTCATGCCCCCGGTCGCTGGAACGACATCGTCGAGATCAGCGACTGCCTGCTCGCCTCCGAAGCCGGGAACCTGGCGCGGGAAGAGGTGGTTCAGTGGTGCCGGGCACAGGGGCTGAGCTCGTACGACCGACGCAGCGGCGAGGGCTACCTGCGCAACCTCGTGATCAGGGAGGGCCGGCGCAGCGGCCAGCTCCAAATCAGGCTCGTGACAAGCCCGGGCGCGCTTGACCGCGACGGACTCGCCGAAGCTGCGAAGTCCGCGGACGGGGTGCTGTGGACCCGGGTGCAGGGTCCCGCAGAGGTCACTCACGGCGGCGAGACCGAGTTGCTCGCCGGCGATGACCGGCTCGACGAAGAGCTCGGCGGGCTCCGCCTCCGGATCTCCCCGCAAGCGTTCTTTCAAACCAACACCGAGATGGCCGAGCGACTGTACGGAGTCGCGATCGAGCTGGCGGAGCTGCGGGGCTTCGAACGCGTCTACGACCTGTACTGCGGCATCGGGACGATCGGACTGCTGATGGCCCCCCGCGTCGCCGAGGTCTGGGGGCTCGAATTGATCGAAGAGGCGATCGCCGACGCGATCGCCAATGCGAAGCGCAACGAGATCGACAACGTTCGCTTCTTCGCGGGCGACGTCCGCCTGGCGCTCGGCGAGCTCGTCGCCACTGCCGGCAAGCCCGACGTGCTGGTTATCGACCCGCCACGAGCCGGCCTTTCGCAGAAGGTGGTGCGCCGGATCATCGAGGCCTCGCCGAAGCGGATCGTGTACGTCTCCTGCAATCCGACGACGCTTGCGCCCAACGCCGCCCAGCTCGTTGAGGCGGGCTACCGGCTGACGCGGGTCCAGCCCGTCGACATGTTCCCGCAGACCCCCCACATCGAGTGCGTGGCGCTGCTGGAGCGCGGGTAGGTTCCAGCCCCGATGCGCGCCGTCACGATCCGCGACACCAAACTGGTCATCGAAGAGCATCCGGACCCGGTACCCGGCTCCGGTGAGGTGCTCGTCCGGGTCAAGGCGGCCGGGCTCAACGGCGCCGACATGCACCAGCGGCTCGGCCGCTACCCGGCACCCCCCGGGGCGCCGCAGGACATCCCGGGACTTGAGCTGGCCGGCGAAGTCCTCGAGTTGGGTCCAGGTGCGATGCGCTTCCAGCCAGGCGACAAAGTGATGGGGATCGTCGCCGGCGGCGGTCAGGCGGAGCTGGCGACCGTGCATGAGCGAATCCTGATGCCGGTGCCCGAGAACCTAACCTGGATCGAGGCGGGGGGCGTGCCGGAGGTGTTCACGACCGCCCACGACGCGGTCTTCACCCAGGCAGAACTCAAGCCGGGCGAGCGATTGCTCGTCCACGGCGGGGCCGGCGGCGTCGGCACGGCCGCAGTTCAGCTGGGCCGGGCCAGTGGCGCTCGTGTGACTGCGACGGTTCGCAACGCCGCGCTGCGCCCGTTGGTTGCCGAGCTCGGAGCCGAGGCGATCGACCCCGAGGGTTTCGGCGACCGCGGTCCGTTCGACGTGATCCTCGAGCTCGTGGGAGCGCCGAACCTCGCGGAGAATCTCGCCGCGCTGAACGGCGGCGGCCGGATCACCGTGATCGGGATCGGGGCCGGCGCCAAGGGCGAGCTGAACCTGGGGATGCTGATGGGCAAGCGGGGCCGGATCGGCGCTTCGACGCTGCGCCCCCGCCCGCTCGAGGACAAAGCAGCGACCGCCCGCGCAATGGAGCGGTCGGTGCTGCCACTACTGGCCGCCGGCGCGGTCAAGGTGCCGATCGCGGCGACCTTCCCGCTCGAGCAGGCCGAAGCCGCCTACGAGCGCTTCACCGCCGGCGGCAAGCTCGGCAAGATCATCCTCGTCACGGGGTAAACAGGCCCCCGGGAGATCGCCCCCTGGGCGATCTCCCAATTGAATCGCCCCCTGGGCGATTCAACAACCTCCGGAGCCCTGGTATCCGAATCCGTACGAGTAGCCCTGGAAGTCGTTGCTGTATGCGATCCCCGGCGTCGTCGGCGCCGTCCCGAGGTTCCAGTTGCCGCTGCCCCCGCCTGACACCGTCCCGCCGCTGAGCCACTGCTGCAGCGTCGGGAATGTGGCGATGAACCCGCCTCTTGCCGCGGCATCGAAGCTCTGGCCGAGGGGCGGCTTACCGACCCACAGGTCGGGCTCGATCACGAAGCTGCCCGAGGGGGAGCTGAGCAGCGAGCTGTCGGTGGGCGACAGCTGGATTCGCGTGCCGGCGGGGTACACGAGAACTGCGCCGCTGCCGAGGCCGAAGTTCCGCCGAATCGGGGCGACGTTGTAGTTCCCGAGCTCACCGGAGGCCGCCATCCGGGACATCTGCGCGTTCCACGTCGTGGTCGAGCCCATCAGGTAGCCGTTTAGGCGCATGTCGGCCTTGATGCCGTTGGCGGATTCTCGGTGTCGTAAATCGCCGCGAGCATACCCTGACACGGCCGACGCACTGCGAAAACGGGTGGGTTGGTACGTATCAGCTACGTACTGACCAGCAATAATCAGTCGATCGCTCGCCGCCGGCATCGCCTGGGCGACGCTGGATCAGGACCGGCCTACGAGCTGATTAGGGAGCGAGCGTGTGTGCCGGGAGGGCCTGTTCGTGCGCATCGGGAGCGTGCTCGTTGCCGGGGTCATCGTCGGGCTTGGGGGTTGCGATGACGGGGTCAACCTGAGTGGCGAGCTCACGGTACAGGCGTGGCGCGATATCCAAGAACAGTTTGGTCAGGCGCGGGTCGAATTGGGAGCCGGATCCGCGCTCGATTTCAGCGAGGGCCGCTTCGAGCGTCCAGCTCGCCTTGTAGCGGCGGCGGCTAATGAGGGCGTCGAAGACGTCGCAGATCGCGCAGAGCCGACCTTCCAGGGGGATGTCCTCGCCCGCGAGTCCGGCGGGGTAGCCGGTTCCGTCCCAGTGTTCGTGGTGGGTGAGCGCGAGCATCTCGGCCATCTGTATGAGGCTTGTCGAGGACCCGGCCAGCATCTGGGCACCGAGGGTCGCGTGGGTGCTCATGATCTCGCGCTCGCGCGGCTCGAATAATCCGGGGTGTAAGAGAACCGCGTCGGGGATCGCGATCTTGCCGATATCGTGCAGCGCGCTCGCCTGGCGAAGCAGCCGCGTTTGGCGCCGCCGGAGCCCAGCGGCCTTGGCAAGTTGTTCGCATAGCAGTGTCATCCGCTCGAGATGGAGGCCGGAGGCGCCGTCACGTGCCTCAGCTGCTCGGCCGAGGCGCTGCACGATCTCGAACTGCGTCGCGTGCAATTCACGGGTAACGAGCAGATGGCTGGCCACGAGCGTCACCGCGGTCGACAGCGCCAGCGCGGCGAGCGGTGCGACGACAGGCACGACAACCCCGGCGTTGAAAGCGAGCTGAGCGCTCGCCAGATAAATCACAGCCGCCAGTGGCGTTGCGACTGCAACGGCTGCCACCGAACGGCGATACCGGACGAGTGGCGCGATCAGCGACGCAAGAATGACCAGCATGATCACCATGAAGTCGGGCGCCGAGCGCAGCGGAATTCCGTGCAGGACAGTCCAGATCGCGTTGGCCTGGATCTCTGGACCGCTCATCAGCTCGTCGCTTGCCGCGGGGGTTGCGTGCAGATCCTGCAGCGTCGGCGACGTAGCGCCGACGATGATGACCTTGCCACGCACGGCTTCAGGGGCGAAGTGGCCGCGCAGGATGTCGGCAAACGAGAGCGTGGGAACTGTCCCCGGAGGTCCCCGGTAGTCGATGTACGCTCCGCCACTGCCGAAGAGCGAGAGCGACGGAACGTGTCCTTGCAGGCGCTTTGCCACGACGACCGCCGCGGTGGGCAGCCTGTCGAGCTCGTAAGGGAGGCGATCGATCACTCCGCCTTGGCCGACCGGGAAAGCGCTCGCCGCCGCCTGCGAGTGAGCGAGAGCGAGCTTGGCGTCGCCGCCGAACACGTTGCTGTGACCGTGCCCATCAGTCTGCGTGGTAGCCAGCGTCGCGCCGCCCGTCCGCGCTAGGGCATCGAACAGCGCACCATCCTGTGCCGGCGTCGTCGGTTCAGTGAACTGCACGTCATAGAAGACGGCAAGCGCGCCCGCGCGATGGAGCTGCTCGAGCACCCGGCCGTGCCACGACCGTGGAAATGGCCAGCGGTGCCGGAGCGCGGAGAATGAACGGTCGTCGATCGCGACGACGGCCACCCCGGCGGGAGGGGCGCTGGATCGCAGCGCAAATCGAGCCGCGAGGGTGCTCTGCTCCAGCCCTCCCAGCAGCGGAGCGCGCACGATCACGATCCCGATCGCAGCTCCGAGCAGCGTCGCCGCCAGCGCGCCGAGCACGGCCGCTCGGGGCGCAAAGCGACGTGGTCGGACAGCGGGGCTAGCGGCGCGCACGAGCGAGGTACGACTGACCCGGGCCGAGCAGCAGATCGTGGCGGCGCGACGCAGCATGCACGAGAACGTGACCGCGGAATACCCGGATCAGTGTCCCGTCGCAGCGATCCTGCGTCAGCCAGAGCGTGCCCCGCACCGCCGCCGACGCGGTGCGGCCGATGGTCACGAAGCTCCCGCCGTTGTCCTTGCCCCACACCTGTCGGACCACTTTATGACGCGGCCGGGCCTTTGCGCTCCTGGCCACGATCGGCCCGTGGGTCAGCGCGCCAGTGCGCGAGCACGCGGCGAACGAGCCGCCGACGAGTCGCAGCTTGGTCGCCGGCAGCGCGACGTTGGCTTGGCTCACGACGAAGCGGCCGCCGTTGAACGTGCCGGTCTTGGTCCCGCCTGCGCGATCGACCGCACTGGTCAGTAGAACCTTGCCGTGGGTGGCGTCGATCACCGTGCCTACGGGGACACTGGATGCCGTCTGAAGCGCCACGAACTTGTGGGCGCCTGGAAGCTCCACCTGCACATTCCCCGAAACGCGACGCAGCGTTACCGATACCCGATCCGCAGATCACCGCAACTCGATCGCGACCGACGTCAGCGGAGCTGTTACCACAGCCGGCACCAGCAACAACAGCTCACGCAGATGCCGCGAGTCAGCCCAAGCGATCTTCGCGCGGGATATCTCCTCTAGCGGCCGCCAGCACGACCTGCGCTAAAGACTCAGGGCACTAGCCTTCGATGAACCCAGCTTCGTCGGCGGCGAGCCCGGGCTCGTCCTCGGCCGCGTGAATCGAGCACAGAACCGGTCCGCCGCTCTCCATCACCGACTGGAGCTCGGCAGCCGTCAACTTGGCTCCGCATTCCTCGCAGCGGTCGCCGATCTGGTCAAGGCTCTTCTCTTCTAGGTCCATGCTCCCGAGTCTAGACCTCCGGAGCGCTCGGCGCGGCTCAGTACGGCGGGAGATCCGCCCACCATTGCCCGAGCACCCGGAACGCCGACCAGAACTCGCGCTTGGCGCTCTCCTCGTCGAGCGCCTCGTCGATGTTCGGAACGAACAGCGCCTCAATTGAGGGCGTGAATCGCTGTAGGACTCCCAGCGCCGGTTCGAGCTCGCGGCTCAGCGGCACGTCAAGCTCGTTGAGCACCGAAAGCGCGTCGGACCCCATCGCGACGACCAGCTTCGGCTGTACGATCGCCAGCTCCTCGGCCAGTCGCGCTACGCATGCCGGGTCGGCCATCACCGGGTCAAGGACGGGGCATTTGACGCACAGCGTCCCGTACACCGCCAGCGGGTCGATCTGAAGCCGCTTCAAGGACTTCATCAGCGCATTGCCGGTGCGGCCGTAGAACGCGACGCCCTCCTCGACCTCGGATGGGCGAGCCGAATGCTTGACCAGGAAGATGTCGGCCTGCGGATGGCCGGACCCGAGCACCGGCATCA
This sequence comes from uncultured Solirubrobacterales bacterium, assembly GCA_963794285.1. GTDB lineage: Bacteria > Actinomycetota > Thermoleophilia > Solirubrobacterales > Solirubrobacteraceae > Palsa-465. Next base: position 382,371 of record CAWCDS010000005.1, read on the forward strand.
ATCCGCCGCGGGGGCACCCCGAGCATGCCTGCAAAGCACGGGAGAACGCGTTCAGCTCCCGGATCGCACGCTCGAGGTATTTCTCGCGGATCTCGTCGTCGGTCGCCGGCATCCCCCTCGGATTGGACGGCTCGGCGGCTTGTCCTTGCGCGTGCATCAGGACTTGCGCGTGACCCGACGTACGCGGCGGTCCCGTGAAGCACGCCGCGCGGACTCCGGCATCGCCTTGGTCTGCAGGAATTTCAGCGCCTGGACGTACAGCAGGCTCGCCGGGTTGCGGACGATGTCGGCGTCCCGCAGAGATTGCAGGAATTCCTCCGGGCCGTCGAAATCACGCATCCGGATCCGGACCGAGCCGAGGCCCTGGGGGACGTGCGCATCCGATCCGGCTCCGGCCGGGATCCGGTACTTGGCGGCGAACCGCACGGCCTCCTCATTGAACTCGGTGATCGCGATCCGGGGGTTGAACACCTCGATCGCGTCGACGTCGTCAACAACATCGAGCAGGTGCTCGTAGCCGGGAACGGAGTGCATCCGATCAAACGGATGTGGCACGTAGACGAGCCCGCCCTGGCGTTTGATCTCCGCGATCGTGTCCTGGAGGGTCATTCCGCGCGGGATCTTCTCCTCGATGAACAGTCCGATCACCTCGCCCTGCTCGGCCGTCTTGACCTCCTCGCCGACGATCACCTTGATCCCGTTGGCCTTGGCCCGCGCTTCGTGCGCGCCGGAGATCTCGTTGTGATCGGTGATCGCGATCGCGCCGAGACCGCGAGCCCGTGCCTCGGACAGCAGCACCTCGACCGGCGTCGCGCAATCGTTCGAGTGATCGGTGTGCATGTGCAGGTCGACGTCGATCAAGGGGCGGGAGGCGAGCTTGCGCCGCACGCGCTCGTTGCCGCGACCGTCGTGCCGACGGGCGACAAGCGAGCGATAGACCTCCTCGAGCTCGTCGGCAACGCGCGGCCAGCGCAACCGCTGTCGGAGCTCGGCGGCGTCCGAGCGCAGCCGATCCCGCAGGCCGGCATCGTCGATCAGCCGTGCCAGCTGTGTGGCCAGCGTCTGGAGATCGCCGGGCTCGAACTCGAGCCCGTATCGACCTTCTGCCAGCAGCTCCTCGTAGGCCGGAAGGCGCGAGGTGAGGGGCACGATCCCGGCCGCGAGTGCGTGCAGCAGAACCCCCGGGGTGGCCCGGATGCCGTCCGAGGCGAGCACCGCGATCGATGCGCCCGCGGCAGCCTGTGCCTCGGTCATCTCGCGCGCGTCGACGAACACCACTCGGTCGCGCAACTCGCGCCCGAGCGTCGCCGGCGCCGCCAGCGGGCGGGATGACCACACTTTCGCGCGCCACTGAAGCCCGGCCGGAAGCTGGCGCAGTGCGCGCAGAAACGTGCGCAGCGCGGCGCGCTCTTCTCGGGCGATCATCACGATCTCGACGTCCTGCGCATGCGCCTGCGCGATCGGCGCCTCCGCCCCCGGCACGATCACGCGGTAATCGGCGGGGAAGAAGCGCTGCATCAGATCGCGGGTTGCTCTGTAGCTCGCGATCCGGGCGTCGAGCCGTCCGAACAGCAGGCGCGACAGCGGCCGCGTGAGCTGCGTCGAAAGGATCCGCTCGGTGGGTGCATGGAAGCTGCCGACGTTCAGCGCCCGCGAGTGGCGAAGCGCGACGCTCGAGGCACTGGGCGCGAACGGCTCGTGGACGTGGACGAGATCGAGCGGCAGCGCGCTCAGCGCCTCCTCGATCGTGCGGGCGACATCAACCGGCAACGACGCCGCGCGGCGCTGGGTAGGCGAGAACGGCAGCACCTCGCCAACCCCGAGCACGAGCGGCTGTCCATCCGCGCGCTCGAGCACCCCTTCGGGCGCCCCCCGCAGCATCCGCCGGCTGTCGCGCACGAGGCCGCTCGATTCGGAGGGAGCGACGATCAGGACGCGATGCCCCCGGTCCGCCAGTTCGCCGGAAACGCGCGTGACGTACTCGTTGACCTCGTTCGCCGCCTCCAAGGCGAAAGGGGTCACCTGCGCGATCGCGAGGCGCTCGTCAGCCACGGGACGAGTGTATTTATGGGGGGCCGCATACGCGGCCCCGCGGCCTAGTGCACCGGTGCCCGATGCAGAAGTTCGCGTGCATTCGAGGCACCCCTGGCGGCGCCTGGCTTTGTCCTCGGACCCTCGTGTACGTCCAGTACACGTCGGGTCCTGCGTCCGCGCCAGGCATCCACCAGTGGCACCTCTCGGTGCTCACGAACTTCTGAATCGAGACACTACGACTTGGTCGTCTTCGCCTTTGGCTTCGCCGCAACCGGCTTGCGCGAGTACTTGGCGATGAACGCCTCGGTCAGGTGATGCGCTTCGTCATCGGGACGCTGGTGCATCGGCGACTTCATCAGGTAGGAGCTTGGACCGTCGAGCTGTCCTGAGAGCCCGTTGTTGAGCGCGAGCTTCAGGCACCGAACGGCGTCGATCACGATCCCGGCGGAGTTCGGCGAGTCCCAGACCTCGAGCTTCAGCTCGGCCTGGAGAGGCACGTCGCCGAACGCCTGGCCCTCGAGCCGGATGTGCGCCCACTTGCGGTCGGTCAGCCACGGCACGTAGTCGGACGGGCCGACGTGGACGTCACCGGCGGGCAGCGTGTGCCCCATGATCGACGTGACGGCGTTGGTCTTGGAGATCTTCTTCGACTCGAGCCGCTCGCGCTCGAGCATGTTGTAGAAGTCCATGTTGCCGCCGACGTTCAGCTGCGAGGTGCGCATCAGCTTCACGCCGCGGTCGTGGAACAGCCGCGCGAGCGAGCGGTGCACGATCGTCGCGCCGACCTGCGACTTGATGTCGTCGCCGATGATCGGCAGCTTGGCCTTCTTGAAGCGCTTGCTCCAGTAGTCCTCGCGCGCAATGAACACCGGGATGCAATTGACGAACCCGCACCCCGCCTCGAGGATCTGCTCGACGTACCACTTGGTCGCCTGCTCGGAGCCGACCGGCAGGTAGGAGACGACGACGTCTGTGCGAGTGTCCTTCAGGATGCCAACGATGTCCGCGGTCGGGCCGGGGGCCTTCGTGATCTTCTCCTTCAGGTACTTACCGAGACCGTCGTGCGTCATCCCGCGATGGACCTCGACGGCGAGCTTGGGCACGTCCGGGAAGAACTTGATCGTGTTGTTCTGCCCGGAGAAGATCGCTTCTGACAGATCCTTGCCGACCTTGTCGACGTCGATGTCGAATGCCGCGCTGAACTCGACGTCGCGGACGTGATAGCCGCCGAGGTCGACGTGCATCAGGCCCGGGACCGGCTCGTCCGGATCTGCGTCGCGGTAGTAGTGGACGCCCTGCACGAATGAGCTTGCGCAATTGCCGACGCCAATGATCGCCACGCGGACCTTGTCCGCCTGATGGCGTGCGGCGCCGTTGGTGGAACCGTCGGTGGTGCTCACTGGGAGGATCCCTTCTCGAAGATCAAGTCTGCGCGCCGTTCTCTGTGGCGCAGACGCCGATCTAGTTATTCCTCGGCGGGTCTTTGGTTACACCCTGTGACCAAAGTCGCACAAGCGAAATCCCGCTCGCGATAGGGTGCCGCGTCGTGGTCGGGGTGGGACTGGGTTTACGAAAGGTTCCATTTAGGCGGGTGCTGCTGGCGGCGGCTGTGTTCGTGAGCCTCCCCGCGGCGGCCCTCGCGGCCGCACCGCTGAGCTGGTCCCCTCCGAGGTTGATCGACCGGCTGGCGCCACTCAGCGTGATGCACGCGATCGGCGGGGTCTCGTGCGGGTCGGCCTCGCTGTGTGCGGCCGTCGACGGGTGGAGACAGCGCCTGGACGAGCACGTTCGACCAGGCATTGTTCTCGGATCCGGCGGTGCTCGAAGGGGTGTCTTGTCCCTCGATCACGCTGTGCGTGCCTGTGGATCGCAAAGGCAACGTGCTCAGCAGCACGCGGCCGGCCGGGGCGACTGGAAGGTTGTGCCCGTCGATGCCGGCAACCAGCTGAGCGCGGTGTCATGCGCGACCGCCTCGCTGTGTGTCGCGGTCGATCTGGCGGGCAACGTGCTCAGTTCGGCGAACCCCGCGAGCGGCGCCGGTGCATGGAGCGCTCAGCGGCATGTCGATCCGGACCTCATCAGCGTGTCCTGCGCGCCTGACGGTGTGTGCCTCGCCGGCGACGCGTACGGGTCGGTCGTGATCGGCACGTGATCTCTTGAGCTACTGTGGTGGGCGGTGTCTCGGACGCGATTGGGACTGGTCAGCGTCCTCGCCGCAGCGGTGGGGGCGACCGCGTTGCTGCCGTCAGTCGCGGTGGCTGCGCCGCTGACGTGGTCGGCGCCGCGAGTGATCGCAAACCAGGCGCCGTACTCCAACGTCCCGAGCGCCGGAGTCACCTGCCCGTCGACGTCTCTGTGCCTGATCCACGACTCCGGTCGAGACATCGGCGTTGTGCGCAACCCCGCCGCCGGGGCTACTTGGACCGCGTTTGCGCTCCCGGGGATCACCAGTCTGGAGGAAATCGTATGTCCGTCGACTGCCCTCTGCATCGCCGCCGACGCCGACGGGCACCTGCTCACCTCGACCAACCCGCCTGCTGGGCCGGGCGCGTGGGTTCTCAGCGCCCTCGGGCGCCCGCTGCATGCGATCGTATGTCCGTCGGCGTCTCTGTGCCTGGCGCTTGACGATCAGAACAACCTCGTCACTTCGACCGATCCGTCGGCCGGGGCGAGCGCGTGGACGACGACGGTGATGCCGAGCCCGCTCGGAAATGTCTCCTGTCCGTCGGCGGCGTTCTGCGTCGTAGTCCAGCTCAACGGCCAAGTGCTCACATCGACCAACCCGACCGCGGGTGTCGGAGCGTGGATCTACTCGGGTGGCTCCGGCGTCCCGCTGCCCAGGCTCGCCTGCCCTGATCCCTCATTCTGCGTCGCCGGCGCCGATCCCGGAACGATCTACGCGACGACAGGCCCGACCTCTGCGGCACCCTGGGTCACGGCGATGGTGGACGGCGCCCATCAGATCGACAGCCTGGCCTGCCCAACGATCACGCTGTGCCTCGCCGGGGACGATGGCGGCAACATCATCACGAGCACAAACCCGGTTGGGGGTCCGGCGGCCTGGACCGTCGCCAACGTCGACGGCAACTCGTTCATCCAAGGTCTCTCCTGCCCATCGGTGTTGTTATGCGTCGCTGCCGATGGGGCCTTCCGCGTGCTCGTCTCGAGCGACCCCGCAGGTGCCGTCTGGACGCAGGTTCCGTTCCCCGGCTACGACGCGTTCACGTCGCTCGCCTGCCCGTCGTCATCGTCGTGCGTCGCGGTCGATGGTTTTGGGTCTCATGTCGTGACCTCATCGCGGCCGGCTGGATCGTGGAGGCTCAAGCGGGTCATGCGCGGCATCGGCGAGGATCCGCAGATCTGGCGAGTCGCGTGCGCGTCACGCTCGCTGTGCCTTGCGCTGGTCACCGACATGGGTCCGCCCGGCGCCTCGGGTGCCACCGGGACGCTCTATGCGTTCAACCCGGTTGGTGGAGCGCACTCGTTCAAGCGTTTGAGCATCCGCGGTGCGGAGCCGTCGATCGGGTTTCAAGAGGTTTCCTGTCTTCAGGGACCGGTCTGCGCCGCGCTCGACTCTGGCGGCCACGTGTTCACCTCCACAGACCCGGCGCGCGCAGCCTCCTGGAAGCGCAACCGCTCTGCCCGCCGGTGGTTCGCGGCCTCGTGTCCGACCCAGCGCCTCTGCGTTGCGCTGCACAGCGACCCCGACGAGGTCGTTTCAAGCGGCGAGCCGCCGACGTATGCAACCGCCACGCCCACCGGTTCGATCGACGTGTTCGCCGGTCGCGCTCGAAAGAACGTCGAGATCGACCCCGCGGGCGGCCTGACCGGGATCGCGTGCGCGTCGAAGTCGCGGTGCGTCGCCGTCGACGACGGCGGCAACGTGCTCACTACGAGCAGCCCGACCGGCGGTGCCGGATCCTGGACACGCAGCCATCTCGATGACTGGCCGCTCGCGGCGGTCCGCTGTCCCTCGACCTCGTTGTGCGTCGCTGTCGACCGGGGCGGCCGCGCGGTCGTGGGCCGGCGTTGACGCTCAACTCGTCGCGGCGCGCAACTGGGAGCGCACGTGGACGATCCGCTGGATCGTCGTGAAGACCGTCAGCGCTGCGAGCACGTACACCGCCGGCTCGAGCAACTCGAAGTGGCCGAGCGACGCGCCCTTGGCGAACACCAGCCCGATCGACAGGATCACGACCCGGACCGGGCGGGTGGCGAGCCCGACCTTGCAGTCGATCCCGAGTGCCTCCGCGCGAGCTCGCGTGTAGGACACCATCAGCGAGCCGAGCACCGCGGCGACGACAGCCGCGACCGCGACCTGGTTGTGGCGCGAGGCGAAGTAGGCGCCAACCGCAACCAGCACGATGCCCTCCTCGAGCCGGTCAAGCGTCGAGTCGAGAAACGCACCGAACGGCGTCCCCTTGCCTGACATCCGCGAGTAGCGGCCGTCGAGCGTATCCATCACCGAACCGACGATGAACGCGATCCCGGCGAGGAAGAATTCACGCCCGACGATCAGGCCTGCGGCTGCGAGATTGAGCGCGAACCCTGTCAGTGAGATTGCGTTTGGCGTCAGCCGCGACTCGATCAGCCGGTTGCGCATCAATTCGTGCGTGGTCGTGCCTTCGCGACGGCGGCGCGGCTTTCGGTTGCCCGCGTGAACTGCCTCTGTCGGCTCGGCCATGAGCTAGGCGGTCGCCTGCCCGAATCTCCAGGCGTCGGGCCTGGCGCGGGCGAGCAGCCGGTCAGCCAGCAGCGCCGAGGCGCCCGCCGTGACCGCGCCCAGGAACGCATCGGTCAGGTAGTGGTTGCCGGTGGCCACCACGACGAACGTGGTGAACAGCGGGTAGAGCGACCACGCGATCTTTGCCGGTCGTGACGCGACGAGCTTTGCCATCGGCCATCCGACCATGATCGCGAAGCAGACGTGCATCGACGGGACGGCTGCGTAGAAGTTGAGGAACGCCTTCTCCGGCCCGTAGTCGACGGTCGTCCCCAGGAACTGGGAGATCGAGTCGGTGAAACCCCATTCCGGCATCAGCCGCGGGGGCGCTGTCGGGTACAGCGCGTAGCCGACGAGCGCGATCGCCATCGCGATCATGAACATGTTGCGCACGAAGTAGAACGAGTCGTTGCGGCGCAGGTAGATGAACAGCAGCGCGCCGATCGTCACGAAGTAGTGCGCGTTCAGGTAGCTCCAGTCGGCGATATCCATCAGCCAGTGGCGCCCCGCCACCCACGCCTGGATGCTCGGCTCGACGAACACGTGGAGAACGCGCTCGAGGTTGATGATCTTGGTCGCGTCACCGAACGGCTTGTAGCCGTTGCTACTAACGACTGCGCGGACAAGCTGGTAGAGCACGTACGCGCCGAGGAACAGCATCAGCTGCCGGAATACGTCCTTCCATCCGCGCGGCAGAACCCGCGCCTCGATTAACCGAAGTCCTCGCCGCATCGCAGCTCCCATGGTACCGAGGCTCCGGATCGTCTTCTTCGGCAGGTCCCACGGATCTGTCTCAGTAAGGACGAGCAGCTTTCAGGTGCACCGTGGTGAGCGCGCGCGGATCCGCCCGAATGAGAACCTGATCACGAGCCGCACCGTGCCGGGTGCTCGAAGCGTCAGCTTCGTGAAATCCCCGGCCGGCGCGACGCATCCGGACCCCTCACCGATCGCCCAGTAGGGTGTGAACCGCACCCGCAGCAGCACCGTGCCGGCCCGCTGCGCGACGAGCGTCAGCGAGCTGGGTCCGAGCGCCAGCAACTGCGCCGGGCCCTCGGCGACCCGGCTTGGGTTGCGTACCGCGTACACGCGCCAGTGCCTGGTGCGCAGCACCAGATGCAGATACGGCAACCCGCGATCGATCAGGGCCGTCTCCTTGTCGGCGGAGAAGTCCAGCCTCGCGTCCGAGACTGCGACGAATCGGACCGCCAGCTCGTCCAGCCAGCGCTCGTAGGTCGCCGGGGTCAAGCTGCCGTCGTAGAACAAATGGTTGTACTTGATGTCGAGCTGACGCTCCCAGCCGCGCGCGAGCGGGAAGTAGGGCGCCACGTCGTATGTCTCCCAGTGGAACTTCGTGAACGGAATCTCGACCCGGAACGGCGGCCCGTCCTGCCGATCCAGGAACGCGAGCAGCGGCTTGTAGAAAGCGGCGCTCACCGACGGGTCGTTCGCCGAGCGGGTGACGTCGCGGACCGGAGCCTGCCACTGGAGGTACACGAGCGGGAACGCGGCGAGCAGCAGCCATCGCCTGTGGCGCGGCCACAACGTCAGCGCCGCCAGCGGCCCCGCCACGAGCGCGCCGAGCCTGGCGGCGTTGCTCCCGATCGGCGTCGAGACCTCGTACGCGACGATGCAGCCGAGCGTGTACAGGAGCACGCCGACGCGGAGCGCGAGCTCCCGGCGCGGCAGCGCAGCGAGCAGGCCGGCGGCGACCAACGGGATCGGCCAGAGCGTGGCCAGCGTGAACGGCTCGCTGCCTCCCTCAGGGAACGCGTAGGCGAGCAGCAGCACCGGCACGAGCGACCCAGCCACGACGCCGACTCCCGGCCACAGGCTCGAGGCGCGCCGCTCGTCCGCGTAAGCGCCGATGGAATACGCGATCCCGCCGAGCGCCGAGAACAGGCCGGCAACGGGACTGGCGAGGGCGGTCGTGACGGCCAGCAGCGTGGCTACCCATGGACGCCGTCGCTGCAGCGCCAGCATCGTCGCCACCGCGGGCAACAGCCCGAAAGCGAACGCGAGGCGACCGGTGAACAGATTCGTCGCCGTGGCCGCGGCGAACCAGACGGCGGCCAGCCAGGCGTCCGGCCCGAAGCGCCGGTGGACCAGCAGCTCGAACAGCGCAGCGGTTCCGGTCGCCGCGACCCCGGCTACGAGCTGCGGCGAGAGCAGCGCCGAGATCGGCGGGAACAGCACGCTGTAGCCGAGCGTGTGATGACCCGCGTACCACCAGTTGTTCCATAGCCCAAAGCCCTCCGCGCGAAATAGCTTCGCCCGGAGCAGATGCGCCGCGAGGTCGAAGCTCGGCGGCGAGACGATCACGTAAATGATCGCGAGCACGGCGGCGGTCGCGGTCGGCGCGATCCGCCGCCAGTCCAGCTCGCGGCTCACGTGAATCCCAGGAACCGCGCGAGCAGATCGATCACGGCCGGCTGATCGAGCCACGGCCAGTGGCCGGCGTCGGCCACACGCTCGAGCGTCGCGTTCTGGAGCGCGTCGCGGTATGCCTCGCCGAGGCTTGACGCCAGCCACGGATCGCGCTCGCCCCAGATCACGAGCGCGGGCATCGCCAGCTCGGCGAGGCCTTCGCCGGCTTGCGCCAAGCGCTGCTCATCGCTGTCACGGTAGAGCCTCAGGATCGCTCGCTGCGTGCCCTGGTCGAACTGCTGCCAGACCGCGTCGATCCGTTCCCGCGGCCAGGCGGTAGGGCTGACAGTGCCCGATCGCAGCGAGCGCGCCAGGAGCCATTTGGTCGTCGCGCCCATCGCGAGCTCGCCGAGCAGCGGATGCCGCCAGAGTCTCGCCGCGCGGTGCCAGCGGAATCCGGCGGCCACGAGCGGGATCGCGTTGAGCAGCGCGATCTGCTGCACCCGCTCCGGGTGACGCTGGGCGAACGCCAGCGCGACCGCCCCGCCCCAATCCTGGCCGACGAGCTGGAGTCGGTCGATCTCCAGGTGATCGAGGAACCGCTCGAGGAAGTCGGTGAGCCCGCCGAGCGTAAAGTCGAGGTTGCCGGCCTTGCTCGAGCGTCCGAACCCGATCAGGTCCGGCGCGATCCCGCCGGTCCGCTCCAGGAACGGCACCCAATCATCGGAACTGGTCGGAACGCCGTGGAGATACAGCGGTTGGGTGCCGGAGGCATCGGTCCCCGGCGCGGGTGCGGCCCGGTAGTACACGGGCGACCCGGCGAGAGTGATCGTCTGCTCGTCGACGCGCACGCGGCGGCGAGGATAACGTCCTCGGTGATGAGCATGACTCGGTCCACGCAGGCGGTATCACCGTCGCGCACCCTGTGTCTTGGCGAAGCGCGCGTCGATCTGATCTGCGAGCGGCCGATCCAGCGGCTCGCTGAAGCCGACTCGTTCGCGACCCATTTCGGCGGGGTCGTTGCGAACGTCGCGGTGTTTGCCGCGCGCGCCGGCGCCCGCGTCGTGCTCGCCGGCGGCGCGGGCGCCGACGACTGGGGCCGATGGCTGCGAAACCGGCTCGAACGAGGGCGTCGAGGTGTCGCTCTTCGAGCTGATCGAGGGTCGCCAGACGCCGCTCGAGGTCGTTGCGGTGGCGGCTGACGGGGAGCCGACCGATCGCGTCTACGGCGGGACGGTGACGAGCATCGTCGAGGCGATCGGCGGGCGGCTCGAGCAGGCCGTCCTCGACTCGGCGGCGCTGTTCATCGGCTCCAGCACACTCGTCGGCGCGGATGAACGCGAGCTGACGATGCGGGCCCGCGCGCTGATGCTCGAACTCGAGCGGCCGGTGATCTTCGATCCCAACATCCGGCTGCACCGCTGGCCGTCGAAGGCGGAGGCAGCCGCCAGTTGCAACGCGTGCGTCCCGGGCACGCTGCTCGTCCGCGCCAGCGCCGGCGAGGCGGCGCTGATGACCGGCGAGGACGACCCCGAGCGGGCATCGCTGGCGCTGGTCAAGGCCGGCGCGAGGCTGGTCGTGATCACGCTCGGGTCCGCCGGCGGTGGCGGCGGCGCTGGGGGATGCTGTGGCGGCGTCGGCACGGGCTTGCGAACGATGGGGTGCGCTTGACTGAGCAGTGGCGACGTCCTGTGCCTCGGCGGGTGCGGGGGATCCGTGATCGGCTGCGGGAGGTGTACGGGATCCCACTGGCGCGGCCGCACGGCCACCCGATCGCCGAGCTGATTCTGACGGTGCTCTCGCAGTCGACCAACGACCGCAACCGAGACGTCGCGTACCTGGCGTTGCGGGAACGGTTTCCAGGCGATACGTGGGTCAAGATCCGCGACGCGCCCGTCGACGCGATCGAGGAGGCGATCCGTCCCGGCGGGATCTCAAAGGTCAAGTCTGCGCGGATCAAGCAGATCCTGCGAGCGATCACCGAGACCGCCCCTGGTGGAGAGTTATGGCTGGACTGGCTGGCGCAGGAGAGCGTGCCGGAGGCGCAGCGGTACCTGTGCACGCTGCCCGGCGTCGGGCGCAAGACCGCCGCCTGCGTGCTGCTGTTTGCGCTGGGGATGCGCGACGTCCCCGTCGACACGCACGTCTCCCGGGTTGGCACCCGGCTTGGCCTGTTTCGTCCTGGCGCGCCGTTTGACGAGCTCCACGACACGATGCTCGAGATCACCCCTCCCGGCGAGGAGCTCGAGCTGCACATGAACCTGCTTCGCCACGGGCGACGCACGTGCTTCGCGCGCAAGCCCGACTGCCGTGGCTGCGCGCTGCGGCGGATGTGCCCGAGTGCCGACACGTTCGGCTGAGACCACCCTTAAATCTGCTACTATCACGCTTAGATTTTCGCGAACGCATAGGAGCAGAACAGATATGGGAAAAACGATCGGAATCGACCTCGGGACGACCAACAGTTGCATGGCCGTGCTCGAGGGAGGCGAGCCGACCGTGATCGAGAACGCCGAGGGTGGTAGGACGACGCCTTCGGTTGTCGCGTTCACGCAGTCAGGTGAAAGGCTCGTCGGCACCGTCGCCAAGCGGCAGGCGGTCACCAACCCGCAGAACACCGTCTTCTCGATCAAGCGCTTCATGGGCCGCAAGGAGGCCGAGGTGCGCGAAGAGGAGTCGATCGTGCCGTACAAGGTCGTCTCCGGGCCGAACGGAGACGCTCGCGTCGACGCCGGCGGTCAGCAGTACTCGCCGCCCGAGCTCAGCGCGATGATCCTCGGCAAGCTGAAGGCCGACGCTGAGGCCTACCTCGGTGAAACCGTCGACAGCGCTGTCATCACCGTCCCCGCGTACTTCAACGACGATCAGCGCCAGGCCACCAAGGACGCCGGCAAGGTCGCAGGACTCGACGTCAAGCGGATCATCAACGAGCCGACGGCAGCCTCGCTGGCGTACGGGCTCGACAAGGAGTCCGACCAGACGATTCTGATCTTCGACCTCGGCGGCGGCACGTTCGACGTGTCGGTGCTCGAGATCGGCGACGGCGTGTTCGAGGTCAAGGCGACCGCCGGTGACAACCATCTCGGCGGCGACAACTTCGACAAGGCGCTGGTCGACTGGCTGGTCGGCGAGTTCAAGAAGTCCCAGGCCATCGACCTGAGCGTCGACCCGATGGCGCTTCAGCGTCTCTACGAGGCCGCCGAGAAGGCGAAGATCGAGCTTTCGACCACGCAGGAGACCCAGATCAACCTGCCGTTCATCACCGCTGACGCGAGCGGACCGAAGCACCTCGACATGCGCCTCACGCGGGCGAAGATGAACGAGCTGACAGCTGCCCTGCTGGATCGCACCGTCGCTCCGGTCCGCCAGGCGCTCAACGACGCCAAGGACAAGGGCGCCGCGGCAATCGACCACGTCGTCCTGGTGGGCGGCATGACCCGGATGCCCGCGGTCCAGGAGAAGGTCAAGGAGCTGACCGGCAAGGACCCGCACCGCGGCGTCAATCCGGACGAGGTCGTGGCCGTCGGCGCGGCGATCCAGGCCGGCGTGCTGGCCGGCGATGTCAAGGATGTGCTGCTGCTCGATGTGACTCCGCTGACGCTCGGGATCGAGACAAAGGGCGGCGTGATGACGAAGCTGATCGAGCGCAACACGACGATCCCGACCCGCAAGTCGGAGATCTTCTCGACGGCCGAGGACAACCAGCCGTCGGTCGAGATCCACGTGCTCCAGGGTGAGCGCGAGATGGCCATGTACAACAAGTCGCTTGGGAAGTTCCAGCTGACCGGGATCCCACCGGCGCCGCGAGGCATACCGCAGGTCGAGGTCGCGTTTGACATCGACGCCAACGGCATCCTCAGCGTGTCGGCCAAGGACCTCGGGACAGGCAAGGAGCAGAAGATCGAGATCAAGGCGGGCTCGGGCCTGTCCGACGAGGAGATCAAGCGGATGGTCACCGACGCCGAGTCGCACGCCGAGGACGACAAGCGACTGCGCGAACTGGCCGAGGCGCGCAACAACGGCGAGAACGCCGCCTACCAGTCCGAGCGCCAGCTCAAGGAGTTGGCTGACGCGGTGGATGCTTCCTCCAAGGAGGAGATCGAGGCGGCGATCAAGGCGCTGCGCGAGGTCCTCACCTCTGAGGACACGGCGGAGATCAACAACAAGACCGAGGCCCTGCAGACCGCATTCCACAAGGTCTCCGAGGCGATGTACCAGCGGGCTCAGGAGCAGGCTGCTTCGGGCGCCGATGCCCCGACCGATGGTGCAGGCTCCTCGACCAACGGTGCCGCGGCCGAGGACGTCGTCGATGCCGAAGTCGTGGACGAGGGCAAATAGTCGATGTCCGGCGATGATCGTCGCAACTCGGGAGCCACACCGGCCCCAGAGGCCACCGACTCGTTAGACGAGATGCAGGCGCCGGCGTCTTCGCTCCCGACGGGGGAGCCGGAGGCGCCGGGCGCCCCCGCGACCGAGTCGGCGGCCGAGCCCGCGTCCGACGGAGACGGCGGGGGCGAAGAGGACCACGACGAGGTCCAGCAGGACCTCGAGGAGCTGACCGCGAGGGCCGAGAGGGCCGACGAGTACCTCGGCCTGGCCCAACGGACGAAGGCCGATTTCGAGAACTACCGCAAGCGCGCGATGCGTGAGGCGGCAGCCGCCCAGGATCGCGGTGTCGCCAGGCTCGCGCTCGAGCTGCTGCCTGCGGTCGACAACCTCGATCGTGCGCTCGAGGCGGCCGAGGCGGCCGCTCCCGTAGCAGGCGAGGGCGCCGACAACGGCAACTCCCCGCTCGTGTCCGGGATCAAGCTCGTTCACGCGGATGTGATCGCGGCGCTCGCGCGTGTCGGGATCGAGCCGTTCTCGCCCAAGGGCGAGCCGTTCGACCCCCAGCACCACGAGGCGATCGCGCAGCAGCCGGTGGACGGAGCCGAGTCCGGGACGGTCGTCGAGGTCTACCAGCGCGGCTATCGCCTGGGCGAGACGGTGCTGCGGCCCGCGCGGGTCGTCGTCGCTGCGTAGCGGGGCGCAATGGCTGACAGGCCCGACTATTACAAGGTTCTCGGCGTCGGGAAGAACGCGTCCGAGGCAGAGATCAAGAAGTCCTACCGCAAGCTGGCGCGCCAGTACCACCCCGACCGCAACCCCGGCGACAAGCGGGCAGAGGAGCGCTTCAAGGAGATCTCGCAGGCACATGACGTGCTCTCGGATGCGGAGAAGCGAAAGGCCTATGACCGCGGCAGCGGCCCGTTCGGCTTCGGGGTCCCCGGCGGGTTTGATCCGAGCTCGTTCGGCGGCAGCTTCAGCGACATCCTCTCGAACCTGTTCGGCGGCGGTGGTGGTGGCGGCCAGGCCGGCCGCGGCGGCGACGTCCGCGCCGGGCGTTCACGCGAGGCTCGGGGCCGAGATCTCGAGACGGAGGTTTCGCTCACGTTCGACCAGGCCACGCGCGGCGCTCAGGTGCCACTGGCGGTGCCGACCTCGCAGCCCTGCCCAACCTGCAACGGCAGCGGCGCGAAGCCGGGAACGACTCCGAAGGTATGTCCGGTCTGCAACGGCCGTGGCGTCGAGGCCCAGAGCCAAGGGATCTTCTCGATTTCGCAGCCGTGCTCCAACTGCCAGGGCTCCGGCACCGTGATTGAGCAACCGTGTCCCACCTGCAGCGGGAGCGGCGCTCAGCGCAGCGTGCGGCGTCTGCGCGTCAATATCCCCGCCGGCGTGCGCGACGGAAGTCGCATCCGCCTCGCGGGCAAGGGCGAGCCGGGTGTCCGCGGTGCTGACCCCGGCGATCTGTACGTGATCACCCGCGTGCAGGAGTCGACGGTGTTCAAGCGCGTCGGCGAGAACCTCGAGGTCGAGGTGCCACTGACGATTCCAGAGGCGGTCCGCGGCGCCGTGATCGAAGTGCCGACGCTCGCAGGCTCCAAACGCCTGCGGGTTCCGCGAGGGACCAAGCACGGAACCGTTCAGCGTCTGCGCGGCGAGGGACCCCAGCGGCTCGGCGGCAAGGGCAACGGCGACATTCACTACCGGTTCGTGATCGACGTGCCGTCCGCGCTGTCACCCGAGCAGACCGAGGCCGTTGACAAGCTCTCGGAGGTCATGAACGGCAACCCCCGCGCGAAGCTGTTTGCAGAGGGTGCTGGTCAGTGATGGCCACGCGACGCACGATCAGGACCACCACCCGCATCGAGGTCTCCTCCGATCGAGGCGTGTTCATGATCTCGGTTGCGGCGGAGCTCGCCGACATGCACCCGCAGACGCTGCGGATGTACGAGGCGCGGGGGCTGATCGAGCCCAAGCGCTCGCCGAAAGGCACACGCCTGTACTCGCACAAGGACGTTGAGCGCCTGCGTCGGATCCAAGAGATGACGGCCGAGCTGGGCATGAACCTCGCGGGCGTCGAGCGCGTGTTCGAGCTGGAGGACGAACTCGACTCGATGTCGCGCAGGGTCGCGGCGCTCGAAAAACGCGCGCATGAGCTGAAGGCGGAGGTCGAGCGGCTCGAATCGCTGCGGCGTGAGCTGCGCGCGGAGATCGTGCCGTATACGGGCGGCGGTCAGATCGTGCGTCACGCCGACCTACAGCGGTTCAAGATCCCAGTGCGGCGCACCGACAGCTAGGTGGCACCTTTCGTAAATACGATGACATTCGAGCGGCCCCCGGCGGCGCTGGGCGGCGTCCTCGTTCGGTCACGTGCCAGAGGCACGCTCCCTCACTGCGTCCTTGCCCAGCATCCCCCGGTGACCACTCTCGGTGTCACCGTATTTACGAAACGCACCACTGAGCGAATTGCTCACGCGTCGCTCCGGGCAGCATCAGTGTGACAGGATGGGCGCATGGGGATGACTGCTAAGGGGGCGATGGTCGGGGCGCTGATCGCTGCCGTGATCGCACCCGGGGTGGCGAGCGCGCAGCCGGTGGCTCACGCCACGCGTGTGGGCCCCGCGCCGGCCACGGCGAAGCTGGACCTCGTGCTGCCGCTGCGCGCCGATCTCGCCGGGTTGCGCCGCACGGCGCTTGCAGTCAGTACCCCCGGTTCGTCCCAGTACGGCGCGTATCGACCGGTGCGCGAGCTGGCACGCAGATTTGGCGCGAGCGCTGGCACGCGCAGCCGTGTGCTTGCCTATCTACGCCACGCCGGGGCCAGCCACGCCCGGATCGACGTGACGGGACTGTTTGCGGACGCGAGCATGACGGCGGGCCTTGCCGAGCGTCTGTTCGGAACTCCGCTGGCGCAGTTCCGCGCTGATCACGGCGTCCGCTACATCGCCCCGGAGCTGGGGACCGCGGCCGCGGCCTCGGCGTCCGTGCCGCCGCCACGGGCGCTGAAGGGACTTGTTACGGGCGTGATCGGTCTCGATACGCAGCCGCTTGCTCCCGGCGCTCCCCATCCCGCGTTCGCCGTGCACGGCCGGCGCACCGCCCATGTCGCCGCGCAGGCGTCCTCGGCGCAGCTGCGCACCGGAACTCCCGGTGGCTGCCAGGCGGGGCAGGACTCGGGCGGGTTCACCCCGAACCAGATCCTGACCGCTTACGGGTACGACCCGCTTCATGCCGGCGGCGCGACCGGCCGAGGACAACGGGTAGCGCTGATCGAGATCGACGGGTTCAAGTACGACGACGTCAGGCAGTTCGCGGGCTGCTTCAGGCTCCCGATCCCGGAGGTGAACGAGCTCGGAGTCGGGATCAAGCACATGCTGAAGCCTGGCGGCGAGGCGACACTCGATCTTGAGGTGCTCGATGCCGCGGCACCCGAGCTGCGCGCGATCGACGTATACGAGACGGATGCACGCGCGGCCGACACGCTCCAGGCGCTGACCGCTCCGCTGGTCTCCGGGCACCCGCCGCAGGTGATCTCGGCCTCGCTGGGCCTGTGTGAACCGTTCGTGTTCAATGCGCTGCACCGCGACGGCGTGCTCGCAGCGGAGGGCTCGCTCGAGATCGCCGCGGCCAGCGGGATCACGTTCCTGGCGTCGAGCGGCGATTCAGGATCGGCCGACTGCACAACCCGGGACGGCCCTGAGCCTGTGAAGGCCGTCAATTACCCGGCCTCGTCGTTCTGGGTGACCGGGGTCGGCGGGACCAATTTCGTGCTGAGCGCTGCCAACCAGATCATCTCGCAGGTCGTCTGGAACGACACGTCCGATCAGCCCGGTTCCGCCGCCGGCGGCGGCGAGAGCGCGCTGTTCCCTCGCCCGAACTACCAGAGTGGGAGCCCGTATCCAAGGCGCCGGGCCGTGCCCGATGTGGCGATGCTGTCAGACATCCTGCCGGGCTACGCGATCTACTGCACCGCGTCGCGTGACTGTGTGGATTCCCACCACACCAATCCGTGGGTGGCGATCGGCGGCACGAGTGCGGCGACACCACTGCTCGCCGGCGGATTCGCGCTCGTCAATCAGCAGCTTCAGGCGAATCACCGCGACATCCTCGGGTTCGTGAATCCGCTCCTGTACAAGCTTGCGCGCTCCCCCGCAGCAGCGACCGTGTTCTCCGATGTCACCTCGATCGGTAACGACGTCGGACTCGACATCGGCGGCAAGGCGCTTGGCTGCTGCGCCGCCAGGGCCGGCTTCGACGACGCGTCCGGGATCGGCAGCGTCAACCTCGCTGCCTTCGCGCAGCAGGCGCTTGTTGCCCAACCGCCACAGGTCTCGCTCGGGATGAGCGTCCCCGGCGGCCAGCATCCGGTCCGCCGTGGGGCGCTGCTGAGCACTGTGAGCTGCTCCGGGCCGTGCTGGCTGGGCGCTTACGCCGTTGTCTCGATCTCGCGCCAGCAGTCGTTCGAGGTCGACTCCAAAGTGGTTCGCCTGACCTCGGCCGGCCAGGAGCGGCTGAAGCTTCGCTTCACCTCCAAGGAGCTTCGCAAGCTCCGCTCGGCGCTCGCCGCGAACAAGAAGATCACGGCAACGATCCGCGGCGTGCTGTTCGACTCCGCCGTCTTCAACACCGTCCACGACCCCACTGGCTCGATCCGAGAAGCCACCGCGGGCAAGAAGCTCAAGATCAGCCGCTAGCTGCTGCTGGTCCGCGGCGGGATTGGGTAAATGGCGGCTGCGGGCGCGCCGAGCGGGCGGCGAGGGGCGGCCGAGCGTGCGCTGCGCCGAGCGTGCGCTGCGCCGAGCGTGCGCTGCGCCGAGCAGCGGCACCTTGTCGGCGCCCGGCGGACCTGTCATAATCTAAGTCCAACCGACTTAGATTTAGAGAGACCTTCCGATGCAACCAGACAGATTCACAATCAAATCACAGGAGGCGCTCCAGGCCGCGCAACGGCTGGCGGACGAGCGCCGTAACCCGCAGACGACGCCGGAGCACCTGCTCGCGGTATTGCTCGAGCAGGACGGCGGCGTCGTCGTTCCCGTGCTGCGCAAGCTCGGCGTCGACCCAGCCGCGGTCCGTCAGGCCCTGGGGCCTGCGCTCGACGCGCTGCCAAGACTGAGCGGCACCACCAACGCCGAGCCGGCCGGCGGCTCCAGCGAGCTCGTGCAGATCCTCCGCGCCGCGGAGAACGAGATGCGCGAGCTCAAGGACGAATACGTCTCAACCGAACACCTGATGCTTTCGATCTCCGCACACGGCGGGAAGGCAGGCGAAGCCCTCAGGGGCGCCGGCGCCAGGCACGAGGAGCTGTTGAAGGCGCTCGCCGAGGTCCGCGGCAGCCATCGCGTGACCGACGAGAACCCGGAGGACAAGTTCCAGGCGCTCGAGCGCTTCGGCCGTGACCTGACCGAAGCTGCCGCACAGGGCAAGCTTGACCCGGTCATCGGTCGCGACGATGAGATCCGGCGCGTGGTCCAGGTCCTCTCCCGCCGTACCAAGAACAACCCGGTGCTGATCGGGGAGCCGGGAGTCGGCAAGACCGCGATCGTCGAGGGTCTCGCCCAGCGGATCATCGCCGGCGATGTGCCTGAGGGTTTGAAGGACCGCAAACTCGTCTCGCTCGACATCAGCGCGATGGTCGCAGGCTCCAAGTACAGGGGAGAATTTGAGGACCGGCTCAAGGCGGTGCTGAAGGAGATCACCGATGCCGACGGGCAGATCATCATCTTCATCGACGAGCTGCACACGATCGTCGGCGCCGGGGCGGCCGAGGGCTCAGTCGACGCCGGCAACATGCTCAAGCCGATGCTCGCGCGAGGGGAGCTGCGCTGCGTGGGCGCGACCACCCTTGACGAGTACCGCAAGCACATCGAGAAGGACCCGGCGCTGGAGCGCCGCTTCCAGCCGGTGCTCGTCGGCGAGCCCTCAGTGCAGGACACGATCGCGATCCTGCGCGGGCTGAAGGAGCGTTATCAGGTCCACCACAAAGTCCGGATCCAGGACTCGGCCCTGGTCGCAGCGGCGACTCTCAGCCAGCGCTACATTGCCGACCGGTTCCTGCCCGACAAGGCGATCGACTTGGTCGACGAGGCCGCCTCGCGGATCCGGATGGAAATCGACTCCAAGCCGACCGAGATCGACGAGGTCGACCGTCACATCATGCAGCTCGAGATCGAGCTGCAGTCGCTCGGCGACGATGACGACCCGGGCACCGCGACGCGCCGTGAGCAGCTTGAGCGCGCCCTCGCCGAGGAGCGCGAGCGCTCGGCCGCGATGCACGCCGAGTGGCAGCGCGAGAAGCAGACCGTCGGTGCCGTCGCCGAGCTGCAGGAGCGGATCGAGGAGGCGAAGACCGAGCTTGAGCGCGCGCAGCGCGTCGCCGATCTCGGCCGGGCTGCCGAGCTTCAGTACGGGACGATTCCCGAGCTCGAGAAGCAGCTTGCGGCGGCCGCCGAGGCCCAGGCCGAGGCCGACGGCGCATCCGCGCCGAAGTTCCTCAAGGACGTTGTCGACGCCGAAGACGTCGCCGAGGTCGTCGCCAAATGGACCGGGATCCCGGTGTCGCGCCTGATGGAGGGCGAGATCGAGAAGCTCGTGCACATGGAGGAACGGCTGCATCGGCGCGTGATCGGTCAGGACGAGGCGGTTGAGGCCGTCTCGGCAGCGCTGCGACGCTCGCGCGCCGGCCTGCAGGACCCTGACCGTCCGATCGGCGTGTTCCTGTTCCTGGGCCCGACCGGCGTCGGCAAGACCGAGCTGGCGCGAGCGCTCGCGGAGTTCATGTTCGACAGCCAGAACGCGATGATCCGGATCGACATGTCCGAGTACATGGAAAAGCACGCGGTCTCGCGGCTGGTAGGCGCGCCGCCCGGCTACGTCGGCTACGACGAGGGCGGGCAGCTGACCGAAGCGGTTCGCCGGCGCCCATACTCCGTGGTGCTGCTCGACGAGATCGAGAAGGCCCATCCCGACGTGTTCAACACGCTGCTGCAGGTGATGGACGACGGGCGGCTGACCGACGGTCAGGGACGGACGGTGTCGTTCAAGAACACCGTGCTGATCATGACCTCGAACATTGGGGCGGGCGGGGGCGGATATCTCGCCGGAGTCGAGGCGCAGTTCAAGCCGGAGTTCATCAACCGCCTCGATGACATCGTCGAGTTCGACTCACTGACCCGCGAGCAGATCGGGAAGATCGTCGACCTTCAGGTGCAGCGGCTGATCGCACGGGTACGCGAGCGCGAGATCGAGGTCGAGCTGACTGAGGCGGCGAGGACGCTGCTGGGCAATCTCGGCTACGACCCCACATATGGCGCGCGCCCGCTCAAGCGCGTGATCCAGAAGCGGCTCGTCGACCCGCTGGCGATGGCGATCCTCGAGGGCAAGTTTGTCCCCGGGGACACGGTCCACGTCGACGGTGTCGACGGCGAGATCGTGCTCGAACGCGTCGAGCCGCACGCGGAGGCGCCGGAAACGCCGGATGCGCCTCAGACGCCGGATGCGCCTCAGACGCCGGATGCGCCTCAGACGCCGGAGACACCGGAGACGGCGGCGGCGGCTTAGCTTAGCCGCCGCTGCCGCCGCTGCCGCCGCTACCGGTTCGCGATCCGTTACGGCGCTCTGAGCCGTCAACGGTGAACAGCCGCCATTCTCCGGGCACGCCCTGCAAGGCCTCGATGCCGCGGTATTGAAACGCGATGTTCGAGCCGACGACGAGGTCGCGGACCGTCCCGGAGACGAGTACCTGGCTGGGCTCGGCGAGGTCCGCGATTCGTGCGCCGATATGGACGGTTACGCCGGCGAGATCGTTGCCCGCGAGTTGGCACTCGCCCGTGTGCAGGCCCGCGCGGATGTCGACATCGAGCGCCTGCGCGGCCTGCACCACGGCCACTGCGCACCGGATCGCCCGGGCCGGCCCATCGAAGGAGGCGAATACACCGTCGCCCGTGCTGCGGATCGTGCGTCCACGGTAGACGGCGATCTGCCTCTGCATCAGTTGGTCGTGGTCGGCCATCAGGTCGTGCCAGCGACGGTCGCCGAGCCGCGCGGCGTGCTCGGTCGAGCGGACGATGTCGGTGAACATCACCGTCGCGAGCACGTGATCGGGGTCGTGCGTCCCGCGCGAGCCGGTGACGAACTCCTCGATCTCGTCGAGCACCGAGTCCTGATCGCCGGCGAAGTAGATGTGGTCCTCGCCTGCCAGCTCGACATAGCGTGCCCCGGGGATGTTCGAGGCGAGATAGCGCCCGTTGCCGACGTCGACCAAGCGGTCGCCACGCCTGTGCATGATCAGCGTCGGGACCCGGATCGCGGGAAGCACCGCCCGGATATCAAGCGCGTTGATCGTCTCGAAGATCGGCTCGACCATCCCGGGCCGGACGGAATGGCGCTCGAACTTGCCCCACCACTGCCGGAAGTTCGCGTCGCGTGCGAGGCTCGGCGCGAGCACCGCCAGCGACGCTCCCGAGCCCCAACCCTTGATCCAGATCTGTCCGCCGGCCTTGACCAGCTCCGGCGGGCGGCCCTCGGGGTAATCGGGAGCCTCGAGCCACCGTGCGCATGCGCCGTACAGGATCAGGCTGATGGAGCGCTCGGGGTAGGTGGCGGCGAACAGCGCCGCCATCGGCCCTCCCTCCGACGGGCCCAACAGCACCGCCCGCTCAGATCCTGCGGCGTCCATGACCGCAAGGACATCGTCCATCCGCTCCTCGAGCGTCTGCGTGCTCGGGACCGGATCGGACAGACCCGTGCCGCGCTTGTCGAACATGATCAGGCGGCAGAACGAGGCGATCCGCCGCAGGAAATATGAGGCGGCAGGGTTATCCCAGTACTGCTCGATGTTCGACAACCACTGCGGCACGAGGATCACGTCCACGTCCCCGTCGCCGATGACCTGATACGCGATGCTCAGGTCCCCGGCCTTGGCGAATCTCGTCTCCGGTACGGCCATCGAAGCAACCACCCCTTCAAGTCGGGGCAGCTTACCTGTCGCGGCCCCTCCCTGGATCCACCAAGTGCATTTCAGCCGATCCGAACCGCGATTCTGGCGACTGGGCCGACCGGCGCGCGTGAGAACGAGCGCGCGGTGTCGAGCTGGAGGATCCAGGCGCCAAGCGACGGCGAGAATGGAAAGACCCGACGCCTGGACGTCCGCAGGTAGCCGCACTGACCGGCGGTTTTTCCCAGCGAGACTGTCAGCCGGGAGTGGCCCGCCGGTGATAGGTAGTGAAGGTAGACGTGCTTGCGGCGCCCGTCGGACGCAAAGCCCCAAACCTCGAACGGGGCCGTCAGCGTGTGGGGATTGCCGCCCGAGGCAAGAAACCGCGCACCGGCCGGGAGCGGCTGATGGTGAAGATCGTGCCCGCAGCGGACGAGCCGTCCGTTGCATCGAGACGGCCGACGTGTTGCGCGACCCCCGCCGCCAGCCCGCCGGGGCGGAATGAGACGGAAAACGCCCCATTCGCGTCGGTCGTGCTTTGGCCGAGGTCGACGCCGTCGTCCGCCAGGTCGAACGTCCGCTCGGGCGCAAACCCGGCGCCGGTGATCTTCACCGCTTGCCCGACCACTTAGCAGCCGTGGTCAGCGTGCAGCGTGGGCGCTGCGGCAGCGTCCGCCGCAACCGCGCACAAGCACGCTCCGGTGGCGCTGATGACCGCGAGCGTCAGGCCTCGCGCGGCCTGCCTGGTCAAGGGGCGCGGGACGGACAAGGCCGGCCATGCTACAAGTGCCGCTTCACCACGTCGAGAAGGAGGCGTTCGTGCCGACGTACATCATGCTCACCACGCTGACCCCGGAAGGCGTGCAGACGATCAAGAACAATCCGACCCGGATCCGCGAAGTGAATCGCGAGATCGAGCAGCTCGGGGCGACCGTGAAGGCGCAGTGGGCAACGCTCGGGCGGTTCGACTTCGTGAATGTCGTCGAGGCGCCGGACGAGAAGGTGATTTCCCGGGTTTCGCTCGAGCTCGGCTCGCGCGGGACAGGCAAATACGAGACGCTGGTCGCGATCCCGATTGACGACTTCATCGGCGCGATCTGAGACGGCCGAGACGGCTGACTCGATGAACGACGCTGGTGTCGAACATCCGCGCGTCCTGGTGCTCGGCTCCGGGGCGCGCGAGCACGCGATCGTTCATGCGCTCGCCCGCTCACCGCGGCACCCAGAGCTGCTCTGTGCGCCGGGCAACGCAGGGATCGCAGTGGATGCCCGAGTGCTCGAGATCGCCGCCGAGGACCGCGATGCCGTCGTGCGGACCGCGCTGGAGGAGCGCGTGGACCTGGTGGTAATCGGGCCGGAGGCGCCGCTCGTCGCCGGCGTCGCCGATGCACTGGCCGAGGTCGGAGTCCGGTGCTTTGGCCCGAGTGCCGCCGCGGCCGAGCTCGAGGGGTCCAAGTCGTTCTGCAAGCAGGTGATGGAAGCCGCCGGCGTCCCCACCGCCTCCTACAGCGTCGTGACCGACGTGGAGCAGGGCTTGGCGGCGGTCACGAGGTACCCCACCGTGATCAAGGCTGACGGGCTCGCCGCCGGCAAGGGCGTGATCATCGCGCCGGATGCGCCCGCGGCGCACGAGGCGCTGGAGCAGTTGCTCGTGCAACGGCGGTTCGGCACCGAGCGTGTGGTCGTCGAGGAGTACCTCGAAGGCGAGGAGCTCTCGCTGCTTGCGCTGTGCGACGGCAGGAGCGCGGTGCCGCTTGCCTCCGCCCAGGATTACAAACGGATCTTCGACGGCGACCTCGGGCCGAATACCGGCGGGATGGGCTCCTACTCGCCGGTCCCGGCGATCGACGCCGGGCGCGCCGCGGGGATCTGCAGGCTCGTGCACCAGCCCGTGCTCGAGGAGCTCGGGCGGCGCGGGATCACATTCCACGGAGTGCTGTACGCCGGCTTGATGATGACAGCCGACGGGCCCAAGGTGCTCGAGTTCAACGTTCGCTTCGGCGACCCCGAGACCCAGGCGATCCTGCCACGCCTGCGCTCAGACCTGCTCTCGCTGCTGGAGGCCGCGATCGTTCCCGGCGGGCTGTCCGGAGTCCGGCTCGACTGGGCGCCGGAAATGGCTGTCACCCTCGTCCTGGCCAGCGGCGGTTACCCCGAGAGCTCGTCCAGCGGTGACGTGATCACAGGGCTCGAGTCGGTTGCACCGGACGTGTTCGTCACGCATGCCGGCACGGCGCGCAACGATGGCGGCGCGATCGTCACAGCCGGTGGGCGCGTGCTCAGCGTCACGGCGCTGGGTCACGACGCAGCCGCCGCCCGCGCCGGCGCATATGCTGCAGCCGACATGATCGAGTTCGATGGCAAGCAGCTTCGCCGCGACATCGCGCTCCGGGCGGTGCCTTCATGACCGGTGATCCGCAGGCGCCGGAAGTCGTGGTCGACCCTGAGGTCGAGTTTGAAGAGCTCAACGTGGACGAGGCGCCACTCGTCGGAATCGTGATGGGCTCAAAGAGCGACATCCCGGCGATGGAAGCCGCCGAGAAGGAACTCGCCGAGCGCGGCATCCGCTCCGAGGTGCGGGTCATGTCCGCCCACCGGGAGCCCGACACCGTCGCCGAATACTCCCGCAACGCACGGATGCGCGGCATCCGGGTGATCATCGCCGGCGCCGGCCTGTCCGCGGCGCTCCCCGGCACCGTCGCCGCGCACTGTGATCTGCCTGTGATCGGCGTGCCGCTGACCAGCCGCACGTCGGTCGCCGGCGGCCTTGATGCGCTGCTGTCGATCGCACAGATGCCCCCGGGCGTGCCGGTGGCCTGCGTGGGCGTCGACAACGCCCGGAATGCGGCGGTGCTGGCCGCCCGGATCCTGTCCGCCTAGGTGTGCCACTGAGCCTGGCGCGGCTCGGCACGGGAGCGCCGGGCCGGCGCCCGCGAACTGCGTCCAGGGCGATGAACGGTCGTTACTCTCCCGGCCGTGGGATGCGCTCGACGCAGCGTGTTGATCGTCGCCGCCACGGCGCTCGTGGCGTTGCTGGCACCGGCAGCGGCGCTCGCCGGGACGTACACGTGGCGGCTCCCTGACACGTTCACCGCGACTGCGCCGGGGGCCAATCCCGACCACGACGCGTATGGCGCGACTCCTTGGTCCTACGTCGACGCCTCCACTACGAGCGGAGGGCTCACCGGACCGCCGACCGCCGCCCCGGGCGCGTTCCAGCCGCTGGGATCGTTCTCGAACACGGTCGATGGCGGCCAGCCGGGATGGAGCGATCGGGCGGCGCTACCTCACGATCGACTACAGCAGCAGCTCGCTCATCTACAACGCTGCCTGCGAGACGGCCGGGATCACCCTTCAGATCCGGGCGACCGAAACCGCCGCACCGGCGGTCACGCTCGGGAGTCCCGCAAACGGCGGCCTCGTGACGACTGCGCTGCCGACCTACTCGGGTTCCGCGAGCAACGCATTCGCGGCCTCGCGAAGCGTGACGGTCCGGATCTACCAAGGCTCATCCGGTTCCGGCTCGCCGGTTCAAGCGCTGACCGCGACGCGCTCGGGCTCGGTCTACCTGATCGGGGCCGGCGCACCGCTGCCCGACGGCACATACACGGCCGTCGCCGAGCAGGACGACCTCTCGAGTCCGGCTGACGCGGGGCTCAGCCCCGCCAACGCATTCGTGATCAAGGCCGGCTCCTCGGCCGTGACGATCGATCAGCCGCCTGCGGGCGCCAACACGACCGACCCGAACCCGCTACTCGGCGGCGCCGCCTCGGACTCGTCTCGGGTGACGGTGACGCTGTACGCCGGCGGCTTCGCGAGCGGCAAACCGCTCGCCAGCGCCGACGCGACGGCCAGTGGTGGCAGGTGGTCGCTGCGCTGGCCGAACAAGCTGGCGCCCGGGATCTACACGGCCGTTGCGACCCAGACCGACGGCTCCGGCCGCACCGCCAGCAGCGGTCCGCACTCATTCCTGATCGTTCCCGTCGCCGGGTCCGTGGCCGGGTCCGTGGCCGGGTCCGTGGCCGGCTCCGCCCGGATCGGATCACAGGTGACGATCACCCGGGGCGGGATCGCCGCGATCGCGATCTCGTGTCCGCGTGCTCGCCAACTTCGGCTCGCCGGCGTCGGCCACGCGGACGCTCAGGATCGCGCGCCATTAAGGGGGCGTGGGATATTTCTGTGCAGATTCGCACAGAGATATCCCACGACCCACGCGCGCCGACACTGCGTGGCTCGCCCGACCGGGAGATAATCGACGGAGCATGATCGCTCGCTACACCCGGCCGCAACTTGCCGAGATCTGGTCTGACCACGCGCGCTTTGAGGCGATGCGAGAGGTCGAGGTGGCGGCGTGCGAGGAGATGGAAGGGCCGGCACCCGAGGACCTTGCGGCGATCCGGGCGGCAACGTTCACCGTCGAGCAGATCAATGAGCGAGAGAAGGTCACCGACCACGACACGGCAGCCTTCGTCGATGTCCTGGCCGCATCGGCCGGCTCTGCCGGGCGCTGGATCCATCACGGGCTGACCTCAAGCGACGTGCTCGACACCGGGCTAGCGCTGCAGGTGCGCAGGGTGGCCGAGGTCGCCCTGCCGGACGCGCGGCGGCTCGTGGAGGCGTTCGCGGCAAAGGCGCGCGAGCACGCCCACACGCTGTGCGTCGGGCGCACGCACGGAATCCATGCCGAGCCGACGACGTTCGGGATCAAGCTCGCCGGGTTCGCGTTCGAGGCGGACCGCAACGCGCGACGGCTGGAGCGAGCGTTCGCACAGGCCACCGTCGGCGCGCTGTCGGGCGCGGTCGGCACGTATTCGGCGACAGCGCCCGATTTCGAACGCCGCGTGCTGTCCCGACTCGGGCTCGCGGCCGAGCCCGTCTCGACCCAGGTCGTGGCGCGCGACCGCCACGCTGACCTGCTGCAGGCGATCGCGCTCGCGGGAGCGGGTCTCGAGCGCTTCGCAACCGAGCTGCGGCACCTCGCTCGGACCGAGGTCGGCGAGGTCCGCGAGCCGTTTGGCGCCGGCCAGAAGGGCTCCAGCTCGATGCCCCACAAGCGCAACCCAATCAAGTCAGAGCAGGTCGTGGGGCTTGCCCGGGTTTTGCGCGGGAACGCCCAGGCGGCCGTCGAGAACGTCGCGCTCTGGCACGAGCGCGACATCTCCCACTCATCGGTCGAGCGGATCATCCTCCCGGACTCGACGATCCTGCTCGATCACATGCAGCAGCGCGTGTTGGGTCTCCTCGAGGGCATGGTCGTGGACGCCGGCCGCATGCGGGAGAACCTCGAGTTGACATACGGGGCGCTGTTCTCTCAGCGCGTGCTGCTGGCGCTGGTGCAGTCCGGACGCTCGCGCGACGATGCCTACCGGATCGTCCAGAGGTTGGCGCAGGAGGCGCTCGATCAGCGCACGCCGTTGCGGGAATTGCTGGCGGCGGACCCGGCCGGCGCCGCGCTCGGAGACCTCGACGAGGTCTTCGATTACGGGCCGTTCGTGCGTTACGCGGACGAGATCGTCGGGCGCCTGCAGACGATCGCGTAAGCGCAATCGGCGGTGGCCGGCGGCCGCCGTCCCCGTTGCTACGATCGACTAAGTGGCCCCTCTCGCAGACCTCCCCCTGATCGCATCCGGGAAGGTTCGGGAGATCTATGACCTTGGCGACACGCTGCTGATCGTCGCCTCAGACAGGATCTCCACGTATGACGTCGTCCACCCGACGCCGATTCCCGACAAGGGAGCGGTCCTGACCGGACTCTCGACGTTCTGGTTTGAGCGGACTGCGGGGATCGTCCCCAACCACCTGCTGTCGGTCACCGACGGCGTCCCCGAGGAGGCCCGGGGCCGCGCGATGACGGTGCGAAAGCTCGAGATGCTGCCGGTCGAATGCGTGGTCCGCGGATACATCAGCGGATCGGGCTGGAAGGACTACCAGCGCACCGGCACAGTCAGCGGTATCCAGCTGCCCGACGGCTTGCACGAGTCCGACAAGCTGCCGGAACCGATCTTCACGCCGAGCACCAAGGCGGACGTTGGGCACGACGAGGCAATCGATTTCGAGGGCGCGGTCACGCTCATCGGCGACCGCGCGCTCGGCGAGCGGCTGCGCGAGCACTCGATCGCCGTCTACCAGGCGGCCGCCGATCACGCGCTCGATCGCGGGATCATTCTTGCCGACACCAAGTTCGAGTTCGGCCTGGATCAGGCCGGCGTGGTCACGCTCGGCGACGAGGTGTGCACTCCTGACTCGTCGCGGTTCTGGCCGGCGGACCAGTATCAGCCGGGCAAGGGGCAGCCGAGCTTCGACAAACAGTTCGTCCGAGACTGGGCCTCGTCGACCGGATGGGAGCGCACGCCGCCAGCGCCGCCGATTCCCGATGACGTCGTCGCGCGCACGCGCGAGAAGTACATCGAGGCCTACGAGCTGGTGACCGGCCAGAAGTTCGCCGAGTGGCAGCGGCGGACGGCGGCCTGATGCGCGCACGAGTGCTGGTCAAGCCCAAGGCGGGGATCCTCGACCCGCAGGGCCAGGCAGTCGAGCGCGCGCTGCCGGCGCTCGGCTTCACCGGCGTTCAGAACGTGCACGTCGGCCGCCTGATCGAACTCGACGTCGAGGACCCCTCGCGCCTGCCGGAGATGTGCGAGCGGCTGCTGTCCAACCCGCTCATCGAGGACTATGAAATCGTGGAATCGGCTGGCGCCGATTCCATTGGGAGTTCGCCTGGCGGCGATGTGGAATCGGCTGGCGCCGATTCCATTGGGAGTTCGCCTGGCGGCGAACTCCCGGAGTCGCCCGGATGAAGTTCGGGGTCATCCGTTTCCCCGGATCGTGTGATGACGTCGACGCGCTGCTCGCGGCGCGGCGGGTCGGTGAGGCGGTGATGCTGTGGCACGCCGATCGTGACCTCCAGGGAGTCGACGCGGTCGTCGTTCCCGGCGGCTTCTCCTACGGCGACTACCTGCGCGCCGGCGCGATCGCGCGATTTGCGCCGGTGATGGAGGAGGTCGCCGAGTTCGCCCGCGAGGGCGGGCTCGTGCTCGGCATCTGCAACGGGTTCCAGGTGCTGTGCGAGGCGGGCCTGCTCCCGGGCGCACTGCTCCCGAACACGACCCTGAAGTTCGTCTTTCGCCAGGTCGAGCTCGACGTTGTCGACCGAGACACTCCGTTCACGCGCGCGTGCGAACAGGATCGGCGTCTGTCGATTCCGGTCAAGCACACGACCGGTCGCTACTACACCCCCGATCCCGTCCATGTCGTGCTGCGCTACGCGACCGGGCAGAACCCGAACGGATCCCAGGACGACATCGCCGGCGTCTGCAACGAAGCCGGAAACGTCTTCGGTCTGATGCCGCACCCGGAGCACGCGGTCGATCCGCTGACCGGCTCCACCGACGGGCTGAGGATCTTCGAGTCGATGAGGGCGCAGGTTGCCGACGGCGTCCTCGTCTAAGCATCACGAGCTTGGTCTCACCGACCACGAGTACGAGCTGATCCTCGAGCGGCTCGGTTGCGAACCGAACGACGTCGAGCTCGCGATGCTGTCGCTGATGTGGTCAGAGCACTGCGCCTACAAGCACTCCAAGAAGCTGCTGCGGCGGCTGCCGACCGACGGCCCCCACGTCGTGATGGGCCCCGGTGAGAACGCAGGCGCGGTCGATGTCGGCGACGGCCTCGTCGTTGCTTTCAAGGTCGAGTCGCACAACCACCCGAGCGCGGTCGAGCCGTTTCAAGGAGCGGCCACCGGCGTCGGCGGGATCCTGCGCGACGTGTTCGCGATCGGCGCGCGGCCGATCGCGGTGCTCGACTCGCTGCGCTTCGGCGAGCCCGCCACCTCTGAGCGCTCGCGCTACCTGCTGGAACACGCGGTCGCCGGAATCGGGCATTACGGCAACTCGATCGGCGTGCCCACCGTTGGCGGCGAGATCTACTTCGAGCAGAGCTATGAGCAGAACTGCCTGATCAACGCGATGTGCATCGGGTTGGCTCCGCGTAAGCGGTTGATCCGCAGCGCGGCCGCCGGTCCCGGCAACGTGATCGTGCTGCTCGGGGCGCTGACCGGCCGCGACGGGATCGGCGGTGCCTCGGTGCTCGCGAGCGCCGAGCTGGGCGAGGGCGACGAGGCCAAGCGACCGTCGGTCCAGATCGGCGATCCGTTCACCGAGAAGAAGCTGCTCGAATGCTGCCTGGAGTTGCTCGACCGGGAGCTGCTCGCATCGCTTCAGGATCTCGGCGCTGCCGGGCTGACGTCGTCGGCATCGGAGATGGCGAGCAAGGGCCGGGTCGGCCTCGACATCGACGTCTCCCGCGTGCCACTGCGCGAGCCCGGAATGCGGCCGTTCGAGACGATGGTCTCCGAGTCCCAGGAGCGGATGCTGTGCGTCGTCGAGCCCGAACGCGTGGCTGCGGTGCTCGAGGTGTGCGAGCGCTGGGAGGTCCTGGCGACACCGATCGGATCGGTCACCGGCGGTGACCGCCTGCGCGTGCTCGAGCGCGGAACCGTCGTCGCTGACATGCCTGTCAGCATCCTCGTTGACGACTGCCCGCTGTATGACCTCGACCCGGTGCCGCCCGGCGGCGAGCTCTACCCTGGCCCGCCGCCGACGCTCGCCGGCGGCGAGTCGCCTTCGCAGACGCTGCTCGCGCTGCTGCGCAGCGCGAACATCGCCTCACGCCGGCCCGTGTTCGAGCAGTACGACCCGGTTGTGCAGTCGCGGACTGTGCGCCGCCCCGAGCAGGCGGACGCCGCCGTTCTGGCGCTGGGCGGGCGGGCCGATTCCCCGGCGATCGCCGTGTCGATTGACGGCAACGGCCGCCGGGTCGCGTGCGACCCGCGCGCGGGCGCGATCGAGGCGGTGTTCGAGTGTGCGGCGAACCTCGCCTGCGTCGGCGCTGAGCCGCTCGGGCTCACCAACTGCCTGAACTTCGGCAATCCCGAGAAGCCGCACGTCGCCTGGCAGCTGACCGAAGCCGTGGAGGGTCTCGCGGAGGCGTGCGAGGCACTCGGAGTGCCCGTCGTCGGCGGCAACGTCTCGCTCTACAACGAGGCGCCTTCCGGCCCGATCTTCCCGACCCCGGTGATCGGCATGGTCGGGAAGCTGCCTGACGCTACGCGCGCCGGGCGGCTCGCGTTCCTCGAGGACGGCGACGCGATCGCGCTGACCGGCTACTTCGGGCATTCGCTCGCGGGCTCCGAGCTGGCGAAGCTGCGGGGGCAGGCGCCGGCCGGGCCACTCCCGCCAATGGACAAGCATGCTGTCCGTGACGCGCAGGAGAAGGTCCGGGATGCGGTGCGGTCCGGGGCGCTCAACAATGCACATGACATCTCCGAGGGCGGCCTCGCGGTCGCGATCGCCGAGTGTTGCCTGGCTGGTGGGATCGGCGCGACGGTCGAGCTCGCCGACGTCGGCGAGCACGGTTTGTTCGGTGAGGCGCCGGGTTGCGCGTTCGTCGTCTCGGGGTCCGAGGAGGCGCTGCTCGCCGCCGGGCTCCCGCGGCTCCACTTGATCGGCCGCGTCGGCGGCGATCAGCTGGTGATCAGCGCCGGTGGCCTGGAGCTGAACCTCCCAGTTTCCGAGCTTCGTGACGCCCGCGAGCGGGGGCTCGCGGATCTCATCTAGAGCGCTGCTAGCCTTGAATCGAGGCCATTTCTGATGCCTCTCCTCAACGATCATCGCGACGGACCACGCGACGAGTGCGGCGTTTTCGGGATTTACGCGCCCGAACATGATGTCGCGCGTCTCGCGTACTTTGCGCTGTTCGCGCTCCAGCACCGTGGGCAGGAGTCCGCGGGGATCGCGACGGCGCCGCGTGGCGGCAGCATCATGGCGATCCGCGACCAGGGCCTCGTCGCCCAGGTGTTCAACGAGCACACGCTGCGCTCGCTTGTCGGCGATATGGCGATCGGCCACGTCCGCTACTCGACGACTGGATCGTCGGAGTGGGAGAACGCGCAGCCGATCGTGCGCGACGACCACCGCACGCTCGCACTGGCCCACAACGGCAATCTGATCAACGCGGTCGAGCTTCATTCCGAGCTGCGCGGCCGTGACGTGCCGTTCCGGTCGACGTCGGATTCGGAGATCATCGCGGCGTTGCTGGCCACACACCCCGCCGAGCGGATCGAGGACGCGGTAGCGGATGTGCTCCCACGCCTGAAGGGTGCGTTCTCGACGGTCGTGATGACCGAGGAGGCGGTGGTCGCGTTCCGTGATCCGCACGGGCTGCGGCCGCTGGCGCTCGGGATGATCGAGGAACCGGATCCCGCCCGCCCAGGGCGGGCGGTGTACTGCGTCGCCAGCGAGTCCTGTGCCTTTGACCTGATCGGCGCGAAGTATCTACGTGACGTGCTCCCGGGGGAGGTCGTGACTCTGACCGACCGCGGCCTGAAGACCCAGCGCGTCGTCGACGATGAGCGTGAGGCCTTCTGCATCTTCGAGTACATCTACTTCGCGCGGCCGGACTCTCGGATGGCGGGAACTGTGCTCCAGGTCGCGCGCGCGAAGATGGGCGAGATCCTCTGGCATGAGGCGCCGGTCGACGCCGATCTCGTGATTCCGGTGCCGGACTCCGGCAACGCCGCCGCGCGCGGCCTCGCCCGTGCGGCCGGGTTGCCGCAGGACGACGGGTTCATCAAGAACCGCTACGTCGCCCGCACGTTCATCCAGCCCGGGCAGGAGCTGCGCCGGCAGGGCTTGCGACTGAAGTTCAACCCGTTGCCGGAGGTCGTCTCCGGCCAGCGGCTGATCGTCGTCGATGACTCGATCGTGCGCGGCAACACCACCCGTCAGATCGTGCAGATGCTTCGCGACGCCGGCGCCGCCGAGGTACACCTGAGGATCTCGGCCCCGCCGATCAAGCACCCGTGCCACTACGGGATCGACATGTCCACGCGCGAGGAGATGATCGCGCACGGACGCACCGTCGACGAAGTGGCGGCCGAGCTCGGCGCCGACTCGCTGCACTACCTCTCGCTCGACGGTGTCTACGCGGCTGTCGGCGGCTCGCGCGAGACTCACTGCGATGCCTGCTTCAGCGGTGAATATCCTTTGGCGGGGACCGAGGAAGCGAACGGCAAGTATGCGCTCGAGTCGGCTCTGCCACTCGTTGGCGCTTAGTGGCACCTTTCGTAAATACGACGACATTCGAGCGGCCCCCGGCGGCGCTGGGCGGCGTCCTCGTTCGGTCACGTGCCAGAGGCACGCTCCCTCACTGCGTCCTTGCCCAGTATCCCCCGGATGACCACTCTCGGTGTCACCGTATTTACGAAACGCACCACTTAGTGTGCCCCCTAGCTGAGCTGAGCTCGGCTACCGGGTACCGGGCGCCGAGTGGATCGAGGCGCGCTCGTCGTGTGAGAGCGAACTTGGGCGGGACGCCCCGGGGGCATCGCCGTACGGGTCACGGTATGGATGCTGGTTGATCGCACTGCCGGCGCGCGTGTACAGCCCGTACGTCACGGCAACGAAGTACACGACGACGAACAGTACGAAGACCAGCGTCCCACCGGCGAGATCCATGCGGGCACTATCCGCCTGAGGCGGCGGCCGCGGTGTGAAATCACGCACACAACGTGTGGGCGATCTGTCCGGACTCTGTGCCAGCTTCCTCACGCGGGCGCGGCCGCCGCCGAGCCCGCCGCTATCGTCGCCGACCGTGGATCCTCGCGAGGCGCTGAGCCGCATTTTCGGCTTCGAGCAGTTCCGCCGCGGCCAGGCTGAGGCTGTGGCGGCGGCGATCGCCGACCGCGATGCGCTGGTCGTGATGCCGACTGGATCGGGCAAGTCGCTCTGTTACCAGTTGCCCGCGCTGATCCGGGAGGACCTGACGCTGGTCGTCTCACCGCTCGTCTCGCTGATGCACGATCAGGTGCAGGCACTGTCCCGCGTCGCGCCGGGGCAGGTCGAGCTCGTCAACGCCCAGCGTGCCGGCTCGCAGAACGTCGACGCGGTCGCTCGCGCGGTGGCAGGCGAGGTGCGGCTGCTGTACGTCGCCCCGGAGCGCTTCGCGCTGCCGCGCTTTCTGGAGGCGGTCTCACGCGCGCGGGTGGGGCTGTTCGTCGTCGACGAGGCGCACTGCGTCTCGCAGTGGGGGCACGACTTCCGACCGGACTATTTCGCGCTCGCCGACGCGGCCCGTCACCTGGACGCGCGCGCGACGATCGCGTTGACCGCAACCGCGACCCCGCACGTGGCGCAGGACATCGTCCGCAGGCTGGCGTTGCGGGATCCGGTGCGAGTGACGACCGGGTTTGATCGTCCGAACCTGAGCTTCGCCGTGGTGCCGTGCGCGACCGCGGCCGACAAGCGACGGCGCCTTGCCGCGGCCCTGTCGGAGCCGGACGCCCTCCCGGCGATCGTGTACGCGGGCACACGCGGCGCGAGCGAGGAGCTGACGAATGAGTTGCGCGCGTCGCTGGGCGAGGAGGTCGTGGCCTACCACGCCGGCCTCGATCGTGGGGTGCGCGCCGCGACGCAGGAGCGGTTCATGTCGGGGACCGTCAGGGTGATCGTCGCGACCAACGCGTTCGGGATGGGGATCGACAAGGCAGATGTGCGAACGGTGTGCCACGCCTCGGTACCGGGCTCGCTCGAGGCGTACTACCAGGAGGCCGGCCGGGCCGGACGCGACGGCCTGCCGGCCCGCTGCCTGCTGTTCGCCGAACAGCGCGACAAGGGTCTCCACGTGTTCTTCATCGAGCGCGCGCGGGTGCGGGACGGAGCGTTTGAGCGGGTGGCGGAACGGCTGCGATGGGCTGGTCTGGATGGACGCTATGACGTCGGGTTGCGTGAGCTCGCCGGACTGACGGGCGCACGCGAGGAGGACGAGGCCGCCCGCGCGATCATCGGCCACTTCTCGCGGGCGGGCATCGTCGCTCCCGAGCCCTCGCCTCCAGACAGGCTCGCGGGGCGGGTCCTCGGCGATTGGGACGGCCGGTCGATGGCGGCGTGCCGCGCATCGGCGCGAGATGCCGAGCGGGCCCGCTGGAACCAGTACCGCGCGATCTGGAGCTACGTCGAGCTCGTCCAGTGCCGGCGCCGCGCGCTGCTTGCGCACTTCGGCGATCGCGCAGCGCCGGCGCCCGCCGGCGAGTGCTGTGACGTGTGCGACGGCGTCAAGCATGCCTGGGCCGCGCCGAAGTTCATGGCTGCGCGCGGGGGGGTTGCTGCGCGCAAGACCGGGGCGTCGGTGCCGCAGGAGCTCGACGAGGCGATCCTCGACGTGGTTCGTTCTGCGCGGCCCTCCGTTGGCCGAACACGCGCCGTCGAAATTTTGCGTGGCGGGCGCTCGAAGGTGATCGCCGAACATTGCTATGACGCGCTTGACGCGTACGGTGCGTTCGCCCACCTGCGCTCCGACGATGTGCTGGCGCGGGTCGACGAGCTGCTCGCAGCTGGGCGGCTGCAATCCAGCGGCGGCCGATTCCCGAAGCTCAGGGCAGCGGCGCTGGATTCGCGGCACGCGGCATGAACATCGCCGTTCTGGCCTCGGGAGCGGGCACGAACCTGCAAGCGCTGATTGATCGAGTGCATGGTCGTGACGGCGTCGCGATCGTCGCCGTCGCCTCCGACAAGCCTGGAGCTCCGGCGCTCGAGCGCGCCCGCCAGGCGGGCGTGGCGGTGCAAGCGTTCGCGGTCGCCGAGTACAAGGATCGCGCTGCGCGCGACCACGCGATGGCCGACTGGCTTGTCGAGCAGCAGGTGGAGCTCGTCGTGCTGGCCGGCTACATGCAGCTGCTGAGCGGCTCGTTCCTGGCCCGCTTTCAGAACCGGGTGATCAATGTTCATCCTGCCCTGCTTCCGGCGTTTCCGGGTCTCGCTGCGGTTGAACAGGCGGTGCGCTACGGAGTCAAGGTCTTCGGCGTGACGGTGCACTTCGTCGATGAAGGCGTCGACAGCGGACCGGTGATCCTCCAGCGCGCGATCGAGCTCCCGGACGCTCGCGATCCTGACGAGGTGATCGCGCGGCTACACCCGATCGAGCACGAGTTGCTGCCAGAGGCTGTGGCCCTGATCGCGCGGGGAGCGGTTCGTTTCGACCCCACCAATCGACGGCGAGTGCTTGTCGCCCGGTAAAGTCGCTGACGGTATGGCACAGGGCATCCAGCGGGTGGAGTCGCTAGGCCCCGTCGCTCCAGGCGAGGTCCAGGTGGCGCGAGCACTGCTCTCGGTCTCGGATAAGACCGGGATCGTCGAGTTTGCGCGCGGTCTCGCCGAGCTGGGCATCGAGATCATCTCCACCGGCGGCACTGCCAACGAGCTCGCGGCGGCCGGCATACCGGTTCGCTCGATCACCGACCTGACCGGCTTTCCGGAGATCATGGACGGGCGCGTGAAGACGCTTCACCCAAAGCTCTACGCCGGCCTGCTCGCGATGCGCGACAACCCGGTTCACATGGACGCCGCTCGCGAGCACGACGTCGAGTTCGTAGACCTCGTGTGCGTGAACCTGTATCCGTTCGAGCGCACTGCCTCGCGGCGCGGCGTCGAGGACCAGGAGGTGGTTGAGAACATCGATATCGGTGGCCCGACGATGATCCGCGCGGCGGCGAAGAACGCCGGGTTCGCCGCCCCTGTCGTCAGTCCGGAAAGCTATGACGCAGTGCTCGACGAGCTGCGCGAGTCCGAGCGCCGCCTGTCGCCGGCGACGCGTGAGAGCCTCGCCGCCGAGGCGTTTTCCTACACCGCGCGCTACGACACTGCGATCGCGCGTTGGTTCCAGGAGAAGCGAGAGGACTTCCCGCCGCTGATGGTGCGCGCATTCGAGAAGGTGCTCGAGTTGCCCTACGGCGAGAACCCGCACCAGCGCGCCGCCTACTACTCGCAGGTCGGGGCGCGTACCCACGTGCTCTCGATGGTCGCGCAGCTGGGCGGCAAGGAGCTGTCGTTCAACAACCTGCTTGACCTCGACTCCGCCCGCCTGCTCCTGAGCGAGTTCCAGATTCCTGGATGCGTGATCATCAAACACAACAACCCGTGCGGCGTCGCGGTTGCCTCGACCGCGATCGAGGCCTACGGGCGGGCGTTCGCGTGCGATCCGATGTCCGCGTTCGGCGGCGTGGTCGCGATCAACCGCCGCGTCGATCGTCAGCTTGCGGACCTGCTCGTCAAGCAGTTCATCGAGGTTCTGTTCGCCCGGGGCTACGACGACGATGCGCTCGAGATCCTTTCCTCAAAGCCGAACATGCGGATCCTCGACGACCGCGAGCGCCGGTCGCCGAACATGATCGAGCCCCACCTTCGCCAGGTCGTCGGCGGCATGCTCGTCCAGGACCGCGATGCCGATCTCGAGGAACGCACCGAGATGCAGGTGGTCTCCAAGCGACATCCGCCCGAGTCCGAGTGGAGCGAGCTGCTGTTCGCCTGGAAGGTCTGCAAGCACGTCCGCTCAAACGCGATCGTGCTCTCCCGCGACCTGGCGACCGTCGGGATCGGCGCCGGGCAGATGAGTCGCGTCGATGCGGTCCGCTTCGCCTTGGAGAAGGCGCAATCGGACCCGAAGGGTTCTGCGCTTGCCTCCGACGCCTACTTCCCGTTCGCCGACGGTCCGCAGCTCGCGATCGAAGCTGGCATCACCGGGATCATTCAGCCGGGCGGCTCGGTCCGCGATCCCGAGGTTGTCGCGGCCGCCGACGAGGCCGGGCTCGCGATGGTGTTCACCAACCGGCGTCACTTCCGCCATTGAGCGCCGAGGTGCAGCGGCTGCCCGGCGACCCGCCGTCGCCGTTTGAACAGCCGTTCGGCTTCGGCCGGGTCGCGCGGTTCGGCTCGTTCGTGCTCGTCGGTGGCACTACCTCGGTGAGCGTCGACGGCGTCGTTGTCGGAGCGACGCCATATGACCAGGCGATCGAGATCT
Source organism: uncultured Solirubrobacterales bacterium (assembly GCA_963794285.1). Classification (GTDB taxonomy): domain Bacteria; phylum Actinomycetota; class Thermoleophilia; order Solirubrobacterales; family Solirubrobacteraceae; genus Palsa-465. The sequence continues at coordinate 420,602 of CAWCDS010000005.1, forward strand.
TCAGCAAGGTCGAGCACGAGCTGGGGCGCTTTGGCGCCGGCCTCGCGGACGTGATCCAGAACCGCGTCTATGTGACCGACATCTCCCGCGGCGCAGAGGTCGGCCGCGCCCACGGCGAGCTGTTCGGCGAGGTCCGGCCGCTGATGACGATGGTGGAGGTCAGCGCGCTGATCGACCCGCGGATGCTCGTCGAGATCGAGACGGTCGCCGTACTCGGCTGACGGCGCCCGTCGGCGTCCGAAGTCGCCTGCGGCCCCGGTGCGCGATCATGGGGCCCACGCCGCCGTAGCTCAGCTGGCAGAGCAGCGGACTTTTAATCCGAAGGTCGTGGGTTCGATCCCCACCGGCGGTATCGGGGAAGTGGCTGAAAATGGATCACCGGCGCCGTGCGCCGGCTGTTGGCGCCGGATGAAGTGCGTCAGTTCGACGGGCGACGCGCCGGTGCTCGCCACGGTCGGAGACATCTCGTGCCAACCAGGCTCGGTACCCGAGAACGAGAAGACCAGCGACCTGTGCACGGCGGACCGTAACCAGGCGCAGGCGGCGACGGCGAACCAGATCGAGGCGATGAAGCCCAACCTCGTCGCCGTCCTCGGCGATCTGCAGTACCAGGTGGGCCGCTACGAAGACTTCACCGGCTCCTACGACAAGACTTACGGTGCGTTCAAGTTCCTCCAGCGTCCGAGCCCGGGCAACCACGAGTTCTATGACCGTGGCACGCCGGGAGCGGGGGCCAAGGGCGAGACCGGCGTCGGCGGCTACGGGTACTTCGACTACTTCAACGGCTTCCAGCTCAATCCTGACGGCACGCCGGTCACACAAAGCTTCACCCAGAAGTTCGTTCCCGGATCGTTCACGCAACCCGTCCCGCGCCAGCAGGGCCAGGCGGGCGACTTCGGGACGACGGGCAACGGGTGGTACTCCTACAACCTCGGACACTGGCACCTGATCTCGCTCAATGTCGAGTGCGCGGTCGAGCCCGGGGGCTGCGACCCGAGCGGGGCATGGTTCGCCTCCGGGACGAAGTGGCTTGCGCAGGACCTCGCCGCGAACCGAGGGGAGTGCACGCTGGCCTCCTGGCACCAGCCGACGTTCAGCTCGACCGCCAGCCCGTTCACCTCCGACAGCGCCGTAATGAAGATGAGGCTGGGTCCGGGTGGATACACCTGGGACTTCGAGTCGTCGCTCGAGAGCTCGACCGCCCGGACCGGCACGCCGGCCACCTACAGCGACACCGGCATCGGCCGGTGCCACGGCCCAGTGGAGCAGCACAGCGTGCGTCACGGGCACGCCTAACCTCCGGCTCCGGGGAGGGAGTGATCGTCGGCTCCCTCCCCCGCGCTCGTGACGAAGTCAGCGACGTTCTCGGTTTGGACGAGTCCTCTGAGGCAGGGGCGGTCCGCGTCGGACGCTCGACCCCCGCGTCCGACGCGGCCAAGCCCGTCGCCTACTTGACGATGCGCACCAGCCGTTCCATGCCGAGCTGGACGTGTTCGCGCCCGTCTTGGGTGTCCATGAAGCACGCCTCGACGTAGTAGCCAGGCTTGCCGTCCAGCACCATCTGTTGCATCGCGCCCTGGGATGCTGGGCCGAGTAGGTCCATGAACGCGCCATTTAGATACGGCCGCGCCTTCTTGAACGAGTTGGGCGAGGCGCGCAGGACCGTCATCAGCTTGATGCCGTCGGCCTTGCTCTTGACCCCGTTCAGGCTGATCATGTGAACGAGGTAGCCGCCGTTCTGCTCGCGCACGATCGTTCCGTCGCGGAGCACGGTCGGGCCTCGGAATCCGAACTCGATCGATGTCTGCGTGGCCTGGGCCGCGGGCAATGCCGCGGTCGACGATGAGTCGGTGACGGTGAACGGTGCGAATCCTGGGTTGCCGTTGCCCGACACGTTCAGAGCGACCCAGCTCCCCGGCGTGAGCACCGTCTCGAGCGTGCCCGGGGCATCTGCGCTCACGAGCAGCGCGCCGTAGGGGTCCAGCGCATTGACGTCGCCGTGCGCGCGCTGCACTGCTCCCGCCGCCTGCTGGATGGCCACGCCCGGGTTGAGCCGCACGAGTCCGAACGCGGGCCCGGCTCCAGGGCCGCTGGGCGCCTTTCCTGCGAACGTCGAGACGACCGTCACAGCGCCGGAGGGCATGCTTCCTGAGACTGAGACCCCTGTGACTCCGGTCAGGGCGACTTTGAGCGTCGGCAGCGATGATGTGGCGCTCGCGGTGGCGACCGCGGCAAACGCGCCGACTGAAGCTAGGGCGCCGGCCGCGGCCACGAACGATGCAATTCGTCTTGGCGTCTGTTGGTTCAAACCTCCCACTCGTTGGTTGACGTTCCTCCCCCGATCGCTTCTCGGAGAGCCACGAACAGCTCGGTCCAACCGACGAACGATCGCGGCGCAGCGCCCTCCATCCGGACGTGGCCGGTGACGGGTGCGCTATGGCGGTCGAGATCGAGTTGGATGTGCAGCAGCTCCGCGGAGGACACTCTCAAGACGATGACGCGAGCGACCGGGCCTCGCCTCGTGGGATACACCACGAACTTTTGAGCGCGTTTCTCTGCGGAAGTTCGCGGACTACAGTGCCGGTGATGGCAATCGATGCTGGGAGCGTCCTTCTCGAGCGCGGGTCGGAACTGGCGGGCTTGACCGCGGTGGTTGACAGCGCGCGCCGAGGTTCAGGCCGGTTGGCGGTGATCCAAGGCGAGGCGGGGATCGGCAAGACCGCGCTCTTGCAGGAGGCCTGCGAGTACGCACGTGCTACCGAGATGACCGTCCTGCGCGCGCGGGGTGGTGAGCTGGAGCGGGAATTCGCGTGGGGCGTGGTGCGCCAGCTGTTCGATCCGCTGCTCGCAAGCTCCGACGACCGCAGCGAAGATTTGCTGGCCGAGGCGGCGGTGCTCGCGCGGCCGGCGGTCGGGTTGCAGACCAGCGCGGCCGCGGAAGTCGCCGTTTCGTTCTCGACATTGCACGGGCTGTATTGGCTGACAGTGAACGTCGCTCAGCGGACTCCCGCGCTGATCGCCGTCGACGATGCACATTGGGCCGATCGGCCATCCCTGCGCTTCCTTGTGCATCTCGCCGCACGACTCGCCGGGCTGCCCGTTGCCTGCCTGGTTGTGACACGGCCTGTGGGGACTGAGCCGAGCGCCGACGCGGAGTTGCTTGCCCGGCTCGCGCGCGAAGGTGGCGCCGAGCTGTTTCGACCCGCCGCATTGAGCGACCAGGCGTCTGCGGAGCTCGTTCGCGAGTACCTGTCGCCCGATGCCGACGACGACTACTGCCTTGCTTGCCATGAGATGAGCGGCGGCAATCCGTTCCTGCTGCGATCGTTGATCGACGCATTGGCGGCCGAGGGGACCAATCCAACGATTGACGGCGCGGCGCGTGTCCGCCGGATGACGCCCGAGGCGGTTTCGCACAGCGTGCTCGTACGCTTGGCAGCGCTGCCACCGGGCGCGTTGAAGCTCGCGCGGGCCGTTTCTGTGATGGGCGCGCAGGCCCAACTCAGGCACGCTCGCCGGCTCGCGAAGCTCGGCGCCGACGAGGCAGCTATGGCGACCGGCGCCTTGGCCCGCTCCGGAATCCTCCGTGGCGAGAACGTCTTGGCGTTCGTGCACCCGCTTGTCCGTTCGGCCGTCTATTCCGACCTATCTTCTGCCGAGCGCGGACGGTGGCACGAGCGCGCCGCGGACCTCCTGGCCGCGGAGGGAGCACCTGCCGAGGAGTTGATTCCGCACCTGCTTGCCTCGCTTCCCGACGGCAACCCGGCGACGGTGCAGTGGCTCCGCGCCGGAGCTACTCAGGCACGCGCGCGCGGAGCGCCGGAGGTCGCCGCCGACTGCCTCGAGCGCGCGCTTGCCGAGCCACCCCAGGCCGCTGCCCGAATCGAGCTTCTGTTCGAGCTAGGCCAGGTTCGAGCGATGCAGGACCCCGAAGCCGCCGTCTCGCCCCTGTCCGAAGCGTTCGCCACGGACGCTCGAGGGCCCCGGCGGGCCGCGGTCGCATTGGCCCTCGGCGATGCCTCCGCTCAGGACCTGCGCCACCAGACGGTGGAGCGGGTGCGCCGGCGCGCCGAGTCCGGCGCGCAGCTCGACCCGTGGCTGCACGCCCAGCTCGCGATCGAGGCCACTGCCGAGGGCGCCGAGCGCGACACGGCGGTCCACCACGCGCGCACGGTCATCGCCGCAGCCAACGAGCTCGCGACGGTCGCCGCCTCAACGGTCCCGGAGGCCGCGTTGGTGCTGGCGTTCGCCGACCTCGCCGACGAAGCACGCGAAGCGACGGATGCTTGGCTCGCGCAGGCGCAGCGACTCGGTTGGCCGCTCGCGGTCATGACGGGGTCGACCTGTGGCGCGCTCGGCGCGCTGTATCGCGGGGCGATCAGCGAGGCGATCGCCAGTGCCCGCGGGGCGAGCACGCCCGGAGCCGATATCCGCCTGGCGCCGATCGTTGTGGCGTTCCTGATCGAGGCGCTGATCGAGCGGGGCGAAACGGCGGCGGCCGTGAGCGAGCTCGCCGAGCGGGGCCTGGATCACGAGCTACCTCAATCGTGGGCAACCACCCCGCTGCTGCTCGCTCGCGGTCGGCTACACGCTGCCCGCGACGAGCACCCGCCGGCGATCGCGGATCTGGTCGCAACCGGCGAGCGCGCGGAGGCCTGGGGCGTGCGCAACCCCGCGATGACACCGTGGCGCTCGAGCGTTGCGATCTCGCTTGCCGCCGTCGGAGAGCGTGCAGAGGCGCCTCGCCTCGCCAGCGAGGAGGTCGAGCTCGCCAAGCGGTGGGGAGCGGGCCGCGCGATCGGCATAGCGCTCCGCGCCGCGGGCGTTGCCCGCGGGGACCGTCGCGGCCTCGCCGATCTCCGTGAGGCGGTGAGCGTCCTGATCGACGCGCCGGCCCCGGTCGAACTGGCGCGCGCGCTGACCGACCTCGGAGCGCTGCTACGGCGGCTCGGCGAGCGAGCGGAGGCCCGCGAGCACCTCCGCCGCGGACTCCACCTCGCTCACCACAGCGGAGCGCTCGCCCTCGCCGAGCAAGCCCGAGAGGAACTGATCATCGCCGGCGCCCGCCCTCGCCGCGATGCCCTTCGCGGCCGCGACTCGCTCACCGCCAGCGAGCACCGCATCACCGCGTTGGCCGCCCAGGGCCGCACCAACAACCAGATCGCCCAGGCCTTGTTCATCACCGCGCGCACGGTCGAAACCCACCTCACCAGCGCCTACGCAAAGCTCGGGATCTCCTCCAGACGCGAGCTGGCGACAGCGCTAGAAAGCTAGTTGACGATCGTGAAGCTGAGTAGGTGGGGCGTCGATCGCCGGCCGCTGCTGCTGGTCGCCGTGACGGTGACGGTGTAGGTCCCGGGCCGTAGCTTCTTGCTCGGAGAGATGCGACCTGCGAACCGAACCTTGTGTGCACCCGTCTGAGCGGCGACCGTGAACGAGGCGTGGGCGACCCAGAGGTTGAAGGTGAGGTTCGTGACCAGCGGCGCGCTCGGGTCATCGGCCTGGATCCCGCCGTCGGCCTCGTTGGACGCGGTAAGCCGGTTGCCGTACCAGCTGGGCTGCCAATAGCCGCTCCACTCAGGCCCCTGGAGAATCGACCCCGGGATGTTGACCTGGGCCCGGAGATCATGACCCCAGCTCGGCGAGCCGTACTCGCAGATGTACCAGAACGTGAACCACGTGCCACTGGGATGCAGCCGTGCGCCGATCGGCCCGTCTGCTGGGAAGCCGCAATAGCTCATCTTGACGATCGCGGGGGTCGCCAGCTGCTTGCCGGTCGCGTCGCTCCAGATCCAGAACGTCGCCTGGGATTGCCCATCCTGCGCGCGGAACTGGCGCGCCACCAGGAATCGACCCTGGTCGTCGGCGGTCGCGTTCGAGTACGGACCAACGAAGTTCCCGTTCGCTGACGCGTCGGTGTGAGCGCCGAGGTCGTCGGCACGCTGGTCGCGGGGATGGTGCTGCTGATCGCGTTCGTCCGGTGGGAGAGCTCGGTCTCCGAGCCGATGGTGCCGCTGCGCATGTTTTCGGTCCGCGACTTCGCGATCGGCAACCTGACGACGTTCCTGATGTCCGGCGCAATCTTCGCCGCCGGGCTCTTGGTCACGGAGGAGTTCCAGCTCGCGCGCCACTACTCGCCGGTTGGCGCCGGGGTGCGTCTGCTTCCGTTCTTCGCGACGCCGATGTTCGTCTCACCCATCGCCGGCACTCTCTCCGATCGGATCGGCCGCCGGCCGATCATGGTCGTCGGGCTGAGCATGCTGGCGGCCGGGTTCGTCTGGGTCGCCTGGCAGGGCTCCCTGGCCACGAGCTGGATCGAGCTCGTGATCGCGCTCCTGATCGCCGGCGTCGGGATCTCGATGGCCCTCCCGACAGTCCCGACCGCAGTGTTGAGCGCCGTCGCGCCGCACGAGATGGGCAAGGCATCCGGGATCAACTACATGGCGCAACGCTTCGGTGCGGTCTTCGCGATCGCGATCGGCAGTGCCGTCTTCTCCGCCAACGGCCACCTCGGCAGCCCCGCCCGTGTCACCGCCGGCTTCAGGCCCGCTCTGTGGGCTTGCGCCTGCTTCGCCGTCCTGGCGGCGCTGAGCGCGTTCTGCATCACCCCGCGGCGCACGGCAACGGTCGTTCCCGTCGAGGCCGTCGACCTGCCGGTCGCCGCCTGAACCCGACCACCCAAAGAACCGCCCACAGGGGAGTGCGGTGGCCTCCCTTCTGCAATCGGCTCCGGTGAGCTGGGGATCAGGACCGAATGGACGCGGGCCGGCAGCTCCGGCCAGCCCCGGGGCATGCTCTGGCTGGGAACCCCCGGCTGCAGGAAACCGGACGGGGCGCCAAGATGCACGAGCAGGCTGTTGAAGTTCCTGCCCTCGATCGCGGACCAGCCGCCCGGGTCGCCGCTGGCCTGGTGTCCCTCGGCAATCGCCAGCGTTTCGGGCCCTCGTCCCGATGCCCAGCCGATTTCGATGTTGGGGGAGCCGAGGTGCTCGATGGCGATCTGCTGGCCGGCTGTGACCCGCTGGCCCGTCCTGACCGTGACCGTGACTCGCTCCGCGTAGTACACGTACTTGCCGGCGAACGGCCCGTCGGCGAGTCGGTAGACGACTGCGCCTCCACCGGGCCAGCATGTGATCCCCCAACAGCTGGGTGGGCCGGAGTCGTTGTTACTGGCGAAAGTGATCGTGGCGTCTCCGAGTGCCAGGAGCGGGCCTGATCCTGAGTAGTCGACACCCATGTCGATGCGAAACGGACCGAGGCCGCTGACCTGGCTGAGCGGATTGACGTAGGCCCAGACGTTGTAGCGGACGGTCTTGACGAGTCGGTGACCCGTCTTGTCGATCGCGACGACGCGGAAATGCTTCGTGCCGACGGAGCGGGTGTCGATCCTGAGGCCGGCTCTGACCGCCGCGCGACAGGTGGCGATCGGACTGGTGATCCCCCCTTCGCTACATACAAATCGCGCTCGGACGTCGGAGTCGTGCTCGTATGAGCCGCGGTTGCTCGGCTGGAGAATCGTTATCTGCGGGACGGCAAACTCGAACGCGCCGATGTCGCACGTTCCGCGCTGGGGCCGCTGGACGCCGCGTTGATCTACGCCGGGGCAGTGAGCGCTCTTCGGAACTCGATTGATCGCCGGGCTTCCTCGCCCGAGCGCCAGCGTCTCGGTCGGACCGCCGTTGTCTCGGGGATTTCCGAGCTCAGGGTTGGCGTGCGCTCCGGGACATGTGCTATCGCCGAAGCTCAGGTTGTGACCGCCGTTAGCGATGGCCGACTCGGCAGTGCCGGCGCACTGTTCTCCGGAGTTCGAGGCCACGATTGTGTTCTCGAGCCGCGAGTTCTGTTGAGTCTCTGCGGAGTCAACAAAGATCCCACCGCCAAGCCCGCTCGCGCTCCGGATCGTCCCTGAAGAGCCGCCCGGACCGACCCCGTTGTGCGCGATCGTGGCGTTGACGAGCGTGCTCGCACCGAGCCTGACCGCAACCCCGCCGCCGCTACCGCCGGTTCCACCTTGGCTGCCCTGGCCGCCCTCACCGCCGAGGTTTTCGACCAGCGTGCTGTTGACCAAGCTCAGCACCTTCAACGTGTTGAACACTCCGCCTCCCCAGCCTCCCGGACCTCCCGGTCCCGCGAGGCCTGTGCCCGTCGTGCCGGTCCCGCCGGGTCCACCGGGCCCGCCACCCCCGGCCCGATTCTGTGAGACGAACGACCCGGTCACAGTGACTGTCCCCTGGTTGTAGAGCCCGCCGCCGGGCCCGCCAGAGCCTCCGCCGCCGCCAGAACCGGCCGCTCCAGGAGAGCTGCCCCCAGCGCCACCAGGACCGCCCGGGCCGGCCGCGTTTGCCCGGAGGGTGGAGTCGGTCAGGGTGAGCCTGCCGGCGTTGTAGATCCCGCCGCCGCTGCCACCCGGGCCGCCGGTCCCCCCGCTGCAGCCGGAGGGTGCGCTCTGCGCTCCGCCTGCACCACCCGCGCCGCCGGTGCCTGCCGCGTTGTCGTCCACGACAGTGTTCCGGAGCGTCAAAGCCCCCTCGTTGAAGATCCCGCCACCATTGGCGCCAGTGCTCCCCGCACCGCCTGGCGCACAGGCCACGCTGCCCGTCCCTTGGGTTCCTGTGCTCCCGCTCGGAGCCTGGCCACCGTGGATCGCCAGCTTGCTCACGGTGACGTTCGCTCGGCTCGCGATTGACAGCGCCCGATCGTCAAGTCCGGAGGCGTCGATCACCGTTGCCTTGCTGCCGGCACCGATCAGCGTCACGTTGCTCGCGCGCGTGATGTTCAGGTCTCCAGAGCTGTTGTCGTCGGTCCCCGACGGCCTAACTGACAGTCTGTAGCGTCCGGCACCAAGGACGATGGTGTTCGAGGACCGGCTGGTCGTCCCGCAGGGCGTCCGCACCCCGGGTGAGTTGACGGCCGCGATCGCTTGCCGTAGCGAGCACTTGTGGTTTCCGATGAGGCCCGGATCGCTGTTGACCTTCACTGTGACGGTGGCGGCCGTTGCCTCCGACGCACCAGTGATGCCGACGCAGCCGAGAAGGATCGCGCTTGCGGTGGTTGCGAGGCGCCGGGCGCGCTTCATGAGCGGCGCATCCTACGGTGATTGGAAGCGGACGGGAGTGAGCTAGGGCCACCCTCACATTTGTGTCTGGGGACGCGTCTAGCCGAACAGCGAGCTGGGAGCGTCCTCGAGCGCCGCGCGGGCGGCCACGCGGCCGGCTTCCACCGCCGTATCCAGCTGGTGGAACTCGAGCAGGCCGACGCCCTCGGCGCGTGGCTTGATCACAAGATCGGCGTGCCGGCGCGCTGCCTCGGAGGTGTTGGAGCTGCCGAGCAGCAGCACCCGGGCAAGCGTCTCGCCGAGCGTGGGGACGCGGGCGGGCCGTTCGCCGTCCGTGACGCCCCGACGAGACCCCGAGCCCGTCGGCTGCCCCCGGCCGTTCGGCTGCTCGAGCGTCGCCTTGACGTCGACGGCGATGATCGGGCCTTCGCTGAGATCGGCCATCGCCTGCACGGGCAGGTTGTCGACCAGTGAGCCGTCGATGAATATGTCCCGGCCGCGGACCTGCGGTGGCCCGATGATCGGTAGGCAGACGCTGAAGCCGACCGCTTCCCAGAGGGGGCCGTGGCGCGCGATCACGAGGCGGCCACGGCGCAATTCCGTAAACCCGCACATGAAGCTACGTGGAAGCTCCTCGATCAGCGTCTCGCCGAACGTGCGGCGCAGCATTGCCCGGAAGCGCTCACCCCGGACCAGCGAGTGACGGGGGATCGTGTAATCGCTGAGCGGCCGGCGCTGCACCCATTCCTCAAAGCAGCGAGCATCGACCTCGTCGAGGTCAAGGCCCATCGCGAACAGGGCGCCGACGAACGCGCCCATGCTGACGCCCGCGACGCGATCGATCGTGACCCCTGCGGCACTCAGCTCATCGAGTACGCCAATATGAGCGAAAGCCCGCGCACCTCCGCCGGACAGGACGATCCCGACCGAGCGGCCCGCGAGCCGCCGGGCGAGTCTCGCCACATCCTGATCGAGCCGCCGCTCGCGCAGATCGTGCGACTGGATCGGATCGAGCGCAGCCGCCCACCCTGCCAGCGCGCCCGGCGCAACGTCGTACGCCACCAGGTCACAGCCCTGGAGCGCCGCGCGGCGCGCAGCGCTCAATCCAGACTCCGGCACGTTGAGTCCGGTACTCACCGCCAGGATCCGGTCGGCCTGCTGCAAGCAGAACTCCGTCCACGGGTCGGTCGGGCTCACCGGATTCGCTACGAGCAGCACCAGTTCATGGCCGCTCTCGGCGCGGTCCAGCAGCGGTCCGTACACCCTGGCGGGTTCGGGGCCCAAGGCCGGAGCGAGAACCTCGCTGCCGTCGAGGCGCGCGGTCGGCAGCATCTCGTTCAGCGCGTCGAGCAGCCGCGCGGCGAGCGCCGTCAGCGGCGCGCCGTCGTCGAGCGCGACGAGTGCGACCGTCGCCGGGCGCGGACGCACAGTCGGCGCTGGCGCACCGGTCATGCGCAACTGCTCGGCGAGCTGGCGGTTGAGCGCCAGCGACAGGTCGGGCGAGTGCTTCAGCAGCACATCGAAATTTCCACGGTCGATCTCGAGCAGATCGCTCGCTCTGGCTGCTCGCACCGACGCCGAGTGCAGCGAATCGGTCAGCAATGCAAGCTCGCCAAGGACATCGCCACGCCCCAACTGGCCAAGCACCGCGCCGGTGGCCTCGTCCACGACCTCGAGGCGACCGGCGCGCACGGCGTACAGCGCTTCAGCCCGGTCTCCCTCCCGGAACAGCCACTCACCGGCCTGCACTTGGGTCGCTCGGGCGCGGGCGGCGATCGCGTGCCTCAGCCACGGCTCCAGCCCGGCCAGGATCGGTACGAGCGCAAGGAAATCCGCGCGCGACTGCGGGCGGGCGGCGGGCGGGGCCGCCGCGTCGACGCGGATGACCCGTCGGGCGCGCGGACGCGGCGCGCGTGACCGCACCTCTGGCGCGTGCTCGCCGAACACCGCGCGGGCCGCATCGGGCAGCGCCGGTGCCTCGCTTTGCACACGCCCGACGAGCAGGCAGCCGAGCCCAGCTGCGAACAGGCACGCCGCGCCGAACGTCCAGGCGTTGTCAAACGCATCCATCACCTGCGACGGCGATGGCGTGCCGAGGATCGCGACGACGAGCGCGACGCCGAGCGCCGCGCCCACCTGTCGCGACACCGAGTTCAGCGCGGTCGCGGTCGCGAAGCTCTCGCCCGGCGCCGAGGCGACCGCCGCTCCGCTGAGGTTGGGAAACAGCGTCCCGGCGCCGATTCCGAGCAGCACCATCCCTGGAAGCCACTCGCTCAGGAACGCCGGGGTCGCGCCGACCCGCTCGACGAACCACGTCACCGCGCCCCCCAGAACAGTCCTCCGGCGACGAGCACCGGCCGATGGCCGACGCGCTGGACCAAGCGGCTCGTCGGGCCCGCGGCCGCCACGGCGACGAACGGTCCGGGCGTCAGCGCGAGCCCGGCCTGCAGCACGGAGTAGTGCCACACGCCGGTCGGGAACAGAACGTTCGTGAGCGTGTAGCCGTAGAAACCCGCCGCTCCGACGATCGTCATCGCGTTCGCGGCGCTGAACGTCCGGATCCTCAGCAATGAAAGGTCGATCACGGGCGAGCGGTGCGTGCGACAGCGCCACGCGAACCCCGACCCGAGCGCGACCGCAGCCGCGAATGAGCCCACGATCCGCGGGCTGCCCCAGCCCCACTCCTGGCCCTTGACCACGGCCAGCACGAGCGCCGCAATCGCCAGCGCGAACACCAACGCGCCGAGCAGATCCGGCATCCGGCGCCGGCCCGGCGTCCGGCTCTCGACCAGACGGCGGCGTGCCAGCAGGACCGCGGCGATCCCGATCGGCAGGTTGACAAGGAACACGAGCCGCCAGTCCGCCGCGGCGACCAGCAGGCCACCCAGCGAAGGCCCGAGCCCCGCCGCGGCCGCGCCGACGGCCGACAGCAGCGCAACTCCGTGCGAGCGCCGCTCATGCGGGAAGCGTTCAGCACCAGCGCGAGCGACGACGGCACTAGGCACGCGGCGCCGAGCGCCTGGATCACCCGGAATGCGATCAGCGCAGTTGCCGATGGCGCGGCCGCGCACAGCACCGACGCCACCGTGAACAACTCGAGGCCGAAGATGAAGACCCGCCGGCGGCCCACCAGGTCAGCGACCCGGCCTGCCGCAACCAGGAACGCCGCGAACACGATGTTGTACGCGTTCAGAATCCACGACAGCGATGAGATCGAGGTCCCTCGGAACGACTGCGCGATGTTCGGGAAAGCGATGTTGACGATCGTCGCGTCCACGAACGCGACAGCCGCTCCGAGCGAGGCGATCGCGAGCACCACCCGCGGCTCGGGCCCACGCCGGCGCTGCACACGGGCGCGCTCGGGCGCGTCTCGCGTGGCGGAGGACTCGCCCCTTGACTCAACGATCGTTGCCATCGCGCGTCAGACCGTGTCTAGATTCCCAGTCGGCTTGGCAAGTCCGGCTCCGACTCCAGCGCCTGGCGCGCAGCCTCTCGTCCAAGCTCACGCACGCGTCCAAGCGCCTTCCAGTCCATCAGCCCGATCCCGTCGACCTGCGGCGTGATCACAAGTTCGGCGTGAAGGCGAGCCGCCGCGACCGTGTCGATGCTGCCGACCGTCATCGTCCGGACCACCAGCACTCCTCCATCCACGAGCAGTCGTCCGTCGTCGGTCGGGACGGGTGGAAACACGCCGCGGACCGCGAGGCTTGGGTAGATCGCGTCGACCACCGGGCCTGTGCGATGCACCACGGCATCGCGCGCGATCAGATCACAGCTCAGGCAGAAGAAGCGACGCGGCAACTCCTCGATCCGCCGATCGCCGAAGTTGTCACGCAACAGCCGCCTGGTCTTGGCGCCGCGGATCAGTGAGTACGCAGGCGGAACGAAATCGGTTCTGGGGTTCGACTCGACGAACGAGCGCTCGAAGACTTCGCGCATCGCCTCGACCGGCCAGCCCGCCGCCGCGGCGGCAGCCACCAGCGAACCGAGGCTGACCCCGGCGATCCGGTCAAACCGCACGCCCGCGGCCACGAGCTCCTCGAGCACACCGAGGTGGGCCAGCGCCCGTGCTCCGCCCCCGGAGAGCACGATTCCCAGTGAGCGGCCGGCGAGCCTCCGTGCGGTTTCCTGAAGCGCTTCTGGAACGGTTGCAAGGTCGGACACGACCTGCGACTCACGCGGCCGGAACGCGTCGATCACCGAGCCGGACACGGACGGTCCGAGGACGAGCAGCTCGCAGCCAGCGAGCGTTGCAGCAGACCGCAGCCAGGCGGCATCTGGGGTGCCACCGGTGACCGCGAGCACGAGGTCAGCCTCACGCACACACAGCTCGGTCCACTCCTCCCCTGGGGAGGTGCCGCCGCGCAGCAGCACGCGGTCGGCGTCCCGCTCGGCCTGGTCGATCGCGGTGATCGTGCCGGTCTTCAGGCTGGCGACACGGCCGTACGCTGCTAAGGCCGCCGCAAGAACATCCGCAACCTCAGCCGTCGGGGCCGCGGCGTCAAGTCCGACGACCGAGATCGCTCGCGGCGGCGACGTGGCCACGATCGGATCGCGGCTGGCGGCGAGTTGAGCGCCCATCGCCCGGGTCAGCCCGAGCGCAAAGCTCGGCGCCTGCTGGACCATCGCCTCGAATGGTTCGCGGCCGAGCTCGAGTAGCTCAGAGTCCCGCAGCGCCCGCACCGACGCGCAGCGTGCGTCCTCCCGTAGCAGCGCCAGCTCTCCGACCACGTCGCCGCGGCGTAGTACTCCGATCAAGCTCTCCGGCGGCCCCTCGGCCACCACTTCGAGACGGCCGGCGCGGACGATGAACAGGCTCTCTGCAACTTCGCCCTCGCGCATGATCCAGTCGCCGGCGCGCACGTGGACCTCCCGGATCTGATCAGCTAGCCGCTCCAACAGATCGTCGGCGAGTCCGCTCAGGACCGGGACATAGCGAAGGAACGCAGCGGTTCGCATCAGCCAAGATCGACCACAGTCACCAGACGTCTGACCGCCTTGTCCATACAACCCTGGACACCAACGACGCCGCGATCCTTCCAACGCCAGGCGGATCTCCGCCGCCGACGAACTCGCCGCGATCCGACTCAGGCCGGATCTCCCGTTCCAATCCGTGCCCGGTGTAGATGTTGCTCGCGAACGGTCTCGGCGACGATCCGACCGCGGCGTACGACCCACCTGCGGGGTGCCTGCTCGCGGAGCGCGTCCGCGGGACGTTCGGCGTCGAGCACGATGAGGTCGGCGCGCGCTCCAGGGATGAGCCCGTAGTCGGGCAGCCGCAACACCGTTGCTGCATCCTCGCCGACCATGCGCATCGCCGCGGCGATCTCGGTGGGCGTGCCGAGCTGGGCCGCGTGGGCGACGATCAGCGCGACCTGCAGAGGGTCGGCGTTTCCGAACGGGTAGAACGCGTCATCGACGCAGTCCTGTCCGGCGGCGATCCTCACGTTGGCTCGCATCAGCTCCTTGACGCGCGGGATGCCGCGTCGGCGCGGCTCGCGGTCCTCGCGCCCCTGGAGCATGAGGTTCGTGGGGGGGTTCGTGATGACGTTGACGCCCACGGCCGCGGCCCGCTGGATGACGTGTGCGGCGTAGTCGTCCTCCCAGGCTGCCATCGCGCAGACGTGCCCAGCGCTCGTGCGGCCGCCCCAGCCCCGCCGCTCCGCCTCATCGATGAGCAGCTCGAAGCTCCGCCACCGTCCGTCGTCAGTTTCATCGACGTGCATATCGACATCGGCATCGTGTTCAACGGCGAGGCCGAGGCAGAACTCGATGTGGCGCCGCGCGGCGTCGTGGTCGACCTCCCAGTGCGGCATCCCGCCCACGACGTCGGCTCCTGACCGCATCGCGTCGGCCATCAGCTCGGCGGCCCCTGGGTCCCGCCAGATCCCTTCCTGGGGGAAGGCGACGAGCTGAATGTCGCAGAGGTCGGCGTGGTCAGAGCGCGCCAGCGCGACGCCTTCGAGCGGCTTTAGGCCGCCGATTGTGTCGACGTCTACGTGGCTGCGAATCACGGTCGTTCCCGCCATCACCGCCTCCCGGATCACGACGCCCGCACGCTCGCGGATCTCGTCGACGGTGGCGGCCCGCTTGGTGGCGTGGAGCAACGCGATGGCCTCGGCGAGCGTGCCGCTGCGGTTCGCTGGAAGGAGCGGTCCGACCAGCACCTTGTCAAGGTGGATGTGCGGCTGCACGAAAGCTGTGCTCGCGAGCCGACCGCCGGCGTCGATTTCGTTGGCCGCATCGCCCTCCACCGCAGGCGCGATCGCGGCGATCCGCTCACCAGCGATCGCGATGTCGTGCAGCGGGGCGCGGCCCGCGAGGCGCGCGCGGCGCACGACGAGGTCGAACGGTGGGGTCTCAGCGGTCATGCCTGTGGTCGATGCGGCGCTTGCCGGAAATGTACGGCCCGGCAGCCACCCCTACCACAGCACCGGATATTGGGAATTTCCGCAAGGTTCAGCAGGGCTGGCGAAACGGCCCAATCCGTGGCGCACCTTCCCTGTTGACAAAGCCACGCACGATCCCTAAGGATGCCCGCGGACCGGATCAATTCGGGTGAGGAGGGAAGGCGGCAATGCGGTTTCGCTCTCGTTTTGGGGTACTGGGCGCGTTAGGGGTTGTCGTCCTCGTTCTACTCGTCGCCGGCGGCATCGCGGTGGCCGCTGGCTCGCGCGATCATCGCGTCTTCCGGGGAAAGCGCCCGGCTCTGACCGCTGCGCAGATCCGCCGGCTGTCGAGCGGGGCGAAGAAGCGCACGATCATCATCTTCAAGAACCAGCTGACGAACCTGCCGGCGCGCCGCGGCACCGCGAGCGCTCGGGCGAGCGCCGCCATCGCCGCGCAGGCGACCGTCAGGGCCGAGCTGTCGCGCGTGCATGCGAGAAACGTGCACAGCTTCCAGATCATCAATGCGATCTCGGCGACGATCACGAACGCCGAGGCGCAGCAACTGCAGGCGAATCCCGCTGTGCGCGCGGTGGTTCCTGACGTCTTCAGGCACTACGCGTCGCTCGGCAACGGCTCCGGCCCCGCGCTTCC
Source organism: uncultured Solirubrobacterales bacterium (assembly GCA_963794285.1). Lineage (GTDB taxonomy): Bacteria > Actinomycetota > Thermoleophilia > Solirubrobacterales > Solirubrobacteraceae > Palsa-465. The sequence continues at coordinate 436,698 of CAWCDS010000005.1, forward strand.
CGCACTCGCCGGCAGTGCGGGTCCGAGCGTCGCCAGCCCTCCGGGCCAGCAGATCTGCCCGGCCGACCCGGCACAGCCGATCATCGAGCCTGAGGCACGGACCGTGATGAACGTCGATGCCGCCGAGCAGCTCGGCTTCGACGGCTCCGGCATCAAGGTCGGGATCGTCGCCGACGGGATCGATCCGAACAATCCGGATCTCGTTCGGCCGGACGGCTCGCACGTCATCTTCGACTACGAGGACTTCAGCGGCTTCGGCACCAACGCGCCGACGGACGGCCGTGAAGCGTTCCTCGACGCGGGCACGATTGCGTCGCAGGCCAACCAGACCTACGACCTGTCGGGGTTCGTGAACACCGCGCATCCGCTGCCGCCGGGCTGCAACATCAAGATCAAGGGCATCGCGCCCGGCGCAAGTCTCGCCGTGATGAACCTGTCAGGGCCGAACGCCGGGTTCTTCAACTCGACGATCATCCAGGGCGTTCAGTGGGCTGTCATGCACGATCACGTCAACATCCTCAACGAGTCGATCGGCGGCAACCCGCTGCCAAACACCGAGGACGACCCGGTCGCGCTGGCCGATCAGGCCGCCATCGCCGCCGGCGTCACGGTCGTCGCGAGCAGTGGCGACGAGGGCCCGTTCAACAACATCGGCTCGCCCGCCACCACCCCCGGCGTGATCGCAGCCGGCGGCACGCAGACCTATCGCGTGTACCGGCAGACGACCCGCTACGGGACCCAGCTCTCGCCCGGTGGCTGGGAGAACAACAACATCACCGCGCTCAGCTCAGCCGGGACGACCGAGTTCAACCCGGCGACGGTCAGTGTCGTCGCTCCCGGTGACCGCGGGTGGTCGCTGTGCAGCAGTGACACGACGCACTTCTTCGGCTGCGCCGACATCGATCACGGCGCCAACCCGCCGCCGATCTGGGCGGCCGGTGGCACAAGCGCCTCCGCACCTGAGACCTCGGGTACAGCGGCGCTGGTGATGCAGGCATACGCGAAGACGCACGGTGGCGGGCTGCCGTCCCCGGCGTTGGTCAAGCAGATCATCGTCAGCACCGCCCAGGATCTCGGCGCCCCCGCCGACCATCAGGGCGCGGGGCTAGTGAACACGCTGAAGGCCGTGCAGCTCGCCGAGTCGATCAACGGCGGCAGCACCCAGGGCAACACACTGCTCGTGCGCCAGACGGCCCTCAGCGGGACCGTCGACGCGGGCCAGACACAGGACTTCCACGTCAATGTGACGAATGAGGGTGCCAGCCTGCAGACGGTGACGCCGTCGATCTCGGGCCTGCCGACGACGCGGTCCAGCGATCCCGGGAGCGTCAATCTGAGCTCCTCCTCTCCGACGTACATCGACGGTGAGGGACGCACCGACTTCTACGCGCTTCACCAGTTCAACGTGCCCGCGGGGTCGGACTACCTGAACGGCGACATCACGTGGAACGACCAGTCGATCGGCGGCGTGGCGTTCGAGACCCTGTTCAACCCCCTCGGCCAGGTCGCCGCGTACTCGCTGATCGGGAGCGATCAGAGCGGGTTCGGCCACGTCGAGGTGCGCAAGCCGACGGCCGGCACGTGGACGGCGGTGATCTTCACCGTCAGCAACGCGCCGTACTTTGGCCCCGTGCAGTTCAACTACGCGACCGAGCAGTTCCACTCGACCGGCTCGATCTCGCCGAGCTCGCGGACGCTTGCACCCGGGCAGACCGGCACGTTCCACGTGAACGTCACAGCGGGCCGGGCGGGGGATGAGAGCTTCAGCTTGCACCTCGGTACCGGCGGGAGCGACGATGGAAGCATCCCGATCACGCTCCGCTCGCTGATCCCGATCGGCGGCGGTGGCGGGTCGTTCTCGGGCAGCCTGACGGGCGGCGGAGCGACCGGCAACGCCGGCCAGTCGTTCACGTATCAGTTCAGGCTGCCTCCAGGAAAGCCGGCGCTGAACCTCGGTTTCCGCCTCGCGGATCCGGGCTACCAGCTCACGGGCTACCTCGTCGATCCGAACGGGCAGCCGCTCGACGAGCAGTCCAGCGCCGTAGTGAACGCTGGAGGCGTTTTCGCCGGCTTCGGTTCGACGATGCAGTTCTTCCAAGCGTCGCCCTCGGGCGGCGTGTGGACGGTGACCCTGCTCGTCAACGGACCAGTCGACGGAACGCATCTGAGCGAACCGTTCAACGGTTCGATCTCGTTCGGCGCACCGAACATAACGAGCAAGGGCATTCCCGAGTCGCGGCGCATCGTTTTGCCGGCCGGCAGGCCGGTGACAGCGACGATCCGGGTCAGGAACACCGGGAACATCAACAAGGACTACTTTGCTGATGCCCGGCTGAACGGCCGGGTCCCGCAGGTGCTGCGCGGGGCCGGCACGAACAGTGTGGGATTGCCGCTGTCTCTGTCCGCTCAGCCGAACTGGCTCGTGCCGACGAACACGAACAACGTCACCGTTGTCGCTCAGGGCACCGTCCCGATCACAATGGAGACGTCGTACTTCAGCGGCGATCCCGACGTCGGCGGCGTGTCGTTCGGCAATGCAGCGGTGTCGACGGTTACCGCGCCGGAGCTGGCTCCCGGGTTCTACTTCGGGCTCCCCGAACCGACCGGGCCGTTCGGGGCGACCGGCGTCGCGAGCGGTGCCAGCGTCAACCTCGCCGCGGTCGCACACACCAACCCGTTCGACTCCGCCGTGTCCGCGGACAGCGGTGACCTGTGGGCGCAGAGCGTCGACCCGACGGCGCCGTACTCGCCGCTGACGCTCGGTCCCGGCGACTCGGGCCTGATCACGCTGACGATCACCCCGAACGCACCGAAGGGAACGGTCGTGCGCGGGTTCCTCGACGTCGACACCTTCAACCTGGTGTCAGACGGCGGTGACACGCTCACGACGATCCCGTACGTATATCGCGTCGGTTGAGGCGAAGCTCGACTGAACGGTGGGGCGCGGCTTTCCGGCCGCGCCCCACTGGGCTCGCCGTGGTGCTGATGCCCGCGGCGACCGTGGCCGTCCACCAGCTTCGGCGGCTGCTGGAGCCGAGCGAGGAGATCGTCTCGGCGCTGGTCGTCTCTCCGCGCGGGAGCACGACCGCGGCCGCGGGTGGCCTGGGTGCGGGCGAGATCGGCGCCCGCTGGAGCAATAAGAACAAGAACGCCGCGGAGGAGGTCGGGCTGGTGGTGAAACGCAGCTCAGGTCTCGCGCTCACGAATCGCCGGATCCTGACGATGGACCTGGCGATCTCGTTCACGGGCAGCGTCAAGGAGGTCGAGGGGCTGCTGAGCGAGGTCCCACTCGAGCAGGTCGACGAGATCAAGAGCAAGTGGAACGTGCTCACGATCAGCGCCGGCGGCTCGCAGTTCAAGCTCGAGTGCAAACCGCCCGCCGCGAAGGCGCTGGCCAGTGCGTTCGGCGCGACGAAGGCGAGCGCCTCAGCCTGACGCCGCGGAGGTCGATCGCTAGTGGCGGCCGGCGTCGTACCGGCGTCGGTCGCGCTTGGTCGGGCGACCGCCGAAGTTGACTGGCCCGGCGAGCCGGCGCAACTCGGCCTGACGCTGGCGCTCCGCAACGCTGTTCTCGGTCTCTTCGTAGAGGTTGGCCGCCTCTGCGGCTGACACGCGCCGCTCGGCCGCGCCGCGGACGATCACCGTCCGCCGCACGGTGCCGACGGTGATCTCGATCTCGTCACCGGGCCCGACTTCGCGGCTCGGCTTCGCAGCTGCGCCATCCACGTGCACACGCCCGCCCTTGACGGCCCCCGCCGCCAGCGCGCGTGTCTTGAACAGCCGTGCCGTCCACAGCCACTTATCGACGCGCATCAGCCTCCGGCGAGGACGGGCGTGTATCCCTCGGCCTTCAGGATCTCGACCACCACGTCGCGGTGGTCGCCCTGAATCTCGATGACGCCACCCTTGACCGAGCCGCCGACGCCACAGCGCTTCTTGAGCTTGCCGGCGAGTTCCTTCAGGCCGGAATCGTCGACCGGCACACCCGAGACCGTGGTCACGCCCTTGCCGCGGCGGCCCGCGACCTCGCGCCGGACCTCGACGCGATTGCCGTCGCTCTGGCGCTCCTTGAGCTTGGGGTCACGCGCCTTGCGCAAGTCACCGTCGGTGCTCGAGTACACGACCCGCGAGTCCCGCTTCATGACTGCGACCCTATCGGCTCGCCCGCAGCAAAGTCGATAGTTGGGATCACCCGATCTGGGTGATGCGGTCACACCCGGGCGCCGCGAGCATTACGGTTCGCGCCATAAGGGCGCCGGCCGGGAGCATCGGTCCCCGGCTCCGGGCTCCCGCCCATCACGCTCAACGAGACGGTCACGATCTGCCGTCCGCCTCCGCGAAGCCCTCCGCCGCTCCCTCTCGGAGGTCTTGGGTTGGGTTTGGGTTGAGCCGACCAGCTCCTCCCCGCGGAGCGCCGTAACGAACAGGCCCGGCCCTACCATTCCGGCGATGCGCACGAGCCGTGAGCAACGAGTTGTGCTTGCGTGCCTGTTGGCGGTTGCAGTCGCGGGCTGCGGCGGATCGGGGCACGGCGGCACAGCCAGCTCCGGAAGCTCGGTCGTCCCGCTGACGCTCGACGAGGTCAAAGCCAATCTCCAGAAGGCCGGCTACAGGATCACCCTCTATGCCCCGAACGAGGGTGTGCTGCAGGTCGACGCCACACACAAAGCCGACGCAGGACTGTCGATCGACGGCTCGCCCGATGGCCAGCAGCTATACGCGGCTGTATTCGAGACCCGCAATCCCGCCGTGCGGGCCGTGGTGATTTCTCGCAATAGCGATGAAACCCAGCCGTTCGTGCGGGGCGATTTGATTTTCACGATCTCTGGTACCGCGCCCGAGCTGCAGAGAATCGTCAAGGCCTCGGGCGATGCCCCACCTCAGGCTGCGCAGCCGGCTCCGCACTCGGATCCCGGCATCGCCGCAGTGCAGGCCAGCGCACAGAGATTCATCGACGTCTATGCGGCCGGCGACGAGGAGTCGCGGTTGATGCTATTCGCTGAGAACGGCGAGCAGCCGCCGTTTGCCGTCGCGCAGCTGTTCGCTCACCATCGCTCGTGTCCATCGCTGCGCCTGTCCGCGTAGGGCTATCAGCTGCAACGTCGCCTCGACGTTCGCCTCGTTGCCTTCTGGCTCTGCGATCTGCAGGGTGGCGTTCAACGCATCGAGGGTCCGCTGCAGATTCGCCCGTCGGGCCTCCAAGCCGGCATGGCGGCGCGCGTGATCGATCGCCACCCCGGCGAATTGAGCCAGGATCACCAATCCCGCCTCGTCGTCATCTGTGAACTGCTCGCCCCCGGCCTTGTCTGTGAGGTACAAATTTCCAATCGGCTGTTCGGCGGCCGTGATCGGAACGCCGAGGAAGGACTTCATCGGTGGGTGGCCGGCCGGAAAGCCGGCAACGCCTGGGTGCTCGCCAAGATCACTCAGACGCAGCGGTTCCGGCCGCTGAATCAGCACACCGAGCAAGCCTTTACCGGTGGGCAGAGCGCCGATCTCCTCCCGAGTCGCATCGTCCACGCCGGCGGTGATGAAGCGCGCCAGTTCGTGTCCCTCGTCATCGAGAACCCCCAATGCTGCGTACTTGGCGCCGGAGAGCTCGCGCGCGGACTCAACCACGCGTGATAGGACGGCTTCCAGATCCAGATCGGCCAGAAGGCCATGAGCGAGGTCAAGAACCGTACCCATGGCGGGATCGCGCAACCCGTTTGTACTCATCGTAGGCTCCGATCTTGAGCGCCTGTGTTCGTCACTTCGAAAGCGGCATCCGTCCTCCCGGTTCTCGACCGCCGAAACCGCAGCTTGAGCCCAGCATCCGGCCCGTGGCCGGGTCACGCGAGCAGTGGTCTCGCAACGGTGGGTGGCGGCGGCTGCGAGAATGTGCCCGTGAGGGTTTTCCGGGGGATAGCCGGGGTCGTGCTGGTGCTGACCGGATCGATGGCGATTGGCAGTGCGGTCGCGAGGGCTGATGGTACGGCGGCGTCGATCATTGCCGCCGAGGGTCAGCCACTGATGAGCGTTGTCGTGGACAGTGTCTCGCGGTGCAGGGTTTTGCCGAGTCAGAGCATCACGATCGTCTGGGGCGACGGCACCACGACTGGCGGGACGCCGACCGCCCCGAGCAGCAGCCAGACGTGCGACATCAGCGGCAGCCACCCGTACGCGGAGGAGGGCTCGTACATCACGAGGGTGTCGTACACCTCAACGGCGTCGCGACCGCCGATGTCGGCACCGCCACCGTCGCGGACGCTCCGGTTGCGGCGAGCGCCGTCCCCGACTTCGCGGTGTCGGCCGGCTCGCCGCTGAGTAGCGTGGCGGTCGCCGGCTGGAGTGACGCTGCGCCCGACATGCTGTCGAGCTACAGCGCGACGATCGACTGGGGCGACGGCACATCGAGCGACGGCGTGATCGCGGACGGCACCGTCAGCGGCACCCACACGTATGTGAACGGGGGCCAGTTCACGATCACGGTCACGTTCCGCGACAAGGGGGGCGCGAGCGCAACCGCACACGAGCAGGCGGTGGTGACGGGGCTTGTACCTGCACTACTTCGCCGTGCGGCGACATCCGGCGACCTCGCCACCTGGACCGCGTTCATCAATAGCGGCGGCACCGACGAGCAGGTGATCGCGGCGATCGTGTCCTCGCCCGAGTACTTCGCGCGGTTCAATCTACCGCTCGCGTTCCCCACCGCGGTGATCCTGACCAGCAACACGCTCAGCACGACCCTGACCCGCGACGCCGCGCTGACTTTGACGGTCCTTCGGATCCTGCCACGCAGCCACGCCAGCGCAGTGCTGGTCACAGCCCCGCGCACGAAGCTCGTCGGCGTCGTGCCCTTCGGCCTTCACCACAAGGGCCGCACCAAGCTGCACTGGAACCGGAAGGTTCACAACCACCGGCTCGGGAGTGGGCACTACCTGTTGATCCTGAAGGCGTTCAGGCGTCACAAGCCGTACCACAAGCCGTATCTGACGCGCAAGCTGGTCGGGATTAGCGGCCCCGTGCAGCTCAGGATCCGCTAACCGACGTACGCGTCGAGTTCGGCCAGGCAGGCGGTCTTCGCCCGCTCGTCGAGGAACGACGCCTCGAAGCTGTGACGCGCGAGCTTGACGAGCGCGTCGTCGTCGAGCGGCAGAGCGCGCCTGACCGCCGAATAGTTCTCGCCGACATACCCCCCGAAATAGGCGGGATCGTCAGAATTCACGGTCACGCACAGCCCGTGCTCGAGCATCACGGCGAGCGGATGCTGCTCGAGCCGCTCGAACACACGCAGCTTCACGTTCGAGAGCGGGCAGACCGTCAGCGGCACCCGCTCGGTCACGAGCCGATCCACCAGCCGCGGATCCTCAATGCAACGCACTCCGTGATCGATCCGCTCAGCTCCTAGCAGGTCGAGTGCCTGCCAGATGTACTCGGGCGGACCTTCCTCGCCCGCGTGCGCGACAAGTCGAAATCCAAGCTCGATCGCACGCTCGAATACCCGACGGAACTTTTCCGGCGGATTGCCGACCTCGGACGAGTCAAGGCCGACACCAGTGATCAGCTCGACGTACGGAAGCGACTGCTCGAGCGTTGCGATCGCGTCCCGCTCCGGCAGATGACGAAGGAAGCACATGATCAGACAGGAACTGATCCCCAGCCGCCGGCCTTCGGTGAGCGCGCGCGTGATCCCGTTGACTACTGTCGCGAACTCAACTCCCCGCGCCGTGTGTGTCTGCGGATCGAAGAAGATCTCAGCATGCCGGACGCCGTCCAGCTGGGCTCGCCTCAGGTACGCCAGCGTCAACTCATAGAAGTCTTGTTCCTCGATCAGGACCGCACAGGCGGCGTAATAGATGTCCAGGAAGGACTGCAGGTCACTGAACACGTAGGCGCGCTTCACCGACTCGACGTCGGAATACGGAAGACGTGTGCCGTTGCGCATCGCCAGCGCGAACATCAATTCCGGTTCGAGCGTCCCCTCGATATGGAGGTGAAGCTCGGCCTTTGGGAGCTTGAGGAAATCGATTTCAGACACCCCGGGGCACGCGAAATCTTCGACACGATGCAACAGCCGCGGCACAGACTAATCGAGTCGACATGAACCCCGAGGCGACCAGGCGCACATTCCCAAGGCCGGCGTCGCTCTTGGCGTTACGATCCGGTCCGCACCGACCGCACAGACAAAAGGGAGTGGGGCTCATGGATTACCGGCCGCTGGCATTGAACTTCTCAAAGATTGTGCTGGCCGTCGCCGTTCTGGCTGGTGGCTGCGCGACGGCGACGGCGGCCGTCAGGACGGATGCGCGTATCTACAGCCCATTCACGTCTTCGGGCGGGATGCCCGCGCATGTCAAGAGGACCGTGCACGGATCATGCTTTTCGGGCTCCTCGGCCGTCGCTCACAAGGACGCTTGGCGCTGCATGAGCGGCAACCTGCTCTACGACCCCTGCTTCAGCTCCGCGAACGCGGCCGGCCTCGTGCTGTGTTCCGCCACCGGCCCTTGGAGCTCGTCTCTGATTGAGATCAAGCTCACCAAGGCTCTCCCGACCAAGCTCGGGAACAAGGGCAAGCCGACCGCATCTGGGCTGCCATGGGCGCTCGTGACCACCTCGGGATGGAAATGCAGGTTGGACACCGGCGCCACGAACGTCGTCAATGGCAAGCGGCTCAACTACTCATGCACGGGGACGAACAACGCGCTCTGGGGATCGCCGCAACGGAAGTCCCAGCCGTGGATGATCTACTCCGCTCCATTCCAGGCGAAGGCGCTGAAGAACTTGGTCCCGATCAAGACGGCCTGGTTCTGAGCGGCCGGCGCGGACCGCCGGTGCCTGCTCCAATCGACTGATGCCAAGCTTCGATGTGAGAGGAAAGGTGGCGCTCGTCACCGGCGGGGCGCGTGGCATCGGATTCGGGACTGCTCAGGCGCTGGCGAGCCGCGGCGCGGTGACAGTGATCGTCGACCTCGACCAAGGTGCTGCAGAGAGAGCCGCGTCGCAACTTGCGGGTGCCGGCACCGGACTGGCCGCCGACGTCGCTGACCGCGGTGCAATGCAGCGAGTCGTCGCGACCGTCGCCGATCTGCACGGCGGCGTTGACCTCGTGATCGCCAATGCCGGCATCGCCTCGCGCGCTGCGACCGTGCGAGCGATGAACGGTGAGGCCTTTGACCGAGTGCTCGCGGTCAACCTCGGCGGCGTCTACAACACGGTCATCACCGCACTCCCGCAGGTAGCCGCCCGCCGCGGGCACATCGTCCTCGTTTCATCGATCTATGCATTTTGGAACGGCCTGGGAACGGCGCCGTACGCGATCGCCAAGGCCGGGGTCGAGCAGCTGGGCCGGGCGCTGCGGGTTGAGCTCGTCCCGCACGGCGCAAGCGCCGGCGTCGCCTACCTCGGGTTCATCGACACCGAGCTGGTACGTCGCGCGATCGATGCCGACCCGCTGTCCGGCCGATTGCAGGCCCTGTGGCCGAAGCCGCTCCAGAAGCGGCTCTCGCCGCGTCAGGCCGGCGAGGCCATCGCTCGTGGGGTCGAGAAGCGCGCGCCGCGGATCGTCGCACCGAAGCGCTGGCTCCCGTTCAGCGTGCTGCGCGGGATCATCAATCCGCTGCTCGACGCCCACATGGTGGCGGACGACGACACCCAGTCGATCGTCAGGGAACTCGACGCGCGCGGCGACCAAGAGCAGCCGCAGACGGCGTGAGTAGGCCAACCTCACCCGGCAGCCAACGTTGAAGATTGGACGGCCTGTGAGCGATTCCTCTGAACCGGCTCAAGCTGTGGCGGACTCTGGCGAGTAACTGGTAGACCGAGCTGATCCTGAGCGCCTTCCTTCGCGGAAACGCGGCGGCGAGCCCTAAGCGACCTCACGCACTGAACGACCAATCCGTTGCCTACTACCAACTACACCGAACTCCAGCTCGACGCCCTGCGAGAACTGGCCAACATCGGAGCGGGTACCGCTGCGACCGCGCTGTCCCAGATGCTGGGTCAGGAAGTGACCCTGGATGTGCCACGAGCACTGGCTTTGCCGCTGGCTGACGCGGTGGCGGCGGCGGGACCGCCAGACCAGATTGTCACGAGCGTCGTGATTCCGCTCGGGGGCGACCTTGACGCGGTCGTGCTGTTGCTGATTCCGACGGCTGATGCCGAGACGTTGTGCGCACTCTTGGGCGTGGAGGCCGGGACGGAGGTAGGCGACTCCTGCCTTTGCGAGATCGGGAACATCCTTGGCGCCTCGTATATGAACGCGCTCGCGGCGATGACTGGACTGTCGCTGCTCCTCTGCCCGCCCCAGCTCGCGACCGATCTGCTCGCGTCGATCGTCGCGTCGCTGCTTGCGGAGGCTGCCGGCACTACCGACTCCGCGGTGATGCTCGACACCGCCCTCGATCTTGCTGCGCATCCTTGTGCGCTGTCATTCATGCTGATCCCGCTCCACGGATCGGTGAGCGCGCTGCTCGAACCGCTCGGACTGGCCGACGCAGACGGCTAGAGGTCGGCCGCCCCGTCGGCGATCGCTAGGGCCTCGGCCGCACCGCGCACGAACTGGGCCTTTAGCGAGCGGGCCGTAGCCTCGGCGCGGGCAACGTCGAGCAGGCGCTCAGCAGGATCGATCCCGGTCACGATCGCGCCACGCTCCGCCGCCAGCAGCCGGGAGCAGCTGTCCGGCTACGTGCTCATACTCGCCAAGACTCCAATCCACCGATCGGGAGCCTATCTCGCGCTCAGTGCGATGTTGGGGGAGCTGGTGCCGGCCCAGATGCCCAGAACTACTGAACGCCCGTCGTAGCGGCTGCGGATGCCGGCCCGCCTGGACAGCGCGAAACTGCTGACAGAACGGAGGGACCAAATGACCAAGCTTCGTGAAGCCGCAGAAGAGTTCCTCGCTCAGCCGAGGATCGCCGTCGCGGGCGTCTCTCGCGACACCAAGCAGCCCGCCAATCTGATCTACCGGAGGCTTCGGGACACCGGCCATGAGGTGTTCGCGGTGAATCCGAAAACCGACGAGGTCGAGGGTGACCACTGCTTCGAGTCCGTCAGCGCGATCCCGGGAGGCGTCGACGGCGTCGTGATCGCTACCCCCGCCGGCGCGGCTCTCGACGTGGCCACGGACTGCGCCTCGGTCGGCGTGCCGCGGATATGGCTGCACCGTGGCGTCGGCCCCGGCAGTAGCTCCGACGCGGCGGTCATGTACTGCAAGGAGCACGGGATCTTGACGATCCCGGGTGGCTGCCCATGCATGTTTGGGGATACGGCCGACACCGGGCACAAGTGCCTGCTCGCGATGCTGCGCGTCGCCGGCAAGGTGCCTCGCCAGATCTAGCCACGCGTCAGCCCCGCAGCTCTGACCGCCTGACCGAGCGGCTGCGAAGGGGAACTCTCGACTCACTCCTACAATGGCTGTGCACCGCCCCCATGGTCTAGCGGTTAGGACGCCTGCCTTTCACGCAGGAGATCGCCGGTTCGAGTCCGGCTGGGGGTACTAACGCAAATCCCTGCTTAGCCCCATCTTTCGCGGCACAAGGAGGATCGCGCCGCAGGGGTATTTTTGGCAAGAGATCGCGTTTTTCGGCCGTTTCTTGCCAAAACTCGCGCCAACTCAGCGCCAACCGACCGCTCCGTGGGCCCGCTTCTGGGCTCCGAACCAGCGCTGCGACATCGCTCGGGATCCGGCTCGTAGCGCCACGGCTGCCGAGCGCGGACGTCGTTAGTCCAGGGGTAGTCACGGCGCGACCGGCCTACATGGGCGGCGCCCGATGACCCCGCGCCACGTGAGCCGGCGCTCATCCGCCGACGACACTGGGGGATCGTTCCGTGAGCCTGAGTCGGCGCCCGCTGCGTCACAAGTCGACCCGCCCGACACTCGACTCACGCACGAGCCGTGGCTCTCACTGGAGACCTCGTGAGTAACTCCGAGCGCTGTGCTCAGTCCGTCGAGATTCGCGACCGCCGCGAACTGCCGTTCTTCCAGGTGGCGCTTACGCGCTCTGAGCCAGATTCGCTCGCAGGTCGACGGACCGCGTCGCGTGAGGACTGTCGGCTTCTACGCGCTGATCTGCCAGATCGCCAACGAACAACGCCACACAGGCCAGCACCGCACCGTGCAGATCACCTACGAGCAACTCGCTCACCGAAGCGGAGCTGGGCGAAGCTCGATCCGCCGGCTACTCGATGTGCTCTGTGCCGCTGGGGTCATCGACTACGGCTTGGTCAACGATCCGAGCAGGGCAGCTCCGGTCGGCGTGATGCAGCTTCTCGTCCAGGACGGCCCATGGGAGGCGATCACGGTCGCAATGGCGAACGAAATTTCACGTCCGCGTCCCGGTGGGCATGTGCTGCGCGACCTTGGACTCGTGACGATCCTGCTCGAGTTCTGCGCCGAGCAACGCGACCATCACGGCGGCCTACGCGCAGAGATCGCTCGTGGAGATATCGCAGCTCGGGCTGGGCTGACCGTCGATCGCGTCGACGATTGCAACCGCATCCTCGAGCGGTGCGGAATCCTCGAAATCTCCCGGCGGCGGAGTGAGCGGGGCGGCCGCAACCTCGCAAACGTCTACGCGATTCATGAAGCGCCTGGCCGCGAACTCGAGGGCGGAGAACCAGAACCGGCAGGGCGGCCAAACAGGACTGACAGGGCGGAGAACCGGGACTGGCAGGGCGGAGAAGAGGACTGGCAGACCGCCAGGAGCAGGGCGGAGAACCACGCGAAAGTCCGTCGACCTCGGTCCCAGCACGCCGCCCTCTACCACGCGTGCGGGGGATGGCCGACAGAAGGATGTAGAAAACATCACCCCCCTCTTCGGAGCTGTGGAGCAGGAGGGGGAAGGGCGAGAGTCATCCTCAGGCATCGCCGAGGCCCTGAGGGCCGAGCGTCTGTGCGCCGCGCTCGTTGCGGCGTGGCGCCCGGCGCTTGGCGAAGCGGCCGAGGACACGTACGCCGAGGACCGCGAGCGATGGCACCAGGCCGCCCAGCGTCTGCTCGCTAAACACCCGCCGACGAGGCTGCAGCGCGCGATCGCGTACATGACAACCGACGACATCCTCGGCTCCCAAGCCATCACGATGCCGGGATTCGCAAAGGTCGTAAACCAGCTACTCGCCCGCAGCTACGCACGTGAGCAGCGCACGCGCACCGCGCCGGCGAGAGCACCGTCCGAGGGCGCGCCGTCCTGGCAGGAGGCCAAGGCGCTGATCGAACGGGCAGTCACGCGTCATGGCCGGGACGGGCGCGGGCACGCCCTCACCGAGCTATCCAGGCACAGCTCGCTGCTCGTCCGCTTCGTGGACGAGGTCCGTTGGACCGTCCTCTGTGAGCAGCCTATGCGCTACGCCGAACGCCATTACGCCGCGCTGTGGGCACAACTCGCCGATTTCGAGCACCACGAACAGGAGCCCGCAGCATGACCAGCACGATCTCGTCCCAGCAACTCGCGGTGCCGCCGCACAACCTCGAGGCCGAGCGCAGCGTCCTCGGCGCCGCGCTGCTCGACGAGCACTACCTGAGCTCGATGGTGCTCGAGACCGGGCTGAGCGAGCACGACTTCTACCGTCCCCAGCACGGTCTCGTGTTCTCGGCAATGCACGAACTTCACGACGCCGGCGAGCCCATCGACCCGCTCACCGTCACTTCCAAGCTCGCGGAGCGGGGGAAACTCGACGAGGCCGGTGGCGGCAGCTACGTCGACGAACTCGCCGGCTGGGTTCCCGCTGCCGGACACGCCGTCGCCTACGCAAAGATCGTCCGTGACCACGCCCAGGCGCGCGCTCTGCTCCGCGCCACCTGCGACATCCAGGCGCTCATCAGCGAGCACGGCCGCCGGGGCGAGGAGCTCGTCGACGAGGCGGAACGACTCGTCTTCTCACTGCGCGCCGGTGCCCTCGGAAACCGTACGCGCCTGCTTGAAAGTGCCGTCGCCGACGAGCTGGACCGACTCGAACGCGCCTCACGCGACGGACGCGAGATCCCCGGTCTATCGACCAGCGTGACCGGCCTTGACCGGATCATCGGCGGCCTCCAAAGCGGCCGGCTCTACATCCTTGCCGCACGGCCCTCGATCGGCAAGAGCATGCTCGCACTCCAAGTCTCCAGGCACGCCGCGTTCCTCGAGCGCCGGCCAGCCCTGTTCGCATCGCTCGAGATGAGCGATTCGGAAACCGCACAGCGGCATCTCGCAGCCGAAGCCGACGTCGACCCAGAACAGCTCCATCTCGGCAACATCCGCGAAGGCGACTGGCCGGCGCTGCTGGGCGCCGCCCAGCGCACAGCTCGAGCACCGCTTCACCTCCTCGACGACGGCGACCTCACCCTCTCCAGGCTCCGCGCCCACGCTCGTCGCCTCGCAACTCGTCCGGACGGTTTGGGCCTCGTGACCGTCGACTACCTCCAACTGATGCGAGCCGAGAAGCCGTCCGGCAACCGCGTCGAGGACGTCTCCGAGTTCAGCCGCGGGCTCAAACGACTCGCCCGCGAACTCGACTGCCCCGTGCTCGCCATCTCACAACTCTCCCGCAACGTTGAGCAGCGACCCGACAAGCGTCCCGTCCTCTCAGACCTGCGCGAATCGGGCCAAATCGAGGCCGATGCCGACTGCGTGCTCATGCTCTACCGAGACGACTACTACGACCCCGACTCAGAGCGCCCGGGCGAGATGGACATCATCGTCCGCAAGAACCGCCAAGGCAGACTCGGACAGGTCACAACCCGAATCGACGGTCGGCTCCGCTTCCGTCAGCTCTGACCGTTACAAGGCGATGCGATGCGACGACGAGGTCAAGTCTGTAAGAAGGCCAGCCACCGCGGCGGAGCGTTGAGATGCCCGTCGCGACCCAGGTCCGGCTCTAACCACGATCAGCAGCTCTCGTTTGACGCCCTCTGGGCCGACCCCGAGCCCGCAGGTGATGAACAAGTACGGCCGCGTGGCGATGAGTCACTGGGAGAAGACCGTTCCCGGCACCTGAAGAGGTCGGACCGACTACCCGCGAGTCGCAGGTTGCCCGCGCTCCCGGCGCCCGGCCTGGGCGCCGTCCGCCGAGTCACGGCAGCGAACGCGACCGACGATGCGATGTTCGCCGATCGTGCTCAGCGCCTTCAAGGGTGCCGCGGGTGGAGTTGCCCGCGGGCTCATTCTCAGCCGGACCGCCCCGGTCGCTGCAAGGTCGCTGGCGCTCCCTTCCCCTCGCCTGCGGCTCGGTTCCGCTCGGGCGGATCCGGCTGTGCTCGCCCATTGTTCAATCCACCCCGGACCTCCGAAGGAGGGACACCACATGAACAGCATCAACATCGTCGGGCGTTTGACCCGTGACCCGGAGCTCAGGGAGCTCCCGTCCGGCAGCAGCGTCTGCAACCTGCGGCTCGCCGTCGACGGCCTCGCCCCCAACCGCGACACCGGCTACATCGACGCCGCGGCGTTCGGCAAGCCCGGCGAGGCCGCCGCGCGTGTGCTGGCGAAGGGCTGGCTGGTGGCGGTCAGCGGCCGGCTCGAGCGCCGCACCTGGAAGGCCGAGGACGACACCAACCGCCACGACTACCGGGTGATCGGCGACGTGCAGTTCCTCGCCGCTCCCCGCGGCGACGGGGACCGCGCCGAGGCCTCCGAGGAGCCGCAGCCCGCGGCCGCGTAAGCCACGACGAGTTCGGCGGGACGCCCGGCCAGGGGCGTCCCGCCAGCCCGCTCAACCCGAAGGAGAGCGTCATGCAACAGCACATCTCTACCACCCCGGCCGCACGCATCCATGTCGGCAGCCTCTGGATCGACCGCGCCCACCACCACCGCCTCGTCGAGGTGATCCAGATCCCCGACGAGCACTACGTCCGCCTTCTGCCCGTCCGCGAGTCGCACCACCCCGCGCAGAGCTACCTCGAGCACGCCGCGCAGCTCGTAAGCGATTACCAGCGGGTGAGGCCATGACCGTCGCTCGGGCCCGCACGGGCGAAGCGCTCGACGCCCCAGATGATCGCCGCCGCTGCGCGCCGGCGGGAGGGGCCGATCGAGCCCCCGATCAGCAAGGAGCCGCAGCCCGCGGCTGCGTAAGCCACGACGAGCACAACGGGACACCCGGCCCGGGGGCGTCCCGCCCGCTCAACCCGAAGGAGAGCGACATGCAACAGCACACAACTACCACGTCCGGGGACACGATCGACGTCATCCGCCAGTCGTGCCCGACCGCTCGAGTCTCGACGGAGCTGCCGCTCGCGCTGATCGAGGAGCTCGACCGCGCTCGCGGCTCGCTCGCGCTCGACCTACCTTGCGGAGGTGATGGACGCCGCGATGACTCGCCGACAGCCGCACTTGCCCGAAGTCGGCGGCGGCGTCGACCTGATCGACGCGTTCGCGGAGCGCCGCTACGACCAGCACGTCGGCAGCATCGAGCTCGCCCGCGAGAAGGAGAGCTCGCGATGAGCCCCGCCTCCGACGCGCTAAGCCAGCCGGCGCGCCGTGTGGTTGCGCGGATCCGCGCATGGACCATCACCGGCCGTTTTGCCTGTCCGCTCGGGAACATGCCGAGCACCGACTGGGAGCACGAGCTTGACGAGCTGCGCCAGGCGGGCTACTCGATCGCATGGACCTACGGCCAGGTCCTCGACGGTCCCACGGTCACCGGCGGATACGTGCTCGCACGCGAACCCAGCAGTGCGCAATGAGCGTCGCCACAGTCGCGAGCCGGCGGCTCGACGCCCCAGATGATCGCCGCCGCTTCGCGCTGGCGGAAGGGGCCGATCGAGCCCCCGACCCGCAAGGAGCCGCGGCCGTGCCGCACCCCACCTCCCCGACCGCGTTCGCCGACGAGCACGCCGACATCCCCCGGCGGACTGACGATCCGCGAATCGCGCCGGTGCCGGCGCCGGACGCCGGCGCCCCGGTACCGCCCGCGGCGGCGGTCGCCGCTCACACGCGCGTTGAGGCAGTCGCGATGAGCGCCTGGCGAGTGATCGTTACCGCCGACGTGCTGCCGGCACTCGTTGAGCGGCCGGCGCTCGCTACGCCAGCGTGCCGCAACCACGACACGAGGCGCTCGCGTCGATGCTGCTCGGCGTCAGCCAGCTACCGAACGATCACGGCCCGTGGCAGCGCGCGCGCCCCGGCGCCCAGCGCACCGTTTGGCTGCAAGGGACATCACCGGCGCTATTGCATTCGGGCTGACCGATCTGCGATCAGCCGATCACCACGTGGCAGGACCCGCGATGAGTGATCTCGACCGCTATCTAGATGTCATCACCGGCGGGCGCGGCGCCGGCAAGCTGCTCGACATCCGCTACACCATCGCCCACGGCGCGATGAACCGCTTGTTCGTCCCCGCCCGGCGCATCGATACCGCGGTGCGCGCGATCGCCTCACTCGCTGGCCGCGCCGACGTCTACTGCGGCGCGCTGCTGCGCTCCCGCTACGCCGGCGGCCGCGACGCCGTCGCCGAGCCGCAGCTGGCGTGGGTCGAGATCGACCGGGCCGACGCGCTCGAGCGGCTGCAACGGTTTAGTCGAGTACCTAGCATGATTGTCAGCTCCGGCACCGCCGGGCACGCGCACGCCTACTGGCGGCTCGATCGCCCGGTCGACGTCGCCGAGCTCGAGCGCGCCAACCGCAAGCTCGCGCACCGCCTCGGCGGCGATCTCGCCTCCGTCGACGCCGCCAGGATCCTGCGCCCGTGTGGGACGCTCAACCATAAGCGCCAGCCGCCGACGCCGGTCAGCCTCGTCGCGCACCACCCCACCTACCGCTACCCGCTCGCCGAGCTCGTGCACGACCTCGAGGATCCCCCCGCGTCGCGCTCACGCGCCGCTGGTGGTCGGAGCAGCCGCCGACGGATGACCGAGCTCGACGAGCTGCTGCTCGCGATCCCCGCGAGCACCTACGTCCACCAGCTCACCGGCCTCGAGCCGACGCGCAACGGCAAGGTCAACTGCCCGTTCCATCACCCCGACGACACGCCCAGCCTGCAGCTCTACGACGACGGCACCTTCTACTGCTTCGGCTGCCGCACCGGCGGCAGCATCTACGACTTCGCCTCGCGGCTCTGGCGCCTTCAGACGAAGGGCCGCGCGTTTCTCGAGCTGCGCACGCGGCTCGCGGACGAGCTGCATCTCGATCCCAGCGGCGTGGGCGCGTCGGCCAGCTGACGATGTGGTCGCGGTCGCGGTACACCGCCCCGGCTGCGAAATCGGCGTGCTGTAAGGCGGCGATCTGCCGGTCTGCGAGCACCGCCCGCGACCCGCAGCCCCCGCAATCGGCCGATTGAAGCCAACGGCGCCGAGCAACGATCCTCCCAAATGTTCGCGCCCCGCGGGCACGTTGGGGGTCCCGCACCGGCTCGCCCGCCGCCCGGGCGGGGACGCCACCAAAACGGAGGTCGACATGGCTCACCAGCGTCGAGGAGCTCGTGCGCGTCGAATAGACCCGGGCCAGCGGGACCGGGTCCCTCCCGAATGGTGGCGTCCTGCGGCCGCCTGTGGGTCGGGGAAACCGGCCCCGCCGCCCCGGGCACGGGCCACAACTTGATGGAGGCATCCTGATGACGAGCGCTGAGAACCGTCGTGTGCTGATCGCCGAGCAGGACCCGATCGCCCTCACCTACCTCGCGGACAACCTCGCCGCCGACCACTACGAGCCGCTGTGCGCGCCCGACACCGCCGCGGCGGTCGAGCTGCTCGGCGGTCCGCTCGACGCGCTGCTTGTCGACGTCAACGGCGACACGCTCGGCGTCGTCGACGCGATCCGCGGCGAGACCCGCTCCGGGATCGACCCGCAACTCCCGATCCTCGTGCTCACCTCCAACGCCGACGAGCTGCACCGCACGCGGCTGCTGGAGCGGGGAGCCGACGACGTGCTCTGTAAGCCGTACTCCTATCCGGAGCTCCGCGCCCGATTGGGCGCGCTGCTACGCCGCGCGCAGGCACGCCGGCAGCCGCGGATGCTGCGTGCCGGAACGCTGCGCCTCGACGTCCGCTCGCGCCGCGCGTGGGTCGGCGAGCGCGAGGTCGAGCCGCTGCGCGGCAAGGAGTACCAGCTGCTGCTCGCGTTGATCGCCGAGCCCGAGCGCGTGTTCACCCGCCAGGAGCTGCTGCGCAGCGTCTGGGGTCTCGGTAGCTACGCGAGCACCCGCACGCTCGATTCGCACGCCACCCGCCTGCGCGCCCGCCTGCAGCTCGGCGAGCAGCGGTTCGTCCGCAACGTCTGGGGCGTTGGGTACCGGCTGATCGACGGTCAGCCCGAACACGTCTGACAGTCACGGCAGGCAGGCTGCGGGGTGCGGGGACCGGATCCCTCCCCGATTGTGGCGTCCTTCGGCCGCCCGGGGGTCGGGGAATCCGGTCCCCGCAACCAGGCGAGGGGCCACCACCCCAAACAGGGAGGGCCTGATGGCCAGCACCACAGATTCAATCGTCGGCGAGGTGCGGATGATCGTGCTCGATCAGATCCGTACCGACCGCAACATCCGCGAGCCCCGCGGTCGCAGCTCTGGCGGGGCGGCAGCAGGCAATGGCCGTTCGGGAGGATCCGGTCTGCGCGCTTGTCGAGCTCGAGCATGTCGTAGAGATCGCGCGGGTCGACATCCAGCTGGCGGCCGTCCGCGGTGATCTTGCGGTAGCGCAGGAACTCGCGCTCGTGGGTCTCGGCCAGGGTGCGGGCGTAGCGCATCGTCATGGTCGGAGACAGGTGTCCGAAGTAGCGCTGCACGACGTGCAGCGGCACGCCGGCGTTGATCAGGGATGTCGCCTGGGTGTGGCGGAAGCGGTGCGTGCGCGTCAGGACGACCGCTCGCCCGCGACTGTCTCGCAGGTCGTGGGTCTCGGCGAGCCAGGACAGGCGCAGGCGGAAGGTCGCGCAGGCGTAGCAGCGGGCGGCGTTGCGGTTCATCCGTGGCCGCATGAAGAGGTACTTCGGTTCGGCGTCGATGCTCCGGGACCGGAGCCATTCGCGGGCCCACCGTTGCTGGGCGTCGATGATGGCTACGGTCTCGCGGTCGACCAGGATCGTGTCTGGCGCGCCTTCGATCTTGGTCTGCTGGTAGCGCAGCTTGGCGACGAAGCCGTCGCTGTCGTTGGCGCTCACGCCGCCGGCCAGGGGCAGCAGCGGGTCGAAGTCCCGTGCGCCCCCCGCTTCCCCGGATCGCATCGAAGCGACCTCGCCGCGCCAACCGAGGACCAAATCGCGCAGCGCTTCGCGATCCTCGGACAGGCGCGGATGCTGGACGCCGCGGTCTTGCAGGTAGCGGCCGAACTTGCGGACAGAGATCAGGTAAGAGCGGGCGCTAGCCATCGACAGCGCGCCGGTCTGCATCTGCATCCCGAGGAAGTACCGCAATCCGTCGCGCAACCACAGCGGGTGGACGTCGATGAAGTGGCAGGCGTGCGGTGCTCGGTTCGTGCTCTCTCGCGGGATGCGGGGGTCGTTCTCGGCGTCCCAAATCTCGCGTCGCCACCACGGCCGGGTGTCGTAGGCGGCGAACACGGCGAAGTAGATCCGGTGCAGCTGGCTGCGGATGCGCGGCCGATCCCAGCGGTCAGGGACCTTGCCGCGGCGCGCGGCGCAGGCGCGCAGCAGATCCTGCTCCCACCGTTCCACTGGCGCGTCCATCAGCGACGCTCGCGGCGGCGCGCAGGCCTTCAGCGCTCGGCGCAGGTCGCGAAGGAAGGTGCTCGTGTCGCCGACATGGACGGCAGCGCCCAGATCGAGCAGCCGCCAGGCGGCATACAGCATCTCGCAGGCGATCGCCTCGGGAAGGTCGCGAAGGTCCAACAGCGTGCAGACCTTCTTGCCCCGAGAAAACCGGCCCTCCCACTCGGGCGCGTCGCCGACCACGAGGTGCAACCGGCGAAGCTCCAAGGGAACGGACAGCCAGAGGCGTTCGCTGTCCGGGCGGATGTGACCCTGGGTGCGGTCGATGAAGTCGGCCGGGACGGTGTCGCTACGCAGCAATACGGCGCTCCCAGGTTGCCGTCAGACGCTGCCAATCGGCGAGGGCGTGCAGCTCGGCGTCGTCGCTCACCCACCCATAGAGATTCATCGTGGTCTGCACGTCGGCGTGGCCCAGGCGCCGCGAGACGACGTGCAGCGCGACGCCAGCCAAAAGCAGAGCCGTCGCATGCGTATGTCGAAACCAGTGGGGCGTCCACCCCGCCGGCACCTTGTGCTCCAGGGTCCGCCTCAGTCGCGCCACCAGCGAGTAGACGCTGCCTGGCCTCCACGCGGCGAACAGCTCGCCGCCGGCCACGTTGACGAACACCAGCGCTCGGTCCATGTCACCCAAGACCACGTCCGCGCCCGCATCGCACAGCTGCCACAGGTACTCGCCGTAGAGCCTGTCCACACGGTCGGTCACATAGATCCGCCACGGCAGACCGCTCTTGACCCGCTGGCCGTGAGGATGCTCGCAGGGGATGACGTTGACGTACGGCGTGTCGCCCCGCTAGGTCGAGACCAGGACGACTCTCTCGCATGAGGCGAGGGGGACCCCAACAGAACCGCGCACGCGCGCGGATCGACTACGGCTCGGCCCTCGGGCCTCCCCTCCGTCGAACCGCGCGCGTATCCCTACGCGCTACCGCGTTGGGGATTCTCATGATCAACCCTGGGGAGAACCGTGATCGCGGGCATTCCTCTTGAAGAACGCCTGTGGATAAAACGCTCACGACGCGTGAGGAGCTTCTGAGAGCGCCTCGCTGCGAACATCGTGAGTGCATCCAATCCGACTGCAGATAAGAGGTGCTCGTGTGCGAGGGAGATCTCGTAGGAAAGACTCGAGCGGAGATCCGCTCACTTCATTTCCGCCGGGATCGCGACTGGCTTCAGTCGTGAGCAACTGTTCCGACCGCTCCACACTCCTGGTAGACGCGCGATCGCAGCCGGCACGGGCTCTGCTGGAACGGACTCGCGATTGGCGTAGAGCAGGTTGCGTTCCCATGCGGTGGTCGAGGCACTCATGCGGCCGCGGGTCTCAAAGCAGCTGTTCGAATAGCCCCGTGGTCGGGAGTTCGAATCTCTCCGGGCGCGCTCAGAAAGCCTCGCTATAGCGGGTTTTTCGTTGCCCGCTGCTCCCGCGCGTCGATCGCGACTCTGAGGCGACAAGCAGCACGACAAACAGCTGCACGCGTCGGGTGTTCACCAAGGCCCGCTGGCATGACGGCGGCGCGGGGGACCAGGCTCGGCTCGGGGAGTGTTCGGGGTCGGCCGGAATCAGCCGACAGATCCAGACTTCGTCCGAGACCGCTGCAGCGTCTGTCCATGTTCCGCTGGAGCTTCCCCGGCATCAGCAGTACCGGCGCCTGCGCCGCGCCGCCGCGAGCAGCGCGGCCTGCGTACTCCGGTGTGGCTGGCGCGGTAGACGCGGTAGCGCCGGTCAAGGATCCCGTCGGTCCGCAGCGCCTCGAACCGCGCGCGGACTGGCCGTGACAGCTCACGGCATGGGATTCGAACGCTGCGGCCACGGAGCAGCGATCCGAGCGCTGTCGCGAAGTCCCGCTCGTCAGCGGGCTTCGAGGAGGCTTGGTGGATCGGTCCCGCCAGGACCAGCGTCGTCGCGAAAGAGTGCCGCAGCACGTGCGCGGTTACGCCGTCATCGGGACCGGCCCGCTCGGCGATTCCGATGATCGCGTCGTGCGTCCCCTCGCGCTCAGCCGCGCGCAACCGTCTGTGGGCGAACAACTGTTCGCTGCGATGACCTCGCGCTGTCATTCGACCGCCGTTCTACAAAGAATCCCGTCTCCTCCCGAATCATCGTGGGGGGAGCAGCTTTCCGAGCTCCTCTCGGGGATCGCCGAGGCGCCCGCGCCACCCACTGGGCACATAGTCCTCGAGCGGAAGATCGTAATAGGAGTGGACGTAGCGCCTGGTGTCGAAGTCAATGAGCGCCAGGAGGTCCGGCGTCGAAGAATCAACAATCCTCCGGAGCTCTGAGATCGATAGTCGCCGCCCCTTCAGCGCCCGAACGAACCCGTCGCCGTTCTCAGTTGTGACAGTCATTACTCCGTCGCGGAACGCCGCGCCGCGCGGCTCCGTTTGGCTCGCCGGATCGTAACTCTTGTAGTCGAGGATGAACTCCGGAAGGATCCCAGTCAGGGCAAAGAACTCGCCGCCACGCCGCGCAATGCCGGTCCATTCCTCGACGTCGTCGTCGTCGTCGTCCGGACCGTGATCACTGATCATGGCGAAGAGTGGGTGTAGCGGACCCAGTCAGGAGCGTGCTCTGGTTGTTGAGGATGCCCAATCCGCCTACCTGACCCGTGCCGGCCTGGGCTGCCGCTTGAAGTCGATTGACCCATGATCTGGGTAGGCCAAACGCGCTAGAAGTGACGCTGGGATCGTCGACCTGTGGGTCACCCGGAAAGGCCCTACCCCACCTTTGCGGCACAGCCTGAGCGCGGATCTGCTCTGCGGCTCGGCGATCAATCTCAAAGGAGAGAATTTCAGCTCCAGGCCGTCTTGCTTGGAAGTAGCGTGCGTGCCCGGCATCTTCCAATGTGGCGTGTAGCATCGCCCTCCCCCGCACCAGCATCTCACCCTTCGAACCGACGATCATGCGGACGCGACTTGCCGCGGGCGGAATACCACCCTGCACACGATATACGCGTGGCGCGCTGGCATCGAACGTTCCGGCGACGCTCCGGGCCTGATTGAACCGCTCGACTGCGTGTAGTCCGCCCGAGGCGCGTGCGAACACACCGCGTCCGAGGCTTACCCCCAGGTTTTCCGAAGTTCGCTCGATCGACTGCAGGCCGCGGGCGGCGTTTCGCACGACCTCCTTTCCTAACGAGACGACCGCTCCCGCTCCAGGTACTCGGGCAACGGCTCGCGCGCTCGCACTAACCGTTCTCGCGACAGCCGCGCCTGCGCGACCAATGCTGGAAGCGCGCACCGCCGAGGTGGCGCGATTCAGCTGTGCTGCCCCGCTCACCGTTGACGCGTATGCACCGACTCCGCCCGTCGCGGCGCCGATCTCGGCGCCGACTAATGCGGCGTGACCTATCCGCGCGCCGCCGATCGCTTCACCAATCCCGACCTGCCGTGTCAGCTCGCTGGCGGCGCCTCCAGCCGCTCCGGCGACTGCACCGACTGCGGCACCGGTTACGATGGCCGCGCTCACTCCTGTAAGGCCTGCACTCGCGAGCGCGCCGGCAACGAGTGGAGCGGCGACTCCAGCGGTAGCGACAGTGACCACCGTGCCGACGATTACAGCCGCCGCGAGTACCGCTGTCTCACGCCAACCCCACATTCCAGACGGATCGCTAAAAATAACGGGGTTGCCACGGACATAGGGATATAGGCTAGGCCCGTCACGGAGCCCCGCTGGGTCCGGACTGATCCACCTCCCCAGCCAGGACGCGTAATACCTCGCGCCGTGGTAATAGAACCCGCTTTCGTTGTCGCGCTCCTGGCCTGTATACCGGTAGCGCTTCAGTGACACCTCCGCCGCGCTTCGGCCCGACTGCAGCGATGTGCTCCCGTATGGGTAATACTCCTCGTAGGTGATGATCGCGGCGGCGTGGTCCAGCTCAAGCACAGCCGACCCGAGGTGGTTGGTGAGCTGGTAGCGAGTCAGAGTGGTGGGCAGTGACGTCGGTGGCGCCGTGGCGTCGACGGTGGTCGTTTCGAACAGACATATCCGGCCAGCGCCGCTCGAGACGTGCAAACTCTGGCGCTCGAGCTTGACGTTTCCGTTGGAGTCGTATGTCCGGTACACCTCGTAGCCACCGAGGTAGATCCGCTCGGCAGCCCGCCTGCCGTCCTGCTTGTTGGTCGCCTTGACGATACGCTCACCAGCCGAGTCGTAGGTGTAAAAGGTTGTCCCCGGGATCCCGTCATTCACGATCTGGCTCGCGGTCGCCTGCAGTTGGTCCTTCCAGTCCCACTGGATCAGAGACAGGTGTGCCATCGAGACGATGTTGCCGTGGTCGTCGTACGCGTAGGTTTCGGTGTCGCCGTTGACCGTGGTCGAGGTGAGCCGGTTGTTGGTGGGCGGATCGGCACGTTCGTCGTAGGCGTATGTTCGGATCCAGGTTCCCAGGTTCGCGGTGTGTGCTAGCTTGGCGAAGTTGCCGACCTCGTCGTAGGTGTACTTTTCGGTGTAGGTCCGCATCGCCTGTCCGTCTGTGGGAAGCGGAACCATGACCCGGGCCGCGTCGCTCCAGCCTGTTTGGGGTTGCCCGGCCTGTCCGATCTGCTCGCGCCCCGTCGCCATGACGAGACGGTAGATTGCGTCGTAGGTGTAGTCAGCGCTGGGCGAGACGACCTGGTTGTCGAAGAAGATTGTCTGTTGCGCGTCGTCGCGCAGGCGCGTCACATTCCCGACCGGGTCATAGGTGTAGCTCAGGTCCTGCAGTGCCCCCACATCGCCGGGGCGGGTGGTCTTCAGCTCGGTCAGGCGGAATGTCTCGCGGTCGTAGTTGTATGTCGTCACCGTGCCGTTACCGTACGCGACCGACTGGCGTTGGCCCTTGGCGTCGTACGCACTGCTCGCAACGACTGTCGTGACCACCCCGGTGCTGGCCAGCGTCACGCTTACGCTGGCCAGCAGACCGCGATCGTTGAACACCGGAGTGGTGATGCTTGAGTCGGGGGCGGTCGCGGTGGTGACGCGGTTCAGCGCGTCGAAGGTCTCGTTGGTGGTGAAGGGGGGATCGTCGGCGAGCGTCGGACTGGAGGACCAGTCGACGTCCTCCACGTAGTCGGAGAGCAACTCGCGTGCGGAGGCAAGGATGTTGCCCTTGAAGTCGCGCTGGAGGGTGGTCGCGATCCCGGCTTCGTCCTTGCGCTGGTACTCGGCGCCCCGCAGGTTCTGTGCCTGCGCGGTGGCAAGGCCTTCGCCGTAGATGACCTGTTCGGCGAGACGGTCGGGGCCCGTGCCGGTAGTCACATAAAGACCGACCGGTCGGTGCAGCGCGTCGTAGGTACAGCGGATCTGGTGCTGGCGACTGTCCCATGCGAGCAGATGCTGTCCCGCGGCGTCGTAGAGTATCCAGCGCTGGCCGGCGTCAATACTCGTTCGGTGCAGCTCGCGTCCGCCCGGGGAGTAGTCGGAGCTCTGAACCTCGCGCCCGAGGGCATCAGTGGTGGCCAGGACGTGCCCTTCGACGTCGAGGGTGAGCGAAGTCGAGTATTTGCCCGCCGCTCCGTTGTCCATGACCGTCTCGCACACGCGCCCCAGCGGGTCCTGGTTGGAGACCGTCGGCGTCGCGGCGTCGGCGGAGGCCTTGGTGGCCGCGTCGAGCTCGTCGTCCCCGAGTTGCCCTTCGGCCCGGGCCGCGTACCAGGCACCGTCGAGGACGGTGTCGTTCTCGTCCGAGCCGGCGGTGCCCCACGGGTCGTGCTCCAGCCCGGTATAGGTGCCGTTGGGATTGTCGACCCGGACGACGCGGCTGAGCGGGTCGTAGCGGGTGATCGAGGTCACTCCCCATTCGACGAGGTCGGTCTCGTCGACACACACCGGGCTCGAATCGAAGAACGGCTCGTAGGCCTTGACTGGGTTGCCCTTATTGTCGTACACGACCCGCCCGGTTCCGACCCACCGAGTCTGTGTAGCGGCGAGGACCAGGTCGCCATTGGCGTCACGGACGAGGTTGCCGTTCGCAGCTCGCTCCGGCGCGTCGCCGGGCTCGGCCTGCGCTTTGGTCAGCGCGATGCGGCCGAGACCGTCGGTGTAGGTGTAGGTCTCGAGCCACTGCGTCTGCGGGTCCTTGTGAATCACGCGGGCGAGCGTGTGGACCCAAGCAGGCGCTGGATGATCCGGGTCCTGCGCCGGATCGGCGGCCCAGGTCGCGAACGCGTTCAGGTCGTACTCGAGGCGGGTGGTGGGGTCGTCGCTAGGCGAGGCCTCGGCGGTCGATAGGTCGAGGTGATCGCCTTCGTCCTGATTGCCGGCCATCAGTTTGCCGATCTGGGCTGTGGCGATCACCATCCCCAGCGCGTCGAACCGTACTCCTGAGCGGTTCTGGTTGGGGTCGGTCGCTAGCCACGGCGTCAGCATGCGGTAGTTGTGCTGTGCGAGGGTGATGTTTCCGACCGCGTCCGTCGTCTGCTTGACCAGCAGGTCGTAGCCGTCATACACGACGGTCGCCACACCGCCCCACGGATCGACGGCACCCTGCGGGAGGTAGAAGTGCATGCGCGCGAATCCGGCGTCCGGGTTGGCCGGATCGGAGGAGTACAGGGTTCGCGGCAATGGGGCCCACTGGTTGCCGTCGCCGTCCAGGTCGACGAATCCTCCGGGACCCGCCAGCTGCGAGGCGAGGCTCGAGGCCGTGATCTTGCCGCCCGACACGAAGAGCTCATCGAGTAGTCCCGGCGTGTAGGCGAGCTGATAGGTCCGGTCGACAAGCCCCAGCGACTCAACCTGGCCGAGCGGCAACGCGGTCTGGAGATCATCCGAGCGGTAGTACGTGCGTGCGTGGGCCAGTAGCCGGCGCTGCGGCGTCGTCCCGGTGGGAACGGCCTCGTAAGGGATCGCCGCGGCGCCAGCCGCAGCCGCACCCAACGCATCGTGGTCGAACAGCCCGAACGGACCGCCGGCGGCGACGCCGGTCAACTCGTAACCTCTGGATTCGACGGCCAAACCCAGCCGGTAGAAGGTGGTCTGATCCGGCGCGTTGGCGTAGTCGGCCTCGGTGTAGGTAACGAGCGTCGTGCTCTGCGGCGCGATGGCCGGATTGCGGCGTGGGTAGCCAACCGAAGCGCTCGCGGTGACGTTGCCGTAGGAATCGATCGCGAGGTTCAGCTCGTGTCCCACCCGGGGATCGGTGGGGTCCCGCTCGTAGTGGCAGGCGACGCTCTCGAGCTCCCAGGGGTAGTAGGAGCCGTAGGAGTCGCCCGTCGGGGGTTGAAGCTGGTCCACCTTATAGCGGTCCTCGGTGGTCAGGTAGGGGCTCACCGCCGCGGGCGAATCGTCCTGCGCGTAGATTTCCTGGCGCAGCATCCGCCCGTGCAGGGCGCGACACGCCTCGCGTTGACCCTCGGCGTCGAGATCGGTGGGGACGGCAGTATCGGCCAGATGCGGCGCCTGCGCATCGCCGCCGTAGAACTCCCGCGCCAGCCGGCGGGCGATATCCACTCGGTCGACGTAGGCGCCCGTGTGATACCAAGTGCGAGTCCACACCGGTGCGAGCGCGAAGTCGTCGCCGTCGATCTCAGGGGTTCCGGTGAACTGGCCGGTGCCCGAATCGCTCGGCAGTGACTCGGCATCCAGTTCGTCGACGTGCGCAAACCCACGAAATTCGCGTTCGGTCGGATCGTAGAATCCGTGGTGGTACTTGTAGGTCGACACGAGCGAGGTACGGCTGACCGCCTCATCGGTTTCCACACGCGCCACCACGTGCACGGGGAACGGGAGCCGGGTGATCCACGGGTTACCCGCCGCGCGATCCTCGAGGTAGAACCGGGTCGAGGGGGCATACGTCACGCTCGTGGTTGCCCCAAGATTGTTGCTGACGCGGGTCAGAAGATACGGCTTGACGCTGCCGGTGAGATCTATGTAGCGCAGCGGTTCGGTGGCGTCGTCCGGAAGCGGTGAGGTCCACACGATCGCCGAGGTCCCCGTGCCCAGCAGGTCGAACACGCTGGTTTGCGCTATGTCGTCCACGGGAGGAAGGCGCGACACTCGGCGGCCCGCGGTCCATGCGTTGCCGGAATGGTTGAACCAGATGGTCGTGCTATCGGAGCCGAGGTAGACCAGGTCGGTGGTCCCGGATCCGTCGATATCGGCCAGCCGGAGGCGGCGCTCGTCGAACAGGTCCTGGTTCTCGAACACGGGCGCTCCGTCCATCACCACCTTGGGGCCATAGCGCCCGTATCCGAGATTGGGCCAGTAGCTGGTGTCTCCGCTGCGAATCCGCACCAGGTCGGAGAGCCCGTCGCCGCTCATGTCGGCCAGGAAGATCGCTCCCGCGCCGTCGCTGAACACCAGCGCAGGCCCCCGCTCGTCGTCGGCCGGTTTCGGAACTCGCCGGGCCTCGCCGAAGCCCTCGCCGACGTTCCACTGATACCAAGTGAGGACCTCGTCCTCCGTGATCAGCACGTCGGGCAGTCCGTCTCCGTCGACGTCGACGAGGCGCAGGTTGGGATCTCGCCAGTCGACGTTGACCGGCGCGAACGGCCGCCACGGCTCCCAGCTGCCATCCGCGTCCAGCTCGAACCAGCCGGCCGCGGGCGAGCGGAAGTTCACCGCGCACAGGCGCCCTTGCCCGTTCAGGTTGGTGAGTTGAAGCTCGGACCCGGGCGCCGTGAGGCAAGGCTTCTCGGCTAGCAGCTGTACAGGCCCGAACGTGACCGACCCAGACTCGGCTCCAGCGCCCGACGGGCCGAGGTTATGCTTGTAGTACCAGGCCGCGTCGTCCTCGGCCAGGATCCCCTGCAGACCCTCGCCGAACAGATCGACCCACCGGCGACGAGACGCCGTCGAAGTCGCCGACGAAGCCCTCGAGGCTGTCCGGGTCGGCGGTGCGCACCGTGTCGTCGATCGCCAGCGGGCTGTAAGCTCAGCTCAAGCGGCGGCAGCTGAGCCGTCTGCGGAGCGCGCCGTCCGAGCTCTGTATCCAGCCTCGTTCGATAATCGACGCCAGCATCGTGTAGCGCGGCAACCGGGGATCGTCCTGCCCGGATTCCTGATAGCCGAACTCGGTGGAGCGCACGATGGTGCTCTCCAGCCCCAGCTCATCCGGGAAGCGGTGGAACATCAAGATCCGCTGACACGTCCGGAACGTCCTCACCTCGAACCCCGCACGGTAGGTCGAGAACGGATCGGCTCGGCATGGCCACGGCTGCGCCTCGTCCGGCCCAGGAACGGCGACGGTGTGCTCGCCGTAGTCGAACACCACCGCGAAGCACCAGTCGGTTGGAAGCGGCCCACCGGCCGAGTACGGGGTGCGATTGCCGTACCAGATCCGCTTCGGATAGCGGTTCGCGGTCACGCTGCGACCGCGCTCGTGCGCGCTCGCAGGGACGTTCGCCGCGTCCTCCGGCTTGTATTCGTAGGCGATGGCGTTGCCGCTGTCGTCGAAGCTCAGATCGAGGAGCCAGGTGAACACGCGCGCCGGGTCGTCGGGGTCGGAGATGCGGCTCGCGGTGGTCTGGCCGAACACGCTGGTCACGTTGTCCTTGGAGGTCACGCGCCAGTGGACCTCCCCGGCCCCGGGGTCCTCCCACTGCTCGATTCGTGAGAATCCCGCCTCGACCCGCGGGCGGTACCGGCGCACGGTAAACGCGGTGGTGCCCAACGTCACGGTGAGGCGGACCGGCTGCCACGCAGCATCCACCTCCTCGAGCATGGGGACCAGCTCCTCACCGGTCAGGATGAACACATCGGAGCCGCCGGCGTCGTCGTAGCGCGGGATTCCGATCGACGTCTTGCGTGTGATCAGCGGGAGCGAGATTCCCCACCCGAGTCCGTACGGTCCGTTGCCCTGGCCGGAGTTGTAGGAGACGGTCAGATTCGGGCCAAAGCCCGCCCGCGCCGGCGAGGTATGGACGGACACTCCGAGCCGTGCCGTGCCGGTGATCTGGTCGACGCTGAGCTTCTCGTCGATCCCCCGGATCGCGCCTCCGCCCTTGGGCAGCGAGATCGCGGGAAGGCCGCCAACTGCGAGTGAGTCCGAACCGTCACCCGTGGCCCCGCCTGGGCCGCTGCCCGTGCCCGACCTGCCGTCCCGAACCCCAGCCGAAGCCGGGGTGCTGGCCGCTTTGCGTTCTCTGTCGGCGTGCGGGCGTCGGGCGTGCGTCCCGATCGATCCGGTGAACCACCATCGCTCTGACCTTTGCTCCTCCACGGCCTCAGGCGATCACTCCGACGCGTACTGGAGGATGAACACGACGTCGGTGGCGTCGAGGCTGGCGAGGTTCGTCGGGAAGCTGATGGTCCAGTTTCCGAGCGGCTGGATCGAGTTGTACGCCTGCACGCCCTGGGGGATCTTCCCCAGGGCCGGATTGGGTGCGAGCGCAACGCTCGTGGCGCTCGCCGAGCCCGGGCTGGTGATGCCGATGGCCGCATTCGCCGGCAGGGCGGCGGTGGTCAGGATGAGCAGTTGCAGCTGGTTGATTCCGATGTTCGGCGGCGCCTGCGACGGGAAAAGGTCGGTGTTCAGGTCGAGGGTCAGAGTCAATGGGTCGGTTGGTCCCGAGGCGGCCCAGGACGCGAACTGAGCCCACCGATCGGTCGCGTTCTGCCGTAGCGAAAGGAGGCGAATGCCGATCTTGTAGGCCTGGTCCACCACGGCAGAGCGGGCGGCGGCCTGCAGGCTGGGACCGCCGTCGCGAGCGGTGTATCGGACGTGGAGCACGAAGTCGGTGATGCTGTCCCTGCGGAGCCGATTGGTGTCAGCTGGAAGCTGCACCTGCCAACGGCTGATCGCGCCGGCCCCCTCGAACGGGAGGTAGCGTTCGTCGCGCAGGTTGGTCTCGAACAGTCCGGTGTCGGCCTGACCTCCGCTTGTCACGATCGACTGTGAGCCAGCGAGCGTGTCGGAGAAGCGCGGGTCCGGGCTCTGGTACGCGTAGCCGGAGGTGGTGTCGGTGCTCAACCGGACCCGGCTCTGCATCATGGCGAGCGTGCAATTGACGCCGCCGAACGGGCCGGTCACGCACGGGACGGTGACCGCGACCGATTTTATCCGGCGCAGGTAGTGGCCGGGATAGTCGAGGTCGAAGAGCTGCTCGGGCAGCTCTATGAAGCACTCGCCGGTCTGGCGAAGCTGTAGGAGCGAGACCGGATCGATCAAGGCCAGGGATATGTGCTTGGTCAGCTCGTACTCGCGGCGGTTGTTCTCGAGGTACGAGGTCTCCATGCGATGCAGGTCGTAGGACAGCTGCTCTCCAGCCAGCAGGCCCTTGCTGAGGCTGTTCCAGTAGCCGGACCGGATGAAGCTCGTCGAGTAGATGCCGAGTTCGTGCTGATAGGCCTGCTCGGCACGGCGGGCGGTGTCGAGCGCGAGCTGGTAGGCCTGGAAGTACACCGTCGAGATCTGGCCGATCATCCACTCGTACAGCTCAGGGTTGGAGAACTTCCCGATCAGGAAGGCATCGATCGCCTCGGCATTCGCGATCTGCAGGTCGTGGTTGGCGAGCTCCTTTTGGGCGATGTCCTGGCGAATCTGGGCGCCAGCGATCTGGGCATCGATCTGATCGAGCTCCTTGCCGGCCTGGTTGGCCTGGAACGTCCAATCGTCCTGCCGGCGCTGGAACCCGCCCATCAGCCCGGACATGTTCGCTCCGTGACTCTCGATCGACGCAAGCAGGGAGAGTGTTCGACTGACCGCCTGTGTGACCTCGGAGAGTTGCTGACCGCCAAAGGACGCGTTGACCTGAGGTGATCCCGCGGCTCCGGCAATTCCGATCGCCGCTTGCGGGATCAGGGCAAATGCCGCACCCAGAACCTCGAAGCCCTGTCCGATCTCCTGGAGGACGGCAGCAGTCTGAAGGTGGCCGATCTGCTGCGTTTCCTGATCGTTCAGGAACGGCCGGGACAGGTAGTACTGCTGGCGGGCGTAGGTCACCAACCGCGAGCGCTGCAGCGAGATGATGGCGGCCGTCGCGTCGTCGATCTGGCGCTGCTTGACCGCGCGAGCCGCCTGCAGCACCTGCACCTCCTGCGCGGAGCGGATCCGCGCGAGCGCCTCGGCGTCGCGCTTCTCGATCGCCGTGAGGAGCGCCCCGCCCAGCGCCTTCACCTCGGCGCATAGCTCCATCGCCTTCTGCATGAGAGTGGCGTACCGATACTGCGGGAGCGCCGCGGGCGACCCTCCGTCCGGGCGAGCGCCACCGAAGGCCGCCGCCACCAGCGCACCCGGGGAAACCGGGCTCCCGAACTCCGGAATCGCCGCCGGCTGCCCCTGGATGTCCAGGCAGTGGCGCACCTTGAACAGGCGGTCCTCGACGGTCGCCCAGTAACCGACGAGCTTGTCGTTGACCGGAACGCCGAAATACAACGTTGGCGTCAGGCTCGCCACCGGTGCGGGCTCGAAGCCAGGCGGCGCGTTCGGCGCTGTGGTCCAGACCGCCAACCGGTTCTCCACGCCCACGAGCGGATCCGAGAATTCATCGAGCTTGTGGCGAAGCTCGGCGAGGCTGTAGGGCTGGATGTCCTGCTCGAGCGTCCCCAGGTCGGGGGCCGGACCCAGGAGCTGGGCGGCGAGAACGTACAGCTGGGTCGCTTGGTTGATCGTCTCCGCGGTTCCCTGGCTGAACAGATCGTCCCCCCACGCGATCAGGTTGTCCAGGTAGGTCATTACCACCGTCTTCTGATAGGCGGACAGACGCAGCCGTGCCAGCCCGTCCGGATCGGACGGATCGCCCAGCCAGGTCGTGACCTGCTTCTGGGCTGCCGCCTGACTGACGGGATCGGCGCCGTCGCCCGCGAGCAGATCGAGCAGGCCAGCCACTGCGGGATCGGGCGGCTCGCCGGAGTAGGTGAACAGGCCGCCTGTCTGCCAGTACTTCTGCGGCGCCGGGTTAGAGCTGGTGTCGTTCGGGTTGAAGATGTATTGCAGCCACGTCCTCGCGTCTTCGAATCGTCGGTTGTTCATCAGCCCCCGCGCGATCATCAGCGGGATGTGGAAGAACAGCTCCCAGTTGTAGGTGCTGTACATCCCTCCAGGCGAAAAGTCGATGTCATCCTTCGGATATGGCTGCACGATGGTGTCGTTCCCGGTCGAGCCGCCGTTGACGTAAGCGCCGAAGTCGAACGCGGGTATCGGTGGCTGGACCACGTCACCTGGCGTCGTCTGGAGCGCACGGTCCATCAGACCGGATATCCGGCCGGTTCGAAGCTGCTGGATCAACGCCTTTACCCATGGGTGGTACGCCGCAGCGAATCGAATCTGTCCGCTTGGGGCACTCGCCGCCAGCATGCTCGGCGGGGCTTGGTCGGCGAACGCGCGGCTGATCTCCTTGGCCAGGCTGTTTGTCTGCCCCGCGCTCGTCGTGACGGAGGACCGGGTTGTGTCAGATGCCGGCTGCGTTGACACGATCGTGTAGATGTCGGGATCTTGGACGGCGAAGAAGCTGCGGTCCCCCAACTCGAGGAACAACCCGTATAGAGGCAAGAAGCCTCGGGCTCCGTCCGGCGCGACATCCGCGGCGTCCGCCTGGAACGGAGACGCCAGCACGCGCGTACCCACGGATGTCAGACCGCTTAGCACATCGGAGCTCGTTCCGTTCCACCGTTGAGAGGGATCGCCAGACCAGCTGATGAGACCGACGGTCAGCGTTCCGGGTGAGCCGATTGTCATCGCCTGGCCCACGGGGGTAAGACCCGATTGCGGGACGTCGAAAATCGCCCTACCCTCGGGGGGTGGAGGCGTACCGGTACCTGAGGGCAGCTGTCCTGAATCCGTGAAGATGATCTGTCCCGCGTCAGGAGTCCCGATGACCTCGAAATAGATCGACTCGCGTCCGGGGGTAGGCCCCCGATACACGCGATAGGTCCCCGAAGCGTCCGCAGCCCATCGGACGAGGAAGTTCGCCGGAGCCATATTGGTGACGTGAACCTCTTGCGATGGCCCGGTCTCGCCGAATCCCGAAATGATCTGGGTCACGACGTAGTAGTAGGTGCTCGGCGCGAGCATGCCGGGTGCTCCCGTATCAATCGGGTACATCTGCGGTCCGTGGCTCAGGTTCTCGCCGACGTCGACCGCGAGGGTGCCGGGTGAGAACGTGAACCATCCGGGCCTTTCCACCTGCCACTGAGTCGGGACGCTCCCCTGACCGCGGAACCACATCGCGGTGACGCCGTAAGTGTCCGACGGGTAGACGGCCGCATGAGTCGCGTCCCCCGTGAGAAGAAGGTTGGCCGGCGGTATGCCGTAGGTGTCCGTGCCCTGATCAAGGGAAACGGGCGAGACCTGCTTGCCCGCCCACTGTCCATTCGCGCGCCGCGTCCAGGCCAAGGACAGCTTCTGGCTGCGGTTCGGCTGATGTCCGCTGTTTGGGTCTGACGGCACCTCCTCGGTCGCGGCGTCGACCGATTCCGTCCAGAAGACATACAGCTGGCCGTTGAGCCAGGCCGGAAGCAGGTTGTCTGAGTCGATGTCAACCGTGATCTTTTCCCACGGGGTCCACGTCTGTTCGGTCGAGTAGCTGCGGTAGAAGTAGGCGTGCGGCGAGGATCGCGTCCGACTCACGAGGTGCGTGGCGTTGAGGGTGAGGGTGTAGGTCACAACCGCCTGACCCGAGCTTTCGGTGCGGCTTACCCTGCTTTCGGTCACTTCGCGCATGACTGCCGCAGGCTCGAGGTTGGCTATCTCGTCCAGACCGTCGAGATAGCCGAGCAGCGCGGTCTCGGCCGCAGCACTGGTCAGGTCGGCCTGGAGCAACTGCTTCTGGAGGGCGGTGAACAACTCGGTCACATCCGCGCGGAGGGTCGGATCGAGATAGTTCTCCGGATAGACGAAGATGCGGCGGTCCGCGACCCAGGTCTGGTAGTCGCCGAGCCGAGCCAGCGCGGTCAGTTCGTCGGCGGTCAGTGTGACCGCGGGTTCGAGCCCGAGCTGACAACGCTGGAGGTAGAGCTGGACCGAGTTGATGGCCAGGTCAAGGCGAGTGGTGATGCGGCAGGACCCCATTTCGACGTCGACCAGCAGCAACTCGAGCATCCGGTCCGAGTCGATCGCGGGGTCGGTGATCCCGAATCCGGAGGGATTCGCCTGCAGGTAGCCGACCAGGGCGTCGCGCCGCGTCTCGCGCAGCGTGTCCTGCAAGGTGGCGCCGACGGATGTCCAGGTGCCGGGGTCGTAGTGGGCGGCGAGCAGCGGCCAGGCGGCCAGACCTGCCTGCGCGGCGAGCGGGTTCGTGGCGACGGCTTTCAGCCATCCAACCTTGGCGCCCACGGCGGCGGCGACGTCGCTCAGCTCCGAAAGGCGCGAGATCCCGTCCTGGTTGACGAACGACGCCGGATAGCTCAACCCGAGCGCCGCCGCGGCATCGGTGACCGCACTCACTTGCCAGCCGAACGCGGCGCTGACTTGTTCAAGCGCTGCGGCTAACCCGGCAGCCGGGTCGCCCGTGTACGCATCCGCGGTCGCGAAGACGTCGATCAGGACGCCGGCCGTGTCTCCGAGCTTCGCGCGCAGCTGGACGTAGTGTGCGAGCTGCTGCCAGCCGGCGAAGTCGGCGGTGCCGGGAGCGACCGGGAGGGCATCTAGGTCGAGCCAGCCGTGTTTGCGTCCGACGGTGAACGCATGCGTGACCTCCGCGCGGGTGAGCCCGAACGACGAGATCAGCCGGCTCACCTGGAAGCACTTGACTAGCCCATCGCGGGCAGCGGCGTCGATGTCCCCCCCCGCGCCCAAGGTGAGGAGGACGGCGAGCGCCGTGGTCGAGGATCCGGCCGCGTCGTTGACGTGGAGCCATTCCTCGAGCAGCTGGGTGCACAGGTCCGCTTCGAGGCCGATGGCGGTCGAGATCTTGTTGACGACGAGGAGCTGACCGAGCTGCTCGCGCACGACGCCCGCGATCGACGGGAGCAGCGCCGCGAACCGAGCGGCCGGGTCGGACAGGTTGTCGATCAGCCCCTCGACGGTGAACTGGTTGAGCCCGAGATCACTCAGCAGCGTGCTGATCGGCTGCCGGGACGCGGCGAAGATCCCGTCGACGGCGGCTTTGTACGCGGCATCGTCGGACGGGCCTCCCAGGTCTCTCCTCTGCGTGGATGTCATCGCCCCCAACGCAAAGGTCAGCTCCCCGCTGTCCGCGTCGTAGCTGAGCTCCCCTGCCGACAGGGCCTGTATGTCTTCCGGACCGGCGGCCAGCTTCTGCGTCGTCACCCCGGTGCCGTTCAGCGCCTCGACGGCTGCATCCGCGCCGGCGAGGCCCGGGAGGGCACCGAGCTCCGAGAGGGTGAGCTGCCCGGTCGGGTCCGGCGCCGCCTGGTGAGCGTCGACGACCGGGACGAGCACGCTCTGCAGATCGGCCAGTACCGCGCCGACCTGCTGCTCGGTCGGGGTGACCGGATCCCCGGGGGTGGAAGCGTGCGCGAGCACGTAGCTCAGCTGGGCCAAGGAGATCCCAGCGGCTCGGATATCGTCCAGTGCCTCGACGAACAGAACCGTGTTGGCCTGCGCGGCGAGGATCGGTGACGCGTCGGCGCTCTTGTCGATTTCGGGTTGTCGGGCCCGGAGGCCGGCGGCGTCGAACGGGTCAATACGGGTGATTTCGCGGAGGGTGAGGAATTCGCTGGCGCTCAGGCCCATAGCCTTGGCCAACGCCGTGGAGCGGTACAGCGCCGAGAGGTTGCCGAGGTTAAGCTTGAGCGTGGTCGTGCCGGCCGGATCGGTGGGAAGCCCGGTGAACGAGCTCGTAGCCAGCAGGTCGAGGTCACTCGCACTTATTCCGAGCGCCGCCAAGACATCGGCCGACTGCGAGTCGATCGCCTGATTCGGGTCGGCCAGCTCGTCCTCGCCCGCGCTCAGGCGGAACGCAGCGTTGGGGGGCCCGGTTGCCGAGGTCAGGAACAGCCGAGCATACGGCGACTGCGAGGCAGTGAGCGGGCCATCCGGTGGATAGTTCTTGACATCCACGAAGCCCTTGCCATCCAGCACCGGCGTCCACAGCGACATCGTGGTCACCGGTGCCATTCCGATCATCGCCTGCAACCGTGCCATCAGGGCCAGCGTGATCATCAGGGGGTCGAGGATCGCCGGCCATCCACCCGTCGGATCCTTCGGGCCCACGTTGTGAATGATCCGCTCGAGATCCCCGTGCGGCCACCCCAGCTTTCGCCACAGCCGAAGGAAGCGCCGGATGTAACCCAGACTCTGCTCGCCGACGCCGACCACGGTCAGCGTGCTGGAGTCATTGGGATCGGCAAAGTCGAGCCCGAATCCGTAGCTGAAGATCGCGCCGGGAACCGTCTGCATCTCGTCCAGGCTCAAGCCGGAGCGATGCAGGAACTCGGTGGCGACCATCAAGTCCTTGAACCACTGGTTCGGGTTGGCGTTATCGACGGTCATGCCCCAGTGCTCGGGCTCGGCGTAACCGTCGGTGCCGCCGAGGATGGCGCGCTCCGCCGGACTCAGGCCCAGCAACTCGGTGCTGATCTCGAGGTCGATGAGCGCCGCCGGGTGCGCACCGCTGTACAGCGCCCCCATGACGCGCTGGCGCGGCACGCTCAGGTGGTCGAGGACGGTCCGCGCGGTCTTGATCCCCAGGTCGAACGGCAGCAACTGCTGCGGATAGACCGCGGTTTCGAGCGGCGCGTATCCCGCGGTGGTGATGACCTGCGGCGTCGTTCCGAGCAGATCTGACGCACCCTCAGTCTCGACCGGTGACGCGTTCGCCACGCTCCGGGCACTCCCCCACCATGCGCCACCCTTGTTGGGGTTGGCAGAGTCGGCTCCCGCGTCGGTGTATGCGAAAAAGCTCATCCCGGTCACCTGGGTTCCCTCAAGCCCGACCGCGCTGCCCGGGACCACCAATCTCATCCATCGACCCAGGTCCGGAAGCGGTCCCATGGGCCACCGGCTTGCGGTGCCATCGATCCCGGCGACGATGCCCGGCGCGTCCTGATCTCCCAGATCGGTCCAGTACGCGCGATGCTCGGCGTCCGCGCCCACCGTCCACTCGATCATGATCTCATCGGGCGGATTCGCCGGATCCAGGTACACCCACGACACGAGCAGGTCACCCGGCGCGATCACCATCGTGGCCACGGCCCCAGTGAATCCATGCTGGTGCTGTCCCGCTGCGGCTGGCGACTCGTGCGCAGCGAGGATCGCCGACTTCGGCTGCGCCGGGTCGATCACCCATTGCCACCCTTCGTCGCCGACGGTGGGCGCGGCACCGGCCGGGAGTGCACCAGCCACTGCATCCGGATAGCCCTCGAGCCACACCGGTGCGGCCGCGTGCGCCACGACCGTGCTCTCGAGCAGCTCGTTGACCAGATCGATGTAGCGAACGGACACATTCGTGTTCGCGCAGCTCAAGGCGAGCCACTGCAGGTCCGGGCGGCGACTCAGGAGGTCGTCGAGCCCGCTCCCGGCGCCCGAGGGAACATGGTCGAGAAAGTTGAATAGATCGGTGAGGTATGCGGCCGGACTGAACACCGACCGGCAATCCTCCACGCCGGCGAAGCTCAGCTGGTCGCCGAACAGCTCTTCCCAGTCGGTAGGGTCAGTGTGCCCCGTGGCCTTCAGCACCCGCGGGAGGACCGCCTTGGCCGCCGGACCATGGTCCGCGTACAGCGCCGTCGCGGCCAGGGAGATCCGGCTCGCGCGATCGAATACGGTCGTTGCTCCTGCCTCACCGCTCAGTGCACTCGCGTAGCGGCGTACGAACTCCGACCGTCCAACCCGAGTAATGGCACGCGCTGAACCGAGGCCGGCTGCGTGTAGTGCCGCGACATGGTCATAGCTCGGGCTGACCCGGTAGAGGCGCTGGACCATCTTGACATCGGGGTGCGCACGGGCTGGCTCGCTTGCGCCGCTCGAGCCGTGTTGCCCCGTCGCCAAACGGTCGACATCGTCCTTGCCCAGGTCGACGATCGGATGATCGCGCAGGAAGCCGGCCACCGCGGGGCTGCCGAAGCCATCGTGCCTAAGCACTCGCTGGTTGAACGCCTGCACCGGGAACGCCTGCTCGAACGCGCGAGCCAGCCGGCTCGTGCGTGCCGTCCCGCCTGATCCCGGCTGCGGCCGGGGATCGGCGGCCGCCGGCCCGCCGTTCCCCGCCGCCGCGGCGACAAGCTCCTCCCACTGCCCGGCCTCCCATCCGGCGA
The DNA here is from genome assembly GCA_963794285.1 of uncultured Solirubrobacterales bacterium. Lineage (GTDB taxonomy): Bacteria > Actinomycetota > Thermoleophilia > Solirubrobacterales > Solirubrobacteraceae > Palsa-465. The sequence goes on from CAWCDS010000005.1 coordinate 476,379, forward strand.
GGTCGTGGACGCCGACCGACTCGCTCGCTCTGCGTCTGCGAAACAGCTCGGTAACTAGGTTGAGATCGTGTTCGACCAGCGGCGCGAGGGTCAGTGCATAGCGCAGGTCCTCCGCGTCATCCTGGGCAGACAACGTCTCCCAGACGCTTTCATCACCGGCGCTCAGGTACTTGGTGAGGAGCGACCTCCGCGTCGGTTCGTCGGGGACCGCAACGCTCCACAGTGATCGTGTGGGCTCATCATTGAGAACGCGCTCGACGCTCCAGTCGCGCAGGCGAGTTATCGCCTCTGCCACATCGCCGGCGACCTCCTGCGGTATGACCCCGCCGCGGATCGCCTCATCGACGGCATCCCGGACCGCCGTGTCTGACCACCGCCCCGTCTCAAGCCGCTGCGCCCACCTGTCGTCGCGCAGGAGCGCATAGAGCACCGCCGTACTGGCGTTCGACTGGTTGGCGAGCTGGGAAGCGCGTATCAGGCTGTGCAGCCGAGGGCGCTCCTGGCCGGTGGCGGTAGCGAGATGCTCGACATCCGCGACATCGAGATCGCCCGGCAGCAAGCCGTCGAGCAGCGGTCGCACGGCGCGGATCAGCCGGACCAGTTCGGGCTCATCGGTGCGCCCGCGTGTCTCTAGGTCGAAGTCGACCCGGCCCTCATCGGCGTGGGTAGGCCCGAGCTCGCGGTGGCCGAGCCCCTCGCCGTGGTCGTCCACCAGAGTCACCGAGAGCGAGGGTCTGGTGTCGCCCGCCCAGTCGTAGGCGATGCGGTAGCGCCCGTCGACCGACGGAACCGCATCGCCCAAGGCGATGACACCGCGTAGACGGCGAGCCGCAAGGATCACCCGACCCCACCTGATGGGAGTGTCTCCCCGGGTCACCCGCCCGGTAACCACCCCATGCTTTACCGCTGGAGGAATGGACACTGCGCCGTTGACTTCGGTTTCCCTCGCGCATCCCGCAGGAGCGATCAAAGCCTCGCTGTCACTGTCCAGTTCGACGCGAACGACGTACCGGGCACTTTCCTGCGGCCGCTTGAGGCACAGACGCTCCCAACCACCGGCTCCGGCGGCCTCGATCTTGAGATAGACACCATCGCCCTCGAGACGCAGCCCCGTTGAACCCTTACGCACCAGCACCCACAGGCACGCGGCTGACGTCGTCCCGGCGTCCGGGTCAAGCGTCCGGGACAGCCCGCCCGGAGACGAACCGGTCGAGATTCGTATCACGGCGACGCTCGGAACATCGGGCGGCGGTATTACCCCGGCCTCGACGCCGGAGTCCTCGCTCCACACCGACCAGCCGTCGCCCAGAATGGGTTTTGGTCGACCATCCCGGTCGCGGTCATGCTCCGGTTCGCCAGCGGCCGGCTCGGGCTTCAGGAGGCTGTCGTCCACTCGCTCGACCAGCTTCTGCCGCGTCCGTCAGGGCTACGAGTTCGACGACCCGCCGGGCGGCTTGGTGAATAGCCCCAACAGACCGGCCAGACACGCCGTGAAGATAGTGATGACCTTGTCGTCGTTCACGCCACGGCCGAGCACGTGGGTCAGACCGAGCAGCGATAGTACGAGTATTACCGAGAGAGCGCCGACTAGGATTATCCAGGCGATGTCGGCGGCAGTCCGCGTCGGCGGCGGGATCTCCCCGGCGACGGCATTAAGAGCGGCCTGCTTGACTGCACTTGTTTCCCCGCTGGTCGCGGCGATCACCTGCTTCACACTCGCCGCGCGCTCGGCCGAGGTCTCACGTGGGAGGTTCGCGGCTTGCGCCACGGTGGTCGCGCCCATGGACCTCACCCCGGTATTCACCAGGACCTCAGGGTCGGCAGGCGCACCGTTCCCTGCGTTGGTCGTCACGCCTGCCGGCGCTGTCTCCGGCACGTCGCTCATCAGTTGTCTCCAGTCATCGTCGGCGCGCCGCTCAGAACCCGGGCCAGCGTCCACGCCGAGTCGCGGCTGATTGATCACCACCATGTCAGTCACAGTTAAAAACAGATCAGTCGCGTACGCTCGACCATCCGTCGTCGGCAATGACTCGTCCTATCCACCACAGCGTCGCCCACCTCGCGCCCCGGGCTTTCCACCACATAGCATCCGGCCAACGCCCGTGAAGCAGGTGACCGGCGCCTCACGAAACTACGTAAGTTGACGCTAATCGAAGTGTTTCCCCAAGTCAAGCGTACAGCTGAAACACTTCTATCCCGTGCTTTGCTTCGGAATCCTGGCGGACACCATCCAATCGCAGACAGGATCTCGCCTCAAGCCTGCCTTCTCCGCGCGCAGCGGAACCCAGGTGCCTCGGCGCCTCGTTGGGAGCCCGCCCTCTTGCCGTTGGATCGGAGGCGCAATCTGTGTCGCCCACGCGCGCCCCTCGCCCGACTTCACCCCTGGAGCCCAGCAGCGCCTTGTCGCCGTTGCACTCGTGGCTCCTCCAGCTCGTCGCTGGTGACAGCGATCACGCGGCCGAAGAGTGAGCCGCGCTCTTCCTTTAGATGGTGGGTAGCCGGGTTGAGTTCAGCGGACGCGAGGAACCAGGCCCTCGTCCCCCTGTCGGCAGCGGCGCAGCTAGCGCTAGCTCCCTGGGCAACGCACCCGGACGAGTGGTGCTTTCCACGGATGGACATCGCCTGCCTTGCTGCAACCCACCGCGATGACGGGGGGATCACCTAGTCTCGGACAGCGGGTCTACGGCGCCTCGGTCAGCCGTCTAAGGGACGACAACAGTCTCGTCGGGCTCGTCGTTGCTGGCCTGGTCGTGATAGATCAGCCCGCCCCTTTCCGCTTGATCCATGGATTTGGCTCGGCCGCAAGCTCCTTGCGCCGGCGGCATAGTTCTATCTCCCAGCTGAGCAGGCCGCCGGGAAGCGCGATTGCCTCTGTGCCGAGGACGACACCGTTAATGCGCTGCTCGAGTATCGCCAGGTGTTGAGCGCGCCGGTCCAGTCCGCGCCAGGTCCGCTACCAGACTGCGGCATACGTGGCGAGGAGGACGAGAACGAGCGCGATCGACCACACAGCGCCGTGAGGCGCGATCGCAACCGCGATGGCGGCGGTTGGAAAGCTGAGCAGCGTCAGTCTCTCGCCCATGTTCTGATGCGATTCAGCACGCAGTGTTCGATACTCCTCGGGAAGGACATACCTGCGTTTGCTTTGACATCGCGGTCTCCGGCATGGTGCCCCTCACTTGTCTTGGCGATTCGACGTGGACTGTGGGCGGATCGGCTCGCGGCGCGAAGTTCGAGCTTCAGTGGCGTGTGTCCTTCTGCACACGCTCGGTCCGGCGGCCCATGTGCTGCAGGCGGAACTGAGCGACGAGGCGGTCTACGTCGGCTGGTGCCGGCGTCCGGTCCATCGTCGCCGCCACCGGCGCCAGCGATGGATGGACGGGCGCTCGAGCGTCGTCGAGCTGGCCGACCATGCGCCTCAGGTCGTCCTGGAAGTCATCGAGTTGCATCTGCGCGGGGGGAACCTCGGCGGCGACGGCCTGCGCGATCGCTGGCGGCGGCGCGGGCAGGGCCGCCGGAGAACGCGGATCGGCCAGTGAGGCAAGTGCGAGCACGGTGTTGGCCTGCGCGTCGCGGTCGGTGAGGTGCTCGTCGATACCGAAGTTGCCCAGGACCGATCGGACGATGCTGCTGTGGTCGTAGAGCGTGTCGTCGACATCGCCCTGTGGCACGTACGGCGAGATGACGAGCGCGGGCACGCGAATGCCGAGGATGTCGAAGGCGAAGCCATCGTCGGCCGTCATGCCGGCCCTGGGCGCCACCGTGCGCGGCGGCGTCTGGCGGTCCGGGAAGCCGCCGTGCTCGTCCCAGGTGACGAGCAGCAGCGTGGACTGCCACACCTCGGGGTTGTTCGCGAGTGCCTGGTAGACACGGCGCAGCAGCTGGTCGCCGAGCATGACGCTGTGCACCGGGTGCTGGCTGTCGACGCCGATGAAGTGGTGGGGCTCGATGAAGCTATAGGCGGGCAGCGTCCCGTCGTTGACGTCGTCGAAGAAATCGGAGAGCGGGTTGAAGCGGTGCTTGAACGCGTCCCCAAGCTCGACGTAGACGGCCGCCTGGGGTACGTCGCCGGCGTAGACGGCCCAGGAGACGTTGGCGTCCTGGAGCGCGTGAAAGATCGTGCGGTCGTGGTAGAGGCGATAGTCGTTGTGCAGAAGTCCGTCGGAGGTGGCCGAGTGAGCGAACAGGCGGTTCGGCCACGTTTCGCTGGGGACCGAGCAGAACCAGCGTGAGCAGACCGCGTACTTCTGCGCGAGGGTGCTGATCGTCGGCAGCTGCTGCGCGGTGTGGCAGCCCATGATCTCCGTCGCCCCCGCTGAGCCGGTCGCGGGCAGGCGTGATCGGTAGTTGTCCTCGAAGCCGCTCATCGTGATCGCGTCGTAGAGGAGTGGTGGCGGCGCGCCGGTGAGCTGGCGAACGACGTCCTCGAACCCGTGGCTGGGGTCGACGGTCACGTCGGCGTCCGATGTCAGCAGTCGGTCGGGAGGCGCCGGCTCGAGGCCGCCGTGTGAGAGATGTCCGAGGAGGTGATCGAACGAGCGGTTCTCGAACATCAGGACGACGATGTGCTGCGGCTGGATAGTCATCACCTCTCAGGGAAGATGCTCTTCCGCGACCCGCGGGTCGCCGCCGGCGAGCCGGTAGCGCACCGTGATCTGCGGCCCGTCGATGTCGAGCACGGCGAAGCCGAACGTGTTCCAGCGCTGTCCGCCGTCGTCAAACGAGGCCGTCTCCTCCCACAGCCCCGGGTCCGGCGGCTCGGTCCCGGGCGCGTGCGCGGCCTGCATCTGTCCCCCGTGTCCCACGCAGCGTGGGAAGGCGAGGTTGGGGTGTGTGAACGCCATGCACCGGTGCTCATGTCCCCACAGCCACGCGGTGACACCGCCGCGGTCGACGAGCGGGCCCAGGCCGGTGAGCAGCGGCGGCGGTGCGGGCGCGTGGAGGAGGCGCGCGTCGTAGGCGGTCATGAACTGGTGGTGGCTGAGCAGCATCGCCGGCCGATCGTCGTCCTGCACCCAGCGCTGGACCGTGTCGCCCTGAGGAGCCTGGAGCCCTCCCGTCTGCCCCGACGCGAACGGATCGTCGTTCCAAGAGCTGTCCAGGCCGATGATCTGCCACGCGGGCGAGGTCAGTCGAAACCAGCTCGTCGGCTGTCCATCACCCGACTGCTGCCGGTGGAAACGCGGATCGGCAAGCAGGACGGTGAAGTAGGCCCTGGCCCCGCCGTACAGGTCGTGGTTGCCGGCCAGCGACCAGGACCCTACGCCCGCCTCGGACTGCTCGGCGTCGACCGGCCACCAGCCGTCCGCCAGGACGTGGCCGCGATACTCGTCCGGCTGGCCGGCGAAGTACACGTCGCCGAGGTGGATCACGTGCACCTCACGTCCGGTCTCGGTTCCGTCGGCCACCTCCTGGGCCATCAGCTGCGCGACCGAACGGGCCCGCGGCAGCCCCGACCCCCAGTCACCGACGATGATCAGCCGCGCCCGGTCGCTGATCTCGTGCTCGGCGGGCTCGGGATTGAACGGGTGGGTGCTGTCCGTCAGCCGCTCCAAGATTCCTTCCGCGATCTCGCCGGCCATCTCGACGCCGCGCAGCTTGAGCCGCCCGGCTTCGACGAACGACTCGATCTCCCGCCAGATGTGCGAGAAGACGCCGTGGTGCTGGTGGCCCTCCGGCGTCGGCACCGCCAAGCCGTCGCGGTGCACGGTGGCCGCCAGCGAACTCTGCACAACGCTCACCAGCGGGTCGCGGCTGATGAATGGCTGATCCGGGTCATCCTGCGAGCCGGGACCCAGTCCGTCCTCGGGGAGCCTCGCCGCGAGCAGCATTGCCGCGTCATGCGGCGACTCCACGTCGATCCCCAGGCCGGCCACCGCGCGCGCCGCGGCCTCGTCGTGCTGGCCTTCCTGCAGCCGCTCGCGCGCCGCCTTCACGAAGGCCGCAACCGTGTCCCGATCCGTCACCTCCCTAACCATTGTCCCCTCCTTTCAGGATGCCGCCCCCCCTCAGCGTCCCGGACGTAGCCGGGGTGGGGCACCACAAGACTCTGCCGACGGCACGCTGTCAACGCAAGGGTTTCGTAGAAAATGCTGAATAAAGAAGAGACTTTGCGAAGCTGATCACACCGTAAGCAGGCGCGCAACTCCATCCGCGAGCGGATTCCGAGCTTTTGGTAGACGTGCCGCATGTGTGCGTCGACGGTGCGAGGACTGACAACAGCGCGTTTCCGCTTCCTCGTAGGTGGCCCCCAGGATGATCTGTTGCGCTACACGCGGCTCGAGCGTGACCGTCTGTTTGTCGTCGGTCGGGCCGCCACCGACGTTGATGATGATGATGATCCAGCTGTTCGCCAGCGCGACGTACGTGAACGGCCTGGTCGCAAAGGTCACCCTGCCCAGTACCTCCGTGTAGAACCGCCGGGAACGCTCGACGTCGGCCGACACGACGAAGGGCGCGACCGCTTTGCCGGCTCGCGAAATGGAAGCCGCGCTACGGAAGAGCTTGGGTCGGTGCTGCTCATGGCGACCTCCTCAGGTTGCTGTGTTGGCAGACTCCCCGTGGGGTGCGGCGGTTGCGCCCGTAGGGGCACTGATCCTCTCCCTGGACTGCCGGTCGACGACACATATTGGGGATGTCTCGCGGTCGAGATCGGCTCATGCTTGGGCGACCGTCAACTGGACGTGACGACGCGCTCGGCCGCGTCGTCGCACTCGGCCTGGCGATGCAGCGCGGGATCCCGGACGAACCGCTCGGCCACACGAACGACCTCCTCGCCGAGCAACCGCAGTGGCTGCTCGACGAGGTCGTCTTGAACGGCGCCGGACTCGGCGAAGACCCGCGTCGCCTAGGGCACCGGGACCACGTAGGGGACGGCCCACTTCCGTAACGAGCGCACCGAAAACTCCATCGTGTTGACCACCTGCAGTCCCTGCGTTCCTCCAGCGGCGCTGATCAAGCCGACGACCTCGTCGTGGAGGTACGGCAAATCGCGGGAGCCGAACAGGTGCAGCCAGTCGATCGCGTTCTTGAACGACCCGACACCGATCCGTTGTACATCGGGCTGCTCCAGAGCATCCCGTCAGTCTCATCGCGGCCCGAGGGGGGTCGATGAGATCGCCGAGGTGCTCGATCGCCTCCACCCGGCGGCTCGGTGGGCGGGTTGGGAAGTGCAGTTACACGAGCTAGCTTTCGATGCGGATCGCCGAGAGTTCGATTGGCTCATCTTGGAGTCTTGCTCGACCGCGTTGCGCTGCAAGAGCACGCCCCATGCGACGACGACCAACCCCATGAACGTAACAGCTGTTGCCACTCGCGCGACCCAAACGATGGCGTCGCCACCGGAGGCCGCCTGCCGGCCCGTAGGGGCTCCTGGCACCGTCCGCTCGATCGTCAAGCTCGCCACGGCCAAGAACGCGAGCGTGGTGCTGGTCGCGCCCACCAGCCGAGCCGCCAAGCGGCTGGCGGAGCTCACAGGACACGAAGCCTGCACCCTTCACCGGCTGCTGGAGCTCAAGCCTAGCGGCGAGGCGAAATACGACCGCGACAACCCGCTTGACGCCGACCTGGCCGTGGTCGACGAGACCTCGATGATGGACGTGATCCTCGCCAACAAGCTGATCAAGGCCATTCCGAAAGGGCGCACGTGCCGCTGGTCGGCGACGTCGATCAGCTCCCCCGCCGCATCGGCCACGGTCAGCCCCGCGCCTCACCGGCTTCCCGGACTTCTACTGGTTCGGGTGCGAGCCCCCGAGGACTCCGGCCTGCACCCTGCCGAAGAGACCGCCACACTCGTCGCGGACATCGTCGCGCGGCGGATCGCCGATGGGACGCCGGAGAAGCGCTATGGCGGGCGAGTGTTCCGCGTCGGGGACAGGATCACCCAGCTTCGCTGCAACTACCACAAAGGCCAGGCAGGGATCTTCAACGGCACCGTCGGGGCGTCACCAGCTTCTCCCTGGAAGAGCAGACCTTGACCGTGCTCACCGACGAAGACGAGCAGGTCGACTACGACTTCGCCGAACTCGACGAGCTCGCCCACGCCTACGCCATCACCATTCCCCGCTCCCAAGGCAGCGAATACCGTCGTGATCCCGCTCACCACCGCGTCCTCGCTGATGCTGCAACGCAACCTGCTCTACACCGCCGTCACCCGCGCCGAGCAGCTCATCATTCTGGCCGGCTCCCGCCGCGCACTCGCGCAAGCGGTCCGCACCCCCGGAGCCGGCCGCCGACACACCGCACTCGCCCATCGACTCCATCCCGTCGACAAGCTGTCGTTTACATGTCCACGACAACCATCGCCAGTACTCGCGGCACGTTTACGGACGAGTGAACTTAGTTCGCCTTAGATGATGTTGCCTGCAAATAGGCAGGTTTTCTCGGAACATCCGAGCAAAATGGGATAGTCGGACACATGACTGACGGAGCGACAGAGGTCTTGCTAGCGGAATTCAACGCCCTCCGAAACGAGGTGCTAGGGATCCGGCAGATTCAGACCGCCGTGTTCACCGCCGCGCTCACTATCCTCGCCGCGGTTGGCAGTTTCGCGCTTGCTAAGAAGAACGGGCGTATCGAGGTTCTGCTCGTGTTGCCCTACGTATTGAGTGGGCTCGGCGTCATCGAGCTTCAGTGCGCCGTCGGAGTAGCCAACGTTGGCAAGTACATACGCGAGGAACTGTGGAGCCGAATGCCAACGGATCGGTCGGCGAAGACGCCATCTTGGGAACATTTCATCGACCGGACAAGGGGCAACACCATCGCGTACCGCCTGAGCACCTTGGCAACTCCTGCGTTGATCCTTTGGGTACCAAGTGTGGCCTCCCTAGCCATCACTCATCGGCAGGCAGTAACCGCTTTGTGGCCGTTGTGGTGGGGAGGTTTCCTCGCGACCGTGTTATTTCCTGGGATCGCGATGGCTCTGGCGCGGCATTCAAACGACGGTTGTAACCACGACCTATCAACCGCTGGCAGCATGGCTGATTGAGCTGCAAGACCGCGGCGATTCCGGCGACCATCAGGAACTCATCGTCGACGTCGGGCGGGCGAGGGTTGAGCGCTCTTGAGATGTCGGAAGGTGTCGGTGCTCGACCTACCGGATGGGAGCAACAGCAGCCGTTGGGACGCCATCAAAGCGGAAGCCGCAGTCCACCCAGCTAGATCAGTTCATCGCCGACATGCTCCCCCTCGTCGAACGCACCGAAGACGTCCTGTGTCAACCCCCTTGGGAAGTTTTGGTTGCCGGGATGTGCCGGGCGCAGCCCGGATGTAGGCCCGGGGGCACGTCCCCCGGATCCCCCTGGCGACCCCGCTCACGCAGATGGCGCGCTGCGCACACGGCCAGAGTGAGAGCCCGCCCGGCGGCTCGGTCGGCGCAAAACGGCACGCGCCGACCGCCCCAGCGCCGCCGCGTGCGGCTGAGACAGAGTCAACGATCTGAGGTTGGTGCTCGGGCGCTGTGGCCGCCCAGGCCAGCGTCGAGTGCAAGAAGTTAGTGCGCGGCGGTCACCTTCTTGCTATCAGGGCGGGGGTTGGTAGCGAAGGCGTCGGCGGCCATCCGAAGCGTGGCGACTTCGTCGACCACGGGCCCCGACGCGGTGGGGATCGTGACCGTGATGTGCTGTTGCAGAGCGCGGTGGCGGGCCGGGTCATACGGGGTGCGCTTCTGCCAGCACTGCCACACGACGCGGCACCAAGCACGGCCAAGGGTGCGGATCGCGCGCGGGTGCTCGTGGCCGCGGGCGATCGCGGCGGCGTACAGAGCCTGCGCCCAGGGGTGCCAGTGGCGGGTGCTGTCGGCCAACGTGCAGAACGCCTTGCGCAGCCGCTTGTTGCAGCCCCAGCGAAAGCTGGCCGTTTTGCGTTTGCCTGATTCGAGCGCGACGGCGGCCTGGCCGGCGTCGCCGGCGAGCGCGTCGCGAGACGGGTAGCGAGCGCGGCAGTCGCCGATCTCCGCGAGCAGCTCGGCGGCCGTGATCACGCTGCCTTTGAACAGCGAGAGGAAGATCTGGCCGTCGGGATGCTCACGGATCGCCGAGGCGATCTGCCGCTCGAGCTCAGTGATCTGCACGCTCAACGTCTTGATCGTCGCGACCAGAGTGAGCACGAGTTGGCGGCGGGTCCTGTGCTCCAGCTCACCGAACCTGCCCTCGGGAGCTCCCCTGAGCTTCGCCACCAGCGCGCCGGGCTTCTGCCGACCGGAGTAACGCTCGCGGGCCAGAACCGCTCCAGCTCCGCGCGCAGCTGGTTGACCAGCGCCGTGCGGGCGCCGACGAGATCCTCCCGCCCCCGAGTCAGCGCCCGCAGCGCCTTCGTCGCGTCCGAGTCGGGCTCGAGCACCCGGAAGCGGTGATTGTCGGTCCGCGCCAGTTCGCACAGCACGAACGCGTCAAACCGGTCGGACTTCCCGCCCGAGACCCGGAAGCGATCGCGCGCCGCGGCGACCTGGTTGGGATGCAACGGCAGCACTCGTAGCCCCGCGTCCAGCAACCGCTCGACCAACAGCCCGTCGGGCCGCTCGATCGCGACCAGCTCAACCTGCAACCGCACAAGCGCTCGGCACAGCGCTCGCAGCCCCTGCTCGTCGTGCGCGAACGTCGCCACCAGCAGCTTCTCGCCCGCCGCATCGGCAACCAGCACGTCGTGCTTCTCCGACGCCCAATCAACGCCAGCATAAGTACAACCCATCGTCTACTCCTCTTCATTGGTCAGGGGACTTCAACAGCGCCCCGACCAGGAGGTACCGTTGCGGACGCTCATAGGCAAGGCCCTCAGCTGGGGCTACGTCCTGTTGCCGCTTGCGGCACCTCACCACCGCCGGGAGGGGCTGGTCTTTGATTGGCCCTCCAACAAGGGGCAAGCAGTCGAGGCCCTCTCCCGGCGGCGGCCGAGGCAACAACGAGACTAGGATGAAGCTCCTATGTCAAGTGGCGGCAGCTTGGGCGGGGCCGATGCCGCGAGCTCGTTGGGTTTGAAACGGGCGCAGCGAAGGGGGGCACGTGGAGGGGAGAAGCGATGTTTGGACGTCTCGGTCTGTGAAAGCCAGACAACGGGTGTTTTCGCGCGATGAGCTCGGTTTACGACGCCTACGGGCTTGAGTCCCCGCGATGATCGTCCGGATTTCAGGCGCGGCGTTCCATGCCGCTTGATCTCGCGATGCGGCTTGACGGCCGAGTGTTGTTGCGGCGGGCGGCCGGGGGTCAGGCAGCGAGAAGGCGAGGATCGGCGGTGTCGTGGTCTGGCAGGTCGCGGATCATGCGGCGGTAGACGACGTCTGAGAGGTGTCGTTTGAGGATCCGTCGAGCTTCCTTCTTGGTGTGTCCGTTGGCGCGCGCGTTGGCGTAGAGCGCCTGGGCGCGTGGTTCGCAGCGCAGCTGGGTGATGGCCATCCGGTAAAGGATCGCGTTCACGCGTCGGTTGCCGCCGGGGTTGTAGCGGTGGCGGACCGGCTCGCCGGGACCCTCCGCGGTCGAGGCGGCTAGCGGCGCGGTGGCGTTGAAGCGTGCGAACCCGCCGATCGTGAACCGGCGCGGGTCGCCGACCTCGACCAGCAGCTCGGCGACCGACACAGTCGACAGTCCACAGAGCTGCTCGAGCGTGGTCTCGCTCGCGTGCACGAGCGTGCGCAGCTCGCGGGTGACCAACTTCTCCTGGGCGTCGAGTTTGGCGATCTGCGCGTGGCACTCGCCGAGCAGCCTGAGCCGCAGCGTGGTCGGCGGATCGAACCGTCGCCGGCGGCTCGCGCCGGCGAGCGCCGCGAGCCTGGGACGGACCGCCTTGCGATCGGGCAGCCGCTCGATCAGCGCGATCGGCAGGCCGCCGAGCAGCGCCTCGGCCTCGCCCAAGAGGTGCTGGCGGCTGGTGAGCAGCGAGCAGCGCGCCTTCCACCACACCGACAAAAGCTCGGTCTGCTCGTCGGGACCCGCATCATCGCCTGAACGCTTGAACGCCCGCGGCAACAGCGGATGCGCGAGCGTCTCGCGCGCGATCCGCTCGGAGTCAAGCGTGTCTGACTTCCCGCGCTGCCGCGCGCGGTCCTGGCGGCCGGTGCGGTTCGGGCACACATCACGCACGTCATAGCCACGACTGGCCAGGAAGATCGCGGTGTGCCGGCCCCAAGCCGAGGCGCCCTCGATCCCGCAACGCACGATCTGACCAAACTGCCGCGCCCACGCCTCAAGCGCCCGGTGCCCGTCGCCTGAGACACGGAAGTGCTCGCTCGCGAGGACCCCGCCACGTGGATCGACAACGGTCGCGGTCAGCGTCCGCTTATGCGGATCGACCCCGACGACGTTCCCCGCCCGGTCGGGCGTGATCAACGTGTCCGACGGGCCCGGCCCGCGCCTGATATCCCTGCTCATGAAACCCTCCTTCGGTAGCGCACAGCGCAGGTACGGTGAAGGGACCGATCGACAACGTCCCGGTTGGGATCGACGCTCAAACAGATCACGTCGGCAAACGCTCCTATCAGGTCAGACCGGCTCCCGAAAGCACGGACCGAGGTCGACACTTCATCCAAAGGACACCAAAGGGTCCAGACCTATGCTGGGTCAGACCCCGGTCCGGCTTTCGACCCTAACGCGAACCGTCGCCCGCGTCGGGCGACCCCATTTCAACACCGGGACCTATGAGCAGTCGTCCTGAACATCACCGACGACCTTCAGCGGGCCGCAACGCGGACGAAGCGTCCCAAGCGCCACGGTCGAGCGGCTCGCCGGCCCGTGGCGACGGCGCTGGCAGGCGTTTCTGGGCGAGGAGATCGTGACGCTCGACTCGTTTTGCGAAGGCGTCGGCGTAGGTCGTGCCTGATCGAGGGAGTGGCGGCCGAAGCGCAGGGCCTCGGTTGCGCAAGACTGCTCGTGATGACGACCAACGACAACCTCAACGCGCTTGGCTTCTATCAGCGCGTCGGCTTTCGGCTCGCAGAACTGCGTCCGGGAGCGGTCCACGAGGCACGCCGGATCGAGCCGTCGATCCCGCACTTCGGTCATCACGGGATCCCGATCCGCGACGAACTTGATCTGATCCTGGATTCACCGCCGCGAGCCCAGAATCAACTCCAAGCTCCGCTCTTTGATTCCCCCACCCGCCAACTGGTCCGGTGTCGAGTGCGCAGGCACTGAGAGCGATCGCGGCTGGCTCCGGCCGATCTACTCCCAAGGCGAGAGAGCGTCCACCTCGTAGGGATCTAGCTAGTCGCAGTCGACGTTTCAGTGAAGGTTCCCGTTGTGCGACGCCAGCGGAGGCGCTGCCGGGGTAGTCCGGTCCGTACGGTTGTCGGATCGGCTTGCGGACGCGCTTCTGCTTCCCGATCAAGGCGACAGTCTGTGCCGGCGCTACCGTCAGTCTTGAGGATTCCGACTCGTGATGATCATCTGGGTGATATTGGTGGTTTTCGCGCTTCTAATGTTGTCGCCGTTGCTCTACGGCGTGGCTGTCGGAGCTCGGGCGCTATGGCGGTCGCTCGCTGCGAAGTTCCGCAGGGCGAAGGCGCACTGACGCTCGGAGACGTACGTCGACTGAGGGTAGACCCCCCGCGTCGGTTCAAGCGTCGCTGCGCCGGGTGACACCTTTCAGGACGCTGATCGAAGCGCGGATCGGACGTCGGGAACGTGCGGTGGTGGATGGCCGCCGTTCACCGGCCCGTGGGTTCGGGTGCCGAGAGGCGGGGCGTCGACCGCCGCGTGGCGTGTCGGGATGCCGGTGTGGGAGGTGGGATGATCGTGGTGATGCGCGGTGATGAGGAGCTTGGTCGCAGGGCCGCTGATCTCGCGGGACGGCTCCCGGACGCGCTCGCGCCACTGGCGCGGATCGCTTACAACTATCGCTGGTGCTGGTATCCGGGCGGCAAGGACGTGTTTCGCTCGATCGACGAGAGTCGCTGGGAGCTGTGCGGCGAGAACCCGGTTCGACAGCTGCAGGAGGCCTCGGGTGAGGCGCTCGCGCGGGCGGCCGGCGATCGCGCTTTGCTCGCCCGTGTGGCGTCGCTGGAGGACGCGTTCGCAGCGGACCTGAGGCGGCCGCCCGCGGGAGCGGTGGCGCTGGAGCGGCCGATCGCGTTCCTGTGCGCCGAGTATGGCGTGCATCAGTCGCTGCCGATCTACTCGGGCGGGCTCGGCGCTCTGGCCGGCGACCTGCTGAAGGAGGCTTCGGATCGAGCGCTGCCGCTGGTGGCCGTCGGCCTGATGTACCGCCAGGGGTATTTCCGTCAGCGCCTGGAGGTCTCCGGCTGGCAGCAGGAGTACTGGGTTGACATCGATCCAGAGCGGCTTCCCGCGGCCCTTGTACGCGCGGAGGATGGGCTGCCGCTGACGATCACGGTGCCAATCGGGGAGAAGGAGGTCAACGCGCAGATCTGGCGCGTGGCCGTCGGTCATGTGCCACTGTTTTTGCTCGACGCCGATCTGCCCGAGAACGGCCGTCTTGAGCGGTGGATTACATCGCAACTCTACGTCGCAGATCCGGTGACCCGCCTCTCGCAGTACGTGCTGCTCGGTGTCGGTGGCGTGCGCGCGCTCGCGGCGTTGGGGATCGAGCCGGCGCTGGTGCACCTGAACGAGGGGCACGCGGCGTTCGCGGTGCTCGAGCTGGCGCGCAGCGAGGCGGCGCGCGGAGCGTCGGTGGAGGCGGCGCTCGAGGCCGCCCGGCAGCGTACGGTGTTCACGACCCACACGCCCGTTAGGGCCGGCAACGAGACCTACTCGCGCGAGGAGGTGATCGGCGCGCTTGAGGGTCTCGCGGCCGAGCTGGGCGTCGATTCCGAGGTGCTCGTGCGACTGGGCCGTGAGCGCCCCGAGGACAGTGGCGAGCCGTTCGGCCTCACGCGATTCAGCCTGCGCATGAGCCGCGCCTCAAACGGCGTCAGCCGCCGCAACGGAGTCGTCGTCCGCGAGATCTGGCGCGCGCTGTGGCCTGAGCGGACCGTCGAGGCGGTGCCGATCACCCATGTCACCAACGGCGTGCACCTGCCAAGCTGGATCGGGCCTCCGATGCGCCGTCTGCTGGACCGCTATCTCGGTGCGGCCTGGTGGCGGCAGGCGAGCGACGTCGCGACCTGGCAGGCGCTCGACCGGATACCCGACGCCGAGCTGTGGGAGGCACGGTGCGAGCAGCGCGCGGAGCTGGTGCAGTTCGTCAAGGAGCGCAGCGGGATCGACCGGCTCGCGGAGCGCCAGCCGCGCGTGGGGATCGAGGCGGCCGCCCGCGCGTTTGACCCGGAGGTGCTGACGATCGGGTTCGCGCGGCGCAACGCGACATACAAGCGCATCCGGCTCCTCATACACGATCCCAGCCGGGCGCTCGCGCTGCTCACTGGGCCCCACCCGGTCCAGTTCGTGTTGGCCGGCAAGGCGCATCCCAACGACGAAGAGGCCAAGCACGTCGTCCAGGAGCTGTTTCGCTTCAAGGACGCACCCCATGTCGCAGAGCGCGTCGTGTATCTACACGACCACGACCTCGGAATGGCCGCAAGGCTCGTGCGTGGCTGCGATCTCTGGCTCAACCTGCCGCGGCCGCCGCTCGAGGCCAGCGGAACCAGCGGGATGAAAGCCGGCATCAACGGCGGACTGAACCTGAGCGTGCTCGACGGCTGGTGGGCCGAAGCCTACGACGGCACCAACGGCTGGGCACTTGAGGGCGAGGTCCACCCCGACCCCGCGGCCCAGGACGCCCGAGACGCCGACGCCCTATACCGCCTAATCGAGCGGGAGGTCGTGCCCGCCTTCTATGACCGCGACGCGGAAGGGCTCCCGCGCTCCTGGCTCACCAGCATCCGCGCCTCGATCCGCACCCTGGCACCCGCCTTCTGCGCCGGGCGAATGCTCGACGACTATCTCGAGCGAATCTACACGCCGACAAGGACCAGCGCCTGAGCCGACCAACCCGGGCTTGCTGGCCATATCTGTGTTCCGACGCTCGTCAAAGCTCTCGACCAGAGGAGATCCGACGCATTCGGGCATTTGGAATATCCCCCTTCCGCCAGCGCAAAGACTCATCGATACGTGAGGCGGCATTCCCACTGCAGCCGATCGTTGTGAGGCGGCGTTGAAGCGAACCCCCTGCCTGCTGCAGCGCGTGGTCCAAGCAGCAAAGCCTTGATCCTCGGCCGCGGCTGCCGAAGGCATTCCGCATCGGCCGTCCCGCTGTCCGTCCTGGTGCGTGAGCATACGGCCGCCGTCACCGACGCTTCGTCTCGAATGAGACCGTCGCGCCCTCCGCGAGTGAGTTATAGCCGCCGCTGACTACCCGCTGTAATCGACGAACAGGGTCCTTTCCGGGCCCCTCGGGGCGTGATGAATTCCAAGCCCTCTTCTCATCGCTGAACCAATTCACGGTCGCGATGACCATCGCCGTCCTTTTTGATCTTGTGTCGCGGACGACGGGAGCTGAGGACGCAACGATCTGCGAGCGCGCGCATTGTCTTGCGGCCACGCGCGAGGTACGCTTGGCGGCGTCGAGTTCGGAAACCTCCGATGACCCAGCAGTACATCATCGGGCAGTTCTCGTTGTTGCTGGAGGATCTGCGACCGCCGGTTGGCGAGTGGCTGACGGCCGTTGACGACCTGCGAAGCGAGGTCGAGTCCTCTCCGCTGCCGATGCTTCCGCGGCTGGCTCGGCAGGCGCTCGAGTTGACCGACATGATCTGCTGGGCCGCGCTTGAGCAGGGGGACGTGAGCGGCTTTCGCGAGTATGCGAAAGCTGCCGCGGCGCTCGGGGAGTTCGCCGACAACGCCCGTCTGTTGCCCGAATAAGCGGGCGCTGTCGGCGTCGACCAAACCGGCTACTCTGCCTGCCCGAACGCTGCGATCTCCTTCTGCTCTTGTTCTGAGAGCTCGCGCGGGGTCTCGCCGCGCGCGAGCTTCTCGCTCTGCACGTGGTGCCGGATGTCATCGACGACCTCAGGGTTCGCGAGCGTCGTCACGTCGCCGACGTCGGAGAAGTTGGAGATCCCGGCGATCACCCGTCGCATGATCTTGCCCGACCGGGTCTTGGGCATGTCGGAGACGATCCACACGCTCTTCGGACGCGCGATCTTGCCGATCTCCCGGTCGATCGCATCGCTGACCTTCTGCTCGATCTCCTTGCTCGGCTCGTACCCGGGCTTCAGCGCGACGTACATCTCCACGATCCTGCCGCGCAGCTCGTCGATGACCGGGACCGCGGCCGCCTCGGCGATCTCCTCGACCGTGATGCTCGCCGACTCGAGCTCCTTGGTTCCGAGCCGGTGCCCAGCGACGTTGATCACGTCATCGACGCGGCCGAGGATCCGGAAGTAGCCATCGGCCGCCTGGACCGCACCGTCGCCGGCGAAGTACGGCCAATCGCGCCAGTCCTTACTGTCCCTGTCGCGGTTGTACTTCGCGTAGTAGGTGTCGATGAACCGCTCCGGCTGACCCCAGATCGTCTGGAAGCTGCCCGGCCACGGGTTGCGGATGCAGATGTTCCCGGCCTTGCCGCTCCCCCTCGCTACCTCCTGCCCGTTCTCGTCGTAGATCACCGGGTAGATCCCGAGCACCCCCGGCCCGCAGCTGCCCGGCTTCATCGGCTGCAACGCCGGCAGGGTGCTGCCCAAAAAGCCGCCGTTCTCGGTCTGCCACCACGTGTCGACGATCGCCGCCTCACCCTTGCCGACGAAGTGGAAGTACCAGCGCCAGACGTCGGGCTCGATCGGCTCCCCGACCGTCGTCATGTGCTTGAAGTGATAGTCGTACTTCTCGGGCTCCTCCGGCCCCAGCTTGCGCAGCATCCGGATCGTCGTCGGCGCGGTATGGAAGATGTTCACTCCCAGCCGTTCTGCGATCCGCCACGGCCGCCCCGCGTCCGGATAGACCGGCACGCCCTCGTACATCACGCTCGTCGTCCCGAGCGACAGCGGCCCGTAGACGATGTAGGAGTGGCCGGTGATCCAGCCGATGTCCGCAAAGCACCAGTAGGTGTCGTCGGGATGGATGTCCTGGTAGTAGCGCGAGGTGCCGGTCACGTACGAGAGGTAGCCGCCGGTCGAGTGCTGGCAGCCCTTCGGCTGACCAGTCGTGCCGCTCGTGTACATCAGAAACAGCGGCGCCTCCGCGGGCATCGACACCGGCTCGACCTGCGCGCCGCGGTAGTCCTCCAGCAGCTCATCAACGAAGAAGTCGCGCCCCTCGACCATCGGACTCTTCGATCCGTACTCCCCCGGGTGCCGGCGCCAGACCAGCACCTTCTCGACCTCGACCCCCTCCTTGCGCGCAGCCTCGATCGCCTCGTCCGCCTTGACCTTGTGGTCGATCAGCTCGCCGTTGCGGTAGTAGGAGTCCATCGTCACCAGAATCTTGCTCTGCGAGTCTGCAATCCGGTGGCCGCAGGCGGCGCCGGCGAACCCGCCGAACACCTGTGAATGGATCACCCCAAGGCGCGCGCAGGCAAGCATCGAGACCGGCAGCTCGGGCACCATCGGCAAATGGAACGTGACCCGATCGCCCGTCTCCACACCCCCGAACTCCTTGAGCAGCGCCGCGAACTCGCCGATCCGCCGATGCAACTGCTGGTATGTGATCTCCTGCGTCTCCGCGTCCTCGGGCTCGGGCACCCAGATCAACGCGGTCTTGTTGCCACGAGACTCCAGATGGCGGTCGACACAGTTCACGCACGCGTTCAGACGCCCACCAACCCACCACTTCCAAAACGGCGGCTCGCTCGTGTCGAGCACCGTGTCCCACTTGCGATCCCACGTGAGCATCTCGGCGTACTCGATGAAACAGTCCGGGAAGCGCTCCTCGCCGAACCGCTCGAGAATCGCCGGATCATTCGCGTTCGCCTGCTCAACGAACGACGCCGGCGGCTCGAAGTACTCCTCCTCACGCCAATGAACCGCGATCTGCGCCTCCGACACCGCAGCCTCAGCGACCTCGGCGGCCGAAGGATGTCTCTGGTCTCCTACTCCCATTGCTCAACCCTCCACTCAACGACAGGCTCCCCGAAATAACAGCCGGCGCAAGGCTTCCCTGCGCGGCACGGCTGGTGCAGCGCGGCAATGCACTAGGACGCTAACAGGCGCAGGCACACCTCCTTCGCTGAGGACGAACGTCATGCCTCGAAGATGAAGCGAGACAAGCGCAGCGACGCATGCGGACGGCCTTTCGTCAGCTTTGGATGATCCCAGCTGGCGATGCCGCTTCGCATCCGTAGTTCCCCCCTTGCTTTACACGGCGCGAACTTGAGCGCGCCACATCCAGCGCCGCCCCTCCCACGCCTCACTGTTCCGCACGCGCGACGGGAAGCGCAGATGCCGAGGGACGGTTGCGGAGCGACTCATGGATACACCGCGTCAACCTCAGCGCTTGGCCTCAGGTGCTTACACCAACGTGATGGTGGCCTGGATCTGCGAGACCGCGCCGAAGGTTCTCGATCTGCTCCCCGCAAGCCGGCGCGGCGTGCTGCGCGCACGGATGCGCCTGAGCGATGACGAGATCCGCAGGTGGCAGGAGATAAGCCGCAAGATGTTCGTTCCGTTCCACGGCGACGGGATCATTAGCCAGTTCGAGGGCTACGACGATCTGCAAGACCTCGACTGGGACGACTACCGCTCCAAGCACGAGAACATCCAACGCCTCGACCTGATCCTGCGGGCGGAGGGCGACGATCCCGACCGCTATCAGATGGCCAAGCAAGCGGACACGGTCATGCTCTTCTTCCTGTTCTCAGCGGACACGCTACGCGGGCTGCTTGAGCGGCTCGGTTACCACTACACCGACGACATCGCCCGCAGGACGATCGACTACTACGACCGGCGCACCTCGCACGGGTCCACGCTGAGCTTCGTCACGCACGCCGGTGTCCTTGCAGCGATCGACCCTGAGAGCTCGTGGGAGCGATTCCTCGTCGCGTTGGAGAGCGACATCGGCGACATCCAAGGCGGCACCACCAAGGAGGGCATCCACTTGGGGGTGATGGCCGGCACCCTGGACCTCGTCCAGCGCGCCTACCTCGGCACAGAGATCCGCGACGACGTGCTGCGGTTCCATCCGACGCTGACCGATCGGCTCGACGGGCTGACGCTTGCGATCCAGTTCCGCCACACGCCGATCACCGTCTCACTCAACGGATCCAAGCTCACCGTCGCCGCCCACGCCGACAGCCCGAGCGCGCCGATCAGGGTCGGCGTCGGCGACATCGTCCGCGAGCTGCGACGTGGCGAGATCGCGACGTTCACGATCGCCGGCCCGGCGATGTAGGCCGCGACGTCGCCGCCGCACACGCGCACCGCGCGGGCGGGCTTCGGGGCCGCGATCTTCGATGTGGACGGCTTGCTCGTCGACTCGCTACGGCGCGAAGCCCACCACCCTCTCGCGCGTGCTTCGGCGGTTGGCAGCGCAGTATCGACGGGGCGTGCAGGCCGCAAACCGGCAGAAAGCCGCCGCGGTAGCGCATCAGCCGAGCCGTCCCGCCCGGCGTGATCAGCGGTGTGAGCGAGCCTCGGAATCGCGGCTTGCCCGAGACGCTCAGTCCGCCCTC
This sequence comes from uncultured Solirubrobacterales bacterium, assembly GCA_963794285.1. Taxonomy (GTDB): domain Bacteria; phylum Actinomycetota; class Thermoleophilia; order Solirubrobacterales; family Solirubrobacteraceae; genus Palsa-465. The sequence goes on from CAWCDS010000005.1 coordinate 496,869, forward strand.
GATCGCCTCCTCAACCGCTCAGGGCCTCACCCCGGCCATCGCCTGCACGACGAGTACCCGCGGCCGTGTCGACGGTGTGACGCGGCCGCGCTCGTAGCGTGCGATCTCTTGCTGCGCGACGCCGGCACGTAGCCGCTGCCCGAATAGGCGCAGCCGTGGCTGGCGCCCATCATCGCGGTGGCGATCGCCTGCATCGGCTCGTTCACCGCGTGCTGCGCCGTAGCTGGCCCCGATTGCGCTCGGTGACGAGCCTCCGACGCGGTTGCGCTGATCAGGCCACGTCGCTTGCGCGCAGGCCGTCCAGCTCCTCCTCGTAGATCTTGTCTAGCGCTCGGAGCGCCTCGAGCGTGGCGTGCGCCTCGTCCTCGTCGATCCGCGAAATCGCGAAGCCGACGTGCAGCAGCACCCAGTCACCGAGCGCGGCGCCGTCCTCGCCGCCGGTGACGAGTGCTACGTTGACGATCCGGCGCACCCCTGAGACCTCAACGCGGGCGAGGAAGCCGGCTTCGTCGACGAACTCGACGATCTGGGCGGGGATCGCTAGGCACATTGCGAGCTCCTGCGAGCGGCGGCGAGCGCCAGGGGCTGGTGGGACGCGGCTGCGAGCTCTCTCATTCGCCTGCCGCACCTGCCTTGGGCAGCGGCGTGTGCCAGGCGGCGAGCTCGCGGGCGATGCTGTCAACGAGGAGATCGAGGGCGGCTGCTACGGCCGGCGTGAGCTCGGTCCCGAGTGCCGTCGAGCCCGGCTGGACGCCATGCAGCACGAGCTGCTCCGGCCATGCCCCGCTCAGCCGCGCGGCGCCCAGCAGGTCGCGCAGACCGACGTCGTGCACATTCGAGCCAGCGGAGAACGCGCACGCGAAATCATCGCCGCCGAACCGGACCAGTGTCCCCGGCCAGGCGCCGACGTCAATCGCGTCGATGATGATCGCGCGCTCGGCATCGGCGAGGTGGGGCAACAGCAGCAGCCCCGCGGTCCCACCCTCAACGAGGGAGACGTCGGGTTGTGAGCCGAGGCGCTCACGCAGCCGCGCCACGGCCTGGACGCCCACCCCGTCATCCGAGCGCACCACGTTGCCGAGGCCGATCACGACCACTTCGGCGACGCTCATGCCGGCGCCTGCGGCGCGTCGTCGCCGGCGGTCTCGCCCGCGCCGGCGGTCTCGCCCTCGAGCAAGTTGGACTTGTAGCCGGTGACGATCGAGGAGAGCTCGCCGTTGTGCTCCTCGACGTCGAACAGCACCGACGAGTAGACGTGATGGATCGCAAACGCACCGAACACGAACATCAGCAGGAAATGCAGCAGCCGCAGCTGCTCGATCGGCAGCACGCTCCACGTCCAGCCGAACAGCGCCCTCCAGGCGGGGATCCGGCTGACCCACGCGAACAGGCCAAGCCCCGAGAGGATCGACATCGCGAAAAAGAGGTAGAGAAGAACGTAGGAGATGCCCGCGAGCGGGTTGTGGCCGTTCGTCGGCAGTGGATGGCGCCTGCGATAGAAGTAGTAGCGGAGCGCCTCGCGCAGGCCGCGGCGCTGCGCGGCGGTCACGGGGAGCAGGCCGCGCCAGTGCGCGTAGCGGTTGCCGACGAACGCCCAATAGACGCGAAACATGACGGCCGCGGTGAACACGAACCCCGCGACCTCGTGAATGAAGCGGACCGTTCCCATCGTGAAGCCCGGATGACCGGGCCCGCCGCTACCGCCGAGGAACGGGTCGTGGATGTAGTAGCCGGTGAGCGACAGCACGACCAAGGCGAGCACGATCGTCCAGTGCACGATCCGCACCGGCAGCTCCCACACGTACGTCGCGTGGCGGGCAGGCCGACCGACAGCTACCCGCTCACGCCAACGCGCACGGCCTGACACGACCGCCATCAGCGCCCGCCCTCGACCGTCACCATCGTACGCTCGCCGCCGCGCTCGGCGTCGAGCACGTGCACCGCGCACGCGAGGCACGGGTCGAACGAATGCACCGTGCGCAGCAGCTCCAACGGCCGCGTCGGATCAGCCACGGGCGTGCCGACCAGCGCCTGCTCGTAGGCGCCCGGCTGGCCCTGCGCATCGCGCGGAGAAGCATTCCAGGTCGTCGGGACAACCGCCTGATAGTTCTTGATCGATCCGTCCGAGATCTCCACCCAGTGGCCGAGCGCGCCGCGTGGGACCTCGTGGGGACCAAACCCCCGCGCGCTGGACGGCCAGCTGGAAGGATCCCACTTAGCAGTGTCCGCGATCCGCAGATCGCCAGAGTTCATATTGCGGTCCAGCTCGTCAAGCCAGCCGGCGAGCTGCTCGACCACAATCGCGCTCTCGAGCGCCCGTGCAGCGACCCGGCCGAGCGTCGAATACAGCGCCGCGGGACCAACGCCGAGCTTCTTCAGCGCGCTGTCAACCGTTTTCGTGATCGCCGGAACACCGGCCGCGTAGGCGACGAGCACACGCGCGAGCGGCCCGACCTCGATCACCGCCCCGTCGTAGCGCGGCGCCTTCAGCCACGAATACTTACCACTCGTCTGCAGCCACTGATACGGCGGCGTCGGTCCAGTGTAGTTGGCGTCGGTCTCGCCCTGGTAAGGATGAAGCGCGGTCGCGCCGCCCGGGTAGCTGTACCACGAGCGCGCGACCTGCTCGGTGATCTTCTGCTGGTCCATCGGCAAGACATGCGCCAGGTCGCGGTCCATGATGATCCCGCGCGGGAACAGATACGTGGCTGTGTCGTTGACCGAGCCGCTGCCATAGCCGCCGTAGGTCATGAAGTTGCGGGTGTTGCCGCCGATCTTCGTCCACTCGGCGTAGGCCGAGGCGATCAGCAGCACGTCGGGGATGTACACCTGCGCGATGAACGTTCGCATCGAGTCGATCCGCGCGCGCAGGAAGTCGATGCTCGCGGGGTTGATCGCCTGCGGGCTGTTGGGATCGATCGGCGTCGCCATCCCACCGACCACGAACGTCTGCGGATGAGGGTTCTTGCCGCCAAGCAGCGCGTGGATCCGGATCACGTCGCGCTGCCACTCAAGCGCGTCGAGATAGTGCGCCACCGCGAGCAGATTCTGCTCGGGAGTCAGCCGGTACGCCGGGTGTCCCCAATAGCCGCTCGCGAACAATGACAGCTGGCCAGAGTCCGCGAGCGTTTTGAGCCTGCTCAAAACGCCGCTGAAGTGCGTGGGGCTCGAACTCGGGTAATCCGAGATCGACTGCGCGAGGCGCGACGTCGCCGCCGGGTTGGCCTTCAGCGCCGAGGTGATGTCGACCCAGTCGAGCGCGTGAAGATGGTAGAAGTGCACGACGTGATCGTGGACGAGTTGGCTGCCCGCGATCAGGTTGCGCACCAGCTCCGCGTTCGGCGGCGGCGTCGCACCGATCGCGTCCTCGACCGCGCGCACCGAAGCGATCGCGTGCACAGTCGTACACACGCCACAGATCCGCTGCGCCCAGATCCAAGCCTCGCGCGGATCACGGCCCTCGACAATCTTCTCGATCCCGCGGAACATCGTTCCCGACGCCCACGCCTCACTGACCGCTCCACCGGAGACCTCCGCCTCGATCCGCAGATGACCCTCGATCCGGGTGACAGGGTCAATCTTGATTCGCGTCACGCTCACCCTCCGATCGCTGAACAGAGTCTCGCGGCGGCGGAGCGGCGGCTTCCTCGGCGCTGGGCTGCTCCGTGGTCTCGGCGGCCGTGTGGCGAGCGCTCGCCGCCTGTATCCCCTTGCCGACACCGTGCGCGGCCATGAGGGCCGTAACTCCCGCGACCAAGCCGACGCCGACCGTCTCGGCGGTCGTATCGGCACCGAACCCGGCCACGCTCGGTAGCCGCTTGTAGAACGGGCTCGAGTTCGACCAGAACCCCGGCGACGCGCAGCCGATACACGTGCCGCCGGCCTGCACCGGCCAACTCGTCCCGTCGTTCCAGCGCACATTCGGACAGTTGTAGCTGGCGGCCGGGCCCTTGCAGCCCATCTTGTACAGGCAATAGCCCTTGCGGTGGCCCTCGTCGCCCCACGATTCGACGAACAGCCCCGCGTCGAAGTACGCACGGCGCTCGCACTGGTCGTGGATCAGGTCCCCGTAGGCGAACAGCGGCCGGTTGTACTGGTCAAGCGCCGGCATCTCGTTGAACGTCAGATAGTGCACCAGCACGGCGACCGTGTTCACCGGGTTGTGCGGGCAGCCGCCAAGGTTCACGACCGTCGCGCCCGGCACGACGTCCTGCACGCCTTCCCCGCCGGTCGGGCCGTGTTGCACAATGCCTCCGTCCCACGCGCAGGCGCCGACCGCGAGCGTGAACTTCGCATTGCCGGCAACCTCCCGCGCAAGGTCGAGCGCCGAGCGACCGCCGATCGTGCAAAACCCCTCACCGGTCGGGATCGCGCCCTCGATCACCGCGATGTACTGACCCCTGTGGTCGCGCACCGCCTGCGTGCTTTGCGCCTCGGCCTGCTCGCCCGAGCCCGCCATGATCAGCTCGTGATAGTTCCACGCGAGCGTCTCGAGCACGATCTGAGCCACATCCGGCGCCGGCGAGCGCAGAATTGCCTCGGAATTGCCGGCGCAGTCTTGGAATTGGCGCCAGATCAGCACCGGCCGGCGCACTGTGCTGAGCGCCTCCGCGATCGTCGTTCGGTAGCTCGCCGGCAGCGCCAACGTGGAGGCCATCACGCCGCAGAAACTCAAGAACGCCCGACGGCTAACGCCACGCTGCTCCAACCGCTCCGGCAACGACTCGTTCAAAAACACGTCGCCCACCTCTCCTCGGCGCGAGCAGCCAGCCTAACGCATCCGACCCCAGCGGTGCCAGTGCCGCGATCATTCAAACTGAGCGGGCGCCCCGATCGCGGCGCGATCGAGATCACCGCACCGGAATAGAGAGTCCGACCGCGGGTGGTGTACGCAGCCTGCCGTGAGAGCCGCGCGGCAGGAGGCAACGAGGACACGTTCGCGATGCGCAGGCCGCCGCGGCTCGCTGTGCGGTGGGTAGTTGACCGCACGCGTGGTGCGGACTGCAGCGCTGGCGCTCGACCCGCTCGCGTGCTTGGCTGTGTTGACGTGCGAGAGGCGCGATGGAGGGAGAGGTGTGATGTGGGTGAGGTGCTGTATTTCCATCACGGCTCCTCGCGCGAGCATGACCCCCGGGTGTTCCTGCCCGAGCATCCCGATACGCCTGAGCGGATTGACGCGATCGAGTCGGCGCTGGAGGGGGCTGGCTGGGCGGGCTGCTCGCGGGTACAGGCGCCGGCAGCGACGTTCGCCGAGCTCGAGCTGGTGCACGCGCCGATGCTGGTCCGACAGATCCGTCGGATGTCGCTGAGCGGCGGCGGTCAGATCGACCAGGACACGTTCGTCGGAGAGGCGTCCTACACGGCGGCGTTGCATGCCGCTGGCGGCGCGTGCGCGATGGTACGCGCGCTCCTGCGCGGCGATGCTGAGGCGGCGTTCTGCGGGCTGCGACCCTCCGGTCACCATGCCGGGCGCGACCAGGCGATGGGGTTCTGTCTGTTCAACAACATCGCGATCGCTGCCGAGCTCGCGATCCGCGAACTAGGCCTTCAGCGGGTGTTCATCCTCGATTGGGATGTGCATCACGGCAACGGGACCGCCGAGTTCTTCCGGCGGCGCTGCGACGTGCTGTTCGCGAGCATCCACCAAGCCGGCGTCTACCCCGGCACCGGCGCCGTATCGGACATCGGGACGGGCGAGGGCCTTGGGTACACGATCAATGCCCCAGTTCCAGACGGCGCCGAGGAGGACATGTGGCTCTCGGTGCTCGAGCACGTCATCATCCCGGCCGCTCTGGAGTTCCGCCCGCAGCTGATCCTGATCTCCGCAGGCTTTGACGGCCACAGCGCTGACCCACTCGCGGGCTGCGCGCTGCAGGCCAGCTCCTACGCCAAGATGACCGCGCACGTGATGGACCTCGCCGCGCGCGTGCGCGCACCGTCGGCGCCGTGCTCGAAGGCGGCTACGAGCTCAACGCGCTCGCAGAAAGCGTGCTCGCGATGATCGGCGCGCTCGGCGGGCAGACTCAAGCCGAATCGATCGCGCCAGACCCGCTCATCACCTCCCGAGTCGCCGCACACGTCGGGCACTTCTGGGGCCTGTAGGCCCGTTTCTGCAGCGCACTCCAATCTCGCCGCCCAAATGGTGTCCGCGAACCGACGGCGGCAGCGCCGGCCGGCCGCCTGGGACCAACCAGCCACTCAGCACCGCGAGCTTCATCGTTCACCCTGCACCAGCCGCGCAGCCCGTGCAACGTCGACGCGCACGACGACCACACCGCACGAATCCCAAAGTCCAACTCGCAAATCGACCGGGCCCTCCTCATCGCCACGGAACGGGCCGCACCGAGTGTTCAGTCGACCGTTCGCGGAGCGTTCCCGTTATGCGACGCGCAGTCCATCAAGGAACAGCCTCAGGGGACGCTCGGGACCGTCCGCTGATCGATCGGCTTACGGACGCCGGCAAGCGCGGCCGGTCGTCGAGGCGAAACGCCCTCATTGCCGCGCTCAGCAGGACTGGGCGGCGCAACGGGGGGTGCTGCTCCGGAATCAAGCAGGAGGATCGCTCTCGCGGCAGTGGATCGCGCGTACTCGCTTCGTGAGGGGGCAGGTGCTTCGGCTGGTCGGTCACCGCGATGGACAGGTCGACGACCTGACCGTGCGCGGGATTCGCGAATAGGAGGACGCGGGGGCCTCTCCCACAAGTGAGACCCGCTGTGGTGATTTCGGAATTGCGTCTGCCGCCGGCCGCGCCTCGCGGATATTGCGGATGTCCCGACGCTGAGTCTCTCTGACGCTGACCCCCCCCGTCGTGGCGCGGATCACCGACGTCGGGCGCTTGTGGTCGGCGCGCGCAGCACCCCATGTTCCGGAATGCCAAGGAACTATTCGCGGTTGATGCGCCAGCGCGTCGCGGTGCCGAGGGCTGAGATCGCTCGTCTACAACCTCCATGGAGCAGCCGCGCGACCGGACCGACCGCTTCTCCTCGGCTGTCGATGCGGAGGTCGGACCTTGGGCGGTCAGAGACTGTGGCGAATTGGCCGCACCGGCACAGTCCCGCCCGTCCTCGCCGCGGGCGAAGCAGGCGCGGCGCCGGCACGTCTGGGCGAGGGGCGGGTGCCTCACGATGGATGCCGGTGAGATCGAGAGTCACCCTGCCGACAGCCGGGTTCAGCGCCTGAGCGCAGGCAGTGGATAGCGCGAAGTGGTTTGGGCGTCGCCGCGTAGTTTCTGGGCTGCGTGGAGGCTCTGAAGTTTTTGGAGCGCGTGGTGTTCGATTTGGCGGATCCGCTCGCGGGTGACGTTGTACATGCCTGCGAGCTCGGCGAGCGTGCACGGGTGCTCGCTGCCGAGCCCGTAGCGCAGCTCGAGCACCCGTCGGGCGTGCAGTAGGCCATCACGATTGGCGTTATACCCTGGAGTACGAGCAGGAGTTCTTGACAGCCTCGGCGTGTGCGTGCTCAGCGACTGTTCGTCGCGCTCGCGATGATCGCCGGCCCGCGAACTCGATCGCGTCCTCGGCAGCTGTCGCGACGTCGAGGATCCTCGTTACGCCTGTGCTGCAGGAGTTGGGTCAGTTACCGGGGGACGTTGTGCTGAGCGGCTTTGTCTGCATCTCTGGATGCCGCGGGCGACGCGCCGAGTTCACTATCGGTGGCGATGGTGCTAGCGTCCCCGGACGGCTGATCGATTTAGGAGCCTCAGTCTGGACGTGGCCTGATCGGCCCGACCAGGTCTGACCCGGGAAGCGCCGAGGCTGATCCTCCCCGAGTGGTGAGCCCTCCCGAACCAGCGAATGCGTTGAGGCGGTGAGGGATTCGCGAAGGAGGAACCTCATGCCGAATCTGACGCGTGCTTCTGCCTCGCAGGTGCCCGCCGCGACCAGTTCCTTGCCCGGGGGTGCGGTCCGCGAGCCTCGGCGCCAGCCATCGCGACGCGCGCTGAGCGCCAGCGCAGATCGCGAGCGGCGCCTGCGCGCGGAGGTCGGTTGGCGGCGGTTGGTGTCCGTCTGCCGGCGCGAGTTCGCACGCCGCGACGCCGAGCCAGGACGCGGCGGATGAGTGATGGCACGCGAAACCAGCCCTGCTCCTGAACTGCATGTCGAGCCGACCGACAGCGGACGTTGGGTCGTGTGCTACGAGCACCATAAGCAGCCGCTCTCAGACCACCTCACGGCAAGCGAGGCGCAAGGGTCCGCGCGGCGACGCGTGCACGCCGAGGGCATCACGCGCGTACTGCTGCACGACAGTTATGCGCGGGTGCACGAGCTCACGCCCTCGGCATGACCGTTGCCGGCCGTCCAGCAGCAGCAAGGGATCGCGACGGCTGCGCGATCCCTCTCGCGCGGGCGGTCGCGACGTCATCGCGTCGCTCAGGACCCAGCCGCCAGCGACTTGGTGTCTGAGTTGAGCGTCCTCGACGTCGCGCGTCCTCACCGCGCCGTCGAGGCAGCGACATCGATGTCTCACCACAGTGGAATCCCGGCGCAAGTGTTCCGGTCAGCGTGCCGATACTCCCTGCAGTGGATGGACACACTCCGAGTCTTTCGAACAAAGAGAGAGCGTCATGGACAGCACACGGACAGCCCGCTACGACGCTTACAAGGCAGTTCGCGGTCTCGTTGAAGAGCTCCGCGAGGTGAAGCTGTTCGACGCCGAAGCCGACAGCATCCTGTGGGCAGCCGAAGGGCTTCTGCTCGCCAACTCCCCGACCGACGCTGAGGCCGTGGAGGCCCGCAAGGCGTTTGAGATGCTGATGCGCGGCCTTGCCGCCGAGCGCTGGCAGCCCAATGGTCCGACGACTGCTGAGCTTCAGCGCGAGCGTCTGATCGAAGCGTTCGCCGGGTCCGCGCCGGTGGAAATCGTCCCGGCATCGGCCTAGAAGACGGCCACCCCCGCGGCGGCTCAGAGCGAGTTCTGCCCGCGGCGTAGGATCACGTCCGATGGCGACCAAACCGCTCCCGAGATACCTACGGCCCGGGCGGCTTCCACGCCGCCCGCGGCAGTTCATGCTCTATCGAGTCGGGCGCTTTGGTCTGGCTGCGCTCGCGCTCCTCGGCGCGCTCGCGATCGTGTTGCTTGTTCTTGGGCTCGTAGGCGTGCACGCCGTCACCGAACACTTCCGCATCCACTAGCCGTCGCCCGTGCGCTCCGGCGCTGCGAGCGCTCGCACCGGCAAGACCGGCTGGTGGGGCGCGCACAGTCGCTGGATGCACAACATCGCTCCTTGTGGCTCGTTCTCGAGCAGGACACGGGGCGGTTCGCGGAGCGTTGGGTTGTGAGACGCCGGCCGATGGCGAACGCGAGCGCCAGCCTTCGTCGCTGGGAGCGGGCGGTGGTCGGTCCCGATCCGGGCGTGTCGAGCCTCGGACCCTTCAGTGCGTGGTAGCGCTTCGTCGCGTCTTCGTGAACCCGTCAGGTCGATCGCGAACCTCCCGACCGGCACATGCCTTCGATCTGACGAATGCTTCGCTCACCAGGATCGCGTCGTTCTCCATGACCGAACCGTGGCAGATAGCGATGGAAAAACTGTCCTTTGCGGCGTAACGTAGCTTGCCTCCGAGAACGTGACCACTGTGAGCGCAACCCCGGGCGAGCCGATGAGAGCATGTAGTTCGCGTGAGTCGCTGTGTAGCTTCGCGCGCCGCGAGCTTGCCGGCGGGCTGCTGATTGAGCTGACGAAGACGGCGTGTTTCCTGAGGCGCTCGTGCGGCGAGTGTGCGGGGCGACGACGTCGCCGATGAGGCCGCGTTCGAAGCGCTGTCAGGTGGAGGCGTTGGGTTCCTCGTGGCAGGTCTCGCCGATGCCGAGATCGCCGGGCGTAGGCTGGCTGCTGACTATGTCCTTGGCGGGATACGGGAGGTGGAGCGGTTCCTGGATGGGCTGGCGCGCTGAGCGTCATGGGTGAGGAGGCGGGTTACGCGGCGAGCGATTTCATGCTCGTGTATGAGGGGTTCGTGCCGAGCGAGGAGGGGTTGCGGGAGGCGTTGACCTCGACGGGCAACGGTTACTTCTGTATTCGTGGCGCTGCGGAGTGGGAGCAGGCCGGTGAGGTGCACTATCCCGGTACGTATGCGCATGGTGTCTATAACCGGCAGTCGACGATCCTCGGCGGCGATCCGGTCCCGAACGAGGACATCGTCAACCTGCCCAACTGCTCATCGCTTGCGCTCCGCGTCGAGGGCGAGGAACCGATCCGCCTGAGCAACGTTGAGCTGTTGTCCTATCGGCATACCTACGATGTCCGTCACGCGCTGCTGACGCGCGAGCTGCGTTTCCGGGATCGAGCCGGGCGCGAGACGAGCCTCCGCAGCCGGCGGTTCGTGAGTATGGGCAGGATGCACCTGTCGGCGGTCGAGTGGGAGCTCGTTGCCGAGAATTGGTGCGGGAGTGTGAGGGTGGTCTCGGCCCTCGACGGGCGGGTCGTCAATCGTGGGGTGGCTCGTTACCGGGAGCTTGAGGGTCGTCATCTCGATCCTCAAGGCCCGCGGGTTTATGCCCGGGACGTGATCGCGCTGAAAGCGCGTACGCGCGAGTCGAGGATCGAGATCGCTCAGGCCGCGCGCACGCGCGTGTACGGTGGCGAGGAGGAGCTCGCGGTCGCGCGGAGCACGCGTCAGATGGAGGATTACATTCAGCAGGTCCTGGCGTTTGAGGTGCGGCAGGGCGTGCCTGTCCGTGTTGAGAAGATGGCCGCGCTGTACACCTCCCGCGATCGTGCGATCCACGAGCCGTTGGCGAATGCGGGCAAGAGCGTCTTGCGCTACCCGATGTTCGCGGAGGCGTTCGAGGATCATGTGCACGCGTGGGATGAGTTGTGGGAGCTCTGTGACGTTCGGCTGCCGGGCGAGCAGCGGGTGCAGTTTCTGCTGCGTCTGCACATCTCGCATCTGCTGCAGACGTGCTCGCGGCTGACCTCTCATCACGATGCGGGAGTTCCGGCCCGGGGTCTGAACGGCGAGGCGTATCGCGGGCACGTGTTCTGGGATGAGCTCTACATCTACCCGTTTCTGACCTTCCGGTTGCCGGAGATCACGCGGGGGCTGTTGATGTATCGCTACCGGCGGATCGGCGAGGCTCGAGCGGCGGCCGCGGCGGCGGGGTTTCGGGGGGCGATGTATCCGTGGCAGAGCGGCAGCGATGGCGAGGAGGAGACGCCGTTGCTGCATCTCAACCCGCTGTCGGGGCGATGGGATCCGGACTTCAGCCGCAACCAGCGGCACGTCAACGCGGCGATCTTCTATAACGTTTGGCACTACTACCAGGTCACTCACGACCTCGACTTCCTCTATGACCACGGCGCGGAGATGATGCTCGAGATCGCGCGCTTCTGGGAATCGATTGCGCGCTTCAACCCAGACCGCGACCGTTGGGAGATCCATGGGGTGATGGGCCCGGACGAGTTCCAGGAGAAGTATCCGGGCTCAATTGAGGGTGGGCTGCGCAACAACGCTTACACCAACGTGATGGTCGCCTGGATCTGCGAGACCGCGCCGAAGGTTCTCGATCTGCTCCCCGCAAGCCGGCGCGGTGTGCTGCGCGCACGGATGCGCCTGAGCGATGACGAGATCCGCAGGTGGCAGGAGATAAGCCGCAAGATGTTCGTTCCGTTCCACGGCGACGTGATCATTAGCCAGTTCGAGGGCTACGACGGTCTGCAAGACCTCGACTGGGACGACTACCGCTCCAAGCACGAGAACATCCAACGCCTTGACCTGATCCTGTGATGAGCAATTGTCAAATGTTGTGGATTCCGCAATGAAGAAAGATCAGGCGGCGACCCTCTCGTCCGTCGTGGTGTCGTCGTCAGTGACCTTGATCCCGTCCTTGAACTTCACGCCGTCGAGTACGTCGCCGACGAGCTCGTGGCCGTTGAACCGCCGCCAGCGTTCCTGGGCGGCGTCCAAGAGCTTGTAGGCCATCGCGAGCGCGGCCTTCTTGCTGCCGGCGCCCTTGGTGACCTTGGTGCGGAGCTTGACGGTCGCGAAGCTGCTCTCGATCGGGTTCGTCGTCCGTAGGTGTCGCCAGTGCTCGGCGGGGAAGTCGTAGAACGCGGTAAGCGCGTCCCAGTCCTTGTCGAGCTTGGCGACCGCCTTCGGGTATTTCGCGTCGAACTCGTCCCGGAAGCGCTCCAGCGCCTTGCGAGCGTCCGCCCGCGTGGGCGCCTCGGCCATCTCGTGCAGCAGGGTCTTCGCCCGCGGCTGCAGCCGCTTCGGCAGCGCGTCGAGGACGTTCGCTGTCTTGTGCACCCAGCAGCGCTGCTCCCTCGCTCCGGGGAACACGTTGCGCAGCGCCGCCCACGCACCGAGCGCGCCGTCGCCGGTCACGAGCTTCGGCTCGTTCATCCCACGGGCGCGCAGGTCGCGGAACACGGCGCCCACGAGTCCTCGCTCTCACGGTAACCGTCCTCGACCGCGAGCAGCTCCTTCTCGCCGTCCTCGCGGACACCGATCACGACCAGCAGGCACAGCTTGGGATCCTCGCCGAGGCGGACGCTGACGTTGACGCCGTCGACGAACAGATACGCGTAGCGGTGAAACCGCAGCTCTCGGGAGCGGAACGCGGCGTGCTCGGCCTGCCACTGCTCGGTCAGCCGCTGAATCGAGCTGGACGACAGCCCCGACGCGTCCTCGCCGAGCAGGTCCCGCAGCGCGGGCCCGAAGTCGCCGGTCGAGAGCCCGTGCAGGTACAGGACCGGGAGCACATCGGTCACTTTCGGCGAGCGCCTGGCGTACGCCGGCAGGATCCTGGAGCTGAACTGCTTGCGCTCACCTGTCTCCTCATCGACACGCTTGTCGTTGATCCGCGGCGCCCGGATCGGCAGCGTCCCCGAGCCGACCGTCAGCTTGCGCTCCTTCGCCTTCCCGTTGCGGACCACCAGCCGCTTGCCGTCCTCGTCGCGTTCATTGACTACCGACCCGACGTACTGGTCGACCTCGGCCTCGAGCGCCGCGGCGATCATCCGAAGCGCGCCCTCCCGCGCGAGATCATCGAGCGTGACCCGCACCTCGTTGTCCTCCCCGACAGGGAGCCTGCGAACATCCACCATTGGCGTGCCTTCCTGCCGGCCATCGCCGGCTTCGGTCTTCGATCAACCGGGAAGGTACGCCGCCTTCCTCTTCACACGCATCCACAACTTCTGGGTATAGCTCCTGATCCTGCGGGCGGAGGGCGACGATCCCGACCGCTATCAGATGGCCAAGCAAGCGGACACGGTCATGCTCTTCTTCCTGTTCTCAGCGGACACGCTACGCGGGCTGCTTGAGCGGCTCGGCTACCACTACACGGACGACATCGCCCGCAGGACGATCGACTACTACGACCGGCGCACCTCGCACGGGTCCACGCTGAGCTTCGTCACGCACGCCGGCGTCCTGGCCGCGATCGACCCTGAGAGCTCGTGGGAGCGATTCCTCATCGCCTTGGAGAGCGACATCGGCGACATTCAGGGCGGCACCACCAAGGAGGGCATCCACTTGGGGGTGATGGCGGGCACCCTGGATGTCGTCCAGCGCCTACCTCGGGACTGAGATCCGCGACGACGTGCTGCGGTTCCATCCGACGCTGACCGATCGGCTCGACGGGCTGACGCTGGCGATGCAGTTCCGCCACACGCCGATCACCGTCTCACTCAACGGATCCAAGCTCACTGTCGCCGCCCACGCCGACGGCCCGAGCGTGCCGATCAGGGTCGGCGTCGGCGACGTCGTCCGCGAGCTGCGTCGTGGCGAGATCGCGACGTTCACGATCGCCAGCCCGGCGATGTAGGCCGCGACGTCGCCGTCGCACCTGGATGCTAGAGGGGGCGCGGCCGGATACGGTCGTTGTGTGACCGCATCCGATGCGAACGTCGTGGCGCTCGCGGACGGCTCCGTGGCGGCGATCCGCCCGATCGCCGTGGGTGACGGGCCGGTGATCGCGGCGACGTTCGAGGCGCTCAGTCCGGAGTCGCGCTACCGGCGGTTTCTGCAGCCGATGTCGCAATTGAACGAGCGCACGCTGTCGTTCCTGCTGGATGTCGACCACCACGACCGCGAGGCGCTCGTCGCCGAGGATGTTGCGACTGGGAAGCCGCTCGCCGTCGCTCGTTTCGGCCGGTCGCGCAACGATCCAGCGGCCGCCGAGCTCGCGGTCGCCGTCGTCGACCACGCGCAGGGCAACGGGTTGGGCAGCGCGATCACGCATCGACTGGTCGACCGCGCGCGCGAAGAGGGCATCACGCGCTTTACCGCGCTCATCCTCACGGACAATCGGGCCAGCCTGGCGCTCATTCACGAGCTCGGGATGCCGACGGCGATCCCGCAAGGCTCCGGGACGGTGGAGGTCAGTGTCGACCTTCCGCCCGCTGAGGGAATCGGCGGCGGCGTGCGTAACTGGTTGCGATCGGCGGCGTCCGACAAGGTCGAGTTCACCTCCGCCGCGCCCCGGGCGAACAAGTGAGTCGCAGCCGAGGCCCCGGGCCGCCCACGTTGCGATCGGGCGTTGGTGACGCGAGGCGCTCGCTGGTGGCTGTGCCCCGCGAGTGACCGGAGATCACTTCGCCAATCCCGCTGCGCCCGATGCGGACACGGCGCGGGCACTCGGCCTCCGGCAGCGCTATCGGAGCGAGACAAGCAGGCCTGTGACCTGACAGAGGGGGTTACGAAGTTAGCCCCAGCTCTGGATACCCGCGCGCGGACGAAGGCGGGTCTACCGCCGCTGACGGCGCGGGTCTCGACAATCGCCAGATGCGCGTCTCTCACTCCTGTTCGCTGGTCGTTGGCGCTGCCACTGCTACTGCCCCGACAATGACCGCGTAGGCGACCTGCTGGCGAACGGTCTACCGGCCCTCCCGGTGCGCCGTGAACTGGCCGGCGTTGATCTGATCAGCAGCCTGCTGCGCGCTGCCTTGGGTGCGGTAGAAGCCGCGTGTCTGGTGGCCGTCCCACACAGCGTAGGGATAGCTGACGTACTGCTTCTGATCCTGTGTCACCAGACGCGACATGATCACCGTTGCTTGGGTGTGTAGGGCGCTCATCGTGATCCCTTCGACGCTTCCCAGTAGCGAAGCGAGGTGATGATCGTGGCGTGGGCACGCCAGATCGTGGGCTTGCGGATTTCGGAAAGCCCTCGCTACGAGCCGTTAGTCGGCACGGTGATGGTCTGAGACGTGCCGTGCATGATGATCGCCACGTAGGCGACAAACGCGATGATCGAGAGCAGGATGATCACCGCGCCGTGCTTCGATGTGACCTTCGCCGGACGGGTCGCGACAACGATGCCGAGGATGAAACCGATCAGCGGCATCAGCAGCGCCGTGATGTAGCCGAGCGCGACGAGGCCGCCTGCACGCTCCGGCTCGGCACTCGGCAGATCCGGGCTGTAACCGTCGGTCCACTGGATGCCGTCGTAGTAGCGGCTGCCTGGGCCGGTCGGGTTCGGATACCAGCCGGCCGGGAAGGCGGGTGCGGATGGGGTGGAGATGCTCATGAATCCCCTTTCATCGCTTCCCAGTGGCGAAGCGCGGTGATGATCGTGGCGTTGAGGCTGAGGCCGAGGCGTTGCGCTTCTGCGTGCAGCGCGGCAGCGAGGTCTGTGGGAAGTCGGACGTGCAGATCGCGTTTATCCATAGTCCCACTATCGACCCATTCCGGGGCGGGAGTGTCCGTACTAGTCCGCTGAGCTGCTGCCCGTTTCGTGCAAGCCGGGCTGCTCAACGCGCGACATCGATCCGGGAACCGCTGAAAGCAGGCAGACGCGCATGGCTGATCCGCGCGCTCCGGCGTCGAATGTGCCCGATCCTCGCCTCGCGTTCCTCGAGCAGGGGTTGGAGCGAGAGCGAGAGATCAGCCGTCAGGTGGCGGCGCAGCTCTCGATGCTCACGCAGCAGGAGTCGCGGATCGCGATAGGCAGCCGGCCGGCGGACCCGCCGGTCGCGATGAGCGGATGGAGGGTCGAGACGACGATGTCACCCGCTCGCGATGCGCGAGGGTGACCGGCGCTCTCGCTGGCGACCGCGCGGCGCGCGCGCACACGATCTTCCCTGAACAAACGGCTCTCCTCTCGGTTTGGGGGTGACTCATCGGTGGGGGAGCGCGATTTGGATGCCGGCGCAGCAGAGGTAGATCATTGCGATGAGCGCGTTGGCGGAGTGGAATCCGTATGCGCGGTGTGAGATCAATCTGACCTTGCTGTTTAAGGCTTCGAGGCGTCCGTTGCTGATCCCGATTTCGACCGCTGCGAGTACGCCGGCTTTGTGTTTGCGGATTGTGCGCGCGAGCTTGACGAACGGTTTCAGCCGCGAGCGGGACGCCCACGCGAGCCACGCGTCGAGGCGCTCGGGCGCTTCGTCCTTGGGACCTTGTAGACGTAGCGCAGCTCGCCGTTGAGCAGGAACGCGCGGAACATCCGCTTGTTGGTGTGCTGCACCTCGGCGAGCCTGAGCAGCTGCGTGGCCGACTGGTTGGAGGGGTCCTTGAGCAGGCTGTAGCGCACGCCCTTGATCCACTTGCCGGTGTCCGTGCCGGAGCGGCCGTGCTGGTTGTACTCGCCACGACGGACCTGGTCGGTCGCTTTGGAGCCGAGCTGGCAGACGTGGAAGGGGTCGAACACGACCTGCGCGTGCGGGACGCCGTCCTTTGAGCGGATCGCTTTCTCATAGCCGGCGGACATGTCGATCGAGACCGCCCGGATCGACTGCTTCTGTTCGTCGGTGAGCGTGTCGAAGAACGCTTACAAGCTGGCGGCGTTGCGGCCTTCGGTGGCCCACACGATCCCGCCGCTGTCGTGGTTGGCGACGCAGGTCAGGAACTTGTGATCGGCGCCGTAGCTGACTTCGTCCACGCCGATCAACTCCAGCCCGTCCAGGCGCCCGGCGGGGCAGCTTCTCGGCCACGACCCGCGTGAGGATCTTCCCGACCGTCTCCCACCCGATCCGCATCAGCCGCGTGACCTGCGTCTGGCTCATCTGCTGGGACAGCCACGCCGTCAGATCCTCGAAATCGCGGGTGTGCCGAGCGCCCGCCCGCGCCCACGGCACCGCCTCGTACAGATCGCCGCAGCCGGGGCAATACAGCCGTCTGAGCCGGCACTCGATCACGCACCGCAAGCCGCCAAGGTCAAGATGGCGCCACGGCTTCGTGCGCTGCTCCTTGATCTTCAGGCCGCGCGCGCCGCAGCCCGAGCAGACAGGCTTCTCGGCCCGCAGCACGACCGTCA
The DNA here is from genome assembly GCA_963794285.1 of uncultured Solirubrobacterales bacterium. GTDB lineage: Bacteria > Actinomycetota > Thermoleophilia > Solirubrobacterales > Solirubrobacteraceae > Palsa-465. The sequence continues at coordinate 514,062 of CAWCDS010000005.1, forward strand.
CGATCACCGCCTCCGCTCCGAACGCCACATCCCTGACCCATGCACCCGGAAGCCCGAGCATCCGGTTGAATGCGGTCGTGACCCGCACGTCGCCCTCCTTCGTAGGCCGCTTGACTTCGAACATCCAGCAGCCTGCCGCAGAAGCGTGGCGGCGGGTCGCGACGTTCGTGCGCAACCCGCGAGAAGGACCTACCCAGCCACGAACCCAGCCCTCACCAGGCGATTCCGCAGAACCACGACGTCTGTCTCACCCCCAGATGGAGAGGAGAGCCGAACAAACTGGGGTGAATCGAACTCGGCTGGAGCTCTTCGTCGGTTCAGATCGTCTCATCAACGTTCGCGCGCCGGATCCCGAGCTTGCAGGCCCCCCCGTTCAACCCCATCCGCGGCCACTACCCCTGGATCAAGCCACCTCTAGAGGCTGTGGGTAGGTCGGCGTTTGGGTGCCTCGCTGTTGTGCTCCGTCGGGCTGCCCTTGAGGAGGTAGGGCAATGACGCGCCGAACATCGACGAGGGCCGACAGCCATGCCGCGACGCAGTGCGCGTGAGCCGATGGTGCGTGTAACCGCAGGTCCAGGCGGTGATAGCCGTCGAGGCGTGATCGATAGTCAGCCACGGTGACGCTACAGCAACGGCGGTGCAGCAGGACGAGCGTGCGCAGCAGCGTGGTCGGGTTGTCGGGCTCGAGCTCGAGCGTGAACGCGAGTTCGATCTGGCCGGAGGCCGAACAGGTCGGCGAATCGAGGGGTGAGGCGGTGGTCATGGGGTTTCTCCGATTGCGGCCCTGAGAAACCGAGTGACGCACGTCTGCCAGCTCGGTCCAGAGAGCCGGTCTGACCCGCGGGCTCGATATCGAGCGCGGGTCTAGGTGGTAATGACGGCGAGGATGGACGTCGACAGACCACAAACGGCGGGGGTGGTACCGACCGACGGCCACATCATGCGAAGACGAAGCCTACACCCGGGCCAACGCTCGCCCGCAAGAGCAGATGAAGCCGTCGCACTCAACGTCCTTCTGAGACGGAATGCCGACGGCGGACTCGGATACCGCTGTCGTTCTGACGGTTTCGCTCGCACGACCAGCAGCTGCCGGAACGCTCGCCGCGCTGGCGGGGTTGCACGCACTATGGGCGACGGGCTCCGCGTGGCCAGCGCGGGATCGGCGCCGGCTGGCACAGCTCGTCGCCGGTACGGAGCGGATGCCCGGTCCGGCGCCGTGCACGGCGGTCGCCTGCGGACTGGCCACCTCTAGCGCGCTAGTCGCGGGGCTCGGCGGCGAGCGCTCGATCGCGCGTGTTGCTCGCGGCGTCGTCTGCGGCGCGTTGCTGGTTCGCGGCGCCGCTGGCCTCACCGGCAGCACTCGGCACCTCGTCTCGTGGACGCCAGCCCCTGAGTTCGTGCGCCGAGATCGCCGCTGGTACGGCCCGCTGTGCCTCGGCATCGGGGCGGCGGTCGCGACCATGCTGGCTAGTAGCCGGACGCCCTGATCGGGGCGTCGTCGCCGCGTCGCAGCCACCGTTCGCCTACTGCGATGTCGCTGGCGCCCATCGCGGTGCCGCCGCTGCCGACTCGCCACTCCTTAGTGGCGTGAGACGACTTGCGCAAGCCGCGCGAGTACCTGAGCGTAGATTCGCCGCAGACCTATCGGTGCGAAGAGGCTCTCGAAGATGCCGCCGATCCCGCCGGCGCCGTCCCAGCTCGCTTCGAGCGTGACCTTCGACCCCGCACCTTCAGCGGCGACGGTCCACGTGTTGACGAACGAAGAGAGCTCGTCCCTCTCCCGCAGCACACCGTTCTCCTCGTCGACCCTCAGGCGGTAGTCCCGCTCGCGCCCGCCGGCTGCGAAATGAAAAGCAACCACGGTTCCGGCACCGCTCCCGCCCGCCTCGACGCGGTACTGGCTGTAGTTTTCGGTAAGCAGCTCCGGGCGCGCGGCGTAGTCGCGGAGCGACTCGAGCACGCGCTCCGGAGGAGCCGGTATGGACGCGCCGAAGCTCGCCTTGACTGTTCCCATGCAACGGATTCTCGCAGTGTCGCTGCCGTGTAGCTCGGACAATATTGGCGCCGAGGACGGCGGCCCCCGGTGCACGGTCCTCGATGGACATCTGCGACGAGTCCTGGTTTCCGCGGAGCGGGGAAGTCGCCCCACGCGGTCAAGATACGCGCGCTGGAGCAAAGCGGGTAAACGCTTGAGGGCCGTGCCGGTTCTTCGGCAACGGCCACGGCGATAGCACAACGTCTCGCGTGCCAGGCCGTGTGGCCAATTCGGACTTGGTCCGGGTCTTGCGGTAACACGCGCCTGCGCGTGGTGTACTGGTTAAGAAGCACGAACATACGTTCGATAGGAGCACCAAATGGCTGAGATCGCCACCAAACATCGCCCGGTTGTAAAGACGCCAACGACCGATCGCCGCGGCACCCCGGAGGCTCGCCTTGCGAGCGTGGTGGATAGGAGCGCCGAGCTGTCTGACGGAGTGCTCAAGTCGCTCGAGACGAGTGAGCGGGCCGCGCTGGAGGCGGTTGGCCAGTTCGTGATCATCCTCGAGGAGGCATTGCCGCAAGAAGTCGCGAGCACGTCCGACGTCGCAAAGAAGATCACCGAGTCGGGCTTCGAGACGGCCGACCGACTGGTCCACACGATGAACGACTTCCTGCGCAAGGTCATCGACAGCGCTGCCAAGTCGCTGAGCAGCCGCGACAGAGCAAAGCCCCACGCCGTCTAGAACATCATCGACCACCAACAGCCGGCGCAGCGGAGCGCGTCACCACCAGAGTGGGACTCGTGCCCAGCGCCGGTCGTGTTCGACCGGGCATGGCTCGCGGCCGTTAGTACGCGCTTGGGATCGCGGCCGGCTCAGACCCGATCGACGGAATCGGCACCATCGCCGGCGCTGGTTTGCGGAACTGAAGGCCGAGTCGTCTGCGTCGTGAGTGAGGAGCTCGCCGGAGCGGAGGCTCGAGTCGGTCATCCGCGGCCGGCTTGGCGGCGTCGTGTTGTGGCAGATCTTCCGCACGATCGCTCAGCGCGCACAGCCAGACGCTCGCGTCGAGGCGGTCGTTGAGTTCAGGATCACCGGCCGGCGAGACGGCGGGACCAACCGCTACCAAATCACGCTCGTTAACGGCCGCGGCAGGGCGTCGAGAGGCGGCGGACCCGCGCCGGCGTTGACGCTCGAGCTTGAACCGGTCGCGTTCCTGCGGCTGGTCGGCGGAACCGCGAGCCCCCAGCGACTGCTGATCGCCGGCAAGCTCAAGCTACACGGCGACCTGATCCTTGCCTTGACCCTGCCGACGGCGCTCAGGATTCCCAAAGGCCGCCCACCACCATCGCGGCCAAAACGCTGACGTCCCGCCGCCAACGGCACGGCTTGTCCCGAGCGCCGCAGTCGAGGACCACCTGGGGGTGAGGAGTCCTCGCCATCAACCCGTCCGCTGATCGTTCCCGTTGTGCGACGCGCCTGGGACGGGGAGCCGGCCACGTGAATCGGACGCTCCGGCGTGGGCTGGCTGATCGGCTTTTGCGACGAGACGCGCAATCCGCGCGAGGCGGGTCGCTCGTTCAGTCGGGTGAGGTTTTGCATCGCGGCGCGAGAGGAGGTGTTCCCATCGACGACCCGAAGCAGCTCTTCCGCATCCGCCCGGCGATGGAGGCGCCCGTCGGAGCAGCCGTCGCTCGTGCTGCTTGTCCGATCCGCTAGCGAGGTCGACGTGCTCGAGATCGCGTCCTTGCTTAAGCACCGCTGCTGCACGCGGTCCGCGGACGTCCGACAGCGCCAGTGTCGCTCACAGTCTGAGCGGTCATGTCGAGAACGCCGCCGACGAGTACCGAGGCTGATCGTCCTGCCCGACTGTCGCGACGCTGCGATAACTGCCGTGGTGCCGCTTACGGCGCGATAAGCCGCGCGATCGGATCCTCCGGCGCGGCAGCGGATGCCGCTGGGTCGATCCGCCCGACGGCGCCGACGGAGATTCGCTTGCCGGCCAGGCGCCGTTTCAGGTAGGAAGTCGTCGCACGGACCTGCGCCGGCGTGAGCGCGCCACTGGGAAGTAGCCGCGCGATCTTGCGGCCGATCGACGCCTCACCGCCGAGCGCCTTGCCTAAGCTGCGCTCGAGCTGCCCGGCATGGGCCAGCTGCATCGCGAACGCTGCGCCGTTGTGCGCATGCTTCGCTCCGGACGCGCGATTGACGGTGGTCACGAGCGCGTCATCGACGGCTGCGGTGTGATCGGCAGCGCGGACCAGTTTCCCGACGAGTGGCTTCAGCTGCAGACAGAACGCCAGGAGCTTGCCGGTCAGCCGCTTGCATGCCGTCACCTTCGGCGCCTGGGATCGGGCGACCCCCGCCAGCTGGGTGAAGTTGGGATCGGGCGGATCGTTGAACACCCGGTAGTCATCCAACAGCCGCTTGAGCTTGGGGCCGCACAGGGCCGACGATGCGCCAGCCATGACTTGACCTGTGGCGATGACGGCGCCGCCCGCGGGAAGCCCGCCGGGAACCGTCGCGCTCGTGCCCAGCCAGACTGCGCCGGTGGCCAGCACACCCAAGCTCATCGCGAGCTGCGAGCAGGGTCCTTTGGCGTCATCCCACGCCTTCGCGAAGTCCTGTTTGGCGTCCTGCTTGATCGGCGTGAGCGTTCGCTCAGTGCCCGCCGCGTCCGGCGAGCCCGGCGAGTTGAAGCTGAGGTCGGTCTTCAAGCTCGCGGTCCATGAGTTGCCGAAGCTTTCGCTCCCGTTGCTGTTGCACTCCTCGTGCGAGGAGCCGGTCGTCCCGACCGGAAAGCTGACCCAGTCCTCGAAGCGCTTGCGATCGTAATGGCATTTCGGTCCGCCTAGGTCGACGCTCCAAGCACCTCCGATGCCAGCGACGTTAGGTCCGGCCACGGCGCACTCGGTGCCGGCCTTGGGGTTCGAGCTTCGCAGCGGGTTGCTGACGCCGCCCGACTGGCCCCACTGCATCGGAGGCTGGTTGAACACCGTCCAATCCTTGCCGATGCTGCTGACGGCGGGCGTCGGTCCGCTGCCTTCGCCAATGGCAGCCCAGAACACCTCTCCGCGAACGATGAAGTCGGGCCCGGGACTGAGCGACGTGGAGCAGTCGTACTGTCCCATCGGACTCCCTGAGACCGAGAACGTACCGTCGGCGGTCTTGAGGTCCCAGACGTCCGTCCCGTCGGCGGCGTCCCATTTGAGCGTCGCTGACCACTTGATCGAGATCGTCGTCGTGGTGGTGCCCCCATCGGAGGATGAGTTCGGAGCATTGTAGGTCGCCGTCCAGCTGCCTCCGTAGGAGCCGCTGCATCCAGGGCAGGGGCCGCCGGCCGCCGCCGGGCCCGCTCCGACGACGAGCGCCAGCACCAATCCGAGCGCGCTACAGCACGCGACGATTCCAACACGTTTGCCCACCTGTGCCCCTTTCGCAGGTCCAACATACCAAGTACGAGCTGGCCCCGCGCGGTCAGCAAGCTGCCGCCGGCTTCTGGATTTCGGCGATTGCCGACAGCTCCGCTTGCACCCGCCGACACGAATGCAGGTTGCGACCCCGTAGACGACGTCCGTCTCGCGTCTCGCCAGATCCGCGTCTCTCAGCCCTGTTCGCAAGACGTTGGTTCGCGAGACGCCCGCGAGCCGGGCGCCGACCCGTCCCTGCCGCGCGTCCAGAGCGTGCGTCTAGCGATGGGTATTGCGACGCCGGCTCGGCCGATCCGCACGTCCCGATCGGACGATCTCGGCGTGCTCTGGTCGAATATGTATGTGTAACGGTAGAGCTGTGGTGAAGGGTTGGCGCTCAAGGGCTGGAGAAGGTTTCACTCTGTTGTCTGCCTGATGGGGTTGGGATCAAGCGGCATGGAGGTGCGTGGAATGAATGATAGATGCGGGGAACTCGCGTGGGGCGCGTAAGTGGATCGCCAAGCGGGGCACGTTTGGCGGGCTGAAGCTTGTTTGCAAGGGTCGGACCGCTTCGCCCCACTCTCGATGGCGGTGTATGCGGTGCGCGAGCGAGCGTTGCGTTGAACAGTGTCGGCGAGGTGGCTCAGGCGGCGGTGAGACTGGGGATTCTGCTCGACTGGGGCTGGGGCTCAGGCGTGGCGGGATCGGCGCAGATCAGCGCTATCGACTCGACGACAGGTATCGCGCTGAACGAGCTATTCGTGTTCTGTTCGGAGAGCAGCGCGCGGCGAGGCGGATGACGCTGGTGTTGGGGTAGATTCGACGACGTGGCGCGGCGGCCGATCTCTTATTGACGCGCTCCAGCGGGTTGGTGAGCGCAGCTTGGTGTGGTGCTCGGCGGGAACGCGTAGAACGCGATCAGGTCTCCTCGCTTGCTCGAGCAGCCGCAGACCTTCGGCGCTACGGGCTGGAGTCGCTCGAGCACGTGCTTGACGCGCTCCTTGGCCTGCTCGTAGCTCTCGGCGTTGAAGATCTCGCGCAGGGCGGCGGCGACCAGTGCGCTGGTGCGGCGGCAGTGCATCACATGTCGCGCAAGAAGTGCACGGTGCAACGCTGCCACGGGCAGCTCAGCACAGGGCGATCGCGGCCTTGAGCTCTCGTGCTGATCAGAGATCGCCAGGCGCACCATCCAGGCGCGCTGCTTGAGCGAGCGGATGAACTCGACCAGAACGCGCCGACTCGACCTCCCGACGTCCAGGCCGATCACCTCACGCACTCGGTGTGGTGAACGCGTAGGCGATACCAGCGCTTTGGGCACCACCGGCCTGGTCACGAACCTTGACTATCTTCGCGTCGAGCCAGAGATAGGGGTAGGCGCTCTCCAACGGCCGCTGGCTAAAGACGACTGCTGATCCAGCGCCGGCAGATCGCGCTCACGCGATCCTTGGTCATCCCGTCGATCCCGAGCTTACCAACCGATCGACCTTCCGCGTCGAGACGCGTTGACGTAGGCCTCCAACACGACGCGACGATCGCCTGCTCGCTACGGCGCCTGGGTCCAGAAAGCTCGGAAAATACGCGGACCAGACCGCTTCTTCGGGATCAAGAGCTCGAGCTCCCCGACCTGGTCTCCCACGCGCTGCCGATACCGTTGCGATGCGTACAGCACTCAAGGGCGACTCGCTGTGGCGCACTCAGCGCGAGGTATAAAGGGAAGGGAGAGAGAAAAAAGAAAGTGGGAGAGGAAGTAGGAAGGAGGGGTAAAAAGAGAGGAGGGAAAGAAGTAAATGTCGACTTGCGCGCGTCTGCTCTTCGCTTGTCGCGGGGCGCGCGTCCGCCGGTCGACGCCTCAGGTGGCCGAGCGCTCGCAAGCCACGCGCAGGTCGGGACGAGGAAAGCGGTCGCCCGGATCCACAGGCGAGCGCGTCTCGCCGAACCGGGGCTGTCCGGCGCGCACGCACAGTCGCGGCAGTGCCAACGCCTACGCAGTGCGGGTGCGCCAGGGCTCGGCGGGTGCGTCTGCTGACGGCCCTCGTCAGCGAGCGTGCTCCGTGGTCGCTCGAAGCTGCTGTCAGGAGTCGACAATCGGGGCCTGCGAGTGCTCCTCCGCCTGCGGGGTTCGACCCACGGCTTGATAGAGAAACGTGATCCCCCGATGGAGGCGTCGGTCGACCTCTCGTGCCGAGCGCGATGAGGTGGTGCCGGGTGAACCCATCGATGGGCTGTGAGGCGTTGACAGAAGCAACTCCGGCCTCGCCTTCCCGCGGGATGCGGTTGCCGGTGGCGCCCGGCCCAATCGTGGTTGTCGGATCCGATCGTCAGAATGTGTGCGCGAGCTGAGGCGGGGCCGGCGACGCGCAGGTAAGCCAAGCCGGGCTACTCGACCGAGCCAACCCCAGTCTCACAAGGGGTCGACCGATCGGTGCGGTCTGGTCGTTCCGAACACCGACGCGCTGATCGCGATGGGTACCGCGGGTGGGCCGCCATCGAGATCGCGCTCCGTCGCCGCCCCCCAAACGGAGAGGACGGCGCTTTTACTCTCCGGGCGTGCTGGCGGCGATGGTGAGGGGCGGCCCGCCCGATCCAGGGACGAAGGAGGCCGCGTCCCAAGGGCTGGCGGGCATCCCTAGCCAGGAACGATGCCGCTCCCAGCGTTGATGCCACCCTTGCGATCCGTCGGCCGGGGCGGCGCTGTCGGGAAGCTGTCCCGCTGGACCGCGCTGCTGGACGCCGAGCATGATCGCGTTCTTCAGGGTGCGGATCTGGTCATAGAGGCTGGCGATCGTGGATCGAGCGGTGGCGGGGTTGCTGTAGTCGCCCGGCGGGTCCGTTGGCGAGAGGCGAATGTGGCGGCCTTCGAATCCGCATACCCACAAGAACAACTGCTGTTCGGCATAGGCTGCGTCGCGTCGGGCGCGGATGATTGCGTCCAGCGATGCCGCTGGAGTGGGCGCCCGGTAGTCGCTGTTGCAAGCCTCGAATGCGCGGACGTAGCCGTAGTCGATTGAGATGTCGGTCAGTCCCGGGTCGATGTGCATCGCGTTGTGCACCTGTATGGTGGGTTGGATGAGGGTTACCGGGATCGGCCATTTGCGATCCAGTTCCGCCTGCTGGACCTGATTGGGTAGCAGATCCTCGCCGGCGCGATTAGCGATGTCCCATACGCGTTCGTGGTCGTAGGAGCTCACAAAGTACGGATCGTCAGCCGCGACCACGGCTGGCGGCTCGGCGTCCGCGGGCGCTTGAATCTTGAATCCCGGCAGCGGAGCCGCGACGGAGCAGCAGACGGCGAATACCTCTTTGGCGCCGGCGTCGATTGCCGCTTGGACCGGTGTGATGGACCGCACGCCGCCGTCGACGTAGTTCTCCGACCCGAGTTTGACCGGAGGAAATGCGGCCGGGATGGATGCTGAGGCGATGATCGCGTCGCCGACGTCGACGACGGTGCCTGTCTCAAGAATGACGCCCGACTCGGTCACATGCCGCAGCACACCACTTTCAAGCGCGACGGTCGCGAGTCGAACCTTCGGCCCAACCCACGCCGACCCGCCCAGCGCCTCCCAGGCACCCCATGGTTGGCCGAGCGCCGGCTTGACTCGATGCCACACGGTTCGGTCTTGGCCGGCGACAAAGATCTCGGGACGGCCGTCAGCATTCCTGACGAGCGTCGGATCGCTGCGGAAGTATCCGTTTGGTGGCCCGCCCATTGGCTGCCAGTCCATGAACTGACCGTTTGGGACCTGTTGGGAGATCGACCAGAGTTGATCGTCTGTCCCGAGCGCAACGACGAACAGGCAGTTGTTCTCGTCGAGCATCGCAGCAGGGTTGCTGATAAATGTTCCGGTTCCTCCGGCCTTCTGCCACGCTGTGAATCCCCATCGAGCCGCGTCGAGCTGTCGGCAGTGCCACAGTCCGCAGTCGGTTCCCCTGACCAGCACCTCGACGGTACCGTCCGCATTGGACGCCATGACGGGATCCGACGTGGCTTCGATCCCCATGTCGTTCCAGGCGTAATGGAACGGGGCGATCGCGGGCTGCAGGGAACGGTCGGGGCTGGACCACATGCCCACCAGGCGACCGAACGAGACGGCGGGTGCGAGCGCCGGGTGGTTCTGATAGTCCCGTCCGGCAAGTAGCACGATGCCGGCACTCCCGTACCCGACTGCGATGCCGCCGGAGATCCGCTGGTGCAGCCCCTCGGTGGCCGCGATCTGGTCCCAGCCGTTGTCGGGGAGGAACACGTAGGTGAAGCCCGCCGGATCGGTGGTCAGAATTTGCCCGCTCCACCAATGGACCGGTGCCTCGTTGCGCACAAGCGAAACGTGGGTACTGGTGATCGGCTGCGCACCGAGCCCGAAATGCGGATTGATCGCCGGCGCCGTCCAGTCTGACCATGCCCCGCCGGGCGCCGGGCGCGTCTTCAGCCAGATCCTTCCGTCGGGCCGTGGGGCGGCCAAGGTCACCGTATCGGAGGACGTGTAGGACTGGACGGCCATGTCACCGGTCAAGCCGTCGCCGAGGCTCTCCCATGCGGTCCAACCCGCCGCGGTCGCGGCGCCAGCGACGGACTGGCGGCGGGTGTACAGGCTGCCGTCCTGGTTGCGCATGAACAGTTCGACGACTCCCGCACGGTTGCAGACGGCGCTGAGCGAGGCCTTGCGAATCCCGGGCCCGAGTGGCGACCAGAATGGCTGCCGAATCTCCAGCCGACCGCGAATCGGTTGGATGTTACTTGTCGAGCGTGAACTCATCAGCGACTGCCAGCCGGCCTCGGCCGCGTTGACCAGGGAGGCCGTCCAGCCGCCTGCCGTACCGAACAGGTAATCAAGAATGGCGCCAGCTACTGCGAGCACCGGGGCTTGATCGAGATTCCCCAGGTGCCGAGCAGCGAGGTCCGCGATTTGATCGAGCTCGGTCATCCAGTGCTCGAACTGCCACATGTCGCCGTCGACGTTGAGTCCGCGCCAAGTATCGATCAGGCCTGCGAGGCTGTCGGAAGTGCCCTCAGCCAGGCGTGCGGCGTTGATCGCCCCCACCGACGTCCCACAGACGATGTCCGGAGGGCCGAACAGTCCATACAAATACATGAGCGCGCCGACCTCGAAGTCGCCTTTGGAGCCGCCGCCGCTGAGCACGTAGGCCAATCCGAGCCGGGGAGCCCCGCTGATGCTTCCGCGCAACACGGTCACGGGCGCCGCAATGCGCCACTCCGCCGTTGAGGGCACCAGGTGCTGCGCGCTGCCGGGCTGAACCTGACCCGGTCGAAGAATCGTCCATATCGCCGAGGCGGCCGATGACATCGATCGCGAATCCAAGATCTGCGGATCGGCATCGGCGAACACCTGGTTGCCGACGTGGTTGCCCAGCCCGGGGTCCGTAGGTGCGGCCTTCCCCACGTTGACAACACCTGGTGGCAGAGCCGTTGACGCCGTGGGAGTGGGGTTCACGCTCTCCACCTTCACAGGCATAGCCGCGATCGGTGACTTGAACGGGGCGCCGTCAGTGGGCGGGTTGGGCTTGCCCGCGGCGCTGGCTTGCTCCACCCATTTCTCGAGCTCTGACCATACTTCAACTCCCGGCTGTCCGCTCTGCACGCCCGACGTCTCGACAGCCCCTGTCGTAGGGTTCCACGTGATGAAACCACCTTGGAAAGCGACGAGCTCCCCCCTACCGTCAGCCGCGAGACACTGGTCTGCGATCGGGTAGCCAAACGGGCCGCGCGGACCGCCGAGCGCCGCCCAGATCGTAAGGATCTCGCAGCCGACGCAGCAGACGCCGGCCGGCGAGGAGAAAACTGCACCGTTGGAGTAGAACTGTACCGTCCCGATGTTGTTGTCGATGGCCAGTTCAGTGCCGACCGCATCGCCAAGCGCTGCACTGATAGGCCCGAGTGTGTCGTATTTCGTGCTGATCTTGCTCATAACGACTCGTGTTTCTGTTGCACGCGAACGCCAAGACGCGGGAGGGGAAGGATCATCCCGACCGCGATGCGCAGTTTCTGCATATCAACGCGACTGCCCGGGCGGCGCTGGAGGCGGGCGAGCCGACGATCTCTGTCGATGCCAAGAAGCGCGAGTTGGTCGGGGATTTCAAGAACAACGGGCGTGAATGGGAGCCGACCGGGAGGCCGGTGGAGGTCCGCTGTCACGATTTCAAGGACAAGGATCTCGGGCACGCGATCCCGTACGGCGTGTACGACATCCGGGCCAACGAGGGGATGGTCTCGGTCGGGGTCAGCAACGACACGAGCGCGTTCGCGGTCAACTCGATCCGCGCGTGGTGGCAGCACCTCGGCCGCGGGCGCTATCCCGAGGCGAGCTGCCTGACGATCACCGCTGATGGCGGCGGCAGCAACTCGAGCCGCACCCGCCTGTGGAAGACCGAGTTGCAGAAGCTCGCCAACGAGATCGGGATCCCGATCCGGGTCTGCCACTTCCCGCCCGGAACGTCGAAGTGGAACAAAATCGAGCATCGCATGTTCAGCTACGTCAGCCTGAACTGGCGCGGGCGGCCGCTGGAGAGCCTGGAGGTGATCATCGATCTGATCGCGGCGACCACGACCAGCACCGGTCTGAAGGTCTACGCACGCCACGACCCCGGTGAGTACGAGAAAGGGATCAAGGTCACCGACGCGGAGCTCGCCGGCGTGAACATCATCCGTGACGAGTTCCACCCAGACTGGAATTACACGATCCACCCATCCATATTGACCCACTAATTCATTCGTGAGTCCTTAGTTGTTCGTATGAAATGGCCTGTGGCGGCGCCGGTCAGCTAACGACCGCGGCCGCGATCACCTGCCCACCGTTCGCGTGAGGGTTGGAAGCGCGGCGGATCAGCGCGGGCCGGTGACGACGAGTTGCATGGTGAGCGTCCATGATGTCGTCGGCGTGCTCGGGCAGTTGGGGCCTTGGTCGGGTGCAAGTGAGCCGATGCCGGTGTAGGTGACTCGCTGGCTGCCTGGGGATATGGGGCTGATCGGACCTGCTCGCCCTGGGCCCGAGAGCAGGAGCGCTCCTGTCGTCCACGCTGCTTTGAGCGTGCCGGATGTGTGCATGAAGTGTCGGTTCGAGAGGAACATGGGCGGCGCGGCGAGAAACGACAGGGTTCCGTCGCCGAGTCCGCAGCCTGCTCAGCTGCACAACCTCTCCCAGGACGTCCAGCTGGATGTCCACACCCGCGTGCCGCATGATGATCGACCGCGGCTCTGCGCCGGGGGTCACGGGGCCGAGCTGCAGGCTGGTGACCACCAGGTTAGCGGCGAAGTCGGCTGGGTTCAGCGTCAGGGACCCGACCCACATGTGAGCGTCGAACGCTTCGTGGGTCACCGCGCCGCCTCTGAGCGCCCACGCATTGCCCGACTCCTGCTGACCGCAAGCGATTCCGCCGACCGGGACCAGTGTGTGCGTGCTTCCGGCGGCCCGATGATCTCAACTGGAGCCGTCTGTGAGGGACCGGGCCTCCGGACCCGGTCACCGTCAGCGTGAAGTGGCATTGCCCCGCCCGTCGAAGTGGACCGGAAGGCTGCCGGACACCGGGACAGTGGGCGGGGAGCGGGTCGTGAAGGCTAAGGCTGCCAGCGGTTGAGGAGAAGCCGAGCGAAACGCTCGCTGCGCCGGAGCTGGTCCATGTGACAGTGACGGGTGGCCCTGCGCATGAGCGCAGTGAATTCACCTGAAAGCCGGTGATCGTGGCGGTTGAAGGCGAGCGTCGGCTGAACCATGCGATCAGACCAACGATTATTGCCACGGCAACCACGATGAATGCAACGAGCATTTCTCAACCTTTCGCGTCCGGTTCCAGATGTCAGATGGTCGCCAACCGTCGTGTGTCGGCTAGATCAGGGGCGACTCAGCAGCCGAGCGAGATGCAAATCAACCCGATCGTGGCGATCAGAATTACTGCACCGATGTCCCACCAGGCTGCGCTGTGCGTAATCCGCCACCAGACGGTGTAAACGGTCATCCCGAGCCAGATCGCGGCGGCAACGATCTTCCAGAACGGGAACGGAGAGGCAAGCTGCGTGCCTCGATTGTCCGCGCTCCGCTGCTTTCCCAGCTCATCGAGCTGCGAAGCGAGATACGCGGACAGCCCGGCCGGGCCGTTTTTGTCGATCGCGTCACAGCAGTCATCCATCATCTGCACCAAGTGCTGCGCGTCGGATTCGCCGACGTCGACCTGAGCGATGTGATCACGCCAGTCGGCCCGGAATTGGCCTGACTCCGCGGCCCAAAGACCGGCTGCTTTGCCATCCTGAGGCGCCGCGGCGATCTCCTCGCACACCTGACGGACTGCTGCCAGGGCGGTAAGGCCTCGCTTGTTGAAATCGAGCGCTTGCGCAGTAAGCGCACTGGAGCTCTCCGGCAACAGTCCGGTGACGGTAAGTCGCTGCGCGTTGTACATGCGCAGCTCGCAGGAGCCGAAACGGAGAGTTGCGCTCGCGAGAGCGTCAACGGCCTGGACGCCGCCAGGCAGCTCCGTGTCCGCCACTTCCTCGCGAATATGCCGAACTGTGCGGGCGAACTCGGCCTTTGCGCGCTGCTCGTGACTCAGCCAACTCGACTCAGACGCCATGGTTATGTCCTCTCTCCGCAAAAAGCACGTGCAGGTCCGCAAGTCCGGTATGCCCGGGCTGGCAGCGCCCCCATCGCCGCTGCCCGCATGATTTGTGGGCTATATGGCTCTGTGACAGAGCGTTCATCGCTTACCTCCATTGCGTTGACGTTGGATGCCGACGGTCTCACCCGCCCCGATGGCAAGCGCTGCAGCCAGCGCCGCCGCAAGATTCGTCGCCACCGCTGCACGTGACCGTTCTCGCGTGCTGAGTTGCGAGGTGCGCATGGCAGGCATGCGCCCGGCTGAGGATCCAGATCTCGTATTGCTTCTAGGTTGCGGGCGGGGCTAGGAGGCCGGTCGCCTCGAACACGCCGCGGATCGTGGTGAAGGTGCAGGTGGTGAGGGTCAGACCGCTCGTGTCGAGGCCGGGCGCCCGCGAGACGACGAGCGTGCCGTTGAGGTAGATGGTCTGGGGCACTACGGATGGTCATGTGACGCCTCCTGGTTGTGGTGTTTCGGATCTGTGTGGCATGGGCGATGGACCCGCAGCGCCCGTATCAGGCGCTCTCGGCGTTCTCGCTCGATCCGCTGGTCGGCGGACCTGATCACGTCAAAGACCGTGATTTGCCGTCCTAGGCGCGACGCGACCGCGTGGGTGACGCGGTAGAGGCTCTCCAGCTGAGCTACGTGTTCGTGGTCGCGGCCGAGGCGACGTTGCGCGTTCCGCAGCTCCTGCTCGACTTCCTCGAGGAAGTCGCGGGGAAAGCTGATCTGCTGGTCGGGGCCGAGGCACATGCGGCGCCGAGCTTCCGCCAAGCCGATTGCAAATTGTTTTCAAGACGATTACGGCGGCTGTCACCCGGACAAGGCCAGCGGCCACCGCCCCCGCCCCCGCCCGAGACGACTATGGACTGACCTTGCTGTAGTTGTGCCCGGTCACGAATCTCGACCATTCCTCGCGTGTGAGGTTGCGGCCGGCTACGGCGCAGGCGTGCTGCTCCCACGCCGCGAGCGTCGCGGGCCAAATCGCTCCCCGGCCGTTGTCGTGGACGGCGATCAGCGCGCTGCCGTCTGGCGTGAACTGGGCGTTGCCCCAGCCGCCGGTTGTCTGCGACAGAGAGGCCCCCTCCTGCTGAAGGCTGGCTGTGAACCAGAGCTTCACGGTCCCGTCCGCGCCGCCAGTCGTTGCGAACCGCTGGCCCGAGGGATCGAACGCGATGCTCCCGACAGGTGCTGCCGCGGCGAGCAAAGGATGGCCGACGTTCCGTCCAGTCAGAGGGTTCCAGAGCTGGACGATGCCGCTCCAGCTCCCGGTCGCTAGCGTTCCTTGGGGGGCGAACGCGAGCGCGGTCGTTCCCAGTTGCTCGCCAGACCCGATCGGGCCCAGCGTTCTCAGCAGTCTGCCCTTCGTGGGATCCAGGAGCTGCACCGGTCCGGCGTCGAGGCCGACGGCGAGCTGCTGGCCGTCGCGCGAGAACGCCACGGAGTCACCGGGCGAGCCGAGTGCGCGCGGTGGTCCAAGGACCGCCCAGTCGCTGGTGCGCCAGATCGCCACATGACCACCGGGCGGCGAGGAACCTGCCGTGTGGCTGATGTCGCTTGCGGCGAGGAGCCGTCCGTCGGGCGAGAAGGACACCGCCTGCACTGCTTCAGGTAGGCCCGCCTGCGGCGCTAGGCCGCCGAGTGAATGCAGCAGCTTTGGGGCGCCGGTCATTTCCCACAGCAGGACCGCACCGTTGTGCCCGGCGACCGCGAGCTGTGACCCCGCAGGTGACCAGGCAAGAGCGGTCGTGATGCCCGCTCGAGCGCTGATTCGCAAGCGGGTTTGCTCCTGGCCGGTCCGGGTTGAGAAGAGCCCGATCGTCGAGGTGCCGATCCTCGTCGCGAAGCGCGAGCCGTCCGGAGCGATCGCGAGCGGTGTCGTGCCAGGATTGTCGGGGGGACAGCAGGTCAACGGCGGTCCGATCGTGAACGGCCGCCCGAAGCGGCGCGCGCTGCCTAGATCCCACTCGAACAGGACGCCATCTAGCGAGGCGCTGTACAGCGTTCGGCCATCCGGACTGAATGCCGCCCCGTGCACGTCGCCGGCATGCCCGCTCAGAACTGCAGTGGAGATTGCCGCCGTGGGGTCCCACAGCCTCACTTGGTTGTCGTTGCCGGTCGTGGCTACCGTCCGCCCATCGGGCGAGTAGACGACGTCAGTGACCGCGGCGCCGTGCGCGCCGATGCCTGGCGTGATCTGTCCCGTCCGCAGGTTGACGAAGTACACGGAGCCGCTCGTCGAGCCGAACGCCGCCGTTCGCGCATCGGGACTGATCGCGCCGTATAGCGTCGCCTGCGGAAGTTTGAACGGGACTTTGCGCAAGAACCGCAGCGTGCACGCGTCGAATACGCGGAGGCCGGCGCGATTGATGACCCCGAGCCTGGCGCCGCGGTTGATCAGGCCCATCGAGATCGGCCCTCCACCAAGCGGCATCGTCGGCAGCTGCCTGCCTGTTGGTAGCGTCCAGCGGTCCAGATAGGCCGGCCCTGCACCCCCGGTCGTCGGGTCAAACACCCAGTACGCGTAATAGACGATCCGGTGATCGGCCGAAATCAGATGGCTGTTGTAGAAATTGTCGAGCGTGGGATGCGTAAGGAACGGCTGATCGACGATCTTCAGCATTTTCATCAGCGCCAGCGTGTGCCCGTTCCGAACCGCGATCGCCGGAGCCGACGGAACATCCACGAGCAGCGACCCGTCGGTCGAATACGTCACAGGCTCGGGGGTGGTGCCGATCGAGCTAGAGCGCAGCACCGCGCGCGTCAGAGGATCGTAGAAGCGTAGATTGCCGTTGTTGTCGGGCACGGCGAGCGTCCCGCCGTCCGGGCTCACCGTGACCGATTGCGGCCGCGAGTCAATCGGGGCTGTAAAGGTTCCGATCGCCTGAGGGCTGCGCAAAAGCGTCGCCAGCAGCGCGCTCTGGGTCTGGCCGTCGCGGTCGAGATTGATCGCCTCGCGGGCGAGCAACATCGCCCGATCGAGCCGAGGCTCGTTGACAGCCTCCTCGCCCAATTGGCGGGCGAGCGCCACGCGCGCCTCCCTCGAAGCGGTCGCCTGCTTAGCCAACGCCACCACACCAGCGATGATTGCGGCAGCTAGCAACACGAGGACACCGAACAGCAGAGCGCGGAGGCGGCGGTTCAACCGGCGTTCACCACGCGTCTCGCGCTCGGCCTCAGCGCGGCTTGTCTCCAGGAAGTCGCGCTCAGAAGGGTTCAGCTCGCTCTCGCGTTGGTCGGCCCAGTCCAGCGCGGCTGCCAACCGCGCGCCGCGGTACAGATCGCCCGTATCGCGCCCGTGTGCCTCCCACTCGCGGGCGCTTGCCGCCAGGTACGCATGCACCCGCCGCCCTACCCGATCCTCCTCGAGCCAGCCGCGGAATCGCGGCCATTCACGTAAAAGCGCCTCGTGCGACACCTCGACGTCCCCGTCGCGGGCGGTCAGGAGCCGCGCGTCGGTCAGCACGTCCAGCACCCGTTCGGCGCGGTCGAGCCTCACGAGTTCGGACCGCGCCAGGCGTCGCCGCACCAGCGATCCCTCAT
The DNA here is from genome assembly GCA_963794285.1 of uncultured Solirubrobacterales bacterium. Classification (GTDB taxonomy): domain Bacteria; phylum Actinomycetota; class Thermoleophilia; order Solirubrobacterales; family Solirubrobacteraceae; genus Palsa-465. The sequence goes on from CAWCDS010000005.1 coordinate 531,592, forward strand.
CGCCCGTTGCCAGGCGCAACATGATGTTGCGGGCAACTGCCTGGTCTGCTTCGTCGAGGCGCACGTACGCCTCCTCGGCGAGCCGAGCCACGGCCCCCCGAACGCCCTCCGAGGCCCGGTAGACCGCGAGGCGAAGGACACGCCCGTCGCGCAGCCGCCACAGTTCAAGCAGCGTGCTCGACAGATGCGGCAGCCCGCCCGGCTCGCCTGCCACCTCCGCGACCAGCGCCTCCACCAGCGCCCGCTCAACCTGCAGACCGGCCCGGCTAGCCGGCAATTCGATCGCCCTCGCCAGCTCGTCACGCTCCATCGGGCCGACCAGCGCGTGGCAGCCGCTGAGCAGCTCCGCGAATGCCGGATACGAGGCGCAGCGCCCATAGAAGTCCGCCCGTAGCGAAACAAGCACCAGCGCCCGCCGGTCGTGATCCTTCGCCGCCACGACGAGCTCGTCGATAAACGCCGTCCGCTCGTCCTCGTCCTGGCACGCAGTGAACAGCTCCTCGAACTGATCGACCGCGAGCACGATGCGATCCCCAGGAACCAGACCCGAGAGCGCGGCTCTGATCCCATCGGTGCCGATGACTCCCGTGAGCTCTTCGTGCGGACGCTCGCCCGGGCGCAACAGAAACTGACGCCACCGATCGCTGCCTGGAAGCGCCCCACCGGCGAGCGCCGGCAGCAGCCCGGCGCGGAGCACCGACGATTTGCCCATCCCCGACGGTCCAACGATCCCGACCAGCGTCGCGCCCGTGCCGCGCGCGACGAGGTCACGCACCAGCCGCTCGCGGCCGCAGAAATACTCGGCGTCCGAGCGGTCAAAGAATGCCAGTCCCTTAAACGGGCAGACCGCGACCTCGTCGTCGGCTGGCGTCAGGATCTGCTCCAGATCGAGCGCCGCGTCCTGCTGCAGGATCGACCGCTCCAGTTGCTGCAGTGCCCGGCTCGGCTCAAGTCCCAGCTCGTGGCGGAGGAACTCACTCGTCTCGCGATACGCACTCAACGCGTCGGCCTGCCGACCCGCCCGGTACAGAGCCAGCATCAGTTGCGCGCGTAGCCGTTCTCGTGTCGGATTCGACCCCACCCAACGCCTCGATCTCCGGAATCAGCTCGGCGTCGCGCCCCAGCGCGAGATCGGCATCGATCCGCTCCATCACCGCCAGCAGCCGCAATTCCTCGAGCCGCCGGATCTCGGGCTGCACAAACTCAAGCAGCGAAAGGTCCGCCAGCGCCGGCCCGCGCCACAGCGCCAGCGCCTCGCGCAGCACGGTCGCGGACGTCAGCGGATCGCCGCCCGCCAGGGCTCGCGTGCCATCGGACAGCAACCGCTCAAAGCGCCCGACGTCGAGCTGATCGGAGAGGGCCTTCAGTACATACCCCCCGGGACGGGTCACCAACACGCCATCGTCGTGACCATGCTCGAGCAGGCGACGCAAGCGCGAGACCGCCACGCGCACCGCGTTCACGCCCCCTTCTGACACCTCACCATCAATCAGCTGATCGACCAGCCGCTCCGTCGTCACCAGCTCATTCGCATGCAACAGCAACAGCGCAAGCAATCCACGCTGCCGCTCCCCGCCAAGACCGAGCCGCCGCCCGTCCCGCCACGCCTCCAACGGCCCGAGCACCCGAAACTCAAGCGACGACACGCCAACACCTTCGCCCCCGACCACGACGCCATTATCCTCACCGACGGGCCGACCGGCAACCCGGCGCCGCAAGACGCCAGCAAGCCCGAGCGCCATCGATGCGCGCCGCATCGCGCATAGCGGGAAGCGCGCGGCGCCCGCCTTCCCTCCAAAGCGCGACGCCAACGTCTCAGCCGATCACGCGGGCCCTGGACGAGAACAAGCCACGCGCAACCAGCTCCGCCGCGATCCTGCTCACCCGCGCCGAGCGAACGCACCGACGTTGTGCGCGTCCGTAAGCCGATCCCGGAGTTCCGTTGTGCGACGCGGCGGCGCCCGCGAGGAACCGCGGCAGAGGACGCTCAGGACCGTCCGCTGGTCGATCCGCGTTCGGACGTACTTGTGTCTCTCGATGTCGACGCGGCAGCGTAGTCCGTGGCCGCTGACCCCGGTGTAGCCTCGACGAGTGCTCAACTCTCCATGTCTGGGACCTGAGCTGCTCGGTGAGCTTGAGCGCCGATGGCGCGCGGCTGGTGCGCCAATCGTGGAATGGCTCATGCCGGGCCTCTCAGATGCGGAAATGGATGCGCTCACCGACCCGCTTGGTCTCAGGCTCCCGCCTGAGGCGCGCGCGTGGTGGGGCTGGCATGACTTCAACCGCGCCGGGCCACGGACATTCAAAGCGCGCGCGATGACCGGCAGCGGCTGGGGGTTCGCGCGCCTGGAGGAGGCCGTGTCCGAGGCCAAGGAGCGGCAGCAGCACGACGAGGCCGAGCGGCGCATGTGGGGCCCGCATGTTGGGCGGCCATATGTGTCGCTCTGGCGTGAGACATGGCTGCCGTTCGCGGCCGTCGACTATGGAGGCTTGGCGCTGCTTGATTGTGCGTTCCCCAATCAGCAGCTCAGTCCGATCTATTACGTCAAGTGGCCGGAATCCGATTCCGAGTCAGAGCCGGGCACGCAAAGTTTCGGGGCTCCGGGGTGATCGTAGGTGACTCTCGACCGGGATCCTGCCCTGAGCAGGGCTTTTGACCGTTGGCGCGGCGGGTGGAAGTCGTGTGCGCCTTTGCGGCCGGGTTGTGGACCCCTCCCCGAGCCCCGGTGGTCGGGCGATCGGGGGGGCAGTGGATGCGTGCTCAAGCGGCCAAGGACGGCCGCGCCTGCGCGCAGGCGCATCCGGATGATCATGGCGGGGACTCGCCCGTAGGGGCGTCGTTGGGGCGTCGGGGTCGCTGCCCGCGTTGACGGGGGGGCGTGGCGTGCCGGGGAGCTGCCCGCTCCATTCCCTTCTCGCTGCGCCGTTTTGCCGCACGTGCGGCGGGGTCTTCCCGTGGTCGGGCGAGCGTTGGGGCGGCAAGCGGGTGACGTGGTTCGCAGTGTCCAGCACGAACACGTGTTCGTGTGTCGTCACCTACGATCATGCCCGGAGAGCCAAAGTTTCGGGGAGCTGGTCAGCCGGTGGACTGAGGCGTTCGACAGCGGTGCATATTGGTACGACGCCGATCGAGGTCAGTTGATGTGCGACCACGAGCGTCTTGACGCGCGGCGCGATCTGACTGGGCTCATCTGACGCCCGCTGCGGCTTCTTCTCTGTCAGAAGCGCAGAGAGCGGTCGTCGCCCCTGCTGTCCGATGGTCGTTGGGCATTTGAGACGCGGCGTGGAGCGCCTTCGCTGGCCCCACCGCGGTTCAGCTAACGGGGAGGCTTGTGTCGGTTCTCCGGACGCTTCGCCGTGGGCGCCTTCCGGCGATGAGCACCGCACCGAGTACGGCGCCCAAGAGGAGCTCGGCGACGTAGGGGTCAACCGCCTCAGCGCGGTTTTGGTCGACTTGACCAGTGGCGGTCATCCCCGGGACGTGCCCGAGGTCGGGTACCAGCTGTGGGTCGAGCAGGTATGTGGACTGGGCGGCAAGGAAGATCAGCAGGCAGGTAGCCACGCCGGTGGCCAGTGCCGCAAGGGCGGCCTGCTGAGACGGCCAGCGCAGGGCGGTCGCGACGACCAGGCCGAGCAGCACGGTTACCGCGACGCTGAGTAGCGCCCAGCTCGGGTGCGCGCGGACACTCGCGTAAAGCAGCATCGGAACCCACCACGCCGCCAGCCCAGCGATCGTAAGGGCTGTGATGAGTCGCAAGCAGCGTGTTGGCGCTGCCGTATGGCGGGCCGTGGCGAATAGGACGGTCGCGAGATACAGCGTCAAGGCCAGGTACAACGCCCAGACGCCACTGCGATCGTGTGCTGGCGACCCGAGCGCGATGGACGCGAGAGCGGGCATGATGTACGCGCCGAGGACCGCGTAGCCTCCGGTGCGAATGCGCCGAGCGGGCCCATCCTCGGCGATTGGTCCCAGCAGTCCGCTTCGACGTCCAGACCACGCGAGGACTCCGAGAACCACGACGAACGCAATCGTCTGGATCCGCACGCCAACCGCGCTGATCGAGATCGCTAACGCGAACGCGAACGCACCGAACGTCAGCGCGATCATCTGGGCTGCAACCGTGCGCATCGCCGCGTGATCGCTCAGTACCGCGCGTGCGCAGCCCAGCGCGTAGCGTCGACGGGCCCGGACGTCGTCGAGCGCTGCCAGCTCGGCCTGCATCGCCTGTCCCCAGTCTGATCGGTTGCTCGGTAGCAGGCGCACCACGACCGCCAGCGCGCAACTGGAAAGATCCCGCGCGGCGCCGTGGTCGCTCATCACGCGGTCCCGAGCGCGCGATGACGCCGGCGCGCGCGACGCGCGGGCACGCGTGGCTCTATGACGGCGGCCTGCGCCTCGCTGGCCGCGCACTCGCCTGCGGCGGTGATTCGATACATATGCCTACGGGGGCGTCCGACCGGGGGATCAGCCTCCCACGTGGCTTCCAGCAGTCCCCGATCACACAGGCGCATCAGGATCGGGTACAGCGTCCCCGCCTCGAGACTGACCTGCTTGCCAAGCTCATAGCCGTAACGCCAAGCCAGCGGTTCGCCTGCCAACGCGGCGAGTACGGACGCGGTTTGACGAGACGGACGCCGAGCCACCCCACAAGTCTATCTATATAGAGTCTCTCCTTGCAAATTCAGGGCCTTCCCGAGCGGAGCGGCGGGAGGCTTCCATCTCGACAGATGCGCGTGCCTGCATGTGTTCGCAAGACGTTGGGCTTGTGCGACTGAGTCTGCCATCGGCGCGCCAGGCAGGGCGGATCGTGGGTGTCGCCACGATGCTCTTACGCGCAGGAGCGCGGGCCTGCGAGGTAGGGCACGGGGGATCCATGCGACTTCCACTGCGGGTCCGTGGCTCGCGCCGTTTGCTCCGTCGCTGCTGCCGTCTGACTTCACTGCTCGACATCGGGCCTTCGCCTGAGGCGCTCTTCTCCGTACTGGTCTCGCGGGCGGAACCACGGCCCCGGTGTGGTTGCGCCCCTTCGGTGCCCGGTCCAGCCACTGGTGCGTGCGCCACAGCGCGTCGCGGGATCCCCTCCCGGGTGTCGCAGTCGGTGCAATCGTCCAAGCCCGAAGATGAGCCGCTGGCGCCCGCGCCGCGACCGCGTCGTCGCTGCCGGTCGACAACAACGAAGCACCCATCGGCGAGCGTCTTGTCGCACATCGGGATGGTGAAGGCGCTGCTAGCATCGGGTCGGACCGCGGCTCGGGAAATGGCGCCAGGATGGAGGCAACAGATGTCCGTGGGGTCGGATCTGGACACGGGAGAGCAGACGCTTGGGGCCGATGCCTACCGTGACATGTACGAGTACGGCCCTGACGGCGTCTTGTTGACCGCCCCCGATGGCCGGGTCTTAGCCGCGAACCCCGAAGCCTGTGAGATCCTCGGGAGGACCGAGGCCGAGATCTACGCCCTGGGCCGTCAAGGCATGGCCGACGACACCGATGAACGCTGGCGTTCGATGCTGGCCGAGCGCGAACGCACGGGCCGCGTTCACGGAGTCGCCAGGATGATCCGCGGCGACGGTGTGATCATCGAAGTGGAGATGAGTGCTCAGGTCTTCAGCGACGCCAATGGCGAGAAGCGGACCTGCACGATCCTGCGCGACGCCACCGAGCGTGTGCGGATGGAACGCGAGCTCGTGGCGCTGAGCGCACGACTGCGCGAGCTGACACTCACCGACGAGCTCACTGGACTACGCAACCGCCGGGGCTTCGTGGTGGTCGGCTCGCAGATGCTCGAGGTGGCCGATCGCCAGCTGTCCGCGGCCTTTCTTCTGTTTCTCGATATCGACAACCTGAAGGAGCTGAACGACGACCGCGGTCACAGCGCCGGGGACGCTGCGCTCAAGGCCGTGGCTCGAGCGCTCGGCGAGGTGCTCCGGCGCGCCGACGCGGCGTCGCGCATCGGAGGCGATGAGTTTGTCGCTCTCGCCTTGGGGTTGGACGAGTCCGACCGGACCACTGTTGAGCAGCGAATCCAGGATTATCTGTGCGGGGCGCCGACCGTTGCTGCAGTGGGCGGCAGGGTCGAGGTCTCGATGGGATGGGCGGCGCGCGCCCCGGGTGAGTCAAAGACGGTGGAGGATCTGCTGGTGGAGGCTGACCGAGCAATGTACCGAGCGAAGGCCACGAAGGACGAGGAGCGGGATCGGTAACGCCCGGCCCGCACCGTCGGCCTGCCAACTAGCGCTTACTCAATGGCTAGGCACCGTGATCCCCCGATCGGATTACGCAACGCCGCGTCGCGGAGACTCAATCCCTAAACGGACAGTTCGCCTGTCACGCGCTCGGCTCAATAGAGGGCGTCTCGACCGGCAGAGCAGGCGCTCGCAAGGCACCAGGAGCGGCTGTCGGTACGGCGCCGCGGCGAGCCGCCTGCTGGCCGCGGTCTCGCCCCACACCAAGCGCCGGTGGCCGAGGCCAGACGAGCGACCTCTCTTCCGGATCTGCCGCCGGGCGGCAGCCTGCGACCAGGCGCCGTCGATCTGTGCCGCTCTGGAACGAGACCAGGTATCTCGCGACGACGCGCCTGAAGCCAGACCGCGGCTGCCGCTCGTCGTCTAGAGACCGTGACAGTCTTGATCGCCTCGCGCAGGCGGTCGTCCCACGCTTTGTGTTCGCGTGCCGCCTGGAGGACTTCTGCCAGGGAGCTGCTGCCGCCGTCCTGGCTGATTTGGAAATGGCCGATCAGTTGCTCGGCGTTGGTCGCGAGCTCGTGCGCGGAGGCGGCGATCTGCTCGGCGGACGCAGAGGTCTCCTCGGTGGACGCGGACACTTGTTCAGTGGACGCGGAGGACTCCCCCTGCAACGGACTCGATCTCGGCCATCCCTCTTTGAACGCGCGCATCTGGTGGCCGGGCGCGGCAATGCGGCCACGTTTGTGCGTGCTGTCGGCGGCTCGTGCGCAGCCATGGTGGTCTTTCAAGCGCCGTGGGGGCCAAGCGGGCGCGTCCTCAGGATCCAGATCAGGTCAATGCTGGTCGTGCGCGTTGGGCTGCTCCGCGTGTCGGATTCCGGCCTGCGCCGGCCCGATCGGCGCTCGGTGCGTGGTTCGAGTCGGTGGTGCGGGTGACGCGCGGTTCGCGCGCGAGGTGTTCGGCGAGTGGTTGTGGGCGTCCGAGGAAGTAGCCCTGTCCGTACTCGACGCCGAGTTCGGTGAGGACGTCGACGCTGTCCTGGTCGCCGACGAACTCGGCGATGGTGTGTTTGCCCATCCCGCGCGCGATCTGGACAACGGCGGAGATCAGGATCCGGTCGGTCTCGTTGGTGGTGCAGTGGCGGACGAACTCCCCGTCGATCTTGAGATAGTCGAACGGGAGGTGCTTGAGGTAGTAGAAGGAGCCGAACCCGGCGCCGAAATCGTCGAGCGCGAATCGGCAGCCGAGCTCGGAGAGACGATCGGCGAACGTGGCAGCTAGGGCGATATTGGACACCGCGGCCGTCTCGGTGATCTCGAAGATGAGGCGGTCGGCGGGGACGCCGGTCTCCCGTAGGCGCCGCTCGATCAGCTCGAGGATCTCGGGGTCTCCGATCGTGTGCCCGGAGAGGTTGACCTCGAAGCGCAGGTCGTGGCCGCAGGCGCGTTGCTCGGCGAGCATCTCGATCGCGCGGGCCACGACCCAGCGATCGATCTCCTGGATCATCCCGAGCCGCTCGGCAATGTAGAGGAAGGTACCGGGGGGAATGTGATCGCCGTGGGCGTCGCGCATCCGCAGCAGCAGCTCGTACTGGGTGGGGCCGTGGGCGTGCAGGGACTTGATCGGCTGGGCGAAGAGCTCAAACTGCTCCTCGGCGAGCGCCTGGGTGATCGCGCTGGCCCATTTCATGTGGCTTTCGATCCGGGGTCGTTCGTGTTCCTCGGTGCCGTATTTGGCGACGCGGTTGCGGCCGTTCTCCTTCGCTTCGTACATCGCAAGGTCGGCGTTGACCATGATCTCCTCGCCGCTGAGGCGATCGCCGTCGCTGAAGCAGGCGATCCCGATGCTCGCGGTCACCCGGCGCTTCTCCCCGTGGATCGGTGCGGGCGCTTCGTCGCGGACGACCTCGAGCAGTGCCTCGGCGACTGTTTCGGAGCCCGCGCAGTCCTCTTGGGAGAGGAGCACGGCGAACTCGTCACCACCGAGACGGGCGAGCACATCGGTTTCGCGCAGGCGGTTCTTCAGCGCCTGTCCGATCCGAACGATGAGGTCATCGCCGGCGCTGTGTCCCTGGGTGTCGTTGTAGTACTTGAAGTTGTCGAGATCAATCATCAGCACGACGCCGACCGACCCACGGCGTTTCACGCGCGCGACGTGGCTGGTGAGCTCGCGTTCGAAGCTGCGGCGGTTCAGCAGCCCGGTGAGCGGGTCGTGGTCGGCCATGTGCGTGAGCTGGTTCTCGTACTGGCGGCGCTCGGTGATGTCCTGGGCCTGGCAGAGCAGGTGCAGCGGACGGCCGTGCCCGTCGCGGACGAGGGTGGCGCTGACCGACGTCCAGACGGGATGTCCGACGGCGTGCATATAGCGCTTCTCCCTGGTGTAGGAGCGGGTTTTGCCGGCGAGGAGTTCGCTGAAGGATTCATCGCCCTGGGCGACGTCGTCGGGGTGGCTGATCGATTCGCGGGGAAGGCCGATCAGCGCGGCGCGGGAGTGCCCGACGATCGCACAGAAGGCGTCGTTGACGGCGCTGTAGCGGCCATCGAGTCCGATGATCGTCATCCCGATCGGCGCGTCGTCAAACGAGCGGCGGAACTGCTCCTCGGCCGCTTGGAGCCGTGTCTGCTCTGCGTAGCGCTCGCTGATGTCACGCACCGCAGCGATCACGAGCAAACCATCGTCGGTGTGGACCGGGCTGAGCGTGATCGACACGGGGATCTCCGAGCCGTCCTTGTGACGGGCGGTCAGGTCACGCTCGACGCCCATCGCCCGGGTGCTCGGCTGGCTCGCGTACCCCGCTCGGTGCCGGGCGTGCCCCGCTCGCCTAGCTTCCGGTACGAGTTGGTCGATCGAGGCGCCGGTCAGCTCCTCGCGCGTGTAGCCGAACACCCGGAGCGTCTGATCGTTGACGGTCTGGATGATCCCATCGCTACCGGCGATGATCGTCGCGTCCGGTGCGCCCTCCAGAAGCTGGCGCAACCGGTGCTCGTCCTTGTCGGCCTGAGCGCGCAGGCGCGCGTTCAAATCAGCACGCTCGAGCTCGATCGCTGCCGCCGCCTCGCTCGCCTGCAGCTCGAGCTCGCGGGCCCGACGATCCGTGAGGTCCCGGGTGACCTTCCCGAAGCCGCGCAGCCGCCCGTCGGAATCATGCAGCGCGGTGATCACGACGTTGGCCCAGAAGCGGGTGCCGTCCTTGCGGATCCGCCAGCCCTCGTCCTCGAGCCGGCCGTCGGCGGCAGCGATCTCAAGCTCCCGGTCCGGCGTGCCCGCGGCGATCTCCTCAGCGGGGTAGAACACCGAGAAGTGCCGGCCGATGATCTCATCTGCTCGGTAGCCCTTGAACCGCTCCGCGCCCGAATTCCACGAGGCGACGCACCCGTCGCGATCAAGCGTGATGATCGCGTAATCCGTCGTCTCCGCGATCAGCAGGGCCAGCAGCTCCGGATCGGACGACGTCATCCCACGCGCCCGTGCCCACACGCGGCCACGTGATTCAAGACCGCGTCACCGGTCGATCCCCGCGACCCGCGGACACGCTCCGGCCGTACCTGCCCCGGGGGAGCGAGACAACCCATTCGACGGGTATCGGCAGTTCGAGCCGTCGCTTTAGCCAGCAACGGCACGTTGAGTACAAAACCGCACTCCAGCGGCGGGAAAATACTGACAGGCGCAGCGATCGATCGCCCCACGGACAGCCCAAAGCACAGGGCTCTCGCTAACGAGGCAAACGAGGGTTCACGCAATGTTCGCCCGTCTGGTCTTCTGTCCGCCCCTCGCCTGTGGTCGCCCAGGCGGAACGGGCCGCCCTTGGGCTTTCCCGCCGGGCTCCGCACCGCGTCGACCAGCAGCCGGACGACGCACGCCAGGGTGGGGACAGGCCATCAAGCACGGAGCTGGGACTACGCGCTCAACTCATTCGTCGATCTCCAACCCGTAGTCCACACGTTGTGCGACATCGGGTCGCCCGTCGCCGAAGCGGGCGCCTGCTCGGCACGGGCGAGTTCACACATGCGATCCGACGCTGCGTTTCAGACACGCCGGATCGGCGCGGAGTTCACGAGGGCCGGCAGGATCCGATTGTCGACTGGCTGACGCGAGCATGCGGGTGCGGGTCACCAGTCAACGCCGCGAAATCGGGCAAGTCGGCTGATCCGCACCGCAGCTCCAGACCGTCCGCTCAGGGTCCCCGGTGAGACGACCTCGACCGTCCGCGACGGTTGCGGTCGAGGTCCCTGAGGTTGCTGCGGTCAGCGGCAGGCGGATTCCAGCGCCCATCGCACGAGGAAGTAGATGGTTTGTCGGCTGCGGCGCCCGTTGGGTTCGGGCGGAGCGAGCAACACTGCAGTCCGGAACGACCCGCATAGAGGCGATGCGCTGGACGCGGTCCGCGTTTGAGGTACGCGAGTATGCTGGGACGGAGGGGACCGATGGGGCTTGAGCATCTAACCGGGGACGTCGCTGTGCTGGTGGTGACCGGCGTTGTGGACATCGCTGCGGCGCTCAGCGTGTGGCGCCGGCGGGGACGGGTCGGGCGCGCCAGCCTGTGCGCGGTGTTGCTCGCCGCCGCGGTCTGGTGCGTGGCCTACGCGCTGGAGTTGGCGGCGTCGGGCAATAGCCGTGTGCTGTGGGGCGCACTGAAGTTCATCGGCACCACCCTGCTGCCGCCGGCGTGGCTGATCTTCGCCCTCCAGTACACGGGGAGGCTTACCCGTCCGGGTCGTCGGCTGCTCGCCGCGCTCGCGATCGAACCGGCGCTCGTCCTCTTGCTGCTGGCCTATCCGCCGACGCGCTCGCTGATCCGCTCCTACCCGCCAGGGCAGCTTCGGGCGACGCTGCCGAGCGTCCACCTTGGGGTCGCGTACTGGGTCCACTTTGTCTACACCAACGCGCTCGTCCTCGCCGGAAGCGCAGTCCTGCTGCTCACGCTGATGCGGATCTCGCGCCTGTACTGGCGACAGAGCATCCTGCTGGGGGTCGCGATCTGCCTGCCGTTGATCGCAAACGCGATGTCGAGCTTGGACGTTGCTCCGTTTGCGCAGTTCAACGCGACGCCGGTCGCGGTCTCATTCTCGGCGTGGACGTTGGTCCTCGGAGTGCTTCGCTACCAGTTGCTCGATCTGCGTCCCGTCGCCCGGACACTGATCGTCGAGACGATGCGCGACGCCGTTGTCGTCGCCGACGCGCACGGGCACGTGGTCGACGTCAACCCCGCGGCACAGCGACTGCTCGGCATCCCCGCCGCGGCGCTGATCGGATGCCCGGCCGACACGCTGCTTGCCGACTATGAGACACCGGACAGACACGGTCAGATGCGGCCCCACGAACTGACGCGAGAGTCCTGGGAGCGCACGGGAGACCTTGAACTCGTCGTCACGCCATTGATCGATCACCGCGGGGCGACGGCCGGCCGCGTGCTTGTGTTCCGGGATGTCTCAGAACGCAAGGAGCTTGAGCGCAACCTACGGCAACTGGCCTACACCGACGCGCTGACCGGCCTGCCCAACCGGACGCTGTTTCACGACCGGGTCAAACAGGGACTGGCAATCGCTTCGCGCCAGGACAGTCCGCTGGCGGTCTGCTTCCTTGACCTGGATCGCTTCAAAGTCATTAACGACAGCCTCGGGCACGACGTCGGCGATCGCGTGTTGATCTCCGTCGCCCGGCGACTGGGGGCATGCCTGCGCGAGGAGGACACGCTCGCAAGGCTCGGTGGGGACGAGTTCGCGATCCTGCTGCCCGAGATCACCACGGCTCGCGGCTCGTCGGCGGTGGCCGACAAATTGCTCAGAGCCCTCGCTGCTCCCCAGCTCATCAATGGCCATGAGTTGACCGTGGGTGCGAGCATCGGGATCGCCCTGTTTCCACAGAACGGAAGCGATGTGCAGTCGCTGCTTCGCTCGGCGGATGCTGCGATGTACAGTGCCAAGGCGCGCGGGCGGGGACGAGTTGCATTGTTCACGCCAGATCTCGGGGAGCGCAACACGCGCCGCCAGCAGCTCGAAGTCGAGTTACGGCGTGGCCTGCGCACTGGGCAGATGCAGCTGGCCTTCCAGCCCTACCACGAGCTGGCCTCGGGAACGATGGTCGGCTACGAAGCTCTCGTCCGCTGGAAGCATCCGCGCAGCGGCCTGCTTGCGCCGGCGAGCTTTCTCGCCCTCGCCGAGGATGCCGGCCTGCTTGAAGCGATCGACCGCTGGGTGCTCGACGAAGCCTGCCGTCAGGCCCGCAGCTGGAGCACCGCGCTGACGGTCTCAGTCAACGTTTCACCCGGACGGTTGCGGGCAGGCGACCTTCGTCAACACATCGCCCACATTCTCGGCCAGACCCAGCTTGATCCGGGGCGCCTGACGCTCGAACTGAGCGAACGCACCCTGTTTGACGATGAACCGGACGCCTTCGGGATGCTGTCGGAGATCGCGACCGCCGGCGTCGGCGTGGCGCTCGATGACTTCGGCGCCGGGTACGCGTCGCTCGGGCACCTGCGACGCCTGCCGCTCACACAGCTAAAAATCGACCGCTCGCTCGTCGCCACGCTGGGCCAGAACGGCGACTCGCCGATCGTTTCAGCAGTGACTAGCTTCGCGCACGCGCTGGGCCTATCGGTGATCGCCGAAGGGATCGAGCATCCCGCCCAGCTGGAGCGCCTCGTCGATCTCGGGTGCGACTTAGGCCAGGGATTCCTGTTCGGGCATCCGCAGCCCGCCAGCACTGTAAGTGAATCGTGACTGCCGTGACAGGTGGTGGAGGCTGCGGCTCTGACCGCTCGCGCGCGGGATAACCAACCTAAAGGCGCATGTGCCCTGCTGCCACTTGCTCGGCTGAAAGCCTCACTGAGTACGCCGCCGGGTCAGAAGGATGGGCAACCCCGATATCACCGGGTGAGCGCGAGTAGCTGCCAACAGATCGGCCCGGGGTCACCCCCATTCGGTGACGGCGGTACCGGTTTCGCTGCCGGCGCAGTAGTGCCGACAGGCCCCTTCGCTCCAATTGCAAGACCCGCGTTGTCGGCGAGTTGTTCCCCGATTGAGACTTCGGCACGGGCCTGAGAGGACGGCATCCGCGGACTTGGCTCGGGTTAAGGCTGGGATGCCACCATGCGTAGGAAGGTGCCGCTGCACTGCGCGACCTCTTTGAGCATGGGAGCCATGTAGTCGGTTGTCTCTCCCGGCTCGGCGACGACGTGAATTGCGTGTGGAGGATCGCCAACGAGGGCGACGTCGCGTACCTGCGCGAACCCCCGCACGACGGCATCAACGACCGACCATTCCTCAGCGGTTAGCTCGAGCCGCGGGCCGGCTGGGACGAGATTGAACTCTCTTGACGGCATCGGCCAAGCCTACGGCGGACGAGCGGATGCGTGACAGGCGGCCTCACTTCACTAGCTCCGCTAGGCGGTTGAAGGGTTCACGAACGGGTCATCTTGTTAGGCCGCGATAGCGGCCGTTTGGATCTTGTCGTCGAGTGCGTGCTCGAACGCGCGCCAGGCGGTTGCGATTGGTGCTCGTTTCGCGATGTCGGCTGGCAGTTGTGGGTCGAGTTCCGCCAGGGAGGGGTTGACGATCCGCGTGTAGGTCTTTTTGAAGAAGACGGCCAGTCGGCGTCCCTCGCGTGTGAGTTCGTAGCGTTGGGTGCGGGGGATCCGCTGGATGAACCCTTTGCGTCGCAGCCGACGCAGGTCGTAGGTCATCTGCCGCGCGGTGTAGCCGGGGATCAGCCCGGCGATCAGCTCGCGCAGTGAGCGGTTCGTCAGCCCGGCGAACAGGTGCTGGAAGGAGCACAGGCAGGCGAGCAGCACCATCGTTCTGGGTTCCCCGAACCGCAGTCCGGGGGCGGGTAGGCCATCGGGGGTGGTGGATGGCAGCACCACGCGCTCAAGGAGCGTGGCGTCTGGTGCGCATGCGCACGCGTCAAGTTGGTGCTCCAGGAGGCGCTGGTTGATCTGGTGGCCGATGTCGAGCAGGGCGTCCCAGTTCTCCTGGGTGAGGCGTCGGCCGATTCCGAAGTCGCGGGTGTCGTTGATCGTCGTCTCGGTTCTGAGCGCGCGGCCTTCCTTGAAGTACTGCTTGACCTTCGAGGCGCGGTAGTGGACCTGGATCGCGGCTTGGACGCCGGAGTTGATGATCCTGGTGTGAAACCGGCCGGGGGTCTTGCGGGTGACGCGCCGGCCGAACACGACGGCGACCTGTTCCGGGCGCCCGAGCGTGAGCTGGTCCGGAAGCGTCTGCTCAAACCAGGCTCGGCCGGCGGCGGGGCGGTCAAACACACGGGTGTCGGAGATCTCAAGCTGCCGGAACGCCAGGTCATAGCGGTAGCCGCGCTGGCGGTCCTTGACGGTGAACGGCGAGGGCCGGCCGCCCTGCCAGCGCTCGAAGAACGCCCACACATCGGCGGCCGACAGGCTGGAGCAGATCCCGGCGAGCGCCGCATCGTCCTCGCAGGCAGCGAACCCGTTATCAAGCGGCTTGAACTCGAGGCCCTGCTGGGCGGCCTGCTGCTTGGCCCACTCGTTCCCGTTGAGATAGATCCACACTGAGAACGGGGCGTACCCGACAGTCTTGATGAAGCCGGGGCCCCAGTCGCGGTCGCGGATGTAGAAGTAGTAGTTGTTCGGGAAGATCGACTGGCGGCGGTAGACGAAATGCGGATGGCCGTCCGGGCCACCGTCACGCCAGCCGCGCCACACGCTCGTCTTCTCCTGCGCGATCCCGACCATCACGACCCCGAACCGGCCCTCCTGCTCGGCCTGCTGGAAATGCTTGCGCGCGATCTCCTCCTTCACATCGCCCTTGGTGAAGTGGACCGTCGGGATCTGATTGGTGGCGATGAACGCGTTAACCTCATCGACGTACCCGCGGCCGATCTTCCCCAGCACCGCGGGCGACGGGATCGGGAACCCGCGATCTAACAAGAACCGCACGACCAGCCCCTCAGACTGCAACCGCGGCACATACCCCTGCAAAAACAAGCGGTCGACGGAGCGGACCTGCAGGCTCACGTGATCGGCGAGTAGGCTTGAGATCGTGGCCACGGTGGTACCTCCAGCAACCGCAAGGTGCAAAGCCCCACAGGGACTTCCAAGCGGGCGCTCATCGCCCGCGCTCTAGATCGGAAGGTACCCCGCGGCCACCCGCCGCGGCCCGCAGGGACCCCCACGCGAGCGAGGCTCATCCCGAACCACGACCGCCCCCAAGATCACCGCGGCGTTCGAACAACCGCTCGGCGGTATGAGGCTCGCTGTGTGTCACGAACGCTGAAGGAGGAGTCGTGTAGAAGACCCTACATAGGCGTAGCTGTGCAAGAGATGGAGGCTTGTTGGCTCTCCAGCGTCGGCCCACGGGGGCAGGCGCTAAACCACCGGATGCTGCGTTGGCTGAAGACCGTCGTGGTGAGCGATCCGGAAAAGGCGCGGTTGTGATCGCGTCAGGTGGGGACCAGGAAGACGTTCCAGAAGCGCTCGGCCGGGGTGACCCGGTGGGGCGTGCGCTGTTGAGGCGTCGAAACTCAGAGACGGCATCAAAACCGGGGGTCCTAGCGAGCCCCTCGGGATCAGCCTGGCGGATACCCGTTTGCTGGCCAGGTGGTGCCCGGCGTAGAGGCGGCGTGAGCCTGGTCTGCGGCTCTTGCACGGAACGTGAGAAGGCGAGCGTCGATAGCGGCCGTCCGGGCCTGCGGGTCAGTACGACGGGCGGCGAGAGGGAGCGTGTCAACGGCAGAAACCGGAGGCATTGAGTACCAGTCGCGGCGCTCGCTGGCGGACCGGCTCGTATTAGATTAGCTGTGAAGCCGCTGCTCGCTGGGGTGGTGGTGGAGCGAAGGGGCCGGCTCACCAGGAATGTCCATGTCGTTCAACCAGGGCCGCGAGGTTCTGGGAGGAAGCGAAGATGAGCAAGCCAAAGCCGAAGGACAAGCCGTTTGCGATTCCCAAGCAGTTGGTCTGGGAGGCGTACCGGCAGGTCGCGGCCAACAAGGGTGCCCCGGGGGTGGATGCGCAGACGCTGGAGGAGTTCGAGGCCGATCTTGAGAACAACCTTTTCAGGATCTGGAATCGGATGAGCTCAGGGTCCTACTTTCCGCCCCCAGTCAAGGCGGTCGAGATCCCCAAGCCGCACAGCCCGGGGGTCAGGGTGCTCGGCGTGCCGACGGTCGCTGACCGGGTCGCTCAGACGACGGTGGCCATGTTTCTGGAGCCGCTGGTGGAACCTCGGTTTCACCGGGACTCCTATGGTTATCGTCCGAAGAAGTCGGCCCATGACGCGCTCGCGGTGTGCCGGGCGCGGTGCTGGAAGTACGACTGGGTCATCGATTTGGATGTCCAGAAGTTCTTGGTGCCATCGTCACACTGCCAACGCGTTCATGCGGTAGTGTCAAAGAGGGCATAGTCGGCCTGTGGGACCAGTATACGCAGGCCTTTTCGACGTCCGCTGCGTACGTGGATCGCCTCAAGCTCGCCGCGCTTTACACGCTGCAACACAGTCTGGCGGGTGACGCCGAGTATTCGCATCGCGTCGAACATCGGCACGTAGCCCGGAGGCGCGTCCTCGACGAACAGTGCACGCAACTCGTCGTTGACGCGAATCCGCCAAGGGGCGCCGGGAGTGTCCTGTTCGCCGCGGATGAATCCGTCCTGCAGCCAGCGAAAGAGTGTGGATGCCGCGACACCGAGCTCATCGGCAGCTTTGCCGACAGGCAGCAGCTCACCATCGGGTAGCTCGGAGGACAACTTGTAGCCTGGAATGTTGCGGTAACGTCGCAGGCCACCGACAATGATTTTGGTGAAACGCTCACCTGTCGCAGAGCGCCGTCCCTGGCGGTTGAGGATTCCAGCAATCCTGCCATCGTCATAGTGACATGCGAGGCGCTCGATCAGCGCGATCGTGTCATCATCGGTACGGATCGCGGGCTGGGGCTTCGGCAGCGAAACGGCAAGCTCTGTCAGCGCGCCGCCACGCCAGCGCAGTGTGACAGTCGCCCGCCGCTGCGCGCGGTTGACGTCAAGCATCACTTCTTCGATGAGACAGCGCAAGAGTTGCTTGCGATCACGGTCGGTGGTGGTGGGCGCCGACCATACCCGCCCGAGATCAGAGCCCAGCGCGAGGAGCTGCTCGCGCTCATCGGGAGTGAGCGTGCGCGGGCGCTCGCGCTCGCGCAGGGTAAGCTCGGCCTCGGCCTCGGCCAACTCACCAAGCGCCTTCTCCCAGTCGCGCTCGAGGCCGCGCGCGACCAGCCGGTGCTCGGGCTCGACCTGGCGGTAGCGGCGCTCGGCTCGCTCCGCCTGATAGCGCGCCCGCTCGACCTGAAGGCGCCACTGCGCAAGAGCCGCGTCGTGGTCAGCCTCGAGCATCTCGGCCGCACGCAGCGCGGCCTTCACGCCGGCCGGGGTGAGCGCTGCGAGCAGCGCGCCGACCACGGCTTGCTCGATTCGCCCGCCGCCGATGCGCATGCACCAACTCCCGCGGTTCTCGACCAGGTCGCTGCTCGGGCAGTGATAGGCGGGACTCTTGTGACCACGCCGGCCCTGATAGTGGACCATCAGCTTGCGCCCGCAGCGCCCGCAGACGGCGATACCTTGCAGGAGCGCCTGGCCCTCGCGCACAGCGCCACCAGGCTCGTGCGCGCGCGGGCGGGTGTTGGAAGCCAGCTGTGCCTGGTTTCGCTCGAACATGGCCTTGTCGATGAAGCCAGGATGGTGATCCCAGATCAGGACCTCCCACTCATCGCGTGAGAGCTTGCGGGTGCGCTTGCGCGGACGCCCCTGCTCATCGACATAGCGCTCGCGGCGCGTCTTACCGAACGCGTAGGCACCCGCGTACACGGGGTTGGAGAGCACATTGTGAATCTGATGGTAGGTAGGTGTCACCCACGTGATCTCAGCGCCCTGAAAACGCCGCAGTGGAAACTGCACACCTTCTCTGCGCAACCACAGCCACACCTGACGCGCGGAGCCAAGCTCCGCGAAACGATCGAAGATCGTTGTGATCGCGCCGTACACAGCTTCATCGGGATCAAGCAACACCTCGCCGTCTCCCTCGCCCCACACAAAACCGACCGGCAGCCCGCGACGCAGCTCACCACGCTTGGCCTTGTTACGGATCCCGCTATCGAGGCGCTGGCGAATCATGTGTAACTCAGCCTCGCTGATCGTACCTTTGAGCCCCAACAGCAGCCTGTCATTGAACGAACCGGGGTGATACAGCCCATCGAGGTCACCGATCACAGTGTCAGTTACACCACACAGATCGAGCAACCGGTACCAATCGGCATTATTTCTAGAAACACGCGAAACGTTAGTGCCGAGCACCAGTCCGGCATGGCCAAGCGCGACCTCCGCCGCCAGGCGCCCGAAGCCCTCACGGTCGACCGTCCCATCGGCACTGATCCCTAGGTCATCGTCGATCACAACAACCTGCTCACGGGTGAAGCCGAACTCGATCGCGCGCTCGACAAGCGCGTACTGGAGAGCGGTCAACTCGACGTTGTGCTCGACCTGCGCCTGGGAGGACTGGCGTGCATACACGAACGCCTGGCGGCGCAGATGCGAGGAGGTCAGCTTCGAGCTATCACTCACCCGCGCTCACCTGCTCGTCTCATCACAAGACATCATCGGCTCATCGCCCGCCGGCTCGCCGACGACTGTCTGCGCGATCAGCGCGGCCAACAGTGCCGTCGCCGTCTGGCGCTGCTCCTCGCCGACGAGCTCCCACAGCACCGCCGCGGGCGCCGGGCCCTCCGCCAGATCCAGACGCAGCTGCATCGCTCATGTCCTCGCGTCGACGATCATCGCGCTTGGCAAGGACGGCATCTCGCGCCGCCTCATGCGCCACGACAGCCTCCAGCACACGATCGAGCACTCGCCGCGCCGCCAACAGGTCTTGCAGCGACCCGAGCGTCCCTGCCGGTGGCGGGTCGGCGTGACCCTCGAGATCCGTCCATTTTGCAGGGACAAGCAGGGTGCTGCCGTCCTGAAGCACCAGGATCAGCTCCAACTGGCGCCAGCGGCGCATCCAGCCCGCCAGCTCAAGCGAGCGGCCCTCCAACGGGTGACGCTCGCGCACGATCCGGACCGTCCGCGGGAAGCCATCGAGGTGGGCAGTCTGTCGTGTCTTCCTTGATCGTGACGAGATCGACGCCCGCCGCAGCGAGCAGCGATCCATACGTGTGCCGCAAGTCGTGAAAGCGAAGAGGTCGCGCTGCGACGGCATCGCGTCCTTGCTTGAAGCGCTTCCTGACGGTTACGGGGTTAAGCGGCCGGCCTACGCCATCAACGAACACGAACTCCCCGGGCGCCGTGAAGTCGGACCGGCGCCTGAGGCGCTGAAGCGCGTCGGACGCTTGAGCCGGCAGCGGTACCCGTCGGACTCGCCCGCTCTTTGTTGTCGTCTCGACTCCGGCGCTCATCGCTCGGCTGATCGTGAGGACGGAGCCGTCGAAGTCGACATCTCGCCACCGCAGAGCGAGGAGCTCGCCGAGCCTCAGCCCGGTGTATGCCGCGATGCGCACGAGCTCGCCATCTTGTTCATCCACTGCGATCTGATCGGCAGTGCGAGCCGGCGTCGGCCCGCGTCGACGTCCGTGCGCGAGGGCCTGCGCGATTGTCTCTACCTCAGCCGGTGAGTAATAGAGCAACACTCCGGGGTGGGGCTCGCGGCGGACATCGGCCGCCAGGGCGGGATTGCTCGGTAACCCGAACGCGGACTCGCGCATCCCGTAGTTGAAGGCCGCGGCGATGATGTTCCGCGTCTTGTTCACAGCGCGCGGCGAAACGCGCGTGTCGGCGATCGTCTGTAGCAGTGCGTCGATGTCGCGCGTGGTGATCTCCCGCACAGGCGTATCGCCGATGGCCCGCATGACGTGCCCGAGAAGCTCGCCTTGACCACGCCTGTACGGGGTGCCCGGTTCGGCGAGCACGTATCCGTGATCTCGCAGCGTGGCCGGCTTCGCGCCCTTTACTCCACGGAGCCAGGCCAGGTATGCCGCCGCGAGCTCGCGGAAGGTTATGCCCCGAGCCAGGCGCTCCTGTTCTCGGCGCGCTTCAGCGGCCGTATCGGCAACGTAAGCGGCAACCACAGCCGCTGCTGCAGCGTGCGCGCGGCGCTCATCGAACGCATCATCGGGAACGCGCCCGCGGCGCCTGCGCCACGCCCCCTGGTCGAGTTCCAGCCACGCCGGGCCGATGCGGCGCTTCACCTGCCGGCCGTCGTAGCGGAACTTCGCCTCGTAGAAAGGCTGGCCATTGTGCTCGCGAACGACGAGGCTCGGGATGGGCGCTGGCATTGGGGCTTCTCCTGCTGCTGCGGAGTGCGGCGGTTGCTCGGCGTCAAGGGTACCACGTGGGTACCACGTTCCTGGGTACCAGAGTGGGTACCGAACAGGGCAGCGTAAAGGCGCTTTTGCGGGAATATCTGGAGCCAATCTGCGCGTACTGAAGCTATCGGCGTGGAGTAAGCCTGCCTTTCACGCAGGAGATCGCCGGTTCGAGTCCGGCTGGGGGTACTGACTGACTGACTGGCTGGGACGCCGAGCTCCAGCTTGCGTGGCAGGTCGATCGTAAGGGCCAACGTCGGCCGACCAAGACGGATCGGTCAGCTCGAACCGTGCCGATCCCGCGCGAGCTTGCGGTGATCCTGGTCCGACACAAGCTTGCGTCCCGATTCGCGCGGCCACACGATTTTGTGTTCGCGACGCGCGCCGAATTCAGCGACATCCTGAAGCCGTAGCCGCGATCAGTCCTCGGACGCTTGATGCAGCCGTCGGTGCGCGATCTCGTACACCGACGGCTGGCGCACACCGTGACCTGGATGACGTAAGCCGAAAGCGGCATACAGGAGCCGGAGCCGCCCGTCAATACGGTCGATCTCGAACACCATGCCGTGAGCGCCGTTCGGCGCTGGCAGATAGACCTTCATGCAGTGCGGCAGCTCGGTGCCGTCCGGTCCCTCAGCCTCGCAGGACTTGGGCTGATCGATGGCGATGCCGTTCCGCTCGAACTCGGCACGCGCATTCTCGGCGACACGACGGGCACCAACTGAGGCTCGGAGCAAGTCTTCGTTCCACGCGGCGTTGTCGAACACCACCGGCGGCGTCCTCGCCGGCCGCGCGCGGGGCGGCACCTAGCCTTCGCCGTCGGATGGCTGGATGGGGCCGAACTCTGCCTCGAACTCGTCGAGCGTGGCCGGCGTCGCGTTATGGCGACGACGGATCGCCTCCATCGAGGTGTCCGGCGCCACCACGAGCGAGCCGTCGTCGCGCCTCTCGACCACGACGTACTCGCCAGAGAGGTCACCCGAGAGGGTCACATGAGGTGCTCGCTCGACCGCCATAGGAGAAGTGTGGCAGGCCCATCGCCGGTCTCCGCGCATGGAAGCTTCGTGGAAGCCTCAACCATGGCGATCAGCTCGCCCCACCCGTGATCGGTTCGCGAAAACGCTGATTTCCCACGGGATTCCGCGATCCGACCCGCATCCACCGACCGCTGCGCACACCTTTCACGCAGGAGATCGCCGGTTCGAGTCCGGCTGGGGGTATTGGAATCGCCTTGATGTGCGCGTCGGCGACGTCGCGCACGTCGGCGACGCCGAAGCGCTGGCGCGGCAGCGCCGGCATTGTGCCGTCGATGATCGCCTTGAAGCCGGTCAGCGTCGAGCGCAGGGCCGGCACCAGCGACGGGCCGGCGATGAACGTCGGGTTCACAACCACCAGCTGCGTGTCGCGTGCTTCGGGCTCAATGAAGTCCCATGCTGCACGCTCTGCGATCGCCTTGGAGCGCGGGTAGGGCGCCAGCCCTGGCGTATCCGGGTCGGTCCAGTCCGCCTCGGTGTAGTCGCGGACCGCCTTGGGCGAGTACCCAACCGCCGCGAACGAGGAGGTGAGCACGACCCTGCGCGCGCCGGCATCTCGAGCTGCTCTCAGCACACGCACTGTGCCCTGGCGCGCGGGGACGATCAGCTCGTCCGGATCCTTGGGCTGGACGGACGGGATCGGCGAGGCAACGTGATGGACTTCCTCCGCACCATCAGCGGCGGCCGGCCAGCCGTCATCAGAGGTCAGATCTGCCGCCACCAGCTCAAGGCCGGCGTCGTCCACACCACCGCGGCGCACGGCGCCGCGCACACTTGCCTCGCCGTCCAAGGAGCGCACCGTCGCGCCCACCTCCCGCCCATCACGCAGCAGCGCCGCGATCAACTGCGTACCCAGATATCCGGACCCGCCCGTCACCAACACCTTGGAGCTCATCCGAGCAGAACCTCCTCCAGTCGTGGCAGCATCTCTTGCACCTGCAAGTTCGCGTCGGCTTCCGCGCCCCTGTCCGCGCGGTCGCGGGCATCCCCACAGCGCCGCCTTCGCATGTAGGTAGTCGAGGTGGACGCGCAGCGTCGCGATCTCAGCCTCGACCCGCTCGGCGTGCCGCAACAGCAAATCACGCTGCTCACCCGCCCTGGCGTGCCCAAGCTCGCGGTTGGCCTGGTAGATGCGCATCTCCTCGATGCCGACACCCAGCGCGCGCAGGCAAGCAAGCGCCTGCAACGTGTCGATGTCCTCCTCCCTATATCGGCGGTGTCCGCTGCTCGGATCACGGGCGATCGGGCCGATCAGCCCGACCTCCTCGTAATAGCGCAACGTCGGCTCGCTCGTCCCGGAGCGCCGAGCGACGTCTTTGATTCTCAAAGCTGTCATAGCGACAGCAAACCGAACCTCAAGCGCTTGAAGTCAAGGGCCGCGAACAGAATCCTCCTCATTCCGTTGTGGCCGGCGGCGTAGCAAGAGCAGCGGCCAGCCCCCGATACCGCATTGACGCTCGGCCCCCACGACGCGTTGGCCGCCGCCCGCGGTGCGCGCGTCGTCTCGCTGAGCTCGCGCGGGCACATGTACTCGCCAACATCCTGCTGGCCGTCGAGGCGACCCGGCGCTGGGGCGGCGACGGGATCTTCGCCAACGCTGTGCACCCCGGCGGAATTCTCGCCACCAACCTGTCCCGCCACATGCCGCCCGAGCAGATGGCCGAGTATCGCGAGCAGGAGCGGCGCGAGGCGGATGCGCGCGACCGCGGCTACTTCGAGGACTGCAACGAAGCTGAGTCGCTGCCTGATGGGTTCGACCCCCAGGGCGAACTGACCGGGATCGCCTCCTACGCGGTCGATCCGAACAACGCCGAGCGTCTCTGGGAGCTATCGGTCAACGCGATCGGCTGAGCAGGACTCATGCAATGTGATCGTGCTGGCGGAGCTGACCAACGGGTAGCTGTGGCTCAGCGCGAGCGTGTCCGATCGCTGTCGACTGTGGCGGCCTTCGAGGCCATCTCGATCAGCGGCCTTAGGTCGTCGGGCAGGTCCTGCTCGGCGACCGTGACCGAGGCGCCTCGTTCGGGCACCGTGATCTCATAGCGGAACCTGTCAGGCTGCGGCGGCGAGACGGCCGCCGGCTCGTGGAGGAGCTGTCTGACCGCCTGCTCCGCGCGCGCGGCCTCCTCGCCGTCGAGGTCGGTGGTCTCCACGTCAGCGCTGAGCTTGACCCCGGCGAGACCACCGTGCCTGTTGATCTGAACGCGCACGACCCGCGAAGTGTCCCGGTTTCGCGTCCGGGACGCTAGAGCTGAACCTTGACCGCGTCCCAGCCACCGCGCACCGCGTCGACCTCCTTGCTGGTCGCGCCGAAGCGACGCTGTGCTTGAACCACAGTGAGGCGGCCGAAATCGCTGAAAGACGCGTTCGGGGTCAGCTGCGGATCGGTCAGAGTCGCGTACCAGATCGGGCCAGCGGCGTCCCACGCGTTGCCCCCGAGCGCGACCGCCGTCTCGGCGAACGCGCGGTTCGGGATCCCGGAATTCGTGTGCACGTCGCCGCCGTCGACGTAACCGTCCATGTCCGCCGGCTGATCGTCGTGCTTGTTCGCGGTGCCCGGCTTCATCATCGAACGCAAAGCTGGCTTCAGCTCGGGCCCGACGATGTCGGCGCCGATCAGCCAGTCCGACGTCGCGACGTTCTGGCCGAGTGCCATCTGCTTGACCTGGATGCCGAACACGTCGGAGATCGACTCGTTCAGCGCGCCCGACTGACCGGAGTACACGAGGTTTGCCTCGTGCTGCGTGACACCGTGGGTCAGCTCGTGTCCGATCACGTCGATTCCGGCCGTCGTTTGCGTCAGGAGCCGCCCGTCGCCGTCGCCGAAGAACATGTGGCCGGCGTTGTCCCAGAACGCGTTGTCGTAATCCACGCCGTAGTGCACCAGCCCCTGCAGCGGCATTCCCTGACCATCGATCGAGTCGCGCTGATACGTCGACCAGTAGTAGCTGTACGTGTAGCCGAGACCGTCGTAGGCCTGATTGACAGCGGTGTCGCTGACCGGCCGCTGGCCCTCACGACGAGCAACCTTGCCCGGAGTCTGCGACGTAGCGTGCTGCTGGTCATACATCGTGCGGCTGACCTGGCCGCCAATGCGGCTGAACGTCACTGGCCGGATCGAGCGCCCGCCCCCGCGCCCGGCGGTCTCAGCGCGCGCGAGCCGGAACTTGTGGTCCAGTTCCAGGGTGGCGATCGCGGCAGCCCGCAGCCCTTCATTGCCTTCTCGAGCGAGCTTGTGGAGAACGCGCGGTGGAAGGATGCAGTGAATCGGATGGTGTGTGCACATGAACTCTCCAGTCGCCTGCCCGTGCGCCTCGCCCAGCCGAGCGCGCCCGAGCTCTTTCCGAATCGCGAAGTCAGACACAACCCCTGTTGACAACCCCCTCTTGCTCGACCTGACCCGCAGCAGTGATCGCGGCAATCCTTCCCGACCGGGGTGCCGATGTCAACGCCCGCCTTGGTGAGCAACGAACATGTATCCGCCCGGCCCCCTTCGCTCGCTCGCGACGCGGGCCGAAGTTGGCGACCAGACCCGCCGCCGGTCGCGAAATGGCGTCGCCAGCGCACGCAGGGTGGAGCGCTACCCGAAGGCGGTTTGGTCGAGCAACTGCAGCAGTTCGTGGGCCGCCAGCTCGATCGCCTTATGCCGCCACTCCGCCGCGCGGTAGTGGCAGGCAATGATCCCGGAGCGGTGGATGCGGCGGAAGTCGCCGATCACAAACGCGTATCTGGCTTTGGTGCATTCGCCCGCGCCGTCGGTCAGGCCGAGAAACCACCGCGCGTACTTCTCCCACCCGTGGCGCTCCACATATGCGTTTTCTGCCGCAGCCCGCGGCTGCACCTCGCCCCACTCGCTGCGCAGCACGTACTGGCGCTTGACGATCAGGCCGCGGGCGTGCTCCATCCCGACCTGATTAATGCTGTAGGACGCCACGACGCACATTCTGCCCGCCCCGGCATCGGGCGGAAACCTCCAACACCCTGAGGGCGCACGGCCTTTTTGACCGTAGAAAGCGGCAAGCTGCCTGCGGACTTACAGCGATGTACTCGAGACTGCGGCAGGCGATGCTTGCGAGTGGTGTCGATGCGGACGGGAGCAGCCCGGCTCTCATCGCGCAGGCCCCCAACAGCTCGAGGTGAGATTCGATGAGCAAGGAGCAGATGACCAGCGCGGACGCCGCGTGGCTTCATATGGACCGCCCGACGAACCTGATGGTGGTCAACTCGGTGTTGTGGTTCGACGAGCCGATGAACCTCGACCGCGCGCGGGACGTCATCGGTGAACGTCTGGTCGGGCGCTTTCCGCGATTCCGCCAGCGCGTCGCGGAACCGCGTCTCGGTGTGGGCGTCCCCTCCTGGGAGGACGACCCGAGCTTCGATCTCGGCCGGCACATTCACCACATCGCCCTCCCCGCGCCAGGCGATCAGCCCGCGCTGCACGAGCTGGTCGGCGATCTGATGTCGGGTCCCCTGGATCGCTCAAAGCCGTTGTGGGACGTCTACCTCATCGACGGCTACGGCGCTGGGATGGCCTTGGTCGCGCGGATGCATCACAGCATCGCGGACGGGATCGCGCTGGCGCGCGTCCTGCTCTCCATGACCGACGACCAGCCGGACGCCGGCATCGCGCCCGAACCTCCGAGAGCGAACGGCCACCGCCGCATCGACGGGCTGATGCGACCGGTCAACACCGGCATGCACCTGGCCCAAGACGTCATGCATGAGGGCTTCGCGCTACTCAGCCACCCATTGCCCGAGCTTCATGACCTCGCCGCTCACGCGGTGACCGATGCACGCGCCCTGCGCAAGCTGCTGCTCACACCTGCGGAGCGGGACTCCGCGCTGCGCGGCGAACTCGGAGTCCGGCAGAAGGTGGCATGGATTGACCAGGTCGCGCTCGCAGACGTCAAAGCGATCGGACGTGCGACCGACACCACGGTGAACGACGTACTCGTCGCAGCGACGACCGGCGCGCTACGCCGCTACCTCGCCGAGCGCGGCACGCCCCTCGACGAGCTGCGCGCGATGGTCCCATTCAACCTCCGTCCGCTCGATCAGCCCCTTCCGCGGAGCCTCGGGAACCGCTTTGGCTTGGTGTATCTGAACATGCCGGTCGGCTTGAAGGGCCCGCGGCAGCGGCTCGACGAGGTGCATCGCCGGATGGACTCGATCAAGCACTCGTCCGAAGGCGCCATGATGTACGGCATCCTCGGCGTCATCGGCCTGACCCCGCCTCAGATTGAGCAGCGCCTCGTCGACTTGTTCGCATCAAAGACATCGCTCGTGCTCACCAACGTGCCCGGCCCCGACCAGCCTGTTTACTTCGCCGGAACCAAGGTCGCCGGCGTCATCCCCTGGGTGCCAGGCGGTGGCACGATCAGCCTAGGTCTGAGCATGTTCAGCTACAACGGCACGGTGACGATCGGAGTACGCGCCGACGCCGGCGTTGTGCCGCAACCCGAGGCGATCCTCGTGGCCTTCCAGCAAGAGCTCGCGGACCTCGCAGCGCTCCGACCGCGGTCGACCGCGCACCACTGACCGTCAGCCCCCGTGACCAGAGCATCGAACGGGCTTAGCTCTCCCGGATTTGCGTCTATTATCAGTTCTTAGCTGATAATCTATCTGCTGATGCCTGATGCGCAGAAGCGAGTGGGAAGCGGTGAGCTGTTCCCGACCGATAAGCCCGTCAGCGGAGAGGCTCTGATTGGCCGGGCGGACGACGTGGAGGCGATCGCGAGCTCGCTGCTAGGTGCGATCAATGTCGTGCTCGCAGGTCCTCGCCGGTTGGGCAAGACGAGCGTCGCTCGAGCGTCGCTCGAGGTCTGCCGTCGCGCGGGCGCCTACACGGTCGCCGTGGACCTGTTCAGGCAGCCCGACGCGCTGCAGCTCGCCGAGTCGCTGACAGTCGACGCGCTCGCGAACCGTCCCACGGTGCGCCAGCTGCTGACGCGGGCGCGTCAGGCGCCCGCACGCGCGCGCCAGGTCGCCGCGATGACAGCGGCGGTACGCCTCAAGCAGGAGCTCGGCGACGCGGTCGAGCTCGCGTTCTCACCCGCGGTCAGCGACGTGCCGCCGGATCGCGCGCTGCGAGACGCGCTCGAGCTGCTACAGCGAATCGCCGCCGCCGATGACAAGCGGCTGGTCCTGTTCCTGGACGAGTTCCAGGAGCTCGCCGCGCCACGCAAGCCCTATGGCAACCCGGACGCGGTCACCCGCCAGCTACGGTCGGTCCTGCAGGACTCCCCCGCGGTCACGGTCCTGTTCGCCGGCTCGATCGAGCACGTGATGCGCGATCTGTTCGGCCCGGCTGAGCGGGCGCTCAGCCAGTTCGGCAGCTTCTACGAGCTGCCGCCGATCGCCCCGGAGGACTGGGCGCTCGGGATCCCCGCAAGACTGAAGCTCGACCGCTGCACGATCGACCAGGACGCCCTCGAGCAGCTGATCGAACGCGGCGAGGGCCACCCACGCGCGACGATGCTGATCGCCCAGCAGGCGCACTACATCGCCACGCTCGAACCCACCCGCCGAATCGACGTAGCACACGTCGGCGCCGGCGCTGAGCGCGCCCTCTTGGCTGACCGGCTCAAACACGAACAGACGCTCGCTCACGTGCGCACGCTCGGCCGCCACGCCCAACGGATCGTCGAGCGGGTCGCGCTCGGCACCAAGCTCTACCAAGGACTCGCGCCCGACGTCGCCAACCAAACCCTACGCGCCCTACGCGACGCCGGGATCATCGAACACCACGGCCACGGCGAATGGCGGATCTTCGACCCGCTTCTACGCCGCTACCTGCAGCAACTCCCAGGCGAAAACCGCCACGCGTAACCGATCGCGACACCAGCCAGACACAGCTGAATACCTCAGCCCCGACCGCGAAGCATCGGCGCTACTGGATCCGGACGGGTCGGAGGCCACGAGCAGTTCTGCTGCCTGAGCGTGCAAACGTCGCCGTTGTTGCGCGTCGCGAGGTCGACCAGGTGCTGTAACGTCGTTACAAGAATTAGCGGCAGTCTGTGTGACGGGCAGTAGTCCCCCTGGGAATGCAACGACCGTCGCTTTGCGATGACGACTCTGATCTTCGTTCACGGCGCCTGCGTGCGCGACGCCCAGTGGTGGTGGGCACAGATGACCGGACCCCTCGCGGATCACGGAATCACCAGCGTCGCGGTGTCGCTGCCCAGCTGCGGAGAAACCGGCGATCAGCTCGGCGATCTCTACGCCGACGTCGACGCGTGCCGCGAAGCGGTCGGCGCCGCCGAGGGGTCGGTCGTCTTGTGCGGGCACTCCTACGGCGGGATGGTGATCACCGAGGCCGGCGCCGATGACCGCGTCACCCAGCTGCTCTACGTGACGTCGGTAATGCCGGACGCCGGGCAGTCCCAGGCCGAGCTCATCGGCTCTGATCCAGCGCCGTGGCTGCAACCGGGCGAGGACGGCACCGTCGGTGTCGATCCCGACATGATCCGGGAATTCTTCCTCCAGGACTGCGACGAGAGCACGACCGAGCAGGCGCTCGACCGCCTCACGCGCCAGTCTCTGACCCCGTTCACACAGCCACCCCGCCAGATCGCATGGCTGCAGAAGCCCGCCACGTACTTCGTCTGCACCGAGGATCTCGCCACTCCCGCCGACGTCCAGCGCCGACGCGTCAAGGATGAGACGCGACTTGTCGAGTTCGCGGCTGGGCACCACCCGTTCCTCTCACGCCCCGACGAATTCGCCCAAAGCCTGGTCGCCACGATCGAGCACAATTAGTATTAGTCGCGAGCCACGCCCGACGACATCGCCAAGGCCGGGGACAACTCGATCCCCGCCGGCTACACGAAGGTCGACCGCCTCGCCGGCTAGCGGCCGCGATGTCTCGTCGAGGGAGGCCGCAGCCATCGTGGCGATGTAGGAGACGATCCGGGGATAGCCCGGATTGGTTCGCGCAGGACGGTCGCGGCAGCGCGAACCTGAGGATGGCTCATGAGTGCGGCGTCGATCTCGCCGGGCTCGATGCGGAAACCGCGAGTTTGATCTGGTCGTCGAGCCGTCCGAGGTAGTGCAGGTCCCCATCGGGGAGGCGGCGGACGAGATCGCCGGTGCGGTACAGCCGCTGATAGGGCGGGTTGGCGCTTGTGGTGAACTGTCGCGCGGTCAACTCTGGCCGGTTGAGATAGCCGCGAGCCAACCCCTCGCCTGCGAGGTGAAGCTCCCCTGGTACGCCAGCGGGCACGGGTTGCTGGCGCTGATCGAGCACGAACGCCTGCACTCCGTCCGGCCGTAGTGGTTCACAAGCTCGAACGGCAAGCCGGCCGGAGGTGCACGGTGCAGGCGATCGCCGCCGGTGAGCAGGCGGCGCAGCGCAACCCCCTCTGGCCAATGCTCCTCCATCACGGCCTCTGCGAGCGGCGTCGCCAGGAAGCAGGAGGTGATCCGTTCGTCCACCAGCCACTGCACCATTGCGGGGGGTGACATCGCGGGCCGCGCGGGGATGTGGATGCTCGCTCCCGCGGCGAGGTGCGGCCAGATCTCCCACACCGGGGCGTCGAACGCCGGACTCGCGGTGAGCGTCGTCCGATCCTCCTACGTCAGCGCATACGTGCGGACGTGCCAGCTGACGAGGTTCACGAGGGAGTGGTGTTCGATCAGTGTGCCTTTCGGTGTGCCGGTTGAGCCGGAGGTGTAGATGGAGTAAGCGAGGCGCACCAACGGTTCGAGCGCGCCCACAGCAGGCTCGAGCAGTCGCTGCCCGCGCCCCGGCGGTTGCACGGCGATGACTTCGACCTCCCTCGGCAGGGACGCGGACCACTCGCGGAAGACGCCCGCCCCCCGCCGGCGTATGGGAAGCAGACCAGCGTCAGCGATGCCCCGTCGCGCGGCTCGGGGCGGACGAGCCAGAGAGGCTACGGTTCAAGCTCGACCGGCAGCCCGAACGAGGCGAAAACGTCTTCGTCTTGGAACACCGAGTTACGCGTGATGCCGGCCGGCGAGATCGTGAAGACCTGGACGGTGTGGAGTTTGTAGTTGTTGCCGATTCGTCGGTATGCCGCGAATCCGGCTTGGCCATTGGCCCGCAGCGGCTCGAGATGCCAGTCGGTGCCGGAAGCCTCAAACACCCATCTCATGAAGATCGCGTAGTTGCGCCGACCCGCGAACCAGTTCAGCATCGGCGGCATCTCCATCAGGACGTCGTCAGCCAGCAGCCGCTTCAGCCCCTCGACGTCGGCCCTCTCGAAGGCACTCATGTAGCGCTCAACCACGGCACGCTGCTCGACCTCCGCCGTTTCGCGGAGGCTGTCTGGATGGGCGCCGGTCGCCTCAATGCTCGATCGTGCGCGCCGCAGCGCGCTGTTCACAGAGATCACGGTGCCGCCGATGATCTCGGCGGTCTCCGAGGCAGAGAAGTCGAGCACGTCACGCAGGATCAAGACAGCGCGCTGCCGGGCCGAGAGGTGCTGGAGCGCGGCCATGAACGCTAGGCGAAGGCTGCCCCTGTCGACCGTCGTGCGCGCAGGGTCGCGCGCATCCAACAAGGCGTCGGGCATGGGTTGGAGCCACGTCACCTCGTGGCCACGGACCAGCGGCGCCGTCGGCTCCGATTCGGCGACGAGCCCTGACGGCAATGGGCGGCGGCCGCCGCTGGCCAACGCGTTCAGGCAGGCGTTGGTCGCGATCCTGTACAGCCAGGTCCGCAAGGAGCTGCGCGATTCGTCGTATCGCGCCCGAGCGCGCCACGCCCGCAGGTACGTCTCCTGGACTACGTCCTCGGCGTCGTGCACTGAGCCGAGCATCCGGTAGCAGTGCGCGAGCAGCTCCCTTCGATAGGGCTCGATCAGCTCGTCGAAGCCGGGTCCGGCCTGGATCGTCGTCACCGCATTCTCCTTACGCCGAACCCCACTGATCGACTGTCGCCCTGGCGACCCCCGGACCGCAACAGGGCCGGGGGTCGCTGCTCGGGTACGCCCAGCAACTCTGTCAGGCGTGCTCGGGCGTGTGCACGGGACTGTTGTGGTAGGCGGCGACCATCCATCGACCGTCGCGCTTCTCGAACACCCAGGTCGCGTGGATCTTTCGAGCCCCGGGCACGGCGTCCTCGCCGGCGAACAGAATCCCGCCTTCGCTGATCGCGATGGCCGCGTCCTGACCGACGAACCGCAGGCTCAGCTGCTTGTCAACCGTCGAACTGCCCTTCAGGGGACCCTGGAACCCGGCGGCGAGCAGATCGCGGATCACCTTGCGGCTGCCGCGCAGCGACCCTGGCAAGATCGCGGTGGCGTCGTCGGTGTAGTACTTGACGAAGCCGTCGGCATCATTGTCGGTCCAGGCCTGGTACATCTCGCTCAGGATCACGTTGATCGCGGCCTCGTCGTCAGAACGGCTGTGCGACATCGGAATCCTCCTTTTGATGTGTGTCTCGATCGTGAGGCTCCAACGAACCTCGGCTGTACATACCGCCCAGGACAGCGAAACTCACCGGTCGGCGCTGGGGGCGGTTGGCGCTAGCGAGCGCCTGACCTGCTCGCTGTCAGGCGGATTCGTGGCATTCCCTCAACTACGGGCGCTTTGGCGTCCTTTTTTTGGGCCGCCTTCAGGGGTCCCGTTCAGGCTGGCGGGGCATGAGCTCATCAACAACAAGGAGAACCAGAATGCGCTGGCTTCGCCCACGACGTCCAAGCGCAGCCGCGGTGACGCGCGCATTTCAATACCAAGACATGGGGCCGATCGGCAAGCGCTGCCCAAGGCACTCCACGCCGCTGCCGTTCAACCAGGTCGCGAGTGCGGGCAATGCGGGCCAGCTCGACGGCGTTCCGGCGTCCTCGTATGAGCAGTTCCGATCGACGCTCCCGTCGGGGAACAGGAGTCGGGCGACTGGGCGCTCAGGTTCAGGCGGTCGGCGACTGGGCCGTGACCGCGCCGTGAACCGGCACGACGCGTCAGTTCGGTTGGGGGGTGGCGTTCGCGGCTAGCGCATCTCGCGCCGGCCCGGCGCCGCCCCGACCGCTACCAAATCGCTGACGGAAGTCTCCTCGCCACTTGTCGCGGCGCGCTCGTGGTTGTGCTCCATCGGCTTGGTCCAGAGCTCCTCGATCAGGATCTTGACGGTCACGAGAATCGGTACTGACACGATCAGGCCGACGAGGCCGAACAGGCGATCGACCGCGACGACGCCGACGGCGACCGTGGCAGGGTGCATCTTGACGGCGCGCGCGACGACTAGCGGCTGGATGACGTTTCCCTCGAGTTGGTGGGCAAGCACGTACAGCGCGGCGACGAGGACTACTTTGCCGGGGGAGATCGTGAGCGCGAGGAGGATCGGCGGGATCGAGCTTGCGAGCGCACCGAAGTAGGGGACGATCATCGCGATCGCGGTGAAGACGGCGAAGAAGGCAGCGAACGGGAGTCCGATCAGCTGGAGCCCGAGGTACGTGATACCTCCTAGGACGACCATCCCGACCGCCAGCCCCTTGAGCCACCCGAGGTATGCGGTCCGCAGTTGGGACAGGACGTGCCTGGTCTGGGGGCGCCTGCCCGGTGGGAACAGCCGGACCAGACCATCCACGAGCGGCTGCGGCTGAATCGCGCTGTAGAGCGCGGTCAGCAGGATCACCAGCAGCGCCCCCAGCACACCCGCGATGCTCGCACCCACTGACTCAAGCGGGCCGAGCAAGCGATCGGGATGTTGGGTATAGCCATTGACGAAATGCTGTATCTGCTGCCCGATATGGCTGGGGGACGTCCCGGTCAGACGCCCGAGGCGATGGCGCGCCGCATCGACGATCGATGGAAGCGCGGCCACGAACTGGTTGATCTCGCGGTTGAACACAGGGACGATGCCCGCGATCACGGCGCCAAATGCGATCGCGCCGAGCAGCAGGCCGAGAACTGCGCCGACGGCTCGCGGCAGACCGCGCCTGGAGAGGGCGCTCGCGAACGCCGACAACGGCAGTGCGATCACGATGACGATGAGTACCGCCAGCACCAGGCTCACGAGTTGCTGAACGATCAGGCCGGTGACGACGAGCCCGAACGCGAGCAGCACTGCCCCGTAGACCGCGCGCGCGATGGTTTTCGATCCAGCCATTCAGTTCGCAGGCTGCCCGCTCTGGCCCACTCGCATGCCTGAGGCGAAAATGACACCCATCTCCGTCGCCTACCGGGCGGTCGCGCTGGCCGCGGCCCTCAGCGCCGCCATGCTCCTCGTCGGACAGCTGATGACGCTGTTGTTGGCGGTCGTGCTCACCGTCATCGTCTCGTTGCCGTTGTCGGCCGCGGCCACCGTGGTGCAACGGCGGGGGCTGCCGCGAGCGGCCGGAGTTCTTGCGGCACTGCTCGGCGCCGCTGCCGTCGGTGGCGCGATCGCTTACCTGGTCGTCCCGCAGTTCCTGACCCAGGCGCAGGCCTTCGCGCGCCGCCTGCCTGCGACGGTGGTCGCCGCCGAGCGCTGGTTGGGCCTCCCCGCCAGCAGGCCGCCGACGTTCTCCCGCGAGCTCAGCGACGCCCTCCAGCGCTACATGGCCCATCCAGACCGTGTGACAGGCCCGCTGTTACAGCTCGCCGGCAGCATCGCCGGGATCCTCGCAATGGTGGTGCTGATCGTGCTCGCCGCGACCCTGATCGCTGTCAACCCCGAGCCCCTCGTAAACGCGGCACTCCGGCTGCTCCCGGCTGTTCATCGTGCGCGCGGCCGCGAGATACTCGGTCTGATCCGAACTGCGTGGCTCGGCTGGTTGACAGCGATCGGCATCGACATGGTCGTACTCGGCGGCCTGCTGTTCGCCGGCATGACGATCGTCGGCCTCCCATTTGCGGTCGGGTTCGCGGCGTTCTCGGCTCTGATGACCGTGATCCCGAATTACGGGTCGATCATCAGCGCGATCCCGCCGGTGCTCGTCGGGCTCGCGCATTCCCCTACCCAAGGTCTGCTCGTCGTGCTGGTCTACGTGATCGTTAACCAGATCGAGGGCAACCTGCTCCTCCCGCTGATCATGGCGAGGACGGTGGACCTCCATCCCGCTCTCGTCACGGTAGGAGTGGTCGTCATGTCGGCGCTGTTCGGGCTGATCGGGGTGCTGATCTCAATTCCGCTGCTGTCGTTGACGATCATCCTCGTGCGGGCCTTATGGATCGAGCCGCTCGAGGCGCAAAATGACAACGTCGACGCGCTCGGTATGAGCCGTCCGCAGGGCAACGTCGAGCGCACAGCTGACGGAGTTGCGAGATTGGCGAATGCGAAGGGCCCCACCCAGCACGCGGGAGACACCGGATCCGCCGGATCGCGAGACTTCAGGGCGGGTTAGGTCGTGGTCGCGCGGCGAAGGAGCTCGTCGATCGACGCGCCGCAGCGCTCGGGGTCGTCGAGGAAGGGGGCGTGGCGCCCTGGGATGACCTCGAGGCGCGCGTCGGGTAGGAGCGCGCAGGCGCGTCGGCCGATCTCTGGGCCGCCGTAGGGGTCCTCGTCGCCCCAGATCATGAGCACGGGCAGCATGAGCTGCCGCAGCTCGGCCTCCGAGAGGAAGTTTTCAGCGCGGGGTCGCCCGAGCCGCATGGCGAGCCGCATGTGGCTGAGCATCGCGGTCCGAAAGCCCGGCTGGCGCATGCCGGCGTGGACGACCTCGAAGAACCCCTCAGGCGCTCGCTCGGCGGCGCGAGGGCCGACGACGCCGCGGGCCAGCGACCGGCGTGTCGTTGCGACGTTCGGGGGGCGGATCCGTGCGGCGAGCTGGCGCAGGCCGGGTGTGGACAGAGCGGTGAAGAATGGGTCGCCGTGCATACCGGGTAGCGCGACGGCAGGGACTCCGAGCGATGTCAGCGCGGTGATGCGATCCGGCGCGTCGAGCGCGAGGCAGAGCGCCCACATCCCGCCCAGCGAGGTGCCGACGACCGGGACCCGCTCGAGGCCGAGCGCGTCGAGCAGCGAGGTGAGCTGGGCAACCGCGTGCGCTCGCAGCGGTCGGCGGCTGTAGTCGAAGGCGTCGCTGAGCCCGAACCCTGGGAGGTCGAAGGCGATCAGACGGCGAGCTCCCAGAAACGGCATCAGCGGCGCCCACGTCGAAGCGCTCATGCCACTACCGTGCACCAGGACGCGCGGTGGGCCATCGCCCGCTTCCAGGACGCGCACAGCAACCGGCGGATCATCCAGACGCACGCGGCGGCTCGCGACCTGCATGCCACACGCCGCAAACAGCAAGCGCTCGGCCTGCTCGAACGCCACGGTCGCATGATCGCTTGCACGCTGAGTCATCGCTCGGTCCCTCGATCGTCGTTGTCGGTACTGAGATGATCGCGGGTCTATGCTCATTGATTCCCGTGGCCGACACCGTCGACAACCTGATCCTCGATCGGCCGGACCGGCAGCAGCTGATCCGTTCGGTGTTCAACGAGTACATCGAGATGTACGCCTCGCGCGACGACCGCTTGACAGCGCGCTTTAGTGACAATTTCAGCGGCTACACCGGCGGCGGCGATTTTCTCGTCAAGAACAAGGACGAGTGGGTGAAGATCACGAGACAGGACTCCTCACAAGTGACAGGCCGTATCCGCATTGAGGTGCTGGACGTCTCGATGCAGGACGTCAGCGACGACGTCGTCATCGTCACCAGTCTTTTCCACATCCACCTTCCCGACGTCGACCACATCCTGTCGCGGAAGTCGGCGCGCCTGGTGCTGGTCTTCCGGCTCGAAAGCGAGGTCTGGAAGATCGTGCACAGTGGCATCTCCATTCCCTATGGGCTAGTCCGAGAGGGGGAGGTCTACCCAGTCAAGGATTTGCACGAGCGAGCCCGCGAGCTCGAAGTGGTCGTCGAGGAGCGCACCCGGGCACTGGAAGACGCCAACAGGAAGCTCGAGGCACTCAGCAACACCGACGCCCTGACGGGCATCGCCAACCGCCGTAACTTCGACCGCGTGCTTGCGCGAGAATGGAACCGCGGGCGACGAGCCGGAACACCTCTGGCCTTGGTGATGCTCGACGTCGACCATTTCAAGCATTTCAACGACCAGTACGGCCACCTGGCCGGCGATGACTGTCTGGTGGCGCTCGCACGGGTGCTGGTACAGGCGGGGCGGCGCGCGGCGGACCTGGTGGCACGGTACGGTGGCGAGGAATTCGTCGTGCTAGTGCCGGGGACGGGGGGGGGGCTCGACGCATTGGCGACCGCCCGGCACATCCAGAACGAGATCTGGGCGTTGGAACTACCGCACGTCGAGACAGCCCCCGGCATCGTGACCGTCAGTCTTGGCGTGGCGAGCGTTGTTCCTTCAAAGCAGCACACCCCCGAACATCTCCTGCGGGAGGCCGACGCGGCCCTCTACCGCGCCAAGCAGTCGGGACGTAACTGCGTGCAATCGGCAACAGGCTAAAGCCGCGATACACCGGATATTCGGTGGCCTCGGCAAGGGAGAGACGCGATGTGACGCATGCGTACCCTTCGTAGGGACCGGGGCTCTCGTGGCGGGGGCTGACCCGTCCGGATGCTGGACGAGAAAGGACCGATGAACGATGAACATGCGAAGTCCGGCTGGTCGCATTGTTGCGGCGATTGTGGTCCTCCTGCTGACCTGGGGCGTTGCTGACGCATACGCCGCGCCAGCGCGACGAACGACGTGCTCGGCCGCGTATTACGGCGGCAATCCGCTCTATGGCCCCAGGAGCCTGCCCAACACCGGTCCGATCGGCGAGATGCTGCAGGGCTACCGCCGATTCGCCGGCGAGACGCCTGGCGCCTACGTTCGTAAGTGGTACGTGCCGGCAAGCCCCGCCCTGACACCACCGCTTGCGGCGGGCTGGAGGTATCCGCCGCTGGGAGGCTATCTGCTGACCCCATCCGGCCGGCCCGTGAAAATGGTCGTCACGTTGTTCCCGGGGATGGAAGTCGATGTGTTCGGAACCGAGCGGGGCCGGTATCTCGCGCCCACGGGAACGCCGTACGCAGATCGAGCGATCCCGCCCCAGACGCTCGACGATCCGTCGGACCCGGCCGACTGCGATTACCTCAACTTCGAGGTGATCCATCCCTTCAGGGTGCAATCCGGCCCGATCGCCCCCGGCCTCGGACAACCCGGCTTCGGCTATCAGTACGTCCTGGACGCGGCACTCATTCCAGGCCGCCCGCGGCACGTCGACATCATGTATCTGACGCGGCACGGGGACCTCAAGCGCATACCCTCGACACGCGGCCAGCCGGTGCAGCGGTGAGAGGCCTGGCAGCGGCCAACGATCTGACCACGGCGGACGGGACGGTTACGTCCGTCGCGGTGTAGTCGTCTGGGAGAGAGCTCGGGCATCGTTGGCAAGGCTCGCTGCGCGAAGCTCAGTCTCGCGAGCCGTGGAGCGTGAGACGCGATGCTCCTCCGACGACCGCTGCTCGGTCCGCGAGTGCGCTGCAGGTCTGCTCGTAGATGCTGCAGACCGAGTTCAGAGTGTGCTCGAGCGTCCGTAGCCACTTGCCAGCCAGGTCGAGTTGGCTGCTTCGTAGTCCGGCGAGGGTGTTCGTCCCAGCGCATTGGAGTTGTGGCGCGAGGCAGGTGTCGATCGACGTGTTCGCCGTGCACCCCACGTCGGCGAGGGATTGCGCAGTTGCGGCGAGGTCTGTGAACGCGGGGTCGCTGCGACCAACCTGAGCTGCGATCTCGTGAACACGAGTGGCGATGTTTTGCACGAGTTCTGGGGTCGTCCGACATGAGCTCTCCTTCACGGTTGTGGATCGAGGGCGCCGCTCAGCACCGTGAAGGCGGGTGGTGAGCGGCGCCCCGATTGCTCGGTTGGGATCTTCTGGTCAGTTCGTGATCTTGAACTGGGACATCAGCTCGTTGAGTGTCTGCGCGTTGCTCGCAAGCTCGTGCGCTGAGGCGGCGATCTGCTCGGCCGAGGCGGACGTCTGCTCTGTCGATGCCGAGACCTCCTCTGTCGCAGCCGATGACTCCTCGGCCACCGCCGCGACCTGACCGATGTTCTCCTGCATACTCTGCGCACTCGCGGCGATCTGCTCTGAGACCGCGGCGATCTGCTCGATCCGACCAGTGATGTCCTGCACCGATGATCCGATCTGCAGGAACGCCTCACGCGTCTGCTCAACGACGCTCGCGCCGTCCTCGGTGCGCTGGGCGCCGTCCTCGACGACCGCCACAGCGCGACTCGTCTCGGTCTGGATCGCGCCGATCAACTCCGAGATCTCTTGCGCTGCGTGCTGGGAATCCTCGGCGAGCTTACGAACCTCCTCGGCCACGACCGCGAACCCGCGGCCCTGCTCACCAGCCCTCGCGGCCTCGATCGCCGCGTTGAGCGCCAGCAGGTTCGTCTGCTCAGCGATCCCGGTGATCGTCTGAACGATCGTGCCGATCTCCTCCGACTTCGACGCCAACTCACGGATCGTCTCAGACACCGCCTGGGAGGAGTCACGCACCGAGCGCATCGCCTCATTGGCCTGCTCGGCCGCACCAACGCCCTTCTCCGCCATCTCGCGCGCCTGATGCGCAACCTCGGCAGTCTGCGAGGCCTGCTCGGCAGCTTCGGTCACTGCCCGTCCGACCTCCTCAGCCGCGCGCCGTGCCTCCTCGACCGCGTTGACTTGGCGCTCGGCGCCCTGCGCAATCCCGCCAACCGCATTCGCGATCTCGCCAGTCGCCTTGCCGGACTCCTCAGAGGTCGATGCCATCTCCTGCGACGCTGCGGACACCTGCCCCGCGGAACCGGACACCTGACCAACGATCTCCGAGAGGTTCGCGCGTGTCTGGTTATACGCCTCAATTCCAGCCTCGAACCTGTCACGAACACCGTTGACAGCATCGGCAACCTGCCCCAGCTCATCCTTGGACGGATTCTCGATCGGCGGGGTAACCGCCTGCACAGCCACCGTGAGATCACCATGCGCGAGCGCCTCGATCCCAGCCTTCAAATTCGTCGCACACTTATCACGCAACGAGGTCAACCGGTCAAGCACCAGATCGACGTTGCGCTTGATCGAGCGCGACACCAAGAACGCGATCCCGACCCCGAGTAGCACGGCGACCGCCAGCAGTGCGATCCCGAGCATCATCGCCGAGCTGTAGGTCGATGCGTTGCTCTTGACCTTCTCATCGGCCCACGCGAGATTGTTGTGCCGCCAGGAGTCGATCGTCTTGCTCAACGCGTCAAACGGCGGCTGGCTGTTGCGCACCACGGCCAGGGATGCGGCATTCACGCCAGCGGCGCCGACGGTCTGAAGCTTCGCTGTGCCGGCCTTGTAGGCCTCCCACTGGCTCTTCACAGACGCCCACTGCTGCTTGTCCGTCGCGTTCGTGAACGCCGACTGGTACTGGGTCAGCTGCTGCTGGACGTTTGCGTCGGCGGCCTTCCAGGCCGCGATCGCAGTCTGCATCTGGGCGTTGTCGGGCTCGATCACATACCTCAACTGATTAATGCGATAGTCGCCGACGCTGGCGTCGATTACGCCGATGCTCTGGACGCTGGGGACCGCGTTCTTGCCCAAATAGACGCCGCCGTTGTTAACGGCGCCCATCTGCATCATCAACACCGCTCCGACGATCACGGCAACAAACAGCACTACGCCAAACCCGCCGAACAACTTCATCCGCACCGTCATATCTCTGAAGAACTGCACGCTGATTCCCCTTCCGAACTCCATGAATGGACAAGCCCGACCAGACAGCGCCTCATGTGACGAGCCCGCCGATGTTTGTTCGTGGGGGCTGCGTCGTGCGCAACTGGCCTCCATGGTGTACTCGACACGCCCACATCGATCGGGGAGAGCACAATGTTTAGGGCTAGCGGAAGCCTGAGGTTCTCGCGAGCATCCAGCAAGCCCTTCTACAATGGCTCGGTGGTCAGCGGCATGCCGATCAGGCCGCCTGAATTCTCAGAACTTGAGACGTTCGTGTACGCCGTCGAGGAGGGAAGCATCGCCCGGGCCGCTAGCCGGCTTCGAATCAGCGCCCCTGCGGCCGCGAAGCGGATCCGCCAACTGGAGACCCTCGCACAAACTCCGCTGCTCACACGCACCAGCCGCGGCGTGCGACCGACCGACACCGGAGCTCAGCTGTACCCCGTTGCGCGGGACCTACTGGCCCAACGAGCACGCTTCATCGAGACCCTGACCCCCAGAGCCTCCAGCGATCCGCTGAGGATCTCCGGCATGCAAAAAGTCATCGGCTGGGTCGACCCGATGCACACCGAGGACGCCTTCCACGACACCGAGACTCTGCTGGCAGCGCTTTTCCACGCGACCCGCGAACCCGTTCTGGTGACTCGCGCTGACGACGGTCTGGTGTGTGAGATCAACGACGCAGCCGTGCAACTGACCGGATATCAGCCGGAAGAAATCCACGGCCGCCACGTCGTTGAACTCAATCTGTGGGATGACATGGAGTCCCGAAACGAGATCGTGCGACGGACGATCGCGACCGGCGCACCCCAGGAGGGCGAACTCCGCATCGTCGACAAACAAGGTGGCAAACGTACCGTCCGCGGACGCTTCCAGGCCGTTGAGCTTCACCGGATCGTCTTCCTCCTGCTCACGCTTCAGGTGCTCGCGAGCTGAGGATCACGTGGCCTCGGTTTCACGAACGAGCTTGTCAGCTGCTTCTTGCGAAGGTTAACGGGCGAAGGCCGCAGATTGAGCGTCCTAGCAGGGGCCAGGGCGCTCAAGGGTGCGGGTGCTCAGGTGGCGATCACCGGCAGGTCGAAGAAGTTGCCTGTGTCGATGCGTAGTGAAGGGAACTTTGCGCCCACGCTGTGAACAAGACGCCCTGCTTGGGATCGACGGTCTGGTTGAAATAGGTCACGGCGGGGCCGCGGTTACTTGTGCTCGCGACGGTACGTTTGAAATCCCAGTGACCGAGCCCTGCTTCTTCGTAGGCGATGTTAAGGTGGTTGTCCCCGTCCGGGCCGCCGGGCCGGCCCGTCTATCCGAGAACGAGGCTGGGCTCCAAGCCGGAGTTGACGTCCTCTCGCCACGCGAGTACCGGTCCGTCGATCGACCCGTCTGGGAGGATCTCTCTGCCACTATCGTCTTGCAGGGTGGTGACCGTGAACTGCGCCCGGCGTGTGTTGAGAGTGCGCGCTGCATCGGTGCCGGTCCAAGCGAGATGGAGGTAATTGTCTTGTGCTGGTCCCACCAGTACCCCGAGCAGCGCAGGAGCGAAAGCACTCGTGTCGGCGAGGTCGACCTGGACGCCGCGATCGACGTCCCGGACATGAATGCCGCCCCTGCCGGCGTCGACCCACGCCACGACGATGCTTCGGTTCCAGGACGCTAGGCCTGGCCCAAGGCGCGTCCCGACGTTCAGTACGTCCACGGTGTCGAAAGCGTGGGCGTCGTCGGATGCCATCACATGGATCGACCCGTCAGGGGCTGGCGAACGCCAGGTGTAGTCGCTCCTTGTGAACCACCAGCGCGGGTCGGTCGATGGCTACGTCGGCGAGCATGGTCACCCCATCGGGTGCTTGGCTCCCAGCGAGCCTTTGGACGTTGACGCGGCCGTCGAAGCCGGTCCACGCCATGGCTACGCCGAACACATTCGGGCCGTCGACGCTGTAGGTCAGCGCAGGGCCGTTGAAGCTGGCGGGCGTCGTGTTGTGATCGACGACCTCGACCGCGGCCGGCGGCGCGAACGTTGGTCCCTTTGGCCCGTCTCCGCTTCTTGGTCCGTTCGGACCCAATAAGTACTGCGGGGTCCAGCAGCGAGCCTCGGTCAAGGTGGTCAACGGTCAGCGCAAGGTGGTACGAGGCAAGAAGGTGCACGTTTGCATCGTCCCGCCGTTTGAAGCGAGCACGCTCACCGTCACGTACGCCGCGACTTAGGGCCGACCCCGGCTCCCGCACGGCGGCCCTCGAGTGCGAGTTCGGCGCTACGGGCTGGCGGTGGCTAGCGCCGTGATGGGCGTTTGTCGGCGGCGGAGGTTGAGGGCGCTCACTCCGCCGAGGATCAGCACGCCGCCGAATAGCTGCAGCGGACTGAGCGTGTCACTGAATGCGAGGGCGGCAAGAACGACCGTGACGAACGGCTCGAATGTCGACAGGATGGACGCGGCGGTCGGTCCGACACGATGCAGTCCGGCGAAGAACAGGACGATGGCGGCGACCGTCGAGACCATCGCGATGGCGATGAGCCAGCCGTAGCCTGCCCCGGCGACCGCGCCTAGGTCGAGGTCGCCCGCGGCGAGGCTGCCGGTGGTGAGTGTGACCCCGGCGCCCGTGCAGACGAGTGTGCTGAGCACGATTGGGCTGATGCGTTTGGCGATTCCTTCCGCGGTCAGGATGTAGGTCGCGTACACGACGGCGGCGGTCAACCCCAGCAGTGTCCCGACCGGGTTCAACTCGCCGGCGCCTGCGCCGGCGAGTACCAGCAGGAGTTCAGGACCTCTCCGCCGACCCGTGGGTCAGCAGCGATCCCGGCATGGGATGGAACGACGTCACGATGCGGATCTGCCGCGAGCACGGCAGCTTCGATCCCGATATCCGCCACCGCACCAACGATGCGATCGTCGGCCTCAGACTCGGTGGCCGCGGTCTCGCTGTGATGGTCATCCCCCAGCTCGCCGCGGCCGGACCGTACCAGGGTGTCGCGATCCGTGACGTCAGCGGTGCATCGCTGAAGCGCACGATCTTCGCCGCCACCAGAACGTCCGACGCGCGCCGGCCCTCGGTCCGAGCGGTCCTAGGCGCCGTGCGCGCCGCGGCTGCCGCCGCGACAACGTCGAGCTCGCTCGCCGCCCAACTGGCCGACCACGACCTCGAATGAGAACTCAGAGCTCGGGATCGCGTTCCGCGCGCGCTGAGTCCAAGAGCGCCGCCATGGCGTC
Source organism: uncultured Solirubrobacterales bacterium (assembly GCA_963794285.1). Taxonomy (GTDB): domain Bacteria; phylum Actinomycetota; class Thermoleophilia; order Solirubrobacterales; family Solirubrobacteraceae; genus Palsa-465. The sequence continues at coordinate 574,896 of CAWCDS010000005.1, forward strand.
CACGAGTTGGTCGAAGAGCGCTGCTCCGCGCGCGGCGGCGGCGCCGCTCGGCGTCCCCACGACGCCCGTTGTTGTGACAGCCGGCATCGGATAGAGGAGGACCCGGCCCACGGTTCGGTCGGGCTCGTGGGCGACGGCTGAGAGGTCGACGGCACCTGGTTCGAGGTGCATCATCATGCTGGTTTCTGCTTCGTTGGCGTGGAAGTCGGCTGCGTCTTCGGTGTAGCGGGCGGCTATCTGTGGGGAGAGATCGAAGATCGACACGAAGCGTGGACGGAGGTCGGGCAGTTCGTGACGTAGCTGGAGCAGGGCGCTCTGGCACGGTGGCCCGTTCGTTGCGCGTCCGTTGACGATGACGAGCTTGCGAAACCCTGAGGCGTGTGCCCAGCGTCCGATGTCCACGATCACGGCGATCATCGTTGCTGGGTGCAACGAGATCGTTCCGGGCCAGTGCGAAGTGTGGCCGAGCGAACAGCCGTACCCGAGCGCAGGCAGCACAATGTCGTTTGTTCTCGAGGCCGCGGTGATGCTGACGCGCTCGGCAAGGATTGTGTCGGTGCCGGTCGCAAGATGGGGGCCGTGCTGCTCAGTGGCGCCGACCGGCAAGACCGCGATCGCACCCGCAGTTCCTGGACGAGATGGTCCGCTACATGAACACCATGGGATGGGACGTCCACTCGTTCGACCACGAGGACGGCAACGGCCATGAGTTCGACTTCTCCTGCACGCACGCGATCGAGATGGCCGACCGCTTCATGCTGTTCCGGATGATGGCCAAAGAGGTCGCGCGCAAGTACGGCTTCGAGGCGACGTTCATGCCGAAACCGTGGTCGGACAAGACTGGCGGCGGCGCCCATTTCAACATGTCGCTCGCCTCAGTCGAGGACGGCAGAAACCTATTCGTCCCTGATGGCGAGGACCGGTACGGCTGCGGCATCTCCGAACTCGGCTACCAGTTCCTCGCTGGGATCCTCCGCCACGCCTCGGCGATCGTGGCCGTGACGTGCCCGACCGTCAACTCGTACACGCGGCTCGTCAAGCAAGGATCGATGAGCGGCTCTATGTGGGCGCCGGTGTTCATCTCATATGGGCGGAACAATCGCACGCACATGCTGCGCGTACCAACGAAATCGCCGCGTGTGGAATCGCGCGCGGTCGATGCGTCGGTGAACGCCTATCTCGGCGCGGCGCTTGTGCTCGCGGCCGGCCTTGAGTCGATCGACGCGGGCGCCGACCCGGGCCCACCGATCGATCTCGACATGTACGCACAGTCCGACGAGCAGGTCGCAGCACTCGGCGTGCAATTGCTGCCGCGAACGCTCCAGGAGGCGCTTGACGCATTCGAAGCCGATCCGCTTGCCGGCGAGGTGTTCGGCTCTGACCTGCACCAGGCATACGTCGATTTCAAACGCGCCGAGTGGAACGACTTCCACAACACTGTCTCAGAGTGGGAGTGGCGGCGTTACCTCACTCTTTACTGATGCGCCACACTGCCGGCGCAGCCCACTCGACAGGCTCGTGCCGGCTGGCCGCGTATACCGGGCCGCTTCGGAGCGTCGACGGTTGACGAGTTCCTTCTCGCGACGAGCACGGGCACTCACTTCGGCGTTTGTGCCAGTCTCGAGGCCGGTTACGCTCGTGGGATGATGACGACGCGGACGTTCACGATCGTGGTCAACGCGATGGAGGAGCGCCCGCCCGATCAGGAGGAGGTCGAGGTGCGCTTCGCTGACGGGCGCCGCGAGCGCGTGCGCATCCAGGACTACGAGCGTGTCTACGCGGTTCGAGGGCTCTATGAGGCGATCGTCATGGAGACGCTTCGGTGCGGCTCCCCCTTTCGAGTTGCTTCGATGCTCGCACGCGCAGCGCGCACGCTCGGGCTTGCGGAAAGGTCACTTCGGGTCCTTGATCTCGGTGCGGGTAACGGTGTCTCGGGAGAAGCTCTCGCCGATTATGGCCTGCGACCGGTCGCGGCGATCGATATGGAACCGGGCGCGCGAGCCGCGGCGCTCCGCGACCGGCCAGACACGTACGACACGTATCTCACCGCGGACGTGCTGTCGCTCACTGCGACCCAACGGCGCGCGATCCGGGCGCTGATGCCCAACGCCCTCGCCTGCGTCGGCGCGATCGGTCTGGACCACGTGCCGCCGGCCGCGCTGCCAGCCGCTCTTGAACTGCTCGCCGACGATTCGCTGCTTGCATACACCATCGCTGCAGATGCCATTGCCACAGACGCCGAAGAAATCTCGACGCGCTTGGGCGCGGTCACGGATCAATGGCTGATCGAAGAGCTCGTGCGCGAGCGCTACCGCCACCGCCTAACCGTAACCGGGCGTCCGATCTGGTGGGAGGCGGTCGTCGTTCGGGCTCGCCGCACGCTAACAACCAACCCCCAGATCGGAACCCCGCAGATGTCATGAGGGTCCCGCGGCGTTAGTGTTAGCCACTGCTCGGTCCAGGTTTAGTGGTGGCGGTCGAAATCGGCTGACCAGGGGAGCGGGAACAGGTGTCGGTAGGCCCGCGCGTCCGTGATCACCTTGGCGAAGGATGGCCGGTGCGCCAAGGCACGGTAGTAGCGCGTCAGCTGCGGCTGCGTGGTCTCATCCCACGGGTGGATTGCGAGGGCGTAGAACCGGCCTGGCGCGGCGGCGCAGTCGGCAATCGTGAATGTGTCGCCGGCGAGGAACTCGTTCTGCGCGATGTGGGCGAGGAATTGCAGCTGTGGCGCGTGGAGTTCGGATCGCCGTACGCTGCCGCGATGCGCATCGAGCTCGGCGCGGCAGTCGACAGGCGGCTGGCTGAACTGATCATCATCCGGCTGCGCCGCTCCTGGCCGTTGCTGAAGCTCATGCCCTCTTCATGCATCGTCCCGATCGTTGTGCCAGCGGCCACAAGGCTACGGCGCTCGCTCTGCCGCAGCGCCGTCGCTGGGGCAGCGCTTGCCGGCGCAGTGATCGCGATCATCGCTGTTCTCACGTAAACCACTCAAATACGAGATCGAGACGATCCGCTCCGGCGCAACTCCGGCGAGCGCCCGTTCCATCTCCCGTTCGAACGTCTTGTAAGGGTGCCCAGCACACCAACTGCTTGCAACCGTTCGCTCATCGCAAACAGGTTGCTACAGGCGGCGACCGGCAGCACCAAAAAGCCGGATTCAGCATGAGGAGCTGCCGTTTCTGCCCGCGCTCAGCGTACTCAGTCCACACGAACTGGTTCAGCGGCTACGCGTCGAGCGCGCCAACCACCTACGGCGCACGACCGGCATGAGGAGCCGTTCTGGTAGCCGACGAGGGGGGCGATCTGGTCGGGTCAGCGCCGCGCCGCCTTGGTGGCGACCAGCGAGACGCTTTCCACCTCGTAGGTGCTGCAGGCATCCAGTGCACGATCCGAGATGAAGCGGTAGTCGTTGCGGCGCACTTGCTGGACGTCGAAGCCGGCGGCCGCGATCGTGTCGATGTAGTTGCTGCGCGGGATCGCGCCGGCGATGCACGCGGCCCAGAGCTCGACGTTGCGCCGGGTCTTCTCCTTCAGGGGCTTCCCGCTGACGATGTCTGCGAGCGCGAGCCGCCCGCCCGGTCGAAGCACGCGTGCGGCCTCGCTGAAGACTCGGCTCTTGACGACGGACAGGTTGATCACGCCATTGGAGATCACTGCATCAAACATCGCGTCGGTGAACGGCAGCTGGTCGATACAGGCCTCGACGAAGTGGACCTGCGTGAACCCGTCGCGATCGCGCAGACCTCCCGCCTTGGCAACCTGCTCATCTGTGAAGTCAACGCCGACGGCACGCCCGGACCGGCCGACCTGAACGGCTGCGCAGAAGACGTCGGTTCCCGATCCGGAGCCGAGGTCGAGCACCTTCTCACCTGGGACGAGCGCCGCCAGATCAAGGTGGTAGCCGACACCGGCGAACGAGGCCAGCGACTCGGCCGGAATCGCGTCAAGGAGCTCGCGTGGATAGCCCAGATGCTCGGCGATTTCGCGCCCGAGTTCGAAGTGAAGGCCGGCGTCATCCTCGCGCGCAACCCGACCGTACATCTCCTTGACCTTCGCCTCAACCTCGTCAGCGTCGACCAGTGAGCTGGCGTCGGCTTGCATCAGCGCCTCGGCGCCGGTCAGCTGGTCGCGTTGCGCAATGACTCTCGAGCTCATCTACTCCTCCTCGGCCGCGATCGCGACTTTTTGATTGACGACCGCAGTCCGGAGACGGGGTCGCCTCGGTGGTGCGGTCACGACGCTCCCGTGTTCGGGCGGGCGGCCACCGGCAGCGCCGGTGCGTTGGCAGAAACGACGCCCGCCGCGACCTTCACGATCTCGGCGAGTTCTTCCTCGGGGCGACCTGGCGGCAACACCAGCTGCACGCTGTCGGCACCGGCAGCGAACCATGCTGCGATCGCTGCTGGTCCTCGATCGTAGGTCCCCAGGAGGGTGAGATCCCGCGCGAGATCCTCCGCGACCGCCGGCAGTTCAGGCTGGCGATCGCTGCGCGCGGCCTCGATCAGCGCATCGACGCCGGCAGCCATCCCGAATCGCTGCCCGAGCATTCGTGGATACAAGGGCCCCATACGTGTGACGTACGTCGACAGCCACCAGGCAGCCAGTCGCCGCGCGCTGTTCTCGTCAGGGCCGAGCGCCACCGGAACACCGACGCATACACGCGTCGGCGCAGGCACCTCGACTTGTGACTCGCCCTCCCGCAGAAGCGCGAGCCCGTCCTGTACACGCGACCGCGCCCACAAGAACGGCGCCCAACCGTCGGCGAGCTCGCCGGCAAGCCGGATCGAGCCCGAGGACAACGCTGCCAACACGATCGGCACCGGCAACTCAGGGAGCACGCCCAATCGCAGCGGCCGCGCACCCGGCGCAGGACTCGGAAGCCGATCTCCAGCCAGCAGCGCGCGAACCGCCGTCAACGTCTCGCGCAACCGCAAAAGCGGCCGATCCCATGCGATGCCGTGAAAGCCCTCCGTCAGCGGCGGGCTGCCAGCGCCGATACCGAGCGAAAACCGACCTCCCGAACAGCGCTGCAACCCTGCCGCACCGAGCGCGATCGTCGCCGGCGTGCGCCCCCATGCCGAAATGACCGACGTGCCAAGACCAATCCGCGAGGTCCGCAGCGCCAGTTCCGCGAGCAGAATCATCGAATCGTGAGTCCACCCCTCAGCGAGCTCTACGCGATCAAGACCTAACTCGTCCGCCCGGATCGCAAGTCGCACAATCACATCGGCGCGCGTTTCGAACGGAGTGAACGCCACGCCGACCCGGACACGCTCACCAGCAACGGGGTCGATCACCTCGGCGCTCGTCATCGCGGGGCGATTGTCGACGCCGCCGGATGGCCGCACAATCAGGCGACGACCCCGAACTTCCGACGAAGCAACCCCGAACCTAACGCCCGCGGGTTGCCAGTCCGTCTAGGATGAGATCGGGCGCGGCGGTTCGAACACGATACGTGGAGGGTGGCATGGCTCGAATACTGGTGGTTGCTAGGCGGATCGTCTTCGGCGGGCTCGCGTTTGGATGTCTGGCGTGCCCGACCGTGGCGTTGGCACGGTTGCCAGGCCCGAAGAGCACACTGATCGTTCCGGGCACTTCGATCGCCGGCGTCAAGATCGGCATGAATCAGACACAGGTGTTCCACCAGTGGGGAAGCACAAGCTGCATACCGGGTCTATGCACGTGGCAAGGTCCCGGGAACCCGTCACACGCGGAGCGTGCCACAGTCAGCTTCGTCAACGGCAAGGTCATCCAGATCGACATCAACGCCGCGACGAGCGGGAACAACCTGAAGTTCACCCCGGGGCAGCTGTCGAAGTGGAAGACCGGTAAGAACATCGGCCTCGGGTCCACGAGGGCCGCGGTCAAGCGAGCCTATCCGGCCGCGAAGGCGAACAATTCGACCGGAGTGGCCGGCTGGGATCTGTTCGGAGGTCGCCATTACACGCGCTTTTCGTCGTTCGGCGTCGGCGCCACCCCCGATCGGCTGCGCTACATCGAGCTCGCCTGCACGATCGCGGGGCAATGCTGAGTCGCGCAGCCGCTATGTGGCGAACGCCGAGCGACCCTGCGTAGCTACGAGCCGGAGTACACGTCGTTATCTCCGCAGCCTAATCGCGTTGAGGTCGCGCTCGCGTACCTCGTCAATCCGGTCGAGCAGCTCGTCGATGTTGTCGTGCTCGGCGTGGAGGTAACGGCCGGCAAGCGCGTCATAGCGGCCGGTGGCGAGCCGCCGGACGAGCTCCGGAGCAAGCTCCGGCGGCGTCCATGGGGCGTCGTCGTTAGGGAACGCGCCCGCAGTCAACTCGGTCTGCACGAGGCCGGGACTGAAGAAGAAGACGGGGATCCGCCCGGCGAGTTCGTTAGCCAGCATCTCGCCGTAGCGGCACACGGCGGCCTTGCTCGGCGGGTAAGCGGTGCTGTTGCCGCCCGGGAGGTAGGCCGCGCCGCTGCCGGTGATCACGATCCGGCCGCGGCCGCGCTCGAGCATCCCGGGGATCACCGCGCGGCAGCAGAGGTGCACGCCGAGGAGATTGACCTCGTACACATGCCACCACTGGTCAGGGTCGATTTCCCAAGACGGCCGCGGCTCGTGGCCCTCGCTGATGCCCGCGTTCGCGACCAGCAGGTCGAGCTCGCCCGCGTCGGCGACCGACCGCTCGACCGAGCCGCGATCCGCGACGTCGACCTCCACCCACTCGCCGCCGATCTCACCTGCGACCACCTCGACCTGCGCTCGGCTGCGGGCGCCCACGACGACATCCCAGCCGTCGCCCGCGAGCGACCGCGCGATCCCCGCTCCGATCCCACGGCCGCCACCCGTAACGAGCGCTCTCATGGCACGCACCTTACCGTCACCCCACCGTCAGCTGACCCGCCAACCGACCCAAGGACGGTGCCCCGCAGTCGCCGCGGCCCCGGATCTGGGTTAGAGGCGAGCCTCGAGCTCGCTGATCCGGTCGAGGAGTTCGCATACGAGCACGGCGCCCGCGTAGTTAAGCCCGAGGTCCTGGCGTAGCCGCTCCGCCCGCGCCACCCGCGCGGCAGTGCTCGGGTCGAAGCGTGGGCTTTCGGCAGTCGCGGCCGGGTGTGGCTCGAACAGCCCGAATTGCAGGTAGCGCCGCACGTGCACGATCTTGACCCCCGCCTGCCTGGCGACGAGGGTCAGCTCGACCGCCTCCTCCGCGGCGAGGTCGCGATCAGCCGGCCCGGTGTGCCCGTCTGTCTTCATGGTCATGCCTCCCGCGGGTCAGGGCTCGAGCTTTCGGCGAGCTGCTCGTAGAGCTCGCGCTCGCGGTCCGACAGCTTCTTCGGTACGACGATCTTGACGATTGCGTGGAGGTCACCGGTGCCGCCACCGCGTTTGGGAACTCCCCGTCCACGGAGCCGCAGCCGCCGGCCGCTGGACGACCCCGCTGGGACCCGGACCCGCGCTGTGCCGGTCGGGGTCTCCACCGCAATGGTCGCCCCGAGCGCCGCCTCGGAAGGAGTGATCAGGACGTCAACATCAAGATCGTCATCGCCGCGGCGGCGAAAGCGCGGATGCGGCTTCAGCACGACCCGCAGGAACAGATCGCCGGGCGGGCCACCATCGCGCCCCTCGCCCCCTCGTCCCGCCAGGCGGATCAGCTGGCCGTCACGGACGCCAGCCGGGAAGTTGACATTGACCTCACGACCGTCCAGCGACAACCGCCGCCGGCCCCCGGCCAGTGCGTCCTCGAGCGACAGTTCGAGCAGCGCCTCGCGGTCGTGGCCGCGCAGGGGCCCGCCGGCGCGGGCGGCTCGTGCCCCGAACAGCGCCTCGAACAGGTCGTCGCCGAACTCCACATGGGTGCCGTCGCCGAACCCCTGATGTGCGAAGAAGTCCTCGAAGCTCTCATCAGGCGCCTCGTGCTCCGCTTCACGCCAACGGGCGCCAAGGCGGTCGTAACGCGCACGCTTCTCCGCGTCAGACAGAACCTCGTACGCCTCGCCGAGCTCCTTGAAGCGCTCCTCGGCGTCGCTGTCGGAGTTCAGGTCCGGGTGGTACTCGCGCGCCAGCTTGCGGTAGGCGCGCCGGATCGTGTCAGGGTCCGCGTCGCGCGGAACGCCCAGTACTTTGTAGTAGTCCGTGTAGCTCAGCGGCATCTGTGATCGAATCCTCCCTGAAACGGGCCGGACGCGACACCGACAGCGATCCAGCTGGCTGGTAGTGCCGAAGCTGCGGGCCACATCGGCACGCGCGCGCTGGTATCAAGGGATGCGGTCAGGCGGCAGCGCGTTCGGGGAGGGGTCGGCGGCGGAGGTTGGAGCACTGCAGGGCCGGGGGCAGGTAGGCCGATTGGTCCGGTGCGCCGAGGTCGGTGCCGGGCGGGACGATCTCGTCGATCCGATCGAGGATTTCGTCGCTGAGCCTGACGTCGATGCCGGCGAGCAGGTCGTCAAGCTGCTCATCGTGCGCGGTCCGATGATCGCGCTGGTGACTGCGCTGTGAGCGATCGCAAAGGCCATCGCGAGGTGCGTCATCGGCAACCCCGCCTCGTCGGCCAACGGAATGATCTGTTCGACGGCATCGAGCCGGTGCTCGTCGCTGAAGCTCGAGATGACGGCCGCGCGGCGCAGGTCGGTCTGCTGGCCTTTGCGGACGCGCCCGTAACTCGTCCTCGCTCCAGCCGAGCATCTTCGAAGCGGCCGCGTTCATGAACATCAGCTGCCCCTCGCCATCCATAACGACAAGGCCCTCCGCCATGTTCTGCATCACGACCAAACGGAACTCCTCGGCCTGGCGGCGCTCGGTGATATCAACCACTACCACCCCGACGCCAACGGTCTCAGCGCCTGCACGTACCGGGTAGTAGCTCGCGAGCCAAGCGCGAAGTCCTCCCGGCCAAGCGCGGTTCTCGCTCGTCAAATCCCGATTGACGACTGCTTCGCCGGTATCAAGCACGCGCCTGTAGACCGGCTCCATCGCCGGCCAGAGATCGGGCAACACCTCGGCCAGAGTGCGACCGAGCTGATCCTCGATCGAACTGCCGTTGATCGCAGCCAGCGTCTCGTTGATGTGGCGGATCCGAAAGTCGCGATCCACGAACCCGAAACCCACCGGTGCAGTCGACAGAAGCGTTTGCATCAGCATCAGCGACTCCGCGGCCTCAGCCTGCGCCTCGACCAGCTCGACGTGCAGCTGTTCCTGCTCTTGCGTCGCAGTTTCGAGTTCGCTGAGCCTCTCAACCAACTCGGCGTTCAGGACCCGCAGTTGTTCGACATTCGCGTCGCGTAGGTCGGCCTCGACGCGCTTACGCGCCGTCACGTCGCGGATTGCCGCGGTCGCGAGGCCCGGCTCAGACGCAAACCCCCTGACACTCACCTCGATCGGAAACTCCGTGCCATCCTTGCGCCGGCCGACCAACTCCCGCCAAGCACCCGCCGGGCGGACGCGCGGCAGCGAGAAGATCCCGACGCGGGACCCGCGATCGGCACCGCGCCGGTCAGCGATCAGTAGCTCGGCGCTGCGTCCAGCCAGCTCTTCCCTGGTATAGCCGAAAAGCCGCTCCAGCTCAGCATTTGTGCGCTGGATCTGTCCAGCGGCGTCGACGATCACCATCGCGTCGGGAGCCGAATCGAGCACGGCCCTGGCGTAGGCCTGCGAATGCTGAAGCTCCGCCGTCAGCCTCGCTGTATCCGCGATCTCGCTCGCCATCACCAGCACACCGCCCGGCGTGGCGTCCTCGCTGCGCTCGCCACGGCGCCCGTATTGAACGACGGGTGTGCACAACTGCTCCGCCAGCCGACCGCCATCGCAATTTCCACCAAACTTGCCAATCCCTCGGGCATGCGTAACAGAACCACCGCACCCGACGAGCTGCTCCCGGTCAAATGTGGATCCTACCCGGCTAACGATACCTGCCCGCAAACTGCCTAATTCTGGTGTGGGCTCCTGAGAGTCGGAGCTGTTCGGGATCGCGGGCCATGTCTACGCGCGCCATTGTGCCTATGCCGCCGACGCTCGCGATGCGGCCGCGCGGCTGCGGGCGCACCGGGCGCTCGACGACGACGAGATCGAGGAGCTCGCGGCGAGGATCGACGCTGAGCGCGCCGGCCGGGAGCTGATTGAGCACTCCTCGCAGCTGCCCGAGGCCGAGCGTGCCGCGCTCGAGCTCGTCGACCTGTCCGGGTTGACCCCGGAGGAGGCCGCACGCGCGCTCGGCGTTTCCCGCGTCGTCTTGCGCAAGCGACTGTCCCGGGCCCGGGCCCGGCTGAGGAGCGACGTTCTTGCATCGGGCGCAGGCCCGCTGAGAAAGGAGCATTGACGATGAGTAAGTTCACGGACCGGCTCTGGCGCGAGCTCGTGCGCGAGCACGGCGCTGACCTGGCGCAGACGAGGCGTCCCGCGGCCGGGCAGCGGCGGCGTGCCCGGCCGCGGCTGCTCGCCGGCACCACCGTTGGGCTCGCCGGCGTCGGCAGCGTCGTCGCGCTCGCGATCGGCGCCGCCAGCACGTCACCCGCTTTCGCGGTCACGAACAATCGCGACGGCACTTTGTCGGTCGTGCTCAGGGCGCCCGACGGGATCACTGGGGCGAACGCCAAGCTCGCGGCGCTCGGGATTAGGGCGAGGTTTGTCCAGGTTCGCGCGGGTTGTGCTGCTCCAGCGCCAGCCCCTCTCCGAAACGCCATCCGGACATTGGATCTGGCGCGCGCGAACTTCGAGACGAAGATCGACCCGCGCCAGATTCCCGCGGGCCGCACACTCGTGATCGCGAGCTGGCGGCACGCCCGGACGATGCACATGGTTCAGGTGAACGCGCTGCACGGGGTGGTCCCCCATTGCCTCCCGTGGGGTCGGGTCACGATCGCCCCGGCGTGTCAGGTCAGAACCGGGGTGCCGGGCAACAGTGGCGCCGGCGGCAACAGCGGCACGACGACGACGGGCACGAGCACGAGCAGCAAGCGCTGATCCAAGCTGCCTGACCGCACCTGCTCAGGTTTCCGGCCCTCGCTGATCAGCCGGGGCCGGACTCTCGCCACACCCGCATTTTCCGCACCGCGCGCGCGAGCATGGCCGTGGGTGCTGGTCGCCGTCGCCGTCGCGTGGAACCTCGTCAACCTCCGCGCCGACACGCTCGCCGTCTCCTATCTCAACGACAGCTCGCTCCACGAGCAGATGGTCCGTTTCGCGGTCGCGCAGTTGCAGGGCGGGCATCTGCCCCTGACCTCGTGGTTTCCGTTCCTCGGCCTCGGATCGCCTCAGTTCCTGCACTATCAGAGCCTGCCGGCGATGCTGACCGGATTGATCGGGCTGGCGATCGGTCCCGACCCGGCGTTCCGGTGGACGCTGTACCTGCTGCTGTCGCTGTGGCCGATCAGTGTGTATCTCTCAGCGCGGCTGTTCGGTGCCGGCCGGCCGGCCGCCGCCCTCTCGGCCGCGATGTCGCCGTTCCTGGTCAGTGCGACCGGGATCGGATACGAGCAGCACGCGTACATCTGGATCGGCTATGGCGTCTGGACGCAGCTATGGGCATCGTGGACGTTGCCACTCGCGTGGGGATTCAGCTGGCGCGCGATCCGCACCGGATGCGGCGTCTTCGCTGCGGTCGTGCTCGTGACCCTGACGATCGCGCTGCATTTCGAGACCGGCTACCTCGCCCTCGCTCCGCTGCTGTTCTGGCCGTTCGTCTCCGACGCGCCGCTCGCGCGACGAGTGCTTCGAGCCGCGATCATCGCCTCCGGCTCGCTGCTGGCAGCCGCATGGGTGATCGTGCCGCTGCTCGAGCAGCGCGCCTGGGCCGTGACCAACGAGCCGTTGCAGGGAACGGGGCTCGTCAACGGCTATGGCGCCGGCCGCGTGCTCGGATGGCTCGCGTCCGGGCAGCTGCTGGACCATGGCCGCCTTCCGGTCGTGACGCTGTTTGCCGCGATCGGCTTCGCGATCGCGCGCGCTCGCTGTCGCCGGGACGGGAACGCTCGCGCGCTCCTGGTCGCCCTGGCCACGTGCCTCCTGCTGTCGTTCGGGCGGGCGACGTTCGGCGTCCTCGCGGACGTGCTCCCAGGCGCCGACGACATCTTCTTCCGCCGCATGATGATGGGGGTGCAGCTCGCCGCGCTGCTGCTCGCGGGTACGGGTGCTGTGTGCGTCGCGCGCGTGATCCTGAGTGGACTCAAGTCGGCGAAGCTCGCGGCCGCCGCCGCCGTCGAGCGCGCGGCCGCCGCCGCCGTCGAGCGCGCGGCCGTCGCGGCAGGAGCGCTCGCAGCCACGATCGCGGTGCTCGCGCCCGCCTGGCTCCAGCTCGGCTCCTACGACCGCAAGAACGCCGCCGCGATCGCGGCGCAGCGTCGCTCGGACGCCACCCAGGGAGCCGACGTCGACCGGCTGGTCGCGTTCATCAAGGCCAGCGGCGGCGGCCGCGTGTATGCGGGCATGCCGTCGAATTGGGGGCTCGGGTTCACGGTCGGGCAGGTCCCAGTGTTCAAGTACCTTGAGAGCAGGGACCTCGACGAGGTCGGGTATACGCTCCGGAGCTCCTCGCTGATGACCGACCCGGAGTACTACTTCGACGACGCCAACCCCAGCGAGTACCGTCTGTTCGGGATCCACTACCTCATCGTTCCCGCCGGGTACCTGCCGCCCGTCGGCGCGCGCCTGACGATGCGGTCGGGCCAGTACTGGCTCTGGACCGTCGACGCCGGCGGCTTCGTCAGCGTCGGGCGCATCGTCGGCGGGCTCGCGGCGAACAGGACCGACGTCGGCAGGCGCAGCGTCGCGTTGCTGCACTCCGGGCTCGCGCAGGCCGGGGACTATCTCCGGCTCGCTTACGGCGGGGCGAGCGGCGGGCAGGACTCGACCGCGACCGTGCCGGCCGCGCCTAGGCAACCCCCTGCAGGTGCCGTCAGTGCCGAGACCGACAATCTCGCTGGCGGCGAGGCGAGCGCGACCGTTACGATGCGCGAGCCCGGCGTCGCGGTCCTCAGCGCCTCGCTGGACTCGGGCTGGACCGTGACCGTTGACGGGCGCCGACAGCCGGTGCGTGCGATCGCACCAGCGCTCGTCGGCGCCGACCTGCCCGCGGGCACCCACACGGTTGTGTTCCGCTATCGCGGGTTCGGGGGCTATGCGGTGCTGTTCGCGCTGTGCGCAATGGTAGTCGCGGCGCTCGCGGGCGCCGAACTAATCACCTCGGCCGATTCACGTGCGCGCTGGGGATGACCGTCAGCCCGCGTAGAGTGCGCTGCATGCCCACCTTCGTCCTGCGCCTCATCGCTCCGCGCCCGAATTTCGCCGAGACCCTGACCGACTCCGAGCGCGAGATCATGAACAGCCACGCTGCCCACTGGCGCCCGTATCTCGAGCGCGGCGACCTGGTCGTGTTCGGACCGGTCCTCACAGACGAGGACTCATACGGCCTTGCGGTTGTCGAGACGGACGACGAGCAGGCGCTGCGCGAGTTCGCCGCGCAGGACCCGGTCGTGACGACCGGGACTGCCGCGTTCGAGCTCGGGCGGCTGGCCGCGGGTCACGTTCGCGCGCACTGACCGCAGGGTTACGTTTCGGGTGCAGTCGACGAAATCGTCGGCGCCAGCACCGGGCTCGAGGGGGATGCGCCGAAGCCCGACCAGGAGCACCTCCGACGGCTGATCGAACTGGGAGCGGTCCTCGACGACGCCGTCAAGGATACGGCGGCAACCCCAATGGCCGAAGCTCGCGGCGAAGTTGATGAACGAGCTGTTCGGATCCGAATACCAGCCCGCGCGGATGGCGTCGATGTCGACTCGATCGCCGGACCGCTGATCCTGCCGAACTCCGGCTCGAAATTCGGCGAGCCGACGCCGGCGGGCGTGGACATCCTGTGGGATTTCGCCACTGAGGCGATCCAATTGCTGGAGCAGGCCAACCTGATCATGCCGGACCTCTGGTACAGCGGGCAAGTCACGTGTTTCGGCTACCGCAGCACCCGCGCAGGCCGGACCGCGGTTGAGCAGGGGAAGGTCGAACAGCTCACCACGACCGCGCACGAGTGAACGTTGGCCGGCCTCCGCAGCATGGAGAGTGCTGATGTCTTGACAATCCGGCCCCGCGAGCCGCGGTTTGTCCAACAGCCTCCACCGTGTCAATGGTTGTGTCGGGTTAGCCGGGGCGGTATTTGGCGACGGCGAGCGGGACGGTCACGGCGATGATCGCGAGCGCCCAGATCAGTGCTCGAGGTCCTCGGCGATCGCGACCGCGGTCCCGATGCCTGAGAACAGCACGCCGGTGGCGAGGAATCCGGGCACGAGGTAGTCGACGTAGGACATGCCGGCGATGTGGATCGCGCCGCCGAACATGTAGCGGTAGATCAGGAAGAACAGCGACATCTGGACGGTGGCGAGCACGATCAGCTGTGGGGTGCGCACGTAGCGCAGCAGCGCGCGACGCGCCACTGTGACGGTGCTCTTCGCAAGCCCGGTATCGCGGCGGGTGGGCGTCGCGGCGCGTTGGTCGAGTGTCGAAGCGACAGTTCTCATGAGGGAGCGGTTCCTTTCGTGCTACGCGGCGCGAGCAGCGGTCGGGTGGTGGTCGTTGTGTGGTGGTTGGCCGGTGAGGGTGAGGAACACCTCGTCGAGGTTGGGCTGTCGCATCGTGATGTCGTCGAGCTCGATTCCGGTCGCGTGCAGCGAGTGCAGCGCGCTCATCTGCCGGTTGGCGGTGGAGTCGACGCGGACGCTCACCCGTCGCGTGGCCTCGTCGATCTGCGCGACGCGTTGCCCGAGTCGGCTGAGCAGCTCGGCGATGATCGTGAGGTCGCGGTGCTCGCGGACGTGCACCTCGATCACGTTGCCGCCGATCCGCTGCTTGAGCTGTGCGGGGGTGCCGGCCGCGACCGCGCGACCGTGGTCGAGGATCACGATCTGGCTGGCGAGATGGTCGGCCTCGTCGAGGTACTGTGTGGTCAGCAGCACGTCGGTCCCTGAACGCACGAGCGTCCGGATCGCGTCCCACAGCTCGATCCGGCTACGCGGATCCAGACCGGTCGTGGGCTCGTCGAGCAGCAGCAACCGCGGAGCCCCGACCAGGCTTGCAGCGAGATCCAGCCTGCGGCGCATCCCGCCGGAATACGTGCGCGCGAGCCGGTCGCCGGCCTCGAGCAGCCCGAGTTGCTCGAGCACCGCGGCGGCGCTCGCCCTCGCCACGCGCCGGCTCTGACCGAACAGGCCGGCGATCATCTCGAGGTTCTCACGGCCGCTCATCGCCGGCTCGACGGCCGCGAACTGGCCCGCCAAGCCGATCACGCGACGGACCGCGCGAGGGTCCCGGCGGGCGTCGTGGCCTGCGACCAGCAGCGTGCCCTCGTCAGCTCGCAGCAAGGTCGCGACCATCCGCACGAACGTCGTCTTGCCCGCCCCGTTCGGGCCGAGCACCGCCGTCACCTGCCCCTGCTCGGCGGTCAAATCCAGACCATCCAGCGCCGTGGTCTTTCCATATCGCTTGGTGAGGCCATCGGCCTCGATCGCGGCAGTCATCTAGCTGCCCTCCGCTTCCTCGTGGTCATTGGTGGGAATGAATGTGGATGCGATCTCATGCAGCCACTGCTCGGTCCAGGTCAGGCGTCCCTCACGTAGGTCGGAGACCACGCCACGAACCCAGGAAAGTTCAGCCTCGAGAATCGCTTGGCGGTACTCCTCCTCGAGCAAGAAGAGCCGCGGCAGGCCGGCAGCGGCGTCGGTCAGCGCTGTTTCGGTCTCGGCGAGCGCGGCTGCGAGCTTCTCGGCCCGCAGCTCGAGTTCGATCTGCGCCTCCTGCGGCTCGAGCCCGAACAGGATTGACACGGCGGCGATGAATTCGGGGTACTCGCCCTCGGCCCCGCGGAGCATCTCGCGCAACCACTGCCGTGCGACCTCGCGGCCGGTGTCGGTGATCGCGTACACGACCCGGTCCGGATAGCCCTCGAGGCGGGTCGTCTGCGATACCTCGACGAGCCCGTGTCGTCGCAACCGCTCAATCGTTTGATAGAGGCTCGCCCGAGCCCGCACATTGACCACGCGGTCCTTGCCCTGGGCCTCGAACAGCTTCTGCATCCGATACACGTGCATCGGCTCGCTCATCAGCTGCCACAGGACAGTCAGGCCGAGAGCCGAGCGGCGGGGAGTCTTCGGTTGAACCATAGTCGTGATCTTACTAGTTAGATCCTAACTAGTCAAGTCATGGTTAGCGGTGGCTCGAAACCAGCTGACCGACTCCCGAGCAGATCCGCGTTGCAGCTCGGCGTGAGCCGTGGTTGATGCTGCCGAGTTCGCAGATGCGGGCGCTGCGAGAGCTCGAGCCGCCGTCGATCGACGAGGGCTTCATAGCGATCGAGAGAGTGCCGTTCGCTCGCGTATCGCTCCCGGGCGGGCGGCCCGGTGTTTTCGTCGGCGCCGCTGCGACGAGAGCCAGCGGCATCGCTCAGGCGCTCGCGAACGCCGAACCGGCCGCACCCCACCTGCTCTTCGACTGGACCCCGGAAGCTGACGCCGGCTCGCTTTCCGATCAGGCGGCCCGCATCTCGGGCGCAGTCACCGGACCGGTGGAAGTCGCGGTCTGCCCACCCAGCAGGTCCGCCCAGCTGTTGGTGCCGGCCGCCGCTGCCAGGCCTACCGCTCGCCTTCGCGCGCGCTCACTCCGTCGACCCGGCTTGCTCGATCCTGGTCGGTTGCTCGCCGGCGCACAGAACGCTCGCGACAACGCTCGGCGCCCGCTATATCGCCGTGTAGGAATCCTGAACGGCCGTCAGGCCCCCCCATCAGGACGCGTATCGCTCTCGGGCTGCGTTCGCCACGGGGCATCGCCCGTGCTCGCGACCGCACGCGGTCATGTCACAGAGCCGGCACATCCAGCGGGTCGCTCCCGGCCCGCGGATCAGGCCGACGAGCACACTGGAGACGATCTCGTCGAGCACCTGGCGCTCGCCCGGGGCGAGGTGGTCCAGCGCGTTTTGCAGTACCGCTGCTCTTGCGGCAGAAACACGGCGTGCCGCGCGTCGCCCGGCGGGGGTGAGCACAACCGATCTCGAGCGTGCGTCGGCGCCGGGTCGCCGGGTGACGTAGCCGGCCTCCTGTAGTCGATCGACGAGTCGGACGGTGCCCGACGGCGTGAGTCCGAGCACCCGCCCGAGCTGGTCGACCGATGGATCATCGAGGAAGTGGTGCAGGGCCGAGAGCGCAATCGCAGCCGTGTCCGACTGGCCGGCCGCGTCGCCGATCACGTCCGCCGTGCGATCGGCGACCGCGAGCGCGAGGGCACCCAGTAGGTTGGCGGTCCGGTCGAGCTCCCTCGCCGGCTGCGAGGTCACCGGCTCGTCTCAGTCCAGCTCGTAGTCGAGCTCGATCGATGGCTGGCCCGCGACGGGCGCGGTGAATTCGCCGCTGCCACTCAAAGCGCTCAGATCTCCGGTGCCGGACCCAGGGACTACAGACAGCTCGCCCTTCGCTTCCTTGCCGTCGAAGGTCCCGGCCGTGTGCAGAACGACGAAACTGCCAGATCGGGCGCCAATTCGTCCAGTGATTCGCTGCAGCCCGACAAAGTCCGCCGTCTGGTCGGGCCGATAGCACATCAGCCACTCGACTGCGCCCTCTCCTTCGATATCGCCCGAGATTGCAGCCTTGACGCTCGCCTGCGTGAGCTTGCCACCGTTATCGATCTCGGTATAGGGCTTCTCATCCCAGCTCTCGATCTTGAATGTGCTGCTGGCTCTGACTGGCATCGCCCGTCTCCTCCAATGGGTTGTGTGACTCAATCAACTATTTGCCACACTACCCGCACATCGTCGTAGCAAACCTAGGTGAAGATGATCTGCCCGCCGGCCGCCTGCTCGTAGAACTCCCCGATCGTGATGATGTCCCGGACCTGCGGGATCAGATCGTCCTTGGACAGGCCGAATAGGTCGGTCGCGAGCTTGCAGGCGTAAATGCCGGCGCCGGAGTCATCGAGCATCTCGAGGAACTCGGGAATCGGGGGGATATCGAGCCGCTCCATGTCGTGCGCGAGCTTCTTGGTGACGAGCGCGGACAGGCCGGGGATCCCGCCGGCCCAGGTGGCGATGTGCAGGCCGGGGTTGCCGACGGTCGCGACCTTGACGTGCTCATGCTTTCCCTTGTGGATCGCGTCGAGGCCGAAGAAGGTAAAGAACAGGTTCGCCGCGATCCCGTCCATGCGCGCACCGTTGGCCATGATCAGGCCCGGATAGATGCCTTCGACGGAGCCCTTCGAGACGATGATCGAGACCTTCCGGATTGGCTCAGGCTGGGGGGTCGCGGCCTCTTCTGAGTGTTCAAGCAGTGCCATTTCAGTCCTCGCTTTCTAGATGCAGCCGCGCGGCTTGGGGATGCCGGCAACTTTGGCGGCGAGCTTCGCCGGGCCCGTGGGGAACAGTTGGTAGAGCTCCTTGATCGGAACTCCGGAGAGCTTTCCGAGCGTGCGGATCGACGGGGCGGTCCCGTCCCTCAGGTACGCCGTGCGCATGTAGTTGATCACCGCCCAGTGGCAGTCGGTCAGCTCTCCGATCCCGTTGTCGTTGGCGATCTCAGCGGCGATCTCCTCGGTCCACTGCGACGAATCCTCGAGGAAGCCCTCAGGATCCATGGCGACGGATTCGCCGGTTGCGCTCAGCGGTGTCATGGTGGTGCTCCTTGGTTTGCGATCAATTCCGTGTCCTTGCCGGCCATCTGAAACTGCGAGCTGATGCCCGGCATCTCGTGTCCGGGCAGCAGCATGTGCCAGTAGATCCACTGGAAGGCGAGCTTCCCCACGTGGTTCAGACGCGACTCCTTCAGCAGCGGCAGCGGTCCGACGTGGGGGTTGGGGAACCGGCCGGGCAACGGTTCGGTGTCGTAGCTGAAGTCGATCAGCAGCGCCTTGTGAAAGCCGGTCTCGATGAAGCAGTTCGCGTGGCCGTGGAACGAGCTTTCGAGCGGCTCGTGCTCCAGGACGCGGCGGATGTTCTCGACCAGCGTCTCGCCGTGGAAGTGGGCGACCGACCCGGCCTTGGAGGTCGGGACGTTGGTGGCGTCGCCGATCGCAAAGACGTTCGGCGCGGCGTCCGCTTGCAGCGTTGTCTTCTCGACGCTGATGAAGCCCAGTTCATCGCCGAGGCCCGGGGACCGGCTGACGAACCCGGAGCTGCCGTGAAGGGGGATCGTGACCAGCAGGTCGAACGCCACCTCGCGCTCATCCCAGCTGATCAGCTTGCCGGCATCTGCGTCGACCTGGCCGGCGCTGAACTCGGTGGTCACGTTGATCCCCTTGGCAGCAAGCAACCCGGAAAGCTCGCGGTTGCACGTTGCCCTGGTGAACGCCCCGTCCAGTGAGGTGACGTATGTGATGTCGACCTTCTCGCGAATGCCGCGCTTGCGGAGCTGCCAGTCGGCCAGGAAGCAGAACTCGAGCGGCGCGACGGGGCACTTGATCGGCATGTCGACCATGTTCAGCACGAGTCGGCCGTGGCCGAACTGGCTGAGAGCATCACGCAGGCTCCTCGCCCCCTCGAGGTCGTAGAACGTGAGCACGTTCCGGCCCCAGCCGGGGCCGGTCAGACCCTCGGTCTTCCTCCGGCAGCAGCTCGGCGCCGCTCGCGACCACGAGCACGTCATAGTTGAGCTGCTCGCCACCGTTGAGGTGGACCGTGTTCTCGGCAATCTCGACCCGATCCACCTCCGCGAGGCGGAACTCGATCCCGTCGTGCAGCTGCGCACCGCGGGAGCGCACGATCTCGTCGGGATCCGCGAGCCCAAACGGAACGAACAGCAGACCCGGCTGGTAGATGTGCCGATCGTCGCGATCGATCACGACGATCTCGGCGGCTTCGCCATATCGCTTGTGCAGTCGGTTGGCGGTGAGCGTGCCGCCGGTGCCCGCCCCGAGAATCACGATGCGATGGCCCATCTAAGGATGATCGCCACCGGATTCCGGGCGAGCATCGGAGCAAAGCCGTAGCGCAATGGGGTTAACTACGATGCGCGAAGGTACGCCAGGACAGCAAGGACGCGGCGGTTGTCCTCCTCGTTTGCCGGCAGTCCGAGCTTTCCGAAGATGCTCGAGACATGCTTCTCGACCGCGCCTGGGGTCACGACCAGCGCTTCTGCGACCGCCTGATTGGAGCGCCCCTCGGCCATCAGCGCCAGGACTTCCCGCTCGCGCGGGGTGAGGTCGTCGAGCGCGCTCGAGCGTCTGCGGGCGAGGATCTGCGCGACGACCTCGGGGTCGAGCACGGTCCCGCCTTCGGCGACCTTGCGGACCGCGGCGACGAACTCGTCGACGTCGCCGACGCGATCCTTCAGCAGGTATCCAACAGCTCCGACACCGTCGGCGAGCAGCTCCGCCGCGTACGTGTGCTCGACGTACTGGGAGAGGATCAGCACCGGCAGACCAGGCTGCCGTTCACGCGCCTGCAGTGCCGCTCGCAGTCCCTCATCACGGAATGTCGGCGGCAGGCGCACGTCGACCACGCACACGTCGGGCTTGTGCCCGAAGGCGGCCGAGACGAAATGGTCGCCGCGATCGACTGTGGCGACGACCTCCATGCCGTTGTCCTCCAGCAGCCGTTTCAGCCCGTCGCGCAGCAGCGCCAGGTCTTCGCAGATCACGACGCGCACGGCAGCTCCGCTCTGATCATGGTCGGCCCGCCCTGCGGACTCGCGATCGCGAGCGTGCCGTCGAGCGCCGCGACCCGCTGGCGCAGGCCCGTCAGCCCCGAGCCCGCGTTCGGATCGGCTCCGCCGATCCCATCGTCGCTGACTTCGGCGATCAGCCGTCGGCTCGCGTCCTCCCACACGTGGACCGAGATCCGGCTGGGCTGTGCGTGCTTACGGGCGTTCGCCAGCGCTTCCGCGACGACGAAGTACGCGGCGATCTCACGCTGTCCGACCGCGCTACCCGACACCGCGACGCTCAGGTCGACCGGGGGCGCGCGGCCTGTCACAAGCGCGGTCAGCGCCGCGTCGAGGCCGCGGTCGTGAAGGACGCTCGGACCGATGCCACGCACCAGGTCGCGCAGTTCCGACATCGCTGCGCGTGCCTGGCCGCGAGCCGCGGCCACGTGCGTCAGTGCTGCCTCGGTGTCGGCGCCGGCGAGGCGCTGCTCGGCAAGCCCCAGGTCCATCGCGAGGGCGACGAGCCGGGCCTGGGCTCCGTCGTGGAGGTCGCGCTCGACCCGGGCAAGCTCTGCGGTGGCCGCGTCGACAGCGCCTGCGCGCGTCTCTGACAGCGTCTCAACGCGCTGCTCGAGCGCCTCGGACTTGCGCGGGCCGAGTAGAAGCTCGGCCATCTTTGCCTGCAGGAAAGCCGCGCCGCGCACAAGCCATGCGGCCAGCACGGTGGCGGGGATTCCGGCGATCGGACCGAGGATCGAAACGAGCACGACATGGCGTGCGACCCAGCCGGCGCCAGTCGCCCACACGTAGAACGGCGCCGCGAGCAGCGCCAGTGCGACCGACCACGCAGTGACCGCGACAACAAAGCCGACGATCGTCACCGGGAAGCCGGCCAACATCCACAGCACGTCGCGCCAGATCTGAAGGTCGCGGAGCACCGAGACCCACCTTCCGAGGATCGTCGCGCCGGTGAGCGGCTCGTATTTCGCAGGCACCCGCTGACCGAGCACGAGCTTGGCGCGGAGCCGGTCGATCTCGCAGCACCAGCGGTCGATGAACGCGACCGCAACAGCGATCGGCAAGCCGACGATCAGGATCGCCAGTCCGAGCGCGAGCGAGACGCCGGTCACCACGACCGTGAACGCCAGCGTTCCCGTTGCCAGGCCTAGCAGCAAATACAGCGTCTCGCGCCAGCAATCGAGGGTCAACGGTCTGCGGATGATGGTCTGCATCACGGTCTAAGCATCGTCCCCGCGCGGCCGTTCCGCAATCCGGCTGCCCAGCCATTGGGTGCTGTGGATATCCACAGCACCTCAACCGATCGGTTGATCGGCGGTTCATCCCCGGCGGAGCGGATCTCTAACCGGCCAGGCGATGTGCGCGGCGGGCTGCTCCTGGACCATGACACAGACCCAATTCGATCCAGGAGAAGCAACGAAATGTCGGTCATCAATGTGCAGCACCTACGCAAGAGCTACGGAGACACGGTCGCCGTAGCAGACGTGTCGCTCTCTGTGGAGGACGGAGAGATCTTCGGGATTCTCGGGCCTAATGGCGCGGGCAAGACGACCACGGTCGAGATGATCACCGGCCTGCGCCGGCCCGATCACGGATCGGTCTCCGTACTCGGTCTGGATCCACGCCGCGATCGCCATGCGATTCAACGCGCGGTCGGAGTACAGCTTCAGGAGAGCGAGCTGCCGGAGAAGCTTCGCGTCGGCGAAGCGCTTGATCTGTATGCCTCGTTCTATCCAGCTCCGGCCGATCCCGACGAGCTGCTCGAGCAGCTCGGCTTGGCCGACAAGCGGAGCACGCCGTTCGGCAAGCTCTCCGGAGGGCAGAGGCAGCGGGTGTCGATCGCGCTGGCGCTGATCGGCAGGCCGCTGATCGCGGTCCTCGACGAGCTGACCACGGGCCTTGACCCGCAGGCCCGGCGCGACACGTGGTCGCTGATCAGCGGCATGCGCGACCGCGGCGTGACGATCGTGCTAGTGACGCATTTCATGGAGGAGGCCGAGCGCCTGTCGGACCGTGTCGCGCTGATCGACGCCGGCCGTGTGGTCGCGATCGATACCCCGGCGGCGCTTGCCGAGTCCGTCGGCGGCGAGCAGCGGATCCACTTTCGACCCTCGGTGCCCGTGCCCGACGGTCTGTTGAACGACCTGCCTGAGGTCACGAGCGTGACAGCGCGGGCAGACCAGCTGTTCGTCACGGGCAACGGGGACGTCCTCGGCGCTGTCGTATCGGTGCTTGCGCGCAGCGGGATCGTCGCCGAGCAACTGCGCGTTGACCAGGCAAGCCTTGAAGACGCGTTCGTCGCATTCACCGGCCAGCACTCAAACCATTCTGCAAACTAGGAGGAAATGATGTTCTTTTCGATGCCTTCTGTGCGCGGCCCATTCCGACGGCTGCTCGTGACCGAGGGAAAGCTGCTGATCCGAGAGCCGCTGGCCCTGTTCTGGGGAATCGTGTTCCCGCTGATGCTGACCGTGGTCTTCGGGCTCGCGACCTCGGGGAACCGACCGGATCGCAAGCTCGGTGGCCTGCGGCTGATCGACGCATACGTCCCGGTGCTGATGGTGTTCGTCGTGACCGTGCTCGCGCTCCAAGCGCTGCCGGCTGCGCTCGCGAGCTACCGGGAGAAGGGCGTGCTGCGCCGGATGTCGACAACGCCGGCCTCGCCGTCGCTGCTGCTCGGCGCAGACGTCGTGGTCAACGCGACGGTGATCCTCCTCGCGCTCGTGCTGATCGCGCTTGTTGCGCGGGTGGCGTTCGCGGTGACCCTGCCGCGCCAGGCGCTGGGGTTCGCGGCGGTGCTGACGCTCGGGGCCGTGGCAACGCTCGCTCTGGGCGGCGTGATCGCGGCGGTGGCATGGAGCGCGCGCGCAGCGAGCGCGATCGGCACGCTGCTGTTCTTCCCAATGATGTTCTTCGCCGGGCTCTGGGTCCCGCGTCAGCTGATGTCAAGCGGGCTAAGAGGCGTGAGCGACTTCACGCCGCTTGGCGCGACGGTCGCCGCGGTCCAGGACACAATGCGCGGGAGCTGGCCCCATCCGGCCCACTTCGCGGTGCTCGCGGCGTACGCGATCGTGCTCTCGCTCGTGGCGTCTAAAGTGTTCCGCTGGGAGTAGTCAGGCAGGAGGAACAGCACCATGGAACTGCAGCAAGCCGGCGTCGCGGAGCGGTGGGAGCGCTGGGAGCAGCGCACGATGAACCTGCTGCCGTTCGGGCTGCTGGCGCTCTGCGCCGGGTTTGCGATCGGGATCGACAGCGGCTCCACTCACAAAGTGCTGATCGACGGCGTCGGCAGCCTGCTCGCCGCAGTCTGGATGCTGTGGATGCTGTCGATGCAGTCAGAGTGGCCCGAGCGCCCGCGCCTGATGCGGCTGGCCTTCGCCGTGCTGGCGTTGCTGAGCGCGACGCTCGTGGTGAACAACCCTGTGTACGGGTTCTTCAGCTGGACGGGCTACCTCTGGACCTTCCGGATTCTCGAGGGTCGCTGGCGATTCGTCGGGGTCGGGTCGACGGCGCTCATCACTGGAATCTCGCAGCACGGCGGCGTTCCGAGTTCCTCGCTCGGCAGCTGGGTGTCGCTCGTTGCGATCGTGCTAGTCAACTTCGTGATCGCCGGGGCGATCGGGTGGTTCAGCTGGATCCGTGATGAGCAGACCGAAAGCCGCAAGCAGGCGATCACGGAGTTGACCGAGGCCAACGCGAAGCTCGAGGCGGCGCTGCGGGAGAACGCCGGCCTGCACGCGCAGCTGCTCTCGCAGGCCCGCGAGGCCGGCGTGCTCGACGAGCGTCAGCGGATCGCTCGGGAGATCCACGACACCCTTGCGCAGGGCCTGGTCGGGATCATCACGCAGCTCGAGGCGGCTGAGCGCTGCGCTTCAGTCAATGGCGAATTCCGCCGCCATCGCGAGGCGGCGATGCAGCTCGCGCGTGACAGCCTTGCGGAGGCGCGGCGCTCGGTCCAAGCGCTCTCGCCGACGCCGCTGGACCAGGCTCGCCTGCCCGAGGCGATCGCCTCGATCGCGACCAAGTGGTCGGCGCTGAGCGGGATCGAGGCGTCGGTGACGACGACCGGGGCGGCGCGTCCGATGCGCCCTGAGATCGAGACCGCGCTCCTTCGAACCGCACAGGAGGCGCTTGCGAACATCGCCAAGCATGCGCGCGCCGGCCGCGTCGTGGTGACGCTCTCCTACATGGAGGACGTGGTCGGCATCGACGTGCGAGATGACGGTGTCGGCTTTGCACTGTCGGTTCCGTCCGCGCCGGTCGCCGGCGGGTTTGGGCTGACCGCGATGCGGCAGCGCGTGCAGGGGCTCGCCGGCACGCTCGAGATCGAGTCCGAGCCGGGCGAAGGGACGATCGTGTCCGCGTGCATCCCCGCGATTCCGGTGGGGAGCCCTGCGTGAGCGATTGCATCAGGCTGATGATCGTCGACGATCATCCGGTCGTCCGGGATGGCCTCAGCGGCATGTTCCATGGTGATCAGGAGTTCGAAGTTGTGGGCGAGGCCGCAAATGGCGCCGAGGCGGTCAGGCGCGCGCGGGCGCTTCGCCCGCACGTGATCCTGATGGACCTGCGGATGCCCGAGTTGGACGGCGTCGGGGCGATCTCGGAGCTGGCACAGGCCGGCGTCGATGCGCGCGTGCTCGTGCTCACCACTTTTGACACCGACGCCGACGTGCTGCCGGCGCTCGAGGCGGGCGCGACGGGGTACCTGCTGAAGGACACGCCACGCGAGGAGTTGTTGCGCGCGGTCCGCGCGGCCGCGCGCGGTGAGTCGGTGCTGTCCCCGGCGGTCGCTTCGCGCGTGCTCGCCTCGGTCCGCGCGCCGCGAGTGGACTCGCTCAGCGAGCGTGAGCTGGAAGTGTTGAGGCTGATTGCTGCAGGTCGCAGCAATCGCGAGGCCGCCGCGCAGCTGTTCATCAGCGAGGCGACCGTCAAGACTCATCTGCTGCACATCTACGCCAAGCTCGGCGTCAGCGACCGCGCGGCCGCGGTGGCCGAGGCATTCAATCGCGGGCTGCTGACGCCGCGCGAGCGCTAAGGGTCCGACGGACCCTAAGTTGTTGTTCAGACGGCACGCGAGGCGCCGCCATCGATGAGCAGTGTCGTGCCAGTGATATACGCAGCCGGCTCTGAGCAGAGAAATACGCCAGCCGCCGCGAACTCTTGCACCGTCCCGAGCCGCTGTGCCGGGATCTGGGCCACGAACCCGGGGTTGTCAGCCCCGAGTTCACGCGCGCGGTCGGTCGCGATCACGCCCGGCAGCAGCGTGTTCACGGTGATGCCGTCCCCGGCGACCTGTCGCGCGATCGTCTTGAGCGCCGCCAGCAGGCCGGCACGGTGCGCTGTCGAGAGCACCAGCACGGCGTTTGGCTCCCGGACCACGCTCGAGGACAGCGACAGGATCCGGCCCCAACGTCGCTCGCGCATTCCCGGAAGCACCGACTCGATCAGCGAGATCGCGCCGAGCAACAGCAGCTCGTACGCGGCTTGCCACTGCTCGGGCGTGAAGCTGAGCGCGTCGGGCGATGCCGGCGGGCCGCCGCTGTTGGACACCAGGATGTCGATCGGCCCGAGTTGATCCTGGACGCGCTCGATCAGCGCCGGCGCCCGGTCCGCGTCCGAGGCGTCGTGGACGAATGCGGTCGCCCCGATCGTTGCGGCGGCGCTCTCGATCCGCTCTTGCGAGCGTGAGCTGATCGCGACCCTGACGCCCTCGTCGACGAGCGCCTTGGCGACACCGAGGCCAAGGCCTTTCGATGCGCCGGTCACAAGCGCGACCTTCCCTTCGATCCCGAGCTCCACGGATCGGCGATCCTAGCGCTGCCGGCGCTGCGGTCTTGCCTACCCACGTGTACAGCGTCGCCCCGGCTGATCCCGAGGTCCTTGGCCAGCGTCCCCATGTCCAGCTGCTGCAGCGGGCTGGTCGGCCGCGGCAGGGTGTGCGCCGGGCCCTATCGCTCGCCAAGCAGCAGTACCATCAGGCCGCCGGGCGGTTAGCTCAGCTGGTTAGAGCACCTGCCTTACAAGCAGGGGGTCACTGGTTCGAGTCCAGTACCGCCCACGTCCGTCGTCAACGCCCTGCTAATCGCGCGTTTCTGGCGAATCTCGCTACTGCGTGCTTGTTGGGCGGGCCTGGAGCTCACTTCTCCGCGTCACGGCCAAAGTTGATCTGCAAGTAGCCAGGAGCGTTGGTCGGGTCACCGCCCGAATCAGCCCTGGCCGCCGGCAGGCCCTCGGCACGCAGGAGTTCTGCGAGCTTTTCGGCTCGCGGTTTATCGTATTCGCTCCAATAGATGACGCGCGTCAGTGTCCTCGCGCCACCGCCCATTGCCTCGCCGGTGACCTGGAATATCGGGTTGGCTTTCAGCTTCTCCCTGACTTGGCCCGCCGCCTTGTACTGGACGAGGTTTTCGGTTAGCAGATAGACACGGCTTGGCGCGGCCGCCAGCTTCCTGGCGGTCTCCTCATCCATCTTGGGCCTCGGCGGCGGAGTCGCGGCATGCGGATTGTTCTTGACCTTCTCAAGAGCATCGACAATCGCCGGCGTGAACGTTTGGCTCCGCTTCATGACTCTGTGCGTCGGGTGCTTCGACCTGTCCCTTCCCGTAGGACCCGGATCGCCCATCTGCAGGCGGATTTGTTGATCGAGCGTGTCCTCGTGCGGATCGTCCCAACGCCCCGGGTTGCTGTATTGGTCGGCTACTTCACCAAGTGCGTGAAACGCCGCCTGTTCCCGCTCGCCAGGAGCTCTCTTGGGCAGAGCCTTGAGCGCGCGATCGATGTACATGTTGCGGAAGTACACGATCATGGACGGATCCGTCTGAGTAACGACACCGGCAATATTCACCGTCTTCGGGACTTCTACTTCGACCGTTATCGTCACAGAGTAGTTTTCGTCGAGCAGCCGGCCAATCTCCGGGCTCAGCTCCACGAACCTCGCTAACGCTTTGTCCTTCTCGGCGGACTGCATGTTCGAAATCTGCTCGGCCAGGAGCGCCTGTGCTCCGAACTCCAGAAGAGCGCCTTTCGCCTGCGCTCGGGTCGAGGTGATTTCCGCGCCTTCCACGAAGGGGACTCCGCCGGACGGCCCACCGCCTCCCGACCCACGAGGAGGTCGATCCTGAACGGCGCCGCGAAGGAGCGCTGCTTCGGCATCGGCCGCGCTTACGTTCTCGCCCTGCGCCAGGAGCGCACTGAGATTGGAGACCTGCGTTGCCGTCAGCTTGGGGTTCCATGCGACCGCCAGCTTGGCCATTTCCCCTGTGGTGAGCCGGTACTTTTGACCTTCGGTCGGCGCGTTCTGGCGGCCCGCAACGGCGAAGATCTGGGCGTGGAAGTCCGCAGTTCTCTGCGTGGTATAGACCTCCAGGTTCATTCCACTCGCTCGATTCAGGAGCGCGCGCGTGATGCGATCTGCAAACAACGCTCGACCGACACCGCTTGTGG
Source organism: uncultured Solirubrobacterales bacterium (assembly GCA_963794285.1). Lineage (GTDB taxonomy): Bacteria > Actinomycetota > Thermoleophilia > Solirubrobacterales > Solirubrobacteraceae > Palsa-465. The sequence continues at coordinate 602,934 of CAWCDS010000005.1, forward strand.
TCCCTTTTTCGGACTCAACGAAGCCACTGTGGACGGCGCCTTCCGGACCACCTTGCGACAGGTCGTAACCAACGAACCGGACGTCGTTGCCGACTTTGGCCATGGCGATACGAATATTCATGTCGGCGCCGGCCTCCCGCGACAGCTTCAACATGTCGCCGACAGTCAACTCGCCCTGGTTTTCCAGGCGCTCGAGCTCACGTTGAAAGCCGGCGTTGTTTATCCGGTGTGTTGTTGCGCCACTGATACGCCTTCCCGGACTCCATGATCTGGTCGTGGTATTCCTTGGGGATCTCGCCCGGGGAGTAGATCCCGTACGGCGCATCCACCCACGTAGCTGTCCCTCCTTGCGGTGCGTACGTCTGGACACGCACCGTGTCGGGCGCAGCCGAGGCATTCGGTGCCGCCGGGGTCGACATCCTCCCTTCGAAATCGGACCTGAAGTCGCGCTGCAACAACTGGCCGCCGCTCGGCTGCCGGAACTGCGTGACTGCCTCAGTCAGACCCGGCGTGCTGGCGTCCGCAGCTGTGGTCTGCCGGATCCGAGCTCGCCTGGTCACGGGTCCCCGCGTCGGAATCTGCCGGTCACCTGCGCTTTCAGGCACCCGCGGCTGAGCTGCCCGTGCTCCCAGTAATCGCTGCACGGCCCGGTTGCCGATCGTCTGCTGCAGAGTCCGGTGATTCAGCGCTGCGGCGGACGCCCTCGTTGCAGCCGGTCCCGGCGTTCGCCGGTCGCCGTACGATGCCTCGGGCGTCCCTTTGGAGTGCCGCGTTCGCATGTCGTCGCTCCCTCTCACAGGGGATACAAAGTCCACGGACGTCTGATGATTACAGCAACCTTACAGACGCTAGGACGGCAAGAATCCTTCCGGGCATGCGGGCGATCGAGCGCGGCGCTCTCAGCGACCGTCCGGCCGGCGCTCAGCCGCGCTCGCCGACGTCGACGTACTCGCGGTCGAGCGCGCCTGTGTACAGCTGAAGCGGCCTGAACGTCGTCTGCTCGACGTCCTTGACCATCTCGACCCACTGCGCGATCCATCCAGCGCTGCGGGCGAGAGCGAACATCACCGGGAACATCGGCGGCCCGATGCCGAGCGCCTGGTATGTGAGGCCGGAGTACAGATCGAGGTTGGGGTACAGCCGGCGGGAGGTGAAGTACTCGTCGTCGAGCACGTGCTGTTCGAGCTCGTCGGCGATCGCAAACAACGGGTCGGGCCGGCGGTCCTCATAGAGCTGCTCGAGCTGGCGGCGGAGCACACGCGCCCTCGGGTCGTAGGTCGTGTAGACCCAATGGCCGAAGCCCAGCAGCCGTTCGCGCGCTGACTTGACGCGCGCGAGGAACTCGGGCACATGACTGGGCGATCCGATCCCCCTCAGCATCGTCAGCACCCCCTGGGCAGCTCCCCCGCGCATCGGGCCCGACAGCGCGGTGACGCCGGCAGCGACGGCCGCGTATGGATTCACATGCGTGGACCCAACCGCGCGCACGGCGGTCGTGGAAGCGTTTTGCTCGTGGTCGGCATGCAGCATCAGCAGCACGTCCAGGGCGCGCTCGACGACAGGGTCCGGGGTGTAGCGAAGCTCGCTCATCCGGAACATCATCGACAGCAGGTTCCCCGTGTAGCTGAGGTGGTCCTCGGGGTGCACGTACGGCAGCCCCCGCAGGTGGCGGTAGGAGAAGGCCGCCAGGGTCGGCAACTTCGCCAGCAGGCGGAGCACCTGTAGCTCCCGGGCCTCGTCGTCGTACACCTGGTCGGCGTCGGTATAGAAGCTGGAGAGTGCACCGACCGACGCGGCCACCATCGCGATCGGGGGCGCGTCATACCTGAATCCCTCGATGAAGCCCTTGACGTTCTCGTGGACGAAGTTGCGGGTGCCGATCTGCTGCAGCCACGACTCATACTGCCCCGCGGTGGGCAACTCCCCGTTGATCAGCAAATACGCCAGCTCGAGGAAGTTCGAGCGCTCGCACAGCGCCTCGATCCGGTAGCCGCGGTGCTGGAGGATCCCGGTCTCCCCATCGATGTGCGTGATCGCGCTGCGACACACGGCCGTGCTCGAAAGGCCCGGGTCGTACAGCGCGAGCCCACCCGCCTGCCGTCCTAGCTCCGAGCTGCGGATCGCACCGTCGTCGATCGACAACTCGAACCGCTCCCCTGTGCGGTTGTCGATCACGGTCAGCGTGTTCCGGCTCGCCAATCCATCGGCCCGCTTCCCCGATCGTTTCTCCACGTGACCAGTCTTGCCCGCACTCATGCGCTGCTCCGCTCGCTGTTGGTTCGCATCACGCCCCTCACGATCGCACACCTGGCCTTCAGACCGCGGGCAAAGACGGGCCACGCATCGGGCGAACCGTCCTGCGCGCTCGTGCGTACGATAAGCAGGGTCCGGAGCGACTCGTGCCGGACGGGTCAGAGCGGCGACCGAGGAGGTCAGTCATGCGGATCATCCCCAGGGCGGCACTTGCTGCATTGAGCGCGATGCTGCTGGCAGGGCCGGCCGCGTCGTATGGCTTGGCTCGGGCAGGTCGCGTCAGCTACGTCGGCACCGTCCGCGGCACCCACGCGTTCGTCGCGCTCGTCACGCACGGCTCACGCGTGACTGCGTACGTCTGTGACTCGAAGACAATCGCGCAATGGTTCAACGGATCTCTGAAGGCAGGGAAGGCGACTCTGACCTCGAGCGACGGATACGTGCTCCGGGTCACGATCGCGAACGGAAAGGCGAATGGATCCCTTCATGCCGCGGGTGCGCGGGCGGTTGTCCATCGCTTCAGCTCCGCCCGGGGCACAAAGCCGGCAGGCCTCTATCGAGGCGTCAAGACGGTAACCGGCAAGCGGTACGTCGGTGGCTGGATCGTCCTGCCCGACAGTCGCCAGCGTGGGGAAGTCGTCACAGGCGCAACCGATGTGGCGAGCCCTATCCTCGATCCGTCCAATCCGACGGTCGACGTCAAGAAGGGAAAGAAGCGTCCTCTGATCGTCATCATCGCGATCCTGATCGGTTGAGCACAGCGCTCGTCGTAGCACCCGGATCACGGAACCAGTCCCGCCGTTGAGCCGCGGTGCGGGTTCTCGAGCTCGATGACGCGATGGGGTGCCGTGGCTGAGGATGGCGCGGGTTACCCGCGCGCGCTCGTCCGTCGTCCCGGCCCGCGTCTGCGTGAGGGTTTGGTCACGCATCCGATCGGGACCCCGGTCGACGTGGAGCTCGCAGCACGCCAGTGGCGGGGGTACGTCGATGCGCTGCGGGCCGAGGGCTGGGAGATCATCGAGGTTCCGCCGGCCGACGAGTGCCCCGATGCTGTGTTCGTCGAGGACACCGTCGTCGTCTATCGCGAGCTCGCTGTCATCACTCGTCCGGGCGCCGATGAGCGCAAGCCCGAGGTCGCGGGAACCGCGGCAACGCTCGCTTCCCTGGGCTATCGGATCGCCCGGATCGAACCGCCGGGCACTCTCGACGGCGGTGACGTTCTGAAGGGCACGGGCGTCGTGTGGGTCGGCCTGAGCGGACGGACGAATGCGTCCGGGGCGGCGCAGCTCGCGGAGCTGCTCGCGCCGCTGGGCGCGCGCGTCCTCGGCGTCCGCGTCTCCCGGACGCTGCATCTGAAGTCGTCGGTCACAGCTCTTCCCGACGGCACCATCGTCGGCTTCGAGCCGCTTGTCGACGACCCCGCCGGGTGGCCGTCGTTCCTCTCGGTGCCCGAGGAGGCCGGCGCCCACGTTGTGGTGCTCGACGCATCCGCGGTGTTGATGTCCACGGGCGCACCGGCCACGCGAGCGCTGTTCGAGTCCCGTGGGCTACGCGTGGTCGCAGTTGACATCAGCGAATACGAAAAGCTGGACGGCGGTGTCACCTGCCTGTCGGTGCGGCTGCGCGGCTGAGCCGAGCGTCTTGTCGCAACGCAGTCGTCGGTTCGCCCGCGCTATCCAGGGCAAAGCGATTGTTCGCGGGGCAGGTCGCGTGCGCTCCGTGTCGGCAATCGCGAGCGTGATGCCGGCGATCAGGAGCTGATGCCGGCGCCCGTTCCGCGTTAGGCTCTGGCCAGGATGGAATTAGGCTCCTCGCTCAGGAGGGCAGTCATTGCTGCGGTGCTCGCGCTGGCCTGCGTAGTACCGGTCTCGGGTGCCGCGGCCGAATCTTTCAGCGAGCGCCCGCTGGTGCTCGACGCTTACTCACCCACGCGACAGCACTTCACGCCGCCGGTCTCGAGTCGGTCGAAGCTGGCGGCAAGACACCTCTACGTCGCCACGGTACGCGGCTCGGTGAGTTTCTATGAGGCCGTCGACTACGTTGCCCTCCAGGCCCCCTGGCGCGTCATGTGCGGAACGGTCCAGCGCGCGCCTCTGTTCGGCTCCGCCGGCGGATCGGGGAGGGTCGGCAACGATGCCGAGTTCATCTTCGCTCTACCGCTGGTCGGCAACACGTGTGTCAACACGAGGCTTCCGAGGGTTTACACCAACTTCCAGGCAAACGTCGGGCAGGGCTGGGAGCATCCGAGCGTGCTGGGCCGTGACACGCCGGTCAGGCCGAGCCCGTCCCACACGTATGAGTTCGCCCTCACCGGCGACGGCAAGCCGGTCTCGTTCCGCGTGCTCGACCCCGACACGCGGGACGACTACGGCAGCTTTCGCATCTACCTGCGCAACGCTGCGACCGGAGACTGCGCAGGCCGTGGGCATAGCGCGTTCGGCCTCAGCGGCAAGGCTTGCCTCGCGGCGACAGCCACCAGCCCCGGGCCTCCCCGGCTGCCGGCGGTTCCGAGGGTCCTGGCGCTCGACCAGGCGCCAGTGGCGAAGGTGCTCCGCAGCTCGGACGTGTCCGCTGTCAACCAGGAAGTTCCCTCGGGAGCGCTTATGGCGGCGCAATTCGCCACCCTTGACAACTCGAGCCAGTCGGCTGCCCGTGCGGAGAAGAGCCTGCTGCAGACCAACGGCTTCCGCGCCGCGGCGATCAGTCAGTTCGCCAGCGCGGGATTGCCGAGCCTCAAGTCCACAGCGGTCAAGCTGAGCTCCCCCCAGCGGGCACGAGTTGCTCTCCAGCAAGAAGTCACCCTGGCTGCCCGCACCCAGGCGCCGGCGGGCGCGACGGTCAGCACCGGCCGCGACACTCACTTACCGCAGGGCTACATCCTCACCTTCACGGCAACCGCAGGCGGCGTCGGCGGACTCGAGCTTCTGGCCAGCGCCGGTAGGTACCTCTACACGCTGAGGGCTGTGGCGAACTCCGGCTTGGTCTCGCCCTCCGCTGAGGAGCAGCTCCTAGCCGCTGTCCTCGCGCGCGGCTAAAGGGACAACGCGAGACGTCGCAAGGGCACCCATTCGGCGCGAGCTCCCGCTTCGACGTGCTCGAAAGCCAATCCATTTACCAGCCTGCCCAACGGTGGGGAGGTCAAGCGGACGCTCGCGACCGGTCGGCGCCGGCGGCCGGACCGCCTCAATTCCGAATACCGGGATCAGGTCGTCTTGATCAGGCCGCCGTCGATGACGACGTTCTCGCCTGTGACATTCCCCAGTTGATTGGACGCGAGCATGACGGCGAGGGCGGCGACTTCGTCGGGTCGCGTGAAGCGGCCGGTCGCGAATCCGCCGATTCCCGCGACGACGCGGGCCCTGGCGCTGTCGGCATCGACGCCGGTCATCGCTGCAACTGTCGCGGCGACGCCGTGTTCGCCCAGCCACAGGTCGGTCTCGACCGGTCCAGGGGAGATCGCATTGACGCGGATGCCCGACGGTCCGAACTCCTGGGCGAGCGATTTCGTGAGGTTGACGACGGCTGCTTTGGCTGCGCCGTAGTCGATTGTCGCGCCGTCCGGCTGAAAGAATGCGTTGACAGATGCGATGTTGACGATCGCGCCGCGGCCCTGGTCGACCATCGGCACGAGCGCGGCTCGCGTCATCCGTAACGTCGTAAAGAAGTTCGTGTCGAGCGCCCACTGGAAGTCCTCGTCACCGAGCGCCAGGAAGCCGTCGAGTCGCAGCCGCACCGCGCCGACGTTGTTGACGAGGATGTCGAGGCGGCCGTGGTCATCCATCGCGCGACGGACCAGGGTGCTGGCGGCCCCCGCGTCAGTCAGGTCGCCAGCGACCGGCGTGACGCCGCCGACCCCAGCCAGCGCATCCGTCGTCCGCGCGGCGGCGAGCACGTGCGCGCCCTCCGCCGCGAGCGCCTTGGCAATCGCCAAGCCGATGCCTTTGCTGGCGCCGGTCACGATCGCGACGTGGTGTGAGAGTCCGAGGTCCATGCCGTGGCTTCAACGGGCGTTACGAAGCGACCAGTCGATCGCGTAGTCCGCGACGTCTTCCCAGCCGTTCAGTCCGACGTGGAAGTGCGGGCGTCCCGGGTAGACCTTGAGCTCCGTGACCGCGTCTGACTTGTAGTGCTTGTAGTTGGACTCGTTGGTCGACTGCGGAGCGGTGTGGTCCTCTCCTCCGGCGATCAGCAGCAGCGGCGCGCGGTCGGCGTTTCCGAAGTCGACGTGCAGAGGCGAGTGCGGGCTGAGGTTCGCGAGCGCGCCCTCAAAGAGCACGCGGCCGGGGCCGGGGACCCAGTAGCGCTCATACACCTTCGCCGACTCCTCGTCACTCAGCGTGTTCGTGAACGCGTAGTGGAACTCGTCCGCGGTGATCGGCACCGCTCGGTGCCGGTTCAGCGGGTTCTTGAGGACAGGGAAGCCCGCACGGAGCTGGGACAGCGGCAGCTTGAGGATGCCCTTGACCGGACCCGAGTCGATCGCCACGCCCGCGGCGCCGAGGCCGCGGTCGACCAGCACCTGCGTGAACGCGCCGCCGAACGAGTGTCCGATGATGATCGGCGGCTGCTCGAGGCCGTTGATGATCTGCGTGTAGTGATTGAGGATCGCCTCGATGCCGAGGTCGTCAAATGCCGATGTGTCGGTGCGCAGAGCGGCGATGTCGCCGTCCATCTCGGGCCAGCTCGTCGCGATCACCTTCAGGCCGCGCTGCTCGTAGCGCTCGACCCAGGGCTCCCAGCTGCGTGCGTTGAGCCAGAGGCCGTGGATCAGGACCACCGTATCTGGGCCGGCAGGGTTTGGTGTGCTGTTCATGGCGGGCAACCTATGCTGCCCCCAACGCGAGTCCAATGCCGATTCGCGCAGCCTCATGCACTCGCTGCATGACGCGCCGCGAATGCCGCGAACGCCCGCACCGCCGTCGTGCCGACGTCGGTGCGGTGCACGACGTGGTAATGCATCGAAGCCGGCGGGGCAAGCGGCACGCGGACGACCTCGTCCGGGTAACCGACATCGATCGAGACGGTCAGCGCCTCGGGCGCGCGCATCGCGTTCAACGGCACCACGTTCGACGCCTCAACGTACACCGGCGTCACATGCGCGTCCGCAAACAGCTCGCGGATCCTGGCGTTGAACCCCGACGCCCTCCCGGCCGATCCTCCCATCACCGTAACCGCAACGCCATCGAGGTCCGCCAGCGTCAGCTCGGCACGATCGGCGAGCGGATGCGCTGCGTGCATCCACACGAATAGCGACTCCGCCCGCACGCACTGATAGCTGAGCCCCGGAAGCCGGTTGGGCTCGAGCACGATCGCCACATCGAGCTCGCCGCCAACCACCTGACGCTGCAGCAACTCGCTCAGCGCGGCGTGGATCTCGACCTCGACGCGGGGATAGCGGGCGGTGAACGCCTCGCCCAGCTCAAACCAATGATCGCGATGGCCGGCGATCGCAACACCAACGGCGAGCCGTCCTGCCGGCTCGACCGGCTTCCCGATCGTGAGCGCCCGCTCGGCGGCTTCAAGCGCGGCCCGCGCCTTATCGAGGAGTTCGCGCCCGGCGCCGGTGAGCTCCACGCCGCGCGGCACACGCACAAGCAGCGCCACGCCGAGTTCCTCCTCGAGGTGCTGAAGCTGCCGTGAGAGCGCAGGCTGAGTAATGAACAGACGGGTCGCCGCACGCCCGATGTTCCCCTCCTCGGCAACGACCACAAACGACCGAAAATGACGCAGATCGACGGCCACGCTGGCAGCGTATTCGCCACGCCCCGCTCAACGCGAGGCGGAGCCCCCCGACGGTCGGAGCCTGCCTGTCGCCGCGGCACGGCCTGAATCAGGCCAGAGTGCTCGCAGAGCCTTGGGATCTGAGACTCCCGAGCCCGTGGCTCGGGCCCAACCGCACGGACACGTGGCCGGACCGTCGTCCACCGTCACGGCTCGCGCCGGGTGGCGGTGTTGACCCGGTCGATCGACCGGTCGAAGGACAGGACCTCGTTGACCCCGGTCGCTTCGGCCTGGGCTACGAGTACCTCTCTGCTCCTTACGTTCGGCAACTGGTAAGGATACCTGGCAGTCCCATCCCGGAGGCCGTAACCGTGTTCGCTGATCGTTCCCGTTGCGCGACGCGGCGGCGCCAGCAGGGAACGGCGCAAAGGACGTCGGAACCGTCCCTCATCGGATCGGTTTGCTGGCGCGCTTCTGCTCCTCGATCAGAGCGACGCTCCTCGACGTCTTCCGGTCCGCGCGCACAGGAGGTGCGCTGACCGAGACCTCAGAGCAATCGCAATCGCGCGTCTCGCATGCGGTCGACCACTCGCGCTGACGCGACCGTTGAGCAATGATTTCCTGGAAGCGGTCAGTCCGATTCGTCTGACTGAGTGCGGACGTCTTGGCGCTGAAGTCCAGGTCGGCCGTAGTTTGCAGCCGGCGGGCGACATGTTTCCCCTGATGCCGTGCTGCTGCGACCGGCGGATGATGTGAGTGTCATGAGCCGGATCAGAGGACGTTCTGTCCTGGTGGTTGCGCTGGCCATCTCGCTTGTGCTGTGCGCAACGGCAGGTGCGGCGCCGGTCAGGGGCGGAGCGACATACGACGGTCGCGGTCGCCAGCCACAGTTCCCGCTATCTCCGGGCGGCCCGGATGGGAGCTTCATCATCCAGTTTCGCGTCACGCGCGACGGTCGCCGTGTGACCGAACTGCACGTGTGGGGCCTGCCCGCCGCCTGCGCGCGGCCGGCCCGGTCCTACATCGACCCTTCGCCCGCCGTCGGCTCCGCACGCATCCGCAGCGGCGGCACCTTCCGGGCTGATCTGGAAGCCACGATCAGCGGCCTCGTCGGCAGCAAAGTCATCGTGACAGGCCGCTTTCTGAGCCATGGCCGTGCCCGCGGAACGCTCGACTACCGCGGCCCTCGGGGACCGCAGAGGGGCTGCACCGCCGACGGCAGCTGGGCGGCGCATGTCAAGCCGCCTCCGCCGCCGGTGCAGCATTTCACCGGGACCACGGCCGAGGGAACCCGCGTCACGTTCGAGCGCACGATCGAACGCCACCCGCACGTCAAGCGTTTCCACTTCGGTTCACTTCGCACCAGCTGCGGCAACACCACTCTCGTCGAAACAGGCCCCTTGATCGAGGCGCCCTTCGATCAGTTCGCGCTCACGGTAAACGGTCGACGGTTCTCCGGCCACTACTCCAACGAATCCTTCTACATCGACATCACCGGGCGCTTCGATATGAAGAATCTGGCGAGCGGCACCGTCCGCTACGGAGACCGCGCCGACTGCACGACGGCATGCGTAGCCTGGACCGCGCACCCGGCAGCATGAAATGACCGACTGCGCATCATCTGGGCGTACCCCGTGACCGAGCGCCAGCAGCTCAAGCTCTCCGAGCACGTCACGGGCGTCGGACGGCTGCGGGGGCGCCGGCGTTTTGTGCGCCGATGTCTGACGACGCTTCGCGGGAGTATCGCGGCACCGGAGCGGACGAGATGCGGACGACGCCGACGTCTAGAACGTTTGGCCGAGCCACACCCGCTGGTTGAGGTACGCCTTGACTTTTGCGACGTAGGCGGCGCCAGCGGAGACGTGCCAGTGCCCGGCGGACCAGAAGCCGACCGACCCCCACAGGTCGTGGGCGCGGTACGGTGAGCCGTTGCCCGATACGGTGTTCAGCCATGTCTGTTGGCCGGAGTAGTAGGAGCGGAGCATCGCGCCGTAGTAGTCGGCGTTGAGCGCCGTGTCGTGCGACATCAGGTAGCACGACTGTCCCTTGCAGTGATACGGCTTACGGACCTGGAACAGGCCGAAGCTCGTGCCGTTGTTTCCGACGACGCTCATGTGCCACCACGACTCGACCGCGGCGACCGCCCGGAAGAGCTGCGGGTTGAAGCCCCATTTGTGCGCTGCCCATTGGATGATCTCGTCGGTCGTGCCGGTGTAATGCCCGGTGACGAACTGGGCGTACGGCGTCAGCCGCTGCGCGTGGAACGCGCGCAGCTGCGCTCGTGTCGGGGTCGTGTGGTCCGCCGAGTTGTTGTCGGCCCGCGGCTCCCATGCTGAGCGGTGCACCAGCTTGGCCGCCGCCCGGTCAGAGCGCGGCCAGTGCCCGCCAGACTGGACGAGTCCGGCGTGTGCGACTGGCGTGAGCGTGAGCGCGAGCGCGACGGTGAGCAGGGCGACGGCAGCAGCCGGCTGCGCGCTGGCGGCGAGGGCGATCCGGGGCCTGAGGATCTTATGCACGGCGGGGCTCCTTGATGCGTGGTGGCGATAGACCGGAGCACGGAGTCTGCGCCGGAGCGGCGGTCACAACTAGCAACCCAAGGGCGGGTTCTGACCCACCCTCCGACACGCACGAGGAACACGCCAGCGGCCACCCGACCGCCAAGCCGCACGCTCAAGCCCGAGCTGACGTCCTCAGCATTCGTCCACTGTGCGTTGAGCGCCAGGGGGCGAAGACTCCGGACTTCTCTACCTGGAAACGTCCGATGGCGGCGTCGGCCGGCTGCTCCTTTGGGCTAATGCCAATCGCCAATCGGAGCAGCGACGTGTTTCCTGGCACTGGCGTCGCCGGCGTTCGATGATCCTTCCCTAGCTCGCAGACACTCGGAGAGTGTCCGGTGGTCGATCGATTGCTACGTGACGTTCTGACGGGCCGCCGCGGCCCCGCTCACACGGGGACCGTCGTTTACCCCGTTCCGCGCCCCACTGCCCAAAGCGAGCGCGAGCATCACGCCGGCAGCGCAGCCTGCGGCTCCCACTCCCAGCGACGCCCGCGGGCCCAGCAGCTCGCCGGCGACGCCCACCAGCGGGCCACCGATGGCGGTCGACCCCATGAAGGCCATGATGTAGAGGGCGACGACCCGCCCGCGCATGGAGGGGTCGGCCCGGATCTGCAGCGTCGCGTTGGTGCTGGAGGAGAACACGACGCTCGCTGCCCCGACAAGGGCCAGGCAGATCCCCTCGGTCACCGGGCTGGGCGCCGCTGCTGCGGCGGCGAGCGCGATCCCGAACGCAGCGGCGGCGATCATCAGGGTCCGGACGCGCCCGGGCACCTTGCCGGCGAGCGTGATCCCGGAGACCACGGCGCCCGCACCCATCGCGGCGTAGAGCAGACCGAATCCGGTCGCACCGAGGTGGAAGCCCGAGTGGGCCATGAGTGGGATCGACACCTGAAACTCGTAGGCCAGGGTGCCGATGATCGCCATCATCCCCAGCGGGATGAACAGGTCGCGCCGGCTGCGGACGTAGCCCAGCCCGGCCCGGACCGCCCCGGGACTGCGCGGCGCTCGCACGTCGGCGCGGTAGAGCTTGGTGACGTCCATCGCCGTCAGCGCGATGAGCGGACCGACGAACGAGGCGGCGTTGATGAGAAAGCAGACCCCGACCCCGAACACGGCGATGATCGCGCCGCCAGCTGCTGGCCCGATCATGCGCGCCGCGGACACCACGGTCGAGTTGATGCCGATCGCCCGCGGCAGCGACGCACCCTGCACGAGCTCAGAGACGAACGCCTGGCGTGTCGGGGTGTCGAACGATCGGGCGACCCCGAGGCCGAGCGCGAGGATCCACACCATCCACAATTCGACCACGCCGCTCAGCGCGAGGATGCCGAGCACGAGGGCGAGCAGACCCTGCGCAGCCTGGGTGCCGATGAGCAGCTTGCGCTTGTCCACCACGTCGGCCACCGACCCTGCCCAGGCCCCCAACACGAGCACCGGCGTCGTCTGCAGCGCAACCGTCACCCCCAGCGCGCTGCCGCTCGAGCTGAGCGTCAGGACCAGCCAGGCCTGCGCGACCGTCTGCAGCCACGTCCCCGGCACCGAGACGAGCTGGCCCAAGAAGTACAGGCGATAATTGCGGGTGCGCAGCGGTGTGGGCTGGGCTGGAACTCGCAACGGCACTCCTAGATAGATAGCGGAGGCAAGCGCTGACCTCACGCACGCCTTGCTCTCGACGGTCGTACCGGCGATGTTTGGTCGCTCGCTGCTTGACAGCGCGCTGAGGGCCCGCATCCGCAGCCGAAGCGCCCGCCGAGCCGTCGTTCGTAAAGCGTTGCTCGATTGCGACGGCTGGCGAGCTCGTCAGCAACGACGCGCCACAGGCGCCGGCCCTCCTGCGTCCAGGCGCGCTCGGCTGGCCACTCGAAGTCACGATCGAGCAGGGTGTCGTACCACGCCGCCCACGCGCGCAGCGCCGCCTTCGTGCCGTCGGCGAGCGGCAACTCATCCAGATCGAGCATGTCCTGGCGATCGGCCGTCCAGAGGGGATCCGCGGTGTAGTCGCAGATCAGAACGATCTGGCGCCGTTTCCGTGCATACCTCGGACTCCTGGGGTAGTCACACGGGGGGAGGATTGGAGGCCCACGGGACGAGCGCCCGGCGCTAACACCCCGGGTCCGCGGGGTTCAGCGCTTGAGGTGGGCGCTGGTGCGAGAGCGGTGGTCGTTCCAGCTCAGCATGTCGCCGGTCAGCGTCAGGCCAGTGAGCTGCGGCCCTGTCTGCGCTTCAAACTCGGTGCTCGAGTCGAGCTGGCTTACGCCGTTCCGATCCGACGTGATGATCTTCTCGGTGCCGCAGGCGAGCGGTGTGGTCGCGCAGTTGATTGGATCCGCCAGCACGGGAGTCCACGTGCCGGCGCCGCCGGCGGGATCGCTGGATGTGAACGTATCGCCCGTGCCGAGGGTCCCGATCGCGCAGAAGCTGGTCGTTGGGCAGGAGATGCTCTGAGGCGTGACGGGCAGGGCGTAGGTCGCCCATGCGCCCGAGGTCGGAGCGGTCGAGACGCTGACACCCGCCGGACCGACGGCAACACAGAGCGAGGCCGATGGGCACGCCGCGTCCCAGGCCAGGAATGAGCCGTTGGTGGTCGTCCACTGCCCGGACGCCGGGTCGGTCGATACGAGTATGCCGCCAGGGACCGGCTCGACCGGGACGCCCCAGCACAGCGATGCCGACGGGTCACACGCGAGCTGTTGAAGCCCGCGGGGGACGAGCTGCCGGACGGTCCACGCGCTTGGGCCGCCGGTGGGGTTCGAGCTGCTTATCACGTTGCCGCCACCGGCATCCTGTGCGAAGCATTGGGACGTGGTCGGGCATGAGACCGCCCAGACGTTGGCGACGCCGTGGACCGTCTCGATCGACCACGCGCCCCGCCCACCCGTCGGATCGATCGACACGAGCACGTTACCTCCGCTCGCCGACGCCACGCAAAGCGTCGTCGACGGGCAGGACACGTCGAAGATCTCCTGAATCCCTGGGATCTGGGTCTTCGTCCACGAGCCCGAGCCGCCGGTCGGGTTCGCGGACGTATAGATCGTCGATCCGCTGCTGTTGATTCCGACGCACAACGATGCCGACGGGCAGGAGACCCTCTGTAGCTGTGCGCCCACCTACGCAGAGGACCAGGGTCTGTTGGCGGGGCTCGAGAGGCTGACGTCTCCGAACCCGTCGTACGCGACGCAGAATGAGGCCGATGCGCACGACAGCCTGATCGGGTCTCCGTTCGCGCCCGGATCAACGTGAACCGCGGAGAGACGACGCGATCAATCCCGCACACGACCCCAGGGCGCAATCGCTCGATTCGCCGCCGAAGCCGGACCGCGCTCCGCTTCTCAGATCGAACATCTCGACAGTCTTGATACTCCTGAAGAAGTAGTGATCCTCGGAGCCGTCGGCGGCATGCCAACCCAAAGGCGTCCTCCGGCGGCCACCGCGAGCATTCCACGCACCGACCAGACCGCAGCAGACACCGTCCGCGACCGCGGACTCGCCTGAGGGACCACCGTCGCCTGGCGAATGCCGTCGATGCTCTCTTCGAACACCGTCGCGCCCGAGGCAAAGGTAACGAGCGTCGCGTCCCCGCGAAATGCGGGAGCCGCCGCAGCTCCGAACCGGCAGTTCTGACAGATCCCATCGGTCCCGACCACCGTGCAGCGGCTCGACCGCCAGCATCCCGTTTCAGCCAGGGAACGCACCGGTCGCGGTCGAGCCCCACATGAGCGACACGGCCAGCGCGGCGACCACAAAAACCCTCAAGTGGAGCCTCCTCGTCCCCACACTTCAATAACGGGGCTACGCGGAACAAGTTGCTGGGAACGATGCACGTGCCGCTCCTGCCCGCCTGCGCATCCAACGCGCTGAATGCTCTGGGATGTCCGAGCGCGACGGCACATCTCCTCCTTCCGCCCACGACATCGTCGCTGATTGCTTCATCAGGCCACTGGGGGACGCCGCGCCGCCGCTGCTTCTGTTCGGTGGTCCTTCGGTACTGACACGCCCCTGGCACCGGGGCCAAGACGCCCTCGTCGGACCTCCGGAGCGTGCGGCGGTCGATCCCTAAAGGAGGCGGGGCTCCGCGGTCATATCTCCACCAGCGTCACCGGTATTGACGGTATCCCGCGGCTCGATGAGCAGAACCTCGGTCTCGTCCTCAGCGTCGGGACAATGCTCGACACCGCGTGGGACGACGAAGATCTCGCCCGGGCCAAGCTCGATGTCGCGGTCACGCAAGTGGATCGTCAGCCGGCCGCTGATGACAAGGAAGAAGTCGTCGGTCTCGTCGTGCTTGTGCCAGACGAACGGGCCCTTGACCTTGACGACTTGAAGCTTGTAGTCATTAATGAACCCGACGATGCCCGGCTCGTAGGGCTTCTCGAGCAACGCCAGCTTTTCCGCAAGGTTGATCTTCTCGTTCATGCAGGAAGGTGTAGCAATAGACCGACGCGGGGGCGGCCGTGCGCGGGACGTCCCCCATAAGGCAGCTGCACGAGCATGGTTCCACGAATGAGACGGTGATCGGCTGCGGCGACGACGCGGTTGCGGCCTTTACATTGTCTCGCTCAGCGACGGGCTTGCACCGGAGGCGCGCGCAGCCGCGGCCGGTGCCTATCGGCGGGTGTCCGGCGCATCACCGCGACGATCTCATCGACCGTCGGCGGATCGGCCAGATACACGTGCCCCGCGCGACCGCCCGCGCCTAGCGGAAGTCGCCGTCGACTGGTGCCTGTCGATCATTGGGAAGCGAGCGGGCGCCGACTGATGCGCGGCTGAGTCGAAACGGACGCCCGGCGTGGCTGGGCGCGCCGCAGCGACGATGTTGGCGCCGGAGGCGTCGATGAGCGCGTGGTCGAGGCTGCTAATGGCCCGCTAAGCGCTGGCAAAGAGCCGACCCTTACAACTCCGCTGAGACGAACCTCTTCCGTCTCAACGACATCCAAGCACCTGGGCGCCCTGAGCCACATGGCTGACACGAGCCCTCGCTGCACGAGCGACCGACGACCAACCCACATGACCCCGATAGCACGCACCGAGCGCCGGGAGCTAGCCCAGCGGACCAGCGACGGGATCGAAGTGACTCTGTTCTGGAGCCAATCCACCGACAGGGTCACCCTCGAGGTTCTTGACTTGCGCTCCGACGAGAGGCTCGCGTTCGACGTCGACCGACACGCCGCTCTCGACGCCTTCAAGCACCCCCACGTGTACGCCGCCAAGCGAATGTTCGCAGCACGTCCCACATCAATAGAGAAGAGGCTGTGAGTCGCGAGCGCCGCGCCGACTCGCGTCACCGACCGCCTGCACAACAACGACCGCCAGACGATCACAAAGGAACCCCAATGACAACCATCGCGCAGTCTTCCGATCCCGTCGCCGCGCTCAAGCTGGCGCACCGTGCCACGTGGGCCGCCGGCGACTACCCAGCCGTTGCCCGCCACATCGCCGGTCATCCCGTCCGGGACGCGCTCAGTGCCGCACGCGTGCGGCCCGGCGCACGCGTGCTCGACGTCGCCACGGGCAGCGGCAACGTTGCGCTGGACGCGGCCAACGCCGGCGCGCAGGTCGTCGGTCTTGACCTCGTGCCCGAGCTACTCGACGTCGCGCAGTCGCGTGCACTGGCCGCAGGCGTCGAAATCGAGTGGGTGCACGGCGACGCCGAAGCGCTGTCGTTCGCCGACGGCTCGTTCGACTCAGTCACGTCAGTGTTCGGTGTGCAGTTCGCGCCGCGCCACCAGACCACGGCCGATGAACTCGTGCGCGTCTGCCGCTCCGGCGGCAGGATTGGACTGATCAACTGGACCCCTGAGGGGCTGATCGGCGAAATGTTCCAAATCATGGGCCGCTACCTGCCACCACCGCCGGCATTCGTGACGGCGCCCCCCCAGTGGGGCGATGAGCGCCACGTGTGTGAACTGTTTGTCCGCCACGACGTGACACTGTCGTTCACACGCGCGTCGAACCTGTTCGCCTTCGAGAGCGTCGGCGCCTACCAGACGTTCTTCGAGCAGCGCTACGGCCCGACCATCAAGGCGCAAGAGAAGCTGGTGCCAGAGGGCCGCTGGGGGGACTGCCGCGCCGAACTTCGCGAGCTGTTCGAGCGCAGGAACATGGCAACCGACGGCAGCTGCCGCATCCAGGCTGAGTACGTCGCGATCTCAATCAGCCTCCCGGACGCATGACATAGACACAACCAGCGTCCGACGCTCCCTTCCGCCGACTCACCCCGCCCCAACCCCCAGGGCGTCCCGGCCCCGTGCCGGGACGCCGGAACGGGTCCTGGCCGCAGTCGGCCGTCCGCACCGGCCATCGGCGCCACCGTCAGCGGGAATGCGATCGTCGAACGGGTGGCCGGTTCCGCGGGACCGCCCTGCCTGAGTATGGGCGAGTGGACGACGCCGGCCAGCGATCCGCTCGGCTGGCGGCGCCGTACGTGGCTCGGTGGCCGGGCTGCCGTCCCGATAGTACTGCTGGTTAGTGAGGACGAGCCGGTGGCGTCAGGTGCGTCCAGACGCCACCGGAGCCGTCAGTTGCCAGGCATTCGGCCCTTAGGTCCAGGCCCAGCCGCAGCCGGCATCGTGGGCCTCGCCCTGGACCGTCGCGGCGCTGTCCAGGGCCTTGAACGAGCCCCCGTAGTCCCCGGCCGCGATGGCCTGGTTCATCTGATCGATGTCGCCGTTGAACATCGACTGGTAGTCGCCACATTGGTTGCCCACCGTGATGTGGCCCGCCTGACCGATGCCGAGGTGACCCCATTTCGTGGGCTTCTCGGCCAGCGCGCCGGGAGCGATCGGCCCCGCCGCCAGCGCGAGCGTGCAAATTGCCGCCAACCCGACGGCGCCTGTGCGGATCTTCTTGCTGAGTATCTTCCCCTCTTCCTCCTTGGTGGCTGTTGGCTCGCGCCCATGCTCCAGCGAGATGTGCCTCGCTACCAGAGACCCCAGGTGTGGTCCGCACCACCCCTGCCCGCAATCAACGTGTCCGTGCCGGACGAGGCGCAGTGCCAGCGGTCCCGCCCGCCGATCGCTGAGCGCTTCGCGTCGTCGAACTGATCGGAGGCGGCCGCGACCTGAGTCGGGCAACGCCATCGGCGGCGACGAGAACGTCGCATTCCCGGTCCGACCTCTGTCGAACTCAGTGTCCCCGGGACCTAAGACGATCGAGCGCTTGGGCGACGCTTTGCTCGCGGGCTTGAGGTGGCAACCGCGATCAACACCTTGATTCCCCAGCCGTACCGACCGCCGCAGCGGCCGTGCGGCGATTGATGTGAATACCAAGGAACAAGCAGCGTTATCCGACGCCGGACGGCATGGTGCACCCGCAGCTCGAATGGCCGAGCCACCAAGGGCCAGTTAGGGATGGAGCGACGGCCGGTGAGCCAGCCACGCCGTGGTGATGCTATGAACCGGGAATCCTTGATGTCGGGCTCGAACTCTCCTCCGTGCGGCCGTCGAACTTGATCCGCGGGCCATCCGCCTCTCGTCCGCGTCGCATCGATAAACGGAGGCCGAGCTCTAAGCGCCCCCCGCTAGGTATGGGACGTCGAGCTGCGACCATCCGACGGTTCGAAACGCCGACGCGCCCGAGAGGACTCGCGCCTTCGACCTTCGTTCCACGAGGCGCTATTCATGCCACCAGTCTCGCTGACCCTCCACGTCGTCTCGCGGGTTCTCGCCGAGGTTGGGCGCGCCGAAGACGAGGATCTCGAGGCCCTGCGACCCGGACTCGTAGCCTCGCCACACACCGGGCGGGACGCGCAAAGCGTCCCACTCCTTGACCTCGACGATCTCGTCGTCAAGCTTCATCCGTCCGCTCCCGCGAACGACCACGTACACCTCTTCCTGCTCCTTGTGCGTGTGGCCGTACGGGAAACGACAGCCGGGCGGGACGCGCTGATAGCAAAGCCCAGACTGCTCGAGCTCGAGCGCCTTGGTTGCGAGGCGGAACTCCAGGTCCGGCGCACCGTCGAAGTTCGACCCGACATCATCGAGATCCTCTTTGAGGTTCCTGAGCGTGAACGGCACGGCAGCGAGTCTACGGCTCAGTGTCCGCCCCTGCTGCACAGTGGGCTCAAGACAGATCATGGCGTCGACGGACGGCGCGAGGAAGGCTGGGCTACTGGCCGAGCTCGCGGGAGCGCTCCGCGGCTGCCATCACCGCGTCCATGACCGCCGCCCGGACGCCTCGCCGTTCGAGCTCGCGCAGCCCTGCTGCGGTTGTCCCGCCGGGAGAAGTGACCGCCGCCCGTAGAGCGGCAGGGCTGTCACCGGCGTCTGAGAGGAGCCGCGCGGAGCCGAGCAGTGTTCGGATCGTCAGCGTCTCGGCGACATCGCGTGAGAGACCGGCCAGCACGCCGGCTTCAATCATCGCCTCGGCTACGAGGAACACATACGCCGGACCGGATCCCGAGAGGCCGGTCACAGCATCGAGCGCCTTCTCCGGCACTCGCACGACCACACCCACGGCTCCGAGCACCTCCTCGGCCCACGCCAAATCATCCTCGCCGGCTGCCGAGCCCGGGCTGATTGCGGCCGCGCCAGCTCCGATCAGCGCGGGCGTGTTCGGCATCGCGCGAACGACGGCCAGCTGCCGACCGGCTGCGGCCTCGATCGTCTCTGTCGTGACCCCGGCCGCGACCGACAAAACACGCTGGACTCCAACCCGGGCGACAGCGCGCGCTGCGCCAGTGACGTCGCCCGGCTTGACGGCCAACACGGCCCCTACCGCAGGAACCGGAGCCTCCACAACCGCGACACCCGGGTGCGCCGCCGTCAGCTCCTCACGGCGCGCTCGCGACACTTCCGCCACGACAATCTCGCCGGCGGGGCGGCCTGCCGCGAGCAGCCCGGCCAGCAGCGCCTCGCCCATCTTCCCGCCGCCCACGATCAGCAGACCTCGATCGTCCAGCGATGCGATCATGCGCCAAGCCTACGCGTTTGCAGCCATGCACCACAACCGCGCAGCGGCGACAGCAATACCGCCCATGTGACGCGGCATCGCTGCGCATGAGCCTCGGTCACACGCCGACCCGGACCCTATCTACTGCGTCGACGCGATTCGCCGTAGGGGATCTGAGCGTCAGCTACCGCCTTTAGACCTGGACCGGACCCGCACCGCATCGTTCCGGACGACCTCGGCGCGTATGTAACCCGGTCGTGAACCAGGCGTTTCGATTTCTGGGCTCACCACCGGTCACGCTGCAGGCGCGACCAGCGGTCCGGGTGCGATCGTTCACTACGCTCCTGGATGAGTCCTCCCGCGACCCTTCTCATGTGGTTTCAGCTGCGCTCGCCGGAGCTCGCCGAAGACTTTGAGCGGCTGATGGCAGGGGATCGGGACATCGTCCGCGGGTCGCTGGACACGGTGTCGGATTGGCGCCTTACACGGCCGGCGGACGTGCCCGGACAGGCGATCGGTCAAGCCGACTACGTGCTAATCGCGGAGATCGTCGCAGTGGAGCGCTTCGAGCAACAGGCCAGCGAACACGTCCAACGCTTAGCGGACGACTTGGCGCATCTCGTCTCGAGCCGGGGGATGCTCGTCGTGCGTCCCGTCCTTTGAAAGCTGCGGTCGATGGAGCGCAGGCGAGCGCAGTTGTCAGGCGAGCGCGCGACCGAGGGTGGCTCTGTCGGTCGGCCCGCCGTGTGTCGCGAGTACGACCTCGACCGGCAGGTCGAGCAGCATCGCTAAGCCGTTAACGACCTGCTCGCGCGTCACGCCTGCGGGTAGCCATTCGACCTGCATTTCGAGTCCCTGGCCGAAGTCGACGAGCGTATCGCCGGCGACGACCGCACGCCGGCTCTCGATCCAGAGCACGACGTCGTTGGGCAACCTTCCGGGGAACGCCTCGACTCCGACTGGCAGCCGATCGCCGGCCGAGTACAGGTGCGCGTCGCTCTTGGCTCCGTCCAGGAGCCAGGCGACGTCGGGGGTGCCTTCGTCGGGCGGCGGCGTGAACACTGGCGCGTCGAGTCGCTCCACGAGGCTCCGCGTGTCGCGCTCATGCCACGGCGAGGTCAGCACGACCACCGGTTCGCGGCCGGCAGCGAGCTCCTCGATCTCGCGCGGCACAGCCAACGGGTCGAACAGCAGCAGCCGGTCGCCGTGGTCGATCGCGTAGGAGGAGACCAGGCCGCGTGCCGCCCCATTCGGCGTCGCGCCGATCGCCGCAAGGCGTTGGCGAAGCGCCTCGTTCTCAGGCCCTGCCCAGTCCGGATGCGGCGCCTCCCAGTGCCAGACACCTCTCTGCACCTCGCGCATGCAGCAATGCTACGCGACGGCGCGCTCTTCCGGGCGCGAACAGGGATCGACTGCACAGCTTCGTAGGGTCGTCACTCGGGGCGCGGCCACAGGAACGGCCGTAGATCGATCTCGGCAGGCTGGCCGGCGATCCGCTGTGCCACTGCCTCTCCGATCGCCGTCGAGTGCTTGAACCCGTGGCCCGAGCAGGCCGACACGATCATCACGTTCTCGTGGGCGGGATGGCGATCGATGACGAAGCGACTGCCGCGCGTGCTCGTGTAGAGGCAGGAGGCGGTCCGCAACGGGGTCGTGCCGAGCCAGGGCAGCCGCTCGCCGATGACATCGCGGCGCATGAGCGCCGCCTCGGCCGGGGTGGCGGGATGCTGAGCTCCGTCGGGCTCGGTTGTGCTGGCGAACTGCTCCGTGGCTACCTTCACGCCGCCGGCGGACCCGGCCAGCGGGGGGAAGCCGTAGAAGCCGTGCAGGTGGACGAAGCCGGTCAGCTCGCCGCCGAAGTCCCAGACGAAGACCGGCATCTCGGCGAGCCCGGGCGGGTCTCGGGTGATCGGGAACCACAGTAGGAGCTGGCGGAAGACGACGAAGTGGTTACGACCCTCCGGGAACAGCTGGTTGATCCACGGCCCCGCGCAAAGGACGAGCTGATCGGCGTCGTACACGCCGTCTGCGGTGCGGACGCGGACGCCTTCGGGCGAGGCACGCCACTCCAGGACCGGTTCGGTGAGGCGCAAACGAGCGCCCGCATTCGCCGCCAAGCCGAGCTGAGCCGCGACCGCCGCCTCGGGCCGGACGTAACCTGCAGCCGGCTCGTAGTACGCGCGGTCCGCCTCCCCCGCGGCGAACATCGGAAAGCGCGTCCGGAGTTCGGCCCCGTCCAGGGTCTCGTGCGCGATCCCGTAGCGCACCGCGATCTCTCGTGTACGCGTGACGAAGCCGCTCGCCGGCCCGCCGATCACGATCCCGCCCGTCTGCGCCAAGAGCGTGTGGCCGGACTCGGCCTCGATCTCCCGCCACAGCTCGTGGGAGCGGCGGACCAGGGGCACATACTCGGCGCCCTCGCCGACGGCCAGTCGAGTGATGCGGCTCTCGCCGTGCGTCGAACCGCGGTCGTGGGGCGGCATGTACCGGTCGAAGGCGATCACACCGAGACCGCGCCGCGCCAGCTGACAGCTGACCGCTGCCCCCATCGCGCCGAGCCCGACCACGATCACTTCGCTGCGCATGCCATCCGCCGGCCGCTCACCGACAGAACAGTAGGCAGCGGACCCCGTGTGCGACCATCGGGGTCGATCGCGGGATCGACCGCATCGGCCCATTGACCAGGGCCGGGCACACCGTCAACGGCGAACGCGATCGTGCGCGCACGGACAGCGATCGTGCGCCGAGCAGGGGGTCAGTGAGAGCACGCGGTCGAGGGCGCCGCGGACGGCGTCCGCCGGGTAGGCCTCGCGCGAGCGCCACGCGACGATCCCGTCCGGACGCACGCGCGCAGCGCCGGCGCGCGCGATGCCGTAGAGCTCGAGCGCCGTATCGGGAAGCCGTGCGCTGCCACGCCCGCGGGCACGGCGGCGTTGGGGCCGTGTACGAGCACGAAGCCCGCGCCGAAGAGATCGAGCGTCGAGCGGCCCGTCCACGAGCGGCACGTGCGGGGCCCGCGTGCCCGGCCGCGCCCGCGTCTCGGCGGCGTCCATGTGCAGGCGCCTGACGGACCGTGAGCTCGCCGAGCGGGCGGCGTTCCGGGTCGTAGGTGTCGAGCAGCGCCGCGCCCGCCTCGCCGGAGATGACGGCGGCAAGCTTCCAGGCAAGGTTGTGGGCGTCCTGGATGCCGGTGTTGCCGCCGTAGCCACCGTTGGGCGGGACCACGTGCGCGGCGTCGCCGGCCAGGAACACGCGGCGCTCCTGGAAGCGCTCGGCGCAGTTGGCCTCCGCGCGCCAGTTCGCAACGTCGAGGACCTCCATCGGGATCTCGGCGCCGATCGCCGAGCGGAGCAGCACCCGCACACGCTCGTCGCTGAGTCCGGCCTGCACGTTGATCGCCTCCGGCCGGGTGACGTCCGCGCCGACCGTGTTGATCACGAGAAAACCGGTGCCGCCGCTCCGGTCAAGCCGGAAGAACCCGCGCAGGTCGGGATTGTGCACGTACAGCACGCCCTGGTTGCGATCGCGCACCAGTTCGGAGCAGTCGGCGCGGAAGTAGATCGTGATACTCCGTGACAGCTCGCCGTAGCCGCGCATCGCGATCCCGAGGCGCTCGCGCGTCGGGCTGCGGTTGCCGTCGGCGGCGACCACGTAGGACGCACGAACACGGCGCTCGCCGCCGCCGTCGAGGTCGCGGACGGTGGCGGTGACGCCGTCCGCGTCCTGTTCGAGCGCCATCACCTCCATGCGATTGCGCAGCCTGGCCCCCAGCTCCAGCGCGCGCTCGCGCAGGATCGGCTCGAGCACGTCCTGGTTGATGAAGACGCGCACGGTCGGGCTGTAGCCCTCGACGCCCTCGTTGAGCTCCCGGACATAGACGCCGAGCTCGCGGCCGGCGAGCGACTCGACGGCGTTGATGCCGCCGATTGCGCTGTACATCTCCAGCGCCTTAGCGCGGACCCGCTGCTCGAGTCCGACCTGGCGCAGCATCTCAAGCGTGCGCAGCTGGAAGTGCCCACCGCGCGGGTGGATCGCGGTGCCGGCGTGGCGCTCGAGCGCGAGCGACGGAACCCCGTGGTGGCCGAGCAGCAGCGCCGTCGTCAGCCCCACAAGGCTGCCGCCGACGATCAGGACCTCGACCTCCTCCGTCCGCGCCATGGCATCACCCTACGCGCTCGTGCCGCCCGCTCGCCACCGAAATCACGCAGGAACGCTCGAGCCAGGGGTCCGCGCGGCGGGAGTCTTCGCGAGCAGGAGGACAAGGAGAGCGGCACACCGGCCTCGATCCGCTGCACCGCAGACTGATCCCGTAGCCATTACGGTTGATGGCGCCTCCGTCGTGGGACACTCGACAGGTCTTTGTCTGTGCTCGGTGTCAGGGCCGGTACGTAGCGGGGCACGGTGCGGTGGCTTGCGCTCCGCGATGGCAGGTAGGTGAGAATAATGCGCGGCGGTCACATTCCCCGCTGGTCGTCAACCCTGTGTGTTCCGTTGTCGACGACAGCCGCCGCGGTGGTTGCCAGCCTAGCGCTATCGACTGCAAGTGCTCAGGTGCGCGCCAGACGGCAAGACGGCCTACGTCGCGCTCCTGGCCGAAACGACAGAACCATTCGATGGCTCTGTGACGCCGATCTCAGTCGCGACGAATACCGCGGGCGCTCCGGTTCACCTCGGCGACATCAGCTATCCGAGTGCGATCGCCATCACCCCCGACGGCCGGACCGCGTACCTATCGGTTTCGAAACGTCGACCTGCCGGAGCACCTTCACGCCGGCAGCAGCCGGATCAAAATTCTGTAACGTCGAGGCGATCTACAACGGCGACAGCGTGCACGCCAGCTGCAGCGGTCAAACGAAGCTCACGGTCAAGCCGCCACATCGCGACCATCACCGCGCCAGGCGACACCGCAAACACAACGCGACGTGGATCCGACCCGGCAGCATTCCTCACCGCGCTTGCGGCAGGTGCTGGGGGAGCCGAGTTGCCCGCCGCCGCAGCACGATGCGGAGAGATCGCAAAATGTAGGGAAACCTCCGTTGCTGTGAGGGTTGTCGCGCTATAGGCTGAGCACATGATCCGTCGACTCGCTGCCACCACAATCCTCGCCGGCGCGCTGACCCTTGCCGCCACCCCGGCGCTTGCCAACAAGACGCCACGATTCTCGTTCAAGAAACCCTCAATCGTTCCGGGCAGCTCGATCGGCGGTGTCAAGGTCGGGATGACTCGGCACCAGGCGGTAGCCAAGTGGGGCTCCCCTGATCGCTGTGTGGCGTTCGAGAACGTCAGCTGGTGCCAGTACCTGTCGACGGAACCCCTCCAGGGCGGAGGGGCGATCTCCAATCCGTTCGCCGGCTTCTTTGTGAATGGAGGCAAGGTCGTGGCAGTCGAGGTCGATCTGCCGAACAACAGCCTCGCGAGCAAGGTCAAGAAGCTGAGGACCGCGAAAGGTGTCGGCCTCGGGTCCGCCGCCGCGACGGTGCGATCGAAATACGGGATTCCCACGCCCGCGCCGGGCGAGGCCACGCAGTCCCGCGATGGGCTCAAGCACGGCAAAAATTGCACGATGTTCTATGCGCCCCAGGCGCCGTACACCACGATTACAGCGATTGACGTCGGAATCTGCGGATCGATCGTGATCCTCACGTTCTGACCGGCACGATCGCGACGTCGCCTAGTCGGGTTTGGGGACGTCTGCCGTGGGCAGAGCCTCCTTCGTTTGCGGTAGATCGCCTGCGACCATGGCGCGGTCAGGGGGTCCGTCGTAGATCAGTTGGCCGTCATGGAGGGCGATGCAGCGGCTGCTGAAGTTGACCACCTCGGTGCGGTGGGTGGAGACGATCACTGCCGCGCCCGAGGCGGCAGTCGTCCGCAGCATTTCGACCAGCACGTCGCGACTTGCAGGGTCCAGACCGTCGAACGGCTCGTCTGCCAGCAGGAGCGAGAACGGTCGGATGAATCCGAGCGCCAGCGACGCCTTTTGCCGCATCCCGCGACTGAACTGCGTCGGCAGCTTGTCTCCCCATCGCTCGAGTCCGAGTCGCTCGAGGAGGTCGGATGCACGGCTCTGCCAGTCGTCGGCCTCGTGTAGCCGCGCGATGTATTCGAGGTGCTCGTTGAGGCTGAGGTCCTGGTAGAAGACCGGCGTATCCGGGATGTACGACGTCCGGGCGCGCGCCGCCAACGAGCCCGCCGCCTCCCCGCAGATCTGGATCGTGCCGTGGGACGCTTCGATGAGCCCAGCGGCGATGGCAAGCAATGTGGTCTTTCCTGCGCCGTTCGAGCCCACAAGCGCGACCAGCTCACCCGGCACGACTTTCAGGTCGAGCCGCGCGAGCGCGATCAGATCGTCGTACTCCCGTCGCAGCCCCGCTGTTGCGAGCACGGGTCGGTCGGGATCGCGGCGACGTGTCCTCTTCTTCATGACCTGACAGGCACTCTCGCGGAGATCCTGTGCCCGAGCAACGCGATGACGGCCGCGCAGATCAGCAGCACCACAAACTCACACCCAGCAGCCGACCCTGCAGCCGCCTCGCCGTGTCGCGCGGCCGCTCGCGCGAGGAGCACGGGTCCGCTCACGCCGATGATCACCAGAACGACGGGGAAACCCGTTTGGAAGTACCCAATCTCAGGCGTCAGCACGTACTTGAACGGGTCGTTCGTCACGCTCAGCGCGGCGCAGCACAGTGACAGGAGCGCGGTCGGAAGGGCCATCACGATCACCACTCCGACCAACCCCCGAGACGCCCCAGCCGCGATCACGGTGGCGACAGCGATCAGCAACACGCCGGCCATCAGCACGACGGGAGCGACGAGGTGGCGGCGGATCACTTCCCCCGCAGCGATTGGCAGCAGCCCGAGGCGCATCGGATGGTCCACCTCCTGTCCGATTGGCTCGATCGCGTCGAAAGCCGCCACCATCAGCGCAAAGGACGCCGCCAGCACCAAGGGCGTGGTCCCCCGCCAGACGCCGACCAGCGATACGCCGGCGACCACGCCGAGCACACAAACACGCACGACTCGTACCAACGGCCAGCGCAAGAAGCTCTGCCAGTCGCGCCGCCAGACTGCACGGCTCGGGCCGTCGGAGGGAGCGAGCCGCAGCCATGGACGGCCCCGCGGAATCTCGGAGGCGAGCTGCCGGCGGAGCAGGATGATCGCCCGCAGGTCCTGCGTGGTGACCGCGAAGCGAAGCTGCGCGGCTAACCCTGCGCGTCGTCGCGCAGCTTCGAGGGAGGTCCCAGCGAGCCCAGCGAGCCCGAACAACGTAAACAGGGCACAGGCAGCCAGGCCGGCGGCGGGCAACGCGAGGGAATCACTGCCGCGCCGGAGCGGCCAGAGCGCAAGCTGCCCGAGCATGGTCGCCGGCGAGGTCGTCCGCTCGGCGAGCAGATCCCCCACCGACCAGCCCACGATCAGCACGGCAAGCAGCAACAGCACCGCTCGATGCATGCGTCGACCAGATGCGATCATCGCACCGGCCAACCCCCACACGGCGATCGTCGCCCCGAACACAGCCCCGCACAAAAGCCACTCTGCCGGCCGTCCCGGCAAGCGCCGAAACGCGAAGTTCCCCGCAATCAGACCCGCCACCGCGCCGACGAATCCAGCAGTACGTAGCCGGCGGACGGCGAGCCCACGCAACGCCGCCCCGCGGTCGACGGGAGACAGCAGCACATGCAGCACATCTGCCGCCTCGAGCACCAACGGACCGCCCCTGCCCCCTGACCGCAACCCAGCCGCCGCAGCGATCGCGACCAGCATCCCGAGCGCGGCGGGGCCATGGCGATGGATCTCCTCGACTGTGTGAGGGTCGACCCTCACGTCCGCCAACGCACCCGAGATCAGCGCCAGTCCCCAGCCACCGAACAGGACCCCTAGGTACACACGGTAGAGCACCTCCAACACGTCGACGTTCTCGGCGTAGCGGCGACGGCGTGCAGCCCGCAAATCGCCCAGAGCCTCCAACCCCAACGTCTTGTTCACACCCCGCGCGCTCGCGTCGGCGGTCACTCTGCTCACACCCGGCGGGAGAGCGGCGCGCCAGCCGCGAACCGCCGCAACCTTGTAACCCGTTCAGCGTCGAGATACTCCAACGGACCTCGCATGCTATTGCGTTCCAGCGCGTGGCCACGACGGTGGACAGCCGCGACTATTGCGCGGCGACCCGGATGAGACGGGCCCGCCGTGACTTCAAGCGAGCCGCGGCGCTCTAGGCTCGCGCAACGCCCGGAGCTGAGAGGAGGACAGGATGGACGACGTCGTGTTGTGTGAGGTCGGCGGTGACGGCGTTGCGCTGTTGACGCTAAACCGCCCCGATCGTCTGAACGCCTGGACACATGGGATGCAGATTGCACTGTTCGACCTGCTTCAGACATGCGCCGAGGATGAGCGCGTGCGGGCGATCGTTATCACCGGCGCCGGCCGCGGGTTCTGCCCGGGCGCGGACATGAACGACTTGAGCGCCCTCTCGAGCGATGGCGGCGCGGTCGAGGCGAGAGCCAATCGCACGGACACGAGACCGATCACGTTCGCGATGTCGATCCCGAAGCCCGTGATCGCAGCGATCAATGGCGCCTGCGCAGGCCTCGGGCTTGCGTTTGCGCTCACGTGTGACGTCCGCTTCTGCGCGGAGAACGCGAAGCTGACCACCGCGTTCTCGCGGCGGGGGTTGATCGCCGAACACGGTACCTCCTGGATCCTGCGGCGACTCGTCGGTCCCGCCCGTGCGCTCGATCTGCTCATCTCCGCGCGCGTGTTTCGAGGCTCGGAAGCCGCCGAGCTCGGGCTCGTCAACCGCAGCGTCGAGGACGAGCTGGTGCTCGAGGTCGCGCTTGCGTACGCGCGCGACGTCGCCGCGAACGTCTCCCCGGCGAGTGTGGCAACGATCAAGCGGCAGATGTACGAGGCGCTGAGCAGACCGCTCGGCGATGCACTGGAGCATGCCAATGTGTTGATGCTCGAATCGTTCTCGAAGCGAGATTTCGCGGAGGGTGTCCAGAGTTTTGTCGAAAAGCGGCCGCCGGCCTTCCCGCCACTCGCGGCCACTGTGACCACATAAACGCAGCGACCCGGCGGCGTCGGGTCCGACCGGAAGCACCGCGGCGGTCGCAATCGAGCTCGAACCCACGAGCTGACCAATCTAGCTCCGCTCGCGCAGCAGGGCGCGAAGGTCGGCCACGGGCCCCAGGTGCTGCAGCTTGTCTGGGTTGACGATTGAGCTCACGGCCTGGATCTGCCCCTCCGCGACGTCGAGGATCACCACGCTGATCAGCCTGCCCTCGCGGTCGAAAAAGAGCGCACCCGGCTGCCCGTTCACCTCCTCACGCCGGGAGGTGACGCCGCCGAGCAGGGTGTGAAGCCGCGCAAACCCCGCCGTTAGCGCGCGCGACCCTGGCTCGGCCATGGAGCGCACGTGCGAGGGCGGGTGCCTTGCCGCCGCCGTCGCCGTGGAGCACGACGTCGTGGGCCAGCAGCTCCTCCACGTGGCGGCGGGACCGTGTCGCGAGCTGGCGGGCGTTCTGCGCGCTCGTGCCGACGATCTCCGCGATCCGGTCATACGGCTCGTCGAACACCTCGTGCAGCAGGAACGCGGCGCGCTGCTCAGGCGACAGGCTCTCGAGCAGCACGAGGAAGGCGAGCGAGGCGCGCGGCGACCCGATCCGCTCGCCGCCCTCGCGCGCCCTGTGCAGACGCAGGAACCCCTCCTGCACCACGTCCTCCGCCTCGCTGACGCTGCCGAGCATTCGGTAGGCGATCGCAAACGCCGACCGGCGGAGCTCGTCGAACTGCTGCTGGGTCATCGCTTCAGCCGAGTCCCTGCGCGAAGCCCAGCCGCCAGCTCGGATAGCGCGGCTTCCAGCCGAGCTCGCGCTTGGCCTTGGCGTTCGAGGCGCCCCGCGCCTCGGTCATCATGACCGTCGCCGCCTCACCGGCAGCCAGCCGCCCCAGCCAGCGCGGCACACGCATCGGTGGCTTGGCACCGAGCGCGCTCGCCAGCACCGGCAGCCACTCCCGCACCGGCGCGGGCTCGTCGTCGACGATGTAGTAGATGCCCGGCTGGCCCTGTTCGACCGCGACGGCAGTCGCCGCTGCGGCGTCTTCGATGTGGACGTGCGACCAGACGCCACCACCATCGCCGACGATCGGGAACCGACGCTTGCGGATCGGCGCCGCCATCACCGCATCCGGGGCCAGGCTGATCCCGGTCCCCGGACCGTAGAAGCCGCCATAGCGCAACGCGAGACCCTCGCCGCACACGATCGTCGTCACCGCCTCCTCCAGATAGAGGAGCCCCTCCACGACCGGCCGCAGGGGCGCCGGCGGATTGGGATCGAGGGGATCGGCCTCGGTCTGCACCGGCCCGCCCGTGCGGGCCCACCGAAAGGCCCCAAAGCTCTGCGCCACGAAGCGCCGCGCCCCCACGGCACGACCCGCCGCCAGGAGATGGTCGGTCGCCTCGGTCCGCAGCCGGTTGGTCATCATGGCCATGGAGGAGCGGTCGGGGTGCCGCGCATCACGGACGCTCATCTTCCCGGACAGGGCCGTGAGCTGATGCACGATTACCTCTGGCTCGGCGGACGCCACCGCCTGGGCGACCGCGTCCGGGTCGAGCGCATCGGCCACGACCGGGCTCGCTCCCAGGCTGCGCACCAACTCCTGCTTCGACGCGCTCCGCGTCATTCCAACCACTTCGTGGCCTCGCGCCACAAGCTGCGGGACAAGCACTCTGCCGAGAACGCCCGTGGCGCCGGCAACAAAGACCTTCATGACTGCTCCTCTCGTCGCGTTAGCCCTCGTGAGACGAGATAGAGGCGCCGTCTGTGACAGTGCCCCGGCGCTTGGTGCGCAGTGCGCGCACGCACAACGCGCGACTTACCGGGAACGCCGCGGATCGCCTTCCGTACTTTTCACTGATGCCTGATGATGCGGTTTTGCCGACTTTAATTATCAGTCGATAAGGGCAAACTCGTCGTGAGGCGGGGGCGCAAAGCCAGGGGTCTCCAATGAGACGGCCCAGCTGCCGATGCAAAGTCAGCATCCAAGCAGACATGGAGGTCTGTATGCCCTACCTGATCCGACGTCCCAGAATTCGGCGGTTTTGCAACGCCTTCGTCGGCGCGGCCCTGCTCGTAGGTGGCGTCCCGGCCGTTGCCAGCGCGTGCACGCCCGATACATCGGGCGCCCCGGTGTTCAACTCCTTGGGCGACACCGCCAACTACGCGTTGATTCAGAACGGCTCATTTGAAGGCACCACGTCTGGCTGGTCGCTAATGAGCGCGAGGACCGTTGCCGGCAGCGAGTCGTTCCACGTCCACGGTGCTGGTGATTCGCGCTCCCTGTCGATCAACCCGACCGGTGTCGCCGTCTCTCCGCCGATCTGCGTTGGCGTCGCGACACCGACGTTCCGGTTCGTCGCGCGCCGCACGAGCGGCAGCTGGTCGCAGATGAACGTCAACCTGCTCTGGACCGATGCCGCAGGCGTGGCCCACAGCACCACGGCCGGGTCTGTCGGAGGCGCGACTGACTGGACCCTGTCGCCGATACTGAATCTGGGCGCGACGCTGCCGCTCGTTCAGGCAGACGACACGTTGAGTGTTCGCATCCAGTTCCTTCCGGCGCACTACGGCGGCACTTGGAATATCGATGACGTCTACGTCGATCCGTACAGCAGGGGCTAGGCGCCCCGGCCTATCAACCAGGTGGGAGCGGCGACCCGACCGCTGCTCCCACACACTGGGAGGCGGGTACCCGTGATGGACCGATCACTTGAGGACGTCCGAGCCAGCCACCCCGTCGAGCGTCTCATGGAGGATTCCTGGGACTCACGCTCGGACAAGGCGAACCGGCGGGAGCTGATCGTCGAGGGTGCGGCGTCAGTGATGTTTCTCCTTGTCGCAGTGCCGCTGGCCCTTCCGGACCTCACCAGCGGCCACATGCGGCTGGGGGTGCCGTTGCTGCTTGTCGGTCTGTACGCGGTGGTGTCGCGCATGATCAGATTCCCGATCGGCGCTGGCTACGTCGTGCCGTCCTATTTGGTGCTCGTACCGATGCTCGTGCTGCTGCCGCCGATGTCGGTGCCGCTGCTCGCCGCCTGCGGGCTGCTGGTCGGCACGCTTGCGCGGTGGATCGCACACCGAGCAAGTCCGCAACAGTTGGTCTTTGCCGTTCCGGACGCATGGCACGCGCTCGGTCCAGCAGCCGTGCTGACGCTCGCCGGAACGGTCCACGGAACCAGCCGGGCGGGCGTCTACCTTGCAGCCTTCTTTGCCGGCTGTCTGGTTGACCTCGTGACGTCGACCCTGCGTGAGGCAGCGGCGGTTGGTGTCGCGCCGCGGCTCCAGCTGCGGGTGATCGCCGGTGTGTGGCTCGTGGACGCGTGTCTCGCGCCACTGGGACTGGCGTTCGCGTACGCGGCCCAGAAGGACCCCGCTGTGCTTCTGCTGATGCTGCCGCTGACCGCACTTCTGGTCGTTGCTGACCGCGACCGCAACGCGCGGATCGAGGAGGCCCAACACCGACTCGGTGTCGTGGCGCGACAGCGAACCCGGCTGCAATCAGCCGTCGCCCGGCTTGGCGACGCGTTCGCGGCCAAGCTCGACCTGGAGGCGCTGACTGACGTCGTCCTCCACGGCTCGACTGACGCACTTGACGCGTCCGCCAGCAAGCTGATCTTGCACCCGCCCGCGACGCCACCAATAGCGAAGTCCTGCGGTCCTAGCGAGTTGGAGCCGCTACTCGAGCTCGTGAGTGCCTCGGTGCGGGCGAAGCGCCGGTCGGATCAGCTGGAGAAAGACGACGCGTGGGCGCTGGCGATTCCATTCAGGCTCGGTCCCGACGATCGCGGAACGCTCGCCGTCGCCAGACATGGCCGCCCCTTCAGCGAGGATGAACACGCACTGATCCTCGGGCTGGTCGAACGTGCTCAGGCCGCAGCGGAAGACATCGTCGGCCACGAGCTGCTACGCGAACAGGCGCAGACCGACCCGCTGACGTGCCTCGGGAACCGGCGCAAGCTCACCAAGGACCTCGGCGAGCGGCTCCTGAAGACCTCCCGTGAGCAGCCACACGTGCTGATGCTGTTCGACTTGGACGGCTTCAAGTCGTACAACGACACCTTCGGCCACGTCGCCGGCGACGCCCTGCTCGCCCGCCTTGGCGACAAGCTCGAGACGGCGGTCTCGGACCACGGCTCGGCCTACCGGCTCGGCGGCGACGAATTCTGCGTCCTGCTGCCGGCCCGCGGCGAGCTTCAACAGGCCGTGGCAGCAGCCGCAAGCGCGCTCGAGGAGCGTGGCGCTAACTTCGAGATCACCGCATCATGCGGGAGCGTCCTCGTCCCGCACGAAGCGACGACGACCGACTACGCACTACAGCTCGCGGACAAGCGAATGTACACGCACAAGCATGGGCGGCGATCGGGTGCGCGAGAGCAGGCACACGACGTTCTGATCCACATCCTGCGAGCCAAGCAGAACGGACTTCCCGATCACTCGACTGGAGTCGCACGCCTCGCCGTTCCCGTCGGCCGTCGCATGGGTATGGACGCCGAGCAGATCGACGAGCTCGCCCGGGCCGCCGCGCTGCACGACATCGGCAAGGTCGGCATTCCAGACGCCATCCTGACAAAGCCCGGTCCCCTCGAACCGAAAGAATGGGAGTTCATCCACCAGCACACCGTGCTCGGCGAACGCATCCTCAGCGCGGCGCCCGCGCTGCGCCCGGCCGCGACAATCGTCCGCGCGACCCACGAGCGCTGGGACGGAGCCGGCTATCCCGATCGGGTGCGCGGCAGCGAAATCCCGCTCGCCGCGCGGATCATCGCCGTCTGCGACGCGTATGACGCGATCATCACCGACCGCTGCTACCGCCCCGCGCGCACGCCAGAGGCCGCTTGCGAGGAGCTGAAGGCAGAAAGCACTCGCCAGTTTGACCCCGCGGTGGTCACCGCCTTCCTAGAAGAACTCGACTGCTCGGATCGCGACGCACCGGATGATGAAGCGCCGAACCGACACGCTCACTCCCAGGAGCGTCACACGATGCTCGCGGCCGAGGTCCTCGGCCACGTCCGCGAATTGCTCGCAGAGCGAGCATGACATCACTCGACATCAGCACTACGAACGATCTCGGCTGAACCTCCCGACCGCACGAGCGCAAACTGAACGACTCAGTCCGGCGGGGACCATTCCGGCCAGGTGCGGCCGATGGCGATGGCTATCGCGCGTTAGCCTCCGCGGACGTTCGTGCAGGGGAAGCCGATGAGCGGTGGCCCGGCGAGAAAGGCGAGATACCCGATCGAGGCGACGACGCTCATGCGGGCGGCGGCGTGTTGAGGGTCGTCGCCGGCGGCGCTCATGCCGACGGGGAACCCCAGCGCGATTCCGACGCCCCACAGTGCGGCGCCGACGATCGCGAGCGGGAGCGTTCCGCCCCAAACCACGAGCGCTAGGCCGGCAAGCGCGAGCACTGCGAGGCACCGGATGCTGAGGACGCGGCCGTATCGGTCGAGCAGCATCGGACCGAACCACCGCCCGAGGGTCATCGCGGCGAGGAAGATCGCGAATATGAGAGACCCGAGGGCGGGGACAGCGCCGTAGCCGTCGATCATCGCAACGCCGAGCCAGTCGTTGCCGGTGCCTTCGGTGAACGCGGCGGTGAAGACGAACACCCCGATGAGGAGCGTGCGTCGCTCTCTCCAAGCGCGCAGCGGGTGGCGCCGCTCGGCGTCACCCACGGGGTCATCACCAAGCCCGCCGTGGCCCGCTTCGTCACGGGACAATGAACCGCCGATCCGGGACCCGCCGATCCGGGCGGCGTGTGCAGGGCAACAGCACTGCCAGGGCGACGCGGGGTTGCTCTCGGCGGGCGTCGTTCCGTAATTCGTAGGATGCATGGCTATGGCAGCGCTACGACCACGCGTTCGGCGAGCTGGCCGATCCGGATGACGCCCGGCGATCCATCATCCGCGCGGGCGTAATGGGCGACCACCTCATCGTCCTTCATTCTGCAGTGCGGGCCTGCGCGGGCTACAGCCGCCACGACACTCCCTCGATTGTCTTGGACGGCTCATCGATGGCGCGCGACACGGAGCACGGTCGCGCGGTCACCGCGCAGCTGACGCGTCGCCACGGAACGCTCGAGGAGGCGATCGCTGCTGCGGTCTTTGCGCTCGGCGCCGCGGGGTTGTCCAAGGGCATCCGCCGTCAGGCGCGAGCGGCGTGCGAGGACTACTTCTACAGCCGGCTCGACCTGACGCCGGGCCACGAGTTGGGCGGACGGGGAGAGATCGTCGAATCGCTCGAGCTGATGCCCGAGCCGATGTACCGGGCACTGGAGGACGTCGTCGCCCTCGTCGTGGACGGCGAGTACGAGGAGTTGCGCGTCGCGTCTGGCGATCGGCTCACAGCCGAGGACCTGCGCCGCCGCGTCGAGGACGACTGCCCCGAGTCGCTGGTGCTGCCGCCGCGCGAGATCTACCAGGTCGAGGCGATCGCCAAGTCCGACGATCCGGACCTGCCGGGCTGGTCCTACTTCCTCGACCTGTGGACCGAGACCGGCCCGGCACGCCTGCACATCGAGGGCGAGCTCGAGGAGTCGGGCGAGCGGTTCACCGCGACGCTGAGCGACATCCTGCCCTGACCCGCCGCCGTCCGGCGCCGCTTTCGCGGTCGTCGAGTCGGTGATGTACAGGCTCGACGGACTGATGCTCCGCAGGCCGCGGGCCCGATAACGCGGAAAGCCCACCCGTAGGTGGACTCTCGGCCATCAGAAGATCAGGCGGCTTACGCGGCAAGGGGACGTTCAGATGAAGGTCTCGCCCTCTGGTTGCCCTCGCTATCTGACCCTGCCAGAGTAGCGCACCCGGTTCCGAGCATCGCCTCTGGCGCGACACCCGATGGGGACTCAACGCTCGTGGGGACGAATGTGCCGGCACAGTCGATTTGCGCGTTAGCCGCGATTTCCTGCAGACCCACTATCAAGCTCCGACCCGCATCCGCGAGGCGCTGTCAGTTAGTCACTCTCGTCGGCCAGCGCACCTCGGACAGTCGTCCGCGGAGTGATGAACACGCCGTCGGTCGGGTAGACGATTGACTCGTGCGTCTCATCCCAGTGAACGCGGTAATGCTCGTGACCCTCGCTGCCGAGCAGTTCGACGATCTGTCCGCGTCGAGACGGCTGGCCATGCAGTCCGCGCGTCTCGATCCGGTCGCCTACGCGCGCTGTGAGAGCTATTTGCCTATTCGCCATGTACTCACCTCCGTGTTCATCTAACGCCTAGCCGGCATCGCACGCATCGGTACGACGTGCTGACTGTTCCCGCGGATATCTACGGACTCTGCGAATCTAGAGCGGGACTCATACATTCAGAGCACCCAAGTGCGATCAGGTGCCACGGGCAGTCCTTCCGTAGTTTTGCGCGCCTCGATCGCGCGCTTGTCCGGATGGCCCAGATCCCCGTGCGACGTATCCTGGGCAGGAACGCGTCGATTTGAAGGAGCCCCATGCCGGCGTCGACGACTTATGGCCTGACTAAGTGCCCGGCGTTCGCGCTCAAGCCTGAGCGACTCGAGGAATTCGTGCCAGACGCAGCTGAGTGGCGTGCGCTCGTAGCCGTCACCGCGCGGGTCCGCAGCCTCCTGGAGGGGCGCGCCGCTCTGGCGATTTCCGCTCGGTCACGCAGCGGCGGGCTGGCGGAGCATCTGCAGTCGATCATCGCCTATTCGCGCGGAGCCGGGATCGACGCCCGCTGGGGTGTGATCAGCGCGAACGACGACTTCTTCCGTTTCGTCAGGGTCCTCCAGGACAGCCTCAACAGGGAAGGAGACGATTGGGCGTACGGCGACGCTGAGCGTCGCCTCTACGAGGAGCAGCTTGCCCCCGCGTGTGAAGTGCTGACTGACCTGCTCGTTCCCGGCGATGTCGTTCAGCTGCATGATGCCCCGACCGCGGGGATGATCCCTGCCGTCAAGGACGCTGGCGCTTATGCGATCTGGAATTGCCGTAGGGGAAGCGATGTGGTCAACGATCCCGCACGACGTGTCCGCGAGTTCCTCGCCCCGTATACAACCCGCGCCGACGCGTGTGTGTTCAGCCGACCGCAGTTCGTGTGGGACACCGGCTGCAGCGGGCGAGGACACGTGATTCGGCCGTCGGTGAGCCCGCTTTCGCCCAAGAACGAGGACCTCGGCGCCGTGTCGGTGTCGGCGATCCTCGCATCGGCCGGCGTGCAGTCCGGACCGTCTATCGACGAGGCGCTCTTCACGCGTCTCGATGGCTCCCCAGGGCGCGTGGATCGCAAGGTGCAACTATGCGAAAGCGGCCCGCTCGAGCCCGGAACCGACGTGATCCTGCAGGTGTCGCAGTGGAATCGGCTGAACGATCCTGCCACGGTGATCGACTGGTTCGCCGAATACCTCGCGCCGCGTACCGCCGCGCACCTGATGCTCGCCGGCCCCGATCTCGAAGCGGTTGCCGACGACCCACGGGCGCCCGCGATTCTCGACCATGCGATTGATCGCCTGCGCCGTTTGCCTGACGCGCTCCGCGAGCGGGTTCACCTAGCGACGCTTCCCGCTGATGATCCGCAGGAGTCTGCCGCGCTGCTCAACGCCCTGGAGCGCCGCTCCGCGATCGTGTTGCAGCAGACGCGCGGCGGAGGCTTCGGGATGACGGTACTCGAGAGCATGCTGAAGGGCCGCCCCGTGGTCTGCTCCCGCGTCGGAGCGTTCGAGGACTACGTCACAGACCGAGTTACAGGGTTCCTGCGCGATCCAGCCGACCCGGAAGGGCTGGCCGATGCGGCGATGCAGCTGCTTGCGGACGAGGATCTGCGCGAACGCATGGGTGTCGCGGCCGAGGATCGCGTACGGCGCGACTTCCTCCTCCCGCGCGAGCTGGCGGACTGGGCGTCGCTGATCGAACGTCTGCTCGCCGATACAGCGTCAACGGGCAGTCGTGACTTCGCTCCGCGGCGCTCTCCTCGAGTGCGTTCCGGATAACACTCCGGGAGCGGTTGCGGGTGGTTCCGCTGCCGCCGGAGCCGGAGGGCGCGTCGCCGCGGACGCGGGGTCAGCCGGCTAGTACCTGGTGCGCGTACCGAACGACCATCCCGCCGTCGCCGACGGCGCTCGCTACGCGGTTGGACGCCCCTGAGCGCACGTCGCCGGCCGCGAACACGCCGGGCCGGACCGTCTCAAGGAGATGCGGTTCGCGGTCTGGCAGCGGCCAGCAGAGGTGCCCGTCCGACTTCGCCGCGCCGGTGCCGCAGAGCAGGTAGCCGGCGGCGTCGACTGCCAGAATCCCGGTCGCCGCCTCGGTGCACGGGTCCGCGCCGATCATCACGAACACCGCCGTCGCCGTCACGTCCTGCACGCGGCCATCGCGGCGATCGACGAGGCGTCACGCGACTCGACGGTGGCCGAGCCGTGCACGCGCCGATACTTCGGTCTCGGTCATCACCTCGATCCGTGGTGAGCGCTCGATGCGATCGACGAGGTAGTGCGACATCGTCGACTTCAGCGCCGCGCCGCGGACCACGACGCGCACGCTGCGGGCCCGCGAGGCAAGGTGCGTCGCGGCCTGTCCGGCTGAGTTGCCGCCACCGACGACGATCACATCCTCGTCACGGCAACGCTCGGCATCGGTCGCCATCGCTGCGTGGTAGACCCCGGCGCCGCGGAAGCGGTCAACGCCGTCGGCCTGCAGCTCCCGCCAGCGAGCGCCGGTCGCCATCACGACGCACCGAGCGAGCACGTGCTGGCCATCGTCGAGATCCACCCGCAGCAGCCCGTCGGGCCCGTCGGCCAGCTCGACCGCGCGATGAAAGCTCGACAGCACCGCGTCGAAGCGACGCGCCTGCAGCGTCGCCTTGCGCGTCAGCTCCGTCCCGGAGACCCCGCTCGGGAACCCGAGATAGTTCTCGATCCGTGTGCTCGTGCCAGCCTGCCCGCCCGGCGCCCACGCCTCAGCCACGAACGTCCGCAACCCTTCTGAGCCGCCGTACACGGCGGCAGCCAGCCCGGCCGGTCCCGCGCCCAGGACGACGAGATCGAAGCGCTGCCGGTCAACCTCGGCGCGCAACCCCAGCGACCGCGCGACCTGTGCGGCGGACGGGTTGAGCATCACATCGGTCGCGTGCACCAGCACGGGCGTCTCCGAGCTCGGGATGTTCAGCCACTCCAGCATCGCCGCGCTCTCGGCGTCGGTGTCCACGTCGTACCACCGGACCGGCAGCAGGTTGCGCTCGAGCAGGTCACGCACCTCAAACGCCCGACGGGAGCCGCGCGGCGCGATCAGGCGCATGACCCCGTGTCCTTCGGCCTCGTGCCACGCCCGCCGCGCCAACAGCGTTGCGAACACGTGCTCGCCGAACTCCGGCCAGCGCGCGAGCATGTCCCGCAGCCCGTACCGGTCAAACATGATCACATCCGTCGGCTCGACAGCCACGCACGCGCTAAGCGTCGGCTCCCCGGTGAACGCGGCGATATCACCGATGAATGTGCGGCTATCGGCCCGCGCGACGTACACGTCCTTGCCGGGCTTGCGGTCGACGAACTCGACCATCCCGCGTTCGATCACGTAAAACGGGGCGTCCCGGACGGCGTGTTCGTACAGCACCTCCCCAGGCTGGAACGTGCGCCGCTGCCCGCGCTTGGCCAGCCACGCCAGCTTCGCGTCCGACAGACGCGGGAACAGCACCTCGTCGCCGAGGTCGGGAAACCGCTCGCTACGGACCACCTTCGTCGCTGCCACTCACGCAGGCTACCGCCGCGAGCCAAGCTGGCGGTTCCGTCCGCACCTCGCCGTATTCGACAACGCTGGCCCATTCGTCCGCTGCTTGCTCGGCGTCAAAGCGCCGGGCGAACTCGCTCCCGATATCGGTCGATCCCGTGCCGGGAAAGCACAACCTCAACCAGCTTCCGACCTGGCAGGGGCATGACCGCTCCGGTGCTTCTTCTCGGTCCATGTCGTCTCACAGGTCGATCACCGGCTTGATGCCGAGAGCGCGACCCGCCGCCTCGAACTCCTCCGAGCTCGTAACCGTGTCGCGTAGCCTGCGGGCGACGTCTTCCCCAGGTCCGTCGAGTCGCGTGTACTGCAAATACCCGTGTATCTGTCAAATCCAGCCGTATCCCCCGGTAGACACGGTAAGTTCGGCATCGCCCCAGAGCTGGACGGGTTCGCGCGTCCGATTGCGAGCAGGCCGGGGGAGACGCGATACTTGCATCCGTGGCCGTGCTCCCCGAGTCTGACCGCGTGGCGTCGGTCCGCCTGCACTGCGTGGCACGCGCGCGGAAGCGTCGGGTGCACGTGAGGGCCATGGGAATCGGTGATGATGTTGAACTTCGCGCTGGGGTTGGTCGGTGGCCGGCCTGACCCCCGAGGCGGTTCGCGATCGGGTCGCCCGCGCGGGAATCGCCGACCGGCGCCCCGGAGGAGGAGGGAGCGTCCGGTCTGAGCCCGTGCTCGTGAGTGTCCGCACGGGTGTGACCTGGGGCGCCGGATCGAAGGGGGAGGAGATCTTCGATCAGGACGGCAAGTCGCTGGCGATCGCGCAGCCCCGGCGGATCGAAGGTCGCTGGTCGGGACTTCGCACCCGACTCGGGTTGGTGGGGGTTGACCTGGTCGACGTCCACGGGCGGACCGTGCTCGCCCTCGAATCTGACCGCCCGGCGAAACCGAGCCGCTTCACCGTCCTGGGTGCGGACGGCCACGAGATCGGGAGGGTCATCGTGGCCGGAGGGGAGAGGGGAGTCGTCCAGCGCTTCGACGGCGCATCCGTCGCCTACCTACAGCGGCCGCCGGGCGGGGTCATCGACGCATTTCGCGACTGCTGGTACGACATGTGTGATGTCAACGGCGTCACCCTGGGCGGCATCGCACACCAACCAGCGCTCGGCAACTTCAGGTCGTGCAACGTGGCGGAGATCGACGGGCGGGCATCGGACGAGATCCGCGACCTCGCGGTCGCTGCGATCGCGGCCGTCCACTGGTGGGAACGGCCCAGAGGCATGGCCGGCTAGCGCGGCGTCCCACCGCTGGTCATGGAGCCCGCCACTTGCGGAGTGCAGAAAAGTGTCTCAACGATCAGGAAGTCTTTAGTAATCGGATACAGAACGCTACCCAGATCGCGGTCCGGTAGGTGGGGGATGACCGGCAAAGTGGTTAGAGTGCGCCTTTGCTCGACTCGCGTCCGCGTTGCACACCACGGAGGAGAGCGGTGAGACCTGATCGGAACATCTCAGATCCCCAACTCGCGAAAGCGCTCGCGCACCCGCTGCGTGTAGCCATTCTTGCGATCCTCGAGGAGCGCACTGCAAGCCCGAGCCAGCTCGCAGCGGAACTCGACGCCCAACTGGGTCTGGTCAGTTATCACGTTCGCGAGCTTGCGCGCTTCGGTTTGGTCAAGCTCGTAGAGACGCGTCCCAGGCGGGGCGCGATCGAGCACTACTACCGCGCCGAGGATCGGCCGGTCATCACCAGCGAGGCGTGGGCCCAAGTGCCGAGAATCGTCAAGCAGGCAACGGTGCGAGCAGCGCTGGAGCAGATCTCGGGCCATGTCAATGGTGCCGCTCAGTCAGGCGGCTTTGAGCGTTCCAACAGCCACCTGTCGCGCTCGCCAATGGTGCTCGACGGGCGCGGATGGGACGAGCTCGCGATCAGCTTCGATCGCCTACTCAACGACTGTGAGCGGATCGCGGCCGCGTCAGCCAAGCGATTGAAGGCCAGCAACCATTCCGATGAGCTGAGTGCCGTCGCGGTGCTCATGCTGTTCGAAGCTGCGCCGGATTCGGCGGGCAAGCCGACCTCAAAGGGTCACGGCGCGCGCGAAACGCGCCGAGCAGCAGTCCGCCGGTAGCGTCGTCGATACCCCGATGCTCGCGGCAACCGAGTGTCGTGAGTCGTTCGCTCGGTTGCAGTAGGTGGCGATCGATTCGAGGATCTCGGCCCTGGCGCGATCAACCATCAAGGGTGGCCGGGTGGCCGCTGATCCACAAGCGGTGCCTGTTGGAAGCCCGAGGTCTCCTGCGCGGCCACGCCGACGCGGAACGTCTGAGACCGCTGCTCAGACAGCCGACCGCGGCCGAAATTTCAAGAGTTCGCAGCGCGGCGGAAATTTCGGGTCTTCGCAGCGTAAGCTGTGTGCTTGCCGTCCGGAGGTTCGAAGTTGCGCTCAGCGGATAGCCGACAGGTCACCGCGCGCTGGTCGTGCGTGGTGCGCCGGCACCGACTCGCGACGGCGGCGATCTGGGCGACGCTTGCCTTGCTCGCCGGGGGTTGCTCGGGCGCCTCGAAGCCGGCCGCCGGCGGCTCGGGCGGCCACGTGACTGCCGGCGCCCGGCCCGCCAGCCCGGTGAGCGATGTGAAGTTGTTAATCACGCCGGCCGGTGGCGGCAGGGATATCACGCCCGGACGGGGGATTACCGTGAGGGCCGTAAGGGGCCGGATCAGCAAGGTGGTCGTTCGGACCGGCGGCGACTCGGTCCGCGGGAGTCTCAATGCGACGCGGACCGTATGGCGCAGTGCCTGGGCGCTGAACGTCTCGCAGCACTACACGGTCACGACGACCGCCGTCGGGAGTTCCGGCATATCGGTCACGCGGCGCAGATCGTTTCGTACGTTCACGCCGAAACGGACGGTCGAGACCAGGATCGTCGAGGGGTACCGTCAGACCTACGGCGTGGGGATGCCGATCATCCTGTACTTCAGCCAGCCGGTCAGCAACAGGGCGGCGGTTGAGCGGGCGCTTGAGATCCGGACCTCAAAACGGGTTATCGGCGCGTGGTTCTGGGACAGCCAGTGCGGGATGGCGCCGGTCTGTCTGTATTTCCGGCCCCAGCGCTACTGGCCGCCGCACACGCGAGTGAGCTTCACCGGCCACCTGAACGGGGTCGAGGTCGCCCCGGGGGTATACGGG
Organism: uncultured Solirubrobacterales bacterium; assembly: GCA_963794285.1. Classification (GTDB taxonomy): domain Bacteria; phylum Actinomycetota; class Thermoleophilia; order Solirubrobacterales; family Solirubrobacteraceae; genus Palsa-465. The sequence continues at coordinate 645,266 of CAWCDS010000005.1, forward strand.
CACCACACCCTGAGCCAGGCGTTTACGATCGGCTCATCACTGATCGTCGTGGCCAGCACGGCTCGGCACTCCATGAACGTCTATCGCGACGGGAAGCTGTTCGCGCACTGGCCGATCAGTAGCGGGCGGCCTGGCGATGACACGCCGAACGGAGCGTATCTGACGATCGAGAAGGCAAACCCGGTCGACATGGTCGGACCCGGCTACAACATCGAGGTGCCGTGGTCGGTGCGGTTCACGTGGAGCGGCGACTACCTCCACGACGCGTACTGGTCAGTGGGCGCGCAGGGGTTCACGAACGTCAGCCACGGTTGCGTGAACATGTCGCCCGCCAATGCCGAGACGTACTACAACATGGCTGTCCCGGGCGATCCGGTGAAGATAACCGGCAGCCCACGGGCTGGCACCTGGGACAACGGTTGGACGATGTGGTTCTTGCCGTGGAGCCAGTGGGTGCGCGGCAGCGCTCTCCACAAGGTGGTGCGGACCGGCCCGCGTGGCAGCGTCTTCGTCAGCGCGCCACACCGCCGTCACCGCTCGCGACAGCACCACTGACCGCGGCCGTATGCTGCGCGGCTTCAGAGGGCCCCTCCAAATAGCATCAACAAGCATGTCCGATTCGCAGGCCGACGCGCACGCGTTCTGGCTGCGCGCGCCCGGCTTCGGGGAGATCCGGCCGGTCACGCTGCCCGAGCCGGGGCGGGACGACGTGATGGTGCGCACCTTGCGGTCCGGCGTCAGCCGCGGCACCGAGACGTTGGTGTTCCGGGGCGGCGTGCCGCCGGGCCAGTACGCCGCCATGCGGGCGCCATTTCAGGAGGGGGACTTCCCGGGGCCGGTCAAGTACGGCTACCTCAACGTCGGCGCGGTCGAGCAGGGACCGGCGGAGCTGCGCGGCCGCACGGTCTTCTGCCTGTACCCGCACCAGACTGCCTACGTGGTGCCGGCCGGCGCGGTGACCGTCGTGCCGGAGGGCGTGCCACCCGCTCGTGCCGTTCTCGCGGGCACCGTCGAGACCGCCGTCAACGCTCTGTGGGACGCCGCACCACTGCTCGGCGACCGGGTCGCCGTCGTCGGCGCCGGGATGGTCGGCTGCTGCGTCGCACGCCTGCTGAGTCGGTTCCCGGCGGTGCAGGTCACGCTCGTGGACGTCGATGCCGGCCGGGCCGATGTCGCGGCCGCGCTCGGCGTCGACTTCGCGCTGCCGGCCGACGCCGCCGACGGCCGCGACCTCGTCGTGCATGCCAGCGCGACGTCCGCCGGGCTCCAGCGGTCGCTCGACCTGCTCGCGCCGGAGGGCACCGTCATCGACCTCAGCTGGTACGGCGACGCCGAGGTCCGGCTTGTCGCTGGGCGGCGCGTTCCACTCGGGCCGCCTCGGCATCCGCGCCAGCCAGGTCGGCACCGTCTCCCCGGCCCGCAGCGGGCGCCGCACGACGGCCGACCGGCTGGCGCTCGCGCTCGAGCTGCTGCGCGACCCTGCCTTCGACGCGCTCGTCACCGGGGAGTCCCGCTTCGGCGAGCTGCCCGACGTGATGGCCCGGCTTGCCGCGGGGAGCCTGCCGGCGCTCTGCCACACGATCACCTACGACGGAGGCGTAGATCGTGTTCAGCGTGACCGTCCGCGATCACATGATGATCGCCCACAGCTTCCGCGGCGAGGTGTTCGGGCCCGCGCAGCGCCTGCACGGCGCGACGTACGTCGTCGACGCCACGTTCCGGCGCGCGGACCTCGACGCCGACAACATCGTGGTCGACATCGGTCGGGCGGCCGAGGAGCTGCACGCCGTGCTGGCCGAGCTCAGCTACCGCAACCTCGACGACGAGGCCGCCTTCGCGGGCATGAACACCTCCACCGAGGCGCTCGCCCGGGTGGTCGCAGATCGACTCGCCGACAGCGTGCACGCCGGCGCCCTGGGCGAGACGCGCTCGGGAGCTCGACGGGCTGGTCGTCACGCTGCACGAGTCGCACATCGCCTGGGCGAGCTACGAGCGGCCGCTGTGACGAGCGGTGCACGTCGTCGTACCCGACGGCATCGACGACCCGGCCCGGCCGAGCGGAGGCAACACCTATGACCGCCAACTCTGCCGCGGGCTCGCCTCGCTCGGCTGGTCGGTGCACGAGCACGCCGTAGCCGGCTGCTGGCCGCGACCCGATCGCAGCGTCGCTCGCCGCCCTCGCCGGCGTCGTCCGAGCGGATCCCCGACGACGCCGTCGTGCTGCTCGACGGACTGGTCGCCTCGACGGCCCCCGAGGTGCTGGCGCCGCAGGCGCGCCGGTTGCGCCTGGTCGTGCTCGTGCACATGCCGCTGGGTCACCGCCCGGCAGACGACGGGACCGGCGACGCCCGGACGCGCGAACGCGCGGTCCTCTCGGCCGCCGCTGCCGTCGTCACGACCAGCGCGTGGGCCCGGCGCCGGCTGCTGGAGCTGTACTCGTTGCCCGCCGACCGGGTGCACGTCGCCGAGCCCGGCTGTCGACGCCGCCGACCTCGCCACCGGGACCGCGGCCGGCGGGGCGCTGCTGTGCGTCGCGGCGGTGACCTTCGACAAGGGCCACGACGTGCTGCTCGATGCGCTGGCGGCGATCGACGGACCTGTCGTGGCAGTGCGTGTGCGTCGGCAGCCTGGACCGCGACCCGGCGTTCGTCGAGCGTCTGCGTCGCCGCGCACTGGACGCGCGGGCTGGGCGACCGCGTGTCCTTCCCGGGACCACGGACCGGAGCCGATCTCGACCGCAGCTACGCCGCCGCGGACCTGATGGTGCTGGCCTCGCGCGCCGAGACGTACGGCATGGTCGTCACCGAGGCGCTGGCCCGTGGCGTGCCGGTCCTCGCAGCCGAGGTCGGCGGGCTGCCGGAGGCCCTCGGTCACGGCGCCGACGGCATCCGGCCGGGGCTGCTGGTCCCGCCGGACGACCCGGCCGGCACTCGGCGCCGCGCTCCGGGCCTGGCTCGGCGACGCCGAGCTGCAGAGGGCGGTTGCGCCGCGCCGCCTGCGAGCGGCGCGAGTCGCTGTCCGGGTGGTCGACCACCGCGTCGGTCGTCGCAGGTGTCCTGGCCGGGGCGTCGCGATGAACGCCGAGGCCGATCCGGGTCAGCGCGGAATGGCTTGCCCTGCGCGAGCCTGCTGACGCCGCGGCCCGTGCACGCGATCTCGTCGAGCACCTCCGGCGCGCGCTCCCGGCGACCGGCCGCCGGGTGATCCACGACCTCGGCTGCGGCACCGGCGCGATGGGCCGCTGGCTCGCGCCGCTGCTGCCGGGCGCGCAGCACTGGGTCGTGCACGACCGGGACGCAGACCTGCTGGCGCTCGCCGCCGCCGAGCACCCCGGCCCGGCCGCCGACGGGGCCGCGGTCACGCGTCGAGGCGAAGCAGCTCCGACATCACCCGGCTGCGTCCTGACGATCTGGCCGGCGCAACCCTCATCACCGCCTCGGCGCTGCTGGACATGCTGACCGAGGACGAGCTGGCCGCGGCTGGTCGCGCGTCTGTGCCGGCGCCGGGTGTCCGATGCTGCTGACTCTGTCCGTCGTCGGTCGCGTCGAGCTGACCCCGGCGGATCCCCTGGACCGCCGCGTGGCCGCTGCGTTCGACGCCCACCAACGCCGCACGACGGAGCGGGGCCGCCTGCTCGGCCCGGACGCCGTCGCGCTCGCCGTCGAGGAGTTCGGCCGACTGGGGGCCGAGGTCCTCGTCCGGCCGAGCCCGTGGCGACTCGGCGCCGCGCAGGCCGACCTGGCGGCGGAGTGGTTCACCGGGTGGGTCGGTGCCGCGTGCGAGCAGCAGGTCGAGCTGGCCGCCGAGACCGGCGTCTATACGACGCCGGCGTCTGGCGCAGGCAGCAGGCCGGAGCGCTCGCCGTCACCGTGGAGCCACGCCGACCTGCTGGCCCTGCCCGGATGAACGGCGGCGGCCCCCAGTGGGTATCTCAGCCCGCTGACAGCGGGATGTCGAGCGTGTGCGCGCCCCTTCCCGCCTTTGTCGCCAGGTAGCGGGCGTTCGCGGCGGAAAGGTGCACGCCGGTCGGCACCCGCGCGGTCACGGTCACCCCGAATCGGCGGAGCTGCCGGGCCTTGTCCGGGTTGTTGCTGAGCAGGGCGATCCGCGCACCCCCAGCGCCTGGAGCATCTGCGCGGCGACCAGGTAGCTGCGTTCGTCCTCGCGGTGGCCCAGCGCGAGGTTCGCCTCATAGGTGTCCAGCCCGGCGTCCTGGAGCGCGTAGGCGTCGAGCTTGGCGTACAGGCCGATGCCACGCCCCTCCTGCCGCAGATACAACAGGAAGCCGCCGGAGTCGGCGATGCGCTCGACCGCTTCGCGCAGCTGCGGCCCGCAGTCGCACCGTTGACTGCCGAACACGTCGCCTGTGAGGCACTCGCTGTGCGGCCGGACCAGCGGCACCGGCCCGCGTCCAACAGACGTGACAGCGGCGGCCCGATCGCCCAGTCCGAATGCGAGGTTCTCCTGGCCGTCGACGAGCCCGTCGAAGCTGAACACTCGGGCGGCCGTGGCGTATCCGTCGGCGAACCGTAGGGGCACCGACACCTGGGTGCGGATCGTCGCAGTGGGCAGTGGCAGCGGGCATCGATCTCCTCGGTCAGTCGGTCTGGAACCGCGGCGAGAGCGCGTAGCGCAGCAGCACCACGTCGCCGATCTGGCGGACCTCGGCGAGCGTCGCGCGCCGGCCGGGGTTCCAGGGGAAGCGGCCGTCGCTCACGAACCGTGTGGCCCGGGAGTCGCCGACGAAGAAGGGAGCGACGACCAGCTGCAGCTCGTCGACGAGGTTGTCGGTCAGGAACTGGGTGTGCACCTTGCCGCCGCCCTCGACCATCAGCCGCTGTACGCCGCGGGCGCCGAGGTCCTCAGTGAGTCTGCGCATCCTGACCTGCTGGCCACCGTCGACCACGGTCGCCACCGGTCCGAGTCGCGAGCGGGCGTCGATCACGCGCGGGCTCGCGCAGTAGACGAGCTTCTCGGTTTCGCCGGTGGTGAAGAAGTCGGCGCGCGGGTCCAACTCCACCCGCTCGGTCACTGTGACCTTGATCGGCGACGGCGGCAGCCCACGAGCCGTCCGCGCATCGCGGCGGTTCTTCGAGCGCACGAGCAGCCGCGGGTTATCGATCCGCACGGTTGCCGCGCCCACCAGGATCGCGTCGCAGGAGGCGCGCACGGCGTCGACCCGGTCGAAGTCGGCGTCATTGGACAGCTCGAGGCGCCGCGGCGCCGCGCTGCCGAGATAGCCGTCGATCGACATGCCACAGCTCAACAGGATGTATGGGCGGTCAGGCATGCGCAGGACCCTCCGCGTAGCAGCGGTTCGATCCGCCGCGGAGGTCGGTTACGACGGAACCATGCCACGACGAGGACGGCGGCGCCCGGCAGGCTGGCGACGAGCACCATGACGCCGTAGACGACGGCGGTGGCGACCCCTCGCTGCGCACCGAGGCCGGCCGCGCCGAACGCCCATGCCGTCACGCCCTCGCGCGGGCCCCAGCCGCCGACGTTCGGCAGCACCATCGCCATCATCACGAGCAACGCGATCGGCAGCATCTGGGACGGCGGCGCGGTCGTGCCCGCGGTCCGCGCGGCGATCAGGAAGGTGAGCGCGTGGCCGGCGACGACCAGCGCGGATGCGAGCGCGATACCCAGCCACGCCCTCCGGGCGAGCAGCGCCGTCGCGGATGTCGCGGGCCGCGCGTGCTCCGAACCCGCGCCCACGCGGACCGGCTGCCACCGCGTCGCACCCTCGCCACGAGCACGACGCCGACGACTGCCGCGACGACCGCGAGCGCCACCAGCGGCATCGACGAGTGCACCGGCGAGGGCAGCGCGAGCAGTACGACCACGGTCAGGACGACCTGCACGACCTGCCCGGCGGAGCGTTCCCACGCGACGGCCCGCAACGCGCGGCCGACATCGCGCACGTCGCGACCGTGGCTGACCCCGCGGTGGACGTCGCCCACGATCCCGCCGGGCAGCGTGACGTTGAGGAACAGCGACCGGTAGTACGCCGCCACCGCAGCCGGCAGCGACAACTCGATGCCGAGACCACCGGCCACGGTCTTCCACCGCCAGGCACAGCACACCGTGGTCAGCACCCCGAGGCCTGTCGCCGCCGCCAGCGCCCGGCCGTCGACCGCGCGGATGCCGTCGAGGAACGGGCCCGCGCCCAGGCGCCAGACCAGGACGGCGAACGTCACGGCGACGGCCCACGATGCGCCCCCACTTCCACATGGTCCGGGTCATCCCGGCGCCCGATCTGTTCGCGGCTGCCGGATTGCCGCCCAGGACCAGCTGCGATGCTGCGGTCGGGCTGACGCGGACGAGCTGTGACGCTGCCGGCACGGGGTCTCGAAGACCGACGCGAAGACGCGCGCGAACACGATCGTCAGTGGCAGCACGAGGGCGAGCGTGACGGCGAAAGCCGGAACACCCTGGCGAACCCGGCCCGCCACGAGCTTCTCGTAGACGATCACGACGATCGGGGCGTGCGTCAGGTAGAGGCTGTAGGACGACGAGCCGAGGTTGCGCATCGGCCGCGCGTCGAGCAGGCGCAGGAGACGGCCCCGCCCATCCCGCCTGCCCGGACGGCCAGTGGCCAGAGCGGCCAGCAGGCACGCGATCGCCGGCCCCAGCGCGAGGTCGACCCAGAACAGGTGGTCGAGCGTCCACACTGATCCCTGCCACCAGATCGTCGCGAGCACGGGCGCCACCGCGGCGAGTGCGAGCCACCCCCACGGCCACGACCTGCGAGCCGCGCTCGCGCCCACGATGCCGGCGCTCAGGATGCCGATCGCGAACAGCGCGGCGAGGTCGGGCGGAGACTGGATCACGAACGTGTCCAGCCGCGGGATGTGCGGACCGAAGATCCCCACCGCCGCGACGAGGAGCGTGACGGCGGCGACCATGACGACGGCGCCCCAGCGGCGCACCATCAGCAGCAACAGCGGGAACAGGAGGTACAACTGGGCCTCGACGGCCATCGACCAGAACGCTCGGTTGGGACTTGGCGCACCGACGATGTTCTGCACGAGCAGGCCGTTGACGAGCACCGATCTCGCGCCGGGAACGCCCTGCCCCGGCTGAGGGGCGACCAGCCACGCCACCGCGAGGCTGAAGGCAAGAGCGGCCCAGTACGGCGGGAGGATGCGCCAGGCCCGCCGCTGCGCGAACTGCGAAACCCCGTCGAGCCGCCAGCCGTGCCGGGCCGGGGACAGGGCGAGCGAGAAGCCGGAAAGCACGATGAATACGACCACAGCGAAGCGTCCGTAGATGAACCAGCCGGCCCAGAACGGCGCATGGTCGACCGGGTAGCCGGGGAAGGCGCGCAGGAACACGTGGTTGATCACGACGAACACCGCAGCGAGGCCTCGGATGCCGTCGAGGCCGGCGAGCCGCTGTCGCTGAAGAGTCCGGGAGTCGCCGTTCACGACGAGCTACCTGATCGCCGGTTGCGGCCCGAATGCAGTGAGGAAGCGGTCGCGGAACGCGTCCATGCGCCAGACCGGCGCGTGCGGGCTCGGCAGTAGGCCGGGCTCCCAATCCCAGCCTCCGATCCGGTCCAGCACTGATGGGTCGTGGGAGATGATCGAGATCGGCACATCGTGACCCGCGCCCTGCCCGCTCACGATCGGCAACGGCTGCTCGTCGCCGACGACGACGAGCACGAGATTCTTGTCGTCGGAGTGCTGGACGAAGGAAATCAGGGTGTTCAGCGAGTACTCGAGCGAGCGAGCGTAGGCGGCCTTCACCTGGTTGGGGTGCCACCAGAACGAGTCTGGTTCGCGAGACATCGGTATGCGATTGAAAATCGAGCCGTCGCCAACCTCGTTCCAGGGGATCTGCTGGGGGATGCGGTTCCACGGCATGTGGCTCGACACCGTGTCCACCTCCGCGAACAGCGGTCGGCGGTGTGCCTTGGAGAGCTCGAGGCGCTGCAGTGCCGAGAACATGTATTGATCGGGCATCGGCGCGTAGGTGAAACCGGGCCCGCGGTAACCCATGTCACGACGGTCATAGAGCTTGTCGTAGTGGTAGAACGACGACCCTTCCGGCCAGTCGCGATCATCGGCCGGCGCGAAGTTGATCGTCCGCCACCCCGCCCGGTCAAACGCGTCAGTGAGCGTGAAGCGGTGGCTGTCGACGAGCTGGTTGTAGCGACGTTGGCTGTTGGCCCAGAGGCCCGACTGCAGTGTGGAGTGCCCGAGCCAGCTGATGCCGCCGAAACCCGGCGCATCGGTGAACGCGCTCCGAGCGGAGAAGCCGGCGGCGCGCAGTCGAGTCGTCCCCTTGTCCAGCAGCGCATCGATCGCGGGGGAGAAGGAGGAGCCCTGGACCGAAACCTGGCCGAAGGACTCGACGAACACGAGGAGGACGTCCTTGCCGCGCAGCCCCGTCAGCAGCTGGTTGGCGGGAGTGTTGCGGTAAGGGTCGTATTTGATCTGCTTTGCGAAGACGCCGGAATCGTGGATGTCGGCCTGCACCGTACGGACCTCGTGGACGACGAAGCTGGCGGCGCTCGTGGAGGCGATGGGGGTGCGGGAGAGAAGCTGCGCGCCGAACACCGAAGCGAGCAGCCAGAGGGCGCCGAGCGCCGCGACCGCGCGTAGCGACCATCGGCGATTGCCGGCCGCCACCCGCATCAGCCGAAACAGCGCGATGGTCGTGGCAACGAGGACGATGACGGCAAGCGTCACCCCGCCGACCATGAGCAGGTTCGCCTTCGTCCCACCAAGCGCGGAGCGCATCGTTTCTACGCCGGTCCCGAGGTTGCCCAAGTCGCCCACCGGGTCGAACGGCCGAGAGACGAACGTGACGAACGCTATGTCGAGGACCTTCAAGATGACTACCAGACCGAGGACCGGTCCGAGGACTCCGGCCAGGATCCGTCGACCGACGGGGGGCAGCACGAGCGCCAGCGCGACGAGGACGAGCCCCTCGAGCGGGACCCTCAAGAAGCCGGTCGAGCGTCGCGTACTGCGGCTGGTCCGGAGCGACGAGGGCGGCCCAAACGAGCGCGACGGAGAGGACCGTGAGCACCGCGGCAATGCCTCTGCGCATCCGTCTGCGGCCGGGGCCGGAGGAAGTGGCAGGCGCGAGACCGAGGGTGACATCGGCACCGGCCGCCGCCAGCCGAGGCCGAGCGCCGAGCCGGTTGTTCCACAGCCACGACACGTCGCGGCCGAACGACTCGGCGAGCAGGACGAGGGCGGCGACGAGCGCGGTTCCGGTCACAGCCGGCGGCAGCACGTCCGCGGCCGCGACGGTCAGCACGATCCCCTGCGTCGCAGCAGACGACCTTGCGCCAGTAGCGCGGCGGCAGCTGCTCACGCATCCACGGCAGCCGCAACCCGGCGGCGAGGAACACATAGCGCGCCGCCCCGATCGCGAGCACCCAGGCGCCGGCGTGCGGGCAACGTACACGCTGAGGATGAGGATCAGGAATGCGTCGACCTCGGCGTCGAAGTGCGCTCCCAGCTTCCCCGTCGTCCGTGTGCGCCGCGCGACCCACCCGTCGACCCCATCGAGCACGAGCGCGAGCGCCGAGAATGACACGAGCAGCGTGACGGGCGCGGGCCCGCCGAACGAGTCCGCGATCAATGCCGCGACGCCGACGGTGAGCGTGGCCCGAGCGAGGGTCACCCAGTCGGCCGGACCGAACCGGGCGCGGTAGTGGGAGAGCCCGTGCGCCAGCGCCGCGTTCGTGATCACTCCGCAGCCGACTCCGACGAGCCAACCGGCCGGACTGAGGCCGGCGCCGCCGAGGCTGACGGTGGCCGCGAGTCCGGCGAGCAGCAGGACCTGAGCGATCAGCGCGCTCACGGGGGCGATCTGAACGGTTCGCGTCATACTTGAACCTACGAGCGCCGACCCTGAACGGTTCGCGTCATGCGCGTGCGTCAGGAGGGCTGGGTCGTCGTGACTGCTGGTTCATGCCCAACAGGACGCCACCGTCACGCGAAGCCTTCCCCGCCCCGGGGCTGACATGCTCCGCTGGGTGAAGCAAGACGAGCGTGCTCCGTTCGCCCGGTCCCTCGCGCGAGCCCGCCTGTCGGCATACGCTCCAGGCGACTTCGTCGAGCAGGAGAGCTTCATGCGCGCCCGGGAGATTCGGGCGCTGGCGTGCCGCGCCGGCGTGGGGCCCGGGGTCTCGGTGCTCGACCTGTGCTGCGGCGTTGCGGGGCCCGGACGATTCATCACGCGGGAGCTCGGCTGCACCTATCTGGGGGTGGACTACAGCTCCAGCGCGATCGACATCGCCCGTGAGCGCGCTCGAGACGTTCCCTGTCGCTTCGAGGTCCGTCGGATCCCCCCGACCCCTTGTGGGCCGTTCGACGTGGTGAGCCTGTTCGAGACGATGCTCGCTTTCCGCGACAAGGAGTCGCTCGTTCAGGAGGTATCCCGGTCGCTCACGACCGGCGGGCGGTTCGCCTTCACGATCGAAGCGGGCCTACCCCTCACGGAGGCCGAGCGGGAGAGGATGCCTGACGCCGATACGGTCTGGCTCACCCCGCTGCAGGAGATGCTCACGTACCTGGAGCGGGTCGGGTTGGTTGTTCGCTGGCAGGACGACTGCACTGACTCGCACCGTGCCGTCGCGGACTCGTTGATCAACGCATTTGCCGCCGACGCCACGGACATTGCCGCGCAGATCGGACGCCCGGCACTGGAGGAGCTGCTGGCCGCCCACCGGCTCTGGAGCGGCTGGCTGCGGGAAGGACGGGTCCGTAAGATCGCGTGCGTTGCGGAGCAGACGGACACCCCGACAGGTGCGGGTTGCCGGCCTGCGCTTTATGAGTTAACCGGTCTCGGCCAACGATGCGTTCGTCGCGGTGCGGAAAGGATCGCCGCGGAGCGGTGTCCTGACCCACACACACACTGCAATACATCAGACGTCTGATCTCCCATGACGAGCTGAAGCCGAGAGGAAGAACCTGATGCCCTATCACGCCCGGATCCTGACGACGTTGGGCAGCGTTGCGGCGTTGCTGCTGACGTTCGTGGCAGCCCCGCTCGCCTCGGCGCGTCCGAGTCGAGTATCAGCGGCAACGGCGCCTGCGTCGCGTTCAGCTCGCGGTCCGATGACGTCGTCAACCCGAGCTACGGCCCGGACTTCATGCACGTGTTCCTGCGCGGCGTCGCCTCCGGCTGCCCGGTGGGCTTCGACGCCGGCGCCAGCGGCAGCGGCAGCGGCAGCGGCAGCGGCGCCGGCACTGGCACATCATCGGCGTCGCCCAACCCGCGGAAGCTCACGCGCCACGGCTCGCCGGCCGAGCGCGGCGGATCCAAGCGCCTGACCTCAGATTGAGGCCTGACGTGCGCGCCTTCGCGCTCGGCACGTGCGAGGTAGGTGAGGTCGATCGTGTTCTTCGCGTGGCGCGGGCAGCCGATGTCGCAGCGGGCGGTGTTGGTGCAGCCGCGTTGGGGGACGCCGCCGAAGGGGTTGATGCGATCCTCGCCGAAGTGCACTGCGATCGGGAGCGGCGTGGCAGTTTCTCCCGCCGCCGACGCCATCGCGTTGAACGCCCGGATCTTTGCGAGCGGCGGATCGGACGGCGTGGGGCGAGGTTCCAGTACCGACTCGACGCGCTCGTAGTACGGGTCCAAGCTCGAGCGATCGATCCCTGCCGGCCAGCCCTCCGCGAACGTTTCAGCGTGAGCGCGGAGCTGGACGTTCGCGTACACCAGCGAACCTCCTCCCACGCCCGCCGCGGTCAGTACCGCCACGTCGCTGAACAGGCGTAGGTCGTAGATCCCGCCCGGGTTGAGGAAGTGGTGCCAGAGCAGAGTCGGAGCCTCGATTGGATCTGAGATGAAATCTTCGGCCGCGAACCGCCGGCCCCGCTCGAGCACGCATACCCGCCAGCCGGCCTGCGCCAACCGGCACGCGGTGATCCCACCCCCGAACCCGGAGCCGACCACGACCGCGTCGTAGGGTTCAGTCATCTGCTGCTCCTCTCCGACTGCGGCTCATTCGACGAACCGCGAAGTTGAGATCCCGACACGCTTGCTGAACGGGCAGTTGAACACACCACTTGCGTTGAGTCGATTGTGCACGTCAAGCCAGTCACAGAACCGCGGGTACATTGCACCGATCAGGCCATCGCTTCCGGTGAGCGTGTTCACCTGCCCCCAGTGCGGGCGGCCACCGAGCCCATACAGCGCCTCCTCATAGTCCGCCAGCAGCTCGAAGCCGCCCTCGGTGTGGGTGAGCATGATCAGTTCGATCATCATCGTGTCCCGACCGTGCATCATCGCCATCAAGGCGTCTGAAGCACGCACGAACCGCAGGGAGATCGGCGATGACTGGTACGCGTTGCCAAGGTCGCGATGGCGCGCGGCGACCTCGAAGATCTTTTCCACCGCCTCGACATGGAGCCCGCGCTGGTCGACGGGGACGCCGATCTCGGCCGAGTACGCAGGCAGGTAGTTGGCGGCGCCGATGTTGAACACCCGGTAGCTCACGTTCGTGTAGTCAGTATCGGCCAGGGAGCTCAGCGCACGGTCGATCAGCGATGGCGAGAGCTGTGGCCACAGTCCCTGCAGCAAATTGACAAACCATGGCGTGATCGGGAGTCGCGAGAACAGTTCGACGAAGAAGTTCCGGGCGCGATGTGAATCACGCTCGTACTGCTCGCGCGTGACCTCGTTGCGGGTAGTAATGAGGCAGTGGTGCTCGCCATCGCGCAAGTACGGGTTGAAGTACACCTCGCAGTGCCGGTTGGCTTGCAGCAACGAGCCGTCGAGCAGTTGCGGACGAACTTTCTCCCACGAGCTCATCGTCCGCACCTCACGCAGATAGAACTTGCCCTGCACCGCGAGAGTCACCGAATAGACCACGCCGAGACAGCCGAGCCCGACGCGCGCGGCGTGGAAGGCGACGTCATCTTGAAGGAGGGTCCAGCCTGGTCGCTGCGCGGCGAACGCGGCGGGATCGGTGATCCCGTTCGCCGGCTCGATCCGGAATAGGCGACCGCCCGAGGCGACGACGTCGAGCGAGCGCGCGTCGTCGGCGATCGGGCCGAAGCCGAGTCCCGAGCCATGCGTTGCGGTGGACATCACGCCCGCCAGGGTCTGGCCGTCGTAGCCGCCCATGTTCAGTAGCGCCAAGCCAAGCCCGTCCAGGTGCGCGTTCAGCTCGCGGATCCGGATCCCGGCCTCCACACGCACGAGCGGCTCACGTTCCACGGCGCCCGGACGCAACAGATGCTCTTCCAGCTCCAGCGGCTGTGCGAGCCCGTGCGGTTGCAGCACAAAGCCACGGGTCAGGGCGATGTCTGACCACGAATGACCTGAGCCCACCGCCCGAACCGTGCAGCCGGCGTGCTCAGCGTCCTTCACCAGTCCAACGACCGCCTCCAGCGTCGTCGGGTTCTCGACCCGAAGCGGATCGATTCCCTGATTCCCCGTGTGATTGCGCCACTTTCGGCGCAAGCTGAACGTGAGTCGGCTCACATTCGCCCCTCCGACCAGCTCTCGTCTGTCGTGATCGGGACCAATTGTGGGCCAGCACCGACCCCAGAGCTGTGACAAACGCCCTGGTTGCGCTGCTGACCGACAGCGCGGATGTGGTGGTTCCGGATCTGCGTGGGTTCGGCGAGTCGGACAAGCATCCGTTGCCCTCGTCAGAGGAACTGCCGCCCGCCGTCGACGACCAACGTCTGGCCGGTGATCATCCCGGCTCCGTCTGAGGCCAGGAAGATCGCGCTGGCGACGATGTCGTCGGGCTGGAGCCCCCGCTTGATCGCGCCGCGGGCCACGCCGTAGGACTCGGCGTCGGCCATCAACTCACGGCTGGCATCGGTAAGCGTGAACCCGGGCGCAAGCGAATTGACGCGAACCCCGTGCTCGCCGAGCTCGCGGGCCATCACGCGGGAGAGCGCGACGAGCGCTCCCTTTGACGCCACGTAGTGAGCCCAGAGGGGAGATCCGCTCAACACCGTTGCCGAGGCGACGTTGACGATTGCTCCACGACTGGCGCGCAGCGCGTCCGCGCACGCTTTCGCACACAGCCACGGTCCGCGCAGGTTGACCGCCATCACGCGATCCCATTCCTCAACCTCGATCTTGTCGAACGGCCGGCGCTCCAGCCCGGCGTAGACGGCGGCGTTGTTGACCAAGACATCGATCCCGCCGAACGCCCTGACCGCCGCCGCTGCCATCTCCTGAGTGCTCTGCTCATCGGCGACATCCACCTGCACTGGCACAGCGCTGCCTCCGGCCCGGGTCACGGCGTCCGCAATCTGTGCGGCGCCATCGCGGTCGAGGTCGGCAGCCACGACCCGAGCGCCCGCAGCGGCGAACCCGAGCGCGAACGCACGGCCGAGACCACCGCCGGCGCCGGTGATGATCACGGTCTTGGCGCCGAGGCCGGTGTCGGTCATGGCCTCCATTGTCGCTGTCGCACCGGCGATCGCCCGGCCGGGGTCACTCGAGGATCGTCACTGTGCCCCGGCTGCTGTCGACGCCCTGTCAAGCACATGACAGCGGAGTGGCAGTCGCGACAAATGTCACGGTCAGGCCGGGCTGGCGGGTGTGTAGTAGGAGTCAAGCTGTTCGATTCCACGGGGGACCTCATGAGCAAAGCAGACTCGGATGTGCGTGCGTTGAACGTCGTTCTTGGGCCTGGTTCAGCGGCGCACCGGGCGGCGCCGCGGCCTGCTGCGGATCCTGGCGGGGCCAGCCCGTCAGGTGACCTGGCCCAGGGGTTCACGCCACGGCCCAGCTGGAACCTCCGGAACTTCGGTGGTCGAACGATCTCGGAGTTGACGTTCGTCAATCGGTATGTCGGCGGATCGGCGAACTGGTCGACAGCTGACATCAGCAACATCGACCAGGCGCTGTCCAGCGCGATGAGCGACGCGGACCTGCAAAGCGTGATCGCGCAGTACTACCCAGGGCCGATCAGCTCGGCGATGCTGCCCTCGGAAGTTCACGAAGCCCCGGTGCCGGCGACGGTGTACAAGGACATCGCCGAGCAGCTCGCGACCCAGCTGCACACAGAGGGTGCGCTCGGGTCGGCTGACCCGGCCCAAAGCGTCATCAATATCATGCTTCCGCGAGGGGTTGTTCTGTCAGACGATTTCTCGCCTGGTCACGTCCCTGCGGCCGGACAGGAGCAAGAGGATTTACGCCGCAAGGCCCGGGTGCTCAAGCTCGACCCCGACGATGCTGCTGACTCCAAGAACGGCCTTGGCGGATACCACGGGTCCGTTCACCTCGCAGACGGCACCGAGGTCTATTACGCCGTCGGCGTCTATTCAGAAGGTGACAACGGGATCGTGGCGTTCCCCGACGCGTCGTGGAAGAACGTGGTCGCGACCTTCTATCACGAGCTCGTCGAAGCCCGCACCGATATCGACGTGGAAGACGTCAACGCGACCAACAACGAGAACCTGCTCGGCTGGTACTCGCAGACGGGCCAGGGCGAGATCGGCGACCTGCCGATCAACGCGGCAAGCGACATCAGCCTCGTCTTCCAGGAAGTGCCGCTGGCAGACGGGTCGGGCACCGTGCCGATCCAGCTGATGTGGTCAAATGCCGCCGATGGACCGGCGAGGGTCAGGTCCCGGGCCGCAGCTCACGCCTGATCCGAGTTCCGGCTGAACGCAAAGTTCCTTCCGGTATTCGAAAGGAACTTTGCGTTGGCTGGCCTCCGCAGCATGGACAGTGCTCATCTCTTGACAATCCGGCCCCCCGCGAGCCGCGGTTCGCGGACAGCCACCTGGCGACAGCTATCTCCGGGGCCCTTGAGACCCCGTTCTCGTAAGCTGGCGCCGATCGGCTGCACACAGCCTGATCCCGGATCAACGACCGCGTGAGGCGAGCCCCATGCAGCGGATGAGCTTCCAGGATGCATCGTTTCTGCACATCGAGAGTGACACGAGTCCGATGCACGTCGGTGGGGTCAGCATCTTCGAGGGCCGGCCGCCTCCGTTCGCGGATGTCCTCGCGATCGTTGAAGGGAAGCTCCCGCTCGTGCCGCGCTACCGGCAGGTCGTTCGCTTCGTGCCACTTTCGCTTGCGCGCCCCGTGTGGATCGATGATCCGCATTTCAACGTCGGCTATCACCTGCGCCGCACGGCGCTCCCCAAACCCGGAGGAGATCACGAGCTGCGCTCGCTCGTCGGCCGGGTGATGTCACAGAACCTCGACCGCGCAAAGCCGCTGTGGGAGATGTGGATCGTCGAGGGACTCGGAGATGGGCGGTGGGGACTGCTCTCCAAGGTGCACCACTGCATGGTCGACGGCGTCGCCGGCACGGACCTGATGACGGTGCTGCTCGACAAGGAACCTGATCCGGAGCGCCCGTTGCCGGCTCCCTGGGTGCCCGAGCCGCAGCCGGGCTCGGCGCGGCTGCTGGCCGACGCGATCGCCGAGCAGGTCTCGAACCCCGTCGCGGCAACCGAGCAGTTGGTGGGCGCGCTGCGGTCCCCGCGCCAGTTGGCGGGCTTGCTCGAGGACACCGCTCGCGGGCTAATCGGCTTCGCGGGCATTGCGCGTCCGCAGGGCTCTTCGCTGAACGGTCCGCTCGGCCCTCACCGTCGCTGGGCTTGGGCGCGAGGACAGCTCTCCGACGTGCAACGGGTGCGAGCCACATTTGGTGGCACCGTCAACGACGTGGTTCTCGCGGCGATCACGCAGGGATTCCGCGAGCTGCTCCTCGAGCGTGGAGAGCCGGTCGATCGGGTGCTGCGCACGCTGGTCCCGGTGTCGGTGCGCCGGCCGGGCGAGCGCGGGAGCTACAACAACCGCGTCTCGGCAATGTTCGCCGAGCTCCCGGTCGCGATTTCGGACCCCGCGCTGCGGCTCGACTCGATCCGTCTGCAGATGGCAGGCCTCAAAGAGTCAAAGCAGGCGGTCGCCGGCGAGGTCTTGACATCTCTGTCCGGCTTCGCTCCGCCGATGCTGCTGGCGCTTGGGGCACGACTGGCGAGCAGGCTTCCCCAACGGAGCCTCAATACCGGAACGACCAATGTCCCCGGGCCGCAGTTCCCGCTGTACCTCGCGGGCCGGCGGATGCTCGAGTCCTTTCCGTACATCCCGCTGTTCGCGAGTGTTCGCGTCGCCGTTGCGATCTTCTCCTACGACGGCGCGCTCAGTTTCGGCATCAGCGGTGACTACGACACCGCGCCGGATATCGACGTGCTCAGCGCGGGAATCGAGGACGGCCTCAGCCAGCTCGTGCAGCTCGCCGATCGCTCCGCCACGGGCACCGGCGCCGGCCCCATCCAGACGTGAGGATTGCGTGAGCGCCGAGGCGTAGCTTCGCCTTGTGTTCCGGGCTTCGACGATCGGGGTGGCGCTGGTGGCGCTCGCGTGCGCCACCGGATGCGGCGCCGGCGGCGCCGGCAGCGACGTGAAGCTCGTCGCCGCCAGCCGGCCGGACACGGCGCTGGTCGCCGCCGTGCCGGAGCCGTTTGACCCCGCAGCGCGACAGGCGTCGAACACGTTTGTCGGCAAGATCGGTCGCGCCGGCTGGGCGTACGTGGCCGTCGTGACGCGCGGCCGGCGAGCCCTCGTCTATCTCTGCGACGGCCGCGCGAGTGAGTGGTTTGGAGCGTCGGTCCGCGGCGGCCGGCTGTTCGTGCGCAGCTTCAACGGCACGGTTGTGGACGCGCGGGTGCAGGCCGGAGCAGTGCGCGGAACCGTCCAGCCGCGGGGGCAGAGCGCGGGTGCGTTCGTCGCCGCGCGGCCGAGCGGGCCGGGGATCGGGCTCTTCCAGGGCCCGGACCCGGCCGTGCCAAGACACATTCGCCGCTGGATCGTGCTGGCCGATGGAGTGCGGGGCGTCTCGGATCCGCCGCCGGCGGATGTCGTCTCCGGGTCGGGCACGGCCACAAAGGGGACCACGACATCCGCCGCGCCCCCGACCGCCACGCAACCGCCGGCGGCGGACGTCGGGGCTGGGTCCGGGAACGCGACCAGGGCGACGACTACGGCGGCGGCACCCCCCACGACCGTCCGAACGGTGACCGCACCAACGGCGACGACGACAACAACGCGCTCGACCACCTCGCTACCCTCGCCGTCGACCGTGTCAGACGGCACGTCGAACACGATCATCATCGGGGACGCGTCGACGACGCCGCCGGGCGACGGCTCGGTCCGCACCGTCGGAACGGCGACGGCGCGGAGTACGACGGCGCCGCTGGGCGACGGCTCGGTCCGCACGCTCGCACCGACGTCCACAACCCAGACGACCACAACGCCGGCCGCCACGCAGACGACCATCACGCCGGCCAGGACCTCGACGACCACCACGCCGGCCGCCACTCTGACCACGACTACGCGGACTACGACGGCACCGCAATCGCTGTCTGCGGTGTCGGATGGCACGTCGAACACGATCATCATCGGCGAGACGTCGCCGCCGCAGCTGGGCGACGGCTCGGTACGCACGGTCAACCCGACGACCACCGCCGCGTCGACGACCGCCACGTCGTCGTCGATCTCCGACGGCACGTCGAACACGATCGTCTTGGGCGTCGACCCGATCAACGGCATCGCCGCCGGGGCATCCCCGCCGCCGATACCTCCCGCGCCGCCGGTGACGACATGCCCGGTGCTGCAGCCGTGTCCGCCCGCGCTACCCGCGTCCATCGCCGCCGCGCCCGCTGGTGTGAAGACGATCGGCCTGACACCGGGCGGCCAGCCCAACCTCCTTCCCGGCGGAGGCCTGATCGACTGTAGGACGCTGACCGCACTGATCGCGAGCCTGGCCGCTGCGGCCAGGCAGGGCGACGGCGCAGCGATCAAGCAGCTTGGCGTGCTGGTGGCCCAGGCGAAGGCCAATCGCTGCTGAACCACACGGTGAGAACGTGGCTATGGCGGCGAGTGTGAGACCGACGCAACCGCGGGCCGTCGCATCACTTGGCGACGACGGCGATGCGGACGGTCTTCGGCGTGGAGTCGGCGCCGGCGTTGTCGACGGCCGTGAACATGGCGAGGTAGCTGCCCGGCGGGAGCGTCCTGCTGCCGACGCGCCCGCTGAACGGGATCGCTACCTGGCCGGGTCCGCGACCGGAGCGGACGATCGGCCCGGGCGACACGACGGTTGAGCATCGGGTTCCGTGTTTGCGGTCAATGACACAGCGCTTGCCCGCCTTTCGGCCCGGGAGCCTGCCGACGATCGCGAGGCGCAAAGTCGAGCGCTCGCTGAGGTTGAGCGTGAAGGCTGTGCCGATCGGCGTCTTGTGCCTGGCCGCGAGCGCGGCTGTCGAAACGCGACTGATCCGAAACCGGGCGTTGGTGACCTTGAGGGCGCTGATCACCGGCGGGGTCTGGTCCGAAGGAGTCTGGCCCGTAGGAGTCTGGCCCGTAGGAGTCTGGCCCGTAGGAGTCTGGCCCGTAGGAGTGTTCGGCGCCGGCGCGACATTGATCGTGCGTGTCGCGGTGCTGGCATCGCCCGCGGCGTCGCGTGCGGTTACGGTCACGGTGTAGCTCCCGGGTGTCGCAAATGTGTGGGTGAGCGACGATCCGGCGCCTCGGGATCCGTCATTGAAGTCCCAACCGATGCTGACCGCAGAGATCGAGTCGCTGGCTTGTGCCGACATCGAGACGGCCGTTCCCGCGGTTGTCGCATCCGGGACGGTGAGCGAGCCAATCACCGGCGGATTCGCATCACGCTCGCTCACGAAGATGCGCTGGTTGGCGGCGCCGGAGCGATCGTCTGCTGACCATGCGATCAGGGCTTGGCCGCCGGCGCCAACCGCTGCTGCGGCGGCGTCGGATTTGCCCGCCTCCGGGTGAACCTGGACCCCCGAGACGTCCTCGAGGCTGCCGAACGATCCGCCGGGCGGGCGCAGCGACGCCTGGATCTGCTCATCCGCTGCACCCGGCGAGAACGTGACGACGGACGGCAGGCCCGTGAAGGTCGCGTCGGTGAGCGCACGGGTCGCGTGCGGCACCTCCGTGAAGCTGCTCGTCGTGCCGTCGACCGTCCGCTCCCACAGCGCGTGAACCGTGTCACCCTGTACTGCAAGCGACGGTTCGAGGACACGTCTCGGCGGCTGATTGAAGGGCGGGCCGGGGTTGTACAGCTCCTGGTCGAGCTTGCCTCCAAAGGTCCCCGCCGTCGGGTCGGTCGCCCCCGCCGCCAGGCGCGCGATCTGCACGGTGCTCACCACAACCGGGTTGAGGTTCTGTTCAGTGTCGAACGCGACGTAGATGTCGCCGCCACCGATCGCAACACTCGGCCGGCGGACAATCGGTGCATTTGCGGCCCAGGAGGTCGCCTGCGCGAAGCTGGTCTGGCCGGGATCCAGGCGAGCAATCCGGATCACGTTGAAGCCCGGTGTCCCGCCGACCCACGCGAGCGCGGCGGTTCCGTCGCTGCCGACCGTCAGGCACGCGCCTGCGCGGGGGGTGGCCGTGTTAACGAAAAGTACGGTTTTACGACCACCCCCTGGGGCAACGGCGCTGATTGTCGGGAATTCAGGGGCGGATTCGGGGTTTATCCCTATACCGGATGTGGGGATCGCCAGGCATGCTCTGCTGATGCCGATGTTCGTCCTGTCGCATCAACACGAGCCCGAGGAATGCGCGATCGCAATCGCGGCCTGGAAAGGCTTTGCCAGTCCGCTGCGTCACGGACGACCTTTCGGCTCGTGCGCGACCGGTGGACATCGTCTGTGGTGGACGGTGCAAGCCGCGGACACAACGAGTGCGCTCGGGCTGCTACCCGGTTACGTCGCGCATCGGACCGTGGTCGAGGAGGTTCGAGAGGTGCCGTTGCCATGAGCAGGGCCTTTTGAATCCTGCGAGCAGGAATCGGGATCGATGCCGTTCACCTACTCCCACATCTCGTCCTCGGCCGTCGCGCGGTCGCGGGCACTCGAACGTGGTTGCCAGTGAGCGGGATATCGGCGGCGCTGATCGGTCCGGTGGTCGTCCCCTCACCCCAGACGACCGTCGCGGTCCCGGTTGCGTTGACTGCGTCGACCGGGGCGCCGACGATGCCGGCGCTCGAGGAGTTGCTCAAGGTCCTGCGCACGGCGAACGCCGACGCACCGGCCGCGGCCGTGTTGACGGCGATCAACTGGTCGTTCGACGTGCTCCGGTCGCGCCAGGCGACAGCCCGGTCCCCGCGTGCATTCGCCCCGGCGGCCGGGTCAGCACCCATCTCCCCGGGTGAGGTCAGCAGCTGAGGCATCTTCGGCACGCTGCTCCCCGATCGCGTGACCGCTCGGACATCGCCAAATGCCTGAGTGTCCTGCCAGGCCACGGTCGGCGTCCCCCGCCCGTCGACGGCGAGTGACGGAAACCGGGCGTCCTCGCCCGCCGGCGCTCCCGGCGCGGACACGTCGATCGGAGCTGCCCAGTCTCCGCCTGCCGGGCGCATACGCAGCCGGATCGTGTGAGCGTTCGGGTTGCCTGCTGGATCTGCTTGGTAGGACCAGACCGCAGCGGCGTCGCCGGCGCCGTCGACGGCCACCCGGCCGTCGAACGAGCCGAGCGTGTCGGCCGCGATCGGCCCCTGTGACATGTCGGTGAAGTTGCCGAACGCGTGGCCGGCGAAGCGGTCGTCTGACTCCACCGTCTGCGCGTTTGTGGCGGCGGTCTGCGTGATGTTGAACAGCGTCAGTGCGTCGCCCCTGGCATCCATGGCGACCTGGACCCCATGGGCCGAGTGGCCCGAGTCGAGCGCAAGAGTGGTCTTCGGCAGCCACGACGGAGCCGCACTCGCCGACGCCGCCAGCAGCAAGCCTGCCGCCGCCACTCCCCCCCAAACGGATCGCGCTCGGAGCGCTCGCCGAGGACTGCTCATCGCACGCGGATCATGTCGTGGAACCGCTCGAAGTCCGCCTCGAGCGTCAACCGTCCCTGCTTCGCGTATTCCTGTGCCACTGCCTGCACGAGATGCGCCATCGAGATCTCCTCGTCGGATTCCGCTGCACGGAAAGCCGCCCCCAGCGAGCAGTTGCGGATCGCGCCGCCGGACAGCTTGAACTGCGTCGCCAGAAAGTCGAGGTCGACGTCATCGGCAACCGGCGCCTCGCGCGGGAACACCAATTCCCAGATCCGCTTGCGGTCTTCCGCCTCCGGGAACGGAAAATCGACGACAAAGTCCAACCGCCGGACGAACGCCTCGTCGATATTGCGACGGAAGTTCGTCGCCAGGATCACCGCGCCGGGGTACGCCTCCATCCGCTGCAGCAGATAGGCGACCTCGATGTTCGCGTAGCGGTCATGCGAGTCCGACACTTCCGAGCGCTTGCCGAACAGCGCATCGGCTTCGTCGAAGAACAGGATCGCGTTGGAGCCATCGGCGGCGGTGAAGATCCGCTCGAGGTTCTTCTCGGTCTCACCGATGTACTTCGACACCACTGTGGCGAGATCGACCCGGAACAGATCGAGTCCGAGTTGCGAGCCGAGAACCTGCGCTGCCATCGTCTTCCCGGTCCCTGACTCGCCCGCGAACAGCACCTTCAGTCCCTGTGTACGAGCCACGGTCCGCTCGTAGCCCCACTCCGACAGCACACGATCGCGGTGGCGCAGGTACGCCGAGATCGAGCGCAGCAGGCCACGTTGGCGGTCGGGCAGCACGAGGTCATCCCAGCCGAACACCGCCGGCAACCGGGCGGCCAGGTCACCGAGACGCGAGGTCGATGCGTGCCGGGCGCCCCGGTCGAGATCGGCAGCCTCCGGGATCGTCGCGCCGCGCACCTGAGCGGAGATCAGGCTGATCTCAGCCCCGGCGCGGATCTGCTCCACGGACAGGCGGAACTTGGCGGCGACCGCGCTCGCGGCCGCCGAGCCGGTGAGCGATTCCCAGGCGGCCCGGCGCTCGGCGAACGATGGGAGCGGCACCTCGACGAGCACCACCGTGCGCTCGCTGAGCGCCTGCGCGTCGCTCCGGTCCCGTCCGATCAGCACCGGGCGCTGCGGCTGAGCGTCGATCTGCTCGAGTATCCGTGCGCGCTCGGCCGGCGCGAGCTGCTCGAGGCCGTCGAAGCAGAGCAGAGACCGCTCGAGCGCGGCCGCAAGCGTCGCGTCGGCCCGCGGCTGCGCGTCGCTCAGGTGGCGAACGTCGAGCAGCACGACGGGGCCGCCGGCCGCGGCGGCGACGATCGCCGGAGCATCCGGCCCGCAGACGACAAGCGGAAGTCTCGTGCGCGCCTGCAACGCCCTCGCGACCTCGTGCACCGCATCGCGCCGCCCCGGGTCGGCGCCGTCGGCATGCACGCGCCGGATCGGGAGCGGCGCGCCCGCTTCCCCGAAACCCGCGCCCGCCCCGAGCAGGAAGGCCGCGAGCCGATCTGTCAGCTTGACCGCCCGGTCCGCGAGCGGGAAGGCCGGGTCGGGCGCGTGGAGGCGGATCGCGCCGACGGCGGCCAGCCGGGCGTCCGGGGCAAAGCACGCGAGCACGTCGGCCTGCTCGACGCCGCCACCGGCGAGCAGCGCTGCCGCCAGCCGGGGACTCGCGAGCCGCCGGGTCACGTCGTCGTGCAGGTAGCCGTAGAGACGGCCGTAGCGAGGATGGAGCTCGGGCGCAGCACAGACGGCGAGCGCGGCCACCTCGAGCGCATCGAGTTCGAGCAGGGCGGCCGCGCGCGAGAGGGGATCCTCGGCGATCTGCGCGCCGGCCTCGCCGGCGAGCGCAAGCGCCTGCTCGTCGGTGATGTAGAGCCCCCGCAACGGGTCGTCCGGGTCCTCGTCGCGGCCGGCGGCGGCGCCGACGGCGCCCCGGAGCCGCTCGTCCAGGAACGCGAGCCAGCCGCTCGTCGGGATCTCAGCCGATCGCATCGCTCGCCATTGCCTCGGCCTCGCGCTCGCTCGCATCTCCCGGCTGTGAGACGCTCAGCGGGCCCGACGCCGGCGCGCCGCGCTGCTGGACGACGTGCGCCACCTCGTGGGCGATCAGCTCCTGCCCGCCTCGGCTTGTCGGCTCGTATTCGCCCCGCGCGAAGAACACGTCGCTGCCGACCGTGAACGCGCGTGCGGACACGGCGCGGGCGAGCGCGGCGGCGTGCTCGCCGGTGTGGATGCGGACGCTGCCGAGCGGCTCCCCGTACGCCGACTCGAGCTGGCGCGAGACGTCGCGGCTCAGCAGCGAGCCCCGCCCGCGCGAGGCTGCGATCGCGGACTGGACGTCGCGGTGGACGAGGCCGCTCGGCAGGATGCCCTCCCCATCGTGCATCCGTGAGAGCAGGTGGGAGAAATTGCGGTTGCCGAGGTGGCTCGCGGCGCGCTGCGCGGGGGTGAGGGGCTCGCGCTCGGCGGCTGTAGGCACTGTGGGGCGCTGCGGCGGGCGTGGGTCTGAAAAGTCTTCGGTGCGTGTGGGAAGGATCGGCGACATAAATGACTCTTACTCGACACCAGACGTCTGACGTCTGGTCATTCTTCCCGCAATCACAGATCGACTCATGCGACCGAAATCCAGACTGAAGAGAGGACGGCCCGGCTGATGGGGCTCGTGATCGACGTGCCGCTCAACACGTCCCTGGCTGACCTGGACGAAGGCCTGCGCGCGCTGTTGAAGCGCGAGCTCGCGCATCACGGCTTCGAGGGCGTGGAGATCTCGTTCGATGCGCCCTCGCGCGAATGGTCGGGGAAGTTGACTGGACCGACGGTCAGCCTGTTCCTGTACGACCTCCGCGAAGCGCTCGACCAGACCGACATCTCGGGTGGGGAACGGCGGGGCAACGGGCGCGCGGTGACGACGCCGCCAGACCTCCGGCTGGAGGCGACCTACGCGATCACGGCTTGGTCCAACGCGGTCGAAGACGAGCACAGGCTGCTCTCGCAACTGCTTGCAATCCTGCATTCCTACCGCCGCTTGCCGGCCGACGTCCTCGACGGTCGGCTGGCTGAGGCGGGAACGATCGAGACGGTGGTCGGTCGCCCGATGGAGGAGAAGGCGGACTTCTGGACCGCGGTCGGTGGGCACTACAAGCCATCGATCGACTTCGCGCTGCGTCTCTCGTTTCGCTCCGGCGCCGCGTTTGTGCGCGGTCCCGAAGTTCGCACGCAGACGGTGCAGACGGTGGCGCGCGATGCCCCGCGCGCGACGATGGTCGAGCTCTACCGGTTCGGTGGGACGATCAAGGATCGGCACAGCCGGCCAGTCGGCAACGCCTGGGTGGCGATGCCCGAGTCAGGTTCCTGGACCTCCACCAATTCCGACGGCCGGTTCGTGTTCGACCGCGTGCGCCCTGGGGTGCACCGTCTGTTGGCGCGGACGGCCGCTGGGGCGGAGGTCGCGGCGACGATCGCGATCCCGGGAGAAAACGTCGACCTGGTGATCGGTTCACCAGGCCCGCGCGCGAACACGAGTTCTCGCAAGCGCGCATGAATCAAGTCAACAGATGAAGAGTCGAGGAGTCACATGCCCACTTACCTGACCCCAGGGGTCTATATCGAGGAGATGCCGTCGTCGTCGAAGCCGATCGAGGGCGTCGGAACGTCCGTGGCGGCGTTCGTCGGGCTCGCTCCCGGCGGCCCGTTGAACACGCCGATGCGAATCTCCAATTGGTCCCAATTCGTGAGGACCTTCGGCGACCCTGAGAGCCCGGAGAACGGGCCCTTCCTGGAGGGCGCCTATCTCGCGCACGCCGTTTACGGCTACTTCTTGAACGGCGGCACTCTGTGCTGGGTCGTACGGGTCGGCGCCGATGGCGGCCGCCAGATCCCACGCGCCGCGCTTCCGGCAGCGGCGGACAAGGGGGTCGAGGCATTCCGCGTGCTCGCCCTCGACGGCGCCGGCGAGCAGGTCCAAGTCGAGCTCAGCGAAGAGCCCAATGCAGAGGGAAGCGAGGAGAAGACCTACAAGCTGATCATCACCGCGGGCCACGACCGCGAGGAATTCGACGGCCTCAGCACCACGAAGAGAGGCCGCGCCTACCTCGCGACGAAGGTCAACGCGCACTCAAAGTTGATCAAGATCGAGGAGACCGGCGCGTCGTTGCCTGACGCCCAGCGAGTTCCCGCCGCGGGGACGTATGCCCTGTCCGCGCCATCGGTCTCAGCGGCCGAAGTCGGCCCGGCGGACTTCGAGGGTGACGTCGGCGAGCGGCGCGGGATGGGCGGATTCGCGGCGGTCGACGAGGTGACGATGGTCTGCATGCCGGACCTGATGGCAGTCGCCACCAACGGCAACGGCGCTGCGGCGCGTGATCTCCAAGGCAAGATGATCGCCCACTGCGAGACGATGGGCGATCGGATGGCGATCCTCGACGCCCCCGCCGGGCTCCGCGCCCAGGACGTGCTCGAGTGGCGGATGAACACCGCCGGTTACGACTCAAAGATGGCGGCGCTGTACTACCCCTGGATCGAGGTCATGGACCCGCTCACAGGCAGTCCGATCCTGGTCCCACCATCCGGTCACGTCGCGGGCGTCTGGGCTCGGACCGACAGCACACGCGGGGTCCACAAAGCGCCCGCCAACGAGGTCGTGCGCGGCGTGAACGGAATCGGCTTCCAGGTCACGCACTCCGAGCAGGGCGCGCTCAACCAGAACGGGATCAACTGCATCCGCGCGTTCCCCGGCCGCGGCGTCCGGATCTGGGGGGCCCGCACGCTGTCAAGCGACCCCGAGTGGCGCTACATCAACGTCAGGCGGCTGTTCAACTATGTCGCCGAGTCTGTGATCGCGGGCACGCAGTGGAGCGTGTTCGAGCCCAACGACCGGCGGCTGTGGATGCAGTTGCAGATCGCCGCTTCGAACTTCCTGATGCGGGTGTGGCGAGACGGGGCGCTGTTCGGCGCAACGCCGGCGCAGGCCTTCTACGTCAAATGCGACGAAGAGACGAACCCTCCCGAGGTGATCGAGGCCGGGCAGGTGGTGTGCGAGATCGGGATCGCGCCGGTGAAGCCGGCCGAGTTCGTGATCTTCCGGCTGAGCCAGTTCACCGGCGGCGCGAGTGAAGCAGAAGTCGAGGAATGACAACAGGATTGACAACAGAAAGGGGAGCCGAAAATGGCCGATGAGAAGGTAATCCCGGTTGCGTACACCAAGATCAGCATCGATCAGGAGAGCGGCGGGGTGTTCACGTCGTGCACCTTTCCGACGCTGAACCTCACGAGCGAGAGCATCGACGTGTTCACGAGTGAGGGCAAGGGCGAGAAGATCCACACCAACTCGATCCTGACCTTTGGTGACGTCACGCTCACCCGCGGCGTCACCGACAACAAGACGCTGCATGACTGGGCGATCACGCTCGCAGAACAGGGCATGGACGGGAACGTCAAACAGGTCACGCTCGATGCCTGCGACAACCAAGGCAGCCCGGTCATGACCTGGAGCCTGACCGACGCGTACATCAAGAGCTACAGCCCGGGCCAGACCCAAGCCGGTGGGTCGGCGGTTCTGACAGAGACGATCGTGCTCGGCTTCAAGGAAGCCAAGCGAACCGCCTAGCGGCGCGTTCCGAGGACGGGAGCCGGAGATGCGAACCGAAGTCGCATTCACGCTACCGCGAGGCTACGTCGACCCTGCGGGCGGCGTGCACCGCGATGGGACGATGCGGCTGGCGACCGCTCGCGACGAGATCGAGCCACTGCGGCACGCCGACGTTCGGCGCAACCAGGCGTATCTGAGCATCCTGCTCCTCGCTCGGACGGTGACGCGCATCGGCGAGATCACTCAGATCACGCCGGAGCTTGTCGAGGGGCTCTACGCGGGCGACTTCGATCACCTGCAACGTCTCTACGAGCGGATCAACAGCAACGGCGAGGCCGTCGGCGTCGTCAACTGTCCCGAATGCGCACACGAGTTCGAGGTGGACCTGACCGAGATCGAGGACGGTCGATTGGGGGAATGAGAGGGCCGTCTCCAACTCAGTTGCTCTCGGAGACGGCCCAGCTCGCGTACCACTTCCACTGGCCTCTGCACTCGATCCTGGACCTGGAGCACGCTGATCGGCGCCGGTTCTTGGCGGAGGCGCAAGCAATTGCAACAACCCTGACTTCATGACACGACCACTGATGCGACCACAAATCCCAGGCGGCCGGCCGAGCGCAGCAGCCGGCACCGCGTCCGCACCTTCCCGCGGCGGCCGCCGCGTGCAGCACGCTCGGCCGCTCGTGCGCCGCGCGCTTGCCGCGGCGCGGCGCGTCGACCGCCTGGCGGGGTCGGTCACCTCGGCGCGGCATCGGATCGGCGTGGGTCGGCTCGGCGAACGCGTCGCCGCCGCGCGGGCGCCAAAGCTCCTGCGCGCCGCAACCCGCCTGGCGCCTGTTCGGAGGCCCGCATTGCGTCCCGACATCGCCTCATCGCCAGTCGCGTCACGGAGCTTGGAGACACGCTACGACGCGCCATCGGCACAGGCGGCTCGTGAGGCGGCAAGCACCCCGGTCGGTCCGGTCGGTCCGGTCGGGCCGGTCGCGGCGACCGAACCGGCTTTCAACCCACCGCTGGACTCCCCGGCGATTGCCGATCTCCTCGGGGCATCCCCCGAGCGTGTTGCGCGGACGCCCGAGGATCGGCCCAAGGTGCTGGTCGATGCGCCCGAACCGCTGCCATCCGGGCTGCCCGAGGACATGCACTACCTCTGGAATGTCTGGCAGCGGGAGAAGCCGGGCGCGCGCGGCGTGCTGGAGCGCAGCCGCGGGGCGCGGATTCTGGAGGGGCCAACCCCTGAGGGCGACGCTCCGGCCCCGGCGAAGCTCGAGCGCCTCGCCCGCGAGCCGGCAAAGGACCCGAGTCCGGAGATCGTCCCGGTTGAGCGTCAAGGACCCGAGCGGCCCGAGGCGCACGCTCCAGACCGACGGTCTGCGGATGACGGCGCGATGCGGATCGCCAGGACGCCGGCTGAGCCGGCAGCGGTAGAGATCGCCACGCCGCAGCTCGAGGTGGCGCCGCAGCCGGCTGCGGACGTGCCGGTGGCACCCGAGCGGGGCGCCCGGCACGAGGTCTCCCGCGCACCGGCGACGCCGCTGCGCATCGTTGCGCGGGTGCCGGACAGCGAAGCGCGACGCGACCACGAGCGGCCGGCACCGACGAGCGCGCCGGACCTCGGGCGGCCCGCGGCACGGGCCGCCACACCGGCCGCCGAACGGGCCGCCACACCGGCCGCCGAACGGCCCGCCCAGCGGCCGGCCGCGGTGTCCGTGCGCCTGGCACGGCGACCCCGAGCGGACAAGCCTCGCGCCGCCGCCGAGAATGAAACGACCCGCCCGCGGCTACGACGGGCGGCGGTTGCGAGCCCGCCGCATCTCACGGTGGTTCGATCGCCGGCGGACGCCTCGCCGGCTGCGCCGGCCGAGCCCGCGCGGCCGCAGAGCAGGTCGCTCCTGTCCCGGATCTTCCGCAGACCCGCACGTGAGGATGCCGCTGTCGCTCAGGTCACGACAAGCGCGCAGATCTCGGCAGCCCCGATCGCGACGCCGCCGCTGCCGCGCGTCGGCCAGATCGCACAGCGGGCCGGCGATCCGCCGCCGCTCCGTGCGGCGAGTCGGCCCGTCACAAGCCCTGATCGCCCGGTCGCTCGCGTCAGTCGCCGCGCAGCCGCGCAAACCACACGCCCGTCCGTCCTGAGCCGCCAGTTCGGCCTGCCCACGCCAACGCTCCCGACGATTCCGAGCTCAGGCTTCCAAGCCGCCGCGTCCGGCGAAGCCCAGGCTGCGGCATCCAACCTGGGCATGCCGACCCATACGCCCAGCGCACCATCGCTCCATGCGCCGAGCGCTCCCGCGGTCCCCACGCCGGGTGCACCCTCGCTTGATGCGCCGAGCGCTCCCTCGTTTCACCCGCCGGGGGCTTCCTCGTTTCACCCGCCGGGGGCTTCCTCGTTCCAGCCGCCAAGTGCGCCTTCGTTGCACCCACCCCAGATCGCATCGCCCGCGATGCCGTCGCTGGCCGGTCATCACGGGCTTCCCTCGATCGGTGGCGCCGCGGCTCACGCGGCCGGGGGACACGCCAGCACCCCACCAGCGGGTGGCGGCGATCCCGGCTCAGATCACTTGTACCGCGAGCTGCTCAGCCGATTGCGTGAGGAGCAGGAGCAGCTCGGGCAGATCGTCGACGAGCCGTTCTGACCAGGTGGATTGATCGATGCTCCTCAATCAGATCACTCCGATCAGCCTGTTCGTGGTCAAGGTGCCTGGGATCGACACGATCGGGATGTTCACGCGCTGCTCGGGGCTGGAGCTCCACGTTGACGTTCTGCAGTACGCCGAAGGCGGCAACAACGAGTTCGTCCATCAGCTACCCGGTCAGCTCACGTATCCCAACCTCGTGCTGACACGTGGGCTGACCAACGAGGACGCGGTGTTCAAGTGGTTCAACGCATCGCGTACGCGCGCGGATCTCAAAGAGGTGATCGTCACCTTTCAGACGCACAAGCAGGTGCCGGTCAGGATCTTCACCTTTGCCAACGCATTCCCCGTGCGATGGACCGGGCCGGCATCGGAAGCGGGCTCGTCAACGGTGGCACTCGAAACGCTCGAGATCGCTCACGGCGGTTTACAGGGTTTCTAAGGAGCGAGCAATGGCGTATCCAGAGGGATTCCAGAAGGCAAAACTCGATCTCGGCGGTGACACGCTCGAGTGCGCCTTCAACCCGCAGGACTACACGGTGTCGAAGGCCAATGTGTGGACATACAAGCCGAATCAGGGTGACGATCTCCCCAAGCCGGAATTCGGCGGCGGGATGCCGATGATCTATAAGCTCTCGCTGCTGCTCGACGCCTCGCTCGACGGACCCGAGCAAAGCGTCAAGGAGCAGGCGAACAAGCTGATGGGCGCGATGCATGGGAACGGCACCGCACCCAAGTTCATCGAGTTCAGTTGGGGCTCGGTGAAGCTGCCAAAGGCAGCGCCGATGTCGCTCTCGATCCGGTACGCACGGTTTCGTCCCAACGGCGAACCGGTGCGCGCGTTCGTCGACCTCGAACTCGCGCAGGCGGAGCCCTCCTCGCCGGCCGGAAAGGCCCAGAACCCGACTACCCGCGCGATCACCGGCCTGCGCGAGCACAGGGTCACCGACGGTGACTCGCTGCCGTCGATCGCGTACCACGCATACGGAGACGCCACCCGCTGGCGCGTGATCGCCGAGGCGAACGGCATCGACAACCCCCTGCACCTGCGGCGCGGCAGCACGCTCACGATCCCGAGGCTCGACGGATGAACGGCACAGCACCCCAGAAGCATGTCGCGCTGTACTCGGTGCTCGTCGACGGCGAAGAGATTCCGACCGAGATCAGCGCCCGGATCCGTGAGGTGAGGGTGCTCAACTACCTGAAGCTGCCGGATGTCTGCACGTTCACCGCGGGCTTCCAGAAGGGCGTCAATGGCCAGCCCGAGCCGATCGACTCGCACCCGTTCGACATTGGCAGCAAGCTCGAGGTTCGCCTCGGCGCACGCGATGCGCTGGGCACGAGCACCCTGTTCACGGGCGAGATCGTGACGCTTGAGCCTCGCTTCGGAGCCGGCGGTGTCGAATTGCTGGTGCGGGGATTCGACCGCTCGCACGTGCTGCAGAGAACGCGGCGGGTGAGGACATTCCAGAATCAGACCACGAGCGACATCGTCGGCAAGATCGTCGAGCAGGCGGGCTTTGACCCGGACTGTGACCCAAGCGGGGAGCCGCACGATTTCGTCCAGCAGGACAACGAGACCGACTGGGATTTCATCTGGCGGCTCGCTGAGCGAATCGGCTTCGAGTTCATCGTCGAAGACAAGATCGCGCACTTCCGCAAGCCGACGCCCGAGGGCGCAGTCGAGCTCGAGTGGCCGAAGACGCTGCGTTCGTTCAATCCCCGGGTCACGGCGATCCAGCAGGTCAAAGAAGTCACGCTGCTCGCACAGGATCCGAAGACCAAGCAGGTGATCGACGTTACGGTTTCGGATCCTCGTCAGATCGCGGAGATCGGCCTCGACCGGGAAACCGTGGCGCAGGCATTCGACGGAGCCACGGCGCACATCGCGACGGAGCCGGTCAAGACTCAGGCCGAGGGAACGGCGGTCGCCCAGGCGTTGCTCGACAAGCTCGCGAACGCCTATATCGCAGCGGAGGGAGTCACCGACGGCAACCCCGATATCAGGGCCGGCACAAAGGTCACCGTCAGGGGAGTTGGAAATGCGTTCAGTGGCACCTACCGGGTGGCAAGTGCGACTCACGTATTGCGCGGGGGAAGCACATACGAAACGCGGTTCAGCAATTCGGCCTCGCATACCGTGCTCGGAGCGGTCGGTGCGGATCGCGGAGCCGCGCAGCCGCGGTTCGGCGCTCAGCTGACGCTCGGAGTTGTGACCAACAACCAGGACCCGGACAACATGGGTCGTGTCCGCGTCCGATACCCGGCCCTCGGCGATGATGCCGAGGGGACGTGGGCGCGAATCGCAGGCCTCAGCGCCGGCAACGAGCGGGGGCTGCTGATGCTGCCCGTCGCTGGCGAGGAGGTCCTCGTCGGCTTCGAGCACGACGACACGACACGCCCGTACGTGCTCGGGTCGTTGTTCAACGGCAAGGACCTTCCCGCCGACAGGCTGCTGCAGGGCAGGGACGGCTCGTTCGCGTTGCGTAGCGACAAGCGCATCTACCACGAGTCACAGCATGCGTACACGGTGAACAGCGGTGGCAAGCTGCTGTTCAAAGGGCATGCCGAGATCGAGATCGACGCGACCTCGACGCTGACCCTGAAATGCGGCAATACGCAGATCCAGCTCTCCGACTCAGGCGTGCAGGTCAGCGGCCAGATGATCGAGCTGGGGTGAGAAGGGGCATGTCGGACATTCTCGGATCGGGTCTCGCGTTTCCGCTCACGGTCGATCGCCGCGGCGGGATCGCGCTCGTCAGCGGCCGTGAAGACATCGAACAGGCACTGCGGCTGATCCTCGGCACGGCACCCGGTGAGCGGCCGATGCGCCCCGAGTTCGGCTGCGAGATCCACGAGCTCGTGTTCGACACGATCGATGCGGCGACCGTCGGGCGGATCGAGACTGCAATCAACGCGGCGATTGTGCGCTGGGAGCCGCGGATCGAGGTGACGGCGATCGACTTCGAGCTCTCCGGGATGGCGGAGGGCCGGCTCGAAATCACGATCGGCTACGTGATCAGGGCGACGAACCAGGCGCACAACCTCGTCTATCCGTTCTACGTGATCCCGGCGGAGGAACTGGCGTGAATCACCTGCCCCAGATCAAGCTCGACGATCGCCACTTCCAGGAGCTCGTCTCGGAGGCGCGGATGCGGATCGCGCGGACCTCGCCCGAGTGGACCGAGCACAACGTCTCCGATCCCGGAATCACGCTGATCGAGCTGTTCGCCTGGATGACCGACATGCTGATCTACCGGCTGAACCGGGTGCCGGACAAGCTGCACGTCGCGCTGCTCGAATTGCTCGGCGTCCAGCTTCACGGACCGACCGCCGCTCGCACCGCGGTGCGCTTCCGACTGGCGGCGGTTCCGCAGGAACCGATCGAAATCGCAGCGGGAACGACAGAGGTCGGGACGCTCCGGACGGCTGCCGAGGAGTCGATCGC
This sequence comes from uncultured Solirubrobacterales bacterium, assembly GCA_963794285.1. Taxonomy (GTDB): domain Bacteria; phylum Actinomycetota; class Thermoleophilia; order Solirubrobacterales; family Solirubrobacteraceae; genus Palsa-465. Next base: position 678,693 of record CAWCDS010000005.1, read on the forward strand.
CTTCCAAGTCTCCGAGACGTTCCGGATCGCGCCGGCCCGCCCGTCGGCGTACGTCGTGCAGCGTGGCGGCGAGTACCAGTCGATCGCCGTGGCCGACGGGACGGCACGCCCACAGGGCCCCGACCGGCTCCCGTTCGGGGCGCCGCCGCAGGCCGGCGACGCCCTGTACCTGGGATTCGACGAACCGATCTCGAGGCTGCTGATGCGGGTCGAAATCGACAGCTCGATGGCTCGCGGCGTCGGCGTGGATCCCGAGCGGCCACCGCTGCGCTGGGAGATCAGCGACGGCAATGGCGGCTGGGCGCAGTCCGAGGTGCTGAGCGATGACACCGGCGGTTTCAACTACGGGGAAGGTGCCGTTGAGATTCAGTGTCCGGACGGCTCGGGGATCGCAGCGGTCGGGGGCCACCGCCTGCGCTGGCTGCGATGCCGGATCGTTGAGTCCAGCGACGACACAGGTGGGACGTACTCGCAGCCGCCTGAGGTCTACGCGATCACGGCGGCGCCGATCGGGGCGCTCGTCGGAGTCGAGCACGCCGCTCGGTCGCCCGAGGAATGGCTCGGGACCAGCGACGGGACGCCCGGACAGGTGTTCTCGCTGCGCTTCTCGCCGGTGCTGGCGCTCACCGACACGGAGCGACTCGAGGTCCGCAACCCCGGCGCTGACCGCTGGATCCAATGGAGCGAGGTCGAGTCGTTCGCAGCATCCGGTCCCGAGGATCACCATTTCAAGCTCGACTCGGGCAGCGGCCAGATCGAGCTCGGGCCCGCGGTTCGACAGCCGGACGGAGGCTGGACTCAGTACGGCGCGATCCCCGAGCAAGGAGCCGAGCTTCGGATCGGCGGTTACCGCCACGGCGGTGGCCGGCAGGGGAACGTCGCGGCTGGGACGCTGACGGTTCTGCGCAACGGCATCGCGGGCGTGGCATCGGTTACGAACCCGCAACCCGCATACGGCGGAGTCGATCCTGAATCGCTCGAGTCGGCGCGGCAGCGCGCCGCGATGGAGATCCGCACGAGGTATCGCGCGGTGACCGCCGAGGACTTCGAGTTTCTCGTCAGCCAGTCGTCCTCGCGCGTGGGCCGCACGATCTGCCTGGCGCCGTCGCGGCCGAGCGACTCGATCAAGGTCCATGTCCTCCCCCGGGTCGCGCCGGCTGATCGTCATCTGACGCTTGCGGAGCTCACACCAGACTCCGACCTGTTGCGCGAGATCGCGTCGTACCTCGATGGCCGCCGCGTCATCGGCACGACGGTCGACCTGCTGCCGGTGCGCCTCCGTGGCATCTCCGTGGTCGTCAACCTCCAAGCCGACCCGCAGGCGGGTCTGCAGCGGGTGGAGGAGGAGGTGCTGCAGGCGCTCTACACCTACATCAACCCGCTGGTGGGGGGCTCTTCCACCGGCCCCGCAAGCGGGTGGCCGTTCGGGCGCCTGCTCAACCAGGGAGAGCTCTATCAGATCGTCCATTCCGTTGACGGCGTCGAGTTCGTGAAGATCCTGCGGGTCTACGAGACCGACCTGCGAACCGGCGAGCAGGCGCCACAACCGACCGGCAGCCACGTGATGCTCGAGCCCGACGAGCTGCTCGCCTCCGCGCGGCATGTCGTCAAGGCCGTCCACCCGGAGTTTGCGCGATGACCGACGGCCCCAACTTTGCTCCGGTTGACGGGACCCAGCAGATCACCGGCTTCGTCACGTATGCCGGCGAGGGCTTTGCGCTTGTGCGCTCGGCGCCTGAGCGGGGTGAGCATCCCGCTCCGACGCCGGCCTCCTCGCGCCGTTACCTTCGCGGCGGCCTGCCTTCGCTCTATCACGAAGCAGAATTCGGGATGCGGTTTCTGGCAGCGCTGGAGGGCGTGCTCGATCCGATCGTGGCTGTGCTGGACACGATGCCCGCCCACTTCGACCCGGAGCTGGCGCCGGTCGACATCCTCGGTCTGGCGATCGAATGGCTCGGGCTCGAGCACAACGAGGCGCAGCCCCCGTCGCAGTTGCGAACGCTCGTCGGGCGAGCCGCGGAGCTCGGCCGCCTCCGCGGCACGCGCGCCGGCATGGCCCTGGCGCTCGAGCTCAACTTCCCCGAGCTGCCGCTGCGGATCGAAGATGGCGGCGCCGTCAGGTGGGCGTCCGACGGCCCCCTTGCCGACCCCGAGCCGCCTGCGTTCGTCGTCTACTGCGACGCGCCCGTCTCACAGGACCATGCCGCGACCGTCGCACGGGTGATCGAGTCGGTGAAGCCGGCGCATGTCGGCTATCGCCTCAGGGTCAGAGGGTCGTCGGCAACCCTCGAAAAGGGGTCAGATGTCTGATGAAGATTTGCTCAAGCTGTGGTAGGGAAAACGAAGATGGTCGTGACTTCTGCCAGTGCGGGGAGTACCTGCGCTGGGAGCCGACGCAGTTCGTCCAGGCGCTAGGCGAGTCTCGGGGATCCGCGAGTTTACCTGCGCACACGGCGGCCCGCCGGATCCGCGGCGCCGGCGAATCGGCCAGGCCACCACTGGACCCCGACCTCACACTTGCCCCGATGTCCGTCGCGGCCGTCTCGCCGCGACCCGTCCGAGCGCCCGACGGCCGACGGCCGCCGCCGCCGTCGTCGCCGCGGTCGCGGTCGCGGTCGCCGTCGCGCGCTCTCGGCGGGGCGGCGTTGTTACTGCGCCTGCCTGAGGACGACGGCGCGACGGAGGGGACGGTGGCGCTCAGCGTGCGGCCGGGCCAGCGCGCGGTCGTGCTGGGACTCGTTCGCAACGAAGGCGACATCGTCGACAACTACGAGATCGAGGTGCGGGGGCTTCCCGAGGGTTGGTGGACGGTGACGCCGCCGACGGCGTACCTTGTCCCGTACGGCACCAGCGGCAAGTACGAGCAGGAGGTCCAAGTCCACCTGCACCCGCCGCGCAGCCCCGAAGCGCATGCGAGGCCGTGGGCGATCGAGGTCGTCGCGTACTCCCGTGCGCACGGGACGGAGCTCGCCGCCGCGCCGGCAACGCTGACGATCGAGCCCTACGAGGACGTGGCTGCGAAGCTGGCGCCGGACCGCGCGTCGGGGCGTCTGAAGGCACGCTTCGTGCTGACTGTCCGCAACCGGGCAAACGCCCGAGCGGAGGTGCGGTTGAGCGCCGAGGACGCCGACGGCGAGTGCCAGTTCCGGTTCGCCCAGCCCTCGGTTGTGGTCGAGCCGGGTGAGGGCGTGCAGGCGCCGCTGACCGTGTTCCCGCCCAGGCAGATCTGGCTGGGCCGCGGGCAGGATCGGCCGATTCTCGTCAGCGCCACACCCGACGGCGGCGAGGAGTCGCTGGTTCCGTTGCGCGCCGTCTATCGCCAGCGCTCCTGGCTGCCCTGGTGGCTCGCCGTCCTCGCGCCGATTGCAGCAGCCCTCGTGGCGCTTGTGATCCTGCTTGCGCCCAAGCAGACGGTCGTGCCCAACCTGAAACAGGCACAGAACGTCTTCGACGCTCAGAAACTGGCCGACAAGGCCGGGGTCGAGCTGTCCCCGCAGGTCGAGCTCGTGCAGAGTCCGTCCGCAAAGCCCGGCTCGATCGTCGATCAATCTCCGCAGGCCGGCAAGCACGTCAAACGCGGGACGCTTGTCAGCATCCAGCTCGCAAAGGGCTCGGGCTCCGTCAGGGTTCCTTCGGTCGTTGGCCTGTCCGCAGTGACTGCCGACCAAACCTTGAGGGCCGCGGGGCTGCAGTTGGGTGCGGTGTCGCCGCAGCCGCCGGATCCAAGCGCGCCGATCGCAAGCCAGATCCCGGCGAAGCAAGTTGCGGTTGCGACGGGGACGCCGGTGCAGGTGTTCCTGCGGCCGAAGCTATCCGGGAAAGCCAAGGCCGCGCTCGCGGCAGCGGCTGGTGCGGCCGGCGCCGGGGCCGGGGCGAGCTCGGCAGCTGCAGCAAAGTCAGCTGCGGCGGCAGGTAAGCCGGTCGTGATCCCAGCGCTGGGCGGCGACATCAGCACGGCAGCGCAGCGGCTCTCGCAGCTTGGACTGATACCGACGAGCGCCAAGCGCATCGCCCCGTCGCCGGCCGGCGCCCTGATCGGGACCGAGCCTGCCGCTGGAGCGTCGGTTCCGGTCGGCTCGAGCGTCAAGGTGCTCGTGTCCGAAGGGTTCCCGGCGCTCGCGTACGACGACCGCGCCGTTGTTCGGGTCGTCGATCCGGCATCGGGGCGGCTCAGGGCGACTGCTCCTCAGTCTCTGCAGCCCCAGCAAGAGGCGACATGGAGCCCGGACGGCAGCGATGTGGTCTACAGCCAAGGTGGCCAGCTCGTGATCTGGGCTCCAGGTCAACCGAACGGGCAGCCCTCGGCGCTAACGCCGCCCGGTAGCGACGACCACGATCCGGCGTACGCGCCGACGCCACGCTCCAACGTGCTTGCGTTCATCGACGAGAGCAAAGGGGGCGGCCGGCTGTGCTTCGCAACGATTGGGCCGAATCAGCTGAACCCCGATTGCACGGGATATCCGGGGTTCTCGCTGACCCACCAGATCTCGTGGTCGCCTGACGGTATGGCCGTCCTGGTGGCAGGGGTGAAGGACGGATCAAGCGCGAGCACCTTCGGCCTGATCGAGTTCACGACGAACGCGCCGTTCACGACCGACGCGCGCGCCTGGGGCCAGGGGCGACTTGTGACGGACGTCTCCCGCGTTGGTCACGGGATCCTCGCCGGCGCGTACTCGCCCGACGGCAGGCAAGTCGCGCTCGTCTCGAACATCGGGACCGACGGCTTCTATCTGTTCCTCGCGCCGCGGGGAGACTACGCGCTCGCCCCGCCGGCCAAGGCGACGGCATCGCCTGCGTGCCAGGTGAGCTGGCGTCCCGACGGCGAGCAACTCGCGGTGATGCAGGCCGATCTGCTCTGTAAGCAGAGCTCCGGCGCGATCGCGACGATCGATCGCAAGCAACTCGACATCGAGCACCGGGTCGCCACGCAGGCGGCTGATCCGGCATGGCAGCCACTCTCGGCCCATGGTTGAGCAGCCCGCAATCCACCGCGCAAGCGCCATCGAGCGACTGACGCTCGTCCTCCCGGACGGTGCTCGGGTCCCGGTCGTGGGGCAGATGACGATCGGTCGCGCCGCCTATGCGACCGTCAGGATCGACGACCGCAGCGTGTCCCGGGTGCACGCGCGGATCTTCGACGGGCCCAACGGCCCGCTGATCGAAGACGCGGGGTCGACCTGGGGCACATCCGTGTCCGGGCGCCTGATCGCCGGCCCAACCCTGCTGACACCGGGAGCTCAGATCCGAATCGCCAATGTCACGATCTTCGTCGAGGGCGAGGCGCCGGCGGCCCGCCAGCGCTCGGAGGGCGCAGGGGCGGCAGCGTCGGGCGGATCTCGATCACCCTGGCACTCGGACGGCGCCTCGGCGATTCACTCAGAAGCGGGACCCGGGGAGACCATGATGGTGCCGATCGATGCCACCTTCCTCGGGCTCCGGCCGGCGGCTGCCCTGCCCGCTGGAGTCGACGGTTCGGCACGTCCGCGGGTTCGCTCGGGATGGGCGCTGAAGCGCCTTGACGAGCAGGAGGGCCGCGCGCGCTTTGTCCTGCGCGACCTTCGAAACGGGGCCTTTCTCCGCATGGATGCCGAGGACGCGGCGCTGTTCGAGCTGCTCGACGGCGGGCGGACGGTGCTCGAGCTGCTCGTCGAGGCTGAGCGGGTCGCCGGGCCCGAGGGCGCCGGTCGGCTCGCGCGGTTGCTCGCGGAGCTCGCGGACCGCGAGCTGCTCGAAGGCCCGCGGGGCGCCCCGGCGTTGAGCGATCCTCCGACTCGCCTGGAGCAGATCCTCAAGCCTCGCGAGCGGTCCTGGACGGGGGTCGGCGATTACTTCGAGCGTGCATACCACCACTGGGGGCGGGTGTTGTTCTCGCCGCTGGCGGTGACGTTCCTGATCCTGTTCGCGCTCGCCGGATTCGGCGCCTTCGCATACCTCGTCGGCGCTCGCTACGGGACTCCGTTCGTCGTTGCGCGACGCCTGGTGATCGGCGGCGCGGTGTTCATCGCGGGCCGCTTTGCGCTCGTCGCCGTGCACGAGCTCTGCCACGGGCTCGCGCTCGCTCACTATGGCCGCCGCGCTGCTCGTGGCGGGTTGCGTCTCGTGCTGCTGTTTCCATACGCGTTCGTCGATACCGGCGAGGCCTACTTCGAGCCCCGGGCGCACCGGATCGTGATCAGTGGGGCAGGACCCGCGTGCGACCTGACGCTCGGGTCTGCGTTTTCGTTCGCATGCGCGGCAGCCCCGGCCGGCTCGCTCCGAGACGTCTTCTTCCAGCTCGCGTTCGGCGCGTATGTCGGCGCGTTCTTCAACCTGAACCCGTTCATCGATCGCGACGGTTACAACATCCTCGTCGATTTCCTGCGCGAGCCTCGCTTGCGGCAGCGGGCGCGCCAGCAGTTCGCGCGGAAGCTGTCGGGAGCGCCAGGCGGCGAGCAGGACTCGTCGGTCCTCGGCCGCTACGCGCTCGCGGGTGTGATCTGGTCGGCGCTCGGCGCGACATTCGCGATCGTGTTCTCGACTCGGTACTACCACCGCCTCGACGCGCTGGCGCCCCACGGTCTGATCCTGACCGTATTCATCGTCTTCTACGTCGTGCTGCTGATCCCGGTGTTCGCCCAGCTCGGAGCCCCCCTTGCGAAGCGGGCACGATTCGGGCCCGCGGAGGTGAACCGTGTCATCCGCTGAGCGGGAGATCGATGGCGCCGAGCGGCTGATCGAACGGCTGCTCGTCGATCCGGCATTCCGAGCCGAATTCCGTCGAGACCCGTCTCGCGCATGCCGGGCCGCGGGCTTTGACGAGCTTGCCGACGAGCTGGCGGTGGGCGGAAACGCGATGCAGACGCTCGAGCTGAGGGAGTCACGATCGAGCCTCGCCGGCGTGCTGATGGCGGTCGCGGCAGAAGGCGTGGGCGTCGCGGAGCTGCGTGGACTACTCGGCTCGCACGGCTTACCCGGACACGGGCGCGGGCTCGCGCTCAAGGCGTTGAAGGGGGAGGGCATTCGCCCTCCGCGCAGCCCGGCGGGCGCGTTGGGCGCGGTGTCGCATCAGGTCAGTGGCCGGTCTGGGCGCGGAGCTGGAGGGGGGCCGGCCGGGAGTCCTGTGCCGCCGGCTGCGGGTGGTCCGCCGCCGGCTGTCGTTCTGCCGCAGATGCCCGGGGCCGCAGCCCCTGGGGCCGTGCCGGTGGTGGGCGGTCCATCGCCGGCCGGCGCCGCGCCGACGCTCGATCCTTCGCAGCCTGCGGCCGCTCCGGCCGGCAGCGCAGCGCCGAGCGCTGGGCCTGGAGAGGCTGTGCAGCCGTCCGGCAGCGCCGCCGCCGATCCCGCTCAGCTCGCCGGCGGGGGTTCCGGACAGGCGAGCTTGTCAGGGAAGATCTCGTGGTTCGGTGGGCCGGGCGACCCGTCAGCGGGGAATCTGACGGCATCCGGCGCGCCGATCTCGGAGCCGGGCATCGCCGTCTACAACCGGCAGACGCTCGGTGGCTACTGGCAGGTGACGATGCCCAACGGCCGCCAGGCGACCCTGAAGCAGACCGACATCGGTCCGGCGCCGTGGACGGGTCGCAAGGTCGACTTCACCTACAGCGCCTTACCGCAGCTCGGATACACTGAGCAGAACTTTCCGACCGACGCCACCGTCAGCGCCACGTATCTCGGGCATAACCCTCCGGCGGCCGGCGGCGCAGGTACTGCTGCTGGAGCTGGAGCTGGAGCGGGAGCGGGGCCGGGAGCAGGAGCAGGAGCGAGAGCGGGAGCAGGAGCCGGAGCCGGAGCGGGAGCCGGAGCCGGAGCCGGAGCGGGAGCCGGAGCCGGAGCGGGAGGCATCCTCGTTCACGAGAACGGACCGCCGCTGGGATCGGCCGGCAACGGGGTACCTGCGGGAGCCCCTCTCCCGGTCGGCCCCTCCGGGACCGGTTCCGCCGCCGCGGCGGAACTGTTGGCGAGTCCTCACGTGCTGATACCACCGGCCGTTCGCGGGCTGATCGCGCAGGGCGGCGGCGACCCGCGCCTGGTCTCCGTGCTGGCGAGTGCGGCGGCCAATCACACGATCTCACTCGGCGGGATGGAGTCAACTGTCGAGCCCGTGCACGCGCAGGCGATCGACATCGTTGCGGTCGACGGCCAGCCTGTTGATCCCAGCAACGTGGCGGCGCGCGATCTGGTCACCGAGATCGCTGCGCTCGATCCGCGTCAGCGTCCCAACGAGATTGGTACTCCGTGGCCGATCCGATCACCCGGCTTCTACACCGACGCGCTCAACCAAGGCCGGTTACGTCTGGGGTTCCTGGCGCAGTCCGACTATCTACCGCCGAGCGATCTGCCGCCTGCTGGGCCGGGCGCCGGCACCGCCCCCGCCGGCGGCCTGGGCCCTGTCGCCGCGGTGCCGGCGGCGGCGGGCGTGGCGCAGGCGGCGGATGCAGCGCTGGCGGCTGAGAATGCGCCACCGAGCGCGTATGCCCCGGTCGCGAGTGCGGCCGCTCCCGCCGGAGCCGGCTCGGGTGCGCCGGCGGCTGACCTGCTCGCGCAGGCATCCCCCGGTGCAGCAGGCGATCCGAACTTCGCCTCGCCCAAGGCTCATGCTGCGTTCGAGGCGGCAAAGAGCCAGCTTGGCGTTCGTTACCTCTGGGGAGGAACGAGTCCGCAGACGGGGTTTGACTGCTCGGGCTTGATGCAATGGGCGTACGCAAAGGCCGGCATCAGCCTGCCGCGGGTGGCGGCCGACCAGTTCCACGCGGGCGTTCCCGTCGATCTCCAGCACCTGCGCGAAGGCGATCTCGTCTTCTTCCAGGACAGCACGGGCTACATCCACCACGTCGGGATGTACGTGGGCAACCACCAGTTCCTGGAAGCCCCTCATACCGGCGACGTCGTCAAGTACGCCGATCTCCGCGAGCCGTACTGGGCCCAGCAGTTCGCCGGCGGCCGACGGATCGCGCCGCTCTCCACTCCGGCGGCGGGTGTTCCGGCGGGGGGTGTTCCGGCGGGGGGTGTTCCGGCTGGGGGTGTGTCGGCCGTGGCCGCTCCGGCGGTGGCCCAGGCGCCAGCCGCGGGGCCGGCAGGGATTGCCCAATCTTCCGCGCCACAGGCGCCCGCCGCACCCGAGGCTCCGGCTGCACCCCAGGCTCCGGCTGCACCCCAGGCTCCGGCTGCACCCCAGGCTCCGGCTGCACCCCAGGCTCCGGCTGCACCCCAGGTTCCGGCCGCACCCCAGCCCGGGACGGGTGTGTTCAAAGCGCTCGAGCGTCAAGAGCGGACCTTCCAGCGACATACCCAGCAGTTCCTTGCTGCGGTCGAGCCGAGTGCCTCATCCCCGCAGGCCAATCAGATCCAGGCAAGCGTCCAACCAACCCCCGCCGGCACAGCCGCGGCTGCCGAGCCCGCCGTTCCTGCAGCTCAACTGCTCGCCGCCGTCCCGTCGGGTGGCGCGATGTCGGTCACGTCGTCGCTGCTCACCAACGGCCAGGAGAAGTTCGCCGCGCGCTTGTCGGAGCTGACGGGGCTTGACCCGCGAGTGATCTCGGCATGGGCGCTGGCCGAAGAATCCGGCGGCGCCGCAAAGGGACGCGAGAGCGCGGGGAACTTCAACTGGTTGAACATCGGCTACTTCGACAGCGGCGCCGGCGCGATTGCCTTCGACAAGGGCTTCGCTGATCCTGTCAGCGCCGCCGAGCAGACCGCCGAATTCCTGAAGGGCAAGTGGGGCGGTGCGAGTCCGGGGATCCGCGCGATCTTGAACAGCGTCGGCCAGGGACCGCAGGGCCAGATCGGCGCAATCGCGAGCAGCGGGTGGGCGAGCAGCGGATATGCCGGCGGCGCGAACCTTCGAAGTACCTACGACGAGCTCAGCGGCATCCAGGTGAGCCGGGGCTGAGTGTCGATTCGTGTTGTCAATTGTGAGGTCATAAATGCCGCAGATCGTTACCGCCAATGCAGTCATCAGCTGTCAGCACCAAGGAATGGTGACGCTGACCCCCGGCCAGACGCAGGTCGTCATCGAAGGCGGTGAGGTGCTGTGCGAGCCCGATCTGGTTGGCGCCCCGATCATCGGCTGTACACAACCCGCGAGCCCCTCAAGCAAACCGTGCCTGCAGGTTGTCTCGACGGTACCGGGTTCGACCTCAACGAAGGTCAGCGTCGGCGGGCGCCCCGTATACCTCTCGACGTTGTCCGGGATGACGGATGGTGTGCCTCCGGGAATGCTGCGGGTCAGCGATCCCGGGCAGACGAGCGTCCAGGCGTAACACTCACGACCTCGCATGGCCGCCGAGAATGACAAGCACGAGACCTCCTCGCCAATGGTGAATGGCTATGAAATCGTGCGGCAGATCGGCCGGGGGGGCATGGCAAAGGTGTATTTGGCCCGCCAGAGCACGCTCAATCGCGACGTGGCGCTCAAAGAACTGAGCAGATTCCATGCGAGCACACCGGAAATGGCCGAGCGCTTCTTGCGCGAGTCGCGTCTGGTGGGATCACTCAACCACCCGAACATCGTCACCGTTTACGAGTACTTCGAGGAAGACGGCATCCCGTATATCGCAATGGAGTACGTCACCGGCGGGTCGCTGCGGCCGTACGTCGGGCACCTGACCCTTGCACAACTTGCGGGTGTCATGGAGGGAGTCCTCGCGGGCCTCGCGCACGCGCAGGGATACGGGATCGTGCATCGCGACCTCAAGCCCGAGAACCTGATGGTGACTGGCGACGGACGGGTCAAGATCGCCGATTTCGGGATCGCCAAAGCGACGCAGACGGTCGGTGTCGGCTCGTTTCTCACCCTCACCGGTACCACCGTCGGGACGCCGATGTACATGGCACCGGAGCAGGCGCTCGGGCACGAGATTGGCGCCTGGACCGATCTGTACTCCGTCGGCGTGATGGCGTGGGAGCACGTCGTCGGCGAGGCGCCTTTCCGGGACACCGAAGCGGCGGTGATGATTCTCGCGCGCCACGTCAACGAACAAATCCCGCTGGCGGCGGACCTCAACCCGGACATTGACCCGAACGTCTCGGACTGGATGGATCGCCTGTTGGCAAAAGATCCGGCCGAACGGCCGAGCACTCCGGAGGCTGCATGGGACGACCTGGAGGAGGTTGTCATCGCCGCGCTCGGGCCACGCTGGCGGCGCGAGGCGTCGCTGCCGCCTCCCAGCGCGCTGGCGGATGTCCCACGCGCCCGAACATCTGCGCCGTCTGAGGTACACAACGCCGGGGTGTCCAAGCGGCCCCGGGACTCCGAGGCCGCCGTTCCCAAGCATTCGGCGTCCCGTGCGGAGGACGCCCAGCGCGCGGTTGACGACTCGTACTTCACGTTCGGTCGTCCGCTCGAGCGTGCAGAACCAGCTGTAGCCGTCGCACCGCTCGAGCCGGTTGCGGATGCGATGCCGTCGATACCTGAGAAACAGATCACCGATCCGGGCCTCGACCCGGATGGGACCGACGACATGCCCGCAATTGTGTCGCCGGTTGCAGCCATCCCGCCTGTGCCGCTCGCGCCGCCCGTCTCGGCGGCTTCGGCGGTCAGCCCGGCACCGCCGTCAGGACGCGCTTCGAAACGACCGCGCCGGAAGGCGGCCGCGGGCGTGCCGCTGACAGCGCCCGCCGCGACGCTGGCCGCGGTCACACTGATCGCCGCAGCGATCGGCGGGTTCTTTCTCGCGCGGTCATCCGGCAACGCGCCTTCGAGAACAACATCGCTGGTCCATCGAGTCTCGTCCGGCCCGTTTTCAGTGGCTTTGCCAGCAGGGTGGACGAGCGCAGGCGCCGATTCCGCACCGCGCCTGAAGCTCAGCAACGAGATCGTCCTCACGCGCCGACAACCGGCAGGAGGGGCGTTGGTCATCGGGACCGCACGCACCACAAATGAGAGCTTGCTGCCCCCGAGCCTGCGGGCCGCCTCCCCGGGCGCACCCCAGCAGCAGACGGTGGTCTTGGGCGGGGCAGAGTTTTATCGATATCTCAGTCTGACGCCGGCGGGCGCGAGCGTGCCAGAAACCGTCTACGCGGTGCCAACGACCGCTGGGACAGTGATCGGTGCGTGCGTCTTGCAAGGGGCCGCCGCCGGCCTCCTGAGCGGCTGCGAACGAGTGCTCGCGAGCCTGCACGTCAGCCCCGGCCATACCCTCGGGCTCGGCCCGAGTCCCGAGCTTGCCGCTGGACTGACGAATACGATCGGTGCCCTCAACGTGAAGCTCGTGAGCGCCGGACAGAGGCTCCGCAGCGCTACCGGGCCGCGCGCTCAGGCGCGCGCAGCGGAAGCACTTGCTGCCGCCTACGGTCACGCCGCGGCGTCTGTACGGCGACTCGGTGGCGTGTCACGAGACACCAACGCAACTGCTGCGCTCGCCGGCGCGCTCGGAAGGCTGAGCGCCGGCTACGGCGCACTGGGTCGGGCAGCAGGCCGGGGCGACAGACGCGCGTACGATGCTGCGCGCGGGGCGATCGGGTCCGGCGCGGGCTCGGTGACCGCAGCGCTTGGCCGATTTGTCAAACTCGGATATGCCGTCGGCTAAGCTAAGTGATACGGAGGGTGTCGCGTAGAGACTGTCGCACACGCCGCGGCTCGCGGGGCCGGTTTGTCAAGACATGAGCACTGTCCATGCTGCGCAAGCCAGCCACGCAAAGTTTCCGTCGAATAGCGATAGGAAGTATGCGTCAGCCGGCACTCCTTCCGAGCTGACAACCGAGCGCGCTCACCCAAGCCCTCCTGACGCCGGGCCCGTCTTCGCGTGCACGGTCACCGTCGACTACACGGCGGGGATTCACAGACCAGCCTTTACGTTATCCGACAGCGACCAGCTTCAGCCGGTTGTCGATCAGCCGCCGCCGCCGGTGCTGCTGCCGCCGCCACCGAGACCGCCGCCGGTGCTGCCGCCGCCACCACCGAAACTGCTGCCACCGCCCCCCGTCGTGTGAATCGGGCCCGGCGCCTGCGGCGGAACGGGAGCGGGAGCGGGAGCAAACGTCGTCCTGGGTCCGGGCTGTGAGGGGCCGCCCGCAACGATGTTGGGCGGAGACGGTGCGGGCTTCTTGACCTTGGCCTGCCTGAGTCCGGGAACGGGGGATGATGCAAGCACCGCCGTGATCTTGGCCGGCGTCGAATGGGACGCATTCGCGGCTTGAGCGGGCTGTGCGGCGCCGTTGATCGAGCGATGCCCCTTGGTGGCGGTGCCAACCGCAAATGCGACCGCGAACAGCAGCACGGCGAGGATGCCCACCGCCGCGGCCCGGCGACGGGTTACACCTCGGTCACGAACGGCGTAGGGGGTATCCCCAGCTTCGATTGACCCGAGGTTCTCACCAACCGCCTCTGTCACGTCTACGGCGTCCGCCCCGGGCTGCTGATCTGTTGCGCGGTCTTCAGACAAGTGTGGCCTCGAATCGATCCGGTGAGTACGTAGGTTGTTTCGACGTCTTGGTATTGAAGACGCATGTGTGATCGCTTCCTTCCGCCGATGGCTGACACTGCGAGTGCAACCGCGGACCTGCGATGGAAGGATCCGGGCGCGTGGGGAGTCTTCGTGAGCATGAAACTCAGGTCGTGCTCCTTCTCCACGACGAGCTCGGAGCTGATCGATGCGGTCATGGACGTCTATGTCACCTGGCGAGAGCGATGTGTCGCCGTCGAGATGAGCTATCGCCTCTGGAGCTGCTCGGCGCCTGAAGAACGCGCGCTTGCGTACAGCGGCTACACCGCGGCGCTCGATCGCGAGGAGCGCGCTGCCGACGAATACAGGCGGCTCCTCGACCGCGCCACAGCGTCATTCGCCGTCTGAGTCGTCGAAACGAGACGTTGTGTCTATCCGACCATCCTTGCGGAGGACGTCCCGGGGGCGACCATCGGCAGGCATTCGGCTTCGCCGGGGATCGGCACATGCAGGAGCGATGGTCCCGGCTCGGCGAGTAGCGCCTCAACCGATCCCGCGGGAGTCACGCCGCAAGCCCGGGCAAGCGCCGGCCAGTCCGGATGCGCGCCGAGCCCGGCAGCGAACTCGCCGCTGAAGAAGCGCTCCTGCTGCGCGCGCACCATCCCCAGCGACGAATTGTCGAAGAGCAGGACCTTGACCGGGAGTTGCTCCGCTGCGGCGGTAACCAGCTCCTGCATGTGCATCAGCAGTGAGCCGTCTCCGGTGATGCACACGACTTGGCGCTGCCCCGCTGCTGCTTGCGCGCCGAGTGCGGCGGGCAACCCAAAACCCATCGTGCCGGCGCCGCCAGAGGTGATCCATCGGCGTCCGCCCTGCACCGAGAGTCGGCGCGCGGCCCACATCTGATGCAGGCCCACATCGGTCGTGATAACCGCATTCTGGTCGAGCATCGCATTGAGCTCGTCGAGCGTAGCCTCCCCCTCGTGCGCCGGGGCGGGGACGATCGGGTGCTGATCGACCCTGTCGCTGATCGTGGCCCACCACGCCGAACGATCAGGCGAGGGAGCGAGGGCGGCCCCGAGCCCTTCGAGCGTCACCTGCGCGTCGGCGCAGATGGCGATCTCTGGCGTAACGAGTTTGCCGAGCTCGGACGGATCGGCATCGACGTGAATCACGCGGGCGTGCGGCGCGAACTCGTCGAGGTTGCCGGTGAGTCGATCATCGAAGCGGGCGCCGACGGCGAGGATGCAATCGGCTTCGTGCAGTGCCCAGTTCGCGACACGCGTGCCGTACACACCAGGCATCCCCAGCCAGCCGGCTCCGCCCCCGCATTCCAGGCCATGAAGCGTGGTCACGTACGGAACGTCGGCTGCGGCTGTGAACGCGGCCAGCTCGGCATGCGCACCGGCCGCGACCACACCTCCGCCGACCAGCACGAGCGGTCGTGCCGATTCTTCGATCAGCGCAGCCGCAGCTGCCAGGGTCCGCCGTCGGGGCCGCCGCTGACCGCGTTGATCGATCGTATCGTGCTGGCGGCGGGTAGCCGGGGCCTTGGCGACATCGACCGGGATCTCGAGGAGCACCGGCCCGGGCCTCCCGCTCGACGCGAGCGCGAGCGCCTGATCGAGCAGCGCGCCGAGATCATCGCCGTGGCGGGCAGTGCTCGAGTGCTTGACGACCGGGATGGCCATGCCGGCGACGTCGGTCTCTTGGAAGGCCATCGTTCCGGCGAGATGGGTGGCGACCTGGCCACAGACGAAGACGACCGGGACAGAGTCCATCCACGCGTCTGCGACCGCGGTGAGGAGGTTGACCGCCCCTGGTCCGGATGTCGCGAGCGCCACACCGGGCCTGCCGCTGCACCGTGCCCATCCTTCGGCAGCGTGCCCAGCCGCAGCCTCATGGCGGGTGAGAATGTGGCGGATCGGGCTTGCGGCAAGAGCGTCATAGAGCGGCAGCACAGCCCCGCCCGGGACGCCGAAGACCGTGTCGATACCGCCACGGTCCAGCGCTTCGATCAGGGCATCGGCGCCGCGCATCTGCAACTCCTTGTCTTGTGGTGACGGGAGCGGAGCTGAGAAACGGGTACGAGAATGAGTGACGGCATGACAGCCTCCAGGGACGCGTTGATCGGGAAAGGACCCGCGCGCCTAGCGCGGGATTACGAGCAGCACGAGACCGACGGCAAACGAACGAGTGTCGGTCACAGGCTGCACAGCTTGATGGTACATCAGTCAGCGCACGGCGATCTCGGTGTAACCGAATTTACAAGTCGGTCAGGCTAGAGATCGAGCGTCAGCTCGTCGCTGGGTTGCGAGCAGCAGATCAGAGCCGTTCCCGCTGCGGGTTGCTCGAGCGGGTCGGGTTGGTAGCTGACCTTGCCGCTGACGAGGCCGGTCTCACAGGTGTGGCAGACGCCGGTGCGGCATGACCACTTGACGGGAACGCTGCATCTCCGCGCGAATACCGACGCGATGGGGGACCGGACCCGGTGGCTGCCGCGCCGGCGGATCGCGCGGCACTGTTTCGGCCACGCCCGGGTCGGCGGGAGCATGAGCAGGCGTGGGCGCGCGCCGGATGGAAATCGTGATCCGGCACCGGATGGAAATCGTGATCCGGCACCGGCGGCGATGGCCGAGATGCTCGAACTCGATCGACTGAGTGCCGGCTACGACGGCGCCGCAAGCGTGCGCGAGTTGACGATGTCGGTTGCAGCCGGCGGCGTCGTCGCGCTGATGGGCGCGAACGGCGCCGGCAAGACGACGACCCTGAGAGCAATCTCGGGACTGCTGAAACCGATGGCGGGGACCGTGCGCGTTGACGGTGTGGATCTCACAGGGCTCTCACCGACCGCCCGGGCTCGCCGCGGGATCGTCCACGTTCCTGACAACCGCGGACTCTTCTACGGATTGACCGTCAGCGAGCATCTGCGGCTTGCGGGAGTTCGGGAACGAACCGACCAGGACGCTGCATGCGCACGCTTCCCGGCACTTCTGCACCTGCGCAGCCGCAGGGTCGGCCTGCTCTCAGGCGGCGAGCAGCAGATGCTTGCGATCGCGCGGGCCCTGGCACAGCAGCCAAAGGTGCTGCTGCTAGACGAACTCAGCCTCGGGCTGGCCCCCGTCATCGTCGAGCGCCTGCTGCCTGTCGTCCGCGAGTTCGCCGACGAGCACGGGACCGCGGTGCTGCTGGTCGAGCAGCACGTCCACCTCGCGCTCGAGATCGCCGACCGCGGCTACGTGCTCTCCCACGGCGAACTTGTCGCAAGCGACCGCGCGCAGCGGCTGAGCAACGACCGCGCCCTGCTTGCGGCGAGCTACCTCGGCAGCAGTGGGGCCTCGTCGGCTGTCGCGCAACCCAGGGCCTCGACCGATGGCGTGTGAGCTCAGCGGCGCCGGGCGCGCAGGTGGCGGTTCTTGATGCGGTTGCCACAAACGGCCATGTCGCACCAGTGGCCCTGCTGGTTGCGGGAGCGGTCGTAGAACGCCCAGCGGCAGTCTGGGTTTGCGCAGGCCTTCAGGCGGGACCAGCTGCCATCGTCCTGGGCGCTTCGAATGATGAGCAGAAGCTCGAACAGTCCGTCCGCCAGGTCCTCGTGTCGAGCGTTCTCCAGTGCGAGCACCCCGTCATCTCGGACCGTACGACTTGACGTTGCGCTCGCCGCCGGAACGCCCGCTGAATCCGGTGCGGCCCTCGCGCTGCGAGCGCGGCGTCTGACGGACCTCTCGAATCGTCGCGCACTCGCGGTCGCGCTGCGCGGCATCGTGCGCCAAGCTCGTGAAGGCCAACGCCCGTCCTACGCCAAGGTCGTTCCTTGCCGAAGCCGTGTCGTCGACGCTGGCGAGGAGCTCAGCAGGCTTGCCGACGCGCTGTTCGAGCCAGGACCTGTCGCCCCACGTGGGGTGGCGCAGGCGAGGATGCTTCTGACCGACGGCACGGGAGCGCTCTTCAACGCGCGCAGCGACGCAAGCCTTCGAGCCGGCGCCGTTGCTGCAATCGAGAACCTGCGTCTGCCCGGCCTGATCAAACCGAAACGATCGACGATCGACGCGGACCGCCGGCGGCTCAGCCGGCGCCCGCCAGCGCGGCCGCCCTGAACACGGTCAGCGCCGGCTTCGGACTGCCGTCGAGGTTCGTGAGCCCGTAGCCGTCTTGCACCGTGCTTGGGTCGGCACCATCGCTGTAGCGGTAGATGAAGACGGCCTGGACCCAGCCCTTCCAGCCGTTACGGAGGTAGCCGAACAGAGTGGCGAGGTTGACGGCCTGCCGCGCTTGGGTGACGCAGTCGATGCTTGCCTCCGTGCACGTCGACCAGCCGGCTTCCGTGAGCCAGAATGGCTTGTTGGCAGCGCCGTGGGTGATGAACTGCTGGCGGATGTTCTCGGCGCGGCGGACGTGGCCGTAGTTGTTGTAGGGCTCGCCTGGGACGATCGGGTTCAGGCTGGTGGTGTCACTGCCGTAGTCGTGGATCGCGACGCCGTCGAAGTACTTGTTGAGGTCAGGGACAGCCCGGTACAACGCGTCAGTCCACCAGACCCAGTTTCCGTTGGGATCACGCGCGCTCTGCATCTCCGCGGCGAGCAGGAACTTGGCGGCCGAATCGGCGGCGTGTCCTGCGATCGCGGCCGCCTTGACAAGCTTGGCGTAGCGGCCGGGGTCATAGTCGCCGTTGTCGCCGTTGTCGTAGTAGGGCTCGTTCCAGAGGTCGAACGTCCTGATCGCCGAGCCGCTCAGCCTCGGATGCTCGATCCAGAACGAGCCGTGTGGCCCGTAGCGGTGGACGACGGCTGCGACGAAGGCGGCGTAACCGGATGGGTCGGACGGAATCGAGCTCGAGCTCGAGCCCGCCCACGCGGGTGTGCTGTCGAGCAGCGCCAGGATCTGCTCGCCATGCTGCGCGGCGAGCAGCATGAAGTGGTCGTAGTAGGAGAAGTCGAACTGCCCGGGAGCCGGTTCGATCGTGCTCCAGAGGAACCGTTCCCGAAGCCACTTGGCTGCGGTCTGGTTGACGATCTGGCCAAGATGGTCCGCGGTGCTCGCCCCGCCCCAGCCGGCCGCCTGCGCGTTCAGCCCGACGATCAGGCTCCCGTTGACCGCGTGCGCATCCGGGGCCCGGGCATGAGACAGCGTCTTGCGGCAGGCGGCTCGGGGCATCTTCTTCGCCGTCCGCCGATTGCGTCGCTTCGCGTGCCGCCGGCAGGGACGGAGGGCCTGGAGGCCGCCGATCGCTTGTCCGGTCACCCGCTGGCTGAGAACCCGGGCTCCGAGATGCTGCGGGCCTGCTACAGCGGGAGCGACGACCGCAAGCGCGAGGGCAAGGCTCGCAGCGCCCGTGCGACGGGTGACTGCGCTGAAGCGTGGGCGCACCGACACATCTCCTTCTCCTTCTCGCGCCTACGGGGTTAGCTGTCGGGCTCGCGCTGAAAGAGATCGCGCTACGCCGAAAGATTCGGCGATTCGCCCCTGGAGCAAACGACGCTCCCCTGGGTTCCCCGCTCCCCGGGCGCAGACGCCCGGAGACTCGGCTGGATATGTAGTTCGCGCGGCAGGCTACCTGACCGCGAGGACGCGCGTCGGACCATCCGATCGATGCACAGGAACGCGCTGTAAATCATCATCAAAGCCTCTTCCCGGCATTGGTCGAGCCGCAGGCCCCAGCGGCCCGCTCCGCAACCGGGCGACTACCGCGGCGTCTTCCTGAGACTGCCGATTCCGAGCGAACCGTCTGCGGATCCGGTTTCGGCCGCGGCTGCCTGCGCGGCCGGGTCCGGCGGGTCATCGAGGAAGCCGGCGGTCGGCACGTAGTACAGGCTGCCGGTCACCGCCCGAGAGAAGTCCAGGATCCGATCGTGGTTGCCGGGCGGCTTGCCGATGAACATGTTCGTGAGCATCTGCTCGATCACATCCGGGCTGCTGGCGTAGCCAATGAAGTAGGTGCCGAATTCCTTTGTGCCCACCCTGCCGAACGGCATGTTGAAGCGTAGGATCTGCTGCTGTCGGCCCTCCTCGTCGATGATCGTGTTCAGCGCCACGTGTGAGTTGCTGGGCTTGACGTCGTCGGGGAGTTCGATGTCGCTGAGCTTGGTCCGGCCGACGGCCTGTTCTTGCTCCTGCACCGGCAGCGCGTCCCAGGCGTCAAGGTCGTGGAGGTATTTCTGGACGACGACGTAACTGCCGCCGGCGAACTCTGGGTCCTGATCGCCGATTGTGACTGCGTCGAGCGCCGCGGCGCCCTCAGGGTTCTCGGTGCCGTCGACGAACCCAAGCAGGTCGCGTTCGTCGAACGACTTGAATCCATGGACCTCGTCGATGACCCGCGCGCACCCCTCGAGTCGATTCATCAGTCGTTCAGCGAGCTCAAAGCACAAGTCGAAGCGATGAGCGCGCAAGTGAAACAGCAGGTCGCCGGGCGTCGACACCGCCTTGTGCCGTCGGCCGGCGATTTCAGCGAACGAATGCAGACCGGCCGGACGCGGGTCGCCGAACAGGCGATCCCACAGCCCGGAGCCGATCCCAACCACACAGCTCAGCTCACCCTCGGGGATCCGAAACCCGACCGATCGCTTCAGTCCGCTGACGTCCGCCAGCAACTCGCGGATCTCGAGTTCGCCGCCCGAGTCGACGGTCAGGACGAGAAAGATCGCCGCCTCGGTGAGCGGCGTCAGAACAGCTTGCGGCTCAGATCTCTGCACAAGTGTCCGTGTTCTCCGAGGTGGGCAAGCCGATCCTACCCGGACGAGCCTGGATCCGCCGGCCGGCGCGTGGTCGACGGGCGCCGTGAGCGATCGGCGGGCGATCAGGCGACACGCGTGCGAAGCGACCGGAGGCTGAGGCGGGTTTCTATCCTTAACTTCATGACGCACGAAGAAGCGATTGCCGAAGTGCAGCGCAGACAGGTTTCTGATCCTGATGTCACGTGGGTCGCTACCCGTCGCGCCGGCGAGTGGACCGTGGCTCGGATCGGCGTCGCGCCGAACAAAGCAACCGGCACGGCGACGAAGCCGCCGCCCGCGGCGCCTCGTGACGATCCGCATTCCGCAATCGAACGCGCGACGTGGTTCGCCGGCAGCGGCAGCTGAACGTCTCAGCGGTCTAAGTCGATCGTGCTATTTCGTGGTCGCGGCGGCGCGCCGCTCGCGCTACCCACTACTTAACAGCGCCGTCCAGTTGGGAGATGCGACAAAGCGCACAACCGAGCCGACCAAGCCTCCAGGATGGGGTCGAGGTCCGCGGCGGACGGTCGAGAGGGCTGTTGCGAGCGGGTGGACCGATTAGTTCTCGCACTCCGGCAGGTCTTAGCGTGGCAACCACAATTCCAGGAGGTGCAGGATGAGTCTCACAGCAACCCGGATTCGCCAGATCAGCCTGGTCTGCGTTCCGACGCCCGATCAGGACCGCGCGATCGAGTTCTACGAGTCCGTCGGCTTCGAGAAGCGGACCGACACGCCCTTTGGGGGCGGCTATCGCTGGGTGGAGGTGTACCCACCGGAGGGGAGCACGGGGATCGCGCTGGCGCCGCCGCCACCGGGGCAGCAGGTCGAGCCCACGCAGACCGGCATCACGCTGACCACCGACGACATCGATGCTACCCACGCCGAGCTGAAGGCCCGTGGTGTCGACGTCGATGCCGAAGTGTCGCGGATGGGCGATCCGGTGCCACCGATGTTCTGGTTCCGCGATCCCACCGGCCATACGCTGATGGTGGTCGAGCAGCGCTGAGCGTCGCACACCCCCAAGACCTCGACTTCACGGGTCTCGTCGAGCTCCACCGAGCCGAGCTCCATGCGCACTGCTATCGGATGCTCGGCTCGGTGCACGACGCCGACGACGCGCTGCAGGAGACGCTCCTGCGCGCGTGGCGCGGCGCGGCCGGGTTGCGAGATGCCGGCGCGACCAGATCCTGGCTCTACGCGATCGCCACGAACACCTGCTTGACTGAGCTCGGTCGACGCCGCAAGCGCGTGCTCCCGCACGATCACGGTCCTGCGGCCGAGCCTCATACGCCGCCCGGCGCGCCGGTGGCCGAGCAAATCTGGCTTGAGCCTTACCCCGACGAATCGATCGGCATTCCGGCACGGTCTCCTGCGCCGGATGCCCGTTACGAGCAGCGGGAGGGCATCGAGCTTGCGTTTGTCGCGGCGCTTCAGCATCTCGGCGCCAACCAGCGCGCGGTGCTGATCTTGCGCGAGGTGTTGGGCTTCACCGCTGACGAGACGGCGAGGATGCTCGAGACGACGGTTGCGTCGGTCAACAGCGCACTTCAGCGGGCTCGCGCCGCCGTCCGCGACCGCGTTCCCAAGCGTACCCAGCAGGCAACCCTGCGCGCGTTGGGCGATCACGGATTGCGCGAGCTGGTCGATCGCTACGTCGCCGCCTGGGAGCGCTGCGACGTCGATGCATTCGCGGCGCTGCTGGTGGAGGACGCGACCTTCGCAATGCCACCGCTGTCTACCTGGTACACGCCGCGGGAGACGATCCTCACCTGGGCCCGCGAGCGCTCCATGTCCGGGATGTGGCGCTGGCGGACCGTGCTCACGCGCGCAAACGGCCAGCCGGCGCTCGCCTTCTACGCGTGGAACGATCCGACTGGGGCATATCTGCCGTTTGCGCTCAACGTGTTGAGCCTGCGCGGCGGGCTGATCAGCGACGTGACCGCCTTCATCGTCCGCTCCACCGACGCTGCCGACCCGGAGGCCTACGTGCGATTCCCGGAGCAGCCAATCGACGACCGGCGTCTGACCAGCGCGTTCAAGCGCTTCTCGCTACCCAGCCGCCTCGGCTAGCAGTGCGCCCCGGTAGTCAGCGGTTCCCCCGCGGCGGCAGCGGCAGCGGCCGTCGCGTTCGCGTCCCAAAGGACCGGAGTGATCTGCGCGATGACCTGCAGACGCTCGCGCAGGTCGAGGGGCTGGAAATGCTCGCCGTCCACGCGCGCTGCGTAATGGGTCAGTACGAGCAGACAGGTTCGCAGCTCCGCTTCTGTGGCCTGCACGATCGCGTGGGCGTCCGCCCTGGCGAGCAGCTCGAACCTCTCCAGCAGCTCGGTGTGCTCGCGCAACGCAAGCAAGTCATCAGCGCTCGCGGTCGCGTCTTGGCGGCGGCGGTCATGCTCTTCTGAGAGCGCGACGAAGATCGGCCTAGCCGCCGGATTTGAGCTCTCCCGTGCCGGGCATCACGTTACAGTGCTCAGCGCGGACGTCGCTGGGAGTCGGCAGTCGGCTGGGCGCTCGCGCATCTTCCGCCTCGCACATGCCGACGGGCCGCTGACAGACGCGGCGGCGCGGTCGCTGGCCCTGTGGGAGGAATGGGAGTCGATCGCCGGAGCGACGCTCCTCGATCGCACAGGTCTGCTCCTGACCGGAGACATGTCCGAGCGTGAACCGCATCTGCGTCGCTACGGCGGACTGGAAACGCTCAGCGGCGCCCAGCATCCGCTCGGCGTGCCCCGGGACGCACGTTCGCGACGCCCACCGACGGATCGTCGACATCGTCTCACGAGTTCTGCCCGGCCTGATACCGATCGCCGAGCGGGCGAACGCATGCGAGTACCCAACCAATGTTGACGGCGCTAATGCGGCACTCGCGAACGACGGCTGGGATGTCCAAGAGCGCAACGGCGTGCTGGGCATCACGGGACCGAGCCTGTTCAAATTCGCTCCGCTGCTGGGCCGCCTGGTGGCGGAGCGACTCGGTTCGTCATCCGTTTCGGACGATGTCTCACCAGCGGAGTCCGCCTAGGGTCCGATCGCAGTGGAGTCCTCAGGCCTCGATCTCGCGCTGATGGTGTTCGCGCATACTGAAGGAGCCGAGCGCGCCTACGCGGATGCGCCCGCGGAGGTGGCAGGGGTCCCGTGGGCGCAGGAGGTCGCGTTCGTCGAGCATCACGGCCGCGACCGGATCGTCGTGCGCGGAGAGTTCGCGGGCAGATATGTGGACGCGGACGACGACCAGGAGTTCATCGGGCGCAAGACTGTCGAGGGGGCGCTGACGGGCGCGGTGGCCGGGGCTGTCTTCGGCCCGCCGGGGTTTGCCGCCGGAATGGTCGGCGGCGGCCTGGCCGGCAGCGTCGCCGAGGAGCGGTCCGGGCCGAAGCTGCGCAGTGCGTTCTTCGACGAGATCCGCGGCGACGTGCCAGAGGGCTCCTCGGCGGTGATCCTGCTGGCCGCGGCGGAGCACGTCGACGCGATGGTCGCTGCGCTGCAAGGACACGGCGGACGCCTCGTGCGCCGCCACCTGACGGACGAGGACGCAGCGGCCCTGCAAGCGGCGGTCGCAGACCGGCCAGGAGCAGCCGCGCCTCCTGACGGCTGAACGAGTACGTCGATCGCCCCGCGACGAGCCTGCACAGACCGAGCCCGCACAGACCGGGACCGCACAGACCGGGACCGCCGGCGTTACACCGGAGATCCCTCATCCGGATGGGGTGATGCATTGCGGGTCGCGCTGACCGAGGATCGCCGGAGTTCGTCGCCGGCGAAAGAAAGGAAGCGCTAATGAAGGGTGTAGGCAGGACGATGTTCGTCGCGATCCTGTTGGTGATCGCGGGGACGTTGAACATCATTTATGGCATCGGCGCGGTCAGCAATGCCCATTTCTTCCACGGCACGCAGTATGTGTTCTCGAACCTTCATACGTGGGGGTGGATCACGATCATCATCGGCGTGATTCAGCTCGGCGGGGGGTTCTCGCTGATGACCGGCGGAACCTTCGGTCGCGTGATCGGGATCGTTGCGGCGAGTCTCGGTGCGCTTGAGTCGCTGCTCTCGGTCGGAGGCGTTCATCCATTCTGGTCGTTGGGGATCTTTGCCCTGTGCCTGTGGATCCTGCACGGGCTGGTCGTGTTCGGCGAGGACGCAACGCCGCGGACATAGCGGGCCCCACCGGCGCCGGCTCACGCCGCGGCAAGCGCGGTGGCGATCACGAGCCGGCGCGGCGTTCCCGCCACAACTCGGCGTGGATCGCCCAACGCTCGTGATCGCGCCATCGCCCTCCGACCTTCAGATAGCGCGCTGAGAAACCCTCGTGCACGAAACCGTGGCGTTGCACGAGTGCGATCGACGCTGCGTTTCCCGGCTGGATGTTCGCCTCGAGTCTGTGCAGGCGCAACTTCGTGAACGCCCGCTCGAGCACAAGCTCCAGTCCCTCACTCATGTAGCCACGCCCAACATGTGCGGCGACCGCACCGTAGCCCAAGAACGCACTCTGTAGCGGCCCGCGAATGATTTGGCTGACGTTGAAGAAGCCGACAATCGCACCGTCGTCGCGCCTACACACGAACATCGGCTCAAACGGTTCCTCGCGCATGCGACGCAGCAGCGCATCGAATGCCTCGTCAGTCGTCGGTGGTGCCAGCCACGGCCGGTGCAGCGCGCGGCTCGCGCGCGTCGCCGTGAGGAACGGCTGTCGGTCACTCGGCGTCGGGGACCGCAGCTCGACACGTGGACGCCTTCGGGACACGGTGCGAGGATGACAGCCGATCGTGAATGCGGTTGCCACCTTTGTCATGCGCACCTCGAGCACGATCGTGCGCTGATCACGAACCGATGAGCTATTCGGTGCTCGACCACAAGCGCTCCAGCGGCTGCGCCGTCTCGCGCGGTTGCTCGTAGGGCCACCAATGGCCGCAGTCGAGGACGACGAGCTCCGCGTGCATCCGGGTCGCGAGGCGCTCGCTCCGGGTCAGATCCACATAGGGGTCGTGCCGACCCCGGCGCGATCGAATGCCACGGATACTCGACGTCAACGGTCGCCCCGCTCACGGCGACCGTCCGCAGCAGGTCCGGCCGCAGCGACGCGATTCGCTGGACCGGCAGCGAGCCCGAGTCGTGACCGACCAGATCGACCGGGCCGGAGCAGCTCGCGAGGGGCTCGAGCTGCTCGATGATGAGCTCAAGGATGGAGCCGCTTCGGCAGCTGCCTGCGCCTGCCCGGCGTTCAGCCATTCCGGGCGGCTGGGTCACCGAGCTGCATCGTCTGCGACGAACTTCGGGCGGCGAAGGAAGGTGTGCGAAGCGCTCGCCATCGCCGCCTGGGCCGTGCGGTCCTCACACCGCGCCGTCGACGAGTAGCACCGCGCCGGAGATGAAGGCTGCGTCCGCGCTCGCGAGGAAAGCGGCCGCGGAGGCGACATCGGCTGCGGTGCCGTGCCTGCCGAGTGGGGGCAGCGGCCAGGTCGATGGGTCGTCGCCGCGGTCGGGGTCGCCGGCAGGGCCGATGTGGCGCATGCCGGGGGCCGTGGCGCCGGGGCAGATGCAGTTTGAGCGGACCCCGTGCTCGGCGCCGTCCGGCGCGAGCACCTTGGACATCATCACGACCGCCGCCTTGCTCACCGAGTAGGCCCCGATCGCCTGCTCACCGCGCAGACCGGCGTCCGATGCGATGTGCACAAACGAGCCGCCGACATCGGCGTCAGCTGGAAGGTGCGCGCCCGCGTCGGCGAGCGCGTGCGCTGGTACCAAGAGCCCGAAGAGGCACGAACGTAGACGTTGCCGGCGGGCGGTTCAGACCCCGCACGCGCACGGGAGCGGTTTACACCCGGCCCGGCGCACGGGGAGCGGTTTACACCCGGCCCGGCGCACGGGAGCGCTTTACACCTGGCCCGCGCGCAGAGTGGTCGTGTTAACGAAGAATACGGTGGGTTTAACGACCACCCTCATTCGTTGCGCTAGGCCGCTGCCGGCTCCGTCAGCCGCTCGGTTGCCGCCGAAGTGTTGCCGCGGATCAGGTCCGAGGCCCGCTCGGCGATCATGATCGTCGGCGCGTTGGTGTTGCCGCGAACGAGCGTCGGCATCACCGAGGCGTCGACGACGCGGAGCGCGTCGATCCCGAGCACGCGCAACTCGGAGTCGACGACCTTCCCGATCGCGCATGTGCCGACGGGGTGGTACAGGGTCGATGAGTTGCGCTCGATGTGCGCGATCAGGCTCGCGTCGTCATCACCATGCGGCACACCGTAGGCCCCGCTCGTGACCGCCTTCATCGCCGGCTGCGCCGCGATCTCCAGACAGCGCCGGACACCGGCGACCATCGTCGCACGGTCCTCCTCGCTGACGACGTAGTTGTGCAGAATCCGCGGCTTGGCCGTCGGCATCCGCGAGCGCAGCTTGACGAAGCCGCTGCTCTGCGGTCGCAACAGGCACGCTGACAGGGCCCATCCGTCGACGAGGATCTCGCCGGCCCCAGCCTCGGGGAACAGGATCGGGATCGCGTGCAGCTGGATGTCGGGCGCCACGAGATCCTCTCGCGTGCGGAAGAAGCCGCCGGACTCCGCGAAGTTCGAGGACAGCGGACCCCGGCCCTCGGTCTGCAGCAACCCGAGGTTCTCCTCGCTCTCGGCGCTCAGCAGCGACGGTTCCTCGGTCGTGTACGTGATCCACGTCGCGAGGTGGTCCTGGAGACCCTGGCCGACCGGAAGCTCGTGAACGACCGGAATCCCGGCGAGCTCTAGGTCCGCCGCCGGGCCGACGCCGCTCAGCAACAGGATCTGCGGGCTCTGGTAGGCGCCGGCGCTGAGGATCACCTCGCGCTCGGCGCTGATCTCACGCAGCTCGTCGCCCTGGTCGATCTCGACACCGACCGCGTGTGTGCCGTCGAGCAGCAGCCGCGTCACGTGAGCGCCCGTCTCGAGCGTCAGGTTCGGCCGCTCCAGAACCGGATGCAGGTAAGCCACAGCCGCGGAGCAGCGCAACCCGTTGCGTTGCGTCAGCTGATACCAGCCGACTCCGTCCTGCTCGGGGCCGTTGAAGTCCGGGTTCAGCGGCAGCCCGGCCTGCTGCCCGGCCTCGATGAAGGCCTCACAGGTGCGGTAGCGCGAGCGGCCTTCGGCCACGCTCAGCGGTCCGCCGGCGCCGTGCAGCTCACTCGCCCCACGTTCGTTGTCCTCGGCGCGGATGAAGTACGGCAGGACGTCCGCCCAACCCCAGCCGTGGTGGCCCATCGTCGCCCATTCGTCGTAGTCGGCCCGGTTGCCGCGGATGTAGACCATCGCGTTCGTCGACGAGGAGCCGCCGAGCGTCTTCCCCCGCGGCAGGTACCGCTGCCGGCCGCCGAGGCCGGGCTCCGGATCCGAGATGAACGCCCAGTCGTACTTGCTCTGCCCCACGGCGAGGACGCCCACTGGCAGGTGGATCTCATCGGCGCCGTCAACCGGGCCGGCCTCCAGCAGACACACCCGCACGCCAGGGTCCTCCGAGAGCCGGGCCGCCAGCACGCACCCGGCCGAACCGGCACCGACGATCACGTAGTCATACGAGCTCATAACGAACACCCTTTCCTCGCCGCGGTCTCGGCCATTCTCGGAGCAGCGGATGCGGCAGTCAAGGGCGCGCCGGCGCCGGGTGCGGTCATCTGTGATGATGCGCGCTGATGTCTCCGATCAGCCGCGGCTTTGGTGGGCGACGACGCCCGGTCGCTGACCCTTCTCGCGTGCCGCCGGGTCAGTACCTGACTACAGATTTTCCGGTCCTGTCGGCAGGCCCGACGCCGCACACGCCGCTGGACGAGTGGAGCTTCACGATTCATGGCGCGGTCGATCAGCCGGTGTCGTGGCCGTGGGAGGAGCTTCTCGAGCTGCCCTCCGAGACGGTCACGGTTGACATCCATTGCGTGACGAAGTGGTCCAAGCTCGACACGGCCTGGCGTGGGGTGTCCGTGGACACCCTGCTCTCCGGGGTGGAGACGGCGGCCGAGTATCTGACCGCGTGGTCAGACGGGGGTTACACGACGAACCTGGCGCTCGAGGACGTCACCGACGGGCGCGCGTGGGTCGCGTACGAGTACGGCGGCGAACCACTTGATCCCGAGCACGGCGGGCCGGCGCGATTGCTCGTCCCGCATCTGTACTTCTGGAAGAGCGCGAAGTGGGTCCGTGGGCTGACGCTGACGCTCGACGATCAGCCTGGATTCTGGGAGACCTACGGGTACCACAACCACGGTGATCCATGGCTCGAGCAGCGCTACCAGGGAGACTGATCTGGCAGCTCGCGACCGTCGTTGAACTGGTCGACGAGACAGCGCGTGCAAAGAGCATCGTGCTCGATCCCCCGGCGTGGCCCGGCCACCGTGCCGGTCAGCACGTCGACGTTCGACTGACCGCCGAGGATGGCTATCAGGCGCAGCGCAGCTACTCGATCGCGTCCGGTCCGGAGGACAAGAACCTCGTGCTGACGGTCGATCGGATCGATGACGGGGAGGTGTCGCCGTATCTCGTCGATGAGCTCAGGCCCGGTGATGAGCTGGAGCTCCGCGGCCCGATCGGCGGCTACTTCGTCTGGGAGGAATCCTTCGCCGGTCCGCTGCAGCTGATCGCCGGCGGTTCCGGGATCGTTCCGCTGCGCGCGATGCTGCGCCACTGGGTGGCGGTCCGCAGGGAGACGGCAGTTCGTCTCCTGTACTCGTCACGGTCGCTGATGGACGCGATTTACCGCGAGGAGCTGCTCGGGCTCTCCGCCAAGGAGGATGCGGACGTGCGCTTGGTGCTCACCCGCGAGTGGCCCGATGACTGGTCAGGGGATCGCGGGCGGATCACGCCGGAGCTGCTCCGCGCTGTGGCCTTCACGGCGAGCGATCGGCCCCTGAACTACATCTGCGGGCCCACCAGCTTCGTCGAGGCGATCGCGCAGGAATTTGTCCGTTCCGGACACGAGCCGAGTCGCATCCGGACAGAGCGTTTCGGACCGACGGGAGGATGAGGAGGTGACGATGCAACCGTTGGACGGCAACGCGATCGCCGGCGCGCTCGATCAGCTGTTCGAGGCAGAGATGACGACCGCCACGGGCCGCTGCCGAAGCTGCCGCGCTGAGTCGCAGATCGCAACGTTGCGCGTGTACATGCAGGCACCGGGTGCGGTCGCGCGCTGTCCCAGCTGCGGGAGCGTCGTGTTCGTGCTCGTCGAGATCCGGGGCGCGACGCGGCTCTATTCCGATCAGTTCGAGTTCGTGAGCTGAGCTCGCTCACTAGCTCAACGACGCGACCCCGGCTTGGTGGCAGGCTTGCCCTCAAGTTCGAGGCGCGGACGCTGGCGCTCCAACTCGAACCACACGTGCGTGGCTCCCTCGTGGATCCCCCATCGGCTCGATTCGGAGTCGACGATCAGCAGGCCCCGGCCGTGCAGATCTTCAAAGCTGCGCCGGCGGAGCTCGTGTTCAAACCCGTTGCCTTCATCGATCACCTCGACGAGCACGCGATCCTCGTTCACCTGTGCCCGCAATAAGATCCGACCCCGGCCGTGCAGTACCGCATTTGTGACCAGCTCGCTGGTGAGCAGCTTGGCCGTCTGTAGCTGGTCTTGCTTGAGCACCGCGCTGAACCATGCCGTCACTTGGCGACGGGCGATCCACGGCGCGTCATTGGCCCGGGGAAGCTGTTTCTCGAAGTCGGTCGCCATCAATCCGTCGATCGCTCTGTCAATCGTTCGACGACGAGGACCGCGGTGTCGTCGACCTGTGGTCCGTTTGCGAACGTGCTCACTGCGTCCTCGATCCGGGAGACCGTGTCCGCGGCGTCGTGAGCGTTGCGAAGCGCATCGACAAGGCGCTGTTCGCCGAAGCGCTCGCTCTCGCCGACGGTGTCGATCACGCCGTCGGTGTAGAGGACGAGCTGGTCACCGGGTGCAAGGCGGATCGTGGTTGCACGGAAGCTCGTGTTGTCGTGGGCCCCGAGAAACGGGGCGAAGACGCCGAGTGGCTGAGGATCGCCGCTGCGAATCAGGTATGCGGGCGGGTGACCTGCGAGCACCAGCGAGACCTCCGCCTCCGCGCCCAACTCGCGTAGGTGTGCGCAGCAGACGCTGACCAGCGGGAGCCTCGGGCGCTCGCGTAGCGCCGCGTTCAGCTGCCCGAGTGCGACCATCGGGTCGCTGAGGAGCTTGCCAACCGCGCGCAGCGTGTGGCGGGACAGCGATGTCAGTGCGGCCGCCTCGGCGCCACGACCGGCGACGTCGCCAACGACCGCCATCCAGCCTCCGGGCACTTCGAATGCGTCGTAGAAATCACCGCCGACCTCGTTGTGCTCGCCCGCCGCCCAATACAGCCCTGCGAGCCGGAAGCCAGGGACGTCGGGGAGCTCCAGCGGCAGCAGGCTCTCCTGCAGGGTGCTGGCAATCCGGGAGCGCTCCGTGTACAGACGCGCATTCTCGACCGCGGTCGCGGCCCGACGCCCGAGCTCTTCCGCGAGGGCCAGGTCGCCCTCGTCGAACACGCGGCGCGATTCGGACATCACGAGCGTCAGCGCGCCGAAGGGCTGCTGTCCCGCGATCGCGAGCGGAACGATGATGGTTGATCGCATCTGCAGTTCTCGCACGAGCGACAGCTGGTCCTCTGGGGGCTTGGCCCGCGCACGGAGCTCGTCCGTGATCTCACGCACCAGCAGCGCTTTGCCGGAGCGAATCACTTCCGCCGGCCCGGTCCGATCACTCAAGCGGGTCGGGCGGCGATCAGCGAAGTCGTGCAGCAGCGCCACCTTCGCGGGGTCGACGTGCGCGGCCGCCACCTGTCGCAGGACGTCGCCGTCGCCGCGCATCACCACAGCGCCCCAATCGGCCAGGTCCGGAACGGCGAGCGTCACGATCCGTTGCAGGGTCTGCTCGTAGTCCAGCGAGGAGGCCAGCTCCTTACCGGCCTGCGCGAGCAGCCGTTGGGAGAGCTCGGCGCGTTTGACCTCGGTGAGATCTTCGATCACGCTGACGACAAGCGACACCTCCCCGCGCCCGTCGAAGACCGGCGTGGCCTTGTTCAACAGCCACCGCTCCTGGCCGGACGCGCGGATCACGTTGCGAACGAGCAGCGGCTCGGGGCGCTCGCCGCGCTGCGCCGCGGCGGCTGGAAGGTCCGCCAGGCTCAGTGGCCGTCCGTGCTCATCGAACACGTCAAAGCGCGCCATCAGCGTCCCTGGGGCCGCGCCGGTGACCTCCTCCGGCGACCCGACGCCGAGGAGCCGCGCGGTAGCCGGATTTGCGAACACGATGCGCCCGCCCGAGTCCCGCACGAGGATCGCCTCGGCAAGGTTCGCGAGCGTTGCCTCAAGCCGCAGCTCGAGCCCGCTGACAGTCGCCGAGAGGCCGGCATTGTCCAGCGCGAGCGCGATCCGTCCTGCCAACACTTCGGCGAATCGCAGATCCGGCTCGGCGTAGCCCCGGCCCGGAGCGCACACCGCACACGCGAGCGCCCCGAGCGTCCGTCCCCGCGCGCGCAGCGGCACGAAGATCGTGGCCTGCATGCCGAGCGAGCGCAGAAGCTCGAAGTCCTCTTCGTCGTGCGCGAGCGCCCGCAGGTCCTCATCGCCCACGGGCGCTAGCAACTGGCCGGTCCCGCTGGCGATCGCCCGGGCCGTCCCGAACGGCGCGTCGCTGAGCTGGCGCCGGCGCATCAGTGCTTGTTCCAGCTCGGTCCTGCGGGCGGCCTGCACGCGCACTCCGAGCCGGCGCGGCGCGCCGCCCCGCGAGGTTCCGTCCAGCGTCGCCATGTCTGCGAACGCCGGCACGACGATCCACAACAGCCGCTGCACGGTCTCTTCCAGGGACAGCGTCCCGTCAGCTATCTCGGCGACTGCGGCGAGCAGCTCGAACCGGTCGCTATCGGCGCGCGCAGTCACCGTCCACCCCCATCCGCGGCGCCGGATGGGGCGTCCACGAACAAGCTGTCCTCGTGCGGGAAGCCTGCTATCTCCAACAGCCGTTGCACCCGGGTCGGGCCGCGGATCACGGCGAACCTGTAACCCTCGGCCTCGGATTGCTCGCGCTCGTGAAAGATCAATCGCAAACCCGAGGTATCGATGAATTCGACCCCCCGGAGATCGAGCAGCAGCGCCTGCGCACCGCGTGCCGCATCAAGCGCCGCCTCCACCTGCGGGACCGTCGCGATGTCGATCTCGCCGTGAGGCGAGATCACCGAGGCGTGACCGACTCGCGTTGTCTCGACTCTCAGATCAGGGCGCAGTCCCATGCTGACTCCCCGGCGAACCACGTGCCCGAGCCGCCGGACCGGCGCGGGCCGCGCATTCTAAGTGACGGGGGCCACTAAGCCCGACGGCGGCGCAGGCGCGGACGGTGCTTGGTCATCGGTCCGTCGACTGAAACCACGCGGCGACGTCGGGCGGTATCCGCCCGTCGCTGCTCAATGGTCCGCTGGCGAGCAGCACCTGCGAGTCCCCGGGCGGGTTCACGGGCTCGGCGGAGACGTTCACGACACACGTGAACCCGGGCTCGCGGGCGAAGGCGAGCGCACCGGCAGGGGCATCGAGCCATGTGAGCGTGCCGTCACCGAGGGCCGGCTGCGCGCGGCGAATCTGCAATGCGCGGCGATAGAGCTCAAGCATCGATCCGTCCGCGCCGGTTTGCGACTGCGCCGTCAGTCCCCGCCAGGAATCAGGCTGTGGCAACCACGGTGCGGTCCGCGCATCATCCGGACTGAACCCGAACGGCGGTTGATCGCCGGACCACGGGATCGGTACGCGACAGCCGTCCCGCCCACGGTCGGTGTGCCCGGATTGTTCCCATCCGGGGTCGCGCAGGACGCTGTCCGGCAGGTCCTCGACCTCGGTGAGGCCGAGCTCCTCGCCCTGGTAGATGTAGGCGCCGCCGGGAAGCGCGAACATCAGCAGCGCGGCGGCTCTGGCTCGCCGTAAGCCCACCGCGAAGTCCGCCGGGAGGTCAAGCAGGTCGTTGAGGTTGCGCAACGGCCGCGCATCCTGGGGGCGCGCGTAACGCGAGATCTCGCGGACGGTGTCGTGGTTGGAGAGCACCCACGTGGGCGGGGCCCCGACCGCCTCGTGTGCCGCCAACGCGGCGACGATCGACGTTTCCAATCCGTCTGCATCCCACGGTGCGAGCAGGAAGTCGAAGTTGAACGCGGTGTGCAGCTCGTCGGCACGCACGTACTGCGCGAGTCGTTCAGGGTTGTGGACCCACGCCTCGGCGACAAACACGCGCGGATCTTCGTACGCATCTGCGAGCGAGCGCCAGGCTCGGTAGATCTCATGGACCTCTTCCCGGTCCCAGTGCGGGTGGTCGACCGGATCGGCGCTCCTCGGGGGCCACGCGGTCGATCCGACGTCGGGAAGACCCGCGGCCTTGACGAGGCCGTGGGCCACATCGATCCGGAAGCCATCGACGCCGAGGTCGAACCAGAAACGCATTGTCTCGTCGAACTCGGCGCGGACCTCGTCGCTGCTCCAGTTGAGATCGGGCTGCTCGGGGGTGAACAGATGCAGGTACCACTGTCCCGGCAGACCGTCGGACTCGGCGACCCGCGTCCACGCGGGGCCACCGAATCCGCTCTTCCAGTCGTTCGGCGGGATCTCGCCCGACGCGCCGCGGCCGGCGCGGAAGATGAAGCGGTCGCGCTCACGCGATCCCGGCTCGGCTACGAGCGCCTTCTGGAACCACTTGTGCTGGTCGGAGAGATGATTCGGGACGATGTCGAGCAGGATCCGCAGGCCGAGGTCGTGGGCGTCGGCGATCATCGCTTGGGCGTCGCTGAGGCTGCCGAACGTCGGCTCGATGTCGCGGAAGTCGGACACGTCGTAGCCGGCGTCCTTCATCGGCGACGGATACCACGGGTTGATCCACAAAGCGTCGACGCCGAGGTCGGCGAGATAGCGCAACCGCGAGCGGATGCCTGCGATGTCGCCAATGCCGTCGCCGTCCGCGTCGGCGAAGCTGCGGATGTACACCTGGTAGATGACGGCGCTGCGCCACCAGGGCCTCCCGGCCCGGCGCGCGCCGTCGTTACTGATACGAACCGTCACAGGCACGTCCATACCCGCGGGGATCCCCTTCCGTGCACTCGTTATGCCGATAACACTCTTGTACTGCCGATTCCTCGGGGCACCCAGCGCCGTTCGGACATCACGGACAAGTTCCGGCAGAGCGACTCACCTGGAAGGGGGGTGGTCGTGAAACCCACCGTATTTTTCGTTAATGCGACCACCCTAGCCAGCTAGTCAGTATCGACCGGAAACCCGCCCACTTGCGGGTAATTCTCCGCGTCTAGGCGCGCAGGTCGAGGCGCCAGTCGTTGCAGGTCATGAAGTGCCCCTTCGGGAACTCGAACTCGCATGCCTCGAGCAGCTGGAAGCCGAGCTTGTGGCAGATCGCGTTCGACGGCGCGTTCTCGACGCTCGGGAAGGCGTGCATGAAGGGGTGCTTGTCGTCGCGCTTGGCGAGCTCGATCGCCTGCGCGGTCGCCGCCACCGCGATGCCGCGGCCCTGGAACTCCGGCACGACCATCCAGCCGACCTCATACACCTGCCCGTCGCGCCAGTCCTTCGTCCAGAAGCCGACCGACCCGGCGTCGGCGCCGCTCGCCAGCTCGACGATCTTGAACATGCGATCGCCGCCCTCGAGGCGCTCGTAGCGGCCCTGACGCTCGCGCAGCTTGTCCGGGCTCTCGGGGCCGCCGAGGTGCTCGGTCATGCGCGGGTCGCCCATCAGCCGCTCGAGCAGCGGCAGGTCACCGCTGCCCCAAGGCTCGAGGGTCACCGTCGCGCTCACCCCTCGCAGCCTACAATCACTCTTTCCTCAGGGAGTAGTTACGTGGTGCTTCGCTCGATCAACTCGAGCGATGCCATCTCTTCGACTGGAGGCGGGGGGACCCCCTCGATCGTCGATAGCAGCAACTCGGCCCCTCGGGACCCGGTCTCGCGCAGTGGCTGGCGGACGGTCGTCAGCCCGAGCGTCGCGGCAACCTCGATGTCGTCGAAGCCGATCACCGCGAGCTCCTGTGGCACGTTGACTGCGCGCGCGCGAGCCGTCTCGAGCACGCCCATCGCCTGCACGTCGGATGCGGCGAAGATCGCCGTTGGTGGCTCGGGCAGAGCGAGCAGCTGCTCGGCCAGCTCGCGGGCCTCGTCACGGCCGTGAGGTCCGCGCCGCTGAAGCTCTTTCGGCGGCTTGATTCCAGCTCGTCTGAGCGCGCGCTCGAACCCGCGGCGCCGCTGCTCGCTGGAGGTGAACCCAAATGGCCCCGGCGCATCCCCAACGAAGCCGATCTTAGTGTGCCCTTTCGCAAGCAGGTACTCGGTCGCGATCTGGCCTCCGAGGACATCGTCGATCACCACGCGCGGCAGCGCCGGATGGCTGACGTCGACGAGCACCGCGGCGAGGCCCTCACGCTGGAGGCTCGCGACCTCGGCGTCGGTGGGGCGCAACGACATGATCAGTAGACCGTCAACGCGGTCGCTGCGGGCGAAGTTGCGAAAGGCGTCAGCCCGTTGGGTGAGCGTCTCGACGTCGAACAGCAGCAGGTCGTACTCGCCGTGCCGGCGCAAGCGCTCGACCACCCCGCGCAGTCGCTCGATCACCGAGCCGCTGGTGAAGAACGGCGCCACGACGCCGATCGTCTGCGTGCGCCCCAGCGACAAGTTGCGCGCAGTAGAGCTTGGCCGGTAGCCCAGCTCGGCGATCGTGCGCCGGACCCGTTCGCGTGCGTCGTCGCTGACGAGCGGACTGTCGTTGAGCACGCGGGAAACTGTGGCGACGCCGACCTCGGCATGACGGGCGACATCGCGGATGGTGGGCGCACGACTCCGCGATCTCGTACCGACTCGCTCCATTAGACAGCAGAGTAGCTGCAGATCGAGCTTGACGAGCGACTATGCCAGTGAGATAGTGGAACCGGTTCCAACCTGCGACGGAGAGGGTCGCTGAGCGATGGCGAACTATGAGCGAGATTCTGTCGAGGGGTAGGGAATGCTCGGGACCCTGAAACGTGCCGGCGATGTGCTCGACTTGTTCACGACGGAAGAGCCTGAATGGGGTGTCACTGCGGCGGCACACCGCCTGGAAATCGGCAAGTCGCTGGCACATGATGTGCTCGCCAGCCTTGCCGCGATTGGGCTGCTCCAACGCGTCGGCCACGGCCGTTATCGACTGGGATGGCGCACGATCGCGCTCGCGTCCGTGCTCCTGCGTACGAGTGAGCTGAAGGCCCAGGCTCGCCCGATCGTGCGTGAGGTGGCCGAGCGCCAGGGGCTCGCCGTCAGCCTGATCGCATGGGACCGCGGCCGCCTGATCTATATCGATCGCTGCCAGAGCATGCGGCCGATGACGATGGTCGGTCCGGTCGCGGGGACAACGGTTCCGGCCGACGGGAGTGCCGCCTCGAAAGTGCTGTTGGCCAGCCGACCGGGCAACGAGATCACGGCGCTCTGGGAGGCTGGGATGGTGCAGACCAGACACACCTCGCTCGGCGAGCTCGAGCTCGACCTTGAACGGATTCGCCTATACGGCTGGGCCGACGACGACCCCGGCGAGCCGCTCGGAAACTGCGCGGCTGCCGCACCGGTCCGCGATCCCGACGGCGATGTCGCGGCCGCGATCAGCGTCCAGCTGGCTCGCGCCGGCGCGCATTCGAACATCCACCTGCACGCGAAGGTCGCAGTCGCGGCGGCCTCGCGGATCTCCGAGGCGATGCGCCATTGTGACGTCGCCCACTGAGTCAGCCCGCTTGAGTCAGCCCGCCTACGATGACTTCGCCGAGAACTGCTCGGTGAATGCCTGCAGCGGCGTCATCTCGTCAGGCGGGGTAACGACACTGACGTCGACGCCGAGCCGCTCGATGCGGGTCGGAAGGTCTCGCTGGAGCCATTCGGACGCGCGCTTGGGCAGCGTGGAGATCAGCACATCGTCATAGTCGCCCTCGGAGAGCGCGGCGCTGACCGACTCAAACGCGTCGTCGGAGGAGCCGACCTGGCCCCTGACGGTGGCACCGGCGGCCTTCGTGAGCAGCCTCAGCGCGGTCTCAAGCGACCAGTCCGAAGTCTTGCGAGTGTCGACGCTGGGGATCAACAGCGAGAACGTCGTGGGGCGCTCGGCGGCCCGGCGCTCGACCTCCTGGAGCAAGAATGGAGTCGATGCAGTGAGGTTGGCGACGATAAGCGTGCTGTGTGGAGTCGGGGTATCCATGGTCTCCTCTCGGCTGAAGTCGACGCGCGACTGTGGCATGCAAGGCGCCGGCGATCAAGCTCTGTTCGAGATGGCGGAACGGGTCGTTCAGAGCTTGTACTCGCGCAACCCATGCCAATACTGGCGAGCACACCAGCGGTCTGCGCGCCACAGACCGAGCGCCACCGCCAGCATCAACACGCCGAACCCGGCCAAGCCGCCGAACGCGCCGCTGACGACGGGGACGAGCGCCATCAGCCAGCACCACGCCGCGACCCAAGCCAGCGGACGCCACGGGAGGTGCCAGCTGCGCTCGCGACGCTGCTCCGGTTCATCCTCCTCCGGCGGCTGCCCCCAGCCACCGTCATGTATGAGCCCAAGAACAAGCAACGGAGCGAGCTAGCCGTGGGGCTGCTCCGGCCCTCCGGACACCGGCTGGGCGGTCAACTGCCAGATCGTGGAACCGTCGCCGGCGGTGTCACTTTCAGCCAGCCCTGCGGCCGCCAGCGACGCCAGTTCAGCGCGAAATGCCTCGTATGCGACGAGCCCGACCTGAGTAAGCCCCGCGTATCCGACGCGCTCGTAGAGCTCCGAGGTGCTCGCCGGTTCCTCTGTCAGGGCGGCGAGGAGCACCGACCTGCGTGACATGTCAGCAGCGTATACCCGGCGGCAAGGCCGACCTCGGTAAGGGGGTTTTGCCACTGCCTATGATGGGGCGCAGCCCGCTGCTCGCCGCAGCCAAGCCGTGAGGTCGTGATGGACACTGGACTGCCACAGCAGGACGCACAATCGGACTTCGCGCGGCAACGCCGTCGCCGCGCACTGTCGAAGATCGCCGCGCGACTGCGGTTCGAACCCGACGACGTGTCCGCGATGCTGCCGTTCGAAGAGGTCGTGGCGGCGCTTGGACGGCGCAGCGAGAGCGACCTCGGGATCCAGACGATCCGGCTCGACTCGATCGTCGGCACGGTCGCTCGCCGCGGCGAGTTCGACCGGAACTTCCGACCGACCTCTGCCGGAGTTCGCGGGCGCTGGGAGAGCATCGCGCAAGCTCGCCGCCGTGGCGCGTCGATGCCGCCGATCGATGTCTATCGGATCGCCGAGATGCATTTCGTGCAGGACGGTCATCACCGCGTATCCGTCGGCCGGGCGCTCGGCGACACGCATATCGAGGCGCATGTCAGAGAGGTGCGCACGCAGCTGTCCGCCGGCACCGAGCTACAGCTCCGCGATCTGCCACTGAAGCGACACGAGCGCGTGTTCAACGAGCGCGTCCCGTTGCCCGCGGCAATGCGCAACCGGATCGAGCTCTCCGATGAATGGCGCTACGCACAGCTTGCCACCCTGGTCGAGGCGTGGGGGCTGCGCGCGAGCTATGCCCGCGAGCAGCTCCTGTCGCGTACCGAGGTGGCGCAGGCATGGTTCCGTGAGGAGTACGAGCCGGTCGTCGAGATGCTGTCCGAGGCCCAGATCGGCGGGGACGGCACTGACACCGAGCGTTATCTGCGGATCGCAATGCTTCGCTTCTTGCTGTTGCAGACGCACGACTGGACCGAGCAGATCGTCGAGCGACTGCTGGACGAGGTGCACCCACCGGGGGCCGAGGACGACACGATGGTTCACCGGATCCTCAAGGAAATGGGCTGACGACAGACCCGGTGCGCGGCCGCAGCGTCGCGCGTCCGGCATAGCCGAACAGCGCTGTGCTCGCCGCTCCGCGGGCGATACAACGCTCGCCCACCCGCTGTATGTGGGATCGAGTGGAGGAAGGTCAACGTGGATCGAACGTCGGCGAGCACTGATCGCGCCCGCAAGGCTGGCGCGAATCGCACGAAAGCAACGCGCCACCACACGAAGGTAGGACGCCTTGTCGCGGCCGCCGCGCTCACGGCGGTGTGCGCAGCGGTCGCGTCAGGCTGCGGTTCAAGCGGCGCCGGTGGCCCGGTGAACCTCAACTTCTATTCCTCCCCGGATCCGAACGGCACCAACGTGAAGGCTGCCGCGACCTGCAGCCAGCAGTCGGGCGGGAAGTACAAGATCACGCTCGTTCCGCTCGCCAACAGCGCTGACTCCTCGCGGGCGCTGCTCGTCCAGCGCCTCGCCGCGCACGACTCGGACATCTCGATGATGAACATGGACACGATCTGGACTTCGGAGTTCGCGGCGGCAGGCTGGCTGCGGCCGATCACCGGAGCCCAGCGCCAAGTAGCACTGAGCAATGTGCTGCCGATCGTCGCGCAGGGAGCGCAGTACAAGGGGACGCTGTATGTCGTCCCGCTGAACACGAACGCGCAGTTGCTGTGGTACCGCAAGGACCTCGTTCCCGCCCCGCCGACCACGTGGGCCCAGATGATCGCGGACGCGAAGAAGCTCCCGGCCAGCAATGGCCTGATCGAGGAGCAGGGGCAGGAATACGAGGGCTACACCGTCTGGTTCAACAGCCTCGACGCCTCGGCGGGTGGCCAGATCGTTACGACCAACGGCACGCCCGTCCTCGGTCAGCCGGCGGTCGTCGCGGCGCAGACGATCAAGGACGTGGCAACGTCCGGCCGCGCAGATCCCTCGCTCTCGACCGACCAAGAGGACCAGGGACGGCTGAGCTTCGAGGCCGGGAAGGCCGCGTTCATGGTCAACTGGCCGTACGTCTACGCGGCGGCCCGCACCGATGCGGCCAACAGTCCGGTGACCAAGCACGTGTTCGAGAACATGGGCTGGGCGCCGTACCCGGCCGTGTATCCGAACGTGCCTGGTCGCTCATCGGTCGGCGGTGCCAACATCGGCGTCTCGGCGTACGGTCCGCGCCCTGACCTGGCGGAACAAGCCGCGCTGTGCATGACCCGTCCTAACTGGCAGAACCAGGAAGCGATCAACGAGGGGCTTCCGCCCGTGACGATCAACTCTTACACCAATCCGGCGGTGGTCAAGGCGTATCCGTTCGCCTCGGTGCTGCTCAAGCAACTCCAGCACGCCACCACCCGGCCGCAGACGCCACTGTACTCGGACGTGACCCTCGCGATCCAGAAGACACTGCATCCACCCTCGGGGATCCAGGCGGCGCAGAACATCAACAGCCTGCGCTCCTGTCTGACGACGCTCCAGTCGGGAGGTTTGTGCTGATGGCCACCGTCGCCAGTGTCGAGTCCAAGCCGGTCCGGGTCGCTCCTGCGCCTGCCGCGAGCGGTCTGAGCGGGCGCGCGAAGGCGGAGCGCAAGCTGGGGCTGTTGCTGTGCGCTCCGGCGGTGATCGTGATGCTGTTCGTCGCCGGCTTCCCGATCCTGTACGCGTTCTGGCTCTCGCTGCACCGCTCAGACCTGCGGTTCCCGAGCCTGGACAAGTGGGTCGGACTGAGCAACTACGGATCTGTGCTCACCTCGAGCACGTGGTGGCAGGACGTAGCGAACACGCTCATCATCACCGTGTTCTCGGTCACGATCGAGCTCGTCCTCGGGATGCTGATCGCCCAGGCGATGTACCGCGCGATCTACGCCCGGACCTGGATTCGTGTCGCGGTGCTCGTGCCGTACGGAGCCGTCACGGTTGTGGCGGCGTTCGCCTGGAGACTCGCGTTTGACCCGGCGACCGGCTTCGTCCCGTCGCTCTTCAATCTGAGCACGCCGCCGCTGACGACTCGCAGCGGGTCCTTCTTCGTGATCATCCTCTCGGAGGTCTGGAAGACGACGCCGTTCATCGCCCTGCTGCTGCTCGGCGGTCTCGCCCTGGTGCCCGAGGATCTCTACAAGGCCGCCAAGGTCGACGGCGCAACCTCGATGCAGCGCTTCTGGAGGATCACGCTGCCACTGATCAGGCCGGCGCTGATGGTCGCGCTGCTGTTCAGGACGCTCGACGCGTTCCGGATCTACGACACGGTTTACATCATGACCAACGGCGCCAACAACACCGGATCGGTCTCGCTGCTGGGTTACCAGCAGCTTGTCAACCGGCTGAACCTCGGTCTGGGGTCGACGATCTCGGTGCTGATCTTCTGCTGCGTGATCCTGATCGCGTTTGCCTTCACCAAGTTCCTCGGCACCAGCCCGCAGCGGAGGTAGCAAAACACATGGAAGAAAACACACCCACTCGCAAGACGCTCTGGGGCTTTGCTGTCGCCGGCGTCCTGATCTACGCGCTGATCCCGGTCATCTGGATCATCTCGCTGTCATTGAAGAAGCCGACGTCGATCGGAGACGGCAGCTTCCTGCCGACGCAGTGGACGCTCGATAACTACACGACGGCGTTCAAGACGGGGTTCTTCACCGCGGCGCTGCGCAACTCGATCGGGATCGCGCTGATCGCGACGCTGATCGCGCTCGTGTTCGCCTCGATGGCGGCCTACGCGATCACCAGGCTCGATTTCCCTGGCAAGACCGCGATCCTCGCCGGGGCGCTCGCGATCTCGATGTTCCCCGCGATCTCGATCGTCGGCGGCCTGTACAACGTCTGGCGTCAGATCGGCCTGTATGACACGTGGATCGGGCTGATCCTCCCGTACCTGTCGTTCTCGCTGCCGCTGTCGATCTACATCCTCTCGGCATTCTTCAGGGAGATCCCGTGGGATCTCGAGAAGGCCGCGCAGATGGACGGGGCGACGCCGATGCAGGCGTTCCGGCGGGTGATCCTCCCGCTCGCGGTCCCGGGGGTATTCACGGCCGGCATCCTCGCGTTCATCGCGGCGTGGAACGACTTCCTATTCGCGAACGTGTTGACGGCGACCAACGCGTCGCGTACCGCGCCGGTCGCCCTGTCCTACTTCACCGGCGCGTCCCAGTTCCAGCAGCCGGCAGGCGCGATCGCCGCCGGCGCCGTGATCGTCACCGTCCCGATCCTGATCATGGTGCTGATCTTCCAGCGCCGGATTGTCTCCGGCCTGACCGCCGGTGCCGTCAAGGGCTAAAGGAGCGTCAATGGCCGACATCGTGCTCGACAGCGTCGTCAAGCGCTATCCGGACGGCTTCGAGGCCGTCAAGCAACTCAGCCTCGAAATTGCCGACGGCGAGTTCATGATTCTCGTTGGGCCGTCGGGCTGCGGCAAGTCCACGGCGCTGAACATGATCGCCGGGCTCGAGGACATCTCCGCCGGCGAATTGCGGATCGAGGGCAAGGTTGTCAACCAGGTGGCGCCACGCGACCGCGACATCGCGATGGTGTTCCAGAGCTACGCGCTGTATCCGCACATGACCGTCCGCGAGAACATGGCGTTCGCGCTGAAGCTCGCGAAGGTTCCGAAGGAGGAGGTCGACCGTAAGGTCCAGGAGGCCGCCGACATTCTCGACCTCAACGAGCATCTCGCGCGCAAGCCGGCCAATCTCAGTGGAGGTCAGCGCCAGCGCGTGGCGATGGGCCGCGCGATCGTCCGGGACCCGAAGGCATTCCTGATGGATGAGCCGCTGTCGAACCTCGACGCCAAGTTGCGCGTGCAGATGCGCGCGCAGGTCGCCCGCATTCAGCACAAGCTCCACACCACCACCGTCTACGTGACCCACGACCAGACCGAGGCGATGACGTTGGGTGACCGCGTGGCAGTGATGCTGAGCGGAGTCCTGCAGCAGGTCGGCTCGCCGATGGAGCTCTATAACAATCCGGCGAACTTGTTCGTGGCGGGATTCATCGGCTCCCCGGGGATGAATTTCCTGCCGGCCACGCTCAGCAACGGCACGGTGAAGCTGCCGATGGTCGACGTTCCGCTGCCGAAGGAGGTGCGCGAGCGGATCGGACGCCAGCCGGACGGGCGCAACCTGATCGCGGGGATCAGGCCCGAGGATTTCGAGGACGCGGCGCGGGTCGACGCTGACAGCCGCGCCCGCGGGGTCACCTTCCGATCAAAACTGGATCTCGTCGAGGCGATGGGTGCGGAGTTCTATGCGCACTTCGGCGTCGGCGCCCAGCCGGTCAAGTCCGAGGAGCTGGCCGAGCTGCGCGACGACGCCGGCGGTGTTGAGGAAACGACCGACAGCGGCGGGATCGTCGCGGTCGCCCGGCTGAGTCCCCAGAGCCAAGCTCGAAGCGGTGAGATGTCGGAGCTGTGGCTTGACGCCACGCGCCTGCATTTCTTCGACGCCGAGTCGGGTCAGGCCGTGACAAACGGACACTGATCCGGGACCGGATCAGGCAGCGGCTCGACGAAGCTCCCCGTCGCGCAGCGCGACCGGGATCGGATCGAGGAGCTCGAAGGAGAGGATCCCCTCGGGCTCCTGGTTGCGGAAGCCGACGAATGCCCAGACGCCGTCGCGCTGCTTGACAAGTGACGCTGCGAACAGCTTCGGCTCGCCCTCGAACGGACGGGCGGCGGCGATGTCCCACGGGCCGGTGGGAGAGTCACCGAGAACGTACCACGTGCTGTACGGCCCGAATCTGTCGAGCTGCTCGGGGCTTTGCTCCTCCGGATGGCACGTGAACAGCAGCAACGGCTGTCCGTTGACGATTCTCACCTGTGGGACTTCAAGTTGGCCGAAGCCGGCCGGCTCGGTCAGCGGCGGCGCGAGTTCCCAGATCAGCATGTCGGCGCTGCGGGCGTGCGCGAGCACGCCGTCGCGCAACCGTGGCGCACCTTTGGCCCGGGCCGTGATCAGCATGTGCCAGCCGTCACCGGTCGCGTCCTTGAAGACAAACGGATCGCGCCACGCATCGCTTGCCGTGGCGTCCTCGGTGAGTGTTTGGTACCAGCGCCGATCGGGGGCCACCAGCGGCTGCTCGCCGACGCGCCGCCACGTGAACAGGTCGTCGGACTCAGCCACGCCGATCCGCTGATCGCGAACTCCGTGGCCGGGCACACTCGAGAGTGCCGTGTAGTAGAGCCGCCACACCCGATCGTCTCCGCGCAGCACAGATCCAGTCCACAGTGCGACGTCGTCCCACCCTCGCGCTGCCGGGTGCAGCGCGTCGGCCTGCACCTGCCACCGCACGAGCTCCGCGGAGACCGCGTGGCCGATCGTCGACGCAGTGTGACGCAGAGCAGGATCCTCGAGCGCGCGAGGCGCCTTCAGGAAGAACAGGTGATACCGCTCGCCGTCGTCGGCGATCCAGCTGTCCCACACCCAGTCGTCGCGCAAGCGCAGCACTCGCCAACCTAACTGGACTCGGGCCGCCCCGGACGGCGGCCTCGGCCCGGCTGCAGCACGATGCAGCCGACTCGCCGGCTCACCGCCCGGACGGGGTCGCGCCGCAGAATCCTCAGCCGCCGGTGGGGGCGCGCGACCATGATCGCGTCGCAGCCGAGATCGCGGGCAGCATCCGCCACCGCTCGCGAGCGCTCACCGCACAGGACCGCGAAATGCGCCGGCGACTCCACCACTCTCCGCGCTCGCTCGAGGTCCTCGGCCGCCGCGTCTCGCAGGACGTCGTTCCACGTGCTCGTACCGAACCGCAACCTCTTGGAGAACGCTCGATCTCCGCCACCGCGACCACCGTCAGCCGGGCGTGGTCGCGGGCCGCGA
This sequence comes from uncultured Solirubrobacterales bacterium, assembly GCA_963794285.1. Taxonomy (GTDB): domain Bacteria; phylum Actinomycetota; class Thermoleophilia; order Solirubrobacterales; family Solirubrobacteraceae; genus Palsa-465. The sequence continues at coordinate 723,360 of CAWCDS010000005.1, forward strand.
GCCGGGACGCCTCTCGGACCGCATCATCACCGCTCGCGCTGCCATCGCACACGACGAGCACATGTTGGTAGGCCATCCGCACAGCATATGTCTCGCTTCAAGGCCGTCGTGTGCGCCTGTGAGCACGCCGCATCGGGGGCGGAGCACGGTGAGCATCTCGCGGTTGAGCACTGGCTTGCCCGTGCCGCGACGCTGATGCGCGGCGACGCCGTGCTGCTCGCGATCATCTCGGAGACGCTGGTCGCCGAGCCGGTTGACGGCTAAAGACGCCTCAACGTCGGCCGATCCTTGTGAATAGATATTCGTCGTGCGGCCCAGCGCCGTTTCAGACTGCCCTCCCGTGGTACCGGGCCGCGCGCAGAAAGGTGGAGCCTCATGAACGTGGGTCGCGGATTGGTTGGCCGCTTTAGCAATTTGGCGATCGCGAAGAAGCTGTCGCTGTGCTTCGCGCTACTGGCGGTCGGCCTGGTGGTCGTCGCTTTCGTCGGCTCCAACGGCATGGACTCGATGAGCGCCGCTCACAGCGACGTCGTGAAGGTCGGCGTGCCGAAACAGCTCGGCGCGGAGGAGGCGCGAGCCGCTGCGGCCGACATGCACTTCTCGCAGACGCGCTACGTGCTCGACGGTGGCGCATCGCACGCTGACTTCCTCAGCGATCGCGCGGCATACCAGAGCGGACTGAACCATCTGGTCTCGCTGTCCACCGATACCGCTGACAAGCCGCTCATCGCCGCGATCAGAACCGCGACCGCAAGCTTCGACCGCGGCGACACGTCGTTGTGGTCGATGGTGCAAGCGCACCAGACGACCGAGGCGGTAAAGCTCGTGCAGGGCCAGGAGAACGACGCCGCCGACGCACTGATGGCGGCATTCGCGCAGTATCAGAAGACCTCCGCAGCGGATGTGGCCGCGCAGAACGCCCAGTTCAACTCGACCGCGTCCTCGTCGAAGCTGACGATGATCTTCGTCGGACTGATCGCAATCGTGCTCGGCTCGATCGCCGCGTTCCTGCTGACGCGCTCGATCGCCAATCGGCTCAGGAAGATGCTGACGGCGGCGGATGCGATCGCCGACGGAAACGTCGATCAGCGCATCGACGACAGCTCCACCGACGAGATCGGCGCCACCGCAGCGGCGTTCCAGCGCATGATCGACTATCTGAAGACGATGGTCGCGGCGGCCGGACGGCTCGCGGAGGGCGATCTCAGCGTTGAGGTCAAGCCGCGTTCCGGACAGGACGCGCTCGGCAACTCATTCTCGGCGATGATCGCCAACCTTCGCGAGCTCGTCGGAAACCTCTCGCAGGCGGCTGGGAGCGTCGGACAGGCCTCAGCGCAGATGTCCACGACCTCGGAGGAAGCCGGCAGGGCAACCGGCGAGATCGCACTGGCGATCGGTGACGTAGCCCAGGGAGCAGAGCGCCAGGTGAACCTGGTCGAGAACGCCAAGCGGGCCGCCGAGGAAGTTGCCGCCGCGGTCAACGAGAGCGCCGAGCAGGCCAAGCAAACCTCAGCAGTCGCGACGCGGGCGCGGGAGATCGCCCACCAGGGCGTTGCCGCGGCAGAGCAGGCCACCGATGCGATGGGCTCGGTCAGAGACTCGAGTGAGAGCGTGAGCGCAGCGATTCGCGAGCTCGCGGCCAAGTCAGAGCAGATCGGCGCGATCGTCGCCACGATCACCGGGATCGCCGAGCAGACCAACCTGCTCGCATTGAACGCCGCGATCGAGGCCGCCCGCGCAGGGGAGCAAGGCCGCGGCTTCGCGGTCGTCGCCGAGGAGGTCCGGAAGCTCGCCGAGGAGTCCCAGCACGCCGCACACGAGATCTCGGGATTGATCGGCGCGATCCAGGACGAGACGACGAAGGCCGTGAGCGTGGTCGAGGATGGAGCGCGCAAAACCACTGACGGCGCGAGCGTCGTCGAACAAACGCGCGAGGCGTTCCTTGAGATCGGAGCCTCGGTCGACGACATGGCCGCTCGGGTCGAGCAGATCGCCGCTTCGGCCCAGCAGATCACCGCTGCAGCCGCCAGCATGCAAGCGAACATCGGCGAGGTCGCTGCGGTTGCCGAGCAATCCTCGGCGACCACCGAGCAGGTCTCGGCATCGACCGAGGAGACCAGCGCCTCGACCGAGCAGATCGCGGCATCCGCACAGGAGCTGGCCAGCAACGCCGAGGGCCTCAACCGCCTCGTCGCACAATTCAGACTCACTAGCTCGTAGGGCCGGACAGACCCCAGGCGTCGCACGTTCGTCTGAGTCGCTCTCGTCTTCTCACCATTCCGCCATCCTCGCGCGACCCGGGTCCCCGGGCCGGCACCGGATCGCGACCACCTCCCCCCGGACCTCCCCCGGTCCGGCGGAATGCGGAATCAGAACGGTGTCGCCGCGGTGCAACTCGCACGGCCCGCCGGCCAGCTCGAGCTGTCCCACTCCCTCCACTGCCACGAGGATCGAGTAACCGGCGTCGAGGTCGGCAACCGGATCGGGCGCGACCCGCTCCGCCCGGAAATAGGGCTCTGCCGCCTCAGGAAGCAGCGTGCTCACGCCGCGACGCAGCTCGCGCGGCCCGCTCAGCATCGATTGGAGTTGCCGCTCGCTCAGCGCCTCTCGGCCGACTGCCTCGAGCGCCAGATCCCAGCCGAGGCCTAGCTCCGCCCCGCTCTCGGCGCCCGCGGGCGTCTCCAACAGGATCGAGAAGTCGGTTGGCTCTTGGAGCTCGACCATCAGGATGCCCTCGCCGATCGCATGCGGCGTGCCGGCCGGGACAAACACGGTGTCACCGGCAGACACCGGGACTTCGTGAAGCGCCCCTAGCAGTTCCGACACGTCCTGTTCCTGAACCCATGCGCGCAGCGTCCCCAGGCCGATCGGCTCGACGAAGCCGAGATGCACCCGCGCGCCCGGACGCGCGCCGATGATCACCCACGCTTCGGTCTTGCCGTGCGCAGAGTGAAGATGCCGGCCGGCGAACTCGCGGCCGGGGTGAAGGTGCACCGGCAGCCGCTCGCCGGCGTCGAGCAGCTTGACGAGCAGGGCCGGATCGGGACCGAATTGGGCGAGATGCTCAGGCCCGAGAAAAGCTTTGGGCTCAGCACGCACGAGATCGCGCAGTACCCGACCGTCGGTCAAGAGGCTCATTCCCTCGTGCTTGCTACCGAACGTGGCGCTGGTCGCGCCGACCCAGTCCTCCGGCGAGTGATCGTCGCGAGACTCGATTCCGCGGAATGCGGCGATCGCCGCACCACCGCGATAGAAGCGGTGCAGCTGATTAGCCTGGAGCCGGATCGGCTTCACGGCGCGATTCTCCCCGTTGAGCAACGTTGTCCGGGAACGTTGCCGGTCAGCTTATGCGGATCATGTGGAACCCTCAAGCCAGCCACGCAAAGGTAGGCAGCAGCTATGCGAGCACGCGACATCGGGATCTGGGTCGGCGATCTGGAGCCCGGCGAAAACAACGCGATCACCGATGTGCCAGGCGTCAAGGTCGGGCATACCACCCTGATCCGCGGTGACGGCGAACTGCGGACCGGTGAGGGACCGGTCCGGACAGGCGTGACTGTGATCCTCCCGCACCAACAGATCTGGGAGCGCCCGGTGTTCGCCGCCTCGCATCGGCTCAACGGCAACGGCGAGCTGACCGGGCTGGAGTGGATCCGCGAATCGGGGACGCTGACGACGCCGATCGGCCTGACCAACACCCACAGCGTCGGCGTGGTGCGCGACGCGCTGGTGCGAGAACACGTGCGGGCCCGTCCAGCGGGCACGTTGTTCTGGAGCATGCCGGTGGTCGGTGAGACCTACGACGGCCTGCTCAACGACATCAACGGCCACCACGTCAACGCCACGCACGTCGAGCAAGCGCTGGTTGTGGCCTCGGGCGGGACCGTGGCCGAGGGCAACGTCGGCGGTGGTACCGGCATGATCTGCCACGAGTTCAAGGGCGGCATCGGCACCGCCTCGCGGCAGCTCGCTGAGGAACTCGGTGGATACACGTTCGGCGTGCTCGTGCAGGCCAACCACGGAAGACGTTCGCGGCTGACAGTCAACGGAGTCGCGGTCGGTCGTCTGGTCGGCACCGACGAGATTCCTGCGCCGGCGCCGCCCGGGCCGTCGGTCGCCGGCGCCGGCTCGATCATCGTTGTGCTCGCAACCGACGCGCCGCTGCTACCACACCAGTGCGCCCGGCTGGCGCAGCGGGCCGGCCTCGGCGTTGCGCGTACCGGTGGCGTCGGGGAGAACAACAGCGGTGACATGTTCCTCGCGTTCTCGACCGGCAACACAGGCCTTCATGCCGAAGCCCTCGGGCAGGACGTGCCGGTGGCGATCGATCTCAGGATGGTCCCCAACGAGCGGATGAGCACGATGTTCGACGCGGTGATCGAGGCGACCGAGGAAGCGATCGTCAACGCACTGCTCGCTGCCGAGACACTTACCGGACGTGACGGGGTGACCGCGCAGCGGCTGCCGCTGGAGCGCCTGGCGCAACTCTGTGCGGCCGAGCCGAGGTCTGATTAGGGCCTAACTTAACTACGGACGCGGAACTCGACATTTTATGCCAAAAGTTGTGGTGTGGAGCCCGAGCCCGTTCTCAGGGCTGGTCCGGACGTGTTGCGCGACCAAAGTGTGGCGTTGTCAGTGCTGCGCGCGCTGCACGATGCCTCCGTGCTGGTCTTCGACACCGACCTTCGCTACGTCCTCGTCGGCGGCGAGGCGCTTGCCCGCCACGGCGTCTCGCCGGCGCAGTTGGAGCGGCGGCACTGCGCCGACGTCCTCGTGCCGGAGCGCTGGGCCTTGTACGAGCCGATGTATCGCGCCGCTCTGGCCGGCGAAACGAGCTCGGTCGAGGTCGACGCGGTCAACGAGACGGGGCGCTACCTCGTCGACGTTGGTCCGCTTCGCTCAGACTCAGGCGAGGTCGTCGGTGGGGTCGTGATTGCGCGTGAAGTCACTGCACGGCGAGCTGCCGAAAAACAGCTCGAGGAGAGCCGGCGACTGCTCCAGGACGTTCTCGATGGCCTGACTACCGGAGTGTCGGTCAAGGATCGAGAGCGACGCTTCGTCTTGGTCAACAGGGCTTACGAGCAGTCGCAGCGATTCTCGCGTGAAGAGATCGTCGGCAAGACTGTCAGCGATCTCTATCCCGCGGAGACGGCCGAGCGCTGTGAGGCCGACGATCGGCTCGCGCTCAGACGGGCCGTCCGAACAGCGACGAGTATGAGGTACGTCAGCCGGACGGGTCCCTACGGACGTTCCTGATCGGCCGCTCGCCCCTTCGCGACCGTGACGGCAGCGTCGAAACCGAGAAGCGCTACGTCAACGCACAGGGCCAGACCATCTGGGCGCGCCTGTCGGCCTCGCTCGTGCGAACCACAGACCACGAGCCGCAATACGTGATCGCGCAGATCCAGGACGTCACCGATCACAAGCTATGGAGACGAAGCTGCGGCATCTCGCCGATCACGACAGCCTTACGGGGCTCCGGAACCGGCGCTTCTTCGAGGAGCGGCTCGCGATCGCCGTGGGACGCTGCCAGCGCTACGGCGAAAACGCGACGTTGCTGCTACTCGACCTAGACGGTTTCAAAGCGGTCAACGACGCCCACGGCCACAGATCCGGTGATGACGTTCTGAAAGCCGTCGCGAATGCGATCCGTGAGCAGATCCGCGCGAGCGACACGCCCGCACGGATCGGCGGCGACGAGTTCGCCGTGCTCCTGCAGGCGGCCGGTAGCGAAGGGGCCGCCGTCGCCGAAGCGATCAGGCAGGCAATCGCCGACACGATCGTCGAGGTCCGCCACGGCGTGATCGGGCTGACAGCAAGCATCGGAACGGCTTTCCTGGACGAGCAAACGGCCGACGTCGAAGCAGCGCTGACCGAGGCGGACGCCGCGATGTACCGCGACAAGACTTCCGACCACAGCGGGCCCCGCGCCACGGTTCCACGGACCTCCCGACGCTCAGGGTCCCGTGAACCCGGCCTCGCTTGAGCCTTCCCGGTGGGCGATGTAGTCGATCAGGCGCTCGTGGTCGGCGACAGGGACCTCCTCGAATGCGAGCGCCAGGTGACCGTCCTCGGTGATCCGGACCACGCGCGCATGCCCCGGCACCGGCGGCTCGTCGGGGCCCAGCTCGAGCTGAAACTGGACGGTGGCACCGACCGGCAGCGAGGCATCCTCGAGCAACATCCCACCACCGCTCAGATCGACGGTGTGCGTCTCAAGCCGGCGCCCGTCCGGTGCGTGCAGAATCACCGGAAGTACCGCCGGAACGCGCGTGAACCCACGCTGTTCGTCGCCCGCGCCGACTGGCTTAGTGGACTGGACGGTGCTCGATTGAAGCTCAGCCGCGGAGGCGGCCTCGCCGATGCGACTGAGGGCGCGTTCAACGCTCTCGATCACCGTCCCTCGGTCAAACGGCTTGACGATGAATCCGCTCGCGCCGATCTGCAGCGCGGCGATTGCCTTGCCGCGCTCCAGCAACGCTGCACAGACGATCACCGCAAGCCCGCGACTGATCGTCACGAGTTCGCGCAACGTCGCGAGCTCGGCCGAGCGCAGCAGGACCACGTCGAGCACGACCACGTCCGGGCGCAGCTCGAGCACAGCGGACATCGCCGCCGGTCCGGTTACCGCATCGCCGATGACCTGGTGACCGGCATCGTCGAGGACTTCCCGCAGCAGCGTGCGGATCAGCAGGTTGTCGCCGATGATGAAAATACGCGCCAAGACTGTGCTCCCGAGCTGGAGCACGCTACCAGCGGGCGCGTCCGGCGCGTCGTTCGCTGCGCTCGCTGCGCGCCGGCCGGCGGTGGCGTAAAACTCTGGGGGTGCCGCAGCCCGAGGCCATGATGATCGACGCAGGTGGGCGCGAGCTGCGCGTGTCCAACCCCGACCGCGTGATCTTCCCGCCCACGGAGCACTCCGCCGCGGTCACCAAGCTTGACATCGTCAAGTACTACCTGGCCGTCGAAGGCGGCATCATGCGCGCGCTGCTCAGACGGCCGACAACGCTGGAGCGCTGGCCCAAAGGTGTGCATCCCGGGATCGTGCTCTCCACGCGTGAGAAGGGCGGGGGCGACGCCTTCTACCAGAAGCGAATCCCGCGCGGAGCCCCGGACTACGTGCAGACTGCGCGGATTCAGTTCCCATCGGGGCGGGACGCGGATGAGGTGTGCCCGACCGAGGTTGCCGTCGTCGGCTGGGCTGCGCAGATGGGCACGATCACGTTTCACCCGTGGCCCGTTCGCCGCGAAGACGTCGAGCATCCAGACGAGCTGCGCCTCGACCTCGACCCCCAGCCGGGCACCGACTTCGCCGACGCCGTGCGGGTCGCGGCGCAAGCGCGCGCGCTGCTGCAAGAGCTCGGTTGCGTCGGCTTCCCGAAGACCTCAGGCGGACGGGGCGTCCATATCTATGTCCGGATCGAGCCACACTGGACGTTCACCGATGTCCGCCACGCGGCGATCGCGTTCGGACGTGAGCTCGAACGGCGCCTCCCCGACCAGGTCACGACCAAATGGTGGAAGGAGGAGCGCGGCAAGCGGATCTTCATCGACTACAACCAGAATGCGCGTGATCGCACGATCGCCTCGGCCTACAGCATCAGGCCCAAGCCGGGCGCGCCGGTTTCCGCGCCGCTGGCTTGGTCAGAGCTGGAGGCCGTGGCGCCTGAGGACTTCACCGTCGCGACGATGCCGGCGCGCTTTGCCGAGGTCGGCGATCGTCACGCCGCGATCGACGATGCAGCGCATTCGCTCCAGCCACTGCTCGACATGTACGACCGAGACCTGGCCGAAGGACAGGGAGATATGCCTTATCCCCCCGACTATCCCAAGATGCCCGGCGAGCCGAAGCGGGTACAGCCGTCGCGAGATCGCGACCGTCCGCGGGACTGATCGAGTCGGGACAGCATCATTTCCCCTAACCGAACCTAACGCGATTGGGGCAGTTTGACTGACCCACGCTTGGCCGCCGGCGCTGACGGTGGCGGCACCATCGGCCCGATGTCACCGTCCGGAGCCTCGTCAAGGTCGACGATCACCGGCGCATGATCGCTCGGTCCCGCACCCTTGCGGGCATGGCGGTCCACCCAGGCGGCCCGCACACGGTCGGCGACGACCGCGCCGGCGAGCACGAGGTCGATCCGCATCCCGAGATCCTTGTGGAACATGCCTGCGCGGTAGTCCCAATACGTGAAGACCCGCTCGGTCGGCCAGCGATCGCGAACCACATCGCGCAGGCCGAGCGCCTCGATCTCTGCCAATGCTGCACGCTCGGCTGCGGTGACGTGGGTCTGGCCGACGTACGCATCGGGATCGAACACGTCCTCATCTGTCGGCGCGATGTTCATATCGCCGGATACGATCGTCGCGTCCGGGCCCGCGGCGATGACCTCCCGCAGCGAAGCCAGCCACGCGAGCTTGTACTGATAGTGCTCTGAGCCGGGCACGCGCCCGTTCGGGACGTACACCGAGACCACCCGAATCCCGGCACACGTCGCGGACACCGCGCGCGCCTCCGGATCGGGGAAGCCGGGCGCCCCGGTGAGTCCGCTCACGACGTCGTCAAGCCCGACGCGCGAAAGGATCGCCACCCCATTCCACGCCGTCTCGCCGTGGGCGGCTGCCTGATAGCCGCGCTTGGCGAGCTCGTCATCGAGCAGCTCGGCGAAGGCATCGTCGGCGAGCTTCGTCTCCTGTAGGCACACCACATCCGGCCGGCGCTGATCGAGCCACGGAAGCAGCCGCGGCAGGCGCTGCTTGACCGAGTTCACATTCCAGGTCGTGATCCGCACGACATCACGGTAGCGACACCGCAACCGGCGCGGTACCGCGCGGAAGCTGTCAGGATCTGCGACGGGAGATGTCGGCAGGGTTATTACGTGCTGCAGTAAGGCCGCGGCTGCACCGGCTGCGTCGCTGTCAATCGCAAACGGCAAGATCACCGGGCCCGGCGGCAGGAGCACGACGTTCGCGTCGCTGAGCAACAGCGCCGCCGTGTCGAACACCAAAGCGGTCGGTGTGACGCTGAAGCCTCAGCTCAGTCACAGCTGACGCTGATCGGCACGCCGCAGACCAGGATCGACGCGCTCGACATCGTGACGGGCAAAAGCAGTTCGCGATGGATCTGGAGATCCCCGGCGCGCTGCCAACGATGGTGTGCCGCGCGCCGACGATCAACGGCAGTCCCCGCGCGATCCGGAATCTCGACGCGGTCAAGTCGATGCCGGGCATCACCGATGTGGCGATCATCGAGCACACCGCATTCGTGCCCGGGGGCGTGGCCGTCCGTGGCCAGACATTCGGCCAGGGCATCGACGCAATCCGTGCGCTGGACGTCGGCTGGGGACCCGGAACGGTCGACGGCAAGTCCGACGCCGACGTCCAGGCGGACCTGAAACAGGCCGAGCTTCCGCTGACACCCGCGCCGCCGCTTGCAAAGACGCTCGAGCAGGTGTTCACGTTCAGCTTCCGCCCCGTCAGCGATGCAGCGTTCGAGGCGGCGGTGATCTCGCAGACGTTACGCAAGCCCGTGAAGCTGATGTGGCATCGCACCGACAATTTCCGCCAGGGCCGGGTTCACCCGATGTGCACCTCCCGGGTCAGGTTGACGTACGCGACCGGGAATGTGCTGGCATTCGACCAGCGCCACACGAGCGTCGCGACGGACTTCACGATGGGGTTCGGCGAGATCTTGAGCGCGACCCTGGCGACACTGCCGGCGGCGAACTCGCTGGGTTACTCACAAGCGGTTTTCAACCTGACGCAGAGCGTGCCCTACAACTTCGGTCTGGTTACCCAGCTGCTGAACGAGATCTATGACTACAACACGTTCAACACCGGCAGCGTGCGCAACATCTACAGCCCGAACGTAACCAAGGCGGCCGAGCTGATGGTCGATCAGTTGGCACAGGCGATGCGCCGGGACCCGTACGAGCTGCGCCATGCGTTCGTCCGCGACAGCCGCATGCAGGCGGTGCTGGACAAGGTCGCACGAGTCGGCAACTGGGGCCGCTCGATGCGGCCCGGAACCACACAGGGGATCGCGATCCACGGCGAATATACGAGCCGTGGTGCGTGCTTGGTCGAGATCGACTGCACTCCAGGCACCGTCACGCGTCAGATTCAGGACGGCTATGCAGGACCCCGCGTCACCAAGGTCGTGTTCGCGGGTTAGCGCGATAGCCAAGAAATGGGCCGACGCATATAGACGCCAGCAAATACGGGGCCTTCACTACAACTCCATCGTCCGCATAGACAATCTCATAACGGCGGCCATATCAATTTGCTTCCCTTGCTCGAATCCGACCCTCGCTCTTCATAATCCGGTAAAGAGTGCGACTACCTGATCGGCCGTGGTCCGGACACTTCCGCGATCGTCGGCGGCATCCTATCGATCATCGAGGTACGGCACAGGCCATCGCGACAGTCCCGGAGTTCGTCTGGGAGCTGTCGCTCGGGATCTATCCGATCGTCAAAGGGTTCAAGCCATCGCCAATCCTCGAGGCCGGTCCACCAAGCTCCCGGATGGGCGAGGCTCTTTGAGGCTCACCGTGGCACGCGTGCTGGGGATCACTCCCCTCCCGAGGTAGCTGCGTGATGGGGAGATCTCCGCTACTGAGCGCCTGCGGCTGCGCCCGTTGCAGGCGGACGACATACGGGCCTTCGTCGCGTACCGCTCGCACCCCGACGTCGCGCGGTACCAGTCATGGGACCTCACGTATGCGATGGACGACGCGGAGGCGCTGGTGGCTGCGCAGGCCGACGTAGCTTTCGGTACGCCCGGGGCGTGGGTGCAGGTTGCCGCGCTCGATCGGGCGAGCGCCGAGTTCGTTGGCGACTGCGCGGTCCGCGTCCTTGCAGATCAGCCGGCGACCGCCGAGGTGGGGGTCACGCTCGCGCCTGAGCGCCAGGGCTCGGGGGTTGGCGACCGAGGCCCTCGGCGCGATCGTCTCGACCCTGTTCGAGGTTCATTGCATGCATCGCGTGTTCGGCGAGGTCGAACGACCGCAATACCGCTGTGCAGAACCTCTTTGGTCGTCTCGGCTTCCGCTACGAGTCGCGTCAGATCGAGGCGGACTGGTTCAAGGGCGAGTGGACCACGGTGCGCGTCTACGCCATGCTGGAACGTGAGTGGAGAGCAGGTGGCCGCTCGTCCGCTGAGCGCACAGCGGGCCTACCCTGATCGAATGGCTGTGCTGGGCGCCAAGCTGCACTTGCCTTCGCCTCGTCGCCGGCTGGTGTCGCGCGCCCGCATCATCGATCAGCTGCGTGTGGGCGGAGACGAAGGGCCGCGGCTGGTGCTGGTCGCGGCACCGGCTGGGTTCGGCAAGACCACGCTTCTGGCACAGTGGCTGGCGGAGGCGGCCGGCACGTCGCAGTGCAGGGTGGCGTGGTTGGCTCTCGACCCAGGCGACGCCGATCTTCGAACGTTTCTCACGCACCTCGTGGCCGCGATTCAGACCACGGAACCCGAGGTCGGTGTCGACGCGCTCGCCCTCTTGGATGCGGGAGGAGCGACGCCGCCCGAGGCCGTCCTCGTCAGCCTGATCAACGATCTCGACGTTCTCGCCGGTCCCATGGTGGTGGCGCTCGATGACTACCACGTCATCGACGGGCCCGCTGTCCACGATGCGGTGACCTTCGTGTTGGACAACCTGCCTCCGCAGGTCACTCTGGCGATGAGCACTCGAGCCGATCCTCCGCTGCCGCTGTCTCGTCTGCGTGCGCGTGGCGAGCTGGTGGAGGTGCGGGCCGCGGACCTCAGGTTCACAACGGACGAAGCGGAGGCGTTTCTCAACGAGGTCATGGGCCTACAGCTGGAGCCAGCGCTCGTGGCCGCGCTCGAGGCGCGGACCGAGGGGTGGGCGGCCGGGTTGCAGCTGGCCGCGCTTTCGGCCCGGACCCATGCCGCCGCAGCCGACGGGTCTGAAGACGTCGCTGGGTTCGTCGAGGCGTTCTCTGGGAGCCATCGGTTCGTCCTCGATTATCTCGTTGAGGAGGTTCTGAGCGGTCAGCCGGACGAGGTCCGTGCGTTCTTGCTCGATACCTCGGTGCTCGACGAGATGACGGGCGCTCTCTGCGATGCCCTGACTTGCCGCAGCGACGGTCAGGGGATGCTGGAGACGCTTGAGCGCGGGAATCTGTTCGTCGTCCCGCTGGACGACGAGCGTCGGTGGTACCGCTATCACGACCTGTTCGCTGACGCGCTGCGCGCCCGTTTGGCCGCCGTGCGTGCCGACCGCGTCAGTGAGCTGCACGCCGCAGCCAGCCGATGGCTTGCGGAGAACGGGCTGCTTAGCGATGCCGTTCGGCACGCGATCGTGAGCGGCGATCACGAGCACGCCGCCGATCTTGTCGAGCTCAGCCTGGCGGACATGCGGCGAAGGCGCCAGGACCGCGTCCTTCGCGATTGGCTGGTTGCGCTGCCTGACGACGTTGTGCGTCGACGGCCGCTGCTCGCGATGTTCATGGGCTGGAGCCGGCTCTCGGAGGGTGACTTCGATGGGGTGGAGGCGTGGCTCGACGCGGCCGAGGCTGGCCTGGATACGGCGCCGCGGTTGACGGTTCCCCCCGGCGGGCGCGCTGGCCGAGGCGGGCAGGGACCGAGAGGCTGAGGTCCGTTCGCTTCCGGCCATGATCGCTGTCTATCGCGCTTCGGTTGCGCAGGCTCGGGGCGATGTCGACGGCACGGTCGCACATGCACGCCGGGCGCTCATCCTGGCCGGGCCGGAGGACCACTTTCCTCGCGGTGCTGCCGCCGGGTTCCTCGGTCTTGCGGCGTGGGCCGCCGGTGACCTGGGAACCGCGCTGCACACGTTCAGTGAGGCGGTCATCAGCCTGCACGCGGCCGGCCAGGTGGCGGACGAGCTCGGTGGGACCGTCGTGCTGGCGAACCTGTGGCTGGCGCGGGGACGTCCGCTCGAGGCGCGCCGGCTCTATGAACGCGCGCTGGCCGCGGCCGAGAGCCACCCCGGACCGGTTCTCTCGACCACCGGCGACCTGCACGTCGGCCTCGCGGATGTCCTGCGCGAGCAGGGCCACCTCGAGGCGGCCGCGGAGCATCTCGAGGTCGCTCGAGAGCTGGGCGACCGGGCGTCGCTGCTGGAGAACCGGCACCGCTGGTACACCGCAAACGCCGCGCTGCTACGGGCGGGAGGCGACCTCGACGGAGCGGCCGCGATGCTCGACCAGGCCGAGCCGCTCTTCCTGGCCGGCTACTTCCCGGACATCCGGCCGATCGCCGCGACCAGGGCGCGGGTCCGGATCGCGCAGGGCCGCCTCGATGACGCGCGGGCGTGGGCACGCGAGCGCGGGGTCGCGCCGACCGATCCCGCGACCTACCTGGCGGAGTATGACCAGCTCACCCTCGCCCGGCTGCTGATCGCCGAGGGCGACCCGCGCGAGGCGCTCGACCTGCTTGATCGGGTCCTCGATGCCGCGCAGGCGGCAGGCCACGACGGGACCCTGATCGAGGCGGGCATCGTACGGGCGCTCGCACACCACGCGAACGGCAATGCGGACGCGGCCGCGACCGACCTGTCTGCCGCTCTCGCCGAAGGGATGCCGGCCGGCTACCGCCGACTGTTCCTCGACGAGGGACAGCCGATGACCGAGTTGCTCGCCCAAGTCGCCCGCGCCGCGGAACTCGAGGTGCGGACGCATGCCGAGCAGCTGCTGTCCGCCTCACACAGACCGCCGGCGCCAGCGCCCGCCGCAGGCGGCGCTGACGACGAGCTCAGCGAGCGCGAGCGGGACGTGCTGCGCCTGCTCGCGACCGAACTCAGCGGCCCGGAGATCGCGGGACACCTGTACATCTCGGTGAACACGCTGCGCACCCACACCAAGCACATCTTCAGCAAGCTCGACGTGAACACCCGCCGCGCCGCGGTACGTCGAGCCATCGACCTCGGCATTCTCTGACCGCTCCGCGGCCGAATCACCACGCTCAATCACATCATCGTGTGATGTGCCCTCACCACATCGATTCCTAAGTTGTTGACATCGCCGGACACACGAGCCCGGCACCGACACAAAGGAGTCCGACGTGAGCACCACCACCACTAACCGATTCACCGCGATCGCCGGTCTCTCCGCCGCAACCGCCGGCGCGATCTTCGTCGGCGTCCAGATCAACCACCCGGCGGCCGACGTCGCGCACCTCGTCACCAGCGAGATGACGATCCGCATGACCGCGAAGGTTCTGTTCTGCGCCCTGGCGCTCGCCGGCCTCGCCGGCATGTTCATCCGCCATCGCCACCAGTTCGGCCGCCTCGGCCGCCTCGGCTACTCGCTGGTAAGCGTCGGCTTCCTCGCGATGCTCGTCCAGGAGTGCATGATCGGCTACTACCTCCCGACCCTCGCCGACTCGAAGCCCGTCTACGTCCAGCACGTCCTCAACGGGGCGATGGCTCACGGCGCGAGCAGCGGCATCGGAGCATGGCAGGGCCTGTTCCTGATCGCCGGCATCGGTTACTCGCTCGGCGGTCTGCTATTCGGCATCGCGCTGTTCCGCGCCGGCGTGCTAGCCCGCTGGGCCTCCGTGCTGCTCGCCTACGGCACCATCTCCGCCCTCGCGCTCGCCGCGCTGCCGGAGTCCTTCAGCCGCCCGTTCGCCGTGCCGACCGGGGTCGCCCTGATCGGCCTCGGCCTCTCGCTATGGCGCGACCAGCGCCGGCAGGCCCAGACCGTCGACGCATCGGCCACCACCTGGGCCGTGCGGCCGGTCGCCCACTGAGCCGCCAGGCGGAGCTGGCCCCTACCGGTCGCGCCGCAGCGAGCCCCATGACGGCCGGAACGCTGCGGCTGATCCAGCTCGCCAGCGGCCCGGCCGTCGTCCCCCTTCCCCCGTTTCGCCAGCTTCCCGCTCCTGCTCTCAAACCCCCAGCTCCTCAACAAGTCCCAAGAGCACTAATGAACACCGCACCCACGACATACGCGATCCACGTCGACGGCCACCTCGACGACCACTGGTCCCCCTGGCTCGGCGATCTCGACATCACCCGCGCCGACGACGGAACCACCACCCTCACCATCTCGAACGCCGACCAAGCGCAGCTCCACGGTATCCTCGCGAGCCTGCGCGACATCGGCGCGGTCATCACCGAGCTCCGCACCACCGATGCCCCCGCTTCAACCGGACCGCCGCGGTGATCTGGGATCCGCGACTGTGGGATTGCCTGATCCCGTACGGCAACGAACGACCGAGAGGCCGAAAAATCGGAAAGCGGGTCCGAGCTCGAAAGGCGACTCAGACCTCCTAAGCGCGGAAACCGCGCATCCCGCGGGCGATCGCTTTCGTCTCAGAGATGCCCTCAGACCCCACGACTGCATCGGCGACATCTGAATCACGCCGATCGTCGCGGCCCTGCGCCGGCCGCACGACTGCATTCGCGCCGGGCGGCCTGCGGAGGCAGGGCCGAGCGCGCTTGCGCAATGCCACGGTTCCGATAGTCGGATCGGCTGCGTGGTCGTGACTGCCGGCGATCACCGAACTGTGTGATCCCCACAACCGGCGGCTTCGGACAGACGACCGCCGGCTCGCGGGGCCGCGCTTGCCTGAATGGACGCAGCGGCCTGGCGGCGTGGCTTCGGAGAATCCACAGAAGCGTGGACCGGAAGCGGCCGCATCACTTCAGAGAACGGGGAGAGGTGCGTCGCGGCGGGATCCGGTCGCCAGCTGCGCCGCGAGGGTCGGGGTGGGAGACGGGCGACTCGGGCGAGGCGTTTCGGCGTACTGAGGTGCTGGACGTCCCGCCTGTGATATCCACAGAACTGCGCCAGCGCAGGACACGAGGCTCGCGCTCGCCAACCTGCGCCCCTCACGGCGCGGATGATGGGCCACGGCTTGGGCCTGGCAGCGCAACACTACGCAGAGCGAGATGGACTCAAAGGACCAGCGCTCTGCCCTGCGGGCGGCGGTATACCGTGGTGACGGACCGGCTGTCGTCGAGCTGCTCCGCGGCGTCGGCGCCGAGGATGATTCGCTGCAGCTGGCTGGCGACGGTCTCATCGCGGCCGTCATGCAGCGCGTGGACGGAGCCGCCGAGCTGGCTCGCAAACTCGTGGTTGGCCTCCGGCAGCGAGGCTGGGAGGGGGATGATGAGCTGGCCGACCAGCTTGAGGCTCAGCTCGGTAGCGGACCGGTAGCGATGCTGCGCGCCTTGCCCGTCGATCTCGAGGAGCTGGCCGGCGTCCTCGAGGGCGATCCACTCAGCGTCGGGGGCCGCATCGATATCACGACTGGTGAGGTGTGGCCTCAGGCAGCGATCGAATACGCCCTGGAGACCGGAGAGGAAGACGAGGGCACCGCCGATGATCCCGAGCGGTGGCTGGCGGTCCACGGCGAGGGCTCACGCGAGGGCTACCGGGACATGGAGCTGTTCATCGCGTCGGTCGAGGACCCTGGCCGGGCCGAGTGCCTGGCCATCGCGATCAGAGGCCGCGGCGCGTTTCGCCGCTTCAAGGACGAGCTTGCCCGCTGGCCCGGCGAGCTTGAGCGATGGCACGCAGTCTCAGAGGAGCGCCAGCGCGGCCGCGCGCGATCATGGCTCGCGGCGGCCGGCTACCGCGTGCTGCCGGTCGACCACCGCGATTCCTGAGAACCGGGTCATCTGTGTGCTATCAGCCTGAGCGAGACGCATCTCACTCAAGGCCGCGCGGAGGGACGCCAGACACACGCTCGCGTGAGGCCGAGGGTGTCCGTCAATCGCTTTTGTTCCACCGGGCATCGCAAGGCCTCCGAGCGCAAAGGCGACATTCCGCGTCCTGGCCGAGGGCGACCCGACGTCGACGCGGCGCTCGCTTCCGCGGTGGGCTGCTCGCCGCCGCCGAGGTCGCTGACGCCGCCCCGGCCACCGCTCTCAGACCAAAGGGGCCGTGCTGCGCGAGGCTGGGTCGCTGCCCAGATTGTCCGATACCGACAGCGCGACCGCCGGCGGGGTGACTGCTGCTCCGGTGCTTGCAACGTCCGGGCGCGTGGGCTAACGGTGTGGGGCGGCCGTCAGGTCGGCGCCGCCACGTGCCGCATCGCCGGGGCGGACGAGTAGCCGTGGCCGTGTCGGTCGGCGTGACTGGTGCCGTTTTATCGCAGAATTCGCAGAGCCATCGGTCACGCCCAGGGGCTTCTCCTTCTGCGCCTTGATTGACAGGTGCGATTTGAGGCTTCACGCTAAGGGAGTGGACGCAGATCCCCGATGCTTGAGATGACGACACCGGGGCCGATGTCGGCCCGCGAGCTGAAGGCCGTGTTGGAAGCGGAACGTGCGGGGAGTCCGTTTCTGCTCTTCCGTGACCGCGATGGCGAGCAGCAATTGCTCGTGCTGGGCGACTCGTCGAGCTGGCTGGCGCTCGGGCGAAGCCCCGAAGCCGACCTGATGCTCGACTGGGATGAGCAGGTCTCGGCCGTCCACGCCGAGCTTCACCGGGCCGGCGGTGAGTGGACGGTGTCGGACGATGGCCTGTCGAAGAACGGGACGTTTCTCAACGGCGCGCGCGTCAACGGTCGGCAGCGGCTGCGCGACGGTGATCGGTTGCGGCTCGGGCAGACGGTTCTGCTCTATCGAAAGGCTGCGGCCGTGCCGGTCACTTCCGGTACAGCGGCCGCGCGTGATACGCCCACCGTTGACCGGCTGTCTGAGACCCAGCGGCGCGTACTGGTCGCACTATGCCGGCCCTTCCGGGACGGCGATCGGTTCGCGATGCCGGCGACCAACCAGCAGATCAGCGCCGAGGTGTGCCTAGGGGTCGATGCGGTGAAGGCTCACCTGCGCGTGCTGTTCGCCAAGTTCGGGCTCGATCACCTTCCGCAGAACGAGAAGCGCGTCCGGCTCGCGGAGCGTGTGCTCAACTGGGGACTGGTGCGCCGCAGCGACTTGTGAAGGACCGCGCGGGAGCTGGACTAGACGGCCTCGGCTGCCTGCGCGGCCTTCGCTGCCGCAGCGGCGAAGTCGGCGCTCGTCGCGAACCGATCTCCGGGCTCCTTCGCCATCGCGCGGGCGACGACGGGATCGAAGGCCGCCAGCGCTCCGTCCGTCGCTGAAGGGATGGGTGGGGCGGCGTTGACATGCGCGAAGAGCTTTGCGAGGTCGCTCTCGAGCGGGTAGGGCACGAGACCGGTCAACGTGTAGTAGAGGACGCCCCCGAGCGCGTAGATGTCGGCGCTGCCACTCGGCGGTTCGCCACGTACCTGCTCGGGCGCGACAAAGTCGACGGACCCGACCCATTGGCCTGGATTGGTCATCGTGGTGTCCGTCGTGCTCGCGATCTTCGCGACACCAAAATCGGTCAGGTAGGCGCGCTCGGGCTGATCGCCGCTCAACAGGATGTTGGCGGGCTTAACGTCGCGGTGCACCAGCCCGTGCGCGTGGGCGGCGTCGAGCGCCCCGCCGATCTGCCCGACGATCGCGACGCCGCGCTGCGGCGCCAGCGGGCCGAGCCGGTCCACCAGTTCGCCGAGGTCGACGCCATCGACGTAGCGCATCGCGATGAACAGCAGCCCGTCGTCCTCGCCCGCCTCGTAGATCGGGATCAAGTTGGCGTGCTCGACACTGGCAGCGAGTTGCGACTCGCGCTTGAACCGCTCGCGAAACACTCGGCTCGTGGCCCGCTCCGGTGCGATCACTTTGATCGCGACCGGCCTGGCCAGCGCCAGCTGCGTGGCCTTGTAAACGACGCCCATCGCCCCACGGCCGACGATCTTCTCCATCCGGTAGCCGCCGATTACTCTCGTTGCCGATAGGGGCTGCCCGCCCACTCCGTGGGTCGTGTCCGCCTGCGCGAGCACCTGCGCAACGACTTCGGGAGAGAACGAGGCGAACTGCGCGCGCAGGCGCTTGCGCTCCCGATCCTGCAGCGCGTAGTCGACCGCGATCGTCACCACGCTCGCGACGCCGAGCGCCAGCAGCGAGTCGGTGAAGTCGACGACCCGCCCGGCGTCGAACGCGAGCTGCGAGGCGACCGCGAGCACGACGAGCGCGGCCGCTGCCGCCAGCAGCGTCACGACCGCTCCCCGGACGATGCTCGCCAACGGCGCGACCAGGGCCAAGGCAACGATCAGTGTGACCGTCAGCCAGCCGGGCACCGGGCGCAACGGAAAGCCGTCGAGGATCGTGGCGAGCTCGTTCGCCTGCACCTCCACGCCAGGGAGGACGCCGAATGGCGACGGGTGCAGGTCCCCCACCGACGGCGCCGTCACACCGATGATCACCACTCGGCCGCGGAAGGCGGCGGGAGCGACCCGCCCGCGCAAGACGTCGACGAACGAGACCGTCGTGGGCGTCTTTGCCGGACCGAGGTAATCGATCAGCGCTCCTCCATCGGCGAAGTGCGTCCGGTCCACGCCGCGCCCGGTGCGCACAGCGGCGATTGCGACCCCGAGGTCCGGCACCCCGCGGATTGCGTACGGGATACGTCGGATCACGCCTGAGCTGTCGGGACGCGCCAGCGTCGTTCCGACACGCGCCCCGATCTGGCGCTGAAAGAATGGGCCGCCGAGGACCTCGGTTCCGCCGAACTGGTCGATCTCACTCGTCGCGAACACGACCGGGCGCGCTCGCCCCGCCGCAGCCCTCAGCGCGTTGTCTTGAGCCGGTGACGTGGGCCGATTGAACTCGATATCGAACGCGATCACGGCGGCACCGTCGGCGTGCAGCCGATCGATCACGGGCGCGTACAGCGACCGCGGGAACGGAAACCGCGCCAGCTTTGCGATGCTGTTCTGATCGATCGCGACGACCACGATTCCGCGCGGGGGGTGCTGCGCGCCCCGCAGCGAGAACCGCGCGTCAATCGTGGTCCGCTCAGCCCGCACGAGCAGTCCGGTCGCGTTCGAGACGAGCGCGACCGTCGCCGAGAGCGCAGCCACCCCGAAAAGCGCCCAGACCCGGCCGCTCAATTGCACACAACAAGGCTAACCGCCGCGAACGAGGGGGGCCCGGAAAAACACCTAGGGTGCCTATGGACTCCGTACCCACGGGCGTACCTTCCCAAGCACCCCGCCGGCAACGCAGATAGGCCGCAACGGCAGTCGGAACGTGGGGGCGTCGGAAGGTTGGTCGGTGAACAGAGAGGCGTCAGGGGCACGCGACTCTACCCGCCGGACCAAGCCACCTCGACCAGCAGCAGGTCCTCGCGCACACGGACGGTGCGCGAGGACCGCATGCGGACGACGCGGCCACGCCGCGGGATCGATCACGACGCGGCGATGTCCGGGATGGTCGGCGACCCAGCGGCTTCCCGCGCCGCCCTCGGAGCTGCGGGTTTATGCTGATGACGCGGACCATCTGCGCCTGGAGGTGTCGGTCGGCACAATCTGGCCGTCAGCTTCGAGGGATCGTGATCGCAGCATGATGCGTAACCGTGTGACATGGACTGGCCGCGCGGGGAGCAGAGTGCCCGGGGGTCCGTGCTGGCTCGCTGGCATCGTTGCCGCGGTCCTGATTGTGGCGCCCGCTCAGGCGTCAGCGCTGGATTTCACGTGGAGCGGCGCAACGTTGAGCCCGGCGTGGTCGACCGCGGGCAACTGGGCAGACGGCACGGCGCCGAGCCAATCCGTCGGAACGCTGTCATTCCCGGCGCTGACCAGCGTGGCGTGCACCGGTGGCTCGCCCCCGGGTTCGTGCTACACGAGCGTCAACGACATCGAGGGCTTGATCGCCACGGGCCTCTCGATCGACGACGGCGAGCCGTACCGCATCTCGGGCACCGGGATCACGCTCGGCAGCGGTGGTCTCACCGCGACGACGACCAGCACTGGAGTCGGGCAGCCCTCCAGCCTGACTTTCCCGATCGCGCTCAACTCGCCCCAGACCTGGTCGGTCAGCGCCGGCGGGCTGAGCCTCGGTGGCGCCGTCACGGGCAACGCCGACATACGACCCGCGCTCGACGTCAAATTCCCGAGCGAGGGGTCAAGCAACCCCTTCCTCGACCTCAACGGCAGCACGGAAGTAGGCGCAGTCTCGGCCACCGGCATCGGCACGCTCGGACTCGGAACGTCCCTGAACGGGACCGACGGCAACCAGATCAGCTTGAGTCGTGGCGCCGCGCTGGACGTGAACGGCAGCCCCAGCCGCGTCGGCCCGCTGACGATCACGGGCGGACAGATCTCCGATCTGATCGGGAGCACGGTCTCGGTCAAGGGCGGCGTCACACTCGACAAGGGCAGCAGTCTCGGGATGCTGATCGGCTACGTCGGGACCCCTCAGAACAACCGGTCGCAGATCAGCGCTTCTGAGCCCGTCAGCCTCGGGAACGCGACGCTCCTCCTGCCCGGGGCCGGCTCGTTCTGCCCGAGCTTCGTCGCGGGGGACGTCTACACGCTTGTGACGACGACGACTGGGCCGCTGACGGGAACGTTCAGCGGGATTCCCGACGGGACGGTCGTGCCGGTGGGCTCGACCGACTGCGGACCGGCAGGTCCGATGGTCCAAATCAACTACACCACAAACGCGGTGACCGCCACGGTCGTCAGCACCGGAAGCGCGACGCCGACAACGACGACGCTCTCGGCGAGCCCGCCGAGCCCCGTTACGAACCAGACGGTGACGCTGACCGCCACCGTGACGGCGAGCTCGCGAACGCCCGCCGGCACGGTGTCGTTCGAGGACAACGGGAACGCGATCGCCGGCTGCGCGAGCCAGCCGGTCGCGCTGAACGGCACCTCCTACACCGCCACCTGCCAGGCAACCTTCTCGGCCGCGTCGTCGCCCGAGGCGCTCACCGCCGTGTTCACCCCGGCCCCGTGGTCAGGTCTGCAGCCTGCGACGAGTTCGGTTAACAGCCTCCTGATCGGAGAGGACGGGACCGCCACGGCGCTCGTGGTGTCGAGCGGATCGCCGACGATCGGCGCCGACGTGACCTACACGGCAACCGTGACACCGGTGGACACCGGGGCGGCCCTGCCATCTGGGGCTGTGGAGTTCCTCGATGCCGGCACGACAATCGACTCATGCGCGAGCCAGTCGCTGACCGCGGGTTCGTCGTCTTCGACGGCGACCTGCACCCTCAGCTACGGATCGCCGGGATCGCACAGCATCACCGCCACCTACCTCGGGGACGTGAACTTCACAGGTTCCGCATCCCCGCCACAGGCGGTCGTGACGGTGCAGCCGGCGCCCCGACGGTGCAGCCGGCGCCCCCGACGGTCCAAGCCGTCAGCGTGCGGTCAGACTCGCCGACGTCGTTGACGTTCGTCGGGACGGTCGATCCGCAGGGGCAGCCGACGACCTTCCACTTCGAGTACGGAACGACCACCCGTTACGGATCCTCGACACCGGAACAGTCCGCTGGTTCGGGCACCACTCCTGTGACCGTGAGCGCGACCGTGAGCGGGCTGAAACCAGGCGTCGTCTATCAATATCGCGTCGTTGCGACCAACGCCGCCGGCACCAGTCGCTCGGCCGATGCGACGGCCACCACGGCAGCGTTCGTGCCGGTACCCGGCCGCACCGAGGTCGCCGTGCCGGTCAGCGGGACCGTGCTGATCAGGCTTGCGGGAACGCGCCGCTTCGTCCGATTGACCGCAGGTCAGCTCATTCCCGACGGCTCGGAGATCGACGTCACCAACGGGCGCGTGCGACTGATCGTGGCCGCGGACAGGCACGGACTCACGCGCACGGCCACGCTCTACGGTGGACGCATCATCGTCCATCAGACCCGCGGCCCGCACCCACGCACCATCGCTGCGCTCTCGCTCCCGCTCACCGGCTGCACACCAGTCGTGACCGCCGCCAACCCCTTCGCCAAGATCGCACGCGGCCGCCCGCGACGCCGGAGGCGCGCGCGACACGTCTGGGTCACCGAGTCCGGCGGCAGTTTCAACACCAGCGGCCAGTACGTGAGCACCTCCGTCCAGGGCACCACCTGGCTGACAGCAGACACATGCACGACCTCGCTCGTCCGGGTCACGCACGGCGTCGTGCTCGTCCGCGACCGGCTCCACCATCGCACGATCAGGCTGCGGGCTGGACACAGCTACACCGTTCGCAAGGGCCATTGAGTTGCGCCATCAACGGCGATCACGCCGACCGACACCAACCCGGCCTCCCGGCATAGCGCCAGCACCTGCGAGCACGGCCACGGCTACCCGTCCTCCCCAGTGAGCACTCTGGCCGCGCTGACCTGGCGGCCGCCGTCCACCGTTAGCCACGAACTCCTGAGCACCAAGCACAAGAGCAGCAGCCTCGCCGGCTTCGACCGGACTTCTGCATCAGGCGTGATGCAGCCGTCGGCCATTGGTGCCGGTGACGACTGCTGTGATCGCGGCCGGTCGCGGAGCTCACGAGCTCTTTTGGCGACGGGCCGCGCGTCAGGCGGCGCCCGGTGCTCACGATGGCTTCCCCACTGGTTGCGATAGTCGCGCCACGGCGTGGCCGCCTGCCCGGCGCTCCCGGAATTTGGGCCTCCGTACGACGGACGGCTGCCGAGAGACGACCGCGGGCTCGCGGCGTCGCGGCTCCCCGACGGACGCAATGGCAGAAGCGTTGCGGCGACCTTAGCCGCTCCCGTTCACATGCGGTCGAGCGCCAGCCCGCGTTCGAGTGTCAACGGCATTGACCCCCGAACGCTCAGCCGCCGCCGAAGGCATCCGCGACGGCCGCCGCCCAGCTGGCGTACAGATCGGTGACAGTGGACGACGCGGGCCATTCTCCGGCCCGTAGTCGTTTGAGCGCTTCGCCGCCGCGCCGGCGTGCGTGCGTGCGCGACCAGTCGGACGAGGACGGCGCAGCGCCGTAGCGCGCTCGCCAGGCGCGCATCGCTTCGCGAACCCGTTCCCGTGTCCATTGCGGCGCGATCGCGCCGGGATGGCAGCGTTTGCAATACGCGTAGGCGTCGCCCTTGCCGTTCCGTGGCGCGGTGGGCGCCCCGCAGCCGCGACACACTCCCCGGTAGCGCGCCTTGACCTCGCGTGCCTTATCGCCGGTCGGATCGTAGAGATACGCCTTGATGGTTGCTTCTGCGCGTCCCAGCCGACGAGCGATCTCGGCGATCGACAGACCCTCCTCGTCTCGGTAGTGGCGGGCGAGTTGCGCGGCGCGGCGCCGTTCCGCGACACGGTCGAGCATAAGAATCCCGAGACTACCGGAGGTGCTGGACAGCCAACTCAAGCGCAAAGCAGATCCGTCGGGGACGAATTCCCTCCTGGTGCTCGAGCGTATGCCAGGACGCTACGCGCGCACACACGGGGGGCTGCGCCGCCGACCATGGCGTGCGTGCGTACCGCCCTGCTGAGGACCGGGCGACCTTGTGCCCACGCAGGCACCGTACGCCGGAGCGCGTAGCGCCGAGGCCGGCGTTGGCGCGCGGGGGATCCGTACGTCTTTTGTTAGCATCAGATGGAGGCTGGGACAACGCCTACTACACCAGGCAGTGGAATACGCCGCTTGATGTGCAGGTGATCGTGATGCCGCCGAGCACCGGCCCGCCCGGGGGCGCCGGAGAGCTTGGCGTGGCGCCGGCGGTGGCGGCCGTGGCATGCGCGTACGCGCGCGCCACAGGGATGCTGCCCACGAAGTTCCCGATCAACCACGACCAGTCGCTCGGATTCACGCCGCTCCCGACAATCCCACCGATCCCGCCGTCCCCGACCGACGGCTTGCAGCACGCGTCATAAGGAGTTGCCGTGGCCCAACATCGCTTCATCGTGAACGGCCACCCAGTCAGCGTCGACTGCGCCGACGATGTCCGGGTGCTGTGGGTGCTTCGTGATCTGCTCGGGATTCACGGTCCAAAGTACGGCTGTGGCCTCGAGGTCTGCAAAGCGTGCACATGCCACATCAACGGCAAGGCATTCAATCCCTGTTCGGTGCCAGTGTCCGAGCTTCAACCAACCGATGAGATCACAACGATCGAGGGGCCGGCAGCGACCGTCGGCGAGCAGCTGCATCCGATGCAGCAAGCCTGGCTCGATCTCGACGTGGCGCAGTGCGGCTTCTGCCAACCAGGTCAGATCATGGAAGCCGTGGCCGTGGTCAAGCGCGCCAAAGCGCAAGGCCGGTCGATCACCGACGCCGACCTCGACGGGATCCGCAACGTCTGCCGCTGCGGCACGTACCCGCGCATCAGAGAAAGCGATCGCGACGGCCGCAGCGAAGATGTAGGACAAGGCTCAGCGTGCGCTGCCGGCGTTGATCACCGCGGGTGACCACTCAAAACTTCTTGACTAACAGTGGGCCGCTAGCAGGCGGTCAGGCGGTCAGGCGGCGAGCACCGTCGGCATCCTGTCGCCTAGGGAGGAGCTCAGCGTGCAGGCTGCGAGCTCGGCGAGCCGTCGCGCCTGCCGGGGCGCGCGCCGTGAGCGCTACGCTCGACCGATGGCGAGTGTCCCGGCAGACGACGCTCTTCCCGAGGCGGGAAAGCTGCCGACTGGCCGGATGGCGCGGACCGCTCGCGTCGGGGGTCTGGTGACGGGGCAAGGCGTTCGGTGGGCGGGGATGCGAGCCGCCAACAGGGTCCGGACGCCGGAGCGAGCTGCAGCGGCCGAGAACGCTCGGACCGCGGCGCTCGTGCACCAGCTCGTCGAGCAGCTCGGGCAGATGCGGGGGGCGGCGATGAAGGTCGGCCAGATGCTCTCGATGGCCGAGTTCGACGGCCTCGAGGACGAGCAGCAGGACGAGCTGCAACGCAAGCTGGCGACGCTTCGAGACGACGTTCCGCCCGTGCCGTTCTCGCGCCTGGAGAAGCTCATGCGCAAGGAATTCGGCGTTCCGCTCAAGCGACTGTTCTCCGAGTTCGATGAGCGCGCGTTTGCCGCTGCGTCGATCGGACAGGTCCATCGCGCGAGGACGATCGACGGTGACGACGTGGTCGCCAAGATTCAGTACCCCGGGGTTGCGGAGGCTGTTGAAACCGACCTGCGCAACGCGATGCTGTTGCTGCCGCTGGTCAAGCGCCTGGCGCCGGGCCTCGATGGGAAGGCGATGGCCGCGGAGCTGCGCGAGCGGATCGGCGAGGAGCTCGACTACGAGCTCGAGGCGCAGAACCAGCGCCGCATCGAGCGGTTGATGCGCGGGCATCCGTTCATTCGTGTGCCCCGCGTCTACACCGATCTCTCGACCCGGCGCGTGCTGGTCTCCGAATACGTCGAGGGCGAACGCTTCGAGGCCGTGCGCCGCGCCGAAGACGCGCAGCGCGACCGCTACGCCGAGATCGTGTTTCGGTTCTTCTTCGGTCTCGTCTATCGGGACCGGATCGCACTCGGTGACCCGCACCCGGGCAACTACCTGCTGTGCCCAGGGGGCGAGGTCTGTTTTCTGGACTTCGGCTTGGTCCGTGATGTCGACGCTGCGCGCGTGGGCTACGAGCGGGCGATCGCTGTGGCGATCCGCGACAAGGACGCGGACGGCCTGAAGGCCGCCCTGGTCGCGGGCGGCTATCTACCGGCGAGCCGAGCGGATGCGGTCGATGCGGCGTTCGCGCTGCGGCTGATGCGCAGTGCGATGAAGTGGTACGCGGTGCCAGGCGAGCGTCGCTTTTCACCCGACCGCGGGCAACGCGCCCGGGAACGTGACCGTCCCGACGAGCTGCAGCGGGAAGCATTCAAAACGCAGATCAATCAGTTCACGGTTCCGCCGGAAGCGATCCTGATCCGCAGAATGCACGGGATCGTCGCGATCGTTCTGATGCAACTGCGCGCCGGCGCGGATTGGGGCGCGATCGCTGCTGAGTACCTGCACGGCGCCGTGCCGGCGACGGCCCTGGGGCAGGCCGAAAGCGACTTCTGCTCGCGCCGCGGCCGTCGCGTTCGCTGACGCCGGGTCTCAACTACCCTGTCGTCGGGTCGACCACATAAGGGCTATGAATGACCTGCCCGAGTCCGGCTCCGCCTTGCCCCCAGAGGATCTGGCGGCGCTTCGGCCACGGCGGCGTGAGCGGCCCGGCCACTGGCTGCGCCGACATGCCTGGGTGCCGCTCGGCGGCGCCGCGATCATGGTGGTGCTGGTCGCCAGCACTCAGCTTGTGCTTGCGCTCGCCGGGCGCAAGGATGATCTGCGGCAGGCGCAGATCGCGATCGCGGCGGCGGGACAGACCGAGTTCGCGATGATGCACGCGCCGATTGGGCTGATCGCCGGTCAGACCGCCAATCCCGATGAGTACACCCTCAGCGCGACGTTCCGCACCAAGCTCGCCGGACAGATGGCGACGCTCGCCCAACATTGGCCGACGCCGCTGGCGCGCCAGGTCAGTGCCGGCGGGCTGGCGGTGAGCACCCGGATCATCGCGCTGTACGGCCTGATCCGACAGCGACGTCTGCGCGCCGCAGGCGAGCTGTTCGACAAGACCATCACGCCGCTGTCCGATCGGTGGGGCGCCGAACTGGCGCAGGCACAGAAACGCCTCGACGCCGACACGAACGGCGCTGCTCGCAGCGCGGTGACGGCTGCGCTCGGGGTCGCCGCCGCGGCGGGCGTCGCGCTCGTGATGTTGTTCCTGAGCATCGCGACCGTGCGCGGCCGACTCGAGCGGGCCGAAGTCGAGGAGCGGGTGCTCGCGGCGCTCGCGACCACCGACTCGCTGACCGGGGTTCCCAACCACCGGGCGCTGATCCTGGCGCTGCGAACTGAGCTCGAACGCAGCCGCCGCTACCAGCAGCCGTTCGCCGTCCTGTTCCTTGACATCGATCACTTCAAGCAGATCAACGACCAGCATGGACACGCCGCGGGCGACATGACGCTCGGCGCGTTTGCCGACGTCGTCAACACCACGCTGCGCAGCTCCGACTCCTTCGGCCGCTGGGGGGGCGAGGAATTCCTCGCCGTCCTCCCCGAGACCGCCCGCGCGTCGGCGGTCGAAACCGCGGAACGAATCCGCAGCACCATCGAACAGCGCCGGTTCCCCTCGATCGGGCGCGATGGCCATCTGACCTGCTCGATCGGGATCGCGATCTTCCCGGAGGACACCAGCGACTTCAACGGGCTGATCGCCGCAGCGGACGAGGCGATGTACGCAGCCAAAGCTCGCGGGCGCAACCAATGCGCGACCGTCGGCGAAGACCTGGCCGCGTAGTGGTGCCACTTAGAGATCGCGCCGCGGACTGGCACGACATGTGCCGGGTTCAAGCTCCCCACGGGCGGCGACACGATCACGCCGTCGCCCGGCCACACTCGGCGCTGGAATGAAATTGCGCTGCCTTGCTGCTCGACGGGAAGATGAAGCGGGTCGTGACAGAACAGTCGCTCGGCTTTGTCGCGACGGTCTGTCCGGACGGCACGCCCAACCTCTCGCCCAAGGGGACGGTTGCGGTTTGGGACGATGAGCATCTGGTGTTCTTGGATCTGCGCTCGCCGGGAACGACCGGCAACATCGCTACGAACCCAGCGATGGAGTCAACGTTGTGGACCCGATCCTGCGCAAGGGCTATCGATTCAAAGGCGAGGCCACGGTCATCGCTGGCGGGCATTGCTCGAGCGCATCCTGGACTTCCTCAAGCGCGAGCCGGGGCCGGCGCGGGAGCGGGTCCGCGCTGCCGTCCTGATGCGCGTGGATCGGGCTGCGCCGCTGATCTCACCGGCCTATGACCTTGGGGCGTCTGAGCAGGAGGTCGCGGCACGCTGGCGCGAGCGGCACCTGAAGCGGGTGGACGATCGGGCCTCGGGCACGGACGTCGGCGCGCCGTGCAGATAGCGCGACGGTCTACGAGGGTGGGGAGTGCGCTGAAGACCCTCGTTGCGGTCAGCTGACCCCGCTTCGTGGTGGTGGTGGGAGCGGTCAGGCCGCGGCACCGGCGCCGAGTTCGCCGAACAGCGAGTCGGCGGCGGCGTTGGCCCAGATCAGAGATTCGGTGTAGATCTCGCTCGCCCCGGAGACGATCGTCTTTGCGCGGTCGAGCTCGCCGGTCTCGAGTGTGGCGACGCATTCGAGCAGCAGGCCTTTCTCTCCTCTGTGGTGGACCAGCGCCTCGCGCATGTCGACCGGGAACGGAAGCGAGGCCAGCACGTCTTGCATCGGGGCGTCCATCAGCGCGTCGATCACGGAGAACATGCCGAGCGTGAACAGCTCCGCTGGCTTCTCGAGGCCGAGCTGCTCGCCTGCACGCTCGCAGAAGCGCGCACGGACCAGCGCGGTGACCGTGAGCTCGCTGGGTGCGTCGTCGATGTTCGCCAGGATGCTGAGCGTCGCCCACCGCCTGACGTTCTCCAAACCGAGCAGCGCGAGCGCCTGGCCGATCGACCGGACCTCTCCGCGCAGCCCGAAGAACGCCGAGTTGATGTAGCGAAGCAACCGAAGGCTGAGTGCGACATCGTGGGAGATCAGCTCCCCGACGTCACCGATCTCGACGGCCGGGTCGTGCAGAGTGGCGACGACCTGGAGTAGTGCTAGGCGGCTGACGGGGATCCCGCGATGGTGCATCAGCACCGGCCGGCAGAAGAAGTAGCCCTGGAACAGATCGCATCCAGCGGCCTCGCAGAACTGATGGTCGGCGCGCGTCTCTAGCTTCTCGGCCAGTAGCGAGACGTCGTAGGGCTCGCAGCGCCGCACGCACTCGGCCAGCTGCTCGCGCCCGAGCGCGACCATGTCGAGCTTGACGACGTCGACAACCGCCAGCAGCGGTTCGACGCCTGCACGGAAGCGGAAGTCGTCCAGCGCGAGCCGGTGACCGTGCCGCTTGAGCGGCTTGAGCGCGGCGAGAACCTCATCGTCGAGCATCTCATCCTCGAGGAGATCGAGGCCCACGAGCCCAGGCGGGATCGCCTCGGCCAGCCCGCTCAACACGAACTCACGCGAGACATTCACCCAAGCGGTCTTGTCAGCGACGATCCGATCGAGCCCGATCTCGGTAAACGAATTGAGCACGACCGTCGCCGTCGCGCCCTCGGGGTCGACCACGAGCGCCTCGTCGACGTGACCGCCGCGAAACAGCAACTCATAGCCGACGACATCGAGTGTTCGGCTGAAGATTGGCTGTCGGGCAATGAAGACGTCAGGCATATCGGGCGCTACATCTGTAGTTCGGCCGCTGCACGCGAACATGAAAGCCGACTGCCGCTGTCGTGGACAATCCTCGCCGTGGCGACAGCACGTGTTCTCGGCCGGCTGCATTGAGACAGACATCTGCGCCCCGGTCGGCGAATCGTCAAGCACGGTCTCCGTAGACGGCGGTCGTCTGGCGACAGTTATCTGCCACGCCCCCGACATCGAGGTGGTCGGCTCGAGGGTCTTGGGAGAAGACTCTGACAAGTCGGTTGCAACGTTTGTTTGCCTTTGTAAAGGTTTTTGGTAGATCGGAGGGCTCGCGGCCGATTCGATGCTCGTGGACCGGCCCGAAAGGACATGGCGCGCGATCATCGCGGTTGCGGTGGTTGCGATCGCGAGCCTGGTCGCGCCGGCGCCCGCGGCGATCGCCAATCCGTACGGTTCGCCGGGCTCGCTCAGCGATGTCCACAGCAGCGGTGGGGGACTCGGCCAGAGCGTGTCGATCTCGACAGACGGGCGAGTCGCCGTGGTCGGCGAACCGAACTACAACGGTGGCGCCGGTTCGGCGCTTGTGTACTCCAACTCAGAGGGCGCCTGGAGCTTCGTCACGCGACTCGAGCCCACCGGCGAGATCGGTGCGGGTCACTTCGGCGCCGCGGTCAGCATGGACGGCGGGGGAGAGACGTTGGTCGTCGGCGCTCCGGACGACAACGGCGGGGTGGGATCCGCGTGGGTGTTCGCGCTATCGGACGGGACGTGGACCAAGCAAGCGCGGCTCGTGGACACCGGCGAGTTCGACCACGCCAGGTTCGGCGCGAGCGTGGCTGTCGCCAGCAGCGGGCAGCTTGTACTGGTCGGCGAGCCGATGGCGGACCTCGCGAAGGGGAATGTGGTCACGTATGAGTACTTCAACGGTTTTGGATGGGAGCAGTGGCAGCACATGCATCGCGACGGCGTGCCGGTAGGAGCGCATTACGGCGCGAGCGTGGCGCTGCCGGCCGGCGCAGGCGCCGCACTCATCGGCGCGCCGAACGCGGCGGGAGGCGACGGCGCCGTCTACCCGTGCTCGTTCTACGGTTTGGGGGGTCCGTTCTGGACCGAGCGATCGGCGATCCCGTCGCCGGCACAGAAGGGGCACTTCGGCGCGAGCGTCGCGATCTCGCTCGGCGGCGAGCACGGTTTCGTCGGCGCGCCGCTCGCCAACGGTGGCGACGGGGAGGTCTACCAGTACAAGCGATCCGGCGATTCAGAAGGGGTCTTCACCAACCCCTCGGGGTTGAGCGGCGGTCAGTTCGGCGCGAGCGTCGCGGTCGCCGGCCAGACGCTGAACGAGCTGCTGATCGGTGCACCGGGCGAGAACTCGGGAGCCGGCGCCGTGTACGCGTTCGATGCTGCGCACGACGGCGTCTGGTCGAACAACGGCGCCGCGGTCAGTCCCGCGACGGCGCTTGCTGCAGGCGACTCGTACGGGGCGTCCGTGGCCGTGGCCGCCGATGGATCGCACGCGCTGGTCGGCGCCCCCGGCGTGGGCTTCGCGGACGGCTGCGGCCACGCACTTCATCTCCGCCAACATCACGGCCCCGGATCCACCGATGGCCGTTCAGGCCTTCGTCGGCGCCGAGAGCGCGATCGTTTACTGGAGCCAGCCCTTCACAACCGGCGGCTCGCCGATCACCGGTTACACGGTGACCTCGTCGCCGGGCGGGTTTGGTTGTCCGGCGACGCCCGAGAAGTGGAGCTGCACCGTCTACGGGCTCACCGACGGCCGGCCGTACACGTTCGCCGTGACGGCGACCAACGGCGCAGGAACCAGCCAGTCGTCGGACCCGTCAGAGCCGGTCACGCCGCTGGCGCCACCCGGCGTCGGGGCTGGCGGGCCGGTTGACGGCGGTGGCGCACCGGGCGGTGGTGGCGGCGGTGGAGGAACCGGCGCCGGCGGGGCTGGCGGCACACCGGCCGGGGGCGGTCCGATCGCGGGCAATGGCGGGAACCCGGGAGCCGGAGGCGCCGGAAAAGACTCGACGGCTCCGTCCAGACCATCCGGCTCGATCAGGGTGGCAGTGCGTACGACGAGCTCGATCGCCGTCTTCTGGGGAGCCGCGATCGACAACACCGCGGTCGCCGGATACCGCGTCTATGAATACCTGGTTGGCAAGTGGAGGCTGGTCGGACGCACGACTGCGACATCACGCGCGTTCATCCGGCGCAGCCTCCGTCACAGGACCCTGCATCGCTTCCAGGTGCGAGCCTTTGACGCTGCCGGGAACATGTCAGCCCCGTTGACCGGCAGATGGATCGCTACGAGGTAGACAGGTAGGGAAGTGAAACACTGTCGACCGACCAGATCACGCTGACGGCGCGGCGGGCATGTCGCGCGAAGTCCCGGCGCTATCGAAAGCTGACAACACATGAGCCTCGCTCGAGATCAGCGGCTGGGAGGAGTGCCGGCTGAACGCACACTTTTGCCCGGTATCCGGGAGGAACTTTGCGTTGGCTGGCCTTCGCAGCTTGGATAGTGCTCATGTCTTGACAATCCGGCCCGGCCCCGCAAGCCGCGGTCTGTGCGACAGCGTCCTGTAGCGAGTCACGTCTCGGCGGGATCGCCCTTTGGAAGCACGTCTCGTGCCCACTCGTAGCGCTTCCAATCCGGCGCCGGCGTCTGCGCGCCCCGGTGCGGGACGAAGCGCGAGCGCTCGACGAGAGCCATTCGGTGGACGTATCGCGGGCAGTTCGGAAACACCTGGGTCGCGCGAACGCGGATGACCAGCTGCGCCTCCGGGAATTCGCCCACCAGCTCGTCGTCCTGATCGATGCTGGCGATGCCGTTGAGCCGGAGCCGCGAGGGCCGTGCGGAGACGAAGTCGATGAACAGCAATGCCACGTGCGGGTTCTCGAGCACGTTGCCGGCCGATAGGTACATCCCGTTGCCGTCGTAGTTCGATGAAGGCACGATCATCCGCGTCGATGATCGCCCGCGAGACGAACTTCTCGTCAATCCGGTCGGCGAGCCGGCGCGTGTCGAAACGGTCCTGCAGGCTGCGCGACCCATCGTGATACGGAGAGTTCATTCCATGTGCTCCCCGATGACGGCCACCTCGCGGGCGAACACGTCGTCGCGACTGTAATGGCCGACTGAGTCGAACCAGCGCTTGGCGTGGAGGCCGCGCCGCAGATCGCAGTCGGCAACGACGATTCCCTCCTCGCCATACAGCGGACCCGCGATCACCTCGCCCCACGTCGGCTCGATCACCGCCGCGCCACCGTTGCCGAACACGTCCTTGTCCGCTGGAAGCGGGACGGGGAAATCGTCGGGGAAGGCGGATGCCGGGATGAACTGCGGGACCGACACGACGAACGCGCCCGACTCGATCGCGATGTGGCGCATCGATGCCGCGCCGATCCCGTGAAACAGTCGCTCGTGCTGGGTTGGCATCAGCTTGCGGTGCCGCGCGAGCACACCCGTGGGCCCGAGGTAGACAATCGTGTTGTAGAGCGTTCCCGGCCGCGGAGCTCGCGTTCGTTGACCCCGATCACGCAGAACAGCTCGCGCTGCAGGCACACGTCCACGAGTCGATCGAGAAGCGGGCCGGGCACATCGACCGATTCGGACCGGAGGCGTTCCCACAGCTCATCCCAACCGCCGAAACTGGCTGCGCCCTTGGCCCATGCGTTCGATGGGAACACTGGGATGAAGCATTCGGGGAGGACGGCGAGCTGCGCCCCGCGGTCCGCGGCCTCATGCAGCAGTCGCGCGGCCTTATCCACTGAGCGCTCCGCGTCGAGGACCACCGGGGTCGCCTGAATCGCCGCAACGCGGATTGTCGGAAACTCAGTCACCGCGATGGACAGCTGAAGGCTAAGCTAAGTGTGCCACTGAGCTCATGCCCACTCCATCGGCTCATATCCGCTGGTCCTCGGCGCTGAGACGATCAGCACCGCGCTCCGATCAGACCCGTCGTTGCGCATCGTCCGCCGGTGCGCAGGGTCGATGCGCGCAAACGTTCCCTCGGGCGCAGAGTGATCCTCGCCGTCGATCACGAGTGTCGGCGAGCCGGAGATCACGAAGAAGATCTCCTTCTGATCGCGCGCGACCTCGTCGTGCTCGGGAATCGACTCGCCGGGCTTGATCTCAACGAGGTTGACGCCGAACGCCCGACAGTCAAGCGATCGTCGAGCGAGCTCCCAGTTTCCGGCTCGCTCGAGCTCTTGGCGGTGAGCGATCGCATAGCTGGCCCGCGCCCCGGTGGCGCTGCCTTGTTCAGTCTCCTGCACGACCTGCCCCTCTCTTCGTGGTCCGCGCCCGCTCTTGCAGTTCTTATCTACTAGTAGGTAAAAAGTCAAGGCGAGATCTGGCACAATCGCGCCGATGGGGACTGGATCCAAAGGCCGCGAACTGAAGCGGCCGCGCGCCAAGCGCGACACCGCTCAGGAGATCCTCGACGCGGCCGAGCAACTGGTCCGCGCCCGCGGCTTCAATGCCTTTAGCTACGCGGACGTTGCAACTGAGCTTGGGATCACAAAGGCCAGCCTCCACTACCACTTCCCGGGAAAGGCCGAGCTTGGGCAAGCGATGATTGCTCGCTACGCACAACGGTTCACGGAGTCACTCGAGATGATCGACAGCGAATCGCTGCCGGCTCCCGAGAAGCTGGCCGCCTACACCAATCTTTACGCTGCGGCCCTACGCGGCCAGCGGATGTGCCTGTGCGGCATGCTCGCCGCCGAATACCAGACACTCCCGAAGCCGATCAACGACGCCGTTGTCGCATTCTTCGACAACAACGAGGAGTGGCTGGCGCTCGTGCTCGAACAGGGACGCGCCGACTCCACGCTGCGCTTCGACGGATCCGCGAGCGACACGGCGCGGATGATCATCAGCAGCCTTGAAGGCGCGATGCTCGTGACCAGGCCGTACGGGAACCTCCAGCGCTTTCAGGCCACTGTCGTTGCACTTCTGGCAAGGCTCGTTCCCAGTTCACATGCCTCCCCCGCGACGCGTCAGAATCACGGCATGAGGTGTCGGCCCGGATCGGCAGGTGACTAGACAGGTCGTCTGCGTCGTCGGCTCGGGCACTGCGGGACTGGAGGGCCTGCTGGCGGCGAGGGAGCAGCTCGGCTCGGATGCTGAGTTGCGATTGGTCGCGCCTGAGCGCGAGTTTCGATACCGGCCGGCGAGTCAGGACTCACTGTTCCGGCCCGCCGGGGAGCGCGCGCTGGCGATCGCCGACCTGGTCGCGGAGAGCGGCGCACAGTGGACCGCGGATCGCGCGGAGGCGATTCACGTGGAGGAGCGGGCCGTGATGACCCGCGATGGCGACACCGTTAACTTCGACTTCCTGCTGCTCGCGTTCGGATCCCAAGCCAAACGGGCGCTCGAGCAGGGTTATGTGTGGCAGCGCGGCGCTGATCCGAGCTTCCTGGACCGGATCATCCGCGAGACGATCATGGGCGAGGTCACAACCGTCGCGGTGAACATCCCGCGGGGCGCGCGCTGGCCGCTGCCGGGCTATGAGCTTGCGTTGGTGCTGGGGTGGAGGGCGGTGGGAACCGATGCGAGGGTGACCCTTCTCACCGCTGAGGAGCGGCCGTTGGCCGCACTGGGATCCGAGGCGACGGCTGCGATCTCGCGCGAGCTGGACGCAGCCGGGGTTGAGGTGATCGCCGGCGTTGAGGCGATCGATTCAGAATCGGCCGCCGGCGACCGGGCCGACCCGGTACAGCTCACCTTGGTAGCGGAGGAGCGCACCGGCGGTGGCGATGCGCTGATCGGAAAACCGACCGACGCAGCCCGCGGGCGCACCGCCGGCACCCCGGTCACGTTCGACAGACTGATCTCGCTGCCGACCGTCGTCGCCCCATTCATCGCCGGGGTTCCGACCGACGCGGCCGGCTTCATCGAGGTCGATGAGACACTCAGGGTTTGCGGCAGCGAGTGGGTGTGGGCGGCGGGAGGTTGCATCGCGGCGGCGCTCGAGCACAGCGCTCTGGCTGCTCAGCAGGCGGACGCGGCGATCGACGCGATCGCCGCGATTGCAACCGGCAACGCCGGGAATGCCACCGCGAGCGCCGTGCCGCCAGACGGCGAGCGTCTCAGCGCTCCCGGGGCGCCGGAGCTGACGGGCATGCTCCTCATCGGTCAGCGCGCCAAGTGGCTCGCGGAGAACCCGCCGGGGATCCAACAAGTTTCCACCCGCTGCCTGTGGTGGCCGCCGGGCAGAGCGGTGGGGCGAATGCTGGCGCACCGGATCGTCGCGTGGGACCCGGCGGTGCACCAGGGCCTCCCGAGTGTCGCCGAAGGGGTCCTCATCCGTGCGCCGATCGCGCTCGGTTGCAGCGGGAGTTCTTCGCTGCGCCCCGACACTGGCGCGACCCCTGATGTCCGAACGGCCCGGCTGCGCGACATCGAGAACCGGCAGCTAATGGCCGTCGAACGGCGCGAGCGCGAGGCCAACGCGGAGCTGAGGGCGCTGAGCGCTGGGCTGCAGACGCTCTCGTCTCGCCAGAAGGAGGTCATCCGTGAGCTTCAGCGGCACGGCTACCTCCACGATCGAAAGTGAGAGACGGACCGCACCGGGGTCAACCGGCGAGTTCACGCTCGATATCCCGGATCCACTTGCGGTGAGTGAGAGCAGCTCACGGGCGTAGGCGTGACTCAGGCGCAGGTAGCGCGTGCTGCGGCCGGGCGCGCTGCTGGTCCTGAGGTAGCCGAGCCTTGCGAGTCGCTTGGGCTCTGCGAACAGACGGCTCGGCGCGCCGCCCCAATTGACCGGTCCGCCCTGACGAGTCATCTGCACCAAGTCGTGCGCTCCGGCGCCGCCGTCGCCGACAAGCGCGAGCTTCCATGTCGACGCAGATACTTATCGTGGCCAACCGGGCTCGCTCGTGTTCTTCCCCGGGCGGTACCCCACACGTTCACGATCGAAAGTCCGAGCGCCAGGATGCTGCTGCTGAACGCACCTGGCGGGTTCGAGCGGATGTTCGAGCTGGCGCCAAGCACGCCGGAGGAGGCAGTGTCGGCACTCGCGAGCTATGACGTGGAGGTCGTCGGGCCGCACCCTCGTGACGCGGCGGTGGCGGCGCAGACCTAGCTAGTGCACTAGGGCGGGTCTCCCGGCGGCCCGTGCGACGCTGGCGCGGCGACCGGCTGCCGGGCCGCGGTGAGCGTGGCGCTCATCTTGATCGCGCGGACCGCGCCCGTTGCGCCGGCCTGGAGCGTCACGCCGACCGCGATCACAAAGATCCCGGGAATCAGCAGAACCTTTGACCCCAGCATCAGCAGCCCGAGGCGTCCGAGGACATACGGTGGCGCTGACACGGTCGCGCCGAGGACGCCGCTGATCACGGACGTCGAAACCTTGTCCCGCCGGGACTGGATCGGCTTGGCGCCGATCAGCCGCGAGGGCACGGCGACGTAGCTGATCATCATCACGCCGATCACGATTCCGAGCGCGATCGTGAACCACGGGCGACCCCAGCGCGTCACGATCGTCGTCGAGAATGCAAGCAGGAGGCCGACGACCGTCCCTGAAGCCGCAATCGCGCGCAGGTGACGTCGGGCCTGTGCGACCGCCGGACGGATCTCGGGCGGGCTGGGTTGCGAAATCGCGAACGCGAACACCGCGTTGAGGAAGAAGCTCGCCACGGTGATCCCGACGATTGCGAGGCAGATCGGGATCAGAATCGGGCCGCGCAGCGGGTTGAACGACCGGCCGTGCAGGACGTGCACCTTGAGGTCGAACATCGCCACCCAGATCCACATCGCGGGAAGCACTTGCACGAGCATCAGCCGCAGATTCGTCCCGAGCAGCCGGACCCCGTTGAACAGCAGCGCGAACGCACCGACCGCGAACGCGAGCGGGGCAAACACGCGCCGGGACCGGCTGAGTCGGAGGATCGCTTCCTCGATTCTCGTCTCGTCGTTGTCTTCGATCGCCTTGACCAGCGATCGGATGCGGGTCGAGAGACCGGCCGTACGCGGGGCGGAGCTGCTGTCTGATTTCACACTACGGCCTGTCGACGGCGGCGCTTATGCTGTCTACCGGTGAGCGACATTGGAGACAGCCAGTTTCACAAGGGCCAGCCGGTCTGGGTGATTGGTGAGGACGGGTCGGAGCGGGCTGCAGAGTACGTTGGCGAGGGCGAGACCAGCGCATGGTTCGGGGGACCGCCCACCGTGATCGTCATCTTCGCAGACACAAAGACCGGCGCGGCCGTCGAGGTCGACCGCGTGATCCCGCGCCAGGACTAACAACTCGATCGCGGTCCGATGCCGGCAGAACGGCCACGCCTCCGGTTGATCTTCGGCGGGCTGATGCTCGTGATGCTGCTGGCGGCGCTCGACAGCACGATCGTCGCGACGGCGCTGCCGACGATCGTCGGCGATCTCGGCGGACTGAACCACCTCGCGTGGGTGACGAGCGCATTTCTGCTCGCGCAGACCGCCGTCACGCCGATCTACGGAAAGCTCGGCGATCTGTACGGGCGCAAGCGCGTCCTGCAGAGTGCGGTGACGCTGTTCCTGATCGGGTCGGCGCTGTGCGGCCTCGCCGGCGGGATGACCGAGCTGATCGCATTCCGGGCTGTGCAGGGTCTCGGAGCGGGCGGCCTGATCGTGCTCACTCAGGCGGTCATCGGCGACGTGGTGCCGCCGCGGGAGCGCGGCAAGTATCAAGGCCTGTTCGGCGCCGTCTTTGGTGTCGCCAGCGTCGCCGGTCCGCTGCTCGGGGGCGTGATCGTCCAGGCGACCTCATGGCGCTGGATCTTCTACGTCAACCTGCCGCTCGGGCTGATCGCGCTCGCGGTCCTCGGCAGAACGTTGCCCGCCACGAAGGGACGCTCCCGGCCGGCGATCGACTATCTCGGTGCCGGACTGCTGGCCGGCGCGCTGAGCTCGATCGTGCTGGTCGCAAGCCTGGGCGGCACCGCCTGGCCCTGGGGCTCGGGCCAGACCGTCCTCGTCGGCGCGCTCGGCGTGATCCTGCTGGGTTTGTTCGCGGTGGCCGAGCGCCGAGCGAAAGAGCCCGTACTGCCACCGAAGCTGATGCACAACCGTGTGTTCGTCGTGGCAAGCACGCTGTCGCTGATCGTCGGCTTCGCGATGTTCGGCTCGATCACGTTCCTGCCGCTCTACTTTCAGACGGTCGACGGTGCCACTCCGACCGGCGCGGGACTACGCCTGCTTCCGATGATGGTCGGACTGCTGACCACGTCGATCCTCTCCGGCCAGTTGATCTCGCGTCGCGGCCGCTACCGTGCGTTTCCGATCTTCGGAACGGCGGTGATGGCGATCGGACTGTTCCTCCTCTCCCGGCTGGAGGTTGGCACGAGCGTGCTCACTTCGGCCGTTTACCTACTGATCCTGGGAATTGGGATGGGGTCGGTGATGCAGGTGCTCGTGCTGGCAGTGCAGAACGCCGTCGACTACGTCATCCTCGGGGCCGCCACCTCCGGGGTCACGCTGTTCCGTGGGATGGGCGGATCGCTGGGCGCGGCGGTGTTCGGGACGATCTTCTCCTCGAGACTCGCGACGGAGTTGCACGGCGTGCTCAGTGGCCCGCTCGCGCATCAGGTTGCGGCCGGCGGACGCCTGACGGGCGCACAAGTAGCGAGCTTGCCGCGTCCCCTGCGCTTCGCGTACGAGAACGCCTACGTCAACGCACTGAGTCCGGTGTTCGTTGCGGCCTCCGGCGTCGCACTGATCGGCTTCGCCCTCTCCTGGCTGCTCCCAGAGCGGCCCCTGCGTGAGACGGCCGCCACCAGCCGAGGACTGGACGACGGCCTTGCGGCGCCACGATCGCCGGACTCGCTGGCCGAGATCGAGCGGGCGCTCACGCGCGCGGTCGCCCCGGACGACCGCCAGCGAATGCGCGAGCGGCTCGCCAGACGAGCCGGAGTCGAGCTCTCGCCCGCAGCGACGTGGGCGCTCGTCCGGATCAGCGAACACGGACTCGCTCGCGCGCGGCACCTGGCCGAAGCCGACGGCGTCCCGGCGGAGCGGATCACAGCGGTTCTCGACGAACTGCGTCAACGCGGGCTTGTTCGGCGCGACGACGGTGTGGCACAGCTTACCGACGAGGGCCGCAGGTCCGCAGATAAAGCGGTGACGGCGCGCCGAGAACTGCTGACCGAAACGCTCGCCGATGACTCGGCGGGCCTTGATCCGGCGGTCGGCGAGCTGCTCCAGCGGCTCGCTCGCGAACTCGCCGGTGAGCCGCCGGCCCGGGCTTGAGCGCGACGGCGGCCGGCGGACGCGGGGCCCTTTCCCGCCAGCTGATGCGGGTGCTGCGTCAGGACCCCAAGCATCTCCCCGAGAGATGGGCCGCGCTGGTGCGCATCTCCTCGGCGAGGTAGGGGTTCGCCGCCGAGGTGCTGTCGCTACGTGGCCTGTATGAGACTCCGGACGCCGCCGCAGAAGCGCTCTCGCGGCTCGACTCCGCGGAGCGCGCTGTCAGCACGACAGGCGCGCGCGCCCGTCTGGAGTCTTGCGTGCGCCTGGTCTACCGGATCTTGATCTTCGCGGGGTTTGTGTCCGCCCCCGAGGCGGGCGCCGATGAGGCCAAACCGCCTCGGATCCTGCGCGCGCTCTCGTTCCTGTTCGGACTCGCGATCTACCTGTTCACCTGGGTTGTGCCGGTGACCTTCATGATCGCGATGTCCTGGGGATGCGAGAACGACACGCGTACACTGGGCGACCGCGCGATGCTCTACTACGGGAACGCTCGTGCGCGGGAAACGCGCGGGCTGCGGCCGGGGCGGCTGCGGGTCAGCGAGTCCGGCACGCGCCGCCGCACCGTGGTTCGCATCTTCCTGCTGGTGATCTCACTCGGGATTCCGCTCGGGCTGATCACGGTCGCGGTCGCCAAACCGGTCAAGCATGCACATCTGGTATCGGTTGCCGGATTCATCGGCCTCGCGGTAGTGATCGCGCTTTCGGCGCGTGCGGCGCGGGAGTAGGACCGTCTGCAGCGTGCGGCTCAGCCGTCGGTCCGATGTCATCACCCCATCCGGAGGATGCGCCACGACCAGCGCTCACTACCTTGGCAGCAGCGCCTCGAACAGGAGAGTGAGCGACCATGAGCACCGCCCAGCGACAACTACTGGCATACACGTTTCCCCCTGGCTCGGGCTTCGAAGGACAACTCGTCGGGGCGCTTGAACGGATCGAGAGCGGTGGCACCGTGCGGATTCTCGACGCGCTGTTCGTCGGCCGCGAAGCGCCCTCCGGTGAGCTGATCGCCGTGTCGATGAGCACCGACGGCACGGCCGGCATGGTGGGCCGGCTTGTCAGCTTCCGACTCGAGGGGGGTGAGACGCGCAAGCGCACGACCGCGCGCGCCCTTGAAGGTAATGCGGGCGAGCTTGCGCGTTCGCTGGCGAACGGCCTCGAGCCCGGTGGCGCGGTCGCCGCGATCCTCGTGGAGCACACATGGGAGCGGGTGCTCGCCGACGCGATCGCGCGGATCGGTGGCGAGGAAGCGGTCAGTCAGTTCGTCGATGCCGCCGAAGTCGCCGAACTGTCGGCGCAGCTCACCGACATTGGATCAGGATGAGATCGTCTCGCCACTAGCTGGCGGGCGGCGGCTGTGGCGGGCGTGCCGTCCGCTCCTCGCGGGCCGCTTCCGGCATCAGCAGCAGCGCGCCGATGAGAAAGCAGGCACCGCCCAACGCCGTGCCGGCGTTAGCGATCCGCGCGCTGACGGGCATGCCCGATGACGGTTGCAACAGCGACGCGACCGCGGACACGCCGAAGGCGATCGAACCGAGCAGGTTCAGGGCCACGATTCTCCATGACAGGCCGCGCCGGCGAAAGCACACCCAGCGATGGCAGACCTCGGCGAACGCCAACTCGCTCGAGATCAGGAATGCGATCGAGCCGAACACGTCGGGGGCCCACACGCGGGCATTGATCTGATGGGTGCTCAGGTTGTCGTTCAGCGCGGAGAACGTGCTGATGTTGAACAGCAGCGTGCCAATCAGTTGCACGAGCGCCGCGAGCCAGTCGATCCGGCGCGGCTCCCATGACGCCGGCCGCCACCGTGACCGGCGCTGATCCGCGGTGATGGCGTGGTCGACGTTGACCGCCTCGGAGTACTGCAGGTAAGCGGCACACGTGAAGAAGATCGACCCGACGAAGAAGGTGACGGCGATCGCCATGACCGACGCCCCGTCCAACTGCGCCGCGATCGCGGCTCCGAAGAAGCACAGCGACCCGATCGCGAACAGGACCGCCATCCACCAACTCCGGCGGCGCGGCCGCCACCACACGGGCTCCTCGGACTGAGGGGTTGGGCGCTGCCGCGCGTGCGCACCCTTGCGGTGCGCACGCGACTGCCACTGGACCTCTGTTCCGTCCGGGCGCCGGAAGACCTCGGTCGTCACGAATGGCCCGGGTCCATCCGCGCGAACCCGCTCCCATCCCTCCGGCGGCTGCACATAGCCGCTCACGGCGGCGAGTCTGCGGTCAGCGGCTTGTCCGGCAGCGCTCGCGCGAACCAGAGGCCGACGAGCACGAACATCGATGCCACGAGCAGCGCGTTCTTGAGCGCCCGGATCTGCGAATCTGAATAGGCGGTGAGCACCGCCTCCGCCTGCGTTGGCGGCAAATGGGCGTCCTTGACGGCGGCCTGCGCCTGCGTGGTGGAGATCATCGGCACCCCCTGCTCGCTGCCGTGCTCGATCCGCTGCACCAGCCTCGGGGGCAGCGAGGAGTCAGCACGGACGCGGTCGACGAAGCCGCTGGTGAGCCCGGCGAGCAGCACAGCACCGATCAGCGCCGTGCCGAGTGACTGCCCGAGGTTCTGGGCCGCGCCCTGCACGCCGCCCGCCTCGCTGGAGCGCTCCTGATCGACCGAGGACATCACGATGTTGCCCATCTGCGAGATCACGAGCCCGATCCCAGCGCCGAACCCCGCCATCGATAGGGCGAACGGGATTGACTCCAGCTCCGGGGAGATCGCCGCCATCAGGCCGAGGATCGAGACGAACAGGAAGCCAAGGCCGATCTGTACGACCGATCGCGGCGACCAGCGATTGGCCAACCGGGGACCGACCGCGGCTGTCAGCATCATCAGCACCGAGATCGGCAAGATCTTCACGCCCGTCTGCAGCGCGTTCTTCCCGAGCACGAGTTGGAGGTAGAGCGGGATCACGAAGAAGGTGCCGGCGAGGATCAGATACTGCGAGACGACCGTCGAGAGGCCGGCGCGCATCTGTGGAATGTGCAGGAGGTCCGGCGAGAGCAGCGGCGTTCGGCCCTTGAGTACCTGCCGCTGCTCCCACCGGGAGAAGACACCGAGGACGATCACGCCGCTGAGGATCAGAAACGGCACGAGCGAGAACCCAAACGGCGTGATCTTGGTTCCGCCGATGGTCGGCGGGTTGATCGGCTTGAAGAAGCCCCAGGTACTGATCTTGAGGATGCCGAACACGACCAGCCCGAGCCCGACCGCGGACAGGATCGTGCCGACGGCGTCGAGTCGCTCGCGAGCGCGGATCGGATGGTCCCGGAGCTTGGGTACGAGAGTGAGAATGACGATCACGCAGACGGTCTCGGCTGCGAACACCACCCGCCAGCTCAGCGCGGTGGTTACGAAGCCGCCGATCAGAGGCCCGGCGGCTGCGGCCGCGCCGGAGATT
Source organism: uncultured Solirubrobacterales bacterium (assembly GCA_963794285.1). Taxonomy (GTDB): domain Bacteria; phylum Actinomycetota; class Thermoleophilia; order Solirubrobacterales; family Solirubrobacteraceae; genus Palsa-465. Next base: position 766,902 of record CAWCDS010000005.1, read on the forward strand.
CCGCCGAGCAGCGCGTACGCCAGCGCTCGCTCCTGGCCGGTGTAATTGGCAGCCGTCAGCGAGGCGATCGCCGGGATCACCAGCACCGCTCCGAGCCCCTCGACGCCCGACCACCCGATCGTCAACACCGTGATGTTCGGACTGAGTGCGGTCGTCAGCGAGCCGAGACCGTAGACGGCGAGGCCGATCGCGAACGCGCGCCGCCGGCCCCAGATGTCGCCGAGCTTGGCACCCGTCAGCATGAATGCCGCCATCGTCAGGGTGTAGAGCGTGATCGCCGTCTGCACGCTCGGAACGGTTGTGTGCAGGTCCTTGACGACCTGCGAGATCGACACGTTCATGACGGTGCTGTCGAGCACCATCACGAACTGGGCCGTACCGAGGATCAGGATCGTGGTGCGGTTTCGCATCCGGAGACGTTAACCGTGAAACCGGCAGTGGATGTGCGTTCCTGCGTCTTCGGAGAATGTGCAACCCCCGTCACCCCAATAAGGTGATGTAGGTCACGCTTCCGCGCTGCACGATCACGGCGTGAGCGCGGCAGCGACAACATCAGCGAGAACGGGCGGCACGACGGTCCGCAGGATGTGGTCGTCGGCAGCTCTGCTGCTCACGCTGGCCGCGGTCGTGCTGGCCGTAGTGGTAGCCGTCGCACATTTCCCGAGCGGCCTGTCGGTGCTCGCTTGCCTGGTCCTCGCGGTGTGCGCGGCCTGGTACGGGGTTCGCCGGCGCGGAACCGTCCGGACCCTCGGGCTCGGTGCGGCGGCGCTGCTGCTCCTTGCGGCGGTCGTGCTGGTGATCGTGGAGCGCCAGTTGCTCGCCAACCTGCTCGTGCTCGCCGGCGTGCTGGCGGCACTCGCTGCGGCGCGGCTGGCGTTCAGGGTCCATGTGCACTGGCCGCCGGCCGAGCGCCCGTCGCAGCCGGTCCTGTTCTACAACCCGCTTTCCGGAGGCGGCAAGGCCGAGACCTTCCATCTGGCTGACGAGGCCCGCAGCCGCGGGATCGAGCCGATCGAACTGAAGCGCGGCGATGACCTTGAAGAATTGGTGCGCACGGCCGTGAAGCAGGGCGCCGACGCGCTGGCGATGGCGGGAGGAGACGGATCACAGGCGGTCGTGGCGATGATCGCCGCCGAGCTTGGCCTGCCGTACGCGTGCATTCCGGCAGGCACGCGCAACCACTTCGCGCTCGACCTCGGGGTCGACCGCAACGACGTCGTCGGTGCGCTCGACGCGTTTGTCAGCGGCGGCGAACGACGCGTCGATCTCGCCGAGGTCAACGGCCAGGTGTTCGTGAACAATGTCTCGCTGGGGCTGTATGCCGATGCCGTTCAGCGTCCGGGGTATCGCGAGGCGAAGCTGCACACGCTGCTGGAGACCGTCCCGGAGGCACTCGGGCCGGATGCTCGGCAGCCGACGCTGAGCTGGGAGGGGCCGGAAGGAACCGAATCGGCAGTCGCGATCCTGATCTCCAACAACGCTTACCGCCTCGGGCGGGCACTCGGCTCCGGCACACGGCCCCGTCTCGATCGGGGAACGCTCGGCATCACCGTGCTCGCGCCGGTCCTCGCCGGCGCCGACGGCGGCGCGACGCGCAAGCTGGCGATGCAACAGTGGACGGCGGAGGATTTCGAGATCGGCTCCGACGACGCCGCCGCGGCCGGAATCGACGGCGAGGCGACCCACTTCGATCCCCCGATGCGCTTTCGAACTCGCCCTGGGGCGCTGCGTGTGCGAATCGCCCCCCACCACCCGGGCGTGTCCCCGTCGGCACTCGAGCCTGATACTGCCTGGCAGACGATCGTGGCGCTCGCGACGTTCGCGCTCCACGGTGCGCCGGCTGACTTGGCCGGCTGAGGCCGCCGCCGGCGCTCATCCGTTTCGGATGATGACCGGGTGCGGTCGCCGCTGGATGCTTCACAGCAGCATGTTCTCTGCGAAAGGAGTTGTTGGTTTATGGCAACGCTAGTTGCGATTGGCTATCCAGATCAGACGACGGGCGAGGAGGCTCGGCACACGGTTCAGCAATTGGAGTCGGAGTTGATCATTCAGGCTGATCAGGTCGCTTCGATTTCGCGTGATCTGGAGGGCAAGTACCACGTTCATACGACGCATGGTGGGGCTTCTGCCGGGGGCGGTGCCGTGTGGGGCGGGTTCTGGGGTCTGTTGTTTGGGTTGTTGTTCTTCATTCCGTTCGCCGGCTGGGCAGTGGGCGCCGGCTTGGGTGCGTTGTTTGGGCATTTGGGTGAGAAGGGGATCGATAAAGCGTTTCAGGAGCAGGTGCGTGAGTATCTGAAGCCGGGGACGTCGGCGCTGTTCATGGTGATCGAGCAGGCGACGCCGGATAAGGCTGTTGCGGCGCTTTCGCAGTACGGCGGCACGGTGATCAAGACCTCGTTGTCTGATGAGGACACGAAGAAGCTTCAGGACGCATTGGCGCCGCCGGCGTCCCCAAGCGCCGCCTGACGCGCCCACCGTACGGTTCAAGCAAAGGAGATCACCATGCCCATTGTTGGAGCAGAAACCCATCAAACGCTTTCCGGCGTATCGGCCGGCAAGCTCGACTTCCTCGAGCAAGCGATGGGGCTGCGTGAGGTCGATCTCGAGGCCAGCGGCCTTGACTCGCGCACGTTCGCGCTGGTCAAGATCGCTGCGCTGATCGCGCTCGACGCCCCGCCGGCGTCGTACGCGTGGCAGGTCGCCAATGCGCTCGAGGAGGGAGTTACTCCGGAGGACATCCTTGGCGTCCTGAAAGCGGTCGCTCCCCAGGTCGGCGGTCCGCGAACCGTTGCCGCTGCCCCTGAGATCATGCTTGCGCTGGGGCTCGCGCTCGACGACGAAGGGTAGGGCGAGATGCCACTGTTCAGACGCCGACCGCTGCTCCGCGCAGCTGCCGTCGGGGGCGGGGCGTATGCGTACGGCAAGCATCGCCAGCGGGCTCAGGAGGAGCAGCAGGAGCAGGCCTACACCCAGGGCCAGCAGTCAGCGATGGCGGCCGCGCCACCCGCGCCCGCGCCCGCGCCCGCGCCACAGTCGGCCGGGATCAGCACCGATGACGCCGCCCGGTTGCAGGAGCTGGGGAAGCTCCACGAGCAGGGGATTCTCACCGACGAGGAGTTCTCGCAGCAGAAAGCGATCATCCTCGGCACGGCCTGAGCGATCCCGAGCGCGGTGCGCGCGGCCACCCGCTGCTCAGGCAGCCGGTGGCCGCAGCGCGTCTCGGGCCTGCGCCGCCCTGGTGACGTTGAAGCCGTTGGCCAGGAACGCCCGGCAGCCGGCCGTTACCACCGAAATTGACGATTGCGCGTTCCTGCGCGATTGTCGCCACCCCGATCGGAGGATGGGCAGCGAGACCATCACCCGGATCGGATGATGGATTGCTGAGCGCTCCTGGGACGATCGCGAGCCATGGCCACCACCGCCGATTCAACAGCCGCGCGCACCGTCCACCACCTGACCGTGGCCGAGCGCACTGAGCGCGGCAAGACCGCACGCGCGGCGGTGCCGCGCTCCAGCCACGCAGCGTTCGAGCCGGCCGCTGACCGCGCCGATCCGATCGACCTGCTCGAGGCCCAGGCACAGACTCGCGTGCCCGAGCTCGTCCCGATCCGCTACGGGCGGATGCTCGTCTCTCCGTTCACGTTCTACCGCGGGGCGGCGAAGCTCATGGCGAACGATCTCGCCGGGACTCCGACTTCCGGCCTGAAGGTTCAGTGCTGCGGCGACGCCCACCTGTCGAACTTCGGAGTGTTCGCATCGCCCGAGCGCCGGCTCGTGTTCGACATCAACGACTTCGACGAAACGCTTCCCGGTCCGTGGGAATGGGACGTTAAGCGGCTCGCGGCGAGCATGCTGATCGCCGCACGTGACAACAGCTATGCCGCCAAGGATCAGGACCGGATCGTGCTCGACACCGTCAACCAGTACCGCAACGCGATGCGTACCTTCGCCGGGATGGAGAACCTGGCTGTCTGGTACGCGCGGCTGGACATCGACGACTTCATGCAGGAGTGGGCTCCGCAGTTCAAGCGCAGCCAAGTCAGGCGGACCGAGAAGACGCTCGCCAAGGCGCGCACGCGGGACAGCATGTCGGCCTTTTCGAAGCTCACACAGCGCACCAACGGCCGCGCTGAGATCGTCGACCAATCGCCTCTGATCGTGCCGGTTCGGGCACTTGTGCCCGAGGCCGAGGCGGCGGAGATGTTCGACGGCCTGCACAAGCTGGTACGCCAGTTTCGCCAATCGCTGGAGCATGACCGGCGGATGCTGCTCGAGCAGTTCGAGCTTGCGGACTTCGCCCGCAAGGTCGTCGGCGTCGGCAGTGTCGGGACCCGGGCGTGGATCGCGCTGATGTTCGGCCGCGACGGCAACGACCCGCTGTTTCTCCAGATGAAGGAGGCCGAATCGTCGGTGCTCGAGGAGTTCGCCGGCAAGAGCAAGTACAAGAATCACGGCCAGCGCGTCGTCACCGGCCAGCGCTTGATGCAGGCGGTGAGCGACATCTTCCTGGGTTGGCTGCACGTGCCGTCAGGCCTGGACGGCCTGTCACGCGACTTCTACGGACGGCAGCTACGAGATTGGAAGGGCTCGGCCGAGATCGAACAGATGGTGCCGGACGGGATGGCGGCGTATGGCAGGCTCTGCGGCTGGACGCTCGCTCGCGCGCACGCGCGCAGCGGCGACCGGATCGCGCTCGCCTCCTATCTTGGCGGCGGCAACGCGTTCGACCGGGCGATCCTCGATTTCTCGAAGGCCTACGCGGACCAGAACGAGCGCGATTACAAGCAGCTCGCCAAGGCCGTCAAGTCGGGCAGGATCGTCGCGCAGACCGGGCTCTGAGAGGCCGCCGGCGCGGGCCGGCTCAGCCGCACTTCGACGATGTTGCGCTCTTGAAGCCGTTGGCGGCGCTGACCAGCGCGGAAACCTGGGCGGGGACGCTCAGCAGCAGTGTCGGCGACGGGTTGGCGGCGGCTTGCTTGACGGTGGTGGAAAGTGCGTCGACGGAGCTCGTGAGCGCGGTCGTCTCGCTGGGGAAATCGCTCTTTGCGTTGTTGACCACAGCGGTCGCGTCGTTCTGCACCTTCGTGAAGGCTGTTTGGAGTGCGCTGACGCCGTTCTTCAGCACGTCGGTGTTCGGGAGTGCCTTGATCGAGCTCTCCAGGTTCGTGACGGCGGAGCAGTACGCCGGTTTGCTGCTGCCGCCGCATCCCGCGAGCAGCGCCGCCGAAACGGCGAGCACCGCAAGCACGGCCGGCTGACCGTATCGGTTGGCGGGAGTACGGATGTGTGTCATCGGTCAGAAAGCTCCTTCAGCTTCATTCTCTTCCTCGGAGAGGAAGATCAGAGTTGCCTTGACCCGCCGACTGACGTCCTCTGTCTCGGGCAGATCCAGCTTCGAGAAGATCGAGTTGATGTGCTTCTCGACCGCACGCTTGGTCAGAAACAACGAGTCGGCGATCGCAGCGTTGCTCTTGCCGGTGGCGATCTCCGCGAGCAACTCTCGCTCGCGCGGAGTGAGTTGCAAGAGGCGCGAGTTCACCGCCCGCGAGCGAGCCTCGATCAGCACGTCGACGATCGTCGGATCAATCACCGAACCCCCGCGGGCGACGGCCTGGATCGCTCCGATCAGCTCGTCCTTGTTGCTGATCCGCTCCTTGAGCAGGTAGGCCCGTCCGCCCGTGCCCTTCTCCAGCAGCGCCAGCGCATAGGAGGGCTCCGCGTACTGGCTGAGGACGACGACACCGGTCTCCGGCGCGCTCTCACGGAGATCCGCGGCGACGCGGATTCCCTCGTCGGTCTGCGACGGAGGCATCCGGATATCAGTCATGACGACATCTGGGTGCCAGATCTCGATCGCGGTACGCAGTTCCTTGCCGTTGGAGCAGATCGCTACGACCTCCACCTCGGCGGCGGCGTTGAGCGCTGTGCTGAGAACCTCTCGAATCAGGTAGGAGTCCTCCGCGATCACGACACGTATCGGCTGGGTCCCGGCATCGCTGCGCGCGATTGCGGCTTCCACGAGGTGTCCTTTCGCACGATGGTCGCCGTATCGTCGGGCAAACGCGTGCCGCTGGCAAGGGCGGCTGCCTCCCGGTTGGTGCGCAAGCACGCACCACAAAACGCCGGCACGTCGTGTGCGCGGTGGTAGGCTGGCTGCGTCCGGCCGAGCTGACCTCAACGAACGGGGAGGGTTGGGGGGGAAGGCGAGGCTCCATAACCGGTTTCGCACAGCGTTTTCACGGACGCGTGACGGCGGTACGTCAGCGCTGGGAGGCGACATGAAGCTCAACTGCTCGTGTAGGGTTTTCTACGGACTCGACCGGGTGCGAAACACCCTTGGAGTCACGGGGCACGGGACGTAGCGTGCACGCGATCCAATCGCTACGAGCGCCGATCCGATGAGGTTGTTCCATCAGGACGACACAGCCGCCGACGGCGTGGTCCTTGAGGGGTTGCCCGCGTTCGCGCCCGGGGCCCATGGACCGCGCGCCGGCGATGCCGCGCCTGGGGCTCGGGGCGCGACCCCGCGGTCGGGGGGCGCGATCCCGCCGTCTGTGAGCGACTCGTTCAAGCGTTGGAAGTCGGTTCCCCTGCGCCGGCGGCTGTTGTACTCGGCGCTGCTCGGGGCGGTGGCCGCTTCCGGCGTCGCATACTTGACCTCCCAGAACTCCGCCGCCGCCCCCGCCGATGCGGCTGTGCTCGTCCGCGTCCTGATCATTGGGACGCTCGTGTCGGCCGGCATCTACGCACAGACCAGCGAGATTCAGACCCGGATGGGGAGTCTGCTCGTGGTGGCTGGGGTGTTCTCGTCGGTGTGGCTGCTGAACGGCTCGAGCAACCGACTTGCCTTCAGCGTCGGCATGCTGTTCGCGGGTCTGGCTCCGACGCTGTTCTGCTACCTGATGCTCGTCCATCCGACCGGGCAATTCCGTTCCCGGCTCGAGCGCCGGTGGCTTATCGGGGTCGGCGGCGTGCTCGCCTTGGTGTGGTTCCTGAGCGTGCTCACCTCGTTGCAGCCGCCGATTCGCACGCCGTTGGTTCGGTGTGCGCCCGCTTGTCCGGACAACGTCTTCTTCCTCGGGTTCGATGCGGACGGGCTCGCCGACATCCTCGAGCCGCTGATCGCCGTGTCCTGGATCGGTCTCACGTGGGGCACGGCGTTCGTTCTATATCGAAGGGTTCGCATGGCGTCGGCTCCGATCCGGCGGTCGCTGTCGCCGGTCGGAGTAGCCGCCGGAGCTCAGGCGGTCCTGCTCAGCGGTTTCATCATCGCCGAGGGGGTGTCATCGCATCTGGGTGGTGCGTTGGGATCCGCCTACATCGAGGTCGCCGTGCTGATCCCGCTGGCGATTCTGCTCGGCCTCGGGCTCGAGCGCCTGTTCATGGGGGGCGCGCTTGCGGCGGTCGTCAACAAGCTCGCGAGTTCCAGGGGCGCAGATCCACAGCTGATCATCGGCAACGCACTGAACGATCCCTCGCTGACGATTGCCTATCCGCGGCCGGCGCTTGGCACCTACGTCGACTCTCGGGCTCGTCCGGTGGCGATGCCCCCTCCAGCGGACCGTGCGGTGACATGGGTCGGGTCCGATAGCCATCGGGTCGCGGCGGTCATCTACAGCGGGGAACTCCGGGACCAGGAGCGCTTTCTGGAGGCGGTCGGCGCCGCGGCCCTGCTGCGTCTGGAGAACACGCGTTTGGAGGCCGAGCTCAGGGCCTCGACGGCTGATCTGATGGCGTCGCGCATCAGACTGGTCGAGTCCGCGCATGCCGAGCGCCGGCGGATCGAGCGCGACCTACACGACGGCGTCCAGCAGCAGCTCGTGGTGCTGCGGATCAAGCTCGAGTCTGCCGCGCAGATGCTCGAGCACGACCCCAACGCCGGGAGCAAGATGGTCGCCGGGATCGGACGGCAGATGGACGAGGCCCTGGACGGACTGCGGTCGCTGGCGCGGGGCATCTACCCGTCGGTGCTGCACGAGCATGGGCTGGTGGAGGCGCTGAAGTCCGTCGGACGCCAGTCGCCGGTACCGGTATCGGTGCGTGGGAGCAGCATCGGGCGATACCGTGAGGACGTCGAGGTCGCCGTCTACTTCTGCTGCCTGGAGGCGCTTCAGAACATCGCCAAGCATGCGGGCCCGGGCGCGAACGGGACCATCATCCTCTGGCAAGACCGACAGCGGCTGTGGTTCGAGGTTCGCGACTCCGGCGGCGGCTTTGACTGCACAGCCGATCAATCGGGCAGCGGCATGGTCAACATGCACGATCGCATCGATGCCGTCGGCGGAACGCTGACCGTGAGGTCGCGACCCGGAGCCGGCACATCGGTGCGCGGCAGCGTTCCGTGCACGCAAGACGAAGCTGTCACGAGAGCAGTCCCCCGATTCCCTTGATCACAAGCGCAGTGCCGATTGCTCCCAGCACGATGATCGCGATCCGGCGGGCTCTGCCCGATGCCCACGCCTTTGCCCGCTGCACGGCCCCGGGCGTCCACTGTGGCGCGATCACGAAGCAGAGCAGGGGGACTTCGAGCAGCGCGAGCATGATCAGGTTGAAAGCGACGATGATCGCGACCGTTGCCGCGTGCGAATAGTGGAGCTGATCGACTCGGTGCAGCGCGGCGAGGTATGACGCTCCTGGAAGCGTCAGCAGAGCGCCGACGGCGAAGGTCGTGCGTGCGGAACCCCGGCCCAAGGCCCGCTGCCAGCGCGGTGGCGCCTTGTCCTTGTCTTTGTTCTTGTTCTTGGCGGCGCGGCGGCGCCGGCGCTCCAGGACGCGGCTGTGGCGATCGGTGGCAATGGCGAGCGCCACGATCAGCGCGATCGCCCCAAGCGCCAGATCGACCGCGGGGTTGACGGAGTGTTGCGTCGTGCTGACTGCGCCTGAACTTTGTAGCGCGAACACGATCACGATCCCGAGCGTGATGCTTGTCATCAGCGCGCCCAGCAGATAGCCGAGCATCAGCCACTTCGGATTCGTCAGCACCAGCATCACGGTCGTCGCGGCTACCAGTGTGGGGTTGAACGCCGCAGTGAGCGAGAGGAGGAAAATCTCTCCCACGGCTCAGCCACCCGGCATTCCGCCGGCGTGATCACAAGCGCGCGTGTCCATAGGGCTCCGATCAACTATTAGTCAGACCACGGTGAAAGTCGTCACCCTAACGGGACAATGATCGCGATCACGTGGCTGGGCCACTCCACGGCGCTGATCGAACTGGATGGAGTGAGGCTGCTGACCGATCCCGTGCTCGGCGGCCGCATCGGTCCGCTGGTCCGAATCGGGCGCAAGCCACAGATCGGCGAGATCGGGAGGCTCGACTGCGTACTCCTCTCGCACCTCCACGCGGATCACACGGACCTCGGGTCTTTGCGTGCGGTTGCCCGCGAGGTCGCAGTCGTCGGGCCGCATCCGTCGGCGTCGTGGTTGCGCAGCCGAGGCCTGGCCCGAGCGCAGGACCTCAGGCCGGGCCAGGAGATGACCCTCAGCGGCCTGCGCATCACCGCGGTGCCCGCGACGCATGATTCCAAGCGAGCACCGTTCGGACCGGCTGCGGAGGCGATCGGATACCTGGTCTCGGGCTCACGCTCGGTGTACTTCGCCGGCGATACCGATCTGTTCGAGGCGATGAGCGAGCTTCACGGCCTCGTCGACGTCGCGCTGCTCCCGGTTGCCGGCTGGGGTCGCAGCCTCGGCCCTGGGCACCTGGACCCAGAGCGGGCGGCGCGGGCGGCCGGACTGATCGGTCCCGACCTTGCGATTCCAATCCACTGGGGCACGCTGACGCTCGGGTGGCCGGCGCGCCGCCCGGCGGATCCGGAGCGGCCCGCTCGGGAGTTCGCGGCGATGATGAAGCAGCATGCCCCCGCTGTGGCGGTGAGGGTGCTCGTCCCGGGCGAGCGAGCCGAGCTGTAATCGAGCTATTGGACCAGAACAAGCTCGGGCTGGACCAGGAGGGTGGTCGTATTAACGAAAGATACGGTGGGTTTCCCGATCACCCCCGGGCCCCCGGACAGAGCGCGCCATCAGCGGGCGGCGAGCGTGCAGTTCACGCGCGCCATCGGCGGGCGGCGAGCGTGCAGTTCACTCGCACCGCCCGCAGTTCGGACATCAGGGCATGGTGGTCCTCAGCCCAGGCGGGTCAGGGCAAATGCGAGAAAGTGCGATCCCCAGGGGTCGATCGCAACAAACAGTCCGTCAGCCGCGAGCTCATCGCCTTCGCGCGTGAAGCTGCGTCCGTCCAGCCGGTCGGTGAGTGCCCAGGTCCGGCCGGCGAGGTCCTCCCACGGCAATCGCACCCGTCCCTGCGCCGGAGTGGCGGACAGATTGACGACAACCAGGTGACGCGCAGCTCCACTCTGCCAGCACCACGCAACGAGGTTGCGATCGGAATCGTTATCGGGCCAGCCCTCGCACTGCAGCAACCGCCAGTCGCCGGTTCTGAGCTCGGACTCGCTCACCGCGGTCAGTAGGCGCCCATAAAACGATCGAAGATCCTGATCAGGTACTTCATCGGGTCCGCGGGCGAGGAACACGGGGATCCGGGTGCGGCGGCCTTCGAGCTGACCGTCGTGGTAGAGCCGTGCGCCCTGGAGCGTCGACACGACGACCGCGGCAGCACGCGCTTGAGCGCCGTCAAAGGTCGCGGCTGCGCGCGGCTCATCGTGGTTCTCGATGAAACGAATCAGACGTTCCTGGTAGGCGCTGTCTGCCTGGAGGTGCCCGCGCACCGAGTCGGCCGGGTCGTGCACGAGACGGTCGTAGAGCCGCTTGTCGTAGCACAGGTCAAACCCCTGCTGCTGGAGCGCCCACTCCATGTCCCAGTAGACCTCGGCAATCAACAGGAAGTCGGGATGAGCCTGCCTAACACGCCCGATCAACGCCGGCCAGTAGTCGGCGGCGGGCGTGGGACCGCCGCGCTCGCCCCAGGTCCGCGCGAACACCTCGTTGGTCATCAGCATCGCCATGTCACAGCGGAGGCCGTCGCACTGGCCACCGATCCCGATCAGCGTCTCCGCGACGGCGTCGCGAAGAACCGGCGAGAACGCGTTCAGCTGCACGACGTCGGGCCACGGCGGGAAGTACGGGTCGCGCCCCTTTGCGACGACGCCGCCCGCGGTGCGGATGAACGCATCCGGGTGCGCCGCCAACTCCTCGTCGGTGCCTGCAAGGAAGCACGCCGGGCGGTCGCTCAGCCACGGATGGTCCGGAGCCACATGGTTGGGCACGTAGTCGAGGATCAGCCCGAGCCCGCGCTCGGCGAGCTCCCGGCGGGCCGATGCGAGCGCCTCCGGTCCACCGAAGCGGTCATCGACGACGTAGTCACGTACGCAGTACGGAGAGCCGATCACGTCCTCGGGCCGTAGATCGGGGAGGGCGGCGCGGTTGCCGGCGGCCAGCTCAGGATTCGCCAGGGCGATCTGAAGTCCGGCAGGGCTGCGCTGCCACACGCCCATCAGCCACACGGCATCGACCGGGAGCCCAGCCAACGCATCCCATGCCTCGCCAGGGACTTCGCCGAGCAGCAGTGGTCTGCCGTGCTCGCGACCGAGCCGCTCCAGCCACACCGCGGTGTTGATCTCGTAAACGGTGGGGCGGGCGGGCAGGCGCACAGCTCAGTCGGTCACTCGGCCAGGCCCGAGAGCGCGCCCGCCTGAGTGTGCAGCCCGCCGGCCGCGAGGAACAGCAGCGCCACCGTGCCCGTCCAGCCCGTCTGATGGCTTGCCCCGATCCCCGCGCCGTTGTCGCCGTGGAAGTACTCGTGGAACAGCAGCAGGTCATGCCAGTGCTCGTCGGTCTGAAACTTCTCGATTCCCCCGAACACCGGGCGGCGACCGTTCTCGTCATTGGTGAACGTCCGCACGAGCCGAGTGCCGATCTCGCTTGCGACGTCGATCAGATTGAGCTCGCGCCCTGAGCCGGTCGGGCACTCGACCTTGAACCGGTCACCGTAGTAGCGATGCAGCTGGCCGAGTCCTCGCAGAATCACGAGGTTCATCGGGAACCACACCGGACCGCGCCAGTTGGAGTTGCCGCCGAACATGCCAGTGTCTGACTCGGCTGGGAGGTAGCGGACCGTGTACTGCTCTCCGCCCCACTCGAACACACACGGCTGCTCGAGATGGCGGCGCGAGATCGCCCGGATCCCGTGCGGGCCGAGGAACTCGTCCTCATCGAGCATGATCGAGAGGATCCGTCGCAGCCGCCGCTCATCGACGAGCGAGGCGATGCGCCGGCCCTCCGGATTGACGCCCGACAAGTTCGCCAGCTCGGGCAGCGCGTCGGAGAAGGCATCGACGAACTCCTGGACGCGCTCCATCAGCTTCGGATAGCGCTTCAGCAGCTCGCCGTCGAACACGGTCGCGGCGCACAGCGGCAGCAGCCCGACGAGCGAGCGGACCTTGAGTTGGATCGCGGCGCCGTCCGGCATCCGCATCACGTCGTAGTAGAAGCCATCCTCTTCGTCCCACAATGCAGTGTCGGTATCCGGCGGGTTCATCGCCACCGAGATCCACTCGAAATGGGTCGCGAACTTCACTGCCATGTCCCCGAAGGCGGGATCGTGCTTCGCCAGCTCGGCGGCGATTTGCAGCATCCACTGGCAGTACAGTGCCATCCACGCTGTGCCGTCCGCCTGCTCGAGTGTTCCTCCGCCGGGCAGTGGCGCGGAGCGATCGAAGATCCCGATGTTGTCCAGGCCGAGGAACCCGCCCTGGAACAGATTGCGGTCGTCGGGGTCCTTGCGGTTGACCCACCACGTGAAGTTGGTCAACAGCCGCTCGAACACCCTGGCCAGGAACTCGCGGTCGCCCTCGCCACGGATCTCCGCCTCGCGCTCGTAGACGAACAGCGCGGCCCAGGGCGTGACCGGTGGATTGACGTCGCTGAAGTTCCACTCGTACGCCGGGATCTGGCCGTTGGGGTGCAGATAGCGAGTGCTCAGCAGCAACTCGACCTGCTCCTTGGCGAAGTCGACGTCCACCAGCGACAGCGGCGCGCAATGGAATGCGAGGTCCCAGGCAGCGAACCACGGGTACTCCCATTTGTCCGGCATCGAGATGATGTCGCCTGCGACCATGTGAAACCACGGCACGTTGCGCACCGAGCTGCCCGGGGCATTCGGGTCCCACGGGTTGACGCCGTGCTCGCGCAGCCAGCGGTGCACGTTGTAGTCGTAGTACTGCTTGCCCCAGAGCAGTCCCGCCAATGCTTGGCGCATCACAAGCGCTCCGTCGTCGCCCAGCGCGGACGGGATCACGGTGGCGTAGAACTGGTCTGCGTCGGCCCGCCGCGCATCCATGACCTCGTCAAAATCGCCGCCGAGCGGGCTCGCCGCCGCGGTGGTCCCCGCGGCGGTCAGGCGCAGGCGGATCGAGGCGCTCTCGCCGGCTGCGATCTCGAGCACATGATGGGCAGCGAGCTTCGTGCCGGTATGGGCCGGGTTGACCGCCTCGGCGGCGCCGCCCACGACAAAGTCGTTGATCCCGTCCTTGACGTAGGGAGACGCGTTCGGGGCGCCGAACAGGCGCTGGCTGTTGGTCTCGTTCTCGCAGAACAGGAGTTGCGCCGAGGCGTCGGCGCGTAACAGCCACTCGCCGAGCTCGGGATGCGAGGCGCTCGCCGCGGTCATCCCGGACCCGCCGTCGGCCGCGGCAATTGTCGGCTTGTCCACCTCGTCTCCCCAGGACCAGGTGTTGCGGAACCACAGCGTCGGCAGTAGGTGCAGGGCCGCGGCCTCCGGACCGCGGTTGTGCGCCGTAACGAGCATCAGGATGTCGTCGTGCGCGCCTTTGGCGTACTCGACGACCACATCGAAGTACCGATCCTCGTCGAAGATCCCGGTGTCCAGCAGCTCGTACTCCATCTCCTGCTTGTTCCTGGCACGGTTGGTCGAGACCAGGTCCAGATACGGGAACGAGCGCTGGGGATACTTGTACTGGCACTTGAGGTAGGAGTGGGTCGGAGTGCTGTCGAGGTAGAACCAGTACTCCTTGGCATCCTCGCCATGATTGCCCTCGCTGTTGGTGAGGCCGAACATCCGCTCCTTGAGGATCGGATCAGCCTCGTTCCACAACGCCAGCGCGAGGCACAGCCGCTGGCGCTCGTCGCAGACTCCTGCGATTCCGTCCTCGCCCCAGCGGTAGGCGCGTGAGCGTGCGTGATCGTGGGGGAAGTAGTTCCACGCGTCTCCGCCTTGGCTGTAGTCCTCACGCACGGTGCCCCACTGGCGCTCGCTCAGATATGGCCCCCACGCCTTCCACGGAACCGCGCCGGTGCGCGCCTCCTCGAGCCGCAGGTGCTCGGGAGTCTTGCCGGTGCCGTTCGCTGCCATCGCCGAGGAGTTTGGAGATTGCCTCCGCCGTGGTCAACCGTGCCGGCCGGTCGGCTGCACGGGTGCCAGCCTCACCTGATTCGGGCGATGGCGCCGAGCACCCGGTGCGCAAAGCTAGCCGCGCGTGAGCTCGCCCGAATCGCAATCACTCGGACCCGAGGCCGGCGGCGCCAATACCGCGGCTGCGAACCAGCTTGCGTCTGAGTCGCGACGTCTTCGTGAGCGCTACGGAATCCTGCTGCTGGCGATCATCACGGCGTTTGTGCTCCAGGGCGTCGGGAGCCCGGGGACAGTTGAGCAGGTGCTCGTCTCGTCCGTGCTGGCGGTGACGCTGCTGTTGGCGCTGTGGGCGGCGGACGCGAAGCCGAGAGTCGTGCGGCCGGCGATGGTTGTCTGCGCAGCTGTGGTCGTGACCAGCGTGATCGCATCGCTTCAGGGTGAGATTGACAGCGCCGCAACCCGCCTCGCGAACCTGCTGCTGGTGACGCTCGCGCCGCCTGCGATCGTGCTCGGCGTCCTGCGCTCATTGCGCGCACGCAACCGGGTGACCGTGGAGGCCGTGTTCGGCGTGCTCTGCCTGTACATCCTGCTCGGCATGTCGTTCGCGTTCATCTACGGTGCGATCGAAAACATCGGCACGAGCCCGTTCTTTGCGCAGGACGTCCCGGCGACGGTCGCCCGCTGTCTGTATTTCAGCTTCACGACGCTGACGACGGTCGGCTACGGGGATCTGACCGCGGCGAGCAACCTCGGCCATACACTGGCAGTCTCTGAAGCACTGCTCGGCCAGATATACCTCGTCACAGTGGTCTCGTTGATCGTCGGCAACCTCGGCCGCCAACGGCAACCGCGAGCACGCTGAGTTGCCCGCCGAGAAACGACGTCCCCGCCCGGAATGGGTCCGGGAGATCGAGCAGATCGACCGCGCGGTCTACGCCGCCGTTGCCGGCACCACCACGCCGCGCCTGGACGACGCGATGCGACGGGTATCCCACGCTGCCAACTACTCACGTCTCTCGATCGCCGCCGCCTCGGTGCTGGCAGTGGCCGGTGGAGCGCGCGGCCGTCGAGCCGCGGCGACCGGACTCGCGTCCGCTGCCGTGACCTCGGCTGTGGTCAACCTAATCGTCAAGCCGATCGGACGGCGGCGGCGGCCCGACCGCGACGCAGAGGATGTCGCGCTGCCGCGGCAGGTGCGGATGCCCACCTCGCGCTCGTTCCCGTCCGGACACACCGCCGGCGCGGTCGCGTTCGCATCCGGGGTCGGCGCCACGATGCCGCTGACGAGCATCCCGCTGCATTGTCTCGCGACGCTGGTCGCCTATTCGCGTGTGCACACCGGCGTTCACTACCCGGGTGATGTGCTCGCCGGCGCGCTGATCGGCGCCGTCATCGCCGACGTCACAGCGAACGCGCTGGCGCGATCC
The DNA here is from genome assembly GCA_963794285.1 of uncultured Solirubrobacterales bacterium. Lineage (GTDB taxonomy): Bacteria > Actinomycetota > Thermoleophilia > Solirubrobacterales > Solirubrobacteraceae > Palsa-465. The sequence goes on from CAWCDS010000005.1 coordinate 782,655, forward strand.
TCTGCGTCCTGACGCGCTCTGCGCAACTAGGACTAGGTCGCCGCGGCAGCGTGCTCCAGCTCGGGTTTGGCACGGCGCATCGCGAACGCCAGCATCGAGTAGCAGAGGCCGTTGAGGATCAAGGAGATCCCGACGATGACAGCGAGCGCGGTGTACCCGATATGCGGATCGGACACGATCACGATGCCGAGCACGAGCTCGACCGCAGCGATTGCGGCGCGGATCAGAGGATGACTGCCCTCGACGAATGCGCCGACCAGCCGAATCACGCCCGCCGCCACGAGCCAGAGCCCGATCAGGAGCCCGATCGCGGCCACGGCCTTCGTCGGATGACGGATCAGGATGATGCCGACGACAACCCCGAGCACGCCGATGATCGCGGCCAGCCCGCGGTTTTCGACCGCTGAACCGAACGACCTCACGAGCTCGACGATGCCGTCGATCAGGAAGAAGATCCCGACCACGACCGCAAGCGTGGCAAGGCTGTTGCTGGGCTTCAGGACGAGGATGATGCCGGCAATTAGGCTGGCGAGGCCGACGATCAGCATCAACCACCAGGCCCGCGCCGCATCCAACGCGGTAATCCGAACGGCCGTAACTTGAACGGTCTCCGGGTCTTGCACCAATTGGCCCTCCCTCATTCGTCGGCCTCGAGGTCGTAACCGATCGCGGTCGCGAGCCTCGGGGCGGTTGACACAACACGCGCCATTCCCACGGCAGGAGCAACGGACAGCAGCACGCCGACGATCTCGGCCTCGGTCGCGCCGGTCTCCAGGGCACGCTGGACCGTTGTCCGCAGCGAGGTGGTGGAAGCGCCGAGCGCCAGCAAGGCACCAAGCCTAACGAGCAGTTCAACCTTCGGCAGGAGCGCGGCCGACGCTCCGGATTCGGGCCTGTTCCCAAGCGCCATCTCGATCGACGCCTCGTCGTTCAGGGCCAGAAGGCGGAGAAGGCGCTCAACATCGTCCATGTCGAGCGACATTAGGCCCGGCGATGCGCACGGCATCCTCCCAACCGGGTGATGTCGGACGCGAAACGCACCCGCGCTGGGGTGGTGCCTGCCTCCCCGAACATAGATGCAGGCGCCCTTGCCCGGTACGGCCAACTGCGGGAGAAAATGGGTGTGGCGACCGATTCCACGCATGCGAAGCCCATGCCCACCAGCACAGCTGCGGTTCTGACACGCCCGCGCGCTGTGACGAGAACCGGGCGCGCGCCGGCGAAGCCGCAGTGCGCAACGCGTCCCGGCCGCCGTGTGCTACCTGAGGACTTCGTCCGGCGCACCGCACTTGTCGACCGTCTGCGTGACGCGGCGCGCGCGTCACTCGCGCTGATCGTGGCTCCGCCCGGATATGGGAAGACGGCCCTGCTGGCGGAATGGTCTGAAGCTGACGAGCGGCCGTTTGCGTGGCTCACATTCGACGAGCGCGGCGCCGCCGGCCGCAAGTCGGCCGGTAATGCGATCAGCGGCGCGATTCGAAAGTGCCGTGCTCAGGAGGGCCGCTTCGTACTGGTCATCGACAACGCCGAGCTCGTTTGCCCCGCCGTCTTGGGGGACGCGGTCGACGCGGCGCTCCTGGATCTACCGGAAGGCTCGCTCGTCGCGGTGGCGGCTCGGGCCGAGCCGCCTCTGCCGCTCGGACGGTTGCGGGCGCAGCGGGCGCTCGTCGAGATTCGCATGCGCGATCTCGCGATGAGCACGGCCGAGGCAGCGGCCCTGCTCCGCGGAGTCGGGCTCGAGCTCGAGTTCGAGGGGGTTCAGGCGCTGGTCGGCCTGACCGAGGGGTGGCCGGCCGCGCTATACCTGGCCGCGCTGTCGCTGCGCGAGCAGCCCGATGTGGACGCCGCGCTGGATTGCATGAGCGGAGACGATCACTTCTTCGCGTCGTATCTCCATGACGAGGTTCTCAGCGGCCTCCCCGCCGAAATGCAGGACTTTGCAGCGCGCACGTCCGTCCTTGAGGAGCTGTCCGGGCCGTTCTGCGACGCGGTGCTGGATGAGCGCGGTACCGCCTTGACACTTGCGACGCTCGAGCGGATGAGCCAGCTGCTGATGCCGGTGGACGCCGCCCATACGCGCTATCGGTGGCACTCTCTGCTGCGCGACAACCTCAGTGCGCAGCTCCGACGCACCGATCCTGAGCTCGAACCACACCTTCATCTCGTAGCGAGCGCCTGGTGTGAGAATCATGGCCAGCTCGACGCCGCGATCACTCACGCCGTGACGGCACGCGATCCGCACCGGGTGGGTGAGCTGCTCTGGCCCCACGTCCTCGACTACGTGACGATGGGTCGCAACGAGCTCGTGCAGACGTGGATCAGCAGTTTCAGCCACGCCCAGATCGCCGAGAACGCCCCGCTGGCGCTGTGCGCGGCGCACAACGCACTGGCCCTTGGGCGCGTCGGCGAAGCACAGCAGTGGCGGCTGGACGCGGCCGGGGCTTTGGCGGGCCACGAGCCATCGCCGCAGTTGCCGTCACTGCACGCCGGCCTTGCGCTGGTCGAGGCCCTCGGCGCGCGGATCGACCCGGCGCGGATGGGAAGGGTCGCGGCGCGCGCGTACGAGCTCGTGCCGGAAGGCAGCCCGTGGCGTCCGGTCAGCTGCTTTTTGTGGGGCACCGCCCAACACCTGGCAGGTGATCGCGAGAGCGCCGAACGTCTGCTCGAAGAGGGCGCTGATCTGGGTGTCGTGAGCGAACCCACGATCGCGTCACTGTGCATCGCGCAGCGGATCGTGGTCGCGATTGAGCAGCGCGACTGGGAGCTGGCCGGCGACCTCTCCGATCAGGCCGACCACCTGATCGAGGAGCGCGGGCTCCGCAGCTCGCCGCTGACGGCGCTTGTATCGGCTGCACTGGCCGCGGCACGCGCGCATCAGGGGCGGGCCGACGAAGCGAAACGAGACCTTCGCAGCGGCATCGAGCTGCTCGCGACGCTTGGCGACTTTGTCCCGTGGTATGGAGCCGAGGCGCGGATCCTGCTGGCGCATGCGTCGCTCTGGCTGGCGGATATCGTCGGGGCGCGAACGTTGCTGGCCGAGGCATCTCGGTTTGCTCGCAGGATGCCGGATGCCGTCATGTTCGAGCACTGGTTCGATGACGCGTGGGCGTACATGGACACGCTCGCTGAGACGAGCCTCTCGGGTGCTTCCTCGCTGACAATCGCTGAGCTTCGAATCCTTCGGTTCCTCCCGAGCCATCGCTCGTTCCGTGAGATCGGAGCCCAGCTTGGGGTCTCGGCGAACACCGTCAAGACACAGGCGCACGCGGTCTATCGCAAGCTCGGCGCGGCCTCTCGCTCAGAGGCGGTCACTCGAGCCTCGGACGCCGGCCTCCTCGGCCAGTAGTCAGGCTCCGTCCCAGCCGTCGAGCTCGAGATCGAAGCCGAGCGCGACCGCCAGCCGCGAGGCGCTCCACGCGACCTGCGCCCCGCCGGCGTCCGGAGCCATGCACAGCAACACGGCCGCAACGGCATCATCGGTCGCGCCCGTCGCCGCGGCCAGCTCGACGGCCCAGCGCAGTGACGCGGTTGGAGCACCGACGGCAAGTAGCGCCCCCAGACGCACCAGCACTCTGATCCGACGATCCAGCTCCGGCCTGAGCTGCCGGCGAGGGTCGTCGAGCGCGGAGGGACCGCAATCGAATTCAGGCGTCGGCGACAGGGCCATCTGCAGCACGGACTCGTCGTTGGCCGCCAGGCGCCTGAGCAGATCCTCTGCCTCGTTCATCAGCTGCTCTGCCCCATCGCGCCTTGCTATCCGTGAAGCAGGCTTGATTTGGCCGAGTTGTATTCCTCCTGCGTGATGGCCCCGCCATCACGCAATGCGGCGAGTCGCTCGAGCTGCTCGGGGAGCGAGCCAGCGCCCCCATTCGTGGGTGCCGCCGCGTGATCGCGCCGCCGGCCTTCACGCAACGTCCGGATGCGCGTGCGGACCGCGGCCGTCGCCTCGCCGGCTTGAGCCTCAGGGAACTCGACTGCGGTCTGGCGGCGCAGGACCTCGACTCCGAGCAGCGCCAGCAGCGTGAACACGATCATTCCGGCGGGCTTGCCTGTCGCCGGGATCGGATTCCAGATGAACACGAGGACCATCACGGCTACTGCGGTTGCGAACGCCCAGCCCGGCTGCTCGCGCAGGTAGGGAGCCAATCCCCTGCGTCCGGCGGTAGCGATCCGGGCAGGCCCAGCAAACCACGCGGCTGCGATGACGACGATTCCGACGAAGATGAACGCGCCCGCGATCTCGGTGATCATCGAGGTACCGATCGCCACGACCGCGGACGCGGCCGGGCGCACCGATTCGTCACTGACAATCGAATTGACGATCTGCGTTTTCAGGATCGAGCGGCCGAGCAGCGCGAGCACGCCGGCGAACACGATCGCGAATCCGACGGTCCTCAGTGTGCGCCGCCGGTGGCCGGGGGCCAGCGCGATCGCGGCTGCATACAGCAATGGCACTAGGATCGTCAGCCACAACGCCAGCCCCTGGATCGCGTTGCCGGCGTCCTGGACGAACTTGATCTGATCGGACTTGAAGACGGTCAGGTTGGCGACGGTAGGTGGCAGCTTGGCGCCGATGTCGGCCGGCAGGCCGAGCCTGGCAGCGACGTTGTTGACGATCGACGCCAAGTCGAGCGTGACCACCCCCTGCCGAGTCCCTACCGGTCCCTTGCCTCCGTTGACGATCGCGATGAATGCCTGGTCAGCGGCTCGGTTCGCAATCGACCACAGGGCCTGCACCCTCGGCCGCGTCAGCGCGAGGTCCACTGCCTGCACCGCGGCGTTCCGCAGCGCCCCGGCCGCAGGGCCTGCGAGCGGCTGGAGCCGGGGCGGCAGCCCGGTCGCGATCACGCCGGCCACGTTGACATTGGCGTAGAGCTGATCGACGAGATAGTTCGCGGTGGCGCTGCGGATCTCGCTGTTCTGCAGGAGCTGGGTGCTCGTGTTCTGCCAGTTGTCGGCGTTGAACAGCAGACGGTTGGCCCAAATCGAGAGAATCCCGACCACCGCGAGCACGGTGGTGATCGTGATCAGCACGTTGACGGAGATCAGCCGGCCACGGCTGATCGGTCGGGGCGCCCGCTGCTGCGCCGGTGCGTCTGTGCTCGGGCCAGTCGGTGCCTGGTCGGACTCGGGCCCGTCGTGGCCGGCGATTTGTTCCCGATCATTCATCAGACTGCATACGATGCTCGCCGAGCGTCGAGCGAAAGGCATCCTCCGAATCGGATGATGGGACGCTGGATTGTCGCTGCGACTATGGCTCACGGATAGCCATGGCCGAGACCAATGAAAGCACCTCCAGATCACGCCCCCGGCGGCTGCTGACGGGCATCGGCGGTCGGGCGGTGTCGCTGACCGTCAAACCGCTGTCGAGCGTCGCCGCGGGGGCGGTGCAGGCGAGCATCGAGCTCGAGCGTGCGGCGCTCGAGCGCGTGCTTGACAGCCCTCAGTTCGAGCAACTCGTGTCCTCCGCCGTCAACAGCGAGCGCGTCCATGAGGCGGCGCTGCGGCTGTTCGAGAGCGACGCGGCCAAACGGCTAATCGCCGGATTCTTCGACAGCGGGCTGTTCGATGAGTTCGCCGCTCGGTTGCTCGAGAGCGACGCGTTATGGGAGATGGTCGACCGGATCGCCGACAGCCCGGCGGTCACCGCCGCGATCTCGCAACAGGGCCTTGGGGTTGCCGACGAGGTGGGCGAGGAGGTCCGGGTCCGGTCGCGCAGCGCGGATGACTGGCTTGAACGCACGGCCCGCCGGTTGACCCGACGGCGTGAGCGAGCGCTTCCGCCGGGCGGCGAAGATCCCAACCCAGCGACGACGTGAGCGGCGGGCGGGCAACTGCCGAGCGCGGACAAAGTGAAGACCGCGATCGCGGCAGTCGGAGCGGCCGCCCGGGTGCCGTGGACGCTGTGCTCTTCAGATGGGGGGTGGTCGTGTTAACGAAAAATACGGTGGGTTTCGCGACCACCCTCGGCCGCCATCACCTGATCAGGATGATGCCCTCTCGGCGGGCAAGCGGGACCGTTGGAGGAACACGATCTCACTCCAGCGTTCGGAGCAGGCAATGGACAGGAAGCGTCAAAAGCGGCTCGCGGACTTCATCGAGCCGTTCCGAGTCAAGCCAGGCTCGAGAGTAACCCTTTCAAAGGATTTCGATCCGTCGTTCAAGGCCGGCCTGAACAAGAAGAAGGACGGGGTCGCGCTCCTCGCCGAGGGCGTCACACTCCTGAGCGAGTATCAGGCGCGATTGGCTGCACAAGACACGTGGGGCGTGCTGGTGGTGCTCCAGGCCCTGGATGCCGCCGGCAAGGACGGGACGATCCGGCACATGATGAGCGGCGTCAATCCACAGGGCGTTGCAGTCCACAGCTTCAAGGTTCCATCCTCGGAGGAACTGGATCATGACTTCCTCTGGCGCTATGCGCAGCGTCTGCCGTCCCGGGGGGAGATCGGGATCTTCAACCGATCGCATTACGAAGAGGTGCTCGTCGTGCGGGTGCATCCGGAGAATTTGGACCGGCAGAAGCTCCCGGCCGCCGCCAAGGGGGGTGGCGTGTGGCACCGGCGCTACCGCGAGATCAATGACTGGGAGCGGTATCTGGCCGACAACGGGCTCCGGATCGTGAAGCTGTTCCTCAACGTCTCCAAAGAAGAGCAACGCACCCGCTTCCTGCGGCGGATCGACCTTCCCGACCACAACTGGAAGTTCTCCTCCGCCGATGTCGCTGAACGCGGGCGTTGGGACGATTACCAGCAGGCGTTCTCGGAGGCGCTGTCGCACACGAGCACGGAGTGGGCACCGTGGTACGTGATTCCGGCCGACCGTAAGTGGTTTGGCAGGGCCGCCGCTGCCGCCGTGTTGGTGCACGCACTGGTGGAGATCGATCCTCGCTTCCCGACCGTCAGCAAGCAGCAGCGTCAGATGCTGCTCGAGGTCAAGGAATCCCTCGAAGCGCAGGCGCCGAAAGGCGCTGCACCGGATCCGTTCGAGGAGAAGCTGCGCGACCGCAAGCCCGAGCGGACGGACGCTGAAACGGGCAGGGACAATGGCGACGAGCGCTAGCTCGCAGGCCGGCGAGGCAGGCGCCGCAGACGGGTGGTACGGCGTCGCCGCCGATGAGGTCGCGGCGAAGCTCGGGGTCGACCCGGCGGTGGGCCTGTCCACGCAGCAGGCAGGCGACTTGCTGGCAAAGCATGGACCGAATGCCCTGCCGGTAGAACAGGAAGTTGCGGGCTGGAAGCGCTTCGTGCAGCAGTACCGCAGCTACATGCAGATGATCCTGCTCGGGGCGGCGATCGTCTCGCTCGCGATCAAGGAGTGGAGCACCGGCGTCCTGCTGCTGTTCATCACCGCCCTCAACGCCGTCGTCAGCCTGCGTCAGGAGGGCAAGGCCGAGAGCGCGATGAATGCACTGAAGGCGATGGTGAAGGCGACTGCGCGTGTGCGGCGCGACGGAACCGAGGCGCAGATCGCCGCCGAGGAGATTGTCGTCGGCGATGTCGTACTGCTTGCTGCTGGGGACGAGGTGCCGGCAGACGGACGGATCATCGAGGCCAGCTCGCTGCAAATCGACGAGTCGGCGCTGACCGGTGAAAGCGTTCCGGCGTCGAAGGGGGCGCAGGCGCCGCCTGGGACGGATCTCGCGCCGGGTGATCAGACCGACATGGCGTTCATGCACACGCCGGTGACGCACGGAAGCGCCGTGATGATCGTGACGGCGACGGGCAGCGACACGCAGGTCGGGAAGATCGCCGGGATGCTGGCGAGCACCGCCAGGGAGCAGACCCCGCTCACCAAGCAACTGAACACGCTGACCCTGTGGATCGCTGCGGCGGCCGGGATCACGATGGTTGTCATGTTCGTGCTCGGCGCGCAGCGCGACCAGTCCGCGACGCTCGTGTTCACGAGCGCTGTCGCGCTTGCGATCGCGGCGATTCCGGAGGCACTGCCGACCGTGCTCCAGGTGATCCTGTCGGTCGGCGCCGGCGAGCTTGCTCGGCACGGCGCGGTGCTGAAGGACCTCACGTCGGTCGAGACGCTGGGGTCGACCTCGGCGATCAACTCGGACAAGACCGGGACATTGACGATGAACCAGATGACGGCGGTCGAAGTGATCGACCCCACCGACCGGTACACGATCTCCGGCTCGGGCTACGAGCTGGCGGGGCGTGTCCACCATGCCGCCGGCTCCTCGGACACGATCGATGACGCGATCCTGCCCTACGTCGTCGCAAGCGATGCAAAGCTCGTCGATGGCAAGGTGATCGGCGATCCGACGGAGGGCGCGCTGCTTGTGCTTGCCCACAAGGCCGGCCTCGACCTCGACGCCAGCCGGGAGCGGTTCCCGCGTGTGGCGACGCTGCCGTTCGACCCGACCTACAAGCTGATGGCGGCATTCACCGACACGACGAACGCCTCGGGGGAGCCCGTCGTGCGCTGCTACGTGAAGGGTGCCGCGCCGGCGGTGATGAGTCACGCCGCGAGCGCCCTCTCCGCCGGCCGCAGCATTCCCTGGGACGAGGCCCTGCGCACACGCGCGGAGGAGAACGTGCGCCGGATGGAAGAGGCGGGCCTGCGAGTGATGGCGAGCGGCTTCCGCGACCTGGCCCCTGCGACGTTCAAGGCCGACGGTGACCTGCTCGGCTACGTGGACGGGCTGGAGATCACGAGCCTTGTCGGGATGGTCGATCCGCCGCGCGAGGCGTCCAAGCAGGCCGTGCACGACGCACAGAAGGCCCACATCCGGGTGCGAATGGTGACCGGTGATGATGTGATCACCGGTGCCGCGATCGCACAGCAACTCGGGATCGAGGGCGAGGCGATCCTCGGCGCCGAGTTCGCCGCGCTGGATGAATCGCAGCGCCTTGAGCGGATCGACCGGATCGGTGTTGTCGGCCGGGTCGCGCCTGAGCACAAGGTGCTGCTTGTCGAGACGCTGAAGAAGAAGGGCGATGTCGTTGCGATGACGGGCGACGGAGTCAACGACGCGCCGTCGATCAAGGCCGCGCACATCGGCATCGCGATGGGCAGCGGCACCGAAGTCGCCAAGAACGCCGGGCGGATGATCCTCACCGACGATGACTTCGCAACGATCGTCAGGGCGGTGGAGCAGGGGCGAAAGCTGTACGACAACCTCACGAAGTACGTCCGCTTCGTGCTGATCTCGCTGGTGGCGTTCGTACTCACGTTCCTCGGAGCGACGTTGCTGGACATCGCGGCCGGACAGCCGTTCACACCGGCGCAGGTGCTGTGGATCCACTTCTTCGTCAGTGCACCGTTTGGAATCGCGCTCGGTCTTGACCAGCAGAGCCCCGGGCTGATGCGCCGACGGCCCCGGCCCAGCAGCGAGTCGATCATGACCGGCGGCGTCAAGCTCACGTCGGGACTCGTCGGACTGTTCATGGCGATCTGCCTGGACGCACTGATCTACTTTGGAAAGCAGCATTACGGCAGCACCAGCATCGGGTCTTCGATCGGCCTGACGGCGTTCACATTGATGCTCGTCGTGGCCGCCTTTGAGAGCCGCAGCCTGTCGATGTCGGCGCTGGCGAGCGAGACGTTCGACAACGCGCGGATGAACTGGACAGCGATCGCCGAGCTTGCGCTCGCGGTGATGGTCACGCAGATGGACGTATTCAACCGCCTGCTCGACACCACGCCGCTGAGGGCCGGACAGTTCTTGCTCGCGCTGGCTGCGGCCGTGCTGTTGCTCGTCCTGTGGGAGATCGGCAAGCTCATCGCTCGCCGTCAAGCTTCGGCAACGACCTCGCAAGCCGCGCCCGCATCGAGCGCTTCAGCGAAGCTGGCGGCGAAGGCCTGACCCGCCGCGGGCGCCGATGATCGCAAGCTCGCTTCCCGGCGTACGAGCCCTTGCGAGCTACCGCCGCTCGTGGCTCCGCAGCGATCTGCTCGCCGGACTGGTGCTGACGACGCTGCTGGTGCCGCAGGGGATGGCGTACGCCGAGCTCGCGGGGCTGCCCGCAATCACCGGTCTGTACACGACGATCCTGTGCCTGCTCGGTTATGCCGTGTTCGGGCCCTCGCGGGTCCTCGTGCTCGGTCCGGACTCGTCGCTGGGGCCGATGATCGCGGCGACGATCCTGCCGATCATCGGGTCTAACGGCAGCCCTGAGCGCGCAATCGCGCTGGCGTCGATGCTCGCGCTGATCGTCGGAGCGATCATGATCACGGCCGGGGTCGCGAAGCTCGGGTTTGTCGCTGACCTGCTCTCCAAGCCGACGCAGATCGGCTACATGAACGGACTCGCGCTGACGATCCTGATCGGGCAGCTACCGAAGCTGTTCGGGTTCTCCACCGACGCGAACGGCCTGATCAATGAGGCCCGCGCATTCGTGGACGGCCTCGCCCACAGCGAGGCGGTTGGCGCCGCCGTCGCGATTGGCCTGGTCAGCCTTGGCCTGATTCTCGCGCTCGGGCGCTGGCTGCCGCGGGTCCCGGGCGTGCTGGTGGCGGTCCTCGTCGCAATCGGAGCATCGGCGGTATTTGATCTGGCCGATCACGGTGTCTCGCTGGTCGGAACGCTCCCGAAGGGATTTCCACCGCTGACGGTGCCCAACCCGATCTCGGATCTTCCGCTGCTCGTCGCGGGAGCGCTTGGAATTGCGCTCGTCGCCCTCACCGACACGATCTCCACTGCTTCGGCGTTCGCGGCGCGCACCGGGCAGGAGGTCAACGGGAACGGCGAGATGATCGGAATCGGTGCAGCGAATGTCGCGGCGGGGTTCTTCCAGGGCTTTCCCGTCAGCACGAGCGGGTCGCGCACCGCGGTCGCCGAGCAAACCGGCGCCAAGACCCAGCTCACCGGGGTGGTCGGAGCAGCGGCGATCGTGCTGATGCTCGTGTTCGTGCCGGGGCTGTTGAAGAACCTCCCCAATCCAACGCTCGCCGCCGTTGTGATCGCGGCATCGCTGTCGCTCGCCGACGTGCCCGGGACCGTGCGGCTGTGGCGCCAGCGGCGCACCGAGTTCCTGCTGTCGATCACGGCGTTTCTCGGGGTCGCGCTGCTCGGCGTGCTCGAAGGCATCGGGGTCGCAGTCGCGCTCTCGATCCTCAACGTGTTCCGCCGGGCGTGGTGGCCGTATCAGACGACGCTCGGCCGCGTGCCGGGAATGGCCGGGCAGCATGACCGGCAGCTTCACCCTGAGGCGGAGCAGCTTCCCGGACTCGTGATCTTCCGCTTCGACGCGCCGCTGTTCTTCGCCAACACCCGGACCTTCCGCGAGCAGATCCGCCGCCTTGCGGCCGCGGAGCCAAGCCCTCAGTGGATCGTGATCGCCGCCGAGCCGATCACCGATGTCGACACGACCGCCGCCGACATGCTCGAAGACCTCGACAAGGAACTCAACGCGACGGACACCCACCTCGTATTCGCCGAGCTCAAGGACCCCGTCCGCACGAAGCTCGAGCGCTACGAGCTGATCGGTCCGCTCGACCCCGACCACTTCTTCCCGACCCTCGACGCGGCCCTCGAGGCATTCCGCCGCCGAACCGGTGCCCAGTGGGCCGCCCCAGCGCAAACGACAATCGATCCGCAATAGCGCATCACCCGATCAGGGGGATGCGAACAGACCGCCGATCGCTGATCGTGCTCGACACCCAAGGAGGCGAACCGATGACTGAAGCACCTGGCCCACCCGCAGGCGAGCGCCCCGACGACGAGCCGCGATACGACTCGCAACCGCCTCAGGATCCGGCGTATGCCCAAGCAACACCCCCTGGTACCGGGCAAGCTCCGGGCGCGAAGCCGCCCTCCGGTCCGCGCGGCTGGATGATCGGCGCCGGGATTGCGATCGCCGCGCTCGTGGTCATCGTCGTGATCCTCGTCGTGTCGAACAACAACTCGTCGACGCAGAACAACTCGATCAGCGTCGGGCGCTCGACGACGATCGTGAAGCCGTCGACAAGCAGCCAGACGACGTCGACCAGGACCGTGACGGCTTCAGCGAAGACCTCGACGGTGACATCCGCCACGACCCTGACCAAGACCACAACGTCCTCGCGGCAGACGCCGACCTCACGCACGGGTACGACGTCGAGCAGCAGCACCCCCTGATGTGAGATGACCGAAGTCCTCGGCTGGGAACTTGGTGCCGACGAACGGTCCCTTGATCGGCACGCCCTGAACAGTTCCATGCTTGTACGTCTGCTGGAACGTGTTGCCCTTGTTGCGACCGAGGCTGTAGTCGGTGTTGACCACGTAACCGTTGAGGTCGAATCGTTTGACGCTCGGGCCGGCAGCGGCAGCACTCGTGGCTCTGGCTGCGTGGCGGGCGCCCGCGGCGGCCGTCGTACTTGCAACGGCGGCATACGCACCGATCGAGCCGCCTGCGAGCAGCAGCGCCGTTGCCAACCGAATGCGCTTGGATGAATCCATACATCCCTCTCCTTGGTGGACGATGAGGGCGGCGATCGTAAAACTGGGCGCGACGCTCGTCGAGCCGGACTGGACGGCCTCGCATTGAACGTCAAGGGACTCGTCGCTCTTGTCCTGAAGATTTGGCTGCGCCCGATCGACAGCGGCGCGGCGTACGAAGGTGCGGCGGTCGCTGCCATCACGACCTGGTGATTGATCAGTCGGCGAGCCGCGGGACCAATGCGACGGCGTTCTCGGCGTCGACTCGCGCTCGGTCCGCGCCGAGCACGGCCAGGCCGGGAGCCGGGTCGCCACCCTCGGGCAGGTCGGCATACGGCCAGTCGGTGCCGAACACGATCCGTTCGATCGGAGCGACGCAGCGCGTGGCGGCGAGCGCCACGTCGTTGTTCGACAGGCCCGTGTCGTAGTAGAGCCGCGCCAGTGCGGACAGCGCGCCGTGCGGCGCCAGCGCCGCCTTCTCGGGCTCGCGCGTCTCCAGGGACGCAATCCGGTGCGCGAGGAAGCTCGCCGTGCCGCCGAGGTGGGACACCTGGAGCCTGACGGCGGGCGAGCGTTCGAGCGTGCCGGAGTAGATCAGGTTCACGACCGCGCGCGTGGTGTCGAACGGGAACTCGTACATCCAGATCGGATGCTGGGGAAGCGGCGGCGCGTGGGGCGGCGCGGTCGGATGCAGCATCACGTACGCGCCGCGGCGCTCGAGTTCCGCCCACAGCGGATCCCACGCCGGGTCACCGTGGTAGGTGCCGGACACGTTCGAGAGCAGGCCGATGCCGTCCAGCTTCAGCACGTCGAGCGCGTAGGCGAGCTCCTCGAGTGCTTGCGAGACATCGGGAAGGGGCAGGAATGCGAGGCCGGCGAAACGCTCGGGCGCCGAACGGACGATCTCGGCCGTTCGTTCGTTGACCATCCGCGCCAGCTCGTTGGCAAGCGCCTGATCTCCGAACCACACGCCCGGCGGAGACAGCGACAGGACGGCGGCGTCGATCTCGTGCCTGCCCATCAGGTCATCGAGCATCTCACGCGACCACGGCGGCAGTGCGAACGGAACCTTGGCGTGCCGTTCGATCTCAGCACGGTAATCGGCCGGGAGCACGTGGACGTGGGTGTCGATCCGGGCTCGGGCGGGCGTCAATCAGTCCTCGAAGATCGCGACGACTCGCGCCGGCGCCGCGCTCGCGCGTGCCAGTCGCAGCGGCAGGCAGGAAACGGTGAACCCGTCGGCGGGCAGCGCCCCGAGGTTGACGAGGCGCTCGATCTGCGAGTACGGGAGGTCGACCTGGTGGGCCTCCCAGAAGATCCCGGGCTGATCGAGCTGGAGCGCGTCGGCGGCCTGCATCTGCAGCGGTCGGTCCCACCCCCACGCGTCGATGCCCATCACGCGGACGCCCTGGTCGTACAGCCAGCGGGTCGCCGCTGCGTCCACCCCGGGTCCGCGCTGCATGTAGTCCGCCTGTCCGTAGAAGGCATCCCGACCCGTCCGAACGAGCACGATGTCGCCGGGGGCGAGCGCGTGCCCGGTGTCACGGAGTGCGGCGCGCATCGCCTCCTCGCCGATCACCTCGCCGTCGGCCCGCTCGCTGAAGTCGACGAGCACGCCCGGGCCGATGAAGCGCTCGAGTGGCAGCTCGTCGATCGTCTCGGCGGGGTGGCCCTGAATCACCGAGTTGTAGTGGTAGGGCGCGTCGATGTGAGTCGAGTTGTGAGTGCCGAGCGTGATCGTCTCCCGTGACCACGCCTCGCCGTCTCGCAGCAGCCGCGGCGGGAGCCCGAACAGGGCCTGGACCTCGGCCGCGCCGGCCTGGTGGTCGAAGTATTCGATCACGTTGCGTTGGAAGTCCGGGGTACCGGGAGGGCTGCTCTCGATCGGAGCGGACAGGTCGACGATCCGGCGCATGCGTCAACTGGATTGTTCAGGAAATGGTCGACGCCTGCGAACTGCGCCGGCAGGGGGATTTTCGGAACGTTGCACCAGACGCACTGCCGCTGCGTTTATCCAACTTGATGTTGGTGATACAGCGATTGACATTGACTGGGAAGTAAGCGCAACACCGCGGCGTCCTTGGGAGCATGAACGGACGCAAACTCACCGCCTGGGCGCTCGGCGCACTCGCGGTTGCAATCACAGCGGCCGGCTGCGGCAGCAGCTCGTCAGCCGGCACCTCGACCGCCGCGACATCTGTCGCCGCGGTTACATCGACCAAGAGCCCCCCACCACCCAAACCACACCTCCGCATCCTGTCTCCGCACAGCGGCGCGAAGACCGGCCAGACGGTCACCGTACACGTAGCTGTGACCGGTTCCGCGGGCCGCGGCTCGCACGCCTTCCGGTACACACTCAACCGCGGCCGGGCACGCACCGGCTCCACTCGCTACACGCTGAAAGACCTCGCTCCAGGCCGCTATCGACTCGTGGCGACGCTCGCCAAGGATCCGTCGGTGAAAGCGAGCAGGGTCTTTGTCGTGCGCACGCCTCCGCCGCCACCACCGACCCCTGCGCCAATTCAGATGACGCAGACCCAGACCGCGCCGAGTACACCGGCGCCCGCACCCGCACCCGCACCCGCCCCTGTCCCTGCCCCGATGACAACAACGACAACAACGACAACAGCAGCGCCGCCTCCCCCGGCTCCCACCGGTGGCATCCCGCAGAACGGCGGGGGCGACGGAGATGCAGACAACAATGGCGGACCCAGCGATGGGGATGGCAATCTCTAGGGCGTCGCGAACCGTTAGGACGAGCCGGCGCGTCGCCGTCCGGCGCTCGGGAGCGAGTGTGCTCCGCATCGCTTCGGTCGTGGTCGTGGCCGCGGCCGCGATCGCCGGGTGTGGCGGCAGCACGAGCACGAGCACCTCGGCGCGAAGATCTGGCCCTGAGCGGATCAGTCTCGCTCGGGGCATGTCCGGGGCGACGCCGCCGTCATCGAGCCAGTTCGCCTGGTTGCACCCGGGCTCAGTGCCGGCCGGCTGGCAGCTGGCGAGCATCCCGATCGGCGCCGCGATGCCGTATCCGCGCGGGTGGGAACGACTGAAGGGCGATGCCGGGACCGCGACCGCGGGGCTGCTCGACGGAAACCATCACTTCATCGGCTATCTGAATCTGACGCCGCGTCAGAGCAGCGAGACGACGGCCAACTGGGGCCGCTTCCGTCTCGCGCACAACGCGGAGGAGAACGACCGCAACATCAAGATACGGTGGGTAACGACCACCCCCCTTTGCCGAGGGCCTACCTGGCACATGCCGCCGCCCGCGCCGCCGCCGCCGGCACCGGCGCGGGCTGTTAGCCGTCAGCCGGCGGCGCCCCAGACCATCAGCGACTGCGGATTGTCCGGGTCGACTTTGACGGTGACGTTGCCGCCCTCGGCGACACCCTGAAGGGTCGCTTCGTGCATCGACTGCGAGACGCTGGCCTGGTAATCGGTACCGCCCGCGGGGTGAACGGTCAGCTCGAACTCCATCTGATGGCCCCCGCCGAGCTGGGTGCCGACCTCGCGCATCGAGTTCACGGTCGCCGGCGTCTCGACGCCGACCTGGTTGATCCGCATGATCTTGTCGCGCTCCCCTGCCTGAGCGGACGGGTTCATCGCCTGTTTGGCGGTGCCCTTCAGCTTGTCCATGAAGCCCATGTTGGTCCCCTTCGGATCGTGTCTATCGAGGCCCGGCGCTGATCGCGGCCTCGGCCGCTGTGATCAGCGCCGTCCTGTCGCTCTGCTTGGTGTTGAGATTCGCCTGGATCGAGTAGCGGATCCCGTGCACGACAAAGACGATTTCAGGGGGCGAGCACGAGGCGCCGCAGGAGAGCGGCTTGAAGCCCGCCTTTGCAGCGCCGCGAACGGTCACCGGCTTGCCGAACACGGTGTTCCCCTTGGCGGCGGAGAAGTCGGCGACGAAACAGGCGTTCGCGCCGCCGCAATTCTTCGCAGCGCCGATCTCGAGGTCGTAGCTCGAGCCCGACGGACCACCGGTTGGATACAGGTGCTTTGCGTCCAACGGCATCGAGTCCGGCAGCAACACCGCAGGCGCGCGGGGGGCTGCGTTGATCGCGCGGATCCGCTTCGCGAACAGCGACGGCAGCGAGCTGCTGGCCTGCGCCGGTACCGCAGCGAGCAGCGCCAGAACCAGGGCGAGGGCAGGAACGGATCGGCGCATTTCGCGCAATCCTACGGACTAGTGGCGTAGTCTGTTCCGCAGCTTGCAACGAGATTTCGACCGGTGAGGGGAGGTCGGGGGCTTGGAACAGCAACAGATTGAGCGGATTCGCAACCCACGGTTCCCGTTGGCACGACGGGGATACGACCAGCGGGAGGTCGACCATTTCATGGTCGACTTGGCGGAGTGGCTTGAGAACGGCGGCCTCGAGGAAGCCGGCTCCTACGCCGTCACAAAACGCCTGGAGCGCGCCGGCGAGACAACCGCGCGGGTGCTCGCCGCGGCCCAAACCGAGGCCGACCAGATCCTCAAGGACGCCGAGGAGGAGGCCCGGCGCACCATCGGCGATGCGCAGGAGGCCTCGCGCAAGAAACTCGAGCAGACGCGCGCGCAGACGCGGGCGATGGTCGAGGAAGCCGAGCGCAAGTGTGCGGCGATCCGGGACACGATCGCGCAGCTCTCCGAGATGCAGCGCAGAGTGATCGCGGAGATCGGAGGCCTGCGCGATGTGCTCGGTGCGGCGCTCGCGGCTGCGCCGGCGCCGCCGGCCCAGGCGGCGGAGCTACCCCCAGCTCGCGCGGACGCCGTCAAGCAGTAGCCATCCCGTTTGGGCCGGATCGCCGCGCAACAGCGGGCAGGAGCGAACCGTCCGGCGGCGAATCGCCTCGGCATGATCGGGTCGGTCATCGTCGCCGGGTCCGACGGGATCGCGGTGCGGCTCGTAGAGGAACTGGTCTTGCTCGGCGAGGCGGTGTCGGTCCTCGCCCGCGAGATGGAGCCGCGCTTTCGTACACACCTCGAGCGCGAAGGCGTGCGTGTCCTGGAAGGCGACCCACGCGACGTCTCGGATCTCCAGCTCGCCGGGCTCGACTCGGCGGTCGCCGCGTTCGACGCCCGCGCGGGGACCGCAGAGCTGTTCCCGGCGGCCGCTTCAGGGGTGCTCGCGCTGGTCCCGGACGATGAGCCCGATGAGGACGAGGCCACGGCGGTCGAAGCCGCGGTCGAGGCCGCCGTCGGAGAGCTCCGACAGGCCGCATCGCTGCATCGCTGCTGACGCGAGCGGCGGCACTCACGCGCCTATTCGATCGCAGGCTGCTCGCGTTGCTCGCGTTCGTGGCAATCGTTGTCGCGGTCGGCGCCGTGATCTGGAGTGCGGGCACCCACTACAACCTGCTCGACAGCGCCTACTTCACGATCACGACCGTCTCCACCACCGGCTACGGCGACATCACGCCGCTGAACCAAGGCGACGCGCTGAAGATCGGGGTGACGGGGCTGATGCTCGTCGGTGCGCTGTCGCTTGCGCTCGTGTATGCGCTGATCACCGATGCGATCGTCGGCGTCAGGCTGGCACGATCGCTGGGCGAGCGCCCGCGCCCGCGGCGCGATCACGTCGTCGTGCTCGGTCTCGGCAGGATCGGCCAGCGGGTGATCGAGGAGCTTGTCGCGCTGCGGATCCCGTGTGTCGCGATCGAGCGCAACGAGTCAGCTCCCGGCGTGCAGCAGGCGCACCGGCTCCGGGTGCCCGTCGTGCTCTCAGACGTCGCCAACGCGAATGCTCTGGATGGGTTGTTCCTCGATCGTGCCCGCTGCGTGATGGTCCTGACCGACGACGATGCTGCGAATCTCGCCGCGGCGCTCAACATTCGCGCAGTGCATTCCGATCTTCGTGTCGTGCTGCGCCTGTTCGACCACGACCTCGCGCAGCGAGTCGAGGCGGCGTTCTCGATCCATGTCTCGCGCAGTGTCTCCAGCCTCGCCGCCCCGGCGTTCGCAGCTGCGCTCAGCGACCGCCGCGCGCTGGCGACGATCCCGGTCGGCTCGCAGGCGGTCACCGTGGCGGAGTTGGCGGTGCCGATCGGGCGCACGGTGGCGGAGCTTGAGCAAGCGGCGCATGGCGAGGCGCGGGTGATCGCGCTCGGCAGCCACTGGAGCCCACGGGCTGACGATCGCGTCGGCAGCGGCGAGGCGGTCGTCGCGATCGGGTCTCCGACCGGGCTCGCGGCGCTCGCGCGATCGTAGGTCTCCCGATCTGTCCGGAACGGACAGAATCCTCAATCCGGGTAAAGGAATCGGTCTCGGCTCCGATTTCTATGTGTAGAAGAGAAGATCGAGCCACGGACGGCATTGGAGTCACAATTGATTAGGAGCCTTTTGAGATGAGCACCATCCAGATGTCGGCCGATCAGCACCAGGTGCACCTCGGGTCAACCGTCTCGTTCACAGACCCGGGCGCCGGGCGCGACAAGACCTTCACAATCGTCGATCCACACAAGGCCAAGCCGGCCGAGGGCAAGCTTTCCTCGATCTCCCCGTTGGCCGGGGCGCTTCTCGGTCACCGCGTCGGCGACACCGTCGAGGTTCGCACGCCGAAGGGGATCCGCCAGCTGCTGATCGCCGCGATTCTCTGATTACGAGGGCGTCGGCTGCAGCGCAGCCAGCGCCTCGTTGAACGTTGAACTGGGCCGCATCGCTGCCGACGCGCGCTCGGGATCGGGACGGTAATAGCCGCCGATGTCGACCGCCGAGCCCTGCACCGCCGCGAGCTCAGACACAATCTTCCCTTCACTGTCGATCAACCGCTGCGCCAGCGGTTTCACGCGCGCGGCAAGCTCTGGATCCTCGTCTTGCGCGGCCAGTTCCTGCGCCCAGTACAGCGCCAGATAGAAGTGACTGCCTCGGTTGTCGAGCTCGCCCGCCTTTCGCGACGGTGAGCGGTTCTCTTCGAGCACGCGTCCGGTCGCGCGATCAAGCGCCTGCGCAAGCACCTTCGCCCGCGGGTTCTCTTCCTTTTGCGCGAGCAGTTCCAGCGACGGGGCCAGTGCGAGGAATTCGCCCAGCGAGTCCCAGCGCAGGTGGTTCTCCTTAAGGAACTGCTGCAC
The DNA here is from genome assembly GCA_963794285.1 of uncultured Solirubrobacterales bacterium. Classification (GTDB taxonomy): domain Bacteria; phylum Actinomycetota; class Thermoleophilia; order Solirubrobacterales; family Solirubrobacteraceae; genus Palsa-465. The sequence goes on from CAWCDS010000005.1 coordinate 802,075, forward strand.
GTGCTTCGGGGCCGAGCCGCCGGCGCCGGTCTCGAACATGCCGCCGCCGTTCATCAGCGGCACGATCGAGAGCATCTTGGCGCTGGTCCCGAGCTCGAGGATCGGGAACAGATCCGTCAAGTAGTCGCGCAGGACGTTGCCGGTGACCGAGATCGTGTCTTCGCCGCGACGGGCTCGCTCGAGCGTGAACCTGGTTGCAGCGGCGACATCGAGGGTCTCGATCTGAAGCCCGTCCGTATCCAACTGCTCGAGCGCCGGGCGAACCTTGCGCAGCAGCTCGCGGTCGTGAGCGCGATCCTCGTCGAGCCAGAACACGGCCGGCGTGCCGGTTTCCCGCGCACGCGTGACCGCCAGCCGTACCCAGTCCTGAACCGCGGCGTCCTGTGTCTGGCACATCCGCCAGATGTCGCCAACGGAAACGGCGTGTTCGAGCAGCGTTTCACTGGTGTCAGCGTCTACGACCCGGACGAACCCCGTTTCCACGATCTCAAAGGTCTTGTCGTGCGAGCCGTACTCCTCCGCGGCTTGGGCCATCAGGCCCACGTTCGGGGTGGAACCCATCGTCGCCGGGTCGAACGCCCCGTGCTCGCGGCAGTGATTGACGGTCTCGGCGTACAGCGGCGCATAGGAATGATCGGGGATCACGAACTTCGCGTCCTGCTGCTCGCCCCTTGCATTCCACATCTGACCGCTCGTGCGGATCGCGGCAGGCATCGATGCGTCGATGATCACGTCGCTGGGCGCGTGCAGGTTCGTGATCCCGCGGTCGGAGTCAACCATCGCCAACGGCGGGCGATTCCGGTACGTGGTGTCGATCGCCTCGCGAACCGCGGCGCTCTCCTCCGGCGCCAGCTTCTCGATCGCGGTCAGCAGCGCGGCCAGGCCGTCGTTTGCGTTGACGCCGGCTCGCTCCAGCGCCTCGCGATGTTGGGCGAACACGTCCGCGAAGTAGGCGCGGACAGCGTGCCCGAAGATGATCGGGTCAGAGACCTTCATCATTGTCGCCTTCAGGTGCACTGAGAACAACACGCCCTGCTCCATGGCCTCGGCCATTTGAGCCTCTAGGAAATCGTCAAGCGCGTCGCGCCGCATCACGGCCCCGTCGAGCACCTCGCCGGCGAGCACGGGCGTCTGCTCCTTGAGCACGGTGACTGACCCGTCGGGCGCGATCTGCTCGATTCGCACGGCACCCTCGCGCGTGACCGTGATTGAGCGCTCGGTGGAGCGGAAGTCGCCGTCGCTCATCGTCGAGACATGGGAGCGCGAATCATGCGACCAGGCGCCCATCGAGTGTGGATGCTTGCGTGCGTACTCCTTGACCGACGCGGCAGCACGGCGGTCGGAGTTGCCTTCGCGCAGCACCGGGTTCACGGCGCTGCCCTTGACCTTGTCATAGCGCGCGCGGACCTCGCGCTGCTTGTCGTCGCCAGGGTTCTCGGGGTAACCAGGGATCGGATAGCCCTGGCCCTGCAACTCGGAGATCGCAGTCTTCAGCTGCGGCACGGACGCGCTGATGTTCGGCAGCTTGATGATGTTCGCCTCGTCGGTCTGTGCGAGCTCACCAAGCTCGCTGAGCGCGTCGGCCATGCGCTGCTGCACCGACAGACGATCGGGAAACTGCGCGAGGATCCGGGCGGCAAGCGAGATATCGCGTGCCTCGATCTCGATGTTCGCCGCGCCGGCAAACGTTCGCAGGATCGGCAACAGGGAATGGGTCGCCAGCGCCGGGGCCTCGTCGGTGAGGGTGTAAACGATCTTCATCCGCGTGTTGCAATCTAACGAGATGGGGATCGGAGCGATCCCCTCCGGCGCTGCGATCGTCACGTGCCCTTTAGGCACGATCACGATCGCCCGTTGACGCAAACTGCGTCGACTGCGGCTGCGGAAGCGCTCCCTCGAGCCGCAGGATCCGGCGCAGGATCGCGAGCGAGGACGCGTAGGTCGAGTCCATCCCGAAGTAGCTGAGGCCGCGGGCCCCGAGTGTCCGGGCCTGTGTGTACGGCGTATCAGAGGCGTAGTGGATGATCCCGAGGTCGATCGGCAGCTTTGAGAAGTTGACAGCCTCACCGACGGGATGGCGCTCGGGGTCGACGATCTCGTAGACCGCGTCGCAGTACGGGCCGGCTTCCATCTCGACCACGGTGAACGCCTCGCGATAGTAGAAGTCGAGATACGCGCGGTTCTGGAGAAATGTGCTCTTGACGGTGACCGCCCGCTGATTGTCGAGGCCCGTGCCGAACCGTAGGTCGGCCGCAAGGTCATCGACGCTGAAGGCGTTATCGAGCCAGTAGGTCGAGTTCGAATGTTCGTTGTGGACGACGCTCGAGATCATCACGTCGCCGACATCGGCGTTGAGGGTTGCCGCCTTACCGAGCACGTAAACGCCGCGCAGGCCGGCGCCACTGTCCACCGCGATCTCGCGGAGGATGTTGTACGCGGCGACGCCGATCGGGTAGTCGATGTTGACGATGACCGCCCTGCTCGCCGCCAACGCGTCGAGGTCCAACGGACCCAACCGAGGATCGAGGTGCCCGCGAGTGAGGGCAGCGAGCGGGATGACCTGTGCCGGCACCCGCAACGCGGTCGCACTGACAAGGTGGCTGACGCCCGCGGCCTGCTCCCCAGCGCGGCGCTGTAAGCGGCCCTCGGGACCGCGCGAGTCCCACCACTGGCGAGCGACGAAGTACAGGAAGTTCTCCCACGACCCCTCGCTGCGGCCCTCACGGAACGCCGCCAGCTCGTCGCGGAGGATGTCGCCTGCAGGCAAGGCTTCAACGAACTCGACGAGCTCGTGCTCGTGCTCGCGCGGCACGCCCGTGGCGATGTTCACAAGGCTGTGCGTGTTGGAGCTGACGAAGTACAGGGGGCGATCGGTGAATCCGTGCTGCGCCAGATGGCTCTGGACCGGGGTCCACCAGCGCCGTGTCAGGCGCGCATAGCCGACGTTGCTCCCGCCCAGCATCCGGACCCGCAACGCGAGACGCTGCGAGGCGACCAGCCCGATCCGCTGCTCGAACGCCTCGCCCCACGCCTCACGCAGACGCGACCAGTCATCCGCCTGGCCACCGAACCGTGCCGCGCAGGCCTCGGGAGTCAGGTTCTCGCCGGCCGGCCAGCCCGCCGCCCGGGCCTTCACGCGAATCTTGTTCCATTCCAGCTGAAACGCGACAAGCGTCGGCAGCAGGTCATCGACATCGGACGTGCTCGCCAGCAGGACCGCGAGCGTGCCCGTACCACTGTCGTACCAGCGCCGCCTCCTCGCGAGCGCCTCGCCCTCCTCCCAGTCCGTCACCTCGATGCCGTGGTTGGTGAACACCTCGACGTTCTGGCCCATCAGCACGAGCCGCGCGCCCACGATTCCCTCCGGCAGCCGGCGGACGCAGTAGATGAACGCGCCAAGGTCGATCTCCTCGGACGCCGCCAGCGGATGCAGGCTCGACCCAGTCGCCCGGTGCGAGGACTCGAGCACGCGCAGCTGGGTCTCGCCGCTCGATCGAAGCAGCGTCGTGTAGGTCCGCTGGTAAAGCTCGACCTCGTCGCTGAGGCGGCTTGAGTCCTCGACAGATGCGGCGAGCGCGAGGCGGGAGACGGCCACGGAGTTAATCTTCCCTGAACGGCATCGCCGGTGACTGTCGGGACGAGCTCAGAGCGAGTTCCAATGTTTATTGCAAATACGGCGCCAGCAGTGACAAGTCAGCGATGCCCAGCCTCTCCGAGGCGCTGTTGCCCTGATGCCAGAACGGGTACGGCAACGGCGGGCGGCTGACGGCTTCGAGCCGCGCCTGCTCCTCGGGGGTGAGCTCGAGCGTGGCCGCAGCAAGGTTGTCCGCCAGTTGCTCGTCGGTGCGTGCGCCCACGATCACGCTCGTGATCCCCGGGCGCTGGAGCAGCCAGGCGAGCGCGACCTGCGCCGCCGAGACGCCGTGGGCCTCCGCGACCGAGACCAGCACGTCGATGGTGTCATACAGCTTGTCCTTGTCGTAGACCGGCGGCTCGCTCCATTCCCCGGCGTGGCGCGTACCGGCAGGCGGGGGCTGACCGCGCCGGTGCTTGCCGGTCAGCAGGCCTCCGGCCAGCGGGCTCCAGATCAGCAGGCCGAGCCCCTGATCGATCGCCGATGGCACGATCTCGAACTCCGCGGAACGCTCCTGCAGAGACAGGTACACCTGCTGACTGACAAATGCAGTCAGCCCACTGCGCGCGGAGATCCCGAGCGCCTTCATCACCTGCCAGCCACCGAAGTTCGAGCTACCCACGTACCGGACCTTGCCGCTCTGCACGAGGTGATCGAGCGCGCCGAGCGTCTCCTCCAACGGTGTCTGGCCGTCCCACTCATGGACTTGGTAGAGGTCGATGTGGTCGGTCTGCAGGCGCCGAAGGCTTGCCTCGCAGGCCCTGATCAGATGATGGCGTGAGAGCCCGGCATCATTTGCGCCGGGACCCATCGCAAACCGCGCCTTGGTCGCGAGCAGCACGCTGTCGCGCCGGCCGCTGAGCGCCTGGCCGACGAGCTCCTCCGATGCGCCCGCGGAGTAGATGTCGGCCGTGTCGATCATGTTCACGCCCGCGTCGATCGCCATGTCGATATGACGGCGCGCACCGGTGAGGTCAGTGCTGCCGACGCTCGCAAAGTCGCCCCGACCGCCAAACGTCATCGTCCCGAGAGTCAACTTTGAGATGCGCAATCCAGAGCGACCCAGCTGCCGGTGTTCCATGTTTTCTCCTCTGCCGTTGAGAGACGCTGAGCTTATCGCCGCCGCTGTGAGCGGCAGCGACGCAGCCACGCTCGCCGCTGCGGCGAGTCGATGATCTCCGGCAGCGGGTGCTCGAAATAGCGGTAGCGACCTTGGCCGAAGCGATGGCGAGCCATGTCGATCGTCGAGCGAAACGAGCCCAGCTCGAACAAGTCTGAGAGCTCGGCGCATTCCTCGCGGGTGAGCAATGGCGGCGTGATCGCAAACCCGCGCCGGTCGAGCTCGTCGCGCAGCTGCACCCAAGGGAGCGAGTCGACGCGCCGGGGTACGTCGGTGGCACGGGTGGTTGCTGTCGCGGTCATGAATCGTCGTCCTCCCAAGTTGTGGTCGTGCTTCGTCGATGCAACGCGGTGGGCGGCCGGGTTGTGAGATCGGCTCACGTCCGGGTAGCCGTCCGGGGTGAGCCCGACCACGCCGCCATGAGGCTTGGCCTGCCAGCGCCCTTCGGTGCCGCGGAAGCGGCTCAGCACGCGGGCAAGCGCGGCCTGCGCGAACTCCACGAATGACTGGCCGGCAATGTGCGCCGGGCCCGTACGGGTCGAGCGTCGCATCGGGCCCCAGTCGCTGCGGGAGCATCACGATCGATACCGAGCACGACCCCTCCCAGCGTCCTCTGCGCTCGACGGACGCGGTCGCGCAAAGTCCCGGCGCTGTCGAAAGCTCATAAGACATCAGCCTCGCTCGAGATCAGCGGCTCCGGGGAGTGCCGGCTGAACGCACACTTCCCCTCGCTATTCGACTGAAACTGCGCGTCGGCTGGCCTCCACCACCCCACCGCAGTCGCCGGCAAACGCCCGCGGGCGCAGCCGGTGCGCCCCGCCACGAGCGCACCGGTTCTGCGCCGACGGGATGGGGCTCAGGGCGCGCAATCGAGAATCCCGGCCACTGCAGGCGATTGAGCTTGCGTCCGGTCCGTCCGCCACTATGCCCGGCCCGTGTCCAAGCCCCGCGTAGCGTCGAATCACGCCTCACTGCGACTCTGGCAACGCCATGCGTTGGCCGCAATGGCCGGCTGGGCGGACGGCCCGTTCCTGGTTTCGGCGGCTCCGGGGGCCGGCAAGACGCGGCCGGCGATCGAGCTCGCGCGGCGGGAGCTGGCCTCGGGCACAGCCGGCTCGGTCGTGATCGCGTGCCCGACTGCGCCGCTCACACGGCAATGGGCCCGAGCCGCGAGCGAGCTGGGCATCGAGCTAGCCCCCGACGCCGCGTCGCCGCGCCCGCCGAGCGGCTTCCACGGGGTCGCGGTCACGTACGCGCGCATCGCAAAGTCACCCGCCCGCTGGTCCCGCGCAGCTGCACCGGGAACGCTGGTCGTCGCTGATGAGGCGCATCACCTGGGCGAGGAGCTCGCCTGGGGTGAGGGGTTCGCGACCGCGTTCGCCGGAGCGCGGCGCTGGCTGCTGCTCTCAGGGACGCCGTTTCGCTCCGACGCCACGCCGATCCCAGGCGTGAGCTATGACGCCGAGGGCATGGCCGAGCCAGACGTCACCTACACCTACGCGCAGGCGGTGCTCGACGGCATCTGCCGGCCGGTCTGCTTCGTGGCCTATGACGGAACGCTCTCATGGCGCAGCGGCGACGACGTGATCGAATCGAGCTTCGAGACGGTGCTTTCGACGCGTGAGGCAAGCCGTCGCTACCGGACCGCGATCTCGACCGAGCTGCCTGATGGGCTCCCGCGGATCCTGCGTGAGGCCGATGCGAAGCTGCGCGAGATCCGCAGGGGCGGGCACGGCGACGCCGGCGGTCTGGTGATCGCCGCTGACTCGAACCACGCGCGGAGGATCGCCTCGCTGCTGCGCGAGGCAACCGGCAAGGGGCCGCTGGTGGTGCTGCACCACGAGCCACGGGCGGCGGCGAAGCTCGCCGCGTTCACCCATTCTCGAGATCCCTGGATCGTGGCGGTCAACATGGTCTCCGAAGGTGTCGACATCCCACGGTTGCGCGTCGGCGTCTACGCCACCGCGGCCAAGACCCCGCTCGTGTTCCGGCAGATCGTCGGCCGGTTCGTGCGCACGATCGCGGGCCGTGAACCGGAGCCGAGCTGGCTCTACATCCCCGCGGATCCGATCCTGCGTGATCACGCCGCGACCGTCGAACAGGAGCTGCGACATGCACTACGGCCTCCGAGCGAGAACGACGAGGCACTCGAGCTCGAGCGCGCCGAGCGGCTGCAGACTGAACCGGCCCAGGCACTAGAGTTCGTGCCCCTGAGCGCTGATGTCGCGCCGCAGATGACGCTGTTCGGCCCGCCTGCTTCTGCGCGGGCGAGCTCGTGGCCCCCGGCGCCGGTGCCTGCGCCCGCCGTGCTGGACCACGAGAACGGCAGCTCCCGCGGTCCGGCGTTCGAGCGCCGGGCAATGTTGCGCAGCGAGCGCCACCGGCTCGTGTCCGAACTGACCCGGCGTGATCGCAGCAGCCAGCGAGAGGTCAACGCGTGGCTGAACCGCAAGCTCGGAATCTCGAGCGTCGACGACGCCTCGCTGGAAGATCTCGAGCGTTCCGTCGCACTGCTGGTCGGGAAGCTCACCAGCCGCCGCTGATCCCCGTATAGGATCGCGAGGCATGTTCGACATTCTCGGGGGGACCGGGAAGCTGCTTGAGCGCTTTGGCGACGAGGCGTACTTCTTGGCGCTGTGCATCCGCAGCGGGCTCGTCGGCCCGCAGCTGCCGCATCGTGTCGCGCAGCAGCTGATCGCGTTCGAGCGCTACGGGATGCTTGGGGGAGCGATCGCGCTGGGCGCCAACCGCCACGGCGACCGCGCCGCGCTGATCGATGAGCGCGGCGCGATCAGCTACAAGGAGCTTGACCAGCGGTGCAACGCGCTCGCCAACGCATGGCGCGAGCGTGGTCTCGCTCCCGGCGAGGGCGTCGCGATCCTGGCACGCAATCACCGCGGCTTTCTCGAGGCCGTGTTCGCCACAGCGAAGTGCGGCGCGCGCCTGATCCTGCTCAACACGTCGTTCGCCGGACCGCAGATCCGGGAGGTCGCCGGGCGCGAGGGCACCGACCTGCTCGTGTACGACGACGAGTACGCACAGGTGATCGGGGATGTGAACCCGCCGCGCGGCCGCTGGCGGGCGTGGACCGACGACAGCTCTGCGGCGACCTCGAAGGACACGCTCGACGCACTGATCGCAAGCGCGAACACGGGCGCGCCGCCGAGACCGGGCACCTCGTCGAAGATCACGATCCTCACGAGCGGCACGACCGGCACCCCGAAGGGAGCCCCACGATCGCAGCCGCGATCGCTCGCCCTGATCGGCGGGCTGTTCAGCAAGGTTCCGTTCCGGGCGGGTGAAGTCACCGCACTGGGCGTGCCGATGTTCCACGCGCTCGGCTTCATGCAGGCGCTGGTCGGCGTCGCGCTCGGCTCGACGCTCGTCGTCAGCCGCCGGTTCGATCCCGAGGCGACGCTTCAGAGCATCGAGCGACACCAGGCGACCGCGCTCGTGGTCGTGCCGGTGATGCTCAGGCGAATGCTCGATCTCGGCGAGGAAGTGCTCGAGCGCCACGACCATTCCTCGCTTCGGATCATCTTCGTCAGCGGCTCCGCGCTCGGCTCCGAACTCGGGCGGCGTGCGAGGAAGACGTTCGGTCCCGTTGTCTACAACCTGTACGGCTCGACCGAGATCGCCTACGCCACGATCGCGACCCCTGAGGACCTCGAGGCCGAGCCATCAACCGTCGGCAAGGTCGTGCGCGGATCGGTCGTGAAGATTCTGGACGAGCACGGCCACGAGGTTCCGGCCGGCACAAAAGGCAGGATCTTCGTCGGCAACCTGTCGCAGTTCGAGGGCTACACGGGTGGTGGCAGCAAGGAGGCGGTCGGTGGGCTGATGGCCTCCGGCGATGTCGGCCACTTCGATTCCGAGGGGCGGCTGTTTATCGACGGCCGCGACGACGAGATGATCGTTTCCGGTGGCGAGAACGTGTTTCCCGCCGAGGTCGAGGAGTTGCTCGCCGGCCACGACGCGATCCGGGAAGCCGCCGCGATCGGGGTCGACGACGACGCATTCGGACAGCGGCTGAAAGCGTTCGTGGTGCTCCGCGACGGTGCGCAACTCAGCGAAGACGAGATCAAGAGCTACATCAAGGAAAACCTCGCGAACTACAAGGTCCCCCGTGAGGTGGTGTTCGTCGATGAGCTGCCGCGCAACTCGACTGGCAAGGTGCTCAAGCGCGAGCTCCATCCACGGCCGGCGGAGTAGCTGCGAAACGCGCGCTATCGGCGCGCGGCGCGAGGAGCCTTGAGTAAGCTGCCGCCCGCCCAGTTTTCTTACCTGCGGGAGGTAGATATGGAGTTGGTCATTGCTGCGCGCGCTGCGCGCAGGGCTGGGCTTGCGTTGGCGCTCGTATGCCTGACGCTTGGATTCGGCGCCGCGCGCGCCGGCGCCGTGCCCGGCATCGGACGGGCTGTGCGAGCACCGGTCGCAGGGCTGCACGTCGATCTTGCCTGTTCGAACCCGGCCAGCAGGGCGGACGGTCGCGATCGTCGACGCGTTCGATGATCCCACGGCTGCATCCGATCTGGCCCTGACTGCCACATCCTGCTGGTCGAGGCCAACTCCGCCAACACCCCGGATCTCACGCGGGCCGAAGATACGGCCGCGGGCTCGCCCGGCGTCGTCTCGTATCGAATAGCTACGGCGGCAGCGAAGACTCCTCGATCCTGTCGGCGGACGCTCATTTCAAGCATCCTGGCGTGGCGATCACGGCGGGCTCGGGCGACTCGGGATACGGGGTCAGCTGGCCGGCCTCTTCTCAGTATGTGACCGGCGTCGGCGGTACCACACACAGCACCGCGAACGGCACCGGCGGGTTCTAGGGCCAAGGCGCCTTCGGGTGGCGGGCGCGGCAGCGCTCGTCACCCGGGGCTACCTCGTAGACTCGATGCGTGTTGATCTTGCCCCCGGGCCATGCGGAGACGGTCCGAACCGCGCGCACGTTCACGATCCGTGAGAAGTGGATCCTTGGCTCGGTCCTCGCCACCGTCGCGGCGTTGGCGGTGATCGTGGTGGTCGCGATCGCCTCAACCGAGCAGAAGTCAACGCGGACCTGCATCAATGTCACGGCGCCGTCGTTCATCGGGGCTGAGCAGATCTCCGGCTGCGGTGCCCAGGCACGTGCGATCTGCAAAGCGGCGGCAGATCAAGGCAAGTACAACCAGGCGCTGGCGCAGACGATCGCTGCTGAGTGCCGCAAGGTCGGGATCCCGGTCTCCTAGCAGCGATGAGCGATCCGTCGGCGTTCCGAGCGCAATTCCCCGTCTTCGAGCGGCTTGTCTATCTCAACGCGGGCACCGAAGGCCCGGTGCCGCACAGCGCGGCGCAGGCCGCGCACCAGCGGATCGATCTCGAAAGCTCTCAGGGCCGCTGCGGGCGACCGTACTTCGACGGGCTGATGGAGCTTGCCGTGCGACTACGCGAGGGCTACGCCGGCGTCCTCGGATGCGCAGCATCCGAACTTGCGCTGACGGGCTCGACCACCGACGGAGTCAACACGGTGATCGCAGGCCTCGACCTCCGAGAAGGGGACGAGGTGGTCACGACCGACGAAGAACATCCCGGCCTGCTCGCGCCGCTCGGCCGGGCGCGCCGGCGTCACGGCATCAGCGTGCGGGTCGTCCCATGGGCCGAGCTGCCCGGAGAGGTCTCTCCGAGCACGCGGCTGATCGCCTGCTCGCACGTGTCGTGGGTCAGTGGCCGCGTGATGGACGTGGGTGCGCTGCGCGCGACCGGCGTGCCGGTGCTGCTCGATGCTGCCCAGGCGATCGGGGCGATTCCGGTCGATGTGGGCGCGCTGGGCTGCGATTTCTATGCCGCGTCCGGACAAAAGTGGATGTGCGGTCCGGAGGGCAGCGGCTGTCTGTACGTACGACCGGAGCGCCTCGATGAGCTGCTCGTCCCGTGGCCGGGATACGGCTCGCTGGCCGACCCTGCGAAGGCGCTCGAGTTCGAGCCCGCTGAGGGGACGTCGCGGCTGGATCACGGCTTTCCGGCCGGCATCAAAAACGCCTGGGCGCTGGCGTCGCTCGACGTGTTCGCGCAAGCCGGTTGGGACTGGGTCCACGAGCGGGCACGAACGCTCGCGGCGTCGCTTGCCGGACGGCTGGCCGAGCGCGGGCTCGAGGTCGGGCCGCGTGGAGCCTCGACGCTCGTTGCGTGGAAGGCCGCCGATCCAGAGGCCGAGGTTGCCCGCCTCGCCGAACACGGTTTCATCCTCCGCTACATCCCCGCGTTCGGAGTGGTCCGAGCATCAGTGGGCGCGTGGAACTCCGAGGATGAGCTCGAGCAACTGGTCGAGCTCGTCGCGCGCTAACCCGGCGGCGGCTTGATCCGCTGCGGGTGCGTGTAGACGTTCACGCTCTCGCCCCGCGCGAAGCCGCACAGTGTCAGCCCCCGGTCCTCAGCAAGCGAGATCGCCAATGAGCTCGGGGCCCCGACCCCGACGAGGATCGGCGCGCCGGCCACCGCGGCCTTCTGCACGAGCTCGAACGACAGCCGGCCGCTGACGCACAGGATGAGCTCGCCGAGCGGCACGAGACCGTCGAGCAGCGCACGACCGACCACCTTATCCATCGCGTTGTGGCGCCCGACATCCTCGCGGGTCAGCAATAGCCTGCCGGTCGCGTCGAACAGCCCGGTCGCGTGCAGCCCACCGGTGCGCTCGAAGGTCGGCTGCTTGAGGTGCGACGGCAGCTGCGCGGCCAGCTCCCGGGTCACCGTCGGGCCGTCGGCGAGCGGGGCGCTGTGAACCGCCACCTCCTCGAGCGCCCCTTTGCCGCAGACGCCGCACGAGGAGGTCGTGTAGAAGCGCCGGCGGTTGGGATCGCGCGTCAGCGGCCCGGCGACCTCGACGATGTTCGCCGCGAAGTCCGCGGTCGGGCCGGCATCCCGGGGGCCGTCGATCAGCCCCTCGCCGTAGAGAAACCCGAGCGCCAACTCCTCGTCGTGGCCGGGCGTTCGCATTGTCACCGCCAGCGGTTCGCCGCGTACCCGGATCTCGAGCGGCTCCTCGACCGCGACGGCATCCTCGCCGGCGTCGTGGTGGACCCTGATGTAGGTGCTGGGCATCTCGCGTTGGAGGTTACGCGTTCGTCCGCAGCCCTCCGTCGAGCATCGCGACGAGGCGGGCAAAGCTCTGATCGAGATCGAGCGGAATCCCGAATCCGTCGTCGGCTTCGAGCGTGACAAAGCCGTGCAGCGCGGCGCGGACGACGCGAGTCGCGTGGACAGCGTCCTCGCCCTCGACGCCGTAGCCGCGTAGCACCGCGAGCACGACGTTGACCACCCGCGTCGCTGCCTCGGGGTCGGCAGTGACATCCGAGGAGCGCTGCAGCGCCGCGTACGTGCCCGGATGCTCCCGCGCATATCTGCGATATGCGGCTGCGATCGCGGCCAGCGCGTCGCCGCCCGAACGGCCGACAGCCGCCGCTTGGAGGGCCTCCGCCAGCTCGCGAGCGCCCCTGACGGCAAGCCGGCGGCGAAGATCCTCGAGGCCGTCGATGTGGGCGTACAGCGACGGCGAGCGGATACCGAGGCGATCGGCGAGCCGCGCGAGCGTCAGCGCAGACAGGCCATCCGCGTCAGCCAGCGCGCCGGCAGCGCTGACCACGGACTCGGCATCGAGCCCGGCTCGCGGCATCAGCCGATCGCCTTCTGGGAACGTGCGATCGCGCTGTCCATCGCCGCCGCCGCCGCCGGCGCTCGCAGCGCCGGTCCGTGCCCCACGACCAGGACCGCCGGGTCGAGCGCCCGCAGTTCGCGAGCGGACTCGAGGTCCTTGACCTTGTCCCAGGTGGCCGGCGCGGCCAGCGGAAAACGCCAGAAGAAGTGGTTCGAGACCGCGAGAGCGCCGTAGGCGGTGTAGACATCGCCGGCGATCAGCGATCGATCCCGGGTGTCGAGGAACGCGACATGGCCGGGCGTGTGACCGGGGCTGGCGAGGACTTCGAGGCTCCCAACCCGATCGCCGGCATTGAGCCGGCCGTCCGGGACCGTCGCGAACTTCTTCGGCCAGGCCCCGGGGAGCTTACCCTCGGCGACCTGCTCGCCGGCCAGGATTCGCGCGTCGAGCTCGGGGATCAGGATCTGGACTGAGTCGCCGAGGCGCTGCTTCAGCGCGTCGACCGAACCGACGTGGTCGCTATGGCCGTGGGTGAGGGCGATCCGGCGGATCGTGCCGCCCGCGGCCTGGGCGGCGGCGATCAGGTGATCGGCTCCGCCCCCGAGCGTCGTGTCGATCAGCGTGAAGCCGTCGTCCTCGCGGACCAGATAGGCGTTCACGAACCGCAGGCGGGTCAGCTGGATCAGGTTCTCGGTGACCGGCGTGGTTTTCATCGTTACTCCCAGCGACTAGTATTATCCTATGACTCATAGGATAATACCTAATGCGATTAGGTTGTCAAGTCGGTGGTCACACCGCCTCGACCGTCAGCTTGGGCTGACGGTCAAGGCACGCGGCGAGCCGCTCGCGCTCGCGCTCGAGCGCGTTACGGTCGATCGGCTCGCGCTCGGCGAACAGCAACACGCGCAGCGAGTCGCGATCGAGCTCCCACGTACCTGCGATGCGGCCTTCGCTGACGACGACCGGCGCGATCCAACCGGCCGTCTTGCTGACGTGCTTGCGACGGTGCCGCGCGAGAATCCTCGTGTCAGCGGTTCCGGGGCCAAGCAGGTATTGATCGAACCCTGCCAGCAGACGGACCGCCTGGGATGGGGCGGCGTCCGTCAGCTCAGCGAGATCGCTGCGAAGCGCGAGGCACGACTCGCCTTCGACATCGACCGCCATCAGTTCGTCCTCGAGCTGGCCAAACCAGCGTCGCAGGTCGGCTTTGCGAGAACTCCCGCGCGTCAGCCATGCGTCGAAGGCGGCGGGCGTCGCCGGGCCATAGGCGCGCAGGTAGGACGGAATCGCGGTCAGGGCCGCGGTATCGGGATCCGGTAATCCGGTCCACCCGTCGATCCAGCTGCTCGGGGTGGTGAACGTCACCCTGTTGCCGCGGCTCGGTCCGTTGCAGAGCAGACCCATCCATGCGAGCGGTTTCAGGACGGCGCCCCAGCCGGAGCGCAGGTGCTCGTCGAGGTGGCGGCTGCCGGAGCGCGCCGCAACTTCCTCGATCAATTCGTCGCGCTCCAACACGCGGTCTGTGAGCACGTCACGGACAGTTGTGGCGAGCTCCTCGATTTCACCGGGCGAGACCCCGAAGTTCCGCTCCCAGGCCGGGCGCTCCCATGTCCGTCGCGCGCCGAGCAGCGCCAGCAGCGACGGGGCCTGCACCGGCGAGAGCAAATGCAGCGTCCCGCGCATCGCCCACGTCCTGATCAGCTTGCGGTCAGCCAGGGCTTCTGCAGCCTCGCCGACCCTCCCTTCGCGGCGCCGCAGCGCGACCGCGAGCTCGGCCGATGAGGCGACTTGCGCCTGGACGCCACACAGCCTCTGGGCCACCTCGGGGATGCTGTGCGAGCCCACCGGGTCGAGCAGCTGCCGGCGCATCCGCCAGCCCAGGACCTGATCCCAGCTCAGACTGGGGGCGGCGCCCGGCGTCAAGCCGGCCAGAAGTCGGCGGCCACCTTCCCGTCGCCCGGGTGCCGCGGTCCGACCACGAGAAGATCCATCCCAGCAGGTCCCGCCTCGAACGCTCGCAGTGACTCCGGCGCGATCCGGATCGCGTCCAGCGTGCGCAGCTGCTTGACCTGATCGTCGATCTTCACGCGACCGTCGCCGGCGAGCACCACGTAGACCTCCTCGGCGTGGTGGTGGCGGTGCCCGAAAGCCTGGCGAGCGCCGGGTCGCAGGCGCTGATGGCTGATGCCGGTCCGCCGCGTCTGCAGCGAGCGACCCGCGAAGCGCGCCTCGCCCACGTGCCCGTAGCCGAACCGGGCGGCCATGTCCTCGACCTCCTCGAGGTTGACGATCGTCGAGCCGGTGCCGCCCGGTAGGTAGCCGACCCCGCCGAGCGGCTCGAGGTCGATCCGCTCCGGGGACCCCTCGACGAGCGCCTTCACCTCGGCAAGCTCCGCCTTGCCTTCGTCGCTCTGGAGCGCTTGCAGGGACGCGTCGACGGCCTCCTGGTTGAGCCACAGCTCGGTGACCCAGACGACATCGGGCTCGGCCGCCGAGCGATTGACCAGGTACAGCTCGCAGCCCGGGGCGGACTGCAGGCCGTCGGCGACGCGCAGCATCACCTGCGCCAGTTGCTCCCCCTTGCCCTCCTTCGCCGTCATCTTCACATAGCGTCCGACGCTCGCCATCGACGGGAAGCTACAAGATGAGGCAATTCGGCCGCGGCGGGGCGCGGCGGGGCGCGGCGGGGCGCGGCGAAGCGCGGCGGGGCGCGGCGGGCGTCAAGCCCGCACACGCCCCCCTGCTCGTTGAACCTTGGTTACGGCTTGGGGCAAGCGGCGAGCGCGGCATCCTGGGCGGAAGAGGGGACCGTCTCCTTGACGATCTCTTGGCATACCTCGGCGCTGGCCTTCTTGAGGCTGGCCGGATCGCCCTTGGCCGCCTCGTCGCAGAGGCCGTCGAGCTTGGTCTTGGCGTCCGCCGACAGCGTGGACGCCGCGTTGATGCTCGCCTTGCATTGGGCGACGGCGGCTTTCACCGCTGGGTTGTCCGCGACGCTGCTGCCGCCGCTCGAACCGCCGGCCGAGGCCGTCGAGCTCGCTGACGTGGCCGTCCCGGCCGGTGCGGACGAGGAGCTGCTGGTTGCTGCGGACGAGCTGCTGCTGCTGCTCCCGCAGCCGGCCACGAGCGCGCCGCCGACCGCCACGAGCACTACGAGAGTGCACAGTCTCTTGATCATCGATCCTCCTGTTTGAGATGAGTCGCGGCATCGTTGCCGCTGAAACCCTTCCGAGCGACCACCGTTCCCCGCGGCCGGACTTGCATGGGAGAGTAGACGTGTGGCGCGGTGCGCCAGTCTCAGATCGGGCTCAACTTGGTCCCACCGAGGCGCTTGCGGGCGCCCGGGGCCCGGCGTAGGCCGCCTTCAGCCGCTGCGGAGCTTGATCTTCGGGTCGATCTGCTGGGCCCCCAGGACGGCGGCGCCGAACGCGGCGAGCAGCAGGTCCCGTAGCTGCTCGCGCCGCAGGTCGTGGTGGTCGATCCAGTCGAGGATCGCGGCATCGACGTATCCGAGCCAGCCGTTCAGCGCCGTGCGCAGCGCCGGCCGGGGCGCGCGGTTTGTGGTCAGGCGCGCGAGGATCCGCTCGAGCGTCTGGGCGCGAAAGCCCTCGACGATCGTCCGTGCCTCGGGCAGCGTCGTGGCGCTCTGCATCAGCTTCGACCACGTGCGGGCATTGGCCTCGATCCAGGCCAAGTACGCGTCGAGACGGTTGCTCAGCTCCTGGAACGGATCGGAGCTGCCGCCCGGCTCGATCAGTTGCTGCAACTCGGTCGTGTGCTCCTCGACGGCTGCCTTGAAGAGCTCGGTTTTGCTTGGGAAGTAGTGGTACAGCAGCGCCTTCGAGATTCCGGCCGCCTCCGCGATCTGGCGCATCGAGATCTCCTCGAACGCGTGCTCGGCGAACAGCGCGCTGCCAACCTCGATCAGTTGGCGGCGGCGCTCGTCGACCTGCAAACGGGTGTAGGCGGGCTCGGCCACGTGTCCGAGTGCGTAGTCTACTTGACCGGCGGTCGATAGCTATCGGCCGAGCGGCCTCGCTGTCGAAAGCTATCCGCCGAGCTGCCTCGCGAGCTCGCCCAAGCGCGCGACCGCGCCCAGGTCATCGTGTGCGAGGTTCTGGCACATCACCCGGCTCACTCCCGCGTCGCGCAGCGCCATCAACCTTTCGGCGGCCTGATCGACCGTCGCGACGATCCAGCCGGAGGGTGGGTCCTTCAGCAGCGCGTCGGGAGCCTCACCACGGAGCTCGCTGACGCGCCGGGCCCGGTCGCTCAGCTCGCCGTGATCGGCGCCGATGATCACGCCGGTCATGACCGAGAGCGGGATCGGCTCGCGACCCGCGTGCGCGCACGCACGCGCGATCCGGTTTCCGCGCTCACGGACCTGCTCGACCGTCGGGAACACGGTGTTGTACTCATCCGCGTAGCGGCCTGCAAGCGCGGCGCTGCGGGGACCGGCGAGGCCGCCCATGATCAGCGGCGGATGGGGCTGCTGGACGGGTTTCGGCTGGGCGTCGAGGTCGCGCACGGTGTAGTGCCGACCGTTGAACGTAAACGGAGACGGACTCCAATTCCCGAGCACGATCTGGAGCTGTTCCTCAAGGATCTCCATCCGTTCGCCGGTCGGCGGGAACGGGAACCCGTAAGCCTCGTGCTCGCGCTGATGCCAGCCCGCGCCGAGCCCGAGCTCGACCCGACCGCCAGAGACGTGGTCGGCGGTCGTGACCATCTTCGCGAGCGCCGACGGATGGCGGAACGTCGCCGGCGAGACCATCGTCCCGAGGCGCAGCGTCGTCGTCGCCGCGGCCAGTGCGTTCAGCGTTGCCCAGGCGTCGAGCGCGCCGCGCTCGGGGTGCTCGCCGTCCAGGTTCAGGTAGTGGTCGGAGCGAAACAGCGCGGAAATTCCGTGCTCCTCGCAAGCACGAGCGATCGCCAGCCACTGGTCCCAGCTGACGCCTTCCTGGCCCTCGATCATCAGACACAGCTGCATGGCGCGGAACCTTACTCACGCGGGGCGGCGCTGCGACGTTTGACCCGGGGGGGTGGTCGCATCAACGAAAAATACACCCGAATGCACGCAATCCGAGAGCGGCCGAGTACGGAAGGAAGGAGAGCGTTGCGGCATCGCCGCGAAGTCCAAATCGGATCGTCGTTGATACGCTCGCCGAGATCGGTCAAGATCTCTTGAGTAATCGAACAAAACTCCGGATTCGGGCCGATCGTGGTAGGGCTGGGGATTTGCGCGGCGTGTCGGGCGCCCGCAACGGCGGCGGCGCCACAGGGGGCGCCGTCGCCGCCCGGTCCGGCTCGGTCAGGCGCGTATCGCGGCGCCGGGCGGCGTCCTCGTTCGGTCACGTGCCAGACGCACCTCCCTCACTGCGTCCTTGCCCTGCTCGATTACGCGGCTCCAGGTGCAGGACGCGGAGCCGACCCTGATCAAGACGACCGAACGCGATCCCACGTCGCAACAATCCAGGGCAACTGGGCGACGCTCACAGGGGTTCGGCTTGCGCAAGGCGCGCGGCTGACAGCAGTCGCGCGTCCTCGCCTGGCCGTGCGAGCAGACACACGCCGACCGGCAAGCCGCCGACTCTCGCAAGCGGCAGGCTGACAGCAGGCGCCCCGGCGAGACCCGCGATGCAAGTCAGGCGCATCGAGCGTCGGCGAAGCTGATCCTTGGTGCCGGCGTCGAGGTCGGGCACGGGCGCGACGCTCGCCGTGGCGGGGAACACCATCGCCCCGCCGGTGGGCAGCGCGCGCTCCAGGGCGGCGAGCACAGCTCCGGCTGCAGCCCGCGCAGGCAGGGCCTGCTGCTCGGGCGTGGCGCGGGCGGCGGCAAAGCGGGCCGCGACTCCCGGTCCCATGGCGGGCCGCGCGGCCTCGATCCAATCGCCGTGAGCTCGCCAGGCCTCGACCAGCTGGCGGCCACGGAATGCGTCCAGCCAGGCATCCAACAGGTCGCCGGCGAACTCGGTGAAACGCAGTGGCACGCTCAGCACGCTTGCGAGCCGCTCGGCTGCAAGCTGCACCGCCACGGCGATCGGCTCCTCGGCTTCAGCCATCAGGTCGGTGGCCAGCACCAGCGCTCGCGGGGGCGGCGCAGGCGATGAGCCCAGCAGGCACAGCCCGGCTCGCTCGAACAGTTCACCATCAGCGGCGAGTAGCCCGCAGGTGTCAAACGAGGGCGCCAGCGGCAGCACGCCGGCGAGCGATACGCGCCCGTGGCTCGGTCGCAAGCCGTAGACGCCGCAGTAGGAAGCGGGGACACGGATCGAGCCGGCGGTGTCGGTGCCCAACGCGATCTGCGCCACGCCGCCGGCCACGGCGGCCGCAGAGCCGGAAGAGGAACCTCCTGGCACGCGACCGGGCGCGCCCGCGTTGCGCGGGGTGCCGTAGTGGACATTTGTGCCCGACAGGCTGAACGCCAGCTCGTCAGTGTGCGCCTTACCGATCGCGTCGGCGCCCGCGTCCAGAAGAAGCGCGACCGCGGCCGCGTGCTCCCGCGCCGGGTGCGCTGCTTGCAGGAACGCCGGATTGCCGGCGCCGGTCGCCACTCCTGCAAGGTCGATGACATCCTTGACCGCGAGCGTGACGCCCTCCAGCGGCCCGCCCGGCCGCCCCGGCGCCAGCGGCGCCGGCCCAACACGTAGCGGCTCGACAAAGCTAAAGGCCACGGCCGGAGCACTTTACGCGTCTGGTTGCGCAGTCAGAGTCGTCGAGGAGTCGTGTGCGGCGACCAGAAGACGCGTTTTCCGGTTCTCGTTGGGCGAGAGTCGTGGTGGACCGGCGTCTGCGCGCTGGCGCGTGGGCGATGAGTTTTGGCGCGCGGGCGGGTCATAGGTGCTAGGAATACGCCTCGCAGGCGTCGTCCCGCGCCAAACCCTCGGTTCCGGCGCTCACGCCGCCGGCGCAGCGGGGGCAAAGGGGGCTCGTGCCCTCGGGACGCCAGTCAGTCTTTGCCCTTTCCGGTGGGGCACCGTGAGCGTGAGTTGCGGGCCCGCGCCTGTTCGAAAGGAGCACTGAAGATGACCGAGCACAGGTCGTTCAAGCGGTTGGTCCGCGCGCGAATGGACAAGACCGGCGAGAGCTACACAGCGGCGCGCGCGGTGCTGCTGCGCGACGTCGAGTCGGACGCAACCAACGGAGTGCGACTGGCGACGTCCGACGAGCAGATCCGCCGGCGGACCGGGCGCGGCTGGGAAGAATGGTTCGAGATGCTCGACGCCTGGGGCGCGGCCGAGCGAACGCACAGGGACATCGCTCGCTGGGTCGCCGGGCAGCAAGGCGTCGAGCCCTTGGCGTGGAACGCGCAGGCGATCGCCGGCAGCTATGAGCTGGCCCGCGGCCTGCGGGCCGTCGGCGAGAAAGAGGACGGCTTCGCGATCACGGCCTCGAAGACGACGCTCAACATCTCGACGACCGAACCTGCGGCGACGGGTACGATCTCCGAAGGGGGGGCCCGGCCAACCATGGATCAGAATCACCGGCAACGCGTTCTGATGACGCGAGCGGTCGTGGCGGGCGTTCTCCCGCCGAGATCGCGCCGGGGTTCGCGCTGCTGGTCGTCGCTGCGGCGCCGGCCGGTCTCTCGGCCGAGGAGCAGCGCTGCTACGAGCAGGTGAGCTACATGTACACGAAGGGGAGCGGCTACGCCGTCGAGATGCTCCTGCATCCGCGGACGCTCTACGGGATTGCGGACTCGCCCGCCGGTCTGGCCGCTTGGATCGCCGATCACGACGCCCAGAGCTACCTGGATATCACCAGCGCCTTCGTCGATGGACGGCCCGTCGGGAACCTGACGCGGGATGAGGTGCTCGACAACATCACGCTGGCGTGGCTGACGAACATCGGGGTCTCCTCCGCTCGTCTGTATCACGAGAACGCGTTCGGGTTCTTTGACGCCAAGGGCGTGTCTGTTCCGGCCGCAGTGACGGTGTTCCCGAAGGAGCTCTATCAGGCTCCCCGTAGCTGGACCGAGCGCGCCTATCCCAACCTCTTCTACTACAACGAGGTCGATCAGAGCGGGCACTTCGCCGCCTGGCAGGAACCGCAACTGTTCTCCGAAGAGCTCCGCGCGGCCTTCAGGTCGCTGCGGTAGACGCGATGTTCGAGCGGCTGCATATGCCTCCGTTCGCCGGTGCGGCCGAGTGGCTCAATTCAGAGCCGCTCGGCCCCGCCGAGCTGCGGGGCCACGTCGTTGTGGTGAACTTCTGGACGCTGACGTGCATCAACTGGCTGCGCCAGGAGTCGCACGTCCGTGCGTGGTCGCGGGCCTACCGAAGCGACGGGCTGGTTGTGATCGGTGTCCACACGCCGGAGTTCTCTTTCGAGCACGAGATCGACGGGGTGCGCCGCGCGATCGAGCAGCGAGCGATCGATTACCCGGTGGCGGTCGATAACGACTATGAGATCTGGAGCGCGTTCGCCAACCACTATTGGCCGGCGCTGTACTTCGTCGATGCGGAGGGCATCATCCGTGATGAGCACTTCGGCGAGGGACGTTACGAGCAATCCGAGCGCCTGATCCAGCGACTGCTCGGCGTGCAGCGCGAGCTCGTCCCCGCGGTCGGGGTCGGCGTCGAGGCGCAGGCCGACTGGGAGCATTTGCGCACACCCGAGAGCTATCTCGGCTACGGGCGCAGCGAGCGCTTCGCCTCAGCGGACGGCGCCGCGTTCGAGGAACGCGGTGCCTACGCGCTCCCGGAGCGCCTGCGTTTGAACCACTGGGGCCTTGCCGGCGAGTGGACGATCGGTCGTGAGAGCGTGATGCTCGACCAGGCCGGCGGGAGCATCGCCTTCCGCTTTCACGCACGCGATGTGCATCTGGTGCTCTCTGCGGGGGCGCGAGCGCCGATCGCGTTCCGCGTGCTGCTCGACGGCGAGGCCCCCGGCCGCTCGCACGGTGTCGACGTCGACGGGGACGGTAACGGGGTGCTCGAGGACGGCCGCCTGTACCAGCTCGTACGTGCACACGACATGGTCCGCGAGCGGACGCTTCAGATCACGTTCCTCGAACCCGGCGCCGAGGCGTACGCGTTCACGTTCGGATAGCCACAGACAGCGGACATACCCAGAGTCGCGCGCTCGCAGCGCGTCTACTGCAGAAGATCAGAGGTCGTACGAAATGCCGGCACGTCCACGGGCGGCCAGAAGCGTCTTCAGCGACGCCAGGGTCTGGCTGCCGGGGGCCAACAACTCGGCCACCTTCATGGCCGAGTAGACCGCTGACTCCTGCGAGTCAAAGCCGGTGGTGTACTGGCCGCTGAAGTACAGGCCGCCCCGCCCTTGCAGGGGAACGTAAGGCGCGGGCAGCTTGGATCGTCGACCGGCCGATCAGCGGATGTTTGAACCGCCGTTCCAGCAGGATCTGCGTCGGGTCGGCGGGCAGCGGGCGCAGCAGCCGGCGTCCGGCACGTGGCGGCGCGTTCAGCACGACGAAGCGGTAAGGCCCGTGCCGGCCCGCCGGCGTCTCCAGGAACCAACCGGCGGGTTTACGCGTCAGGGCCTGCGTGGCCGTGCTGAGGTGCACCCGCACCCTCGGGCTGTGGTCCAGCAGGCGCTGCAGGTTGCCCTGCAGGCCGATCGTCGAGTTGTACGTCGTCGCACCCTGAACAACGTCGGCCGGAAACGACAACGCGAACGTCTGCAGAATCGACCGCGCCGACGCCCGCAGCGCAGCGGCCCGCGAACACCCGATCAACGCCGTGATCCACGGATATGCGACCTCGTTCTTGAACGACTGGCTGACGGGCAGGCTGTGGACCCTCGGTCACGATCGCTTCGAGGGCGGCCGCGCCACCGCGGCGTGCGAGCACGTTCATCTCCATCGAGCGGGCCAGGCGCCGCGCTTCGCGCACGAACAAGCTCTTGCCGATGCCGGCGCCGCCCTCGATCACGATCAGCGACCCCGCGCCACGCTGGGCGGTCCGGAGCCCGGCCGTCAACCAGCGCAGTTCGTCCTCGCGGCCGATCAGCGCGTCTGTGCTCACGAACCCGTCGTGATCGACGTCGATCGGCGCGGAGGAGATGACGGCAAAGCTCATACCGGCGATTGTTCGCCCGGGCGCCCGCAGCCTCATCGGTGCGCGGCCCTGAACGTGCCACCGAGATTGCGTTCCGGGCGACCCTGAGACCCACCCTGAGACAGTGCTCAGTGCTCAGTGCTCAGCGGGCGAGCGCTGCCACAAGCTCCGCTCGCCCCGCGATGTCGAGCTTGCGGTAGACCGAAGAAAGGTGTGTCTCGACGGTCTTGACGCTCACGAACAGCGACTGCGCGATCTCGCGGTTGCTCAGCCCGTCCGCGGCGATGCCGGCGATTCGGCGCTCGCTCGGCGTCAGTGATTCGACGCCGCTCGACAGCGGCTCACGCACCGTCTCGCCGGTCGCCGCGAGCTCGTCCGCCGCCCGCTGGGCGAGCGCGAGTGCCCCGCGCCGCCGCGCCTGCGCGAGCGCGATCCGCAACGGCTCCCGGGCGGCCACGCGCTCGCGCCGGTGGCGCAACGCCGTGCCGAGGTCACACTGCGCCCGGATGTACTCCAGACGCCGGGGCGAATGCTCGAGCACCTCGACCGCCTCTCGCAGCAACGCGAGGTCGCCATCCAGAAAGCCGAGCGCAGGAGTGCCGCATTGCCGCCAGTGGCGCGGTGACATGCGGCGGCAAACCCGGCGCCCGGACTGACGCCCAGCGCATGCACGAGCAACCGTCCGACAGATTCGACGCCGAGGGCACCGAGACGGAGAACGATGGCCCCTGGATCGCGATGCAGGCGCGCCGGCGCCGCGCGCTCGCCTCGAGGCGGATCCGCAACTCCCCGGCGAGTGAGGACGAGCACCGCAGGGCGCTCTCCCAGGTGCTCCCCGCCCCACGCAAGCCACTGCCGAGCGTCGAGGTCGCGTGGACAGACGTCGTCGACGCTGACGAGAATCGGCTGACCGTGCGGGGAGTACTGGCTCGCGCGACGAAGCGCGTCGCTTTCCCCTCTCCGCGCCCGGACCACGAGCATCCCGGCTGCGCGTCCGATCCGGCACGCCTCGAGCAGCAGGCGGCTGCGGCCGGTGCCCGTCGCGCCCTTGATCGTGATCAGCGTGCCCGAGCCACGCTCGGCGTCCTGGATCGCGGCTGCGATCCGGCTGATCGCCGGTGCGCGCTCGAGCAGCGGCGGGACCAAGTGAGTGGTGGAGGGCCGGGCTGGGTGTGCCACTGCGGGCACCACATCACCGCAGCAACCCGCGGGCGACAAGCGCCGACCGGGTGAGGAAACGAGGGAACCTTGCAGGCTGCGGCACTTCTCGTTGTGGAGCTGAGCGCCACTTGAGATCCTGGGGACTGTGAGCCTCCCGCCCGGCTGTCCCCACGAGCTGCCAGCTTGATCGGCGATCCTGCCGTTCGTGATGTTGTGACGCTTCTTGACTGGAGGCGGCGCGTCGCTGAGCTATATGCCGAGATCCGGTCGACTGGTGACCAACGGGCCGCGTGGACGCGGTGGAAGGACGAGCGCGCGCGGCTGTTTCGTCAGCATCCGCAGTCTCCGGTTCCGCCCTCGGAACAGTGCCGCTACACCGGTCCGCACGTCTACGAATACGATCCCGGCTGGCGAGTGCTGGCCTCCTGGGAGAGCGCTGAGACCGGTCGGTTTCGGCTGCCTACCAGCGACGGTGGAATCATGTCCTTCGCGCGCTTCGCGCTCGCCCGCTTCACGGTCGGCGGGACCGACTTGAGCCTCGAGATGTACTGGCTCGAGGGCTATGGCGGCGGTCTCTTCGTTCCGTTCGCCGACCTCACGAGCGGGAGCGAGACCTACGGAGCCGGGCGCTATGTGCTGGACACGATCAAGGGAGCAGACCTCGGCCAACGTGACGGTCTTCTCGTATTGGATTTCAACTTCGCCTATCAGCCGTCTTGCTCCTACGATCCGCGGTGGAGCTGCCCGCTCGCGCCTCCCGCAAACCGACTTGGAGTGCTCGTGCGAGCCGGCGAGCGGCTGGAGTCGTGCGGAAATCGGAGTGCGGACTCCGGTTTTGGCATAATGGCAGGATGACTGCTGCGCCGGCGAGCGCGAAGGTGTGGCGCCGCGACGCGCAGCGCAATCGGGAGCGGATCCTCGCCAGCGCGCGCACGCTGCTCGCACGTGACGGACTAGGAGCCTCCGTCGAGGAAATCACTCGACAGGCGGGCGTCGGGATGGGGACGCTCTACCGCCACTTCCCGACGAAGGAGGAGCTGATCGACGCGGTGCTCGAGGACGCTTTCGCGGAACTTGTCCGCGTGACAGAGCAGGCGGTCGCCGACGCGGACGCGTGGCGCGGCCTAACTCGGTTCCTCGAGCAGGCACTCGAGCTGCATGTCGCGAACCGCGGCCTCAAGGACGTGCTCGCCACCCGCGATCTCGGCGGCAACCGGGCCCGGGCAATGCGGGAGCGGATGCAGCCACTGCTGCGCCGCCTGATCGAGCGGGCGCAGGCGCAGGGCGCATTGCGGCCCGATTTCACCGCCGAGGACGTTCCGCTCGTGTTCTGGACCGGCGGCCGGGTGATTGAGGCGACCGCGACCGTCGCGCCCGACTACTGGCGCCGCTATCTCGGGGTCCTGCTCGACGGCCTGCGGGCGAAGGCAGCTACGCCGCTACCGGCCCCGCCGCTGACTCGGGCACAGCTCGCGCGCGCAGCAAGGCGGCGGGAACGGTGAGCGTCGGAGAAGACGAACGGTTGACGGGACGGGCGCTGTGGACGGTGTTCGCGGCGCTGATGCTTGGCATGTTCCTGGCGGCGCTCGATCAGACGATCGTCTCGACCGCGCTGCCGACGATCGTCGGCGACCTCGGCGGCTTGAACCATCTCTCGTGGGTGGTCACCTCTTATCTGCTTGCCGCGACCGTGTCGACGCCGCTGTACGGCAAGCTCGGCGACATGATCGGACGCAAGCCGGTGTTCCTGGCCGCGATCCTGATCTTCCTCGCCGGCTCGATGCTCTCAGGGTTGAGCCAGACGATGGACGAACTGATCGCCTTTCGCGCGGTGCAGGGAATCGGCGCCGGCGGGCTGATGGTCGGCGCGCAGGCGATCATCGGCGACATCGTCCCGCCGCGGGAGCGCGGTCGCTACATGGGGCTGATCGGCTCGGTGTTCGCGGTTGCCTCGGTCGCGGGGCCGCTGCTGGGTGGCTTCCTCGTCGAGAGCCTCTCCTGGCGCTGGGTGTTCTACGTCAACATGCCGATCGGGGCGCTCGCGGTCGCGATCGTGATCACGCGACTGCACCTGCACACGCCGACCCACCATCACCGGGTCGACTACCTCGGCGCGGGGCTGCTGAGCGGTTGCGTCGGCGTCGCTGATCCTGCTCACGACCTGGGGCGGGAGCCAATACGCCTGGGGCTCGTCGACGATCGTTGGGCTCGGCATCGCCGGCGTCGTGCTGCTCGCGGCGTTCATCTGGCAGGAGACCCGAGCCGCCGAGCCGATCCTGCCGCTCAGGCTGTTCCGCTCAAGCGTGTTCAGCGTCGCGAACGCGATCGGCTTCGCGATCGGGATGGCGATGTTCGGCGCGATCATCTTCATCCCCCTGTTCCTCCAAATCGTCTACGGCGCCAGCCCGACCAGCCTCCGGGCTGCGGATGCTGCCGCTGATCGCTGGGCTGCTCGTCGCCACGATCGCCTCCGGCCAGGTGATCACTCGCATCGGTCGCTACAAGGCGTTCCCGATCGCGGGAACCGCGATCCTGATCGTCGGCATGTACCTGCTCTCGCTGCTGCAGGTCGGGACCGCCCCCTGGCTCGCCTCTCTGTACATGCTCGTCGTCGGGAATTGGCATCGGACTCGTCATGCAGGTGATCGTCCTCGTCGTCCAAAACGACGTCCGGCCGCAGGACATCGGCGTCGCGACCTCGACCGCCACCTTCTTCCGATCGGTCGGCGGCGCGTTCGGCGTCGCGATCTTCGGAACAATTTTCGCGACCCGGCTCGCCGACGAGCTTTCCCGACTGCCGCACAATGTCACCGCCCGGCTGGGCAGCGGCGTTCACCTCAACCCCGAGCAGGCCAGGCACCTGCCCCCCACGGTCCATGCGGACTTCCTACAAGCGTTCGCTCACTCGCTCCACGGCGTGTTCCTCTTTGGCATGGTGATGGCGATCATCCCCTTCGCGCTCTCCTGGCTGCTCAAAGAGGTGCCGCTCCGCACGACACTCGGGCGCCCGCCCGAGCGTGCGCCCGAGCCGCCAGGGGCCACCGCTGCCACCGACCAGCGGCCCAACGGCACCCCTTCGGAGCCACCGACGGCACCGATACGACGCCGAGCACGAAACGACCGCCACCGCGTCACGCGTCACGATTGAGAACCTCATCAGCGCAAAGCGCCAGGCCGTCGCGGCGCGTTCCAGGTGCCGCCACCCGCAGGCTACGATCGCTGATTCGATCGCGGCTTCTGGCCGAGCACAACGATCCTGGCACTCATCCGGAACTCTTCGAACGGGTCCTCTTGCTCCAACTGGGCGAGGTCGGAGTCGAAGCTGTCGCTGTCCATGGCACCTGTTTCAAGCACCCGCGCACGCGCGGCGTGGAGCTGCTCGATGATCAGCGCCCGCTCAGCGTCGGCGGCGTCAACCGTCCGGTGCTGGGCCTCGGGGAGCACGACAAGCGAGTTGATGTCGAAGCCGACGGCGCGCAGATAGTTCGTGAGCTTGCGACCGACATGGCGGTCGCCGCCGCGGTCGTGTTGGATGCCCGCCACCGCCGAGACGAGGCGGTCCAGGGCAGGGCTGGAGGGGGGCCAGGTGATCCGCATCTGGTCGTCCATATCGCTGATGCACACGTATTCCCCGGACCGAAGGACGCGGAACAATTCACCGGCGGCGTGTACAGGGTCTGGGAGGAACTGGAACAGTTCTCGCACGAATACGAGATCGTAGGATTCGTCGGCGAAATCCAGCGAACCGATGTCGCCCACCGAGAACCCGATCGTCGCGCCCTCGGCGAACAGCCCGGCGGCGGCGAGCCGGGCCCGCAGCGTCCTGGCGTGTTCGATGAACCGGTACTCGATGTCGACGCTCTCGAACTGCACGGGCAGGTTTGCGGCCACCTCAAAAGCGAGGATCCCAAGCCCGCAGCCGACATCGAGCACAGAGCTCGCGGACCGAACGGGCAACATTCGCAGGGCGGGGCGCCAGAACCGGTGAAGGCTGTGCGTGTACGCGAGCGTGACTGCCGCCTCGTCCTCGCCGGCGCTGCGGAGCTCGTCCGCGTACTCCTCGAGTGATGCGTCCAGCAGGCGCGCTTTCGTTTCGTTCAGCTTCATCGGCGCAGCCTCCCTGAAACGATCACCGTGCAATGAGAGATGGTCATGTCCGGGTTGCGATTCGGAGGGTACGTGAACGGCTTGCGACTTGACCGCTCGCAAAACGCTGAGACGTGCTCAAGGTTCGATCGGAGCCGGGCGATTAACCGGAAGGAGAAGTCGACATGGAGTCGGCTCTAGGCGAACACGAATGTCATCAAGGAGATGCACGCGTGAGCCAGGAGACCAACACGAACATCGCGGCGATGGACGTCGCGAACAACTTGAGTCGGACCGAGCGGTCGATGTCGCAGTCGATTCTGCGGCTGTCCTCTGGTCTGCGTATCAACCAACAGATTCTCCGGCAGGCCGGTATCTCGATGCTCGCCCAGGCGCAGAAGCAGCCACAGGCGGTCCTGCCGCTGCTGGAATAGCGACCCGGGATTGTCGGATTGTGGATGAGCGTCGTGTTCCTGGTCGCTCGGGCAGCATTCGGCTACGGTCAGGTGCATGATGGAGTGGGAGGTGCCGACGCTGGCCGACGT
This sequence comes from uncultured Solirubrobacterales bacterium, assembly GCA_963794285.1. Lineage (GTDB taxonomy): Bacteria > Actinomycetota > Thermoleophilia > Solirubrobacterales > Solirubrobacteraceae > Palsa-465. The sequence continues at coordinate 830,273 of CAWCDS010000005.1, forward strand.
GATGGAGGCACGAAATCGCATCTCGAGCTACCTGAGCCCAACGCCGCTGTTCGGCTACGCGGGCATCAACGACCTTCTCGGGGCTGAGGTGTTCGTCAAGCATGAGAATCATCAGCCGGTCGGAGCATTCAAGGTGAGGGGCGGAGTCAACCTGATCTCGCAGCTCAGCTCGGAGGAGCGCCGGCGCGGGGTGATCGCGGCCTCGACGGGAAATCACGGACAGTCGATCGCCTATGCGGCGGGCCTGTTCGGGGTGCGAGCGACGATCTGCGTTCCGGTGGACGCGAACCCGGTCAAGGTCGCCTCGATTCGCGGACTCGACGCGGAGCTGGTCGTCCACGGCCGCGACTTTGACGAGGCCCGTGAGCACTGCGAGAAGCTCGCAAGCGAGCACGGGTATCGCTATGTGCACTCGGGCAACGAGCCCTTGCTGATCGCCGGCGTCGGCACCGAGACGCTGGAGATTCTCGAGCAGCAGCCGCGGATCGATGTCATCGTCGTCCCGATCGGCGGTGGAAGTGGAGCGGCGGGTGCCTGCATCGTTGCGAAGACGGTGAACCCTTCGATCCGAGTGATTGGTGTCCAGTCGAGCGCCGCGCCGGCAGCGTTTCGCTCCTGGAGGGAGCGACGCCTTGTGGACGATCGGACGGAGACGTTCGCCGAGGGGCTCGCCACGCGCAGCGCGTTCGAGCTCCCGCAGAGGATCCTCTGGCGGTGGCTCGACGATTTCGTGCTCGTCAGCGACGAAGAGATCCGGGCAGCACAGGCTGTGATGATCGAGACGACGCGGAACCTGATCGAGGCGGCAGGTGCGGCGCCGCTCGCAGCTGCACTTCGATTGCGCGCGCAGCTGGCCGCAAAGCGCGTCGCCTTGATCGCGAGCGGCGGGAACGCAACTCGAGCGCAGCTCCTCGACGTGCTGAGCGAACAGCGGATGTGACGAACGCGGGCCTGCGTCGGCCCGGGCGCTATCCAGCGCCGACAGCGCCGACAGCGCCGACGCAGCGGCGCTCAGCCCGTCTTGGTGGCCGTCAAGACGATCACGGGGATGACGCGATCGGTCTGTTTCTCGTACGCGGCGAATTGCGGGACGCGCTCGGCCTGCGTGCGGTAGAGGCGGTCGCGTTCTTCGCCTGTCGCCTCATTGCCAGTGACCTCGATCGTGTCGGTCCCGACCTCGATCGTGACATTAGGGTGGGCCTTGAGATTGTGGTACCAGTCCGGGTTCGTCGGCGCTCCAGCCTTCGATGCGAACACGACGTAGCGCCCCCGGTCGTTCAGATAGCCAAGCGGATTGATGTAGCTCTTGCCGGACTTCGCACCGGTGTGGTGCAGCAGCAGCAGTGTCGAGCCTACGAACATGCCGACGCGTCCTTGGTTGGCGCGGAACTCCTCGATGATCTGAGCGTTGAAGGCAGCGGGCGACGTGGACATCGTGCTCCTCAGGACAATGGACAGGGACGGATCGCTACACGCTGTCCCAGTGTATGCGCGGCACGATCGCCGCCTTCGGGCCGAGCAGTCTATGGTCTACGGGGTGAGCGAGACAGCCCACTTCACGGCAGACGAAGCCCGAGCCGCCGGCGAGCGGATCGGGATCGACTGGGCGATATCCCGGTTCGACGTTGAACAGTTTCGGATGGGGATGGACGTCGAGCTCGAGCACGGCACCCACGATCCGGACACGAACGTTACGGATGACGACGTGTCCGTGACAGCGAAGATCGCCCGAGCTCATTTGAACGAATTCCCGGACTACTACTCCCGGCTTGCCGTTATGGAGGCCGAGGCCGAGGCCTACTGGGCCGCACAGAACGAGTAGCGCCCTGGGCTGCCGAAATGATCGAAACGCAGAAGCGCGTCGGCAAGTCGATGCGTGCACGGGCGAACCTACGGACCCGCGTCAGGACAAGCGGCCTGCCTCTAACGCCGGGCGGCCTTGCCGCCCACCGCCGACGTGGAGGAGCTCGTGGTGTATCACTCGGTGATAGGCATCACGCACGACCAGCTCGCACGGGCGCCTGTCAGCCGCGCACCGGTGTGCCACGCGGCTGGCTTCCTCCAGGGTCCGGCACACAACAGGCTCTTGCTGGTCAGACAGCGCGACCTCCCAGGATCCGCCGACGCTGTGGTCGACATGCACGGTCATCTCACGCATTGGCGCACCTCCCGGTGGATTGCTCGGCTAGGCCAAGCCGCACGTGGACGGTGTGCAAGCGCGAAGTTCCGCGGAGGCCGCCCGGACGGGGCAGCCCGGCCGAACAAGCGAACGTAGCACCGTAAGCACAGAATCCATCCGTAGTTCCCACGGTCCTTTCGACTCGGCTAGCAGCCGTGCCCCGAACAGCAACCGCTCTAGCTGACAGAACAGCCGCAATAGCTGGCGGATCGATCGCATCTACGTAGAACTGCGTATGGACGCTGGCAACGGGTTGCAGTAGCTTCGCGGCTCGTCCTGGGCTTCAGCGTTGATGCCTGGGCAGCGCGATCTTTTTGGGGGCAGTGTGCGCACGTCTAGGTCAATGGACGCCGGTTTCACGCAACGCAAATCGCCGTCGTGGTGTCTCACGTCTCTGTTCGGGGTTATGCGCGAGCCGAACTCCCAACATCGCTCCAGTTGCCGGCAGGCGACCCGTCGTTGCACGTCGTCGGCACTGGGAGCTGCTTCGACAACATCAACTACGTCGCCAGCGACATCAACGCCTCGGGCACGGCCGTCGGCTGGGCGTAATTCAAGGACCCGAATCCCGCCAACCAAGACAACCGGCTCGCTGCGGAGTGGCCAGCCGGAGCCGGTGCTCCGACGTCGCTCGGACTGCTGCCGAGCGCGACTCCGGCGCAGTGCTTCAGCCAGTCGCCGACATTCGACTCGGAGGCCGACGCGATCAACGCCGGCGGGGACATCACCGGCAGCGCGACCTTCTGCACCGGCAGCGGTTTTGCTCAGTACAGCGCGGTGCTGATCCCTCACGGGGGGACGCTGGCGAGCAGCGGCCAGGTGATCGCGCCACCACTCTCCGGCGGGATCGCGACCGGTGTCGCGATCAACAGCAGCGATCAGGTGGTCGTCAACAAGCAGCTCTCGGCAAATCCCAACGCGACCGAGTCCGACCTCTGGTCCAAGGCTGCCAACACGACCAAGCAGCTTCCGTTTGTGGCCAGCTTCTGGTCGAACGTGCTCAACGACTCCGGCGTCGTGGTTGGCACCGACAACAGCTTGCCGGTCTACTCGGTCAACGCGGGCGCCGAAAAGCATCTGACCCCGGCCGGCGGGCTTCCCAACGGCTACGCCAACGGCGTCAACGCCGACGGCGACGTCGTCGGTTACTCGTTCGGCAACGGTACCTCGATCGCGACGCTGTGGCCGAGCGCGGTGGCGCCCGCGACCGGGACGCCGCCGACGCCGATCGACCTGCAGACGTTGCTGCCGGCGGGGTCGCCGACACTCGTCGGCGCACTCGCGATCAGCAAGAACGGAACGATCCTCGCCTCGAGCGACAGCGGTTACCAGATCCTCACGCCGGGCGGCCAGCGGATCTCCGGCCGGCTCACCGATCCCCAGGCGCAGGGGATCGGCGCGATCCAGGTCGAGGTCAACGGCACCGACGGCAGCGGGAACGTCAACAAGACCTTCACGACCGACCCGAGCGGCGCGTACGTCGCGACACTCGATCCGGGGACGTACACGGTCACACCGCACGGGGCCGGTCCGCAGGCCGGCACCGAGTTCGCGCCGGCCCGCTGCGACGGCACCAAGGGCACGGACTCCTGCCAGGTACCGCTCGCCAAGGACCAGTCGGCGGTCGCCGACTTCACCGGCTCCTTCTCGCTCGGCGCGAAGGTCATCGACGAGACCGGTGCGGGCACGCCAGGGGTGAGCGTGCAGATGCTGCGCGACGGGTCTCCGACCGACCTCGTCACCGCCGTGACCGGGGCCGACGGGACGGTCAAGAAGGATCTCGGACCAGGTAGCTGGACCGTCACGGCGCTGAACAAGGGCGACACGGCGTTCTTCCCGGTCACGAGCACCGACTGCGTCGTGCAGACGACCGACTGCCACGTGACGCTCGATCGCGATCGGCTGGTGGATTTCTCCAGCTGCGTCGTGCCGGACCCGCACGGCACACCGCTGCCCGGCTCGCTCGCGACGACGGGCGACATCCCCGGGGCGAAGACATTCGGCAGTCTCGAGGCGGTCGGCTGCTGGAAGGACGAAGGCAGCGGCAAGCGGTTCACCAGCACGCAGCCGGTACGGCTCGACGGCATCGACGTCCAGCCCACCGGTAAGACGACGATCACGCTCGATCCGAACGGGCCGCACGTATCGAGCGACGGGCCGGTGACCGTCTGGGTCGACGGGATCCCGGCCTGGAAGTCCGAGCGTTTCGGGATGACCTTCTCCGGCGGCGCGGGCGGCGCGGTCAGCGACATCGAATCGGGCAGTGCGTCGACCGGGATCACCCCCAACTTGTTCGGCTGGCCGGTCAACATCGGCACCGGCAACCCGGTCGGCAACAACGGCGGGACAATCGGCGTGCCGTGGGTCTTCTCGCCAGGGCTTACGACGATCAGCCTCCAGGGCCAGGTCGGGCCGCGCTTCCCATCGACGATGCAGGCGGAGTGGAACTTTGGCGACGGGAAGTTCGAGCGCTACGTCCCAAACAGCAGCCCCCAACCTGTCCAGAGCGTCGCGCTGCAGGGCACGATCGAGCTCACAAACCGGCGCGGGATGCGGTTCGGCGGCTGCTTCGCGCCGTTCAACGACAAGCAGCTCAAGCTGTTCGGCGTCGACGCGGGCTCGCTCGCGCTGGCGCAGATCTGCTACGACCCGAACCCGACGATGCAGCGCTGGTATGGCCAGGCGCTGTTCGAGCTGCCCGCCGATGTCGGCATCGTGAAGCACGTCAACGTCCAGCTCTCGTTCCAGAACATCGAGGCGTCAGGTGCGTTCGACCTCCGCGGCTACGACCTCCAGGCGCTCCAGCTCCAGGCCGGAGGCCTGGGCGGGGAGGGGATCCCGCTGGCGGAGTCCGGGCTGTTCCTGCAGCGAATCGGCGGCGGCTTCCAGTGGGACTACTCTAAGCAGCCCCCGGTCCTGTTGACCAACGTGACCGCCGGGATCAGCCTCGGACCGCGGATCTCGCTGCCGTTCGGCGGCGCCGCGCCGCCCGAGGCCGAGCTCCTGAGCGCCGACGGCAAGCTCGAGTGGAGCTGGTACTCCGACCCGATCGTCATGAACATGTCCGGCCAGCTCTCGGTCCTGCACGCGACGCCGTACGAGATCGACCTCGGTAGCAACGATTCCTGGCGCGACTGCGTTGACTCGGATCGATTCGTCGGCCACTTCCTTGGCCAAACCGACGGTGAGCGTATCCACCGCCGCCTTCGCCGCGGCGTAGTGGACGTACCCGTGGGCAGAGCCGAGCGTTGCCGCGGCTGAGGAGACGTTGACGATCGCGCCGCCGCGGCCACCCCGCTTCGTTGACATGACTCGGACAGCCGCTCGGGCACAGAGCACGACGCCGAGTAGGTTGATGTCGATCACGCGGCGAATCACATCAACGGGCGTGTCGGCCAGATCACCGATATGTCCCGTGATCCCGGCGTTGTTGACCAGCCCGGTGACATGCCCTAGTTCGGAAGCGGCGGCGAACAGGCGTTCCACCTCCGACTCACGGGTGACGTCGGCCTGGATCGCGACACAGCGCGCGCCGGCGTCGCACGCGGCCATGCGGACCCGTTCCGCGGCCTGTGCGTCCTCGCGGTAGGCGAGCGCGACGTCATGTCGTTCAGTTGCGAGCTGCAGCACCGTGGCTGCTCCGATCCCGCGGCTACCGCCGGTAACGACCGTGAGCTGACGATCTATTTGCCTCACCGCCGAGATCGTGTCATGCACATGCCAGCGCTGTAGTCGCAAGTCACCTGGCGGCGGTTGGCGCAGAGGCTGTCGGCTGGCCGGCGATGGCCGAGTCGTGGCGTGCTTGCCAGACGATCGCACCGATCGTGGCGAGCGCGTACATTGCCACGGCGAGCGCCTGGCCGGCGAGGACGTCGGAGGCGTAGTGGGCGCGCAGGTAGATCCGGCTCAGGCCGACGAGCAACGCGAGCAGCGCGCCGGAAGTGATCGCAACGATCTGGCGGCCCCGGGTGGGGATCGCGACGGTGAGCGCGAGCGAGAGCGCGAGCCAGCCGACCGAGTTGGCGGCGTGAGCCGAGGGATAGCTCTGGCCGGAGGTGTGCACGAGCGGGTCCGGCGGGCGGGGGCGGTCTATGACCGATTTGACGATCCACACGCCGATCCACGCGAGTGTCGCTCCGAGCACGAGCGCCGCGGCGCGGGCGCGATCTCGATGTCTGATCAGGAGCCCGGCGGCGAGGAGCACGGCGGAGCCCACGATCGCGATCAGGCCTAGCTTCGTGACCAGGCGAGCGGCGTCGTCGAGCCATGGAGTCCGCAGGTCCTCGGCGATCTGGAAGGCGCGTGAGTCAACGGCGAGCGAGGAACTACCAGTCGCGGCGATCGTCAGAACGACGAACACCGCGATGGCGATGACGGCGACCACGACAAGCAGCCTGGGGACAGATCCGCGGTACACCGGCATAGCTTGTCGACGTCGAACATCCGTATCAAGAGTTCGCCAAGAGGCGGGTCCGCGTCGTGGATGAGCCTCATTCGTTCGTGCTGGCCGTCAACTCGACGATACTGGCACGATCGGCTTGTACGAGGATCAGGTCGTTCCCCGCGTAACACCGACCGGCTGGCCGCTCCCATCGCTGAAATCGCGATCTGCGCTTTCAGCACGCTCACGAGGTCGACCTCGCTCGCGTGTGCTTCGTTCAGGTACTGCACCACTTTCTGATCTGACGCCCGGAGCGCTTGGTCGTCAAGGGGCCCGCCTATGTTGTGGCGGCGGTGCGGGGTGTCCTCGTGGCTGACGCGCTCGCAGAGCCAACACGTGCCACACGACTCCGCACCGCTGTCTCGACTGCGGTGAGCGGCTTGGCAATGCCCTCGAGTCCCCGTCGCTCCGCTTTGACTCCGAACGCAATCTCGGCGACGCCGCCGACGATCATCAGGACGGCGCCGATCGCCAGCGCCAGGAATACATCAGACGTCTTGCCGGTCGGAACCAATCGTCCGAAGAGCTGCGGTCCGATGATCCCGCCGACTCCGGTCCCGACCGCATAGAACAGCGCGATTGCGAGCGCGCGGGTCTCCATCGGGAAGATCTCGCTGACTGTCAGGTAGGCGGCGCTGACCCCGGCGGATGCGAAGAAGAACACCACCGACCAGCACACAGTCAGCGATGCCGCGGTGAGCTGATGTTGGTCGAACAGGTAGCCGGTGACGAGCAATAGCGTGCCCGAGAGGATGTATGTGCCGGCGATCATCGGCTTGCGACCGACGGAGTCAAACAGCGGCCCGAGCACGACTGGCCCCAACAGGTTCCCCACCGCGAACGCGACGAGGTAGTAGGGCGCATTGGCCGTCGCGACGCCGAAGAACGTGCTCAGAAGGGTCGCGTAGCCGAACAGGATCGCGTTGTAGAGAAACGCCTGCCCGATGAACAGAGCCAGGCCGAGCACCGTCCGCTTCGGATAGGTGGCGACGATCGTGCGGGCGATCTCCCACAGCCCGATTGATCTGCGCTGCCTGATCGTGATCGTGTCGTCTGGCTGAGCGAGTTGTGCGCCGGTGGATGCGATGACCTGCCGTTCGATCTCGCGCGTGATCTGCTCGGCCTGCGCTTCATGGCCGTGGATGAACAGCCAGCGGGGACTTTCCGGAACGTGCCGGCGAACGATCAGGATCGCGAGCCCGAGGACGAATCCCAAGCCGAAGCACACGCGCCAGTCGAGCAATGGCGAGAGCACATGCAGCGCAACGACCGACAGCAGTGCCCCGGCTGCGGCGCCGGCCCAGTAGGTGCCGTTGATGATGATGTCGATTCGGCCGCGGTGACGCGCCGGGATCAGCTCGTCGATCGCGGAGTTGATGGCGCTGTACTCACCGCCGATTCCCATGCCGGTCACAAACCGGCAGGCGAGGAAGAACCATGGCGTCCACGCGAAGGCCGTCGCGATCGTGGCGACGAGGTAAACCCCGAGCGTGATCATGAACAGCCGCTTGCGCCCGAACAGGTCCGTCAGCCGGCCGAACAGCAGGGCGCCGAAGCAGGCGCCCGCGACGTACATCGAGGCTGCCCAGCCGGCCACTTCGGCCGTGGAGATGTTGATCCCGCTTCCCTTGGCCGAGATCGCGCCGGCGATTGAGCCGACAATCGTGACCTCGAGGCCGTCGAGGATCCAGACGGTGCCAAGTCCGACGAGGATCCGCCAGTGCCATTTCGACCAAGGAAGCCGGTCGAGGCGGGCGGGGATGTTCGTCTCGATCGTGCTGAGCCCATCGCCCGTACTGAGTGCGTCACCCGTAGCTACTGCGGTCGCCATTGCCGTTGACCTCCTCGTCCAAGTTCGCTGCTCGCGAGAGGTACTACCCGACCGGCGGGAAGCAAACGCGCGAGGTCCAGCGGTCATCAGGGAGCGACGGCGCCCAGCACGCCCGCTCAAGCAACGTTGACCGGCCAACACCGAGATTTCTTAGAATGCCAGCCGTGTCCTCCGGCGAGATTGATGGCTACCTCCGAGGTGTCGAGGAGCCGAAGCGGAGCACGCTTGAAGCGCTGCGGCGCACGATCCTCGACGTCATTCCAGACGCGGAACAGGGGATGTCGTACGGCATGCCGGCGTTCCGTTCGCAGGGCAGAACCGTCGCCGGCTTCGCCGCGTTCAAGGACCATCTCAGTTACCTGCCGCACAGCGGTACGGTCCTCAGGCAGCTTGCCGACGACCTAGCCGGCTACACGATGACCAAAGGCTCGCTGCACTTCCCCGTCGATCGGCCCCTGCCGAAGGCTGTCGTGAAGAAGCTCATTGCCGCGCGCCTCAGCGAGGCGGACCGACGCTCGCGCTGAGACGCTCTGGACCTCGTCCGGCTTTCGTGCCCAGCTGAGCTGGAATCGTTCACTGGAGTTCCGCAACGACAGTCCGGCCTCCCGCAGTGCTACGCGCCCGCCGGTGGGGCCGCACGTTCGCGCCACCGCAGCTCCGGCCGTCCCATCGGGGGCGACTGTCGTCGCCGGAGCCGTCTAAGAACCGAACCGTCAGAGCACGTAGGCGCATAACGATCCCGCGGGCGCGTTTCCCTCGCCGCGTAGACAGCCCAAGCAGTCAGCCGGCACTCGACACTGCGCAGGGATCGGCAAACGGACGCGCAACTATATGCAAGACGATGCACGTCGCACCGGCGTAGGACCAATTGCCGATGGACAGCCTATGCGCCAGGCGCAAGTATGAAACAACGGTGGCACGGATTGTTGGGATCAACCACGTAGCGCTTGAGGTCGGCGACCTCGACGAGTCGCTGAGTTGGTACGGGCGCTTCTTCGAGTTCGAGCTGCGTGGTCGTGCCGGAAGGAGGATGGGCTTCATCGATATCGGCGACCAGTTCATTGCGCTTGCCGCTGGTCGCACGCAACCGCATGACGGCGCGCGACATTTCGGCCTGGTGGTCGATGACAAGGAGGCGGTCCGAGCCGCGATGCAGCAGGCCGGCGTCGGCGTGCAGTCGTCCGGATCGCTCGACTTCCATGACCCGTGGGGCAACCACGTCCAAGTCGTTGATTACCGTGAGATCCAGTTCACCAAGGCGCCAGCTGTGCTCCGAGGCATGCAGATCGGCGGTCTCGATAAGACCGAGTCCGCGCAGCAGGAGCTGCGCGACAAGGGCCTCGCCGACTAGCGACATCACAGTCACCGCAACGCGCCGCCCGAGAGCTCCGGCGAAGGGCACCCATCGCGTCGGACTGAACGCGTATGCGATGACCCTCCTGAGCACCGAACGCAGCACCATAGATAGAAGGCGGCGGCGCGCTCGGCATCCTGAACGACGATACGAGGATTGATCGACATGGCTCAGCCTCGCACGTCTACGCCCGGCGCTCAGTCTGGGCATCGATGACCGGGCGTTCAGGACCCGCCGACACGCATTGCGCGTGTTCTTATCGAGCTCTTAGGCGTGCCGGCGGGCAGCGGCCGACTACTTGGAGGAAGCCCCCGACGGGAAGGAAGATCCTGATGAACGTCACCGCTACGAGCGCCGGCAGCGCGGTGTCTTATGGTCCACCGCTGACGCGGCCCACGCCGCCGCCGATGACGAACACTGCGCAACTGCTGGGCGTCAGCACAAGCGAGCTCAGCCAGGACCTGCAGTCGGGCACGACGCTGAGCAGCCTGGCGTCCCAAAAGGGTGTTTCCAGCGGCGACCTGATCAACAGCATCGCGTCAGACCTCAAGGCCAACGCTCCCGAGGGCGCCCCAACCCTGTCGAGCACCCAGCTGACGCAGATCGCGACCAACATCGCGAACGGAACCGCGCGAGCCGGCCGTCATCACCATCACCACGGAGGCGGCGGAGCGCCGCCGCCGCTGACCGACACCGCGCAGTTGCTGGGCGTCAGCACAAGCGAGCTCAGCCAGGACCTGCAGTCGGGCACGACGCTGAGCAGCCTGGCGTCCCAAAAGGGTGTTTCCAGCGGCGACCTGATCAACAGCATCGCGTCAGACCTCAAGGCCAATGCTCCCGAGGGCGCTCCAGCCCTGTCGAGCACCCAGCTGACCCAGATGGCGAGCAGCATCGCGAATGCCGAATCGCCGGTCGGCGGCGGTCAGGCCCCCAGCGGCGTCTCCTCCATTAGCGGCACAAATGCTCGCGCCGAGAACAACCTCTCGTCCCTGGCCAGCACTCTCGGCATCGACCCTAGCACGCTGTTCGCGCAGCTCAACTCGGGCGAGAACCTCGGTTCGCTGCTGTCCGGCAGCGGCGACACTGGCTATGGCACGTCGCTCGCCAACTCGATCACGGGCGGGCTGGCGGTCGATACATACGCGTGACGCGCGGTTGCGCTGATCGCGCGGGATCGTCCTCCGCTTCCAGTGGATGAAGACGTTGATCGAGCCGGCCAAGTCGGCGATGCGGTACGGCCCAGGCGCCTCAAGCCGACCCCACATTGACGTCGATCACGCCGCGAACGCGCATACTGGGACTCCGAGGGTGTTGGTCGAGAGCGCGAAGACCGACCCGGCGTGTGGTTGGCTGGTGAGGTCCTCGGGGCTCAGTCCGTTGCGTGCGGAGGTGATGTAAAGCGTCCCGTCCGGGCCGAACGTACAGCTGGCCGGCTGGGTGACCGGCATTGGAATGATGCCGGTGAGCTCGCCGGCGGAGTTGAAGCGGCGCACCTCGGCGCCGCCCCACACTGCCACCCAGATCGAGCCATCGACGTCGACCGCTAAGCCGTCAGGCAGGCCCGGATCGATCTTGCACACGCCGGCGAACTCCCCGACCTCGCCCTCGTCCGCGTGGTAGGAGGCGCTGAGGAGGGTGTTGGTCATGCTGTCGATCAGGTACATGGTCGTGTCCTCTGGATTCCATCCCAGCCCGTTGGGGAGGGTGAATCCAGCGGCCATCGTCACGCTGACTGGGCCGCCGTCCCAGCGGTGAAGCACGCCGGCGCCCGTGGCGAACTGCATGTGGGTGCTGCCGGCCCACAGTCGCCCCCGTGAGTCGCATTTGGCGTCGTTCATACGGCGGTGTGCTTCGGGTAGCACCGGATCCGCGATAGCGAGTTGTCCTGACGTCCAATAGCCGAACCCGTCGGCGACCGCAACCGCGAACCCTTCGGCCTGATCGCGCGGGGCGACCGCGCCGACCATGGTCCCCAGCGCCGCGGCTGTCTGCAGTCCATCGGCCAGATCGTTCTCGTAGAGAATCCCCTCGACGATGTCGACCCAACAGAGCCGGCCGGTCCGGTGATCGATGACCGGTCCCTCTCCCACGGACGCTTCGGCCGGGATCAGCACGTCGGGTTCGGGGAGACGCTCAACGCGACGCATCGTGTGTTCCTTCGGTGGGCACGTCTGACCGCGGCGCCCACGTTGATTTGCGTGCGGTCATGATTCTTCCACGGCACGCATGGCTGCCTTCATGTATCCGAGGGCATAAGCCATCCCGGCGTGCCAGGGGGCCGCGCAGGTCATCTGCGGTGTGTGGTCCGGGATGAGCACGCCGTCGTAACCGTTCTCCGCGTGTGGTCGAGCAGACGCTGCATCGCGGCCTCGCTCGTCAGGACACGGGCGGTGTTGCGCAATCGCGGCACCGGAGGGTCGTCGGGGTGGGCGCACAGCCGCACGCCTGCGGACTCAGCAACGGGGATGGCCGCGGTCATGAACGCTTCGAACCGTGACCACAGCTCGTCGGCGTCGACGGTCCCGATCGTCTCATCGCCCGTCGTCTCGTCGAAGTCCATGTTCCAGACTTGGTATTTCTGGCTGTGCGCCGATCTGATCCGCGTTGAAGCCGATCGATTCCGCCCCGCCGCGCGCGAACGTCCCCGTCACGTGGCCCCAGACACCCGCAAGCGAGAAGTTGTACCCGAGGCATGGGATACTCGCTTGCCCGAGCAGGCGGATGCTCTCCAGCACCTGCTCGAGCTGCTCGTCGCGCTTGGGCCCGTCCATGCTCGCAATTTCTATAGCGTCTCGAGTCGCCGCGAACCTCAGCGATGCCCCAGGAGCGGTGGCCGTGACGTGCAAGCCTGCTTCTGCAGCCTGTGTGAGCCTCGGGAGGCCCGTTGCGCGGCGCGGATCAGACCGGCAGCTGAGATCTCGCCTCGGAGCGGCGAGATCTGACCGGCAGCTGCCGATCGGCGTTTGGCGCTGATCCCTGGGCGTAGAGCCCGTCGGCAGACAGCGGTGAGACGAACAGACTGACCGGGATCCGGGCGCGCGCGAGACATCTCGGGCAGTGCTCCACGGCGAGCCACGGCGCTCGCACGCGGATGCTCAGTCCACAGCGTGGACAGTTCAGAAACAGCGATCCGCGGGTGCCGCGGGGCGGATCGAATGCGCCGATCACGACCGACCTTCCGGCAGAGGGGTCCGAGGCACGCGCTGCGCTCACGCAATCACCCTGGAGCGCTCGGCTGGGTCGCGGTCTGTGAGCTCGCGGTGTGTGAGGGGCCGGTGAGGAGTCACTATCAGCCTGTCGGCGAGGCGATCGGACGTCGCGTTTGCAGGAGGGCGCCGATCGTCTGGGACCGTTCCTCGCACGCTCGTGCCCCGGTCGGGAGTGGAGCTGATCTCAAGCCCGCCACTGACCGCGCCGATCCGATCGCGGATGCTGATCAGGCCGATCCCGTCTGGGCGGGTCGCCACATCCATCCCCACCCCGTCATCAGTCACCTCAAACCGGATGCCCCCTCGCGGGCGATGTGTGAGAACCACGGTCACCCGCGCATCCGCCCCCGCGTGTTTGATTGCGTTCTGCACGGCCTCGCTCACGCAGAAGTACACTGCCGCCTCCACGAGCGCCGAGGAACGACCGATACCGTGGTCGATCACCCTGACCGGGATCGGAGCGCTGATCGCCAGCGAGCGAACGGCGTCGGCGAGACCCCGGTCCCTCAGCGCAGCTGGATAGATCCCGCGTGCCAGCGCTCGCAGCTCGGCGACAGCGAGCTCCGCATCGACGCTGATCGATTCGAGCTGTCGTGCCAGGTCCTCATCCACGGCAGCTTCCTGGGCCATCCGAAGCCTGATCTGGATCGCCGTCAACCGCTGCTGAGCGCCGTCGTGGAGGTCTCGCTCAAGCCTGCGGCGCGCTCGGTCACTCGCCCCGATGATCCTCGCGCGAGCGTCAACGAGCTCGCGACGCGATTCCCTCAGGGCGGCTTTGAGTTCCGCGTTCTCGCGTGCAAGCGCCCGGGCGTCCATCAAAGTCAGGTCCGTATCCGCGCTGAGCTCGAGCGCATACTCCAAGCGCAGCTACCTTCCGCCATGACTGGTTCCATTTGTCCTACAAATGGGATTAGACTACAGCGAACGTGCCAATGTCAAGACCCACAATGAGAATCCCGGCACCGGTTCTTGGATCGCGCGCATGGCCGAGTCTCTGAGCAAGACGGTGGCCGACGATCTGCTCGCACGCATACGGTGTGGCGAGTACAAAGCCGGCGACCGGCTCCCCTCCGAGCACGAGCTCATGGGCGAGTACGGCGTCGGGCGTAACACCGTCCGAGAAGCAATGCAGAGCCTCCGCATTCTCGGCCTCGTCGAGATCAGGCCCCGCTTAGGCGCAAAAGTGCTCGACAGCGGGGCAGGGAACGCGCTTGCGAGCTCTGCCGTGTCCGTCCTCCTTCGCGACCAAACCGTCACCGAGTTGTACGACCTGCGACTGATCCTCGAGCCCGCCGCTGCCGAGAGGGCGGCGATACACCGAACCGACGCGGACCTCCTCGCCATGCGACGCGCGCTGGCCCACTACCGCGTCGCGTACGAGATGGGAACTCCGGTCTGGGAGGCGGACATCGAGTTCCACCAGGTAATCGCAGATGCGTGCGGCAACACGATGGTCGCGAAGGTCCTGGTCCCCGTGTCCGACCTGCTGAGCAACGCCCGCCAGATCACCGGCACGCTTCCCGCGGCGGTAGAGCTTGCCCTGGACCAACACGACGAGATCGCGGGTGCTATTGAAGCTCGCGCGAGCAAACGTGCGCACCGCGCGATGACGACCCACATCCAATCAGGTGTCTGGGCGCTCAACCAACTTCGGGAACTCAACCAGCCCACGAACCCACAGTCGGTGGCCGCGAGACTCGACGAACCAAGCCCGCCCAGCGGCCGAGGCGTCGCTGGCCCGCCGCGCGGCCGGGTCGAACGTCAAGTGGCACGTTAGTTGGGCGACGGCGAACTGCGAATCCTCACCCCTTACGGATGATGAGACGACGGCCCGCATGCGCAACGGTGCGGACTTGGAGCTGAGTCTCAGTTGCTAGCGCGCATATCGCGTCCCGCTACCGGAAGGAGTTGACGATGAACCAGGTCAGAGGCCTTGGCCGGGCCATGTTTGCAGCTGTGCTGCTGACCGTCGGCGGCGTGCTGAACATCATCTACGGAATCGCCGCGATCGGGAACTCGAAGTTCTTCGTGCACGACACGCACTATGTCTTCGCCAGCCTCAAGAGCTGGGGCTGGATCACGCTGATCATCGGGATCCTCGAGCTCGCCGCGGCGCTGTCGCTGTTCCAGGGTGGCGCTTACGGGCGATACTTCGCCATCGCCGTCGGCTGCCTCGCTGCAATCGGCGCACTGCTCGACCTTCCCGCATACCCATTCTGGTCGTTGGCTGTGTTCGCGCTGAGCCTGTGGATCATCCACGGTCTCACGATCGAAGGCGGACCCAACGACACCTGGGAAGGCCAGCCGTCGGCAGGCCCGACGATGCGGCCGGACGTTCGACCTCCGATGTAGAACATCACTCGCTGTCCAAACTGGTGCGGGGGCGATCTCCGTCACGCCGAGCTGCGCTGGGCGAGTTGCACTGCGGTTCGTTCTGCCAGCAGTCGGGCGGCGCCGAGGGCGATAGCGACTAACGGGAGGGTTGCTGCGCCGACGATGGAGTATTCGCGGCGGGCGATCGAGGAAAGCTCGGCGGTGGTGACGCGACGTCCGAGGTTGAGGCTCTCCCCGAGTCCGTGTGAGTAGATGTGCGCGAGCCAGAGTACGACGACGCTGACGGCGGCGATGATCTCCAGCCGCCAGAGGTGGTGGTTGTATGGCTTTGCCCCGGCGGCGAGGACTGACATGACGATGATCGTTCCGTAGACGGTCCCGGCGATCCTCTGCCGGTCTCCCAGGATGAACTTTTTTAGCTGCTCTTTCATGCGCGGTCGGTTTCCGCAGTAGCGAGGCTTTGGGGGTCTGGGAGGCCTATTGGTGCTCGGTGGCTGGGTCCAGCGCGGTTGGCGGGGCGGGCGCGATCGGGGTGCTTGGTTGCGGTTCGGGGTTGGCGGGGAGGACGATCGCGGCGGCGAGGCCGATCAGGGCGATGGCGGCGAGGCTGATCATCGCGAGGATGTAGCCCTGGTTTTTGTTGCTGCTGGCGAGGTCTGCGACGAGGATTGTGCCGGCGATCGCGGTGCCGAGCGATGAGCCGAGGTTGGAGACGCTGCGCGAGAGGCCTGAGATCTCGCCCTGTTTCTGTTCGGGGAAGCTGGATTGCACGATGTTGACCGAGGGGGTCAGCATGACGCCAAGGCCCAGACCGATCAGCAGCAGCCCGGGCGTGAACGCGATCACGTGCTTTGAGACGCTGACGATCGCGAGCAGCAGCCCGATGCCGGCGATCGTGATGATGAACCCCACGCGGATCAGGGTGCGTTGTGCGTACTGCTTGGCGAGTCGCTCGGCCGAGAGGGAGGAGATGAGGATGCCGGCGGTTGCTGCGGTGAAGATGACGCCGGTCTTGATCGCGTTGAACCCTTTTTCGGTTTGGAGGAAGGCGGAGACGACGAAGGTGACGCCCATCAGCAGCAGCCATTGGATGTTCTGGGTGACGAGCCCGAGGTTGGAGGTGTGGTTGCGAAACAGGCTGGTGGAGAGCAGCGGTTCTTTGCCGGCTTGTTCGTTTGAGCGGATGTGCTGGAAGAACCAGAGCAGGGATGCGGCTCCGAGTGCGAGGAAGATGACCAGCAGCGTGTTGTTGTTGCCGGCCTGCAGGATGCCGATCACCAGCAACGACATGCCGGCCGCGGACAGCACGGCTCCGACGCCGTCGAATGGGCGGGTCGGGTCCGCCGGTAAGGGGTCGGTGATCTTGAGGCTGAGGAAGATGATGATCGCGACGACCGCGGCTTGGAGCAGGAACGACGCGCGCCAGCTGATCGTCGTTGTGATCAGACCGCCGATCAGCGGTCCGGCGGCGGCGCCGATCCCGCCCATCCCGCTGATCACGCCGAACGCCTTGGCGCGTGACTGCAGATCGCTGAACGCCAGCGTCGCGAGGATGTAGATCGGGGGGATCATCAGCGCCGAACCGACACCCTCAAACGCCGAGTAGCCGACGATCAACACACCCAGCCCTGGCGCGAGCGCGGCGATCACCGCCCCGATCCCGTACAGGCTGAGGCCCCGGGTCAGGCAACGCTTGCGGCCCCAGATGTCGGTGAGCTTGCTGCCGGGGATCATCAACGCCGCCATGCACAGCAGAAACAGCGTGATCGCGGTCTGCACGCCGTGGATCGTCGTGTCGAGGTCTTTGCTGATGTTCGTGATCGCGACGTTCATGTTCGAGCCCGCGAAACTGGCGATGAACTGGGTCAGAGCGAGCGGAATCAGCATCCTCCGCGGCGACATGCCCGACCCCTGTCCTGGCGGCCGCTGAACCTCGACCGCAGCGCTCTCAGCCACGTCGAGCAGCCTCGTGCGCCGCCGAGATCGCGCGCGCGCTGACCAGCCAGAACGAGCACGCCAAAAACTGCCCCTCATCGCCCGGGAGCCCGTCGTCGGTCTCGGCGGTCGAGTAGCGCGGGCGGAACCCGCCGTGGCCGAGCTCGCTCCAGACCGCATCGATCGTCGCGGTGACCCGCTCATCGCTGCCGGGAAGAAACCCCACCAACGGGATGTTCGGCACACTCGCGTCGAGCTCCGTGGACCCGTAGTACTGGGTGAACGTGCGACGCTCGCTGTCATAGCCACGCTCGCAGACCTCGCGGTGGATCTCCTCCCGGATCTGCTTCCAGCGCTCAAGCGGCGCCTCGAGCTCGAACCGCTCCGCGATCCGCACGGCGCGGTCGAACACCACCCACGCCATCACCTTGGAGTAGGTGAAGTGCTGTCGCTGCCCCCGGGTTTCCCAGATCCCATCGTCCGGCTCGCGCCAGATCGTCTCGACGTGCTCGACGACCGTCCGCCAACGCGGCCAGAACCGCTGCTCGATCCTGCCCAGCGCCTCAACGCCAATGAACGCGACACCCATCACCTCGCCGTACACGTCGAGCTGGAACTGCTCCGAGGCCGCGTTACCGACCCGAACAGGTCTTGAGCCCTCATAGCCGGGCAGCTGATCCAGCTCAAACTCGGTCAGGCGCCGCTCGCCGCGGATGTCATACACGATCTGGATCTTCGTCGGGTCGCGAGTCCCGACCCGCAACAGGAAATCCCGGAAGCCGAGCGCCTCCTCGGTGTACCCGGCCGCCAGCAGCTCCACCAGCGCCGAAAAATACGACGCCGAATCGAACCGCGGCAGACACAACCAATCCACCGCCCCGTCACGACCGACCAGAGCGGCAGCCTGCATATCACCAATCAACCCATAATCCTCGATACGCATCATTGCCCCTGGTCTCCACTGATCGCCGCGCTCACCGTAGGAGTGGCCCGAAAGGCGCGCATCACCTTAACCGGATGAACGGCGCGTACCGAGAGCCGAGTCTCCTATTTCAGTACCGAGCATTCGGCGCCCAGCCCGATCGCGCTGCGATGAGGAAGGCGGGGAGCGGCAATGCCGCTACGGCAGGCCGCCGTGGGGGACGTCGACCGTGGTCGTGAGCAGGACGGCCTCGCGGGCGGCCGTGCGGTTGACCTCGGCGAAGTCCGGCGCGGCGCACATGAGCAGCGTCCGGCCATCCTCGCCGCCGAGCATGCACGCGAAGAAGCCGAGCCCGTCGGGTGCGTTGATCTCGTCGACGATGTCTCCGCCGGGCGCGATCCGGGCGCAGCGCGCGTTGACCTCGTCCGCGCACCAGATGTGGTTCTCGGCGTCGAGGCCGCAGCCGTCCGGTCCGAACTGGAGTTTGCCGAGGGTCTCCGCCAGGGTCGTGATCTCAGGTGTCGGTGCGAGCTGGGCCCAGACACCGCGGTCGCTGAGCGAGCCGTCGTCGTCGATCGTGAAGGCCGTATAGCGCGCGCCGGCGGTTTCCCCAACGATCAGCGTCTTGCCGTCGGGCGTAATCACCGAGCCGTTCGGGAACAGCAGGTCCTCCGCGGCGATCGACGCACTGCCGTCCGGGTCGATCCGGATCAGGTTGGCGGGAGCCGGGTCGCCGCCGCCCATGAGATCGAAGCCGAAGTTGCCCACATATGCTCGGCCGTGCGCGTCGACCACCATGTCGTTCAGGTGCCCGCCGCAATACTCGCTAACGTCGGCGTGCTCGGCGACGCCCCCGTCGGCGGACCACCGCAAGATCCGGTGGTCGCGCATCGATACCACGAGCATCGACCCGTCCGGCATCCACCCAAGCCCAGACGGCTGCTGGTCCACCTCAAGCACCTCGCGCGGCTCACCGCTGACGCTGATTGAAAGCACGAGGTGGCGGTAGAAGTCCGAGACCCACCACCGGCCTTCGTGCCAGCGGGGGCTCTCGAAAAAGGCGCCTCCCCCGAGCAGGGTGTGGAGCTGGGACTCAGCCATGCCGACAGTGTTGTACACGGCGCGACCGGGTGCGCGCAAGTGCTCACGCGCTGGTCAATCCGGCTGCTGACCGGCAGGTCAGCTCACTCTTGACGTTAGGTCGGGCGTCAGGAGACCTGCAGCTGCGGGGGCGCGGACCTCCTGCACGTCCGGTGCAGCAGCACGAGCATCCCGGCGAAGATGATGCAGTCGCCGATGCTGAGAACATTCTGAAGTGGCCACGGGCCG
Source organism: uncultured Solirubrobacterales bacterium (assembly GCA_963794285.1). GTDB lineage: Bacteria > Actinomycetota > Thermoleophilia > Solirubrobacterales > Solirubrobacteraceae > Palsa-465. The sequence continues at coordinate 849,807 of CAWCDS010000005.1, forward strand.
GGGACAGGGATGATGTCGCCCAGCCATTGCAGGTGCGGATGCGCCAGCAGCGCTGAGTTGTTGAATCCGGCGCGCTCCGTCAGCCCGGCGATCCGCATCGCGGTCGCCGACGCGGGCATGACGCCTCCGTTCGCCACGATCGCGATCGCGTTCGACAGCGCTCCGGCAGCGATCGCCCGGGCACCCGGGACGCGCAGATTGGCGCAAACGAAGATGCCGATCAGAACGTAGCTGCCGACGTGGACGGCGGTATGGAGCGACCGGTCGCCGTTGGGCGCGACAGTAACGATCAGCACCTGGGCAGCGAGTGCCAGCGGCGCGAGCCAGAGCCATCGCAGCCGAAGCTCCCCGAGGCGGCTGAGGTGGCCACCGGTGAGCGGCACGGTGACCAGGCAGAGCGCGGCGAGGACGATCAGGATCATGCGGCCGCCCTCAGAGCTTCGGCGAGCCGCCCACCCGCTGCGCGCTCGCGCAGCCACCGCGTCGCGTCCTCGCCCGATATCGGCTTGCTGATCGCGTAGCCCTGAGCGACGTCGCAGCCGAGCTCTTGAAGCTCCTCCAGCTGGGCGGGGTCCTCAACCCCTTCGGCGACCGCGCGAAGACCGAGGTGATGAGCGAGATCGATCGTCGAGCTGACGATGATCGTCTCGCTCGAGCCTGGCGCCATCCGGCTGACAAACGATCGGTCGATCTTGATCTCGGATACGGGGAGGTCGGCCAGGTACGCAAGTGACGAGTATCCGGTTCCGAAGTCGTCGATCGAGATCTCGATGCCAAGGTCATCGAGGTCGCGCAGCACAGCCCTCGCGATCACGGGGTCCGCGATCAGGGTGCTCTCAGTGATCTCGAGCTTGAGCCTGTTCGCTGGGACCTCGGCCCGCTCGAGCGAGCTCACGACAAGCTCGGTGAACTCGTCGTCGACCAGCACGCGGGTCGAGACGTTGACCGCGACGGCGACATCGATATCCAGAGCTCGCCACTCGGCTACCTGATGCAGAGCGACATCGAGTACCCGCTGTGTGAGCGGCTTGATCAGGTTCGTGATCTCGGTGATATCGAGGAACGCGGCGGGCATCAGCAAGCCGAGGTCGGGGTGCCGCCAGCGCACGAGCGCCTCGAGCGTCTGCACTTGCTCGGTGCGCAGGTCCAACTCGGGCTGATAGAACACGACGATCCCATCGGTTTCGACCGCTGCCCGCAGCGCGGTGGTGAGCGCGAGCCTCGCGGGACTGTTGTGGTCGTGACGTTCGTCGTACAGCGCGACGTCGGCGTGGGTTGCCTTCGCCCGATACATCGCTACATCAGCCCTTTGGACCAGCGTCTCCACGTCGATTCCGTCGTCAGGGAAGAGAGCGATCCCGACGCTCGCCTGCGCGTCGACGACGATGTGCTCCAGCGCGAACGCGGTATGTAGCGACTCCGCGACGCGTTGTGCCAGCGCGAGCGCGGCTTCGCGGTCGCAGCCGGGACTGAACATCGCGAACTCGTCACCGCCGAGCCGGGCAATCTGATCGCGCGGCGCCAGCTGCTCTCGAAAGCGCGCTGCGATCTGTTGGAGCAGTAGGTCGCCGAAGCGATGACCGAGCGTGTCGTTGACCTCCTTGAACCGGTCAAGGTCGACGAGCAGTAGACAAGAAGCCTCGCCACCGTCCGCGATTGCGCGCTCGACCCGCTCTCGGAAGGCCGTTCGGTTCGGCAGTCCGGTCAGCGCATCGTGGCGCGCAGCATGCTCGCTGCGCGCCCCCTGCCAGACCGTGTTGTGGATCGCCACCATCGGAGCAAGGAACAGCGGTACGAGGACCACCGAATAGGCCGTCGCGGCGACCACGATCGGCGCCAGGCATAGCATCACGCCACCCGTGACGAGCAGGAACGTGCCGTTGTTACGAAAGTGTCGGACGACCGGGATCTCGTGATGGAGCGCCACAGCCACGCCGACAACGCCGGAGTTGACGACGAACGACATCGCCGCGGCCAGCACGAGCGCAGGCAGTTCTCGGCTGGTGAAAGGATGAGAGGATCCGATGTGTGAGGTCGCGGACAGCGCCGACATGACGATCATCGCCGCTGACATCGAGAGTGCGTACTGAGCGACGTTGAAGCGAACCCTCCACCAAGGTTTACCCGAGGCGAGGTCCTGGATCACCGAGGCGGTTCCCTGCGCGATCAGTGCCGGCCCGAGCCCACCCGCGAGCAGCAATGCCATCGAGAACGAGGTCGACAGCGTGATCTCCTCTTCGTTGCTTCCGTGTGGGATCTTCACCGGCAGCATCTCGCCCAATAGCACGCCAGCGGTCAGGGACCCAAAGATGAACGGGTGCTCGACGATGTAACGGAGGTTCGCCATCCCGACCAACATCGCGACCACGGCGCAGCCCACCACGACGACGGCGGCGCAGTAGTGTCGAACACGAGGACGAGCGTCCATGGCGAGAAGGGTGGGTCGACGAGCGGCGCCGGCTACCACGGCGCCCGCCCGCCCGCCCCTTCTAGAACTTGTAGCCCGCTCCGGAAGCCACCACGAGCGCTGCGATCGCTGCGAGGGCCGAGCAGACACGGTATGCATTGAACTTCTTCATCTGTACCTCCTTGTACAGTCGGGCGCCCCTGATGGACGCCGCATTTCTCTGCATCGGCGTTGCGCGGGAAAGAATCAAGCGAAACGAGCAACATCGACGAGGGGCCCAGCGAGATTCCCACCGCCCTCGGATATTCGTCTACCCCGAAGCCGAGTAAGCCACGGACAGATGTGCAGTCGGCCCAATCGGCGGTTAGTTAGATTGGGGCTCACTTCTCATTGACGGATCCGCCACCAATTTCGCATCTCAGACCATATGGAGGTGGTCGTCCGGCCTGGCTGCGGTAGTCGGCTGGCCCCCCACGCGATCCGTGGGGTAGTACTTCAGCCAGCAACAGCATCGACCCCGGCGCGGTTCTTCTTCTTTCGCGAGAGGAGGAGCGGATGCACATCCACGTCCAGTCTGCCTTAGGGAACGGGACGACGATGGTCGAGGCAACGTCTTCTCCGACGCGCGCTCATCAGCTGCGGTGCTTAGCCGATGTCGATGTCCTCGACCCGTTCGCCGGCCTGCAGGTATCGCTCGAGGTTGGGCGCGTCGTATCTCGGGCTGGCGGTGTCGAGGCGGTCTCGGGCGGTGGACGACGCCCGATAGCGCGCGACGCCAGTGGGATCGAGCATCGTCCGCAGGTACGACGGCAGCAGCTTGAATATTCCCTTGCGGGTGTTCGTGATCTGCCCCTCGACGGACGGGCAGATGACCAGTCCCTGCTCGCGAGCGGTGTCGAGCGGCGCCGTCGGGACCGAGCGGAAGTAGTCGGGGCGGATTCCGAGCCCCGCGCCGCTGGCTTGGCCGACCATCCACATCAGCGCGATCTCGCTCAGCGACGGATCGCGGTAGCCGCCGCCGACGTCACCGTGGGTGCCGGTGAACCACACCTGACACAACGTCTGGCCGGCGCTATGCGACTGGTGCTCCCACGGGGTTGGCCGATACGGACGACGGTGCTCGTCGATCGACAGTGCCTGGAAGGCGAGGTCGACCCTGCTGCTGAGCTTGAGGTCATGAAACCCCCACCACCCGCGGGCCAACCGGGCTGGGACACCGGGAATGCCGAGCGCGCCGACCGTGTCCCAAACTCCGATAAAGCGGATGGGCACTGGATCGACGGAGTTCTTGGCGCGGAATTGCTTCGCCGCCTCCCCATCCGGATGCATCGCGGCGCGGCGGCTGCGATACAGCCGGTATGCGTCATCCACGAGACCGGCCTGCCCGGGTCGCAGGACCCCAGCATTGCGGATCAGTCCCGCGCAGCTGCGCGCGGTGAATGCTCCCCGGCTGAAGCCGAACAGGAACAGCTCATCGCCCGGCTCGTAGTGCTCGCAGATCCACCGGTACCCCGCCTTAACCTTCCCCGAGATACCGACGCCGAACATCCCGCCCGGCAGCCGGTCAAAGAAACTCGTCCCCACGCCCTCGATATACCTGCTCAGCTGCGCGACCGAGCTGCCGTCCGCCGCCGTGCCCACGTCGGCCAGCGCCCTGGACAGCTTTCGTACGTTCGTCGGCGACTCGCGCGTCGCGCGATCCCAGGTCCCGTCGCACAGTAGAACGAGTCGCTTCACCGAGGTGCCCAGCCTACGCCGGATCGACGGTCCAGATCAAGCACCACCACCGGCACGCGACGGCGATCAGAGACAACCCGTCGCAAGAACTGCGGCCGTTTGACGAGAGAATCGCTGCAAGCTCTACCAGACCGCGACGCTCTGAGCGGAGGTGCGGGTACGGTCGCGCCACTCTGCAGACCGCGTAGCGCAGATCCATGCGCGGGGTAGGTCTTCTCCGCCAGAGCCTCGGAGGCCGCCGTGCCCAACATCAGTGGGTTGCCTGAGCTTGACACCGCCATCGGGCTTGCGTTCATGTTTTTCCTGCTGGCGGTGGCGGTCTCAGCGCTCAACGAGCTGGTCGCAACCTTCCTCGGCTGGCGCGCCAAGACGCTCGAAGACGGCATCCGGCGCCTGCTCCAGGATCCCGCCGTCACGAAGAACGTCGGGACCTGGGGACGAAGTCTGATCGGCTGGCTGCCCAAGAGCGTCACCGACGGGCTGGCGCAACAAAAGCTCATGGCGATCCAGACGGAAACCAGCCGGGGCCAGGTGTCGGGCCAGCAAAACCAGGCGGCAGGCCAGCATGACACGGGGCTCGGTGATCTGACGACGACGCTGTTTGAGAACTGGCGTATCCAGGCGCTGGTCCGCGACCCCACGGCGAAAAGCCGCCGCCGACGGCGGCCTTCCTACCTGCCGCCTGAAGCGCTCTCCCGCGCGCTGCTTGAACACCTCGCAGTGATGGGCGGGGTCGAGCCAACCGAAGCGGCCCAGGCCGCGTCGGCGTCATCACCGCTCGAGACCCGGCCGCCGGCAGCACCTGCGGCGCAGCCGGCCGAATCACCGAAGCCCCGCACATCTCAGCCGCAGCCGGAGCTGGCGAAGACGCAGTGGCAGCAGGACGACGAGAAACTCTTTCAGGCGATCGGGATGGGCATTACCAAGGTCCAGGACGGTTCGCCCGCGATCTCGGCGGCGCTCGCGCGGGCGGTGCGCTCACCCGAGGCGAAGCTTGAAGCGTTCCGTGTCGCCGTCGAGGGTTACTTCAACGACACGATGGCGCGCGCATCGGGCTGGTACAAGCGCAAGGTCCAGTGGGTCCTGCTGATCCTCGCGGTCGGGCTGGCGGCCGGGCTGAACGTCAACACCGTGCAGGTCGCCGCATTAGCTGACGGGCTCGCGCTAAAAGTGATCGCGCTACGCCGAATACTTCGGCGATTCGCCCCGTTGGAGAACTAGCTAGGCTCCTGTGGGTCCCCCGCTCCCCGAGCGCCGCGGGGGCGCGGAGATTCGGCTGGATTATGAAGCTCGCCGCAGCCTACCTCACCGCGCGCATCGATGTCACGTGGCCGTCATGACCTATTGCTCTCCGGCAGTGGCGGCGAAGTCCGATTGCTAGCCCGAAGCGCTCAAGAGAGGCCTATGCGTTGGTTCCCCGGGTCTGGCGCTCTGCCGGAACCACAGCCTCACGGTCGCGTTCCGCAGCTGGGCATCCGGTTCTGCTGCATGCTCGCGGTCCGTACTTTGCTCGACCAGCGATTGCGCATTACCCCGATACGCGGCCGATCCGCGGGGTCTAGTCTCGGCAAAGACATCCCGGTAGCCCGGCAGCATTGCGCGCCTGCGACTCGCCGCGGGCGGAGTCGCACGTTTCGCGGGTGAGCACTGGCGCTGCTCGAGCCTGCCGACGTGCTGTGGCAACAAGGCGAAAAATGGGAGAAGCTCGCCGAGGTGCTCCTCACCGACGAGCGCACCGAGGAAGCAAACGCCGCATTCCGAACCGCCATCGACCGATTCGAAGAAAAAGGGCGCGACGGCCCTGGCGACAAGGGCACGCGTCCGGCTCAAACGATCATCCTCCATCGCTTGACGCAGCGACACGAGGCGGTCGCCGAACGGAGTTGTCGCGCGTGGCGTCGGCGGGCCATCGCGATGCCACCAAGGGGCTGTCCCCTTGTCGGCGTGCTCAGTCGGCGACGAACCGCACCGGCAAGCGGCATGACTGGAAGCAGAAGTCGTCGTCACCCACGGCGACACCGCTGGTAACGACGAGCTGCAGCAGCGGTCGTCGGCGCTGACGATCGCTTCCGGCTTCGGATCGGCGCCTGACGGACAAGCGCTTCGGCGACCGGGCAGTCGCCAGCCACTTGACCTGCGGATGAGCGCTCTGCCGTCGATGCGATCGTCGTCGGCCGACGTCGGTCAAATTGCGCGATCCGGCTTGGCCGACATCACCCGTTTCGGAGGATCTCGCTTGGCGGCGTGAGCGCGCGCGTCCTCGGTGAGGGATAGGGCGTGTCTAGCTCTCATCTTCGGCGGTTTCCTCCATCGCGTTTGGTGCTCCCTTGAGCAGGCTGCGCCAGTCTGTGAGGAGCGCGTGCACGGCGGCGGCACCGATGATCGGCTCGTGGGGAACGGGCAACTCGACCGGGTAGAGGATGAAGGGCCTGGTTTGCGGGCCGCCGAGCCCGCCGTGGAACGAGATCAGCTCCTCGAATGCGCAGCCCTGTTCGAGGTCAGGGTCGTAGAAGCTGTTGACCATGATGTCGGCGACGTGCTCGAATCCGTCCGTGCGCCGCAGGTGCGCGGCGGCGTTGGAGGAGAAGGGCGCGAGCGGGTCCTCGCCGTCGATCCGGCCGGTCTCGAGGTAGTGGGTGCCGTCAGAGCCGACGGCGATCGGGCCGTGCTGGGCGGAGTGCATCAGCAGGAAGCCGATGTGGGGGTGAGCGCTGAGCGCTCCGATCAGGTTGGGGTGGCGCTCCTGGATCTCCTCGGCGCTGAGCCTGCGCTTTTCCTCCATCAGGTAGACGAGGCCGAGGTTGCCGGAGCCCAGCACCAGCGCATGCTCGGCGCTGATCCCGTGCTTCTGTTGCTCGGCGCTGCGGCCGGTCGCTTCGTTGAACGCCTGTCCGACCGCGCTGTCGTGCTCGTCGCCGCCGCTCATTCCGGTCACCTCGCCCCGCGAGAGTGAGCGCTGGACAAGCTCGTCGAGCCCGTAGCCGTTGCGCTGCTTGAACGTCATTCCCTGCGTCTGCCCGTGATCGGAGAGCACCACGAGCTTGTAGGGCCTGGGGGCGTAGCGTGCCGCCTTCTCGATCCGTCCGAACTGCTTGTCGAGCTTGCGCAGAGCGTCGAGCGTGTCGGCCCGCTCGAGCCCCGAGTGGTGGGCGACCTCGTCATAGCTGGAGAAGGTCGCGTACACGGCCGGACGGCCGCGCATCATGTCGGTCACGACGCCGAACGCGATCAGGTCGCGGACCACGACACACAACGCAGCTCGCAGGAACGGGTAGCGACCGCCGCGGTGCCCGCGCGGGATCACATCGCGGCGTCGCTGCCGGGCCGCCGCGGACCATTCGAGTCCCAGCTCCCAGCAGAACAGCACAAGCTCGCGGGTAACGTTAAAACCGTTGGCCAGAAACGCGCGGTAGCCGGGGTTCGCCTTCTTGTCGGCTTCCATCCGGCTGACGGTCAGGATCACCTCCTCCGCTTCCCCGGAGAGCAGGTTGCCGCGGCTGGCGCCACCGTCGATCAGCAGACCAGCGCCGCTGGCGTGACGACGCTCGATCTCGGCACAATCATCGGGCGCCGAGCACGTCATCAACCTGCCCGTTTCCTTCTCGACCCAGCGAAACGCCGGAATGTCGTCGTTTGAGCCGAGCAGGATGCCGGCCTGGCTAGCTCCCGTCTGCGAGGACAAATCAGGCTCCCACTCGACCAACTCGTGGCTGCCGTCGGCGAGCCAGCGAGCCAGCACCGGAGTGTTGCCGTCGCGCATCGCGCGGCGAAGCACCGGGCCCGCGAGCCCGTCGATCTCCAGAAAGATGATCCCCGGCACGTCGGTGCGCGCCGCTGCCCCCTGCCGTTTGGCCACACGCTCGATCACCCGCAGCGAATAGATGTCATCGTCATCGACACCCAGGAACACCTGTAACACCATGCTCGCGGCCGCCATCACCAGCGCCGCCAGCAACGCCCACCCGAACGAATCCACCTTGAAGTCCCCCGGCGCCAGCCGCGAGACCAACAGCAGGATCAGAGCATCGACGATCAGCACCGCGAAAAACCCAATGATCAACATCAACGGCAATCGCAGCGCCGCAACCAGCGGCGGCAACACCGCATTCAGCACGCCGATCAACGCCGCCGCCTCCAGCGCACCAAGGAACGTCTTGACCTCGACCCCCGGGAGGATCACCCCAGACACCACCACCGCGACTGCGCCGACGAGCAGCCCCAGCAGCACACGGAGCGGACGAAAGCGCGGTCGAGCCGCCTTCCACTGCACAGTCTCGGCGTACCTTGCTTCGGAAACGTCGGCCATCACGCGACCACGACCGGCCCCTGGACCGGCCGGCAACGCGATCCCGAAAGGATCTTCCGTCGCCGGCGCCGGTGACGTCTCATCCGCCGCGGACCGCGCCGTGGCAGCGCTTCCATTTGCGTCCGCTGCCGCAGGTGCATGGGTCGTTGCGACCGCGTCGTGCGTCGCGGACGGCGTAGGCGTCCATGATCTCGGCTGGCGCTCGGTCGGCCGCGAGCAGGTCGGCCATCGCCCGCATCGGTTCCTGTACGTGATGGAAGAAGAGCTTGAATGACGGGCAGAGGTAGTTCAGGCCCGGCTCGCCGTCGGGGGCGCGGGTGAACCGATCCTTCGGGCAGCCTCCGTGGCAGGCGAAGCGGACGTCACATTCGCGGCAGTAGCGCGGGAGCGTGTCGCGCTTGTCCAGCCCGAACTGTCGCTGCTGGTCGGAGGCGACCAGATCGATGAGGTGCCGGTCAGTGATGTTGCCCAGCAGGTAGCGGGGCTCGACGAAGTGATCGCACGAGTAGACGTCGCCGGTGTGTTCGAGTGCGAGCGCGAGCCCGCAGGTTTCGCAGTGCACGCACAGCCCCGGGGGCTCCCCGACCCAGTTCGCCAACGCCGTATCGAACATCTGCACATACACGCGCGCGACATCGTGGCGGACCCATTCCTCGAAGACGTCGATCAGGAACCGTCCGTATCCGTCCGGCGTGACAGAGCGGCCGGTGACGATGTCGCCGTCCTGTACATACAGCGGCCGGTCGCGCCACGAGGACCAGGGCACGGTGCCGTCCTGCACGGTCTCTGCGACGCGCTCGATGATGGGGATGAACTGCATGAAGCGCGCACCGCATTCGTCGCGCAGGAAGCGATAGACCTCGCGGCCACGATGCTCGTTTGCGGCGTGGACTGTCGTGAGGATGTTGTAGTCGACGTCGCCTGCGCGCAGGTGCCCCAAGCCGCGCATCACCTGGTCGAAGCTGCCGCGCCCGCCCTTGGTGAGACGGAACGTGTCGTGGATCTCGCGAGGGCCGTCGATCGAGATCCCGACGAGGAACTCGTGCTCCTTGAAGAAGGCCGCCCACGCGTCGTCGAGCTTGGTGCCGTTGGTCTGGATTGTGTACTGCGCGCGCTGCCCCGGCTTCAGGTAGTGGTCGACCAGCTCGACGGAGCGGCGGAAGAACTCGAGCCCCATCAACGTCGGCTCGCCGCCCTGCCACGCGACCTGCACGACAGGAACGCGGGCGTGCGCCTCGATCAGCTGACGGACGTAGGTCTCCAGCAGCTCGTCGGCCATCCGGAAGCGGCTGCCCGGATACAGCATCTCCTTGGAGAGAAAGAAACAGTAGGAGCAGTCGAGGTTGCAGACGGCGCCGGTCGGCTTCGCGAGCAGGTGAAAAGCTGCAGGCGCATCGGCACGCATCCCGGCCGTCATCGGAGATCCCCGCGCCGGCAGGCCATCGGTCCGCAGTGACCGCGGCCTGCACGTACCGGCCTGATCGGATCGCGGAGCAGCCGCGCCGAGCGGAGCTGTTTGACCCCGCTTGCGAGTTCGCGGTTTCGGGCCGTGAGCGCGCGGCATCGACCGCTCAATGCTGTCAGCGCCTCGATGGGACCGTCGCGGGTTGTCCGCTCGGGTTGCGAAACCCCGCCGACTTGGTGAGGCTGTTGACGCGCCTCAACGATTGTTGCGGGATGTGCATCCGCGAGAACGGCCCCGCTGTTTGTCGAATCGGCCGCCGACCTCGCGTCTGGCCAGCTTTCGCTCTCAGGTTCGCAGATGTGCTGATTTCCATGGCTGCTTGGGTTCATTGACCGCGAGATCATCCCGCTGACTGTTGCGCGTGTGATGTGTTGGGGGCGATGTTCACCCGGGTGATTAATTCTCAGCCGGAGATGGTGATGGCGGCGCGGCGAGCTGCCAGAAGGCGTGCGCGCTCTGTGGGTGGACTTGCGGTACAGTCTCGCGGGTGCGGCGCTACCAACGTTCCGGACCTCGCCGGGGGCCGGTGACGTCCGCGACGAGCTTTCCGCTCTCGTTCGCCAGCGCCGCCTGCAGCTGTCCGCCGTTCAACCATCTTGTCCCACGGTCATGGGGCTTGCGCCCAACCTCTTCCGTGAGGAGATGACCGTGGGGCCAGAGATCGAGCGCCGACCCGTCGACGGCCTCGTGCCCAGCCAGCGTACGGGGCTTCCCATGCTAGGCCCTGGCATCCTCGTTCCCGCCCTCAAAAGCACGACGATTCACCTTCTGAGCCGGGACTTGGCGCACCCGGACGCTGGCGCTAAGCTTTCGGTAGGGATCGGCCGCACCGTCACCGACCGGCGGCACTGGTTGCTTGTAGTGAGCGGAGCGAGCTCGCGGCTAAGACGATTGGCCGTCACGTCCTGATCCGTTAAGGGGATTGGCTTCGGATCCCGGAGTTCGCTCATGCTTGGCTCGCCACCTGCCGGACCCGTTCACACCTCACCCACCGTCCCTGATCGACCAACTCGGGCGGCCGACGAGCGAGCAGAACCGGATCCTGTCGTCGCGATTGCGACGAGTGGGCAGACGGGGGCTAGCGGCTGTGCGATGACTGGTGGGGAGCGAACGATCCTTCCCGATCTGCGTGCGGGGATGGAGCTCGCGCGCGGGGCCTTCTGCGATCTCGATCTTGAGGAGGTGCTCGAGCGGGCGGTCGATGGCGAGAGCGATTTGGAGGTGATCTTGGGGCCGGTGGCCAAGCCCGGGCGGGCTGTCGTGTCCGCCCACACGCCGGCGATCGAGCGCGAGCACGATTGGACCGGGACATCGGGGTGAGTACTCAGACGGCAGAGACCGTTCCGCCCACGCTACGGGTGATCGAGCCAAAGCTGATGCTGCCCCGGGTCCAAGCCGGGACGCTGCGCAGGGCACGCTTGCTTGAGATGTTCGATGACGTCGACGGCGCCGCGCTCTCGGTGCTCCACGCGGCCGTTGGTTACGGCAAGACGACGCTTCTGCGCTCGTGGTGCGCCGAGCGCCCGGAGCCGGTCATTTGGATGACCCTCGATCGGAGCGACGACGACCCGGTGCGGTTGTGGACGCACCTGGCGACGGCCGTCGAGCGACTCGGTCAGGGTCTCGGAGGTCGGGCGTTGATGTGCCTCGGCGCCCGGGGCGCGCCGGTCGAGATGGCCATCGATGAGCTGATGAACGGCCTGGTCGCCTACGGTCGGCCGGTATCGATCGTTCTTGATGACCTGCACGCGGTGGCGAGCGAGCGTTCGCTTCGATCGATTGCACACGCGATCGATCGACTGCCTGCCAACGCGCGTGTGCTTGCGTCAACGCGCTCGGATCCGGCGATCAACGTGGCGCGCCTGCGGGCGCGAGGGGCGCTGGTGGAGATTCGCGCGCGCGAGCTGGCTTTCACGGTCGACGAGGCGCGTGAGCTGATCCTCCGCGAGAGGATCGAGCTGTCTGAGGAGAGCGCCGAGTTACTCGTCGAGCGTACGGAGGGATGGCCTGCAGGGCTGTACCTCGCGACGCTGTGGCTGCGTGACCTCGAGGACCCCGATCAGGGGGTACGGTCGTTCGTCGGCAGCACTCGGCACGTCGCCGACTACCTGACGGATGAGGTACTGACGGCGCTCGCGCCCCAGACCAGGGACTTTCTGCTGCGTACGTCGGTGCTGGGACGGTTCACGCCCGATCTCTGCGACGCGGTCCTCGAGCGCGAGGACTCCGCCGCGGTGCTCCCTGAGCTCGCGCGCTCGAACATGTTCCTGGTCGCCCTGGATGCGAACGGGGAGTGGTACCGCTATCACCATCTGTTCGGCGAGCTTCTGCAGCTGGAACTCGGGGGCGAGGCCGCGCCCGAGCTGCGCCGCCGCGCGGCGGCCTGGTGTCGCGAGCACGGGCTCATCGAGGATGCGATCGAGTACGCCGCCGCCGCGGGGGACGCTGACACGGTCGCCGAGCTGCTCGTCGAGCACCACCTTGAGTTCATCTGGGGCGGGCGGCTCGGACAGTTTCTCCGCTGGGTGGGCTGGCTTCCCGCCGAGGGGCTCGCCCAGCACCCTTTGCTGCCGGCACTCGCGGCCACGGCCGCGGCGTTGCTTGCGCGCCCGGAAGTCGAGATTCAGCGGCTGCTTGCGGTCGCGGAGGGTGCGCGCCGGGAGCGACCGCAGCTGTGGTCGCCGTACGTCGAGGCGGTCGCGGAGGTCACACGTGCTGAGGTGATCGAGCGCGGTGACGTGGGCGCTGCCGTCGAGCACGCCCGGCGGGCAGTCGCGGCCGCTCGCGCGGGCGCGGACGTCCTCAGCGTTGGCGTCCTCGCGAGCCTGTCACAGGCCCTGTTCTTCGCCGGCGAGCTCGACGAGGCGCGGCGGATCGCGGTGCAGGCCGTCGAGCGACCCAACGCGCCGGACGTCCCCGACGGCTATGTCGGCAGCCTCGGACTGCTCGCGCTGATCGACGCCGAGCAGGAGGGAGCGGAGAGTGCGGAGGACTGGGCGCGTCAGGCGATCAGCGTCGCGCGCCAGCGGTTCCAAGCGAATTCCTGGGTTGTGTCACTGGCGCACCTTGGGCTCGCGCTGGCGTGCATCGCGATCGGGCGCCTCGACCAGGCGGAGCGAGAGGCGCTGCGGGGCGAGCGTCTGCGACGCTCGCCGCAGCCCACGGTCGGTCACGCTCACGCCATGCTCGTGCTGGCACAGGTTCGCGTCGCGCGAATGCGGCTGGAGCAGGCCGCCGGCGACCTCAAACGCGCGCAACGGGCGATCGCTAAGTGCTCCGATCCCGGGCGGCTACCGGCGATCGCCGCCACTGTCGAGCAGCATCTCGTCACCGCCCGAGCGAATCATGGAAACGGTGACATCGTCGAGGAGCCCAGCGTCGCCGAGCTCGCGGTGCTCCAGAGCCTCGCGACCGGTCTCTCCCGGCGCGAGATCGGCGCGCGGCTGTACATCTCGCTGAACACGGTCAAGACCCACATCCGCGAGCTGTACCGCAAGCTGGGCGCAACATCGCGAGCGGATGCGATCGCGCGCGCAGAGGCGCTCGGCCTGCTCGATCTCACTCAATCACCCGGGTGATCCTCCGCCCCCAACGCCCAAACCGCGCCCCGCTCGCCGCCCGCACGCCCGCCCGCTCAGCTGCGCCGGCGCGCTCGACCGGGTACCGCGGCTCGCCGCCGCAAACGGCGCCGACCGTCAGCGTAGGTTCGTCGCGCTCAACCCCCCGCCTCGATGAGCTTGTGGCGAGCCTCGCTGACCGTTTCCTCGTGCCACACGGCGTGCCTCCGTCGCGCGCGACGATCCTCGAGACCTATCAGATCCGACAGAAAGGAGCGGCACATGTGCCGCTGGCTCGCATACTCCGGTTCCCCCATCCTCCTAAAAGACGTCCTCTACGGGGGGACCCACTCCCTAGTGGACCAGAGCCTGCACTCGCGGCTCGGGGCCGAGACCACTAACGGCGACGGGTTCGGCGTGGGCTGGTACGGCGCCCCCGACACGCCCGGCATGTTCCACAGCACCGAACCGGCCTGGAATGACAGCAACCTGCGCGAACTCGCCGGCCACATCAGCTCGCCGCTGTTCTTCACCCACATCCGCGCGGCGATCGGCAGCGCGGTACAGCAGACCAACTGCCACCCCTTCCGCCACGAGAACTGGCTGTTCATGCACAACGGCTACATCAACGAGTTCGCCAGGATCAAACGCGACCTGATCCTCGCCGTCGACCCATCGCTGTACCCGCAGATCCAAGGCCAGGCAGACACCGAAGTGCTGTTCTACCTCGCACTCACCCTCGGCCTCGAGGACGACCCCCCGGCCGCCGTCGAGCAGGCGATCGGGCTCGTCGAAGCCGTCGCCAGCCGCCACAAGGTGCCGCACCCGTTCCAGGGCACGATCGCGACCACCGACGGCGAGAGCATCTGGGCGTTCCGCTACTCCAGCGAGCGAAACTCGCGCTCACTGTTCTACACCACCGACGTTCCAACCCTGCGCAGGCGGTATCCCGACCGGGAAGAGCTCCGAGAATTCTCGGACGACGCGCGGCTGATCGTCTCCGAGCCCCTCGGTGACGTCGCCGGCGTCTGGAACGAGGTACCCGAATCCACCTTGGGCGTCATCGGGCCGGACCGCGAAGAGATGCAACCGTTCCGGCCCAAAGCACCGTCGACATCGGTATCCGTCGCCTGAACGCTCGGCGGCCTGCTTGATCTCAGTGAATCACCCGGGTGATCCTCCGCCCATCGGGCCCAAACTGCGGCGATCGTCAGGCATGCTGAGGCTCGTATGCCGCCGCCTCGCCACCGGGTCGTCGTAGAAGGAGAACTGGGAGCACGCTACGCCGCCGCCTTCGACGGGATGACGCTGCGCGCCCACGACGGCGAGGACAGCCATCACCGGGCCGATCATCGGCCAATCGCACCTCCAAGGGCTGATCGAACGGATCGCCAGCCTCGCACTCACGCTTCACAGCCTCACCCCGCTCGAGCCGAGCACCCCGAAGCCGACGCGCCGCCGCACACAGACGAGGGTCAATGAGCACGACCCCGGCGCTGATGAGTGGTGGCCGGGTCACAGACCGCCGGAAACTTCTGCGCGAGTCGTTGAAAGCAGACCATCGATGCCACAGCGATTCCAACGGGTTGAGCCCGAACCAAGTCTGGCGAACGCTGTCGGGATCGGACCTATAGCCAATTGAAGAGGTGGCGACATGTCAGACGAGAAGACCGACGTCCTCGTGGCTGGTTATCAAGACATAAGCGCGGCGAGCGGAGATTTCGAGGCGCTGGTGGCGCTGGTGAAAGACACGAAGGTTGAGATCGAGGGCGTGATCCTGGTCACGCATGCGCAAGGACGGGAGCGTTTCGGTTCACCAGACGGGCGATCATCTTGGCCGTAAGGGCGCGGGCTGGGGTGGTGGGGTCGGTGTGGCTGTTGGGCTGTTCGCGCCGCCACTGTTGGCTTCGGTGGCGGTTGGTGCGGTGGCGGGCGGGGTGGTCGGCAAGTTCGTCGATCATCGCGTCGAGCAACGAGATCCACGACAAGATCGGTGAGAATCTGCCGCCGGGCTCGGCCGGGATCATCGCGGTGTTCGACGAGGCCCAGCGGCTCGCCGTGGAGCAGGCGTTCGGCGGCTCGCTGCTGAAGTCCATTGTCCAGAGCGACAAGTCGGGCGTCGAGGCGTTGAAGGACTCATTGGCGGAGGCGATGGGGAAGTTCGTGCCCGACCGCACGGTGCTGCCGATTCCCGACGGAGCTTCGGCGGGACGATCGGGCGAACGTTGGACCAGTCGGTGGGCGACTGGACGATCATCCCAGGGCCGAAGGCGCCCGAGGCCGCGCCCAACGTGCTGATCTGCTTGATCGACGACGCCGGGTTCGGCGCTCCGGACACGTTCGGCGGGGCGATCCGCACCCCGAATCTGACGCGCGTGCAGAGGCAGGGTCTCACGTATAACGCGTTCCACGTGACGGCGGTGTGCTCGCCGACGCGGGCGGCGCTGCTGACCGGGCGCAATCACCATCGCGTGGGTATGGGGACGATCGCTGAGCTCCCGGGCCCGTATCCCGGCTATACGGGTACCCGGCCGCGAAGCTGCACCGCCCTGCCCCGAATCCTGCGCGAGAACGGCTACGTCACGGGCGGCTTCGGCAAGTGGCACTTGACGCCAGGGGGCCAGATGGGCCAGTCCGGCCCGTTCGACCATTGGCCGATGTCGTGGGGTTTTGACCAGCTGGTACGGCTTCCTGACCGGCGCCGCCGGCCAGTACGACCCGATCATCACCGAGGACAACACGACGATCGGGGTGCCGGAAGGCAAGGACGGCGAGCTCTACTACTTCCCCGACGGCTTCACCGACAAGTCGATCGAATGGCTGCACGCCGTCCGGGCGACGGACGCTCAGAAGCCGTGGATGATGTACTACTCGACCGGTTGCGCGCACGCGCCGCACCACGTGGCCAAGGAGTGGGCCGACCGCTACAAGGGCAAGTTCGATCAGGGCTGGGACGTCTATCGCGAGGAGACTCTCGCCCGCCAGAAGAAGCTCGGCATCGTCCCCGAGGAGACCGAGCTGACCGAGCGGCCGGACCTGTTCCCCGCCTGGGACTCGCTCTCGGACGCCGAGAAGACGCTCTACGCCCGCCAGATGGAGGTGTATGCCGGCTACCAGGAGAACGCCGACTGGAACGTCGGGCGGCTGCTGGACGCGATCGAGGAGATGGGCGATCTCGAGAACACGCTGATCTTCTACATCTGGGGCGACAACGGCGCCAGCATGGAGGGCACCCTCACTGGCTCCTTCAACGAGACGACCTTCTTCAACGGGGTGATACTCGAAGCCGACCAGCAGCTGAAGATCATCGAGAAGTTCGGCGGCATCGAGGCCCTCGGCGGATTCCACACCGCCCCACACTTCGCCGCGGCGTGGGCCCACGCTGCCAACACGCCGTTTCAGTGGGGCAAGCAGATGGGTAGCCACCTGGGCGGGACGCGGGACCCGATGGTCGTCGCCTGGCCGAACCGGATCAAGGCGAACGGCGACCTGCGCACGCAGTTCACGCACTGCATCGACATCGGGCCGACCGTGCTCGAGCTCGTCGGTATCCCGGAGCCGAAGGTGGTCGACGGGATCGAGCAGGAGCCGATGGACGGCACCAGCTTCGCCTACACGCTCGACGATCCCGCGGCTGGCGAGCAGCACACGGTGCAGTACTTCGAGATGCTCGGCAGCCGCGCGATCTACAAGGACGGCTGGTGGGCCTGCGCGAGGCTGGACAAGATCCCCTGGGACTTCAAGCCGGAGACGATGAAGCGCTTCGCCCCCGGCGCCTACGACCCCGAGCAGGACACCTGGGAGCTCTACTACCTGCCGGATGACTTCTCGCAGGCCAAGGACTTGGCCGACGAGAACCCCGACAAGCTCGCGGAGCTCAAGGAGCTGTTCTGGCAGGAGGCCGAGCGAAACCGGGCGCTGCCGCTGCTCGCGGCCTTCTCGGTGTGGCTCGGGGATCTGCCGCCGCTGCCGACGATCACGCGATACACATACGCCGGCGACGTCCAGAACATCCAGACGACCATGATCCCGCGGATCTACGGCCGCTCGTACGCGATCGAGGCGAATCTGAACGTGCCGGACGGCGGCGCCGAAGGCGTGATCGTGGCGTTCGCCGACTTCATCGGCGGGTTCGCGCTGTGGGTCGACGAGAAGGGCCTGCTGAACCACACCTACCAGTTCCTCGGCGTGGAGACCTACAAGCAGACCTCGACCGAGCCGATCCCGACCGGCGAGGTGGCGGTGAAGATGCTGTTCGAGATCGACGAGCCCAAGCCGGGCGCGGGTGGCAAGGTGACACTCTGGGCGAACGACAAGCAGATCGGCGGGGCCACGATGCCGCAGACGGTCGCGCTGCTCTACACGACGTACGCCGGGATGGACATCGGCCGCGACAACGGTGGCGTCGTCGACCTCGCCTACGAGGACAAGGCCCCCTACGCCTTCACGGGGACGGTGAAGCACGTCGTCTTCGACCTCAAGCCCGCGACGCACAAACCCGCGACGCACGAGGACGAGAAGGCCCTGCACGAGCACCACAGTCAGCAGGCGGTCGCGGCAGGGATCCACGGTTAGATAAGGAGTAAACCGGCCGGGGCGACGGGCCAAGCCCGTCGCCCCGGCCGGTCCCAGGAGCAGCGATGGGAAACGGCATCAGCGAGGTTCTGACGTTCGCGATCGGCGTGGCGATCAGCCCCGTGCCGATCATCGCGGTGATCCTGATGCTGTTCTCCCAGCGCGCGCGGGTCAACGGTCCCGTGTTCCTGCTGGGATGGGTGCTCGCGCTCGCGGCGGTCAGCGGCGTCGCCTACACGATCGCCGATCAGAGCAACCCGTCCACGACCAGCAGCGCCGCCGACACGATCTCGTGGGGGAAGATCGTGCTCGGGGTGCTGTTCCTGCTGCTCGCGCTGCGCCAGTGGCGCAACCGGCCCGCCGCCGATACCGAGCCCGAGATGCCGAAATGGATGGCCGGCGTCGACGCGCTCTCACCGGGAAAAGCCCTGGGCCTCGGCCTGCTGCTGGCCGGCGTGAACCCGAAGAACCTGATCCTGACACTCGGCGCCGCCGCGGGACTCGCGCAGCTCGGTCTCTCCACGAGCGACGCCGTCGTGTCGCTGATCGTGTTCGTTCGTGGTCGTGATCGTGATCGTTGCCAGCATCACGATCGCCGGTCCGGTCGTCTACTACCTGCTCGGCGGAGAGACGCGAAGGCCAAGCTCGACGAGCTCGAGGATTGGCTCGCTCTGCACAACGCAGCCGTGATGGCGGTGCTGTTCCTCGTGTTCGGGGTCGACCTGATCGCGAAGGGCCTCCCGCCCGTGACCTAGCTCAAAGCACACCAATGACCAAGATCCACCCCCGATGGTTGACCCCCCACTCCGGCTTGCTTCGACGGTTCACGTCGGCGCGTTCAAATGGACGGGAAACTTCACCGCGATCGACCTGATCGCGGCGGCGACGAACTCGCTAAATGGGGCGCTGCTCGCGCGCTGGCCCGACCATTACAAGAATTGGACGATCGTCGGGATCCTGTTGATGGCGCTGCTGATGGGGATCGGTGGCAGGATGACGCGCGACGTGCTCGTCAACCAGGTGCCCGGGGCGCTCACGAACCCGCCTACATCACCGTCGCGCTCGCATTCGGGATCCTCGGCTATCTGCTCGCGTACAAGGACGGGCAGTTCTTCCGTTGGGCTGCTCCAGTTCGTGACCTCGTTCTCACTGCCGTGGTACGCGATCGCAGGCGCACAGAAGGGCGTCGCAGTCGGGCTGCCCGTGCTCCGATGCCTCGCGCTCGCAACGATCGGTCCGACCGCCAGCCGCTGGTGTGTCGACGTCAGCTCCGGGTTCCCCCCAGGCACTTCGTCCGCGGTGAATGGTTTGTGGCAATCGCGTTCCTCACCGGCGTTGTCTGGCTGATCGCCGACGCGCTCGGCGCCTCGACTTGGCTGTCGGCCGGGATCGCGTTCGTGATCGGCCACGGCGTCCGCGTGATAGCTCTCTATCGTGCTTGGGAGCAGCCGCTGGCCAAAGAGCCCATAGGGGTTTACATGCACGACGACGGTCGGCCGATGCTCGGCGGCAAGCTCAAAGGCAAGTCCGAGCGCGAACTCCGCTCGCTCGGACTCGTCGTCGCGCACGACGGGCTGTACGTCGACCCCAAACTCAAAGCCGACGCCGCCAACACTGCGGAAGGCTGATGTCGAAGATGTGCGAGACAGCCGTCGAGTTGGCGGGTGCACCGCCGGCCTTTCATCTGCTGGCGAAGCCGACGGGCGCGGTCTGGCAACCTCGACTGCTCCAACTGCTTCTTTCTCTCCAACGAGATGCTCTACCCGGGGTCGCGGTTTCGCATGGCGGACGAGCTGCTCGAGATACGTCCGTCCGCTTAATCGAGGCGCACGCGCGCGTGCCGGAGATGACGATCGCCTGGCAGGATGGCGAGCCGACGCCGATGGAGCTTGAGTTCTTCCGCCGCTCGGTCGAGCTGGCCGAGCGCTATCTGCGGCCGGCCAGAGCGCCGGGTACACGATCCAGACGAACGGCACCCGGCTCGACGAGGGGTGGGCGGTGTTCTTCAAGGAGCACGAGTTCCTGGTCGGAACCTCGATCGACGGTCCGCGCGACATGCACGACACCTACCGCGTGAACAAGGGTGGCAGGGGCTCCTTCGATCAGGTGATGCGCGGACTCGGGCACCTCCGAACAGCGGGAATGGCGTGGAACGCGCTGACCACGATCAACGCCGCCAACGCCGACCACGGCCGCGCGGTCTACCGCTTCCTGCGCGACGAGTGCGGCGCGCGCTCTACCCCGACCCGGAACAGCTTCGAGACTTCTCAGACGACCCGCGGCTGCTCGTCTCCGAACCCCTCGGTGACGTCGCCGGCGTCTGGAACGAGGTACCCGAATCCACGTGGGGCGTCATCGGGCCAGACCGCGAAGAACTGCAATCGTTCCGACCCAAAGCACCGTCGACATCGGTACCCGTCGCCTGAAGGCTCGGCGGCCTGCTTGATCTCAGTGAATCACCCGGGTGATCCTCCGCCCATCGGGCCCAAACTGCGGCGATCGTCAGGCATGCTGAGGTTCGAATGTCACCGACTCGCTACCGGATCGTCGTAGAAGGAGAACTGGGACCACGCTACGCCTCGGCGTTCGACGGGATGACGGTGTGCGCCCACGACGGTGAGACAGAGATCACCGGGCCGATCATCGACCAATCGCATCTCCATGGGCTGATCGAACGGATCGCCAGCCTCGGGCTCACGCTGCACAGCCTCACCCCACTTGAAACCGAGAACGCGCAGACCGACGCGCAGCCGCACACACAACCAGCCGGGATCGACTACCACAACCCCGGCGCTAATTCCAAGGGACCGTGAAGCCATGACCTTTCTCTGGATTGTGCTGGGCATCGTTTACATCGCGTGCTGGGTCTACTTCGGCTTGGCGACGTTCCGCAAGGGGCACTACTGGCTGTTCTGGATCGGTTTTTTCTTCCCGTTCCTGTGGATCATCGGCGCACTGATCGCACCCACGCCGGCGGCCGCCGCCAGGGCGTAGGCGCTGCGCCGTGCATGCGCAACCTCGAAATGTTGGAGGACTGATGACGACGACATCCAGAATCCGGCGGCCCGCGCCGCACCAATCGAGGAAGCCGGGCGTGGCGGTGGCTTCTATGGGCTCCGATCGGCCAGGGCCGGGTCCTCCGGCGTGCGCTGCTCGTAGCTCCTCATGGCCGTCGAGGCACCCCGGCGGGGGTGATCACGGCATCAGAGACCGCCGGACGCCAGTGCGCGAGTTTTTGCACAGGACACCATTGATCTCAACCTGCCTGGAGGCCAGCTCATGAGCCAGCCCGACCGAAGCAAGCTCCCCATCCGCCAGCATCGGTTCGCGGGCACGGCGAATCGCACGCTTGGGGGCTCTGAGCCGGATTGGGATGCGATCGGCCACGTTGAGCCTCCCGACGGCGCGCCGAACGTGCTGCTGGTGCTGATCGATGATGCCGGCTTTGGAAATGCCGGAACTTTCGGCGGGCCGATCGACACCCCGAATTACACGCGGATCGCACGGGAGGGTGTGCGGTATAACCGGTTTCACGTCGCGGCGTTGTGCTCGCCGACACGGGCGGCGCTGCTGACTGGCCGCAACAGTCACGCGGTTGGGTTTGGTTCGGTCGGCGAGTTCTCAACCGGGTTCGCCGGTTACACGGCGTTCGTTCCGGATGATTGCGTGCCGTTCCCGAGGATTTTGCGGGACAACGGGTACAGCACGGCGGCGTTCGGGAAGTGGCATCTGACGCCGGACGGTCAGCAGGGCCCTTCGGGACCATTTGATCGCTGGCCTGTCGGTTGGGGGTTTGAGTACTTCTATGGGTTCCTCGGCGGCGGGGCGTCGCAGTGGGATCCGTGCTTGGCTGAGAACCAGAAGATCATCGGCACGCCGGCGGAGTTCTATGACGAGGAGAACCCGTACTACCTGCCCGATGCGATGGCGGATAAGACGATCGAGTGGTTGCACGCGATCCGCGGGCAGGATGCGAAGAAGCCGTTCTTCGCGTACTTCTCGACGGGCTGCAGCCACGCCCCGCATCACGTCTCCGAGGAGTGGGCGGCGAAGTACAAGGGGAAGTTCGACCAGGGGTGGGACAGGCTGCGTGAGGAGACGTTCGCCCGACAGAAGGCGCTGGGTGTGATCCCGGCCGACGCGGAGCTCACATCGCGTGATGAGGCGTTCCCGGCCTGGGACGATGTCCCGGAGAAGCTGAAGCCGTTTTACGCGCGGCAGATGGAGGTGTACGCGGGTTTCTCCGAGAACGCGGATTACAACGTGGGCCGGGTGATCGACGCGATCGATGAGCTCGGGGAGCTTGAGAACACGCTGGTGCTGTGGATTTGGGGGGATAACGGCGCGAGCATGGAGGGCACGATCACGGGCTCGTTCAACGAGCTGACGATGCAGAACGGGATCCCGCTGAGCGACGAGATGCAGCTGCAGCTCTCCGAGCGCTACGGAGGTATCGATGCGTGGGGCGGCCCGATGATGGATCCTCACTACTCCGCGGCGTGGGCGTGGGCGGGCAACACGCCGTTTCAGTGGGGCAAGCAGGTCGGCTCGCATCTTGGCGGCACCCGCAACCCGCTCGTCGTGCACTGGCCCGAGCGGATCACCGACCCCGGTGCGCTGAGGTCGCACTTCAGCCACGCGATCGACATCGGACCGACGATCCTCGACATCACCGGCATTCCGATGCCGACGCACATCGACGGGATCGAGCAGCAGCCGATGCACGGTGTGACGTTCGCCGATTCGTTGACTGACGCGAACGCTCCTGAGCGCCACACTCAGCAGTACTTCGAGACGATCGGCAACCGGGCGATGTACAAGGATGGCTGGTGGCTGTCGATGAAGACCGCGCGGATCCCATGGGTCTTGACCCCCGACGCGATCAAGCCCTACGCGCCGGGCGTGTGGGACCCCGATCAAGATCCGACCGAGCTGTACTACCTGCCGGATGACTTCTCCCAGGCGAGGGATCTCGCCGCGAAGCATCCGGAGAAGGTCAAGGAGCTCAGGGAGCTGTTCTGGCAGGAGGCCGAGAAGTACCACGTGCTGCCGCTGATGGCCCCACTGGCCGGGTTCTTCGGGATGCTGCCCCCCTTACCTGAGACCGCCCGCTACGAGTTCCGGGGTCACGTCCAGAACGTTCTCTCGGGCATGATCCCGCGGATCTACAACCACTCGTACACGATCACGGCCGAGCTCGTGATCCCACCGGGCGGCGCGGACGGGGTGATCGTCGCCGAGGCCGACCACCTTGGCGGGTTCTCGCTGTTCATCGACGGCGGCAAGCTGACGCACACCTACTCGATGATGGGCGTGTTCGTGTTCCGCCAACAGGCCGAGGAATCGTTGCCTGAGGGCGAGGTGACGGTCCGGATGGAGTTCGCCGCCGACGCGCCGAAGCCGGCGACCGGCGGCGAGGTCACCCTGTTCATCAACGAGCGGCCGGTCGGCAAGGGCCGGATGGATCACACCGTCCCGATCCGGTTCTCCGGCTACGCGGGGATGGACATCGGCCGCGACAACGGCGGGGTGGTCGATCTCGGCTATGCGAACCGCAAACCGTTCGCGTTCACCGGCACGATCAAGAAGGTCACCTTCGACGTCAACCCGCACCCCTCCGCGGAGGAAGCGCACGAACTCCACAAGGCCGTCCACCACGGGCACACTGCCCACGCGCTCACGGCGTGAGCCAAAGCCGTTCAGGAAGAGGTTCCCAATGAAGCTACACGACACGATCGACGTCTTGATCGGCGGCTACCTGTCCAAGGACGCCGCCGAGGAGGACTACAACGCGGTCCTCAATTGCGGCGGGGAGCTGCAAGGCGCCGTGATCGTCAGCAAAGACCTCGAGGGCAACCTCTCGGTCGAGCAGACCGACCACATGGTTCGCGAGGGAGCCGAGGGCCTCGGCGCCGTCGGGTTCGCCGTCGGGCTGTTCGCGCCGCCGTTGCTCGCCGCTACCGCGATCGGCGCCGCGATCGGCGTCGGCGCCGGCGAGTTGCTGCACCACGAAGTCGGCGAAAAGCTCGGCGAGCAGGCGGGAGAGACGATCCCGCTCGGCGGCGCCGGCCTGATCGTCGCCTACTCGCACTCCGAAGCCGAGAAGGTCGAACCCGCCGTCACCCGCGCCGTGAAGAAGGCGATCGGCGAGGCCGAAGGCAGACACGTCCAGGCGCTGAAAGGCGCGATCGCCGACGCGCAGCAGAAGATGGCAGCCGGTAACGCCTAACAGGGGCGGGGACTTGTCACCGTTCGAGGTCAAGAGATGCTCATCCTTCAGCCGCGCTCGGGGCATCCGTCGCCAATGATCGCGACCAGCACAGGTCATCAAAAGGAGCCGCAGACATGAGTGCCGGGAGTGCGAAATCGACGGGTGCTAACGACCGGGAGGCCGCAACACGCTCAACCGTGCATGGGTCCGGCGGGAACGGCAAGGTTGCGCATCTCTCGGTGGCGGAGCGTGCGGCGCGTGGGAAAGCAGCACGCGGGGAGGTGCCACGGAGTGTGCATGGCGAGTGGGTGGCGCCGTCGGGTCGCCGTGATCCGGTCGAGATGCTGGAAGAGCAGGCGGCGTCACGGGTGGCGGAGCTGGTGCCGATCCGGTATGGGCGGATGGGGGTCTCACCGTTTAACTTCGACGAGGCGCTTCCCGGCCCGTTCGAGTGGGATCTCAAGCGGCTGGTCGCGAGCTTCGCGGTCGCCGGCCGCGATCTCGGCTTTCACGCCGATCAACGGCGCGGCGTGACCTTGACGGTCACGCGCGCGTATCGCGAGGCGATCCGCGGCCTCGCGTCGATGAAGACGCTCGATCTGTGGTACTCGCGCGTCGACGCCGAGACGCTGATCGCACAATTTCAGAGCACGGCGAGCGCCAAGCGCCGCAAGCTGATGGAGCAGAACCTCGCCAAGGCGCGCGCGAAGGACAGCCTGCGGGCGTTCGGGAAGCTCACGACGCTCGTCGATGGTGAGCCGCGGATCATCAGCGACGCGCCGCTGATCGTGCCGATCGAGGACCTCGCCGACGGCCGCGATATCGAAGCGCTCGCGCGAGGCGTGATCCGTGGCTACCGGCGCACGCTGCAGGGCGATCGCAAACATCTGCTCGAGCGCTTTCGCTACGTGCACGCCGGGCGCAAGGTTGTCGGTGTCGGCAGCGTCGGCACCCGCGCCTGGATCATCCTGATGCTCGGCCGCGACAATCAGGATCCGTTGTTTCTGCAGCTCAAGCAGGGTGCCGGGCTACATCATCGTCCAGCTCCTCGGCGCGACGCTAGCGTGCCTGTTCCTGCTGGCGGTGTTCGGCAACGTCGAGCATCTCGGCGCGACTTTGCCCGGCCCCGGCTACAAGGACTGGCAGGCGCTGCTGATGGAGATCGCGCTGACCGCGGTGTTGCTCAGCGTAATCCTCGGTACCGCGTCGGCCGCGCAGAACGTCGGCGCGCTCGACGCGCTCGGCGTCGGCGGGTACATCGCGCTCGCCGGGCTGTGGTCGGCGCCCGTGAGCGGTACCTCGATGAACCCCGCGCGCTCTTTCGGCCCGGCGCTCGTGAGCGGCGACTGGACCGCCTACTGGGTGTACGTCGCCGGCCCGCTGATCGGCGCGGCGATCGCCGTCGGGTGCGCATTGATCCTGCGCGGCCGCGGCGGCGACCCGATCTCCCACGCGGCCGGAGCCGGCGTGCTCACACCGGGACGAGCGGCGGAGAAGGCGAAGCTCGCCCAGGACATCGACGCGGGGAAGGTGGTTGCACCCGGACTCGAGCCGACGAGCCCTGGCGAGGACTCCAAACCGTAGAAGCGGCGATTTCAGGGCGTGATCGCAACAGTGACCGAGGACACCCACAACGACAACGCCCCTCGCACCGCCACCGCCCGGCCCCAGCGCGCCGCGGGCCAATTCGCCGGGCTGCCGATGGCACAGGCCGCGTTGAGGTTCACCGGAGCTCGCCACGCCGGTCAGCACCGGGAGATCGACCAGGCGCCGTTCATCTCCCATCCAATCGAGGTCGGATCCCTTCTGCGCCGCGACGCCAAGCCACACGAGATCATCGCCGCCGGGCTCCTCCACGACGTGCTCGAAAAGACCGCGACGACCAATGCGGAGCTCCACCAGCGGTTCGGACCCCACATCGCGCGGCTTGTCGAATCGGTCTCAGACGATCCATCGATCGGCGATGACAAGTCCCGCAAGCGCGAGCTGCGCGCCCGAGTAGCGCGCAGCGACTCAAACACATGTGCGATCTTCGCGGCGGACAAGATCTCCAAGATCCGAGAGCTCGCGCAGCTACCAGTGCGGCGACTTGGCGAAACCAAGGTCCGCGGAGCTCGCAGCGCGGCACCGATCGCGAGCGCCACTAGCTCGAAGCGCAGCAGGTGTCGAACTCCCACGATCTGAAAGATGTCGTGTCCCGGGCTGGCGAGCGATCGGGGTGAGCGGGTGCCAGACCTCCGCGTCGAATGGCGTTCGGGGATTGCTGCCGCCCGGCCGGTCAATCGGAATCCTGGCCCGGGAGCAGGAGCTCCGCGCGGCGCTGCGAAAGGGTGTTCTTGCCCGGTAGCGGATGCTGACCGGTGCCTGACGCACGGAGCCTGATGCCAGCGATCGCTGCCACCGATCTCGCCCGAATGCGCGATGCGCTCCTGTTCGATGGGCCGGAGCGCGCGCGCAAGCTGAGCCGATTTTGGGCGTTGCTGCTGCTGGCCGCGGTGATCGCCACGGCTGGGGTCGTCACGGACTCGACGGCGACGGTGATCGGTGCGATGATCGTCGCGCCGCTGATGACCCCGATTCTCGGCATGGTCCTCTCGACGGTCACGGTGGATCCCCGGAATCTGGCGGTTTCCTGCCTGCTCGTCGCCACGGGAGCGTGTGCGGTCGTCGTGCTCGGCTGGCTGCTGGGCCAGTTGACGCCCGTGCCCGTTGTCGCTGCCACGAACTCGCAGGTCGCCGGCCGCGTCGACCCGACGCTGGGGGACCTCATCGCCGCGCTCGCGACCGGCGCCGTCGGGTCCTTCGCGCTCGTGCGCGACGACGTGTCCGACACCCTGCCGGGCGTCGCGATCGCGATCTCCCTGGTCCCGCCGCTCGCGGTCGTCGGGCTGACGCTCGAGTCTGGGGCGCCCAAGCAGGCACTCGGGGCGCTGCTCCTGTTCCTCACCAACTTCGGTGCGATCCTGCTTACCGGGCTGATCGTGATGGCGATCTACCGCGTCCGCGCGACCGCCGTGCAGGGATTGGGGTCTACCCATGGGCATCCACGGCTCGCGGTCGCAGTGGTCGTCGCCTTCGTGATCGTGCTGGCCGCCCCGTTGGCGGTGGACTCAGCGCAGATCACCTCCCAACAGCTGACGAACAGCAACGTGACCACCGTGGCGAACAACTGGGCCAACAAGGCCGGCTGGCAGGTCGTGAACGTCTCAACCACCGAGAGCGGGGTCACGGTACGGGCGATCGGGCCGCTGCCGCTCCCCAATCCCCAGACGCTGCGAACCGCGCTCAACGCGAACGGGCTGAAGAGCACATCCGTGCAACTCGAGCTCGACCCGGTCAAGCGGGTCGACCTCCCCGGCAGCTGAGCCCCGACACAGGACCGACGACGCATCCACACTCACACCCACCGAAGGCTGGAGCGTCCCTCGCCGGTCTGGACTCGCGTGACGCGAACACGGATGATCGCTGAGAGGTACGGTCGCTTCTCGCGGCGCGGCAGATGGCTTGCAAATGGATCCTCGCCCCCTTGCCGGGCCTCGCATCGAGCCTTTCGAGTCGTCCATCTTTGGCCTCGAACAGGTCGGCCCCGTCCGGCTGGACCGGCCCGGTCCGTTTGAAGGTCGGCCGCGACGCCCGGCTTCGAACCGCGTCTGGAGTCGGTTTGAGCCGGTGGACCGATGATCACCCGGGTGATTCGATGGGATCGAGCATGCCGAGCGCCTGGGCGTGTGCGACCGCGTCCGCACGCGATGTCACGCCCAGCTCGCGGATGTGGGCTTGACGGTGTGCGGCGAGATGTAGAGCGGCGCGCCACTCTCGCGCCGCGAGGCCTGCGCGCTCATATCCGCCCGTATTTCTGCCGCCCCAATCACGCGGGCGATCATCAATCACCCGGGTGAACATTGCTCCGAGCTGGCCACACACCCGAGAACTCGGGCGATGATGTCACGACAACCCTCGTGGCCCTCCGCGCGGCCTGTGGTCGGCGTGATTGCTCGGCAGATCGGAGCGACATGGCGGATATCAACGTTGATGAGCTCGGGCCGGTCGACTACTTGGTCGTCGGATTCCCGGCGGACAAGGCGGCCTTCTCGGGCGAGATGGCATCCGAGCTGAAGACGCTGATCGACAGCAACACCATCCGGGTGCTTGACCTCGTGATGCTCATGAAGGGCGACGACGGCTCGGTCGAGGCCACAGAGCTGCGCGATGCCGACGACAGCGAGATTGGCGAGTTGCGCGCGCTGGAGCGCGATCTCGCGATTCTGCTCGCCGAGGAGGACATCGAGGAGATCGGGGAGTCAGTGGAGCCTGGCAGTGCGGCCGCCGTGCTGGTCTGGGAGAACACCTGGGCGGCGCCATTCGGCGGTGCGCAGATCAGGAGGCGAGCTGTTGCGCAGCGGCCGGATCCCGACTCAGGCGCTCGTTGCAGCGGTCGAAGCGGACCGCCAAGCCGCAATGAAAGGAGCATGAAGATGGGACTATTCAGAGATAGAAGCGATCGACCTCGTCTCCTCGGCAGGGGCACGAACGGCGCGGCGACCGACGCGATGACCGGGGCGACCGACGCGATGACCGCCAAGACGATCGGGGTGACCGGCGAGATAACCGGCAGGACCGGCGCCCCGGCCCCGGACTGCTGCGGCGATAGCTCTACGCCAGGACGCGCTCAGGCTGAATCGGACACGTTGAGCCGAGCGCGTCGATCCCCTCGACGATCGCATAGATCCCTCCCACGAGGGACGGACGCGAGGCGATGAGGCAACGAGCATCGAGGTGCATTGGGCGCGAAGCGGGCGCTCCGACTCATCCCGGGCCGGTTGCCAATGCGACATAAGTGCTGTCCAGCATCCCTACCCACCTCGGTGGGAACCTCACCAATCTCCGTGACCATCAACGGCAATGGGCCAAGTAATCCTTCTCTCGCTGACCGCGTCCTTGAACCCGACGCTGGTCGCCGCTACGACAGTGATGCTGCTGCTTCCGAGTCCGTCGAAGCTGATGCTGGGCTATCTGCTCGGCGCGTACGTGACGAGCATCGTGCTCGGGCTCGTGATCGTGTTCTCAGCATCGAACTCGAGCACGACCAATACGATCGAGAACACCCTCAGCCCGGCGGTCGACATCGTGCTGGGAGGGCTCGCGCTGCTCGGCGCTTGGGCGGTTTGGAGCGGGCGTCACGCACGCTTTAGAGAGCGCAGGCAAGCGCGCAAGGCGGCAAAGCCTGACAAGGGCCCACCCCGCTGGCAACGGGAGCTGACCAAGGGATCGCCGCGGAGCACATTCCTCGTCGGGATGGTACTGACCCTCCCTGGCGCCTCTTACCTCGCCGGGCTCGACGAGATCGACAAGCTGAACTACTCGACGACGGTCACGGTGTTGCTGGTGATCGGATTCAACCTGGTCATGCTCTGGCTGCTCGAGGTCCCGCTCGTCAGCTTCCTGATCTCACCAGCTGGGACGCCTCGCGCGATCGAGCGAGCCAAGGGGTGGGTCTCCCGCCACTCACACACGTTCGCCGTCCGAGGACTCACCCTGCTCGGCGTACTGATGATCATCAAGGGCATCATCGGGCTCGCCTGAAGCCAGGGCAACCGCCCGGCTGACGAGTACGCCCTCACGGCGACCGGACCGGCCCGAACGGCGTAAGCTGCGCGGCCGGTCGCGCGCACCTCAACGTGACCTCCCTCGAACACCGGCGGACGTGATGGCCACGGCGATCGCTACCCATGTGGCGTACCTCGTCGCCGTCGCGACGGTCGATGACGTGCTAGGTCGGCAGAACGCGAGCGCCGTGTTGCGCGATACCGATGCTGAAGGGAATGGGATAGTGCTCGACTTCGTATTCCGGCCGCTTCGCTCCGCCCTGGATGTCGGGGAGCGCGTGATCTCGAAGCCCCTGGAGGAACCAGAACGCGAGCTGAGCGTGATCGTCGACGCGATCCACCGCGCGGCCGACGCGATCGAACACCACGTCGAGGTGATCGAGGGCCTGGCCACCTCCGTCGAGCCGCTGAAGGATTCCGTCAACAACCTGAATGCGACCATGATCGAGCTCGTGGCATTGATGGCGCCGATGGCCTCGGCCGAACACGGCGTTCAGGACGTCCAGCATGACGTTCACGATGTCGAGCATGGGGTGCACCGCGTCGAGCGGTTCTTCGGCTTTCGTCGACACACGACGGCGGCGGACCCGGCGACGAAGCAGCTGGAGCCCGACGCCGAAGCCGAGCAGCAAGACTCCCCAGCGTAGGCGCACAGCACCCGGATCACCGGACCGGGTGACGATGATGCAGTGAATCTCTGGGAGCATCGCTCGTGACTGCCCCGCGCCAACGCCTTGCTCCTCATCTCGGTGGTCATCTGGCTCCTCGTGACCGTGGCGGCTTGGTGCTTCCTGGAGTTGATCTATCAGCTCCAGAAGGAGCGGGCCAGCACGGGAAGGAGTTCGTCGTCTGCCAGCACGTAGGCCTCGCCGAGGAAGTAGAGCTCGAACGCTTGATCGACCGTCTTGGAGTGTGCTTCCCGGCCGGAGCAGCCCGATACGTGTGCTGACGTGAAAACAGGCGCAAGGTAAAGCCGCCGGCGGCCTCGGCCGTCTTCTGTGATGCGAACGGATGCAGGACCGAACCCGACCGAAGGTCAATGCCCGAAAAGCCACCGCAAACGCCGAGATTCGTGCACCGGAAGCGCCCACGAAAAACGGTGACCAAACCGTGGCGGAAGTTCCGTTGCACATCGATCACAGAAATCGCAATTTGCAGCGACTTAGAAGCGGGAGCGACGGGACTCGAACCCGCGACCTCCGGCGTGACAGGCCGGCGCTCTAACCAACTGAGCTACGCCCCCGAACGGGGATAAGGCCAAGTGTATGGCAACGAAGATTTCTTGACGCTCGGCGCAACTTTGTAGGGGAATGGCTGTTTGAGCGCTCGAATCGATCTCCCGGAGGACGCGCCCAACCCGGCCGTGGGTGCGTTTGTTGGGATCAGCGACGGGGACCCTGGAAGCGGGTCCCCGTCGTGGTTAATAGGGGGTTCGGAGGGACGCTGGCCGAGAAACAGCAAAATGCAGCGGTTTCTCGGCCAGCCCCTCAGGCCGCTAGGTAGGGGGGCTCCAGCCCCCAAAAACTCGCTCCAGCTCGAGCGCAACGGCGATGGAGACGTGGTCGCGCCCGGCACCGGCGGCGACCTGGACGCCGAGCGGAAGCCCGCTCTCAGCGAGGCCAAGCGGGACCTCGGTCGCCGGCACGCCGGCGAGGTTGAACATCGCGGCGGGCGTGAACAGCCACGGGCGGCCGACGGTCCGGCCATGCCGCGGCGCAAGGCGGGGGTGCGCCGGATGAAGCAGCACTCCGTCGCCGATCGCGTCCGTCAGCTCCGCCACCAGCGCGCGCGCTGCCTGCAATTGTCGCTCGAGCGGCCGACCCTCCAGCTGCGGCAATGACTCGGCGGCCAGCGTCAGCCGGGTCGGCAGCGTGTGCGCGCCGCCACGTCGCAGCAGCGTCCGCACCGTCGGTGCCGGGACGCCGGCCGCCGCAAGCAGCGCGATCGTCGTTTGCCGAGACCCCGACTGCAGCGTGGCGAGGAATGGCAGCAGCCCGCTGCGCCACGAGCGAAGCTCGATCCGGTGGGCGTCCGCCCCTGCGGCCGCCAGCGCTCCGACCGCGCGTTCGCGCGCGTCGCGCAGACGGCGGCTGACGGGCAGCAGGGAAGAGTTCTCGACGGTCGCCACCCGCAGCCCGGATAGCGACACCGAGCCTGGGTCCCCGAGCGGGGTCGTGCGCGTCAGCTGATCGATCCCGTCGGGGCCGGCGATCACCCGGAGCAGCGGCATCAGATCTTCCGCTCGGCGCGCGATCACGCCGGTGCCGAGCATGCGCCCCGCCTCGCCGGGCGTCGGCGGATACATGCCGGTGTTGGGGACGAGCCCGGACGACGGCTTGTGTCCGAACACGCCGCAGAAGAAGGCGGGGATCCTGATCGATCCGGCGATGTCCGCGGCGACGCCGAACGGGGAGCCACCGCAGCCGACCGCGGCGCCCTCACCGCCGGATGAGCCTCCCGCGGTGCGCGCCGGGTCGTAGGGGTTGCAGGTCCGACCGTAGAGGTTGTTCGAGGACTCGATCCACAGCGTCAGCTCGGAGGTGTTCGTCACGCCGAGCGGAATCGCGCCGGCCTCGACGAGGCGTTGCACGACCGGGGCGCTCGCGTCGGCGCGCAGATCCCGGCGAGCCAGGAGCCCTGCCGAGTTGGGCATCCCGCGCAGCGCGATCGACTCCTTGACGGTGAACGGGACGCCGAGCAGCGGCGGGAGCTCATTGCCGCCTGAGCACGCCGCCGAGGCCACGAGAGCGTCGGCCGCGTCGGCCTCCGCGCGGGCCTGGTCAAACCGCTCGGCGACGATCGCGTTGATCCGGGGACCCCAGTGGCGATGGCGTTCGATGTGCGCGTCGACGACGTCACGTGCAGAGAGTTCGCCGTCGCGGATCGACCGCGCGAGTGCGAGCGCGGAGCGCTCAGTGATCGGCGTCATCGCGCGGCCAGACGAGCATCATCACGATGCCGGCAAATCGCTCGTAGCGCTCGGGCGGGTAATGCTCGGAATCGGTCAGCACCATCCTCCCGGCCTCCTCGCCGAGGTCGCGGATCGCGCGCGCGGTCAGCTCGACGTCGAGCGAGTCCGGAAGCTCGGGCCACTCGAGTGCCCAGCGCACCAGGCGCTCGATCCGCATGAGGGTCTGAGCTCGGTTCGTCTCGATGTGCTGGCGCACGATTGCCGGAGTGCCGGCCGGCGGCAGCAGGATGATTCGCCACGTCTGCGGCCTGCTGGCTACCGCATCGAGAAAGCGCCTGACTCCGGCCGCAAGCAGGTCCGGGGGCTCGAGTCCGCTGGGATCTTCTGGAACCACGTGCTCGAGCTGCGCCACCGCGATCCGCTCCTCTCGCTCGACCAACGCGTACAGCATCCGGCCGAGATTCGGGAAGTGGTCATAGATCACCGGCCGTGTGACGCCGGCTGTGCGTGCGACCGCTTCGATCGAAACCCCGCTGTAGCCCTGGTCGACGATCACGCTCAGGGCCGCATCGAGTAGCTGCTCGCGACGCAGCTCCGGTGCCATCCGCGGGGCGTATGGTCGCCGCGGTCGCCCCGCGGGATCAGGGGTGGAAACTGAAGGCGCCATCCCGGCGCGAGGCTAGCGACTAGTGTGCCGTCCGGTAGTTAGGGTGCACGGAGCGCGAGACCCAGTCTCAGTTCGCAATCGACGGCAGAGCGTCCGGTTGAGGTTGGCTCGCGCCGACCGGCGCCAGCAGACTCCGCCCTGACTCGGGGTCGAACAGCTGCAGCTGGTCGC
The DNA here is from genome assembly GCA_963794285.1 of uncultured Solirubrobacterales bacterium. Taxonomy (GTDB): domain Bacteria; phylum Actinomycetota; class Thermoleophilia; order Solirubrobacterales; family Solirubrobacteraceae; genus Palsa-465. Next base: position 883,420 of record CAWCDS010000005.1, read on the forward strand.
TGTCGAACCACAGCTCGATTTCGGCGCCCTGCTTGACGGTGCTCGCGGCGTCCAGTCGAGCCACGACCTGACTGCCCTCGCGCGAGTGCGGCAGATCGGCGGCGCCCGCATCTTGGGCAAGCTCCTCGAGCTCGCTCGAGGACACGCGCTCGGACTCGACCACAAAGTAGGCGAAGAATTCGGACCCCATCGACTCGAGCACGTCGATCCGGGTCTTGAAGGTCGTGGCGCGTGCACGCTCGCCGACCACGCTGGCATCGTCGAAATGCTCCGGTCGCAGGCCGGCAATCACGCCTCGCCGTCCGCCGCCGGGGCCGGCCTGGAGTCGCCGCTTCAGCGCATCGGACATCCGGACCGTGCCGATCGGGAGCTTGACGCTGTCGCCATCGAGCTCGCCGGGGAGGAAGTTCATCGAGGGCGAGCCGATGAACCCGGCAACGAACAGGTTCGACGGGCTCGAGTAGAGCTCGCTCGGCGGGCCGACCTGCTGCAGGATGCCTGCGCGCATCACCGCGATCCGGTCCCCGAGCGTCATCGCCTCGGTCTGATCGTGGGTGACGTAGATCGTCGTCGTCTCGAGCTGCTGCTGGATCCGCGAGATCTCGGTCCGCATCTGCACGCGGAGCTTGGCGTCGAGGTTCGAGAGCGGCTCGTCCATCAGGAACGCGCTCGGGTTGCGGACGATCGCGCGGCCCATCGCGACCCGCTGGCGCTGTCCTCCGCTGAGGTTGGCCGGCTTGCGGTCGAGGTGCGGCTCGAGGTCGAGGATCTTGGCCGCCTCGGCGACCTTGCTGTCGATCTGCTGCTGCGGCGTCTTGGCCAGTTTCAGCGCGAAGCCCATGTTCTCGCGCACGGTCATGTGTGGATACAACGCATAGTTCTGGAAGACCATCGCGATATCGCGATCCTTCGGCGCCTTGTCGTTGACCACTTCATTGCCGATCCTCAGCTCGCCCTCGGAGATGTCCTCGAGCCCGGCGACCATCCGCAGCGCTGTGGACTTACCACAGCCTGAAGGTCCGACGAGGATCATCAGTTCGCCGTCGGGAACGTCGAGGTCGAGGTGCTTGACGGCCTCGTACCCGTCGCCGTAGCGCTTCGTCACGTCCCGGAACTCGATTTCAGCCATCTGTCGTACAGCTCCTTTCGCTGCTCACCGGATCTCTCGCTCCGGAGACTTGCCAGCGATCCCGACCAATTACCCGAATTGCGTTCGGGGCTAACGTCGATTGATCGGCAGCAGCTGCCGGGAGTAGGCTCTCGCCAACACACGAGAAGGAGGTGTTGCTGATGTACGCACGCGTCACCACGTTTCCCGGCCTGGCTCCTGAGCGGATCAAGGCCACGCTCGAGGAGTTCAAGCAGAGCCACCTTCCGCGGCTTGAGCAGCAACCGGGCTACCGTGGCGTGTGGGCCGGTGTCGACTACACCGGCGGGCGTGCAATCGCGATTACGTATTGGGACTCGCTTGACTCGATGCATGCCAGCGACGAGATTGCCGGCGAGATGCGCGCGGCCGCCGTCACCCGCGCCGGCGTCGATCGCAACCGGCCCCCGATCACCGACCGCTATGAGGTCGTGCTTCAGAAGGAGCCGGTGAGAGCCTGACCGCGCACAGCGCGCACCGGCTCCAGTCAAACGGGCTCGTGATCCCGCGCAGCCGCCGGTCGTTTTCGTGCCACGTGCGGTTGAGGTGACGTCCGATGACGACCGCCGCAACCGGGCCCGCGCCGGCACGCTTGAGCGCCGCCGCTGCGCTCTGAGCGCTGGCCCCGGTCGTCCACGTGTCGTCGATCAGAAGGATCGCCTCCCCGTCGAGTTTCTTGGTGGCTTGGAACTTGTCGGGCTCGAATTCACGCGGGGCCATTTCGACGCCCGAGCGTGTGAGCAGCCGTTCGTGTCGGTCGCGGGTCGGGCCGACGGTCTTGGCGACGATCCGTCGCAGCGGGTGATGCTCGTCGCGGTCGCGGTGGCCTGAGGGGACCGTCGTGACGAGCTCGAAGCGCTCGATGCCGGCGGTTTGCGCGATGCATTCTTCGTGCCGGTCCAGATAGCGCCACAGCACCGCTGCGAGCTCAGCGGTGATCCGGCGCGCAACGTCACCGCTCAGCCGCTTATAGCTCGCGAGCGCGTGGTGGAGCTGCTCGCGGCCGACGCTGTAGGAGATCGGCGCGACGACGTCCGCCCAGCTCTCACCGTGCGCGCACGCGTAACAATCGCTGTATCCGTCGGTGAAGTTGAAGCACGTCCGGCACACGCTCGGCCCGGGGCGCGGGCTGAGCATAAAGTTCCCGTAGACCGCCGTCAGCTCCCCTACCGTCGGCATCGTGCAGCCTCAGCGGCCCGTGGGCGCCAGGGTCCTCACAGCACTAGCGCGCCAGTCGATGTCAGCCGCTGCACGGTCTTGGTGATCTGTTGCGGTGTGCGAACCACGTGTGTACCGGGAAGCGTCGCCAGCTGCCTGGCCCATTCCTGCTCGAGCAGCGACTGCGTCAAGAACACGGGTCGGCCATGCTCGAGCGCGAGCCGCGCCTGCATCCGCGAGCCGCTTGTGTGCGATGCCTCGACGACGACACTCGCGAGGGTCATTCCGGACATGACTGCGTTGCGCATCGGGAACGTGCGGCGGGTAGGTGGGGCATCGGGCCAGAACTGTGAGACGACGGCCCCGTGCTCGATGATCCGCCGCTGTAGTGCGGCATTCTGGGGCGGATAGACGCGCTGTAGACCGGTCCCGACCACGGCGATCGTGCGCCCGGTGTTGGCGAGCGCTGAGGTGTGCGCCGCGGTGTCGATGCCGGTCGCCAGGCCTGATACGACCGTGTAGCCGTGATCGACAAGATGCTCGGCGATTCTGGTTGCCGCCGCGAGCCCGGCCGGTGTTGCCTGACGCGCGCCGACGACCGCGACCGAACGCGCATCCGTCGGCTGCAGACGGCCCGCGAGGAAGATCAGCGGCGGCCGGTCGTGGACGGTGCGCAGGTTCTCTGGGTAGTCGGGATCGAGGACGGTCAGCAGGCGCATCCCATTCGCCTCCCAGCGGTCGATGTCCCGGGCAGCGTCCGCTGTCGCGTCGTCGGCGGCAAACAGGCTGCCCTGGCCGCCCCGCTCGTTCTCGAGCACTGCCACTGCGCTACCGGCCTCCTCGAGCAACTCGGCGTAGCGCTGCCACGGACGGCGACCCGTCCGCAGCAGGACGACGAGTGCAGCGGCCTCTGGAAGCGGTGCCATGGCGATGCCAGACTAGCGTGGCGAACAGACGTTCGTGCAGGGGACGGTTGTGCGGCGCCGACCTCGCGGACTGTGTCACGTCTTGGGTGTCCCGATGCCGGTTCTGATCGAACCGGATACCCAGATTCGGGGAGGTTTGACCGCCGGCCGTGGGCGCGGCCTATTTGACCGGTCGCGTGGCGGCCGCGATCGCCAGCATCTGACGGTTGGTGAGGATGTTCTGGAGCGTGTTCGTCAGCCAGTAGGTGCCCTTGCCGTCACGCCACGCGACCACGCGCAACCGCTGACCCTCGAAGTACAGCCGCATCGTGCGACCGCCGAGCTGGATCGTCTGGTTCGGGTTGTTGAGGATCGGGGGCCTGGCCCACGTGGTGCCCTCGAGGTCGTAGTACTGGCCGAGGCCGCCCTGCGCGACGACGACCACGTAGGCGTAGTACGTGTGGCGGTTGCCGCGCAGCAGGTACGGGCGCAGCATGTCCGGCGCTGCGAACGCGCTCGTGATCCGGTTTACCGGGTAGTACACGCGGATCGGCATCGATGTGGCGACCGTGTGCGCCTGGAGGAGCTCGTCTGAGGTGGCCGGCGTCAGTCCGGCGCTGACGATCGCGGCCGGTTTCCGGTGACTGCCGCGGCCGGAAACGCCACCGCCGGGGGCGCCGCCGCCGGGGGCGCTACCGCCCTCGCCGGCCGTAACGTGGCCCAAAGCGGTGCCGCCGTTCAGGAACGAGTGGACCGTTTGGCGGATTTGGGCGCGGGTTGCCGTTACGTACGAGGGGCCAAGACTCGCCTGGAAGGTCACCTGGCGGACCGGGTGGCTGGCCGACTGCACGGCCAGCTCGAGCAGCTTCAGCACGTCGTCCTCGGAGCGGATGTCCGTCTCCGAGTACTTGCCGAAGATCTTCTCGATCCCCAACCGTCGCGAGATCAGACCGGCGGCACCGATCTGGTTCTTGATCTGACGGAGAAAGTCCTGCTGGCGGGCACTTCGCACCAGATCCGTGTCCGCGTGGCGGGAGCGCACGTAATGCAGCGCATCATCGCCGCACAGCTTCTGGTAGCCCGGCTGGATGTCGATTTCGTCGTACGTCTGTGATGCGCCCAGGCCGATATTGGAGTGGTAGTAGCGACGATCGACCTGCACGTAGACGCAGCCGAGATAGTTGACGAGCGCCTTGAACCCGCCGAAGTTGATGTCGATCACGTGGTTGATCTTGATTCCGAGCAGCTGTTTGATCGTCTTGACCGCGAGCTTGGCTCCCCCGAGCGTGTAGGAGGCGTTGATCTTCTGCACGACCGCCTTGCCGTGGTCGGGGTGAATCGTGACCTTCAGGTCGCGGGGGACCGAAAGCATCGTCGTGTTCGGCTGATTCGGGTCCAGCCGGACGAGGATCATCGTGTCGGAGTGAGGCGGCGAGCTGGCATCGATCGCGCCCTTCGCGCGCTTGTCGGAGCCGATCAGCAGCAGCGTCTGTGGCCCGCCGGCGTTCGCGCTCGCGAGCTCATTGCCGAGATTCAGCCGTGGGCTTTGATGGAGCGCATCGACGAACGCCTTGACCTCGAGCAGGGTCCCGGTCGCGACCGTCGCGGCGACGGCAGCCACGACGACCATGCAGCCGAGCAGCATTCGCGCGAGCAGCCGCCAGCGGCGGCGGACCCGCACATTCCCCGCCTGCACCTGTCGTTGGAGCGTGGACATAAAACGACGCCGCGATCAGCGGCGGATTGCCAAGCGCGGAGTGGGGCGCTCAGCCGATGTGCTCAGCCGGCTCGTGAGTCGCCGTGGTGCTCTCGACCGTAGTCGTCGGGGCCGGAGCCGCCTGTTCAACGCTCTCGCGCTCGCTGCCGTCCATCGCGGATCTGAAGTCACGGAGCCCCTTACCAAGGGACCGCCCGACCTCCGGGAGCCGCTTCGGCCCGAGCACGAGCAGCGCGATCACCAAGACGAACAGCAGATGCGTTGGCTGCAAGATGTCGCCGATCACGCTTTAGAGCTTAGCGGGTGCCGGCTGGAAGGTGAACGGGGATCAACCCCTGTTCGAATGCGGCCTTTTGCGGATGTTCACGCCTGGCTGCGCGCCGATCATCGGCGAGGGGTGCGGTTTGGGTCGATCGTCGAGGGGGGTGGTCGTGAAACCCACCGTATCTTTCGTTAATACGACACCCCCGGCGGGGCCGCCGTGAAGCGTCGGACTTGACCGGATCTTAAGGCAAGTGAGGCTGAGAACTAAGGCCCCGGGTCCTCGCATCGGCTGCGTTCTCCCGATGTAGGAATGCGGGTCTCCGGTCATCCTCAGATCCCGTGCATTCGACCAGAGGAGCGTAAATGCCTGTCGCACGCGTGAACGGCGTGGAGCTGTATTACGAGCTGAGCGGCTCGGGCGATCCGCTGGTGCTTGTGCATGGTTCCTGGGGTGATCATCACAGCTGGGATCCCGTCGTCGGTTTGCTCGCGCGCTTGTTTCGAGTTCTGACCTACGACCGACGTGGGCACAGCGAGAGCGAGCGGCCGGACGCTCAGGGCAGCGTGTTCGAGGACGCGGACGACCTCGCCTCGCTGATCGAAGAGCTCGATCTTGCTCCGGCACATGTGGCCGGCAATTCGTTCGGGGCGGTGATCGCCCTGCGGGCGGCTGTACGGCGCCAGCACACGTGTCGCAGCCTGATCGCGCACGAACCGCCGCTGTTTCCTCTGCTCGCTGGCACCGAGTTGGAGTCGGCGCTCGCGGAGGTGCAACGCCGTGTGGGCGCGATCGTCACGGTGCTCGAGCGCCCTGACAACGAGGGCGCGGCTCGCCTGTTCGCCGAGACGATGGCGTTCGGCCCGGATGCTTGGGATTCACAGCTGACACCGGAGGTGCGCGAGGTCTTCATCACAAACGCGCCGACGTTCCTCGACGAATGCCGCGATCCCGACGCGCTACAGATGGACTTGGATGCTCTGGCGGGCTTCGACAAGCCGGCGCTGCTGACGAGCCGGGCCGAGAACACGCCGTTCTTCGGGCCGCGTGGTGGACATCGTCGCGTCCCGGATCCCGGGAGCCACTCGCATGACGATCAAGGGAGCAGACCACGTGCCTCACATCAGCATGCCCGACCGCTACGTCGAGCTGGTCACGACGTTCGCCAACACCGATCGGGCGATCGAGTCCCGCACACCGTCTCTCGGTTGCCGATCGGCTGCTGTGATCGCGCGTTCCTCATAGCTCGGCGGCCCGTGTGCGGGCGGCCTGGCGGACCAGGTGGTCGCGCTCGGCGACGTTCGTGGCCCGGCGGGCGGCCTCGGCGTAGGCCGTGGCGGCTGAGGGCAGGTCGCCGCCCAGCTCGTGCATGTGGCCGCGGACGGCGTGCCAGCGGTGCCGCTCGCCGAGCACCTCGCGCAGCCGGTCGGTCTCGCGCAGCCCGGCGGCGGCGCCGAGGACGTGGCCGGCCGCGACCGCCCGCCCGAGCACGGCGGCGGGATCCTGGCGCACCGGGTCGTCGGTGAGGGCGACGAGGTCGTCGTACCAGGCGAGGATCTGCGGCCAGTCGGTCTCCTCGGCGCTCGCGGCGTCGTCGTGCAGGGCGGCGATCGCGGCCTCGACCTGGTAGCGGCCCGGGCGCCTTTGCACCGTCTGCATGGCCAGCGCCGACTGCAGGACGCGCACGCCCTCGGCGATCGCGCGCGTGTCCCACAGGCCGCGGTCCTGTCGATCGAGCGTGACGATGCGACCCTGTGAGTCGAGTCGCGCCGCCAGGCGTGCGTGGTTGAGGAGCATCAGCGCGAGCAGCCCGCGCGCCTCCGGTTCTTCGGTGGCAAGGGTGAGTTGACGGGCGAGCCGGATCGCCTCGCCGGCCAGGTCCACCCGGGCGGGCGGGCCAGTATGCCCGGCCGTGTAGACGAGGTAGAGAACGCGCAGCACGACGGCGAGGTCGCCGGGCTGGTCCAGGCGGCGCGCGGGCGGGCCGATCAGCGTGCGCTTGGCGCGGCTGATCCGCTGCGCCATCGTCGCCTCCGGGACGTAGAAGGCGTCGGCGATCTCGCGCGTGGTGAGGCCGCCGACGGCACGCAGGCTCAGCGCCACCTGGGAGGCGGGCGCGAGGTCGGGGTGGCAGCAGCAGAAGAGCAGGAAGAGGGTGTCGTCGCCCTCCTCGGGATCCGGCCCACCCACCCGCGGCTCGGCGTACGTCGCCTCCTCGCGGCGGTGACGGGCGACCTCGCTGCGGCGGGCGTCGACGAGCCGCCGGGTCGCGACCGTCGCCAGCCACGCCTGCGGGTCGCGCGGCGGGTGCTCGGGCCACACCCGCAGCGCCTCCAGCAGCGCCTCCTGCAGCGCGTCCTCAGCGGCATCGAAGTCCTCGCCCCGCCGAACCAGGCCCGCGAGCACCCGTGGGACAAGGTCCCGCCCGAACCCGCGCAGCGCGGGTTGGGGCGGGACCGCATTCTGCCGTCGCGTCGGCTCGTCGATCACGCGCGGTCAGTCGTCCGACGGCGCCGCGGACATGACCTCCCGGACGTCGATCCACTCGTACAGGGGCTCGCCGCGGGGGCCGGGCTCGGAGGAGACGTACGCGGCGAGCTCGAGCGCGCGCTCGCGGGACTCGACGTCGATCATGTACCAGCCCGCGATCAGGTCGCTGGTCTCGGGGTGCGGGCCGTCGGTGGTGACCGGCGCCGCGTCCGGGCCGCCGTATCGCACCCAGGTGCGCGCCGGCGTGAGCGCCTGCGCGTCGACGTACTCGCCGTTCTCCTGCAGCAGCTCGCTGACGTGCCTCTGGAAGGCCATGTGCGCCTCCACGTCCTCGGGCGCCCACTGGTCCATCGGGGGAAATGGATGGTGCGGCTCCGGGCCGCCGCGGTAGTGCTTGAGGAGCAGGTACTTCGGCATCGTGGTCTCCTGGTGTCGTGGGCCGCGCCTGTCGTGGGTGGGCGGGCCTCTATCTGGTGAGCGGAGCCGGTCGGAGCTTCTCGACATGGAATCACTCATCGAGCTCCAAAGACCGGGTCGGCACCTGGATCCCGCCAGGCTCGGGTTCGGCCACAGGGCGCCAGCAGCATTGTTGAGCGATGTTCCCGGTGCGACTATCTTGCAACCGCCGCCGGCCCCTCATTCGGGCACGATGACGCTACTCGCGGTGCAGGGCGACGGCGGCTTCCCGATCGACTACTCGCTCGACGTCTCGCCCACGGCCGAACTCGGCGCGGAGACGGTCGCTACCTAACCTAGAACGGCGGCGTAGGGCTGACTGGGGCCTTCTTGACGGTCGGCGCCTTGCTGCCCTTCTGGGTGGCTGTGTGACCCGCGGCGACGATCACCTGCTTCCACTTGCCCTTGCCCGCGAGCGGGTTGAGGGTCACCGACCCCTTGTCGACGTGGACCGTGGTGACGCCCTTGACGTTCGAGATCCAGAAGATCGTGCCGCGGACGCCGAGTGTGGCCCCCGGGGTGCCGACATTGACGTGCTCGACCTGGCCGGGGATCTTCGCCCAGATCGCGCCGAGGAACAGGCCGAACTGGATCTTGAACGGCTCTGGCCTGGCTGGGACGTGCGTCCAGGTGCAGCTCTGCACCTTGAACGACGCGCCCTTCTCGAGCCTCAGAATCGCGCCGTCGCCGAACTGCAGCTCGACGTTCTGATCGGCGGTGATCGTCTGGCCGGCCGTCAGCAGGCTGCCGCGCATCCCGCTGAGGTTGGTGGTGAGGCCGGGGGTGTCGGTCCCGACGGCGGTGATCTCGTTGTCCTTGCCCTCGCACGGGTTGGCGCCGCCGTCGACGAGCCGGAACGGCGACCCGTATTGGTCTCCGAGCGCCTCTGACTTCATGTGCAGGCGCCACAGCCCCGGGTACAGGAGGGTGTCGGCACACAGCGGGCCGGGGCCCGGGCCCATCCAGATGCCGGTGGCGCCCCTGTTCCAGCCGACTGTGTGGCCGTAGGAGTCGGCGTTGCTCTGAAACTGGGAGGTCAGGCCGTCGTAGCCGTAGGTCGCCTGGTCCTCGGAGCAGGCGCCGGCGAACTTCGTCCCGATGCGGTATGACGCGCCCGGAAACGGCGTCACGGACGCAGCCGACGCCGATCCGGTCACGAACAGCGTGGCGGCGCAGGCGATCAGCGCGGTGAGCGCGTGGCGGGCTCCGGACGGCATACATCGGTTCTACGCCTTGCATACGCCGTCCGGAACCGGGTTAACCCCGCAACCTGCCGCGGGGTTCCTACGGCCCACTCTGATCGCGGCTAGCAAATTCGGCCGAAGCAGGAGCCGGGCCCGAACACGCCGAGACGACCGCTTGTGAGGAGGAGGCACACTCTGATCGTCGTCGTCGTCGTCGTCGTCGTCGTCGTCATCATCATCATCATCTGTTGCCGCTCAGGCCAGTTTCGAATGTGACAGCTAGTTTCGAACGGTCACGCGGCGAGCTGTAGGCCGCCGGGTGTGCGCAGCTGTCCGGTCTTGATGAAGATGGCGTTGATGAGGCTGGCGCGAACAAGCGCCTGGGATTGGCTTTCGAGGTCGATGATCGCTGCGGCGGCCTGGCGATGGGAGAGCTGTCCGCCGTCGCGAAGGCCGATGACGGCGTGGGCGAGCGCGGCGCGTTGGTGGGGCGTGTCCACCGTGTCGACGACGATGTCGATCACGTCGTCGGCGCTGTCGAGGTCGTCGTCTCTGGCTGCTTGTAGGAGTTGCGCGAGCTCTGGTGTGATGAGAGTCGGCAGGGGCAGCACGAGCGAGAGGTCGATGTCGGGCAGGTCAACCAGCTCTTTCCAGAGTTCGGCGAGCGTGCGTGTTGGGAGGTCGCCGATCTCTTCTGCGGCCCATCGGGCGTGCTGGGCGATGAACGCGCGCTCGAGTTGAGCCTGGGCGGGTCCTCGCTGCTCTCCGCAGCAGCGTTTGACTTTGCGCCCGGAGCCGCAGGGGCAGGGCTGGTTGCGTCCGGGTCCGGGCATCGTTTTGCTCCTGTCGTCGACCGCGTTGGAGGGTCTCATCCGGGTCGGTCGGAAATCGCCGGCCCGGACGCGTTTAGATCGTGCGTCCGCTGGTCAGGCCGCGCTTGAGGTTCGCGTTGACGTAGCCGGCTTGTCTTTGTCGTTGCTTTGCGTGATCGACGAGCTGTCGATAGCGCTTTGCGAAGTCGGGGTTGTTGCGGCAGTGGCGGACGACGGTGGCGTGCGAGAAGCTGGGCTGGGCGTCTTTGACGGTGTGGATGTCGGCGATCTCGTAGCAGGTGAGATCGGTGTGGTCGCGGCAGAGCGAGATGTTGGTGCAGAGCGCTGCGTATTCCCCGTGGGAAGGGGTGAGCAGTTCGGCGGATTCGGCTTGATGGCGATCGCGATGGCGTGCATGCGTTGGTGATGCGGCGTGCTCGGAGACGCTGGCGTGGGCACGCGCCAGCGCTCCACGGCCTCGAGGAGTTGGTTGACTTCGGCGGCGAGGCGCGCGTCGTCAGCGAGCGTGCGGCGGTAGTGGCGGTCGTTGTCGGCGAGGTGGTTGGCGTCACCGCCGATGGCGGCGCCGATCGCGGTGAAGGAGCCCCGCGCGGTGCGTCGCAGCAGCCTGGCTGCGAGCAGCCGTGCGTGCGTCACGGCGGGTGGGGCGTGCGATCCGACGGAGGGGGTGGTGAGGCTCGGAATGTCGATGCCGGTGTGGGCGCCGACGTGCGCGATAACACGGTCGGTGATCAGCGGGTCGATCGTGTCGAGGTAGTAGCTCTCGGCCAGGTATCCCTGTGCGTGCAGGCCGGCGGCGAGCCGGTCGTGGAGCGTCGAGCGCGCCTCGGTGGGCGTGGCGATGAGTAGCTCTCCGAGGATCTGCAGCCGATCGCGGAGAAGGTGCCAGCAGTCGACGTCGATGCCGTTCCAGTCAGCGAGATTTGCGCGGCGCTCGGTTGAGCCAGGAGACCGGCGGGAGTCCCGCCGTGGCGTGCTGGTTGGCGATCGCCTTGACTCGGATGGCGAGCTCGTCGAAGCGACCGTTCGTGCGCAGCTTGGCGAAGGTGGTGGTGTAGCCGTCGTTGATGAAGCGCTCGGGGAAGTCGAGGTAGCGCACGGCGCTCTGCCAGTCCAGTGGCGTGAGCATCCGGGCGAGCAGCACCGAGCAGAAGCGGCGCCCGAGCCAGTGCGTGAAGTCGTCGAAGTCGAACAGCTGGGCGATCCCGCGCTGGTAGTCCTCGGCCCAGAACAGTTGCGGGACGTGCCGTGGTTGCAGTCGCTGGTCGAGATCGTCCGGGCGCCGGTGTGCGCCGGGGTGAAGTCCGAGCTGCCGGGAGGCGGCTCGCCCACGCTGCCTGGCTGACCGCACGCCGCAGCACGGCCGCGAGCTGGTCGGACATCGGCCCGATCTTGCTGGCCAGCAGCGTCAGCCCGTCGTCGCGGTAGCGCTGATCGGCGAGCTCGCGCAACGCTTGGACGAGCGCGTCGGGGTCGGGCAAGTCAGCGAGCGCGAGCGCCTCGGGCAGCACCGCTGCGAGGTCTGCCGGATGGTCGTGAAGCCGACGTCCTGACCGTACTGTCGACGATCGCTGGGTGGGCGGCCCTGCGTGCCGGTGCAGCAGATTGCAGAGTGTCAGCAGGTCGCGCAGGTAGATCGGAGGGTCGAGCTGGACGCCCGCGAGCGTCGAAGTGAGCTCGCCATCGAGTAGCGCGTTGATCCGGCGTTGCGCCGCGAGCGTCGCGTCACCCACTGTCGGCGTGTCGGCGCTCGCGAGCCAGCCGCGGCACAGTCCTCGGCTCGAGCGATGGGCGCAGCGTGCCGGATCGGACAAGGCGCCGCCCTGGTCGCTGGGCCAACTGTCGCGCAGGGCACGCTTGGGTACCGTGTCGCAGCTTGGGCAGCGGCGGACCAGCAGCACGCGGTGCGCAACGCAGATGAAGCTCCAGCCAAGCTGCCAGCTCAGCAGCCAGGCGCTGTTCTCGTGCAGGCGTGAGGGCAGAACCGCGAGCAGCGGATCAGCACCTCGTGTCCCTGAGCGGCAGCTGCGAGCGCGATGTCCAGCGATCCGGTCGGCTGCCGGAACGCGCGGCCGGCGAACCGCGAGAGCAGCATCCGCTCGACCGTCGCGGGGGCGATACCGGTCACGAATGCGACATGCTCCAGCTGGCCTGGGCGAAGCCACGCGCCGAAGCGTCCAGCCGCGAGCACGATCCCGCTGCCGCCGTCGAGCCCGAGCACCCTGAGCACGTCACCCGGCGGGAACTGGAAGGTGTGCGAGTAGCGGGCGACGTAGCCCGGCAGGCTCTCGCCCTCGACCGGGGCGAGCCTGAGTGGGAGCGTCCTCACGCCGCAGCGCGCTGCGGCTGCTGGCGGCCAGCGCCGACCTCCGCGCCGTAGCCGACGTCGATGCGGTCGAGCAGCTTGTGGGTGATCCGCTCGGCACCGGTGTCGATCGCCTCCGCCGTGGCCTCGGTCAACAGCTGGGTCAGCGAGCCGATCACGCCCTGCGTGCGCCGCCACAGGTAGTCCGCCTGGCCGGTCAGATCGCCAGCCTTGGCGTGGAGCAGCACCAGCTCGCGCTCGAACACACAGAGCACGCCGAGCCACATCGCCCGCTCGGTCTGGGTGGAGCGGCGCAGCGGCTCGACTGGGAGGCGCTTGAAGCGCTGGCTGATCTGCGCCAGCGCGGCATCGGTGCCGTAAAGGCCTTCGTGCATGAACCCGCCGTGCGAGAGGCCGACGCCGGCGTAGACGAACGTCGCCTGCAGATCGTTCGCGAGGCGCTTGAGATGGTTGTTCGCGTCGCGGTCAGCCTCGCGACGCAGCTCCAGCAGATGAATGTCATCGATCACGACCAGCGACGTCTGACAGCACCGCGCGCACTCGAGCACCAGCTGCGTCAGCTCGCGCGCGTTGGACCGCTTCGGCGGCCCCATCCCGTAGAAGGTCAGCATCGCGTGGTTCAGGCCCTTGATCGTCGGCAGCGCGTCGACGTTGACATAGACGACCGGTAGGTACTCGTGTCCGTCTGCGGTTAGCTCGTGCGGATAGCGCTGACGGCAGCGCCGCTCGTAGTGCCGCCCGAAATGGCTGACGATCGTCGTCTTGCCGTTCCCCGGATTGCCATCAAGCGCCGCGCCGTGCCGCGCCCCAGGATCCCTGACCTCGTTGGAGACGACGAGCGGCTCCAGCGTGCGATGCACGTCGGCGTAGAGCGAGCGGATCGGTCCGAACCCGTGCGCGTGCCGTAGCCGCTCGCGATCGTAGGCGGAGCGCGAACGCTCATCGAGCCGGCGGTACTCACCGACCCGCTTGCCCTCGGGGCGCTCGGTCGGTTCATCAGCGACGAACCGCTGCCAGCCCTCCTTGACCGTCAGGCGCCGCCAGCGGTCCGCGCCAGGGTCGGTCACCGCTCCAGCTCCAGCGTTGAGATCTCGATCCCGGCCCACGCATCCGGCGGCTTGGGGTGCGCCGGCATCGCGGGCTTCTCCTGCTGCCTGGTCGGAGTGCGGCGCTGCTCGGCGATCACCGCCTGGCGCACCGCCTCACGACGCGCCCGACGATCGCGGAACAGATCCTCGTCGGAGAGCTCGTGCAGCAGCCTGGCCAGGCCTGTGGCGATCTCCTCCTCGCTCGGCCGCTGCATCCCGGACTCGACCAGCAGCCGCTTCACATAGCCAAGGGCGGAGCCGCCGAACGGGCGGGCGACCTCGCGCGCGTGACGCCAAGACAGCTCGTGGAAGCGCTCGTCGCGCGGGTCCTGGAACCACACGCGGCCGAGCTCGCGTCGGTCGACCCGGATCGGCCACTTCCCATCCAGCGCGCTCTGCGGCGAGCGCCGCTGACGGTAAGGGTCAAGTACCGGGAGTCGTAGGTCAACCCGGCAATCTCGACCCCCGCGCGGCCGATCACCCGCGCCTCCACGGGCAACAGCCGCAAATGCAGATCAGGGTCGCGCGGCACAAACAGGAACCCGGCGCGGGCGACCGCCTCGTCGTATGCCTCATTCGGGCTGAGCGTCAGGTGCGGCATCTCGGGGACACGCAGCCCGTCGTGCGGACGACGCTGATAATCCGCGGCGATCCACCGGCCGATGATCGCCTCGAGCTCGTGCGTGAAATACACCGCGTCGGCCTCGATGTCCTTCCCGCGCGCGAGCACATTCGGACCGGTGTAACCCGGCAGCGACTCCAACAGCCGCTCGATCCACCCCTTGTCCGAACCCCGATAAGGCCTGGCGGACTGTACGTTGATCCGCAAGTGCGCGCACGCGCCCATGAACGCGACCGACTGATAATTGCGACCCCGGTCGATCACCACCGTGCCCGGCCGCACCGTCGGCCGCGGCGCCAACGACGTGCCCGCGGGCAGCTCAAACCCGCGCAACACCAAGTTCTCCGGCACCCCGCAATACGGATAAGGCGCATCCGCCGGCCAGCGCCCATCCACCGGCGTCGGCGACAACAAATCCGACAACAGCAACGCCAGATCAACGCCCTGGGTCGAGAACGGCGTCAACCGGAACGCGAGGATCGACCGGGTGCACACATCGATCGCCGCCGTCAGATCCAGGCCGACCCACTGGAACGTGAACGGGTCGATCGCGAAAACATCCAGGCGAGTGGTATCGATCGCGACGTATTCACCCGGCCGCTCTGCGACCAGCGACCCGAACATCTCGCTCGGCGCGCTCTGCGCGCTGCGTCGGCTCTTCGCGGGCAAGCGAAACAGCCCCGTCGAGCGCAGCACGTCATCGACGACACGGTTGAACGTCTGCCGCGAGGACGGCAGCTCAAGCGGCTCGCCGCTCTCGCGCGCCAGCCGACTCGCCACCCGCGCGCGGAACTGCATCTTGCGCACATCTGAGGACTCGGCCATCTCCCGCGCCTCCGCGACGATCGCCTCCCGCACCCGCGGGTCAACACCCGGCCCGGTTGCCGAGCGCGCCGCGCGGCGTCGACCAGCGCGCCAAGGCCCCTGCGCAGCAGCTCGCCGCGCTTCTGGTGCAGCTTCCCGACCGAGCAGCCAAGCTCGGCCGCCTTCGCCTCAACGCGCTGACGCAGCGTCGTCTGGGCAGGGTCGAACCCCGCCCTCGGCTCCCCCGGCGCGGTGCGCCCGGGATCGCCGGAGCGATAGCCAAACCACGCCTCGTTCAAATCGCCCAGCAGGCCAGCTGCTTCCCGCAGCTGCCCGTCGCTCAACGCACCGGCCTCGAGCAGCACCGCGCCAAACCGCCACTCCTCGTTCGCTCGCGCCGGTCGCTGTGCGACCTTCGTCAGGACGAACCGGACCTGCTCGCCTCGCTCCGTGAAGCCCTGCACCTCCGCGCCGTCCACGGAGTGGACTGTGACCGTCTCGCCGTCAATCACGAGCCGTCCGCCGATCCCAAGCGGCCATCTCGGCTCGGTCATGTCGCCACCCGCAGCCGCCCGCACACCCGGCTCTCATCACCGATCGGCTCTGACAGATCAGCCAGCGCCTCCACCGCCCACAACAAGTGCATCAGCACCGGTCGCGCCAGCATCGGCTCACGCGCGCGCGACAGCGGCTCGCCGATCGTGCTGGGACCGGCCGAGAGCACCGAGAGCATCCGCGCTCGCTCACCGTCCGGGTCCGCCGGTCGCTCCCGGAACCCCGCCAGCCACCGCACGTTCACCAGCAGCTGACGATCCGGCTCGGCCAGCACCCGATAACCCATGCCGGCCTCCGCGCACGCCAGCCCGGTAGCACGGACCTGCGCCACGAACTCGGGATCCTCAAGACGCTCGACGCTCTTGACATCACAAAGCTCTGGGCTCCCGGCGCGCCACACCAACAGGTCCGGGACATGGCTCGCTGGCTTGTCGTCCTTGCGGTAGCGCAATCGCAACGGCTGCTCGCAGATCAACTCGACCTCCCGGTCGAAATCCAGCAACAGCATCCAGTCGCGCTCGAGCAAGCTCTCGTACTCCAAGAACCGCCCCGCTGTGGTCGAGAACCAGTGGCCCGGCATATGGCGCTGACGCTGATAGGCCCCAGGGCTCCGCACCGGAGCGCACCGCCTCAACACATCCAGCGAGAAATCAGCAAGGCCGCCCCGAATCTCCTCCCCGCCAACGCGAACGGATGCCTCGAAAGGCCCCGCCACAGCGACCTCCGAGCCCGCGGCCGAAGTCACTCATCAAACGGTAAGGCCCCGACCGGACGCCCACGGACACCGGACGAACCACTACGCAGCCAGATCCTAGTCCGGAGGGACCCTCCCCAAGTACGACCAACGATGACCGGTGGTAGTCCGGTAAACCCACAGCCCGCGATGGGTCGTGTGACCCTCGGGGACTGACCTTTGAACCTTGGCGATCACCTCACCCGGCACCCCGTCGACGGACAACACGCTTCCTGGGAAGAACGCCTGCCACCAATGCTGGCCCCCATCGGTCGTCACGTCAACGACGGTGTTCGTCTCCAGACCAAGCCAAGCGAACGCAGTATTCGCGCTCACCACGCCGATCTCGTCGACCGCCACGGCGCCCTGAGCGGCCGGGCGATGAAACACAGGCCCATCGATCCGCCACGTCATCCCGCCATTCACGGTCCTTGCCGGATAAGTCACGGCCTCGATCTCCGCGAGCGAGTAGCCATGCCGGTCGTCAGCGAACGCCCGGATCCCCAAGCCAGCAGATCTCACGACAGTGCCCCGCCTCACGATGCCACGAGCGAGCGGCTCAACCATCAAACGAGCGACGACATCGCGCGGTCTCCACGCGCTGCGTTTCGCAGTCTGGGCGGTCGACCTTTGCGCCGTCGACCCCCGCGAGGACTGCGATGCCGACCCGCAAGCGGCGACCGCCATCGAACAGAGGGCCAGCGATGCCATCACAACCGCAACCGACTTCCTCCCCAGCTCCGTCCTCATCCTCGGCGATCCTTCCAGCTGAAGCCGCACCCTCATCGCAAGAGTAGTGCGGCATTCCAAACAACGCTGCACATTCGAAACTACCGATCGAAACTATTTTCAGCACAGCTTCCGACGTTGCCCCTTAGCCTGGTTGATGTTGTGGACGGTGCGTGAACGCACCGTTGATGTCGACGATCACGAGAATTCCTCAGTTCCGATCATGGGCATTCCCCACCTTGGGCGGGCTCGATGCTCCGTCCGGGCCGGGGATGGGAGCGATTCGGTTCTGGCTTCCGCCGCCGCTTCGGTCATCGTTCGCTGCATGGACGATCAAGAACTGATGCGGTTGAGCAATCATCATGCGTCGCTCGCCCCTGTGATCGAGGAGCGGCCGGGGCGCTATCTGGGGTACTTCGAGAACAAGTTCGGCGAGCAGTTGGTGTTCGTGCACGACGACGGTCAGCCTGACGCCACGGTGTTGCTCGGCGATGTCGGCTGGGAGCCGTGTCGCGTCAGCGACGCAGGCGGGCTGCCGGATGCGGGAGACCTGATCCTCAACGATGAAGAGCGCGCGTTCGTGAGCGCCTGCTGGATCGCGACAGCGTGGCGACGTGAAGACGCTCGGTCTGGTCGTCACGATCTGCCGGAAGCGTCGGCCGGGAGCTGAGGCGCTTCGTCTCGGGGGGTTGGGGTTCGGCTTTAGTCGGCGGCGGGGTCGCCGCGGACCGGGAAGACGGCGAGGATCGCGGCGAGTTTTGTAAGCGTGTCGCGGAGGAACGAGCGGTCGATGTTGATCATCTCGAACGTGAGCCGTGTGGTGGTGCTCTCGGCGAGGAAGCCGTCGAGCGTGCCGTGTGCGCCGTTCAGCGTGATGGTGAGGCCGAACTCGTCGCCTGAGTCCTGGTCTGGGTCACCGAGCGTCGCCTGGCCGTCCGGGGCGTGTTCGAGCGCGCGGAGCTGATCGACGAACTCAGCCAGCTCGAAGGTGTAGAGGATGAGGCTGTGAGCGGCGTGGAGATCCAGGCGTTGGCGTTTGAGGTCGAGCTCGATCTCGCAGGTCAGCGCGTTGGCGTCGCGGCCGGTGTTGAAGTCGGGGAACTCGTAGCTGTCGACGTAGAGCTCGAGTTCAAAGTCGCTGGTGGTGAGTTTCACGTCGATCATGCCGGGGAACGTAGCGGCCGTCCCGGCCGGGTTACGCGCCGACGGTGATTGACGCGCTGACCGCTGTTGCCCGCCAGAGCGACACGTCGCTCAGGGGTGTCTCCGCGGTGGGATGGAGTCGGTGGGTGAGTGCGGTGTGGCGGCGGCCGGCTCCGGGGGTGCGGACCGCTTGCGCGAGTGCGCGGCGGGATCCGACCAGGATGATGAGTTGCTTGGCGCGGGTGACGCCGGTGTAGAGCAGGTTGCGTTGCAGCATCAGCCAGGACGAGGTGGTGAGCGGGATCACGACGGCGGGGTATTCGCTGCCTTGGGAGCGGTGGATGGTGATCGCGTAGGCGTGGGCGAGCTCGTCGAGTTCCGCGAAGTCGTAATCGACCTGCTCGTCTTCGTCGGTCAGCACGGTCATCGTCTGCTCTTCCAGCGAGAAGCCGGTGACGACCCCGACGGTGCCGTTGAAGATCCCCGCCCGGCCTTTCTGGTAGTTGTTGCGCAGCTGGGTGACCTTGTCCCCAACGCGGAACACCCGCCCGCCGTAGCGTTTCTCGGGCGCCCCGTCGCGGTGTGGAGTGAGGGCTTCCTGCAGAAGCGCGTTGAGGTTGCCCGCTCCGGCGGGCCCGCGATGCATCGGGGTGAGCACCTGGATATCGCGGGCGGGGTCAAGCCCGAACTTCGCGGGGATCCGCCGCGCGACGATGTCCACGACGAGTGTCGCGGTCTGCTCGGCGGGGTGCACGCCGGAGTCCTCGGGCGGGTCGCACCCGAACCAGTAGAAGTCCGGGAAGCCGGTGAGCTGCGGCGGCTGGCCGTGGTTGATGCGATGGGCGTTGACGATGATGCCCGACTGTTGGGCTTGGCGGAAGATCTGGGTCAGGCGCACCCGCGGGATGTTGGCGGCGGCGAGCAGGTCGCGCAGGACCTCGCCGGCGCCGACCGAGGGGAGCTGATCGACGTCGCCGACCAGCAGCAGGTGCGCCCCGTGCGGGATCGCCTTGATCAGCTTGTTGGCGAGGATCACGTCCATCATCGAGGTCTCGTCGACCACGACCAGGTCCGCGTCCAGCGGGTTGTCACGGTCGTATTTCGCCTCGCCGCCGGGCTGGAGCTCCAGCAGCCGGTGAACGGTCAAGGCCTCGTGTCCGGTCAGCTCCGCCAGGCGCTTGGCGGCCCGGCCGGTCGGCGCGACCAGCACCACCGTCGCGTTCTTCGCGGTCGCGAGCTTGACGATCGAGCGGACGGTGAAGCTCTTGCCGCACCCCGGACCGCCGGTGAGCACCGCGACCTTGCTCGTCAGCGCGAGCGTGACCGCCTCTTCCTGGCCGGCGGCGAGGTCCTGCCCGGTCTGGCGCTGCAGCCAGCCCAGCGCCTTGTCCCAGTCGACCTGCGCGAACGCCGCCAACCGCTCGTCGCATGAGTTCAACAGGTCCAACAGGCCCCCGGCGAGGGACCGCTCGGCGCGGTGAAACGGCACCAGGTAGACCGCCGCGGCCGTGCCGGCGTCCGCAGCGTCGCTGGCTGGCAGCGGTTCACGGACGACACCTTCCTCGCTCACGAGCTGATCCAGACACGGGCCGATCAGCTCCCGGGCGACCTCAAGGATCTTCGTGGCGTCGCGGACCAGGTCAGGCTCGGGGAGGTAGCAGTGCCCGTTATCGGCGGCTTGGGAGAGGGTGTACTGCAGGCCGGCCTTGATCCGCTGCGGGCTGTCGTGCGGGATCCCGACCGCCTGCGCGATCGTGTCCGCGGTCTTGAAGCCGATCCCCCAGACCTCTGACGCGAGCCGGTACGGCTCGGTGCGGACAACCGAGATCGAACTGTCGGCGTAGGTCTTGTAGATCCTGACCGCCAGCGACGTGGACACCCCGACACCGGACAGGAACACCATCACTTCCTTGATCGCCTTCTGCTCCTCCCACGCATCGGCGATCCGCTTGGTCCGCTTCGGGCCGAGCCCGTGCACCTCGATCAACCGGCCGGGTTGCTGTTCGATGATGTCCAGGATCTCGGTGCCGAAATGCGCGACCATCCGCTCGGCCATCGTCGGCCCGATCCCCTTGATCATCCCTGACCCCAGGTAGCGGCGGATCCCCTGGATCGTCGCCGGCAGCACCGTCGTGTACGAGTCGACCTGGAACTGCTTGCCGTACTTGGGATGGCTGCCCCACCGGCCGGTCAGGCGCAGGCTCTCCCCGACCTGCGCGCCCAACAGCAGCCCCACTACCGTCAACAGATCCGGGCCGGTCCGCTCGGTCGCGACCCGCGCGATCGTGTACCCCGTCTCCTCGTTGGCGTACGTGATCCGCTCCAGCACCGCCTCCAGCACCGCTTGGTTGTGCGACGGAACGGGCGAGGAAGGCGCCGGCGAGCTCACGTATCGATGTTGCGCTCGCGGATCGTCTTGCGCAGCGAGTCGCGCAACGCGAGGATCTCCCGGTCGCGCTCGTCAAGCTGCGCCTGCAGCTCGCCGACACGGCCTTCGAGCTCAAGCGCGCGTTGGCCGGCGCGCTCGGCCTGCTCGATCAGCGACCCGGGCGGTCGGGGCAGTTCGGCCTCGAGCTCCCGTCCGGCCTGCTGGGAGAGCTTGCGCTCGAGCACCGTCAGCTGCTGGTCCTTGCGCCTGAGTTGCGCGCGGAGGTTCAGCAGCTCGGCGCGTAGCGAGGTGATCGTCACCCGTTCTTCGGCCAGCTCGCGCTCGGCGTGGTGACCGGCCTGCGTCGCGATCATCTCGGTGACCTGCGCCTTGATGTCGGCGTGCTTTTTGTCGTGGATGAACTTCTCCGAGACGCCCGCCCTGCGGGCGAGTGGCGCCCACTCGATCTGGAGCCCGGAGCTGATCATCGCTCGCGCGGCAGAGAGCACCGCCTCGCGCTTTTGCTCCGAGCGCAAGCTGTGATGGGCGCGCAGGTGCTCGGTCGAGGCCATCAGGTAGCCACCCCGTCGAAGGTGGCGCCGACGTTGAGCACGTTGAGCTCATGGCGCGCCGGCAGGCGCTCGATGATCGCTGAGCGGTTAGTGCGCTCGGCTGAGAGCAGCTCCTGAAGCTCGGCCCGCTCCGCCTCGGGCAGCTCGCCGAGCGTCTCTCGGATCCGCCCGATCAGGTGGCGCACCCGCTCGATCTCCTCCTGGGAGGGCAGCGCGGCCGCACGCGCCCAGTCCTCAAGCTCACCCGCCGCGGACTCGGCCAACAGCCGCTCACGCGCGGCGAGGAGCTGGCGCTCATAGGTCTCGAGAGCGGGCAGATGCGAGAGGTCGGTGCGGAAGTGCTTGCAGCCCAGGCACTTGTGCATGAACTTGCACGCGCCGCCCATCGAAGCGACGTTCGCCGGCTCAACGCAGGCGCCGTAGGGAACGGCCAGCGAGCCGAGCGCCATCCGCTTGCGCTCGGCCTCTGCGAGCTGCTCAAGGCCGCGCATCAACCGCCGGCCCTCGTTGTCGAACAGCGCCTTGGCGCCCAGCTCGGCGGCGCGGCGACGGCGCTCGGCGCGGATCCGGAAGTAGCCGCGGGTTGTCTCAAACGAGTCGTGGTCCATCAGGTCCATCAGCTCGGACTCGCTCGCGCCCTCATCCGCGAGTCGCTGGGCGTAGGAGTGGCGAAACGCGTAGGGGAAGACTTTGGTGCGGTCAAACGGCTCGCCGTCCGGGCCGATCAGCTCGACCAAGGCGCTCATCCACTTGCGGACTGTGACCGCCAGCATCGGGGGCGCAAGCGGCTTGCGACCGGAGCGGTTGGCGTACTGGCGCGGCAGTAGCGGCAGCCGGGTCGGGTCGGCATCGGGAAACCGCTCGCGCGCCGCGGCCTGCATGCGCTTGATCAGCCGGCGCTCCTCGGCGAAGATCGGCAGCTCCTTGCGCGTCTTGGGTCGCTTCTCGGGCCGGTAGACGAACACCGGCAGGTGCTCCAGCTTGCCGTCCTCGCGCACGCGCTCCTCATGGTCAAGACACTGCAATGGGGCATGCGTGATCTCCTGCGGCCGGCGGCCAGTGCGCATCTGCAGCTCGACCGCGCAGGCCAGCGCCTCGCCGGCGGTCTCGAGCAGCAGCGCGATCGCCTCCGCCGAAAGCAGCTGGTCGATCACCACTTGCGGCAGCGCCCGCTCGGGCTCGCCTTCGGGGTCGCGTGCCGCCACGCGGGGACTGTCGGCGACACAGAAGGCGAACTGATCTGAGAGCCCCGCCGCCGGTCCAGGCGCCCGGCAGAGCCCGCGCACGTGAGCTTCACGCAGCAACGTCCGCAGCCATGAGATGCATGCGCCCCGGCGGGCATGTGAGATCTCGCCGACCTGCTCGCGCGCGAACAGGTCGGTCAAGAAATCCACGACGTCTTGGCGCCCCAGCGCGCTTGGGTCCTCGCCCCGGTCCACGCGCAGCGCCAACACCGCGGAAAGCGGCGTCGCGAATTGCACGCTCGCGCGGAGCGTGTGGAAGCTATGCGACACCAGTCGCTCGCGGTTCCACTGCTTGACCAGCCCGCGCAGCCACGGCTGGGTGATCACGCGATAGTCGATGACCTTCCGCCCGCCGTCCGGGCGCAGCAGCCCCATCCGCCACACGTCCAGCGAAAGCTCGCGCTCGGGATCAGCAAGCAGCCGCTCAACCGGGCCAGATAGCTGACGGTGCAGATTCCGGGACCAGTCGCGGCGGAGTGCCAGCTCCTCAAGCAGCGAGCCCGCGCCCGTATGCACGATTGCGTCGACCAGACACTGCAGGCGACGCGTGCCCACCCAGGCATAGTCGCCGTCCAGCCAGAGCTCCTGAACGCCATAAAGGATCTCAAGCAGCGCTCGTTCAGGCAGCGCCGATAGATCGACCTCGCGGCTTGCCTCGCGCGCTCCCCATAGTCGGCTTGCCGCGAACTCCGCAAGGTCCGAGCTGCCCTGCTCTCGCCAGCGCGCATGGCAGGAGTGGCACAAGCGCGAGCGCCGGCGGGCCGCCCAGCGCTCGCAACGGAGGCAGCGCCCAAACGACGGGCGCGGCACCGCATCGGCCGCGTACCCCTCGGCGGTCTGGCCGGCAGCCTTGCGGGCCTGGTCGCAGCTCTCACACAGCCCGTTGCGCCTGACAGCCGGCCGCTCATGCCCTGGCGTGCGGCACACCATGCACAGCAGCTGCTCAGCCCGACCGTCGTGCGTGAACACGCGCGGGATCGCCACGAACTCCTCGACCGTGCCGGCAAACCGTGCGAAGCGCAGCTGGCAGGCGTTGCACAGGGTCGGGCTGGACTCGATCGCGGCAGCGCATCCGGCGACCGGACACAGCCGATAGCCGAAGACCGAGTGTTCCGGCGCCGGGCGAAACAGCTGCTCACCAGGGTGATAGCCCGCCTTGATCAGCCCCGGCAGATCCACCACCCGGCGCAGGCGCAGCAGCGCGTCCTCGCCTGCAACGGGCGCTCGCAGCGCGATCACCGGCGCAAGCTCAGCTCCGGACACTGCTCGCCTCCTTCTCGCGCTCGGCACCGGCGATCCCCCGCATCCGCCCGTAGGCGCGCTCAACAGCCGCCCGCAGCGCCGCCGCGCCCGGCTGCACATATACCTGGGTGCTGGTGATCTGGCGGTGACCGAGCAGCTCCTGGATCAAGACCAGGCCGGCGCCCGCGGCCTCGAGCTCTGACGCGAAGCTGTGGCGCAGCTGATGCGGCGTTACCGCCGCATCAAGGCCGGCGCGGCGGCTCAGCGAAGAAAGCAGCGCGCCTAGCCGGTCCGGGGTCATCCCGCGGCCGCGGTAGGCGCTGTCGAGGTTGACCAGCAGTCGATCGCAGCTGGCCGCCCCACTCACGGCGGCGCGCTCGAGCAGGTACTGATCCAGGCAGAACACCAACAGGTCATCGGCGGGCACGATCCGGGGATCGAGGCTCTTGCAAGCGCCGCCGTCCAGGTCCTCGCGCCGGCGCACGTGCAGATGCGGCCCCCGCTCTGAGCAGCCGACCTCGAGCGACGAGTCGGCCAGGTGAACGTCTGACATACGCAGCGAGACCGCCTCGCCGCGACGCAGGCCAGCCCGCCCGAGCAGCGCCAGGATGCTGCGGTCCCGCCACGTCCGGCACGCCGCCATCAAGCTGACGAACTGCTCGATGGACACCGTCTGAGGCCGGCCGCGCTTGGCGACCCGCAGCCGGTGGCGGGGCCGCTCATGCAGCGTCATCTGCTGGTCCTCGACCACGCCGACCGGCAGCCTGAACCCCTGCTTCACGGAGAACAGCGCTAGCAACACCTCGCCGCCCAGCATCCCGCGCGCGACCGCCTCGCGGTAGAGCTCGCGCACCGAGGTCAGGATGTGGTTGATCCGCTCGGGCGAGCGCAGCTGGCCCTGACCCCGGCCGCCGCGCTCGATCGGCGTCACCGCCAGGAAGTGCACGAAACGATCCAACTCAAACGCCGCCCGGCGCAGCGAGCGGCCGCTTCCCAGGCAGAACTCGAAGAACACCGCCAGATTGCCGGCATACACGCGCGTGGTGCCAAGCGCCCTACCGCTGCCGAAGCGAAGGCGACGCAGGTAGCAGTCCGCGACCGCTACCGGCTCGTAGGCGCCGTCATAGACGGTCCAGTACGCCGACACATCGCCGCGCACCATGAACGGGCGAAAGCCGGGCTGGTGGACGGCGACGAGATCGAGATCGAGCACCGCACGAGAAAGTAAGTCACGCCGCGGACGGAACGCCGTGCTGAAAAGACACGCCCGAGTGCGCGAAACCCCGCTATCAGTAAGTCACGGTGCCCGTTCTGAGTGTCCTGAAAAAAACTACCGTTCAAACTGGAAACTAACCTGGGCGGCAACAATCATCGTGGGTGCCCGCCGACCTGGACTGTGATGCGCCGACTTGCGGCGGGGGCAAACGGATAGTTGCCCATCGGCAGCGACGCGATCTGGAACCAGTAGGTTCGATGGATCCGGGGGTCGCCGGGGCCGAATGACGCGATCGTCTCGAAGCGGCCGTCCCCGTCGACGTGTTCCTGCACGCCATAGGTGTTGAACGTCGACCTGTAACCGAGGCGAAGGCGCACGAGCGCGCCCCCGGGCGGCAGGTAGCCGCCGACGAGCTGGCCCGTGAGGTGCACCGTCGCGCCCCACGGCACCCGTCGAGGCCACACCCGCAGCAACTTCACCTCGGCGGGAACCACGAGATGTACCTGGGACGACTGCGAAGCCTCGGTCGTCGACCCACCGTCGTAGACGGCCTCGACCAGCCGCGACGGACCCGCGGGAAGCTCGGCGCTCCAGCCTCCGTTCGCTGCCGTGGTCACCGCGGTGGCTTCCGCGAACTGGCCCAGACCGTTGTCGGGAGCCGTCAGCACGCGCACGGTCTGCCCGCCAAGCGCGGTCCCGTCGTAAGTCCCCAGCCAACCGCTCACCGCGGTACCGTGGCCATACCGGACCCGACGCGTCGTTGAGCCAACGAGGCGCGGAGGGAGCACCACGCGCACGAGCTTTTTGCGCTTGACCCGGACCTTCTTGCCGTGCCGGCGGATCGTAACCCACACCGTAACCCGTTGCCGCACGGTCCGT
Organism: uncultured Solirubrobacterales bacterium; assembly: GCA_963794285.1. GTDB lineage: Bacteria > Actinomycetota > Thermoleophilia > Solirubrobacterales > Solirubrobacteraceae > Palsa-465. Next base: position 909,093 of record CAWCDS010000005.1, read on the forward strand.
GGATGACAACGGACGACCTTGACAATCTTCGTGCGGGCACGCTGACGCACACGCACCAGCTTGTGATGGCGACGCACCGTCACCCAATGAGCAGGGACTCGGACATGCTCGCGCACCCGCTTGCACCGGAGCCCGTCGATCACCTTTCCGAACAAGATCGCCGACGCGGTCGGCTCGCCGATCTTCAAGGTGGTCGTCGCCGGGCTCATCGACCAGCCATGGGTGCCGTCCTGCGCGACCGCTGTGTTGTCCGCGCTGCACTCAATCGTGTGCACGCCAAGTCCAGACACGGCTACCTGCGCGGTCGGCTGCTGCGCACCGCTCTCTTGGTAACGCTGTGTCGGGCCTCCGTCGACGTTGCAATCGATCTCGGCAATGCCGGACGGGCTTCCGCCCGCCGTCGCGGTGACGTACTGCTGACCCGCCGTGATCGGCGCATCGCCCGCGGAGGCGAGCGACACCGACGGGTGGCTGTTGTCAACCTGGATCGTCTTCGCATATGTGCCGCCCGTGCACACGCCGGCGGCATCGCACCCCTCGATCACCAGCGGCATCGACCCCTGCCCGTAATCGGCGGTCTGGATCGTAGGGCTCGCGGTCGCGCCAGCGCACTGGTGCCACGTGCTCGAATTCTGGCCCACGGCAGCGCCCGGACCCAGCGTCAACCCCTGTCCGTTGATCGACGCCGAAAGGCTGCACACCCCCGATGGCGAGTCGCCGTAGAACACCAGCTGCCATCGATCGCGCACCCACCCCGACGCCTGCCACAGCCCGGATGGAGCTACAAGCCAGGGTCCTTGCGACTCGTTGACGCTCAGGCCAACGCCGCCGACATTGAGGTCAGCGGCCTGAGTTGCATGACGCCACGCCGCAGGCAATGAACCACCCGACGGTCTGATTGTTGAACGACGCTTGGCAGCAGCCGTACGTATGAAAGGTGTCGGTGATTTGGGCGCTTCTTCCGGCCGGGCCGGGACCGCCGTTCCAGAAGAACTCACCCCACCAGCCGTGGCCATCGCCCACATTCCCGCCTGAGTCGCCGACCGTGTAGATGTGCGTGATGCTCAGGCCTGCCGGTGCTGTGGCGGTCCAGCTGGCGCCTTGCGCCATTCGGAACAGCCGGCTGAGCCAGCTCCCCTGAAGGCTCATGTTCGCCGTCTGACGCCGCCACCGCAGCCAAACACGAAGTACGTGCGTAGCGGGGACGGTTGCCGGCACAAACGGCCCAGTGCTTGAGCTCCAAGGCCCACACACGTACACGTTGTAGCCGGCGCCAAGAGCCGCCGGCGACACAGAGAAGCGACGCCGAGAGCGACCGCCAGGCAGATCGCCAGACGCTTCACCGGCTCACTTTCTGACTCCCGGGCGACGGACAGACGATGAGGACGGTCACGCTCTGCGCCTGGCGCGTGGTCCCGTCAGCCGAGATCCCGTCTATCTGCAGCTGCCCCACCACGAGGATCGAAGAATGTTGAGACGTAGCCGTCCAATGTCCGCGGTCCTCCCGGCCCACCTGGCCCAAAGTTTCGCTGTGGCGTCACGGACGCCATGCAGTTGCTCGCAAAGCGCGTATGTCTCCAGGTGACGTTCTCGCCGGTGCCAGCCGTCGTCACGTGAATGTCGCTGCTCGATGCCTGCACCCTCCATCCGCCGGCCCAGGTCAAGTTCGCCCACGCGCGCACACTCGCCGCGATGCTCGTCGGGTTCAGCTTCGCCGCGGTGATCGCGCCGTTCTTCAGCTCCCGAGCGCCGACACCTCCGGCCGGCAAGCTGAACGCGGCATACGACGTGCCCCCGAGCGCGACGAATAGCGCGAGGTACGCCACGGCATTCCGACGAGCGTGTACGAGGAGTCGGGTCATCAGGGCTCCTTTATCCATTCGGTGATTTCACGGGCCCCAGCGCGCCTGCCGCCCCGGTTGGACTGGCAGCCGAACTGTGTGAAGCTGATGCGTTAACAGCGGTGGCGGTCGGTTCGTTGCGCGACGCGCTGTCGCCGCCGCTGGAGACCGACGATGATCCGCCGCTCGGGCTCGGCGTCGGAGGCTGTGGGTAGGTCACTTGAGTTGGCGAAGAGGCGTACACGGGAGCGGCGTGCCGACTCGACGGTCGAGGGTTGCGCGCATGGCCGGCGGGGCGCCTGCGCACCTGCCTCCGGATCGGGCGCGTCCGGTGCACGGGAGACCCGCGGTGCGAGGCCACCGCAGTCGCGGCGCCATGCAGCACCCGACCGAGATTCTGACCAAGCGCGGCACTGCTTCCGATCCCGGCAAGCAGCGGACTTGCTCTCAACCTCTGCCCGGTAGCAGGTGCTGGCGAAGACGACATCGTCTCCGTCCACAGCGCGAGCAGCACTGCAACGACAGCCGTGCCGGCAACCGCAAATCGAAGCCGCCGGCCGCGCCAAACCGGCCACGACCCGCCCGCCCGTGGCCGGGACGCTCCGACTCCCGGTCGGACCGTTCCGACCCCCGGTCGGACCTCTCCGGGCCGGACCTCTCCGGGCCGGACCTCTCCCGCCCGCTCGGCCAAGCCCTCCCCAGCGAGCCTGTCGACCGGCAGCGGCGCCGGCGCCTGCAGTACATCGTGCAGCGCATGGGAGTGCTCGCCCCAGAAGTCGTCCGGATGCCGCGGCATATCCGTGTCGACGACCTCGGTCGCGGTGGTCTCAGCGTCGGTGCTCGCGCCGGCCGGGCGATCGGATACCGCCCCGAACGGGATCAGCTCCTCACGCGGCCCGAGCCAGTCACGCGGTAGGCGCACGACGTTGCTCTGGGAAGGCACTTCCCTCGTTCCGCCCTCATTTTCCTGCCCTTCCCTATTCAAGCCTCCGCTGCCCTTCCCTTACAGACTCCTGCGATGACGTCCTCGAGGGGCGGTAGTATAACCATCTGAATTGGTTCCAATTTGTCTCAATTGGAGAACTTGAGAGCTTGAACAGCGCTGACATTCAAGATTCGTTTCTGACGGTCGCGGACGTCGCGGCGCTGCTGAAACTCAACCAGCAGACCGTCCGCAACTGGATCGATCAGGGTTCGCTGCCCGCGGTGAGGGTCGGACGCCGTGTGCGGATCCGGCGATCGGACCTCGAGCGCCTGCTCGATGACGGCTACAGCGCGGGTGGCGGCGCGCCGAGGCAGACCGCCGAGGGGCCCAGCGCCGAGGACTTCTGGGGCGGCGAGGCGGTTGGAACCGCCGAGTCCCCACCGGCCACTCACGAACCGCCCGACGTTCCCGAGCCGACCGACCCCCCGGACGCGGCGGGCTCGGCAGACGGGCGCGCGTGGACAAGCTCGGCCGGGCACCGCGACGACGACCGCCGCTGACACGCGAGGACCGCGGCTGATACCCCGCCGACGAGCACGACGACCAACCACCGCCGACGATCAACCACCACCGGTGAACAGCGACTGTCGATGAGCTTCAGCGACGATCTCGACCGCCAGCGCGCGCGGGTCATGCGCGCGGTTCGTCAGGCCGGCAACGGTTGGGCCGAGGCGATGCGCGCGCACAAGCTCGCGCCCCCCGACGCCGGCTTCGCGCACAGGCTGAGAGCGCTCGCCGATGCCGCCGCGAGTGAGCGGGTCGCCTGGGAGCACGCGCACGCCGCTGGTCTGCGGTGGCGGCCGGTTCCGGGGGCCGAGAACGCCGAACCTCCGTATGAGCTCAGGCCCGGGACTGGGCGTCGCGGCCCGAACGACCTCTGGACCCGATTCGACACGGCCGTCAAGACACTGAACCACGCGATCACAGGGTCGGACGCCGCCGATGTGGCGGACGCCTTTGGGGAGATCGCGGAGGCGGCGGGCGATCTTGCTGACGCGGTCGCCCGTGAAGACGTGACGCCCACGACAGCCCGCGGCGCAGCGTGACACTCCCGGTCGGCCCGCACGGCTCTTCGTCGGGCGACACCGGATGTTTACGAACACTGAAGGCGGGGATGTCACCCTCGAGGGGAACAGATCGAAGGAGAAGAGAGACGATGCCTCAGATCATCGTGACGGCGGATCGCGACAGCGACCGCGAAGAAGGCACCGTGATGTTGCGCGAGCGGATCACGTTGAGCGATTTCGAGAGTGATACGTTCGCGCAGCGACTCGTCGAGCGACTCGGGTGGGCCGTCGGTGACGCTCACGAGGCCGAGCAACAGCCGGCCAGCCGGACATCGACACCGCGGTGAGCGCAAGCTCACCCGCGCATTGCCAACGTACTGACGACGGCCTCGTAGACACCGGCCCCGTATCCCTCGGAGGCGACCCGCACGCCTGGGCGTCCCGCGAGCTCCTCCGTGAGCGTCGGGTCGCGCTCGAGGGCGTTCGCCGTCAACCAGAAAGCCCCAACGACCGACGCAGCGTCCAGGTCCTCACGCGAGTCGCCGGCGGCGATGCAGTCAGAGGCCGCGTAGCCGCGCGCGCGCATGTGCCGAGCCACGGCACGCGCCTTCGATGCCGCCGCGGGGATCAGATGGTATGCGCGTACGACCGGCAACCCGGGCATCTGCTCGGCGTGCGCGACAACGACGCCGTTGTCAACCAACCGTAGCCACCCGAGTCCGGCCTCGGCCAGCACCGAAGCGGCTTCATCGAGATCGATCGATCCGCGGAACAGGTGCGAGACCTCGCGCCCGCGCGACCAGGGTGTGTGGTACTCAAGCCGGCCCGCATAGCGCTCGAGCAACAGTGCCGGTGCCCCAGACGCCTCGATCTGTTCGAAGATCGAGCCGTGCTCATCCGAAGGCACCAAACCGTCGGTCAGCCACTCGAGTTCCCCATCGATCACGAGCCCGCAACCCAGCTCGAAGATATACGCGGAGGACCCGATCAGCCGCGAGCCTTCGAACACGCTCGACTGTCGCCGGCCTGAGAACAGGACCACCTCGACATCCGCGCGCCAGCACGCCTCCAGCGCCCGCACGCCGAGCGCCGAGAAACGTCCGTCAGCCCCGCGCAGCAGCGACGCCCCGGGTCCAAGCAGCGTCCCATCCAGATCCACATACAGGCAGCGCATTGCGCGGGCGACCATACTGGCAACGAGTGTCAACCGTTCCCGAAACCGAGCCCTGGGAGGCGCTGCTGAAGGCCGGCCGCGAGGATGAGCGGCTGGTCCATGATGATTTTTATGGGTCGCGCGGAGCGCGCCTGGTCAGCGTCCCCGACACCCTCGGCCAGTCCGTGCTCGGAGCGCTCGAGCGCGCCGGGATCACGGAGCTTTACGCGCATCAGGCTGAGGCGCTGGATGCCGCGTTCGACGGCCCGACGATCATCACCACCGGAACGGCGTCGGGTAAATCGCTCTGCTTTCAGCTGCCGACGCTGGAAGTCCTGACCTCGGACCGCACGGCACGCGCGCTGTACCTGTACCCGACCAAGGCACTGGCCCAGGATCAGGCCCGCGCGCTGCATGGATTCGGCCTGCACAAGACAATCCGGGCGGCGATCTACGACGGCGACACACCGCGTCAGGAGCGCGCTGCGATCCGCAAGCGCAGCAACCTGATCCTGACCAATCCCGACATGCTTCATCTCGGGATCCTCCCCCACCACCCAGCGTGGGGAGACCTGCTCGCGAATCTCGCGTTCGTCGTCGTCGACGAGGCGCACGTCTACCGCGGTGTGTTCGGCTCGCATGTTGCGAACGTGCTGCGGCGGCTGCGCCGGGCGGCGGCGATCCACGGGACCGCGCCGCGATTTCTGCTCACGAGCGCCACGATTGCGAATCCCGTCGAGCTCGCGGAGCGGCTCACAGGCCTGCGGGACTTCAATCTGATCGATGGCGACACTGCCCCCAAGCCCGAGCGCCGCATCGCGATCTGGAACCCGCCGCTGCTCGACGAGGAACTTGGCATCCGCGCCTCGACGCTGTACGAGGCAGCGGAACTGTTCTCGGAGCTGATCACGGCGGGGGCGCGGACGATCTGCTTCATGAAGTCACGCAAGGGCGTCGAGTTGATCCTCCGCCACGCGCGCGATCGACTCGACCCCGAGCTGCGCGAGCGCGTCGAGCCCTACCGCGCCGGCTATACCCCCGGGCAACGTCAGGACATTCAGCGGCGGCTGACTTCCGGTGAGCTGCTCGGCGTCGTCGCCACTGATGCGCTCGAGCTGGGGATCGACATCGGCCAACTCGATGCGGCGATCTGCGTCACCTTCCCCGGCACTGTGGCGAGCCTCAAGCAGATGTGGGGGAGGGCCGGCCGGCGTGGGCGTGGGCTCGCGGTGTACATCGCCGGGGAGGACGCGCTTGACCAGTTCTTCTGCCGGCACCCGGACGAGTTCCTGCGCCGCCCCGTCGAGGCCGCGATCCTCGATCCTGACAGCCCTCAAATCTACGCCGAGCACCTCGTGTGTGCCGCGCACGAGGCGCCGTTGAGCGAAGCCGACGCACCGATCCTCGGCGAGCAGTGGCGCGGCTATGCCGAGCAGCTCGCGGACGCCGGGTACCTGCGCGAGCGCGCGACTGGATTCGTGCCAAGTCGCGCCGATGACTACCCGGCCGCCCGAGTGGCGTTGCGTTCGGCGAGCGCCAACAGTTTCGTCTTGATCGACACCGGCTCCGGGGAGGTGCTCGGGTCGATCGAAGCCGAGCGGGCGTACGCGACGGTCCACCCCGGCGCTGTTTACCTGCACCTCGGGCGCTCCTATCACGTGCTCGACCTGGACCTGGACTCGGGCCGCGCGCTGCTCGAGCCGTTTGGCGGTGACTACTTCACCCAGACCAAGCGCGAGAGCATGACCTACATCGAACGCTTACACGAGCAGCGCGACTCGCACGGGGTTCGCGTGTCGTTCGGCGCAGTCGTCTACTCAGAGACGGTGCTCGGCTACCAGCGCAAGGGTCTCCGAGATCACGAGGTGATCGATTTCCAAGGGCTCGATCTGCCGACTGTCGAGTTCCAGACGCGGGCGCTGTGGTACGAGCTCGACGAGCTGATCGCGGCCGAGCAGTTCCCGCCGCAGCTGCTGCTGGGCGCGCTGCACGCGCTCGAGCACGGCCAGATCGCCGTCCTGCCGCTGATCGCGATGTGCGATCGCTGGGACATCGGCGGCCTCTCAACGAATGCGCATCCGCAGACCGGCGGACCGACGATCTTCATCTACGACGGTCACCCCGGGGGTGTCGGGATCTCGCGGCGAGGCTTCGACCAGTTCGAGCGGCTCGTTGGCGATGCGCAGCGGCTGATCGGGGAGTGCCCGTGCAAGGACGGCTGCCCGTCCTGCGTGCAGTCGCCGAAATGCGGGAACCTCAACGAGCCGCTGTCCAAGCGCGGCGCGCTCGAGCTGCTCGCGAGGATGGCCGGTGCCTGAACTGACTATTTGACGGCGATCGAAGCGCTCCCGGTGATCCCGCTCGGGCTTCCGGCGGTCCCGCTCGGAGTGGCGGCGGCCCACCCGGTGATGTCCCCGAGCGAGCCGAGCACGGCTCCGAGCGCCTGCGGCGCCTGGCTGTTCGGCATCGCGAGTTGCAGCAGCGGCGCCAGCCCGACCCGGAACGCGACCGTTCCCTTGGCGCCCGCCGCGGGCGTGGGGGTCTCGGCGGCGAATTGCTGCAGGTCCGCCTGGGTTGCCTTGCCGACGACGAGCTGATTACCGACTAGCCCGACCTGGACGGTGCTTCCGCCGGCTTCCTTGATGGCGTAGAACGAACCTTGCTTGGTGACGCTCGTCGCGGACTTGAACAGGGCCTTCGGCGCGGTAAGCAGCTTCGTCAGTGTGTCGGCCGCCGCTGTGGGATCGGTGACGGTCACCCTCCCCATCGTCGTCTTGGTATCGCTCGAGATGATCAGGTCCCCGGTCAGCAGCTTGATCAGGCTGTTGAGGTCGACCCCCGTCTTGGCGCGGAGTGCAGCCTGGCGCGTGAGGTACCTCGTGTAGCTCGACGGGCTGCTCACCTGCTGCGCTGACTCGACGAACGCGGCGATCTGCGCGGGATCGTGGACCCCGAACGTGATCGGGAGCGAGCCGGCGAACCCGGGCGCGGTCGTGCCGGGCGCGAACGGCAGCTGGTCGGTGGTGAGCGAACCGCCGGTGGTGTCGAGGTGGAAGTCGAAGCTGAGCCCGGACGAGCTCGCGGTGACGGTGGCCGCGTAGGCCCTGAACGCGGCGACCCACGGCACCCGCCGCGCGTTGGCCGTGCTCGGTTGCGACAGGATGCTGCTGAGGTCACCGAACGTCTTGATCACGGCGTCCTGCGGCAGCCCTGACAACGCGTTTGAGTACTGCGATGACGTGATTCCGCCGCCGTGAGCGTGGCGGTCAAGCGCCGCGACGACCAGCGCCGCGGACGTCCCCGTGATCAGGGTGGCCCCATCGATCGCGAATGCGCCGGATCCCGTGCCCTGGTACAGCGTGGCGCCATCCCGCGTCCCGGTCTGATGTGCGCCGGGCACAGTCTTTGTGATCAGGGACTTCAGCTTGCCCGCGTCCTTCGTGACCCATACGACCAGCGCGTCAGCGCCGGAGAGACCTAAGGCTTTCGCGCCGGTCACAGCGACTGCGACAGGATTGCCGAACAGCGGATGAAGGTCAGCGTCATAGTTGATCCCGGACTGCTGCAGCTTCTGCTTCAGCGCTGCCACGCCGAGCGAGGCAAACGAAAAGCGTGCGGCGAGCGCGTTTACGCCCTTGATCGCGGCGCCACCCGGGTCGGTCTCGATCGTCAGCACGAATGGTGAGCCCGACGGCAGGTATGACAGCTCGGCGTTGAGCGGGTCCGACGAACCCGAGGAGCTGGAGCCACAACCGGCGAGAACGGTCGCCCCTAGTACGACCAAGATCAGACAACGACGCATTTCAAAACCCCTCGATCGGTTGCAAGCGATATCGCCAGACCCCTGTAGAAGTCTACGGCCTGCAGTGCCCGCAACTTTAATGGAGGCGTTTCGGATTCACGTATGCGGCCAGCCGGGCGCAGCCCGGGCGTAGCTCGCCCCAAGCGCAGTCGAAGCTCAACGTGGCGAGCGCTCCCGTTGGGAACTTGCGCTGCACCTCGGCCAGATTGCCGTCGATCTCGTCGGCGGTTGCGGCCGGGGCTGACCCGTTTGCACCCGTCAGCCGCAGCACCAGCATCTGCATCGTCGGGTTGTGCCCGATCACCATCACCGAAGCTGTGCCCGCGGGCACCCGCTGCAGCCGCTCGATCACCATCGCGCAGCTCGCCTCGTACAGCTCGGGTTCGAACAGAATCTCGCCGCCGGGGCTGACGCCCTCGAGCGTCTGGCGGGTCCGGCACGAGGATGAGCACAGAACCTGAACCGGTTCGATCCGGTTGGCGCGAAGGTGCTCCCCCAGCAACTTGACCGCCCGGATCCCGCGCGGCGCGAGCGGTCGATCGTAATCGTGCAGTCCCGGGTCATCCCAGCTTGACTTGGCGTGGCGCAGGACAAACAGCTGCTTCTCGGTCTGCATTCAGACCCGATTGTTGCGCGCGCGACGGCGCCGACGTTGGGGGCGGTCATTTTAACGAAGAAAGTACGGTGGGTTAACGAGCGCCCCCCTGCGTGAGCAGGCCACCGGCGTCCCGATCGAGCCGCTAGCATCGCCCGACCACGGCGAGATAGCTCAGCTGGTAGAGCACACGACTGAAAATCGTGGTGTCCCCGGTTCGAGTCCGGGTCTCGCCATCGCGAAAGACCTGTAAATCGGTCACTTCCGACGTCGGGCGACGGAGGCGCCGGACGGCTTCGCGGGGCTCGTTGGCCTTTTCCGGCCTTTTCCGCGCTCATCGCGCTGCTCCGAGCCCGTGGTGCCTGGCGAGGCTCAGCGCGCTCGCGCACTCGTGGCCACGCCTTCCGGCGCCCCGACCGCCGCGGCAGACTCGTGCATCGCCAGTTGACGGCGCCGGGCCGATCTCGCCACGCTGGCGCCGCTGTAGCACGTAGCGGTAGATGCGGTTGGTCGTCGTGACGTCTTCGTGCCCGACCTGCGCGGCAACGTACTCCTGATCGGCGCCCGCCGCGAAGAGCGAGGCGATGCAGGTGTACCGCAGCGTGTGCGGGGTGACCTCGTCGCGGATGGCTGGGAGGCGGCCTGGGCGCGCTGCCGGTTGGCCTGCTCGAGGGTGGGCGGGATCACGTGCTGCGCGATTGCGTTGCGCGTCCACCGTTTGCTGCGCGCGTTCCGGAAGGCTGGCTCTCCTGGCTGCCATGTTTCACCGCGCGCGGCTTTGTACGCGGCGAGTTCTTCTTGGAGGTCGTCGTGGATGTCGACGCGGCGCACTCCCGCCGGCGCCTTGGCGTCGAGCACGCGCAGCTCGCGCCGGGCGAGGTCGACGTGTTCGCAGTTGAGCTCGCACAGCTCGCTGACGCGTAACCCTCCGAGCGTCAGGGTGGCGACGACCGGTCGGTAGCGCGGCATCCGCCGCTCGGCGATGCGGTTGGCGTGGTAGATCGCCGTCGACTCGGCGATACCGAGCTTGGCAGCGAGCGTCTTCCATGCCCAGCCCGATGCCCGCATGCCGACGATCCTTCGGCGCAGCTCCTCGCTCGCCGGTGGGCGCTGGTCGAGCATGCCCGCGGCCTCCACGAGTGACATCGCTTCGTCAAGCTCAAGGCCGTACCTCTTCTCGCGGCGCACCTCCAGGCGCAGATCCTCTCCCTCAGCGGGGTTGCGTGCGAGCAGGCCCTCGCGCACGGCGCGCGCGATGATCTCCGAGAGCAGATGCAGGTGTGAGTAGCGGAGGCGCGTTGGCGTGCCAAGGCCAGGAGCGCAGGTTCGGTGTCGATCCCGAGCACGTGGGCGCCGCGTGCGGCAGCCAGGAGAGCGGCGTTGCCGGTGCACTTGCCGGCTTCAGCGCCTGCGCCATCAGGGCGTACTCGCCCGCGCCCCACGTCGTCTTGGACCCGTACATTGGCCGCTCCTCTCTAACCAGTGGTGCTGTCGCTGACTCCAGCCGGAGCGAGGCTGGCTGAGGAGTTCGGTTGCTGTGCCTGTAGCGATGACGAGCGCCCGCGCTTCTCTCGTGTTGTGGGTTGTTTGGGGTAGACAGGATCGCCGGGGGCATTGGCGCTAGTCAGGGTCGCGAGATCGGGCGTCAGTTCGAGTTCGAACTCGGCCTCGTAGCCATGGCTTGACCGCGGCCAGAAGTGCAGACGTCGCAGCAGGGCGCGGGCGGGGCGGTTGTCATGCAACGTGATCGCGGTCACGCGCGTGAAGCCGTTGGCGTGGGCGCGTTGCAGTGTCCGGATCGCGAGTGCCGTGCCAATGCCCTGTCTGTGGAGATCGTCTGCGACTTCGATCGCGACGTCGGCGACATCTGGCTGATCGGGCAGCTGGACATAGCGCGCGGCGGCGACGAATGAGCCGTTGGTTTCGTCGACCGCGGCCAGCGCTTCGTGGTGGACGTGGTCGACGTCGACGAGGTATGCGAGTTCACGCTCGGTCAGCTCAGGCTTTGGTGAGAGGTACCGCCTGTAGCGCGATTCGGGTGTCAGGCGCAGGAAGAGTCGTCTGAGCCGGTCTCGGTCCTGGCGCTCGATCGGCCGGATCTTCAAGCGCCTCCCGTCGGCCAGCAGGAGCGGGTCCGCAGCCGTCCGTCTGGAGCGCTCAGCTGCGGCGCGCAGGTCCGCGCCGCGTTCCTGAGCGAGCATGTGGGTCAGTTGGGGGTGCATCGGTTCCTCCTTTGGCGCGCTCAGGGGCGGGCCTCGAGCACCAGGTTCAGGGGTGTCTCTGCGGCGCGGCGGACCGAGCCGAAGCCGCCCTCGAGCATCACTTCGCGCAGGCGGGCCTCGCCGGCCTGCGTGCCGAGCCCGGCGCGGCCGGGTTGGGAGAGTGAGCCGGGGGTGCAGACGAGCGTGGAGAATCCGTAGTACATGCGCCCGACGGGGTTGAGGTTGTCCTCGATCCGGTCGCCGGCGAACGGTTCGACGAGCATGCATGAGCCGTCGTCGGCCAGTGCCGTCCGGGCGTGCCGGGCCGCGCCGACCGGGTCGCCGAGGTCGTGCAGGGCGTCGAAGAAGGCGATGAGGTCGTAGCCGCTGTCTCCGTACCGGGTGGCGTCGGCCACCTCGAAGCGCACGCGATCTGCGACGCCTGCGTCCTTGGCGCGGGTGCGGGCCGTGGCGATCGACTCGGGATGGACGTCGATGCCGGTGAACGTCGAGGCGGGGAACGCCTGCGCCATGAGGATCGTCGACGCGCCGTGGCCGCAGCCGACGTCGGCGATGCTGGCTCCGCGTTCGAGCTTCTCGACGACGCCGGTGAGCGCTGGAAGCCATTCCTGTACGAGGTGCATGCGGTAGTTGGCGCCGAAGGAGCGCTCGGTGCCGCAGAAGAGGCCGTCGTGGTGCTCGTGCCAGCCGACGCCCTCACCGGTGCGGAAGCGCTCGGCGACGCGCGTCCGGCCGTCCATCACGGCGGTCGCGGCCTGGAAGATCCCGGCCATCGCCACGGGGCTGGACTCGTCGGCGAGGATGAACGCGTGCTCGGCGGGCAGCGTGTAGCTGTCCTCGCCGGCGTCGTAGGTCACGAAGCCGCCTGCGGCCTGCGCGTTGAGCCACTCGCGCACGTAGCGCTCGTGCGTGTTGGTGCGCGCCGCGAGCTCGCTGGCGGTGATGGGCTGGGCGTCGGCCATCGCGCGGTACAGGCCGAGCTGGTCGCCCACGGTGACGAGCGCGGCGTTCAGCGCGGCGCCGACCTCGGTGGCGATCTGACCGGCGAATACCTCGATGCGAGTCTGGTCGAGTGTCTGCATGGTGTCCTCCTTGGGGTTGTGAGGTGGGCACCGTACGCCCGATTGGCGGTGATTCCTGAGATATGTCTGAGGGGTCTCTGAGGCCGGCCGTGCGACGACGCTGACTTCAGGAATCGCTCAGGGAAACCTCACGGACCGGGCACGTAAGCGGTCTACGTTTGCGCCTCCCCGAACTCAGGAGGCACACATGAATCCCACCGATTACATCCAGGTCGTCACGTTCCAGCTCGCGGGTCTCGAGCCCGATGCCTACCGCGCGCAAATTGAGGCGTCAGCTCCGGCGTTCACCGAGATCCCTGGGCTGCGGGAGAAGGCGTGGCTGGCGAATCCCTCCACGAACACCTACGGCGGCGTGTACGCCTGGGAGAGCCGGGAGGCGATGCAGGCGTATCTCAGCGGTCCGATCTTCGGCGCGCTACTCGCAAACCCGAAGATGGCCCACGTGACGACGCGCGACTTCGGCGTCCTCGAGCGCCCGACGGAGATCACGCGCCGCCGGTGAACGGGCCGCCGAAACCGCAGCCGCCGGCCGCCGGTAGGCGCCATCGCGGCTAGGTAGACTCGCCGAGGAGCCGATGAGCCAGCGCACGTTGCAGTCGACGCTCGATCAGCGCGCCGGTGCGCTGATCGGGCGCGAGCGGGAGCGGGCAGCGTTACTCGAGCTCGTCGAGCGCGACATGCCGCTTGTCGCCGTCGTCCACGGCATCGCGGGCGTCGGCAAGTCGATGCTCCTTCAGGCCGCCGGCGTGGACGCGCGCGCACGCGGCACGCTTGTGGTCGCGCTCGACGGCCGCGCGTTCGAGCCGACCGAACGCGGCTTCCTCACGTCGCTGGGGAGCGCGCTCGGCACGCCGCTGGCCACGATTGCCGACGCGACCGCCGCGCTCGCGGGCGACGCGCGCGTCCTGCTGATGATCGATACGTATGAGCAGCTGCGGCTTCTCGACGCGTGGCTGCGCCAGTCGTTCGTGCCGGCGCTGCCCGAGAACGCGCGTCTCCTGCTGGCCGGGCGCGACACCCTCTCCGCGTGGCAACGTGACCTCGGCGACCTGCTGCGCACGATCCGGCTCGAGAGCTTGAGCGACGAGGCGGCCCAAACCCTGCTGCGCCGCGCCGGTGTGGACGGCGCGGTCGCCGGGCGTGTCGCCCGGATCGCACGTGGGCACCCCCTCTCGCTCCAGCTGGCCGCCGGCGCGCTCGCCGAGCGGCCGGGGCTGCCGGCGCAGGACGCCGTGCTCGGGCCGATGGTCGAGGAACTAGCGCGGCTGTACGTCGATGGGCTCGATCCGATGACCCGCCGCGCGCTCGACGCCGCCGCGGTCGTCCGCCGCACGACGCTCACCCTCTTGGAGGCGATGCTGCCCGACGACGACCCGGCCGAGCTGTTCGGCGCGCTGCGCGCGCTCCCGTTTGCCGAGCTTGGCGCCGAGGGCCTGGTCGTTCACGACACCGTGCGCGCGGCCACCAGCGCGCTGCTCCAGGCATCCGACCCGGCCCGTCACCGCGCCCACCGCCGCGCCGCGTGGACCCGCCTGCGCGCGGAGCTGCGCACCGCCGGCCGGGCCGACCTCTGGCGCTACACCGCCGACCTCCTCTACCTCGTCGAGAACCCGATCGTCCGCGACGCGTTCTTCCCGAGCGGCTCCGACGAGCTCACGATCGAACCCGCCCGCGCCGCTGATCACACAGCAATAACAGCGATCAGCGCGGCCCAACAGGGTCCCGACGCGACAACCCTCGTCGATGCTTGGTGGCGCTCGGCGCCGGACACCTTCCGGGTCGTGCGCGACGCCGCGGGGGTAGTGCAGGGATTCTCGAGCCTATGCCAGCCCGAAGACGTCAGCCGCTCGTTGCTGCGCAGCGATCCCCTCACCGCCACATGGATGGAGCATCTGCGCCGCGAGCCCGTGCCTTCGCGCCAGCGCGTGCTCTTCACCCGCCATGCGCTGGCATCCGGCGACACCGCCACCGCGACGCTATGGCTGGACGCAAAGCGTGTGTATCTGGAGCTACGCCCACACCTACGGCGGCTGTACACAGTCGTGCCTGACCTCGATCGCGCGCTGATGGCACTCGCTCCGCTCGGATTCGCGGCGCTATCGGGCACGCCGGTTCAGATCGGGGAAGACGCTTACTGGACGCTGATGAACGACTTCGGGCCGGGCTCGATCGACGGCTGGCTCAGCGACGTCGTCGGCCGGGAACTCGCGGCCGAGGAGCCCACCGTGCTGGACCCGGCAGCGCGACGGCTCGTGCTCGACGGCCGCCCGGTCGACCTCAGCCGCCTGGAGCTGGACGTCCTCCGTCACCTGCAGCGCCGCGAGGGCATCGCAGTCACCCGCGAGGAACTGCTCCGCGAGGTGTGGGGCCACGAGTGGACGGGCGCGAGCTCCAACGTCGTCGAGGCGGTCGTCAGCGGTCTCCGAAGGAAAATGGGCGACCGCGCCGCCGCGCTCCAGACGGTCCGCGGCGTCGGCTACCGCCTTGGTCCGCTCGAATAGGCCGACAGGAGGCAGGACGCGATCACCGGCGAGTGGTGCACAGCACGACACCACGCGAGAGATCCTGCGCACGACAAGGTCCGGGCGGCCGCGTTGCGCACGACCGTTGTCGGCTATACGACAACGATGGCGCCAGGCGACGTGAAGCACGGGCCGCCGCCAGACCGTCGCAGCCCGAATGCTCGCGGACACAGCAGCCACGCCAGCGGCGTCGTCGCGAATACCCGCGCGAACAAGGAGGCGGGGCGCGACCCGCAGACGCCCACCGCGCTACGTTTCGCCAAGAGCTGGCCGCCTGGACCTCGTCTCAGGTCGGGGTCGAGCGCCACATTTTGAGGCCCCCACGAGGCGACCCGTGCTAACTGGCTTCGCACAAGCTGCAAGCAGCTGAGCCGGGACGGGTGGCTCTTCTGAAGTCGAGATTGCCGGTGTCCGGGCGCTCCGAGCATGCTTTGCCGGGGGCTTGGGATATTCGGGCCGGGGTCGGTGGTGCTTCGGGAACCGGCGTCTGGAGCCTGCCGTTGTACCACTCGCGGCACGGCACCGCTGGGCCTGGAGACAGCTAGCGCCAGCCGCGTGCAAGGAGCAGAGTATGCGATTGGGTGGCGCCGTAGGATTGTGCGCGTGAAGGTGCTCGCTTTGTATGACATCCATGGCAATATCGACGCGCTGGATGCTGTCCTTGCCGATTCGTCTGCCGCCGCGCCCGATGCGATTGTCGTGGGCGGCGACGCAGTGCCTGGTCCGTTTGCCCGCGCCGTGCTCGACCGTCTAGACGCGCTCAGCGGTTCGCTCTACTACATACGTGGCAACGGCGAACGAGAGACGGCTGAGGCGGCAGTGGCGACCAGGCCCCCAGCCGACGACGACCTCGCCGGCGTCACCGCCGCAATCACGGCCTCCGAGCTTTGTGCCGACCGCGCGCGAGCGCTCGGCGACCTACCGCTCATCGTCAAACTCGATGGCGTGCTGTATTGCCACGCCACTCCGCGGGCCGACGACGAGATGGTTACGCGAGCTTCGACGCCCGCACGCCTCGCCAACGTGTTGGCTGGCGTTGAAGCACGGGTAGTGATCGCCGGCCACACGCACCAACAGGATGATCGGAAGGTCGACACAGTCCGTTTCGTGAACGCCGGAAGCGTCGGCCTGCCATACGAGGGCGATGGGGCTGCGCGCTGGGTCTGGGTTGTCGATGGCACTCCGGAACTGCGCTCCACGGCTTATGACGCAAAGGCCGCAGGTACACGGATGCTCACGGCCGGATGGCCCGACGAGCGGTCGGTGCGTGGCGCTCTCGTTGATCCCGTCGCGCCAAACGTTGTCACCGAACTATTCGAGCAACGAGCACGCGATTAAGGTGCGCTCGCCGGCCCCTTCGCCGCACACCCCCACACACGGCCTCGATGCCGAGTTCGCACCGGAAGTTCACTGGCAGAGCTCTAACGGGCTCAAGACGAGCGATCGCGCTGGGCCAAGCGCTCCCGCGTCGCAAGGTCAACGCCGCCCAGGTCGTGCGAATGCCCGACGCCAACGCGGTGTCTCTGCACCACAGCACACGCCGAACGACGAACGCCCCGCCGCGCCGTAGCCAGTTCCGGCCGGAAGCTTGCCAGGCGGGCATACGTTCGCGTTCAACGAAGATGCCCACTGCCGCTTCGGAGCAAAGGAGTCACCATGACCGCGCTGCCTCCGCTTACACGCCGACACGAACGGAGGCCTCGGCACGGTACACGACCTGCGCCCCGCATTTCGCCACCTGAGGGTGTGTCGCCGTTTGCGCCATGAGCGCCGATGCCGTTGCGGCGGCTGATGACGTTCCGCGGAGGATCGGCGGGTCCTGTCAAACGCCTCAGAGGAGGGCACGATGGAATCCGTCTTGTACGACGCCGCCGGTCATCGCCGGTCGCCAGTCACGATGCCGGGCTACCACCAAGGCCGACCGCCACGGAACAAGGGTCTGCGCTATCCCGCCGACCCGCCAGCCGTCGAGGAGATCGTCGCGGTCATGCGCGCAGCCGGCGGCGGCGCCGACGGCGCGCGGCTACGCGCACTCATCGTGATGCTGTGGCGCGCCGGGCTACGGATCCGCGAAGCGCTCGAGCTGGCCGAGACCGACCTCGACGCCGCTCGCGGAGCGGTCATCGTCCGCCTGGGCCTATGCCGAATTCGGCATAGCTGCGTTATGCCGTGGCGCTCGTTATGCCGAATCGGTGGGTCTGGTTGGCGGAATGCGGCTGCTGAGCGGTCGCTTGGTGCTGTGATCGGCTCGGCATAACGACTGCGCGGATCTGACGCAGATTCCTTCGCTGAAACTTCGAGCGAAGGAGGAAGGAATGGGCAAGCCTACGGGTGCTCACGTGTCGGGGAATCGAGGCGAACGAGCTGACGGTGTCGTTGATCGCCGATTTCCTGGCGCCGCTACGCGCTCGCGGACCGAAGCGAGACTGGTTCTCGCCGACGTCGGAGCGGCAGCTGGTGGACTACATGCGTCGGCTGGGGTTGGTGTCCGAGCCGGAGCCCGTGGTGGTGAGCGATCCGGTCGAGCTGCTGTCACGAGGCGACCATCGGCACCGCGCCCGTCAAGTCCGCAGGCGTTAGTCCCTCCAGGAACAGGAACCGCAGCAGGCCTCGCAGCGTGCTCACCAGCGCCACGCTCATCCTGCGGCTGCGGCGCCGACACTCCGCCAACACGAACTGGGTCACCTCACTGGCACTCACGTGATCGAGCCCGCCACCATCCGGCTCAAACCGACCAGTCAGGAACAGCCGCGCCGTTCGCTTGTACTCCCAGACCGTGTCCGAGCAGTCGCTCAGACCGCGCTCGCGCACCAGATACTCGACGAACCCGCCGGCGGTGCGCGTCCTTGCCGAAGGCGCTCCCGGCCGAGCACGCTCGCACCCCCAACCGCGACAGCATCATCAGGATCGCGAAGTCGCGACGGCCCACGGCCGTCGTGCGATCGCAGCTCGCCAACAGCCTCGCCACGTGCGAGGTCGCCAAGCTTCGGCTGGCGGACATTGACTGGCGCACTGGGGAGCTGATCGTTCGTGGCAAGCAGGATCGCCACGAGCGACTGCCGCTCCCGACCGATGTCGGCGACGCCCTGGTCGACTACTTGCGCGACGGCCGCCCGTCGTGTGAGGACCCGCACGTGTTTGTCAAGGCGCGGGCGCCGTTCAGGCCGCTGACCGGTGGCGCGGGCGCGATCGGGATGCTGGTCCGGACGGCGTGCGAGCGAGCCGGGCTGGAGCCGGTCGGGGTTCATTCCCTGCGGCACACGGTCGCGACCGAGGAGTACCACTGCGGTCCAGGTGCCCGGGGTCGCCAACGCCGTGGCGATCGCGGCAGGGTTGCCGCACAGCTGCGCGCTGATCGCTGACGGCACAGTCCGCTGCTGGGGCGACGACAGCGCCGGCGAGCTCGGCGACTCGACTGGCACGCCGCACGTGACCCCGGTCGCGGTCGTCGGTCTCTCCCACGTCGTTGCGCTCGCGGCTGGCGATCACGACACCTGCGCGACGCTCGCGGACGGGACCGTCCGCTGCTGGGGCGCGAACACCGACGGCGGTCTCGGGGACGGGACGCTCACGCCGCAGCCCGTCCCCGACACGGTGATCGGCCTCACGGCTGCGCAGGCGCTCGCCGCGGGCGATGTCCATACGTGCTCGCTCACGGTCGCCGGCAACGTGTTCTGCTGGGGCGGAAATGCCTCTGGCCAGCTCGGCGACGACACCACGACCCAGCGCCTGACACCGGTCGCGGCTGACGCCCTCGTCGGGCGCTTGGCCATCCCAGTCGCGCTCGCTGGGGCCACCGGTGTCAGCGACGGCGGCACGCACTCATGCGCGACGACCGTTGATGGCTCGGTCCGCTGCTGGGGTGACAACAGCGCGGGGCAGCTGGGCAACGGCGGGAGCGGCAGCGGCCAGCATGTCGCCGTCGCGGTGCCGGTGCCGTCGTTCACCCTTAACCTCGATCCCAAGGCGTTCCTGCTCCGCCATCGCGGCGCCACCGTCACCGTGCTCGCCACCTGCGCGCGCGGCCGCCGGCTGAAGGTGACGGTCACGCTGCGCCAGCGCCGCGCCACGGCGACCGGCCGCGGCCGCTTGCACTGCGCCGGCCGGCTCGAGCGTTACCCGGTTCGCGTCATCCTTCGCGGCCACGGCCGCCTGGTCCGCGGCGCCGCTACCGGACGGGCAAACGCCTCGATCACCGACCACGGGCGAGTTGCCGAGCGCCAGCGCTGGACGCGCACGCTCACGCCTAGCCGCCGAAGGCGATAGACGATCACCGCGCTGATGTATCCGGGCGGAGCGGGGGAGGTTCACTCACGACGACCGGCCGGTCGACAATACGGAGAGTCTCGAGCATGATCGGGTAGTCGCCGAGCACAACTGAGCTCCGGAGCGGCTGAAAGTACGAAAACGCTCGTCGGCGGATGCGAGCTTTCCGCGCGTTGCGAGACTGGGCCGCGCTGGCTCAGAATGCCCGTGCGGCCACGGATGCAGGGCTGGGCCGGTCGGCCCGCTGATCGGTCAGATGCTGCTGCACGCCCAATGCGGTCATGCCCGCGCCGCTGCTTTGACGGACCACCGGCAGCGCCGCCGACCACTGTCACGTTGATGCCTCTGGGCGATGACCGCAGCGCGATGCGCCAGCCGCTCACGGTTGCTTCGATGAACCGTCGCGCTGGCCGTGCGGTTGCTCGAGGTCCCGCGGGTGCATCTCAGCTAGCACCTCGCGGTCTCCAGGGGCGCTTCTTCGTCTCGCGGAGCACCACTGCGGCCCACGCGGGTCGAGCGTATCGCCGTCGCGCACACCGCGCGCAGCCAGCGAGCGGCGAGGTAGCAGAGCGTGACCTCGCAGCAGGAGTCTGCACTCACCGGCGTCGCGGGGGTCGTGCAGCGCGATCAACGCACGTTCGGTCGCCCACCACGCCTTTGTCCCAGCGGTGACCTGCAGTTCGACGAGAGGGCCCGGACTCGCGCGCACGTTTTCGATGACATGAGACACTCGGATCCGATCATGCTCCTTTCGGCGCGTGCCAGATGCGGGCTGGTGGATGGGGTGCTCGCGCCATGTGGCAATCACGCCACCAGGTCACAGCCGAATCACACGCTACCTGCTCGCAAGTCCGCCGCATACGCGGAGGTCCCGCCGCACCTTCAGTGGTCGCCGGCGAGGGGACCAGGTCTCGCGAGCCTGTGCGGTCGCCTCTTGGCTGGGGTACGCTGTGGGTGGCGGCAATGGCCGAAGCTGTTGTGCATTTATCGTCGCTGGTCGGCACTCCGTTGCTCGATTCGGCGGGTGAGCGACTCGGGCGTGTGGGGGATGTTGTGACGTGTTCGATTTCTCGGCCGTGCCGACCAGTCCGAGCGCGCCGCTGACGGTCAATATGTCGGGCGCGGCCTCGGGCGGCGTGGCCAACGACACCGCCCAAACAGGCGCTATCACAGACAAGTTCACCACGGGCGGCGCCAGCGGCACCTTCATCGCCTCGCAGCAGGGCTACACCACGTTCCTGCCCGGCGCGGTCTCCGAGACATTCACGGGGCTCAACAGCCCGACCGACGGGCTCGACTTCTCGGGCGTACCCACCAGCACGAGCTCGCGGCTGATCGTCAATCGCTCCGGCTCCGTAGTCCAGACGACCCAGCCGAACACCGCCACCGCCGGCTCTGCGACCTATGCGTTCTCCGGCAGTTGGCCTGCCGGCACCTTCGGCGCGGCCGCGAGCGGCTACACCACGTTCCTGGCCGGCAGCGCCCCGGACACCTTCACTGCTCCGGCCGGCACCGCAACCGACACGCTCGACTTCTCCCAGGTGAGCGGCTCCACGCTGACGATCAACCTGTCCGGCGCATCCTCCGGCGGCGTCGCCAACGACACCGCCAGACTGGGAACGGTCACCGAGACCATCAGCCCGAACATCGCGACCTTCCAGGGACTAACCACCGGCAACACCACATTCCTCGCCGGACCGTCCGGAGGCTACAACTTCAGCGGCCTCGGCAACGGGAACGTACTCGACCTGCGAGCGGTACCGCCGGGGGCGACGGTGACGGCAAACGGCGATTCTGCCGCGGATCCGGGAACGGTGCAGTCGCTCTTAGAGGGGCTCGCGGGGTTCACAGTCGATACGTTTGCGGGTATCCAGTCGTACATTGGCGTGCCTGCGTCGCCGACGACGGTCGTCGACGATGTCGCCACGGGAGCCGCGCGGAGCGGGACCGAAGTGGCCAGCGCATCGGCCTACGACACGGCCGCCGTGAGCCCGGTGGGCAACCTCGCGCCGACCGGCACGGTCACCTACAGCCTGTTTGCCGGTGGGAGCTGTGCCGGCACCGCTACCAGCACTCAGCAGGTGACGCTCTCAGCCGGGAGCGTGCCGAATTCGCTCCCCACCGGCCCGCTCGCGGTCGGTGCCTACAGCTTCCGGGCCGACTACTCGGGCGACGGCAGCTACAGGCCGTCGCCCGGCTTGTGCGAGCCGTTCGCGATCCCGGGGCCGCCGTCGGCATCGATCACGGTGCCCGTAGCCAACCACACCTATCCCCTTGGCCAGGCGGTCGCAACGAGCTTTTCGTGTACGGAAGGACCGAACGGCCCGGGCGTCAAGACGTGCTCGGACGGCAGCGGCGGGAGTGGCACCTCCGGTCAGCTGGACATGTCGAGAGTGGGGTCCCACGACTACACCGTGACCGCGACGAGTAGAGACGGGCAGACCGCGGCGGCCACAGTTCCGTATCTGGTGGCGGCCCCGCCGTCGCTGACGATCACTTCGCCTTCCAACGGTGTCGTCTACCGGACGGGACAGCGCATCCTCGCAAACTACGCCTGCGCGGAAGGCGCCGGCGGCACCGGCCTCGACACCACCGGATGTGTCGGACCGGTCGCAAACGGCGCTGCGATCGAGACCTCAACGCCCGGGATGTACTCGTTTACCGTCCGCGCGACCAGCACGGACGGACTCACCAGATCGCTGACCGTCGACTTCAGGGTGGTGCCGCCGCCGGCGATGATCGCGATCAGGACAACGACAGCGCGCGTGAGCGCGCGGGGCGCATTCACCGTCTCGCTCAGCTGCGGTCGCGGCCCGGCCGGCTGTGCCGGCTCGCTCAACGTCAACGTAGGCAGGCGCAAGATCGCCTCTGCGCGATTCGCACTCGCCGCCGGACACGTCGCGAGCGTCAAGATGAGCCTGACCAAGGCAGGCCGGCGGTTGCTCGCAAGCGCGAGTCGCCACCGGCTAAGGGGCACCGCCCTCGTAATCACGAAAACCAACGCGGCCCGCCGGTCTATAACCCTCGTGGGTCGGCGGTAGCCTCTTGCACCGCTGTCGCTTGCGCCTCCGCGATCTGTAATCCCTGTAGCTGCGGCACCGGCGCCGGCCTACCGAGCCCGCAGCAAAGCGGCGACCACGCCGCCGTGACCCCTGAGAGGCGCGGAGCACCGACGCGCCGGCGACCCCGGGAACTGCCGCAATTGACGAAAGCGGCCCGTGCGCCGGAACGCCGACGCCGGCGAGGTCGTGACGATCGGGGTCGCGGCGCAACGCCCGTCAGGCGCAGGCGATCGGCACGATCGAGGTGTCGCCGAAGACGTCGTGCGCCGCACGACCGCTTCGGCGAAGCACCGATCACGAGGGGCGGCGTCACTGGCGCGATCGCTTTGCCACACGAACGCGCATTCGTCGGCGCGACCGAGGCCTGACGATCGGGTTCGCGTGAAGGGAGGCGCCACGACGACCTCGGCGGCCGGTCGACGAGCTGCGCGTTCGCTGATCCTTCCAGTGAGGACGCGGGCGGGCGCTCACTCGTGACCGTACGCGATCCGTAGGGGGTGGGCGCACTGCTCTACCCACTCTTGACGCAGGCGACTGCTTGTCGCTGCCCTGGGCGCTCGATGACGCGGCAGCGCTGCGGAAGGCCTGTGGAGATGAGGACATCTGCAGATTCACGACCGTTCCCCGCGTCTACAGCCACTCCGCTGCCGCGCAGTGGATACAGCGCCAGCACGACCACGCAACCCGAGGCACCGCAATCGTTCTCGCGATCATCCCCGCCCGCGAGCCGACGCCCGTCGGGATGGTCGGCCTGTTCGGACTGGACGAGCCCGGGCCGACTGCCCGGTTTGGATACTGGCTGATAACGCAGGCGCGGCGGCGGGGTCTGGCGACCAGCGCGACGCGCGCACTGGGCGACTGGGCGTTCTCGTCGCTCGCGCTCGAGACGATCTTCATCGATCGCGAGCCGAGCAACCTCGCCTCGGCCCGGGTGGCCGATCGCCTCGGTGCGACCCTTGCCGGCTCACGCCGCGTGCTGGTCAACGGTTCAGAGATCGAGCTCGCGCGGCACGCGCTGGTCCCGCCATCGCCGCGGTAGTCGTGGCGTCCGCTGGGCGTTCCCGTTATGCGACGCGGCGGCGTCCGCAAGGAACCGCCGCAGAGAACGCTCGTGACCGTCCGCTCATCCATCGGCTTGCGCACGCGCAGTGGATCACCGTCGGGCCCTGCTGCCCGCGGTCTTACGAAACCGACGGTTTCGGGACGGTTTCGTGCTTTGATCAGAGGCCCCTGAGGAATCCGCCGCCGCACGCAGTCGCCGCCTGCTGAAACGCCGGCGACTGGAGGTCGAGCGTGGCCGGGAACGCGAGGAGCACTCCGTCGTAGTCGGTGATCTTGTCGCTGCCGGCCGGCGGGTTTGGTGGGCCGCTGGTGGGAGCTCTCTCGGGGTCGGGAAAGTCAGGGACGCCGTGCTGGCGCATGCAGATCGCGATCTGGCGCAGCTGCACCAGCGCCTGCGGGTCGAACGGCGGCGGCGCCCCGCCGTTCGGCAGCAGCTTCTGACACTTCGCCTTCGCGGCCGAGAAGGCGGGCGCCGGCGACGCGGGGAAGCGAAATCCCCCTGCGGGCTTCGGGTCTGGGAGGTTCGGAACGCCGTTGGCTCGCATGCACCTGGCGAAGTTCAGCAAGTTCTGATCGGATTGCGCCGGACTCGGGCTCGGGCCCGGCGAACTTGACGTCGAGGTGGCTGCGGTGCCGGCGTTCGCGGCGGCCGACGCAGTCGAGCTCGCGGCGCCACCCGTCGTCGCGCTCGGTGAGCTTCCACCGCAGCCTGCCACCAGGACCCCGCTGGCGACGGCCGCGATAGTGAAGAGCCGGGCTCGTGTCGGGCGAATCGGTCGCTTGGGATGGATGCCTTCGTGCATGCGGTCAGTTACCGCGTGCGAGTTCTTGGTTGACATGCACGGGTGGTTTCGGGACGGTTTCGGTGCCTGGTCTGCGAGCATCGTCGCAGACTGACCGCGGAGGTCGGAGGAGGGAGAGGGACTTCTGGATGCTGTGGAGGGGGTGGGTCACGTACCTGGTGCGCGAGCCCGCGCGGGACGGCGGATGTGTTCAGGGTTTGAGTTCCGCCCAGGCGAGCACAAACCGCAGCTGGCGACGTCCGAGCGCGCGCCGAGACCTGCCCTCGGCTCGCCGCTGGCATGCGGCCCGGGGCCGTCTGCGGCCCTCGTGTTCAGTGCGCTCAGGAGGGAATCGTTCCGCTCGCCACCTACGCGTCGGCCTGGGAGCGTGAGGCATCCGGCATCACGGTCGTGCTGGCGCCGCTCGTCTCACCGTCGCAGGTTCTGCAGCACCAGGCCAGACGCAAGGTTTCCTTCGGCTCGCACGGAGTGGTAGTGCGCGAGGTGATGTAGGGCGCGGCAGGCTCAGCCTGCGCTGGCTGCAGCAGGTCGTGATCGAACGGCGGACGTTTGATGAGTTCTCCCGCGTGATGGCTAGGACATTTGGTGAGATTCCCGGCCCCGCGGTTACGGCAAGGGTGCAGCCCGCGCATAACCCTGTCCGCTCACTGCGAGGCTGCCGATAGCGACATTGGATGACTGCCGATGACATCTGAGCTCTCTAGCCGACATGAGAAAGGTCGCGTGCGACTGAGATGTCGGGCTCTACTGGAAGTCCCGCTCGCAGGAGGCTCTCGGTGGCGCGTGTCGTGATTGTCGATGACAACCTTTTGTGCCGGACGCTGTTGCGGCGGATCCTCAGCGATGCGGGGCATGAGGTCGTCGGTGAGGCGCAGGATGGGTTGGAGGCGCCGGCTCGGGTGCACGAGCTGCGCCCGGAGCTGGTGACGCTTGACCTGGTGATGCCGGGGCGCAGCGGGCTCACGACATTGGAGCACCTGCTGATGGTCGATTCTTCGCTGACGGTGGTCGTCTGCTCGGCGTCGCTGAATGAGCACAACGTGATCGCCGCGCTGCGTCTCGGCGCGAAGGGGTTCATCGTCAAGCCGTTCAACCCGGAGGCGGTACTCGATGCCGTCCACGACGCGCTGACCGACACCGATGGCCACGGCGAGAACTCGGGCAGCAGGGACGACGCTTTCGCTGCGGCCGGAGGGGTGCAACGAGGGGGCCGCGGATGAGCAGCGATCAGGATCCTCGGCTGCCGTCTCAGGAGGCAATGCTCGCCGGAACGCTGGCGCCGTGGTTGCTGCTGCTCGCCGACGACGACATCGTTGAACGGTCGACCGCCCGGATGCTGCGTCGCGCCGGCTATGCCGTGCCAGAGGCAGGCGACGCGGACGCCGCGCTGCTCTGCATGCAGGAGCACGGCACGAGCGTCGCCTCGGCGCTCTCAGCCGTGATCATGCCCAGTCAGAGCGGCGTCGAGCTCGGCCAAGCAGTACGGGCACGCTGGCCGCACGCGAAAACGGTCCTGATCTCTGCCTGTGCACCGGCGGCGATCGACAGGCACATCATCGTGACCTCAGGCTTGCGCCTGTTGCGCAGGCCGGTCACCGACACCCCGGGGATCGTCGCGCAGCTGACCGGCCCGGGGCGGTCGATCTAGCGGTGCGCCGTCTGGATCTCAGCCAGCTCGTCAGCGTCAATATGCCGATCAGGTTCCGCCACGACGATGTACTGGATTTTCGCGTCGTGGCGGTGATCGACAGGGTCGTCGCGCTGGAACCGCTCGACAGCTCCGACACGGACCGGATTCCCGACCAGGTCCGCGACTGCTGCATCACCTTCGGCCACCGGCGCGGCCTGGTCGGACTCAAGGGCCACCTCTACCAGCGCACGCCCGGAGACTGGCGCTTTAAGGTCACCGATCCGGTGTCGTTCCCGACGCAGACCGGCTTTCGGATCCGGATCTGCCTGCCGATCACGCTCGCGCCCTACCTAGAACAGGACGCGGAGCGGGCGCTCAACACCAAGACGGTCAACTTCGGTGCTGACGGCGTGCTGGTCGACGCCGGCAGCGACTGGCCTGCCCCTGAGCGCGTCAGACTGACACTTTCGCTGCTCGGCAAAGACGAGCCGATCGAAGCACCGGCGGTGCTTGTCGCGCGCAAGGGCGGGCTATGCGACTACAGATACGAGGCGATGAACACCGACGCGCGCAACCGCCTCTGCTGCTTCATCATCGAATGCCAGCGCTACGTGCTGACACCGCGGTAGGCCTGGTAGCGCGCGTTCCCCGCCCGCCAGACCGGTTTGCGCCGAAAAGCTGACCAAACCGATTGCGACAGCCTGCCCAGGCGTAAACCGCGGTCGTTTCAGCGAGCGTCCGGCCCGGGCGTGTCTGCTTCGCATGAAGACACGCGCCAGGACCACCGCCGCGACCAGGGCGACGACCTCGGCGTTCGCTGGTCCTTCGGTTGTGAGACGCCTTCCCAGCGTCGAACGTCAGGCCGAGTTCCGCGCGCATTGCGAGACCGCTGGCGGCTGCGTCCCAGAGGCGCGTTCGGACGAATGCGGGGTCAGGCCGGGACGCCGCCCGCGTGGCCCACGGTGGGTCGCCTGCCTGGAAGTGGAGGCGAAAGGTTTAGCCGCTTGGCTCGCCGTTTGTGCTGAACCGTTGCAGGCCGATCGTGGCCAGCAGCGGTAGCGCTTCGGCCGCTGGGGAGCCGGGTGCCGCGGTGTAGACGATCAGCTGTAGCGCGGTGCCTTGGATGGCGAGGGCGTCGCAGTCGAACGTCAGCTTGCCCAGTTCCGGGTGCTCGAAGGTCTTGCGCCGGGCGTGGGCGCGGCGTACGCGATGCTTGGACCAGAGCTCCTGAAAGCGCTCGCCCCTGTTGCACAAGTCCGCGATCATGGTCGTGAGATGGGTGTCGTGGGGGTAGCGGGCGAGCGCATGCTGGAGGTCTGCGACGGCGATCTCCTCAGCCTCGGCCCGTTGTTCGTCGCTTTGCACGATGCGAGAGAGGCCGGTATCGCAGAAGTTTCGCCAGGCCAGGGTCCGCTCGCGTCGGCTCAGACCCGTGAGGTCACCTTGGAGGGCGCTCGCCAGCGGGTTGGCGGCGAGGATCTCACCGGCCACGGTGACGACGAGCACTGGCACGTCGGCGAGGCGGTCCATCAGCCGCTGGACGCTGGCGGGGATGTTGGTGTCGATCATCCCTGGTCCGGGCAGCGGCTGGCCGGCCAGGTCGAATAGGTGGGAGCGCTCGTCGTCGCTGAGGCGCAGGGCGCGCGCCAGCGCGCTGAGCACCGAGGCGGAGGGGTTCGCTGCCCGCCCCTGCTCCAGCCGGATGAGGTAGTCCATCGAAACGCCGGCCAGCTGGGCGACCTCCTCCCGGCGTAGGCCTGAGACCCGTCGCTGTCCGCCGGCGGACAGGCCGACATCCGCCGGGCTGACACGCTCACGCCAGCTGCGCAGGCAGCCGGCCAGCTGCTCGGTGATCACCGCCATCCCAACATGATCGCGCAGGTTCCGCGGCGGTGGGTGGTCCTGTCAGTCCCAGGAAGCGGCGGCCCATTGCGCGGGACGCCGGCCGGGCGCAGGATGGTCCCATGACAACGACATTGATTACAGGTGCAAACAAGGGACTGGGGTTTGAGGCCGCGCGTCGGCTGTTGGCCGACGGGCATGACGTGTGGGTCGCCGCCCGCGAGGAGCAGCGCGGCCGGGCCGCCGCAGAGGCGTTGGGGGCGCGCTTCGTTCAGATTGATGTGACCGACGATGCCAGCGTCGCCGCCGCAGCCCGGACCGTGGAGGCCGAGACGGGCCTGGACGTGCTGATCAACAACGCCGGGATCAGCGGCGGCTTGGCCGTGCACGTGGCAGACCTAACCGCCGCCGACATCCAGCGCGTCTACGACACGAACACGTTGGGGGTCGTCCGTGTCAGCCAGTCGTTCATCCCGCTGCTGCAGCGATCCCCGTCCCCGGTGATCGTGAACGTCTCGAGCGGACTTGGCTCGCTCACGATCACCAACCAGCCGGACCGAACCGAGTCGAAGATCATCTCGCTGGCCTACTGCTCGTCCAAGGCGGCGCTGAACATGCTCACCAACCAATACGCCAAGGTCTACCCGGACATCCACATCAACGCCGTCGATCCCGGCTACACCGCGACCGACCTCAACAACCACAGCGGCCCACAAACCGTGCAGGAGGGCACCGACGCGATCGTCGCAATGGCGAGCATTGGGCCTGACGGACCTACTGGCACCTTCAGCGACCGGCACGGCACCGTGCCATGGTGATCCTCGGCGCCGAGATCGCCGACCTGGCGGTCTGGGCCCGGCGGGGCTTGTCCGGAGTCGAACTCACGAGGCCTTCAGCTGACGTCGATGAAGCGGGACCCTGCCGAGTAGTCGACGGAGAAGGTGAGCGGCTAGCCATAGTCACCGCTGGGCGGCATCCGTCCGCCGGGTGGGGGTGCGGGCGTCTGCCCTGAGCTTTCCATTGGAGCCCCTTTCGGCGTTGTGGTGATCGCTCTGTGGTGTCCAGGGTGCGCGCGGTGGGTGGCAACCGGTAGCGTGGGCTCGCGGCCGCGAACGCGCCGCTCGCCGCTCGGGCGCGGTTGCTTCGCCGGGAACGCGATCGCCCCGGCCGTCGCCGCCGGCGCTGGCCGCGACCCGTTGCAGATGAGGTTCGTGGACGGACGCGTAGTCAGGAGGAGGGCTGGGGAACCGTTCCCCAGTAAGTCGTTTGCAGCGGATGGGGCTGGAAGCAAGCACGACGACCGTTAGCTGGTTAGCGGGCGCCTGGCCCGCCCGGGCAGTAGAACTCCGACATCCACTCGAACGGGTTGTACGGAACGACGAACGCGGTCGGGCCGGACACGTGGTCGCCCTTGTTGTTGAAGGCGCGGAAGTCGAAGTACAGGTACGCGTGGATGCCGCGCAGGCCGGTCGCGTTGTCGGGCGGCGTGCCGTTGCAACCCGGCGGGACCAGCGAGTCGAACACGCCCGGGCCGCAGCCGTCGCCGGGCTCGTCCGCCATCTCGCAGTACGAGACCTCCTCGATCGATAGCTGTGCTTCCTGACCCTCGAGTGACGGGTGCTTATTCGCGACTCCCTCGAGCGCCAGCGCGTACTTGTAGAGCGCGCCGGGGCCGACCGGGCCCGCCTTCGCGAACGGCTGCAGGAACGGGTCCTGCACCAGCGGGTCCGTGTTGTGGCAGCCCCAGCACCAGTTCGTCGATGTGTCCCCGAGGCCGACCTCGGGCACGCCGAATCCCGCCTGCTTGCCGAGGAACAGCGTCGTGAACTCGTGTTCGACCTGCTTGCCCTCGCTGTAGCCGTCGTAAGCGGCTTGCGCGGCCCCGGTGATGAGACCAATGACGGGATCGGCCTCAAGCCCGAGCACCACCTCCGCCAGCCAGTCCTTCACCTGGCCGATGCCGTAATGCTCGAGCAGGAAGTCGCCGAACTTCCGTTGAACGACGGACGTGCTTTGCGTGACCCAGTCGACGAGCAGGTTCGCCTCCTCGGGGGTGACGGTCATTCCCGCCCTGTTGACGATCACGTTCGGCGAGACCTTGAGCCGATCGTCGGTGAACTCACCCGTGCGATGCTTGACGGGGCAGACGCCTGGGCTGCACGTCTCCTCGGCTTTGACCGTCACCTTGGGGCGCTGGACATCGATCACGCCCGGCGCCCAGTAGATCAGGATCAGCTTGCCGTCGCTATCGGTCTTGAGCCCGTCCAGGAACGTTCCGCACCGCTCCGGACGCGTCGTCGTGCACAGGAAGCCCGTGCTCGAGCCTCCAGAAGGGTACGGAGCGGTCTTGATCGGGGTGACGGATGCTTTCAGCGTCGCGTCGCTCACGGCCGCGAGCTGGCCGTGCTTGTTCGCGCCCTTGACGGTCACGGTCAGGTCCGTGCACCCGCTGACGCACGTGTCTGCGCCTGCGCCGATCAGGCTGCCAGGTTCGATCGGCGCGCCACGACGGATGAACACCGGGCCGTTGTCGACGGAGCCCTGGCCCTCGCTGAGGAACTTGAGGCCGGACGCCGACGATGCCCCGGTGATCTTCACGTACAGCTTGCACTTGTCGATCGCCGCCGCGGCGCCGGCGACGTCGGGCGCGCGACCGCTGCCGGAGCAGCCAACCTTGAAATCGACATCGTGGATGTCGTGGTCGACCACATCGACCACGCGCTTCTTGGGAATCGACTCGGTTCCGGCCGTCACCCGCGGCGCGATCGTGCACACGCTCCGAGCGGCGAGCGCGAAGCTGTAGTTCCCAGCAGCGTCGGTCGTGGTCGTGCCCCCGCCGGAGCACTCTGCCCGGACGCGCACGCCCGGCGCCGGCGCGCCGCCCGATCCCTGTTCGGTGACCCTGCCGGAAACGACGAACTGGTCGTTCAGCACCGCGAACCAGTCCTCGCTCACGCCGTTCTGGACGCTGCTCGGACCGAGCACCGCCGAGACGATCGTGTATCCGGGGAGCAGTGTCACGGCCGAGGGGAGCACGCGGTAGCACTGGGTCGTGTCGCCGCCGATGTAACCGGCATAGCTGACGCGTCGGGCGGGATGGCCGCAGTCGACGGGAACGAGCCCGAACAGCGTGTCGCTGGCGCTGCCGCGCCCCCATAGCTGGTCCGAGGTGATGATCGGGCCGCAGTCAGAACCGACAAGCGGCAGGCAGTGCCCGTCCGGGCCGCTGAACGTGATCTTCATCTTCAGCGTCTGACCGGGGTGCACGTAGTGCGGCGCCACCGTGATGTGCACGTCGGGGCTCTCGGGGAGGCTCACCCGCGTGCCGGAGACACCCCCGCTGCACGAGCCGCCACACGGGACAGGGGGCGGCCCGAGCGCGGCGACCCGCCCGCGGACTTCCCCGGACGCCGACGCGGCGAACAGCAGTAGCAACAGCAGCGAGCCGCATGTCATGCGGCGGATCAGTCCGAACTTCATCTCGGCCCCCTTTCGGCCGAGTACCAAAGCACATCCGGCCGCCGTTGTCTGTACGTGCTTCTACGCAGGCCCCGGAGTGTGTCCGCACCGCCGGGGCCGGTGAGTGCGACCGTCCGGACCGGACTCGTGTCAGACAAACGGGTCAACGTTCGCGCGACCGATCGAGCCAGAAGCACCCCAGTACAGGAACGCATGCGCAGCTGGCGCGCACCCCAGCACAGACGCCCAGCACAGCAACACGAGCACCACCCGAGCGCGACGCGGGTCGCACACCGGTCGCGCGAAACCGCGACGCCTCGCACGCCAACACGATACGGAGCTCAGTTCGCCCACCGAGGAAGATCGAACAGCATCATCTAAGCCAGGTCAATCCGTAGAAATACGTAGATCCGCACACATCGCATTCGCCGGCGCTGGTCTGCGTGCAGGCAACACGCCACCACCGATGGCTGACCAACTCGGATCGAACAGAACCCGCCTCGGAATCCCGGACCGCAGCAGCATCTACCGGCGCGCGAAGGCGGACGCTGCAAGGCTGTCACCTTGTTCCACCGTCGGGGGTGGCCACTCTTGGTGCCGAGCGGCAGTGATCCGACGGCCGGAGCGACCGCGGCGCCTGGACCGCCCTCGGGACAGAGGCAGCCACAACGCCGCGCTGCCTGCGCACACACGTGCCGACACGCGCGGCCGACGGTTTCGAGGCTCACGCCGATTGGACGAACCTGGCGTCGCCAGAGACCTACCTCGGCTACGAGCAAACTCAGAACTTCGCGTCTCCGGGTGGTGCCGCAATCGACGAGTCTCGAACGTACGTCGCGCCAGACTCGTTGAGGCTCAACCACTGGGCTCTCTCGGGGGACTGGACGATCGAGAGCGGGGCCAGCGTGCTGAACGGAGACGGGGGAGGAATCGAGTTCCGCGTCCATGCCCGCGACGTGCATCTCGTCCTGCGAGGGCGGGAGCGCGGGATGTCCGTGCCTTTCCGAGTGCTGATCGACGGCGAACCTCCTGGCGATGCTCATGGGCTCGACGTGGACGAAGACGGCCACGGAATGGTGGCCCAACCGCGCCTCTATCAGCTGCTTCGCGAGCGGGGATCGATCACCGACCGCACGTTCGAGATCACCTTCCTCGCTACCGGCATCGAGGCCTACGTGTTCACGTTCGGCTAGCACGATGCGGCGCTCGGTTGCGACCTTCCCAAAGCGGACAGAGGCAGAGGTGGCTCAGGGACTGCTTGCCTCAGCGGGGATCGACTCGTCGGTGGTAGCCGACGACGCCGGCGGAGCCTTCGCGTTCGCGTTCTCCGGCGGAGCACAACTACTCGTCGAAGAGCCCGACCTGGATGCGGCCGCCAACCTGCTGGGCGGCAAGACCGACCCGACCTGAACGAGCCCGGTTCTTCGTCGATGTCGAAGCCACGCTCGCTCGCCTCGCCGCACTTGACCTGGGCGAGATAGTTACGGCACCCACCCGCGACCAATGGAGGTCGACATGAGCGCAACCCAGGTCAGTAGCGACGACGGGGGCGGAGCCGCGGCCGTCGCGAGCGTCGGCACGACTCTCGAGGTGATCGTCATCCCCGTCTCGGATGTCGATCGCGCAAAGGAGTTCTACGGACGCCTCGGCTGGAGGCTCGACGCCGACGTCGCCGCCGGTGGGGACTTCCGCCTGATCCAGTTCACGCCCCCGGGCTCCGGGTGCTCGATCCAATTTGGGACGAACCTGACCTCCGCCCCGCCCGGCTCGGTCCGGGGGTCGTACCTGATCGTCTCCCACGTCGAGGCGATCCGCGACGGGCTCGTCGCCGAGGGCGTCGAGGTGAGCGAGGTGTTCCACGAGGGGGGACCAGGCGCGCGGTTCCATCCGGCGGGCGCGGACGATCGCGTCAGCGGCCCGGCGCCCGACCACAAGAGCTATGGCTCGTTCGCCTCGTTCAGCGATCCGGACGGCAACGGCTGGCTGCTCCAGGAAGTCACCGCGCGGCAGTCCGGTCGGGTTGACGCGTCGGCGACTTCGTTTGCGTCAGCCGGCGATCTGGCGGAGGCGCTGCGGCGCGCTGAGGCCGCGCATGGGGAGCACGAGAAGCGAATCGGTGCCGCGGATCCGAACTGGCCGGACTGGTACGCGCTCTACATTGTCCGCGAGCAGGCTGGGGAGGAGCTCCCGGCGTGACCACCCATTACGACGTCATCGTCCTGGGTGGCGGGGCGCCCGGAGAGCACTGCGCCGCCGCCATCGCGGAGGGCGGTCTGCGGGTTGCGGTCGTCGAGCGCGACCTCGTGGGTGGTCTGTGCACGTAC
Organism: uncultured Solirubrobacterales bacterium; assembly: GCA_963794285.1. Taxonomy (GTDB): domain Bacteria; phylum Actinomycetota; class Thermoleophilia; order Solirubrobacterales; family Solirubrobacteraceae; genus Palsa-465. The sequence continues at coordinate 942,750 of CAWCDS010000005.1, forward strand.
TGGGCGTGCATCCCATCGAAGTCGCTGCTGCGCCCAGGGGAGGCGGTGCACGGCGCGCGTGAGGCGGGTGCCAGGGCTGAGGTCGACGTGCAGGCGGCGCTTGATTGGCGCGACTTCATGGTCTCGAACTACTCCGACGCTACGGCTGCGAAGTGGCTGGTGGACCGAGGGATCGACTTGCTGCGCGGTACCGGTCGCCTCGCCGGGACGGGAGTGGTCGAGGTCGAAGGGCTGCGCTACACGGCTGACCACGTCGTACTTGCCAACGGCGCCGACGCGTTCGTTCCGCCCGTGCCAGGCCTACGAGAGCTCGAGGGCGTCTGGGGCACGAACGAGGCGACCGGGATGAAGGCAGTGCCGCGACGACTGGTCGTACTCGGAGGTGGCGCGGCCGGTGTCGAACTCGCCCAGGTGGTCTGTCGTCTGGGCGGTGAGGTGGTTCTCGTCGAGGGGGCCGAGCGCGTGCTCTCGCGCGAGCCGACACCCCTTGGCGTGGCGTTGGGCGAGGCGCTGCGTCGGGACGGAATCGAGCTCGTGCTCGGTATCCACGCGACGGCGGCATCTCGCGATGGCGAGGAGTTCGTCCTGGGACTGGAGGATGGACGGGAGCTGCGCGGTGATCGCCTGCTGGTGGCGACCGGACGGCGTCCGCGTGTCGAGGGGATCGGTCTGGAGACGGTCGGCATCGATGCGAACGCCCACGGAGTCCCGGTCGACGCCCAGATGCGTGCGGGCGAGCGGCTGTGGGCGGTCGGCGACATCACCGGCATCTGGCAACTGACGCACGTCGGGGAGTACCAGGGCGAGGTCGTCGCGTCGAACATCCTCGGTGAACCGCGCGAGGCCCACTACGAGGCGGTCCCGCGCGTCACCTACACCGATCCGCAGGCGGCGGCCGTCGGGTCCACCGAGGCCGAGTTCAGCGCCACCGCTCTGCTGTCGGAGGTCGCCAAGACCGCGACTTACACGCACGCGTACGCCAAGTCGAACGGGTTCTTGACGCTGCTGAGCGACGGCGAGCAGCTGACCGGCGCCTACGCGCTTGGCCCGGACGCCGGCGAGTGGATGCAGCAGGCGACGCTCGCGATCCGCGCCAGGGTCTCGCTCGACGTGCTGCGCGACACGATCCAGCCGTTCCCGAGCTTCTCGGAGATCCACGCCGCCGCGCTGAAAGCACTCCGGCTCCGAGATCCGGCGGCAGGGAGCACGGCCGGTCCAGTCTCGCGATGAGCCCGCCGGTCGCGATCATCACGGGCGCTTCCCAGGGCATCGGCGCCGGGCTGGTCGCCGGATACCGCGGTGCAGGTTATGCCGTCGTTGGAGTGGCACTGTCGTTCCCGTCAGCTGAGCAAGACGAGAGCGATTACGTCACGGTCGCCGGCGACATCGCAGATGCGCAAACCGCACGGCGCGCGGTCGACGAGGCTCGCGACCGGTTCGGGCGGATCGACACGCTGATCAACAACGCCGGCATCTACATCGGCAAGCCGTTCACGGAGTACACGTTCGATGAGTACGAGGCGATCACGGCCGTGAACCTCACCGGCTTCTTCCGCATCACCCAGCTGGCGATCGCGGAGATGGCCGCCAGGGCCAGCGGGCACGTCGTGAACGTCTCCACGAGCCTGGTCGATAACGCGGACAGCACGAGGCCGTCTGCGCTACCTGCCCTCACCAAGGGAGGACTCGTCGCGGCCAGCCGTTCGCTGGCGATCGAATACGCCTCGCGCGGCGTCCGCGTCAACGCGGTCTCGCTCGGGGTCATCAAGACACCCGACCACGACCCTGCGTCCTACGACGGGCTCGAGGCCCTCCACCCGCTCGGGCGCGTCGGCGAAGTCAGCGACGTCGTCGACGCGATCCTGTATCTCGAGCGAGCGACCTTCGTAACCGGCGAGACGCTGCACGTTGACGGCGGCCAGGCGGCCGGCCGGTAGCACCAATCGACCCTCACCTGAACCGGAAGGACTTGAACCATGCGCTCGGACATCACCCCCGGCGGCACATTCCCCGACTACGAGCTGCCCGACCAAGATCGCGTCACTCGCACGCTCAGCGAGATCCAGGGCGAGGATCCGCTGATCCTGACACTTGCTCGCGGCAACTATTGCCCAAAAGAGCACCAACAGCATCTCGAACTCGCCGCCAACTACCCGAAGATCGCCGTGTCCTACACCAAGGTCGCCACGATATCGACCGACACCCACCACTCAAGCCAGGAGTTCCGCGCGTCGATCGGCGCCCAGTGGCCGTTCCTCGAGGATCCGGATCGGATCGTCCAGAAGGACCTCGACATTCAGGAGTACACCGACACCGAGCACGACCCGATGATCCCGCACACGCTCGTGCTCAAGCCCGGGCTCGTGATCTACAGGATCTATAACGGCTACTGGTTCTGGGGACGACCGTCGTTCGTGGATCTCTGGCACGACCTGCGTGACGTGTCGAGCGAGGTCCGCCCCGACTGGGACCTGGCAACCCCCGGCCTGCACGAGCGATGGGATGCGGGCGACCTCTCGCCCTTCCACGGTTGGAACAAGCAGGTCGTCCGAACCGCAGAGCGACCGGACGCATACTGAATGGAGGCCCACATGGGTGTTGAGTGCTGTCCTCGGCCGGCCGGAGGCTGACATGACCGATCGCAAGCGAACGCCGGTGTGCGAGCTGCTGGGGATCGAGCTCCCGATCGTCGAGGCACCACTGTCTGCAGATCCTCGCCTGCCCGCCGCTGTCTCAAATGCAGGCGGCCTCGGCACTTTGGGGTTGGGGTGGGCCGATGATGCCGCAGCCGTGGTTCGGGAAACGGCAGCCCTTACGGATCGGCCGTTTGCCGGCAACTTCGTTCTCGCCTTCGATCAGCACCATCGAGTCGATCAGGCACTGTCGGCGGGTCTGCGGGTGGTGTCGCTCTTCTGGGGCGACCCCAGGAGCTACGTCGACTCGGTGCATGACGCCGGGGGGCTTGTGATGCACACTGTCGGCAGCGTCGAGGAAGCGCGGCGCGTAGTCGGATGTGGAGTGGACATCGTTGTTGCGCAGGGTTGGGAGGCCGGGGGGCACGTCTGGAGTAGCGTGGCAACGCTTCCGCTGGTGCCGGCGGTCGTCGATGCCGTGGCGCCGGTGCCGGTCATCGCGGCTGGTGGGATCGGCGACGCTCGCGGAGTCGCCGCGGTGCTTGCCCTCGGCGCGCAGGCAGCCTTGCTCGGCACGCGGTTCCTGCTGGCCGATGAAATGCCGATTCACGCGGAGTATCGGCGCCGCCTTATAGCCGCGACCGAGACCGACGCAGAGTGGTACCCAACCTCTACGAGGTGGGATGGCCGGACACTTCGCATCGTGCCATCCACAACTCAACTGCCGTGCTGTGGGAGGCCGCGGGTCGGCCGGCGCCGGGTAGTCGACCGCAAGAGGGCGAGGTGGTGGCGCACTTCGCTTCCGGCGAACAGATCGTTCGATACGAGCCGGCGCCGCCGATGGTTGGCACGACCGGTGAGATCGAACCGCTGTCCCTATGGGCTGGCCAGAGCGTTGCGCTCGCCAAACAGTCACTGTCCGCTGCGGAAATCGTGACCGACCTCGTCGCGATGGTGCCGACGACATCGACATCCAAGCCGAGACGCTGACCAATGAGTGATCAGATCGATGAGAGCGTGTTCCGGGGGTACTGCCGGAGGACATCGAGTGGAAGCCGTTCCCGGCGTTCCCGCCGCCTGCGCGCCTCGCCGTCGTGGCGGGTGACCCGAGTGAGCCGGGGCCCTACGTGATCAGGGTCAAGCTGCCTGCTGGGGTCAAGCCGATGCCGCACGTACACCCGGAGGATCGCGTCTACACCGTGATCTCCGGTGTCTTCTACATCGGCCTCGGGGAACACTTCGACAGCGAGAAGTTGGAGGCATACCCGCCAGGCAGCGTCATCGTTCTCCCGGCGGGACGGTTCATTTTCACTGGGCGCGGTCCGGTGAGTACGTCACTCAGGTGACCGCGATCGGACCACTCGGCCTCGAGTACGTGAACCCAAGTGATGACCCGCGAGATCGCCTGAACCAGCGAGCGAGGCGCTGCGAACGGGAACCCAGTTGCAGTGGGCTCGACGCCGGGGGCCGAGCCTGCGGCGCTTCGCTGGGATCGCGGCGGGTGCGGGCCAGCCCGGGGCCTCTGCTCGCGCTTGACGCCGCCGAGTTACGAAAAGCGAACGGAGGCACGGTTCGGGCCGAGCAGCTCCGCGTGAACATTTGACGCCGGACGCGGGTCTCGGCCGATCGTCGGGCGGCTGCTGTCGGTCAACGTCGGCATGCCGAAGAACGTGACCTGGCAGGGGAAGGACGGTCTTCACCGGCGTCTTCAAGGACCCCGTCGTCGGTCCCCGCCGCGTCGGCAAGCTCAACATCGAGGGTGATGGTCAAGGCGATCTCGCCGGGCACGGCGGGGAGCAGCGCGCGGTGTTCGTTTACCAGATCGACTCCTATCGGTACTGGGAACGCGAGCTTGGACGAAACGACTTCGCGTACGGCCAGTTCGGCGAGAACTTCACCGTGGAAGGACTCGCCGATGACGAGGTGTGCGTCGGCGATCGTTACCAGATCGGCGGCGCCGTCTTCGAGGTCACGCAACCCCGGGTCACCTGCTACCGCGTCGGGATCCGCATGAACGACCCGCGCATCCCCGCGATGCTCGTCTCGCACCACCGCCCGGGCTTCTACTTCCGCGTGCTCGAAGAAGGCGACGTACAAGCGGGAGACGAGATCCTCAAGCTCGCCTCTGGCCCTGAACAGATGCGGGTCGCGGAGGTCGACGCGCTGCTGTATCTCCCCGGGCACCCGCGCCAGCAGCTGCTGCGCGCGCTCCGGATCCCTGCCCTCAGCCCCGGCTGGCAATCCTCGTTCCGAGCTCTGCTCGAGGAAGAACCCGGCAGCGGCAACGCCGGTCTTGCGGTAGCCAGCCCGCCGCCCGCATGGCCCGGCTTCCGTCAGCTGAGCGTCACCGCAATCACCCGCGAAAGCGACGCGGTGATCTCCATACGCGTCGAGGACCCCGAGGGCGCGGCACTGCCAGCCGCCCGCCCGGGTCAGTACCTCACGGTGCGGATCCAGCCCGACACGCAACAGAGGTCCTTGCTCCGCAACTACTCACTGTCCGGACCGCCGGACGCCGGCTACTACCGCATCACCGTCAAGCGCGAACCCGACGGCGCCGCCAGCGGCTACCTGCACACCCGGCTCACCGTCGGCGACCAACTCGACATCGCAGCCCCACGCGGCACGTTCATCCTCGACCGGACGGATGCACCCGTGCTGCTGATCAGCGCCGGGATCGGCGCCACGCCAATTCTCGCCATGCTTCACGCGCTAGCCCAGGAGCATTCCGATCGCGAGATCTGGGCGCTGCACTCCGCGCGCAGTAGTCGCGAGCACTCGTTTGCCGCCGAGGCCCGCGCTCTTCTTGCCTCGCTCCCGAACGCACGCACCCACGTGTACTACAGCCGTCCAGGTCCCGAAGACGTCGAAGGCCGCGACTTCGACGCCACAGGCCGTCTTACCGGAGCACAGCTCGCCGAACTTGAACCACCCCGCGATGGCCAGGCATACCTGTGCGGGCCCGCGCCTTTCATGGACGAGCTCAGTGCCGCTCTGGCGGCGCTCGGGATCGACGCCTCCCACATCCACACCGAACCATTCGGGCCCGCACCGGGTGTGACCCCAGGCATCGCAGCAACACCCGCGAGGGCGCCCCACCCACCCGCCGGCAAACCCGGAAACGGTCCCACGATCGAGTTCGCGCGCAGCGACCTCGCGATCCCATGGGACAACGACTACGGCAGCCTGCTCGAACTCGCCGAAGCATGCGACGTTCCCGTCCGCTGGTCGTGCCGGACCGGCGTCTGTCACACCTGCGAGACCACCCTCATCGCCGGCGATCTCAAATACAGCCCCGACCCTGTCGAACCCCCAGCAGACGGAAGCGCACTCATCTGCTGCTCACAGCCCCGCGACGACGTCGTGCTCGATCTGTGACCGGCAGCAGACGGCGCATGGCGCAACCGTGAGGTACCGCTCGAGCTCGGCGCCAACGTGAGCAGCGACCGGCAGCGGACCAAGGGGCACACAGATGGGATGCGTGACGTAAGGCAGGACTATCGAGGCCGTTCCAACAACGGAGGTCATGATGAACAACATCGATGAGGAGCTGGTCTTGGCCCACTTCATCGTTTCAGACGATGTCGAGCGTTCCCGCCGCTTCTACACCGAAGTGCTCGGCGGCAGGGTGGCCTTCTCCGGCCCCGGAGGGCTGACCTATGTCGCACTATCCAACAGCTGGATCATCATCAATGGCGGCGGTGGACCGACGGACGACAAGCCGTCGGTCAGCCTGGAGACGCCACGCGATCCCGACCGGGTCAGCAGCTTCCTCAATATCCGGGTCAAAGACATCGCGGCCGTGTACGCCGAATGGAGCGCCCGGGGTGCGAATTTCCTGACGCCGCCGAAACAGCACCAGTACGAGATCCGTTGCTACATCCGCGATCCCGACGGACACATGATCGAAGTGGGGCAAACCACCGACCCAGACGGCGACTGGACGCCCGCTCACTGGCCATCGAGTATGCCCGCCGAGGAGTCCGAGTGAATATCGGCGCCGCAAAGGCACAGTCACTGATCGGTGGGGCTTGATCGCGTCGCCGAAGGGGCGACGCGAGCTCCGTGTCAGCTGAAATGCCCGCGCCAACACGAAGGCAGGGCCCGCACCGCCCGAGGCAGGAGACCTCGTATTCGCCAGATCCGCGTTTCTCGATCGTGTGAGCAAGACCTTCCCCAGCTGCAACGATCTCCGGAGCCGGCTGCTGAGGCTGTCCTGTCGCTTGGCTGGCGCCGTCATACCCGCCGGTGACCACGATCCAGGACTGAGCACTGTCGGGTCTGGGTCAGACGGGCGTCGGTACGCTGGTTGAGGATGGACATCCGCCCGCTGCTTGCTACCGACGCGCCGGCGATCCACCAGAATCTGCTGGGGGATCCGGGAGGTGGCAGCCTGGTTTCGCTCCAGCGGCGCGTTCACGCTGGCGGAGTGCGAGGAGATGGTGACGAGGAAGGTCGCTCATCGGACCGTCCATCGCTTCGGCTGGTCGCTGGCTGGGAGGGTGAGACCTGCGTTGGGTGGAGCGTGGCCCAGTACTGCATCGTCGATGGCATTAGCGAGGTCGAGATCGGCTGGACGGTCGCTCGCTCCTATTGGCGGCGAGGCATCGCCTCGCGGCTCGGTGGGCACGCGCCCACCGAGGTGATGTCGCTTGGGCTACGGAGCGTCGTTGCTTACACACGTGAGGACAACGTGGCTTCGCGCGGGGTGATGACCAAGCTCCGGGATGAGCTACGAAAAGAGTTTTGACTTCGACGGCGAGCCGCACGAGCTGTACCGAAAGGCGCTCGCCGAGAGCTGACGCGGCGGGTCGCCGACCGTCTGATTGACGTGCCTCGATTGAGACGACGATCTGCGCCGCGGTCGACCTCGGCGCGTGGTCCGAATCGTCTCGTTCAGCGATCGGCTTACGGACTCGGTTTTGGCTTCCACGATCAATTGGGCAGTCGCGTCTGGTCGCGAGGTTCAGCGACGGCTAAGGACGTAGGCGCCGACGACCGTCACGACGATCGCGACCACGCCGAGGACAATCAGATTCGCAACCCACCCGGCCACGCCGAAAACCGCAGCGATGACGGCGATGACACCGATCGTGGCGGTCGTATGCACGACGGCGCGCCCTGCACGCTTCGCCGGGAGGCTCATGCCGAGACAGTATGTCGGCTCGGTGCAAGCCGGCATCTGGTTCTCGATTGAAGAAGCAGCGAAGACGCCGTCCACCAGTATCCGGTGCCCGTTCCCATCTGAGACGGGCGCGACCGTCGGCGTGAACCGTGCCCTTCTTGGCTGTTTCCGAGGGATGCGCGGGCGGTCCACAGTCCCGCGGCCAGGGTCAAGGGGTGAGCTTGAAGTTTGTGAACTCGGATTCGGCGTCGATCGAGTCGGTGACGTCCTTCCCGATCTGCTTCTTCGCCTGACCTGCTTGCCAGGCCCAGTTGACGTCGAAGGTCGGCAAGCCGTGCAGCAATACCGCCAGGCCGCGGTGGACTTGCTTTGCACCGATGTCGAGCTTTGGCAGCTTGAAGCGTTGGTACTGCGCCAGTTTTTTTGGGTTGGTGACCGGCGCCGGCGCATCGCCGAACTGCGTTGGCGGCACGAAGTTCTCCAGCCCTACGTTGTCAAGGTCGGTCGGCCCTCGACATTTTCCACCAGCCGGGCTCGTGAACGCAGCCGCACCTGGGACATACATGGTGATATTCAGAAATCCCTTCGGCTCGGCAGGGATACTTGTAAGCGGGTAGCCGGGATGGGGTGGGTCGAAGTACGCCGGGTTCGCGGTGATATGAACAGAGCACGACAGACGGAACACTGGAGAGCCGGGCTGGGGGCACAGGCTCCCGAACGCGTCTTGGCACCCCGCCGTCGGCTCCTTTGAGACCGTTCCGCCTCCTTTGACAGATGTGATGATCGGCTGCCCTATAACGTCGGTTATCTGAGGGTGCTTACCCTGGCGATCCTGAATCACGACGCGGATCTTGATTCCAATCAGCCAGTCGTTCTGGACCTCCTCCGTGCCGTAACCACCGGAGCCTTGAGCCGTCTGAATAAAGCCGAGATCATTGGCTTGGTTCTGGACCGTGTTGCCCTTGTAGTCGAACGACAGCCACGCCCGTTGGTTACGACCCGGCGCCGCGCTGCTGGTGGCGGAGAGCGCAGAAGCAAACAGCAGCGCAGCGAGCGGTACCCCGACAAGCCAGCGCACCGTGAAACCCCAACACCGCGTCATCGCGCCCTCATCAAGCAGGGATCGTAGTTATCGGCAGAACCGCGTCAACCGCGCCGCTTGCCCCGGACTCACAGCGAGGCTACGCACATCACGTCACCTCGCTCGCTCCAGCCACCCTTGCACGGACCGACCGGCGTTCATCGCCTTGGCCGGCCAGGAACGTCGAGGTCTGAGTTGACCACAGACAGCCGCTTTGGGACTGGCAGCGACGATCAGCCGCCACCCGGTAGCGTCCGCTGATCCTTACTTGGCTGAGACGGCGGTCGGCCCGGGCGGGACACCTCGATCGGCCGCCACCAGCGTTCCCTCGTCGATCGGCAGGAACACGCAGGCCCAGCGGCCTGCCGTTGGGGGACTGACGGTCCCGTGGGCCGATGAGCGCCTGCCGGCAGGGGCGCCCGGCGCAATCGCCGTTACGGCGATCCGCGCGCGCTCCAGCCCGCGAGCCGGGGCGGCGCGCGCGAGAGCGATCGCCCGTCGCCACGGCGGCAAGGCCGGACCTGGCCATCGGGATGTCGCCGACGCGCTGCTCCGCGTCCTGCGACCTCGCCGGCGGATGCAATGGCGCCGGCGAAGGCGCCGAGGCGTCGCGGACCCCACCGAAGGTCGCGGTCGCAGCCGGGGGCGATACATCTGCGCGAACGCGGCGCGGGCCCGCCAGCTCATCGGCTTCTAACCGGGCGATACGGCGCTCTTAGCGCCGGGTCGCGGGAGTGGTTGTGTCTCGCTCGGGGGGTGGTGCTGCCGGGGGTGGGTAGCCGTTGTGCTGGTGGCCCTCGACGTTGCTGGTCGGCTGGGGGCGCCGCGATGATCGGCGGCGCCCCCGGGTCGTGTGGCTATCGCACGCGGAAGGCGAGGCGCAGCACCGTGTGGCGGTGGCGCCGCGGTCCGCTTGTCAGCAGCAGCATGTAGCGGCCGCGGGCCAGGCGACCGAGCTTGCGGTGGATTACCTTGTGTGTGGTCGTAAGTCGCAGCAGCTCGGTGTGCACGACGCGGTCTCCGTGCATGATCGTGATCTGCGTGTGGGATCGGAGCGCCGTCGAGAATGTGCCGGGCGCGAATTCGAGCGTGCACAGCGTCCGCGCGATCAGGGTCGTGCGGCAGACGATCGTGCCGGCCGGTCCGGCGGGTCCCTGTGGCCCGGTTGCGCCCGTGGGGCCGGTCGGTCCGGCTGGGCCCGCGGGTCCGGCTGGTCCGGTGGCGGGCGTGGTGCCGGTGCCCGAGACGTCGATCGCCAGCGCGCTGGTCGAGTTGCTCACGAGCGTCAGCGTCGCTGAACTGGCGCCGAGCGCCTGGGGCGCGAAGCGCACCCCGATCGTGCAGCTGGAACTCGGCGCCACCGGGGCGACGCATCCGTCGATGATCAGGTAGTCGCCGGGGTCAGCGCCGCCTGGCTGCACGCCGGCGATGTCAAGCGTCACGTTGCCGTTGTTGGTGACGGTGACCGTCTGCTCTGCGCCGACCGAACCCGAGGGCTCAGACCCGAGGCTGAGCGTGGTGTGGTCAAGGCTCGCCGGCGGGCCGGCCCCCTCGCTAATCGCGATAGACAGCGGCTGGTCGCACAATCTCCCGATGACGTCGGTCATCTCGAGCACAAAGTTGTACGTCCCGGCGGTGGTTGGCGTGCCCGTAATCGGAACGTTGAAAAAGGCAACTTGGTCCCCGTTGAAGGACAAACCGGGCGGAAAGGTGCCGGATACCACGGCCAGCGTCCACGGCGGGATCGTGCCAAAGATCTGCAGGTTCTGGTTATAGGGCGTGCCCGCGGTGCCAGAGGGCAAGCTGGTCGACTGGATCGTCGGATCAGCCTCGGCGACGCACGCAGGCGCCGCCGACGAGGCTTGGCCGCCGACGGGCTTGGCAAGCGCCGAAGCAGCCCCGGCTGTCGCCAGAACGGTGGCCAGCACCACCACACACGCCAACGCCACGCCCCTCGAAAACCTCAACGACTTTGGCAGCGCCGAACCGGCCAGCAACCTGAGGCTAGGTTGGAATCTAGTGACCATCGGTGCTCCTCCTCGAATCGCGCTGTCCCCCGGCCACAGAGCAGGCGCCGCCGGCGCCGCCGACCACCGTCGCCGTGATCGCCGACCCGCCCGCCGAGACCGTAGGCGAGTACTCGCCCGGCGTGGTAAGGCTCGCGCTGGTCATCGTCGGCGCCGCCGCGAACGCCATACCCGGTGAGTCGATGGTGGCGATCTCGGTTGGGATGCCCGCGAGATGTGACGATCGGTCAAGCATGTTCTCTCTATCTCCCTCGTCGAGGCCTGTTCAGGCCCCCGGCTGATGTTTGCGCCGCTCAGCATGGAGATAAACTCAGGCCCGCACATCAGGTGACCGGTCATTCTTGACGCGCGCGTCTTTACGACTGTTTAGACCCGGCGTGGGGGCGTTTAGCCCACCCGCCACCGGCTGAGCCGGCCTCCGAAGCCGGGCGGACGTTTGGCCATGCCCGGTTTCACGGTCGAACTGCTCGCCCCCCAGACCAGGTGGGCACACTTCGGTGCCGGCAGGTCCCACCGGGGCGATGATCACGCTCCCGCTCATCGGTTACGTGACGCCCTTCCGCAAATCACAACGAGAGGCCGAGTCCGCTCCAACGCGCCCACCCGTCCTCGCCCGGCGTTCTCCACCGCTGGTTATGCCGAGGCCCGGTCTAGCCGGAGCTCTTGGCGAACTCTGCTCGGCGGCTGGTGACGCCCACTGTGATGTGCACGTCGGGGACGTCGGCGATCTCCCCGCGGTCACCACGTAGCCAGCCTGCCCGGATGACTGCCGTGTAAAGCATGTCCTCGCCGAACTCCAGATCCTCTGGGCGGCACTCATCCTCGAGCAGCCGATAGCCAGGCCCAGCGGCGCGGCCGTCGAGCGGCCCCTCGAATCCCTGGCATGCCATGTGGTCCTCGTCGATCCAGCCCCTCTCGCCACGCTTCCGCTCACCGCCCGGCAGGAGCTCGACCGTCGATCGCGCCGCTGGCCGCCCCTCCGGGACGGAGCCGACCCGGATGCGCAAGAACACGATCGTGCGTAGGCCGACCGTTTCACCAATCCAGCCAGCCAGGCCGAGAGCCTCCCAGACCATCTCTCCGATTCCGCCCGCACGATCGTGCAGACGAGCCCGACCCGAAGCGCCGATCCTCGCCGGACCTCGGTAGTCGACCTCAGTCACCTCGGGACTCATGCCGGCCACGATAGCGTCGCGTGTCGAGCGGTCACACCGAGTCGCCACAGGCCGCCGAATTGCGCGGTCCGATCGTGTCCGTAGGAGGTTGGTCCGCGCACGGGATCCTCGGCCGGCAGCGGACGCCCTCGTCGCCTTGCGGGCCGTGCGCTCACCGATCGGCAATCGGACGAGCAAAACGGTCAGGCGCTGGCGCTCCGCGTGGGTGAGCGGGAGCGCGACGGAGCTGATTTGGGCCCCCCGTCGTCCGTCCCCAACGGTAGCCGGCGACTCGACAGTCGGAGGCTGATGCTATGCCCGCGCGGGCAGCGGTCTGTTCGAACGCTCACCCGTGAAGCTGTGACCGGGCTCACGTGGTCGAGCAGTCGGTTGGCGCTGTGGCGCCGTTGAATCGCCTCTCGGTCCAGCTGAGCAGGGACGTGGTCGAGGCCGGGGTAGGCGCGGTACTCGAGCTTCTGGCCGGCCTGGCAGAGCCGATGAGCGAAAGCGTTCTGGACGGGCGGGAGGACGAGCGAGTCGGCCTCTCCCTGCGCGATCAGGGTCGGCGTCTCCGTGTGTTCCGCAGGAGCGTTCTGGGCCAGCCGGGCGCCGAGCGGGCCTGCGGTGAGGCGCTGGCTGAAGATCTGCTCGCCGGTGAACACGGCGGGCAGCGACAGCAGGGTCGCGGCTTCGCTCAAACAGCGCCCGACGACGCCGCGCACGACCGTCCGCGCGCTCGCGCGGACGTGATCATGGAACGCGACGTCGGGATAGGCGTTGCTGTAGCCCGCGACCATGAGGCTGGCGAACAGCATTCCGGACTTGCTGGTCTCAAGGCCCTTGGCGAGCGAGGCCGGTTCTCCGCGTGCGACGACCGCGGCCCACCCTCGGCAGCGGCTCCTCGGTCGATGCGCCGTTGACCGCGACCACCTGGGCCGTGAGCGCGCACGTAACCCAGTTGTAGGCGGACAACAGGACGGTGCCCGCGACTGAAGCGCGGCTCACCCTACACCACTACCGCGCCGTCCCGAACACGTCGGCCACGCCCGTGTCGATCGATGCGAGGATCTCGACGTGAGTCAGGCAGATCAGGCGCAGGAGTTGTTCGACCTGCTCTTCGGGAGGCTACGGGACCGTCTTGTGATGGCGGGCTGGCAGCCGAGAGGTCAGCCCGAGCCTGCCGCGTTCGGCTTCGACTTCATCAAGCAGCTCAGCGGTGATTTTGCTGCGACGTGTTCCGCCCTACGAGCGGCTCCGGATGAGGTTCCGATATCGATCTTGGATGTGCTGGTTGGCGTCTCCTATGAGCCGCCGCGCAACTCGTCGTTCGACGGTCGCAAGTCCGTTGCGACTGCGTGTGATTCAGGCGAGCGCAACCGACGAGGAGGACCTGAAGCTGGCCGACGAGATCAGCTGGGACGAGGACGAGAACGAGAACGACGGTCCCGAGGACGACAAGCCTGTGTACCGGATCGGCACGCGCGCTCAAATCCCGGCAGTCGCGCAGGCGATTAGTGAGATCGTCATCAACCGAGCAGTGCCATTTGCAGAGCGTCGCGCGGATCTTGAAGTCCTCATCCGCCAGGTCGCAGACCCCGACGAGGCGCGTCTCATGCCGCTGAGCAGGCAGAACGGCTGGAACGTCGTCGACTGCGACCTCTGCATCGCCGCGACCCCGGGCGCCCGCGGCCAGGCGCTCGTAATCTCAGACGACGACCAGGCGCGGATCATCGATCCACGGCTCGAGGTGATCCATCTGCCGATGTCGGCGGGGCAGCTCGAATCTGGTGTGGCGCTCGGCCAGGTGCCGCGGGTTGCCTTTGGGGACCATAAGCGCAATCGGCGTTCCTATTAACCCCGCGCCGCCGGTAGCCCACCCTTTGGTTAGGGCGGTTCTGCGCCGGCGTCCGTCAGCACGACTCCGCCGAACTGATCCTCCTCGATCGAACCGGGAGCTCTGGCAGTGTCCTGGTAGGGTGCGTGGCGGTGGCGCGTACTGGCCTAATCTGATCGGCTGCGTATTTGTGGTCTTCGCGCTCTCAGCGTGCGGCAGCTCGCCAGCGCCAGATACGCAAATCCAGCACAGCTTTCAAAGGCTGTTGACTGCGCTACGGGCCCATGACGCGCATACCGTGTGTGAGCTGCTCTTCCCTTTCGGTCAGGACCAGCCGCCGGACGCGCTCGCAGCCGAGCTGCGGAAGCTCGAAACAACACCGGGTCGCCAGCAGTACCAAGCCACCGTTGACAAGTGCGTTCCCTCGCTCGCCAAGCAAGCACAGACGTTCGTCGTGTACCAGCGCTGGCCCAGAGTTCGCTTCGTGGACTCAAGGTATTCGCAGGATGATCGGAAATCCCTGCAAATCCCGCTGTTGTAGGTGCAGGGCCGCACGACTGAAAACCGTGGTGTCCCCGGTTCGAGTCCGGGTCTCGGCCCTTTTTAACCTGCAAAATCCACACTTGATCTCGGGTCATTGGGCTCACGTGCTGCTGGGACGGAATCGTGTGGCCTCGGCCTTGAGCGGGCCAATGGGAGGCGTGGACGCGCGAGTGGTTCGAGGCCCAGGGCCTCTACCGACTTCGTGGCACCATCCGCTACCCGGGATTGGCGTCGTGACCACCATGAAGATCATCGGTGAGCCGTGTGCGGGAAAACCGCACGCACGGATTGAAAGGGGAATGGGGAAACGGGCCTAGCGGTACCGCGCCCCTGACTACCAATGACTGGGTCCGTTTCGCAAGCTGAGCCGTCGAGGCTCGGCCGCAGAGTGGTGCGCCGTTTCGCCCCCATCGTGGTGCGCTGGCGCTGATCAGCCTGACGATCCTGACGACGTCGGCGCTGAGCGTGATCGGCGCGCTCTTGGTCCGCCAGGTGTTCGACAAGGCTCTGTTCGTTCAGGGTGGCCCCGACCTCGGCGTGCTGTACCCGCTGGTGGCGGCGCTGATCGCGATCCCGATCGTCAACGGGATCCTGAACATCGTCCAGGTGTATCTGACCGAGGTCGTGGGCAATCGCGTGCTGCAGGAGCTGCGCGACCGGCTGTTCGAGCACCTCGAGAAGCTCTCGCTGGCGTTCTACACGGCGACGCGCAGCGGAGAGGTCCAGTCCAGGCTGGCCAACGACGTCGGCGGGGTGCAGACGACGATCACGTCGACCGCCTCGTCTGTCCTGAGCAACGTCGTCACGCTGATCTCGTCCGTGGTGGCGATGCTGGTGCTCTCGCCGCTGCTGACGGCGATATCGCTCGCCGTCACCCCGGTGTTCGTACTGTTCAGCCGTCGAGTCGGACGCGCGCGGCGCAGAGCTCGGCGCGATGCGCAGGCGTCGCTCGCGGCGATGGGGTCGATCACCCAGGAGACGTTGTCGGTGTCGGGGATTCTGCTGGCGAAGGTGTTCGGCCGACAGGAGCACGAGGTCGACCGCTACCGCGTCGAGAACGCGAACCAGGCCGAGCTGCAGGTCCGCCAGGCGATGGTCGGCCGCTCGTTCTTCGCCGTCACCCAGGCGTTCTTCGGGATCAGCCCGGCGCTTGTCTATCTGGTCGCAGGGCTGCAGGGCACGCACGGCGACCTATCGGCAGGGACGCTCGTGGCGTTCACGACCCTGCAAAGCCGGCTGCTGATCCCGATCAATCAGCTGCTGCAGGTCTCTGTCGATGTCCAGTCGTCGCTGGCGCTGTTCGCCCGGATCTTCGAGCTGATCGACCTTCGCCCTCAGATCACCGACCGCAGTGACGCGCTCAGCCTTGCCCCGTCGGAGATCGCGGGAGAGGTGGCGCTGGAACAGGTGTCGTTCCGCTACGGCGGTGGCGAGGACGGCGGGCGGGCGGCGCCGGAGGAGGCGTTGCGGGATGTGTCGATGCTCGTCGCGCCTGGGCAGCTCGCGGCGCTGGTCGGGCCATCCGGGGCGGGCAAGACGACGATCTCCTACTTGGTTCCGAGGCTCTACGACGTCGATCGCGGGGCTGTGAAGATCGACGGGCGCGACGTGCGCGATCTGAGCGCCGCGACGATTGCGGGCGCGGTCGGCGTCGTGACCCAGGAGAGCTACCTGTTCGGCGGCACGGTGCGCGAGAACATCAGCTACGGGCGGCCGGACGCGACCGACGAGGAGGTTGTGGCCGCCGCGAAGGCCGCCTTCATTCACGAGCGGATCATCGCCCTCGAGGACGGATACGACACGGTGGTCGGTGAACGTGGCTACCGGTTCTCGGGCGGGGAGCGCCAGCGGCTGGCGATCGCCCGCGTGATCCTGGAGGACCCGCCGATCCTGATCCTCGATGAGGCCACCTCGGCGCTGGACACCGAGAGCGAGCGCGTCGTGCAACAAGCGCTGGAGGCGCTGATGCAGCGCCGCACGACGATCGCGATCGCCCACCGGTTGTCCACGATCCGTAACGCTGATGTGATCTTCGCGATCGAGCGCGGCACGATCGTCGAGCGCGGAACGCACGACGAGCTGCTCGCCGAGGGTGGCGTTTACGCGCGTCTCTACGAGGAGCAGTTCGGCGACGGAGTGATCGAGGCTCATTGCAGTGACGGGGTGATCCTCGCCGGCGGCCGCGCTTGTCGCCCGTCGAGTCAGCGCACGCGGCCGGGCTCGGAGATCGCGGCACGCCGTCAAACGGAGCCCGAGGGCATCGCCGAGCTCCCCGCGGAACTGCGCACGGCGCTCACGGTGTGACGCTCGGGTCAGACGCGTCACGATGAGCTTCAACTAGCGTGAACGCGGGACCGACTCCGGGCGTGTTCGGCCAAAGATGTCCGAGGGCGTCCAATGCCGCGGCGGGGTCTCCCCGGCGACCGCCGGACTAGGTGAAGGCGCTCACGTCGGTGATCTCACGCCCCACGATCAGCGTCTGGATCGTCTCGGTCCCTTCGAAGGTGTGGATCGCCTCGATGTCCGCCATGTGGCGGATGACGTGGTTCTCGAGCAATATGCCGTTGCCTCCCAGGAGGTCTCGGGCCTCGGCGATCACGTGCCGCGCCCTGCTCATGTTGTTCATCTTCGCCAGGCCGGCGATCGTGTCACGCAGACCGTTCTGTTCGCCCAGCCGCCCAACCCGCAGGCAGTAGAGCTGCATCGCGGTCACCTCGGCGAGCATCCGCACGAGCCGCTCCTGAACAATCTGAAAGCTGATCAATGGCTTGCCGAACTGCTTTCGGGCTCGGCAGTAGCTGAGCGCCACGTCATAAGAGCCGACCGCATGCCCGAGCGCGGCAAACGCGGCCGTCAGCCGCGTGCAGGCAAGGACTCTGCCCGTGTCCTTGAAGCTGTTCGCGCCGGGAAGCCGCGAATCGGCGGGGACGCGCACGCCGGACAACTCGATCTGCGCCTGCCAGACCGAGCGCACGCTGCCCTTGCCCTCGATCACGCGCGCGTCGTACCCCGGGCTCCCACGCTCGTCGAGAAAGCCCTTGACCTGGCAGTCGTCGGTGTCGCGGGCCCACACGACGACGACGTCGGCGATCGAGCCATTCCCGATCCATCGCTTGGCGCCGTCGATCACATAGTCCCCACCGTCGCGGCGGGCGGTCGTCTCGAGCGAGACCGAGTCCGAGCCGTGGTCAGGTTCGGTCAGCGCGAACGCACCCAGGCTCTCCATCCGCGCCATCGCCGGCAGCCACCGCTGCTTCTGCTCCTCGCTGCCGAACGTCGCGATCGAGCGCATCGCAAGCCCGGCCTGCACCCCCAGCAGCACCCCGAGGCTGCCGTCGCCGCGGCTGAGCTCCATCTGGATCAGACCGGCGGCGATCGTGCTCATCGCCGGACAGCCGTAACCCTCGATCCCGTCGCCGACCAAGCGCAGCTCACCCAAGCGCCGAGCGAGCTCGAGCGGAAACTCGGCCCGCTCCCAGCATCCCGGCATCACCGCCAGCACCTCGTCCTCGACGAACCGACGAGTGCGGTCCGGATAATCGGTCTCCTGCTCGGTGAGCTCCGAGCGCAGCAAGAAGTAGTCGGTGCCGAGAGCCTCCCCGACATCGGTTGTGGATTCCAGGGTGGTCATATCGTGTCGAACTCCTCGATCTCGGTAGTGGAATCGAGCGGAATGCCGACCGCGCGCCAGAATCCGACGACCTCGGGCCGGCACGGTGCGAGGCGCTCGCGGAGCGCTGCGACCCGAGCGAGCACCTCGCGGTGCGTGAGCTGAACAAGCTTGGGTGGGGTTGCGGCTCGGAAGGTGAGCATCAGCGTCAGCGGGTCGTCCGCTCTGACGGCGGCTGCCGCCGCCTCCAGGTCGAGCTCCTCCTGCCTACACTCGATCAGCTCCTGCCAGCTGAGCGTCGTCTCATCGCCGCCGTCCAGGCAGACGATCGTCCGCAACGCGGTGCTTCCAGACGCGCGAACGTCCAGCGCCCGATCGAGCAACACCTTTTCCGTGACGAGGATCTGACAGCCTGCGACGGCGATGGCATCTGCTGCCTGCCGAGCCGTGGAGCTTGGGTGCACCGAGAATGACGCGACCGCGAGATGGGCGGCGGCGATGTCAGCGACATGGAACTCGGGCCGATTCGTCAGCCAGCACGCGAGCGTATCGCCGCGCGCGCATCCGAGGCCGGCGAGCCCAGCCGCGCACTCGCCCACGCGCCGCCTGTAGTCCGCCCACGTCCAGTCGATCTCGCCTCCGTGGGTACGCAATGCCGGGTAACGGCCGAGCTGCCGCGGTCTCCTGAAAGATCCGCGCGACATTGACCAAGTTGCTCACGCGACGGGCGAGGGAGGCTTGATCTCGCGGCGCAGGATCTTGCCGGTGGGGCCCTTCGGGAGCGATTCCTCGAACCACACCAGCCGCGGGTACTTGTAGGCGGCCACCCTTGCCTTGACGAAGCTCTTGATCTCGTCGGGGGCCGCCTCGTGGCCAGGCTTGAGGACGACCGCCGCGCCGACCTCCTCGCCGAGCTCATCATGTGGGACGCCCACAACAGCGGCCTCCATGACGTCGGGGTGCTCGTGGAGCACCTCCCCGATCTCGCGCGGGTAGATGTTGAACCCACCGGGGATGATCATCTCCTTCTTGCGATCAACGATGAAGAAATAGCCGTCGTCGTCGATCCGAGCCAGATCGCCGGTGTGAAACCAGCCATCGGAGTCGATCGCATCGGCAGTCGCACCCGGGTTGTTCCAGTACCCCTTCATCACGTTGTGGCCTCGGATCGTGATTTCCCCGACGCCGTCGTGGGCGTCCGCCAGCCGCATCTCGACACCTCTGACCGGAAGTCCGATCGAGCCAGGCCTACGCTCGCGATCGCGCCTGCTGAACGCCGCGACGGGAGAGGTCTCCGACAGCCCGTACCCCTCGAGCACGGTGCACTCGAACTGTTTCTCGAACGCGCGCAGCACGGGGGTGCAAACCCGGGGGGCCACCGGACGCGATGAACAGGCGCGGAGAGCACGCTTCATGGCACCACCACTACGAAGACCGATTGAGGTCTTCCCACATAGGAGGTAGCCATGAGCGCCACTGAAGAAGGCACGACAAGCCGCGACGCCAGCGTCGGGGGGGTCGACATGAAGTTCGAGGTGCAGGTCATCCCGGTGTCCGATGTCGACCGATCCAAGCAGTACTACCTGCAGGCGGGCTGGAGGCTCGACGAGGACGTCGCACCGATGGACGGCCTTCGCATCGTCCAGTTCACGCCCCCAGGCTCGGGACCTCGGTCGACTTCGGCCACGGCCTCACCACAGCCGCGCCGGGCGCTGCCCAGGGTGCGCTGACTGTCTCCGACGTCGAAGCGGCACGCGAGGAGCTCGTCAGCCGCGGCATCGAGGTGAGCGACATCTGGCACGGCCCTCCGTTCCCCGTCGAGGCGCGCCAGCCTGGCATCGACCCCGAGCGCGCCAGCTATGGATCGTTCTTCTCCTTCAACGACCCGGACGACAACCTGTGGCTGGTCCAGGAGGTCACGACTCGGCGCCCCGGCCGGATGAACGCCACCGAGACAGGCTACGTATCCACAGCGGATCTGGAGAGCGCGCTTCGACGTGCCGAGGCCGCCCACCGCGAGCACGAGAAGCGCAACGGGCGCTCGCACCTGTTCCACCGGTCAGATCAAGACACGAACTGGCCGTCCTGGTACGCCGCCTTCATGGTGGCCGAGCAGGCCGGGACGGACCTGCCGTCGTGAGCGCGATGGATTTCCTTGTCGAGTTCGAGATCAGCGTTCCCATGGGAGTTCCGGAGTCCGAGGTTGCGGCGCGTCAGGACGCTGAGTCGGCCGCCGCAGCCGACCTCGTGGACCAAGGACACCTAGTCCGGCTGTGGAAGCGGCACGTCGCTACCGGCGGGAGCCGACCGTTCGGGCTGTATCGCGCCGATAGCGAAGCGCACATGGACGGCCTGCTGCGCGCGCTGCCGCTCTACGAGTGGATGCGCGTCACGGTCACCCCGCTGGAGCCCCATCCCAACGACCCGGCGATGCAGCAACACGCGGGCCACCGTCCAGAGAAGGGGGTGAGCAGTCATGTTCCCGAACCTCGCCTTACCAAGGTGTACAGCTTGGAGGCCACTCTCGCTGCACCGCTGGAACTGGGACAAACAACCCAAGGCCGCCGACGTATCGTGGCGCTGACCGGCGGGACATTCAGCGGTCCCGAGATAAGCGGCAGGCTGCTCCCGGGCGCAAGCGCCGATTGGCAGACCATCCTCGCGGACGGCACCGCGCTCGGCGACATCCGCTACGTCCTGCAGACCGACCGCGGCGATCTCCTATACGTCACATCACGCAGCATCCGTCACGGCAGCCCGGAGGTGCTCGCGCGCCTCGGGCGTGGAGAGGACGTCGACCCCGGCGAGTACACATTTCGAACCTCAACGCGGATCGAGACGGCAGCCCCCGATCTCGACTGGCTGAACAAGGGCATCTTCATCAGCGTCGCCGGCCGCCAGCCGGCCGGCGTCATCTACGAGACCTACCTCGTCGAATGAGCGCCGGACACTGACGGCCGCGGCGGCCAGGCCCACCGAACGGAGAAGCATCCGCGATGAGCACCGAATCAACAGAGCTGCGGCTGGCCTCGCTCACGTTGCTCCTGCCGCTCTACATCGCGGTTGTGCTTGGCGCCAACTGCTTCGGAGCACTTCACGCCCCCATGCCGCACGGCGTCAAGGTGGCGATCGTCGGCGCACCGTCGAGTACTTCGCAGATCGCACATCAGTTGTCGACCCGGCCGCGAGGCGGGTTCGACGCCTCACGGCTCACGTCCATCGGCCGGGCGCGAGCGCTCGTAGGTGCGCGCGTGCTCGCAGGGGCCTACGTGCCGGGTCAGCGCCCCGCGCCCATGATCTCGTCGCCACGGCGGCGTCGGCTTCTCTGGCCACGTTCGTCGAGGCGAGATTCCGCGAGCTGGCGGCTGCGCAGAATCGCCCCCTCGTAGTCGACGACCTCAAGTCCCTACCCGCCAACAATGCATCGGAGTCCCCCAACTTCTTCTTCATCGTGATTTGCACGCTGGGCGGGTTCCTGCCGTCACCGCCCTGGGATTCGCAGCCCCGACGTTGCCAGAACCGCAGCGGCTCGGGATAGTCGCCGCGGCGTGCCTGCTCGCCCCAATCGTCGCCTACCTCATCGGCGGGCCCGGCTACGAAACGTTCACCGGCTCGGTCGGCGCCATCCTCGCGATGCTAGGCCTCGGTGCGCTGTACGCGTTCGCGGCGGCGCTGATCACCCGTCTGCTGCAGCTGGGGCTAGGAGGATTGGGCGCCCTCGTCGGGTCGCTGGTCCTGATCTTCCTGAATGTCCCCAGCAGCGGCGGGAGCGTCGCGGCCCCGCTGCTGCCTGGGTTCTGGCACTTCCTGAGCCACTTCTGGATCGGCGCAGCCGCATTCGACGCCAATCGGAGCGCCCTCTACTTCGGCGGCTCCGGGGTCGCCACCGACGTGCTCAAGATGCTGGCCTGGGTCGCCGCCAGCGCATGTCTACTCGCGGTTCCGATCCACCTCCGAAGCAAGCGCGGAGCTCGCGGGAGCCTCGCATCCTCACCGATCACCACGAGCGGACCCCCCGGGCGCACCACGTCCACATCGGGAGCGGTCGATAGCTCAGCCAACGCCAGTCAACGAACGAGCGGACCACGTTTCACGGCATCCTCGTAGCGATTGATGGCTCGCCAGACGCCGAACCCCGCCTGACCCCGAAGCGCTCCGACCCCAACCACGCCACTCAGAGGTTGGATTCACGGGATCGACAGAGACCCACAAGTCCGCAAAGACTGGACATCGGGACGGCTTGGGACGACGATCCGGTTCTCCGTTCGCGATTTCACTGACGGCGCCAGAACCGACATCACGCTGGCCGGCGTAATAGCCTCCTGGCATCGCTCGTCCTAGCCCGAACGAACAGACCGTGCGCCGACTCTTCGCTGAAGCCGGCGAGAACGCCAGTGCAGCCGCACGGATCCTTCACGACCTCGTTAGCGACCCGGACCGCAGTGAGCTCGCCGCGGCGCTGCGTGAGCGCGAGCACGAGGGGGACAGGATCACTCACGACATCATCCACGCGCTCGCCGCCCGGGCGAATCTCGCTGCGATCGACACCGACGACGCATACCGCCTCGCGGGAGCTGTCGATGACATCGTCGACTACGCAGACGAAGCCGGCGACGCCGTTGTCCTGTACCGGATCGAAGCCCCGATGGACCACGCGATCAGACTCGCGGATGTGCTCGCCCTCGCGACCGTGCAGGTCGCAGCGGCCCTTGCCACTCTGGGTGAGCACCAGACCACGGCGCAGCAGCTCTCGGAGATCCACCGCCTTGAGAACGAGGGCGACCGGTTGTTGCGCCAAGGCCTTGCGTCATTGTTCGAAACAGGGATCGACCCGATGGTTGTCATCCGCTGGAAGGACATCTTCGAGTCCGTCGAGAACGCCATCGACGCATGCCAGACCGTTGGACACATCATCGAAGGTGCTGCCCTCAAGCGTGGATACCCGTGATGGCGTCGTGCGCCGGAAGTCTCGAGTCGTACCCGCGCCGCCCCCGGCTGCGGCGGCGAGGCCCGGCGACCCTCATACGACGCTCGGATTGGGTCGAGCGCAAGGTCCCGTGGCACCAAGTCGACAGCTGGTTGATCTCAGGTACCGCAAATCCACCGCATATCTTCCTGCAACCTCCTCCGCGAGGAGGTACGCGCGGATCGAGGAGAGATCGAGCAACCGGGCCGAAGGACGACCGGCTGCATCCGAGAGCTGATAGTACGAGGGCATCATCGATGACTTCGTGATGCTCAACTCGCAGCGGGGTTGCGCGACAGCGTCTGCGGACGGGATGATTCAGCGATGAGCCGTACGCGCGCAGCGTTTGCCGAATTGCTCGATACCCGCACTGCCGCCGGGGCGCATCTCTGCGTTGGGCTCGACACCTCGGCGGACTCCCTCCCTGAAGCCATCGACCGCACCCTCTCGGCGCAGGAGCGAGTGGTCGCGTTCAACGAACGAGTCGTAGAAGCGACGCGCGACATCGCTGCGGCGTTTAAGCCCAACACCGCGTTCTATGAGGCTCTGGGTGCGGCGGGCTGGGAGGCATTGCAGCAGACCGTCGACCACATCCACCGGGTTGCGCCGGAGATCCCTGTGATCCTGGATGCAAAGCGCGCCGACATCGGCTCGACCAACGAGGGCTACGTGCGCGCCATTTTCGACGAGGTCGGAGCCGACGCGGTGACCGTCCACCCTTACCTGGGCGAGCGCGCCCTGCGCCCCTTCCTGGACCGGCCCGGCGTTGGGGTGTTCGTCCTGGCGCGCACGTCCAACCCAGGAGCCGGCGAATTCCAAGACCTGCTCGTCGACGGAGTGCCGCTCTACCGGCAGGTGGCGCGGCGCGTAGCCCGCGACTGGTCGGCGCAGGCACGGCTCGGGCTCGTCGTCGGCGCGACGTACACGCGTGAACTCGAGGAAATCCGTGCTGACATCTCGCCCGAGGTGCCGATTCTCATACCCGGAGTCGGCGCCCAGGGCGGCGACCTGCAGGCCGCGGTACGCGCCAACCTTCAGGCTGGCAGCCGCGCGTTCGTGATCAACGTTTCCCGCGCGATCGCCGGCGCCGCGCGCGGCGAGAACTTTGGCGATGGCGCTCGCGCCGCCGCGCGTGACTTCGACGATCAGATCCGCCGGGCCGCCGACTAGTGCTGCACTAGACGCCAGCCGTTGCCGCGTCGGGGCGGTCGCCGACCACCTCCTCGAGGTCGTTTGCCCAACTCAGCAGGCGCATGTCATCGCCCGGTCGCGCGATCAGCTGGAACCCGCAGCCGGTGAGCGCCCGAGTGGCACACGGGATGCTGATTGCCGGCCAGCCCAACGCGCTCCAAGGAAGAGTGAGCGCGCTCGCGACGCTGACTGGAGCAGGTTGGTCGATCGGGGGTGGCAGAATCGGCGCCGTCGGCAGCGCAAGCACGTCGACCTCGGCAAAGAGCGATGTTGAATTCCGGCGTGCCGCGGCCAGCGCGTCGGAGGCCCGAAGGTAATCGCTCGCCGTCAGACTGCGACCGTACTCGACGCCTGCGCGGACGTCGGGGTCGACGAGGTCCTGCGGTTCCGCGTCGAGAACGTCTCCCCAGCGAGACGCGAGGTTCGCGGCGAACACAGCACCGATGCCTCGGATGCGCGGGGGAGCGCCTACTTCGCGAAGTCGCACACGCGCGCTCCTCAGCCTGTCGAGCGTGCCCGTCCAGCCTGCCAGGACTTGCGCGTCGCAACCAGCGGCGGCGATGAGTTCCGTAGGAACTCCCACCCGCGGTGCTGCGAGCGCCTTCGGTTCTGGCGATGCGGACGACAGCGCGGTGAAGCCAAGGCGGCAGTCATCGACTCCTTGCGCGATGATCCCCGCGGTGTCGAGGCAGGGCGCCAGCGGCGCGCAACCATCCAGATCGATCGCACCGAAGCTCGGCTTGAACCCCACGACACCGCACCACGCAGCCGGTACCCGCAGCGATCCTGCGGAATCGGCCGCCAGCGCAAGCGGCACCGTGCCGGCCGCCACCGCTGCGGCGGCGCCGCCGGAGGACCCGCCCGGACTGTGTCCGCGAACCGCCGGGTTGTCGTATCGGGGGTATCCAGGTGCCTGTCCGGTCATGGTCCATGCGAGCTGGTCCATCGCGGTCGTGCCGATGACGATCGCACCGGCTTCGCGCAGCTTTGTCACAGCGACGGCATCACGATCGCTCACAAGAAGCCGCGCAAGACCGAGGTGCTGCGGTAGCCCGTACACGGCAAATGAGTCCTTTACCGCGACGGGGACGCCACCGAGGATCGCCGCGTCCGCGTCCGCGTCCGTCCGCAGCAGACCGAGAACGGCTTCTGCGTCGGCTCGAGCCCGGTCGCGATCGAACTGCCAGAAGACTCCGCCGGCCGCCGCCGCGGCGGACAACGCGGCATCGCAGAGCTCGCGGGCGTCAGTCCGAGCGCAGCGGACGTCCGATGTGAGACCCGCGAGCGTTCCGGTCCTCACCGGATCACCCGGTCGAGGTCATCGTGCAGCGCGGCGACGATGCCGATGGCGAGGGCTGTGCCCGAAGTCGAGCCGACCGACCGCAGCCCCGCTAGGGCGGTCGCGACATCGCCCGTGCCGCACAGCGCAGCGAGCAAGCGAGCGGCCTGCGGCACGACCTGTCCGGCCGCCGCGCACGACAGCAGGGCGGCGGACAGCGACGTCGTGGCCACCCGGGCGTGGGCGAGAATCTCCGGCACGGCTTGCAGCCCGAGCCTGGGTCCGATCAGCGCGCAGGCGGCCAGGGCACCCGCAACGACGTCGTCGCCGGCGGGCGTGAGCCCCGGCCCGTCGCCGAGTAACGCGCATGCCGGCCGTGCTTCGCCGGAGACGAGGGCCAGGACCGCCGTCCGGGCCCGCTCGCCGTCCACGCCAACCTCGGCGGCCGAGAGCTCCCGCAGGACGCGAGCAGCGGCTGCCAGCGAGCCAGGGTTCGCAGCCGTGAGGTTGCGAGGGCGTGGGTCGAACCAGCGTGTCGGCACCCACACGTCGTCGCCGATCCGCAGAACCCCCTCGCCGACGACGACGGCAGGGTCGCCGTCGACCTGGGGCAGCGTTTCGGCGACGACCATCGCGAGCGGAAGCCGCACGGAGGACGCGGGCACAAGGGCCAAGACACCCGGGGGCTCGATCGTGTCGAAACGTAGATAGAGGGCCGCTCTCGAGGCGCCGAGAAGCCGACCAGACTGATGCGCGCCCTCGAGCAGCGGGGCCAGGCCGATGCTCGCCGCGGTCCCAATACGACGGCCGGAGAGGGGCGCGTCTGTCGCGTGCGTCGTACGGATACGAATCGGTACTTTCGCCGGTCGTTCGGCCAGAACTCCGATGGTACCGTGGCCAAATAGCTGGAAAGTGCAGGAATAGCAGCTCAATGTGCAGGAACAAATCCTTTCCTAAGGAGGAGCGCGCTCATGGTGCTTTGGAAGGTTCATGGGGACGGTAAACACATACCGCCCACCGAGGTGGTCGCGCCGGACGAGCGCCTCGCCTGGCCACAAACAATCGGGCTGGGATTCCAGCACGTGCTTGCGATGTTCGGGGCGACGTTCCTCGTGCCCTTGCTCATCGGATTTCCACCGAACACGACGATTTTCTTCTCCGGTGTCGGCACCCTGATCTTCCTGATCATCACGATCGGGCGTGGTCAACGTCTTGGCCTGCCTAGCTACCTGGGGAGCAGCTTCGCGTTCATTGCCCCAGTGATCGCCGCTAAGGCGGTCGGCGGGATACCGTCCGCTCTGGCGGGGATCTGCGTCGCCGGTGCCGTGTTCTTCCTCGTCGGCGCGGCGGTGAACGTTTGGGGATCGGGATTCATCAATTGGCTGATGCCCCCGGTCGTGACAGGAGCGGTTGTCGCGCTGATTGGCCTCAACCTCGCCGGCAGTGCCTTCACCAACTACTCCAAGCAGCCGTTGCCGGCAACTGTCACCGTCGTTGTGATCATCCTCGTGATGGTCATGCTCCGAGGGTTCCTCGGCCGGCTGTCGATCCTGATCGGCGTCCTCGCCGGCTACCTCGTGACCCTGGCTCAGGGGCACATCAGCTTCACGGCAGTCAACGCGGCCGCATGGGTCGGTCTGCCGCATTTCACAGCTCCGCATTTCAGCTGGCGGCCGATCGGCTTGATCGTGCCCGTCGTGATCGTCCTGATCGCCGAGAACACCGGACACATCAAGGCAGTGGCCACGATGACCGGCAAGAACCTCGACAAGTCCCTCGGACGAGGGTACATGGGCGACGGCCTGGCGACGATGCTCGCCGGGCTCGGTGGCGGTAGCGGCACGACGACCTACGCCGAGAACATCGGCGTCATGGCCGCCACCAGGGTGTACTCCACAGCCGCCTACTGGGTCGCAGGGATCGTGGCCATCTTGTTTGGTTGCAGCCCGAAGTTCGGGGCTCTGATCGCCACAGTGCCCGTCGGAGTCCTCGGCGGCGCGGGGACGATCCTGTACGGGATGATCGTCGTCCTTGGTGCCCGGATCTGGGTCGAGAACCGGGTGAACTTCACGAACCCGGTCAACCTCATTCCCGCAGCGATCGGCCTGATTCTCGGCGCCGGTAACTACACGCTGACCTTCGACCACGGCAACATCGCCTTCAGCGGAATCGCCACGGGCGCCTTTGGGGCGATCATCGTCTACCAGGTGATGAAGGTCCTGAGCGCGCACTTCGCCTTCCGCGACGGTGGGATGCCGTTCATGGTTCCGCTCGCGACGCTGGCCGCAAACGCGGACGGCTCCGAGCTGGATCTTCTGACCGGTCTTGAGGTGGACCCCGCGACCGGGGCGGTCGTAGGCGAGGCTCAGCCGGCGCACGGGGGAAACGGCAAGACGGATCCGCCGGCCGCCGTCAAGCCACACCTGACGAACGGGGGGAACGGCAAGACCGACACCCCGGACGACGGGGCGCCCGGCAAGCCGGACAGACCACCAGCCCACACGACGTAACAGTGCCCCAGTAGAAGTGCGGTCGCTCGGTCTCAGCAAGACCGGGCGACCGACCTTCACCCAGTGGAGTGCGGCCGCCTGGTCCTTGCCGGCCCGGGCGACCAGACCTCACTCAGTCGACATCGGCCGATTGATCCGGTGGCGAGGGCCACCCCAAACGAGAGACAGGAGAGCGCAATGCTGCTTGATCCACCCACCGAGGTGTCGCAGGACCACATCAACCTCGACGTCCGAGAGATCGAACCGCTGCTGCAGGGCCCGGCGATGGCGTTTGCCCCGTGGCTGGGAGCGATGATCGAGCTGAAGGACGGGCGCACCATGTACATCCGGGAGGCGACCTTGGAAGAGGCGCCGGAGATGATGGCGTACATGAGGCGCGTCATGGAAACCGAGCACGACTTCTATGACGTCGTCGGCGCTCGCATCAACGCCGAGCTCGCCGGCTGGTACCGCAAGCGCCTCAAGGACCCCTACACCCTCGTCGGGCTGATCGACGGCGAGTGGGTCGGCTTCTGCAACGGCCGCCTGATGAACGAAGACATCAACATCAGCCTCCACACGATGGCTCTCGCGCGGGGCGCCCGCATCGGGGCGATCATGTACTACGCCAAGAGCTATTACACGTTCGAGATTCTCGGACAGAAGGAGTTCTGGGCGACGTACGAGAGCTACAACGGCTGGCACCGCTGGGGCCTTGGCATGGCACAGCCAAGCTACCCGTGGCCCGAGGTGCAGCACGAGCTCGGTGGCGCGAAGGTGTACTACATCCGCAAGAACTACTGGGATACGACGGTCAAGAATTACCTGCGCCAGATGGTCGGGGCCGACCTCGTGTTCGACGTCCCGGCGGATGTCGTCGCGGCCAACAGCCGCCTGATCGTTCCTGACGGCGTGCTCGTCTAAAGAAAGGGAGGGTGACACAAATGCCGGATCCCGTTGAAGTAAGAAAAGTCCCGATCGAGAGCGTCAGCGATGCCTCCGGGCTCACCAAGCTCATCGACGATGGGGTAATCGAGGCCGACCGCGTCATTGCCGTCGTAGGTAAAACCGAAGGAAACGGCGGGGTGAACGACTACACCCGCATCATCGCCGACAGAGCCTTTCGTGAGGTGCTCGTCGACAGGGGCACCCGGACGACCGAGCAGGTCCACCAGATCCCCGTGCTGTGGTCAGGAGGGACCGACGGGGTTCTATCGCCGCATGCGGCCATCTTCGCCACCGTCGCGCGAAACGGCGCTGAGCCGAGCGACGAGCCCCGGCTGTCCGTCGGCTCCGCGATGAGCGAGGCGATCCTGCCCGAGGAGATCGGTCGGCCCGAGATGGTCAGGAAGGTGGCGGCCGGTGTGAAGGTGGCGATGGAGCGAGCCGGCATCACCTCGCCAAAAGACGTCCACTACGTCCAGACGAAGACGCCGTTGCTGACACTGCCGACGATCAACGAGGCGAAGAGCCGAGGCCATGCGGTGTTCACCGAAGACACGCTTCACTCGATGGACGTGTCGAACGGAACCTCAGGGCTCGGGATCGCGGTGGCGCTCGGCGAGATCGAGATGCCGACAGCCGAGCAGATCATGAACGACCTCTCGCTGTACTCCGCGGTGGCGTCGTGCTCGTCCGGGGTCGAGTTGGATCAGGCCCAGATCGTCGTCGCCGGCAACGTGCGCGGCATCGGCGGCCGTTACCGCATTGGCCATTCGGTGATGCGCGACGCGCTGGACGCCGACGGAGTCTGGGACGCGATCCGCTCCGCCGGGACTCGAGCTCCCCGATCGCCCGCGCCCTGAGGATCTGAAGGGCCGACTGGTCAACCTGTTCCTCAAGTGCGAGGCGGATCCGACCGGTCGCGTGCGTGACCGCCGCAACATCATGCTCGACGACTCAGACGTCCACTGGCACCGCCAGATCAAGGCGTGTGTCGGAGGCGTGGCGGCGGCGTGCTCGGGCGATCCCGCGATCTTCGTGTCCGTTTCGGCCACCCATCAGGGCCCGGCCGGCGGCGGTCCGGTCGTGGCGATCGTCGATCTCGGCTGAAAGGCAGGTACCGCCATGACCAGAACCGTCGAGGTGCGTCGAGGCCTCTACCGGGACTCCGTCGCGCTGATGCAGATGTCTCATACGGTCGCAGGGCTGCCCGGAGTCGAGGCAGCGCTGATCGCGATGGCCACCCCTCTGAACCTCGACCTGCTGCCCGGCCTGGGGTTCGAACCCGCGGTCGGGGTCAGCCCCGACGATCTTCTGGTCGCGATCAGCGCCGACGACGACGATGCGTTGTCGTCGGCGTTGGGGCGGCTGGAGGAGTTGTTCTCGGCGCGGGAGTCGGCGGGAACAGGGGCCGAGGTCCAGCCGCCTCGCACTACGCAGAGCGCATTGAGGCGAAGCGGCGCCCACCTGGCAGTTGTATCCGTCCCGGGCCCGAACGCCTTCGTGGAGGCGATGGATGCTCTGCACCAGGGCGCTGACGTGATGGTCTTCAGCGACAACGTCTCCGTCGAACAGGAGATCCGACTGAAGGACGAGGCTCACCGCCGCGGCCTCCTGGTGATGGGACCCGATTGCGGCACCGCGATCGTCGGCGGCGTCGGGCTCGGCTTCGCCAACGTGATGCGGCCGGGACGGGTCGGGGTCGTGGCCGCGTCTGGCACCGGGGCGCAGCAGGTGTGCGCGCTGCTCGACGCCGCCGGCGTCGGCGTGAGCGCGGTCCTCGGAACCGGCGGTCGCGATCTGTCGATCGCGGTGCAGGCCCGGTCCACGCTCGACGCCATGAACATCCTCGACGCACACGAGGGGACAGACCTGATCGTCGTCCTGTCCAAGCCCCCGCCGAGCGAGGTGGCCGAACTCGTTGCAAGCGGCCGCCAGTCAGTTGCGGACGCCGTCGGTCGTCGGGTTCCTCGGAGCGGGCCGGGACGATCTCACAGCACTGACGGGCAAGACCCTCGCCGCACTCGGCAGCCCGCCGCTCGACAGCCCGCACTGGCCGGCCGAGCGGACGCGTCCGCCCCGTGCCGGTGCGCTGCGCGGCCTGTTCTCGGGCGGCACGTTGTGCGACGAGGCGATGGTCATCGCAGCCGAGGCGCTCGGGCCGATCCGTTCGAACATCCCGCTCGAGCCGGAATCCGCGCTCGGGCCGGACCTCACCGCACCGGGACACCTGATGATCGACTTCGGCGATGACCAGCTCACCCAAGGGCGGCCCCATCCGATGATCGACTCGACGCTCCGACTCGAGCGGTTCGCCGAGGAGGTCAAGGATCCGAACTGCGGAGTCCTGCTCCTCGACGTCGTACTCGGTCATGGATCGGACCTGGCACCCGCCATCGCGCTCGTGCCGGCGATCCAGCGCCGCCACCGAGCAGGACGTGGCGGTCGTCGTATCGCTGATCGGGACCCAGGGCGACCCGCAGGGGCTCGAGCCGACGGCGAGGCAACTGCAGTCGGCCGGCGCCGACGTGTATCTGTCCAACGCGGCTGCGGCTCGTGCCGCGACCGGACTGCGTGACGAGGAGGCCGTGATGCAACTGGACGAAACGCCTGCGGTGGTCACCGCGGGCCTGGGCCTGTTCGTGGACGCGCTGGCGGCGCAGGCGGCCGAGGCGACCCCGGTGCTGTGGCGGCCGCCCCTGCCTGGGACCGAAGAGGCGCTGGCGACTGTGATGGCCGATCCGCGGATGCCTGAGGCCAACGCGCAAGCCGCCCGGCGGCTGACGACGGCGCGCCCTCGGCTGGTGGGCATCGAGCGCGCCGGTGATGCGCTCGGCCTCGAGCGTGGCGAGTTCCTGCACGCCGGCCCGCCGATGGCCTGGGCGGACGCCTGCGGCCCGATGCGGGGGGCGGTGTTGGGCGCGCTCGTCTACGAGGGCATGGCCGACTCGGTGGAGGCGGCCGAAGCGCTCGCGCCGACGGTGAGTCTCGCGCCGGCCCATTCGCGGCACGCGGTCGGGCCGATGGCGGGGCTGATCAGCCCCTCGATGCCGGTCTTCGTGATGCACGACGAGGTATTCGACACGACCGCCTACTGCACGCTCAACGAGGGCCTGGGCAAGGTGCTGCGCTTCGGCGCGTACAGCTCGGATGTGATCGACCGGCTCCGGTGGCTCGAGCGGACCCTCGCGCCGGTGCTATCGGCAACCCTGCGGCGGCACGGACCCGTCGACCTGCCGGCGATCCTCGCCCAAGCGTTGCAGATGGGCGACGAGGGTCACAACCGCAACCGGGCTGGAACGTCATTGTTCATCCGTGAGATCGTCGCCGATCTGATCGAGGTTGACCTCCCGACGGCCGACCTGGCTGCCGCGCTCCGCTTCATCAACTCAAACGACCACTTCATGCTCAACCTGGCGATGGGGATGGCCAAGGCTGCGTCGGACTCAGCGAGGGACATTCCGGGCTCGACGATGGTCGTCGCGATGGCCCGCAACGGCGCTGAGTTCGGGATCCAGACAGCGGGCACCGGGGATCAATGGTTCACGGGCCCAGCCGAGGTACCCGAAGGCCTGTACCTGTCGGGATTCGGAGTCAACGACGCGAATCCGGACCTCGGCGACTCGACGATCATGGAGACGGTGGGGCTCGGGGGTGTGGCGATGGCCGCCGCTCCCGCAATCGTGCAGTTCGTCGGCGGCAAAGTGTCCGACGCGATCGAGAACACGGAGCGGATGTATGAGATCACCCTGGCCGAGCACCCGCTCTACCAAATACCGGCTCTCGGCTTCCGCGGCACCCCCACCGGCATCGACGTGACACTCGTTGCGCGAGCGGATCTGCTGCCGATCGTCAACACGGGCATCGCGGGTCGGGAACCGGGCGTCGGACAGGTCGGGGCCGGGATCGTGGCTCCGCCCCGACAGGCCTTCAGCCACGCTGTCAAGGCCCTGGCGCGGGCGTCTCTTCCAACCAGCGCGATGGAACCGCTACATGCTTCGTGAGGTGCATGCATGATGTCCACACTCGAGTACTTTGCTCCCGAATCACGAGCCGACCTGCTCGGCCTGCTCGCCGACCGTGGCCAGGCGGCCAAGCTCTTGGCCGGCGGCACAGACCTGCTCGTCGACCTTCGGAACCACCAGTTGCACTCCGAGTTCATCGTGAACCTCAAGAAGGTTGACGGTTACTCCGAGATCTCCTGGAGTCAGGAAGACGGGTTGAAGATCGGTGCGGCAGTCACGATCAACGACATTCTCCGCAGCTCGTTGATTCACGATTCCTACGCACTGCTCGTGGACTGCGCGCAGGACTTGGCCTCCTACCAGATCCGCAACCGTGCGACCGTCGTCGGCAACGTGGTCAACGCCTCTCCTTGCTCGGACATGGCGCCGGCCCTGCTCTGCCTCGGCGGCCGTGCCGTCGATCTCGTCACAGCGCGGGCAGAGAGAGGTGCCCTTCAAGGACTTCTTCACAGGTGTCAAGCGGACAATCCTCGAGCCGGACGAGATCCTCGAGACGATCGTCGTGCCGCCGGAGAGCGCGGGTGGTCGGGGCGGCTACCGGAAGCTCAAGCGGATCAAAGGCCACGACCTCGGGATCGTCGGCGTCGCTGTCTTCAAGAACGACGGCGTCCTGCGCGTCGGGGTCAGTTCATGCGCCCCGACGCCGGTCCTCGTCGACGGGCTGTCGGAGACCGATTCGGCCGACGAGGTCGTCGCCGCGGTACGGCGGGCCATCAGCCCAATCAGCGACCTTCGCTGCAGCAAGGAGTACCGCGAGCACATGGTCGAAGTCTTCACGCGGCGACTGCTACAGGAGGTGAAATGATGAAGATTTCTGTCACGGTCAACGGTCTCGAGTACGTGCGTGAGGTCGAAGGCTCACCGACGCTCCTGAGTTTCCTGCGGGAAGATCTCGGCTTGACGGGCACGAAGGAGGGCTGCGAAGCAGGCGAATGCGGCGCCTGCACCGTGTTTCTCGATGGGCGGACCGTCAACTCATGCCTGGTGCTGGCCGCCGAAGCGGATGGCGCTGAGATCGAGACGATCGAAGGCGAGGCAGGCGACGCGGGGCTTTCCGCGATCCAAAAGGCTTTCGGTCGTCACTTCGCAGTGCAATGCGGTTACTGCACCGGGGGCATGATCATGTCCGTCCGGCGACTGCTACAGGACAACCCCAAGCCGACTGTTGAGGAGATCCGCGAGGGCATCGAGGGCAACCTCTGCCGCTGCACCGGCTACGAGCAGATCATCGAGGCGGTGCTGGACGTGTCGGGCCAGCTCGCCGAAGACACGAGAGGGGGCTTGAAGTATGTCTGAGATTGTGACACCGGACGCGACGATGAAAGTCGGGACAAACTACGAGCGAGTGGAGGCGTCCGGGAAGCTCACGGGTGACGCGGTGTACACGAGTGACATGGCGCTGCCGGGCATGCTCCACGCTGCCGTCAAGAAGAGCCCCCACGCACGGGCCAGGATCATCAGCGTCGACACCGCCGCGGCGCAAGCGCTGCCCGGTGTGCGCGCGGTGCTCGTCGGCGCGGAGTTGGACTACAAGCTCGGGCTGTACGTCGTCGACAAGGACATCCTCGCCAAGGACGTCGTCAGGCATTTCGGCGAAGGCGTCGCTGCGGTGGCTGCCGACACTCTGGAAATCGCCAGAGAGGCGGTCGGACCTCATTCGGGTCGAATACGAGCTCTTGACGCCGATCCTCGACCACCTCGATGCCCTCGAGGCCGACGCACCGCTCGTGCATCCGGACCTCGGCAGCTACGCCTACGTCGAGGCCGCGTTCACGCCCCAACCGGGTAGCAATGTCGCCAACCTGACGCGTCACCGCAAGGGTGACGTCGATGTGGGGTTTGACGAGGCGGAGTGGATCATCGAGCGTGAGTACACGAACCCATCGGTGCAGCACGTTCCCCTGGAGACACACGTGGTCATCGCGGAATGGAAAGCTGGGGATGAGGTCACGATCTGGTCGAGCGCGCAATCGCCGTTCACCGTCCGCAACCTGTTCTGTCATGCGTTCAAGCTGCCGCTGAACAACGTGAGAGTGGTCGTGCCTCATGTCGGCGGCGGATTCGGTGGCAAGGCGGGCATCCACCTCGAGCCGTTGGTCGCCTGCCTGTCCCGCAAGGCGGGCGGCAAGCCGGTGAAGTTCTGGGCCTCGCGGGAGGAGGAGTTCAGCCTCCTGCCCTGCCGGAGCGCTCTCACCTACCGGATCAAGACCGGAGTCAGCTCCGACGGCAGGATCACGGCTCAGGAGATGACGATGTACTGGGACGCCGGCGCATATGCCGATTACGCGGTCAATGTCACCCGAGCGTCGGGTTACTCGGCGACGGGTCCGTACGACATTCCCAACGCCAAGGTTGACGCCTACACGATCTATACGAACAAGCCGTTCGGCACCGCGTATCGAGGGTTCGGCCACGTCGAGTTCTTTTGGGGCCTCGAGCGCCACATGGAGCTCGTGGCTCGCTCGATCGGGATGGATCCGCTCGAGTTCCGCCAGAAGAACCTCCTGCACCCGGGCTCGACCACGCTGACCGGAGAGATCATCACCGAGCACACCGGGAACCCCCGGAAGTGCCTCGACGAAGCGGCAGCGGCGATCGGCTACGGCTCGTTGACGCCTGAGGAGCAGGAGCGTCAGGAGCGGACCGGTCGGCGGATCGGCAAGGGACTCGCGACGCTCCACAAGGCGCCGGCGATGCCCTCGAACACGGCCACCGCCGCAGTCATCAAGATGAACTCGGACGGCTCGGTCGTCGTCAACCTCTCGTTGACCGAGATCGGTCAGGGGTCGGCAACCGCGCTCGCGCAGATCGCGGCCGAGCGGCTTGGCTTCGCCCTGTCGAAGGTGAAGGTCACGATCGAGAAGGACACCGACAAGGATCCGTACGACTGGCAGACGGTGGCGTCGAAGGGGCTCATCCTCTCGGGGAACGCCGTCATTCTGGCGTGCGAGGATCTCCTAGCTCAGGCGTACTCCGTCGCCGCCCAAGCGCTGCGGGCCAACATCGCGGACCTTGCGCACGACGAGGACACGATCTTCGTCAAGCATCATCCGGATTCGTCGGTGACGTTTGCCGAACTGTCGATTGGCTACGCGTTCCCCAACGGCAACGGCATCGGCGGGCCGTTGGTCGGCGTGGGCAGGTACATCGCCCAGGGTCTGTCGAACCTCAACAAGGAGACCGGCCAAGGACTCCCGGCGCTCGACTGGACCTATGGGGCCCACGGCGTGATCGTCGAGGTCGATCCGGACACGGGACAGTTCTCGGTCCTGAAGATCGCCTCAGTGTTCGACGTCGGCAAGGTCGTCAATCCCGGAATGGTGCGCGGTCAGTGCGTTGGCGGCATGGTCCAGGGGTTGGGAACGGCGCTTTGCGAGGGCTACATCTACGACGAGCAGGGTCATCTCCTCAACCCGTCGTTTACCGACAACAAGGTGCCGACCGCGAAAGACGTTCCCGAGATGGTCGAGAGCTATGTCGTGGAAACGCCACAGGTCGACGGGCCGTTCGGCGCTCGGGGCGTCGGTGAACACCCGATGATCTCAGTGGCGCCGGCCATCGGCAACGCCATCTGCGCCGTGACCGAAGCCGAGCTCACGCACATGCCGATTCGCGCCGAGGACGTGTGGCGTTCGATGCGAGACCACCAACCGATCGACAACTGGATTTGCAAGACGCCTGTCGGTTCCTGCCGTTCGGAGCACTTCGCGCAATATCAGACGCCCGAAGACGTTCCGGCGTCCTGAGGACGCCAGTTGCACTAGTCCCGATAGCTGCACTAGTCCCGATAGCTGCACTAGTCCCGATAGTTGCACTAGTCCCGGTAGCGCCCGGTCGCCGTCACCACCGTCCCCGCGGTCCCCGCGAGGATGGCGGCGGCGTCGGCAAGGGCACCGATGGCGGCGACGCGTCCCGTCAGCTCCACGAACCGGCAGACGGCGTGCACCTTCGGCCCCATCGATCCCGCCGGAAACGGTTGTGCTCTCAGGGACGCCGGCGTCGTCCGTGTGATCGCCTGCGCCTCCGGGGTGCCGTAGCCGACGTGTACGGCGGCCACGTCGGTGAGGAGCAGCAAGACATCGACGTCCAGTGCTTCGGCGAGAAGGCCGGCGGTGGCGTCCTTGTCGACGACCGCCTCGACTCCCTCCAGCTGGCCGTGATCGTTGCGGATGACCGGAACCCCGCCACCTCCCGAGCACACAACCACGACGCCCGCGTCGCAGAGCTGACGGATCAGGCCGATCTCGACGATACGGCGAGGAACCGGGGATGGCACTACCCGGCGCCAGTACCGTCCGTCGGCCTTGACAGTCCACCCGGCCGCGGCCGCGAGCCGCTTGGCCTCAGCTTCGCCATACACGGGTCCGACGAACTTGGTCGGCCCCGCGAACGCCGGATCCTCAACGGACACCAGGGTCTGAGTGATGAGGGCCGCGACCTCCCGGCCCGGGAGGGCGTTCTGCAGCGCCTGGAGAAGCCAGTATCCGATCATCCCTTGCGTCTCGGCCCCCAGCACATCGAAGGGATAGGGCCGGGAGAGCGACGTGTCCTCGGCGCTCTCCAGCGCCAGTAGTCCGACCTGGGGCCCGTTGCCATGCGTGATCACGAGCTGGTGGTCCTGAGCCAACGGGGCGAGCGCGTCCACGGCGGCGCGCACGTGGTGCAGCTGGATTCCCGAGTCGGGCTTCTCTCCTCGCTCCAACAGAGCGTTGCCGCCAAGAGCAGCCACGATGCGCATCTCAACCTCCCACGGTGTCGGTGACGGCTGACATCATGTCGGAAGCCCGTGCTCGCGGCGGCGTTCGTCAGGTCAGATCGGCGGTTGCCAGGAGTCGGTCGGGGTGCCGGCCATGATCGTCGCTGCTTGTAGTCGGTACCGGTTGGTTCTGCGCTCACGCGTGTCAACCGGTCGCCAGCAGCCCGAGCGCGTGCGCCAGTCCGGCCGCATCGACTCGGCGCCTGGCCCCGAGCTTGCGCAGGATGTTGGATACGTGAACGCCCGCGGTGCTCGCGCTGATGTGGAGCGCTGCCGCGATTGCTCGATTCGTTTGACCATCGGTGACCAGCCCGAGGACGGCCACCTCACGCGGCGTCAGGATCGGCGCCGAGCGCTGAGCAGAGGCCTCGGTGGCGCCATGTTCGAGCCGGTCGATCGCTTGCAGAGCGCGCTCGACGGTGATCTCGAGTTGCAGATCGCGGCCGCGAGACCATGCAGCATCAAACAGCGCGCGACTGAGGCTCGCACCAGGTCGTGTTCGGATCGCGGCGTGCTCGGGCGCTTCAATTGGCGGGATCGGCGTGCGCAGCTCCTCCCGGATCAGCTCGGCGTGAGCGAGCAACTCCACCGCGAGCACCGGATCCTGCCGCGGCAGCAGCGAACCTGAGATCTCCTCGAGCACGCTCGCGACGCGCCGCCGATCGTGCATTCACGGGCAGCTTCTCGCTCGCCGGCGCCGAAGCGATCGGCGCCGCTCGAGCTGTTCGGCTGCGTAGTGGCGTGTGGTGGCGAGCAGCCGGTACCGCAGGTCAACGCGTGCTCGCGACCGATAAGTCTCGTCAACTGCGCTGGCAGCATGACCTGCATAGTCGGGCCCCTGCGCGTTCGGTACAAGTGGCAGGAACGCCATGTATCGTTGATTTCGTGCCAACAGATAGCGACGGCCGCGCCCCGAGCACTCATCGCGTTGTCGCGCTTGTGCTGCCCGGCGTGATGCTGCTCGATCTCGCCGCCCCGACGCATCTGTTCGGACATTCAGGCCGGTGGAGCTTCGCACGGGTCCGGCTCGCATCCCTGCCAGCTCGTAGCTGTAGAACGGCGCTCCGCAGTGGCCGGCGCGGTGGCACGCTTCACGGTAATCCCTCCGCATCGCGACGGCGGTCAAGCGCAGTTTGTCAACCGGCCGCTGGCAGAGCCCGACTCCGCGAGCGGCTGCAGTGGGTGCTCGAACAGCGCACCCGCGCTGCGCAGGAACTGCTCGAGAATTCAGACCTGCCGATCGAACACGTCGCCCAAAGCAGCGGGTTCGGGAGCGCCGCGACGCTGCGCGAGCATTTCGCCCGACGGCTTGCGACCACCCCAACCGCATACCGGCGGAGCTTTCGCGGTTAACGGACTTCTCGATTCCGGGCCAACGGCTTATGGGCCGCCGATCAGTAGCTGGGTGAACCGCTCACACAGCAACCAATCGACGAAACCGCCCGTCGAGGAGCGCCGTCTCAACCGTGATGTCCGGATGAACGTTGGACTGGGATAGCAATGCAAGCACCGTACGACCCGTCGCGTCGCTGATTACCTGCTTGTAGCGCTCGGCCATGATGCTGTCGAAGTCCGTGCGCAACGCGATCACGCACTGCAGCTCGCCGCCGTCGATCAGGGTTTGTTCCAGCGGTGTGAAGCGGCGACCACGGATCACGACAACGACCATGTCCTCCACCGCGTACGTCTTGACCTTGATCGTGTCGCGGCCATAGTGCTCGCGCACCAACTCGGCCACGGAAGCGGAAATCGACGCGAGTTGCTCCTCCGCCAATCCGCGTTCGATGATGCTCATGCCGACCTCTGACTCCGACTCTTCTCCTAGGGAGAAACCGCCGCCGGGCAGAGAGAGGGAGAGACCCCACGAGGGCGTACACCACCAGCTTAGCGCTGTTTGTGCCTGGCGATGAGGTCGATCGCTGGACTGCTACTGTCGCGAGAGTCTGAGAGGGCGCGGTCCGGGATCTTGTGAATCCGTAGGCGTGCCGGGCGCACCGTCCGGTCGTGTTGGACCGGAATTGAGGCGGGAGCGTGGCGCAGTTGGGTTGTTACCGACGTGCAGCTGCGCCTGTTCGAGGACGTCTCGCAACGAGCATCCTCGCGCTGGCTGGCGCGATTGCGGTGCTCAGCGTGAGCGTCCCGCCATCAGCCGCGGTGGCCGCCGGGCGGGCGGCCTACAGCTCGCCCGGTTACCGCGGCATCACCCGGCGAGTGGCGACGCGTCCTGCTGCGCTTCCGGCGCCGATCGCACTGTCGGCGTCGGGACACGCGCCCGATCTGCTGGTGGACGGCGCGGGCACGTCGCACATCGTTTGGATCACTTCGGATGGCGTCAACGCGGACGCCGTGCACTACTGCCGCTTGCGGCGTGGTGCGGGAGCATGCGACAGCAGCCAAGTGTTCGTGCCACAGAAGGGCTACGGACCCGGCGACAGCCCGACGTTCAACGGCTCC
Organism: uncultured Solirubrobacterales bacterium; assembly: GCA_963794285.1. GTDB lineage: Bacteria > Actinomycetota > Thermoleophilia > Solirubrobacterales > Solirubrobacteraceae > Palsa-465. The sequence goes on from CAWCDS010000005.1 coordinate 982,859, forward strand.
AGCGGAGCTCGGATCCTGCAGGTCGGGCAGCAGATCGTGATCCTCGATTACCGCTACCCGACGGACTATCCCAAGCCCGACGACTCGAGCGGCTCGAACACCGTGCTGGAGTGGGTCAGCGAGGATGGCGGCAACAGCTTCACCGGCCCGGCGGTTGTCGGCGATCAGTCGATCAGCGGTGGCGCCGTCGAGTTCGGCTCCGCGAATGACCCGCAGATTCTGACGACCACGGACGGGATGACCGGTGGCACCTACGTGCAGGCGCTCGCACCGGGGCAGTACACCAGCGCAAGCGGGAACCTCGGTGACGGCGCTCCCGATCAGGCCTACTCCGGCAGCGTGGCGACGGACGGCGGGCAGCCCGTGGCGGCGTTCTCGGATCTGTCGAACAGAACGCTGATCAGGCGCTGGACCGGAGTCGCGCCGATCACCGACTCGGCGACTTGGACGCCCGCCTCGGCGCTGACGGTCACCGGCGATGAGCCGATCCTCGCCGGCGGTAGCGGCGGGCTCTACCTGATGAACCGCCCGGCCCCGAACGGCGCGTACGCGGTCAGGCGGCTGTCGGGAGACCGCACCGGCCCGCCGTCGATCGTCTCGGACGTCAACGACCCGCAGTACCGGGACCTGACCGAGACCTCCGGGGGCGGGCTCCTCGCCGGGTGGGAATCCCGCGGGGGCAGCTCCCCCGGCGTCAGCGTCCGCGCGTCGCCCGACGGCGCCGGCTGGTCCGGAACGGACAAGCTGATCGGCGGGACCGACAACGGCCAGCTCAGGGTCGGCGCCGCAGGTGACGGAGGCGGCGTCGCGGTGCTCAACCACACCGGTGGCATCAATGCCGATGGCGAGATCGTCGCGCTCGCGTTCGGACAGCGCAGGCCGACCGGAGTACCAGGGATCGCCGGGGTCCCCGGCGGCGGCGACCCTGCTGCGAGCACGAGCTGCCAGCAGGTGAGCTTCGGCGCGGTGAAGGTGACCGGCGAACTCGGCTGCTTCCTGCACGGGACCGGCAGCCTCGCCAACGATGTCGTCTCCGACGGCGAGCTGAACCTCAACGGACTGCGGATCATTCCGGACCCGGGGGTGCAGATCATCATCGACGCCCACGCACACACGCTCGATACGACCGGCAAGGTCAGCGTCATCGCCCAGGGCCTCGGCCTGAGCGTCACGCTCTGGCATGGAGAGCTGCACGTCAAGCTGCCGGTGGCGGGCGCCGAGACGGACCTCTTCAACTTCGATATGAGCCAGTACGCCGCCGATCTGAACGGGTTCCCGATTGACGCGAAGATCGACGTGAAGCTCACCGCCGACGGCGTCCGGATCCCCGTCGATCTCAAGCTGCCAGCCGTGTTCGGCGGGATCACCGGGCATGCTGAGCTGGTCGCCGACCGCGCCAACGGCCTGCATGTCGGGGCGATTGCGATCTCGATCTCGAACGCGCCGATCGGGCCGCTGCTGGCCGACTTCAACATCAGCTACGACTCGCGGAACGACATCTGGGTCGGGGGTGGCAAGCTGAGCTTCCCGCCGCAGCCGGCGGGGCTGGTGTTGAGCGCGGAGGTGTCGTTCGCAGGCGGTCACTTCGTCCAGGGCATGATCGACATCAAGCCTTTCGGCTACGGGCTGCCGGTGTTCACCGACGTCTACATCGACGACATCCACGGAGGCCTCCAACTCGAGCCGCACACCGTGATCACTGCCGGTGTCGGGATCGGAGTGATCCCGATCGGAACCCCGACGCAGTTCACGAACACGATCCAGATCAACGGCGATATCGCCGTCACGATCGCTGACCCATTCAAGATCGAGGTCAACGGCGCGGCGTCGCTGCTGGGCATCCCGATCGACACGGCGCACCTGTTGTTCATCAGCAACGGCTACGTATCGCTCGACGGCGCGTTCGACTTCAAGTTCGATCCGGTCGAGGTCACTGCCGGGATCAACGCCGTTGTCGACTTGCCCCACCGGCTTTTCTCCGCCGAGTTCAAGGCCGACATGCAGCTGCTCGGCTACTCGATGAGCTCTGTCGACGGGATCATCTCGAGCAGCGGCATCGCGCTGTGCGGCGATCTCCCGGTGCCCCCGTTCTCGCGGGTCACGATCGGGCATCACTGGAATCACGACTACACCGACCTGATCCCGTCATTCGATTTCCTGCGACTGCATTCGTGCGACCTCTCCGGGTACCGCGTGACGGCGAGCCCCGCTCGCGCGACGGCAGCCGCGGCCGGGCTGGGGATCCGCCTGCTGCACACCCGCGCGGTCAACATCGCCGTGCGCGGCGCGGGCACGACACCCGCGGTCGTGCTCACCGCTCCGAACGGAAAGCAGATCGTTCCGGCGATCAGCACCCTGCAGGGCGCAGCTGCCGCGCTCGCGGCCCCCGGCGGACCTCCGGCCGCCGCGTTCTCCGTCGCGAGCAAAGCAACCACCGTCGTCGTGCTGCGCAACCCGGCGGCAGGGACATGGAGAGTTGCCGCAGCTCCCGGCTCGCCCGCAATCGCCGGTCTCGCCGAGTCGCACACGCTGCCGGACGCTGCGATTCACGGGCGGATCGTCGGACACGGGGCGCCGGCTGCGCCTGGCCTACACGCTGCGTTCGCGGCCGGGCATGACCGTTTCGTTCGCCGAGATCGGCGGCCGTGTCTTGCATTCGATCGGGACGGCCCGCGGCGATCGCGGACAGGTGTCATTCGCTCCGGCGGATGGACGGGCCGGCACACGGCGGATCGTGGCGCTGATTACACAGGACGGGCTCCCGCGCCCGCGCGTCGTGCTTGCGACCTACCGGGCACCCGGGCCGCTGCGCGCCGGCCGAGTTCCCAAGCTGCGCGTCAGCATCCGCGGCCACACGCTGAGGATCAGCTTCGGGCCCGCGAGCAACGCCGTCAGCTATCGGATCCGGATCAGCTCGACTGATGGCAAGCATCGGCTCCTGCTCGCCTCGGCAACCCATCGCCTCGTCAGCGTGAGCGGGCTGGGCCCGGGAGCAGCAGCTACGGCAACCGTCACGGCAGTTGCGGCTGACGGCGGCTCGGGGCCGACCGTTGCAGGCAGAGCCGGGCGGGCTTGAGCACGAGCTCCTCGCGCGCGTCCACGAATCTCGTGCATCCCCCCGGTGGCCGCTCGCACGAGTACCGCTTGTGGGCCTGCGCCATCATGGTTGCCGTGATCCATGAGGTTTGGGGCGACGAGACCGAGCTGGTGCGGGCGGCGGTCGAGTGGGCGGCGCAACGGGTCGAGCGGCCAACCGACTCGAAGACGACCGCGCGCCCGGCCTCGGAGCTCGCGGCGGAGGCCGGCTGCACCGTGACGCCTGCGGGGATCGGGGGCGCCGAGGCTCTGCGCGTCTTTCGCGAGATCCTGTTGCCCGCGACGCGTTCGCAGGACGATCCGATGAACCTCGCATACATTCCATCGTCGCCGACTCGAGCCGCCGTTGCCTTCGACCTGGTCACCAGTGCCGCGAACGTGTTCGCCGGGGGTCTGGGAGGCGGGCGCGGGTGCGATCTTCGCCGAGAACGAGGCGTTGCGGTGGATCATCGAGCTGGTTGGGTGGCCGCCGAGCGCCGCAGGCTGCTTCGTCGCTGGGGGCACGGTCGGGAACCTCTCGGCCCTCGTCGCTGCGCGGCATGCCGCCCTGGGCCGCCGCGGGGCACGTCCACCTGGCGGATGGCGGCTGGCTTGCACGGCTGACGTGCATTCGTCCATCCGGGGCGCGGCGCGCGTGCTCGACGTTGAGATCGTCGAGGTGCCTGAGGACTCGCGCGGCCACCTCACCGGCGAAGCGCTGGCCGCCGCTTTGGCGGCGGATCCCGATGCGATCTTCGCCGTCGTCGCCTCTGCCGGCACGACGAACGCAGGACTTGTCGACGACCTGGCGAGCGTGGGGGAGGTGTGCGCCGAGCACGGGGTGTGGCTGCATGTGGACGGCGCCTACGGCGGGGCGGCGCTGGCTGCCCCCAGCGTCCGGCCCCTATTTGACGGCATCGAGCTTGCGGACAGCTTCATCGTCGACCCGCACAAGTGGCTGTTCGCCCCGTACGACTGCTGCGCACTGGTCTACCGCGATCCGGAGGCTGCGCGCGCCGCGCATTCGCAGGCGGCGGAGTACCTGGACCACATCGACCGCGAGGCCGAAAACCCCGCGGACCTCGCTATTCACCTGTCCCGCCGTGCGCGCGGGTTGCCGTTCTGGTTCAGCCTCGCCAGCCACGGCACCGACCGGTACGTTGCAGCGATCGAGCGGACGCTCGAGACGACGCGCACGGTCGCCGACGCAATCCGATCATGCGACCACCTCGAGCTCGTGTGTGAGCCGGAGCTCTCGGTGCTGCTGTTCCAGCGGCCCGGCTGGGACGAGGACGCGTATGCCGGCTGGTCGGACACGCTCGCCAAGCGGGGCGTGATCCTGTGCGGGCAGACGACGTGGCATGGCCGCCCGGTGCTACGCCTGGCGTTCGTGAACCCAGATACGCAGCCCGCACGCGTGATCGAAGTGCTGGACACGCTGCGGTGAGCTCAATCTCGCGGTGACGCCGCGGATTCGCGCTTTGCCTGCTGGCGCGCTGGGCTGATCCGGACCACGTCCCAGGCGAGGTGGCAACGCTCCAAGCCGGTGATCAGCCAAGCGCCCGGGTCCGCTTGCCAACGGCCGAGCCCGTGCCGGGCGGAGGTGGGAAACGCATGGTGGTTGTTGTGCCACGCCTCGCCAAAAGCGAGCGGCGCAAGCCACGCCAGGTTGCGCGATTGATCGCTGGTGGGGAATGGCCGGCGACCGAAGTAGTGGCACAGGGAATTGATGCTGAACGTGGCGTGGTGTAGGAGCAAGATCCGGACGGCTCCGCCCCAGAGCAGTCCGGTGAGGCCGCCGGCGATCGAGCCGGTCAGTGCCATGCCGAGACCGAATGGGATCGCCAGTCCGAGCAGGACCCATAGCGGAAAGGTGCGGCTGATGATTCGCAGGTCGCGGTCGATCAGCAGGTCCTTGGCGTAGCGCGCCGGATTTGCCATGTCTTTGCCGCGGAACATCCAGCCGACGTGCGCGTGCCCGAGCCCGCGAAGCGCCCCGCGCCACCCTGGCGCGCAGTCGACGTGGGGGCTGTGCGGATCGCCCGGATGATCGGAGAAGCGGTGGTGCTTTCGGTGGGTGGCGACCCACTCGAGGACCGGCCCTTCTACCGCCATCGATCCGAACACAGCGAGCAGCGCCCGCACCGCTCGCGTCGTCTTGAAGCTTCGATGCGTGAACAGCCGGTGATAGCCGACGGTGATACCCAGCCCGGTGAACGTGTACGTGATGAGCAGTACGAGCAGGTCCTGCCAATGCAACGCCCCGCCCCATGCCGAGTATCCCGCAAGCACCAGCGCCGCCGGAGGGAGCGCAAACACGATCGTCCGCACGACGCGTTCGGTCCCGTCGTGCTCGATCGGAATCATCTCCGCTGGTCCGGCGACGGTGCTCCCGCCGGGCGCGGCGATCCTTGCAGCGTCGCGCTGCGGGTGAGCGGGGCTCGTCATTTGAAGCCTCCTTGATCTCCAGACCCGCCCCCGGCATCGCCGGTTGCGTGCTGAATCTCATTGATGGGTAACGCGGCGAGTCCCTGTGCAGGACTCACCGTCGGGCGGAGGCAATCGTCGGCTCTGTCGGACGTCGGCTCTGTCGGCTGGTCAGCAACCGTCCGCAACCAAGACTACTCGGTACTCAGCGTGACCAATTGCGTCGCAAAGCCTCGATCCTCGTCTAGGCTTGCACAGTCATGCTGACGCTTGAGCTCGTGGCCGAGCGGCCCGATTGGATGGGTGCCCTCCGGGCGGCGATGACCCGTCCGCCGGGCGTGCCCGAGCGCCGCGCCGGGCAGGACCCGTGGACCCAGCCGTCCGGCTCCCGGGCGCGGCGCATCTCCGATGACCTCTCGTGGCTGCGCGACGTCATGGACGACCCGCGGGCCAACGGCCTCCATGAGCTCGGCAACACCGCGGCGGTCGCGATCTGGGAGCTGGGCGAGAACGACCCCGAGACGCGGGAGCGCCTTCAACGACTCGACGAGCGGGGCGTCCTCGACGCCGCAGGTTTCTTCTTGCGCTAGCCCTGCTCAGAACAGATTCCTAACGGGCGCGCTGGAACGCATCCGGCGACATCGCGAGCAACGAGCGCACCGCCGCCACGTCGGCGTCACGATCGAGCAGCGGTTAGATGACCGCGGGGGTCAACTCGCTGCGCTCGGCGCTGAGGTTCCCAGCGCCTGCAGTCGGCTGCGGCGCCCGGCGCCCGTCAGCTGCGCGTTCGACCTCAACCTCACCGTCCGCCGCCACCGACAGCCAGTCGCCGGGGCCGGCAGCGACGTGGGTCTCACGGCTGCGGATCACGAACCGGTGATCGCCGACCAGCCCGAATTCGATCCCGTGCACGTTGAAGAACTCGAGGATTTCCCAATCGTTGAACTGCTGAATCTGCAGCCGAGCGGCGACCTTCATTGTCTTGGCCTCCTACATTGGCGAGCGTGACTCACCAGTGTCGCCGATGGCCTTACCGTGCAACAGCGTGAAGTACGCGCAGCACCGTCAGTAGTTGTCCGTGTCGACGGATCGCGGCCATTGACGGCAACCTCTATGGGCTGACGCCGCCCTGACCGATCGCCGCCAAGCGCCTGGCCGCTTCGTCGATCACCTCGGGGCGCTTGCAAAAGGCAAAGCGCGCGAGCGTTGGTGCCGCCGTCTTGTCGTCGTAGAACACAGTGGTAGGAATCGCGACGACTCCGCAGCGGTCCGGCAGCGCTGCACAGAACGCGACGGCGTCGGTTCCGACATCGGCGTTGACGAAGTAGGTCCCGGCGGGGACCAGCGGCCTCAGCCCGGCAGCGGTCAAGACCTGCACACAGGCGGTCGCGCTTGGCGCGCAGGTCGTCGCGCAGCGCCTGAAGCTCGGAGGCCGGCAGGCGGAGCGCGGCGGCGGCGGCGTGCTGCAACGGCGTGCCGCCTGCGAACGTGAGGTACTGCTTGACGGCCCGGGCCGCCGCGACCAGCTCCGCCGGCCCCGAGCACCAGCCGATCTTCCACCCGGTGACCGAGAACGACTTGCCGACGCTCGAGATCGTCAGCGTCCGCTCCGCCATCCCCGGAAGCGTCGCGAGCGGGATGTGCTGCGCCGTCGTAGACGAGATGCTCGTAGACCTCGTCGGTCACGCAGATCAAGTCGTGCTCGACGCAAGCCGTCGGCGATCAGCTCGAGCTCGGGGCGGTCGAGGACCCGCCCGGTCGGGTTGTGCGGCGAGTTGAGCAGCAGCAGCCGCGCGCGCGGGCCGATCGCGGCTCGCAGCGCGTCCGGATCCAACGCGAACTCCGGCGGGCGCAGCGTCACCGGCCGCCGCGGCGCGCCGGCGAAGCGCGATGCACGCGGCGTAGGAGTCGTAGTAGGGCTCGAGCACCACGACCTCGTCGCCGGGATCGCAGCAGCCCGAGCAGCGCCGACGGCGATCGCCTCGGTCGCGCCGAACGTGACCAGCACGTCCTCGGGATCGAGCCCGTAGTAGTGGCGCTGATGCTCGAGCACCGCCTCGCGCAGCGCCGGGACCCCGGGTAGCGGCGCGTACTGGTTCTCGACCGCCGCGCAGCGCGGTCGACCGCCGCCTCGATCACGGCCGCCGGGCCATCCATCATCGGGGAAGCCCTGACCGAGGTTGATCGCGCCGGTCCGCACCGCAAGCGCGGTCATCTCGGTGAAGATCGTCGTCCCGAGACCGGCAAGGCGCGCGGCGCGATGTCATCCGCCGGGTCGGCCGCGCCCCAGATCCCCGGGCCGCGGCGGTGCTCGTAGATCAGCGAGGTCTCGGCGTGGGCGACCGACGGGTGCGTGGCGAGGTGGTCGACGACGAACTCCCGCAGATCCTGGGCGTCGGCGGCCGCGACCCAGACCAGGTAGTCGGTGACGCCGGTGAGGTGGAAGACCATCAGCACGCCCGGCAGCTGGCGGACGGCGTTCGTGAACGCGTCGATCTGCTCGCGCGCGTGGACGGCGAGGCGAACCGCGATCAGCGCCTGGAGCGGCCGGCCGAGCGCGGCCAGGTCGACCTCGGCGTGAAACCCGCGGATCACGCCGCGCTCGCGCAGCGAGCGCAGCCGGGCGAGCGCGGTCGAGGGCGCGATGCCGACGCTGCTCGGCCAGGCGCTGGTTGGTGATCCGGGCGTCCTGGCGCCGAGCAACTCGAGCATCGCGCGATCGACCGCGTCGACCTGAGGCTGTGGATGATTCGGCACGGCAGCGAGGCATGGCCGGCTCGCACGAAGAATATCCGATCAAGAGCCGAATCATCCGCAGGATCTTCGGACACTTGTGAATGTAGCCGCAGGATCATCAGACTGTCGATGATGCCCGCAGTCACCGCTGCAGCCCGATGCTCCAAGACTCGATCCTCGACACGATCGGCGACACGCCGCTGGTCCGCCTGTCCCGGATCGGGGCCGGGCTGCGTCCGCGGCTGGTCGCCAAGCTCGAGGCCTTCAATCCGGGCGGCTCGATCAAGGACCGCGTCGCCGTCGCGCTGATCGAGGCGGCCGAGCGCGACGGACGGCTGACGCCCCGGCGGGCACGATCGTCGAGCCGACCTCGGGCAACACCGGCACCGGGCTCGCGATCGCCGCGCGGCTGAAGGGCTACCGCGTGATCGCGGTGATGCCGGACAAGATGTCGCAAGCGAGAAGATCGACCTGCTGCGCGCCTACGGCGCCGACGTCGTCGTCGCGCCGACCGACGTCCCGCCCGAGTCTCCCCAGTCCTATTACCGCGTCGCGGATCGCCTGACCGAGGAGATCCCCGGGCGCCTTCCAGCCCAACCAGTACTTCAACCAGGCCAATCCGCAGGCCCACTACGAGTCGACCGGTCCGGAGATCTGGGAGCAGACCGCGGGCCAGATCACCCATCTGGTCGCCGGCGTGGGCACCGGCGGCACGATCACCGGCACCGCGCACTACCTGCGCGAGCGCAAGCCCGACCTCGTCGTCGTCGGCGCCGACCCCGAGGGCTCGATCTACTCCGGCGGACCAGGAGAACGTCCGCCCCTACCTGGTCGAGGGCGTCGGGCGAGGACTTCTGGCCGCGAGACGTTCGACCGCACGGTGGTCGACCGCTGGATCACGGTGTCCGACCGCGACGCGTTCCTGACCACGCGCCGGCTGGCCCAGCTCGAGGGCATCCTCGCCGGCGGCTCGGGCGGCCTCGCCGCTGCACGCCGCGCTCGAGCTCGCCGCGCGAGATCGACGATCCCGAGGCGCTGATCGTCGTGATCCTCCCCGACGGCGGCCGCTCCTACCTGTCGAAGATCTACTCCGACGCCTGGATGCGGCAGTACGGCTTCCTCGAGCGCGACACGCAAGCTGCGGGTCGGCGACGTGCTCGCCCGCAAGCGCGAGGCCGGCGAGATTCCGCTCGCTGGTCACGGTCCAGACCGCACTTCCGCGTGCGCGACGCGGTGGCGCTGCTGCACGAGCACCGCGTCTCGCAGCTGCCGGTGGTGAGCGCGCACGACCCGGCCACGCGTCGTCGGCGCGATCGGCGAGCGCGGGCCTGCTCAAGCGCGCCGCCGAGGATCCGCGCGCTGCTCGACGCGGAGATCGTCGAGGTGATGGAGCCGCCGTTCCCGGCGGTCTCCGTCGACGATCCGGTGCGCGAGGCGGTCGAGTTGCTGGTCGGTGACCAGCAGGCGCTGCTGGTGACCGCGCGACGGCCGCGCCGAGGGACTCGTCACCCGCACCGATCTGCTGGAAGCATTGGCCTCGTGAGCGATCGCGAGGAGCGGCGGCGCGATGCGTTCGCCACCCGCGCCGTCCACGCCGGGCTGACGCCCGACCCGAGCTTCGGCTCGGTGATCCCGGCCATCCACCAGACCTCGACCTACGCCCAGCCCCGCCCCGGCGAGTTCGTCGGCGACTACGACTACGCGCGCTCGGCCAACCCGACCCGGCGCGCGCTGGAGACAGCGCTCGGCGAGCTCGAGGGCGGGCATGGCCGTGGCGTTCGCCTCCGGGCTGGCCGCCGAGCACGCGCTGATCACGGTGGTCTGCGCGCGCGGGCTCGCACATGGTGCTGCCCGGCCGACCTGTACGGCGGCACCTATCCGGCTGGTCGACAAGGTGATGAGTCGCTGGGGGCTGGCGTACGACCTGGTCGACCAGACCGACCTCGGACGCGCTGGAGCGCAGCGGTCCGCGACGAGACCCGGCTGATCTGGGTCGAGAGCTCCGACCAACCCGCAGCTGAACGTGATCGACATCCCGCGGTGGTCGCTCGCGCCGCAAGCGCGGCGCCTCGTCGCGGTCGACAACACGTTCGCGACGCCGGCCAACCAGCGGCCGCTCGAGCTCGGCGCCGATTTCGTCGTGCACTCGACGACCAAGTACCTCGGCGGGCACTCGGACGTCGTCGGCGGGGCGGTCGATCGCGCGCGACCGCGAGTGGTACGAGCGCCTGCGCTTCGTCCAGAACGCCGTCGGCGCCGTGCCCGGGCCCGTTCGACTGCTTCCTCGTGCACCGCGGCCTGCGCACCCTGCACCTGCGCATGGAGGCGCACGCGCGCAGCGCGGCCGCGGTCGGTCGAGCTGCTGCGCGCCGTCCCGGACGTGCACGACGTGCGCTGGCCCGGCTTCAGCGGCATGGTCAGCTTCCGGCATCCCGACGCGCCGCCGAGATCGCCGCGCGCACCCGGCTGTTCACGCTGGCCGAATCGCTCGGCGGCGTCGAGTCGCTGATCGAGGTGCCGCAGGCGATGACGCACCAGTCGGTCGAGGGCTCCGCCGCCGCGGTCCCGGCCGACCTGGTCCGGCTCAGCTGCGGGATCGAGGAGCCCGGACGACCTCGTCGCGGACCTGCGTCAGGCGCTCGCGACCTGACGCGGTTAGTACGTTGCGCTAGGCCAGCGCCGCGCTCTGTCCGACCGCCTCGCGCTCTGGCCGTAGACCGACCAGTGCGACCGCGGCGGCGAGTGCGCACAGCGCGGCTGCCGTCCACATTGCGGCGTGGAACCCGGACATGAACGCCGACGCCGCGGCGTCCCGCGCGAGCGGTCCGGCGAGCCGGCCGATCAGCCCGAGCTGCCCGCCGTCGGCAAGCGGCAGCAACTGCGCCGCCTGGTGACGCAGTGGTCCCGGCACGGCGCGACGAACGGTCCCAGTTCGAGGAGATGCGCCCGGCCGCCACGGCGGTCAGGACCGCGATCCCAAGCGCGCCGCCGACCTGCCGTGCTGTGTTGAGCACGCCGGAAGCGACGCCTGCCTTGGCGGCTGGGATCGCGCCCATTGCGGCGGCGCTGAGTGTCGGCATCGCCAGCGCGGTGCCGACGCCGCAGGAGACGAAGAAGGGCCAGATCGATGAGTAGGGCGAATTCGCATCGAGGTGGGCAAGCCCCAGCAGGCCAAGCGTCAGCAACAGCATCCCGACCGCGGACGGCACGCGGGGGCCAACGCGCGAGCCGAGCCTGCCCGCAACCGGCGCGACCAGCAGAATCATCAGCGTCCACGGCAGCGTCCGGACACCCGCCTGGAGCGCCGAGTAGCCCTGGATGTTCTGCAGGAATAACGCGCCGTAGAAGATCGCGCCGAACATCGCAAAACCGACGAGCAGCAAGATCACGTCGGACACCGTGAACGCACGGCGTGAGAAGAACTCGAGCGGCAGCATCGGATCCGAGGCATGCCGTTCCCAGGCCACGAACGCGAGCGCCAGCACGACCCCGGCGGCCAGGAAGCCGATCACGTACGCCGAGCCGAAACCGTGGTTGTCGCTCTTGATCAAACCCCAGACGACGCAGAACAGCGAGGCCGTGACAAGGGTCGTGCCCGGGAGATCGAGCGAGCGGATGGTGGCGTCCCAGGACTCGCGCACCGCCCACAGCGTGACCGCGACGGCGACCAGGCCGATCGGTACGTTGATCCAGAACACCGCTGACCAGTTGGCGTTCTCGACGAGAACCCCGCCGAGCAGCGGTCCAATCGCGAGACCGAGGCCGGAGATCCCGGCCCACACGCCGATCGCGCCTGGCAGACGCTTGGGCGGGAATGTTGCGACAAGAATCGAGAGCGAAAGCGGGTTCATCAGCGCCGCGCCCGTCCCCTGGATCGCGCGCGCCGCGACCAGCTGGCCGGCGCTCACCGACAGGGCGCAGGCGGCCGACGCCAAGGTGAAGATCGCCAGCCCGACGACGAACATCCGCCGGCGGCCAAAGCGATCGCCGAGCTTGCCCCCGAGCAGGATCAGCGCCGCGAATGGCACGACGTACGCGTTCACGGTCCATGCGAGCGTCTCCGGACTCGCGTGCAGCTCGCGCTGGATCGATGGCAGCGCGACGTTCACGATCGTGTTGTCGAGCATGATCATGAACAGGCCAAAGCACATCGCGAACAGCGTCAGCCGTTCGTGGCGTGCCTCGTTATCGCGGCCGGCGCTATCGGCCCTGGTCATGTCCGCCAGCCTTGCGGAACGCGCCCCGACGCACATCGGGGCGCTTCCGCACTGACGGGCAGTAGTTGGCCGCGCGCTAAGTGGTGCCACTAAGTGGCCAGACGATTCTCCAGCGGTCGTGCCGGCCTGCGCTGTCGCGATGCGACCGGCGCCGCGGTGCGCTCGCGGTTGCGCCTCCGTTAGGGGGTGGTTCGGGGATGTCGCGCGTTCTCAGCAGCTGAGAGCCTGCCGGGATCGCGCGGGACGATCGCCGTCAACGGGTATGCCTGATGACTGGCGCGCGAGCGGACACCGAGTCGCTCGCCTGACCGGGGGGGTGGGCTGCGCGCCGGCGGCAATGGCGGCAGGGACCGCGCCTCCCGCACGCCCCGCTCTCCTCGCTACGGGCAGCCGGACTGGGCCGGACCCGGCGCACGAAAACAGACACGATCTGCCGCAGTTCGCTCGGTTCTGTGAGCCGGGGGAGATCGCTACTGATAGACGAACACCAAGTCCCACGCCTCCCAGCCGGCGGTCAACTGCGGCAGATCGTGTTCGTTTCGCGCTCCGGCACCGGGGCGGCCGTCCGGGTACCCGCGTCAACGGCAGCGGCGCCACAGCCCACAGCACAACGACACCCTTCCCAAGCCAGATCCGGCCCGGCGCCACGACCTGACCCAGGCCGTCCCCGTGGAAGTTGGCCCGCGAGGACCTCCACAAGCTCCTCGCCAACACCGACGCCCGACCCACCTCCCTCGCCGCGTGACCTCTCCACGCGATACGTCCGCGAACTTCCGAGCCAGACCGCTAGGCCTCGCGCCCGGCGAGAACGGGCTCGCCGCCCCGGGCGCGCTCCTCGCGGGGCGCGGCGGCGCGGGCGCCGACGCGCAGCCGGGTCGCCGCGAGTGCGGCGGCGAGCGCCGCGAACGTCGCTCAGATCAGGAACGCCGTGTGGTATCCGCGGACGAGCGCGTCGGTGTGCGCGTGTCCGGTCGCGAGCAGATGGCTCGTGCGCGAGGCGGCGACGCTGGCGAGGACCGCGAGCCCGAGCGCGCCTCCCATCATGAACGCGGTGTTGACAACGCCGGAGGCGAGACCTGCATCCTTCGGGTCGACGTCGCCCATCGCGGCCAGGCCGCCGCCCACAGCACGCCGACGACGTTGGCGGTGGCGAGGTTGCGCAGACGCAGCAGCGACAGCGGCACCGGCGGCGAGCTGACGCGCGCTTCGAGCGCGAGGAAGCCGGCGAGCAGCAGCGCCGATGCCGCCAGTAACGGTCAATTCCTTTCGGAGCGGCAACCGCGGTCCTCAGGTCTCCAGACCGAGGTCCTGCCCGGAACTCATCGGTCAGCTGATGTGTGCGGATCGACCAGCTGGTTTGCGCAGGTGGAGGCGAGGCTGCGCCAGGCGTTCTGCCGTGCCCCCACGCCGAGCTGCTCGACGAACCCGTCGTCGAGCGGCTGCGCCGGCGGACGGCCGTCGGCGTCAGGCTCGAGCTCATTGGCCAGGGCGTTGGCGATGTGAACGGCCCCGACCGGGTCAAGCCCGACTCCCGGAAGGGCTCCCGGATCGTGGTGATGGGCGACGGCCTCGACGACCCCGTCCGGCAGGCCCCAGAGCGACAGCAGGTATGCGCCGGTCGCGGCGTGCGTGACGCCTTCCTGCTCGAGTTCGACGAAGTGCAGCGGAATCTGGCGGCGATGCGCCTCCGCATTGAGCTTCTCCCAGTGGGACGGATCGTCGGCAATCAGCACGAGCTTTCCGACATCGTGCAGCAGCGCGGCGGTAACCGCCTCCTGCTGGCTGTGGCCGTCCGGCAGGATCCCCGCCGCGATCCTCGCGACCAGCATCGCGTGCCGCTGGAACTGGTCGATCGAGAAGCCGTGAACGCTGCCGGGGGCGAGCTGGCCGAACGTCTCGGCCGTGAGCGTTAGCGACTTGATCGTCTCGACCCCGAGGTAGACAACCGCGTCGCGGACCGAGGTGATCTTGCGCCCGACGCCGAAGAACGCGGAGTTGCCGAGTTGGAGCACCTTCGCGGTGATCGCAATGTCGCGCTCGAGCACCATCGCCACCTGAGCAGGCTCCCACCCGGGGTCCGACAGGACCTCGGTCAGCTGCGTGTAGACGCCCGGCCGTGACGGTAGTGCCGTCGCGGCCGCGGTGACGCGGTAGGCCTCGGACTGCTCGGTGAGTTCGCGCAGCGCGCAGGAGCGCTCGATCAGCAGCCCGAGCTCGTCGGTGTTGAACGGCTTGCCGAGAAATCTGTGTGCGACGGTGGCGGCGCGGGTCAGAAGTTGCGGGCTTGCGTAGCCGGAGAGGATCATCCGGATCGTCGTCGGATAGAGGTCCCGCACCTGCCGCAAAAGCGTCGCGCCGTCCATCCCGGGCATCTGCATGTCGGCGACGACGATGTCGGCCGGCTCCTGCGCAAGCAACGCTAGCGCCACCTCACCGCCAGGGGCGAAATCCACTTGCCACACGCGCCGGTAGCGGCGCATCGCGTCCCTCAGGCTCTCCAACAGGTCCGGTTCGTCGTCGACGAACAGGATGCGCTTGCGGGCGTGTTCGGACGCTGCCGGTGGGTTGGACTCATCGGCGACGCCCTGCTGAATCGAAATCAACTCGCTCACTGTTCAAGGTAATCGCACAACAGGCCGTACTTCTTTAGGTCGGGGCGGTCGATTCCGGCGCCTCCCCGAGCCTCGCGGAGTAGATCGAGGGGGCGCCGATCAGCCGCGTGACGACGATCGCCCCGGCGACTGACAGCAGCAGCGGAGCGATCAGCGTGTCGGTGTAGTGCGCAAGCTCGAGGATCAGGACGACCGCGGCCAGCGGCGCCTGCATCGAGGCGGCGAGGATTGCCGCTCCACCGATCAGCGCATAGCTCCCTTCAGCGCTGCCCGGCCACAGCAGGTTCCAGGCATGGCCGAGCAGCCCCCCGAACAGGACGCCATAGGTCAGTGTCGGCGTGAACAGCCCGCCCGGAGCGCCGCTACCGAGACAGGCCGCGGTCATCACCGGCTTGAGGATCACGAGCGCCGCGAGCAGTCCGACGGCGAGCCGGCCGGTGATCGCAAGCTGGACTGTGTCCATGCCGTTGCCCAGCAACTCCGGGTAGGCGATCGCGATTACCCCGAGCGAGGTGAGCACCGCGATCGGCGCGATCACGCGCCAGGATCCGGTTGGGCGCATCCGATGGACACGAGCGATCAGATGCACCCACCCGACCGCGGCCAGGCCGGCCAGCGGCCCGACGATCACGGCCCAGACGAACTGAGAGGCGGTGACGTTGTAGCTTGGCACGCGATAGGTGGGGCTGTTCGGCAGGGCGATCCACGCCACCGCGGTGGCGATCGCGCTGGTCGCGAGCGCCGGCAGCACGAGCGGCAGCGTGACGGTGCCGAGCAGCACCTCGAGGGCGAACAGAGCTCCGCCGAGCGGCACGTTGTAGACCGCCGCCATTCCTGCTCCGGCGCCGCAGGCGACCAGCAGACGCCGCTGCCATCGTGGAATCCCGAGCCGCTCGGACAGCCCGCCGGCAACCGCCGCCCCGGTCAGCTGTGGCGCCGCCTCGCGACCCAGCGACGCGCCCAGCGCGACGACCACGATCGACAGGAGCCCCCGTCCGATGCTCGGCCAGAACGCGAGATGGCCGTCCTGCAGCCACAGCGCGTCGGATATTTCGCCCCCGCCGAAGCCTCGCAGCCGTTTCAGCACGACCGCGCCGATGGCGGCGATGACGCCGGCGATGAACAGCACAAGGACGATCCGGCCGGGGGACACCGCCTTGACGGCGTGCAGGAACGTGCCCGAGTCGAAGGACCATGCGAGGTGCTCGAGCGCCTTCAGCAGCTCCATCAGCGCAGCACCGCCGAGACCGGCGGCGATCCCGATCGTTGCCACGAGCACCCAGAACCGGAGGCCGTAGCCGGCGACGATGCCCTGTCCGGGCACGTTCGGCTGGGGAGAGGAGAAGCGGTCGCTCACGCGGGCGCCGAATCATGACGGCGCTCGGCCCGAGGAGCCATCATCCGTTGCGCGCGAACACCGCGAAGAAGTCGCGGTCGTCCGGCGAGAGGTATCGAGCCGGATCGCGGCTCATGTCCGACAGCAGCTTCGATCGGCCGAGTGCACCCGAGGATCCGTAGTAGTTGAACGTGACCCATTCGTAGTTGATGTCGAGCTCCATCGCCCGGACCGCGCCGGCCCGCTGCAGGATCTGCGCGAGGCTGGTCGCGGTCTGAATGTCCGCGGCCGCGTAGATCAGGTTTCCGCGGGCATCGACGCCGACGCCCGAGCGCCACACCCGGACCGCGTTGCCGAGCGTCGCTCCCCACTGCGGACCGTCGTTGAGATTCGGGTTGAGCTGACCGTGGTCCACGATCAGCGGCAGATTCTGGCGCGCAAACTCGACCCCGGGCCCGGGATCAGGGCCGCCGCTCCAGGCGCGCACGTCGGCGGTCCCGTCGCGGAGCCGAACGAGCGTCGCCATTTCGTCCTTGAGCGGTGCGTAGACATGCCCAAACGCCACGAACCCGCCGCCGGAATCCTCGAGCTTGAAGCCGCTGTTGAACGTCGCAAGCAGCCCACCCCGCAGCGCGGGCGGGACCTCCGCCGTCGGATTCCCGCCGCCCGGCGGCTCATAGCGGCCCGGGTACAGCTGGAGCCAGGCCCGCGAGGAGTCGATCCATGCAACCCCGGCCACCAGTCGGGGGTAGCTGGGATCGGGGCGGAACGTCGCCACGAGCACCGGCGGGGCCCCGCGCACGAGCGGCCCGGTCCCATGCCACACTCCCTCCCCGGGAAGCGCCGGACTGATCACCGGGGAGATCTGCGGCGGCGCGTAGCTGTCGGCCACGCCGAGCACCGCGGCGCCCGCCGTCGGCAGCGCCTTCAGCGCAGAGCCTCCGGTCGAGGGCGCATTCAGCGAGTAATAGACGCTCTCGATATCCGACACGAGCCAAGCGGCGCCGTTGTCGCGCAACCACTCGACCGTGCGCACGCCGAACGGGACGTTTGACGGCTCGAGCATCGTCGCCGCGAACGACAATGAGGCGGCCGTGAACAGCAACAGCGTTGTCAGCAGCACGACCCGCCTGAGCCGGACCCGCAGCACGCGCATCGCTGTTGGTGCGTGGCGGCGCCGGGGGGTGGGGGGCCGCGTGTGGCGTTCGTGGGCCGTTGGGGGTGCCGCCCGGCGCGGTGCCGGGCGCTGCTCGTAAGCGAGGATCCGCTCCTCGTACTGCGCGATCGACTGACGGCTGGCGCGCGGCATAGACCCCGCCCTTCCACGCTTGGTGAGCCGTTCCTGCGTGCCGGCGCCGAGCCATCGTGAGAATGTTCAAACCCGGGGGGTGGTCGTATTAACGAACAATGCGGTGGGTTCCACGACCGCCCCCTCAGGCCCGATAGGCTTCCGCGCGGATGAGATCGAGAATCCCGGCTCTCGTGCTTGTCGGCGTCTGCAGCGTTGTGCTCGGCGCCTGCGGGACGAAGAAGACAACGACCACAAGTTCTCCCGCGACGGCGTCTGTCTGCACGCCCAGCACTCTGCAGACGGTCACGAAGGGCACGCTCACGGTCGCGACCGACAAGCCCGCCTACCCGCCGTACTTTGAGAACAACAATCCGAAGAACGGCAAGGGCTTCGAAAGCGCAGTGGCATATGCGATCGCGGCGAAGCTCGGCTACTCGAAGGCTCAGGTCAAGTGGGTCACCGAGCCGTTCGACTCCTCGTATGCGCCTGGTCCGAAGACCTTCGACTTCGATGTCAACCAGATTTCGATCACGCCGGTGCGGGCGAAGGCGGTTGACTTCAGCGGGCCGTACTTCCAGGCACCGCAGGCGATCGTCGTCGCCAAGGGCTCGAAGTACACCGGCGCGGGTTCGCTGGCGGCACTGAAGGGGGCGCTGATCGGCGTGCAGATCGGCACTACGAGCCTCTCGGCGGTCAACGCGTCGATCAAGCCGACGAAGCAGCCTCGGGTCTTCAACAACTCCAACGATGTCGTCACGGCACTGAAGGAGCACCTGGTCGACGCCGTTGTGGTTGACCTGCCGACAGCCTTCTATCTCACCGCCGCGCAGGTCCCGACGGCGAAGATCGTCGGGCAGTTCAGCGCACCGGGCGGCGATCGCTGGGGCGCTCTGCTGGCGAAGGGGTCGCCGCTGACCTCGTGCGTGAATCGCGCACTCGGCCAGGTGCGGGCCTCCGGGCAGCTTGCGCAGATCACGAAGCAGTGGATGGGCGGCGCCGGCGCGCCCGAGCTGAACTGAGCGGCGAGGAGCACTCCGTGTCCGTGGCGTCCGACCGCCGCGCCGCCAGAGCCGCCGCCCGTCGTGTCAAGACCCGCCGGTCGGTCGCGATCTCCGCGGTTTCGACGATCGTGGTCCTGGGAGGCCTGATTGCCCTGATCGTGACGAGCCCGGGGTGGCCGACCGTGAAGGAGACGTTCTTCTCGTGGCCGGCGTTCAAGCAGGCATTTCCGGACGTCCTGCGCGGCTTCTGGCTGGACGTTCGGATGTTCGTGGTGGTCGAGCTGATCGTGCTGCCACTCGCGCTCGCGATCGCGTTGTGCCGGGTGGTGAGGGCGCCCGCCTTGTTTCCGTTCAAGCTGCTTGCGACGGTGTACACCGACCTGTTCCGCGGGATCCCCACGATCCTCGTCGTGTACCTGGTCGGATTCGGGGTTCCGGCGCTGCAGCTCACCGGTCTGCCGACCGATCCGGTCGTGCTCGGCTGCGCTGCGCTGTCGCTCTCCTACTCGGCATACGTCGCCGAGGTGTACCGCGCCGGCATCGACTCGGTCCACAGCAGCCAGACCGCGGCCGCCCTCTCGCTCGGCCTGAAGCCGAGCCAGGCGATGCGGTTCGTGGTGCTCCCACAAGCGATCCGTCGCGTGTTGCCGCCGTTGCTCAACGACTTCATCTCGTTGCAGAAGGATGTGGCGCTCGTGTCGATCATCGGGCCGCAGGAGGCATTCCGCGTCGCGCAGATCTTCCAGGGCGAGAACTTCAACTTCACGCCGCTGCTGGCTGCCGCCGCGCTGTACGTCGCCGTCACGTTTCCGCTTGCTCGGATCCTCGACCGGATGCAGGCACGCGAGCGCAGCCGCCGCGACACGGCACTCGCATGACCGACGTGCTCGAGCTGCGCGGTGTCACCAAGGCCTATGGTGATCGGCAGGTTCTGCGCGGGATCGACCTGACGGTCGGCGAGAACCGGGCGGTTGCACTGATCGGCGCTTCGGGGTCCGGCAAGTCGACGATGTTGCGCTGCATCGACCTGCTCGAGGAGATCGATGACGGGGATGTGCTGCTCGACGGCGAGGTGATCACCGACCCGTCGGTGAACCCAATCTCCGTGCGCCGCCGGCTGGGACTGGTGTTCCAGTCGTTCAACCTGTTTCCGAACATGACGGTCGCCGAGAACGTGGCGCTCGCCCCTCGCCGGGCGCACCGCGAGCCGCGCAAGCAGGCGTTGGAGCGCACGCGCGAGCTGCTTGGGCGGTTTGGCCTCGAGGGTCGTGAGCAGGATTACCCCGACCGTCTCTCAGGTGGCCAGCAGCAGCGGGTGGCGATCGTGCGAGCGCTGGCGACGCAACCGCGCGCTCTGCTGCTCGACGAGGTCACCAGCGCGCTTGACCCGGAACTCGTCGGCGAGGTGCTCGACGTTGTGCGCGAACTCAAGCGTGACGGGATGACGATGGTGATCGCGACCCACGAGATGAGCTTTGCGCGCGAGGTTGCGGATGAGATCTGCTTCCTGCACGAAGGCCAGATCGTCGAGCGGGGCAGCCCCGAGCAGATGCTGACCGCGCCGGAGCGTCCGGAGACCCAGCGCTTCCTTCGCCGGCTCCTGGAAGGGCGGCGGCTGTAGGGGCGGCGGCTGTCGGGGCAGCTGTAATGGCGGCGGCTGTAACGGCGGGCGCTGAGGACACGCTAACTTGTTCGTAAGTCATCGAACTAAGGAGCGATTGCTGTGAAGATAGGCATCGTTGGCGCGGGCCACATCGGCGGGGCTTTGACACGACGGCTTACGGCACTCGGGCACGACGTCTCGGTGGCGAACTCGCGTGGGCCGGAGACGCTCAGTGAGTTGGCCTCCGAGACCGGCGCGACGGCCGCAACAGCGCAGGACGCCGTCCGGGACGCTGAGCTCGTGATCGTCACAATTCCGCTGAAGAACATCCCGAAGCTTCCGCGCGAGTTGTTTGACACGCGCGCGCCCGGGGCCCCGATCATCGACACCAACAACTACTACCCCCAGCAGCGCGACGGTCGAATCGAGGAGATCGAGAACGGCCTCACGGAGGCGCGCTGGGTGGAGCAGCATGTCGGAGGCCCGGTGGTCAAAGTGTTCAACAACATCTACGCCTCGCACCTGCTCGAGCTGGGCAAGCCGGCGGGTGACCCGGACCGCTTCGGTCTCCCCGTCGCCGGCGACGACGCCGCCGCCAAGCAGCTCGTGATGAACCTGGTCGACGAGCTCGGCTTCGATCCGGTCGACGCCGGCGGGCTCGACGACTCCTGGCGCCAGCAACCGGCGACTCCGTGCTACGGCACCGATCTGCCCGCCGAGCAGCTTCGGGAGGCCCTCGCGAACGCCAGCTCGGAGCGTCCAGCGGAGCACACGGCCGCATGAGCATCGAGCCGGGGATCCGTAGGTACCTGGACGAGCCACGCTGTGCGGTGCTCTCCACGATTGGATCCGACGGGGCGCCGCACCAGGCCGTCGTTCACTACCTCGTCGACGACGATGGTCTGCTCGTGAACGGACGGCCTGATCGGCGCTGGGCGCAGAACCTACGAGCTGACCCGCGAGCGTCGCTGGTCGTTCACGATTCCGCGCAGCCCCTGCATTGGGTTGGCATCAAAGGCCGCGCAGAGCTGGCCGCGGAGGGCCAGGCGGCGGTTGCGGATGCGATGACGATGGCGAGCCGCTACGGCGAGGACCCGGCTGACTACCGCCAGCAGCAGCGCGTCAGCTTCAGGGTCTCGACACAGCGGGTGTTCGAGTACAGCATCTAAGTCTTGCCGAGCACGAACGTGATCGCCGTGTTCGCTGACGTCCACGGCAACCTGGATGCGCTCGACGCCGTGATCGAGGACGCGACCCGCGCGGGCGCTCAGGCGTTCGTCGATCTCGGCGACTGCGTCGCGGGACCGCTCGATCCGGCCGGCACTGCGAAGCGTCTGATGGCGCTCGGGGCGATCACGATTCTCGGAAACCACGATCGGGCAGTCCTGGGCGCCGATCCGGCGGCGAGCGCGGCGTTCGCTCGCGGGCAGCTCGACCCCGACCAGCTTGGCTGGCTCGCCGCGCTGCCGCCGACCGCAGAATTGGAGGGCGGCGTGTTCGCCTGTCACGGCTCGCCGTCCGACGATGAGTGCTACCTACTGGAGGTCGTCACCGCCGAGGGCGCGCAGCCGCGGGATCCCGCCGAGGTGCGCGAGCTGCTGGCAGACGTGGAGGCCGAGCTCGTCCTCTGCGGGCACACGCACGTGCCGCGGCTGCTACCGCTCGACGGCGGTCCCACCGTCGTGAACCCAGGCAGCGTCGGACTGCCCGCGTACGACCACGACGTGCCGTTTCCGCACGTGATGCAGAGCGGCAGCCCGCATGCGCGCTACGCACTGCTCGAGCGCCGTGACGGGAGCTGGCAGGTGCAGCTCCGCGCGGTCCCCTACGACTGGGCGAAGGCGGCGGCGCTGGCCCGCGCGCATGGACGCGAGGATTGGGGGCTCGCGCTGCTGTCCGGGCTCGCCGGGCCGGCGGCGGCGCGCTCGAGCTGGGACTTACCGGCATCCGCCGCCGGCGGGCGGTGATCCAACTCGCCAGCTCATTACGGAACCTCGGTCAGGCGTGATCGATTAGCGGCTGGTCAGCGGCGCCCTTGGGGGGTGGTCGTGTTAACGAAAAATACAAATACGGTGGGTTTAACGACCACCCCCCTCGTTGGCGGGGGAAACATCGCGCCCGCTCAGCTGACCGCGACCGTCGTAAGCTGCTCAGCGAGGCGCTGCATCGCTCGCTCGTCGCCGCGGCGCATGATCGCTCGGACAAACGGCGCCGCCAGCCGCTCTCGCAGCGGTGCCTGTTGCCAGCTGTACTCGAACGTGACCCGGGTGCCGCCGTTCGGAAGCTCCGCGAGCTTGTAGGTGCCGTTCGCGACCCGGCGGCCGTTCGCGCCGATGTTGCGCTCGACGATCTGCTCGGGCGCCGTGGCCGACACCACTTCGATGTCGACAACTTCGTTTGTGCCGCCGAGCTTGACGCGTACACGGGCCTTCGATCCGACGCCGCGGTCGGGACCGGAGTACTCCCAGTCGACGAGCATGTGATTGGTGAATGGCTCGTGATTGGCCATCACATCGAGGAAGTCATAGACCTCCTCGCGGGGGTTGGGAACGTCCATGTGGACTGTTACTGGCTTCATGTACCACATGGTACACTACCGATGCAAGTGAGTCGTACGGACGCAAGGCAACAGCTGCTGGATCGCGCGATCGCGTTTGTCGCCGAAGCCGGCTTCGGCGACCTGAGCCTGCGATCGCTCGCCGCCGCGCTTGGCACCAGCCATCGGATGCTGATCCACCACTTCGGATCGAAGGAGGGCCTGTGGGTGGAGATCGTGCGTGCCGTCGAGCAGCGACAGCGGGATACGCTCGCCGAGATCCTCCCCGATCCCGCCGCGCCGCTGGACGAGGCGATGCGCTCGTGGTGGAAGCACATCTCGGATCCTTCGCTGTGGCCGAACGAGCGGCTGTTCTTCGAGGTTTACGGGCAGGCGCTCCAGCGGCGACCGTATACGACCGAGCTGCTTGACGGGATCGTCGACAGCTGGCTCGACCCGGTCACGGAGCTGAGCGTCGCCCGCGGCTTTCCGCGGCCCGTCGCCCGGGCACACGCGCGGCTCGGGATCGCGGTCACACGCGGACTGCTGCTGGACCTGCTCGCGACCGGGAACGTGGAGGAAGTCGATGCTGCGATGGACGCGTTCATCGATCTGTACGTCGCGTGGCTGCAGCGCGCCGGCCAGTAGCCCGATCGCTACCGCGCGATCAGCACGATCAGGTGGCGCGGCCCGTGCACGCCCTCGACTCGCTCGAGTTCGATGTCGGAGGTCGCCGACGGGCCTGAAATCATCGTGATCGGCAGCCGCTGCACGGACGCCGCGTCGGCCACGCGCGCGATCCCCTCGGGCACGATCCCGACGATCTGATCCTCGGTCACGATGCAGATGTGATGGTCGGGTACCAGCGTCACGACCCGGCGACCGGACGCGCCCCGGCCGTCGAGGAGGATCGTCCCGGTCTCGGCGATCGCGGCCGCGCAGCCGGTGATCGCGCCGTCGACCGAGTCGAGCTGCGCCGCCGGCAAGAGGTGATCTTCGATCACCCCAACCCCCTGCGGACGCCACTGCGCGGGCAGCGCGGGGGGCACCACGAGCCGACGCAGCCCAAGACGCACGCAAGCGTCGTGCACCGCGGCCGCGATTTCCGTGATCGGGATCCGGGTGACCGTGGCGCGGTAGTCGCTCACCCTGAGCGCGAAGCGTTCAGCCAACTCGGCGGCCGGCGTGTCGTCGCTGCGGCGGTAGTCGCGTGGGACGGTGATGTCGGTGGGCTGCTCGCCATCTGGGACGTCGTGCAGCGCTCCGCGGATCCGAGCGAGGATCTCCTCGCGTGCCGAGCTCATGGCTCGCGCTCCCGCCACCAGTCGCGGAAGCTCTGCTGCGGGAGCGACGGCAGGTCGCGCGCCGAGGTCCAGCCTGAGAGCGGCCCGGGCAGATGCTGGATCTTCCCGTGGCGCGCCAGCGGCCACTGCCCGAGGCGACCGGCACGTTGTGCGGCCTCATACAACCGGCGACTCGAAAAGATCCGCGCGAGCCCGCGCATCGCAAGGCGCTCGGGCGAGGGCCGTGACTTCGCTGCGCCGGACGCCTGAACGACCTCGTGCCGGAGATGGACGAGCACCTCCGGGATGTTGATCTTGACCGGGCAGACCTCGTAGCAGGCACCGCACAGGCTCGAGGCGTACGGAAGCGAACTCGCCTCCCGCATGCCGCTCATGAGCGGCGTCAGGATCGCGCCGATCGGGCCCGGATAGGTGGAGCCGTAGGCGTGGCCGCCGGTGCGCTCGTACACGGGGCAGACGTTCAAGCACGCCGAGCAGCGGATGCAGTTCAGCGTCTGGCGACCAATCTCGTCCGCGAGCACGTTGGTGCGGCCGTTGTCGACGAGCACGAGGTGAAACTCCTGCGGGCCGTCGCCGGGCGTCACGCCCGTCCACAGCGACGTGTAGGGGTTCATCCGTTCGGCCGTCGATGAGCGCGGAAGCAACTGGAGATAGACCTCGAAGTCCTGCCACGTGGGGATCAACTTCTCGATCCCCATCACCGTGATCAGCACCTCCGGCAGAGTGGTGCACATACGCGCGTTGCCCTCGGACTCGACGATCGCGATCGTGCCCGTCTGCGCGACGGCGAAATTGGCGCCGCTGATCCCGACCCGGGCGGCGAGGAACAGCCGGCGCAGATGGCGGCGAGCGGTCTCTGCGAGCTCGCGCGGGTCGTCTGTCAAATCCGCCGGCGCGCCGTCGAGCGTCCGCGAGAACAGCTCGCGGATCTCCTCCCGGTTTCGATGGATCGCGGGCACGAGGATGTGCGAGGGCGTGTCGCCCGAGAGCTGGATGATCAGCTGCGCCAGGTCGGTCTCCCACGCACGGATGCCGCGCTCGGCGAGCGCCTCGTTGAGCTTGCACTCCTCGGTCGTCAGCGACTTCGACTTCACGACCTCCTCGGCGCCGTGCGAGCTGACGAGCTCGCAGACGATCGCGTTCGCCTCCTGCGCATCGCGCGCCCAGTGCACGACGCCGCCAGCGCGCTCGACCGCCGCCTCGAGCTCGAGCAGGTAGTCATCGAGGTGCCGAAGCACGCGCTCCTTGATCGCCCGGCCCGCCTCGCGCAACTGCTCCCAGTCGGGAAGCTCCGCCACGGCCTGCGCCCGCTTGGCGCGAATCGAACGGGTGACGTGGCCGAGGTTGTGGCGCAGCTGCGTGTTCGCGAGCGCCTCACGCGCGGCCTCGGGGAACGGCGGCGGCGAGATGGCGTCGGTCATCGCAGGCGACCGTCGGTGCCCGCCAGGATCTCGGCGAAATGCATCGTCCGCACGCCCGCGCGCTGGCGTGAAAGAGCACCGCTGATGTGCAGCAGGCACGAGCCGTCGGCGGCGGTGCAGACCTCGGCTCCGGTGTCGAGGATCGCGCGGACCTTGTCGGTCAGCATCGCGATCGAGGTGTCGGCGTTCTTGATCGCGAACGTCCCGCCGAAACCGCAGCACTGCTGTGCATCTGGCAACTCGGTCAGCTCGATCCCGCGCACCGCGCGCAGCAGCCGCAGCGGCTTCTCGCCGATGCCGAGCATTCGCAGGCCATGGCACGTCGGGTGGTAGGTCACGCGGTGCGGGAAGAACCCGCCCACATCCTCGAGGCCCATCCGATCGACGAGCAACTCGCTGAGTTCGAGCACGCGTGGCGCGATCGCGGCGACCTCGGCCGCCAGCGCGTCATCGCCGGAGAGCTCGGCCACGCGCCCGTAGTAGTCGCGGACCATTGCGACGCATGAGGCCGACGGTGACACCACCAACTCGCTCGCGGCGAACGTGCGGGTGAAGCGCCGGACCAGCGGGATCGCCTCGTCGGCGTAGCCGGTGTTGAAGTGCATCTGCCCGCAACAGGTCTGCTCCAGCGGGAAGTCCACGCCGACGCCGAGGCGCTCGAGCAGTGCGACCACGGCGCGTCCGGTCTGCGGGAAGATTGTGTCCGCCAAGCAGGTGATGAACAGCGACACGCGCATGCTCGGCACGGTACCTGGCCACCCGTCCAGTAGTCTGCCCCCGCCGTTCCGTCGAACAGGAGAGAGATGATGCTCGCTGCCCGCGCCGCCACGAAGGCGTTCACGTTCCCTGCCATCGTTGCGATCGCGGCGAGCCTCGCGCTCGCACTGCCGTCGACCTCGGCTGCCCGCGCTCCGGGGGCTGATTGCCAGCCGTTTGCGCAGGCCCCGTGCCTGCTTCCGTTCCCGAGCAATCTGTTCACCCGTCCCGATCGCTCGACGCCGACCGGGCTGCGTGTGCACCTGCCGGCCGCTGCGATGCCGGTCAACACCAAGGGCCAGCGGATCGGCGTCGGCGAGTATGACCGCAGCGACGGCTTCAGCCCCGGCAGCGCCGTGATCGTGCACGTGCCCGGCTTCGATAACGCGCGCGCGTTCGCCAAGACCGGCGCGGTGAGCCTCGCGGACATGGCGCAGGCGTTCGTCAAGCGCCAGCCGATCGTCGTGATTGACGAGCAGACCGGCGCTCGCCAGCTGATCTGGTCAGAGCTCGATGTGAACGCGCGCAGCGCGGCGGCCACCAACCTGATGATCCACCCCGGCAAGAACTTCACCGAGGGTCACACCTACATCGTCGCGCTGCGCAACCTGCGTAACGGCGCGGGGCACCTGATCGCCGCGCCTGGGTGGTTTGCGAAACTGCGTGACGGCAGGCCGTTGCCGGCGGCGGAGCGCTCGCAGCAGGGGCGCTACGCACGGATCTTCACAGCGCTGAAGCGGGCGGGGATCGCCGGGTCATCACTCGTCGAGGCGTGGGACTTCACGATCGCCTCGCGCCAGAGCTTGACCGACCGGATGCTGGCGATCCGCGACGGCGCATTCGCGCAGCTCGGTGACCGCAACCTTTCCGACGGTGTCGCACAGGGTTCGGCACCGCCGTTCACCGTCACGAGCAGCGTCGCTGACAGCACTGCGGGGATCACGGACGTGCAGGGCACGTACAGCGTTCCCTGCTATCTGGTCACATGCGGTGCCAGCGCCCAGCCGGGCTTTCACTACAGCTCCCCCAAGCCTGATGCACTGCCGACGCAGATCCCCGGCAACGTCGCGACCGCGAGCTTTTACTGCGTCGTGCCGAACACGGCGACGACGGCCACGCCCGCGCGGATCTCGCTGTACGGGCACGGCCTGCTCGGCTCGCGTGATGAGGTGACCGCCGGCAACGTCAAGGCGATGGCGCTCGAGCACAACTTCGTGTTCTGCGCG
The DNA here is from genome assembly GCA_963794285.1 of uncultured Solirubrobacterales bacterium. Lineage (GTDB taxonomy): Bacteria > Actinomycetota > Thermoleophilia > Solirubrobacterales > Solirubrobacteraceae > Palsa-465. Next base: position 1,010,400 of record CAWCDS010000005.1, read on the forward strand.
ACGGACTGGTGGGGGCTCGCCGACGGCGACGTCCCGGCCGACATCAACGCACTCGGCAACCTGAACCTGTTCGAAGCCGTCGTCGACCGCCTCCAGCAGGGCGTGCTGAACATGCTGTTCCTCGGGCGGGCGATGCTCCATCCGGGCGGCTTTGCCTCGAATCCGGCATTCCAGTCCGGCGGGCACCCGATCCTCGACACCTCGCACCTGTACTACGACGGCAACAGCCAGGGCGGGATCATGGGCGGGATGACCACAGCGCTGGCGCCGGACTACCGGCGCGCGGTGCTCGGCGTCTCCGGAATGAATTACGGCGGGGTATTGCTGCTGCGCAGCACCGACTTCGCTCTGTACGCGGCCGTGCTCTACAAGGCGTACACCGACGTTTCTCTGCATCCGCTGATCCTCGACCTGATGCAGCAGCTATGGGACCGCGGCGAGCCCGACGGATATGCGCAGCAGATGACGAGCAGCCCGCTGCCGGACACGCCGTCGCACACGGTGCTGATGCAGATCGCCTACGGCGACCATCAAGTGAGCGACTACTCGGCAGCGGTTGAGGCCCGGACGATCGGCGCCTCGGTGCACGTGCCTGCGCTTGACCAGAGCACGAATCGTGCCCAGGACCGGAACATGTTCTACGGCATCCCCGCGATCACTCGCTACCCGTTCGCCGGCTCGGCGATTGTGATCTGGGACAGCGGGCCGGGTCATACGCAGCCACCGCCGCTCACCGACACGGCGCCTCCTGAGGTCAAAAGCGACCCGACGACTCAGGATCCGCACGAGAACCCGCGGAGCACGGTCGCCGCTCGCACGCAGAAGTCCGACTTCCTACAGCCGAACGGAACGGTGGTCGACGTGTGCGGCGGCAAGCCATGCCGCACGGATGCCTTCACGCCGTGAGGCGGGATGTTGAGATCCGCGCGGAGTCGATCGATTCACCGGCGGCGCTCCGGCTGATCGCGGAGCTGAACGCCGAGCTGGCGCTCGCGTACCCGCCCGAGCAGCGGTTCACAACGCTCTCTCCCGATGAGGTCGCCGAGGGTGCCGGCCGGTTCCTCGTCGCCTGGGTCGAGGGTGTCCCGGTCGGCTGCGGTGCCGTTCGGAAGCTGACTGAGTCAGAGGCCGAGCTCAAGCGGATGTACGTCGTGCCCGGCGCACGCGGGCATGGCCTGTCCCGCGCGATCCTCGGCGCGCTCGAGCGTGAGGCAGCTGCGCTGGGGGTCACGAGGGTCGTGCTCGAGACCGGGAAGCGACAGCACGCGGCGATGAGCCTGTACGAGTCCGCCGGCTACGGTCGGATCCCGCCCTTCGGTCCCTACGTGGCCTCGCCGGCGAGCGTCTGCTTCGAGAAACTCCTCGGAGACGGTGTGCCGTGACAGCCTTGCTCGCATGACACGAATTGCCGTCGTCGGGCATATCGAATGGGTCGACTTCGTGCCTGTGCAGCGGTTCCCCGTCTCAGGTGAGGTGGTCCATGCGAGCGGGGCGTTTGCGCGGGCCGCCGGAGGCGGCGGTGTCGTCGCCGGGGTCCTCGCGCAAGCCGGCGCCGAGGTCGATTTCTTCTGTGCGCTCGGTCGCGACCTCGTCGGCGAGGCGGCGGCTGACCAGCTGGCCACCGCTGGGGTGCGGATGCATGTCGCTTGGCGTGAGCAGCCGACGCGGCGCGCGGTGACGCTGCTCGAGCCCGCCGGCGAGCGGACGATCATCACGCTCGGAGAACGGCTCGAGCCGCGTGGCTCGGACGCGCTTGACTGGGACCGGCTCGCCGGTGCCGACGGGGCGTACTTCACGGCCGGCGACGGCGGAGCGCTGCAGCGAGCGCGCGCCGCCGGGGTCGTCGTCGCCTCGCCGCGAGCGCGCTCGGCGCTCGGCGCTCGGGACGGGCCGATGATCGACGCGCTGATCTTCAGCGCGCGTGACCTCGACGAGCGCGCCTGGGCCGAGCGGGTGGCCGGGCGGTCGCGGCTGCTGCTCGCGACAGACGGTGCCAACGGCGGGCGCTGGACCGGAGAATCGGAGGGGCGCTGGGAGGCGGCCGAGGTTCCCGGGGAGCCTCGGGACGCCTACGGCTGTGGCGACGCGTTTGCCGCAGGCTTCACGTTCGGGCTGGCCGGGGGCGCGTCCGTCAGCGCGGCGGCAACCATCGGCGCCGGCTGGGGAGCCCAATGGCTGACCCGGGTCGGGGCGCCGTAGATGTTCGAGGGCGGGCTGGTCCTGGACCAGGGGGTGGGCGTTAAACCCACCGTATTTTTCCTACCAGGCGACCACCCCTCCAGGTAAAGCGATCTAGCGCGCGGAGTCAGAATGGAACCGTCCGTTCCGCTACTATCGGATCTGATGGCGACCGGTTCCGAGGCCCCCATGAGCGGCCGGCGTGCCCAGGCGGCGCGCAACGACGCGCTGATCCTCGACGCAGCGCGGACTGTGTTTCTGGCTGATCCCAGCGCGCCGATCACAGCCGTCGCCAAGCAGGCCGGAGTCGGGATCAGCGCGCTGTATGGGCGGTATGCCAGCAAGGAGGAGCTGCTTCGCAAGCTGTGCAACGACGGTCTACGGCGGTTTGTCGACGAGACCGAAGCCGCGCTCTCAGACGGGCGCGATGACTGGAGCTCGTTCGCCGACTACATGCGCCGGCTCGTCGATGCCGACACCAGTTCGATGACGCTGGCGCTGGCCGGCAGCTTCACGCCGACCGAGGAGATGTTCGCGCTGGCGGAGCGCGCGAACGAGCTGCTGGCGCGGTTGTTCGAGCGCGTCAAGGGAGCCCTGCGCCCCGATCTCGACGTTCACGATCTGTCGCTGATCTTCGAGCTGCTCGCCGCGGTCAAGGTTTCTGACCGCGGGCGCACCGAGCAGCTGCGCCGCCGCTACCTGGCGATGATCCTCGACGGTCTGCGCGCTCAGAGTGGAGCTGACCTGCCGGGCCCTCCGCCGAGCTGGCAGGAGCTGAATGAGCGCTGGGCGCCCGCCGAGTAACGCGCTGCCATGAGCCCACGCGTTGCGATCGCGACCTGCGCTGAGCTGCCCGAGCTCGCCGACGACGAGCCGATGCTGCTCGACGCCCTCCGTGAGCTCGGGGTCGATGCCGTGCCGGCCGTGTGGGACGACGACAGCGTCGACTGGGGCGCCTACGAGCTGGTCGTGATCCGAAGCACCTGGGACTACGCGGCTCGCCGAGGCGAGTTCGTCGCGTGGGCCGAGCGCGTGCCGCGCCTGCTGAACCCGGCCGAGGTGATCCGCTGGAACACCGACAAGTGCTATCTGGCCGAGCTGCCCAGTTCGGTCAGGACCGAACTGGTGGCGCCCGGCGACCGCTGGGAGCCGCCCGGCGGCGAGTACGTGATCAAGCCGACGATCTCGGCCGGATCGAGGGACACGGCTCGCTACCGTCCGGGCGAGGAGGATCGCGCCCGCGCGCACCTGGACGGGCTGCTCGCCGACGGCCGCATCGCGATGGTCCAACCGTACCTCGACGCGGTCGATGATCATGGCGAGACGGGGTTGTTGTTCTTCGGCGGCGACTACTCGCACGCGATTCGCAAGGGCCAGATGCTGCAGCCGGGGCAGCCGCCGAGCGACGGCCTATACGTGCAGGAGGAGATCCGGGCGCGCGAGCCCGATCGGTTCGAGCGCGCGGTCGCGGAGGAGGTCCTCGACTCACTGTCGTGGCCGCGGCGCGAGCTGCTCTACGCCCGCGTTGACCTGATCCGCGGGCCGGACGGCGATCCCCAGCTGATCGAGCTGGAGCTGACCGAGCCGTCGCTGTTCTTCTCCTACGCCGACGGCGCGGCGGAGCGGCTCGCCGGGCAGGTCCTCCAGCGGCTCTAGCGCGTATCGGTCCTACAGGGTCTGCGGGCTGATCTTCGCCAGGAACGAGATCAGGTCGTCGAAGAACACGTTGCGCGGATAGGCGCCGGCCGGGTCGTTGTGGGCGTAGGTGCTGTGACGGTTGACGAGCGTCAGGTTCCGCGTTGGGATGTGGGACTGAGCTGCCAGGGCCTTGGTCGCGTCGAGGATCGCCGCTCCCCCGTATGCCCCGAAGGCGTACATCCGCAGCGTCCGCGGCAGGGTGCGGCCGTGGGTCGAATGGACGTCGAGGACCGCCTGGGCGGCGTTCTTGATCCCGTTGCCGATCGCGCCGGTGTCGTCGGTCAACCGCTGTGGGAAGTACCACTCGCTCCCGTCGGTGTCCTGCAGTCCGGGTCCGGCCAGCATCGCGGCCCAGCGCTGAAGTGGGGTGATCGCGCCCGCACGGTCCCATCCCGCCGGGGTGACACTCCTGTCGAGCCGGCCGACGTGCGCCTGGGCAGCGAAGACGAGCTTCGATGTCTTGGGATCGGTGTCGAAGCCGAACAGGGCGAGGTTCGTCGGCGGCACCGGTGTCTTCAGCGACTGCGGCAACAGCGGGAACGTGTAGCCAACCGACGCTCCGTTGGGGTCGATCAAGGCTCCGAGTGAGCCGGTCGCCGCAAACAGGCCGAGGTCGGGTGCTGGGATGCCGCTGAACGCCAGCCACGGAGACGTGCCCTGCAGCTTTCGCAACTCCGCGGTGGCCTCCGCGGCGCTGACCGGTGCCCCGAAGCTGGCGCCGTCGTCGTAGACGAGGCCGGCGAGGTCGTTTGCGCCCGCCTGACCGTGGAAGTCCCAGGTCGCGTACGCGGTGACGACCGAGCCGCCGAGCGAGTGGCCACCGAGCACCACCTGTCCGCCGCGCCGTTTGGCGGCTTCGATCACGCGATGCAGGTCCTCGATTGCGACGTTCAGGCCCCAGCCGCGCGCGAAGCCCACCTGCGAGTCGGGCACCGGCTGGATGTGGTGCGTGATGCCGGTGTCGGCCAGGTACCCGAGGTAGTAATCGAACAGCTGCTTGGATCCCGCCTTGCCCTGCTTGGCGAGGTTCATCTCCGACTGGTCCTCGAACAGGTTCTCGCGACGCTCGACCGACCACACTTGCCAGCCGTGCGTCTTGGAGACGAGCCACTGGGCAAACGGCACGAAGTAGGCGGCGCCGGCGGAGGTCCCCGGCTCGAGCACGAGCACGTTCTTCGCGCTGCTCGGGCCGACCTTGATCACGCCGACCTTGTTGTACTGCGCCGGCGTCCCGGAAGCCGCGAACCCGGTCATCCAGGTGACCTTCAGTGGCGCGGCCGTTGCGGAGCTGCTCGCGACCGCGAATCCAAGTGTGGTGCTGGCAAGAGCGATTCCTCGGAGCAGCCTTGTGCGCGTCAACTCCATACCTCCCTCGGGGCGTGGGCGATGCAAGCACGATAATGCGTTGATGCGCGCGCTCGTCGCCTCAGCCATTGCACCGCACGTTGAACTCGCCGAGGTGCCCGACCCCGAGCCGGCGCCCGACGAGGCGCTGGTCGAGGTCAGGGCCTTCAGTTTGAACCGCGGCGAGACAAGGCGGCTCGAGTCGATGAAGCCGGGCACGGTCACCGGGTGGGACGTCGCCGGCGTCGTGCAAGGGCGCGCGCAGGACGGAAGTGGTCCCGACGAGGGCGCTCGTGTCGTGGGATTTGTGAACTCCGGCGCGTGGGCGGAGCTGGCCGCTGTTGCAACCGAGAACCTCGCGGAGCTGCCGTCGGGCGTGTCCTTCGAGCAGGCCGCGACGCTCCCGGTTGCCGGCCTGACCGCCCTGCGGTCGCTTGAGAACGGCGGCTTCGTGCTTGGCAAGCGCGTGCTGGTCACCGGCGCGAGCGGCGGCGTCGGGCGGTTCGCGATCCAGCTCGCCAAGCTCGCCGGCGCGCATGTGACGGCGATCGCGCGGAGGACCGGCGGTCTCTCAGAGCTTGGTGCCGACGAGGTGCAGCAGGAGCTACAGCCGACGGGTCGCGATTTCGACGTGGTCCTCGATGCCGTCGGCGGCCCTGTGCTCGGGACGGCGCTGCGCCGCGTTGCGCCGGGCGGCACGGTCATCAACTTCGCGGCCACCACGCCGGAGCCGGTCTCCTATCCGACCCGTGATTTGTTCGGCCGGGCGCCGGGCGCCAGGTTGTACGGGCTGTACATCTTCGCCGAGCTGGCCCACTCGCGCACCGGCAGCGCCGACCTGCGCCGGCTCGCGGACCTTGTCGCCGCGGGCAAGCTCGACCCGCAGATCGACATGACGGCCTCGTGGCGTGAGGCGAAGACGGCGGTTGAGGCGCTGTTGGACCGGCGCGTCAACGGTAAGGCGGTACTCGTCGTCGACTAGGCGGCGCGGGGACACGGAATCGGGCAGACGCTGGTGCCCAGATCAGCGGCACTGCGTGTTGTGGGTTGATTAGGGAGCGCCGCCACATCGCCAGAACGCCCGCGTCGAGCTAGATTTCGCGCGGGACCGGAAAACCTCTAGGAGGAGGACAGTTTTGAGGAGATACACAAGGTCGGCACTGACGACCGCTCTCGCGCTCGCTTCGGTCGTCGCGCTGAGCGCGTGCGGAAGCTCGTCATCGAGTAGTTCGTCGGCGTCAACGTCGAGTTCGGGCGGCGCAAGCTCGAGTAGCACGTCTGGGGGCCCGATCACGGTTGTCGTCGGCACGGCGCCGGACTCGCTCGATCCGGGCTTCGGCTACACCACTCAGGCCGCAGAGGCCGACTGGATCTCGTACACCGGATTGACGGCCTACACGCATGCCAGCGGCCTCGCCGGCGGGCAAGTGATCCCGGGCGTGGCGACTGCTCTACCCACGGTCAGCAGCGACGGCAAAACGTACACCGTCACGCTGCGCAAGGGCCTCGTCTACTCGAACGGGAAGCCGGTCAAGGCAAGCGACTTCCCCTACACGATCGAGCGCTCGCTGAAGCTTCCCTGGGGTGGCTCAGGTCAGTTCTACGGTGGCACGATCGTCGGGGCGGCCGACTACGCCGCCGGCAAGGCAAAGACGATCTCCGGGATCACCGCCGACGACGCCAGCGGCAAGATCACGATCCACCTGATCGCGCCGTACGGCGCCTTCGACAACGTCCTGGCGTTCCCGTCCTCGGGCCTCGTGCCGAGCGGTACGCAGATGAAGAACCTGCCGAACAACCCGCCGCCCGGCGTCGGGCCCTACATGATCACCAACGTCGTGCCCAACGCGTCATTCCAGCTGGTCAAGAACCCGCACTGGACCGCGGGGATGATCCCGGGCATTCCGTCCGGCAACTCGAACATCAACGTCAAGATCTCCTCGAACGTCAGCTCGAACGCACTGTCGGTTCTCCAGAACACGGCCGACGTGTTCGACTACGGCGACACGATCCCCGGCAGCCTGCTGCCGCAGATCAGGTCGCAGGCGGCGGACCGGTACTCGAAGAAGGTCATGAACTCGACCTACTACGTCTTCCTGAACACAAAGACGAAGCCGTTCTCGAGCCAGCTTGCACGCGAGGCGGTCGTGACCGGGATTGACCAGAACGCGATGAGCCGGCTCGGCTCGGGCACGCTGATCCCCGGCTGCTTCTTCCTGCCGCCGGGCATGGTTGGGCATCCGACCACGCCGTGCCCGTACGGCGACCCTGCAAGCGGCGGTGACATCGCCAAGGCCAAGCAGCTCGTCCAGCAGTCGGGCATGGCCGGAACGCCGGTCACCGTCTGGAGCGAGACGCGCTCGCCGCGCCAGCAGTGGATGACCTACTACACCCAGTTCCTCAACCAGATCGGCTTCAAGGCAACCCAGAAAGTGCTGGCCGACGCGTCGTACTTCACGACGATCGGCAACCTGAAGCTCAACCCGCAGACGGGCTTCGCCGACTGGAACCAGGATTTCCCGAACCCGATCGACTTCTACCTGTTGCTGCAGGGGTCAGCGATCCAGCCGACAAACAACCAGAACTTCGGCCAGGTCAAGGACCCGCAGATCGACAGCCAGTCGACGACGCTCGGGAAGGTGCCGACCAGCCAGCTGAGCTCGATCGCGAGCAAGTGGCAGGCACTCGACGAGTATGTCGCGAAGAAGGCGTACGTGGGCGTCTACGGCTACCAGACGTTCCCGGCGTTCACGTCGAACCGGATCGACCTGAGCTCGGCTGTGTTCCATCCGCTCTATGGCTGGGACTTCAGCAGTTTGAAATTGAAGTAATTGGCGAGTATGGGCTGGGACAGCTACTCTGCTGTCCCAGCCCACGCGCTACTGATGGCGACCACATCCGCTTCCGGCACTGAATTCTCGGCAGACCTACCAACTGCTCTAGCTGTCGACGGCGAGGAGCTGCCGCCCGGGATCGGGCCGTGGAAGCTCGCGTGGAAGCGTCTGCGCCGCAACAAGGTGGCGCTGTTCTTCGGCGGTCTGTTCCTGGTGATCGTGGTGCTGTGCCTGCTCGCGCCGGTGTACTCACATGATGTCGCGCATCTCGGTCTGGCGGACCAGAACATCGACAAGCCGATTTCGATCGGCGGCAAGAAGACCTACGTGCTGGATCCCACCGGGATCCCGATCGGCCCGACCTGGAAGAGCAAGTACTTTCTCGGTGCCGACTCGAACGGTCGTGACGTGGCGGTCAGGCTGCTCTACGGTGGCCGCAACTCGCTCGAGGTCGGCATGATCGCGACGGTCATCACGATGATTCTCGCTCTGATCCTCGGGGTCGTCGGGGGCTATTTTCGCGGTGCTTCCGACACGATCATCGGTGTGTTCCTGGATTCGATCTGGGCCTACCCTGCCGTGCTGCTCGGGATCGCGCTCGGCGCGACGCTCGCCGTCAGCGGCATCGACCTCGGCATCTTCAAGATCAACGGCAACGCGCTGTATGTCCCCGCGGTGGTCGTCGGGATCGTGTACATCCCGTATGTGGCTAAACCAGTGCGCGGTCAGGTGCTGACGTTACGTGAGCGCGAGTTCGTCGATGCGGCCCGGCAGCAGGGCCTCAGCCCTCTGCGGATCATGTTCTCCGAGATCGGGCCCAACCTGGCGTCGACGATCGTCGTCTTCGTCCCGTTGATCCTCGCCAACGCGATCCTGCTCGAGGCCGCGCTGTCGTTCCTCGGTGCGGGGATCAAGCCGCCGAACCCGTCTTGGGGGACGATGATCTCCGACGGCGTCTCGACGATCCCCGCCGCGTTCCACAACGTGCTCGTGCCGGGCATCATGCTGGTGCTGACGGTGATGTCGATCAACATCTTCGGCGACGGCTTGCGCGACGCCCTCGACCCGCGATCGAAGGTCAGGATCGCTCACTGATGGCCGGGACGGCACGCTGATGGCCCGCTTTGCAATTCGCAGGCTGATCGCGATGGTGAGCGTGATGGTGATCGTCTCGGTGCTGACGTTCATCATGCTCGTCAAGATCCCGGGTGGGGATCCCGCCCAGCGCTTGGCGGGGCGGAGCGCGACGCAGGCGGAGGTTCATCAGATCGAGGACAAATTCGGCTTCAACAAGCCGATCTACACCCAGTACGTCAACACGATGAAGAACATCTTCACCGGCGAGGCGTACTCCTATACCCAGGGTTTCAACGTGGTCGACGAGATCAAGCAGGGCCTGCCGGCGACTCTGTCGCTTGCGATCGGAGCCGGTATCTTCTGGCTGCTGGCGTCGATCGCGGTTGGGACGCTTGCGGCGGTCAAAGCGGGGAAGTGGACCGACCGGGTGCTGACCGTGCTGTCGATGGCGGGCGTGTCATTCCCGCCGTTCTTCCTGGGCGCAGTGCTGCTCTACTTCCTCGGCTACAAGGCGGGGATCTTCCCGCTGGGCGGATATGTCAAATTCACCGACGACCCGTGGCAGTGGTTCGTGCACCTCGTGCTGCCGTGGTTCACGCTGTCGGTCCTGTTCATTGGTTTCTACTCACGTGTCCTGCGCTCGACGATCTTGGACACGATCAACGAGGACTACGTGCGCACGGCGCACGCCAAGGGCCTGTCTGACAGACAGGTGCTGATCCGCCACGTCCTGCGCAACAGCCTGATCCCGATCATCTCGCTGTGGGGACTTGACATGGCGCAGGTGATCGGCGGCGGCGCGATCCTGACCGAGACGGTCTTCAACCTGCACGGCGTCGGCCAGTTGGCCGCGGAGTCGATCGGCCGCCTCGACATCATCCCGTTGCTCGCGATCGTGCTCTTTACCGCATTTGTGGTGGTTGCGCTGAACGCGGTGATCGACATCCTCTACGCGTACCTCGATCCGCGGATCAGGCTCACGTGAGCACCGACGCATCGTTGCTGCTCGAGGTCTCCGACCTCAAGGTCTCGTTCGCGACCGAGGACGGCATCGTGCGCGCCGTCGACGGCGTCTCGTTCACGGTCGGCAGCGGGGAGGTCGTCGCGATCGTCGGCGAGTCAGGCTCGGGCAAGTCCGTGACAGCGATGACGTTGATGGGGCTGACCCGAGGACCCAATGCTCGGATCGAAGGGGCCGCACAGCTGGAAGGCGCCGAGTTGCTGAGCGCGTCCGCCGACGAGCTGCAGAAGATCCGCGGGGGCTCGATCGCGATGGTCTTCCAGGATCCGATGAGCTCGCTCGACCCGGTGCATCGGATCGGCAAGCAGATCGTCGAGCAGATCCGCGTGCACGACCACGAGATCTCCAAGGCCGAGGCGATGGATCGAGCCGCGAGCCTGATGGAGCGTGTCGGCATTCCCCGCGCGCAAGAGCGGCTGCGCTCATATCCGCACGAGTTCTCGGGCGGCATGCGCCAGCGGGTAATGATCGCGATGGCGCTTTCGTGCTCGCCGAAGCTGCTGATCGCGGACGAGCCGACGACCGCGCTGGACGTGACGATCCAAGCTCAGATCCTCGACGAGTTGCGAAAGCTGCGCGTGGAGACTAACGCCGGCGTGATCCTTGTCACTCACGATCTCGGCGTGGTCGCGGACATCGCCGACCGCGTCGTCGTCATGTACGCCGGGCGCGTCGTCGAGCAGGGCACGCTCGAGCAGATTTTTTATGACCCGCAACATCCGTATACCTGGGGACTGCTTGGCTCGATCCCACGCGTCGATCGTGATCGCGGTCAGCGCCTGCCGGCGATTCCCGGCGTGCCGCCGTCGCTGCTGAAACCGCCCGCCGGATGTCACTTCCGTCCTCGCTGTCCACATTCGTTCGAGCACTGCACGGAGGTCCCGGCGTTGACCGCAGGTCTCCCGGACGATCCCGGTCACCTCGATCGCTGCTGGTTGGAGCCCGAGGCCAAGCGCTCCCTCCGCCAGGTCGGCGACCAGATCGGACTTGCGAGCCCGCAGAAGGTGGGGACGTGAGCGCGGAGGGAGAAGGACCGCTCGAGTCCGGGAGCGTCGCTGAGCCGAACGCCGCCGGCGACCTCAGCGGCGACCTCGGCGCCAACGGCGGCGGCTCCCGCCTGCTCGACGTCGACCACGTCAAGGTCCTGTTCCCGATCAAGGCAGGCCTGGTGATCGACCGCACGATGGGCCACGTGCACGCCGTCGACGATGTCTCGTTTGAGCTGACCGAGGGGGAGACGCTGGGCATCGTCGGCGAGTCGGGCTGCGGTAAGACCACGCTGATTCGGGCATTGGTGCGGCTGATCGAGACGACCGGCGGCTCGATCCGGTTCCGTGGCCAGGAGATCACCAACGCCGGCCGCGACCAGATGGAGCCGATTCGCCGCCAGATGCAGATGGTCTTTCAGGATCCGCAGGCGTCGCTGAACCCGCGCAAGCGGGTGGCCCAGATCCTGGCGACGCCGTTGCGGATCCGCGGTGTCGCGAAGGACCAGATCGAATCCGAGAGCCGCGCGCTGGTGCAGCGCGTCGGACTTCATGCCGAGCACCTGAACCGGTTCCCGCACGAGTTCTCCGGCGGCCAGCGCCAGCGCATCGGGATCGCCCGCGCGCTTGCCGTCAACCCACAGCTAATCCTGCTGGACGAGCCCGTATCGGCGCTCGACGTCTCGATCCAGGCGCAGGTGATCAACCTGCTCGATGAGCTTCAGGATGAGCTGCACCTGTCCTATGTGTTCGTGGCCCACGATCTGAGCGTCGTGCGCCACGTCTCCGATCGGATCGCAGTGATGTACCTCGGCAAGCTGATGGAGATCTCCCCCGCCGAGGAGCTGTACTCAAAGCCAATCCACCCGTACACATCAGCGCTGCTCGCGGCGATCCCGATCCCGGACCCGCACGACAACCGCGCACGCATCCGCGAGGTCGTCACGGGCGAGCCGCCGAATCCGATCAATCCGCCGTCCGGCTGCCGCTTCCATACGCGCTGTCCCCGTGCGACCGAGGTCTGCCGCGCGGTGGAGCCGCAGCTGTCCGTGTACGCCAACGGCCACACGGCGGCCTGCCATCACCCGCAGAACGTCTCCGCTGATGAGGTCCGCTCGGCGACGCGCTCGTCGTCAACGCCGCTGAGCGCCGGCGACACGTCCCCGAGCGCTTAGGGCGCCGCGTCTCGCGGCTGCTGCCCGGCCCGTCGGCCGGCGCGGCGACTGGACGGATGTTTGACCCGGTTGGCTGTTATGGGGATCCCGGGGCGGGTACGATGACGGTGCGACGATCATCGGATTGCGTTTCGCTCCGATAACGGCGCGAGACGAAACCGGGGAAAGATGGAGTTTGGGTCGTACAGACGGCCCGGGCTGTCGGGCTATCCGGCCGCTCGGAAGGGTCATGCCACGGAGAAGGCGCCGGTGGATGTCAAGCGCCGCGCATTCGCGGTGCTCGCCATTGCGGGTCTCGCGATCCATGCGGGCTTTGCCGCGAGCGGCAGCAGTTCGAGGCTGATCGACGATTGGCTGTACTGCGGATTGTTTCTGCTCGCAGCGGCTGCCTGCGCGCGCCGCGCACAGCGAGGTGATGCGCGCGCTGCCTGGAGCGCTGCCGCGGCCGGCGTCCTCGTCTGGGGTTGCGCCGAGATCGTGTTCCGCCTGCTGGAGCCCGATCCGCACGCGTGGTACCCGCAGGCCGCACAAGTGCTGCTGTTCGTCGCCTTCAGCCTTGCCTACGTCACGCTTGGGCTGCTCGCGCGCGAGCGGGTGCGTCAGTTCGATCCGGTGCTCGCGCTCGACGGGGTGCTGGCGGGCCTGGCCGCTGCGGCGGTCGCCGCCGTGCTGCTGTATCCCGCGCGCGACGCCGGCGCGGCGCACGTTCCAGCTGCACCGCCTGGGGTGTTCCTACTCGGAGCTCTGATCGGTCTGGCGTTCGTCGTCACGGTCGTCGGCATGACCGGGTGGAGCCCCGGTTTGGCGTGGGCGCTGATCGCGACCGCGATTGCGGCGAACGTGTGTGGCGACGCGGTGCTCGTGCACCTCACCAACGCGGGACACTTCCACCGTGGATCACTCGCCGACACGCTGTTCGTGGCCTCGGCGCTGATGCTCGGACTGGCGGCGTTTCATCCAACCCATCGCGCCGTGGTCGCCCGCGACGCGGCAGAGCGCCTGCCGGCGCCGCTGCTCAGCGCCGTCGCCGCGCTCGGCGTCCTGATTGCCGCCGTGGCGCACGAGGTCGGAGGGCTCGCGGCGGGCCTGGCGGCAGCGGCGCTCGCGGTGATGATCGTGCGCATGTCGGTAGCGCTTGAACTACTGGAGCGCAGCCGGCGCCAAGCGCACGCCGACGAGCTCACCGGGCTCGGCAACCGCCGCCTGCTCGTGCGCGATCTCAAACGGCGCCTCGGGCCGACGGCCGCCGCCCGGCCGTTCGTGCTGGCATTGTTCGACCTCGACGGCTTCAAGCGCTACAACGACACGTTCGGGCATCCGAGTGGCGATGCGCTCCTGGTCCGGCTTGCCGACCGGCTCTCTGCGGCTGTCGTTCCGGGATCCGCATACCGGATGGGAGGCGATGAGTTCTGCGCGATCCTGGAGGGCGCCGGCCGCGGCGCCGCCTCCACGCTGGAGCGCGCGCAGGCGGCGCTCTCAGAGCGTGGCGACGCGTTCTCGATCACGAGCTCCTCGGGCGCCGTCGCCTGCCCGAGCGAGGCCGGCAGCGTTTCCGCCGCGCTCGGGGTTGCCGACGGCCGCATGTACGTCGCCAAGTCGCGCCGGACGATCGTCCAGGCGCAGACCCGGGATGCCGTGCTGAGCATGCTCCACGAGCGGGATCCAGCGCTTCATGAGCACTTGCGGGCGGTCGCGGTGATGGCGGCTCGCGTCGCGATCCGGCTCGGTCTCGATCAGGAGTCGGCCGAACAGGTTGCCCGCGCGGCCGAGCTTCACGACGTGGGGAAGATCGCCGTGCCCGACGCGATCCTGCACAAGAACGCCGAGCTCGACCCGGGCGAGTGGCAATTCATGCGCCAGCATCCGATCATCGGCGAGCGGATCCTGCGGACGGCGCCGTCGCTTGCGCCGATCGCGCCGCTCGTGCGCTCGGCGCACGAGCGCTGGGACGGCCGCGGCTATCCCGACGGCCTACGGCGCGCGGAGCCTCCGATCGGCGCCAGGATCATCGCCGTGTGCGACGCCTACGACGCGATGCGCGCGTCCAAGCCCTACCGGGATGCCCGCTCACATGATGATGCGCTCGCGGAGCTGCGCCGCGGCGCCGGCAAGCAGTTCGACCCAGCCGTCGTCGAGGCGCTCTGCGCCGAGCTCGAGTCGCCGCTGCGTCGGTAAGGGTTCGCGTCGTGGGCCCTCAGGGGTCGTGGGCCCTCAGGGGTCGTGGGCCCTAAGGGGTCGAGTAAGACAACTAAGGCCCCGGGGCCTTAGATCCGCTCCGTTCTCCCGATGTGCGGGGGCGCTTCTCAGTCCATTCTGCTTCCAGTGGATGAAATCGAGAGGAGCGAAAAATGTATTCCGGCCTCAATTACGAGTTCTCCTCAGCACGCGCTGAGGATGGCAGGCGAAACGCGGAGCACCGAATTCATGCAGCCGAGATCCCAAAGCGGCGGTCCCGGGCAGCGGCGGTCCTGGAGTTCCGGCGATACTTCGGCCGTGCGCGCGCGGCTCACAAGCAGCCACTTCGTGGGCAGGGTCGGGGAACTGGCGGAGCTCGAGCTGGCATGGCGGGAGGCAGCGGCCCGGCGGCCGGTGCTGGTCCTACTCGGCGGTGACTCCGGTGTCGGCAAGACTCGTCTGGTCGGCGAATTCGAACACCGGCTGCTGGCGGAAGACGCGCTTGTCTTGCGCGGCGAGGCGGTCGAGCAGGGTGAGACCGAGCTGCCGTACGCGCCACTGCTGAGCGCGCTGCGGCCGCTCGTGCGCGAGCGGCACGCGACGCTCGACTCGCTGACGGCGGGCAGTCGGCGCCAGCTTGCGACCCTGCTGCCGGGGCTTGATGACGGCGAGGCGTTGCCGGACGGGCGCGACGGTTCTGAGCAGTTGCGGCTGTTCGAGGCGTTGCTCGAGCTGCTCGATTGCCTGAGCGAGAAGCAGCCGGTTGCGCTCGTGCTCGAGGACATGCACTGGGCGGATCGCTCAACGCGGACGTTCGTCGCATTCCTCGCACGCAGCTTCAGGCAGGAGCGGGTGATGCAGCTGCTGAGCTTCAGGACCGACGAGCTGCATCGCCGCCACCCGATGCGGGCGCTGCTCAGCGAACTCGAGCGGCTCGAGCGGGCACGGCGGATCGATCTGGAGCCATTCGATCGCGATGAGCTGGCTGAAGCGCTGACAGACATCCTCGGCGATGCCCCGAGCGGCGGGCTGGTGGAGCGACTGTTTGCGCGCAGTGAGGGGAACCCGCTGTACACCGAGGAGTTGTTGGCCGCCGGCCTCGATGGGCGCGGCGCCGCCCCGCAGAGCCTGCGGGACGCGTTCATGCTC
Organism: uncultured Solirubrobacterales bacterium; assembly: GCA_963794285.1. Lineage (GTDB taxonomy): Bacteria > Actinomycetota > Thermoleophilia > Solirubrobacterales > Solirubrobacteraceae > Palsa-465. The sequence goes on from CAWCDS010000005.1 coordinate 1,026,037, forward strand.
CGGATCGAGCGCCTGCCCGGCGACGCCCAGCAGGCCGCTCGCGCGATCGCGGTCGGCCGTAGGCTCGACGAGACAACGATCGCCGAGGTCACGGGAATCGATCACCTGCGGTTGCACGAGGCGCTCCGTGAGGCGGTCGGCGAGCAGCTGCTGGTGGCGGGGGAGGACGGGCAGCTGTTCTTTCGTCATGCGCTGCTGCGCGAGACGCTCTATGACGATCTGCTTCCGGGCGAGCGAGTCGACCTGCACCTTGCCCTGGCGCGGACTTTCGAGGATCGCAATCACGACCATGGCGAAGACGAGATGGAGCGCGCGGCGACGATCGCCGGGCATTACGCGGCCGCCGGCGATCAGCCGGCTGCGCTGCGTGCGTTCGTACGAGCGGCGCTCGCGGCGCGCGACGTGCTCGCCTATGGAGAGGCCGCCGACCTCGCCGAGCGGGCGCTGGAACTGTGGCCGCGGGTGGACGGCGCCCAGGCGCTGGTCGGGCTCGATCGGGTGGACCTCCTGTCGCTTGCGGCGCAGGCTCACGCCAACGGCGGGGATCATGCGCGCAGCGAGGTGCTGCTCGAGACCGCGCTCGCTGAGCTCGACTCGGAGCGAGAACCGCGGCGCTACTCGGCGGTGCTTGGACGCCTGGCGCGGACCCAGTGGCAGCTGAACCGGGGCCAGGACGGGATCCGGACCGCCGAGCGCGCGCTGGCGCTGCTCCCTGCGGAGGAGGACAGCGACGAGCGCGTGTTGCTGCTCGCGTGGCTGGCGCGCACGCGGGTGCTGCGCGGTCGTTTCCGGGATGCGATCAAGGACGGGGAGCAGGCGCTCAAGGCGGCCGTCGCTGGTTGTCACCCAAGCGCCGAGAGTGAGCTTCTGAACACGCTTGGGATGGCGCGGATCGCGCTCGGGCAGGTCGATGACGGGGTCGCGTGCCTGCGCCGTGCGATCCAGATCGCGCGCGAGAACGACGACGTCGACGGCCTCGGGTACGCCTATGCCAACCTCGCCGATCACCTGAACCTCAGGGGACGCACGTCCGAAGCGCTCGACGTCGCCCAGGAGGGGTTGGCGGCGACGCCGCGGCGGATCGGCCGCCTCCACGACTGGATGATGCTGACGATCTCCGAGTTGGAGTTCGAGGTCGGTAACTGGGAGGCGGCACGCTCGAACCTCGGGGCGGGGCGCCTGCAACTGATCGGGGTGCTGTTGATCTTCCGCCTCGTGCGCGAAGCGGACATCGGGCTTGGAGTCGGCGACGAGGAGTTGGCCGAGCGATGCCTGCTCGAGGCCGAGCCGCTGGTCGCACAGTCCGCCGAGCCGCAATGGATCGGGGTCCTCGGCTCCCTGCTCGGCGAGTTGCGCCGGCGCCGGCGGGATCTGCTCGGGGCGCGGGCCGCGGTGGCACAGGCGCTCGATCGTCTGGAGGTTTGTACCGACGACGTGGCGCGGATCGCGCGGGTCACCGGCATCGGGGCGCGGATCGAAGCCGACATCGCTCAACGCGCCCGCGATCTGCGCGAGAAGGCTCAGGAACGCGACGCGATCACCCGCGCCAGGATCCACATGACGCGACTGCGGGCGGCCGCGCAGGAGGGAGGCCCGGTCGAGAGCGCCTGGCGGCATACCGGCGCCGCCGAGTTCGCCCGCGCCCGCGGGCGCGATGATCCGTCGCTCTGGCTCAAGGCCGCGGCCGAGTGGGACGCCATCACGCGTCCCTACCCGGCAGCGCTGATGCGCTGGAGGGCGGCCGAGGCGTTCGTCGAAGCGGACGATCGCGCGGCGGCGAGGACCGCCGCGCGCGCCGGCCTGGAGGCGGCCCGGCGGCTCGGCTCGCGGTGGCTGACGGCGGAAATCTCCGTCCTCGGCGAGCGGGCGCGCCTGGATTTGGTTGCCGGCGACGGCTCGGATGCTGCGCCTGCGTCGGCTTCGCAACCAGGCGATAGCAACGGCGAGGATCCGTTCGGGCTGACCCCGCGCGAGCGCCAGGTGTTGGCGCTGATTGCGGAGGGAGCAACGAACCGACAGATCGGAGCGGCGCTGTTCATGGCGGAGAAGACCGCGAGCGTGCACGTGTCACGGATCCTCAGCAAGCTCGGGGTGCGCAGCCGCACTCAGGCTGCCGCGGTCGCGCATCGTCAGCGGCTGGCGTAGCGAGACGGTTGCGGGCGGGTGGCGGGTGTTCAGTGAGTGGCGCGCCGGTGCTGGGCGATGCTGACTCCGAGCGCGCGTGACGCGGCGTGCAGGCGCATGTCGAGTTCGTCCCGCATGATCGGCTTGGTCAGGAAGTCGTCCGCGCCCGCGCCGATCCCGCCGCGGATCCGGCCGAGGTCACCGACCGCGGCGATCATCACGAAGTACGTGAGCGGCGCATTCGGGGTCTCCCGGATTAACGCGGCACAGCGCGTTGCCGTCAAGCTCGGGCAAGCGCGAGTCGCAGATCACGACGTCCGGGAGTTCGCGCCGGTAGAGCTCCAAGGCCTGATGGCCGTTGTCGACCGTCACGCATTCATGCCCGGCGGCCTCGACACCGCGCCACAGCAGAAATCGCGATGCCGGGTCGTCGTCGGCGACGAGCACTCGTAGGCGTCGTGGCCTGGCCAACGCGCTGTGCTTGCGCTCTTGCCGGCCGCTGCCGGGCAACGCCTCGCCGAAGGCCTGGACCACGCCTGGATCGAATTGCCCGCCGGCGCCGCGGTCCAACTCCGCAAGCGCTTCCTCGACCTCGAGCGCCTCGCGGTGTGGTCGTGAGGAGGTCATGTCTTCAAAGGCGCTGCACACGAACAGGATCCGCGAGCCAAGGGGGATGTCCTCGCCCTGGAGGCCATCGGGATAGCCTCCTCCATCCCACCGCTCATGGCTCGAGCGCACGAGCGTGGCGACGTCCTGCATCCCGAAGTTTGCTGCGAGCAGCCGCTCGCCGACGAGCGTGTGCAAGCGGATGAACTGCCATTCCTCGGGCACCAGCTCGCGTGAGCGCGCGAGCACGACGCTCGGTACCGCCATGTTGCCGATGTCGCGGAGGTGAGCAGCGGCCGCGAGGTCGTCGAGCAGTTCGGGCGCGTATCCGATCGCGCTCGCCACGGACGTTGCCAGTACGGCCACGTCAAAGCGCGGCACGATCGCCCGTAGCGTCTCGGTCGCGTCTTCGGGAGCCTGTTGGCCCAATTCGCCTCGCGTGGCCTTGCGGCGCGCCTGCGCGCGATGGTCGACGAGCTTCAGCGCCTCGCTGATGCTTTCGGCCTCCTCATGAAGCACCGTCTCACCGACCGCGGCGGTGATCACGAACCCCTCGCCGAGTTCGATCAGCGCTGCTGCCGCGTCGGCGCGAACCTGCCCGGTGGACTGCTCATCGCCGTGGGCGAGCACCGCGAACTCGCCTCCGCGTCCGCGGTAGACGGTGCCTGCACCCCCGACGGCGTCCTTCAGCTTGCGCCCGAGCCAGCCGAGTAGGACATCGCCGCACGCTCGCCCGTAGGCGTCGTTGTACGCCTTGATGCCCTGGAGCAGGTACAGCGACAGGACCTCGCGCCTGGGGTGTCGATGATCCTCGAGTGCATCGCCGAGATCGATCAGGAGCTTGTCGGAGTTGGGGAGGTGCGTGACGGGATCGACCAGCGACGTGTGCTCGCGCACGCGCACCGATTTGTTGACTCCGGCGACGCCAACGGCGCCCAGCGAGATGAGGATTCCGAGAATCGTGCCTCCGAGGACAGCAACCAGCCACAATCCGATCTCGCCCGCGAAACCGATCGCGACCGCCATCAACGTGATCAAACCGGCTCCGGCGATCACGGGAGCCACGCTCAGCGCCCGATCGGACTTCCGCATATGGGTTGACTCGACGGGTGATCGCCCACGCCCGACCGGGGAAACTGCCGACAGCTCCCAGTAGTAACTACGAACGGTGCTCCGGGCTCGGTGCGGCTGCGTTGTAGCCTCCTCGCCAGCATGAGCGCTGGGCCCAAGCTGTTGACCGCGTATCCGCCGCCGGCGTCGCCGGCGCGGACCCGGCCGTCCTCGCGCCGGCCGCTGCGCGTCGGCCTGGTCCAGCATCGATGGCACGCCGACCCCGAGCAGCATCAGGCCGCCCTGGCAGAAGGGATCCGGTTGGCCGCCGCCGAGGGCGCCCGGATCGTCTGTCTGCAGGAGCTGACGCTCTCACGCTACTTCGCGATTACGCCCGACGGCCCCGAAGCGGTCGGTGCCATTCCCGAGGAGCTCGAAACTGGCGCGACCTGTACGTTCGCACGAAGGCTCGCGACCGAGACGGGCGTCCACGTCCACGCGTCGCTGTATGAACGCGCCGACGCCGCGGATGGGCTCGGATACAACACGGCGATCGTCGTAGCGCCTGACGGCCGACTGCTTGCGCGGACGCGCAAGCTCCACATTCCGGTAACGGCGGGCTACCACGAGGATCGTTACTTCAGGCCGGGACCGGCGACCGAAAACCCATTTCCGTTGGTGCAGTTGATCGACTCAGAGGCGGATGCACGGCTCGGTTTCCCGACGTGCTGGGACCAATGGTTTCCAGAGCTTGCGCGCGCTTACTCGCTGGCCGGCGCCGAAGTGCTCGTATATCCGACCGCGATCGGCTCCGAGCCCGATCATCCGGGTTTCGACACGCAGCCGCTGTGGCAGCAGGTGATCGTCGCCAACGGCATCACAAACGGGACCTTCATGATCGCCATCAACCGACACGGCGAGGAGGGCCCGATCACGTTCTACGGGTCGAGCTTCATCTCGGATCCGTACGGGCGGATCCTCGTGCAGGCGCCGCGCGACGAGCCGGCGGTGCTGGTCGCCGATCTGGACCTCGATCAGAAGCGCGACTGGCTCGAACTGTTTCCGTTCCTGCACACCCGCCGTCCAGACGCATACGTCGCCCTGACCCAGAACTAACGCCGTCGGGCTCATCCTCGTGGTCAGGCGATCCCGCCGATGGAGCGGGCCCGCGCTGTAAAAGCGCGGGCCCGCGCTCGTCTCCCGCACACCCGGACCGGTCGCCCGGAAACTGCCCGCTGAGGGGCAGGGGTTTGATATCTCATCTGGCCACACCGCTCGAGCGGGGTGGCTACCGGAACGATTACGTCGCCGCGGCCAGTACCCGCCTCGAGGCCAATCCAAACTCACCTAAACGGAAGTTTTTCCGCCTAAAAGACGGCCTCGTCGGTCCGCTCGCTGCCGCTGGCCAGCGGCAGCGCGTAGAAGCCTGCGACCGCGGCGCAAATCCCCAGCGTGACATACGGTGAGACGGCCGCGAGCGCGGTGGCGAGCGCGTACGGGACCAGCCCGACGACGCCGCGCGAGAGGATCCGTCGGCGCCGCTGCTCGGAGAGCTCGACCCCGAGGAGGTGCGACTTCGGGAACAGGATGTGCCTGTTGAGCCCCGCGAACGTGATCGACATCATCAGCAAGGACCCCGCGTAGACCGCCGCGGCGAGCTTCTCGCCGTGCCCCTCGCGCAGATAACCCGCCATCAGGTTGGTGCTGAACGGCAATACGCCGATCCACAGCAGCAGCAGCAGGTTGAGCATCAGGATCGTGTGATCGGGCTCGCGCAGCCGGCCGATCATCGCGTGGTGGTTGATCCAGATGATCCCGATCGTGATGAACGAGGTCGCGTACGCCGCGTAGCTCGGCCATTGGTCGACGAGGAAATGGCCAAGGTTGGGGGTGGCCACCGGATCGGGCGGAACCTTGAGATTCAGCGCCAGCAGCGTGATCGCCACCGCGATCACGCCGTCGGAGAACGCCTCGAGCCGGCTCTTGCTCACGGCATCAGTCTTCGCCAATGGCGTGAGCGCTCCTGTTCCTGCCAGATCCCGATCCGCCGCCGGGGTCCGTAATAACCCGGTAAGAAAAGCTCTAGATCCCTCTACAGAATTGGCCATGACCTGCCGATACGTTTCACGATGGGATCGCTCAGATTGACGGCTGCCGCTCGGTCGAAGGACCTGCGCTTCGCGCTCGCGGGCATCGTCGTGCCCGTGATCGCGGCGGCCTCGACCAACGCCCTCGAACATCGAGCCCCATTCTGGATCGGCGCCGCCGGCGCGTGCGTCGCCGCCGTCGCGATGTCGCTGCTCGACCGCCGCCGCCGGCGGGTGCTGTTCCGGCTCGCCGCATTCGGCGGGATTCCCGCGCTCACCCTGATGCAGTCATACAGCGGAGGGGCCGCCTCCGGTTACGCGGTGCTTGTGATGATGGCGATGATCTGGTTCGGGTTGCGGGCGACCCAACGGGAACTGCTGGCCGGCGCGATCCTGCTGGCCGCCTGCTCATACTTGCCGATGCTGCTCCTCGGTCCCCCGGCGTACCCGGTGCAGTGGGGGCACGCGACGATGCTGATGGTGATCGGCTGCACCGTCGCGGCGACGCTGAACGGGGTCAGGGGCGAGGCGCTGCGCCTGACGCACAAGCTCCGCCAGGAAGCGGTGATCGACGATCTCACAGGACTGCTCAATCGTCGCGGCTGGCGAGGGATGGCCACCGTCGAGTTCCAGCGGGCGCGGCACCGGGGCGGCACCGTCGCGCTCGTCACGATCGATCTCGATCAGTTCAAAGCCCTGAACGACCGACATGGACACGACCACGGAGACAGAGCGCTGCGAGAGGCGGCGCACTGGATGCAGGCGTCGTTCCGGCCACGCGATATCGTGGCCCGCCTCGGCGGCGATGAATTCGTGGTGCTGCTCACCGATGTGATGCTCGATGGGGCGATGGCTGCGGTCAGCCGGCTTCGCGATGCTCCGCTGCTTAGCTCCTTCTCGGCCGGAGTGGCGATCTGGGACGGAAGCGAAGACCTCGCGTTGCTGATGCGCCGCTCCGACGAGGCGCTGTACGCAGCCAAGTCCCTGGGCGGCCGTCAGACGCTGGTCGCGGCGGCGCGGCGGGGTCAGCTGCACCTCGTCGCCGCCCAGGCTTCTTAGCGCTCGTCGAGTAGTAGGGTCCCCACGTGCGGCACGTGGGCAAGGAAGTCAGGCGGATGTTCGCTGCCGTGGGCGGGTTCCTCAGGCGGCTCTTCGCCGACCCCCGGGCGCCGGCCGTCGTCCTCGCGCTGATCCTGGGATTGTCGTTGGGGGTGCGCCTGCTCGACCTCGGGCGCCCGTGCTCCTCGCCCTGCCGGCATGACAGCGATCACGCGCTGATCTTCGACGAGGCGTACTACGTCAACGCCGCACGGGTGATCGACGGGATCCATCCCCCCGTCGGCGCCCCCTACCACGACGCGCCGCTGCACAAGGACCCCAACGCCGAGCATCCCCAGCTCGCCAAACTGATCATCGCAGGTTCAATCAAGCTGTTCGGCGACGGACCATGGGGATGGCGCCTCGGGAGCGTGCTGTTCGGCCTGATCGCGATCGCAGGGATGTACTTCCTGGCACGCGCGGCCGGCGCGAGCCAGTGGCTCGGAGTGGGCGCCGCGGCGGTCGCCGCGACCGACAACCTGTTGCTCATCCACGGCCGGATCGCGACGCTCGACATCTACGCGGTCTCACTGATGATCGTCGCGGCTGCCTTATACCTGCGCGGAAACGCGATCCCCGCCGGCCTTGTGCTCGGCCTCGCCGCGTGCATGAAACTGGTTGCGCTGTTCCTCGTGCCGGTACTCGTCCTGCTCGAGGTCTTTCAGGTGCTGTGGGCGCGCCGGGATCAGGGGACGATCTGGCGCCCGCTGCGGTCGCGGTTGATCCCGCTCGTGATTACGGTTGTTGGCGCGCTCGTGACGCTCGTGCTGGTGGTCTGGCTGCTCGACGCGCTGATGCCGGCTTTCGACCCCGGGACTCGTGTGGTCTACGCCGGCGATCCATTCGCCCACATCGGCCACATGCTCTCGTTCGCCGCGAAGCTCAAGGCCGTCCCGAACGCCACCGGCATCAGTTCGACGCCGTGGCAGTGGCTTGTCGACCAGAAGCCGATCGACTACTCGCGTGTCGCCGTCAACCAACTCGCGGGCGGCAAGATCGTCGCCAGCCGCGCGCTGTTCGCCGCGAGGGGAGAGATCAACCCGTTCGTCCTGTTCCTGTTCTTCCCGGCGCTGTTCGCCGCCGTCGCTGCGGCGTGGCGTGGGCGCGACCGGGTCGCGGCGATCGGGGCCGCGTGGTGCCTTGGGACGTTCATCCCGTTCGTGATCCAGAGTCAGGCATTCGACCGGATCTCGTATCTCTACTACATGCTGATCGTGCTGCCCGGGCTGTACCTGCTCGCCGCCTGGCTGTTCACCCCGTCGCGAATCGGGCGCGCCGCCACGATCGGCTGGGGAGTGGCGCTGATCTACAGCTTCGTCGACCTGTACCCGGTCCGAAGCTTCACCGGGCACTAGGAGCCCCGCTCACATGAGAGACTGCTCGCAATGAACCAGTCGTCGCCCGGAAGCTCCGCGTACGGCGAGGCGGGCGTCGACTACGAGGCGCTTGACGCCGGCAAGCGCAATGCCCTGACCGAGGCGCTGGCCACCTCGGGGCTGCTGGCGCAGCGGGGGGGCCGTGCGATCGATCAATCCCGCGGCGAGCCGGCGTTCGTGTTCGGAGTCGGCGAGCAGACGTTCGCGTTCGTCGTTGAGGGACTCGGCACGAAGTCGATCATCGCCCGTCAGCTTCAGGACGACCTGGGCGCGCACGTCTTCCGACATGTCGCCTACGACACCGTCGCCGCGATCGTCAACGACCTCTGTTGCGTGGGCGCGCTGCCATTGGTGGTCAATGCCTACTTCGCCACCGGCTCTTCTGGCTGGTACGAGGATCGCGACAGGCAGCTGGCGCTGCTCGGCGGTTGGCAGCAGGCATGCATCGACGCCGGCGCCACGTGGGGCGGAGGTGAGTCCCCGTCGCTGCCCGAGCTGGTCGCCACCGACGACATCGAGCTCGCGGGCAGCGCGGTCGGTCTGATACCCGCCGGCGGGGCCGCGATCCTCGGTGCGGACCTTGCGGCGGGCGACGAGATCGTCTTCGTGAGCAGCAGTGGCCTGCACGCCAACGGCTCATCGCTGGCGCGGATGATCGCCGGACGCCTGCCCGACGGCTACATGACGAGGTTGCCGAGCGGAAGGTCGTTCGGGGAAGCTCTGCTCGACCCGACGGTCATGTATGCAGGCCTGGTCGCGGCGCTGCTGGACACCGGCGTCGGCGTCCACTACCTCAGCCACATCACCGGCCACGGCATGCTGAAGCTGATGCGGCCCCGGCGCGAGCTCACCTACCGAATCGCCCAGCTGCCCGAGGTTCCGGAGGTTCTCGCATTCCTGGTCTCGCAGGCCGACATGCCGCCGCCGGCGGCCTACTCGACGTTCAACATGGGTTGCGGCTTCGCGGTCTACTGCGCTCCCGGCGACGGCGATCGGGTTGTCGGCCTCGCGTCGGAGCTGGGCCTCAGCGCGCACGTGGCGGGAGCCGTCGAAGCTGGGCCCCGGCGCGTCATCCTCAGCGATATCGGCGTCACGTTCGAGAGCTCCGACATGGATCTCACCCCGCGGCAACGGCCGGAGCGCTGATCGCCGGCGCGAGCGCTCGGCAGCCGGCCGCGCGCAGCGCCATGATCACCTCGGACTGGTGGGCGCTGTCGCGACAGGCGCAGATGATCGAACCGCCGGACCCGGCGTAGTTGGCGCCGGCCCCGCAGGCGCGTGCAGTGTGGATCATCGCCACGTGCCGCGGATCGAGCTCGAGCATCCGAGCGCGGGCCTCGAAGCTCGCGTCGAGGGAGCGGGCGAATGCCCGGTGATCTCCGGCGAGCAGCGCGTCACGGGCGGCGCGTGCCGCGGACGCCAGCTCGGACATCGACATGCGCACGACCGGATCGCCAGCGGCGAAGCGATCCCTGAGGTCGCTGTGGACCGAGCCCGAATCGTCGCTTGCGTCCGCGCGCCAGGCGACGACCAGTGGGGGCAGCCGCTCCGTCCCGAGCGACTCGTAGCGGCCATGTCCGGCGACCGCGTCCGCGGCCGGCTCGAAGTCCATGAACGTCAGGCCGCGGTATGCCTGCGCGACGCGGTCCTGAAGACCTGCGGCGATCCCAAGGTCCTCGGTTTCGACGGCGAGCGCGAGCGTCGCGAGCTCGTCCGGGCTCAGTGAAGTCCAGCGCAGCGCACACAGCGCCTGTACCGTTGCGATCACGATCGCGCTGGAACCACCGAGCCCCACCGAGCGCGGGATCGAGGTCCGCCACCGGATCGCCACCCGGTCCGCCGCTGGGTCGAGCTCGCGCGCGAACCGCTGAACCGCCGCCCGGACCAGTTCGTTCTCCGGTCGAATCGTCCCCTTCGGGTCGGTTCGAGCCTCCACGCGCGCGCAGAAATCACCGAACGTCAGCGCGAGGACTGCCCCGCCGTATCCGTCCGAGGGGTTGCCCGCGAGCGCCGCGCGCGCGGGGACGACGGCGCGCGCCACGAATTCAGGCCCCGCCATCGAGCAGCTCCGCAGCGAGGGCTCGCAGGTCGGCGCCGAAGCGCGGGTCGGTCAGCGCGTATTCGATGAAGGTCGCGCAGTAGCCCGCCGCGGAGCCGATGTCGTGTCGCCGCTCGCCGGGACCGAGCGGTACCCCCAGCACCTGTTCGCCGCGCTCGAGCACGAGCCGCAGCGCATCGGAGAGCTGAACCTCGCCGGAGCGATCGGCCGGCGTGTCGCGTAGCGCGGCAAAGACAGCGTCGCCGATGACGTAGCGGCCCATCACCGCTAGTCTCGACGGCACAGCGCTCGGGTCTGGCTTCTCGACGACGTCGGCGATCTCGATCGGCTCCAGGGCAGCTCTCGGCTCAGCGCCCGCGATCCGGTCCCGGGGGATTGCGATCCCGTACCGCGAGACGAGCTCGGTCCGTACCTCTTGCACGGCGAACACAGCACTCGCCCCGCTGTGCTCGTACGCCGCGATCAGCCGTGGCACGATCCCCGGCGATGCGCTCGCGGGCGTGTGGATGATTGCGTCCCCAAGCGCCACCACGATCCCGTCGCCCCGCGCGAACCCTTGCGCGTAGCGGACCGCGTCGCCCAGCCCGGCCGGCTGGGCCTGCCGCGTGTACATGATCTGCAGCCCGATGCGCGGATCGATCAGCGGGTCGGTGTCGAGCTCAGGATCGGCGTCGAAGTGATCCTCGATCGCGCGCTTTCGCCGGCCGGTCACGAACAGCACGCGCGCGATCCCGGCGCTGACGAGTTCCTCGACGACATATTGAACGACCGGCTTGTCGACGACCGGCAGCATCTCCTTCGGCTGCGAGCGGGTGGCCGGCAAGAGCCGGGTACCGAGTCCCCCAACCGGGACGACTGCGTCGGTTATCGCCACGAGGTGATCCTACGGCCGCGCCCGGGCGCCGGTGCTGCGCCGCCGACGCCGCCGACGCCGCCGACTATGCGACGCTCCGCGCCGAGCTGGCGCCACGCTCGTACAGCCTCCGGCGGTAACCGGTCGCGAGCCGCTGCAGCGACGCCTCCCACGTGCGCTCGCGGACCGTGGCAAGCGCCGCTCGGCGCAACCGCTCGCGCTGAAGCGGGACTTGCACGAGCGACAGGACCGACTCCGCCAGGGCGTCGGCGTTGGGCTCGGTCAGCAGGCCGGTTGCACCGCTCTCGATCAGCGACGCCGGGCCGCCCTTGCCAACCGCCACGATCGGCAGGCCGCTCGCCTGCGCTTCGAGCAGCACTTGCCCGAACGTGTCGGTCTCGCTCGCGAACAGGAAGATGTCGGCGCTGGCGTATGCCCGCGCCAGGTCGCTGCCGCCGAGCCACCCGAGGAACGTGGCTTGCTCTCCAAGGCGCTGGTGCAGCGCCTGCTCCTCGGGGCCGCCGCCGGCGAGCACCAGGTGTAGCCGCGGATCGCGCCGGCGGGCAGCGAGGAAGGCGTCGGCGAGCAATTCGACGCCCTTCTCCTTGGTCAGCCGCCCGACGTAGAGGACGTTGACGGCGTCGGGGAGAAGGCCGGGCGTGCGCATGCCCGGGTCGAACCGCGCCAGATCCACGCCGCGATCCCATCGCCCGATTCGCTCAGCGCCAATGCCGAGTTGCTGGAGCCGGGCGTCGCTGGCCGGGCTCGGTGAGAGCACCACGTCACAGGCGCCGTAGAACGTCCCGAGAGCCATGCCCGCGAGCGCCTCGAGATGAGCCTGCCCGCTGCGGAGCCCGGCATAGGCGGCGAGCTCGGTGTGATAGCTGCCGAGGACCGGCAGGTCGAGCACGCGTGCGAGCAGCCACGCGCCGATCCCGGCGGGACCGGGCGAGCACAGGTGGACGAGGTCGTAGCGGCCCTCGGCGAGGGCATCGACGATCGCCGGAAGGCTTGGGACACCGACCTTCAGCCCCGGATAGAAGGGGATGTCGACCTCGGCGACCGCGCTCAAGCGGCGATCGACGTCCGCGTCGGTGCCGATCACCTCGACCTCGAAGCCCGGCACGCCCCGGTCGCGGATCTGCTGGATCGTGTGCGTCACGCCGTGCATTCCGCCAAGGCCGTCGGCCACCAGCGCCACGCGCGGGCGGTCGCCGTCGCTGCGGGTCAGCTTCAGCTTCTCGCGACCAAGGAAGGCGCTCGCGGCGGCATACGGAATCGCGGGAACGCACGCGTCGAATAGTGCTCGCGCACCACCCTGGAGATCGAGGCCGGTGTCGCCGGCGGCCATGCGAGTGACCTCGTTCACCGCGCCCGCGAGCTTGCGCTCGTGGATCCGCCGCGCGCGGCGGTACAGGTCGGGATGGCTGAGCTCACCGTCCTGGAGCAGCTCCAGCAGCCTGCGCTCGTCGATCCCGAGCTCCATTGCATCGAGCCAAGCCCGAAGCAGGGCGAGGGCGTCCTCCGGCCCGAGGTCGGCGGCGACGGTGCCGCTGCGCACATCTCCCTCGCACATCACACGCTCGACGATCCTCAGTACGGCGCCGGGGTCCGGGCGACCCGCCCCTTCGCCGCCGCCGAGCGCCCTGATCGCGAGCGCCATCGCGGCGTGCGTCCACTTGGCGGCGCTGCCCTGGGCTCCATGTGCATCAGCACGCCCGGCGCGGATGTGGGCCAGAAACTCTTCGGGCGTCGCCGTCCGCGGGGTCTCCGTGAACGTGCGCCCGACATCGATTCCGGCGTGATCGTCCGAGCCCCCGATCGGGGTTCCCCCGTGGGTCTCGATGTAGACGAACGCCGGCAGGTTCAGCTCCTTCGCCCGTGAGCCGTTGCGCGTCTCCCAGATCGGGAACAGCTGGGCGAGTCGTCGTCGGTGGCGTGCGGTCAGCGGCGCGTCGACGGCGTAGAAGGGGTGGGCCAGTGCGGCCGTGATCTCGTTCTCGTGCAGGTAGCTCGCACAGGCCTCGACATCGTCGTTATGGGCCTGGAGCCAATCGTGATCATCGGGAGTGATCCCGTAGCAGAGCACGTGTACCGCCTGGGCTTCGCCCTTGAACCAAACCGTCAGCTCCTCGGAGACGAACGTGTCTGTCAGATGGTCCAGCGTCAGTGCGCCGGCGATCGTGTCGTGGTCGGTGATCGTGACAAAGTCCATTCCGCGACGCTTGGCAAGCGCGTAGACCTCCTCGGGCGCGGTGGCGCACTCGGGCAGGTGCAGCGAGCGTTGAATGCCGAGCTTCGACAGCTCCGACGCTGTCGAGTGGACATGCATATCGGCGCGACTCTTTTCGTTCATGGGGCAAGGATTGCCCTGCAAACCCACGAGTTCGTGAAGAAGGCGCTCACGTCCTGTGACGATCCGGTGAACGAGTGGATGAGGTGAGCGCGCGTTGGAGAAAGTTCGTTGGGTGCCGATCAGCGTCCCCGCCGATGACCGGGTGTCGCTTCAGCTGAGCGCTGCGGGTGAGCCGCTGCGCCTCGCGCTCGAGTGGGACCGCCGCTCGGAGGAGCGATTCGTCGGCCTCGGCGCCCGTCACTGCACCCAGTTCGATCAGGGCGGGCGGGTGATCCAGCTCGGAGCCGATCGTCGCTATACCGGCCCGGACTGCCCGCCGGACATGCTCGCCGCCGGTGGGATCCCCCAGGGCGACTGCGCCCCGACGCCGTGGCTGCTCTCAAGCCGCGGGTACGGAGTCTGGGTTCAGACCGACGCCAACGGCGCGCGTTTCGATCTCGCTGGTGAGCGCATCTCGGTGTCCACGCGGGCTGCCGCCGGGCCGCTGCGCGTCGAGTTGCTGTGCGATCCGACGCCCGCCTCGCGGCTGCGAGCGTTCTGCCGGCTGACCGGGTTTCCGGCGCTGCTGCCGGAATGGGGCTACGGATTCTGGAAGAGCCGCGACGTCCATGAGCACCAGGACGATGTGCTCGACGACTTTCAAGGCTTTCGCCGCCACGAGATCGCGCTTGACGCGATCGTGATCGACTCGCCGTGGGCCACGCAATACAACACGTGGGAGTTCAACCCCCACCAGTTCCCAGATGCGCCCGGAATGATCGCGATGATGCGCGCGGACGGAGTCCGGACCGTGGTCTGGTGCACGCCCTGGGTCAACCTCGACTCTCGCGATGGGCAGATCCCGCCCCAGCCCGAGTCCGAGCGCCTTCACCGCGAGCCCGCGTCCAACTACCCCGCCGGCGCCGCCGGGGGTCACTTCGTGCGCGACTGCGACGGAGAACCGTTCGTCACCCAGTGGTGGATGGGCAGTGGATCGCCCGTGGACTTGACGAGTGCCGCGGCTGAGGAGTGGTGGCGCGCGCAGGTCAAGGCCGTGCTGTCGCTCGGGGTCGAGGGGATCAAGGCCGACGATGGCGACGGCTACTACATCGCCGATCAGGTGCAGCTCGCTGACGGGCGTGCCGGGGTAGCGGCCGCGTGGGCTCTCGGTGGCCTTCACCGCCTGTCGCTGCAGCGCGCCCTTGACGAAATCCACCCGGGCCGAGGGGTCCTGTTCGGTCGCAGCGGTTGGACCTCGCAACATGCCACCGGCCTCACCTGGGCGGGCGACCAGGCTTCTGACTTCTGGTCGCTGCGGGTGCTGGTGGTCGCGACGCTGGCCGCCGCCTGCAGCGGCTACTCCAACTGGTCGCACGATATCGGCGGCTACCTCGGGCACCGCCTCGTCGAGCGCTGCCCGCCCGAGCTGCTCGTTCGCTGGCTGCAGTTCGGTTGCTTCACGCCGCTGATGCATGCCCACGCGCGGATGGCGCAGGAACCGTTGCACTACGGGGAGCGCGTGCTCAATCTGTACCGCGCGTATGTGCTGCTGCACGAGCAGCTCGTGCCATACACGCGCGCGGCCGCGGCGACGGCGCATCGCAGCGGCCTGCCGATCATCCGCCCGCTGTGTCTCGTGGATCCTGCGGACCCACGCGGGTGGACGATCACCGATGCCTACGGCTACGGCCCGGCGCTGTGGGTGGCCCCGGTGCTCGACGACGGCGCCCGCGAGCGCGAGGTCGCGCTGCCGCGCGGCGAGTGGATCGAGACGTGGTCGGGCGAGCAGGTTACGGGGGGCTCGGAGGTCGTCGTCGACGCACCACTGCACCGGATCCCCGTGTGGGTGCGCGCCGGCTCGATCGTCGTCACCTTCCCGGCCGTACATGTCGCCCGCGGGCTCGGGGACGCCGAGGAGTCCTCGCGGCCGCTCCAGGCGACGCTGTGGGGCGAGCCGCCCTTGGGCTCGACGGCGGTGCGTCTGGCGGACGGGACGCGAATCGGCTGGCGACGGGGCCGGTGGTCAGTCTCGGAACATCGCGAAGTCAGCTTTCGCGTGGCATAGCATCGCAACTTCGCGGCCGCCGGCATGTGAGCGGTAACAAAGCCTGGTTGGGAACCCAGGTGGGCGGGTATATGCCTGCCCGTCGGTAGCTAGAGGCGAGGTGAGGGAGGGACGCGATGCGCGCCCGGTTGAGTCTGTGTGCGTTGTTGACGGTTGTCGTCGGCGCTTGGTCGGCGGGAGCAGCGAGCGCCCAGTCGGGGGGAGTCGCGGGCGCCTCGGGCGGTCGGTCGGATCCCAACCTCGGTGTCCTGAACCAGGGCGCGCGGACGATCAACTTCGACAACGGCTGGAAGTTCGCGCTCGTGAACACGAATGACACGAGCGATCCGACTGGCACGTACGGCAACTCGTCCGACCCCAAGGCGGCGGCGACCGACTTCAACGACTCCGGCTGGCAGCCGGTGACGCTGCCGCACGATTGGAGCATTACGCAGCTGCCGCGGGCTGACCAGAGCAACGCGACCGGATATTTCCCGGGAGGCCTCGGCTGGTACCGGAAGTCGTTCACGCTGCCGGCGTCGATGGCCGGCAAGCGGATCTCGATCGACTTCGACGGGGTCTTCGACAACTCATACGTCTATCTGAACGGGCAACTGCTGGGGAACCACCCGTACGGCTACACGGGCTACAGCTTCGACGTCAGCAGGCTCGTGCACACTGACGGCAGCACGCCGAACGTGCTCGCCGTCGTCGTCCAGAACCTCGAGCCGAGCAGCCGCTGGTACTCCGGTAGCGGCATCACCCGTCACGTGCACCTGACCGTCACCGACCCGGTCCACATTGCCCGGTGGGGAACGTTCGTCACGACTCCCGATCTCGCGAACACGATCCAGTCGGGCTTCGCCAATGCCCACGTCGCGACCCAGCTGTCAAACGACAGCGGGCAGGACGCCACCGCCACGGTGCTCTACGCGATCCGCGATGCGTCCGGTCGGCTTGTGGCCAGCTCGCGCTCGACGGGAGTCTCGGTTCCGGCCGGGGGCGGCGCCACCGACACCACCGACATCCGGGTCGAGCACCCGAGGCTGTGGTCGACGACCAACCCCTACCTGTACACGCTTCAGAGCACCGTGATCGCCGGGCGCCGCCTGATCGACTCGACGAGCACGACGTTCGGCATCCGCTGGCTCGTGTTCAACCCGAGCAAGGGCATCTTCCTCAACGGTCAGCACATCAAGCTGTACGGCGTCGATCTGCACAACGACGAGGGCGCGCTCGGATCGGTCGACAACTACGACGCGCTGTACCGCCAGATGAGCATTCTCAAGAGCATGGGAGTCAACGCCTTCCGCACCTCTCACAACCCGCCCTCCCCGGAGATGATCGACGTCTGTCAGCGGCTCGGGATCGTGATGATGGTCGAGGCGTTCGACGCATGGAACCAGCAGAAGCTCTCGCAGGACTACCACCTCTACTTCAACCAGTGGAGCGACTACGACATCAAGCAGATGGTCAACGAGGCAAAGAACTCGCCGGCGGTGATCATGTGGTCGATCGGCAACGAGATCCCGGGCTGGGGGACGGCGCAAGCAGTCCCGATCGAGCAGCGGCTGATCGCCGATATCAAGTCGATCGACACGACCCGCCCGGTGGTCGCCGGCTCGGACCGCTACCGCAGCCTCCCGCGTCCGGGCTCCGCCGCCGAGCAGATGCTCCAGCAACTCGACGGCCTCGGCCTCAACTACGACACGGCCCAGACGATCGACGCACTGCACAAGGCGTACCCGAACACGTTCTTCTTCGAGTCCGAGGCCTACTCCGAGACGTCCACTCGCGGCTACTACCAGGATCCAAACCTGCTGAACACAGGGCAGAACTTCACGCCTGGAAGACGCGAGCTGTCCTCCTATGACAACAACCTTGATGACTGGACGATGAGCGGGGAGTACGGCGTGAAGAAGGACCGCGACCGGCAGTTCTTCGCGGGAGAATTTATCTGGTCGGGATTCGACTACATCGGCGAGCCGACGCCGTACACGATTTTCCCAGTGAAGACGTCGTTCTTCGGGGCGATCGACACGGCCGGTTTCCCCAAGGACGCGTACTACTTGTTCAAGTCGCAATGGAACCCGGCTCCGATGGTCCACATCGTGCCGATGAACTGGACTGACTACCAGCGGGGCGAGACTGTCCAAGTGCGCGCGAACGCGAACGAACCGACCGTCGAACTGTTCCTCAACGGGCGCTCGCTCGGTGCCAAGTCGTTCGATCAGAAGGTCAGTACCGACGGTGTTCACTACCTCGAGACGACCGAGTGTCCTGGCGACGACAAGAACTACACGACGGGCAGCTGTCCGGGGAGCTATGAAAGTCCCAACGGCAGCTCGGGGAACTTGCACGTGACCTGGAACGTGCCGTTCGAACCCGGGCGGCTCGTGGCCGTCGCGAAGGACGCAGCCGGCCGCATCGTCGCGCGCGACGAGGTCGACACGGCCGGGGCTCCGTATGCGCTGAAGCTGACCCCCGACAAGACGGTGCTGCGGGCAGACGGCAAGTCGCTGTCGTACATCACCGTTGACGTCGTCGACGCGCACGGGGTCGAGGTTCCGGACGCTGACAATCCGGTCGACATCGCCGTCAGCGGCGCGGGCACCTTCCAGGGGGCCGACAACGGCAAGCAGGACGATGCCGAGGGGTACAAATCGACGACGCATGACGCCTTCAACGGCAAGCTGCTGGCAATCGTGCAGTCGGACACGAGACCGGGCCCGATCCGTGTCGACGCCACTGCGGACGGCGTGTACGGGGCGCGGATCATGCTCTTCTCAAGCGACCGACCGAGCCACGGCCGGCGCGCCCTCGCGCACTCTGTGCGACTGCCGCGTGGCGGGCGGCGTGCGGCACGTGCCGCCGCGGGCGCAGGGCCGACGGCCGACGCGAGCTTCACCGGCGGGTTCTTCGGCATCGGCAACTTTGGCTCGGACTTCGGGAACAGCACGACGCTCCCCGCAACGATGCTCGACGGCGACACCACGACGTTCTGGTCAAACCGCTATAGCAAGGTCCACACCCAGACGCTGCCGGACATCACCAACGCCCACGCGAGCGATTGGGTCAGCGTCAGCTGGCCGGCCGCGCAGCGCCTGAGCGAGATCGACGCGCGGTTCATCGTCGACGCAAACGATCAGCTGCCGGCGGCGGTCAAGGTCTCCTACTGGGACGGTGCGGCGTGGGTGCCGGTGACCGGGCAGCACGTCACGTTCGCCGGAGCCTCCAACGATCCAACCGCGATCACATTCGACCCGGTCACGACGACGAAGCTGAAGCTCGAGATGACGAGCGCGTCGCCGAACGATCCGGTCACCGGGAACCTGGCGATCTCCGAGCTCACCTTCGGAGGGACGTGATCCGGGGGCCTAGGCCTGCGAGGCGCTCGGCGCCGGCGCTCGCGGACCGTCCTCGCATAGCCCGATCCGCTCGTGCAGCCGGCGCAGCGGTGCGGGCGCCCACCAGTTCCACTTGCCGAGCAGCGCCATCAGCGAGGGCACCAGCAGGGCGCGGATGATCGAGGCGTCGATCAGGACGGCGAGCGCGGGTCGGAGTTCGGGACGAGCTCGTTCCTCGCACCCGCGGGTGACTACGACGAGTGGCGCTTGAACGTCCGCGTGCCGAATGCCATTCCTGCGATGACCATCCCGACCGTCGCGAGGAGCCCCCACGCGACCGTTGCAGTCACCACGTGCCCCAGGTACACCGAGCGGACAGCGTCGACGACGTGCTTGACCGGGTTGACGTCCGAGACTGTGCGCAACCAGGCGGGCGCGAGCGTCATCGGCAGCAACACGCCCGAGAGCAGCAGCAGCGGAACGGTGATGCTGTTGAGCACAGACGCCATCGAGTCCTCGGTCTTGAGCAGCAGGCCGGCGGCGTATGACGCGGAGGCAAATGCCGCGCCGAGCACGCCGACGAGGACGATCCCGAGCACGAGGTCGGCGACCGGGGCCCGCAGCCCGAACGCAAGCGCCGCGAGCACGAGCACGCTGCCCTGCACGAGCAGCACGACGACGTCGCGCAGCACGCGGCCGGCGAGCAGCGACACGCGTGAGGCCGGGGTGACGCGCATTCGCTCGATCACGCCGGAGCGCATCTCCTCGATCAAGCCGAAGCCGACGAACGCGGCGCCGAAGATCCCGAGCTGCACGAGCAGCCCCGGCACGAACACCCGCCAGGAGCTTCCGTGGGGAAAGCCCGGGATGCGGGTCAATCGCTGCAGCAGCGGCCCGAACAGCGCCAGGTACAGCAGCGGTTGGAACAGCCCGATGATCACCCACACGGGGTTGCGCAGCGACAGCCGCATCGCGCGCCGGAAGATGATGATCGTCTCGGTCAGCGTGTTCGATCTCATCGTGCACCCACTACGCCGCGGTCGGCTCGTCGCGCAGCGCGCGACCCGTCACCGACAGGAATACGTCGTCGAGCGAGGGCCGCCGGACCTCAACCCCGGCGAGGTGCACGCCGGACGCGGAGAGGGCATCGAACACCGCCGGCAGCTGCTCGCTGGCGGCCGCAAGCTGGAAGTGAACGGTGGTGCCGGCGGTCGTGATCTCGGCGGCGCTCCGCAGCTCGCCGATCGTGCGTGCGGCGCGCAGCACCTGCTCGCGGTCAGACAGCGTCAACACGACGGTGTCTCGCCCGATCCCGCGCTTGAGCGTCTCCGGCGTCCCATGGGCGACGATCGCACCCGCGTCGATCACGAGGATCCGATCGCACAGCGCGTCGGCCTCCTCGAGGTAGTGGGTCGTCAGAAACACCGTCGCACCCGATTCGCGCAGACCGCGGATGTGCTCCCACAGGTTCGCCCGGGCCTGCGGATCGAGCCCGGCGGTCGGCTCGTCGAGAAACAGCAGCGGGGGGCCGTGGACCAGGCCGAGGGCGATGTCAAGACGCCGCCGCTGACCGCCTGACAACGTCTTGACCTGCCGCCGCGACGTCCCCCGGAGATCGAGCCGGTCAAGTAGCGCCTCAGCGCGCTGCACAGCCTCGCGGCGGTTGATGCCGTACAGCGCGGCCTGATCGATCAGCTCCTCGCCGGCGCGCGCCTCCGCCGCTGCGCTCCCGCCCTGCGCGACGTAGCCGATCTTGCGCCGCACCTCGACGGGCTCGCGAAGCAGGTCGTGGCCGGCGACCGTCGCGGTCCCGGCGGTTGGTTCCAGCAGCGTCGTGAGCACGCGCTGCGTGGTCGTCTTGCCGGCGCCATTTGGCCCGAGAAAGCCGACGATCTCCTGCGCATCGACCTTCACGTCGATCCCGCGGACGGCCTCGACGGCTCCGCCTCGGGTCTGGAAGGTCTTGGTCAGGCCTGTTGCCTGGATCATGGGGTCTCCTCCGGCGGCTCGTGTATAATCAAACTTGACTACAAGCTAACAGTCAATTTTGACTATGTCAACCACCCGATTGCTGATCCTCGGAGTCGTGCGCATCTTCCAACCGGTTCACGGCTACTTCGTGCGGCGCGAACTGCTGAGCTGGCGCGCGGAGCAGTGGGCGAACATCAACCCCGGCTCGATCTACAACGCGCTGCGCACGCTCAGCAAGGAGGGGTTCCTGGAGGAAGTCGACGCCGGAGCGGAGCCAGGCGCTCGTGGCAAGATCACATATCGCCTCACCTCGGACGGGGAGACCGAGTTCATGACGACGCTCCAGGAAGCGTTCTGGTCGCTGAACGAGTTCTCGCCGGAGCGGATGTACGCCGCCATTGGGTTCATGAGCTACCTCCAGCGTGACGAGGTGATCGCCGCACTCGAGCACCGGATCGCCCAGATTGAAGCGATGAAGATCGGACTTCAGTTCAAGGACAACACCCTGCGGGCCAGTCCGACTGTCCCCGAGCACACGTCCGAGATCCTGCGACTTGGCGCCGCCAGGCTCGACGGCGAGCTCGCGTGGGCGCGCGACCTCCTCGAGCGGGTCCGGGCCGGCGCGTACGCGTTCGCGGGCGAGCCAGAGGGTTAAGATCACTGGCGAGCATCGTGGAGGTTCGGATCCGATTCAGCAGCGGTATCGCGCGGTTCGCGCCCGCCCCGATGCTGAGGATCGAACTACCCGACGGGGCGACGGTGCAGCAGCTCTACGACCATCTCGGCGCCGCTCACCCAGAGCTCGCGCCGGGGCTGCGATCCGCATTGCCGGTCGTCCAGGGCGTGCATGTGGAACGCGCCAGGACCCTCGCGCAAGGCGAGGAGGTCGCCCTACTCAGTCCCGTGGCAGGCGGCTGAAATCAAGCAAAGGAGCAGATCGATGGCCATCGAACCCGCCGAAGTCAGCACCAAGACCGTCCATCGAACCGTGTTCGTCGACACGTTCACCAACGGGCTGCTGGGCCCTGAGGTCCCGATGCTCGGACCGGTCGCTGACGGCGGCCACATCGTCTGGAACTCGACCCCGGGGTGCTGGGGGCCGATGATCACTCCCGCGATTCGCGGCGGCCACGAGGTTTGCCAGCCGGTGGCGGTCGAAGGTGCGGCTGTCGGCGACGCGATCGCGATCCGGATCAAGGACATCGAGGTCACCTCGATCGCGACCGCCTCGGGCAACGATCAGGCGATGGAGGGCCGCTTCAACGGCGACCCCTACTGCGCGCCGGTCTGTCCGGGCTGCGGCACCGAATGGCCGGAGACACGGATCGACGGCATCGGCCAGGAGTCGATCCGCTGCGCGAAC
The DNA here is from genome assembly GCA_963794285.1 of uncultured Solirubrobacterales bacterium. Taxonomy (GTDB): domain Bacteria; phylum Actinomycetota; class Thermoleophilia; order Solirubrobacterales; family Solirubrobacteraceae; genus Palsa-465. The sequence goes on from CAWCDS010000005.1 coordinate 1,048,350, forward strand.
TGCGGCGCGGACGCGACGCCGTTCACGTTCACCAACGGCTACACGATCGCGTTCGACGAGCTGCGGAGCGTCGGGCTGACCGTACCGCGGGATGCGGCCGAGTCGATCGCGCGCGAGGCGGCTCGGTTCGCGGCGCTGCCGGACAACTCGATTCAGAACCCGATCCTGACGTTCGCTCCGCACGACATCGTCGCGTTGGCGACGCGGCTGCGGCCGTTCCTGGGCCAGCTCGGCACGTCGCCCTCGACGACGATCCCGGACTCGCACAACGCCGGCGACTTCGGCTCGTTCCTGATCGGCGCGCCCCATCGTTACGCGCTCAGCGCTCAGGACCTCCAGACGCACAAGACCGACGGCCATATGGACATCGACGCGGCCCGCGCCGGCGCGATCCTGATCTGCCCGGTCAAGCTCGACGGCGGCGGCGTCTATCTGGGAGACATGCACGCGCTCCAGGGTGACGGGGAAATCGCCGGCCACACCTGCGACGTGTCAGGGACGGTCACGCTCGGAGTCGAGGTGATCAAGGGCCTCGCGATCGACGGTCCGATCCTGTTCCCGCTCGCCGAGGACCTGCCGTTCCTCGCGCGGCCGCTGTCTGCGGACGAGCAGATGCGGGCGCGCGCGCTCGGGCGCCGCTACGGCGTCGACGAGCTCGAGAACGCGGTCCCGATCTCGGTGGTCGGGACCGGGCCTGATCTCAACAGCGCGACCGACAACGGACTCGCGCGCGCCGCCGAGTTGCTCGAGATGTCCGTCCCCGAGGTCAAGAATCGCGCGACGATCGCCGGCGCGATCGAGATCGGGCGCCATCCCGGCGTCGTCCAGGTCACCCTCCGTGCGCCGGCTGATCGGCTCGAGGCCCGTGGGCTGCTCGGCTACGCGACCGAGCAGTACGGCGAGGGCTGAGTCAGCGCTTCTGCTCCCAGGCGTCTTCGAGCAGCTCCGTGAGGAGATCCGGGTCGGCCACCCGAAGGTCGACCCGGACGGCCGAGAGCCGCTTGCCCCACCACACCTCCGCGCAGACGTCGGGATGCGCCTGCGTCGCGGTGAGGATCCCGGCCTCGTCGACCATCACGTTCATATGGTCGGAGTCCCACAGCGTCGCGAAGATCCGTTTGGCGACGCGGAACGACGGGCGGCCGTGGTGATCCTGCTCGACGGCGTCGGGTAGTGCGAGCGCCAGACGGCGCGCATCCTCGGTGGTCAGCATTTCGAGCACCGAATCTATAGCGAGCGGGTTATCCTCGCGGCCGTGCATTTCTCCGAGCTCACGCCCCCCGAGCAGCGGGTCCTCGGCTGCCTGATCGAGAAACGCTGGACGACGCCCGATCAGTACCCGCTGTCGCTCAACGCCCTGCGCCTCGCTTGCAACCAGTCCACGAATCGCGACCCGGTCACCGATTACGACGAGCACACCGTGCGCGAGGCCGCCCAGCGGCTGTTCAAGTACGGGCTCGCGCGCTTGGCGAGCGGCCACACGAGCCGAGCGATCAAATTCCGCCACCTCGCCGAGGAGGCGCTCGGACTCGGGCGAGAAGAACTGGCGGTCCTGGCTGTCCTGCTGCTCCGCGGACCGCAGACGCCGGGGGAGTTGAAGCAGCGCTCTGAGCGGATGGCGCCGATCGCGACGCTCGAGGACATCGACCGCATCCTGTCGGTCCTGATCGACCGCGGCTATGCGAGGCGACTCGGGCGCCGGCCGGGGCAGAAGGAGGACCGGTTCGAGCATCTGTTCGGTGGGGAAGGTGATTCGGTCATGACCGAATCACCAGCGTCGCACCCGCAACCGGCGCCGGTTGTGCACGCTGCGCCTGTGCCCACCGTGGCTCCGGCCCGCGCGAGCGCCGACGGCCAGTTGGCAGAGCGCGTCGAGGCGCTCGAGGCCGAGGTCGCCGCGCTCGCAGCCGAACTGCGGGCGCTCCAGGACGCGCTCGGAGCCTAGGTGGGCAGCGCGAGTCCGACGAGGTAGGTGGCGCCGCCGACGATCACGCCGGCGAGCGTCATCTCGAGCCCCGCCGACCACCAGCTGCGCAGCGTCACGAGCGACTTCGCGGCACCCACGAGGAAGTGGGCGATCAGTGAGACGACCGCCGCGGCGACGATCGCCGCGGTCCCGGTCGTGATCATGAACGGGATCACCGGGACGATCGCGCCGAGGCCGGTCGAGATCCCGGCGGCCGCGGCGGCCTCGACCGCATCGTTCCCGCCGCCGGCGCTGGCGCCGAACTCCTCGGCCGAAAGCGCCTGGAGCATCGCGTCGGGGTGCTGGGACATCCGTTCGGCGAGCTCGTCGGCGGTCCGCTCGTCGATCCCCTTGAGCTGGTAGAAGAGCGAGAGCTCCTCCTTCTCCTCCTCGGGGTGCTCTGCGATCTCCTGGCGCTCGCGCTCGACGTTGGCCGCGGCGACCTCAGCCTCGGAGCGCTCGGCGAGGAAGGCGCCGGTCGCCATCGAGAGCGCGGAGGCGATCGCGCCGGCGAGTCCAGCGGTCAGCACCGCGCTCGACCCGCCGGTCGCTCCGGAGACACCCGCGACGATCCCGAAGACCGCGGCGAGCCCGTCGTTGGCGCCGTAGATCGCGCCCGAGATCCAGCCCCCGCCCGTGCGGTGCCACCGCTCGCGTCCGAGGATCCGATCAAGGCGGGCTCTGGCGCCCGGAATCGCAAGCGGCGCGAGATCCATGGACGCGCCGCCGCCGATCGGGGCCCCGTCGCCGGCGCCCGAGCGAATGTCCTGGACAGCGAGGGCGTGCGAACGCTCCTCCTTGCGGATCTCGCGCAGCAGCTTGTCGGTGGTTGGGTCTCCGGTCGAGCGCTTGTAGAGGTCATCGACCTCGTCGTCCTCGGCAGCTTCGCGAGCCGCGAGCAGGCGGTCGACCGGGGCGATCCGGGCCTGCAAGCGCAGCCACAGCGGCAGGCGCACGGTGGCCGGATCGGGAATCTCGATCCCGAGCTCCTGCATCCGGCTCTCGAGCCGATTCCGATGAGCGCTCTCGGCCTTGGCCATCCGCCGGAGGATCTCGGCCTCGCGCTCGGGCATGCGCTGCGCGATCAGGTCGTACACAGCCCCCGCCACGATCTCGCCCTTCCAGGCCTCGAGCAGACGCTCGCGGACCTCGTCAACGCTGTCTGCCGGCGCCATGACACGGAGGCTACCCATCCGGCCGCTAGCCTTGCCGGTCGTGTTCCGGTCACAGAACAGGGTGCCTGCGCTGCTCGGCGCCGTCGCCGCGATCCTTGCGCTCGCGGGGTGTGGTGGCGGCGGTGCCACCGGGGCGACGAACGCCTCGACCGTGACGGCAAGGGCAGCGCGCGCTCATCACGCCAAGCGCCTCGCCGCCTCTCACCGGACCGTCGCGGCCCTGATTGCGCCGCCGGGCGCGCCGGTGCGCAGCGTCCACGTCCCCGTCCTGACCTACCACCGCGTCGCGCCGCTCAGCGCCGTCGGCATCACCGATCTCAAGGTCGAGCCCGCCAATTTCGTCGCCGAGCTCTCGGCCTTGCACGCCGGCGGCTACCACACGATCCGCCAGGCGCAGCTGTTCGACGCGCTGTACAAGGGACAGCCGCTTCCTCCGAAGCCCGTGATCATCTCGGTCGACGACGGCTATGTCGACGACGTCACCCGAATCCTGCCGGCGCTCCAGCGCTTCCAGATGGTCGCGACGTTCTTTGTGATCACCGGCCGGATGACCGAGCCCGGCTTCCTATCCGCCGATCAGATCCGCGAGCTCGACAGGGCCGGGATGGACGTCGGGGACCACACCGCGCATCATGTCGACCTGCCGATGCTGACCGCGAGCGAGCTGCGGATGGAGACGGCCGGGTCGCGCCACGTGCTCGATCACCTGCTCGGCCATCCGGTGTATTTCTTTGCGTACCCGTTCGGCGCGTTTAACGACAATGTCGTGGCCGCGGTCAAGGACGCGGGCTTCACGATGGCCTACACGACCGCGGGCGGGACGACAGAATCGACGTCAGCGCCGCTGACGATGCCGCGCGTGCACGTCGGTCGCGCGGAGACGCCGAGCGGGCTGCTGTCGCTGCTCGGCGGGGCGTAGCTCGGGTGGACGCTGTGGGTACGGGCGAGCGGCGATCGAGTTCCGAGACGGCCGGGTCGATGCCGGCCCGGGCGGTGATCTGGCGCAGGCGATGCGCGATGAGATCGCGGTGATGTATGACGGGCTCGAACTCGACGGGGACTCGATGCCGAAGGCGGGGCCCGCGGAGCTCAGTCCTCCGCACGGAGCGTTCCTCGTCGGGTGGGTTGCGGAGCGCGCGGTCTGCTGCGGTGGCGTCAAGCGGCTCGATCAGCGCCTATGCGAGATCAAGAAGATGTACGTCATCCCGGAGCTGCGCGGGCAGGGTGTGGCGCGGGTGCTGCTGCACGCGCTCGAGGCGAGGGCCCGCGAACTCGGGTACGAGGTGGCGCGTCTCGACACCGGCCCCAAGCAGCTCAGCGCCCGCGGGCTCTATCAGTCGGAGGGGTACGCCGAGATCGCCGACTTCAACGGCAACCCGGTGGCATCGTTCTGGGGCGAGAAGCGGCTGGGGTAGCTCTGACCGACGAACTGCGCTAGCCGGCGAACGTCTCGCGGGAGAGGTCGAGGAACTCCGCGGCGGCCGGCGGCTGGCGGCGGCCCTCGCGCCAGGCCAGCGTGATGTCGCGGGTCAGCTCGGGATCGGTGAGCTTCGCGACGCTCACATCGGCGCCCGGCCCTTCGGCGTCGGAGCGCGGGAGGATCGCGACGCCCATACCGCGCTGGACGAGCCGGCGGATCCGGTGGCTCTCGTTGGATTCGAGCATCACGCTCGGCTCGAAGCCGGCATGGTGCCCGGCGGCCACCAGCAGCTCGCGCAGACGGGCCCCTTCGCGGTAGCTGATGAACTGCTCGTTGGCCAGCTCGGCCATCCGCAGCTCCGTCCGGCTGCCCAGCGGATGGTCGCGGGGGAGGACCACGACCAGCTCCTCGGAGACCAGCTGCTGGAGGCCGAGTCCGTGGCTCTCGATCCGCTCGGTCACCGATAGGAATGCGAGATCGAGCTCGTCGACGCGGAGCATCTCCGCAAGCTCCTCACTCGAATTCTCACGCACGGTGAGCTCGACGCCGGGGTGGCGCTGGTGGTAGATCGCCAGCGCGACCGAGATGTCGACCGGGCCCATCGTATGCATCACACCCACCGTCACTCGGCCCGTCTGCATCCCGGTCAGCGCCTCGAGCTCAGCGCGGGCGGCGTCGACCTCCGCCAGGATCCGCCGCGCCCGGGCGACCAGATGCTGACCGGCATCGGTGATCGCGACTCGCCGAGTGGTCCGGTCGACGAGCGGCAGCCCGAGCTCCTCCTCGAGCCGGCGGATCTGCTGCGACAGCGCGGGCTGGGCGACGTGCTCGCGGGCGGCCGCCCGCGTGAAGTGACGCTCGTCGTCAAGCGCGACCAGATAGCGCAGCTGGCGGAGTTCCATAAGCAAACCCTATAGATGTCACGTCAAACAAGTCTTGGACATCTAGAGCGCCCGAGGCGATCATGTGTTCCGAAGCACCTCTCTCCTCCCTCGAGCGCGCCCCGCTAGATCGGCCTCATATCCCGCCGATTTCGGGGCGCGACTCACTTCTGGAGGAGGTTTCTCCTCGTCGGCGTCGTCGCTGGCCGCCGTCCGTGGTCGTCCGCCGCCGTCCGTGGTCGTCCGCGATCCGTCGCCCCTCGTCCGTCGTCGTCCGCTGTCGCGGACCCTTCCTCTGCGCTCGGCGATCTTTGGCGCTTTGCGCCACGGGGCGTGATGTGAAAAGCCAACGTTCGCGCGCGTGAGGGTCGTCGAACTAGAAGCGTTGTTGACCGACGGTTGACAAAGGGCCGGTGGGAGCGTATGGTTTCGTCTTGTCAACCGACGGTCAATAGGAGGGCAAGCCGAAATGACCCCGCCAGCACTCGACAATGAAGTCGACCAACGGCTCGAGCGGCTAGAGCAATCGCTCGCGGACACGATCAGCACGGTGGAGCGTCAGGGGCGGCTGTTCCACGGCCGCCTGCGCCAGCTCGAGGCCGGCAGGGCGTTCCGGCCGGTGGCGTTGGAGTCGATGCCGGCGACGTTCCCAGCGTCCCCGGCGTCCCCGGGGGCCTCGGCGCCACCGAGGTTGCCGCGGCCACTCGGCAACGGAATGTCGCTGAGCGATTTCGTCGGCGGACGGGGACTCGCGTGGCTCGGCGGGATCGCGATCCTGGCCGGCACGATCTTGTTCCTCGCGCTGGCGATCTCACACGGATGGATCGGGGTGCCGCCGGAGCGACCGTGTCGGCGCTGTGGCTGGTCGGGCTCGGCGGGGCTCACCTCGCGCTCGGTCTGTGCACCCATCGCCGCTGGGCGATCGCCCGTCCGATTCGCCAGACCTCGATCGCGATCGGCGTCGTTCTTGTCGATGTCGCGTTCGGTCTCAGCGCGAGCGGCCTGATGCTCGTTGCCGGCTGGGGTGCCGCCGGCGTCGCGTTTGCCTGGCTGGTGCGCCGCAGCGACAGCGACACCACTGACGCAGTTCTCGCCACGCTCGGCGTCGGCGTGCATATCGGGTTGGTGCTGGTGCGGACGATCATCGAGGCCCCCCCGAGCGGCCTCACAAGCGGCTCGACCGAGCTCGTCCAACTGATGACGGTGGCGATCCTCGCCGCAAGTTGCTTCGCCAGCGCACAGCTGGCCGGTGGCGGTCGAGGGCTGCTGCGTGCCGGCCCGTCAGGCTGGGAGCCACGAGCGCTCGCTCCTGCTCGCGGCATCCGCTGCAACGCTTCTGTATCTCGCGTCGATCGCAATCGTGACGGCATTTCAACCGACCGACGGGACGACGCTTGACACCGTGCTTGACCTCAGCGTTCGCCAGCAGGGACAGGTCCTTCTCAGCTCGATGTGGGGGCTCGTCGGGCTCGCCGGGCTGATCGTGGGCCTGCGTCGCGGCTCCGCGCCGATCCGCATCGGAGCCCTGTCGCTGCTGTTACTGAGCGTCGGGAAGGTGTTCCTGTATGACCTCTCGACGCTGACCTCGATCTATCGCGTGATCTCGTGCATCGTCTTGGGACTGTTGCTGCTCGCGGGCGCCTTTGCCTACCAGCGGATGCGCCCGCCGCCGCCGCCCGATCTGCGGACACTGCATCCGAGCCAGCGATAGGGCTCCCGGGCGTCGAGGTTTGGCAGCATCCGGCTGTGCGCGTCACCTTGACCGAGTCACCAGAGCTGCTGGCCGCGCGAGCGGGCGAGCTGCTGCGGTCCCACGTCGAGCACAACGTCCTCGCGACGGTGCTCGAGGACGCGCTGGCGGAGCCCCGCATCGAGCCGCCTTTATTCGGATTCGTCGAGGACGAAACCGAGGCGGTGGTCGCCGTGGGGGCACGGCTCGCCCCGCGGCTGCTGCTTGCGTCATTGATGAGCGATGAGGCCGCGCAGGCGCTGTTGACCAGGTGGCTGCTCACAGACCCCGAGTTGCCGGGCGTCGCCGGTCCCCGACCGGGCGCCCGCTCACTCGCGGCGGCGTGGGAGCGCCTGACCGGAGGAACAGCGACACTCGAGATGACGCAAGCGGTGCATGTCCTCGAGCAGGTCACCGCGCCCGCGACACCCGCGCCGGGCTACCTGCGCGAGGCTCGGATCGAGGAGCGCGGTCTGCTCGTGCACTGGGGCGCGGAGTTCCTGAGCGAATCCGGTGTAGACGGGGATCCCGAGAGCATGATCGAGATGCGGCTGGGCGGCGGCCGTCTACATGTCTGGGAGGACCAGGAGGCAGTGTCGCTCGTCGGCAGCTCGGTTGCCGTGGCCGGGACGGTGCGGATCGGCCCCGTGTACACGCCACCCAGCCTCAGGGGCCGCGGCTACGCCTCCAGCGCGGTCGCTGCTCGCAGCCAGGCCGCGCTCGATGCCGGGGCCCAGCGCTGCCTGCTGCACACCGATCTTGCGAACCCGACCTCGAACCGGATTTACGCCGCGCTTGGTTATCGCCGCGTGGCCGAATGGGAGCACGTGCTGTTCACGTGACCGCGACCCGCGCCCGCCCTTACAGAATCGCGATCTCCGAGTTGTCTCCGACGAGGAACCGGTAGGCACGCGGCTGGCTCTGATCGCGGCCGATGTTGACGTTTCGGCCCAGCAGTGAGGACTCCATCCGCCCGGCGAGATCGTGGACCGAGGAGCCGGCGAGCAGAATCGAGTGCTCCACTTCGGCGTTGCGAATCGTGCAACCGTCGCCGATCGCGGTGTAGGGCCCGACGTAGCAATCGGTCAGCCGGGCGCCGGCACCGATGATCGCCGGCCCGCGGACCGCCGAGCGCTCCAGCCGCGCGCCCGGCTCGATTACCACCCGGCCATCGACCTGAGATTCGATCAGCTCGCCTTCGACACGGCTCTCGATCGTGTCGAGCACGAGCCGGTTCGCGGCGAGCATGTCCTCCAGCCGGCCGGTGTCCTTCCACCACCCCTTGACGATGTGGGGCTCGACGCGCCGGCCCTCGTCGACGAGCTGCTGGATCGCGTCGGTGATCTCGAGCTCGCCACGGCCCGAGGGTTTGATCGCGCGCGCGGCGGCATGGACCGCCGGCGTGAACATATACACGCCCACCAGGGCGAGGTCGGTCTGCGGATCCGTCGGCTTCTCGACGAGCCGCACGACAGCGTCACCGCTGAGCTCGGCGACGCCAAAGTTCTCCGGGTCCGGAACCGGGGTCAGCAGGATCAGCGCGTCGGGCTTATGGCTGCGAAACGCGGCCACGAGATCTTCGATCCCGCCCTGGAGCAGGTTGTCTCCGAGGTACATCACGAACGGCGAATCCCCAAGGTAGGTCTCAGCGGTGAGGACTGCGTGCGCGAGGCCGAGCGGGGCGTCCTGGAGGATGTACGTGAGCTCCACCCCGAAGCGGGAGCCGTCGCCGGCCGCGGCGCGGACCTCCTCACCAGTCTCGGGGGCGATGATGACGCCGACCTCGCCGATCCCCGCTTTCGCCATCGCCTCGATGCCGTAGAACAGCACCGGCTTGTTCGCGACCGGGACAAGCTGCTTGGCGCTCGTGTGCGTGATCGGGCGCAGCCGGGTGCCCTTGCCGCCCGAAAGGATCAGCCCTTTGAGCTCTTGCATGACCGCGAGGCTAGTGCACCCTCGTGTGGCGCGCTGTCTAGTAGACGCCGCCCAGCTTGCGGTGGTCCCAGCTCGCCGTCCGCTGCGGGACGAACTGCAGGGCCACGCGCTTGGCGGCCTGGGCGCGGATCGCCTCGAGGAACTCCGGTCCGGTCGCGCCGGTGCCGTAGCGGGTGAACAACTCCGCGCCGAAGTCCGCGACCAGGTCGAGCTCGCGGTGCACCACCGTCTCGGCCTCGATCATCACTCCGCGCAGCTCCTGGTACTGGTCGCCGTCCTCGACCTGCAAGGTGGCGCGCGGATTGCGCTCGAGGTTGCGCACCTTCTGAGACTTCGCATACGTCCAGGTCCAGATGTCGTCGCCTTTGACCGTGTACCAAAGCGGCATCAGATGGGGCCAGCCACGAGGCCCGTTCGTGGCACAGATGACGACTTTCTGCTGCTCGAGGAATGCCGCCACCTCCGGCGGCGTCATCGCGATCTGGGAGCGGCGGCTCACCGGGCGATCGCGCCGGAGCCGGTCGCGCCGGAGCCGGTCGCGATCGCGTCGGCCGCGGCGCGGACCGCGGCGCGGGCGTCCTCGGGCTCCAGGATCACCGCATCGCCGGCCTCCTTGAGCACCTCACGCACGAGCCAGTCGACGCCGGCGAATCCCAACTCGACGATCACCGCTCCGTCCTGGAGCTCCGCGAGCACGGTCCGCTCCTCCCGGGCCCAGCGCGCGCGTTCGGGAGAGATCCACACCTGCGCCCGGCGGGAAGCGGGGACCTCGCCGGTTCTGGGCCAGCCATCGACGTCGGCGGCTGGATCGACGTCCGGACGGGGCTCGAAACTGTCTGCGGTGACGGTGGCGGACTTGATTCGGTCAAGCCGGAAGTGGCGGACGCTGTCGCGGGTGGGATCGAAGCTCGCGACGTACCAACCTTCGCGCCCGTTGATCAGCGCGTAGGGCTCGACCAGACGGGTCGTGAACTCGTCCTCGTTCTCCTTGTAGTACTCAAACGCCAGCATCCGGCGCTTGGAAATCGCACGGCTGACCTCGGCGGCGATCTCGGCGTCGTCGCCCCCGGGCGCGGCGACCTGGAGCCCCTCGTGGACCGGATCGTCGCCGAGCGCCATGACCACCTTCTTGCGCACCGAGGTGAGCGAGCCCTCAGGGATGTGCTCGCCGATCAGATCGATCGCGGCGACCAGCGCCTTGGCCTCGACCGGGAGCAGCCGCGCCGGCCGTGCGAACGAGTCCCCGTACGGCTCGGGATCGACCTCGATCACGTCGTCCGGACCGATCTCGGCGTACAGCACATACGTGCCGGCGCCGAAGTTGACGACGTTCAGGACCGAGATATCCTCGCGCAGCTCCTGTTCTGAGATCTTGAGGTTGCGGCACAGCTCGCTCGCGCTGAGCACCCGGCCCGCCCGGCCGACATCGATCAGGATGCTCGCGAGCGTGACCAACCGCGCGAATCGCTCGGGCCGGATCGCCGCATCCGGGCTGTGCCCGTTGGCCTCGGCCTCTTCTATTGCGGCGTGGGGGTCGCGCTCGGGGTCTTCGTCGTCCGTCGCCGCATGGTCGCCGGATGGGGCGGGGATCGCGACGTCGGGCTCACCCGAGTGGCGGTCCACCACCAGCGCCACGCGCTCGCGCAGCTCGTTCAGCAGCTCGGACGGGGCGATGATCCGGGCATGCTCCCCAAGCCCGAGCACCCAGGCGATCAGCTGCCGGGTGTTTGCGTATTGAGTGACGAACAGCAGGCCGGAATCGTCGTCTTCTTGATGGCGGCTTTCCCCGTAGCGACCGAAATGCCGCTCGATCTGCCACGCGATCCGGCCGCTGATCCAGACCTCTGCGGTTCCGATCGGATCACCGAACTGCCAGTCGATCCGATTTGCGTATCCGCGCGGGTCGAAATCGGGCGGCCGCTGGAAGTCGTGCTCGGCCTTGGTCGCGTAGCCCACCTTGCCGCGGATCCGGGAAAGGCGGAACACGCGGATCGCTTGGCGTTCGTGGGAGCGACCCACGACGTAGAACTGGCCGCCCTGGTAGAGCAGCTGATACGGGTCGACCCTGCGCGCGCCGACCTCGTCGCGCTCCATCGTGTAGTAGTCGAACACGATCGTCTTGCGGCGGAAGATCGCCGTCTCGATCTTGGCCAGGCGCTGGGAGATGTCGTGGCCGCCGGCGGAGCCCGTGATCCCGAGCGCCACAGTGTTCTGCTCTGGCGAAGTCAGCGGGCTCGGGCGGCCCCAGGAAATCTGCTGTAGCGCCAGCCGCAGCGGTTCGGCATAGGCGAACTCGCCGTCGAGGAGGTGCAGGGCGGTGTTCAGCGCCGCAAGTTCTGGGTCGGTAAACTCGATCGGTGGGAGGTGGAAGTTCTCCGGCGGAAGCGAATAGTTCTCCTGCTCCACCAGCCCGTCGGCCGGCTTCTCGACCGACAGCACGATCCCGAGCGACTCGAGCTCCGAGCGATCGGCGTAGAAGCGCCGCGCGAACGCGTCCTCGTTCATGACGCTGTAACCCTCGACGTCGCGCCGGATCTCCGGCGCGGTCACGGGCCGGCGCTCCGCCATCAGGTAGGAGATCAACGACAGCTGGCGGATCAGCTTCTCGGTGTCTTTCGCCATCCTCTGCAACTGTAGTTGGGGCGGGCCGCAGGCCGCGCAACGCCTGGGCTGGGGCCGCGCAATTTGCGCGGATTTGGCACAAGACGTGACGGAGCGGTGACAGAGCGGTGACAACCCGTCCGTAATCGCGCCCGTCGCACCGAGGGTGGTCGTCAAACCCAGCGTATTTTTCGTTAACGCGACCAGCCCCGAGTGACCGGGCGGTCTCGGGTGACCGGCGCCGCCCGGGCTCGGTCAGGCCGCTTCGCGCTGCGACTGCTCGGGCGCGCGGTCGGCGAAGTACGCGCCTGCCCCGAGAGCCTTGTCGTAGGGGGACCACTGCTCCCCGGCGGCCAGGCCCTTCTCGACCCGGTCGAAGCTGCCGAGCTTGCTCCCGAGGTTGTCGACCGCGTGGACGAGGGTCGCCTCGCGCGTGCAGGGAACGACGGGACTGCCGTGCTCAAGCGTGCCGTGATGGCTGAGGATGATGTGAAGCAGGGCGCGCTCGAGGTCCTCGGGGAAGCCGTCGAGGCGCTCGATCACGCGCCGGACGCGGTAGTAGCCGAGCGGGATCTCGCCGAACAGCCGCCCGTTGTCGGACATCGAGATCGCCTCGCCGCGCAGCTCGTATGCATCGAGCTTGCCGATGTCGTGCAACAGCGCGCCCGTCACGGCGATGTCACGGTCGACTCCAGGGAAGGTGGCAGAGATCGCGCCGACCGCCTGCGCGACGGTCAGCGTGTGCTCGAGCAGGCCGTGGCGATAGGCCTGGTGGTAGTGCTTCGCCGCCGGCGCGTCACGGTAGCTGGCCCAGGTCGGTGTCCCCTCGCCGAATACGAGCGCGAGCAGGCGCCGAAGGTGGGGGCTCTGGACCGTCGCGATCAGCTCGCGCAGGTCGCCCTCCATCTGATCGAAGTCACGGCTGGGCCCGTCGATCAACTCGTCCCGGGCGTATTCGCCTGGCTTCGCCGCCCGCAGCGCCGTGATCACGAGTTGAGGCCCGAACCGCGGGTGCAGCGAGTACCGGCCGGCTACGTGGAGTACCTCGCCGGCGCGACAGAGCGCGTGCGCGCCCTCGCTCTCGTCCTGCAGCACGGCGGGAACGCTGCCCGTGCGGTCGCCCAGTATCACCTTGAGATACTCGGACCCGTCGCGCCGGCGGCGAACCTCGACATCGCGTACGAGCAGCGCCTGAGCGACGTCGTATCCATCCGCAAATTCCCGGACTTTCATCGCAAAACGACGATAGCCCGGGGGGCGGACGGCAGCTGCCGGACGGAGGTAGAGTCCCAGCAGCGGCCACCACGGCCGGACATCATGGACAGCACCGCGATCGTCACCGGAGGAACGGGCGGGCTCGGCTCAGCAGTCGTCGAGCGGCTGCTGCGCGACGGCTGGCGGGTGGTGGTTCCGTGGATCGTCGAGCGGGAGCTGGAGCGGATGCAGCCACGCGAGGGGCTCGAGCTGGTCCACGCCGATCTATTCGAGCAGCAGGCGGTCAACGACGTCGTCGCGGCCGCATCTGCGCAACGCGGGGCCCCGCTGCGCGGGCTCGTCAACCTGGTCGGCGGCTTCGCCGCCGGCAGCAGGGTGCACGAGACCCCGATCGAGGAGTTCGACAAGCAGTTCCGCCTGAACCTCCGACCCACCTATCTGGTCACGCAGGCCACGCTGCCGCAGATGCTCGAGGCCGGCGGCGGGGCGATCGTCTGCGTCGGCACCCGCGCGGCGCTACAGCCGTTTCCAGGGGCAGCCGGCTACATCTCCTCAAAGGCGGCCGTGATCGCGTTCGCCCATGCCGTCGCCATCGAGTACAAGAACGACGGCGTCCGCTGCAACGCGATCCTCCCGAGCGTGATCGATACGCCCGCGAATCGGTCCTCGATGCCGAAGGCCGACCACGACAAGTGGGTCAAGCCGACCGAGATCGCCGGTGTCGTCGCCCACCTGCTCTCGAACGACTCATCGCCGACCAGCGGCGCCGCGATCCCGGTCTACGGCCGCGCCTGAGGACCTCTACCCCCAGCGCTCCTACTGCAGGGCGCGCCGGCGGTCGTCAACGGCACAGATCCGCCAGCTTCCGGGCACGCCCCTCAGCTGATGCGAGCCGCGCTCGGTCAGCGGCGTGCCCGAGCCGAGTAGCACGTCCGCCACCGTCCCGGAGACGAAGATCTCGCCCGGGGTAGCGAGCGAGCATACGCGCGCCGCGACGTGGACACCGACGCCGCCGATGTCAGAGCCCATCCGTTCGCATTCGGTCGTGTGGATGCCGATGCGTACGCCGAGTCCGAGGCATGCGAGGTGGTGGCGGATCGCGCGCGCGGCGGCCACGGCGGCGGTCGCGGTCGGGAACTCCGCCACGAAACCATCGCCCGAGGTGTTGAGCTCAACCCCTCCCTGATGGCGAAGCTCCCGGCGGACCTCGGCGTCATGACGCTCCAACTGGTGGCGCCATTCGAGGTCGCCAAGCGCCGCGACCAGGGCGGTCGAATCGGAGATGTCGGTGAACAGCAGCGTCGTCAGCACGCGCTCGGCGCGGTGGACCGGCCTGGTGCCCGTGACCCATTCCTGGATCTCCTGGATCGCCACGCTGTAGTCGCCGAAATACAACGCGTGGTCGACGCCGTCAAGCTCGATCCAGCGTGCCCGCGGGATGTTCTCCGCGAGCCATCTTCCCTGCGCCACAGGGATTGCCGGGTCCTCGTGGCGATGAAGCACCAGCGTCGGCACGCTCAACGCCCGCGCGTCCTCGCGAACGTCGACTGAGCCGAGTGCGCGGGCTGCCTTAGCCGCCGTCGCCGGGCTTCCGAGTGTCCGCTCCGCGCGCGCCATCCACTCGCGGACGGCTGGATCCTCAGCGACGGTCGGCTGGTTCTGATCGAGCGTGCCACCATTGCCCCAGCCCTCCGCAAGGCGCCGCACCCATTCGCGGGCTTCTTCGGCTGTGCGGCCGGCGGGGTAATCGGGCGCGCGCATCACGCGCGCCGTCGCCGCGTACAGCACGAGCCGGGTGACGCGCTCCGGATGCCGGCGCGCGTAGGCGATGCCGGCCGGCGAGGCCTGTGAATACGCGGCCAACACGAACTCCTCAGCCCCGACGGCCTCGATCACGGCGTCGAGGTCGGCAAGCTGGTCTTCGAGCGTGGGTGGGCGCTCGGTGCGATCCGAGGACCCGACCCCGCGCTGGTCGAAAATGATCGAGCGCGAGAACGACCCGATCAGCGACCACCATCGTGCGATCTGCGGAAGCTCCCAGCCGACCTCCACGGGTGTGCCGAACGGCAGCACGTGGACGATGTCGACCGGACCCTCGCCCAGGATCTGATAGGCGATGTGGACATCGCCTGAGCGGGCGTAGCCGCGCGTCGGCTGGATCAGCGCGTCAAGCACAGCTGACGCCGATGCGGTTCACAGATCCGACCACCAGATTCCCATCCATTCGCACCCGAGCTTGCGCCGCCGATCGTACCGGGGGCTCGGTGCCGAATGTGGGTCATTTGTCTCGACTCCGCGGTTGGCCGCGCAGCCAGGTGGTGGTCTAGGATGCCCGGGCTTATGGAACGTAAGTGGTGGACGCTGCTGGTCGTCTGCATCGCGACTTTCATGCTGCTGCTCGACATCACGATCGTGAATGTCGCGCTGCCGAAGATCGCGACTGAGCTGAACGCCAGCTTCTCGGACATCCAGTGGGTGGTCAACGCCTACGCGCTGATGCTCGCGTCGGTGCTGCTGACAGCCGGCGCGCTTGCCGACCTGTTCGGCCGCCGCCGCGTCTTCACGATCGGCCTCGGGCTGTTCGCGTTCGCGTCGCTGCTCTGCGCGCTGTCGCCAAGCGCACTGTTCCTGATCCTCGCGCGCGGTGCTCAGGGGATCGGCGGAGCGGCCATGTACGCGACCTCGCTGGCGCTGCTCGTACAGGAGTTTCATGGGCGCGAGCGCGGAACGGCGCTCGGCATCTGGGGCGCGACGATCAGCGCGGCGGCGGCGATCGGCCCGCTGCTCGGCGGCGCCTTGACCGAAGGGCTCGGCTGGTCCTCGATCTTCTACATCAACGTCCCGATCGGGATCGGAGCCGCGTGGCTGGCGATGCGCAAGGTGGCGGAGTCGCGCAACCCGGAGGCCACGACGGTCGACTGGATCGGCACGGTCACCTTCACGCTCGCGCTGTTCCTGCTCGTGCTGGCGCTGATCAAGGGCAACGAGGCCGGCTGGGGCAGCACCGAGATCATCTCGCTGCTGGCGGGATCGGCGGTGTCGATGGTCGTCTTCCTGATCTCCCAGGTGCGCCAGGACAACGCGATGCTCGACCTTTCGCTGTTCCGCAAGCCCGCGTTCAGCGGGGCGTCGCTGGTCGCGCTGTCGCTGTCGGCCTCGATGTTCGCGATGTTCCTGTATCTGACCCTGTACCTACAGACGATCCTTGGCCTCTCGCCGCTGCAGACCGGGCTGCGGTTCCTGCCGTTCACCGTGGTCTCGTTCTTCATCTCGGCGCTGTCGGGGAATTTGTCCGCGCGTGTCCCTGTGCGCGTCCTGCTCAGCTTCGGTCTATTGCTGGTGGGCGCCGGGCTGATGATGATGCGCGGGCTGAGCGCCGTCTCTGGCTGGACGGCCCTGCTCGGCGGCTTCATCGTCTCCGGCGCGGGCACCGGGCTGATCAATCCTGCGCTTGCCTCGACGGCGGTCGGGGTTGTGCATCCGCGCCGAAGCGGGATGGCGTCAGGCATCAACAACACCTTCCGTCAGGTCGGGATCGCGACCGGGATCGCCGTGCTGGGAGCCCTGTTCGAGAGCGAGATCACGAGCAAGCTCGGCTCGAGCCTCGCGGGGACGCCGGCGGCCGGCCACAGCCACGCGATCGGCCACGCCGTCGCGGCAGGCGGCGCCGGCGGTGTGCTGCGCGGCGTTCCGGCGGGACAGCGCCCGACCGCGGCTCTGGCGATTCACGGCGCGTTCGCAAGCGCGATGAACGAGATCTTGCTGGTCGCCGCGGTGGTCGCGTTTGCCGGAGCCGCTCTCGGGCTAATACTGGTCCGCGGCAGGGACTTCGTCACCTACGGTGCGCCGGAACCGGCGGCCGCGCCGGCCGGATAGGTGCCTCGTGTCGATCGAGCTCGCGACTGTCGCCCCCGCACCGAAGATGATCCAACCGCTGTTCGAGCATCGCAGGCGCTTCGCGGCTACGACACCAGGGTGCTCGAGCTGGCGGGGAGGGCGTGCCCGTGGTCATGGTGTGGGGCAATCCCGACCGGCTGGTGTTCCACCGGGGCGCCGAATGCGTGCTCAGCACAGTGCCCGAGGCGAAGCTCGAGCTGCTGAACGGGATCGGCCACTGCCCGCACATCGAGTCGCCGCAGCGGTTCGTCGAACTGCTGCTGAAGTTCAGCGCGAAGCGGGAGTCGGTGCGCGTCTGAGGACGCGGTCGCGGCCGTCGACGCGGCGACCACACTCGGGCCCTCGGGGCGCCGACTCCGGCGAACTTCTGGCAACGAAGGAGCGGGTGTAACGGCGAGTGCGGCCGGCGGAGGAACGAGAGACGTCGTAACGTCAAAGTCGTCCCGTCTTCGTGCGCGAATGTCGGTTCAATCCGCTCGGCCTCAGGCGGTCAACGTGACATGGTCAGTGTGGCGGCTGGGATGTTGATGTTGATGTGTGTGGGTGGGAGCTTGTTCTGATCGGTAGATCGGGTGGGAGCCCCCGGAGGGGGTCCTACCGGCGCCCGGCGCGGTCGGGGGTGTGGATTAGGTCGTAGCGCGCTCGCGACCCGAGGGCGTTTGGTGATGGTGGTCTAGGCTTGACGTCCGTCAGCGGTCGTCGTGTCGGGCCGGATGCGGCTTGGGAAGGGTGTGGTTGCACTGTGGTCACTGCCGCCGTTTGCCGTTGACGCCCAGGTTCCGGACGGCCGGGTTCCGTGTCGGGGCGCGAAACAGACACGATCTGCCGCAGTCCACCGCCTGGTGTGGGGTGAGGGAGATGGTGTCCGTATACCGGTAGCGATCGGCCTCAGTTCCCAGAAGAGAGCGAACCGCGGTTGATTGTGTCTGTTTTGGTCCGCCGAGCCGGCCGGATCCCGTCCAGCAAGATCTCTCCCAGTACAAGGCCGGTGGGAAGCGAGGACGCTGACGGGCGAGCTGGGCGAGGGACGGCTGCGTCCCAGAGTCCCAGATTCCCAGATTTCGGTGCAACGTCCGGATCTAGGCGAAGCACCTCTTCGATGCGCCGGTTCGGCGCGGGGCCAGACGCGCCGGCTCACTCGATCCAACGAACGCCCCGGGCCTCGGCGGGCGGAGCCCTATAAGCCAACGGCCGGAGCGCCCGAGGTATCGAGCCCTATAGCCCACCGGCCAGAGCGCCCTCGGCTACAGCCCCGGCTGATGCCGGGGCTACAGCCCCGGCGGATGCCGGACTGCGAACGTGCTCAGGTCCGGCTCGTTGGCCGCCCGGTTGGACCAGCGGGTGCCGGTCTGCGCGAGCGCGACGGTGTCGAACCGCAAACCGGCGACGTACATGAACGTATGCCCGTTGTTGGCGAAGATCGTGATCCACTTGCCCGGGCCGGGCGCGCCCCAGTTCGCGAGCTCACCCGAAGTCATCGTCGTGTTGAGGATCCCGCCGGCGCCCAGGACGAAGCTGAGCGACCCCGAGCAGTCATAGCCGGTGTCCACGTAGCGCCCGTGGCCGCCGCCCCAGACGTAAGGTAGGTGCGCGATCTGGTTGCCGGCCTGGATCACGGCCTGGACCGATGCGGGCGCGCCGATTGGCGCGATCGCAAGACCGACTGAGGTGAGCGTCGCCTGCCGCGCGTTGGCGGACAGGCCGCTGGCGGCCAGCTCGCGCCGGACCTCCGCGTCGGAGACGGGCTGCGCGAGCACGCGCGACGGCGGCCCGACGCTGACCTGCGTGGGACCGGCGCTGGTAGCACCGGACCCGGACTGAATCGTGGCGCCGGCCACGGGTTGGATGGCCTGGGGGTGAGCACGCGGCGCTGACACCGGGGCCGCCGCGGCTTGCGCGGGGGCAGTCGCGGACGTCGAATTCGTCTGGCGCTGGCCACATCCCGCGCACACGACGGCGACGATCCCGATCACCGCAAAACTACGAATGCGCACACCCATCAGTATTACTTGCTCGGCATCCGGCGGCGCTGCTTTAGGGTCCGTAGGGAAATTAGGTGCGGAATCCGGCGAGTGGCTGGGCGTGGCTGGCGGGTGGCGGCGAACCAAGTCGTACTGGTCGTCCGGCGGGTTCGCCGCCGCCCGCCAGGCGCGTCCAGACGCCGTCGGAACCGTCAGATCATTTTTCTATGGGCCCTTAGCCAGGCTCGTACTCGTTTAGGGCCCTCAGTCGTCGAACCGCCCGAAGTACAACGCGAACACGGCGCCCTGCGGATCCCGGACGATCGCGATCTTCCCGACGCCGATATCCATCGGACCGACCAGCTCCGAGCCGCCGAGCTCGGAGACCTTCGCGACGCTCGCGTCGACGTCATCGGTGCCGAAGTAGACAAGCCAGTAAGCCGGTTCTCCCGGCTGCGCCGGCCGCATCCCGCCGTTGGCATGGCCGTCGGATGTCTGGACTCCCAGATACGGCATCTCCGTGCCCTCGAATGGCTGGGTCGTCCATCCGAACAGCTCCCTGTAGAACGCTGGAGCGCCGTCCAGATCGGTGCTCGCGAGCTCATTCCAGGACAGGGCTCCGGGCGCATTGACGAGCCCGGCGCCGATGTGGCTCTTCGGCTCCCAGACGAGGAAGTAGGCACCCTGCGGATCCTGGACAACGCCCATCCGCCCGGCGTCGAGGACGTCGAACGCGGGCGCGTGCACGCTCCCGCCGAGCTGCTTGGCGCGTTCCACAGCGGCGTCGGCGCTTTCGACCGTGATGTAGGAGTTCCACACCGGCGGCGCGCCCGCGTCGCGCTGCTGCTGTGGCTGCGGCGAGATCGCGGCGACGTCCTTCCCCGCGAGTTGCATCATCGAGTAGACGACGCCTTCCCCGGCGGGCATGTCGACCGCCGTCCAGCCGAACAGCGCCGTGTAAAACGCTTTCGCTGCGTCCTGATCGGTGGTCGTCAGATCGGTCCAGCTGAAGGTTCCTGGTATGTATTTCGTTCGTTCGCCCATGGCCGCGACCCTACCACCGCCACGGCGGTCGATCACGGGCATTCTGTGAACGCGTCATAGACTGGCGGCATGCCAGATTTCACGATCAAAAACTTGAAGGAGCTCGAGGACTCCGCCGCGGAGCGCGGCCCGGACATCGAAGCGCGGTTCGCGCGCAACCCGCTCGATTTCGAGCACCTCGGGATCAGCTACTTCCGTTACGGCCCGGGCTACCGGGCCCCGTTCGGCCACCGCCACCGCGAGCAGGAAGAGGCGTACATCGTCGTCGCCGGCTCCGGCAAGATCAAGCTCGACGACCAGGTCGTCGACCTGCACCCGTGGGATGTGGTCCGGGTCGCGCCGGGAGTGGCGCGGGGATTCGAGGGGGGCTCGGACGGGCTCGAGCTGATCGCGGTCGGCTCAGACCGCCCCGAGGGCGGCGACGGCGAGATGATCCCCCACTTCTGGGACGAGGGCTAATCGCCTGGGGGCGATTAGCTGGCGAGTATCGCCCAGGGGGCGAGACTCGCGGCCACGAGCTAAGAGCGTGCGATCGATGCGGGGTCGGCGCTGGTCAGGCGCGTCATCGTGACGCTCGCGTCGAGCTTTGCGTTCGCGACGCCGCGATAGACGCCCTTGATCGGCGGCACGTCGGCGTAGTGGCGGCCGTGGCCGATCTTCACGTGGGTGTCGCCGGCGAGACCGCGGTTGGTCGGATCGGCGCCGACCCAGACCGGCTCGTTCGATTGGGATCCCTCCCGCCCCACCGGCAGCAGCGCCTCCAGCCACGCGTGGGTGTCGACCTCGACCGACTCCTGCCCGCCGTCGCCAGGCGCCGCGAACAGATATCCCGAGACGTAGCGGGCGGCAATCCCATGGTGGCGCAGCACGCACAGCCCCAGGTGCACGAAGTCCTGGCAGACGCCGGCGCCGACCTCGAGCAGGTCCTCGATCGTCGAATCCACATACGTCGCGCCCTGGCGGTATTCGAACCGGTCAGGGATCAGCTCGGAGAGGAGCATCACCGTTGCGAGCGGATTCGCGGCGGCGCGCGTCGTCTCGAGCAGGTCCTCCAAAACGGGGTGGCTCGGTGCGTCGTCGGTGTGCAGCAGGAACTCCCCGCCGGCCTCGCGATAACCCGGGTCGCGCAGCGCATCCCAGGTCGCGGCCGGCGGTTCAGGGGCCTGCTTGGTCGTCACGCGCGCACGCACGTCGATCGACAGGTGCCGGTGCGGGCGCGAGATCTCGAACTCGACAACCTCTGTGCCGAAATAGTCCGAGTGGCGGTGCAGGCGCACCTCCGGCGTGAGCCGGACGCTGAACTCGTCGCAGCGCTGGCGGCCGTTGCCCATCGGCTTGACGCGCAGGGCGTTGAGGTTGTCGACGACGTCGGCGTCGTACTCGTAGTTGGTCAGATAGCGGATCGCAAAGTTCATCTCGGGGGTGGGTGGGGTCGAATCTGCCGCCACCTACAGATGTACAGCAGCGAGCGCGGCGATAGCAAAGTAACGCTCGTCGACATCATGATCGACGAGCTCCAATTCATCTTGTACCCGGACTAGCATCGCTCCGAACCCCTCGCCCGATTCGGGGGTGCGGCGCTGGAGCTCGAGGTCGGCGATCAGCCGCCCCAGGCGCAGCACTGGCGGGGAGGACCGCGGCTGCGCGTCCGCGCCCGACAGCGCCTCGCGCAGCGCCTGCACCGACGATGCGACCGATCCCGGGTAGCTCCCGTCGTAGAGCAGGAACCGCGCGACCCGGCCGAGACCCGGCGCCTGGCGGACCGCGCGGCGATATGCCTGAAAGCCCCCAACGGCCTGGAGCAGCGCCAGCGCTTCGCCCTCGTAGCCTCCCTCACCGTCAGCAGGGTCCTGGAGCGGCTGCGCCGCAATCGCGACGCGGAGCATCCGCAACACCATGTCGGCCTCCTCGATCCGGCCGCCGGCGTCGAGGAACGCGCGGCCCTCGTCACGCAGCATCGTGCGGTCGACCAGCCCCCAGAACAGCGCGCATCGCTCTTTGACCTCCTGGTAGACGGAGTACGGCCCGGTCAGCAGCGCGGCTGCCAGGTCATAGCGCCCGAGCGACAGATAGAACGAGTTCAGCGCCTCCCACATCTCGGTCGAGATCACGTCGCGCAGCGTGCGACCACGCTCCCGCGCGCGGGCCACGCACGACACGATCGACGCGGGACTGTCGGTGTCAAGTGTCAGCAGCCGCGCGATCGCGCCGCGGTCGTGCTCCACGGCGGCGAGCACGCCCGGGTCGGGAGTCTCGCGCGCAGCCTCGTCGCCGGGCCCCGGCGGACCGCCGCCCACATGAACCGGAGGCTTCGCGCCGATGATCGCGAGCACGCCCTCCCAGCTGAGGGCGATCCCGCGCTCGCCCGGCATCCCGGCGACGTCGGCGTGAAACGCGCCGTCGAGCATCCGCGCGGTGTGCTCGGCCCGCGTCAGGTCGCGACCGAGCCAGAACAGCTCCTGGGCGATCCGCGCCAACATGGCTAATCGGCTGGCGCCGATTCGCTTGCGAGATCGCCCAGGGGGCGATCTCGATACTGCTGCTGCTGCTGGGCCTGACCGTGCCAGCCGCCGTAGCGCACGTCCGGGAGCCGCGGCGGGCGGTGCTGCGGCAGCGTCCCGGGCGCGAGATCTGCGGCGCTGCCGTCGTCGAGCACCCACGTGTCCTTCGAGCCGCCGCCCTGGGAGGAGTTCACGATCATCGAGCCCTCCTGCAGGGCCACCCGGGTGAGACCGCCGGGGACGATCCGGATCTCCTCGCCGAACACAACGAACGGCCGCAGATCGACGTGGCGCGGCTTCAGTTGCCCGTCGCCAGTCTCGGTCGGGGCGGTTGAGAGATGCACGAGCTCCTGGGCGATGAACCGGTCCGGCTGGGCCTCGATCAGCCGCGCCTGCTGCTCGCGCTCGGCCGCGCTCGCCTGCGGGCCGATGAACACGCCCTTGCCCCCCGACTCCGATGTCGGCTTGATCACCAACTCGCCGATCCGCTCGAGCACCTGCTTGCGCGCATGCTCGTCGCTCAACAGATAGGTCGGGACGTTGTCGAGGATCGGCTCCTCGCTCAGGTAGAAGCGGATCATTTCGGGGACGTAGTGATAGATCGCCTTGTCGTCGGCGACGCCGGTGCCGATCGCGTTCGCGATCGCGACCGTGCCCGCCCGGTAGGCGCGGACCAGTCCCGGCACGCCGAGCAGCGAGTCGGGCCGAAACTCGAGCGGATCGATGAAGTCGTCGTCGAGCCGCCGGTAGATCGTGTGCACGCGCTGAAGCCCGGCGGTCGTGCGCATGTAGCACACGGCGTCACGCACGACGAGATCGGAAGCCTCGACCAGCTCGACGCCCATCTGCCGGGCGAGGAAGGCGTGCTCGAAGTACGCCGAGTTCAACGGGCCGGGGGTCCAGACGACGACGTTCGGGTCTCCGTCCGCGGCGGGGGCCACTGATCGCAGCGCGTTGATCAGGAGCGTCGGGTAGTGCTCGACGCCGCGGACGCGGTGGCCGGCGAACAGCTCGGGCATCAGCCTGGTCATCGCCAGGCGGTTCTCGAGCACGTACGAGATTCCGGACGGGGTGCGCACGTTGTCCTCGAGCACGCGCCAGCGTCCGTCACCGCCGCGCACCAGGTCGCAGCCCGAGACATGGCAGTAGACGCCGCCGGGGGCGCGGACTCCGTGCACGGGCCGCGCGAAGCTGGGGCGGCTGACGACCAGCGACCACGGAACGATCCCGGCGCGCACGATCTCGTGGGCGTGGTAGACGTCGTCGACGAATGCGTTCAGCGCCCGGATCCGCTGCGCCAGTCCTCGCTTGATCGTCGTCCACTCCGCCGCGGTCAGCACCCGCGGTACGAGGTCCAGCGGCCACGCCCGGTCGCGGCGCGCACCGTCGGATCCGGCCACCTCGAATGTGATCCCCTGCTGCATGAAGATCGTGTCGCGCCGTCTGCCGGCGGCCGCGAGCGCTTCCGGACCGAGACGATCCAAGGACGCGATCAGCGAGGCGACGTGCGGGCGCGGCTCACCTGCCTCGTCGAATACCTCATCGACGCATCCGGATGGGACCTCGTAACTGGCGATCGAGTTCACAACTGCCACCGAGGCGGGTATAGCGCTTCGACTCCGCGACTGCATATATCCACGTGTCCAACGTCCCCGCGGAGCTGGCCACTACCCTTCAGCAGCGATGCGAGTCCTGATCACAGGCGCGGCAGGGATGCTCGGCCACGACGTACAAGCCGAGGCGACTGCCGCCGGACACGAGGTCGTCGCGCTTGGGCACACCGAGCTCGACATCGCCGACGAGGCGGCGGTCCTCGCGGCGCTGGAGCGCGCTGCACCCGACTGCGTGATCAACTGCGCCGCGTTCACGAACGTCGACGGAGCCGAGACGCAGGCCGACCTCGCGCACGCTGTCAACGGCGCCGGCGCGGGGAATATGGCACGGGCCGCCGCGGGCACGGGAGCGTGGACGATCCATGTCTCCACCGACTACGTCTTCGACGGACACAAACGCGAGCCCTACGTGGAGTCAGACCCGGTCTCGCCCCAGTCGGTCTATGGGCACTCGAAGCTCGAAGGCGAGCGGGCCGTGGCGCAGGCTGCGTCCGGTGCCCATACGATCGTCCGCTCCTCGTGGCTGTTCGGAGCGGCTGGGCCGTGCTTCCCGGCGACGATTCTGCGCCTCGCCGAGGAGCGTGATTCGCTGAGTGTGGTCGACGATCAGGTCGGCTGCCCGACGTTCACCCGGCACCTTGCGGGCGCGCTGGTCCTGCTCGCCGGCGAGCGGCGTCTTGGAGGCATCGTTCACGTTGCGGGCGGCGGGCACTGTTCGTGGTTCGAGTTCGCGCGGGAAATCGTCGCCCGTGCCGGACTGGCCTGCGACGTCCAACCGGGCGTGACAGCCGACCTGGGTCGTCCCGCGCCGCGCCCTGCGTACAGCGTGCTGGGCACCGAGCGTGGCGGCGAAGTGCCACGATTGCCGGCCTGGCAGGAGGGGCTGGCGGAGTTCATGACTGCGACGGTGGCGTCCTGATGCGGCTGCTCGTCTGCGGCGGCGCCGGCTTCATCGGCTCGACGTTCGTGCGCCTGCGCGTGCGCGAGCACGGCGATCACGTGACGGTGCTCGACAAGCTGACCTACGCCGGCCGGCGCGAGAACCTCCGCGACGTGATCGACGACTTGCGGTTCGTCGAGGGCGCGATTGAGGATCCCGCGGCCGTCGCCGCCGCCGCGAAGGATTGTGAGGCGATCGTCAACTTCGCCGCCGAGACCCACGTCGATCGCTCGATCTCCGGGCCTGAGGCGTTCAGCATCACGAACGTGCTCGGCACGCATGTGCTGTTGGAGGCGGCGCGCCGGGAGGGGATCCGCTACGTGCAGGTGTCCACCGACGAGGTGTACGGCTCGATCGAGGAGGGCTCCTTCACCGAGCAATCGCCGCTGCAGCCCTCCTCGCCCTACAGCGCGACGAAGACCGGCGGTGACCTGCTGGTCGCGAGCTACTTCCACACCTACGGGCTCCAGAGCGTGATCTGCCGCGGCTCGAACAACTACGGCCCCTACCAGTATCCGGAGAAGCTGATCCCGCTGATGATCCTCAACGCGCTGGCGGGCGACCATCTCCCCGTCTACGGCGATGGGAAGAACGTTCGCAACTGGCTGTACGTCGAGGACTTCGGACGGGGGATCGGGCACGTACTGGCGCATGGCACGGCGGGTGAGACGTATAACTGCGGTGGGCCGGACGAGTGCGAGAACCTCGAGGTGGTGACGCGGATCCTTGAACTGACCGGCGCCGATCAGTCGCTGATCGAATACGTGACCGACCGGCCCGGACACGACCGCCGCTACTCGCTCTCCTGCGAGAAGCTGCGCGCGCTCGGATGGGAGCCGCGCGTGCGGTTCGCCGAGGGGCTCGACCGGACCGTCGAGTGGTATCGCGAGAACGCGTGGTGGTGGGAGCCGATCCGCTCCGGTGCATACCGCGAGTACTACGAGCGTCACTACGGGCGTGCGCTGAAGGGCTAGGTGAGCTGGGTGCGGGCAGGTCAGCCGGCAGCCAGGGGCCGACACGCGCCGCCGCCTGAGGTCAGGCTGCCGCTGCAGCGCGAGCGACTGCTGCGCGCCGCCGCCGCCGAGTTCGCCGATCGCGGCTACACCGGCGCCAGCTCGGAGTCGATCAGCCGCCGGGCGGGGATGTCGAAGGCGACGTTCTACGAGCACTTCGCCAACAAGGAGGATTGCATCGTCGCGCTGTTCGAACTCGCCGCGTCGGTCATCGGCGACGCGATGGCCGCGGCTGCGCGCCGTGTCGGCAGCGCCGATGCGACCGAACGGATGCGGGCCGGGACCCGGGCGTTCCTGACCTCACTCGCCGACCATCCTGAGTTCGCGCAGACCTTGCTGGTCGAGATCATCGGGGCCGGTCCCCGCGCAGCGCAGCGCCGCGATCAGATGCTGCAGCAATTCGCCGACATCCTCGACGCTGAGAACGCGGCCGCTGCCCAGCGCGGCCTGATCTCCCGGTTCGCTTCGCCGTATGACTCGTTCGCGATCGTCGGCGCGATCACCGAGCTCGTCTCGCGACAGGTCCGGCTCGGCGAGCCCAAGAACGTGCTCGAGCTCGCACCGGTGATCGACCGGCTGATCGGTGGCGTGCTCGTGCCGGCCGGGTCGTGAGCGTGGCACTCGACGCGGTGCAGGCCGAGGTCGTCGTCTGCCGGCGCTGCCCGCGCCTGGTCGCCTGGCGCGAGGAGGTGGCGAGGGTCAAGCGCGCCTCGTTCGCCGCCGAGGAGTACTGGGGCCGGCCGCTGCCGGGGTTCGGCGACCCGGCCGCGCGCGTACTTGTGCTGGGACTGGCGCCGGCCGCCCACGGCGGCAACCGCACCGGCCGGATCTTCACCGGCGATCGCTCGGGCGACTGGCTGTTCGCGGCGCTGTGGCGAGCGGGGTTCGCGAACCAGCCGACGTCGGTCTCACGCGGGGACGGGCTGACGCTGAGCGGCTGCTTCATCACCGCGGCCGTGCGCTGCGCGCCGCCGGCCAACCGGCCGACGACGGAGGAGCGCGACAACTGCCTGCCGTATCTCAAGCGTGAGCTGGCGGCCCTGGCGTCTGTGCGCGTGATCGTGGGCCTGGGCGCCTTCGCGTGGGACGCGGCGCTGCGTGTCCTTGGGGAATTTCGGCCAAAGCCGAAATTCGCACACGGGGCCGAGTTCGCGACGGGGGACCTCACGCTGCTCGGCTGCTACCACCCCAGCCAGCAGAACACGTTCACGGGCCGGCTGACCGAGCCGATGCTCGACGCCGTGTTCGCCCGCGCGGAGCAACTGAGCCGTGGGAGATAACTGGGCAGATATGCACAGAGATATCCCACGACCTACGTTGGCGGCTCTTCGGACGGCGGACGAACCGGAGCGCTGGGAACAACTCGGGTTCGCCGTCGAGGACCAACGGGTCGACCTCGGAGGCGTCAGGGTGACCCTCGGGGCGCCCGGCCAAGGGATAACGAGCTGGGCGATCAACAACATGCCGCCCACGGACGCCATCGACGGTCTGTCGACAACTCCAGGCTCACCCCCTCCCAAGCCCATCACGCACCCCAACGGCGCCACAGGGATCGACCACGTCGTCATCACAACCCCCGACTTCGACCGGACGGCGAAAGCGCTCGCAGACCACGGATTGGAACTGCGACGGATAAGAGACGCGGGCAGCTTCCGCCAGGGCTTCCGCCGCCTCGGCCCCGCGATCCTCGAGCTCGTCGAGGTGCCGAAGGCGCCTCCGGGCTCGGCCACGTTCTGGGGTCTCGTCGTGATCGTCAGCGACCTGGACGCCCTGGCCGAGCGTCTCGGAGACGACCTCGGGCCGATCAAGCCAGCCGTCCAGCCGGGTCGCCAGATTGCGACGTTGCGAGGGTCCGCCGGCCTCACCGAGGCCGTCGCGTTCATGGATCCGGAAACGTAATCGGGCCGCGCTACGCTGGCAGCAGAAGTGCCGCTGCGCTCTTTCAGCAACACCACTCGCGACTGGTTCGAAAAGGCCTTCGCCGAGCCGACGCCCGCCCAGGCGCAGGCGTGGCCTGCGATCGCCTCCGGTGAGCATGTGCTGATCTCCGCCCCGACCGGATCGGGCAAGACGCTGGCGGCGTTCCTGTACGGCATCGACCGGCTGGCGGCGGACCCGAGCCCCGAGCGCAACCGCTGCATCCGGCTCGTCTACATCTCGCCGCTGAAGGCCCTTTCCTACGACATCGACCGGAACCTCCGCGCGCCGCTGCGCGGGATCGACGCCGACATCAAGGTCGCCGTCCGCACCGGCGACACCCCGCAAAAGGAGCGCCAGGCGATGCTCCGCACGGCGCCGGACATCCTGATCACGACACCGGAGTCGCTGTACCTGATGCTGACCGGCCGCGCCCAGGATCTGTTCGCCGGCACGCAGTGGTGCATCGTCGACGAGATCCACGCGGTTGCCGCGACCAAGCGCGGCGCGCACCTGGCGCTGACGCTCGAGCGCCTGAGCCAAGCCGCCGGTCGCGACGTCCAGCGGATCGGCCTCAGCGCCACGCAGAAGCCGCTCGAGGAGATCGGGCGGTTCATGGTCGGCCCGAGCCGCACGTGCCGGATCGTCGACACCGGCGTGCGCAAGGAGCTCGACCTCCAGATCCACGTCCCGGTCGAGTCGATGGTCGAGCCCGGGGAATCGGCTGGCGCCGATTCCCTTGGGAGTTCGCCTGGCGGCGAACTCCCGGACCTTGACCCGCTCGCCGGCGGCGAGGCAACCCGCCGCTCGATCTGGCCGGCGATCTACCCCGAGCTGCTGAAGCTGATCGAGGCGCACCGCTCGACGATCCTGTTCGTCAACAACCGCCGCGGCGCCGAGCGGCTCGCGCTGAGACTGAACGACCTGGCAAGTCAGTCGCACCCACCACCCCCCACCACCATCGCCCGTGCCCACCACGGCTCGCTGGCCCGGGAGGAGCGGCTCGTCGTCGAGGAGATGCTGAAGGCCGGGGAGCTGCCGTGCCTGGTCGCGACCTCGAGCCTCGAGCTCGGCATCGACATGGGCGCCGTCGACCTCGTCATTCAGGTCGAGTCGCCGAAGTCGGTCGCGCGCGGACTGCAGCGGATCGGCCGTGCCGGGCACAACGTCGGCGACGTCAGCCGCGGGCGGATCTTCCCGAAGTTCCGCGCCGACCTGCTCGAGTGCGCCGTCGTCGCACGCCGGATGCGCGATGGGGAGATCGAGACCACGGTGGTCCCGAAGAATGCGCTCGATGTGCTCGCGCAGCAGATCGTCGCGATCGCCGCGGCTGCGCCCGACGACACGCCGGTCCCCGTGGACGAGCTCTTCGCGTTGATCACGCGCACGCACTCATACGCCGAGCTGCCGCGCACCCAGCTGGAAAACGTCCTCGACATGCTCGACGGCCGCTACCCCTCATCCGAGTTCGCCGAGCTGCGACCGCGGATCATCTGGGACCGGATCAAGGGCACGATCAAAGCCCGCCCGGGTGCCCGGCAACTCGCGATCACCAACGCCGGCACGATCCCCGACCGTGGCTTGTACGCGGTCACGCTGCCCGACGGCCGCCGCGTCGGCGAGCTCGACGAGGAGATGGTCTATGAGACCCGCCCGGGGCAGACGTTCCTGCTCGGCGCGACGACCTGGCGGATCGAGGAGATCGGCCGCGACCGCGTGATCGTCACGCCGGCGCCCGGGATGCCCGGCGCGGTGCCGTTCTGGAAGGGCGACAGCATCGGTCGCCCGAAGGAGCTGGGTGAGGCGATCGGGGCGTTCTCGCGGTGGGCGGTCGATCAAACGCCTGAGCAGCTGCAGCGCGACTACGACCTCGACGAAAAGGCCGCCAAGAACCTCGTCGAGTTCCTCCAGGAGCAGCAGCTCGCCACGCGCGTGATTCCGTCCGACCGCGCGATTGTGATCGAGCGGTTCCGCGACGAGATCGGCGACTGGCGGCTGTGCATCCTCAGCCCGTTCGGCGGACGCGTCCACGCCGCCTGGGCCCTCGCCCTCAGCGCCCGGATCAGAGACGAGCTCGGGCTCGAATCCGACGCGATCTGGTCAGACGACGGGATCATCGTGCACCTCCCCGACGCTGAGGAGCTCGGTGGGTGGGATCCGATCGACTTGGCACTGATCGACCCCGACGAGCTCGAGGACCGGGTCGTCAACGAGCTGTCCTCGAGCGCCCTGTTCGGCGCCCGCTTCCGTGAGAACGCCGGCCGCGCGCTGCTGATCCCGCGCGCCCGCCCGGGCAAGCGCACCCCGCTGTGGCAGCAGCGGCTGAAGTCGCAGTCACTGCTCGAGGTCGCGAAGAAGTATGGGGAGTTCCCGATCATCCTCGAGACCTATCGCGAGTGCCTCAGAGACGTCCTCGACCTCCCCGGCCTGACCGAGCTGCTGACGAAGCTGCACCGCCGCGAGATCTCGCTGGTCGAGGTCGAGACCCCGACCGCATCGCCGTTCGCGTCATCGCTGCTGTTCGACTACGTCGCCACGTACATGTACGAGGGCGACACCCCGAACGCCGAACGGCGCGCGGCGGCGCTGTCGCTGGACCGCGACCTGCTCCGCGAGCTGCTTGGGCAGGAGGAGCTGCGCGATTTGATCGACCCAGCCGCGCTGGCCCAGCTCGAGGAGGACCTCCAGTTCCTCTCCGAGCGCCGCCGCGTCGCCACCCGCGACGGGCTCCACGACGTGCTGCGCACGGTCGGCGACCTGAGCGCCGGCGAGGCCGCTGCGCGGGTGCTCGCGGGCGTCGACGCCGGTCGCATGCTCGGAGAGCTCGTTGCAGAGCGCCGAGCGATCAAGGTTCGCCTCGCAGGCGAGGAACGCTTTGTCGACGCAGCCGATGCCGGGCTCTACCGCGACGCGCTCGGAGCCGTCCCTCCGGGTGGTCTGCCGGCCGCGTTCCTGGAGGACGTGCCCGGTGCGCTCGCGCGGCTCGCCCGCCGCTACGCCGAGACGCACGGGCCGTTCACGACGGCCGACCTGCACGTGCGCTACGGCGTCGACTGCAGCGCGGTGCTGAGCGAGCTCGAGCGCTCTGACGAGCTGGTCAGAGGGGAACTGCGCCCGGGCGGCTCAGAGCGCGAGTGGTGCCACCCGGAGGTCCTGCGCCGCCTGCGTCGGGCCTCGCTCGCGGTCCTGCGCAAGGAGATCGAGCCCGCCGACCAGCGCGCGCTGGCCCGATTCCTTCCCGCCTGGCAAGGTGTCGACCGCCACCCCGCCGGCGGCGCCGGCGTCGATCGCCTGCGCGAGACGCTCGTGCCGCTGCAAGGGCTGGCACTACCGGCGGAGGTGTGGGAGCGCGACGTGTTGCCCCGGCGCGTCGGCGCGTACTCGCCGGCGTGGATGGATCAGCTGTGCGCGAGCGGCGAGCTCGTGTGGATCGGTGCCGGCGCGCTCGGTCGCAACTCTGGCCGTGTGGCTCTGTACTTCCGCGAGGACCTGAGTGTCCTCGGGCCCCCGCCGTTGAAGGGCTCGGTGCCCGACGCTGCGTCGCATGCGGCGATTCGGGAACGGCTGACCGCGGGGGCGTGTTTCTTCACCGATCTGCTTGTCGACGTCGACCTCGCGCCCGAGGAGCTGCAAGAGGCGCTGTGGGACCTCGTCTGGGCCGGCGAGGCGACCAACGATGCGTTCGCGCCGCTGCGCGCGCCGCGGCTGACGCTCGCGCGGGCACAGCGCGAGCGGGTGCGGACCGCCCGGGCGGGCCGGTTCGCGGCTCGCCGGAAAATCGGATCCCGCCCAC
Source organism: uncultured Solirubrobacterales bacterium (assembly GCA_963794285.1). Taxonomy (GTDB): domain Bacteria; phylum Actinomycetota; class Thermoleophilia; order Solirubrobacterales; family Solirubrobacteraceae; genus Palsa-465. The sequence continues at coordinate 1,079,951 of CAWCDS010000005.1, forward strand.
CCGCCGCCGCCCAGGTCCAGGGGCGTTGGTCGCTGACCGAGCCGCTGTTCCGGGCCGCGGTCGGGGTGGGCGGGGCCGAATCCCGGCGGCGGGCGATCGGCGAGCTGCTGCTCGAGCGTTACGGGATCGTGACCCGCGAGCAGGTGCTGGCAGAGGGAATCCCGGGCGGCTTCTCGGCGATCTACTCCGAGCTCTCGCAACTCGAGACGCTCGGGATCGCCCGGCGCGGCTACTTCGTCGAGGGGCTCGGCGGCGCGCAGTTCGCGCTGCCGGGTGCGGTCGAGCGGCTGCGCTCTCAATCTGACCGCGAGGAGCCACCGGTCGTCCTTGCCGCAATAGATCCGGGTCAACCGTACGGTGCTTCGCTGCCGTGGCCCTCGAGCGCACAGGCGCGGCGGCCGGTACGCGTCCCCGGTGCGTACGTGGTGCTCGCAGGGGGCGAGCCGATCCTGTATCTGGAACGCAGCGGGCGGGCGCTGCAGACGCTCGTGGCGGCTGACGATCCGCGGATCGAGCCGGCGCTGGCGGCCCTGGTCGAGCACGTGCACCGCGGCGCGATCAAGCGGGTGGCGCTCGAGAAGGTCGATGGCGAGCCGGCGATGGGGTCCTGGCTCGGGCCGGCCTTGCTTGCGCTTGGCTTCCAGGAAGGGCCGCGCCGGCTGACGTTGAGCGCCTGAGGGCGGACTGGGGCTGCGGTGCCTGAGGGCGACACGATCGCGTGGGCGGCCCATCGGATCCGGCCGGTGCTCGTAGGGCGCGTGCCGGATCAGATCCTGACGCCGCACCCTCGGTTTGGGCGCGACCGCTGGGCCGAGCGGCTGGCCGGCCGGGTTGTTCAGAGCATCGATACGCACGGCAAGCACCTGTTCCTGCGCTTCGAAGGGGACCTCGTGATCCACTCGCATCTCGGGATGAACGGGGTCTGGGGTGTGTACGGGCCCGGACGTCGCTGGGGACGCTCGCGCTCGCGGGCGTGGCTGGTGCTTGGGGCCGCTGGGTTTGAGGTCGTCGAGTTCGACGGGCCGACGTTGGAGCTGCTGACTGACGGCCGGGTGCGCTTTGACCAGCGGCTCGCGGCGCTTGGGCCCGATGTGCTGGCCGCCGAGTTCGACGCCGATCGATTCCTGCGGTTGCTGCGTGCCGACGATCAGACGCGCCCGATCGGCGACGCTCTGCTGGACCAGCGTAACGTCGCCGGGATCGGCAACATCTGGAAGGCCGAGGGCTGCTGGGAGGCCGGGATCGATCCCTGGCGGGCGGTCGGGGAGGTGTCGGATTCCGAGGCGGTCGCGATCGTCTCGGGCGTGCGCCCGCGGATGCTGCGCTCGGCGCGCGAGGGACCGCGGACGATTGGCCCCCGGGTGTACCGGCTGTCCGGACGGCCTTGCCGGCGCTGCGGTGTGGCGATCGTCGCGCGCGGCCAGGGGGATGGCAACCGCACCACGTATTGGTGCCCGGGTTGTCAGCGGTAGCGGGCTTGGGAGTGGTGTGGCGAGGGGCCAGGGGGCGGTCGGGAAACCCACCGTATTTTTCGTGCATGCGACCACCCCCTCCGCCCAGGCCGCGGCCCAAGGTGTGTCAATTCTGCGCCAATCGCGGGCCTTGGCCGCCGTGCGTGCCACGATGGAGAGCGTGAGTCCTGTCGCCACCGAGACCTTTGCCGCCGGTGCGCTTGCCCGGCTGCGGACGCTGACCGCCGATGATCACGCCGGGTTCCGGCCTGATCAGCTCGAGGCGATCGAGGATGTGGTCGTCGACCGTGCCCGCGTGCTGTGCGTGCAGCGGACGGGATGGGGCAAGTCGGCGGTGTACTTCGTCGCGACCGCATTGCTGCGCGAGGCGCGCGCCGGGCCGACGCTGATCGTCAGCCCGCTGCTGGCACTGATGCGCAACCAGATCGCCGCCGCGGAGAGGCTCGGTCTGCACGCGCAGACGGTCAACAGCACCAATCGTGAGGAATGGGAGGAGATCTTCGATCGCCTCGCCAACGATGCGATCGACCTGCTGCTGATCAGCCCGGAACGGCTCAACAACCCACAGTTCCGCGACGAGATCCTGCCGCTGTTCGCGCAGACGGTCGGGCTGCTGGTGATCGACGAGGCGCACTGCATCTCGGACTGGGGGCACGACTTCCGCCCGGACTACCGGCGTGTCAAGGACATGCTCGACGCGCTGCCGCCCGGCGTCGCGGTGCTGGGCACGACCGCGACCGCCAACGATCGCGTCGTCCGTGACGTCGTCGAGCAGCTCGCGGCCGGCGCCGGTGAGCCGCTTCGGTCCTACCGCGGGCCGCTGGCTCGCACGAGCCTGCGACTCGAGGTGCTCGAGCTGCCGCGTCCGGCGCAGCGGCTGGCGTGGCTGGTCCAGCATCTGGGCGGGCCGGATCCGATTCCGGGATCGGGGATCGTGTACACGCTCACGAAGCGCGATGCCGAGCAGGTCGCCGGCTTCCTGACCGCGAACGGGATCTCGGCGGTCGCCTACAGCGGCGAGCACGCGACTGATGACCGGGTCGCGATCGAGGACCGCCTGTCGCGCAACGAGCTCAAGGCGGTCGTTGCGACCAGCGCGCTCGGGATGGGCTACGACAAATCAGATCTGACGTTCGTCGTTCACTACCAGGCTCCGGGTTCGGTCGTGTCGTACTACCAGCAGGTCGGGCGCGCCGGGCGCGGCGTCGATCACGCCGACATCGTGCTGCTGCGGGGCGGCGAGGACCGCCGGATCCAGGACTTCTTCATCGAGCAGGCATTCCCCTCGCACGAGCGCGTTTCGGCGGTGCTGGCAGAGCTCGAGACCGCGGGCGAGGCCGGCCGCACGACGCGGGAGCTGATGGCGGTCGTGAACCTCGGCATGTCGCGGATCGAGGCGATGCTGAAGATCCTCGACGTGGAGGGGGCGGTACGCCGGCAGGGCACGCGCTGGCAGCTGGTTGCGGGCGCCGACTGGTCCTATGACGGTGAGCGCTACGCGCAGGTGACGGCGCTGCGACGCGCGGAGCAGGAGGCGATGGCCGCGTTCGGCGCCGACGGGCGATGCCTGATGCGCGTCCTGCAGGAGCAGCTGGACGACCCGGATGCGCGCGACTGCGGTCGCTGCTCGGTCTGTACTGCGCCGCGTTTTGCCGAGCCCCTGGATCCCGCGCTGGTTGAGTTGGCCGGGCGGCACCTGCGCTCGCGCCCGGTCGAGCTCGAGGTCAAGAAGATGGCGCCTGATGCGGCCGGCGCGATGCGCAAGATCCCAGAGGACGTTCGGACCGAGCCCGGCTGGGCGCTCGCGCGATTCGGCGACGGCGGCTGGTGGCCGGCGGTAGAGCGCGGTCTGCGCGATGGGGCATTCGATCAGGAGGTCGTGCTTGGGCTTGCCGATGTCGTGCGCGGCGCGTCGGTGGACGCTGCGTGGATCACGACGGTCCCGTCAGTGCGGCTGGGGGATCTGCTCGTGGAGCTGGCAGCCCGGCTTGCGGACACGTTGGAAATCGCGCACGTGGAGCTGCTGACGCGCACTGGCGACCGGCCCGGGCAACGTGAGATGGCCAACGCCGTGCAGCAGGCCGCCAACGTCCGCGGGGCGTTCGCGGTGCGAGCTGCGCCGCCGGCCGGGACCGGCCTGTTGCTCGACGACCGGCGCAATTCGGGCTGGACACTGGCGATGGTCGGCGGGCAGCTGCGTCGCGCCGGGGCTAGGCGGATCGTGCCGCTGGCGCTCGGGACGCTGCTGTAGTTCGACGGATGTCACGCGCGCCTCGGCGCCCTCTGGCTAGCCTCTCTCGAAGATGAGGACTCAGCAGCTACGCCGGGTGGGGCACAAAGGCGCCGACCTGATCGCGCCCGGCAACACGCACGCCAGCTTCGACGCGGCGCTCGCCGCGGGTGTCGACATGATCGAGTTCGATGTGCTCAAGGAGGAGCACGGCGATCGCCTGCTGCTCGCCCACGACTACCATGACGCCGCCCGCCGATCGCCGCACACGCTCGAGGAGGGCCTCGAGCATCTGGCATCCGATGCGTTCGCCGGGATCGAGCTCGATGTCGACCTGAAGCTGCCCGGGTACGAGCTCGGGGTTCTCGACGCGCTCAGGCACTTCGGTCTGCTCGACCGGGCGCTGATCTCGAGCCAGTACCGCTCGAGCCTCGCGCTGATCCGCGACGCAGAGCCGCGCGTGCGGCTCGGCTGGTCGGTCCCGAAGGTCCGCCGGGATCCGTTTCGCTCCCGCGCGCTGCGGCTGCCGGTGCTCGCCGCGATGTACACAGTTCGCGTGATCCTGCCGACACAGGCGGCGAGGGCGCTGCGCGCCCGAGACTGTGATGCGGTGATGGTCCACTGGCGGCTGGTGACGCGGCGCCTGGTGCGCGCCGTGGACGACGCCGGCGGCGAGCTGTACGTGTGGACGGTCGACGATCCCGCCCAGCTGCGGGAATTCGAGGCGATGGGGGTCACCGGCCTGATCACCAACGACCCACGGCTGTTCGCGGCGCTCCCGGCCTAGCGTCGCGAGGCAAAACTCGCCGGCATTCGAGCGGCCCTTGGCGACCGCGCCCCTAGTCCTAGTGCAACACGCATCTCCCCGCGCTGTAGTGCGGGGGATCGCCGCCGTCGGCGTTCGGATGACCCTTTGAGGTCCAGCGCGTCAGATGCGCCACGGACCGGCTTCCCAGCGTCCAATCAAAGCTGACGACGCTGGCGAGGAAGCCGGCGTGCGGAGCGAATCGGAACGTGACCCCATCCTGGTACAGGCCGGTGCTCTGGCTGCCGAGCGTGATCGACTTGTCCGCGCCCTTGATCTGCCTGAAGCGCTTCTGACGGGCCGACCAGTACTTCATCTGGAACTCCATCGAGAGCTGGGCACGGAAACCGAGACCGGGCATCTGCCCGCGGATGCCGACCGAGTTCGGGTGGTTGCGGGTGTTGCAGATGTTGAACGTCGCCCACAGATCCTTGGACCGCGCCGCTTGCTTGACCGCCGCCTGGATCTGCTGGGTGGACGGGCCCTTGGATGCTGATGCCACTGACGCGGGGGTCAGAACGGCGAGCGCGGTGAGGATCGCAAAGGCGAAGATTCGAGCGCGCATGAGGAGGAACATACCGCGGGCGTGATGGATCGCAATGAAGGACGTAGTAAGAATGTGATCGAGACCCTGACCAGCACGGATGCCGAACCTGCCCAGGCGGCATGGGAGCGGTTCGAGGCGCTCTACCGCTCCAGCCGCGACGATGTCTATGCCTACGTCTTCACGCTGCTGCGCGACCGCGCCGGCGCCGAGGACGTGACGGCGGTGGCGTTCGAGCGCGCCTATCGCCGGCGCAGGTCGTTTGATCGTCGCCGCGGCGAAGAGCGGCCGTGGCTGTTCGGGATCGCGCGCAACGCCGCTCTCGATGAGCTTCGCCGCCGCCGGCGCCTGGCCTCGCTCGTCGCCGATCCCGAGGACACGCGAGCCGCGGGGTGCGTCGACGGGGCCGAGGTGGCGCTGCGGCGGACCGCGGTACGGACCGCGCTCGCGTCGCTGTCGGCGCGTGACCGGGAGCTGATCGCCCTGAAATTCCACGCCGGCCTGAGCAATGCCGAGCTGGCGCGCGTACTCGGCGTCAGCGAATCGAACGCCGGAACGATGCTGCACCGCACGATGGACAAGCTGAGGAAGGCATGCAATGCGACGCCTTGACGAGACCCCAATCGACCCCGAGGTCGCAGCCCAGCTGGACGCGATCGACGCGACGCTCGCAGGTGAGCCCGTCGACCCGCAGCATGCTGAGCTCGCGGAGCTTGCCCTGATGCTGGCGGCCGAGCGCCCAGCGATCGACCCCGAGTTCGCCACTGCGATGGACACGCGCGTCCGCGAGCGGTTCTCCGCGGCTGGGGTTGTGAATGGCGTGCGCGGCGTTGCCGCACCGAGCTTCGCCCAGCGGGTGACCTCGTGGCTGCCGCAGGTCGCCGGGCTCGCGGCCGGGCTGGCGGCGATCGCCGTGCTCGTGATCGTGATCGGCTCGGGAGGCGGCGCATCGTCGTCGTTCTCCTCGTCCTCTTCGGCCGCCGGCTCGGCTACAAGGGGGGCAGCGACGGCGCCGTCGGAGATCCACAATGAGGCGGCGACGACCGCTAGCGCCTCGTCGTCGTCGCTCGGCGGCGTCGTCGGCGTCGGCGTCGGGCAGCGCCGCGCCGGCGACCGCGTCCGGAGGCGGCGTCCAGTCGCCTGCGCCGGCGCCGAACGGCCGCAAGATCGTCCAGTCCGCGCAGCTCGCGCTGAGCACGTCACCGGATCGGGTCGACGACGTGGCTCAGGAGGTGTTCAACGTGGTCGGGCGCGAGAACGGGATCGTGCGCCGCTCGAGCGTGACCGCCACCGGCGGCACCGACGGCTACGCGCAGTTCGAACTGAGCGTGCCGAGCTCGGCGCTGCCGGCGACGATGGCATCGCTGTCGCGATTGCAGTACGCGCATGTCGCCTCGCGCACCGACACGTCGCAGGATGTCAACGACACCTACGTGTCCGTGCAGCATCGCCTGGCCGATGCGCGAGCGCTGCGAACGGCGCTGCTCAAGCAGCTCGCAAACGCGGTCACCCAGCAGCAGATCGACAGCCTGACGGCGCGGCTTCATGACGCCGAGGCCTCGATCGCCAGCGACCTGGCCACGCTGCGCGGCCTCAATCGCCAGATCAACTTCAGCCAGATCAGCGTCACGATCAATGCCGCTGCGGTGCCGGTCAAGCACAGCAGCGGCGGCGGCTTCACGCTCGGCAAGGCCGCACACGACGCCGGCCGCGTCCTGACGGTCGGCGCCGGGATCGCGCTGATCGCGCTGGCGGTGCTGGTCCCGGTCGGGCTCGTTGCGGCCCTGGCCTGGTGGATCGGCGTCGTCGTCCGGCGTCGGCGCCGCGAGCACGCGCTCGACCTGGCATAGCGGGGCGGCGAGAAATCGGGCGCCGGGATGTGGTATCTCTGAGCCGGTGGCGGCGACGAGTCAGGAGACGATTGCGCTGCTGCATCGCGTGCCGGTCTTCTCGACGCTGGCCGAGGATGAGCTGGCGCGGGTCGCCGACGTGGCGGTGCCGCGCAGCTTCGGCGCAGGCGAAGTCGTATTCCGCGAGGGGGACGAAAGCAACACGTGCTACGTCGTGCGCAGCGGTCATGCGCGGGCGATTCGCGAGCACTCGGACGGCCGCTCGATCACGCTGGCGACGTTTGGACCCGGGGACATCTTCGGCGAGCTGGCGATGTTCGACAACGAGAGTCGGTCAGCGACTGTCGAGACGCTCGAGCGCACGGAGGCGGTCGCGATCCTCGGCGGCGACATGCGGCGGTTGTTGCGTGAGCATCCGGACATCGCGGTGAAGCTGATCGCGGCGCTCGGCCGCCGCCTGCGCGAGACGAACGAGCGGCTCGCGCGCCAGTCGTTTCAGACCGTTCAGAGCCGCGTCGCCGCGGTGTTGCTGCAGCTCGTCACCGCGGCGCATGCTGAGGGCGCCGCCGCCGGCGACGTGTTGATCACCTCAACGCAGGCGGACCTCGCGCAGCTGGCCGGGTCCTCACGAGAGTCGGCCAGCCGCTTCCTCGCCGTGCTCGAGCGTGCGGGTATCATCACCCAGGGCCGCGGGCGACTGGTCGTGCACGACGCAGACGCGCTGGAGAGATACGTCGATTAACGGCAAGGGCAAGGGTAAGGGCATGGAGGGGGAAGAGTTTTCAGCGGGCGGCGTGGTCCTGCGCGGTCGCGAGGTGATCGTGATCGTGCCGGTCAAACGGGACGCTCAGGGCAGGCGCGTGCTGGGGTTGCCGAAGGGACACCCGGACGGTGATGAGACGCCGGAGGCGGCTGCGATCCGTGAGGTCGGCGAGGAGACCGGTGTCAGCGCCGAGGTGATCGACAAGCTCGGCGAGGTCTCGTACACGTACGAGCGCCGGGGCCGGCGCGTGGCCAAGCGTGTGGCTTTCTACCTGTTCGAGTACCGTTCCGGCGACCTCGCTGACCATGATCACGAGATCGAGGATGCTCGCTGGATGCCGCTCGAAGAGGCCGCCCGCGCGCTGAGCTACGAAGGAGAAAGGGAAATGGTGGTGCGCGCGTTGTCTAGATTGGCCCAGGATCGGTAGGCTGGCGCCGGTGCGTGTCCTGAACTTCTATTCCTCGGTCTTCGCCGACCAGCTTCGGCGGGGTCGCAAGACGGCGACGATTCGCCTCGGGGACAAGTCCCACAAGTACCGCAAGAACGACTGCGTGCTGGTGACGATCGGCTACCAGCACTCCCCGCGCGAGAAGATCTTCTACGCGGTGATCGACCAGGTCGAGGTCAAGCGGGTCAAGGATTTGTCGCCGCGCGACATCGAGCACGACAACCCCGAGTTCCGCCGCCACGACGAGATGATCCACTTCCTCGAGCAGATCTACGCCCGCACCGTCGGGATGGACGACACCGTCACGGTCGTGCGGTTCTCGCAGATCATCGAGAACCCGCCCGAAATGCGAGACCGGATTCACGGCCTCGGCGGCGCACGGAACTAAGGGCCACGACGAACCCTAAAGTGCGCGGGGGCCGGCGCTGACGCCGGCCCCGATCGCTACGGCGCTCGCGACTGAGCCTCAGTCAGCTCAGCCGACGCTCGGCAACTTCCCCCTCCCGTACCGTCACCGTCGCGCCGACGGTTGTCTCGTTCTCCCAGACGAGATACTCGCCCGCCGCGAGGCTCCCGAAGATCGCGGTCAGGATCGAGCCGGCGTGGGTGGAGCGCTCATGCACTCCAGTGTGGGTATGGCGCTCGTCCTGCCCCGAGCTGCTGATCTCGATCTCACGTCCGCGGAAGCGCTCCCCTGGGTAGATGACCAGCGCTCCGCGCCCCGGTCCGATATCGAGCGCCACGCTGCCCGTCGCTGCCGCGTCGCTGAGCGGCGGATGGGCGTGTCCGGCGTTCTCCGTCATCGCTATCGCTGCCATGGCTTCGCCGATCTCTTCTCAGACCGTCGCCAGCGGCGCCGTCGCGTAGCCGCTCTGCGGGGTACCGAGGTAGGGGAACTGCGACAGATAGCGGGTGCTTGTCTGGTCCAGGCCATCGGTGATCAAAGATGCTGCCCCATCCGGCGTATAGCTCGGATTGACGAGCGGGTACGTCAGCCCGGCGATCGCGCGTAGCTCGACGGTGACGACGTCGTCGAACACACGGCGCCCGTTGGGGAATCCGGCGAGGTCGCCTCCAACAACCCCGAGCGCGTTCGGGCTGCTGCTCGGCGGGATCGCCAGGTTCAGCCGCAGCTCGTCGGCGAGGTGGCTCCCCGTGTTGTTCTGGAACCCCGGCACGATCCCGGATGGAAGCCCGGTCAGCAGGATCGCGACGAGGTCGGCGCGAGCGGCCGTCAAGCCGGCGAGATGCGGGAACACTCCCGGATACAGGCCGGGCAGCAGCGACGCCAGTTCGGGGTGCTGCACGTACTGGAGGAACTGGCCGTCGTCGGCCGGCGTCAGCGCGTTCCAGAGATCCTTCTTGCCCATCGGCACGATCACCTCGTTGAACAGCGGGTTCCCAAGCCTGGATACCTGCACCCACGGTCCGCTCCTGAAGTCACCGCCGCTCCACGGCTCTCGGATGTGCGCTCGCTGCCGCGACGCCGCCGCCCACACGCCGATCACCGCGCGACGGTCCATCGGGCTGCCCGGAGTCGAGCCGTCACGCGTCAGCTCGCTCTTGGGCACCTTCAGCGCGATCGAGTGGACGCTGAAGTCGTTGGTCGCATTGACACCGGGGGTCGCCTTGGCCATCGATGCGAGGTGCAGATTCTCGAATGGCCGCAGGTCCCCGAGGTCGAAGATCGCGCCCAGGTCGACGTAGAAGCCCTCGAGGCGTTGCCCGGCAAACACAGTCCGCCCGCCGCCGATGTTGTGCACCGCCTGCCCGGCAAGGGTCTCGTAGCTCGGGGTCGAGGACGGCCCGATGTTGCATGGCGGGCACGCGAGGCCGCTCGCGAGCTGCTTGCGCTGACCGTTCTTCACGCGGGTGAGCGAGTAGAACTGTCTCCGGTTCCAGTTCGGGCTGTCGATCGAGTCGATCGGGCCGGTGTTGTATAGGAACGTGTTCGGGTTGCGGACTTGAGTCTCGAACTCGAACTCGTAGGTGATGTCCGGCTTACCGTCGCCGGTCTGGTCGATGTAGATGTCGTAGCGCACGTCGTCGCCGAACTCGAAGAAGTTCGGCCCACCGAACGGCGCCTCGAGCGGCAGGTAGTTGGAGATGATCGTGACCGTTCCGGGATCGTCGGGACTAACGAACGCGTACGTGTCGGTGTTGTCGGCAACCGGGTCCTTGCTGATCGCCGGCGCCTCGCGGTGAGACGACATGTGTTCCTCCGAGGATTGTGGGAAAAGGGGGACTGCTTCAGCGCGCTGCGCGGGTGATCCGGGCGGCGAGTTCCCGATCGCGGACCTTCACTTCTCGATCGCCGGACATCACCGAGATCTCGCCCTTCTTCGGATCGCTGACATAGGCGACGACCGGTCCGGTGTGCGCGGCGTCCTCCCGAGCCTGCGCCCGTTCGGCGGCAAGCGCGCCGATCACCGTCACACCCGCTGCCGCGCCTGCGGAGTTCTTGACAAATCCGCGCCTGGTGAGATCACTCACGGGGTCCTCCTCGCTGCTGGGGTTTCGCCGAGCACGCCCGGTCGACGATCTTTCGACTCGGCTGCCACGCCGACACGTTTTTGCCTTCGTCCGGGGACTCGACCATCTCTTGCACCCCGTACGCAGGCTTTCGGGCGACAGATCACTCGGCCGCGGAGCGGCGCCGACGGATCCCCCTGGCACTCTTCACCAGAGAGTGCCAAGAAAGCCTTGATTGCGGCTGCGGACAAGCTATAGTCCACCGGGTTGGCACTCTGACCACACGAGTGCCAAGCACTGGCATTCACCCCACCCGGAGGTTTCATCAGATGAAGCTCAAGCCCCTTGGCGATCGACTGATCGTGCGGGCAATCGAGGAGGAGGAGACCACGGCAAGTGGCATCGTCCTGCCCGATACCGCCAAGGAAAAGCCCCAGAAGGGCAAGGTCCTCGCGGTAGGCGACGGCAAGGTCAACGAGGACACAGGCAAGCGGACACCGCTCGACGTGTCCGAGGGCGACGAGGTCCTCTACAGCAAGTACGGCGGCACGGAGATCAAGGTGGACGGCGAGGAGCTCCTCGTCCTCCGCGAGTCCGACGTGCTGGCAAAGGTCCAGTAGACCGTTCCAGGAGAACTAGACACACATGGCACATAAAGAACTGAAGTACGAGGCTGAGGCCCGCAAGGCGCTCGAGTTGGGCGTCGATGCGGTCGCCAACGCTGTCAAGGTCACGCTCGGCCCCAAGGGTCGCTACGTAGTCCTCGACAAGAAGTTCGGCGCACCGACGATCACCAACGACGGCGTCACGATCGCGCGGGAGATCGAGGTCGAGGACGTCTTCCAGAATCAGGGAGCACAGCTCGTCAGAGAAGTCGCCACGGCGACCAACGACGTCGCCGGCGACGGCACGACGACGGCGACCGTTCTGGCTCAGGCGATCGTTCGCCAGGGTCTGAAGAACGTCGCGGCCGGCGCGAACCCGCTGGCGCTCAAGCGCGGCATCGAGCGGGCGGTCGACGAGGTCGTCAAGAACATCGAGTCGCAGGCAGTCGAGATCTCCGGCAAGGATCAGATCGCGCGCGTCGCGACGATCTCGGCCGGCGATGACGACATCGGTGACGTGATCGCCGATGCGATCGACAAGGTCGGTAAGGACGGCGTCGTCAACGTCGAGGAGGGCCAGACGTTCGGCATGGACCTCGAGTTCACCGAGGGCATGCAGTTCGACAAGGGCTACATCTCGCCCTACATGGTCACCGACCAGGAGCGGATGGAGGCCACCCTCGAGGATCCGTACATCCTGATCGCCAACCAGAAGATCGGTTCGGTCCGGGACGTACTGCCGATCCTCGAGCAGACGATCCAGTCCGGTAAGCCGCTGCTGATCATCGCCGAGGACGTCGAGGGCGAGTCGCTCGCGACACTCGTGGTCAACAAGCTCCGTGGCACGTTCACCGGCGTCGCGGTCAAGGCGCCCGGCTTCGGCGACCGCCGCAAGCGGATGCTCGAGGACATCGCGATCCTCACCGGCGGCGAGGTGATCACCGAGGAGATGGGGCTGAAGCTCGAGAACACGCAGCTCTCGCAGCTCGGCCGCGCTCGTCGTGTGGTCATCGCCAAGGACACCACGACGATCGTCGACGGTGCCGGCGACCACGACTCGATCAAGGGCCGCATCAACCAGATCAAGTCCGAAATCGAGAACACCGACTCGGACTTCGACCGTGAGAAGCTCCAGGAGCGGCTTGCCAAGCTCTCCGGCGGAGTCGCGGTCGTCAAGGTCGGCGCTGCCACCGAGACCGAGATGAAGGAGAAGAAGCACCGCGTCGAGGACGCGCTCCAGGCTACGCGTGCTGCCCTTGAAGAGGGCATCGTGCCGGGCGGCGGTGTCGCGCTCCTGAACTCGCAGAAGGCGCTCAAGATCGAGGCGTTCGAAGACCCGGACGAGCAGACGGGCGCGAAGATCGTGGCGCGGGCGCTCGAAGAGCCGCTCCGTCAGATCGCGGAGAACGCCGGCCTCGAGGGCTCGGTCGTCGTCAACGACGTCCGCAAGTCGAAGAAGGGCTACGGCCTCAACGCGGCCAATGGCGAGATCGTCGATCTCGTCGCTGCGGGCATCATCGACCCGGCGATGGTGACGCGCTCCGCGCTCCAGAACGCCGCGTCGATCGCCAAGAACATCCTCACCACCGAGGCGATCGTCGCCGAGGTCCCGGAGAAGGATGGCGGCGGCGGTGGCGGCGGTGGCATGCCCGACATGAGCGGGATGATGTAGGCGGAAAGCCGCTGAAGGGCGACTGGATGTCGCCCGACGATCTCAAACCGCCGGACTGGATGTCTGGCGTAGCATTCCCTTCCAACAGGCGAGTGTTTGCGAGGGCCCGGCGATGCCGGGCCCTCGCGCTTTGGGGGCGGGGAGGCGAGTGCACACTTCCCATCGCTATTCGACTGAAACTGCGCATCGGCTGGCCTCCGCAGCATGGACAGGGGTTGGATCTCGCCCGGTCGCCTCGCTCGCTCATCGCGGGCGCGCCCTTAGTTCCCTGACGCCGCCGGTTCGAGGTCCCAACCAAAGTAGACCTCGACCTTCCGGATCTTGTCGCCGTCGAACGTGAGGATCTCGGTATTGCGAAAGCGGCTGCCGTCGTTGCGGGCGGCCTCGTAGGTGACAAGCAGCTCGTCGTCGCCGACCTCGGCAAGCCGCTTGAACTCGAATCCGGCGATCATCTCCGCGTTCGGCCAGCAGCGCTCGAAGTACGTGGCTCGATCGATCTCGACATCGGCCGGGCTGTAGAAGATGAGCTCGTCGCTCATCACCCGCTCGATCACGCTGCGGTCCCCGGAGACGTAGGCCCCGTAGCTGTCGCGGGCGATCTGCCGGCGATCGGTGTCAGGCATCGTTTGCCTCCCTGTCGTTGACGGGCCCGAGCCTACAGCCGCACCAACGACGGCAAGACCGAGTCGCACCCCACCTTCCGGTGCGCAGCGCACTACCCTGTGCCCAGAGGCGAGATGGCCAGCAACAGCCGCGACCCATACCAGACGCTCGGCGTCAAGCCCAGCGCCCCTGACGCAGAGGTTCGCGCCGCGTACCGGCGGCTGGTGAAACAGCACCATCCGGACCATAACGGCGGCTCGGAGGAGTCCGAGCGGCGCTTCGAAGAAGTGCAGGAGGCGTATGCCCGGATTCGCGAGCTGCGCGCGACCAAGCGCGGTGGTGCGCAGGCACAACCCCAATCGCCCCCGCCGCGCCGCGGCGCCCAGGGTTCGGCGCCACCGCCGCGTCAGCCCGCCGATCCGGAGGTCGAGGCGCGGATGGCAAAGCTCGAGCAGGAACTGCGTGAGGCGCACGAGGCCCGCGAGCGTGCGCGGCGCGCGGCACAACAAGCGGCCGCCGCGAGCTACCAGCGGCCGACCGACGAAGAGCTCGGCTATGTCACGACCGACGACAGCTTCTCGAAGATCCTGACCGATGCCCGCTCGGAGGTGTCCGACCGCCTATCGGGGGCGCGCGAGCACCCTGTCGCGCAGCGCGTCTCCGACCTGATCGATGAGCTCGAGGAGCTGCTCTCTAAGGCAACGCGCGACCGGCACGCGTAGTCACCCTCGGGCCGGCCTTCGCGAGCGCGCCGTAGACGCTGCCGGTGCGCCGAGCGACCTCGGCCCAGTCGAATCGCAGCACGTACTCGCGGGCCTCGGCGATCAGCTGGGCGCGGGCTGCGTCGTCGGTCAGGACCTGCTCGAGCACCTCCCCGAGCGCCTCGGAGTCGCGCGAGGGGAAGCGCAACCCGACGGTTCCGTCGTCGGGAACGACCTCCCGCAGGCCGCCGGTGTCGGCGACGATGCAGAGGCAGCCCGAGGCCATCGCCTCGAGTGCGACGATCCCGAACGGCTCGTAGATCGAGGGGACGATGCAGAGATCGGCCACGCGGTAGAGCGAATGGAGGCGGTCATCGCCGACCCAGCCCAGGAACGATCCGTGCTTGGACAGGCCGAGGCGCCGCGCCTGACGTTTGAGCTCGGTCTCGGCGCTCCCGGTTCCGGCGACGACGAAGCGGACACCGCCGTGCCTGCGGATCACGGGTGCGAGCGCATCGAGCGCGAGGTGGAACCCCTTCTCGTAGACGAGCCGGCCGACGAGCAGCACGAGCAGCTCATCCGGGCGTGCATAGCCGGCCCGCAGCGCGTCCAGGTCCGGGTCGACGGGCTCGAGCTCGCGCGGATCGACCCCGTTGAGAATCACCTCGATCCGCGACGCCGGGACGCCGAACACCCGCGCGACGTGGCTTCGCATGTAGCGCGAGCACGTGATCACCCGGTCGGCCTTACGCACCATCTCGCGTTCGGCGGCGTGGATGTGCGACTGCGGATGGTTCTGAACCCATCCCTGGTGACGTCCGAATTCGGTGGCGTGGACCGTCACCAGCCACGGACGCCCGATCCGGCGAGCGAGCGCCTCGGCGGCGCCCGCGACGAGCCAGTCGTGGGAATGAACGAGATCGAACTCGTGGCGGTCTGCGAGCTCGACGGCGAGCTCGCGCATGTCGGCATTCATCGCGCGGACCCAGCGGACGAAGGCGCTGAGGTCCTTGGGGAACGGCGGTTCGGTGACGCGGTGGACGACGACGCCGTGGCGCTCCTCCTCGGCCGGCAGGCGCCCGCCGCCCCGGGTCAGCACGTGCACCTTGACGCCGTCTTCGACGAGGTGCTCGGAGAGCTTACGGACGTGACGTCCGAGGCCGCCCTCGATCACGGGCGGATACTCCCAGGAGATCAACAGCACGCGCATGAGGCCGACGGGGACTTTAGGGGAGCGCCGTGAACCGCACGCCGCCGAGCGAGAACGTCTCGAGCTGAGGGCGTCCGGCGATCGCAACTTCGATCAGACCGCGCTCGCGATCGTCAGCCACGAACTCGACCTGCCGGGGGTCCGCGAGGACCCCACCCCATCGCTTCGAGACGCTTGCCGGATCACGGACGCCGACCCGGATCGCGGCGACGCTCCCGGGGACGCTGCGCCGCTCCCAGTCCGGACCGCCCCAGCGCCAGGACTGGGGCGGCCGGGGTGTGCTGATCGAGACGATCGCACCTTGCATGTCGGCGGGATGCAGGTGCACCTCGGAGATCTCCTCGAGCTCCACCTCGAACACCTCACGGATGCCTGCCGTGGCTGCCCGTGCTCGCGCCGAGGGTAGATCGTCGACCTGGAACATGACCATGTAGCCGCAGTCCCCACCCCGGCGGGCCAGCAGGCGCCCCGCGGCGGTGCCCTCCCGCATCGGGGAGACGACCTCGATGAACGTGTCGCCGAGCGCGAACGCGGCGTTTCGCAGGCCGAAGTACCCGACGCCGGGATCGGCGTACGGCTCCCCGAGCCCGAGCGCGCTTGCAAGCCGGTCGACGACGGGCTCGAGCTCAGCGGCGGCGAGGACCACCTGGCGCACCCGCGGCAGTTGTAGATCGTCGCTCGGCATCTGCTCAGCGGGCGGTGAAGCCAAGGATCAGTTCTGAGGTCTCAAGCGGAATGTCGAGCTGCGGGCAGTGGCCGATGCCGTCCAGTACGACCCAATCCGCGGTCGGCAGCCAGTCGTGACGGTAGCGCGCTGCGCTCGCAGGCCATTCCAGCAGCCTGTCCGCCGTGCCCCAGACGATCCGCACAGGGCAGGCGATCGCCTCGGGGTCCAGCGGCCATCCGACCCGCAGCCCGTATTCGATCATCGCCGTTGCCCCCGTGCAAGCCGCGCCGCCGCAGATCATGTGCGCGATCAGATCGGGCGGAATGTGTTCGAAGTTCGTGGTGATGAACTCCGTCGCCTGGCGCCGGCCCTGATCGGTGGCGGCGATCTGGTCGGCGTAAGGCGCCGCCTGCTTGAGCAGCGGTTGCTGGAGCGTGAACCACTCGAGCACGTCGCGATAGGACTCATCTCCCTGAGCCCAGCCACCGGCGGGAGCAAGCGCAACGACTGACTTGGCCCGGCCTCGCGCAGCGAGCTTCAGCGCGACGTACCCTCCCAGGGAATTGCCGATGATGTCGGCGCTGGCAAAGCCCGCGTCGTCCATCGCGCGCTCGACGCCGTCGACGATCAGCTCGTCGGTGACCGCGCCGGTCAGCGGCGGGCCGCCCGCGTGCCCGATCAGCGTCGGAGCCAGCACGTCGTGGCGGCGCTCGAGCATCGGCAGAACCAGCTCCCACATTCGCCAGGTGCCGGTGAAGCCGTGAACGCACACGAGCGGCGGACCCGAGCCGCCACGATGCAAAGCGGTGAACGCGGAGAACACGGCGGGAAGGCTAATGCTAATGATCGAGATCCGGCCCCGGTTTTCAACGGGGCCGGACGATCGCACAGCATCTGAAGCCCTCCTCGGCGGATGTTCGATGAGCCAGGCGACGACAGCGTGCTCCGCGGGCTCACGATGGCGCCGAAAGCGCCGATTACTAATGAGAGCATGTCGTTTGCACCAACTCTCGAGGAGCAGGACCTGCTGGCCGAAAGCTTTCGCCGGGCTGGGTCGCGGATGACCGCGCGCGAGCGTGCGGCCGAGATGATCCTGGGCGGCGGCTTCGTCGCGGCTGCGGCCATGTTGTGGGCGATCAGCCCGCCACCCTCATTCCATGTCGCGTCCGGCCTGATCTGCGTGGCAGTGATGGCGCTGGCGACGACAGTGCAGTTCGACACCCCGTTCGGCTTCACGGTGCCGACCCAGCTCGCGTTCGTGCCGCTGCTGTTTGCGGTACCGCCTGCGATCGTGCCGATCGCCGTCGTCACGGCGCTTGCGCTCGCGCGGCTGCGCGATGTGCTCCGCGGGGAGTGCCGCCCGAGCAGACTGTTGATGACGCCTGCCAACGCTTGGTTTGCGATCGGCCCTGCGGCAGTGTTCGCGTTGGCCGGCGTCGAGCCCAACGATGCCGGAGCGGTCCTGCTGGTGGTCGCGCTGGCCGCCCAGTTCCTGACGGACTTCGGCGCATCGGCGCTCCGGTACGCGATCGCCCGAGGTGCGAGCTTCTCCTCCCAGCTGCGTGAGACTGCGTGGGTCTACGTGATCGACGCGGCGCTGTCGGGTGTTGGGCTATTGGTCGCGAAGGAAATCGAGTCAAGGCCGGCTGCTGTACTGGCGCTGGTGCCGCTGCTGGGGGTGCTCGCGATGTTCGCGCAGGAGCGTCACGAACGCATGCAGAGCCTGCTCGAGCTCAGCAGTGCCTACCGCGGAACCGCGCTCGTGCTGGGGGACGTCATCGCAGCGGACAACGGCTACACCGGAGAGCATTGCAAGAGCGTCGTCGAGCTGGCGCTGGGGGTCGCGCGGCGGCTCGAGCTCAGCCCGAGCCAAAGCCGGAATCTCGAGTTCGCAGCGCTGTTGCACGATGTCGGCAAGATCGCGATCCCGAAGCAGATCATCAACAAGCCGGGCAAGCTCGGCCCGGACGAGTGGATCATCATCAAGACGCACACGATCGAAGGTCAGAAGATGCTCGACCGGGTCGGAGGCTTCATGCACGAAGTCGGGCTGATCGTTCGCTCTCACCACGAGCGCTGGGACGGAGCCGGCTATCCTGACTGTCTCGCCGGCGAGGCGATCCCGCTCGAAGCACGGATCATCGCCTGCTGTGACTCCTGGAACGCGATGCGAACGGACCGCATCTACCGCGCGGCGCTCTCCTACGACGAGGCGCTCACCGAGCTCATCACCAACAGCGGCGCCCAGTTCGATCCGCGAGTTGCGCAGGAGCTGCGGGCGCTTGTCGAGTCGGACGACGAACAGCCCGGACGGCAAGTCTCAGCGCACGGAGCCACCGGCGCGCTCGAACACCGCGAAGCCGTGATCTCCTAGCACGCCTGCGACGGGGACGGTGGTGGAGAACGAGCGCTGCTGACCCGTGAACAGGTCGTGCCAACGCCCGCGAGGCGCCTGCAGTGATGCGTCGGCGACGTCATCGCGTACGGCTACGACGACGAGCAGATCGCCGCCGCGGAGGAACGCGCAGACCTCAGGGCCGGCGTCGAGCGGCTCATAGCCGCCGGCGAAGGGCTCTGGCCGACGGGCGCGGAGCGTCAGCAGGCGCAGTGTCAGGAACAGCTTGTAGGTCTCGGCCGTGGGCGGCGATCCGCCCATCAGCCGGCGAAGCATGGCCTGGCGATAGTCCCAGTCGACCGGGCGGCGGTTGTCGGGATCGACGAGCGCCCGGTATTGGAGTTCGTCGCCCTGGTAGGTGTCCGGAACCCCGGGAGAGGTCAGCTTCAACACCAGTTGCCCGAGCGCCGCACGATCGCCTGCGGCCGCCACGCGTTCGACGAACGGCTCGAAGTCGTCCAGGAACGGGCGGCAGTCATAGAGCGAACGCAAGAAGTGCATGACCGCCTGCTCCCACTCCCGGTTCTGATCGACCCAGTTGGTGTTGCGCTTGGCCTCCCGCAACGCCTTTTCCATGTATGCCGCGATCCGCTCTGAGCTGATCGGCCACGCGCCGGCGAGCGTCTGGAAGATGAAATATCGCTCGAGGTCGTCGGGGGCGCCACGTGAACGCAGCGGCTCGGTCGCGGCGAACCAACGTTCGACGTGCGCGCGCCAGTCATCGGCCATCGACGCCAGCGCGCCGATCCGGGCGCGGACATCGCTCGAGCGCTTGGCGTCGTGGGTCTGCGTGGTCAGCAGGGTCCGAGGGAAGCGGACCGCGCGCTCCAGGTTGGCGGCGTGAAACCGCTCCACGTCGATCCCGAACCGCGACGGGTCGCCGCCGACATCGTTCAACGCCAGCAGCCTGCCGTAGCGGTAGAACGCGGTGTCCTCCACGCCCTTGGCCATCAGCGCCGGCGTGGTCTGCTGAAAGCGGGTGATGAACCCCGGCGGCACCGGGTGCTCGAGGCGCAGCATCGAGGCCACGGCCGGGTCCATGTCCGCCGCGTCGATCGCGCGCCGATCCGCATCGGTCACGAGCCGGCGCTCGGGCTCTACGTAGGTCCTGTAGATCGGCAGCGACGCGAGCGCTCGCGCCAGCCGATCGAGCCCGCCGGGTGGGTCGGGGGGTCGGTGCGGGTCCAATTCCCGCGCGACCCGTTCGACGTCGGCCTGGAATGCGCCGGCGGTCTGCTCGAGCTTGGCCGCAAGCGCGATCTCTGGGAAGCTCCGCCGCTCGCCTGAGACGTGCTCCCACAGCGCAGTCATCGGCGCCTCGCCGGCGGGATCGATGAACAGGGCGCAGACATCGTTGAGAAACTCGTAGCCGACAGTTCCGGACACCGGCCAGTCGCGCAGGTGCTCTTCGGGATCGAGGATCTTCTCGACCCACACGCGGCGCGCTCCGCGCTCCGACAGGCGCTCGAGATAGCCAGCGGGGTCGGCGAGACCGTCGACATGATCGATCCGCAGACCGTCGACGTCGCCGTCGGCGACGAGCGACAGCAGCAGACCGTGGGTCGCCTCGAACACGTCGGGATCCTCCTGGCGCAGGCCGGCGAGTTCATCGATGTCGAAGAATCGGCGGTGGCGGCCGGTGACGGGGTCGATGTCGAAGAACTTCTGGCGGCGCTCGCGATCGGCCCAGTAGGGGTTGCTGTCGTCCGCGGCCATATGGTTGGGAACGACGTCGAGGACGACCCCGAGACCGGCATCGCGGGCCGCCTGAGCCAGCCGGCGGAACTCCCCACCGCCGCCGAGATCATCCGACAGGCGCGCAGGATCGATCACGTCGTAGCCGTGCCCCGAGCCGGGACGCGCCTGGAGCGAGGGGGACAGGTAGAGGTGCGAGATACCCAGGTCTCGGAGGTACGGGACGAGCGCGCGCGCCGATGCAAACCCGAACTGCGCGCTCAGCTGCAGGCGGTAGGTCGCGCGGAGCTCGATCCCGTCCGCGTTGCTGGCGCCGGCCGCGCTCAAACGACCCGCTTGAGAATCACGATCGATCGAGAAATGACTCTGAGCTCGGTCCGGGCGGAGTACACGACGCTACCGGGCTGCGCGTCCGGATCCGCCGTTGTGAGCTCGAGCGCCCATTGTGTCCCGAACCGCCGGCGCGGGAGCAGGAACTCGCGATCTTCGGAATGCGCGTTGAACAGGACCATGAACGTGTCGTCGATGATCGTCTCGCCCCGGGGTCCGGGTGTTGGAATCTCGCGTCCGTTGAGGAACATCCCCAGGACCGGCTCACCGCTGTTCCAGTCGCGCTGGGTCATCTTGCGACCCTCGGCGCGGAACCACCAAACATCGGGAAGCCCCGAGCCCTTGATCTCCTCGCCGCGCAGGAAGGTCGAGCGGCGGAATACCGGGTGGTGATGGCGCAGGCGGATCAGGCGCCGCGTGAAGTCGTGAAGCTGATTGCGCTCCGGGTTCTCGGTCCAGTCGTACCACGAGAGTTCGCTGTCCTGGCACCAGGTGTTGTTGTTGCCCAGTTGGGTTCGGTCGATTTCATCGCCGCCGAGCAGCATCGGCGTCCCCTGAGAGAGGAACAGCGTCGTCAGGAAGTTGCGCTGCTGCCGAGCCCGCAGAGCGAGCACGGCAGGATCGTCGGTGTCGCCTTCGACGCCGTGGTTCCAGGACCGATTGTCGTCGGTGCCGTCGTGGTTGTCCTCGATGTTGGCCTCGTTGTGCTTGTGGTCATAGGAGACGAGGTCGCGCAGCGTGAAGCCGTCGTGCGCCGTGATGAAGTTGATCGAGGCGAACGGCTCACGGCCGTCTGACTCGTACAGATCCGCTGATCCGGATAGGCGCCTGGCGAACTCGCCGCAGTTGACGTACCCGCGCCAGAAGTCGCGCATCGTGTCGCGATAGACGCCGTTCCACTCCGACCACAACACCGGGAAGTTGCCGACCTGGTAGCCGCCAGGACCGACGTCCCACGGCTCCGCGATCAGCTTTACCTGCGAGAGCAGCGGGTCCTGATGGATCACGTCGAAGAACGCCGACAGGCGGTCGACGTCGAAGAACTCGCGCGCCAGCGCGGCGGCGAGATCGAAGCGGAAGCCGTCGACATGACATTCGGCGACCCAGTAGCGCAGCGAGTCCATGATCAGCCGGAGCACGTTGGGATGCACCGGGTTCAGCGAGTTGCCCGTCCCGGTGAAGTCCATGTAATGACGCGGGTCGTCCGGCATCAACCGGTAATAGGAGGGGTTGTCGACACCCTTGAACGAGAGCATCGGCCCGAGGTGATTGCCCTCTGCCGTGTGGTTGTACACGACGTCGAGGATCACCTCGATGCCGGCTCGGTGAAGTGCCTTCACCATTCCCTTGAACTCCCGCACTTGCTCGCCGCGACGTCCGGTGGCGGCGTATTCAGAGTGCGGAGCGAAGTACCCGATCGTGCTGTAGCCCCAGTAGTTGCGTAGGCCGCGCTCGGCGAGAAACGCCTCGTCGGAGATGTGGTGGACAGGAAGCAGCTCGACGGCGGTGACGCCGAGATGGTGCAGGTAGGCGACCGCGGGATCGGATGCGAGGCCGGCGTAGGTACCGCGGAGATCACCGCGAATGTCCGGGTGGCGCATCGTGAACCCTTTGACGTGCGTCTCATAGATCACCGTGTCGGCGAACGGGATCCGCGGTGGCCGATCTCCCTCCCAGAAGAAGGCATCGTCGATCACGATCGATTTCGGCACCGCGGCAGCGTCGTCCTCGTCGTCGGACTCGAGGTCGGCGTTCTCATCTCCGTTCGGCACGTACGGCAGCACGTTCGCGTCATGGGACCAGTCGACGACGCCCTCGATCGCCTTCGCATATGGGTCGATCAGCAGCTTGGCTGCGTTGAAGCGACGGCCCTGTTGCGGCGCGTACGGGCCGTGTACGCGATACCCGTAGCGCTGGCCGGGGCCGATGTCGGGGACGTAGCAGTGCCAGTTGAGCGCCCGGCGCTGCGTCATCTCGATCCGCGTCTCCTCGCCGTCCTCGTCGAACAGGCACAGCTCGACGGCCTCCGCGTGCTCGGAAAACAGGGAGAAGTTCGTTCCGCCGCCGTCCCAACTCGCGCCAATTGGGAACGGCCTGCCCGGCCACACCTCGATCAATGATCAGCGCTCCGGAGCAACATCCGGCACGAGCCACACCGCCGCCAACGGCGGT
Source organism: uncultured Solirubrobacterales bacterium (assembly GCA_963794285.1). Lineage (GTDB taxonomy): Bacteria > Actinomycetota > Thermoleophilia > Solirubrobacterales > Solirubrobacteraceae > Palsa-465. Next base: position 1,102,585 of record CAWCDS010000005.1, read on the forward strand.
AGCGTGATCTTCGCCGAGACGGGCTGGTTGTGCCACGGGATCGGTTCGGGTTCCACCGCCCCGAGGTTGCCGATGTCGCTGCCGCCGTAGAACGTGGAGTCGGTGTTGATCGCCTCGCGCCAGTGCGTCGCGCGCGGCAGGCCGAGCCGGTAGGCCGGTCGGGGAACGGGCGACAGGTTGGCGACGAACACGAGCACGCGCGCGCCGTCGCGGGACTGCCGCGCGAACGCGACGACATTGCTGTCCGCGTCGTTGGGCTCGATCCACCAGAAGCCGGCCGGGTCGGAGTCCAGTTGCCAGAGTGCGGGCTCGGCACGGTACAGGCGGTTGAGGTCGCGCACCAGCCTTTGGATGCCGGCGTGCTCACGATTCTCCAAGAGATGCCAATCGAGCGAGCGCTCGTGACTCCATTCCTGCTCCTGCGCAATCTCGCCGCCCATGAACAAGAGCTTCTTGCCTGGATGGGCCCACATGTAGGCGTACATCGCGCGGAGGTTCGCGAGCTTTTGCCAGCGATCGCCGGGCATCTTCGAGATCAGCGAGCCCTTGCCGTGCACGACCTCGTCGTGGGACAGCGGCAGGATGTAGTTCTCGCTGAACGCGTACAGCAGGCTGAACGTCAGCTCATGGTGGTGGTAGCGGCGGTAGATCGGCTCGTTCTCGAAGTACTCGAGTGTGTCGTGCATCCAACCCATGTTCCACTTGAAGCCGAACCCGAGGCCGCCTAGATACGTGGGTCGCGAGACGCCCGGCCACGCGGTCGACTCTTCCGCCGCCGAGACGATCCCCGGCTCGCGGGCGTAGATGACCTCGTTGAGCTGCTTGAGGAACGCCATCGCGTCGAGGTCCTCGCGGCCGCCGAACGCGTTGGGGATCCACTCACCCTCGTTGCGGGAGTAGTCCAGGTACAGCATCGAGGCGACCGCATCGACGCGGATCCCATCGGCGTGATACTCGCGCAGCCAGAACAGCGCACTCGCGATCAGGAAATTGCGGACCTCGTGGCGCCCGAAGTTGAACACCAACGTGCCCCAGTCCGGGTGGGATCCCCGGCGGGGATCGGAGTGCTCGTAGAGCGCGGTGCCGTCGAATCTGGCCAGCCCGAACTCATCGCGCGGGAAGTGCGCGGGAACCCAATCGAGGATCACGCCGACGCCGTTTTCGTGCATGCGGTCGATGAACTGGCGCAGGTCATCGGGGCTGCCGTGGGTCGGCGTCGGAGCGAAGTAGCCGGTCACCTGGTAGCCCCAAGAGCCGGTGAAAGGATGGTGCATCACAGGCAGCAGCTCGATGTGGGTAAAGCCCATGTCCTGCACATACGCGGACAGCTCGTCGGCGAGCTCGAGGTATGAGAGCGGGCGGTTGCCCTCCAGCGTGTTGAGGCGCCACGAGCCGAGGTGGACCTCGTAGATCGACATCGCTTCGTTCAGCGGTGCCTGATTGCGCCTGTCCGCAAGCCATTTGGCGTCCTGCCTGCTCCACTTGTGGCGAGCCTGGGTCACCACCGACGCGGTCTTCGGCGGCTGCTCAGCTTCCTGCGCGTACGGATCGGCCTTGAGCAGAAGCTCACGCTCGGCAGTCAGGATCTCGTACTTGTAACGCGTCCCGGGTTCTGCGCCAGGGAGGAACAGCTCCCAGATGCCGGACGAGCCCAGCGAGCGCATCGCATGCAGGCGGCCGTCCCAGGAGTTGAAGTCGCCGACGACGCTGACCGCTCGCGCGGCCGGCGCCCACACGGCAAACGCCGTTCCCGACACGGGCGGGTCGGATCCCATCTCACGGACATGCGAGCCGAGCACGTCGTAGAGCTGCTCGTGGCGACCTTCGCCGATCAGGTGCAGGTCGAGGTCGCCGATCGTCGGCGGGAACCGGTACGGATCGTCGATCGCGAAGGTGCCCGCCGCCTCCCCGTAGTCAACCTCGAGCCGGTACTGCAGTGGCAAGTGGGCCCCCTCGGCGACTCCTTCGAACACGCCGCCCGGGTGGATCCGCTCGAGCTCGACTGTGGTCCCATCGCCGAGGTGCGCGCGGACCTTGGACGCCGCCGGGCGCAGGGCACGGATCGCGACGCCGTTGTCAGCCGGATGCGCTCCGAGCACGCCGTGGGGGTTGAAGTGCTCGCGTCGAACGAGCGCATCGAGCTCAGTTGTTGCCACCGTCGTCATTCGCTCTCCAGCAGACGCCTGATCCCCGCCACCGGGATCGATACCCAGCCAGGACGGTTGTCAAGCTCGTACTGGAGTTCGTAGATCGCCTTCTCGAGCTCGTAGATCGACAGCAGGTTGACCACAGCGGCGTCGCCGCCGGGCAGCAGCGTCTGATCGATCTCGGCGAAGTACTGGGTCAGGAAGCGCTCTCGCGCGCGCTGCTCGAAATCCTCGGGCGCCTTGCGGCCGTGCAGGATCTCCACCGCCGAAGTCACGTACGCGAACGAGCGCATCATGCTCGCCACGTCGCGCAGCGGCGAGCGCTTGGCGCGACGCTCGGGCAGCGGTCGTGCCGGCTCGCCTTCGAAGTCGATGATCACCCAGCCACGCGGCGTGTGCAGGGTCTGGCCGAGGTGGTAGTCGCCGTGGGTACGGATCACGCGACCGCCGACGCCGATCTGCGAGCGCGCCGCGAGGCGCTCACGCACATCCTGTCCGCGGCCGACGATCGGAGCGACGTCTTCGTCGTCGGGAAGCCGCAGGAAGATCCGCTCGATGTCCTCGTCGACCGTCGCGGTCAGCAGCGACAGCGACTCCTGACTGGGCTCCTCGGGCGCGAACGCCGGATCGCCGGCATCGGAGGCGAGCACCGTATGGAGGCGCGCCGTGACCCAGCCGAGATCCCCGAGCTGGTCGAGGAACCACTCGGGATCGGTCTCGATTCGCTCAATCGCCAGCTCCCAGCCGCCGACGGCATCCGGGAGGAACTGCTGCGCGACTCCGAGCGTTGCTGACAGCGGCGTGCCCTCGTACTCGTACCAACCGTGCAGCGGCGCGATGTTCGGGAAGCCGCGGTCGGTCAGGAACCGCAGCACCTCGAGTTCAGGGTTGATCCCGGCCTCGAGCTTGCGGAACACCTTCAAGACGAGCTGGTCGTCGATCACGATCGACGAGTTCGACTGCTCGACCCCCATCGTCCGCGCGATCGAGTCGTCGGAGACCTGACTGAGACCATCGGCGCGATGGAAGGAGAAACGGCCCTCGGTGGCCTCGATCTCATCCCCCGCGTCCATCCGCCGCATCAGCTCGAGCAGCCGCTCGGGTTCGGCGAGCGCGTCGTACACAGTCCAGCCCTCGGTCCGCGCGATCGCGGCCTGCTCGACGGTCGCCGCGATCGCGGACTGCTCGACGGTCGCCGCGCTCGCGGACTGCTCGACGGTCGGCTCGCCGCTGGCCCGCAGCGCGAGCGGCAGCTGGTACAGCTCGTGGGTACCGGTCGCAAAACGCGTCTGCGCGAGCGCGATGAACAGGAAAGGATGCTCTCGCAGAACGATCCCCTCGACGACCTCGATACCGGCAACCGCCCGAGACTTCGACGCGTACCAGCGCTGGTGCTGAACCCAGGCACGCAGGCTCTCCTCGTCGAGGAACTGTCGGATCTCCGCCGCCGGGATCTGCACCGGATCACTCATCTTCAGGAGTTTTTTCATCCTCTTCCTCGATCAGCTGGAACCAGTAGAAGCCACGCGGGGCCAGCGTCAGTAGGTATGGGAGTTCGCCGATCCGCGGGAACCGCGAGCGGCCGAACAGCTCGACCGGGTAGCGGCCCTTGTGCTCGCGCAGGTCCAGCTCAACCGCCTGCGCGCTGCGGGCGACGTTGTGCACGCACAGTACGAGGTCGTCCTCGAACCGGCGCAGGTGGGCAAAGATCCGCGGGTTCGAGGTCTCAATCGGCTCGTAGGTGCCGAACCCGAAGACAGGATGCTCCTTGCGCAGCGAGATGAAGCGATGCACCCAGCGCAGCAACGACGTTGCCGTGCGAAGCTGGGCCTCGATGTTGACCGCCTGAAAGCCATAGACCGGATCCATCAGCGGCGGCGCGTACAGCTGCGCGAAGTCGGCGCGCGAGAAGCCACCGTTGCGGTCACTCGTCCATTGCATCGGCGTGCGCACGCCGTCTCGATCGCCGAGGAACACGTTGTCGCCCATCGCGATCTCATCGCCGTAATAGAGGACCGGGGATCCCGGGAGTGAGAACAGGATCGCGGTCATCAGCTCAATCTCGTCGCGCCCGTTGTCAAGCAGTGGTGCGAGCCGCCGGCGGATTCCGAGGTTCAGCTTCATCCGCGGGTCCTTGGCGTACTCGTTGTACATGTAGTCGCGCTCGTCGTCGGTGACCATCTCGAGCGTCAGCTCGTCGTGGTTGCGCAGGAACAGGCCCCACTGGCACGTCTCCGGGATCTGCGGGGTCTGCTCGAGGATCTCGTAGATCGGGACCGCCTCCTCACGCCGGACCGCCATGAACATCCGGGGCATCACCGGGAAGTGGAACGCCATTTGGCACTCGTCTCCGTCGCCGAAGTACTCGACCACGTCCGCCGGCCATTGGTTGGCTTCCGCCAGCAGGACTCGGTCCGGGTATATCTCTTCGACCTCGCGCCGGACCCGTTTCAGGTAGGCGTGTGTCTCGGGCAGGTTCTCACAGTTGGTCCCCTCCCGCTCGAACAGGTACGGCACCGCGTCGAGCCGGAAGCCGTCGAGTCCGAGGTCGAGCCAGAAGCGCAGGACGTCGAGCATCGCCTCCTGGACTTCGGGGTTGTCGTAGTTGAGGTCTGGCTGATGGGAGAAGAACCGATGCCAGTAGTACGCGCCGGCAACCGGGTCCCAGGTCCAATTGGAGGACTCCGTGTCGATGAAGATGATCCGTGCGTCCTTGTAGCGGTCATCGGTTTCAGACCACACGTACCAGTCGCGCTTGGGGTTCTCCGGGCTCGATCGCGACTCCTGGAACCACGGGTGCTCGGTCGAGGTGTGGTTCATCACGAGGTCTGCGATCACGCGGATGCGACGAGCGTGCGCGGCGTTGATCAGCTCGCGCACGTCCTCGACCGTCCCGTAGTCGGGATGGACCTTGCGGAAGTCGGCGATGTCATAGCCGCCGTCGCGTAACGGCGACTTGTAGAAGGGCAACAGCCAGATGCAGTCGATCCCGAGCCACTGGAGGTAGTCGAGCTTCTCGGTCAGCCCGCGGAAGTCCCCTGACCCGTCGCCGTTGGCGTCGAAGAACCCGCGGATATGGATCTCGTAGAACACCGCTCGCTTGAACCACAGCGGCTCGGCCTCGAACCACTGTCGGGTCAGTGCCTGCGCGGCCACCTGGGCGTCGGCGTCGCCGGCCTTGGTCGGATCGCCTTCGCTTGCACGTGCAGTCGCGATCAGGTGAGTCAGCGTCGGAGGACCGACGGAGCTCATGGCCGGGCCTTTCCGCTGCGCTGCATCATGACCCGACCCGCACGACGTGCGCCTGGCGGACGCCAGGCTCCAGACGAACGTAATTGGGCCCGATCCGCCACGGGAAGTATTCGTGCGTGATCAGATCGTGAACCGTGAAGCTTGGGCCAGTCCCGAGGTGCGCGGGTACGGTCACCTCTCCCTCCTGTGCATGGTGGGGATCAATGTTGACCACGGTAACCAGGGTATTGCGCGCCGTCTGCTTGGCGTACGCGATCAGCGCATCGTTGGCCGTAGCGAGGAACGTGACGTTCGAAAGCTGCTGCAAGGCGGGGTTCTCGCGGCGGATCTGGTTCAGGCGCCCGATCAGCGGCAGCAATTCGCCGTCGAGGGACCGATGCTTGAGCTCGTACTTCTCGGAGTCCAGGTACTCCTCGGAACCAGGCTTCACGGCGACGTTCTCGATGTTCTCGAAGCCGGAGTAGATCCCATAGGTCGGGCTCAGGGTCGCGGCGAGGACCAGGCGCGCTTCGAAGGCGGGCCGGCCTCCGTGCTGCAGGTACTCGTGGAGGATGTCCGGGGTGTTGACGAAGAAGTTCGGCCGGAAGTACTCCTGCTCGCCAGAGTTGGCGAGTTCGGACACGTACTCGGTCAGCTCCCAGCGCGAGTTCTTCCACGTGAAGTACGTATATGACTGGGTGAATCCGATCTTGGCCAGATGGCGCATCACCGAGCGCCTCGTGAAAGCCTCGGCGAGGAAGATCACGCCGCGATCGACCGCATGGATTTCCTCGATCAGCCACTCCCAGAACGGGAACGGCTTGGTGTGGGGATTGTCGACGCGGAACACCTTCACGCCGGAGCGGACCCAGTGCAGGGCGATGTCCTTCAGCGCATCCCAGAGGTTGCGCCAGTCGGGAGTCTCCCAGTTGACGTTGTAGATGTCCTGATAGCGCTTGGGGGGGTTCTCGGCGTACTTCAACGTCCCGTCGGGACGATGGTGAAACCACTCGGGATGCTCCGTGAGCCACGGGTGGTCGGCCGAGCACTGGATCGCGAAGTCGATGCAGATGTCGATCCCGTACTGGTGCGCGGTCTGGGTCAGGCTTGTGAGGTCGTCGAGCGTTCCGAGTTCGGGATGGATCGCATCGTGGCCCCCGGTCTCGTCCCCGATCGCCCACGGTGAACCGGGATCGCCGGATGCCGCGCTCAGCGCATTGTTGGCACCCTTGCGATTGGTGTGCCCGATCGGGTGGATCGGCGGCAGGTAGACGATGTCGAAGCCGAGCTCGGCGAGGCGGGGGATCTCGTCCTGCACGCCGCGCAGGCCTCCCCACGAGCGCGGGAACAGCTCGTACCAGGCCCCGAACTTGGCCCGCACACGGTCCACCTCGATCGCGAGGGGCTGCTCCAGCGTGGCGCCGCCATGGCGCTCCTGCGTGCGCTCGACGACCGCGAACAGCTCCGGTCCGAGTACGACGTCGTGCTTGGCGCTCTCCGGTACGGCCTGATCCTCGAGGGTCAGCAGCGCGTGCTCGAGCAGCGCGCGATCGCCGCTGTCGGTGGCGTTCTTGGCGGCGTCGCGGAGCAGCACGATCCCCTCGGACAGCTCACTTGCGAGGTCGTGCTGGTCGGCCGCGAACTTGCGCTGTAGCTCGTCGCGCCAGGTTCCGAACACGTCGGTCCACGCCTGCACGTTGTAGAGCCAGCGTCCGATACGGTCAATCTCGAATTCACCGGCCCAACGAACGCCTCCAAGATGGGCATCGATCCGATGCATCTCAGCCTCACGCCAGCCAGGATCGCCAGGGCCGCGGTACTTGACGACCGTTCTGAGGATGTCGTGACCGTCTCGGAACACATCGGCGGCGACGGACACCGTGTCCCCGATGCAGCGCTTGGCCGGATAACGTCCGTCATCGATCGCCGGCTCGGGAAGCTGGATCACGATCCGGGTTGGCGTTGGGGTCCGCCCGGGTACCGATCCGCCAGCGCCCCTCGCCGACCCGATCCGTGCCGTCTGTCCCGCGGATGTGTTCATTTCCCCTCGCAAAATATCCGTCTCTCCCGGTTCGGTAAACCACTGAGTCGATGATTAACCTCCAGCGGTCCAGCGGTGTCCAGTTGCATCTGACCTCACTTCCGGGCGGAACGCTCGGCCCTGAGGCCTACAAGTTCGCCGACTGGCTCGCGACCGCCGGCCAGTCGTGGTGGCAGGTTCTCCCCGTCGGACCGCCGGATCGCCGTCGCTCTCCATACAAGTCGCGCTCGGCGTTCGCCGCCTGGCCGGGGCTGCTGGCCTCGCCGGAGGCTCCCGTCTCAGCTGCGGAGGTTTCGGACTTCCGGTCGCGTGAGGCGTTCTGGATCGCAGACTGGGAGCGGTTTGCCGGGCGCGGCGCCGTCGCCGACCAAGTGCGGTTCGAGCGCGAGTGGGGCAAGCTGCGAGCTTACTGCGCCTCGCTCGGGATCCGTCTGTTCGGCGATGTCGCGATCTACGTAGCTCCTGATTCGGTTGACCATCAGGCGCATCCGGAGTTGTTCGTCTCCGATGCCGTGGCGGGTGCGCCGCCGGATGCGTTCTCCGACGACGGTCAGCTATGGGGAAACCCGTTGTACGACTGGCCGGCGCTTCAGCGCCGCGGCTATCGCTGGTGGGTCGAGCGGATGCGCAGGACGCTGTCGCTGTTCGACGCCGCGCGGATCGACCATTTCCGGGGATTTGTCGCGTACTGGGCGGTGCCGGCAGGGGCGGCGACCGCCGTATCCGGTCGCTGGAAGCGGGGGCCCGGGCGGGCTCTGTTTGATGCTGTCGGGCGGGAATTGGACGTGGGGGTGGGGGTGGGCGTGGGCGTGGGCGTGGGCGTGGGCGTGGGCGGGGGCCTACCGTTCGTCGCTGAGGACCTCGGCGTGATCACGCCGCCGGTGGAGCGGCTGCGCGACGCGCTCGGGTTGCCGGGGATGCTGGTGCTGCAGTTCGGGTTCGAGCCCGATCAGCCGCGCAGCGTGCATCGCCTCGCCAACCACGTCGAGCACCGGTTTGTCTACACCGGGACGCACGACCATGACACCGCGCTGGGCTGGTGGTCGGGGTTGGATCCGGCCCGGCGGGAGTTGGTCCTTGGAGACCTCTCGGTCCGGGGCCTCGCGTTTGATCCCGCAGAGCCCTGGTGGGCGTTGATCGCCTTGACGCTGTCCTCGCCGGCTCGGGTCGCGATCATGCAGGCCCAGGATGTGCTGGGCCTCGGGAGCGCGGCGCGGATGAACGATCCCTCCCAGGTGGGCGGGCGCAACTGGCGCTGGCGGTTGGAGTCGGGGGCCCTGACGATCGGGCTGGCGGCGCGTCTGCGGGAGGCGACCGATCTGGCGGGACGGCTGCCCGGCTGAGACGCCGGATGGAATACGGCCCTGGGAAGTTATTGGCGGATAGAGGCTGTGCACAACCGCGGCTCGCGGGGCCGGATTGTCAAGACATGAGCACTGTCCATGCTGCGAAGGCCATCCAACGCAAAGTTTCCGTCGAATAGCGATGGGAACTTTGCGTTCAGACGGCACTCCTCCAAGCCGCTGAACTCGAGCGCGGCTCATGTGTTGTCAGCTTTCGATAGCGCCGGGACTTTGCGCGACGGCCTCATAGCGACCGCCAGATCCAACGCCGCTCGAGCGCTGACCTTGGTGTGGCGATACGCGTACGTGGTGTCGGTACGGAGCCGCTGCCAGCGGGTTGTCTCGTAATGGATCAGGCTTGATGGCCGGACGGCGGCTTGGAGGCCGTCGGTTTCCAGCACGTTCAGCGCGCGCTCGGCGATCGCGATCTGGCCGAAGGCCGTCGGGTGCACGTGGTCGGCCATCACATGGTTGCGGGCCTTGAAATCGCTGAGCTCGACGATCAGCGCCCCGTGGTCGGCCGCGCTTGCCCTGACGATCGCGTTCAGTTCGCTGACCTTGGCGCCGGCGCGGGGGCGGCCGAGATCAAGCGGGGCCGTGACGGCGAGGGTGCGTTCGCAGCGGTCTGAGACGAAGCCCAGCGCAGTTCGGAAATCCCGCTCGTACGCCTGCGCGTCCCAGTCGAGCGCGCGCACATCGTTGACGCCGATGTACAGGCAGCCGACCTCGTAGCGTGCGGCGGGAGTGGGGCTGCGCTGCTGAAAGGCCGGAACCTGCAGGTTGACGACATCCGGCGCTTTCGCCCCGTCCATGGCGTAGCTCGTGAACGGGAGTCCGAGCGACCGCGCAACCCACAGCGCCCACGACTGCAACGCCACCCCCCACTGCAGTTCGCCACCGCCGTTGGTGATCGAATCCCCGAATGCGAGGACGCCAAGGGTCGGATCGTGGGCGTTGCGCAAACGAGCGAGGCTAGCGCGCCCGAGGGCTGCGGTCAGCGCTACCGGCGCGAGGACGGTGCCAGCGCGGCGGGCGACAATCTCCTGCGCCTACGACTACTTGTGCTTTTTGTGCTTGGGCTTCGGCTTGGGCACCTGCACGAGCGTCAATGAGACCTTCGTCCCGGCTGCCTTGACGCTCCCGGCACCCGGGGACGAGCGGCCGACGATCAGCTTGCGCAGCTTCTGATGCTTGCGCGCCTTGGGCTTGGTCACCTTGCCCAGCTTGCAGTTGGCGCGCCGCAACAGCGTGCTCGCCTGCGACAGCGTCTTGCCCTTGAGCTTCGGGACCCGGCACTTTACGCCCGACGGCGGCGGCGGGATTGACGCGCCCTGCGTGACAGAGATCGGGAGCGTCACGTTGGCGGCGTTACGCGCGGCATCGGTCGCCGTCACGTTGACCGTGAAGTTGCCGGTCTTGCTGAACGTGTGCGACACCTGGAGGCCCGTCGCCGCGGCGCTGCCGTCACCGAATGACCAGCTGATCGTTCGGACGGTCGAGAACGCGTCGGTCGGCTGCGGGATCGAGAAGCTGGCTGAGACACCGGTCTTGACGGTCGCCGGCCCCGTGATCGCGCCAACTATCGGCGGGGTGTTGTCGTAGAACGCGGTGCCGATGCCCACAGGAGCGTTCGTCAGCGGGAACGCGGCTGCCGCGTCGCCTGCCTGGTCCACCGTGAGCACCGGAAGGCCCGAAAAGACCCTGGAGTCCGAGATGATCTGCGAGGCCCCGAACGTCGCGCTGCCCCCGGGTTTGACCGACGCGCGCACGACGTTGGTCATCGACCCGGTGTCAAACAGGTACCACGCGGCGATCAGCTCGCCGGCCCCGTTGCCACCGAGCGTGAAGCCGTCTGGGGTGTCGGTGGGGATCGAACTCACGGACGCCGGCGCCGGGAACGGCGCGGGCGGCGGCGGTCGCAGCGAGACCTGCACTGCGTTAGAAGTTGACCATCCCACCGCCGCCCCGCCGTTGTCGAGCATGGTGGCCGCGGGACCGTGGGGCGGGCTGCCGAGGGCAGCCGACAGTGCCGTGACGGTTGGTGTCGGTCCCCAGCCACCGGAGGTCGTGCCTGAGACGGCGTCGATCTTGGGACCGACGGAATCGTTGAAGGCGACGACCATTTGGCGGTTTGGATTGGCGGCGACCACAGGTGCCGTGTAGTCGTGCCCGTTGGTGTTGATCGAGACTTCCCCGGCCGCCCAAGCGCCATTGCCCGCGGGGTGGCGGTCGCCATCGATCACCTGGTTCGCGCCATTGAAGTTCTGCCAGACCACGATCGCGTTGCCGGCACCGTCGATTGCGGCGGAAGGGACTTCGGTGGCAGCGCCGAGGTTCTTCTCGACGCTGAAGGAGCCGCCGAGGCCCAGGCGCGTACTCGCCTGAATAGTGTTGCTGCCGTTCCGCCAAGCGATAACCGCGTCGCCGTTCTCGTCGATGTCGGCGCTCAGCCCATCGTCGCTACCGCCGCCGCTACTGATTGTCTCGACAGCCTTCGTGACCGTTCCGTCGGATTTCACGCTGGCCACGTTGATTTCGTGGTTTCCCGGCGTAGTCGTGTGCACCCAGATGACGAGGCCATTGCCGGCCCGGTTACTCACAACCAGCGGGGTCTCGCTGTCGGTAATCGATCCCGTCGAGAAGTCGCTCAGCGCCGCGAAGCCGATCGCGTCGTTGACGTGGCGCGCGCCTTGGATCGCGATCGGACGGTTCGTCGACGAGTTTTGCCATGCGAGCACGGTGTTCCCGACCCCGTCCATCGCGACGGAGGGGTTGATGTCCGTCGAGAGGCTCGCCGGCTTCGATGGCAACCAGCCCGCCGCCGCGGCCATCCTCGGCGTCAGCGCGAGCAGCAGTACCGCGACGAGTCCGACGGTCCTGCCGTATGTCGCCCTTCGAGGCATCTGGCCCCCCTCTGCCGTGTCCCTGCCCCCGGCGCCTAGCATATCCGGAACCTCGCGGTCACGGTTTTGGTGACGGTGACCGTGACGGTCACGCGCCTGCGACCGTGGTGTCTGATGACCGTCCGCTTGTACGCCACGACCACCTTCAGCGTGTGCGTGCCGGACTTCAATCCGCCGAGTCGAAGACCAACCGTCGCGGGAACGCGGTGAACCGTGGCATTGGCCGTGTAGACGACGACGGTCACCGTCTTCTTGCGGCCGTGGGCCAGGTGCCGGACTCGCTTGTGAGTGTGCTTGACGCCCTTGTCGAGGTAGAAGGCAGCGCTCACGAAGCGGAGCTTCGCCTTACGTGACTTGGGGATCGCGGTCGAGCTCACGGTGGCGCTGAGGGTCTTCGTGCTCGCGGTGCAACTCAGCAACGAGGGCGTCGTCAACGTGATCTGCTGGTTGCCCAGCGTCGCTTGCGTGCTCTGACTCTTGGGTGGCGGGGGCGGCGGACTGGCCACGGTCGTGAAGGTTTTGACAGCGCCGCTCGCGGTCCCGGAGCCGTTGTTCGCCACGACTTGGTAGTAGATGACCTTCCCGGCCGGCAATCCCGACAGCGCCGCCGTCACCGGCGAGGAAGTGGTGCTCGGCGCGAGCGTGCCCGCGCTCACAGTCAACCCAAGCGCCGGGGTCGTGCCGTATTGGAACGTGACCGCCGTCGGCGCCCCGAACGGCTCGACCGTCCCGGAGACCGTGGCCGAGGAGGTCGTGATCGCGCTTGCGGTGCCGGTGGTCGCCGTCGCGGGCAGTTCGAGTGAGACCTTGCCGATCGCCTTCGCCCCGACGTCGTTGAACCACAGGTTCCCGTCCGGGCCGCTGATGATGTGGTCGTTGTCTTGATCGGCGTTCGGGAGCAGCCCGCTCGTGAACTCGGTGACCGTGCCCGACGGCGCGATCCGCGCGATCGAGCCAGTCGACCCGGCGTGTTGTCGTTGGCCTGTTCGACCCACACGTTCCCGTCGGCGCCGACGGTGATGTCGTCCTCGGCGCCCGGCTTGCTCAGGGGATACTCGACGATCTGGTGTGCCGCCGGAGCGGACGGAACCACCTTCCCGACCATGCGCGGGTTGGACCCCAGCGAGTCGGTGAACCAGATGTTCCCGTCGGGACCGAGCGTGATCCCGTCCGGCATCCCGCCCGTCTGCAGGCCGTTGCCCATCCCGTAGAACGTGTACGTCCCGGTCGGCGTGATCCGCCCGACGACGTTGGCGTTGTTGTCGGTGAACCACACATTGCCGTCTGAGCCCCCAGTGATGTCGGCCGGAAGCTTCAGCGTCGAGTCAGGAAACTCGGTGATCTTCATCGGACTCCCATCCGGAGCCGAGATCGTGAGCTTGCCGATCCGCGGCGGAGAGCCGCCCTGATCGGTGAACCAGAGATTGCCGTCGGGTCCGACATCGAGCGCGTTCAGCAGGGCGCCCGGCATCATGCCGTTGCCCGCCCCGAACTCGTCGATGTGCCCGGTGCTTGGGATCATCGCGACCGATCTGCTTGAGGGGGGGTCCATGAACCAGATGTTGTGATCCGGCCCGACGAGGATCCCGTCGCCCGACCCGCCGGGGGCTTGCGGGTATTCGGTGATCGTGCCGCCCGGCGTGATCTTCCCGATCGCGTTCGTCGCCGCCCCTGTCTCGGTGAACCACAGGTTCCCGTCAGGCCCGAGCGTGATGTCGTTCGGTGCGCCGTGGGTGAGCCCGCTCGTGTATTCGGTGATCGTGCCGCTCGGGGTGATCTTGCCGATCGCCTTGGTCGTCCCGTTGTCGACGAACCAGACGTTGCCGTCCGGCCCTTCGGTGACGGCGAACGGATTGCTGCCGGTGTGGATCGTGACCGGGAACTCCTTGATCGAGACCGCCTGCGCCGCTGACGCGAGACCTCCCACGAGCCCTGCGGCAACGCATGCCGCGAGCACCGTCCGTCGCCAAATCTGCACAGTCATCATCAACCTCACCCCGGTTTGATCCGTTCAATGGTCCGGCCAGACTAGATGCGCAGCGTGGGCAGCGCAACGACACCAAGGGGTGGTGCGGGCAACACCGATCCGGCTTGATCATGTGGAGCGAGGTCCTGGAAACGACAATCTCGGCCGGGCATCATCCATAATCGTCCCCTTGGCCGATCCAGCTGCCACTCTGAGTGCCGGGCGCGAGGACCTAGATCGTGCGGTTGAGGAGCTCGCCGCGCGGATTCCGGAACCGCTGACGCCGCTCGCCGAGCTCGCGTACAACTATCGATGGTCGTGGACGCTCGGGGGTCCAGAGCTGTTCTCCGATGTCGATCCGGACCGCTTCCAGTTCTGTGCTGGGAACCCGGTCCGTCTGCTGCAAGAGGCGCCGCTGCGCTCGCTGCGCCGCGCGGCAGACGATCCCGAGTTGCTGGAACGTGCGCACGCGTTGCTCGCGGGCCAGCACGCCGACCTCGAGCGGCCCCCAGCCCCAGGGCATATAACCCCGGATTCCCCGGTGGCATTCCTCTGCGCAGAGTATGGGATTCACGCCTCGCTCCCGATCTATTCAGGCGGGCTGGGCGCGCTCGCAGGCGATCTGGTCAAGGAGGCTTCTGACCACGCGTTGCCGCTGGTCGCCGTCGGCTTGATGTACCGCAAGGGGTACTTCCGCCAGCGGATCGACGCCTCAGGCTGGCAGCACGAGTACTGGATCGACACCGATCCCGAGCGGCTGCCGGCCGCGCTCGTGACGGGGACGGATGGCGCGCCACTGACGATCGAGGTCCCGATTTACGACGCGAATGTGACTGCGAGGATCTGGCGCGTGGACGTGGGGCGGATTCCGCTGTACCTGCTGGACACCGACTGCCCGGAGAACGAGCCGCTCGATCGCTGGATCACCGCCCGCTTGTATGTCGCCGACCCCGAAACGCGCCTCGCGCAGTATGTGCTACTCGGCGTCGGCGGCGTGCGCGCGCTGCGCGCTGTCGGGATCGAGCCGGGCGTCGTGCACCTGAACGAGGGCCACGCCGCGCTCGCCCCACTGGAGCTAGCGGCTCCTGGGCTGCGCAACGGCGACGGACTCGATGTCGCGATCGCCGCCGCGCGGCAGCGGACCGTGTTCACTACGCACACTCCGGTCCCGGCGGGCAACGACACATATCCGTCCGAGCAGGTGAAGCGCGCGCTGGGGCGCCTCGCCGCCGAGCTGTCGATCCCGATCGAGGAATTGATCGCGCTGGGCCGCACGCGGCCGAAGGACGTCAAGGAGGAGTTCGGCGTGACGCAGGCGGCGCTGCGGATGAGCCGGCACGCCAATGCGGTCAGTCGCCGGCATGGTGAAGTGGCCCGCGGGATGTGGAAGGAGCTGTGGCCGGGGCGGCGGGTCGGGCGCGTGCCGATCGGCCACGTGACCAATGGGGTGCATGTTCCCACCTGGCTCGGAAGGCCGATGCACGAGCTGCTGGAGCGCTATCTGGGCGCGGGATGGAATGACCGCGAAACGGATCCTGCCGTCTGGAATCACGTCAATGAGATCCCGGCCGCCGAGCTGTGGGCGGTGCGCCAGTGCCAGCGCGAGCGGCTGATCGGTTTCGTGCGCGAGCGCAGCACTGCCGACCGGCTGTCGCGTGGGGATAAGCGCGAGTACCTCGAAGCCGCGGCGCGGGCGTTCGATCCGGACGTCCTGACGATCGGCTTCGCTCGGCGGGTCGCCACCTACAAGCGCCTGGACCTGCTGACGCGCGATCCAGCGTGGACGCTCTCACTACTGGGCGGCAAGCAGCCGGTCCAAGTCGTACTCGGCGGGAAAGCCCATCCGAAGGACGACGATGCCAAGCAAGCGTTGCGCACGCTGTTCGAGCTGAAATCCGCCGAGATCGTCGGTGAGCGGGTCGTGTTTCTCGACGACTACGACCTTGCCTCGGCGGCCCGGATGGTCCAAGGCTGTGACGTCTGGCTGAACCTGCCGCGCCCGCCACTCGAGGCCAGCGGCACCAGCGGGATGAAATCGGCGATGAACGCCGGGCTTCAGCTGAGCGTGCTCGACGGCTGGTGGGCTGAGGCGTACGACGGAGAGAACGGCTGGGGTGTCTCGGGGGACGTCGACGCGGACCATGATGCTCAGGACGAGCGCGACGCTGAGGAGCTGCACGCGGTATTCGAAGATGAGGTGTTGCCGGCGTTCTACGAGCGCGATGCCGATGGGCTCCCGCACCGCTGGATCGCGCTGATGCGCGCATCGCTGCGGACGCTCGGCCCGCGGTTCTGCGCCACCAGGATGCTCGCCGAATACGTTGAAGGACCGTACCGCGCGCCCTAACCTAAGGGGCTCCTCGTAATCGCATAAGACGCGCTGCCGCCGGGAAGCTTCCGGCCCTGGCGGCGTCTCTAAAGTTGAACGGAATGCACACTTCGCTAGACAACTCTGATCGGAGCCCTCGAGAGCTCGCGGAGCTGTCCGCGCTCGCGGACGGAACGCTCGATCCCAGGCGTCGTGCGGAGGTCGAGGCGCGGATCGCTGCCTCATCTGAATTGACGGCGCTATACGAGCGCGAGCGGCGCGTGGTCGAGCTCGTGCGCGACGCCAGCGCCGCGGTCCGTGCGCCGGCGGCGTTGCGCGCGCGGATCGAAGCTTCCCGCCCAGCTCGGCCGGTGCGTGCGCGCAGGCGGGCGATCTATGGCGGCTCGCTTGCCGGCGCGCTGGCGGCAGCGGTGCTGGCGCTGGTGCTGGCACTGCCCGGCGGAGCGCCCGGCGCGCCGTCGGTCAGCCAGGCCGCCGGGCTGGCGATGCTTGGGTCCGCGGGGGCGGCGCCGGTGCCGGAGCCGTCCGCGCCGAGCAAGCTTGAGACGAGGATCGAGGGTATCTACTTCCCCAACTGGGGCTCGCGACTGCATTGGCACGCGATCGGGCAGCGCATCGACCACATCAACGGTCGCGTGGCGGTCACCGTCTACTACGGCGCGGGCGCCAAGAAGGTCGCGTACACGATCGTCGGCGCCCCGGCGCTTTCCGACCCGACCGCCGGTGTGACGACGCGAAAGGGTGTCGAGTACCGCACGCTGAAGGTGAACGGCCGCCTCATCGTGACGTGGCGGCATGCGGGGCATACCTGCGTGCTGTCTGGCACCGGGGTCTCGGCAGCGGCGCTGCAGAAGCTGGCAGCCTGGGAGGCCTAGTCCAACGTTCGGTAGCGGCGCCGAGGCGCATGCTGTAGCGGTTATGACTTTGGCTCGGCAGCGACCAGCGTGCTCGCCACCCGCTGGCGTGCACGATGCAGCCGCGTCGTGATCGTCGCCTCACGGACTTTCAGCGCTTCAGAGGCCTCTCGATAGGAGAGACCGACCACGTCGATCGCAATCAGGGCGTCGCGGAAGTCGTCAGGCAAGCCTGAGATCGCGGCGTACAACTCGGCGGATTCGATTCGCGACTCGGGTTGGATCGCGGAGCGATCCTCGACGACGTCCAGATCATCCGGCAACGGCGAGGTCTGAGGACGTCGCGCGGCGGTTCGGCGCTGGCTGAAGAATGTGTTGCGCAACACCCGCAGGAGGTAGCCGAGGTCATCCTCGGAGCGCAGAATTCGAGGTTTGCGCAGCACTCTGGCGAAGGTCTCTTGGACGAGGTCCTCGGCTTCTTCGCGCGAGCCGCAAAGGCTCCATGCGGCGCGGAACAGCCGATCGATGTGATCGCCGAGCGCCTCCGGATCGAGCTGACGTTCGGGGGGCATAAGTGGGCCCGGCTCAGCATACGGCCCGAGCATTCGCGCGAACCCCCCGGCGTGCGCTCAGCCGGTCAAGTCCGAGAGCGGCCGTGGGCCTGGCCCAACGTACTTGGCGGTCGGGCGGATCAGGCGACCCTCACGCTTCTGCTCCAGGATGTGCGCCGACCATCCAGCCGTGCGGGCGCACGTGAACATCGGCGTGAACAGCTCGGGCGGCACCTCGGCGAAATCGAGCACGACGGCCGACCAGAACTCCACGTTGGTGGCGAGCACGCGGTCGGGCTTTCGCGCCTGCAGTTCCGCAAGCGCGGCGTTCTCGAGCGCCTCCGCGACTTCCACGCGGGGCGAGCCAAGAGTTCGTGCCGTGCGGCGCAGAACGCGCGCACGCGGGTCCTCAGCGCGGTAGATCCGGTGCCCAAAGCCCATCAGCCGCTCGCCGCGGTCGAGCAAATCCTTGACGTAGCGCTCGGCGTCCCCCGTCGCCGCGACGTCATCGAGCATCTTCAGCACCCGGGATGGGGCGCCTCCGTGCAGCGGTCCGGAAAGCGCTCCGACCGCGGCGCTCAGCGCCGCCGCAACATCGGCACCGGTGGATGCCACCACGCGGGCGGTGAACGTGGAGGCGTTCATGCCGTGCTCGGCGGCGGAGATCCAGTACGCGTCGATCGCTTGGACGTGCTTGGGGTCGGCCTCGCCGCGCCAGCGGATCAGGAACCGCTCGGCGATCCGGGTTGCCTTGTCGACCTCGCGCTGGGGCACCGGCGGCCGGCCGATCCCGCGGGCGGACTGCGCGACGAATGACAGCGCCATCACCGAGGCGCGGGCGAGGTTGTCCCGTGCCTCCTCGTCCGAGATGTCGATCAGCTGTTTGAAGCCCCACTGTGGCGCGAGCATCGCCAGCGCCGACTGCACGTCGACCCGCGGATCGCCGGAGCGCGCGGTCAGTGGGTGCGGCTCGGCCGGCGGCATCCCGGGCAACAGCTGCCCGTCGACGAGGAGTCCCCACACCTGCCCGAACGGTACGTTGCCGACGATGTCCTCGATGTCGACGCCGCGGTAGCGGAGCGCCCCGCCCGCCCGGTCGGGTTCGGCAATCTCGGTGGCGAAGGCGACCACGCCCTCAAGACCTGACTGTACTTCTGCGGTGGCGGTCATCTCAAGCTCCTGGGCGGCAGTTCGGGAGCACAAAACGTTAGCTGGCTGTGGTTCGCGATGATTCAGGACTTGATCTGCGATCTTTACCCGTCGGCGGCCTGGTAGCCGTGAGCGATCTCATGTTCCGATCGACGCTCGAGCTGGCCGGGCTGGTCCGCGCCGGCGAGCTGCGTGCGACTGAGCTTGTCTCGGAATGCCTCGGGCGGATCGACGAGCTCGAGCCGGCGATCAATGCCTTCACCCATGTCGCCCACGATGCGGCGCTCGCGGAAGCGGCATCGATCGATCGGGGCGATCAACGCCCGTTCGCGGGGGTACCGATCGCGATCAAGGACAACCGGCCTGTGGCGGGGATGCCGATCACGATGTGCAGCGACCTGTTCGGCAACTTCGTGGCCCACCATGATGCGTTCCTCGTGCGCCGGCTTCGCGAGGCGGGTTTCGTGATCGTCGGCAAAACGTCGCTCCCTGAGATGGGCATCCTCCCGACCACTGAATCGCGGCGGTTCGGCCCGACCCGTAATCCGTGGGCGCTGGACCGCACCCCCGGCGGCTCGAGCGGCGGTTCTGCGGCGGCGGTGGCCGCCGGGATGGTGCCGATCGGTCATGGCAATGACGGTGGCGGCTCGATCCGGATCCCGGCGTCGTGTTGCGGTCTCGTTGGGCTGAAGGCCTCGCGTGGACGGGTGTCCGTCGGTCCTGACGGTGGGCAGAGCTTTCTCACGATCGACGGGGTGATGACCCACACGGTCGCGGAGACGGCGGCGGTACTCGACGTGATCTCCGGATACGAGCTCGGGGATGCGAACTGGGCGCCGGCTTCGGATCAACCGTTCGCGCGGCTCGCCGAGCGGGAGCCGGGGCGGCTGAAGGTCGGGCTTGCGCTGAATGTGCCGCTCGAGGGAGCGGTTCTCGACCCCGAATGCGAGCGCGCAGCGCGAGCGACGGCGTCGCTACTGGAATCGCTCGGCCACGGGGTCGAGGAGATCACGCCGCCGTGGTCGAATCTGGGGCTGCTTTCGGACTTCACGCGCGCATTCGGCCCGATGGTGTCGCTGACGACAA
This sequence comes from uncultured Solirubrobacterales bacterium, assembly GCA_963794285.1. Lineage (GTDB taxonomy): Bacteria > Actinomycetota > Thermoleophilia > Solirubrobacterales > Solirubrobacteraceae > Palsa-465. Next base: position 1,122,185 of record CAWCDS010000005.1, read on the forward strand.
AGATCGGCGGCCAGCTCGCCGGTCACGATCCCACCGAGGACGACGTCGAGCCGCTCACCTGGGCGCTGTGGGAACGAGCTCGCACCCAGACGACGATCAGCTTCCTCACCGCGCAAGCGCGGCTCGAGTCGGTCGCACGCAAGATCATCATCTCGATCGCGCCGTACGACGTGGTGCTGACGCCGACGCTGGCGCGCAGCCCGCTGCCGAGCGGCGAGGTCCACGGTCTCGGCCCGGACCCCTGGGATCACTACCAGCGCTCGGGCCACTTCACGCCATACACGGCGATCGTCAACGTCACCGGCCTCCCGGCCGTCTCGCTGCCGCTGCATCACAGCGACGACGGTTTGCCGATTGGCGTTCAGCTGATCGGGCGGCCCGCGGGCGAGGGCGCACTACTGGCGCTGTGCGCGCAGCTCGAGCGGGCGTCGCCGTGGTCATCGCGGCGCCCGCTGCTCGAGAATCTCGTGTCCGCCGCCGACGGTTAGGCGGGCCCGCTGCGGCGCGCGTGACAAGCAGCTGCTCAGGGGCCGTGGGAGATCGCTGTGCGTATCTGCACAGAAATATCCCACGACCCCGTGAGCTATCCGACGCCGAGGACGGCCCGGATCGGCTTTGGCAGCACGCCGAGCCGCTCTGCGTCGGCGGTGCCGTGGCGTGAGGTCATCGAGATCTCGAGCAGCTGGGCCTCGTCCCAGGTGGCGAACGTGGTCGGGCCCATCAGCAGCTCTGTCAGCTGCAGGCTCCGGCGCACGATCGGGGTTGGCACTCTCAGGATCGGCCGGCGCCGCCGGAACGAGTGGAGCGCGACCTCGACGATGTCGAGATGGGTGAGCGTCTCGGGCCCGGCGAGCTCGTAGCGGGCGCCGTCGGCCTCGTGCTCGCTTTCGCCTCCCGGCAACGTGGCGATCACGCATTCGGCCACATCCTCTGCCCACATCGGCTGAAACGTCGCCCGGCCGCTGCCCGGGATCGGCATCGCCGGAAGCCAGGACATCCGCTCGAGCAGCGTCAGGTAGGGGTCGCTCGGCGAGTAGACCATCGACGGTGCGAACACGGTGTGCTTCAGCGAGGACTCGACGACGGCGCGCTCCGCGACCGCCTTTGCCCGCATCAGCCGCGAACGGCTCCAGGTTGACGCGCCGAGGGCGGAGAAGAACACGAACCGCTGCACGCCCTCGCGTTCGGCGGCGCGGACGAGGCGCCAGGTCGCCACGCCGGCGAGCTCCTCGATCGAGCCGCCGGGCTGGTCGCGAATCACGGACGCCAGGTGCACGACCGTGTCGACGCCGCGCAGCGCGTGGCGGAAGGAAAGGTGGTCTGAGAGATCGCCGAGGGCGATCTGGACGCGCACCCGCTCGCTGCCGAGCCTTCTGGGATCGCGCACGAGGCAGCGGACCGGAGTCCCCGCGTCCGTCAGTCGCCGCAGCAGCGGACGGCCGACCGTTCCCGTGGCGCCTGTCAGGAGCAGCACGGGCGGGAGGCTATCGAGGCGTCGCCCGGCAGCACGGCGGCTCCCGTGTGGCTCCGGCCAGGCCCCGGCCTCGCTCCGGCGTGGTTCCGTTGTGGTTCCGGCGCGGCGGCCGAGTGGCGGCCTCCGTAAAATGGACCACCCTCCCCTCGGAAACCAGCAAACGACAGGAAGACAAAGCTCCTATGGCCTACGTGATCGCCGAGCCCTGCATTGGCACCAAGGACAACTCGTGCGTTGAGGTCTGCCCGGTTGATTGCATCCATCCGACTCCCGACGAGCCGGACTACGACGCGGTCGAGATGCTCTACATCGACCCCGAGGAGTGCATTGACTGCGACGCGTGCGTGGAGGCCTGTCCGGTGGATGCCTGCTTCGCCGAGGACCAGCTCCCGGAGGAGTGGCAGAAGTACATTCAGCTCAACGCGGACTACTACGCAAAGCGCACCTGAGCCTCAGCGGCGGGTCGTGAGCGTCCCGATCCCCCGCGCGGCGGCAGTCCGCACACGGCAGCTTAGTGGTACGAAAGGTGCCGCTTAGGTAGCGATAACGACGGGGAGCGGGCCGGAGCTCGTCCCCGCTGCGTCTGTAGGAACTACGGACCGGATCCGCGCTCTTCCCCGACCGGCCTGCGCGGCGATCAGCCGATAAGTACGTGAACGCTCATGAGACGTGGTAGACCGTCGTTGCGTCGCAACGCTATCCCGAGGGTCACGCGAGGTGCTCTGGCAATGGGGCTTTTGTCAGTGCTCGTCGTAGTTGGGATGGTCGCGGTGTCGGTCGTCTCGCGGCAGGCCGCGGACTCGCATCGCCGTGCGCAGGTGCTCGCCGAGCAGCTTCGTGCCTCAAGCCAGGAGATGAGCGCGTTGAAATGGCGCGCAAACACGCAGCTGCTGAGCGGTACCGCCGATTTCTCCACGTCCGGAAAGCTGGTCAGCGACGGGGCCCGGATCCTGGCGCAGCTGCACGACGAGGTAACGGAGTATCAGCGGGACCAGCCCGGCGCGGACGCCCGGCGGCTGTGGGATGACGTTCAAGAACTCATCTCGGGCTCGATCCACGGTCTCGACGGCGCCAGAGGAGTCGATCCACGGTCCGGGTCGGCGCTGGCGCAGATGCAGAATCAGTTCCAGCCGGTCCTGGATCGCATGGACGTGGATGCCGCGCGCGCCGCGGGCCACCAGCGGGCGATCGCCACCGCGGCCCTCCAGAGCCTGATGTGGGCGTCGATCGGGTCGCTGCTATTGGGCGTCTGCCTGCTGGCCGTGCTTGGGTGGCGTTTGGCGAGCCTTCGCCGGCGGACCGTGCTGGCCGAGGAGATCCGGGCGGTCGAGCGCCGCAGCGAGCAGCGGCTCCGCGAGCTTGTCGAGCACTCCAGCGACGTCGTCACGTTGCTGGGACAGGACCTGCGTGTGCGCTGGCAGGCTGCATCGGTGCGCGGCTTGCTTGGCGGCAGGACTTCGCACGCATCGGCCGCTGGCGGTGCTGTTCCTGGACATCGATGACTTCAAGACGATCAACGACAGCCTCGGGCATCGGGCCGGGGATCGCATGCTGGAGCGGGTGGCGGCCCTCATCGATCCGCTCGTGCGCCCTTCCGACACCGCGGCCCGGCTCGGTGGAGACGAGTTTGCGGTGCTTCTCGATGGCGTCGACAGCGTCGCGGAGGCCGCGGAGGTCGCCGACCGGATACTCGCCGCGGTGGGCGATCGGATCACGATCGATGGCCGCGACCTCAGCGTCACGGCATCGATTGGGATCGCTCTCAGTGACGGTTCGATCGAGGCGGACGAGCTCCTGCGCAACGCCGACACCGCGATGTACGCCGCCAAGGCGACCGGCAAGAACTCCGTGCGTGCGTTCGAGCAGAAGATGCACCGCTCCGCCCTTGAGCGCCTCGAGTTGCGTAACGAGCTTCCGCGGGCTTTGGAGAACGAGGAGCTGTGTCTCGAGTACCAGCCGATCGTCTCACTGCGGGCGGGGCGGATCGTCGGTATCGAGGCGCTCGTGCGCTGGGATCATCCGACCCGCGGTCGGCTTGCGCCGTTGCAGTTCATCGGCTTGGCGGAGGAGACCGGGCTCGTGATTCCACTTGGACGCTGGGTGCTCGAACATGCCTGCGCGCAGGTTCACGAGTGGCACCTGCTGCTCGACGATACGCCGCCTCCATACCTCAGCGTCAAAGTCTCGATCCGCCAGTTGCACGATGAAGCCTTCCCGGGCTGTGTCGCAGAAATCCTCGCCGACACGGGGGCTCAGGCCCCAGTCGCTCGTGCTCGAGATCACCGAGGGTCTGCTCGCCGACGATCACGAAAACATCGTTCGTCGCCTGCACGCGTTCAAGCGACTCGGAATCAGGATCGCCGTCGACGACTTCGGCACCGGCTACTCGGCGTTCTCGCATCTCCAGCACTTCCCGCTCGACATCCTCAAGATCGACAAGTCGTTCATCGACGAGCTGCACACGAACCCGCAGACGGCCAGCCTCGTTCAGGGCATCATCAATCTCGGCGAAACGCTCGAACTCGACGTGATCGCAGAGGGGATCGAGAAACCGCAGCAGGCCGATGAGCTCAGGGCGATGCGATCGCCGCTCGGGCAGGGCTTCCTGTTCTCACGCCCGGTCAGTCCCGAGAAGCTGTTTGACCTGCTGAGCGAACCCAGGCACCTCCCCCCGCTGGGCACGCACTGACCACCGACCACCGACCGCGCATGCCGCGTAAGGGCGGACCTTTAGGTTTAGGCCATCGGCAGTGACATCCCGACCGGCTTCGGTGCCGCCGCAGGCGAGGGTGCCTGCATCACCGGTAGCTCAATCGGGGACAGCGCGATCAGGCCGCGGGCGGCCTGGGAGAGCGCCTGCGATGCCGGATCATCCGGATCTGAGAGGACGACCGGGGTCCCTGAGTCCGAATGCTCACGCAGCGCCATCGTCAACGGCACCTGTGCCAGCAACGGAACGTCCAGCTCCTCTGCCAACAGCTGGCCGCCGCCCTCGCCGAACAGTTGGTAGCGCTCGCCGCTCGGCGTGACGAAACTGGACATGTTCTCGATCACACCGGCGATCTCGAGCTTCAGCTTGCCGGCCATCTCCGCGGAGCGGCGGGCGACCTTCTGCGCGACCGGCTGCGGTGTGGTCACAATCACGAACTTCGCCTGCGGTAGCAGCTGTGCGAGCGTCATCGAGACGTCGCCGGTGCCGGGCGGTAGGTCGATCAGCAGGTAGTCAAGCTCGCCCCAGTCCACGTCCTCGAGGAACTGCTGAAGCGCCTTGTGGAGCATCGGGCCGCGCCAAACGACCGCGGCGTCCTGCTCAACGAAGAACCCGATCGACATCACGCTGATGCCGTCGTGCGCGGTGATCGGGATCAGCTTGCGCTCGGCGTTCACGCGCGGGCGCTCGGCCCCGAGCCCGAGCATCCGCGGTTGTGAGTAGCCCCAGACGTCAGCGTCGAGCACGCCGACCTGCTTGCCGCCCGCGGCCAGGGCGGCCGCGAGGTTGGCGGTCACGCTGGATTTGCCGACGCCGCCCTTGCCCGAGCCGACACAGATGACGTTGCGCACCTGGGCCAGCGCGCCTTCCGGCAGCGATCCGCGGCCAAGCTTGCGCCCGAGCGCCGCCTTCTCGTTGTCCGACAGGACGTCGAAGCTGATGTTGACGCCCGTGACGCCGTCGAGCTCGCGAACCGCTTGCGCGACACCGGACTGGAAATGGTTGCGGATCGGGCAGCCGGCGGTGGTCAGCGAGACCATCACGTCCACCACCCCGTTGTCGTGGATCTCGATCGATCGCACCATCTCGAGCTCGACGATGTCGCGGCGGAGCTCAGGGTCGATCACGGAGCGGAGTGATTGCAGTACTTGGTCTCTGGTGGGCATCCGTCCATTCTGGCAGACGGGTTCTGCGTGCCAGCAGCGACGGCTTTCTGGCCGCCCGGCCTTACTTAAAGACCGACGGGGCGCCACTTACGTGACGCCCCGGCGGTTGAGGGAGGAGAGGGTGCTTCATTCGCCAGCGAGGATATGAGGCCGGCGAACCTTTCCCGCTGCTCGGCGCTCTCCTCGGCGCCGGCGCGGGGGAAGTCGTTGTTACGAGGTCGAGCCCAGGCGGCCTTGCGCCTCGGAGACCAGCTTCTCGACACGGGAGGTCACGACGCCCGACTGGCGCTCGATGTCCTTGCGCACGGCGCGCACCTCGCGCTCGAAGCGACGGCGATTCTGCTTCACCGTCCGCTCGACGCGGCTGCGGCGCTGGCGCAGTTCACGCTCGAACTTCGTCCGAGTCTTGCGAACCTGGCGCTCGAAGCGGTTGCGCGCCGTCGCCCCGCGGCGCTCGTAGCGCTTGATCTCGCGCTCCAAAGCTGTCCGAGTGCGGTACTTCGTCGCGATCCCCTTGACACTCGAGACAAGGTTGTCGCGTGCCACGAGGCTCGCGCCGACAGGTACCAGGACGACGCGCTCGGCGATCTCCTGAACCTGCTCGACCGGCGTCTTCGGCTGGGTTGAAGTGGTCGTCGAGGCGGCCGGCTTGCGCGCCGCCGCGGTCTTTCGTGCGCTGGCGGGCTTTCGTCCGCTCGCTGTGCTTGTGCTGGTAGCCATGATCGCTTGCTCCACTCCCGTAGGACTAAGGATATTACTTCTAAGGGCGTTTCCAAAGTTTACACGAACATATGTTTGTAAACCAGTCCCAGGTCTTCGTTACAGTCCCGTGAGGCGCCGTGAGCAGATATCGAACGCGTTACGCCCCCAGCGGCGATGCCAGTATCGCCTGCCAAGTCATCACGCTGAAGGGGGTGCTAGACCGCTGGCGCCTTCACGCGCTGGAGTGCTGAGCCGGCTCGCTGCCGTGCGGGCTGTCGCGTCCGACGCGCCGCAACCACGCCTTTGGATCCTCGATCTCGGCCAGCGTCGGCAGTGCCTCGGGGCTCGAGAACACGTGGTGCAGCGCATCGGTGCCGGCCTCGCGCACGACGGTGTCGCAGAAGAACTTGCCCCGCTCGTACTGCTTGAGCTTCATCTCCAGGCCGAGCAGCCGGGCGAGCAGCCGCGAGAGCCCCGTTTGCGAGCGACGGCGCTGGTCGATCGCGGCGCGCAGCTTCGGCAGCGACGGCAGCAGATCGGGTGCGACCGCGTCCATCACGTGTTCGGCGTGCCCCTCGATCACGGCCATCACCGCCTGCACCCGGTCGAGCGTCTCCCGCTCCGCCGTGTTCGTGACGATCGAGACCAGATCGCCCTGGCGCAGCGCGTGCATGACGCGGCGGAACTCCTCCCCGCTGGGCATCCGCAGCTTGCGCGGAGTGTCGATCCGCAGCTCGGCCTGCGCGAGGAGCTCGCGCACGAGGCCGGCGACGTGCGGGTGAAGCCACGGCACGCCGGCGAACTGGACCGCGTGCGTGACTTCGTGCAGCGCCACCCACGTCATGAACTCCTGCTCCTCCGCCCCGAACGCCTGCACAGCTGCGCCGAGGTTCGGCATCACGAACAGCAGTCTCGGGGGGCGGTCCTCGACGGCCTCGTCGAGCAGCACCAGCTCGTACTGCCCGAGCACGCGCTGGCCCAAATACCCGAGCACGACCCCGACTTCGGTGCTGAGCACGAGCCCGAATCCGATCTGGACCGCCGGCCGCAACGGGCCGAGTCCCTCGCCGGCCCGCGCGAGCACCGGATCGAGCAGCAGCCGCATCGCGCCGATGTTGCTGGCCACCCACTCCTTGCGCGAGATGCCCTCGGGCTTTGGCAGCGGACGGGCGGGACGCAGCCCCGTATAGGCGGTGACGCGAGCCTCGGACTCGGCCGCGAGCGCGGCGAGGTCGGCCTTCGGCGGCTCGGCCTCGCCGCTGCCGGCGACGAACACCGCGATTCGCTCGGCGATGATCCAGTCGATCATGCCGCAATCCCCTCGAGCTCATGGAGCGTCTGCAGCGAGCGCGCTGCGACCACCGGCGAGGTCGGCGCGGCGTCAAGCGGCGCCGCCAGGCGGTCCTCGTAGGCAGGGAAGCTGACGTGGCCCCCGGCCTCGCGGACGATCAGCTGTGCAGCCGCTGAGTCGACGCCACGGGCTCGTCGCAGCGAGACCATCCCGTCAAAGCGGGCGGCCGCGACCTGGCACAGCGACGACGCGATCGTTCCGAGCGCGCGCAGCCGGTAGGCGGAGATCTCCAGCCGCTCGATCGACTTGGCCACCCACCGTGGATCCGCGGACTCGATCCCGAGAACCTCGAGCCGCCCATCGTCCGCGCGCCGCTCGCCCAGTTCGGGGTCGAGCCGATGCCCGTTGCACCAGGCGCCCTCGCCGCGCCGGGCCAGCCATTCCTCCGACGGTCCGAAGTCGTACACGAACGCGAACGCGACATCGGCCATCGTGGCGCCGTCGGCCACAGCGATCGAGAGCGCGTGATGGGGAAGTCGGCGCTTGGCGTTGAGCGAGCCGTCGATCGGGTCGATGATCACTCGCACGCGCGGGTCACCGAAGTCGATCTCACCCCGCTCCTCGGACAGTGCGGTGAACCTGAATCCCTCGTCCTGGAGCTTCCCCAACTCCGCCAGCACGACCGACTCCGCGGACTGATCGATTACAAGTGTGCGGTCGCCCCCGCTACCGCGTGACCCCGTCTCTCTGGCGCGCTGCTCGGTCGTCGGAGCCTCCGAGAGGATCTCGCTCAGGCCGCTCACCGCCCGCCGGCAAGCACCGAGCCAATCTGCGTCCAGGGCCGAGTTCGTTGACGTCATCTCCGACCTATGCTGTCAGACGTGACGCTCAGCCTTGACGGGGCCGCTGGGGGATGGCACGACGCCGTCACCTACACGGGCGGGCCACTGCTCGTGCTCGGCACCGCCGGGTCGGGGAAAACGAGCCTCGTGCGGGCGCGCTTCCGCTGGCTCGTGGAGCGCGGAGCGCGCCCGGAGCGGATCGCGGTTGTGACTCCCACGCCGGCTCGCGCCGATGCGCTGCGCGAGCGCCTCGAGGGCGATCTTGACGAGGCCTACGACGAGTTGTTTGCCGTCACGCCGGTGGAGCTGGCGGGACTGATTCTCGGGGGTGCGGGTGCGGGCGCCGATGTGGCTGGCAGCACTCTCGGCGCCGGGGATCGCCTCGCGATGCTGGTCGAGCGCATCGACGAGTTGTCGTTGCAACAGCACGACTTCGGCGGCAACGCCAACGCGTTGCTGGGTAGCTTCGTGCGCCGGATCGACCGCTGCAAGGCGGAGCTGATCGACGCCGAGCAGTACGCCGCGTGGGCAGCGTCGCTCGATCCTGCCGGCCCCGACGGCGGCGAGGCCGGCCTCGAGCGTGAGTTCGCTGAGGTGTACCGCGCGCACGAGCGGATGCTCGGCGCCGCGGGAGCGCGCGACGACGGCGACCTCGTCCGCGACGCTCTGCGATTGGTGAGCGAGCGCTCCGGCAGCGCGCGGCGCTTCGAGCACGTGCTCGCCGATGACGTCCAGGAGCTCGACCTCGCCCCGGCAAGGCTGGTCCGCGCGGTCGCCGGCGATCGGCTGACGGCGGCCGCGGATCCTGGGGCGGCGTTGCGGCGCTTCCGCGCCGCCGGCGAGGCAGCGATCGGCTGCTTTGAAGCCTCGGGTCCGCACGTGGTCCGGCTCGAGCGCTCGTGGCGCTGTCCCGAGCAGATACTGCGGGCCGCGCGCGCGGTGCTGCCCGGCTTGCAAGCCGAGTCGGCTGCCACCGCCGGCGGCGAGGTCGAGTTCTGGCGCTGCGCCAATGAGCGCGCCCAGGCTCAGTCGGTCGCGGCCGACGTCGAGCGCTTGATCGCACGCGAGGGCGTGCCCCCGGGTGCGATCGCGATTCTCGTGCCGGCGATCTCCCGCGACGGCCAGGCGATGGCGGTCGCGCTCGAGGAGCGCGCGGTCTCCTACCGGCTGGTCGGGGAGGCGGTGTTCTTTCAGCGCGCCGAGATCCGCGACGTGCTCGCCTGGTTGCGGCTGTTGGCGGATCCCTCCGATGCGCCCGCCGTCGTGCGGGCGCTGGCACGCCCCCCGATCGAGCTGCGCTCGGTCGACATCGCGCGTTGCACGCAGATCGCGCGCCGGCGCAAGCTCGACATGGTCGCGGCCCTCGCCGCCGCGACCGAATCGCCGCAGGTACCGCCAGAGGCGCGGGAGCGGATCCGCGTCTTCCTGAAGCTGTACCGCGCCGGTGTCGGCGCGATCGACACGACACGGCCTGATCTATACGTGCACCGGCTGATCGACCGGCTCGGGCTGCGACGCCAGCAGCTGTTCGCCGCGCAGGCCGACATCGTGCAGCGGCTGCGCGCGCTGGCGCGTTTCGGCGAGTTGGCCGCTGCCTACGTGCGCCGTGCGCCGCTGGCGACGCCTCGGGAATTTGCGCGATCGATTGCGGCGGTCGCGGACTTCGGGCTGCGCGAGCAGGAGGAGCCCGAGCTCTCCGGCGCGACCGCGGTGCAGGTGCTGACGCTCGAGGCGGCGGCAGCGCTCGAGCTCGATCACGTCTACGTGCTCGGCCAGCACGCGAGTGTGCTCGCAAGCGAGCCGGAGCCGATCCCTGACTCGCTGCTGCACGAGCAGTTGCCGGCGGACGATGAGCAGGGGCGGCGCCGGGCGCTGCGCCAGGCGCTGTACGTCGCCCTCACGCGCGCGCGGACGCGCGCGGTGATCTGCTATCCGGCCGCCAGTGACCGCGGCGCGAGCCTGTTGCCGTCCTCGCTGGTGGAAGCCGCGCGGTCGGAGCTAGCGGCCTCGTGGGAGGACCGGGAGGAAGAGCTGTTCGGGCCGGCGGAGACGCTTCACTCGACCTACCGGCTCCTGCGCGACGAGTTGCTCGAAGGGACGATGCGCGCCGGTGGCAGGCTCGCCGAACTGCGCTTCGACACCGATCTCGACGTCGCGCACGCGGTTGTGCGGTATCTCGAGTTGCTGAAGCTCGCGGCCTTGATCGCGCGGCCAGATGGGCAGAGCACCGCCGAGGCGCTGCACGATGTCAACTCGAGGATCCTCCAGGCGGTCACCGCCGAGCAGCGCGAGATCTTCACGTCCTCTGCCTTGGATGACTACCTGCTGGACGTCGAGCGCGACGCCCGGCGCCGCGCGCAGGCGATCGCCGCTCGCGACGAGCCGTCGTTGCAGGCGTTCCTGCCGTTGCGCGGCGAGGGGGTCGTGCTGTCGGCCTCGGACATCGACACGTACCGCACGTGCCCGCTCAAGTACAAGTTCGCGCGCGTGTTTCGGATCCCGCAGGAGCCGACGATTCACCAGCGCTTCGGGATCGTCGTGCACCAGGTGCTCGAGCGCTTCCATACGGAGGACGGCGGCCCCGGGAAGCTGCCCGGACTGTTGGGATTGCTCGATGCCGCGTGGCGGCGAGGCGGCTTTGGCGACTCCGAGGAGGAGCGGCAACTGCGGGGCAAGGCAGCGGCCGCGCTGACCCGTTACTACGAGCGCTCCCAGGACTCCGAGGCCGAGCCGGTCTGGTTCGAGCGGCAGTTCACGTTCAAGCTCGGGCCGCACCTGCTGCGTGGACGGGTTGACCGCGTCGATCGCCTGCCCGGGGGTGAGTACGAGCTGATCGACTACAAGACCGGCCGTCCCAAGAGCGCGGCGCAGCTGGCCGACGACGTGCAGCTGTCGTTGTACGCCGTCGGCGCGCGCGAGGCTTGGAGCCTGGACTCCTCACAGCAGGCCTACTACTACCTGCTCGACGACCAGAAAGTGACGGTGCCGGCCGACGACGGGGACCGCTCGGAATGGATCCGCGCGGTCGCGGTCGAGGTCGCGGAGGGGATCCTCTCGCAGGGCTTTGAACCGACCCCGTCGTTTGCGGCCTGCTCGATCTGCGACTACCGGCTGGTGTGCCCGGCGGCTGAGCGCTGATCTCACCGGCGCCGCGGCGGTCAGTACTTGGCCGCCGATCTGCTTCAGGTTTGCCGCACCGTCGATCGCTCGACCTCAGGGAGCGCGACCCGTGGTCGATTCACAAGGCATCTGCGCCCTTGGCGATCATCGGGAAGAGGAGTTGCACCGTGAGTTGGTTCCGGAACATTTCGTTGGCACGCAAGCTGTACGGGTTGGTTGGGCTGTTGTTGGTGTTTCTGCTTGTGGTCGGGCTCTCGTCGATCTCAAGCCTGTCCGCTGTGGATCAGAAGGGCTCAAACATCTACACGAGCAACGTCCAGGCGCTCGATCAGCTCGGAGCGGCGAGCACCGCGGTGACCGACGAGCAGCGGCTGCTGCTGCAAGGCATCAGCTACCCCGGCGACAAGACCATTCAGCAGGCAACTGACAGCGAACTCGCGGCCCAGCAAGCGGTGTTTGACAAGAGCATTCGCGCTTTCAGCGCCGCCGGGTTGAGCCCTCAGGAGCGCGCCGGGATCGCGACGCTGCGTCCCGCGCTCGCCGCGTATCTGCCGCTGCGAGACAGTGTGCGGTCGCTGACGAAGGCCGGGAATCTGCAAGCCGCGCTTGCGGCCAACAGGCAGGCCGACAAGCAGTTCGACACGATCACGGGATCGCTTGACACGCTCACCACTTTCAACAAGACCGAAGCAGCGGGCGATGCCAAGGGCATCTCCTCGACCTACAGCTCGAGCCGTACCCAGACGATCGCGCTGCTCGCGCTCGCGTTGCTGCTCGGCGGCGGGATCGCAGTCCTGGTCGTGCGCCAGCTGTCGGGAAGCATCAAGGCGGTGATCGCGCGGATGACGACGATCGAGAAGGCGTTCAAGATGCAGCTGGTCTCGGCCTTGCAAGCGTTGGCCGGCGGCGATCTGACAGTCAAGCTGGCGGCGGCCACCAAGCCTTCTTCGGACTTCTCCAAGGATGAGATCGGTCGTGTGATGAGCCAGACGGAGAGTCTCCGGACGACGCTGCTCGAGTGCTATGAGGCTTACAACATGACCGTGGCGAATCTTCGGTCGCTGATCGGCGAGGTGACGAGCACGGCCGGCTCAGTCGGCGCAGCGTCAGCGCAGATGTCCTCGACCTCCGAGGAGGCTGGCAAGGCGACCGGCGAGATCGCACAGGCGATCAGCGAGGTCGCAGAAGGTGCTGAGCGTCAGGTCCGAATGGTCGAGAGCGCCCGCCGCGCCGCGTCCGAGGTCACCGACGCTGTCAAGGAAAGCGCCGAGCAGGCAGAGCAGACCGCCGAGGTCGCGACCCATGCACGCGACGCCGCGCAGGCGGGAGTCGAGGCAGCTGAGCAGGCGAACGAGGCGATGCGCTCGGTCCGCGATTCAAGCCAGGAAGTGACTGTCGCGATCGCTGAGTTGGCGTCGAAGTCTGAGCAGATCGGCGCGATCGTCGAGACGATCACGAGGATCGCTGAGCAGACCAACCTGCTCGCGCTCAACGCCGCGATCGAAGCAGCCCGCGCCGGCGATCAGGGCCGCGGGTTCGCGGTCGTCGCCGATGAGGTCAGAAAGCTCGCCGAGGAGTCCCAGCACGCCGCGGCCGAGATCTCGCAACTGATCAGCGCGATCCAGGACGAGACCAACAAGGCCGTCGGGGTCGTGGAGGACGGCGCCAAACGGACCGCAGACGGGGTTGCCGTCGTTGAGCAGACCCGCGAGGCGTTCCTGACGATCGGACAGGCCGTCGATGACATGACCGCCCGGATCGAGCAGATCGCGGCCGGCGCGCAAGAGATCACGGCCAGCGCCAGCAGCATGTCTGAGGGGATCGGCGAGATCGAAGTCGTTGCCGAGCAATCCTCCGCCTCAACCGAAGAAGTCTCGGCCTCCACCGAGCAAACGTCCGCCTCGACCGAGCAAATCGCAGCCTCCGCACACGAGCTGGCGGCCAACGCAGAGGCACTGAACCGGCTGGTCGGCCACTTCCAGATCAACCTCGACAGCGACGACTCGCTCTCAGAAGTCCTGACCGCTGCCCGCGACACCCACAACGCATGGGGCGCACGTCTGCGCGACGCGATCGACAGCGGCCACAGTGCGATGTCGACCGACCAGGCCGGCGCAGATGACCAATGTGCGTTCGGCAAATGGCTACACAGCCCGGGAGAGTTCCGCACCAGCCAGCCTGAGCGCTGGCAGCGGATTCACGACCTCCACGAGCAATTCCACCGCAACGCGGCAGACGTCCTCAAGCTCGCGACCACCGGCCAAACCAAACAAGCCAAAGAACGCATGAACGCGCCAGACTTCGTCAACGTCTGCACGGAGCTCACCGACGCTCTCCAGACCGCGATCGCAGCCTAACTGCGAGGGCAGTACGCAGGAGCCGGGACGGCGTCCGAGTAGGGCCGGGCGCCGGCTTACGCGATGTGGTTCCGAACGGAACCACATTCTCGTCGCGCTGGACGTACCCCTATGCGGGACCGGGCGGGCCGTCTTCGCCGGCCTGACGCAGGAAGCGTTGCAGGTCGCGGGCGATCGTCTCGCCGGAGGGGAGGGGGCCTGGCTCAGCTTCGGAGTCCTCGCCGGCGGCCTGCTCGAGGCGCTCGACGAACGCCTGCACGTCGGGGTCGCTCTGGACCGCGAGGTTGACCTGCCGTTCGTAGTCGGCCGCCGCGGATTCCAGATCGGACGCGTTGACGGCGACGCCGACCAGACCCTCGAGCTTGCGGACCAGCGCCAGCGCGGCCTTCGGATTCGGCGCGGCGGCGATGTAATGCGGCACAGCCGCCCACAGGCTCGCCGACGGGAGCCCCGCCTCCTGGCAGGCGGCGTGGAGAATCCCGACGATCCCGGTGGGTCCCTCGTACGAGGACGTCGCGAGGCCGAGCCGCGCGACCAGCGCTGGATCCGACGCGAGGCCGGTCACAGACACCGCGCGCGTATGCGGGACATCTGCCAGCAATGCCCCGAGCGTGACCACGAGCTGCACACCGATCGCCTCGGCGACGTCGACGATCAGCTTGCTGAAGCCGCGCCAGCGAAACGACGGCTCGCTGCCGGCAAGCAGGATCAGATCGCGCGGCGCCCGCGGGACACGGGCCTCGTAGAGCTCGACCTCTGGCCAGACGATCTCGCGGGTCTGGCCTTCGACCAGCTTGATCCGCGGGCGCGTCGCCTGGAAGTCGTAGAAATCCTCAGGATCGATCGTCGCAAACCGACGCGCGCCGAGCGCCCCACCCACGAACGTGATCGCGGTCGAAGCAGCATCGGCCGCATCGTTCCAACCCTTGAACGCGCAGATCAGCGCAGGAGCGCGCAATCCATCGGGCCGATACTCCCATTGAAGCGGCTGCATCCGGTTCACCGTACATCATGAAACCCATGGCCTCGGCTCAGACAGTCAGCGCACTTCGGCCGGGCGAAGAGGTCCGAGGCGTGTTCGCGTGCACCCGCAAAGATCGGCTGAGCACCCGCACAGGGTCTGCATACCTCGCGCTCGAGCTGCGCGACCGCACCGGAACGATTGCCGCGCGGGCGTTTCGTGATGCCGACGCCCTCGCGGGAGGGTTCGAGCGAGGCGACCTGGTCCGGGTTGTCGGCAAGGTAGAGCGGTTCCGCGATGAGGTCGTGGTCGAGGTCGCCGAGATCAGGCGGGTGGAGCCTGGGTCTGCGGGCGCGGATCCGTCGCTGTTTCTGCCGCGCGCGTATCGCGACCTCGATGAGCTCGACGGGTTCCTCGAGCATCTCGCCGGCGAGGTCTATGACCGGAGTTTCCGTGCGCTGCTCGACGCGCTGCTGGCCGATCCGGCGCTGCGCGCCGAGTTGCGCCGCGCGCCTTGCACGCGCGCAGGCCACCACGCGTATCTCGGTGGTCTGCTCGAACACACCGTTGCGGTGACGACGCTCGCGCACGAGGTCTGCCAGCAGCATCCGCGCCTGAACTCAGATCTGCTGCTGACCGCCGCGATCGTGCACGACCTCGGCCGCACGCGCGAGTTCACCTACGGCGCCGAGATCGGCTTGACCGACGAGGGTCGGATGCTCGGGCACCTCGTGATCGGCGAGCGGATGCTGTCCGAGCGGGCGGGTGCACTTGACCAGGAACGCCGGCTGGCGCTGTTGCATTGCGTGCTCTCCCACCACGGTCCCTCGACCGCGCCCGGCGGCCGGTTCGCCTCGGCCGAAGCGCTCGCGCTGTACCGCATCAACGCGTTGGACGCGGGGGTCAAGGGCGCGCTCGAGCACGGCCTCGCGCCGGGCGCCGGCGCGGCTGCTTCGGCGGCCGAGTCGCGCTAGTCGGCAACACCCGGAAACGAATCGAGGGATGGCAGCGGCCGAAGACGTAGCATCACGCGCGGCGCGGCACGGGCCTGGTGGCCCATCCAGTCTTCAAAACTGGCAGGGCCGGGCAGCCCCCGGCTTGGAAGGTTCGATTCCTTCGCCGCGTCGTAGAGGCAAATTCCCCGCGTCGTGGGACGTTACGGCGATCTTCGCACCGGAACGGAGGGCTACAAGGGTGGGTCAGCGCGGGCCAGCGCGCTGCATGCAGGTTCCCGAACGGCTCACCTGCGACAAACACCGGGACCCCTAGGAAGCTCTCCTTCGGGGGATGGCCGGCGGGAAACCCGTACGACCGCGGATGCTCACCGACATTCGCAGCACGCAGCGGCGCCGGATCGCGGATCAGCTCTCCAGGCACGCCGTGGCCCGTCGGCGGCGCCCGCATCACGGCGCGTTGAATCATCGAGGCCCGTCTAGTTCGTTTCATCGACTCTGCGCGCTGGGTAGCCCGCTGCCTAGCCCAATGGGCGAGACAACAACGAGAAGGAGTTGATGCGAATGGCAGGCCAACTGGAAGGGAAGCGAGTGGCGTTCCTGTTCACTGAGGGCGTCGAGCAGGTCGAGCTGACGAAGCCGCTCGAGGCAGTGCGCGAGGCCGGTGGGACGCCCGAGCTGATCTCGCTGGAGACCGGCGAAATTCAGATGTTCAACCACCTCGACAAGGGCGACACGATCGAGGCGCGGACGGCTGTTGCTGACGCCGATCCGTCGGACTATGCCGGGCTCGTCGTCCCGGGCGGGGTCGCAAACCCCGATGCGCTACGCGCCGACGACGACGCGGTGTCGTTTGTCCGAGGGTTCTTTGAGCAGGACAAGCCCACCGCGATCATCTGCCACGGGCCGTGGGTACTGATCGAGGCGGACGTGGCTCGCGGACGCACCGTGACCTCGTGGCCGAGCCTGCGGACCGACCTTGAGAACGCGGGCGCCCACTGGGTCGACAAGGAGGTCGTCGTCGACAACGGGCTCGTCACCAGCCGCAACCCCGATGATCTTCCAGCGTTCTGCGCCAAGCTCGTCGAGGAGATCGCCGAGGGCAAGCACGAGCAGCACGTTGGCGCGGGTGGCGCAGCGGGTAGCAACTAGCCCGAGCGAAGATCACACCCGTCCAAGGAGGTGGACATGCCCCCTCGTGGCGTCAAGCCCGGCACAAAACGCGCGCGTCAGTACGAGCGCATCAAGGAGAGCCAACTCGATCGCGGTATCGGTGAGGGCCGTGCCGAGGAGATCGCCGCGCGGACGGTCAACAAGGAGCGTGCGCGCGCCGGCGAGTCGCAGGAGCGATCGCGCACGTCCACGAATGACATGTCCTCCTCCCGCCGCGGTGGCCAGCGGTCCGGCACCAACCGGGCCAAAGGCCGCACGCGGGACCAGCTGTACAACGAGGCCAAGCAACTCGGGATCGACGGCCGCTCGAGCATGAACAAGGATCAGCTGCAGCGGGCCGTCGACCGTCGTAAGTAGGCCCGCGACAGGGACCGGCGCACGCGAGTCACGCGAGTCAACACGACAAGGAGCTCACTACATGAAGATCGGCTACTTCCTCTCAAGCGAGGAATGGGGTCCCCACGACCTCGTCGCGCAGGCAATCAAGGCCCATGCGGCCGGCTTCGACGGGCTGTGGATCTCCGATCACTACCACCCGTGGAACGACGAACAGGGACATAGCCCGTTCGTGTGGTCGACGATCGGCGTCCATCGACTGTGGCCGAACGAGGGTCTCCCGGGCGAGCTCGCCCAGATCCTCCCGACGCCCGCGCACTTCGAGCAGGCGAGCCAGCTCGCGCAGGACACACCGTGCGGGCCTGACGTCGACCGTCACGTCGAGGCGATCAAGGCGTACGAGCAGGCCGGCTTTGACGAGCTCTACGTCAACCAGATCGGTGCCGGACAGGACGCCTTCTTTGAGGCGTACCGCGATGAGGTCCTCCCGCGCCTGGACCGCTAGGGCGGCTGGCCTCGCGCTCCGCGCGGCCGCGCTGTACCTCGTCTGGCTGGTGATCGACGACAACGTCGCGCAGCCGGAGCTGCTCAGCGGCGTCGTCGTCGGCCGAGTCGGGCAACGGCGGCTGCACGGACGTGGACGATCGCTGCCCGTGCTCGCGGCGCTGTTCTTCGCCGGCGGGTTGCTCATCTCCGCGTTACCGCCGTTCGGTCCGTTTCTCGGCAAGTCAATGATCGACGACGCCGCGCTGGGGCAGGGCCTCGGCTTTGTGCCGCCGCTGCTGATGCTCACCTCGGCGCTGTCGGGCGCCGCCGTCCTGCGGGCCGGCGCCCGCGTGTTCCTCGGCTGGGGAGACACCGACGACGAGGAGCGGGATGCGGCCGATGAGGAGATGAGCGCCGAGACGGAGGAGCTGTATGACCGCACCCCCGCCGTGATGCTCGTCCCGACGATCGCGCTGCTCGTCGGGGCGATCGGGGTCGGGGCGTGGTTCGGCATGGCCGATCTGGCGACGACGGCGGCGCACAGCTTCGTCGACGTCGGCGCGTACCGAGCGGCGGTCTTCGGCGGCGTGGGCCACCTGGACGCGGTGAGCTCATCGGCGCCAGCATGGTTCGACTACGCCTATTGTTTGGGTGCGGTCGCGCTCGCGCTTGTGATCGCCGCTCTTGGCCTGTGGTCGCGCCAGATCGGGGCGGTGGCTCAGCCGGCACGGCGGGCGAGGAGCACGTGTATGGGACCGATCCGCCGGCTCCATAGCGGGCGGGTGGGGGACTACACCGCGGCGCTCGCGCTCGGGCTCGGCGTGCTGAGCGCGCTGATGACGCTCATGCTCCGGTAACTGGCGGTCCTAACCTACCTCAGCTTCGTCTCGTCGAGGCGCTCGAGCAGCTCGGCAACCGACTCAAACACCGCCGCGGCGCCCGCGTCCTCAAGCTCGTCCTGGCCGAAGCCGCCGGTGCGCACGGCGATCGTCGGCACCCTGGCCGACCTCGCCGCCTGTACGTCCCACGGCGTGTCGCCGACCATCACGGCCTGCTTGGCGTCGGCCCCTGCCTTCTGGAGCGCCGAGTTCACGAGGTCTGGCTGGGGCTTGGTCTGCTCGACGTCGGCCGAGGTCGTCCAGGCGTCGGCGATCGTGCGCGCGTCGAGCAGTTCAACGTAGTGCTCCACCTCATCGGCCTTCGCCGAGCTCGCGAGTACCACGGAGTGGCCACGCCGCTTGATCTCCTCCAGCAGCTGCCGGGCCCCCTGCATCGGCTCGACCTCGCCGATCAGCTCCATGTAGAGCACCTTTTCGGCGGCGCGGATCGAGTCGCCGTCGCGCTCCTCGAAGCGCTCATCGGTGAGCGCGCCGATCAGCTGATCGCCGCCCATCCCGATGTGGCGGTGGATCCGCCAGATCGGGAGCACGATCCCGTGCTGGCGAAACGCGCGGAACCACGCGATCGCATGGTGGTAATTGGTGTCGACGAGCGTCCCGTCGATGTCGAGGATGGCGACGGACATGGCGCTCGGTTTCTACCCCGCGCGTCTGGAGTGCAACCGATATCCCGGCAAGCCGTGCGGGTATCCATGAGGGTGAGATGGTGTCCACCACGAAACCGTCCCCTGCTGATGGGCCGTGCATTGATGATGGTTCCGAGCGGGCGGACGACGGTCGCCACGAGACCCGCGAGGAGCGGCTCGATCGCAACACGACGGAGATGGTTCAGGAGTTGCGTGTCGGCGCGGTCGGTGTACAGGTCCTGTTCGCGTTCCTGCTCGTCGTTCCGTTCAACGCCGGTTGGAAGCTGACGACGGGCTTTGAGCACGGCGTCTACTACGCGACCCTCATCTGCATCGCGGTCGCGACGGTGCTGTTGATCGCGCCCTCTGTCCATCACCGCATGCTGTTCCGCGAGGGGGAGAAGCCGTTTCTGATCGCCCTCGGCAACCGGCTGATGATCATCGGGATGGTGTTCGTGGCAGCCGGCATGGCGGGAATCTTCGTGCTGCTCTCGGATTTCCTGTTCGGCGGGTGGGCGGCGACGGTCGGCGGCGTCGTGGCCGCGGCCGTGACCGCCGGCCTCTGGTTCGGGATTCCGTATTGGCACCGGGCACACAGGTGAGCAGGGTTGCAACCGACGGGGAGCCGGGTAGGGCCCCAGAACCCGAGGAGGACACGGCGAAAGTCCGGCCGACGCCGGTCGGTGAGCCGCTGGTCGTTCAGCGTTGCCGTGACAACGGCCAGCGCGCGGTCAATCTCGATATCCGTGGACATGTAGGCGCGGATGCCCGCCGCACACGTCGGTAACCAGCCGCCCCCGTTTGTACGCGATCCGCTCCGGGAATTTATGGCTTGATGGCCGACACCCGCCGCTTCGTGCCGCCGTTCCTTCGTCAGGTCGCAGGTGATCCGTTCGGGCTTGGGCGGGCTGCCCAGTCGGCCCGCAGCGAGCACCTGACCCTGCGGACAGCGACGGCGGACCGAGTCGTCCAGTCGATCTGTCCGTACTGCGCGGTCAGCTGCGGGCAGAAGGTGTACGTCAAGGACGAGAAGGTCGTCCAGATCGAGGGGGACCCGGACTCGCCGATCTCTCGTGGTCGGCTGTGCCCGAAAGGGTCGGCCTCCGAAAACCTCGTCAACTCGCCGATGCGCGAGACGAAGGTGCGCTACCGGCGCCCTGGCGGCACCGAGTGGGAGGATCTGACCCTCGAGCAGGCGACCGAGATGATCGCCGACCGGATCATCGCTGTGCGCGCCGACACCTGGGAGGACGCCGACGAGGACGGTCAGCCGCTCAAGCGCACGCTCGGCATGCACTTCCTCGGCGGTGCGACGCTCGATACCGAGGAGAACTATCTGATCAAGAAGTTCTTCACGGCGGCCGGCGCGGTGTCGATCGAGAACCAGGCCCGCATATGACACAGCTCCACGGTCCCCGGTCTGGGGACGTCGTTCGGGCGCGGTGGCGCCACCACGTTTCAGCAGGACCTGCAGAACTCTGACTGCATCCTGATCATGGGCTCGAACATGGCCGAGCAGCACCCGGTCGGCTTCCAGTGGGTGATGGAGGCCAAGGAACGGGGCGCGTCAAAGCGGCGCGGCAACGGGGACCATGCCGACGGCCGGTCAAGACGGGGGGGTGACGGGGGCCCACCCCCCGTCGGTTGGGGTTCTTTACCGATACCTCGGTGTGCATCGGCTGCAGGGCGTGCGAGGTCGCCTGCAAGGAGTGGAACCAGATCCCGATGTCAATGCAGGGCTTCACCGGCAAGCGCCGCGATGAGCGCCGGGTCGGTCGCCGTCATCTCGACTCCGGCTCAGTTCGCGGCGCCGGCGCGGCGACTGGCGATCGGGGCGGCCGTGTTCGAGGGCGTGTCCTCGGAACTGACGCACCGCCATCTGGGCCCGCTGGGGGAGCCCTACCGGCACGGGCTCGCGAAGCGGCTCGAGGTGATCACCGGAACCGGCTTGGCCCTCGGCACGGGTCTGCTCGCGAGGAGCGGACGCCGGTCACGGCCGGCGGCGGTCGCCGGAGGCGCGCTCCTCGCCGCGGCTGCGCTCAGCGCCCGCATCAACGTGTTCCGGGCGGGTCGCGCCTCGGCCGTGGACCCCAGGTTCACGATCGGTCCCCAGCGCGCTCGCGCCGACGCTGGCAATCACGGTCGCGGCGCCGCATCTCGAGCGCAGGCGCGTGCCGATCGCCGATCGGTCCCGGCGGCAGGTTCCCACGCGGACATCGCCAGTGACGATCGACGCCCGGCTGGGTTAAGGGCCGCCGAGACCGGGTAAGGGGTGCCGTCGTATGTTCGCGCGCGTGTCAGGGGGTGGCGTCACCGTCCTCGCTGGGCTGGTCGACACCCGCCGCGAGTACCGCCACCTGTTCTCGATCTATGTCCCGATCGCCGTCGGCGTGTTCGTCGCGATCGTGCTCGTGACCGCCGGGGGGGTGGTCGTCTACCGCCGGAGAGCCCCCGCACGGGCGGCCCGGTTTGACGAGAACAACCGGCTTGAGGGCGGCTACGCGCTGCTGCTGACCTGCGTCGTCGCGTTCCTCCTCTACCTGACGTTCGCGGCCGAGCATCGCGTCGACACGGTCGCCAACCGGCAGCGCCCGGCGGTCACGATCGACGTCACCGGCGCGAAGTGGGAATGGACGTTCCGCTATCCGGCGTACGCGATCACCCACCGGAGCGGCACGGTCTCTCGCCAGCCGCTCGTCGTGCCCGCGGGCGAGGCGGTGCGCTTTCACCTCAGGAGCCTCGACGTCATCCATGCGTTCTGGATCCCGCACGTCGACTACAAGCACGATCTGATCCCTGGGTCCACCCAGGTCGCGACGCTGAGCTTCGACCGTACAGGACTCTTCCAGGGAGAGTGCGCGGAGTTCTGTGGGCTGCGCCACGCCGACATGTTGTTCAACGTGCGGGTGGTGAGCGCGGCGCGCTTCCGGGCGTGGGCGCGGAGCGGGGGGAGGGCGGCGTTGCGATGACTGCGACCACGGCACCGGGACCGCGGCTCTCCCGGCCCGGCGGCTGGCTCGGCGCGCTCGCGAGCACCGACCACAAGCGGATCGGCCTCAACCTCGGGATGGCGTCGCTCGCGTTCTTCCTCGTCGGCGGGGTGTTCTCACTGCTGATGCGGACCCAGCTCGCGCAGCCGAACATGCAGGTCCTCTCGGACAGCGCCTACAACGAGCTGTTCACGATGCACGGGTCGACGATGATCTTCCTGTTCGTGACGCCGATGGCGATCGCAATGGCGACGCACCTCGTGCCGTTGCAGATCGGGGCGGATCGGATCTCCGGGCCGCGGCTCGCGCTCGCCGGCTTCTGGATCTGGCTCTCCGGCGGCCTCATCATGCAGTCCGGCTGGCTGACCACCGAGGGACCGGGACGGTCCGGATGGTTTGCCTACACGCCGCTGTCGAACGGCACCAACACCCCCGGCGTGGGCCAGGACCTCTGGGTCGTCGGGGTGATCCTCGTCGCGCTCGGCCTGACGCTCATCAGCTGGTGCGTGCTGGTCACGATCGCGCGCCGCCGGGCGCCCGGGATGGCGCTGCTGCGTATGCCCGTGTTCACGTGGACCGAGCTCGTCACGGTGCTCATGGTCGTCGGCTCGTTCCCGATGCTCATCCTGGCGATGACGCTGCTGTTCATCGATCGCCACGGCGGACACATCTACGACGGCTTCAACGGCGCGATCGACTACCAGGACCTGTTCTGGTTCTTCGGCCATCCGGTCGTGTACGTGATGTTCTTCCCGTTCCTCGGAGCGGCCGCCGAGGCGATCGCGGTGGGCGCGCGCAAGAAGTGGTTCGGCTACGTCGCGTTCGTGGCGTCGATCATGGCGTTTGCGGCGCTGTCCATGGCCGTCTGGTCGCATCACATGTTCACGACGGGCGGCGTCACCAATCAGTACTTCGCGTTCACCTCGACGCTGCTCGTGATTCCCGCCGGGATCGAGTATTTCGACATGATCGGCACGCTGATCGGGGGCAGCCTCGTGCTGCGCTGCTCGATGCTGTTCGGACTCGCCTTCTTCCTGCAGTTCCTGATCGGCGGCCTGAGCGGGATCTTCCTCGCCTCGCCGGTTCTCGATTACCACGCCGAGGACTCGTACATCGTGGTCGCCCACTTTCACTACACGCTGTTCGCGGGGAGCGTGTTCGGCTTCTTCGCCGGCGTCTACCACTGGTTCCCGAAGCTGACCGGGGCGATGCTGCGCGAACGGATCGGCAAGCTCCAGCTCGTCCTGCTCGTGATCGGGACGAATCTGACGTTCTTCCCGATGTTCGTGCTCGGGCAGCTCGGGATGGTGCGCCGGATCTCTCGCTACCCGACGCATCCCGGGTGGGCCACGCCGAACCTGATCGAGACGATCGGGGCCGGGATCATCGCGCTCGGCGTCCTCGCGTTCCTCGTCAACGTCGTCGTATCACTGCGCCGCCGGGTGCCCGCGGGGGACGATCCGTGGGAGGCGCACACGCTCGAGTGGGCCACCGATTCCCCGCCACCGGCGCTGAATTTCACGCGGCCGCTCCCGCCGATCCGCTCGTACGCGCCGCTGCTCGATCTACGCCGTGACGCCGCGGACCGCGCGGCGGCCAGGGACCGGTGGGCGCATGAGGGGCGGTGCGATTCCGGTGCTCGCGTGGGGAACGCTCCTGCTCGTCCTGTTCATCGGCAACTGGATCTGGGACGCCAAGGCGGTCAATGCCGCCGAGGCAGGCGTGGCGAGCCTGATCGTGTATGCCGCCGCGCTCGGGTTGTGGCTGGCTCGACGTGAGTCCCTTCGGCGGGGCCCGCCATCGGCGCGACGTGAGATCGAGACGGTGCCCACGATGAGCCTCGCTGCCGTGGCGGCAGGGCTGTCCGTGGCCGCGATCATGTTCGGACTCGTCTGGGCACAGTTCCTTGTGTACTTCGGCGCCGGACTGCTGCTCGCGTCGCTCGGGCGCCTCGTCGTGGAAGCGCGTGCCGAGCGGGCCAGCCGGCGCGCGGTCGAGGAGCGACGGCCGTGGTGAACGTTCCGAGCATCCCCGACCTGTTCGTGTCGCACTGGCATGTGAGCCCGTCGCTGACGGCCCTCGCCGGGGTCGACGCAGCGCTCTACCTGGCGGCCGCGGCGCGGGTCAGGGGAGGCTGGCCGGCGCGGCGCACGATGGCCTTTCTTGCCGGGATCGGCACTGTGCTGCTCGCGCTCGAATCGGGCATCGACGTGTTCGACGATTGGCTGCTGAGCGTTCACATGGTCCAGCACATGCTGCTGCTGATGATCGCGCCGCTGTTGCTGCTCGCCGGCCACCCTGTGCTGCTCACCCTCCGGGCGCTTCCGCCGCGCCGCCGACCGCAGGCCGCTCGAATGCTTGGCCGCCTGGTGAAGTGGTGCGGCCCGCTTGTCTCCCTGTCGACGTTCGCGGTGGTGCTCGTCGGCACACATGTGCCGGCGTTCTACGACGCCACCCTGACCCACCCGGCGCTGCATGAACTCGAGCACGCGCTGTATCTGGGTACGGGGCTCCTGCTGTGGTCGCCGTTGCTTGACACAGATCCGGTGCCGCAGCGACGTCTCGGTGGTCTGGCCCGGCTCGGGTACCTGCTCGCGGCGATGCCGGTGATCGCGTTGCTCGGCGCCTATCTCAACCGGCACCCGACGCTTGTCTACCACGGCTACGGCCCGCCCGCCCACGTCCTCGGGATCAACGCCGTGACCGACCAGCAGCAGGCCGGGGCGATCATGTGGGTCGGCGGCGGGACGATCATGGTGTTCGTCGGCCTGTGGGTCGCGATGGTGGCGCTCCTCGGCGAGGAACGGCGTCAGCGTGTCCGTGACGCCCGCGAGGCTGTGGGATCGACCGAGATTACGGGGAGTCGGCGGATGAGACGCTGGCTGAGCCGGCCGTCGCGGTTCCCGCGCCGCCTGCGGATCGTCATCGCGGTGGTCCTTGGGGCGCTGTCCCTGGTCGGGATCGCGGCGCCGACCTCGCCGGGGCAGACGCCGACGCACGACGGCATCGCCAGTCGGCTCGGCCGCGGTGACGAAGCGGCCGTTCGGACCTGGCCCGGGCGATCCCACCAAGCGGTTTCCGAGCAATCCCGGACTCGTTGCAGAGGGCTACAACCTCTACGAGGAGGGGTGCTCCTCGTGTCACGGGATCGCGCTGCGCGGCACTCGCGGCGTCGCCCCGTCGCTCGTCGGGGTCGGCCCCGGGCCGGTCGATTTCTATCTGTCGACCGGACGGATGCCGCTGGAGCGTCCGCGGCTCGAGCCCGAACGCGGAGCGCCGCTCTATAACCGACAGAAGATCAACGCGCTGATCGCCTACATCTCGACGTTCGGCGGTCCCGCGGCACCGACCACCAACCCTGCGAAGGGCAGCCTGTCGCTCGGGCTGCACGAATTCACACTGCATTGCGCGGGCTGTCACCAGTCGGTAGCGCGGGGAGGCCTCACCGTCGGGGCCGTCGTCCCGGCGCTCGACCGCGCGACTCCGCAACAGGTCGCCGAGGCGGTGCGGATGGGCCCGTACGTGATGCCGCACTTCGACGCGACCGAGATCAACCAGCACGAGCTCGACTCGCTCGCCGCGTACATCCAGTGGACACATCACCCCGACAACGCCGGCGGGTGGGGGATCGGCAACCTCGGCCCGATCCCGGAGGGGATGGTCGCCTGGTTTGTGGGGCTGGTCGCGCTCGTGATCGTCGCGCGGATCATCGGCGAGCGCAACGACGAGGGGGTCCGCCGATCATGACCCCGCCGGCCAACGACCCGACACGCGCCCGCGTCCTCGGACGGATTGCGGCAGTCATGCTGGCCGGACGAGCGGTGTGGCGAGTGGTGCGCAACCGCCCGGGCGCCCGGGCGCTACCGCCACCCGCCCCGGAGTCCGACCTCGACCCCTCCCAGCGGATCGTGCCGCACAACCGCCGCGCCGAAACTGTGGTCGCCGCGCTGTGTGTGCTCGCGGCGGTGTGCGCGTTCGGGTTTACCGCCGTGTACGTGGCAACCGGGGAGAACACGCAGCTCCTCGGGCTCACGATCGGGCTCGCGCTCGTGTTCCTGGCCGCCGCGGCGATCGTCGCCGGGAAGGCGGTTGTCCCCCAGGAGACGGCGGTGGAGGAGCGGGGGTCGCTGCTCGTCGAGGATGACGCCGAGGAGGTCGTCGACATGATCGAGGCCAGCGGCGAAGGGGTGTCACGGCGAGTGCTCCTGGCGGGCGCCGGCGGTCTCGCGGGTGCGGGCATCATCACCGCCCTCGTCACGCCTGCGGCGTCGCTCGGGCCAACCCTCAACCGCATCCACCGGACCCAGTGGAGGCGAGGCGTCCGGCTCGTCGACGACACCGGCGCGCCCTTCCGGCCGGAGGACATCGAGGTGGGCAGCTTCTACACGGCGCTTCCGCAGCACGGCGACCCTGAGCACCTCGACGCCGGCCTGCTCGTCGTCAGGCTCCCCCGGAGTACCTGCACTTGCCGCCGGCGCGTCAGGGGTGGGCGCCCGAGGGGATCGTGGCGTACTCGAAGATCTGCCCGCACGCCGGATGCGCGATTTCGCTGTACCGCTATCCGACGTACCGTCCCACGAGCGTTGGCCCGGCGTTCACCTGCCCGTGCCATTACTCGACGTTTTCGCCGGGAGAAGGGGGTCGGCTCCTGTTCGGTCCGGCCGGTCGCTCGCTGCCCCAGCTGCCGCTGATGGTCGACGCCGCCGGTTACCTCGCCGCCGCCGACTCCTTCCACGAGGACATTGGACCGTCGTGGTGGGACGTTCAGCGGAGCGAGTCGTGAGCCTCACCGGACGGGTGCTCGACCGGCGGCTGCGGCGGTTCGTGCGCTGGAACGAGCAACGGATCGGCGCCGCGCGCGGGGTCAAGCGAGCGCTGCGCTATGTGTTCCCGGACCACTGGTCGTTTCTGCTCGGCGAGATCGCGCTCTACGCGTTCGTCGTGCTCGTCGGCACGGGGATCTTCCTCACCCTCTACTACCAGCCGGGCGACGCCCAGGTCATCTACCACGGCCCGTACACACTGCTCAGCGGCGAGCAGATGTCAGAGGCGTACCGCTCCGTGCTCGATCTCTCGTTCAGCGTGCCGGCCGGGCTGCTGTTCCGCCAGGTCCATCACTGGGCGGCCGACGTATTCATCGCGGCGATCGTGCTGCATCTCGTCCGGATCTTCTTCACCGGCGCGTACCGCAAACCGCGGGACGTCAACTACTACATCGGGCTGACGATGCTGATGCTCGCCATCCTCGAGGGGTTCGCGGGCTACTCGCTCGTCGACGACCTGCTCTCCGGTATGGGACTGGCGATCGCCTACTCGGTCGCGTTCTCGATCCCGGGGATCGGCGCGCAGCTCGGCTATCTCATCTGGGGCGGCGCGTTCCCAGGATCAAGCAGCTTCCTGTCTCGCCTGGAGATCATCCACGTCCTCGTCATCCCGCTCGCGCTGATCGTGCTGATCACGGTTCACCTCGTGATGATCATGCGCCAGCACCACTCCCAGTTCCCCGGACCGGGGCGCCGCGAGCGCAACGTGGTCGGTACGCCGCTGTGGCCGGCCTACGCGCTGCGCTCGATCGGGCTGCTCCTCGCCGTCGCGGGCGTCTTGTTCCTGCTTGGAGGGCTGGTGCAGGTCAATCCGATCTGGCAGTGGGGTCCGTTCCATCCCTACTTATCGGAGAACGGGGCCCAGCCGGACTGGTACATCGGCTGGCTGATCGGCGCGCTGCGGCTGATGCCGAACCTCGAGCCGACGCTTGGGCACTACACCGTCGTGCCGAACCCGTTCTGGGGCGGCGTGCTGTTTCCGCTCATCGTGTTCGGCGTGATGTTCGCGTGGCCGGCGCTGGAGCGGCGCTTCACACGAGACCACCGTCGCCACGATCTGCTCGACCGCCCGCGTGACCGACCGATGCGGACGGCGACCGGCGCGGCATTCCTTACCTGGGTGGTGATCATCTTTGCGGTCGGTTCGACCGACCGGCTGTTCTACCGCCTGCACATCGACTATGCCGCCCAGATCCATTTCTGGCGAATCGGCGTGTGGGTACTGCCGATCATCGCTTTCGTGCTGACCCGTGGCGCATGCCGGGCGCTACAGCGCAGCGGGGTCCATCCACTGCGCTCCTGGCAGGGGCAGGTCGTGGTGCGGGAGCCGGACGGGTCGGTTTCGCCGGTTGCCGGAAGTCCGGACCGGGTCGAGGCTCCAGCCACCGAGCCGCCGGTCGGGTCCGTGCCGTTCGAGGATGAGTAGCGCGGCGCCGTCCACGCAATCCCGCGGACCCAGAAACGCGAACGGCGCGCCGCAGTCCTGCCAGCGCGCCGCTGCCTACGTATCGATTCGCCAGCGAGGCTCAAGTCCTGCGTTCGAGGTTCGCCACCTCGTCAGCCTTGGCGTCGGCGCGGTCCTCGGCGCGCGCGAGTTCCTCCTTCGCCTCGCCCTTGCGCTCCTCCTTGCGGCCCTCGCGCCGGAGCGACGCGTCGTCGGTCAGATCGCCGGCCGCCTGCTTGATTTTTCCGGTCACCTTGTCGGTCAGACCCATTTCCATGCCTCCTTGTGGTTCGCGTCCCGTAGCGAAGTGCTACCCGGGGCTCGGACCGGCGGAAACCCATGCCGACCGATCCATATCGTGTTCTTACTGGCGGATGCGTCGCTCGTCGGCGAGACGCTCGGGCGTCGTCGGCACCTCGGGAGCGTGCGGCCGGTTGCGCGGCAGCGCGGGCTGTACCACGGCCACGATGTAAAACCACATACGCTCGGAGTTACCCGGGAGGGGATCGGACAAACGGTTCCGGGTAGCCAATGCCGGTGACGACGAACGGGTACCCGCCGATCGGTGACTACGCGCTGATCGGGGACTGCCAGAGCGCGGCACTTATCTCACGACGCGCATCGATCGAGTGGTGCTGCCTGCCGCGGTTTGACTCGGGCAGCGCGTTTGCGCGGATCCTCGACCGAGACAAGGGCGGCCACTGCTCGCTCACTCCGACGGCCAAGGGGGAATGGACATACACGCGCGCCTACCTCGACGACACGCTTGTGCTCCAGACGACGATGACCGGCCCGGCCGGCGAGGCACAGATCACGGACCTGTTTGTGGTCCGAGATCCGGAGGCGCGCCACCCCGGGCGCCAGATCCTGCGCGTGATCGAGGGCCTGCGTGGCGCAGTCGAGTTCGAGGTGCGCGTCGCCGCCCGGTTTGACTACGGCCAGGTGCGGCCGTGGCTGCGGCGCCACGGCCACCGCCTGCGGAGCATGAGCGGGGGCAATGATGCGCTCGTCGTGTGGTGCGACTGCGGGCTCGACGAGGACTGCGATCACGACCTCACCGCGCGGGTGACCGTCGGTGTGGGCGACCGCGTCCGTCTGTCGATGGCTTACTACCCGCCGGAGCAGGTCACCGACGACGGTCTCACCGAGCCCTCGCCCCAGGAGCTCGATGCCGCGCTCTCAGACACCGTCGAGTGGTGGGCGAAGTGGTCGAAGACGGTCACGCTCGACAGTCGTGACGAGCCGGCCGCCCGCCGCTCGGCGCTCGTGCTCAAGGCGCTGACGCATCGGCCGACCGGTGCCGTGATCGCCGCGCCGACAACTTCCCTGCCCGAGGCCCGTGGGGCCTCGCGGAACTGGGACTACCGGTACGCCTGGATCCGCGACTCGAGCTTCAGCTCGCGGGCGTTCGCCGAACTCGGCTGCGAGCGGGAGGCGAAAGCGTTCCGCGCCTTCATGATGCGCTCCGCCGCCGGGCATGCGGACGACCTCCAGGTGATGTACGGCGTCGGCGGCGAGCGTCGCATCGGCGAGCAGCAGCTTGACGAGCTTGAAGGCTATGCCGGCGCCGCGCCGGTGCGGATCGGCAACGACGCCAAGGATCAGTTGCAGCTCGACGCGTACGGCGAGCTCGTGAACCTCAGCTGGCGCTGGCACCGCCGGGGTCACTCACCCTCCGACGACGAATGGCGCTTTCTTCTGTCGGTGATCGATCATGCGAGTGAGCACTGCGCCGAACCGGATTGCGGGCTCTGGGAGTGGCCCGGTGACCCGCAGCACTTCGTCCATTCGAAGGTGATGTGCTGGGCCGCGCTTGACCGGGGCATCCGGCTCGCCGAAGAGTGCATGCGCCGTGCCCCGACGCGGCGTTGGGCGCGCGTCCGAGACGAGCTTCGGGACACGATCGAGACCCACGGCTACGACGCCGAGCGTGGCATCTTCACCGCGGTCTACGACCGGCCCGAGCTCGACGCCGCCCTGTTGCTGCTCCCCACGGTCGAGTTCGTCGACTGGCGGGACAGGCGAATGGTGCGCACCACCGCGGCCGTGCGTGACGAACTCGGCGCGGAGGGCGGGCTGCTGTACCGCTATCGCCGTGACGACGGGCTCGACGGCACCGAGGGGGCGTTTCTGTGCTGTTCGTTCTGGCTTGTCGAGTGCCTTGCGCGCCAGGGCGCGTACGACGAGGCGCGGGGCGTGTTCGAGGCGACGCTCGGCCGGTCGAACGACCTCGGCCTGTTCTCCGAGGAGTTCGACCCGGCGCGGGGCGAGCTGCTCGGCAACTTCCCGCAGGGGCTCACGCACCTCGCACACATCGACGCCGCCGTGTGCCTCGCCGAGACCGAGCCCCACGTGTAGGCGCGCGTACCGGATGACGTTCGGCGCGTTCCCGACGGGGTAGTACGTTCCCGACGGGGTAGTACATACGGAGTAGCGACGAGCAAGAAAGGACCCGGAGGGATATGAGCGCAACCGTTGGCGACTACCTTCTCGACCGCCTCGCGACGTGGGGCGTGACCCGGATCTATGGCTATCCGGGCGATGGCATCAACGGAATCATGGGGGCGTTCACCCGCTCGAGCAACGGCAATCGGCGGCCGGAGTTCATCCAGTCCCGGCACGAGGAGATGGCTGCGTTCATGGCGTGTGCCCACGCCAAGTACACGGGCGAGCTCGGCGTCTGCATGGCGACGTCAGGACCCGGGGCGATCCATTTGCTCAACGGGCTCTACGACGCCAAGCTCGACCATCAGCCGGTCGTGGCGATCGTCGGCCAACAGGCGCGCGCCGGCCTCGGCGGCAGCTATCAGCAGGAGGTCGACCTGACGACCCTGTTCAAAGACGTGGCCCACGAGTTCGCCCAGGTCGCGATGTTGCCGGCGCAGGTCCGTCATCTCGTCGATCGCGCATGCCGCATTGCGCTCGCGGAGCGCAGCGTCACCGCGATCATCATCCCGAACGACGTGCAGGAGGCGGACGCGGTGCCCGCGCCCCCGCACAAGCACGGCACCGTCCACTCCGGCCCTGGCTATCGCCGGCCCCGCGTCGTTCCGGCAGAGGACGACCTCGACCGTGCGGCCGAGGTGCTCAACGCGGGTGAGCGGGTGGCGATGCTCGTCGGCGCCGGTGCGTTGCGCGCGAGCGAAGAGGTGGCACAGGTCGCCGAGCTGCTCGGTGCGGGCGTCGCCAAGGCCCTGCTCGGCAAGGCCGTGCTCCCCGACGAGCTGCCGTACGTCACCGGCTCGATCGGCCTGCTGGGGACGAAGCCGAGCTGGGACTTGATGCAGAACTGCGACACGCTGCTGATGGTCGGTTCGAGCTTCCCGTACTCCGAATTCCTGCCTGAAGAAGGTCAGGCGCGCGGCGTGCAGATCGACATTGACGGCCGCATGATCGGCATCCGCTATCCGATGGAGGTCAACCTCATCGGCGACAGCACGGAGACCCTGCGGGCGCTCATCCCGCGGCTCGAGCACCGGCCCGACAGGTCGTGGCGCGCCGAGGTCGAAAACGGGGTCACCGAGTGGTGGCGGCTAATGGACGAGCGCGCGCATCTGACCGCGGATCCGATCAACCCCCAACTCGTCTTCCATGAGCTCTCCAAGCGGTTGCCGGACGGGGCGATCCTCGCGGCCGATTCTGGCTCTGCCGCGAACTGGTACGCCCGCGACATCAAGCTCCGCCCGGGGATGCTGGCGTCGCTCTCTGGGACGCTCGCGACGATGGGGCCGGGCGTCCCGTACGCGATCGGGGCGAAGTTCGCGTACCCGGATCGGCCCGTGTTCGCATTGGTCGGCGACGGCGCCATGCAGATGAATGGGATCAACGAACTGATCACGATCGCCAAGTACCGACACCGCTGGCCCGATCAACGCCTGATCGTGCTCGTCCTCAACAACCGCGATCTCAACCAGGTGACCTGGGAGCAGCGCGCGATGTCCGGGGACCCGAAGTTCGAGGGCAGCCAGGATCTCCCTGACTTCCCGTACGCCACGTACGCGGAGATGCTCGGACTCCGGGGAATCCGGGTGGAGCGTCCCGATCAGGTCGCGACCGGCTGGGATCTCGCCCTCAGCGCGGATCGGCCGGTCGTGTACGAGGCGATCACCGATCCGGAAGTTCCGCCGCTGCCGCCACACATCACGATTGAGCAGGCGAGGGCGCTCAGCTCGGCCCTGCTGTCCGGGGATCCGAACGCCTCGCAGATTGTCCGGCAGTCGATGAAGCAGAAGCTCCAAGAGTTTCTTCCCGGTCGATGAGAACCGCGCCGGTCCGCTCGGAGGTCGCGGTCGACGACGTCGAGGTGAGTGCCTACACGGTGTCGACCGATGCGCCGGAAGCCGACGGCACGCTGTCGTGGACGGCCACGACGATCGTCGTCGTCCACGCCTGCGCCGACGGCGAACAGGGTCTCGGATACAGCTACACCGATGTGTCCGCGGCCAAGCTCGTCGAGTCGAAGCTGGCAGATGTCGTCCGCGGAGCCGATGCGCTTGCGCCGCAGGCGGCGTGGGATGCGATGGTCGGCGCGGTCCGCAATGCCGGCCGTCCGGGCATCGGCTCGATGGCGATCGCCGCAGTCGATCTCGCGTTGTGGGATCTGAAGGCGCGGCTGCTTGGTCTTCCGTTATGTCGGCTTATGGGAATGGCCCGTGAGGCCGTGCCGGTCTATGGATCGGGTGGGTTTACGTCGTACTCGGTCGAGCGGCTGCAGACTCAGCTCAGTGGTTGGGTCGAGCAGGGCATCCCACGGGTCAAGATGAAGGTGGGCTCACAGCCCGAGGCGGACCCGGAGCGCGTGTGCAGAGCCCGCGAGGCGATTGGCCCGACCGCGGAGCTGTTTGTCGACGCGAACGGCGCGTACACCCGCAAGCAGGCGCTCGAGCTTGGCGAGCGCTTCCACGGCGCGGCCGGGGTGAGCTGGTTCGAGGAACCGGTCAGCTCCGAGGATCTCGAGGGCCTGCGCGTCCTGCGTGACCGCGCGCCCGCTGGGATGCCGATCGCGGCCGGCGAGTACGGCGACGACGCCTTCTACTTCCGGAGGATGCTGGCCGCGGGTGCCGTCGATGTGCTCCAGGCCGACGTCACGCGCTGCGCCGGCATCACCGAACTGCTGCGCGTGGATGCGCTGTGCCGGGCTCACAACGTTCCGCTGTCGCTGCACTGCGGCCCGGCGATCCACCTGCACCCCGCGCTGGCGCTCGACCGGCTGATCCACCTCGAGTATTTCCACGACCACGTCCGGATCGAGCACATGCTGTTCGACGGCGTCTCCGAGCCTCGCGGCGGCGCGCTTCATCCACTGCTCGACCGAGCGGGGAACGGTCTTGAGCTCAAGCGAGAGGAGGCAGAACCGTATGCGGCGTAAGCCTTGGCCCGCCCGGTGGTGGCGCAACGTGTCGAACGGGCGCGTCCAGCGCACGCTCGCCGCGGCGACAGCGTGCAGCGCACTGCCGCTCGGATTGGAGATCTACTTTGAGCACTTCCGCGGCTCGTTCGGTGACAAGTGGATGTGGACGCCGGTCGCCCTCTCGCCGGCGCTCACGGCCGCCGGGATCGCCGGGGTGCGCTCCGAGCGCGCCGCCAGGACGTGGCTGCCGGTCATCGCCGCCCTGTATTGCGCCGACGGCCTGATCGGCGTGATCACCCACGTGCGCGGTGTCGCCCGGAAGCCCGGTGGCTTCCAGGAGCCGCTGTTCAACATCGTCATGGGGCCACCGCTGCTCGCACCGGGATCGCTCGCGCTCGTCGGCGGGATGGGGCTCGCTGCCGCCGCGTTGGGACGAGAGCGCTGATGCCCGGCCGTGACTTCCGGCAGGCCGGTCACCTCCCGAACAACCGCCCGGATCGCCAACCCGCATCACCGGAGGAACTCCCGCGCCACCGCAACGGGATCACGCCCCAGATGCATGGCCGCTACCCCGACTACAACGTGCTCGACGAGGCAGCCCACTGGGACGACGTGACCCGCCGCCTCGTGCTCGAACGAGTCGAGAGCACGCCTCCGCTCCGCTTCTTCAGCGAGCCTGAGGCGCGCGCCCTCGGGGCATTCTGTGACCGGGTGCTGGCCCAGGACCGCGAGCCGAAGGTCCCGGTGCTCAACATGGTCGACGCGAAGCTGTTCGACGAGGAGCTCGACGGCTTTCGTTACGACGACATGCCGCCCGACCCGGAGACGTGGCGGCGGGTCGCCGCGGGGCTGGACGCGGCCGCCCGCCAGCATGGGAGCGATACGTTCGCGGCTGCGTCCGCGCAGGTCCAAGGCGCCATCGTTCAATCATTCTCAGACGGTCAGCTGCGCGGTGAGGTGTGGGACGAGCTCCCACCCGCGAAGGCGTGGAGCGTTGTCATGCGGGCGGTGCTGAGCGCGTTCTACTCGCACCCGTGGGCGTGGAACGAGATCGGGTTCGGTGGGCCGGCGTACCCGCGTGGCTACGCCCGCCTCGGGGCCGGGCAGCGCGAGAACTGGGAGGGGGCGCCCGCGTTCGAACGTGATCCCGTCAAGGACACACGTGAGCGCGGGGTGGAGGGCACGTGAGCGCTCGTCACACGCTGCGCACGATGCTCCGGGGCGCCGTACGTCCGCGGGACAACGATTCGGCGTTCCTGCTCGATGTTCACCGGCGCGCCGTTCCGCGGTCGCGGATGGCTCGCTACGACGACTCCTATGCGGTCGACCTCGTGATCGTTGGTGCCGGGGCGGGCGGCGGCACGCTCGCCCAGCGGCTCGCCCGCCGCGGGTGGAAAGTCGTCGTGCTCGAGTCCGGCCCGTTCTGGGATCCGGATGAGGACTGGGTCTCCGACGAGGCGGGCTCGCACAGGCTGTATTGGACTGCCGACCGGGTGATCGGCGGAAGCGATCCGGTCCAGCTCGGCAAGAACAACTCCGGGCACGGCGTCGGCGGCTCGATGGTTCATTACGCCGGCTACTGCCCGCGCTTTCACCCCTCCGACTTCGAGACTCGCACGCGTGATGGGGTGGGGGAGGACTGGCCGATCAGCTACCGCGAGCTCAAGCCCCATTACGAGCGCCTGGAAACGGAGCTGCCGGTGGCCGGTGAGCACTGGCCGTGGGGTGATCCGCACGGTTATCCGCACAGCCCGCATCCGGTCGCCGGCGGGGCCGAGCGCGCCTGGGCGGGCGCGCGGAAGCTCGGGATCGAGGTACGGGTGGGGCCGGTCGGGATCGCCAATGGGAGCTTCGGGAACCGGCCTCACTGCATCTACCGCGGCTTCTGCCTTCAGGGCTGCAAGGTGAACGCCAAGGCATCACCGCTCGTCACCCACATTCCGGATGCCATCGCGCACGGTGTCGAGATCCGGGCGGACAGCATGGCGTCTCGGATCGAACTCGACGAGGCCTCTGGACTTGTGACCGGCGTCGCCTACTTCGACCGCGCCGGGGTCGAGCGGTTCCAACGTGCGGATGCCGTCGCCGTCGCGGGCTACTCGATCGAGACGCCGCGCCTGCTGCTCAATTCGACCAGCCGCCGCTTCCCGCGCGGGCTGGCCAACACGCACGAGCAGGTCGGTCGCTACGTGATGGTGCAGGGCGCACCGCAGGTCGCGGGGCGCTTTCCGGAGGAGATGCGGATGTACAAGGCACCGCCCCCAGAGATCTCCTCGGAGCAGTTCTATGAGACCGACCCGACTCGGGGCTTCGCTCGCGGCTTTGCCATTCAGACGGTCGGGCCGCTGCCGATCGAGTGGGCCCAGCACGTCCTCGCTGACGGCCACTGGGGCCCGGCGCTGCGCGAGTACATGCGCGACTACAACCACTGGTACACGCTCGGCGTCTTGTGCGAGCTCCTGCCGCTGCCGGAGAACCGGGTCACCGTGGTCAGTGATCTCACCGACCGGAACGGGATCCCCGTCGCGCGACTGGACTACTCCCAGTCCGAGAACGACCGCAAGAACATCGCGTTCGCCAAGCGAACGCTGCGCGACGTCTTCGAGGCCGCCAACGCGCAGGACGTGCTCGCGATCGACCGCTACGCGCACCTCGTCGGTGGCTGTCGAATGGGCGATGACCCCGAGCGCAGCGTGATCGATTCCGATCACCGCGCATGGGATGTAGCGAATCTGTTCGTCGCGGACGGCAGTGTGATGCCGACCCAGGGCTCGGCCAATCCGGCACTCACGATCATGGCCCTCGCCTCGCGCCTCGCCGACCGGCTCGCTGGCAAGCGAACCGACCCCACACCGCGAGCCCGCCGCGTTTCCCTGGCCTCGACGAACGGGTAACCCCCGGTACGTGTCCGCCTTGGCAATGACGTTCGACGACGGTCCGGACCCTGTCTGGACCCCGAGGCTGCTCGATCAGCTGCGTCGACTCCGTGCGCGGGCCACGTTCTTCCTCATCTCCACGCGTGCGGCGTTGAACCCGGGCATCGTCGCGCGGATCAAGGGGGAAGGTCACACGGTGGGACTGCACTGCCGAGAGCACATTCGGCACAGCGCCCGCGACCGAGCGTGGTTGCGCGAGGACACCCGCGCCGCGCTCGCCACGTTGGACGCCGTCGGCGTCGTTCCCGACCTCTGGCGGGCCCCCTGGGGAGACACGGCACCATGGAGCGCGCGAGTAGCGGGCGAACACGGACTCCGGTTCGTGGGATGGACGGTCGACACCCATGACTGGCGCGGGGATACGGCGGCGGAGATGTTCGCCGCGACCCGGAGCTCTCTCGGCGACGGTGCAATCGTGTTGGCCCACGACGGGCTGGGGCCGGGAGCGACGCGAACCGGCGCCGCGGAGACGCTCGGCTACCTCGACTTGGTCGCCGCCCACGCACAAGAGCACGGACTCACGTTCGAGGCGCTCCGGTGACGGCGACGATCGTGCCGGGCCGGGTTCGGATCGACGAGGCGCTCTCCTGGATCGCCGAAACCGCAGCTGAGCGCGATCGGGAGCCCGTCCCGCTGTTTCCCGAGGAGGCGATCGCGCGGCTGGAGGCAGCCGACGCGCTGGCGTTCAATGCGCGGCCGGGGATGGGTCGCCCGCCGGCCGCCGATGAACTGGCGCTCGTTCGTGCCATCGCCCGGGCCGACGGCTCCGTCGGTCGGATCTTCGACGGTCATCTCAACGGCGTCGAGCGGTTGGCGGTCCAGGCGCCTCCCGAGGTCCGAGATCGGGAACTGGCCGCGGTGCGCGACAGCCACCTTCGGATCGGCGTTTGGGGCGCCGACCCGCGCCCGCACGAGGGTGAGCCGGCGACCATCATGCGGCGCCACGAGGCGGAGTTTCTGACAGGCGTCAAGACGTTTTGCTCCGGAGCCGGGGGAGTGGATCGCGCGCTCGTGCTCGCCCGGGATCCGGACGCTGATGCGCCGGTGGCCGTATGGGTCGACGTCACCGACGCGGACGCCGTCGAAGTGGATGTGCGCTGGTACCAGGGCTCTGGACTGCGCGCCTCGGTCTCACACCGGGTCGTGTTTCACGACGTCCCAGTGGTGGCTCGTCTCGGGCCTCCGGGCGCGCTCGCGCAGCAACCCTGGTTCAGTCGCGACGCGTTGCGGACGGCGGCGAGCTGGGTGGGGATGGCCGATGCGGCACTCGACAGCGCCCTCATGGAACTGGCGCAGCGACCGCGCCGTGGCGCCATCGAGGAGGTGGGAGCCGGACGGATGATGACCGCCCATCACACGATGACGGTCTGGCTGGAGCGCGCGGCGCGGGCGATGGACGAGCCGGACGGCGAGTTGCCGATGATCGCGCTCCACGCGCGGGCGGCGATCGTCGACACGTGCCACGCCCTACTCGACGAGGCGGCGCGTGCCTGTGGCTCACATCCATTCGCGACAGGCACCCAGCTCGATCGCTCCCGACGGGATCTCGAACTGTTCCTGTTGCAGCACCGACTTGATCCGGGCCTGGCTTGTGCCGGCGCTGACGCGTTGTCCGCGCGCTGCCCATGACTGTCATGACGTCCTGCGAGTTCGATCGCCGCTACCGCGAGGATCCGGATCCCTGGGGATACCGCTCGAGCCCCTATGAGCGCGCGAAATACGCCGCGACGCTCGACGCGTGCGGCCCGGGCCCGTTCGCGTCAGCACTGGAGCTCGGCGGTTCGATCGGGGTGTTCAGCGCCCGCTTGGCGCCACGGTGCCGGTCGCTGACGACGATCGACTACTCGGTGACGGCCGTGTCGGCCGCCGAAGCAGAGCTCGCTCGGTACCCCCAGGCCCGAGCGATCCTCGGGCGGATTCCGGATGACCTGCCGGAAGCCACGTTCGACCTGATTGTCGCCTCCGAGGCTCTTTACTACCTCGATCACAACACATTCATCACCACGCTGGACGCGATCGAGCGCCGTCTCGCTCGTCCGGGGCGTCTCGTTTGCGTGCACTGGCGAAGCCCCGGCCCGGAGCGACCGCTGTCCGCGGAGCACGTTCACACCGTCATCCGCCGCCAGCCATGGCTGCACCCGATCGTGTCGGAGCCGACGGCCGAGTATCTGCTCGACGGCCTGGAGGCGAGATGACCGCGCCGTATGCGTTGCTCGTGATCGGTGGCGGTCCCGCCGGTCTCGCCGCTGCTCGCGCCTACCGAGAGCAGGGTGGCAGCGGCCACGTCGCGATCGTCGGCGATGAGCACCGGATGCCCTATTACCGCCCACCGCTGACCAAGGAGCTGCTCCGCGGTGAGGCGTCAGAGGGCGACCTGCCGATCGAGTCCGCAGCATGGCTCGCGCGGCAACGGATCGATCTGGTTGCTGGACGCGTCGTCACGCTCGATGCCGACGAGCGCGTCGCCGAACTGTCCGGAGGACGCGAGCTGCCATACCTCCAGTGTCTACTCGCGACCGGTGCCGAGCCGACCCGGCTGCCGGTCCCCGGTGCCGATCATCCGGCGGTTCACGTGGTCAGAACGCTTGACCA
The DNA here is from genome assembly GCA_963794285.1 of uncultured Solirubrobacterales bacterium. Lineage (GTDB taxonomy): Bacteria > Actinomycetota > Thermoleophilia > Solirubrobacterales > Solirubrobacteraceae > Palsa-465. The sequence goes on from CAWCDS010000005.1 coordinate 1,161,416, forward strand.
TCTACGCGACCTGACCGCCAAGCTGGCAGACACACAACGGGTCGTGGTGGTTGGGTCCGGCTTCATCGGCTGCGAGATCGCGAGCTCCCTGCGGCAGAGGGGACATCTCGTGACCCTGATCTCGGATGAGCGTGCGCCGAACGCCCAGCGGCTCGGTGGGGCGGCCGCCGAGATCATCGGTGGTTGGCTGGCTGACGACGGCGTCGAGCTGCGCCTCGGAGCTGCCGTCGATGCGATCGAACATGACGGGTCAGAGCTCGCGGTCCGGACCGGCAGCGACCGCGTGCCGGGTCAGATCGTCGTGATGGCCGTTGGGGTGCGGCCGCGCAGCGAGCTCGCCGTCCAGGCCGGCGTTGAGCTTCGCGACCGAGCGGTTCCCACGGACGCGGCGATGCGCACCGCCCGGGACGGCGTGCTGGCCGCTGGAGACGTCTGCCTGGCCGCGAACCTCGCCGCGGGGCGACCGCTCCGGGTCGAGCACTGGGGCGACGCGCTGACCCAAGGAGAGATCGCCGGCAAGACGGCCGCCGGGATGTCAGCCGAGTGGGACGCCGTGCCGGGATTCTGGTCGACGATCGGCCAGCGGACGCTCAAATATGCCGCCTGGGGCGACGGCTACGACGCGATGCACCTCGATCGGCACGCGTCCGGTGGATTCACCGCCCGCTTCGGATGCCGCGGGACGCTGGTCGGCGTCCTCACGCACGAGGCCGATCACGACTACGAACACGGTTCTGAGCAGATCGCGGAGGGCGCATCATGGGTCTTCTGAGCGTCGTCGTCGTGCCTGCGCACAACGAGGAGCGCACGATCGCGTCCTGCCTGGAAGCCCTTGCCGAGCAGACAGTGCCCAGGGACGCGTTCGAGACGATTGTCGTGGCCGACGCGTGTACGGACGAGACGGTCGCCGTGGCCCGGCGAACAGCAGACCGGTTGGGTCTGGCGCTGACGATCCTCACCGGGCCCGGAGCGGGCACCGGGCCTGCACGCCGGCTCGGCATGGACGCCGCCGCGACGCGCCTTGGCGCGCTGGGCCGGGACGATGGGCTGATCGCCACGACCGATGCCGACTCACAGCCAGCCCCGGACTGGCTCGCGCGGCAACTCAGTCACGTCGCGCGCGGCGCGGAGGTGATCGCCGGCCTGATCGAGCTCGACGACGCCGAAGCCTCTCGGCTCCCGGGCGGCGTGCTCCGCCGCCGAGAGGCCGACGCGGAGCGCCGGATGACGCAGGTCGCTCGTACCGATCCGGGCGCGGCTCATCACCACTTCGCCGGTGCGTCGCTGGGGGTGACCGTCAGTACGTACGAGGACGTTGGCGGCCTTCAGCCGACCAGCGCACTTGAGGACGAAGTCTTCTCCGACCAGCTCCGGCGACGCGGCGTTCGCATTCTCCATGCCGCCGACGTCGTCGTGCGCACGTCGGCGCGGGTTGACGGCCGCGCCCAACGGGGTCTGGCGGTCGACCTCGCGGTGTCGGCATGGCGAGAGCGCCGCCGCTACCTCGCTTCCGCCTTCGATCCCGCGGCACTTCAACGGGCGAAGGGGACCACCTCCACCTCGGTCGTCGTCCCGACGAAGGCGTGCGGGTCGACGATCGCCGGCGTGCTCGCGCGCACGGTCGAGCCGCTGCGGGCGCTCGGCCTGGTCGATGAGGTGGTCGTCGTGGACGCGGCATCGAGCGACCGGACGGCGGAGCGGGCCCGCGCGTGCGGAGCTCGCGTTGTCCAGCAGGACGCGATTGCGCCCGCGCACGGGCCGGCACTTGGGAAGGGCGACGCGATGTGGCGCGCGCTGCAGATCACCTCCGGGGAGATCGTCTGCTTCCTCGACGGGGACACCGAGGACCCGGCCCCCGCACATTTGTGCGGACTGCTCGGCCCGTTGCTCTCCGACCCCGATCTCGGCCTCGTGAAGGGGGCATTTGAGCGTCCCTTCAAGGCGGGAGAGAACAGCCTCGCCCATGAGGGAGGCCGGGTGACGGAGCTCATGGCCAGACCGCTGCTCAACCTCCACGTCCCGTTACTCGCCGGCTTTTCCCAGCCGTTGGCGGGGGAGTTCGCGGCTCGGCGCCGCCTGCTTGAGCGCGTCGCGTTTCCGGTCGGGTACGGCGTCGAGATCGCTGTGTTGATCGATGCGCTGCGTGAGGTCGGCCTTGACAACCTCGCCGAGTGTCACCTTGGCACCCGGCAGAACTGCCACCAACCTCTGAGGACGCTCGGCGAAATGGCGTTCGCGGTGCTCGCCGCCGTCGAGCGACGCGTCGGCGGAGCGCGGACCGCGTCCGGTGGGCACTATCTCCGGCCGTGGGAGGACGGCACTGTCGTCCGGGTGCCGATCGCCGAGCGGCCAGCGCTCCGTTCGAGCGTCACCAGTGCCGCGTGAGCGCCCAGCCCCCCCAACCGCCGGTCGCTGCGAGCAGTCCGAGGCCGGCGAGGCCGGTGGCGGTCCGGTGCCGCGTGAGCCACGCCTGCGCGCTGCGCGATTTCGCCTGGCGGTCGAAGATCCCGCGCGGACCCTCGTCGTGGTCGTCGTCGACCGCCATAATCATGTTGGCCGCCTTCATCCCGTCATACCGGTCGGGCGTCTGCTGGCCGTCGATCGCGGTCTTCGCCAGATAACGCTCGGCAAGCCACGGCGCGAGCTTGTTGCCAATGATCGTGTAAACGGTGAGGAAGCCGACATACACCTCACGGCGACGCTCGTGCGCCGCCCAATACACAGATCGAGCGGCGACATCCGGCTGGAAGATCGGCAGCACCGGCTGCGGATGACGCGGCATCTTGCTCAGCGGAGGATCGAGGACGGGTGGGCCGTGGGCGTGACGAGCTCCGCGAGCTCGGACTCCAGCGGCCGGCCGCGATCGCGGCCGATGCGGATGCGGCTGCCGAGGAGCGCCCGCACGGCGGTCGCCCCCCAAGCAGACGAGCACCTCAGGAGCGACGAGTCGCAGCTCCGCCTCAAGCCACGGGAAGCAGGCGGTGACCTGCGAGCCGTCCGGCTTCTGGTGGATGCGACGTCGCCGCGGAGCTTGTAGCGGAAATGCTTGACGACATTCGTGATGTGGACGTCATCCCGCGGGATCCCCGCCTGCTCGAGCCGGCTGTCGAGCAGCCGCCCCGCCGGACCGACGAACGGATGACCCTCGATGTCCTCCCGATCGCCCGGCTGCTCGCCGACGAACATCACCTCGGCCTCGCGGACCCCTTCGCCCATGACGGCCTCCGTCGCGCCCTCCCACAACTCGCAGGCGCGGCACAACAGGACCTCGCGATACAGGCTCTGAAGCCAGGCGGCGTTGCTGGGGCTCATCCTTTCGAGGTACCCGAGCAGTGAGGGCGGTACGCATCGTTCTGGGTTTGACAACCTTGGGCGGCAGGGTTGCTGACGGTCACGAAACAAAAACAAGGGCCGGCAGGCGTGATCGCGCGCCTGAGAGCTAGCCCGTGCTGGAGCTGACGGCGATCTCTCGGGGACAGCCGCCGCGCGCAGGACTGACCTTGAGCGTGAACAGCGGTGCGGCCCTTGGCCGACGACCACGAAGCTGAGGAGTTGCGCCACCTTGATCCGCTGCAGCGGGAGCGCGGTGACGGCGCGGATCAGCGTCGGATCAAAGCTCGTCAGCTGATACCAAATCTGATTCGCCCAACGATCGGCACGATCAACCGCCACACGCGCCGAGAGTCCACGCAGCACACGATACGCCGCCAGCGCGATCGTCGCCCGCCACGCCAGCACCGCCTTCCAGCCGCTGGCGTTCGCTGATCGTTGGGTATTGCGACACCGCCTCGGCCGACCGCACCGCTCTGATCGGACGTTCTCGGTGTGCGCTGGTCGATGGCCACCGGACGGACCGACGCAGGGCTCTTCGAGCAGACCCAGAACGGGATCGCCTACCGGTGTATGGGCCCTTGCAGGCCCACGGGGACCTCGGAAGTGCGTGGGAGCAGCGATAGAGCCCGGGGCTGGCGTTGGAGAGCGGCTGTGCGGCGCTGAAGACTTCATAGCTGTGAGCGCGCGAGATGAGGGTCGCATACAGCCACGGGCTCGTCCGACGCATCATCGTCACGGCAGCGCAAGCCTCACCCAGGCGTCAAGCGGCGCGGCCGTCCTGGCGTTCCGGTTTCTCCACACAGCTCTTAAGACTCCCGCGATTGGAAGAGCGTTGCAGTCAGGGGATCACGGCACGGACTGCGCTACTCAGGGGCGGCTAACAGCAGGACGGGCGCCTGCGGAGCGACGGATCCGCATCCCGCTTGTCGCCGTAACGACTCAGTTGGCCGTTCGCAGCGGGTTCGCGCTGTGCGACGCTCAGCGACGTCAGCAACGAGTCGATCTTGACGCACCGATCTGCCGCACTCGTCGATCCACCATCGGGCGCCGGTCCGGCCCGGGCCACCCCCGACGAACGCCGTGACCGGTTTGCGTCACGCGTCGCCCGGCAGCCATCTGACCCACCTCTCAGAACGCCACCGGCGGATGAAACCAGCCAGACTTTGACGTCACGGTCTGATCTGACTCACGCGGGGCGCGACATGCCAGCCGGCCTCTCGCTCCGCGTTACCTCGCTGCGTCGTTATGGCAGCCCTCATTATCGGCTGAGCGTTCCTTGGGTCCGCGCCGTGATCGCTCGTCGATCGCTGTGAGACGATCGCCGCCTGACCGTGAGTTGGTGGCGACCCACTACACGGAGATGTCGACACCCTTAGTGCTGGTGTCACTGCTTGGCGTGCTGGTGACCCCTGAGCTCGTGGACGGGGACGCCTCGGCGGTTACACCCTTGCGGGGGCTGCTCTCCTTGGTGCTCTTGGCCTTGTCCTGTGGGGCATCGATTGCCAGCCGATCAGCCGTGACCTTGGCCTGATCGGTCTCCAGCGTCTCCTGAGAGGCCTTCTTGTCTTGGTCCTCTTTCAGGGTCTTTTGATCGGCCTTCAACTGCGCCTGAAGTGCGCTGGTGCTGGTGGTGCTGCTGGATCCAATGCTGCTGATCGACATATCGTGCTCCCGGTCGCTGATTCTTTCCCTATCCCATCGGCTCCCTCCGGCAATCCGTTGAGTCACGCGGGTCGACTCTCGGGTAACTCTCAGGATTGCGATCCCCGGGCTTCCGTGGCCACGCAGTGGCCGGCGACTGACGATGCGCTCGAGGAGGAGCGCATCCGGTTGTCCGGGGCCCGCGGCTAGCGCTTACGCGCGTGGAACGGGCCACCACCCCTGTGTCCGACACCCTCGACCTCCTCGACCTCCTCGACCTCCTCGACTGGATCGGCTTGGACCCCAGCCCCGACACGGACGTAATCCAGGCGTGACAGACGTCGTGCCCGCGCCTTGCGGTGTGGGAGACGCCAACGATCGCGGCTTTGTCGCGCGCCATCGTGTGCCCGGACAAGGAGCGCCTGTCTCGGTGTCCGCCGCCGGTGCCGAGCATCTGCGAAGGTACCGCCAACTATCCGCACGCTGACCGCCCACGGCGACGTAGGCCCCGCGCTCTCGACTGGGCCACAAGCCGAGGTTGCGTGGGGAACCGGGCTCTCGCAATCCTCGTTGGACACGCGCGCCTGACCACCTGATCGCGGCGAACGTCCGGCCACCCGGCCACCCGAAGCAACGCCGTTGGGCGCGACCTCCGAGGCCTGAGCCATCGATCGCCCGACTCGGGCTCGTCTAGTCTAGAAAGGTGCAGCTCAGTTGGCGGGCACGGGCCGGCCCGAAGGCCCGGGTGCGCGTGTTTGAAGACGTTCGCTCAACCTTCCCCAGTCTGAGACGTGCAGATCGCCAGCGGCGGGCGCGTCCGGTGGACGCGCGCACGTTCGGTGGTGGATCGGCATCTGAGACCTCAATTCCGCGCTAACCGGGACACGCGTCCGTGGTCCGCAAGATGCTGGCCGGAGCGTGATTGCAGGTCTACTGCGTCGCGGCGAGGAAATCGACCAGGGTGCGTGCGAGCTCGTCCGGCGCTAGCTCGGCCTGGTGGTGTCCAGAGTGGATCGGCGCGGTCCATAGCTCGCCGGCTACCCACGCTCGCCATATCGCTTCGGGGTCGCCATGGATGTCGATGTCGTCCTCGGTGGCGGCCAGCAGCAGCGTCGGGCAGGTGATCTTGCGACCGGCGGCGCGGTCGGCTTGCTCGTGGACACGATCGATGCGCAGACCTGACCGGTAGTCCTCGCACATGCCGTGCACGACGGCGGGGTCGTGCAGAGCCGCCCATAGGTCGGCATGGTTTTCCTCTCCCATCTCGGTTGGCGAGGGAGTGTGGTACCAGCCGTCGGGATCGGGGTTGATGATTCGTTCGGCGGGCTTATCGGTCTGCCCGAAGAACCACCAGTGCCACCAGCTCCGTACGAAGGCCTCGTTGAGCCGCTCGAGGTGCTCGATGACCGGCAGACCGTCCATGACCACCAGCCGAGTGACGGCGTGCGGGTGATCCATCGCAGCGCGGAAGGCAACAAGGGCGCCGCGATCATGCCCGACGACAGCGAACTGGCCGTGGCCGAGGTGGCGCATGAGCGAGACCACGTCGCCGGCCATCGCTCGTTTGGAGGACTGAGCGTGCTCTGGGGCATCCGGGGGCAGCGTGGATTGTCCGTAGCCGCGTAGATCGGGGCAGACGATAAAGAATGACTCGGCGAGCCTCGGCGCTAGCCGGTGCCATGTGGTGTGCGTGCGCGGATGGCCATGCAGCAACACGACCGGCGTTCCATGACCGCCGTAGCGCGCCCGGAGCGTCACCTCGCCGACGTCGACGTACTGGAGCTCGAAGCCTTCAAACATCAGTGATCCCTCTCCGAACTACCGCCCGAGCGGCGAAGTACAACTATGGCGTCGGTCCCGATCCTGCCCCCCAGCCGGCCCGGCGTCATGCCCTCCGGGCGCGTTGGTTGACCTCCGTGTAGCGACGTAGAGGCCAACTGGCGGAGGCGAGAGAAGGCCGACCCGACGGTCGTTGCGGCTCGAGCGCGCTGCGGCGAACGAGACGCGTATGGCGAGCAGCACGCCGCCTCGTCCACCCGAGCGTGAGCGAGCGCCAGAGCAACGGTGGGGTGAAGCAGCACGTGAGCCTCCAATCAGTACAGCACCATTCATCACAGGCTGAAACGTAGACTACCACCATTCACGCTGATGTGAAACATGAAGTAGACTCCGGACATGTGCCGTGCCGGTCGGCGTGGCTGGTGGCGTTCCGATGCAGAACGCTTGGAGCTGTCAGCCGAGCCGCTCGAGGCTTCTCGTTCTGGGCGATTGCGGAAGCCCACCGAATTCGCGTTGCAGCTTGCTGACAGGGCCGAGCAGCACGCGGCAGCAAGTACCGGACCGGTTAGCGGTGGGTGCTTGCAAGCACCCGATGGTCCTGGTGCGCTTCGCGTAGCGGTCGTATACCGACCCTGATGAACGATGAGCGCCAAATCCCGCCAAGGACACATCCAGCGCGGCTGCATCGTTAGCGCCGGATCATCGTCTGCGCTTGTAAGCTCACCGGGTCGGCAGCCGTGGCCCGGGCTAATGGGCTGGCGTCGCCGCGTCGGAGGCGTACCCTACTTCTCGTCGAACAAGCGAAGGTCTGAGGGCTCGCGCAGCAGGTCCTCGAGGATGATGTTTCCCTCGGTGTTGTAGGGCTGGCGCATGTGCTCGTCCCAAGCCGCGCGAGAGCGGAACATCTCGAGCATCACCCACGTGTCCGCCTCGTCGTGCGGCTGCACGAGGTGCATGAAGACGCATCCCGGCTCGGTGAGGGCATGCTGACGCATGGACTGCAGCTGCGCCTCAGCTTCCTCGAGCCGGTCCAGTCGAGGCTTGATGGTGACCACGAGGAAGAGAGGGTGCTCCTGATCGCTGATAGGCCGATCTTACCCCGCGGGTCCACCGCTGAATCTCGTTCCGGGTCGGCGACGAGGGAGGTTCGGGGACCACTATGATGCGGCGAGCGCGGCCTCCGTCGCAACCCGCCCCGTGCGGCGGCGCGGGAGTCCATCGATCTCGTCCAGTGAGGTAAAGCGGAATGTTCGTTGTCGTCGGTGAGGCGCTGATCGACTTGGTCGGGCAACGCGGAGGCCGGACATTGGCCGCACATCCGGGTGGCAGCCCGGCAAACGTCGCGCTCGGTCTCGCCCGGCTGGGCGTCGCTGTGACGCTCAAGACGCGTCTGGGGCGGGATGCGTTCGGAGAGATGATCTCGGCGCACCTGGAAGCCAGCGGTGTCCGGGTCGACGGAGGCCCGGAGGAGGGTGTGTCGACCAGCCTGGCGATCGCGACCCTCGCGGCGGGGATCGCGTCCTATGACTTCCGGATCGACTGGGATGTGGAGGCCCTGGAGCCGCTGCCGATCGAGGCACGGTGTCTGCACACCGGTTCATTGGCGACGGTCCTCCCACCCGGCAAGGCGAGCGTCGTGGACCTTGTGGAGCGGGAACACAAGCGGGGTCGAGTGACCGTCTCGTACGACCCGAACGTACGACCCGCGCTACTCGGAGACGCGGCGCGCGCGCGACCGGACATCGAGCGTCTCGTCGCCCTGTCCGACGTCGTCAAGGTCAGCGACGAGGACCTTCGCTGGCTCTACCCCGACCGTCGCGATGAGGACGTCGCGCAGGCCTGGCTCGCCTCGGGGCCCGCCCTCGTCGTCGTGACCCGCGGTGGTGCAGGTGTCTACGCCGTCTCCGCGGGCCTGGAGTTACACCGGCGGGCGGTGCCAATCGATCTCGTGGACACGGTCGGCGCGGGTGATTCGTTCACCTCCGGTCTGCTCGACGGGTTGCACCGTGCCGACCTAGTCAGCGGCGCGCGCCGCGACGCGCTCGCGGCGATCGACGAGGCGACGCTCGGCAGCGTTGTCGATGCAGCGGCCCTGATAGCCGCGATCACATGCTCCCGGCCGGGCGCCGACCCGCCGACGCGAGCCGAGGTCGACGCCGCTCTCGCAGCCCAATGACTTGCATGACGTGCGGCAACGGTTGGGCTCGGTCATGATGGTGCACGACTGCGTCGAGCTCCGGACGGACTTGCGGCTGCGGCTCACCGTCACGTACCACGCGCCCTGCCAGCAGCAGGCGCACGGCATCGGCAAACGCCTGATCGACGCGCAGGCAGACAGCGACCTTGCCAGCGCGATCGACGATCTCGCGGCGCGCTCGCGATGACGGCCGGGAAGAGCATCGCAGCGCTGCCCCACGCCCTGCGCGACCGCGACGAACTCACGCGGCAGTTCGGGGGACGTCGTCCGGCGGTCTTCCTCGACTACGACGGCACGCTGACTCCGATCGTCGACCGGCCGGACGACGCGGTCATCTCGGAGAGCATGCGCGCGGCGGTCCGGGCACTCGCGCAGCGCTGCCCGGTTTGCGTGGTCAGCGGCCGCGATCGACGTGTGGTCCAGGGCCTCATGGGCGTCGACGATCTGATCGTCGCGGGAAGCCACGGTTTCGACATCTGGAGTCCTACCGAGGGCACGTTGGAACACGAGGCGGGCGCTGGCTTTGAGGAGTTGATCGAGCGCGTCACGGAACGCGTACGTGAGGAGGCTGACCCGATCGAGGGCTCGCTAGTCGAACCCAAGAAGGCATCGGTCGCGCTGCACTACCGCCTCGTCGCTGACGCCGACCGGCCGGCCATAAAGCCAATCGTCGACCGCGTGCTGGCCGAGCATCCCGACGAACTCAAGGTCACACCCGGCAAGATGGTCTATGAGATCCAGCCGATGCTCGAATGGGACAAGGGCAAGGCCGTGCTGTACCTGCTAAAGGCGCTCGGACTGGACGGCGACGATGTTGCTGCCCTCTATCTGGGTGACGACATCACCGACGAGGACGCCTTCCGGGCGCTCTCCGGCAAGGGCATCGGCATCTTCGTCGGCCAGGCCGACGATCCGGAGATCGGGGGCCGCGGCACATCCGCCGCGTTCGTGCTTGACTCGATCGGGGAGGTGGAACGATTTCTGGACACGCTGGCCCGGTGAGCGGCGAGCGCGCCGACGAGGCGGTCGTCGCCTACGACAACTTCGAGCCCGACGGGGAGGGCCTACGCGAGGCTCTGACCTCCACCGGCAACGGCTACTTCTGCACACGCGGCGCGGCCGAGTGGGAGGACGCGGGTGGCGCCCATTACCCGGGGACGTACGCGCACGGCGGCTACAACCGCGAGACGACGCTTATGGGCGGGCGTCCCGTCCTCAACGAGGACCTCGTCAACCTGCCCAACTGGCTTGTGCTCAAGCTGCGGATCGAGGGCGACGACGCGATCGGCCTGGACAACGTCGAACTGCTCGAGTACCGCCACGAGTACGACGTTCGCTACGCGCTCCTCTCCCGGACGGTCCGCTTCCGAGACCTGGCCGGGCGGGAGACCAGCCTGCGCAGTCGTCGCTTCGTCAGCATGGCCCACCATCACCAGGGAGCGATCGAATGGGTGATCACCCCGGAGAACTGGTCGGGCCGGATCGAGGTCATCTCCGCGATCGACGGGCGCGTGACGAACCGCGGCGTCGCCCGCTACGCGGATCTCGAGGGCCGCCACCTCGACCCGGTCTCCCCGCGGACGTTCGGCCCCGAAGTCATCGCGCTGAAGGTTCAGACCCGCAAGTCGAACCTCTACTTCGCCCAGTCCGCCCGCACCAACGTGTTCCGCGCCGACGAGCCGGTCGATGTGCCGCGCAGCCTGTTCCAGACGGAGGACTACATCCAACAGGTCCTCTCCTGCGACGCGCGCGCGGGCGAGCCCGTGCGCGTCGAGAAGATGGTCGCCATCTACACCTCACGCGACCGCGCCATCAGCGAAACGCTCGGGAGTGCCGGGGAGTCCGCCAGCCGCTATCCCGGGTTCGCCGAGGCGCTCGAGCGCCACAAGCGAGCGTGGGACGAGCTGTGGCGCGCTTGCGACATCAAGCTGCCGGGAAACGATCGCGTCCAACTCCTGCTGCGCCTCCACATCGCTCACGTCCTACAGGTGTGCTCCCGTTACACGGCCGACCGGGACGCCGGAGTCCCGGCGCGAGGCCTCAACGGCGAGGCCTACCGCGGGCACGTCTTCTGGGACGAGCTCTACGTCTATCCGTTCCTGAACTTCCGCCTTCCCGACATCACCCGTGCCCTGCTCATGTACCGCTTCCGGCGTCTCGGCCAAGCCCGGTCCGCCGCGAGCGACGCCGGCTACCGCGGCGCGATGTATCCGTGGCAGAGCGGCAGCGACGGCAAGGAAGAGACACAGGTCGTCCACCTCAACCCCCTATCAGGCCGCTGGGAGCCGGACCTGAGTCACAACCAGCGGCACGTCAACGCCGCGATCTTCTACAACATCTGGAGCTACTACGAGGCCACCGAAGACCTCGACTTCCTGCGCCAGTACGGCGCCGAGATGATGCTCGAGATTGCGCGCTTCTGGGCCTCGATCGCGACCTTCAACCCCAACCGCGACCGGTACGAGATCCACGGCGTGATGGGCCCGGACGAGTTCCACGAGAAGTACCCCGACGTGGCCGAGGGCGGGCTGCGCAACAACGCCTACACGAACGTCATGGTGGCGTGGATCGCGGAGACTGCCCGCAAGGTGCTCGACCTCCTCCCCGAGAGTCGCCGCGAGGCACTGTCCGACCGTCTCGGGCTCACGGAAGCCGAGTTCGCTTGCTGGGACGAGATGAGCCACAAAATGTTCGTGCCGTTCCACGGCGACGGCATCATCAGCCAGTTCGAGGGCTACGAGAAGCTTGCCGAGCTCGACTGGGACGCCTACAGGGAGAAGTACGGCAGGATCCAGCGGCTTGACCGGATCCTACGCTCCGAGGGAGACGATCCCGACCGCTACATGCTGGCCAAGCAGGCCGACACGGTCATGCTCTTCTACCTGTTCTCCGACGAACAGCTGCGGCATCTGTTCGAGCGGCTCGGCTACGAGTACGGGCCCGACACCGCCCGCAAGAACATCGACTACTACGACGCGCGGACCTCGCATGGCTCGACGCTGAGTTTCGTCACGCACGCCGCGGTCCTGGCCGCGCTGGACCCGGAGAGCTCGTGGGAGCGCTTCATCGAGGCGCTAGAGAGCGACATCGGAGACGTCCAGGGCGGCACGACCAAGGAGGGTATCCACCTCGGGGTGATGGCGGGGACGCTCGATCTCATCCAGCGCGGATACGTCGGCAGCGACATCCGTGACGGCGTCCTCTACTTCCGCCCGAGGCTCACCGACCGGTTAGACGGGCTCTCGTTTCCGATGCAGTTCCGGGGGACGCCGATCAGGGTTACGCTCAAGGACGGCGGGCTGACGGTCGTCGCGCACACCGAGGGATTCAGCCGCCCAATCCGCGTCGCGGTGGGCGACGAGGTTCGCGAACTCCGCGCCGGCGACCACCACACATTCGCGCTCAAGCAGACGACGAGCGTCACAAGGTAGGAAAGGAGGAACCATGGCCACTGGCTTTCGCGGCGCCATCTTCGACGTCGACGGCGTGCTGGTCGACTCGCCGCACGAACGCGCCTGGCGCGACGCGCTCAAAGAGCTCATGGAGACGCAATGGAGCGACGTCCAGCCCCACACGAGCTACTCGCCCGAGCGATTCACCCCGCAGGTCTATCAGCAAGTCATGTCCGGCAAGCCGCGCTTCAGCGGCGCCCAAGCGGCGCTCGAGTACTTCGACGTCCCCGACGCCGAGACCCGGTCGAGGACGTACGGCGACCGCAAACAGTCGATGGTCATCGAACTCATCGAGGCGGGCGAGTTCACCGCCTACCCCGACGCGCTGCGCTTCATCATCGCGGTAAAAGACGCCGGGATCCGCGTCGCCGCAGCCTCCTCCTCAAAGAATGCGGGCCTCTTCCTGCGCCAGATCCGCCTGGACACCTTCGCACAAGAGAACGGTCTGGAGTCCGAGCAGGTGACACCCGCGCTGACCCTCCTAGAATTCTTCGACGCCGACATCTCGGGCCGTGACTTCGCACGGGGCAAGCCGCATCCCGAGATCTTCCTCACTGGGGCCAGCGAGCTCGGTGTGCCACCCGAGGAATGCTTCGTCGTCGAGGACGCGGTCTCCGGCATCCAGGCGGCCAAGGCGGGAGGGATGGCCGCGCTCGGCCTATCGCGCGCCGACGACGAGGACCTCCTCGGCGCCGCCGAGCCCGACGTGCTGGTCACCTCCCTGGATGACGTCGACCTCGCGGCTCTGCGGGAAGGGCGCCTGGCGCGGAGGGCCGCCTAGCCAGGGTCACAATCTTGCCCACCGTTGTGAAACTCCTGTTTTCCGGGTTAACGCGTCACCTCCCCGAGCGGAGCTATAGCGCCGATCGAAGGCTAGCCTGGATTCGAGTTGCCCAACGACGTCCCTGGCCGCGATGGCGCGCGGGATCGATCGGCCGATCAGATGGAGCCGGCCAAAGGTGGCCGACCTCAAGGCATCATCCGATATCGCCGAACGCGGGTTGACATGTCGCACCTTCGTGGGTAGAAGTGCGTTGAGAAGGTGAGCGCGGCGCGAGAGGAGCGTGACGCCGTTGAGCAGCATCGCCAAGCCTGTAGTGGTCGCACAGCCGGAGGCGACGCGAAGCCAGCCGCTGATCGGCAAAGGCATGGTGGTGGTGTTTATCGCGCTCATCTGCTGCTTTACGGCTTGGGGTATCGCGCAGGACCTGACGACACCGATGGTCGCCGGGTTCAAGCGCATCTTCGACATGAGCACGTTTCAAGCCTCGCTTGTACAGCTGGCGTATTTCGGCGCGTACTTCCTGCTGGCACTCCCAGCGGCCTTCATCAATCAGCGCTTCGGCTATAAGACGGGCATCCTGAGCGGTCTTTCGCTTGCCGCGCTCGGCGCGTTTCTGTTTTATCCGGCGAGCAAGATCATGACCTACGACGCGTTCCTCGTCGCCCTGTTCGCGATGGCGGCCGGCTGCTCAATGCTCGAGACGTCAGCGAACCCGTATGTCATCGCGCTCGGCCCGGAGAGCACGGCAACGCGTCGCTTGAACCTCGCCCAGGCGTTCAATCCCGTCGGCACGAACCTCGGCGTATTCCTCGCTGCGACGCTGATCCTGCCGAAACTCGCCGATCCGGTCGATATCTCGTCCCTGACACCGGATCAGCTACACACGATCCGCGCCGGCGAGCTGGGGGCGGTCATGGCGCCATACGTCGGCCTCGCGATCCTGCTGATCGTGATCGGGATCGCCATCGCAACCCGGAAGGCGCCGCCGATCGTGGAGGAGTTCCCAGACGCGAGCTCCTACGAGGGCGGCACTCGCGCGCTGTTTGGCGTCCTGTGGCGCAACAACCGCTACCGCCTCGGCGTGGTTGCCCAGTTTATGAACGTCGGCGCGCAGGTGTGCACGTGGACGTACCTGATCCAGTACGTGGGCCAGGCGCTCGGCGGCAGCCTCACCAAGGGAGCCGCATACCTGCAGGTGAGTCTCTTGATCTTCCTCGCCTCGCGTTTTCTCATGACCTGGGTGATCGGATTCGTCCGGGCCACCAAGGTGCTGGCGGTGCTCGCGTTCCTTGCAGTTGCGCTGTGCCTGTTTGCGATGGCGAGTCCGAACATGGCAGGCGTGATCGCCGTCGTCTCGCTGTCGTTCTGCCTGTCACTGATGTTCCCGACGATCTACGGCGTCGCGCTCAAGGGCCTTGGACCGGCGACGAAGTTCGGAGCGGCCGGCCTCGTCATGGCGATCGTGGGCGGCGCGATCATGCCGGTGCTCCAGGGCAAGGTCGTGGACGCGACCAGCCCCGCGTTCTCGTTCATCGTCCCGGCGTTCTGCTTCGCAGTGGTCGGTCTCTACGCGCTCTACGACCTCAAGGCCGAGCCGAGCGAGGCGAGCGGGCAACCCGTTCGGGAGGTCGCTCCGCCGACTGTCGCCAGGCCACCGCAACCCGCCGAGGGGACGGGGTGAGCGGACGTTGGCGGTTCACGCTCCTCGCGGCCGCCGTAGCCGCCGTGGTCAGCGCGTGCGGCAGCAACTCGCCGACGAGCGCCACGGTAAGCACGAATCAACTCGAGGTCGTGTCGTGGTGGACCTCACCGTCCGAGTCGGCGGCCCTCAACGACTTGTTCGCCGCCTTCCGCACGTCAAACCCGGGCGTCAGGGCAATTAACGGCGCGGTCGCCGGCGGCGCTGGCTCCAACGCGATCGTCGAGCTCGCGAAACGACTCCAGCGCAACGACCCGCCCGATGTCTGGCAGACGTTCGCCGGGAAGTCGGTCCAGGGGTATGCCAGCCGTGGCGTCATCCGCAGCGTCGCGTCAATCTTCGAGCGCGAGCGTCTCAGCGCGTCGATGAACCCCACGATCCTCAAGGCAGTCATGCACGACGGCCGCCCGTACGGCGTCCCAACCGGCGCTCACCGCAGCAACGTCCTGTGGTTCAACACCAAGCTCCTCGAGCGGGCTCACGTCGCGCCCCCCTCGAGCGGCTACACGGTCGACTCGTTTATCAGCGACCTCAGGAAGATCAAAGCCTCCGGCTTGACGCCGCTATGCCTCGGCGCCAAGGACCGCTTCACCACGGTCGAGCTCTTTGAGAACACGCTGCTGAGCTCGATCGGACCTCGCGGCTGGCAGCATATGGTCAAGAACGGCCTCGATTGGCGCAGCAAGCAGGTGCGGACCGCCCTCGATAACTTCGGCGCCATCCTGCGCTACGCCGACCCCGAGGCGAGCCGCCTGACCTGGGACCAGGCAACCAAGAAGCTCGCGGCCGGCGGGTGCGCTTTCGAGTCCATGAACGACTCGGCCTTCGGCGAGCTGATCGCCGACGGCGCACGCGAGGGCGCGGGCTTCGGGGCTGTCCCCTTTCCCGGCACCGGAGGCAGCTTCCTCGCGGTCGTCGACGTCTTCGTCGCCGCAACCAAGGCAAAGAACGCCAAGAACGCGCTCGCGTTCCTGAGTGGCATCGACGATCCCGCCACCCAACTCGCGTTCAGCAAGGCAAAGGGGTCAATCCCCGTCGTCCACGACGTCGACGTCTCGACGTTGCCCGCCTATCAGCGGGCGTCCTCGAAGGCGTTCTGGGCATCGCCGGTGCTGCTATCCATCGCACACGGCGAAGGGCTGAGCCCCGACTTCCAAGAGGCCTTCTACGACGCCGTCTCGACCTACGTGCGGACACGCGACCCGGGCGCGTTCGCAGACGATCTGTACAAATGGGCCGCGCAGACCACGGTCCCGCAACGCTGATCACGGCAGACCCCCCGGCCTCAACGCGCTCGTGAGCGCGTGTCGAGCTCAACGAACGACAACGCCTTGTCAACGCAGAAGCAAGAAGCGTAGGTCGCGTCCGGTCGCGTCCCGCTCCTCGCCTCAGTGAGAACCCGACGGCTCGGCGGTCGGTGTCGTCCGGCTCGTCGGTTTGGCTCTCGGACGGCGGCGGGCTGACTCTCTCTTCGCCTGTCGGCCTTGTGTGGTCTGACCGGCTTCTGCCGTGTCGCCCGCCGCCGCCGAGGATCGCAAGTGGGGAGAAACCAATGGCCATTGACACTCTAGGTCTCGGAGCGTGGCATCGCCCCTACTGGGTGTGTCCGCCGGAGTCCGCTCCGTCGGCCACAACCAACGAAGGGACGCTGCAGATGATCGTGATCGGGGTGGACACACATAAGCGCTCGCACACGCTTGTGGCGCTTGATCCGGCGACCGGGATCACGCGCAGAGGTCGCGGTCGATCTGGTCGGCCGGGTACAGCTGTGATGTTCGTGACGGTTCCTTCGCCTCGTGCAAGCATTCGACGCTTGGGGTTCAGCGCGGATGATCGCCGCGGACCCCGCCAGGGGCCGGACCCGGAAGCGCTGAGATTGAGGGACGGCTCGGATGGCCTGACGCGGGGCGGGCGGTGGAGTCGCTAGTCCGGCAGCTCGTGCTCGCCGGTGACGCTGGCGAGCGCAGCGATGATCTCGTCCGCCAGTCGGGCGCCGTCGTTGGCGCGTTCGGGCGTCGCCTGGACGCGGACGACGACGTCCTCGCCGTCGATCTCCTCGAGCAGCACGCGCGGCTCCGAGCGCGTTGGCGTGTTTACCCCCTCGTCGAGGATCGCCTGGACGTGGCTTGGGTGGAGACCGGCGCCAAGGCGCACCCTGACGTTCACGGGGTCGGGCTCGCGGAGCGGAACGATCGCTGCCGAGAGCACGACGCTGTTGGGGATCATGATCCGGTCCTCGCCACGCGCGAGCGTGACGTACAGAAGACCGAGGGAGCTGACGACGCCTTCAGTCCTCCCAGCCAGCGCCCCTGCCTGGAGTCGTACCCGCTCGCCGACCCGGAACGGGCGTGCGCTCAAGAGCACCATCCCGGCGATCAGGTTTCCCAGCGTCTGCTGTGCGGCGAGACCCAGCACGACCGCGGTGAACGCCCCGCCGACGGCAAGCGCTTGGGGATTCAGCCCAGCGATCCACAAGGCCGCAAGCCCAGTGATCAGCAGAGTCAGGAACCGGATCAGGAACCCGACGATGCCTGCGGTCGCAGGGTCCATCCGGCGAAAGAACGTCGGCGCGGCAGCCCGGCCGATGTCCCGCGCGAGCGCCCATCCGAGGACCACGAGCGCCAACACCGTTGCAGCTCGAACAGCTGTATCGAGGCCATGGCCGAAGAACTCCTTGCGGTTCGCGTATGCGACGAGGACGCCGGCAAGCAACAGCAGCAGGAGCACGGCCTGCCGACGTGCCCTGCGAACCTTCGCTCGACTGACCTGGCCCGCGACCCCCACCTTTTCCCAGGCCTGGCTACTGGTCTCGAACATTCGCTCGAGATACAGGTCCTTGCGGCTTGGCGGTGGCTCTGGCATTTGCCCGTCTCTATATCCGCCAAAATGCGCGCGGTGATCCTGAGTTAGTGGTAGCGCAGCCGGCTCGTTCGACCGGACGCCGAGGTAGTGATCGGGTGTCGTTGTGGGTGATTGTGAGGGGCTCCGTCCGTGCCCGGTTCCGCTCAGATCCGTGTGAGCGGGCGGCACCCTCGCGCAGGCGCGCTCCGTCCCGCTGAAGCTGACCGGGACGGACGTGGTCGGTGCTGTGGATGCCGCTCATTGCTTGTTGGCTCGATTCTGCTTGATCCGCTCGATCCCCGCGCGTCACAGGCCGGCGGCACGGGCGCGGCGGATCGCACGGGTCCGCGCTGTCCGCGGTTCTCTTCAGCAGGGGAGTGCCCGGGAGCGCCGGGAGAATCAAGTCGCGGGCCAGCCGACCGCCGTCGTACCACCCCGCGCGCCCTGTCTCCCCGCGAGAAGACGGACGGAGTAGCCGACCACTGCGCGGCGTCGAACCCCGGTCCTCGACGCCGAGCGCGACGGGCTCGGATTGCCGCAGCGCGGCGTCGAACCCGAGCCGCAGCAGCGGGGGTCGCGGCGGCCGGCGAGCGTCGAGGTGTCGATCGGCTCGAGCCGCCGAGCTACCGGACTCCCACGCCACGGCGGGCTGAACACGTCATTGACGTCCGGTTGACCTTCCAAGCTGAGACGCCCGCCAGCTGCTCGGCTACTGCTGTAGGTCCTGAGGGGGAGGGACGGCGCTCTCGGGTGGTCCGGTGATTGCGGCATGATGAGTTGGACGCATAATCTCCGGGGTGAGCTGGCGGCGTTTAGGAGTGCGCGTCGCGACGGTGCTCGCTAGTGCCGCTGCTGTGAGTTCGGTCGTTGCGTTCGCGGGCGTTGCGTTCGTCGGCCGCGGCGGTGGTGGGGCGGCGGCGTTCAACGCCTGTATCAGAATCAGTCAGACCAGATTCCATGTCCTAGTGCGTGACGGATCCGGAACAAGGTCATCGAGATGATCAAAGATCGCGCGCAGGGTGCGGTGGTGGGCGAGTTCGCCGTTTTTCCTTCCGAGCGAGCGGCGATGGCAGGTGCGCTGCCCGGCATGACGCCCGCAGGGTTCGGAGCGGAAAATGGCCGGGATCTCGTGTTTACCACAGTTCCTGCTCTCGACCCCGATGCCACCGCGATCGAGAACTGCGGCACGCGCATGCTGTCGAGCTCGCACGCGAAGGCGTGCCGCTGCCGGTCATCCAGCGGCAGCTCGGGCATTCGTACGTCTCGACCACGAGCGTTTACCTGCAGGGGATCGACGTCGAGGAGATCATCGGCACGATCCACGCGCGGCGAGCGCCGATGATGCACGTCAGCGCCGGCCTCGAACTCTGAAGCGAGGGCCGTCGCAAGACCGGGTCGGGGAAGGGCCGAGGGGCTCTTCCCCGGTCGGCGCGCTTGGGCGCTGCTCCTCTTCGCAAATGCGGCAGGGACCCCAACCACGGGCGTGTGGCCGCTGTTGCTCACAAACACAGCAGCTTGATCGAGACTGCTGCCTGTCGATCAAAGGGGAAGCGAAGCTGACAGCCTCGTCTACGGACCCGAGGTCTAGAATTGATTACTCGTCCCACAGCTCATCCTGCTCATAGAAGTCTTTGGGATCGACATCGGCGAGCTGCCAGGACGTAGGGAGCCCGGCCGCTCGAAGCTGCTCTTCGCCATCCAGGACTAGATCGCAAATCCGACATTCAAGCGTCCCCGGAAGAAACGTAACCACCGGGTACGCATCTATCACGTAATCCTCGCCGGTGAGGCGGTCGTACTCGTATTCAGGCTTCCAGTCAACGTTGTGGCTTCCGCTAACGAGCGCGAGATGCTCGCACGCCGGGCACGCATGAACGGCCTCTTCGTATCTGCGCGGGTCGTAGCTCTGCTCAATGCTGGCGATTACGGCAGCACGGGCAGTCGCCGCCATGGCTCCAAATCGGTTTTGGAACCTCAGGCGAGCGGCCGCGACGCTGTCGGTCGCCGAACGCTCTGCCGCCTTCGCGGACTCAGAAAGGCGAACGTCGACCATATCGAGCAGGTCCTGCCAAAAGCTTTCGCGGTTAGCCAAAGTCAAGCTCGCTAGCAGGTAGTCACACGCTCTGAGGAATGGAATTAGCATTAGCACCGCCTCCTCCTGAGCAAGCTCAAGCTGTCCCGCATGGACGATGCCATTTCGGATCTCAACCAGAAGGTTCAACGAAGAGCGGATGTTCCGCAGCTCTGGGATCAACTGACCAGAGCGGTCGAGTGCATCGCGTGTTCCGATCGTCTTCATAACCGAAGGTGGCCTCTCGGCGTGCTGGGATAAGCCGCATGTGTGAAGGAGCGAATCGAAGTCTTTCCCGGCGACCAAGCTGCCATGGAGCGCGGCGAGATTTGCCTTTGCCAGGTGCTCCAGTGCGATCGCCGCATGCAGCAGGAAGATCTCCGAGTCCTCCTCAAGGAACGCCCGTAGCCCCGACTGGGCAAATCGGGTTGCCGATTGGTAGAGCTGTTCATCCAGCGCTTGCACCGCCATGCACTCCTGGCTCCTGATTCTGCCGCGCTGGCGATTGGATTCGCCGCTCAGGAGTCGTCGGACGTCGACGATCCGCACGATCCCTCGGTCGCCTATCCGATCGCCCGGACCGTGCGGGCCGAAAGAGCGAAAGCGATCCCGCCATCCGCGCATTCCAAGAGCGTTGGCGCCGGTCCATGATTACCGTGCGGCGACGGATGCAGGGCTGGTCGGGCCCGGTCTGCAAATCGGTGAGATGGTGCTGCTTGACGCCTCAGTGCGCTGTCCCACGCACGGTGTTGCCCGTTGGGGGCCGCGACCGGTAGGTAGCCCGACGCCCGCTCCCGTGACCGCCCTTCAGGGCTCGTAGCCTTCCGAGTTCGGCTAGCTCGGAGCGCCGTGGCGAGCGCGATCGCGCCACCGACGTCGACACCCAGCCGATCGTCACGATGCTCCGCGCTGTCGATAGCCCGTCGCTGTTTGCGGTTTGGTGGGCACGTCGCATCAGGATCGGGCGGGGCGTCGGCGATGGTGCTGTCGCGGTGTTCGCGGTGTTCGCGGTGTTCGCGGTGTTCGCGGCGCTGGCGGCGCCTGGGTCGCTCTTGGGTGGCGGCGGCGGTCCTCGGGAGCGCGCCTCGGCGCAATTTCCGATCACAAAATGTTGCGATGTGTAATGCAATATCGGCTTCGATTCGCTGTGAGCGCGTCCGCTACGCCACTATCGATAGGTCCGCGGGCATCAGGCTCGGTGCAGGGACCGGGTCGGCTCGTCGGAGCGATGTACACGAAATCGTGCGATCGAGCGAGTCTTCCTCCGCCCCTGCTGCAATGCGGCTTGATGCGAGGGCATGCGTGAGAGCGCTCACACGCGGGGCTGGGGGGTCAGCGTGTACGTGGTGATGATCGCGAGCGAGTGCGCTTCCGTCGCGCAGGCCGGCGGGCTCGGAGATGTCGTGTTCGGACTGAGCCGTGAGCTCGAGCTACGCGGGAACGCTGTCGAGATCGTGCTCCCGAAGTACGACTGCATGCGCTACGACCGGATCTACGGGCTGACCGTGGTGTACGACGATCTGTGGGTGCCGTGGTATAGCGGCGCGATCCATTGCACGGTGTCGTTCGGCTTCGTCGACGGCCGCAAGTGCTTCTTCATCGATCCGCACTCCGACGAGCGCTTCTTCAACCGCGGGCACCTCTACGGCGCCTGGGACGACGTCGAGCGGTTCGCCTTCTTCAGCAAGGCGGCGCTCGAGTTCATGCTCAAGGCCGGCAAGCGCCCGGAGATCATCCATTGCCACGATTGGCAGACGGCGCTCGTCCCCGTGCTGCTGTACGAGATCTACCAGCAGGCCGGCATGCGGGATCAGCGCGCGTGTTTAACCGTGCACAACTTCAGCCACCAGGGGGTCACGGGCGAATCCATTCTCTGGGCGAGCGGGCTGTGCGATCCCGCCCGCTACTTCGTCGATGAGCGACTGCGGCACGACTTCAATCCGCAGGCGCTGAACCTGCTGAAGGGCGGGATCGTTTACTCGAACTTCGTCACTACCGTCTCGCCCGGTCATGCCTGGGAGGCATGCAACTCCGATGAAGGACGTGGCCTCGGGCGCATGCTAGACATGCACCGGCACAAGTTCGGTGGCGTGCTCAACGGCGTCGACTACGACACCTGGAATCCGGAGATCGACCCGCTGATCCCGCAGTGCTACGGACCCGACTCGGTCGAGGAGAAGTACGAGAACAAACGCTTCCTGCGTGAGCGGTTCATGCTGCGCCACGACCGCAAGCCGGTGATCTCCTACGTCGGCCGGCTCGACCAGCAGAAGGGCGTGGATCTGATTCATCACGCGATCTTCTATGCGCTCCAGCAGGGAGCGCAGTTCGTGCTGCTTGGCTCGACCCCCGATCCCGGGATCGGTGGCCATTTCCGCCACCTCAAGCATCACCTCAACGACAATCCCGATGTCCATCTCGAGCTGCAGTTCTGCCCCGACCTCGCACATCTCGTCTACGCAGGATCGGACCTGCTGGTGATGCCCAGTCTGTTCGAGCCGTGCGGCCTAGCTCAGCAGGTCGCGCTGAAGTACGGCACAGTGCCGATCGTGAGGAAATGCGGCGGCCTGGCCGACACGGTAGCCGATTGCGACTACGCGCCCGATCCCCCTGAGCAGCGGACCGGATACGTGTTCCAGCACCCCGACCACCAGGGCCTGGAATCCGCGATGGGCCGTGCGATCAAGCACTACAGCGCACAGCCCCAGCGGTTCCGCCACTTGATGCTGAACGGCATGCGGACCGATCGCTCTTGGGCGCAGCCCGGTCAGGACTACCTCAACATCTACGACTCGATCAGGCACCACTGAAAACCTGCAAGCCGTCCGCCCCACCTGCCCCGCAATCGGCCGATAAAACCAGCCACCGTCGGCTCTTCATATGCTCGCGCGAGCACGAAAGCGGACTCGACCCGTGCATCACGTGGCACCCGCTTGTCGCGCCAGCACCAGGGGACTCGGTCCAGGCGCTCGGGCTGGGCGAACGCGAGCGTCAGCTCCCGCGCCGGTCATCCGCAGCCGTCTGAGCGCGGCGATCACCTCGACCCGCCGCTCATCGGTGCGGTTCGCGACGACCGTGGGGGCAGAGGAGCGATCCAGCAACCCGTCACGCCCTTCGGCGCGGTGGCGGGCGATCCACTTGCGCGCGGTGCGGTCACTGATCCCGGCCGCCTCGGCGGCCGCGCTCAGCGACCACCCCGCGTTCTCCACGCGATCGATCAGCAGCTCGCGGCCCTTCAGACTGAGCCTCGCGTTAGCGTGCATCTTCATCCGGTGTCCTCCTTGGGACTGATGGCTTGAGCACCTTCAGCCTCCAAGGAGCGCCGGATGGCTTACCCCTCAGACCGGAACAACGTGATCAGGAACTACATCTAGAGGACGCGCGGACCGTGGTCAACGTTGGCGCTGGTGCCGGCGCATACGGCCGTCGGATCGGAACGTCGTTGCTGTCGATCCCTCGCCGGTGATGATCGCCAAGCGTCCGGGCGACGCCGCGCACACCGTTCAAGCGCACGCCGAGGCGCTGCCCTTCTCCGACGACAGCTTCCACGCTGCGATGGCAGCAAGACCTTCGGCGGCCTGAGCGAGCGCCAGCGCGCGGAGCTTGCCGGGCGCCTGCACCGGTAGCGGTAACTCGCGCAGTGAGGCGTGGGAGGGGCGGCGCTGGATGTGGCGCGCTCAAGTTCGCGCCGTGTAAGCAAGGGGGGAACTACGGATGCGAAGCGGCGTCGCGAGCTGGGATCATCCAAAGCTGACGAAAGGCCGTCCGCATGCGTCGCTGCGCTTGTCTCGCTTCATCTTCGAGGCATGACGTTCGTCCTCAGCGAAGGAGGTGTGCCTGCGCCTGTTAGCGTCCTAGTGCATTGCCGCGCTGCACCAGCCGTGCCGCGCAGGGAAGCCTTGCGCCGGCTGTTATTTCGGGGAGCCTGTCGTTGAGTGGAGGGTTGAGCAATGGGAGTAGGAGACCAGAGACATCCTTCGGCCGCCGAGGTCGCTGAGGCTGCGGTGTCGGAGGCGCAGATCGCGGTTCATTGGCGTGAGGAGGAGTACTTCGAGCCGCCGGCGTCGTTCGTTGAGCAGGCGAACGCGAATGATCCGGCGATTCTCGAGCGGTTCGGCGAGGAGCGCTTCCCGGACTGTTTCATCGAGTATGCGGAGATGCTGACGTGGGATCGCAAGTGGGACACGGTGCTCGACACGAGCGAGCCGCCGTTTTGGAAGTGGTGGGTTGGTGGGCGTCTGAACGCGTGCGTGAACTGTGTCGACCGCCATCTGGAGTCTCGTGGCAACAAGACCGCGTTGATCTGGGTGCCCGAGCCCGAGGACGCGGAGACGCAGGAGATCACATATCAGCAGTTGCATCGGCGGATCGGCGAGTTCGCGGCGCTGCTCAAGGAGTTCGGGGGTGTGGAGACGGGCGATCGGGTCACGTTCCATTTGCCGATGGTGCCCGAGCTGCCGGTCTCGATGCTTGCCTGCGCGCGCCTTGGGGTGATCCATTCACAGGTGTTCGGCGGGTTCGCCGGCGCCGCCTGCGGCCACCGGATTGCAGACTCGCAGAGCAAGATTCTGGTGACGATGGACTCCTACTACCGCAACGGCGAGCTGATCGACCACAAGGTCAAGGCGGACGAGGCGATCGAGGCTGCGCGCAAGGAGGGGGTCGAGGTCGAGAAGGTGCTGGTCTGGCGCCGGCACTCGGGGGAGTACGGATCGAAGAGTCCGATGGTCGAGGGGCGCGATTTCTTCGTTGATGAGCTGCTGGAGGACTACCGCGGCGCGCAGGTCGAGCCGGTGTCGATGCCCGCGGAGGCGCCGCTGTTTCTGATGTAC
The DNA here is from genome assembly GCA_963794285.1 of uncultured Solirubrobacterales bacterium. Classification (GTDB taxonomy): domain Bacteria; phylum Actinomycetota; class Thermoleophilia; order Solirubrobacterales; family Solirubrobacteraceae; genus Palsa-465. Next base: position 1,186,045 of record CAWCDS010000005.1, read on the forward strand.
ACGAGCGGCACGACTGGTCAGCCGAAGGGCTGTCAGCACTCGACCGGCGGCTACCTCTCGTACGTGACCGGCACCTCGCGCTACTACCAGGACATCCATCCCGACGACACCTACTGGTGCTTTGCGGACATCGGCTGGATCACCGGCCACTCCTACATCGTCTACGGGCCGCTGTCGCTCGGGACGACGAGCGTGATGTACGAGGGCGTGCCGGTCTATCCGGACGCGGGGCGGCCGTGGCGGATCGCAGAACGGCTGGGAGTGAACATCTTCCATACCGCGCCGACGACGATCCGGATGCTGCGCAAGCTGGGGCCGGAGGAGCCCGAGAAGTACGACTATCACTTCAAGCACATGACGACGGTCGGGGAGCCGATCGAGCCCGACGTCTGGCGCTGGTACTTCCACTTCGTGGGCAAGGGTGAGGCGGCGATCGTCGACACGTGGTGGCAGACCGAGAACGGCGGCTTTTTGGGCAGCACCCTGCCGGCGTTGCAGCCGATGAAGCCGGGCAGCTGCGGGCCGGGGGTGCTCGGGATCTACCCGGTGATCTACGACGAGAACGGGCAGGAGGTAGCGAGGGGGAGCGGCAAGGCCGGGAATATCTGCATCCGCAACCCGTGGCCGGGCAGCTTCCAGACGATCTGGGGTCAGCCGGAGCGGTTCATCGACACCTACTACGCGAAGTACAACCGCGACAGGGACAGTAAGGACTGGCGCGATTGGCCGTACTTCGCCGGCGACGGCGCGGTCCAGGCGGCCGATGGCTACTTCCGGATCCTCGGCCGCGTCGATGACGTGATCAACGTCGCTGGGCACCGGCTCGGAACCAAGGAGCTCGAGTCGGCGAGCATCACGGTCGAGGAGATCGCCGAGGCGGCCGCGGTCCCGGTCATCGACGAGCTGCGCGGCAGGATCGTGGAGATGTACGTCGCGCTGAAGCCCGGGTACGAGCCGAGCAAGGAGATCGAGCAGAAGGTCAGCGATGCGATCGACCGGGAGATCGGCAAGATCGCGCGTCCGAAGAGCGTGTGGATCGTCTCCGACATGCCGAAGACCCGGTCGGGCAAGATCATGCGACGGGTGATCGCCGGGATCTCCAACTTCTCCGACGTCGGCGACGTGACGACGCTCGCGAACCCCGAGGTCGTCGATGACATCCGGCACCACGTGCAGAGCGAGAAGCTCGCGCGCGGCGAGACCCCGCGCGAGCTCTCAGAACAAGAGCAGAAGGAGATCGCAGCGTTCGGGCAGGCAGAGTAGCCGGTTTGGTCGACGCCGACAGCGCCCGCTTATTCGGGCAACAGACGGGCGTTGTCGGCGAACTCCCCGAGCGCCGCGGCAGCTTTCGCATACTCGCGAAAGCCGCTCACGTCCCCCTGCTCAAGCGCGGCCCAGCAGATCATGTCGGTCAACTCGAGCGCCTGCCGAGCCAGCCGCGGAAGCATCGGCAACGGAGAGGACTCGACCTCGCTTCGCAGGTCGTCAACGGCCGTCAGCCACTCGCCAACCGGCGGTCGCAGATCCTCCAGCAACAACGAGAACTGCCCGATGATGTACTGCTGGGTCATCGGAGGTTTCCGAACTCGGCGCCGCCAAGCGTACCTCGCGGGTGGCCGCAAGACAATGCGCGCGCTCGCAGATCGTCGCGTCCTCAGCTCCCGTCGTCCGCGACACAAGATCAAAACAGGACAGGCGATGGCCATCGCGACCGTGAATTGGTTCAGCGATGAGAAGAGGGCTTGGAATTCATCACGCCCCGAGGGGCCCGGAAAGGACCCTGTTCGTCGATTACAGCGGGTAGTCGGCGGCGGCTATAACTCACTCGCGGAGGGCGCGACGGTCTCATTCGAGACGGAGCCTGGGCCCAAAGGGCCCCCTCGTTTTCAGTGAGAAGCCGGGTTGGTCGGCTCAGGCGCTGGTCCTTGTCGGCGTGTAGATTCGCTCGAGATAGTCGTCGAGCATTCGCCCGGCGCAGAAGGCGGGTGCCAGGGTGCGGATCGAGGCGCGGATGCTGGTGAGCCAGGAGCGCGGGAGCCCTTCCGCGTCGCGGTCATAGAAGGCGGGCACGACCTCCCGCTCGATTAGGCGGTATAGGGCGTCGGCGTCTCGGGCGTCCTGGGCCGCGGGGTCGGGGTGGACCTCGCCCTCAAGTGCCCAGCCGTTGGTGCCGTCGTAGGCTTCGGCCCACCAGCCGTCGAGCACGCTCAGGTTCAGTCCGCCGTTGATGCCGGCTTTCATCCCGCTGGTTCCGCTGGCCTCGAGCGGCGGCCGCGGCAGGTTGAGCCAGAGATCGCAGCCACGCACGAGCCTTGCGGCCATTCCGAGGTCGTGGTCGTGTAGATACACGACGCGCTCTGCGACATGGGGTGCGTCCTTGAAGCGAAACAGCTCCTGGACGACGTGCTTGGCCTCTTCGTCGTTGGGATGCGCCTTGCCGGCCAACACGAACTGGACCGGGTGGGGCCCAGTGAGCAGCGCGAGCGCCCGGCTGGGATCGTGTATGAGGAGCCGGATGCGCTTGTATGTCGCGTTGCGCCGCGCGAACCCGATCGTCAGCACCTCCGGGTCAAACGCGCGGGCGGCCGCCTCGATCCCCAGGCGCGGCTGGCGCTCCGCGAGCCGGTCGATCCCGCTGCGCTCCTTGACGAACTGCACCAGCTCCGCGCGCTGCTCGCACCGTGCCTCCCACAGCTCGGCGTCGGGTATCCGGTCGAGCGCCTGCCAGGTCGCGACGTCGCTCGCCTGCCGCCACCAGGCCGCACCGAGATAGCGGTCCAGCAGACGGCGCATCGGAGGCCCGATCCAGCTTGGCAGGTGCACGCCGTTGGTGACATGGGTGATCGGCACCGCCTCGACGGTCCGCTCAGGCCACAGCGCGCGCCAGATCTCGCGGACGACGACTCCGTTGCGGCGGCTGACGCCGTTTGAGGCGCGGCTCATCCGCAGGCTGAATCGCGTGAGGCCGAACGGCTCGCCACTGTCCTCGGGGCGCTCACGGCCCAGTCGCACGAGCACCTCGGAATCGACGCCCAGCTCGGCCGCGAGACCCTCAAGCGCGCCGATCACCTCCTCGCGCGAGTAGGTCTCGTTGCCGGCCCTAACGGGCGTGTGGGTCGTGAACACCGTACGCTGCCGGGCGGCCTCGAGCGCCGCCTCCACCGACGCTCCGCGCGCCGCCTCGCTGCGCGCCAGCTCGAGCACCGCGAACGCCGCGTGCCCCTCGTTCAGGTGCACCAGCGCCGGCTCGATCCCCAACGCCGCGAGCGCGCGCACGCCACCGACACCGAGCAGCACGTACTGCGAGAGGCGGGTCACCGGATCTGCGACGTAGAGTTGCGATGTAATCCACCGCTCAAGACGGCCGTTCTCGGGCAGATCGGCGTCGAGCAAAAACAGTGGCACATGACCGACGGCCACGCGCCAGATCTGCGCGTTGACCTCCTTCTCCCCGATTGGCACCGTGATCGTCAGCGGCAGCCCATCCTCCGCGCGTACAAGGGCCGCGGGAAGCCGCTCTGGATCGATGTCAACCCAGTACTCCTGCTGCCAGCCGGAGACCTCCAGGCGCTGACGGAAATACCCCTGGCGGTACATCAAGCCGACGGCCACCAGCGGCAGCGCTCGATCCGAAGCCTCCTTCAGCAGGTCGCCGGCCAGAGCGCCGAGCCCGCCCGAGTAGATCGGCAGCGACTGATGCACGCCATACTCGGCGCACAGGAACGCGATCGGCCGCTCCAGCGCCACCGCTCCCGCGGGCGGCCGCCTCCGGTCCGCTGCGAACGCGTCCTCCAGCGACGCCACACGGGCGAGCAAAGCGCGATCGCCGGCCGCCCGCGCGAGCGCCTCACCCGAGGCCTCCTGCAGCTGTCGAACCGGGTTCTCGCCGCACAGCTCCCAGCGACTCTCGTCGATCGAGCGAAACACGTCCTTGCCGCCCGGATACCAGCACCAGCGATAGTTGTAAGCGATCCGCGCCAGTGGCGCGAGCGCGTCCGGGAGCCGTCCCGCGAGATCAGCGGCCCTGCGACCAAGCTCCTCATCACCGCGCATCACCACGATCATCCCACCTCCCACACCGGCATCCCGACACGCCACGCGGCGGTCGACGCCCCGCCTCTCGGCTCCCGAACCCACGGGCCGCGTGAACGGTGGCCATCGCTGACCGACACGGAATTCCGGGGGTCAAGCCGGCCGTCGAGTTCGACTGCGACGGCGTCTCACAGGCGAACGCTCAGCGAACGCGGTTAGGGCGCCGCGCGAGCCGACTCTCTAGATCGCATCGCGCCAGGAGAGCGAGGTCGCCGGTGCGGATGGCGTGGCTGCTTGACGCCTGAACCGGCAGCGACGCTGGGGCGGCGAGGCTGCTGCTCTTGTGCTTGCTATTCAGGAGTTCGTGGCTAACGGCGGAGGGCGGCCGCCAGGTCGGGCGCCGTCAGAGTGCTGCATCGCTGGGCCGGACGGGCAGCCGTGGCCGTGTCGGTCGGCGTGGCTGGTGGCCTTCCAACGCAGGAGAGATCGTCGGGCTGCGCGGCTCTGCTGCATTGCCTGTCGATCCAGCAGCCCGGCGTAGTACACCCGCGACTGCTCCGATTCGTCGTGGCCGTCGGGAAAACCAGTCAGAAACGTGGGGCATTAATTGGTCGGTGGGATAACAGTTGATCGCACCGCCCGATATCGACGTCCAGTTGGGACGACGCCTCCAGACTTGGTGATCTTCGGGCTTCTCCTACCACCGTCACTACAGCAGGGACAATTTGATTCGTTTACCCGACGGCCACCGTCCAAACCGGAAGTGGTCGTCCGTTTGCGGGAGTGCGGCGCGGCGAGCCGTGAACTAGCACTAGCACTGCGGTGGGGCAAGGGTCGGCCTCCGTTTCGCCTATAGCTGAGGAGCAGCGACGCGGGTACGACTCGAGATCAGTGCTGGAAATCGTGTACGCGGGAACTGTTGTGCTACGACGTCCCGGCCTCTGATCGAGAACGTCCGGTTGCGCGCATCGCACAACGGCGCGGGGGATCGCAGACGAGAGCGTTCTGGCCCGGACCGCCTTCTGCATCCGCAAGTTGGGGAAGCTCGACGTCGACCTGGTGTTGAGTCTGGCTTCTTGCAGGAGCCTGAGGGCATGCCGCTGGCTGCCCGTTTCCCGATGATCCGGCAGGGGACGACGATCAACGACCGGATGTTCACCTACGACAACGGCGGCCGCAGCATTGAGCGGGCTAAGTCCGTTGCGCCATCGGCACGTAGCTGAGCCCACGCTGGCCGGCGTAGATCTGGCGGGGGCGGGCGATCTTCTGCTCCGTGTCGTTGACCATCTCGAGCCACTGCGCAATCCATCCGCTCGTGCGACCGATCGCGAACATCACCGGGAACATCGCGACGGGCAAGCCTAGCGCTTGGTAGATCATCCCCGAATAGAAGTCCACGTTCGGATAGAGCTTGCGCGATGCGAAGTAGTCGTCCTCCAGCGCATTCCTCTCGAGCTCGACGGCGATGTCGAGCAACGGATTCATGCCCATGACCGCGAACACGTCGTCGGCGGCTTTCTTGATGACCTTGGCGCGGGGGTCGTAGTTTTTGTAGACCCGGTGACCGAAGCCCATTAGCCGCTCCTCGCCCTGTTTGACTCGCGCGATGAAGTCCGGGACGTTCTCCTTGCGCTCGATTCGACGGAGCATCCTCAGCACGGCCTCGTTGGCGCCGCCATGGAGAGGGCCGTAGAGGGCTGCGACGCCCGCGGAGACGGCGGAGTATGGATCCACCTGCGAGGAGCCAACGCTCCGTACTGCGGTGGTCGAGCAGTTCTGCTCGTGGTCGGCGTGGAGGATGAACAACACATCTAGGGCGTGCTCCAGACGCGGGTCCGGCTCGTATTTGAGCTCGGTCATCTTGTACATCATCGACAGGAAATTGCCAGCGTAGGACAGATCGTTGTCCGGATACACATACGGTAGGCCGCGGCTGTGGCGGTAGGAGAAAGCCGCCAGCGTCGGCATTTTCGCGAGCAGCCGGATGATCTGGATGTAGCGGAGCTTCTCGTCCTTGATCGCGGCGGCCTCCGGATAGAACGTGGAGAGCGCACCGACCGACGCCAGCAGCATTCCCATGGGGTGCGCGTCGTAGCGGAAGCCCTGCATGAAGCTCTTGATGTTCTCGTGCACGAACGTGTGATGAGTGACCTGTTGGGTCCACTGCGCAAACTCGGCCCGATTTGGCAGATGGCCATGGATCAGCAGGTAGGCGACCTCGAGGTAGCTCGACGTCTCAGCCAGCTGCTCGATCGGATAGCCGCGATACTCGAGGATGCCCGTGTCGCCGTCGATGAAGGTGATGGTCGAACGGCACGACGCTGTGGCCATGTACGCGGGGTCATAGGTCATCAGCCCGAAGTCATCGTCGTGTGCCTTGATCTTGCGGAGCTCGGTGGCGCGGATCGTCTCATCCTCGATCGGGATCTCGTAGTGCTTGCCTGTGCGGTTGTCGATGACAGTCAACGTGTCGACCGGATCCATCGTGCCGGCGCCGTGTGTCCAGGACTCGTGGGTCAGGCTGGTCATGACGCTCCTCTCTCGCTGGTAGCAGTCTCCCGCGTAGAACCACGCGCTACTGCAGCCGACATGTACCAGCAATCTCCACGCGCGTCCTCCGTATAGAAGGCGGATCTCGTCGCGTAGTTCCGCGCAAAGCTTTGGAATTGCGGCTGAGAGGGACTTGACATGCTGACGGCGCGATCGCTCTGGACGGTGCGATCGGCCGCGCTGTTTTCAGACTCCGCCCATGCGTTGGATCATGGTTACGGCGAACTGCAGGATGATCGGACATCGCCGCGCGTTAGAACGAGTCAAGCCTGGGCGGACCACCCAGAGTCGTGGGAAAGGGCCGACTGCAAGTCACGACGCGGCAGACGTTGATGTAGAGAGCGTCAAGAGCATTTTCCCCTCCCCCACAGCCTGAGGCCCGGCGGGGTGTCGGCGAGCGGTCCGCCGATATGTCCGCTGTGTTCATAGCGCGGTTTGGTGGCAAGACCGCCGGAGGCTCCCGGGGCGGATCGCGACACACTCGCGGCTTTGCGAGGCCGCCATGGCCGGGCGTTCCGATTCGTGGCAGGTTGGTCCAGCCCCGCGGATCGCTCCAGCCGCTCTGTACGCTCGGCTATACCGCATCTGCGACGGTACTTATCCCCGATGTGCGATCCGGTGCGTGCTGGTTTCCTGCATAAATGGCGGCTCTCTTTGAGATCGTCCGGCGCCAGGAGTTCTCAGATGTCACGTATCTGCTCGAGATCTCCCATCCGCGGATGGCGAAGGCGGCCAAGCCCGGCCAGTTCGTCATCGTGATGGCGCACGAGCACGGTGAGCGGATCCCGCTCACGCTCGCGGATTTCGACCCGGAGCGGGGCACGGTGACGCTGGTCGTTCAGGCGGTCGGGAAGACGACGAAGGAGATGCAGGTGCGGTGCCGCGTAGGCACTAGCCTGCACGCGCTCGTCGGCCCGATGGGCACTCCGAGTGAGATCGCCTACGGTCGCAAGGTCATCTGCGTGGGCGGTGGCCTCGGCGTCGCCCCCGTGTATCCGCAGGCCCGGGCGTACAAGCAGAACGGCGGGTACGTGATCGGCGTGGTCGGCTTCCGGAGCAAGGAGCTGATGTTCTGGGAGGACGAGTTCCGTTCTGTGTGCGACGAGTTCATCGTCTGCACCGACGACGGCTCCGAGGGGATCAAGGGCGTGGTGACGGCGGGGATCGAGCGGGCGCTCGAGCAGCACTCCGACATCGACGAGGTCGTAGCGATCGGGCCGCCGATCATGATGAAGTTCTGCGCGGAGACGACGCGCCCGCACGGGATCAGGACCGTCGTGAGCCTGAACCCGGTGATGGTCGACGGGACCGGCATGTGTGGCGGCTGCCGGGTCAAGGTGGGAGACCGAATCAGGTTCGCGTGCGTCGATGGTCCGGATTTCGACGCCCACGCTGTCGACTTCGACGATCTCATGGCGCGTCTGCGGCGTTTCGCCGCGAGCGAGGCGACGGCCCTCCAGCGCTGGCAGGCGGGCTGTCGCGCGGCGATCGGAAGTTGACCGTGTCACCGGCGCCGAACAAGAAGAAGAAGACGATCCGGACGATTCCGCAGGAGCGCACGCCGATGACGGAGCAGCGGCCCGAGGTTCGCGCGACCAACTTCGCCGAGGTCGCGTGCGGCTACACGCTTGAGGAGACGCTTCGCGAAGCCGAGCGTTGCCTGCTCTGCCCGGACGAGCCGTGCATCCGCGGGTGTCCGGTCGAGATCGACATCCCCGAGTTCATCGCCAAGATCACCGAGAAGAACCTGCGTGGCGCGTACGAGAGCATCACGGACACGAACCTGCTGCCGGCGATCTGCGGCCGAGTCTGCCCGCAGGAGTCGCAGTGCGAGGGCGTGTGCACGGTCGGTGACACGCTCGAGCCGGTGGCGATCGGGCGGCTCGAGCGATTCGTCGGCGACCTCGCGATCGCGGAGGGTTGGGCGAACGTGCCGTACGTCGAGCGCAGCGGCTTCCGCGTCGCAGTCGTCGGCTCCGGTCCGGCCGGCATGGCGTGCGCTGCGGACATGGCCAAGGCAGGTTGCGAGGTGACCGTGTTCGAGGCCTTCCACGAGCCCGGCGGCGTCCTCAAGTACGGCATTCCGGACTTCCGCCTCCCAAACGAGGTGATCGACGCAGAGATCGAGACCCTGCGTGCCCTCGGGGTCACGTTCGAGTGCAACACCCTCGTCGGACGCCTCTTCACGGTCGAGGATTTGCTGACCGAACTGGGCCACCACGCGGTGTTCATCGGCACCGGCGCGGGCGCGCCCATGTTCATGGGCATACCGGGCGAATCACTCGCCGGCGTGCTGTCCGCAAACGAACTGCTGACCCGCTGCAACCTGATGCACGCGCGAGACTTCCCGGAGTCCGACACGCCGCTCCAGACCGGCATGCGCGTCGCCGTTGTCGGAGCCGGGAACACCGCGATGGACGCGATGCGTGTGTGCCTGCGTCTCGGCGCGGCATCCGTGTACTGCGTCTATCGGCGTACGCGCAACGAGGCGCCGGCCCGTGCAGAGGAGCTTCACCACGCGGAGGAAGAGGGCATCGAGTTCCACTGGCTGACGAGCCCGGTCGAGATCCTTGGCGACGAAGACACCGCTGTCCGAGCGATCCGTTGCCAACGGATGGAGCTCGGCGAGCTCGACGAATCGGACCGCCGGCGTCCGGTGCCGCTACCCGACAGCGAGTTCGAGATTGGTGTCGACATGGTTGTCTATGCGATCGGGACGAGCGCTAATCCCATCCTCGGGCAGACCTCGTCGCTGCGGCTCGACGGGCGCGGCTACATCGTGACCGACGACACCTTTGCCGCTTCGATCGCCGGCGTGTGGGCCGGTGGCGACATCGTCACCGGAGCGGCGACGGTGATCGAGGCGATGGGCGCGGGGCGCAGGGCGGCGAGCGAGATGAAGGCGTACCTCGGGCTCCGAGACACCGGCGTCGTCTACCAGCCGGAGCGAGCCGGTGGCGCCGGGAAGCGGTTCGGAATCGACCTCGCCGAACACAACTACGCGCGCGTGACGGTGACAGCATGAGCATCGCCGCCGCGAAGACGACCGTCACTCTCGACGAGCACGTCGTCGAGGTGATCAGTGACTCGGGCGAGGGCGCGCAGCGATGCGGCCAGTCGCTTGGGGCGATCGCCGCGAAGATGGGACACGGAATCTGGACGGTCGAGATCATCCCGGCCGAGATCCAGCCGCCCGCGCGGAGCGTCGAGGGAGCGAGCGGCGTCCGGATTCGGATCGGGCGACACCGCGTGACCTGCGGCGGCGATGAAGCGGATCTCGCCGTCGCGTTCAACGAGCAGGTTCTGCTCGGCCGTGTCAGGGCGAACGAGTTCAAGCCCGGCGCGACGATCCTGCTCGAGAGCATGTGGGGCAACGACGCCGCGGAGGCGATCGCCGCCTCGTACGCCGAGACAGTCGACCGTCTGCGCGAACGCGGCTTCCGCGTGATCGAGATTCCGATTGAGGTCGAGTGCCGCAAGTTCGTCTCGGATCCGCGCCGCGGCAAGAACATGTTCGCGCTCGGCATCCTGTGCAACCTGTACAGCCTCGATCTGCCGCTGGCGCGCGAACAGGTTCGCATCGCGTTCGGCAAGAAGGACGAGCGGGTCATCACGCAGAACGTCGAGCTGCTCGAGGCGGGCTGGGCGTGGGCGGAGGAGCACCTCGATTTCCGCTACGCGATCCCGGCCGAACGATCGAAGCAGCCCCAGATCGTCGTCAACGGCAACACCGCGCTCGCGCTCGGTGTGCTCGCCTCCGGCATGGACATCTGCGCGATGTACCCGATCACGCCCGCGACCTCCGCCTCGCACTACCTGAGCGAGATGTTCGAGCGGACCGGAGGCATCGTTCACCAGGCCGAGGACGAGATCGCTGCGTGCTCGTTCGCGATCGGCGCGTCGTACGCGGGACGGTGCGCGGTCACGATCACCTCAGGCCCGGGCTACTCGCTCAAGCAGGAGGCGATCGGGCTCGCGGCGATGGCGGAGATTCCGCTGGTGGTGATCGACGTGCAACGCGGCGGACCGAGCACCGGACTGCCGACGAAGGTCGAACAGAGCGACCTGCTCGCGGCGATGTTCGGCAGCCACGGCGATGCGCCGAAGGTGGTGATCGCGGCGAGCAGCATCGAGGATTGCTTCTACTCGGTGATCACCGCCCGCAAGATCGCAGAGACCTTCAACATCCCTGTCGTCCTCCTGTCCGATGCGAGCCTGGCGACGGCGCAGCAGCCGTTCCCCCGGCCGCGCTTCAGCGAGGAGTGGCTCGCGCCGCCCGTCGACCAGACGCCGGCCGCGCCAGGGGCGCGCCCCTACGACTGGGATCCGGAGACGGGACTCGCGACCCGCCTTGTCCCCGGGCAGCCGGACGGCATGCACACGGTCACTGGGCTCGCCCACGATCGCGACAGCCACGTCGCTTATGACGGCACCACCAACGAAGACGGGCTGCGCCACCGCAGCCTGAAGCTCGCCGCGCTGCAGAAGACGCTGACGGCGCCCGAGGTTCATGGCGACCCCGACGGCGAACTGCTGATCGTGGGTTGGGGCAGCACGAAGGGCGCGATCGAGGAGGCCGTCGAGCGCCTGCGCGGCGATAGGCTTCGCGTCTCGTCGTTGCACCTCCGATTCCTGCAACCGCTGCAGCCTGGGCTGAAGGCAATCATGCGGCGATTCGACAAGGTCCTGACGGTCGAAGGCAGCTGGTCCGATCGCCCGGAAGACGAGCTCGTCGATGAGGACAACCGGCGCTATTCGCCGCTCGCGACCGTGCTCAGGTCGCGCTACCTCGTCGACGTCGACTGCTGGAGCGAGGCGCGCGGTCAGCCGATCAAGCCGGCGACGGTCTGCAGCGCCGTCCGCGGTCGGCTCGAATGCGAGGACCCGACATGACCGCCGCCGTCAGGCAGTGCCTGCTCCGTCTGCGCGACGAGCATCATTCCCTCGAGGATTACGAGGGAGGCATCCCGCGCTGGTGTAACGGCTGCGGCGACAACGCGATCTTGGCGGCCGTGCAGCGGCTGTGCCGCAGCGAGGATCTGAGCCCGGAGCGCACCGTGTTCGTATCGGGGATCGGCTGCTCGAGCCGGTTCCCGCACTACATGGGCACATACGGCTTCCACGGGATCCACGGTCGCGCGTTTCCGGTCGCCGAGGGCATCAAGATGGCACGCCCCGACCTCGACGTGTTCGTTAACACCGGCGACGGTGACTGCTGCAGCATCGGCGCGGCACATTGGATTCACGCCGTCCGTTACAACATGAACCTGACGGTGTTGCTGCATGACAACTTCGTCTACGGGCTAACCAAGAAGCAGGCATCTCCGACGTCGCCACGAGGCCTCAAGAGCAACACGACGCCACGCGGGGCGTACCTCGAGGCGCTCAACCCACTCAGTGTCACCCTCGTGGTGGAGAGCGTCTCGTTCGTGGCGCAGGCCGTGGACTGGATCCCGCAGGTCCTCTATGACATCGTCGCCGCCGCGTACAGACACCGAGGCTTCTCGTTTGTGCGCGTTATCCAGCGCTGCCCCGAGTTCATGCCGAGAATGCTCGACCCGTGGGTACAGGACCCGTCGAAAACGCTCCTCCTGACCCATGAGAACGGGCTGCAGCTCGGATCCGACCTGGCGCGGATTTACACCAACCAACGCGAGCATGATCCGCGCGACATCGACGAGGCACGTCGGCTCGCGTCCAGCACCGACTCGATCCCCGTTGGGATCATGTACCGCAATCAGGATGTCCCCTGTTACGAGGACCTGCGGCGGGCCGGACAGGCGCGGCCCGCGGATCGCATCGGAGCCGGCCTCGAGGCCGAGCTCGACAAGTTCACAGTCTGGCCCGGCCACAACGGGGGTGAGGCGCAGTGACGATGGAAGACACGGCGGAATCCCAGCGTCAGATCGTCTTCCACCTGACCGGAGCGGCCAGCAGGCACTTGGAGCCGGTGGACTCCACCGTCCGGCCCGCGCTGCTGGCGCCGTACCGGGATCTTGAATCGCTTCGCTACGACTTCCCCGCCGTGCTCGTCGAGGGTGCTGTTGACGGCCCCTTCGTGCGCTCGCTGACCTCTATCGTCGACGACCTGCTGCAGGAGATTGCACCGCGCGGTGTCGAGGGGGAGCGGTTGCGCCGAACCACGCTTCGCACCGAGTGCGAGGTCCGCAGGCTCGTCGCCGACGGAGCCCGCGGCACGCTGACGGATCTGTGGGAGCGCGCGGCGCCGGGCGGCGCGGACGTCGGGGCTCACTTCGCCGTCGACGGCGAGGTCGTCGACTGCGATCACGAGCTGCCGCGGCGCTTCGTGGAGCACGCCTGGCGCACCGTCGGGCGGAGGAAAGCCGACCGGTTCCACGCGGAGGTAAACCGGCTCGTCCAGTCGTTGTCGGACATTCTCCGTGCCGCCTTCATCCACTCGGAGGCCGGGCGCCGGCCCGACAGCCTGCGAGCAGCGTTCGGCGCGCCGCACCACGACCAGTTCGACTTCGACAGGATGTCGCGCCTCCTGAACAAGGGGGCTCCCCGGGACGAGCTGCCGGCTGATCGGCGCGAGCGGATCGAGTGGGCGCTCGGGGTGCTGAGGCGGCAACGCTTATTCGATGCTGCGTCGGGGATCAAACTCTCGCCCGCAGCCGAGCCACCGTTCGACTACCGCTACGTCAGCTGCTCGGAAGCACTCGACGCGTTCCGCGGCCGGCTGCCGGACCTCGTCGAGTTCGTAAAGGCGATGTCGATCGCGGGGCTCGAGGCGGACAACCGCTACATCCCTTCAGAGCACGACACGTTCTTCGAGGAGTTCGATCAGGAGTCGCTCTCACGCGAAGACCTCGCGCTGTTCCCGGACTACCTCGTCTGCGTCGGCGCCGGCGAGAGCGCCGCCGTCATGGAGCTGCTGTCGTCGAATCTGCCGGTCAAGGTGCTCGTCGAATCCGAACACTGTCTCGACCTCGGCAGCTTCGGCTTCGCCACGCGCAGCGCCCAGCTGGCAACCACCGTGGTCGGGTTGATCGACGTGTTCGCCCTTCAGACGACGAGCTCGAACCTCTATCAGTTGCGCGAGCGGCTGCTCGTCGGCCTCGAGTACGGCGGTCCGACGCTCGTCAGCGTCTATTCGGGTGCAGCGACGCCGTCCAGCGCACTGCCGCTCTACCTGACCTCGGCAGCTGCGCTCGAGGGGCGGGCGTTTCCCACATTCACGTACGACCCCACGGCCGGACCGGAGTTCGCATCGCGCTTCTCGGTGCTCGAGAATCCGCAGCCCGAGCTCGACTGGCCGCTCGCGCAGTTCGACTACGCCGACGCATCCCTGCAGCGCGTCGTCGAACACGTTGCGTTCACGCTCGCCGACTTCGCGGTATGCGACGTGCGCTACGCGCACCATTTCGCCCGTATCCCGCGTGAGGATCGGAGCGACCGCGTGATCCCGGTCGCCGAATGGCTGTCGCTCGACCCGGCCGAGGCGGAGGCACACATCCCGTACGTCCTCGTCGTCGACGACGACGACTCGCTGCAGCGGCTGGCCGTCGACGCGAAGCTGATGCAGGCCGCGGGGCGGTGCCGCGAGGTATGGCACAGCCTGCAGGAGCTGGGCCGTGCGGGCGCGCCCGCCGAGACGAGCGCACCGGTCGTGGAGGAGCCGACGGACGGGGTGCAAGATCCGGCGCCGGATCCGCAGGAGGAGACGGTCCCCGAGGGGCCCGCGGCCGACGAGCCCCCGGCCGATGAGCCGTGGATCGAGACCCCACGATGTTCGACCTGCAACGAGTGCACGGCCATCAACGACCGCATGTTCGCCTACAACGAGAACAAGCAGGCGTACATCAAGGATCCCGACGCGGGCACGTTCCGCGAGCTCGTCGAGGCTGCGGAGGCGTGCCAGGTCGCGGTCATCCATCCCGGCAGGCCCCGGGACCCAACCGAGCCGGGCCTCGGGGAGCTGGTCGAGCGGGCACGCGCGTTCGAGTAGGTGCGCCGCCCCAGTGGTTCGACACGCCGAACCGAGATCCACTGTGCATCGATCTGGATCCCACCCGCTCCACGCCTCCTTGTCGCCAACGCGCTCGCGCGCGCAGCAGCGAATCTGGCGGTGCCGGCTGCCGGAGCGGTGTCTGCGTTAGGCCGTCTTCCGGTGAATAGTCAGCACTCGACTGGCACCGCCCCGAGGACGGCCACCGTGCCCATGATGAGGAAGTGCTAGCCGCCAGCTGGTCAGCAAGCAAGCGCCTCGCCACACCGAAGCCGACACAACGACGGACGAGAGGGTCTCCGCCCGATGATCCGTCACCCCCTGATCTAGAACACTTGACAATTGATTGCACCGTCGAGCAGAGGCCGCCGACGATCGCGGCTGCGCGCGTCGTTCTTGACCGGGAGCGAAGACAGTGGTCGTCGGTCGCGAGACGCTCCCGTTGTCACCAGAGCGGAGGTGCGCCGACCCGGGTGCCTGGAATGTCGTTGCAAGCAATCGGCTCGAGCAAAGGAGCGCCGATCGACCTCAACACTCCCGGTCTGGACGATTTCCAGCACTGACCCCGGCCTTTCCCGCGTCGCTGCTCCTCAGCTAGGCGAAACGGAGGCCGACCCTCGCCCCACCGGAGTGCTAGTTCACGGCTCGCCGCGCGGCACTCCCGCAAACGGACGGCCGCTTCCGGATTGGACGAATCTGAGCAGTCGCTGGCTTCTTCCGGCTGGTTGCTGAATCGCCAGGCGATGCGGAAGTGTCCGACGTCCGGGGTCGGCGCTGATGCTGCACGGACCACGCTGGCGGCGAGGCCTTGCTGCCGCAATCTCGAGAAGCGGGAGTCAGGGGCCGGGCGGGCGGTTGCGCCGTGCAGCGCTCCCGCCCGCCTGTCCGGCTGGGCCAGGTCTCAGAGCTCGAGGCCGGCGCTGACGTGCATCATCGGCGCGCGTCGCGCGTGGATCGTGCCGATGATCTCCTCGACATCGATCGCTTGCACGCAACCGCTCGTGGTCGAGACGTACGAATGCCCGAGCTGCCGCTGTATCACCGGCAGCGGCACCCCCTCTCGGGCGAGCTCGACCGCATGAGCATGACGGAGCTGATGCGGCGCTAACCTGCGCCGCACACCGGCTGCCGCCGCGTAGCGGCGCAGCTCACCGCGCGCTGCGGTCGCTGACCATGGCCGCCCGCGCGTGGGTCCGTCGATCACGCAGAACAGCCCACCTATCGGCAGCTCGACGCGGGCCGCGAGCCACGGCGCGAGGTGATCGCTCCACCCCCACGCGTCCATCCCGACCTCACGGCGGCGATTCCCTTTGCCTCGGCGGATCAGAATCGATCCGCGTCGCGGGTCGAGATCTGACTCGATCAGTGACAGCGCTTCTTGGATCCGTAGCCCGCCGCGCCACAGCACCACGATCAGCGCCCTCAGCCTCAGCCCGTGCCTATCGGCGGGTGTCTGGCGCATCACCGCGACGATCTCATCGACCGTCGGCGGATCGGGCGGATACACGTGCCCCTTGTTCCTCGTCGCGTGCCCGGCGTTGTGGCCGGGCATCGCCGCTGGTGAACGCCGCCTACCGGTGGCGTCGAGCAACAACTCAGAAGACATCGCTCCTCCCTTCGAGAGCAGACCGTTGACCAGCCCGCTCTACCGGCCCGAAGCCAACGCCGCCACTGCTCCCACACGACACGGGAGTCCTCGTCCTAGCAGCAAGGCCCTCGCCGCCGGTGTCGCCGGTGCTGCTCAGGACCGGCAGGCCGCGGCTCGCTTCTGCTCCTGGGCGATAGCAGCAGCGCAGGTTTGGTCGCGCTGTCGATGATCGGCGCGGCGTTTGGAGCGAGATCGGCTCCTGGCGCTGACTACTGCTTCGACCAGAGAGTTAGCCAGGAATCTGCAAGCACGTGAAGCGCGTTTCTGAGGCGAATACCGGGACCCGGATCATCGGCGGCCTTGAGCCCTGCGGTGCTGCGCACTCGGTACTCCGGTCGATCGGCGCCACTGCCGCTCGGGAGCATTCGAGTCAGCGGCCCCGCCGCCGTCCTTGATGAGGTCGTCCTTCGATCAGCCCGTGCTCGGTGTGCTCGCCAGACTTCGTCAGTGAGGCCGAGCGCAGCCGGTGCGACAGGACATCACCCCAAACAGACGACCGTTTATCTTGAGCTAGGTCTCGTCGTGCGGCACTGTTCGCGGTCGCCAGCCTGCACGCCGACGACGGTAAGAGCCTCGAGTTCACCACGACCGCGCACGAAAGAACACACTCAAATCGCGGACCGTCGCGACCGCCGCGTGTGAGCGCGAACGATCGGACACTCGCCGTTTGGCCGCTCGGCTCTCCGTGCCAGAGGGCGCCACGAAACGGGCCGACGGCCACAGGCTGGCGGTCACCCTCGCAGGGCGGCAATGCTGACGCCGATGACCAGCGCGAGGGCGACCAGGGCTCCCGCGGCCTGCGGGACGTTGACGCCGAGCGGCCCTTTGCCGCCCGCCACCGTGGTGGCGATCAACGCTGTCGGGATCGCGAGTGAGAGCACGACGAGCGCGCCGCGAGCGAAGGTGAGCGCCTTGTTGCCGCCCGCCTTGGTCGGCGCTGGGGTCGCCGCACCAGGGCGAACCCAGCACTAGCGACGAGTGGGATGCGACGTCCCGGCGTGGTTCGAGTCCCGCATTCGTCTTCTGCTCCTCAGGCGCGAGCCGGTGGCACATGCCTGATCGTGGTGTGCGATCGGATGATGGAGGCAATCCGGCGCCGAGCGTTGTGATGTCTGATACAAGTGATCAGCAGCTTTCCCAATAGCTCGATCGGGAGGATGTGGTGTCGTTGTACCTTGGCGATGACGTCACCGACGGGGACGCTTTTCGGCGTGTGTCGGGGAGAGGCGTCGGGATTCTGGTGGCCGATCCTGCAGATCTTGAGCTCGCTGGTCGCTGTCCGGCGGCGCGCTTTCTGCTGGAGGCATCGGAGAGGTGGAGAATCTCCTGGATGTGCTGGCGCGCCGAGGATCATGACCGGCGAGAGCACTGACCTCGGGAGCGACTTTTTGCTCGTCTATGACGGCTTTGAGCCGGGCGAGGAGGGGCTGCGAGAAGCTCTGACTTCGACGGGCAACGGCTATTTCTGTATCCGTGGCGCCGCGGAGTGGGAGGACGCCGGGGAGGTGCACTACCCGGGGACCTATGCGCATGGCGTCTATAACCGGGAGTCGACGATCGTGGGCGGACATCCGGTCCCGAATGAGGATCTGGTCAATCTTCCTCGCTGTTTGTCGTTGAAGCTGTGCGTTGAGGGGGAGGATCCGGTTCGGCTTGCGAACGTCGAATTGTTGTCCTACCGGCACTCGTATGACGTGCGTCACGCGATGGTGATGCGCGAGCTGCGCTTCCGCGATCGAGCTGGTCGGGAGACGAGCCTGAGGAGTCAGCGGTTTGTGAGCATGGGCAGGATGCACATGGCGGCGCTCGAATGGGAGCTGACCGCCGAGAACTGGTCGGGGCGAGTCGAGGTGGTGTCGCTACTCGACGGGCGAGTGGTGAACCGCGGCGTGGCTCGTTACCACCAGCTGTGGGGCCGTCACCTCGATCCCGAGGGCCCTCGCACACACGGCCGCGATGTGATCGCGTTGAAGGTGCGCACGCGTCAGTCGAGGGTCGAGATCGCCGAGGCTGCGCGCACGCGCGTGTATCTCGGCGAGGAGGAGCTGGACGTCGCTCGCACCACCCATCAGATGCAGGACTACATCCAGCAGATCCTCGAGTTCAATTTGGAGCAGGGTGCGCCCGTTCGGGTTGAGAAGATGGTCGCGCTGTACACCTCGCGTGATCGTGCGATCAACGAGCCGATGGCGAATGCGGGCAAGAGCGTGGACCGTTATCCGACGTTCGCCGAGGCGTTCGAGGGGCACGTCCACACGTGGGACGAGCTGTGGGAGGTCTGCGACGTGCAGCTGCCGCGCGAGCAGCGGGTGCAGTTCCTGCTACGGCTGCACATCTCGCATCTGCTGCAGACATGCTCGCGACTGACGCCTCACCACGACGCGGGCGTGCCGGCCCGCGGCCTCAACGGCGAGGCCTATCGGGGCCACGTGTTCTGGGACGAGCTCTACGTCTACCCGTTCCTGAGCTTTCGCCTGCCGGAGATCACGCGCGGGCTGCTGATGTATCGCTACCGGCGTATCGGCGAGGCCCGTGCCAGCGCCAAGCGGGGCGGCTTCAGTGGGGCGATGTATCCGTGGCAGAGCGGGAGCGACGGCGAGGAGGAGACGCAGGTGATCCACATCAACCCGCTGTCGGGGCGGTGGGAACCCGACTTCAGCCACAACCAGCGCCACGTCAACGCCGCGATCTTCTACAACGTCTGGCAGTACTTCCAGATCACTCACGATGTCGACTTCCTGCGTGACCACGGCGCGGAGATGATGCTCGAGATCGCTCGCTTCTGGTCCTCGATTGCGCATTTCAACCCGGATCGCGACCGCTGGGAAATCCACGGGGTGATGGGGCCGGACGAGTTTCACGAGAAGTATCCGGACGCGACCGAGGGCGGGCTGCGCAACAACGCCTACACGAACGTGATGGTCGCCTGGATCTGCGAGACCGCGCACGAGGTTCTGAACCTGCTTCCCGCGAGCCGGCGCGACGTCCTGCGCGCGCGGATCGGCCTGACCGACGAGGAGATCCGCCGCTGGCGCGAGATGAGCCACAAGATGTTCGTGCCGTTCCACGGCGAGGGCATCATCAGCCAGTTCGAGGGGTACGAGGACCTGGAGGAACTCGACTGGGACGGCTACCGCTCGAAATATCCCAACATCCAGCGACTGGACCGGATCCTGCGCGCGGAAGGCGACAGTCCCGACCACTACAGCCTGACAAAGCAGGCGGACACGCTGATGCTGTTCTTCCTGTTCTCCGATGATGAGCTGCGGCGGCTGTTCGGCCAGCTCGGCTACGAGTACAGCGAGGACACCGCCCGTCGGACGATCGACTACTACGAGCGGCGCACGTCCCACGGCTCGACGCTGAGCTTCGTCACGCATGCGGGCGTCTTGGCCGCGATCGACCCGGAAGGCTCGTGGCAGCGATTCCTCGTCGCGCTCGAGAGCGACATCAGCGACATCCAGGGCGGGACAACACAGGAGGGAATCCACCTGGGAGTGATGGCCGGGACGCTGGACCTCGTCCAGCGCGCGTATCTGGGCACCGAGATCCGCGAAGACGTGCTCTATTTCGGTCCGCTGGTCACCGATCGGCTCGACGGGCTGCGCCTGGTGATGCAGTTCCGCCGCACCCCGATCAGCGTGTCGCTCAGCGGAGTCGAGCTAACCGTCGCCGCCCTCGCCGACGGCTACAGCGGGCCGATCACTGTTGGTGTCGGCGACGCCGTGCGCGAGCTGAGCGGGGGCGAGAGCACCACGTTCTCGGTCGCCCCTGCGCCGGCTCTCCACCGACGGGCATGACCGGCAGGCTCAAGCGGCGCGGGGACGCTTCGACGGCGCGATCTCCGACATCGACGGCGTGCTGGTCGACTCGCCGCACGAGAAGGCCTGGCGCGAGACGCTGCGCGAGCTGATGGAGACGCGGTGGCGTGACATCCGCCCGACGACGACCCGGGCGCCGGATCGGTTCACATCGCAGGTCTACCAGGAGATCGTGGCGGACAAGCCCCGGATCAGCGGCGCGCGCACCGCGCTCAAGTACTTCGGCTGACCGGTGCCGACGAGCTGGTCGAGGGGTACGCCGAACGTAAGCAGCAACTTGTCGTAGGCTGATCGAAGCCGTGGAGTTCACCGCATTCCCCGATGCGGTGCGCTTGCTGCTCGCGGTGCGCGACGCCGGGATCGGAATCGCTGCGGCGTCCTCGTCGAAGAACACGGGGCTTCTCCTGAGCAAGGTCCGAGTCGACACATTCGCCGAGCAGCACGGACTCGACTACGACTTCGTGCGCCGGGGCCACACGCTGCCGCAGATGTCGACGTCGAGGAGAACGCGGCGATCGTCAACGCGCTGCAGCGCCACGCGAGCGTCGTGGTGCAGAAGAGCCTGGCCGAGGGGTTCGGACTGACCGTGGCCGAGGCGATGTGGAAACGGCACGCTGTAGTCCTAGACCTAGTCGGGTCGGCGGGATCCGCGATCAGATCCAAGACGGCCGCTGCGGGCTGCTGATCGCCGACCGCCGCAACCTCGAACAGGCCGGCGACGCAGTCACCGCGCTGCTTACCGATGACGAGCATGCACTACGGATCGGCGCCGAGGCGCAGCACAGCGTCCAGCAGCATTTCCTCGGCCCGCATCGCCTCGGACGCTACTTCGAGGTGATCCGCAAGATCATCTCCCATCGCGCACACACCCCACCATCGAGCGCCACTACCCCAGGCGCCGACTGAGCACCACACTTGACCGTCGCTCGCCACCCACAGGCGAGCAAGCGTAACCCGGCTGGCGCTGCCCCACGACCGGGCGGCAGCAAATGGCTCGGCGATCCGCCGGCCCGGCTATCACCACCGAGACGGTCTTCTTGCGATGGTCATCGCTGGCTTGCCGACGGATCACCGAAGCGCGTTGTCCTCTCCTCGAGCAAGGAGTGGGCAAGGGCGCAAATGCTGATGACGCTCTGTTACTCCAACGTCTGTAGCGTCGCGACTTGCGTTCGGCCCTTACCCACTCGACGTCTAAGTGGACAGTTCGACGTCACGGCAAGTCTTACCAGCAGGCGAGCGCGAGATCATCCGCAAATGCCCGCAACATCCGTCCGTCCTGACCCCCGAAAACATTCCAGAGCGTCAGGCAAGATTACAGATGACGATCACCCGGCTGTCGGCGGATAGTTCACCGGAATGCCAGCTCCTCTGCGTTGCCTGATCTGCGGAGAGACAATCGGCACCCACGAACTGCTCCTTGTCGTCGCCCCGGGATCCGGGCGAACGAGCTCCCTCGCGCGCGAGCCCTCTTGAGCACCGGAGACGACATCATCACGCACCGCGCGTGCGGCCTGCAGCACCGCGCCGACGACGACATCGACCTGAGCCACCCGGACGGCTCCCCACCCGAGCTGTAGTCAACCATCTGCTTCTCGGCCGAGGGACGCTGATACATCCCTAGCCCGGAACGTGCAGTAAGCGCGGGAGAGTGACCGAGCAGCCCGCGCGCGGCGGTCCGGGGGTGGTGAGCGTGACGTTGTCGGGCGTGATCGTGGCCGGGCGTGCGGTTTTGCGGAGCCGCGACGCTTGTGTTGCCGGTGTGCGGGCAGCCGTCATCGCGGCCGTGGCCGGAGGGCCCTGCTTGGTGGTGTGTGGGGTCGGTGTCGGCTGTTCAGCCGCTGGCGGCGGCGAGCGTTTTGAGCTTCGCGAAGGCGGCGAGGAGCTCGGCCGCCCACGGCCATGTGTCCTGGAGGTGGAGTTTCGCGCGGCGGCCGGAGAACGCGAGCCGGCCAGCGACGTGCAAGAGGCGGTAGCGGATCCGCTTGGGTTCGGCCTTGGCGAGCTCGCCGTCGAGGAGGAGTGCTTGGGTCCAGACGAGCAGGTCGTGCGCGAGCATCACGATCTCCAACCACACCTCGTTGAGCGCGAACTCCTTGAACGGGAACTTGGACAGGCCGGTGTCCTTGTCGTCACGGATCCGGTCCTCGACGTGCGCGTGCTGGCGATGGCGGCACTCCAAGACGGCGATGTCGGGGTCGGTCTGGTCGGTGAGGATCGCTTGGAAGCGGTAGCCGTCGTGGTCGGTGAATGAGCTTGTCTGGATTTGACGGAGACCGAATTGCGAGGATTCCAACCTCGGGGAAGGAAGTTCGGTCTCATGGCAAGACGATCGAGGTATCCGCTGGAGTTGATGGACCGTGGCGTGCGGTTGGCGCTTGAGTCGGGTCGGCCGGTGGCGCAGGTCGCTCGCGATCTGGGGATCGGCGCCGAGGCGCTGCGTAAGCGTGTCAGGCGGGCTGAGGCCGATGGCGGGCTGCGGCCTGATCTGCCCAGCAGCGAGGAGCGTGAGGAGATCCGCAAGCTGCGCAAGGAGGTGTTCGAGCTGCGTCGCGCGAACGAGATCCTGAAGGCCGCCTCGGTGTTTTTCGCGACCGAGCTCGATGCAGACCGTCGGAAGTGAGCGCGTTCATCGATGAGCATCGCGAGCGCTTCGGCGTCGAGCCGATCTGTGAGACCTTGGACGTGTCGGCGTCCGCGTACTAGCAGCGAGCGACAGGCGAGCGCTCGGCCCGCAGCGTCGAGGATGAGCGCCTCGCGGCTCGGATCCGCGATGTGCACGAGCAGAACTTCGAGTGCTACGGGTATCCGCGGGTGTGGCACGAGCTCCAGCGTCAGGGCGAGCAGGTCGGCCGTGACCACGTTGCCCGTCTGATGCGCGAGGAGGGCATCCGTGGGGCGAAGCGGCGCGGCAAGCCGTGGCGGACCACGATCGCCGATCTCCAGGCGCAGAAGCGCCCAGATCTCGTCAAGCGCGCCTTCACGGCAGATCGGCCCGATCGACTGTGGGTCGGTGACCTGACCTACCTGCGCAGCTGGGAGGGACGGATGTACTTCGCGTTCCTGATCGACGTGTTCTCGCGGCTGATCGTCGGCTGGCAGCTCGCGTGCCACATGCGCACCGACCTGGTGCTCGACGCGCTGCGCATGGCGCTGGGCACCCGACGGCCCGGCGTCGAGGTGCAGCTGGTGGCGCACACCGACCAGGGATCGCAATACAGCGCCGAGGGCTACACGCAGGTGCTCGATGACCACCACGTGCTCGCGTCGGTCGGCACGGTCGGAGACTGCTACGACAACGCGCTCAGCGAATCGTTCGTCGACAGCTATAAGACCGAGCTGATCGCCGACCGCGTGTGGCGAACCAACGCGCAGCTGGAGCTCGCGACCGTCACGTACGTCGGCTGGTTCAACCACCGCCGGCTGCACTCCTCGATCGGGAACCGACCACCCGTCGAGCACGAACACGAGTACTGGGCGCGGGTCGCGCTCGGGTACGAACCGTTCCCGGCTCAGGCCGCCCCAACAGTCACCGATCTACGAGACGTGCTGACGCTGGCCTCTCCGCTGTCCTGTGTCGAGCAATCGCACTGACTGATATACTTAACTACTCAACTACTAACAACTCTCCGTCGAAACCAGGCAAGTCCAGAATGAGAGTTGCGCGCCGGGGTGCGGACGCTCACGCCGCACGATCAGCCTGGTGGGCTCGTTCTGCTCACCCCAGGCGGACAGATCGACGCTGTTGGTGATCTCCGCGACTTCTCCGTTCTCTCGCTCGCTGCCGTCCTGATCCAAGGCCGGAACCCAAGCGTCCGCGGGGATTTGCAGGATCGCGGCGCGGACCGGCTCGGTCAGCTCGTAGCCGACCGAGAAGCGCATGTTGGCCTCACGGCAGTAGTCGACCAGACCGTGCGTCGCGCCGGCGGAATCAGCGCGCACCAAGATCTCCAGCGACTCGACGTCCTCGGCCGGGATCTGCGCCAGCGCGAGATCCAACACCGCCTTGTGATCATCGGCGGTGTTCGAGCCGGCGTTCCCCGCTCGCAGCAGCCCACCCATCGCCTCGCGCGTCTCATCCAGATAGACCTGCAATGGGTGAAACCCGTAGCCGCCCTTGTAGTTCCCGGCTGCCTTCTCCTTCTCCGAATGCGCCGTGATCAGCGTCGCGTCAACATCGAGCGTCAACCGCTGCGGCGCGCCATGCAGCTCCCAGAACCGGGCGCGGGCCCGCGCGTGCGCCTGGCGGACCGCGTCCAACAACCCCGGTGTGGACGCGATCCGGTCGACCATCCGAAACGCTGTGGAGTCAGACGCGACCGCCCCGAACAACGCGTCCTGCTCACGGACCGCACCCAAATCAGAGACGCACTCGCCGCCATCGACGAGCATCACCGCGAGATCGCGGATCACGCGGCCCGGGTCATGCCCGCGACGCCGCTGCTTGATCGCGGCCAGCCGCGCCGACAGCGCGTTCGTGAGCCCGACCTTGTCAGCGACCTGCGCGACGAGCGCGCTGCCGGCGTGCGACACCAACCCCGCTCCGTCCGCGCTGACTTCTACGGTTACCGGGCGTCCATCACGCATCACCTTCAAGGTGAACCTCCAAGCTCGGGATCAAGGACCTTCGACAAGCCCAAGGATCCCTGCTCAGCCGGACGTCTCCGCGCCCCCGCCCGTCGGGGGCGCGGTCGTTACGAGGCCGCTACTGCACGCTCCGGGCTAGCACAATCACCAACCGCGCTCCGAGGACCGCGCTCCGAGGACCGCGCGCTCGAACCTGCCGTGCAGTGACCGGTGATCAAAGCCGCCCGGCAACACTGGGCGCGAGCTGCACGAGTTATCAACGCCGAACTGCAACACCGGCGAGTTCTCGTCTACGACCCGCGCCTAGCACCAGCAGCATCTAACGATCCAAGCGAGCCTTCCTCCTCGCCGCCAGTCAACCGATGCCGACACCGAGCGGTCGCCCCGATCAGGTAACCGGCGTGACCCGCTTCCACGGCAGCACGTACATCCCAAGGACACATCCCGGAGTTGCGAAATGCGCGGATACTCGCGTTCACTTCGCAGAAGAGGGATCGACCAGCGCATGCCGAGAACGTCCGATCGGGACGCGCGGATCGGCCGAGCCGGCGTCGCGATACCCAGACCTCGAAGCGGGCAGGACCGAGAGACGTGCATCTGGCGACGAGCAGGTGCGCAAGTCGTGCGCGGGTCTGTCCCGCTTTCATTCTGGCGCGTGCACGAGGCCTCCGACATGGTGGCTGGTTTTGTCCGAAGGCGGCTGTCCGGGCGAAGCGATGCCGGCGAGACTGCTGTTCTTGTGCTTGCTATCCAGGAGTTCGTGGCTAACGGTGGAGGGTGACCGTCACGTCGGTGCGGCCGGAGTGCTGCCTTCGGGGCGGACCAGCCGTGGCTGTGCGAGTTGGCGTGGCTGGTGGCGTTTCGAACCAGGAGTGAGCGACCGCGATCTCGAGCCTAGCGACACTGCTCCTGTTGGGCGATAGCAGCAGCGCAGGTTTGGTCGCGCTGTCGTCATCGGCGCTGTGTTTGGAGCGAGATCGGCTCCTGGCGCTAACTACTGCTTCGACCAGACGCTCCTTGCCGAGCCCTGCCGGTGGCCTCCAACGTCGCATTGTCTACAACCGGATCAAATAGCTCCGGCCCGCGCACCCGTTGCACACTCCGGAGTGACAGCTTCCCAGAGGCGCGCTCCCCAACAAAGCAGGTGCTTCCCTGCATCGCCGCACAAACCTGCTCCTCGCCACAAACGCGCTTCAGGTGCTTGCAGATTCCTGGCTAATCTCTGGCCGCGATCTTAACTAAGGACTTGGCCTCGCGTGAGGTTCTCGGACATGAGGTGCACGAACGTGCCGCCACGTTCGAGTTCTACCTGTGCCTGACCCCATCGTGCAGGTCGGGTCTGCATCTCGATACCACCGCGTGTGACGGTCTCCCAGCCCTCTCCATCGCCAAGCTCTCGATACGGATTGGACCCACCAGCGGGGAACCGGCTGAGCGAGATGCCTTCGTGTCCGTCGGTCGAGCAGTAGATCAGCCCGATCTGCATTGGTGACGGTGGGCGCTCGGAGGGTCGGACGAGTCTGCATTGCACCTGCCAGTTCGCGGGAACGCTGTCGGGCATCAGCACCGTGAACGGGGCCCGCTGTTGCGCCTCAGCGAGCGTGACGTGCTCATCACGCTTCTCACTGCACATCGATTGCATCTGTTCACCGGCCGGCGGCTCAAACCGAAATGTTTCATTCGGAATCGGCTGGTCGAACGCGGCCGCGAGCGTCGTGATCCTGTGGAACGGCTGCCCATCGCGGATCGCAGTCACGGCGAGCGGAACACCAAGCTGCCGATCGACCTCTAACTCGTAGACGTCGGCACCGGTGCCGAGCTCATGGAGGTCGAACTCCCGCCCATGACGGATGTCTTGCGGCCGCGGGATGCCGTGCGCCCTGAGCGCCGGCCCGCCAGCAACCTCGGAGCTCCCCGTCGGCTGAAACCGCAGTGAACTCAGCAGCGGTACCGGGTTGAGCATGATCTGAAGCTCCTCCCCGATGCCGCTCCCCACGCTGGGATCGTCCTGGTTGCTGTGGGCACCGTTTCGCTCGTCCCACATCCACCACAGCGGTCCGTCAGTGACGGCGTAATAGCCATCCCGCTCGCCGCCGTGATGCTCAATACGAACTCGTCCGCCAGCACGCCAGATCCGCACCGTCTCCTCGGACTCGGCCGGCTCAGGCTCAGCCTTGCCGGCCCGTACGACGTGATCGATGCACCCCGACGCTTCTGCTCCTCAACATCGGCCACGAACGCCGCGTACGCGCGCTCGCGGTGCCGCCAAACCCGGTAGATCACCTCGACCGTGTCCACCGGTGCGTCGGCACCATGAAGGAGCACAAGCAGAGCCCCAAGCTCGACCGCATCAGCGCTCGCATCATGAGACGTGCGGTCATCTGCCGCAGAGTAACCGGCTACCGGACGCTCGACTTGAGCATGTGCCGCGTTGTGCGCCAGGCGGCACGTGGCGGATGGCCGTTTGAACGCCCGCCGCGGACTGAAAGCTGGTGGGCGCGCCGAGGTCGCAGACCCCTGGGAGGATCTAGGTGTGGGTTCACCGCAGACGCTGAGTGAAATCGACCGACGAATCGTTGCCGTGTGGGCGGCTGACTGCGCGGAGCGTGTGCTCGGACTGTTCGAGGCGGAGGCTCCAGGCGATAGCCGCCCACGCGATGCCATCGCGCGAGCACGGGCCTTCGGCCGTGGCGAGCTTGGCGTCGCAGAAGAGATCCGCCGCCGGTTCGCGGGCGGCGCCGCCGCGCGTGACGTGAGCACCTCTGCAGCGGCCGCTGCCGCCCGAGCAGCAGGGCAGGCCGCAGCAGTCCCTCACATGGGTGCGCACGCGCTCGGCGCCGCAGCGTACGCCGCCAAGGCGATGGGACTTGCCGCCCCGGATCGTCCAGACGCTGTGAGCGAGGAGATCCACTGGCAGCTCAGCAGCATGTCCGCGGAGGCCAGGACTGCTCTACGGCAGCTTCCGCCAGTCGGTGAGAATCGGTCCGGTCCGCTGGGCCCAGGTCTCCTCGCATCGGGTCTACTTGGCACGATCATTCGCAACCTCCAGGCTGGCTTGGCGAACGCCGAACGCTGATCCTCTCTCCGGGGCAGCGGGCATCGCGCCGCCACTGAGGGATGAGCGCCCACCGGACGAACTCAGGTGTCTCGGTCGCCGCACCGTGAGACGTGCTCCTCGCCACGGCCGAGCCGGGCGTGTTCGCAGAACGTTCGACTTGCGGACGCGCTTCAGGTCCTCGGTCAGAGCTGCGAAGTGGCGGGTATCCATCGGGGATACATGCCACACGTCTATTTGCGTCCGTGGCGCGTCGAGGACGTCAGGGACATTCGAATGATGGTTGCGGACGAACACGTTCGTCGATGGTCGTCGATGTCACTCGACCTGGAGGCGTGGGTGCGGCGTGAGGTCGCCCAGCCTGATGGACTAACACGAGCTGTGTGCTGGCCGGGGGATGATCGGGTGGTCGGCAGGGTCGCCGTTCGCACCCGGGAGTTCGCGTCCGCCGCGGTCCGGTGCGGGGCGATTCGTGACGACGATCAGCCGTCCGGCGAGCTCAGCTATTGGCTCGTGCCGGACGCACGAGGACTGGGAATCGCGGGATCTGCCGTCCGGTCGATGATCGCAACCGTCGTCCCACACCTCGGCCTCAGATCAGTGGTGCTTGACATCGAGCCCGGCAATACCGCCTCGGTCAGGGTTGCCCAGCGGCTTGGGGCCGGCGACGATCCCCAAGCCGCGTCGAGCGCGACAGGACCGGAACGCCGCGGGTCCTCGTTGTCTTCGTGCTCAGCTGCCTCTCTCGATGAACCCGGCAACGGCCCAACTACTCGTCTGTGACTGCTGGAGGTGGCTGAGGCTCCCCCCTGGCGTTCTGCCTCGCTTTGCGCACGAACGACCAGGCGCTCATGACGCGCCGCTGATTCGCTTCGGACGGATCGAGTCGGTAGGCCTCCTCCGCGTCCGCCAGCGCACGCTCGGCCGTCTGCACGAGATCATCGCCAGCCACGGGGTCATCGTAGGACGGAGTGCCCAGCGCCGATCGCTTCCACACATCGATCGCGTCGACAGCAATCGCGCGACACTTCTCTGCACGGACCGGTGTTGTCACCGACGTGCGGTGCGTTCTGTCCCTGGTCGGTGAGACGCCGGCCGACCTGGACGCGATCGCCGGCAAACAGGCGCCCGAAGCGCCCGGTCGTCGTTCCCTGGCTGAGACGGGCGACGCCCGGGTCCACCTCCCTCGCCGCCTGACCCTCTCCAGGCGATACGTTCGCGAAACTTCCGAGCCAGAGCACTTAGGCGCATCAGAGGTCGTAAGGTCATCGGGAAATCCTCAGCACGGCCTCCGTAAATCGCGGCGTTCCTCGCCAAGCTACGCGTCGCCGTCTGGAATCGAACCTTCACCGTCGGCCCTGACAGGTGACAGGCGGATGACAGCGCAGTTCGGCCTCCCGACCTCAAGCAGCTGACGGGCCACCCGTCACAGCCACCTACGGCGACGAGCCGCAGATCGAACCGGCGGCCGATTCCAATGATCGGCCCGACGATCCGTCGGTCATCACGCGAGGAGAGCAGCCTGGCTTGGCGCTGATCGCGAGCCCGCTGGGTCAACCGCCCAGCAACTGGCGCAGTGCGCGGGCGTTTCGGACCGCGTTGCCGTGTCCGTCGTTGTTGAAGTAGACGAAGACGTCCTTGCCGCCAGCGTCCCATTCGCGCAGCCGATCGGCCCACCAACGCAGGTCCTCGTTCGAGTAGGAACCGGCGTAGAGATGGTGCGGGTCGGGGCCATGCAGACGGACGTATACGAACGGCGCGGTCGCTCGAAGCACACACGGGAGGTGCGCGCCACTCGTGACGCAGTACGCGACGGCGTGGTGCTCGAGCATCGCGAACACATGTTCATCAGTCCAGCTGGGATGGCGGAATTCGACCGATGTGTGGATCCACGGTGGTAGCTGTTCGAGGAAGTACCCGAGCCGCGCGTCGTCTCGTGCGAGGCCGGGTCCCAGTTGCACGAGAAGGACGGCGCGCTTGTCAGCCAGCGCGTGCCAGCAGGCGGCGATCCGCTCGATCCAAGCCTCCGGCGCGTAGAGCCTCTTGCCGTGGGTGAGACCTCGTGGCGCCTTTACCGAGAACCGGAACGCATCCGGCAGTCGGCGCCTCCACGCTTGAAAGGTCGCGAGCCTGGGCCAACGGTAGAAGCTGCTATTGAGCTCAACCGTCTGAAACGACTGGGTGTAGTAGCGCAGTCGCTCGTGGGACGGTGCGCCGGGCGGGTACAGGACGTCGCTCCAGTGGTCATAGCTCCAGCCAGAAGTACCGATGTGGATCGTCATTCGGTTCGGTATCAGAAGCGTATCCAGGCCCGCCTGGCCGCCAGGACGTGCGGGAGCCGCGTCGAACCCGAGCGACAGTCGAGGGCCAGGGCCGGTCGCCGACGTCATAACATTTCCGAGCTCGCGCGTGCGCGCCGGGTCGAAAGCATCCGGTCCTCGAACACCCCCGGACTCGCAAACTTGCTCGACAAAGACCCGCACTCGGCCCTACGACCGTGCGCTACTCTCGCCCGAGGAGAGTCTGCATAGCCGTGTCTCCCGTCGATGAACCGCCGTGCCCTCGATGCGGCCAACCGGTCCCGGCCACTGCTACGACCGGGGAACGCGGCGATCAGCTTGCCGCCGAGCGGATCGAGTGCCCCCACTGCGGCGCGGGTCTTGCGCGGGACGTTGAGGGCCACACCGACCGCGGATGGCGCGTTGACGAGGAGCCCCACCGCTGAAGTCCGTTTCGATCGCGCTGTTGTCGGAGACCCTCCCAGCAAGAGGGAGACCGCAGCGATCCGAGGAGGGTCAGAAATCTCCGAGGATTACCAGATCGTCAGTCGCGCTCGTGGCGAGCCGCTCCCTGAGGGCTGCACCGGTGTGCGCGTCCGCCTTCAGCTGTCGGGCTACCCCAGCCCGCGGTGGTCGCGTGACCTCGCCGCGCGGTTGAGCCGGGAGCTGGTCGGCCATGTCGCCGTGGGGCACCTCCGACTAAACGTAAACGACATCGTGCACGGGACCAGATCGTCCTCGAAGGCGTCGAGCAGCGAGGCACCAGCGCTCGGTGACGCCCTCGAGAAGGCGATTGATGCCGCGAACCGGGCGAGCACCGGCGCGCCGAAGCCGCCCCCGAACATGACGCGTAAGGACGCTGACGGTATCGCTCGTACGATCGACGTTCACGAGCCCTAGGCCCACGATCGGAGCCGATCGCGCGCTTGGCGCTGTTCGTTGATCCTTGGGGATTGCGACGCGGGCTCGGCCCATCCGCACGCCCTGATCGGACGTCTGGGCGTGCGCTGGTCGATCGGCTTACGCACGCCACGGCGGGACGACGCCTGATGCATGGCGTAGGTGAGCAGGAGCCCGACGGAGCTCGCACCGGACGGCTCCTAGTCGTCCGTTGCGAGCGTCTCGTCGAGGCCGGCGCCGGCTGCTGCATCCCCTGGCGTAGGAGCGATCCCGGCGGCCACCGCGTCAGGACTGCTGCCTGTGCTCAGGTGCAGCAGCGCCGGCGACAGTGGTGGATCTCGATCATTGCGACAGGTCTGCCGAACCTCCGCGGGACGTCAGTCGGGGGCGTATACACTCACGGAGGCGGGGGTCGCGCAGGGATGCGACGCCCCGGCGGGCTGTATGCGAGAACCGATGCCCGAGACGTCCCACAGACAGCCCACGCCGTGGCATAGCGACGCTGCTCGCGACGCGTTCACCAACGCGGTCCGCGAGCATTGGAATGCCACTGTCGAAGGCACTGGGCATCATCCTTATCTCGGCTACACGCCTGCCGCGTGGAGACCTACACGCGCCGTCTGGCCTTGCTCGACCGTCTGAAAAGCATCGAGTTCGCTTCGGCGCTGGACGTCGGCTGTAATGAGGGCTACTTCATGGGCGCGATCGCGCAGGCGCGTAGGGCGGAGGTGTGGGGAGTGGACCTGTCGGATCGGGCGGTCGTGGTGGCGGCGTCCAGGTACGGCGTGGCGACGGCGGCGGCGCAGGCCACCGCGCTCCCGTTTGCCGACGGCGCGTTCGATCTTGTCTACTCGACCGAAGTGATCGAGCACGTGCTCGATCCCGGCGCGATGCTCGCGGAGATGCGCCGCGTCTCCCGCGGCCACGTGCTGGTGACGACGCCGGTTAGCCAGAGCGACCACGAGCACGAGCCAGACTATCTATGAGCAGTGCGGCACGGGTCACATCCACGACCTTGACGAGCAATCGGTGCGCCGGTTGTTCGGTCCCGACGCCGATCTGCGGACGTTCAGGTGCAACGCTACGTTCGCGCTGGTGACGGCCTTCGGGCGCAAGCTCCCGCCCCGGCCGCGCGACTTCTTCTACCACCTCGATCTCCGCGTCGCAAAGCGCTACGGCTCGCCGCACGGGCGCTTCGTGCCGCTGCGCAACCGCGACTGGATCATCGTCACAAACGGCGCTGCCACGCAGTCCGGTCCTCGCGAGTGGCGCTGCCCGCTCTGCCACGGAGAACTCACGCACGAGGACGACGCGCTTCGCTGCTCGCCCGAGGGATTCAGCTTCGGCTTCGCGGAGCCCGGCGTGCCAGATTTCGTGGCCCCGCGCCGAGAGCGTGCTGGGGGCGGCGCGTCGCCCGGTGCCCGTGACGTGAACGACCAGTAGCGGTCGCCGGCGGCACATGCGTTCGCAATTTGCTGCGCGCAGGAATTGCCGCCATCCCAGGGTCGGGCGTTCGGCTCCGGCGCGCGACCACTGCTTAGTGCTCCTCTTCGTAAATAAGCTAACGTATTAGCGTCCGATCTGGGACGTAGCGTGTCTGGCATCCTGTCCTCTCGTGAAGGGACGCTGATGCCGAGGCATAGCCCGTATCGGATCGTGTTGACCGATGAGGAGCACGCGGTGCTGGAGCGCGTCGCGCGTTCCTATACGTTGCCGTATTGGCAAGTGGTTCGTGCCCAGATGGTGCTGATGGCCGCCGAGGGGATGCGCAACGATCAGATCGCCGCCGAGTTGCGGTGTCGACGCGAGGTGGTCTCGCAGTGGCGAAAGCGGTTCTTCGAGCAGCGCCTGGCCGGCCTGGAGGACCGGCCCCGGCGCGGCAGACCGCCGGCTTTTCCCCCTCAGGTACGCGCTGAGGTTGATCCGGCTCGCGTGCGAGCGGCCCGCGGACAGCGAGGTGCCGCTCGCGCGCTGGTCATCGAGCGAGCTGGCCGCCGAGGTCGTGACGCGCGGGATCTGCGAGCAGATTTCCGGGATCACGGTCTGGCGCTGGCTGTCCGAGGATGCGATCAAGCCGTGGCAGTACCGCTCCTGGATCTTTCCGCGCGACCCGCACTTCACCGAGAAGGCTGGCCGGATCCTCGACCTCTACGCCGGTCGCTGGGAGGGCGAGCTGTTGCATCCCGGCGACTACGTCGTCTGCTGCGACGAGAAACCCTCGATCCAAGCCCGGCAGCGCAGACACGCGACGCTGCCCGCCAACCCCGGCGTCACGCGCGGGCAGGACAACGGCTCCGCGCACCGCGGCAAGAAATCGATCAAACGCCTCCAAGGCCGCTACAAGAACCTGATCCTCGTCCACACCCCCGTCCACGCCAGCTGGCTCAACCAAGCCGAGGTCTACTTCTCCATCGTCCAGCGCAAGGTCCTCACCTCCAACGACTTCTCCGACCTCGCGCACCTCGAAGAGCAGCTACTCGCGTTCGGCCGCCGCTACGAGCAGATCGCCCAACCGTTCGAGTGGAAGTTCACCCGCGCCGATCTCCGCCGACTCGCGGAACGCCTCGAACTACCCACCTCCCAAGCCGCCTGACCAAATACGTGCGGGAACTTCCGAGCCAGAGCACTTAGGACAGCTGCTCTCCCGTTCACTGCCAAACGATATTCACGGCGCGTTGGGAGCAGAGTGCTGCATCGGGGCTACTTGCAGCAGTCTCCGCGAGCCGTTTGGCGGGCCGAGACTGCTGGTTCGGAACGATCCCGAGCACGCGGGCTGGGCCGGCCGCAGGCCCGACCCAGATGCTCGGATTCGTCCCATTGGGGAAGTCTCGCGGTCGCTCTGGAGCTCCCACGAGGCGGCTCCGTTTAGCCCGAACGAGCAGTCCCGTGGGGTGTCGCGCGGTCGCTGCTGCGTCGCATCGAAGCCGGCTTTGGCAGGATGGCGCCGTGGTAGAGATCGTCACGGAGCGACTGCGGCTGCGGCCATTTCAGGCCGACGACCTAGCGGCGTTCGTTGCCTACCGCCGCGAGCCCGAAGTCGCGCGTTATCAGTCATGGGACACGACCTTTTCGATGGCCGATGCCGGGCGGTTTCTCGCCTCCCAAGAAGCTGTCGAGTTTGGCGTGCCGGGAGTGTGGGTGCAGCTCGCCGCAATCGACCGACCCAGTGGGACCCTGTGTGGCGACTGCGGGGTACGCGTCGTAGCTGATCAGCCGGCCACCGCCGAGCTCGGCGTCACGCGCGCGCCCGACCGTCAGGGCTCCGGACTTGCAACAAAGGCGCTTGCCGCGGTGATCACCAAGCTGTTCGATGAGCACAACCTTCATCGCGTGTACGCCCAGGCCGAAGACCGCAACTTCGCTGTCCATCGAGTCCTTGAACGTCTGGGCTTTCGCTGCGAGGCGCGCTTCGTCGAAGCCGACTGGTTCAAGGGCGGTGGTGGACACTACGCGTCTTCGCCGTTCTGCGGCGCGAATGGGAGTCGACATAGCGGCAGCCGACTTTCGCTTTGGATCGGCGAGCAGTGGGGGCCCGCATCGTGGTGCTGCAGTAATGTTGGCGAAGGGGGACAAACGAGAGAAGGAGCGTGCGTATGGCTGAGAGCGTCTACCGAGTAACCGAGTTGGTTGGCGTCAGTAGCGAGTCCTGGGAGGCAGCTGCTCGCAACGCGATCGAGACTGCCGGAAAGGTCCTTAGAGATCTGCGTATTGCCGAGGCTCATCGCTTCGACGTTACGATCGAGGATGGCAAGGTGGCGACCTACCGAGTGCGCCTGAACATTTCGTTCAAGTACGAACCAGGCGACTGAGCTCGACTTGCCGGGCGGGGTCAACGAGCGGCCGACTCCGACACATTCAGAACTGCTGGATTGATCGGTGGCCGTCGGGTAAACGAATCAATCGTCCCTGCTGTAGTGACGGTGGTAGGAGAAGCCCGAAGATCACCAAGTCTGGAGGCGTCGTCCCAACTGGACGTCGATATCGGGCGGTGCGATCAACTGTTATCCCACCGACCAATTAATGCCCTAACGTTTCTGACTGGTTTTCCCGACGGCCACATCGAGTTCCAGCAGTCGCGACGACGCTTCTGCTCTTGAGCAGGGGGAGCACTGAGCTCGCCAGCGACGCCGACAATGCTGCTTGCCAGGCGTGGCGGCAGTCGGGTCGGCGCCTGACGACATGCTCGCTCCGGACGACCAGCACAAGCGAGAGCGCTACACCGTCAGGCTCCCGCCGGGACCGACCTCGCCTACAGCGCCGCAGCGTGCACTGCCCCGCGATCCCGGGGGCAACGGTGGGCGCGCACTGGCAGCTGAGTGCTCCCTCGGAACTACAGCACCCAAGTGAGAGCGCCTCGAGCTCGGCCAGTCCAGCCCCTCAACCCGTCACGGCGCGAGAGCACAGCTCGCGCCCAGGCAACCGTCCGCCGAGCGTTACCTACTGAGACGTACCTCGCCGCCGGTAAGCCGCTGGACCCCAGCCGCGGGACTAACCGCTCGAGCTCGGCGCAGCGAATACTGCCGGCACCTCGGCAGCATCACTGAGCCTCGGGTTTAGGATCATCGAATCGGCGACTCGCCCCCACAGTCAGAGCATTCCGCGGTGGCGCACCAGCGCGTCGCGCTGGTGACCGGCAGCTCCCGCGGACTTGGCCGAGCGATCGCCTGGCGACTTGCATGTGACGGCTTGGCGATCGCGGTCAACGACCATCTCGGTGACCCGCAGGCGTCGGAGCTGGTGGGCGCGATCCGAGACGGTGGCGGCGTCGCTGCAGCGTTCACGGCAGACGTCACGGACGAGCGGGAGGTCGGCGACCTCGTCGCAGCGATTGCGGGGAGCCTCGGTCCCGTCGACGTGCTCGTTGTCAACGCCACCGGCCCGCAGCCCGAGGCGCCGGTAACGGACGTCGCGTGGTCGGACCACCTCGCGCAGCTGCACTTCTTCGTCAAGAGCCCGCTGCTGCTCGGCCGAGCCGTGCTCGGCCGGATGAAGCAGCGACGCTTTGGACGGATCGTTCAGATCGATTCCGAGGTCGTCGACCTCCCGCCTCCCGACAGGTCCGCGTACGTCACCGCAAAGAGCGCCCAGATCGGATTGACCCGCGCCTGGGCGCGTGAGCTCGCCGAACTCGGCATCACCGTCAATACCGTCGCACCGGGCTTTATCCCGGTGGAGCGCCACGCGGACGTTACGGACGAGGTCAAGGCCGCCCATGTGGCTACCGTCCCTGCCGGCTACCTGGGGAGCCCAGCGGACGTCGCTCACGCTGTCAGCTTCTTCGCGTCAGAGGCCGCCGGCTTCATCACCGGCCAGCGCCTCGTCGTCGACGGCGGCCGCGGGCTTGCCGCCTGAGCCGCTGAGCGCGGCACCAATCCCGGCTGTAATCCGCTCGCAGCAGACGACGAGAATCTCGCTGCCGCTCGGTTCCTCGAACGAGACGTTGCCGTCGCCAGAGGGACGAGCTCGGTCGCGAGGGACGTCTGTCTCGCTGAGCGATCGCCGTACGGACGCCGCCGTCGCAGGCTCTGTCAGCCGTGGATCGCCGTGCTCGCCTCACGTTGGGCAACCCGACTTCACAGCGCAGACCAGACACTAACTCACGGGTCGAAGCATCACGCTGGCCGCTAATAGAACATCATGCCTGTTCATACGAACATTACTCGTGATAGATTGAAGGGTTATGCCTGGGGATGATCGATTGATCTCGCTGGTCAACGAACTCCAGGCTGCTGGCCGGGTGGATGTCCGTGCGGCGGCGGCAACGCTTGGGACTACGCAGATGACGATCCGCCGTGATCTCGACGTGCTCGCGCAGCGCGGTGTCGCTCGCCGCGTGCGCGGAGGGGCGGTCAGCCTGCTGGCGCGCGGCGACGAGGTCCCCTACTGGATGCGGGCCCTCGAGAGTCCCGAGGCCAAGACCCGAATCGGCGAAGCGGCCGCCGGGCTGCTCAGAGACGGTGAGGCGGTCGCGATCGACAGCGGCACCACCGCGCTCAACTCCGCGCGTTTTCTGGTCGAGCGGCGGCTGACCGTGCTGACCGTGTCATTGCGGGCGGCCGATGCGATTGCCGACAGCCCGACCATAAACCTGATCCTTCCGGGCGGAGAGGTCCGGCACGACGAGCGCACGCTCGTCGGCCCGGCGGCCGTAGCGGGCATCGCCGGCGTGCGGCTGGACGCGGTGATCCTCGGGGCATGCGGGCTGGCAGACGGGACGGTGACCGCCTACGACATCGGTGACGCCGCGGTCAAGCAGGCGCTGGTCGACGTCAGCGCGCGGGTGATCGTTGCCGCCGAGAGCGCGAAGCTCGACCACACCGGCATGGCAGTGGTGTGTGCCGCAGAGCGCGTCGACACGCTCGTCACCGACACCAAGGCGTCCGCCGCCGCGTTGGAGCTCTGGGAGAAGGCCGGCGTCGAAATCCTCCGTGTCTGAACTGCTCCTGGTGAGGCCACAGTCGCGACGCGTGCGCTCGCGCTCGCGCTCGCGCTCGCGCCAGCGTGCGGCGACACTCACGACCTTCTTCTCCCACGGTCTGCTGTTCGCCTCTTGGGCGGCCCATATCCCCGGGGTCAAAGCCCACCTCGGGCTGTCCGATGCAGAGCTCGGAAGTGTCCTGCTGTGCACACCGGTCGGATCGGTGTGCGCGATGGTGCTGATCGGTCGCCTCCTCCCGAAGCTGGGCAGCCGCCAGCTGGTCAGGATCTCTCTTGTCGGATACTGTGCCGCCGGACCGCTCGTCGGTCTTGCCGCAGACCCGCTTGAGCTGGCGGGAATGCTGTTCGCTTGGGGAGCGTCTCAGGGCGCGCTCGACGTGTCGATGAACACGCAGGCAGTCGCGGTGGAGACGGTCCAAATGCGGCCGCTGATGTCGACCTTCCACGGCGCCTGGAGCATCGGCGCGCTCAACGGCGCCGCGCTCGGTGCCGCCGCCGTCGCTGCCCACATCGCGCTGGCGCCCCAACTCCTCATCCTCGCGGTTCCCGTGCTGGCGGCCGCCGTGGTGCTCAGCCCCAGCATGGTGGACGACCAGCCAACCGAGCGCGCGCACGAACCTCGGCGCGGCCTGTGGCGCAACCGCGCACTGGTAGTCCTCGGCGCGATCGCGCTGGCGACGATGCTCTGCGAGGGCGCCGCTGCCGACTGGTCGGCCGTCTACCTGCGCGGCTCCGCGCACCTCACGGCCACCCTCGCCGCCCTCGGATACACCACCTTCGCGCTGACGATGGCGGGCGTGCGGCTGACCGGCACCCACTTGCTCGGACGCTACCGCGCACAGCACCTGCTCCCAGTACTCGCGCTCATCGCAAGTGCCGGGATGACCGCAGCGCTCGCGAGCGGCTCGGGCACTCTCGGACTGGTCGGGTTCGCCTGCCTCGGTGCTGGCACCGCGCTCGTCGTGCCGACCGTGTTCAGCGCCGCCGGGCGACTCCCGGGCCTGCCGCCTGGAGTCGCGATCGCAACCGCGTCAGCGCTCGGCTGGGTCGGCTTCGTCTGCGGACCGCCGCTAATCGGACAGCTCGCGGGCATCACCGGGCTGCGGGCCGCGCTCGCGGTCCTTCCCGTCCTAGCGCTGCTCGTCGCGGCCGGGATCACCCGCACCCCGTCACTCACCGGCTACGAGCGTTAGCGAGCGAGCCTCATACCGCCGAGCGGTTGTGCAAACGCCTCGGTGATTCTGGAGGCGGTCGGGGTTCGGTGTGAGCCTCGCTGTGTGTCACGAACGCTGAAGGAGGAGTCGTGTAGAAGACCCTACATAGGCGTAGCTGTGCAAGAGATGGAGGCTTGTTGGCTCTCCAGCGTCGGCCCACGGGGGCAGGCGCTAAACCACCGGATGCTGCGTTGGCTGAAGACCGTCGTGGTGAGCGATCCGGAAAAGGCGCGGTTGTGATCGCGTCAGGTGGGGACCAGGAAGACGTTCCAGAAGCGCTCGGCCGGGGTGACCCGGTGGGGCGTGCGCTGTTGAGGCGTCGAAACTCAGAGACGGCATCAAAACCGGGGGTCCTAGCGAGCCCCTCGGGATCAGCCTGGCGGATACCCGTTTGCTGGCCAGGTGGTGCCCGGCGTAGAGGCGGCGTGAGCCTGGTCTGCGGCTCTTGCACGGAACGTGAGAAGGCGAGCGTCGATAGCGGCCGTCCGGGCCTGCGGGTCAGTACGACGGGCGGCGAGAGGGAGCGTGTCAACGGCAGAAACCGGAGGCATTGAGTACCAGTCGCGGCGCTCGCTGGCGGACCGGCTCGTATTAGCTGTGAAGCCGCTGCTCGCTGGGGTGGTGGTGGAGCGAAGGGGCCGGCTCACCAGGAATGTCCATGTCGTTCAACCAGGGCCGCGAGGTTCTGGGAGGAAGCGAAGATGAGCAAGCCAAAGCCGAAGGACAAGCCGTTTGCGATTCCCAAGCAGTTGGTCTGGGAGGCGTACCGGCAGGTCGCGGCCAACAAGGGTGCCCCGGGGGTGGATGCGCAGACGCTGGAGGAGTTCGAGGCCGATCTTGAGAACAACCTTTTCAGGATCTGGAATCGGATGAGCTCAGGGTCCTACTTTCCGCCCCCAGTCAAGGCGGTCGAGATCCCCAAGCCGCACAGCCCGGGGGTCAGGGTGCTCGGCGTGCCGACGG
Organism: uncultured Solirubrobacterales bacterium; assembly: GCA_963794285.1. Lineage (GTDB taxonomy): Bacteria > Actinomycetota > Thermoleophilia > Solirubrobacterales > Solirubrobacteraceae > Palsa-465. Next base: position 1,225,498 of record CAWCDS010000005.1, read on the forward strand.
TCGCTGACCGGGTCGCTCAGACGACGGTGGCCATGTTTCTGGAGCCGCTGGTGGAACCTCGGTTTCACCGGGACTCCTATGGTTATCGTCCGAAGAAGTCGGCCCATGACGCGCTCGCGGTGTGCCGGGCGCGGTGCTGGAAGTACGACTGGGTCATCGATTTGGATGTCCAGAAGTTCTTCGACACCGTTCCCTGGGACTTCGTGGTTCGTGCGGTGCGGGCGGTCACCGACTGTCCGTGGGTGCTGCTGTATGTCAAGCGGTGGCTGGCTGCACCGCTGCAGCACCCGGACGGTACCCAGGTTGAGCGAGACAAGGGAACCCCGCAAGGATCGGCAGTTTCGCCGGTCCTGGTGAACCTATTCATGCACTACGCGTTTGATACGTGGATGGCCCGCAATCATCCGGGCAGCCCGTTCGAGCGCTACGCCGATGATGCCGTCGTGCACTGCAAGAGCAGGCGGCAGGCGGAACTGGTGCTGGCCGGGATCGCCGCGCGGATGGCAGAGGTCGGGCTACGGCTGCATCCCGACAAGACGAGGATCGTCTACTGCAAGGACAGCAGGCGTCGGGGCGAGCACCAGCACACCTGGTTTACCTTCCTCGGGTATACCTTCCGGCCACGGGAGGTGATCAACCGCAAGGAGGGCGAGCACTTCACGGGGTTCTCGCCCGCGATCAGCCCCGAGGCGCTCAAGGCCAAAGGCGACCGGCTCCGCGAACTGCGGATCCACAGGCAAACAAACCTGTCGCTGGACGACCTAGCGGGATGGCTGAACCCCATCATTGCTGGGTGGATGAACTACTACGGCCGGGACTACCGGTCGGCGTTATACCCCCTCCTGCGGCGCGTCAGCCTCTACCTGAGGCGCTGGGCAGGGAAGAAGTACAAGCGGCTGAGGACCTACAAGCGGTTCAAGCGGTGGTGGACCGGGCTACTCGAACGAGAGCCCGGCCTATTTGCCCACTGGCAGTGGGTCCGCGCGTACTGAAAGGCCGGTGAGAAGAGCCCGGTGACGGGAGACTGTCACGCCGGGATCCGTGGGAGCCGGGAGCTGAGATGCTCCCGGCGACCCGACCGCGGGGGGGTCGCTGCGCGACGCTGGGTGGCCGCGGGGTACCTTCCGATCTAGAGCGCGGGCGAGCGGCGCCCGCTTGGAAGCCCCTGCGGGGCTTTGCACCTTGCGGTTGCTGGAGGTACCACCGTGGCCACGATCTCAAGCCTACTTGCCGATCACGTGACGCTCCAGGTTCGGTCGGTCGATCGCCTGTTCCTGCAGGGGTACGTGCCCAGGTTGATGACCCAAGGGCGGGTGATCCGGTTCCTGTTGGTTCGCGGGTTCTTTATCCCGTCACCGGCGGCGCTGGGGAAGATCGGCCGCGACTACGTCAATCAGATCAACCAGTTCATCGTCGATCACGAGATTCCGACGGTCCGGTTCGTCAAGGGCGACGTGAAGGAGGAGATCGCTCAGAAGCACTTCAAGGCCGCCGAGTCCGAGGGCCGCTTCGGGGTGGTGATGGTCGGGATCTCTCAGGAGAGACCTCGGCGTGCGCGGGTGGCGGGACGGCGGCCCGGATGGGCACCCGCATTGCGAGTATCGCCGCCAGTCGATCTTCCCGAACAACTACTACTTCTACATCCGCGACCCGGACTGGGGGCCCCACGTTCATCAGCCGCTCACAGCTCGAACTAGATCGATCTAGTGACGGTGACGATCCCATGCGCGCCCACGCTTGTCAAGCAGACTCGTTTTGTGCGAGTTGCACTGGCTGTGGTGCAGTCGCGGCGTCCTGCCTGGTGTCGCTGACGAGGAGTGTTGCAGCAGGTTCCCGTCAATCCCTCCGTGCGAAAACTTCGGTTTGACCGAGTGCCGCCCTGGGTACTGCGGTTGGGCCTTGGGAACCCCGGACGGGACCGGAATGGAGACAGGCGAATGTTCTCGACCCCTCGTCAGGCTGTTTCGTCGCTGGGTGCGGCCGCGCTCGGCGTCATCGCGCTGATCGGCGCCGGCTCGGCAGCCGGTTCGACCGGCCGAGCGAGTGTCGTGAGGCCCAGCTTCTCTAGGTTGAGCGCGCGCCAGGTGACAGCCCGTTCGTCCGGCAAGCGAGAGCGGATCGTGGTCGTCTTCGACAACCAGCTCACGAACCTGCCGGCGAACCGGGCCCACTTGCACGCGCGAGAGTCAGCGGCCGCGTCCATGCAGGCTCCGCTCGTCGCCCAGCTGAAGCAAGTCGGGGCCACGGGTGTCACGAACCTTTCGCTGCTCAACGCCGTCGCAGCGACAATGCCGGCGTCCGAGGCACAGGCACTCAGCCACACCCCGGGTGTCAAGGCTGTCGTCCCCGACGGAACCATCATCATCGGAGACGCCACGTCGACGACAAAGACGGTCCCCGCGTCCGTGGTGGGGAACTCGAGCGTCCCGGGAACGGCGGCCGACGGGCAGCGATTGTGCAATGCATCGCACGGCAAGCCGCTGCTGGAGCCCGAAGCCCTCACCAGTATCCACGCCACATCAAACAACCCGAACGATCCAAACGAAGCGTCCGGGATCGCGACGGGTCAAGGCGTCATCGTCGGGAACGTCGACGCCGACACGTTGGCCGGGAACCCCAACATGATCAGGCCGAACGGGCAGCACGTGATCATCGATGCCCCGGACCCGAACGAGAACGTCTTCAGCGACGAGTTCAACGGAGATGTCTCCACCATCGCCGCGCAGGGCACGGTCACCTACACCTACGCGTCGCAGCTGCCCTTCTCGAACCTCCCCACGAACTGCAGCTTCCGAATTGTGGGTGACGCCACCGGCGCGTCGCTTGTGACCACTGGGTTCTTCAGCGACTCCAACTCGCAGGGTCAGATCGTGGCTCCCGAGTCGCAGGTCATCGCCGGGTTGCAGCAGGCGGTGAACGAGGGCGTCAACGTCGTTTCGGAGTCCTACGGTTTCGGCGCCCTGCCAGGTGCCAACGACGACCTGCTCGAACCGACGAACGACGCAATGGTGCAAGCAGGCGTTGTCGTCGTCGAGAGCGCGGGCGACAGCGGCTCATCAGGCACCGTCGAGGCTCCCGCCGATGACCCCAACATCATCGACGCCGCCGGGACGAACGACCTCAGGCTCCTCGCCCAGGCCGATGGCTACACGAAGGGCTGGGAAGACGACAACATGACGACCTTGTCGTCGGGTGGTACCGCTCCCAACGGCGCTGTGGTCGACCTAGCCGCCCCCGGCTACCTGGGGCTCGCTGCCGCGGGCGAGGGCCAGGACCCGCCACTTCCGACTGAGGCGTTTGGCGGCACCAGCCAGTCGGCCCCGTTCATCTCCGGTGCCGCCGCCGACGTGATCCAGGCCTACCGTGACACCCACGGCGGTGCCACCCCGACGCCGGCCCAGGTGAAGGAGATCCTTACCAGCACGGCAACCGACATCGGGGCGGAAGCAGACCAGCAGGGCGCCGGTCTCCTGAACATATATGCGGCGGTTGAGGCGGCTCGTCAGATGCCGGGCACGTCGGAGAGGCGTTCCCGCGCCTCCGAATTGGTGGCTAATCCCACCCAGCTCGACGTGCAGGGCCCGGGCGGCTCAACGGTTCACAAATCGGTCACGCTGTACAACGCCTCCTCCAACACCGAGAGGGTCAGAGGCACCTACCGGGTCCTCGGAGCCGAGACGAGCTTCGGCACGCCCGTCACCGAGAACGTCAGCGCTCCGTCCCCGAGCTTGCCGATTCCTGCTCAGGGGGCGACCGCGGCGGCACCAATTCACTTCACGGTGCCCAGGGGCGCCGACGTGCTCGATGCCGACATGCGCTGGCCGGACCCGACCAACAACGATCAGAACATCCTGACGTTCATCCTGACCGACCCGGCCGGGAAGCTGGCCCAGATGTCGTACGACTACGGCGCATCGAACGGCCCCAACGCGAGCCCTGACATCCAGCACAGCACGGTCGAGCATCCGATGGCGGGAACCTGGACGGCGCAGATCGTGTGGGCCAACGGCCGTGGCCACGTGCAGACTCCGCCTGATACACCCGGGCCCTACACGGGAACCGTGACCTTCCAGGCCAGCGGTCAGAACTTCACGGCAAGCCCGGCTTCGGCGCCCGTCACCATCCCGCCCCACAGCTCGGCGAGCGTGCCCCTCAGCATCGCCCTCCCCGGGCCCGCCGGCGATGCCCCCGAGTCGGTGGAGTTCACGGCGCCGAACGGGCTTCAGAGTTCGGTGCCGATCGCCCGGCGCACCCTCATCCCGTCGGCCGGTGGCTCGTTCAGCGCCACACTGACCAGCTCGGTCTCTCGCGGTCCCGGGCAGATCAAGACGTTCTATGTGGAAGTGCCCCAGGGAGAGAAGGACCTCGACGTGTCGTTCAACGCGCCGGACCACACCGCCGACGACCCGGTGTACTACTACCTGTTCTCGCCGGCCGACCTCGAGCCGGCTGTCACCGAGTCAGGGAACATCGCCGTCACAGCGGTCGACGCCACGCCGACGTCCAACAACCCGACCGGAAACGCCTCGCTGATCGCTCCCGATCCCCAGCCAGGACTCTGGGAGATCGACGTGATGCAGGGCGCTACGACCGACGGGACGGAGTTCTCCCAGACCGTTAGCGGAACCGCCGCGTACAGCCAGCTCGCACCCGTCACCGAGACCGGTCTCCCGACGTCGACGTCGACGACCGTCGGCTCCGGCTCCAGCGTCCCGATCACGGTGACGGTCAAGAACACGACGAACCACGTCGGCTACTTCGAGCTCCAACCGTCGGGCAACGACATCAGTGGCGGCAATACCGCCACGCCGGAAGAGCTGGCGCCCGGAAGCACAGGGACGCTGACCGCGACGCTGTCGCCCACCGCGGCCGCGGACTCAGCGGTGAACGGCACCCTCAGCATCATCGACTCGACGGACTTCGCAGCCGTTGAGCCCGCCATCGGGTTCCCGTTGTTCTCCGACTTCCACGACTTTGACTACACCTACACGGTGGGAGCTAGCCCGAGTGGCTAGGGACTGGTCTGGGGCCTGCCGCTCAATCCGTTCGCCGATGTGGAGCGTCCGCGGTCCCGTGCTTCGGATGATCTCGACGCGTTCTGGCCAACGCGCTCGTCTTCCCGAATGAATTTGGACGGTTCCAGGACGCAACCTCGTTGCGCGACCGCTCCAAGGCGTCCCTCGCGCGCGGGACTCCGTGCCCTGCGCTTCCACGAATATGCCGCCACACCTTCGACACGCTTGCCGGCCGTTCGCCGCGCCGAAGTGCCGGCCGTTCAGGGCCTGGATGGGCCATTATGTGGCTGATCGTGTCAAGGGCGCGCTGAGGTCGGCGGTCGTTGCCGCCAGTGGTCGGCTGCGGGCCGGGGCCGCCGGCGGGAGTCAGGTCAGCTCGAGTGTGAACGTGATGTCGACGGCAGCGCTGACCTCGTGCTCTCCGGGCTCGATCGGCATCTGATGCCCGCCGGCTGCCTCCGCGATGGCCATGGGACGAAGTCCGCTTCTATGCATCAGCGCCTCAGCGTCAGGTTCGATGAGTCTGATCAGGCGCCCTAGCTTCGCGCCGGCCCCTTCGGCAAAGGCCTGCGCCTTCCGTTGCCCATCGGCAGCCGCCTCACGGGCCGCTTCGAGGCGGATGGGATTCTGTGCGGCGATCTGCCATCGGGGACCGTCGATCCTTGCCTGTAGTTCCGTCGTTGCCCTTGCGATGAGGCCGCCGATCAGCTCCGGGTCGGTCAAGCGCGCAGAGACCCTAGCTAGTAGCGGCTCGGTGGCCGAGTGATCGGCGTCCAGCGCGCGTGTGATCGAACTCCTCGTAGACGGTGACGCCGGTCGTCGAGCGGTCCTTCTTTTCGACCCCGAGCTCGTCAAGCAGCGCGGCGAGCGCTCGCTGTGGCGCGAAACGTCACCGAGGGCCTTGCCGGGGTCGTTCTCGAGCGCGCTCAAGGTGATCCACATGGTCGCCTCGTCGGGCTCGGTTCGAAGGACGGCTTCGCCTCGGACAGTCACGGTGGGAGTGGCGTCCGGCGAGCGCGGATCAGTGGCGGGAGTCGACATGCGTCACATCCTCCCAAGGTTCAGGCTCTCGGCAAGCGGCTGGGGTCGGCTTGGCGGTAGCGAGCGCGGCGCCGAGGAAGCGGTAGGTCCATTCGTCGGCGAGTCGTCGTGTCTCTGCGAAGTGGACGGGGACGGTCGGGTAGAGGACGGTGAGCGGGGCGAGCAGCTCGGTCACGAACCTGGGCTTGGGTGCTCAGACAGCGGACGGCGGCCCCGCCCGGAGTGTCGCCGCGATCAGCTGCGCTCGCAACGTCGAACGTGGTGCGATTGAGCTTCTCCGGCGGAACCCCGCGACCGCGTCGACGTTCGCGACCGCCCACCACTGCAACTCGGCTACCTTCAACGAGAAGCCGAGCCCGGCGGCGGTCGCCATGAACCGCTCGTGAAACTCGCGGTGCACTCACGCCGACACGGCCGAGCCGCTGATTGCCACCGGCAGAGAACTCCGGCGTCGCTCGCACGTGACCGGCAGTCATCATCCACCAAGCATCGCGCACGGACGCGCGGCCCAATCCGTGCGCGACGCCAGCGCTGGGACGCCGACCGCGGTGTTGACTCTCGATGCGCCGTTTCGGATCTCCCCGCCAACTCTCGATCGGCCGAACGATGGTGAGGGCGGATTGGTCCAGTCGCGCCGCTCCGACGGTCCCGCGGCATCGTGGGGCCCATGCCGGCACTAGCGGTCAGCGGGAGGGTCGGCGATCAGAATGGTCGGGTAGGCCCGACGCCTCTCGACGCCGGGCCCCCCTAGGAACCGGACTTGCCAGTCTCCCGGCATCCGGCTCGAGCAAGGCGTGTAGGTCCGGTGGCGCGACGTCGTACGATCCGCTCAATCTGGAGTGAGTCGTCCGCGGGTCCGTTCACCACGACCTCCGTCGTGGCGTCTAACTTGTCCGTTGGTTCTGGCGTCATCGTCATCTTCTCCTGCTGGGCTCACCTGACCGCGTCCTACCGGCCACAAACGACATGACCGGACCTCGACGGGGTTGCCGCGTTCCGCACGCACGAGCTACGACCGGGTTGGGTGCCCTCTCTACCCCGGGGACGGTGGTGCTCGTCCGAGCCGGCGGCGATCACCGACCCGCGCCTGCCGCATCACAACGGCGCTGTCCCTAACCTCCGCCTCCAACACTCCACCTGGCGAGGGCTCGCATAACGAGGCATCAACAAGGGTTCAAGCAATTCACCCGCCCGGGCTTCCCCTCACCCGCCGCCGCCCGGATGGAACGAGCAGCCGCTTCGGCTTTCCCCCGAGCTTCGCACCTCACCCGGCCAAGAGCCGGGCAACGCACGTCGGGGCGGGGACAGGCCATCGAGCACGCGCCTGGAACTACACGCTCAACTCACCTCAGTCGATCTCCAATCCAGTAGTTCACTCAATACGTGCGACCTCGCGTCGCACTCGCCATTGCGATGGCGCGCTGCGTCGGCGGCCCGGAGGTGAAAGCAATCACGCCGCGGCCGCCGCGCGGACGCTCAGTCTGGGCAGTAGGAGTAGCGCGCGATCCGGCGGTCGGCGCCGTTGGTCGCCACCTTGGAACAAGCAGCGACGCCCTGCGCGGACTACTGCGGCGATCAGGGCGCTAGCACGAAGCCTGCAAGCACCCGATGCGCATTCGTGGCGACTTGCAGGGAAGCGGCCATCGTTGACGCCCAGTCCCGCTTGGCTCGTTTCGCGGGTCTCACGCTCCGCCTTCCTGCGCGCGAGACGTACCTGGATGCCTGGCTGGCGTCATTTGTCGCCGGACCATACGCTCGGCCTGGCGGGCTTCTGCCCAAGGTCTCGCAAGCTGCACGATCTGCGCCGCCGCCACCAGAGGGAGCGCCGCCGTGCGATCTGTTCCTCGACGGTCTTGCGAAGCTGGCGACCGATGGGAATGCCGCAGCCGCACCCAGTCTCCGCGTTGCGGTGGACACGTTCCTTGGCGGCGAAGTCTCTGACAACGATTTCGTCCAATGGGGCCATCTCGCCACGTTGGCCGCGTGCACGCTCTGGGATTGGAAGAGTTGGGAAGCCTTGAGCGCCAAGCATGTCGAGCTCGCTCGGATCTCCGGCGCGCTGGCACCCTTGTCCATCGCGTTGAACGGACGCGGTCTGTATGCCGCTTGGTGCGGTGACCGCGAGGCGGCGGCGGCGATCATCGTCGAGTACGAAGCGGTCAACGACGCGACGGGAATCGGCTGGTATCCGTCCAACAGTGTCCTCCACGCCGTCTACCAAGGTCGGCAGGAAGCCCTGGCGTACCTGGCGGCCAGCGCCAAGGACTCCGTCAAACGCGGAATGGGGCACGGATCGCAGCTCGCGACCTGGACACGGGCGATCGTCTGCAACGGTCTCGGCCGGTACGCCGATGCATTGGCTGCCGCGCACGAGGCGTGCGAGATGGGGATACCGATCACGACGGGGTGGGCGCTGCCCGACTTGATCGAAGCAGCCGTCAGGAGCGGTCAGCCGGAAACAGCCCGCGAAGCCATGGAGCAACTGTCGAGGCACACCATCGACGGTGCCGACTGGGCGGCGGGCATCGAGGCACGCTCCCGAGCACTGGTGACCGAAAGCGAAGGCGCCGAGCCCTGGTACACCGAGGCGGTGCAACGGCTGTCCTCCACACCGCTCCGGAACGAGCTGGCACGCGCCTGTCTGCTGTACGGCGAGTGGCTTCGTCGCGAACGCCGGCGGGTCGACGCGCGCGAGCAACTCCGATTCGCGTACGAGATGTTCTCGGCCGTAGGAGCTGAGGCGTTCGCCGAACGCGCGCGCCGGGAGCTGGTCGCGACCGGTGAGAAGGTCCGTAAGCGGAACGCGGATCCAGCGTCGCGAGATGAGCTGACAACCCGTGAGTGACGCGGGTGCGATGTGCGTCCTCATCCGGAATGCTGACCTCCTCACGCGATTCCGGGACGGTCGCGCTTTGCCGGGCTATTGTGAGGATTGAGTAGTTTTGGATGGCGCGAGTAGTTGACAGCGGAGGTGTGGCGTGGGACCGTTGACTGAGCTGAATGGCGCGGTCGGGCTTCGCGTGAAGCTCGATGGGGCGAGATGTGATGACACGTACGAGCGTCCGCGACGATCGATGGGGAGCAGGTCTCGCCTTACGGTCGCGACGCGACGCTGCATCGTGCTTCGGCAGCGCGGGCTGCGACCCATATGGATGAGGCGGTGGGTCGATGGCGCTCGGTGTAGAGGTCGCGGACGCTCTCGGGTTGATCGCCGACGCGGTTAAGCTGCAGCGGTGCATCCTGTTCTTGGGCGCCGGTGTGCACGCTCCACCGCCCGAGGAGTCGTCGTTTGCGTATCCGCCCGAGCTGAGACCACCCATCGGCTCAGCGCTCAGTCAAGCGCTTGCCAGGACGTGTCAGCTCGAGGAGAGATTTCCACGCGAGGACCCCGCCAATCTGCAGCGCGTCGCGCTGTTTTATGAGATCTCGCGGTCGCGCCACCAGCTCATCGACGCGGTCACGGCCGCGGTACAGACCGGCAAACGGCCGTCGCCGATGCTGCGGGCGCTGGCCGAGCTTGGCTTCCCGCTAGTGATCACGACGAACTACGACCAGCTGCTCGAAAACGCGCTGGTGGGCGCGGGAAAGCAGCCGCGGGTGGCGATGTACACGCCGAACCTGGAACCCACCATCGACTATCGCGATCCGACGGCGCAGAGCCCGATCGTGTTCAAGATCCATGGTGATATCGCGCGCCCGGAGACGATCGTAATCACCGACGAGGACTACATCCAGTTCGTTTTGCGGATGAGCAACAAGGACCCGTACGACCCGGTTCCGTTGACGCTGAAGTACTACCTGACCGGCTGGACGACCCTGTTCGTCGGCTACAGCCTGCTCGACTACAACCTGCGTCTGCTGTTCAAGACGCTGCGTTGGAAGATCGACAGCGCCAGCGTGCCGGACATGTACTCGGTCGACTACCACCCTGACCCGTTGATCTTCGACGTGTGGCATAGCCAGCGCCGCTATGTGAAGTTCATCGCGGAAGACGTGTGGGCGTTTGTGCCAAGGCTCTATGAGTTGGTGCTCGGGAAGGAGTTCGCGCCATAGCCGTTGTCACTGAACCGGCGGTAGATGTTCCCGCCGTCCCGTTTCGCGGGATCGATGAGTTTCGCTACGTGGACCACGCGATCTTCTTCGCCCGTGACGAGGAGACACATCGCCTGATCAGTCTCGTGTCGGTCTACCGGGGGGTGATGCTCTACGGTGATTCGGGCTCGGGGAAATCGTCGCTGATCAACGCCGGCCTCATCCCCGAGTGTGATCGGTCAGGGCTTCCAGCCCGAACGACTGCGGGTCCAGCCGCGGGTCGGCGAGGAGCTCGTGATCGCCCGGATCGCGACGACGGAGGACGGTGCTCAGCGGTTGCCGTCGGTGCTCGCGTCGGACGGGGAGGGGACGTCGTCGCGGAGCGTGCTGTCGGTCGAACTGTTCGAGCAACGCGTCCGCGAAGCGTGCGAGCGCGACCGGCTGCTGTTGGTCTTCGACCAGTTCGAGGAGCTCGTCACGCTGTTCGACGAAGCTGGGGCCGAGGAGGCGCGGCGGCGGCTGGTAGACCTCTTGGTCCGCCTGTTGCGCGGAGCGCTCCCGGTGAAGGTCCTCCTCTCCTTCCGGGAGGATTACCTCGGCAAGGTTAAGGCGCTGCTCTCGCAGTGCCCGGAGCTCGTCGACCAGGCGCTCCGGCTTGTTCCGCCCACCTCAGACGCGCTCCCAACGATCATCCGCGGGCCGTTTGCGCGGTATCCTGGACAGTTCGCGCGTGAGCTCGCGCCGACCCTCGTCGACCAATTGGTGGCCGCGCTCGGGGAGCGCTTTGGCACCGGCGAGGTCAGCTTGTCCGAGGTGCAGATCGTCTGCTTGCGTCTGTGGCAGAGCGAGAACCCAGAGCTCTTGCTCGCCCAGAAGGGACCGCAGGGCCTGCTGGAGGATTATCTCGGCGAGGCACTCGCCGGCCTGCCGCAGGAGCTGAGACCTGCCGCGATCGCGCTACTGGGCCAGATGATCACGGCCGCCGGCACCCGCAACGTCATCTCGGCACAGGACCTCACGCAGCGCGTGCGCGAACAGGAGCGGGACGTCTCTCCGGTCGTGCTCGAGAATGCGCTCGAGCGCCTAAGCCAGTCAAGGCTGGTGCATCGCGAGCGGCGCCGGGACCTATACCTCTATGAGATCGCCAGCGAGTTCCTGGTGCCGTGGATCAGCCGCCGCCGCGCCGAGCTCCGCCGCCAGCAGGAACGCCGCCGGGAGCGCCGACGGCTCCTCGTCCTTGGATCGATCGCCGCCGTCCTCCTCGTCGTGGCTGCCGGCGTCACGCTGCTCGCGCTGTGGGCTCTCCACCAGCGCAGTCACGCCAACAGAGAAGCACGCATCGCAAAGTCGGCAGCGACGAGAGGCAACTCGCTCGCGTTGGCTTCTGATGCGCAGGCCGAGATCGGCAACCGACCGGACGTTTCCCTGCTGTTGTCTCTCGCAGCATTGAAGCCGTATCAGGCGGGCGCTTCGGCACCTGTCGAGGCTCAGAACACGATGGTCGCCGCGCTCGAGGCCACCCGTCGGACTGGGGTGATGGGGATCCTCCACGGGCACACCGACGCTGTCACCGGCGTGGCGTTCAGCCCCGACGGACGCACGCTCGCATCCGGCAGCGACGACAACACGGTCAGGCTGTGGAACGTCGCCACCCACAGGCAACTCGGCGCGCCGCTGAGAGGCCATACCGGCCGTGTCACCAACGTCGCGTTCAGCCCCGACGGACGAACACTCGCTTCAGGCAGTAACGACGACACGGTCAGGCTGTGGAACGTCGCCACCCACAAGCAGATTGGCGCCCCGCTGACCGATCACAGCAACCTTGTTGACAGTGTCGCATTCAGCCCCGACGGGCGCATAGTCGCCTTGGCCGGCTCCGACAACGCGGTGAGGCTGTGGAGCGTCGCCACCCACAAGCAACTGAGCGCGCCACTGAGAAGCTCCGCCAGCACGATCTACAGTATGGCCATCAGCCCCGATGGGCGCACGCTCGCCTTGGCTGGCTCCGACAACGCGGTGAGGCTGTGGAGCGTCGCCACCCACAAGCAGATTGGCGCGCCGCTGACGGGTCACACCACCCCTGTCTTCAGTATGGCGTTCAGCCCCGACGGGCGCACGCTCGCCACCGGCAGCTACGACAAGACGGTTAGGCTGTGGAACGTCGCCACCCACAAGCAGCTTGGCGCGTCACTGAGCGGCCACACGGGGACGGTCGCCGATGTCGCGTTCAGCCCCGACGGGCGCACGCTCGCCTCGGCCAGCAGCGACAAGACCGTGAGGCTATGGAGCGTCGCCACCCACAAGCAACTTGGCGCGCCACTGAGCGGCCACACGGGGACGGTCGCCGATGTCGCGTTCAGCCCCGACGGGCGGATGCTCGCCTCGGCCAGCTACGACAAGACCGTGAGGCTGTGGAGCGTCGCGATTCACTCGCAACTCGGCACGACGCTGAGAGGCCACAAGAACTCGGTTGTTGGTGTCGCGTTCAGCCCCGACGGGCGGCTACTCGCCTCGGCTAGCGGCATGATCTCCGGCGTCGGCAGCGACGACAACACAGTGAGGCTGTGGAACGTCGCCACCCAAAGGCAAGTGGGCGCGCCACTAAGGAGCCGCGCCGGCACGATCTACAGTCTGGCCGTCAGCCCCGATGGGCGGACGATTGCATCAGGCACCTCGAGCAACGTGACGCTGTGGAGCATCGTCACCCACAGACAGGTGGGTGCCCTGCCGGCCCGCGACCTCGTCGAAAGCGTCGCGTTCAGCCCCGACGGGCGGATGCTGGCCTCCGGCGGCTACGGCCCGAGCAGTGCCTCGACCGTGGCCAGCCAGGGCGCGGTTTGGCTGTGGAGCCTCGCGACCCACAGGCCGCTGGGGACTCCGCTCAGAACCCAAGGCAATCCTGTCAACAGCGTCGCATTCAGCCCCGACGGCCGGATGCTCGCCTCGGCCAGCTCCAACACGGTGACGCTGTGGAGCCTCGCCACCCACAGGCCGGTGGGCGCACCGCTGGAAGGCCACACGGGCCGTGTCGAGAGTGTGGCGTTCAGCCCCAACGGCCGCATTCTCGCTTCGGCCGGCGACGACCACACGGTGAGGCTGTGGAACGTCGCCGACCACAGGCAACTGGGCGCGCCCCTGCGCGGCCATACCGCCATCGTCGAGACCGTCGCGTTCAGCCCGGACGGGCGAATACTCGCTTCAGGCAGTGGGGACGAGACGGTGAGGCTGTGGAGCGTCGCCACCCACACGCAGCTCGGCGCCCCGCTGACCGGCCACACCAGTTTTGTCTTCAGTGTCGCATTCAGCCCCGACGGCCGCATGCTCGCCTCGGGCGGCGACGACAAGACGGTCAAGCTATGGTCAGGCTTCCTGTGGCACAGCTACGGCGAACTCCGCAACCAGGTGTGCGCTCTCGTCGGTACCGGCCTCAATCCGGATGAATGGGCCCAGTACGCACCGGACATCCGTTACCGCCAGAGCTGCCGGTGAACACATCTTGACACATTGCCCGTTTTGCAAACGCTCGCAAAACCCTTGTGCATTCTGCCCCGCCGATGTCGAAGCACTCCGCCAACAGCAGGGGCTGCTGCCGCTCGCTGACCGCGCCGGCGGACAGCTGCTGTTCATCGCCGGCTGACGTCGATGGGTACGCCGAGTTGCGCTCGGTCGCCAAGGGACTCGTCGGATTCGGATAAGCGGACAGCGCGAAAGCGCTCATCAGGGTAATGCTCGCTATCCGCGCAACTCAGGTCCGCGCCTCGGAGGGGCCGCCATGACCACGGCCGAACGAAGGGAGGTCTTTGGCGCAGCGAGGTTCCGCATTGTCCCGAGGCAGCCTGCGTTCGGCGCCGGCGCGCACTCGCGTCTCGTCCATCTGGGCAGTGAGATCGGTTACTCGCTGCCCTGCTCCTTACAGAGGCGAAGCACGAGCCAGCTTCACGACCTGATATCCGCGCGCAAGACGAGACCGTTTGCGCCGACGGAACGACGCCTGCGCGACGAGGGCGCCGGACGAGGGTAGGCCGCGGCGATGAATCTCTTGCGTGGCTCCGCTGGGCCAATCTGACGTAGCTAGCTAAGCGCCAAGGGAGCCGCATGTCAGGCTCTGCTATCCGGAACGTCGTCGGGCGCGAACGTGTTCAGTAGATCTCACGCGCGCGAGCCGGACACGCTAGACGATGTCCGTGCCAATCGCGGAGCCCGGGGTGTCGATGAGATCACCATCGAGGATGTACTGGGCTCCGGCGTTCGCGACTTCCTCGAAAAGCTCGCCGAGAGGCTCCGCGCGCGAATCTGCCTCCGGCAGCCGATGCGGCGCGTACACATCCCGAAGCCGGCTGGACCAGGCCCGGCCAGGCCGCTCCTGTCAAAGATCACGGGAAATCCCCACTCTCGATCATGGAAATTCTCCACCCCTGGGGTGAGTGAGATCGAGCTGTGGGGGTGGCACGCTGGCAAGGCTGGGCCGATCGGCCAGCGGTGGCGGTGCGCTGCGTGGCTTCAGGCTTCCGCCGGTTGAGCGGGAGCCAACGCCTGGAGGTCGAGGCGACCCTCGACGGCGGTCGCCTCCGCGCCGCCGGGGAGCTCAACGCCCCCCAGAAACAGCGCAACGACGCTCACGCTCCCCTCGGGCAAGCGCACGAGGAAGCCGACCGCGCGCGCGCACAGGCGCGCCCAGCGCGGTCTGCGGCGAGACCTGCTTTGAGATCCGACTGCGCGTGCGGGTGGTGAGCTTGACACCTACACACGCCGCCCGCGACCCATGTCGGCGACCACCTGGCCGGGCGCCTTTGAACCGGCGGATGTCGCCGAGCGCCGCCAGGAACACCGCAGCACAGGTGACGTTAGGGGACGCTCATCAGCCGCTTAATCTGTGAGGACTCAAGCGCCTCCTTTGCGATCTTCGCTCGACCTGCTCGATCTCGCTATCGAGGAACTCGATGTGGCGCAGGCCGCCTCGACGGTCTCCTGCTCCTAACGCGGCTCTAGCCCACCCAGCCACTCCCGTCCCTTGACCCCGAACAGCTCAGAGGCGGACGGGCGACCCTCAGCCGGCGCATCAGCACCGCGTGGATCTCGTTCTCCGCCCGCGAACCGGCCCGCGCCAGCTGCCGGCGGCGCGCACGGCGCCGACGCATCCGAGCGGTCCACTCCGCCCGACCGCCAGATTTGTGCGATTCCGACAACAGGATGCGGCCGACCCGAGCTGGCGGACTCACCGCAGAGCGCCCCGCCACTGCGAGCGTAAGAGCGGCGCTCCGATTGCGGTTGCCCACCTCCAGCCCACGTACGACCGGGGGTCCTCGACGGCCGCGACGTTGGTCGACCTGGCTGCTGCTATCGCCCAGCAGCGGTCGTCAGGACCGCTGCGATCGGACGAAGTGCTTGGCCACAAAAGGAATCGCCACCGCGTGCGCGTCCCGCACGATTGCATGGGCGACGGAGCATTCCCCGGCGAGCCGGACCTGCGTTGCCCGGTTGTGACGATATTGCGCGCGGCGGCATCGCGAGCCCGGGCCAATCTGAATTCGGGTAGGCGTCCGCCCGAGGGCAGTTGGCCGAGGAAAGCGCTCCTCGCGCGCAGTCGCGGGCAGCCGACAGCGGCGCTGCGGCGGACGCCGCCGACGTTTGCCTTCCGCTGAGCGCCTAAGCTCGCGTGCGTGCGTCGCGGGCGGCAACACAGGCTGAGCGTGGTCGCGTGCCTGCACGGGCCCAGCGCCCGTCGCTGCTGCTTTCTTGCGCGGCGACCGACCCCGAGCGGTCGATCGTGCAGGATAGGCAGCGCGCGATGATCGATCAGCGACTCGTCCTGCGGCTCCGCGGCCTTCAGAGATCCGATGCGCGCGAGTTGGTCGACACTGTGGGTGCAGACGCATCGATCCTCTCAGACGAGTCACCCCCGGTCGGTGGCTACGGCGACCTTGGGACGAGATCCGTCGCGGTGATCGTGAGCGCCAGGACACTGCGCGCGGTTGCGAGGCATTTGGCTGCTCGCCAGCGCTCGCACAAGGAGCAGGTCAGCGTGGTCGTCCAGATCGACGATCCCGACGGGACTCGACGTGAGGAGACCCTCTCTTACAGGGCCGCCGCAGGGCAGTCGAGCGTCGAGGCCGCGGCAGCCGCGTTGCGCGCATTGCCGGGCGTTGGCGAGGCTCTTGAGCGGAGTCTGTGGTGAGGGGCTGCGGCACTGACGACTGACCGCAGAGCCCGTGCCGTGACGTTCCGGTGTTCCCGAGATGGCAGGCCCCGGTGGTCGGTGCCGGCGGCGTCGCGGCACGTGCCGATCCGATCCGCTACGCGCCGACGCGGTACCAGTGCTTTGCGGTGCCTCCGAATAGCGCGTCCCGGGCGCCATCGGTGAGATCGGAGAAAATGTCTCGGTAGGCGTCGTAGAGCCGATCGAAGCCGGACCGCAGGCGCTCGATTGGCATATCGGACCCGAGCATGCAGCGTTCCGGTCCGAACGTGTCGGTCGCCGCGCGCAACCATGGACGCACGCGGGCGGTCGTCCAATCGCCGAAAATCGTCCCGATCGCATCGATGCGCGTGGCGGTGTTGGGCGCCCTAGCGATCGCAGACAGCCGATCGCGGTGGGTATCGAGTTCGTCCTCGTTCGGATTCTCTGGCCAGCCGAAGTGGTCGACCACGATCCGTAACGCTGGGATCGCGTGGGCGAGGTCCGCGACAACGTCGAGCTGCTCACCCGTCGCCTCGAGCGTCGCCACCAGCTCGTGCTTGGCGAGTAGCTCGAGGTTCGCCATCGCGCGTTCATCATCGAGCAGCGTCCGGTCGGCTGTCCTTTGTGCAAGCGCGGGCACCAGCCGCACGCGCACGCTGCTTGCCAGCGGCAGGGTGTGGAAGCGCTCGACCAGCTCCGCGAAGCCCTCTTCGGCCGGATCGCCGAGCGTCACCAGCGCGCCCGGCACATTCAGTTCCTCACATTGCCGCTGAACCCACGCGGCGGCTGCAATTGGATCGTCGGCGCCGGCGTCCGACCACACGATGCCGCGCACGTCGTGTCCGGCGACCTCGCGCACATAGTCGGCGAGCGTATAGCTGCCGGGCAGCGAGTCGTAGTTGCCAATCATGTCGCGGACCAGGGTGCGGTCCGTCAGCCAGAAGATCGGATTCGCTGCCTGGTCCCACAGATGGACGTTGCAGTCGACCAGTGGCGCCACGCCGCCGACCATAACCTCCTCATCGTCGGCGCGCTAGCGCGCAGGTCACATGAGCGATCGGCACCAGGGGAACGCCGCTGCCGCCTTCGCCCGATCCGCGCCCGTCGCCTGGACCGGCCGCGACTGCTTTTCTGCTCGCGCCAGCCTTGACCGCGCGATCGCAACGGCGTCTGGATCGTCCGACGGCAGGACGCTGCGCGATGGCGTCGCCACGAGGGCGATCATGCGACCGTCGGCGGCGCGACGGTAGCGTCGGTTGATTGCCGATCGGAGGTCCTGGCGCTTCGTTGAGGCGACGGGGCCCGGATGGCGTTCCGGCAAATCGCTTACGCTGAAGTTATGACCACGGCCGAGATCGTTGACCGGATCGATTTCCGTTTGCTCGCGCTCGAGCGGGAGATCGCCTCGCTGCAGGCTGCACGTGCCGCGCTCAGCGCCGGGGGCGGCGGTGGCGAGCGAGCGGTCGATGTCTCGAGCGTTCACCGCAGGGCCGGCGTCGAACGTGCCACGACCGCGAAAAGGCCCCCATCGCAGGGGCGACAGCAGCGGGCTTCGAGCCGGCCAAACGGTGCCGTGTCGGCCGATGCGTTGATCGCGTTGCTGGCCGGCGGCGCAGCGCTGAGTACGGCTGCGCTGGCTGACCGACTCGACGCGGACAAAGACCAGGTGCTCGCTTTGCTCCGCGAGCTCGAACGTGCTGGCAGGGTGCGGCGGCTGGGTCACCGCCGCGCAACTCGCTGGCGCGCGTTCAGCGACGAGGACTGGATCGCTCAGCGAGCCGCCGAGCTCGCCGCCCAGAGCCGCGCTGCCCGCTGATCGAGACCACGCCCCCGCCAACTACAACGGCGCGGCCTGCGTCCCGCTCAAAGAGTGCCGGATTGCATGGAAAGCAGCAGCGACCGACCAGGCTAGGCCAGAGGTGACAGTGAGGCCATCTGCACGTTGCGCTCATCGGCTTGGCCGACGCCGAGGTCGATCTTGAGTTCCGTCCGGAGAGCGGAGAATGCATCCCTGCGGTGCTTGTCGGTGGCCTGGGCATTCGTCAGGTGCCTGTGGGCTGAGAGAAAAGCAATATGCGCCTCGCTCGACAGAAGGAGTCCGCCCCCGCCATAGAACCAGTCCATAAGGGCGTCTGCGCGCTGCTCGCGCTCGTCGCTTGACAGCACGAGGGGCCGATCTTCCGGTCCGTATCGCGTCAGTTTCAGCACCAAGGTGTACGAGGCCAGCCGAGCTTCAACGACAGCGTCGCGCTTCACGCCGTCACTGTTTCGAGCAGGGAGTGCTGTGTTGAACTTCGCTGGGTCTCCTAGCAGCTGGGCCCAAGCGTGGTGCGCTGCGAGCAGCTTCGGACTCCCAACTCGGCGATCGTGCGCCAGCGCGTGCAGGTGGTGGAGCCATTGCTCCCCGTCGCGTTTCTCAAACGCTGTCCAAAGCTGGCTGACGTTGTACACGACGTTCGGGTTGAGGCTGAGCAGGAAGTCCCGATTCATAGAGATCTCTCTTCGGGCGAAGATCTCTTCGTGCACGAAGCGCTTGCGCAGGTGCTCCCACCACGGAGTGTTGGGCTCGGGGGACCGTGGATATGGCGCGAGCTCCTCGAGTTCGCGTTTGATTATCCCCTCGAACTTGAGGCCACGCCAGTAGGTCTGCAGCCAAGGGAAGAAGACGGCCACCGCCGCGCCGATGACGGCCAAGATCAGCGGCGCCAGGAGGTCGGTCCAAACTGCTGCGATAGGCAGCATCATCACAAATGATTCTGATCGAAACACCCAGGCGGGGCTTGGCCGCCGCGACTGGCCGGCGATGAACGACTAGGCAGAGGCCATTGAGCTGCGCGTCGTCGACATCCTCGCCAGCACGGGCGTCGACGTCGGCACTGGCAGGCACTGCACTGCTGCAAGGGACGAATCGCGACAGCCGGGCCTAGCAGCCGTGCGGCGTCATGTCGCCCCAAGCGCTCCCGTTTGGTACCTCTCGACGGGCGCTCCGCCCACGCCGTCACTGCGCACGCGCGCATTCGTCACGAAAGCCGCTGCCAGTGGTACGCGCCCGAGAACGTGCCTTTGCCTCCAACGATCCTCGCCGCCGCGGTCCAGTTCGAAAACTCGTGGTCGCAGGCGAACACATTCTCCGACGCATCCAGCGTCCCCGCACCGACCAGAGCATCCTGGCGCTCCTTCACCCGTAGCTGCGTGGCATGCGTTACGGCCTCGGGGTTCGGGTTGGCGGGCCGCCAAGAGCTTTCATGCAGAACCACGAACCGCTTGTCCGGCTCGGCGTTCATGAAATGTCCCCAAGCCGAGATCCCCGCCCCCGACCCAGCGATGAGTGGCCTGATCAGGTCAGCGTCGTCACGCGGAGCGATCGATGATGCCGCCCCACGATACGCGCGAGTCAGCGGTGGCAGTTTCTCGATGGGCGGATCAATACCGGACGACGGCTCGTCGATGTCTGCTGCGACGAAGATGTCGCTGCCGAGTACGAGCTGGAGGGCGTCGGGTCGGTGCTGCGCACGCGGGCGACGCTAGGAGCTACCCGTGAAATGAGAAGGTCAGCCATCAGCACGCACCGTACTGTGAGCGGGAGCCGAGCGCGTCCGGTATCGGCCGGCAGGCTCCCGGCCGAGGCGACGATTGCGAATGCTCCGATTCGCCCAAACCAGCACCTGCGTCTGTTCGGCTAGCGCGACCTGCTCGGTCACGCCTGTTGCGGCCAAGCTGGCGGTGTGACCGCTTTGGTCGGCAAGCATAAACGTCGAACTCGGCGCGTGGTCTGCGTAAGGATCAGTGCCGGCCTTCGATCTCTGCCCTTCTTGCCACAAGCTCGTCCAGCCGTTTACGCAGCTGAGTCATTTCCCGCTTGATTTCCCGCAGCTCCGTCTCTCCTGCCACCTGCGCAGATAATCGTCGCCGAGCTCCTCCGCGATGTATGCCTCGAGCTGGCTTCTCAGGACGCGAATGTACGGGTTACCGTGGATCGCCCCTTCGCGATATTCGAGCTTTCGAGCGTTGATGCCCTTGACGATGAAATCCGAGTCGACACCGTACTCTTTGCGGGCGGTCACGTCGCTCAGAGTCGCTCCCTTGCGGGTCCATTCGCCGTATTGCGCCATGTCTCACCCAATGATCTCCGCTCCGAGGTGGCGTGTCGTTGGACGCAGCCTATGCTCACTGGACGGTCGTCGTATGCGCCACGTCGAGACTGCAGGGATGATGCGCGACGGCGGCCTGCGGGCGTGTGGCTCGTTGGCTGGAATTGCGACCGCGGCTGCTCGCTGGCATGGAAAGGGGAAGCGCGGACCGACGCGATTCGTGGCGCCGTCTGTCCGACAGCAGTCGCGGTTGCGAGCGACGACAGGGCCGAGATGGTGGCCCTCAGCACCACAAGCTGCAGCGACGAGCGCTCAGCATCGCTGGCCGCTCTTCGACGGAGGGACGAAGCGAGCGGCCACGGCCGGCGTGCGAAGGATTTGCGTCGCGTGGCGACGCCTTATCCGCGGGGTTTGAGCCGCGAAGTGCGTCCGCGGGCTCATGGCGAGTTTCCTCGCCTTCTGGTAGGTTCGCGCCTGGTGGGTGTCCACAGGGGGATTGAGGATGATATGACCGGATGCGAGCATCGAGGTGTGGGGCGCCACAATGGCAGTACAGGCTGCAGACTTCCGCTGGCCTTACTTGGCGCGACGCTCGCACTGCTCCTCACAGCAGCTGTCGCGGTCGCACGGACTGTGACACTGACCCAGAAGGACAGCGGGGGCCACGTCACGCTCAAGCGCGGAGATATGTTGCAGGTCAGCTTCACTGGCTCGTTTTCCAGCACCGGGTACTCATGGAAACTCAGCACGAAGCCCAAGGGCTCGGTGCTCAAGGAAACGAACGACTACACCGTTGGCGGAGGGTGTCCGGCGGGCGTCGTGGGCTGTCCCAGCACCATCGTGTTCGTCTTCAAGGCCGAGGGACGTGGCAGGACGCATTTTATGTTCCATCTGCTCCCGCCCGGGCGCAACGCGAAGCCTCAAGGGACGTTCACACAGTCGGTGACGGTTCGCTGACTGATCGGTCGGCTCGACAGCGCTCGAAGATGCCGGTGACGTGAGCTGAGTAATCGACCGTTCCTCCATATGGTCTGAGGCAGTTGAGGGTCGCAGACCGGCAGGTTGCTTTACAAGCATCCATGGTGGTGATACTGCTGCTCTGATTGCGCCAAGCAGCCTCGCATACGATCGGGTCGCGGGCCGGCGGCTGACAGCGAAGCTCAGCCGAGCGATCCGTCCGGCGGGAAAGCGATCATTTCCGGGTCTTCGGGCATGATCGTAGGTGAAGTGACGCGAACTAGTGTTCGTGGGGAAGTGTGAGTGTGATCGGTCCGCAGGCGAGGTGAACGAGCGCGAGCGCGGCGTTTGCTGAGTGGAATCCGTATGCGCGGCGAACGAGGAGTTTGACCCGGTTGTTGAGCGATTCTGCCCGGGCGTTGCTCAACTTCAGGCGACGGGCGGCGAGTATGCCCTCGCGGTGCTTGCGGATCGTTTTGCCGAGCCGGATGAACGGGGCCAGTCGGCAGCGGGAGAGGCGGGACAGCAGCCGGTCGATCAGCTCGTTGACGGCCTCGACGCTGAGGCCGCGCGCGAAGATCGCCCGGACCATCTCTTTCATCACCCAGGCGCGCGCGACCTTCCCGCCGCCGGACCGGATCGCGGCGAGGGTGGCGGCCTGTTGACCGGTAAGGTCGTCTGGGTTCTTCAAAAGCGCCCAGCGGTCGTGCTTGAACTGCTTGGCGGCGGTGCTCTGGCCGGCGTGGCGCAGCTCATTCCAGTACTCGCGGCGGACCTCGTCAAGCGCCTTGGTCGCCAACTGCACGACGTGGTAATTGTCGATCACGATCACGGCCTGCGGAGCGCGCTCGCGGACGCTCTTCGCGTAGCCGCCGGTCATGTCCATCGAGACGGCTGTGAGCCGGGACGCGCGTGCGAAGATCGCCGGCTCGATCTCCAGGCCGTCCGGGAGCCAAGCGCCGGGGATGCCGTGGCCGGCCGGGACGGTCGGGCACGGGCCGAACGGGACCATGATCGCCAGCTCAGGCCGCCACGATGAGAGCCGCTGCTCGGCGTGCGCCGGGGGGTCTTCGCGCGGCGGGTCGAGCTCGTCGAAGAACCGATCCGCCGCGGCCTGGCCCTTGCCCTCGGTGCCCCACACAACGCACCCGCGAGCGTGATCGGCGATGAGCGTGAGGTAGCGGTGACCCTTGCGCCACGCGACCTCATCGATCGAGATCGCAAACAGGCCCGTGAGACGATCGCTATCGATCAGCTCGTCGGCGACTCGCCTGATGATCCGCCCGACCGTGTGCCAGTCGATCCGGGTCAGCCGACACGTCGCGCTCTTGTCGGTCTTCGTCGCCAGCCACGCAACGAGATCGTCGAAATCGCGGGTGCAGCGCGCGCCATCGCGAGCGAACGGGACGCCCTCAACGTGGACGCCGTGCTCGGGGCAGCGCAGCCGCCGCAGCCGGGCGTGGACCTCCAGGCGCCAGGTCCCGAGATCAAGATGGCGCCAGGTCGAGTCGTGATGCTGCTCGTTCTCGCGATGCCACGTCATGTAGGAGCACTTCGGGCACTGAAGGCGACGACGGCGCAGCGCCACCGTGACCACGACACGCCGAGACTCGAACCGGACCTTGCGGACCCACACCCCAGGCAGGTCCAGCAGACGACAGAATGCGGTGCAGACGCGCACGGGCGAAGACCTCCAGCTCGAGGACCAGAACACCCGCGAGCCTACGGTGCAACTCGTGCGCGTCTCCCAACCCCGAACTCGAACCCCGCAATGAGCGAGCAACCCCTGCTCATCCCATGAAACCCGGGCCGGTTACTACGCCCGAGTCACCTACGATCATCCCCGGAGCCTCCCATTTCCGTGGGACGACTCCGGCGATGGAAGGCTCTTTACAGCCCACTTTGCGTCAGGCGCTCGATCACGTTCTTCGTGATGAGCGGCATGCTAAGTCCGGCGAATCCGCTGGGGTTGTCGGTAGCGTTGCGGGACTGGTCAGCCTCGGCCTCGCCGTGCTGTACGCCGTCGGCGCCATTTCGACTTACGGCTCGATGCAAGCGGGGCACGTCGCCCGGGCTTTCCAGCTGCTTCCGATACCAGACCAGTTAGGCGCCGGTGTGGCAGTCGTCGTCCGGTTGAAGACGCTGCTCGTGATCGTAGTCATCTTGGCGGTGGCCGCTGCTGTTCACTACCTCCCTCTTTTACTCCAACTCGAACCGAAAGATGAGCGAGCCACCGAAACAGCTCCCACCCCGCAGGCGGCGTCAGCTCCGAATGAGGCTGATGAGAGCCCTCCGCATGCATCGGCCGGTGGAGTCGACTCCGTCTTGCTGTTCTGGGGTCTGCTCTTCATCCTCGCCGTTCTTTTCATCCTCCTCACCCAGCCCTGGACAGCTATTGCCGAGAAAGCGATTGCGGTACTAGTTGGGGTCGGTGCGACCGGAGCCTGTCAAGCTCGGTGAGACGCCTCGCGTGTGAATTTAGTGAGCGACCTCCTTCGTGTCGGCCGGCTTGTTGATCCACGCGGCGGTCGGCAGCTCCGGCGGCGCTGGTGGCTTGCGGACGAACCGCTCGGGGTGCCGCTCGTAGGCGGCGTCGAGCACGCGAGCGCGGAGTTGGTGAAGCTCGGGCGCGGTGCCGTGGTGCATCGCGGCGGGGGTCATCAGCCCGATCCCGGAGTGACGGTGCGCGTGGTTGTACCAGCCGACGAACGCGCGGCAGTGAGCCCGGGCGTGCTCGATGTCGTCGAAGCGGGCGGGGAACTCGGGCCGGTACTTCAGCGTCTTGAAGTTCGACTCCGAGTAGGGGTTGTCGCTTGAGGTGTACGGTCGGCTGTGCGTCTTGGTCACGCCGAGGTCAGCGAGCAAGAACGCGACCGGTTTGGAGCGCATCGGCCCGCCGCGGTCGGCGTGCAAGGTCAGGATCTTGGGCGTGATCTGCTGCTGCTCGGTCGCTTGCTCGATCAGCGCCGTGGCGATCTGTCCGGTCTCGCGGTGCTGGACCGTCCAGGCGACGATGTACCGGCTGAACACGTCGAGAATGACGTAGAGGTAGAACCACGTCCACTTCGCCGGGCCCTTCAGCTTGCTCACGTCCCAGGACCACAGCTCGTTCGGCCGCTCGGCCAGCAGCTCGGGCGTGGCGTACGGCGGGTGGGTGAGCTGAGCGCGCCGGTCGCGCACGCCGCCATGCTTGGCGGCGAGGATCCGGTACATCGTCCGGGTCGAGCACAGGTACGTGCCCTCGTCCAGCAGCGTCGCCCACGCCTCCTCTGGCGAGACGTCAACGAACCGCTCGGAGTGCAGCACGTCGAGCACCTGCTGGCGCTCGGGCTCCGAGAGCGCCCGCTCCGGCGTCGGCCGCGGCCTGGCCAGCCGTGGCTGCGGCGGCCGCCGCCGGCGATACACGGTGGCTGGCGCGGCGCCCAGCGCCCGGCACGCCGGGCGCGTGCCGATGATCGGGGCCAGTTCCTCGACGGTGGCGGCGATCATCGCTCGGTGCTCCTCCGCGCGCTGCCCTCTCCGAGCATCTCTTCCAGCAGCGCTGAGACGTTTCCCTGGATCTCGATCACCCTCCGCGCTTTCGAGAGCTCGGACTCGGCCCGCTCGGCCCGCCTGGTCAACGCCGCGATCTGCGCGTCGCGGGTGTCGGCCGGCTTGCGGCCGCGCGGCTTGCCGAGCTCCTTCAGCGCCCCGTCCTTGCGCTGCTTGCGCCAGTACGTCAGATGCGAGGTCTACAGCCCCTCACGGCGCAGCAGCTCGCCGACCCCACCCAGCCTCGTGCATGCGTCGGCCTCGGCGAGAACCCGCGCCTTGTACTCGGCCGTGAACGACCGCCGCTCGGCCTGCCCGACCAGCTCCGGATCCGGCACCCCGCGACCGCCGACCCCCTCCCGCGCGGCGCGCCCGCCAGCCCCAAAGCCCAGCTCGGCTACGCCTCCACCTGGTCATCGGGGCCGGCGGCAGCCTCATCCGCAGGCCAAGCTCCATTCGTGCTCGTGTCCAACATGTCCGGCGTTCTCCGTTCTCGCCCTCAAGGTCAGTAATCCCTCGATGGTGAGCGTCTCGCCAGACGTTGACAGAGAGGGGACGTTCGTTGTGGGCTTCTTGTTCAAGTACCCATCCCGAGTAGCGCGATTGATCTCCGCACTCGTTGTGTTGCTTGCTTTTGTTGTTTACGCCGCGGCAGGCGCGCTGCTTGATGCCCGGCCGCCCGACAAAATTCACATCGAACTCAACCACGCCGCCCCCGTCGATGCGCTGTATATCGCGAACTCCGGAGGAGAAATCATTGCCGCAATACCTCGAGGTCCGATTTTACGGCTTTTGCTCAGTGAAGTTCGCAGCGAGCGGCTCACTGAAAGTCCGAAGCCCCGGCACACAAGTCCGCTAGGGAGTCTTGGTCGCACACCTCGGTATGGAGGGACAGGAATCGGGTTGCTTGACAAGCTCGGAATAGGACGGCCGGTTTCCTTTCCGTAGCGTGGCCGGCGTAGGCAGCGAGAGTGACTCTGCCCGCATGCGGTTCGGTGACAGTCGTTCGGTCCGCTATGCCGGCGGCGAGCCTAGCGGTCGGTGCGCGTGCTGCTGGCTCGGCGGTGCCACTCTCGACTTTGGCTAGATCCGACAGCGCGAAGATGCAGTCAGGATCCGCCACGACCCAGGGGTCCGGAGACGCCGGTCCTCGTCCAAACCAGCAGTCGGTACTTAGCCAAAGCGCATGCCTCCATCAGCTCTGAGTCGCTTGCGCCAGGACGTCTGTCGCTTCGACGCGCGAGTAGTTCGCGTGCCCGATGGCGTGATTTCCGGTGCGAGCGCGCGCGAAAATCAATCCAATGCTTTGTCAGCCATCTCGACGAGCTCAGTCAGCGCCTCGAGCCACTTACTAAGCCCTTTGACGCTATCGAGAACGACCTTTATCTTGCCGAGCGCGTTCTTGACTTTCTTCTTGAACTTCTCATACCCGCCCGTCTTGTCGTCTTCGACGCCTTCGTTGTCGTCCCCGTCATCCTTCTCGGTGTCGTCGGCAGCGTCCTCCGAGGGCACGGCTGCGCTTGCTTCCTCGGTGCTGCGCGTAATCGCCTTGATCTTAAACGCTAGCTGCGCTCCAGTCAGCCCCGCCTGCGCAAGCTCCGCGAAGTCGGCGTTCCTGAGGTCGGCCTGGAGATTAGGAAGTTGATACTCAACGTACTCCGAGACCGCGTTGCGCATCTCGTCATCGTCAAGTTGCTCCACGATGAGATAGAGGAATTCAGGCACGCTCGCGATCAAGCCAGCAAGCTGTTCCGGGTCTTTGTTGGGGTCCCCAGGAAACTCGGCACCTTTGGGCATTATCCCCTCCTAACTGATCTAACTGGGGCCGACACTGACAGTTCGGATCGGCCTTCGACGCCTGAAGGCCTACTCATCGCAATCCCAGGCGAGCGGTCCGGTCGGCCGGCTCATATTGACGACGCCGGAGACTACCTCAGCATACGGTCGCGCGGAAGGCCCCGCGCATTCCCCGGACCGAAGGCGCCGACCACAATCACCGGCGTCGAGCGGTCGGCGGCGACCCGCACACCACTCGCGCACCAGCAGTCTGGGAGTCTAAGTTCGGCGCTCTGGAACAGCTCTCGCCACGAAGCGCTCACGCCATCGCCCAAGATGCCGCCGGGGGCGCTTGGCGCGTGGCCGCCGAGCGCCAACACCATCGCGGATTCCTGCGGATCTCGTCTGGTCGCAAATGACCCACGACACAAGCAACGCCCTGGCCGGAACCTGCTGCTCCCTGCGGACACGCTGAGCCGCGTGACCGAGTGACGATCTGACTGCCGCTTTCCATGCGTGCGCCGGGACTGCTCTGGCGCCATGAGGACAAGGAGGACCACATGACGTAGGAGCGATAAGTTCACGATGGCCTGCCGGTGTGAGTCCGGTCCGGGGAGATGCCTGGGTCCCTGGTAGCGATGCCCCCGTGCGTGATCGAGAGGTCGGGTGCGAAGCGGGGCGGAGCGATCGCGCGGTCTGCAACGTGAGTGAAGCCTGAGTAAGCGTCGTCAAGCGGTCCCGTCTGTGGGCGGGAAAGAGAGGGTGCCGAGCCGGTGTATGGACGGCGAAGGCCATGGAAGGCGCTCTTGTTCCAGGAGCGGGCGCTGAGGAACCCTCCGGCGTATTGGGCGCTGAACGTGCGAACGGTCGTCGTGGGAACCCGGGAGAGCCGTCTCGGCCCGGCCGCCTGCGGGGCGGCGGGAAGCGATGCCTGGCCTATAACCGGCGAACCCGGGAAGTGGCTTGGGTGGTCGAGCGGCAGTCGGAGCGGGTCGTAGTACTCCGAGGTCGGGAAAGCCGGCCACATGGGGAAGGGCCCGCACTTCATCGACGCGCACGGAGGATGAGAAGGGCTTGATGAGTGCCGTTTCGGCTAGGTCCGTCAACCGCGCCACTGGCGTGGGCAAGGTTCGTGCTCTCCAACGCGTGCTCTACCGCTGTGCCAAGCAGGATCAGGATCGCCGCTTCCACGCTCTGTATGACAAGGTCGCCCGCAGCGACGTGCTCTGGAGGGCTTGGGGCGAGGTCCGTGCTAACCGCGGGGCGCCGGGCGTCGACGGGGTAACGATCGACGACGTCATGCGCTCTGGGGTGGGCGAGTTCCTCGAAGAGCTGGCTGGCAAGTTGCGTGCCGGGATCTACCGGCCGCGGCCGCTGCGGCGGGCTCGTATTCCGAAGCCGGGTCGGCCGGGGCAGTTGCGGCCGCTTGGGATTCCCTGCGTCGCCGATCGGGTGGTGATGGCGGCGGCGAAGATCGTGCTTGAGCCGATCTTCGAAGCCGACTTCCTGCCCACCAGCTACGGGTTTCGGCCCGGGCGCTCGGCGCACCACGCCTTGGAGACGGTCAGGCAGACCGTCAACTGGCGTGGGAAGGCGTGGGTGCTCGATGCCGACATTCGAAGCTGTTTTGACGAAATCGATCACGACGCGCTGCTCGACCAGATCGAGCGGCGGGTGTGTGACCGGCGGATGCTCAAGCTGCTGCGGGGTTGGCTTCGGGCAGGGGTGTTCGAGGGCGGGATCGTGTCCGCAATCGAGGCGGGCACCCCGCAAGGCTCGCCGATCTCACCGTTGCTCGCCAATGTCGCCCTGCACGTGCTCGATCAGGCGTGGCAGGGCGGTGGGCAGCGGCTCGGGGTGCTGGTGAAGTATGCAGATGACCTCGTGATCCTGTGCGCCACCCGCGAGCAGGCCGAGCAGGCCCGCGAGCTGGTGGCGGCGGTCCTGGACGGACTCGGGTTGCGACTGCACCCGGGGAAGACCGGGACCGTGCATCTCGCCAGAGGCGCCGAGGGGTTTACGTTTCTGGGGTTCGAGCATCGGATGCGAGAGTCCTGGCGACAGCCGGGTCGTTGGTATCTGCAGAAGTGGCCGTCTCGACGGGCGATGGCCTCGGTCAAGGCCAAGGTCCGCGCCCGGACGGAACGCCGCTATGCGAGGTTGCCGCTGGAGTGGGCGGTCGAGGATCTCAACCGCGTGCTGCGTGGTTGGGGTAACTACTTCCGCTACGGAAACTCCGGGCGGAAGTTCGCCCAAATCGACTGCTACGTCAACGAACGCCTCGCGATCCTCGCCAGCGCCAAACACGGACTCCAAGGCCGAAACTGGGTCTCGCGCTTTAACCATGAGTGGGTGACCCAGCTCGGCATTCATCGCCTGAACGGAACGGTGAAACCGACGCTTGCGTATGCCAGCCGGTGAACGATGTCGGAGAGCCGTGTGCGGGAGAACCGCATGCACGGTTCGATGCGGCGGCGGGAGGCACCCCGGACCAGTCGGCCACGCCGCGCGGTCCTAGGAAGCCTCCCGCCGACCCTACCAAGCGGCACGATTCGGGGGAGGACCGAACGGGGACGACGCGTCTCCGAGCAGACACCAACGCGCGACGGGGGGGTCGCTCTGCCCCCCGCTGACGAGTGCTTTTCTCCTGAGCCACTAGACGCGGTTGGCTTTCCCTTCGGCGACGGACCACTCGCCGGCGCGTCGTCCCGTTGCACCGAGACGACCGACCGCAACGCATTCGACCTCCTGCTCGCCTTCCTCGGCCACCCCAAGGACCCAGACGCCCAGCTGCGAGTGCTCAGGCGCCGCCTTGCGTTCTACGCACAGCCATCGAGCTGCTTCTCGACGCGGGTCGATCGATGCGGGCTTCCCGCGAGTATGTTCTCGAACTCGTCGGGGCGAGCACGGCGGTGGACTCGCAGCACCTCGCCCGTCGCAGCGAGATGGACGCATTTGTAAGCGTAGGTCGTTCGCTCGGGGATTCTGTGGTGTTGCGCAGTTGCGGTTAGGCGTGGCGGAGCTCGGCGTTCGCCCGTTCGAGGACCGTGGCCAGTGCTCGACCGGCGGCCTCGGCGTCTGCGACCGGCAGACCGGCGAACAGTCGTGTGGTGATCTCGCCGACCGCGGCCTTGACGCGGGCATGGAGTTCCCGTCCTGTGGGAATGACGACGATTGACTGATCGTCGCGGACGTCGAGCAACTCGGCGGCGGAAAGCTCAGCGATCCGCCCCTCAACGTCGGCTGTTGTGAGATTGAGCGCGCCGGACACGCGAGCGATGAGCGCCGCCTGGGCGATCTCTTCGCCGCTCGAGATCGCGAGCGTGAGCGTCACCCAGTGGCGTTGGGTCAGGCCGCTTCCGTCGAGCTGGCGGTCGAGGATCGCGCCGAGCGCGTTCTCGGTCTGGCCGATCAGCTGGGTCCCGAACGTGGGTGGTGTGGACGGCATGGGTGCCTCGCTTTCGTTGGCTCCGTCGGTGGTGGGGAGTGATCGTCGGGGGTGCGGGTCAGGCGATCGCGGGGACCGCGTCGTCGGCGATGATGAAGTCGCGTTCGCGTACGAGCGTGAATGAGGCGAGCGCGGCGGCGAAGGCGACGATCCCGCCGATCAGCAGAATCTCGTTGAGTCCGCTGACGAACCCGGCGCGCGCAGCGCCAGCGACCAGTTCGCGCAGCGGTGCCGGTGTGGTAGTGATCGCGTGGCCGGCACCGCCGGCCGAGATGCCGTGCGCGATCTGGTGCGCCTGGGCCGAAAGGGGCGTCGCGGCGAGATGACTGACCACATTGGAGCGGACCTGGCTCACGAACAGCGAGCCGAGAGCGGCGACGCCGGTGGCAACGCCGACCTGGCGGAGGGTGGAGTTGATGCCCGAAGCCATGCCGGCACGGGCGGGCTCGACAACCCCGACGGCGGTAGAGACGAGTGGCACGTTGACCAGGCCGGCGCCGATTCCGGCGAGGATCATTCCGGGCAGGAGATGGGTCCATCCGGAGGCGGGTGTCAGGTCGCGCATCAACAGCATTCCGCCGCCGACGAGCAGGAACCCGGACGCGATCAGCAGCTTCCTTGGGACGCGCGTGGTGAGCCGGCCCGCGATTCCGGCGGTGAGGAAGATCGCCCCCGTGAGCGGAAGGAAGCGGATGCCGGTGGCGCCGGCCGACAGCCCGAGGATGTTCTGCATGTAGAGGATGAGGAACGTGAGGGCCGAGAAGATCGATGCCGAGATCGCCCAGGCGGCTACCAGACCACCGTTGAACGTCGGGACGCGAAGCAGACGCAAATCGAGCATCGGCTCAGACTGGACCCGCTCGGCAATGACGAACGCGACGAGGAGCACGACCGCGGCGGCGAGCGAGCCGACGACTGTGGCCGACCCCCAGCCGTCGGCGTTCGAGCGGATCAGGCCGAAGACGAGCGCCGCCAGCCCCACGCTGAAGGTGGCAAAGCCGACCCAATCCGGGCGGGTTGCGTTCGGGTCGCGCGACTCGTCGACGCGCAGCAGCGTCACGAGCAGGGCGAGAACGCCGATCGGGATGTTGACGTAGAAGGGCGTCCAGTCAAGATAAGCCCAAAACCGGCAATAGCCGCCGTCGAGCGCGTGGGAGACGCCGTGCCGGCTTGAGCTACTCGTCGACGACCAGCAGGTCGATCGCTTTGGCGCGGTCTTCGGCCGTGGGCTGGGTGTAGAGCCGGGTCGTCTCGAGGCGGGCGTGGCCGAGCAGTTCGGCGGCGATTACGAGGTCGGTCTTGCCGCGCACGAGCGTGGTCGCGAACGAGTGCCTGAGCACGTGGGCGGTCACGTGGTCGTCGAGCCCGGCGCGGTTGGCGATGCCGGTGATGATGTCGTGCGCTCCCCTGGCGCTGAGCCGCTGTCCGCGCTGGTTGAGGAACACCGCGGGGGTGTCGCCTGCGCCGGGCCAGTCGGCGCGTTCGTCGAGCCATTCGCGAAGCGTCGTTCGGAGCTTCTCGTGGATCGGCAGCTCGCGAACGCGCTCGCCTTTGCCGAGGATGCGGATGAGGCCTTTGCGGGCAGAGAGGCGGATGTCGTCGAGGTCGAGCGCGATGGTCTCCGCGAGTCGGGCGCCGGCGTAGAACGGGACGAGCGCGAGCGCCCGGTCGCGGGGCGAGCGGGTGGCTTGGACGGCGCGGAGGTAGCGGATCTGCGCGCGCAAGTCCAGCGCGCGTGGCGCGGCCGGCGGGATCTCCGCGCGCTTGGCGCTGGCCGGCCCGTGCCCGAGCCGGATGTAGAGGTCGTCGACCGCGGCGAGCGCGTTGTTGACGGTCGCCGGCTTGCGCTTCAGAACCGCCTGGAGGTGGGTACGGTAGTCGCGCACCGCCCAGTCCCGCGCCTCAGGGCCGGAGAACGCGTCAGTGCCCGGTTCGCTGTCGGCCAGCCAGGCGAGGTATTGGCGGACCTTCGACGCGTACGTGCGGCGGGTCTGCGCCGCGAGCGGCGCCGCTTCGAGCGCGACCAGGTAGCGGTCGAGCACAGCGGCGTACCGGCCATCGAGCTCGATCGGGGTTCGTCCGCGGCGGGGCTTCGTGTTTTCTGAAGCAGGTTCGCTAGCGACGGAGCGGCCCGGCCGCGCGTTCTCTGAAGCCACACCCGGAGTCTACTTCAGAGAACGCTATTTCTCTGAAGCATCAGCCGGCATTCGCTATCCGCGACGAGCACGGCACTGCCCCCTCTCCGCGGCTCCCCTGCTGAGAGCGGCGATGCAGGGCGGACTCGCGGCCCCGCGCACGCCTTGCAACGTGACGAATGCGCGTCTCTGCGCCGGGGCCGCGGTCTGCCCCCCAAGCCGCGCTGAGCGGGTCTGAGCTCGGCGCGGGCGACGTACTCGTCGCCACCACGAAGCAGGACTGCGGCGGGTCCTCCAACCACTCGGAGCACGGCCAGATCGGAGTCGAGAGACTGGCCCGTTACGCGTGAAAGGGCAGACTAGCGATGGCCGGCGAGACTGCTGTCACGGTGACGGATGGACGCAGCCGTCAACCGGGCGGCGGGCTGCCGCTGGTGTCCCTCTCGACAGCACCACCATCGCGAGCGAGCACCTGTCTGTTGCCGTGGCCGCAAACAGGAGCGGTCGCCTCCGCCCGCGTCGGCGTCGTGCCTCGCCGCAGTGAACGCCACCATGAGCAAGCCGGTGGGCGCCGACGATGGCGTTCCGATCCGCGACATCGGCGAGGTCATCGCCCGCCATCTCGACCTGCGAGTGGTCTGCGATGCCCCTGAGGACGAGGGCGAGCACTTCGCCTGGCTGGCCCGGCTTCCTCTCGGCCGACGTGCCGGCCTCGAGCGCGGTCACGCGTGAATGCTGGGATAGAACCCTACGCAGCCTGGGCTCATCGAAGACCTCGACCAAGGCCACTACTTCGACCAGGCCGGCGCCGCGGCTGCCTGAGCGAGCCGCGGAGCCGGATCCACCGGCTCACCGGAGGCTGGCTCCCCATTAATGGTCTTTCAGCGGCTTGTGCTAACCGCAACAAAGCTGTATGTTTCTCCCGAGAGTTATTCTCGGCCGCAGTTCGCGGACTCGCTTTAGGGGCCAGCGCAGGGGCAAGACTCCCGACTCGTTTCGTCGAAGCGGTGTGAACGCCGTTTACAAGGTGGACTCGCTACCTATTGGCGGTCCGCGACGAGGGGGGTCGTCATGACCAAAACCCAAGATCTGTCGACGCGTGTTGCGAAAGCGCACCGTGGTCTCGCTGGGCAGGACCCGGCGGGAATCATCATGGCGGTGCGCACCAGTGTTGGAAGCCCTGCTCGCTATGCGGGGGATAACCGGGCTGCGCGGTTAGTGCGGACGGTCGTCGAGCTTACAGCCGCCAGCCTGGTCGTATTCGTCGTTGGCTTGACTCTGGCTACGGGTTCGGCCGCGGCGGCCACGGGTGACTTTGGCCCACTGTTCGCGATCGGCGGCGATTCGTCGGGCGTGAGTTGCAGCGATGCGCTGGATTGCACGGCCGTCGGCGGACTTGAGTTCGCGGTCAGCGAGTCTGGTGGAGTCTGGGGTGCTCCCGCCGAGCTCTCGGGCTCCCCGGGGGGCTTTACCGGTGTGAGTTGCACGGGGGCGGGGGACTGCACCGCCGTCGGCGATAGCTCAGACTCACAGGCAGGCATGATCTACGCGACCGAGTCGGGCGGCACGTGGGGCTCTGTCAGCGAGCTCTCGTTCCCTCCGGGTGCCCAGGGCGGGCATACCTATGGCGTGAGCTGCCCCGCGGCGGGGGATTGCACCGCCGTCGGAGTTGACGGCAACCAAGAGCCGGTCTCCGTCACCGAGACTAACGGCACCTGGGAGCCGATGACCATATTCCCTGCTCCCATGGGCTACTACTTGCAGGGTGTGAGCTGCGCCGCGGTCGGGGATTGCACGGCGGTCGGCACCGATGCTGGCGGCGGCTGTGGTTCACTCTACGCCATCGAGTCGGGCGGGGTGTGGGGTCCTATTATCACGCTCCCTGACAGCTGTATCGGCGGTTTGGTGAGCGTGAGTTGTGCCGCGGTTGGGGACTGCACCGCCGTCGGCGGCGGGGCTGGCGGCATCCCATATTACGTGACCGAGTCCAACGGATCGTGGGGTCCTGTGACCCCAGCCTCTGGCACTGCCGCCCTTTACTTCACCGGTGTCAGCTGCAGTGATGCGGTCGATTGCACCGCTGTTGGAGGCGGGTCCTACGCTGTCGAGACGAACGGAATCTGGGGCCAAAGCGCCGATGTCTCGCCGCCCTCGGCCGGGGGGACTTTCACCGGTGTGAGCTGCACCGCACCCGGGGTCTGCACCGCGGTCACCAACAACGGCTTGGCCGCGAGCAGCGTTACCCAAACGGTCGCTACCCACAGCCTGACCGTCGCGCTGGCGGGTAGTGGTTCGGGGAGCGTGTCGGGTGGGGGTATCAGCTGCCCCGGCTCGTGCTCGCGGAGCTTCCCCGGTGGGACGGTGGTCACGTTGACCGCCTCCCCCGGGTCGGGTTCGACCTTCACCGGCTGGTCGGGCGGTGGCTGCGCTGGCACGGGAACGTGCACTGTGACGCTGAGCTCCGATCAGTCGGTCACCGCGACATTCGCCGCGAACCCGGCGTCCTCGGGCACCCTTACCGTCGCGCTGGCGGGAAGCGGCTCGGGGAGCGTGTCGGGTGGGGGTATCAGCTGCCCCGGCTCGTGCTCGCGGAGCTTCCCCGGTGGGACGAGGGTCACGTTGACCGCCTCGCCCGGGTCGGGTTCGACCTTCACCGGCTGGTCGGGCGGCGGCTGCAGCGGCACCGGAACGTGCCCTGTGACGCTGAGCTCCGATCAGTCGGTCACCGCGACGTTTACGGCCAGTCCGGGTGGCCCGGCAAGCTGCCCGCCGATCCCTCCCCCCATCTTAGTTCGTTGCCGGGGTGTTCCCGGCGCTGGCCCTCCGAGAGTTTTCGTCGGGCGGCCCATCGTCATCGTCCCCATCAACTGCGGCATTCTGGAAGCGTTGGCCTGCAGGTTCACTTTCACGCTGACCGTCCAGGAGTGGCTCAAGGGCGGCAAGGTGATCGCCGTTAGCGCCAACGCGAAGACCCAGAAGCGCACGGTGACCGTCGGCACGAAATCGGTGACCCTCGCCGCCGGTCACAGCGAGACCGTGCGCATCAGCCTAGACGCCGCTGGTCAGCGGTTGCTCAAAAGCCGCAACAAGCTGTCGGTCAAGTTCACGACGACGGCGCGCCGCGCGAACGGCACGATGGTCGCAGTCTCCAGGCAGACGATCGAATTCAAGGCGCCCAGCAAAAAGAGGCTCTCCGAGGGTGATCTGGGGTGAAGTCACAGTGAGGTTTCGTGCGGGAGACTGAGGGTGATCGGCCCGCAGGTGAGGTGAACGAGTGCGAGCGCGGCTTGGGCGGAGTGGAACCCGTAGGCGCGGCGAACGATTAGCTTGACGCGGTTGTTCAGCGCCTCGGCTCTGGCGTTGCTCAACTTCAGGCGACGGGCTGCGAGGATGCTCTCGCGGTGTTTGCGGATCGTGCGGCCCAAGCGGATGAACGGGGCGAGTCGGCAGCGGGAGAGGCGGGACAGCAGCCGGTCCAGCAGCTCGCTAACGGCCTCGACGGTTAGGCCCGGAGCGAAGATCGCTCGGACCATCTCCTTCATCGCCCAGGCGCGCGCGACCTTCCCACCGCCCGAGCGGATCGCGGCGAGGGTGACGGCTTGGAGGTCGGTGAGATCCTGAGGGTTCTTCAATAGCGCCCAGCGGTCGTGCTTGAACTGCTTCGCCGCGCCGGTCTCGCCCGCTTGGCGTAGCTCGTTCCAGTGCTCGCGGCGGACCTCGTCCAGCGCCTTGGTAGCCAACTGGGCGACGTGGTAGTTGTCAATCACGATCGTCGCCTGCGGCGCGTGCTCGCGGACGCTCTTGGCATACCCGCCGGTCATGTCCATCGAGACCGCCGTCAGCCGTGACGAGCGAGCGAAGATCGCGGGCTCGATCTCGCTGCCGTCCTGGAGCCATGCGCCGGGGATGCCGTGGCCGGCCGGAACGGTCGGGCACGGGCCGAACGGGACCATGATCGCCGGCTCAGACTCCCACGAGCTCTGCCCAACAGTGTGCGCCGGCGGGTCCTCCGACGGCGGGTCGAGCTCGGTGAAGAACTCGTCGGCAGCGGCCTGGCCCTTGCCCTCGGTGCCCCACACCACGCACCCGCGCGCGTGATCACCGACGAGCGTCAAGTACCTGTGGCCTTTGCGCCACGCGACCTCGTCGATCGAGATCTGAAACAGCTCCCGGAGCCGGTCGGCCTGGGCGAGATGCTCCTCGCCGACGCGCTTGATGATCCGCCCGATCGTCTGCCAGTCGATCCGCACCAGCCGCGTGATCGTCGTCTTGTCGGCCTTCGTCGCCAGCCACGCGACGAGGTCGTCGAAGTCGCAGGTGAAACCGGCGCGGTGACGCGCGAACGGGACGCCCTCAACATGCACGCCGTGCTCGGGACAGCGCAGCTGCCGCAGCGTCGCGCGGATCTCCAGTCGCCAGACGCCGAGGTCGAGATGGCGCCAGACCGACTCGTGATCCTGGATACCTTCGCGCGCCATCGTGGCGTACCCGCACACTGGGCAGATGAGCCGCTGGCGGCGCAGCACGACGCGCACAACGACACGATCGGCACCGAACCGCACGCCGCGCACCCACACCCCCTCCAAGCGCAGCAGACGACAGAATGCGGCAGTGACGCGCACGGGCCAGACCTCCAGCTCGAGGAACTAGAACACCCGCGAGCCTACGCCCGGCTCGTGCGCGTCGCCTGCCGCTACGCCAGAGGGTTAGAACCGCTGGACCCAGCAGCAAACCAGCTCAAGACTCACCCCAAATCACCCCCGGAGCCTCCAAAAAGAAGAAGTAGGTGACGCTCGCTGGCGGTGAGCGCTGCGTTCGTCGAGTCCCGAGACTAAGGAGATGCGCGGCGTGATCGAATCGTTGGACGGCACGCGGTCCGTACGTGACGAGCTCTGTGACGACTGCAGAAGTCGTGTGCTCCCTCGCGGCTGATCGCCCTGGACGGCCCTCACGCGGCGGCAGCGAAGTCGTGGTGCGGTGCGCTTCCCGCGCACCACGCGCGCAAACGAACCGGTTGACGTAGTTGACGGCCTCCGCGTCGTTCACATACCTCACATATTGCGTCAACGGGACCGTCCCGAAGGCCGTTCGCTCACGTTGTTTACACCACCTGCACCAAGGGACGAACACCAGCAGCGTCGGGTCGCGAAGCGTGACGGCTCCTTTGCGTGAAGAGCAGCCGTGCCCGCTGGCCCTGCGACACTGCCGCCTCCTGGTGCGAATGAGTCACGAATGTCGGCGCCGTTCCGGGCGACCAGCGCTTCCCTAATCGGACAAACGCAGTCGCCCGGGCGCCGTCAACCTGAATACCCGCGCGAGCACGAATGCAGGTGTCGGCGCGCGTTTCATGAGCGACGTGCTTCTCGCCAGTTGCGCGTCGATCACCGCCCGCAGCGCCCTACCCGCAATCAGAACACCGCGGGTATCTCGCATCTGCCCTCCTTCGCCGGCCAGGCAGGTCTCCGGGGCGATCCGGGGCCTGCCTGCTGGTTGGGCGAACGCTTGTGCGCTGCCAGAGTCCCGCTGTCAGCCGCTGCGCCAGTGCGCGTTCAGTTCGCCGGCTCGGGACGCCACTCGGAGCGGTCCTCCGCGTCCGGATGGCGGCCGAGATCCCGCTCGATGATCCCGTTGCCGGCGCACCGCGGGCGGGGAGCGCCGTCCGCTTCAGGATCGTCGGCGGGCCAGGTGTAGCCGTCCCCGTCGCAGTCCGGGCAGCTCGGGTGACGGAGCTCGTCGACGAGCATCCGCAGGCCATCCCAGCTCTGCTCGATCTCCCAGTCGGACACGTCCGGCCAGCGGCAGTGATCGCCGACCGAGAGAGCGTGCGCGGTCTCCTGGCGGCTGTCGCTGATCAGCTCGAGATCCTCGGTGTAGAAGAGCATGTTCATGCTCGGGCGGGCGCGGTCGATGTCACGCTCGCCGGCGACGAGCACGACCTTCTCGATCTCGTCGGAGTCCTCGTCGACGAGCACCATCACCGGCACCGCGTAACGCGCCCACACCTTCACGGCCGGACACGCTATCGCTCGAGTCCCGTTACCGGTTTCCGCTTGGCGGGACAAGCATCCGGGTCCGTGGCAGAGTCGTCATGCGGCTGCGGTGTCGATCGGATCGACGCTAGCCCCCGGGTTTGCGGGGAGGTGTAGGCGCGGGTCGAACGCTTCCGGCGGGGTGTCGAGCCCGTCGAGCGGGTACTCGCCGAATCGTTTGACGCGCTCGGTGATGTACGGGCTCATCGTCGCGAGGTCGTCCGGGATGACGGGATGCCCGACGGCCTGGAGGTCGCGGACGACGTCTGTCATGTCGAGCGCGACATGGAGGATCACGCAGTTGGCGAGCAGCGTGCCGGCCTTGGTCAGCTTCTCCAGCTGCTCGGGGTCGTTGCGGTCGAGCTGCTCGGCGCCGAACGCGAGCCAGTCGGAGAACTGGTTGTAGGACTCCACCTTGTTCGTCGCGGCGTCAATCTCGGCACGCAGCTCCGGCTCGGAGATCAGCCGCAGCAGCGTGATCGTGCAGATCACCCGGCCGAGCTCCCGGAACGCCTTGTACACGTTGTTACGCCGCGACTCGCTGCTCAACCGGCGCAGCAAGAGGGTCGAGGAGAGGCGGCCGTCGCGGATCGAGAGCGCGATCCGCATCAGGTCCCGCCAGTGCGTGGCGATCAGCTCCCAGTCGATCACGTTCTCGCCGGGGTCGCCGAACAGCGAATCGATGTGCTCGTAGACGCGCTCGCGGTCGGGGCGGTAGAAGGTCCGGTCCTTCCAGTTGCGGATCCTGGTGAGCAGCTCGAACCCGAACAGGTGGCTGAGCGCGTGCACCGGGTAGCTCTGCCCCTGCGTGTCGGCGTGGATCGTGTCCGGATCCGCCTCGGACTGCTGCTTCAGGAGTCCTTCGATGATGTACACGGCCTCCCACACGCCGCACGGGATGAAGTGCGAGAACAGCGCGATGTAGTTGTCGGCGACGTGGTGGTAGGCGATCCCGCCGTAGCCGCCGTAGCGGATGTGCCGCTCGGCGAGCAGGTTGTCCAGCAGCGTCTCGACCATCGTCCCGTCCGCCGCGACCGAGCTCGCGTCGCCCCACACCTTCGCGATGTCGAGCTTCAGGTACGCGTTGACCACCTGGGCGCTCGCGCGATCGAGCTTCTCGCTGGTGACGTGCCGGATGAACGTCGCGCCGAGCTCATGCGGCGAGATCCCCCGCATGTGCCGGGCGGCCTGCGCCGCGCCCATCCGCGACCCGTACGTGAACGTCGTGACCGCGTAGCGGACCAGCGGATCGCGGAGCTTCGGATCGGATCCCGACGCGGGCCCGAACTGGTGATGCCAGCCGGTCCAGAACGCGGTTCGGGCGAGCATCTCCAGCACGGTCCGCTCCGGCATCCGCTGCTTGAGGCGCTCCTCGAGCACGATCGCGGAGCGCGTGCGGTCGTTCCCGCGCCGGCGCTTGAGCGTCGGCCGCCCGGTCTGCCAATCGATCGTGAGATCCGTGTTCGCCGGATAGCCGGCGTCGACCTCCGCGGCCTTCGCGGCCAGCCGCGAGCGGACCGCCTCGACGAACGCCTCAGCCGTCGCGGGCAGATCGGACTCGGCGCAGAACTCGCCGAGCAGCGGCTCACACTCCTCCCAGCTCAACAGCTTCGCGGCCCAGTTCGCGTACGCCTCCGACCCCTTCACCGCCACATCGCCGGTGCGGAGCTGGGCGGCGAGATACGTGAACACGCACGCCTCGAAATGCCGGCGGTGCAACCGGCCGGGGTGCGCGTGCGGGCGGACCAGCCGCTGCCACTGCTCCGAGGCGAACGACAGATCCAACGGCCTCCCGCGATGGTGGTCGGGGATCATGTCGCGCGTCATTTGGCGATGTGCGACCGCGTGCTCGAGCGCGTCCAGGACGGAGCGCTCGGCGCTGGTCGCCTCCAGCTCGACCACGCGCGTGAACTCGTACATCGTCGAGCGGTCCTTCCCGATCTGCGCGTACACCAACGGCATGTAGTTGTTCGCGTGATGTGCCGCGACCCGCTCGACGTCCGACAGCTCCGACGCGAACCCGCCAGCCCGCTCCACCGCCTCCCGTGCAAGCGCGAGCGCGACGAGGGGATCATTGCTGTCGCCGCGCGCGGGGTCGAGCCGCTCGAGCAGCTCCCGGTAGTGATCGATCAGCCGCTCCGACAGTTCTCGCCCCTCCTCCTAGCCGGTCGAGCTCGCCCCGCGCGCGCTTCGTGACCGCCGCCATCCGCTTGCAGAACATCTCCGCCAGCTCGTCCCGCGCCCGCGTCTGCGCGACGTGAACCAGGCACCCGATCAGCGCTGTCCGCTTGGGTTGCGCAACGTCGCGCATCACCGCCGCATCGGCAGCGGCCGCCTCGCCGGCGAAGTCGGCGATCTTCGACTCCGCGATCCCCTCAACCCATCCTC
The DNA here is from genome assembly GCA_963794285.1 of uncultured Solirubrobacterales bacterium. Taxonomy (GTDB): domain Bacteria; phylum Actinomycetota; class Thermoleophilia; order Solirubrobacterales; family Solirubrobacteraceae; genus Palsa-465. Next base: position 1,266,119 of record CAWCDS010000005.1, read on the forward strand.
GCGCATCGCCGAGCGAGTCGACCCACCGCAGGTAGGCGACCTGGGCGCGGAAGTGCGACCACGACGCCTTACCCGCCGCCCGCTTCAACCCGTCAAAGCCGCTCTTGCCGTCGGCCACGTCGAGCAGATTGCTAAGCCGCAGCACCTCGGGCTGGCGCATCCGCGCGACGATCCCGGAGAACATCCCCGCGTTCACCTCCGCCCGGGCCCGGGTGGCGATCTCATCGAGCGTCGAGAACGCCGGCAACTCAAACCCTTCCCGGACGAGCACCTCCAGCGCGACGTTGATCAGGTCCGGCGGATGATTCTTGACCTCCGCCTCGGACCGGATCGCATGCTCCGCGAGCGATCGCGCGCGCTCCGGATCCGACACGACGCCGAGCCGCTCGCGAACGAGCTGCTGCTGCCAGCGCCCGGTCCGATCCGGCGGCTGCCACACCGCCGCATCGCCCAACCCCAGACACCCGCGCACCCGCTGGATCATCACCAGCGGCACCTGCCCAGCGCGAGGGAAGTACCCCAGCCGCTGAAAGCACTTCAACGCCACCACCAGCGACAACAGATGCTCCTCAGACCGGCTCGCCGCCCTGGCCCACTCCACCTCCTCCGCCACCGGGACCAGCCCGTCCGACTCACGAGCCGTCACCAGCCGTCCGAACCGGGGATACGCCGTCCGCTCGATCGACGTCACCGCGCGAGCCTACCCCCGCCACCGGCAGCTCCGGCACCAGACGTCTGTTCCGGAGCCTGACCCCCTCCGGGGCAAGACCTCACAGACGCCCGGTCACCCGGCTATTGCCGGTTTTGGGCTTATCTTGGCAGCACCCCGATACCGGTCCAGCTCGGCGAGGACCTCGAAGGTGACGGTCCCGTCGCTGGTCGACATGGTGCGGATCGCCGAGACCTCCGACGACCGAGCGCGCGTGCCGGCGGTGCGCCGCACGCTCGAGCTCACCACCACTCCGCCCGCCGCCCGTGCCGCGTGACGGCGTCCCGTTCGATCCCCAGCGGATCCTTGAGGTGCTCGCCCGCCACCAGGTGCAGCTGGGGGAGGCTGTGGCCTGCCGGAACGGGCGAGGAGTGGTTCCGCTTCCTGATCGCCGAACCGCAACGGGGCGACCGTCAGGTCTGACTTGGGGATTTGCTCAGGAGCGAGAACCAGAGCCAACTTCTTCCGGATCACCCATATGGAGAGCCGGTTAAGCTGAGCGCGATGGAGCGGAAAATCAAGTACGTCGCCGTCGTCGCCCTTATCGCCGCGGCTGCCGTCACAGCGTCCGCAGTCGCCGGATCCGAGCCCGTTCCGATCCTGACGGGACCGAACCCCATGAACGGTGAGGGCTTCGGGCAGGTCAAGCCAAAGACCATCTACATGGGTGGCGATGAGACCGGCCTCGCCTGTCGCATCCACTGGCTCTCGTGGGGAGGTGAGTTCGCGGTGGGCACCGGGACCTCCTGGTACATCAACTCCCGACAGTCCACCAGCCAGGGACACGCGGCTCCGACGGTCGTCGTGCTCTACAGGCTCGGCACGTGGCGCGGCCGTCCCGCGTACAAGCGTTGGACCTGGTACTTCCCGGGAAATGGGAGCGGGTTCGGCCATGTGGCCCCGTGCACTCCGTAGTCCGGCAGCCATGAACGCCCACGTGCTCGCACTGATCGCAGCAATCGCCGGGGTCGTGCTGACGGTTGCCGGCTGCGGGAGTACGACGAACAGGACGGTCACAATCGTGCAGACGACAACTGTCACCGTCGCCGCAAACGCTGCCTCGCACCAGAACAACGCGTCGGGGCAATCCGCTCCGAAGACGGCTTCGAGTCCGACGACTGCGTCGAGTGGTGCGCCGGCCCAAACCCATCGCGACACGTTGACGGTCCACGACTTTCACGGAGATACGGTCAGCGTGACGGCTGAGGGGATCATCGATCCGGCGAGGCCGGCGAACCCGGACCTCGTTGCTAGCGCTGGGACGCGGCTCGTTGCCGTCGAACTCGCTCTCAAGGGCGAAGGCCCGGGGACGATTAGCAGCGACGCCAACAGCAATACGACAGTAATCGGTTCGGACAGCCAGGCCTACACGTTCAGCGTCGACCCAGTTGCCGAATGCACGAGCTTCAGCAACGGCGAGTACACAGTGCTCCCAGGCGATGCTGAGCGCGGCTGCGTGGTCTTCCAATTACCGGCTGGCGTAACCGTGAAGTCTGTGCAGTTCTCGCTCGGGAATGGGACCGCACAGTTCAATAACGGGTAATCGGCGCAAGGTGGAGCACGAGACGGGGTGTTCAAGGCGCACGGCATACGGGTCTACAGAGAGCGATGGCAACCTCGACGCCTCGACGCTCATTCCCCCGCGGAGCCTTTAATGCTACGTGAGCGCCGTCGACGCGCGCTGAGCGTTTCGGTCTGAGAGGCCCTCGCCGCCGGCGCCGGCAGGGAGCGTGTGGAGTGCGTTGTGGATCTCCCACGAGATGGCTTGAGGCTTCTCGCACTCGGGACGAATGTCGTCAGGGCAACAGCTTGTGCAAGTACCCGATGGACACGGCCGCCGAGGCCAGCACAGCCTCTGCTACCTCGACGTCTACGGTGTGCGCGACCGCGCCGGCGCCGTGGCCGCCAAGCTGGTTCCGCGGCGTAGCTGGCGCGAGGATCAAGCGCTCCAGGTTGTTCTCGACGAGGCCGTGGTCCCTCAGGATTGTGAACAGACGCTGTGACGTGTCGCCACGGGCATACGCGAAGCCGCGCTCCTCGAGGACGACCTTCATCGCGCTCTCCACCGCAGAGCCCGCCTGGTGCACGCATTGGCTCAGCGCCGTCGGCGTACCCAAGGCGAGCTCGTCCCGCGCCGTCTCAAACTCGGTCTTGACGCCACCGGCGAATCGAGGATCGGCGATAGCGCTCAGCGCCGGCCGAATGGCTTGCGTTTCGACTTCCTGATCGCCGACCCACTCGAAGCCATCGACGACCGTGAAAGTCCAGGGAACGCCACGGGCCCGACAGATCTGGTTGATGCGCTCGTCTTCCGCGAAGCCTGCTGGCCGCCGCCTAACGTGCTTCGACACCGCAATTCGGAAGTCCGGTTCTGGCATCAACAGCACGAGCGGTCGTGCTTGTGCGTCCGCAAGGTTCGCACGCTTGCCGAGATACATCTCGTCGCGGAACTGAGCATCGCTGACTGCCTGATAGATCCGGGCGGCGACCGCACTTCCCCAGACCTCGGAGACAGCTCGCACGTAGTCCTCGAAATCGTCGTAGGCATCTTCGAACAGGGCGTCGACGATCCGAGCTGAGTCCGCTCTCAGTACGCGCAGGATCAGATTCCGGACGCTTTTATCCAGGCCGGTCGGGGACCGCTGAGACGCGGTATCGAGAAAGTGATCAGGCACGGGCTGAGTGAAGCACCGAGGCCGCGCCTCTCGTCCGCGCGGAGCTATAGCGAGGGGCTTCCGTGCCCTCGCTATAGCTCAATCGCGCGGTCTGGACCGGCCCCCGCTCGGTGAGCTCCGCCGCTACTGGCCGATCGATGATGGAGAGCAGTGCGGCCCGCATTGGGAACTGACGTTTCGCACCTAAAGCCGAGCGCAGTCCTTGCGCAGCGGTCGCCCGGCAGTCCCGGAAGCGCGGTGCTCGGGCTTGATCCGCTTCCCCGCAGGGCACGAATCGTTGTTGTGGTACACGTTGCGCTCCTCACTCGTGTAGTGGAGCGAGGTTGTGTGGTACGGCGACGTCTTGGCCACGGTGGGCCTCCTAGGAATGCGGGTCGTTCCCTCTGTAACCGCAGGCCCGCCAAGGTCCACAGCGGAGGGGTTGCCCGAGACGGTAGGCGCCAGCGAGGACGGAAAGTCCGTCTTGAGATTGCGATAGCGTGCGCGCCGCTAGTCGTGTCTGGGGCCGTCCCCGCCCGCCAAAGTTCTTTCGGGGGTGGCCCCTCAGTTTCCTGCGGCGCGCAGCAGGTGACGTGCGTGGCGCTCGTCGCGGTCGCGGCCTCGACGCCAACTCGGCCTACAAGGCAATACTGATAATCGACTTGGGAGTCAGAGGATTGCCCGGACAGACCCGGAGGCCAGCGGGTCTACGCCGAGGCCCTCGGGCGGACCTGTCGTTGCACCAGGTATCGCGGTGAGAACCGCGCCATTTACCGCTGAAGGTCACAGATCGCTCGGCGCGTGTGACGCGGCGTCGTCTGTCTCGTTTTGGTTGAGTACGAGCCCCGGGTGCGGCCCGGGTCGACAACCGCTCAGTCGTCGGCGAACGGCTCGGGAGGTACGTCGTCGTCGACGTTGGGGTCGTAGTAACGCAGTCGACGTGCCTCGCTTGGCGTGCTCACGTGGTCGTCCGTCAGTCCGGCCTCGTGCATCGCCGCTAGGCGCTCCACCTCGAGCTTCGCCCGTACCGCTTGGAAACGGTTCGCGGATTCGCGAAGCCGGCCGGCCATCGCCGCGCGCTGAGAACCGCTCTCAAGGTGGTAAGCATGATCACGGAGGTAGTGATGAGCCAACAGGTTTCGAGCCGCGACGGCACGTTGGACATCCTCGGCAAGTCGGCCCTCAAGCCGTAGCTCGTTGCTGAGACGCCCGGCCGTCCAAGTGAACAGCTTCTCCCACTCGAGGTAAGCCGCGTCGAGCTCATCAAACGCGTCGCGTTCGATGATCGAGAGCTCCTTGCGAACGCCGAGCAAGCCAACCATCGCTTCCTCGAAATCCTGCGCGGCGTGCATCGCTGTGCCGTACAAGGCGAGGACCTCATCGCGAGTCGGGTCTTCTTTGTCCATCGACATCGCGCCGCTGATCGTATGGCTCACGGCAACGAATTCGACCTCGCCAAGATTCGGACGGGGTGCTGGATCGCCGGAAGAACCCGGACACGAACGAAGTCTGGGGCCCCCGGCAGCCCCCCGCAGCCGTCTTGGAAACGCTCAGTTTCCGGACGCCCGGGACCGCGTCCTTGGAAACCGCCGGTGTCGGCCGCTCCCGACGTTCTGACTACGACGGCTTCGGCGAGTTCTGGCGCCGCCGGCCCTAATGACGTCTCTTGTGCTTGCGACTGTTCAGGGCCAGGATCGCGGTCGTCAAAGGCGCCGCGTTCTCGCGGGCCTGCGCTTCTGTGATCGACGCTCCCTCTTTCCGGTGGGCAATCAGCCATGTCATCCGTGCCAGCACAGCCACCAGGACGATGACTACCAGTCCGGTCACCAGCAGCTCTACCGCCACGATCGGCATATGTTCCTATACCGATCAAGAGGCCTGCTGCCGTCTCAGCGCCGCTGTGGACGGAGGGGAGCTTGTGAGCGGCCGCCGCCGCACCGCCGCCCCCGGAGCGTCGGACGCCGCAGCGGTGTTCCGCGCGCTCTGCGCTCAGGTCCGAAAACTCCGTTTTGATTACGCGAGCAAGGCTCCCGCACCAGCGGCTCCGGGCCCTGGAGCCGTCCGAGGAGCGGTTTAACGTGACTCGACATGCGAGGTTTCGGGAATAGGCGTTCGCAGTGAGCGGCCTGCAGCTCCCGCTCACCGGCGCCGAGGCCGCCGTGGACCTCGAGATCGTCGACGGCGAGTTCGTCGCGAGCCCACCGGTCGACTCGCTGTCCGCCCTGTCCCCCTCCCCGCTGCCCATCCCGTTGCCGCTCGAGGCGCGCAACCTGTTCGGCGAGGCCTAGCGGATCGGCCGCTCGCGCGGCGAGCGCGAGCACGCGGCGACAGTACGGGGCGACCTTCCGCGCTTTCGGCGACTGGCTCGCCGTCGAGCTCGGCCGCACGCCCCTCGTTGGTGATGTCGATGCCGACGTGATCGCGGCCTACGGCCGGCACCTCGCAGCGTGCGGGGGCCGCGGCGACGGGTCCGCGGCGCTGGTGACGGTGCGGGTGTATCTCCTGCTGCGCCGTGAGGTCACCGGCGCCGACACCGAGCGGGATTCACGGGTCGCGACATCACGATCGAGGCTGACTGACGGCAGCGGCGACCCGTACCAGGGTGGGTGTGCTTTCAGAGGTTTCGCGCCGAACACCTCGGGTAGAGCTGAGAAGCTGCGTAACCCGGCGGGATGGGCTCCCCGGTCCCTGTCCGTCCCGCCGGCCGCGGCTTCCTGGTGCGTCGGTGGGCGGGGCGCGCATGTCGCGGCTCGTCCCACGGCGTCCCATTGCGAGTGGTCGCGGTCGCCCGCGCTCCTGGTTTCTCGCCAGCTGCATTGACCGGCGTGCTGCCTGCAACCGAGCCGGGTCTGAGGCAGTCAGACGCCGCGCCGAAACTCCCTTAAGAGGACCCTGACCTTTGCCGCCGAACAAGGGGCTGGTTATGGATGTCCTCGCAATGATCGACACGTTGGACGATCTCGTCCACAACGCCAAGCCGATTCGGCTCACCAACCAGGTTCGTGTCGACAGGCAGAGGATCTACGACATCCTCGATCAGATACGCGGCACGGTCCCCGAGGAAATCAAGCAGGCGCGCTGGATCGTTAAGGAGCGCCAGGAGATGCTGGCTGAGGCCAGGCGCGAAGCCGAGCGGATCATCAAACAGGCGCGCGAGCTTGAGGAGCATCTGATCTCCGATGAGGAGGTCACCAAGCAGGCCGAACGTGCCGCCGAGGACATCATCGAGGACGCCCGCGGGCGCGCGCGAGAAATCGTGCTCGCCGCCGAAAACCACGCCGACGGGATCCTCGACACGCTCGAGATCAATCTCTCGAAGTTCACCGCCGCGGTTGAGCGCGGCCGCGGCCACCGTGCGGAGGAAGCCGCGGCGGCCGAAAGAGCGTGAGCTGGGACGCTCCGACGAGGCGCTCGCACTCTATGTAGGGGTACTGGTAACAAACGTGTCACCAGCCGCAAACGAGCGGCTGATCATGACGGGTAGCGGCCGCTCGGCTGATTGTGCTCGTGCGCTGGCTGCGTCCGGCCGCGCCGATCGGGGGCTCCCTGGTCCTGCGAGCCGAACTGGGACGGCCGCGGTGCACAGGTGGGGCGTCTAGGCCCTCTCCTTGGGTAGCTGTCCCCAGCCCGCAAAGTAGCCGTGCTTGAGGCTCGTGTGACCGCTCCTGTCCCGGCAGCGGGCGCGCTCCGAGCCGGCGTGGCGGCAACGCGCTCGTCACTCCTTTCGTGGCGATGCACTCGCGCCGGTGCCGGCAGGCGTCGCGGTAGGGACTGCCCTTCGCCTCGTGGGCTCGGGCAGCCCCCCGCGCAGATCCCAGCGGGCGCGTTTAGCGCACTGGGCTCCTGCCTCGGGTTCTGGCGTCGAAGCGCACGTCGGGCCAGGGATGCAGGATGCGGTCGGTGGGTAGCCAGCGACGGTCGAGCCGTTTCATGCGTTCCCACGTCAGGCGGGTGCGCTGGCTGCGGCGCCGTAGCGCGCGTCGCCAGTGCCGGACCGCCTGGTTGTGGAAGGCTGCGACCGCGTCGATGTTGCCGGGCACGGCGTAGTAGTTGCTGTGCCCGCGCAGCACACTCGCCAGCCATCGCCCTTGGTCGGGGATGGGATCGTGCCGGCGTCGCATCAGCTCGGTCTTGACCTCGCGTAGCTTCGCCCGCAGGCGCTTCTTGCTCGTGACCCGTTTGAGCGCGAACCGTCCGGTCTTCCGCGTCTTCCCGCACGCGTGCGTGAATCCGAGAAAGTCGAACGTCTCGGGCTTCGGAAGCCCACGGTTCTTGCGATTCCGGGCGGCGCACCGCCCGAACTCGATCAGCCGCGTCTTCTCGTCCGCCAGCTCCAAGTTGAACTCCGCGAACCTGTCACGAAGATCGGCGAGGAACCGCTCGGCGTCGTCACGATGCTCGAAGCCCACCACGGCGTCGTCCGCGAAGCGCACCACGATCAACTCGCCGCGCGCGTGGCGACCCCGCCACTGGTGGACCCATAGGTCGAAGACGTAGTGCAGGTAAACGTTCGAAAGCAGCGTCGAAATCGACGCCCCTTGCGGCGTTCCCTCATCGCACGCCGTCCACGCCCCGTCCTCGACGACTCCTGCCCTGAGCCATTTCTGGATCAGGCGCAGGACCCTCCGGTCCGCGATTCGATGCTCGAGAAACTTCTCCAGCCACGAGTGATCGAGCTTGGAGAAGTAGTCGCGGATGTCCGCGTCGAGTACCAGTCCACCCTCCGCTTGGTGATCGCGACCGCGAGCGCGTCCAGCGCATCATGCTGGGAGCGCCCCGGCCGGAACCCGTAGGAGAAACCGACGAAGTCCTCCTCGTATATGGCGTTCAGCACCTCAGCCACCGCCCGCTGGAGGATCTTGTCCTCCAACGCAGCGATCCCAAGCGGTCTTTGCCGCCCGTCGGGCTTCGGGATGTACGTCCTGCGAGACGGCCTCGCCCGGTACGCGCCCCTGTGGACACGGGCGTGCAGAGCTCGAAGGTTCGCCTCGAGATCCTGCCCGTAGTCCTTCCACGTCACCCCGTCCACTCCCGGAGCCGCGCCCGGACGAATCGCCCGATACGCCCCCTCCAAGCGGTCGATGGTGACGTGATGCAGAAGCGCGGTGAACCGCGCGTCCTTGTCCTTCCGTGCTACCTGGCGCACGCGATCCAGGTCACTTGACACGCCCTCCCCGGCTCCGCGTCCGGGACGTGTTTCGCTGGTCGCGTTCCCCTTGGCTGGTCCCCTTCCCTCCACCACCTCCGCGGCCGGTCGCCCGGCCTTGTTCGGCGGCTTCGCAGGTACTACGGGACCATCCGACTTCCGACGATCGTGCATCACGGGATTACGGCCTTGGCCTTCCCCGCACGGCCCGCCCCGACATCAGGGACGGGCGACCGTCGGATCTCCCGGTTCTCGCGCATGGAGATTCCGTACGTGCCCAGGTTCTTGGACCGCGCGGGGTCCGCTGACGGCTCGCGAAAGCGCCGCCAACGATGTTGCCTTCCGCTTTGTCTCACGGCGTCGGCACCCCGGACCGCTGATATCGCGGCTCGATAGCCCAGCCCGTACGTACCCCTGTCAACGCTTCGCCAACGCCCTCACGAACGCCAACGCATGACTCGGGGCCAACGTGGATCGCTAATCCTTCGATGTAGAGCTCTTCCATCTCCTTCTCCATGCCGGTTTATCCCGGCGCCTCAAGACTGCCGCTTCGATCGACCGATGTCGCTCCTATGTCAAGTGTTTGACGCTGTTTGCGGTGATCTGAGCGGAGTGTGCGGACCGTGCGGGGCGCCGGTTGAGGTGGTGATCGGCTTGGTGGGGTGGCGAGACGCCTGTTGCGGGGTTCGCGTCGGAGATCGGTGCGTTGTAAGCCTGTTTGCGGCTCTCGAGCGGGGTGAGTCGACCGATCCGTCGGGCGAAATCGGGCCGGCGGATCGTGCTCGGGATGGGTTGGATGGTTAGGCTGCGCGACCGGTGTGCGGCGAGAGCCGGTGGTGGCTATCTCACGCAGCGCATGAGCTGTGGCGCCGCTTGGACGGTGACCGTCTCGCGGGCTTTGGGTCTGTCGGGGATCGCGGTGTCGACCGGTGGCGGGGTCAGCGGCGCGGGGGATCGTAGGAGCTGCCAGATGCGGCGGGCGAGGTAGCGCTTGAGGCAGCGGAGTGCTTCTTTGCGTGACTTGCCCTCAGCTTGTTTGCGGGCGAGGTACGCGGCGGTATCGGGATCCCAGGTTCCCTTGTTGACCGCCAGGCGATGAAGCGCGCAGTTGAGCTGGCGGTTGCCGCCGCGGTCCAGGCGGTGGCGGTTGGTGTTGCCCGAGGAGGCGGGGATCGGCGCGGTCCCGCCCGTGCGCGCGAGTTTGGAGTCGGTGGCGAACCGGTCGGCGCCGGCGATCTCGCCGATCAGCTTTGCGGCGGTCAGTGGTCCGCAGCCTCGCTCGGCGAGCAGCTGCGGTGCGTAGCTCTCGACGAGCGCGGCGAGCTCTGCCTCGAGTTCGCGGATGCGTTTGGTGCTGGCGGTGATCTGGCGCACGAGCTCGCGTGCGATTCGCACGCGCGTGGTCTGCGGTGCGCGGGCGAGACGGCGGGAGACCTTTCCTAGCCATTTGGCGGTGTCGAGCGCGCCGGCGGGGATCTCGAGCTCTGGCCAGAGGTCGTGCAGATGCCAGCGCAGCCGCTGCTGATCCTGCCGCGGGCTGCGACGAGGTCCTCGCGGTGGTCGACCAGCAGGCGGATGTCAAGCGCGGCGCCGTCGAGGTGCGCGCCGGGGAGCCTCTCGATTCCTTCCTTGAGCGCGGCGCGGGCGACTGCGAACGCGTCGATCGAGTCAGACTTGCCCCGCTCGCGCGAGGAGCGCCTGGCGCCGGCCATGTGCTTCGGAGCGACACGGACGATCCGCTCGCCGCGGGCGATCAGGAACCGCTCGAGCGCGCCGGAGACGTGCCGGCAGTCCTCGATCGCCCATACCCGCTCTGCGTCGAGCGTCCGCGCCCACCGCAGCAGCTTGCCGAACGCGCCCTTGCGCGCGGGTACTGTTAGCTCGCCGCGCGCGGCGGCGGTGAGCGCGTCGACCGCGCCGCAGGTGTGCGTTCGCTTGTGCGTGTCCGTCCCGATCACGATCATGCAGGCCGTCCCTTCGATTGTGTTGACGAAGCGGACTTCCGGCGGACATATCTCACTCGGGGCTGGTGCCAAGCTCCTATCAGGTCACGCCGGTGGTCCTCGGGCGGCGACGGGCGACACGACATCCGGTGGGTCAGACCACTGGTCGACAGAAAGTCAATGAGTCAGCCCGCCGCCAGCCCGGGAACCAACCGGAGCGGTCGGACGGCACCGCTGCCGAGGACTTTCTCAGTAAGAAAGTCAAGGGCCTCGGTTCCACCTTTTTCGGGGGACTGAATGGTCGGGGGCGGTTCGCCGAGGGCCTTAGAGCGGCTCTGGTGGGGTCGGTTTGGGCCGAGGCGGTCGAGTTGGTGCCTTGAGGCCGCTATTTGGGCAGCGAGCGACGTCGCCGGGGTTGTCGGCGCGGTCGTGACGGGCTTAGGTTGTTGGTGGGCGCGAGCCGATGACGTAGCGAAGCGCAGACGTCAGGAGCTTTTGGTCTGCCGCGCGGCTATGCCCTTCGAGGGCCTAACTCATGCGCGCTCCGGTGTCACGCTCGCGCCCGCTTTCTTCGCTGGGGCGCCCGCCTGCTGGTCTTGGACCATCCGCTTGTATGAGGCCTCGGCTTGGCGCGCGAGCTCGAGCTCGGCGTCGCGCATGAGGTCGTTGGTGGACCAGATGCCGGCGGCGCGGCGGGTGTATTTGGGTGCGCCGGCGGTGATCTCCAGGCGCCGGAGCTTCTTGCGCGTCAGCGATGGCTGCTGGTGGGCGTAGTCCTCGCCTCGGGTGAGCATGCACCAGAACAGCACCGCGAGCTTGCGGGCGGTGGCGACGATCGCCTTGCCGTGACCGCGGCGGCTCTTGGTGCGCTCATAGAAGGCGTGCAGCGGTCCGGGCTGCAGCACGGCCGTCCACGCGGCCTCGACCAGCGCCCAGCTGGCGGACGGGGAGCCGCGCTTTGAGATCCGGCCGCTGCGCGCCGGCGCCTCGCCGGACTGTTTGACCCGCGGGTCCAGGCCGAGGTAGGCGACGAGCTTGCGGCTGGTCAGGAACCGGTATGGGTTCGCCGACCGCGGCGATGAACGACGCGGCGCAGATCAGGTTCACCCCGGGCACGGTCATCAGCCGGCGGATCTCCGGCCAGGAGAGAGCCTGCTGGGCGATTAGCCTCTCTACCGCGGCGATCTCCGCGTCGAGGAACTCGATGTGGCGCATTCCGGCGTCGACAGACTCGCGCTCCTCAAGCGGCAACTCCAGTCCGGCCAGCCACTCACGGCCCTTCACGCCGAACAGATCCGAGCACGGCGGCTTAGCCTGCAGCCGCCGCTGCAGACACGCGTGGATCTCGTTCTTCGCGCGGGTGCGCGATCGGACCAGCTGCTCACGGCGCGCCAGCCGGCGGCGCAGGATCCGGCAGCGCTCATCGGGCATCCACACCGCCTCAAGCTCACCGCGCCACAGCAAGCTCGCCAGCGTGCGCGCGTCGAGCTTGTCGGTCTTCGCCCGCGCGCTGGTGATCCCGGTGTCATCCGGGCTCACCACGACCACGCGGTTGACGTGCGGCTCGAGAATGCGTGCCACCTCCCAGCAGCTGCCGGTCACCTCAAGCGCCACTCGGTCTGACGCCAGCAGACTCTCCGCCAGCGTCCTGATCCCGTCCGGCGTCGCCGGAACCCGACCGGCGGAGCGCACCTGACCGTCTTCGCAGATCGCGACCTCGCAGAACTCGCGATGCACGTCCAAGCCAATCGCGCGACCCACCCACCTGGGCATTCCCAACTCTTCACCTCCCCAGCTCGCGTTGACGGTGCGGGAGAAGCAGCGGGACAACGACACAGACCGATACGAGCTCGAAGCTCAATCCAGGCAAGTCGCAGGGGCGGCCGAACGAAAAGCCCGGGCTCGAAGCCCATCGATCAAAACGGCCTACCCGTCTGCGTTCTCCCAGTGAAAGCCCCTGTCCCGGATGGACCGCAACCTAAGGTCCGAGCCGGACAGAGCCTCCAAGAAGCAGTTTCATGCCTCGAGGAGCAGTAGTCCCGCGTGCGTCTCAGAACTCGTCCCGGAGCCGTTGGGCGGGACGTTGATTGCGGACACGGGTTTCGGACACGGAAAATGCCTGCTCCTCATGCGAGCAGCGAGAGCGTCTCCTATACGACGCATCTGAGACGGTGCGGCATGATGCTCTGGACTGACGACCACGTCGTCAGCGACCCCCATCTGTCGGCTGTTCACCTACGGCTCGAATTCGGCGAGCGCCTGACGTCGGGACCGGTGAATTAGGCTCGGCCTCGAGTTAGCCGATGCCGCGTAGCCGCAGCTATGCGAACGGGTTGAAGTCTCGTTGTCCGCTTGTCAGCTCGAATAGCGGGCGTAGCATCCGGGCGACCACGACCTTCGGCTCGCGAAGCTCGATCGCTGAGACACGCTCCGTGCGACGAAACTCCGGAGCGTTATACGGCTGGCCTGTGAACCACCCGCGGAAGTCGTCCCGCACCATGAACGAACGGGCGCCGCGCAATCCGTTCACAAATACGCCGATGTCAACATGGCCATGGTAACCCGCCACCTCGTACAGCGTGCTGACAAACGCGAGAAACGCCGCAAAGTTGCCCGCGATTATCAGCTCCATGATCATGCGCTGGATCGTCGGGCCGGAAGATCGGTCTTCGGCAACCGCTCGAGCCGAGAAGAAGTGAACCGAGCCATCGACTTTGACCGATGCCTCAACGGCATAAGGCGCGTCGTCCGGCGACTGCTCTTCTCGTAACGTCGACAGGCTCACCTCATCCGCGCCGCGCGGGTACCACGTCAAGATGCTCCGCGACGTGAAACTTGGGTCATACGCGCTTGCGGTCTGAGGCTCTGTCGCCGCGGTCTCTAGCTTGTCGTAAAGCTCCTGGCGACTGCCAGCGCTCGTGACGGCACGATCCCAAATCGCAGGATCAGGCAGCACAGGACGGGCGAACCCGATCATTCCACCGTCCGCAGTGAATCTCGACGACTTGACGGCGGCGCGAAGAAGTTCGTCACGATCCTGCTCCCAGTTCTGCCGCCGCTGATACAGGCGAGCTATCTCACCCTCAGGTAGCCGCCGGTTGCCTGTGGCGCCGCGACCATAGAAGCGACGGTCATCGCTGACCACGACCTGATGCGGCGCCCGCGCCGACTGCGGGACCACCACGACCAAGTAGCCGATGCCCGAATCGGCGTCGGTGTAGAGCGGGCGCGTCTCGATGAACGGAACCTCCATGATCGAGGTCTGCACTATCTGGTCGACGCGCTCTGCGGCGCCGGCAAGGTCGAAGGGCGCGAGGATCGTCAGTCGCTTATTGTCATCCTCACCGAGGCCATAGACGATCACGCCGCCTTCCGTGGTCATTGCGGCAACGTCTGTCGCCACGTCACGGTTCTTGGAGGAAGGCGGCAGCGCTTCCTTGCCGTCAAAGCTCGCTGTCTCGCGGAGGTTGGCTGACCGCGCCGCCGCTTCGATCTCCGCGGCTGAATCTGGAATCCACATGGCCCGTCAGCGCTACCGCCGAAGCTCCAACCCCTGTTCGAGTGGACGTTCCACGGCAGGATCGAGCAGCCAACGCTGCCACCCCTGATGCACCCGTCGCGGGGCGTCGAACCGATCGCCCGGAACCCCAGCGCGAAGACCACCACGACCGCGGCCATCGCCACCGCCGCCCACCGTATAGCGCCCGCGCTCGGTCGCCGGCGCCCCGGGATGGCCGCGCGCGCCGCACGTGGCCAGCTGAGGTCGTGCGCGGCGATCACATCGGCATCGAGATCGCCGAACAGGTTGCGTCTCGAGCTCCGGCAGCGCGGGCAGCGGGAAAGGGGAGAGGGCTGCGGCCGACGCATTTGCACCGGCGCTCGAGCCGAGCTCAGCGTCGACGAGGCCGAGCTCGGCATCTACGACCGGCGCAAACGAGAGCTGCTCGCTCACCGCGAACGCCTATTCCCGAAACCCTCCATGCCGAGTTACGCTAAATCGCGCCTCGGACGGCTCAGCGCCCTGATCGCCCGAACGGGCCGCCTACGTCGGGTTCGTAATACGGATTTTTCGGACCCGAGTGAGTGATGAAGGTGACCACTCGCGAGCTCGTCGCCGCGCGTGTCCGCGCGCGTGCGTCAGCAGACGTTTGACGGCGGCGAGCTCGCGATCGCCCGCTTGCCTCGCAACGGGCAGCGGCAAGACGAGATCCCCCGGGGCGGCTTGAGTACTCCGTTGCCAGGGAGACGAGTGGGCGAGCGTCGACCAGGTGTCACTAACTTAACTAACCGGACGGCGACTAACGCTTAGCGTTGTCCCGGACTCATCCGTACCAACACGCTCATTAGCGGCAAAAGCCCTGGAAATAATGCCTAAATCAGGCGGGAGCATGGCTGGCCGACCGAGAGCCAAGCACCCTCGCGATCGACATGTAACACGAACGGCGACTAACGCTTAGCGTTGGATCTCGCAGACTTGTGGTCGGAACCCCGAACCGGACGAGATCGGAAAGAGAGGGCCGGCACGAGCTTGCTCGTGCCGGCCCTTCCATACTCCCGGTCTAGGGGTTGGGGACGAGCTTGTCCCAGAATGCGCAGTTGTGTTGCGCGGAGATCTCGGCCGCGGTCACGACCTCGGTGTCGCCGGCCGGCTGGAGCGATATCTCGGTGGGATTGTTGTTGGGGTCAAACTGCTTCCAGACAGGCGCCCCGTTCGGCGTCGGTTTGCCGGTACGCGCAAACGTCGTCACGTACGCGACCTCCTGGTTCTGGAGGACCTGCTGGTTAGCGTCAAGCGGCGTGGTGGTGGGGTTGAGGAACCACGCCCCGACATGCGACGCCCCGGCGGCAACGCCGCCGGCGGCCGTGTATGGCGGGATGTCGTTGTCGTCGATCTCATACCCATAGGTCGGCATCCGGCTGGCGAGGTCCCGATCGGTGCCCAACGATGGGCACACCGTGTCGGAGTCCGCCGCGACCGTCCGCCACGCCACTCCCGGCGAGTCAAAGTGCGACAACGGATACTTCGCGAGCACCTGCGAGGCATGCGTCCCGTACTGGGTATCGACCAGGCTCTGGTATTGGGCCGCTGTTGTTGCGGTGCCGACCAGGTCCTCGTCGCGGTCTGTGCCCGCGATCACCCGGACCTTGTTGACATGTCCGGTCCTCAACGCCTGACGCAGGTTCATCGTCAGCGTCGAGCCGTTGATCGTCGGAGCGACCGTCCCCTGACCACCGTACTGGTAGCCATCACCGGGTGTGTAGGCGAAGTGCTCGACCTGATCTGCAGGGACGTTCTGCAGGCAAGCTACGACGTCGGTGGTGCCCTTCCCGCAGCCCACCGCGGCGGCGAAGTTCTTGCCCGCAGCGTTAGCCTCAGCCTGGGTCGGGATCGCCGACTTGCAATCCTGGGACTCCAGGTCCTCGGGAATCCGCGGAGCCTGCTCCTGGGTCCCCAGTAGCGTGTTGTATTCGCCGCTGGTGCTGATCCCCTGTTCGAACAGCCCCTTCGCCGTCGGGGAGGCAATCTGGTCACAGACGCTCGATCCACCGGCGGACTCACCGAAGATCGTCACCGTGTTCGGATCACCGCCGAACTTGTTGACGTTGTCCTGGACCCAGCGCAGCGCCGCCTGCTGATCCTGCAGACCGTAGTCGCCGGAGTGATCGCCCAGCGCCTTGTCAGCCAGAAACCCGAAGATCCCCAGCCGATAGTTCATCGACACGATCACCTCATGCCCGGTCGTAGCCAGCAAGGTGTTGTCGCCGTTCCCCGACCCGCCGAAGAACCCGCCGCCGTGGATGTGGACCATCACCGGCAGGTTGGTCGACGAGTCCGCCGGCCTCCACACGTTCACGAACAGGCAGGCTTCGCTCGAACCCGCGTTCGAGGGAGATAGGCACGTGCTCCCGAAGGCGGTTGCCTGGAGTGTCGTCGTCCACGGCGTCGGCGCCTGTGGTGGCTGCCAGCGCAGCGCGCCCACCGGCGGGGCCGCATATGGGATACCCAACCACTCGTTGACGGTGCCGACCGTGATTCCGCAGATCGGACCATTGGTCGTCTGCACGTCGGTGCCCGCCGCACACGCCACGACTGCCGGTGCCGCCTTCGCGGACTTCGCTGAGGGACCACCCGAAGCTATCGCGATGACAGCGACAGTCACCGTCGCGACGGCGAGCAACGAGCCAACCAGCCTGAGCCGCGATCGAAGCAATCTCATAAGAACCATACCTCTCTAATTTGAACCAAACCGCGCTGTGGCTGAGCGCGACCATCCTCGTCTCAGCATGAGACATCCGCATGCGTGATCCTCGTCGCTTCTCTCAAATTTGTGATCACGGCATCGGTCCTGCTCTTTTGTGAGAGTGGGAACGCCGGCACGAGGGTGGTCGTGCCGGCGTTCTCGGTGTGTCGTTAGGGGTTGGGGACGAGCTTGTCCCAGAATGCGCAGTTGTGTTGCGCGGAGATCTCGGCCGCGGTCACGACCTCGGTGTCGCCGGCCGGCTGGAGCGATATCTCGGTGGGATTGTTGTTGGGGTCAAACTGCTTCCAGACAGGCGCCCCGTTCGGCGTCGGTTTGCCGGTACGCGCAAACGTCGTCACGTACGCGACCTCCTGGTTCTGGAGGACCTGCTGGTTAGCGTCAAGCGGCGTGGTGGTGGGGTTGAGGAACCACGCCCCGACATGCGACGCCCCGGCCGCCACAACTCCGGCACCGGCCGCCCGATACGGCGGAATGTCGTTGTCGTCGATCTCATACGCGTAGGTCGGCATCCGGCTGGCGAGGTCCCGATCGGTGCCCAACGATGGGCACACCGTGTCGGAGTCCGCCGCGACCGTCCGCCACGCCACTCCAGGCGAATCAAACCGACTCAGCGGATACTTGGCCAGCACCTGCGAGGCATGCGTCCCGTACTGCGTGTCGACCAGGGTCTGGTAGTCGGTGGCCGTCATCGCCGTCCCGACGAGATCCTCGTCACGGTCCGTGCCGGCAATCACCCGCACATGGTTCACGTGCCCCGTCCGCAACGCCTGACGCAGGTTCATCGTCAGCGTCGAGCCGTTGATCGTCGGAGCGACCGTCCCCTGACCACCGTCTTGGTAACCCACGCCGCCAGCGGCCGTCTCGGCCGCCGCCGTTGAAATCGAGCGCAGACAGGCTCCGATGTCGGTGGTGCCCTGTCCGCAGCCGACCGCGGCGGCGAAGTTCTTGCCGGCAGCGTTGGCCTCGGCCTGGGTCGGGATCGCCGACTTGCAATCCTGGGACTCGAGCGAGGTGGGCGCTCCCAGCAGCGTGTTGTATTCGCCGCTGGTGCTGATCCCCTGTTCGAACAGTCCCTTCGCGGTCGGGGAGGCGATCTGGTCACACACGCTGGATCCACCGGCAGATTCACCGAAGATCGTCACGGTGTTCGGATCACCGCCGAACTTGGCGACGTTGTCCTGGACCCAGCGCAGCGCCGCCTGCTGATCCTGCAGACCGTAGTCGCCGGAGTGATCGCCGAGCGCCTTCTCAGCCAGGAACCCAAAGATCCCCAGCCGATAGTTCATCGACACGATCACCTCATGCCCGGTCGTAGCCAGCAACGTGTTGTCCCCGTTTCCGGACCCGGCGACGAATCCGCCGCCGTGGATATGGACCATCACCGGCAAATTGGTCGACGAGTCCGCCGGCCTCCACACGTTCACGAACAGACAGTCCTCGCTGCCTGATGCCGGGAATGTGCCGAACTGCTGGAGGCACGAACTGCCGAACGACGTCGCCTGCAGCGTCGTGGTCCACGGCGTCGGCGCCTGCGGTGGCTGCCAGCGCAGCGGTCCCACCGGCGGGGCCGCATACGGGATCCCCAACCACTCGTTGACGGTGCCGACCGTGATTCCGCAGATCGGACCATTGGTCGTCTGCACGTCGGTGCCCCCCGCACACGCCACGACTGCCGGTGCCGCCTTCGCGGACTTCGCTGACGGACCAGCCGAAGCGATCGCGATGATCCCGACGGTAACCACCGCGACGGCAAAGACCGAGCCGACCAGCCCGAACCGCGATCTCAGCACTCTCATAAATTTCCTCTCCTCTTCATTGAACCGAACCGCGCTGTAACCGAGCGCAGCCACGCCCGTCACCCCGACGAGCGATGGCCGCACTCAGCCCTGAAGTTTCTGGGCGCCTTTAGAGAGGCGCATGTTCCGGTGCTTACTTGTGACCGAAATGGCAATCCCGGCTGCGTTCCCGCACGCCACACGCCACGACAAGGCGCCAAGGCTAACGCTACAGGGAGTGCGATACCGGCAGAGTGCGGCGCGTTGACTCACCCGAATCACACGCCGGCCCGCTGACACCCGGTAATCGAGGTCCCGGTCTCATTGCTGCACGTGGAGTGAGTCACCTCCCTCCGGCGAATTACACTTACAGCACCGGCCTGACTGTGACCACAGGACTACTACCAGGCCAGGGCCTTGTCAAGGATAGGTTCCGCTAGGAATAAGCACGGTTGCCAAGTGTTCGATCGAAAACAAGAAGGTGGGTTCTCGGGTGCGGAGCGGTTCTCGGGTGCGGAGCGGTGGGATAGTGGACACCCGCGTCGATTCAGCCGTCGGATTCGCTCGGTTCCGCCCCGTCTCGAGCGACGAATGACGCGGGGTAGCCTGTGCTGGAGCGGCTGGCGTTCTGCCTCGAGTGCCGACACGCCCCGCGGACGCGGCACGCCGCCGGCTTGTGGTGCGCTGGCACCCACGGGCGGGCTGGGTTGGCGACCGGCCCTCACGCCGACAACGCGTCGCGCTGTGGGGGCGGTGTTTGGGGAGGGTCGGCGCCTGGAGCCCGAGGACACCCAAGCCATTCAGGCGCCCGCGAGTCTCGTCTCGGTGCAGCGCAAGCTGTCCGAGCTGTTCGGGCAGGGCGCCTCGCGCGCGCGTCGACCGCTGCGCGCACAAGATCTCTTCTCATCGCATCTCGTGTGCGCAAACGCGCTTACGGCCGTGGCGGGCATCATCTATTCGCGTCCAGAGCAGGCCCGCGAGCCGGCTGGCCGAGTCCGCCGAGTTCACGCTCTTTGCGTTCCGCCGGCGAGCGGCCCTACCTCACGCTTGCCGGGGAGCTGCGCCATGTCGACTAAGTAGCCGCGGCCTGAGCCCCGCATGCTTTGGCCAGGAGACCGAGGTCCGGATCGAGGTTGCGCCCGAGGTGCTTCAGGTGATCGTGCTGGTGCTGACCGTGGTGCCGCTGGTCGGGAAGTCGGTGCGCCATGGGGTGAAGCGCCGCGGGTGCGGACGGGATGGAGATCGTCGGCTGGGAGTTCGGCACCGACGCTGAGCTCGGCCTGCGCGATGAGGCGTGGGGATGACGGGCGGGCGAGCAGTGAACGTACGTGGAAACTTGCGAACGGTCACGCGCGACGATGACACTGCCGATGTTCCACGCCGGGATGGAGGCAGCGTGAGCGCCGGCGCGCTCACAGGGGTCGCCGTCGATGATGAGCGCGCGGCGCTCGCGGACCTCGCGCGGCTGTTGCGCACCTCGCCGTGGGTGACCGAGGTCGTCTGCGCGAGCAGCGGGAAAGAAGCGCTGGGACGGCTCGCCAAGCGCCAGTTCGACGCGCTCTTCATCGACGTGCGGATGCCCAGTCTCAGCGGCCTCGAGCTCGCGCGTGTCCTCAACCGCTTCGCCAATCCGCCCGCGGTCGTGTTCGTGAGTGCGTACATGGACGCGGCCGTGAGAGCGTTCGAGGTCCACGCGCTGGATTATCTGATGAAGCCCGTCGCCCGGCGGCGGCTCGAGGAAGCCATCCTACGGGTCGGCCTTCCGGTAGTAATGGAACAGGAACGCACGCTAAGCCGGGAGTGGGACGGTCTAGAAACCGCGTCAGGGCGCGCGACGTCGCGGAGGCGCTCCGTAGCGGCCTAGCGTGGCCCTCTCCTTGGGTAGCTGACCCCAGGGGCAAAGTAGAGGGCTAGAAGACTCCTGAAAAAGTGTGGGTCTGTCCGGCGGGTTTAAGACTCTATGGGGCATGCTCGCGACTCAGTCTGCTCAGGTCGGGATGTTCGATGCGGCGGTGGTGATGGGGCCGTTGCCGGAGGGGTCGTTTTTCGCGTTGTTGGCCGAGCACGGTGATCGGATCGTGCGTGATGAGGACTTCGCGGAGTGCTACTCGTCGGGGATGGGGCGGCCGTCGATCCCGCCGTCGTTGTTGGCGAAGGTGCATGTTGTTGCAGCATCGGACCGGGTGCCAGCGATGAGCAGGCGATGGAGTGCGTGGCGTGGGATCTGCGGTGGAAGGTCGCGCTGGGGTTGCCGGTCGATCATCAGGGGTGGCATCCGACGTCGTTGACGAAGTACCGCGCCCGGCTGTTGTTGCACGAGCAAGGAGCGGCTGGCGTTGGAGAACACGCTGCGGCTGGCCGCCGAGCTGGGGATGTTGGAGGGGACGGCGGAGCAGATCATCGATTCCACGCCGATGCTCGGCGCGGCCGCGACCCAGGACACGGTCCGGCTGATGCGCCATGGCGTCAGGAAGCTGATCGACGCGGTCACGGCGGTCGACGAGGAGGCTGGCGGGATGCTGGATGACGGGCTTCGAGTTCGATTACAGCCGGCCGAGCGAGAAGCCGGACTGTCGGTGGCGGGAGAGGGCCGAGCGCGAGCGGATGCTGACCCGCGTTGCGCAGGACGCCGAGCGGGCGCTGGCGGCGGTCGAGCAGGCCGAGGGGCTGCTGGACGATGAGCGGGTCAAGGCGGCGCACCAGCTGTTGCGGGAGCTGATCGGCCAGGACTTCGAGATCGACGACGATGGGGTGCCGCGGCTGCATCGCGGCACCCGGCAGGGTCGGATCATCTCGACCGTCGACCCCGAGATGCGCCACGGCCGCAAGAGCAGCCAGCAGCGGTTCGACGGCTACAAGCTCTCAGCTGCGGCCGACGAACAGCAGCGAGCCGCTGATCATCGCGGTGCACGTGTGCCCGGCCGGCGAGACCGACGGGCCGCAGGCCAAGCACCTGATCGACAGCCAGCCGCCCGAGCAGCGCCCGGAGCGGATTCTGGGCGACACCGCCTACGGCAACGGCCCGTCCGTGCCGAGCTGGCCGAGCGCGACGTCGAGGTGCTCGCCCCGGTGCCTGAAGGCAAGATCGAGGAGGGCATGTCTGGGCAAGCGCGATTTCGCGATCGATCTCGACGCCGGCACGGTCACCTGCCCGGCCGGGCACACTGTGCCGATCAGCATCTCCAAGACAGGGTTCCGGCAGGCAAGCTTCCCATCGCGATCGTGCGGGAGCTGTCCGCTCAAGCAGCGCTGCTGCCCGGGCAAGGCACGACGCCAGATCCGGCTCATCGAACACGAAGCAGCTGCTTCAAGCCGGACGACAAGCGCTCGCACGACCCCGACACTGCCGAGCACCTGCGCCGCACACGACCCCGAATCGAACGCCTCCTCGGCCTGCTCGCGCACCGCTACGGCGCCCGCAAAAGCCGCTACATCGGCAGCGCGAAAGCGCGATTGCAGGCCGCATGGGCCGCCGCCCTGGTCAACCTCAACCCGATCGCCCGCCATCTCGCTGCCCACAACGCCTAGAAGCGCCCACACGACCGGTGATGAGCGTCACCGCCCCACAGCAGTCGCGGCCGAGCGCCCAATTCCGCGGACTCGACCTCGAACTCAGCAAGCTCCTGGACCGCCGCCCATCCTCAAACACCACTTCTTCAGGAGTCATCTAGGCGCCACCGCTGGCGACACCGAAGACATGGCGCCGGCGTTCGAGCACAGGCCGCGATTGAAGCGCATGACCTCGTCTCGGCCTGAGACGCCACGGCTTTTTCAGTCAGAGCCAGAGCCGCAGCACTTCTTGTATTTCCGGCCGCTCCCGCACGGACACGGAGCGTTGCGTCCGACCTTGGTTGCTCGCCTCGGACGAATCGAAGGCCTCGCAGCGTCGAGCGCCTCGACGATCTCCGTCAACCGGTCGAGCGGGAGTCCCTCGCCTTCAAAGGTGGCAGTTGCCGTGTCGCGCACGACGGCGCGGTCGCCGGCGTCCTGCAGGTCGATCGTCCGTCGGACGCTCACGCCGGAGTTCGAACGGCTGATCCGCTTGGCCTCGGCGGCGAGCGCCTCAGCCTCCTCGTCACGCCCGGTCTCTCGATACAGCAGCACGAGCCGGTCGGCGATGTCCTCCCGGTCCCTGACGCCGGGCGTCGAGTAGCCGCGGCGGAGCAGCTCACCGGCCCGGCTGTAGTCCTTCGGCCGGTTGTTCGTGAAGAAGTAGAGGTCGGCCCAGCCGATCCAGCCCCACCCCCAGCGAGGGTCGGCCGCAAGCCACTGCTCGAACAGCGCCTCGGCCTTGTCGGTCTCGCCGAGCTCGAAGTACGACTCGGCCACCGCTCGCCGGCGGTTTTCGACCATCAGCTCGTCCTCGTCTGGGAACCGCCGCAGCGCCTCCTCGCACACCGCGATCCTGGCGCGCAGGAACTCTGGATCCTCGCGCCCGGCGTTCCACAGCGCGTCCTCCAGGTCCTGGCTCCAGTTGAACAGCGACTGGTACATCGAGAAGCGGTCGTCGAATTCCCGGATCGAGTCGATCCGGGTCAGCTCGCACAGACGCACGACGTCGGACCACGCGTCGAGCCAGATCGCGGCCGCAGTAGTCGCCTCCCGGCGCTCGAGCGCGTCGTAGCCCACCTGGATCTTGTCGGCGAGGAACTCGACGCACACCCGCTCGGGCCACCACCGCCGCCACAGCTCGAGCAGACACAACCAAATCCAGTCCTCGGGTGGCCGCCCTTCCCTGGCTCCGACACCGCAGCGATCGAGCAGCGGGCGCGCGACCTCCTCGACCGACAGCGCCCCCTCGCACAGCCGCTCAAGCTCGGCGCGATCCGCCCCCAGACCCAACCCGCGCAGCTTCTCCAGGAGCTGCTCGTCGCTCAGCGTGGCGGCGTCCGAGCGCGTGGGGCAGTCGATCATCGCGTCGCGATCGTACTGGTCCGGCAGGCGCGACTCCGGTTGCGGGAAGGCGCCGACAATCGGCCTTTGCGGAACCTCACGGCTCTTGGACGGCGGATAAGCCCGTGGAGCCCCTCGAGTCGGCCGTCCACTGGTTCCGACAAGATCCGGGCGTGCACACGGACCAGGTCCTCGATGAGTACGACGGCTGGCTCGAGCGCCAAGCGCTGGCTGCCCGGACCCGTTCCAGCTATCGGCGGTGGGCGCGCGCTGGTCGCTCACCTGGCTGCTGGCGGCGAGCTCGATGCCCTCCTCGCGGTCGACGGCGAGGGGGATCGCCGGCGCCTGTGCGGAGTCCTCGCGTCCCCTTGCGCGAGCCAGCTTGACGTCCGATATCACTGCGTCGACACCACCGCTAGCCACGACCTTGCTGACACGACTGTCCGTTCCGTCGGTCCCGTGACGCGTCATCACCTCCCGTCACCACGTCGGACTAGGTCTGAGCGCTCACGTCCGAGTGACCTGCACGATGCCCGATTCGTGGCTCGGTTTCACCGGTGACAGACCGACTGGGAGCCCGCGCGGAACCTCGAGGGGGCGCGGGCTCCCAGACTGCGTCCTATTGCTGCGCCTGCGGCGTGACCGAGTCCCAGAAGCCGCAGTGGTGCTGGATGGCGATCGTCCCTGCCGACTCGAGTGCGCTGTCTCCTGCCGGCACGAGTGACATCAGCAGCGGGTTCTGGTGGGTGTACCGCGTCCAGAGCGGGGTGCCGTCGACGGTCGGGTTCGAAGTGGCCGCGAACCCTGTCCACTCGGCGGTTACCTGCGTGGCGAACGCCTGCTGATCGGCGTCAAGCTGCATCCCCGCCGCCGGGAACAGGAACTCGTTCTCGGCGTCGTGGAACGAGCCGTTGGCGACGGTCGGGTCCAGGAAACCGGCGAGCGGGTTATCCGCGTCGGCGCCCTGCCACGCGTACAGCGGGATGTGGCGGGCGATATTGCGGTCGGCGGTCAGCGATGGGGCAGACCGAGTCGGCGTCCGCGTTGACCGTCCGCCACGCGATGTACGCGTTGGGGAACCGCGAGACCGGATAGAGCACCTCGACCTGGGACCCCAGCCGCGGACCGTACTTGGACTGCAACAACGTGTGGTACTGGGCGGGAGTGCTTGCGTCCACCGAAGGCGCCGAGACACCTCCGTTGAGCTCGTCGCGGTCGATGCCGTTCATCAGGATGACGTGGTTCAGGTAGCGCCCGAACGCCTTGCCCGGCGACTCCGGGAGCGTCGTGCCGTTGATCGTCGGGGCGATCGTGCCCCCCGCCGGTCGGGTCGAGCACCTGGCCGCCGTTCTCGACCAGCGTCGCGACCGGCACCGCGCGCAGGCATGCCGCCACGCTGGCCTATACCGCCCAAGGATCCATAACCAGCCGTTCAAAACTACCAATTTGCAGGGTTTCTATACATAATAACCATTATCGAGCGTGGTTATGAGACCCCCGTCGGCGGTCTTTTCAGATGTTCGTTTCAGCGCGCCCGACGGGCCGTTCGACCAGCGTCCGCGACGGTTTGCGCGATGATGCCGGGATGATTGACGTTCGCTGGGCGCTCCTCGTCGTGCTTGTCCTCGCCGCAGCCGCTGTAAGCGCGTGCGGGAGCTCGAGCAGCTCCACGTCGTCCTCGACGTCGTCGACGGCGACCTCCACCACCGCCGGCTCCGGAAGCGGCGTCGCGGCCGCCAGGCAGAAGTGCCTCGACGCCACGAAGAAGATCCAGAACCAGACCGCTCGGTCGACCGCCGAACAGGCCTGCAATCGGATCACCACGAGCAACGCGAACGTGAGCACAGCGCTCGGCAAGGCAAAGCAGGCCTGCCTCAGTGCGGCAGCGAAGATCCCGATCGCGTCGATCAAACAGAGCGCCCAGGCGCAGTGCAACAAGATCACGGCGCAATAGCGCGCCGGGCGCGGACCGCCCGCCGGCCACAAAGCCAGCGCCTCAGGTTCATAGGCCCGGGGCCAGCGGAAGTCGCCAGCGAGATCGACTGGCCCTCAATTAAGGAAAGCCCAGAACGCACGCTCTGAACGTCGCGCCTAGCGACTCTCCCCCATCCCCGCCTGCATAGTGCTGATTATCGAGCATTCCCGCGAAGCGCGTTGATCGCCGCTGCGCTGACCGGTGCGGCGCCGATTTCCCACAGCGCAGGCACGGTGCGCCCTGTGAGGCGGCGGGGGTCGTGGCAATTGCAGTGAATGCCTACTCGCGATCTTTCCGGGCTTCGACGCTGATCTTGCCGGGCGTCGACCTTGGTATCTGGAGGACGAGGCTGATCCGCGCGTCCACGACGCTGGGCCGGAGCTGATGTTCGCGCTCGCCAAGCGCAACGACGTGGTGCTGCCTACGGAGGCCTGGGCGTCCGAGGAGGTCTGCCTCGTGAGTCGTTCAGCCCGCAACACGTAGTTTCCGCGAATGGGTAGGTTGGCTTAGAGAGAGAGGTTCAGCGCGGTGGCTTTGCGGATCGCGGTCGCGCTGGCTGCGCTCTGGATGGGGATCGACCCGGTGTGTGAGGACATCTGCGAGAGTGGCGCCCGTCGATCATGGTTGACGTGTTTCTCGGCAAGCCACGCCCCGGCCTCGGCTTGTTTGCTGGGTGGCTGGGTGTGGGGTGAACGCGACGAGGGATCGGATGTCATTAGCGGATCTTCAGGAGCTTGATGAGATCAGGGGGTTGGTGGATCGCGGGCAGCAGCTCGGGGTGCTGACTTTCGCCGAGGTTGCCGGGGCGGTCTCGGAGCTCGATCTCGACGAGGCAGACGTCGAAGAGTTGCACGGCTTGCTGGAGCGGGCGGCGATCGAGCTGGTCGAGGAGGTCGATCCGGCGCTGGCCGCGGCGGCGGAGCTCGAGCGGGCGGCGGAGAAGCGTGGGCGGCGCAAGCCGAAGGCGGCGCTGGATCTGAAGCCGGACATGACGACCGATTCCCTTCAGCTGTTCCTGAAGGACATCGGCAAGGTGCGTCTGCTGACGGCTCAGGAGGAGGTCGGTCTGGCGAAGCGGATCGAGCGCGGTGACCTCGACGCCAAGGAGAAGATGGTCGAGTCCAATCTGCGCCTGGTCGTCTCGATCGCGAAGAACTATCGAAATCAGGGGCTGCCGTTCCTGGATCTGATTCAGGAGGGGACGTTCGGGCTGGTGCGCGCGGCGGAGAAGTTCGATTACCGCAGGGGGTTTAAGTTCTCGACGTACGCGACGTGGTGGATCCGGCAGGCGGTCGCGCGGGCGCTGGCTGACAAGGCGCGGGCGATCCGGATCCCGGTGCACGTGGTGGAGAAGCTCAACAAGATTGGGCGCGCCGAGCGCAAGCTCCTGACCGAGCTCGGGCGCGAGCCGACCGCTGAGGAGATTGCCGAGGTGACCGGGATCGAGCCGGAGGAGGTGGAGTCGATCAAGCGCTCGGCGCAGGCTCCGGTGTCGCTGGAGCAGCCGGTCGGCGATGAGGAGGAGTCCGAGTTTGGCCAGTTCATCGCTGATGAGCGCGCCGAGTCGCCATACGAGCGGGCCGCCGAGATCCTCACCAACGAAGCGTTGCGAGACGCGCTGGAGAAGCTCAGCTATCGCGAGCGTCGCGTGCTCGAGCTGCGCTACGGGCTGGGCGGAGAGCATCCGCGGACGCTGGATGAGGTCGGGCGGACGTTCAACGTCACGCGCGAGCGGATTCGGCAAGTCGAGAATCAGTCGCTGAAAAAGCTTCAGTCGCTCGCGGAGGCGCAGAAGCTGCGCGACACTGACCGCTTCCCGCGCCGCGCCTCGCAAATCTCTGGAGTCACGCCTAGAAGGTCGCCGAGGTGATCCCGAACGCCTGCGGTCCGGGCGGATGAAGGCGGCGTCTGATAGGTCGTCCTGGACAGGAGCTCCTGCAGGAGCGATGAGGCACCGCCGGTGCCCAACCGTCACCCTTGTCAGGCTGTCAAAGCTAGTCCGCCGCTGCAACGGCCCATGGAAATCGTCATGCTGGAAGACGGCCAACCCGTTGAACGAGCGGGCGGCCGCTTCCGGCAGCTGCAGCTTCTCAACACCGGCGTGGTCAAGCTGACGGGCCTCAAGGCCGCCGGTTAGGTAGCGCTGCGCATGTTTGGGTAGGATTGAGCGGTTTGTTGCAAGCCGCGCGAGGAATGTGCGTGACCGTTCTCGTCGTGAAGCACAAGGTGCGTGACTTCGGCGTCTGGAAGTCGGTCTTCGACGAGCGCGAGCCGGTGCGTTGGTGGCATGGTGTCCGGCGGCACTGGCTCTACCGAAGCGCCGAGGACCCGGACGACGTGTTGGTGGCGATCGAGTTCCCCTCCCCAGAACAGGCGAGGGCGTACCTTCGGGATCCAGAACTGCGCGAGGCGATGCAGCGCGGCGGGGTGCACGATGAGCCCCATATCCACTTCTGTGAGCCGGTGCAGATCATCCAGCCCTGACTTAGTCCAGTACTTCGCGGCGGTCTCGAGGCCTTCGTCGCCTGGCCGATGGAATCTCAACACGTCTTCGGGCGTGGCGTGGCGTGGGGCCGCTGAGCGCGAAGCCGCAACGAGCCTCGGCCACTACCTAGGAGCGTTGGCGCGTCGCCACGCCGCCCAGACGTCCGGGCCGAGTCTTCCCCGGTCGGGGACGGTCAGGCCATTGGCCCGTGCCCAGGCGCGCACCTCGGCCGTCGAGGGGTCGGGTGCGGGCGGCGCCCGGTCGAGATCGTTCGCCGCGGCACCGTTCAGACGAGGCAGCCGGTCGAACGCAGCCGGTTCGGTGTCAGCCCACAGACGGGCCGCGGCGAGGAACCGGTACGTCCACTCCTCGGCCAGTTGACGCGTCTCCGCGAAGAGGATCGGCACGGCAGGCCACCGGATCTGGATCTCCGCAAGCCCGTCGGCCACCTGGGCCGGTCGCACGCGGGTCAGCTTGAAGACGGCCGAATAGCGATCCTCGACCACGACCGCCGCCCGGGGTAGCGCCGCCAGCTCTGCGACCGCATAGCGCAGCTTCCCGCTGATCAGGCTGGCGACCAGGTCGGGCAGGGACTTCCGCTCGACCGACGCGACCAACCTCCCGTCGACGGTGAGGCCGTAGTCGCCGCACGGCAGCGCCCGTCGCACCGTCCGGACCTGCTGGGACGCGAAGCGGAACGGGTACTGCTCATGGGAGTCGACGACAATCTCAAGCTCGCGGATCCCGCCGGCCCGGGCGGTCGGGGTGCGCACGTTCGGGCGCGCCTGCCTGCGCGTTCGGGGCGACTGCCAGAACACGACATCGCGGCCACGCGCGGTGGTGAACACGATCTGCGAGCGGTTCTCCCGGGCGCGGTCGAGGACCACGTCGATGGCCGCGCCACGCCGCACGCACGACCGCACCGCGGCCCGGTCGACGATCTCCGGAGCCTGCGGCCACTCCTCGAGCGAGACGGGGTGGCAGTACAGCGCCCGGGTACGCGGCCACGTCCGCGACGTGCGGAACACCATCCCGCCGCCGATCGGCAGCCGCAGCAGAAACGGCAGCCGCGAGTCCCGATCCGGGTTGCTCGCGATCAGCAACTCCACGCACTCCACCTCACTCGCTGGTCGCTCATGCGGCGGCACATGGTGCCACGCGCCGCAGGCACACTCGCGACATTTCAGGGCTGGACGCGCCGAGCCGGACCGGATCGATCCCAAGATTGCGCAGCCGGTGCAGTTCGGGGGCGATGTCGGGATGCTTGACCGCGCGCGAGCGCGCTGGCCCGGGGCTCGCTCTGAGTCCTCGCACGCCGCTTGAGCCCACACACCGCGCAGCCACTGCCCCGCGCACGGTTGTGCACCGCCGCCTGCCACTGAGCCCGGCAAGCGGCGCAGCAGCGCCAGACCCCGACGCCTCAATACGGCCTGGCGTGAGATTCGGCAGGGATCGCGACGCTGCCGGCGAACAGGGCGTTATGACTACCGTTTCGCGAGAAGCTGCTCAGACCTTCGAGCAGCTGATGCTCGACTTCCTGACCCATCTCGAGGGCGCGCGCGGTTTGGCGCGCAACACGCGTGAGGCCTACCACGTCGACCTGCTTCAGTTCGGCGCGTTCCTCGCCGGCCGCGGGGTTGGCGTGCTCGCCGCCGATCACACCACGGTGGCGGCGTTCCTCGAAGCGCTGGTCGGCGGCCGCGCCACGCCGCCGGCGGCGGCGACCCTGCGCCGCAAGGCCGCCTGTCTGCGTTCCTTCTACGGTCACCTGCACAGCACCGGGATGATCGAGCGCAACCCGACGATCGAGCTCAAAGGTCCGCGGCTCGCCAAGCGCCGCCCACAGTCATTGACCAGGCAGGAAATCGAGCAGCTACTCGCCCAACCACGCGGACCGAGCCCAGCCGCGCTGCGCGACCGCGCACTGCTTCAGCTGCTCTACGGATGTGGGCTGCGCGCGTCGGAGGCGATCGCGCTCGAGCACCATGACGTTGACCTTGACGCCGCCGTGCTCCGCGCGGACGCAGACGGACCCAGGCGACGGCTCGTGCCGGTCGCCGATACCGCGCTTGCTGCCATCCGCGAGTATCTCGAACGCGGCCGCCCTCTGCTGGTCACCAAGCGCGAACATGGACACGTCCTGGTCAATTGGTGCGGAGACGCGCTCACCCGCCAGGGGCTCTACAAGATCGTCCAACGCCACGCGCAAACAGCGGGGCTGACCGATCCGATCAACCCCCGCACACTGCGCCACACCTGTGCGACACACCTCCTGGCCAGCGGCGCCGACCTTCAAGCGCTACAAGAGATGCTTGGTCACACCGACCTTGCCACCACGCAGCTGTACACCAATCCGCCACAAGCCGCCTGACCCACGCGGCTCGCTTCGCCACCAATCCCGATATCGAGAGCTGGAGCCGAGAGTCATTCACATCGGCCCTCGACCGAACTGGCTCTTGAATCATCGCGAACCGTCCCGACGCTGCGGCGCTGTGACGAGCTGCAGTTGAAAGCCCCCCACTCCCAGACCAGTCGGGATTATCGAGCGTCTGGGCGACTCTCCCGGCGCGGTCATAGCCGACCGGTCAAGCGACGACGACACGCGCTTTCACGCCGGGAAATAGAAGCCCGCGTAGTTGACACGCAGCACGACTCCGTTGGCCCCGCGTACCGCAAGGTTCGCCACCACCTGCAGGTCTGCCGTGCCGCTCCCGCGATCCTCATTGAGGAAGTTCGTCACCGCTGCGCTGTCGACCGCCCACAGCGCGTTGTCCACCGAACCGTCGAAGGCGATGCTTGCCGGCGAGATCGCGCAACCCGCGGTCGGCGTCAGTCGCCGTGCCGAGGTTGACTCGGCCCACCGTGAAGCTCAGCGTGTCTCGCGTAATCCCGCCCGTATCGTCGCCTTTTGAACACGCATTCAACGACGCCGGTGAAGATCATCAGGCCGCCCACGGCCAGACTCGGCGGCACGGTCGGGTTGGGATTCTGCGCTATGACTGCGATCGGCATCGGATTTCCTCCAACGGCTCTTCGATCAACTCAGAGAGCATCTCGGGGCGGTCAGGAGCGGTGAGCATCCGTCCGGCGCCGCGTAGGCGGCACTGGCAGATCCCTCGAGCCGTGATGGCGCCGCTGAGCCGCTCCGGCGCCGTGCGATGGTCATTCGCCCAAACCTCCGTGTCTCCTTCTGCGTGGACGGGATCTATGATTCGGCCGGGCGCCCGATCGCGGCAGGACCGCGCTCGAGCGCCGCCGCCCGCCGTCCGTGCGATCCGACGCGACACCCGGCCGGAAGGAGGGCCAGTGGTAAGAACGTGTCACCGGGCGCAAACGAGCGACGCTCAGGCGGGGCCTTCCGGGGCTACCGATGCCCCCTTTCTGAGCGCCCCCGGTTCGGAGACTGAGACAAACCGTGGGAGGCGAACCGCCGACCGGCGCCACAACCCCATACGGACCGGGGATCCTCGCCCACGAGCGCGTCGCCATTGCCCGTTGCCTCCCACGGTTTGTCCCGCTCTCCTGTTCGGCCAGTGTCCCGGGTGGCGTCCGAATGACGGTTATAGAGCGCTGCTGCGGGACCGGTCAGCAGAAGAGCGCACTCAGCCGAGCGCCAGCGTCACGTCCGGCCGGCCGGCCGGCCGGAGCCTGTCAAGCTCGGTGAGACGCTTCGTGTTGGAATTTATTGAGCAGCGACCTCCTTCGGCTTGTTGATCCAGGCGGCTGTGGGCAGTTCGGGTGGGACGGGCGGCTTGCGCACGAAGCGTTCCGGGTTGCGTGCGTGAGCGGCTTCGAGTACGCGGGCGCGGGCGGCGTGTAGCGCGGGCGCTTGGCCGTGGTGGAAGGCGGCTGGGGTCATCAGCCCGATCCCGGAGTGACGATGGGCGTGGTTGTACCAGTCGAAGAACTGGCGACAGTGCGCTCGGGCGTGCTCGATGTCGTCGAACCGGGCGGGGAACGCGGGCCGGTACTTCAGCGTCTTGAAGTTCGACTCCGAGTACGGGTTGTCGCTGGAGGTGTACGGGCGACTGTGCGTTTTCGTGATCCCGAGATCGGCGAGCAAGAACGCCACCGGCTTGGCGCGCTGCGGCGCGCCGCGGTCGGCGTGCAGGCACACCTACAGCGCCCCGGCAGCCTCCGGCGGCCAACCTCTTGGGCTGACCGGCCGGAGGCCGTCCAGCGATCGTTTCGAGCGCGGGGCGCGATAGCGGTTCCGCAGCGCCTCCACCGATGCTGGATCGACGCGAGGACGGCGACTTAGCTGGCCTTCTGGTAGAAGAAGTAGTCGGCCGTGTAAGGCACAAACGCCTGATTACCGACGTCTGTTAGCGAGCTGCAGCCCGTCGACGGTGCGAGCCCTCCTTTGGTGTTCAGCCGCTGGACGAAGGTGGTCTTCGTCAGCGTGTCGCCACCGGTCGGTCCCTTCTGGACTCCAACCTCATCGAGCAGGAGCCAGGCAACCGCCGTCGGGTCGACGGTGACCGCTCCATTGCCGTCTGGGCCAGATTGGTGCAGCTTGGCCCAGATAATGCTCGAGTCCCGGTGCTGCCATGTGGCGCGGATCGCGCCATTGGCCACCACCTTTGGATCAGTATTAGGGTCAGACGGGTTGGTACTGAGGTTGGGACTGAAGTAGTGGGTGATGACTTGCCCACCGTCCTCGCTGAACAGGGTGGCCTGCGGCGTGAAGAGTACGTAGGCGAAGCCAGCGCCTGAGGGCCGGCAGACGTAGTTCTGGGTGCCGACACCGTGAGTCCCCAGGAACAGCTTGTTCCCTGCTGGCACCGGCGCCATGCCGGCGGGCAGGGGTGGCGGTGTAATGTCGCCGGCCGTGGCCGCGTGCGGCGACGAGGCCGCGAAAGCCGTAATAGTGCCGACTCCCGCCAACACCATGCCTGCTACGGTCAAACCTCCGATCGTTCTGAACAACTTTGACTTCAAAGTCCTATACGACATTTTGATTCCTCCTTATCCGCGGGCCAGCAGTCTGATAACCGTGACGCACACAACGAGACGCTGACTAACAGGAATCCTTCCAAGCCCACAACGAAGTTCCTGATCGAGCCCACGACGCAGACCGCTCGTCTGGGCTTCCCCCACACCCGGTTCCGTCCGGACACTCGATTAGACCGAGGAGGTCACAATGTCGAGAGTCATGAAGGCTGGGATGCAGGTCCATCGTCAGCTCACCGATCTTGCGCTGCGCCTCAGCCAGCCGCCGATCCTCGCTTGGCACCGTCGGCGCTGCCGCCGAACCGGCGCGCGTGGGGCTGCTGCATCTGGACCTCGCGTTCACCGAAGCCGGTCTCGATGCAGTGGCGTAGTCGCAAATCCGTGGCGGCGAACGCGTCGAGGTAATCAGCGTGAGAATGCGCGTGGCCGCGAATAACGGCGTTGGCGCCATCGGCGGCTTGGAAGAAGGCGGCTCCGCCCAGCGCCTTCAAGACCGGGTGCATGTCGGAGATGATCAGGCTCCCACCTGGGCGCACCACGCGCGCGAGCTCGGCGATCGCCCGCCCGAGATCTTCACGTGGTCAAGCGCGAGGGCGCAGACGGCAAGGTCAAATCCCCCGTCGTCGAGCGGCAGATCGCGAAGATCACCGTGCTGGAAGTGGGCTTCGGGAACATGCTCGCGAGCTCGGGCGAGCATCTCTGCAGTGGCGTCGACGCCCACGACCGCATGGCCGCAATCGATAAGCCGGCGGGCGTGGCGACCGGTGCCACACGCCGCGTCCAGCGCCCGGCCAAGCGGAGTCGCGTCCAACAACTCCCAGACGATTGGCTGCTCGACGGATATCAGAGGATTGTCGGGCGTGTTGTAGGTGGTCGACCATCGCGCGTAGCCATCGAGCATGCCAAGCTCGGGAACGTCGATACCGAGCGCGAAGGTCTCGGCCTCCGCGACGATTTGGCGCGTCTCTTCGATTCGATGTTGTGCTGTCTCGTCGTTGCCGGTGAACAAGCCGCACAGTAACGCCACACCCTCAACACCAACCAAGAACTCGCGCAATCGCACGTGCCGAGCCACGCAGTTCAGGCTCCCGGCGCTTGTGCACGAGGACGATCATCGTGCTGCTTGGCTCAGCAACGGTTGCTGACACGCGACTGATCCGTCAGGAGAGCCGTCACGATCGGGATAGCTACCCGCGGATCCACGAGCCTGCCCGCCGCGAGCGTCCTCACCACGCTCGGCCGATCCCCGACGTTGCTGCTCGGGGTGCCGTTAAGGAACGTGGCACCAAGTGACAAGTAGGCCGAGATCCGCCGGTCGCCGTCCTGGCCTGCCGGCCACTCAGCTCGACTCGGCGTCGGTCTCGGCGGTCTGGGCGACGTTGAGGGTGATGCGTCGGGTCATGTTGAGCTTGACTTCGCCGTAGGGCAGGACGTGCGCCCAGAACAAGGGCGTCAGGCCGCGAAGGTCGGGTCCAACCGAAACCGGAGCCCCCGTCATGCCTGCCGCGAATCCCGTCCTCATCCCGTTCTCCCTGACCCACTGCTATGCCAGGCCGTGTTGGTAGGCGTAGTGGACGGCTTGGGCGCGGTCGCGGGCACCGGTCTTGTAGAAGATCCGGTGATGTGCGTCTTGACGGTCGCGTTGCTGAGGACGAGTTTGTCGGCGATCTCCTGGTTGGACAGGCCGGCGGCGATCAGCCGAAGCACCTCGATCTCCCGTGGCGTGAGCTCATCAGGCCGGTCGAGCGCTGGCACCGGCGTTGGTTCACCGGCGAGGGTCGGCGGAGCCTGGTCCAGGACAGCGGTCACGAGCCGCTGCTGGACTGTCGGGTCCAGGTGCGTGCGGCCCGCGATGAGTGCTCTGATCGCGTGCTCAATTTCCTCGGCGGTTGCGTCCTTGGTGAGGTACCCGCGGGCGCCGGCTTGGAGGGCTGGGAAGAGGAACTCGTCGTCGGCGTAGGTCGTCAGGACGAGCACGCGCGTGTCGGGGAGCGCGGCGAGGATTTGGCGGGTTGCCTCGGCTCCCTCGAGGCGCGGCATGCGCAGGTCCATCAGCACGATGTCGGGCCGCGCTGAGTGGGCTCGTTCGATCGCCTCGATTCCGTCGGCCGCGGTAGCGACGATCTCGACGTCGTCGATCAGGTTGAGCAGCATCGCGAGCCCGTCGCGGACGACCGGCTGGTCGTCCGCGATCAGGACGCGGATCCTCACGCGGGCACCTCGACCTCGACGCGCCAGCCCTCATCCGTTGGGCCGGCCGATATCGTGCCTCCGGCGCGCTCGATCCGCTCGCGCAACCCGTCCAGTCCGCGGCCGCCGCCCATCCCCTCGCGGGGTGGGGTGGCCGACGCCCCATTGTCGACCGACAGCTTCGTTCGGTCGGGTTCGTAGCGCATCGTGACCGTCGTGAAGGCGCTCGGCGCGTAGCGCGCAACGTTCGTCAGCGCTTCCTGTGCGCCGCGATAGAGCGCAAGGCTCGAGTCGGCCGAGAGCGTCCGCTCCTGGCCCTCGATCCGTAGCGTCACATCGAGGTTCATGTCGGTCTTGTAGCTCTCGATCAGCGTAGGAAGCTCGGAGACCGTCGGCAGCGCGTCACCCCGCAGCGCGCCAACGGCTTGGCGGGCGTTGGCGAGCCCGCCCTTGACGAGCTCACTCGCCCGGTCGATCGCGTCGCGCAGCGGCGGGGCGGCGCGCTCGCGGTCGGCGAGCTTCCGCGCGCCCTGGAGCTGGATCGCGGCGCCAGAGAGCGAGTGCGCGAGCACGTCGTGCAGCTCTGAGGCGATCCGGCCGCGCTCGGCGATCGCCGCCGCGCGGGCCTGCTCATCGCGCGCGTCCTCAAGCTCCGCCAGCAGGATCTCGATCCGGTCCTGGCTCTCCCGAGACTGCTTGAGGAACTGCGCGATGACACCGACCAGGACCGTCACGAGCGTTCCGGCCGCGACCGCCGACGAGGAGCTTCCGGCCGCCGCCGTGACCGCACCGAGCGCGACGGTCACCGCGCCAGCGATCGCAACACCGGCGTTGAACGGCAGCCGAGTGATCGCCATGAACACCGCGACGCCGGCCGCGACCTCGCTCGCTCCCTTGGGCTGCAGTCCGGCGATCGCCACGCCAGCGGCGCCCATCACCGCGATCACCGCCGTCTGCAGCTCGACGCTGCGCTCGGGAAAGCGGTCGCGGACCGCGACCAGCAGCGTCACCGTGAACACGCTCAGCGCCACCGTCACCGCCAGCGCTTTGCCGTGCAACCCGGGGACCGGATCGCTGTTGGCGCTGCCGAGCACCACCACGAACAGCACCGCCCAACCGAGCGGCCGCAGCGTCCCTCGCTGCCGATGCAAACGCTCCTGGGCACGCGCTCGCACCTCCGCTACCCGCTCGCTGTCCGGCGCTGACGCTAGCTGTGAACCGGTCACCGCAGGACGCACGATAGAACGGCGACCGGCCCGCTGGTGCGGGCCGGAAGGGCTTGATCCTGAAGGCTCGATGCTCATGCCACGGCAGCGATCGCCGTGTCGCTTGACTGCATTGCCCGATGGCCCCGAAGCTGGACGATCGCGATCCGGGTGCCGACCTCGAGCAGCGCCATCAACACCAGCGCCACCGGCCACGCGGCGGCGCCGATCTGGTGGGCCATGCTGAAGCTCGCGACTGCGTGGCGTGCGCCGTGATGGATCGCGAAGACGAACACCATCCGCGAGCTGATCCCAGCGATCAGCAGTGTGCCGGCGAGCCAGCCGACCCGTGCGACGGCAAGACCGTTCTCGCCAGCGCGGACATGGGTGGCGAGGCCGCTCGCGACACCGAGCGTAAGTCCGACGGTCCCGAGTGCGGCGACCAGCAGGAGGTCGTTGCCGGCGGTCGGGATCGAGTGCACGTAGATATGCGCGACGTAAACGAGGACGGCCAGCGGGATGATGAAGCTGCGACGGTCGAGCTCTCGCTCGCGGGCCTGACTCAGGACGATCAGGACGAACACTGCGTTGATGAGGTAATCGGTGATTGTCATGGTCGTCATGATCTGCTCCAGATGACCTCCCGTCGTCGGCCCGAGGGTTGAACCACGGGTTGATCTCAAAGCTCAACCCACGGGTTGATCAGCCGCGCAATCCGGTCATCCGCAGCACGGACATGGCCCCGTGTTGAAGGTCACGCAGGACGCTGAAGCGCTTCGCGGCGACTCACCTGTGCCAGTAGCGAAGCAGGACTTTCCGGACGGCGCAGCTCAGTCTCGAGATTCGCCACAAGGAGGACCTGAGAAGGCGCGCACCTCCTCGATCCTGAGTAGCGACAAATACTAAGCGTTGGATTTCGCGCCGATGATGGCGCTACCCGTGACCGGCGCGCGGGACGATCGTCACGGTGCCGGTCATCGGCAGAATCGGCGAGCCGCGGAGCACCTCGGCGAGCTCGCCGATCAGCACGTACTCGACACGCGCTCGCCCGACGGGTGCGCCGGCGCGAGGCGTGCTCGCGCCAGCGTTCCCGGTTGGGTTGTTTACGGGCCCGAAACCTAAGGCGCGATCTTGTCCCAGAAGGCACAGTTGTGCTGTGCCTCGATCTCCGCCGCGGTTACGACCTCGGTGTCACCCGCGGGCTGGAGGGATAGCTCCTCCGGGTTGGAGGAGTTCCACTTCGGCCAGGCGAGCGCTCCGGTTGGGGCCGGGACGCCGGTACGCGCGAACGCCGTCACGTACTCGATTTCCTGGTTCTGGAGCACCTGCTGGTTGGCGTCAAGCGCCGGGGTGACTGGATTGAGGAACCAAGCCCCGACGTGAGACGCCCCAGGAGCCACGACGCCCGCGCCGGCCGCCGCATACGGCGGGATGTCGTTGTCGTCTATCTCGTACGCGTAGACCGCCTTCATCTGGCTGGCCATGTCCTGGTCGGTCACCAGCGACGGGCAGACCGTGTCGGAGTCCGCCGCGACCGTCCGCCACGCCACTTGGGGCGAGTCGAACTTAGTCAGCGGGTACTTGGCCAGCACCGACGACGCGTGCGCGCCGTACTGGGCGTCGACTATGGTCTGATACGCGGCGGGGGTCGTAACGGGGAACGAGGCCTGGTTGAGGTAAGCGACGAGATCCTCATCCCGATCGGTCCCGATAATCACCCGGACCTTGTTTACGTGTCCCGTTGCCAGTGCCTGACGCACGCTCATCTTCAGCGTCGTGCCGTTGATCGTCGGGCCGACCGTGCCCTGGCCACCGTTCGGGTAGCCACCTGGGTGACCTGCCCCGCCACCCGCGACCGATTCGACGGTCGCCGGGGACAATTTGCCCAGGCAGGTCGCGACGGCGGAGGCGGTGCCTGTGCATCCAGCCGCGGCGGCGAAGTTCTTGCCGGCCGCGTTGGCCTGGGCCTCCGTCGGCAAAGACGACTTGCAATCCTGGGGCTCGAGCGATGTGGGGTACCCCAGGAGCGTGTTGTACTCGCCGCTGACGCTGATCGCCTGCTCGAACAACCCTTTCGCGGTCGGCGAGGCGATCAAATCGCACTGGCTTGACCCGCCGGCGGACTCGCCGAAGGTCGTCACCTTGCTCGGATCGCCGCCGAACGCGGCCACGTTGTCCTTGACCCAGCGCAGCGCGAACTGCTGGTCCTGCAGTCCGTAGTCTCCGGAGTTGGCCCCGAGCGCCTTGTCATACGCGAGGAACCCGAAAATATTCAGGCGGTAGTTCATCGAGACGATGACCTCGTCACCGGTACTCGCGAGCAGCGAATTGTCGGAATTCCCGTTGCCACCGGTGAACCCGCCGCCGTGGATGTGCACCATCACTGGAAGATCACTCGTCGAGGTCGCGGTGGTCGGCGCCCACACGTTCACGAACAGGCAGTTCTCACTACCCGCCGTGCCCGAGGTTGTAGTGCACTCGCTGCCGAAGGCCGTGGCCGGCAGTGTCGTGGTCCACGACGTTGGCGGCTGTGGTGGCTGCCACCGTAAGGCTCCGACCGGTGGTGCCGCGTAGGGGATGCCAAGCCACTCATTGACACCGGGAGCGGTGGTGCTGCAGATCCCAGAAACTGGACCATAGGTCGTCTGCACGATGGTGCCAGGCGCGCATGTCCGTCTGGGCGGTGGCAGACTTCGTTGAAGGACCCGCCGAAACTATCGCGATGATACCGACAGTCAGGGCCGCGACGGCAAACACCGACCCGAACAGCCGGGATCGCCATCGGGGCAGCAATCTCGTGACTCTCATACGTAACCCTCTCTCTCATATTTCTCGGCCTGTCTTTGACCGAGCTGGCGCGCCGCGCCGGCGACCACCACTCGTCGCTTCTACGCGAGCGATCGCTACTCGGCGCTAAGCGCGTGAGTCCTCATCGTCGACCGGCGTGGCTTCCTAGCCACCGACGGCGTGGCAGGCGGCGCCCGGGCGTACGCGTAGATAGCGGCGCGGAGATCGCTCACGACGTTCCCCGTCAGGTCGCAGGGTCCCTTCGCTTTGGTCGACTCCCGATTCAGGAGTCGCTTCCCCAAGATGCTGGCGGCGACCAGCCAAGATACTGGTCCGGATGTCCCTGTCAACTGCCGAGCCGCAAGCAGCGACCGATGCGGCCGATTTGCACAGGTTCGGGTTTCGAAATCGACGCGACAGACGCCGCAACTATCCTGAGAAGGAGATCCTTGTCGCCCTCAGAGGAACCGCCATCGCCGATTACGCACAAGACGGAGCTGGCCACAAGACGGAGCTGGCCGCCCGGCTCAAGCAGCTCAGAGCCGAGCACGGTCTCTCCCTCTCGCAGCTAGCCCGCGCCACCGGCATTTCGAGCTCGTTCTTGTCCCTCATAGAGCAGGCGCAATCAGACATCACGATCGGTCGACTCGTCCGCCTAGCCGAGTTCTACGACGTCGAGCTCGCCGACCTGCTCAACGGGCCGCCGTGCGCACCCGCCGACCATGTGCGGATCCTCCGCACCGCGCCTGATCACATGCTCCATCGCTGACTGAGGGAGTCGACGTGTACGACCTCACCTGCGGCGCACGCTGGACACTCGTCCCGGC
The DNA here is from genome assembly GCA_963794285.1 of uncultured Solirubrobacterales bacterium. Lineage (GTDB taxonomy): Bacteria > Actinomycetota > Thermoleophilia > Solirubrobacterales > Solirubrobacteraceae > Palsa-465. Next base: position 1,305,924 of record CAWCDS010000005.1, read on the forward strand.
TCTAAGCAGCTTTCGACCCGGCGGCAGTATCGAGATCGACGACGAGCACGAGCACGAACGCATGATCTACATCCTCGACGGCACGTTCGAGCTCGTCTTTCCAGGCGAAACATCCACCCGTCTACGGAGCGGAGAGGGCGCGACCTTCCACAGCGTGGGCCGGTACCGCATCACCAACGTCGGTAGGGGACAAGGCCGCATTCTCGGAGTCCGCGTGCATCCCGAACCGCACTAGCCCCGAGCGTGCAGACGCGCCCCCGGCGGGCGGGGGCGCGGAAACGTCCGGCTGAGCAGGGATCCTGGGGCTTGCTGAAGGTCCGTGATCCCTGGCTTGGAGGTTCACCTTGAGGGTGATGCGTGATGGACGCCCCGTTACCGTAGAAGTCACGTCGGACGGAGGGGGTTTGGTCTCGCACGCCGGGGCCTTCCTTAGCAACGGTGCGGATTTGCACGTTTAGCGTTAGACGCGGTTGGGGCGGTGGATCGGCCCCTCCAGGGGGTGCTGCCGACCGCCGCTCCGTGTTAGACGCGGCGGACCACGGTCGTTCGAAAGCCGTGTGCTGCGCGTTAGACGCGGTGGCCGCGGGCAATCACCGCGTCTAAGCAGAATTAGAGGCGACCGGTCTCGTGCCGCGCTCCGCGCGAGAGCAGTCACACGTCCCCAGCGGTAGCGCGTACCGGCGGCGCTGCACAAAGCTATCGTCCGTGCCGGCGAGGCAGCACGCAGATGTTGCGATTGACGCAGCGGGTGCTCGACGGTGAGTTGGTCTGGCGTCATCGAGCGGTTCTGCCGCGAGCGAGTCTCTCCAATCGACCGTAGAAACCACCCAGTCGGGGTTCCTGCGGTTGATGGTGAGCCGCTCTTGCAAGAAAATGAGCGTGTGAGGTCGCTCACGGCCGACGGGGACACCACGATTTCGCCGACAGGCTGGCTTCCGCCTAACCGAAGTTCAGAGCAAGGAGCAGCCGTAGCAACGCTTATGCCTGGTGAGCGGCAGCCTGACGACCGGCGCGGCCGGCGCATGCCTCCGGCCGCGGCGGTCAGCGTTGTCAGTGTATTGCCGGAAATCGTCGCGACCGTCCCCGCTGGAGATCGCCAGCTCGCCGAGCGGGCACTGATGCTGCCGCTCGTGTCAGCCCGCGACGTCGATCTCACCGATGTCATCGGCACGCAGACTCCCGCGGCATTTGACTTCTTAATCGTCGATGGCATCGTGCTCAAGCAAACCACCCTCATCGGCCGGTCGGCCCTGGAGCTGCTGGGGCCAGGCGACCTTCTCGCGCCACCACTTACCGCCGCTCGTCAATTCGAGTCCCGGGCTGCGAGCCGCTACCTGGCCCATGGGCAGGTGTCGCTAGCCGCGATCGAGGGCCACTTCAGGCAGGCCGCGTGGCGCTGGCCCGGCATCGCCGACTTCCTGCACGATCGCCTCGCTCGGCAGATACATCATGCGTCGATGCACCTCGCGATGCTGCACCTGCCCCGCATCCAGGACCGCCTCATCGCGCTCTTTGCCGATCTGGCGGAACGCTTTGGACGCGTGACCGCCGACGGCATCCTGATCGACCTGCCTCTGACCCACGAGGTCATCGGCGGCCTGGTCGGCAATCGCCGCCCCACCGTTACGCTCGCCCTCGGCGAACTTGCCTCCAACGGCCTGCTGGAGCGGCTCGACTGCGACCGCTGGAAACTCGCCCGCAAGATCGTCTTCGGCCGAGTCGAACCTCCCCCGTCTCTCAGGTCGAGTGCGACGTCGCCCGTCGACGCAGCTCAGGACCGCACGCAGAATCAATAGAACCCACTCCTTGGCCGCGGGGCTGTCAGAGGCCGCAGTCAGGCGTCCGACCACGACTGCTCTCGGATGAGCACCACGCGCGAGCTGTAGTTTGCGCGCCCACAGGGGGGAAGGCAGAATACCTACCGGCCATCCCCTCCTTGTCGGGGTTGGCTTAGCAACGGAGCGGAAATGACCCCTATCGATTAGTAGAAGTCCTTGCTCGCACCGCTCCGTAAAGGCCGACTGTCTGGTCGGCGGAAAGCGGCGGCCTCGTCAGCAAAGCCTCGAGCCAGGCAGAGCTCGCTGGGCCGTATGAAGAAGAAGCGCGACGCGGTTCTTGGCGGACGATTGCTTCTCGCGGTGGTTGTCGGGAAAAACAGTCCAGAAGTTGGTGCGTCAATTGGTCGCCGGGATAACAGATACTCGCGACCGTCTAAATAGGGGACATCACCGGGACCTGGCTGTCAAATCGAGCCATTCTCGGGTACCTCCTCCCACCGTCCCGGGAACAGTGACTATTCGAATCGTTTACCCGACGGCCACCGCGCAACCCGATCGTCCGCCTGGCCGAGCCGCAACGATCGCCTTTGTGGCGAAGCGGTCGCCCGACGACTCGGCCGGAGAACGTGTCGTGCCGGACCGAAGCGATCGTCCGCCGCCGCGGCCGGGGTGCCCGCTGCGGGCCATCGCAACGTCGCCATTGCGATCGCCCGGCTGGCGGGACCACGAGAACAAATGCAGTCGTGCCGAGGTCCGGCCGGCAGACGCTCCAGGTTGGGTGAACACGCGAGCGAGGCGCTACGGTAACTGCACGACGGAGCTAGGCGATGGCGAACGCATGCGTTCTGTCATCCCCAGGAGGTGCGGGGAATACGGCTCGGCTCGGGCTGGTCGGGATTGGGGTGCCACGATCGGCCAAACCCACCGGTGCCCTCGAAGGTGCTGGATTGTGAGCGCGGTCGGGTTCTCGCTGGTGGCTGGACGATCGCAACCGCTGGTGGGGGTCGAGCGGCGCGTGTTGTCATCGGCAGGGCCGAGTCCGGGTTCGGCCGGGATGTTAACCAACTCGCGCCAGGGGTCCCGAGGATGATCGTGACCAGGACGCGCGTCGCGGCTGTGCGCATCGGCACACACGCGCACACCTGGCGTGTGTGCCGGGGTGGTGGGTAGAGACCCGAGGCGATCGGTGTTGGCTGGTCGCTGCTTGTGTGTTGTGTGGGCGAAAGGGGGTGAGACGCGGTGGGGGTGTCGCGGGCGGGGGTCGCCCGCGACACCCCCGGGCGGTTGTGTTAGCGCACGGTGAGGGTGGTGTGTCCGATGATCAGCGGCGTGTGGTGTGCTTGCAGCTGGATCAGCGTCAGTCGGTAGCGCCCGCGGTGCAGGTGCTTGAACCTCAGCGTGAGCTTGTGATTGTGAATCGTGCCGGTCCCGACCACGGTGCGCTTGCCGTTGATCGTCGCGATCGCTTGCGCGCGCGCGAGGGCCGTGGCCGGGGTGGAGCTGTAGGTGTAGGTGACCGTGCAGGTCGTGCTGCTGTGATCGACCGGCCCGGTCGTGGTGCACCGGATCGTCTGCCCGAGCAGTTTCGGAGCGGCCGGTCCGGCCGGGCCGGTCGGGCCTTGCGCGCCCGTCGGGCCCTGCGACCCGGCGGGCCCTTGCGCGCCGGTCGGGCCTTGCGGGCCGGTCGGGCCTTGCGGTCCGAGCGGCGCCGGGGCGCCGGTGCCAGTGAGCGTGACTTGGCCGCTGCTGGCCGGGCTGTCGCCGGTGATGCTCAGCGTCGCGCTCGCCGCGCCGGTCGCCAGCGGCGCGAACCGCAGGCTGATCGTGCAGCTCTCACCAACACCAAGCGTGATCCCCGCGCACCCATCATCGCTCGGCGTGAACTCGTCCGCATCAGCCCCCACAATCCGATCAGCGACGACCGTGCCGGTCGACCCGCCATTGGTCACCGTCACCGTCTGACTAGCACTGCGAGTCCCCACCGGCTGCTCACCAAACAGGAGACCTGACACCGACACCGACAGATACTGCGGGGTGGAGGCCTTAATCCCAATACTAACTGATTCCCCAACGGAGACAGCGGTGAAGCCCGTGCCAGTCGGGGTGTTCAACTGCCCGAACCCATATGTATCGATGCCCCAAGAGACGAGGCTGCCATCACTGCGCAGAGCCGTAGTGACGTACCACCCAACAGAGACAGCGGTGAAGCCCGTGCCTGTCGGCGTACCCGACACCTGCCCAGATTGGTCGTAGCCCCAGGAAACGAGGCTACCATCACTGCGCAGCGCCGTACTGGCTCCGTACCCATTGGAGGTGAAGACAGCAATGAAGCCCGTGCCTGTCGGCGTACCCGACACCTGCCCATAGGTATCGCTGCCCCAGGAAACGAGGCTGCCATCACGGCGCAGCGCCACACTAGCGTAAGTGCCGGCGGAGACGGCTGTGAAACCCGTGCCTGTCGGCGTATTTGACACCTGCCCTGTCGACCCCTGCCCAAAGACATCCGACCCCCAAGAGACGAGGCTGCCATCACTGCGCAGCGCCACATCAGCCTGGCCGCCGGCCGAGACGGCTGTGAAACCCGTGCCTGTCGGCGTATTTGACACCTGCCCATCGGTATTGTTGCCCCAAGAGACGAGGCTGCCATCACTGCGCAGCGCCACATCAGCGTAGTACGAGGCGGAGACCGCTGTGAAGCCTGTGCCTGTCGGCGTACCCGACACCTGCCCAAAGACATCCGACCCCCAAGAGACGAGGCTGCCATCACTGCGCAGCGCCACACTAGCGAGGCTGCCGGCCGAGACGGCTGTGAAGCCCGTGCCGCTTGGCGCATTCGTCACCTGACCGTAGCCAGATTCGCCCCAGGGGACCAGTGAGCCGGGAGTCCCGGAACCAGCCGCTGTAGCCGGAGCTGAAAAGATGCCAACGGCAACCACGGCAAGAACGCTGACGGCTAGTAGCAGCGCTCTTCGCACCGGCCAGCTACGCCCGGCAGCGGCCAGTTCGGCACGCCGACATGTAGTGTGTTCATTAGAGTTTGTGTTGGTGATTGTTTGCCGCGCCATGTGAAACCCTCCGGATTTGCAAGCGTAGTTGCGTCGGCGTGTGGGAACGCGTGCGCTTCACGTCCTCCCCCCTCAAAGTCGGTCTTGGTCTTTGCGGTCAACGCCGCTGTTGCGACCCGGGATCGTCCGACTCGGTGTTCTGTCGACGCCTCGTTGATCGCGAGTACGTTCGTTCAGGACCGCGCCGCTCGATGATTTCGGTACCCGTAGGGGAAAGGATGCCGACACAGATATCAATGTGCATCCGGTGTAGTAGCGCCATTCCGACGGTGGAAAGTACTTACCAGGCGGCACCACGTCGCCAACTTTGCGGAGATTTGCGCCGCTTCTCTGCGGTAATGGTCATGGTCCTTGGTTGCGGCAGGTTTTCAGTTCGCGAAGCAGCGCCGTTGAGGGTCCGACGAATCGGGTAAGCGCTCGCTTGTCCGAAGCAGCGCGTTGGCGCGCTGGACCGCCCGGCCCCACGTTCGGGAAGTGACTGACTGCGGACTGCGGCATTGATGGGGAGCCGTGGAGTCGGCGGCGGCCTGTCGCAACTGAGCACCGCCGGCGCGCGTGGTGGCGTGGCCCTGAGACGATCGCTTCGCCAGGGACGGTCAGTCGCTGCTCCGGTGCGGGGCTGCTTACTCGGTCTCCGAGGAACGCGGCCCCAGGCAACGTGGGTTCGCTGCTGCTTCCCCGCGAGGCTGCCGCTTAACGGCGCCATCCCTATGTCATCGTGTCATTGCTGACGGCTGGCATGTGTTATCCCACGACCGATTGCTGGACCTGCCTTCTTACTTTCTGACTGGTTTGGCGACCAGCCTCCCACGCCTGCTCGAGCACGGGACCCGCGCCCGCCACGAAGAGACGGCGAACTTCTTGGCCGGGCTGCTCGAGGAATACGACGCGCTGTCGACCTTCTGCGATGTCAACGACATCGAGATCCCGTTGACCAACAACGCTGCGGAGCGGTCGCTCAGACACGTTGTGATCATGCATCCAGGGAGGCACCCAATCAGAGCAGGGCAACCGCTGGGTACCACTGCGTGCTCGAGCAGACCATGACCGCGCTCGACGACGGCGCACCCGACGAGCACGAGATCGGCGAGGACGCCGAACGAGAGATGCTTCCCGAGATCCGTTAACTCATGCTCGAAGTCCTCGCGCTCGCGCACGCCAGCGACGCGCTCGACGCCGTCTCAAAGACACACTCAAATCCACACCCGCTGTTCTAACACTGCACGACCGCGCGATCACACGGAGCGCCTGCTGACCACAGCACCACAGCCGCCCCCTCGACGGTCGTCGCTTCTCCTTCGAGGATCGGATGCTGCAGGCTAGAACCGAGCGGTTGCTTCTGCTAAGACCCATTAGACGAAGATTCCGTCCGGCATTTCAGCTACTAATGCGGGCGTGGCGGCCTCGGAACGGCGGAAAACGGCTTCTACTAACAAGCGCGAGAGCGGGAGCGGCGCTGTCGGGGCGGCGATCGAACGGTACGTGAAGGATCTGGAGCGCGCGCCGCTGGCAGCACGAACGAAGGAGGCCTACGGCCAGCATGTCGGCGCGTATGGTGCCTGGCTGGCCGGACGGTCTGAAGGCGAGAAGGCAATCGCGGATCCGCGATCGCGCGATTACGCGGCGCGGGACTTCAAGCGCCATTTGAAGCTCGATTGTGGTTGGAAGCCGGCGTCGGTGAACCTGGCGCTGGCGGCCGTCGATCACTTCAACCGGTTCGTTGGCTTGGGGCCGGCGAACGTGCGGCGCGAGCCGCTGGCGCAGACGGCGCCCAGGGCGCTCTCCGAGGAGCAACAGCGGGGGCTTCTGCGCGCCGCGGAGGCTTCCAAGCCTCGGGATCGCGCGATCGTGACCGTGCTGCTGTACACGGCGCTGCGGTTGGCGGAGCTCGTCGCACTCGATGTCGAGGACGTCTCGATTTCGGCGCGCAAGGGGCAGCTGATCGTTCGCTCCGGGAAGGGGGACACGTACCGGGAGGTGCCGCTGAACCCCCCGTGCCGGCAGGCACTGAGGGGCTGGCTGAAGGACCGCAGCGAGCGGGCCGGGGCGGATGAGCGGGCGCTGTTTGTAGGGCCGAGGGGCCGGCGGCTGTCGCCGCGCGCGGTCGACCTGGTCATCCGCGCGGTCGCCGAGCGCGCGGGCCTTGAGCTCTCGGCGCACATCTTGCGGCACACGTGTGTGACCAACCTGGTGCGCGGGGGGAACGATCTCGTGCTGGTCGCGGAGCTGGCCGGCCACCGTCGGCTTGAGACGACCCGCCGCTACAGCCTGCCGTCCGCGGCCGATCGGCAGGCGGCGATGGACGGGCTGGAGATCGAGGACTGATGCCCGTCTTGATCCTGTCCGGCGAGGAGCGCGAGGCGTGGGCGGCGTTTCCGGAGGCGATCGAGGACAGCGCGCTGGGCGCGTTCTTCACGCTCGCCGAGAGGGATCTGCGCCGGATCCGACGGTTGCACGGCGACGAGAACCGGCTCGCAGTTGCGCTTGGGGCCTGCTCGCTGCGGTGGCTGGGGTTCATCCCCGAGGACCTCACGGCGGCTCCCGAGCCGGCCGTGGGCTACCTGGCCGAGCAGCTCGACGCGCCCGCCGATTGCCTGGCGGAGGATCGGCGCGCGCCGCGGACGCGGGGCAAGCACGCGCGGCTGGCCGAGCGCGTCGCGCGCTTCCGGATCGCGACGCCCGATGATCTCGGTCGTCTTCACGGGCAGCTTCTCTCTGGTGCGCTTGAGCACGACTCACCGCTCGCGCTGCTGCGGGAAGCGTGCCGGTGGCTGCGCGCAGAGCAGCTCGTGCGCGCCGGGATCACGACGATCGAGCGGATCGTCTCGACGGCGCGGATGGACGCCGAGCGGGTCACTCATCGCACCCTCGGGCCGGGTGCTCGCCCGCGGGTCGGTGCCGGCGCTCGAGGCGCTGCTGATCCCTGACGTCGCGCTGGCGCAGGGCGGCAGAGCCCTGACACGGTTGGCGTGGCTGGCAGCGGAGGGGAAGCGCGGCTCTGACGGGATCCGCGGCCAGGCCGCAAAGCTCATCTACCTCCGCGAGATCGGCGCCCAAGACTGGGATTTGTCCGGGGTGAACCCGAACCGGCTGAGGTATCTCGCCCAGCTCGCGCGGCGGTCGACCAACCAGGCGCTGCAGCGCCGGCCCGAACGGGTGCGCCACCCGGCGCTGGCGGCGTTCTGCTCCGATCAGGCCGCCCGGCTGACCGACGAGATCGTGGATCTGTTCGACGAGGCGATCGCGACCGCGCACGCCCGCGCAAAGCGCCGGCTGATCGAGACCAAGCTCGAGACCGCCACCAGCCAGAACGAGAAGGTCCGCCTGCTGACGCAGCTACTTGAGATCGTGCTCGACCCGGAGATCCCAGATGCCGGGGTGCGCCCGGCGATCTATGCAGCCCTGCGCGTCGGTACTTGGAACGCCCGAATGGGCGCGGGGCGTTTTGTCGTCGTTCGTCTTTGTCGGCAGTTGGGAGCCGCTGGTTGAGTGACCCCGTCCTTATGTCCAACGGGTACCGATGAGCGCGCGCGTTGGCTGTCTATCAGGAGGCCATCGTCAGCCTGGCTTCGCGCCAACCATTCAGGAGCCAGCGGGAATCAATCAGCAGTGCTCGCGGATTCTCCGCAAGGTCAGGCTCGCGGCCCAGCGGCGTTTCCCGCTCCGCTTCGTGCTCCATTACTACGACCGGCTCGTCCCCGCGGATCACGTCATGGCAGTACAGGCATATCGGCTGCCCCGCGTCCAGCGTTCTCAAGATCTCACCCGGAGGTGTCGGGATCATCCGTAGATCAGCGCGGTGTCGACCCATGCGTCGGTAAGCAACATCGGCGGCGCCTTGGTCGGCCGGGAGCGAAGATCGCTGCACCTCGGGTTATGCTGCAATGTCGGGAGCGACTTCGTGTCGATACGCCACGAAAGTTGTGCCATTCCCGAATCCACCGCTACTCCGCAGCGGCGAACCCGACAGAATCGCGTCACGGCCTCAGCCTGTATCGCACGGGACCGGATTGGTGCTGCAGCTACCGCGGGCGGAGCCTCGTTTCACCACAACTGGGAGTCGGCGGGGGGCGACAGCAGTTGTTCTGGGAGCGGTCTCGGAGGGGCCGCCCGACACCGCACATGGCGAGGGGCCCGAGCGTGGACTCTGACTGTTCGAGGCCTCGCGCCGTTGCTACTGAAACCTCGTAAGGAGGGCTCAGCACTAAACGGACTCGGGGGCGGACCTCAACTAGACAGCCCGGAGAGAACCAATGAGCGAAATGACAACGTCTGCTGCCTGTCCGCAACCCGTGCGAGCACTTCAGCTGGCAAACCGTGTGCGGCGTGCCCGCTCCGTGCTCAAGGGGCGGGTGGCCAACGGGCAACTTGCTGCAGCCGAGGTCATCCTGGCGTGCCCATCGGAGGCCGCCAGCATGCCGGTCGCTCAGCTATTTGCAAGTCAACCCGGCTGGGGTGAGGCTCGCTCCCGCGCGTTTCTCGGGCAGGCTGCCGTGCGAGAGGATAAGTCGATCGGGTCGCTGACCGAGCGCCAACGCCGGGCCCGCGCAGCGCACCTAACTCGAACACTTGCCCGCGCGGACCTCATGCCCCTTCAGCACGGGACGACTTCTGATCCCGAACGCGCCTCTGATCGCGAACCGGACCGAGGCTGAGCGTCCAACCCCCACTTTCTCCATCGGGCTGACCTCGTCGCACAACCCCTCAGAATGTGGTGCACCAATTGGCCCATTGCTCGGGTCCGTGTCGCCAGCCGCAAAGTAGTGTCTGCTAATTCTCGCTAGCGCTCGGTTATGCGGCTTGTGCGTGTCCGGTGTCGGGTCCGAGGTCCGAGCTGGGTGTTCATGTCGATGTGGAAGGTGCCGTAGGGACCTGCGACACAGTGGTCAGCTGGGTGTCGCAATCGTGCTGAGAAGCGACCAGCACGCCGAGCACGACATATGCGACCGAGGCGAGACTGCGCACTCGTTCATCTTCGTCGCACATGGCGGCGCTCCTACGTGCGCAATCTACGGCGCGGGCATGGCCAGACTCGTATTCAGCGACCGAATAAGTCTTATCGAGCGTTGGTCATTGAAAACCGCTGGCGCCCCTTGAGCTCCTCTCACGCGCGCGTCACCAGCGCGGGGTTTGTCAGCGGCGCCTGGCCTCACGCGACGAGCGGCCCCGCGGAGTTCCGTTTCCGCACGGGCCGCGGTAGCGCGCTCGGTCGGGGGCGCAACGGAGCGCGCCGAGTTAGCCAATTTCGCCGCCGTCGGCGGCGCTCCTGCTGTCAAGCGTGCCGTTCGACAAGGAACCAAGCCACGAACCGGTCACCAACGCGCTCGGCGCCGGGCAGGCGGCGGCGGGAGCGCGCGAGCGGCCCGACGCCGACAGTTGACGGCGGCCGACGCAGCCGGGCCCGGGCGGGGGGTCCGCGACAGCGTCGGTCGGTCCTGGACAGGTGTTCGAGAGGCGATCGCTTGCAAAGCTTTGCTGCGAGTTATGTAGCGTTCTCGCGGAGCTGAAGAATGAAGCCTTTGGGGGCGCGGATTGTGGGGGCATCGCCGGGCACTTGCCCCGGCGATGTTCTCGTCACTTATCGCTCCGGTTTCCGCGCGGAATCTCTGACGTTTCGGTCCATCGCGCGCTCCAGTACCGCCGTGGTGCGAGCATGCTGGGCGAAGGGGGACTACTGGAGCAGACGTCGGCCATGAGCAGTCGAGTCAGCGCGCGCCGATGCGCACGGCGCCGTGCGCGAGAAGCGTATGCCGTTGCGTTGGTGGGCATGTCCTTCAAGGCCTGCGGGCTCGCTCACACGCCCCCTGAGCTCGAGCGGGTACACGGCCCCTCGCAGCCGGACGCGTGCGAGGGGCCAATCTCTCTGTCGATCTATGCCACGGGCCTTGCCGCGGTTGGCCTTGGCAGCCCGTGCTTCAGCGGGTCGCTCGCCGAGAGTCGCGGTGCACCGCTCCGCGAGGCGGCGTTGGACACCCTCGGCCGTGGTCGGCACCGACGCGCAGCCGTCGTCGGACAGCTGAAGCAACGCTGCCGTGTGAGCGCGCTGAGCGGCCGGCAAAGCGCACGACGCCCCGCGGGCAGCTCGCCAAACCCGATGGCTCGGAGGTTCTCGCCCGTTCGGTCGGGCCCATTTTTCGGGACGTCTTCTGCGCTCCAAGCGAGATCAGCGCGGGAACCTCCACGCGTCGACCGCACGACTCACCGTCGAGACGCCGACGTAGAGCTTTTACTAGCTTTTGATAGCTTGCGCCGGGGTCTATGCGGATGCAGACTTGGTGCGCAAAAAGGGGTCTAAGCGGCGGTGGTGATGGTCGCGAGCGCAAGGGGTTGGCTTGCAACCTCGATGATCCCAGTGACGTCCCCGCTTGAGCAACGCGCGTTTGGCGCGGGCGTCTCGGGCCGGGGGGCGCTAGGCGCGCGTGTAGTCTCGACCCGGATATCGTTCCCCACCAGGACCCGCTCGAGCACCGGGTGACACCCGAGCGCAATCTGGATCAGCGCATGGACGCGCTCAGAGCGGCCAACGAGGTTCGTGCGCTTCGCGCGCAGCTCAAACGGGACCTCAAGGCTGGCAGGGTGTCGATCGGTCCGCTGCTGCTCGACCCGCCCCTATACCTGGAGACCGCGAAGGTCTTTGATCTGCTGCTGGCCCTCCCCAAGTACGGGCGCGTGAAGGCAACCAAGATTCTGCAGAGCTGCCAGGTCTCGCCGAGCAAGACGTTCGGCGGCCTGAGCGAGCGCCAGCGCGCCGAGCTCGCCGAGCGCCTGCCCCGGTCCTGACCTGACCTATTTCTATCTCGCGAGTAGCGCTCGACCGCCGCAGAGATCGCCTCGTCGCCGACGCCCTGCTTGTTAGTAGACGTCGATTTCGGTCGCTGTGAGGCCGCCACAGCGGGATTAGTAGACGTTCCGCCGACGGAGCCGTCCACTAAATTAGACGACGCTACCTTGCCCCTGGTGACACGGACCCGAGCACTGGGCCATAACACGTGCTTGCTCGCACGCCGTGGGGACGCGCGCGGGCGCGCGTTGTGCGTTGCGCGGCTGGGGCGCGGTCGCTGCGGCCACGGCGAGCCCGGTCAGGCCACTACGAGCACGTCGCATGGCGCAAGCTGCACGACGCGTTCGGCGACCGGGCCGTGCAGCGTACGAGCGACGAAATCGCGGCCGCGACGACCCACGATGATCAGATCGGCGGCCACCTCGCGTGCGACTTCGATGAGCACGACCGCCGGATCGCCTATCGCCGAGCGACCCTGAACCGCCGCGTCCTCTCGCGCCGCCAGCAGCTCGCCCGCTTCCGCGAGGAGCAAGTCCGTATCCACTGCTCGACCGACCAGCTCGGTGCCGAGCCCCGCGGAACGCACCTCCGGCGCGACGGCGACGACCACGACCGTTGGCCGCTCGACGGCGAGTTGACAGACACGCTCCACCCCTCGCCGCGCGCTTTCCGAGCCGTCGTACCCGAGCACGATAGTGAAGGTCTCGCGGGCGTCGCTCACGTCAATGCGCTCGATCGTGCCCGCCGCTCGCCCAATGAGTCAGCACTGTCTCCCCTCCCTTGCCGTTGAGGCTGAGCTGCTCAGAGCCCGTCAGACCCGAATACGTCCACCCACGCGAGCACGCGACTCGTCTCGCCTAGGTAGATAGCGACATCTCGCGAGCGGTGCCGCTCGCTGTATCGCCGAGCTTCGGCATCCCGCACGGCGGCCGCGACGATCGCAAGCTCCTTTCGACTGATGTCAGCCTGGACTCGCACAGATACGCCCTCGACAACGAAGTGGACCGTCGTGTCGTACATCGTCTGCGGCGACGGCCGGCGGACCTCTACCTCGAAGCCAGCACCGCTCAGATTCTCCTGCACAGCGGCGGCGAAATGGGCATCGGCGCCCCTGCGGTTATCGACGACGACGCGCGTCAGAGCAACGTAGCAAGTCATCCGGGGAGAAACCGGAACGACACATTCCGGATACACACGTCGTCGATCTCGCGGTCGGCGTGCGATCGTTCGCGGCCCCGACCTAACGGCCGGCGTCGCCGTACCCGGCGAGGTGTCGTCCCTCTGATCGGCTCCCTCAGCCGCTAACGGCGGATCGGCGCGCAAACGACCCCGCGATTCCGAGGAGGTCCGCTGTGCCGTAGGCGACATAAACGTCTCGCGCCACAGGCCTGAAAAGCCTGATATTGCGGGCCTTCTTCGCTTCTACTCGACATAACGAGCATTCTCGGGCCGAGCGCCTGGAGAGGAAGGAGTAGCTCCGGCGCGCCAGCCAAGTACGTAGTTCGCCCACTCCCGGCACGGCCGGGCCACGATGCGCCGCCGCGCAAAGCTCGGCAGCCTGGCACGGACGATGATCGGCACACCGCTTCACGTTCTGCGTTGGCTCGGCTACCTGCTGCGGCCGTCGACTCCGCGGACACCGGTGGGGATGACGCATGCGCACATCACGTTCCACTCATTTCCGGCGCGCGACGCGACCTCAACGGACGAAGAGCGAGGTAGATAAGCGGGGATCTCGCGCGTGCCATTAATGCGCGCACGCGCAACCTGCGCCGCGCTGAGACCCAGACGCTACGCCCTTCTACGGACCGTGACACGGGGAGATCCCGATGCGAGTGGGAGGTGGACGCCATAGCGTGGAAGTGGATCCGCCAGAGTAGAGAGGGGTTGCTGTGATGAGTGCACAGCGAATGAACAATGCCGATGCGGCCTGGCTGCACATGGACCGGCCGACGAACCTGATGGTCGTCAACGCGCTGCTGTGGTTCGAGGAGCCCGTCGATGCCGACCGCGTCAAAGAGATCCTGCGAACGCGCCTGGTCGAGCCGTTCCCACGGTTTCGCCAGCTGGTCATAGAGCCGCGTCTGGGGGTCGGGGTCCCGTCGTGGGAGGATGATCCGAACTTTGACCTCGATCTTCACGTCCACCACCTCGCGGTTCCGGCGCCGGGTGATAAGCGCGCGCTCGAGGCGCTGATCAGCGACCTGATCTCGAGTCCGCTGGATCGCCGCAAGCCGCTCTGGGATTGGTACCTCGTCGACGGCTTCGGCGCGGGGATGGCGATGGTCGTGCGCATCCACCACTGCATCGCCGATGGGATCGCGCTCTCGCGCGTGCTGCTGTCGCTGACCGATACGCACGCGGACGCCGGGATCGCGCCTGCGCGCGATGGCGCCGGGCGGGGTCGGCTCGGCTCGATCGCCGCGCCGGTCAAGGCGGGCGCGCGGCTTGCCCAGGCGGGTGTCCACGAGGGCATCGAGATCCTCACCCATCCGAGCGCCGAGCTGCCGGCGCTCGCGTCGCGCGGGACGGCCGACGCGGCGACGCTCGCGAAGCTGCTGTTGACCGGGTCCGACGCGAAGACCGTGCTGAGCGCCAAGCCCAGGGTCGCGCGCCGCGTGACGTGGTCAGACCGGATCCCGCTTGACGACCTCAAGGCGATCGGCCACGCGACCGGCACGACCGTCAACGACGTCCTGACCGCGGCGATGACCGGCGCCTTGCGCCGCTACCTGCTCGGCCGCGACAGCCTCGTCGAGGAGATCCGCACGATGGTTCCCTACAACCTGCGACCGCTCGACGAGCCGCTCCCGCGCGAACTGGGTAACCGCTTCGGCCTCGTGTACCTGACGCTCCCCGTGGGGATCGCCGACCCAGCCGAGCGCCTGGCCGAGGTCCATCGCCGGATGGACGCGATCAAGCACTCACGCGAAGGCGGCCTCTCCTACGCGATCCTCGAAGCGGTCGGACTGACCCCGCACCAGATCGAACAAAGCCTGCTCGACGTGTTCACACAGAAGACCAGCGCGGTGCTGTCCAACACCCTGGGCCTGCGCGAGCCGGTCTATTTCGCCGGCAACAAGATCGCCGGCGTGGTCCCCTGGGTCCCGGCCGCGGGAACGATCGGAATGGGCATCGACATGATGAGCTACAACGGCGGTGTGACCGTCAGCCTGCAGGTCGACGCCGGGATCATCCCCGACCCGGAAACGATCATCGCCGACTACCAGCGCGAGGTCGAGACGCTCCGCCAACTCAAGCCCACCAAGCCCCCCACGCGAGAAAAGCGCTCGACAGCCGCCAAGCCGACCTAGTAGCCCGCCACGCGAGAGAAGCGCGCGACGGCCGCCCCGGCGGTCGCGCGGGCAAGCGGGCCGCTCGGCCAGCGAGCTCGGGCGCGCCGTTGGGCGAAACAGGCGCTCGCCCAGTTACGACGAGGTCTCTGAGCGCGCTCGACGACCGCCCATCTCAACGTTCACTACGGGCAGGCGCACCGACTAGGTCTCCATAAAGCCGCTGCAAAACCTTCGCTTTTGCAGGACTATTCAACATAATAAGTGATTATCGAGCGTTGA
>CAWCDS010000006.1:0-50097 GCA_963794285.1 uncultured Solirubrobacterales bacterium
CACGAAGCCCAGGATTCCAGTGTATCGAGATACGCGCCGCCGGGATCCGGCATGGTGATGGGGAGCCAGACCCGATCAGACCAGGCGCGGCGACTTAACTCACGCGATCTGGTTCCGGACCCCGGAACCGCAATGCCGAACTTCAGCTCCAACCTGCGGTGATGCGACTCGAATCCAAGTTGCTGGTGGCGGCTCGGGCGGCGACCGTCTTGCCAGCGCCAACCTCGCCACAGACGACGCCAAGCGATCGCTCGGCGACGATCCAGTTGACCCGGGCGACCGCTTCCTGGTGAGCGGCGGAGGCGAACAGCATCGAGGTCGCCAGCTCCTTGGTGAACGGGGTGCGCGACAGCCCCCAATGCGCACGCAGGCGGTCGATACTCATGCCGTCATCTCCATGTTGTAGTCGTCGTTGTTCTCGTTGCCCGCGGTGGGCAGGTTGCGGTAGTCGATCCGCTGCTGCAGTTCCTGGTCGCGGCGTTTCTGGATCAGACCGAGGTAGTCGATCCCGGTCGGCTGCGCCGGCGTGTCCGGCGGCTGGGCCCGTGGGTGAACATGCCGTTTGATCTGAAGCGGCACGGCCAGTCCGCGGTGCTGGCCGTCGATCTGAACCTGGACCTCGGTCAGCTCGAGCGGGTCGAAGATGAGATCGACCTGACGGCCCGCGAGCTCGGGGTCGACCTCGTAGGTGTTGCCGTGCATCCCGACCGTCGCCGTCTTGGACACGGTCCGTCGCTCCGACCAGCGAAACGCGTCGGTCAGCGCCGGCTCGGTCGGGAGCGACGGCGGACCCTGCGCGAGGAATCGCTCGAGCGGTGTCTGCCCGGTCTCGGTGTGCACGCGGCGGTGGTAGACCTGCTCGGCCCAGCTCTGGAAGATCCGGTTGAGATCCTCGAGGCTCGCGGGCGGGCGGTCCTCGAACTCGACCAATACTTGGTCACGGACGGTCCGGAAGACCCGTTCGATCTTCCCGCGCCCCTCCGGGCGCCCCGGCGTGGAGTGGATCAGACGGATCCCGAGCACCGCGCACGCGCGCAGCAACTGGCCGGACACGAACGGGCTGCCGTTATCGACATAGACCGCTTTCGGCAAGCCGCGCGCCGCGATCCCGGCGCGCAACGCGCGGGAGGCATTCAGCACGTCCTCCCGCGCCGCCCACCGATACCCGACCAGCAGCCGGCTGTGATCGTCGATGAAGCAGAACAGGAACGTGCGGCGGCCGTCGATCAGCGGGCCGTGCAACGCGTCCCCGGTCCACAACTCGTTGCGATGCTCAGCCTCGAACCGCCCGAGCGCTCGCGCGACCTGGCTGCCCTTCCACGGCAGACCGGCCGCCTGAAGGTGCCGCTGGATCGTTCGAGCCGACGGCGCCGCACCCTGCGACTCCAGGCTGATCCTGTGGATCTGCGCTGCCGTGCGAGCGGGCTGCTCGCGGCCGAAGCGCGACCGCCAACTCCAAGCGCTCCGGCGTGCCCTTCGTGGGCCGTCGCGGCGCCCGGGACCAGCGCGTCGAACCCGCCCTTGCGATACGCGCGGATCCACCGATCCAGCGTGTTGCGCCCGATGCGGACCCAGCAACCGTCCGGGTCCAGGTGCTCACGCTCAGCCAACGCGCGGACCAGCCGCCCGCGCTCTCGCGCCGACAGCGAGATGTCCGTCGCCTCACCGACGATCTTCCATCGGAACAGCCCGATCTCCTGCGCCCTGTCCACCTATCGCCTCCTGACCTGTCGTTGATGCAACGACCGGCCAGGATCACGGTCACTCAGGCGCAGGCCAAGGCGTGCACGTGTTGACCTGAAGCAGCCCTCCCGCGGTCAGCGCCGATGCCCACGACCACGGCGAGCGGCGCCCCAACAGCAACGACGCCACCCTCGTGCACACGCCGATCGCCTCGATGGCATCGGCAGCCGGCGAGCCTCGCCCCGCAGGCGGATCAAACGACGCGTCCAGCGCACGCACCCACCGCAGGAAGTGAGCACCGATCAGCTCCGCTCGCGATCGGAACCGGCGTCGCCAGTCACGCACCGTCTCGCCCGGCACCCCGAGCCGCTCACCCACCCGCCGGTACCCCTCAACGCCGGCCGACAGCAGCGCCGCGCCGATCACCTCCACGACGTACCTGCGACGCGCCAGGCACACGTCCGGCAGCAGCACGTGCGTCGCTCGGCACGACCGCTCACGGCAGCGTCCGCGGCGCGGCCGCAGCCGTCGCGTCCCCTCACCGGTCCGGACCTCGCGCAACCGCGAGCAGCCCAGCCTCCCAACACCCCGATCCGGCAACGCGGGCACGGCAGACGGCCAGCAGCCAAGTCCGCCTCGACCACAGCACGATCGTCTGAGACGATGAGCACGACGACCTCCAACGGCGTCACGGGCTCCCTCGTCTCACCGCGTCAAGGTTTCGGCGAGGGAGCCCACACATGAACAGGATCACCGTCATCCTGTCGCCGGACCCCCCGCCGAGCGTTACCCCGTCACCACGCTCGCTGCCGCAGACCGCGCCCGCCGTCACCACCCAGCGTGTCGCTCAACACATGCGCCGCAGTGAACCTTCGTAGCGGGCCGCTGACTAGCTTGGTGGTGCGTCCAGTTCCCCGAGGTCTCGTGATGGTCATATACTGTGAGTCGATGGGGCGATCACGACGGTGGCGCACCGCCACCTGGAGGACGCATCTGGCAGCGACGGTCTTAGTCGGACTGCTGCTCGTGCCCGCCGCCGCGTGGGCGATGTCGTTCGGCCAGGCCCGCTCGCAGCTGCGCGCTTGGCATCTCGCGCCGCGGCCACTATTCCCTTCACGTCTTCCTGCGGCGCACGCTCACGTCAACGTGCACCTTTACCGCTTCCAAGGGGTCGACTACGTCATCGATTTCGGCGCCGGCAACACTCAGGACTGTCACACGATTCCAAATCCGAACACGTGGTGCGTTCAACTGCGCGGCTTTCATGGCGCGGCGACTCCGCCCCCCGGCCACGCGTCCCACGTGAGCAGGATGCGGATCGGGAACCGGCACGTCTACCTCTGGTATGACGAGGGGAACGCTGGCGGTTGGTGGATGACCTGGTCAGAGCACGGCCGCTCTTACGCGCTCTGGGCCTGGCTGAACCTTGATCAGCGCGGTCAGGCGCTCGCGCGCCTGCGCCCGTTCATCAGGACGTTGCATACGCTTTAGGGCGGCCCGGGACCCACCAAAGGTCGAGTAGAGCCCAGCCGATCCCGTGAGCTCAGGCCGACGATCCTGGCGTTGTCGGCGATCGGCGCGTCGTTCACGGCCGACGACACGGTCGGGCCCGGCTCGTCCGCTTTCGCATGCCGAGCTAGTCCGTTAAGCGTCGGTCGCGATCCCGGCGCATCCCGCTCGCCACCAGCACGGGGCCTTCGCGCGCGGACTCGGTTGCTGCCAAGGCCCACGCCGCCGCCGTCGCGGCCCAAACCAAACGACCGGTGTGAACCTCATAACCGCCGAGCGGAGTCAGCTCGAGCAACGCCTATCTGTAGGAGCGCGGCGGCTGGAATGTCTGGGCGTAGCGCTTACACAGAAGGGAGGTGTCCGTGCACGCTTCATCGACGAACTCCTTAGAGAACGGTCCTTTGTACGTCGTGCCGCCGCCTACCCCATGCGCCCTTGCAGGCCGGTACGGATAGCCGCAGAAGTAGTAGCCCATCCGCCCTCCGCACACCCACCACTTGCCGGCGATCTTCACAGCACCGCCGTCGAACGTGTTGGCGCCGTCGGCCGTGAGGTTGATGATCTGGTCGTGCCTTGACTCGGACTGTGTGAGGGTTCGACGGGCTGCTCCGCACGACATGCGCCACGGATAGACCGCGACCCGACCCCAGTTGTGGCTGTGCGCGTATCCGCATCGCCGGACCTTCACTGGCGCGGCCGCAAGCGCCGCAGCCGCCACGACCGTAGACCCCAAAGTGACAGCTACTGCCGCACAACGCGTCGTTCCCCGCATCTACTGACTCCAATCCCAGTGAAGTTTCGGAGAGCGGGCCGCCAGCGCCAGCGGTCTCCGCTGAACGTCAGGCCGCCGACCATAGCGTTTGACGTCGGGTCGTAGTCAACCAATCGCGGCCGACACGCGAGAAGAATCCGCAGCGGGCGAAGGTGAAGACTGCGCCTTGGCGAGTGCTTTCGTCATCGCGCGACCGGTCGAGCCCGCGACCGCATCGGCGACGCCACGCTCATCCGGTGCGGCGAGTGGTTCGTGGTGAAGGGGATCGCCGTGGGGGGCGCTGGTGGCCGTGGTTGCCCGGTTCATGCTCGACCGCGCGCTGATGGCGTCGCGGAAATGCCGGAACGGCTCGTGCAGCGCGAAGATCGGGGTCGTACACCCGCGTCCAGAGGAGGACGTCATGGAACCTGTGCCGTTGCTGGATTGCGCCGGACGGCGCCGCTCGCCGGCGACCCTGTCCAGCTTTCACCAAGGGCGCACGCCCCGCAACAAGGGCCGCCGCTACCCGCCGGACCCGCCCAGCATCGAGGAGATCATCGCCGTGATGCGCGCCTGCGGCAACCGGCCGGAGGGCGTTCGGCTACGAGTCATCATCGTCGTACTCTGGCGCGCCGGCCTGCGGATCAGCGAAGCGCTCACGCTGACCGAACGCGATCTGGACCGCCGCCGCGGCGCCGTGCTAGTCCGGCTGGGCGAATGCCGAATTCGGCATTCCCCGTGCTATCCGGATATCCGCATAGACCGAGATCATCCACGCCGTCTACGAACGCTCCGTCCCGATGATCCCAACAAGCCCCCGGCCGACCCCGATTGCCTGACGGTCGCGAGCATCCAAGCACCAGAGCGAGCCCGGTCCTGGGCCGGGCTCGCCCCCTCTTGTTCTCAGCCACCGGTAGCCGGGGACGGAAATCGCGAGGCAACTCGCCGCTCTCGATCGCGGCGACGACGTTCTGCACGTGATCGCCTTTCGTCAGAATCGCTTGTCCAGCGGCGTGAGCCCGTCGTCGCGAGGCCGTCGCGTAACTCTTTCGCGGGGAGGGGCGGTGCTGGTGGTGTCACGCCGTCGGCGACGTGAACTGTGTGGTCGGCCGGCTTCAGGCCGTGGCGGCGGCGAGGTGGTGGCGGTGGAGCTTGGTGAGGTTGTGAGTCGCCATCAGCAGCCGCCACTCGGTTCTGACCGCGGACCGGCCTCGTCGGAGGAACCCGGTGATCAGCCGGTTGTGTTTGGTGTGCGCGAACACGGGCTCGATCATCTGGATCCGTTTGCGGTAGAGCGTCTTGCCGTGAGCGGAGTCGAGCACGGCTCGCATCATCGAGTAGCGCCCGCCGGTCCATCCGGGCCGCGGTTCGCTGCGCCCGCCGCGCTCGGGCGGGATCACCACCTGGATGTGCTTGTGGGCGATCACCTCGTCGAAGTGCTGCTCGTTCCAGTAGCCGGCGTCCGCGAGCGCGACCTGTGGGCGCTCGCTGACCCCGACCCGCTCAAGCTCGGCCAGGGTGCTGGTGATCATCGGGTCGAGGTGTGAGAAATCACCCGGGCTGTTGGTGATCTCCGCCGCGAGCACGATCTGCCCCTCATCGACCACGGCCTGCGCGTTATAGCCCTGCACATACCCGCGGCTGGCTTTCATCCGCTGACTGTCCGGATCGCTGACACTCACCACCCCCTCCGGCAGCTCCGGGACGGTCCACGGCTTCGGTTGCTTGCTCAGCTTGCGGCCCTTCGTATCCCGGCCACTCACCCGATACTCCTCATAGGCCCGGTTGCCCGCGAGCTTCGCGTCACGCTCGTCCTCGAGGTGCCGGGCGGCGAGCCGCAACCTGTCCGCACGCGACCGCGGCACACGGTCCGGGGTCCGCCAGCGGCGCCGCTCGAGCTGGCGGTGCCCCTCACGCCACCACCCCTCACGACCCTGACCACGCGCGACGATCCGCTCCACATCAAACCCGAACCCGGGCTCGGGATCCGGCTCGGGGTCAGGCGCGAGCTCCGGCTCCTGATCACGCTCCTGGTCGCGCTGCTCGCGGGCGCGGCGGAAGAACTCCGCGCGCCCCTCCCGGGTGCGCAGCTCCTCAGGCAGCTCATCGCCGCGCGCCTGCCCATAGAGCTCATCCTCGGCCTGATCGGTCGCGATCGCCTCCGCGAGGATCTCCGGGCGATCTCCCAGAACTCGCGGGTGGACTCCCGGCTGGCGTTCCCGGCCATCTTCGTCCCGTCGATCGCGACCACGCCAGGGCGCACCAGGCCGGCCTGCGCGCACAACCCGAGCACCTGACCAAACAGCCCGGCCAGCGCGAGCTCGTGGCGCGCCACAAACCGCGCGATCGTCGCGTGATCCGGCGTCTCGAGCATCGCGATCATCTTGAACGCGACATCCTCCAGACACGCCCGCTCGAGCTGCCGCGCCGAGCGCACCCCGCGCGAGTACCCGTACAGCAACAAGGCCACCACCATCGCCGGGTCATACGCGCGGCGCCCCGCACCGTCCCGGCGATACGCCCCATAGAACTCGCTCAGTCCATGCCCGCAACGGCGTCCAGCACAAACCACGCGAGATGACCCTCCGGCAGCCAATCCCTCACATCGGGCGGCAGCAGGAACGACTGATCTCGGTCACAGCCGATGAAGTTCTGAGCCATCCGAGAATGGTCTTAAACCCGCCGGACGACACGATAGTTACGCGACATCCTCTCGCCAATCCGATCGTGAGTGCAGAGTCGGGGTAGAGTGCGAACGCGATCGTCGGCGCCGTCGTCGCAACGCCGTCGATGGTGACGCGGTCGCCCCGAATAGCGCCGCCTGGTCAGCGACCGCCCGCAAGTCCGCCAGGCAGTCACCGCCGTCAGCGAGCATCACCGTCAGATCGCGGATCACACAGCCGCGGTCATGGCTTCCAGCCCGGAACCCTGGCTCACCGACCGCGAACGACGAGAATCGTGTCTGCCTCGTCTGATCGGCCACCCGCGGAGGCGTGGTGCACGTGGCGGGGCCGGGGAAGCGCTGTGAGCGGCATCCCCCGACCCCAGCCGAAGCGCCGACGGTGGGGGCGCAGCGCCGGCGCGAATCCGGCGTCCTGCCGGCACACGAAGTGTACTGGCCCCAGGCAGTCGGTCCGAGCGGGTGTGTGTCAGCAGCCCGCTCGCGCTTTCGGAACCTCCGCCAACCTTTCAGTTTCGTCCGCGTCTTAAGGGGCATAGGGACGCAGCGCCAGCGGGAATGGGCCGCCTGACGCCGGTTCTGTCCGAGGGGGCGTTCGGGCATGAGCCGCCAAGTCGGGGAAGCCGGTGATTCCTGCCGTTGCACTGAATCGAGCAGCGACGCCCGGGGATGGGGCGCACTCCCCGGGCGTCGCCTCGCCTGGCAGCGTTTCCCCCCGGGCGTGTTGCTCGCGCAATACAATTCGGGCGTGGCGCAAGCAGCAACGCTTGCACGGGTTGGCCGTGCGCTTCACGGGGGCGCGGACACCAGCGACGAGCAGCTCGTCGCGCGCGTTGGCGCGGGGAACGACCGCGCGTTCGAGGAGATCGTCGACCGGTACGGGGCCGGTCTGCTGAGCTTCTGCGTGCACATGCTGGGAAGTCGCGACTGGGGAGAGGACGCGCTGCAGCTGACGCTCACCTCGGCCTACCAGGCGCTCAGCCGCGGCCAGCGCCCCGACGCGCTGCGTCCGTGGCTGTACACGATCGCCCGCAACCGTTGCCTCTCAGAGCTGCGTTCCCGACGCGAGTTGGCTGGCAGCAACGCGATCGTCGTCGAGCGTGCGGAGCTCGACGGTCCGCCGAGCCTGGTTGCACGCCGTGAGCAGTTGCGGGAACTCGTCGAGGACATCCAGCGGTTGCCCGACGATCAGCGAGCCGCGCTCGTGATGTTCGAGCTCGGGGACTACTCGCACGCGGAGATCGCAAGCGTGCTGAACGTTCGATGCGACAAGGTCAAGGCGCTGATCTTCCAGGCGCGGGAGGGGTTGATGCGGGGCCGCACGGCGCGGGAGAGCCCGTGCTCGGAGGTGCGAGAGCGGATGGCGAGCGCGCGCGGCACCGTTCCCGGCCGCGGTCAGGTGCGCGCGCACATCGACCGCTGCGCGTCCTGCCGGGCCTACGAGCATGAGGTGCGCCGCCAGCGCTCTGCGCTCGCGCTCATCATTCCGGTCGCGCTCAGCGCCAAGCTCAAGGCGTCTGTGCTCTCAGTTGTTCACGGAAGCGCCGGTGCTGCGGGCGTCGCGGGCGCGGGCACAGGCACCGCAGGAGTCGCCGCCGCGGGTACAGGCACCGCTGGTGTCGCCGGGGCATCCGCCGTCGGTTCGGGCTCGGTGACCGGCGGGGTGGCTCTATCCGGAGCGGGCGCAGCGGGTGCGGCGGGCGGGCTCGGCGTCAGCGCTGGCGGCGTTTCCGCGGCGGCGGCGGGCGGCGTGGGAGCGGCGGCGGCCTCGGGCGCGGGCGCCGCTGGCGTGAGTGCGCCGGCCGTGTTCGCCTCGGCGCTGGGCGGTGAGGCGGTGGTCGGTACGCTCGGATCCTCCGCCTCAACCGCGCTCGTGGCGAAGATCGCCACCGCCGCGGTCGCGGTCCTCGCCGTCACCAGCGCGCCGAAGGTTCTCACCGAGCTGCCTCCACTGCCGCGGCTCGTGGCGGCGTCCGCGACAGCACCACAGCCAGCGTCCCATGCCGCTCCCGCCGCCGCGGCACCAAGCAGCGGACCGTCGCAACCCGCCGGCTCGGCGGTCGGCGGCGTTGCCCCGCCGAACTCCTCCTCGCCGATCACCACACCCACCTCCACTGCGTCCTCCGCTGCGTCCTCTGCAAGCCAACCGTCGTCCACTGCGCCCTCCGCTGCGTCCTCTGCAAGCCAACCGTCGTCCACTGCGCCCGCCGCCGGTGAGCAATTGGCTGGACCGCAACAGCCCGCAGCTGTTCTTTCCGGCGGCGTGTCGGGTTCATCGACCAGCACCGGTCAAGGCCCCGCCAGCGGCGCGTCTGCGGCGACCCAAACGCCCACCGCCGTCCCGGCGTCCGCTCCGCCATCTGGTGCGGAACCCACGACCGCGCCACCGGCAGTCGCCGCCCCGGCGTCGGCTGCGCCATCTGGTGCGGAACCCACGACCGCGCCACCGGCAGTCGCCGCCCCGGCGTCGGCTGCGCCATCTGGTGCGGGATCAACGACCGCCACGTCCGGCGCCGGCAACGTCGCTGACGCTGGCGCTCCCGCCGCAGGCACCTCGGACACGGCCGCCGCCGGTGGAGGCGCGACCCCAAGCGTGCAGGCACCCGCCCAGAGCGTGCCCGCCCCGGCCGACAGCGCAGCCGCGGGAGGGTCCGACTCCGCGGCGTCCGGTCAGGCCCAGGCAACCAGCGGAGGGGCATCCGCGCAGAGCTCACCTGATCCGAACTCTGACTCTGGCTCGACAGCCACGCCGCAGCCGCCGGAAGTCCCGCCCGGCGGCCCGGCGCCCGATGCGTCCGCGCCCGCTCAGACGCCAACGCTGGCCGGCACGAGCACCGCGCCGTGCGCGAATACTCTGGCGTGCGCGGACGCTGTGCTCTGCGCGAACAGCCCGCCGTGCGCGAACAACTCGCTGCCTGCGCCTCCGGTTGCCGCACCGTAGATGTCAGCGGTCGCAACCGCCCCCGCCTGTGGAGAGCCCGGAGCTGATCGCTTGGCCAGCGCTGAGCGGTCGAGAACACCGAGCATCGCCCGGGCACAGCGCTCGCGTGGACCCTCAGAGCTGCATGCCACGACCGGCGGGCGAGCTCAGAGGTCAGCTCCGCGAACCGCGACGCGGCGACTTGGCGCTCACGGTGTCGCACGCACGCTCGCGGATATTCGGCAGCCCCGTCGCGAACTCGATCGTCCGGCCGGCGCCGTTCGCGGCGACCGCTTTCGTCGCCCGTCCGGCTTCCGCGGCGCGATCGCCTTGGCGACGACGGAGCAGCCCGGCAGGGCGCGGGCAGACGATCGCGTTCGTGGCGGAGCAATTGTCCGGCCACGGCGCATCCGGGCGAGCGAGTGGTCGCCAACTCGATCGTGAGCTTTGGCGCCGTCGCAATGAGGAAAGCAGTCGTGGGCGGCGTCGGGCTCGCCCGGGCACCGTCGGCTGGCTTCGCGAATAGCATCAGGCCTCGGCAGGCGGTGCTCGTAGCGGAGGCCGACGCATCAGCCAGACGGTGGTCCGCCTTCGGTAGGACGAGCGCGTCCAGCCACCGGCGCAGGTGATGATGTCGCGCCCGGTTGGAATGTGGCAGCGGGTTCGCGGTACGGTTGGGTGGTGGAGGATCGGGTGCTTCGTCGGGCGCTGGCCGTCATTGCCGCTGTGACCGTTGTCCTGGCCGGCGGGATCGGAGCGGCTCAGGCGCGCCTGCCGAGCTATCGGGACCCGCCCAACTATCGTGGGATCAAGCACGTGCCGAAGACGAAGCCGCCGCCCCTGCCGCCCCGGGTCGTGCTGTCGAGGACCGGCACGTTCCCGGATATGCTCGTGGATGAGGCCGGGACTGCGCACATCGTTTGGAACGAGGGCCGCGGCGGGCTCGACGACGCGGCGATGTACTGCCGGCTGAAGCGTGGTGCGAAGGGCTGCGACGGGCCACCGGTGGCGTTGACGTGGCCGAAGAGCTATGGCCTGGGCGACGGGCCGCAGTTCAACACCGACGATGGGGGTCCGCGGATCGTGCGGGTCGGTGATCAGCTGGTGGTGCTGAGCAAGCGCTACCCGACGATCGGCGACAAGCCCGACGGCGCGTCGAGTTCGACCGTGATCGCGTGGACCAGCGATGACGGCGGTCGTCACTGGGAGGGTCCGGGGATTGTCGGCAAGGACAACCTCGGTCAACTGGTCGTGACCGGCTCGGCGCAGGATCCGACGATCGTCAACGTCGGGGTTGATCCGCTCTGCGGCGCGCCGGGGCCGGCAGCGCTGTGTATCGAGGGCTACAAGTCGGGTCAGTACACATCCGGCGCGGGCAACCTCTCGACCGCAAGCGACGAGAACTACTACCCGGGCATCGCGCTCGACCGGAATGTGCCAGTGGTGGGCGCAGCCGATCTGGCGCCCCGGATTCACCTGCGGCGCTGGAGTGGCGCGGGCGACATCAGCAACCCGGTGAGTTGGAGCAGTGAGACGGTCGTAAATGGCACCGAGCCCTCGCTGACCGGCGGTCCGGCTGGCGCGTTCATGCTCGCGCGCGGCGGGTACAGCGGCCCGTACTCGGTGCGCTCGGTGTCAGGTCGCGGCGGGGGTGTGCCCGCGCTCGGCCGTGCCGTGCGAATCAGCGGCAATGATGCGTCGTTCGGCCGTCTGTTCGAGGATCCGTCGGGTCGCCTGTCTGCTGCCTGGTCTCAGCGCGATGGCGCCGGCGCCGGGGTGCTGTTGCGCACCGGGTTCGGGCCGTCGGGGCTCGGGCCGGCGCAGCCCTTGATCGACGGGTCGTCGAATGGGCAGATCGCGCTCGCGGCGACCGGCGACGGTGGGGGTTACGCGGTGTTCAACCACACCGGGAGCGTCAACTCTCCAGGTCAGATCGTCGCGGTGGGCTTCGGCACCCGCGCGGCCACCGGTCATCTCGGCCTGGGTGACATCCCCGGCGGCGCGGGAGGGGCGACCTCATGTCAGCAGATCCGGTTCGGAAGCTTCAGCATCGGCGCCGTGGCGGGCTGCTTTCTGCATGGCACCGCCGCCAGCGCTGGAGTCGTCGTCACGGGCGGGGAGGTGATGTTGAATGGCGTGCACATCGTTCCCGATCCCGGTGCCAAGCTGGTGATCGACTCCAAGAACCTTCGGATCGACACGGTCGGCGGTGGCGCGCAGGTGTACGTCGAGAACGGCGCCACCCGGATCGTGCTGTGGCACGGGACGATTGACCGCGACCTCTCGAGGGTGGTGCCGGGCACGCCGCTATTCGAGTTCCCGGTGGGGGCGTTCAGGGCGGATGTGCTCGGCTTTGGCGTCGCCGCCGACATCCGGGTACTGCTCGAACCCGGCGGCGTGCGGATCCCGCTCGAGCTGAGGCTGCCTCCGGCGTTCGGCGGGTTCTCCGGGCGCGCCGAGCTGATCGCCGACACCATCCGCGGGCTCGAGCTCTCGAGCCTGCACATTCACATCGGCCCGGTTCCCCTCGGTGTGCTGTCCGTCGACCGGATCGACATCGATTATTCGGGCACCGCGGACGCATGGACAGGATCGGGGATGCTGACGGTCCCCGCCGGCGGCTCGTTGGAGGCCAACGTCCGGTTCGAAAGGGGGGATCTGAAGAGCGCCGACCTGCACTACACGCCGAATCCGGCAATCACGATCGGGCCGTTCGTGTACCTGCTGCGAATCGGCGGCGGCTTTGAACTCTCGCCGATCCACATCTTCGCCGATGCCAGGATCGGCGCCGGCGCTGCAATCGAGGGCAGCTCGCCCGTTTCCGTCGACGGCCGGCTTGACATGGTGTTCCCGTCGGCCGGCCCGGCGACCTTCCGGATCAGCGGCAACGCGCAGATGCTGCTCTTCGGGACCCTCGGCAACGGATTCGTGCAGTTCCAGACCGATGGCTACGCCACTTTCGGCGGTCATGCCGGACTGGACGCCGGGCCGCTTCAGATCAACGCCGACGTCGACGGATTCGTCGATGCGCCGAGCGGTCAGTTCGGCGCCGAGCTGAGAGGAGCGATCCGACTGTGCGTGCTCGGCGGCTGCACCGGCACTGGGATCTCGACCGGGCTCTCGAGCAAGGGATTCGCCGCCTGCGTTCACGTCAGACTGCCGAAGCCACCGGCCCCGCTCCCCGATCCCGGATCGGTTGACGCGGGCGTCGCGTTCCCGTGGTCGGACTTCACCGGCGCAGAGCTCCTCAACCCGTTCGTACTCACCGCTCAGCTCGCCACCCACATCACGTTCTCCTGCTCGACGAGCGAGTATCGTGTCCCGCCACCCCGCGCGGCGAAGGCCGCGGGGCCGGGCGCGACCACGGTCACGCTACCGGCGGGGCGACCGACGGAGACGATCCTGGTGCAGGGCGACGGCGGTGCGCCCGATGTCACCCTGACCGGCCCGGGCGGCGTGACGATCTCCCGCGGCAGGCCCGCTCGCCGGGGACAGGCGCTCACGCTGCGCGGTGTCGCCGCAACGTACTTCGCGCTCACATCCCCTGCCGGCGGCAACTGGACGCTGACGGCGAACCCCGGCTCGGTTCCCGTCACGCGCGTGCTCGTCTCGGACGGCTTCGAGCCCCTCGCGATCCATGCCCGGTTGAGCGGGCACGGCCCCGCCCGCGTCGTCTCCTACCGAATCGCCCACGGCGGGCACGGACAGAGCGTCCAATTCGCCGAGCTCGGTGCGTTCGGTACACGGCTCATCGGCAGGCCCGTGCTACGTGAACGCGGCAGTCTCCGATTCACGCCCGCGAGCGCCCGTGGACAAAAACGCACCCTGATCGCGCTCGTGCGCCAAGACGGGATCATCCGGCGCCGCCAGCCGATCGCAACCTTCACCGCCCCGCGTCCGCTCCTTCCCGGAAGGCCGGGCAGAATCCTCGCTCGCCGAGGCGACCACACGCTCACGATCCACTGGCCGAGTGCCCGCGGCGCCCACCGCTACGTGGTGCGTCTGTCCGGCGCGCACGGCACCCGACTCGCCGCATACACCCAGCGCCGGTCCGTCCGGTTCACAGCGATCCGCCGCGACGAGCAGATCCGGATCGAGGTGTACGCCACCTCGAGCAACGGCAGCGCGGGTCCGGCGCGCACCATCATCTCCCGCTCTGCATAGCATCGACGCCTGGCTGGGTGCGCAACGTGCGCACCCACTCGTTGCGCGCACGGTTTCTAAGCGCTCTCGCGAAGGCCACTCCTCGGGCGTAGCGCAGCGGACCGCGACCGCGACCGCGACCGCGCCAGGCTGCACTCGCGCGAAGCCGCTCGTCGCCACGGCGCGCGCAGGCGGGGAGCTCCGGAACGACTCCCGCACGACAGCTCTCCGCAACCGCGGTCAGCGCGATGTGGACGACTACTTTGGCGACATCTGGATACCCCGGCGGCCAACGTCGGACAAGCGGTTCGCCACGAATGCGATCGCAACGTAGGGCCGCACGCGTGGTCGTCGCCCCGACTGCTGAGTTTCGTCCGTTGCGGCCACGAGGCGACCATGACGCGACGCGCAGCGTGTTGGTTTCATGGAAACCAGAAGCGACGTCGCCGCTACCGGCGCTCCTTGAGGTCCGCCGGCTATGACGACAGGTCTCCGCGACGGCCGGCCGGAGCGCGGCGAGGCCGGGAGCGAACAGCGCGATGCCGACCGCGGCGGCAGCGCGAATGAGCGCAGCTCTCATGGCGAAACCTCCACCGCCAGTTGGGCGCCACCGCGCCCTCGCCGGCATCTGGGCTGACCCAGACGTGCGAATCTTCGGAATCCGACGTACGATCTCGCGCGGTGGAACTCGCGTGACCGACCTGGCCTTCGCCCCCGACGCGCTCGATGCGAATCGCAGCGGACAGCTCACCCCTCAGCAGGCCGAGACCATCCGCAACAGCATCGACAGCAAGCACAGCGGCATCACGGGCCTCGTCGCGGCGGCCGCAGAGCGCGCGGCCAGCCCGCGCGGGAGGGATCTGGCGGAAGGCCGGGTAGAGAGCGTCGAAGGGCCGTTCAGGAAGCGGTGGTGGCAGAACCCCGGCCGCATCGCCGGTGCGAATTACCGCTTCGTGATCGAGACCCGGCAGGCGGGTAGGCAAGAGTACGTCTGTTGGCACGACATGTACGAGTGGGCGCCCTACGCGGGCACGATGCGCCTGTACTACCTGCCGCGAAGCAAGGTCGTCGTCAACGTGGAGAACCTGTCGACGGGCGAGGCCACGCCGGAAGCCATCAAGCAGGCGAATGAGAACTACGCCGCCGCCCACGCGGAGCACGACAAGGTGGCCGAGGCCGAGGCACTCGCGCAGCTCGGAGGGGTGGCGCAGGCGTTCGAGCATGCGGTTCCAGAGGACGCCACCTCGCTCGACATGCACGCAGACACCGCGTCGCTCGCGGAAGCCATCGTCGGGAGCTGGAAGAGCCCGTTCGGAGACCTGACCTTCCGCGACGACGGGACGGTCAGCGCCCACATGGGCGATGGGGCGAACTTCACAGGCAACTGGTCGGTGGACGCCGCCGGGCACCTGCACGCCGATGTGATGGGCACCGCGATGGACGCGGAGGCGGCCATCCGGGGCGACGAGATGACGCTCCGGATGGACGACCAAGCTCTAGTCCTGCGCAGGCAGGCGCTCTAGCGGCACGAGCGAGCGCCCGACCACTCCAGCGACCGACTCCCGCCAGCTCCTGGCCTTCGAGCACCTGGGCCGCGTCCAAAGCACGCGCCGGTTGCCCGAGGCGCTGCGCGCGGGCGCCTTGTCGAGGCCGCGGAAGACGTGCGCCGCGTGCTCGCTACTGGTGTCGAGGACATCGTGCCGCCGCTGCACGCGCTGACGTGCGTGAAATCCGCGAACCCCAGAAGATCTGGCACCTCCCACGCTTCTACTTTTCGCCTGGGTGCGGTTGCGTGCTGCCGCTACTCCTCGTGCCTCGAAGCGACAGCGCCGCTGCGCTCAGCATCGCGCTATCGCTGATCGTCGTCCATTGCGGTAGCCGGGGACCTTCGGGGCGCGAGCGCTCGCATTCACGAGTTAGCGATCGTCCGCGATGCTGACGTCTGGTCCGACGTTGCTCTGGCGCCGCCTACGTAAGACGCCAAGAATTCGAACGTGCCGAGCCGCGTCGCCTTCGCGGATCGGCCTGACGCCCCGCCTGGACTTTCGGCCGGGACGAGGTGCTTGAAGATGCGGAATCGCGGACGCGGACGCGGACTCGTGGCGAGTTGCGAGACCAGTTCAGCGGGATGACAGCGGCCATGGAAACCTCCCCGTAGGCGGCCACTGTTTCTCCCCGTTGGCGGCCAGGGTTTCTCCCCATGGGCGGCCATCTTTTTCCCCACTGACTTGTTCTCATCTGTCGGTTAGCGAGTCTCTGGCTCGTTGTCGAGCGCGGATCTGGAGGCCGGGTTTGAAGAAAGCTGAGGAAGTGATGGAGATCCTTGAGGCGTATGACTTGACCGGCTCGTTCCGCCAGGCGGCGGCGCTGGTCGGGTGTGATCACAAGACGGTGGCGCACTGGGTCTGGGTGCGGGAGGCGACGGGTGGCGCGCCGCCGGCGCGAGCGCGGCATCGGCGGCCGGTCGCGGATCCGTTCGCCGCGAAGGTCGAGGAGCTGGTCGATCGCTCGCGCGGGCAGATCGGTGCCGATCAGGCGCACTCAAAGCTGCTCGCGATGGGCTATCAGGGATCGGAGCGCACCACGCGGCGGGCGGTCGCGGAGGCCAAGCGCCGGTGGCGGCAGAAGCACGGGCGGCGCACGAGGCCGTGGATCCCCGAGCCGGGGCTGTGGGTGCAGTGGGACTATGGCGAGGGGCCGATCATCGGCGGCTCAAGGACCGTGTTGTTCTGCGCGTGGCTTGCCTGGTCCAGATATCGGGTGGTGGTCCCGTTGCGCGACAAGACACCGCCCTCGGTGGTGATCGGGTTGGATCGGACGTTGCGCCGGCTCGATGGGGTGCCGACCTATGCGCTGACCGATAACGAGAAGACGGTGACGGTCGAGCACGTGTGCGGGATCGCGGTTCGCAGTCGATCTCGCTGGCCGAGTTCGGGGAGCTCAAGCGCGCGTTCACGGCCGGCGAGTTCCCTGTGCTGTGCGTCTCACCCGTCGGCCAGGCCGGGCACAACCTCCAAGCCGCTTCCGCGCTCGCCCACATCGATCTGCCGTGGGTCACGACCGGCCTCGAGCAGCGCGTTGGCCGGGCAGCCAGGCCCGGCGCCGCCCGCGGGCACGTGCAGACCTACATCCCGTACATCCGTCGCGGCGGGGTGGAGCACATCGTCTCGGTGCTCGTCGCAGCGCGGCGCGGAGCACCACCAGATCCTCGACAGCTTCGAAGGCGTCCAAGCGGCCGAGAGCACCGTCGCGACGCAGCTCGGCCAAATCAACGGCCAGGTCGCCGACAGCAAGGACGACGCCGGCTACGCCGCCACCGCAGCACGGCTGCGCGTTGCGGCCAGCGTGTTCGGCAGCTGACCGACCAGCGAAGCAACGAAACGAAGCACGGGCGCCGACCCGCTGGCCGGCGCCCACAGTCTCCATCCAAGACTCAAATCAAGGAGAAGCGCATGAGCGCAATCACCGCTGCCCTGTCGCAGATCGACCGAGTGGCCAGCGAGGCAGACCTCGTCCCCGACCCTGTCGCGTCGCTCGAGCTCGAGACGGCCGGCGAGCCGATCGTGCTGCCGGATGGCAAGCGGATCTACCCACCGTCACTGCACGGCCAGCCCGTCGACGAGCTCGCGCTCGCGCTGCTCGACATGGACCAGCCGGCGCAGTCGACGTTCCTGCGACTGATCGGCCCGCCCGACGCGGGCAAGAGCCAGATCGCCCGCGCGATCGCCTACCGCCTCTGGACTGGCCGGGGACGACAGGTCACCGACCGGCACGGCGCCCCGTTCTACGGGTTCGTCGAGCTGCAACCGGGACCGTCCTCAGACGAGTTCTTCTTCCGCTACTGACTACGTGCCGGTCGCCGGCGTGGGCGGGCAGGTGACGCTCGTGGACTCGGCGTTCGTGCAGGCGATGCGCGAGGGGTGGGTAGTGATGATCGACGAGGTCAACACCGCCCGCGACGTCGCATTGCTGTCGATCAACGCCACGCTCGACGGGCGCCTCAGCCTGTACCTCGCGGCGACCGGTGAGACCGTCGTGGCGAAGCCGGGGTTCTCGGTTCTACTTGCCTACAACAACGGCCTCGTCGGAGCCACGGATATTCCTGACGTGTGGCACTCCAGGTTCCCGGCGACGCTCGAGGTCACGAGCAACTGGCCGGCGCTCGCGCGCTCGGCGCGCCCGAGCGACTGGTCGGTGAGGCGATGCGGCTCGATCGCTAGCGGACCCGAGGCGAGGACGGATTGTGCTGGACGCCGCAGTTCCGCGACATCGAGTCGCTGTGGCGGATGGCCGACCGGGTCGGCGAGCGCGCGGCGCTCGCGTTCTTCGCCTCGAACCTGCACGAGCAGGTCAGCGCAGGGAAGATTCAGGAGGCCGAGGCGGCGGCCGCGTGCCGGATGCTCGACCAGGCCGGCTACGGAGGACTGCGCGTCTCGTCGAGCAGCGGGCTGCCGAACCTGCACGGCTACCCGCGGGCGGTCACCTCATGAGAACCGCAGCGACAAGCTCTCGCAGGCCGGCGCTGTTCGTGCAGCAGCTGCACCGAGCAGCCGCCCAGCGGGGCCGACTCGACCCCGTCTACCAGGACCTCTCAGACCACTGGACGGCGATCCTCCAGCGGCTGTACCCGGTGTGGGCGCTGATCGGCCCGGGCCTGTCGGACCCCGGTCACATCGAGATCCACTCCCGCACCGTCACCCCGACTCCGAGACGCTGCTCGGCTCACGCGCCGAGATCGCAGCTGGGGCGCTCGCACGACGGGCGATCCTGCGGTGCTTCGGCGTCGCGCTGCACGAGACACTCCACGCCAACCACACCAAGCGCTGGGCGATCGAGCACGACATCGAGCTCTCCGAATCGGACGATCCGGGTGACGAGCAGCTCGCCGTCGACCGGCGGCTGCTCGAGGAGCCGCGGATGGAGGCCCACGGCGCGCGCGAGCTCCCGGCCGACAGCATGCGCGGGCGGTTCGTCCGCCGCGCGCTGCAGGCCGCACTGATCGACGTGATCCTCCCCGCATTCACCCGGCAGGTGGTCGAATTGGCCGCCGCCGGCCAGCCCGTGACCCGCGACCTCGCCGGGCGCGCGACCGTCTACCTGCAAGCCCGCACGCATTATGGGATCGTCGAGCCCGCCGCCCTCGACCAGCTACGCGAGCTGTGGCGTGCGGTGCTCGGCGACAAGGACCTCGACGCCCTCGACGACCTGTACGCCAGGGTGCTGTGGATCCCCGACGGCGAGCTCGACCGGCTCGACGACGCGGCCCACGAGTACCGGCGCATCATCGGCCAGCCCGACCCACCAGCGGCCGCCGACAGATCACACGGCGAGCCGGACCGATCCGGGGAACCCGGCACAGACGCCGCCTCCGGCGGGCAAAGCGGCGAGTCGCGCGGTGACCCCACCGCCGGGTCGCTCGCCGATGCCCTGGAGCACGCGATCGCGAACGCCCGCGCCGAGCAGCTCGAGCAGCTCGCTCAGGACGTCGACCTGCAGCAGGTGCTCGCCGACGCGGCCCTTGGCGGGGATGCGGTGAAGCGCCTCAGCAAAGGCCGCGGCACCGGAGTGCCGACCGGTCGGATGCCCGATCGCGGCGTCGACCGGCCGCCGTACCCCGACGAGGTGTCGCACGCTCACCGCTACGCCAACCGGCTGCGCCAAGCGATCACGCACGGCACGCGCCAGATCGACAAACGGACCCCCGGCGGCCGCTTCGACGGCCGCGCCTACGCCCGCGGCCGCGCGCAGCAGGCAACCGGCCGGCCCGTCACCGCCCACCCGTGGCGGGTCACCCGACAGGTGAGAGCTCCGATCCAAGAGCCGCACGTCGGCCTGATCATCGACACCTCCCGCTCGATGGGCGGCTACGAATACGCGCTCGGGCCGATCGCCTGGATCCTCACCGACGGCCTGCGCCAGATCGGCGGCCGCTGCGCCACCGCCCTGTTCGGCAATGGCGTCTCGCTGCTCGCAGACGGACGGCACCCGTTGCCGTGCGTGCCCGGGATCCGCACCGGCGGCGGCACCGCTTTGGCGGGCGACGCGATCGAGCTCATCTCCGACCAGCTCGAGATGACCAACCCGCGCCGCCCACGCTTCGTCTACGTCCTGCCGGATGGGGGCTGGGCGGACACACGAGCGGGCGCCGAGCGGATCCGGGCGCTCGCCGAGCTCGGCGTCCCCACCGTGCACCTCAGCATCGGGATCGCGCCGCTGTCGGTCGAGTGCGACCGGATCAGCGTGATCACCGACCCCGCGCAGGCACTCGACCACATCGCCGCCGACACCGTCGCCGCGCTCACCGCCCGCCGCTGTCGACCCCGCGGCGCGTGACCCAACCCTCATCCGAAAGGAAGCAAGCTGATGCAGACCCCCAACCCCGCCCTTCAACCGTGCCCCGCACTATTCGACGTCACGACCGTCGCCAAGGCCCCGGTCGAGGGCAACATCGAGCGCGTCGAGCTCGGCGCGCTCGAGCTCGCCCCGAACGCGCGACGCGAGATCTCCCGCGAGGGGATCGAGCGACTCGCCGGCATGCTCATGCGCACCGGCCAACTCGTCCCGTGCATCGGCCACCGACCCGACCCCAGCCACCCCCGGACCGTGATCTACGACGGCCAGCGCCGCCTACTCGCCGCGCAGGCCGGCGGCGAGCTTGCCGGCGCCGATGGCCGTGAAGGACTCGCGCCGGTGCAGAGCCTGATCGTGCTGCTGCTCGACCACGAGCCGAACGCCGATGAGATCCGCCGCATCCAAGCGCAGGCCAACCAGCGCGAGAGCCTGTCACTCGTCGACCAGCAGGAGCAGCTGCGCGACTGCTGGGACGCCCGCGCCGGACTCCCGGAGCCCGACCGCATCACCGCCGTGTGCGCCGACCTCGGCATCTCGCCCAAGCGCGCGCACAACCTCCGCCGCCAGCTCGCGCTCCCCGACCCGATCCGCGCCCGCGTCGCCGAGCGCCCGGCCGGCGAGCAGATCTCCGTGACAATGGCCAACCGCCTCGCCGACATGCACGAGATCTCACCGCAGCTCACCGAGGCCGTCGCCAAGCGGATGACGACCAGCGACCTGCACGACAAGGGGCTCGGGGACCTCGGCGCGTTCGTGCACCGCACCGTCGTCGAGGACGAGCACACGTACGCCGTGCGGATCGACGCCGCCGCGCAGATCGCGCACGCCCGCGAGCACCTCGGCACCCAGGAGCAGAGCCAGATCGCCGCGATCCTCGGCTGCGAGTCCGACCGCCTCGACGCCGAGCTCGACACGCTCAGAACCCGCGCGAAATC
This sequence comes from uncultured Solirubrobacterales bacterium, assembly GCA_963794285.1. Lineage (GTDB taxonomy): Bacteria > Actinomycetota > Thermoleophilia > Solirubrobacterales > Solirubrobacteraceae > Palsa-465. The sequence goes on from CAWCDS010000006.1 coordinate 20,973, forward strand.
GAGGGCGCTGAAGATCCGCATCACCGGCGAGGTCCGCGACCGCGCCCGCAACGGCCGCTACGCCTACGTCCACGACCGCGGCCCGGACTTCGCCGCCGCACGGATCGATGACGAGGAACTCCGCGATGCCGCCGCCGGGGACGAGCAGCGCCGCACGCAGGCCCGCGCTCGCCAAGCCGATGCCACCTGCAGCAACCTCGGACTCGGACACGACATCCGCGCCGCCATGATCCAGCCGACCGAAGGCCAGCTCCGCGCGGTCAGAGAGATCCTCTGCCGACTGCTTGTCCGCCACTACGGAGAGCTGATCGCCTACGGCGCCGGCTGGACTGACCCCGAGCGCCAGCGGCCCGTCGGCGACACCGGGCGCCATGAGCCCCAACATCCTGACGCGATCACCGACGCCGAACTCAACCGCGCGCTCGAGGAGCCCGACCCGCTGCGAGGCATCGTCCAGCTGACCGCCCGGCTCGGTGCTGCGTTCACGCTGGATCCCGACGGCGTCACCCGCACCAAGACGCTCGGGTCAGAGCGGATGGCCCGCAAGCTCCGGGACGCCCTTCCCGGCGGCGAGAGCGCGCTACGGGCAAGCGTCTGGGAGCTCATGCGTCCGATGCTCTCGCCAGCGCTCGTCGCGCTCAGCCGCGACGCGTTCGTCATCCAGAACGAATTCGACACGACCGTCGACCTCGCCGGCCGCCAGGCCGCCTCGAGCCTCGACGACCTCGACCTCGACGAACTGGGCAGCGCAGCCGTGTAAGCCCCGAGACGCGCCGGTCCCTCCCGCCAGCTCCGGGCGGGAGGGACTGGAGCCCGCGGGCACGCGGGCTCGGATCTGCTCTTTCCATTTGCCCAGCGGGTCGATCCAGCACGTGCGATACCAGCCGTCCCGCGCGCCCAGTCGGTCGCGACGGGCGGAGCCCTCACCGATCCAGCCTGTGGCAACACCAACTCCGCGCGAGCGGCTTTGGCGTAATGCGGCAGGACCGGACTCCGGATCGCTCCCATCCACACCTCCTAACGCTCGCCAAAAACGGGACAACTCGGGGAGGAGCACGCCGAGCATCGCCGCGCACGACAAACAGTGACGTCAGATGATCGGCCCACACGAGGGCGGAGGCTTGCCCCGGAGGCAAGAAGTTGCTCCGCTCGAACCCGGCGAGACCATCAGGCAGGCCGGGTGAAAGGCAGGCCGAGTCGAGCCGGAGCCGACTGATGTCCGCTGGCACCGGACACGCCAAAAGCGTGAGCGCCGTGACTCGTCGCGGCTGACGTGCCGCTGGCCGGTTTGGCGGTCGTTCCGGTACGGAACCGCTCACGCTTTGGGTAACGCCAAGTTAGGGCGTGACCTGAGCGCGCGCAACGGTATTAACCACTGATCGTCACAGGTCTCTCTCTGCGCGGCCTTCCCCCACGGGGATGCCTCCTGCCGTGCGGTAGACGATCATCTATTGCTGTGCGGGAAGTCCGTGCGGCTCGGGGAAGCACACGCGGAAGCACAACCCGCACACGTCAGCATCATCGGTGTGTACGGGTCACGAATTCGGTCGTGGATGCCCGACAAAGATGGGTCAAACACTTCACCTATGACTTGCAGGCTCGCGGCCTCCATGAGCGCAACGGCAGTTGTCATCCGTTCGGGATGATGCCGCATCGTCCCGGTTGAGCGAGCCTTAACGCAGGTCCAGCGTTGTCTGGGCGCCAGAAGTAATCGAGGGAGGTGACGACGATGACGCCGACAACCAAGGCGACAGCCAAGAATGGCAGCGCGTCTTCGAGCCGCAGGACCGCGGCGGCGGGTAAACCGAAGCCGAGCGCAGCGGTTCCGCATCTGTCGGTGGCGGAGCGGGTCGCGCGTGGTAAGGCGGCACGCAAAGAGGTGCCGCGAGCCAGTCATGCAGTGTTCGAGCCGCTGTCGACTCGCGCTGATCCGGTCGAGCTGCTGGAGCGTCAAGCGAAGACTCGGGTGCCGGAGTTGGTGCCGATCCGTTACGGACGGATGCTCGTTTCTCCGTTCACGTTCTATCGCGGCGCGGCACTAATCATGGCCAATGACCTCGCCGCGACACCGCGGTCGGGGCTGACGGTGCAGTGCTGCGGGGACGCGCACCTGTCGAACTTCGGGGTGTTCGCCTCGCCCGAGCGGAGGTTGATGTTCGACGTCAACGATTTCGATGAGACGCTTCCCGGACCGTGGGAGTGGGACGTCAAGCGCCTGGCGGTGAGCATGTTGATCGCGGCCCGGGACAACGGCTATCGCGCCAAAGAGCAGGACCAGATCGTGCTCGAGACCGTCGGGCGGTACCGCACGGCAATGGCAGAGTTCTCGGGGATGAAGGACCTCGACGTGTGGTACGCGCGCCTGGATATGGAGAGCGCCCTTCAGGAGTACGGTTCGCAGTTCAAGCCGAAGCTGGTCAAGCGCGCCGGGAAACAGGTCGCGAAGGCGCGGACGAAGGACAGCATGGCCGCGTTCTCGAAGCTGACGCAGGTCGTCGACGGGAAGGTGCAGATCGTCGATCAGTCGCCGCTGATCGTGCCGATCGAGCAGCTCGCGGAGGGCCAAGAGGGCGAGGGGCTGTTCGATGAGCTTCATCAGCTGCTGCGCGGATACCGCGACACGCTCGAGTTCGACCGCCGGGTGCTGCTCGAGCAGTTCGAGTTGACCGACTTCGCGCGTAAGGTGGTCGGGGTCGGGAGCGTCGGCACGCGCGCGTGGATTGCACTGATGCTCGGCCGCGACGGCCAGGATCCGCTGTTCCTGCAGATCAAGGAAGCCGAAGCGTCGGTGATGGAAGAGTTCCTCGGACCGAGCGAGTTCCCAAACCACGGCGAGCGAGTGGTCATCGGACAGCGGTTGATGCAGGCCACCAGCGACATCTTCCTCGGCTGGCTCCACGTCGACGCGGGGCTCGACGGCAACGCCCGCGACTTCTACGTCCGGCAGCTGAAGGACTGGAAGGGTTCCGCGGAGATCGAGCAGATGGTCCCCGAGGCCATGGCCACGTACGGCAACCTGTGTGGCTGGACGCTCGCTCGCGCGCACGCGCGCAGCGGTGATCGGATCGCGATCGCCGCCTACCTCGGGAAGGGCGACAGCTTCGACCGCGCGATCGTCGAGTTCTCCAAGACCTATGCCGATCAGAACGATCGCGACTATCACGACCTCGCAGCAGCCGTGAAGTCCGGGAGGATCACCGCCAAAACAGGCCTCTGACCAAGCGCGTTTCGCGACCTCGTCGGAGTCTTGCTGCGGGTCGCTTCTGCACGCGGTGGCGGTGATGAACCTTCGGCAACGTTGACTCAGCGACCGGAGAGCGACAGAGCCAACGTCCGTCCGGAGTGATCGCTGGGGATCGCTGGCCGCCGCGCAGGGGCAGGGACGTTCGGCGCAGGCGCGAATCTTCAGGTGTGCCCGTCGAGGGATCAGGTTCCGCGCGGTCGCGTCGGTTCGCGCGTGGGCCGAGCGATGAGACGGTGCTTCAGTTTGTCGAGCGGATCGGCGATGCGTACGGGCTCGTTCTGGTCCTGATCCTCACGACGTTCGTTGTGACGATGACGTTGCCCGAGCAGGGGTGGGGTGGACGTGTTGTGGCGGTTGCGGTCGCCGGGCTGACCGCGGTCATCGCGCTGACCAGTTCGGATGTGCGACTGGGGCGGGTGCGGTTTGCGGTCGGGGCTGCGCTGGCAGCAGTCATCGCAACGGCGCTCGCGAGGGTCTTCTCGTCCGACGTGTTCCTGGGTGTCGCGTTTGTCGTTGATTCGCTTCTGCTTGCGGTGGCGGCGGTCACGATCTTGCGCCGCGTCGTGCCGTCCGCGACGGTCGATTTCCGAACGATCCTGGGGGCGGTCAGCGTCTTCACGTTGCTGGGCCTGCTGTTCGGGTTCTTGTTCCTCGCGCTTGGACGCCTAATCAGCGGCGATGTCTTCTCGGGTGTCTCTCACGCGCAGGCTCGGGACTATCTGTTCTTCAGCTACACGACGCTGACGACGACCGGGTACGGCAATCTCGTGCCGGCCGGGGATATCGGCCAAATCTTGTCCGTGTTCGAGATGCTGACCGGACAGGTCTTTTTGGTCACGCTGGTCGCCGGACTGGTCAGTCTGTGGCGTCCAGGCGCAAGAGCGGCAGATCGCGCTGAGGCAGCTGATGAGCAGGGAGCCTGACGCTCGCCACGGGGCTAGACGCCGACGACGAACTCAGCTCAGCAATTCGATCAGGCCCTTGATCATCAGTAGGCCCCCGAGCACGGTGAGCATCGTCACCGCGAACCGGCGCGCATGCCGCCCGATCCAGACCTTCGCTCTATCGATCGCCCGGGGCGTCCAGTCGGGGGCCACGACGAAGCAGACAAGCGGGATCTCCAGCAGGGCCAACATGATCACGTGAACGCGACCACCGCAGCGACGGTTTCCGCCGTCGAGTAGTCCAGCTTGTGGATCCGTCCCAATCCCGCGAGGTAGGCGCCGCCGGGCAGTGTAAGCATTGCGCCGACGGCGAACGTGATCCGTGCCGAACCTTTCCCGAGCGCCTGCTGCCATCTCGGCGGCCCTTTGGCGTGCTTCGCGTCTCGGCGGGCCCGCCGGCGCTCGGCGGCACTTTGATAACGCCCGGTCCCGAGCACGAACGCCGCAGTCAGGGCGATCGCTCCCAAGGCGATCGTCGCGACTGGGCTCAGCGTGTTCTGTGTCGTGCTGACCGCATCTGAGCCCTCCAGGGAAAACACGATGACCAGCCCGAGCGTGACGCTCGTCATCACCGCGCCGAGGAGATAGCCAAGCATCAGCCGTCCCGGATTCGCCAGCAGCATCATCACTGTCGACGCGGCGACGAGAGTCGGATTCAAGGCGGCGACCAGCGCGAGAGGGAGTACGTCGCTCACGTCAGCCTATCCCGTGGGTGCTCTGTGAGAGCGTGACGCTCGTTGAGTCTGATCGTCGTGCCCAGGTATTGAAAGCGGCGCTCATCGGCGGCCTCGATCAGACCGGGCCGCAGCGGGGTGGCAGCTTGAGCAGCGGGTCGCCGTGGTCGAGTCCAGCCGGCGTCGCTGGCGCGCCGGAGGCGCTCACCCGAGCGCGGCGGCTTCTGTTGCCGCGGATCGCTTGACGTCTCGCAGCCGCATCATGCGGAACGAGTTGAACAGCCCCAGGCCTCCTGCCAGGATCGGGATCAGCAACGCCACCTGGAGCGCGAGGTTCGTCGCGTCATTGTTGATCTTGAGGATCTCGTCCTGGACAGCGCGAGGCTCGTGCTTGACAAGCTCCTGCAGTTGGGTGTTGCTCATCACCTCCGCGTTGTTCTCCAGCGTCTTTGAGATCTGCTGCTGCTGTGATGGCGGGATCACGGAGCTGTCGTTCACCAGATTGGTGAAGGCCACAGACAGTGTTGCCAGCAGAATGCCGCCGGCCATGGCGAGCCCGAACGACAGCCCGAACGAGCCAGCGGCGGAATTGACTCCGGCTGCCTCACTGATGCGTTCCTCGTCGATGGGGGAGAGCGTGTAGTTGTTGAGCTGGGAGACGAGGAGCCCGAGCCCCGCTCCCGCGATCATCAGCGGCAATAGGAGGTACCAGCCAGAGGTCGCTCTTGGGACGATCGGGATCAGCAGCGCCATGCCCAGCGTGCTGAGCGCGAACCCGATGCGGATGATGCTCGCGGGGCGCCGATGTCCGGTTCGTTTTCCGGCGAGGATCGCCATGGCGAACATCGTGAGTGAGAGCGGGGCCAGGGACAGGCCGGTCTGCATTGCGTTGTATTCGAGCTTGATCTGCAGGAAGATCGGAAGGGCGATCATTGCGCCGCCGAGAGTGACGTTCTGCAGCGTCTGCCCGGAAATCCCGAGCCGGAAGTTCGGGAGTCGGAACAGGTCCGGGTCGAGCACGGTGACCTTGCCTTCCCGATGCCGCCGCACGAGCCAGCGGGCGAACGCCGCCAGCGCCAGCGAACCGAGCACGATCAGGAGCACGACGTAGTCGCCTCCTTCCTGCCAGACGAGGATGCCGAGCACCACTCCGCCCATCCCCAGGACCGAAAGGATCGCTCCGACGACGTCGAAGTGCCGGTCGCCCGTGTACGGGACGTCCTTGACGAGCTTGATCTGCAGCACGATGACCGCGATGACGATCACCTCGAGCAGGAAGCCAACGCGCCAGGACAGGTAGGTCGTCAAGAACCCGCCGAGGAGCGGCCCGATCGCCGCGGCGATCGCCGCCGACGCTCCCACGAGCGCATAGGTCTTCTTCTGGGCGGCTCCTTCGAAGTTACCGTGGATCAGCGACTGCATCGCCGGCAGCAGGAGCGAGGCCCCCAGGCCGCCGATGATCGCCCAAAAGATGACGATCGCCGCGATGCCCTGGGCCACAGTCATCGCCAGCGCGCCGATCGCATAGGCAAGGAGGCCGAGGATGTACGCGCGCTTGCGGCCGATCAGATCGCCGACCTTGCTGTTGATCAGGATGAACGCCGCCGAGACGAGCGCCTCGAGTGCGATCGCGGACTGGACCGCGCTGACCGTCGTGCCGAGATCGTGAACGACCTTTGAGATCGACACGTTCATCAGCGAGGTGTCGACGACCAGCACGAACATCGCCATCGCCAGCAGCAGCGACAGGCGCCGGTTCCCCGCCCCCTTCTCAGGAACGTCTACCGCCGCGTCATCAACCATCGTGATCCCTCGCGCGCAACAGGGAGGGCCCGACGGGCTGCTTCCATGCGGGCGCGACCGAGCGAACACACCGGTCGCCATCGCGGGCTCCAACCGTCATGCGGTCGCTGACCTCTCCCTCGACGATCAGCCAGTCGTTCCAGTCAGCCACGTCTTCGAGGATTGCACCGTTGGCTGATCGCTCGCGAGAAGCGCAGGCTCTTCACCCGGGTGATTGCGTTTGCTCAGTCAGGCCGAGAGCAGCGGCGGACGCCGTCCGCTGCGGGTCTGGCGGCCCAATGATCGGGTCTTGGAGTCGTGCTCACCACCCGAGCGCGGCGTACTGGTCTGGAAGCGTCCTATGGCCGGCCGGCCGGGTGCCCGAGCCGTCTCAGCTCGCGGTTCGCTGCGGCGATTCGCATCTGGAGCTCAGTCGCTGGCCGGCGCTCAAGCGCGTCCTGTTCGATCGCTGCGCCCTCCGTTCGCGTGGCCGCGCGTGCGGCAGCGTCATCTATCAGTGCGTAGCGGTCCGGCGCTGGTCGCGGTGTGGTACGCGCTAGAAGCTCGCCGACATGGTTGGCGTGGGCAACTCGCGTTCCCATGTACCGCGGGTGCCCGTGGCTTCTGAGCCGTGCGAACAGCCCCTCGTGCCGCTTTGGCTGTTTGAGCGCGTCCGGGCAGAAGCGCAGCAGGATCGTCTTCATGATCGACGTATGGTCGAACACTGTGTGTGACACCGAGCGTGGCTCGCTCCACGGCGAGACGATGATCGCAGGGACCCGCACGCCGTACCGTCCGAACATTCCGGGGTCGTCGTCGGGCGCTTCGGGCGGGGTAACGTGGTCAAAGAAGCCGCCGTGCTCGTCGTAGAAGATGACCAGCAGTGTTCTGCTCCACTGCGGGCTGGTGGCGAGCGCGTGGTAGACGGCGAGCACGAGCTCTTGGCCGTCTTTTATGTCCGCGGGGGCGTGGTCGTCGTTGGTTTGAAAGCCGACCGGGTTGAAGTTGCTGAAGTTCGGATCGATCCACGTGACAGACGGCAGAGCGCCGGAAGCGGCGTCTTCGAGGAAGCTCGGCGCTTCGGCGTCGGTTCTGACCTCAAGCTTCGTTTTCCAGTTCAGGTTGGTCTTGCTGAAGAACGCGAAGTGGTCGTGGTGTCCGAGCAGGTAGTGGGCATCGGCGAACCGCAGCGTGCCGCCTTCGAAGGAGTACCAGCGCCAGGAGATGTCGTGGGCGTCGAGGTGGCGTACGAACGAAGGATGGTTGTACAGCGGCGGCACGTGCGGCGGCAGGTCATCGCGGCTGCGGGCGGCGCGGCCACAGATCGCATACTACGCAGCCGTCGTCGTTTACTCGCTCACCGCGGCGCTCGTGATCGGACGGGAAGAGAGGACCTCGGCGGTCGTGCCGATCCTCGCATTCGTCGCGGTGCTCGCAGTGATCGTCGTGTACGGGCGGCTGCAAACCGGAGCGTTCAAGTCGATCCAGCTGGCCTCGGCCCTGGCCCAGGTCGCGCGCCGAGGCCGCCGAGGCGACCAGCAGCAGGCCCGAGAACACCAGCCCAGCTACTGCCGCTGCGCGGCGTGCGGAGCTCCAGGCGGATCGGCCCAACCGCTCCTCCCGCCAGTCCGCCGAGTAACTCAGGCATGAATCCCGACCGTACGCCGGTGCATCGCCAGATGCACGTCCTCATTACCGCAAGAGATCACGTTTGCGGCGTCGGCTACAGCGTTCCTCACGGATGCCCGTGTTTCCCTCGCGTGGCTGAACAGGCCTCAGCGGCGATCGACGATCCGACAGCCCGAAAGCGCGAGACCGTCCCTCCCGTCTTCGGTCGCGCGGCCGCCTTGGACGAGGACCACACAGCGCGTGCGAACCGGCGGCCCGCTGCCTGATGCCGCTGGCGACGCGAAAGAGCTGCCCCTTTTGGACCCGCTGAGCAGATCTGGCGGCTCGCACCGACATCGCAGGTTCTGGAGCCCGCGTGGGCGGAGACCTCCGATCCCACGCGCATCATGACGGCCCTGGTCGTCCGTCTCGTTTCGCGCAGGTAGGAGGTCCAGCCGGTGCCTCAGCACGTGCGTGCCGACCTCGACAGAAACGCCAATTGGGCGAGGTAGCGTGACCCGATGTGACGGCCAGGGCGTCAACCGCGGGAAGGGGTCGCGTTCTCGAGCGTCGCCGGGCGGTCGCCCTGGCGCGGCATTACCGCGAGTTCGAAGGCCTCTCGATCAGGGAGATCGCCGACCGTGTCGGCCGCTCACCCGCGACGGTCAAGGCGTACCTATCCGAACCCCTGGGCTATGCGAAGCAGCGATAAGAACTCCGTGCAAAGAGCGATATCGCTGGCGCTGTCAGCTACATAGTCTTGGCTGGCATGCCGAGGTTGGTCGCGATGTGGACGATCGTGACCGACAGGAGGTTGCCGTGAAGGACGATCCGTCGCGGACTGTGGTGAGCGGTCCGCTGGCACTGTTCGCCGGGGGGTTCGTTGTGGAGCTGTCCGCTCGGGGGTATACGCCCGGCTCCGCGCATGCGCAGATGTGCTTGATGGCGCACGTGAGTAGGTGGCTGGAGGCGGAGGGGCTTGGTGCTGCGGCGCTGTCGCCGATGGTGATCAAGCGGTTCCTCGCGGCGCGGCGGGCGGCTGGTTATTCGCACTTGCTTTCGGTGCGGGCGTTGGATTCGCTGCTGGCGTATCTGCGAGGTCTCGACGCGCTGCCGGCGGCGAGCGCGTCGGTGCCGGACGGGCCGGTGGAGGAGCTTCTGTGCCGCTTTGGGCGGTATCTGGAGATCGAGCGGGGGTTGGTGCCTGGATCTTCGCGCGCGTATGTTCACCGGGTCCGCCCGTTCGTGCAGGAGTTCGTGGTTGACGGCAGGCTCGAACTGGCCGGGGTTGACGCGACAGCGGTGCGGCGGTTCGTGGTCACGTTCTGCACAGGCCGCGCGCGTCGCACGACCGAGGTCATGGTCGCCGCGATGCGCGCATTGCTGCGCTTCCTCTATTTCGACGGTGAGCTGCCACGGTCGCTGGTGGACGCGGTGCCGTCGGTCGCGGTGTGGCGGCTGGCGGACGTGCCACGCCGGTTGGAGCGCGATCAGGTACGCCGGCTCCTGGGCGCATGCGACCGGGACACGCCGCAAGGGCGGCGCGATTTCGCGATCGTGACCGTGCTCGTTCGCCTGGGGCTGCGAGCGGGCGCGGTCGCCGGGCTGGCGTTGGGGGACATCGATTGGCGAGCGGGGGAGCTCACCGCGGTCGGGAAGGGCGGGAGCTCGCAACGGCTGCCGCTGCCGGTCGATGTCGGCGAGGCGATCGTCTCGTATCTGCGTGACGGCAGACCGCGCCGCACGGTGGACGGGGCGGTGTTCGTGCGGATGCTTGCGCCACACCAGGCGTTGAGCCCGAGCGGGATCTCGGCGGTCGTCGCGAAGACAGCCGAACGGGCCGGGCTCGGGACTGTGCACGCTCATCGTTTGCGGCACACCGCCGCCTCGGAGATGCTGCGCGCTGGGGTCAGCTTGGAGGGGATCGGCCAGGTGCTCGGTCATCAGGCGGCTGCCACCTCCGCCGTCTATGCCAAGGTCGACCGCGACGCGCTGCGGCAGGTCGCTCGTCCGTGGCCGGAGAGGCCGGCATGAACCCGCTGCGCGACGCGCTTGTCGAGTATCTGGCGGTCCGTCGAGCGCTTGGCTACAAGCTGGTGACCGCCGAGCGGCAGCTCTCGGAGTTCCTCGACTACCTCGAGGCGCGCGGCGAGGATCAGATCACGACCGAGCTCGCGCTCGCGTGGGCGACTCGGCCCGGCGGGCACGCTGGCTATCACGCGCATCGCTGGCAGACCGTGCGGCGTTTCGCGCGTTATCTGCACGCCGCCGATCCGGAGGTGCAGGTCCCGCCGGCCGGGCTGGTGAGCGGCCGCTCACGCCGCGCGACCCCGTACCTCTATACCGATCAGGAGATCGCCGCGCTGCTCGCCGCCGCCGAGATCTTGGGAACCCCGCACCGCACCGCGACCGTGCGAACGGTGATCGGGCTGCTGATCGTGACTGGGATCCGGATCGGGGAAGCGATCGCATTGGACCGCGACGATCTCGATCCCCGGCACGGGGTGCTGACGGTCACCGGCAAATACGGCAAAACGCGCGAGCTGCCGTTGCAGCCCAGCACAGTCGACGCGCTGGGAGAGTACCTGCGCCGACGTGACCGGCCACCATCGCCGCCCGCTGAGCGCGCGCTGCTGGTCTCCGAGACGGGCACCCGGCTGCTCGTCTCCAACGTCCAGCACGCGTTCGCCAGGCTCCGAGCACATGCCGGTCTGGTGCCACGGTCGGCGTCGTGTCGCCCGAGATTGCACGACGCGAGACATTCGTTCGCCGTGCGGACACTGCTCGACGCGTACCGCTCCGGCGAGGATGCCGGCGTCACGCTCGCGCGATTGTCGACCTATCTGGGGCACGCCGAGCCGTCATTCACATATTGGTATCTGGACGGTGCCCCGGAGCTCATGGGACTCGCCGCACAGCGGCTTGAACGTTCGATCGGAGGTACGCGATGATCACCATGTCCACCGCGATCCAGGGGTTCTTCAGCGACCGCCTGGTGCGTCAGAAGGGCTCAAGCCCCCACACGATCGCGTCCTACCGCGACACAATCCGGCTGCTGCTCACCTTCACCAGCCAACGCACCGGCAAGCAACCGACGAAGCTGACCCTCGACGATCTCGACGCCGCCAGAGTCGGCGCGTTCCTCGATCACCTCGAACGCGAGCGTGGCTGCAGCGCCCGCACCCGCAACCTCCGGCTGACCGCGATCCGCTCGCTGTTTCGCTACTGCGCGCTACGGTCCCCCGAGCACGCCGCGCTGATCGAGCGGGTACTCGCGATCCCACCCAAACGCCACGACCGCGCGCTCGTGACGTTCCTCACCGAACCCGAACTCGACGCGCTCCTCGACGCCCCCGACCGCTCAACCTGGACCGGTCGCCGCGACCACACGCTGCTGCTGCTCGCCGCGCAGACCGGGCTGCGCGCCTCGGAGCTAACCGCGCTCACGCCCGCCGACATCCATCTCGGCACTGGCGCGCACGTGACCACGACAGGGAAGGGACGGAAACGGAGGATCACCCCGTTGACCAACAACACCACTGCCGCGATCGAGGCGTGGATCACCGAACGTGACGGCGCTTCCAGCACGCCGCTGTTCCCGACCCGCACCGGCCGACAACTCACGCGTGACGCGCTCGCTCGTCGGCTCACCAAATACTCCGCGCACGCGGCGCTGTGTTGCCCCTCGCTGAAAGACAAGAACGTCACCCCGCACGCGCTCAGGCACACCGCCGCGATGCGGCTGCTGCACGCCGGCATCGACACCTCCGTGATCGCGCTCTGGCTCGGCCATGAGCAGGTCGAAACGACACAGGTCTATCTCCACGCCGACCTCGCCCTCAAGGAACAAGCGCTCGCGAAAACCAAACCGCTCGACAGCACCCCCGGCCGCTACCGGCCGCAGGACCCGCTGCTGCGGTTCCTCGAGGACCTCGGATGAACGAATCCTATGCCGACAACATCCGTCGAATGCCCGCTCCTCGACCAGCGCTCGGCCCCCAACTCCACATAGCCTGGGGGTTCGGATAGATAGGCCTATCCGGACGTCCGGATAGGCGTACTTCTACGACCCGACCGGCGAGAAGGCGAAGGCGGTCAAGGCACGGTACTTCGGCGTGTGTCGCGGCTGCGGCGCCTACACGCAGCCGCGCAATGGGAAAGGGGACGCGTACGCCTACTGCAAGCGCTGTCATCCCGGCGCGATCCAGCGGCGCTGGACGCGGGAGCGGGTGATCTCGGTGATGCTGGAGTGGCGCGAGTGCTACGGCCGGCTCCCGTCGTCCTACGACTGGTCACGCACCTACGACTGGTCACGCACCCACGCCCGCCGACGCGGCGAGCACGCACTGCGGCGTCTGGGGGCGGGGCACTGGCCGTCGGCAAGCGTGGTCACCGCCATTTTCGGAACGTGGCGTGTTGCGCGCGAGGCTGCGGAGCAGACAAGTGCCGGCGACAGACGCCCACGTGCGCCAGACGATCCTCCTTCACGAACTACTTGACCGTGTCCGAGCAAGGCCTGACGAACCACAGGGTGCCGTGGCAGCGGCTGATCGACTCGATCGGCCCCTATTACCGCGCGCAGCTGTTCGCCGCGCGCGACCGGGCGAGGGACGAGCTGCGCGACCTGGACGAGGAGCAGCTCGAAACGGTAGCGCGGAGCGGCGCGCGGTTGCGGGCTCGCTTGACGAGGAGGGCGCGCGCGCCTAACGGTCACCGTGACCGAGGATCGGGAACGGCATTTCGCGACTCACGGGAGACCTCCAGCGCGAGGCTGAGCTGCTGCTTCGGCGGCGGCGCTGGGCGCTGGCTTCGCGGCGACGGCGGCAGGCGCGAGCCGACGCGGCCGAGCAAGTCGATCGGGCCGAGGAGCAGCGGCGGCGCGGCTCATGCACACGAGCGGCTGCGTGAGCTCGGCAACAGCGGCCGTCAACTGTATCCGCGGCTCGAGCGCCACCAGCACGTCCTCGCGCGCGGAATGGCCGCAGAGCTCACCTTCGAGGCCGCGCAAAGCGGGGTGTATCACCTCCTCGGCGCGTCCGGCGTCGCGTCGTTCACCGCTGCCTGCCTCACCGCCGACCGGGCGATCGATCTCGGCCGCCTCGAACGGCTCATCGCGAAGGACGGCGAGCCCCGGCAGCGGCTGCTGTTCGAGGTGGCAGCCGAGCTGTATGGCCGCGAGCAGGGGTCTCGCTGACCGAGCTGCTCGCAGAGCTGGACGGCGAAGACCTCGATCGCGTGCTCTACGCAATGGCCGTACTCAAGGGCCGCCGGAGCACAAGCTCGGGATGGCCCGACGATCTCTGGATACGCGGCTCAGAACCCGAGTGGCAGCACGAGCGCAGTCGATCGGTCTGCGACCGCGACCGTGGCGCTCCGCTGGCGAGGCCCCGCGGTCCGTGGGTTGCGCGTCGCACGCGCGGGGTGTTTCGATGCCGACGACATACCTGAAGTCCACAGGAACCCCGTTGCTCTGCGCCCGAACCGCGTTGGCGCAGGACGACCGCCACGCAGATCCAGCGGACCGCACATGACCATGAGTCAGCACCACACCGAACCAGCGATCGACACGGCGGTGGATGATCGGGTCCTCACCGACGGCGACGTCGAGGCGATCGCGGAGGCAACGGCGGCAAGGCTCGCTGAGATCGTCAGCGCGGCGCCCGGCACCTTCGCGCTGGTCGACGCGCGACAGCTCGCGCGAGACCTGGGTGTATCACTCGACTACGTGTACGCGCACGCGACTGAGCTCGGGGCGATGCGGCTCGGCTCCGGACCGAAGGCGCGCATCCGCTTCGACCTGGATCGGGCGCGGCAGGCGCTCGAGGCCCGAGGTCGGCCGTGGAGTCGGGAGGCCAAACGATCGTCCTGACGGCGCCCCCTCGCCATCGGGACGAATCGCGGAGGCGCCCTCCCGAAGACGGAAGCCGGGATCCGCGAGGTCGAGATGACGCTCTATCTGCGAGATGAGGTGGTCGAGTACGGGATGGACCGCCGTGCGCGGAGTTTCCCGATGGCACCGTCAGATCACTTCTTCGGCACCGCGAGCGGGCGGCGGCGTGACCCGGACCGGTTCCGCGACCGGATCCTCTACCGGGCGGTGGACCGCGCCAACGAGAACCGCGCGCGGCACGGACGGCCGCCGCTTCCGCAGATCACGCCGCACTCGATGCGACGCACCTGGGCGACCTTCGCCGCGAGCGTCGGCCGCGACCCGGAATGGATCGCGTCGCAGATCGGACATACCGACCCGGCGTTCACGTTCTCCGTCTATCAACAGGTCGCCACCCGTCGATACATCGACGAGCAGGCCACCTGGACGGTGATGAGGTTCGAGGACGAGCCGGCGGAGCGGACGCCCAGCCGGCAGATCACCAGGTATGCCGATGGCGATCCGCGCGGGCGAGCAGAGGTTCCAAAGGGCGAATTCGACGAACGGCTCGAGGACCTCAACCGCATGGATCCGGGTCCGCGTCCGGCCGGCGAATAGCACCCTGAATAGCACCTCGGGCGCGAAACTGTTCAGAGGCCGCCCGAAAGAGCACGCGAATCGGCGCCGAATACACGGATTACAGGTATTTCGTAACGCGCCCGGCAGGATTTGAACCTGCGACCTCTCGCTCCGGAGTTAGAGAAACCGGAGTGAGCGAAAGCGGCGGATCCCCCGTATACACTGGGGATTCGCCGCTTTCAGTTCTGCGCCGACGTCCGGCGATACAGGGCGATTCCCGGGGATGCGGGCAGCGCGTCGCGAGTGCTGCCCGTTTTAGAACCCGGACGCGATTGTCCCTCCCGCGGGGCTGCTCGGATAGCCGATTGCGTGAGGATGTTGAACTGGCAGCGACGGCTACGCAACGCCCCGATGGACGCGCTGATCATTGAGCTGCGCCACCGTGGCCGCGACGTTCTTCCGATCTCGCAGCTCCTCGAGTTACGTGAGCTGCAGGACCGGCACCGCTTTGTCCTGGACGCCGGTCCTGTCATCCGAGAGCTCGGACAGCTCGCGTCCGAGACGCTGCCCGAGGCGGTCGCCTACGCAGTGGATCTCGGTGCCGAGAACACTCGGCTCCGGCGTCGTGCGGCACGCGCCGAGGAAGAGGTCGACTTCCTCGTTGCGGCTGCCGTCGGCCGGATCATCGGCGAAGACGAAAGCGAGGAGGCCTAAATGGGCCAGAACCCGATACCGCGCAGCCTGATCAAAATGGACGCAGGCGGCTTCTACCTCGAGCGGCCGGACAATTCCCGGAAGGCCTACGCGACGGTACCCCTGTCGTTCCACCCGACCGGCATTGGACATCGGTTCGCCGTCGGCGACGAGTTGCAGGAGATCCTGCCGGCAGACGTACTCGCGGCGTGCATCGAGCGAGGCGAGGCGAGCTATGACAAGCCGAAGGCCGCGTGATGTCCAAAGCGCCGTTCACCCGCGAGGAGCGCGATCTGTCGATGGGGGATGCGATGCACGAGCCCGCACTCCGGATCCGAATCTTGCAGCACGTCGCGCAGACCAAGGGAATCTCGACTGCGGCCGCGCAACGGCTGATCGAGGGTCGCGTCCGCAACGAGCTCAGCTTGGAAACCAGCCTAGGACAGGTGCTTGATCACATGGACCACCCGAACTTCCAACCGACCACACTCGACACGCCCATCGGCGTGGTGTTCGGCGACAGCAAGACGCTCCATCGGCTCGCACATGCGGTCGCAATGGATCAAGGCATCAACTACGCCAAGGCGCTGGAGCAGCTCCACGACGCGACCGACGAGGCGCACAGCCGAGGGAAACGTACGCTCGGCGATGCGCTTGACTGGAGCCGCTCGAAGCCGGAGGACGTCCAAGCGAACATGACGCTGCTCGAGCGTCGCGACGCCGCGGTCGGCGCCGCACAGGAGCGCGCTCTGCGGCCGGTCATGCTGGAGCGGACCGATGACCGAGGGCTGGTCCTGCTCGACCAAGGCGACAGCGCTCGACCGGGTACGGATATCGGCACAGCCCTGACAGATCCGGCGGAGCGGGAGCGCAGGCTCGCACGCGCCCGAAAGGCCGCGCCCGGCATGTACGACGGCGACAAGGGCCGCCAGGAGTTCAACGATTTCGACCGGCGGTATCTCGAGGTTGGCCTCGACCTGGTACGGACGATGGAACGCGGCAACGAGATTCGAGCGGCCCAGAACGAAGCCGCACAGGTCGCGCGTCAGCTTGATCAGGTCATCGCGAGCACGGTAGACCGGCGCCAGCAGCTCCGATTGCTCGACGCCGAGATCGAGAGGCTGCAGGGTCAGCGCTCGTCGGTGAGGAGCGAGGTCTTGCAGCGGGAGTCGACGTTGCGGGTTCTCGAGTCGCGGTCGAAGGGCGCCGAGCGTGAGCATGGAGGGCTGGCTTTCACGGACGGGGCGAAGTTGCTCAGCACGACGTTGCAGAAGCGACTGATCGAGGAGCGCGCGGCAAGACCGGATGAGTCGTACGACGATGCTCGGCGGCGGGTGATCGCTGAGGCTGAGCCGGGCGTGCCGATCACGCTCGAGCAGGAGTTCGACATCGAGGCATAAGGTGATGACCGCGCGCGACAGCGAGCACGGGGTGGAGCGTCACGAGGAGTTCTTGGGTTCATCCGCTCCACCCCGTGCTGGCTGCCGCAATGCGACCCGCCGCGACGTCAGCGAGCGGTCACACACAGTGAAATGCCTCGCCGGGGGCGTGGGCGATCCTGCTGCTTATGGGGTTCAACCCGCCAGCGTGTCTGCAATCGGATGGCCTCCGTGTCCGGGCTGAAGAGATCGATATCACCGCAGCGATCGGAGCGTTCTCTCGGGACCTCTCGCACGCTGATGACGCCGAGCGGTGGCGTGCGGCAGAGGCCCTGTGTTGGCTTCGCGATCGTCGAGCGATCAGCCCGTTCGTTCGCGCGCTACGAGACGTGCTCTGGCACGTGCGGCTCGCCGCGGCGGACGGACTCTCGCATCTTCTGCCACTTCCTGATTGGGTGGTCGATCCGCTCTGCAAGACGATCGCAGACCCGGAACCGTGCGTGCGGGCGGCCGTCGCGCGATCCCTTGGCAGATCACCGTACCCGTCCGCGCTTCCACCTCTCGTTGAAGCCACGCGGACCCCGCACGGTCAGTTCGCTTGGCGGCCCTATGGGGTCTCGAGGAGCTTGGCATGGCCGGGATCACGAGCATGCTGGCGACAGCACAAGCACGGCCGCGCCGCCCTTGGCTGCGTCGGCTTCACGAAGCAGGCGTGCGCATTCGGTCGCGCAAGGCGGCGTCCGAGTGTTGGCCGAGACACGCTTATCGCCGAGACCGAGGCTGACTCGCAGATCCGAACCGAAACATCAGGCGCTTCCGGCGACTTCGAGGTCACGGATGTGTCTGGCAGGGACGCCGGCATACAGCCCGTCAGGCGCGCAGTCGGACGCCACCACAGCCCCGGCGGCGATCACGCAGCCGTCGCCGACCGTGACGCCGGGGAGCACCGTCACATCGGTACCCAGCCAACATCCATCGCCGATCCTGACAGGCAGGCGAACCAGTGCGCCAGCACGCTGCGCGCGGTCTCCGATCTCGTGCGTGAGCGTGAGAATGCTCACGCGGTGCGCAATGTAGACCCCATCGCCGATCTCGATCGATCCGGCCGCCTCGAACACCGATTGGAAGCCGACGTAGCACTTGCGGCCGACAGTCACGGGTCCTGGCCCGATGAAGGTGCATCGCGACTTCACGGTTGTTCCCGGCCCGACATTGATGCCGCCAAGCGACAGCAGCCGGATCCGGATCGAGACGGGCAGGAAATAGATCGATGCGACGGTGTTGATAAGGATGTTCCGCACTCTGGAGTTCACGCCGGGCATTATTGCCGACCCGTGAAGCGCCGACTTTCGCAAAGGGCTTAGTTCCAGCAGCGCGCAATTAGCCCTTCGACGAGGTCATCGCCTGCGTAGAAGCGCTCGCATTATCCGAACCTCGGGCGCCAGGTTCCCGAGCCAGCACCGCTCTGCCGGCACCCAAATTTGCTCTTTCGCCTGGTCGCCGTCGAGGTCGAAACCCACAATCTGCCAGACCGGCTGCGGGAAGTCCCGTCGAGTGATCGTCAGCGCGAGCATCTTCACCCCAGCGGGAAGCACACCGTGGCTGCTGCCCGACGGCCGTCATGTGGCGTGCGGTCCAGCCTCACTTCGCCTCCTCGGTCCTCGCGCCCACAGCCGCACAGTGTCCTTGACTGACCAGACAACGTGGCCCCGCGTGTTCGCTAGGTGGTAGAGAATTCGATGGATGCTTCCTGCTGCGAGTACTCTCCTCGAGGCGCTGGATCGGTTCCCCCACCAGCGTCGGGAGGACCGCCTAACAGAAGTGTTTGCCCACGTCCTTGCCACGGTTCCCTCGCTCGCCAGGTGGTTCATTCTGGAGGCAGACGCACCCCACGTTCCAGCGGATGACGCACAACCCGAGTTCTTCACGCAGGGGGCGCTTGCTGGCGCGGGTCGGCCCGACATGATCTGCCGCTACCAAGTCGCCGACACACCGGAGTGGCGCAAGATCCTGAGTGAGCATAAGATCGACGCGGAATTCACCGATTACCAGCGCGAGGGGTACGCCAATTGGGATCGGGATGCCAACGTCCTCGTCGCCCCCGCTGAACACTCGCTACCAGTCTGGTGACTCGCGTTTCCGTCAGATCACGTGGGTCGACGTCGCCCGGGAGATCGACCGCTCGGCCGGCTACTGACCGGACTGGCACGACCGCTCGGCCGGCGACCGACCGAACTGGCGGCAAGTCGCGATCAAACCAGATGCACCAAGTTGGTTGCGCAGCCTGCACGAAGTCGTCACCCTGATCGAGAAGGAGGACGTTGGAGTGGACGAACTGAATCCCATCGATGAACGCGTCGTGGACACGTTTGCTCACTTCCCCCACGCGCGCGCGCGATCCTCGAGACATTCGTGGCATTGATACTTGAGGCACCAAGCATCAAAGCCCTCAGACCGGACGGGCCGTACGCGCAACCTCATGAGACAGGATGGTGGCTGGAGCTAGATGTGCCCAGCCCGTATCTTCAACGTACCGTCGAAGGTTCAGGTGCTCTCAGCTCTCCGTGCAGGCAGGCGCCGAATGGCTGGAGGCCAGCAACGACGAGCCTGTTCTCTTCGCAGGGTTCTACTTCGCCACGCCGGATCGCTTCCTACCGAAATCCGTCACAGATCCAACATCCCCGATTGCGCTTGCCGCGCAGAGAGGCGAGCTCACAATCGGTCTTCAGAGCAATCGCAAGCAGGGCTACTGCGTCAGGACCCAGTCCCTCCGTCATCTCGCGACAACGAGCCAAACCCTTTCCGACCAGGCACAAAACGCCGCAGAGTGGGCGGCACTTGCGGTCACCCAGATCGCGGCGATCCATGACTAACCCGCCGACAGGATCAGTCGCAGCCGGATGGCGTCACGGTTCCGCACTGGACGAGATAGGACCAGTGGACTCCTGGAGGCCCGACGCTGCTGCGATGATCGAAGAGGGAGAGCGACGCTCCTTGCCCGACGAGGAGGCCGCCGGCCGGCCACATGCTCCGCCTCGATGGCCGAGTACCGTCTGAGTCGTCCGCCTTCCAGCCGACAGCTTTGAGGCGGCGTTGCCCAACTTGGCCGCCGTCGTCGTTCGTGGTCTCCCGGGAGCACCAGGGACGGTACGCCGGCGAGTTTGGGTAAACCCGCCAGAACCTCCGGACGATGGCTCAGGTGAAAGTGCTCGAGCGCTCGACATAAGTCCTGCCGTGAGCCAATCCCGTCAGACGCGTCGCCAACGTAGCGAGCGGTCTCAGGGTGCGCAGGTCCCGCGATTTCTGCGTGCCCCGGCGATGGTCGATGGGCGCGATCGGGCAGCCGACGCGATCGCGCTGCCCGCACCGGTCCCCGCAGCTCTCAATTGCACCCGCTAGCTGTCGACTATATGCTCATGACCGTGCCCGACACCACCACTGAAGCCATCAATTCGCAGCCAGTGGCTGTGCAGGTTGTTGGCCTGGACCAGACGAGCTCGTCGGTGCGTGAGATCCCCTATGCGGAGATCTACCGCGAGTCTATGAATATCCTGCGAGACACCCACGCAGCGGCTGCAGCGGCTCGTTGCGGACGCTCCTTCCAATCCCTAGTAGGTGGTCCAGCGGTCGCCGGCCGACGCCGACCGTCCATCAGGTTGGAGTTGCTGCTCCGCCACGCAGCGAAGTTGCATATCGACGAAGTCGAGCCACGCGATATGCGAGGCGAATGTGATCCCAGCGCCCGGCAGCGATGGCGGGAGCATCGGACGTGCTAGGTAGTGGCGGTAAAGCCGCATTACCAGTTGTTCGAGTCGCTTCGGGGCGTAAACCACCTTCAGCCCGATGGCCTTCGCCTCACGGCGCGGGATTTGGTACGCGTGCGACTTGTAGTCGTCGCAGAGCTTGTCGACGATCCTCGCGATGTCCTCCTGCGCCTTCGGCCCGGTCATGTGGGTCTCGAAGGCACCGGGTCCCGATCAGCTTCGATAGGGCGTACGACTGCTCGATAGCTCCGATGGCAAGTGGATGCAGCTTGTCGAACAACGCGGTGAAGATCTCGGCCATGGCCTCGGCGTATACGAGAACTCTTCGTTGGCCCTGCCGGCCTCGCGTATGAACTGCATGGCGTGACGCATGTCCTGTACTGACACCGGCTCCGCAGGCTCCCCGTGCCGTCCGGGAAGCAGCGGGTGGGTTCGGCTCGGATCAATCGGGCCCACCACCGCGAACCGCGTCATGACGATCTCGTCCGCACCCATCGAAAGCAGGGTGCCGGCACTCGCCGCGCGGTGAGGAATGATCACAGAGAAGCGCTTCGTGAACTCTCTGATGAGCGAGACGCATCCTCCATGGGATCTCGATATCGCCTCCATTGGTCTGGAGGATCAGGTCAAGGCGATCGACGTCGCCGATGGCGCAGAGTTGGTCGTAGACGGCCGTCATTGCACCGTCGGCCATCTTCGCGAGCGGCGACGTCCAGTAGACAAGAACGCGCGACTTGCGAGCTCGTTCCACAGCTCGAATGAGGTCGACCGTGGTTTCCCGGTCGGCCGCATCGGGCTGGGGCGTCAGGGCGGCTTGTGCCGGGATAGCCTGGACGCTTGGATCGGCATAGATCGCCGGTTCGATCGTGGGGCCGAACGGTTCGGGCGCTTCGTGTGGCATGAGGGATACCTTCCTACAGGTTGCCCAATGGCGAGTTGGGCGTCGTTCTTACAAGTGCTAAACGCCACGATATGCGGCGGGGCGGACAGGTCCTAAGGGGGCCAACCCTGCAGGACCTGTCCGCGGTTGCACTTGTTGGAACGCGATGACGCCGGCTGGCGCCAACCTCACTATGGACGCGGGAGCGGACGGCACGGAGAGGCTCCGCGCGACCTGCCGTCTGGGGAGCAGACGGTCGCTGGTGCCCGAACCGCGCTCGTGTAATGAGTGATCTGAGCCCGCAGTCCGGGTGCTGTTCGGGTAACTGAAGACGACGGCTTCGCTCGGCCCCATCGCGACGGTGTCAGTTCTCAGTAACAGCTCGCCATGCTGCCCGTGGCGTGGTTCAGTGACGGTCGCGGCTGATCCCGGGCTCGATCAGCGGCGTCGGGCAGGCGACCGGAACTGTGCCGCCGCCGTTCGTGTTCAGGCAGATGTCGAATAGCTGATCCTGGATGCGGTAGAGCGGACTGTTGATCGTGCTGCTCAGGGCGCGGTCGACGATGACCATGTGGGACTCGATCGCCGAGAGCGTGCTCTTCATCGCGCCGAGCTTGCTCGAGATCGTCGACAGCGTCCGGTCAGCGGTCTGGTCCTGGACCTTCTGAACAGCCGCGGCGACGGCCTCCGGGCTCGCCTGCGACTGAACGGCTGCGGTGGCGAGTGCTCCCACCGTCCCGCCGAACGTTGCGGCCGCCAGCATCCCGGCGACAAGGGCTCGTGTCGTTGCCATGTGATCCCCTTCCGGCGCGATGCGCCGCTCGATTGCTCTCGGCGACACTACGTGTCCGTCGCGGCCGAGTGCGAGAATCGGTCCGCTCGTACATTGCCAAGCGTCCGAGTCTGAGAACGGCGCCCCAATCTCGGGCGCCGTTTTCGCGCTCAGAGCGGGGTCGTGCTCCCGTACCGTCCGCGCGGGCACGGAAAATTCCAGACGATGCTTGGCAGCAGTGACGTCGGCGGTCCAGGGTCCTCCGAGCGCGATGCGAACGGGCGCCGTTGCGCACTGCGCGGTTGCAATCGTGCGGTGGGGGGTCGGAGCAAGCACGGCACGTGTTGCGGCGCGCACGCCATCGCACTGAGCACGCGGCGGCAGGCGCGCGAGCAAGGGATGCTGCTGCTCGTTGATGCAGCGGAGACGCTCGATGTCGACCGTCGAGTGCTCGAGCGTTTGTGTGACAGCGGCGACATCGTAAGCGACCGCGTCGACACCGCGCACGTTCGCGCTGTGATCCGGGTAAGCCGCGACAGCCTCGCCGCATACTTGTGGAGTCGTCCGCGATGCGTCGTGCGCGGGTGCAACCGCCGTGTGGTCGGAGGGAAGGGCCCAGGATGCGCGCTCCATCGTTCACATGGCAGGGAGCAATCCGAGCAGACGCGCAGGAAGCGATCGGAAACGATGCGAAGCGCGCCGCCTGTCTCGCGGGCATGCGAATTCTCGCGGGGAGCCATTCGAGATCCCCGCGAGTCAGGTTCGTCACCGGTTGGGGAAATTCTGCTCGAATCAGTGTGCGCGCGCGGCACATCGGGCGACGCACCTGGAAGCGCTCGCGCGGGGCCGAGCGGAGCTCAGCGACGCCGCGGAGAGGAGCGTGAGGCGGCAGTGGTGGACGCCGGGCAGATCGTTGGGGTTCCCGCGATCATTCAGGCAATCGGCGCGGCTCTGCCGGCGCACATGTGGCGTTCTGGCGCCGCGGTGTCGAACCATGCCGCTTCCGGCCTCTTGCCGGCGACTCGGGATCGCTTTGGACGACTAGTCACCACACCCGGCGAGATAGTCGTGTATGGCGAGCGTCTGGCCGCTCACTCGGACGGTCGCCTCACGCGATTCAACAGCACTGGCGCTCGGCCGTTCCGCGCTGTGTGGTATCGGGCCCGCCATCGCAGCGAGGCGGAGTTCGGGCGGCTGGCTTCAGCAATCGCGGCAGCGAAGGGCAAGAGGAACGGTCGCCCGTCAGAGCTCGACGATGACGCTGTCACCCGGATCCGGGACATGGCAGCGCGCGGATTGTCGCAGCGCGCGATCGCTCAAAACCTTCGGCTATCTCGGGGCCAGGTGCAACGGGTTCTGGCCTCGCAGGGGGTTTCGATCCACTTTCTTTAGGCCGTCGGTGGATCGAAACCCGGGGGTTTCGTGCCATGCCAGCGGGATGCTCTCGTTGGCGGCGACCGCGATCACGATGCTGATGCGAAGCTGATCTCCGAAGCGCCGCTGCTCGTCCTGCCGTCGCTTGCGACGGCGGTCGGGCTCAATGAGGCGATCGTGCTGCAGCAGCTCCACTGGCGGAGCCGGATCGGTCAGGACGGATGGTGGCGAGCCAACGGCCTGGAGCTCCGCGACGAGTTCCCGTGGTGGAGCGAGCCGACGATCCGACGCACGATCGCGAGCCTGCGCGGCGCCGGCCTGGTCGAGGTTCAGCAGGCCGGGACGGACCGGACGAACCAGTACCGGATCGAGTACGAGGCGCTCCGCAAACGAGTCGGTCAGATTGATCTCGTCCATCAGATCAGTTCGTCGTCAAATCGATCCGATGCACGGCGTCAGATCGGTGTCGTCTCTATAGACAAGAAGAGAAAAGGCAAGAGGGAAGACACGCACCCGCGCAAGTTCTCCCGCTTCGAGGGGGTCGAGAAGCGGTGACCGTGTCCGACTTCGGGACCCACCGCGAGCTCGAGGAGCGCCGACGGTACATCGAGCCGACCGACTGCGACGGCCGGATGCTGGTCGTATCGCGGGAAGCCGCGATCTGGGTCATTGAGTGCGATCTGTGTCGCTTCGAAGCAGGGGTGCCAGCGCACGAGATCGATCCGGCGCGTCGTGCCGCGGACGTTCTCAGTCGACGCCGAGCGCGCAGTGGTATGCCGCCGGAGCTGCGAGGCCTGATGCTCCCGGACGGAGGCTCAGGCGCGGAGCGGGCAGCGGCTGCCTGGGCGGCGTGCCGGCTGAAC
This sequence comes from uncultured Solirubrobacterales bacterium, assembly GCA_963794285.1. Lineage (GTDB taxonomy): Bacteria > Actinomycetota > Thermoleophilia > Solirubrobacterales > Solirubrobacteraceae > Palsa-465. Next base: position 45,398 of record CAWCDS010000006.1, read on the forward strand.
GGGATCGTGCTGACGGGGCCCGTCGGTGTCGGCAAGACGCACACGGCCGCGGCCGCGGCGGCACCGGCGGATGGAACACGGTCCGCTTCGGTGGTTCTCGGTCCCAGTGCTGTTCGCGCGACTCGGTCTCGCGTTCGATGACAGTGAGCGACACGACGCGCTGAACGTGCTCGCTGGGCACGACGCGCTTGTGCTCGACGACATCGACAAGGCGCGCCCCACCGAGTACGCGGCCGAGGCAGCTGTTCTGCGCGGTCGACGCTCGCATAACCGCCGGCGCGGGCTTGTTCGTGACGACGAACCTTGCGGCTGTCGGATCTGGCGGAGCGATTCCCTGAGCCTTACGGCGAGGCGATGGTGTCCCGCCTCGTCGGGTACTGCGAGACGTTCGTGATCGAGGGTTCGGACCGTCGCCTTGAGAGGTTCGCGGCGTGAGCATCCATCCGCGGACATCGGCTGCGGCGAACGTAGTCGCCGGCTGGCTTGGGGTCGCCGATGCCACCGATTCCCGGCACCGCTCACGCAGCCGAGCGGACTACCGGAAGACCGGGCGGCGCCGGCCGGCTGACGACGGCTACCTGCTCGGGTTCACCGGGTTCGTCGCGGGGCTGCTCCCGGACACGTACACGCTGGTTGAGCATCCGCAACTCGAAGGGTGTGAGCCCGGCCGTGGCCGGTTTGCCGTCAGGAACCCGATCGGCGAGAGGTTCGTCATCGAGATCGAACACGTTCAGGGAGAGTCCGCGTGATTGCGGTTGCGTCCGATCAGCTCGAAGCGCTGGCCGACCTGATCGCGCACCGGGTGCTCGAGCTGCTTGAGGAGCGCCAGGGCGCCCCGAAAGCGGGCGAGCTCGTCGACGCGCAGGCGGTCGCTCGTCTGCTCGGCATCAGTCGCACGACGGTGTACGAGCATGCAGTCGATCTTGGTGCCGATGCCAGGTGGGGACTGGGCCGCGGCCGCGGCTGCGGTTCGATGTCAACCAGGCACGTGAGGCGTGGACTCGTCGCGTCCGAAGCGAGGAGTCCGAGGCGCCGGATCAGCCGACACAGGCGGCCGTTTCCCGCCGGCGCAGATCGACGGCTGCCCGATCTGATGTCGACCTCCTGCCCGTTCGCGGGACTGGGACGGCGCCGGCGGCGATGGGTGCGTGATGCGGTCTCGACGACGGCGTCACGATCCGTGGACCCGACTTCAGCGGCAGCTGACCGACGACGGTCGCCGCGATCTTGTGCTGGCGCTGACGTGTGGTCATCTGCTCGAGGAGGGGGCAGACCGCGCGACGGTCCTCACGACGCTCCGACTGAGCGACGAGGATGCGAGCGCGTTGGCGGCACGGATTCGCGCGACGATGCGACTGGCGAGAGTCGACCTGGATCCGTCAAGCCGAATCGCCGCGGCTCTCAGTGTGCTGGTGGAACCGGGAGGTGACGGGTGAGGAGCGAGCGGGCAACCAGCCGTCACGCTGTGTGCGACGTGTCCGGCGGCCGCACGCTGTGTAGAAGACGTCGCATCGAGGGTGGTGTCCGGTAGTGCCGTACTCGGCGAAGGCTCGGGATCTGCGCCGTTGCCGGGCGCTCACCGCCAAAGGGGAGCCGTGCCGGGCGTGGGCAATCTGGGGGCACCCCGACGGCCTCTGTGCCGCGCACGCCGGCCGGACAAACGGACCGCGGTCGCGTCACTTCAGGTTCGTGCCCGCGCAGCATGCGCGCTACGAACCTTGCACGTGCGCGGCGTACAACTGGCCGCACCGTCCCGGCGGCGGTCTGTGCCGATGGCCTGATCCGCCTGAGTGGCGGCTCCCGACACCAGCCGGTACTCACGCGTACCGATGACCGAGCATTGGGATTGGCCGCCGCTGTTTCTCGAGGCGCTCGCCGCGAGCGGGCTCATCCGCGCGTCAGCGCGAGCGGTCGGGATCGGCCGCCGCACGGCCTATGACCGCCGCGACCGCGACCCGGAGTTCGCCGCGGCGTGGGACGCCGCGCTCCAGCCCTTCCGGGCCGGCGAAAGAGGCTGTGACCGGAGGCCACTCGCTGCCTTCCCGGCGCATGCCGCGCTCGCGCCGCTGGAGATGATCTCCGCCGAGTGCGGGGCGGTGACGATCGACGAGCTCGAGGCACGGCTCGGCTGCTCGCTGGAGCAGTTCGCATGCAAGGTCGAGCGCTACCCGATCCGCGGCGACATCGAGACCTGGCGGATCATCAGCCGGTACAGCCGCGAGATCCGCGGGCTGGCGAACGGCAGCCCGCCTCGGGTCCACCGGGCGCGTCACGCTGTGGGTGCTAGCGAACGGAAACCTGTACGGAAAAGCGGTGACCGTCGGCCATGCGCGACCCCGACAACTGGCGTCGGTGTCGGCGGATGACGATCGGCACCGAACAGGACGGCGCCCTGGAGGGCCTGCTCATCTCCTCGTTCGACGTTGGACCCGTCGGGCACCGCCGCGGCCTCGGCTGGCGGTTCGAGTTCACGTGCGCCGTCGACAAGGCCGGGCTCGTGGGGGCGGCCGAACGGCTCTGGCTGGGAGTTCATGCGGCGTTGGTTGCCGATGGTGCCGACGGTGTGAACGCGAGCAAGCGTGCGTGGCGTGCCGCGCGGTTGGCGGTGATCCTGTGCCTGTTTGACGCTCAGCAGAAGGAGGCGGCGGACCTGCTTCGTGTGAGTGCCTCGACGGCGAAGGGGGACATGATGCGGGTGCGGCAGGCGATCCGTGATGGCTGCCTCCGCGCCGGCGCCGCGGCTCCGGTGGGCCGCGTGCCGGCTCCGGATGATCGCGTCACGGTTCCGTGGACGTCCTAGCGGCTGAGGGGAACGCGCTGGTGATCGCCCGTCTTGGACCACGGATCCGCGCGCATCGGGCCGCGACTCGAGCTCGGGACGGCCAGCACGTCGGGCGGTGCCGTCCGAAGCCCCCGCAGCACATGCAATCGAACGGTTGTGACTCCTCGCTTCTGCAGCAAAAAGCCCCAACGCGACTGCCTGCAGGCGTAGACTCCTGGCATCACAAAAAGCGGGCTCGCGGTGCTACGAACACCCGAGCCCATGGCTCCGAGGTAGAGGCCCTCGGCGCGTCAGGCAAGCTACCGGATCGGTCGGTTTGCCTTCCTCGCCAGCAAGTCTGTGCCTTCGGCGCCCGACCGAAGGAGGCCTTATGGCGATCATCGTCAGCAGCATCACGAGCCCCGGCGAGATCACGATCCCGGCCGACTATCTCGTGGACGTGCGCACGCGCTCGTCGCAGAGATCAGCAGTGACAGCGGCGCCGTCCGCACAGACCGGGCGTCCGTGCTTGACGGTCACGCGACGGCATTCGATGACCGAGCCCCGGGCGCCGTCCGCGAGTTGGGTGATCGCCTCCGCGGGGCGACAGACGAGGCGATTCGACTGATCCCGGGACTCGACGGACGGACGGAGGCGTGATGGCACGGCGATCGACCGGCGGTGTCGCGATCGACACGCGCCGCAAGTCACCGGTGTTCGCGCTGCGGTTCCGCGCGTACGGCCGACGGCAGTACGTGACTCTCGGCAGCGCCGACGAGGGATGGACCCGCAACAAGGCCGAGGACGCGTTGCGGCACACGCTCGCCGATGTCGAACGCGGGATCTGGCGGCCACCGGACCGCGAGCCCGCGCCTGCGCCGGCGTTGCAGGAGGATCCGACGTTCCACGAGTTCGCGTCGCAATGGGTTCGTGACAACGAGGGAGGCTGGCGGCCGAACACGCGGGTCGACTACAAGTGGCAGCTGTCGAATCACCTGCTGCCGTTCTTCGCCCAGCATCGGCTGTCGCAGATCACGATCGCCGAGGTGGACCGATACAAGTCGGCGAAGGTCCGCGAGGGCGTGCTGTCGGCGACGTCGATCAACAAGACGATCACGAGGCTCGCTCAGATCCTCGAGGTCGCCGTCGAGTACGACCTGATCGACCGCAACCCGGCGAAAGGGAAGCGGCGGCGCGTCAAGGCGTCAAGGCCGGCGCCCGTGTGGCTCGATCGCGCGGAGCAGATCCGTGTCTGTTGGACGCGGCCGGCGAGCTCGACCGTGCGGCCCGGCGGGATCGTCAGCAGTGCAGCGGCGGGCGATCCTCGCGACGCTCGTGCTCGCCGGGTTGCGGATCGGCGAGCTGCTCGATCTCCGGTGGCGGGACGTGGACCTGACCGCGGGGCGGATCACAGTCCGGGCGTCGAAGACGGACGCCGGAGTGCGGACGGTCGACATGCTGCCGACGCTCCGCGACGAGCTGCTGTCGCTCAAGGCGGGGTCGCGCCGGACTCACCCGAACGATCTGGTGTTCGGCACGAGCCACGCGAACCGGCAGCACGCGAGCAACATCCGCAACCGGGTGCTGGCGCCTGCGGTGAAGCGAGCGAACGAGCGGCTCACCGAGGCGGGCGAGGTTCCGCTGCCGGAGCGGCTGACGCCGCACAAGCTGCGGCACACGTTCGCGTCGCTGCTCGTCGCGCTCGGCGTCGATCCGGGCTCGGTGATGGATCAGCTCGGGCACACGGACCCGGCGTTCACGCTCCGCGTGTACCGGCACGGGATGCGTCGCGACGATGCATCGAAGGCTGCGCTGGCCGAGTTGGTCGGCGGCGCGGATTGGGCAGCAGTGGGCAGCAGTGACGTTTTGGCGGCGTTCCCGGCGTCGCCCGCTCTGGAAGCGGCCGAAGAAAAAGCCCTGACTAGCAGGGCTTTCTTGA
>CAWCDS010000007.1:0-412573 GCA_963794285.1 uncultured Solirubrobacterales bacterium
GTGCGTACACGCAGCCGCGTAACGGCAAGGGGGACGCCTACGCCTATTGCAAGACGTGTCACCCCGGTGCGATCGAACGCCGGTGGACGCGCGACGAGGTGCTTGCGGCGATGCGTGCGTGGCGAGCGCTGTACGGCCGGCTCCCATCGTCGTACGACTGGTCCTCAAGCCACGCCCGCGGGCGCGGCTGCGAAGCGATGCGGCGGCTGAGAACGGGCGATTGGCCGTCCGCGAGCGTCGTTGGCGCTGTGTTCGGTACCTGGCGAGCAGCCCGTACCGCCTATGAAGACGAGGGCCGGTTCGGACGCGTGGCGCAGCATGGCACGATGTGAGAACGCCGGCGCGGAAGTCCAACCGCATCCGCGTCCGACGCCCTGATCAGGAGAACAAACGCCTTTGTCGCCCACGCCCTACAGACGGCCCCGAGGCACCGGAATGGTGTCTGCGAAGGACTCGATCTGGATGGGCAAGTGGTACGTCAGGGGCAAGCCGGTCAAGCGCTCACTTGGGCCGATGCGTCAACCCGGCAGCCGCGAGGGAATGACCAAAACCCAGGCTGAGGCTAAGCTCCGGGACCTGATCAGCGAGACCTCGACGGCACCGCCGCCAGTCGCGGAGGGCATGACCGTCGAGCAGGTCGGCTCGCGCCTCATCACCCAGTTGAAGGCGAAGAACCGCAAGCCGTCCACGGTCGAGAACTACGAGAGCTATCTGCGAGTCCATCTGGCGCCGCACTTCGGCGAGATGCCGGTGTCCGAGATCACGGTCGACGACGTCGAGGATTTCATCGAGCAGTGCCTTGCCGAGCATTCGATCAAGAGCACGCACAACTACCTTGGACTCCTGCACGGGATTTTCGACTTCGCGATCCGCAAGCGTTGGGCGTACGAGAACCCGTGCCGGCTCGCCGAGAAGCCGGAGCCGGACGGCGTCGATCGCGACATCCGCTTTCTCGACGCCGCCGAGCTCGAGGCGCTGCTCGAAGCAGCCAGCATTCGCTATCGCCACCACCCTGAGACGCTGCAGCGTGCCGCACGCGTCAGAACCCTGAGGGACGTGCAGAAGCTGCCGTGGAAGCAGGTCGCAGCCACGATCGGCGTCGCCGAGTCGACCGCAATTTACCTGTACCGGTGCGAGCCGGACGCGGCCTCAGACGCGGACGCGGACATGCGGCGCGTCGAGCGCGCGATGTATCTCACGGCGGCAATGACGGGTCTCCGACAGGGCGAGCTCTTCGCGCTGCGATGGATGGACATCAACTGGTTGGCCCGAAAGATCCGGGTGCGGCGCAGCTACGTTCGCGGGAGCTTCGGCACGCCGAAGTCCAAGCGCTCCTCACGGGCCGTCCCGCTCGCGGACCGAGTGGCTCGGGATCTCGAGCTCCTGTTCCAAGCCTCGGAATTCCAGGGGGAGGAGGATCTCGTCTTCGGGCACCCGCACACCGGGGGACCGCTCGACCGCTCGCTGGTCTCGAAGCGCTTCAAGTCCGCGCTGAAGCGCACCGGCGTGCGCGAGGTCAGGTTTCACGACCTGAGACATACTTTCGGTACGCGCTGCGCTGCGAACGGCGTCGCGATGCGGACGATCCAGGAGTGGATGGGTCATCGCGACATCAAGACGACGCCGATCTACGCCGACTACGCGCCGGACGCGAACGAGGTCGACCTCATCAACGCTGCCTTCGCCGAGGGGACTTACGAGGGGACTAACGTGAGCAGAACTGAGAGGAACTCAGAACAAGAAGACCCTGCAAATCACAGAATAGGTGGGTGAGCCGAACCCATTCGATCTGGTTGTGGTCCAGGCGGTCGGGGGTTCGAGTCCCCTCGCTCACCTTTAAGGAAAGTGCTGCTAAAGCCCAGTTTCGCGCCAAGCTGATAGCAGGCTCTCGACCGATGTGTCCACCAATTGTCCACAAATCTCCGTCGACCGGTTGACGCACGTCCTTCGCGTCGCGGCGGGAATGGGGCCAGACGCGCTCTCAAGCGGCCGATCAGGTGGTACGCGGCGACCGCGGCTCCGCCGGGTTCTACTCTGGTGATCGTGACCATCATTGGCTGCCCGACCTGTAACGCGCGCAATCGCGTCGGCCCGATCGCGCAGGGAGTGCCGCGATGTCCGCGGTGCAAGTCCACGCTGCCGTGGGTCGTGGACGCGGACACCGGCACGTTCACGGCAGAGACGACCGCGTCCGTGCCTGTCGTGGTGGATTTCTGGGCGGCGTGGTGCGGGCCCTGTCGGATGATCTCGCCCGTGCTCGAAGACCTCGCCAAACGTCACGCGGGGCATCTGAAGGTCGTGAAGGTCGACGTCGACGCGAACCCAGGACTGGCCACCAGGTTTGGCGCACAGTCGATCCCGTTGCTCGTGGTGATTCGGGACGGGAAAGAAGTCGACCGGGTTGTCGGCGCGCTGCCTCGCGCCGCTTTGGAGCAGCGATTGGGGCCGGCGCTCGCCGCGTGAATTCAGGTGGGCGAATCCGGTCGCCCACCACGGATCGTGTCGGGCTCGAGCGGGGCGATCGCTCGGATCCTCGAACCCGGACGATTGCTTCGCGTCAGCGCATCCGCAGACTGCCCATCTCACCGACCTCGTCGATGGCATCGGCGAACGCCTCTGGGGCCTCTTGCGGGAGGTTGTGCCCGATGCCGCCCCCGATCGTCCGGTGCGCATACGGCCCCGAGAACTTCGTTGCGTACGCACCCGGCTCGGGATGGGGCGCGCCGTTCGCATCCCCCTCGAGCGTGATCGTCGGCACAGCGATCACCGGCCCCTTGGCGAGCCGCGTCTCAAGCTCGAGGTAGTCAGCCTCGCTCTCAGCCAGCCCGAGCCGCCAGCGATAGTTGTGCGTCACGATCGCGACGTGATCCGGATTGTCGAACGAGGCGGCGCTGCGATCGAACGTCTCGTCGTCGAAGCTCCACTTCGGAGACGCAGTCCGCCAAATCAGCCTGGCGAACTCGTACCGGTATTTGTCATAGCCCGCTCGCCCCCGCTCGGTCGCGAAGTAGTACTGATACCACCACTGAAGCTCGGCCTCCGGAGGCAACGGCACCTTGCCGGCTTCCTGGCTGCCGATCAGGTAGCCGCTCACCGATACCAAGCCGCTGACCCGTTCCGGCCAGAGCGCGGCGACGATGTTGGCGCTGCGCGCGCCCCAATCGAAGCCGGCGATGACTGCCGTCTTGATCTCGAGAGCATCCATCAACGCGACCGCGTCGAGCGCGAGCGCCGCCTGCTGCCCGTTCCGGGCCCCACCGTCGGACAGGAACCGTGTGGTCCCATACCCTCGCAGGTAGGGAACGATCACGCGATACCCATCCGCGGCCAGGCGCGGCGTCACCTGCTCGTAGGAGTGGATGTCGTACGGCCAGCCGTGCAGCAAGAGGACCACCGGGCCCTCGGACGGTCCGGCGTCGACATACCCGACGTTCAACCGCCCCGCGTCGATCTGCTTGATCGGCCGGAACGAGCTGCTCAACGGCCGGGTGCTCGGTTGTGTGAGATCCACGCGCTCGCCTTTCGTGAGTGACACCAGCTGGCGGTGGGTCGGTCTGAGCAATTAGGCGACAGCGACCGGAGCCTTCACGGTCGCGAGTGCATCCAGAATCACGTCGGTCACCGCGTCGGGCTGCGAGATCATGATCACATGTGAGCCCTCGACCTCGGTGATCGTCGCGCCCGCCCGCTCAGCCATCGATCGGACGACGGGAGGTCCTTCCACGCTGGTGCTCCGTTCGGCTCGGAAAACGCCAGCTCGGCGACGGGCCGCTGCGTCGCCGCCACCAGGGGCGTCAGCTCGTCGGGCAGGTCCGCGGCGAACACCTCGTGGATCTTCGCGGGATCCACAGTGAACTCCACGGCCGCATCCCCGTTCGCCGTCGGGTACTGGCGGGCCACCAGTGCGCTGCCGAGGATGCTGTCTTTCGACGCGGCCGAGGCGTCACCGAGCAGCTCGCCCTCTTCAGGGGCGAAGGCGGCGACATAGACGAGACCGACGACGTTCTTCGCCTCCCTCGCGGCGTTCGTGATCACGGCGCCGCCGTAGGAGTGGCCGACAGCCAGAACCGGGCCGTTCGTCTGCGCTAAGACGCTCGCCGTGTACGCGGAATCAATCGAGATGCCCCGCAACGGATTGGCGGGGGCAGTGACCTTCACGCCCTTGGCGTGCAGTCGCTGGATGACTCCGTTCCAGCTCGAGCCATCGGCAAACGCGCCATGCACGAGCACAACGGTGGGCGTTTCCTGAGACATGGTGCTCCTTTCCTGAACGTCAACAACGGAGGGTGATCGATCCGTCGGCGCGAAGCGTGCCGCGCGCGCTGCCGTCTCGTAGATCGCGGCCAGTTCGTTCGTGTCGGGCTGGTCGAGTCACTGCGTCGTTGGCGTGTGGCCGTTCTGGCTTGTGCGGGCGGAGGCGAAGAAGTCAATGAGCAGTTCTGTCACGCGTTCAGCTTCATCGTGATGGACCCAATGCGACGCGTCGGGGAGGCGCTCGACACGGGCGAGGTTGGGCACATCGTCGCGGTCGGGCTCGGCGAGTTCGGAGCCGAGGTAGGTATCGCGCTCTCCCCAGATGACGAGTGTCGGCGCCGAGATCGGGCGAAGCTTTGCTGCGGCTTCCTTCTGGGACTGTCTGACCGAGGCGCGGTAGTAGTTGATCATCCCGGCCGCTGCCCCTGGCTGCGACCACGCCTCGACGTAGCGTTCGATTTCCTGGGGCGTGTAGGGCGGGTTCGCGTCATTCAGAAAGTGTCGGAAGAAGTGCCAGTTTCTGGCGTGCACCACGTCCTCGGGCACTCCCGGTATTGCGAAGAAGAAGAAGTACCAGGACTTTCGGAGCTGGTTGGGGTGGTGCAGTCCTTCTTGGAGCCGCCGTGGATGAGCAGCGTTGAGGATGGCGAGTCGGTCAACGACCTCGGGATGATTCATCGCGATCGTCCAGGCGATGCTTCCACCCCAGTCGTGACCGACCAACAGCGCGGACTCGGCACCGCGTTCCTCGATGAGGCCGCGGATGTCGTCGGCGAGCACGTCGACTGCGTAGGCCTCGAAGGCCTCGGGCTTGGATGACAGGTTGTAGCCACGCAGATCGGGCACGACGACTCGGAAGCCCGCTGCCGCGAGCGGCTTGATCTGCAGGCGCCAGCCGAACCAGAACTCGGGGAAGCCGTGAAGCAGAACAATCAACGGCCCATCGCCGGCCTCGACGTAGTGCAACCTGACGTCGTTGACCTCGGCATAGGGCTCCTCCACGATCCGAGTGGGTAGCGTCTGATCTGATCCGTGTGCGAGCCTGCCCGGCTGTTGATTGTCGATGATCGGAGGCTGGTATGCCGGAGGTTGACCTGTTTCAGCGCGCTCTCGGCCTTGGGGAGCCGTGGGTGGTGGCGGGCGTCGGGTTCGATGCTGGGGAGCGTCGGCTCGATCTGCGGATCGACTTTCGCAAGGGCGCGAGGTTCGCGTGTCCGGAGTGCGGGCGCGACGACTTGAAGGTGCATGACACGGAGGAGAAGACGTGGCGGCATCTGAACTTTTGGCAGCACGAGACGTATCTGACCGCACGGGTGCCGCGGGTGGTCTGCCCGGAGCACAAGGTGCGCCAGGTGGACGTTCCGTGGGCGCGAGAGCGGTCTGGGTTCACGCTTCTGTTCGAGGCGTTGGTGATGGCGCTGGTCAAGGAGATGCCGGTCGCGCCGGTGGCCGAGTTGATCGGCGAGACCGACATGCGGGTGTGGCGGGTGGTGCACTACTACGTCGATGAGGCGGTCGAGGCGCAGGATCTCTCGTCGGTCGCGGAGCTGGGGATCGATGACACGAGCTTCCGCCGCGGGCAGGACTATGTGACGGTGTTCGCCGATCTCGCTCCGGGCGAGCGGCGGGCGGTGTTTGTCACGGAGGGCCGCGACCACGAAACAGTCGAGCAATTCGCGGCTTTTCTGGCCGAGCACGGCGGCGTGGCGAAGCAGATCGTGGAGGTCTGCCAGGACATGTCGCAGGCGTACGCGGCGGGGGTGCGCGATCATCTCCCGAAGGCACGGGTGACGTTCGATCGCTACCACGTCAAGCAGCACCTTTCCGAGGCGGTCGACACCGTCCGCAAGGCGGAGGCCAAGCAGCACAAGGAGCTTCTGAAGGGCACGAAGTACCTGTGGCTGAAGCGGACCGACAACCTCACGGTCAAGCAGCTCGACTGGCTTGATGAGCTGCTCGGGCAGCCGCTCGACACGGTGCGGGCGTACGAGCAGGCGCTGAGGTTCGACGACTTCTACGAGCTGCGCGACCCCGCGACCGCCGAGGAGTACCTGCGCCGCTGGGTGACCGAAGCGATGGCCACCGGGCTGGAGCCCCTGATCAAGTTCGCCGAGATGATCGAGGCGCACTGGGACGGGGTGCTGCGCTGGCATGACACGCAAGTGTCAAACGGGCTGCTGGAAGGATTGAACTCACTCATCCAAGCCGCCAAGCGACGAGCCCGCGGGTACCGCTCAGCGCGTAACTACAAGGCGATGATCTACCTCGTCGCCGGTAAGCTCCAACCAGGCCCGCAGGTCACATAGATCAGCACGCGCTACCCACCCAAAACGTGGAGGAGCCCGGCATAGCCCTCGCGAAGTTCGATCCCCTGATCCTGTGAGTCATTGATGAGCACATCCTCGGTGAGGTTCTCGATCGAGTTCATGATTGCTTTCCCTCTTTCTGTTGGGGTCGAGCGTTGCTTTCGGCGCTCACGGTTTCCTCCTGGGCTGCTGTCGCGAGGGAAGCTCTCGCGTTTTGAGCTGCGTCGCACCCGTGTGCTCCCTAGTTGGTTCACTGGTGGTCCTCGCCGTCTGTGCTGGCGACGCGCGGCGCATCAGGCGAATCCAAGCCCGGGCACCAGCGCGCTCCACCCCGACGAGCCAAACAGGTTGCCGATCAGCAGCAGCCCGACGGTCACGAACGCGAGCCCCGTCCCGAGCAGCAGCCGCACCGGTACGCGCGCTGTCAGCCGGCCGCTGAGCGGCGAGACGAGCAGGATCGGCATCGTGACCGGCAGCGAGCGCAGCCCCGCCTGCAACGGCGAGAAGCCCAGCACGTTCTGGAAGAAGAGCGTGATGTAGAGAAACATCGAGAAGATCGACGCCGACAGCGCGAAGCCGCCGATCGTGACGCCAGTGAAGGCCGGCTTGCCGAACAGGGAGAGGTCGAGCAGCGGGTCGGCGGTGCGGCGCTCGAGCACGACGAACAGCACGAGCAGCAGTGCGCAGGCCGCGAAGCAGCTGATGATCAGGGCGCTTCCCCAGCCCTCCTCGTTGCCGCGGATCAGCGCGTCGACGAGTAGGAAGAGCGCCGGGCACAGCAGCGCCACGCCACGCATGTCGACGCCGCAGGCGGCCGGGTCGCGTGATTCGCGCAACCGCAGCCGTGCGACCACGAGTGCGGCCACGCCGATCGGCACGTTCACGAGGAAAATCCAGCGCCACGACAGCGCGTCCACGAGCGCACCGCCGACGAGCGGCCCGGTCGAGACCGCCAGGGCCGTCGTCGCGCCCCAGATGCCAAGCGCGGTCCCCCGCTCGCGACCCTGGAATTCCTGTGCGATCAGCGCCAGCGAGGTGCCGAACATCATCGCGCCGCCGATCCCTGGCGCCGCGCGCGAGACGTGCAGGAACAGCGGGTCAGAAGCCGACCCGCAGGCCAGCGACGAAGCGGTGAAGATCGCCAGCCCGAGCATGAACACGAGCCTGCGGCCGACCTTGTCGGCCAGCGACCCCGCCGCCAGCAGCACGCCCGCGAGCGTCAGCGCGTAGGCGTCGATCACCCACTGCAGGTCGCTGAAGTTCGCGCCGACGCTCGCTCGATCGACGGCAGCGCAACGTTCACGATCGTCACGTCGAGCAGCAGCATGAAAATCGCGATGCAGCTCGCGGGCAGGGTCCACCACTTGCGTTGCATTGGTCGACCTCCCTAGGTAAGTGTAGGTAGGGAGTGCGTTATTCAGATGCGCTCGCAGGAAGCGCCTTGGCCTACGAGACCGGGATGGATGGGCGAATGACGCAGTCGGTACTCACACGGCTGCTCCCGCGGCGGCCGCTGCCTCGGTGTCGGCCGGGTCCATGATGCGGCCGCCGAGCGCGAGCGCGAGCGACGTACCCAGGGCCGTCCAAGCCGCCAGCACCAGAATCGGGCCTGCGATTCGCGCGCCGTCGAAGAACAGCGCGGACCGCGTGAGGTCGACGCTCGCGCCAGGCGGCAACACGCCGCCGATCGTCCTCCACACGCCGGGGAGCAGTGGTCGGGCGAACGGCCCTCCCGACGCAGAGTTGCCGAGGATCACGAAGACGAGAATGACCAGTCCGGTCCCTGCCGGGCCGGCCGCGGCCTGGATGCCGGCGGTCGCGGCGCCGCTCGCGAAGATAGTCAGTGCCCCGATCGTGCACAGAGGTCCGCCATGGATCTATCGGTCGACGACATGCTCCGTTGGGGGTGGCTGGCGCCGGGTGCCAGCTCGGCCACCTGGGACCCCGAGGGTGCGCTAGCTGCTAGCGGGCAACGAACTCAAGGCTCAGCTCGTGCGTCAAGCCGGTGCGCTCGGCGAGCTGCCAATTCACCTCCAATCGCTGGCGCTGGACCGGGCTTGGCGTGGTGACCTGGCAGGCGCGGCCGTGCTGGTCGCGGAGAGCGAGACCGTGGCTGCGGCGACCGGAACCGACCCCCCACCGATCGCGCTGCTGAGGCTCCGAGCATTGCAAGGTCGGGAAAATGATGCCGGTCCCTTGATCGAGGGCCTTGTTCAGCAGGCAACGGAAGCAGGACAAGGCATGGCGGTGATGGTGGCGCACTGGGCAGGCAGCGTTCTCAACAACGGTCTCGGACGCTACGAGGCGGCAGCATCGGCGGCGCGAGAGGTGATCGAGAACGCCATCGATCCTTGGACGCCGTTAGGGGCTCTACCCGAGCTCGTCGAGGCGGCGATACGCCTCGGCCAGACAGAGCTCGCACGTGATGCGGTCGACCGGCTCGCGGCGACAACTCAACCCGCGGGTACTGACTTTGCGCTGGGCGTGGAGGCCCGCTCGCGCGCACTCGTGAGCGGCGGCGGGGCGGCCGAGCCGCTGTTTCACGAGTCGATCGAACGGCTGGGCCGGACGCCGCTCCGTCCGGAACTCGCGCGCGCACGGCTGGTCTATGGCGAGTGGCTGCGCCGTGAGGGTCGCCGCGGCGAGTCGCGCGAACAGCTTCGGATCGCCGAAGAGATGTTCACCGAGATGGGAATGGAGGCCTTCGCTAACCGCGCAGAGGGCGAGCTGGTCGCCGGCGGCGCGACGCTGCGCGCGCGCCTTCTCGAGCCGCGCGAGGACCTCACTGCGCAGGAAGAGCAGATCGCCCGGCTCGCAAGCGAAGGGCTCACCAACGCGCAGATCGGTGCGCAATTGTTCCTCAGCCCGCGCACAGTCGAGTACCACCTTCACAAGGTCTTCGGCAAGCTGGCGATCAACTCGCGGAGCGGCCTCGACGCCGCCCTGCCGCGATAGGGGAGCAGGATGCATGGGCCGGGTTTCGTGGGGCGCTCCAGCGAGTCCGGCTGCTCGATGGCCTGTTGGCGAGGGTACGCGAGGGCGAGAGCGAGGTCCTGGTCATTCGCGGCGAGGCGGGCATCGGCAAGACCGCGCTGCTGCGCTACGCCGCCCGGCAGGCGTCCGGCTATCGAGTCGCGGAGCTCATCGGCGTGGAGGCGGAGATGGAGCTGCCGTTCGCCGGGATCCATCAGCTTTGTGGGAGGATGCTCGACCGGCTCGACACGCTCCCGGCCCCGCAGCGAGACGCCCTGAGCGTCGCTCTGGGACTTGCGGTCGGCGAAGTGCCCGACCCGTTCCTGGTTGGACTGGCCGTGCTGAGCCTGCTCGCCGCGGTGGCGGAGGAGCGGCCGCTGCTGTGTCTTGTCGAGGATGCGCAGTGGCTGGATGCCGCATCTAGGCAGATCGTCGGTCTTGTCGCCCGACGGGTGCGTGGGGAGTCGGTGGCCATCGTGGTCGCCGTGCGCGAGCCTGCGGCCGTGCGCGACTTCGACGGGCTGTCCGAGCTCCGCCTGGAAGGGCTGCGGGAGCCAGATGCCGGCGCGCTACTGCGCAGCGTGGTAACGGGCCGGCTCGACAGCCGCGTCGCTGACCGGCTTGTCGCTGAGACCGGCGGGAACCCGCTCGCCCTGCTGGAGCTGCCGGGGCGCATCACCGCTGCCGAGCTGGCCAGTGGATTCGAGTTTCCGGCCGCCGGTGAGCTTCCGGAGCAGATCGAGCACGACTACCTCAGGCGTGTCGGCGAGCTGCCCGTGGCCACGCAGCGCCTGATGCTGCTGGCGGCAGCCGAGCCTGTCGGCGACGCGGCGCTGGTCTTGCGCGCGGGCCGAAGGCTCGGCATCGAGACCGACGCGCTCGCGCCCGCCGAGGCTGCGGAGCTATTGGAGATCGGCGCGAGCGTCCGCTTCCGCCATCCCCTCGTGCGCTCGGCGGTCTACCGGGCGGCCCCACGCGCCAACCGGCAGCGCGCACATGAAGTGCTGGCGGAGGTGAGCGATCAGGATTCGGATGCGGATCGCCGCGCGTGGCACCGGGCGCTGGCGGCAACAGGACCGGACGAGGACGTGGCCGCCGAGCTTGAACGGTCGGCCGCCCGGGCGCAGGCTCGTGGCGGCGCCGCTGCCACGGCGGCGTTGCTCGACCGCGCCGTCGCGCTGACCCCGGACCCGGCGCGGCGCCGTGAACGTGCGCTCGCGGCAGCTCAGGTCAGTGTCCAGGCCGGCACGTTCTCGATGGCTCGCAGCCTGCTGGCCATGGCGGACGCCGGGCCGCTCGAAGACTTCCAGCGCGCGCAGATCGACCTGCTGCAGGCTCAGCTCCCGTTCGTCTCCAGCCGTGGCACTGACGCGACCGCCCTCCTGCTGGCCGTCGCCCGCCGACTCGAACGGCTGGATATCGGGGTCGCGCGTGAAACGTACGTGGACGCGTTCTCCGCGGCGTTGTTCGGGGCCAGACTCAACGGCAGCGTCGGAATGTCTGAGGTCGCGGAGGCCGCCCGCGCCGCGCCGCGCTCATCGGAGGCCGAGCCTGCCACCGCCGGCCTGCTGCTCGATGCGCTGGTCGCCCTCGTCGACGACTACGACACCGCGGTTCCGCGCTGCCGGCAGGCGGTGCGGCGGCTGGCGGGCGGGAGGACGTCGGCCAAGGAACGGCTGCGCTGGCTTTGGCAGGGTTGCGTCCTCGCTCTCGAAATCTGGGACGATGAACAAGCGCGCTCGCTCTCGAACTCCAGCGTCGAGATCGCTCGCGAGACGGGAACGCTCAGCGAACTCGCGCTCGCGCTGAGCGCGCGCGCGCCGATCCTGGTGTTCTGCGGAGAGCTCACCGCCGCCGCCGCGACAGTCTCGGAGACAGAATCGGTTGAGGAGACGACGGGAATCCGATCCGCACCGTACGGCGCGTTGATCCTCTCGGCCTGGCGAGGGAGGACGGGCGAGACGACGCACCTGATCGAGACGACCGAGCGCGATGCCGAGGCTCGCGGCGAGGGCATCGGACTGGCGATCAGTGCGTACGCGCGGGCGGTCCTCTGTAACGGACTCGGCCGGTATGAGGAGGCCCTGGCCGCCGCAGTCCTCGCCAGCGAGCACCGGGAGGTCGTCGCGGAGAACTGGGGGCTGAGCGAGCTGATCGAGCCAGCCACGCGAACCGGGCGAACCGATCTGGCGGCGGACGCCGAGAAACGCCTAGCCAGAAAGGCAAACGCGACCGGGACCGCCTGGGCGCTCGGGATCGGCGCACGCTCACGAGCACTGCTCAGCGAAGACGAGCGTGCCGAGGACTACTTCATCGCGGCTATCGACCATTTGAGCCGAACCCGGGTGCGAGCCGAGCTCGCCCGCGCTCACCTCCTGTATGGGGAGCGGCTTCGACGAATGAAACGCCGGGTCGACGCGCGCGCCCAGCTCCGCATCGCCTATGACAACTTCACCTCGATCGGGATGGAGGCGTTCGCCGAGCGGGCTCGCCGCGAGCTCCAAGCCACGGGCGAGACAGTCCGTAAGCGGACCGTCGAGACGCGTGACGATCTGACGCCGCAAGAGCGGCAGATCGCCGAGCTGGCCAGGGATGGCTTGTCGAACCCCGACATCGGCGCGCGGCTGTTTCTCAGCCGGCGCACCGTGGAGTGGCACCTGCGCCATGTGTTCGCCAAGCTCGAAATCAAATCCCGGCGGGAGCTGGCGGGCGCGCTGGCGCGCCCCGTCTCCGGGCAACACGGACAGCCTGCCCAATAGACCTCCGCCAGTGCAAGCGCGCAAACGTAGACTGCTGCACTTACTCGGGGCGATGCCACGCGCCGCCGCGACGAGTGCAGCGCGATGCTCCTTGAGTCGCCTGGAAGACATTGGATGCTCGCTGGCTATGGCATGGACTGCGCGAGACGCGCTTGGCGAAGAAGTCCTCGTCCCACCGCACGAACCTGTCGACCTCGGCGGGCCAGGGGGAGATGGTCTACGGGCTCGTCTCCGCCACGCCGCCCGATGTCCGGACCGCGTGGTCTAGAACGGCAGGCTGTGGACGACGACGGTGCCGTCAGGCCATGTCGCGTGCGAGCGCAGCGCCTGCCACATCGTGCGCTCCGGCATCGGAGCGTAGGCATCCGGCTGCTTCACAACGACCTCCGACATGACATCGGCAAACCCGAGTTTTCGATACAGCCCCGCCCGGTCGTCGTGACAGAACAAGAGTGCGAACGCCGGACCGAGAGTCCGCGCCTTCGCCAGCGCGGCCTGCACGATCTCTCTGGCGAGGCCGCGACCGCGGTGGTCGGCACGCACAATGACGCCGCCGAAACCGACGACCGAGAAGCGTTGGGCCTGCACCTCGACCTCGACGACAAGCATCCCGGTGCACGCAACGAGCCGGCCGTCGTCGTCCTGGATGCCGACGTGCCGTTCCTTGCGCTGATAGGCGAGCACGTCGCTTGCGGCGTCGAACGGGTCCTCCTCGTCGCCTTCAAGCTCGGCGCGCTGGTGTTGCCGGAGCCGCCCGAACTCAACGATCTCCATCGCTGCATGCAACCACAAGCCGATGCCGCCCGACGGCAACGGCGCACGAGGCTCCCGGCAGCGGCTCGAGCTCCCCTCGAGACGGCTGGAACGGCGCAGCGTCGGGGGAGGCCAGCTCGACGGCTGTGTCTTCAGTTGGAACGCTGCTTGCTGGCCGTGGACTTTCACAATGAGTAGGTACGCCGTGTACGGCCCCTCAGGGCCGGTGAAGTGGCAGGTAAAGCGGCCGCCTGCGCTGGGGGTGATGCTGGGCGGACACCGGACGTCCACCGGGCGGAAGCCGGTCTGGTGAAACACGACATCGCCGATGTACTTCGCCGTCGCGGCCGGGTCGGTCGGCTCCGTAGCATTTGCACGTGTCCGGAGATCCGTCGGCCGAGCCGCATTCGGCGGCCTATTTCGATGAGCAGCGCGACTTCTGGTGGAATCCGGATTTCCTCCGGCTGGTCGCGACTCGCCTTGACTTCGGGAGGGTGAGATCGGTGCTCGACGTCGGCTCCGGACTCGGGCACTGGGGGCGGAGCCTGCTTGCCGCGCTGTCGCCCGAGGCGACGCTTGTGGGTGTCGAGCGCGACCCGCGGTGGGTCACGCAGGCGCGCGAGGCCGCGACCAAACGAGGGCTCGGCGACCGCTGCAGCTTCCTACGGGGTGTCGCCGAGACGCTGCCATGTCCTGATCAGAGCTTCGATCTCGTGACGTGCCAGACGCTGTTGATCCATGTCGCGGACCCCGCCGCGGTGATCGCCGAGATGCAGCGCGTCGTCGCGCCCGGGGGCGCGGTGCTGCTGTCGGAGCCGAGCAATCTCGCCGGCATGCTGGTCGCTGATAGCACGACCGCCGATGAGCCGGTGGCAGAGCTGGTGGAGCGGATGGAGTTCGCGCTCATCTGCGAACGCGGGAAGGCTGCGGTCGGTGAGGGCAACAGCTCGGTTGGGGATCTGCTGCCTGGCATGCTGGCTGAGGCCGGGCTGAGCGATATCCGATCGATGCTCAACGACAAGACCTTCGCGCTCGTCCCCCCATATGAGCCCGCCGATCAGCGTGCACTGCGGAGGGCGATCATCGATAACGCCGACAGCGATCACTGGATCTGGTCACGCGCGGACGCCAGACGCTACTTCCTGGCCGGCGGCGGGCACGAGCGCGAGTTCCAAGCGCGTTGGGGGCGCCGTCTCGAGGAGACTCGCACGACAGCCCAGGAGCTGGCAGCGGGACGGTTGCACACCGCCGGCGGCGCCATCCACTACCTCATCTCCGCCCGACGCGCTGAGACGTAGTCATCGCCTGGGGGCGACCGGCACTCAGCTGCGTGCGACCGTGGCGTGCACGAGGCCGCGCTGGCGCGAGATCACGAGCGCGCCCACGTCGCACGCGTGGAACGCGCGGGCGGGACCGGGCAGCGAGATCGGCGTGCGGGACGGGACCGCGAGCTGGAGTGGTGGCTCGGCGCTGCCCGCCGCCGAGTTGTGTGAGAAGCAGCTGACCGACAGCAGGACCACGACATGGCGATGGGGCGTACCGCTGAGCACGAGCGTCAGCTTCCTCGGCCGAGTGATGACTCGGTTCACGCGCGCAACGATCGGCCCTGTCGGCTGCGTGTTCGGCCCTGTCGTCCCGGCTGGTGGCTTCGCGCCGACGTAGGGGTAGCGGTGGATCGTTCGGCTCGTGTGGCAGTGCTCGTGGCTGTCGCACGTCGTGGTCACGGTCACGGCCACACAGCGGTGTGTCCGGGCGCTGCACGACGCGCCATTGCTGGAGCTGCTGCTCGAGCTGGAGAGGCCGGGGCCTGAGCTCAGCAGGCGCCGGAGGAACGAGAAGCTCCCCACGGTGTCGGAGATCAGCGAGACGGGGCGGGCCAGGGTCACATTCGGGCTGGCGCCCGTGCTGCTCTCGGTTACGGTCGTGGGCAGGTGCGCAGCGAGCTGGTTGCCGAGCTCGGCTGCGGTCGGGTTCCGAAGTGGCGTCTGCAGCGACAACTCTGCCGGTGGCGTGGCGAGGTTGCCGGCGACCGGGACAATGAACTCGCGGCCGTCGGACAGCGCGTACGTGATCGCCGCGACGCCATCGGGGATCAGGGCGAGCTTGTGGTCTGAGCCGAGGCGTTCATTTCCGAGCGCGCCGACGTAGCCCGACAGGACGACTTCGCTGTTGCACACTGCCCCGGCGACGGTGAGCGTCCTGCTCGGCTTCGGCGTTGCTGCGCCGGGCAGGGACGAGCCCGATGGTTCGCTCTGCACGAGTTGCGTCGAAATCATGCACGCGCCCGGGCCGCTGCCGCTCTCCTCGGCCTGAGATGCCAGATAGGCGCCGAAGCCGGCGAACTGCGGGAGGCTGCCGCAGCCAGCGGGCAAGACTGGGAGCGAGATCGTCGCCGGCACCCCGTAGACCGCCTCGTGCTTGACGTTGCCCGTCAGCAGGACGGCCACCGACGGGTCATACGACGTCGCGCCCGCGCCGGCCAGCGCCTCGCGCAGCTGCGCGGCAGCCGGCAGCCTGTCCGCGCTCGATCTCATCCGGCGGAACACAGCAAGATGCGAGACCACCTGCGCGTCAGCACTGCCCACGACCGGCGTCGCGGGAACCCGTCCCACCCCCAGCACCGCCTTGGCGCAGCGCGTGAGGAGCGCGCCACCGGCCCCCGCACGTGCGAGCGCCCCAGGGGGCGAAACGGAACTGACGAGCGCGACCACGAGCGTCAAGAGGCCAGCGACGGCAATCGGCACGAGCACGCGCAGGGACGGCAACGGCGCGGATGACGGTTCTGTCCGCTCGCGGCTTTGTCCGCTCATCCGCTCCACCGTACGCGGCGAGCACGTTCGAAGCATCCGTAAAACCGCGCCGACTGCGGTCCGTAGAGAACCACCCAACGCCGCACACTATGAGTCAGTGAATAGCCAGGGACCCCGCGTCCCTGCTGCAGACGGGTCGCTTGGCGCCTCGTCGGTTGATCGAGCGAAAACGCCGACGCAGTTACGGCCCTGGTTCTTAGCGGCGTAGAGCGCGCGATCGGCCTTTCGCAGGAGATCGTCGGCGTCGGCTGCATCGGCGGGCAGCACGGCGACCCCGAGGCTCGCTGAGATTCGGCCCACGCCCACGACCTCAGCACGCTCGATCTCAGCGCGGAGCTGCTCGGCCAAGACGATCGCACCGTCGCGGTCGGTAGCGGGAAGGATGATCATGAACTCATCGCCTCCGGTGCGCGCAGCGAAGTCGCTCGCGCGGATGGTTGAGCCGATGATGTGCCCTAGCAGCGCCAGCGCGCTGTCGCCCCCCTCGTGCCCATAGCGGTCGTTGAGCTGCTTGAGACCGTCAAGATCGAGCAGCACGACCGCCGCGGGACTCGAACTGCGAGCGGCGTGGGAGATCATGCGGTGGAGCGTTTCGTCGGCCGCGCGACGGTTCGATAGCCCAGTCAGCGAGTCGGACCGCGCAAGTGTCTCAGCCAGGATCAGGTTTCGCTGGTTGGCGAGGATCGGTGCTACCTGAGCGACCGTGTCGCGCATGCGCTCACGGAACTCTGCTTTGATCTCCTTGTTCGAGGAGATCAGGACGGAGCCGATTGTCTTGCCGCCGACGAGCAGCGGCTCGCATGCCGAGGTTCTGCTTACCGCGCCGCAGATCTCGCACCGCAACAACCCCTCGTCCCCGGGACGCCGGTCGTGAGCGCGGCCGAGTCGGATCGCCATGCACGAGCGCAGAGGCAGCTGCTCTCTGCTCGCACGCACAGCGACGGCGTCGGTTGGGCTCGCGGTGGTTACCTCCAAGCGGTCGTTGTCTTGACCGGGACTCAGCACAGCCGGATCGCCATCAGGAACCAGCATCTCGAGGTGGCGGATCAGCAGCGTCCGGGACTCCTGCTCGGACTCTGATGACTGAAGCAAATCCCGCAGCTGGGCTTGATCGCGGTGGAGTGCTGTCTCGCGCCGCGCCGTCCGACGCGCCAGCAGCAACCCGACCGCTACGAGCAACGCTGCGAGCGATGCGGCGACGGCCACCGAGACCAGCGTTGCCACCATCAGGCGATGACCGTCTGCCTTCTCGAGCGAGGCGTCAAACGCGGCGTGGGCCGTGCGGAAGCCCTCCACCTGCTCCCTGGTCTGCTCGATCGCTGCATGCACCGGCGGGCGGCCAGTCCGCTGAAGAGTGAGGATCGCGGCCGCGGTGACGGCGCGCCATGCGCTCGCGCGCTGCACAAGATCAGCGAGGCTGCGCCGCAGCGCCGCATCTCCCGCGACCAGCGGCCGCAGCTGAGCCAGGCTGGAGGCAAACGCGCTCGCGCCCTGATCCCAAGGCCGCAAGAACGTCCGCTCACGCGTCTGGAAGAACCCACGGGCTCCGGCCTCCTCCCCAGACACCGCACCGAGCATGCTCAGCGAGGCCTCCTGCTGGCGGGCTCCAAGAAGCGCAGCGTTGCGCTGAACATTCGCGGTCAAGAACACCGCGCCGGAGATCAGCGCCACCGGGACCGCGAGCAAGAAAAGGACGCGCCGAAACGAAAACCCAATGCCGCGCGTCATCATGGCCACACCCATCAAGACACGCATCGACAGGCCCGCGTCGCGAGCCACCGCAAAACGCCTCCGTCCGGCCTCGGCAAACCACGCATTCGCGCGCCGCTGCACGAAGCCCACGACCCACGATTCCCCCGGTCATCTGCCGTTCCGAACGTCCGCGGGATTGGCCGACGCTGAACAGCCTCGCGGACCGCTACGATGTCCTAGTCAGACAGCGAAGGCAAAATGAGGGTGAGACCTTCACCATGAACTTCCCCCTCCCGTTGAAAAACCGCCCGATCTTCTGATGCCCTGAGGCCCGCCTAGAGCGGGTCTTCGGCTTTCATGACGCGGCGCTTTCAGTCAGGGCAAGGTCTGCAGTCCCGCCGGCGCTCAGACTCATCGGTCCCGTCGAGATCCTCGAGGCAGACGTCGGTGGCGAGCCTGTAGAGCCAGATCCGCGCGGACGCTGACGGCGCGACGCGATCCAGGTCGCGCCAGCCACGCAGCAATGTCTCGCACACGGCTTCGTCGGCATGATCGGAGCATCCGAGCATCAGCTGGCAATAGATTTCGAGCCCGGGCCGGTGGCGTGAAGCGAGGCGGCGGAACGCCTTTTCATCGCCAGCTCGCGCCTCCGCGAGGAGGCTGCGCTCGTCCGCGGTGTCCACGGTCGCTCAGGCGCCGCCGAGGGGCGTTAGGCACCGGTCGGGATTGCTCGGCGCCCCTCCCTTCGAGGCGAAGATCAGATGCCTCGACCCGTCAGGCGGATATCCGACTGGGTTCACTCGGCTCGCACCCGAGTTCGCGCCGCCGGAACTCCGAACCGGGGCACCAGCACCGGGTCAAGGAACGCGTCGATCCCCACGATCTGGCCCTCCTCGATCTCAAGCACGCTGATCCCGTGCGGGATCCAAGTGCCATCTTTGGCTCGCACTTCGATTGTCACGGCGGGCCGGCGATTCGCCCAGGTTGGTCTGTGTCGGATCCGCCTCAGATCGCCTTGGGCGACGGTCTCGAGGAAGAAGCGCGCGATCTGGAGGCCACCGCGCAGCGACGGCTGCGGCGGCATTCGCAGCGTCGCGTCCTCGCGCAGCAGCGCGACGAGCCCGTCCATGTGCGCGTACTCGAACGCAGCCACATACCGGTTGAGCAGCTCGCGCTCGTCCGGACCCGCTGCCGGCCGCGTCGGCGCGGGTAGATGCTGCTCGATCGCGCTCCGCGCGCGCTGCAGCGCGCTGTTGACCGACGCGACGGTTGACTCCAAGAGCTCCGCGACCTCCGGGGCGGTCCAGCCGAGCACGTCGCGTAAGATCAACACCGCGCGCTGGCGCCCCGGCAGCTCCTGGATCGCGCGCAGCAGCGCCAGCTCCATCCCCTCCCGGATCGCGTAACGCGCAGCAGGGTCATACGTCGGCGAAGCCGAGTCATCCGACGGCCGGTCTGGGAACGGATCGACCGGCGCCGGTCGGCGCGGCCGGCGCTCGAGCTCGTCGAGGCACGCGTTCGTCGCGATCCGATAAAGCCACGTCTGAAACTGCGCTCTGGGCTCAAAGCGTTCCAGCGCCCGCCACGCCCGCAACAGCGTCTCCTGCGCCACGTCCTCGGCGTCCTGCGCGGACCCCAGCATCCGATAGCAATGAACCTCAAGCGCGTGCCGGTACGGCTCGACGAGCCGATGGAACGCCCGCTCATCCCCTGCCTGCGCGGCAGCCAGAAGGAGACGCTGATCCATCTCGTGACCTCGATCGCCAATCATCATCTTTACTCACTCGGTGTCGTACTCGTCGTGGCGACGGATCCAGAGCTGCCATCCCTCGTCCTCATCGCGGCCCTTTGGCGCCCGGTCGAGGAATCCGTAGTAGGGCATCAGGAACTCGACGCCGCGACCGGTCGTCGAGTACGCCTGGTAGACGGTCCCGTCCTCGAGCGTGAAAGCAGTGAAGCCGAACAGCTCGGTCAGGTAACCGTAGATGTCCGTGCCGGCGACCTTGGCGTTGCGGAAGGCGACCGCAGGCAGCTGGTCGAGCACCGGCTCGATCGCCTCCCGCGTCTGCTCGAGGCGGCTCGAGAAACCGAAGTCGGCGTTGAAATCGCTCTCGTAGCTCGACGCCCAGCTGAAGCTCCACTCCATCCGCTCGCGATATGCCAACAGCTTTTCGATCGGCGCCCCTGAGACGGCGATCAGCGTCACGTCCCGAGCCTTCAGGTGCGGGATCAGACTGTCGAACGAGTCGGCGATCGAGCTGTTCACCGGGCAGCCGGACTCGTAGCTCGGGCCGAACATGAAGTGGTAGATCAGTAGCTGGGAATGGCCCTCGAACAGCTCCGCGAGTGTCTTCGGGCCGTCGGCCGTCTGGAGCGTGTACTGCTTCTCGACCGGTACCCAGGGAAGCTCCCGGCGCTGCGCAGCCAGCTCGTCGCCCAACCGGGTCAGCTCCTTCTCGCGCTCCAGCAGCTCACCCCGGGCCGCATCCCATTCTTCGCGGGTCACGATCTGGTGAGCGGTCATGCCTCAGCTCCTTTCGTTGGTCGCAACGTTATGCCGCGATCGAATCGGCTCGGACCATCGCGGCGTTCTGGCGCTCGAGCTCCTTCGCCACGCCGGCGCGCCAACCGTCCGCGAGCAACTGCGACATCGGATCGGGGAAGATCTCCTCCTCACCCCGCTGCACGCCGTCCAGGGACGCCCGCGCCACGTC
Organism: uncultured Solirubrobacterales bacterium; assembly: GCA_963794285.1. Taxonomy (GTDB): domain Bacteria; phylum Actinomycetota; class Thermoleophilia; order Solirubrobacterales; family Solirubrobacteraceae; genus Palsa-465. Next base: position 20,262 of record CAWCDS010000007.1, read on the forward strand.
CTCAGGTGGCGTCTTCGGGATGTCAAGAGCCCGCACCATGTCGGTATCGATCGGACCGGGCATCACGGCGTACACGCTCACGCCCCGGCCAGCCAGCAGCGCGCGCAGCGACTGGGTGACCGACAGCGAGGCTGCCTTAGAGACCGAATAGGCAGGCAGCACCGGCACCGCGGCTAGGGCGCCGAGCGACACGACGTTGACCACGGCTCCGTGGCTGCGCGTCAGCGATGGCACGAACGCCCGGGTGACATCCAGGGTCCCGTACAGGTTGACCGCCAAGTGCCGCTCGAACGCAGAACGATCGCTTAAGTCATCAGGAACCGATACACCGGCGTTGTTGATCAGGATGTCGAGAGATTCGACTCGGTCGACAGCCTCCTGGATCTGCGCCGGGTCGGTCACGTCCAATTTCGCGGTCATCCGTGACGACCGTCGGTTGGCGCGAGGCGGCGTACACCCGCTTGGCGCCCCTGCGCAGGGCTTCGTCGACCAGGGCCCGTCCCAGGCCGCGATTAGCACCGGTCACCAGCATCGTCTTGTCTGCGATTGCCAAGGACATCGTTGCGCCTCCTTCGTTGCGGTTTGCGGGTCTGGCACCACGTCAAACGGCCGACGGCACGCAAACTCATCGCACACGTACGCCGCCGGCAACCGACATGCGCGGCCTCGACGTGGCGCACATTTCGTTCGCTCAGGCCGATCCTCGCTAGGCCTCGCGGACGACCTCGTACGTGAGGTAAGCGAGGCCGTCTAGCTCCTGGCGCCCAGCGCCTCTTCGAACTCGGCCTGCGCCCGCGCTTCGCGGTCCTTGTCCCCAACCCGGACGAACCAGCCGCCGTGCTTGAAACCCTCCTCGCCGGTCGGGTCCTGCACGACTCCGTCGAGCCAGACGTTCTCGCTGATCACGATCTTTCCCATCTCGGTTCTCCTTTGTTCGTAGCGGCACTGATTGAGGCGGCCGGCGTGACAAAAATTGAGCGGCGAGTTTTGAGCCGCCCCGGCGTCTTTGGTTGTGATGCGCGTGAGACGAAGAGCTGAATGCGAGGATGCGAGCGTGATCGAGCAGACCCTCGCGCGTGCGCGCGCCTGCGACGAGGACGCGTTCCGCGAGCTGACCGACCCCTATCGGCGTGAGCTGCAGCTGCACGCGTACCGGATCGTCGGCTCGGTCCATGACGCCGAGGATTTGCTGCAGGAGACGCTGTTGGCCGCGTGGCGCGGCCTTGAGCAGTTCCAGGGGCGCGCGTCGGTGCGTGCGTGGGTGTATCGGATCGCGACCAATCGCTCGTTGGATGCGCTGCGAGCGAGCAAGCGCCGCCCGAAAGAGGAGCGGATGCCCCAGATGCCTGAGCCGACGCGTTGGGGTGAGCCGGTGTGGCTTGAGCCCTATCCCGATGTTCTGCTCGAGGGCGTCGCGGACGATGCTCCGGGACCGGACGCGCGCCATGAGACCAAGGAGGCGATCGCGCTGGCGTTCGTCGTCGGCCTTCAGCATCTCCCGCCGCAGCAGCGCGCGGTGCTCGTGCTCCGCGACGTGCTCGGTTACCGCGCCGCGGAGGTCGCCGCAACGCTCGAGACCAGCGAGACGTCGGTCAACAGCCTGCTGCGACGCGCGCGTGCGGCGTTCGAATCCCGCCTGCCGGCCACCGGACGCGAACGAGCGCCGCTCCCGAACTCCAAGCTTGAGCGTGAGATCGCGAGAAGATCTCCGCGATTACGTGGTTCGCCGGTAGCAGTGTCTTCTCGCAGTTCGGCCTGTCGCGAACGCTGCGATAGCAAAACGGCGATGGGCTCGCGGAGCCCAGCAGCCCGCCGAGTCCGAGCTGGGCCGAGGCAGTGGCAGCCGCGGCCTGACCCAGGTGACTGTGTGAGCCGGGGTTAGCCACCGCCTGGACCGCCGCTCGGCGCGCCGCCGTGGGGGCCGCCGGTGCACCGATGCAGGGCATGTCCGCACGGGCTCAGCGGGAACCTCTGCGCCTGCACGCCCGAGGCCGTCGTCAACCGCGCGCCGGTGACCTGGTGCACGCCCGGCCACCACGGAACCGCCCAGCCGTTCTGGACCGTCGCAGTCACCTCCGTGCCGTCCTCGAGCGCCAGGGTGGCGGCGCTGACGCCGTCGCCGGCGCGGGCGACCACGAACCCGTAGGACTGTCCGGCGTGGGCGGCGGTGTGCTCGCTTGAGAGGTACAGCTTGCCGACGGGCACGCTGATCGGCGACGAGGCACTCCAACCCGAGGAGTTTGTGAATGACGGCCGGTGATGCACGTGCGGTCCGCCCGATCGTCGGCGTAGACCTGGAATGTGAAGGGCCCTCGGGCATCGGTCAGTTTCAGCGGGAGGCCGCGGAACAACGGTGCCTGCTCGACGCAGGCCGCTCTCGCGGCCGCGAGCTGCGCCGCGGTTGGCGCGGTCGGCTGGGGTGTCCATCCGGCGAACGCGTTGCTCGCGCCGCCGGCCGGCGCCAGCACGGCGGCGATCGCGGCTGCGGCTGTCGCGAGCCCACCGCCGATCGCCACGGGCGGCCGCAGGCGGCGCGCGCGGGTGTGGTAGTCGGCGTGGGACGCGCGCGAGATGCGCCCGACCGCGGACGCAGCGAGTGCCGCGGTTGCTTGCGGGGCGGCTCGCATCCGTTCGCCGTGCTCCCGGACCAGCTCTGACCAGAGTCGATCATCGAAGTGACTCACTCTTCCTCCTTCGTCTTGCGAAGTCGATTTCGTGCGCGGAACAGGCGGACGCGCAGCGCACCTGGAGATATGCCCAACAGGCTCGCTGCCTCGCGCGGCTCCAGCTCGGCGATATCGACCGGTTCCAGTGCGGCCTGCTCCAACGCAGACAACCGCGCGCACCGGGCGAGCAACTCGCGGCCAGCGCGCTGAGCGTCGATCCTGGCCGCCAGCTCCTCGATTTCCTCCTCGCCCAGCTCGCGGCGTGCCGCCAGCGCGACGACCGCCTCGCGGCCGATCGCCGACCGCTCGCAGTGCTGCGCGTAGACGCGCCGGGCGATCCCGAAGAGCCACGCGCGGGCGCTGCCGCGCTGCGGATCGAACGTGCCCAGCGACGCGACCGCTGCACGAATGTCTCAGAGGTGAGATCGGCGACCACCTGGGGTTCGCGGCATCGGCGGGCGAAGAACGCCGCCACGCCCGCCACGTTCGCGCGGTAGACGACCTCAAACTCAGCTACGGCCGCGTCCGCCGACACGACGGCCGACGAACACACGGAACCAGTGGCGGCGCGGGGAGGGCTCATACCCGAGATCGCATGATCGCGTTACGAGCCGTGACCCGCGGGGATGAGCCGGCTCGTCGTAGCCTGTCGACGCGGCGCGCAGCCGGAGCGGTCCGGCGGTGCACCGTCCGGCGGTGTATTGACACCGACAATCCGGGCCAATAGGGTCCGGGTGGATGTGGCGACCGGCGCCCTCACACGTCGGGCTCAGCCCCGCGCCGGTCTGCGCGCTCAGCGCCGCGCTGGACTCCGGCGACATTGAGGCGGCCAACACCACTCTGTAGGCTCCGCCCGACGGCCGGGCAAAGCGGCGCGGGCGGCCTGGCGACCGGCGGAGCGATCTTCGTCACCGTCTGGGTACAGCTCGCAGGATCCGGCGTTCGCTACCTCGCCGACGTCGCGCGGGCCGGGCACCGCGGAGCGCCCCAGGGCGGCGGTGCCGCCGGGACCGGCGGCCCGGCCGGCACCGGCAGTCCCGATGGCAAGGCGGGCAAGGACGGCCAGGATGGGGCCGAGGGCAAGGCCGGCAAGCTCGGGATCGCCTCGCACGGTTGCGGGACGGGTGGTCAAGAGCGGCAAGAAGAAGTAGCCGGGCTGAAACCGGTGCTTGATGGCACACGCTCGTGCGAAGGATGATCTACAGTCAGTTGACGGCGAGCGGCGCGACTTCGAGCAAACCCCGTTGGCTGCACGGCGAGCGGCGATCTCATGGAGTGCCGAGCGACAGCCGTGTCGTGCCTATAGATCAGCCGGGCACCGCAAGCCGGGGCCCGCATCGGAGGTGAGGACAAGATGAAGGCACTCGTGTTTCACGGCCCTGGCGAGAAGTCTTGGACCGACGCGCCGGATCCGCACATCGAGAAGCCGACGGACGTGATCGTGAGGATCGACACGACGACGATCTGCGGCACCGATCTGCACATCCTGAAGGGCGATGTTCCGGCCGTCACGCCTGGCCGGATTCTCGGTCACGAGGGCGTCGGCGTCATCACCGAGACGGGCAGCGCTGTGAGCAAGCTCTCCGTCGGCGACAACGTGATCATCTCGTGCATCAAGTCCTGTGGTAACTGCAGCTTCTGCCAGCAGGGCATCTACGCGCATTGTCTGGGCGACGAGGGAGCGTCCGGGATCGGCTGGGTCTTCGGCCACCTGATCGATGGCACGCAGGCCGAGTATGTGCGGGTGCCGTATGCCGAGACCTCTGTGTACAAGGTGCCCGCAGGCGTCACGAATCACCAGGGCGTGATGCTCAGCGACATCCTGCCGACGGGCTTCGAGATCGGAGTCCAGTACGGACAGGTCAAGCCCGGGGACGTCGTCGCGGTGATCGGCGCCGGGCCTGTGGGGCTAGCCGTGATCGCAACCGCCGGACTGTATGGGGCGGCAAGGATCATCGCGATCGACTTGGACGCCAACCGGGTCGAGCAGGCGAAGAAGTTCGGGGCGACCGACGGCGTCAACTCGGGCGACCCGAATTGGAAGGAACAGGTCATGGCGTTGACCGACGGCTGGGGCGTGGACGTCTCCGTCGAAGCGGTCGGCATCGAGCGAACGTTCCAGATGTGCACGGAGATCGTGCGTCCCGGCGGGCGCGTGGCCAACGTCGGCGTCCACGGAACCTCGGTCGACCTCCAGATCCAGACGCTGTGGATCCACAACATCGCGATCTCGATGGGGCTGGTCAACAGCAACACCACGCCGATGCTGCTGAAGCTGGTGGCCAGCGGGAAGTTGAACGTCGACAACTTCGCGACCCACCACTTCAAGCTGCACGACATGATGAACGCGTACGACACGTTCGGCCGGGCCGCGGAGACCAAGGCGCTGAAGGTAGTTATTGACCGTTAGACCGGCGTGATCGCAGGGCCGATGAGCGTGCGGCGGCTCGAGGAGGTGATGCTGCAAGCAGGGATCGATGATGTGCTGATCACGACCGAGCTCGTGGGTCCGATCAAAACCCGTCGCCTCGCGGAGTTGGCTTCCGAGCTGCCGGGCGCCCGCGTGCGCGTCGTCGTGGACTCGTGGGAAGCAGCTTCGGCGCTCGACGCCGCGCTGCCTCGTGAGCTCGAGACGCTGATCGACGTGAACGTCGGACAGGACCGCTGCGGCGTTGCGCCGGAGGACGCGCGCGGGCTCGCGGATCGTCTGCAGCGGCCTGGAGCGGCTGCGTCTGATTGGGCTACAGGGGTACGAGGGCAACCTTCAGCACGTACGCGATCCAAGCGAACGTCAGCGGCTGTGCGACCGTGCAATGCGTCGCCTGGCCGTGGCCGTCAACGACCTGCGGGCGGGCGGGCACACCGTCGAGGTGGTAACGACGGGCGGCACCGGCCCCGCCGAGTTCTGCGCGCTGCACGAGGTGGTTACCGAGGTCCAGCCTGGATCGTTCGCGTTCATGGATGCCGACTATCTCGACACCTCTGGCGCGCCGTACGAGCCGGCTCTGCTTGCGATCTCGACCGTGATCAGCCGGCCGGGCCCCGATCGCGCGGTGATCGACGCGGGGCTCAAGACGCTCTCGAACGATTCCGGGCCCGCGCGCGTCGCCGACGCCCCGGGCTGGCACTATGAGCACGCAGGCGACGAGCACGGGAAGCTCACCCCATCCGGCGGTCCGGACCGCCGCGAGTTGCGAATCGGCGACCGCGTGGCGCTGATCCCGTCACACATCGACACCACCGTCAACCTGCACGACACGCTCCACACACACCGGGACGGTCGAGGCGAAGCCAGCTGGGCAGTCGCCGCCCGCGGCAAGGTGCAATAGGGTCAAACGTCAGTAGTGCAGGCCGCCGCGGCGCGCGGCGAGAGGCGGCCGAAGACCGCCGCGAGCACCTCGAGCTCGCCTGGCTCGAGCTGGTCGAAGAAGCGGTCCTGCACGGAGGCGAAGTGCGTTGCCTGCCCCTCGCGGGCGAGCCGGAGACCTTCCGCGGTGAGGTGCGCCTCGACTGCCCGCGCGTCATCAGCGCACGGCTTGCGCTTGACGAGTTTGCGAGCCTCCAGCAGGTCAATGATCCGTGAGACGCGGCTAAGGCTGAGTCCGGTGTCGTGGGCGAGTGCCGACAGCCTGAGCTGGCGATCGTCGGCTGCGGCCAGCCGCCCGAGCAGCTCGAGACTGCTGAGGCTCAGCCCGTGTCGCGCATCCAGTTCGGCGTCGAGCGCCCGAGTCATCCGCTTGTGCGTTTCGAGCAGCCCGATCCATGCGTCGGCGTGGGTGTCTGACCAGGCGGCGAGGCCGTCGTCTCCGACGACATATGGGCACGCGGTGCGTGCTGTTGGCATTTTCGACATGATCGACCTCGGGTTGAATTCGAGTCTAACGCACTCCTTGCTAGCGCAAGCGATCCTCTCCCGGCTGGGACTAGCTCTCCGTCCGCGCAGGGACCGGACGCCAGCGACGGATGTCGGGCAACGGGGTCAGGATCGGCTCGACCTTGCTTCGGATCGACTCGTAGTTGGGCGGCAGCGCGAGCATCTCGCCCATTGTCTCGGCGGGTTCGTCGGCGTCGAAGCCGGCGCCGTCGTAGCTCGCGAGCTCATAGAGGATCCCGCTTGGCTCGCGGAAGTAAACGGATTCAAAATAGAAGCGGTCGATCACCGGTGTCGGGCGTCCACCGACGGCGATGATCCGCTCACGCCAATCGTCCATCTTGGAGCGATAGACCGACCAGGCGATGTGATGGACGGTCCCGGCACCGGGAGTCCCGCGCGTCTGTGACTGCTCGAACAGAATGCGCCCGCCGCGATGCTCGCCGCGCGCCTCCCATTCGTGATCGGGGAGCTCGGCGAAGCCGAGCACCTCGCGTAGCAGCGTCTCGCTGCGCGCGGGGTCGGCGACCAGCGCGCGAACGCCCTCAAAGCCCTGGAGGGCAAACTCCTGCGGGACTTCGCTCGAGCGCGCAATCAGCGGGTCGTCGGGGCGATCGAACACCCCGAGCTCGTGGTGCATGCCCTCGGGGTCTGAGAACGCCACGCGGCCGTCCTCGCGCTGCACCGCGGCTCCCTCGCCGCTCAGCCGCTGCTCCCAGTAGTCAAGGGCCTCCTCGGAGGCGACACGATGGACGATCGTGGAGATCATCCCTGCTCCCGCCTCACCGGGTTGCGCTCCGGGGTACTCAAAGAATGTGATGTCGGCGCCCGGCGAGCCGTGCTCGTCGGCGTAGTAGAGGTGATAGACGCTCGGGTCATCCTGGTTGACCGTCTTCTTGACCAGGCGCAGACCGAGCACGCGTGCGTAGAAGTCGACGTTGGCGCGCGCGTCGCCGGTGATCAGGGTGATGTGGTGAATGCCGTCGATTGGATTCATGGCTGTGTCCTTGTCAACAGTGGTGGGTGCTCGTGCTGGGCTCGTTCGTATCGACCGACTGCACGTTGACGGTGCCATAGGCCTTGGCGGAAGAAATCTCATCGCCGATCTCGAGCGTGCCCTCGAACTCGTTGAACTCGCCGCGCACAGTCGCGATGCCCATGTGCTTGACGGCGAAACCGACCTTCGAATGCGCGGGATCGACGCTCCAGGTGCCGGTCGGGATGGCGGTGGTGGGGGAAGTGGTGATGCTCATTAGCTGCTCCGGTTTCAGTCTTGAGGCGATCCGGGCGCCGCCTCTGAATTACTTGCTAGAGCAAGTATAGCACGATTGCTTGCTAGCGCAAGTATTGATCGGTCGCTATACCCCGAGCCGCACGGCGGTGGGGTCCGAATGCTGCCGCAGGGGCCGGCACCGCCCCGATTCGGTGGCTGCGCCGAGCGCGACATCGTGAGCACCGACAAGCTCATCGACGCCGTCTCCAAGACGGTCTTCCAGCGGCTCGGAGACGATCAGGCTCGGCGCCGGTTCGTCACAGCCGCCCGTGCGTGGCTGACGTACCGCAACGCCGACTGCGCGAGCCGCTCGGACGTGTTCGAAGGCGGTAGTCAGGCGCCGGTGCTCGACGCGCAATGCACTGCGGCCCGCAACAAGACGCGGCTTGCGGATCTGCGCACGTTCGCGGGCGATTTGCCGCACTAGCTGATCGGGAAAACCGGCTGCGGGCTCAGGTGTGGCCGCTTATGGACGATTGCGTCGTCTAGAGGCGACTGCATGCGTGTTGACCAGCCGGTCCTGAAGTCCTATATCGCTCAGCTGAAGGTGCGCCTGCTTGCCGGGAGCACGCTCGCGCGGGCGCGCGGCCTGACGCTGGTGCTGGCGGTCGTGAGCGCGGCAGGCGTGATTGTTGCGATCCTCGCCGACCCGCATCCGCTGCCAATGCGCCTGGACGGCGCAATCTCGGCAGCCGCACTGGCGGTCTACTGGATCATCGGGTTCAGGCGCGGCAGCTTTCCCGTTGCCGGTGAGCCACTCGAGGCGGGCGCGATCTACCTGGTCCTGCAAGCCGCGCCTGGGCATCCGTTTCTCCCGCTGTGTGGCCTGTTATTCCGCTGCCTGTACGGCGGCTGGCGGCTCGCGCTGGCCCGCTGGGCCGGCTGGTCTGCGGCTCTGATCCTCGCCGGCTCGATCGACAACTCGACGAAGCTTGAATCCAATGTGTCCCGCGCGGTCGCGATCTTGATCATCCCCCTCGTGATGCCAGGGCTGCGGGGCGTGCTCGCCAGACTCGAAGCAAGCGAGCAACGGCTTGGTTCGCTGATCGAGCACTCGACCGACGTCGTCACCGTTCTCGGGGACGACCTGCGCGTCACCTGGCAGGCAAAATCGATCCGGGCGGTGCTCGGATACGAGGCCAGCGACTGGTTGGGCACGCCGTTCCGTGACCACGTGCATCCCGACGACCGCGCGAAGCTGACCGAGTTCGTCGAGCGGGCCCGCGATCGCGTGGATTTCTCGAGCATGCTGGAACTGCGCCTGCGCGACGCCGACGGGAACGTGCGCTGGTTCGAGATCGCTGCCTCCAACCGCCTGCACGACGAGAACGTACACGGCTATGTGCTCAACATCCGTGACGCGACGGATCGACTGCGGCTCGAAAGCGAGCAACGCACCCGGGAACTCGTCCAGGAGCGCTCAGCGATCCAGCGCGTCGAGATCGAGCGTCTGCGTGAGCGCACGGAAGCGGAGCGCGAGAAGCTCCAGCTCCAGGAACGCCTGCAGCACGCCCAGCGGCTCGAGAGCATCGGCGCTCTCGCCGGCGGGGTCGCCCACGACTTCAACAACCTGCTCGCGATCATTCTCAACTACGTCGGCTTCGTACGCGATGAGCTCCCGCCGGACGGCCAGGCCCGCAGCGACATCGACGAGATCGGCCGCGCCGCCGAGCGTGGCGCGCGCCTGACCGAGCAGCTGCTCGCCTTCGGCCAGCGGAAGATCGGCGACACCGAGGTGCTCGACGTGGGCGAGGTGATCGCCGGCATGCACCTGATGCTCAAGCGTCCGATGGGCGGCCACATCGAGCTGCGCTACGAGCAGCCATCGGAGTCGCGGAAAGTCGAGGCCGACCGGACGGACGTCGAGCAGATTGTCTTGAACCTGGTGGTCAACGCGCGCGACGCCATGCCGGACGGTGGGTCGATCGATGTCTCGGCAGACAACGTCGAGGTCGCTGGTGAGCAGGCGGACGAGCTCGACATCGCACCCGGGCGCTACCTGCGCGTGGCGGTCGTCGATGATGGCTGCGGAATCGATCGCGACACGCTGGCGCACGTGTGCGAGCCGTTCTTCACGACCAAGCCTCCGGGCGAGGGCAGTGGCCTAGGACTCGCGACCGTCTACGGAATCGCGCGTCAGGCCGGCGGGGCGGTTGCGATCAACTCGGCAGTCGGGGAGGGGACCCGAGTTGACGTGTACCTACCTGTCAGCAACAGCGCCCTGCCGGTGAGTCGCAACGGACGTCCGCATCCGATTGACACCGTCAGCGGCGGCCGGATCCTGCTGGTGGAGGATGAGCCGGCAGTGCGCGACGTCGTGCGTCGGATCCTCGAGCGGGCGGGCTACGAGACCGTCGTCGCGGGTCGTGGAGAGCAGGCGCTTGAGCTGCTCGAAGACGACGTCGCCTTTGACTTGCTGCTGACCGACGTGATCATGCCCGGGATGTGGGGGGACGAGCTTGCGTCGCGCGCAATCGATCTGGTCCCGCACCTCCCGACGCTGTTCATGTCGGGCTATAGCGAGCGCTTCCTGCGTCGTGGACGGGCCACGGCGCCGGGTCCCGTTCTGACTAAGCCATTCCGGGATGACGTGTTGCTGCGTCAGGTCGCCGAGCTGGTCAGCGCGCACAGAAGCTCGACGACGAACGGCGCTCAACAGTTGAGGCCACGTGCCGAGAACGTGAATAGGAGCAACGGCGCCTTCAGCTCAGCTGACGATGCCAAGTCAAGGAGAGCCGGATGAGCAACGAACCAGACCAGCCGTTGGCTGGGGACGCGCCGGCTGAGGTGACTGCCGACCAGTTGTTGGTGCTCGTCGTCGACGACGACGACATGGTTCGCTGGTCGACGGCGCGGACGTTGCGGCGCGTCGGCTATGAAGTCCTTGAGGCAGGCGGCGCTGAGGAGGCCCTGATCTGCATGCAGGAATACGGCGAGCGCGTGACGCTGGTGCTCAGCGACGTGATCATGCCCAAGCAGACTGGCTATGACCTCGGGCGGATCGTGCAGTCGCGCTGGCCCGGGACCGAGGTCATCCTGATCAGCGGCTACACGCCGGTCGCGATGGGTCGCCACGGGATCGAGACCGACGGATTCCCGCTGCTACGCAAGCCCGTGCCGGATCTCGCCAGAACAATCGCGCAGATGATCGGGCCACCGCGGCCCGCTTAGCGATGCGCCGCCTCGGCCCACACCAGCTCGTCAGCATCAACCTGCCGATGACATTCGGCAGGCACGACGACGTACTTGATTTCCGGGTCGTTGCGGTGATCGACTCGGTCGTCGCTATTGATCCGCTCGCGCGTGTTGACACGCGGCTGATCCCGGATCGGGTCCGCGACTGCTACATGACGTTCGGGCAAGATCATTCGCTCGTTGGCCTGAAGGGCCACCTGTATCAGCGCAAGCCGGGAGACTGGCGCTTCAGGGTGACCGACCCCATTTCGTTCCCGTCCAATAACGGGTTCCGGATTCGCGTGTGTGCCCCGATCACGGTGACACCATTCGATGAGGGCGACGTCGACCCGTCGTTGCAGACCGAAACGGTGAACTTCGGCGCGGATGGGGTGCTGATCGACGGCGGGCCCAGTTGGTCGCCGCCGGAGCGCGCGCGGCTGACGCTTTCCCTGCCCGGCGATGATGAGGCAATCGAGGCGCCCGCGACGCTGGTCGCCCGCCAGGGCGTGCTCTGCGACTTCAAGTATCAGGCGATGGAAACGGGAGCGCGTAACCGACTCGGCGCGTTCATCATCGACCACCAGCGTGACGCGATGCGTCGACGCCAGGCGTGGTACCACGCCGAGGTCGGCGGGCTCGACGACGACCTGGACTTCTGAGCCTCACCCGACCCCGCGCGCGAGGCAGAGGCGCTGCAGCTTTTCCATCGCTTCGGTCGGCCGCGCCGGCAGCGCATCGAGCGCGTCGGCCGCGGCACGCAGATCGTGGATCGTCACCCGCCGCGCCTCGAGCGCGAACCGGCCAAGCCAGCGCACCGCGGCTCGCTCGTAGCGAGCCGGATCGCCACCGCGCAACACGAGGCATATCCGGAGCGCGTCGTCGAGCGCAATCCGCGGCAGCTCGAGGGCGGCGGCGGTCACCAACGACTCGTTGCCGGTCTCGAGGGCACGCCGGAACCGGGCGTAGGGGTTGCCGTCGCTGGTCATGCGAACATATGTTCGCAGCCGGTCCGGATGAACCAATCTCGTGCACCGTCCGCACGCGCGGAGTACGCTCCGGGCGCGCACGGCACAGCGGTCTTTGGAAGGAGAGAGGCGGTGTCGACATGGCGGTGAAGGCGGCAGAGCTCGAGGCGGAGCTGATCGACACCGTATGCGCACGTGTGCGCGAGCGGCTGGGAGAGCAAGCGGCGCCCTGTGAGGCCTTCGTGCGGCAGTACTACCACTGGGTTCCGGCGGCGGATCTCACCGGCCGTAGCCCGCTCGACCTGTACGGCGCCGCGCTCACGCACTGGAACTTGCTCCAGCACCGGGCGCCAGGCCAGATCAAGGTGCACGTGTACAACCCGGACTTCGAGCACCACGGCTGGCAGTCGCCGCACACGGTGGCGGAGATCGTCACCGACGATATGCCGTTCCTGGTCGATTCGGTGACGATGGAGCTCGCGCGGGCTGGATATGCGATCGATCTCGTGATCCATCCGGTGATCCGCGTCCGCCGCGATCCGGAGGGGAACCTGATCGACGTGCTCGAGCCGGGCGCCGAGGCAGGCGACGCTGTCGCCGAGTCGGTGCTGCACGCCGAGGTGGCGCGCGAGCCCGATCGCGAGCTCCTCGACCGTCTCCATCAGAGCCTTGAGCGCGTGCTCGGCGAGGTGAATGCGGCCGTGGTCGACTGGGACGCGATGCGCGAGCGCGCGGAGTCGTTGATCAGTGAGCTCGACGAGCACGAGCCTCTGATCGACTCCGGCGAAGTACGGGACGCCAAGGAATTCCTCGCCTGGCTCAAGGACGATCACTTCACGTTTCTCGGCTACCGGGAGTACGAGCTGGTGCAGCGAGAGGGTCACGCCGCGCTGCAGGCGATCTCCGAATCCGGGCTGGGAATTCTCCGAGGCGAACCAAGGACTGCGTACACCGAACTGAGCCCCAAGGCGCTGACGCTGGCGCGGGCTGCGCATGTCCTCGTGCTGACCAAGGCCAACTCCCGCGCCACCGTCCACCGGCCCGCATACCTCGACTACGTCGGTGTCAAGAAATTTGGCGCAGACGGCGAGGTGACCGGTGAGCGCAGATTCCTGGGCCTGTACACGACGACTGCCTACAAGGCGAGCCCGCGGGAGATCCCGCTGCTGCGCGGAAAGGTCGGCCAGATTCTCGCGCGTGCCGGTTTTCCGGCTGACAGCCACGACGCCAAGGCGCTACTCGAGATCCTCGAGTCCTATCCGAGGGATTCGCTGTTTCAGGCCGAGGTCGACGATCTGTTCGAGGTCGCGATGGGGATTCTCAGTCTCGGAGAGCGCCAGCGAGTGCGGCTGTTCGTCCTGCGCGACGCGCTGGATCGTTTCGTGGAATGCCTGGTTTGCGTCCCGCGTGACCGCTTCAACACCGAGAATCGCGAGCGTGTTGCCAGGATCCTGATCGAGGCGTTCGGCGGGACCCATGTCGACTGGACGTTGCAGCTGTCCGAATCGCTACTCGCGCGGGTCCGCTACATCATCCACTCCGAACACGGCGTTCCCCACGACTACGACGTCGCGGAGATCGAGGCACGGCTCGTCCTCGCGACGCGGGCCTGGAGCGACGATCTGCGTGCGGCGCTGATCGAGGTGCACGGCGAGGATCGCGGCAGCAAGATTAACCGGCGCTATGAGCGCGCGTTCCCGCCCGCATATCGGGACGATTGGGTTGCGCGGTCAGCGGTTGCGGACATCGCTCGGATCGAAGATCTGTCGGGAGCGGACGAACCGATCATGAGCCTGTACAGGCCGCTCGAAGCGCCGGTGGGGATGGTCCGCTGCAAGTTGTTCAGCGCCGGCGGCGTGTCGCTGTCGGACGTGCTGCCGACCTTCGAGCACATGGGCGCTCGCGTGGTCGACGAGCGCCCGTATGAGATTTCCCCAGCGGACCGCGACTCGGTCTGGATCTATGACTTCGGACTGCAATGCGTGGCGGACGACGTCGATCGGGTTGGCAGCCTGTTCCAGAATGCGTTCCTCGGCGTCTGGCGCGGCGACTTGGAGGATGACGGCCTCAACGCGCTGGTTCTCCGCGCAGCTCTCACTGGAGAGCAGATCACGATCATCCGCGCGATCGCGAAGTACCTGCGTCAAGCGGGGATCCCGTTCTCAGACGCATATATGGAGCGGACGATGCTCGCTCATCCCGCTGTCACGCGATTGCTCGTCGCGCTGTTCACGGTGCGGTTTGACCCCGAGCGCCGCGATTCAGCGAAGGCCGAGCGACTCGGGCAGGAGATCGAAGCCGCGATCGATGCGGTCCAGAGCCTCGATGAGGACCGGATCCTGCGCAGCTTTCTGTCGGTGGTCCGCGCGATGTTGCGCACCAACTACTTCCGCGCCGACGGCTCTGGCAATGCGCGTTCCTATCTGTCCTTCAAGCTCGACCCGTCGCTCGTCCCGGTGCTGCCGTTGCCGCGACCCCGGTTCGAGATCTTCGTGTATTCGCCGCGCGTCGAGGGCGTGCACCTGCGCGGCGACAAAGTCGCGCGCGGGGGCTTGAGGTGGTCTGATCGCCGGGAGGATTTCCGCACCGAGATCCTCGGGCTGATGAAGGCGCAGATGGTGAAGAACGCGTTGATCGTGCCGGTTGGATCAAAGGGTGGGTTCGTGCTGAAGCGGCCACCGGCGCACGGCGGCCGGGAAGCCATCCAACGAGAGGCGATCCACTGTTACACGACGCTGCTACGAGGGATGCTCGACATCACCGACAACATCGTCGGCGGTGAGGTCGTCGGCCCCGACCGGGTGGTCCGTTACGACGAGGACGACCCGTACCTCGTCGTCGCTGCAGACAAAGGCACGGCGACGTTCTCGGACATCGCCAACGAGGTCTCGGCGTCCTACGGCTTCTGGCTCGGCGACGCGTTTGCCTCCGGCGGCTCGAAGGGGTACGACCACAAGCAGATGGGTGTCACCGCCCGCGGTGCGTGGGAGTCGGTCAAGCGGCACTTCCGGGAGCTGGGAACCGATATCCAGCAGACCGACTTCACCGTCGTCGGGATCGGCGACCTGTCGGGCGACGTGTTTGGCAACGGGATGCTGCTCTCGCGCCACATCAGGCTCCTGGCCGCGTTCAATCACATGCACGTGTTTCTCGATCCGGATCCGGATCCGGAGCAGAGCTTCGAAGAGCGCAAGCGCGTATTCGAGCTCGAGCGATCGAGCTGGAGCGACTACGACTCCTCGTTGATCTCCGACGGGGGCGGCGTCTACGCACGCACCGAGAAGTCGATCCCGATCTCAGAGCAGGTCCGCGAGGCACTCGCGATCGAGGCCGAGGAGCTGTCCCCGACCGAGCTGATCAGGGAAATACTGCGGGCCCCGGTTGACCTGCTCTGGAACGGCGGCATCGGCACGTACGTGAAGGCGTCGACCGAGACGCATGCGGACGCCGGCGACAAGGCCAATGACGCGGTCAGGCTCGACGGGTCGGAGCTCCGCTGCCGCGTCGTCGGCGAGGGCGGAAACCTCGGCTTTACCCAGCGGGGGCGGATCGAGTACGCGCTGACCGAAGGCCTGATCAACACCGATGCGATCGACAACGTCGCGGGCGTCAACTGCTCAGACCACGAGGTCAACATCAAGATCCTGCTGGATTCGCTCGTCGCCGACGGCGACATGACCGAGAAGCAGCGTAATGCGCTGCTCGTCGAGATGACCGACGCAGTCGCGGAGCGGGTGCTGTACGGCAGCTACACGCAGACGCAGGCGATGAGCCTGGCGCTGACGCAGGCGGCGCCGATGGTCGACGTCCACGCGCGGCTGATTCGCAACCTTGAGCAAGTCGCCGGTCTGCACCGCGAGATCGAGTTCCTCCCCGACGACGAGACGCTCGCCGAGCGCCGCAGCAACCACCTCGGACTTGTCGCGCCCGAGCTCGCGGTGGTGATGGCGTACTGCAAGATCCACCTGTACTCGCTGTTGCTCGAGTCGGACCTTCCCGAGGATCCGTATCTCGCCCATGACCTCGAGCGGTACTTCCCGCCACCTCTGCCGGAGCGCTACGCCCGCAAGATGCGCAGCCACCGCTTGCGCCGCGAGATCATCGTCACGGTCGTCGCGAATCAGCTCGTCGACCGCGCCGGGTCGACGTTCGTGTTTCGCCTGCACGAGGAGACCGGCGCGGCGCCCTCGATCCTCGCGCGCGGGTATGCCGTGGCGCGCGAGGTCTTCGACATGCGCTCGTTCTGGGCGGCCGTCGAGGAGCTCGACAACAAGATCGAGGCGCAGACGCAGCTGGCAATGCTGATCGAGGCCCGGCGTCTGGTCGAACGGGCGACTCGCTGGCTCGTGCGCGCCAACCCTCGTGCGATCAACATCGCGCTGACAACGCACTACTACGAGCCGGGCGCGACGATGCTTGCCGCGGCGCTCCCGGGCGTGCTCGAAGGCACGGAGCGGGCCAGCTTCCAGGCGCATGCCGACGCGCTCGTCAGTGCTGGCGTCCCCGCCGCGCTGGCGCAACGAGTCGCCGGGATGCCGGCCCTGCTCTCGACATTCGACATCGTTGAGGTGGCGGCCGCAACCGGGGAGGATCTCGAGACCGTGATGGAGACCTACTTCCACCTCGGTTCTCGGCTTGAGCTGAACTGGCTGCGCGACCAGATCCTCGACCTGCCGCGGGCCAACCGCTGGCAGGCGCTCGCGCGTGCCGCCCTGCGCGACGATCTTTACAGCCTGCACCGCGCGCTGACGCAGGAGGTGCTGGGTGCCGGCGCCCCCGGCGCTGACAGCTCGGTCGCGATCGAAGCGTGGTCGCGCCGCAACGGCGCTGCGATCGAGCGTTGCCTCGGCATGCTTGCCGATATCAAGGCCTCGCGGATGTACGACACGACGACGCTGCCGGTGGCGCTGCGGGAGGTTCGCAACTTGATCCGCGGCGGAGCGCCTGCCGCCGGGGCGATCGGCGCGGAGTCGGTCACCCGCGCCGGCTGAGCGTCAGGCGGACAGCATGCTCTGGGCGGTGCGATGGGCGAGCGCCATGATCGACACCATCGGGTTGACCCCCGGCGCTGTCGGAAAAGCGCTGTCGAGCGGGCGAACACGGCGATTGAGCCGTCTTTCGGAGCCGAGCAGGCCGCCTCCGAGGTACAGCTCAAACAGTCCCGCGAGCTCCAGTTGCTTGAAGTCGGACTCGTTGCGGTAGGCGCCCATCTCGAGCACCAGCACGGACTTGCCGGCCTGCTGCAGCTCGGCGGCGCGGAGATCGGGCCCGGATACCCGATCGCCTCCCAGTTCGGGTTGCGGCCGGACTCGTCCACCAACCCGTAGAAGAACAGGAACGTGATGTTGCGCAGCGCGAGCACACCGAGCCGTGCATCGTGGCTGGACGCCGACACCTGATGGAGGATCTGGGTGCGCGCGTCCCTCTCCTGTTGGGACTCAATCTCGGCGCAAGCCTAAGCGCCTAAGCGTTTGCGTGCACGTGCGCTGATCGTGGCGAGCCCGAACGCTCCGATGTCGATCAGGCCGGCCACGAAGAAGGCGGCAGGTCCAGTGACGATCCGAGCGGCGAGCCTCCAGAGCACGCGCGGAAGCTATCGTCTCCGTCATGGCCACAACATCTCCGGTCAAGACGAGCGTCACCGAGCTCCCCGAGTCCCGGGTGCGGGTCGACGCCGAGGTCCCGGCCGAGGAGGTCGAGCGCCGCATCCAGCAGGCCGCCCGCCAGCTTGGCCGGGAGATGCGAATCCCCGGATTTCGCAAGGGCAAGGTTCCGCCGCCAGTGGTGATCCGCCGGCTTGGACGCGAAGCGGTGCTCGACGAAGCGTTGCGCTCCTCGCTCGGCAACTGGTACATCGATGCGATCGATCGCGCCGGGATCGTCCCCGTTGGCGAGCCCGAGCTCGATGTCGGAGACCTTCCCGCGGAAGGCCAGCCGCTTGCGTTCTCGATCGAGATCGGTGTGCGCCCGCGCGCGAAGCTGGGCGAATACAAGGGGCTCGAGGTCGGGCGCCGCGAACCGCATGTCGAGGACGCGGCGGTCGACGAGGAGCTTGAGCGACTGCGCGACCGGTTGGCCACGCTCGACACCGTCGAGCGCCCGGCGGTGAATGGAGATCACGTCGTGATCGACTATGTCGGCACGATCGACGGCGAGCCATTCGAAGGTGGGGAGGGGCGTGACCAGCTGCTGGAGCTGGGATCCGGTCGCCTGATCCCCGGCTTCGAGGAGCAGCTGATCGGTGCCAGCGCGGGCGACGAGCGCAGCGTCGAGGTCACGTTCCCCGAGGATTACCCCGGCGAGCTCGGCGGCCAGGACGCGTCATTCTCGGTCACGCTCAGCGAGGTCAAGGCCAAGCGGCTCCCAGAGCTCGACGACGAATTCGCGACCGAATCGGCCGGATTCGACACGCTCGCGGAGCTGCGGGAGGACATCGTCTCGCGCTTGAAGGAGGCCGATGTTGCCAGGATCGATCGCGAATTTGAGCAAGCCGTGCTTGACGCCGCCGTCGCCGAGTCACACGTCGAGCTGCCCGAGAAGCTCGTCCACGCGCGCGCACATGAACTGCTCGAAGAGACGCTCTCCTCGCTGGCGAGGCAGGGCATCTCGAAGGACGCCTACCTCCGGATCACCGGCAAGGACGAGGAGGCGATTGCGCACGAGGCGGAGCCCGAGGCCGGCACCGCATTGCGGCGTGAGGCCGTGCTGGCCGCGATCGTCGACGCCGAGCAGATCGAGCCGAGCGAGGAAGCGATTCGCGAGGCCCTCGAACCGGTTGCGCAGCGCAGCTCGACGAAGGTCGAGAAGCTGCTCGAGCGGTTGCGCTCGGACGGGCGCCTCGATCGGGTCCGCCAGGACGTCGCGACACGGCAGGCGCTCGACCTGCTGGTGCGCGAAGCAAAGCCGATCAGCGTCGAGCAGGCGAAGGCCCGCGAAAAGCTGTGGACGCCCGGCAAAGAGGGCGAGCAAGATCAGCCGGGCCGCCTGTGGACTCCGGGCGCGTGAGTTTCGCCGGATCCGCCGCGCTGCGGTGCTGAAGGGTGCACGGAGCGCTGTCGAGTAGTTCACCCGGACCGGCCCAGGCGGGTCGATTGCTACATTCGGCAGGAATCCGACCGCGCAAGCAAAAGAAGCGAGGATCATGAGCCCACTCGTACCGATGGTGGTGGAGCAGACCTCCCGTGGGGAGCGTGCGTTTGACATCTACAGCCGTCTGCTCAACGAGCGGATCATCTTCCTTGGCACCCCCGTCGACGACCAGATCGCAAACCTGATCGTCGCGCAGTTGCTGCACCTCGAGTCCGAGGATCCGGACAAGGACATCTCCTTGTACGTCAACTCACCGGGCGGCTCGGTCTACGCCGGCCTCGCGATCTACGACACGATGCAGTTCATCAAGCCCGACGTGCAGACGATCTGCGTTGGTATCGCGATGTCGATGGGGGCGTTGCTGCTCTCAGGCGGCGCGCACGGCAAGCGGATGGCGCTGCCGAACGCGAAGATCCTGATCCACCAGGTGTCGTCAAGTTTCCAGGGTCAAGCAACAGACATCGAGATTCACGCCAAAGAGATCATCGATGTGCGCCGACGGCTCGATGAGATCATCGCGCACCACACAGGGCAGGATCTGGAAAAGGTTCGCTCGGATACGGATCGCGACTACTTCATGAGTTCAGAGGAGGCGAAGGACTACGGAATTATCGATCGTGTGATCTCGCACCACTAAGGCACTAGTCTTAGGGCTCGAGCTCGGGGCGATTTAGCCGTACTCCGGAGAGAGGAATCGCATGGCACGTCCGACGGACTCCAACGAACAGCTTTTATGCAGCTTCTGCGGCAAGTCGCAGCGGCAGGTCAAAAAGCTGATCGCCGGTCCAGGCGTCTACATCTGTGACGAGTGCATCGATCTCTGCAACGAGATCATCGATGAGGAGCTGACTGCTCCGCCGAGCTTTGACATTGAGAACCTTCCGAAGCCTCGGGAGATTTACGACGTTCTCAACGAATACGTGGTTGGTCAGGAGCAAGCGAAGCGCTCGCTCTCCGTGGCCGTCTACAACCACTACAAGCGCGTGCAGATGATGCAGTCCGATGAGAACGACATCGAGCTGCAGAAGTCGAACATCCTGCTGCTCGGTCCGACCGGCTGCGGCAAGACGCTGCTCGCACAGACGCTCGCGAAGATCCTGAACGTCCCGTTTGCGATCGCCGACGCGACCGCCCTGACGGAGGCCGGCTACGTCGGGGAGGACGTCGAGAACATTCTGCTGAAGCTGATCCAGGCGGCCGACTACGACGTCAAGAAGGCTGAGACCGGGATCATCTACATCGACGAGGTCGACAAAATCGCGCGCAAGGCGGACAACCCGTCGATCACCCGCGATGTATCCGGTGAGGGTGTCCAGCAGGCGCTGTTGAAAATCCTCGAGGGAACGACCGCGTCCGTGCCGCCTCAGGGCGGTCGCAAGCATCCCCACCAGGAGTTCCTCTCGATCGACACGACCAACGTGCTGTTCATCTGCGGCGGTGCATTTGCGAATTTGGACCGCGTGATCGAGCGGCGGATCGGCCATCAGGGAGTCGGCTTCGGTGCCGCGATTCAGTCCAAGGAGCAGCGCGACACGGGCGAGATCTTCCAGCACTGCCTGCCTGAGGACCTGATCCAGTACGGCCTGATCCCCGAATTCATCGGGCGCCTGCCGGTGATGTCCGCGATCCACCAGCTCTCGCGAGACGAGCTGATGCAGATCCTGACCGAGCCCCGTAACGCGCTCGTCAAGCAGTTCCAGCGCTTCTTCCAGTTCGACGGGATCGAGCTCGTGTTCTCCGACGACGCGCTCGTCTCGGTTGCCGACAAGGCGCTCGAGCGCGAGACCGGCGCCCGCGGACTGCGCTCGATCATCGAGGAGGTCCTGCTCGAGGTCCAGTTCGAGCTGCCCTCCCGCCGCGACGTGCGCAAGTGCGTCGTGACCAAGGACACGATCGACAAGGCCACCCCACCGACGCTGGTCACAGAGGCTCCGGAGGAAGAAGCGGCTTAAACGGGCCACCGGCTGGGCTGCGCAGACTGCTTGACGCGCGGCGTCCGCGATCCCCTCGCTGTGCCCCTCAACCAGAAAGAGCCCCCGCGTGCGCGGAGGCTCTTTCGACCCTGTCGGGGCGGCTCGCGATCCTCCCCGGCAGAAGCTTTCAGACGGAGATCAGAAGCCAGGACCGGATCGTGCCGTGACCGAGCGTTGCTGTGGCGACGATCCGGTTACCCCGATGTGGCGAACAAGGTAAACGCAGGAGGCGGGCTCAGCCCGGAGGCGGCTAATGGCGCGAGCGCACAACCTCCTGATCACTTCGATCTCCTCGAGGTCAGCCGATCCTGCGGGCGGTCCCGCGCAACCCACCTACACTCCGCCTTTCATGTCCAGTCTCGAGTCCAACACCCGCTACGACCCGACCGAGGTCGAGCCGCGGATCGTCAAGCGCTGGCTTGACTCCGGGCTGTTTCACCCCGAGCCCACGGGGACTCCGGAGGAGAACTACTCGATCGCGATCCCGCCGCCGAACGTCACCGGTGCGCTGCACATGGGCCACGCGCTCAACAGCTCCGTCCAGGACTGCCTGATCCGCTACCACCGGATGAAAGGGATCAGGACGAAG
Organism: uncultured Solirubrobacterales bacterium; assembly: GCA_963794285.1. Taxonomy (GTDB): domain Bacteria; phylum Actinomycetota; class Thermoleophilia; order Solirubrobacterales; family Solirubrobacteraceae; genus Palsa-465. The sequence goes on from CAWCDS010000007.1 coordinate 41,865, forward strand.
TGGATCCTCGGCACCGACCATGCCGGGATCGCCACCCAGACCCAGGTTGAACGTGCGCTCGAGCGCGAAGGCACGAGCCGCGAGGCGATCGGCCGCGAGGAGTTCGAGCGGCGCGTGTGGGAGTGGCGCGAGCAGTACGGCGGGACGATCATCGAGCAGCTCAAGCGACTCGGCGCCTCCTGCGACTACGAGGAGGAGCGCTTCACACTCGATGACGCGTATGCGCGCGCGGTCCTGCGCGTGTTCGTGGCTCTGTACGAGAAGGGCTACATCTACCGCGACCGCTACATGGTCAACTGGGATCCGGGCAGCGGATCGGCGATCTCCGATTTGGAGGTGGAGGACCGGGAGGTCACCGACACGCTCTACTACATCGACTACCCCCTCGCGACCGGCAGCGGCGCGATCACCGTGGCTACGGTGCGGCCTGAGACGATGCTTGCGGACACGGCGATCGCGGTCCATCCGGACGACGAGCGTTACGCGCGGCTCGTAGGGGAGAAGGCGATCCTGCCGCTGGTCGGGCGCAAGCTGAAGGTCATCGCCGACGAATACGTCAAGCCGGAGTTCGGCACCGGCGCGCTCAAGATCACCCCCGGCCACGATCCCAACGACTTCGACATCGGCCGCCGGCACGGCCTTCAGCAGATCAGCGTGATCGGCGAGGACGGCCTGATCACCGACGATGCCCCGGAGCGGTTTGCGGGGATGAGCACAGAGGAGGCGCAGCAGGCGGTCGTGGCCGAACTGCGCGAACTCGGGCTGATCGCCCGGACCGAGGAGTACATCCACACCGTCCCGTTCTCGCACCGCTCGGGGCGGCGGATTGAGCCGCTCGTCTCCCTGCAGTGGTTCATGCGCATGGACGAGCTCGCCAAGCCCGCGATCGAGGCCGTCACCAGCGGTCGGGTGCGCTTCTATCCCGGGCGCTGGGCGAAGGTCTACCTCGACTGGATGGAGAACCTCCGGCCGTGGGTGATCTCGCGACAGCTGTGGTGGGGACACCGGCTGCCTGTCTGGTACCGCGGCGCGGAGACGTACGTCGGCACGTCGGCGCCTGAGGGCGAGGGCTGGGAGCGGGAACCCGACGTTCTTGACACGTGGTTCTCGAGCGCGCTGTGGCCGTTCGCGACGCTCGGCTGGCCGGAGCAGACGCCGCAGCTGCACGCGTTCTATCCCACCGACGCGCTCGTCACCGGCCGCGACATCATCTTCCTCTGGGTCGCGCGGATGATCATGATGGGTCTCGAGTTTCCCGGCGAGATCCCGTTCGAGGACGTGCACATCACCTCGATCATCCAGGCGCCCGACGGGCGCCGGATGTCCAAGTCGCTTGGAACGGGGATCGACCCGCTCGATCTCATCAACGGCGGTCCGCGCCCACCCGTCTTTTCCGGGGGCGCATCCCAGGATCCCGGCGATTTCCCCGCATATGGGGCCGACGCGGTGCGCTGGGGGCTGCTGGCGATGTCCTCGGGCCAGGATGTCCGCTTCAGCGAGGACAAGATCGTCCAGGGCCAGCAGCTGACGAACAAGCTCTGGAACGCCTCGCGGCTGATCCTCCTGGGGGTCGGGTCCGATGTTCGCGCTGAGATCAAGCCGCGCACCGTCGAGGACCGCTGGATCCTCTCGCGGCTCGCGCGCGCCCGCCAGGAGCTCGAGCAGCGGGTCGAGCGCTACGACTTCTCGCGGGCGGCGCTCGGGCTTTACGACTTCGTCTATGGCGAACTGTGCGACTGGTACCTGGAGCTGGTCAAGCCGCGCCTCCGTGCGAGCGAGCCGGAACTGGCATCGACGCTGTTGCACGTGCTGACCGAGACGCTCGCGCTTGCGCACCCGATCATCCCGTTCGTGACCGAGGAGATCTACTCGTTCGTGCCCGGGGCCGACGGCCTGCTGGCCGCACGGATCGCCACCGCGGCGCAGACCGCGGTCGACGAGCGCGCCGAGGCCGAGCTTTCGCGGCTGATCGAAGCGGTGCAGGCGGTCCGCGCATGGCGTGACTCCGCCGGGGTCAAGGCCGGCGCCGTCGTCGCGACGAGGCTCGCCGCGAGCGATTACGAGCAGACCTCAGACCATCTCGCGCGGCTGGCGCGGCTGAGGTTCTCCGAAGATGGTGGCGAGCCGGTGGCATCGGTGCCGGTCCCGGGCGGAGCCGTCGAGATCTTGGCCGGCGAGGCGCTCGATCTCGAGGCCGCCGAGCGTAAGCGCGCCGCGGCGCGCGAGAAGCTCGAAAACGAGATCGCGCGCAGCGAGAAGATGCTGTCGAACTTGGGCTTCGTCTCAAAGGCGAAGCCCGAGGTCGTCCAGGCCGAGCGCGACAAGCTGGCGCGTCTTCGGGCGGAGCTGGATGCGCTGTGACGGGCGAATCGCTTCGCGATTCGCTTGAAGCGGCGGAGCAGTACCTGCTCTCGCTCGAGCTGTTCGGCATGCGATTCGGGCTCGACCGCATGCGCCGGCTGATGACCGCACTTGGCCATCCGGAGCGCCAGTTCGATTCGATCCACGTCGTCGGCACGAACGGGAAATCCTCGACCGTGCGGATGATTGCGGCGATTCTGGCCCATCACGGTCTGCCGACCGGCGCCTACCTGTCACCCCATCTTGTGTCGTTCACGGAGCGGATCCGGATCGCGGATGAGGACCTCGCGCCCGCGGCCTTCGCGGCGGCCGTCCAGCGCGCCGCGCACGCAGCGGAGCTCGTCGATCACTCGCTCGCGGGCGATGACCGGGTGACTCAATTCGAGGCCCTGACGGCGTCGGCCTACTCGGAGCTGGCGCGCAGGGGGGTCAGGGCAGCCGTGATCGAGGCCGGTCTCGGCGGTCGCTACGACGCGACCAACGTGATCCCGTCGAAGGTGCAGGTGCTGACCAGCGTGGGGCTCGAGCACACGCGGTGGCTGGGCCCGACGGTCACCGACATCGCCGCCGAGAAGCTGGATGTGGTGCAGGAAGGCGCGACGCTCGTGCTCGGCGCCGGCCTCCATCCAGAAGCGCTCTTCCGCGCCGAGTCGGTGGCGTCGGATCGCGGCGCGAGGATCGTCCAGGCGGGCACCGATCCCGGAGTGCCTGTCGGCGCGCTCGGTGCCTTTCAGCGGCGCAACTTCGCGCTTGCGCGTGCCGCCGCCGAGGCCTACCTCGGAGAGCTCGATGCGGCAGCGGTCACCCGGGCGGCCGCCGAGGTCCGTGTGCCCGGCCGGCTGCAGATCGTCGGCCACGAGCCGCTGACGCTTCTCGACGGGGCCCACAACCCCGATGGGATGGCGGCGCTGGCCGAATCCCTGCCCGAGCTCGCGGCTGGACACGACCACGTGATCGCGGTTGTCTCGGTCCTCGATGACAAGGACGCGGCGGGAATGCTCGCGAAGCTGATGCCCGCGTGCGATGCGCTCGTCCTCACGAGCAGTCAGAATCCCCGCGCCTTGCCGCCACCCACCCTCCAATCTCTTGCACGCCAGCTCCACGGGCCGCCGACGGAGGTCGTCTCTGTGCCCGCGGTCGCACTGCAACGCGCTCGCGAGCTCGCGGGCCCGTCAGGACTTGTGCTGGCGACCGGCTCGATCTATCTGGTTGCTGATCTGCTCGCCCCGGCCGGTCGGCGGCGGGTCTCGATGCTGTGAACGACCCGGACGACCATCCCAGCTTCCTGACGATGATCGGGCTCGTTGCCCTGATCGTCGCAGTGGTTATTCTCGTGTTCTTTGGGATCGGATACTTGTTCGGCCGCGTATTCCTTTAGAGGGGTTCGGCCCGCGACCTGGAACCTAAACCACGGGCGACCACTACACTCGCGTCGTTAATGCTCTTAGTTGAAGGCGTCTTCGGAATCAAGAACAGCACGATCAACCTTGTCGTTGATCTGCTGATCCTGTTCCTTGTCGTGATCTGGCTCGCGCTCGTCTACTGGACGTATGCAGACGCGCGCAGGCGGATCGCCGACCCGATGTTGATCGGCTGCGCCACGGCGGCATCGCTGTTCCCGTTCGTGGGCACGATCGTCTACATGATTGTGCGCCCGCCCGAGTACCTCGACGACGTGCGCGAGCGCGACCTCGAGATGCAGGCCGCGGAGGCCCGGCTGTCGGAGGTCGGCTATCACCTCTGCCCGCACTGCGACTTCGAGGTCGAAAAGGACTTTCTGCGCTGTCCAAGTTGCATGCGCAAGCTCAAGGACCCGTGCAAGACCTGTGGTCGACCGCTCGACCCGGAGTGGAAGATCTGCCCGTACTGCGAGGCAGAGATCGGGACCGCCCCGCCGGCTCCACGCCGGGCGCGCCGCCGCTCGACAATCACCTCAGAGCAGCCCGTGGCCGGCACTGCCGGTGAAGCCGGCGGTCCGTCGGTCACGTAAGCGCCGCGGCCTCTTGGGGCCGCCTGCAACCCATCGGTAAAGGAGACCTAGTCGCACATGGAGCGAACGCTGATCCTCGTCAAACCCGACGCCTTCGGGCGAAACCTCACCGGCGAGATCATCGCCCGGTTCGAGCGCAAGGGCCTACGCCTGAACGCGCTCACGCTGATGACGATGACCAGGGAGCTGGCCGAGCGCCACTACGCTGAGCACGTCGGCAAGCCGTTCTTCGAGGAGCTCGTGAGCTTCATCACCTCCGGACCACTCGTGGCGATGGTGCTTGCGGGCGATCACGCGGTCGAGGCCGCGCGCCAGGTGATCGGCGCGACCAACCCGCTGCAGGCCACGACCGGCTCGATCCGCGGCGACTACGCGACGATCGTCGGTCAGAACATGGTGCACGGCTCCGATTCGACTGAATCGGCACAGCGCGAGGTCGGGCTGTTCTTTCCGGATCTCGATTGATCCTCGCTTCGCGCTCGCCGCAGCGGCGGGCGATCCTCGAGCAGCTCGGGATCGAGTTTTCGATCGAGGTGCCCGATGTCGAGGAACTCGAGTCCGGGCCTCCGCATGAGGTGGCGGTCGAGAACGCGTACCGCAAGGCGGCGGCGGTCGCGGCGGCGGCGGTCGCCGACGCGCGTGGCCCGACCGATGCGCTCGTGCTCGGTGTCGACACCGTCGTCAGCGTCGGCGCGCGCATGTACGGCAAGCCGGCCGACGCCGCCGAGGCCCGGGCCACGCTCCACGCGCTCGCCGGGCGCCGCCACGCGGTCATCAGCGGCGTCTGCGTGCTCCGGGACGGCCGTCCGCGCACGGCTGCGGCGACGACGCTGGTCGACTTCCGCGCGCTGGACGATGCGCTGATCGACTGGTACGTGCGCACGGAGGAATGGCGCGACCGCGCAGGCGGCTATGCGATCCAAGGTCACGGCGCCGCGCTTATCAGCCGGATCGACGGGGACTACACGAACGTGGTCGGGCTGCCGGTGCCGACCTTACTCGACCTGGAGCCGCGACTGCTCGGCGCCGGCCGTGCAGTTCCTGGCGAATAGAGGGGTCTTGCACAAACCGCAGCTCACGGGGCGGATTGTCAAGACGTGAGCACTGTCCGTGCCGCGGAGGCCGCCAACGCATAGTTTCCGTCGAATATCAACGCCGGTGTCCGGAGCGTCGGATAGCGTGCCCGTCTGGTTCCAGCATTGAGCGCAGGAGGGCAGCACTCACGATGATCCCACCAAATCCCGCGTATCCGGTTCTAGTCGACGTCGACTATCCCCAGCAGCTCAGCCGGTTGCTGATCTTCGTCAAGTGGTTGCTCGCGTTCCCGCACTACGTGGCGCTGTTCTTCCTTGGGATCGGCGCGTATGTCGTGCTGATCATCGCCTGGTTTTCAACAATCATCACGGGAACCTATCCGGTGGGGATGTTCAACTACCTGGTCGGCGTGATGCGATGGGGAGCGCGCGTCAGCGCATACGTCTTCCTGCTCACCGACCAGTACCCGCCGTTCTCGCTCGACGACGACCCGTCGTACCCGCTGCGGCTCGACGTCGACTACCCGCAGCAGATCGCCCGCTGGCGCCCGCTGGTCAACTGGCTGCTCGTGATTCCCGCGGCGATCGTCGCCGCCGTGATCGGCATCCTCGCGTACGTCTGCGTGCTGATCGCCTGGTTCGCGATCCTGATCACCGGCACCTTACCCCAGGGGATGTTCGATGTCCTGGTGATCTCGCTTCGTTGGACGGTGCGGACGACGGCCTTCGAGTACTGGATGACCGAGCAGTATCCGCCGTTCGTCTGGGCCTAAGTAGCGTCACCGCACTTACGAAAAGGACCACTGAGTCGATGCCCGAAGGGTCGTGACCGTCCCGGCGGGGCCCTCCGCTGTGCGGTTTAACCGCCATTTAGCTGTTTTCCAGGATTTTTTTCGCCGCTGACGTTGCGTGGGGAGAGCCGGTCTGATGGTGTTCGGCTACACTCACCCACGGACGGAGCGGGCAGCCCGGGCGCGGCCCGTCCCTAACTCGCCGCCCTGTCCGCCGCTTTCCCCTACCTCTAGAACAATGGGTTTCTTCACGTACCTGACCGGCTTCGGTGGCCGCGACATGGCGGTCGATCTTGGCACCGCCAACACGCTGGTGTACGTCCGCGGCCGCGGGATCGTGCTCTCAGAGCCGAGCGTCGTCGCGGTCGACTCGCGGACCGGCGAAGTGCACGCGGTCGGGATCGAGGCGAAGCGGATGCTCGGCCGCACGCCCGGCACGATCTCGGCGATCCGCCCGCTGAAGGACGGCGTGATCGCCGACTTCGAGGTGACCGAGGAGATGCTGCGCCACTTCATCCAGAAGGTCCATCAGAACCGCTGGGCTCACCCGCGGGTCGTCGTCTGCGTGCCGAGCGGCGTGACCGGGGTCGAGAAGCGGGCCGTCGAGGAAGCGTGCCTGTCTGCGGGCGCGCGCCAGGCCTACCTGATCGAGGAGCCGATGGCCGCCGCGATCGGCGCGGGCCTTCCGGTCGGCGAGCCGACCGGATCGATGGTCGTCGACATCGGCGGCGGCACCAGCGAGGTGGCCGTGATCTCACTCGGCGGGATCGTCGTCTCGCAGTCGATCCGGGTCGGAGGCGACGAGCTCGACGAGGCGATCATCAACTACGTCAAGCGCGAGTACAAGCTTTTGATTGGTCAACAGACCGCCGAAGAGGTCAAGCTCGAGATCGGCTCCGCGTTCCCGATGAACGAGGAGGTTCAGGCCGAGATCCGGGGGCGCGACATGGTCTCGGGGCTGCCGAAGACGGTGGTCCTGACCAGCGAGGAGATTCGTGGCGCGCTCGAGGAGCCGGTGTCGCAGATCATCGACGCGGTCAAGGAGACACTCGACCGGACGCCGCCGGAGCTCGCCTCCGACATCATGGATCGTGGCATCATGTTGGCCGGAGGTGGCTCGCTGCTGCAGGGTCTCGAGGAGCGCCTGCGTCACGAAACGCAGATGCCCGCCCATCTGGCCGAGTCGCCGCTGACCTGCGTTGCGGTCGGCTCGGGAAGGTCGTTGGAGGAATTCGAGGCGATCCACCGTTCGAGCAAGAATTCACGCAATCGGCGCCGGCGCTACTAGGTTTCCGGACCTCGCTGCGGCGGAGCTAGGCAAGACTTTGGAGACAAGCACCACGTGCATGACAAGCAAGTTCGGCGGCGACGCGCGGTTCTCGCGCTGCTCGTCGGCGTTTCCCTGATCCTGCTGACGGCGTATTTCGGCGAGTCGCCGAGCAGTCCGCTACATAGCGTCCAGCGCGGGATCGTGCAGGTGCTCTCCCCGATTCAGAAGGGCGCCAGCACGGCGCTGAAGCCGGTTCGGGACATCGCGGGCTGGTTCTCGAGCACGTTCCACGCGAAGGCCGAGCGGGACAAGCTCCGCAGGGAGGTCAATCAGCTATTGACCGAGAACTCGAACCTCAAGCAGGCGCTGATCGAGAACCAGCAGCTCAAGCAACAGGTGGGGCTCGACAACAGCAATTCGATCAGTTCCTACAAGCCGGTGGCCGCGCACGTGATCTCGCGTGATCCGACGCTTTGGTACGCGACGATCCAGGTCGACAAGGGCTCTGATGCCGGCGTTCACGTCGATGATCCGGTGACCGGCGACGGCGCGCTCGTCGGCAAGGTCTCCCTGGTGGCGCCGTCGGTCTCGGTCGTGACGCTGATCACGGACCACTCGTTTGCCGTCAGCGCCGAGGTCCAGGACCAGTACGGCGATACCGGCGTGCTCGTCCCGAAGGTCGGCGATCCGAGCTCACTGCTGCTTCAGTACCTGCCGCCGCACGCCCCGATCTCCAGCTCTCAGCACGTCGTCACCGCCGGCTTCACAACACCGGGCGGACTCGACTCGCTGTATCCAGCCGGGATCCCGATCGGGCAGGTCACGAACTTCAGCCAGAACAATTTGCTCAACAACCGCCAGGTGCAGGTGACCCCGTTCGCCGACCTTCGCCATCTGGACTTCGTGCAGATCTTGACCCACGTGGACGCCGGCACGCAGCGCGCGCAGGTGCCGTGATTCAGACGCCGTGAAGGAATCGATTCGACTTCCTGTTCGGCTCGTCGCGATCGCGTTCGTGACGGTCGTTCTCCAGCAGGCCGCGATCTCGCAGATCTCGGTCTTTGGCGTCAGCGCCGACATCACGCCGCTGGTAGTGATGTCGGTCGGGCTGCTGACGGGATCGCTGCTCGGCGCGATCGTCGGTTTTGGGATCGGGCTGTTCGTCGACATGGTCGCGGTCCAGACGCTCGGCGTGACCTCGCTGCTGTACATCGCGGTCGGCTACTGGTCCGGGCGCCTGCGCGAGCTGCGAGATCCCGCTCACGGCCTGGTCCCGCTCGCGCTGGGGGCCGCTGTGACCGCGTTCGCCGGCATCGGAATGGCGCTGATCCAGTTCCTGCTCGGCGTTGATGCGCCCGTCAGCTTCCTGCTCTTCCAGCAGATCTTCGTCACCGTCCTGGTCAACACGCTGATCGCGCTGCCGGTCTACGCGGTCGTGCGACGGATCATCCAACCCGCGTTGCCCGACGATCCGCGCCGCCGCCGGCGCCGGGCGTACACGACCGGCGGTCTCAGCCCGCTGCAGCGCCCGTCAGAGCGCCTCGGCCAGATCCCCCGCTCCGCCCGATGATCCAGCTCCCCGAAGACAGGCGCCCGCCGCTGACGCCGCAAGTTGCGCTGCGCGTCGCGGTAGTCGGCAGCATCGCACTGGCGCTGTTTGCGATCATCTTCTTCCGCCTGTGGTTCCTCCAGGTGCTCTCCGGCGATCAGTATCTCGCCCAGGCGGGCACCAACCAGATCCGCACGCTGGCGGTCGCCGCGCCGCGCGGCGAGATCCGCGATCGCGTCGGCAAGATCCTGGTGGACTCAAAGCCGTCGATCGCGGTGCAGCTGACGCCACCCGACCTGCCGAAGAACCCGGCGCGTGTGCGGCGCCTCTACCGGCGGCTGGCAGCAGTGCTCGGGATCTCGCCGGCACGAAAGAAGTGCGCCGTCCCTGGTCTGGGCACCTTCCGGCTGTCGGAGATCGCGTGCGATGTCAAGCAGCAGGTGGCGCTGCTGCCTTACGCCGACGTGACGATCGCGACGGACGTGACCCCGTACGTCCAGTACTACCTCGCCGAGCGCCAGGATCGGTTCCCGGGGGTCAGCGTCCAGCAGGTGTGGCTGCGGCGCTACCCCCTCAACGATGTCGCGGCGCAGCTGCTCGGCACGGTCGGGCGGATCACCCTTGCGGAAACCAAGGACCGGCACTTCCGCGGCGCGTCCCCGAACTCGATCGTCGGCCAGTCCGGGCTCGAGTACTACTACGACAAGGATCTGCGCGGAACCGATGGAACGCAGCGGCTGCGGGTCGACGCGCTCGGGCGATTCAAGGGCTACCTGCCCGGGACCAAGCCGGTTCCCGGCCATACGCTCAAGCTTTCGCTCGACCTCGGGCTACAGCGAGCCGGCCAGCAGGCCCTGTCGGAGGCGATCGCCAACAACCCGCCGGCGCCCGCCGGTGCGTTCGTCGCGCTGAACCCCACCAATGGACAGGTCTACGCGATGGGCTCATCGCCGACGTTCAACCCGAACATCTTCACCAAGCCGCTGACCCAGACGCAGTATCAGTCGATCAACAATGCCTCGAGCGGCTATCCGCTGTTCAATCGCGCGATCCAGAGTTCGTATCCGACCGGCTCGACGTTCAAGGGGATCACCGCGACTGCCGCGCTGCAGAGCGGGGCGTGGAGCCTGGGCGACACCTACGACGACACCGGCCAGTTCCAGGACGCGCCCGGCGTCTTCCGCCATAACGCCGGCCACGCCGTGTACGGAGTGCTCGACATCAGACAGGCGATTCAGGTCTCCTCAGACGACTTCTTCTACAACCTTGGCGCGCGCCTGAACGCCGACCCGTCGACGCATCCGAACGGGGGCGCGCTGCAGCAATGGGCCCGGTCGTTCGGGATTGGCCGCAAGACCGGCATCGACCTCGGCGGCGAGACGTCGGGGATCCTCCCAAGCCCGAAGTGGCGCGAGGGTCGTGACCAGCTCGAAATCGACTGCGAGCACGGCACCGGGCCGTTCCGCGGCAAGCCCCACCACACGAGTTGCGGGATCGCCGACGGCCGGCAGTGGTCGGTCGGCGACAACGAGAACCTCGCCGTCGGTCAGGGCGACCTCGAGGCGACACCGCTGCAGCTCGCGGTCGCGTATTCGGCGATCGAGAACGGCGGGACGGTCGTACGCCCGCACGTCGGGCTCGAGGTCGATGCGCCCGACGGCAGCGTGCTACAGCGGATCGACCCGCCGGCCGCGCGCCACCTCAAAATCGCTTCCCAGAACCTCGATGTGATTCACAACGGTTTGCACGACGCGGCGTCAGTCTCCGGCGGAACCTCGGCCGACGTCTTCGCGGGATGGCCGCAGAGCCAGTACCCCGTCTACGGCAAGACCGGCACCGCGCAGCGGGGGATCCTCGCTGACCAGTCCTGGTACGTCTGCTACGTGCCGGATCCGGTCAAGCCGATCCTGGTCGTGGTGACCGTCGAGCAGGGAGGATTCGGCGCGCAGGCCGCCGCCCCGGCGGCGCGCGAGATTCTCTCGCAGTGGTTCTTCGGCAAGCGCGGCAAGTTCGTCGCAGGGACGTCGAAAACGCTATGAGCGCAACTCCGATCCACGCCGCCGACGAGGCCGCCGCCCCGCGCCTGCGAACCCTGCCGCTGTTCGACCCGCTGCTGCTGCTTGCGGCATTCGGGCTCGTCGGCTGCTCGCTGCTGACGCTGAAGGGTGCGACCAAGACCACGAACCCCGGTCACCCGCTCTACTACGTCGAGCGCCAGGCGATCTACGCCGGCATCGGCTTGCTGATCGCGCTGGTGCTCTCACGGATCGACTACTCGCGCTTGCGCGAATATCGCTACGCCTTCTACGGGCTGCTGATCGCGCTGAACATCGTCGTGTTTGGGATGCCAATGGTCCGTGGCGCGCATCGCTGGATCCCGCTGCCGTTCTTCCAGGTGCAGTCGTCGGAGTTCGGCAAGGCGCTGCTGATCATCTCGCTCGCGGCGTTCGCCGTCGATCGAGCGCGGCGGCTGCACGAGCGGCGGACAACTGCTCGGATCATGCTGTTCGCGTTGCTGCCGGCACTGATCGTGATTCCGCAGCCGGACCTCGGCACCGGGCTCGTGTACGTCGCGATCGCGTTCATGATGCTCGTGTTTGCCGGCACCTCGTGGAAACAGTTGACGGGGCTGTTCGCGATGTTCGCCGTATCGATCGTGTTCGTGCTCGTCGTCGGCCCCGCGATCGGCGTGCACGTGCTGAAGCCCTATCAGGTGCAGCGACTGACCGGCTTCCTGAACCCATCCCACGATCCGGGGAACCAGACGTACAACATCACCGAGTCGCTGATTGCGATCGGCTCCGGCCAGAAGACCGGCCGGGGCGTTCATGGCGCTACTCAGACGAGCCTGCACTTCCTTCCCGAAAACCAGACCGACTTCATCTTTGCGGTCGTGGGCGAGACCTACGGCTTTGTCGGTGGAGCGCTGGTGCTGTCGCTGTATGCGCTATTGATCTGGCGCTCGTTACGGATCCTCACCCTCGCCAAGAACCTGTACGGCACGCTGATCGCCGCAGGAATCCTCGCGATGCTGATGTTCCAAGTGTTCGTAAACGTGGGTATGACGATCGGGATCATGCCCATCACCGGAGTGCCGCTGCCGTTGATGAGTTACGGCGGCTCCTCGGTACTCGTTACATTTATTGCCATCGGGTTATTACAGTCGATCTACATCCAGGCCCGGATGTCGGCTGTCGGAAAGAGCCGGGCGCTGCTCTGATGACGCGCTCGCCACTGAGGTCCCGATGCGAGTTTCACTTCGCCCAGGCCGCGTCATGCGCGCCGGGCGTCAACCGCTTGCATCCGGCCGTCACGCGGTCTCAGGGTGCGAACCGATTTAAAGGACTGACACAAATTGAAGAAACAAGTACTGGTCAGCGTCGACCGTGGGGAGACCCGGGTCGCGCTGCTCGAGGCGACAGGAACCGTCGCCCAACCAAAGCCCGGAGCGCAAAGCTCCCGGCGCCGGCGTAAGTCGAGCGGCCCCTCAGCCGGATACCACGTCGCGGAGCTCTACCTCGAGCGCCGCGGGGCGCGCTCGATCGTCGGCAACATCTACAAGGGACGCGTCGACAACGTGCTCGCGGGTCTCGAGGCGGCGTTCGTCGATATCGGCCTCGAGAAGAACGGGTTCCTGCACGTCGATGAGATCGTGCTCCCCGGCGTCGAAGCCCCACGCCGCGGCCGAGGCGGTGCTCGTGACGGGCGCCAGATCGGCGACATGCTCAAGCCCAGCCAGGAGATCGTCGTGCAGGTCGTCAAGGACCCGCTGAAGACGAAGGGCGCCCGGCTCTCGATGGATCTCACGATCGCCGGCCGCTACATGGTGCTGGCCCCGTACGGCGAGGGGGTCGGCGTGTCACGCCGGCTCGACGACAAGGAGCGAGAGCGGCTACGAAAGGAGGCAGCCAAGCTCGACCTGAAGGGCGCCGGGGCGATCATCCGCACGGCTGCTCAGGGCGCCAAGCGAGCTGACCTTGAGCGGGAGCTGCTGTACCTGTTCAAGCTCAACGAGGTGCTGCAGAAGCGGGTCGCCGAGACTCCCGCGCCGGCGCTTGTGTTCCAGGAGGCCGACCTCTCCGTCCGGGTTGTGCGCGACATCTTCTCGGCGGCCTTCGAGCGCGCGATTGTCGACGACGCCAAGCAGCACCACCGGCTCATCTCGTTCTTCTCGCGCACGGCGCCGGAGCTGGTCGATCGCGTCGAGCTGTGGGAAGAGCAGAAGCCGCTGTTCGACGCCTTCGGGGTCGAGCAGGTACTCGCCTCGACGCTGTCTCGACGGGTCGATCTCCCGAGCGGCGGCTACCTGATGATCGACTACGCCGAGGCGCTGACGGTGATCGACGTCAACTCCGGGTCGTTCATCGGGCGGGGCAAGGGCGCCCGGCTTGAGGACACGATCACCAAGACCAACCTCGAAGCCGCCGAGGAGGTCGTGCGCCAGTTGCGACTACGCGATATCGGCGGGATCATCGTGATCGACTTCATCGACATGGCGCGGGCCCGGAACCGCGACGCGGTACTGAAGACGTTGCGCAAGTCACTGGACGAGGACCGAACGAAGACGTTCGTCGTCGAAATCTCTCCTCTGGGCCTGGTCGAGATGACCCGCCAGAACGTCACTGACGGGGTCCGGGAGATCATGACGCGCCCCTGTCCGACGTGCGACGGCGAGGGCGTGATCAAATCCGAGGAGACGATCGCGATCGAGTTCGAGCGGCGGATGCGCGACCTCGCGAAGGAGACCGACGCGGAGGCGATGTTGATCCAGATGAACCCGCGCGTCAGCGCCGAGTTCACCGGCAACGACGCGCGCGTGCTGCAGACGATCGAGGCCGATACCGGCAAATGGTTTCACTTCGAAGGCTCCGAGGGCCTGCCGCTCGAGCATTTCGCCGTGTTGCTGGAGGCGGATCGTGAGCAGGTGCTCGAGCGGGCGCTGCCGTTCCGTGAAGGCGAGGAGGTTCACGTCGAGATCGTCGAGCCGCACATGTACAGCCCCGGTGACGCCGTCGCCAAAATCGACGGCTACATCATCTCGGTGACCGGCGGCACGCCGTACGTGGGCGAGAAGCACATGGTTCGGATCGAAGAGGTCGGTCGTACCGCAGCACGCGCATCGCTCGTCGACGCCCAGCCCGCGTCGACCGACGGCCGCGCGGCGGCCTCAGGCGCTGATGACGCCGACGATGCCCTAGAATCAAAGCCTCGGCGCCGCGGCCGGAGAGGCGGACGGCGCCGTTCCGGCGCCAAGGCCGAGTCGGCCCCCAGCACCTCATCTTCGGACTAGACCATGACCTACGCAATCGTGAAGACAGGCGGCAAGCAGTACCGCGTGGAGCAGGGGCAGACCCTGTTGATCGAACGCCTGCCCGAAGACGAGGGCGCCAGCGTCCAGCTCGAGCCGCTGCTGTATGTCGACGGCGCTACGGTCGTCGACGGCGCTGACATCGGCACGGTCAAGGTCGAGGCGCGGATCGTCGCGAAAGAGCGTGGACCGAAGCTGCGGGTGGTGAAGTTCAAGCCCAAGCGCGGCTACAAGCGCCGCACCGGCCACCGCCAGGATCTGACGCGGATCGAGGTCACCGCCGTCAAGCTCGCGGCCAAGTCATCGCGCAACGCGGCCGTCCAAAGCGAGGAGGCGCCGATGCCGGTTGCGGCCGAGCCTGCGGCTCCCGCCCCTGCGGCTGCCGCCCCTGCGGCTGCCGCCCCTGCGGCTGCCGTCCCGCCGGCTCCCGCCCCGCCGGAACCTGAAACGTCGACTCCGGAGACCACTGATGGCGCATAAGAAGGGCCTCGGCTCCTCCCGTAACGGCCGTGACTCGAACGCCAAGCGCCTCGGCGTCAAGGTGTTCGCCGGTCAGACCGTGACCGGAGGCGAGATCATCGTCCGCCAGCGCGGAACGCGCTTCAAGCCTGGCGACGGCGCCGGGATCGGCCGCGACGACACGATCTACGCGCGCTCGGCCGGCACCGTCGCGTTCACGCGTGGCCGGCGCGGTCGCGTGATCTCGATCGTCCCGGGCGACTAGCGCAGCGTAGTAGCAAGGTTTCGCCGGGCGCGCGTGCGAGCGCCCGGCCCGCCTACGCCGGCGTCAGCTGTGAGGTGCACTGCGGGCAGCGCCGCGCCTTGAGCGGGATCGTGCTGGTGCATTCCGGGCAGTCCCTCGTGTCCGGTTCGTCCTCGGCGCGAAGGGCCATCAGCCGGTTGATTGGGACGATCACGAAAAAGAACATCGCAGCGGCGACCGTCAGGAACGTGATCAGGTAGTTGATGAAGTCGCCGTACGCGAACCTGCTGCCGTTGATCGTGAAGGCGAGGTGCGAGAAGTCGTGCTTGCCGAAGATCAGCGCGATGATCGGGGTCAGCAGGTCGCGCACGAGCGCATTGACCACCGCGGTGAAAGCGGTCCCGATAACGACCGCCACGGCAAGGTCCACGACGTTTCCGCGGAACAGGAACTTCTTGAAATCGCCCAGCACCTGCAGCACGACTGAAGCTTAGGCGCAGGGTCGGTCGCCGCCAGGTGCGGCGGGCATTTGTGACGAAGTTGGCACGAGTTGCGTCTTGTTCGGTAACACCGATCGCGGGACGCTGTGGTGTGGGGGTGTCTCCCGGACCACGTCGACCACCCGGACCACACCGATCCCCGCGATCACCGGGACCACACCGATCGGCGCGATCACCGGGACCACACCGATCGGCGCGATCACCGGGACCACACCGATCGGCGCGACCACCCGAACCCGGACCCGTTCTTTGGCGCTTTGCATCACAGCCCGTGGCACAAAACGCCAAAGTTGCCGTAAGCGCCCTCGCCGACCGGCAGTTCGGACGCGTCGCCCGGCGCCAGTTGAAGTGGCTTGGGATCAGCGACGCCGGCGTCTCCAAGTGGGCCAAGGACGGCTACCTGCATCGAGTCCTACCGGGCGTCTACGCCGTCGGCCACGCGGCCCCGAGCGTTGCCGGCGATCTCGCCGCGGCGCTCCTGTACGCCGGCCCGGGTGCGATGCTCAGCCACGCGACCGCCGCCTGGTGGCACGGCCTCCTCGATGCCAGGCCGTTCACGATCGACGTGACGACGGCTCGGCGCTGCCGCTCGCTGCCGAAGAGCAACGTCCGCGTGCACGATCGGCGTGATCGGGCCCGGACTGGCGCAACGGCCTGCCCGCGACAACGGTGCCCGACACCCTCCTCGACTGCGCGGCAGCCGGCGCCAGCATCAACCGGCTTCGCATCCTGCTCGCCGACGCGGACTACCACCGGCGGCTGAACGCATCCGCGATCGAGGCCGAGTGCGGCCACGGCCGCCCTGGCAGCGCCGCTCTCAAAGCCGCGCTCGAGCGCCACCGCCCGCTCCTGGCGCGTCGTCGCAGTGACCTCGAGGCGGATTTCGTGTTCCTCTGCGAGGCCGCTGGGATCCCGCTGCCTGAGCTGAACGTGATCGTCGCCGGCGTCACGGTCGACGCCCTCTGGCGTGAGCAGCGACTTGTGATCGAGCTCGACGGGGCCGGCAACCACGGCACGCCGGCGCAGATCGACCGCGATCGCCGCAACGAGTTGCGGCTGCGTCAGGCCGGCCTGCTCGTGCTCCGCTACTCCTCGGCGCAGATCCGGCAACAGACGGATCTCGTCGTGCCCGACGTCCTCGCCGCATATGACCGTAACGTCAACTACATGACAGACATGTAATGCTGCCGCCCGTGCAAAGCACTGACGCGATGCTGCTGCGCGCCAAGGCCACCGGCGCGCTGTTCGTCACGATGATCGTCGTGCTGGCTGCTGTCTGCGTTCCTGCCGGCGCCGCGGCTGCCTCGTTCACGGCGCGCGGCAGCGCCGAGCAGGTCGATGTCACGGGCGCCAAGCCCGGCTCGCTGCTGAGACTCGTCAACGGCCGAGGGCGCACGGTGCAGTCCAAGCGGGTCGACCCGCTCGGCGCGCTGCTGTTCCGTAACGTCACGCCCGGCAGCGCGTATCGCGTGCTCGTCAAACGCGGTGCGAACTCGCCGAAGCTGAAGGTGTTCTCGAACCGTCCGGCGCCGCTGTCCACGAAGACCTACAACCAGCGGATCCCGGCCAGCGGTTACGGCTACCTCACGACCCGCGACGGGACCAAGCTGGCGATCGACGTGCACCTTCCTCCCGGCAGGGGTCCGTATCCGACTCTGATCGAGTACGCGGGCTATGGCTACGCCGACCCTGCCGGTGCAGAGAGCGGCTTGGGTAGCGCGCTCGTCGCGCCGCTACTCGGCTTCGCGGTCGTTGATGTGAACATGCGCGGCACGGGGTGCTCGGGCGGTGCGTTCGACTTGTTCGAGCCATTGCAGAGCCTCGACGGCTACGACGTGATCGAGACTGTCGCGCGCCAGCCGTGGGTGCTTCACCACAAGGTCGGGATGATTGGCATCTCCTACGGCGGGATCAGCCAACTGTTCGTCGGCGAGATCGACCCGCCGAGCCTGGCCGCGATCAGCCCGCTGTCTGTGGTCGATCGCACCTCAACGACACTTCTGTATGACGGTGGGATCGTCACCACCGGGTTCGTGATTCCGTGGGCAGAGCAGCGCATGCACGACGCCGAGCCCGCGTCGTCGACCGGGGGCCAAGCATGGGCGCTGAAGCAGATCCAGGCCGGCGATCAGACCTGCAAGGCCAACCAGGCGCTTCATGCCGAGGCGGTCAACCTGATTGCGAAGATCCACGCCAATCCGTTCTACATACCCTCGGTTGCGGATCCGCTGGACCCGATCAAGTTCGTCCACAAGATCAAGGCACCGGTGTTCCTCGCCTGTCAGTTCACCGACGAGCAGACCGGCGGCCACTGCCCCGACCTGGCCGAGCATTTCACCGGAACTGCGCACAAGTGGTTCACGTTCACCAACGGGGTGCACACCGACTCACTTGATCCGGCGACGTTCAACCGCTGGTATGACTTCCTCGAGCTATATGTCGCGCGGCAAGCGCCGAACATGCCCGCGGCGGTCAAGGCCGGGGCGCCGACGATCTACCAGGCCGTGCAAGGGGTGAAAGGCGTCACGCTTCCACCCGATCCCCTCCAGGGTCTTCTGAGCTACGGAGCGGCGCTGGCGGCGTTCCAAAGGCTGCCCCAGGTCCGGATCCTGTTCGACAACGGCGCCGGCTCCACGACGCCCGGCAACCCGCTCCCCGGGTTTGAGCAGTCATTCGCCCGCTTCCCGATTCCCGGCACGACCGCTCGCTCGTGGTATCTCAGCGCCGGCGGTTTGCTGTCGGACACGCAACCAACCCAGGCCGCCACCGACTCGTTCACGTGGAACAAGACGGCGCGGCCTCCGACTGACTTCACCGGCGACACCGGCGGTGGGCCGGGTGGGCTGTGGAACGCGACGCCGGCCTACAACTGGACGCAGAACCCTGATGGGACCGCTGTTTCGTATCTGACGAATCCGCTGAGCTCGAACACGGCGATTGTCGGCGGCGGAGCAGCGCAGCTGTGGATCAAGTCCTCGACATCAGACGTCGACCTCCAGGTCACCGTCACCGAGGTGCGCCCCGACGGCAAGGAGACGTTCGTCCAGAGCGGGTGGCTGCGCGCGAGCGATCGCAAACTAGACCCGGCGCAGAGCACGGTCCTCGCGCCCTTCCCGACCTTCCGGCAGGCCGACGCGGCGCCGCTGCCAAACGGCCGGTTCACCGAGCTCACGATCCCGCTCTACTACGAAGGCCACGAGTACCGCGCCGGCTCGCGCATTCGCATCATCATTTCAGCGCCGGGCGGCGATCAGCCGACCTGGGCGTTCGCAAAGACCGTGCCGGCTGGGCATACAACGGTCCAGATCGCGCATTCGCCCCAGATGCCGTCGCGGCTGGTTCTCCCGCTCGTGCCTGGCGTGCAGGTTCCGACTCCGCTGCCGCCATGCCCTGGCCTCAGGGGCGAGCCATGCCGCACCTACCAGGCTCCGGCCTGAGTCGCCAGCCCGATCAGCCAGATCAGCCGATCAGCCGGACCAGCCGGCTCATCCGGACTGAGCCGTCGGGCGAACCAGGATCTCGTTGACGTCGACGTGCGGCGGCTGCGAGACCGCGAACAGCACGGCGCGGGCGACGTCGTCCGGGTGCAGCGCGTTCGAGACTGGGTTGTCGAAGAACGGCGTGTCGACCATGCCCGGCTCGATCAACGTGACCCGGACGCCGGTGTCGTTGAGCTCCTGCCGCAGCGCCTCGCCCATCCCGGTGACGGCCCACTTGGTCGCCGAGTACAGCGAACCCGGGAGCGCTCGCCTGCCGGCCACCGAGCCGGTCAGCAGGAAGTGGCCGCGGGCGTCTTTCAGCACCGGCAGCGTGGCGCGGATCGTCAGCGCGGCGCCGTAGACGTTGGTCAGCACCATCGAGCGCCAGTACTCCGGAGTTTCCTTCAGGAACCCACGGGACGCCCCGAACCCGGCGTTGGCGAACGCCACATCGAGCCGGCCGAACCGGGCCAACGCGGTCTGCACCATCGCTTCCTGCTGCTCCCACTCGGTGACGTCGCAGCGGACCGCGAGCGCCCGCTGGTCACCTCCGAGCTCCTCAGCGAGCTGCTGGAGGCGATCGGTCGAGCGGGCTGCGAGGACGAGGCGATAGCCGGCCTGCGAGGCGTGGCGCGCCGTGGCGGCGCCGATGCCGCTTGAGGCGCCCGTGATCAGGAAGACTGGATCGGTGCGATTGGACATAGTGCAAGGATGCAGGATCGCGCCCGAATCCACGTTCAAGCCGGCGCCGGCGGCAACGGCTGCCTGAGCTTTCGCCGCGAGGCCCACGTTCCGCGCGGAGGACCGGACGGCGGCGACGGGGCTCGCGGCGGCGATGTCGTGCTCGTCTGCGACGACTCGCTGCGCGATCTGGAGAGCTTTCGACGCCGCACGCACTTCAAGGCACGGCGCGGGGGGCACGGAGAGGGCTCCCTTCGCCATGGTGCCGACGGCGAGACGCTTGAAATCTCGGTTCCGCCAGGAACCGAAATAATCGTCGAAGCCGACGGCACGAGGCATGATCTCGTTCGTCCCGGCCAACGGGCAGTTGTTGCCAAAGGCGGCTCCGGCGGACGGGGGAACAAGCGCTTTGCCGGGCCCACGCACCAGACGCCGCGGTTCGCGGAGCGGGGACTGCCGGGCGAGGAGTCATGGGTGACGATGCAGCTGAAGCTGCTGGCCGACGTCGGGCTCGTCGGGCTTCCGAACGCCGGCAAGTCGTCCCTGCTCGCGCGGATCACCCGCGCTGCACCGAAGATCGCGAATTACCCCTTCACCACGCTCTCGCCCGTGCTGGGCACGCTCGAGCTCGACGAGCGCCAGCTCGTGATTGCCGACATTCCGGGTCTGATCGAGGGCGCCAGCGCCGGCGCCGGGCTCGGGCACGAGTTCCTCGCCCACGTCGAGCGCACCCGCCTGCTCGTCCACGTCCTTGACTGCAATCCCCTCGATCAGTCCGACCCGGTCAGCAACCATCAGACCGTCGAGCGTGAACTCCAATTGCACGATCCTCGGCTGGCGGCGCTGCCGCGGATACTCGCGCTCTCCAAGGTGGATCTGGTCGATGCGGCCACCGCGGCCGGCGCCCGCGAGCAGTGGCGCCGGCGGCTTGGACCTGAGATCCCGGTGATCCTGACCTCGTCGGTGACGCACACGGGTCTCGAGGAACTGGCAATCGAGCTTGTCCGCCGCGTGCCCCTCCAGGACGCTGACGGCGGGACGGAGTGGGGTGCCGGACTCGCGCCGGGCGAGGAGCTTGCCGAACACCGCGTGTTCCGGCCCGCGCCGCCGCGCTCATTCCAGGTGCAGCGGGTCGGTGAGCGCAGCTATCGCGTCACTGGGCCGGGGATCGAGCGGCTGGTGGCTCGCTATGACCTCGACAACGAGGACGCGCTCGCGCACCTTGAACGCCGGCTGCGAGGGATCGGCGTGATCCGCGCGCTCGAGGCGGAAGGGTTCGAACCAGGGGATGACGTCGAGATTGCCGGCGTCGCCTTCGAACTGGATCCGAACGTGTAGCATCGCGCGCTGGCCGGATAGCCAAATCAGAGAGAGGAGAACGGATGCGTCGTGTAATGAGCGCGGCAATCGTGATGGTTGTCGCGGCGTTGGGCGCCTCGGCGGCGAGCGCGAAGGTCTTGCGCGTCGGGACCTTCAACGGGATCCCGGGCACGTTCACGTCGATTCAGGCAGCCGTCGATCAGGCGAAGCCCGGCGACTGGGTCCTGGTCGGGCCAGGTGATTACAAGGAGCTGTCCAACCGCGCTCCAAAGGGACGGCCCGACGTCGCAGCCGGCGTGCTGATCACGACACCGCGGCTCTACATCCGCGGCATGAACCGCAACGGCGTCGTCGTCGACGGCACGAGGCCCGGCTCGCCGACATGCAGCAGCAAGGCGTCCGACCAGGAGTTCGGGCCCGCTCTCAAGCGCCATCGCGTCGGTCTCAACGGCTTGCTCGTGTGGAAGGCAGATAACGTCTGGATCCAGAACCTGACCGCCTGCAACTATCTGCACGGGTCCGGCGACACCGGCAACGAGATCTGGTGGGACGGCGGGCACAGCGACCAGGAGAAGGGCGGGATCGGCGGCCACGGGTTCGTCGGCTCCTACCTGAACGCCACGAGCACGTACTACAAGAACGACAAGACCGCGGCCCAGTACGGCATCTTCTCGAGCAACTGGAACGGCGGCACGTGGTCGCAGTCCTACGCGAGCAACTTCAGCGATTCCGGCTTCTACATCGGAGCCTGCATGCGGGTTTGCAACCAGTTCGTCGACAACATCCACGCCGAGTTCAACGTGCTCGGGTACTCCGGCTCGAATTCCGGCGGGACGCTGGTCGTGAAGAACTCGGAGTTCGACAACAACCAGTTCGGGTTCGACTCCAACAGCCAGAACGGCGACAACCCCGCGCCGCAGAACGGCGCCTGCCCGAAAGGCGTCAACCCGCCGGTCGCGGGCGTGACCACCTGCTGGGTGTTCATGGACAACTTCGTTCATGACAACAACAACCCCAACGTCCCGGCCCAGGGCGCGGCGGCCGCCGGACCACTCGGCACCGGCCTGTCGCTGACGGGCGCCCGCAACGACACCGTCACGCACAACCGCTTTGTGAACAACAACGCCTGGGGCGTGATCTTCATCGCCGACCCGGACAACGGCAAGCCCTGCATCGGCGGCACGTACAACTCGCCGATCCTCGGCAAGAAGAGCTGCCTGTTCGACGGCTACGGCCGCCATCTGGTCGACAACACGTTCACCAACAACGGCGGATTTGGGAACCCGACGAACGGCGACTTCGAGCAGCTCAACCTCGAGAAGCACCCGAGCGACTGCTTCAGCGGCAACACCGACACGGCGGGGAGCCTCACTCAGGTCTCAGCCGACCTCGAGGCGAAGTACCCGACGTGCGCGACGACGCAGGTCGATCCCAACCTCAACGTCCCGTTCCTCAACGAGGTGCTGTGTGACTCAGCCGTCAACCTCAAGCCGTTCGGGTGCCAGAAGGGCGATCACTACCCGCATCGGACGAAGGTCGTGATGCATCCTCTGCCCAAGGGGCTGAAGACGATGCCGAACCCGTGCGCGGGTGTGCCCGCGAATCCGTGGTGCAAGGGCGGTAAGCCCGCCTGATCGAATTGGGCGGCGGGCGCCGCATCTGCGCCCGCCGCTCTACATTCCACGGCGATGAGTCCGATCGTCGTCAAGCTCGGGTCAAGCATCGTCGCCGACGAGCGCGGCGAGGTGCGGTCGGACGTGCTCGACCGGATCTGTGACGAGGTGGCCGAGCTGCAGCGTGGTGGCCAGGCGATGATCGTCGTCACCAGCGGCGCGATCGCGCGCGGGATGGGCGCGATGCAGCTTCCCCTGCGTCCGCGAACGATCGATGAGCTACAGGCCGCGAGCGCGGTCGGGCAGGGCAAGCTCTACCAGGTCTACGACGATCTGCTGCGGGCGCGCGGGGTACCGACGGCGCAGGTACTGCTGACGTTCTTCGACATGAGCGCCCGCACGCACTACCTGAACGCGCGCCAGACGCTGCGCAAGCTGCTGGAGTGGCGCGTCGTGCCCGTGATCAACGAGAACGACACCACCACGACAGACGAGATCTCGTTCGGCAACAACGACTTCCTGGCCGCCCAAGTGGCGATCCTGCTCGGCGCCGAGATGCTGCTGTTGTTGACCGATGCCGACGGGGTCTTCACCGCCGATCCGCGCTCACACGCCGATGCGCAACTGGTATCCGAGGTCGCCGAGTTCGACGAGCTCGAGGGCCTCGATATCGGTCACGCAACATCCCCACTCGGCTCGGGTGGGATGCGCTCGAAGGTCGTTGCCGCTGAGATGGCGACCGCGGCCGGGATCCCGACGGTGATCGCCGGCGGGCTGATCCCGGGCGTGATCACGGCGGCGGTGGCCGGCGAGCACGTGGGCACGCGATTTGCCGCGCGCGAAGGTCGCTATTCCAGCTTCAAGCTGTGGCTGAAGTACGCCAAGCCGGCGCGCGGCCGTGTGCTCGTCGACGCTGGGGCCGCGCGCGCGCTGCGTGAGGGCGGTACGAGTCTGCTGCCGGTCGGAGTCGTCGAGGTGTCGGGATCCTTCGACGCCGGGGACGCGGTTGAGATCGCGCACGACGGTGAGTCGGTTGGCAAGGGCATCTGTAACTACTCTGCGGCCGAGCTGCGGCGCGTACTCGGGATGAAGTCGGCGGATGTCCGGGAGCTGCTTCCGCGTGCCAGCGAGGAGGCTGTGCACAGGGACTACTTCGTGCTCGCGTAATCTTTAAGGCGTATGGCGACCACCGCAGCCTCCGTAGCCGAGATTTGCGCCGATGCGAAACGGGCCTCGCGGCAGCTTGCGATGCTCGACTCCACGGTCAAGGACGCGGCGCTTGAGTCGATTGCAGCTGCGCTGCTCGAGCGCACCGAGGAGATCCTCGAAGCGAACGCCCGGGACCTCGAGGCCGGGCGTGACAGCGGCTTGTCGTCGGCGCTGATGGATCGGCTGGCGCTCGACGAGCGCCGGGTCGCGGACATCGCCGCCGGCGTGCGCAAGATCGCCTCGCTGCCGGACCCGGTCGGAGAGGTGATCGGCGGCCACCGGCTTTCGAACGGACTCGATGTGCGCAAGGTGCGCGTGCCGCTCGGCGTCGTTGCGGTCGTGTACGAGGCGCGGCCCAACGTAACGATCGACGCCGCCGCGCTGTGCCTGAAGTCGGGCAACGCGGTTGTGCTGCGCGGGTCGAGTTCGGCGGCGCATTCGAACGCGATCCTGGCGAGCGTCGCAGCAGCGGCCGCTGTCAGCGCCGGGTTGCCCCAAGGATCGCTCTCGCTGGTCGCGGGCGGCGGTCGGGAGGAGCTCGGCGAACTCGCGACCCAAACCGGCGTCATCGACCTGATCATCCCGCGCGGCGGGGAGGGATTGAAGGCTGCGCTGAAGGGGGTCGCGACGGTGCCCGTGATCTACGCGGCATCCGGCAACTGTCATGTCTACGTGGACGCCGGCGCGGATCTCGAGGCCGCACAGGCGATCGTGCTCAACGCCAAGCTGCAGCGGCCCGGCGTCTGCAACGCAGCCGAGACGCTGCTCGTGCACGCCGACGTGGCGGCCGACTTCCTGCCGGGAACCTTGGACGCGCTGCACGCGGCCGGGGTCGCGCTGCATGGGGACGAGCGGGCTCGGGCTGCGGCTGGAGACACGCCGGTCGACGCCGCGAGCGATGAGGACTGGGACACCGAGTATCTCGCGCTCGAGCTCGCGGTCGGCGTCGTCGACTCGACCGAGCAGGCGATCGCTCACATCAACGATCACGGCAGCGGTCATTCCGAGGCAATCGTCACCGGCGACACGCGGTCAGCGAGGGCCTTCCAGCTCGGCGTCGACGCTGCATGCGTGTACGTCAACGCCTCCACGCGGTTCACCGACGGAGGGGAATTCGGGATGGGCGCCGAGATCGGCAACTCGACGCAGAAGCTCCACGCTCGCGGCCCGATCGGCCTGCGCGAGCTGTGCACCTTCAAGTACCTGGTCGAGGGCGCGGGCCACGTGCGTCCGTGAGCCGTCGCTGCTGAGCCGTGCGCGTTGGCATCCTCGGCGGGACCTTCAACCCGCCACATATTGGTCACCTCGTGTGCGCCCAGGAGGCGTACCTTCAGTTACGCCTCGATCGCGTGATGCTGATTCCCGCCCGGATACCGCCACACAAACCCGTCGAGGACGAGCCGGGTCCGGAGCACCGGCTGGCGTTCTGTCGGCTCGCAGTTGCGGGCGATCCGCGGTTTGCCGTATCGGAGATCGAGATGCAGCGCCCTGGGCCGTCGTTCACAGTCGATACGCTTGCAGAGCTGCATTCCCACGCGCCAGATAACGAGCTGTTCCTGATCGTCGGTGGCGACGTCGCGGCAGGGATGCCCACGTGGCACCAGCCGGAGCGGGTACTGTCGTTCGCGAGCTTGGCGGTGGCCAAGCGCCGAGGCACATCCCGAGCGGCCGTCGACGCCGCGCTCGCGGGACTTCCCGGAGGCGAGCGCTCGCAGTTCTTCCAGATGCCCCGGATCGGCGTGTCCTCGACGATGGTCCGGCGCCGGGCCAGGGCGGGCGAGCCGATCAAGTACCTCGTTCCCGACGCTGTAGCGCATTACATCCACGAACACAGCCTGTACGGAGGCCCAAGTACGAGATGACGCCGGAAGAGATCGCACAGGCAGCTGCGGAGTACGCCGCGGATCGAAAGGCGCTGGAGATCGTCCAGCTCGATCTCCGCGGGATCATCTCCTACACCGACTACTTCGTGATCTGCACAGGTCGGACAGACCGTCAAGCGAAGGCGATCCATGACGCGATCCATCAGGGCATGAAGTCCGATCACGGCATGTTGCCCCGTCGCGTCGAGGGTCTCACGCAGTCGCACTGGATCCTGATGGACTACCTTGACGTGGTTGTGCACGTGTTCACTCCCGAGACGCGCGAGTACTACCGGCTCGAGCAGCTGTGGGGCGAGGCGCCGGCTCAGGAAGTCGGAGCGGCTCGAGCCTAAAGGGTGGCCAAGAGCTTCGGCGCGACTTCCTTCTTGCGGCTCATCACGCCGGGCAGCTCGATCATGCTGTCCGTCGGGCGCACCCCGAAGCTCCGGGCGACCGCGGCCATGTCGCCTGCGACGAGCAGGTCGGTGCCCTTTGACAACACGTCGGTGACCATCAGCGCGTAGAGCTGGAAGCCATTTCGCTCACGCTCATGTCGCATCGCCTCGAGCAGCTCGGGCTTGCGCTCGAGCAGGCCTTTGCCGACGACCTCGACCTGCGCGATGCAGATCGTCTGGCCGCCCGTGACGTTGTATTGCTTGGCGTCTCGCGAGACGATCTCCTCGGCGCTGACCTCCGATACGTCGGCGGTCGCCTCGAACATCTCGCGCCCGAGCTCCGTCCCGTCAACCGCGAGCACGCGCTCGAGATAGTCGACCACGGCGTGATCACGCTCGGTGGTGGTGGCGGAGTTGAGGATCACCGTGTCTGAGAGGATCGCGCCGAGCAGCGCCAGCGCCGTCGGACGGCTCGGCTCCATCCCGTTCTGGCGGAAGCGTTCGACGACGAGCGTCGCCGTCGAGCCGACCGGGTCGAACGTCGCCGTCACCGGGACCCGTGTCTCGATCGAGCCGATGTGATGGTGGTCGAGGATCTCGACGATCTCGGCCTGGTCGATGCCGGTCACGCTCTGGGCCTGCTCCGCGTGATCGACGAGGATCACACGCCGTCTGGGCGGCGCGACCAGATCTGAGCGCCTGATCAGGCCGACCGGGCGACGGCGGGCATCGACGACGACGGCGGCTCCGTAGTGGATCTCCTTGATCTGTTCTGAGACGTCGGTGACGAGGTACTCGGTGCTGATCGTCAGTGGATCCTTCTCCATGTAGGCACGGCACGGAGCCGCCAGCGTGATCATCCGGCCAGAGACGTAGGTGTCCAGCGGCGAGACCACCACCGCCGCGCCGCGGCTGCGGGCCAGGTCCAAGACCTCGGGCGACGGGCTGGCGCCGTTGGAAATCACCAGCAGGGCGGCGCCGAGCTCGAGCGCGAGCCGCTGCGCGTCATCACGATCGCCGACGACCACGACGTCGCCTTCGGAGATCCCGCTCGCGGTCTTCACATCCATCGAGTGCACCCACACGCGTCCCGCGAGCTGCTTGTCGTCCCCCGCCACGAGCTCGGCCTCGAGCACCTCGACGACGGCGCTGATCCGGGTCGGGGCCTCCAACGTGGAGGTCTGGCGGGTCTCGCGGATGAACCTGCGCGCCAGCGTTCGCTCGCTCACCACGCCGACCAGCGCGCCCTGCTCGTCGACGATCGGCACGAGGTCGAGGTCGGCTCGAGCCATCGCAAAGCCGACCGCCCGGATCGGCTCGTGCTGAGTGGTCCACGGGAAGGTCGTCTGCATCACGTCGCAGGCGCGCAACAGCACGTGCGGGAGCAGCCGCGGTGTAGGAGCGCCGCTTCGATCGAGCACCCAACGCGTTTGGGCGTTCAGTTCACCGAGCCGGACCGGGATGTACTCATGGTTGGGATCGAGGCGGCCCTTGAGCTCGGCGTAGCCGATCGCTGACGCAATCGAGTCCGTGTCCGGGTTACGGTGGCCTGTGACGTAGATCGGCGGCACCGCTCGATTATTCCCTATGGTTAGCGGCGTGACCGCGCCGGCGCGCTGGCAGTCCGTGGTCCCGCGCGATACCGTCCTACCCGATACCAGGTAGCGGGGGTTCGCCGCTGCCGCGAATGGCCAGCGACGAAATGGAGATGGATGCCATCCGCACCGCAGATCCTTCCCACGCAGATCACCCAAGGCTCAGCGCCGGGACTCAACTACCGGCTCGAGGGCGAGCTCGTCCCAGTCCTGCACATGGCACTCGACGGCAACGTGCCGGTGTACTTCGAGCATCACGTGCTGCTGTGGAAGTATCCGCAGATGCAGATCGGGCTGCATCCGCTGAAGAAGGGCCTCAAGCGGCGCGCGTTCGGTGGCATGCCGCTGCTGCTGCTCGAGGCGCAGTCGGCCGGCGAGATCGCATTCAGCAGGGACGCGCCCGGCCACGTCGCCGCAATCCACCTGCAGGCAGGCGAGGGCATCGTCGTCCGCGAGCACCAGTTCCTTGCCGCGACCGGCGGCGTGCAGTACGACTACAGCCGGATCAAGGGCTTCGCGAACATGATGTACGGCGGCGGCTTCTTCGTCGACCACTTCCTCGCTACCGATCATGAGGGCGTCGTCTGGATCCACGGCTACGGGAACGTGTTCGAGAAGGTGCTGGAGCCCGGCGAGATGATCGACATCGAACCAGGCGGCTGGGTTTACCGGGATCACTCGGTGACGATGACGCAGGAGCTGTACGGTTTCAAGACCGGCTTTCTCAGCGGCGGCGGCAATCTCGTGTTCAACCGCTTCACCGGTCCCGGCCGCGTGTGCCTGCAGAGCGCCTACTTCCATCCGCCCGTCGCCGAGGGCTCGGGTGGCAACGCCCAACGTGACGCCGGCGGCGGCTATCGGCGCCATCGTCGGCGGTCTGTTCGACAACTGACGATGGCGTTCGCATCCGGACATCTCGCGAGCAATCCGCTTCCGCCGGGGATCGTCGGGGCGCTCGGCCTCGGCGGCTACCAGTTGCTCGCCGACGTCGCCGGAGTCGGTGCCGGCCGGCTCGGGCCTCAGGCGTTCTTGCTCGTCGCCCCCGATCCCGACCCGAACCTCCCGGACGCGGGCACGCAGATCTCCCTGCACCAACCCCGAGTCCGCGAGGAGACCGAAGTGTTCGCGTTCACGCAGCTGGCTGCGCAGCTCGGCTACCTGCGTCTGTCCGGCTACCGCCTGGCGCTCGAACGCCAGGGGCTGCGGAGCAAGATCAACGTCGTCAACCCGGCCAGCGGCGCGATCGTCGCGACGATCCCCGATCGGCAGCCGGGTCGCCTGTTCGGTGGCGGCGTCAACGCCTCGCGGCTGCTGGCGAGCGCACGGGCGCTGCCGCCCGCCGGGCCGCCGCCTGATACGACGAACCCGGAATTGATGCGCGAGGTGCTGCTGGCGCTCGCACTGCGCGACGAGTCCGTCAGCGGCGTCGAGGCGGCCGAGCTCGCAGACCGTGCGCTCGAACTCGTGTCCGGTGAGCGCGCGCTGGACCCGCCGGCGGCGCTCGAGGCTGCCAAGCAGGGGGAGGGGTAGCCGGCCTCCGGGCCGAGCGCGAACCCCGGCGCGCCCGAGCGGACGACGGTAGTGAAGGAGGAGGTGGAGCTAGCCGGGCTCGAACCGGCGACCTCCTGCATGCCATGCATTGGCTGGGGTTCGCAGGCGGTCATTGACGGGTCACGACGCGCCTCCGCGGAATATGGCAGACATTGGGCAACCGAACGATGCCTGCCGCGCGTTGCCGAAGGGCAGTACTGGTCTGCCGTTGGTACCCGCGGCTCGCGATGGCGCCGCCGGCAATGTTCAGCGCGAACTCGAACAGGCGGCTCTCGCTCGTCGCCGGCGATCTCGGTCCGTTGAGTGACGCCGATCGCGGAGTTGCCGCGCGACGTGCCGGCGACGCTGATGCTGACGCTGGTGCTGCGCGGATGGCGCGCATCGCAGCGCGCGGCGATCAGACTGGTGAGGCCGGGAGTGACAACAAGTAGATGCCCCGCCGGATCCGTCGGTCAGGGGATAAAGCTTCCCCATGCCTACAGCTCGATGTTCGATGCGCGCGCACACGATGCGGCTCGCGCTGCTGGACATACCCGGGCGTCGCCGCGATCGTCGCCGCGGTCGATCCACTCGACGAAGAATGAGAGCGCGGCTGGTGCTAATGGATTTGGCACTGGATGCCTGGTACGGCCGGTGGCGTGACGGCGGCGGCGGCACGTAATGCCAGATGCGCTATTCGGCTTCGGCCGCCGAGGGTTCCCCTGTGGGGGACTCGGCACGCTGCGGCGGAGCGCTCGCGGCTTGCTCGCGGCGATGCAGCGAGCGCGGACTGACGAACCACGTGGGGTGGCCGTTCTGGACGGCACCCCTCGAAAGCTGCCGCGCGAAGGTCCGCTAGCGCCGCTGGTCTTGCGCTCGTGTCCGTCCACACTCTGAGGATAACTCCGATATCACCGGCTACGGTGGAGTGCTGGATGGCGACGCAGGTCTACAAAGGCCCTAACCGGAACCGTTACCTCGCTCGGATCCGCGACAACGGGGCGGCTGTGCCAGAAATGTTTGGAAGTATCGCGCACTTCGGGTTGCGTCCGGGAGCTCGACGCGCTCACGGAGCGCATCCAATCAGCGAGCAGGAGGCGCTAACGGTGGTGGACGGGTGGGCGCCGGGGAACTGCACGCTGTGGGCGTGGGCGCGGCTTCCGGCGAAGCAGCGCCAATATCTCGAGCAGCGATAGCTCTTTTCCAGAGGTTGGGCGGATGGACGAGCGTCGGGCACGTTTCCACAGGGGCTTGGTCTACATGCCGATGTGACGCTTCCAAAGGGTGATATGTGTGGAGAATGCAACAACACGCTGGGGCGACAGGTGGACGAGGCGCTGGTCCACCTGCTCGAGGTCCGTCTGATCCGCGGGTTGTTCCACGTTCCTGATGCAGGCGGGAGCGCGGTTGATTCGATCCCCCTAACCGACGGCTAGCTCACGTTCGGCCCGGAGGGTTCAGGTGACATCCAGGTAACGAGCAAACGGTGGCTTAAAGAACGGCAGGAGCGCGAATTCGTGCGACGATCCGCTACAACCGTCGACGGTCAGGCGATCAGTGGCAGCGCGTCGGCTCGAGGAGTGATGGAGATGGGGCTCGACCTTATCTACCACGAGCAAGGTCAAGTCTGAGCACTCGCTTCGGACCTCGACGACGTTCGAGGCGCCATTCGCGGCACGCCGTACGAGGGCTTCCTCCTGATAGGCCCATCGACATCTGTCCAATCCCGGTCTGACCGGCAAGGTCCGTACAGGGTCGCCGGCATCGCGTTTTCCGCACGTCTCGAGCTCGGGGGCCTGATTCAGTTGCGCCTCTTGTCTAGACCTGCTTCTCCCACGACGACAGAGTGGGCGAACACGAACGGCCACCGCCTCATGCACAGCCCCGCATGACGCCGGCGTCTGCTGCCACGCTCGGCTGGACTGAACGCGACCGCGTCAGCGGTTCGTGGGATCGGGCGCGATACGGTCTTACGCTCGCCGATGGCGACGGCGCGGCGATCGACCGGACGGAGATCAGCAACCAAGCCTGCGGTCGACACGGGGGCGAAACGTGCAGCGGATCGACCGCAGCCCGGGCGAAGCGAGCGGGCGCGACCGCCCGCGGGTCGGATCGGATGCGGTCGATGCCCGTGACAGCGGGATGATCGCGAGGGTTGGGTGCGGCGTGCCGCGCCGGGGGGTGGCCCAGGAGTTCCGGCGTCGGCACTCGCCCGATCCGCGGCCTGATCGAGCGTGCCCGGAAGGCACCGGCGCCGCTGGAGCGGCCCGGGGATGGAGCTGGTGGAGGAGCTGCTCGCGTTCCATCGGCGGATCTTCACCGATCTGTTGGCGCTCGCGAACGCGCGCAAGACGTCGAACGCGCCGGTTGCGCTGGGCGCGTCAAGGCGGCGGGCGTGGCGGCAGATGGTGATGACAGGTTGCTCGAGGCGACAGGCAGATGCCCTCGCTCGGTGTCGTGCGCAGCGAAGCGGATCTCATGCGACTCGGGGATCTGGTCCTCTCCAAGCTAAGGGATCTCGTGGCAGGCGAGGTCACGGGCGCGGAGCTCGAGGCGTTCGTGCACGAGGCGATCATGCAGCGGACGTTGCCCCGGGTCAGAGATGAGGATTTGTGAGCTGGCGAGCAGGAGTCTGTGGCTCGCCGGGGGGGAGCGCCTCGCTGGTTCGCATCGCGCCCTCTCGGCTCTCAGCAGAAGCCCGGCGAACAAGCAGCGTCTCGCGGTGCGGCGGGATCCGGCAGGCACGGGGCCCGTACAGGCTCCGGAAGTCCATACAGAAGCGTTTCGGAGGCGAGCGGCCGCTTAGTCGGAAGTTTTTGAGGGGTTGAGGCCTGATCGCCCGTGTTTGCGGGGGTCGGGCTTCTTTTTGTTAGTCTGATGTAGACACTAAACTGCTTGACTGTCGGCCCTGTGTGTGGGATGATTCTGTGATGGCCAAGCGTGGCGGGAAGGTTCACATCGCGGTCACGCGTCGCCACTACAAGGGGACTGAGTACACGTCCACGCTGCTGCGGCGCTCCTATCGCAAGGACGGGAAGGTTCGCAACGAGACGGTCGGGAATCTGTCGCATCTGGAGGACTGGATGATCGACGGGTTGCGGGCGATGCTCGCGGGCCGGCGGCTGGTTGATCTCGACGATGACTTCGAGATCACCCGGTCGCTACCGCACGGGCACGTCGCGGCGGTGCTGGGCGTGGTGGGCGAGCTTGACCTGGAGCGGTTGCTCTCACGCGAGCGTTGCCGTGAGCGTGAGTTGTGCGTGGCGATGGTCGTCCAGCAGGTACTTCGCCCCGGGTCAAAGCTGGCGCACACCCGCCGGTACGAAAGACGACGCTGGCCGACGAGCTCGAGCTGGGAGAGGTCACCGAGGCCGAGCTGCTCTCGGCGATGGACTGGCTGCTGGAGCGCCAGGAGCGGATCGAGAAGACGCTCGCCCGACGTCATCTCGCCGGCGAGGGGTTCGTGCTCTATGACCTGTCCTCGAGCTATCTGGAGGGGCGCTGCTGTCCGCTGGCGAAACTCGGCTACTCGCGTGACACGGTCAAGGGCAAGCTGCAGATCACCTACGGGCTGACGTGCTCGCCGGAGGGGCGGCCGGTCGCGATCTGCGTGCACGAGGGCAACATCACCGACCAGCAAACGTTGCCCGACGCGGCGCGCGCGGTCTCGCAGCGGTTCGGGATCGAGCATGTCGTGCTGGTCGGGGATCGCGGGATGATCACCCAGGCGCACGCCCAGACGCTGACCGAGCAGGGGATCGAGTTCATCACCGCGCTCAAAGCCGTCCAGATCCGCGCGCTGGTCAATTCAGGCGACCTTCAACTGTCACTGTTTGACGAGCAAAACCTCGCCGAGATCGCCTCCGAGCTCTACCCCAAAGAGCGGCTGATCGTGTGCCGCAACCCGGCCGTCGCGGCCGAGCGCGCCCGCAAACGCGAGAGCATGCTCGGGGCCACAGAGACAGAACTCGCCAAGGTCAAGACGATGGTCGACGGGGAGCGGGGAACACTTCGCAACGCTCCGGCGGGCAGGATCGGCGAGCGCGCCGGGAAGGTCATCAACAAGTACAAGATGGCCAAACACTTCGAGCTTGAGATCTCAGACGGCTCGTTCTCCTTCCAGCGCAAGACCGAGCAGATCGCCACCGAGGCCGCACTTGACGGGTTCTACGTGATCCGCAGCACCAGCCAGCACCCAACCCTCACCACCCAAGCGACCGTCCGCGCCTACAAGCAGCTCAAAACGGCCGAACGCGCGTTCAAGACGATCAAGGACACGCTCGAGATCCGACCGATCCGCCATCACCTCGAGACCCGTGTCCGCGCGCACGCGCTCCTGTGCATGCTCGCCTACTACGTCTCGTTCGAACTGCGCTCACGTCTCACCCCACTGCTGTTCGACGACGAGACACCACACGCTCCCACCGACCCCGTCTCCCCAGCCCAACGCTCACCCAACGCCAAAGCCAAGGCCGCCAGCGCCCACACCGAGCACGGCTACCCCGCCCACACCCTCCCCGACCTGCTCGACGACCTCGCCACCCTATGTCGCAACACCCTGCGCATCGCCCCCAGCGAGCACACCTTCACCCGCCTCACCACCCCCACCGAACTTCAAGCCACCGCCTTTGAGCTGCTCGGCACCAAGCTCAAACCGTAGACAGTAACCAGCCACCCCCGCAGCGCCGAATCGCCCGCCGATCAACACGATCCAGCGCCGCAAGACGAAAAACTTCCGGTTAGATCCGCGCCGAGTCAAAGACCGATTGCGGCGACCTACTCTACGCCGGGTGGATCGGTTCGGAAGAGCTTCGGCCAGGCGCTGAAGCGTATACGGCTGCCTCAGCTTGGCCACGACGTTCTGGTTGGCAAACATGCCCTTCTCCCACACAGCCTTCTCTCGGGGGCGAGTGTCGATCCACTCGACCCCGACCAGGTACTCGCACAGTTCGGAGTCATCGGCGTCCCAGCCCATGTTGGTCGCCTCCAAGGGGGCCTGGAGAATGTTCATCGTTGCCCCATCGACCTCGACATCGAAGTCGTTCACGCCGGACCGCTTGCGCCGTCACTCGGCCCACTCCGACATAGCCATGCGCCCCTCCCGTTGCACGGCTGCTTGGGATCGCGGCCCAGACCCGCGCGCCCTCGAAGAGACTGCTCCATCGCCCTGCGGTATTTGTCCCCGTGGCCTGCTGAGACGAATCCGTAGCGGACCATGTCGTCCCAATTTCGCTCGTCGTTCTCGCCGACGGCGACGAAGAAGTCAATTTCGTTCCACGGCGCCTGCTTCTTGCCTGCCGCTCTTGCTCGGCGCCTCAAGCTCAGGATCGGTAAGCCATGAGCGCGCCAAGTACTCGCGCCCGCCGTCGTCGAGGTACTCGAAGAACAGGACGTTGATCGGCACCCCGTAGCCGCGCACGTACTCGACGATCTGCTCGGTGCTGGTGTCCATCCCGGTCGCGACGACGAGGATTTGGTGGCTCGTGTTGATCGCCTCGGGGATTTCCGCCTCGAAGTGGCTGGTGAACGCGGAGTCGAAGTCCTCGCCGTCGTGGTGCTTCGCGTAGAGCTCGCGAATGGCCTCGAACGAGAGGCTCTGGACCCAGAAGCCGTATTCGAGCGCCTGCGCCACGACCTCGCGGGGCGTCCGGTCCTTCTTCAGCTCGATGACGTGGAGGTCGCCCTGCCCGTCGATGGCGAGCAGGTCGATGCGCTTGCCGAAGTCGGTGACGACCTGTCGGCCGATCTGGAACAGATTGCCGAGGCCGAGGATGTCGATGCTGCGCCTCAATGATGCCCTCCAAGCCGCTCCTCGGAGGCGATACACGCTTCGTCGGAACCTGCTCGAACCGACTGGCCGTCTACCCGCCAGAGACCGAACTTGACCGGCATAACGCAGACGCTACTCGACCGGGGCCCGTGTCAGGGGCGCGCGTTCGCCGCGCGATCAGAGGAATAGCCGGTCGCCGACCTCGATATCGGGCCAGTAGCGGTAGAGCGCTTTCGCCTGGTCGAGGACGAGCTGCGCTGCGTGATCAACGCGACGTGCGCCGATCGCCTCCGCCCCGCCGCCGCTTCGCGTCGGCGGCGGCTCGTACGCGTGCTTGCGCAGCAGCCGCTTGATCTTCGCGCGGATCATCGCCTCGGTCGCTTCGCGGTCTGCCCAGTCCACCGTCAGATCGCGCGCGGATGCCTTCGACGAGTCGCGGGCGATGTCGGCGAGCTCGGGTCGGCTGTCAGGTCTCGTCCCCGCCCGCGAGGGCGTCGTAGAAGGCGGCCTCCTCCTCGCTGAGGCCGAGCTGCTCGTGGCGGTGGCGGGCATCGCGCAGCTTCTTGGCGAGATCGACGAGCGCTCGACGACCTCTGCGCTCGTGATCTGCTTGAGCTCGTAGCGGCGGAGGACGGCGCCGAGCTCCTCGCTGAAGAGCTTCGCCTGCATCTGGTTCCGCGTCCGCCCGCTGATCTCGTCGTTGAGCAGCTTCTCCAGCAGGCGCACCTGGCATTGGCGTGCTCGGTCCGTCTTGTGATCGAGTCGAGGAACTCGTCGGAGAGGACCGAGATCTCGGGGCGGTCATCGTCGGCGAGGCCGAAGACGTCGATCGACCTCGCCGGCGGCGAGTCCTTCGGAAAGAACTGGCGCCCGGCTTGCTCGGCAGCCTGGCTCGCCTCGCCTTCGGGGGGCGTGAACTTGCGAACCTCGGCGGCGACCTCGTTGAAGAACCCGACGTCGTCGCGCAACTCATCGCAGCCGGCTGGGTGCGGGCGAGCGCTACCAGCGCGCGAACGCGGCTGTGGCGTCGAGGAAGTCTTCGTCTCTCCTCGTCCTCGAGGATCATGTTGTGGGCGTCCGAGAAGAGCGTCTCGGGGTCGGGGTCGCTAGCTCGCCGGGGCGGAAGCCGATCGGGGTGAAGAACGCGCAGAGGACCTCGTGCTTCTCCCGCAGGCCGCGTGACCCTGCGCGGCCGGGATCGACCGGCTCGTCGACGTCCTTGTCGTCGTAGCGCGGCAGCGAGGTGCGCAGGTCCTCGCCGATCCCGATGTAGTCGACGACGAGGCCACCGGGCTTGTCGCGGAAGACGCGGTTGACCCGCGCGATGGCCTGCAGCAGGCCATGGTCCCGCATCGGCTTGTCGACGTACAGGGTGTGGAGCGACGGGGGCGTCGAAGCCGGTCAGCCACATGTCGCGGACGACGACGACCCTCAGCGGGTCATCGGGGTCCTTGAAGTCGTCGGCGACCTGCTTCAGCTCGGGCTTCGAGCGCCGGTACCTGGAGATCTCGGCGTCGTCGGTCGCCTGGGCAGTGATCACGCAGGTCGACGGTCTCCTCGCCGAGCCGCTTCTGAGTAGCTCGGTCAGCTCGGCGGCGATCCGCGGCTCATCGCGACGACCATCGCCTTGCCCGCGACCTTCGCGCGCTCCGCGATAGTGCTCGCGCGATGTCGTCGGCGAGCCGCTCCAGGCGGTCTCGCGCGCCGACGACCTTCTCGAGCTTCGCCCACGGCGGTGACAAGCTTGCCGGCGGCCTCCTCTTCCTCGCCTTCGAGGACTCCTCGACCTCGCGACGAGCTCGCTCGGGGTCCTCGACGTCGACGGGATCCGGCGCGCTCGTAGTAGATCGGGACGGTCGCGCCGTCTTCCTGCGCCGCGCGCATCCGGTAGACCGAGATGTAGTCGCCAAAGACGAGCTGCGTCGAGCGGTCAGCCTTCTCGACCGGCGTGCCGGTGAAGCCGATCCGGGTCGCGTTCGGAAGCGCTATCGGATGTTTCGCGCGAAGTCGGCGTACTGGGAGCGGTGCGCCTCGTCGGCCATGACGATCACGTTCTCGCGCTCGGACAGCGCCGGCATCTCGCCGCGCCGCGTCGCGCGGCGCGAACTTCTGGATCGTGGTGAACACGATCCCGCCCGCCGGGACCTTGAGCAGCTCGTGCAGGCTCTCCGGCCGCCGGTGATCTCCTCGGCCTGCTTACAGGCCGGCGCGAGCTGCGGCTGCCGGCGAACGTCTCAGCAGCTGCTCGTCGAGGTCGGTCCGGTCGGTGACGGCCACCACCGTCGGGTTCTCGAAACGCGGGTCGCGCCGGAGCTTGTCGACGTAGAAGACCATCGAGTAGCTCTTGCCGGCGCCCTGCGTGTGCCAGACGACCCCGCCGCGCCCGTCCCTCCCATCGCCTCGCCGATCGACTCGACCGCGCGGTTGACCGCGTCGACCTGGTGGTACTTCGCCAGCATCTTCCACGTCCTGCGCGCCGTCGGTCTCGAAGAGGACGAAGTCGCGGATCAGGTCGAGAAAGCGCGCCGGGCGCGAAGACGCCATCGATCATGACCTCCAGCTGCGGACTTGCCCTCGTCTCGGTCCGGGTCCATCGTCTTCCACTCGGCGAAGTGCTCCGGCGGCGTGGTGATCGTCCCGACCCGCGCCTGAGATCAGGTCCGAGACGCCGACGAGCTCGACGAAGCGGTAGAGCGGCGGGATCGTCTCGCGCGTAGTGGCGCGACCTGGTTGGCGGCCGCCTCGGCCGTCGCCTGCTCGTCGGCCGGGTTCTTGAGCTCGATCTGGCCGAGCGGCAGACCGTTGACGAAGAGCAGGACGTCCGGCCGGCGGTTCTTCGCCGCCGACGATGATCGTGAACTGGTTGACCGCGAGGAACTCGTTCGTTGCGGATGCTCGAAGTCGATCAGCATCGCGCGATACGTTCCGTTCCTTCCCGTCTTGTCGCGCACGGTGCGACCGAAACGCCGGACAGGAGCATCTCGTGGAAACTCCGGTGGTCCTCGATGGGCACTGGCGAGTCGATTGCTCGGACTTCGGAGACCACGAGCTCGATCGCCGAACCGCTCGTCAGGGTTGAGGTCAACTCGCGACCGCCGCAAGCGATCAACGAGCACAACCTCGTACCAAGTCTCACGCTCCGCGGCGACGGACCTGGGGCGATCGATGGCCCATGCACGTCATCCCCAACCGAGCTGCTGGAGCCATTCGAGGGCAGGTTTTTCCGCGTATGCGTCCTCGTTGATCGACAGGGCGGCCACTGGGCTACGCGAGTCGAGGAGGGAGCCGCGAACGAGTGGATCTGTGATCGCAGCGAAAGCGTCAAGCACACTGTCGGATGGCACCACGACCCGGAACTTGTCGATGTCGCGCTTGCCGAGGTGAATGACGGTCGTGCCGAGCTTCGCCTGCTCAAAGAACGCGAGTGGCCGCACAATGCTGTGCAGCACGAAAGCGGCAGGAGACGCCGTCCTTCGGGATGAACATGCAGACACGCTGGTTCAACACGCTGTCTGGCCCCCGCCAGAAGTGGGCACGAAACTCGCCGTCCATACGGCGACGATGTCACCCATACGAACGATCGACTTCCGCGGGTGTTCCTCAGTCGTGAACACTTCGGGCCGATGCGTGGCCAGATCGCGGATGCGTATGAGCGGGAACCCCTCACCCACTTCGTTGAACAGCCCCGATGAGAAGGCGGCGCCATAGGTGACATCAGCAATCTCGTAGATGCTCGCGACGCGCCATCCCTCTGGGATCTCGCCAACCTCGGACGGCAAGAACCGGTCGGGGAAGCGCTGGGGCAACGTCGCTCGCTCATGTTGGCCGGATCAGGTCCTCGGACTTGGCCCGGACAGGCGAAAACTCGACGAACCAGGCCCCACGTCGCCCGGACAAGTTCGTCGACGGCTTGGCGCAGGCCCTTCTTGAACTGGGGAAGTGGGAGCTTCGCCTCACCGTCCAACTCCCCTGCCCCGAGCGGAGCGATCGCCCCCGCACCACCGTCGCCAAGCGGAGCATTTCAGCAGCCCGTTCGTCAACGAGTTCCGTGAGGCGAGCGACAGGATCGTCCGCAGGCTCGTCGTCACGATCCGTATCGTCGGTCCCCCACGTAACTACCAGGCGCGAGCAAGAACCCGTTCTCTTCGAGTTCGGCAAGCTCCACGGATCGGCAGAAGCCGGGGACGTCCTCGTAGGGATCTCCGTTGCTCCCGCGCCAAAAGCGTGGTACGTGGAGGCGAGCCGCTCGATGTCGTCGTCGGTCAGCTCGATCTGCGTTCGGCTGATCTTCTGCCCCATCGACCGAGCGTCGATGAAAAGCACCTCACCGCAACGGTCACGCTCATTCGTTGACGCCTTGTTCCGATCGAGGAACCAGAGGCAGGCTGGGATCCCGGTGGTGAAGAAAAGCTGCGGCGGGTAGCGAGACGATGCAGTCAACTAGGTCGGCGCGAACGAGCGTCTCTCGTATTTGTCCTCGCCGTTCTGGTTCGACGTCAACGAACCATTGGCCATCACGAAGCCCGCCCGTCCATCCGGCGTCAAGTGGTGGATGAAATGTGGATCCACGCGTAGTTCGCGTTTGAGTCGGGTGGAGTGCCGTAGCGTCCAGCGCGGACCTCGAGGATCGACTTGTGCTGCACCCCAGTCTTTCATCATGAAAGGAGGGTTCGCCATCACGAAGTCAGCTTTCAGACCCGGAAACATGTCGTCGAGGAGACTGTCGCCAAGACGGATGTCCCCTCCGACGGCCGTGGATGGCGAGGTTCATCTTCGCGATCCTCCAAGTGGCCTGGTTGTTCTCCTGACCCATGATGGAAAGTTGCTTCGGGCGGCCACCGTGGGCCTCGACGAACTCGGCACTCTGAACGAACAGGCCACCCGAGCCACTGGCCGGATCCAGCACCCGTCCCTCGAAGGGCTGGAGCATCTCGACCAGCTTCTCGTGACTGAGCGCGGCGTGAAGAACTCGCCACCCCGGTGCCCTTCGGAACGAGCGAAGCTCCTGATGAAGTACTCGTAGGTGCGCCCGAGGATGTCCCGGCGGTCGTCTTCGCCTTCATCGAAGCCGATCTTCGCGACCGTTGAAACAAGCTGACCGAGCTTCTCTGGCTGGGGCGGGGCGCGAGCATAGATTTTTGGCAGGACGCCGCGGAGTTGTTCCGGGTTCTCGGCTCGATCGCGTCGAGCGCCTGGTCGATCCGCTGCGCGATCTCCGGCTGCGATGCCACCTCCAGCAACTCGCCGAAGCGGGCGTCCTGCGGCACCCAGAAGACGTTCTCTCAGATGTACTCGTCCCGATCTTCGAGGATTTGAGGCGACGTCGCTCGGTCCGTGAAGTAGTCGTTCCCGGGTCGTGTCCATCTCCCTCGAGCTCCTGGCGTCGTTGCTCAAAGGAGTCCGAGATGTACTTCAGGAAGAGCAGTCCGAGCATGAGGTGCTTGTACTCCGCCGACTCGACGCTGCCGCGCAGACTGTTCGGCCGCCTCGAATAGCGCGGCCGCGTTCGGAGCGTCGCCGTTGCCATCGCCCGTCATCACCCGTCCTCTCGGGAAGGCTGTTCGCGGCCATGCGCAAACCGTACTCGGGAGAAGCCTCGTGTTGCAGCGGGCCTTTGTCGGCGAAGCACGAGCCACTCGGCGCTGGCCCGCGCGCCGAGCGGGCGTTGGGGCAACGGCCGCAGTTGCTCGCGACGCTCGCTGCTAAGGGTCCGGTCGCGCGGTTTGGACCGGCACCGGATGAGGCGCGGGCGCGTCAGCCGCGGCGTGCGGTCGCGGACGCCGCGTGACCTCATCCGCCGGCGTTCCCCCTGCTGATTGAGCAAGGGATCACCGGCCGGTTATCACCCGTCCCGCCGGGCGTTTCGGGACCCTGGGCGACGGGGTGCGAGTTCTGTGTGCCCGCTGGATGCCCGTTTTCGGTGGGTTCGGGCTTGCGATCCCGGGGTTTGATCGGGCGACGCCGAGTGCAGGATCCGGCGCAGTGACGTCCCGGCCGCCGGTGCCGCTGACACGATAAGGGAGTG
This sequence comes from uncultured Solirubrobacterales bacterium, assembly GCA_963794285.1. Taxonomy (GTDB): domain Bacteria; phylum Actinomycetota; class Thermoleophilia; order Solirubrobacterales; family Solirubrobacteraceae; genus Palsa-465. The sequence goes on from CAWCDS010000007.1 coordinate 82,850, forward strand.
ATCTTCTACGTGGCGATGACCGGCGTTTTCGCGCGATCACTCTTGGGGGCGTGAGGGACCTGTACGACATCCTCGGGGTGCTTGTACAGGCCGATGAGGCCGCCGGCGAGCCTGACCTGTTCGTCCTGTACTACCGCGCCGAAGGCCCGACGATAATCGGGCACCCGGGTTGGCCAGAGGACGCGCAACCGCCGTCGAACGTTGAGGTTGACGACCTTGAGACTCAGGGCTCGGTGCGGGTGGCGAGCATCGATGGGAATGGCCGTCGGTTCTCGGTGACCGGCGAGGGTCGACGCGCTTGGCAGGTGCGTGCGGCGCAGTTCCGCCACCGCGACGGGCGGGGGTTGATCTGAGCTGGCTGACGGTGCGGGCGGTGCTCCAGCAGGTCTATGGCGAGTATGTCGCGCAGGGAGCGCCCGAGTCGGGATCAAGACGTCGGCGGTTGTCAAGCGGCAGAGAACCAAGAGAACTCCGCGGCCGCGATTCGCGAGCTCGTGCGAACGGGTACCTCGAGATCGCGTTCGGCGTCAGGGCGAGTTCCCCGTCATGGTGCGTCCCACACCCAAGACGTTCGAGCTCGAGGCGGGTTGGCCCGGCAGTTCGGCCGAGGCGGTGCTCGCCGACCTGGTGAGCGCGCTCGAGCGAGAGATCGCTTCGACGGAGGAGCCCGAGAGGCGGTCAGCGCTGGTGAAGGTGCGGGACGGGTTGCTCGGCGCGGCGCGGGAGTTCCTGATCGCGTATCTCGCGAACAAGGCGTAGACGAGTGGCCGCGAGAAAGCGAGCGACGCGAGGCGCAAGGAGCGGCCGGAGCGCCGGATGGACTCCACGGCTGGTCGCGACCCGGGTGCTCGCCCAGGACAACGTTCCCGGTGAGCGAGGACACCTGGGCGGTAAGCGTTTCTCCGGCGCGGATGCACGACGGTCGCCTGCTGATGTGGTATCCGCCGCAGCCAGTCGCGTTCAACCTGATCGAGTCAAAGCGATATCGCGATCGTGGCGTCAAGCGCCGCCGCGCGATCATGGCGAAGCTCCGGACGCGTCCCGATGGCGAGAGCTACGGGCCTGAGAACCCGAGTTCGGCGATCGACTGCGTGTCCGATCTCCACGGCAGCCGTTCTGTTCGCGTTCACCGCAATCGAAAGCCTCGCTAACCACGCGATCGACATGCTCGATGACGGGACGAGCGTCACGCTCAGAAAGGACCGTGAGGTCCCGCAGGCCGAGATGGTTCGCACGATCGGGATCGATGACAAGTTCAAGAAGGTGATGCCGCTGCTGCCGGGCGGCGAGGCGATCGCGGGGACTGCTGTCTGGGCCCGCTATCTCAAGCTCAAGTTCCTCCGCGACGAGCTCCTGCACGTCAAAGAGCGCGGCTTCAAGTCGGATCCCGATCAGCCGAGCGCGTACGACAGGCTGATGCTGGGCGAGGCGGACTCGTGTGTTGAGGACGCGATCGCGGTCGTTGACGGCGCGTGGCCTTCCTTCCTTCCTGACGGCGTGCGGGACTCGCTACGGGTCTCGATGCGAGAGGATCGGCGATGAGTGTTGTCGCAGGTGTGCTCACGGCGGCGGGCGGCGTCTGCGAGCTGTCTGGTCTGATCTCGTCGTCAAGGAGATAGCCGACGACCGTAAGCAGGCGCGGCGGCTGTTCGCAGCGCGAGCGCGAAAGGCGAGGCCGACACGGCGCTACCCCGGGAGGGCTCTGCCGCGCTCCTCGAGTCTGCCTAGTCCATTCTCGTCGTCGGCGGATCAGCAGCGAGCGATGGTCACCGCGATCAGCAAGCTCGAGGCCGATGCATATAACGCCTTTGTCGAGATGCACAAGTCGCTCGACACCCAGCTCGACCGTGCCGTCGGATGGACTCAGGTCAGAGATCGCCGCTGCCGACAACGAGCTTCGCGAGCATCTCAGATACGTGCTGGCCGGGAGCATCCGTAACCGGGCCATCGGCGCTGTGCTGCTCGGTGTAGGGATCCTGCTCGAGATCGCCGGAGCGATCGTCGGAGCGTTCGCAACCTGAGTTGAGCACAGAGAGAGTTCCGGCGGTCCGTGGTGGAACTCGCTAGACGGCGAGACGCTCGAGCGCCGCGGTGTAGCGCGGCCGCAATCGCTCGAGCTGGGGGGTGAGCCGGCCGAGGTTGTCGGCGACGTCGGCGCGTTTCACTTCGCGGGCGAGCTCGCCGGGCGCGCCGGGTCGTCGTGCGATCCGCTCAATGAACTCGGGGTAGGTTTCGCTGTCGGCGTCGCGGGTGACGGTCTCAACGGCGGCGTACTCGTCGGCGGTCAGGAGCGCTCGAAGCTCGTCAGGGTCGATGCGGTGATCCTCGATCGCGTCGTGGAACAGCGCGACCGCTTTCGCGGGCTCGCTGACGGCGGCGGTCACTCGGCGCAGGTGCAGGATGTACGGCGCGCCTTGCTGGTCGACCTGGCCGTCGTGGATGCGCTCTGCGACGCGTTCGAGTTCGGCGATCCGATCGTTGCCCACTGATTGAGCGTAGGCGCTGTTGACCCGGTTGCCGAGCGTCCAGTCAGGGGGTCGCGGACGCGCGGATGGTGGGGCGCGTGGGTGCCCGTTTCGGGGCGATTACGGGCGCAGGGTGGGCACCGGCGCGGCATCGTGCCGCGCTGGCATCCCGAAACGTGCTTGTGGACGGGCGATCCGCGACGCATGACCTTACATCCAGAGCAGGGGCGCGGATGGGTTCCGGGTCTGGCCGACCGCGTGCGCAGCGCGTCGCTGCAGCTCGGCTGGGAGATGACGACTGCGCGAGCGAGGAGGGCTTCCGTGCCCTCGCTCTCGCCTTACTGGTCCCGGACAGCGAGCGCTTCTCCCTGCCCTGAGACATGACGTCTCGGTCTAAAGCCGGATGCAGTCCTTGCACAGCGGGCGTCCGGCGGTCCCGGACGCGCGATGCTCGGGCTTGATGCGCTTGCCCGCGGGGCAGGCGTCGTCATTGTGGTAGACGTTGCGCTCCTCGCTGGTGTAGTGCAGCGAGGTGGTGTGGTACGGCGAAGTTGTGGCCACGGGGGGCCTCCTTCTGGATGATTGCTGGTTGTCCCTTCGCAACCGCGGCCCGCCAAGGTCACGGCCAAGGGTTACGCGGCAGCGTAGGGGCGACTCCCGACGGAACCTTGACGTATCCATCACCCGAGTTCGATAGCGTGCCGCACCTGCTGGTTGTTGGGGCCGTCCCCGCCCGCCAAAGAACTTCTGGGGGCGGCCCCAGAGCTTCTCTGTGCGCCTAGGGACACTCGCCCGCCTTGGCGATGATGTGGTAGGCGATGATCTCGTTCGCGGACGGCATTGGTGGCGGACGCGGTGACCGACTTGACGATAAGCGAGCGATCTGGCCTCCGTCACCGTCGCCGGCTACTGTTGCGCCGTGGCGGAGCAGCGCGAGATCCCGTGGTTCGCGGGTGAGGATGGAGACTTGCAGGTGTTTCGCGTCAACCACCGGCCGCTCGCTCCTCCAAGCTTGTTTGGCGCGGCCATGCCCAACGACGTGTTCAAGCAGGCGTGACTGATGGACGAGGCGTTCGTCATCGTGCAGATCAGCAACCCGGAGCTGGACGCCGTGTGCACCGCGGTGGAGAACCTGACTCGCGCTCGAGACAGGTTTCTAGCTGGTCACAGCGAAACAGTCCGGGTGCGATCACGGTCGTCTGGCAAGGGGCGGTGAGCGTGGCGCGGGCGCTTGCGTACGCGAACCCCGACGTGCTCCGCTGGGCGCGCGAGTCGGCCGGTTACACGCTCGAGGAGGCGGCCGGCAAGATCGGCGGGATCCGGTGGTCGCAGCTGGACATGGCCGAGCAGGGTGTCGACTATCTGACGTTGCGCCAAGCTGAGCGGGCCGCGGAGAGTACGAGCGACCGCTTGCGGCGCTGTTCCTTCCATCGCCTCCGTCGGAGCCGCCGCAGGAGGCTCAGTTCCGTCGGTTGCCGGGTGCGCCGACGCCACCGTGGCCGTCGGAGATGCAGCTGCTCGCGCGGCGGGTGCGCCACCGACAGGAGGCCGCAGCCGAGCTCTATGAGGATCTTGAGGAGTCGCCGCCGTGGCGGGACGTGGCGCGCCGCTTCGAGCGCGCAGGGCGCGCGAACCCCGCGAGGCTCGCTCGTGTCGTGCGCGAGCTGCTCGGCGTGACAAGGCAGGAGCAGATGTCATGGGCGGCCAGCGACGAGTACGCCCCGCTGCGTGGCTGGATCGACGCCGTCGAGGCGATTGGGGTTCTCGTGATGCAGGACGGCTCGATGCCCCTGGACATGATGCGCGGCTTCGCGTCGGTCGACGACACCGTCCCGACCATCGTCGTGAACAACGTCGACGATCCGCGCGCCCGCGCGTTCACCGTCCTCCACGAACTTGGACACCTAGTGCTCGCGCAAGTCGGCCCGACCGCGACGGAGCGTGCAGCGAACGACTTCGCCGGTGAGCTCGCGATGCCGCGGGACTGGTTCGAACAGGAACTCCGCGCAGCACCCGGGCGCACTCTGCTCACACGGATCGACGCGATCACACGCAAGTTCGGGGTGACACCGCTCGCCGCGGCCGTCCGTGTCAGACGAGCGGGGCTCGCCCCGACGGGCGAAGCGGAGGGTGCCATCGCCGCAATCCGAGCCCGTAGCAAGCCCTCCGAGCGGGAGGGCACCGGCCAGTACTACTACAACACCATCTCGAGGCTCGGGCCGGCCTTCATCCGGTTGGTGTTCTCAGCGCTGGACAGCCAGACGGTCACATATCCGACGGCGTCGACCTTGCTGGGCAATGTCAACGTCAACAACTTCGAAAAGCTCCGGGACTACGTCGCTCGTCGCGGGGGAGCGCAGTGAAGCCGTGCTGGTTTGTGACACGAGTTGCTACATCAACGGGCAGCGCGACCAGCTCCCGCTGGCGACGTTCCCCAGCGTCTGGGCGGCCGTCGGCGTAGCGATCACCGACGGCCGCATCCTCCTCCCGCGCGAGGTCTACCGCGAGATCAATGAGCAGGACGACCTGGTCGCAAAATGGATCAAGCAGTACCAGGACAAGCAGGTGGAACCGTGTGAGCCGGTCCAGCAGTTGGCCGGCCGGTACACGGCCCAGTTCCCCGCTTCGGGGCTTCGCAACGCAGCAGACCCGTTCGTGCTCGCTGAGGCGCGCCATCGCTCGTTCACGGTCTGCACCTACGAGGGCCGCACGTTCAGCGGCGTGCCGACGCGGCGCTGGCAGCGCTCGATGCCGGGCATCTGCCTGCACTTCCAGATCCCGTGTTGCACGATGCCCGAGGCGCTCGGGATGCTTGGCGTGTCGCTCTAGACAGTGCAAAATCCGTCAAGCCGGTGCAGAGGATGGTGATGGAGGTACGCCGAGGCGACCGATATCTTGATCCCGCCGACCTGCTCGTGTTCGGCACTCAAAGCCCGCGCCCGCCGCTCGTGGAGTTTCTCCCGGGCGGCGGTTGTGGTTTAGGGCGGATTCCGGGGAGCGCTTCGTCGCGAAGCTCGACGCCCTGCCGCCTGTCGAAGCCCGATCCGTCCGCAGCCGTCGGCAACATCCCCGATGCGATGAGACTCGACACGAGCATCAGCGGTGACGGACCGGCGACGTGACGTAGGCCCGCCGAGCGGCGACGAGCGCATGGAAGCGGAGCTCAAGCGCATGTTCCCGGGAGTGGGAGGCTGAGGACGCGGCCGAGCCGAGCATCCTCAAGCAGACCGCTGAGCAGATCTACGCGGACGACCAACGGGCGGGTACGTTCGCTAGGGCGCACGGTTACGACGAAACCGAGCCACTCTCCGCGGAGCTTCACGACGACGGCGACTCGCTCGAGGTCATGCGCACCGCTGACCGCGCGCTAGACCGGAAGATTGACGTTCGCATTCGCCAGAGGCGAGCGCTGTACACGCGTCGTCAGAACAGGCTCCCTGCGCGGAGGTTCGCTCGGCGTCCGAGTTGTGGTCGACGTCATGGTGCGACGCGTGCGACGCGCGCTGGGCCCCGCTCAGGCGGCTCTGACGACCACCTAGGCGACGACGACCCACCCGGGCGGGCAGCGAGGCTGCCAGCTCGCCTGGGTGGCCCTGCTTACGCGGGTGCTGGGGGTGGCGTGTGAGCGGCGGCGAGCGGGCGTTCACGTTCCCGGGGCTCGAGCGGCTGACGCCGGATTTGAGCCCGGCCGAGAGGCTCGCGGTGTTTCTCGGGCTGCCGGTGGATCTGCAGGCGGAGGCGTGGCGCGAGCTCGGCGCGCGGATCGAGGCGCAGAGCCGCGCTAGGTTCGCCGAGTACCGGCTCGGCGACTCGTGCACGCCGCAGGAGCTCGCCGACGAGATCGCGCTGCTGTGGGGCGAGTGCCGGAAGGTGCCGCTGGCCGGTGTCGGCGAGCAGGCGACGCGGCCGCCGGCGAGGAGCGACGCTCGCCGGCTACGAGCGAGCGTGGCGGACGGCGACCTTGAGCAACTGCGGTCGATCTCGAGCTCGGAGTTCGTGCCTGCGCTCACCGGCCGCGAGGTCAACCGGGGCGGGTACGTGCGGTGCCCGCTGCCGCGGCACGCCGACGGGGAGGAGCGCACCCCGAGCCTGCACGTCAGCGCTGATGACGCGCGCTGGTACTGCCACGGGTGCGGCGCGGGCGGCGATCTGTTCGCGTTCTACGCCGCGCTGCGCGGCGAGAGCGTGCCGGTCGGCCGTGAGTTCGTCGCGTTCGTGGGCGAGGTCGCGGCCGCGCTGTTGGGGGCGTGGGGATGACGCCGAGCGACGAAAACCGGGCCATGCTCGAGCGGCTCGCCGAGCAGAACGGTCGCGGTGACGGCGCGGATCCCGCCGCCGTGGTCGAGGCGTTGCGCGATCTCAGCCTCGCGGAAGTTCTGGCCCGCGAGCTCCCGGCCGAGCAGTGGATTGTGGAAAACCTGATCGCGCCGGCGACGATCAGCTTCCTGCACGGGCTGCCCGAAACGCTCAAGACGTTCATCGCGCTGCACATCGCCATCGGCGTCGCCCGAGCTGCGAGCGACCGGGACGCGGGTCTCCTGCTGGGGAAGCTGCGCATCGCCGACCCGGGCCCCGTGGGTTTCATCTGGCAGGACGATTCCGAGGTCGAGGAGATGCGTCGAATCCAGACGGTCGCGCGTGCGACCGCGGCCAGCGGCGATGTCCCGATCTGGTTCCTGCTCAACCACGGTCTGCGGGTCGATAACGCGCAGGACTGCGCTCAGCTGACGGCGTGGATCCGCCAACGCGAACTCAAGCTCGTGTTCCTCGACTCGCTCAAGGACTTCATCGGCACCGGCTCGACCAAAGACGACGCCTGGGTCATACCGATGGTCAACGCGCTCAAGCAGATCTGCGACGAGACCGGCGCGGCGATCGCACTCATCCACCACGACGCCAAGCCGAGCGCCGACACGAGCGGACGGTCGGCCGGTCAGACGATGCACGGCTCGGTGTTCCTCGAGGCCGGCGCGCGATCGGGGCTGCACTGCCGACGGCCGGACGCCGCCAAACCCGAGGTCAAGGTGACGCGGTGGGGGAACTCCGGCAAGTCGTGGGGTCCAGACCTGCTCCGACTCGATGAGGAGACCGGCGGGCTCGAACTGGTCGAGATCGCCCACAACGCACTGAAGGTCACGTCTGGCGAATACGTGGAGGCGCTCCAGGAGGCCGGTGGCGGGATGTTCGTTGACGAGCTCGCGAAGCAGCTCGGGGTCTCATCGCAGACCGCGACCAGGCATCTTCGCGAGGCCGGCGTGCCACTCGCCCCACGCAAGCGAGACAGGACGTTCGTGAACTTCGCCCAGCTCGCAGGAGTGCAGGATGCGCTGCTCTGACGCTCTCCATTTGACGCTCTCCACGCTCTCCACCACGCTCTCCACCGAACGGGTCGGAGAGCGTGAAACCCCCGTCCAGCCTGGGGATGACGCTCTCCATGAGCCACGCTCTCCATGCACGGGTCGGAGAGCGTCGAGTTCCCTGCAAACGGCCCATTTCTCACGCTCTCCATTTGACTCCCCCTACGGGGGACGCTCTCTATGGAGAGCGTCCCGCGCCGCTGAGCGTGGAGGCGAGCGGTGAGCGGGCGCACCGCGGAGCCGAGTGCATGAGCGCCGCGTCGCTCGCTCGCGCGCTCGTCGCCGCGATCGCCGAGGACCCGGACGCGCTCGCGCAACTCCGCGAGCTGCTGCGCGACGACCCGGACCACCAGGAGCACCGACGCGCGCCGCGTTCACCGTCGCGACCCTCGCCGCCGAGCTCGACCTCTCGCCGAAGGTAATGCGGGCGGCGATCAAGCGGGGCGAGCTGGCGGCCGTCAAACGCGGCGGACGGTGGGTCATCGCCAGCGGAGCCGTCGCTGCCTGGGCGACTCCGCTCGCAGCACCGGCGCGGCGCAGATCGACGCCGAGCAGGCTGCGAGCGCCGCCGCCGCCGGGCCGTCGCTGCGATCGGTGTTCCGCGATCTGGCCGATGGCGAGCCGGAGAATGAGTCGCAGGATAAAAGCGGTCCCGCGGCGCGCTAACGCCCGGGACCCGGCACCGAACGACGGGCGTTCGGCGCGCTCGCAACGCTATCGCTGCGGTCGTCGTCGGGGGCTTCGAGGAGCCGACAACCCATGAGCGTCGAGAAGGTTCAGCGAGGCAGCGGCTAGGTATGGCGCGTGCGCTGGCGCGAGGCGGGCCGCAATCGCGCCCGGACGTTCTCGACTCGGGGAGATGCGCGCGACTTCGACGCCAAGATCCGCACGGCCCGTCGCGCCGGGCAGCTCGCTCAGCTCGACGCCGGGACCGAGACTCTCGGCGAGTACGTGACGCGACGTGGGCACCGACGCACGCTGTCACGCTCGCGCCAAAGACCAGGCAGCACTACGAGAGTCTCTACGACCGGCACCTGCGCTCCGGATCTCGGCGCGGTTCGGCTGCGCGACTTGACCCTGAGGCGTCGGCGCGCTGGCAGGCGAAGCTGCGTCAGGGCGCCGGCCCGGTCGCCGTTCGGCAGGCGCTGAAGCTGCTCGGCTCGATCCTCCAACACGCGGTCGAGTCGGGCGGATCCCGACGAACCCGTCCGCAGCGCGTCAAGCCGGCGCCGGGGCCGCGCCGTGACGAGGTTCGTCCGCTCGCGCCGGCGACGGTCGAGGCGATGCGCGCCGCGGCCGGTCAGCGCGACGCGACCTGATCGAGTGTGCTCGCCTATGCGGGGCTGCGACCCGGCGAGGCGCTCGGGCTGCGGTGGGGCGACGTTCGTGATCGGACGCTGCTGATCGAGCGGGCGGTGTCGCTCGGCGGGTGGGCGACACCAAGACCCGGGCGCACCGGACCGTGCGGCTGCTCGCGCCGCTCGCGAACGACCTGCGGGAGTGGCGGCTCGCTTCGCGCCGGCCCAACGACCGCGCGCTCGTGTTCCCCGGACACGACGGCAAGCCGTGGACGCGAGGCCGCGTATCAGTCGTGGCGTCGGCGCGCGTTCAGGCGGGCGCTGAGGGCCGCTGGCGTCGAGCGCGCCCGGCCGTACGACCTGCGGCACAGCTTCGCTTCGCTGCTGCTGCACGAGGGCCGCTCGGTGATTTACGTCGCCCGCCAACTCGGCCACGACGCGCGCCTCACGCTGGGCACCTACGGGCACGTGATCGACGAGTTGGAGGGCGCCGCGACGCGGGACGCGGAGGACGCAATCAGGGTGGCTCGCGAGAGCGCGTGGTACCCGCCTAGTACCCGCAGACACGTCGAGGGGACGAAATGACTGCGTGCACGCGGCCTATAAACCGGGCGGTTTGCAGGGCAATCATGCCCAGTGGAGCGGTAGCCGGGCTCGAACCGGCGACCTCCTGCTTGCCATGCAGGCGCTCTCCCAACTGAGCTATAGCCCCGACGAAGTCGAAGTTCTCAGCAAGGGTAATACATGCCCGGTTCCAGTTGCGCGGCGCCGCTGTTTGGCACGGTTCAGGGGAGGGTGGTCGTAAAACCCACCGTATTTGTATTTTTGTTAACACGACCAGCCTCCGCGCCGGCCGTCACACCGGCCGACCGTCCACCGCGCCGGCCGTCACACCGCGCCGGCCGTCACACCGAGCCGGCCGTCACACCGAGCCGGCCGTCACACCAGCCTGCCGGCCCTATCCCGGCGGGATGAACTCCGGCACGTTAGGACCTCTTCGTCCGGAGGCGGTTCGAACTCGCCGGCCCGCCCGCGGCCCCGTCCCGCGGGTCCGCGCGACGGTGCCGCCCGCGACGCCGCCCCTGAAGACTGCGACCATGAGGCGCCGGAGGACGCTCGGCCGGCGCCGCCATCGATCCGGTCGACCTGGGCCATCATCCGCGAGTGGATCATCTGGACGTCTCGCAGCAGGCGCTCGGCGTTAGAGCGCAGTGAGTCGCCCATCTCGCGCAGGTTGCCGACGAGCTCGAGCCCTTCGGTACGGACGTCGCTGGTGGCGGTGCGGGCTTCCCGGAGCAGATCGCGCGCGCGCTGTTCGGCGTCCTTGACCGCGCTGGCGGCGGCCTCGGTCGCCTCGCTGACGGTCTTCTCCGCGGTCTCCTGGGCGTGTTCGACGACCGCCCGGGAATCGGTCTCGGCGGCGGCCTTCACCTGCTCGGCGGCCGCTTTGATCTGCTCGGCCTCAGTGCGACCGGCCTCGCGCAGCCGCGCCGCCTCGGCCTGGGCCATTTCAACGATCTCCGCCGCTTCCTCCTCGGCGGCCTTCACGCGGTAGTTCGCTGCGCGGTCGCCCTCGGCGATCCGGTCGCGCATGCGCTGCTCGGCGTCCCGGCGGATCCGCTCGGCGGCTTGTTCGGCCGCGGCAACGATTGTGGCAACGCGCTCGGCTGCGGCTCCCGCGCCGGAGCGACCAGATTGCGGGCTGTCAGTCACGCGCTGATGGTAGAACGCGCCGTGCCGAACTCCCGCAAGAACGGCACCGCACGCCGGCTACGCCACGGCGACTGGGGTGCGGCGAGACATCCAGGAGCGTCAGCTCGGAAGTAACCTGCATAAGACAGATGTCCGACCGACGCTATGACCCCAGCCAGATCGAGCCCAAGTGGCAGGAGCTCTGGGCCCGGGAGGGCACCTGGGAAGTGCCGAACGAGCCTGCGGCGGACTCCGGGCCCGGTGACGCGCATGCGGTCGAGAAGAGCTATGTACTGGAGATGCTTCCGTATCCCAGCGGGGAACCGCACATCGGGCATCTGAAGAACTACGCGCTCGGCGACGCGATCGCGCACTTCCACCGCCGCACCGGCCACCGGGTACTGCATCCGATGGGCTACGACGCGTTCGGCCTCCCGGCCGAGAACCACGCGATCCAGACCGGCGTGCATCCGCGCAAGTCGACCGATGATTCGATCGCGGCGTTCCAGCGGGCGTTTCGCTCGTGGGGAATCTCGATCGACTGGAGCAGAGAATTCGGCACGCACGAGCCGAGCTACTACCGCTGGACGCAGTGGATCTTCTTGAAGCTGTTCGAGCGCGGACTCGCGTACCGCAAGGAGGCCGCGGTCAAGTGGTGTCCCAACGACCAGACCGTGCTCGCCAACGAGCAGGTGGTCGACGGGCGCTGCGAGCGCTGCGGTCACGAGGTCGAGCTGCGCCAGCTCGAGCAGTGGTTCTTCCGGATCACCGACTACGCCGATCGCCTGCTCGACGATCTCGACACGATCCGCTGGCCCGAGCACGTCAAGGCGATGCAGCGCAACTGGATCGGCCGCAGCGAGGGGGCCGAGGTCGTGTTCCGTTGCGAGGAGCTCGAGATCGACTATCCGGTGTTCACGACCAGGCCGGACACGCTGTTCGGCGCGACCTTCTTCGTGATGGCGCCTGAGCACCCCGACGTGTTCCGGCTGGCGGCCGGCACCGAGCACGAGCAGCAGGTGCACGAGTACGTCAACCGGACGACAACAGAGTCCGTGGAAGAACGCGGCGACACCGAGCGGCCGAAGACCGGCGTCTCGCTCGGGCGCACGGTGACGAACCCGGTCAACGGCGAGCAGCTGCCGATGTTCGTCGCCGACTACGTGCTCGTGGAGTACGGCACGGGCGCGATCATGGCCGTCCCCGCACACGACGAGCGCGACTTCGCCTTCGCCACGACGTTTGAGCTCCCGATCAGGCGCGTGATCACGGGCCCCGAGGGCGAGGACGAGCTCCCTTACACCGGCGACGGGCCGATGGTGAACTCGGGCCAGTTCGACGGTCTGCACAACCGCGAGGCCTACGACGCGATCGTCGAGTGGCTCGATCGCGATGGTCGCGGACACGCCACCGTCAGCTTCCGCCTGCGCGACTGGCTGCTCTCGCGGCAGCGCTACTGGGGCTGCCCGATCCCAGTCGTGTATTGCGGGGATTGTGGGATCGTTCCGGTGCCCGAGGGCGAGCTGCCTGTCGAGCTGCCGGACGTCGAGGATTACCAGCCCAAGGGTGCCTCGCCGCTGGCCACAGCCACCGATTGGGTCAACACGACCTGCCCGAGCTGCAGCAAGCCGGCCCTCCGTGAGACCGACACGATGGACACGTTCGTCGACTCGAGCTGGTACTTCCTGCGCTACTGCGACGCCCGTAACGACAACGCCGCGTGGGACCGCAAGGTGCTCAAGTACTGGATGCCCGTCGACCAGTACATCGGCGGCGTCGAGCACGCGATCCTGCACCTGATGTATGCGCGCTTCTTCGTCAAGGCGCTCGCCGATATGCAGCTGCTGGACGTCCAGGAGCCGTTTCAGGCCCTGTTCACGCAGGGCATGATCCTCGGGCCAGACGGCCAGAAGATGTCGAAATCGCGGGGCAACGTGATCAGTCCGATGCCGATCGTCGAGCGCTACGGGGCCGACGCTGCCCGCTGCTACATCCTGTTCATCGGGCCGCCCGACCAGGACGCCGCGTGGTCAGAGAGCTCGCTTGCCGGCGTGCACAAGTTCCTCGGGAGGCTATGGCGGCTCGCGGATGACCTCGCGGCCGAGGGCCACGGGCCGGCGGACCAGCCAATTGCGCCTGAGGGCGACGCTCTGACGCTGGTCCGCAAGGCGAACTGGGCGATCGACAAGGTCACCCGCGACATGACCGGGCGATTCGCGTTCAACACAGCCCTGTCCGCGGTCATGGAGCTGGTCAACCTGAACTACCTGCATCTCGACGCGGAGCGCGAAGCGCGGCGATTCGCCGTCGCAACAGCCGCGTCATTGATGTTCCCGTTCGCGCCGCACCTTGGCGCCGAGGCATACGAGCTGCTGACCGGCCGCCGCATCTGGGAGGAGCCGTGGCCGGAGGCGGATCCCGCGATGCTCGTGGCCGACACGTTCGAGCTCGTCTGCCAGGTCAACGGCAAGGTCCGCGACCGCGTCACCGCTCCGACGGGTGCACCGCGGAATGAGCTGGAGCAGCTCTGCCTGAGCGCTCGCGGCGTCCAGGCACGCGTTGACGGCCACGAGATCGCGAAGGTGATCGTCGTGCCCGACAGGCTCGTCAACATCGTCGTCCGCGGCGGGTGAGCGCCGGGCCGTACGTGGCCGTCGTCGGCGCCGGCGACGCGACCGCCCAGCAGGAGCAGGGTGCAGAGGCGGTCGGCCGGGTACTGGCGCAGGCCGGCGGTGGGGTCGGGTTGCGCGCCTACACTGCGGCGTAGATGGCCTCGTTCAAGCCCGCCTACCTGATCCACGGCGACGATCATGGTCGAATCGGCGAGCGCCGCAGCCGCCTGCGTGCGCTCGCCGAGGCCGAGAGCGGCGCCCAGGGCGTCGAGACGCTGGAGGCCGAGGACGGCACGCCGGAGGCGGTTGCGCTCGCCCTGAGCGCGATGACATTCGCGTTCGGACGCCGGTTCATCGTTGTCGAAGGGGCCGAGCGCTGGAAGGAGAAGGATCTCCAACCACTGCAAGAGGCGCTCGCGCACATGCCTCCCGAAACCACAGTCGCGTTCTTCGCACGGGAGGACAGCCGCGCGAAGGCGCCGAAGGGTCTGCACGACGCGGTTCGCAAGGCGGGCGGCGACATCAGCGCTGAGGAGAGCGTCAAACCCTGGGAGCTGCCGAAATGGGTGATTGCGCAGGCACGAGCGCTACAGCTGACGCTCGAGCCCGACGCCGCCCGAGCGCTCATACAGCATGTCGGTGACCGCCAGCAGCGGCTGCTCCGCGAGCTCGAGAAACTGGCACTGGGCGCTGAGCCGGGGGCGCGGATCGACGCCGCCGAGATCGAGGAGCTGACGGCCGCGTCGGCGGAGCGCAAGGCATGGTCGCTTGCCGACTCGCTGCTCGGCGGAGAGCCGGACGCGGCGGTCCGCCTGTACCTCGCACTCCGCGCACAGGGGGAGCGCCTGCCGGGACTGCTGTACTGGATGAGCCAGCGGCTGCGTGTCGCGCATGAGATCGCGCAGGCGACCGAGGCAGGTCAGCCAGAGGCTCAGCTCAAGCGCAACCTCCGGATGCCATCCCGGGCGGCGGATCGCCTGATCGCGGACGCGCGGCGCTGCGGCGCGGAGAATCTGAAAAGGGCGATCGAGGAGATCGCCGACCTCGAGTTGGCGTCGCGCGGGGGCGGCGCCGGAGGCGCCGGCGAGGACACCTCGGCGCTGCTGACGATCAGGCGGATCGCGGCGTAGCGAACTTCGACGTACCTAGGCTGCGTCGCCGCGGCGCACTCGGGCCGCGCGAGACTTCTTGCGGGCGCCGGTGTTGCGATGGATCGCTCCGCGCTTGACGGCCTTGTCGATCGTCTGCACGAGCATCTTGTGCTCGGCATCAGCGACGCTGCCGTCGCCGCCGGCGACCGCCTTCTCAAGCCGGTGGAAGTACGTCTTGATCTTCGAGGTGTAGCGGCGGTTCTCGAGGCGCTCACGTTCGGCGCGGAGGATTCGCTTCTTCTGAGAATGAATATTGGCCATGGGGGGCGAACGGCACAGGTAAGCCGCGGGCGATTCGCCGCGGCGCGCTCGTACTATAGCGAGCTTCGTGGCCTCAGCCGCCGACATATCGCCGTGAGGACAAGCGCGCCCCGACGCCGGCTGAGCGTCAACACGGCGATCTTCGCGATCGCGACCCTGATCTCTCGGATCGCGGGCCTTGTCCGCGAAATCGTGGCGGCGAGCTACTTCGGCATCCATGGCCCGGCGTCGGCGTTCACGATCGCCTCGCAGATCCCGAACCTGATGTCGAACCTGTTCGCGCAGTCGGCGCTGTCGGCCGCGTTCGTCCCCGTGTTCACCGATCTGCTCCAGCAGGGGCGAAAACGCGAGGCGTTCAGGCTCGCCTCGAGCTTGTTCTGGATCATCCTGATCGCGCTCGGGGCGCTGACCGCGATCGGGATCCTGTCGGCCGGGGTGATCATGCCGCTGTTCACCGGCAGCAAGTTCGGCCCGGCGCTCGACAGCCTCACCGCAGGGCTGGCACAGGTGCTGTTCCCTGTCGTGTTGCTGCTCGGCCTGACCGGCCTGCTCGTGGGAGTCCTCCAGTCCTACGACGAGTTCACGATCCCGGCGCTCGCGCCCGCCGTGTGGAACCTCGTGATCATCGCCGGGCTCCTGGCGCTGCACTCGCAGTTTCGCCCAGGCAAGCAGATCTACGCCTACGCGATCGCCTGGCTCATTGCCACGGTTGTGCAGCTCTTGCTGGTCGCCTCAGCGATGCGCCGGATCGACTTCCGCCTGCAGCTGTCGATCGACTGGCACGACCCGCGTGTTCGGCAGGTGTTCACGCTGATGCTGCCGGTGACGATCGGCCTCGGGATCGTCAACCTCGACCAGCTGTTGAACTCGGTGTTCGGCTCGCTCGTCTCGACCGAGGCTCCGCGCGCGATCGACAACGCGTTCCGGATCTACATGCTGCCGCAGGGGATCTTCAGCGTCGCCGTCGCGACCGTGCTGTTCCCGACGCTCAGCCGGCAGGCGGCCAGGCGTGATGTTGGCGGCATGCGCAAGGCCGTCGGCAACGGGATGCGCCAGATCAATCTGCTGCTGATTCCGGCCGCGGGGGTGCTGATGGTGCTCGCCACGCCGATCACGCGCTTGGTCTTCCAGCGCGGAGAGTTCACTGCTCATTCGACGCACGTCGTGTCTATCGCTCTGTTCTGGTTCGCGTTCAGCCTTCCATTCGGCGGGCTCAACCTGCTGTTGACGCGGTCGTTCTTCGCGGTCAAGCGGCCGTGGATTCCGACCGGGCTCGCGGGGCTGAACATGATCGTCGACGTGATCGTCAGCCTGGCGCTGTACAAGCCGCTCGGGATCGCGGGGCTCGTGATCGGGACGGCCGCGGCCAATGCTGTGATGACGGGACTTCAGATCCGGCGGCTGCGGATCGGCTTCAACGGCCGGCTCGAGGGCGGCCAGACGCTGATGATCACGATTCGGGTCCTCGTCGCCTCGGCGCTGATGGCCGGGCTCGCATGGCTGCTGTGGAAGGGACTCGACGCTGCCCTCGGGCGCTCGCTCGCGGCGCAAATCGTGTCGGTCGGGGTCGCGATCGCGGCCGCCGGCGCGCTCTACGCTAAGACGGTCCTCGCGATGCGCATTCCTGAGGCTCGGCAGATCGAGGCGCTCGTGCTCGGGCGCTTGCGCGGCCGTTCGGCGGCGTAACCCGCGCCGACCCGCGGCGAAATACCCTAGATGTAGAAACCAATGGCCGATCAGGCACACATCCGCAACTTTTCGATCATCGCGCACATCGACCACGGCAAGTCGACGCTGGCCGATCGGATCCTCGAACTGACCCACACCGTCGACCCGCGCGCGATGCGTGCCCAACTGCTCGACTCGATGGACCTCGAGCGTGAGCGTGGGATCACGATCAAGGCCCAGGCGGTCCGCGTGTTCTACAAGTCGGCGTACGACGGGCAGACCTACCAGCTGCACCTGATCGACACGCCCGGCCACGTCGACTTCACCTATGAGGTTTCGCGCAGTCTGGCCGCATGCGAGGGCGCGCTGCTGGTCGTCGACGCGTCCCAGGGCGTCGAGGCGCAGACGGTCGCCAACACCTACCTTGCCGTCGAGTCGGGCCTCGAGCTGATCCCGTGCCTGAACAAGGTCGATCTCCCCGGCGCCGAGCCCGAGCGTGTCGCCGAGGAGGTCGCTGATCTGCTCGGTGAGCCCGCGGACAGCGTCCGCCGGATCAGCGCGAAGACCGGCGAGGGGATCACCGATGTCCTTGACGAGCTGATCGCGCGCGTCCCGCCTCCGAGCGGCGACCCGAACGGCGCGCCGCGCGCATTGATCTTCGACTCGGAGTTCGATCAGTATCGTGGCGTGATCGCGTACATCCGCGTCGTCGACGGGACGTTCACCAAGGGCGAGGCGATCCGAGCGATGCAGGCGGGAACCGAGGCCGAGATCGACGACATCGGGTTCTTCACTCCGCAGATGACCTCCGCTGAGGCGTTGCATGCCGGGGAGGTCGGGTTCCTGATCACGGGCATCAAGGACGTGACGAAGCTGCGCGTCGGCGACACGCTGACGACGATCAGGAAGACGGGGCGGGGAGAGTCCGCTTCGGAGCCGCTGCCCGGCTACCGCGAGGTCAAGCCGATGGTGTTCTGCGGGCTGTTCCCGATCGAAACAGACGACTATCCGGACCTGCGCGACGCGCTCGAGAAGCTGACGCTCAACGACGCCGCCCTCTCGTGGGAGCCCGAGACCTCCGACGCCCTCGGGTTCGGGTTTCGCTGCGGCTTTCTCGGTCTGCTGCACATGGACATCGTGCGCGAGCGCCTCGAGCGCGAGTACGACCTCGAGCTGCTCGCGACGATGCCGAGCGTCGAGTACGAGGTGACGCTGACCGACGGCACGGTCGTCCCCGTCCACAGCCCCACCGACATGCCCGACCCGAATTACATCCTTGAGGTCCGCGAGCCGTACATCCGCGCGTCGATCCTGACCCCAAAGGAGTTCGTCGGACAGATCATGGAGCTCTGCCAGGAACGGCGCGGCGAGCACGCCGGAATGCACTATTTGTCAAGTGAACGCCTGCAGATCACCTACGACCTGCCGCTCGCCGAGATCGTGCTCGACTTCTTCGACCAGCTCAAGTCGCGCACACGCGGCTATGCCTCGCTCGACTACGAGCTGATCGGCCTGCGCGAGTCCGACCTCGTCAAGCTCGACATCCTGCTGGCGGGCGACCCGGTCGATGCACTGTCGATGCTCGTGCACCGCAGCAAGGCCTACGACGCCGGCCGCACTCTGACCGAGAAGCTCCGCAAGAAGATCCCGCGCCAGCAATACGACGTCCCGATCCAGGCTGCGATCGGCGCGCGGATCGTCGCCCGGGAGACGATCAAGGCCTACCGCAAAGACGTGATCGCGAAGTGCTATGGCGGCGATATCAGCCGCAAGCGCAAGCTGCTCGAGCAGCAGAAGAAGGGCAAGCAGCGGATGAAACAGGTCGGTCGGATCGAGGTCCCGCAGGAGGCCTTCCTGGCTGTGCTGGAACTCGGCGACGAGAAGGGCTGAGAACCGGGTGGGCTACGCGCGCCAGCGGCTCGCGCTGGCCTGATGCCACGCGCGCCCGCAATAGCGCGGGCCGATGAACCGCATACGGTGGCCGAAGATCCACATCGCGGCGGCGGCCACCAGCGTCCACAGCACGACCATGCTTGCGACCAGCACCACCGCGGCGACTGCAACCGCCACCACGACCGGCATCAGGATCATGAACCCGAGCACAGCCACGGGCCAGGGGATCGGCAGCGGGGCGCGTCGGCGATGCTGGGATCGCTCCCGGGGCAGGTCCTTCGTCACGGCCTCCAGGTCGCCATAGGTACGAGCGGCGAACACGGCTTCGAGTCGCTCCTCGAGCTCCTCGGTCAGCAGCCGCCCTTCGGCGCTGGCGTTGCGCAGGCGATCGGCGGCCCGCTCACGATCGGCATCCGCTGCTTTCATGATCGCCCGTTTAGCCATGAATGAAGGCTAGCGCGGCATGTCCTCACCCACAAGCGTCGCGGACCCATGTTCGGCTCTGCCGAACTTCTCCGCGGGACGCGCCAGCATCGCCGCAGCGACCACCAGGATCTCGAGCGCGAATCCGCCAAGGCTCGCGAGGTTGTCGCCAGTGCTGATGCTGTCAGTCTGTGTCACGTGGTGCTCGTCACGCCGCCGCCCGGGGGCGGCTCGGACTGGAGTCGGCGGCTGCGACGGCCAGCCGGCTCGCCTCGATCGCGCTCGCCCACGCGATCTCCGACAGGCAGCCCGGCGCCGCGACCATGTCGCCCGCCAGGTAGATGCCGTCACCGCGCTCGACCGCGGGACGATCGCGCCAGCTCTTGCCGGGTAGGTCGAGCGCGCCGGTGCGGCCGTCCATCAGCTGACGCCGGCGCCAGGTCTCGCGTTCGCGCCAGCCGGGAAACGATGCGTCGAGCAGCCGCTCCAGCCGCATCGCGGCGCCGTCGGCCGACTCGCCCGGACGGATCGGCATCTGCGCCTGGATCAGCTCCTCGCCCGCCGGCGCGAGCGAGCGGTCGGCCGCGGTGAAGCGCTCGACCCAGCCGGCCTCCTGCAGGTCCACGACGACGAACGGATCGCCGCGCCGCTTGACCAGCGCGAGGTCGAGGCAGATCGCGTTGCCTGAGCCAGCGCAGGCTTTCGTCGCCGAGCAGCCGGCGCGCATCGGCGAGCTCGGTCGCGAGGATCACCGGCGGTTCCGGGAGCTGGCTGACGCGCTCTGCTGTCCGGATCTTGACTCCCAGCGAGACCGCGTGATCCTGCAGGCGGCGCACGATCTCCGTCCAGCCGCCGAGCGGGTAGCGGGCGGTAGGCGGGGCGGATAGCAGCCCGCGCACAAGCGGCTCCCAGAGAAACGCGGCGGACAGCTGTCCGGGGTCGTGGTGGTAGGTCAGGACTCCGGCGCTGTTCGCGAGCTGATCGGCGGCGTCGTTCCCGACCTGGTCGGAAGCCCAGGTGCGGAAATCGAGATCGACGGGAGCCGAGCGCCCGCGCAGCCGCAACGCAGCGACTGCGGCCCCGACCGCCGGGACCCGGCGGATCTCGTCCTGCCAGCGAAAGCGCACCCCTGACAGCGGCGGACGGGCGTGGGGCGGGAGCAGGGCGCGCGCGCCCAGCCAGCCCCACAGGGGGCTGCTCGAGAGCAGTGCGTGGGGCCCGAGGTTCGCCTTGTAGGGGCCGCTCGTGCTGCGGGCGCGCCGTCCGAGTTGCTCATGTGCCTCGAGCAGGCGCACGGCGGCGCCTTGTTCGGCGCAGGTGATTGCCGCCGTGAGGCCGGCAAGGCCGCCGTCGATGACCGTGATTTCGTGCATGCTGGCACCGTACGGGCAAACTGGCTCTGAGTTAAGGTCCAGTTATGGACTCCCATAGAGAGCCAGTTGTGGGTCCGGCGCTGCTGCTGACACTCGACCGCGACTCGCGCCTGCCGCTCCACGACCAGCTCGAGCAGCGCCTGCGCGAGCGGATCCGCGGCGACCGTATTGCGCCCGCCGCGCGGCTACCGTCCTCGCGCGCGCTTGCCGCACAGCTCGGGATCTCCCGTGGCGTCGTGCTCGAGGCGTACGCGCAGCTGACTGCCGAGGGCTATCTGGTCGCGAGTCAGGGCGCGCCAACCCGGGTCGCGGCAGCACCGGCGATCGATTGAGCAGCTCGCGCTCGCAGATTTCATTGCCCGCGGAGAACTGGACCGGCATCTGCGTCGGGTCCGGCTGCGCTACCGGGGCCGGCGCGAGAGCCTGCTCGCCGGGCTCGCCGACATCCTCGTTGACCCTCCTCGTCCGGGCGGCGTGGCCGCCGGGCTGTTCGTGACGGTTCGCCTGCCGGCCGGAGTCGACGAGGACGCACTTCTAAGCGCGGCGGCGGCGCAGGGCGTCGGGCTGACCGGCCTTGCCGGCCACTGCATCGGGGGAGTCGCCTGGGGCCGGGCTCGTGCTCGGGTTCGCGCAGGTCTCCGAGCAGGCGATGGGCGAGGCGCTGAGGCGGGTCGCGCATGCCTTGACATGCATATAGCTAGTTGGTTATATGCCAGGTATGTCATATGCGTACTCGGAGCTGACGGACGGAACGATGTCTGCGCTCGCCGACCCGAACCGCCGCGCGGTGCTCGAGCTGCTGCGCGAGCGTCCGCACGCCGTCGGAGAGCTGGCCGAGCGGGTTGGGCTCTCGCAACCCGGGACCTCGAAGCATCTGCGCGTGCTGCGGAACGCCGGGCTCGTCAGCGCCCACGCCGAGGCTCAGCGCCGGATCTACGCGCTCGACCTGCGGCCGCTCGTCGAGCTCGATGCGTGGCTCGAGCCCTACCGGCAGGTCTGGGAGCAACGGCTCGACGCGCTCGAACGGCACCTGGACCGCAAAGCCGCAACGAAGCAAGCGAAGGAGTGAACTCAGATGCACGCTAGGTACGAGACGATCGACAAGCGGCCGGCGCTCGCATTCGAGCGGCGAATCGCCCATCCGGTGCAGGACGTTTGGGACGCGATAACCGAGCCTGAGCAGCTCGCGCAGTGGTTCCCGTGCGAGGTCGAGGTCGAACTGCGACTCGGCGGGAAGATGCGCTTCGTGTTCGCACGGATGCCGCTCGAAGGCGCTCGCTCGACGCTGCTCGGCGAAGTCACAGAGCTTGACCCGCCCACGCGCTTCTCGTTCACCTGGGGTGAGGAACACCTGCACTTCGCGATCGAGCCGATCGAGGGCGGCGCCGCGTCGATGCTGCGCTTCTCGGTCGAGCTCGACAGCAAGGACAAGGCCGCGCGCGACGCCGCCGGCTGGCACGTGTGCCTGGACCAGCTCGAGCGGCTGCTCGACGGCAACCCGCTGCCTCGAGCGTACGACTCAGACGAGTGGCGCCCGATCTACGAGGACTACCAGCGCCGCGGGCTGCCGGTCGGGGCACCGGTGCCCGGCGAGGGGTAGCGGAGACGCCGGCCCGGTCCGCATGAGCGGCGACCCGGCCGTGTCGGCTTGAACGGCCGCGGGACCCCCGAACGCAAACTTCCTCCCGCCATGAGACTGTCGCGCAAAGTCCCGGCCGAACGCAATGTTCCTATCGCTATTCGATAGGAACTTTGCGTCGGCTGGCCTCGGCAGCAGGAGCCGGGCGCCTCCCGCCCGACCCGCTGTCGCCACTGCAGATGGGTGCCAAGTGGGCCGGTTTCGGCGGCCGAAACGGACACAATCTCCCCCAGTCCGCTCGGTGCTGTGAGCTGGGGGCGATCGCTACCGGTATTCGTACACCAAGTTCCTCACCTTGTAGGAGCCGGTGGACTGCGGCAGATCGTGTTCGTTTTTCGCGCTGGCCCGGGCGCTCGTCCCGGTGTGAGCGTCAACGGCAACGGCGGCAGGGACCACAGCACAACGACACCTCTCCCAAGCAAATCCGGCCCGGCACACGACCGGCGACGGCGCGACCGGGTTCGTTGCCTGCCCCGGACCTGAACCGGGCCTGGACCTGAACCGGGCCCGGACC
The DNA here is from genome assembly GCA_963794285.1 of uncultured Solirubrobacterales bacterium. Classification (GTDB taxonomy): domain Bacteria; phylum Actinomycetota; class Thermoleophilia; order Solirubrobacterales; family Solirubrobacteraceae; genus Palsa-465. The sequence goes on from CAWCDS010000007.1 coordinate 105,196, forward strand.
TGAACCGGGCCCGGACCTGAACCGGGCTACAGCTGTGCCGGGCGGCGGACGCCCACCTCGTCGAGATGGGTCAGGAGATCCAGTGGGTCGTCGTAGACGCGGTAGGCGCCGGCGTAGAGCAGCTCCTCGCGCCCGTAACCGCCTGAGAGCAGACCGATCGACAGCGCTCGGGCGCGGCGGGCGGCGAGCAGGTCCCAGACGCTGTCGCCGACGACGATGCTGTCCTGGATGTCGACGCCGATCCGCTCGGCGGCGGCGAGGAACAGGTCCGGGTCGGGCTTGGCGTAGCGAACCTGGTCGCGCGTGACCAGCGGGATGTTCGCCGGCAGCTCGAGCAATTCCAGCGCCCGCCGGGCGTATCGGTCGACGCCGCTCGTCGCGATCGCCCATGGCACTTCCTCCTCGGTCAGCGTCTTCAGCAGATCGACCGCTCCCGGCAGCGGGCGCACACTGTCGTAGCGCCGGAGGAATCCATCGTTGTGCAGCGACGGAAGCTGCGCGAGCACCTCGGGGTCAAGCTCGGTCTCGAGCTCGCGCGCGAGTGCGGCGACGAACAGCCCGCCACTCATGCCGATCCGGCGATGGATCTTCCACACCGCGAGATTGATTCCGACCCCCAGAAGTGCCTCGCGCCACGCGATCACGTGCTGGTAGACGCTGTCGATCAGCGTCCCATCCAGATCGAACAGAAACGAGGGGCGGCTGCGCTGGTCCATGGTGCTCATCGGGCTCGCACGCACCGATTCTCCCTGATCGCGAGTGTTTGCTTGTAATCGCTCCGTGTGAGAATGCGGCACGTGGAGCTTGGGCTACGCGATCGAGTGTGCGTGGTGACCGGCGCATCGCGCGGGATCGGCAGGGCGACTGCGGTCGCGCTCGCGGCCGAAGGTGCCGTGGCGGTGCTCGTGGGCCGCCGAGAGCACGCGCTGTCGCAGGCGGCCACGGCCTGCCGGGATGCCGGGGGACGGGCCGAGACGATCGCGCTCGACGTGACCCACCCAGACGCCGGCGAGCTGATCGTCGATGCGTGCCTCACCCGCCTCGGCCGGATCGACGCGCTCGTCAACAACGCCGGCACCAGTTCTGTGAAGGCGATGCCCGAGCTGAGCGATGAGGATTGGCAGGTGCAGTGGGAGCTGCATGTGATGGCGCCGATGCGCTTGATGCGGGCCGCGGCGCCGAGCATGGCGCAGCGAGGCTTCGGCCGGATCGTGAACGTCTCCTCCTCCTCGGGCAAGCGCCCCGGGCAGCGGAACATCGCCTATTCGGTCACGAAGGCAGCAGAGCTGTCGCTGTCGCGTGCGTTCGCTGATCTGTACGCCCGCAACGGCGTGCTCGTCAACGCGGTCACGCCCGGCCCGGTCGCCACCGAGCTCTGGATCGGGCCTGGCGGTCTCGCTGACCAAGTCGCAGGTGCGCGTGGCATCAGCCGCGAGGAGGTGCTCGAGAGCACCGCCGCAGGCGTCCCGATCGGGCGGCTCGGCAACGAGGAGGAGATCGCGCGGGTCATCACGTTTCTCTGCTCGGAGGCCGCCTCGTTCGTCGCCGGCGCGGCGTGGTCGGTCGACGGCGGGATCGTGCCGGTGATCATCTGAGCGCGGCGAGAACGAGCTCTTCGAACTCGATCTCGGTCTCGAGCTGCAAGCGAAAGGCATTGGCCTGCATGTCGCCGACGAGCGCCCGGACTTCCTGGCATCACGCCGGCTTCGGACGCTGCTGAGTATTGTCCCACTCCGATGGCAGTCAAGACCGAGGCGATCGGCAAGTCCTACGAGGCCACCACGTATGCCGTCGGGCGGGAAAAGGTGAGGGAATTTGCGTCGGCCGTCGGGGAGACCAACCCGTTGCATTTCGACGTCGATGCCGCACGGGCGGCGGGCTACGCCGATGTGGTGGCGCCGCCGATGTTCGCGGTGGTCTACGCCAGCCGTGCGGTCGGGCCGGCCCTGTTCGACCCCGAGGTCGGGATCAACTTCGCGATGATGGTCCACGGCGGCCAGGAGTTCCGCTGGGGGCCGGTCGTCGTCGCCGGCGACGAGATCACGACCACTGCCAGCGTCAAAGACGTGTCCGAGCGCGGCGGCATGGGCTTCTACGTGTTCGAGTCCGTGTCGGCGAACCAGCGCGGTGAGATCGTCTGCACAGGCACTTGGACGAACATCGTCAGGGGGATTTCGTGACTCTTGCGGCCGGCGACTGCATCGAGCTGAAGGTCACCCCGGATCAATATGTGACCGTCCGCTACGCCGGCGCCTCCGGAGACTTCAACCCGATCCACATCGACGAAGAGTTCGCACGCAGCGTCGGCCTTCCGGGCCGGATCCTGCACGGGCTATGGATGATGGCGCAAGTCGCGCGGGCGCACACCGAGGCCGCAGGCGGGCCGGACAAGCTGAAGTCGCTGTCGGTTCAGTTCCGGGGGATGGGGCAGCTCGGCGAGGAGATCGTCGTGACCGGAACCGTGCGCGAGGTCGCCGGCGACACCGCCACGATCGACTCCGAGGCTCAGCAGGCGGACAAGCGGATCATCCGCAACGCCGTCGCCGAGGTCGTCGCCTAGCAGGCGACCGGACCGCTCGGCGCCGCGGGGAGCCTACCGAACAAAAACGTTCAGTGAAGCAGTTGGGACTCGAGGGCCGCTGCGAGCTCGCCGGGCGGAGCCGCCCAGGGCCCGACCTACAATCAAGGCTGTGCTGACGCAACGACAGGAACTCGTGCTGCGCAAGGTCGTCGAGGAGTACCTCGACGCCGGGGCTCCCGTCGGCTCCAAGTCACTGTCGGCCGGGTTTGAGTGGGGGCCGTCGACGATCCGCCACGAGCTCGCGAACCTCGAGGAGCTCGGGTTGCTGGCGCACCCGCACACATCCGCCGGGAGGATCCCGACCGACGCCGGCTACCGCTACTTCGTCGACCGACTGCTGCACGAAGAGAAGGACCTGATCCCCGCCCGCCACGGACACCCGGCGCTGTCGCTCTCGCTTGTCCGTCGTGAGCTCGATGAGGCGATGCGTGTCACGAGCGAGACGCTCTCGCAGGTGACGAACCTCCTGGCGATCGTGACCGCCCCACCGATCGAGACCTCGACGATTCGCCACGTCGAGGTGCTTGCGCTCCAGCCGCAGGTGTTGATGGTCGTCGTGATCACCTCCACGGGAGGCGTAACCAAGCGGCTGTTCACGTTCTCACGGCCGGTCGATCCGGGGCTCGCCGACTGGGCCGCCAGCTACTTCAACGAGCGCCTGGTCGGTTTCGGATTGGGCGCGCGGATGCTTCACCAGCGGCTGTACGACCCGTCGCTGACCGCGACTGAGTCGGCGTTCATCGATGCGCTCGCGCCGGTGTTCACCGAACTCGAGGAGGCAGCCTTGGAGAGCCTGTACATGGAAGGGACCTCGCGATTGTTGAGCGTCGAGCGCTTCAGTGACGTGAGTGAGCTGAACGCGCTGATGGACATGCTCGAGCGGCGGGTGACGCTGCTCGGGGTGCTTCGCACGGCGCTCGTCGAGCCCGACGTGCTTGTCCGGATCGGCACCGAGAACGACGCTCCCGCACTGCGCTCGCTGGCGCTGGTCGCGGCGGCGTACGGATTGCCGCAGCGCCGGCTCGGCGCTGTGTCGGTGATCGGACCGGTGCGGATGGACTACGGCCGCGCGATTCGCTCGGTCCGTGAGGCGGCGGCGCAGCTGTCGACGTTCATCGCGGAGGTCTACGACGAGCGATGAGCGCCGGCCAGGTACCTCGCGACTACTACGACGTGCTCGGGGTCCCGCGCGACGCGGGCGAGGCCGAGATCAAAAAGGCCTTCCGGCGGCTTGCGCGCGAGTTGCACCCGGACGTCAACAGCCACGACCCCGATGCTGAGGAGAAGTTCAAGGAGGCGGCGGAGGCCTACGAGGTCCTGTCGGATCCGGACCGCCGGGCGACGTATGACCGCTACGGCCACGAGGGGCTGCGCAGCGGCGGCTACGCGCCCAACTTCGAGTCATTCGGCTCGGTCGCCGACATCTTCGAAGCGTTCTTCGGCGGCGGCGCGTTTGGAAGCGCGTTTGGCGGTGGCGGGCGTGCGAGTGGTGGTCCGGTGCAGGGCGGTGACATCGGCGCCGGAGCCGAGATTGAGCTCGCGGACGCGGCCCACGGCTGCAAGGCCGAGGTCAACTACGAGGCGATCGCGCGGTGCGAGCACTGCCGAGGCAACGGCGCCGAGCCGGGCACGCCGATCGAGACCTGTGAGCGCTGCAGCGGAACCGGCCAGCTGCGGGCGGTGTCGCGCACACCCTTCGGTCAGGTGGTGAGGGCGACCGCCTGCGACGTCTGCAGCGGCGAGGGACGGGTCGCGCGCGACCCGTGCAAGGTCTGCTCCGGGCGCGGGCGCACGGTCGAGCGGACGAAGGTGGCGGTCGATGTACCGGCCGGAATCGCCGACGGGCAACGGATCCGGATCGCCGGCCGGGGTCATGCCGGCGAGCGCGGCGGACAGCCGGGTGACCTCTACGTCCAGATCCGGGTGCGGGAGGACCCGCGCTTTCTGCGCGACGGCGATGATCTCGTCACCGCGGTCGACGTCGCAGCGCCACTTGCCGCGCTTGGGACGAAAGTGGACGTGCCGACGATCGACGGGCCGGTGGAGCTCGAGATTCCTGCTGGAATTCAGCCGCACGAGACGCTGGTCGTGCGCGGCGCTGGGATGCCATCGCTGCGGGGGCGACGCAGCGGTGATCTGCGCGTTGTCATCAACGTTGTGATTCCCAAGCACCTCAAGCGCGAGCAGCGCGAGCTGTTGGAGCAGCTTGCGGAATCGCTGACCGAGCACAACCTCCGGACCGAGGAGGGTGTGTTCGGCAAGCTCAAGCGGGCGTTCGGCGGGTAGTGGGTTCACTCGCGGCCGCCGCGCCGGCTCGCTGATGCTCCGGCTTGCGATCCGGGTCCGCCGAGAGCAGGCCGAGCTCGTGCTCGCCGAGTTGCTGGAGCTCGCTCCGAGCGGGGTGGAGGAGGCGGCGATCGGTGAGGAGATCGTCGAGTACGCCGTCTACGGCGCCCGCGGTGAACTGCCGGAGCTGCCCGACCTGACGGCCGCGGCGGGGGAGGCGCTGGTCGAGGTCTCCACGGAGGAGATCGCCGACGACTGGTCAGAGCACTGGCGCGAGTTCCACAAGCCGCTGGTCCTCGGCCGGCGGTTGACGGTCCGTCCGCCGTGGGAGCCGGCGGGGGACACCCAGATCGACCTCGTGATCGATCCGGGGCAGGCGTTCGGGACCGGTGCCCATGCGACGACGCGCTTGTGTCTGGAGCTGATGCTGGAGCTGAATCCAAAAGGGAGGTTTCTTGACCTTGGGTGCGGCTCGGGCGTACTGGCGATCGCGGCGGCGAGGCTCGGCTGGGCGCCGGTTCTGGCGGGCGACTACGACCGGCTCGCGGTCCAAGCGACGCGGGCAAACGCGGACGTCAACGCCGTCACGATCGACGTGGCACGAATCGATCTGAGGACCGATCCGCTGCCGGCGGCGGACACCGTAGCCGCCAACCTCCTGACCCCGCTGCTGATCGAGCTCGCACAGCGCCTGGGCGACCAGTGTCCGGCACGGCTGATCGCGAGCGGGCTGCTGTCGCACGAAGCCGACGCCGTCGCCGAGGCGTTCGCGAGGCTGGGCCTCGCAGAGGCCGCGCGACTGCGCCACGGCGAATGGTCGGCGCTGCTGTTGGAGCGCCGCGGTTAGCGACCTCGCCGGGATCCGCGCATGGCCAACCGCCGCGCCTGGAATTCTGGCCACGCGGAGGGTGACCGATCGGCACCGGTGGCTCATCCTATGGACCACCTGGCGATCCGGGAATCCGTCAAGGAGGTGAATCTAGTTGCCCAACCCGCTCGCGATCGGAGTAACCCTCGGTGGCCTGCTCCTCGATATCGTCGTTCCGCGGCCCAAGCCTCGGGCTGGCTGTGTGCATGAGCTCTCTCTCCTCTCAGAGCGCGCTGTCTCGAGGACACTGCGACCGACGGCGATGATCGAGGAGTACGACGGGACTCCGGTCGCGGGCGGGTAAGAACGCGCAAAGCGGGCGCGAGGGACGCGGGCAGCCCAGCCGAAACCGCCGGCTCGCTACCGTCCCACCGAATGGCGAAGTTCGCGGTCAAGTTCCTCGGCTGCAAGGTCTCGCAGGCCGATGCGATGCTTGCCCGGGAGGCGTTGCTGGCTGCCGGGCACGAGGAGGCGGCCGAGACCGACGCCGACCTGCACGTGATCAACACGTGCTGCATCACCAACGAGGCGGAGGCAAAGTCACGGCAGGCCGCTCGTCGCTCGTTGAAAGCCGGCGCGCGCGCCGTGTACGTCGGCGGCTGCGCGGTCAACCTCAACCAGCAGCAATTCGGCGAGATCGACGAGCGCGTGCGGCCGTTCGCGGGCACCGCCGACGAGGTCGCGGTCGCGGTCGCGGGCGACGTCGGCGCCTGTGCTGACGTCGAGCACGACGTGCTCGCGCGGGCCGAACACCAGCAGCAGGCCACTCGCACGCGCGGCTTCGTCAAGGTGCAAGACGGATGTGATTGCCACTGCGCGTACTGCATCATTCCGACGGTTCGCGGCGCTGCCCGTTCGCGGCCGGCGAGCGCGGTCCTGACCGAGGTCGCTCGCAGAGTGGCTCACGGTCAGCCCGAGATGGTGATGACCGGAATCAGCGTCGGCGATTACCGCGATCCTGAGCGCGGCCTCGAGCTGGGCCGGCTGATGCAAGAGGTCGCGCACGTCCCTGGAGTGGAGCGCGTCAGGCTCTCGAGCGTCGAGGTGATCCATGTCAAGGACTCGCTGCTCGAGGCGCTCGCAGGCGAGCCGAAGATCTGCCCGCACCTGCACGTCCCGATGCAGTCCGGCGACGACGGCGTCTTGCGCGCGATGGGCCGCCACTACACGGCTGCCGAGTACCTCGACCAGATTGCGTCCCTTCGCGCGGCCGTCCCGGACATCAACGTGAGCACCGACGTGATTGTCGGCTTTCCAACAGAGGACGAGAGCGCCTTCCAGCGGACGCTGGACGTGATCGACGAGGCCGGGATCAGCCGCGTGCACGCGTTCTCGTACTCGCCGCGCCCGGGCACCGAGGCCTCGGCGCTCGGCGACAGGGTCAGCCCGGAGGAGAAGAAACAGCGCTCGGCCCGGCTGCGCGGGCACGCGGAGGTCCGCTCGCGTCACCATCGGGTCGCGAAGCTGGGCGGCACCGAGCGGGTGCTTGTGGACAAGGTCGCTGAGACCCAATGCTCGGGCTACACCCCGGACTACACGCGCGCCTACCTGCCGCCCGGGGAGGGTCCGGCGGGGACGCTCGTCGACGTGGTCTGCGAGGAGCTGCAGGCCGATGGGATCCGGTGCCGGGCAGCGTCGTATCCTTGATTGGAGATGACCGTCACCGAACAGGTCCACACCGACATGACGAGCGCGATGAAAGCCGGCGAGAGACAGCGGGTAGGCGCGCTGCGCCTGGTGCTGTCCGAGCTGCAGAAGGCGGCAAAGGAGGGCGGCGACGACGAACTGGCGGTCCTGCGGCGCGAGCGCAAGCGGCGCCTTGAAGCGGCCACGCAGTTCCGAGACGGCGGCCGGCCAGAGCTCGCCGAGCAGGAGGAATCGGAGGCGAAGCTGATCGAGACCTACCTGCCGGCGGAGCTCGACGACGCCGAACTGGACGCGATCGTCGCGGCAGCGATCGCGGAGACGGGCGCCAGCAACCCGAAGGAGATGGGCCAGGTGATGAAGGTCGTGATGGCGAAGTCCGGCGGTCGCGCCGACGGCAAGCGAACATCCGCCCGGGTCCGAGAGGCGCTCGGTGCATAGGCGGGCCAGCTGAGTGCGTAAGCAGGTCGAGCTCGACAACGCGGTTGCCGCCGAGCTGGCGGGGAGTGAGGATGCCGTGCTGCGGGCGCTGGAAGGCCACCTCGACTGTGACGTGTTCCTCCGTGGGAACGTGCTGACGCTCGAAGGCGAACAGGAGGCGGTCGACGCCGGTGGGGCAGTAGTCCGAGAGCTCTCTGAGCTGATCGCCCAGGGTCATGAGATCGCTCCCGGCACGATCGAGGCCGTGACCAGGGCGCTCGACGAGCACGAGTCGCCGGCGCGGATCCTCGAGGACGTCGTCTGGCGTCACCGCACGACCAAGGTGGCGCCCAAGACCGTCAACCAGAAGCGTTACGTGGACTCGATCCGCCACAACACGATCACATTCGGGATCGGCCCGGCGGGAACCGGCAAGACGTTTCTGGCGGTGGCGCTGGCAGCGGCCGCGCTGAGCCGGCGCGAGGTCAACCGGATCATCCTCACGCGGCCCGCCGTGGAGGCGGGCGAGCGGCTCGGCTTCCTGCCAGGCGATCTGATGGCGAAGGTCGATCCGTACCTGCGGCCGCTGTTCGATGCGCTGCACGACATGCTCGAGCCAGAGCGCGTCTCCCAGCATCTGGAGCGCGGCGTGATCGAGGTGGCGCCGCTCGCGTTCATGCGCGGCCGGACGCTCAACGACAGCTTCATCATTCTCGACGAGGCCCAGAACACCAGTCCAGAGCAGATGAAGATGTTCCTGACGAGGCTCGGCTTCAATTCGAAGGTGGTTGTCACCGGCGACATCACCCAGATCGACCTGCCGCGAGAGCAGGACTCGGGACTGGTGGTAGTTGCGGACATCCTGAACGAGGTCGAGGGCATCGAGTTCGTGCGCTTCGGTGACGAGGACGTCGTGCGCCACAAGCTCGTGCGGCGGATCGTCGCCGCCTACAACGAGCACGGGCAGCGACTCGCGCCGGAGCTGCGACCGCGCAAGCGGGCGTAGGTCCGCGTCTTGCTCGATATCGAGGTGATCGGGATTGACGCGCTCGCGTCCGACGTGGCAACCGACGACGGCGAGGGACCGACGGCAGTCGAGGTGGAGGAGCTGTGCACGCTCGCGTTCTCCTCGGCGGGGATCGCCGACGGCCACGTCGCGATTGAGTTCGTCGGCGAGGACCGGATCCGAGAGCTGAACCGCGAGCATCGCCTGATCGACGCTGCGACCGACGTGCTGTCGTTCGGTGTCGACGAGGACGGCGATCCCGTCGGTCCCCGAGAGCTCGGGGACATCGTGATCTGTCCGGAGCAGACCGAGGACATCCGCGAGGCGGTCGTGCATGGGGCGCTGCACCTGACCGGCATGGATCACGAGACCGACGACGGCGAGATGCTTGCCCTCCAGGCCGAGCTGATGCGCTGGGTCCAGTGACCCGCTCGGGTTTCGTGGCGCTCGCCGGCCGCCCGAATGTCGGCAAGTCGACGCTCGCCAACGCGATCGTCGGCGCGAAGGTCGCGATCGTCTCGGACAAGCCGCAGACCACACGCCGCGCGATCCGCGGCGTCGCGACCGGCCCAGACTGGCAGCTCGTGCTGGTCGACCTCCCCGGCGTTCAGCGTCCGCGGGATGCGCTGACCGAGCGGATGCAGCGCCGCGTCGAGCACGAGCTCGCCGATGCCGACGCCTGCCTGTTCCTCGTCAATGCCGAGCAGGGCATCGGCCCGGGCGACAAGTTCATTGCCGGGCTGCTGCGCCCGGCGTCGGTTCCGGTGCTGATCGCGGTCAACAAGGTTGACCGCGCCGACACGGCGCACACCGCCGCCGCACTCCAGGCGGCAGCCGATCTCGACGTCGCCGAAGAGATCTTCCCGGTGTCGGCACGTACCGGGGCGGGGATGCCGTCGCTGCTCGATCAGCTCGTCGCGCTGCTGCCCGAGGGGCCGTTCTACTTCGAGCCCGAGCAGCACTCAGATCAATCAGAAGGCGTCCGGCTCGCCGAGCTGGTCCGCGAGCAGGTGCTGGCCCGCACCCGCGAGGAGGTCCCGCACGCGGTCGAGGTCGAGATCGAGGCGATCGACCGGCAGCGTGAGGACTTCACCCGGATCGAGGCCGTGATCCTCGTGGAGACCGAATCGCAGAAGGGGATCCTGATCGGCGCCGCGGGCCAGATGATCAAGTCGATCGGAATCGCGGCCCGGCGAGCGATCGAACGCGAGCTGAGGACCCGCATCCACCTCGAGTTGTCCGTCAAGGTGCGCCGGCACTGGCGCGGGGATGAGCGCGTGCTCGACCGGCTGGGGATCGAGTAAGGCAAATTCGCTGGCGCGAATTCGCGGGCGAGAACTGGCTGGCGGGCAAATCGGCTGGCGCCGATTCGCCGGCGAGAATTGGCTGGCGCCAATTCTCGGGGGCGGGGCTGGTGCTCAGCGCTTGTCGGCGATGATGACGGCCAGGTCGCGGTGGGACCAGTGGACGCTCGGCTGCAGCCCCGCGCCGGCCAGCCAGGAAAGCTGATCGGCGGCGGTGCTGGGCTTGTCATAGTCGCCGTCGTCGATCGGCGTGAGGGCATCGGCCGGGTCCAGTGCGATCACGACGTCGGCAAGCACGAACCGCCCGCCGGGGACGAGCACGCCCGCCACCCGGGCGAACAGATCCTGCTTGCCGGCCGCGTCGAGATGGTGCACGGCGAGGGCCGAGAAGACGAGATCGAACGGGCCGGCTGGGAGCGGGTCCTCCAGTCGGCGGACCTCGAGCGTGACGTCGGCGTCGGCGCCGGCCAACGCGGTCCGGGCGGCGGACAGCATCTGGCTGCTCGCGTCGATGCCGTGCAAGCGCGCGCCGCGGTGCACCGCGAGGACCCGTCTCGCCGTCTCGCCGGTGCCGGTTCCAAGCTCGAGCATCGAGCTCGCCTGAACCGCCGCGGTCGCCTCGACGGTCTGCGCCTGAAGGCGCTCGTAGTCGGGGACCTCGGAGCGCATCAGCGCCAGATACGACTCCGGATCCCAGTGGAACTGGCCCATCAGGTCCCGGCCCACCAAGCCGCGAGCACACGTCGCCAGTTCTGCCAGGCGATCGCGTCGATCTCGGAGCTGCTGAAGCCGGCGCCGGCGAGTGCCTCGAGCACCTTCGGCATCCCGGAGGCGTCGCCCAGCGCGGCTGGGATCGGAGCCCCGTCGAAATCGGACCCAAGTCCGACATGCTCGATCCCGATCCGGTCTGCGACGTAGCGCGCGTGGCGGGCGATCAGCTCGATCGGGGTGTCGGTGTCCTCCTTGAAATCCTCGCGCAGGAACGGGCACGCGAACACGATTCCGACGAGGCCGCCAGTCGCGCCGATCTCGTCGAGTTGGCGATCTGTCAGGTTGCGCGAGGCCTGACAGAGGGCGTGCACGCCGGAGTGGCTCGCCACGAGCGGACCGGGGGCGAGCGCCGCGACGTCCCAGAATCCCTGCTCATTGAGGTGGCTGAGATCGACCAGGATTCCGAGCTCGGCGCAGCGGCGAACCAGCGCCCGTCCGGGCTCGGTCAGCCCTGGGCCGGTGTCGGGCGAAGACGGGAAGATGAACGGCACTCCATGCCCGAATACGTTCGACCTGCTCCATACCGGCCCGAGGGAGCGAAGCCCGGCTGCATACCAGAAATCCAGCGCCTCGAGCTGCGGATCGATCGCCTCGGCACCCTCGAGGTGCAGGACCGCGGCCGGAGCGCCGTCGTCGGCGCGCGCGGCGTCGAGATCCTCGATCGTCCGCGCCACCCGGAGATGACCGTCACGCTCGAGCGCGAACAGGCGCCCGGCTGCGGCAGCGGCCCTGGCGGCCGCGGCCGGATGCTCGACCTCAGGCGCCAGCTCGAACTCGAGCACTCCATCGCTGCGTGGCAGCGGCTCCTCGCGCTCCCCCTCCGACGAGGTGAATACGGCGAAGATCGCACCGCGGATTCCACCGGCCCGCATCTTCGGGATGTCGAGGTGTCGACCCGGGCGTCCGCCGGCGATGCCGTCGTGGTCCTCGCGCGTTAGCGCATCGTTGTGTCCGTCGAATACCGCAACCATGTGCGCCCAAGTTAGCCTGGCCGTTAGATTCCTGTCGTGAAGATGGTCGCCTGCAACGGCCGCGAGTGGGCGCAGGCCCCGCCCGCGCGGCGTGCACTGCCGGGCGTCGTCGACGTCTGGCGCGCCGACCTCGCGGGCGCCGCACAGATCTACGGAGAGCTGCTCTCCGAGGACGAGCGCGCCCGGGTTCGGCGCTTTATCCGCACGGAGCACGGCGGGCACTGGGCGACGGCCCGCGGGATCCTGCGTGCGATGCTGGCCGGTTACCTGGATGCCGACCCGAGGTCGTTGCGCTTCGAGCTCGGGGCTCACGGCAAGCCCGCGCTGGTGGGAGCAGAGGCGACGCTGCGCTTCAACATCTCCCACGCGCGCGACACGGCGCTGTACGTGATCGCCGCCGGGCGCGAAGTCGGCGTCGACGTCGAGCACGAGGACCGCCGCGTCGACGCGGTTGCGGTCGCGCGGCGGATCTTCGGCGTGCGGGAAGCCGAGCGGCTGAGCGCGCTTGACCCGTTAAGCCAACAGCGTCAGTTTCTGCGGGCCTGGGTCCGGCACGAGGCGATCGTCAAGTGCCTGGGCACCGGGATCGGCGCCTATCGGAGCGAGGACAGCGGCGCGGACGCACCGTGGGTGGCGGCGCTGGAGGTGGGACCGCACACCGTCGGCGCGGTGGCAGCGGCCGGAGCGCCGCCGGAGCTGCGGTGCTGGCAGTGGCCCGCCTAGAATCGTCGCCCCGTGGACGATTCCGAGATCGAATACGACGAGCGCGGTCTGGTGCCGTGCATCGTGCAGGACTGGCACACGGGTGAGGTCCTGACGCTTGCGTACATGAGCGCCGAGTCGGTTCGCCTCACGCGTGAGACCGGCGAGGTGCACTTCTTCAGCCGCTCGCGGCAGCAGCTCTGGCACAAGGGCGCCACCTCCGGCAACACGCTCAAGCTCAGGGCGATCCGCTACGACTGCGACGGCGACGCGCTGCTGGCGCTGGTGGAGCCGGCCGGGCCGGCCTGCCACACCGGCGAGAGGACCTGCTTTCACCGCGGTGGCTTGGATCCTGGCGCGCCACACGAGACACTGCCGGCACTGGAGCGCACGATCGCGCAGCGCGCGAGCGCTCGGCCGGAGGGCTCATATACGGCGACACTGCTCGCGGACCCCGCGCTGCTCGGCGCGAAGGTGCAGGAGGAGGCAGAGGAGGTCGCTCGAGCCGCGCGCGAGGAATCCGATCAGCGCGTGTCCGAAGAGGCCGCCGACGTGCTCTATCACCTCGCGGTGCTCCTTCGGGGGCGCGGCCTGTCGCTCGCCGACGCCGAGCGGGTCCTGGATGGCCGTCGCAAGCGCTGAGACCGCAGGCGCGGGGTGGGAGGGGTCCGCGTCCCCGTCGCTGGAGGAGGTGAGGGTGCTCGCGCGCGAGCACAATCTGATCCCGCTGCGCGAGACGTTCATCGACGACTGCCAGACGCCGGTCTCCGCCTTCCTGAAGCTCCGGGATGCGGACCCAACCCACCCCGCGTTCCTGCTCGAATCAGCCGACCAGGGGCGAGTCGGGCGCTACTCGTTCATCGGCTTCAAGCCGCGCAGCGTGTTGCGCTGGTCGCTCGGCGATCCGGGCGACCCGTACGCGCTGGCCGCTGCAGAGCTCGGCCGCTTCAATGTCGCGCCGCTGCCCGACCTGCCGCCATTCGCCGGCGGCGCGGTCGGGATGTTCGCCTACGACCTCGTGCGCACCGTCGAACCGCTCGGCGAGCCAAACCCAGACCCGGTCGGCGTTCCCGACCTGGCGCTGATGCTGACCGACGCGCTGGTCGTGTTCGATCATCTCAAGCACACGGTGACGGTGCTCGCCAACGTCTACACCGATGAGGATCTCGACGCGTCCTACCGGCAGGCGCTCGAGACGATCCGCGAGGTCCGCTGGAAGCTGGCCGGGCCGGTACCGCGCGCCAGCAAGCCCCCCCAGCGGGACCGCAAGGTTCCACGCTTTCAATCGAACATGCCCCCCGAGCAGTTCGAAGCGATGGTCGCGCGGATCATCGAGTACATCTATGCCGGCGACGCCTTCCAGGTCGTGCCCTCGCAACGGTGGTCTGCGCCCGTCGAGATCGAGGCGTTCTCGATCTACCGCGGGCTGCGGGCAGTCAACCCGAGCCCGTACATGTACTTCCTGGACTTCGGCGACTTCGAGGTCGCCGGCGCCAGCCCCGAGCCGCTGATCACGGTCACCGGCAGGCATGTCTCCACACGCCCGATCGCCGGCACCCGACCGCGCGGCCGGGCCGCCGAGGAGGACAACCGGATCGCACAGGAGCTGCTCGCCGACCCCAAGGAGCGAGCCGAGCATGTGATGCTCGTCGACCTCGGTCGCAACGATCTCGGGCGAGTCTGCGAGTACGGGAGCGTCGCGGTCGACGACTTCATGGCCGTCGAGCACTACAGCCATGTGATGCACATCGTCTCGAGCGTCGTGGGCACGCTGCGGCCCGGGGTCGGAGCGCTCGACGCGCTCCGTGCGGTGCTCCCGGCGGGCACGCTCTCGGGCGCGCCGAAGGTCCGCGCGATGCAGATCATCGACGAGCTCGAACCGGTCAAGCGAGGCGGCTACGGCGGGGCGATCGGCTACGCCAGCTACACCGGCGATCTCGACACCTGCATCCACATCCGCACGGTGGTCGTCAAGGACGGCGTCGCGCACGTGCAGGCGGGTGGCGGCACGGTCGCCGACGCCAAGCCCGAGTACGAGTTCCGCGAATCCGAAGCGAAGGCCCGCGCCGTGCTGCAGGCGATCGAGCTCGCCGTCGGCCAGCCCGGGTGGCCATAGTGTGCACGCGATGCGCGTCCTCGTTATCGACAACTACGACAGCTTCACCTACAACCTCGTCCAGTACCTCGGCGAGCTCGGTGCGCAGCTCGAGGTCGTGCGCAATGACCACGCGACGGTCGATGACCTGCTCGTCCGTGGCTATGACCGGGTGATCGTCTCGCCCGGTCCGTGCACGCCGAACGAGGCCGGGATCTCGCTCGAAGCGGTGCGGCGATTCCCGTTGGCCAAGATCCCGACGCTCGGCGTGTGCCTCGGCCACCAGGCGCTCGTGCAGGCATGGGGCGGCAAGGTGATTCAGCACGAACCGGTACACGGCAAGACGACGAGCGTGCAGCACGACGGATTGACCATCTTCCGGGGCCTGAACGAGCCGCTCGAGGTCGGCCGCTACCACTCGCTGGTCGCCGATCCGGCGCTGCCTGACGTACTGCAACGAAGTGCGATCGGGGGAGACGTGGTGATGGCCGTCCGTCATCGCGAGCTGCCCGCTGAAGGGGTTCAGTTCCACCCCGAGTCGGTGCTCACCGAGCAGGGCAAAGAACTGCTCTCGAACTTTCTGCAGCGCACCAGATGACAGCCGGCCCCGATCTGCTGACGCGCTCGATTGACGCGCTCGCCTCCGGAAACGACCTGAGCTTGGACGACACAGCCGCGGTGCTGTCAGAGATCATGGCCGGCAACGCATCTGAGATTCAGATCGCCGGTTTCCTGATCGCCCTGCGCACGAAGGGTGAGACCGTCGAGGAGCTCGCGGGCCTGGCACGCGCGATGCGCACGCTCGCGACCCCGGTACGCGTCAACCGCTCGGACCTGCTCGACACCGCCGGGACCGGCGGCGGCCGGAGGACCTTCAACGTCTCGACGACGGCGGCGCTGATCGCCGCCGGCGCCGGCTGCACCGTTGCCAAGCACGGCAACCGCTCGGCGACCGGCCTGTCGGGGTCCGCGGACGTGCTCGAGGCCCTCGGCGCTCGAATCGATCTCGGTCCCGTGGCCGTAGCGCGATGCATCGAGGAGGTCGGATTCGGGTTCATGTTCGCCCCGGCCCACCATCAGGCGACCCGCTACGTGATTGCAGTCCGCAGGCAGCTCGCGGTCCGCACGATCTTCAACTTCCTCGGACCGCTGACAAATCCCGCGGGCGCGACGCGTCAGCTGATCGGAGTATCCGATCCCTCATACCTGGAGACGATGGCCGGCGCACTGGCGTTGCTCGGCACCGAGCACGCGCTGCTCGTCTCGAGCGAAGACGGGCTGGACGAGCTCAGTATCTGCGCGCCGACGAGCGTCGTCGAAGTTCAGCGCGGGGATATTCGGAGCTACACCCTGGCTCCCGAGGACGTGTCGCTGCAGCGGGCGCCCGCCGACTCGGTCCCGGGCGGTGATCCCAACCAGAACGCCGACACGGCGCGGCGAATCTTCGCCGGCGAGCCGGGAGTGGCGCGCGATCTCGCCGTCCTCAACGCCGGCGCCGCGATCTACGCCGGCGGTCGCGCCGAGTCGCTCCGGGGTGGCGTGGAAGCTGCGCAGGCCGCGATCGACGACGGGTCGGCGGCCGCCACGCTCAAGCGGTTCGTGAACCGCACGCACGATCCGCCGACGTCGACATGAGCGCGCTGCAGCCGATCATCGCCCGCACGCGCGAGGAGGTCGCGATCCGCCGATCCGACGTGCCGCTTGCTTCGCTGGAGCGCGACGCGGCTACGCGCGTCGCCGCCCGGGACCGGCGCTCGTTCGCTGGCGCACTCGAGCGTCCGGGGTTGTCGGTGATCGCCGAGCACAAGCGCCGCTCGCCGTCGGCCGGGGCGATCCGCGAGGACCTCGCGCTCGAGGACGTGGTTCGGGCGTACGAACGCGGCGGCGCGGCGGCGCTCTCGGTGCTGACCGAGAGTCAGAGCTTCGGCGGCTCGCTCGACGATCTCCGGGCGTCACGGGCGGCTGCGACGCTTCCGATCCTGCGCAAGGACTTCGTCGTCGACCCCTACCAGGTGATCGAATCCGCCGCGCGGGGTGCCGACGCGATCCTGCTGATCGTCGCGGCTCTCGATCCAGGCCCGTTGCGCGAGCTGCACGCCCAGGCGCAGTCGTTCGGGCTCGACGCGCTGGTCGAGGTCCACGATCAACAGGAGCTCGAGCTGGCCGTGGCGATCGGCGCGCGCATGATCGGCATCAACAACCGTGACCTGAGCACTCTGATTGTCGATACGCGGCGCACCTTCGAGCTGCTGGGGCAGCTTCCGGCCGGCACGACCGTCGTCGCCGAGTCGGGCTTCAGCCGCGCGCAGGAGCTCGACGAGCTCGAGCAGGCTGGGGTCGATGGGGTGCTGATCGGCGAGGCGCTGATGCGCTCGCCGGACATCGAGGCCGCCTGCCGGGCGTTGACCGCGCGCTCGCCCGCACGCGCGCTTTAGCTGCTGTTCAGCGGCCGCGCCACACTGCGACCTAGCAACAGTTCTTGATGAAACCGCTGCTTCGCTCCCAATTCATGGCTGCTGTCGTCGGTGGCCTCGTCGTATCCGGAACGTTTCTCGCGTTCGGGATCACCGGGCATCGGACCACGCGCACGATCGTCGAGGAGTCGCCGGTCGCCGCACAGCCTGCCTCGGCGCACGGGTCCGGACTGACCCCGCACGCGATCTACGAACGTGACGCGCCCGGCGTTGTGTTCGTCAAGGCGCTCGTGATTCAGCAGGTGCAGGATCCGTTCGACCTGTCCCCGGTACGGGAGCAGAGCTCCTCGACCGGTTCCGGCTTCCTGATCAACGGCACCGGCCTGATCCTCACCAACGACCATGTGATCGACGGCGCGGACCGCAGCGCGGGAGTGACGGTGCAGTTCGTGGACAACGTCATCCGGCACGCCACCGTCGTCGGTCAGGACCAGAACAACGACCTCGCGCTGCTGAAAGTCGACATGACGGGCGTGCCGCTGGTGCAGCCGCTGCCGCTCGGGGAATCGGCCGCAGTCCGCGTCGGCGATCCAACGCTCGCGATCGGCAACCCGTTCGGGCTCGATCGGACACTGACGAGTGGCATCGTCTCGGCGCTTCAGCGTCAGATCCAAGCGCCCGACGGCTTCAGCATCGACAACGTCATCCAGACCGATGCTCCGATCAACCCCGGCAACTCCGGCGGCCCGCTGCTCGACGCGACCGGGCGAGTGATCGGCATCAACTCCCAGATCGAGACCGGTGGCAACGGCGCCACGGGCAGCGTCGGAATCGGCTTTGCGGTACCGATCGACACCGCCAAGGATTTCCTGTTGAGGCTCCAGCGGGGTGGTCCTCAGATGGTCGCGTATCTCGGCGTCAGCGCAACCGCTGGCGGCTCGCCGGCCGGCGTCCGCGTCCATGTCGAGCCCGGTGGACCCGCGGCCAACGGCGGGGTGAAGGAACGCGACGTGGTTGAGTCGATCGATGGTCACGGCGTCGTCAAGTACGACCAGATGCAGGCGTTCGTCGCTGCACACAAGCCAGGCCAATCGGTGACGCTGCGGGTGTTGCGCAGCGGCGGCGTGCGAACCCTGCGGATCCTGCTCGGCAGCAAGACGACGCAGCCGGCACGGTAGTCCGCCGGCTCGGTTCCACCGGCGCCGTGCACCTACCATTGTGCTCATGGAGTCAGTCCGACTGCCGACGCAGCCCAGGATCAAGTTCTGTGGCATCACGAATCTCGGCGACGCTGAGCGTGCCGTCTCCGCCGGCGCGTGGGCGGTCGGGTTGATCTTCTGGCCGCAGTCCCCGCGCTCGTGTGATCTGCAGACGGCCGCCGAGATCGCCGCCGCGCTGAAGCGCCGCACCGAAGTTGTCGGCGTGTTCGTCAACCCGACGCTCGATGAGCTGGCGGCGACCGCCGACACGGTCGAGCTGACAATCGTCCAGCTGCACGGAGACGAGGGCCCGTCGTTCTGCGCTGAGGCCGCGCGCCGGACGGGGTGCAAGGTGATCAAAGCCGTCCGAGTGCAAAGTGGCGCCGACCTCCAGGCGTTGTCGGCGTTCCATACGGACTTCCACCTGCTGGACAGTTACGTGCCGGACACGCGCGGCGGGACCGGAGAGACGTTTGCCTGGGAGTTGGCCCGCGAGCACCGCGGCAAACTGCCGGTGATCCTGTCCGGCGGCCTGACGCCGGACAACGTGGCCGAGGCGATCGCGACGGTGCACCCGTTCGCGGTTGACGTTGCCACCGGGGTCGAGTTCAGCCCCGGACGCAAGGACCCCGTCAAGCTCGAGGCTTTTGCGCAGGCGGTCCAGGCGACTGCGGCGGCGCCGCTGAGCGCCCGATGAGCACGATCGAGCACCGCTTCGGCCCCTACGGGGGCCAGTACGTCCCTGAAACGTTGATGCCCGCGCTCGCGGAGCTCGAGGCGGCGTGGATCGGTGCGTGGCAGGACCCCGGCTTCCGCGCGGAGCTCGACGGGCTGCTGCGCGACTACGTCGGGAGGCCCTCGCCGCTGTACCTCGCTTCTCGGCTGAGCGAGGCAGCGGGCCATCCGATCTGGCTCAAGCGCGAGGATCTCAACCACACCGGCGCGCACAAGATCAACAACGCGCTGGGTCAGGCGTTGCTGGCCAAGCGGATGGGCAAGGGCCGGATCATCGCCGAGACCGGCGCCGGCCAGCATGGGGTCGCATCGGCGACCGCGTGCGCGCTGCTTGACCTCGAGTGCATCGTCTACATGGGAACCGAGGACATGCGCAGGCAGAAGCCGAACGTCGAGCGGATGGGCCTGCTGGGCGCGCGGGTCGAGCCGGTCGACGCGGGGGCGCGGACGCTGAAGGAGGCCGTCTCGGCGGCGATCCGCGATTGGGTCACCAACGTGCACTCCACGCACTACATCATCGGATCGTGCGTCGGTCCCGCTCCGTACCCGGCGCTCGTCCGTGATCTTCAGCGGGTGATCGGAGATGAGACGCGCGCACAGATCCTCGAGCGTGCAGGGAGGCTGCCCGAGCGCGTCATCGCCTGCGTCGGCGGCGGCTCGAACTCGATCGGGATGTTCATCCCGTTCGTCGATGACCCGTCGGTGGCTCTGATCGGGGTCGAGGCGGCCGGCGAGGGAATCGAGACCGGCCATCACGGCGCGCCGCTGACCGCCGGCGGGCGCGGTGGGCGTGGCGGCGTCCTGCACGGCGCGTACTCGGCGATCATGCAGGACGAGGACGGGCAGATCCTTGAGGCGCACTCGATCTCAGCCGGCCTCGATTACCCCGGCAGTGGCCCCGAGCACGCCTGGCTGCGTGACTCCGGCCGCGCCACCTACGTCGCTGTGACCGACGCGGATGCGCTTGAGGCTTTTGCGCGGACGGCGCGTCTCGAGGGGATCATCCCCGCGCTCGAGAGTGCCCATGCGCTCGCCTGGACGCTGGCGAACGGTCCCAGCGAGCTCGACGTCGTGTGCCTGTCGGGACGCGGTGACAAGGATCTGGCCGAGGCGCTGGCGCTCCTCGGCGCCGAGGCGGCCAGCGAGACGTGACCGGGATCGAGCGGATTGCTGAGGCGTTCGCGTCCGCGCGCGCCAACGGTGCCAGCGCGGCGTTGATGCCGTATCTGATGGGCGGGTTTCCGGATCTGGAGACCTCTCGGCGGATCGGGCTCGCCTACGCGGAGGCCGGAGCGGATCTGATCGAGCTCGGCGTGCCGTTTTCAGATCCGTTGGCGGACGGCCCCGTGATCCACGCTGCGGGCACCTCGGCGCTGCGTGCCGGCGCGACGTTGCCCGGGGTGCTCGAGGCCTGCCGCTCGATCGCTGAGCGCGTGCCGGTAGTCGTGATGTGCTACTGCAACCCGATTCTGGCCCGCGGGCTCGAGCGGTTTGCCGATCAGCTTGTCGCTTGCGGTGCCAGCGGATTGATCGTCCCCGATCTTCCGTTCGAGGAGGCGCCGTCCACGCTGGAGGCGTGCGACTCGCGCGGGCTCGCGCTCGTGCCGCTGGTCGCACCGACCACGCCCGAGGAACGGCTCGCTCGGATCGGTGCTCGTGCGCGTGGCTTCATGTACGCGGTCTCGCTGACCGGAACGACCGGCGAGCGGGGCAGCCTCGACGGCGCACTGGACGCCATCATCAGACGGGCGGCGGCCAGCACCGAGGTGCCGATCGCGCTCGGCTTCGGTATCGGTACGCCGCAGCAAGCCGTCGCCGCCGCCGCCGCGGGGGCAGACGGCGTGATCGTCGGAACGCGACTCGTTCGGGCCGTCGCTGAGGCCCCTGATCCGGTGCGCGCCGTCGGTGATCTGGTCGGCGAGTTCTCCGTGGCGCTGCGGGACATGCCTCTCGGTTAGGATCTTCTGGCGATGGGCCTGATTCTCACCGGCACGGCCGGCCTCTGTTTGTGGATCATCCTGTGGGCGCTGAACGTCTCGGGGTTTGACGCGATCCTGATCGCCGTCGTGATGGTGCTCGTCGCGATCGCGGTTCGGACAGTGATCCCATACCTGCCCGGCCGGCGGGACTAGCGTATCGGCCATGCTCGCACGGAGCCGGGCGCGGATCCGCGCACGATCGCTGACGATTGTCGCCGGGGCGGCGCTTGCCGCCGGCCTCGGCGGCTGCGCGGCCGCCAGCAGCTCGAGCGTCAAGGTCAGTGGCAAGGCGCTCACGATCTACGCCAGCGCGCCGTCCGGCACGAGCAACCCGCAGGTGGTCCAGGACGTCTACGACGCCGAGAAGCTCGCGTTCGACCAGAAGCACGCTGGAATTACGGCGTTCACGCTGTCGTTGAAGGAGCTGACTGCCGGCAAGCTCTCTGACAACGCCCGGACCGCGATCCAGGACACGCACGCGATTGCCTACATCGGAGAAATTCCGCCCGGCGCCTCTGCCGACACGCTGGGGATCACCAACGCTCAGGACCTGCTTCAGGTCGCCCCGACCGACACTGCGATCGAGCTGACCCAGGCCACGCCGGCGGTGCCCAATTCTCCGGACCGCTACTACGAATCGCTCAAGAACTACGGCCGGACGTTCGCGCGGGTCGTGCCGAACACAGCGCGCGAGGCGCGCGCGCAGATCCAGGAGATGCAGGCGCTCGGGGTCAAACAGCTGTATGTCGCCAACGATGGCAGTCAATATGGACGCGCGGTCGCGCTCGCCGTCAAACAGGATGCCGCGCCCGCGATCTCCGTCGTTCCGAGCCAGACCGGCGCTGATGCCGTGTTCTATGGCGCGGCAGATCCGGCGGCCGCGGTCCGCCTGTTCAACACCATCGCCCAGAGCAGCTCGGGCGTGAAGCTGTTCGGTCCCTCGGCGCTTGACAGCGACAAGTTCGCCGCGGGGCTCTCGCCGAGCACGCGCAACGTCTACATCTCCACTCCGGGGTTCCTGCGCAGCGATCTGACGGCGAGCGGCCAGAAGTTCCTCACCGACTTCATTGCGACGTACAGCCGGACGCCGTCGCCCGAGGCGATCTTTGGCTATGAGGCGATGGCGGCGGTGCTCGACATGGTCAAAGAGGCGGGCGCCTCAGCCAACGACCGCTCTCTGATCGTGCACGACTTTTTTGCGATCAAGAACCGCGATTCGGTGCTTGGCACCTACTCGATCAACGCCAACGGAGACACGAGCCTGGCGCCATTCGTCTTCAGCCGCCTGCGGGCGGGGAAGCTGACCCCGTTCACGTTCGTGCAAGTGCAGGGGTGAGCGACGCCACCACGCGGAGGGTGGCGTGAATTACGCCGCGCTCAGACGGACCGCGGCGCGCGTGCGCAGGCCGCTCGTGGCGGGGATCGCTGTCGTGTTCATCGTCGTGCTCGCCGGCTGTGGGTCGAAGCCCCAGACCTCTGAGGCGATCCAGGGCACGACCCTGACGATCTACTCGAGCGTCCCCGTCCACGGCGCATCGAGCGCGAACGCACAGGCGGTCGTCGGCGGCGAGACGCTCGCGCTGCTCGGGAGCCATGGACGGATCGGCAAGTACCGGATCGTGCTCAAACCGCTCGACGACTCGACCGCGAAGCGGGGCGAGTGGGATCCCGGGCAAACGACCGAGAACGCCCGGCTGGCGATTCGCGACAGCACCACGATCGGCTACCTCGGCGAGTTCAACTCCGGCGCGAGCGCGGTTTCGATCCCGCTGCTGAACCGTGTCGGGATCGCACAGATCAGTCCGACCAACACCGCCGTCGGCCTGACCTCGGGTGGCGCGGGCGCGTCGCCGGGTGAACCCGACAAGTACTACCCGACCGGAGTGCGCACCTACGCACGGATCGTGCCCAATGACGCAGTCCAGGCGGTCGCTCAGGTCCGGCTGCAGAAGAGCCTTGGCTGCGCCAACACCTATGTGCTCGACGACGGCGAAGTCGACGGCAGCGACACGGCCACGAGCTTCTCGATCGCCGCCAAGCAAACGGGCCTCAGAATTGCCGCGGTCCAGACGTTTGACCCGAGAGCGACCAATTATCGGCCGCTGGCGGCGGCGGTGGCACAGGCCGGGGCGAACTGCGTGATGATCAGCGCGCTGACCGAGAGCAATGCGGTGCTGCTGACAAAGCAGATCGCCGCGGCGCTGCCGAAGGTGCGGATCTTCGGCTCCGCGGGCGTTGCCGAGAGCACCTATACGAATCCCGCACAGGGAGGGCTGCCGCGCGGGATCGACCCCCGGGTGATGCTGACCGTCGCGACGCTTGCGCCCGATGCGTATCCGCCCGCTGGGCGGGCGTTCTACGCCGCGTACACCCGGCAGTACGGCACCCCGCAGCCGTACGCGATCTACGGCTATGAGGCGATGAGCCTGATGCTCAATGCGATCGCCCGCGCGACTCACAACGGCACCGAGCCGGCGAAGCGCTCGGGAGTCGTCAAAGCGCTGTTCTCGACAAGCGACCGACACAGCGTGCTCGGCACCTACAGCATCGAGAAAACCGGTGACACGACGTTACGACGCTACGGCGTCTACCGCGTGGTCCGAGGGCGATTGTCCTTCTGGACGGCGATCACCGGCTGATTGGCGGCCCGATGTCGAGGCACGTTTGTTGCTCGATGGGCAGCTATTGATGTTTCGTTAGGTCCACGGGTGCTGGGTCTTGTCGAGGTACGTGCCCGTCACTACGCTGCTGGCCTAACGGATATCCGAGATCGGGGCATCGACATCAGAGGAGGAGCATGCGTATTCTCGGCAAAGCTATGACGGCAGGCCTGCTTGCTGGGGCTGTAGCGGTGGCGCTCGCCGCCTGCGGCAGCAGCAGTAGCAGCAGTAGCAGCAGCAGTAGCGGCGGGGGTTCGACGAGTAGCGGCGGCAACACCGTTGACGTTTACTCGAGCCTGCCGATGCAGGGAGCATCGAGCGCTCAGACGGTTCCGTTGGTCAACGGGATCAAGCTCGCAATGTCCCAGGCCGGCAACAAGGCCGGTTCGTTCAACGTCAACTACCAGGTGCTCGACGACTCGACCGCGTCGGCGGGCAAGTGGGATCCCACCCAGACGGCAGCGAACGCCCGCAAAGCGGCGGAAGACCCCAAGGCCGTCTTCTACATCGGTGAGTTCAACTCCGGCGCGAGCGAAGTCTCGATCCCGATCCTCAACCAGGCCGGGATCCCGCAGGTCAGCCCCGCCAACACCTACGTCGGCCTGACCACGAACGAGCCGGGTAGCGCCCCCGGCGAACCGCAGAAGTACTACCCGACCGGCAAGCGCACGTACCTGCGGATCGTGCCTCGCGACACGATCCAGGCAGCGGCCGGCCTGATTACGATGAAGCACGATGGCTGCACGAAGATCGCAGTCGCCAACGACAAGGAGGCCTACGGGTCCGGCCTGGCGGCCTTGCTCGAGCTCGAGAAGGCCAAGTACGGCGTCACGATCACGAGCAACACCGGAATCGACCCGACCTCGGCGAACTTCCGCTCCTACGCCGCGACGATCAAGTCGCAGGGCGCGGACTGCTTCTTCTTCGCGGGGATCGTCTCCAACGGCGCCGTCCAGATCACCAAGGACGTCAACGCCGCGATTCCGAGTGCGAAGATCTACGGACCCGACGGTGTCTGCACTGGCGCCTATACGAACCCCGCGATGCACGGGATCCCTGCAAGCATCGATCCGAAGGTGCAGTGCACGGTCGCGACGCAGGACCTCGCCGCCTACCCGGGTGGGCGGGACTTCCTCGCCGCGTACAAGGCGAAATACGGATCGGCCAATCCGGACCCATATGCGATCTACGGTTACGAGGTGGGACAGCTAGCGCTCCAGACGATCGGGGGCCTAGGCGCCAAGGGCAACGACAAGTCCGCCGTGCTCGCAGCGCTGTTTGCGACCAAGGCCCGCAAGGGCGTGATCGGGACCTACGGGTTCGACTCAAACGGCGATACCACGCTGAAGTCCTACGGCCTGTACAAGGTCGGCAAGGACGGTAACCCGGCGTTCGAGCGGACGGTCACGCCGTCGTAGGCGCCTCGAAAGTCTGACCCATGGCCGGAGTGGAGCGACGAAACTCGCTGCACTCCGGCCTGCCGGGTAGGGTTCCACAGCTCAGTGGCCCCTTTCGCAAATACGACGACATTCGAGCGGCCCCCAGCGGCGCCTGGCTTTGTCCTCGGAGGCTCATGCAGCGCTGCTGCACATCGCCTCCTGCGTCCTCGCCAGGCATCCACTGGTGACCACTCTCGGTGTCGCCATATTTACGAAAAGGACCACTAGTGGAAGCTAAGTCAATCGCCCCGACCCTGCCGCCGGCGGCCGCACGGCCGCTAGCTGCCGTGCGGCGCTTCGGCGGGCGCTGGGCATTGCCGGCCGCACTGCTGGTGCTACCGCTCGCGTATCTCGTGCACGATCTGAGCACCGGCTATCCGGGATTCGCTCACGGCCATTCGATCACGCTTCACAACCTGACCTACCTGGGCCAGAACCTCGTCCAGGGGATCTCGAACGGCGCGATCTGGGCGCTCGTCGCGATCGGCTACACGCTCGTGTACGGGATCATCGAGCTGATCAACTTCGCCCACGGCGACGTGTTCATGATCGGCTCGTTCACGGCGGCGGGATTCTGGGGCTCGATCGGCTTGGGGCTGACGACCGGGCCACTCGGCTTGGTTCTGGGGCTGCTGGTGACGTTGATCGTCTCGATGCTGGTGTGCGGCTCGCTGAACGTGCTGATCGAGCGGGTCGCCTACCGGCCGCTGCGAAATGCGCCGAAGCTGGCGCCGCTGATCACGGCAGTCGGCTTTTCGTTCATCCTCGAGAACGTCGGCCTGCTGTGGCTGGGTGGAAACCAGGCGGGCGTCGATGATCTGATCCATCAGAACAAAACGGTGTTCACGATCTTCGGCGTGGTCATCCGCCGTGCCGACGTGTTCGCGGTGGCGCTGACGATCCCGCTGGTGATGGCGCTCAACTGGTTCATCGGCCGCACGCGGATGGGGCGGGCGATGCGCGCCACCGCGCAGGATCCGGAGGCGGCGCGGCTGATGGGAATCAACGTCAACACGACAATCTCGCTGACGTTCCTGCTCGGCGGGATGCTCGCGGGCGCCGCAGGTCTCGCGTTCGCTCTGTATGAGACGACGATCTGGTACTTCCAGGGCTTCGAGGCGGGGCTGATCGCGTTCACCGCCGCGGTCATGGGGGGAATCGGGAATGTGCGCGGTGCTGTTCTCGGCGGCTTCATCATCGGCATCATTCAGCAGCTCTCAGACGCCCGTTTCGGCCCGCAGTGGACGCCTGTGGTCGTGTTCGGCTATCTGATCATGATCATGGTGCTCCGCCCGCGCGGTCTGCTCGGCGAGGAGACACGGGAGGCCGGGTGATCGCGTGGAAGAGCTGATCCAGCAGCTGAGGGAATGGCGTTACTCCTGGCAGCAGGGGTGGGCCAGGGTGAGCTCGCAGCTGCCGTCATGGTGGACGCGGGCGCTCGCCGGCGCGCTGATCGTGTTCGGGATCGTCTTCCCGTTCCTGTTCACGCAGGGCAGCGGGTTCCTGAACGCAACGATCACCGCGCTCGCCTACGCGGTAATGGCGCTCGGGCTCAACGTCGTGGTCGGATTCGCGGGCCTGCTCGACCTCGGTTATGTCGCGTTCTATGCGTTGGGCGCCTACTGCGCGGGGTGGTTCGGCTCGGAGTTCTTCTTCAACCGCCACATTCACGTGCTGTCGTCGCCGCTCGCGAGCCGCCTGATCGGGATCCATCTGAATTTCGTCTTCGTCCTCGTGATCGCGGTCGTGATCACCGCCGTGTTCGGAGCCTTGATCGGGCTGCCAACGCTGCGCTTGCGCGGCGATTACATCGCGATCGTCACGCTCGCCTTCGGGGAGATCATCGACCGGATCGCGATCAACGGCACGAGCATCCATCTCGGCGGCGGGACGACGCTGACCGGCGGCAGCATCGGGATCAGCGCACTTGACCCGATCCATCTGCCTGGGCTTGGCACGTTCGATGAGCTGCACTTGAGACCCTGGTACTGGGTGATCTTCGCGATCCTGATGCTCGTGCTGTTCGTCAATGTGCGGCTGCGCGACTCGCGTCTGGGGCGTGCGTGGGTTGCCTTGCGTGAGGACGAGGTCGCGGCCGTGTCGATGGGGATCCCGCTGGTCCGCACGAAGCTGATGGCGTACTCGGTCGGCGCGGCGTTCGGCGGGATGTCGGGCGTGTTCCTCGCCACATTCCAGACGGTCGTCAGCTCGGACCGGTTCAACTTCTCGTTCTCGATCTTCATCCTCTCGATGGTCATCGTCGGCGGTCTCGGCTCCGTCTGGGGCGTGCTGCTTGGCGCGCTGCTGCTGTCCTACATCAACCAGTACCTGATCCCCGACGTGCTCAACAGCATTCCGCACGACCTTGGGCTGACCTTCAGCCTGACCGACATCGGGCTCGGGATCTACGGCTTCCTGCTGGTGCTCGTGATGGTGCTGCGCCCGCAGGGGCTGCTGCCTGAGCGAAGACGGAAGCTGGAGCTGGTCGAGGGGATCGGCGTCCAGGACACCGAGCTCGGCGTGGCCGCGGGCGAGGGGACGCAGGCATGAGCGAGCCCGGTGAAGGCGCGGCTGGTGCGGGCGCGGCTGGTGCGGGCGCGGCTGGTGCGGGCGGTTATGGCGAGGGGGCTGCGGGCGGCGCCGGCAACGGCGAGGGCGCTGCCGGCCGCGGCGGTAACGGCGACGGCGGCGGGCGGGTCCTTGACGCTGCGAATGTGTCGAAGGAATTCGGCGGGCTGGTCGCGGTGAACAACGTCTCGTTCGCGATCGAGCCGCTGTCGATCGTCTCGATCATCGGGCCCAACGGGGCCGGGAAGACGACGTTCTTCAACATGCTCACCGGCCTGTACAAGCCCACCAGCGGCCGCATCGCGTTCCAGGGCCGCGATATCACGCGCCGGCGGCCGGATCTGATCACCAGCATGGGAGTGGCGCGGACCTTCCAGAACATCCGCCTGTTCGGCGCGATGAGTGCGATCGAGAATGTGATGATCGGCCGCCACTCGAGGATGCGCGCGGGACTGTTCGGATCGATTCTGCGCCCGCCGTGGGTGCGCAACGAAGAGGTTGCCGTCCGCGCGCGTGCGCGAGAGCTGCTCGCCTATGTCGGCCTTCGGCCGAACTCGTATGACCTGCTGTCCGGGCAGCTCTCATACGGCGATCAGCGGCGGGTTGAGATCGCCCGCGCACTCGCGTGCGATCCGAAGCTGCTGCTGCTCGATGAGCCGACCGCGGGCATGAACCCGCAGGAGTCGGCAGCGCTGACCAACTTCATGCGCCAGCTGCGCGACGAGCTGAAGCTGACGATCCTGCTGATCGAGCACGATATGAAGGTTGTGATGGACGTCTCCGAACGGATCACGGTGCTCGATCACGGTGAAAAGATCGCCGAGGGCCCGCCGGCCGACGTTCGCGCCAACCCGCGGGTGATCGAGGCCTACCTTGGAAAGCAGGACGGATGAGCGTGCTGCTCGAGGTCGACGAGATCCACACGTTCTACGGGGGGATCGAGGCGCTCAAGGGCGTCTCGCTGAAGGTCGAGGATGGTGAGGTCGTGACCCTGATCGGGTCCAATGGCGCCGGCAAGTCGACGACGCTGCGCTCGATCTCCGGACTGACTCCGGCCAGGTCCGGCAAGGTCCACTTCGGCGGTGACGACATCACGCGCGTGCCGGCCCACCAGATCGTCGAGCGCGGCATCGCGCTCTCGCCTGAGGGCCGCCACTGCTTTGCCCGTATGACGGTCCGCGAGAACCTCGATCTCGGTGCCTACCACCGGCGCGGAGCGGAGATCACCGAGGACCTCGAGCGCGTCTTCTCGCTGTTCCCGCGGCTGCTGGAGCGTGAGAACCAGAAGGCGGGCACGATGTCCGGCGGCGAGCAGCAGATGCTCGCGATCGGCCGTGCGCTGATGGCACGCCCGCGTCTGTTGCTGCTCGACGAGCCCTCGATGGGGATCGCGCCGATCCTCGTCCAGCGGATCTACGAGACGATCGGCGAGATCAACCGCAGCGGCGTAGCGATCCTGCTCGTCGAGCAGAACGCCAACTACGCACTGGACATCTCCAGCCGCGGCTACGTGCTCGAGACCGGGCGCGTCGCGATCGCCAACGACTCGGCCCATCTACGCAACGATCCCGACGTTCAGCGAGCGTACCTGGGCGGATGAGCAGCTTGGCCTCGATCCGAGCCGTCCCGAGGTCCGGCCGATGACGCTGTTCGCTCTGATCGGCGCAAAGGGGCTGTACCTCCTGTTCATCTGGCTGATCTCCGCTGCCGGTGGCGCCTGGATTGCCGATCGCAAGGGCTACGGCGAGCGCGTCGGCCTCACGTTCGGTCTGTTGCTGACCGCGCTTGGGCTCCTGATCGTGCTGCTCCTTCCGGGTCGCCCCGGGTCGCTGTGGAAGGAGGAGGGATGGTGGCCGCGGCGGTCACGGTCCGGGGATGCCGCCTGGGGTGGGCCACCGCCTGCGGGTGAGCCGCCGGCTGGGAGTGGGCCGGCCGGGGGTGGGCC
The DNA here is from genome assembly GCA_963794285.1 of uncultured Solirubrobacterales bacterium. Taxonomy (GTDB): domain Bacteria; phylum Actinomycetota; class Thermoleophilia; order Solirubrobacterales; family Solirubrobacteraceae; genus Palsa-465. Next base: position 134,783 of record CAWCDS010000007.1, read on the forward strand.
GTCGGCTGGGAGTGGGCCGGCCGGGGGTGGGCCGTCGGCTGGGGCTGGGCCCTCGGCTACGCCGCCAGGCGCGCCTCCGCCAGCGCAAGCGTCGCCGCCAGACGGGCAATGACGGCGTAGGGCTCCTGGGCAAGCTGCCGTGCCGTGATCCGGATCACGGTCCAGCCATGCGCTTCGAGCACCGCGTCGCGACGGCGGTCGCTCTCGAACTTCGCCCTGCTCGAGTAGAACAGCCAACTGTCGTCTTCGACGACGACTTTGAGGTCCAGCCAGACGAAGTCGACCGTGTACCCGTGCAGCTCCACGTTCATCTCAGGCCGCGGTAGGTCGGCATCGACGATCAGGGACCGCAGATCGCGCTCCGGACGCGATCGGCTGCGCCCGTTCTTGTCGCGATTCTCGACGAGTCTGGCGAGCAGCGCCGTCCCTCGGCGTCCATGGCCGGCTCGTTCGAGGGCATCTCGGATCTGAGCCGGTCGGAGGAGGTTGCGGTTCAGCGCGTCGTCGAGCTCTTGCTCGAGCTCATCCGGGCTCACGACGCCGGCGTTGTCCACGAGCGCGCGGGCGGGTGAGGTGACGGGAAGCCCTCGATGGATGCGGACGTCGCGACGGTCCAGGATGCTCGTCCGATGGGATCGGATCCCGTTGAGGCGTACGCGAGTCTCCGCCTGCAGTGTGACATCGATTGGCTCGCCCATTCCCGGTTCGCGTCGTAGTTGCCACAGGAAGGCTGCCGAGATATGACTGAGAACGGCGCCGTCAGGACAGGCGAGCAGCGCCTCAGTCTCGCGCTCAAGCTCGATCGGCGCCAAATGCCCCACCGCGTACACGCCGGGATAGCGACGATGAAGGGATCCCTGCGCCGCCATCCGATGGATCATCCCATCGGTGATTCCGGCATCGAGTAGCTGCCGGCGGGTGACCCGTCCGCGCTGCAGATTTGCGATCGCTCCGACCCGCTGGTCTCGGGTGCCGCAAACGGACACAGGATCCCTCAGTCCCAGCACGGTGACGAGGTGCGGGCGATTCCATCGACCCGACGGACGCCGCCTGCCGAGGTCCCCGCCGGGCTCCGAACTGGGGGAGATAGCGTGCGTTTTGTCGGCCATTGCCCCAGAGCATCACATGCAAGCAGCCAGACCCCCACTCGTTAGCCCTTTTTTTCGCACACCGATTGCGAAGACGTCGCAAAGCCGCGGCACGTCGTGACAAATACGTGACATGTGGCTGCGGACGGCGCCTCGAGGCCCCGACCGAGTCCGATCTGCTTGGAGGGGTCGACGATCGGCCTGCCCGGTGCCGGCCAGCCGCCTACCGACCCGGGACGATCCGCATCTCCTCCGTCGACGGATACCCGATCTGCGCTCCGGGCTCATGCCCGGCCAAGCCGCCGTCCCGCGCCGCTCCCGCGACCGCCGCCGCGACCGCGCCCACGACTTCCCGATTGAACACCGAAGGGATGATGTAGTCCTCGCGCAGATCGTTCTTCGGGACGATCTGGGAGATCGCACGCGCCGCGGCCATCTTCATCTCCTCAGTGATCCGCGTGGCGCGCACATCGAGCGCGCCGCGGAAGATCCCCGGGAAGCAGAGCACGTTGTTGATCTGGTTCGGGTAGTCGGAGCGGCCGGTGGCCATCACCCTGACGTAGGGCGCGGCTGCCTCGGGTGAGACCTCTGGGTCGGGATTGGCCATCGCGAACACGATCGGATCGGGAGCCATCGAGGCCAGCGCCGACGCCGGGAACAGGTTCGCGCCGCTGACCCCGACGAACAGGTCTGCTCCTTCCAGTGCCTCAACCACACCGCCGACACGCCGCTCGAGGTTCGTGATCTCCGCCAGCGCCCGCTTGACCGGGGGCATCGTGCCGTCGAGATAATCGGCACGCTCAACGTGCAAGGTCCCCCGCGAGTCGACCCCGATCACCCGCACGACCCCTGCTGCCATCAGGATCTTTGCGACGGCGATCCCGGCGGCGCCCAGACCACAGATGACGACCAAGATGTCCTCGATCCGCTTGCCCGTCAGCTTCAACGCGTTCAGCAACGCCGCCAGCGTGACGACCGCTGTCCCATGCTGATCATCGTGAAACACGGGTATGTCGAGCGTGGCCTGCAGCCGATCCTCGATCTCGAAGCACCGCGGCGCCGCGATGTCCTCGAGGTTGATCCCGCCGAACCCGGGTGCGATCGCACGCACCACGGCCACGATTTCATCGACATCGTGCGTATCCAGGCAGATCGGGAACGCGTCCACGGCCCCGAACTCCTTGAACAGCATCGCCTTGCCCTCCATCACGGGCATCGCCGCGCGCGGCCCGATGTCCCCGAGTCCGAGCACGGCCGTGCCATCGGACACGATCGCAACCGTATTGCGTTTGATCGTGTACTGGAACGCCTTGTCAGGGTCGCGGTTGATCGCCATGCAGACTCGCGCGACGCCGGGCGTGTAGGCCATCGAGAGGTCATCTCGCGTCTTCAGCGGAGTCTTGTTCGTCACCTCGATCTTGCCCCCGGCGTGCAGCCTGAACGTCCGGTCGGTGGTATCGAGAACCCGTGCGCCGGCGACGGCATCGACGGCCGCGGTCAGCCGCGGCCAATCGTCGGCATCGGCGGTCTCGACGGTGATGTCGCGGATCGTGCGATCGCCCGCGACCTGGACGAGGTCGACGGCGCCGATCGTGCCGCCGGCTTCGCCGATCGCGCTGGCGACCTTCCCGAGCATCCCAGGGCGGTGATCGATCTCGACCCGCAGGGTCAGGCTGTATTGAGCACTAGGTGTTGGCGCCACGCTGACAGATAGCCTGACAGACGATGCCTGAAGAGCTCTTCCTGATCGATGGCAACAGCCTCGCGTATCGCGCGTTCTTTGCGCTGCCGGAGTCGATCGCGACCTCAACCGGCGTTCCGACCAACGCGATCTTCGGGTTCGCGTCGATGCTCGTGAAGATCCTCACCGATTACGGCCCGAAGGCGACGGTCGTCGTGTGGGACGCCGGATACACGGGCCGCAAGGAGCTCTACCCCGAGTACAAGGCCCAGCGCTCCACCCGCCCGGACCTGCTCAAGGAGCAGTGGCCGCACCTGGCGCCGCTGGTCGAGGCGTTCGGCTATCGGAACCTCCGGGTCGACGGCTACGAGGCCGACGACGTGATCGCGTCGATCGTCGAGAACGCGCGACATCAAGATCCGCCGATCCCGGTGATGGTCGTGACCGGCGACCGCGACGCGTACCAGCTCGTCGACGACGGGGTGCGGATCATGACGACCTCACGCGGGATCACCGACACGCGCGTGTACGACCGCGACGGCGTGCTCGACCGCTACGGCATCCCACCCGAGCTGATCCCCGACTTCATCGGACTGAAAGGCGATACCAGCGACAACATCCCCGGCGTGCCCGGGATCGGCGACAAGACCGCGGCCGAGCTGCTCCAGAGGTTCGGATCCCTGGAAGAGGTTCTGGACCACATCGACGACATCTCCGGCGCGAAGCGCAAGCAGAACCTGACTGAGCATGCTGAGGCAGCCCGTATCTCCAAGCAGCTCGCGACCGCCAAGCGCGACATTCCCCTCGATCTCGACCTGCAGACCTACGCATCGACCGATCCCGATCGCTCGAAGCTCAGGGACACGTTCCGCGAGTTCGAGTTGCGTGATCCGCTGCGTCGCCTCGAGGAAGCCCTTGGCTCAGCCGACGCCGCCGCCCCCGCTCCGGAGGCCGAGCACGCGCTCACCGCAACGGTCAGGCAGGCCACTCTCAACGACGTCAAACGCCTGCCGCACACCGAGACCGCGATCGCGGTCACCCCGCCCGACGTTCCCGACGGGGCGCTGTTCGCCGCAACCGATCAGGGCTGGCGCTTCGCCGTCCATCAGGACGGCTCCAAGGAGGTTCTCACCGGCGCCACACCCAGCCCCGAGGAGCTCGTCGCGGCGATCGGCACGCGGCCGGCGATCGCACACGACGCCAAGTCGCTCGGCGAGGTCCCCAAGACGCTGGCCCACGACACCGAGATCGGCGCGTACCTGCTCGAGCCCGCTCGGCGGGCGTACCCATTCCGCGAACTGTGCGAGGAGCGCGGTCTGGCGACCGACATCGAATCCGAGCAAGCCGCATCCGATGCCCTGCTCGTCCACGCGCTCGCGCGATGGCAGAAGCAGCAGATCCGCGGCCGCGGCCTCACCGACCTCTTCGACGAGGTCGAGCTTCCGCTCGTCAGGCTGCTGCGAAAGATGGAACGGGCCGGGCTGAAGCTCGACACCGAGCTCCTGCGAACGATCTCCGACCGCGTCAAGGCCGAGGCTGACCAGCTCGAGCGCGAGATCTTCGAGCTCACCGGCGAGGAGTTCACGCTCGGCTCGCCCAAGCAGCTCGAGGAGGTCCTGTTCGGAAAGCTCGGCCTCTCCCGCAAGCGCCGCGGCAAGACCGGCTACTCGACCGACGCCCGCGTGCTCCAGGCGATCAGAACAGAGCACCCGGTGATTGCGAAGATCGAGCGCTGGCGCGAGCTGACCAAACTCGCGCAGACCTACCTCGATGCGCTCCCGCTGTTGATCGCCCCGGATGGACGGCTGCACACGACCTTCAACCAGACTGCCGCGACCACCGGCCGGCTGTCGTCAAACAACCCGAACCTCCAGAACATCCCGATCCGCACCGAGCTCGGCCGCGAAATCCGTGCGTGCTTCGTCGCCGAGCCCGGCAACCTGCTGACCAGCGCCGACTACTCGCAAGTCGAGCTACGATTGCTCGCGCATATCGCGGGCGAAGATGTGCTCAAAGAAATCTTCCGAAGGGGCGAGGACGTGCACACCGCGACGGCCTGTCGCGTGTTTAACGTGACACCGGAGCAGATCGATCCGGGAATGCGATCGAAGGCGAAGATGATCAACTACGGCATCGTGTACGGACTGTCGGCCTACGGGATGGCCGACCGGCTCGACATCCCGCAGCCCGAGGCTGAGGAGTTCATCCAGCGCTATCTCGCGGGCTTCCCCGCGGTCGGTCGGTTCATCGAGGAGACGATCGCGCAGGGAACCGAGCACGGCTACGTCTCGACGCTGTTCGGCCGCCGCCGGCAGGTGCCGGAGCTCAGAGCCCGCCGGTGGGAGCTGCGCAAACAGGGCGAGCGCTTCGCCGTCAACATGGTCATCCAAGGGACCGCCGCCGACATCATGAAGGTCGCGATGGTCAAGGCCGACCAGGCGCTCAACGAGGCGGGGCTCTCCAGCCGCCTGATCCTCCAGATCCACGACGAGCTGCTGTTCGAGGGACCCGCTGAGGAGGCGCAGGAGGTCGAGCGGCTCGCCTGCGAGCAGATGGCCGGCGCATTCGAGATGGACCCGCCGCTGGCGGTCGAGGCCGGGGTCGGGCGCGACTGGCTGGCGGCGAAATGATCGCGTCTCACGGCGGGTTCTCGTCGGCCCTGCAGCTCGTGGTTGCTGCGCTGATCGCCGTGGGCGCCGGGGCGACCGCGGCGGCTGCCGCTGCCGCACCGGCGGCTGCCGCTGCCGCACCGGCGGCCGCCGCTGCCGCACCGGCGAGCGCGCACGTCAAGCACTTCGGCGGACTGATTCCCGATGTCCCCACGGGTACCCGGGTGCCGCTGCGGGCACGGATCGCGAACCTGCCCTACGGGGGCGGTCCGGTGATGCATTCCAACCGCACGCACCTGATCTTCTGGCAGCCGTCGGGCTCCGCGCTCGGCTATGACCCCGGCTATCAGGCGCAGTTCGAGCAGTTCCTCGCGGGGGTCGCCGCCGACAGCCGCCAGCCGACCAACGTCTACTCGCTCACCGGGCAGTACACCGACGCAAACGGTCCGGCCGTGTACGACTCGACCTACGGCGGAGCGGTGCTCGCGATCGATCCGCTGCCCGCAAACGGCTGCAGCGAGCCGCCGCTGACCGGCCCGGGATGGAGCGTGTGCCTCGAGGATTCCCAGCTCGAGTCGGAGATCCAGCACGTGGTCCTGACCGACCACCTGCCCACGACCTCGCGCGACGTGTACTTCCTCGTGATGCCGAACGGAATGGGCACCTGCGAGACGACCGGGCCCGAGAACTGCGCGCTGGGGGGAGGCGCCGACGGCAGCTTCTGCGGCTATCACTCCTCAACCCCGGACGGCACGATCCTCTACGCCGTGATCCCGTACAACGCGGTGTCCGGCCATTGCCAGTCAGGCAACCCGCGACCGAACGGGAGCACGGCCGACCCATCCCTCTCAACGATCAGCCACGAGCACAACGAGACGATCACCGACCCGCTCGGTGACGCTTGGATCGACGGCTCCGGTAATGAGAACGGTGACCTCTGCATCGCGCAGTACGGGCCGAACCTCGGGGGCTCGGGCGCCGGGGCGTGGAACGAGGTCATTCATGGCGGCCACTACTTCCTGCAGGAGGAGTGGAGTAACGAGGACGGTTCCTGCCGGCCGCGCGGAAAAGCCGATCAGGTCTCGTTCTCGGTCCCGGCCCGGATCGCAGCGCGCGCCGCGGCCACGTTCACGGGACGCGGCCGCGATCCCGGTGGCTCGATTGTCGCCTTCGACTGGTTCTTCGGCGACGGCGCAACCGCCCACGGACGCGTCGTCCAGCACACCTACAGCCGCCAGGCCTCCTTTCGGGTGATCCTGCGGATCACCGACAGCGCCGGAAACCGTGCGTTCTCGGCGCGCACAATCCGCGTGATGGCCCCGGCGCGCGATCTCAAGAAGCGCGCCAAGGATCGCAAGCGCCGAAAGCGCTAAGTCTAAGTGGCGGGGGCCACTGAAGGCCCACGACCCCTAGCCGGCGGATGCAGCCAGCGCCGCGCGGGCCGCGGCTCGCCCCGGAGCACCCGAGGCGACGAAATCCGGGTGCGCGACGTTCAGGTAGTGCCCGAAGGACCAGTCGACGAAGCGCTTGGCCTGGATCGCTCGCAACGACCCGGCCAGGACTCGCGGTGCGACCCGCGGGACGAGCCGCTGTACGCGCAGCATCCAGCGGAACGGCAGCGCGTGAGAAGCGGAGAAGGCGTGGTAGCGGGCGAGCGCCTGCGCTCGAGACTGTTCGCCGTCGAGAACCGCGCGCAACTCGCGGCCGCAGGCCAGGCCGAAATACAGCGCCGTCCGGATCCCCTCGGCGGTCAGCGGCAGACAGTGCCCCGCCGAGTCCCCGGCAAAGAACACCCCGGCCTCCGTCGCGTCACGAAGGGCGTGGGGGATCCAGTTGCCCTGGTAGCGGACCGTGTCCGCGTCCAGATCCTGCGCCAACCGCACCGTCGGCTCGCGCACGTGATACCTGGGGTCAAACGACCCGACACCGATCCGAAGCTCGTTGTCGGCCGGAAACCGCCAGCCGTAGCCTGCGGGGACGTACGAGCGGTCGATCCAGACCTCGAGCTCTTCTCCGGTGCCGAACGGGTGGACTTCCAGACCGCGAGACAGCAACGCATCCGGCGGCTGGATGTTCTCGCCGACGCCGAGCACGCGCCGCCATCCGAGCGCATCGACGATCAGCGGCGCGCGGATTTCGCCGCGGTCCGTAAGGACCGCATTCCCCCGCCTCCCGGACACCGCGGCGGTCTCGAATTCGAACGAGGTGGGCGGGAGCTGATCCCAGAGCAACGAGCACAGCGTGCGGTAATCGAACGTCGAGAACGTCCACGGCAGATCCAGGCGCGCGGTCACGTACGGCGTGTGGACTACGAGCTCGCTGAACGTCTGCTGCAACGACTCCTCAAGGCGCAGCGCGGTCAGCCAGGCGGTCGGGATTCCGCATGCCGAGGTCTGCCGCTCGCCGATCTCGTAGCGGTCGACGACCAGCACTGAGGCGCCGCTCGATGCCAGCTCGCGAGCCACCGCGAGACCAGCGAAGCTCGCCCCGCAAATCAGCACATCGCAGTCGCGATCGAGCGGCGTGCGCTCGTCGCCTCGCTTGGTTGCGCGCCTGGGCATGGACGAACCGATCATACGGAGCCGCCGACAAATCGATGTGCGGCTATCCTCCGACAAACCCATGTCCTCAATTTCAACCCTCATGCCTGCCGCCGATCAGCCAAATGCCAAGGTCGTGGAAGGTTCGAACGGCCTGCTGCTCGAAATCGACGGCCAGGTCGTCCCCAACTACGACGCCACGATTCACCCCTTCGCAGAAGGAGATGTCGTCACCGGACACGTTGTTCGCATCGATAACGACGAGGTCCTCGTTGACATCGGATACAAGTCCGAGGGAGTCATCCCCTCGAGCGAGCTCTCAATTCGCAAGTCCGTCGATCCGAGCGATGAGGTGTCGCTCGGCGAAGAGGTCGACGCGCTGGTCCTCACCAAGGAGGACCAGGACGGACGGCTGATTCTGAGTAAGAAGCGCGCGCGCTTCGAGAAGGCGTGGCGCAAGATCGAGGCCGCCGCCGAGTCCGGTGAGCCGGTGATCGGTTCCGTGATCGAGGTCGTCAAGGGCGGCCTGATCATCGATCTCGGCGTCCGCGGCTTCCTGCCCGCCTCGCTGGTCGACATCCGCCGCGTCCCGAATCTTGACGAGTACATGAGCCAGGAGATCGAGTGCAAGGTGATCGAGCTCAACCGCTCGCGCAACAACGTTGTGCTCTCGCGCCGCGCGGTGCTCGAGGAGCAGCGCAAGGAGGACCGCGAGCGGATCCTTGACCGTCTGCAGCCCGGCCAGGTCGTGGAGGGCAAGATCTCGAACATCGTCGACTTCGGCGCGTTCGTCGACCTCGACGGGATCGACGGTCTGATCCACATCTCCGAGCTGTCCTGGTCGCATGTGAATCACCCGTCGGAAATCCTCAACATCGGGGACACGGTCAGCGTCAAGGTGCTCGACATCGACCGCGACCGTCAGCGGATCTCGCTGGGGCTCAAGCAGACCCAGGAGGATCCGTGGCAGCGGGTCGTCGACACCTACAACATCGGCGATGAGCTCGAGGGCAACGTCACCAAGGTCGTGACCTTCGGTGCGTTTGTCGAGATCCTCGATGGGGTCGAGGGCCTCGTCCACATCTCCGAGCTTGCCCAGCACCACGTGGAGAACCCCAGGGAGATCATTCAACCCGGCGACCCGGTGCGCGTGAAGATCCTCGAGATCGACTCAGAGCGCCGCCGGCTGTCGCTCTCGATCAAGCGGGTCGAGGGCCAGGTGCTGCCCGTGCGGCCGATCGTCCCGCCCGCCGAAGGCGACAGCGGCGACCTCGACGACGTGCCGGAGCTCGGCCTGTCGGAGGACGTGTTCGCGGCCAGCGACTCTGAGGCGGCGATCGGGGCCGATACCGAGATTGATGGGTCGGACCGGGCTGAGCCGGCCGAGGGCGAGTCCGATGCCGTCGCTGAGGCGGTAGCAGATCAGGACGAGCCGGCGGCTGCGGCTGAAGCCGAGGCTGAGCCGGAGGCAGTGGTCGAGGCTGCGCCCGTGGCAGTGGTTGAGGCTGCGCCCGCGGCAGTGGTTGAGGCTGCGCCCGTGGCAGTGGTTGAGGCTGCGCCCGCGGCAGTGGTCGAGGCTGAGCCCGAGGCAGTGGTCGAGGCTGAGCCCGAGGCAGTGGTCGAGGCTGAGCCCGAGGCAGTGGTCGAGGCTGAGCCCGAGGCAGTGGTCGAGGCTGAGCCCGAGGCAGTGGTCGAGGCTGAGCCCGAGGCAGTGGTCGAGGCTGAGCCCGAGGCAGCTTCGCCTGAGGACGCTCCGTCCGCTTGACCTAGGGTCGGGGACCGGATGATCCCGTTCGTCGGTCTTACCGGCGGGATTGGTGCGGGCAAGTCGGTCGCGCTCGAGGCGCTTGAGCGTCTCGGTGCCGCTACGTTGTCGACCGACGCTGTCGTGCACGAGCTGTATGAGACCGACGAGGTCCGGGACGCGGTGGTCGACCGTTTTGGCCCCGACGTGGCGCCGGCCGGCGTCGTCGACCGGGCGGCGGTGGCGAAGCACGCGTTCGCGACGGCGGAAGACCGGGGCTGGCTCGAAGGGCTGCTCTGGCCGCGCGTCGGAGCGCGGATCACCAGCTGGCGCGAGCAGCTCGAGCACCGAGTTCCACCGCCCCGCGCTGCCGTGGTCGAGGTCCCGCTACTGTTCGAGTCGGGGATGGAGAGCATCTTCGATGCGACGATCGCGGTAATCGCGGACGAACGGCTGCGGGCGCAGCGGGCCGCCGGCCGCGGGCACCAGGCGCTCGACGAGCGGCTCGCGCGGCAGCTGACTCAGCAGGAAAAGGCGCAACGTGCGACGTACGTAGTGGTTAACGACGGCGACCTCGACGAACTCACGCCCAAGCTGTCAGCCGTTCTTGAGATCCTGAAACAGTGAGCCCGCCGCCAGCAGCCTCCGTCGCCAGCAGGCGGCGCCGTGACACGGGGCTGAGCCCGCGCGCCCGGCGCCGCTCGGCCGCGCGCAGGCGGCTGCGCGCGCTGATGGCGATCCTCGTACTCGGCGGCGCGGCGCTGGCGGCGGTCCTCGCGCTGCCGCTGTTCCAGAAGGCCGTCAACGAATTCACGCTGCCTCTCCAGCACGAGGACATCATCCGCCAGCAGGCCGCCGACAAGCATCTCGATCCCGCCTTGATCGCGGCCGTGATCTACGCCGAGACTAAGTTCGACCCGCGCCCGTCCTCCGCCGGTGCACAGGGCTTGATGCAGATCCTTCCGCAGACGGCGCTGTTCCTTGCCCACCGCTCGGGCGCCACGAGCTTCACGACGGCAGACCTCGCGACGCCACAGGTGAACATCGCGTATGGCAGCTATTACCTGCGATACCTGCTCGACGAGTACGGTGGCAGCCGGTTGCTGGCGCTCGCCGCCTACAACGGGGGCGAGGCGAACGTCAACCGGTGGCTGGCCCAGGTACGGGCCGAAGGCCACCGCTTCACGGTCGCGGACATCGCGTTCCCGGAGACGCAGGCGTACGTGCACAAGGTGCTGCAGGCCCAGCGCGACTACCGGCACTCGTACGCGACCGAGCTCGGCTACCGCTGATCGGTCAGTAAAAGCGCCGCGGGCGACCGGCGTGCTCGGCCGCCGCGAGCCGCCTGGCAAGCCGAGCCGCGTCGCTCGGCGCGAGCGTTGAGGTCGTCACCCGGATCCCGGGCGAGGTTGCGATCCTGAAACGCTCGCCCGCGAGCACGAGCCAGCCGGCGTCGAGCATCGTGCGAACGATCGGGGCCTCCTCACGGACCGGGATCCAGACGTTCAACCCGGAGCGGCCGTGGGCGGGCACGCCGTGCTCGGCGAGCGCATCGATCAGCGCGTTGCGCCGCGTTTCGTATGCATCGCGGGCCGCTGCGGTGGTGGCGCTCAAGTTCGGATCGGACAGCAGCTCCGCGACGAGCGTCTGCAGGACGTGGCTGACGAATCGCGGGCCCAGCGCCTGACGTCCCTCGACTCGCGCGATCGTGACCTCGTCACCGGCCATCAGCGCCACTCGCAGGTCAGGATGCAGGAACTTCGAGATCGAACGGATGATCGCCCAGCGCGCGCGCGACGGGGTCAGGAGTGTCGAGAATGGAGCGCCGGAGACGATGCCCGCGTGGTCGTCCTCGACCAGCAGCAGGTCGGGATGGTGCTCGAGCACGGTGCGCAGGGCCGCCTCGCGCTCCGGATTCATCGCCGATCCGAACGGATTCTGGGCGCGCGGCACGATCACGATCGCCTCGGCCCCGCGCTTGAGCGCCGCGTCCAGTCGCTCAGGGGTGATTCCGAATTCGTCCACCGGCACCGGCACGGCGATCAAGCCGAGCGCCAGCAGCAGATCCTGGATCGAGACGTACGCCGGGTCCTCGACGACGACGCGGTCGCCGGGGCGCAGATGCGCCTGCAGCACTCGCTCGACCGCGTCGAAGGCACCAGAGACGACTGACAGCGCTCCGGTGGGGACACCATCTGCTCCAAACCAGTTCGCGGCGATCTCCAGCAGGCGGCCGTCGGCAGCCCCGAGCCCCGTTACCCCGAGCTTGCCGTCAAGCTCGATCCGGCTGAGCGCCGGCTCGATCGGCGGCAGCAGCGCTGGGTCCGGGAAGCCTGCCGTGAGGTCGCGAACCGAGGGGGAGAGCGGTATCGCGGCGTCGGGGCTGCGCCGCGCGGACTCCAGCCGGCGCAATGCCGGACGCGGTGCCACGCGCGTGCCGCGACGGCCCTCGGCGACGACCAGGCCGCGCTGGCGCAGGATCCGGTAGGCCGCGTTGACCGTGGCCGGGCTTGTTCCGAGCTGCTGAGCGAGCGCGCGGACGGTTGGCAGCGGATCGCCCGTGTCGAGCAGGCCGTCACGGATCGCCGCCTCGGCGCTCGCGGCAATTTCGCGAGAGGTCGTCCCACGGATGTGATATTGTCCTAGATCAAGCATGAGTTTGTACTATAACAAAACGAACAGAAGTCGTGTTCGGCGCCACGCGGGACGCGGCACCTACGAGCGCGGCACCGTTCACGCGATCCTTGATGAAGGCCTGGTGGGGCACGCCGCATTCGCTGCCGATGGGCAGCCGTACGCAATTCCGATGCTGTACGCGCGCAGCGGCGAGGAGCTGTACCTGCACGGGGCGCGCCTGAGCCGGCTCTTGCGCGGCCTCTCCGAAGGTGTCCCGATGTGCTTCACGGTGACCCTCCTCGACGGTCTCGTCCTCGCCCGCTCGGCGTTTCATCATTCGGTCAACTATCGCTCGGTCGTGATCCTCGGTGAAGGCCGGGCGGTGAGCGACGCGGCTGAGAAGCACAAGGCGCTGCGCACGATCGTCGACCACGTTGTACCGGGTCGCTCGGCGGACGTCCGCGGCCCGAGTGAGCAGGAGCTGAAGGCGACCGAGGTCGTTTCGCTGCCGCTGACCGAGGTTTCCGCAAAGATCCGGTCCGGACCTCCGCTCGATGCATCCGACGACCACGCAGTCCCGGCATGGGCCGGCCAGCTGCCGCTCGGGCTCGCGACCGGCGCGCCGCTCGCCGACGAACGCTGCACCGAGCCGGTACCCGCTTACGTCTCGAGCTACGGGCGGGCTCGTGCATAGCCCGGCGCTACAGAGGCTGCTGATGCAGGCGCGGACGGACGAGTTTCGGCGCGCCGGAGCGAGGAAGGCGCGCGCGCCACGCCCGCGCCTGCCGGTGCGCTCGCGCCCCGCGCCAGTCGACGAGTGGGTGACGCTGCGCTTCGCGTTCCCCGACGACGCGCTCGCGCTCGCCCGTCTGACCGCGCTTGATAGCTCGGACACTCTGTCGGAGCCGGTGCTGCTTGCCGAGGTGAGTGGGGAGCTTCGTGCGGCGCTATCGCTCTCGAGCGGCGCGACCGTCGCCGATCCGTTCCATCCGAGCGCCGCGCTGATCGACCTGCTCCGGGCACGAGCTGCCCAGCTCAGCGGAGCCGGCGCCAACGGCGGTCGCCGGCGCAGGGCAGGGTTGCGGGGTCGCCTCGGCCTCGCCGCGTGGCGATAGAGCCGCGCTCTGGCTTGGGCGCGTGGCGATTTGGAGCCGCGGTCTGGCTTGGGCGCGTGGCGATTGGAGCCGCGGTCTGGCTTGGGCGCGTGGCGATTGGAGCCGCGCTCTGGCTCGACGGGCGGGTCGTAGGAGCTGCGATTCGGCTCCCGCGGGACATCGGGGATCCGCTGCGCGGAAAAACGGCGCATCGAAGAGAACCGGATGGAGGCCTGCCAACCAGCCACCGACCGTGCCCGGCGCCTGTGACGGGGTTGTTGCGGAAATATCAGGTGTTGTCCCAACGTCGAGAGCCCGCCACGCTCGCTCGTCATTGCGTTCACCTCAGCTCCCCAGAGGCGGTGGACTGGGGGAGCTGTTGCCGGACGGGATCCGGCCGGCTCGGCGGACCAACACACACACAATCAACCGCAGTTCTCTCAGTTCTGGCAACTGCGGGCGATCGCTGCCGGTATGCGAACACCATCTGCCTCACCCCCCAGCAGGCGATCGACTGCGGCAGATCGTGTCTGTTTTGCGCTCCGAGGCCGGGTGGGCGTCCGGGATCTGAGGGTCAACGGCAACGGTGGCACGGACCACAGCGCAACGACACCTCTCCCAAGCCAGGTCCGGCCCGCTCAATCCTCACACCCGACCGCGCCGGTCGCCCGTTACGACCCCCTTCCGGGGTCCTCTCCGCCGGGAAACTGACCGGCTTGCGCCGGCCGCCTGAGGCCGAGGGGACCAAAGCGACAGTCACCGTCAACACCGCGCCGTGTGCGACTTATTGGGACGGCGCGACGCCGCCGGCGACCGCAACGCCGGCATACGTGCCGGCACACGTGCAAACGCCGGCATACGTGCCGGCACACGTGCAAACGCCGGCACAACCTTCTCTGCGTTGCCCGAAGTTCGTCGCAGACCACCGCCCGCGTGACGCGCTCGTGCAGCGGACGCACTCGCATGTCGTGGGTCAGATCGCTAACGCACGGCAGCCGGTCCCCGGCGCCGATCGGCGAGCGGTCGATCAACGCGCCCGGCGGGTCGAAGGCCCCTCGCCGTGCCAGACACTCGTTCGGTGCGTACCGCTCGGGGCGGTTGCTGCCGGCGTGCGGGGGGATCCGCGAGGCCCGCTACCCTGAGGAGTCCGTTGCCGAAGTTCGAGCTTGACGCTGCTTACAACCCCACCGCTGACCAGCCTGCGGCGATTGAGTCGCTCGCCGAGGGCATCAACGAGGGGCAGCGCTACCTGACGCTGCTCGGGGCGACCGGCACGGGCAAGACGATGACGATGGCGGCGACGATCGCCGAGGTGCAGAAGCCGGCGCTCGTGATCGCCCATAACAAGACGCTCGCCGCCCAGCTCTGCAACGAGTTCCGGACCTACTTTCCCCGCAACGCGGTCGAGTACTTCGTCTCCTACTACGACTACTACCAGCCCGAGGCGTACGTTCCGAGCAAGGACCTCTACATCGAGAAGGACTCCGCGATCAATCAGGAGATCGATCGCCTGAGGCACTCGGCGACGGCAGCGCTGTTTGCGCGCCGCGACGTGCTGATCGTGGCGAGCGTCTCGTGCATCTACGGACTCGGCTCGCCGCAGACCTACGACGAGAACCTGCAGACGCTGGGAAAGGGGGAGTACATCGATCGCGACGCACTCCTGCGCAAGCTTGTCTCGATCCAGTACACGCGCAACGACACCGCGCTGTCCCGGGGGACGTTCCGAGTTCGCGGCGAGACGCTCGAGATCTTCCCGGCGTACGCCGAGTCGGCCTACCGGGTCGTCCTGTTCGGCGACGAGGTCGAGCACCTGCAGCACTTCGACCCATTGACCGGCGAGGTGATCGAAGACGACCTCGAGCACGTTGGGATCTGGCCGGCCTCGCACTACAACGTGCGCGAGGGGATGATCGAGGATTCCGTTGCCGAGATCGGCCGTGAGCTGAACGCCCGCTGCGCCGAGCTCGAGGCGGAGGGCAAGCTGCTGGAGTCCCACCGCCTGCGCCAGCGCACGCAGTACGACATGGAGATGCTCCGCGAGCTGGGCTTCTGCTCGGGGATCGAGAACTACTCGCGGATCCTCGACGGCCGCCAGCCCGGTGACCGTCCCTACTGCCTGCTCGACTATTTCCCGGAGGACTTCGTCTGCTTCGTCGACGAGTCGCACCAGACGATCCCGCAGATCGGCGGCATGCACGAGGGTGACCGCTCGCGCAAGCAGACGCTGATCGACTTCGGCTTCCGGTTGCCGAGCGCACTGGACAACCGGCCTCAGACCTTCCAGGAGTTCCTCTCGATCACGCCGCAGCTCGTGTTCGTGTCGGCGACGCCTGGGCAGTACGAGCGCGCCCATTCGGGCCGGCTCGTCGAGCAAATCGTGCGGCCTACCGGAATCATCGATCCCGAGGTCGAGGTGCGCGAGACCCGCAACCAGATCGACGACCTGATGAACGAGATCCGTGGCCGCGTCGACCGCAACGAGCGCACGCTCGTGACGACGCTCACCAAGAAGATGTCCGAGGATCTGACCGATTACCTGCTCGAAATGGGCTTCCGCGTGCGCTACCTGCACTCCGAGGTCGACACGCTCGAGCGGATCCAGATCATCCGCGAGCTGCGCCTTGGGGAATTCGACGTGCTCGTTGGCGTCAATCTGCTGCGCGAAGGCCTTGACCTCCCGGAGGTGTCCCTCGTCGCGATCCTCGACGCCGACAAGGAGGGCTTCCTGCGCGGCGAGACCTCGCTGATCCAGACGATCGGTCGCGCGGCGCGCAACATCGAGGGCAAGGTCCTGATGTACGCCGACAAGGAGAGCGCCGCGATGCGCGCCGCGATCGAGGAGACCGATCGCCGTCGCGAGATTCAGCGCGCCTACAACGTGGAGCACGGGATCACGCCGGAGACGATCGTCAAGGGCATCTCCGACATCGCCGAGTTCCTGCAATCGGAGTCCAAGGTGCCACGGTCGCGGCGCCGGCGCCAACGCCCGGCCGGCGCAATGCCGCCGGCGGAGATCGAGAAGACGATCGTCGAACTGGAAGAGGAGATGCTGGCAGCGGCCGAGGACCTCCGGTTCGAGTACGCCGCCAAGCTGCGCGACGAGATCCGTGACCTCAAGCGCGAGCTTGACGTCGCCGTGGCTGAAGGACAAGCCACAATCGGCTGATCGGTCACGCCCCGCCCGCCGTGTCCGATACGCTGCGCCTGCTTCACACTTGACCCTTGACTTGAGAGGTTGATCCGCGTGGCCCTGGAACGACAAAGCATCGAGAAGAAGGACTTCCCAATCGGCCGCCGCGGCTATGACCCTGAGGCGGTCGACGCGCACCTGGGCGCTCTCGCCGACGAGGTTGACGAACTCAAGCGCTCGTCGCGCCGGCGCGCCGAGACGCTCGCGTCCTCCGCGAGCGACCAGGTGCGGGCGATCGTCGAGGCCGCTGAGAGCAGCGCCGCCGAGATCCAGCGCCAGGCCGAGGAGGAGGCTCAGGAGATCCGGGCGGAGGCCGCCAGCGAGGCCCAGTCAACGCGCGAGCACGCGACCGGCCAGGCCCGCGAGTACGTCGGCAAGGTCTCCGAGTCCACGGCTGTGATGATGCAACGCCTCGACGCGATGGAAAGCGAGCTGAGTGCGTTGATCGACTCGCTGCGGACGGGGTCAAACCGGCTCAACGCCGACCTGCAGCTGCTCGAGGGCAACCTCTCCGAGGTCAGCGAGGCGGTGACGCCGCGGCCGCGGTTCGAGCCCGAGCCGGCCGCCGAGAGCGCGCCGGAGCCGCCCTCCTACAGCCCGCCCGAGCCGGTGGCCGAAGTTGCCGAGCCGTGGGGTGCACGCAGCGAGCCGGTGGCGGAGGCGGCCGAGCCGGCAGCGGAGGCCGCCGAGCCGATAGCGGAGGCCGCCGAGCCGATAGCGGAGGCCGCCGAGCCGATGGCGGACGGTGCCGAGGCGACCGAGCAGGCTGCGGAGCCGACTGGGGAGGCCACCGTGGCCCCCACGGAGGTAGCCGAGCAGCCGGCGGAGCAGCACGGCGCCTACGGGGAGCCGGACTCCGGGATCCACGCCGACGCGGGGGCGGGCGCCGATCTTGCGACGGTGCCCGACGCCGGCTCCGACGACACCGAGGGAGCACGGCTGATCGCCCTGAACATGGCGCTCAACGGCACCCCGCGTGAGGAGACCGATCGCTACCTCGCCGAGAACTTCCAGCTGAGCGATCGCGCCGGGCTGCTGGACGAGGTGTACGCGAGTGTCGAAGGCTGATTCGCTGGCGCGAATCAGCTGGCGAGTTTTCCCTGAGGCAACGCGCGGGCTGGGAGGAAACTCGCGGGCCGGGGGAAAACTCGGGGCTGCTTTGACGGCCTCGCGGACGGAGTTCCCGGAAAGTCCGCGATCTGGCTGACGGGAACGTCTGTTCGGTTCACTAGACTCGCTGGGAGTGGATCAGCTCGTCGTCTCGGGAGCCCGGGAGCACAACCTCAAAGACATCACGGTCGCGATTCCACGCGGGTCGCTGACCGTCATCACAGGACTGTCGGGGTCCGGCAAGTCCTCGCTTGCGTTCGACACGATCTACGCCGAGGGCCAGCGGCGTTACGTCGAGTCGCTCTCGGCCTACGCGCGTCAGTTCCTGGGGCAGATGGACAAGCCCGACGTCGACTCGATCGAGGGGCTTTCCCCGGCGATCTCGATCGACCAGAAGACGACCTCCCGCAACCCCCGCTCGACGGTCGGAACGGTGACGGAGATCTACGACTACCTGCGGCTGCTGTGGGCGCGGATCGGCCACCCCCACTGTCACGTCTGCGGCCGTCCGATCAGCGGGCAATCGGCCGAGCAGATCATCGATCAGGTGATGGAGCTGCCGGAGAGCACGCGGTTCATGGTGCTGGCGCCGATCGTGCGCGGGCGCAAGGGGGAGTACGGCAAGCAGCTCGAGGAGCTGCGGGCCGAAGGCTTCACACGGGTCAAGGTGGACGGCGAGCTGCGGAGGCTCGACGAGAAGATCGTGCTCGACAAGAAGTACAAGCACGACATCGCGGTGGTCGTCGATCGGCTCGTGATGAAGGGGGAGCTGCGTAAGCGGCTGGCGGACTCGATCGAGACCGCGGTGGCGCTCGCCGACGGTCTGGTGGAGATCGAGATGGTTGATTCCGATCAGATCCAGACCTACTCCGAGAAGTTCGCCTGCCCTGTTCACGGCCCCAGCCTGGTCGAGCTCGAGCCGCGGATCTTCAGCTTCAACTCGCCCCACGGCGCCTGCCCGCGCTGCACTGGGCTTGGGTCGCAGATGGAGATCGACCCGGAGCTCGTGGTCCCCGATCCGACGCTGTCGATCGGCGAGGGCGCGATCGCGCCGTGGTCGGTCAGCGCGTCTGACTACTACGACCAGTTGGCGCAGGCGATCGCCGAGCGTTACGGCGTCGATCTCGAGACGCCATGGCAGGATCTTCCGGCCGCCGAGCGCGACTTCTTCCTGCACGGCACCAACGGCGACCGTGTGCAGGTCTCCTACCGCAACCGCTTCGGCCGCCGCCGCTCGTATGCGACCCAGTTCGAGGGAATCGTGCCGAACCTCGAGCGTCGCTACCGGGAGACCGACTCGGACTTCTCGCGCGAGAAGATCGAGGAGTACATGACATTGCGGCCGTGCCCGGAGTGCAAGGGCGCGCGCCTGCGGCCGGAGTCACGGGCAGTGCTGGTTTCCGATACGGCGATTCATGACTTTGCGGCACTGTCTGCACGGCGGGCGCTCGAGTGGACGCGCGCGCTCGAGCTGACCGAGCACGACCGGCGGATCGCGAGGCTCGTATTGCGGGAGATCGAGGAGCGGCTGCAGTTCCTGGAGAACGTCGGCGTCGGCTATCTATCGATGGAGCGCGCGGCCGCCACGCTGTCCGGCGGCGAGGCGCAGCGGATCCGCCTTGCGACGCAGATCGGCTCGTCGCTGGTCGGCGTTCTGTACATCCTCGACGAGCCCTCGATCGGTCTGCACCAGCGCGACAACGAGAAGCTGATCGGGACGCTCGAGCGGCTCCGGGATCTCGGCAACACCGTGCTGGTCGTCGAGCACGACGAGGGCACGATGCGCGCCGCCGACCACCTCGTCGATATGGGGCCGGGGGCTGGAGAGCACGGCGGCTACGTGGTGGCACAGGGAACCGCAGCCGAGGTGCAGAAGGTGGCGGATTCGCTGACGGGCCAGTTCCTGGCGGGAACCAGGGCGATCGAGACGCCGCCGAAGCGACGCAAGCCGTCGGGCTATGTCGGGATCGAGGGGGCTTCCGAGCACAACCTCCGCCAGATCGACGTGAAGATCCCGCTCGGGGTCCTCACGTGCGTCACCGGCGTCTCGGGCTCTGGCAAGTCGACCCTGGTCAACGAAGTCCTCTACAAGGCGGTCGCCAACCGTCTCCACCGGACCAAGCAGCGCGCCGGCGCTCACCGCCGGATCACCGGACTGGAGCAGCTCGACAAGATCATCTCGGTCGAGCAATCGCCGATCGGACGCACGCCGCGCTCCAATCCGGCCACCTACATCGGGCTGTTCGATCAGATCCGGGAGCTGTTCTCCAAGACACAAGAGGCCCGAGCGCGCGGCTATAAGCCTGGGCGGTTCTCGTTCAACGTCAAGGGCGGCCGCTGCGAGGTGTGCCGTGGCGACGGACAGATCAAGATCGAGATGCACTTTCTCCCGGACGTCTACGTCCCCTGCGAGCAGTGCCACGGCAAGCGCTACAACCGTGAGACGCTGGAGGTGCGGTTCAAGGGCAAGACGATCGCCGACGTGCTCGAGATGCCGATCGAGGAGGCGCTCGAGTTCTTCGTGCACATTCCGAAGATCCGCCGGCGCGTCGAGGCGCTCAATGACGTCGGACTGGGATACATGCGTCTCGGGCAGCCGGCGACCACGCTGTCAGGGGGCGAGGCCCAACGCGTCAAGCTCGCCGCGGAGCTGTGCAAGGTCGCCACCGGGCGCACGATCTACATCCTTGATGAGCCGACGACTGGACTGCACTTCGCCGACATCCAGCGGCTGCTCGAGGTCTTACAGCGGCTGGTCGATGCGGGCAACTCGGTTGTCGTGATCGAGCACAACCTTGACGTGATCAAGGTTTCTGACCGGGTGATCGACCTGGGGCCAGAGGGCGGCGAGGAAGGTGGCCGGGTGATCGCCACGGGGACTCCGGAGCAGATCGCAGCCGCGTCGGCGTCGTACACCGGGCAGTTCCTCGCGGAGGTGCTGCCCGTGAGGGCTTCGCGGACGAACGGCGCCCGAGCACAGGCGCCGCGTCGGCGACGCGCCGCGGCAGGTGCGCGCTGAGCGGCGGGCGGTGCCGGCGAGCCGCTCGATCCGCGTCGGGGCTACTCTCGCAGTGGCACTGCTCATCGCGGTCGCGCTCGCGACGGTGCTGACCGGGGCGTTCGCCGGGGACGCGGCGCGGGGGTCGCCTGCCGGCCGGGCGTCGCCAGCTGTCGGCTGGGGGTCGCCTGCCGACCGGGCGTCGGCTGCCGCCCGGGCGTCGGCCGCGCGCACGCCGCACCGGATCCTCGTGCTGAGCGAGACCCGCGGCTATCACCACGCCTCGATCCCGGCGGCCATCGCCGCGCTACGTCGGCTCGCTGCGGCAGATCACCGGATCGCGCTGACGTTCCTGCCCAGCGCCCGGTTGCTGACTGCGGCTCGTCTGCGCAGCGCCTCCGCCGTCCTATTCCTCCTCACTTCAGGCGAGCTGCCACTGAGCGCAGCGGGCAAGCAGGCGCTGCTCACGTTCGTGCGCAACGGGGGCGGCCTGGTCGGCTTTCACTCCGCGACCGACACGTTTCACCACTGGCGGGCGTATCTGAGGCTGATCGGAGCCGAGTTCAGCCATCATCCTCACCCGAGCACCGAGCGTGTCATCATCGAGGACCGAGCGAGCCCGGCGACCGACATGCTGCCGCCGAGCTTCCAGATCGGCGAAGAGTTCTACGTGTTCAAGCGAGACCCGCGCCCCAATGCGCACGTGCTGGCGAGCCTCGACACCGGCCGCTCTGGTCCCGACCGGCCGCTTGTGTGGTGCCGCCGCTCCGGGCGTGGCAGGGTCTTCTATGACGCGCTTGGCCACTTCAGCTCGACCTGGAGCGACCCGCGGCAGCTCGAGCTCGCGCGCGGCGGCCTCGAGTGGGCCGGCGGGCTCATTGGTGGCGGTGACTGCTGATGGGGTTCGAGGGGCAGCAGTCGAGCGCTGCGCTGCTACGGCAATGGGCGCAGAAGTGGCGCTGGTACGAGCGTAACTCGCTGCCCTGGAACCGCCTGCGGATCCACCGAGAATTCATGCACCGCGAGGCGTTCGTTCGCTGGCCGGTGCACGGCAACGTGCTCGAGGCGTTCCGCGAGGGCCGGCTCGAGGTCGGACCGCAGACGCTGCTGGAGCCGGGTGTCTGGCTCACCGCCCCGGATCGCGCGCGGATCAGGATCGGCGGCGGGACATTCCTGAATCTCGGCGTGATGGTGGCGGCCGCCGAGCTCGTCGAGATCGGCGATCACTGCATGTTCGCCAACGGCTGCTTCGTCACTGACGCGAGCCATCGCTTCGATGATCGGCACAGGCCGGTGCCGTGGCAGGGGTTTACGAGCAAGGGCCCAACCCGGATCGGCGACAACGTGTGGTGCGGGGCGCATGTTGTGATCACGAGCGGCGTCACGATCGGCGAGCGCTGCGTGATCGGCGCCAACTCGGTCGTGACCACGGACATCCCGGCGTTCTCGATCGCCGCCGGCGTACCGGCGAAGGTGTTGCGCGCGGTCGAGTACGAGCAGTAGCGCGGTCGAGTACGAGCAGTAGCGCGGTCGAGCACGAGCAGTAGCGCGGTCAGCACGAGCGGTAGCGCGGTCGAGCACGAGCAGTCGCTCAGTCGAGTGAGTACGACCTGCAGCTCACTCGCGTTCGCGCGCGAGTCCTGCAAAGCCCGCTGCGAGCGCGAGGTTGAACGCGCCCGCCAGCCACAGTCCGCGCTTGGCTGCCGGACGCGTAACGCCGGAGAAGCCGACCAGACGACGTCGGTCGCGATCTCGGAGGAGCGCAGCCACGCGAGCGCCCACCAGTCCTGGGGCCGATCTCGGGCCGCGGCGACCGCGTGTGCGGCCGCGAACGTCAGCCAGATCGGACCGCAGCGGCGGAACAGGTGGAGCGCATCCTCCGACGGGCGGTCGTGCCCGGTTAACCGCAGTGTGGCAGCGGGCGCCAGCAGCGCGCCGGCGCCGAGCGCGAAGTCGAAGCCGATCATCCCTCGGTTGAGCCTGCGTAGCAGCGGGGCGGCAGTGGACACGGCGGGCACTATATGGGCGCGGAGCCATCCGCGCGCCGGACCGGCACCCGGGCACGATCTGGAACGAACTCTGCTACGAGTTCTTGATGACGATCCCCTCGAGGATGTTCGCGACGCGCTCGGCGGCGTCGATCGCGGCCTCGAGGCGCTCGAATAGATCCTTCCAGCGAATGACGACCATCGGGTCGATGCCGCCGTCGAATAACGATGCGACAGCCTCTCGGGTGATCCGGTCGCCCTCGTTCTCAAGCCGGTTGATCTCAACCGTGTAGTGGGAGATGTCCCTGAAGCCGCGGAGCCTGGGGATCGCCTCGGCGATCTGGCGGCAGGCCGCCTTCAGCACGCGCGCGAGCCTGATCGCCTGATCCATCGGCGCCTCGATCTTGTACAGCCCAAGGTAGTCCGCAACTTCCTCGGTGAAATCGACGATGTCGTCGAGGGCGGAGGCGAGCGCAAGGATGTCCTCGCGATCGATCGGGGTCACGAACGTGTGGTTCAGCCGATCGATGATGTCGTGGGTGATGCGATCACCCTCCTGCTCGCAGACGAGGATATCCCCCGCCAGTTGCTTGCTGTCCGGGAAGTTCGACAGCAACTGGTCGAGCAGGTCCGATGCCTGGAGAATGTTCTGGCCGGCCTCCTCGAACAGCTCGAAGTACACCCGATCACGGGGAGCGAACACGTGTGCGAGCCGTGGCATCCCGCCGCATGCTAGTGACCCTGCAACCGCCTCGGCCTGATCCGCCTCAGCGGGCGTGATGGATCTTCCCCACTACCGGCGGAAATCCATCACGCCCTTGCAGATCCGATCAGGCCTCGAGGCCGGCGCGGAAGCGTGCGAGTTCTTCCTCGTCGATCGAATACACGTGCTCCGGTCCCGGGAACGTACCGGCGCGCACCTCCGCCGCATACTCCGCGACGCCGGCGACCATCTGCGCTTTGATTTCTTGATAGCGCTTGGCGAACCGCGGGGCATGACCGTCGTAGATCCCGAGCAGGTCGTGGAACACCAGCACCTGACCGTCGGTGCCGCCGCCGGCGCCGATCCCGATCACCGGGATCTCCAGGCGCTGCACCACGATGTCGGCGACGGCGGCTGGGATCGCCTCGAACACGATCGAGAAGCAGCCGGCCTCCTGCAACGCGATCGCGTCACGCGCAACCTGGAGCGCGCGTTCGGCGTTGCGACCCTGGGCGCGGTAGCCGCCAAGCGCCGTGGCCGTCTGCGGGGTCAGGCCGACATGGCCCATGACCGGGATCCCGGAGTCGACGATCGCTCGCGCCCGCTGCACGCTGGTACCGCCGCGCTCGAGCTTGACAGCGTCGGAGCCGGCCTCCTTGATGAACCGCTGTGCGGTCGCGATCGCCAGCTCGTCGGAGGCCTCATAGGAGCCGAACGGCAGGTCGCCGACGACAAGCGGCGATTTGCAGCCACGCCGCACCGCAGCTGCGAGCATCAGCATCTCATCGGTCGAGACGGGTACCGTCGAGGGATATCCGAGCACGGTCATCGCGCCGGAATCGCCGACCAGCACGACATCGACCCCGGCCTCTTCGGCAACCTGCGCCGAGGGGTAGTCGTAGGCGGTAACCATCACGATCGCCTCGCCGAGTCGCTTCTTCTCGGCGAGCCGAGGCAGCGTCATCGGCAGCGGAACGTCGAGGCTCTGGGGGATCGGGGTGCGTGGTGTAGCTGACATTCGAACTGCCTCCTCTACGCGGGGGTTGGCGCCGCAAGCAGGGTCGCCACCTCACGGTCGACGGTCAGGATCTCGTTGTGCGCGCCTACGTGAACGACGCGCGGGTCGTCCGGATCGATCGTGATCGAGCCGACATAGTGCAAGTCGCAGTCGGTCACGCTCGCCCGGTGAATCTTCGACTTCAGCATCGTTCGCTGCACGTCAGGGTCTCCCGTTCGTTTCTTGGCTTCCCGCCTGGGATGGGGTCGAGAGCCGGTGGTTGTCGATCAAGCGGGTCCTTCCGACCCGGGCGGCAACGAGCGCGAGCACCTCGCCCTCGATGTCTTGCACGGGTTTGAGGGTCTCCGGCGAGACGAGCGCGAGGTAGTCGGGCTCGAGATCGGCACGGTTGAGCTCGGACAAGGCGCGGGCGGAAACGGCCGCCGGGGCACGGACGCCGTCCGTGACGGCCTGCTCAGCGGCCAGCAGGGCACGATGCAGCGCGAGCGCGCGATCACGGTCGTCCGCCGACAGCTGCGCATTGCGGCTCGACATCGCAAGCCCGTCCGGCTCGCGCACGGTCGCGCAGATCTCGATCCGCACGGGCATGTTCAGGTCACGCACAAGTCGTGTGATCACGAGCGCCTGCTGCGCGTCCTTCTGTCCGAAATATGCGACGTCAGGGGAGACCATGTTGAACAGCTTCGTGACGACGGTGGTGACGCCCTCGAAATGCCCGCGACCACGGAACTCACCCTCGAGCGTGTCGGTCAGCCCGGCGACGGAGACGGTCGTCGCGAACCCCGGTGGATAAACCTCGTCGATCGAGGGCGCGAACAGGTAGTCGACCCCCAGCTCCTCGGCGAGGATCCTGTCGCGGGCCTCATCGCGCGGATACGCGTCGAGGTCGCGTGACTCGTTGAACTGCGCAGGGTTGACGAACAGCGAAACGACCGCCACGTCGCACTCGGCACGCGCGCGTCGCATCAACGACAGGTGCCCCTCGTGAAAAGCGCCCATCGTCGGGACAAGCCCGATCAGCCGACCGGCGCGGCGCGGCGCGGCCAGCGCTTCGCGGAGCTCGGCAACCGTCCGCACGGTCCTCATGCGAGCTGAACCTCCCGCCGGCGAGCAAGCGCTCGCGTCGCGTCCACCAGCGCGTCGAACAGTGGCAGGAGGTCCTCGGCGCGCTCGCGAATCGCCTCTCGCTGGGCGCTCACCGTGAGTTCGTCTCCACGCGCGACCGGCCCGGTCAGCGCCTGCTGAGCGCCGACTCGGGCCCAGTTCTCGACCGCGGCTCGCACGAGCGGGACCAACAGCGCCCGATCTACCCCGGCGTCGGCGGCCAGTCGCTCGGCGGCCGCCTCGATCGTGATCAGGAAGTTCGAGGCGACCGAGGCCGCAGCGTGATACGTAGCGCGTCGATCCTCGGCGACGCGGACGGCGTGGAGGCCGAGCACGGCCGCGAGCTGCGCCGCCAGCTGTAGCGCCCGCGGGCTGCTGCCGGCGATTGCCGCACCCGCGCCGGCAAACTGCGCGCCGCCGGCCGTGACGGTCATCAGCGGATGCAGCGAGAACGCCTCGTGCGGCGCGAGCACGTCGAGCCGCGTCGCGCCCGAGCAGTGCCCCACCAGTCGCCCCGGAGCGATCAGCGCCGCAGCGCTAGCGATCTCCGCGTCGGGCACACAGAGCAGAACCGCATCGGCGCCAGCCGCGTCAGCGCCCCTTCCCAGCGGTCCGAGGACGACCACTCCGGCCTCGGTCAGTTCCGCGGCAAGCGCGCGACCGAGGCGTCCGCGGCCAACAACCGCGAGGCGCGTGCAGGCAGGGATGTCGGGGGAGTGCTCCCGTTCCAGTTCTCTCATCGGAGATACCGGTCGGCGTGGAGAAGAAATGGTGGTGCTTTGGGTCCGAGGTACGTCCAAAACGTGACGGCCTCGTCAGGAATGCATGATACCTCTCGACGCCGGAGCCATGCGCACCCTTCTGTGCGATTGATCACCCACGTGGGGGGAGGCCGTTCGGCGATCGCACGGTCGGATCCGCGGGCAGCGGCTCCGAGGCGCTCCGAAAACGCGCAAAATACGGTGGCTTTCTCGGCCGTCCCCTTCCACCGTCAGCTCCCGTCTCTACCATCGTGGCCGATGAGGAGCGGTCGGTCGTGAGGAGCGCCAGCGAGCGGCGAGAGCTGCTGAAGGCCGTCTACGAGGAAGCGCGCAACTGCACGCGCTGCGCGCTGCACCAAACACGTACTACTGTCGTGTTCGGAGCCGGCAACGCCGACGCCGACCTGATGTTCATCGGTGAGGCTCCCGGGGCCAACGAGGATCGGTTGGGACTGCCGTTCGTCGGGCAGGCCGGGAAGCTGCTCGACAAGCTCCTGGGTGAAATCGGCCTCGAGCGCTCGGAAGTATTCATCGCCAACGTCCTCAAGTGCCGCCCACCGGACAACCGTGACCCGCATCCGAATGAGATCGAGGCTTGCCAGGACTACCTGCGGCGCCAGGTCGACCTGATCGAGCCCGTCGTGATCTGCACGCTTGGGAACTTCTCAACCAAGCTGTTGCGCGCCGACTCGACCGGCATCTCGAGGCTGCACGGCCGTGAGGAGCTGCGTCTGATCGGCTCGCGCGCCGTGCGGTTGTACCCGCTCTATCACCCGGCGGCGGCGCTGTACACGCCCTCGACGCTGGAGGCGCTGCGGGCCGATTTTCACCGGATCCCGGAGCTGCTCGAGCTAGGCCCACCCGCGCAACCCGAACAGCCGCGTGGCGGCTCCGACGAGCCGCCCGCCGACGTGGACGAGGAACTCCCCGAGTTCGACGAGGAGCCGGCGAACGCGGTGCACTCGTCTGGCGCCGTCGAGCCCGAGCCGATCGCGCAGCTCGGGCTGTTCTAGGACGCGCTACTCGCTGACGCGCTACTCGCTGACGCGCTACTCGCTGACGCGCTACTCGCTGACGCGCTACTCGCTGACGCGCTACTCGCTGACGCGCTCGATCAGGAACGAGACGCGCACGTGGGCGCGCCACTCCGCGAGGTCCTCGCCGCGCAGTCCGACTGAGACGACATCGACGGCCTTGATGCTCCGCAGGGTCTCCTTCGCCTCGCGAAGTGCCGCCCTGACGGCGTCGTCTGAACTGGTTGTGGAGCTGCCGACCAGCTCGATGATCTTCGTGACCGCCATCTGACCTCCGTTCGGTGCATTTCGGTGACGCGACACTAACCGTCCAGCCGGTGTCCAGGCCGCTCGGAAAATGCCCGTCGCACGGCTAATCTCTGGTGCCTCGTGGAGGGAAGGGGCTCTCTTCATATTCAATTCGTGCTGGGAAAGTTCGAACGCTTGCCGCGCGGATGGCGAGCCGCGATCGGGAGCGGTTCGTCGGCGCACGGCGGAGCTGGCGTTTCTGGAACGCTGCCTCGAGGACGGTGCGCTGGCGAGCGTGATCCTGATTCACGGCCGTGGCGGCATCGGCAAGAGCACGCTGCTGCGCGAACTGGCCCGCCGCGCAGCCGCGCACGGGTCCTGATCGATACCTACGAGCGGATGACGGCGCTTGACGGATATCTGCGCCGCGGCCTGCTGCCCTCCCTTCCGGACCGGGCGGTGATCGTGGTCGCCGGCCGTGGCGCCCCGGATCCAGCCTGGTTCACGGGGGGTGGGAAGGCGTAGCGATCGACCTCGTGCTCGAACCGATGGACGCCGATGAGGCGCTGAACCTGCTGTGCGCTCACGGACTTGTCGACGATCGCGCACCGGCTGTCGTCGAATGGGCGGACGGGTCGCCGCTGGCACTGGCGCTCGCGGCCGACATGGCCGTCGCTGACAGCGAGTTCGTGCCAGAGGAAGGCACGGAGAAGCCGCGTCAAACCCACGCTTTGCCTACATGCCGATCAATCCGGCCAATCCTGACGCCTTGACGTTCGCACGCGCGCTCGGGGCCGAGCACCTCACCGAGCTCGACCTCGAGATCGGGCACCACCGGATCGAGTGCCACCGCATCGATTACGGGCCCGGCGGCCTGGTGGCCGCCCAGCGCGCGGTCGTCTACGCCGAACTGTGGCAGGCGCCACCCGGCCCGGGCGACGGCGAGCGGCGCGTGGACCTCGAGGACGTGCGCGAGGCGCTGCGTAACTTCCGCGTGCCCCATGAGCTCGCGCGCAGCCCGCTCGCGAATGGCGAGACACCGGACGAGCGGGCGGAATCGGTGCGCGAGCTGCTTCGCGACGCTGCGGAGTGGGCGTTCGGCGACAACGAGAACGAGAAGCTGCTGCGACGCGTGCTGATCCGTGGCTATCTCGAGCCTGCTCCCAGCCACGAGCAAGCGGCGATCGATCTGTCCCTCAGCCGCGCGGCGTACTTCCGGCGCCTACGCGCGGCCGCTGAGCGAGTCGCTGAGTACCTCGCGGCCCGCGGCTGAGCCGTTCGGAGCGACGCCGGTCAGCTCGGCCTCGTGGTGCGGCGCAGCCCCCGGCGCTGCCGATGGTGCCGGACGGCTGTTGTCTGGCCGGAGCGCAAGGCCGAACGCGAGCACCGCACCAACTGCCTGCACCCCAAGCACGACCGCGGCGAAGTTGGCCGGCCTGCGAGAGGCGTTCAGCAAGAGCACCGGCTCGGCAATCGCGACCGCTCCGATCACTAGCAGGAACCAGGTCCGTTTGAGTGCGAGCATGTACTGAATTGCGAGGTACGTCGCCGCGAGCACGGTGAACGCGATCCCCAAGACCAACAGCGAATCGGACGCTTTCAGCTGATTTGGCTTGAACACCGCCGCCAGCAGCTGGTGGGCGCCGAAGCCGAAGATCAGCAGCACCGGAACCGCGCACACGAGAATGATCGCCAGCGCGCGGACGAGAACGGGTCGGGTGTCCTCGCCGGCGGCCCGGCGCCGCGACACCTCAGGCACCAGATAGAAGCTCGCGCCGATTGCGACCCAGATCAGCACCTTGGCTGCCACCGCGGTCGCGGCGTATGAGTTGGCGAGATCCTTGGTTCCCGCGAAGCGATGCTTGGCTGCGATCAGGTCGATGTTCTGCAGCACCGCGATCACGATCAGCCCTGCGATCGGTGCCCACGCGCGCTTGAAGTGCGACCACAGCTCCAGCGCATGCTCGGGCGTGGTGCCTGCGGCGGCGGCCAGTGCGGGATCCGCCTGCAGCTCGACGTAGCGGCGAAGCTGGATCGCGCAGTAGATGCCGACGGCGATGAACGAGATCGGCGTGCCGAGATAGGCGCCGGTGACCCCGAGTGCGGTAGCAGCCAGCGCGGCGCCGACGACCAGCCGCACAGCCTGCTCTGCGATCAGGCTGAGGCCAACGCTCTTGTAGTCGCCGACGCCCTGAAGCGCGCCACGCAGGATCGAGATCTCGAGCCAGAGGCAGCCGGCAGGCACGCCGATCGCCGCCGCCCACTGGTCGTGCTTGACGCCGACGGCCTGCGCGATCGGGTCGCGCAGCAGCACCGAGAGCACGGTCAACGCGATCGTGACGAACACCATCGTCCTGGTCCAGCGCTTGAGGGTCGCAATCAGCCCCGGTCCGACCCCGAGATGCCCCAGCACCCCCTCGCGCGCCGTTGCGACCTGGAGCGCCTGCCCGGCGACGGACAGGATCAGGAAGTAGCTGATCAGCGCCGCGAGCGATGAGTAATCGGTCAGTTCCCGCGCGAAGATGACCGTCGAGACGAGCGCGATGACGTTGTTGGCGATCATCGCGAGCGCCAGCCCGGCGGCCTTTGCGGTGTCAGATTCGCGCAGCATCGGTTCATACCGTTGCCGCAATTTCGCGATCCGACCCGTGGGTCTCTCGCTTTCAGGCGTGGACATGGAGCAAATGACGGTACCGAACGGCGCAGCCGACGGGCGCCTGAACGGCAGCTTCGGAGCGCCGGAGCCTTCTCTACAGTGTCCCGCGACCGATGCCGCTGATCAGAACAGCGCTGCCACTGCTCGCGACGATTGCACTGTTCTCGCCCGCGGAAGCGGCGCACGCGACCTCCAGACTGACGCCGACGCCGCCCCCGACCTTCACCGCTCCGCCGCCCCGCGCGCAGACGTCGACGACGACGCCAAGCACCGACGCGATCCCTCGTACCGGGACCGACCTAGAACAGGAGATGCTGGTCGCGGGGATTCTGATCGCCGCCGGCACAGCACTTCGGACGCGCCGGTTGTCCGGTCGCAGCTGAGATGAACGCGGGCCTGCCGCGCCGCCTGAAGACAGGCGGGCCCGAGGAGACCGAAGCGCTTGGCGCCGAACTGGCCGCATCGCTGAAGCCCGGGGACGTGGTGCTGATCGAGGGCGAACTCGGAGCGGGCAAGACGACGTTCGTCCGCGGGGCCTGCCGGGCGCTCGGCGTCACCGCGATCGTCACCAGCCCGACGTTCACGATCGGCCAGCGCTACCCGGGCCCGGTCCCTGTCTCGCATGTCGACCTGTTCCGAGTCACGAGTCTGAGAGACGAGGATCCGGATCTGCTTGCCGACTACCTTCGCGCTGACACGATCGCGTTCGTCGAATGGCCCCGGGGTGAGGAGCACGCGCTAGGCGGACAGGCACGGATCGCGGCACGGGTGCGCCTGCGGCACGGCGGCGGCGAGACGCGGGAGGTAGAGATCGGTTGAGGGTTCTCGGTTTCGATACCGCCACCAGGGCCACAGCCGTCGCCTTGTGCGATCTGGGCGGCGATCAGCAAAGGCTGCAGGCACGCGACGATCCGCCAGCCGGTGCGCGCCCCGGACACGCGACGCGGTTGATGGCGCTGATCGTGGAGTTGCTCGAGCGGTCCTCGAGCACGTGGGCCGAGATCGACCGGATCGCCGTCGGCGTCGGGCCGGGCACGTTCACCGGGCTACGGATCGGGATCGCA
The DNA here is from genome assembly GCA_963794285.1 of uncultured Solirubrobacterales bacterium. Classification (GTDB taxonomy): domain Bacteria; phylum Actinomycetota; class Thermoleophilia; order Solirubrobacterales; family Solirubrobacteraceae; genus Palsa-465. The sequence continues at coordinate 166,012 of CAWCDS010000007.1, forward strand.
ACGGCCAACGCGCTGCACCGTGCCCGCGGCATCCCGCTTGTGGGGATCTCGACGCTGAAGTCGATTGCCCTGGGCGGTGCGGCAGGCGCTGCTGATTACAGCGGAGCGGGCACGGTCCTGGCTGTGATCGACGCACGGCGCGGCGAGACGTTCGCGGCCGCGTGGCGGTCGAGCGCCGGCGAGCTGACCGAGCAGCTGCTGGCGCCGGGGGTGTTGGCACCTGAGCGGCTCGCGGCACTGCTCGCGAGGCTTGGACCGAGCGTGCTGGCGCTCGGCGACGGCGCGGTAGAATTCAGGGCAACTCTGGAGGGCTCGGGCGCGTTGGTCCCGGACGACGACTCGGAGCTTCACAGGGTCACCGCAATCAACCATTGCGTGCTCGCCGGACGGATCCCGGACGGCGGCTCTGAAGAGATCCGTCCAGAGTATCTCCGCTTACCCGACGCAGAAATAGCACGGCGAGCAGCCGGCAGTCCATGACCACAGCATCCGTCAGCATCCGTTCACTCGCATATTCCGATCTCCCGCAGGTGATCGCGATCGAACGGCGCGCGTTTCCGACGCCATGGTCGCTCGCGATGTTCGTGCTCGAACTCTCCAAGCCGTCGGGCGTATGCCTGGCAGCGATCGATGCAGACCAGGTGATGGGGTACCTGGTTTGCTCGAAGTACGACCGGGTCTGGCACCTGATGAACATCGCCGTTGACCCTGCTGCCCGCCGCCGCGGCCTCGCCAGCCGGTTGCTTGACGCAATGCTCGAGCGAGCCGGCTACGAAGGCTCCTACACGCTCGAGGTCCGCACGTCCAACGCACCCGCGATCGCGCTCTATGAGCGGTTTGGTTTCCGGGCTGCCGGCACCCGTCCCCGCTACTACCAGGACACCGGCGAGGACGCCGTGATCATGTGGCGGACCGCAGAACTGGCCTCGATTCCTGGCATGTCGGGCTGAGCGCATCCGGGCTGAGAGCGGTGATCCTGGCCCTTGAAACGAGCTGCGACGACACCTGTGCGGCGGTCGTAACCGACGACGGCCAGATCAGGTCCAACGTGATCTCCTCGCAGGGGATCCACGACCGCTACGGCGGCGTCGTCCCGGAGATCGCCTCACGGCATCATCTGGAGCTGATCGGCGATGTCGTCGATGACGCCCTGACGCGGGCTGAGTGCACGCTGCCGGACGTCGATCTCGTCGCTGTGACCCGCGGTCCGGGGCTCGTCGCCGCGCTGCTCGTGGGGGTTTCGACCGCGAAGGCGCTGGCGGGCTCTTACGGACTCCCGCTCGCCGCTGTCGACCACCTTCATGGCCATGTCGCCGCCAGCTTCCTCGCCCCGCGGCCGTTTGAACCACCGTTTCTCAGCCTGATCGCCAGCGGTGGGCACACGCTGCTCTCGCGCGTCGCCGATCGCGGGCCTGCGTTTGCGGTGCTCGGACAGACGCTCGACGATGCTGCGGGCGAGGCATTCGACAAAGGGGCCCGGCTGCTTGGTCTCGGCTACCCCGGAGGAGCGGCGCTCGAGCGCCTCGCCGCCAACGGCGACCCGACCGCGTTCGCATTCCCGACCGCCTCGCGCCTCGCCGGACTGCACTTCTCATTCGCCGGGCTGAAGACAGCGCTGCTGTACCGAGTCCGCGACCTTGGCGCTGCGGAGAGCGAACGTCGCCGTGAGGATCTGGCCGCGTCCTACCAGCGCGCGATCGTCGAGTCGCTCGCGATCCGCGTCGAGCGCGCGCTGAGCGAAACCGGCCTTCAGCGGCTCGCCGTTGGCGGAGGTGTTGCGGCGAATGGCCCGTTGCGTGAGCGGATGGGCCGGCTGGGAGTCGAACTCGATATCCCGCCGCGCGAGCTGTGCACCGACAACGCGGCGATGATTGCGAGCGCGGCGCGCTACGTTGCAGCGATGCCGTATCCAAGCTACCTCGGCCTCGACGTCTATGCGACGGGCGAGCCCGCGATCGCCGCGTGACGACGGGGCTGCAACCAGCGGTCGTCCTCTACGGTCGTGAGGGCTGCTGCCTGTGCGACGACGCACGCGAGCTGTTGCTGCGCGTGCGCGAAAAGCACGAGTTCACGTTCGAGGAGCGGGATATCGAGCAAGACGACACGTTGCTTGCCGCCTACCTCGAGCGGATCCCGGTCGTCACAATCGACGGGATCGAAGCGTTTGAGCTGCTGATCGACGAGGCCGAGCTCGAGCGAGCGCTTAGTGGTGTGTTTACGAAAGGTGCCACTTAGTAGAGTGGGGCGAGGATGAGCTACACGGTCGGCCGCGGTACCGAGATTGCTCAGCCGGACGACGATCGACCGGGGGAGAAGCTTTCGCTCGGCGTCGCCGCCCGGCTGTCGCGTTATCTGCAGGTGCTCACGCAAGCGCGCAAGATGGGCAAGGAGACGATCTCCTCACAGGAGCTGGCCGACTACACCCACGTGAACTCGACGCAGATTCGCCGGGATCTGAGCGGCTTTGGGAAGTTCGGCAAGCGCGGCGTGGGCTACAACGTCGAGTCCCTCGTCAACCAGATCCGCAAGATCCTCCGTACCTCGGGCCAGCACAACATCGCGCTGTTCGGCGCGGGACATCTCGGAATCGCGATCGCGACCTCAGACATATTCGCCGATCACGGCTTCCGGGTCGTGGCGGTGTTCGACCTCGATCAGGAGAAGGTCGGGACTCAGATCGGGTCGCTGATGGTTCGCCACAACTCCGAGCTGCGCACGGTCGTCGAGGAGGAAGACATCGTCGTGGCCGTGCTGGCTGTCCCGTCCGCGGCCGCCCAAAAGCTCGCGGACGAGCTCTCGGAGGCAGGGGTCAAGATCATCTTCAACTACTCAGACGCGCTGATTCAGGTCCCGCCTGAGGTCACCGTCCACACTTCGAGTCCGGCCGTCGATCTGCTCTACGCGCTGTACTTCTACTTGACCTGACCGACCGATCTCGACACTGAGCGACACTCGGACGTGGACCTCGATCTGGACACCGCACTCGCGGCCTTTGAGCGTTCGACCGATTTCACGGTCGGCATCGAGGAGGAGTTTGCGCTGCTCGATCGCAGAGACCTGGGGCTGACCTCCCGCTTTGAGGAGCTCAAGGAGGGCGCCTGCTGCGATCCGGTGCTGGCCGCTTCGCTCGCGGGCGAGCTGATCTCCTCGGAGATCGAGATCCGCTCCGGTCGTGGGGACGATCTCGGGGCCGCGATCGCCGCGCAGCGCGACCGCCGGCGGCGACTATTCGCTCTGGCCGACGAGCATCACGTCGCGCTGGGCGCCACCGGAACCCACCCGTGGTCCGATTACCGCGAGCAGCACATCATCGAGACCGAGCACTACCGGCGCGTCGAGGAGGGGCTCAAATACGTCGCGTGGCGCAACAACACCTTCTCGATGCATGTGCACGTTGGGATCCGAGGTGCTGATCGAGCCGTGCTTGTCTGCGACCGGCTGAGGCCGGTGCTGCCATTGTTGCTGGCGATCTCCGCCAACTCGCCGTTTGTCGATGGGCGCGATTCGGGCCTGCACAGCGCGCGGACCCAGACGTTCACGCGGAGCTTCCCCAGGTGCGGCGTGCCTGACGCGTTCGGCAGCTGGGATGCGTACGTGCAGTACATCGAGTTCCTGGTTCGCACGCGCTCGATCGTCGAGTACACGCAGGTCTGGTGGTCAGTGCGGCCACATTTCGCGTTCGGCACCGTCGAGGTTCGGATCTGCGATGCGCAGGCAACAGCGCCAGAGTCCGAGGGCCTCGCGGCGCTGATCGTCGCGTGCGTCGCGCAGGCGGCCCGGGACATCGATGAGGGAATTCCATGCGAGGACCTGCCGGGGCGCATGATCGAGGAGAACGTGTGGCGCGCGTTGCGATACGGCCTCGATGGCGAAATGCTCGATCTCCAGCACCGCGAGCCGTTTCCGGCGAGCGAGACGCTCGAGCGCCTGCTGAAGTGGACGGCGCCTGCCCGCGCGCAGCTCGGGATCGAGGTATCGCTACCGCATTTCAACGGCGCCCAGCGCCAGCGACGGATGATCGAGGCCGGATCCGGGATCGGCGAGATCTACGCGGCGGTCGTCGCGGAGACTCGGGAGACGTATGCTGGCGTGGTCGGCAGCACTGCGGAGGTGAGCAGATGAGCACAGGGGAACAGCATCAGGGTCAGCAGCCCTCAGAAGCGGAGATGCGTGCCGCGTACGAGGCCGAGATCAAGAAGATCCGAGTCGAGCACGTGCTGCTCGAGAACGTGGTCACGCTCGTGAATCTCGGCATGCGCCGGACCGGGCTTGTGCCAGGGACCGAGGCTGAGCGTGACAGGACGCAGGTCGAGCTGGCGATTGAGGCGATCCGCGCCCTGATCCCGTTGGTCGAGCGAGCTGCGCCTGAACAGGCACCGCCGATTCGCGACGCGCTGTCGCAGTTGCAGCTCGCGTTCGTGCGGATCGGCGGCGAGCCGGGGCCTGAGCAGGCGGCGCCTGCGACCGCAACCGCGCAGCCATCCGGCGCGCAGCCGTCGGCACCGACCGCGGCCCCGCCTCCGAGCCCAGAGGCCCCGCCGGCGGGCGAGCCCGACGCGTCGAAGCCGGGCGAGCCCGGGCCGGCCCAGCGCAGCGGCCGGCTTTGGATCCCCGGTCAATAGTCCAGCGCGGCAAGCGGGGCACGAACACGGTTACCGCCTGACCGACGCTGCCCCTGGCCAGGTGCCTGGGGACTCGAACGACCGCCTAATCGCACGGCATGCACCCCGCACGCTAGACTCACCGCCGTCTATCCGGGTCTTCACTCGAACCAAGGGGTGGGGCCCTTTTCCAGTTTGTTGGCCGCATTCCGCGCCAACTCGAACTTAGAGACTTCTCCGGAGGACCTTCTTGTCTAGCTTCCTGACGCAACACGGCGTCCTCGTTGCGCTTGTGTGCGCAGCGGCCGCAATTGTTTATGGCGCGGTCACCTCCCGCGCGCTTCTGGCCCTGTCTCCCGGCAACGAGCGGATGCAGGCGATCTCCGCCGCCGTGCAGGAAGGGGCGCGCGCCTACCTGAACCGCCAATACGCCACGATCGCCGGCGTCGGCGTGATCCTGTTCATCGTGCTGATCCCGATCCAGAACATCCGGGTCGCGATCGGGTTCGCGATCGGCGGACTGCTCTCGGCCGCCGCTGGCTACATCGGGATGAACGTCTCAGTGCGAGCGAACGCCCGCGTAGCGGAATCCGCGCGGGGCGGCGTCTCGCCGGCTCTGTCGGTCGCATTCCGGGGCGGCGCCGTGACCGGACTGCTCGTCGTCGGCCTCGCGCTGATCGGCGTCGCCGGCTACTACGGAATCCTGACCTGGATCGTCGGCGAGAGCCCACGCCATGCCGTCGACGCGCTGATCGGCCTTGGTTTCGGTGGCTCGCTGATCTCGGTGTTCGCCCGCCTCGGCGGCGGAATCTTCACGAAGGCGGCCGACGTCGGCGCTGACCTCGTCGGCAAGATCGAGGCGGGGATCCCGGAGGACGATCCGCGCAACCCTGCTGTGATCGCCGACAACGTCGGCGATAACGTCGGCGACTGCGCCGGGATGGCCGCTGACCTGTTCGAGACCTACGCGGTCACCGCGGTCGCGGTGATGCTGCTCGGCGTGCTGCTGTTCGATCAGGTGGGTACGGTGGCGCTGTACCCGCTCGTGCTCGGCGCCCTCTCGATCATCGCCTCGATCATCGGCACGTACGCGGTGAGGTCGAAGGTGGGCAATGTCGAGCGCGCCCTGTATCAGGGGCTGATCCTCTCGGGCGGCCTCGCGGCGCTGGCATTCCTTCCGATTACGTATTGGATGATGAAGAACGTCACGCTCAAGGTGGGCAACACCCCGGAATGGTGGAAGTTCTACCTGTGCTCGTTGATCGGGATCGGCGTGACCGCGTGCCTGTTCGTGATCACCGACTACTTCACCTCGACGCGCTTCGCGCCGGTCAAGAGCACCGCGCGGGCATCACAGACCGGGCATGCGACGAACATCATCCAGGGGCTCGCCCAAGGCTTCCAGTCAACCGCGCCACCGGCGATCGTGATCGCGCTTGGCATCTTCGGCGCGTGGAAGCTGACTGGCGGCCATGGACAGGGCATCTACGGAATCGGTGTGGCAGTGATGGCTCAGCTGTCCCTGACCGGGTTGATCGTCGCGCTCGACGCATTCGGCCCGATCACCGACAACGCGGGCGGGATCGCGGAGATGGCGGACCTCCCGGAGGACGTCCGCACCGTGACCGACCGGCTCGACTCCGTCGGCAACACGACCAAGGCAGTCACCAAGGGATACGCGATCGGCTCCGCCGCGCTCGCCGCACTGGTGCTGTTCAACGCGTTCGAGCGTGAGCTTGCCGACAAGGGCAAGATCGAGAACTTCTCGATCGACAACCCGGCCGTGCTGATCGGGCTGCTGATCGGCGGCATGATGGTGTACCTGTTCGTCTCACTGGCGATGGAGGCCGTCGGCCGCGCCGGTGGCGCCGTCGTCGAGGAGGTGCGCCGCCAGTTCAAAGAGAAGCCGGGGATCATGGCGGGCACCGAGCTGCCCGAGTACGGAGCCGCGGTCGGCCTCGTCACGCGAGCCGCCCAGCGCGAGATGATCCTCCCGTCGCTGATCCCGATCGTGGTTCCGTTCGTCGTCGGGCTGGTCAGCATCGAGGCGCTCGGTGGCCTGCTGATCGGGGTGATCGTCGTCGGCCTGTTCATGGCGATCTCGATGACCTCAGGCGGTGGCGCCTGGGACAACGCGAAGAAGCTGATCGAGGACGGCGCCTACGGCGGCAAAGGGTCGGAGGCGCATGCCGCGGCCGTCACCGGGGATACCGTCGGCGACCCGTACAAAGATACGGCTGGGCCGGCGATCAACCCGATGATCAAGGTCGCCAACATCGTCGCGCTGCTGCTGATCCCGCTCATCACATAGCTCCGGCAGCGCCCTGCTCGGGAGACGGGCTACGTTTTGCGTCGTGCGAAACGTGGTCTTGCGACGCGCGAGTCTCCCGAGCCGGGCATCTGCCTTCGCAGCCTGGTTGCTGACCGGGCCGTTGCTGGTCCTGGCCATCGTTGGCTGTGGAAGCTCGCATCGGACGGTGAGCGCGGCGAAGGCCGGTCCTCCGCCTGTCTGCCGGCCGCAGGCTGCGGTGACGATCGCGGGCAAGCTTGGGGTAAGCCAGGGTGCGGTTGTTCGGCGTGCTGCGGTGGGGAACAACGGGAGTCCTGAGTGCCATTTCCGCGCTGTCGTCGGCGGCAGGAAGGTGGGGGTGGTTGTCAATGTGGATACGTCGCCGCAGCCGTATGCGCGGCCGCAGAACAGACCGAGGCGTAATCGCGGCGCGCTACGCTCGGTGCCGCCATGTCGCTATCGGTGCAGCTCGGACTGCTGCTTGCCTTATTGACGGCGTTCGGTTCGGTCGCCGGCTTCCTTTATAAGTTCCGAGGCGCCCGCGACGCTCCGGCGGTGCAGCTGCGCCGTCCGCTACGCAGTTCCGTCGAGCTGTTCCGCTCGCCGCTGTACGCGCTAGGGATCTTGATTGCACTGGGATCCTGGGGACTGCACGTCGGAGCGCTTGCACTCGCTCCGATCTCGCTCGTCCAGTCGGTGATCGCGGGCGGCCTCGTGCTACTGACGGTCGTTGCCGACCGGCTGTTCGGGATCAACGTGACGCGGCGCGAGTGGATCGGGGTTGGGCTGACCGCGGCGGGCCTGGCGTTCCTGGCGGCGACGCTCGACCGCACCGGTGACAGCGCCCATTCCCACTACGACCCTGGGACGCTTGCGATCTACGTCAGCGCCGTCGCTGTGGCCGGTCTGCTGCTGGCCGTGGTATCCAGGCGAGCAATGGTCTTGGCCGTCGCGGCCGGCCTGCTGTGGGCGGCGTCGGACACCTCGATCAAGGCCCTCAGCTCACACCTTGGGAATCTCGGCGTCGGCGTTCTGATCCACCCGCTGGCATTCGTGATCCTGATTGCGTCGCTCATCGGGCTGTTGGTCTCGGCGCGCAGCCTGCAGCTGGGTGAGGCGGTGCCGGTGATCGCCGTCACGAGCGCAGCGGCGAACCTGACGACGATCGCCGCTGGGCCGATCGTGTTTGCCGAACCGCTGCCGCCGGGAACGCTCGGCCTCGTCGTCCGGATCCTCGCATTTGTCCTGGTGATCGCCGCCGCCGCTTTGACGCCACCGCCGCTGCGCGGGGTGGCGCCCACGTCCGCTCGCGAGAACGCGGCGCTCTCGCCTGCGCTCGGCCCGGTCGCCCCTACGTCCGCTCGCGAGAACGCTTAGAGTCTCGAACCATGTTCATCCTGATCGTTGGTTCCGGCCGAGTCGGTTCGGCCGTCGCGAAGCGGGCGCTGGCCGCGGGACACGAGGTCTCCGTGATCGACAGCGATCCGCTCTCGCACGAACGTCTCGACAAGGACCAGACCACCACGTGGGAGGACTCTGGCGGCAGGTTCACCGTTGGGACCGCGCTCGAGATCGACGGGCTGATCGAGGCGGGAATCGAGGAGGCCGACATCTTCTTGGCAGCGACACGCGGCGACAACACCAACCTTGTGATCGCGCAGATCGCGCAGCGGCGGTTCAAGGTTCCGCGCGTGGTCGTGCGAGTCGCCGATCCGGGGCGCGCCGCGTGGTATGCCGAACAGGGGCTGCTGACGATCTGCCCCACGCAGATAGCGATCGACCAGGCCGAGCGGCTGGTGCTGGCGCCATGAGGAGGTGCAACGCGCGATGTACGTGATCATTGCGGGTGCCGGGAAGGTGGGGTGGAACCTCGCTCGCGAGCTGATCGCCAAGGACCGCGAGGTCACGTTGATCGAATCCGACCACAACCGCTACCGGATCGTCGAGGAGGAACTCGAGCACGCGGTCCAGTACGGCGACGCGACGGAGCTGTGGGTGCTCGAACGTGCCGGGATCCAGCGGGCCGACCTCGCGATCGCCGTCACCGGCGACGACGAGGACAACATCCTGATCTGCCAGGTGGCCAAGGAGAAGTACGGCTGCCAGCGGATCGTCGCGCGCGTCAACAACCCTCGCAACCTTCAGCATTTCAAGCTGCTCGGAATCCAGCCTGCGGTGTCGGCCACGGATCTGATCCTCCGGCTAATCGAGCATGAGGTGCCCGAATATGGCCTCGTACAGCTGCTCGCGCTCGAGGAAGAGCACCTGGAGATCATCGAGCTCGAGGTGGGGGAGGGCTCCCCTGCGGCCGGCAAGCGCGTGCAGGACGTTCCGCTCCCGGACGGCTCTCTGATCATCTCGGTGCTCCGCGGCGGCGCCGGCTTCGTGCCCAAGGCAGACTCGATGATCGAGGCCGGCGATCAGGTCCTGCTGATCCTCGATCCAGGCCTCGAGGGCGACATCACACCTCAGTTCATGCCCAACGGTTCCCGGCGCTGAGGCCTGACATGGCCGACCGTCGCGTCGACTACGCACTGATCGGTGGCGGGCTCGCCGCCGGGAACTGTGCACGTTGGCTGCGGGAGTCCGGTGCCGATGGCTCGATCCTGCTGATCGGCCGCGAGCCCGAGCTACCGTACAACCGGCCGCCCTGCTCGAAGGGATACCTGCGGGGCAAGGAGCCGCGCGAGGACACCTTGTTCCGGCCGGCCGATTGGTACGCAGAGCAGCAGATCGAGGTCCTGACGCGTACCTCGGCGATGAAACTCGACGCGGCCGAGCGTCGGATCACCCTCTCGAACAAGACCGAGGTCAGCTTCGACAAGGCGTTGGTCGCGACCGGCGCGAACGTGCGCCGCCTGAACGTGCCGGGTTGCGAGCTGGAGGGGATCCACTACCTGCGCACGCTCGGCAACTCTGACGCGATCCGCGAGGACGCCGCCGGCAAGCGCGTTGTGCTGATCGGCGGCTCATACATCGCCAGCGAGGTCTCGGCGTCGCTGACTGAGCTGGGCAGCTCCTGCACGCTGGTGATGATGGAGCCGGTGCCGCTGAGCCGCCACTTCGGTGAGCTGGCCGGCCGGTTCTTCCAGGAGCGGCTCACCGAACATGGCATAACGGTCCACGGCAATGACGAGCTCGAGCGCTTTGAGGGTGCCGACGGCCGCATCAGCAAAGTCGTGACGAAGGCGGGACTTCAACTGGACGCCGACGCCGTGGTGATCGGAACGGGCGCCGTGCCGGACGTGACGCTCGCCCGCGGCGCCGGCCTCGAACTCGGCGATTTCGGTGGAATCCTCGTTGATTCGCGGCTACAGACACCGGCGCCTGGAATCTGGGCTGCCGGCGACATCGCCGAGTACGAAAGTGTCGTCCACGACGGCCGGCACGTTCGCATCGAGCACTGGGACGTGGCGTTCAATCATGGCAAGACGGCTGCGCTCAACATGCTCGGCCGCGACCAGCCACACGAGGTCGTGCCCTACTTCTTCTCCGACCTGTCCGACTGGGCGTCGCTCGAGTACGTCGGGCCGGCCGCGCAATGGGACCGTGAGGTCGTGCGCGGCTCGGTCGACGAGGGCGAGTTCAGCGTCTGGTACATCAGGGACGGCCGTGTCGCGGCAGCGCTATCGGTCGGGCGATCGGACGATCTCGAGCACGCCAGACGTCTGATCGTGGCCGGCACTGTCCTCGGAGACGGCGTCGCCCAGCTCGGCGAGAGCTCAACCGACTTGGCTGAACTGCGGTAGCCGCGGTAGCTGAGGTGACCGCGGTCGTTGCGGTGACCGCGGTAGCTGCGGGGCAAGGACTCGAACCTTGAATTCCAGGGCCAGAACCTGGCGAGTTGCCGATTACTCCACCCCGCAAGGGCAACCGCGAGGATAGCCGCTGACGGTCGTCGCTCGCAGCCTGCTCAAACGGTTGTCGACTTCGCGTTTGTAACGGTTTGTAACGCGTCGCACACGGGTATCCGCTCGGCGGCCAACGGCTCGCGGGACCGCACAACAGCATGAGGAGGAAGGGATTGTGCGACGCATTTACGCGGTTCTCGGTGTACTGCTCGTCGCCGCGGCCAGTGTGGCTGTCGGCGTGACCAGCGGCTCCGCCAGCACCACCGTCACCTACATGAACCCGCACACGTCGATCCAGGCGCGGGTGAACGATTTGCTGCGGCGGATGACGCTCGCGGAGAAGGTCGGGCAGATGGATCAGATCGTCGTCGGTAAGCTGCGCGGACCCAGCAACCCGTCGGACGGCGATTGCAACGGCGGCAACAACGACCAGTTGCAGCAGGCCTGTCTCCAGAAGGTCCTGATCAGCGACAACACCGGGTCGATCCTGTCAGGCGGGACCGATAATCCGCCCGATAACACCGGTAAGGGATGGGCAGATCTGTACAACACGGTCCAGCACTACGCGATCGAGCACTCGCGTTTGCGCATCCCGATCATTTACGGCGTCGATGCGGTGCACGGGTTCGGCCATCCCACTCAGGCGACGCTATTCCCACAGTCGATCGGGATGGGCGCGACGTGGGACACGACGCTGGCGCAGGCCGCCGGCGGGGCCACGCGCGATCAGATCTGCAGCACCGGCACGGTGTGGGACTTCGCCCCAGTGCAGGATCCCGCTCGCGATAACCGCTGGGGTCGCTATTACGAGACGTGGGCCGAGGAGCCCGCTCTTTCGGCCGCGATCGGCGCCGCCAACATCCGGGGGATGCAGAGCGGCACCTGCCCCACCGACGCCGGACTCAGGGTGGCTTCGACGGTCAAGCACTTCGCCGGCTACTCGCAGTCGATCAACGGCCACGACCGCGTGGAGGAGCAGCTTCCGATCCGCTATCTGCAGGACGTCTTCCTGCCGTCGTACGCGGGCGGGATCGATGCCGGCGCCGACACGGTCATGGTCAACTCCGGATCGATCAACGGCGTCCCCGCGACGGCATCCCGGTTCCTGCTCACGACCGAGCTGCGTCAGCGGTTGGGGTTCAGCGGCGTGGTGATCAGCGACTACGGTGACGTCCCCGCCCTGGCGAGCACGTACCACATCGCTGCCGACCTAGAGGGGGCGGTGGCGGACGCGGTCAACGCGGGCGTGGACATGGCCATGGAGCCGGACCATCCGACCGAGTACGACGCCGCACTTGCGGCCGCCGTCCATGACGGACTCGTGCCGATGTGGCGGATCAACCAAGCAGTAAGTCGAATCCTGACGCTGAAGTTCAAGCTCGGACTGTTCGACGATCCATACGTCGATGCGAGCAAGGCCGACGCCGCGATCAGCGGCCATCAGAACCTCGCGCGCCAGGCAGCGGACGAGTCGATGACGCTGTTGCGCAACACCGGCAGAGCCCTGCCGCTGTCGACGAGCAGCAACGTCACGGTCGTTGGCCCGAACGCGGATTCGATTCCGAACATGCTCGGCGGTTGGAGCGTCAGCTGGCAGGGCGTGTTCAACGGGAACGGGCAGTTCAAGCAAGCCTGCTGCGCGGGCCCGCCGGACCAGATCCCGCCGGCGGTGACTCCGTGGAACGCAATCAAGCAGGCCGACTCCAACGCCGTGCTCGCGCCCGACCAGGCGAGTGCGGTCGCTCGGTCCTCGAGCACGGATGCCTACGTCGCGGTCGTCGGCGAGCTGAGGCCGTATGCCGAGGGGCTCGGCGACGATCCGGCGCCGCAGCTGACCTCCGACCAGCAGTCACTCATTGCGGCACTGGCCGCGACCGGGAAGCCCGTGATCGTGGTCGTCGTCGCGGGTCGCCCGATTGGCCTCGGGGCGGCGGCAGAGGATCCGAACCAGGGCGCAAAGGCGATCCTGATGGCATACGAGCCCGGGACACAGGGAGGCTACGGTGTCGCGGACGTGCTGTTCGGCTCGTACGATCCGAGCGGCAAGCTCCCGGTGACGTGGCCGAGCGATGCGCCACCGCCTCAGAATTCCGACTTCGATGGTGGTGGAGCCTCGGTACTCGGGGACCAGCCGCATTTCTTCGACCAGTTCCCGGGAACGAACTCCGGCCACGGATCGGGTTATGACACCAACGGCGGAACCGGCAGGCAACCCCTGTTCCCGTTCGGCGCGGGCCTGTCATACACGACGTTCGCGACCGCGAGCCTGTCGGTCAGCGGTCCGTCGGCGAGATCGGTCACGGCTAGGTTCACCGTCGGCAACACCGGCAACAAACAGGGCACCGATGTCGTGCCGGTTTACGTCCACCGCCCCGTTGACGCAAGCGGAATCCTGACTCCGCCGCAGCAACTGGTCGGTTGGGCTCGCGTGCCGTTGGACGCGGGTGCATCCCAGGCGGTCAGCGTTACGTTCCCGGTCTCAGCGCTCGCGCTGACACCCGGGGACATCGACGGCACCGAGCGGCCGCAGGTTCAGCGCGGTGATTACCAGCTCCAGGTTGGATCGGACAGCGCCGGCTTCACGATCCACTAGACGAGTAGGAGGACCCGGGGGCGGCCGCGCCGTTCACGGCCGGTTGCCCCCGGAGTGCCGCGGGCTCGATCGCAATGAACGCGGCGACCACGCGAGGGTCGAACTGGCGCCCCGCCTGCGACTTGATCTCGTCCACTGCTCGGTCGGGATCCCAAGCTGCCTTGTACGGACGTTCGTGTGTGAGCGCGTCGAACACATCGGCGACCGCCGTGATCCGCCCAGCCAGCGGGATCTCGTCTCCGCTGAGGTGCGCAAGGTAGCCCGTCCCGTCCCAGCGCTCGTGGTGAGTCAAGGCGATCTCAGCCGCCGCCCGAAGCACCGGCGAGCGGGCATGCCCAAGGATCCGTGCGCCGATCTCAACGTGTCGGGTCATCGTCGTGCGCTCCTCGCTTGTCAGCCGACCGGGTTTGAGCAGGATCCGGTCGGAGATCCCGACCTTGCCGACGTCATGCAGAAGGGCTGCGTCCTGGATCGTTGCCACGAACTGCGCGGGCATCTCCAGTGACTGGGCGATCAGCGACGCGATCTGTCCGACGCGCTGAGTGTGGTGGGCGGTGGCGTAGTCGTGGTACTCGGCCATCGTCGCCAACACGCTCAGGCTCTCGAGCCGTGCCCGCTCGAGCTGGACGGTGCGGATCCGCACCGCCTCGTCCAGCAGCAGGTTCCGGCTCTCGAGCTGCTGCTGCAGCTGTCGCGTCCGCAGCAGGTTGCCGACTCGTAGCAGCAACTCGGTCGGATCGATCGGCTTGTTGATGAAGTCGCGGGCCCCCATCGACAGCGCGCGGTGACGGGCCTCACGACTCGAGTCTGCCGTCAGGACGAGCACGGGCAGGCTTTGCGGCGGACCGAGCAGCTCACGGATCTCAGCCATCACTTCGTAGCCTGAGCGCCCCGGCATGTGCAGGTCAAGCAGGAGCAGATCCGGTCTGGTTGCAATGCAGATCGCTGGGACCGTCGCCGCCTCACGGGTGCTCTCCACGTTTGTGTAGCCGGCTTGCGCGAGCACTTGCTCGACCAACTCGACATTCATGGCGTTGTCGTCGACGATTAACACCCGCATGCCGGTCGGCTCGACCATCACGCGACCGGCTGAACTGCCTCGCTGGGACGTGCCTCACCCGGCGGGGTGATACTCGCGCGCACGACTGCAGCCCGATCCAACGCAATCGTGAACTCCGCCCCGCGCCCGGGCTCGCTGCCGGCCGTGATTCGGCCGCCCATCGCCTCGATCATGCCGCGTGAAACCGCCAGCCCAAGACCGGTCCCTTCGACAGAGGTCTGTTCCGCGCCGAGGCGCTCGAACGGGCTGAACAACCGGTCGATCATGCCCAACGCGATCCCTGGTCCATCATCCCGCACCCGGATCTCGACGCGTTCGTCCGAGCGGACTGAGGCCAGCACCTGCACGTGACCGGCTTCGTCGTTGTATTTGACGGCATTGGACAGGAGATTCAGCAGCACCTGGCGGAGTCGCTGAACGTCCGCGCGCACCCATAGATCGTCGTCCGGCAGCTCGGAGCACACCGCTATCCCCCGCGGATCGGCGATCGGCGTGACCAGATCGATCGCGTCGACGATCACGCTGCGAACATTGACCGGCTCGAGCAAGAGCCGCAGGTCGCCCGTTTCGATCCGCGAGATGTCAAGGATCTCATTGATCAGGTCGAGCAGATGACGCCCGGCAGTCAGGATGTGCCCGACGTTGGCATGCTGGCGCTCGTCAAGATCGGACGTCGTCAGCAGCTGTCCGAACCCGAGCACCGCATTCAGCGGTGTCCGCAGCTCATGGCTCATCCGCGAGATGAACTTGTCCTTCGCGCGGTTGGCGCGTTCGGCTTCGGCTCGCCTGAACCGATCGGTGACGTCCTGGCTGGTGCCGATCAAACGGCGGCGTCGATTGGCGTCTGTGACGCTCGTGGCCTGCAGATGGATCAGCCGGCCCCCGTAGGCCTCTCGCACCCGGTACTCGAACTCGATCGGATTGCCGGTCCTCGTAGCCGATGCGAGCGCGTTCGCGACCCGGTGACGGTCGTCGGGGGAAACGAGCTCGAGCACGTCTGCCGGATCCCGGGGCGGCTCCCGACCGGTCCATCCATGCAAGCGGGCGTGCTCAGCGGAGTACGACAAGACGTGAGCATCGGGGTCCCACTCCCAGCTGCCCACCCGCGCCAGCCGCTGGGCCCGCTCGAGGTGCGCCTCGCTGCGCCGCAACTCGTCGGCGAGCGCCTCAGATGCGGCGTGCGCCTTGTATGCGCGCAGGTAGAAGAACGCGAATCCAGCCAGCAGCAGGACCACCGCGGCGACGGCGCCCACCATCGCATCAAGCTCTGCGCGCGAGGTCTGGGACTGGTAGGACTTGCCGGCGCGGTTGAGCGCCGCGAGGACTGTGTCGTGAGTCCGGAACGCGGCGGGGGCCAGCAGCCGCGCCTGATCGAACTGATGCCCGGCGACCCGCTCGACGGTCGCGTTGAGCGTCTGGAAGTTCTGCTGCAGGGGCGCCGAGACGCCGCGCAGACCGGCCACCGGAGCGTCGCTCTGCAAGACGCGAAGCGAATCGAGGACGGCTCGCTCGCCGTCGAGCATGCTGACACGTAACGCGCGCGCAGCGGCGGCGCCTGAGGTCGCCGTGCCGGTGATCTCGAACCGCCACGGCACGGCCTGGAGCGCGTTCAGCTGCCTCACCGCGCCGCGGATCGTCGCGTCGTGTCCGCGCGCGTCGCTGGCGCGCGCCGTGAGCCCCGCGATCACCATCAGCGCGACGCCGGCGAAACCGACGGCCGCCATTAGGGCAATCGCCGGCTTGACCGCCACGCGTCGCCGCACGCCGATCGGGTCTGCTGTTCGCTCGTCCAACTCCTCCATCGCCCCTACTCCCTGCTTGTTGTCGGGCCGTGAAGAGTTACCACGGTATTTGCGCAAATGCGAGGGCTGTGCGGCAAGTCTGCGGCGAACCCCGCGGAATGTCCGTACCGCGTCCCGACAAATGCGTGGTGACTACTGATGCGGGTCGACAAACTCGGCCGGCTGACCGCTGACGCCGGCGCTCACGGCCGCGAGCTGGTTGGGCGAACCGACGAGTCCCAGCTGGATTGATGCCTCGAGCGAGAGCGTCTGCTCGGGCGAGCCGTGCCACGCGTCGTCGAACAGCCGCTTGGCGCCACGGACGGCATCAGGCGATTTTCCGGCGATCTCTGCCGCGAGCCTCCGCGCCGCCGAGAGCGGATCGTCGTCGAGGTGAGTGACGATCCCCATCCGCTCGGCGTCGCTCCCGGTGACGATGCGGCCGGTATAGGTCAGCTCCTTTGCGGTGTCGATGCCCACCAGTCGCGGCAGCGTCCGCGAGATCGACATGTCCGGGATCAGTCCCCACTTGATCTCCATCACAGACAGCCGCGCGTCCGCCCTCGCAAATCTGATGTCCGCTGCCAGCGCGATCTGGAGCCCGCCGCCGAAGCAGTTGCCATGGATTGCGGCGATCACGGGCACCGGGATGCGGATCCAGTCGTACGCTGCCCGCTGGAACCAGTTCGGGACCTCGCCGCGGAGCGGGTCGAGAAGCCCGTCGAGTCCGGCCTGGCCGCCGATCACCCCCATCACGTCGATCCCGGAGCAGAAGCTCGGACCCTCCCCGGTGAGGACAACCGCCCGCAGCCCGGGTAGCGCCCGCAGCCGCTCCGCCGCGCCGATGATCCCCTCGAACATCGGCACATCGAGTGCGTTGTGCTTGTCCGGGCGGGTCAACGCGACGACCGCCACGTGGTCGTCGACCTCGATCCGTACGCGCTGCTCGCTCATGGCGGGCGAAGCCTAGAGAGTTTCGGTCGCGCCTACGCGGCCGCCTGCTCGGCCCAGTCGCGATAGAGCTGCCAATAGCGCCCACGCAGGTCGAGCAGCTCCTCGTGCGTCCCCTGCTCGACGACCTGGCCGTGCTCGAGCACGATAATCCGACCGGCGTGGCGGATCGTGGACAGTCGGTGCGCGATCACGATCGCCGTGCGGCCCGCGACCAGTCGACGCAGCCCCTGCTCGATCAGGCTCTCGGTGTGAACGTCGACGTTCGATGTGGCCTCGTCGAGCACCAGGATGCGCGGATCTGCGACCAGCGCGCGGGCGAACGCCAGCAGCTGCCGCTGGCCGGCGGAGAGCTGCACTCCCCGCTCCCCGACCTGCGTGTCGTATCCGTCCTCAAGCGCAGTGATGAAGCCGTGGGCTCCGACCGCCTGGGCGGCCTGTGCAATCTCCTCGTCTGACGCGTCCGGAGCCCCAAACGCGATGTTCTCGCGAACACTGCCGCTGAACAGGAACGCCTCCTGTGGCACGATTCCCATCTGCGAGCGAAGCGAGTATGCGGAGATCGAACGCAGATCGTGGCCGTCGACCAGCACCTGTCCGGCGCTCGGATCGTAGAAACGGGCGACGAGCTTGGCGAACGTGGACTTGCCGGCACCGGTCGCCCCGACGAGCGCGACGGTCTGCCCGGCTGGGATCGAGACGTCCACGTCTCGCAGCGCCCAGTCGCCGTCCCGATTGGCGCCGTAGCGGAACGAGACTTCTTCGAACCGCAGCTCGCCTCGGATCTGAGCGAGCTCGATGGCGTTCGGAGCATCCTCCAGCTCCGGCTGCTCGTCGAGCAGCTCGAAGATCTTGTCGAGCGCCGCCATCCCGGATTGGTAGGTCGTGTAGAGCTGGGAGAGCTGCTGAATGGGGTCGAAGAAGTTATTGAGAGCGGCGACGAAGGCGAACACCACGCCCGTCGAGGTATGGCCGTTGATCGCCTCGATCCCTCCGACGATGAGGATCTCGACCGTCACGAGCGCGGACAGCAGTTCGACGCCGGGGAAGTAGGCCGCGTTCAGGTAGACGGTCTTCATGTTCGCGTCGCGGTTCTCGTCGTTGAGCTCGCCGAAGCGCTCGATGTGCCGGGGCTCCTGGCCGAAGGCCCGGACGACTCGGATGCCGGACAGCGTCTCCTGCAGGTAACCGGTGATCCACGCGATCTTCTCGCGGGTCGCGCGGTAGGCGTCTGCGGAGGCGATCCGGAAGATCAGCCCGCCGATCGCAAGCACCGGCAACGCCAGGAACGTCAACAGCGCCAGATGCGGATCCAGCACGATCAGGATCACGACGACACCGAGCAGCGTGAGTCCCGACTGGAACAGCGTTGCCAGCCCGTCGGAGACGAGCTGATCGAGCGCCTCGACGTCGTTGGTCATCCGCGAGATGATCACGCCGGCGCGATTGCGGGAGTAGAAGCCGATCGACAGCGACTGTAGGTGTGAGAACAGCCGCACGCGCAGGTCTTGAAGCGCGCGCTGACCCACCCAGCCGACGAGGTAGGTCTGCGCGTACGACGCGAAGGCGTAGAGCACCGCGCTGGCGAGGAACGCCCCGACGATCACGTCCAGCGCGGCGACGTCGTGACGTTGAATCCCATCGTCGATCGCGAGCTTCGCCAGTGGCGCAGGCGCCAGCGCCGCGGCGGTCGCGACAAGCAGCGAGGCGAACATCGCGGCCACGCGCCAGCGATACGGCGCGAGCAGCTCGATCAGGCCGCGGAGCTTTCGCCCGCGCCCTCCGGTCTCCTGCAGCCTGCGGCGGATCTCAGCCGAGCGCGTTGTGATCGGCCGGGCTTCGGTGGTTCGAGGCGTTCTCACAATCCCGCCACCTGTGCCTCGAGCGGCTTGCGCGTGATGAACACCTGGTCGGGCATTCCCTTCTCGACGATCTCGCGATACAGCTCAGAGCACTCGAGCAGCTCCTCGTGGCTTCCGTGGGCGGCGAGCTCACCGTCGTCGAGCACGACGATCTCGTCGGCCAGCGCGATCGTCGAGAGTCGGTGCGCGATCACGAACGTCGTTCGTCCCGCCATCACGTCGCGCAAGGCGAGTTTGATCTCTTGCTCGGTCGACGCGTCGACCGAGGATGTGGCGTCGTCGAGGATCAGGATCCGCGGGTCGGCGAGGATCGCGCGTGCGATCGCGAGCCGTTGGCGCTGCCCGCCTGAGAGGGTCAATCCTCGTTCGCCGACGAGCGTGTCGTAGCCGTCCGGCAACGCCTGCACGAACGAATCGGCTTGGGCCGCATGTGCAGCCGCCTGGACCTCCTCGCGCGTGGCCTCAGGGCGCGCGTAGGCGATGTTGTCGTGAACGGTGGCCGAGAACAGGAACGGATCATCGGTGACAACCGCGATCTCGCGCCGCAGGCTGACGAGATCGACATTTCGGACATCCGCGCCGTCGATCGTCACCGACCCGGCGCTGACGTCGTACAGACGGGGCAGCAGCGACACCAGCGCGGTCTTTCCGGAACCCATCGCGCCGACGAGCGCGACCGTCCGCCCGGGTTCGAGCTCGAGGTCGATGTGCTTGAGCGCGGGCTGCGTGGACCCCTCGAAGGTGAGCGTGACGTCCGAGAGCGACACCCGTCCCGGACCCGCCGGAAGCGGCCGCGCATCCTCGCCGCTCGTCATGCTCGGCATGCGGTCCAGCACCTGGAAGATCCGTGCGCCCGACGCGGTTGCGCGCTGAGCCGCGCCGAGCATGTAACCGAGCGTGCGCGTCGGTGAGATCAGCATCAAAAGGTAGGCGTAGAACGCCGTGAACTGCCCGAGCGTGATCGTGCCGTCGATCACCTGGCGCCCGCCGACGAACAGGATCAGCGCCAGCCCGAGGTTCGGCACGAAGCCGATCATCGGGTTGTAACGCGCCTGTAGCCGGGTGGCGTAGATCGACTGATCGAACAGTCTCGAGACCGAGTGGCGAAAACGACTGAGCTGCCGATCCTCCTGAGCGAATGCCTTGACCACGCGCACGCCAGAGATGTTCTCCTCCACGTCCGCCGTCAGCTCCGCGATCCGCTGCTGGACCTCCTGCAACGCGGGGCGCGAGCGTTTGCCGTAGCGGAACGCAATCACGACCACGAACGGCGCCGGCGCCAGCGCCAGCGCTGCCAGCTCCGGTTGGAGCAGGAACATCGCGACGCCCGCGAGCACGATCGTCAGCAGCGACTGGGCGATGAAGATCAGCCCGTAGCCGAGGAAAAAACGGACGGCCTGCAGATCGACGGTCGCGCGCGACATCAGCTGCCCGGTCTGCTGGCGATCGAAGAACGACAGCTCAAGCCGCTGTAGGTGGCCGTACAGCCTGTTGCGGAGGTCGAGCTCGACACCCAGCGACACCCGCCCGGCTACCAGCCGCCGCGCGACGCTCAGCGCGAGCCGCATGAGCCCGGCGACACCGATCGCGATCGCAAAGCCGATCAGCGCGCTGCGATCGTGGTGGCTGATCGCATCGATCGCACGGCCTGTCAGGTACGGGATCAGCACGGTCGCGGCCATCGCGCCGAACGCGAGTGCAAAAGAGCCAGCGACAGGCCTCCGATAAGGCCGCAGAAAACCAAGCAGACGCCGGAACGTTGTCACTTCATAAAGTATAGCAATGGCAGGGTTTTTGGCACCTGCGAGGGAAATACGGTGGGTTCTACGACCACCCCCCGAGCCGCGGCGTGTTTAACGTGAACCAGGCTCCCGCGAGTCTCGGACTGTCGCCGCCGGGAGCCCCCCGGCCCACCCGTGCGAGCCCCCCGGCCCGCCCGTGCGAGCCTCTTCCGGCCCACCTGGGTTCCAGCCGGCAGTACCCCGATCGAGACCCCGCCGATCTTATTGGCAGCCTGCCAATTGCATTGCTACGATCGTGCAGGTTGGCGATCTAGATCGACTTTATGAGGAGCACACACGCATGAGCAGCACAGAGGCGCTGGTCTTCGACGCGATCCGCACGCCGCGAGGCCGTGGCAAGGTGAACGGGTCGCTGCACACGGTCAAACCGGTCGACCTTGTGGTCGGGTTGATGCACGAGATGCTTTCCCGTAACGGCGAGCTCGACCCCACGCGGGTTGACGACGTCGTGCTTGGGTGCGTCTCGCCGGTCGGAGACCAGGGGGCTGATATCGCCAAGACGGCGGCGATCAAGGCGGGGCTGCCGGATACCGTCTCCGGACTGCAGATCAACCGCTTCTGCGCCTCCGGGCTTGAGGCCGTCAATGTGGCCGCGCAGAAGGTCGCGTCGGGCTGGGAGGACCTGGTCCTCGCGGGTGGCGTCGAGTCGATGTCACGGGTGCCGATGGGCTCCGACGGGGGTGCCTGGGCGATGGACCCCGAGACCAATTACGACACGTACTTCGTCCCGCAGGGGATCAGCGCAGATCTGATCGCAACGGTCGAGGAATTCAGCCGCGAGGACGTCGACACCTACGCCGCGCGCTCGCAGGAGCGGGCCTCCGCCGCGCAGGCAGACGGGCGCTTCAAGGACTCGGTGGTCCCGGTGCTGGACATCAATGACAACATGATCCTCGACCACGACGAGTTCATCCGCGCCGGCACCACGGTCGAGACGCTGGCGGGGCTGAAGCCGTCGTTTGCCGCAATCGGGGAGATGGGTGGCTTCGACTCTGTGGCGCTCCAGAAGTACCACTGGGTCGAGAAGATCGATCACGTCCACACGCCGGGCAACTCCTCCGGGATTGTCGACGGCGCCGCGCTCGTCGCGATCGGCAACGAGGAGACCGGCAACAAGCTCGGCATGAAGCCAAGAGCCCGGATCCTCGCGACGGCGCTGTCGGGCGCAGACCCGACGATCATGCTGACCGGTCCCGCTCCTGCGAGCCGCAAGGCGCTGCAGAAGGCCGGCCTGACCGTCGAGGACCTCGATCTCGTCGAGATCAACGAGGCGTTCGCGGCGGTCGTGCTGCGGTTCGTCAGCGAGATGGGGCTTGACATGGAGAAGGTCAACGTCAACGGCGGCGCGATCGCGATGGGTCACCCGCTTGGCGCGACCGGGGCGATGATCCTCGGCACGCTGATCGACGAGCTGCACCGGACCGGAGGGAAGTACGGCCTCGCCACACTGTGCGTTGGCGGCGGCATGGGAATTGCGACCGTCGTGGAGGCGATCTAGATATGAGTGATTACGAACGGCTGGACGCCGGAGGCGAGTCCAGCATCAGGACGCGGGGCCGGATGCCCCGCGGAGCACTTCCAACCATTCGAGTGGGACAAGCGGCGATGACGGGATCGTCGTCTTGACGCTCGACGACCCGGATCAGTCGGCGAACACGATGAACGCCGCCTACAAGGCGTCGATGGCAGCGACGATCGACCGCCTCGAGGCCGAGCGCGACGAGCTCACAGGCGTGATCATCACCTCCGCGAAGATCGACGTTCTTTGCCGGTGGCGACCTCCACGACCTGCTCAGAGCCGAGAAGGAGCATGCCGCCGAGATCGCCCAGGGACTTCGTGAGATCAAGGGTCAGCTTCGCCGGCTGGAGAAGCTCGGCAAGCCGGTCGTCGCGGCGATCAACGGAGCCGCGCTCGGCGGCGGCCTCGAGATCGCCCTGGCCACCCACCACCGGGTGGTCGTCGATGACTCCAAGGCCGTCGTCGGCTTCCCGGAGGTGCAGCTAGGCCTGCTCCCCGGCGCCGGCGGCGTCGTGCGCACCGTGCGCATGCTCGGGATCGTGCAGGCGCTGATGGGCCTGCTGATGCAGGGCCAGCGCCTGCGCCCGGCGCAGGCGAAGGAGCTGGGGGTCGTCGATGAGATCGTCCCCTCGAAGGAGGACCTGATCCCGGCCGCCAAGAACTGGATTCAAGCGAACAGCGACGCCAAGCAGCCCTGGGACGGCGAGAAGTACAAGATCCCGGGCGGGATCCCGTCAACGCCGGCGCTGGCGCAGAACCTGCCGGCGTTCCCGGCGAATCTGCGTAAGCAGATCAAAGGCGCTAATTACCCCGCCCCGCATCACATCATGGCCGCCGCGGTCGAGGGCGCGCAGGTCGATTTCGACAACGCGATCGAGATCGAGGGCCGCTACTTCGTCGATCTGGTGACCAGCCAGGTCGCGAAGAACATGATTCAGGCGTTCTTCTTCGATCTCCAGCAGGTCAACGGCGATCGCGACCGGCCCGAGGGGATCGAACCGTTCGCGCCGAAGAAGATGGTCGATTCTCGGGCGCCGGGATGATGGGTGCCGCGATCGGCTACGTATGCGCGAAGGCCGGGATCGAGGTCGTGCTCAAGGACGTCTCGCTCGAGGCCGCGCAGAAGTGGCAAGGGCTACTCAGAGAAGCTCGTGGCGAAGGCGATCGAGCGCGGTCGCTCGACTCAGGAGCAGGGCGATGCGCTACTCGGCAGGATCACGCCGACGGCCGACCCCGAGGACGCAGCCGGCGCAGAGATCGTGATCGAGGCTGTGTTCGAGGACCCGAAGGTCAAGGCCCAGGTGTTCGCCGAGATCGAGCCGCACATCGCGCCGGACGCGCTGTTGGCGTCCAACACCTCGACGCTGCCGATCACCGGCCTGGCCGAAGACGTCTCTCGTCCGGATGATTTCATCGGGCTGCACTTCTTCAGCCCGGTCGACAAGATGCCGCTGCTCGAGATCATCAAGGGCGAGCGGACGAACGACGAGACGCTCTATCACTCGCTCGATTTCGCCAAGCTGATCAAGAAGACCCCGATCGTCGTCAATGACAGCCGCGGGTTCTTCACCAGCCGCGTGATCGGGACGTTCATCAACGAGGGCATCGCGATGCTGACCGAGGGCGTCCCGGCACCCACGATCGAGCAGGCGTCAGTCGCAGGCCGGCTATCCCGCGCCCGTGCTCCAGCTCTCCGATGAGCTGAACATGAAGCTGATGCGCAAGATCCGCGCTCGCCAGCAAGGAGGCGGCCGACGTGTCCAGCAGCGGCTGGGACGGGCACCCGTCCGAACAGGTGATCGACCGGATGCTCGACGAGTTCGACCGTCCGGGCCGGCTCGAGGGCCGCGGCTTCTACGAGTACGCCGACGGCAAGCGCGCCGGGCTGTGGTCCGGTCTGAAGGACGCGTTCCCGACCGTGCACGACCCGTCGTCCATCAGCCTGCGCGACCTCGAGGAGCGGATGATGTTCATCGAGTCGATCGAGTCGGTCAAGTGTCTCGACGAGGGCGTGATCGAGACCGTGGCCGACGCCAACATCGGGTCGATCATGGGCATCGGGTTCCCGGGCTGGACTGGCGGTGTGTTCCAGTTCATCAACGGCTACGAGCATCCCGAGCACGGCAATGGTCCCGCGGCATTCGTCGCCCGGGCCCGCGAGCTCGCGGTGCGCTATGGCGAGCGTTTCGAGCCGCCCACCTCGCTCGTCGAGAAGGCCGAGCGTGGCGAGACGTATTCGGACAAGGCGACGGTCGCGGCCTGACCGTCCGGGCGTCGACGCAATGTTCCTCCCGAATACCGGGAGGAACATTGCGTCAGCCGCCACCCGGACGACCAGCCGGCTAGGCTGCTGCGGCCGCTCCGCCGAAGATCGTGTCCGGGGTCAGCAGCACGATCAGCCGGTCGCCGAGCTTTGCGATCGAGTCCATCACGCTTGTGTCGGCTCCGGGGATCTGATCGAGGTCATCGGCCGCGACTGTTAGGACCTCCTCGACTGCGTCGACGATCACTCCGACGATTTGATCGCCGGTCTCGACGATCACGATCTTGCTGTCCTCACCAGGCTCAGAGCTGGTCCCGAGACGCGAGCCGAGATCGTGGACGGGAACGATCCGGCCGCGCAGGCTGATCACGCCGCGGACCGAGCAGTCGTTTGAGGCGACCGACCTTGGCTCCGTATAGCGGATGATCTCTTGAACCTGTTTGATCGGAAGTGCGTACTGCTCGGCACCGAGCGTGAACACGACCACCTGGCGGGTATCTGTTTCTTCTGACATCGGATTAGGTCCTGTTCGGTATTGGCGGCTTGGGGATCGCTCGCCGGGTTCGGGGTGGCTCAAGAACCGCACGAAGCCGTCAGCGCTCGACTCTGGGTCCTCCAGTGAGATCGGCCATTGCCCGCGGTTGCTGATCGGAGCACTACCCGACGAGGTCCGTAGCAAATACTGGGGCGATCGGTCAGCGCAAGCACCGAGACAAGCCGGCAATCGGAATCCTGCGGCGAGCAGTTATCTTCGCCTGCGTGCGGATGCAAAGGGACCATGGACGTACGACAGACAGGAGGTCTTAGACATATGACCAAGGACACGATCACCCGCCGGCGTTTCGTCGCAGGGGCGGCCGCGAGCGGCGCAGCGATCTCGCTGCCGACCGCTGCGCAAGCCACCGCACGGCGCGAGAGGCCCGGCGCGGGCTCGGTCCGCAGTGCGGACGTCGTCGTGGTCGGCGCCGGCTTTGCCGGGCTGACCGCGGCTCACAGGATCGCGCGCGCCGGGAAGTCGGTCCTGGTACTGGAGGCGCGCGACCGGGTCGGGGGGCGCGTCTGGAACCACGACCTCGGTGGTGGTCACGTGTCCGAACGCGGCGGCACGTTCGTCGGCCCGACGCAGGATCGGGTGCTGGCGCTCGCCAAAGACTTCGGGGTCGGCACGTTCCCGACCTACGACACCGGGCAGAACGTCTACGTCGCCGATGGGCAGCGCATCACGTGGAGCGACACGGGGCCGACCGGCACGGCGCCGCCGGACCCCTTGGCGCTCCCCGACCTCGCGGCGATCGTCGCGGCACTCGACCAGATGTCGAAATCGGTTCCGGTGTCGGCGCCGTGGACGGCGCAGAACGCGGCCCAGTGGGACGGCCAGACGCTGGAAACGTGGGTCAACAGCGAGGTTGTGGTCACGCCGCGCTTCAGAGAGCTGCTGCCCGTCGCCACGCGCCCGATCTTCGGTGCAGAGCCGCGCGAACTGTCGTTGCTGTTCGTCCTCTTCTACATCGCCTCATCGGGCAACGCGCAGAATGCCGGGACGTTCGAGCGCAACTTCGACACGCGCGCCGGGGCCCAGCAATCGCGGTTCATCGGCGGCTCGCAGAGGATTGCCCTGAAGCTTGCCAAGCAGCTCGCCAAACGGGTCGTGCTGTCAACTCCGGTACGAAAGGTCACCCAGGGCTCAGGCGGGCTCAGCGTCACCTCGGACAAGCTCATAGTCAAGGCCAAGCAGGCGATCGTTGCGATCCCGCCGGCGCTCGCCGGCCGGATCGACTACGAGCCGATTCTGCCGTTCGAGCGCGACCAGCTGACCCAGCGCTATGGCCAGGGCACGCTGACGAAGGTCGCCGCCGTCTACGACCGGCCGTTCTGGCGCGATCAGGGGCTTACCGGTCAGGCGTTCTCGGCCAGCGGCCCGGTCAGCGCAACGTTCGACGACTCGCCGCCGTCCGGCGGTCCGGGCGTCGTGTTCGGGTTCATCGGCGGCGACGAGGCCCGCGCGTATAACGCGATGTCCCCCGCTGCGCGGCGCACGGCGGTGCTGAACCAGCTCGTCACGTTCTTCGGGTCAAAGGCACGGGGCCCACAAGCATTCTTCGAGACGACCTGGGCGGCCGAACGATGGACGCGCGGGTGCCCGGTCGGCATCCCGGCCGTCGGCGCGCTGTACGCGTACGGGGCACGGCTCAGGCAGCCCGTCGGGCGGATCCACTGGGCCGGCACCGAGACCTCCGAGTACTGGAACGGCTACATGGACGGGGCCGTTCGCTCGGGCGAGCGTGCCGCCGCCGAGGTGCTCGCGGAGCTGTAGGGTCTCATCCGCCCAACCGAGGAGGAGACCTGGAGCCGATGCCGACCGTCCGTGAAGCAGCGTTTGAGCTGTTCCGTGCACACGGCATGACGACGATCTTCGGCAATCCGGGGTCGACGGAGCTGCCCCGGGCGCGATCGCGCGCGCGATCCATGACGCGACGCTGCCGCCACGCGGGCCGGCGTTCGTCTCGATTCCGATGGACGACTGGACCGCCGAAGCGGACGAGGACCGCGCCGCCCACGCCGTCAGACGGATCGGGACCGGCCGCGCGCTCCCCGATCCCTCAACCCTGTCCGAGCTCGCGGCGCGGCTGCAGGCGGCGCGCAACCCGGTGCTGATCGCCGGCCCGACATCGACTCGAGCGGCGGCTGGATCGACGCCGTCACCCTTGCCGAGAAGCAGCGCCTGGCGGTCTGGGCGACGCCCGCGACCGGCGGCGGGCGGCTTGGCTTCCCGGAGAATCATCCGCAGTTCCTCGGCGCGCTCCCGCCCGCGATCGGGCCACTCTCAGAGACGCTCATGAAGCACGACCTCGCGCTCGTAATCGGCTCCTCGGTCTTCCCGTACTACCCCTACATCCCCGGACGGCTGCTCGGGGCCGAGACCGAGCTGGTCGCGATCACGAGCGATCCACACGAGGCGGCACGTGCGCCGATGGGCGACGCGATCGTCGGCGATGTCGCGCTGGCGCTCAAGCGCCTCGTCGAGCTGGTCGGCCACTCCGAGCGCTCGGTCCCGCCCGCGCGGATCGCGCTCCGCAACCGGCTGCGCATCTCGAAGCCCGGCAGCTATTACTTCTGCGCCAGTGGCGGACTCGGGTACGGGATCTCCGCGGCCGTCGGCGTGCAGCTCGCCCAACCGCAGCGCCCGGTCGTGTGCGTGCTCGGCGAGGGCTCGGCGCAGTACGGAATCGCGGCCCTGTGGACAGCCGTCGCCTACAAGCTGCCCGTGACCTCCCTCGTGCTCCGCAACGAGGAGTACATGATCCTCAAGTGGTTCTCGATGCTCGAGCAGGTGACCGGCGCGCCCGGGCTCGATCTCCCCGGCCTCGACGTCGCCGCCGTCGCGAACGCCTACGGGATGCCGGCGCGCACGGTCGAGGACCGCGAGTCCCTGACCGAGGCGCTCCGCGAGGACATCGCCGCCGGCGACGGGCCGCGGCTCGTCCAGGCACAGGTCGCAACGGGCATGTGGATGGAGTAAACGGTGATGCGCCCGCTGACCCCGGACGTCGCACGGATCGCCCCGGAGAACCCGCAGCCCTCGAGCGACCGCGCCCCTGATTGGGTTGCGGCCGGCACCCCCGAGCCGCTGCGCTCCGAACTGATTGCCGCGCTTGGCAGCGACAAGGTCCTCACGCGCGCGATCGACCTCGTCAAATACGCCTCCGACGCAAGCCCCTACCGGCTGATCCCGAAGGCGATCGCGATGCCCAGCGACGTCCCCGACATCGTCGAGCTGCTGGCATTCGCGCGGCGCAGCGGCACGCCGCTGGTGTTCCGCGCCGGCGGCACGTCGCTCAACGGCCAGACGCAGACCGACTCGATCCTGGTCGACGTCCGCCGCCACTGGCAGCGCGCCCGTGTCCTTGACCACGGCACGCAGGTCCAGGTCCAACCGGGGATCGTGCTCGGGCACGTCAACCGCCTGCTCGCGCGCCACCGGCGCAAGCTCGGGCCCGACCCGGCGAGCACCGACATCGCCTGCGTCGGCGGCGTGATCGCGAACAACTCGGGGGGCATGCGCTGCGGCGTCGTCGCCGACTCCTACCGGACGGTGCGCTCGATGAAGCTCGTGCTCGCAAGCGGAGCGGTGATCGACACAGCCGACGCGGATGCCGAAGAGCATTTTGTTGCGGCTGCGCCGCAACTCGCCGCCGGGCTGCTCGAGATCCGCGATCAGCTACGCGCCGACGCTGAGCTGGCCGAACGCGTCAGGCGCAAGTTCGAGATCAAGAACACGACCGGCTACCGGCTGTGCGCGTTCCTCGACGCCGACACACCGCTTGAGATCTTCCGCCGGCTCGTGGTCGGCTCGGAAGGGACGCTCGCGTTCGTGGCCGAGGCGGTGCTCGACACGGTCCCGCTCGGGCGCCATACGACGATTGCGCTGGCATTCTTCGAGGACATCGATACCGCCGCCGAGGCGGTCGGGCCACTCGTCGATGCCGGCGCGACGGCGACCGAGCTGATGGTCGCGCCGACGCTGATCGCGGCGGCCTGGAATATGCCTGGCACACCGGAGCGCTGGAAGGAGCTGCCGCTGAGCGCCGCCGCGCTGCTCGTCGAGTTCCGCGCCGAGGAGCCGGATGCGCTCGACGCACCCGAGCGAGCGGCGCTGAGGATCCTTCAGGCGCGAACGCTGATCGACCCGCCCGCGTTCACGCGCGACCCGGATGAGATCGCGATGGTCTGGCGCGTGCGCGAGGGGATGCAAGGCCTGCTCGCAGCCGTCCGGCCGCCCGGCGTGCAGCTGATCATCGAGGACGTGTGCGTGCCGCCGGCACGCGTCGCCGAGGGCGCCAAGGACCTCCAAGCGCTGCTGACCAAGCACGGCTTCCTGCCCGGAATGGCGGGGCACGCTTCGGCCGGGAACCTCCACTTTCTGCTCACGCCCAACTTCGGCGAACCGGCCGATCTCGAGCGTTATGACGCGTTCATGCATGAGCTGATCGAGCTGATCGTCGGCAAGTACGACGGCTCGCTGAAGGCCGAGCATGGCACCGGGCTGAACATGGCCCCGTTCGTCGAGCGCGAGTGGGGCCCGAAGGCGACCGAGATGATGTGGCGTGTCAAGCAGCTCTCCGATCCCGACGGGATCCTCGGGCCCGGGATCGTGCTCAACCGCGATCCCAGCGTCCACTTGCGCAACCTGAAGTCGATTCCCGAGATCGAAGAGGTCGCGACGAAGTGCATCGAGTGCGGGTTCTGCGAACCCGTCTGCCCGTCGCGCAACGTCACCACGACCCCGCGCCAGCGAATCGTGATCCGCCGCGAGATGGCCCGCCAACCGCCCGGATCGCCGGTGCTCGACGCACTGCTTGAGCAGTTCGGGCACGAGGCGATCCAGACCTGCGCCGCCGACGGCTCGTGCATGCAGGCCTGCCCGGTGGCCATCGACACCGGCAAGCTGATCAAAGGGTTGCGACGCCGTCAGCACACCGCAACGGCGGAGCGAGCGGGGCTCGAGGTGGCCCGCCGGTACGAGCTCGCGGAGCGACTCGCGCGGGGCGGCCTGCGGGTGGGTAAGCCGGCGCTGCGGGCATTGCGGGGCAGCGTCCCGGCGGCCGCGCCGGGCCAGCTGCCGTTCACCGTGCGGGAAGGGGCGGCCGCCGTGTACATGCCGGCCTGCATCAATCGGATCTTCGGCAACGACCCCGACCACGACGCGCACCCGACCGTGCCAGATGCGCTCGTCGCCGTCTCTCGGCGCGCGGGAAAGCCGCTGTGGATCCCGGATGACGTCGGCGGGCACTGCTGCGGTACGCCGTGGAGCTCGAAGGGGTTTGAGCGCGGGCAGGAGCTGATGGCACAGCGGATCTCGGGCGCGCTCGCACGCTGGAGCGACGGCGGCAAGCTGCCGGTGGTGATCGACGCGACCTCATGCAGCCACGGGCTGATCTCGGAAGTCGCGCCGGAGGGGATCGAGATCCTCGACTCGATCGCGTGGGTGCACGATCACCTGCTCGAGCGTCTCGTGCTCGCGCGCACGCTGCGCAGCGTCGTCGTCCATCCCACCTGCTCGGCGGTACATCTCGGGCTGTCGCGCAAGCTCGCGACGATCGCGGCGGCGATCGCCGATGAGGTCGTGATCCCCGCCTGCACCGGCTGCTGCGGGATGGCCGGCGATCGCGGCTGGCTTCATCCCGAGCTACCGCAGTCGGCGCTCGGAGAACTGGCGCGCGAGCTCGAGGGTCATGCTTATGATGCCTGCGTGTCGAGCAATCGCACCTGTGAGGTGGCCTTGCGGGAGGTCACCGGGCGGCCGTACTCCTCGTTCGTGCTGGCGCTGGAGGAACTGACCCGGTGAGGCGGCGTCGGCATTCCTGTCGCAGTGGCGAGACAGCCTGAAGATCCGCAACAAACGGTTCTACTCCGGTGCTGGCTTTGGCTACGGCGCGGACATGAATGGTCTCGCCGAGGAAAGCCAGCCTACCTCCGGTGACCCGATTCCTTATCCCTTTACCTCGTACGATGGACGGGGGACCTTCACGCGCGAGCAGTGGGGTCAACGTGTGTTCGATCTAAACAAAGACGGGGTGGCCAACTACGGGATGTTCCCCGACTGCCGGTACTTCGCCGGACTGCGGTCCGGGCGCGTGCGCTTTGTCGGCGTCAGCACCGAGGGCTCGCGCCGCGCGATCCTGGGCGACATCCAGGCGGCGGGACTGTCCTGATCGGCTCGCCGCCTGCGGGGTTGTGCAGCTCGTGCCGGCATCAGCAGCTCGTGCGCAACACGCGCGGCTCAGAGTTCTCACTGTGCCGACGGTCGAAGGACGAACCGGAGCGATTCCCGAAATATCCTCGGCTGCCGGTGACCGGCTGCGCCGGCTACGAGCGCGCTGACGCTACTGCGGCGGCTGGGGATCCAGGAGGATGAGGTTGCTGCCGTCCTGCGCCTGCACGAGCTTCTCAGTGAACAGGCCGCTCGCGGTGATCTGAGAGACCAGCCCGGCCTCCGGGGTCTGGCTCCAGGCGCCCAGCTCGGGCACGCTCGGCGGAAACTGCTCGGGGAACGTAGCGCTGAGCGGATGGCCGAGCCACGGCTTCAGCTCATCTTTGAGGAACAGCAGCGCGATGTCGACCGGCTTGACCGTGCTCTTGGAATTGGCGGATGGCGGCTTCAGCGTGAGCGTGCTCGACTGCACCGTATGGCCGGGGGGCAGGATCGCGACGACGTTCTGAACGCCGCTGATGTACTTGAACGTGTACAGGGCGAGCTCGAGCGCTTCGCGCTTGAGCAGCAGCAGCCGTTCCGCGGAAGGCTGCCCGCTGCCGATCGCGCAGTTAGCGGTGCCGATCCCACAAAGGTTGTAGGCGATCGTGTCGCCGCCGAGCAGCGAGACCTGGCTCGAGGACGGGTTCTGGCGCACCGCCACCTGCAGTCCGCCGGGCGACGACCCGCTCGAGGACGTCGACGCGGACGCGGACGCCGCCGCGGACGGGTTGCTGAGATTGACGACCGTAACGACGTCCAACTGATTGACAGCGGAGATCCGGTAAGACGGCGCGATGTGGTCGGCGATCTCGCGCGCGCCCTGAGCGCCGTTGTCTGGCGGCTTCCACTGCGACCACGTGAAGGTCGCCGTCGCGCTGCTGCCGCCGCTTCCCGCGGCGGCCAGCGCCACGACGACCGCGCCGATCGCGATCCCGACGAGTAGCGCGATCGCGACGCGGAACTTGTGCGAGTGCGGGGACGACTCCCGTCGGGATGGACGCCGTCGTCCAAACCCGACCGAGGTAGAAAACGCGGCACTGGCTGCGTGCTCTTCGTTCGCGCGGACGTTGTGCGCCTGCTTGTCTACACGATCGGCCATGTTCGCTCGTCGGTCAGGTCGATCTCCGGGCGCTGCAGCCCAACGCTGTTCAACAACTCGACGACCTCGTCTCCATAGATCTCCTTGCGTTCGACCAACGCGTCAGCGATCTGCTCGATCGCGTGACGGTTGTGGTCGATCAGCGCATAGGCGGTTATGTAGGCGTGGCCGAGGAGCTGCGCGGCCGACGCGCGCTTGTCGCGGTCATTGAGGACACTCCCGAGTGGGTCGCCGCCCATCGGGCCCCCTCCCTGTGCCCGATTCATGATCGTCAGGCCGATCTGCTCCAGGCGCTTGACGATCTGCTCCAGTTCGGCCTTCTCGTCGTCTGACGCTGGGAGGCGGCCGTCGAGCCGGATCTTCTCCGGTCCCATACCGCACATGCCCACCATCCATGCGGCACGGGAGGTGGCGCTCTGAACGTCGCCGCCGACGCCGATTGAGTTCTCGTTGTAGAACACGTGCTCCGCCGCCATCGCTCCCAACGTCCAGATGAGATTGCCGATCTCCTCGCTGCGAAACTTCGAGAAGCGCTCTTCGCGTTCCATTGCCTGGTGATGCCCCAGCGACCCCCCTCGCATGCGGATCGAGAGCCTCGTCGATAGTACGTCCTTGGCGTAGATGTGGCTTGCGGCGGCGTGGCCGGCCTCGTGAATTGCGACGGCCCGGGTCTCGGCGTCGACGTACTGGATCCCCACGGCCGTGCCTGATTCGACCGTCGTCATTGCTTGAACGATGTCTTCGAAGCCGAACACCCGGCGCCCCTCGGCGTGCGCGATCGTCAGAGCCATCGAGCAGCACTGCTCGATCATCGACGGCGAGTAGCCGTTCGTGATCCGCGCGAGCTCGTCCCGCCGGCGAGAAGTGTCGAGCTCGGGCTCGTGCGAGACCTTGTTGAGGTACAGATCGAAGATGTCGGCCCGATCGTTCTTCGTCGGCGTCCGGAACCAGATGTGGCGCCCCATCCGCCCTGGCCTCGTCAGCGCCGGGTCGAGCACCTCGATCGGGACGTTGCACGCGCCGATGAAGTAGATCTGCTCCTGGCGCGCGCGCGCGGGCGGGAGCCGCAGCGACAGGCGCCCAATCCTGCGCGGGATCACGAACATCGCGTCAAGGAACGTGTTGAGCCGGTTCGTGAACCACTTGCGCATCATCGGTGGCTCATCGATTCCGTCCATCACGACCAGCAGCTGGTTGAGCGCCATCCCGCCGCCCCCGCCCATGCCACCGAGGCCTGGAAGGTAGCGCCGGACCCGGTTGCCGATGGCTTCGACGAAGCTGCCAGGACTATGCACCTCGGCGCGCTGTGCGAACAGCCGCTCGCGCCAGGCTTGGGACTCGAGCACGAGATCACCCGTCGAGGTGAGCGCCCCGTTGGGGCCGAAGAAGCAGAAGTCGTGCAGCGATCCGGGACTCGCCGGCGTCACGGCCCCGGCCGGCGAGCCGCCGCCCAGCGCTTGACGGCGCATCCCGACCGCGTCGATCTCGTCGATGAAGACGATGCACTGGCCTCCCCACTTGGTCGCCAGGCGACGTGCCCGGCGAGCGAGCAGCGAAACCGTGATCGCATCCATTCCCATGAACATGCCGGCGAAGCCGGAGCCGGGAATCGTCACGAACGGGCAGTTGAAGTTCGTCGCGATCGCCTTGGAGATCATCGTCTTTCCGGTGCCCGGGGCGCCCAGGAACAAGAGCCCGCGCTCGCGCTTGCCGCCGGCCTTCTCGAACTCCTCGCCGGACTGCCACAGCGTGATCACACGCGTGATCTCTTCCTTGGCCTCCGCCTGACCCCGTACGTCTTCGATCTTCACGCCCCAGCTCGCGTCTCCGGGTTCGTAGCTCCGGATCTGGCGGACGGCCATCAACAGGAACGGCCCGAAGAAGATCGCGAAGTTGATGAAGAAGAACAGCGGCAGCTGAATGAAAACCAGCGCGAGCTGCGGCAGTTCGGAAGCGGGATACAGGGTCCGAAGGGCCGGCAGCGGGTTGAAGAACGGGGCCGAGATCCCGGCGAACCAGAACAACAGCTGGCAAGCCCCGAGGAACATCAGGATCAGCAGGACGTAGACCGGAAGGCGGCGGAACTTTCCGCGCCAGTACCAGTGCCGACGGCGGGCGATGATGTCGTCGTCCTTCAGGCGCTGGTCAGCGCCGTACAGGCTCGGTGACGGGATGAATTTGCGCGCGAGCACCTCGACGAGGCCGCGGAACGTGAGAACCCCGATCACGGTCACGATCAGCGCCCCCGCGAACCCGAGGTGGTCGGAGTCGTACATGACGAGAAACAGCGCGGGAGCGGTGAGCAGCGCGACCCCGGTCGCCACCCGCCCCAGCTGCCGCCACTCATGGGCAAGCGCCGAGGCGTGCTCGTTGATCGGTCCTCTTATCCGCGGGCTCTGCTCGGCGTAGGCCATGCGTTGCACAGGAGGGTACATGGGCGCGCGAGTGGGGTGCGAAAGCAGGCCG
This sequence comes from uncultured Solirubrobacterales bacterium, assembly GCA_963794285.1. Lineage (GTDB taxonomy): Bacteria > Actinomycetota > Thermoleophilia > Solirubrobacterales > Solirubrobacteraceae > Palsa-465. The sequence goes on from CAWCDS010000007.1 coordinate 200,904, forward strand.
ATCCAGCGAAATAGGGTTGCCGCGCTCGAACCGGCATCGTAGTCTGCAATCAGGCTTCCGAATCGATTCCACGGGCGCAAGGAGACACGAGAATGGGATTTCTGGACAAGGCGAAGGCGGCTGCCGAGCAGGCCGCGAGCAAGGCCAAGGAGGGCGTCGAGGAGGTCCAGACCAAGCGCAGCCTGACGCACGCATATGAGGAGCTCGGCCGCACGGCGTTTCAGCTGCTCGAGTCGGGAGAGATCTCTCACGATCGGCTGACGGCGCACGCCGACGAGGTTCGCCGCCTCGAGGCGCAAGCGACCGGGCCGACCGCGCCGACCGCCTAGCGCCGACCGCCTAGCGCCGACGGGCAAGCGATCGATGAGCCGTTCGCGGGCGTCGCTGCTCGTGCTCCAGCACATTGCGTGCGAGCCGCCGGGAGCCTACGAGGACGAGCTGCTGGAGTGGGGCGCCGGGCTGCACCGCGTCGAGGTTGACGAGGGCGAGCCGCTACCGGACTGGCGTGCGTTTGACGGGATCATCGCGATGGGCGGCCCGATGGGCGCGTATCAGGACGACAAGCTCCCGTGGCTTGTGAAGGAGAAGCGGCTGATCGCCGAGGCGGTTCACGCCGGGACTCCCTATTGGGGGATCTGTCTCGGGGCACAGGTGCTCGCTGCGAGCCTCGGGGCTCGGGTCGCGCCCGGGCCGGCGCCCGAAGTGGGTGTCCTTGACGTGGTCACGACGGCGGCCGCCGTCGAGGATCCCGTCTTCGCGGTCGCGCCGGCACGGTTTCCCGCGCTGCAATGGCACACCGACACCTGGGAGCTGCCGGCCGGTGCGGTCCAGCTCGCGCGCTCGAACGCGTTCGAGCAGCAGGCGTTCGCATTCAAGCGGGCCTACGGGCTGCAGTTCCACATCGAGGTGAGCGCTGGGCTCGCCACGGAGTGGGGGGAGGTGCCGGCGTACGCCTCGAGTCTCGAGGGGATCATGGGTGCCGGCGCCCTGCCACGGCTGGTCGCGGAGATCAGGGCGCGGGAGGAGGAGATGGTCGCGCTCGCGCGCGGCCTGTTCGCGGCCTGGCTGCAGCGCGTCGTCGGGCTGCCTGCACCGGCCCTCGTCACAGGTTGACAGCGACGTACTTGGTCTCGAGGTACTCCTCGATCCCCTCCGACCCGCCCTCGCGCCCGAAGCCGGACTGCTTGATGCCGCCGAACGGCGCAGCGGCGTTGGAGACCATGCCCTGGTTGAGCCCGACCATCCCGGTCTCGAGGCGCTCGACGACACGCAGCGCCCGCTTCAGGTCACGCGTGAACACGTAGGCGACGAGTCCATACTCGGTGTCGTTGGCGGCGGCGATCGCCTCGTCCTCGTCGGTGAAGCCCTTCACCGGCGCGACCGGCCCGAAGATCTCCTCCTTGAGTAGGGTGGCGTCGTCGGGGACGTCGGTGAGGACGGTGGGGTCGTAGAAGTAGCCGGCGCCGTCGCGCATGTGGCCGCCGACGAGCACCCGGGCGCCGCGCCCGGTTGCGTCCTCGACAAGCTCGGCCACCTTGTGGCGCTGGGTGTCGTCGATCAGCGGTCCGACCTCGACACCGTCTTCGGTGCCGCGCCCGACCTTCATCGCGCCCATCCGCTGCGCAAGCTTCGCCGCGAACTCGTCGGCGACCGCCCCAGCGACATGGAAGCGGTTGGCGGCCGTGCACGCCTCGCCGATGTTGCGCATCTTCGCGATCAGCGCACCCTGGACCGCGGCATCGATGTCGGCGTCCTCGAACACGAGGAACGGCGCGTTTCCGCCGAGCTCCATCGAGAGACGCAGGAGATTCTGGGAGGCCTGCTGCATCAGCGTGCGCCCGACCTCGGTCGAGCCGGTGAACGACAGCTTGCGCAGGCGCTGATCGGCGATCAGCGGCGCCATCGTCTGGCTCGATGACGACGCCGTGATGATGTTGACGACGCCCTTCGGCAGGCCGGCCTCCTCGAGGATCCTCACGAACATCAGCATCGACAGGGGCGTCTGCTGGGCGGGCTTGACGACCACCGTGCAGCCCGCCGCGATCGCGGGACCGACCTTTCGCGTGCCCATCGCCAGGGGGAAGTTCCACGGCGTGATCAACAGGCACGGCCCGACCGGCTGCTTCATCGTCAACAGTCGTCCCTGGCCGTTCGGCGCAACCGCGTAGCGCCCGTCGATCCTCACGGCCTCTTCGGAGAACCAGCGCAGGAACTCGGCGCCGTACGCGATCTCCGCCTTGGCCTCTGTGATCGGCTTGCCCATCTCGAGCGTCATCAGCAGCGCCAGCTCGTCCGCGCGCGCGATGATCGCCTCGAACGCGCGGCGGAGAATCTCGCCGCGCTCGCGCGGAGCCGTCTGGCTCCAATCTGGTCCGGCCGCGACCGCGGCGTCGAGCGCCGCCGTGGCGTCATGCGCCGACGCATCGGCCACCTCGCACAGCGACGTGCCGGTGGCCGGATCCTCGACCGACAGCGTCCCCTTGGCGCCGTCGCGCCACTCACCGCCGATGTACAGCTGCTTGGGGACTGCTTCGAGGACGCGCTGCTCTTCAGGGGCTGAGATCGTGGTCATGCCTGCAACCTACCCGACCGGGCCAGCACGTCAACTGGGAACCTGTCCGCGCACGGTCGGCGACTACAGGTCCGTTAGGCTGCACGACATCTTGAGAGGGCTTGTGGGCAGATGTACGGGGGCGATCGTCGTGCTGCTGGTGGCCGGCTGCGGCAACGGGACGACGACGGTGGTCGTGACCAGTACGGCCAGCTCTGCGAACACGGCTCCGGTGACCACCCTATCGAGCTCCAGCAGTCAGACAACGACGGGCAGCTCGACTCGGTCGAGCACGACCTCGACCTCGACCTCGACATCGACGAGCGCCGCCGCGGCGACCGTCGTTCATGTCGCGACGTTCAAGTCGCCGACGGGCAATGTCGGCTGCATGATCATCGCCGGGACGGCCCGCTGCGATCTGCGCAGTCGCTCCTGGTCTCCGCCGGCGAGACCCAGCAAGTGCCCGAAGATCGTCGACTTCGGCCAGGGGCTGATCGTCACCGGCTCGGGTCCCGGCCATCTTGTCTGCGCCGGCGACACGGTGATGGATCCGAGCGCGAAGGTCGTGCCTTACGACACCGACACGGTCGTCGGCTCGTTCCGTTGCCAGAGCCGGGCGAGCGGGATGACATGCACGAACACAAGCTCTGGCCACGGATTCTTCATCTCGTTCCAGAGCTACCGTGCGTTCTGAGCGCGTCGGCGGCGGGACGATCCGCGCTTACGGACCGTCGCGTCGGCGGCGGGACGATCCGCGGTTAAGGACCGTCCCGCCGAGCGATCGCTAGGCCGCCGAGCGCAGCGGCGCCGGCTCCAGCGCCACCGACAGCACCTCGTCGATCGTCATCGCGAAGTGGAACTTCATCGCCTGACGGACCTCGGCGGGCACGTCATCGATGTCGCCGCGGTTGCGCTCGGGGAGCACCACATCGGTGAGTCCCGCGGCGTGCGCCGCCAGCACCTTCTGCTTGACGCCGCCGATCGGCAGCACGCGACCCTGAAGGGTCACCTCGCCCGTCATCCCGACCGTGTGACGCACCGGCCTGCCGCTCAGCAGCGACGTCAGCGCCGTCACCATCGTGACGCCGGCGCTCGGGCCGTCCTTGGGGATCGCGCCCGCCGGGACGTGGACGTGGAAGGAGCGATCCTCGAACGCGTGCGCTTCGACGCCGAGCGTGTCGGCATGACCGCGGACGTAGGAGAGCGCGATCTGCGCCGACTCCTTCATCACGTCGCCGAGCTGGCCGGTCAGCGTCAGCCCCGGCTTGCCTTGCATCGCCGTGGCCTCGACGAACAGCACGTCGCCGCCGGCGCCGGTCACCGCCAGTCCTGTCGCCACGCCGGGGACGGCCGTGCGGATCGCGGACTCCTGGAAGTGCCGCTGGCGCCCGAGTGCTTCACGGACAACATCGAGATCGATCGTCACCGGCGCCTGCGCGGCGCCCGACGCGATCCTCGTCGCGATCTTCCGCAGCAGCGTGCCGAGGTCACGCTCGAGCTGGCGGACGCCGGCCTCGCGCGTGTATTCGGTGGTCACCGTCTGCAGGATCTCGTCGGAGACCTCGACCTCCTCAGGCCGTAGTCCGTTCCGCTCCAGCTGCCGGGGCCACAGGTAACCGCGCGCGATCGCGACCTTCTCCGAGGTCGTGTAGCCGTCGAAGCGGATCACTTCCATCCGGTCCAGCAGCGGACCTGGGATCGTGTCGGCGACGTTTGCGGTGGCGATGAAGAGCACCTGACTGAGGTCAAGCTCCACATCGAGGTAGTGGTCTCTGAAGCTGTGGTTCTGCGCCGGGTCGAGGACCTCGAGCAGGGCCGAGCTCGGGTCGCCGCGCCAATCGGCGCCGACCTTGTCGACCTCGTCGAGCATGATCACCGGGTTCATCGTCTCCGCATCCCGGAGCGCCCGGACAAGCCGGCCGGGGAGGGCCCCGATGTAGGTGCGCCGGTGGCCACGGATCTCGGCCTCGTCGCGGACACCGCCGAGCGACATCCGGACGAACTTGCGTCCGGTCGCCCGTGCGATTGACTCGCCGATCGAGGTCTTGCCGGTGCCGGGCGGTCCGATCAGGGTCAGGATCGCACCGGATTTCTTGTCCTCATTGATCCCGCGCTCGACGCGCAGCTTCTTGACCGCGATGTACTCGACGATCCGGTCCTTGACGTCCTCGAGGCCGGCGTGGTCCTTGTCCAGGACCTCGCGCGCGTGCTGCGGATCGAGTCGCTCCTCCGAGCGCTTGCTCCACGGCACGCTGATCAGCCAGTCGAGGTACGTGCGGATCACACTGGACTCGCCTGACTGCTCGCCGACCCGCTCCAGACGACCGATCTCCTTCTCGGCCTGCTCGCGGACGGCATCGGGCATCCCGGCCTCCTCGATCTTCGTGCGGTACTCCTCGACGACCGAGGCGTCGTCCTCGCCGAGCTCCTTGCGGATCGAGTCCATCTGCTTGCGCAAGAAGTAATCGCGCTGCTGCTTCTCCGCACCGGACTCAACGTCCTCGCGGATGCGCTTGCGGACCTGCAACTCGGCGAGCCGCTCACGCTGGAACTTCAGCGCCAGCTCGAGGCGCGCGGTGACATCGAGCGTCTGCAACAGCTCGAGCTTTTGCTCGTAGCCGAGGTCCGGGCTGTAGCCGCTGGTGTCCGCGAGGGCGCCCGGCTCGCTGATGCTGCGGACGAATGCCGCGACACGGCCGTCGTCGCCGCGCAGCTCGAGGATCTCCTCGACAACTGCCCGGTATTCGCGCTCGAGGTTGCGGGTGCGGCCGTCGACCGGGGTCTCGTCAGGCCGCTCTTCCACTTCGACATAGAGGCGGCCGTCGGGCATCGTGTGAGCCGCGCCGGCGACCCCGCGGTGAAGTCCCTGAAGGGCAACGGCGTGAGCGCCACCGGGCAGTCGCACGCGATCGGCGACCTCGGCAACGGTCCCGGCGTTGGCAAAGTCAGATTCGTGGTGGGGGACAAGGAAGACGCGCTCTTCCTCGCCGACGTCAACGGCGAGCGTGAGCGACATCCCCGGGAAGACGACGACGTCGTCGAGGGGGACTAGAAGGAGGCGGCTCATTTGACGTGTCTTCACTTTCGCTAGTTGCTTACGTACAGTAAGCGAGAGAATAGCAAAACCTGATCGGATCTGAGTGGGGGAGGCTTAGATTATGCCGTGCTGTGGGCCTGGGCTTGACGGGCGGCCTACGCGCGGACTTGGGCGTCGGCCGACGCCGGCACTGCGGCATTTGCGATCATGGCCGGCGCGATGTCTGAAACACGGACTCCAGGCGACGAGCAGGCACACGACGTCCTCGCGGCCGAGGCGTTCGCGATGCCCGGCTCAGACCCCAGCCTTCACCATGGTCCGCTGGTCGTGCCCGGGGATCCGGCCGGCATCGAAGAGCCGCACGACGTGCTCGCAGCGGAGGAGTTTCCGATGCCGGCGTTCCGCCCGCATGGCTCGGCTGCCGAGATCAGCGCTCGGCGCAAAGCCTCCCGGGTCCGGTTGGCGGCAGCGGCGGGCCTGCTGGCGCTGCTCGTGATCCGCGCGCGTCGCCGGCACTAGGTTCCAACCCACCCAGCGGGACGCGCTCCCGGGGGGTGGTCGTGTAACCCACCGTATTTTTCGTTAATGCGACCACCCCCGCTGTTGCTCAGCGCGTGGACAGCAAGTCCGTGATCGAGCCATGCTCGATCTCGGCGGCGAAGCCGACGGTCTCAGACAGCGTCGGGTGCGGATGGATCGTCAGCGCGAGGTCCTCGGCGTCGGCGCCCATCTCGAGCGCGTGCACCGTCTCCGCGATCAGCTCGCCGGCACCGACGCCGACGATCCCCGCGCCGAGCAGCCGATGCGAACCCGGCTCGAACAGCAGCTTCGTGAGGCCGTCGTCGCGGCCCAGCGACAGCGACCGGCCCGAGGCGGACCAGGGGAACACGGCCTTCTCGTACTCGACTCCCTCCGCGCGGGCGGTCGTCTCGGTGAGCCCCATCCAGGCCACCTCCGGGTCGGTGTACGCAACGGATGGGATCGCGCGCGAATCGAATTCGACGCCGGGCTCGCCCGCGATCACCTCGGCGGCGACCTTGCCCTCATGGGAGGCCTTGTGGGCGAGCATCGGGCCACCGACGATGTCGCCGATTGCGTAGATCCAGGGGATGTTCGTGCGCAGCTGGCGGTCGACCGGGATGAATCCGGCCGCATCCACGATCACCCCCGCGGCCTCCGCATCGACCGCGTGCCCGTTCGGCTTGCGGCCGACGGCGACCAGCACGCGGTCATAGATCGACGAGGAGCCATCGGAGAGCTCCACCTTCAGCCCGCTCTTCTCTGCCTTCACGGACACGACTGAGGTCTTGGTGTGGATTGCCTCATAGCGCGCTGAGATCCGTTTCTGCAGCGGTCGCACGAGATCGCTGTCGCACCCGGGGAGCAGCTGGTCCATCAACTCCACGACCGTCACGCGCGCGCCGAGCGCGTCGTACACCGTCGCCATCTCGAGCCCGATGATCCCGCCACCGATCACCAGCAGGCGCTTGGGAACATCGGCCGGGGACAGTGCGCCGGTCGAGTCGACCACGCGCGGATCGTCGGGCAGGTCCGGCAGCATTGCGGCCTGCGATCCCGCGGCGATGATGCAGTGATCGAACGTGATCGTCCGGTCTCCGACGGCGAGCGTGTGCGGGCCGACGAACCGCCCGACCCCGTGCACGACCTCGACCTTGCGCTGGCGAGCGAGCCCCTTCAGCCCGCCCGTCAACTTGTCGACGACCGACTGCTTCCACGACAGCAGCGCGCTCACATCGACACGCGGCTTCCCGAACGCGATCCCTTTCGATGCCATTTCCTCAGCCTCGGCCACGACGCGGGCGGCGTGCAGCAGCGCCTTTGACGGGATGCAGCCGACGTTCAGGCAGACCCCACCGAGCGACTCGTAGCGCTCGACGATGACGGTCCGCAGCCCGAGGTCGGCTGCGCGGAACGCCGCCGTATAGCCACCGGGTCCCGAGCCGAGAACGAGCACGTGCGCGTCGTGCTCGCCGCCCTCAGGCGCCGGCGGCGGTCCGGGCGAGGCGGCGGCCGGCGCGGGGGCCTCGTCAACGGCATCCGGAGGCGAACCGCTCGGAGCGGACGGACCGGCTCCGTCCATCTCGAGCGTGAGCAGCACGCTGCCTTCTGAGACCCGGTCGCCGATCGACACCCGTAGCTGCCGGATGACTCCGGCAAGCGGCGCCGGCACGTCCATCGTCGCCTTGTCCGATTCGAGCGTTACGAGCGGGTCCTCGAGCGCGACCTCGTCGCCGGCGCCGACGTGGATCTCGATCACCGGGACGTCGGTGAAGTCCCCGATATCGGGGACGCGGACCTCGACCTCTGAGCTCACAGCAGGGCTCGGCGCAGATCCGAGAGCACCCGCACGAGGTGCACGACGAACCGCGCGGCCGCGGCGCCGTCGATGACTCGATGGTCGTAGGACAGCGACAGCGGCACGATCAGCCGCGGCGCAAACTCTGAGCCATCCCAGACGGGCTTGATCGCGGCCCGGGTCACGCCGAGGATCGCCACCTCGGGCGCGTTGACGATCGGCGTGAACGAAGTTCCGCCGATCCCTCCCAAGGATGAGATCGTGAACGTCGAGCCCTGCATGTCGGCCGGGCCGAGCTTGCCCTCGCGCGCTTTGGACGACAACGCGCTCAGTTCGCCGGCGATCTCCACAAGTCCCTTTTGATCGGCGTTCTTAATCACCGGGACGACGAGCCCTCCAGGCGTATCAGCGGCAAAGCCGATGTTGTAGTAGCGCTTGAGCACCACCTCCTCGCCGTCGAGCGAGGAGTTGAAGGTCGGGAACTCCTTCAGCGTCGCGACAGATGCCACCACCAGGAAGGCGACCATCGTCAGCTTCACGTCCTGCTCTGAGTTCAGCCGCTTGCGCCACGCCTCGAGCTCGGTGATGTCCGCCTCGTCGTTGTGCGTGACGTGCGGGATCATCACCCAGTTGCGCGCCAGGTTCGGCGCTGAGATCCGCTGGATCCGCGAGCGCTCGACACGCTCCACCGGACCGAATTTCTCGAAGTCGACAGACGGCCACGGCGCCAGCTGCAAACCAGGACCGCCTGGCGCAGCCGCAGCCGGTCCCGTCGAAACGAACTCCTCGACGTCGGCTTTGATGATCCGTCCCTTGCGCCCTGTGCCGTGGACGTGCAGCAGATCGATCCCACGCTCGCGCGCCAGGCGGCGTACGGCCGGGCTGGCGTAGATCGGATTGTCGCCGTTCGACGCCGGCACAGGTTCGGACTGCGCGCGTGGGGGGTCGGAGGGCGCGGCTGGTGTCTCGCTCGGCGGCCCGTCCGGCGCTGCAGCCGTCGCCGGCGCGGACTCCGTCGCCGGCGCGGACTCCGTGGCCGGCGCGGACTCCGTGGGCTCGATCGTCAGCAGCAGCTTGCCCTGTGAGACGCGGTCACCGACCGTCACGTGGATCTCCTGCACGACGCCGGCGAATGGAGCCGGTACATCCATCGTCGCCTTGTCGGACTCGAGCGTGATCAGCGGATCGTCGAGCGCCACGGTGTCACCGGCGGAGACGAGGATCTCGATGACCGGTACCTCATCGAAGTCCCCGATGTCGGGTACTTCGACTGCAATCGCGTTCGTGGTGCTCATACGCTCGTCGGCATCGGTGCCTCGCTGTTGATTCCGTAACGCTCGATCGCTTCCTGCACGCGGGCCGGCTCGATCTCACCAAGATCCGCAAGCTCCTTCAGGGCCGCGACCACGACGTAGTGCCGGTCGACTTCGAAGAACCGCCGCAGCGCCTTGCGGTAGTCGCTGCGCCCGAAGCCGTCGGTTCCGAGTACCCGGTAGCGCCGAGGCACCCACTGGCGGATCTGGTCCGCGACCGCACGGACGTAGTCGGTCGAGGCGACGACGGGCCCCTCGTGGCTGGCCAATCTCTCGGCGACGTAGGACCGCCGCGGCTCGTCTGCGAGCGGGTGCAGCATGTTCCAGCGCTCCGCTTCGAGCCCGTCACGGCGCAGCTCGGTGAACGAGGTCACGCTCCAGACGTCTGCGGCGACGCCGTGCTCTGACTCCAGCAGTTCGGCTGCCGCGAGCACCTCGCGCAGGATCGTGCCCGATCCGAGCAGCTGCACGCGTGAGGCCCGATCGGCTCCGGATCCCTCGCGCAGCAGATACATCCCGCGCAGGATCCCGTCCTCGGCGCCCTTCGGCATCGGCGGATGCTGGTAGTTCTCGTTCATCAACGTGATGTAGTAGAAGATGTCCTCCTGCTCGCCGACCATCCGCCGCAAGCCGTCGTGGATGATCACCGCAAGCTCGTAGCTATAGGTCGGGTCGTATGCGCGGACGCTCGGGACGACCGAGAACAGCAGGTGGCTGTGGCCGTCCTCGTGCTGCAGGCCCTCGCCGTTCAGCGTCGTCCGGCCGGCCGTGCCGCCAAGCATGAATCCGCGCGTGCGGCTGTCGGCGCCGGCCCAGATCAGATCGCCGACGCGCTGGTAGCCGAACATCGAGTAGTAGATGTAGAACGGCACCATCTGGACGTTGTGGGCGCTGTACGACGTGCCGGCGGCGATGAACGAGGAGATCGATCCGGCCTCGGTGATCCCTTCCTCGAGGATCTGGCCCTGACGATCCTCCTTGTAGAACGAAAGCTGCTCGGAGTCCTGGGGCTGGTAGAGCTGACCGAACGGCGCGTAGATCCCGATCTGGCGGAACATCCCCTCCATCCCGAAGGTGCGCGACTCATCAGGGACGATCGGGACGATGTGGCGGTTGATCGCCTTATCCCGCAGTAGCGCGGCGAGGATCCGGACGAACGCCATCGTCGTCGAGATCTCGCGCTCGCCGGTGCCCTCCAGCTGCGCCTTGAACAACTCGAGTGAAGGCACCGGGAGGCTCTGCGACGCCTTGCGCCGCCGCGCCGGGAGGCTGCCGCCGAGCGCTGCCCGCCGCTCGCTCATGTACGTCATCTCGGGCGAATCCGCGGGCGGCTTGTAGTACTCGGCGTGTCGCACCTGCTCGTCCGAGAGCGGCAGCTCGAACCGGTTGCGGAAGTGCAGCAGCGCATCCTCGGTCATCTTCTTTGCCTGGTGGGTGATCATCTGGCCCTCGCCGGAGACCCCCATCCCGTAGCCCTTGATCGTCTTGGCGAGAATCACCGTTGGCTGGCCTTCGTGATGCGCCGCGGCGTGGTATGCGGCATAGACCTTCTGTTTGTCGAGGCCGCCGCGGTTCAGCTGCCAGATCTCGTCGTCGGACATGTGCGAGACGCGCTCGAGCAGCACCGGGTCGCGGCCGAAGAACTGTTCGCGCACGTACGCGCCGTCACGCGACTTGAACGTCTGGTACTCACCGTCGACGCAGTCCTCCATGACCTTCACGAGCCTGCCGTCGACGTCCGCTTGGAGCAGCGGGTCCCAGCGACGGCCCCAGATCACCTTGATCACGTTCCAGCCGGCGCCGCGGAAGTCGGACTCGAGCTCCTGGATGATCTTGCCGTTGCCGCGGACCGGTCCATCGAGACGCTGCAGGTTGCAATTGACGACCCAGATCAGGTTGTCGAGCCGCTCACGGCCGGCGAGGCCGATCGAGCCCATCGATTCCGGCTCGTCCATCTCGCCGTCGCCGAGGAACGCCCACACCTTGCGGCCGTCGGTCTTCGCCAGTCCGCGCGCCTCGAGGTACTTCATGAACCGCGCCTGGTAGATCGACGTGATCGCGCCGATCCCGAGCGACACCGTCGGGAACTGCCAGAAGTCGGGCATCAGCCACGGATGCGGATAGGAGGAAAGGCCGGCCCCGCCTACCTCCTGGCGGAAATTGTCGAGGTGCTCCTCCGTGAGGCGTCCTTCAAGGTAGGCGCGCGAGTAATTGCCGGGCGAGGAATGCCCCTGGAAGTAGACGAGGTCGCCGCCGTGCGTCTCGGACGGCGCGTGCCAGAAGTGGTTGTAGCCGACCTCGTACAGCGCGGAGAGCGACTGGTAGCTCGCGATGTGGCCGCCGAGCTCGGAGGAGACCTTGTTGGCGCGCACGACCATCGCGATCGCGTTCCAGCGCACGATCGTTCGCAGTGCGCGCTCGATCGCCGGGTCGCCCGGGAACGGCGGCTCGTGCTCGACCGGGATCGTGTTGACGTACGGGGTGTTGAGGCTGGCGATCGGCCCGGTGCCTGCGCTCTGGGCCCGCTCGACGACGCGGGTCAGCAACTGGCGGGCGCGCCCGGGACCATCGTGCTCGACGACCGCGTCGACGGCCTCGAGCCACTCGCTGGTCTCGGCCGCGTCGACATCGGCTCCGGCGCCGTTGGAAGAAGGAGTCTGGACTCGTTCCATCATGCCCTGTCTCTCGGTTGATTCTGCGCTGAGGCGGTCCGTGAATTCACTATACCCCCGGCCGCTCCCCCCAGCCGGGGGGTTTGGATCGCGTCGCGGTCCGGTACGGTCAGGCCATGGCTGTGCATGAAGTTGACGGTGTTGCGGGGGCTCCGTGGGAGCCTCCGCTGAACGGCAGATTCGAGCAGCTCGTCGTCGAGTCTGAGCTGCTTGCGGACAATCCTCTGCGCGACCCGGCGCGGCGACCGCTGTACGTGTACAGCTCGCCGGGCGTAGCGAATCATCCCGTGCCGAGCGTCTATCTGATCCAGGGTTTCACGGGACAGATCGACATGTGGCGCGCGCGTGTGGCGTTCGAGCCGACGATCGTCGAGCGTCTGGACGCGATGTTCACCGCGGGGGAGTGCCCGGACGCCGTGATCGTGCTCGTCGACGCATGGACTTCGCGGGGCGGCTCGCAGTTCCTCAATTCGCGGGGCACCGGGCGATACCTGGACTACATCTGCGATGAGATCGTCCCGTTTGTCGACCAGCGCTACCCGACCCTCGCAGGCCGCGATCATCGCGGGCTGGCAGGCAAGTCCTCCGGCGGCTACGGCGCGATGGTCGTGCCGATGCTGCGCCCCGACGTGTTTGGTGCGCTCGCTTCGCATGCGGGCGACGCACTGTTCGAGGCGTGCTACCAGCGTGAATTTCCGACGGTTGCGCGCGAGCTGCGGGACCGCTTCGACAGTTCATACGAGGTCTTCTTCAACCGCCTCGCACAAGCGGATCACTTCGACTGGTCGATGTTCGGCAGGCCGTTTGAGATGTACGGCTACGCGTGCGCGTACTCCCCTGATCCGGCGCGCCCGGGGGAGGCGCTGCTGCCATTTGAACTCTCGACCGGCAAGCTCGTCGAGGACATCTGGGTGCGGTGGCTGGAGCACGATCCGGTGCGGATGGCGCCACGCCACGCCGACGCGTTGCGCAGCATGCGGCGGATCTACCTCGACGCCGGGCGCGGTGATGAGTACTTCCTTGATCTGGGCGCGCAGGCGTTCGCGCAGGAGCTCACGACGCTCGGAGTCGACCACACGCTCGAGCTATTCGACGGCAAACACGGCGGTATCGGCTACCGCTACCCGGGCGCGATCCGCGAGTTGGTGCTGGCGCTGCAGTAGGCGGTGCATGCTTCGCAGGCACTTCGCTGTGGTTGCGCGTCGAGCGTTGCTGCTGCGAAGCTTGCGCGATGACCACAACCGCCGATCAGGACCTTCTCTTCTCCGGCCCCGGTGCGCTGGCCGAGCTCGTGCGCACGAAGGAAGTCACGCCACGCGAACTCGTCGAGCTCAGCCTGCAGCGGATCGAGGCGCTCAACCCGCGACTGAATGCATTCCGCGTGACGATCGCCGAGGAGGCGCTGGCGGCGGCGGACAACGCTCCAAGCGGCCCGCTGGCCGGGGTCCCGATCGCGATCAAGGACGACCTTCCGGTGGCAGGTCAAGCGACCACGCGCGGCTCTCGGTCCTACGGTCCGCCCGCCGGGGCGGATGCGGAGGCGGTGCGTCGGCTACGCGCAGCGGGAGCGATCCCGATCGGGATCACGAACGTTCCCGAGCTGACGATCTTCCCGTGGACTGCGACGACGGCCAACGGAGTGACCCGGAACCCCTGGGACCTGAGCCGGACCCCCGGCGGCTCCTCCGGTGGCTCTGCGGCGGCAGTCGCGGCGGGGATGGTCCCATGCGCGACCGGATCAGACGGCGGCGGGTCGATCCGGATTCCCGCAGCCGCATGCGGGCTGGTGGGGATGAAGCCGACACGCGGGCGGGTGTCGATGCAGCCTGCCCGCGAGGGCTGGCTCGGGCTCAGCGTGTACGGCCCTCTGGCACGGACGGTCGCCGATAGCGCGTTGATGCTGGATGCGATGCACGGCGCGATCGACGGCGACGCCGACCACGCGCCGCAGTTCGCCGGCACGTATGTCGAGGCCGCACAGACGGCGCCGGGGCGCTTGCGGATCGCGGTCTCACGGAAGGTCCCGCCGGGGCTGATCGCGAAGCTCTCCGCTGACCAGCGCGGGGCCTGGGAGCGGATGGGGCGGCTGCTGGAGGGTCTCGGGCACGAGGTCGTAGAGCGCGACCCGGCGTACGGCCTTGCGCAGCTGGAGTTCCTGCAGATGTGGCAGCGCTCGATCTACGAGGCGTCATGCGAGGTCCCGGATCGCTCCCAGCTCGAGCCGCTGACCCGCCAGATGGCGTGGGCCGGCCGGCGCGTCGTGCCGGTGCGCCGGCGGCAGAAGCTGCTGGCCAAGCGGGCGGCGACGACGGCGAGGATCCTCGCGCTTTGGAACGAGATCGATGTGCTGGCGACACCAGCTCTGGGCAAGACCGCGATCGCCGCCGAGGGCGGCTACGGCAAGCCCGCGCCGCTGGCGATCGATCTCGCCGGGCGGTTCACTCCGTTTACGCCGATCTTCAACGTCACCGGCCAGCCGGCGGTCTCCGTCCCGGCGGGATTCGGAAGCGACGGACTACCGCTGAGCGTCCAACTGGTAGGGCGTCCGGGTACCGAGGATCTGCTGTATTCGTTGGCCGGCCAGATCGAGGAAGCCCAGCCCTGGGCTGACCGCCGCCCGCCGCTGGCAGACGGCGCTTAACCCCTACGCCTAGGCGCCGCGGCGCCGGGTGAGCGATGGGGGATAGAGAAGGCGCTCGTCGTCCGTCATCTGCCGGATCACGAGTGATCCGTTCTCGACCTGCTCGCGCACGAGCTCGAGCTTTGCCACGCGCCGTTCTTCGGCCTTCTCACGCATTGTCTTCATGGGTTGCTCCACGCACTAGCTGACTGATCTGGGGTCCTAAGGATGTATCGGCAGCAGCGGCGGATCTCTGAAGCGGGGCAAGTACGGACCATGCGCCGTAATCCACGCCCCGTGGTGGCGCCGATGTGCTCTGACCACCGCCACCCTGTCAAAAACCCTCAATCATTTCGTCACGTGCCCTTAGATCGCCCCGGATCGCATCCGCGGCGCAATCCACGTACCTTGCGGCTCGCCGTTTTGGATTCAATGCCGCCCGCTCCCCGCAAGATGCCGATCGTGGCGATCGCCGCGCTGCACGTGGCGTGCCTCGTCCTGCTGGTCGCCTCTGGCCCCGCCTTTGCGCGGCCACGTCCCCCCCGGGAGGGCTGGAGCACGCCCGGTTCGGGTGCCACGACCAGCGCCGAATCCTGGGATCGTTTGACCTCGGGGCGAAGGATCCCCGTGACCGCGCCTCCGGCGCCAGGCGTGCAGGTCGTGCAGACGACCTCCGATCTGCTGCAGCACCTGACGCTGCTCCCGGGACTGGTGTTCTCCAGCGCGCGGATCCAGGGCGTTCCAGTGATCCACATCGATGACAGCGTGCGCTACCAGCGCTTCACCGCCGTCGGCGGCGCGATGACCGACACCTCGGCATGGTTGATCCAGAAGCAACTGTCGGCGCCTGCGCGCAGCTTTCTGATGGATGCGCTGTTCGGCGTCGACGGGATCCACCTCGGCTTCATCCGTGTGCCGATCGGGGCGTCGGACTTCACCGCCGCTCGGGCACCATATTCATACGATGATCTCCCCGCCGGCCAGTCGGACCCGAGCGTCGCGAGCTTCTCGATCGTGCACGATCAGGCTTATGTCTTTCCCGCTCTGCGCCAGGCGCTCGCCGTCAACCCGGCCGCGCAGATCCTCGCCGAGCCGTGGAGCCCGCCGGCTTGGATGAAGGCCAACCAGGCTCCGAACAACGCGCTGCACAGCGGCACGCTGCTGCCGTCATCGTTTCAACCGCTCGCAGCGTATTTCGTCAAGTTCATCCAGGCTTACGCTGCCTACGGAATCCGGATCGCAGTGATCACGCCGCAGAACGAGCCGCACGCGGCAACCGCCTACCCAGGCATGGAGCTGACCGAACCGGACGAGGCGCGCTTTATCGCCGAGAACCTTGCGCCCGCGCTCAGCGCCGCCGGCCTGCACCCCAAGATCTACGGCGGCGATCTCGGTTGGGGCTTGCCGTCGTATCCCCAGGCGCTGGTCTCCAGCGAGGCCCGCGGCGCGCTGAGCGGGATCGCGTGGCACTGCTACGGCCCGGACCCGACCGTGCTGAGCGCGCTACATGCCGCGGCGCCGTCGCTGGATCAGATCGTCAGCGAGTGCGCGCCGGGAATCATTCCCTATCCGGTAGCCGAGGTGGTGATCGGCTCGCTTCGCGAGTGGGCGAGTGCTGTCGCGCTATGGAATCTCGCGCTCGACCAGCGCGGCGGCCCCGTCCAGCTGCCCAATTTCGGCTGCTACGGCTGCACCGGACTGGTGGCGATCGACGAGCGAACGCACTCGGTGGCGTTCACGCTCGCGTACTACCAGCTCGGGCAGGTCAGCAAGTTCGTCGAGCCGGGAGCCGTGCGAATCGCATCCGAGCGGTTTGTCAATTGGGTCACCCCGGCTGCGGGCAATGATGGCGTCAGCTCCGGACTCGACGACGTCGCCTTCCTGAATCCGGACGGAACCAAGACGCTGATCGTCTACAACAACTCCGCGACGGCGATTCGCTTTGGCGTCCAGTGGCGCGCACGTTCGTTCCCGTACACGATCGCACCGGAGACGATGACCACGTTCGTGTGGCGCTGACGCCAGACGCCAGACGTCGGCGCGAGGGATTCCCCGGGCGTTGCACTAGCCTCCAGGCTCGTGATCGAGCCGCCGAGCCACTTCGCGGTGCGCCGTGAGCAGCGTCGCCGGCAGCTTCGGCGTCGCCGGTTCGCGGCCGCCGCTGGAGCATTGTCGGTGCTCGTGGTGCTGCTGTTGATCATCACCGCCAGCGGCGGTGGGGCCGCGAAAGACGAAGCCACGAGTACGGGGCGAAATTTGGATAACGGGCCGCGCGCCGGAAAGGGGGGGCAGCAGGCACGTGGTCCGGCGGGCGCGCTCGGAAGGCGGGAGCTGATCGGCAATCGCACGGTACGGCGGCTCGCGAAGCTTGGACTGCCGATCTACTGCGGTGGTCATCATGGCGACGAGGTCGCGTTCACGTTCGACGACGGTCCCGGGCCTTACACCAGCCTGGCTTTGAAGAAGCTTCGCGAGACCGGCGAGCGGGCGACGTTCTTCGTCGTCGGGCGAAGCGTCGATCAATTTCCCGGATATCTGCCACGAGAGCTCAAGGAAGCGGCGATCGGGGATCACACCTACACCCATCCGGAGCTGACCGCCCTTGCCCCGAACGTGGTCTATTCAGAGATCGCGCGGACCGCACAGAGGATCCAGGCTGAGTCGGGCGAGCACGTCGACCTGTTCCGCCCGCCGTACGAACTCCACAATGCGACGGTTGATCGCGTCGCGAAGCAGTTGGGCCTCCTCGAGATCCTGTGGAACGTCGATTCGGCCGACTCGCTCGGCGCCGACTACGCCCAGATCACGAGGAACGTCGAGGCCGGCCTGCGTCCCGGATCGATCGTGTTGATGCACGAGAACCGTGGCCAGACAATCCGCGCGCTGACCGCGCTGCTGCCCGAGCTTCACCGCCGCCACCTGCGCTCGGTCAGCCTCCCGGAGCTGCTGGCCTCCGACCCACCGTCGGTCGCCCAGGTTCGCGCCGGCGCGGCCGGCTGTGGGCTCGGCGGCGCGGCTCGGGCGGGGGGCGGAGGTTAGAGTGTTGCGTCGTTCGGGTGGTCCCCGGGGGGTGGTCGCGTTAACGAAAAATACGGTGGGTTTCACGACCACCCCTTTGTTAGGCGCTGGGATGCAGTCGCGTGGGCTGTTGGCGTTCTTCGCTGCCGTCTGCGGCATGCAATCGTCTGACCGCGCGGATGATGAGGTTGTGCGCGTGGGTTGCCCGTGGCGCATCGGCCGGCGGCGGCGTCTCGGCCGCGGCGGGGGTTAGGACGCCGTACACGGCGGGTGTCTCCGGCCGATCGCCCCGGATCTCACGGGCCCGCTCGGCGGCGGCCTCTGCGTCCGAGCTGCGGCCCAGCCGGCTCAGAGCGGCGCTCGCCAGCCGCAACGCCCACTCCGCATCGGAGGTCTGCGAGATCGCTGCTTGGGCCGCGAGCAGGGCGGCGTTGTCTTGTCCCTGGCCCAGCTGTCCTTGAGCCATCACGCACCACGCAAACGCGTTATGCGGCTCGATCGCGATCACACGCCGGGCAACACCCGCAGCCTCGCCGAAGCGCCCGAGCTCGCACAGCCCCTGCGCAAACTGCAATGCGGCAGCACAATCGGGGGCAACCATGCTCATGCCCACTGGATCGGCGCGCCGTCGCCGTAAGTCAACCGAACAACCGTTTAGGCCGCGTTCAGGCTCGCTCGAAACGAGACGACTGCGACGCCGACGATCCGCTCGGGCTCTCCAGTCGGATGAGCGGGGAGCTCCCGAGACCGGCGCCGTCGTGGCTCCGTGTCAGGGGCGCCGCCGCAGGCGCACGCCCGCTTGCTCCTCCAGCAACGCGACCGCGAGGAGCTCGCCGTCGACCGGGCCGTAACGCTCGAGCGCTTGCCGATAGCGGCGCTGGACCAGCGAGGAGAGCTCAAACGGCACAGCGTGCTTCTCGGCAAGCGCGACCACCGCGTCCAGTTCCTCGCAGCAGCGATCAATGCCGAATGACTCGAGGTAGTCGCCGTCGAGCAGTCCGTCGAGGTCGCGGTCGATGAACTCATTGGCCGCCGCGCTCCGTCCCAGCACTGCGCGCAGCAGCTCGAGATCGATTCCTGCACGGCGAGCGAGCAGCAGAGCCTCACCGGCGGCGACGGCCTGCCCGAACCACAGCAGATTGACGAGAAGCTTGGTCGTGTACCCGGCACCGTGATCGCCGACATGCTCGATGCTCCCGAGACCCTCGAGCAGCTCACGATGGCGGTCGATGGTTTCCTCGCGGCCGCCGACAAAGAGCTGCAGCCTGCCCGCCCTCGCGGCCGGCACACCACCGCCAACCGGTGCCTCCAGACACTCGATTCCACGTGCGTGTGCGCGCGCGACGAGCTTGCGACCGACGGCCGGCGTGCTGCTGGTCATGTCGATCCACGTCGTGCCAGGTCCTGCGAGCGCCGGGGTCGCCACGGCCATGACGTCCTGCAGCTCGCTCGGCCCGGGCAAGATCGTGATCAGCACGTTCGCCGCATCCGCGACCAGGCGCGTCTCGCCTGCCCAGTCGGCACCAGCCGCCCGGACGTCCTTCTCCCGATCGGACCGACGGTCCGAGGCGATCACGGGAAACCCCGCGCGGACGAGATTGGCGCACACCGGAAGGCCGATGCGCCCGATGCCAACAACACCGATTGTCGCTTTCACGCAGCGCGAGGCTACTACCGCACGAAGCAGCCGGCGCACAGTTGCTGCACGTGTCCGGCAAGAACCCGGATGCCCGCCCTAGCAGTGCGACACGAAATAACAGCCTCGGGCTTGACGTTGACGTCCGTGCAGCGCGAGACTACACAGTCGAATCACGGTCGGAGTGAGGGGGAGGGCACGAATGAGGGCCTGGCGAGTATTGCTGTTTGCGATCGGCCTGCTGCTAACTGGGGTCGCGACCGCCGCGGGGACGACCGCTTTAGCCGCCCCCGGGACGCCGCCGAACGACAACCGGGGCGACGCGAGCAGCCTCGGCTCGCTACCGCAAACCGTGCGCGGCACGACCGTGGGCGCGACCACTGAGTCCAACGAGCCGAGCTCGAACTGCGCGAACGCGGGCGGGTCTGTGTGGTACTCACTTGCGGTCGGCGGTTCGCCGCCACCCCGGATCGGAATCAAGCTGGCCGCCAATGGGGACCTCGACGCAGTTCTTGACATCTACGTCCGCCAGCGCTCCCAGAACCTGCCCGTCTCCTGCGACCAAACGGACAGCAACGGTCGGGCCGCGCTCGCGTTCACCCCGTCCGCCAACACGACCTACCTGCTACGAGTCTCTCAGCTCTCGGACTCGGTTTCCGGCACATTCTCGCTGAACGCGTTCACGCTGGCCGCCCAGCCGACGCCGCCCGGCAAGCTGCTGGGCGCCCGCGGCGCGGACGGCACGCTCGACGGCACGCTCGCGACAACGGCGGCGTACTCAATGCCGCTGACCGCGGGCACGACCTACAAGCTCAACCTCGTCAAGCGCGCCGAAGGGTGCATGGCGCTGCAGATCTTCCCTCCAGGCACCAATTCGTTCAACGCCGCGTCCCTCGGCGGCCTCTCGTGTGCCGGATATCGGCTATTCACGCCGCGAGTCAGCGGCCGCTGGTCGTTCCTGATCGTCGCGGCCGCCAGCAACCGCGGTTCGCAGCCATACGCTCTGCACATCGCGCCGGCGACTTCGCAGGAGATGGCACCGGGGATCTTTCTGCCGAACTTCGCCCGGATCAAGGGCTTTCTGCGCGGGAACGTGATCGATGACGTGCGGCTGTTCCGGTTCGACGTCACACAGCGCAGCGATCTGGAACTGTTCCTCCTGGCGGCCTCCGATGCCCCATTCGACCTGAAGCTGCTCAACGACCAGGGGCATTACATCCAGTGCAACTGCGGCTCCACAGGGCAGGAGACGATCAGGCTCCAGACCCGTCCAGGAAGATATTTCGTCGTCGTCCAAGCGCACGACTTTGGCTGGGGTCCGTTCACGCTGTCCCGGCAGTCGCGACTGATCACGCACGTCAACGTCACCTTCGACGGCGCCCGCTTCGAGCAAGTCTCCCCCGGAACGGTCACGCGACTGAGCGCGAATATCACGCCGGCGGTTGACGGCCCGGTGACGCTCGAGGTCGACTCGTTTGACCCCGTCGAGCGCTGGCAGTTCTATCGCGACTTTCATGTGCACGCCGTCGGCGGCGTCGCCTCGATCCCATTTCTCCCACCACACGTCGGACGCTGGCGGGCGTCGGTGTCGTTCGACGGCACCAGGAGTGCGAGCCCGGCCACCGGCGGCGTCTCGCAGATTCTGGTTGCGGGCCCGCTGCGCCAGTAGTCCTCGGTCGCGCGTTCCGGCGCGGATCGACGCTACGTCCGCGGACGATCCCAGATCGCGGCGGCGCTCGCGTAGGCGGGGCGTGCCTCGCTGCGCTGCACGTATGCGCGCAGTCCGGGCCATTCCGGCAGCAATTGCCGCGAGTGGGCGCCCGCGAGCACGCTGGCGCAGATCACATCGGCGACTGTGAAGTCGCCGTCGAGCAACCAGTCGTGCTCGCCGAGCGCTGCCTCGAGCGCGGTGGCGGCCTGGGCGAATCGTCGCTGAGCGGCGGACTCGGTCGCACCGTCGCCGAGCTCGCTGATCCAGCGGAACAGTGGCCCCTCGAGCTCGGTCATACCGAACACGACCCACTGATATACACGAGCTCGCTTCGGTGATCCGACCGGTCCGATCAAGCCGGCGTCGGGGTTGAGATCGGCCAGTTGCAGGCAAATTGCCGCTGACTCGAAGATCGTCGTGCCATCAGCCAGTTCAAGCGCGGGGACACGCCCGAGGGGATGGCGTTGAAGATGCTCGGCAGATTGACGCTGAGCTCCAGGGATCTCGGTGAGCTGATACGGAGCGCCGATCTCCTCGAGCAGCCACAGCACACGGCTCGAGCGTGTTCGCGGCATGTAGTACAGCCGGGGTGGCGCGGTTGGGCTCACTGCGCCTGCACCAAGTGCGACCGCGGTCGGGTCATCGTGACACCGTACCGCGCGCGCTCGTCCAGTCCCCAACGCAAAACGGCCCGCGCAGGCGGGCCGTCAAGCGTTGGCGGTTGGTTGACTCAGATCGTCTGGACGTTTGCTGCGGCCGGGCCCTTCGGGCCCTGCTCGGTGTCGTACGACACCTTCGCGCCCTCGGCCAGCGACTTGAAGCCGCTACCGACGATCGACGAGTGATGAACGAACACATCTTTGCTCTGGTCATCAGGGGTGATGAAGCCAAAGCCCTTCTCGTCGCTGAACCATTTAACCGTTCCGGTTGCCATCTGTCCTCCCAAAATGTTGTGTGCTGCGAAACGCGGGAGTGCTGAAGGGCAACAACTACGAACGCTGGCACTGCTTCTCCGGGCAGGATACCCGGCCTTTGCGCGCACAGTGTAGCTGCGCGCGCCAAAACCGCCGATCGTCCTCATGCGGCACCGCCGCCGGCGGCGCTTGCGAGGAATTGCATCCCGTTGATCCCTGGGACGAAGAAGTACTCGCCGCCCTTGACCGTGACGACCCGGGAGAGCGGTCCGAGGAAGAACGGCGGACTACCGGGGATCGTCATCTTCTGCGGCGGTATCCCGTCCTGAGGACCGAGCAGCACGTCCTGATCCTCGCCCAAAGCGAGCGAGTTGCCGGCGTTCAGCCACTGCGACTGAACGAACTCGAACTGTCGCGCGATGCACGCCTGCAGACACATAAAGATCACTCCGCGGTCGCCACCGTCATCCTCGGCGCCGGCCGGCAGCGGCTCGCCGTACGGCATGCCGCGCCGGATCAGCCGGTGGCGGTTGACCAACTGACCGTTGAATGGCAGCCCCAACCGCGGGTTCGCGCGGCGCACGTGAGCCCCGATCGGACACCGGAGCCCTTTGCCATCGTCTCCGTAGCCAAACGCGTTGTTGCGCTGCTCGTCGGCGACGATCGTGGGCTCCCCGCTCGTGGGGGATAGATCGAGTGGCGTGCCATCGCGCCAGCGTCCGACGACCTTCGCCGCCAGCAGCTCCTCGCCGCCCGGGTAGACGGCGGCTGACTCTGCAAGCCGCTTGCGGAAAGCCGCGACGTCCTGACGGAGCTTTCGGTACACGAGATAGGAGCCGTTCCGGCTGAGCTCATCCGGCGCAGCGGCGCTCGGCAACACTCCTTCCTCGTCCGGGTAGCCGAGGATGAACTCGCCGGCACGGATTGGGCGCCAGCCGCCGTTGCTGTCCGGCGCGCCCTGACCGGGCAGCGCGGGGACGCCGGAGCCTTCGATCGAGGGCTGAGCAAATCCGTCGGCGTAGCCGAAATGCTCGACGCCCCCGGGCAGCGCGCGGCCGAGATCCTCATGGATCAGCGTCAGTCCACCGTTGCGTTCGATCGTGGCTTTCAGTCGCTCGTCGTGAGCGGCAAGTGCCGCTTCGTGCATCGCACTGATCATCACGAGGACGTGTACGTCGGGCGTGCCGAGGCCGCCTTCCCAGTTCGAGGGACCGCTTTCGCCGGCGTCCCCGAGCAGCTCTGTGCGTGCGGCCATTCCCTGCCGGAACTCCTCGGGAAAGCCGGCCATCGACGCATCTGGGAGTTTCAGGGCCCGCAGTCCTGCATAGCTGAACGCGAGGTTCACACCCGAGGACGGTTTCTCTGACCACGGGGCCGCCGTCAACACGTGGGGAGTGATTTCGGCGATCCACTCGGCGGCCCGCGTGACATCGTCGATCCGTAGGAACAGATAACGCGCAAACGGCAGTCGATAGCCGCGCACCACAAATCCCTGGATCCGGGCCAAGTCGAGATCGCTCACCGCGTGAACGTCTCCCTGAAGGCGGCCTGAAGCTCGGTCGCGGGCATTCCCTGAGTCCGCAGCGCGAATGCGATCATCGTCCGGCGCAGAGCGAGGCTGCGCTGGACCTCCTCGACGGTGCGGTCCCCGTATGCGGCGAAGAACAGGGAACTTTCGATCTGGTGGCTGCGAACGTAGCGAGCGAAGCCTGACGCGTCGGCACTGCCCGGGTAGCCCGCGCAGTGGCTCCAGATCTCATCTGCGACGTCACCGAGGCCCGTGCGCACCGCTTCGAGGTACGGCTCCAGCGGCCCGTCGAAGTTACTCGTGAACAGCAGGCGCGCGAGCGCGAGACGGTCGCGCTTCTGCCGGTGAGTCTCGTAGACGACGTCGCCGATCACAACCCAGCGGGCGAAATGCGTGCCGGGCACGCGGGCAAGCGGACTCGCGGCTCCCTCCTGGAGGGCGTCGAGATACTGGGCCAAGCGCGTCTCGTGGCCCTCGAGGATCGGCGCGAGCATCGTCAACGAGTACGCCTGACCGCTCATATTGTTGCGGTCGTTCACAGGTCGCCCTGGACGTCCGTCAAGAATTGTTCGTAAGCCGCCTTGAACGCCGCGTGATCGAGCCGCGCAGACGCTTCGCGAAGCCCCTCGAGCGCGGTCTCCACCCGCCCCGCGGAGATGATCTCGGTCGTTGTTGCGCCGGGATATGCCGACCAGTAGTGGTTGGCGACGTACTCGTTGCGGCGAATGTATTGCTTGAAAGGTTCTACCGGTAACGGGCCGGGGAACCCCAGGGAGGTTCCCCAGATCGCCTTCATCCGGAACGCCACGACCTCCGAGAAGGCGTCGATGTACTGATCCCAGGTGCCATTGAAGTTGCTCTCGAAGAACAGATATGAGTGATTGAGCCGCTCGCCGTCTTCTCCATCGGGGAACCGATCGATCACTGCCCAGCGGGCGTAGTGAATGAAGGAGAGCATCTCGAGCTTCTTCAGCGTCGCCGTGATGTTTCTCCCAGCCCAGAACACCAACCACAGCAGCAGCGGGCCCTCGCGCCGCAGCGGCGTCAGGACGGTGATCGCCGTCGCCTTCCCCTCGACGTTCGCCACAGCGCCATCGTATGGCACGCGAGCCCGTGGATGTGATAAATCTCCGATCGGTCACGGGCCTGCGGGTCGTACGGTCCGCTGTGGTCGGAGCGTGGACGCCTTGATGGATACAGGGCCAACCCCTCAGCGGGCGGGCCGGGGAGCTTCAGTGCAACATCGCGCAGCGCGCAGGAGCGTGGCGTATGGCACGGCCGGTGCCGCCAGTGGCGCTCGCTGTGCTCGTGCTTCCGGCGATCGCCAACACGGCGAGGCCGACCGCGCTCGCAAGTGCGTTGCTCACCGCGCTGCTGGCGCTGGCGGCGACCGCAGTTCAACGGCTGACCGACCGCCGCAGGCAACGGAGTGCCCTTGCCGACACGCTGCGGACGTGGCCGCCAGAGCAGTTGGCGGTCGCCGATGTGATGGCGCTGGGCGCATATCCCGGCCGTGGCCCGGACGGCCAGCCCGAGCCGTACCGGTTGCGCCCCAGAGCGGAGGATGCGCTGGCGACGCTCGCGGACGACATCGACTGCTCCTCCGGGGGTCTGGGCGGGCGGGTCTGCATCTGGCTGGACGGTCTCGATCGCTTCATCGACTCGCTGGATGCCGGTCTCCTGCAGCGACTGTCCAGCGTCGCCCGGCAGGTCAAGGTGGTCGCGACAATCAGAACCTCCAACTGGGAGGAGCTTCTGAACGGCAGCGGTCAGCCAAGCGACAACGCTCGCAGCCTGGCGATCGGAGCGCACGTGATCGAGCTCGGCGCCCGGGGCGCCGCGGATCAACCGGCAGAGGCCGATCGCTCGGAAATTGTTCGGCCACCGACAGCCGCCGGCGGCGTCGAGCCCGTATGGGCGGATGGCTGGCTGATCGTCTATGGCGCCGGGCTGATCACGACGATTGCGGTGATGCTGGTCGCGGGAGTCACCGGGTTTGCCGGCGGCCTGCTGAATCCGCCGTCAGTCGAGGACCAGATGAGCCAGATCACCAGCCAGATGGTGGATCGTGCCGGCGCGGGCGGCGGTCATGTGGTGCTCAACGAGCGCGTACGTTTCCACGCCGGCGACGACGACTCCTGGGTGGTCGCGGTGCAGGACACGCCGCGCCACGACCGTTTCACCAACGCGGTGGCCAACTGCACACCGCAATCGAAACTGAATTGCGTGAATCCCGCGCCTCGCTCTGATGAGCTTCGGATCTACGACGTGCACGGCGGGCGGCTGTCGCTGGCGCTGGAGTTCCGGCCTCCCGGAGTCGGTATCGCAGCCGCCGAGCTTGACACGATCGCCGGTAGCGGCCCGGGCGGCGGTGAGTACGACGCAGACAACGCTCCGGAGCTGGTTGTCGGCTACATGTGGCCGGACGCCGCGAACACGGTGCTCCCGTTCGGCGTCTACTGGCAGGACGGCCGCTACAGAGCGGTCGCCCTCACGCCAACCCATCCTCCGCTTCCGACGCAGGGAATCGATCCGAGGCTGGCCTTGTTCAGAAAGCAGGCTTATGAGCGGAGGATCTCGCTTCCCAACGCGATCAAAGACGAGCGCTTCAGCGACGTGCAGCTGACGGGATTCAAGGTCCAGACGGTCGCACTTGTGCAGCGGCCTGCGGCACGGCTGCTCACGGGCTATTACGCCGCGTACCCGGGCGATTACGCCCAGGCTAAGACGCTCGAGCTGATCGCCAGTCAGGTCCGGCCAAACCTGATCATCGCGCCCTGCACGCCTGCGTACCACGCACGCCGCGCGCCGCGCCTGGAGGAGGAAGTCGTCGTCCCTCCTGACCGCGACCTCGGAGCTGGTCTGCTCGATGCCTGGAGGATTATCGGATCCAAGTGGCGCCAGCACGTCCGGGTGTTTGCCGTTTCCGCGCGGAGAAGTGAAGCGCCGGCGCGACGCCGGACGGTCAAGAATTGATCCGTTCGCCGTCTCGCATCATGGCGTAGGCTGAGACCGTGGCCGGCTGGGAGGACGTGCGGAGGATCGCTCTCGAGCTACCCGAGACGGGCGAGCGGCTCGGCCGCCACAGCCTCTCGTCGTGGGAGGTCCGGGGGAAAGGGTTTGTGTGGGAGCGGCCGTTGCGCGCCTCGGACCTCCGCGCGCTCGGCGAGGACGCACCAACGGGGCCGATCCTCGGCGCGCGCGTGGAGCATCTTGGGGCCAAAGAAGCGTTGCTAGCCGACGATCCACGTGTGTTCTTCACGACGCCACATTTCGACGGCTACCCGGCTGTGCTGGTCCGCCTCGAGCTGATCACAACTGATGAGCTAGAAGAGCTGATCACCGAGGCGTGGCTTGCTCGCGCGCCGAAGAGGCTGGCGCGGGAGTATGCCGACACGCACCTGCCGCCTCCCGAGGGATGAGGGGTCGCGGTGGTCCGCAGCAGCGCACCACGACTCTTTGGTGCGGTTCGGAGTGGCCGGCTACGGCCCGAGGGTGTTGATCTGGACGCGGATGGTGGTGCGCTGTGCGTTGGTGTTCTTGGTGATGACGGTCAGCAGCAGGTGTCGGAGTTGTTTGGTTTTGGCCTTTGTTTTGAGCGTGGGGCTCACTTTCAGGGCGCTGCTGTTGATCTTGATGGTGAGGCTTTGGCTTGGTTTGCGCAGGGTGATGAGGAGGTGGTTGTGTGCGAGCGCGAGCGATTTGATATTGGCTCCGGTGAGGGTGATGCCGGTGGGGGTGAGCTTGTTGCCGGCGCGGTGGGGGATCAGGCTGATCCCGGTGGGCGGCTCGATCGTCAGGGCGGTGAGCTTGGGCGCGTGCTTGGCGACGCTGACGGTGAAGCGCAGCGAGGCGTGACCCGTCCCCAGCCCAGAGACGCCGGGCTTGGTCAGCTTTGGACTACTTGCACCGCCGCCGCCTCCTGCGGAGCCGCCACTGCCGCCGCCGGGGGGGGCCGCCGCCGATCGACGGGCAGCCGCTGACCGCGAACTTGGCTGGGACATTCACGGTCTTGTCGGCGTTCTGGTCGGTCAGAACCGCAGTCGCAGTGCCTGAGGGCGGTTTGCAAGTGGCTTGGAACAGACCCTTTGGGCCAGAGCTCAGTGACACCTCGAGTTCTGTCAGTGGGATGTCGGGGAGCCCCGTGAATGAAGTCGTATTCGTGACCAGGCTGACCGTGCCGACGAGCGTCAGCGGAAACGGCGACGGGAACACCAGCGTCAGTGAGGGCCCGTTGAGAGACCCGGTCAGGTAGGCCTGTCCGGTCAGCGGCTTTGGATACAGAGGCGAATTCGCGGTGACCGAACCGACCGCTGTGCCGTGCCGCTTGACATGTTTGGGCACAGGACCCCGACCGAAGCGACGTTCGGGGCGAGGGCCGGATACGGGAAGGCCAGCGACACCGATCTGCTGGGCGCTTCGCTGGCGCTTTGGGTGACCTGGGTGCTCAGCTTGACCTGCGAGTCGGCGCTGTCACGGGTCGCGGTGACGCTGAACTGCGGCGAGTAGGACAGTGCGGAGCAGCGGGTAACCGCCAGCGGTGCGCTCACGGTACGAACCGCCGAGTCGCTGTAGGAGTTGACAGCGACGCCGAAGCTCTGAGGGGTGGACGGACAGGCGGTGGGGTAGCGGAGCCCGTCGAAGGTGCTGGTGATCTCCGCAATCGAGACCGGCACGCCGTAGAGCATGTTCGGCAGCACAAAGTTGATCGTGATGCCGACCCCAGCGGGGTCTCCAGAGGGACGGACCTCGATGTCGGCCGTCGAGCCGATCTGCGTCCCGCTGCTGTTGACCGCAAGACCGGCGAGGTCGCCGGCCGCGGGCGGTGGGACGAGGTCGAACGTGACTGGAGTGGTGATCGGGATCGTGCCGTAGGCGTTGGCGGTGACGGTCCCGCTGCCAACCTCGCACGCCGAGTCGTTGAGATCGGCGCTCGTCAGGCAGGCGCCGCCGTTGACCGAAGCGTTGGCAAGCAGTCCGGGGGGGAGGTTGAGGGTCATCACGTCCGGCGAATCGCTCCCGGTGGGCGCGAACTTCAGATCCAGACCGAGGTTGGCCGTCGAGCCCGCCGTCGTGCCATCACTCTGGTTGAGGCTCAGTGTGGGCGTGATCGACGCCCAGGCGCCGGGCGCCGATGCCAGAACCATCGCCACGACCAGCACACCGTAGAGCAACTCTCGACGCATCCCCTGACGCATGCTTTCCCTCCTGCCTGGTTACCGCGGGGAACCCTAACCCCACGAGGCCGTGGGCGCGCCGGTTCGAACGGCGGTCCGGTTCAATGGCGTGGAGCCCGGCGTCTCCCTCCCGACCCGCTGTCGCCACTGCAGGTGTGCGCCGGGTGGCCGGGGTCGGCGGGCGAAAACGGACACAATCTCCCCCCGTTCGCTCGGTGCTGTGAGTGTGGGCGATCGTTGCCGGTATCCGGACACCAAGTCCCTCGCCTCCCAGGAGCCGGTGGACTGCGGCAGATCGTGTTCGCGTCTCTCGCGCGCGGCCGCGCCCGTCAGGTTCGTCGGTCGTGACGAGCGCGAAGATGGCGAGCACGTTCGAGCGGCAGGCGTTCCGCCGCGAGCCCCGCGACGTTGCTGAACCTGGAGCTGACCGGGATCGACTGGCTGAACCGGCGCCCGGGCGGCCATTTGAGGTGTGAGCGTCAACGGCAACGGCGGCAGGGACCGCAGCACAAAGACACCTCTCTCGAGCAAATCCGGCCCGGCCGATCGACGTTGCGCTGGCCACGGAACCACCACGATCGCCGGGGGGTGGTCGTATTAACGAAGAATACGAATACGGTGGGTTCTACGACCACCCCTCATGCGCTAGAACCTAGCTTCTCACCGCAGAGTGCGTACGGCCGCATCGGCGTCGCGTGCAAGCTTCTTGATGGCACGGAAGAACGCCGGTGACTGGCCGCTGAACAGCCCGTCCGCCGTCAACCCCTTCACCGCAGCCATCGCTCCGGCGTTGGAGTCCAGCGTCGGACGTACGACGGAGCACTTGGGCAACCCGGGAATGAACTCGCACGGTTCGGGGAGAATCAGATTCGTCTGCGTTGCCTCACCCCCCGAGTTGTTGAGATTCGGGAAGAAGGTGCCAGTCTTCGGGTCCTTGACCCCAGCGAGCGGGTCGGCCACGGCGTTGCCGGCCTTGTCATGCCACAACGAGAAGTGGTTCGTCTCGACTCCGCCGATCGCGACGACAATTCGCAGCACCTCCACGCTGCTTACCTTCAAGGCCATTGTCGTATAGAGACTCGAGCCGCCCTGCTCGATCATTGCGAAATGGAATCCGGCCGAGTTGGCGATCGCCTGCATCCGCTGATGTGCGGCGTCGGAGGGCACGGGCACCGGCGCGTCGTTCCCCGGCGGTGTGTCGTTGTCGTCGACGGGGATCACGGGCTGGTGCTTGATCTCGACCGCTTGACCGAACGTGGCACCGAAATCGGGGTTGGTCGTCGCTCGATAGCGCAGGTACCAGCTGGTGTCGACGTTCAGTGCCATCAGGTTGGTGAGTGTCGGCTTGCTTGCGCCACCGGTCGCCTTGCTCGGCGCCAGCGTGCGGAACCGCTCGAGGCTGACCGGCTTCTGTCCTTTGGACACCAGGTACGCGTTGATGAACGATTGGTGACTCTTCTCGTCGTCGGTGTTATCCGAGATGTACTGCGGCATGTCCTCGTCGAGGTTCATCAGAGCAGCGACGTACGCATGGTTCGCGCCGTCCGCCGGGCGCTCGCTGCTGGCTTGGCCCCCGAACCGCGCATACTGCTCCCACAGATCACTCTCGAGGATCTCGGCGGCACACAAGAAGCGCAGAATCGCGAAATCTCCGTCGGTCGGTTCGTTCGCCTTGTGTGTCTTGGCCGAGGCGGCCGATGCCGCAACCGCGGTGGCCGGCACCGCTGCGACGCTCGCGAGGCCGGCTTGGCGAAGGAACGAACGCCGACCGACGACTCGATTCCAGACGATTTGCAGCTGATCGGGGGTCGGCTCGGGCACATCGGTATCCAGATGCGCGCCAGGGCGCATGTCTTGCATAGTCATGTCAAGTCCTTCTGGTAACTGTTTGCAGGGTCTCGTGACTGCCTCGGGGGTCACTAACTGCCCCGCCAGACGCCGGCAATATGCGGGCAGGCAGAAACGAACCGTGGGTTGGGTACGGAGCGATCCACTTGGACGGTGACGGCGTGAGCGGGAAGACCGCGCCGCTACCTTGCCCAGACGCCGCGCGACGACGCTTCCTTCCGCGCGTGCCTGAACTCATTCGGGCGACCCGTTCGGTCTAAATGCGTGTCGGCCGCTCTAAAGATGCGGCTGAAAGAATGTTCGTTTGACCAATGTGCTCGTGTCCGGCCGCATGTCAGGATTGCGGTCTGTGGGTAATTGGCGGTGAGATCGAACGGAGGGCAGGCAGAATGCGCAGTCGCTTGGGTGCCATGCGTGGCGTTGGGCAAAGCCCGGTTCGGTCTCGGGGCTGGCTGACGGATCCTGCGACCGTGATCTGCGCGGCGCTCGGCGTCGCTGCGATCGTCGCGATCCAAGCGCCGGCCGCGGGGGCCGCGGAGCCTTCGCTCGTGCAGTCCTTCTCGAGTCCCGGGTTCGACTTCACCGCGCAGGCCCCGCAGTACGCCACCGCCGTGAACATGACCGTCCAAGGCGCAAGCGGCGCCGCCGGCAGCTCATCCTTTTTTGGCACAAACCCGGGCGGAGCCGGCGGCTTGGGTACGGTCATCACCGCGTCGGCTGACGTCGTCGGCGGCGAGCGGTTCGACGTGATCGTCGGCGCTGCCGGGGGAGTGATCCCGCGCGGCTCTGCCGGAGACGGACTCGGTGGGGCCGGCGGTGCCGGCGGTCAGTTCTCACTGGTGGCCCCAATGGGAACCGGCGTCCCGTCCTTTGCGGTGGTCGCGCAGGGCGGCGGCGGTGGCGGCGGTGGCGGCGGCGCCTTCTTCGGGCAAGCGGGAGGCGGCGGCGGCGAAGGGCAGTTCGGATTCTCCGCGGGGAACGGAAACGGCGCCAATGGCTCGGGGAACGGGGCGGGCACGGGCGGCGCCCGGGCTCCCGTCAGGGACGGCTGCTACGTCGAGACCGTACTTCAGTCCGCGACACCGGCGGCAGCTGCGAGCGACGCCGGCGGCGCCGGAGGCGCCGGTGGGGGCTACTGCGCCGCTCCGGGGACCTCAGGCGGCACCGGCGGTGGCGGTGGGGGCGGCGGCGGCGCCGGCGCCGGGGAGATCTCCGGGGTCCGGCCGAACTTTCGCATCGCTCTCGCCGCGGCCCCCGGCAATGGCTCGGTGGCGCTCGAATTCGTTCTGGGGCCAACCGCGCCGCAGATCACCTCGGCTGGCTCGTTGTCGGTGCTCTCGAGCACGGGCACGGTGAGTTTTGCGGTGACGGGCACGGGCCTCCCGTCCCCGAGGTTCTCGCTGTCGGGAGGGCCGTCGTGGTTGACGATCGATGCTCCGACCGGGCTGCTCTCGGGTACGATCCCGGCGGGGTTGGTCGGGAGGTTCACGTTCACGGTCAACGCGGCTGATGGGACGGCGCCGGATGCCAGTCAGCAGTTCACGCTGAATCTGACCGCTGTGCCGGTGACGCTGGTCGCCCCGGGGACGTTGATGGGGAACGTCAGCAATCCGTTCTCGGCGACGCTGGCGGCGCGGGGTGGAATCGCGCCGTTCACGTGGTCGGCGTCGGGAGCGCTGCCTCCGGGCTTGAGCTTGAGCTCGGCCGGGACGATCACCGGAACGCCGACCCAGACTGGAACGTTCACGTTCACGGCGAAGGCAACAGACAGTGAGCAGCCCTCCGCGGTCTCGGCGAATGAGACTGTGACGATCACGATCGCGCCGCGGCAGTTGACGGTCACGACCGCGGCGCTGCCGGGCGGCAAGGTGGGTGTTGTCTACTCGCAGGCGCTGAGCGCGGCGATGGGGATCAGCCCGCTCGTGTGGAGGATCGCGAGCGGGCACCTCCCGCCGGGGTTGGCGCTGAACTCGTCGACGGGCGTGATCAGCGGCACCCCGACACAGATCGGCACCAGCTCGTTCACGGTCAAAGTCAGCGATGCGACGAAGCCCAGAGCGATGAGCGCGACCGCGAACTTGAGCATCACGGTCAACCCGAATGTCCAGGCGGCGGTGTACGTGACCGAGGGCGGCTACAGCGCCGTACAGTCCTTCCCGCTGGGTTCGTCGGGAAATGTCCGGCCGACGACCTCGATCACGGGTGATGCGACGGGGCTGGACGCGACCACGGCGGCGGTGATCGACCCGGTCACGGGCACGCTGTATGTGGCCAGCGCCGGCAGTCAGGAGATTGCCGAGTACCCCTATGGAGCGACTGGGAATGTCGCTCCCCGAGCGGTGATCGCCGGCAGCGCGACCGGGCTCTCATACCCGACCGCGCTCGCGCTCGATGGCTCAGGACGGTTGTATGTCGCCAACCACAGCGCCAACAGTGTCACCGTCTATTCCGCCGGCGCGACGGGCAACACCAAGCCGGTGGCGACGATCATCGGCGCTGACACCGGTCTGGTCGGTCCCTCGGGTCTGGCGTTTGACCAGGCCGGGCATCTGTGGGTCGCGAACTCCGGTGCCAATAGCCTGAGCGAGTATCCCGCCTCCGCCGATCAGGACGCCCAGCCGATCGCGACGATCACCGGTGCCAGCACCGGGCTCAACGAGCCGCAGGCCCTGACGCTCGACGCCGCCGGCAATCTGCTTGTGGCCAACCTGTTGGGCAACTCGCTGAGCGAGTACAGGACCAGCGACAGCGGTGACAGTGCGCCGCAACGCACGATCAGCGGCCTGTCGTTGCCCGATGGGGTCGACATCGACGCCCAGGGCAACATCTACGTCGCCAACAGCCTTGGTGCCGTCAGCGAGTACGCCCCTGGCGCCAGCGGCGCCGCCGCACCGATCGCGACCATCTCCGGTGCCGCGACCGGCATCTCCGGACCGAGTGGCGTCGCGGTCGCGCCGCCGCTTGTGCTGCGCACGCGCACCCTCACGGCCGCGCACGTCGGTCGGTCCTATCATGCCCAGCTGCGCGCCAACCTCGGCACCACCCCGTACCGGTGGAAGCTGATCGCGGGCAGCCTGCCGAGCGGGCTGCGCCTGCGAGGCGACGGGACGCTGTCGGGTAAGCCTCGCCAGCGGGGGGTCTACCGGTTCACCGTCCGCGTCAAAGACCACTCACGCCGCACGATGACCGCCACCCGGCGCCTGGTGCTCGTCGTCCGCAGCTGATCGATCCGAGCAAGCGGTGCTCATCGAAGGTGTGTGGGCTGCTCGGCTCGATCTTTCAGTTCGGTCGCGAACCCTCCGATCCAGGATGAGTGAGCACGTCGGTACCGCCCCCTGGCATGCCGCCCGCGAGCCCGGACGGGCCGCCCCGGCCGCCGCGCGCACAGCGCGCTCCCCGGAGGCTCCTCGCCGGCGTGGCGGGCTGTGTGGTTCTGGCAGCGCTGGCCTTCCTGCTGTTCGGATCACCTGGCAACCAGCTCAGCGATCCGATCGCGCAAGCTGCCACGCGGTCGTCGAGCTCGGCGGGCTTCCGCATGCACATCTCGCTGCAGATGACATCTTCCGCACTCCCGGCGCCGATCACGACTGACGGGCGCGCAATCGTCGATCTGCGCGATCACGCGAGCTCGATGTCGCTGGTCATGAATCTCGGCAACGAGCCGCAGGTGATCCAAGCGCTCGGAAGCAGTGAAGTGCGGATGGAGATGGTCCTCGACGGAAATGCCGTGTACGCCAAGCTCCCGCCGGCCATGACTGCACGGCTGCCGATGCCTGGAAAGCAGTGGATCAAGATCGATCTTGCGAAGCTGGCGGGCCTACCCGGTCTGTCAGCGCTGAGCAGCAACCCGACCGCGACCGACCCAAGCCGGATTCTGCAGTGGCTGAAGCCGGTGTCCGACAGCGTCGTGGCGGCGGGGCAGCAACGCGTGAACGGGATCGTGACGACGCATTATCAAGCGCAGCTGAGTCTCGATCGCCTCGCTGACGGCCTGTCGGCGACGGATCGGGCGTTAGCCAAGAAGGCCCTGTCGCTGTTTGAGACAGTCGCGCAGAGCCACAGCTTCCCCGTAGACGTCTGGGTCGATGCGCACCAATTGGTGCGTCGAATCTCGATCACGCTCAGCCTCGGCCTTCCAAACGGACCCTCGATGCAGGAAACCGAGACGGTCGA
Source organism: uncultured Solirubrobacterales bacterium (assembly GCA_963794285.1). Lineage (GTDB taxonomy): Bacteria > Actinomycetota > Thermoleophilia > Solirubrobacterales > Solirubrobacteraceae > Palsa-465. Next base: position 235,419 of record CAWCDS010000007.1, read on the forward strand.
TCTGAGCCACTACGGTCCTCAGCCACGGCCGGTGGCGCCTCCCGCCGATCAGGTGTACAGCGCGTCTTGAGCGCCCGCCGGCGACCGCTCAGCCGCTGACGACGCAAGCTCGCGCGCGAGATAGCGACGGTTATGCGTGCGCCGCGATGACGTCGGACGAGCTAATCTGCGCGGATGGATTCCGAGCGCGCCCGAGAGTTGCTGGCTCGCGAGCGGGAACGCATCGAGCAGGCGATCGCGGCGTTAGACCGCGACGGCCCGCTCGAGGCCTCCGATCGAAAGGAGCCGGGCGATGAGGACTCCGAAGACATCTATCAGGACGAGTTCAATGCCGGGCGTGCCGAGGATCTGCGGCGCGAGCTAGCCGCGCTCGAGCGTGCCGAGGAGCGGCTCGCCGCCGGGACCTACGGTGTTTCGATCGAGAGCGGCGAGCCAATTCCGGATCGGCGACTCGAGGCCGCTCCAACCGCGGAGCGGACCGTCGAGGAGCAGCAGCGGTACGAGCGCCGCTGAGCGCGGCGATGATCCCGCCCGGTGATGCGAGCGGTTCTGCCGGCGCTGCGCCCGCGCGACGCGCGCCCGCCATGCCCGACGAGCTGGACCCCCGCCATCTTGCGGTCCGCGTGGCTGAGATTGCGATCGTGATCGCGGTTGGCGCGATCGCGATCAGCGCGCTTCCCGGGCTCGACGAGGTCCGCGTGCGCCTGCAGCATGCCGACCCCGCCTGGCTCGTGGCGCTGGCGCTGGCTGAGATTGGGTCTTGCGCCGGCTACTTGCTCGTGTTTCGCTCGACGTTCTGCGCGCAGATGCCGTGGTCGTTGAGCTATGACATCGCGATGGCCGAGCTGGCAGCGAACTCCCTGCTGCCGGCCGGCGGCGCGGGCGGCCTCGCGCTTGGCGTATGGGCGCTGCGTCAAGCCGGCATGCCCACGAGCCATATCGCGCGCCGCAGCGTCGCTTTCTTCGTCGTAACGAGCGCAGCGAACTTCATCACGCTCGTGCTGGTAGGGATCGGCGGGTTCGTCGGGATCATCGCGGGCCGCGGGTCGGCCGTGCTCACGCTTGTACCTGCGCTGATCACCGCCCTCGGCGCGCTACTGATCGGATTGAGCCCGAGGCTTCTGCGCGCGTTGGGGGAACGACGCGCGAGTGATGTTCACGATGGCTGGCGCGGCCAAGCTCATCGTGCGCTGCGTGCTTGGCTGACAGCCGGCGCCGACGGAGTCGATCAGGCACTTGCGCTGTTGCGCTCGCACAGCTTCGGCGTGATCGTCGGCTCGTTCGCGTATATGGGGTTCGACATCGTGGCGCTCGGGTTTGGGTTTGCCGCCGTCGGGCATGTGCCCGCATTGGGCACCCTGGTGCTTGGCTACTTGATCGGGCAACTCGGAAATCTGATCCCGCTGCCGGGTGGCATCGGGGGCACCGAAGGCGCGTTGATCGGGGTGTTCGCGCTGTATGGCGTCAACCTCACCGACGCCACGGCCGCAGTGCTCGCCTACCGCCTATTCCAGCTGCTGATCCCTGCCGTACTCGGCGGATCGGCCTTCGTGATGCTTCGACGCAGGCTGATGCGTGCCGATCAGCCGGCGCTGGTGTGCTCGCCGCTCGCCCTCGACGTGGTCAAGCTTCCGGCGCGAGGCTGAGGCTGGTGAACGTTGCACTAGCGACGGGCGAGAACCTCCGCGTGGAGCACGACGAAAAATCCGTCATCGTGCGCCGCCCACTGCCGCCAGGCCGCTGCGATTGAGGCGAGCTCGTCGGCAGTACTGAGTCCGTACTCAATCGCCTGCTTCGCGAACGACGACTGCGTCACCCGTTCGGCCCATAGCTCACCCCACCACAACCGATCCGGCGTCTCCGCGAACGTCCACGTCGAGCTGCCGGCCGCGACGTCGGCGAACCCCGCGGCCTTCACCCAACTCAGCAGGCTTCGACCCGCATCGGCATCTGTCCTGTTGCGGTCGCAGACCTGGTGGTAGAGCTCCATCCACCTGTCAAGCAGCGGATCGGACGGCGCCCAGACAAAGCCGCCGTAATCGCTGTCACGCACGGCGACGATTCCGCCATCGCGCAGGACTCGGCGCATCTCCGACAGCGCCGCCGCCGGATCGGTCAGATGCTGCAACACCTGATGGGCGTGCACCACGTCAAACGAGCCCTCGCTGAACTCGAGTGCGTATGCATCGGCCGTGCGGAACTCAACATTCCCGGGACCATCGACACCGAGCAGCCTCGCAGCCTCGGCAATGACCGCTGGCTCCCGGTCGACGCCGATCACGGGCGTCGGCGCCACGTGCCGGGCCAGGTCGGCCGTGATCGTGCCCGGGCCACACCCGATGTCCAGCAAGCGCATGCCCGGATGCAGGTGCGGCAGCAAATAGGCAGCGGAATTGGCCGCCGTGCGCCAGCGGTGGCTTCGCAGCACAGACTCGTGATGCCCGTGGATGTAGGCGTCGCCCATCGACGTCAGCTCGCCTCGTCCGGACTCGTTCATTGCGGTGATGCTCAGGGTTCGTCGTGGGTTCTTAGTTTCCATGAACGCGGCCTGGCGCGCATTTCGACCGTCTCCCGCCGCGCAAAGCTCCGGATCGCGATGAGCGCGCATGCGAGGTAGCAGCCGGCCTGAGCGTTGAGCAGCACGCTCAACGGGAGCGTGCTGCTGAGGACGCCGGCGGCGAGGATTCCGATGCCTTGTCCCAGGGCTTGGGCGACGTTGACCAGACTCAGCACCCGGCCGAGAACAGAGGCGGGGCTGGCGCGCTGCGTTCCGGTGATGAGCCCGGTGGTCAGCGCGGTCGCCGGAACGCCAACCGCGATGAACAGGGCGACATACCACCACGTCTGGGTGGTGATCGCGGGACTGTTCCACGTGATCAGGGACAAGCTGCCGAACGCGCCCAGCCCGCAGATCGTGAGCGCGCGGGGGCTGAGGTGCTTGGCCCAGGTCCCGACGACGATCGCGCCGAGCACGCCGCCGATGGCCTGCACGCCGCGGAGCAACCCGACGACCTCGTCGCCGGCATGCAGCGAGCGCAGGACGAAGAGAACGAACAAGACGAGGAACAGTCCCTGAGCGACCGCCCCGAGGAACGAGATGGCGAGCGCCGCGATCAGGGTCCGAGCCTCCCGGACGGTGCGCCAACCGTCGGCGATCGCGGATCGCCGACCGGTGTTCTGTCGCTCACGCGGCGCGGCTCGTCCGGACACTCCCCGCAGGCATCCACCGAGCAACACGGCGCCCGCGAGGAAGCTCGCGATGTCGCAGAGCACGAGGCCCTCGAGCCCGAGCACGGGCAGCAGAAGTCCACCGAGCGGCGAACCGACGAGCCGGGCGGCGTTGCTCGCCATCTCCGCCGCGGCGTTCGCTGTCGGCAACGTGCGCGCTGCGACGAGCGACGGGATCACGGCCTGTAACGCAGGGGTCGTGATGCTCGTGATCGCGGCTTGCGCGGCGGCCACGGCGTACACGACCCACAGCCGGCCGGGCCCCAGCCACAGCAGCGGCAGCAGGACAACCGCCTGGGAGCCCGTCAGGGCCGGGAGCAGGCGACTGGGCTTCCAGCGGTCGATCACTGGAGCACAGACCGTTCCGACGATCACCGCTGGCGCGAGCTCGGCGAGAAAGACGGTGGAGGTTGCCAGCGCCGAGCCTGAAGCCGTCAACACATACAGCGGGAGCGCGATGAACAGCAGCCAGTCGCCGGTCTCGGAGATCACGACCGCCGACCAGAGCCTGCGATAGGTGCGATTGGCGCGCAATCGCTCCGGTGCCCGATCGCGGCGCTCGCCCGAGCGCTTGGCGGTGGCGCCGGCGCCGATCACAGGGACTCTGGATGACGGAAGGCAAGCAGTCGCAAGTAGGCGACGTCGGCGCTGCCGGGCGCGTCAGCGCGGGTCAGGGCGATGTACGGGCGCACCAGCCGATCGATCTTGTCGACGAGTTGGGCGAGCTCGGACGGGGAGATCCGCAGCGCGTAGCTGTTGTGCGCCTCGGCCGCCCGCCACGGCTCCGGCTGTCCACGATGAAGGGCCAGGGCGCGGCGGGTGAGCTCCTCATCACGCGCGAGCGCCAGTTCATCCACCGCCCGCGCGGCATCAGCAGCAGCGGGCGACTCGGTGGGCTCCCGTGCACCGAACTCGAGCCCGGTCGAAGTGGTGCGCCAGGGCCGCTCGCGCCCGTCGGCCGACTTTCCCGCCTCGACCAAGCCCACACGCGCGAGCGCCCGCAGGTGATAGCTGCAGTTCGAGGCCGTCGAGCCGACCGCGTCCGCGCATTGCGCCGCGGTCTGCTCGCCGAAGGACATCAAGCGGTCCAACAGCGCGAGACGCAGCGGATGAGCCAAGGCGCGCAGCGTTCGAGGATCAGTTATGCGAGTTCGGCGTTCGGGCATACCACTAGATATGAAAGACATCTTTCATAATATGCCACAGATGAACGGGTGGTACGTGCGGAAGCCTCGGCGTTGGCCCTCAAGAAGCCGACTCCGAACGGCTGACCTAATGCACACAATTGAGCGATTGCTTTGAGCGAGCGCTTTGAGCGATTGCTAAAATCGTCGACATGGACCGAGCACGCGATACCTGGACGGACGTCGGCGACCCGCTCACCGGGACGAAATCGAGGATCGCCGAGGCTGCGCTTGAGACCCTGAAGGCCAAGGGATTCGCTGGTTCCAGCGCCCGCGAGATAGCCAGCGTGGGGAACTTCAACCAGGCGCTGATCTTCTACCACTTCGGCAGCATCCACAATCTGTTGCTCGCGGCGCTCGATCTGGTCAGCACCCGTCGGATGCGCGCGTATGCGCCGGCGTTCGAGCGCGCGCAGTCGGTCTCGGAGTTGGCGAGTCTCGCCCGCGAGATTTACGCCGAGGACCTCGAGAACGGCTACGTCACGGTGCTCGGCGAGATGGTCGCCGGCGGCGTATCGACCCCCGAACTCGGTGGCGAGGTAGTGGCGAGGCTTCAGCCGTGGATGGACATGGTCGAACACAAGCTGCGCGATCTGCTCGCCGGCTCGGTGCTCGAAGCGCTGGTCCCGCCGCGCGATGTGGCGTTCGCGATCGTCGCGCTGTACCTCGGAGTCGACATGCTCAGCCACCTCCAGGGCGACCATGCCCGGGCTGAGTCCCTGCTCGACCTCGGCGCTCGCTACGCGCCGCTTGCAGGCGCGCTGTTGCCCTCCCAACGGGCGGACACGCCCCGATGAGCGACGACACAGGGCTGGATCTTGTCACCGGAGCGTTCAGCTATTCCGGGTCATGCATCGCTGAAAACCTGTTGAGCTCCGGACGAGCTGTCAGGACGCTCACGTTTCACGCCGGCCGCCGGCACCCGCTCCAGAGACGAGTCCAAACACATCAATACTGCTTCGATGACCCGGTGGCGCTCGCCCGCACGTTGGAGGGTGTCACCACGCTCTACAACACCTACTGGGTCCGTTTCGACCACGGCGCAACGACCTTCGACAATGCGATCGCCAACTCGCGGACGCTGTTTCATGCCGCAGCACGCGCCGGCGTGGCACGCATCGTTCACCTCAGCATCGCGAATCCGTCGATCGATTCAAGACTTCCCTATTACAGAGGCAAGGCGCTCGTCGAACGGGCGTTGGCTGAAATCGAGGTGCCGTACTCGATTGTCCGCCCGACCTGGATCTTCGGCGGCGAGCGAGACATTCTGGCTAACAACATCGCCTGGATCCTTCGGCGAATGCCGATCTTCGCGCTCCCAGGAAGCGGCCGATACCCGGTCCAGCCAGTACACATCGAAGACCTTGCTCGGATCTGCGAGCAGGCCGCTCACGCGCAGGGAGACGTGATCATCGACGCCGCCGGGCCCGAGACGATGTCCTTTGCGGAGCTGGTGCAGACAGTCCGTGGGGCCGTCGACACACGGGCGCCGATCCTGCATGTGCCGCCGCGGGCGATGGCAGCGGCCGCCCGCGCGCTCGGCGCCCTGGTCCGCGATGTGGTGCTCACCCCGGATGAGATCAAGGGTCTGACCTCGGGGCTGCTCGCCTCGCACCACCCGCCGCTCGGGGAGATCGCTTTCAGCGAGTGGCTCACCGAGCACCGCCGCACGATCGGCCGAACCTACGCCAACGAACTCCGGCGGCATTTCGCCGCGGGGGCAGTGACCTAGTGAATGCGGAAGTGTTCGGTGACCCCGTGTACGCCTGCGAGCCCCAGGATCAGCAAGGCGATGGCGAGCGCGCCGATGAGCGCGAGCGCGACCAGGCCAAGGCGCGCGACCCGATAGAGCATGAACTGCCGCGGGCGACGGGCCAGCCGCCCGGGCCTTACGTATCGCGGGAGCGGCTTGGTCGCCATCTGACTGATACTACGCGGCGCGTCGAAGGCTCGTCCACGGGGAGATCGTGGCTCCGTTGCCTTCTCAGCTCGCGGGCTCGCGTTTGCGGTGCCCGAGCACAGGTCGGCGTCTCAATCATCATCGAGGCTGAGCGAACACCGTGGTGACATCCTGGGGCACGAAGGCTGTCGCTCCCGTGTCAGCTAGCGCTCGATTCGGCTACGCCCAACCGGTCGTGCAGGCGGCGCAGCGGACGGGGCGACCACCAGTTCGCGCTGCCGAGTAGCCCCATGAGCGCTGGTACGAGTAGCCCGCGGACCGCGAATGCGTCGATCAGGACTGCGATCGCCGCGCCCACGCCGAGTTCCTTGAGGAACACGAGTTGGCTGGTCACGAACGCTCCGAGCGCGACGGCGAGGAGGATCGCCGCGGCGGTCACGATCGCTCCGGTTCGTTGCAGTCCGACGGCGACCGCGTCCGCGTTGGCGAGACCCCCGTCGTGGGCCTCTTTGATCCGGGTGAGCAGAAACACGCCGTAGTCGGTCGAGAGGCCGAACACGATCGCGACAAGAACGAGGAAGTCGGTCTGCTCGATCCCGTCGGGCCTGGTGAACCCCAAAGGTCCTGTGAGGTTGCCGTCTTGGAAGATGAGGACGAGGATTCCGGCGGTGGCGGCGGTCGTGAGCACGTTCATCAGCAGCGCTTTGACCGGGAGCACCACGGACCCTGTCATCAGCCACAGAATGCTCACCGTCAGCACGATCAGGAGCGCGATCGCGATCGGCAGTGCTCGCGAGGTCGCGGCGTGCTGGTCGATCAGGTCGGCCGTCGCACCACCTACTGCCACGGGGTAGGGCGCGGGCTGCGCCCGGATCGCGGTCACGAGGCTCTGCGACCGTTGCGTGATCGGCGTGCCACGAGCATCGATGTCGATTTCCCAGGTGTCACGGCCCAGCTCGCGCGGGACTGAGACGTGGTACACGCCCGACATCCGCTGCAGCCCGGCCGCGTAGCTGTCAATCGCCGGGCTCGCGTCTGGTGGGGCGCTGAGGGCAAGGACCACGGGGGTCGAGTCCGCCCCTGGGAAGTCCCGCGCGATCGCGTCGGAGACTGTACGCGCGCTCTGGCCAGTCGGCAGCACAGACGCGTCGATGCCGCTCCAGCGAATCCCGAGAGCGGGCGCGGCGACGACGAGAAGCGCGACCGCCGTGAGCGCCGCGACCACGCCGGGGCGCCGCATCACAGCCCGCGCGAGACGGTGCCAGCGTCCGCTGCCCTCGGGCCCTGGCTTGACCTTCCCCAGCCGCTGTCCCATCAGCACGAGCAGTGCCGGCAGGAAAACGACCGTGCCGGCAGCCGCGACCAGCGCGACCACCAGCCCACCGAGGCCCATCGAGATCAGGAAGCGCTGCGGGAACACTGTGAGGCACGCCATCGCAGCCGCGACGGTCACCGCACTGAACAGCACCGTCCGCCCGGCGGTCTGCATTGTCCGACGGACGGCCAAGGGGACGTCCGCGCCGCGGCCGAGCTCCTCGCGGAACCGTGAGACGCAGAATAGGCTGTAATCGATCGCAAGCCCGAGACCGAGACCGATCACCAGGTTCAGCGCGAACGGCGAGAGCGACAGCACCGAGTTGATCGCGCGCAGTACGGCGAACGCTCCGAGAACGCTGAACCCCCCGATCGCGAGCGGCAGCAACGCCGCCACCCCGCGGAACACCGCCAGCGACAGCAGCGCGAGCAGCGGGAACGCAATCAGCTCCGCGATCGCGAGGGAGCTCGTCGCCTCGGCGCCGGTCTGCCGGCCCGCCACCGCCGTCCCGCCGAGCGCAACCGCTTGGTCCCCAGCGAACGCGGCATGCAGGCGCTTGACGACATCGCTCGCCCCTGCGCGCGGGGTCGCGGCGACAAGCACCTGCCGACCGTCGCGTGACACCGCCGCAGACGCGCCCGAGGGCGGCGGAAGCGACACGCGAGCGATCCCCGGATCGGCCCTGAGCGTGCGCGCGACGAGCGCCACCTCAGCGCTGGAACGCGGCGCGCGCACGAGCGCGATCACCCCGGCGCTCGCCGCGTCCCCGGTCGCGCGCTCGATCCGCTCCCGCGCGCGAGTCGCCTGGGAGCCAGGATCATCGAACGCGTTCGATGCGCCGAAGCTACCCGGCGCCGGACCACCAATCACACCAACGATCACGAATAGCAGCGCGCCAACGAGCGCCACCCGGCGCGGCCGCGAGCACGACAGGGTCACCAAGCGCCCGAGCACCGTCACCAGCTCCGTTCGCGCTCCGTCGTCGTCTTCGCCGCCGTCGTGTGCATAGGCCAACGCTAAGCGCCGGCGGGCGATCGCACATCGGCCCAGGGGCCTCAGTTGGAGTCCGACCGCAGTCGGAGATGCCAACCGCTACGGGTGCCCCGGCCCGGGCGTGACCAGCCCATGGTCGTAAGCGAACACGATTGCGGCTGCCCGGTCGCGGACGCCGAGCTTGCCGAAGATGCTTCCGACGTGGGTCTTGACCGTTGCCTCAGCGACGTACAAACCGGCGGCGATCTCGCCGTTGGTAGCGCCGCGTGCCATCAGTCGCAGCACCTCGCGTTCGCGCTCGGTGAGCAGCTCGAGCCGCGCCGCTTCCCGGTGGGCAGGCGCGACTCGCCGGCGGTAGTGCTCGAGGATCCTCGGCGCGACCCCGGGATCGAACCACGCCGCCCCGGCGGCGACGGCGCGCACCGCCGCGATCAGCTCCTCCGCCGAGGAGTCCTTGAGCACAAACCCCGCAGCACCTGCCTCCAAGGCGCCCCACAGCACCTCATCCTCGCCGAACGTCGTCAGCACCAGCACAGCGATCGTGTCCGCCGCCCGGAGCAGCTGCACTGTCGCCGCGATCCCGTCCAGGACCGGCATCCGGATGTCCATCAGGACCACGTCTGGTTTCAGCGCGGGCAGCTGCGCCACGGCCTCGGCGCCGTCGGCGCATTCGGCGACCACCTCGAACCCGTCCGCCGGCGAGAGGATCCTCGCCAGTCCGGTGCGAACCATCGCTTGATCGTCGACGAGCGCGACCCGGATCATCCGTTTCGAGGCCCTCCGCCCGGCGCCCCATCCGCTGTCTCCAGCGGCAGCTGACAGCTCACCCGCCACCCCTCAGAAGTCGGCCCGGCGGCGAACTCGCCGCCGAGCGCCGTTGCACGCTCCCGCATCCCGATCAGCCCGTATCCGGGTCGCCGCGGCTCGTTGGCAGGCGCGGCGAGCACCGCGCCGGCGGTCTGGACAGCAAGCGAAACATGCGCATCGGCCAGCTCCAGCGAAAGCACGGTCCGCGACGATGGCGCATGAGCAGCTGCGTTCGCCAACGACTCCTGGACGATCCGATACAGGGCCACGCCGACGCTCGGCGGGATCGCAGAAAGGTCGCCGGAGATCCGCAAGTCGACCATCTGGCCCCCAGCCCGAGCGTGGTTAATGAGCGCGGGAATCTCGCTCGCCGACGGAACCGGCGAAAGCACCCCCGTCTCGTCATCGCTACGCAATACCGCTACCGTCCGGCGCAGCTCCTGCATGCTGCGACGGCCCACGTCCTCGGCCGACCGCAGGGCCTCCTCGGCCGCCGCAGGGTCGCGGCGAAGCACGTGCCGAGCGCTTGTGACCTGGAGCATGACCGCAGCCAACCCATGACCCACGAAGTCGTGGACATCACGCGCGATCCGACGGCGCTCCTCGAGCATCGCCTGCTCGGCCAGCTCGCGACGCGTCGCCTCGAGCGCCGCAGCGAGTTGCCCCTGGCGGAAGACGGCGCGACCGATCAGCCACGGAAACGCGATCCCCAGGATCCAGATGCCGACGGCGATATGGCCTCGGGATTCGATCACGCCAACCGCCACAGGCGAGGCGACCGCCAGCAGACCAAGCGCAACCGCCTCGGTGAGGGACCCGGACCAGCGACCCACCACGAACGCGAGCACCGAGACCTCGAACAACAGCGGCTGGTGGCCGCCGGAGCGCTCGGCGACGACAACCGGCACGACTACCCCCAGCGATACGACCCACAGGGGCACGCTCCGCAGATACGCCCACAACACGAACGCCGCGACCGGGACCGCCATCAGGATGAGATCAGCCACAGACGACGGGTCAGCCAGCGCAGCCACGACCGCGACAACCAACGCGAAGACCGGAACGAGGAGGCGCACCTCATCGGCTTGAGCCCACGCCGGACCTGACTCGCCAGCCACCAGCGGAACCTACCGCGTCGCCACAGCCCCGACATCACCCCACGGACGGAACCGGGCACCAGACCACAGGTGGAGGGCCCACAAACCGAACGGCGGTTGTCGCCTAACCGTCATCGGCGACTTATGCAGAGATGCCGGAGCGCCGTGACGCCCCGGCTACTCTGCCACCGGTCCTGAGGACTTCGAGCCGCTTTGCCGGCTGCCGCCGGCTTGTTGCTTGCTCGCTATCCCCGAGCCGGCGATCCGATTGCCTTTGCCTTGATCGCGTCGAACTCCGCCTGGGTGATCGTGCCGCTGTCGAGCAGCTTCTTGGCCGTGTCGATTTCGCCGGCCGGCCCGCCCGCGGCGGCGGTCTTGCGCACGTAATCGTCGATTTGCGCCTGCGAGGCCGCGGCTTGCTTCTCGTTGCGGTCGGCCATCCCGTCGTGGTTAGCGATCAGATAAACCAGGACACCTAGAAATGGCAGCACGATCACGAATATGACCCACGCGGCCTTGGCCCAGCCCGAGATGTCTCGGCGGCGGAAGACGTCGATCAGCACCGTGACCGCAATCCAGATCCACGCGACCCACGCGAAGAAGATGATCATCGTCCAGAAGATGTTCAGGAACGGATAGTTGGATGAAGCGAGGACTGTCAATGTTGTCTCCTATTGATCACAGCCAGGACGGGCGGGATGCTGCTCTAGAGCCGCGTGTGGCGGTTGTTGGTCGGCGTGAGTGTTCGTGCATCGGGTTGCGACCGCATCATCCGGAACGGGTGATTGCCGGGCGCGGTGCCCGTTAGGCTCGCGTCAGCTCCTCGCTCTCGCGTCGAGCGTTCTGACGTGCGGGCTCATCCGCCGCACAGTGTAAATGGATCACCGGACGGCAGGCCGTTTTGACCCGAACGACCGAATCAATCGAGCGGTGTGCGATCTTGCCTGCGAATGCGCGTCCAACCGCTACCGCCCGCCTTGCTCGAGGGAGTTCTACCGCGCGATCGAATACGAGCCAGACGAGGTGATCGTGCTCTCGCGCAGACTCGAGCGCTGACGAGACTCGAGGCGCGACGTCAACGACCGCCAGGCATCGTTGTGGCTCTCGCTGGCGTCTTATTGTGCTGCTCAGGCGGTGATCCCGTGGATATCGAGCTTGGCGACCAGTTCGGGGTCGTTGAACACGTCGATCGCCACCGCGCGGTCGTCGAGGACCGTGAACGCCAGCACCGCGAACGGCCGCTCGCCGTCGAACGCGACCGCTCCGGCGGCGCCGTTGACCAGCGCCGGGCGAACGTACGGCGCGAAACGCCGGGCACTCATCGCCCCTCGCGCGACCTGCGCAGCGCCGTGCAGCTCGAGCGGTTCGCCGTCCCGGCGGTGGGCGCGGAGCACGACGTCCGGGTCGAGCACCGCGACCAGCGCCCCGAGGTCGCCCTCCCGGGCGGCGGCGAAATAGGCGTCGACGACCGCCCGTTGGCGGGTCATGTCCGGGTCCGGCGCCGGCGCCGCCTCGCGCACGCGGCGGCGCGCGCGGCTCGCGAGCTGCCGGGTCGCCTCCGGTGAGCGATCGACCATCGCCGCGATTTCGTCGAACGGCACCGCGAACATGTCGTGCAGCACGAACGCGAGCCGCTCGGCCGGGCTGAGCGTGTCGAGCACGACCTGCACCGCGATCCCGACCGAGTCCGCCAGCAGCGCTTCGTGCTCGGGATCGGTCCCGGCTGCCGGGTCGTCGATGATCGGCTCCGGCCGCAAGCCGTCGAGCGGCTGCTCGCTGCGGGTCCGGCGGGACCGGAGCATGTTCAGGCAAATTCGAGCTACGACCGTCCTCAGCCACCGCTCGAGGCTGTCGATCTGGTCGACGTCGGTCCGCCGCAGCCGAAGCCACGCATCCTGAACGGCGTCGTCGGCCTCGCTGACCGAGCCGAGGATCCGGTAGGCGACCGCGCGCAGCTGAGGCCGCTGGCGGTCGAACGTGTTGGCTAGCTCGGGTTCGTCCATCTCGGTCACACCGTTCGGGTCTCGCGGGTCATACCGCATAGACCCCCGAACCCCGACCTATGTGACAGGAGGTGCCCGATGGCACGCATCCAGGGAGTATCGAAGAGCAATGCCAGGCCAATGGTCAGGCTCGTCTACAGGCTTGGACCGAGGATGATGAAGAGGCTGACCGGCCGCGAGCCGCAGACCGGCAGCGGGATCGAGCCGATGGAGATCTGGGCCTACCAGCCAAAGATGCTGTTTGGGATGGGCAAGTTCAACCAGGCGGTGCGCAAGGGGAAGTCCGTCGACGAGCGGCTCAAGAACCTGGTCGAGCTCAAGGGCGCGCAGATGATCGGATGCGAGTTCTGCCTCGACCTCGGCTCGCAGATCTGCCGCAACTCCGGCTTCTCCGACGATGAGCTGCTGGCGTTGCCGCGCTACCGCCAGAGCGACCTGTTCACCGAACGCGAGAAGCTGGCGCTCGACTACACAGTCGCCGTGATGCGGACTCCGGTCGACGTCACCGACGAGCTGTTCGCACTGATGAAGGAGCACTTCAGCAACGAGCAGCTCGTTGAGATCACCGCCCTGCTGACGGTCGTCAACCTCGACCGGTTCAACGCCGCCTTCGAGATCGGCTCGGCCGGGTTCAGCGAGGGAATGGTCTGTGTTCCACCAGACCACCCCGCCGCCAATCCCGCTCCAGCGACGATCGCGTGAAGATCGCGTGCGTGAGCCGACACGCACGTTCCGGAACGTCGCCAGTTACAACTTCGAGAGGATCGTGGCGGCCAGCTTTTCCTCGTCGGCCAGAGACGGCGGCCCGTGGGCAGGATCAACGGCGATCCGGAGATAGTGGTCGCCCTTCAGGACGCTCAGCGACGCGTAGCCATCGTAGTAGGCGTGGTCGCCGAGGCCGCTGATCGGCTGGGCATGGACTTTGGACTTGTAGTCGTCGTACCAAGTCAAAGCGTGGGAGCCCTCGACCACCACTACCCGGACGGAGTCAGGCTGGGCCACGTTCGGAGTGGTGGGAGTGGGTGCCGACGGCCCGTAAAAGACGCACGCGAGGCCCCCTTCGACGGTGGCGTTACCAAGGACCCCCGGGGTCAGGGACTCTCTGATCGCGCTGGCCGCCTCGGCTCGCGTGACGACCGAGCAGGAGTTGAAATTGCCGGTGGCAGCGCTGGTCGTCGTCGATGGCACCGACGCGCTGGTGGTCGATGCCGCTGTCGACGACGACGTGGTGGTGGAGGAGGAGGAGCCGCATGCCGCCAACAGGACGGCGGTGGGAACGGCAACCGCGATCGCGAGAATTTCTGGCCGCAGTCTCAAGGACCCTCGATCCGATCGCAGGACGTCGTTACGTCCGAGCGTATTGCATGGCGAGCGCCACAGGCGTCGAGAAGCTCCTGCTTGTGCGGGTTCACGTCGCTGACGCTCAGGACGAGGAGCTTGGTCCGTGTAGGAGGAACGCGGCTTCGACGGTTTGCTCGAGCAAGATCGCGATCGTCATCGGGCCGACGCCGCCCGGAACCGGGGTGATCAGCCTGGCGCGATCGACCGCTTCCTCAAAAGCGACATCGCCAATGCTGTCGGGGTTGTAACCGCAGTCGACGACCACCGCTCCGGGCTTCAACCAATCACCTCTAACGAAGTTCGGCTTGCCAACCGCCGCAACCAGGATGTCAGCGCCGCGGGCGACCGTGGGCAGATCCCGGGTTCTGGAATGGCAGAACGTCACGGTCGCGTCGCGTGCGAGCAGGAGCATCCCGACGGGCTTCCCGAGAATCGGGCTGCGGCCGATGACGACCGCGTGCTTGCCGCGGAGCTCGACGTCGTAGGCATCGAGCAGGCGCATGATCCCTCCCGGTGTGCACGACACGAACCCAGCCGACCCGAAGGCCATGCTCGCAAAGGAGTGCATCGTCACACCGTCGACGTCCTTTGCCGGCGGGATCGCTTCGAACGCCGCTCGCTCATCGATCTGAGCGGGAACAGGATGCTGCAGCAGGATCCCGTGAACGGACCCATCAGCGGACAGCTCGGAGATCATGGAGACGAGCTGCTTGGTCGTGGTTGCGACGGGCAGCTGTACCAGGCGCGACTCGATCCCAGCATCACGGCAGCGATCTCGCTTCATCCGCACGTATGTCACCGACGCGGAATCGTCGCCAACTAGCACCGCCGCCAGACATGGCTTCATGCCGGCCGTTTGCGCGAACGCTCCGGCGCGCTCGGCAGCGCGAGAGACGATCGCCCGAGCAAGCCCGCCGCCTTCCATCAGACGCGACGCGGAACCATCGATCATGCGCTTCTCCGTGGACGTGCGGGTACATTCGCCCAGGCGCGCGGCTCAAGACCGACACCGATCGGTCGGGCCGCTCCCCGGTGGTGCACCACCCAAACGCCAGTCACGGCCCACATCAAGGCTAGTCAAAGACACGGACACGAAGAGGAAGCTGGAGAGCGCAGCGCGCGCGTACGGTCCCGCCCGACGCGAGCTTGCGTGTCCGATGCAGCGGGTGCGTACTGCCGGACGGCCTGGTGTCCAGGGGAGGCAGCAGGTACGTGCCGCCCCGCGGCCTTCTTGCAGCGCGCGGCCGCGCTGTCACTGGACCCAGCGAAACAAGTGGAGCGCGCGCTCGCCGGGCGAGCATTTACGCGAGCGCGTTCGACGCCGCTCGGCGGCTGGCCACCATCGCCGAAGCCAGGCCGCCCGCCGGCTCGAAGCGTTCGATGTCTCGCTGGCACACGAGACGTACCTGGATGCAGTCTCGGCGGCCCTGTTTGGGGCGCGGCTCACTGAGACTGTCGGGGTAACCGACGTGACGCAGGCGGCTCGGGCCGCCCCGCGCGGGCCTGCCGACGCACCCCCGGCTGCGGATCTGCTGCTCGACGCGCTCGTCACGCTCGCCGACGATTACGACGCGGCTGTTCCCCGATGTCGGAACGCGTTGGAGAAGCTTTGCGGCGGTTGTTCTCTGCGGCGAGCTCTCCGATGCCGGCTCAACAGTCGCAGAAGCCGGGTCCGTAGCGGACGTCAGCGGCATCACTGCGGCGCCGTACGGAGCGTTGATCTTCGAGGCCTGGCGGGGCCGGGCAGGCGAAGCACGAGAGCTGATCAGGACGACGATCCGCGATGCTTACTCGCGGGGCGAGGGAATGGGAATTGCCATGTGCGAGTATGCGCGCGCGGTCCTGTGCAACAGCTCAGGTCAGTACGAACAAGCGCTCGTCGCCGCCCGCTCCGCAAGCGAATCTCAAGAAGTCGTCGCGGAGAACTGGGGACTGAGCGAGCTGATCGAGGCGGCCACGCGCACCGGACGGACCGGCCTGGCGGCGGAGGCCCTCAAGCGTCTGGCCCGCAAGGCACGCGCGACCGGAACGGACTGGGCGCTCGGGGTCGAGGCACGCGCGCGAGCTCTGCTGAGCGACGACGAACGTGCGGAGAGCCACTTCATTGAGGCGATTGACCATTTGCGCCTAACACGGGTGCGCGGCGAACCCCTGCGCCATGTGTACGCCAAGCTCGGGATCCAATCCCGCCGGGAGTTGACGAGCGTGCTGGCGCGTTCACTCTCCGGCAACACAGCAGCCCGCCAGAGCGGTGAGGCCTCGCCCGCCGGTCGGGGATCGCTGGCCCTCCGCGGGGCCGGACCCGACCCTCGGGCACGCCACCCGCGTGCTGACTGGGGTCTATACGGGGGCGACCAGCGAGGTGGCATGTCACCATAGCCGCACTGCAGACGTGTTCGCTGATGACCTGACGCGAGTGGTCCCGCCGAGTGAAACGGAGGATGCACGAGGTGCCTACGACAACGATCCCCGCTGTCCGCTTCCGCACAGTCGATGGACTGCGGATCCGGTACGCCGACAGCGACGGCTCGCAGGAGACGGTAGTTCTGCTTACCAGCCCGTCGCCGGAGAGTGTGTACGCGTTCGCGCCGATGTGGAGCACGCTGGCACAGCACACCCGGCTGTTCGCCGTCGATCTGCCGGGGTTCGGCGGCTCCGAGCGCCGCGATGAGCTGCTGTCTCCGCGAGCGATGGGCGGGTTCCTTGCTCGGCTGATCGTTGAGGCTGATCTTGGCCGGCCGCACATTGTGGCGCCGGATGTGGGAACGTCGGCCGCGCTGTTTGCGGCGGCACATCCGGAGCGGATCGCGAGCGTGATCGTTGGCACCGGCGGGGGGCGGTTCCGATCGAGCTTGGTGAGCCGCTGAAGTCGTGGGTGCTCGACCCCGTCCTTGACAAGTACCGCAGGATGGATCCTCGGGCGATCGTCAACACGGCGGTCGACACGATCGCCGGCGGGATACCCGATGACATCCGCGCCGACTACCTCGCGTGTTACGACGGCGACCGCTTCCTCGAGTCGATGCGCTATGTGCGCGGGTATCCCGAGGAGCTGCCCGAGCTGGCCGAGTTGCTGCCGCAGATCGCCACAGCGGTCACGGTTATCAACGGCCGTCACGACCGGGTCGTTCCGGTCGCCAACGCCGAGTTCCTCGACGAGCGGCTGCCGAACAGCCGCGTCGTGCTGATCGACGCCGGTCACTTCGTCTGGGAGGAGGCGCCGGGAGAGTATGCCTCGATCATCCTGGACTCGATTTCGGGCAATCGGTCATGAGCGAGCGCCCGTCGGCTCCAAGAGCCGTTGCCACGTTCCGTCGTCCTGGGAGGTCGCGGAACGATGCAACGTAAGTGGTGGACCCTGCTTGCGAGTTGTATCGCGATTTTCTGCTGCTCGACGTGACGATCGTGAACGTTGCGCTGCCGTCGATCGAGCGCAGCGTCGGCGCGAACTTCAGCGACCTGCAGTGGGTGATCGACGCCTACGCGCTGACGCTCGCGGGCGTGCGCGGCGCAGGGGATCGGCGGCGCGATGATGTTCGGCACCTCGCTGGCGCTGATCGCGCAGGAATTCCAGGGTCGCGAGCGCGGGACCGCGCGTGGCATCTGGGGCGCGACGACGGCCCTGGCGGTCTCGACCGGGCCGCTCGTCGGCGGTGCGCTCGTGGACGCGCTGTCGTGGCGCTGGATTTTCCTCGTGAACGTGCCGATCGGCGTGGCCGCGCTCGTGGTCGCACGGCTGCGGTTGCGCGAGTCGCGCAATCCGGCCGCCTGCGGCGTCGACATGCGTGGCGTGGCGCTGCTGTGCCCGGCGCTCTTCCTGTTCGTCTACGCGCTGATCCGCGGCAACGAGGAGGGCTGGGGAAGCGCACTGATCATCAGCTGCTTCGCGGCCTGCGCACTGCTGCTCGTGCTGTTCGTGGTGCTCGAGCGCCGCACCGCCGACCCGCTGCTCGACCTCTCCCTGTTCGGCAAGCCGGCCTTCACTGGCGTCACGATCGGCGGCTTCGCGCTGTCGGCGTCGATCTTCTCGATGTTTCTCTACATCACGCTCTTCTTCCAGAACGTGCTGGGCTTCTCGCCGTTGCAGGCGGGGCTGCGCTCGCTGCCGGTCACGATGCCGATCCTGCTCGTCTCGCCGCTCAGCGGCCGGCTGACAGCGCGCGTACCGGTGCGGCTGCTGCTCGGGACGGGCTCGCGTTCGTGGCCGTCGGGCTGCTGCTGATCGGCAACCTGTCTGACTCGTCGGGGTGGAGCGCGCTGGTGCCCGGCCAGATCCCGGCCGGCATCGGAATCGGCCTGGCCACCCCCGCGCTGGCCTCAACCGCCGTCGGCGTTGTCCCCCCGCAGCTGAGCGGCATGGCGTCCGGCGCGAGCAACACGGCCCGCCAGCTCGGGCTTGCCACGTGAGCGTTGCCGTCGCGGCGGTGGGCTCAGTCGCAGGGTACGCCTCGATCATCCTCGACTCGATCGCGGGACAACCATGATGATCAACACAGCGGTCACGGGTGCGACATACGACATCGACGGCGGACAACAGTTCGTTGCGTGAAGTGCAAACGGGCCGCGGCTGCGCCACAAGAGGGAGCGACAAGAGGAGGACTCATGTCTGACGCCATCACAGAGATCAAGACGTCTCTGATAACGCAAGCGTTCCCAAACGCTTTCGAGACGCTGAACTTCCGCCAGGAAGGAGGCGTTCTGGTTGCGGAGATCGCGGCTCCGCCGATGAATCTGCTGGAACCCGAACTCGTCCGCGATCTGGTCTCGCTGATTCAGCGCACAGAGGCCGATGGCGCGGTGCGCGTGCTTGTGTTCAAGAGCGCCGACCCCGACTATTTCATCTCCCATGTCGACCTGACCCGAGTCACCGAGTACCGGGCGGAGGCGGCGAAGCTGACCGGCGAGGCGTCGATCGCGCTCCTGTTTCGCTATTTGAGCGCCAGCCGGCTCGTCACCATCGCGCAGATCGAGGGGCGGGGGTCCGCGCCGCGGGTAGCGAGTTCGTTCTGGCGTGTGACATGCGCTTCGCGGCTCGCGAATCAGCGATCTTCTGTCAGTTCGAGCCGGCATTCGGTCAGCTCCCCGGCGGCGGCGCCGCCCAGCACCTCACGCGCCTGATGGGTCGCGCGCGAGCACTGGAGGTGATGCTGAGCGCCGAGGACTACGACGCAGACCTGGCGGAGCGCTACGGCTGGATCAACCGCGCGCTGCCTGCCGATGCGCTTGGGGATTTCGTCAACTCCCTCGCTCACCGGATCGCCCGGTTCCCGACAACCGCAACCAAGCACCCCGGACCGCTGATCGGCGGGTGCGAGAGGAGAAGAAATCCAGGTCGCAGAGGCATCGCGGTGCAGCGTCCCGTGAGCTGTTTCCGTTCACATTTCAGACACATGCGAACCCGATGTCGGACACACCAAGGCCCCGGCGTCGGTTAGTTAGGCTACGGCTAGGCCAATCTCAGCAGTGCGCACAGCAGCCAAGTGTGGCGTAACACCCTTGACCGGCACCCGGGCGCGAGCAAAGCTCAAGCCGTGACGGTCCCGGGATTCGGGGGTCACACGTCGGAGAACGAGGAGCAGCGATGAGCGTAGAGCGCCGGGCAGCGACCGCAGAGCACGAGCGGCTGGAGCAGAAGCGGAACGGGACCGCGGATTGGCTTGCTTGGGGTCCGTATCTGAGCGAGCGCCAATGGGGCACCGTGCGCGAGGACTACAGCGCGGGCGGCGATGCGTGGGATTACTTCCCGCACGATCAGGCGCGCTCACGCGCGTATCGCTGGGGCGAGGACGGGATCGCCGGGATCAGTGACGAGCACCAGCGTTTGTGCTTCTCGCTCGCGTTGTGGAACGGGATCGACCCGATCCTCAAGGAGCGCATGTTCGGCCTGACCAACGGTCAGGGCAACCACGGCGAGGACGCCAAGGAGTACTGGTTCTACCTGGACAGCACCCCGACGCACTCGTACATGAAACTGCTCTATAAGTATCCGCAGGGCGAGTTTCCCTACAACGACCTTGTCAAGACCAATGGGCGCCGCAGCCGCGATGAGTTCGAGTACGAGCTGCTCGATACCGGCATCTTCGACGAGGAGCGCTACTTCGACGTGTTCGTCGAGTACGCCAAGGCCGCGCCCGACGACATCCTCGTCGAGGTGACGGCGCACAACCGGGGCCCCGAGTCGGCGTCTCTGTGGCTGCTGCCGACCCTGTGGTTTCGCAACACATGGGCGGCCGGCCGCGTCGATGTGCCGTCCCTCGACGAGACGGATTCGGCGACCGTGCGTGCCTCTCATCTCGAGCTCGGCGAGTGGCTGCTGAGTTGCGATGTGTCGGCTGAGCTGCTGTTCTGCGACAACGAGACGAACAACAAGCGGCTGTTCGGCGCTCCGAACGTCGCCGCCTACGTCAAGGACGGCATCAACGACTATGTTGTCGGCGGCGCCACCGACGCCGTCAACCCGGCGCACACGGGGACGAAGGTGGCGGCGCTACATAGCTTCGAGATCGAGCCTGGCGCGAGCGCCCGCGTCCGCGTGCGGCTGAGGTCGGGTGCGGCTCGTTCCAGGGAAAAGTCTTCGGCGAAGCCGCTTAACGCCGGCTTTGATCGCGTGATCGGGGCGCGGCGCAAGGAGGCCGACGAGTTCTACGCGACGGTGATTGACGCCGCGATCGGCGACGACGCCGCCAATGTCATGCGTCAGGCGCTCGCCGGGATGCTCTGGAGCAAGCAGTACTTCGGCTACGACGTTCATGTGTGGCTGCGAGAGCACGGCGTCAACCCGTGGGCGTTGCACGCGCCGAAGTCCGGTGTGCGCAACGCGGCGTGGTTTCACGTCAATGCCGACGACGTGATCTCGATGCCTGACAAGTGGGAGTACCCGTGGTTCGCGGCGTGGGACCTCGCGACCCAGACCGTGCCGCTGTCGCTGGTCGACGTTGACTTCGCCAAAGGACAGCTGGAGCTGCTTCTGACGGATCGCTACTTGCATCCCAACGGCCAGATCCCGGCCTACGAGTGGAACTTCAGCGATGTCAACCCGCCGCTGCACGGATGGGCGGCGCTGTACCTGTACGAGCGCGAGCGCGCGATCCGCGGCGAGGGCGACGTCGCATTCCTCGAGCGGGTGTTCCAGCGATTGGTGGCGAACTTCACGTGGTGGGTCAACCGCAAGGATCCGGACGGCCGCAACCTGTTCCAGGGAGGGTTCCTCGGTCTCGACAACATCGGCGTGTTCGACCGCTCGGCACCGCTGCCCGGCGGCGGCACGCTCGAGCAGGCCGACGGGACGGCCTGGATGGCCTTCTTCAGCGCGGCGATGCTTCAGATCGCGCTCGAGCTGACCCGGCGCGATCTCGCCTACGAGAGCATGGCCGCCAAATTCGCGCTGCACTTCGTGTGGATCGCCGCCGCGATGAACCCGCCCGACGGCGATGAGCTGTGGGACGAGGAGGACGGCTTCTACTACGACGTGATGCGGATGCCCGACGGCAGCACGCAGCAGCTGCGAGTGCGCTCGCTCGTCGGCCTGCTGCCGATATGCGCCGCGACCGTGATCGAGCCCGAGATGTTCGAGCGCGTTCCCGGGCTGCTCGAGCAGTGGGAGCACTTCGTTGCGCGCTACCAGGACTCGATCCCGGCGCTGGCGCAGCGCCCCGGGCCGAGCGTCGGCGGCCGGCGACTCGCGTCGCTCGTCGGTGAGCAGCGGCTGCGGCGGATCCTCGCGACCTTGCTCGACGAATCGGAGTTCCTCGGCCCGCACGGGATCCGCGCGATCTCTCGCTACCACGCCGATCACCCCTACATATTCGATATCGCCGGACAGGAGTTTCGCGTCGACTACGAGCCGGCCGAATCGCATACCGGGATGTTCGGGGGCAACTCGAACTGGCGCGGACCGGTGTGGTTCCCGATGAACATGGTGATCATTCGCGGCCTGATGCAACTGCACCAGTACTACGGCGACAACCTGAAAGTGCAATGTCCGACCGGCTCGGGCAACGAGATGAACCTGAGTGAGGTCGCCGGCGAGGTCGGCCGGCGCCTGACCGCGATCTTCACCCGCGGCGAGGACGGCCACCGGCCCGTGTTCGGAGGGATCGAGCGATTCCAGTCCGATCCGCACTGGAGCGAGCTGCTTCAGTTCCACGAGTACTTCCACGGCGACAACGGCGCCGGCCTCGGCGCCAGCCACCAGACCGGCTGGACCGGCCTCGTCGCGATGCTGTTCACCCACGCCGCCGCAGCCGGCGCCGAAAGCGAGCTCGGGATCATGGACGCCGCGACCTAGGCCTAGGATCCGCCCCCTCCCGCCCCGGGTTCTGCGAGATCGACACCGCCGTCTGCGCCAGAGAGAATGAGCACTGGCGCCTTCGGACGAGGCTGTCGGGCCAACCCTAGGTGCCTGTGGTTGGCACGCGCTCACTTTCGGACGGTTTGACGATGATCCCCGAGCCGCGAACGTGATCATCGCTCGCCCCCGGCGATGATCTGATCGGCTCGTCAGCGCTCCATTGCCGGCCGAGTTGCGGGTCGCTGGTCAACCGGGCGACGGACTCCAGTCGACCCGCGAGCTGGTAGCTGAGGCTGGTGTCGCTCGGTGTGCTCAGCGCGATGTCGTACCAACCGCCGGAGTGGCGGGTGTCGATCGTAATCTCCGTTGTTTCGTGCAACTTGATGTGCCGGCCGGGGCCGTACGCGTCGGCGACCTCGACGACGATTGTCCGGCGGTGGTGGCCGCCACCGCCGGTGAGTCGGAGCCGAACCGTGCCGGTCCCCGTGGTCGGTGTCCACCTCGACCCGCACGACCGTGTCGGGAGAGCCCGCGAAGTGGCCGAAGAAACCGTTTGGGCCGTGGACGCTCAGGTCGTATGTGCCCGGGTTCGGCAGCGCCGTCGCCAGATTGTCGCCGCTGCCGATCGTGTAGCTGTAGGGGGCGCCGGGAACGGTCAGCGATCGCGCTTGGAGATGGACGCCAAGGCTGCCGTCGTTCTTGACGGCGAGGTTGAGCGTCCCGGGGTCGGCCTCGAAGGCGAGCGTCGACGCTCGGCAGCGCCGGTACGCGATCGGACGCGCTCTCGAAATCGAATGCCGAGGTCAGATCGCCGCAGAGCGCCCGCCGCCACGGCGTGATGTTCGGCTCCCCGACGCCGAACCGCGCCTCGATGAGGCGGATCACCGAGGTGTGGTCGAACACCTCCGAGCAGAGCCACCCGCCCTTGCTCCAGGGCGAGACAGCGAGCAGTGGCGCGAGAACATCAGCTACGGGCGGCCGGACGCGACCGACGAGGAGGTTGTGGCCGCCGCGAAGGCCGCCTTCATTCACGAGCGGATCATCGCCCTCGAGGACGGATACGACACGGTGGTCGGTGAACGTGGCTACCGGTTCTCGGGCGGGGAGCGCCAGCGGCCGGCGATCGCCCGCGTGATCCTGGAGGACCCGCTGATCCTGATTCTCGATGAGGCCACCTCGGCGCTGGACACTGAGAGCGAGCGCGTCGTGCAACAAGCGCTGGAGGCGCTGATGCAGCGCCGCATGACGATCGCGATCGCCCACCGGCTATCGACGATCCGTAACGCCGATGTGATCTTCGCGATCGAGCGCGGCACGATCGTCGAGCGCGGAACGCACGACGAGCTGCTCGCCGAGGGTGGCGTTTACGCGCGTCTCTACGAGGAGCAGTTCGGCGACGGAGTGATCGAGGCTCATTGCAGTGACGGGGCGATCCTCGCCGGCGGCCGGGCCTGCCGGCCATCAAGCCAGCGAGGAAGACCGGGCTCGGAGATTGCGGCACGCCCTCCGACGCAGTCCGAGGGGATCGCCGAGCTCCCCGCGGAGCTGCGCACAGCGCTCACGGTGGACAAAGCGCGGCCACGGACGTCGGCACCGGCCTCGAGCTCGAGTACGGCCGCGTCTCAACGACGACGCTCAGCGGACGCGTCGCGGACCCGGCGTGGGTCCCGGCATCGGCGCGAATACCTGGTGCGAGACGATGCTCGGCCGGACCTCAGCTCTGCGTCCCCGCGGTGGTTCTGAGATTTTGCAGATCGTCGATATCAAAGCTCGCGGCGGCAGCCCCCTCAGATTCAGTAGATCTGGCGAGTTAAGGAGAAGAGACCGCTAGCGCGTCCGCGTTCAGCCTGGCCAGCGCTGCGTCCAGGACGGCGGTACTCGGCCTCCTCAATCGCAGCCGCCGCGAAGTCGGTTGCGTCCAGTGCATCGGCCTCTGCATCCTCTGCCTCCCGCTCGGCATGCTTTGCGTCGCGCTCAGCCTTTCGTTCATCGAGATCCGCCCGAATGCGCTGGATGTGCTGGTCCCAGTCGCTCTGGACTTTGTTCCAATGCCCTTTCGCCTGCTCAGAAGCCTTCTGCGCGTTGGCCTGCATCTGTCGCAGCCTGATCGTCGGCGCGCTTGCGCGCCTCGGCGACCTTGGCTCCCAGCTCGGCCTCGTCCCGGTGGGCCGCTGCTTCGATGTTGTCCTGAGCTCGGTCCATTTGCTCCCCGAGCTTGGTGAACCTCTCCGACGCTGCCATGACCATCTCCTATCTGTCGCATTGTTGCGGCGGCTCTGCTCAGGACAGGGTGGGAGGCTGACGGCGGTAGGCGTAGACGTCGTGCGAGTGCCAGCCATAGGCTTCGTCTTTGAGGGTGCAGGACGGCACGCTTGATTCAGCTGACGACGGAGGACACTCGCGAACACGGGTCCGCTCGGTGGGAGTGAGACCACGTCTGCCGGCCTCGTGAGGCCTGTCCCGCCGGTCCCCAACCCTCGAATCGCGCCCACGAGCCTATGCGGCCGCTCGGTGACGTGAAACCGGCGTTCAGCCGAGGTTGGACAGCCCCGAGGTGAGGAGGTCGATCAGGTTGAATCCCAGGATCGCGAGCACGTTCGTGGCGGCCGGCTCGCCGAGCTTGGCCAGCAGCGCGAGCCCGGCGAGGTAATAGGCGCCGGGCACGCTGTAGACGGCACCCGCCGCCCACGCGATCCACACCGAGTCATGCCCCACAGCGCGGTCGTAGAGGCTCTGCCGCTGCGGACGCTCCGCGTCAGTCCGGCGGGGGTGCCAGTGCACCGCGCGGCCCGACAGCACGGCGACTGCGACGACGATCAGCAGGGCGCCCGCGACCACCTCGATGACCGCGCTCGTCGATCGGCTCGGCCCACGCAGGAGCTTCGAGCCGTGAAGCCCCAGCATGATCAACAGTCCGAAGGCAATCGAGAGCCCCATGCCGCCGATCAGGTACGCGAGGAGCTTCTGGGCTGGCCGAGGCCACCCGAGCAGCACAACGGCGGCGGTGAGGAGCCCGGCGTCAAGCGAGGAGACGAGCGCTAGGAGGAAGACCTCGGTCACGCCGCGGTGCCCTTATGCTTCGACATCGGCGCCGCCTTCAACCGCCGACCACCCCGCGCTCACCGGTCCAGCCGTCCACGGCGATCGCATCGAGGGCGACTAACGGGCGCTTGGCACGACCGCGCTCCAACGGGCCGCGAATTCGCGGCCGATGTCCCCGACTTCGAAGGTTCGACAACACCGCGATGCAGCGCGATGCCTGGAGGGCCGGGGCCTCGACGAATCCTTCGCTCGGTCGAAATCGATCGAAGAGCCCAAGCAAAGAGCATCGCCGCGGTCAAGCCAGGGGGAAGCGTCTGCCCGCCAGCGGCCCGAGACCGGACCCCGGCTCGGTCGCGGCGGTCTCGAGCCCCAGATGTCTGCTCCCTTCGCCAGGACCGAGCAGGTCGTGTTCCTCGGCGCCGCGTCCGTCGTGGAGCACGCAAATATTCCGGATAGTGGCAGCGTTCGTCCCGGCGCTCAGCAAGGCAATTTGCCGATTCCCTCTTCGCCGCGAATGACGAGAGCCGCCCCGCGCCGGTCGATCGTGGCGAGCTCATCGGACCGCCCGACGATGGAACCGCTGGGCGCGGCCGCTCAGCGTACATCGAATTGCTCCCAGCGAATGTGGCCGGCCGGGACGCCCAGCTTTCGACAGCCGGCGGAGAAGGCGTGCATCATCGGTGGCGGCCCGCACATGTAGACCCACGGACTGAGCCCGCCAGACGCATCGTGCATCACCGACCCCGGCGTCAGCTTCCCGTCGGTATCGGCGCAGACCAGATGGACCCGCAGCGACGGATGCCGGTCGGCGACAGCGCGAATCTCGTCGAGGTGGACCGCATCCTCAGCGTGGGCGACCGAGTAGAAGAAGTCGACCTGCCGGTCGAACCGCCCGTCGATCGACCGGATCCAGCTGAGAAACGGCGTCACGCCGACTCCGCCGGCGATCCATATCTGATCGTGGCCGCCCTGGCGATAATCGAAGCCGCCGAACGGGCCGGCCAGCTTGGCGGGGATCCCCGGGCGGAGCTGGTCGTAGAGATCGCGCGTGTAGTCGCCGGAGGCCTTGACCGTTAACTCGAGGTGCCGATCGCTCCGGGCGCTCGATGCCGAGAAGGGATGGCGCTGCCAGCCACCGGCGCCACCGAGCGCGAGGAACACAAACTGGCCGGGCGCAAACGTCAGCTGCTTGCGGACCGGCGTGAGGGTGACCTCGAGCGTGGTCTTGTTGGGCCGCCGGACGTCGGCCACCGTGTAGTCGTAGATCGGGACCACGTAGCGGGCGAGCAGCTCCCGGTATAGGTACGCGATCGTGCCGGTCGCGCCGACGATCAGGAAAGGCACCCGCAGAAGCACCGACTCGCGCAGAACGGGGTCGACGATCGCGCCGTGGACGACAGCGACCATGACGAACAGTCCCGTCAGCCGGTGGCCGGTCAACCACCGCTCGTAGGTCGCGCGCGCCATCCGTTGTATGGGTCCCGGCCATCGGGCCCCCCGGAGGCTCGGCGCAAGCGCCCACACCGCGAGCACGAGGAGACCGAACAGCGCGATGTCTCCGAGCGCGTGTCCGAGCGATGTCGCGTACCGATCAGGAGCCGAGCTCACGAGTGCGACGTGTGGGATCAGCAGCAGCACGCCGGCCACCGCGGCACGGCGGTGCCACGAGGCAACCCGATCGAGCCCGCCGAAGGCCCGCTCGATCGGCGCCAGCAGCGTCGCAAGCACCAGCGAGCAGGAGAACAGCAGCACCGCCTGCGCGCCGCACAGCTCACCTACGAATCGACCCAGTGGCTGGCCGTCGGCCGCGCCTGCACCCACAGCACGGGGTAGACGACCGCAACCGAGACGAGTGCCACCACGCCGGCGCGACCCGAGCCCGCCACCGGCCAGCCGTCGGCTGGTTGCGCTGCGCCCCGGGCGCCCCGGCAGCCTCCTGACGTAGAGCTTGGGTGGACACGGGCGATCCTCCGCTGGTTGGTCGACCTCACCATCGGCATCGTCTCGCGGCGCGCTATACGAGCGGGGCACCGCCGGGATCACGATCGGCAATCCCACTAGGTCCTGGGTGCTACTAGCCGTCGTGCGCGAGCCTGATCAGCCGCAGCATCACCTGAAGCTCGCACGAGCGGTGCTTCCAGCGCTCGCAGAGAGGGCTCCGAGCGCTGCGGTCACGAATTCCCGCGCCTGGTCGCCGTCAATCGCGCAGACGTCGGTGAGCCCTGTGCCGTTTGTCGGTGTTGACGAGCCTGGTGCTCGAGGCAAGGCCTCGATCCGATCGGCTCCGACTGGTGCCCCCGGCTCGGCCCTGTCGGGAGGAGAGGATCTCCGGTCCCGGGCGTCTCGGGGCGCACAAGCGCCGTGTGCAGCTCGATCTGCCGGTCGGCCACCGGGTCGCCGAGGATCACCTTCGCTCGAGTCAATTAACGGCGACCTCAAGTGACGGGCGTGACTCTGCTGCTTCCCCGAGCCGGGTGTATCGGATCTGAAGGCTGCGACTTACTCCGATAGACGGCTGCGTGTCGCGGGAGGCGGATGCGCTCCACGGAGTGCACCTAGCCCGTGCGAAGCAGCGGTTCCACCGCTCCGGGGCCGGGGATGGCCTCGACGTCCCGCGGCCCGATCGGTTCGCGGCAGGCTGAGCACACCAGCTGGGCCTCCGATATTTGGCCGCACTCTTTGTGGATCACTTGGAGGGGTGGGCCGTTCGGCGCGGCGTACTTGTCGCCCCATTGGCGCATCGTCGTGATCACTGGCCAGAGGTCGCGGCCCTTGTCGGTCAGTCGATATTCGAATCTCGGTGGGTGTTCGCTGTAGGGCACCTTGGTGAGCACGCCTGTCTCGACGAGACGGACGAGTCGCTGATTGAGGATGTTGCGGGAGATGCCTAGGCGCGACTGAAACTCGTCAAAGCGCCTGACCCCGAGGAATGCGTCTCGGACGATCAGCAGCGACCACCACTCGCCCACCACCTCCAAGCACTGGGCGACGGAGCAGTGCATGCCAGAAAAACTCTTGCGGTCCATGACATCAGGATAGTCAGTTGCGTCATAGAACGCAAGGTGCTACGGTACGTTCCGTCATAGAACTATCCGATGGCGCAAAGGGAGAAGCGATGGCCTTGCAACCGACGGTACGCCGACCGACGCGATCCGATGCGAAGGCGAGAGAGGACGGATCCCAGACGGTGCGCGCTGATGTCGCGAGCTCGCGACAGGACGCTTCTCCCGGGCTCGTGTTGCTGATCGTGTCCGCGGGCGTGGTGCTCGCGAGCCTCGATCTGTTCATCGTCAACGTGGCGCTCCCGCAGATCGGCGCCGACTTCCATTTGCGCGGCAGTGATCTCGCGGACCTCTCTTGGGTGTTGAACGCGTACGCAATCGTGTACGCCGCCTTCCTCGTGTTGTTCGGCAGGCTCGCCGAGCGTTACCGGCGGGAGCGAGGATTCCTGCTCGGCGTCGCGATCTTCGTCGCCGCTTCGGCCGCCTGCGCGGCCGCCACGAGCCTCCTCTCGCTCGTGGCCTTCCGGGTGCTCCAGGCGCTCGGCGCCGCGCTGCTCACGCCGACATCGCTTGGGCTGATCCTGGCCACGTTCGCGCCCGAGCGACGCAACGGCGCGGTCCGGACATGGACCGCAGTCGGAGGGCTGTCAGCCGCCGCGGGCCCGGTGGTCGGCGGCGTGCTGGTAGCGGCCAGCTGGCGCTGGGTGTTCCTGGTCAACGTCCCGGTCGGGGTGCTGGCGCTGGTGGTCGGATGGCGACGTCTGCCGATTGTCCCGGGGCAGCCCGTGCCCCGTCCCGACCTAGTGAGCTCACTGCTGATCACCGGCGGCGTGGGCGCGTTCGTGCTCGGGCTCGTCAAGGGCGGCAGTTGGGGCTGGGGCGACGTGCGGACGCTCGCCGCGCTTGCGACCGGCGCGGTCGCACTGGCTCTGTTCGCCGGCCACAGCGCGAGGAGCCGTAACCCGCTGATTGACCGAGCGCTGTTCCGGCTGCGGCCGTTCACGGGCGCGTCGGCCGTCGCGGTCTTCTTCAGCGCATCGTTCGGCGCGATGCTGCTCTCCCGCGTCCTCTGGGCCCAGGACGTATGGCACTGGTCGGCGCTCCAGACCGGCTTGGCGATCGCCCCGGGCCCGCTGATGGTGCCGCTGTTCTCGTTCCTGGTCGCGGGTGCGCTGATCGCGCGGTTCGGACCGGCGCCGGTGATCGCCGCGGGCTCGACGATCTTCGCCGCGGGGGTCGCGTGGTGGGCGCTCGCGATCGGACTCCAGCCCGACTACGTCGGGGAGATGCTCGGGGGGATGCTCCTGACCGGCATCGGGGTCGGCCTGACGCTGCCGACGCTCATGGCGACCGGTACATCGCAGCTTCCACGGCAGGCATTCGCCACCGGCTCGGCGGTCATCAACATGCTGCGCCAGGTCGGGCTCGCGATCGGCGTGGCTGTCCTGATCGCCCTGCTCGGTACTCCCAACTCGCCGGCGCAGACGCTGACCGCCTACCAGCGGGCGTCGTGGGTGATCGCGGCGATCTCGCTGGCCGGCGCGCTCGTGGGGCTCGTGCTGCTGGCCGCCAGGCCCCGGCCCGTCGCCGCCTCGACCGAGACCCGCCCGGAAGCGGTGCCGGTCGCCGCCCCGAGCGAGAGCTACTAACGACCGACAGGAGAATCGAGATGCCAGCCACGATCCTGCAAACGAGTACGAGCGCCCGCGATGAGATGACGGCGTTGGTCGCCTCCAGCGAGTTGATGCAGCTGCTCGAGATCGACGTCGAGGAAGTTAGCTCGACCCGCGTCAGAGGGTCGATCGCCGCCGACGAGCGCCACCACCAGCCATGGGGGATCGTTCACGGCGGCTTGTATGCGACGGTGATCGAGACATTCGCCACAGCCGGCGCCTTTGAGGCCGTCAAAGATCGCGGTCGGCATGCGGTCGGGGTCAACAACACCACCGACTTCGTGCGCCCGCACGAGCGCGGCCGCCTCCAGGTCGTCGCCGTCCCGATCTGGCAGGGCCGCACGCAGCAGCTGTGGCAGGTCGAGATCCGCCGACCCGGCGACGACAAGCTGATCGCCCGCGGCCAAGTACGCCTCCAGAACATCGACGCAGGATTGTGCTCATGACGCCCGCGAGCGAGCTGGCGCAGACCGGGCGTTGCATTCACGACGGCTGGGGAGCGTCGCGGAGCAAGTCGATCGGCTGGAATGACCCGCTGGCCCTTGCCGTCGCCGGTGCCGAACTCTCCGGCCGCGAGTTCCTGCAGGCGATCATCGACGGCCGGTTGCCGCCGCCCCCGATGGCGACGCTGATCGGGGCCGAGCTCGTCTCGGTCGGCGAGGGTGACGCGGTGTTCCGCTGCACGCCGGACGAATCGACCTACAACCCGATCGGGATCGTCCACGGCGGCCTGCTTTGCACGCTGCTCGACTTCGCTGCAGGCGCCGCGGTGCAGACACTCCTGAAGGCTGGCGCAGCCTCGTCCTCGATCGAGATCAAGGTCAGCTACCTCAAGCCCCTGCGGGCCGACTCCGGCCCGATCGAAGTTCACGGACGCGCGCTGCGGAAGGGTGGCCGGGTCGCATTCGCGGAAGCGCACGCACGCGACCAGAACGGAGAACTCGTCGGCCACGCCACCACCTCCCTTGCGCTCAGCGTCCAAGCACCGTTTACCTCGGCGCCGCGATGACCGCGATCGGCCTCGCCGTGCTCTGGACATATCGCGACGCGCTCCGGCCGATCGCCTCGACCGTTCCCGCTCGCGATCACGCGAGCACGACCCCGCCCGCCTTCGTTGCCGGCGGCGCGGCGCCGATGGTCCTCGCCGTGGCCGGCCCCACAGCCCGTCAGGTCAGCGCGATGGCGACGCCACTCGCCCGCGCCCGCGACGCGGCGGTCCACGTGCTACACGTAATCGAGACCGATGTGTCGGACGGCTCCGAACCGGCTGCCACCGCTTGATACCATTTTGGTATGCGTGGCGGAGACTACGTGCATCGGGGCCTGAGCGGCGGATACCTGGTGTCCCGCCGCGACTTGGCTTGGCAATCACCCAGCCCAGTCCTGGTGTCACTCGTCTAGCAGGAGATGGTTGGCCGTTTCGTCTCCATCCCTTCGCTGTAGCGTCGGCGGATGTGCTTGTTGGGGTCTGCGTCGCCGGTCAGTTCCTGGCCTTCGCTGAACCGGCCGCGGTGGAGACCGTTCGCCGCGGTTGTCGTGGTTTGCTGTCCGTCGGTGAATCGCCCGAGGCGTAGTTCCTCGGCGGTTCGCTCGCGGCGGAGCATGCCGCGCGCGAATTGTGATCGCGGTATCTCAGGCTGGAACGGCTGCTCGATCGTTGTGTGTGCTTGCTCGGTTTGCATGTCTGCCTCCTGTGGATGGATGTGATGGATCGGAGCTCATCCGGGATTGGGCGCGGGCGTGAGGGCTGCGGTTCTGAGCGTGGCCGTGCCGTCGGCCTCGAGTGCTCGCCAGAGCGAGCGCATCGCGGGGGCGAGGTGCTTGAGCTCCTCGAGGTGGGTTTCGGTGAGATCGTCGAGCTTCTCGTTGCCTATGTCGGTCAGGGCGATGCGGACGGTGCTGTTGTTCGCGTGGTCTGGCCCGCGGGTCACGAGTCCGGCGGCCGCGGCACGGTCGATCAGTCCGACGGCACTGTGGTGGCGCAATACGAGGTAGTTCGCGACGTCACCGATCGTTGGCCCGGCAGCATCGGGGTGTCCTTTGACTGCGAGCAGCAGTTGGTGCTGCGCGGGCGTGATGCCGGCGGCTCTGGCCTGATGCTCGCTCCAGTGCAGAAAGCGCCTGAGGCCGGTGCGGAGCGCGAGCAGGTGCTCGAAATCGGATCGGATCAATGACATATCGTGTCACGATATCGGACTACGATAAAGAGGGCCGAAAGAGACGACCGGTCACGTCAGCCCCCGGAACATCAAGACCACGACCTCGCGAATGCCTGGCAGCCGCTGGCGTGGTGGAGCATTCGTGCCGCGCACTGCGCAATGGCACTCATCCGCGGGGCTGCGCGAAAAGTTGGGATCAAGTCGTGTTCCGCGCCGCCCCGACGCTGCCGAGCTCATCGCTGTCTGGCAACGCAGCCCGGGCTCGCGCGCTGACACTAGATTGGGGTGGTGGATCCCGCACGCCTCATGATCCCTACATGTGTCGGGTGCGGGTCGATGCGGGAGTTCGAGAGCTGCCCGGCGATCTGCCGAGAGCGCAAGCTCGACCTCGTCAGCGGCGCCGAGTACGACGAGTTGGCGGATGCGGCCGCGGCATGTCGGATCCGGATAGCACGCCTCGTGCCGGTCGCCGAGGAGTTGGCGAGCTCGGCGCCGCGGCCGGCCGATTGCAGAGATCTCTACGAGTCGGCACAGGAACGCGGACGAGTCGTTCTGCGGGCAACCGGGAACCCGACCCCTCAGGCGCCTGACGGCGAGGCGTGGTCTTCCGACGCAACCACAGTTTGGCGTTGTCCGGACTGCGGCGGACTTGATGCCACACAGCCATGTATCGGGGTGTGTATCTGGCGCCCGCTGGAGTGGGTGGAGGCGAGCGCCTTCGAGACCGAGCGCGCGCGGGCGCTGCGGGACCTTGAGTTGGAGCGCTCGCTGGTTGATCTTGTCTCAAGGTTCGCGCATGTGACTCCGCGGGACGGCGCGTGGGAGCGAAACTGGCGCGCATTTCAAGGCCAGGCGCGCATTCTGCTCGGACGTTGACTTCGGAGAGACCGACCGGCTGCTGCGCGCCTCAGACCTTGAGGGGGCGCCGGCGGAGCTCGAGCACGCTGACTGGAAGACGGTGGTGCTCGACGAGCGGACTGGTCAGCCGGTGGTGCCGTCGCGTTCGCGGAGCGTCACCAGAAGCGGCAGATCGGTGAACCGGCGGGCGTTTCCGATCACCGACGTGCAGACGTGGATGGGCCACGCCGACATCGCCACGACGAGGCAGTACGTCCATTACGCGCCGCAGCCCGACGCGGCCAAGCGTCTCGGCGCTCTCGTGGACGAGCAGATCGGCGCCGTCGTGCCGATCCGGCCGGCAGCCTGACCTCAGCTGACCGCGAACCAGGGCTCCCCGACGACGCTGGGGAGCCCTCCACGTGTTTGGGCAGCCTTTGGGGAGCCTTACCCCGCGTAAGCAACGCCCGTGAACAAAAACGTGCCCATTTACAGGGAGAACCAAATGCCGGAGGAGGGACTCGAACCCCCGACACGCGGATTATGATTCCGGCCGCCTTCCCAGCGTTTACGGACGATCGGGGAGATGTTGGACGGCAAATTGGACTGTTTTGTCAGGCGGTATGACCGCGAGCTAACGCTCATCCGTGTCACGCCGAGGCAAATCGCGCGTCCGGCCAGCGCCAGTTGCGCGAGCGCGAGTGTGGGGCGCTCATCGTTCCTTGCGGGCTGTGCTGGGTGGCCGTGGGTACGATCCGAGAGTGAGTTACGCGTTCCGCATTCGGTTCAGGCTCAGCGGGTTCGTCCGTCTGAACACTGGCCCTGAACACGAGCTAACGATCGGTACGCAGTCGGGTGAAGACGTCATCCTGCGCGCGCTGGAGACGGATCAAGCGCTTGAGGATGCCGAGCAGCTGGTGCTTCTTGGTAAGGGGTACGCGACAGGCTGATGCGCGCGCCGCCGGGTTGCGTTGGCGCAGTTTCACCGAACGCGCACTCGCTCGGGTCAACGTCGGGGCAGACTTCGGCGACCGCGCGCCAGGCAGCTATAAGGCGCCGGAGTACTTGGAGATGTTGAGGCAGCAATGGGGCGTTGAGCGCGTCATCAGCGATGAACATGGGCTGATGGTGTGTGAGGCTGAACCGTGGCCGAAGTTCGCGCGAAGCTCTCTCGATGCGGTTGTGGGGAGACCGGCGCCGCGGCTCGTGAAGGCCATCGAGCGGGCGGAAGAGATTGAGATTTCGATTTCTGAGAGGGAGAGAACAGCGTTCGAGCTGTACAGCGGATCGTTGTTCGTCGCGCTGTTGGCGGACGCTCGATTCCTGATGTTGATGATGGCTATGGAGACGCTAATCGACCAGGAGCCTCGGTCAGCGGCCGCAACCGCCCATGTGGAGCGACTCATCCAGGAAACGAAAGACTCCGATCTGTCGAAGGACGAAATCACATCGCTTCTAGGTTCGCTGGAGTACCTGCGGTACGAGTCGATCAGCCGCGCTGGACGACGCCTAGCCCAACGACTCGGTGATCGTAGGTACGGCGAACCCAAGGAGTCGCCCGTGAAATTCTTTGGGGGCTGCTACGAGCTTCGGAGCAAGCTCGCTCACGGACATCTTCCTCGGCCGAGCTTCAGTGAGGTCAACGGGCGAGTCGCAGGCCTTGAGCTGATGATGAGCGATCTGCTCGCTGGTGAGCTACTCGACGCCCACAGCTGCGGAGTCCCACCGCCGGGGTCACGTACGAGAGCATGAGAGCTCCGCGATGGATCGCGCCGTCGGCGCGATGGATCGCGCCGACGCCGAGGCTACGGCGTCGGCGCCTCAACTGCGATGCCGTGGTGCCGACACCCGGCCTGAAGCTGACCATCGAATGTGAGCGCGGCGGCGATGGTGCCGGCGTTGTGTAGCGCGGTGGCAGCACTCAGGTGAATCGCATCGAGTGTCCGCACCTTCGGGGGGTCGATCGCGGCGGCCGATCGAAGGCGAGCGCTGGTGATACGGACCAGCCTGATGTTCGAGAGGAGTTGCTGTGCGTCCGATTGGAGTCCGTGGAGCTTTCCGAGCCGGCCCAGCTCGACGGTCACGAGCTCGCTCGACCACTGCTCCTCGTAATTCGAGAGCGTTGCTCGAATCGCCGGAGCGTCTGGCTCAGCGAGGAGAACCCGACCAAGCGCCGACGTGTCTACATAGAGACCCGCCATCAGTAGGGACGCTCGCGATCGGCCTCAAGGAACCGATCGGTCGTCCCGGCAGGATGCGGCTTGGCGGTCGCGAGATGCTGGTCGATCCATGCCAACAGCTTCTCGTGTGAAGGCGTCGGCTCCGCTGTCCGCCGAACCACGATCTCATCGCGCTC
This sequence comes from uncultured Solirubrobacterales bacterium, assembly GCA_963794285.1. GTDB lineage: Bacteria > Actinomycetota > Thermoleophilia > Solirubrobacterales > Solirubrobacteraceae > Palsa-465. The sequence continues at coordinate 270,646 of CAWCDS010000007.1, forward strand.
GAGATCGTCGCGGTCCACGTCGACGCGGACTTCCTCACCGCTGTCTAGCTTGAGTGTCGCTCCTTCACGCATGCTTGAAGTGTCGCAGCCCACTTGGGTCGTGTCATCCGCTGGTTGCGCGGCGGCGGAGGTAGGCGTTCAGCCGATCAGCCGGGTCGGTCTCATCGAGCGGCGGCAGCAGCTTGACGTAGCGCTCCGTCGCTTGCAGCGAGCTGTGACCCATGTACTCCATGAGCTCGCGGAGCGTGTAGCCGGCGGCCATGAGGAAGCTCGCATACGTATGGCGACACTCATGAAGCGTGATCGGCTCGAGGCCCGCGGCAGCCCACCGCTGACGAGCACGTTCCGCGATCTTGCCCGACGTCACGGACACGGCGCTAACCGGGTCTTTCTCCCGCCGCCCCTGCCTCATGTACTCGCCGAGGAGGACTGGGCGGAGCGGCTCAGCGATTGGCGGCCGCCGACCGGTGCCGGCTCGGCTCTTGGCCTTCCGCACGACGAGCCGGTAGCCGTCGAGCTCGACGTCCGGCCAGTCGAGCCGCTTGATCTCGGCCCGCCTGAGCCCCGCGTAGAACGCGAGGGCGTAAGGGACAGCGTCGGCCGGATCCAAGGCACCGATGAGCGCGGCGGCCTCGTCCGCGTCGGCGACTCTCGTTCGCGGCTTCTCGTCGGTCGGTGGCAGCTCGAGGCCGGCGAGCGGGTTGTGGTCGACGAGGCGGCGGGTGGGACGGCACGCCCACCCGTAGATGGCGCGGGCGACCGCGAGGTGGTTGGCGATCCGCGAGCGGGAGAGGCCCTCACGGCTCAGGCGATCGACCCAGGTCTGCCATTCGCGGTCGTCGATCTCGCCTGCTGGGCGTGCCCCGAACTCTGGTGTCAGGACGTAGCGCAGCGAGCGCTCGTATCCCTCCAGCGTTGTCGTCGAGTACCCGGAGCCCTTTCTGCCGCGCCGTCGGCCGACCGCTCCCGAGTGGACGCCGTCGAGCCATTCGGTCGCGAGCTCGCCGAACGTGGGTCCAGCCCCGTCGGCCTCGGCGACGGCCTCCTCACCCTTGATCGTCGACGCGAGCCCGCCGAGGACCTCGGCGCGGTACCCGGAACGTCGCGGACCACACCATCCCCTGTTTGCTCGAATCCCAGCGGTGCCCTCGATACGACGGCTGACAGCGGCATCGAGCCTCGGAGGATCCCGCGGGGCATCGTGCTTGATGGCGGACATAGACGCCGACCGTCTTCGTCTTGCGGTACTCGGGCACGATGCTCTCCTGATCCGGGTCCGACCAGCGTACGCCTGGGTCAGGCGGCATCAAGCGCTCTTGTTGAAGAACGAGCGCGCGTTGTCCCTGGCCCAGCGCCGGAGCTCCTCCGGCGGCACCTGGACGAGCGCCCCGCACGGCACCACGCGGATGAACGGCTGAACCCGGCGCTCGAACGTGTCGACGCTCATACCGAGCGCGGTGGCCGCCTCCTCACGCGTGTAGAGGATCGCTCGACCGCAGCCACTGGTCGCTCACTCCTCTTCGCCGCCATCGCTTCACGATGGTAGCCTAATTGCGCTAATCACGCTACTGTCGATCGGAGTGAATTGACGGATCAAGAGCCAGACCCACCTGAAGATCCGTGGCTGACGCTGGCGGAGATCGCCGAGGAGCTGCGCATGAGCCCGGCGACGATCCGGTCATGGATCTCGAAGGGGACGCTTCGGGCGATGCGGGCCGGGCAGCGCAAGTGGTTAGTGCGCCGCTCGGAACTAGATCGGATGCTTGCTGGCAAGGACGTGATCGGGCCCGACGATCAGCCGGGCGGTCCTGGCTGGCGGTTCGGTGACACGATTGCGGCGCCGCATCAGTCGCCGCACTGGTCCGAAGAGGCACGGAGACATGTCTCGCCCGGCGGCTGGCTGGGGGTAGCTGAGACGGAGTGGCGCGATGCGCTCCGGGCGAGCGCGCTGGCTCCTCCGGATCCTGGGTTCGTCGTTCGCATCAACGACATCGCCGACGCGGCGGCGCGTAAGGCGGCCGCGTTGGAGAACGTCGGCGACGAGGCGCCCGGCGCGTGGTGGCAGCGACAATCCGGTCTGCCCGGCGGCGTCCTGTCGTACGAGTTGCGCCCCGGTGGTAGCCGGCCCGGACCGGCAGAGCTGTGGGCGCGGTTCGATCGGGCAGTCGATGAGCTTGGCCGAGCGATGGGCGAACACTCGGTGCCGGCTGAGCAGCAGGCGCTGGAGGAGGTCTCGCTGGTCCTACACGAGCTCGTCGACGCGATGCTCGAGCAGGAAGGCCATCAGTGGCCGTCTGCGTCTGATCAGGCCGGAGACCGCGCGACGGACACCACCGAGCAGTCGGATGATGTGTGACTCGAACTGGACCGCAGCCCGGTCCGCAATTCCCGACGCCGCGCGGTCCGGGTTGCGGACCACCTCGGTCAGCCGTCCGCCCCGCCCGCACGGGGCTTTTCGTCTTGCCGCGGCGCTCTTGGTGGCAGCTGACCACCCGCCCTCCACGTATTCGTTCGGGTGGTCAGCTGTCAGTCGAGGCCGGAAGGTTCATCTCCGTGCGGGCGGGGCGAACGGTGGGTCCCGAACGAGATCCGCAAGTGGTGGGTTGACGATGAGCAGGCAGGCCGTGTCTGGTCCTGGAACGGTGCGGGTGGGGCGCTTCATCGGAAGGCTGGGGATAGTGTCGTTGCCAGCGCTGCAAGCCGGACTTGACCTAGATCAGCGAGTTGTCCGGCGGCATGTGGCGAAGCTCGAGGCGGCGGGGTGGCTGGGTCGAGCGCCGTGGGTATGGGGCGAGGGCTCGATTGCCTGGTTGACGGGCCTCGGGATGGAAGGCGCCGGACTTGGCGGCCTGCGAGCCGTGAACGCTCCACCGGCGCCAACGACGATCGCGCACGGCGTCCTCGTCAGCTGGTCGGCCGCGCGGGCGGAGAAACGCGGCCGAGTGTGGAAGTCGGCGCGTGAATTGGCGCTCGAGTCCGAGCGGTGGGCGGTCCGGATGCGGTGCGAGCGCGGCTACACCGAGCAGCTGCCTGACCTCGCGGTGTGGCGCAGCCGCTCTGGTCCACCGATCGCCCTGATCTCCGAGAGCGGTGGCCGCCGCGAGGACCGGCAGAAGAAGATCCTCGAAGGGTGGGGTGACGCAGTCTTCGATGGTCGCTACTCGGCGGTGCTCTACGACTGCGCTAACGATTCGGTCGCGCGCGCGATCACCCGCTTGGTCAAGAAGGTCGGTGTCACGGGCACGAAGTTCACTGTGGTTGTCCAACCGCGCTCCGAGGAGATCGCCGCTCTTTCGCCCCCTGCCGACGACGCCGACGAGCCGGCGACAAGCATCCCGCAAGCCACCGGCGACGGCGTCGAGGCGCCGCAATCCTACGAGCCCGAGCAGGCTCGCGGAACGCCTCTGCCGCCCGCGTCAGTCGAGGCAGAGCGGCCCATATCACGGCCGGCGCCGGAGCCTGAGACACCCGAGGCCGCCGCCGAGCGCGAGCGGCGATATCGAGAGATCTTCGGGATCCCGGAGCCAAGGCAGCGCCGACGATGGCGTCGCTGACCTGCGCGACAACGTGTGCCTAGACGACTCGAGCGGGTCTTGCCGTCGAGATCTCAGCGGCGATCGAATGTGGAGGCCCCATCCGTGCCCAGTTCCGCTGGCATCCATGCCAGCGGGCGACCCCCTCACGCCGCCGCCTCCATCCCGCCGAAGCACGAGCAGAAACCACGAGATGCCGCCAATGGGAGCGGCACGCCGGCCAACACCGACCCGATCAGGACACCGGAGGCAAGCCTGCCGCGGAAGTCGGTCAGCAGGCACATTCGGCGTTGCCCAGGCGCGAGATCGGTTCGGAGCAGATGGCTGGTCTGACCAGTAACCCGGAAGCGACAGCGCCAGTTCGCGCGGTGGAGATTCCGTTCGTCGCCCGCAATCGCGGGATGAAGATCTCTCTCGGGTTGACAATTCACCGTGTGGCGAAACGCCGGAGGAGCCCACTGTGATCCAGCCTGGCACCCAACTCAGCCAATGCGAGCGAATCGCGCCGCCCACTGTGATTCAGCGTCGCTCCCGACTCAGCCGCGGGGGTGATTTCGCGGCGGCGGCGACAGTTGGGCTGCGGACGCTGCTGGTAGTGGTGGCGACTAGGACGAGGGCCACGGTTAGTCCTGCGACCGCGGTGGTCGCGATCGCAAGGAGTGCTCGGAGTTGCACGTAACGGGAGCGGAGAACGGTTGGCGCAGCCTGCCCAGTAAGCGGGTGCAGCCGTTTCGACTAGTGACATGAGAAACCCCTTCGTTAGATACCGACCAACCTGCGTGGTTGGTTGGTGGACAGTCGGTGGAGTGCATGGTCAGGTAAGGGGGTGCTTGCCTCCACCCAGTTCTGGGTGATCCAAGCGCCCACTTGTGGCTGCATCGGGTCTGCGCGGCTTGTCAGCGGCGGGTCTGGCGGCGAGAATCGGACCGGTGAGCGCGCTGACCGACAGTGGAGCGTTGCTGGAACCTGGGAGCTTTGCTGCGCTGCTGGAGGCGGAGGATTGGGCGGCGTTGCAGGCTCGCGGTCATCGCAGGACGGTGGCGCGCGAGGCGGTGCTGATGTATGAGGGCGAGCCGGGCGACCGGGTGATGGTCGTGCTCGCTGGGCGGGTGAAGGTCACGATCACGGGCGATGATGGGCAGGAGACGCTGCTCAGCGTCCGCGGGCCGGGCGAGATCCTCGGCGAGCTGTCGTTCCTCGACGACCAGCCGCGGCTCAGCACGGTCACCACGTTGGAGCCGGTCGAAGTCCTCGTGGTCGCGGCGGGTGTGTTCGGGCGCTACCTCGAGGAGAGGCCGCGGGTCGCGCTGGTGATCCTGCGGACGCTCAGCGCGCGCTTCCGCGATGCGTCACGCAAGCGCGTGCAGTTCCGTGAGCTCGACACCGTCGGTCGGCTGGCCGCCTGTCTCGTTGAGCTGTGTGAGCGTTACGGGGAGCTCTCGCCGGAGGGGACGATCATCAGCCTGCCGCTCACTCAGGAGGAGCTCGGTGCCTGGACCGGCGCGTCGCACGCGGGTGTCGCCAAGTCGTTGCAGACGCTCCGCGAGCTGGGCTGGATCCAGACGCAACGCAAGCGGATCGTCGTTCGCGACATCAATGCGCTGCGACACCGCAGCTCGTAGACCCGACAGGCCGCACTACCGGCCGCGGGCCGACGGTGGGGTCAGGCGCGGCGGCGATCGGTCACCAGCGTCAGCACGAGCCAGCGCCGGCGCGCTGACGTTCGGCGGGGCTTGGCCGACGTGGCCGGCTCGGCGTCCGTCGTGGCCGCGAGTCGCGCGTGGTCTGCCTGGCGCTGCAGGTCCGCGATGTGCTGCTGGGCGTGAAGGTGTGTCAACTGAGCGTTCATCGGATTCTCCCGGTGAGTGGTTTGCGATGCCGTGGAGGCTCGAGGATGCAGCGCCGGTCATCCACCCAGTTGTGGGCTGTGTACACACCCAGAATTGGGTGGCCGCCTATAGACTGGGCGGGACTGGAAGTGCTGCACAGGGGGCCGGATGGCTGCTGAGACTGTCGAGCTGGGGACGATCTATCTGGTGGATCTGGTCGGCTCGACTCGGGTGGCGACGTCTGTCGGCCCGGTGCGGTGGGATGAGATGCGTGAGCAGTTCTTCGGTCTGCTGCGGGAGGCGATCGACGCGTCCGGGGGCCGGGAGTTCAAGAACACGGGCGACGGGTTGATGGTCGCGTTCGCTTCAGCGTCGGCGGCGGTCGGGTGTGCGGTGCTGACCCAACAGCTGCTCGAGCGGCGATATCGGGGCGCGGAGCAGCGGTTGCGTGTGCGGATCGGGTTGGGTACGGGCGAGTCGACGGTGAAGGACGGGGATTGCTTCGGGATGCCGGCGACCGAAGCTGCCCGGCTGTGCGACAAGGCGCCGGCGGACGGGATCCTCGTCTCGCCGGCGACGAGGTTGCTGGCGGGCCGGGTTGACGGCGCGCGATTTGAGTCGTTCGGCGAGCTGGAATTGAAGGGGATTCCGGAGCCGATGGAGGCTTTCGCGGTCGTTTGGGAGCCGCTCGCGGACGAGTCCGGGATCCACGTCGGAGCGTGGCCGGTGCCCGCGGCGCTGCGGACGGTGCCGCGAGTCGCGTATGTCGGCCGCGCCGACGAACGCGCGCTGCTGGAGCACACGCGCGCGCAGGCGCGCGCGGGCGAACGACAGGCGGTGCTTCTGTCCGGCGAGCCGGGGATCGGGAAGACGCGGCTGGCTTCGTATGCGGCGCTGCGCGCGGATGCCGAGGGGTTCGCGGTGTGCTGGGGTGCGTGCAGCGAGGATGTCGCGGCGGCGTATGAGCCGTGGATCGAGGTCTGCTCGCAGCTGGTCGAGGATGCGGCGGTCGACGTGCTCGATGCATATGTTGCGGCGCAGGGTGGCGAGGTCGGCCGGCTAGCGCGCAATCTCGCGCGCCGGGTGCCGGATGCGCCCGCGCCGCAGTCAACCGATCCGGAGACCGAGCGCTTCCTGCTGTTCAAAGCGGTCGGAGAGCTGCTGCTCGCGATCGCGCGCTCGCAGCCATTGTGCGTGGTGCTCGATGACTTCCACTGGGCCGACGGGCAGTCGGTCGCGCTGTTCAGGCACGTGGTCGCAGCGGCCGGACAGGGCGCGCTGATGGTGATCGTCACCTATCGCGACTCGGAGCTGAGCAGGGATCACCCGCTGACCGGCGTGCTCGCGGATCTGCGGCGCAGCGAGGGCGTGGAGCGGATCCGCCTGAGCGGGCTGGAACCGGACGAGGTTGCGCAGCTGGTGGCTGCCGCAGCGGGCCACGAGCTCGATGCCGACGGACTGGCGCTCGCGGGTGGACTCGCGACCGAGACCGGGGGCAACCCATTCTTCGTCGGCGAGATCCTACGCAACCTGATCGAGTCCGGCGCGATCACGTTCGACGAGACGGCACGTCGCTGGAGCGTCGAGGAGGCGGCGCTGAGCAGCCTGCCGGAGAGCGTCCGCGAGGTCATCGAGCACCGAATCGACCGACTCGGCGAGCACGCCCGGGAGGCACTGAGAATCGCGGCCGTGATCGGGCGCTCATTCGACGTCGACTTGCTCGCGCAGCTGGTTTCGATGAGCGAGGCCCGGCTGCTCGACGTGCTCGACGCCGCGGTCCAGGCCTCGCTGCTGCGTGAGTCGACCGATGTCGTCGGACGGTTCGACTTCGAGCACGCGCTGATCAATCACACCTTGTACCAGGGGCTGGGTGGGACTCGCCGTGCGCGGGCCCACCACCGGGTCGCCGAGGCCATCGAACAGCTGTACGGCATCGATTCTGACGAGCATCTGGGCGAGCTGGCGCTGCACTGGCGGCTGGGCACGGCGTCGGTCGACAGGCGCAGGGCGGCCGGCTACTCGCTGCGCGCCGGACGACGGGCGCTCGACAGCCTCGCGCCGAGCGAGGCCGCAAAGCTGTTCGGCGACGCTCTCGACATGCTTGGTTCGGTCGCGAGCGTTGACCGGTGCGAGGCGCTGATCGGCCTCGGCGAGGCGCAGCGGCAGACGGGCGTGCCGGCCTACCGCGAGACGTTGCTGGAGGCGGCGGGAATCGCAGCGGAACTGAGAGATGCAGACCTCGCCGCGCGCGCGACGCTCGCAAACAGCCGCGGTTGGGTGAGCAGATTCGGCGCCGTCGATCCGGAGCGGGTCGCGGCGATCGAGCGGGCGCTCGAGCTCGACGACCCGCCGCAGCCGGCCCGCCACGCGCGGCTGCTGGCGCTGCTGGCCAAGGAGCTGGCGTTCGAACCGGAGCACGCCCGGCGCCGAGGGCTGGCCGAGGAGGCGATCGCGCTCGCCCGCCAGGCGTCCGATCCGCGGACGCTCGCGGCGGTGCTCGAAAGCTCCTGCTACGCCATCTGGGCGCCGGACACGCTCGCCACGCGGTCCGAGCGAGTTCGCGAGCTGAGCGCGCTGATCGCGCAGGTCGGGGATCTGCACGTCGAGTTCACCGCCAGGGTCAGGGAGATGATTACGGCGATCGAGCTGTGCGATTTTGGGTGGGCCGACGCGGCGTTCGAGCGTGTTCAGGCGATCGCGGAGCAGACACGGCAGCCGACCCAGAGATGGAACGCGGGCTTCCTCGCCGCCGGGATGATGTGCATGCGCGGCGACTTGGAGGCCGGCGAGCGGCAGGCCGAACGGGCGCTCGCACTCGGACAGGACGCGGGTCAACCGGACGCCGCGATGAACTACGGAAGCACGATCGTCGCGAATCGCATGGTCCAGGGCAGAGGCGGCGAGGTGATCGCGCTGATCGAGCGGATGGTGGCCGAGTACCCGGGCGTACCCTGGGGTGCGGCGCTCGCCTACACGTTGTGCCTCGTCGACCGCCGCCCAGAAGCCGCGGAGATTCTTGCGCGTGGCACCGCAGAGGACTTCGAAGGCCTCCGCTATGACCAGAATCGCATGATCGGCCTGGCCCTGTACGCGGACACGGCCGCGCAGACGCGTTCCATCGAAGCCGCCGCGATGCTGTATGAGCTGATCGAGCCGTACGCCGACCAGTTCATCTCGAACCCTGGCGTCAGCTTCGGACACGCGCGCACGTACACCGCGATGCTCGCCGCGACCCTTGGCCGCCACGAGCTCGCCGACGCGGACTTCGCGTTCGCCTGCGAGTTCCATCACCGGCACGGCATGCGCGTGGGGGAGGCCCGGTCCGAGCTAGGCTGGGCGGAGGCGCTTGCCGAGCGAGGCCAGCTCGACCGCGCCCGCGAGCACGCTTCCCGCGCGCTCGAGCTCTCATGTGATCATGGCTACGGCGCGTTCGAGCCACGCGCGGCCGCGATCATGGCGTCCCACGCCGCGACCCAGCCCTGAGGATCCGACGCTCGGCGGGGTGGTTGTCGGGGTTGGGTCGGCGGGTTACGATCTGGAGCCTGGAACTCCTATACAGGGGGGCGTGTGGCTGAGTCGGTCGAGCTGCGCACGATCTGGCTGGTCGATCTGGTCGGGTCGACCCGGTTGGCTACGTTGGTCGGGCCGGTCCGCGCGGATGAGCTGCGCGAGGAGTACTTCACGCTGCTCCGCGAGGCGATCGAGCCGTCGGGCGGCACGGAATTCAAGAACACCGGCGACGGGCTGATGGTCGCGTTCAGCTCCGCCTCGGCCGCAGTCAAGTGCGCGGTGTTGACGCAGCAACTGCTGGAACGGCGCTATCGCGGGGCCGAGCAACGATTGCGTGTGCGGATCGGGTTGGGGACCGGTGAGTCGCTGGTCAAGGACGGGGACTACTTCGGGATGCCGGCGATCGAGGCCGCTCGGTTGTGCGACGAGGCGCCGACGGACGGGATCCTCGTCTCGCCGATGACGAAGATGGCTGCCGGGCGGGTGGACGGGGCGCAGTTCGAGTCCTTCGGAGTGCTCGAACTGAAAGGGATCCCGGAGCCGATGGAGGCATTCAGGGTTCTCTGGGAGCCGTTGGATCCGGAGCAGTCCGGGGCCGATGTGGGGCGGTGGCCGTTGCCCGAAGCGCTGCGGACGGTGCCGCGGACCGCGTACGTCGGTCGTGAACTGGAGCGCGAGCTCATCGAGGTCGCGCGCAGTCATGCGCGGTCGGGTGCCCGGCAGGTGGTGCTGCTGTCGGGCGAGCCGGGGATCGGCAAGACGCGTCTTGCGAGTTACGCCGCGCACGACGCGCATGCAGATGGCTCCGCTGTCGTGTGGGGCGCGTGCACGGAGGAGCTCGCCGTTCCCTATGAGCCGTGGATCGGGGTGTGCTCGCAGCTTGTCGAGAGCGCACCGGATGAGCTGATCGCCCGGCATGTCAAGCGTCATGGCGGGGAGCTGGTGCGCCTAGCGCGCGACCTCGCCGAGCGCAGCGAAGACCTCCCGGCGCCTCAGTCCTCGGACCCAGAGACCGAGCGTTACCTGCTGTTCAACGCCGTCGCCGGGCTGTTGGGAGAGGTGGCGCGGACGGTGCCGCTGTGCGTGGTGCTCGATGACCTGCATTGGGCTGATGCGCAGTCGCTCGCGCTCTTGAAGCACGTGCTGCGCTCCAGCGAGCGGGGCGCGCTGCAGGTGATCGCCACCTATCGGGACTCGGACCTCGGAAAGGACCATCCGCTCACCGCGGTGCTGGCCGATCTGCGCTCGTTGCAGGGCGTGCAGCGCATCGCGCTTCACGGCCTTGCTGCCGATGAGGTCGCGGAGATCATGACCGCGCTCGCGGGCCACGAGCTCGACGCTGATGCGATCGAGCTGGCCGCCCAGATCGCGGCCGAGACCGACGGTAACCCTTTCTTTGCGGGAGAGATCCTGCGGGGTCTCTCGGAGTCCGGTGGACTCGTGTTCGACGAGGCCAGTGCCAGGTGGAGCGTTGATACCTCGGCCGGGATCATGATGCCGGAGAGCGTGCGTGATGTGATCGAGCGGCGCGTGGAGCGCCTCGGCGAGGAGTCACATGAGGCTCTCCGGCTCGCGGCGGTGGTGGGCCGCGAGTTTGACCTCGAGCTGCTCTCGGCCGTTGTCGAGATCGATGAAGCCCGCTTGCTGGATCACCTCGAGGCGGCGGTCGCCGCGTCCGTGCTGGCCGAATCCTCAGAGCAGGTCGGGCGGTTCAGCTTCGTTCATGCTCTGATCAACCAGACGTTATATGACGGGCTCGGTGCCACACGGAGGGCACGCATACACCAGCGGGTAGCGCAGGCGCTCGAGGAATTCTACGGAGCCGACCCGGGCGAGCACTCGGCGGAGCTCGCGCTGCACTGGCGTTTAGCGGCCGCCTCGGTCGACAAGGCCAAGGCGGCCCACTACGCCTTGGAAGCCGGACGGTATGCGTTGGATAACCTGGCCCCGGCCGAGGCGGTGAAGTACTTCACAGATGCTGTCGAGCAGACCGCCGACGCGGATAGCCGGGAGCGCTGCGAGGCGCTGATCGGGCTCGGCCAGGCGCAACTTCAGACGGGCGTCGCGGCATTCCGCGAGACCCTCCTGGAGGCGTCGCACATCGCCTCAGAGTTGCAGGACGGCGAACTCGCGGCTCGTGCCTCATTGGCTAACAACCGAGGCTTCTCCAGCGCAATTGGCGCAGTCGACGACGAGCGGATTACCGCCATTGAGCGTGCGATCGAGCTCGACGATCCCCCGAATCCCGCTCGACGCGCCCGCTTGCTCGCACTCCAGGCGCAGGAGCTGTCCTGGGACCGCGACGTCGCACACCGCTGGGCGCTCGCAGAAGAAGCCATCGAGCTCGCGCGTGGCGCTGGAGATAAGCGGGCGCTGGCCTATGTGCTGTCGAGCGCGGCCGTCGCGCTTGAGGGCGCGAAGACGCTAGAGCTGCGAGTTACCCTCGCAGATGAGCTGGTCAGGGCCGCCGACGAGCTGGACGATCCTGCACTTCGTTGGGAGGGGGCCAACCGCGAGCTTATCGGCTGCGTCCAGCGAGGGGAGCTCGCACGCGTTCAAGCGCCGCTCGAGCGCATACAGCGGATTGCAGCAGAGCTCGGGCGGCCCACAGTCGTCTGGCAGACCGAGTGGGTGACCTCGGCGCTAGCGTTGATGCGAGGCGACATGGTTGGCGGCGAGCGCCTTGTTAAGCGAGCGTTTCAGGCCGGACAGGAGGCGGAGCAGCCCGACGCTCTCCTTTTGTATGGGATACAGATGTTCTATCTGCGCGTCTTCCAAGGGCGCGGCGAGGAGATCATCGCGATGCTCGAGCAAAGCGTGGAGGCCAATCCGGGCATCCCTGCCTTGCGCGCGCTCCTAGCATCCGGCCTTCGCTGGCTTGACCGTCGCGAGGACGCCGCGACGATCCTCACGCGGGCGGCGAGCGACCGCTTCGCGGACGTCCGACCCGCAGCAGATGAGCTGACCGCGCTCGTGCTCTACGCCGAGGCAGCGGCCCAGACAGGCGACCGCGAGGTCGCCGCGATCCTCTGTGACCTCATCGAGCCGTGGGCTGACCAAGTCGACTGGAACACACTATTCAGCGCTGGACATACGCGACTGTATCTGGGCCTGCTCGCGTCAGTCCTCGCCGAGCACGAGCAGTCCGATGAGCACCTGGCGTTCGCGTGCGAGTTTCACGAGGCCAACGACATGACGCTGTGGACAGCCCGCGGTCACCTCGGCTGGGCCGAATCACTCGCCGAGCGTGGCGACACCGACGGCGCACGGGAGCACGCCACACACGCGCTCGAGCTCTCGCGCGAGAACGGCTACGGCGCGTTCGAACCACGCGCAGCCGCGATCCTCACCTCACCCGCCACGATCGAAACCTGAGCAGTCGACATCGTTGGCCAGCAATAGCGCGTTCTCGTGAATTCAGGGCAGCGCCACCAGCAAGTTGTCGGATCGATCCGGAGATCCGCTGTTTCCGAGAGCCGGTCTCTGCCCGATTCGCAGCTCGCACCCGCTAGGCGCGGAGCGGACGACGGACGAGCGCGCCGTCGGCGTTGGACTGTTCGTTGGACTGTTTTGTCAGCCAACCAGCGGTTCCGGGCGGTTCGTAGCGGTCGACAGCCCGTTGGGCTAATCCGCCCAATCCCCAGTAACCACGCGAAATTCCCGCAAACCATCGGATGCCGGAGGAGGGACTCGAACCCCCGACACGCGGATTATGATTCCGCTGCTCTAACCGACTGAGCTACTCCGGCGGGAGTCGCGAGTCTATCGGTGTCCGTGGCCGTTGAGCCCGCCCGGATGCCCGGCCGTTCGGGCTGTGGTGCTCAGAAAGCGCTGGTGACGCGCGCGACTTCGACGAACGAGGTGATGCCTTGCTTGACCTTGTCCAGGCCGTCGGTTCGCATCGAGCGCATGCCGGCTCGGGCGGCGGCAGCGGTGATCTCCGAGACGCCCCGGTGATCGAGTAGCAGGCCTCGGATCTCTTCGGTAACGGGCATGACTTCGTAGAGCCCGATGCGGCCCTGGTAGCCAGTGTCTCGGCATCGGATGCAGCCGGCCGGCTCGAACACGTGGGCGCCATGCAGGCCGTGCTGCTCGAGGATCGCCGGGGTGAGTTTGCTCGGGCGCTTGCATTGCGAGCACAGGGTGCGGGCCAGCCGCTGTGCGACGACGCAGTCGATCGCTGCCGCGAGCATGAACGGCTCGATGCCCATATCGATCAGCCGCGTGACTGCACTGGCGGCGTCGCGCGTGTGCAGTGTGGACATCACGAGGTGCCCGGTGAGCGCTGCCTGAATCGCGATACCAGCGGTCTCGGCATCGCGGATCTCGCCGACCATGATCACGTCGGGGTCGGCTCGCAGCATTGAGCGCAGGCCGTTGGCGAACGTAACACCGGTCTTGACCGACACCTGCATCTGCTTGATGCCCGCAATTGGGGATTCGACCGGATCCTCAATCGTGAGGATGCTTCGCCTGCCGTCGTTGATGATGCCGAGCGCGCCGTAGAGCGTCGTCGACTTCCCGGACCCCGTCGGTCCGGTCACGAGGACGGCGCCGTAGGGCTTGCCGATCGCCGCCAGGAACCGTTTGCGGTCCGCGTCCTGCATGCCGAGGCTGTCAAGGTTGCGCACGACCGCGCCGGTGTCGAGGATCCGCATCACGATCCCTTCGCCTCCGATCAGCGGCAGCGTCACCACGCGCACGTCGATGCGGCGCCCATCAATTGTCACCGCGAGACGTCCGTCCTGCGGGACTCGGCGCTCGGAGATGTCCAGGCTGGCCATGATCTTGATCCGAGAGACGACGGACGGTGCCATCGACGGCGCGATCGTGGCCGCCGGCGTCAGGACGCCGTCGATCCGGAACAGCACCTGCATGTCGCCGGGCTCGGGATCGCAGTGGATGTCGGACGCGCCCTGCTCGACTGCCTGGGCGATGATCGAGTAGACAAGCTTGACGATCGGCGCGTCCGCGGTGTGGCCATCGTGAAGCGCGAACTCGAGGTCCTGCTGTGGTTCTCTGACCTCGGTGACCGTCTCCTCGAGCCGATTCACACGCGCGATCAGCGCGGCGATGTCCTCCTTGGCCGCGGCCGCCGGCGTGATCTCCTTGCCGGTGATCATCGTGAACTCGTCGAACGTGAGGATGTTCGTGGGGTCGGCCATCGCGAGCAGCAGCGACCCGTCTGGCATGAAGCCCACGGGAACTGCCTCGTGGCGCTTGGAAACGTCGGCGTCGATCAGGCTGACGGCTCCCATATCGATGTCGTAGATCGAGAGGTCGACGTAGTCGAGCCCGAGCCGTTCGGCCAGCGCCCGCGCCAGTTGGTCGTACCGCAGCGTGCCGTTCTCAATCAGTACGCGGCCGGTCGAGCGCCCCTGCTCGCGCGCCATCGCGACTGCTTCCTCGACGGTCTCGCGGCGAGCGAAGCCGAGGTCAACGATCACATCGCCGATCAGCCTTTGTGAGCGACCTCGGTGCGCCGGAGGGATCAGCCCGCGCGGGTACCCGTCGGCCTCCCCCGCCCGCGGAGCCGGTGCAGCGTCGGCACTGGTGCTCATACATCTGAGCATCGGCACGAATCAACCCAGCTTTACTGCCGGCCTCGCACCGTCATCGGCCGCCGCGCTTCAGTGCTTGAGCGTGATCCGGATCGCGTAGCTCGCGCCGGTCCCGGCGCCTCACGAGGCAACTGTATGCCGCCTGCCCCGCTTATGATCCGTCGATGCCCGACCTTGGTCCTGCCGTCAGCACCGTGATTCGCCGCTGCCTTGCCGTCAAGCCCGGCGAGGACGTGCTGGTCGTCGCTGATCCGGCCACGCGTGCGATCGGCGAAGCGCTGCGCAGCGAGGCGCTCGCGGCCGGCGCAGATGGCGTGCTCGCGCTGATGGATCAGCGGGCGACGGACGGGACAGAGCCCCCGCGTCCGATCGCGGCCGCGATGGCGGCGTGCGACGTCTACATCGCGCCGACGAGCCGCTCACTCAGCCACACGGTTGCTCGTAAGCGCGCCACCGAGGGCGGAGTCCGCGGCGCGACGATGCCGGGCGTCACCGACGACATGCTCGCGCGCGTGATGGCGGTCGACTTCGACGCGATGGCTGCTCGATCGCGTGCGATCGCGGCGCTGCTGGACGACGCGAGCTCGGCTCGCGTGAGGTGTCCTCGGGGCACCGACTTCACCGTCGACCTGACAGCGCGGGTCGGCATCGCCGACGACGGCGATCTCACTGCTCCTGGCGCGTTCGGCAACCTCCCGTGCGGCGAGGCATTCTCGGCGCCGAAGGACGGCGAGGGCCGCGTCGTCGCCATGAGCCTGGCGCCGCTCGGGCTGAGCAGCGAGCCGGCGACGCTGACGGTGCAGCACGGACGGATCGTTGACGCGCAGGGCGGTCTCGGGCCCGAGTACATCGAGCGACTGAGAGCTCATGGGGAGCTCGGCACGAACCTGGCGGAGCTTGGGATCGGTACGAACGAGCGCGCAACTCTGACCGGGAACGTGCTCGAGGACGAGAAGATCCTCGGTACCGTCCATGTCGCTTTCGGGGCGAGCGCGGGAATCGGCGGGACGGTATCGGTCCCGATCCATCTCGACGTCGTCGTGATCGACGCATCGCTCGAGATCGACGGCCGTCAGGTGCTCGACGCCGGGCGGTTCGTGCTCGACGGCGATCTCGCCGCGTGAGTAACACACTGCTCGCAGTTCCCAACGTCTCAGAAGGTCGGGACGTGCCGGCGATGCGCCAAATCGCTGCGGCGTTCAACGTCGACGGCGGGCTGCTCGACATGCACGCGGATCCCGATCACCACCGCAGCGTGTTCACGATCGCGGGAGTCCCGGGCACGCTCGCACAAGCCGTCGTCAACGGAGCGGCCGCCACGATCGAACGAGTCGACCTCAACCGACACGATGGGATCCACCCTCGCGTCGGCGCGCTCGATGTCGCGCCGATCGTGTTTCTCACGCAAGCGGATCGCGGCGCTGCTTGCGCGGAGGCGCTCGTCGTCGCCGACCTCCTCGGCCACGAATGCGGCCTACCAGTGTTCCTGTACGGGATCCTTGCGCAGGGGCGGACCCGCGCCGAGGTACGTCGCGGCGGACCGCCGGCCTTGAAACAGCGGATCGAGAGCGGGGAGCTCGTCCCAGACTTCGGTCCAAGAGCGCTTCACCCAACGGCCGGCGCCGTGCTCGTCGGCGCGCGCCAGCCGCTGATCGCGTTCAACGTCGAGCTGCGAGCGCCCGCGACGATCGACGATGCCAAGCGGGTCGCGGCCGCGATCCGTGAAGGCGGACAAGAAGGACTCAGCGGCGTCCGCGCGATCGGGCTGTGGCTCGACCATCGCGGCGTCGCCCAGGTCTCGACCAACGTCGAAGACCACCACGCAACGCCGCTCAAGGACCTGATCGACGCGATCGCCAAGCACGCCGAGCCGATCGAGGCCGAGCTCGTTGGCTTGGCCCCGACGGCCGCATTCGAGGGTTTCCCGGAAGGCCTTCCGGTCCGCAACAAACGCCTGATCGAGGACATGCTCTTAGCCAGGGAGCTCGCGGACGACTAAGCTCTCTACCACCATGGCCCAGACCAAACGAAAGCGCCGCAGCAAGCATCGCGGAACCGCCGCGGGGACGATCCAGACCCGCGGACGCACCGGCCGCCCACCGAGTGCCGAGGAGCGCAAGAAGCAGTCCCGCATGACCGCCCGCGAGCGCCGCGCGAATACCCCGCCGACATGGAAATCTTCGCTGACGCGAGCCGCGTTCGCCGCGGCGATCATGTTCATCTTCCTGGTGCTCACCGGCAAGGGGAAGAACAGGGTCACGGCCGCAATCATCTTCGCCTTGTTCGCGCTGATCCTGTACGTCCCGGCGGGGTACTACATGGAGCTGTTCCTCTTCCGCCGGCGCCAGCGCAAGAACCAGGAAGGGCGATGATCGACGCTCGCATGTTCACCGTTGGCCCGGTGCAGGAGAACTGCTTCATCGTGCGCGCCAAGGGTTCTGAGCACGGATTGATCGTTGACCCCGGCGACGAGGCAGACCGCATCCTCACCGCAGTTGAGGCGCTTGAGATCACGACAGTCGACGCGATCCTCGTCACCCACACGCACTTCGATCACGTCGGCGCCGTCAGCCCGGTGGCGAAAGCCACGAACGCCCCGGTCTATTGCCCCGAGCTCGAGCGCCAGGTGCTGGCCAACATCATGGACTACGTCCCGTGGCCGGGCTTCGGCCCGTTTGAAAGCTACGAGGCCGACCACACCGTCAAGGGCGGCGAGACGCTGAACCTCGCCGGCCTGACGATCGAGGTGATCTTTACGCCGGGCCACAGCCCCGGCCACGTCACATACGCGATCCGCGATGCGGGGGCGCTGTTCTCGGGCGACGTGCTGTTCCAAGGCTCGGTCGGGCGCGTCGATCTTCCCGGCGGCGACTGGCCGACGCTCCTGAGCTCGATCGAGACGCTGATGGACAGCTTCACAGACGACACCACCGTCTATCCCGGCCACATGGGAATCACCACACTCGGCCGCGAGCGCGCCACGAACCCGTTCCTGCGCGAGCTCGCAGCGAACCAGTGATCCAGGCCCCCCGCGGCACTTTCGACGTGCTCCCTGACGACGCTGCTCGCCGTGAGCACGTCGAGAATCAGGCGAAGCGGATCCTTGCAGCCGCCGGCTACCGCCGGATTGAGACGCCTACGTTCGAGGCGACTGAGCTGTTCGCTCGCGGCGTGGGGGAGGCGACGGACATCGTCCAGAAGGAGATGTACACGTTCGACGACGGCGGCGGCCGGTCGCTGACGCTGCGACCTGAGGGCACGGCGCCGGTCTGCCGCGCCTACATCGAGCACGGGATGCACAAGCTCGCACAACCGGTGAAGCTCTGGTACCTGTCGAGCTTCTTTCGCAGCGAGGCTCCGCAAAAGGGGCGCTACCGCCAGTTCTGGCAGGTCGGCGCCGAGGCGATCGGTTCCGAGGGCCCCGAGACCGATGCCGAGCTGATCCTCCTGCTGGCGGAGCTGCTGCAGGCGCTCACGGTGAAGGACACGCGCCTGCGCCTCGCCAGTCTCGGCTCGCCGGAGACTCGCCGCGAATATCGCGAGGAGCTCGCCGCGTATCTGAGGACGCACGAGGCTGAGCTCAGCGACGAGGTCCGAAACCGGATCGATCTCAACCCGATGCGGGCCTTTGATGCCACGGATCCGCGGACGCGGGAAGTGATGCGTGGCGCACCGACGCTGCTTGACCGGCTCGGCCCCGATGACGCCGAGCACTTCGCCCAGGTTCGCGCATTGCTCGATGATGCCGGACTGCGCTACGAGATCGACCCGACGCTGGTGCGTGGCCTCGACTACTACACGCGCACGCTGTTCGAGTTCACCAGCGACGCGCTCGGGGCACAGTCGGGAGTCGCCGGCGGCGGGCGCTATGACCGTCTGATGGAGCAGCTCGACGGCCCGCCGACACCGGCGTCCGGGTGGGCGGCAGGCGTGGAGCGGATGCTGCTCGCGGCGAGCGCCCTGTCGACCCCGCCGGAGATCGTCGACCTGTACGTCGCGCGTGCGGACACGGCCGTGACCAGAACGGCATTCGAGCTGGCTCGTAGCGCTCGCCACGCCGGGCTCAGTGCGCAGCTCGAGTTGGCCGGGCGCTCGCTCAAGGGCCAGCTCAAGCACGCCGACCGGATCGGCGCCAGATATGTCGCAATCGTCGGCGACAGCACCAGCACGAGCCTCAAGGACATGCAGTCAGGCGAACAACGCGAGACCGAGGTTCAGAACGTGATTCCAACGATCCTCCGCGGCAGCAGGCTGTCGTGAAGCACGCCCCGCGACCAAACGATTACCGGGATGCCTGGTGCGGGCAGCTCACGGCTGAGCGTGCACGGACCCAGGCGCGCGTGGCCGGCTGGGTGCACCGCCGGCGTGACCACGGTGGGTTGATCTTCATCGACCTGCGCGACCGCTCGGGACTCGTGCAGCTCGTCTTCCACCCGGATGTCGCTCCGCAGGCACACGACACCGCCCACCGGCTTCGCTCAGAAGACGTGATCAGCGTGGCCGGGTCGGTCACCAAGCGCGATCCCCAGAACGTCAACCCGAACCTGATCACGGGCGAGATCGAGCTGACGGTTTCCGAGCTGAGCATCCTTGCCGACGCGGACACGCCGCCGTTCCCCCTCGACGAGGCGGCTGGTGTGGACGAGGCTCTGCGCCTGAAGCACCGCGCGCTGGATCTCCGCCGCGCCGAGATGCAGGATCGGCTCGCGCTGCGCCATCGCGTCGTCCAGACGATGCGCGCGGTGCTCAACGAGCGCGACTTCCTCGAGATCGAGACGCCGTACCTGACACGCTCGACCCCGGAGGGCGCGCGCGACTATCTGGTCCCGGCGAGAATTCAGCCCGGATCGTTCTATGCGCTGCCGCAGTCGCCACAGCTGTTCAAGCAGCTGCTGATGATCGGCGGTGCCGAGCGCTACTACCAGATCGCCCGCTGCTTCCGAGACGAGGACACGCGTGCGGACCGCCAGCCCGAGTTCACCCAGCTCGACATCGAGATGGCATTCGTGCACGAGGACGACGTGATCGACTGCATGGAGGCGGTGATGGGAGCCGTGTTCGAGCGTGCGGGCTTTGACGTCGCGCCGCCGCCGTGGCCGCGGATGACGTTTGCGGAAGCTGTCTCGCGCTACGGGATTGATCGCCCTGACACCCGCTTCGGTCTGGAGCTCCACGACCTCGGCGAGGCGCTTGCCCAGTCGGACTTCAAGGTCTTCAGCGGCGCGCTGGAGTCAGGCGGCGTCGTGCGCGGGATCAACGCCGGCGCGCGAGAGCTTCCTCGCTCCGAGCTCGATGCCCTGACTGATCTGGCCAAGCAGCACGGCGCCAAGGGCCTGGTTTGGGCGTTCGTCCAGGACGACCATTCGTTGCGATCGCCGATCGCCAAGTTCCTGACCGAGAATGAGATCGCTGCGATCATCGGCCGCCTGGCGGCCACACCCGGCGATCTTCTACTGATCGTTGCCGATGAGATCACGACTGCCGGGCAGGCGTTGAGCGCTCTGCGGATGGAGCTGGCGGACCGCTTTGCCCTGATCCCGAAGGGACGCCACGACATTGTCTGGGTGGTCGAATTCCCAGCGTTCTTCTGGGATCCGCAAGCGCAGCGGTGGGACGCCGCTCACCATCCGTTCACGGCGCCCACCGGCGACCTCGACCACCCGGCGACGCTGACCTCGCGGGCCTACGACCTCGTGCTCGACGGTGCTGAGATCGGCGGAGGCTCGATCCGTATCCATCGCCGCGAGGTGCAGGAGCGCGTGTTCGAGCTGCTCGGGATCTCGGCCGAGGAGGCCCAGGCACGGTTCGGGTTCCTGCTCGACGCGCTTCGCTATGGCGCTCCTCCACACGGCGGGATCGCGATGGGAATCGACAGGATCGTGTCGGCGCTCGCAGGCGTCGATTCGATCCGAGAGGTGATCGCGTTCCCGAAGGCCGCGAGCGGCACCGACCCGTTGACCGGCGCGCCCGCGCCGGTCGATCCAGCGCAGCTGCGTGAGTTGGGCCTGCGACCGGCCTGAGCCCAGTCGGGCCGTCCGTCGTCGCAGCTGCGACTCATGCCGCACGCGACTTCTGCCGAAAACTGACTTGATGACTAGCGTCTCGCGTCCGCTCATCGGTTTGCTCGTCGCCTGTGTCGCGTTCTTCGCGGTGTGGACGTTCGCGCTCAAGCCGAGCTCTTCGAGCACCGGCGGCACCAAAGGTGGCCTGGGTCCCTTTCAGTCTGCGATCGACAAAGCGCATCACGCGGTCGCGAATTCGCAGAGCGCAGCCGGTGCGCAAGGAAGCCCCGTCACCGCGACCCCGACCGCACGGGCGGCCGGCTCGGCGACCACGCCGAACGCGACCAGCCATGCGGCCAGCCATGCGGCCACGGCGCGGCCGGCAGCCAAGTCCGCGATCACGACGGCCGCAACCCACGCGCGCACCGCCGCCCAGCGTCATGACACCGTTGTGCGCGCGTTGGCCGCGCACAAGGTCGTCGCGCTGCTGTTCTTCAACCCGCGGGGCGCCGATGACAGGGCGGTCCGAGAGGAGCTCGCAACCGTGCCAACTCACGGCGGCCGCGTCGTCAAGCTGGCCGTGCCGCTGGCCGAGCTGACCCGCTATCCCGTGATCACCCGGCAGGTGCCGATCAGCGGCTCGCCGACACTGGTGCTGATCGATCGCACCCGAACCGCGGGCACGATCGTCGGCTTCAGCGACCGCTTTGAGATCTCCCAGCGCGTCGACCAGGCGCTGGCCGTCAAGCTGCCGCTCACGTAGCTCCCGAGCTCGCAAGTATTCTCGCGAGGGTGGACACACTCGCGTTTGAGCATCATCTGACCTCCCCGCAAGGGCAGGGCCGCACCCCGGCGGACGACTTCACTGTGATCGCCGGCGGCGGCGCCTGCTGCGATCAGATCCGTTTCTCGGTGAGCGTTTCCGAGGATCGGGTGCTCGACGCCGGCTTCGACGCCCACGGCTGTGGCTCGGCGACAGCGGCTGCGAGCGCAGCCGTGACACTCGTCCGCGGCCGCGGCGTGCTCGACGCGGCGCGGGTCGGCCCTGACAGCATTGCCGCCGAGTTGGGCGGCCTCAGCCCGGGGAAGCTGCACGCGGCGGAGCTCGCTGCAGATGCGCTCGCCCGCGCGCTCGGCGCCGCCGTACGCGAGCGTGGCTCACTGCGAGCACCGGCCGGCGCGGCAACCCGCACGCTCGTGGCGATGAGCGGCGGCGTCGACAGCGCGGTCGCGGCGCTGTTGTGCGCGCGGTCAGACGAGACGGTGGCGGTCACACTCGAGCTGTGGTCGGACCCGGAGAATGACGCCGAGCGGAGCTGCTGCTCGGCGTCGGCGGTCGCCCAGGCCCGAGCACTAGCGCACTCCCAGGGCCTCGCGCATTTCACGATCGACCTTCGCCACGAGTTCAGGGCCGGCGTTGTCGACCCGTTTATTGCCGGATATGCATCCGGCGAGACCCCGAACCCATGCGTCGCCTGCAACGGCCACGTCCGGCTCGACGCGATGCTCGAGCTTGCCGATCGCCTCGGTTGCGATGCGCTCGCAACCGGCCACTACGCCCGGATCGCCGAGCCGGCAGATCCTCGCGGTCCGCTGCTGCGCGCCGCGGCCGACCCGGCCAAGGACCAGACGTACATGCTCGCCGCGCTCTCGCCGGGATCGCTTTCGCGGATGCGGTTCCCGCTCGGAGAGCTGACCAAGCCGGACGTGAGAGGAGTCGCCTCGGCCGCCGGACTCCCGGTCGCGGCGAAGGCCGATTCGCAGGACCTCTGCTTCCTGGCGGGAACGGACCGTGCCCGGTTCCTCTCTCGCCACGGCGGCGTCGCTGACGGCGACGGGGAGATCGTCGATCAAGCCGGACGGGTGCTGGCGAGGCACCGAGGTCAACATCGCTTCACGGTCGGTCAGCGCCGCGGCATTGGGATCGCCGGCGCAGAGCCGCTGTATGTGCTCGACAAGGATGCGGCCAGCGGCCGCGTGCTCGTCGGACCGCGTCGGGCGTTGCGGACCTCCCGCGTCGTCGTGCGCGGCGCTCGCCTCCATCGCGACGGTGCCCGCGTCGATCGTGTGAAGCTGCGCTACCGCTCCCAGCCGCTGCCGGCGCGCCTCACCGGGGATCCCGCTGCCGGCCGCCACCAAACGCTCGCACTCGAGCTCGCCGAGCCGGTCGAGGGCGCCGCCGCCGGCCAGCTCGCGTGCCTGATGGACGGCGATTTGGTCGTCGGGTGGGGGACGATCACCCGCGGGCCCTAGCGGACGCGGAAGTTCGCGTTGCGCACGAGCTCGAGCGCCAGCTGCGGCCAGAAGAAGCCCGTCGGCGGCGCGCCGGCGCGGCACTTGCCGCCGGACTTGCCCGGATTGGCGATCCAGGCGAACGCGTCGACGTACTTGTAGCCGGTGTCGAAGGTCGGCAGCGGTCCGAGGCCACGTCCGGGCGGGTTGCAGAGGATTTCGTTGCCGTAGCGAACGCGGCTCTTCGGAACGAGTGGACCGCGGCCGTTCTCGGCCGTGTTGACGACGAAGTGCTTGCCGCCGGTCATCCGTGCGATCTGCTGGCCGTAGCGAATCTCGCGTGAGGTCCAGTCGAAGTGGGTGGAGTTCAGGAAGAAGCCCTGGATGTGGGCCACGCCGGCGCGGCGGAGCAAGCTTGCGGTCTCCTGCGCCGGCAGGGCATCGGCGGCGCCGGCGTCGAGGTAGACGACCGCGCGCGGGAGCTGGGAGAGGATGTTGATCGCGTCGTGCAGCTCATTCAGGCGAACCTGCAGGCCGTGCCTTGAGAGGCAGCCGACGGTGATCAGCGAGTCCATCTCGAGGAACACGATCGCCCGGTACTGCCCGATCCCCTGCGCGAGGCTCTGAATCCACTTGTGGTAGGCGCCAACGCGCCACGGCGGATCAGACCAGCCACCGCAGTGTCCGTACACGATCCAGTAGGTCGAGAACTCCGGGACGGTTCCCGGTTCCTCATCGGATGCCCGCTGAAGGTACTGAGCAACCTGCAGGGCCGGCTTCGGTCCGCTCCAGTTGCCGAACCGGTGGACTTCGCCGGCGTGCGCGATCACATCGAGCATTCCCGCGGACTGCGGATGACTGTTGCGCCACTGATTAGCCGCCGTCGCGGCGAGGCTGTAGTGCAGATCCCGGAACAGACTCGCGCCCAACAGCGGATTGGTCGGCGGCGGGTCGGTCGCGAGCCCCAGCGGATTCAACGGGTCCTTGGCGAACGTGACCGCATCGTCGTAGACGATCGTCAGCACCGTAGTCGAGGGATTGGCGAGGCCGATCGGCGACGGGCCGAACAGCGAGAGCTTGAGGTTTCGCGGCAGGCTCTGGATGTGGTGATCGACGACCGGAACGCTGAAGGTCGCGCTCGCCTGCCCCGGAGCGAAGTCGAGCATGTCCTTGACGGGCTTGTAGTCCGTGTTGCGCACCGCGGTGCCGAATCCGGTGAAGTAGCGGATCTGTGCCTCGCGGCCGGTGTCGGTCCGCGTGATCATGATCGTCGCGGCGCCCGCGCTCTCGCTGACTGTGTACGTCGGCGAGGAGAAGCGGAAGCCGGTCGGGTCAAATTGGGCGGCTCCGGCACCCGCTGGGACCAGCAGCGCACCCAATAGAGCAAGCAGGGGAGCGAAACGGCGGGGCAGAAGCATCTAAGGACTAGTTCGGACGCACGGCGCCGAGCTTGAAACGGCGGGTCAGATCCTCGACGTTCTCTGGACGGATCCGGCCTACACTCCCTTCCCAATGACCTCCGATGAGATCCGGCGCACGTATACCAGCTTCTTCGAGCAACGCGACCATAAACAGCTCCCATCCGCGTCGCTGATCCCGGCTGAGCACGATCCCTCGGCGCTGTTCACCGTCGCCGGGATGCACCCGCTGAAACCGTACTTCCTCGGTCAGGAGCGACCCCCGCACCCGCGCGTGACGACCTGCCAGAAGACGTTCCGCACAGCCGACATCGAGATCATCGGCACGACGACGCGGCATCTCACGTTCTTCGAGATGCTCGGGAACTTCTCGTTCGGCGACTACTTCAAGCGCGAGGCGGTTCGCTACGCGTGGGACCTCTCCCGTGAGGGATTCGGGTTCAAGGAGGAGGACATCTGGATCACGGTGTTCGCCGGCGACGACGAGCTCGGGCTCGGCCCCGACGAGGAGGCGATCGACGCCTGGCTCGAGGTCGGGGTGCCCCGCGAGCGGATCGTGGAGTGCCCGCGGTCTGAGAACTTCTGGCAGGTCGGACCGACCGGGCCGTGCGGCCCGTGCTCGGAGTTGTACCTGGATCGCGGACTGACGTTCGGCACGGCGGACGATCTACCCGGCGGCGAGAACGAGCGCTTTATGGAGTATTGGAACCTCGTGTTCATGCAGTTTGACCAGAATCCGATCAACACACTGACGCCGCTTCCAGCCAAGAACATCGACACCGGGCTCGGGCTCAACCGGCTGGCGGCGATCCTCCAGGACAAGGAGACGGTGTTCGAGACCGACCAGTTCGCTCCGCTGATCTCGCTCGGAGAGGAGCTCTCCGCGCGGCGCTACGGCAGCGGCGACGTCGCGACCGACCGCGCGCTGCGGATCCTCGCCGACCACTCCCGCGCGATGACATTCCTGATCGCCGACGGCGTGGTGCCCTCCAACGAGGACCGGGGATATGTGCTGCGGCGAATCATGCGCCGCGCGATCCTCCAGGGACGGCACACGCTCGAGCTCGAACCTGGGTTTTTGCGGCGCTACAGCGACGTCGTGACCGAGGTGATGGGCTCGGGATATCCCGAGCTCGATGCCCAACGAGAGACGGTGCACAAGTGGCTCGACTCCGAGGAGGAGGGCTTCGGTAGGACGTTGGCGCAGGGCAGCAGACGCCTCGACGAACTGATCGCGCGCGCGAAGGAGTCCGGGGCCGAGGGCATCAGCGGCGAGGACGCGTTCATGCTCCATGACACGTTCGGCTTCCCGATCGACCTGACGTTGGAGCTCGCCGTCGAGCAGGGTCTCGGCGTGGACGAGGAAGGTTTTGAGCGGTGGATGAGGGACCAGCGCGGACGAGCGCGTGCCGCCTCCGGTCGCGACACATCCCGCGAGGAGTTTCGCGAGCGCGCCCAGCAGTTCTCCGGCGCCAGCGGCTTCACGACCGACTTCGTCGGTTACGAGACAACCGACCGCGAAACCACAATTGGTGCGGTTGTCTCAGACAACGGCCGCATGCTCGTAAAGCTGGTCGAGTCCCCGTTCTACGCCACCGGCGGCGGCCAGGTCGCCGACTCGGGCCACGTCGAATGCGCTGAGGGCGACTGCCGTGCGCGCGTTGACGATGTGCTTCGGCTCGGCGACGACCAGGTCGTCGCGGTTGTGCCTGAGCGCGGCGAGCTGAAGCCCGGCGAGCGGGTGCACGCACACGTCGACCGCCGGACCCGGCATGCGACAGAGTGCAACCACACCGCGACCCATCTCCTGCACGCCGCGCTGCGCCAGCGGCTCGGCACGCACGTCCACCAGGCCGGCTCCTACGTCGGACCGGACAAGCTGCGGTTCGACTTCACCCACGGCAGCGGTCTATCGGCCGAGGATCTCGCCGAAATCGAGGAACAGGTGAACGCGTGGGTGCTGGAGAGCCAGTCCGTTCGTGCACTGACGACGACGCTGGACGAGGCCAAGCGCCTGGGCGCGATGGCACTGTTCGGCGAGAAGTACGGCGACGTCGTGCGGATGGTCGAAGTCGGCGACGGCTCGTTCTCACGGGAGCTGTGTGGCGGGACGCACGTGCACAGCACCTCGGAGATCGGGCTTGTCAAGATCCTCAGCGAGACCTCGAGCGCGGCCAACGTCCGCCGGATCGAGGCGGTGACCGGACCTGCTGCCGTCGAGCTGATGCGCCGCCATGACCGGGCGCTGTCGGCGACGGCCGAGACGCTGCGGGTGCCCCCCGAGCGTGTTCCCGAGGCTGTATCCGATCTGCGCGGGCGCGTCCGTGAGCTCGAGCGGGCAGCGCGCCAGGGCCCAGCCGGCAACGGTGCGATCGATCTGGACAAGCTCGCACGCGGCGCCGTCGAACTCGACGGCGCGAGGGTGATCACCGCGGCGGTTCCGGGAGTCGACGGCAAAGCTCTGCTGGAGCTCGCCGACCGTCTGAAGGCCAAGGTCGGCGACGCGGCGATCGTGCTTGGCAGCGCCGGCGAGGACCGCGTCGATCTTGTCGCGAGCGTCGCGCCGTCGCTGGTTGCCCGCGGCGTGCGCGCCGGCGACATCGTCAAAGTCGCGGCGGCCAAGGTCGGCGGCGGTGGCGGCGGCAGGGACACACTCGCGCGCGCGGGAGGCCGCGACGCAGCGAAGCTGCCGGACGCGATCACCGCCGCCCGCGAGGCGATCGAGGCCGTGCTCAGCGGGTGAGCACCCCTCGAGGCGGGAATCGATAAGGTCGTGAGAGTGCTCGCGCTCGACTACGGCAGCGCGCGTTGCGGTTGCGCGGTCAGCGACCCGACGGGTGTGCTCGCGACACCGATCGAAGCAGTGCTCTCCCCCCGGTCCCGACGCGGCCTCGCGCGGCTGCGCACGCTTGTCGCCGAGCTTGACGTCGACCGGGTCCTCGTCGGCCTGCCGCTCTCGCTCGCGGGCTCGGACACGACCCAGACGGCCGAGGCGCGCGAGTTCGCGGCGCTCCTGGAGCGGTCGCTGCCGGTCGCGGTCGAGCTGTACGACGAGCGCTTCACCACGCGGCTGGCGGAACGCTCCGGCGGCCGGGCAAGCGAGGATTCGCGGGCGGCCGCGCATCTGCTCGAGAGCTGGCTCGCGGCGCGCGGAGGGCTGAGATGAGCCGGACTCCTGAAGAGCGCGAGGCTGACCGGACCGAGCGAGAACGCCGGCGTGCCGTACGCAAGGGAGATCGCGACCCATTGCTGCAGCCGGCTCCCGCCCCAGAAGGCCCTATGACCCTGCCGGATCCCCCTGCCTCGGAGATTCGCGCCTCGCGAGCGGATCCTCCGTCGCTCGTGCTGGCGCAGCACGACGGCGAGGGGTCGTTCACCGATGATGATCCCGAAGAGCCGTTCAGCGAGGCGCCGGCGGGTACACGTCGCGTCTCTGGCTTGCAGCGCGGGCGCTTTCACCGCGGTGGATCCTCCGGGGGGCGCAGAACACCTTCCGGCGCCAAGGCCCCTCACTCGTTGCGCGGGCGGATCGCTTCACTGCTCGCGATCCTGCTCGCAGCAGCTCTGATCTGGTTCCTGGTGCAGTTGTTCCAGCCGTTCTCAGGCTCGGGTCACGGAGCGGTCACAGTGGACATTCCAGCTCACTCGAGCTCCAGCCAGGTCGGCGACCTGCTGCGCAAGGACGGCGTGATCTCGTCCTCGTTCTTCTTCGAGCTCCGGGCGACGCTCGCGGGGGAGCGGAGCGACCTGCGGCCTGGGCGCTATCACCTGAAGCAAGGGATGAGCTACGGGGATGTGCTGACGATCCTCACCACGGTCCCGAAGCCGGCCAAGGTCACCAACCTGACGATCATCGAGGGCCGCACCCGCCATCAGATCGACGTGCTGCTGCGCAGCCAGGGGATGCGCGGAAGCTATCTCGCCGCCACGCGCCACTCGCGGCTGCTCGATCCGGCCCACTACGGAGCGCCCCGCCGAACTCCGTCGCTGGAGGGCTTCCTGTTCCCGTCGACCTACCAGGTACGCGATCCGATCAAGATCTCGGCCCTCGTTGCCGACCAGCTGAAGACCTTCCGTCAACGGTTCCGCGCGGTGAACGTGCGCCACGCGCGCAGTAAGCACCTGACGCCGTACGACGTTCTGATCATCGCCTCGATGGTCGAGGCCGAGTCGGCGACCGCTCACGACCGGCCCTTGGTCGCCTCGGTGATCTACAACCGCCTCGCGGCGGGAATGCCGCTCCAGATCGACGCGACCACGCGCTACGCGACCGGGAACTACACGAGACCGTTGACGGTCTCGCAGCTGAACTCCTCGTCGCCGTACAACACGCGGATCCACAAGGGACTGCCGCCGACCCCGATCGACAATCCGGGCATGGCCTCGATCCAGGCCGCCGCGCACCCGGCCGCCACCCGCTACCTCTATTTCGTCGTCAAGCCGTGCGGTAACGGTGAGCAGGCGTTCACCTCGAGCTACCAGCAGTTCCTCACGCTCCAGCAGCAATACCAGACGGCTCGCGCCAAGCGTGGCGGTCGCTCACCGTCACACTGCTGACGCGTCGCGCGTGAGCGAGCGGACCCGTCTCGGTGTGCTCGGCTGGCCGGTCGCGCATAGCCGCTCTCCGGTGATGCAGAACGCGGCGCTCCAGGCAGTGGGGCTGACCGACTGGCGCTATCAGCTGCTGCCCGTCCCCCCGGAGCTGCTCTGCGAGACACTCAGGGGGTTGGCAGCGGCTCGCTTCCGCGGCGCCAACGTCACGATTCCGCACAAGACCGCGGCGCTTGAGGCAGCTGATGAAGCGACGCCCCGGGCCCGCGCGATCGGCGCCGCCAATACGCTCGTGTTCGATGCGGCCGGGAGGATCGAGGCCGACAACACAGACGCACCGGCATTGATCGCGGCACTGCCGTTCGCGATCGCCGGCAGGACCGCACTCGTCCTCGGCGCCGGCGGCAGCGCGCGCGCGGCCGTCTGGGCGCTGCTTGACGCGGGCGCGAGCGACGTCCGCGTGTGGAATCGCACCCCGCGGCGCGCGCAGCTTCTGTGCGCCGAGCTCGGCGGGCGAGCCGTGGGCACGGCTCAGTCGGCAGATGTGCTCGTTCACTGCACGTCCAGCGGCCTGGACGGGCCCCGACACGCCTTCAAGCAGCTTCCACTCAGCGCCGATCTGCTCGATAGGTTCCAATGTGTGGTGGATTTCGTGTATAGCGATTCAGGAAGCCCGATGGCGAACGCAGCCCGCGCGAGATCGATCTCCGTGGTCGACGGGCTCGAGCTGCTCGTGGGACAAGGTGCGCTCAGCTTCGAGCGCTTCACGGGCCAACCGGCGCCGGTCGACGTGATGCGCGCGGCGGCGCGCGCGCCGCAAAGCGAGTAGTGCTGATGGCCGAGCAGGGCCCGCATCTTCACGCCGTCAGCTCGGCAGCCCCCGCGGCGTCGGATCCCGCTGAGCCGTGGAGCGGGCTCACGGCTCCCCAGCGCCGGGGCGGCTCCGGTCGTTTCCTGACGGACGTGCTCGTCGAACTCGGCTACACCGAGCGCGACCGCGCGCAGCGGGCTGTCGAGGAGGCACGATCTGCCGGCGTCCCACCGGAGAAGGTGCTGCTCGACGAGCACGTGATCAACGCCGAGCAGCTGTCGCATGCTGTTGCCGAGCGCTACGGGCTCGATCACGTCGACCTCTCGGTCTTCAAGGTCGACATGGCGGCTGTGAATCTGCTGAGCGCTTCGTCGGCCAAACGCTACGGGGCCGTCCCGGTCGCGTTCGTCGACGATCGCACGCTGCTGCTGGCGATGTCAGACCCGGCGAACGTGCTCGCGGTCGATGACATCGCGCTGCTGACGCGTATGGACGTCAAGCCGGCGGTGGCATCCGGCGACGATATCGCCAACCTGATCGGCCGCATGAACCGCTTTGAGGACGCCGTCCAGGAAGCGGTTGATCAGGGCGAAGACGAGGCCTCCCCGGTAGAGGTCGTCGACCTACGCGAGTCGGCCGACGACGCTCCGGTGATCAAGCTGGTCCATTCGATCATCGCCCGGGCGACAGAGCTCGGCGCCTCGGACATCCACTTTGAGCCGATGTCGGATGAGCGGGGCCGCGCATCGGCGGAGCTGCGCGTGCGGATGCGGGTCGACGGGGTCTTGTCCGACGAGGCGCAGGTTCCAAAGCGGATGGTCGCCGGGGTCATCTCGCGGATCAAGATCATGAGCGACCTCGACATCTCCGAGCGACGGATCCCACAGGATGGGCGCGTCGGCCTGACGGTCGACGGGCGCCACGTCGACGTGCGCGTCGTCACGATCCCGAGCGTCGACGGCGAGGCGGTGGTGATGCGCATCCTCGACAAGGACAACATCCGCCTGGAGCTGGACAAGCTCGGGATGCAGCCGTACGAACTCGAGCGCTTCCGTAGCGCCTTTCACCACTCCCACGGTGCCGTGCTCGCGACTGGGCCAACCGGATCCGGCAAGTCGACCTCGCTCTACGGCGCCCTGCTCGAGCTCAACACCTCGGAGAAGAACATCATCACGATCGAGGATCCTGTCGAATACCAGATTCCAGGAATCACGCAGGTTCAGGTCAACAACAAGGCCGGCCTGTCATTCGCGACAGGCTTGCGCTCGATGATGCGCGCGGACCCCGACATCCTGATGGTCGGCGAGATCCGGGACCGCGAGACCGCACAGATCGCCGTCGAGGGCGCGCTCACCGGGCACATGGTGCTCTCGACATTGCACACCAACGATGCGCCGTCGGCGATTACCCGGCTGATCGAGATGGGGATCGAGCCGTTCCTCGTAGCCTCGGCGCTCGAGTGCGTGGTGGCGCAGCGGCTCGCCCGGACGCTGTGCAATCACTGCAAGCGGCGCACGATCATCTCCGCCGGGATCCTTCGGGACCATGGCTTCCACGCCCAGTTCGACATCGAGGCCTATGAGCCCGTCGGATGCGGGCGCTGCGGCGGCAGTGGCTACCGCGGCCGCACCGGGCTCTACGAAGTGATGCTGATCTCCGAAGAGATCCGGACGCTGACGCTGGAACGCGCGTCGGCCGACCAGATCACGGCCGCGGCATTACGCGAGGGCATGCGTCGGCTGCGTGATGATGGCTTGGCGAGGGTCAAGTCCGGGGTCACTTCGATGGCTGAGATCTCGAGGGTGATCGGCTCGCATTAGGGCAAGCGGCGCACCGTCGGCGTCCATCCCACGGCGGAGTCGACTAACCGAACTGCCTCAACCTGCCGATTACCAGGGCGATGGAAACCCGTCTGCTCGTGAACGGAGACGCTGCGCATGGAGCTTGACTTCGCCGAAGTGCTGCTCGAGATGATCGATCAGCGTGCCTCGGACCTTCACATCACCGCCGGGGCTCCTCCGACGGTCCGCATCCGCGGCCGACTGACGCGGATGGAGGGCTACCCGGTGCTGTCGCCCACCGACACCCGAGAGATCATCTACTCGATCCTCAACAACTCGCAGCGCCAGAAGCTCGAGAACAACTGGCAGCTCGACTTCGCCTACGCAGTCCCGGGCGCAGCCCGTTTCCGCGTCAACGCCTACTTCCAGCGGGCGTCGCTCGGCGCGGCCTTCCGCCTGATCCCGTTCGAGATCGCGCCACTCGCGTCGCTCGGGCTGCCGCCCATCGTTGCCGAGTTCGCCAACAAGCCGCGCGGGCTGATCCTCGTCACCGGGCCGACCGGCTCTGGCAAGTCGACAACGCTGGCTTCGCTGGTCGACGTGATCAACGAGAGCCGCGAAGAGCACATCATGACGATTGAGGATCCGATCGAGTTCCTGCACAAGCACAAGAAGTGCATCGTCAACCAGCGCGAGCTGGGCTCCGACGCAACGAGCTTCTCAGACGCACTGAGAGCGGCGCTGCGCCAGGACCCCGATGTCATCCTCGTCGGCGAAATGCGCGACCTCGAGACGATCGGCACGGCGATCACCGCGGCTGAGACCGGCCACCTGGTGTTTTCGACGCTTCACACCCAGGACACTCCGCAGACGATCGACCGCATCATCGATGTCTTCCCCTCAGCGCAGCAAGGTCAGATCCGCGCCCAGCTGGCGGTTGCGTTGCAGGGGATCATGACCCAGACGCTGCTCCCGACCGCGGACGGGTCCGGTCGCTGCGTCGCGACCGAGGTGCTGATACCGACCCCCGCAGTCCGTAACCTGATCCGCGAGTCAAAGAGCCACCAGATCTATTCCGTGCTTCAGACCGGTGGCTCGCATGGGATGCAGACGATGGACTCCTCCCTTGCACAGCTTGTTCGTGCGGGCAAGATCACTCGCCAGCTCGCCGAGGCCCGTGCGCATTCCCCTGAGGAGCTGCGGCGACTGATCGGCACCGGCATGGACCAGCCGATGGCGGCGTAGACCATGGCCACGTTCACCTTCAAAGCGATGGACCTCGCCGGCGTGCCGGCCGGTGGCGAGGTTGAGGCGAACTCCAAGCAGGACGTCGCGAACCAGCTCAAGGAACGCGGCCTGATCGTCATCGACATTGCGAACAAGTACCGCTCCAAAGAGCTCAATCTCGAGCTGTTTTCGCACGTCAAGGCGAAAGACCTGGCGGTCGCGTCGCGGCAGCTGGCGACGATGGTCAGCTCGGGGATGACGATCCTGCGCGCCCTGCACGTGCTCGAGACCCAAACCGAGTCCAAGCTGCTGCGCGACACCGTCGCTCAGGTGCGCAAGGACGTCGAGGCCGGGCTGCTCCTGTCAGATGCGCTCGAGCGCCATCCAAAGGTGTTCGGTTCACTGTATGTGGCGATGGTCCGCGCGGGGGAGGCGGGCGGCGTGCTCGAGGAATGCCTGCTGCGGACGGCGGACCAGCTCGAAAAGGACGCGTCGCTCCGGCGCCAGATCCGCGCGGCGATGATCTACCCAACGTTGCTGATCAGCTTCGCGCTGATCGTGATGCTCGCCCTGGTCGCCTTCCTGATCCCGGTGTTCGAGGGAGTCTTCAAGCAGTTTCCGGGCAAGCTGCCGGCGATCACGCAGTTCATGGTCGACTTCTCCCATCTGCTCACCAAGCAGTACTACATCCTGTTCGCCGCGGTCGCGGCCCTCATCAGCGGATTCCTGTACTTCAAACGCTCGAAGTGGGGACGGCCGCGCTGGGACGCGTTCAAGCTCCGGATCCCGATGAAGATCGGCGACGTCGTGCAGAAGGTGGCGATCGCGCGCTGGGCGCGTACGTTCTCGTCGCTATCGACCGCCGGCGTCCCGATCATCCAGGCGATCGAGATCACGGGACAGACAGCGGGCAACGCTGTGATCGAGGCGTCGATGGCTGACGTGATCGCGTCGGTCAAGTCCGGCCGCACGATTCACGAGCCGCTGAGCAACTCTCATGCATTTCCGTCGATGGTCTCGCAGATGGTCGGGGTCGGCGAGGAGACCGGCGCGCTCGATGCGATGCTGTCGAAGATCGCCGATTTCTACGAGGATGAGGTCGAGACGGCCGTCAAGGCGCTGACCTCGATCATGGAACCGGTGATGATCATCCTCGTTGGGGGGATTGTCGGCGTGATCGTGATCTCGATGTACCTGCCGCTGTTCAGCATCTACAACTCGATCAAGTAGGGCCGGCCAGCGCCTCATCTCGGTATGGTCCCGGCGGTGATCCTGACCGACGCCGTCGGCACATATCCCACGAACCTGCGCCAGCCCCCTGATTCGCCGCTGGCGCAGATGAAGGCCCATCGGCTGATCGTGCTCGTGGCGGTGCGCACATGACACCAGTTCCAGCGCGCGGCACTGACGGCGGTGACGAGCGACGGATCTGCTCTCCGTGCCGCGGCACCGGCAAGGTGGCCTCTGCCCTGGGCGGTGAGCCGCACGAGATCACGTGTCCATGGTGCGGCGGCAGCGGCGTCTTTGTGCCCGGGCGAGACGCGCAGGCCCCGGAAGCGTCCGAGACCGGCGGTTAGCACAAACGTCCACGTTGGTAAATGTATTGGCGACAGACGTCGATACTGCTTTTGCCACTTCACGAGGTGCCAAAGGCAAACCGTCCGTGAGGGCGGGACGCAAAGCCACGGACCTCCTTGGTTGGAGGGAGCCGGGCTGCCACCGCGACTGAACTGCTGTCGACGCCGTGATGGCGACGGGACCACGGGATTTGGCGAACAGACCCAATTCCCGATCCCAGGAGGATCAATGCTTTACAAAATGCGTCGTCGCGCCGAAGAGGAAAAGGGCTTCACGCTCATCGAGCTCCTCGTCGTGATCCTCATCATCGGCATCCTCGCTGCGATTGCCATCCCGTCGTTCCTGAACCAGAAGTCGAAGGCGAACGACGCGTCGGCGAAGGAGCTGGCTCGCACCGCGCAGACGACCGCAGAGACGATCGCGACCGACCAGAGCGGTAGCTACGCGACGGTCACCCAGACGACTCTCAATGCAACCGAGCCGTCGATCCCGATCACGGCCGCTGCCGGCAACGCCTACATCAGCGCCGCGAGCGGAACCGCAACCGGCTACACGGTCACGGCGCTTGCGACAAGCGGCAACACGTTCTCGATCACGAACACCGCCGGAGTCATCACCCGAACGTGTACGGGTACAACCGGTGGCTGTGTGGGCCTCAAATGGTAGAAGCGTGCCGTTGAGGACGCTTAGCCTCCCGGCAACGTAGTACCAAGCGCGGGGCCGTTCAGACTGAACGGCCCCGCTTTTAGTTGCGCCGGCCCTCCTCTACATCATCCGAGTTGGTCTGTCGATAGACGCCATATGAGCTCGTTGCTTTCGGATCCGAGATCCGCGCAGTTCGCACCGGCGGAGGTGACCGTTGCAGCCGGGTTGCTGGTCGCGGCCAGCGCGTTGCTGCTGGAGCGGACGCTGTCCTCGTCGAGTTCCGGGGACTACGCGATCTCCGCCCCGGTAGCCGGCGACAACGCCGGGCCCGCAATCGATGCGCTGATCCACGGGCATCTCGCGAGCGCGAGCGCGCATCAGCCCGTGATGGGGCTCACGTCGATCATCCTCCGGCTCCCGGCCGTGGCGCTCGCCACCGTCCTGGGCGCGCCGCAGTCGCGCTTGTACGCGGTCGGCGCGCTGGCCTGCCTCCTTCCGTTGCTGTTGCTTGCGACGTGGATGACGGCGCAGCGCCCGGCCGCGACGGGGCAGCCTCTCGCCGGCGCCGTCGCGGCGGCGATCTTGCTGGCCGGCCCGGCCACGTGGGAGGCGGTCAACTCCGGCCACGCCGAGGAGGTGCTTGCCGGAGCGCTCGCGACAGGCGCAGTCCTTGCGGCGATCGGTGCTGCAGAGAACTGGTCATGGGTCTTGCTCGGCCTCGCTGCAGGCACAAAGCAGTGGGCGCTGATTGCGCTGCCGTGCGTGCTGATCGCGCTTCCAGCACGCCGGCTCGCGGTCTGCGCCAAGGCCTGCGCGCTCGCGCTGGCGCTGAGCGCCGCGCTGCCGCTCGCGGATCCGGGGGCGTTTGCGCAGGCGAGTTCCAGCGTCGGCGGGGTCCACTTCACCAATCCACTCAGCCTCTGGTGGCCGCTGGGCTCCCGGCTCGCGCCGGTCCATGACACGACGCTCGTTCCGTCGGTGCACGAGCTGCCGCTGGGGCTCACCCGTGCGACGGCCGGCGCGCTCGCAATGGCGGTCGTGCTCTGCGGCCTCTGGATGTATGGCCGACACAGGCGTGGCCGGGGGATCGACGCGCTCGCGCTGCTCGCGCTCGTGGGACTCGCACGCGCCGTCACCGACCCCGATCCGCTGCAGTACTACTTCCTTGCGCTGCTCATCCCGCTGGCGGTTTGGGAGGCCGTCCGGTTGGGACGGCTGCCGGTGCTGACCGCGCTTGCCTGCGCTTGGGTCGCGGTGCTCGCTCGAGCATCGGCGCACGTCTCACACGGGCTGCTGAACGGCTTCTCGATCGCCGGAGCGCTGGCGCTCGGCTGCTACTTGACCTACCGCGTGTTCCGCGTTCGCGGGCAGCAGCAGGCATTGACGCTCGGCTTCCCGGCATACGGATCGATCGGCGAGGGGATCTAGATGGCAACTGTTGCGGCGATCACCCTCGCGGCTATCGGCGGCCTCGTCGTCGGCTCGTTCCTCAACGTCGTCGCGTACCGGCTGCCGCTCGGTCTATCGCTCGCGCTGCCGGCGTCGTATTGCCCGAGCTGTGGCACACCGATCAAGCCCTACGACAACATCCCGGTGCTGGGTTGGCTGCTGCTTCGCGGCCGCTGCCGGTCGTGCCGCGAGGCGATCTCGCCCCGATACCCGCTGGTCGAGCTGCTGACCTGCGCGTTGGCTGTCGCGATCGTGGCCGTCAAGCACACGCCGGTCCAGATCGCGCTGGGCCTGACGCTGATCGCGATCCTCGTGCCCGTCGCGCTGATCGATTTCGAGCACCGGATCATTCCCAACACAATCATGCTGCCGGCCGCAGTGCTCGCGATCGCGCTCGGACTCGCGCTCAAACCATCCGGCGTGCCGGAGCAACTGCTGGCCGCTGCCGCGGCCGGTGGGTTCCTCCTGATCTTTGTCCTCGCCTACCCGCGCGGGATGGGGATGGGCGACGTCAAGCTCGCCGCCGTCCTCGGTCTGTATCTCGGGCAGTTCGTTGCCGTTGCGGTGATCGGGGGAGTTCTGATCGGCACGCTCGTAGGAGTTGCCGTGATCGCGCGCGTCGGCGTGGAGCGCGGCCGCAAGACGGCCATTCCGTTCGGACCGTTCCTCGCGGCCGGTGCGCTCATCGCACTGTTCGCGGGCCCGGCGATCGTCCACTGGTATCTGACCGCCGCCACGTAGTCCTCAATCATCAGATCCGGAGTCGATTCCGGCGAGCTGATGGCGCGTGCGGGGCAGATTTCAGGGCGCGGAACCGTCCATCCGTCTGCCCAGCCCTCAACTTCACTGGACTAGTGGCCGATCTCCTGGGTGCGTGGCCATTCGGAACAGGCGTGAGCGACGAGCGACAGGCATTCGAAAGCGATGGGATACACATCAGCCAAGACCGTAGTAGGACTTGACATCCAGCCTGGGTACGTCGTCGCTGTCGAAACCCGGGCCGGCAAGGTCGCGATCGATCGTGCCGCGACGGCGCCGCTCGCACCGGGTGTCGTTCGCGATGGTGAGGTCGTCGATGTCGACACGCTCGCGGACGTACTCCGCAAGCTGTTCGCCGACAACAAGCTCGGCAAGCGAGTCCGGGTCGGAGTTGCGAATCAGCGCATCGTCGTGCGCACCGTGGATTTGCCGCCGCTGACGAGTGCGAAGGAAATCAGCTCCGCAGTGCGCTTTCAGGCGCAGGAGCACATCCCGATGCCGCTTGAGCAGGCCGTCCTCGAGCACCATTCGCTCGGAGTGGTCGAGACCGCCGACGGGCCCCGTACTCGAGTCGTGCTCGTAGCGGCCCGGCGAGACATGATCGAGCGAGTCCTCGAAGCCTTGAAGCGCGCTGGTCTGCGCCCCCACGGGATCGACCTGTCCGCGTTCGCGATGATCCGCGCGCTCCATCGGCCGGGTTGGACCGGGCCGACGCTGTACATGAATGTTGGCGGGATCACGAATCTCGCGATCGCCGTCGGCACGACGTGCGTCTTCACGCGCGTGATCGCGCACGGGACCGAGTCGATCGCCGAGGCGCTGGCCGAACGCCGGGGACTCACGATCGAGCACGCTCACGCCTGGCTGAAGCACGTTGGCCTGCTGAGGCCGATCGACGAAATCGAAGGCGATCCGGAGATCGTGTTCGAGGCACGCAGCGTCCTCAGCGAGGGAGCGCGGCGGATCGCGGACGAGGTACGTAACTCGATCGACTTCCACGCCATGCAGGTCGGCGCCGCCGGCCTCGAGCGCGCGGTGATGACCGGACCCGGGGTCGACATCGAAGGTTTGAGCGACGAGCTTGCACAGGCGATCGGACTACCGGTGGAGATCGGCCTGGTCGAAGAGGCGCGGTCTGGCGGCCTGGGTGGAGTCGAGGCTGGACGCCTCGCCGTCGCTGCCGGGCTGACGATCGAGGATATGGCGGCATGAAGGCCGTCAACCTGATCCCGCCCAACGCTAACCGGACGCGGGACGGTCGAGGGCGTTCGCTGCCGCAGGGTCCGGCCGTCGTGCTCCTGGGACTGCTGGTGGTTGCACTCGGCCTCGTGACCGTCTACGTGCTCACCCAGAACACCATTTCCGAGCGCAAGGCAACGCTCGCAAAGACTCAAGCTCAGCTGGCTGTAGTGAAGGTTCAGGCGGCTCAGTTGAACCAGTATGCGCAGTTCGAGCAGCTCGCGCAGGCCCGCATCCAGACTGTCCGCCAGATCGCAACCAGCCGCTTCGACTGGCGTGCCGCACTGTCCGATTTGTCGAAGGTGGTCCCGGCTGACACGTCGTTGCAGACGCTCATCGGGACCGTGTCTCCGGACACGGCGCGTCAGTGCGCCGGGATCCAGCAGCGGGGGTACATCCGGCTCCACTACCTCGCTGCGCAGCGCGATCGCAGCGCCGGCGTTCGAGATCCAGGGATGCACGAAGACCCAGGACGACGTCGCACGGCTGATGTCTCGCCTGCGTCTGATGAACGGCGTCACCCGGGTGAGCTTTGCCGACTCGCAGAAGCCGACCGAAACGCCAGGAGGCACATCGGCTGCGTCCGGATCCGGTTCAGGCGCGACGTGCGGCGCGAACGCTCCGACCTTCGCTCTGGTCGTCTTCTACGAGCCGCTCCCGGGAGCTGCGTCCGCCAGCGCCACGACGCCAGCCGCGACCGTCGCGACCACGGCGACGACGACCACATCGGCGGCGGCAACCACGCCTGCCGCCGGGGCCGCGACCAGCTCCCAGCAGACCAGCACGATCTCGACTTCGACGGTCTCGCAGGTCGGCGGTACGGGCAGCTCAGGGGGGTCGAAGTGACCCGTCGCGATCGACTGATGATCGTTGCCGTTGGCGTCATTGCAGCGATTGCAGTGTCATGGTTCTTCCTGATCCAGCCGCAGCGCGACCAGGCCGCAAAGCTGGGCGCCGAGGTCACGTCCGCACAATCGCAGCTGAATTCCGCTCTCGCACAGCTGACGACCAGCAAGGCTGCCCGGGCCTCGTTCGGCCGCAGCTACACCGAGCTCGTTCGGTTGGGCCAGGCCGTCCCCGCGGATGACAACGTTCCGTCGCTGATCTTCCAGCTCCAGGCCGCTGCGAGCGCCGCGGCCGTTGACTTCCGGACGTTGACCCTGAACCCCAGTACGGCGGTTACCCCGACGGCGATCAGCTCGCCGTCCGCCGCCCAGTCGGCCACGGCTGCACTGCCGCCGGGAGCGACAGTCGGGCCGGCGGGATTCCCGATCGAACCGTT
The DNA here is from genome assembly GCA_963794285.1 of uncultured Solirubrobacterales bacterium. Lineage (GTDB taxonomy): Bacteria > Actinomycetota > Thermoleophilia > Solirubrobacterales > Solirubrobacteraceae > Palsa-465. The sequence goes on from CAWCDS010000007.1 coordinate 310,053, forward strand.
CACGTTCACGTTCCAGAGGCAACTTCTTCCATCTCGCCAACTTCCTCGGCAGGATCGAACGGTTCGTGGTGGCAACGAACAAGCGCGTGTGGGTGAGTGGGCGGCTGATGACGCTGAACGCGATCAGCCTTGGGGCAGGACCAAACGGCTTTCCTCAGATCACCGCATCGATCTCCGCGACCACCTACCTCGTTCCGGCGGTTCAGGGCGTCCTCAACGGCGCCTCGCCGTCAGGTCCGGCTGTCGCCTCTGGAGCCCAGACCGCGTCCACACAAAGCTCGGGAGCAGCCTCGCCGGCCGCTGCCGCAGTTGCGACCCCGGCTGCCCAATGAGCTTCTTTCAAGCCATCTGGACCGATCTGCGCGAGAAGCGGCTGTGGCCGATTGCCGTGGGCCTGATCGCCGCGATCATCGCCGTGCCCGTAGTGCTCGCGAAATCCGGGTCCAAGACTCCGAGTTCTCCGGCGCCGGCGATTACAGGCGGCGCTCATCCGTCGCAGGATCCTGGGTTGCCCGTGATCAGCGTGGAAACGAGCGTGGCACCGTCCTCGCTGAGGGGGCTCTCCAAGCACGATCCGTTTACGCAGCAAACCGTTAGCACGAGCACGACGACGACCGCTTCCACGAGCACCGCGGCGACGGGGACCGGGACGACGGGCTCGACCGGATCCGGTGGATCGACAACGGGTGGCGGGACCGGTACTTCAACCGTGCCGAGCACTCCGACGACGCCGACGACGCCGACCACGCCGACGACGCCGCCGTTGACACCGAACCCGGCCTTCGCGGGGCTGACCGCAACCCAGTCCTTCCACGTGACAGTCGCGATTACCGACTCGAGCGGCGGCTTCAACACAATCGACCCAGTTGAGCGACTGAGCTTGCTCCCGAGCGAGCAGCGGCCGTTGCTCGTGGAACTGGGTGTGTTGAAGAGCGGTCAAAGGGTCCTGTTCGTGGTCCAGCCCGGAGCCGTGCTCAGCGGTCCTGGGGTCTGCACGCCGGGTCCGATCGACTGCCAGATCTTGTCGCTTGCACAGGGTCAGACTGAGCGGCTGTCGGTGCAGTCAGCCGACCGGCGTCGTCTCGGTTGTCCTGTTCGCCGTCACAGGGATACGGTAGATGATCACTCGTCGGCCGCCGCCGCGGACAAGGCCCGGCGGGAGTGTCCGCAGCCGGACTCAATCTACTCAGCACGTCGACCTCAGCGCCTTTCGCTCTTCCAGTACGAGCCAGCCTCGGCGCTCTCGTCGACCTGCGCAATCTGACAGTAGGAGGTAGCTGATGCGCGCCGATTCGGTCTATGGGACTCGTGATCGCCCTGACATTCGTCGTCTCGCTGGTCCTGGGAACGGCCGGCGCGCGCAGGCCGTCGTGGTCGACATGAGCGCGGTCGGACAGACGAGCGCCCGCGTACAACCCGGCAATCCGGACGCCTATACCGGTGTCGCGCTCGTGCCCGGCACCCGCAGCGACCTACAGACAGCGAACATCCCGCTGGTCGTCACGAGCGCTCCGTGCCTCGATCCCGCACTTGCGTTGGACCTCGGCGGCCCGCTTCTGCCGGTTGCCGGGCTGTGCTCACATGGCGGCCCGGTGATGCACGGCAACGAAAAATTCGATCTCACCTGGGATCCGGGTCGCCGTGACTGGGCGACAACGAGAAACTACGTCGAGCAGTTCCTCAGGGACGTCGCTGACGGCAGCGGTACGTTCACGTCGCCGTACGCGGAAACGAGTCAGTACACGGACGCGACCGGCCGGGCGGCGAACGCCTCGCGCTACGGCGGCGGGTGCATCGACCTCGGAAGCCACGGCGGTGCGTGCGCGTTCGGCAACACCACCGGCGCCGGCGCCGGCCGCGACTATCCGGATCCGGATCCGGTGTTGGGTTGTGACGTCGCGGGAATGAACTGGTTCGACGAACTGCTAAGCGGCGCGTTCGGCGCCGGCGCGAACGTCACCTGCTTGACGGATTCCCAGCTCCAGAGCGAACTGGCGACGATGATCCGCCAGACTGGCTTGCTCGGACGCACCGAGCCAGGTTACACGCCGCTCTCGTCGTGCTGATGCCGCCCGGGGTCGAGACGTGCCTCGACCACTCCGGCAAGCTGTGCTCGGCCAATGGCATCTTCGCGCCGCCGGTCCCGACGCTTTCCACCGCTCCCTCAGGAGGAGCGATTGCGGAGCGATACCTACCAGGTCAAACTCACGTACGTCACCGCGAAAGGTGAGTCGTCGCTAAGTGGCTCGCAGACCGTGACGACCAGCGGCAACAGTACGAGCGACAACGCTTCGACGATCACGATCAGTTCGCCTCCTCCACTTCCTCCGGCGATCGGAGCGACGGGGTGGTACGCGTACGTGGCTCAGGCAGGGACCACGAGCTATAGGCGCCAGACGGGGGCGCCAACGCCGATCAGGGGGACCTGACGTTGAAGGCGATCGTTCCAGGCCCTGCACCGCCGCTCGTCCCGATCGATTGGCTCGGTCGTCCGCTCGCGGCGTCGTACCTCTGCTCCTATCACTCGCAGGTCAACGTCGGCGGCACCAAGGTCGCCTACGTCGTCCAGCCGTGGACGGCGCTGACGGGATGCGACGAGCCCGACGCGCCCAAGATCCCGGAACACCCGACGTCCCAGGAGCTCGCGGTCGACGTTGGCATCCGGCTCGTGAGTCCGCTCAGTCAAGGGCAGCTGGCGGCGGTTGTGAATCCCAGCTTGAACGGCTGGTTCGCGCTCGACGGCTCGGAAGTCAACGACAACACGGTTGCGTCCCCTTCGGGAACGCAACTCGACAGCGTCACCGTCGGGAACAGCTCTACAGAACCCTATCTGCTGCAGCGCGAGTTCAACAACGCGCGGCCTGATCGAGACCGATCCTAACTCCCTCGCGTGCACGCCGGACGTGAACCTCGAGCCGCAATTCGTGGTCCCGAGTGCGGTCAATCGCGGGCGACGTGGTCGAGTTCGACGGCGTCGAAGACGGATCTTCACTAATCGTGCCGAACGCCGGCTATGTCTGGGACTTCGGCGACGGTACGACCGCCGTCGGGCCGAGCGGGTGCACACGTACCCGAACGGCGGCACCTACGCAGTGACGTTGAAGGTCACCGACCGCGGCGGCAACGTCGCGACGCCTCAGCCAGACGATCACCGTGCTCGGGCTCCGAGGCCAGCCCCTCCGCCCACCCCCGCCTCCGCCTCCGCCTCCGACACTGCATGTGCGTTTGCAACTGATGCCGCAGAGCCTGAAGGCGATGCTCCACGGTGGGCTGACGCTTCAGCGTGATCTCCAACATGGCCGCCAACGGGATCGTGACGCTGTCGATTCCCGCGCAGGGCCGCCAAGCGGGCGCACATCAAGAGCGGGCGTGCGCCACGGTCGTGATCGGGCGAGGTACCGTCTCTCGGATCAAGGCCGGCACCGTCAACCTGCAGCTGAAGCTGTCAGCCCACGGGCGCGAAGCTCAAGCACCTCGGGCATGTGGCGCGTGACGGTCCGGACTGGCGCTCGTCGCCACCGGCGCGATCACATGGCGATCGTCGCCGCCGCACGCTACTGAAGGTCCGGCGGCGCCGGCGCCGCCGAACTGCGAGCGAGCGGGCGGCGCTCGCGATCAGCGTGCCCGTAAGCTTGGCGCTGAATGGCGGCGCTTCGCTGATCACCGCCGGGGAGTCACACGGCCCCGGACTGACATGCCTGATCGAGGGCCTGCCGGCCGGTCTGGCCCTCGACCGGGACGCGATCAACCGCGACCTGGCGCGCAGGCAGCTCGGCCACGGCCGCGGCGGGCGGATGAAGATCGAGAAGGATCAGGTCGAAGTGACCGGTGGGGTGCGGCATGGCCGCACCCTCGGTGGTCCGATTGCGCTGCAGGTGATCAACCGCGACTACGCCAACTGGGAAGAGCGGATGAACCCGTGGCCGGTGGACGCCGCGGTGGCGGAAGTGCACCTGCCCCGACCGGGGCATGCCGACCTCGTCGGGACGCAGAAGTACGGGCTGACAGACGTGCGCGATATCCTCGAGCGGGCGAGCGCTCGCGAGACGGCGGCGCGGGTGGCTGGGGGAGCGGTCGCGAAGGCCTTCTTGAAGCAGTTCGGGGTGGAGGTGTTCTCGCACGTGCTCCAGATCACCGGCGTCAGCGCACCCCGCCGCGACGATCTGGCGCCGGCAGATTTCGAGCACGTTGACGAGTCGCCGGTGCGGTGCCTGGATCTGGACGCGATCGCGGGCGATGGTCGCGGAGATCGATCGGCTGCGCAAGGCGAACGAATCACTCGGCGGAGTGTTCGAGGTGCGAGCGTTCGGCCTGGTCCCGGGCCTAGGCTCGCACGTCTCCTGGGAGGAGCGGCTCGACGGCCGGCTCGCGCAGGCGATGCTCTCGATCCAGGCGATCAAGGCGGTGTCGATCGGCGACGGGTTCGAGGTCGCCGGCGTACCGGGCTCGCAGGCGCACGACGAGATCTTCTACGACGAGGCTCGCGGCTATCTACCGCAACACCAACCGCGCCGGCGGGGTTGAAGGCGGGATGACGACCGGCGCCCCGCTCGTCGTGCGCGGCTCGATGAAGCCGCTGCCGACGCTGACGAAGCCGCTTCGCTCGGTCGACATCGCCACGCACGAGCCCGCCGAGGCGCTCCGCGAGCGGACGGACTCATGCACGGTCCCGGCCGCGGGCGTCGTCGGCGAGGCGATGGTCGCATTCGTGCTGGCTGACGCCTACCGGCGGAAGTTCGGCGGTGACCACATCGATGATGCGCGCGGTGCGCTGCAGGTGTACAAGGAGCGGATCGGATCGGCGGGAGCGCTGAGAGCCCCGGGGGAATGGGCGACTTCTCAAGCGAGGTTTGAGCCCGGCCGATATCCGAAGCATGCGGTCACGCGTGCGCGAGAATGCCCTCGCCGGCGCTGTTGCGCTCCTGGCGCTCTACATCGTCGGCTGGCTCGGTCTGTACGGTTGGGCGTGGACCGACTACGACGACGAGGTTCGGCCGGCGCTCGACGCGCTCGTCGGCGGGCACGTGCTGACTTCCTGCAGCTGGCGCCGGCATATGGCGGTTCGCTTGTCCTGCGGGCGCCGTTCGTCGCGATATCGAGTTTGTGGGGAGGTGGTGAGCTTTCCATCTACCGCGCGGCGGCTGTCCCGTGCCTGCTCGCGAGCGGCGTGCTCGGCGTGTGGCTCGTTGCGCGGATGCGTGGGCTCGGGCGCTCGACGGCCGCGCGAGCGGTGGCGCTGGCGCTGGTCGTGGCGAACCCCATCACGCTCCGTGCGCTGGTGCTGGGCCATCCCGAGGAGCTGCTCGGAGCCGTGCTCTGCGTTGCGGCCGTGCTCGTTGCGCTGCACGAACACCCGATCTGGGCGGGCGTCTTACTGGGCCTGGCGATTGCAACAAGGAGTGGGCGATCCTCGCCGCCGGTCCCGTGCTGCTGGCGCTTCCAGGACGGCGCGTGCGCGCCATGCTTGTTGCCGGAGCGGTCGCGTCCGTGGTCCTCGCGCCGCTCGTGCTCGCAGGCTCCAACGGGTTCATCGCCCAGGCGAACCCCGGAAGATTTAAGGGAGTTCGATCTTCCAGCCGTGGCAGGCATGGTGGTTCCTCGGCTCCCATGGGCGCCTCGTCACGGGCCTCTGGGGCACCATCAAGGTTGGCTACCGCACACCTCCCGGTTGGATCACGACCGTCGCGCACCCGCTGATCGTCGTGCTCGCGCTACCGCTGACGCTGCTCTGCTTCCGGCTGCGGTACCGCGCCGGGCGGGCTGCCCGCGGCGATGCGCTGCTCCTGCTCCTGCTGCTGTTGCTGCTGCGCTGCATGCTCGACCCGTGGGACAACGCCTACTACCCGCTGCCGTTCTTGATCGCCTTGGTCATCTGGGAGACGTTGACCTTCGCGCGCGTGCCGGTGCTCGCGCTCGCGGGCGCATTCGTGACCTGGTTCGCCTTTCAGGCGGCCGCCGATCCGGCGCTCCAGATCCGTCCGGATGCGCAGTCGCTGATTTTCATGGCGGTCGCCGTTCCGGCCGTGATCGCGATCGCGCTCCGGCTCTATGCCCCTGAGCTTGCTGGGCGATTGGGCGGGCGGCTGCGCCGCCGGCAGGCGCTGCCGAGTCCTGCCTAGTGCGATCCTACTGACCGATGAGTACGCACCGAGCACGGCGGTCGTCTGCATTGGCTTCATGGGCGCGGGCAAGACGACCGCGGCCACGAGCATCGCGGGGGCGCTTGGGAGCGCCTACGTCGATGTCGATCGGGTGATCGAGGAGGCAGCCGGGAAGTCGATCGAGAGGATTTTCGCCGAGGACGGCGAGCCGGCATTCCGCGCTCGTGAGGAGCAGCTGACGCTGGAGTCACTGCGCTCCCCGGGCACGAGGGTGCTCGCGCTTGGTGGCGGCGCGATCGGCTCTGAGACGGTCCGCGCGGAGCTGGCACGGCATCTCGTGCTGTGGATCGACGTCCATCTCGATACGGCGTGGGAGCGCGCGCAGGGCAGCGGACGGCCGCTGGCGAGAGACCGCGCGCAGTTCGAGCGCCTGTACGAGCAACGTGAGCCGCTCTATGCGGAGCTTGCGGATGCCACGGTTCCGGGCACACGCGCCATGGACATGCGACCCGTACTGGAGGCCCTGCAGGCCGTGCCGCCGGAGATCAAGCTGCTGTGGGCGACCAGCAGCTCGGGGGATTACCCCGCGTACATCGGATCCGGGCTGATCGGCACCCATCGCTACTGGCCGCCCGCGATCAGCGGCCGCAGGTTCCTCGTCACCGACGGTCGCGTCGGTACGCTCCACGGCGGTCTGATCGAGCCGCTCGAGGGCCGCATCGCGATCATGCCCGGCGAGCAATCGAAGACCGTCGCGCACGCCGAGATCGTCTGGACCGAGCTGGCGCGAGCAGGCATGACCCGTCAGGACCTGATCGTGGCGCTCGGCGGCGGCGTCGTCGGCGACCTCGCCGGTTTCTGCGCCGCCACCTACCAGCGCGGCGTGCGCTACGTCCAGGTCCCGACGACGCTCGTCGCGCAAGTGGATTCCGCCTACGGCGGCAAGACCGGCGTCGATCTGGCCGAGGCCAAGAACTACGTCGGCGCCTACCACCAGCCGGCGGCCGTGCTTGCGGACACGGCTCTGCTGCAGACCTTGCCGCAGGCCGAGCTCGCTGCCGGCTACGCGGAGGTCGTCAAGACGGCGCTGATCGCCGGCGGTGAGCTGTGGGAGCTCGTTCGCTCCGGCGCGGTGCCCGACGACCAGCAGGTGATCATCGCCTGTGCCAGGACCAAGCTGCGGATCGTCGCGCAGGACGAGCGCGACACTGGCCTGCGTCAGGTCCTGAACCTCGGCCACACCGTCGCACACGCGATCGAGACGAGCACCGGATACGCGCAGTACCGCCACGGCGAGGCGGTCGGGCTGGGATTGCTGGCCGCGCTCCGGCTTTCCGCCAACGATCAGCTGCGCGAGGAGGTTCGCGACCTGTTCCGGCAACACGGTCTGCCGACGACACTTGACGGGACCGATCCGGACGCCGTCGTGATGGCCACCGCCCGTGACAAGAAACGCCTCGGTGACGGTCCGGTTCCGTTCGTCCTGCTCGAGACACCAGGTGACGCGCGTCCGGGCTGCGTCGTTGAGGCTCGCGATCTGATCGCCGCCGTGCGAGAGTTGGCTGCGTGAGCGTGGTTCGCAACCGCATCGAGGTCATGCACGGTGTCAACCTGGACCAGCTTGGCCGGCGGGACCCGGCCCACTACGGCGCGTTCAGCTACGAGCAACTCGAGCGCCAGATTTCCGAGGTCGCCGCTGAGCTTGGACTCGAGACGCGCTTTTTTCAGACCAACCACGAGGGGGCGTTCGTCGAGCACCTGCACCGGATCGAAGGGCTGGCCGACGGGCTGGTGCTCAACCCGGGCGCCTGGACCCACTACTCCTATGCGATCCGCGACGCGCTCGAGCTGACCGGCCTGCCCGCGGTCGAAGTGCATCTCTCAGACGTCGACGCGCGCGAGGAGTGGCGCCGTACGTCGGTGATCCGCGAGCTGTGCATCGGCCGTGTCTCAGGCAAGGGGCCCGATGGCTATCGCGATGCGCTCGAGCAACTGCGAACGAGGCTCTCGCAATGAAGGAGCGCTCGGAGCGCTTAGTCGCATCGCTGGCGGCCGCCGGTGTCGACGTGATGCTCGTCACGGGACTCGTCAACGTCCGGTATCTGACCGGCTACAGCGGCAGCAACGGGCTGGCGCTCGTGGGACCACAGAACCGCACGTTCATCACGGACTTTCGCTACGTCGAGCAGTCCGCCGAGGAGGTCGACCCGTCGTTCGAGCGCCGCACGGCAGCGCAGGAGCTACTCGACCTCGTCCCCGAGGCGCTCGGACCGGGGCCGCTGCGGCTCGGGTTCGAGGATGCCCAGATGTCCGTGCGGACGCACGCGCGCCTCAGCGAGCTGCTCGGCGAACACGTCGAGCTGGTCCCGATGGGTGGTGCCGTGGAAAAGCTGCGCGTGGTCAAGGACCCCGAGGAGGTGCAGCGGATCCGGGCGGCGTGCGCTGTTGCCGACACGGCACTCGACCAAGTGCTGACCGAGGGGATTGTCGGACGCACGGAGCGCGAGGTGGCGCTCGCTCTGGAGCTGGCGATGCGGGAACTCGGGGCCGAGCGTCCGAGCTTTGGCTCGATCGTGGCGGCCGGCCCGCACGGTGCGCTGCCGCACGCCCAGCCGCGTGACGTGACGATCGAGGCCGGGAAGCTCGTTGTGATCGACTGGGGAGCCGAGCTCAACGGATACTGCTCGGACTGCACCCGCACGGTCGCCACCGGTCCGCTCGACGGTCAGGCGCAGGAGGTCTATGCGATCGTCCGGGCGGCACAGTTGGCCGGACTCGAGGCGGTGCGTGCAGGCCGGGACGGCCGCGAAGTGGATGCCATCGCGCGCCGGCAGATCGAGGACAGCGGGTACGGCGAACAATTCGGGCACGGGCTCGGACACGGCGTCGGACTCGAGGTGCACGAGGCGCCACGGCTGTCCAAGCGCTCCGAGGATCAGTTGGCCGAAGGAAACGTCGTGAGCGTCGAGCCCGGGATCTACCTGCCCGGCGCCCTGGGGGTCAGAATCGAGGATCTCGTCGTCGTGACGGACACCGGCTGCGAGATCCTGACCAAGCTGACGAAGGAACTGCGCGTCGTCAACTGACGCTCGTTCGGTCACACCGTCTACCCTCGGTTAGCGTGATCAGCACCAATCAATTCCGGAACGGCAATCACATCGACGTCGAGGGGACGATCTTCAAGATCCTCGAGTTCCAGCACGTCAAGCCCGGCAAGGGCGGAGCGTTTGTCCGCACCAAATTGCGGCGCGCAAGCGACGGCAACGTGATCGACCGCACGTTCCGCGCCGGCGAGAAGTTCCGCGCGGTTCGGACCGAGGTGCGCAAGATGCAGTTCCTGTACCGCGACGGCACGGACGCGCACTTCATGGACACCGAGAGCTACGAGCAGCTGACGATCCCCGAGAGCACGATTGCGGACGCCTTGCGCTGGATGAAGGAGTCCGAAGAGGTCGAGGTCCTGTACATCGACAACGAGCCCGCGGACGTCCAACTGCCGAGTGCGACCGACCTGACGGTGACCGAGACCGAGCCGGGCGTGCGCGGCGACACCGCGTCTGGTGGTGGCAACAAGCCCGCGGTGCTCGAGACCGGCGCGCGGATTCACGTTCCGCTGTTCATCAACATCGGAGACGTCGTCAGGGTCGACACGCGCTCAGGCGAATACGTGTCGCGTGCGTAGGACAGAGCAGCGGCGCGCCGCGGTTTGGGCCCTGTACCAGGGCGATTTGCTGGGGCGCTCGCCGGAGCAGATGTTCCCGGGTGACACGCACGCGTTCACCCGCGAGCTTGCCTCGCTGGTGCGCGAACACCAGCCCGAACTCGACGAGCTGATCTCGACCCATGCGAAGGGGTGGTCGCTTGATCGGATCGCCCCGCTGGAGCGCTCGATCCTGCGCGTGGGGCTGGTCGAGATGCTGCATTCCGACGCGCTGCCGGGCGAACATGCGATCCCTCCGGAAGGAGCGATCGACGAGGCGGTCGAGACCGCCAAGCGCTTCTGCGGAGCGGAGGCGCCGGGATTCATCAATGGGATCCTGGCCGCCGTGCTGCGTGAGCGCAGCGGCACGGCTCAGTAGGAGCAACGTAGGAAAGCCTCACGCCGAGTCGTCCCAGCGACGAAAATGACCGGATGAGACTGCTCGTTGTCGATGACGATCGCGCGCTGCGGGACGTGCTGCGCCGAGCGCTGACCCTCGCCGGATACGAGGTGCTCCTGACCGATTCCGGCGCCGGCGCGCTCGCTGAGGTCTCCGGCGGCGTCCCGGACGCGGTCGTGCTCGACGTCGGCCTACCGGACATCGATGGACTCGAGGTCTGCCGGTTGCTGCGGCGCGAGGGCAATCGCGTTCCCGTGCTGATGCTGACCGCGCGTGATTCCGTCTCGGATCGGATCGATGGGCTCGATGCCGGCGCTGACGACTATCTGGTCAAGCCGTTCGACATCGACGAGCTGAAGGCGCGCCTGCGAGCGCTGCTGCGCCGCGCGGGCGCGGAGAGCGACGTCGACGGCGGGCTGTCGTTCGGCGAGCTGCGACTCGACTCAGCCCGCCACGGCGTGGTCGTCGGCGAGACCTTCGTCGAACTCACGCGGACGGAGTACCTGCTGCTCGAGTTGCTGATGCTGAACCCACGCCGGGTGCTGCCCCACAGCCTGATCTACGACCGTGTATGGGGATACGACTTCGGGCCGACGTCGAATGCGCTGCGGGTGTACATCGGCTACCTGCGCCGCAAGCTCGAGGATGCCGGTGCGACTTCTGAGATCCATACGGTCCGGGGGGTGGGTTACTCACTGCGGGAGCCCGCGTGAGCCTGCGGGCGCGGATGGGGATCGCGTCGGGGCTCGCCGTCGCGGTGGCCGTGATCGCTGTCGCGCTGTCGGCGTACGCGGGAACGCGCTCGCAGCTGCAGGGTCAGCTCGATACCCGCCTGATGAGCCTGGCGCAGCCCATCCTGATCCAGGCCGGCGCCGTCCCCGCGCCCGCGGGCCCGGGTCAGCCTCAGCAGGGAGGCGGCCCCGGAACGTTCGGCGGCCCGGGAGCCGGTTCCGGCTCGGGCGGCACGAACGACTGCGACGGGGGGCTCGGGCTCGACCGCAGCCGGGGCGGTCCCTTCGGCGGTCCGCAGGGCTACGTACAACTCGTGCGCGCCAACGGATTCATCTGCCTGGCGAACGGGGAGAGCACGGCGATCCCGGTGAGCGCCGACGTGAAAGCGCTGGCGGCACGCGGCAGCGGTCACTCCACGACCGACACGCACGTCGGCTCTACGCACCTGCGGGTGCTGGCCTACGGCGTCGGAAGTCGCGGAGCGCTGATGGTGGCACTGCCGCGGACCGACGTCGACAACGCCCTGTCCCATGAGCTGCTCCTGCTGATCGTGATCGCGGCCGCTGGGATCGCACTGGCGGCATTGCTCGGGATTCTCGTCGCCCGCACGGCGCTGTCGCCGATCGCGCGGTTCACGAGCCAGACGGAGTCGATCGCGGCGAATCCGGACCGGATCGAGCACGAGCGGCTCGATGTCATCGGCGACGACGAGCTTGCCCGGCTGGCGCGGACCTTCAACGCGACGCTTGACGCACTCGAGCGCTCGGTCCAGTCGCAGCGCAACCTGGTCGCGGACGCCTCGCACGAGCTGCGCACGCCGATCGCGTCGCTGCGGGCGAACCTCCAATTGCTGCGAGACGAGGCGCTGCTCTCCGGCGAGGATCGCGCCGCGCTGCGCGCGGACATGATCGATGAGCTTGACGAGCTGACCGGTCTGGTCGGTGATGTGGTCGAGCTGGCCCGTGGATCAAAGCCGAGCGGCGAACCCGGAGACGTACGTTTTGACGAGATCGTTGCCCAGGCCGTCGAGCGGACCCGCCGCCGGGCTCCTGGGCTGATCGTGCGCACGGAGCTCGAGCCGACGCTCGTCCGCGGTGAGGGTGACCGGATCGCGCGCGCGGTCGCGAACCTGCTTGACAACGCTTCCAAGTGGAGCCCGCCCGATGCAACGATCGAGGTCGGGTTGCACGACGGCACGCTCACCGTCCGTGATCACGGCCCTGGATTTCACGAGGACGATTTGCCGTTCGTGTTCGATCGCTTCCATCGCGCGAAGGATGCTCGCTCAAAGCCAGGCTCGGGGCTCGGGCTGGCGATCGTCCGCCAGGCGGCGGAGGCGCACGGCGGGTTCGTTGAGGCGAGCAACGCGCCAGGTGGAGGAGCGCTGATGCGAATCGGGTTCGGCCCGCGGCTCGAGCTCGGCGATCAGGCCTCGGAGCCCGCGGTCAACGTCCCGTAGGCCGGCGGGCCGGCCGCAGGGAGCAGGAACTGCGGTTGCGGCCCGACGGCGTCACCGACACCGTGATCGTCTTCGCCCCCGGGCATGCCCCGACGACGAGCGTCGAGGCCCCACGCTTCGAGAGGATCGCGCCGCCGCTGACCTGCGCGGCGTATCGGCCTCCGTACACGAGCGCCGGCGTCGCGATCTCGCTGAGCGAGGCACGTCCGAACCGTCCGCGCCCGCTCGCTCTCGCCGTCGCGTAGGACAGGCTGAACGTCCGCGACGAGCGGTTGAAGCTCCACGCGCTGGGGGTGCCGGCGATCACCTGCGGATAGGGCTCGACGAGCGCGCGCAGCGTCGAGCGCTCGAGGTTGGATCCGGTCGGCGGCCTCGACGGGTCGATCACGATCGCCTGCTTGGTGCCCGGGCCGGTGGTGGTCGGGTCCTGGCAGCCGCAGTAGGCCCACTCGAGCCATGGGACCATGAAGCGGTCGGCACGGGAGACCTCGTTCGCGAGGAACGCGGCGTCATCGGTCGCGCCGAACTCCGTCTCCATGACGGCGTCGCCGGTGCTCGCCGGCCGGGCAACAGCGTTGGTGAACACCTGGTTGTCAGGGCCGTCGCAGTTGTTCGGCGCGGTCACGCAGTAGTCGTGAAACGCGAACCCCGCATGGGGATCGCCGCGCCGGGGGAGATGGGTCGCGGCAGCGCCGTTGAACAGCACGTTCGGCTCATACCAGACGAGCGTGCGGGGGTCGGCGCCGCGCAGCGCCGCGAACACCCGGCGATAGAACGCGGTCAGCTGGGAGTCGAACGCCGGGCAGCCGACCGACAGGGCGCAGGGCTGCCACACCGTTCCCGGCCACGGCTCGTTGAACAGTTCGTAGCCGAGCAGCGACCGGGACCGCTTGAAGCGAGCGGCGACGTGGGCCCATGCGCCGGCAAACCGGTCCTCGAGCCCGACCCCGCCAGGCCCGGCTGCATTGCTCCAGAACTGATCGAAGGCGTGCTCGACCGCGAGGTTGGCCAGGTAGTTGCCGGGGAATCCGAGCGGCGGATTCGGCAAGCGCGAGCGTGCTCACTGTGCTCGCGATGTGGGCGAGGTACGCATCGTTGTAGACACCCGGCGAGGGCTCGAGCGCCTTCCAGATCACCCCGACCCGAACCGCGTTGAACCCGATCTGCGCCAGGAACGCCTCGTCGTCATCGCTGAACCCGGCGGCGTCCGTCCCGCCCATCGAGTGCGGAAGCCTACTGCCGGCGAAGCAGCGGCTGCAGCGACGGCGTGCACGCGCACCCGGCGCCCGCGAGACGCGGCAGCCTGAACAGGTCCTCGATCGCCTGCAGGACGGAGTAGTGATCGGCGAATGTGCGCATGCGCGCACCAGCGACCGCGAGCCCGCCGGTGATGATCGTCGCGACGTGGCCTCCGGACGCGAGCCGGCAGCAACCGTCATCGCTTGAGCCCTCGTCCCAAGTGAGGATCAGCACCCCCCGCGGGCCGAGCGCCCGGAGCAGCGGCGGCACCAGCGAGGACAAGAAGCGGTCGCCGATGCGCGGATCGCAGTCGTGCATGTCGTGGCAGAGATTCGGCGTGATCCAGACGAACCGCGGGAGCCCGCCGGAGCGCTCGTCGGCCGTGAGCGCGGTCAGCGGCACGACCCGGTTACAGCTCGCGCGATCGCGGACAACGCCTCTGAAGTACACGAATGGGTTGTGCTTCTTGGCGTAAGCGCCGGAGTCCGATCCCGTGAAGCACGGGTGCGGCAAGTCCTCCATGTAGGCCTTCCACGAGATCCCGGCGGCGTTCAGCTGCCCGGCGACGCCGGTGCCCGGGACGCTGCAGTCGGTGCAGTCGCTGTCGATCCCAAACGTCGAGCCGCCGGTCAGCGCCAGGTAGTTCGGCAGTGATGGGTGCCGGATCGCGTACATCTCGGTTGCCAGGGCAGAGCGCTTCGCGAGGCCGTTGATGTACGGCGTCGAGCTCGCGCCGATGATGCCGTTGTACTCCTCGTTCTCCATCAGAATGATCGCGATGTGTGCGGGCGATCCGCCGGCGGTCTGCGTCGTCGGCGACGGCCGAGTCTGGATCGGCGCGTGCACGGTATGCGAGCTTCCGCATCCGGCCGGCAGGCCGCAGAGCAACACGGCTGTCAGGACAGCCTGGATCACGAGCCGCCGCACGCCGGCTCAGCTCTCGGTCGCGCCGAGCGACGCTTCGCGGCCGGGCAGGATCATCGCCGAGCCCGTCGCCACGGCGACCGGCTTGCCGTCCGCGTCAAGCACCTCGGCGTTGGCGACGGCGATTCGCCGTCCCGCGTGAATGACGCGCCCGCGTGCGAGCGCGAGCCGGCCGTCGGCCGCGAGCGGGCGCAGGTAGTTGACCTTCAGATCGACCGGAGCAAGCGCCGTCGCGGCCGGGAGCTGAGCTTGGATCGCGCTGCTCAGCGCCGTCTCGGCGAGCAATGCGACGGCGCCGCCCTGGACTCGTGCGCGTGGCGGCGCGCACAGCCACTCGCTTGCGGGCATCGTAAAGGTGGCCTCACCCGGAGCCGCGGCAGTCAGCGTGAGCCCGGTGAGGTAGTGGACCGGCGGCATCGGCAGCTCCCCGGTCAGCTGCGCGAGCAGGACCTCGAGTCCGCTCAGACGCTGCCAGACCTCCTGCCGGAGCACCTCGCCCTGGGCGGGACGTGCATACGGGTCAGGGTCGTCGGTACCCGAGCCGCCGGAGCGCGGTTCGGTTGGCACAGGCGCGCTGTTCGCGTGCGCCGTTGTGGCGGGGAGACCCGGCGAGACTTGCGGCGCGACGAAGCACAACGAAATGCCGTGGGCGACCGGCGCCAGCAGCCGCAGCGACAGCTCGGAGGTCGTGAACGGCGTCGCCGGAGGCAGCTCGGTCTGGATCGCACAGGCGACGGCGGCGTCGGCGGGGATCGTCAGCGGCCCGATCGAGATCGCCGCCTGCGGCGAGCACAGCCAGTCGCTGAGCGGGATCGCAAATGCCGCGCTGCCGGCGTCGACGTCAACGAGTCGCATCCCGGTCAGGCGCGAGATCGGCGGCTGCGGGACCTCGCCGGCGAGCAGTGCCTGCAGCTGATCGGCTCCGGAGCGCCCGAAGTAGCGAGGGTCCGGGTAGCCGCCGCGAACCGGCTCGCGCCATGGCGGCTCGTGCCTGCCGGCGGCTCGGTCGGGCTCTGCTGATGGCTGATGGCTCACCGGCCGCCATTGGAGCATGAAATGGTCTCGGACGGCCTCCCGGTCGCGGCCGACCCGAATTGCGCCGGGGTCCTCTCATCAACCGTTGAGTTTTCCGCGAGGGGATTGTTCTCGATCCCGGAAACGCCGAGGGTATCGGTGGGGCGTGCTGGCGTGTTCCCCGAGTGGGCAGCCTCGCCTGGCGCGTCCGCCCGCCGGCACACCCCTTCTTTTTTGCTTTCCCGGGCGGATCGAACGGCGTGGCGTGCGACGAGCCGTCTACTCGAGTGCGACTGCCGGGTAATAGTGCTCGGGACCAAGGGCGCGGACGTCGCTGAGCCAGTCGGACTGGTACTGCTCGGTCGGGCCCTGGAGCGGATCGGCGAACGTCCATGCTTGACGCTTGTAGGTCCAATTGCGAGGCGCCAGCCGATGCGCCTCGCGGAACCAGCGCACCGCGTCGTCCTCGTGGCCGTGGCGGTGCAGATGCTGGCCGAGCTCGAAGCAGGCGGCGGCCATCGACTCCTCCGGTCCTCGCGAGCGGGAGCGGGCAATCACTTGCTCCCGCGTCAGCGCGAACCGCGACTGCGCGCCCGACTGCACCCAGTCGCGCAACGCGGCGACGTACGGCTCGGGATCGATCTTGATGTTCTGGGCCTCGCGGAGCTGCTCGGCCATCAGCGGCGGCAGCTGCGCAAGGAACTCCTCGGTTGGCTGTCGCGGGCGCCAGGGGAACGCTGGTTCGGGCGGGCGCACGATGATGCCGTCCTCGTCGATCCAGACGCCGCTCGGAACGTTGACGATGCCGAGCAGCTCGTCGAGCACGTGGGCTGCGTCGATCAGCGTCGGGTGCGTCGTTTTGGCGCGGTCGATCCAGGGCGCGGCGGCTTGCGCCCCGCCGGTGTCAAGCGCGACGCTGACCACCTCGAGGCCGGCGGGATGCAGCTCATCTCGGAGTTTCCGCCACCCGGGCAGATCGAAGCGGCAGCCTCACCACGACGCCCAGGCGATCATGAACACCTTGGTGCCGCGCAGCGATCGCAGCGCGAACTCCTCGCCACTGCGGTTGGGAAGCACGATGTCCGGAAGCTCTGCGCTGGACAGGGCCCGGCCGCCGGATGTGGGCCCGAGAGCCCACAGGCCGTGGTGCTCGTCATGGGCCAGCGCCATGCCCAAGCGCTCAGCCAGCTCGCGGACGTCAAACGGGGCCGGGAGCGGCACGCAGACGTCCTCGCGGCATGCGCCCTCGGGCTTGATCGCCCAGCCGGTCCTCTGCTCCAACTCGGCCGGCGGTTCGTCGAGGCGCTCCAGGATCACCGCGCGCAACGTACACGATGGAATGCAGGCGATGCCGAATCTATTCAATCCTTATAAGTTTTGCTCGACCCGACATGGTGAATTCCGCAAGAAACGCGCTGTTCGTTATGACACCCTTCGAGTCATGAATCGTGCGGAGCGAAGCGCCAACCTGCTCGGAGTGGTCGTCCCGTTCATCGGTGTACTGGCTGCCATCATCCTGCTGTGGAACCGGGCGGTTGACGCCACCGACCTGGCGATCATGGCCGTGATGTACCTGCTGAGCGCGATCGGTGTCACGGTTGGGTTTCACCGGCTGCTCACGCATCGGGCGTTTCAGACCTATCCGTGGCTCGAGCGGATCTTCGCGATCCTCGGCTCGTTGTCGGTCCAGGGTTCGGTGCTCGACTGGGTTGCGGATCACCGCAAGCACCACGCTCACGCCGACAAGGAAGGGGACCCGCACAGCCCCCATGTCGGCCACGGCTCCGGTCTGCGCGGCCTCTGGCACGCCCATGTCGGCTGGCTGCTGGAGACGCAGGGACAGGCCGACTGGAAGAAGTACGCGCCGGAGCTCTACGAGGAACCGAAGATGCGGCGGATCGGTCGCCGCTTCCCGCTGTTCGTGGTGCTCTCGCTGCTGATTCCCACGGTTGCAGGTTTCGTGCTGTCCGGTTTCACCGCGGCCGGGGCGCTGCGCGGCTACGTCTGGGGCGGCCTCGTGCGGATCTTCTTCGTGCATCACATCACGTGGTCGGTGAATTCCGTCTGTCACTTCTTCGGGCGCCGGCGATTCGACATCGCCGATCAGTCGACCAACGTTGGCTGGCTCGCGCTGTTCTCACTCGGCGAGTCTTGGCATCACAACCATCACGCGTTCCCGCGCTCGGCCTACCACGGTCTGCGGTGGTGGGAGGTGGATCTCTCAGGCCTGATCATCACCGGCATGCAGCGGGTAGGACTCGCGTGGAATGTCGTGCGGATCACGCCTGAGCGCCAGCGCGCCAAAGCCGTCGTATCGGCGACTCCGTAAAGCGGCCCCGCCCCGGCCCAGCGTCGCGCGGCGATGAGTTCCCCGCCTTGCCGCGGTCTGAGCCGTTGACATGCAGCCACGATGGACGCTGAACCGGGCGCGGCACGTCATACCGCTCGCTCGAGCACGACAACGCCGTTCGCCGGAATCACGAGCTCGATCGCCCCGCCCGCCGACTGGAGCGGCTCTGGATTGCCGACCTCATTGCCGCCGTAGGGCGGGGCATCGCTGTTGAACCGCTCGGCCCAGGTGGCGTCCACCAGCGCCGGATGCGCGATCCGGTAGCCCGGTTGATCGAACGCGGTGTTGTTCAGGCTTCCGGCGATCACGTATTCCCGGTCCTCGTCCCAGCGGCGGAACGCGAGCACCCGTGTGTCGTTGTCCGCATGCACGACCTCGACGTTGGTGGAGCGGAGCGTCGGCGAGGAGGCCCGGAGTGCGATCACGTCCTGGTAGAAGCGAAACAGGCGTGCTCCAGTGCCGCGGCGCTGGCCCTCCAGGTCCTCCTTGTTCTCCTGGAACTTGTCGTACGTGTAGGCCCTTTGCGCACCGATCTCCTCGCCCATGAGGAACATCGGCGTCCCGGCCGAGAGCATGCTCATGCCGCACGCGAACCGGCAGCGGGCCTCCGCGCCGGCGAACCAATCAACGTGCAGGGGACTGCTCTGGTCCGCCGCGGCGCCGAGCAGCAGCTTTGCCCATTCCGGACCGCCGCTGGTCTCACCGACGAGGTGGTGGAAGAAGTCGACGTACCAGGTGGCATCGAAGCCGACCCCGCCGCCGGCGGCCGGCTCGGTGACGGCCGCCCAGTGTGAGTGGTCCTCGGCGATCAGCAGGCTGTCTGGCCAGACCGTCTTGAGTGTCTGGCACAGCTCGCGCAGGAACTTGCGGCCCCAGATATTGGCATTGGGAACCGGGCTGCCGTTGGCGTGCAGTGCGTTGTACTGATGGATCGAAGCGGTCTGATCGACGCGCAGCCCGTCGATGTGGAACTCGTCGAGCAGGCACACGGCGCTCGAGACGAACAGCGCCCGGACATGCTGATCGTGGTAGCGCGGCGCCCAACCGGAGGAGACGTTGTCGAGATAGCCACCGTCGGGCTCGCTGTAGTCCTGTTCGGTGCCCTCGTACCAGTAATAGATGTTGTCGTGCGCAGCGGCGCTGTCGTATTGCCAGGCGGCCCGTGCGGCCTGCGGCGTGTAGTGGTTGTAGACGACGTCCATGATCACGGCGATGCCGTGACGATGGCAGGCCTTGACGAAATGCTTGAGCGCATCGCGTCCACCAGCAGCGGACTCGATCGCGAGGAAGTGTGAGCTGCCGTAGCCCCAGGAAAGAGTCCCGTCGAACTGGAGCATCGGCATCAGCTCGATCGCGTTGATCCCGAGCGACTCCAGATACGGCAGCAGCGCGATCGCGTCGGCGAACGTGCCCGCGGTAGCACTCTGGGGATTGAGCGCCCCGATGTGCAGCTCGTAGATGACGAGATCGGCGACGGATGTCGCGACGTGACGGTCGATCAAGTGCTCATCGGCCCAGAAATCCGCTTCTGGCTGAGCCGGCGCTCCGGCTGGATATGGGCCGACAAGGCCCAAATCAACAACCTCTGAGCAGCTGGGGCGCCCGTCCAACTCCGCGGGGGTCCCGTCGAAGTGCTCGCCGCCGGGATCCTGGGTGCCCTCGCCGCACTGCTCGCGTGAGAACATGTCGGTGGCCCAGTTGACCGAGCCGTCCTCGCGGATGATCCGGAACAGGTAGCGCCGGCCGACAAACTGATCAAAGCCCTCGCGCGTTGCCTCCCAGATCTCGTTGTCGGCGGGGCTGCGTGCAAGCTCGATCGGCGCGAGCGCCGGGTCCTGCCCGTACCCATCGTCGGCGATGTAGCCGCTGGCGCCGCCGAAGACGACCTCGACCTGCTGCGCGTTCGGGGCCCAGACCGAGAAGCGAATCTGCTCGGACGCTCCGAGGAAGCGCTGGGCGCCCCGGCAGCGATGCCACGACAGACGGTAGGTCTCAAGCTGGGGGCTGTCGGGTGCCGCTGCGACTGTGAAGCTGCGGTACTGAAGCGTGTCCGCCGGCGTCTCGGCGAAGATGCCCCAGGCGGTCGAGCCGTCCTGGTGCTCGAGCTGCACGCCCCAGGAGAACGGCTGGCCGGCGGCGTCGGCCTGGAACTCGACGCTCGCCGCAAAGCCGGGCGTGCCGTCTTCGCAGACGATCCCCTGCATCGGCACTGATGTCCAGGGACCGCTGGTGGCGTGCCCGTCGTCGGTCCAGCTTCCCGTCAGCGACGCCCCGATGAACGGCGAACGCGAGAGCCCGGTCTCATACCGGAACTCGACTCTGGTCAACCCCAACGCCCACCTCCGAATGTCGCCGACGGATATTCAACCGCAACCGGTGCGATGAGTTCGAGCCGCCGATTCGGTCTCACCGTCAGGACCGGCGCATACCGGCTCCGACCGAGTCCGATCTGGAGGTTGATGTTGAATAGTCCGGCATTGTCGCCACCACGTGAGAGCCAACAGCGATCGCCTGCGATCGACGTCGCCGCGGGCGACGCGATCGTGGCGGGCGCGCTGCGGCGAGAGTTCAAGGGGGGAATCGAAGCCGTGCGCGGGATCGATCTGACCGTACCCAAGGGGGAGGTGTTCGGATTCCTCGGGCCGAACGGCGCCGGCAAGACG
Source organism: uncultured Solirubrobacterales bacterium (assembly GCA_963794285.1). GTDB lineage: Bacteria > Actinomycetota > Thermoleophilia > Solirubrobacterales > Solirubrobacteraceae > Palsa-465. Next base: position 330,635 of record CAWCDS010000007.1, read on the forward strand.
ACGACCGTGCGGATGCTGTGCACGCTGCTGCCGCCGAGTGGTGGCAGCGCCATGGTCGCAGGCCTCGACGTGACAACGGACGCGGCCGCAGTCCGGCGCCGGATCGGCGTGGCGCTGCAGGAGATCGGCCTTGACCCAGTACAGACGGGACGTGAGCTGCTCGAGCTGCAGTGCGGTCTCTACGGAATCACCGGCCGGCGGGGACGGCAGCGTGCTCAGGAGCTGCTCGAGCTCGTCGGGCTGACCGAGGCTGCGCAGCGGCGCACGAAAACGTATTCGGGCGGGATGAAGCGCCGCCTCGATCTCGCGAGCGCGCTCGTGCACGCGCCCGAGGTGCTGTTCCTCGATGAGCCGACGACCGGCCTGGACCCGGCATCGCGGCTGACAATCTGGGACGAGGTGCGCAGGATCAACGATGGCGGGGCGACGGTGTTCCTGACGACGCAATATCTCGAGGAAGCCGACAAGCTCTGCGACCGCCTCGCGATCATCGACGACGGGAGGATCGTCGCCGAGGGCACCCCCGAGCAGCTGAAGGCGGACATGGGACACGACGTTGTGTCGGTATCCGTCGACCACGCCAACCTCGCTGCGACCGAGGCGGCGCTCGCCGGCCTGTCGGGGCTCGAACGCGTTGTCGCAGAGCCCGATGCGCTGGCGTTGTACGTCCTGGACGGAGCCGGCTCGATCGCCGAGATCGTCCGGCGGCTCGACGAACAGCAGATTTCGGTCGGTGCGATCAGCGTTGCGCGTCCGTCGCTCGACGACGCGTTCCTGAAGGCGACCGGGCGCCGGCTCGAGGGGCAAGGACACGCGACCCAGTCCGACCAGGGAGGGACCCGATGACCGAAGTAGCGCTACTAGGCCGCCGCGCCGTGCGTGAGATCGCCCGCTACCCCGAGGCGACGATCCCGACGCTGTTCATCCCGCTGTTCTTCCTCGTGGTCAACATCGGCCAAGTATCGAAGACGTTCCCGAGCAGCACGCCGTTTCTGAACGGGCAGGGATACGTCGCGTTCCAGCTGCCGGTGTCGTTGATGTTCGCCGTCGCGACCGCGACGTCGGGGCTGGCGCTTGTGACGGAGATCGATCTCGGCTATTTTGACAAGCTGCTGGTCGCGCCGATCAGGCGCTCGTCGCTGATCTTCGGACGCCTGACCGCCGACCTCGTCCGGGGCATCGCCGCCTCGGGGCTCGTGCTCGTCGTCGGGATCGCACTCGGCGCGCGGATCGAGAGCGGGCGGCTCGGCGCCGTGGTGATCGTGCTGCTCTCCGCGCTGTTCGGGGTCGCGTACGCCGGTTTCGGGATTCTCGTCGCGTTGCGGACGCGCAACGTTCAGGCCACGCAATCGAGCTTCCTGCTGTTCTTCCCGCTGCTGTTCCTGACGCCGAACTTCGTTCCGTTCGATCGGCTCTCGCCGGTGATGGAGACGCTCGCGCGGCTCAACCCGATCAGCTACGTGATCGTCGGCCTGCGCTCGCTCGTGATCGACGGTTGGGACGCCGGCAAGATCGCTGTGACGGCGCTCGTGATCGTGGCGTTGGGAGCGGTCCTGACCGGGCTGTCACTGCGTACGATTGCGCGCTATGACCGCTGAGAACCCGATGCACCCAACCGCGGCCAGGTTCCAGCAACGGCTGCTGGAGCGCGGACTCCAAGTCTCCGTGCAGGTGCTGCCCGACTCGACGCGCACCGCGCCGGAGGCCGCGGCGGCGATCGGGTGCGAGGTCGGGCAGATCGTCAAGTCATTGGTGTTCGTCGAGGATCAGGAGCCGGTGATGGTGTTGTGCGCCGGTGACCGGCGGGTGCCGGCCCGGCAGCTGGGGCTGCGGGCGGCCAGCGCTGAGGAGGCGCGGTCGGCGACCGGCTTTGCCATCGGCGGGATCCCGCCGCTGGCCCACGATCGCGAGCTGAAGACGCTCGTCGATTCCTCGCTGCGCCGCTTCGATCAACTGTGGTGCGCGGCGGGGACGCCGCACGCGGTGTTCTGCGTGGCGACATTATAGTTGCTCGAGCGGCTGCCCGAGGCCGTTGAGTTCGGGGTCGACGGTGTTACCGTCCCCGGTGGTGATTCTTCCTGATTCCGTGCGCGCCGTGCTCGAGGGTCCGGCCCTGGCTCATCTGGTGACGATCGAGCCTGACGGGCGACCGCAGGTGTCGATCGTGTGGGTCGGGCTTGACGGTGATGAGATCGTCGCCGGGCATCTGCCCGAGCACCGCAAGGTCCGCAACATGCGGCGCGACGCCCGGGTGGCGCTGTCGGTGGAGGCCGGCACGCGCAACGCGATCGGGCTCGACGAGTACGTGGTGATCCACGGGCAGGCGCGGATCACCGCGGGCGGGGCGCCGGAGTTGCTGCAACGCCTTGCGCACACCTACTTGGGACCGGATGTGAAGTTCCCGCCGATGGAAAACCCGCCGCCGGGATACATCACCCATATCACGGTCGAGCGGATCGGCGGCGTCGGGCCCTGGGTCGCGCGCTGACGTAAGCGTCGGCGCCGAGCCCCGCGCGCGCCGTGCGATCGAACTTAGGCTTTTCGTGCCACGGGGTGCGATGCGAAACGCCAAAGATCGTTTGAACGCCACCGCCGACGGGTAAATGTGAGCGGTCACATCACGAGGGAGGTTGACCATCTTCCAGAGCCCGCCGGCGGTCTGCGCCCGATATGACCCGATGGCCCTGCCATGCGAGGTGCCGAACGGCAGGAGCTCCGCGCCCGGAGCCGGGATCGGCTGACGCCGACTAGCTGCTCTGGTTGCGCACAATCCGCGGATCGCCGCGGCGCCCGACGACGAACCAGATCGCTTCCACCGGCTTGTCGCCGAGATTGAACAGCCGGTGGGGCATCGTCGATTCGAACGAGATCGAGTCTCCCGGTCCGAGCTCGTAGGTCTCGAAGCCGATCGTCACGCCCAGACGGCCCTTGATGACGTGGCCGTACTCGTTGCCGGAGTGACGCATCAAGGAGTCATCGGGACACGACGCGCCACCGACGTCGTAGACGACGCTGAGGAAGTCGACGTCCTGCGGCGTCTGCGGGGTGAGGCGCTCCCACCGAACACCTGAGTCCAGCTGGATCGCCTTGCCGCCGCCGCGGCGCACGACCGGGTCAACCGGTGCGCCGTCGTCATGCGCCGCCGGCGCCGCGGCGGGCAAGTGAGCGCCGGCACCGTCCGCATGCACCTGGAGCCGGCCTCCGCGACGGCGGGACGAGGAGTGCTCGAACAGCAGCTCGTCGAGGGAGAGACCAAGTTCGTTGACGATCGCGTACAGCGTCCCCACCGAGGGCGAGGCCTTGCCAAGCTCGACCTGCGAGATCAGGCTGGCGGAGACACCGACGCGCCGCGCGAGCTCGCGCACGCCAATCTTCTGGCGCAGTCGCTCTTCGCGCACGCGGCCTCCGACCGTTTCTGGTCCGACCCCGTTACGCGGCGGCGGTGCGGCTACCAGCCCGTCGTCCGCTGCCCCAGCCTGCTCGTCACCCACCAGTTCGTCCTCCATCTTCGTTCAACTGACTGTACACCGGGCGGTGCTCCCAACCCGACACCGCGGCCGGCGCAATCGCTCGGTGAAACGCCCACTTAGGCGGTGCTCCGGATGTCGGTCCCCAGCCTGCTCGCGACCGACGCGGCGATCGCCTGCGGACCGGGGAGGAACCTCCTCCAGCGGCGGGCTGTAGGGGATCGGATGGTCGGGCGTCGTCAGCCGCCAGATGTCGTCGATGTCGTGCAGGCCATGCTCGGCCGGTTGCTCGTCGCTGAGCTCCTCCTTCATCGCATACAGGCGCTTGTGCTCGAGGAACAGCAACCGGGTTCTCGTCGCGGATCGACGTTTTCAACAGTGCCTTCGCGTCGGCGGGCCCGGAGGGGGCGACGATCTTCAGCCCGGGCACATTCTGAAACCAGCTGGCCGGCATCTGCGAGTGAATCGCGCCGAAACGCCCGCCCGCCCCGACCGCCGAGCGCACGACGAGCGGCACGCTCGCCTGCTCGCCCGAGATGTAGAAGTACTTGGCCGCCTGGTTGACAATGCCGTCCATCGCGAGCGTCAGGAAGTCTCCGAACATGATCTCGAGACCCGGTCATCGCGCGTCAATTCCTCGTCCAGCGCGTCTCTGATCGCGTCACGGAATTCGAGTGTCGGCATCAAACCTTCTTTCCTGTCATAGCGCCAGCCGCAGCGGTTGCTCGAGTCCGGCGCGCACGTCCTGGAGGAACGCCGCGGCATCGGCTCCGTAGAGGATTCGGTGATCGCAGGTCAAGGTCACGCTCATCCGGCAGGAGCCGGTCGCCACGCCGTCGCGCAGAACTAGGCGACCTCGAGTGAGCCGACCGCGAGAATCGTTTGACGATCCGGCCCGAGGGGCCGGTGCCGCGGATTGCGGAAAGCTCCACCTCGAGGCGCTCAGCGAGGCGACGCGCGACCGGCGAGGCCTTCGCGCGGGCGGAATGCGTGGCGCCGTTGCTGGGCGGCGAGACCGCGTGGGGTGACGCCTGAGCGCTCCCGCCGATCTCGGCGATGACCGCGCCGACGGGCAGCGCCTGCCCCTCGGCAGCGACGATCCGAAGCAAGCCCGCCAACTCGGCCTCGTAACTAACCGTTGCCTTGTCGGTCTCGATTTCGACAAGCTCATCGCCGGCGCTGATGACGTCGCCGTCGCTCTTACACCAGCGAATGATCGTGCCCTCCTCCATCGAGTCGGAGAGCCTCGGCATCACGACCGTCGCCACCGACTAATCCCTGAACTCATTGACTGGACCCGGTGTGGGAAACGGCGCCGCCAGCCCTGCCTCGGTGATCTGCGCGATTTCACGTTCGAGGTCCTGATCGAGCAATGTCACTGCTGCCGGGTCGGCGGCGAATCGCTCAAGCAGCGCGTTGCGCGTCGAGTTGATCGGATCGCGCTCGCGCCATGAGTCGAGCTCGCCCGGCTTGCGGTACGTGCCCGGATCGCTGCGCGAGTGGCCGACGAACCGATACGTGAGCGCCTCGAGAAACTGCGGGCCGCCGCCGCGCGCTCGTGCGACGGCCTCACGCGCACGCTCGCGGACCGTGAACACGTCGTTTCCGTCAATCGTCTCGGCCGGGATCTGGAGCGTCTCGGCACGAGCGCGGATCTGCCCGGCCGTGACGTCCTCCCACGGCGTGAATTCCCCATAGAGGTTGTTCTCGCAGACATAGAGCACAGGAAGCCGCAGGACCTTGGCGAAGTTCAGGCACTCGTGGAAGTAGCCCTGGTTCGTCGCGCCGTCGCCGAAGAACGCGACCGCGACGGCGCCGTCTCGCTGCAGTGCAAGAGCCGCTCCCGTGGCTGCGGAGATGCTGCCGCCGACAATTCCGAAGCATCCGATCAAGCCGTGCTCGAGATCGACGACGTTCATCGACCCGGCACGGCCGCCGCAGACGCCCGTTTTACGACCGAGCAACTCGTCCAGCAACCCCTGCGACCGTACTCCGAGCGCCAGCGCGTGGCCATGGCCGCGGTAGGTCCCGGCTACGCGGTCGCGCGGCGTGAGGATTGAGCAAACGCCGACGGCGACCGCCTCCTGACCGGAGTACAGGTGCGTGGTGCCGTGGATCTCGCCCTTCTGAAACAGCGATTGAACGGTGTCCTCGAAGCGGCGGATCAACCGCATCCTGCGATACAGCGAAAGCGCGGTGTCGAGATCGAGCGTCGGATCTCGGCTGCCCGTGGCTTGCTCCGCTGACGCCCGGTTCACTTGACCGTCACCGTGTCGCTGTCCTCGTTGACGAGGTCCGCGCCGCGGACGTACTGGCGACCCGCGACGAGCAGTTCATCGCCGGGAAAGCGGGTGAGGATCTCAGGACCGTCGGCGGTCACGAGCACCTCTTCCTCGATCCTCGCCGCGGAGCGCCCGTCGGTGGCCGGCGAGCATCACCGGCTGCGCATCCGCGGTTGGAATCTCGAGGCGGTGCAGTGAGGCGATCGTCTCCATGTCCGTCAGATCGATGCCGAGCGGCTCACCCTGGAGTCCGTGCTCGCGCAGCTCTCCGAAGATGTGGTCGGCGAGCAGATCCGGCACGCCGGTCTGGCGGGGCATCGCGCCGCGCATACTGGAGACGCCGGCCCGCCAGCTCGAGTCGGGCAGCCACGGGGCGTAGAGCTGGTGGTGGCGCGCCGCTGAGCCGAAGTCCCAGAGGACCGGGTCGCCCTCGCGCGGGAGCAACACGCAGCGCGCGCTCTTGTCGCGTGCCCATTCACCGATGTGCGTGCTTGTGACGTACCGGATGTTGTTCTGATCGAACAACAGCAGGGCCCCGAGGTCGGAGGCTCCGCAACGCGGCCCGTGCCTTCTCGAGGCGCTCGGCTCGTAGGCGCGGATAGTCGACCCGCTGCTCCCAGTCGACGGCCATCGTGGCCCCGCGCGACGCGATCATCGCGAGTTCCTTTGGTCCAGTCGCTCTGCGAGGTAGTCCCAATCGCGATTGAACCTGTAGGAGTGGTTGGCCGGGCCGCTTTCTGGACATGGAAGAGCCGGGGTTGATCAGCCACGGTCCAGACGTTAACGTCGGCCATCGGCATTGTCAAGCTGCGCTGCACACTTGGTCGCGTATAGTGTGTCTACACGCTTGGCGAGGACGACGGTTGAAGACCTGCGTCGCGCTGCAGGCGGGGGAGGAGCGCAGTGAGGTCCCAGTCGCCCATGCCGATCGCGATGCAGCTCTGTACGAGCTGCCCCGTCAACGCCGTGAGCGGCAGCGGCAGGGAGACGTCCGGGGCGGCCTCGAGGATCAGCCCGAGGTCCTTGTACATGAGCTGCGCGCTGAACGTGGAGCTGTAGTCCTCGGCGACGAGGGCGGCGGTCTTGTACTTCACGAACGGGCTCCCGATCGCCGATCCGCCCATCACCTCGAGCATGTCGGCGCGCTCGATCCCGTGCTGTTGAGCGAGCACGAGCGCCTCTGCCAGCAGCTGCGCGGTACCGCCGATCATCAGGTTGAGCGCGAGCTTGACGATCCGCGCCTGTTCGCCTGAGGCCGCGGATCCCACGCGCGACGACGGCCTGCATCGGGCCCGGTGATCGGTTCACGAGTGCCTGTGCGATCTCCGCCGGCTTCGTCAGGTCGAGCGTCCGCGCGCTCGTCGCGCCGCCGATCTCTGCGGCGACGGATTCAGCGTGCCCGCGATCTCGCCCTGTGATCACAACCGTGCGATTCCGGCGGGCAAATCGCTCCGCCAAGTGCCGCCCGCACCCGCGGGTGCCACCCACAATCAACGTCGTTGCGTCAGCCACTTTGTCCTCCTTGCGTTCAATCGCAGTGTACGGAAGTAGCGGCGCTGTCGTCCGCCCGGACGGCCCTCAACGCAGCTGCCTGGTCGGCGGCACTCTTATAGAAGGACACTTCACGCCGCTGTACAGCTGCGGCGGACAGTGGGTGCGGCAAAAGGCTGCACCAGCAATCACCGGAGGTAGCGTAGATGGCCGGCGAAAACGATCGAATCCTGACCAGCGCTCGGCGGAGCCGAGCCCAATCGCGCGTTCATGGGCGCGATCAGCCCCGGCCAGATCGCGTTCAACTACCCCGACCAGCATTACGGCTCGCACGAGACGTATCTCGGCGCGCTTGCCGACGCGCTCTCATACGAGTACAAGGCGATCGCGGATGCAGGCTTCAACCTGCAAATCGACTCTGTATGAGCAGATCACGCTCGGCGTGATCATGATTCTCGCGGTCGGGCTCGATGCCTGGTCTCGTGGTCGGAGCGGCTAGCTCCAACCAGGAAGCTCACGACGGGCTCATGCGGCTTGCTCGTTACCGACGCCCAGGCGGTCGAGCAACGTCTCGACCGACCCGATCCGCGGGACGAACAGGAACGAGAACTTCGCGTCTGAGGATTCGACTGTCAGCTGGGAGCGCATCAGCACGGTGGGGTCGGTGGGGCTGCCGCCGCTGGCTCCGCTGTTGGCGAGGAGCTGGCCGAGCAGATCGACCTGGACCGTCGGTGGCTCAGGCTCGAGCTCCATCCCGGTCATCTCGACGATCGCGTTGAGATACGAAGTCGCGAGAATGTTTCCGACCTCCTGGAGCGCGGTCAGCCCGATCTCCTCGGTGAGGCTCGTCCCGAGAAGCTGGCAGAGCTGCTCGCCGGTCTCGTCAGGGAACACGAGCAGCACGGTGCCACCGTCGGCCTTGATCGGCGTGTCGACGAGCGCGGAGCGGCTCATCGGGGCGCCGATCTTGTCGATCGCCTCGGCGAGCACGGTCAGCAGGGCCTCGGAGTAACTGATGTCGACCGGACGGCCGAGCAGCTGCGAGAGCGCGGTGGCGGCGTGGCCGGAGCCGATGTTCGCGATCTCGCGCAGGGCGCTCTGCTGCAAGTCGGTAAAGCCGAGTCTGCCTCCGGCGCCCAGCGACCACTCGCCGGCGATTGCCCCTGGCTCGAGGATCGGGATGATCTCGTCGTTGTGCAGCACCACGCCGCTGGCGAACTCCCCGATCGCGAGCTCGGGCATCTCGAGGCGGTCGATCTTCACCTGACCGACGGGCTCTTCGATCGCGAACGCGCGCCGATGTCCGGACGCCCACACCACCACTGCTGCGGATGGCGCCTCCTGGCTGAGACCGAGGCGCTCGGCGAGGTCAATCAGCTCGAGGACCTGGCCGCGAAAGCAGACGATCTGCTTGTCGCCGGCTCGGTGAGCTTTGTGCTCACGGAGGTCAAAGGTCTGCTCGACAGCCGCCATCGGGAGCGCCCAGGAAAGACCACCGGCACGCACAACGAGAAGATGGACCTGGTCTGGCATCACGCACTCCTATCCGAAAGCGGCAGCAACCCGGTGATCGGCAGGGGGAGATCGTGCTTGAGTGCGAATCGGGCGCCACGCCATCGGCCGCAACGCCATCCGCCGCGACGCCATCGGGCCGCGACGCCATCGGGCCGCGACGCCATCGGCCGCGACGCCACGCCGACGCTCAGTTGCGATGATTGGTGCTCAGCATGGCCGCCCGTGACAGACCTCCGTTCCGTGCCGACCATGTCGGCAGCCTGCTCCGCCCCAAAGACCTGCTGCAGTCGCGTGCGCGGTTCAAAGCGGGCGAGATCGATGACCGCCGGCTGCGCGCCGAAGAGGACACGGCGATCCGTGAGGTGATCGAGTTGCAGCGTTCCGCGGGCCTTCGGACAGTCACCGACGGGGAGTTCCGGCGCGCCTCGTGGCACATGGACTTCATCTACTCGCTGGGCGGGATCCGGCAGGTCGAAGGGGAGAGCCTGCACGTCCGTTTCCGCAACGAGGAGGGGGAATATGACTACGTGCCGCCGGCGATGCGCGTCGCGGAGAGGGTGACGCTTGCGGACACGATCTTCGCCGACGCGTTTGCGTTTCTGCGCGAGAACGCCGGTGTCGGCCAGACGCCCAAGCTCACGATTCCCTCGCCGAGCATGGTGCATTACCGCGGTGGCAACTCGTCGATTGATCAGGCCGTCTACCCGGAGATCGATGCCTTTTGGGAAGACCTGACCGCCGCCTACCGAGCGCAGGTCGCCGGCGTCTACGAGCTGGGGTGTCGGTACCTCCAGCTCGACGACACCAGCCTTGCCTACATCAACGATCCGGCTCAGCGTGCGCACATCGAGCAGATCGGCGGCGACCCCGATCACCTCCACGAGCAGTACATCGCCAACATCAACAAGGCGCTCGCGGGCCGGCCCGCGGAGCTTGCCATCACGACCCATCTGTGCCGTGGTAACAATCAGTCGATGTGGGTGGCAGAGGGTGGTTATGACTTCGTCGCCGAGGCGCTATTCGGCGAGCTCGAGGTCGATGGCTACTTTCTCGAGTTCGACGACGAGCGCTCCGGGACGTTCGAGCCCCTGCGGTTCGTCCCGCCGGGCAAGGCGATTGTGCTCGGCCTCGTGACGACCAAGCGTCCCCAGCTCGAGGACAAGGATCTGCTCAAGCGCAGAATCGAGGACGCGGCGAGGTTTGTCGATCTCGACCAGCTCTGCCTTTCGCCGCAATGCGGATTCTCGTCAACCGAGGAGGGCAACAAGCTCTCGATCGACGAGCAGCAGGCGAAGCTGCAGCTGATCGTCGAGGTGGCGGAGGAGGTCTGGGGACGGTGAGCGGTGCGACCCTGAGCGGACATGTCCCGCATGGCATCACCGGCGCCGGCCTGTTCTCGCTGGCGGTGATGCCCGAGCAGGCCGGCTGGGAATTCAGCGGCCTGCGGGTACTCGAGCTCGATGGCGGCGGATCGGCAACGATCGACACCGGCGAGGATGAGCTGATCGTGCTGCCGCTGGCCGGCGGCTGCACGGTGCGGGTCGACGGTGAACAGTTCGGGTTGTGCGGCCGCGAGGACGTCTTCCGCGGCGTGACCGATTTTGCGTACGCGCCGCGCGAAGCGCGGCTGCAGATCGACAGCGAGCGCGGGGGGCGCTTCGCGCTCCCGTCCGCGCGCGCAACCCGGCGGCTGGAGGCCCGCTATGTGCCGGCCGGCGAGGTACCGATTGAGTTGCGCGGCGCCGGCCGCGCGAGCCGGCAGGTCAACAACTTCTGCTCACCGGAGGCGTTCGACGCGGATCGGTTGATCGCGGTTGAGGTGCTGACGCCCGGTGGCAACTGGTCGTCCTATCCGCCGCACAAACACGATGAGCACGTGCCAGGCGCAGAGGTCCCGCTCGAGGAGATCTACTACTTCGAGGTTAACGACGGACCCGCCGGACCAGGCTTCGGCTATCAGCGCGTGTATGGATCGGGGCCCGGAAGGGAGATTGACGTCTGCGCCGAGGTGCGCAGCGGCGACATGGTGCTGATGCCGCACGGATACCACGGCCCGTCGATGGCGGCGCCCGGGTATCACCTGTACTACCTAAACGTGATGGCGGGTCCGGTCGAACGGCGCTGGCAGTTCCGCGACGATCCTCAGCACGCCTGGATCCGTGAGACGTGGGCGGCGGAGGAGATCGACCCGCGGCTGCCGCTGGCCCGGGCGGCCTCAGACCAGGCCTGACCGCGCCGGCTGTACCGGCGACACCTACGATTGTCCGGTGAGCGTCGCGAGCGAACTCCTGGCACGGCGGATGCGGCTGCCGCGCGCCCAGACCAGAGACGTCGTCTGCGAGCGAGCTCTGCCCGTGAAGATGGACGACGGCGCCGTGTTGCTCGCCGACCGGTGGGTAGCCCGTGCAACCCGAGCCCGCCCACAGCCGACGGTGCTCGTGCGCTCGCCGTACGGGCGTGCGGAACTGGTCGGGGTGCTGTTCGGGCGGCTGCTGGCGGAGCGGGGGCTGCAGGTGGTGATCCAGAGCGTCCGCGGCACGTTCGGCTCCGGCGGCACCTTCAGTCCGTTCGATGAGCGCGCCGACGGCTTGGCCACGCTGCGCTGGATCCGCGAGCAACCCTGGCACGCGGAGCGAATTGGGATGATTGGACCCAGTTACCTGGGGCTCGTGCAGTGGGCGGTGGCTCCGGATGCGCAGGATGATCTGAGGGCGCTCGCGATCCAGGTGAGCGCCTCGCAGTTTCACGGCCAGACATATGCCAGCGGCAGCATGTCGCTCGAGAGCTCGGCCTCGTGGCTCGCGCTGGTTGCCGCACAAGAACGCCGCTTTGCGCCGCTGGTGATGGCTCGTACGCTGCGTCGATTGCCCGAGGTGCTGGCGGATACGCCGCTGGCAGAGCTGGACGAGCGGGCCACCGGCGGCGAGGTGTCCTGGTTTCGGGAAGCGCTGGCCAGCCCAGGGCGCGAGGACGCCTACTGGGTCGCGCGCGACTTTGCGGCCGGCGTGTCGAAGGTCGACATGCCCGTGCAGCTGATCGGCGGCTGGTACGACATCTTCCTGCCGTGGATGCTCGAGGACTTCGCCGCGCTGCGGAGTGCCGGCCGCGAGGCGCAGCTGATCATCGGCCCCTGGACCCACACGGCGCCGGGCGGCGTGGCGGCTGGCCTCCGCGAAGGTCTCGCGTGGCTGCGCGCGCACCTGCTCGATGACCGCAGACTGCTGCGGGCCGCACCGGTCCGAGTGCTCGTCACGGGCGAGCGCAGCGGCGGCGGTTGGCGCGAGCTGCCCAGCTGGCCGCCGCCGGGCACCGGCGAGCGGCGACTGTTCCTCGCCGATGGGGGCAGCCTGGATCGCGACCAACCGGCCGAGCCGGCGACGAGCGGCGATCGCTACCGCTATGACCCCGCCGACCCAACCCCGTCGATCGGGGGTCCCGTGCTGCTTGTGCGCGAGGCGGTGATCGACAACCGGCCGCTGGAGGCGCGCGCCGACGTGCTGACGTACACCACGGCGCCGCTGGGGTCGACCGTCGAGGCGATCGGCCCGGTCCGGGTCGAGCTGTGGGTGCGCGCGAGCTCGGAGCATTTCGACATCTTCGCGCGGGTCTGCGACGTCGATGCCGACGGCGCTTCTTGGAACGTGTGTGACGCGCTCGTGCGCGTCGCCCCCGGCCGCTTTGACCGCGCCGACGACGGCGCCTGGCGGGTCGCTTTCGATCTCTGGCCGATCGGCCACCGCTTTGGCGCCGGGAACCGTATCCGCCTCCAGGTCTCCTCCGGCGCACACCCGCGATACGCGCGGAATCCGGGCACGGGGGAGGACCTGACGAGCAAGCCGACGACGCTGCTCGCAACCGACATCGAGGTCATGCGCGGCGACGGCCACCCCTCGGCGCTGATCCTGCCAAGCGCTTGATGTGGTTGCCCCGGGGGGTGGTCGTGAAACACCGTATTGCTCGTTAATGCGACCACCCGACCTCCGTCAGACCCCAACGCGTACAGCCCTCCGTCAAACCCCGCGCCACGAACTACAGCAGGATCAGATCGACGTACCCATCGGCGATCTCGCCGGCGCCGAGCCGCCCCCGGGGCCGGTGCCACTGGGCGGTGTGGTTGACCATCCCGAGCAACGCCGATAGCGCCAGCCGAGGGTCGTCGAGCCTCATCCGGCCGTCCGCGTGCACGTCCTCCAGGACGCCGGCGACGAGCCGCTCGAAGCGCTTGCGGCTCGCACGGATGTCGCGCCACTGCTCACCGTGCTCGATCACGTGGCGCTCCTGCTGGAAGACGAGCATGTGGTCACGGTGCTCGATCACGTGCCGGACCCACAGGCGAACGAGCCTGCGGAGGCGCAGCTCCGAGGGCTCATCGGTTGCCACCAGCGCCTCCGTCTCGATCAGCAACGGGTCCATCAGCTGATCGCAGATCGCAATCAGCAGTTGTTCCTTGCCGCCGAAGTAGTGGTACAGGCCTCCGGCGGCCATGCCCAGCGCGTCTGCGAGCTCAGGCACGGTGGTCTGGTCGTAGCCGCGAGCGGCGAACACCTGGGCAGCTTGGAGGACGACCTGAGCCTGCCGGCGGTCATAGCGCTCCCGCAGCGCTGTCCGATGGGCGCGAGGGGGCATGCGGGGCATGATACCGGTCGCGGTTGAATGATCATTCGAACTTCGAACATCCATTCGGTATAGTTCACGACCCGATGCAGTTCGACCTCGACGACGACACGCAGCTACTCCAGCGCACCGTGCGGGACTTCGCGACGGCGGAGATCGCGCCGGTCGCGGGTGAGCTGGACAGCACCAAGTCGTTCCCGTATCAGCTCGTGGAGAAGATGGGCGAGCTCGGCTGGATGGGAATCCCGTTTCCGGAGGAGGTCGGTGGCGCCGGCGGGACCACGCTTCAGTACGCCGTTGCGGTGGAGGAGCTCACGCGCGTGGACTCGAGCGTCGCGATCACGCTCTGCGCCCACACGTCACTCGGGACGCAGCCGATCTTCCTGTTCGGCAACGCCGAGCAGAAAGCGCGGTATCTCCCGGACTTGTGCGCCGGGCGCAAGCTCGGGGCGTTCGGGCTGACCGAGCCGGAAGCCGGCAGCGACGCCGGCAACGTCAGGACGCGAGCAAACCTCGACGAGGGCGAGTGGGTGATCGACGGCGCCAAGCAGTTCATCACCAACGCCGGCACCGAGATCTCCGGCCACGTGGCGATCACCGCCAGGACCGGCGAGAACGAGATCTCCAACCTGATCGTCGAGAACGGGACGCCCGGCTACGAGCCGGGTGAGCCCTACCGGAAGATGGGCTGGAACGCTTCGGACACCAGGCCGCTCAGCTTCGACGACTGCCGGGTGCCCGAGGACCACCTCCTCGGCCCGCGCGGACAGGGGTTCAAGCAGTTCCTGCAGATCCTCGACATCGGGCGGATCGGCGTAGCCGCGATGGGCGTCGGACTCGCGCAGGGTGCCCTGGATCAAGCCCTCGCATACGCCAAGGAGCGGCGGGCGTTCGGCAAGCCGATCTCGAGCTTCCAGACGATCCAGGCGAAGCTTGCGGACCTGTCGACCGAGATCGAGGCCGCCCGCCTGCTGACGTACAAATCGGCAGTGCTCAAGGACCAGGGTCGCAACTTCAGCCTCACTGCCGCGCAGGCGAAGCTGAAGACCGGCCGGCTGGCGGTGCGCGCCGCCGAGGAGGCCGTCCAGATCCACGGCGGCTATGGCTACATTGAGGAGTACCCCGTGTGCCGCTTCTATCGCGATGCCAAGATCCTCACGATCGGCGAAGGCACCGACGAGATCCAGCAGATGGTGATCGCCCGCGCGCTCGGCGCCTAATGCGAAGCTGAACGAGCGTCGACAGAATGCCGCGACCATGGATCAGCTCGCGCCCGTCCTGATCGCCAACCGCGGCGAGATCGCGGTCCGCGTCGCCCGCACCGCGCGCAATCTGGGTCTGGAGACGGTCGGCGTCGTTACCGAGGCGGACGCAGGCGCGCTTCACGCAGACCAGGTGGACAGCGCGGTCCCGGTCAGCTCCTACCTTGATCCGGCTGAGCTGATCCGTGCCGCCCGCGTTGCCGGAGCGCGCTCGGTGCACCCCGGTTACGGATTCCTCTCGGAGAATCCGGCGTTCGCCCGCGCGGTGATCGACGCCGGTCTGACCTGGATCGGCCCGCCGCCCGAGGCGATCGAGCTGATGGGCGACAAAGCTGCAGCGAAGGCCGCGGCGGCCGCGGCGGGTGTGCCGGTCGTCCCGGCGGCGCAGGACGGCGGCTTCCCGGTGATCGTCAAGGCGGTGGCAGGGGGCGGGGGCAAGGGCATGCGGGTCGTGCGCGGCCCGGAGGAGCTCGCGGAGGCGCAGGCGGCCGCGCAGCGTGAGGCGCAGGCGGCGTTCGGCGACGGCCGCGTATTGATCGAGCGCTATCTCGAGCGCCCGCGGCACATCGAGATCCAGGTGCTGGCCGATCGCCACGGGACCGTGCTGCACCTCGGCGAGCGCGAGTGCTCGCTGCAGCGCCGCCATCAAAAAGTCGTCGAGGAAGCGCCGTCACCCGTGGTCGATGCCGCGTTGCGCAGGCGGATGGGCGACGCCGCCGTCGCCCTCGCGCAGGCCTGCGGATACGAAGGCGCGGGCACCGTCGAGTTCATCGCCACCGGCGACGTCAGCGAGTTCTATTTCCTGGAGATGAACACGCGGTTGCAAGTCGAGCATCCCGTGACCGAGCTGGTCTACGGCGTCGACCTCGTGGAGCTGCAGCTGCGAATCGCCGCCGGCGAACGTCTGCACATGCGCCAGGAGCAGCTCGTGGCTGACGGCCACGCGGTGCAGGCGCGGCTGTATGCCGAGGATCCCGCCAACGGGTTCCTGCCGGCGGCCGGCCTGATCCGTGCCTACAGAGAGCCGGCCGGGGCCGGCGTTCGCGTGGACTCCGGTGTGCGATCCGGGAGCGAGGTCGGGACCTCCTACGATCCGCTGCTCGCAAAGGTGATCACGCACGGGCCGGACCGCGAGACTGCGCTGCGGCGCCTCGACCGAGCGCTGGCCGACTTCGACCTGATCGGCGTCAGGACCAACGCGGGGTTCACAAGGGCGCTGCTCCAGCGCGAGGACGTCCGCGCCGGCGAGCAGGACACTGGGCTGGTCGAGCGCCTGCTGGCCGAGTCGACGATCGCCCCACCGACCGACCTGCTCCCCGCTGCCGCCGTGATCGCCGCCGGTTCTTCCCGGCCTCCCGGACCGTGGCGCCGGAAGCTGATCGACCACGGCGAGGTCCGGGTGGACAATGGCCACGTGTCCGCAGGCGAGCGCACATGGGAGCACGTCTCGGTCCGCTTCGATCACGACGGCGCGGCGCGGGTGACGGTCGAGGGGGTCGAGCGCCGCTATGCCTTCGGCGTCACCGATGAGCAGATCTGGATCGCCCGCGACGGGCATCAGCTCGAGCTCCCGACAGCGCGCAGCTCGTTCGACGGGGAGGGCGCGCTGATCGACTCGCTGCAGGCGCCGATGCCCGGCACGGTCCTGATCGTCCGGGTCGCCGACGGTGACCTCGTCGAGAAGGGCGACGTGTTGCTGATACTCGAGTCGATGAAGATGGAGCTGTCGATCACCGCACCGCATGCCGGAACGGTTGACGGCCTGGAGCTCAAACCAGGCGACCGCGTCAACCGCGGACAGCCTGTGCTCGCGGTCCATGCCCACGAGGGCGCCGGATGACCGAGATCGCAACAGCTAACCGCGATGCTCACCTCGCGCTGATCACGGAACTGCGCGAGCGTATCGCGCGCGTGAAGGCCGGCGGCGGGGAGCGGGCGCGTGAGCGGCACCTGGCGCGCGGCAAGCTGCTCGTCCGCGACCGCGTCGAACGACTGTGCGATCCCGGCACTCCGTTTCTCGAGCTCTCAGCGCTCGCGGCCGAGGAGCTCTACGGCGGCGACGCGCCGGGCGCAGGGATCGTCACGGGGATCGTGACCGTGAGCGGCCGACAGGTCGTCGTGGTCGCCAACGATGCAACCGTGAAGGGTGGCACGTACTACCCGATGACGGTCAAGAAGCACCTGCGCGCGCAGGAGATCGCGCTGCACAACCGGCTGCCGTGCGTGTACCTCGTGGACTCCGGCGGTGCGTTCCTGCCGCTCCAGGACGAAGTGTTCCCGGACCGCGAGCACTTCGGCCGGATCTTCTACAACCAGGCGACGATGTCAAAGCTCGCGATCCCCCAGATCGCCTGCGTGATGGGCTCCTGCACCGCCGGGGGCGCGTATGTGCCCGCGATGAGCGACGAGACCGTGATCGTGCGAGAGCAGGGCACGATCTTCCTTGGCGGACCGCCGCTGGTGAAGGCCGCGACCGGCGAAGAGGTGACGGCGGAGGAACTCGGTGGGGGAGACGTCCATGCGCGCACGTCCGGCGTCGTCGATCATCTGGCGGCTGACGACGAGCACGCGCTCGAGATCGTGCGCAGCATCGTCTCGACGCTCCCGGGCGCACCACAGCCGCCGTGGGAGCGCGGCATCCCAGCGCCACCCGTCGAAGACCCCGAGGGCATTCTCGACCTCGTACCGCTCGACAGCCGCACTCCGTACGACGTCCGTGAGGTCCTGCGACTGATCGTCGATCGATCTGAGCTGAAGGAGTTCAAGGAGCTGTACGGGACCACGGTCGTGTGTGCCTTCGCCCATCTCGACGGCCACCCGATCGGGATCATCGCCAACAACGGGATTCTGTTCAGCGAGTCCTCGCTCAAGGCCGCGCACTTCATCGAGCTCTGCGACCGGCGCGAGATCCCGCTGCTGTTCATCCAGAACATCACCGGATTCATGGTCGGCCGCGAGTACGAGGCCGGCGGCATCGCCAAGGACGGGGCGAAGCTGGTGACGGCCGTCGCCTGCGCGCGAGTGCCCAAGCTGACCGTCGTGATCGGCGGATCGTTTGGCGCCGGCAACTACGGGATGTGCGGACGCGCGTACTCCCCTCGCTTTTTGTTCATGTGGCCGAGCGCCAGGATCAGTGTGATGGGCGGCGAGCAGGCCGCAACCGTGATGAGCGAGGTCGGCCAGCCGGAAGCCGGAGCAGAGCTACGTCAGCAGTACGAGCATCAGGGGCGGCCGGTGTACTCGAGCGCACGCCTGTGGGACGACGGGATCATCGATCCGCGTGACACCCGCGCCGTGCTCGCGCAGGCGCTTGCCGTCTGCGCCCACGCCCCCCTTGGCGAGCTCGGCTACGGCGTATTCCGAATGTAGTCGCGGCCATGCGGCCAGGGGCTGGGCTAGCCTCTTGCCCGATGCACGATCACGCTCACGCTCACGGTCACGGCGAGGCGCACGGTCATTCCCACGGGCTCGTCGACGACAGCATCAAGCGCTCGCGCGATGGGCTACGCGCGGTGACGCTTTCGCTTGGCGTGCTCGGCGCCACAGCTGTCGCGCAGACCTTCGTGTTCGTCCTGTCAGGCAGCGTTGCGCTGCTCGCCGACTTGATCCACAACTTCGGGGACGCGCTGACGGCCGTGCCGCTCGGGATCGCGTTCGTGATGCGCTCGCAGCGCGCCGAGCGTCTCGCCGGGCTCGCCGTCGTCGCCGCGATCTTCATCAGCGCCTGCGTCGCCGGGGTCGAGGCGGTCCGGCGCCTGATCCATCCGAGCACGCCGGGGCATCTGCCGGCGCTGGCGGCGGCCGGAGCGATCGGCTACGCCGGCAACTGGGTCGCGGCTCAGATCCGCACCCGCGCCGGCCGCCGGCTGAACAGCCCGGCGATGATCGCAGACGGCGCCCACGCGCGCGCAGACGCGTACGTCTCGCTCGCGGTGATCGCTTCCGCGATTGTCGTCGCCCTCGGCTTCCCCGCCGGAGATCCGCTGATCGGGCTCGCAATCACGATTGTGATCCTGCGGATCACCTGGCAGTCGTGGCTGACGGTCCGCGGCCACGATCACCACTGACGCTCAGAAGATCGTGCGAAGTCCGTGGATCGCCGCGGCGCCGAGCACGACCTCGAGCACGACTCCGGCCACGCCGACGAGCAGGCCGACGGTGACGACGGCGAAGTCCTCCAGCAGCATGCCGAGCGACAGCAGCACAACGCCGAGCGCCGGCAGCGTGTCAAGGCCGGTGAACGGCGGTGCGAAGAACGCGCCGGCCGTGCCGCCGAGCACGAGCACCCCGAAGATGATGTCGGTGACGCGCCTGCGAAACAGGAATGTCAGGCGGGGCCGTGAGATCCGCTCGAGCCGGCGGATCAGCTTCATCAGCGCGGTGATGAACCGCTGCTGCTTCTCGCCGGCGAGCTCGAGCCTGCGCCATTTCTGGGGCAGCCAGACCTGGTTGCGCCCGGCGATCAACTCGAGTGCAAGCAGGGCTGCGATGACCTCGAACACATGCGTCGCTCCGCCGGTGGGCAGCGGCAGCGCCGGCACGCCGAGCAGCAGCACGAAGAGCACGGCGAAGCTCTTGTCGCCGAATGCGTCGATCAGGCCTCCGAGTGTCTGATCGCCGTCTGCGGTGATCCACCGCTCGAGCTCGTCGCTGAGCTTCAGCTGCTTGTTTGTGGCGCTCATCGAGATCTTCCTTGCTCGGCGGATCTCGATGATCGACGCACGGCGCCGCTGCGCGCGGGCACACCGTCCTGCTCGGTGTCGTCGAAGTTTGCGAGCAGCTCCGTCTCGCCACGACGAAAGCGCAACAGCCGACGCCTCTCGTCAACGTCGAGGACGACCGGACCGTCGGGAAGCTCGCGGCGCAGCGCCAGCAGCTTCCGGTAATAGGCCAGGTGCTCGCGATCACCGCCGGCGGGATCGAGCTGTGAGCGCTCGAACGTTGCCGGATCCTGCGGGTCGGGGATGTCCTGCGCGCGGAACTCGGAGAACTCCGAGAACTCCTTGCGCCGGCCCTCGCGGGTCAGCCGCGCGATCTCGGGATCGATGTGGTCGGTGAAGTACTGAAACGGATGCGACTCGTCGTACTCCTCGCCCTGGAACAGCAGCGGGGTGCCCGGCGAGAGGATCGAGCAGAACGCGGCCAGCCTCAGATCAGCTCCCCGCAGCCGGTCGCCGAGGGCGCGGTTGCCGACCTGGTCGTGGTTCTGGGCGCAGACGACGAGCCGTCTTGGGTCCGTGCGCTGGAGCTCGTGTGCGAGGTCCGCGATCGTGCCGTAGCGGGAGTAGTACCCCTCTTGCTCACGGGTCAGCAGCACGTGCACGGCGTGGTGAAGCGCGTCCTCCCACTGCGCGTCGTGTCCCCATTGTCCGATCGGTCGCAGATCGCCGATCTCCATCTCGGAGATCACCAGCGTCGCAGGGTCGATCGCCTTGACGCGCTGCGCCAGCTCCGCCATCACGTGGGTCTCTGACTGATCGACGATCGAGTGGACCGCATCAAGGCGCAGGCCGTCGACGCCGTAGTCCCGCACCCACATCTCGGCGTTCTGGATTGCCCACTCGCGCACCGCGGGCTGCGAGTAATCGATTGCGCCGCCCCAGATCGTCTGGTGGCGGTCGGTCAAGTACCAGCCGAAAGCATCGACCGCGTCCGAGCCCGCTCCCAGGTGGTTGTAGACAACATCGAGGATCACCGCGAGACCGGCCCGATGGGCGGCGTCGATCAGCCTGGCGAAGCCCTCGGGGCCGCCGTAGGCGGGATGTGGCGCAAATGTGTAGACGCCGTCGTAGCCCCACCCGCGATTTCCCGCGAAGGTCGCGATCGGCATC
The DNA here is from genome assembly GCA_963794285.1 of uncultured Solirubrobacterales bacterium. Lineage (GTDB taxonomy): Bacteria > Actinomycetota > Thermoleophilia > Solirubrobacterales > Solirubrobacteraceae > Palsa-465. The sequence goes on from CAWCDS010000007.1 coordinate 351,097, forward strand.
ACCTCGATCGCCGTCACGCCGAGCTCACGAAGCTCCCCCAGCCGTGGGATCACGCCGTCAAAAGTGCCCGCCGGCGAGAACGTGCCGACATGCAGCTCGTAGATGACGAGCTCCTCAAGCGCGACGCCCGACCAGCCCGGAGCGGACCGCCGCAGCCTGGCGGGGTCCACCACCCGCGAACGCCCGCGCAGCCCAGCGGGCTGCGAGCGTGAGCACGGGTCCGGCCGGCGCTCGCGCCCGTCAAGCACGAACTCATAGTCAGCTCCAGCGTGCACGGGAACGTCGGCTTCGAACACGCCGTCGCCGGTGGGCGCCAGCTCGTACTCGCCAGAATCGGTTGCGACTGCGACGGCTCGCACCGCAGGTGCCCACACCCGGAAGGTGCTCGCGCCGTTCTCATCGGGGAACGCCCCCAACCGTGGAAAGCCGGTGCTCGTTGTCTGCTGTTGGTCGCGCACGAGGTCTTGGTGTCCGGCAAATGGTGACACTGCCGCAAGGGTGGCTGCATCCTGCCGACGAACGATCGCTACCGTTTCCGGGGTGACCGGGGCCACGCATGCGCCAGAGGCGGCCGTCGCCGGCCTTGCCGACGCTGAAACCTCGGTGCCCGGCGCGCAGGCGCAGGCGCCGAGCTCGGAGTCCGTTGTTGTTCGCGGCCGATGGCCCTACTGGGCGGCGGTGGCCGTGCTCGTCGTCGGCGTGCTCGTGACCGCCGCGCTCGCCTTGGTCTCACAAGCTCAGTACACCAGCAACGAGAAGCGGCTGCTCGATCTCCGCGTCCGTGAGCTCGGCGCCCTGCTGTCGAGCTCGTTGCCGGGCATCCAGACGCCGCTGGCATCGGCCGCCGCGCTCGCGGATGCGACGAACGGCGATCCGAAGAAGTTCATGCAGTTCGTCACTCCCTACGTGGGCGCGCCGCCGACCCACCGATTCGTGTCGATCTCGCTGTGGCGGCTCGGCGCGGCCCAGCGCGGCCCGGTGGCGGTTGTCGGCAGCCCGCCCGCACTGAGCGCGTCCAGCCCCGCAGCTGCACCGTTGTTCGCCCGCGCGACGCGCGCACCGAAGTTGAGCGTGATCGGACTGACGCCGCCGACGCTCCTGCGTCTCGGCTATGCGTTCACGACAGCCGGCGCGGGCAACCGCTACGCGGCGTACGGCGAGAGTGCCGTTCCGGGCAATCGCCGCTCGCGGCTCGAGCGCAATTCAGCGTTTTCCGATCTTGACTACGTGGTCTATCTGGGCAATTCGCGGCGCCCCGGGAACCTGCTCGTGACGAGCCTCAGCGATTTGCCGATGAAGGGTCGCCAGGCCACGACGACGATCCGGTTCGGGGACACGGTCCTGACGTTGGTCGTGGGCCCGCGCGGAACGCTGTCTGGCGCGTTGCCGCAGCGACTGCCGTGGATCATCGCGATCGTCGGCGTGATCTTGGCGCTCGGGGCCGCCGCATTGACGATGCGGCTGATCCAGCGCCGGCGGGCGGCTGAGCATCTTGCAGGCAGGCTCGAGCGCGCCGTCGGTGAGAACCAGCGGCTGTACGCCGAGCAGCGCACGATCGCGCAGACGCTCCAGCACGCGCTGCTGCCTGACGAGCTCCCCACCTTCGAGGGAGCGGAGGCGAGCGCGTGCTACGAGCCGGGGGAGCGCGGCGTCGAGATCGGCGGCGACTGGTACGACGTGATCCCGGTCGGTGACCGCCGCCTGCTGCTCGTTGTCGGGGATGTGTCCGGTCATGGGCTGCGAGCGGCGAGCACGATGGCTTCGCTTCGCTATGCGATCCACGCCTACGCGGCACAGAGCGATCCGCCGGCCACGATTCTGTCCAAGCTCTCGAAGATCCTCAGCGTGACCGCCACGGGCCAGCTCGCGACCGTCCTCTGCGCGCTGATCGATCTGGACTCGCGCCAGGTGACGATCAGCAGCGCCGGTCACCTTCCGCCGCTGCTGATCAATGGCGAGGAGAGCCGCTATGTCGAGAGCGGCGTTGGGCTCCCGATTGGCGTTCACGACGGCGCGTCCTACTCCTCGACCACGGTCACGGCTCCGCCCGCCGGGACACTGCTGGCGTTCACCGACGGGCTGGTGGAACGGCGGGGCGAGGCGCTTGACCGCGGTCTTGCCAGGCTCCGCGGCGCAGCGACCGCTTCTGACGGCAGCCTCGGAGAGCTGCTGGCCAGGCTTGTGAGCGAGTTGCGACACGGCCCCTCCGATGACGACATCGCGATCGTCGGAGTCCGATGGAAGACCTAGAACGCAACCGCCCTCCGGAGCTGGCGTTCGACGTCGCCGGCAATGACGGTGGAACCGCGATCGTCACGATCCGCGGCGACCTGGACATCGCCAACATCGAACGCCTGGAGCTCGCGGTCGAGCCGATCATCGGGGCCACGCCGGACCGGCTCGTCGTGGACGTCGGCGGATTGCGCTTTGCCGACAGCTCGGCAATCGCGCTCTGGGTGCGGTGGGCAGCGATCGTCGGAGAGATCGAACTGCGCGACGCCTCGCCGCTGCTGGCGCAGGTGATCAGCTCCATGGGCCTCGACCGAAAGCTGCGGCTGACGGCATGATCACGACATGCAGCTTCTCTCACGAGCCGGAGTCGGTTGCTGCGGCACGCCGGTTCACGATGCAGGCCCTGACGGGCACGACCCAAGATGTGCGAGACGCGGTCGAGCTGATGGTCTCGGAGCTCGCGACAAACTGCATTCGTCACACCGGTGCAGCTTTCGAGCTGACGGTCCGCCAGGTCGGTGGGACGATCCGGGTGGAAGTAACCGACCGGGCGGGCGGCACGCCTGCAGTGCGCTCTCCGGGGCCGGAGGACCCGACAGGGCGGGGACTTCAGATCGTCAGCCTGCTGTCGGAGGCGTGGGGTGTGGAGCAGCAACCGGCTATCGGCAAGACGGTCTGGTTCACCGTCGCCGCCGCAGCCGCCGCATAGGCGTTACGGGGGAGGAGTGTCCTGGTTCCAGGACTCGCCGTCGGAGGACGAGAACCAAGACTCGCTGCGGGCCTTCATCAGCCACTGACGATGATCGGCGGCGAAGATCAGGCCGCGCAACGACTCATCGACCAGCCGCTGCCTGCTCGAGCATCTTGCGGAACGCCTCGATCCCATCGACGCGGACCGGACCGTTGCCGTCAATCAGCACGTCGTCGCCGACGCGCAGCGTCCCAGCTTCGATCTTCCCCGTCGCCACCGAGCCGCGGCCGCGGATGAAGAACACCTCGGCAATCGTCATGCGGAACATCGGCGCACAGCATATGCGGCGAGATTGAGTTCAGACGCAGTCACCGGTGTGGGCGCCGGATCTGCTCAATCCAGCCGAAACTGATCAGACTCATGCAGGCGGATGATCCATGCGCGGCCTCGGCCTTGGTCACAGCGCGAAAGCCAGTTGCCTCGATGACGCGCGCAGCGACGTGCCCGCGTGCGTCCTCGAGGTAACACTCCTGGCGTGACTGCGCCGGATCAGGTTCGCTGCCGGCCGGCTGATAGCCCCACAGGTACCCCTCGCCGGCGCGGTTGCTAGCCCAAGCCTGACACTCGGCTCGCACGTCGAAGTCTGCCGAGGCGAACACGACCTGGGTCGCGTAGCCCGCGTCATAGACGGTGCACACGGTCGGCCCGTTCGTGGAGAGCGGTAGCGCGCTCGCACCCGAGGAAACGGCCGCAGGGGCGGAGGGCGACTCGGGTTGCTGCTTGTTGACTGTGACCGGCTTGGACCCCCCGCCGCAGCCGGCCAAGGCCGCCGTGACGACGGCAAGCGCGCTCGAATACCGTCCGAATCGCACGATCCCGACATTATGGAACCATCAGGCGGTCACCCGGCCGGCATCTCATAGACGGCCTGGCGACGAGCACTCCGACATGCCGTAGAGCTCGACCATCGGGGCTCCTCGGTACTGTGATCGGAACGATCATGTATTCCGATCATTCCCAGCTCAGCGGCCAGGGGAGCACGGGCACGCTCGACAAGCGGATCGCCGCGGCTGCGCAACATTTGCGCTGCTCATCTGTTGGGGTTGTGTGAGCCTGAGGCTGGGCCTGATCGCGATCGCCTGCTGCCTGGGCGCGTTTACCCAGGCGACTTCAGCTGCGGGCGCGGCCGTAACGAAGCTCGTGCACTATCACGGCTACAGGCTCGCCGTTCCCTCGGGCTGGCCGGTCTATCGCCTCGGGCTCCACAGCAGGCAGTGCGTGCGCTTCGATCGTCACGCGGTCTACCTCGGCCGACCGGGGGCGGCTCAGGTTTGCCCCGCGCACGCCGCCGGGCGCACCGAGGCGATCCTGGTGCAGCCGCTCTCGCGTCAGAGCCGCGCGGGCGAGAGCGCCGGCGGGGGATCATCGCTGGAGCTCGTGAACGCGTCCGCCAGCGTGGTCGTGACGGCGACCTGGCGCGATCAGCCGACGGTGATCAAGCGGGCACTGGGTGTCCGGTCATTGCGGGGCCGGCCCCGCATTGCGCGCAGCGCTGCCGCGAGCGCCTCAGCGCAGGCCGGCGGCGTCTACACCGGGCTCGGGTTCGACGCGTGTGCGGCGCCCAGCGTGGGACAGATGTCAGCGTGGGGATCATCGCCCTATCGCGCGATCGGGGTCTATATCGGCGGCACCAACATGGCCTGCTCGCAGGCCAACCTGACGCCCACCTGGGTGAGCCAGGAGTCGGCCGCGGGCTGGCACATGATCCCGACCTACGTCGGGCTCCAGGCGCCGACCAACTCCTGCGGCTGTGCCGCGATCTCACCCGGCAGCGCCAGCACCCAGGGAGCGGCAGCGGCGGCCGATGCGATCGTGCAGGCGCAAGCGCTCGGCCTCGGCCCGGGAAACCCGATCTATTTCGATATGGAGGCGTACCCGCGCGGTGCCACCAACACGTCCGCGGTGCTGGCGTTCCTCGCGAGCTGGACCTCGCAGTTGCACGCCGGCGGCTATGCGTCCGGCGTCTACAGCAGCGCTGACTCCGGCATTCTCGACCTCGCCACACAGCAGGGCACCGGCTACCTGGAGCCGGATGACATCTGGATCGCCCGCTGGAACGACGCCAAGAACACATCCGATCCGAACGTCCCGAGTACGGCCTGGCCCGTGCATCAGCGACTACATCAATACTCCGGCGCCCACGACGAGAGCTACGGCGGCGTCACGATCAACATCGACGGCGACTACGTGGACGGCGAGGCGGCCGCGGCGGGCGGCGGTGCCCCTCCGGTCGCGGCGGCTCCCAGCCTTTCGATCTCGCCCACGCCGGACGGCGGGATCGGCCTGTTTCCGAACTGGAGCGGCGTCAGTGCAGTCACTGCCTGGCAGGTGACCGCCGGGCCGACGCCGGACGCGCTGGCGCCGGCCGCGAATCCCATCAGCGTCGGCGCCAAGCCACCGATCGTGATCCACAGCGCGTTCCCGTATTTCGCCGTGCAGGCGCTCAACTCGGCGGGACAGCTGCTCGGCAGCTCCGCGCCGGTCGCGACGCCGGCGCATGTGGCGATCTTCGGCCGGAGTGCGTTTGTGGCGCCGCGGGGGACCGGGGGTCTGCCGGTTGGCTGCTTCAACTCCTCGCCATGCCATCTGACGACGACGATCTCCGCCGGGAGGACCGTGCTCGCGAAAACAGGATCCGAGCAGATTCCGGTCGGCGGAGGGCTCGCGTACTTCACGATCACGCGGGCGGCTGCAACGCTGCTCGCGCGAGCGCATGGCCGGCGGCTCGCGGTCAGGATCGCGGTGCGAGACGCCTCCGGCCTGAGCGCCACGCGCCAGCTGAGCCTGATCCCGTTCGCCACCTCGGGTGCCTCGGCGCACCGAGCCGTCCGGCAGTCCTCGCAGATGTGGGTGATCGGAACCACCGACTTCGTCTCACATGGCTGGGTCGGTGGCATCCTCGCGGCCTGCGTATCCGGCATCCCATGCCATCCGACAGTCACGATCGCCGCGGGCGGCGCGACGATCGCCCGCACCGGGCAGCAGTTCATGGGCGTCAATCAGCTCGGCTACCTGTTCTTCTCGCTGAGTGCGGCCGGGCACCGGATGCTGACCGAGTCTCGCGGCAATCAGCTGCCCGCGGAGGTGACGATCACTACGGCGGGATCGACCGCCACCGCCAGGATCGCACTCGTTTCGTTCCGCTAGCCGCGGCGGCGATGCTAATGCGATCTGCCGTGCCCGTGGCCAGACCCCGGGCCCCCGGGCGGGCCCTGCGGCGGCTGGGCGTACAGGGTCGGGTTGTTGTACGGATTCGCGGTGGGCCCGGTGCTCGTGGTGGGCCCGGTGCTCGTGGTGCCGCTGCCGCGCCGGCTCGGACCGCTCGCGGCGTGGGGGCCGACGAACGCGGTGCCCCGGAACGGGCTCGCCGGCGCAGTCCAGTCGCCGCAGTAACCGCCGGAGGCGCTCGCCATGAAGTCGTGCCAGATCGGCGCAGCGAGTGTGCCGCCAAAGCCGCCGGGCATCGGGACGTTGCCCTGCGGGTAGCCGACCCACACTGCGGTGGCGAGCTTCGGGGTGAAGCCGACGAACCAGGCATTGGCCAGGTTCTCGGCGGTGCCGGTCTTGCCGGCGGCGGGACAGCCATAGTCGGCGGCGGTGCCGGTGCCGCTCCTGATGACCCCCTTCAGCACCTGGATCGCCGCGTAGACCTCGCTGTAGCTGAAGACGCGCTTCTTCGGTGGATTGCCGATGCTGCCGTCGATGGTGCCGTCGGGAAACACGACATGGTCGATGATCGTCGCCGGGACGTGCTCCCCGCCATTTGCGAGCGTCGCGTAGGCATCGGCCATCTCCAGCGGCGTGACGCCGACCCTCAGGCCGCCGATGACTTCGGCCGGCAGCCCCTCGAGTGGGGAGATGATCCCCATCGCGTGCGCGATCGCGTCCATCTTCTCGGGGCCGAGGTCGACCACCAGTTGTGCGAACACGGTGTTGTCGGAGACGATCGTCGCCTTCGTGACATCGATCGTGCCCTGATAGGTCTGCTCGGCTGTATGCACTGACCAAGTCGGCTCCTGGGGCAGCCAGCCCGCCGGCAGGAACTTCGACGTGTAATAGGTCTGATTCGGATCGCCGCCGTAGTCGTGGATCAGCGTCATCAGCGCAAACACCTTGAACGCCGACCCAGGCTGGCGGTGGGCTTGGGCCGGGTAGTCGTAGTTCGTCTGGCCGTAGGTCGCGGACGATCCGAGCGCAACGATGTGCCCGTTCGTTGGGTCGATGCTCGCGAGCCCTGCGCCCGGCTGATCGTCGAGCACCGGACCGCCGGGCTGGTGGGCGACGATCGCGTTGCGGGCCAGTTGCTGCATGTTCGGATCGATCGTCGTGTAGACCTTCAGTCCCCGGTTCTGCACGGTCTTGAGCCCGTAATGCTGGATCAGTTGTGAGAGGGCGTAGTCAAAGATGTAGGGCTGCGCGCGCCGGGTGTAGAGCTTGCTGTTCTTGACCCCGAGCTTCGCCCGGTCGGCGCGGAGCGCCTGCCGGTATGTGATGTAGTGGCTGTCGACCATCGCCTGGAGCACCTCGGCGCGACGTGCGAGCGCGAGATCCGGCCTCAGAAACGGATTGAAGTCGGTCGGCGATTGGGGGAGGCCGGCGAGTGTCGCCTGCTGAGCCAGGGACAGCTTCCAGACCGGCTTATCGAAGAAGATCTGTGAGGCTGCGCCGACGCCGCGCGCCGTCTCGCCGTTGACCGTCCCATACGGGACATCGTTCAGATAGGAGTCGAGGATCCAACTCTTCCGGTGCTTGCGCTCGAGCTGCTCGGCGAGCTTGGCCTGAACGATCTTGTATTTGAGATTGTGGTGGGCGCTGTACTTGCTCGGCATGTACATGTTGTCCACCAGCTGCATCGTCAGCGTCGAGGCGCCCTGGAGCGACTTGCTGCCGCCGAACACGTCCTTGATCGCGGCGCGGACGATGCCCTGGTAATCGAGCGCACCGTGCTGCCAGAAACGGCGGTCCTCGATCGCGATAGTCGCCCGCTTCAACGTCCTCGGGATCCGATTCGGGGCGACGTAGTTGAACAGCGTGTCGGTGCGGACATAGCCGAGCAACGAACCATCGGCCGCGTAGATCCGCGTCAGCGGGTGCGGTTCGCGCGGCTTCAGCTCGCTCAGGTTGGGCGCTGAATCGGCGGCTTGCACCACCCACCCGACCGCCGCGAGCCCGCCGATCAGCGCCGCCGATGTGAGAATCAGCACGGCGATCACGAACACCCACGTGATCGGATGCCCACGGTGGCGCACGCGGCGCTTCTGACGGCTGCGTCGTCTCATCCAGCGACTCACTCTGGATACCACGCCGACTGCCGTCCCGGAACACCCGGGTGGGGTATCGGGGGGGAATCCTCTCCGATTCCCAACATGGTTACGCAAGCGAGACGACGAGCTTGCCGCCGGCCTCACCGGCGTCCATCAGTCGGTGGGCCTCAGCGATCTGATCGAACGCAAAGACGCGCGCGGGTTTGGCGCCGAACACGCCTCGCTGCGCCTTCTCGACGATCGCCTGCAGCGGCACGTCGGTGATCGGGAAGCTGTCGTCGCCGAGTACGAAGGCACTCGCGAACGTGCTCAGCTGGACACCGCTGGGCAGGTCCGCGAGCGGGTTGAAGTCCTCGACCGGCGCCAGCCCGCCGAGGAACCCGATCTGACACAGGCGACCTTTCGGCCGCACGCATTGCAGTGAGTCGCGCAGGACGGCGTTGCCGACGAGATCGAGCACCGCGTCGACGGGATCGTGTCCGATGGCGTGCAATTGCGCCGCGAGCCGGCCGTCGTCGATCAGGACCAGATCGGCGCCGAGACCTTCCAGCAACTCGACCCGACACCCCGCTTCGCATGTACGTGTCGGCGTGGTTGAGCCCAAATCCCCTGACGCGAATCAACACCTCGCCATCGGCAGGGACCGGGTCGGGCAATTCCTGGATCGCGAGAACGTCGGGTCCACCGTGCTCGGTCATCACTATCGCTTGCATGAACGGTGCCTCTCATTACCGACCGATCGGCCGGAGTCGTGTTGTTTAGTGATCGTTCAACAATTTGTCGAAAAAAGAGGCGGCCTCGCGGTCGCCGGGTTGAGGGGGTGCCGGCCCTGGTCAGCCGAGGTCGGCGAACGCTGCGTTCACGATCGTTTCGAGCACCTCCCGTCCGGGGTTGGTCTTGCCGACGACCATCAGTCCCAGTCCGGTGGCCATCAGTTGCGTTGCCTTGGCGGCGGGGTCGACCGACGCCGAAATCTCGCCCCGCTGCTTCGCGTTGCTCAGAGCGCGGGTCGCGTTCCGTTGCAGTCGCTGCATGTGCGCCCACACCACCTTTGAAACCTCGGAGTCCTGAGCGGCCAGCTCCACCGTGGAGTTCACCATCAGGCATCCCATTCGTCCCTCGGGACTCATCAGATCTTCGATCAGCCCGTCGAAGTAGGCCCGTAGTTCAGCGACCGACGCGCCTGGTCGCTCGAGCGCGCCGAGTTTCTCCGGCACGACCAGCTTCGAGTAGCGCTCGAGCGAGCCGAGGAACAGCTCGCGCTTGCCTCCGTGGAAGGCGTTGTAGAGACTGCCCGGGCGAACGCCCGTCGCCTCGACCAGATCACCCACCGAGGTGTCGCGATAGCCGCGCTCCCAGAACTCGCGCATCGAGCGATCGACGACTTCGTCGGGGTCAAAGTTCCGCGGCCTGGCCATCGGCGGAACTATAACAGAACGATCGCTCAAAAACCCGTTGTCGCGCCCGACTCTATCTCGGCACGAAAACGGCGATTCGTGAGCGCGCGTCTGCGCGCTAACAACCTTGGCTTTTGCAGGGGTGGTCGTATTAAAGAAACATACGGTGGGTTCCACGACCACCCCCTCCGGGTGCAGACCCGAGTGAACCGTTTCTGTGTCGTGGCGGGTCTATCCAGACACGAACACAAGACGGAAAGGACGGACATTGTTCAACTTCGCAAGTAGACGCCCCAGCAACCCAGACGCCGCTCCGCGAGTCGGCCCCAGAGACCTCGAGGGCGCCGAGCGTGCAACGTTCGCGGCGGGATGTTTCTGGGGCGTTGAGGCCTCGTTTCGTGAGATCGAGGGCGTCGTGCAGACGGCGGTCGGATACACGGGCGGCAACACCGCCGATCCGACCTATGAGCAGGTGTGCTCACACGGCACCGGGCACGCCGAGGCGGTTGAGGTCTGGTTTGACCCGACGATCGTCAGCTACGAGGACCTGCTCACGGCGTTCTGGTCGATCCACAACCCAACGACTCGCAATCGCCAAGGCTGGGATATCGGCAGTCAGTACCGCTCGGCGATCTTCTTCCACAGTGCCGAGCAGGAGCGGCTGGCCATCGCGTCGCGGGACGGGCAGCAAGGCGCGTGGACCAAGCTGATCGTGACCGAGATCGTCCCCGCGTCGGTGTTCTACGACGCCGAGGACTATCACCAGCGCTACTTCGAGAAGCACGGTGGCGCGGCCTGCGCGACCACGCTGTCCTAGCTCCCGATAGCGAGCATCAGCCCTCCTCGAGCTTCAGGTACGGCTCGAGGAGGGCGCGCAGTTGCATCCGGCCGCGGTGAAGGCGGCTCTTGAACGCCGCCTCACGCGCGCCGACGATCTCCGCGGCTTCGTGTGTGGAGAGCCCCTCGATGTCCCTCAGGACGACGGCTGCGCGCCAATCGGCGGGCAACTCTGCCAGCGCCAGCTGCAGTGTCTGTTCGAACTCGCGATCGAGGACCTGGGCCTCCGGGCCGAGATGCGGCGCCTCGGGCAAGGAGCTGACCGGATCGTCCCGATCCGGATCGGTCCCGACACGCGGCGGTGCGCGCCGCGCAAGACGCCGCTGGGCCTCATTGAACGCGATCCGGTACAGCCACGTTGAGAACCGCGCGCGCTCCTCGAATTGCGGCAGGCCCCGCCAGGCGCGCAAAAACACCTCCTGCGCCACCTCGTCGGCCTCGCTCGCGTCGAGCCCGAAACGCCGCAACGCGCCGTAGACGCGATCGGCGTGAATCATGACCAGCTCGGAGAAGGCGTCCTGATCACCGCCCCGCGCGCTCCGAATCAGCTGATGTTCGGTCCTCGGCGTCCCGCTCACCGCGCGGTTATACCGACTTGACGGCGGGCGACACGCGAACGTGCCGCCCGCCGGACCGCGCTCAGCTCTGGTGCTCGTCGAGCTCGAGCGAGCAGGAGTTGATGCAGTAGCGCTCGCCCGTCTCACCGGGACCATCCGGGAACACGTGACCGAGGTGGCCGCCGCAGGCGGCGCACGTCACCTCGACCCGGCGCATGAAGAAGCTGCGATCCTCATGCAGCTCGACATTGGCGCGGTCGGCCGGCTCGGTGAAGCTCGGCCAGCCCGTACCCGAGTCGAACTTCGTCGCCGATGAGAACAGCTCCGCGCCGCACCCGGCGCAGCGATACGTTCCGGCGCGCTTGTCGCTTACGTACTGACCGGTGAACGGCCGTTCGGTTCCCTTGCGGCGCAATACCTTGTACTGCTCCGGAGTGAGCTGGGCGCGCCACTCCTGCTCGGGCTTCTCGACTCGTTCTGGGGCGGTCTGGTTCTGGTTGTGAGTGTTGTCGTTCATGCGGTGTTTGACCCGACGGAGCCGGCTAAGGGTTCTGCGACGAACCCTGAGGGTTCAAATCAGGACGGGGGAGGCTCTCGCAGTCTTGCGCGCACCGACGTGGCGATCTGCAGGGCGCTGGCGCCGCCGTCGGGGGTCGGTAGGCGCTGCAGCGTGCCCAGCATCCGTCGCAGACCGTCCAGCAGCCGGCGGCACTCCGCGCACTCCTTGGTGTGCCGCTCCATCCGCGAGCGCCGACTCGACTCGAGCTCGTCATCGAGATACGCCGACATCTGGTCCGGCGCCCACCGGTGATCGCGCCTGAACCGCACCCAACCAACGAACTCGCTCATTTTCACTCTGACCCGGCCATCGGCACATGAGGTTCGCACACAAGCCGCCCTGTGGCTTCGGTCGCCTTGATCGTCTCGCGGGCACGACCTGCGCTCGAGCGTGCAGAATGGTGCCCGCGTGGGGTGCGACTGGCTACTGATCGACGGCTCGAGCTTGATTTTCCGCGCTTACTACGGCGCGAGAGCGGACGTTCCGGGGCCGGACGGATTGCAGGTGCATGCGATCCGGGGGTTCCTCGAAAGGCTGGCGCGGCTGATCGCCCAGCGGCAGCCGCGTCACCTCGTCGTGGCCGATGACCGAGCCTGGCGGCCGCACTGGCGGGTGGAGCTGATCCCGACCTATAAGTCTCATCGGGTCGCCGAGCCGGTCCCCGCCGGATTGGAGCCGCAGATCCCGGTGATCCATGAGCTCCTGGAGAGGATTGGGATCGACGTGGTCGGAGTCGCCGAGCATGAGGCCGAGGACGTGATCGCCACCTTGGCAAAGCTCGCCGCCGGGACGGTCGAGATCGCCAGCGGTGACCGGGACCTGTTCGCGCTGGTGGAGAACCCACGGGTGCGCGTCCTCTATCCGGAGAAGTCGGGCCTGGCGGTGATCGACGAGGATGAGGTGACACGTCGCTACGGAATCCCGGGCCGTCGGTACGCCGACTTCGCGATTCTGCGCGGTGATCCATCCGATGGTCTTCCTGGACTGAAGGGGGTCGGTAGCGTGACCGCCGCGGGGATGATCCGCCGTCACGGGGACATCGGCGGTGTCCTGCGCGAACGGCCGCTGCGCGACCCAGACCGTGAGTACTTGGAGCGCGCGATCAGGGTGGTGCAGCCGGTGGCGGACCTGCCGATCGCGCTTCCTTGCGGTCGGCGAGACGCGTACCCCGCCAACGAACCAGCGCTGAGGGCACTCGCGACCCGCTACGGCGTGCAGGAGTCCTGCGACCGCCTGCTGTCAGCTGTTGTCAGGTTTCTCTGATCGGCGCGTTGTCGTCGACCGCTTGGAGACCTGGTTTGGGCATCTTGGTCGCGCGATCTTCGCTGCGATGACGCTCGCGTTCGTCGCGGCGGGCGTCGCGGTGCTGGTAGGGGGTCTGAGCGCGCCGTCGCGAACGTCGGACGGGTCACGCATTCCAGCGGGCATCCTGAAGTGATCGCAGTGCTGTTGGCAGTTCCGGTGGCGATGGCACTCGCGACCGGAGTTGAGGCGCCGTCCTCAGCGATCGCCCAGCTGGGCCAGCTTGACAACGCCGGGCGACGGCGCTTCGGCCGCGTCACGTTATGCCTGACGCTGGGAATCGTCGGCACGCTGACGCTTGGCCTGACGGCCGCCGCGGTGCGCCTGAAGGTTGGAATCCCGCAAGCGAACTCGACGCAGATCGGCAACCTCGCGAAGGCGAGCTCAAGGCCCTGGCCCGCCGCCGCGTCGCTGACGACGAGCACGTCGGGATTCTCCCCGCCTGGATGGGTGCCACCAACAACAATCACACACCGTACTGGTCGGTTGCCGTGTTTCTGGTGATCTCGGCGCTGGTGACGGCCTTGCTCGGCGCGAACGATCAGGAGCTCGTCGTGTATTACGCGGTGTCGGTGTTCATGAGCTTCCTCGTCGGGCTGCTGGCAATGGCGCGCTTCTCCCAACAGGAGCGCAAGCACCGGTCGGGCGCACGAGCCCCTCTAGCGGACCGTGAGCTCCTGCCCATGAGCTCTTGCCCGGTGCTGACTCATCTGGTCAACCGCGGATCGTGGTGTCGAGCTCCAGCTGGAGCGGCGATGCCTGCAACGGCTCGTTCGAGACCCGGGGCCGGCCGCGCTTGGCCCAGTGGGCGATCACGTCGTGGGCACGACAGGTGCGGTAGGTCACGCGGCGGTCGAGGGGCTGGACGGACAGGCCGCCAAGATCGTTGCCGGTGACGATCGCGTGAAACCGGCGGCCGAGTCGATCGATTTCGACAATGTCGCCGGCCTGAATTCCCTCGAGGCGCATTGGCTGAAGGTTACGCATGCATCCGGGCGTGATCTCCGAGATGGATGGCGGCTTGGTCGAGCAGCGGTTTGTCTCAGACGCCGGCGCCGCTCACGGCATCTTCCATATGACGTAGATCTTGCGGACCGTCTCGCGAACGTGCCAGCTCCCACGCCATCCCGCCCGCGCGACGAATGACACGGCCGGACGCAGTTCGATCACCGCGCCGTCCTCGCTGGTGACCGTCGCCTCACCGCACAGCACATACATGTGCTCGCCGAAACCGGCGTTTTCCCCGGTGAACTCGCCAGAAGTCACCTCCCACACACCACACTCGACAACGTCGTCGCGATATAGCTCCAGCACCGATGCTCGCGGATCGCCGCGAGTGACCATGAGCGGGTCCTCGGGCCGCAGACTGAGCCCCCAACGCCTCATCGTGGCTGACAAGGTATTGGGCAAGCGGCGGGATCATCGGCGTTCCAGTCGTCGCGGCGTCAGGAACGCCAGCATGCCACGATCAGCGGGCTGAACCACTTCGTCATGCTCGCCGCCGTTGGTCACCGCTCGCGTGGGAGTACGCTGTGAGGATGGAGCCGATCAGCATCGGTGCGCTTGTCAACGTAGCTGCCGGTGGCCCGACGCGAGACGGGATTGTCTTCGACGCGCCCAGCAAGTCCAAAGTCGTCGTCGCAGTCGTTGACCCTGCTCGCGGTCCGATGTTCCGAACGCTGCATCCGAGGACGTTGACCGAGCGCACGCAAGAAGGTCCCGACGACCGATCGCTTCTCCTCCTCATCCGTCGTACGCCGTCGCCGAATCGCGGCACAGCTCAGGGCGAGGCTCGCTCAGGGCACGGGAACCGCGGCCATTCACGTGGTGCGTCGCATCGCACGACCGGCAAATAGGTGGATCGCCAGTCGGGTTGCGCGAGTGTGGACCGTCGCTCCGGGGGGTGGTTGTGAAACCGACCGTATCTTTCGTTAATACGACCACCCTCCGGCCAGCGCTCACGGTTCTCTCTGTCACCCGTACCCCAGAAAAGACGTGTGCGGACTTCTTTACCGGCTCGCGGTGAGCGGGCGGTGCTCCCAGAGCAAGTAGGTGCCGAGGTCCCCGTACCCGAGTCTTGCGTAGACCGATCGCCCCGCCGCGCTCGACTGGAGCGTCGCATATCCTGGCACCGCTGGTGACGACGCATCGTATTCCACGATGTCGTGATGCGCCGGAAGGGCACGGCTGCAGAGCAGGCTGCGTTCTTCCTCAACCCTGACGAAGCGCGGGTCTTCGTCCCCCATGGCGAAGACCTGACTCTGCAAACAAACGCAAATTGATCTCACGTGAGCTCGTATTGCGGTTAGCTAATTAAGTTAGAGCCGTGGTCACTCACGAGGGCAGTTGCTCGCCCGCCTGCTCCGCGACCATGTGCTCGGCGTACCAGTCGGGCCAATTCGCGTCTGCCTCACCCGTGCGCTTCTCGTGCTCGCCGTGGGCGGCTGACGCGCGCCGAAGCGCACTCGCAAGATCCTGTGCCGACGCGAAGGACGTCTGCGCCGAGTCGATCCGGCCGGGGAGCCGAGTCGTAACCTCCTGGATCAGCCAGCCGTTGCCGTCGGGATCGCTGAACGAGGCGAACGAGCCGTAGCTGCTGCGATCGGGCGCAGGGCCGCTGACGCGACCGTTCGCCGCGTGATGGAACCGAGCGCCTCGCGCCCCTTCGTGGAACACCTCGCTGACCTCGACACCCCGGGCAGCGAGCCCGTCGCGCGCAGCCTGCACGTCGGAGACGATCAGGTACAGGCTCTCGGCCGAACCGGGGGTGGCCGACGTGATGTTCGTGCCAAATTGGACCGAGCACCCGGAGCCCGGAGGCGTGAACTGGATCAGGTGGAAGTCCTCACCGGCGGCGACGTCGGCGTCAGGCCTCCAGCCGAGGCTTGCGTAGAACTCCTTCGCGCGGTCGACATCCGAGACGGGGATAACGACGACCTCCAGCTTCATGTCCAGGTTCTTGACGCTCGCGACCCCGTCTGCGTCGTGGCTGCTGAGTTCGGTGCTGCTCATGTCGACCCTCCGTAGGTTCGTGTTGCGATCATGGTCGTCCTCAGTGCCATGGGTCGCGCCCGTGGAGTCCCCTGGTCGGCGCCCTGGTTCGTGGCGCGACGAACGGCTGGCGCGCGGCAGGCGTTCGATGTGTCGTCACCGAGTCTGGCGTTGGCCTTTGAAACGCGGCGGAGTCGTCCGACCGACAGCGGCGCGGAAGTGAGGCAACAGTCCGGCCCAGCCGCGCTCGTTCAGTGTGCGTTGGTCTGCTCCGCGGCGGCCTAATGCATCCCAGCCGCGATGGATGATCGACACCAGCGTGCCGGGGCCGTCGTCTGCGAACGTGATTTCGACCTCGGTGGCGTCCGCGCGGTCTTGGCGCAGGTGCCAGCTGTAGGCGATACGGCCTGGGGGGTCCCAGCCTGTGACCTGGCCCCAGTCGTGCTCCTCGCCTTTCGGCGTTCGCTCATAAATGCGGCCGCCGACCCCGGGCTCGATGATCACCTCAGCGCCTTGCTGTGCACTGACGGTGTGCGTCGCCGGCCACCAGGTGCTTGTTCGCTCGGTCCAGAGCTCGAAAGCCCGCTCGGGCGAGCAGCCGACCTCGAACGTGATCCGCAGCGGTTCGATCACGGCGCGTCGCGGTCCTCGGCAAGCAGGCGGAACCGCGCGATGGCGTCGCCCCAGATCTCCTCGAGGTAGGTGCGGACGGCGTCGACGCCTTCGTCGTGGAGCCGATAGAGCCGCCTCGTGCCCTCGGCCGTGGAGGTCACGAGCCCGGCCTCTTTGAGCAGCCGCAGGTGCCGCGAGACCGCCGGCCTCGTGATCGGCATTTCGTCAGCGAGCTCGCGGACCGAGCGCTCGCCGCCGTGCAGCAGTTTGAGGATCGCGCGGCGGTGCGGATCGGCGAGCGCGTCGAAGGGGCTGGCT
The DNA here is from genome assembly GCA_963794285.1 of uncultured Solirubrobacterales bacterium. Classification (GTDB taxonomy): domain Bacteria; phylum Actinomycetota; class Thermoleophilia; order Solirubrobacterales; family Solirubrobacteraceae; genus Palsa-465. The sequence goes on from CAWCDS010000007.1 coordinate 367,917, forward strand.
GCTTGCCGGGACATCGGGTTGATGGTAGCCGGTCAGTTACGGTAGCCTTAAGGTTACGATGAGCGGGCCAGTCACCGACAGCGGCATCAAAGCCGATCCCCCGGCCCTGGGGGGAGCTGTGGAGGCGTGGGCACGCTCGCCCCGGAACCAGGTGGGCGAGCTGGAGCACAACCAGCGCAACAATCGGATGCGCTCTCGCTGACGGTCGATCATCGTGGCCAAGACCTACCACCTCGGCCGTGCGCGTCGGCTCGTGAACGCCGTCATGGGACCGCTCGCGCGCGTCGGGCTGGCTGGTCGCCACACGTACATCCTGACCGTAACCGGCCGCAAGACTGGGCGCTCGTATTCGGTTCCGGTCATCTTGATCGAGAACGGCGAGCGGTGGCTGGTCGCGCCGTATGGCGAGGTCGGCTGGGTTCGCAACGCCCGCGCAGCCGGGGAGGTGCGGATCAGCCGTGCTCGACGCTCTGAGAGATTGCGCATCGAACAAGCCACGCCCGAACAGTCCGCCCCCGTACTGCAGCGATACCTCAAAGGCGTACCGGTCGTGCGCCCGTTCTTCGACGTCACACCTCAGTCTCCGCTCGCCGATTTCGTCGCCGAGGCATCACAGCACCCAGTCTTTCGCCTGACCCAGTAGATGACCCGTCAGGTCACGAACTCGAGAGGACCGAGATGCGCTCCGACGAAGCGAGCGCACTGATCCAAGCGCCCGCCGAGCACGTCTGGCGGATCCTCACGGACACCGCCGCTTGCCCGGCTGGGATTCTGGCGTCACGAAAGTCGACGGCCGGCTCGCGCTCCGTGAGAAGCTGTCCATCAGTCGTCGGGACACGCAACAGAGTAGGGATGAGGATGTCCAGCTACACCGTGAAGAGGATTGACGAGATGCAGACCGCGTTCGGAGGGGGCATGCGCCTCGCGCGGGCCGCGCTCGGAGTGACCTCATTCGGCATCCAGGTCGAGGAGTTCCCGCCTGGCTTCGACCGGTACCCGGAACATAGCCACTCTGAAGACGGCCTCTGCTTCGCCTCGGGGGAGAGCGTGATGTCGTCGGCCCCGTACACACGTCTCGCGACGGTACGCATCTTCTCCGCTGGCGCCAGGTCGTTGTTGTAGAGAGGCGCGAACGAGCTCGGCTGCTCGCATGCGCGGACGACCGCGGCCGCCAGTGCGCTCGCGCCGGGGTCGCCGCGTTCGAACGATTCGTTTGTCTGCGCGTCGAGCGCGCCGGCTTCGAGGCACAGCTCGCGCAGCGACGCGACGTCCGCGTCGGAATCGCCGGGACGGCGGTTGACTGCCACCACGCACGGCAGTCCGAACTCGGCGACGATCCCGAGGTGGCGTCGTACATTGCCCATTCCCCGTCTGATCGCGGCGGCGGCCGCCGGTCCGCTCGCGCTCTGCTCGGCGCCGTGATATTTGACCGACGCGACGCTTGCGACGAGCACGACCGCGCTCGGCCGCAGATCACCCGCGGGGCAGACGATGTCGGCAAACTTCTCGAAGCCCATGTCGGAGCCGAACCCGCCTTCGGTCAAAATGTAGTCGGCAAGTTTCAGCCCGATTCGGTCGGCGATCAGCGAATTGTTGCCGTGCGCGATGTTCGCGAACGGCCCGCAGTGCATCAGCACCGGCTGCCCTTCGAGCGTCTGCACGAGGTTCGGCTTGATCGCCTCCTTGAGCAACACGGTCATCGCTCCAGCCGCTCCGAGCGTCTGCGCGGTGACGGGCTTGCCGGCAGTGTCGTGGCCGACGGTGATGTCGCCGAGCCGTTCGCGTAGGTCGCGCAGGTCGCGGCTGACGGCGAGCAGCCCCATCACCTCACAGGCGGCCGTGATATCGAATCCGGATTGGCGTGGCACGCCATCGACGGGGCGGCCTTGTCCGATCGTGATCTGACGCAGCGCCCGGTCGTTCATGTCCAGCGCCCGGCGCCACGTCAGCGCTCCGGGGTCAAGCCGATACGGGTTTCCGTGGTACAGGGACGAGTCGACGATCGCCGCGAGGAGATTGTTGGCGGCGCCGATCGCATGCATATCGCCGGTGAAATGCAAGTTGATGTCCTCCATCGGCACGACCTGCGCGTAGCCACCACCAGCGGCGCCGCCTTTGATTCCAAAGACCGGTCCGAGCGAGGGCTCTCTGAGGCACCCAAGCGCGTTGTGGCCGATCTGTCCAAGTCCTTGCGTGAGGCCGATGAGCGTCGTCGTCTTGCCCTCCCCGGAGCTGGTCGGGGTGATGCTTGTCACGCACACGAGCTTTCCGTCGCGGCGGTCCGCGAGACGGCGAAGCGCGTCCAGCGACACCTTCGCCTTGTGGCGTCCGTAGGGCTCGATTTCGGTGTCCAACAAGCCGGCGCGGTGGGCGATCTCGCCGATCGGCTCGAGATCTGCGTGCTGGGCGATCGACAGGCTGCTCCTCATACGCGGAGTGTGGTGCGCCGCCGGCCCGAGCGACCCTCCCGAGGCCGTGTCCCGCCTCGCGTGAGACGATCCGGTCGTGCCCTCAACCGGGAGCCTGGGGTCCAGGAAAGCCAAGCGGCGTCTCCTTTGCACGATAGCTGGGGTGGTCGTGGCGCTCGACGCTGCCACAAAGGCAATCGCGACCCACCTTCTGGCCCGCCGGGGAATGGTCGATGTCGTGGGTGGACTCTTCCATCTCAAGCTCTACCGCAACTTCGCCGGCCCGGGCAACACTCTTCAGGGGCACCCGATGCTCGTCTCGGTGCTGAGTCTGGTCGCCGTCGCGTTGATCACCGTCGCAGCCTGGTCGGTGCGAACGACCAGCGTTGCGGTGGCGCTCGGACTGCTGCTCGGTGGTGGGATCGGCAATCTGCTGGACCGTCTGCTCCGCGCCCCTGGGCCGCTGCGCGGTGGGGTCGTGGACTGGATCAAGCCGACGCTCGTCTCGGGCAGCCTCAACGTCGCCGACCTCTCGATTAACGCAGCGGTGATTGCGTTGGTGATCGGGCTGACCCTCGACTGGCACCGGCAGCGAGGCGACCGGCAGGACCGTGACACCACGCCCCCCAGACCAACGGCGGAGCCACATTCATAAGGTTGAACATCTGTGAGATTGACCCCGGGGTGCAACTCCGAGGACGCCCGCTCAGCGCGTCGTGGCTACCGATACACCGGTCGAGCTCAGCGACACTGCCGGATCGAATCGACGCGAGAGCGACGTCCGCCGAGAGTCTTAGCCTGCAAGAGTTCGTTCGCGGCTGGTTCGCGGTCGGCGTGGCTCTTAGTCTCCTGGTGCTTTCTTGTGCGACGAGCGGTGGCCGTGTCTGTTTGTGTCGTCGTCCTCGCTGGTGCCGGGGCGGCGGCGAGTGCTGCTTGGGCTGACAGCCCGTTTGACGGGCGCGGCATGTGGATCTGGTATGTCAGCCGCAGTGACGGCGGCGACCCGGCGGCGATCGCCACGCAGGCCAGATTCGCCGGGATCAAGACAGTGTTCATCAAGAGCGGCGATGGTGGCGGTTACTGGTCGCAGTTCAGTCGCTCGTTGGTGCGCTCGCTTCACGCTGGCGGCGTGCACGTCTGCGCCTGGCAGTACATCTATGGCACGGACCCGATCGCTGAGGCGGCGGTCGGCGCGCGCGCGGTCCGCGATGGCGCCGATTGCTTGGTGATCGACGCCGAAGCCGAGTACGAGGGCCGCTATGCGGCCGCCCAAACGTATATCGACGCGCTGCGGGCCGCCGTCGGTCGCGACTATCCGGTCGGACTCGCTTCGCTGCCCTACGTCGACCGTCACCCGAGCTTTCCCTACTCGGTCTTCCTCGGCCATGGTGGTGCGCAGTTCAACCTCCCCCAGATGTACTGGCGCGACATCGGCGCCAGCGTCGAGACCGTCTATCGGCACACCTACACGGATAACCGGATCTACCGCCGACCGATCCGTCCCATCGGGCAGACCGACAACGGTGCAACGGGCAGCGAGATCTCGTTGTTCCGTGGACTGTCCGTGCGCTACAACGCCGGCGGTCTGTCGTGGTGGGACTACGCGTGGGCCTCTGCGAACGGGCTCTGGCCTGCGCTTGACGGCCTGTACACGAGCGTCTCGAGCATCGCTCCGCTCGGGTTTCCGCTGCTTCGCTCCGGCTCCGCGGGCGACGTGGTGCTGTGGATGCAGGAGTTGCTGGCGAGCGCAATCCCCGCCCAGCGAACCACCGGCATCTTCGGGTCGCAGACGCTCGCCGATCTTCGGTACTTTCAGGCGCGCCACCACATCCCAGCCACCGGGCAGACGGGCCCGATGACGTGGCGGGCGCTACTGCGGCTCTCTGCCGTGAGGGTGAGATGGGCCGCCGGTGACGTACGCTCGGCGCGTGACGCCGACGCGAACCGAGGCGTCGGACCGCCGTCGCGGGTCTCGCCGGCCCCCGAATCGGCCACCCTGAGCGCGCTCGGGCACGAGATCCACAAGCGGACCGGCACCGACGGCGCCCACTACTGAGACGGTGAGGCTGCTCGACCTACCGCCTGGCTTTCGAGCCGAGCGGTACGGTCCTCTACTCGAGGCAGGCCCCCCGGCAGCCCCACGGTTGGGCGCAAAGCGAGCGCAAGCGCATGAACTCACGTCCGCCTTTTACGGTTAACGTGTGAATCGGGCAGGAGCGCGGCCATCCGCGACGAAAATGATCGCGTGCGCAGTCTGGCCTCGATCGCATACGTGGTGTTCGGCGTGCTCGTCGCCTCCCAGCACGACTACTACGCCCACCTGACCACCGTCTCCCAGGTCGTCTCGGCGTTCGTCGCGACCGTGCTTTGGCCGCTGATCCTGCTCGGAGCGAACCTCCACCTCAACCTCGGCCAGCTTTAGTGCTAGGAGGCGTCTTTCTTCCACGCCATCAGATCCTGAGTGAGCTTCCTGGAAGTCGCGGCGTATGCGATTCTCGACGCAGCCAGCGAACACGAGGCGGCAGCCGCGACTACGCGCCGTGGACGGCGGCGGGGGGCCGCTCGCGTCTGCCGAGGGTGCGCGCGACGCGCTTCCGGCCGGGCATACGTCCGGCGTCCGATCGATCGTCTTGCGCGGTTGCGATGCTGTCGAGCTGCGACTGCCGTTTGGGTGCATCCATATGCCGGACATAGTCGTACACGTTGAGGTAGTCCCGTCCTGGTTGCGCCCATGAGCGGTCCGCGCGCATTCCGTTGAGCATCAGTTGCGTGAATTGATCCTGGGCTTCGTGCCACAACCTGATGGCGCGACCCATCGCGGACTCCAGCGCAGGGGGGTCCACGTGGTGAAAGAGGAAGCCGTTGCGCTGCTCGGGCGGAGCGCCAGAGTGCTGGTGGTCGAAGACGGTGTCGACGACCCCGCCGACAGCTTGAGCGACCGGCACCGTTCCGTACTTCACGGCGACCTGCTGGGAGAGTCCACACGGCTCGAACATGCTCGGCATCACGAGCAAGTCCGCGCCGGCGTACACCAGGTGTGCAAGGTCGTGATCGAAGCGCAGCTCGAGATGGACGTCGGGATGGTCATTGAGGTGGTGCTTCAGATGCCAGAAGTGAGCCGCGATCTGCTCGTCCGAGCTTGCCCCAAGTAGCACGAACTGCGCACCTTGCGCCAGCGAGTAGAAGATCGCGTGATGAATCAGCCCCAATCCTTTCTGATGATCGAGCCGGCCGATGTAGGCGACAACCGGCTTGTAGGCGTTGCGCAACATGAAGCGCTCGCGCAGCGCCTGCGTGTTGACGTACTTGTCATCAATCTTGCCGGCTGAATAGCGTTGCGGAATGCACCGGTCGACTTCCGGGTTCCACATGTCGGAGTCAATGCCGTTGAGGATCCCGCCAAACTTGCCGGCGTGCACGTGCAAGGTGTGCCCAAGCCCGGCGCCTTGATCGGTGTAACGCGCCTCCAGGCGTACCGGGGAGAAACAGTCGTCACGAAATTCGCATACACGATCCCCCCCTTCAGCAAATTCAGCGCCCCAGGATCAGAGTCATCCTGCAACCGCGCCGGATCGAAGAAGCGTGCTGGCTCCCCCAGCCCAACCGCCCGCAGCACCCACTCCGAGGTGACGCCCTGATGGCGAAAATTATGAACGGTCAGACAAACCCGCTGATACTCCATCCCCAGCGACTGATAGATCTCAAACAGCAGCACCGGGACCAGGGCAGTCTCCCAGTCGTGGCAATGAATGATCTCCGGCCGCTTGCCGGACTTCAACATGAACTCCAGCGCCGCCTTGCTGAAAAACGCGAACCGTGCCGCGTCGTCATCCGAGCCATAGAGATGCCCGCGCCCGAAGAAATGGTCCTCCGAATGCGGCTCGATGAAGCACTTGCGGCCATCGACCCAGCCGAACCACACGGTGCAATGAACGGCTCCGCCGAACCACGGCACCCACAGATCGGCGTATGAGACCGTCAGTCCATCGATCCGGTCATAGCGCAAGCAGTCGTACTTAGGCAGCACGATCTCCACCGAGTCGCTCTGGGAGCTGTCTGGCCGCAGTGACGGCCTGGCCTTTCCCTTCGCATTTGCCGAGCGTGGCGACCCGCAGAGCGCGTCCCGACCACGCCCCTAAGGCCCTCAGCTTACTACCTAAGATCGTGTCGGCAACCTCAAACCCGCTCGCGCACGACACACCTTGAGCGCCGGGCCCCGTATCGAGAGCCGCAGCTCCGATCAATCACTACTGTGCGGGCTCCCCGGGCTGCTGTGGCGCCTTCCCGGATCGTTGCGGCGGTTCCCCGGATTCGAGCTCGGCTTTGAGCTTGGCGAGCTCGTCGTCGACCGTGCTCTGCGCCTGCAGCCGCTCGAGCTTGGCCTCGCTCTCGTCCTCGGGTGCCGCGAGCGGTGTCAGCTCGTTGAACGCGCCACCGGCCTCGAGCTGCTCGATCGCCTGAGCCCGCGCCTTCATCGTCTCGGTTTTGTCGAGCACGCGCTCCATCGCCTGGCCGAGGTCCGCGACATCGTCCCCAACCCCAGCTGCCGCCTCTGAGAACCGGACCTGCGCCTCGGCGGCCGAGTACTGCGCCTTGATGACCTCCTTGTTCGAGCGCAGCGCATCGACCTTCGCCCGCAGACGCTTCTCGGCCGCCGTCAGCCGTTCCTGCTGCGCCTCGAGCTCGGAGACCTGCTGGTCGAGCGACTCGAGCTCCGCGGCGATCGTCTGCTTGCGCTCCAGTGCCCCCCGGGCCAGCGCCTCGTTCCCCGCAGACAGCGCGCCGGCTGCCTCGCGACCGAGACTCTCCACTCGATCGCTCAGCTCCGTTCTGCGCGACTGCACCTGCTTCTTGGCGGTGACGAGCTCGGCGATCGCCCCCTTGAGCGTCTGCAGGTCCTCGAGCTGCCGCTCATAGGCGTAGTCGATCGCCTCAGCCGGGTTCTCGAGCCGATCGAGGAGCGACGAGATCTTCGCCTTGGTCAGTGTCGAGATGCGTCCCGTTGTTCCTGGCATCGAGTTCTCCAATCACCTCTCACGGTCCGTTCTGACGATGCCACAATCGTTGCACGCGCGACATCGATCGTTGGCGCGCGTTGCGGCGCCGGAGCCTCCGCGGCTCGACCTTGCCGAGCATCCGCGGCTTGCGGGCCCCCTCGAGCTGTCGTCTCGCGACCAGCCCTCCGCCGATGCCCAATGCGGCCAGACCTGCAAGGATCAGTCCCGGCCTGGCGCTCAATCGTCCGTACTCTTCCTGGACGGCGGGCCACACCAGGTGATCGATCAGCTCGATGACGGCGTCGTGACCGTCCTCCGGCGTCGCCGGGCTGACCGGCGGCAAGAACGTCAGCTGCACCCTTCTCAGCTTCGGTAGCGCGACACGCCAGAGGTGCGAGGTGCCGGTGATCGCAGCGGGAATGATCGGCGCCGCCGTCTGGAGCGCCAGCTGGCCGGCACCGTGATGAGGCCGCCCGAGGGCGTCCGGTTGCTCGATCCGGGTACCTTCGGGGAACATGACGACCAGGCCGCCCGCCGCGAGGATCTGGCGGGCCGTTTCGAGCGCGTCGTCATCCGCCTCGCCGCGGCGTACCGGGAAGGCGCCAAGCCTCGGGAACAGCCACGCAAGCGGGCCTCTGAACAGCTCGATCTTCGCCATGTAACGCACCTTCCGGCGGGTCGAGATCCCGACAAAGAACGCGTCCAGAAAGTTCTTGTGGTTTGGCGTCACGATCGCGGCGCCTTCGCTGGGGATGTGATCCAAGCCGGCGACGCGCACCCGGAACCACCCCCGCAACACCGCGACCGCGAGTGTTCGCACGAACCCGTAGACCGGCCGCGAGTACCCACGCTCGCGTGCATACGCGTGCGCCTTGGCTTCGACGCGCGCAAAGCGCTGCTCGAGCGGAAGATCACCCACCGGCGCTCAGCAGGTCCGCCATTGCGCTCGCAGCCTATTCCTTCGAGTCACCGACGGCGGCCCGTTCACACGGTCAAGACGCCGACGAACACCGTCGAGGCGATTCTCCGTGCAGCGCTGGCGCTCCCGGACCCGATGCGTCACAGTTCCCGTAGACAGCCCAGACAGAGTCGCAGGATCGGACGGACGTTGCAGTACGCAGCACCCACTCCACACCGTGTCCGGATGGGCCGGTTCCTAGGTCCTGTGGCAGTGCTGGCCGTGATCGGTGCGGTGCTGGTCTTGACGCTGACGCCGATTGGTCGCCCCGCTCAGCACGCGGTGTCCGGCCGGTCTGCCCATGCGAGGGTCCGCCACCTCGCCGTCTACTGGACGGTGCGCCCGGGGGACACGTTCACACTGATCGCAAAGAAGACCGGCCTCAGCATCACTGAGCTCGAGGCGTTCAACCCCGCGGTTGATCCGAGCAGCATCGCGCCGGGGCAGCGACTGCTGTTGCGACGCCATCCACCGGTGCGACACGCCGCACACAGACCCTTGGGGCCACGGTTCTGGACCGTGAAACCAGGCGAGTCGTTCGGCTCGATTGCCGCCAAGACGCGGATCAGCATCGTCACGCTCGAGCACCAGAACCCGCAGCTCAAGCCCGCCACGCTGCAGCCCGGAGATCGCGTGAGACTTCGCCGGTGACCCGAGTCCAGCCGCTGACGGGTTCAGCCCCAAAAACGCGCCCTCGCGCAGGATCCTGACGATCGTGCGGACGTCGTCGACTGCGGCTTGCGAAGCTGGGAGGACTTGTCGCGCTCAACCTCCCAGCGTGTTGAAGCAGCCGTAGACGACGAACAGCGGATTGAGGACCGTCGTCCCGTGAACGTCGGCCATCGTCTGCCCGCCGATGAAGCTCGGAGGTGACTGCGCCTTGTAGCACCCGTCGAAGGACACGCTGACGTCATAGTCGACGATGGTCCGCTGAAAGGGCACCGACTTGGGCTGGGGTAGGTAGACGTAGACGTTGCACAACCAGTCGCCCGGGCCTTTGGCCTGGCTGCCTCGGCGGTTGCAGTAGGGCTGGACGTCGAGCGCCGCCCCGGCCGGCGGCGTGCGGCCGATCATGCGCTGCTGGAGCAGGCTGGCGTTGTTGAAGGCCTCGGCGATCGCAGCGTTCAGGCGCGGCGCGGTCACCCCCACCGGACCGAGGTTGCCGGCGAAGGCGAGCGCGGCAATGATCGCCGTGGTGATCGCGACCACCCGGATCGGGGCATGCCATCCCGGTGCCCGTCCGGCCGATCCGGCGAGGAAATCGCGGCGGGTGAGCACGAGCCATGCCGCCGTGGCGCACGCAGCCGTCCACGCCAGGCTGACCAGGCAGCTCACGAGCAGCGGCCCGAGAAACGGCTGCGATGTGAACAGTCCGTAGAAGCCGGTGAAGGCCGAGCCGATCAGCAGCAGGTGGACCCACACCCCCTTGCCGATGAGGTCCAGGAGCGTCATGGCCAGCGCGACGACGACCGGGCCGACCACGCCGACGACGCCGTTGCGGCTCGCGACCGAGAAGAGCACGGCGAGGCTCGTGTAGCTGAGCAGCGGGAGGATGCACAGCGCCCAGCACAGGACGGTCAGCCCAAGTGCCCGGCCCGGGGAGAGCAGCGTCCCGCTGAGGTCGACGAGCCCGTGACCTCCGACAAGGACGATGCCCGCCAGCAGGCTCGCGGCGGCGGCGAGCGCGAGCAGCGCCGTCGCCAGGGTCGCCGCCGCCAGCAGCTTGCCGAGGAACACCTCACCCAGCGAACAGGAGCGGGTGAGGATCGTCTTCCAGGTGTTGTGACGGTCCTCGGCGGCGAACAGGTCCCCGGCGACGAGACCCGCGATCAGCGGGAAGCCCCATGACCCGGCGAAGCCGAGCACGACCAGGGAGATGGCGAAGCCCGAGGAGTGCACGTACACCCCGAACAGCGCGTCCGACGGCGTCCCGCTCTGCACCTTGAGCACCGCGGCGAACGCGAACGGCCCGAGCGCGCACACGAGCGCGAGCACGCGGGTCACCAGCTGCGATGTCAGCTTCAGGATCTCGGTCTGATAGACGTGCCAGACCCGTTCCTCGAGGGTCGCCGGCGCCGCGTCCGCCGGCCGGCCCGGGTCGGCGACCGCGGCCCCGGCGCTCACGCGTCGGCCCCCGCGAGGATCCGCTCGGCCAGGTCGTCGGGCGCCAGCGCATCGGCTCGCCGATCACCGCTGAGCGCAAAGAACATGCTCTCCAGTGGGCTGACGAGCAGCTCGAGGCGGCGGATCACCACCCGCGCGTCGCCCAGCGCGAGCACGAGCGGATCCAGCGCGCCCTCAGCGAGGGTGATCGCCAGCGCGCCTCCCGGTGACCGGGCGGCGCGGACGCCCGGTGCGCCGGCAGCGATCGCGAGCGCCCGCTCGTTGTCGCTGGTCGCCAGCGCGTAGGCCGACGCCGGCGCCGCGGCCGCGAGTCCGGCGGCGGTTCCGCTCCACACGGATCATCCAGCAGACCTCGCTAGCGACCGGCCCCGCGGCTCCGCTGACTCGACGGTGGCCGCCGACGGCCCGCTGTACTCGCCCGATGGCAGGACCCTGTGGGTTCCGCAGTCGACCTATCTGGCGCGCTTCGCGGTCAATCCGGCGACCGGCACCGCGACCCAGGTGGCCGACGTCGCGCTGTGCGGCAATCCCGATCCCACCCCGGCGGCCTGCAGCGCCGGCATCCTGCGGAGCGACCCGAACGGCCCCGATCTGCCCTCCGGGATGGCGCTGTCACCCGATGGGAGCAAGCTCTATGTGGCCCTCAACGGCGCCAACGCGCTCGGCGTCGTCGACACGGCCACCAATACCCTGACCACCAAGATCCCGGTCGGCAACGCGCCGCGCCAGGTCGTGCTCGCCGGCAACGGCACCGTCGCTTACGTGTCCAACGAGGGCGGGCGTCGGGCACGGCCCGGTCAGTTCACGAACATGTCTGACGGCACTCCGATCGTGTCCAGCAAGGTGACCGGCGCCGCCACGACCGGAACCGTGTCGGTCGTGAACCTGACAGCGGCCGCCAGACGCAGGAGATCACGGTCGGCCTGCAGCCGACCGCGCTGTACCTCAGCGGGAAGGCGCTGTTCGTGGCCAACTCCAACGACGACAGCATCTCGGTGATCAACACCGCCACCAACCGGGTTGCACAGACGGTGTCGAACAACCCGGTCCCGGGCGCGACGGTCGGCAGCTACGCCAACGCGATCACGATGCCCAATCCCGGCCACGTACTCGTCAGCATCGGGCGCGACAACGCGATCGCCGACTACGGCTACAGCGGGTTGAACTCGCCGCTGAAGTACGAGGGACTGCTGCCCACCGGCTGGTACCCCGTGCAGGTGCAGGCCGATCCGGCCCTCGGCAACGCGATCGTCGTCACTAACGACAAGGGGATCGGAGCGCGCGGACCCGGGTCGACGATCGACAAGGGTCCCTGCACCAGAAGGCCACCGGCCACAACACCTTCGATGACACCGGGAGCGTGACGATCTTCAAGCTGCCGGCGTCGAGCAGCGAGCTGGCGGCCGACACCAGGACCGTCTTCACCGACAACGCCTGGAACGACATCCCGGCGATCAACCAGGGAGCCGGCGACACCGTGCCCACGGTGATCCCGCGCACGATCGGCGGCGGCTCGCCGATCAAGCACATCGTCGTGATCGTCAAGGAGAACCGGACCAGGAGCGACATCCCGTCGCTGAACGCGGTGCTCGATCCGTGGTACCCCAACTTCCAGCTCAACATCCCCGACCAGTACCGCGTCGACATGTGGGCCCCGATCTTCGCCCGCCAGCAGCAGAGCGGGCACCTGCCCGCGCTGACCTTCATGTGGCTGATGACCGACCACACCGCCGGTGTCGGCTCCGGTGCCCCGGATCCCGTGGCCGAGAACGCCGACAACGATCTCGCCGTCGGCCGGGTCGTGGACTCGATCTCGCATAGCCGGTTCTGGAAGAGCACGGCGATCTTCGTGCTCGAGGACGACCCGCAGGACGGGGTCGATCATGTCGACGGCCACCGCAGCGTGCTGTGGACGATCAGCCCCTACGCCAAGGGCGGGGTCGACAACCAGTACTACACGCAGGTCAACGTCGTGCGCACGATCGAGCAGATCCTCGGGATCAAGCCGATGAACCAGATGGACCACTCGGCGATGCCGATGTACAGCGCATTCACCGCCACGCCCAACAACGCGCCGTACAACGTGATCAAGAACAGGATCCCGCTGACGCTCGGCGCCACCCGATTTCCCTCGACGATCACCTACGGGCCGCTGACGGGCACGGGGTCGGTGCCGGCCTCCGAACGCCAGGTGTACGCGGCGTGGGTGGCCTGGAGCCGGCGCCAGCGCTTCAGCGGCAACCGCGCGGCGCCCGACACCGCCAAGCCGGCGCTGCTCAACCGCGTGGACTGGTACTCGGCGCACAACTGGACGGTCGCCTATCCGGGCGACGCCAAGATCTACGCGCCGGACGCCGTGCCCGGTCGGAGTATCCCCGCGGCCTTCATCGGCAACAACTGAGGGTCCGCGGCGAACGGCGCGACCCCGTCGGCCGGTCGGCCGCTCGAACTACGAAACTGGTCGCCCGCCGCATCCTGCAGACGTCCGCGCCACGGTCCTGCATATGTCGGTTTCGATGTTCGAGGACGCCGAGGTGCTGTTGCGACTCGGTCGGCGTCCACCAGATCGCATCGGCACCGCGTGTGTCGTCGACGTGGTCCCGGTGCGCAAGTAGCTGCCCGCTGGCGCCGATGCCATGCTGGTCGTGACGTACTGGCCCACTCCGCGACGATCGTCCTCGACGACCGAGAGGCCGCACGGTTCGTCGCCGCAATCGAGAATCCGGACCGATTCGGAACCGGGCTCCATTGGCTCACGGCTCGCCCCTCGGTACTTTCGCCGAGCGGCTGCGATAGCTGAACGCCACCGCGTTGTAAGAGATTTCAGTCCGGCCCGGTCGCCTGACCCACGGTTTAGAGTCGCGGGTCGACTGACTCGCTTTCCATCGCTAGGACACCGAAGACGCATTCGTGTACTCGGTAGAGCGGCTCGCGGCGCACGAATCTCTCGAGCGCCTCAACACCGAGGGCGAATTCGCGGATTGCCAGTGATCGCTTCCTGCCGAGGCTCCGGCTGCGTAGGCGGTCGATCTGGGTGGGGTCTGCGTATTCGGGGCCGTAAATGATTCGGAGGTATTCGCGGCCGCGGCATTTGATGCCGGGCTGGGCGAGTCCTTTGCGTCCACGTGCCGTGAAGGTCGAGGGCTTGACGACCATGCCCTCACCGCCTGCGTTGGTCAGGTGCTGCCACCATGCGATCCCGGCCGCCTGGCTGTCCGGATCGGTGACGTCGACGACCAGCCGTCCGGTCTTGGTGAACCATTCCGGATCGGTGTCGACGAGCTGATCGCATAGCTCGAGGTGCCAGTCGTGACCCCGGTCGATGAACACCCCTGTTTCTGCGGCGAGTACATGGAACGGAGCCAGGCGAAGGTCTGAGACGGTCTCGACTGGCCAGACGTACCGGCGGTATGCGTCGATGTAGTGGTGGATGTGCTCGATGCGATGTCGTTGGGAATCGAGCAGCTGGGCGACGTCGAGCGCGCGATCTTGGGCTTGTTCGAGTGCCCTGATGCTTGCATCGAGGCCCGCGTGCGCGGCCGCGCCGACCGCGGCGTACTGGCGGCGAATGAGTTCGATCGCCTTCGCTGACCATGGCATGAGCTCGCAGTCGAGCAGCACCCAGTCAGTCGATAGAGCGTCCCACAGCCCGATCGCATCGCAGGCGACCCGGACCCGGCGCAGAGCCTCCGCGGAGTCGCGCGGGTTGGAGAGGAACGCCCGGCCGGTGCGGCTGTAGATCACGCCGGCCTCGTCGCTGTCGATGCCAAAACGAGCTTTGGCGACACTGGGATCTCGGCAGACGACCACGATCGCCCGTGAGCCCATGTGCTTCTCCTCGCAGATCACGTGCGGGACACCGTCGGCCCGGTACTCGGAAAAGGCCTGATCTGGATATTCGAGGACGTCAGAGCGGCTCGAGGTGCTGGTGGGCGCCATCGTTGGCGGTAGGTAGACCAGCCATCGCGGGTCGACCGCGAAGCGGCTCATCACCTCGATTGCGGCTGCCGCCTCGTCCTCGCGCACCGTCACGTTGCGCGCTAGGCCGGTCTGGATGATTCGCTTCCCGGCGACGTCGTCGACGTCGAGTAGGAGCGGCGGACGGTCCTCGTCGGCTGCCGGGGCGGCGTCCTCCGCCGGCAGTAACGGCTTCGCGGGTTCGTAGTAGGTGCGGCTGGCCGGGACTGACGTGAGCTCACGCTCTGGCCACCGCAGCGCCGTGAGGCGCCCGCCGAACACGCACCCGGTGTCGATATTGATCGTGTTGTTGACCCAGTCGGGCTCCACGATGGGGGTGTGGCCGTACACGACCGCCGCAGCGCCGCGGTACTCGGATGCCCACTGGAGCCGAACGGGGCGCCCGAACTCGTCGGTCTCGCCGGTCGTTTCGCCGAACAGTGCAAAGTCGCGCACCCGTCCAGACGCGCGGCCCTGGTAGGCCTGCTTCATCCCTGCATGCGCGACCACGAGCTTTCCGTCATCCAGGACCACGTGGCTGACCAGCCTGTCGAGGAAGTCACGGATCTCATCACGGAACTCGTCGGACTCGGATTCGAGCTGCTCCAGGGTTTCAGCGAGGCCGTGCGTGATTTGGACATCTCGCCCCTTCAGCTTTCGGACGAGCTTGACGTCGTGGTTTCCGGGGAGGCAAATCGCCGTGCCCGTTTGCGCCATCGACATCACGAGTTTGAGGACGGATGGCGTGTCTGGACCACGGTCACCGTAATCGCCGACAAAGATCGCACGGCGCCCGTCAGGCGGGGTCACCGTGGCGCCGTCAGCTCCCAACTCATAGCCGAGCTCGCGAAGTAGCTCCGTCAGCTCCGGGTAGCAACCGTGGATATCGCCGATCACGTCGAACGGGCCATGGTCGGAGCGGCGATCGGTCCAGAGCCGACGACGCTTGATCTCGGCTGTCTCGACCTCCTCGGGCGACCGGAGCACCCAAACTCGACGGAACCCCTCCCGCTGTAGGCCCCTGAGAGACTTGTGCAACTGGGAGCGTTGGTTGCGAACAACGTGCGGTCCGAAGGCGCGGTCGGGCCGAGCACGGTTGCGCTCCTGGCAGATCGCCTCAGGCATGTCGAGCACGATCGCGACCGGGAACAGGTCGTGCTGCTTGGCCAGCTCGATCAGGGGACGGCGCGCCTCGCGCTGAACGTTCGTGGCATCCACGACCGTGATGCGCGGCTGCGCGAGGCGGCGACCAGCGATGAACTGCAGAACCGCGAATGCGTCCGAGGTTGCTGCCTGGTCGTTCTCGTCATCGGCTACCAATCCGCGGCAGAAGTCCGAAGAGATCACCTCCGTCGGGGCGAAGTGCGCGCGAGCGAACGAGCTCTTGCCACAGCCCGACGGCCCGATCAGGACGACGAGGCTCGGATCGGGAAGGTCGATCCTCAACGACTGAAGACCGCCATCTGCGTCGGTGGACCAACGTCGGCATCCTCCGGCCCGACCGGCAAGAACCGGACCGAGTAGCCGTATCGCCCGGCGACGCCCTCTGCCCAGTCCGCGAACTCGGCGCGGGTCCACTCGAAGCGGTGATCGGGGTGCCGGAAGTCGCCCGCCGGCAACGATTCCCACATCACGTTGTAGTCCGCGTTCGGAGTCGTGACGACAACCGTCCCGGGACGCGCCGATCCGAACACGTTCTGCTCCGCCGCCGCGAGGTGGTCGAGGTGCTCGATTACCTCGACGAGCGCGGCGGCATCAAACCCCGCCAGCCGCTTATCCCGGTACGTCAGCGGGCTCTGGAGGAGCGCGATGCGTTGCCGCTGGGCGTCATGCATCTCATCGAGCCGCAACCGCCTTGCAGCGATCGCCAACGCGCGGGCCGACACGTCGACACCGACCACCTGCTCGTAACCGTCGCGGACGAGACGCTGCAACAGAGCACCAGAACCGCACCCAAGATCAAGCACCCGGCGCGCGCCGGAGGCACGGAGGACCGACTGAACGGTGCCCAAGCGCTGGTCTCGGAGGGAGACCTTCTCCTCGAGCCGTTCCTCACGTCCTGGCTCGTCGCTGTCGGCCTCTTGCTCTGCGGCCGGCTGAGCCTCATCGAGCGTGGCAAGCGCTGGCAAGTACAGACTGGCCTGCTTCTTGAGATAGCGCCGGACGATCAGGTCGCGGTCGGGATGAGACGCAAGCCACCCCTCACCGCGCCGCATCAGCTTCTCGATCTCGGCGTCATCTACCCAGTAGTGCTTGTCGTCGTCGAGAACAGGCAGAAGCACGTAGAGGTGGTTCAGCAGGTCGGCGAGCCGGCACTGGCCGTTCAGCCTGAGCCGGACGTACCGGCTGTCGCCCCATTCGGGGAACCTCTCGTCGAGCGCGATCGCTGTCGCCTCAACTTCATACCCGAGCGGCTCAAAGAGACGACGGACCATCGCCCCGCCGCCTCGCGCCGGCACCACCGGCAGGGTCGCCTCCAACGGGATCTCGGACTCGACGAGCTCCTCGTGTCCCTTGCAGACACCCGCCATCGCGCTCTTGAACACCGTCACCAGAGCCACCGAGAGGAACGACGACGCGACATACGGACGATCGTTGACGTACTCCGCAAGCGCAAAGCTGCTCACGCCCCTTCCACGCCTGATAAGCCCGACCGGGTCGATCGCCAGCAGCAAAGCCGCCGTGCAGCGCTCCTCGCTCGCCACGGGATAGAACACGTGCGCCTCGCCGAAACCCGTCGAGAACGTCTGGACCCGGTCCGGATGCTTGTGCAGCAGAAACCCGAGATCCGTCGCTGGACGATGCGTCGTAGAGATCGTAAGAAGCACCGGGGCGAGGCTATCGCCCGGCCAGCAGTTCTCCGTTGATGAACGCGCCAGAGTCGAAAACCAAACTGCATCCGCGGCGGTCAAGCTGCTCCAGCGGCGGTCAAGCTGCTCCCGTAGGCGCTCAAGGTTCTTCACCTTGACGCCGTCGAGTAGAGCCGTCGCCGTTGGCAGCGTGATCGCCGACAGCGGCCGGCCGCTGCCCACTGCAACGTGGCCGAAGCGCGCGTCACGATAAACCTGGGTGAAAAAGGAAAGCGATCGCCCAGCCCGCCCTTCCGCGAAGCCCGCCGGCAATGGCGGCGAGTTGTCAGGTGCCACCGATCAATGACCGCGCCTGCGCGGGGCCGACTACGAGATCGTGAAGATCGCCGCCCACCTCCAGTCGACCGGACTGTTCGACGCCGCCGACCTTCATGGGCTCGAAGCCGGCCGTTCGGATCAACTGTTCCACTTGCCCGCCGGCGCGCTGGTCGTCCGTGGCGTAGAAGAGGACGGCCGGCTCCGGTGACCGGTTGCTAAAGGATTCGAAGAGATCGCCGGACATGCTGCCGAACGCCATGGCCAGGCGCGCCCCCTGCGGCAGCCACCCAGCTACAACCTTCCCAGAGGATTGCCCCTGCGGCAGCAGACGCACGATTTTCCCATGTGCGTCGAGGCCGACCGGGTTGCTCGGAACGACCACGAGCTTGTCGGTTAGCGGGTCGGCGATCTCTTCTATCACGCCCTTCAGCACGCCAAACCGCAGCGCGAGGATGACGGCATCGGCGCCCTGCAACGCGTCGCGGTTGTCGCTGGCAGCGGCCGCACCTCGCCCGATCGCCGCAGCCAGCGTTCGTGCCGACTCTGTGTCGGCGCTCGAGAGACGCAGGATCTCGCCGCCTGACGCGAGCCGGCGGGCGATGACCGACCCGAGCCCTCCAGTGCCGATAATCGCGGTGCTCACGACCCGAGCCCGTCTCTCAAGTCGTCTGCTCGGATGGCCAGTGAGCGGGCGTCCAGTCCCCTTCTGGGTCGGTGGTTTGCCCGACTTCGATGATGTGTCCGTCGGGATCGCGGATGTAGCAGCGGATCTCGTACTGGTGCTGTTTGGGCGGCGTCAGGAATTCAGCGCCACGGGCGCTCCATTCGGCGTACACGGTCGCGATGTCTTTGACCCGGATATTGAGGAAGCTGCTGACCCGGTCGGGATCGCCTGGTGTCTGCAGAGTGACCGTAGGCTTATCGTCGGTCGGGTCGCCCCCGACGTTGATGATGATCCAGCTGTTGGATAGCGCGACGTAGGTCAGCCCTCCGGGGCCGGAGAAGGCCACCCTGCCGCCGAGTATGTCGGTATAGAAGCGCCGAGAGCGCTCGACATCGTCCGAGACGATGAAGTGGGCCAGCACGATCGCCTCCGGGGGCGGTGGGAGCTCCGCCATCTGGCACCTCCACTGGTTGGGCCTCACACCTCGCTTACGACCGGGTCTGGAGCCGGTGTCTTATCGAACGCGCATTCCATCCGCTTCCACGGCACGCGTCAAGAACCCGTTCGATTCGCGTCGGCGTCGGCGTGGGTGGAGGTCGCCGAGGGCCCGGTCTCTGGGGACTCTGAGCGCCATAGCTGGCGCGCGATGACAGCGGCGGCCGGGCGACGCGGATCGCCAGCGGCGACGCTGCTCGGAATGCTTGACCCAACTCGGGCACATGGCTCGAGCGTCCCAACATCGCCCGCTTCTGGTTGCCGACCGAAGCGGCCAGCCAGCCAAGATGAGTCCGTACGGCGTGATTCAACAACCAGTAGTCGGCGAGGCTGCATTGAAGCGCCAACGTCGCCGAACCCTCGACCTTCTGCATGGCATTCTTGGTTCGGCCGTTGGCTTCCGATGAAATCGGGGAAAAGCACGGTGACGACGAGGATGACGAGGCGGGTTGACTTTGTACGGGACTTCATTGGCGAGGAGGATCGGCGGGAGCTGGGCGTACGGGCCGCGGCGTCTGCCGAGTGGATGCGGAAGCGGGAGTTGCCGAGCGCGGTCGGTACATCGGGCGGGTGATCTGGATCACGAGCGCAAACACCCGCTACGCGGTTGACGGGATCCGACCTGGCACGAGCATCAAAACCGCCACCGCGCACCTGAACCTGAGCAGTGCATTCGCCGTCGGCACCAAGGGCCGCGTTCGGCGCTGCCGGCTCGATCATCGACGCGCCGCGCGAGGAGGTCTTCGCGCATGGACTGAGCCGGACCAGATCCGGCAATGGTGGGGCCCTGGCGAGTTCACGTGCCCCAAGGCCGAGGTCGACCTGCGCCCGGGCGGGAGCTACCGGCTCGCGATGCAGCCGACGGCCGGTGAGGCGTTCATCGTCGGCGGCACGTATCGCGAGGTCGAGCCGCCCACGCGCCTCGTTTACACGTGGCGGTGGGAGATGGGGCCGGCCGCCGACGGATCGGAATCGCTCGTCATGATCTAGTTTCACGCGCGCGAGGGGCGGACCGAGTTGGTCCTCACCCACACCGAGTTCCCGAAAGCCACGGTCCGGCGCCGTATCAGATGGGTTGGGACGGCGGCCTTGACAAGTTCGAGGCGCTGTTCGCCGGGAGCCGGATCGTCGCCAAGACGATGCGCTCTGAGGTCGCGCAACTCGAGCAGCTTCGCGAGATCCTCCAGGGCTGACCGTCGCTTCGCCGCTACGAGTACGGTGTACGACAGTGGCCTATGACCCAGACTTTGCCCACCGTGTCCGCGAACAGCTCGCGGATCGGCTCGGCGTGAGCGAGAAGGCGATCTTTGGACGGGCCGGCGTTCCTGTTGAACGGCAACATAGCGGTTGGGCCCTCGGGGGAGGTGAGCTGATGGTCCGCGTCGGACCGCACAGCACGGACGCGGCGCTCGCCCGGCCGCACACGCGGCTGTTCGACATGACTGGCCGTCCGATGAAGGGATGGATTCTGGTCGGGCCGGAGGGGATGAGGACCAGGCGCCAGCTCGGCGTCTGCGTCAGCCGCGGGGTCGCGTTCGCCCGGACACTGCCGCCCAAGGGCTGAGCGACGTGTCCGTTGACGTCAGCTCCCGGATCGAGATCGCGCGGCCACGAGCCGAGGTCGCTGCATACGCCGCCGACCCTGACAACGCGACCGCGTGGTACGAGAACATCAAGCGCGTCGATTGGCGGACCGAGCCGCCGCTGGCGGTCGGCTCGCGGATCACGTTCGTGGCGACGTTCCTCGGCCGGCGCCTGGAGTACACCTACGAGGTCCGCGAGCACATCCCCGGCGAGCGATTCGTGATGAGCACCGCACAAGGACCGTTCCCGATGGAGACCACCTACAGCTGGCAGGACACACCGGGCGGCACCGCGATGACGCTTCGCAACCGCGGCGAACCGGCCGGCTTCGCGAAGGTCGCCGCACCGATGATGACCCGTGCGATGACGCGCGCCAATCGCAAGGACCTCGAGCAGCTGAAGGAGATCCTCGAGCGCCGCCCAGACCACACGGGCTGACCTCGCCGCACGGTCCCGCGCGACTTCTCGCACCGGCGCGCGGGTCCGGCATCGGCTCTCGCGCTCCTGCCAGTCACCGCGACCGGAGGTGGAACCGATGAGCGAGCTCAGCGCAGTCGTCCGATCGTCCTAGGACAAGGGTCACGGGCAGCTTCAGAGGCACTCAGACCGGCGATCTCGTCGGCGAGCAGGGCACGACCCCGGCCTCGGGCAAGGCGATCGACCTCCCATTCGCGGAGGTTTTCACGATCCGCGAAGGGCGCATCGCGCGCCAAGAGACCTACTGGGCGGCGGCGCGCCGCGCAGCGGCACGGCGGACAGGTTCACCCTCGGAGACGATCAAGCCGTCGCGCGAGGTCGCACGTCGGCTGGGTCGGCTCCGTGTCCGTCCGGCGGGACGACCACGACCGCTTGACGCAGACGCTCCAACGCCCCGCCGGTCCGTCGGCGAGATCGCCGAGCACTTCGACATCACCCAGCAGGCCGTCTCCCAGCACCTCCAGGTGCTCAAGGAGGCCGGCCTCGTCGCGATGCGCAAAGACGGCCAACGACGCCTGTACCTCGTGCGCGCCGAAGGCTTCGCCACGCTCGAGCAGTTCCTCGCAGAGCTCTGGCCCAGCAGCCTCACCCAGCTCAAACGCACGGTCGAGAGCGACCGTGGCGACTGATCCCTACACCCATTCGGTGCACATCGCCGCCGAACCCCGGGAGGTGTTCGAGTACTTCACGAGCGCCGAGCAGATCGTCCGCTGGATGGGCGACTACGCCGTCCTCGATCCACGGCCCGGCGGCGAGTTCACACTCGACATCAACGGCGTTCCCGTCCGCGGCCGCTACCTCGAAATCGAGCCGCCTCACCGACTCCTGATCAGCTGGGGACACGCCGGCTCAAGCCGACTTCCGCCCGAAGCCAGCACCGTCGAGATCACGCTCACCCCCGATGGCGGGGGGACCACCGTCCGGATCGCCCACCAGAGCCTCCCAGAACCCGACGCACCGCAGCACGCGATCGGCTGGTCCCACTTCCTCGGCCGACTCAGCGTCGCCGCCGCCGGCGGAGACCCGGGAGCAGATCCCTGGGCGACGCGATGACGGACACCGCCGCACATGCTCCGGCCGGGGTCCTACGTCGCACACACGGCGCCTGCTGAACTGAGGACTCGTCTTGCCCGAGGGTCGCGCACCAAGTGATGATGTGCCGCAATGTCCGGGTTCTACGGTGACGATCTGGCGGCGGTCCATGCGGCCGGGTTCACCGATCTCGCCCGGGCTGCGGCCGACGAGGTGATCTCGCGGCTGTCCGGACCCAGCCGGATCGTCGAGTTCGGATGCGGCGACGGGACCACGGCTCGGCACCTGTGCGACGCCGGCCATCACGTGCACGGCTTCGACGTGTCAGAGGCGATGATCCGGCTGGCCAAGCGACGTGAGCCGCGGGCGTCGTTCGAGGTCGGATCGTTCGTCGACGCCCCGATCCAGTCGTGTGCGGCGATCATCGCAATCGGCGAGGTCTTCGGCTATCTCAGTGCCGCCGTAGGCACGCCGGCGACGCTCGGCCCGGTGTTCGCCCGCTGCCGTGAAGCCCTCGATCCGGGTGGGCTGCTGATGTTCGACCTCGCAGGTCCGGGCCGACACGACGCCGCAGAGCAGCGCGGCTGGAGCGCCGGCCCGGGCTGGGTCGTTCTCGTCAACGCTCACCTCGACGGGGACGTGCTGATCAGGGAGATCGTCACGTTTCGTGACCGCGGGCGATCGCGTTATCGCCGCGCGGACGAGACCCACCGACTCCAACTGCACCGGCCGGCCGACGTCCTCGCGCAGTTACGCGCCAACGGGTTCACCGCGCGAACACTGCGACCGGGCTACGGCACGATCACGCTGCCAGCAGGTCTCACCGCATACGTCGGCACTCGCAACAGGCGAGATGCGGCGTCAGTTCGCCGGCACCGCCGGGCTCGACCGCGACGGCCGGCTCGGGCCTGACGCGCGACTCCCTCAAGCTTCTCCAGCGAACGCTGCCAGCGGTCTGTGTGAGCTTTGCCTTGTCAACTATCGCTCGCGTTATCAAGGCCAGCTCTCGGTCACCGAGTACAAGCGCAAGCCGGTGATGCGCGAAGTCGACCGCGAGCTTTGTCTGGTATGTCGCACGCCGGGTCACCAACGCCCCGCGCAGCGGCAGGGTTTGTGCAACGCGTGCTCCAGACTACGGAGATCTCGTGGCGTGTCGGTCGCTGTGTTTGTGGGTGGGGATGATCGGTCCCCACCGGCGGCACCGCGTCCATCTCTGCCGCTCTGCGACGTTTTGGTCTGCGACCAGTGGGTTGAGTATGGGCGGCTCGGGCTGTGCGGGCGCTGCTACCAGCGATGGTCGCGCGAGAGGCCGTCGCTCGACGGGTTCAAGTCTGCTGGGGTGCCGCATCGCAGCCCGATTTTCGATGGGCGCCACGCATGTCTTGCTGATCTGCCGCCGTTGGTGGAAGCGCAGTTGCTTCTTCCGCCTTTGTCCGGAAGCGGACGTGAGATCGCGGACGTGGGATCGCGCCCACGTGGCTGCATCTGGGTGGATCCGGAAGCCAGCCCGATAGCCACGCTTGTGGTTTGCCCTTGGGCGCTGACATAGACAGAAGCTGGGCACCGACGAGATGTCTGGACCGCTGCTTTCGTCCCGACCGTCAGCGTCAACCTCGACGAGTCCCGTTGATGCTCACCCCTGCGAAAGCGGTCATCTCGTCGGAGCAGTGTTGTGGTCGATAGCGAAATTGCCGTCGAGTGGACGAGCACCTCGCGCTCGGCCTGCCGGCGCATGAACGGCAAGCTGACCTGCTGAAGAGTCAGGTCGCGGACGCCGGGACCATGTCACGCGCCGCTACGCGGGACGGGCGTCGCCTGGCGGCGCGCCGAAGAAGCTGGCGAGGTCATCTGTTCCGTGTGGCGGTGCCACCATGTCCATGGTCATGATGGTGGCGAAGAACTGCAGCGGCCCCCAAATGCGCTGCGGGGTGGTGCGGCGCACGACGGCAACCGTTCCGCGCAGCAGGCTGATGGGCAGCTGGGTGATGCGGCACGACTTGGCGGCTGCCTTCGCTGCCAGGTGGGCGATCTCCTGGTAGGTGAGGACCTGGGGGCCGCCGATGTCGAGCTCGGCTGTCCCGTTAGCGATCGCGTCCAGGCTCGCGCTCGCGAGGTCGCGGCCGGAGATCGGGTTGATCTGCGTGCTGCCGTCTCCGATGAGAAAGATCCGGCCTCGGGCGGCCATGTTCGCGAACTCGGTCATGTCGGAGAAGAACCCGGTGGGCCGCACGATGGTGGACCGCACGTCAGATGCCCTGAGCACGTCCACGAAGCGTTCCTTGGCGGCGGCCAGAGCTATCGTGTCGCGTAGCTGGGCCCCGTTGTGCAGGGCGATGTAACAGAACTGCCCGGCGCCGGAGCGTTCGGCCTCCCGGAGCAGGGCGAGGTTCCCTGCGTAGTCGACCTGGTCGTAACCGGCCCTGTCTTTCGGCTTGGTGATGCCGAGGCAGGAAAATACCGCGTCGACGCCGCCGGCCACCCCGGCCAGGGTGGCCGGGTCAGTCACCTGGCCGATGAAGACCTCATCGGCCCGGGCCAGCGTCTGGGCCTGCTCAGGCCGCCGGGCCAGCGCCCGTACCCACACACCGCGTCGTTGCAGCTCGGCCACTACGTGGCCGCCGAGGTAGCCCGTCGCGCCGGCCACCAGGACGCGCTTCGTTGCGGAACCAGATTCAGTCATGTCAACCTCCAGAGGGGGTTATCGGGGAGAGAGGGGCCTGGGCCGGGTCCGGTCAGCGGGCGGCCGCGGTAGCTGGTCGGTGTCTCGCCGGCCAGGCCGGTGACTTAGGCAAGTGCCTAAAGCATATGCCCAAGTTCGCCCGCTGTCAACCGGAGTACAACGCCGGTCGACCGGTAGGTCGGCCCGGAATGGCGCTATCCTTTGGGCATATGCCCAATCAACGGCGGCAGAGTGCTTCGGAGGCCACCGAACGATCCACGCGGCAGCGGATCGTGGACGCCACGATCGAGCTCATGGCCGAGACCGGAATGGATCGTGTCCGGACCAGGGGCATCGCTGAGCGAGCTGGCGTCAACCAGGCGCTTGTTCACTACCACTTCGGATCGGTGTCCGCGCTGGTGATGGAAGCCGCCGAGCACGCACTGATGGCAGAGCTTGGCCCATCGATCGACGCACTGGGGTCAGGCGCAACGATCCACGAAGGCGTTAGGGCCATGCTCGCCTGGATCCAGCACGACGGGCGGCGCTCGCCCGGCTCCGCGATCCTCGCCGAGGCAATGGTCAAGGCAACCCGAGATCCGGGGTTTCGCCGCTGGACCCAGCGCGCCTCCCGCCGGTTCCGCGCGCTCATCCTCGAGCGACTGGAGGCTGCGCGGAGAGAAGGCGAGATCGACCCCGCACTAGACCTACCGGCCACCGCCGCGCTGCTCGCCGCGGCCTTCGACGGTCTGCTGTTTCACCGGCTGGTCGACGCGAAGCTTGACGTCACCCAGACCGCCGGGCCGATCACCACGCTCCTGGGAGATCCTCCTTCGCCTTCCACACCCGGTCGGCGCACTCACGCGCGGCGACCCTGAGCCAACCGCACGACGCTGGCTTGGAACGACAACGGGCTACCGGCCGCTCCAAGGCGGGCTCCCACATGTGTCCCGCAGCGGCACCCTCAGCGGCAAGCGTCGGACGCCTCGAGGCGATGGCGCGCCGCCGCGCAGGGAGGCCTCATTCCCGATAGACCCGTTCGAACGTCCTCACCGGGACACGCCCCCTAAACCTTCAAACGGATGCTTCGGAGCGTGGTCGCCTCGGCGTTCGCCGCCCGGCGGCCGCGACCAGCTTCCGCGACGGAACGCGCATCTCGACCGGATCGGTCGCTCCCCTCCTTCGCGCGGGAAGTTGGCATCTCGGCGGGGAGCCTGATCGCCTTCCGTGTCGTGCAGGGGATCGGCGGCGGGATGATGCTGCCGCTGCTGCAGACGATCCTCGCGCAAGCGGCGGGCCCGCGACGTCTCGGGCGGCTGATGAGCGCGGTCGCGGTCCCGGCGCTCGTCGCCCCGATCGTCGGACCGGTGCTCGGCGGCATGATCCTGGACGGCCTCAGCTGGCGCTGGATCTTCTTCATCAACGTCCCGATCTGCGCTATCGGGCTGGTGCTCTCCTGGCGCGGTATGCCCGACTCGCGCGAGCGCGGCGAACAACCGCTCGATGTGCTCGGGCTGGCGCTGCTGTCGCCGGCGCTCGCGGCGATCGTCTACGGCCTGTCCGAGGCCGGAAACCAGGGCGGGTTTGATGGCGGCGCGGTGATCGTCCCGCTGGCGATCGGCGCGGCGCTGCTCGTGGCGTTCGCCGTGCATGCGCTGCGTACCAAGATCGAGCCGATCATCGACCTGCGCCTGTTTCGGTCGCGCTCGTTCAGCGCCTCGGCCGGCCTGATGTTCATGTTCGGGCTCTCGATCTTCGGCGCGATGCTGCTACTGCCCCTCTACTACCAGCAGGCGCGCGGCCAGAGCGCGCTCGGCGCGGGCCTGGCGCTGGCGCCGCAGGGGCTCGGCATGATGGTCGCCCTCGCGATTGCCGGCAGGCTCACCGACAAGATCGGCCCGCGCCCGATCGTGCTCGTCGGCATGGTGCTCGCCACGCTTGGGACCATCCCCTACGCGCAGGTGGGCCCGGGGACCAGCGCGCTCGCGCTCGGCGTCTCGCTGATCATTCGCGGCGCCGGGCTCGGCGCGGTCATGGTCCCCGCGATGACCGCCGCCTACCGCGACCTGCGGCCCGAGGCGATCCCGCGCGCGACCAGCGCCGTGCGGATCCTCCAGCAAGTCGGCGCGTCGTTCGGCATCGCTGTGCTCGCCGTCATCCTCCAACATCAGGCCTCGAGCCATGCTGCGGCCAGCGCCGCCGGCCTCGCCACCGCCGCCGGCCTCGCCACCCGCCTTCGGCAACACCTTCTGGTGGGCTGTGGGCTTCACCGCGCTCGCCTTCATCCCCGCTCTGCTGCAGCCCAGCGCAACCGCCACCGCCACGGCGGCGTCCCGGCCCGCAGCCGCCGAAGCCTGATCGCCCACCGAAGCCCCCACCGAAGCCGCTATCGAAAACCGCCACCCGACGATATGAAGGAGAACCCAATGCCCCCCGAAACCCAACCCAAACGCGATGCCGTGCGCCCGGCCTCGAACCGCCTTTTCCTCAAGATCTCGGGTCGACGCCTGCGCGCGTACTCGATCGTCAAGCACGTTGGACGGCGCTCTGGACGCGAATATGTCAATCCAGCCAGCGCCTATCCGCTCGGCGACGGATTCGTGATCCCGATCCTCTACGGCGTCGACTCGCAATGGGTGCGAAACGTCCTGGACACCGGCCGACTCACGCTCGTCACCCACGGGCGCGAGCACGCACTCCAGCGGCCCGAGCTCATCCCCAAGACCCAGGCGCTGCCCGCCTTCCGCCGCTGGCAGCAACGCACGCTCAAATCCCGCGGCATCGAGAACTTCCTGTGGGCACACGAGCACCGAACCGGCACCGCCACCATCGACGCCTGAACCCAAGCCAACACGCCCCGGACCCATCAAAGAGACCCTCAAGGCGAGCGAGAGTCTCCACAGCGCGACTTCATCCCCACCGCAGTCTCCCACCGGAACGCTCGGGTAGCATCGCCGGCGTCGTCACGGAGCACCGCAGCTGCGGCGAAGCAGGTGTTGGCCACGCGACGCCAAGCGACCTGCATGTCGCCACAGGCAGGGGCGACGGACCGGACCGACCACGGCGCCGGCGGCTCGTGGGCAGGCGCCGCATAGACGGCGCCTGGGCGCAGGACCAGCTACTCGAAGCGCGAGCGGGCGGAGTCTGCGAACACGCACACGACCAGCAGGCGAGCGAGCGTGTCGGCGAGGGCCGCAGGGGTGTCGCGCGAGTCCTCGTCGAGGCAGGCGATCGAGCTTGAGAGCCAGCGCACCGCCTCCTGGGTCTCCCGCACGACCGATGGTGGCTCCTGGTCCAGCCGCGACGACTCGAGCAGCGGGCCAGCGATGTCGTAGATGACGGGCAGCCACTCGTCGGCGGTGTAGCCGTGCGCGTCGCCGTCGAGCTCAAGCGCTCGGTGGCAGCGGTGTAGGGCGTCGGCCGCGTTGGTCTCGGCGGTGTCGAGAAGCTCTCTCCGGAGCTTGTCTTGGACGCTGTCTGGGAGCGCGTGGAGGAGGTGCATGGCGACGCTGAGCGAGGCGGTGGACGGGATCGCGGTCGCCAGGAGCGCGATCGGCCGCTCGGGGATGGCGTCCGCGGCTTGGCCGAGCAGGAGCCCACGGACGTCGGCGGCCAGGTAGCGGACGGCGAGTTCCTCGTGGGTCCAGGGGCGCCCGAGGTGGCGGTAGGTCTGGCTGAGGTCGATCACTCTGGATTGGCAGCATGACGGGAGGTGGCGGATACCGCCTCCTCGTTTTGACGTCCACGTTTGGTGGGCGGGCGGAGCCCGGGTGCCGGGGCGCCGCGGGCCGCGAGCCATACCTAGCGGGAAATGGGTGAAGCGTCTGAGATCTCGCGGGCGGTCGTGGCGGTGGCGGCATTGGACGCACGCCGTCGGCGCGCGATGTACGGGCGGGCGGTCGCGTTCGGGGTGGCGAACACGCAGTGCAGGTCCGAGCGGGAGCGGCAGTTCGGGGCGTTGCGGCTGCTGACGTTGTCGACGCTGCGTCTGCCGGTGGCGCTGTACGGCGAGCTGCTGCACTCCTACGCGTCCGAGCGGCCCGCTTGCTGTCTGGTGGCGCAGACGCTGATCGGTGCCTCGTCGGGAGCGATGCGGCTTGCCCATCGGGCGCTCGAGATGCATGCGCTCGAGGTCGGGTATGGCGCCGACGCGTGGGTGGAGCGCGCGGTCGACGGCACCAGCGATGAGCTGACCGGCCGGCGAGGTGAGGACGGCCTGCCGGTGGCGTTGGAGCAAGCGCGGCTGGCGACGCTGGCGCTGACGCGCTGGGTCATCTGCTCGTGGTCTACCTGATCGCGGTGGAGGTCGCATCGGCGGAATGAGCCACCTGCTGCTCGTGGCGCTCGAGCGCCTCCCACCAGGCGTTCGCCGGTTCGTGGTCGCGATCGGGGCGCTATTGGCGCTCGGCGCGGTGATGGCAGCTCTGACGCTGACCGCATCACACGGCGGCCAAGAGCGGCGGCCGGCCCCACAGCATCCCGCCGCGACAGTGCCGCGGACCTCGCCGCGCCGGCTCCCTCCGCCCGTAACCCGCCCAACCCGCCGTCCACCGGGCCGCGCTGGAGCGCGGTCGGGACCGGGCCGGCAGGGTTCGTCGCCCGCCATCCGCCCGGTCTGTGAGCTGTCGCCGACCGCCCAAGCTGATGTCGACCGACGGGCGGAACGCGCGGCTAGTCGATTGCGCTTCAGGCGGCGCGAGGCAGCACGGCAGCGAGCTTGCGGCGGGCGCGGCAGGCGACGTTCGAGGCCGCCTTGGGGGTGCCGCCCAGCAACGGCGCGAGGCAGTAGTCGCTCTGCCCGTCGAGTGTGCCGGCGATCGCGGTCCGCTCGCGCGGCGTCAGCGTCTCGATCGCGTTGAGCAGGTCGGTCAGCTGCTCACGCACGAGCAGACGGGACTCCCGCCCCGCCTGATTCGAACGCGGCCGCCGCGCGCGGCCGGACAACCCACGCAACGGAGTTCTACTCATGCAGTCGACGATTCAGGCCGCGCGCATGCGCGGTCATCTCTCTCGCCACGAGCGCCAGCGGTGCCTGCGCGCCGAGGCGTTCTCGCGGCGCACACCCACCCCGATCTCGGGCGACGTCCCGGTGAAGCTGGAGGAGCGCGAGCTCGAGCTGATCGAGCGGCTGGTTCGCGAGGACCGGACCGCGGTGTCGAGCGCGGTGCTAGCGATCGCCGGGATCGGGTCCGGCGGCCTGGTCCGACGGGCGGTGCTCGAGCGTGTCGGTGAGGCCGCCGGCTCGGCGCAGGCCGAGGGTCAGATCACCGCGCAACGCGGCGAGCAGGTCGCCCGGCACGTGAGCCGGGCGATGGAGCGGACCGAGCTCGGCATCGCCGCCTGAGATGAAGAGGACTGCGCTTCGGCGGCGGGCGCCGCTGCGCGCCAAGCGACCGCTGCGGAGATCGACGCCGCTCAAGCCAACCGCCTCGATGGCCGCCAGCGAGGCACAACGGGCCGCGGTCGCCGGCCGGCCGTGCATCGTGTGCGGGGCGACCACGCGCGTCGATCCCGCGCACCTGATACCCAGAGCAGTCGGAGGCTGTTCGGACCGGGCCTGCGTGATTCCGGCCTGCAGAACCTGCCACCGGGCCTACGACGCCGGCGAGCTCGACCTGCTGCCTTACTTGGAACCCGGCTATCGGAACCAGCTCGCGCACGCCGTCGGGCACGTTGGCTGATCGGGGCGCTGCGGCGGATCAGCGGCTCGCGCGCGTCCGCACCGGATCGAGGCGCGAGCGCGTCGAGCTCGCCGAATCCGAACCAGGGGCCGCAGCGACTGGCATGATTGGCACGGTGACGATCCGCAACTCCTCGACCTGGACACCGGAAGAGCGGAGCCGCGAGGAACGGGTCCGCGCGATCCGCGCTCGGCGAGATCGCGAGAAGACACCCGAGGATCGGCTCGAGGAGACACTTCGCCTCAGCAGGCTCATGAGCGAACTGCAGCAGGGCGCGGCGCGCGATGTTCCAGGCCGATGAGCTGCTGCTCGCGCTCCGAGATGCACACGTCAGGTTCGTAGTCATCGGCGGGATCGCCGTCGGCGTGCACGGGTTCGTACGGGCGACCAAGGACCTCGACATCGTTCCGGACCCGGAGCCCGAGAACCTCGCCCTGCTGTCGTCGCTGCTGCGTGAACTCGACGCCCAGCACGTCGGGGTCGGCGACTTCGCGGCCGCGGAGTTCCCTTATGACCCGACGGATCCCGAGCAGCTGGCGCAGGGGGCGAACTTCAGACTCGAGACGCGCCTAGGGCCGCTCGACGTCATGCAATGGGTCGCCGGGATCGACGAGGACCCGGCGTATCCGGCGCTTGCGCGCGAGGCGATCAGCGTGGACTTCCGCGGCGGGCCGCTGCTCGTCTGCGGGCTCGAGCATCTCCGCGCGATGAAGCGGGCCGCCGGGCGCGAGCAGGACCTGCTGGACCTGCGGGAGTTGGGCGTGGGCCGGCCGCCGGAGTCCTAGACGGCGCAGCTCGTCGTCGACGGGCGCGTTGGTCCGGGATGCCCGACGGCGGGCGGCTACGCGAGCGTCTTCTCGAAATACACGACCTCGATGCCGGCGAGCTGGCCGCGGCCGACCTCGCGGTAGCCGGCGCTCTCGACGATCCGCTGTGCTGCGGTCAGCATGACGGCCGTGTCGAGACGCAGCGCGCGATATCCGAGCTCGCTCGCGCGGTGCTCGAGTCGGGCGAGGATCGTTTGGCCGAATCCGCGTCGCTGGAACCCCGGGTGGACGCGCATTCGACTGAGCTCCGCGACCGCGTCGGTCACGTGGCGTAGCGGCTCCGATCGCGATCAGGCGTCGATCCAAGATGCCAACGAGGAACTCGCCGCCGTCCTCGATGTAGGCG
The DNA here is from genome assembly GCA_963794285.1 of uncultured Solirubrobacterales bacterium. GTDB lineage: Bacteria > Actinomycetota > Thermoleophilia > Solirubrobacterales > Solirubrobacteraceae > Palsa-465. The sequence continues at coordinate 399,254 of CAWCDS010000007.1, forward strand.
GCAGCGATCGAGTCAAGGTCGGTCTCCCCTCGACCGCTTGCGCTGGCTGCGCGCATGGCGGCGTCGTCGAGGGCGCGGACGGCCCGGGCGTCGCCGGTCGCGAAGCGCCGCACCTCGAGCACACCGCTGTTGCCGGGCGACCCCGAGTCCGGCTCGCCGTCAGCGACCAAGGTGCAAGCCGCCGCGACCCGGCTACTCGCCGGTCGCGGGGGGGATGCGGTACCCGCGCTCCGCTTTCTGCACCTCGCCGCTCTGGGCGAGCTTGGACAGCGTCGTCGAAACCGTCGGGCGCGCGAGCCCGGTCTTGTCGGCCACTTGGCCAGCGGTCATCGCCTCGCCACCGGAGAGCGCCGCGAGGACGGAGGCCTTGGTCGCGCCGGGTGCCGTTCGGCGAGGAGAACCTGCTGCCGACTGACTTGTTCGCCGGCCCGGTGTGCGCTTCGTCGTCGACATAGCTGGCTTGGTCGCGGTGGACTGGGTGGGCTTGCGAGCTGGAGGCTTGCGAGTTGGCGCCTTGGAGGAGCGCGGGTCGAGCGCGGCGAGTGCCCTGCGCAGGCGGTCGGCCTCGTGGGTGAGCTGGTCAAGGCGCTGCTGGATCTGTTCACGCAGGCGGTCGATCACGTCGTTCCACATCCTCGTCGTCGGGGGCGGGCGATCGTACACGCCCGGCGAGTCATGGAACCAGCCGCAGCGGGGTGGGCCCGGCCTACTTCCAGAGCGAGCGCCAGAAGCCCGCGCGACCGAGGCCGCGACCGACCGCGACGTTGCGAGCGCGGCGGACCATCCGCCGCGGGTTCCCCGACGCGGCCGCACCGATGTCGTTCGAGATCCTGGCGGCGCGGTACAGCTGCGAGGTGAAGCTGCGGCGGAGCCGGCGGTCAGTGCGACGCCGACCGCACTTCCACACACACACACACAACAAGAAGCGGCCGCCCCGAGTGACTGGGACGGCCGCACAAACCAATGCCCGCGCAACGTCTTTGGCGAGAAACCGCGCGGGCACCAGACCCCAGGAGGGTACCTGATGCACAACCTGTCAACACGCACCCTGTTCGCGCTCGCGTACGACCGCGGTGAGGAGTACGACCCGACGATGCCGGTCGCACCGGATCTGCTCGACGCGATGTCGCTGGTCGAGCGGGCGCAGCCGGTGATCGGCGAGGACGGTCCCTACGAGCGGGCCCGCCAGCGCCGGCGCGCGCGCCGCCAGGCGGATGGGATCCCAGCGTGGTTCTCGGCCGAGGACCTGATCGCCGCCCCATGGGAGACCGCCGAGCGGCGGTTCGTCTGAAGCATCACAGCCTGCGGACTCGGCGACGCGAGTCGCGATGCCCAGGTCCGCGGTACGCGACGCGGTGCACTTGGGCGAGCCGGCTCGCCCACGGCCGGCACTCGAACAAGGAGGCAGTTTGATGTACGAGAGCTACAGCGAGGCTCGCGACCGCGGAGCGACGCTCGCGGCCGAGGCCTCGGAGAGCGGTCGCCGGACGATCGAGCGCCGCGCGGGCGATCGTGCTGTCGCCGGCAGGTCGGGCGGCAGCGGCCTGCTCGACGTGGTCGGCGAGGACGAACCGATGCGCGCGACGCCGCCCTGCGGCGGGTGCTACGCGCGGTTCGGCGTGCAGGGCTGCCACTCGCCGCGGTGCCGCGTTGGCGGCGAGTGATGAAGGACCTGAGTCGATGAGCAAGCAACCAGGCGTGATGTTCACCGAGCCCAATGAGTTCGTTGGCGAGCTCGCGCGCGACCACGCTCGCGGGCTCGTCGAGCGCGGCATCGTCCGCGTGACCAAGGTCGGGCGCCCGGCGATGAACGGGACGATCACCCGGATCACCGTGGAGGCGGCCGCGATCGTCGACAGCCGCTGCGTGCGGCTCCGCTGCCAGTGCGGCGAACTGTGGGGCATGGACGCCGACGAGCGGGTGCAGCGGCGCGCGAGCGAGCTGGTCCGCCAGCTGGAGAGCGAGCTGCTCGACGGCGGCCTCGAGGTCAGGGCCGGCGTCTTCGACGAGGACTGACCCGCGATGCCGGATTCCACTATCGCCGCAGGCGGTGGCGAGGTGCTGGTCGAGCACTTCTACCGCCAGCTCGCCTCAACACGCGTCGCCAAGGCCCGCACAGCGCTCGCCGCCGAACCGGTGGACGACGCCCTCGCGCTGTGCGCGGAGGCGTTCGAGCGTGCCGCGGCCGCGCTCGAGCACGCGATGACGGTCGCGCCGCCCGGCGGCGCGCTCGCCGAGCGCCCTCGCCGAGCAGGCGGACGCGCTGGTTTGGATTGCCGCGAGGTTCGAGCAGTCGGCCGATCTCGCGCGACACGTCGCGAGCGGCCAGTCCCCGCGCCACTGAAGCGGCGCACAACGACAAGCAACCGAGATCTCGGCGCTGGCTACGGCCGGCGCCTCTATGAACGAAGAAAGGAAGGAGGCTCGAATGACCGAGCCCACTCACACGATCCTGCTCGCCGAGGAGAACGGCGGGTCGAGGTCGTTCCTCGCCGAGCAGCTGTCGTTCGATGGCTACGAAGTCCTCGAGGCCGACAGCCGCGCGAAGGCGCTGGCGATCCTCGCCACTCGCCAGCCCGATCTGCTGGTCGCCGACGTCAACGGCGAGACGCTGTCGCTGGTCGACGCGGTCCGGGAGGCGGACGGGCTGGCGAGCCGGATCGACCCGGACACGCCGCTGCTGTTGCTGACCGCGCGTGCCGAGGAGCTGGTACGGGTGCGCTACCTGGAGCGCGGGTCAGACGACGTGCTCGCCAAGCCCTACAGCTACACAGAGCTGCGCGCCCGGGTGCAGGCGTTGCTGCGGCGTGCCACCCGGGCGCGCGGCGGACGGGTGATCCGGGTCGGCGGCCTGCGGATCGACCTCGCCGCGCGCGAGGCGTGGATCGACGGCGCGCGGGTGGCGCTGACCGCCAAGGAGTACGACCTGCTCCGCTGCCTGGCCGGCGAGCCGACACGGGTGTTCACCCGGGAGGAGCTGCTGCGTGACGTGTGGGGTTACCCGTGCACCTCGTGGTCGAGAACGGTCGACTCACACGCGGCGCGGCTTCGCCAGAAGCTCGACCGGCCCCGCGAGCAGCGGCTCGTCGTGAATGTCTGGGGAGTCGGTTGGCGGCTCTCGGACCCGCCCGGAGCAGGGGCGCTCAGGTGATCCTGCGAACGTGGCTCGCCCGGCGCCGGCGCACGGGACCGGGGCGCGCGCTCGCGCTCGAGGACCTGTACCGCGAGCTCGCCGCGCACCGCGCCCGCGACGCACGCGCCGCGTTGGCCGGCGAGCGGGATCGTTCGCGCTTGTTCGCGCAGAGCGCGGCGGCGCTCGAGGAGGCCGCCGGCGTCCTGCACCACGCCGCGGCTGCTGGCGTCCGCGCCACAGGCCGGCAACTCGACGAGCACGCCGCCGGGCTCGAGGCCGCAGCGGCGCGGTTCGAGCTCGCCGCCGACATCACCCGCGCCCGCAGGGCGCGCTGACCAAGACGAACGGAGGAAGCACGATGAGACCCGACACAGTCGGGAGCTATCACGACGCCGCCGGTATCCGGCACGAGGTGCTCTGGCGGAAGAGCCGCGCGCAGAACGGCCGGATCGCCGAGGCGGCGGAGTCGGCGTCATGACCGGCTCTGTCAACGGCACCGCGGACTGAGCTCGTGGTGGTGCACGTCAACGACGCGGTCAACTCGATCCTCAGCGGGCGCGTGGACGTCAGCTACCAGAGCCCGCCGCTGCCGCCAGAGGAGGCGATGACGCTCGTGCGGCTGCTGCTCGGCCGCGGCGGCGCCCCACGCGACGACGAGGTCAGCTGGCGGTGCCCGATCGCCGGCGGCCAGCGGACGATCACGATCGCGCCGCTCTGCCGAGCCCGAAACCGCCAGCCGCACGAACGGAGCCCGAGCCTGACCGCGACCCAAGCTTGCGCCGTCACGCGCAAGACGCCGGTTGCCCTTCAGGGAACAGCGCGAAACGCGCGAAACTGCCGATAGAAGCATCCAAAGCATCTAAACCGTACATTCCATCCGAAACGGTGATATGCTCCGGTCCGAGCATCATCCGAGAGAAGGAGGTCGTGATGGCCACGACCAAGGACATCGCCAGGGCACTCGACGTCGACGAGCAGACGGTTCGCCGATATGCCCGCGAGGGAATCATCCCGTTCGCCGAGACCCTCGGTGGGCATCGGCGCTATGACCTGGACGAGGTACGAGCCGCGCTCGCACGCGCACGCAGCGCGGCGGTTGGAGCCCGTCGATCCCTCCACCGAACAGACCTCCCGCCTGTCGGCGGAGGCAGGGCGAGCACCGTTGCGGTTGGCGCGCTCACGTCGACGCGGGATCACCCGCGCGATGATCGCCGAGGCCAGGGCAGAGTCGCCGCCAGCTGAACTGGTGCCGTTCATCGGCGTCTCCGGCTCGAGTCGGTTCGTCGTTGGCGAAGGCGCCTCGAGTCGCGGATGAGGATCGACAGCGAGCAGCTGAAAGAACTGCTGAAAGCGATGCACCAGGGCGACGTCGTCGACGTCGCCGAAGACCGTGCGTCTGTATTCGCCTGATGCGCCGACGTGGCCGGAGCGAGGTTGCCGACGTGCCGCACGATGAGCCGGTGATGACGATGGAGACCCGACACCACTCCGGCCTGTCGGTGATCGTCAGCCAGGATTGCGACCTGCGACGGGAGATCGCGGTCGAGCCGTACGCGATCCTCGCCCCGTCTGACCGAGCTGGACGGGGACCGTCACGCACAGGCCGCGAGCGGTCAGAGCACCCGGTTCTTCGCCTACCCGCCGATCGAGGGATATGAGGGCAAGGAGAACCTCGCGATCGACATGCGGGTGCTCTCGAGCCTCGAGAAGACGGCGATGCTGTCCGCGCACGTCAACCGGATCGACTGCCCGCTGGGCGAGCCGGACCGCGTGCGGCTGCGGGAGTTCGTCGGCGACCGGTTTGGACGCTCCCCGCTTCCCGACGACATCGTCACGCAGGTCGTCTCGCCGATCGAGCAGGCGCTCAAGCGGATCACCGAGAACGCGAACGGTGCCGCGATGCTCGCGGCAACCGTGTTCTACGGCCTGCAATGGACGCCCGGCCGCCAGTACGTGTCGCTGTTGCTGCTGACCGATCCGGCCAGACGCGAGCGGTTCAAGCTGGGCGAGCAGGAGCTCTCGAGCGCGTGTGAATCGGCTCCGCAAGGCGCTGGCGCATTTCGCCCGGAACAGCGACTACTCGATCATCGCCAACGTGCACGACACGACCGAGGTGTCCGCTGCCGACATGCTCACGCACGAGCCGCTCGCGCTCGACCTCGATCTCGTCGACCTCGAACTGATCGCCGAACGGGACGCCAAGGAACGAAGCCAGGCCACCTCGGAGGGGTAGGCCTTCGGGCTCCGCCGCGCCGGCGCGCGGATGGCGATGGGACCCCTGATCAGCGCGCCTGAGGCGCGCCGCTGCGTCGCGACCGAAGCGGTGTGACCGCTGACGCGCCGATCCCCAGTGGCACGCGGCGCGCGTCGGACGATCGCGTGTCGCATCGTCGGGTGTAGGCCGGGCGGGCGCACGGCTGGGAGCTGCGCCGACCGTGTAGCTCCCGGTAGCTCCGGAAGTGATCTGGCGCTCCAGCGGGAGCGCCGCCAACTCAACCCTCTTCATCGAAGGAGGCCACATATGACCCAGGCCGACCCGGGCGTGCGCGACCATGCGCCGCCCGGGCCCGAGCGCCTGCTCGCCGGGCTGACCCCCGAGCAGGCGCAAGCCGTCACGTACGGCCCCGGCCCGCTGCTGTTGCTGGCCGGGCCGGGCGCCGGCAAGACCCGGACGCTGACCCACCGCGCCGCCTACCTGCTCGCGAGCGGGCGGGCGCAGCCGTGGAAGATCCTCGCGGTCACGTTCAGCGTCCGCGCTGCCTGCGAGCTGCGGCTGCGGCTCGCCGACCTGCTCGGCGAGACGGTCGCCCGCGTCGTCACCGCGGCGACGTTTCACTCGGTGTGCGCGCGGCTGCTGCGCGAGCACGCCGGGGTGTTCGGACGCACCGAGCGCTACACGATCTACGACCAGGCCGACATGCGCCGGGTGGTCGACTGGCTGCTCTCGGACGCCGAGCGCGGCGAGATCCAGCAGGCGCTGGCCGACTACGGCCAGCCGGCGAGCGCCGAGGTGCTCGCCGAGATCTCCCGCGCCAAGAACCGCTGCATGACCCCGGAGGTCTACGAGCGCTCCGCCAAGCATCCGGCCGCGCCGCTGGTCGCGGCGGTGTGGCGCGAGTGCGAGCGGGAGCTGCGGCGCTGCAACGCGTGGGAGTTCGATGACCTGCTCGCGTGCGCCGTGCGGCTGCTCTCCGAGCACCCGCACCGGCTCGCATGGCTGCGGCAGCGGTGGCGATGGATCGTCGCCGACGAGTTCCAGGACGTCAGCCACGCGCAGGCGATGCTCGTCGACCTGCTCGCCGGCCCGGACGGGAACGTGTGCGTCTGCGGCGACGATGACCAGGTCATCTACCGCTTCCGGCATGCTGATCCCGGGCACATCCTCGGCTTCGCAGGAGCGCCACCCGTCCAGCGCGCGGATCGTGCTCGGGCGGAACTTCCGCTCGCACGCGGAGATCCTCGAGGCCGCGCGTCCGCTGCGTGAGCCACAACGAGCGCCGCGCCGGCAAGGCGCTGATCGCGATGCGCGGCCCCGGCGGGCAGGTGCGGGTCCGGACGTTCCCGAACGAGTTCGCCGAAACGAACTGGGTCACCGCGCAGATCGCCGACGCGCTCGCGGCCGGCACCCCGCCGGCCGAGATCCTCGCGCTGGCGCAGGAACGGGGTATGCGACCGAGCCGCTGCAGCGCGCGCTCGCGCATGCCGGCATCCCGCACCGCGTGCTCGGCTCGCTCGGGCTGTACGAGCGCACCGAGGTCCGCGACGCGCTCGCGTACCTGACGCTGCTCCAGAACCCGTTCGACGCGCAGGCGTTCCGACGCGCGATCGGCTCGCCCCGCCGCGGGATCGGCGCCGCGACCGTCACGAAGCTCGTCGCCTGGGCGCGCCAGGACCACGGCGGTGACCTGATCGCCGCGAGCGTCCACGCCGGCCGAGCTCGACGGCGTCCGCGCCCAGACGGCAAGGGCGCGGCTGGCCGAGTTCGGCTCCGCGCTCGAGCGGGTCCGCGGCGAGCTGGCCGCCGGACGGTCGGTCGGCCACGTCGTGATCGCGACGGTGACGCTGCCGGGCGGGCTGGTCCGCCACTTCGAACACGCGCGCGACCACACGCCGGACCCCGACCGCCGCCGCGATGCCGGAGCGGGTGCTCGAGGACCTGCGCTCGCTGTGCCGCTCCGCCCAGGCGCACGACGAGCACGGCGAATGTGCCGACGCTGACCGGCTTCCTCGAGCAGGCCGCCGGGCTGCACTCTCAGGAGATCGACGCCGCCAACGACCGGCGGATCACCGTGTCCACGATCCACCGCTCGAAGGGGGTGGAGGCACAGGCGGTCGCGCTGCTCGGCTGCGAGGAGGAGCTGCTGCCGTCATGGCGGTCGATCTCCTCGCCCGATCCCGAGCGGCTGGCCGAGGAGCGGCGTCTGTTCTACGTCGCCGCCACCCGAGCGAAGGACCGGCTGCTGATCACGCATGTCGCCGAGCGCGGCCGGCGACCCACGGGCGGCCCCTCCCGGTTCCTCACCGAGGCCGGGCTGCTGCAGACGCCCACGCTCACTCGCTGCCTGAGCCCGCACACAACGGCGGCGCCCCGCGACCACGGCGCCGCGCCGGCCGGACTCACAACCAACTCTCAAAGGAGACTCATGTCCAACCACTCGCACATCCAGGCGAACCCGCCCGCGCGCACGCACGCCGAGGCGGCCGCCCTGTTCCGACGGCCGTTCGCGCCCGGCGCGATCGGGTTCCGCGCGATGACCAAGGTCCCGTACAACGGACAGCCGTACGCGGGTGCGCAGGTCGCCGCCTACCTCGGCGCCCAGTCGGTGATCCAGCGGCTGAACGCGGTTCGTCCCCGGCCGCTGGCGCCAGCAATTCCAATCGATCCCGGCCGAGTTCGTCCCCGCGGGCACGCGCCGCGTCTATCTCGCCTGCCGGCTGATCGTGACCCTCCCGGTCGAGGAGGGCGGCCCCGACGTCGAGGCCGTCTTTGAGGACCTCGGCAAGATGGATCCCGGCTCGTTCGCCGGGCTGAAGGCGCTCTACTCCGACGCGCGCAAGGCGCCGCCGTCGCCGCCGGGATCGGCGCCTACCTGTACACCTCGCTCGAGGCGGTCGTGCTGCCGATCGGCCCGCACGCGAAGCAGGTGCAGTGCATCCGCCGCCAGGGCAAGAGCGACCTGCTGGTGCTCTCGCCGGAGACCGAGCAGTGGCTGCGCCACGGCTACCAGACCCGGATGAGCACCGAGGCGGTCCGGCGCGACCTCGGCGAGATCCTCGCCCACGGCGAGCCCGAGAACGGGATCGGCCAGGGAGAGGTCGCCGACCAGGGCGCCCAGCCGGCTGGCGAGGCTCCCGTCAGCGAGCCGGCCGCCCTGCGAGCAACGGTCACAGCGAGGTGGTGACCGTCGACTTCGGCGATCTCGGCCCGGCGGCCGCGTGATGAGCACGCCAGAGCTGGCGGAACCGGCAGCCGCCGGGGCCGCCGCGCCGACTGAGTGCCGCGCAACTCGCCGCCCGGATCGAGATCCCGCGCCGCCTGCCGCCCCGCTACGACGGGCAGCCGCTCCAGCACCTCTCGCATTCGAGCGTCACGAAATTCTGGCTCTGCCCGGAATCGTGGAGGCGCCACTACATCGTCGGGGAGCGCCACGCGCCGACCGGGGCGATGTTCGTCGGCCGCCAGGTCGACGACGCGATCACCCTCTACTACCGGCGGATCATCGAAGACGGGGAGCGGCTGTCGGTCGACCAGATCAAGGACGGATTCTGGGATGGCTGGAAGGCCGCGGCCGACGCCGAGCGCGAGCAGCTCGGGATCGCCTGGGAGGAGGACATGCAGGAGGACCGCGCGTTCAAGCTCGGCCTCGACGCGATCGACCTGTCGTTCCGCGAGCTCATCCCACGGCTCGGCGAGCCGGTCGCCGCACAGCGAAAGCTGGAATACGTCCTCGCTCCCGGCCTCGAGTGGAGCGTGCAGTGCTACCTCGACCTCGAGACGGTGCGGCCTGAGCACGGCGAGACGAGCGCGGCGATCGTCGACTACAAGGTGAAGTCGACGCCGCTGACCGAGTACAAGGCCGCCAGCGACTTCCAGCCATCCGTATACCTCGCCGGGCGCTGGCTCGAGGGCAACCCGCCGGGGCGTTCTGCTTCGCGCAGATCGCGAAGCCAGGCGCGCGGAGGCGGGAGATGAGTGCCTCGATCGTGACCACAAGCCGATCCCGGGCCCAGCTGCGCGGCGCGCTGCCGCGGATCGCCCAGGCCGCTGCGCAGATCGTCGCGTGCCACGAGCGTTCTCTCCACGTTCCGTTCGTGTCCGATCGGTCCGGCGTTTAGTCCCGGCTGAGGTCTGACCCCGTGAGGTACACAGCTGGCTGTGGGGTGCCCGAACCAGGGCTCGGGATAAGGAGTCGCGTCCCAGGCTGGGTTCCGCGAGCCGAGAACCGGAGGGAGCCGCAGGCGGCCGGAGGTGCGCCAGGCATGGCGCTGAGATCGGAGGTGGAAGTCCTGTCCTGGAGCCCTGACAGGGGGAATCCAACATCGAGGAGGCAAGGGCGCGGCCCGGAGTTCACCGGGCGGCCCGCTGGCGGCCGGTTCGAAACGGTGTGCTGGCGGGGTTCCGTGAGGGCGTGTCTGGAGGAAGCCGTAGATGCGTTGTCGTTGCGAACGAGAGTGAAGCGCCGTAAGGCGTTCCCCGGGTGGGTGAGCTGGCCTTCAGCAGCGATGCCCGATTCCTGTTGGTCCCGGGGGCGTAGTGGCGACGTGATCGCAGCGAAATCTCAGCGTCTTACCCTGGGAGGTCTGCTGGGTTCCGGCCGATTTTGGCCGGTAGGCCGGAGAACGAGAGGACGACGGCTCGATGGCCCAGCAGAAGTCGGAGGACCGCGTAGTACTGGAAGGCGGGGTAATGCCCGTTGAGCGGGCCGGATCGAGCGCGGTGCGCAAGGGAAGGCGGTCCCGGTCGATGAAATGACGGGTCAGCTGTGTCTGCCGATCGTGACAGCAGAGCGCCGAGTGAGGGTCCCGGACCGGTCCGGGGCGGATCGGGGTTCGGTGTTGCCCAAGGCGATCGTCAATGCGCAGATCGACGCGTCTGTGACGATGGAAGGGGTTATGAGCCGGCTGACGTCGGCTCTGTTGAAGGTGGCGTCGAACAAGGGCGCTCCTGGTCCTGATGGGCAGACGATCGAGGCGCTGTGTGAGCAGTGGCTGGTCGTGCTGCCCAAGCTGCAATCCGACTTGCTGGCTGGGAGGTACGAACCTGGCGGGATCCGCCGGGCGTACATTCCGAAGGCGGGAGGTGGGCAGCGCGGACTGGGGATTCCCAGGAGATCGTCGCTCCCGTCCAGCCCCAATTGGTGCTGTGGGAATGAATCGAGGTCGATAGCGGCTGGCGGCGGGGGTCATAACCCGCCGTCCCGAGGAGCCGTGTGCGACGAGCGCAAGCACGGTTCTGTGGGAGCCGGGGCAGGGGCAACCCGCCCCGGCTACCCCACCAGCCCGCGAAAACGAGGAACCGCTCTTGGCCCGAGCCCCCTTTGAGGCCTAGCGCCGCTTGCAGCACCTCCGCCTGAGATGCGGGTAGCTGATCGAGCTTGGCCAACGCCGGCCGCAGCAGCTGGTGCAGCGCAGCAAACGGAAGCTCTGACTCCGACTCGATGGCCCGGGCGGCGAGTACGTGCATGTCCGTCGCTTGGGCGCGCGCATCCTCAAGCAGCGCCGTCTTGCCAACACCGGCTTCCCCTCGCAGGACCAGCGCACCGCTGCGGGAGGCTCGAGCAGCGTCGAGCAGGGCGCCGATCCGACTTTGCGCTCGGCTGCGCCCGTAGAGCATTCACCGATCGTACGCCTCGGCCGTCATCCCGCCTAACGCGAGAGCCGGCCACCGTCTGCCCGCGGCGAGCTGCCGACGCCTGAGCTCGCCCGCGACCGGCGATCTGGCCGGTCAGGGACTGGTCATCTGGCCGATGCGATCTGGACCGAAGCGGGCGAGAGTGTGAGCACACCGCGCACCGAGCGCATCAACCCACCAGGAGGTCACTGTGATCTACCACCAGATTCGATTCTCGATCAAGCCCGGAGTTCCCGCCGAAGACCTCGAGGCCAACCTCGAGCGCCTGCGCACCCTGGGACGCGAGCTGGACGTCGTCCAGGGCTGGTGCGTCGGCCGTGACTTCGGCGGCGAGTTCGAGTACCGCGCCCAGTACGCGCTGCGGGACATCAAGGCCTACGAGACGTACATGTACGCGCCGCTGCACCTCGAGCTCGACGCGGCCGGTCTGCCGATCGTCGACCAGTTCGTCTCGCTGGACCTGACCGACGACGAAGACCCCGAGATCGGCGGGAAGATCGCCGATGTCCACAGCCGGCGCTTCCAAGACCACCCGGAGGTCCTCGAGCTGGTCGAGGGCCTGAGCTCCTACACCGGAAGCGCCGTGCCCGGCGAGAGCCCGGCCACCAACTAGACCCAGATACGAGCGAGGGAGACCGAGATGATGCTCAGCACCGACCGCACGTTCGCGTTCAACCTGCTCCGCTGGCACGGCCTGGCGCCGTACCGCGGGACGGACGTCACCGAGGTTCTCGATGTCGCCGACAGGATCATCCCGGGTGACTTCGAGAGCTGGCACCACGAGTTCGCCGCCCTCGCCCAGCAGGTCGAGCAGGAGGGCTGGGGAGGGCTTCGATCCACCCCGGCCACCCTGCGCGACGGGGCCTTCCGCGCCGCCTCCTACTGGCGGGCAGCGGACTTCTTTCTGCACGGAGACCAGTCGGATCCACGGATCATCAGCACCTGGGGGTCGGCGACGGAACAGTTCGATCGCGCCATCTCGCAGATGTCTCCTGCCGGGGAGCGCATCACCGTCCAGGCAGACGGCTTCAGCGTGCCGGCGATCTTCTTCCGGCCGGCCGCGGACCGTACGGCGCGACCCACGGTCCTGATGTTCAACGGCTTCGACGGCAGTCAGGAGGAGATGCTCCACCTCTCCGGCCTCGCCGCACTCGAGCGCGGATTCAACGTAGTCACTTTTGAAGGCCCGGGCCAGCCCACCGTGCTCCGTGAACAGGGCATCGGGTTCCGCCACGACTGGGAAGCGGTGGTCACCCCGCTCGTCGACTATTGCAAAGAGATCCCCGAGACCGATGCTTCCCGGCTGGCTTTGCTCGGCGTGTCGTTCGGCGGCTACCTGGCACCACGAGCTGCCGCTTTCGAGCCGCGCATCGCGGCAGTCGCGGTGATCGATGGACTGTACGACGGCTATGAAGCGGTCACCGCACTGCTCACACCCGAGCTCAAGGCGCTTCTCGACGTGAAGGAGACCGACGCCTTCAACGATGCCATCGCGGCGGCGATGGAACGCGACACCGGATTGCGTTGGTACATGCAACAGGGACTGTGGTGTTTCCGGGTGCCTACGCCATACATATGACTTCTTCGTCAGCGCTCGCCCGTACACGCTGGAGGGCATCGCGCAGCGGATCACCTGCCCAGTCCTGGTCTGTGACGCTGCCGAGGATCACCTGAACCCAGGCCAGGCCAAGAAGCTGGCCGCGGCCCTGGGCGATCTCGCGGAGTTGCGCTCGTTCACTGCGGCGGAGTCCGCCGGCGCCCATTCGCATCCCGGCGCCGGAATGCTCCTGAACGGTGTCTGATCGGCCTGTACCTGGCGACGTGCTCGATCATCAATGCCTTCGAAGTCCCCCTTCCTCAGGGTGTTGCAAGAAGTCGATGACCGCCTACGACCCAAACGCCTGGACCGAGTTTGCCGTGGCGGCAGCGGGTGCCTCGGCAGTCCTGGCCGGCCTGGTGTTCGTGGCCGTCTCAATCAACCTGGAGAAGGTGCTCGAAGTCAAAGGCCTACCCGGACGTGCTGGAGAGACGATCGCCACCTTTCTGGGCGCTTTGATCGCCTCGCTCTTGGTCGTGGTCCCGGGTCAATCGAACACGGCGGTCGGCATTGAGCTCGCCGTAGGCGGCGGGGTTCTCGCGGCGGGACTGATGCTGATCGTTTTCCCGGGCTTGCAACACCAGGCGCATCACCCATTGAGCTGGCGGGTCACGCGGGTTGTCGGCGCACTCGCCACAAGTGCCCCGATCGCCATCGCCGGGGTCGACCTCCTTGCAGAAGGTGGCGGTGGCCTCTACTGGTTCACGACTGCCCTGAGACGAGAACGGAGGGTGCCCG
>CAWCDS010000008.1:0-67160 GCA_963794285.1 uncultured Solirubrobacterales bacterium
AGCGGTATCAACAGAACGCAAGAGGCCATCGGGAGTTGGGCGGCTCGAGGGCCAGTCGGGCGATCTTTAGCGCATCGTGATGACGACTTTGCCTTTGCTCCGCCCGCCTTCGACGTGAGCGAGGGCTTGTGCCGCTTCGTCGAACGGGTATGTCCGATCGACGACGGGACGGAGGTCTTCTGAGTTGATGAGCTTGGTGATCTCGTCGAGCTGGGCGCCGCTGGCGCGCATGAAGAGGAACGAGTACCGAACGCCCCGGCGGCGTGCTGCACGGCGCGTCTTGAAGCTGAGTAGGGACATGACGGGCAGCAGCAGGAGGCGTCGGTCGAGCTGGCGGGCGAAGTCCGGGTCCGGCGGGCCGGCGATGCCGATGGCGATGCCGCCTGGCTTGAGGACTCGTAGCGACTTGGCCAGCGTGTCGCCGCCCTGGGAGTCCAAGACGACGTCGTAATCCTGGATGAGCGCTTCGAAGTCCTGCGTGCGGTAGTCGATGACGACGTCGGCGCCGAGCTCACGGACCCAGTCGAGGTTGCCGGGGCCGGTGGTGGTGGCGACGGTCGCGCCGAGGTGTTTGGCGAGCTGGATCGCATAGGTGCCGACACCGCCGGAGCCGGCATGGACCAGCACCTTCTGGCCGCGCTGTAGGTTTGCTTTCTCGACGAGGGCCTGCCACGCGGTCAGGGCGACAAGGGGAGCCGAGGCGGCGTGGGCCATCGAGAGGCTCGCCGGCTTGATCGCCAGATCGTCCTCGTGCACGGCGATGCGCTCGGCGAAGGTCCCTATTCGCCCGTCGCGCGCTCGCGCGTAGATCTCGTCGCCCACGCTGACTCGCGTCACGGCGGAGCCGACGCGGCTGACGACGCCTGCGACGTCGTGGCCGAGGATGAACGGCGTCTTGTACGGGAGGAACACCTTGAACTCCCCGTCGCGGATCTTCGCGTCGAGGAGGTTCACGCCGGCGGCGTGAACCTCCACGAGGACGTCGCGGGACCCGACGGTGGGCTCCGGTGCCTCACCGGCCTGCATCGGACGCTTGTAGTTGTTGACCAGGTAGGCCTTCATCACGGTTAGCCGCGTCAGCTCTCGAGGAACTCGAGGACCGCGGGGACGAACTGCTGGTGGTGCTGGAAGACGCCGCCGTGGCCGGAGTCGGGATAGATCGTGAGCTTCGCGTTTGGGATCCGCCGGGCGAGATCCTCGGAGTGGCGGCTGGCGACCATGACGTCGTTGTCGCCGTTGGCCACGAACACCGGGTGGGTGATCTTGCTGAGGTCGTCAGGTGTCACGAGGCCGGCTGCGCGAATCGCCTTGAGCTGAGCGAGCCTGGCCTGCATCGAGATGCCCTTGTCGCGGTCGCTGGTGCGTTCCTTGAGACGGGCCATGTAGTCGGTTGCGGCGCGCTTGCCGGCGGCGTTGCGGTTGAAGAAGAGGAAGTGCCGGGGGTCGAGGCGGTTCAGCGCCGCCTTCGTATAGGCGCTGCCGACGATCAACGGCATCTTCTCGATCCCGCCCCCGCCGCGTGGACCGGTCCCGGCGAAGATCGCCCGCCGAACGAGTTCGGGATGGTTCAGCGCGATCACCTGCGCGACGCCGCCGCCTAGCGAGAACCCGAGCAGATCGACGTGGTCGTAGCCAAGCGCGTGGATGAACGCGACGGCGTCTTCGGCCATCTCGTCGATCGTGTGCGGTACCGATCCGCCCGTCCCGCCGACGCCGCGGTTGTCGAACGTGATCACGTGGCGTTGTGTGGCGATGCCATCGATGACGCGCGGGTCCCAGTCGTCAAGGACGGCGGTGAAGTGGTGAAGGAAGACGACCGGGACAGCGCTTTTCGGGCCGAGCTCGCGGTACACGAATGGTGTCCCGTCGACGTTGATCGTGCGGTTTGGCGTTGTGCGCCAGGTCGTGGCCGTAGCCGTGGCCTGGGCAGTGGTCGTGGGCGATTTGGTCGGTGTCATGTTCAGGCTCCTGCGACGCGTCCGAAGCTGCCGGCTTCGAGCGTCTGCTCGTAGGTGAGTGGGTCGTAGAGGGGCAGGTCGCCGGTCTCTTCGGTGCGTCGCATGTAGGCGAGCATCGCCTCTTGCGCTCCGGGGCTGGCGAGGGTGGAGAGGAACTCGGCGTTCTCGAGGTGCAGCCCGTCCTCGAGGCTCAGCGAGCCGCCGATGTAGGCGCAACGTTTGACCGCGGCGACGGTGAACTTCAGCCGCTCGGCGAGCCGGCCGGCGAGCGCGACGGCGCGGTCGATCAGTTCGCCGGCGTGTACGACCTCGTCGACGTAGCCGATCTCCGCGGCCGCTTCGGGATCGAGGCCGCCGCCGTCGAGCAACCGGTTGAGCCCCTGATGGCTGCCGAGGAGTCGCACAAGGCGCTGGGTCCCGCCGCCGCCGGGCGGGAACCCAAGGAGGATCTCGGGCTGGCCGATGACATGATCGCCCTCGGCCATCAGGCGGTAGTCGCACGCGAGCGCGAGCTCTGATCCGATGCCGAGCGCTGAGCCGTTGAGCGCGGCGATGAACACGGCGCCGCAGCGGTTCATGCGCAGGAACGTCTCGTGCACGTCGAGCAGCTCGATCGCGCCGCTCAGCGGGGTGCGGTCGGCGAGCTTGCGAACCGGACCGACCGCCCGTGTCGCGCGGGCCGTGCTCACGACCGCGGCGGCGGCGCGCGGCCCGACGGACGGGCTCGCGGCGCCGCCTTCCTGTAACCAGCGCAGGTTGGCGTGAGCCACGAACCGCTCGGGGTGCGTGCCGGTGATCACGACCGCGCCGACACCCTCATCGGTCTCTGCGCGTGTCACGAGCGCGGCGAGGTCGCTGGCGATCTCGGGACCGAACTCGCCGCGCGGCCCGCCATGAAGGCTGGCGAGGAGCACCCGGCCTCGCTGCTCGACCTCGATTCCGAGGCGGTCGTTCTTGGTCATCGTGGTCATGCGGCGGGCCTTTCGTTGATCAGTCGGCAGTCGGTGGGAGGTCACCGTAGCATGCTGAGTTGACAAAGTAAACTCAGACACCTAAGCTCGGCACATGAGCTCGCGAACCTGCACGCGACTCGATGTCGCCTTCACGTCCTCCGGCGAGGTGTGCCGCGCCTGGCTGTTCCTCCCCGGCACCGAGCGCCCGCCGCTCGTGATCCTCGGCCACGGCCTCGGAGGCACCCGCGAGTACGGCCTCGAGTCCTATGCGCGGCGGTTCGCGGATGCCGGCATCGCTGCGCTCGTGTTCACCTACCGGCACTTCGGCGACAGTGGCGGGCACCCGCGCCAGCTGCTCGACATCGAGCGCCAGCTCGGCGACTGGGCCGAAGCGCTCGCCTATGCGCGCACCCTCGAGGAGGTCGATCCCAAGCGCATCGCGCTCTGGGGCACCTCCTTCGGCGGCGGTCACGTGCTGGTCGCCGCCGCGCGTGACGGCGGCGTCGCCGCAGTAGTCAGCCAGTGCCCATTTACCGATGGCCTCGCGGCCACCCGAGCGGCAAACCCACGCAGCTTGGCGCACGCGACGGTGCTCGGGCTCCGCGACCAGCTGGCCAGTCTGCGCGCGAAGCCGCCGGTCATGGTGCCGCTCGTCGGCCCTGCGGGCTCGGCAGCGCTGATGACCTCCCCGGAAGCCGAGCCCGGCTACCGCGCGCTGATCCCTGAGGGCGCCGAGTTTCACAACGGCGTCGCCGGCCGCTTCCTCCTCCACGTCGGCCTCTACCGCCCGGCCGATCGGCGAAGAAGATCAACGCGCCGATCCTGTTCTGCATCTGCGACACCGACGCCGTCACCCCCGCCGACACCGCCCTGCACTACGCAGCGACCGCCCCGCGCGGAGAAGTCAAGCGCTACCCGTCGGCCACTTCGACATCTACCGCGGAGAGCCGTTCGAACGCGCCGTCCGCGACCAGACCGAGTTCCTCGTCCGCCACCTCGGGCCCGAACAGCCCGCCACCGCCAACAGCGAAGGGAAGCACGCCGAACCATGAAGACGATCAATCACAGGCGGGGACAGCCCCGGTCGCTGGCCAACCAGGTGGTCGCGATCACCGGCGGGGCGCGCGGCATCGGCCTCGCAACCGCGACTGCGTTGGCGCATCACAGCGCCCGCATCGCGATCGGCGATCTCGATGGCGACCTTGCGGGACAAGTTGCCGCCGGACTCGGAACAGACGCCTTCGGGGTCGGCGTCGACGTGACCGACAACGGAGCGTTCACCGCGTTTCTCGACGGCGTCGAGCACCGCCTCGGCCCACTCGACGTGCTCATCAACAATGCCGGGATCATGGTCGCGGGGGCGATCGACACCGAGGACGAGGCGCTCACTGCCCGCGCCGTGGCGATCAACCTGGAGGCGGTCATCCACGGCACCCGCGAGGCGGTTCGGCGGATGAAGCCGCGGCGCACGGGTCACATCGTCAACGTCTCCTCGGCGGTGAGCAAGGTCGCCGGGTCGCACTGCGCCACGTACGTCGCGACCAAGTTCGGGATCGCCGGCTTCTCCGAGGCCGTCGCGATCGAACTACGCGGAACCGGCCTCGAGATGTCCGTGATCCGACCCTCGCTGTGCAACACCGAGCTGACATCGGGGTTCGCGGGGCTGCGCGGGATGCCGTTCATCAACCCCGAGGACGTCGCCGCACGGATCGTCGAGACGCTGCAGCGCCCACGCTTCGACGTGCCCGTGCCCAAGAGCATGGGACCGCTGCTGTGGCTCAACCAAGCGCTCCCGTTCCGCGCCCGGGTCGCGCTGGCACACCTCACAAAGGCCGACGACATCCTCAGCCACATCGACGCCGGGCAGCGCGCCGGATACGCGGCGCGCCTGGAGCGCATCGCGGCCCCCGCGCCCGAGCCCAGCGCCGACCTGACCTCCGTACACGCGACTGGCAAGGAGTGACCATGAACACCACCACGACATACAGGCAGGCGCCAACCCAGACGGTCGACGTCGGTGGTGCGCGATTCGCGTACCGCAAGCTCGGCGCGCAGACCGGAGTGCCGGCGATCTTCCTCCGCCACTTCGGCACGAACCTGGACGACTGGGACGCCTTCCAGTACCACGAGGAGTTCGTCCCCGAGGTACCGAAGTTGCTCGGCCCATCCATGCCAACGACCGTCCCGAACGGCAGCCTTGTCAGCGGTCTTGACGCCGGAGCGCCCGCATGACAGCCATGAGTAAGACGATCTTGATCACCGGAGCCAGCAGCGGCATCGGCCGAGCCACTGCGCTGCGGCTTGCTGACGCAGGACACGCCGTGTTTGCCGCGGCGCGGCGCCTTGACCGGCTCACCGAGCTCGCTCACGAGACGTCAGGGACCGTGATCCCGATCGAGCTGGACGTGTGCGATCCGGTCTCGGTCCGCAAGGCCGTGGAAACGGTTGCCGAAGCGGCCCCCAATGGCCTCGACGTTCTCATCAACAATGCCGGCTACGCGCTTACCGGCCCGGCGGAGACGATCGCAACCGACGACGTCAGGGCGCAGTTCGAGACCAACGTGATTGGGCTCTTCGACGTCACGCGAGCGTTCCTGCCGCAGATGCGCGCCCGGCGCGCCGGCCGGATCGTGAACATGAGCTCGCTGCTCGGCGAGATGTCCGTTCCGGGAAGCGGCATCTACGGCGGCACCAAGCATGCCGTCGAGGCGCTGTCGGACGCACTGCGGATGGAGCTGAAGCAGTTCGGCATCAGCGTCGTGGTCGTGCAGCCCAGCTTCGTCGGCACCGAGATCAACGTCACAGGCCACATGGCGAGGAGCGGTGGGGCAGTCGCGGACTACGCGACGCTCGAGCACGAGCTCACGGCCTACCTCGAAGCGCAGACCAAAGCAGCGGCCACGCCCGAGCTCGTCGCCCGCGCCGTGGCCCGCGCAAGTCTCACGCCACGCCCCAAGCCGCGCTACGTCACGCCGAAGCGCAACGCCCTGGTCCTCACGCTCCTCACAACGCTGCCCACCCGACTCACCGACCGCATCAAGCTACGACTCGTCCAGTCCGCAGCCTGACCGCTCCCGCGCCGACCCTCGGCGGGCGAGTGCACCTCCTCAGCAGCAGCGACAGCTCGCAGCCGCGGCGATCGCCGCGGTGCTCGGCGCGACCGGCGAGCCGCTGACGACGGTCGGCACCGAGGCGGCGTGATCGCGCGCCACCGCTACCGGGTGCCGTCGATGCGTGTGCCGCCGACGTTCATGTCCTAGACGAGCCGGCCGATCGCTCGGCGCGGTTCGCAGGGCGACGCGAGCCGTTGGAAAGGTCAGCCTGCGTTCCGCGCGTTCGACTGGGCGCCGGGGCAGCGTCAGGCGACGGGTCGCCGCGTGCAGCCGGTACTGGTGAGGGGCGCCATCGTCGATGCGGATCTAAACAGCAAGTCTCTCGTGACCTGTCGGCGAAACCGATCCACACGCCGGCTCGCCAGGCCCATGAGCGCGCCGAGGGTGGTGAGCAGCGACTGCAACGCCGCCCGGACGCGCAGCGCGCGCATCTCAGACCGGGACCGGCGGGAGCGCACCCGGCCCGTCCACGAGCTCGAGCTCGTCAGGCCCCGTGACGATGTGACCCTCCGAGCACGCGAACGTGACGCGCACCTCCCGACCGCATTCGGCATGCCGAGCGACCACGGGCGGCCCCTTCGGGTCAGCCTTGTGGCGATCGCCCCACTGCTGCAACGCAAGCAGGACGTACGCCAGCTCACGTCCCTTGTCCGTCAAGCGATATTCGACGCGGGCCCGGCTTCCCGGCTCGCGGTACTCAGACCGCTCGAGAATCCCTTCATCGACGAGCACGGTGAGGCGCTCAGACAAGAGGTTCCGCGCGCACTGCAGAACGCGGTGGAACTGCTCGAACCGCGTAGCGCCATAGAAGCTCTCGCGGATGATCAACAGCGTCCACTTCTCACCCACGACCTGCAAGGTGCGCGCGATCGAGCAGTTGCTTGCTTGGTAGTTGGTCCGCTCCATAGGCTATGAGCCTAGCAGGCTGGGTTGCTTATCTAAATCCAGACGGCAGGCACACGGCTCGAACTGTGCGCCAGAGCTCATCAACTCTCCTTCCGTTCCTCCCAAACGAGTCCGGCGCCGTCGATCGCCGGGCGCTAGATAGCAGCTCCCGCCGCGCGAAAGCGGCCGCGATCCTCCGACCGGCTAGATGCTCGCACGCGACACCAAAGCGGGACTGACATCCGAACACGGTCGCGTCCACGCTCCTCGCCAAGAGCGTGTTCGCCGACGTAACGACGGACCCACCGGCGAACAACTAGGCAACTTCCGGCAGGCCCTCACCCACCTCGCACTGATCAGCGGCGCCCACAACCTCGACCGTCAGCTCGGGTGATCCGCACCTAATCTTGCGCCCGAGCCGGGCGTGGAAACCACCCTGCCTAATCCGTGGTGCGGTTGTTGACAGTTCGAGTTCGAACTCCGCCTCGGGGCCGTGGCTTGATCGCGGCCAGAAGTGCAGACGTCGCAGCAGGGCGCGGGCGGGGCGGTTGTCACGCAGCGTGGTCGCGGTCAGGCGCGTGAAGCCGTTTGCGCGGGCGCGGTCCAGTGTCCGGATCGCGAGTGCCGTGCCGATGCCCTGTCTGTGGAGATCGTCTGCCACTTCGATCGCGACGTCGGCGACGTCTGGCTGACCGGGCAGCTGGACGTAGCGCGCGGCGGCGACGAATGAGCCGTCCGTTTCGTCGACCGCGGCCAGGGCTTCGTGGTGGACGTGGTCGATGTCGAGGAGATGGTCAAGTTCACGCTCGCTGAGCGTGGGCTTTGGCGAGAGATAGCGCCGGTAGCGCGATTCTGGTGTCAGCCGCATGAAGAGTCGTCTGAACCGGTCGCGGTCCTGGCACTCGATCGGCCGGATCTTCACGCGCCTCCCATCGGCAAGCACCAGCGGGTCCTTTGCCGTCGATCTGGACCGCTCGGTCTCCGCGCGCATCCGCATGAGGTCTTGGGCGATGTTGGGGGGAAGTACGGGGTACATCGGTTCCTCTTTGGCGCGGTTAGGCGCGGGCCTCGAGCACTAGGTTCAGGGGGGTTTGTGCGGCGCGGCGGACCGAGCTGAACCCGCCGTCGAGCATCACCTCGGTCAGGCGAGCCTCCCCGGCCTGCGTCCCCAGCCCGGCGCGCCCGGGTTGCGAGAGCGAGCCGGGTGTGCAGACGAGCGTGGAAAAGCCGTAGTACATGCGCCCCACGGGGTTGAGGTTGTCCTCGATCCGGTCACCGGCGAACGGCTCGACGAGCATGCACGAGCCGTCGTCGGCCAGTGCCGCGCGGGCGTGCCGGGCCGCGCCCACCGGATCGCCCAAGTCGTGAAGAGCGTCGAAGAACGCGAGCAGGTCGTACCCGCGGCCGGCGTATCGCGTGGCGTCCGCGACCTCGAAGTGCACGCGATCTGCGACGCCCGCTTCCTGCGAGCGTGTGCGGGCCGTGGCGATCGACTCGGGATGGACATCGATGCCGGTGAACGTCGAGGCCGGGAACGCCTGCGCCATGAGGATCGTCGACGCGCCGTGGCCGCAGCCCACGTCGGCGACCCTGGCGCCGCGTTCCAGCTTCTCGACGACGCCGGTGAGCGCCGGAAGCCATTCCGCGACGAGGTGCATGCGGTAGTTGGCGCCGAAGGAGCGCTCCGTGCCGCGAAAGAGGTCGTCGTGGTGCTCATGCCAGCCGACCCCCTCGCCGGTGCGGAAGCGCTCGGCGACGCGCGTGCGGCTGTCCATCACGGCGGTCGCCGCCTGGAAGATCCCGGCCATCGCCACTGGGCTGGACTCGTCGGCGAGGATGAAGGCGTGCTCGGCGGGCAGCGTGTAGCTGTCCCGCCTGCTGTCGTAGGTCACAAAGCCGCCGGCGGCCTGCGCGTTGAGCCACTCGCGCACGTAACGCTCATGGGTGCGAGTGCGCGCCGCGAGTTCGCCGGCGGTGAGGGGCTGGGCGTCGGCCATCGCGCGGTACAGGCCGAGATGGTCGCCCACGGTGACGAGCGCGGCGTTCAGCGCGGCGCCAATCTCGGTAGCGATCTGACCGGCGAACGCCTCGACGCGACTCTGATCGAGTGTCTGCATGGTGTCCTCCTCGGGGTTGTGGAGGTGAGGACCGTAAGGCGCATCGGTGCTGATTCCTGAGATGTGTCTGAGGGATCTCTGAGGCCGGCCGCAGCACACCGCCACGCGGGGACGCGGACTTCAGGAACTCCTCAGCGAAAGCTCACGGACCGGGCACGCAACCGGCCTACCTTTGCGCCTCGTCGAATCAAGGAGGCAGACATGAATCCCACCGATCACATCCAGGTCGTCACGTTCCAGCTCGCCGGCCTCGAGCCCGCCGCCTACCGCGCGCACGCTGAGGCGGTGGCACCGGCGTTCACCCAGATCCCCGGGCTGCGCGCGAAGGCGTGGCTCGCGAATCCCTCCACGAACACCTACGGCGGCGTGTACGCCTGGGAGAGCAAAGAGGCCATGGAGGCCTACATCAGCGGCCCCATCTTCGGGGCGCTGCTCGCCAACCCGGGGATCGTCGACGTCGTGGCGCGCGACTTTGAGGTCATCGAGCGGCCAACGGAGATAACGCGCCGCCGGCGAACCGACCGGCGACACGAAAGCCGCCGGCCGCTGGCGGGCACCAATACGGCCAGGTAGACTCGCCGAGGAGCGATGGGGCCGCGGACATTGCAGTCGACGCTCGATCGGCGCGCCGGCGCGCTGATCGGGCGCGAGCGGGAACGGGCAGCGTTGCTCGAGCTCGTCGAGCGAGAGCTGCCGCTCGTCGCCTTCGTCCACGGCATTGCGGGGGTCGGCAAGTCGACGCTCCTTCAGGCCGCCGCCGTGGACGCGCGCGAACGCGGCACAATTGTGTTCGCGCTCGACGGCCGCGCGTTCGAACCGACCGAACGCGGCTTCCTCACATCGCTGGGTGACGCGCTCGGCACACCCCTGCCCACAATTGCCGACGCGACGGGCGCGCTCGCGGGCGACGCGCGCGTCCTGCTGATAATCGATACGCATGAGCAGCTACGGCTTCTCGACGCGTGGCTGCGCCAGTCACTGGTGCCGGCACTGCCCGAGAACACGCGTCTCCTGCTCGCCGGGCGCGATAACCCCTCCGCGTGGCAACGTGACCTCGGCGATCTGCTGCGCACGATCCGACTCGAGAACTTGAGCGACGAGTCGGCGCAGACCCTGCTGCGCCGAGCGGGTGTGGACACTGCGATCACGCAGCGCGTCGCCCGCGCCGCACGCGGGCACCCACTCTCGCTCCAACTAGCCGCCGGCGCGCTCGCCGAGCGGCCCGAACTCCCGGCGGAGGACGCCGTGCTTGGGCCGATGGTCGAGGAACTGGCCCGCCTGTACATCGACGGGCTCGATCCGCTGACCCGCCGCGCCCTCGACGCCGCCGCGGTCGTCCGCCGAACGACGCTCACCCTCTTGGAGGCGATGCTGCCCGACGACGACCCGGCCGAGCTCTTCGGCGCGCTGCGCGCGCTCCCGTTCGCCGAGCTCGGCGCCCAGGGCCTGGTCGTTCACGACACGGTACGCACGGCCACCAGCGCGCTGCTCAGGGCAGCGGACCCGGCGCGGCACCGCGACCACCGCCGCGCCGCGTGGACCCGCCTGCGCGCGGAGCTGCGAACCGCCGGGCGGGCAGAGCTCTGGCGCTACACCGCCGACCTCCTCTACCTCGTCGAGAACCCGATCGTCCGCGATGCGTTCTTCCCCAGCGGCTCCGACGAGCTCACGATCGAGCCCGCCCGCGCCACTGATCACGCAGCCATAGAAGCGATGAGCGCTGCGCAGCAGGGTCCCGAGGCGACAGCCCTCCTCGACGCGTGGTGGCGTTGGGCACCGGACACCTTCCGCGTCGTGCGCGATGCCGCGGGGGTGGTGCAGGGATTCTCGAGCCTGTGCCAGCCGCAAGACGTCAGCCGCTCGTTGCTGCGCAGCGACCCCATCACCACGGCGTGGATGGAGCACCTGCGCCGCGCTCCGGTCCCCTCGGGCCAGCGCGTGCTCTTCATCCGCCATGCGCTGGCATCCGGTGACACGGCCACAGCGACACTGTGGCTGGACGCCAAGCGGGCCTATCTCGAGCTACGTCCGCACCTCCGACGGCTCTACGCAGCCGTGCCTGATCTCGATCGCGCGCTGATGGCGCTCGCTCCGCTCGGGTTCGAGGCGCTTTCGGGCACGCCGGTTCGGATTGGGCAAGACGCTTTCTGGACGCTGGTGAATGACTTCGGGCCGGGTTCGATCGACGGCTGGCTCAGCGAAGTCGTCGGGCGGGAACTCGGGGCGGACGAACCCACGGTGCTGGACCCCACAGCGCGCCGGCTCGTGCTCGACGGCCGCCCGGTCGACCTCAGCCGCCTGGAACTGGAAGTCCTACGCCACCTGCAGCGCCGCGAGGGCATCGCAGTCACACGCGAGGAACTGCTGCGCGAGGTGTGGGGCCACGAGTGGACCGGCGCGAGCTCCAACGTCGTCGAGGCAGTCGTCAGCGGCCTGCGAAAGAAAATGGGCGACCGCGCCGCCGCGCTCCAGACCGTCCGCGGGGTGGGCTACCGACTCGGTCCGCTCGAATAGGCAGACACCGACCACGCGACCCGCCGGCCAGCGCACTGCCTGTCGAGCTGCATGCAGCGCGGGGAGAGCCTCGCAGCGCGCCGACCTACCGCCGCGGGCCGCCTGCAAGGACGCGAGTATGCGAATGGGTGGCGCCATAGGATTGTGCGCGTGAAGGTGCTCGCCTTGTATGACATCCATGGCAATGTCGACGCGCTGGATGCCGTCCTTGCCGATTCGTCTGCTTCCGCGCCAGATGCGATTGTCGTAGGCGGCGACGCCGTGCCTGGTCCCTTCGCCCGCGCCGTGCTCGACCGTCTAGACGCGCTCGGCGGCTCGGTCTACTCGATACGTGGCAACGGCGAACGAGAGACGGCTGAGGCGGCAGCGGCGACCAGGCCCCCAGCCGACGACGACCTAGCCGGCGTCACCGCCGCAGCTACCGCCTCCGAGCTTGGTCCCGACCGTGCGCGAGCGCTCGGCGACCTGCCGCTCATAGTCGAACTCGATGGCGTGCTCTATTGCCACGCCACTCCGCGGGCCGACAACGAGATGGTCACGCGAGCTTCGACGCCCGCACGCTTCGCCAAGGTCTTGGCTGGCGTTGACGCACGGGTAGTGATCGCCGGCCACACGCACCAACAGGACGATCGCAAGCTCGGCCCAGTCCGTTTCGTCAACGCCGGAAGCGTCGGCCTGCCATACGAGGGCGATGGGGCTGCGCGCTGGGCGTGGGTTGTCGATGGCACTCCTGAACTGCGTTCGACTGCCTATGACGCAGAGGCCGCAGGCACGCGGATGCTCACGGCCGGATGGCCCGACGAGCGGTCGGTGCGTGGCGCTCTCGTTGATCCCGTCGCACCAACCGTCGTCACCGAACTATTCGAGCAACTAGTGTAGTGTCTCGCAAATAAGTGGGGTTTGTGGTAGAGTGGCGTATGCGCTCTGCTGCTGCTGCCTTGCCGCTGGCCGAGAGCCAGCGAGAAGTGCTCAAGAAGCTGGCTCGGTCACAGACTGCTGAGCATCGTGATGTGCAACGAGCCAGGGCGTTGCTGCTCGCTGCCGAGGGGGTCGCGAACACGCGGATCGGGGCGGATCTGGGTGTCTCGCCGACAACGGTGTCCAACTGGCGTGAGCGGTTTCAGAGCGACGGGTTGAAGGGGATCGGTGTGGTTCGTGCGGGCCGCGGTCGCAAGCCGTCGATCTCGCCACAGAAGGTGGCCGAGATCGTTCACGTGACGTTGCATGAGAAGCCGGTAGGTGAGACGCAGTGGAGCTGCCGCACGATGGCTGCCCGGGTCGGGGTGTCGCCGGCGACGGTGCAGCGGATCTGGTCGGCGCGCAACCTCAAGCCGCACCGGGTCAAGACGTTCAAGCTCTCCAACGACAAGCGCTTTGAGGAAAAGCTGATCGATGTCGTTGGCCTGTACCTGAACCCGCCCGAGAACGCGATCGTGCTGGCGATGGACGAGAAGTCCCAGATCCAAGCTTTGGATCGCACGCAGCCGTCGCTGCCGATCAAGCCCGGGCGGGCGGGGACGATGACCCACGACTACAAGCGCAACGGGACCACCACCCTGTTCGCCGCGCTCGACGTGCTCACCGGCTCGGTCATCGGCCGCTGCCTGCCCCGTCATCGCCACACCGAGTTTCTGAAATTCCTGCGCACGATCGACAAGGAAGTGCCCGCGGGCTTGGAGATCCATCTGATCCTCGACAACTACGCCACCCACAAGCACGACA
This sequence comes from uncultured Solirubrobacterales bacterium, assembly GCA_963794285.1. GTDB lineage: Bacteria > Actinomycetota > Thermoleophilia > Solirubrobacterales > Solirubrobacteraceae > Palsa-465. The sequence continues at coordinate 13,263 of CAWCDS010000008.1, forward strand.
ACGTCAAGAAATGGCTCGCCAAACACCCCCGGTTCCACCTGCACTTCACGCCGACCTCGAGCTCGTGGTGCAACATGGTCGAGCGGTTCTTCGGGAAGCTAACCGACAAGGCGATCCGACGCGGCGTGTTCCAGTCAGTGCCGGACCTGATCACGGCGATCGAGACCTACCTCCAGGCCAACAACGACAACCCCGAACCGTTCATTTGGACCGCGACCGCCGAGCAGATCCTCGAGAAGGTCCGCCGCGGCCGGCTCGCACTCGATGCAATCACCAACTAAAACCGAAACGCCACACTAGCACGCGATTAAGGCACGCTCGCCCGGCCCTTCTCCGCCGGCCTTGATGCCGAGTTCGAACCGGAAGGCAACGCGCGAGCTCTAACGGGCCTTAAAGAGTCCCACGACTGCACTGCCTCCGCCTACATGCGCCGACACGAACGCAGGTCTAGGCACGGTACCCAACCTCCACCCTGCTCCTCGCCAAAACCGCGCCTCGCTGCTTGCACGCTCGCTGCTAGCAGTCCGGTCGATGCAGAACTCTCAGGCGAAGTCCGCCGCGCTGCCGGATCCACGAATCTGCGGCAGTCTCGCGCCTAGACCTCTCCGGCCGCCATGCCGCCTCGAGCCTGGAGGATCTCGACATCGAGGAGCTCAACAGCGCGGTCGTGTAGCCAATAACGCGCCGGTCCCTCCCGCCAAGCCATCATCGGGCGGGAGGGACCGTGGCCGCGATGCGCCCTGCTGGTTCTGGGTTCTTCTCTTTTTTCCCGGCCGGTCGATCCAGCACGCGCGATAGCAGCAGCCCCTCGTTTTAGGATCACGTGATCGCGGTATTGATTCGACAGTCGGACTGCGACACCGTCGCGCATCGACGGACCCGTGAGGATAACTCTCCCTCACTGGGTGCTGGGTATGGAGGGGAGTGATCACGGCCGCCCAGTCGGTCGGCGGCGCAGGAGCGAAGGACGATGACCTCCGCACAGCCGCCAAGCCTGGACCGCCATGGGGGCCGTAGCCTGGAGGTGCGGTGGATCTTGCGCGGCCAGCTAGCGGGTGCAGCGGAGTACTGGTTTGGGCGTTTCCCGGCCGAGACGATGGCGCTGGAGGACGCCTACCTGCTGAATCCGTACCTGCCCGGCCTGTCGGTGAAGGTGCGAGGAGGGCGGGCGCTGGGGGTGAAGGTGTACGGTGGCAGCCCAGGGCTTCTGGAAGTGGCGGGGCGAGCCCGCGGGCACCTTGAGTCCTGGCAGAAGTGGTCGTTCCCGCATGGCCCGGCCAGTCCCAGCAGCGGTGACTCGGCTGGCTGGAGGCTGGTGAGCAAGCGGCGCCGGATCAGCTTCTTCTCACAGGCCACCGGGATGGGAATTCCACCGCTGGGCGAGCAGCCGGAGTGTGCGGTCGAACTCACCGCGGTCGATCTGGGTGGCGAGCCCTGGTGGACCCTGTGCTTTGAGGCAACCGGCCCCGCTGATGCGCTGCGCCGCGAACTCGACGCCGCCGTCGCGCTCGTGTTCGCCGACGCTCTTCCAGGTGGTGTGGAACTGGGCATCGATGACTCCCAGTCCTACGTGCAGTGGCTGCGCCGACAGCCCGGGTAGCGGGTAACACCCAAGCCTCAAGACGATGCTCGGACCCCACCTGGAGCGCGGCGGTCTTAAGCCTTCTGCGTGGGGCTACACCCGTGCGTCTGCCCGGGTGAGCAGATAGCTTCTTCTTTGCGCCGAACCCAGGAGCCGACCCGCCGGGGGGCCCACGCCGTCGCAATGGGCTACAGCAGCGCTCTGATGGCGAGCGTGAGACCGCTGGATCCGTCCGGCGCTTCAGCAGTCGCCGGCTGCGTCCCGTCTGCCTGGAGGGGTGACGTCTTAATGCAAACGCGGGTTCGACCGCCGGTTTCGATAACGTGAACTCCGGACGGTTGGTCAACCAACATGCGAGTGTGTCGAGCGGGGCGTCCGCAGCTCGATCCAATCTTGCCGCGCATCGCCGAACCCGCTGGTGGCGGTCATCATCGCTACGTGGGTACGTATGGTCGGGACTGTCGGCTGCGCAGCTACCGTCGCTTGCAACCCTGCGCAGCCGTTGCAGCGGGCGCTGTTGCACGGATGTCAGCTCCACCCTGGTTTTCGATCACGCTCGTCGACATCCGGCTGCCGATCGCCTGTTGCGCTTCCTCGCCAGGTTCAGGAAAGTATCTGGGGAGCGCATGGCGACAGCTGGCCGCAGACCCAACCCACGGCCACTCGGTCGGTCGGCGCGTGCACTCGTAGCTCCATACCTTTCGCCCGCCGACCGCGCCGCAAGCGGTAGGGCATGTCGCTCGGAGACGCCGCGTTCGAGCCACGCGGTGTGGGAGCCCGGGGCTAATCGGTCAGATCCGATCGCGCTGCTCGAAGAGCAGGCAGCCGAGCGCGTGCCGGAACTCGTGCCAATCCGCTACGAACGCATGTCCATCTCACCCTTTGCCTTCTATCGGGGCGCGGCGTACGTGATGGCCGCTGACCTCGCGGGGACGCCGCAGACCGGGATCCGGGTTCAGCTCTGCGGCGACGCGCATTTGGCCAACTTCGGCGGATTCGCGTCCGCCGAGCGTCAGCTGCTCTTCGATCTCGTCGACTTCGACGAGACCCTGCCTGGACCTTGGGAGTGGGATCTGAAGCGACTGGCAGCAAGCGTCGCTGTCGCGGGTCGGGAGAATGGCTTTAAACGCAAGCGGCGAATGGCGATCCTCCGTCAGCTCGCCGGCGAATACCGTCAGGCGATCCGCCGCCTCGCGTCCATGAAGACACTGGACGTGTGGTACGCCCGGGCGAGTCTGAGTGACGTTCAGGAACTGCTGCGGTCGCAGGCCAGCGCAAAGCAGAACAGACGGTTTGAGAAGGCGCTCGCCCGAGGCAAACGCAAGGACAGCGCCCGTGCGTTCGCCAAACTCGCCGTGACCACCGACGGCGACGCCCGGATCAGGGCCGATCCGCCGCTGATCGTGCCGATCGCGGATCTTGTCGACGGGCCCGCCGCGGTGCGGCTCGGGCTTGCCGCGCGCAAGTTGCTGAACTCCTACCTCACCAGCTTGCCCCGCGATCGCCGCCGGCTGCTCGAGCGCTACCGCTACGCCGACCTGGCGCGCAAGGTCGTCGGCGTCGGCAGTGTCGGGACGCGCTGCTGGGTGATCCTGCTGCTGGGACGCGACGCCAGCGACCCGCTGTTTCTTCAGGCAAAGGAGGCGCCACGCTCCGTGCTCGAACCGTTCGCCGGCAGGACAGGGTTCTCCAATCAGGGCCAGCGGGTGGTCGACGGACAGCGTCTGATGCAGGCCGCGAGCGACATCTTCCTCGGGTGGCTGCGCGAGCCGTTCGGACTCGAGGACCTCAAGCCGCGCGACCTGTATGTCCGGCAGCTGTGGGATTCGAAGATTTCGGTCGATGTCGCCACGATGCGACCGTCCGATCTGGGGCTCTACTCGAGATTGTGCGCGTGGACGCTCGCCCGCGCTCACGCCCGGTCGGGCGACGCAGTCGCGATCGCCAGCTACCTAGGGTCTTCCGATGTCTTCGATCACACGATTGCGGCGTTCGCCGAAGCCTATGCCGACCAGAACGAGCGAGACTACGCCGTACTCCTCAAGGCAATACGGGCCGGCCGTATAGCGGCACGACCTCCGGCGCCTACGATCGGTGCTGGCGCCGCGGCGCCCGGTGCACGCTGATGCGGCCGAGCGGCGCGCCGGGCGGAGAAGCACCGACGACGGGCGGCCGAAGCATATGGGCAGCTCCGCGAGATCGGCAGCCGTGACCGCCATCTGTACGCGTGCTTCGAGCGCCAGGAGGATGTCCTTGCACGCGGAAGGCGGTAAAGCCCGCCCTCGACGCGGCGCGCAGCGCGGGTACGACGTGCTCGGCTCGCGCAATCGCCGACGACTCGAGTTTGACGGCTCGAGCGCCGGTGGCGCGGTGCATCTGGCCAGGGCCCCGTCGGTATCGCCGCGAGGCAGTCAGTGGTTTCAACGGATGCCCCGCACATCGCGTTGCGGAATGCTCCGTTGGCTGCTGGTTTCACCCCGAGGACCGGATATGTCAGCTGCGGTCGACGGAACATCACTCAAACGCCCGGCCAGCTCGCGAGGGCTGGTAGAAGGGCGCGGTGTCGTCCGGCGTGCGCGGCTGTTTCATCGCCTATCGGCCGTTGGTCCGGGTTGCGTCTCGCTGGTGTGTGCACCGGCGGGAAGCGGGAAATCCCTGCTGATCCGCTCGTGGGCTGAGGCCGAAGGACTAAGGGATCGTCTGGCGTGGGTCTCGATCGAGCGCGGGGAGAGAGACGGGCAGCGGTTTTGGCTGTCGGTGATCAACGCATTGGCCGACGCCGTCGAATCGGTCGAACGGCCAACGCCATCGCCCAGCTTCAGCGGTGATGTGATCGTTGAGCGCCTGCTGTTCGAGCTCGATGAGCTCGAAGAGGCCGTGGTGCTGGTCATCGATGATCTGCACGAGCTGCATTCACCTGCGGCGCTCGAGTCGCTCGAGACGTTCTTGGCGGGCCTTCCCGCACGGCTTCAGGTGGTGCTGGCCACGCGCGAGGACCCGCGTCTCGGTCTGCACCGGCTGCGTCTGACCGGACACCTGACCGAGATTCGGAGCCCTGAGTTGCGGTTCTCGATCGGCGAGACGCGGGAGCTGCTAACGGCGGCCGGAGTTATACTTTCAGAGTCGGACATCGCGCTTCTTCACGAGCGCACGGAGGGCTGGGTCGCTGGACTGCGCCTGGCGGCGATCTCGCTCGCGCAGGATCCCGACCCGCAGCGCTTGGTCAGGGAGTTCTCGGGGAGCGAGCGCACCGTCGCCGGCTACCTGCTGGCCGAGGTCCTGGACCGCCAGTCCGCGGAGGTCCGCGAGCTCCTGCTGCGCACGTCGCTGTTGGATCGCGTCAGCGGCCCGTTGGCCGACTTTCTCACCGGTAACTCGGGATCGGAGAGGATCCTGCAGCAGCTCGAGGATGCGAACGCGTTTGTCTCCTCACTCGATGCCGGGCGGACGTGGTTCCGCTACCACCACCTGTTCTCCGAGCTGCTCCAGCTCGAGCTCCGCCGCATGGCCCCGGCAGCGGTTGTCTCGTTGCACCGAGCAGCGGCCGAATGGTTCGCGCAGGAGGAGCATTTCGTTGAGGCCACGAGGCATTCGCAGGCCGCACGCGATTGGTCCCAGGCCTCACGCTTGCTCGCCGACCAGTTCTTCGACCTGGCGCTCGACGGCCGCATCGCGACGGTTCGAGACCTCCTGGCTGCGTTCCCCGAGGCTGTCGCGGCCGCCGACGCCGAGCTGGCGCTGGTCTTTGCCGCCGTGCGCCTCTTGAACGGCGAGCACGAAGAGAGCAGTGTCTATGTTCAACTCGCTCAGCACCTGGCGGACACGGTTGCCCTCGAGCGGCGACCGCGCTTTCAGGTGAGTCTGGAGGTGCTGCGGCTGGTTGTGGCCCGCTGGCGCGGCGATTTTGAGACGGTCCTCGACGCGACGCGCGCTCTTGATGAGGCGATGGCTGCGCAGCCGGCAAGCGAGCGCACGGGCAGCGACGCCCGCCGGGCCGTCGCCCTGATGAACCTAGGGATCGCGGAGCTGTGGTCTCTGCGGATCGATGACGCACGGCAGCACCTCGAGCGGGCGCTGAACCTCTCACGCCGGGCAGGCAGGCCATGGCTCGAGATAGCGCCTTTGGGCCACCTGGCAATCGCCGAGCCATTGAGCGGCGAGCCGCTTTCGGCGGGCTTCCGGCGCAGCGAGGAGGCGGTGCGCATCGCCGAAACGAACGGCTGGAGCGAGGACCCGGTCATCGTCACTCCACTCGCCGCCGGCGCGATGGCATTGCTATGGCTGGCACAGTTCGACGAGTGCGAGCAGTGGCTCGACCGCGCCGACCACGTGCTCCAGCCAGGCGGCGAGCCCGGCACCGAGATGCTCGTTCACCACGTGCGCGGACTTTCGCGCCTCGCACAGAGGCGGTTAGACGATGCCCTGGATGCATTTCACGCGGCGGAAAGCATGCAGACACTGCTCGGCACCGAGCACGGCCTGTGGATCGAGGTTCGCAGCCGGATGCTGCAGACGCAGATCGCCAAAGGCGACACAACCGCTGCCCGCGTCGCGCTCGCGGGCATGACTGCGGACCAGCGCGATCGGGCGGAGATGCGCATCGCCTCCGCGATCCTGTATCTGGCCGACGACAACCCCGAGTCGGCGGTGGAGGCGCTCGGTACAGTGATCGAGCGCACGGTCGGCTCTCTTCACCCCCGGTGGCCGGCGATCGAGGCCTCGCTGTGGAACGCCGTAGCTCACGACAGGGGGGGTGATCGCCGCGCGTGCGAGCACTCTCTCGAGCGGGCGCTTGAGCTCGTGGAGCAGGAAGGCGTGATCCTGCCGTTCGTGCTAGCTCCGGTGCATCAGCTGCTCGAGAAGCTGCCCGGGCACCGAACGTCGCACCCCACGCTGCTGCGAGCGATCCTCGCGGTGCTCGCCGGATCCTCGCCCCCCCACCGCGGAAGGCCCACGCCCCTGCGCGACGAGCTGAGCGAGGCGGAACTGCGCGTCGTGCGGTACCTGCCGAGCAACCTCAAGTCGCCCGAGATCGCCAGTGAGCTTTGCGTATCCGGCAACACGGTACGCACACACCTTCGCCACATCTACGCCAAGCTCGATGCCCACGATCGCAACTCAGCGGTCACCCGCGCCCGCGAGCTCGGTCTCCTGGCAGCGCCGCTGCGCTCGCGCTGATCACCCACGCCCGCTCGCGCGTGCGCGGCGAGGGCTGACGGCTGGGGCTGGGAGCACGAGCAGCGGCGCAGCCGGATCGTCGGCCAGTTGCTGGGAGACGCTTGCACGCAGCAGATGGTCGATCGGCCGGTACTTGTGCGCGCCGATCACCAGCAGGTCGACGGATCGCTCATACCGCGCGAGCTCATCGACCGCGTCGCCGGTCCGGGCGTCTGGTTCGGGACCGCCGAGCGCGGCGAGCCGTTGACGGGCGTCCGCCGCAGACTGCCCCCATTCCCCGGCGACGTCTAGCAGATCGTGAGCGTATGCGGGGGGGCTGACGGCTTCGAATGCCGACAGCTCGGCGCCGTGTTCAGCGGCTAGCGTTCTCGCCATCGCGAGTGCCTGCTCGCTACCCGCCGAGCCGTCGTAGCCGACCCCGACCCGGGTGATCGGTTGTGCCCTCGCGAGGTAGCCCACCGGAGCTACCGCAACGGCGCATGGCGCGTCGTCGAGCAGCTCTTTCGTGTCGTCAGCGATGAAGTCACGGCCGAGCTCGTCGAGGTGGCTCGCGCGCACGATGAGTAGATCTGCGTTCCGGCGACGGGCGAACTCGTGCAGTCCGTGGCGCACTGAGCGCGCCTCGATGTATGCGACGTCGGCCGCGATCATGAACTCGTCTGCGAGTTGCGTCAGTCGATCCAGCGCGGTCAGGCGCTTCGCCGCGCCCACCACGGCCCCGGAGTCCGGAGCTGGTCTCCCGGTGACCACCTGGACGTGGAACAGCGCCACCGCATCCTCAGGGGCTCGAAGCCTGGCGGCCAACGCGATGGCGTCGCGGCCAGTGTGAACATCCCTTACGCCTACGACGATGGTCTTGAACATATGTGCAGGATCCCGGTGAATCGGGTGAGCGCACGTCACCCGAACTGCGTGATCTAGCCACGACTCTGTCGCGAGATGCGACGCCCGCGGCTTGCTCGGTCCGTCAGACACAGACGGGGCGATCACCCGAAGATGAAGCGCTTACGTGAGCGGAGAAGGCAACGCCGCCGCCGGTCGCGTCGGACGGACTTCAGCAATACGCTGGACCGATCGCCATCGGCGCTTCGCTCGTCGGTCACCCAGTTTGCGTGATGACGTCTCACCTCCGGCGGACGGATGCTCGGGCTCATCAACAGAGGAGTGCTTCATGTCGACCAGGACTGAGAACACCATCGTCAACGAAGTCCGTGATTCCTATGCTCGCGACGAGCGGATTCGCCACGCCGCCGAGATAGCCGTTGCGGAGCGCCAGGGCAACGTCACTCTTCGAGGTACGCTCGGCAGCCTGCATCAGATTCATGCGGCGGTCCAGATCGCCAAGGCCGTGCCGGCAGTGGATGCTGTCCACAACGAGCTCTCTCTGGATCCCCAGGATCGCTGGCAGGACGGAGAGATTCGGGGCGCGGCACTGCAGGCGCTGATGTCGAACGAGCGCGTGCCGGCCGACCACATCGACGTGCACATCAGGGATGGCTGGCTCACCCTCACCGGAGAGGTCAGGCACCAGGAGGACAGCGATGCCGCGTTCGAAACCGCCTCGCGGATCAAGGGGGTCGGCGGCATCACGAACGAGATCAAGGTCGTGACGGCGGGGATCCACTGACGAGCGCCGGTCCGGCTCCTTGCTGGTCGGCGAATCCGCCGCCAGGCGCAAGGCGCAACAGCGCCTACGCGAGGCCAGCCGCGCGTGCCCGCGCGGACCGGAAGCCAGGCCGGGCTTCCTCGACGGGTCCCACCGCTCGTGACGGCACTCGACAGGGCGGGCCGCCTTGACGTGCCGAGCTCGCAGGACATCGGGGTCGGTTGCTCCGACGCCCCTTCGATGCGGACCTTGCGGGGATTATCGTGACGAGAGGAGCAGGGCCGAGGGGGAGGCGCCCGGGTGGTGGCATGAGATGCGGACGCGCAGCGAGGCGGGCCGGGTGGTGCAGCGCAGGGGCGGCAGCAGGGTAACGGCCTCGCCGTCGAGCCCTGCCGGTAGGGGCGCGGCGGCCGCGATCTCAATTGAGGTCGCGCTCCACGCAGTGACCGGCGGGTCCTTGGCGCCAGGCCGGTCGAGCACGATGATGCCGAGTCGGCCGGTATCGAGCCGTGGCCGCGAACCCTGGGCCACGGGCTGTTCCACCGCGTACTCGTTGTTCGACACCAGCACGACCAGGGGAGAGGTGTGCCGACGAGCGAGGTTGTCGGTGAGAAGTAGCTCCGGTGCCGGGGCGGTTGACCCCAACACCTCGTGGAGGGTGTCCAGCAGCGTCTCCAACTTAGCCTCGCGGTAGCCCGATCGCTGCACGGCGTCGCCATAGCACGCCCAGCGAGATGTTGTTCAAAAACGGGCGGCCGTTGACCTCGGCCATGTCGATCCGGCGCTCGACGCCATCCGTGAAGGCGTCGGGCGCTCCGAGCAGGTCGTGTCGGACGATTCCCAGATCGAGGGCAAAGTGGTTGCGCGTCCTGGCGGGAATGCAGATAAACGGCAGGTCGTGCTCTGCCGCCGCGGCGGCGACGGTCGCCAACGAGCCGTCACCGCCAGCCATGCCCAGCGCGTCGGCTCCCTTCTCGAGGGAGATCGCAATCAGCGCCGCGAGATCGTCCGTAGGTCCGAGCACGACAGGCTCGACGCCATGTTCGCGTGCCCGATCAGCGAGGGCCACCCGTGCTGTCTTGCCACCGCCGGATCGCGGATTGACCAGCAGCACCGGTCGCTGCGGCGGATCGACGCGCTCCCATCCTTCTGCTCCAAGACTGGCGGCCACGCTCACCGCCGGACTCTAGTGAGCAGCACCGCCGCATTCCGTGCCGGACGTGCACGCACGGCTCACTCGCCTCGGGTGGGTTGCGGCCGATGAGTGGAGCGCCTGTGCAGGAGGAGGCCGATGAGGCCGGCCGGCAGGTACAGCCAGTAGTTGAAGAGTCGGTAAGCGAGCGTGGCGAGTACGGCTGCGCCGCCGTTCACGCCGATCAGCGCGAGTGTGCCGGTCAGGCCTGCCTCGACCACGCCAAGCCCGCCGGGCGTGAGCGGGATCTGCCCGAGTAGGGATGCGGCCGAGTAGGCCACGAGCACCAGCGCGACGTTCGGGCGCGCACCCACGGCGGCGACCGCGAAGACGAGCGTAAGGTAGTCGAACACCCACTTGCCGGCTGCGACCAGCAGCGCCTGCCACCAGTGGCTGCCCACAGCCCCGGCGACCGCGGTGCGCTGGTCGAGCAGACGCTTGGGAAGATCCTCTACGGGCTGGGAGTGCCGCCTCAGCTTGTTCAGCGCCCACTGCGCCGCTTCGCCGACGGCGATCAGGAACCGGTCGCCTCTGAGCGCGAGCGAGCCGATGAGCACAATGCCGAGCAGCAGCACCGCCGAGATCCACGCCGCCGCGAGCAGGCTCGTGGGCACGCTCACGCCCAGCACCACCAGCGGCAACGTCAGTACGTTCAAGACCAGCAGCGTGCCGAACACGATCACCGAACCGGCGGCCATGCCCGACGCAGCGCGCTCGGGCTGAACGTTCTCGTGCACCAGCATCTCGTACTGCAGCGCGGCGGACGTCGCTGCACCCCCGGGCACCAGCTCGCTCAGCGCGTTGCCGACGAGGTACGAGTGCAGGAAGGGACCCCAGCGTCGCTCTTGGGCGGCGATCCGCTGCACCCCGCACATGCATACGAGGCTGGCGCTCTCGGTCGCGGCCATCACCGCGAACCAACCTGGCTCGATGTCCCGCAGGCGCGGCCAGGCACCGAGCACCTCGCCGAGCTTGGGCGCGAGCCCGTACAGCGCCAGCCCAGCCGCGGTCACCGCCAGAACTCGCTTCAGGATTGCGCCGCGCGTGGGAGGCTGGTGCTCGCTCGCTGCCTGGGCTTGGGCCACGGTCACGGATTCTCCCGGGCCGATTCTCCGCCCAATCCGGAGGCGTCTGCCCGCTCTGGTCCGCCACGCCCCAGGCGTTGTGAACCTCGTCGAGTGCCTACGAGTCGCGTGCCAGGGGCGCGCGTCACCAGGCGCGACATCCCCTGCAGCGTGCTCCCGACATGGACCGAGTCGCTCACCACTGCTGGAAGACGGTCCCCCGGTACCCTCCACGCAGTCCGACGGTGCTTTCCGCTGTCTGTGGGTTCATTCATGGACTCCGGAGTTTCAGGGGGCGGGTGCGGATGTGGCCGGTGCGGCGCGCCGCGTGGACCGGGTGCGGATGACCCACTTGCGGAGCTCGTCGGCGCCGCAGACGATGAAAGGGAAGGAGACCAGCAGCAGCATGTCGCGTGCGGGCGGAACGGCGGTGCCGATCTGCCCGAAGATCACGCCGAGGAAGGTCATCGTGGTCGCCTGCTGGTAGACGTGGTGAAAGCGGGGTGTGCGCGCCGGTCGGGTCGCCGGAGTGCCAGCCGGCCTGGGTCAGCACGTCGAAGAAGCCGGCGAGCGACAGGACGGCGACGATCAGGCCCAGGAACAGCCAGGCGCGGATCAGCATCGGCCGGCGGATCAGCCCTTCGGACCGGGGGCGCGGCGCGCGGTGCATGAGGCCCGGCTCGGGCGGGTCGCGGCTCAGCGCGATCGATGGGAGCGTCTCGGTGCCAATATCGAAGCCGACAGCAGGAGCACCGGGAACGGCAGCGGCACAGCACCGCCAGCCAGTGCGAACACAAGGAACGGGATCGTCTCCGGCGTGGCGTGGGGGAAGATGTAGACGATGAACTTCCGAACGTTGTCATAGACGACGCGGCCCGCCTGCACCGCGGTCACGATCGTGGCGAAGTTGTCGTCGGTCAGGACCATCGTCGCGGCCTCGCGCGCCACGTCGGTCCCTGTCCGGCCCATCGCCACCCCGATGTCGGCCTGCCGGAGCGCCGGCGCGTCGTTGACACCGTCGCCGGTCATCGCGACCACATGACCCTCGGCCTGGAGCGCTTCGGCGATCTGCAGCTTGGCCTCCGGTGAGGCGCGCGCGAAGATCACTTCCCGGTCGCCGGAGACGGCCCGCTCGATCAGCAGGCCCTCGGGGACCATCCCTGCCCGAACACGACCGCCTGCGCGTCCCCGCCCGTGCACATGCTGCCGCTGAACACGAGCTCGCGCGCCTCCAGGCGCGGACGGCCGCGGTCGTGGTACTCCGCCGAGCGCATCGCCGGCACAGACTCGCCGGTCAGCGTCGAGAGGTCGACCTCGACCGCGCCCGAGATCAGTCGCATGTTCGCGGCGATCCGCTCCCCCTCCTCCACCAGCGCAATATCGCCTGGAACGAGCTCGGCCGTCTCGATCACCTTCCGGATCCCGTCGCGCACGACCGTGAGCTTCTGAGGTATGTACCCGGCGAGCGCCTCGACCGCGTTCTCGGCGTGGCGCTCCTGAACGAACGCGACCACTGCGTTCAGCACGATGATGAGCACTACCGCAACACCGACCGCGATGCTGCCGACGATGAACGACAGCAGCGCCGCCACCCACAACAGCAGCGCAAGCGGGTGTGTGAGCTGCCGGGCCAGCTCTCGCGGCCAATTCATGCCCCCCCGGCGCTGGAGTTGGTTGGGGCCGTACTGCGCTAAGCGCCGCTGGGCTCCCGCGAGCTGAGCCCCTCTGGGTGGCTTTTCAGCGAGCGCAGCAGGTCCTCGACCGCCTCGGTCGGATCGAGCGCCGCCGCCGGCGCCGACGCTTGCTTGATCGTCTCGGCCATCACGCTCGCCTCACCACCACCGCCGGCGGTACGACCAGCAGCCGAACAGACCGCCGTCCTGGATCATCCCCATCGAGGCCCCGCCTCGGACGAGCTTGACCGAGGCGGGACATACGTTGGCGATCCTGGTCGGGGCCCCGTGAGGGCGCTCGCCGCCGGTCAGCTTGAACGGAGCTGACGGAGCTGGAAAGCCCGCACGATATCGGTGATGCCCTTGGCCAGCGCCCAGATGCCGGCGAACACCAGCAGCGTGGCCGCGCGCGTCAGGAAGAACTGGCCGCTCACCCAGAACGCCAGTCCAACCATCAGAATGCCGCTGATCAGAGTCAGCCACCACAGGCCGTTGAAGACCCGCTCGGCGAAGGCCTGGACCGTCCAGATAATTCCGAGCATCAGGAACACGAAACCGAGGATGTCGGCGAACCCGGCGAAGGTCGCTTCCGGATGGATGAGCGCAACGATTCCGGAGGCGGCCAGCAGCACCCCGAAGATCGCCCATACCCACCTGCTGGCGCCCTTATCCAGGGTTGCCAGGAGGAACTCCTCGGCGGCGAATACGAGGAACATGATCCCCGTCAGCACCCCTACGGTGACGACCGACGCATGGTTGAACTTCAACACCACGAGCGCCACGACGACCCAGAACACGCCCAACAGCAACTCCACCCACCAGTAGCGTGCGAGCTGATGTAACAGCGGAGGCAGGCTGCTGTCGTCCAGGGACTGGCTGCCAGGCGGACCGTTCACCGCTCTGACGGCCTCTCTTACCTCTTCAACATGTGTTGACATAGCTAACTCCTGTAAGTCCGACTGAATGACGCGCGGGGCGCGAGCTCGGCCCGGGCGCCACTCAAGTCAGTGATCAGGCCGCGGACAGCTCGTCCGCTTCCATCCTCGCCAGTTCTGCGTCGAGGACTGCGTACTCCGCCTCCTCGATCGCCGCGTACGCGAAATCAATCGCGAACACCGCGTCGTCCGCTCTGTGCTCGGCGCGCCGCTCGGCGCGATCCACGTCGTGCTCAGCCCGCTTGCTCTCGATGTCTCCGCGAATCTTCGCGACGTGCTCGTTCCACGTCCGCTGCAAGTCGTACCACCAGACCGAGAGCTTGCTCTTGTTCGCCTCAGCCGACTCGCGCAGCTGCTTAGCCCGCTCCTGAGCAGACGTCCGCGCCTGCTCGACGTCAGCCTGCACGTCGGCCTTGGCCTTGCCGTGCATCGCTTCCGCGCGGTCCTCCGCCTCCTTGGCGCGAGCGGCGAGCTCGGTCAGTCGACCTGAAAGCGCAGTGATTTGCTCTGAAAGTGCCATGCCAGCCTCCTTCGAGGAATGTTGTCCTACGTGTACGTGATCGCATCCGGTCCACCGCTGCCGGTCGGGATCGTGCAGCGCTGCCGGAATCGATCCACCGGGGATGCCGCTGCACTCGCTCCGATCGCTCGCGCCTCTCAGGGAGGCGCGCGTATCACGAGCATCGCGCTCATATCGGTTTGCCAGACATGAGCGCAGCATCCGCCCGGCAAGGGTGAGCCGTCGTCATCCGTTTTGCGTGATTGGCCGATGGCGCCAGGCGCGGCGATAGCGGCGCCCTCTAGGAGTGAATTTCGCGGCACGTTCGCCGGGCACGAGCGTCCAGCGCTCCTCGCCGGGAGGAGCGCGGACGCCTGGATTGGTTGCAGGCGTGGGCGACGTGAGAGCCGCTCTTATCCCTCTGCTACCTGTTGCGGTCGAGCGACCGGATTTCGGGAGACGCATTCGAGGGCGCAAACATGCTGGACCAGCTCGGCCGCCCGATCGCACAGAGCGGCCACGACACGACGCACGTCATCGACCAATGCGGGGAACCAGCCGCCCGATCATGACGCGGCGGCTGATTCAAGCACCCGTGATTTCGCCGGGAACGGCGATATCACGCAGAACGTGCGATGACCGCTCACCCATGCGGGCTTCACCTTCGCCGACATGGATGATGAAACGCCACGCTTCTCAAGGCGCGTTGGCCAGCAGCGTGCGGCGCGCGCCCGCGACCGCAGGGGGGAGCGGCTTGAGCAACTCTTCGAGCCTGACGGCTGGGTCGGCTTGAGACGCGACGAACGCGCCGTCGATCGCGGCGAGGGCGAATTGCGCGAGCCGGACGATCACGGGGCTGTCGGGGTCGTCGCCGAACGCGAGCGCGATCTGCTCGCGGAGGCGGTCGAGCCCGAGCCGACGTACACGCGTCACGACAGCCTCGACCTCGCCGGCGGCGCGCGCGGGGGCTGGACCGCGAAGACGATGAGCAGGCGGAGGAAGTTGGGGTGGCGCTCGAGCGTTCGGGCCACGGTCGAGACGACTGTGGCCAGGTGTGGTTGCGGGGCGTCCGAGCCGCTGGTCCGGGATCAGGCAGGTCGTCGAAGAAGCGCTGCGCGCCGCGTTCCATGACCGCGAGCAGGATCCCGTCCTTGGAGCCGTAGTAGTGGTAGACCGAGCTCATCGGGATCCCGGCTTCCTCGACCACACGCGCGATCGTCGCCGCCTCGAAGCCGTCCTCGGCCATCACCCGCTCGGCCGCGTCGAGGACCAGCTCGCGGGATCTCATCCCGCGGCGGTTCGGCCTCACCTCAGCGCGCGTCGCCATGCCTCCAGGATACACGCACAATTGGAGTTGACACTTCAAAACATGTTTTGTACTCTTCACTCCAAAAGTTGACGAGCAGCAAGGAGAGAGACGCATATGGGATTCACAGCGACTGCGGACGAGACCGTTCCGGTTCTGATCGTGGGCGGCGGCGGCGCGGGACTGACGGCGTCGATGCTTCTGGCGCGCCAGGGGGTGGAGCATCTGCTCGTCAGCGCCCGCCGGGGGACGTCGGACCTGCCGAAGGCGCACGTGCTCAACCAGCGCGCGATGGAGGTGCTCGAGGACGCCGGCGTGGCCGACGCGATCGCGCGAGCGCAGCACCCCCGCCGAGCAGATGGCGGCCACCGCGTTCTACGCCGGGATTCGCCGGTCCCGATGCCGACTATGGACGCCGCCTGGTGCGGCTGGAGAGCCTGGGGCGCGGGCGGTGACGACGAGTTCTGGCGCGCCGCCAGCCCGTGGCGGCAGCTGAACCTCCCCCAGATCCGCCTCGAGCCGCTGATGAAGGCGCGGGCGGAGGAGCTCTCCCCGGGGCGGATCCGGTTCAACCACGAGCTGATCGCGCTCGAGCAGGACGAGGACGGCGTGTCCGCGCCCGATCCGCGACAACGGATCCGGGCGCGAGTACACGGTCGGCTCCGAGTACCTGATCGGCGCCGACGGCGGGCGGCGCGATCGCGCGGCCTGATCGGCGTCGAGTACGAGGGACTCGGCGTCGTGACGCAGACGGCGACGCTGCACGTGTCGGCGGACTTCTCGCGCTGGGCGAAGGACCCCGACGTCCTGATCCGCTGGATCTACTCGCCCCAGGCCGGCGTTCTGGTCGTGATGGTCCCGATGGGGCCCGAGCGCTGGGGACCCGACTCCGAGGAGTGGGTGATCCACCTCAACTACCCGGTCGACTGCGGCCGAGTCCGACGCGCAGGTCGAGGCCGACGCCCGCGAGGCGCTCGGCATCGGCGATCATCCCGATGAGGATCCACAAGATCACCCGCTGGTCGGTCGAGGCGGTGATCGCGTCGAAGTTCCAGGTCGGGCGCGTGTTCCTGCTCGGGGACGCGGCGCACCGCCACCCGCCGACCGGCGGCCTCGGGCTGACGAGCGCGATCCACGACGCGCAGAACCTGTGCTGGAAGCTCGACCGCCGTGCTGAACGGCGCGGCGTCGCCGGCGCTGCTGGACACCTACGAGGCCGAGCGGCGCCCGGTCGACCAGCGCAACTGCCAGCGCTCGCTCGAGAACGCCGTCAACCACTTCGCGATCGGCGGCGAGCTCGGCGCTCGCCCCGGAGAACTCAGCCCGAGCGGAACCTCGAGCTGCTGCGGCGCGTCTGGAGCGACGCGCCCGAGGACGCCGAGCTGCGCGCGACGGTGCGCCGGATGATGCGCGCCCAGTCGATGGAGTTCTCCGAGCTGAACGTCGAGTACGGCTACACCTACGACTCGGCGGCGGTCGTCGCCGACGGCACGCCGGCGCCGGAGCCGATCGACGACATCCGCATCTACGAGCCGTCAACCCGTCCGGGCTCGCCGTTGCCGCATGCCTGGATCGACGACGAGGAGGGCAACCGCCGGGCGATCAAGGACCTCGTCGTGCCCGGGCGGTTCCTGCTCATCGCCGGCGAGGACGGCGAGGCCTGGTGCGAGGCGGCCCAGGAGCTCGCGGCCGATACGGGCGTCCCGCTCGACGCGGTGCGGATCGGTCACCTCGACGGCGACCTGTACGACCCGCGCTGCGCATGGACGCGCCAGCGCCAGATCACAGCCGACGGCGCCGTCCTCGTGCGTCCTGACCGGCACATCGGCTGGCGCTCGCGTCACGGCGGTCGAGGACCCGCGGGCGGCGCTCGCCGACGCGCTCGGCCAGATCCTCGCGCGGCGGATCGAGAGCGCTCGCTGCGACGAGCGGAGCGCGCGTGTGATGGCAACGACGCACGACTCTGACCAGTTCGATACCGACGTCGCGATCGTCGGCTATGGCCCCGTTGGCCAGGCGCTCGCCGCGCTGCTGGCGCGCGCCGGGCACCGCGTCGAGGTGTTCGAGCGCTTCACGGACATCTATCGTCTGCCGCGCGCGGTCCACCTCGACCACGAGATCATGCGGCTGCTGCAGTCGCTCGGCCTCGCGGACGAGCTCGCCGAGGAGATGATCCCCGTCCACGACTACCAGTGGTTCGGAGCCGACGGCGAGCCGGTGCTGCGCTTCGACGGGCAGGGGCTAGCGCCGTCGGGCTGGGAGGCGTCGTACATGTTCTTCCAGCCCGAGCTCGAGGCCGCGCTCGACCGGACCGGCTGCGCATGAGCCGCGGCGTCACCGTGCATCGGGGATGGGTCGCCGAGGGGCTCGTCGACTCGGACGCAGGCGCCGAGCTGACCGTCCGCCGCGTCGATGACGCCGTTCGGCGGGCTCGCGCTCACCGGCGAGCGCCGGACCGTTGCGCGCTCGCTGGCTCATCGGAGCCGACGGCGCGAACTCGTTCGTGCGCGAGGCGAGCGGGATCACCCGCCGCGACCTCGGCTTCCAGGAGCGGTGGCTGGTCGTCGACGCCGAGCCGCGGGACATGGACGCGCTCGGCCATCTGCCGATCGCGTGCCAGTGGTGTGACCCGGCTCGCCCGACGACGCAGATGCAGAGCGGGCCGCGGCACCGGCGCTGGGAGTTCATGCTGCTCCCGGGACGAGCAGGCGGCGGATTTCGAGGACCCCGAGCGCGTGTGGTCGCTGCTCGAGCCGTGGTACACGCCGCAGGACGGGCCGCTGACGCGCAGCACCGTCTACGAGTTCCGCTCGATGCTGGCCGAACCAGATGCGCGACGGGGCACGTCCTGCTGGTCGGGGACGCCGCCCACCTGACGCCGCCGTTCCTCGGTCAGGGGCTTGTGCTCGGGACTGCGCGATGCGGCGAACGTCGCGTGGAAGCTCGACCTGGTGCTGCGCGGCGTTGCCCGCGAGCAGCTGCTCGACACGGTCGACGCCGAGCGCCAGCCCCAGAACGAGGCGATCATCCGGCTCGCGATCGAGCTCGGGAAGGTCCTCTGCCAGCTCGACCCGGAGGCCGCCGCCGAACGCGACACGATGCTGCGCGCGGCCGGTCCGCCGCCGCCGCTCGAGCTCGCGCCGTTGACGGCTGGCCTGCTCGCACCAGCCGATCGGCGAACCCGATCCACGTCGCCGGGACGCTGAGCGTGCAGGGCGTCGTGCAGCGCGCCGGGCGCGGACGGACGCTTCGACGACGTCGTCGGCGGGGGCTTTCAGCTGATCGTCGCCGACGGCGACCCGCTCGAAACGCCTGTCCCGTCGGGAGCGGAAGCTGCTCGACCTGCTCGGCGCGACGATCGCGTCGCTCGATCCGGCGGCGCCCCACGGCGTGCGCGACTGCGACGGTCGCCTCACCGCGTGGCTGGCCGAGCACAACGCCCATGCCGTGCTCGTCCGCCCCGACTTCTACGTCTTCGGCGCCGCCGCTCGGCGCAGGCGGTGCCGGATCTGCTCGAAGACCTGCGAACCCAGCTGCAAATCACCACGACCCCCGCAACCTCAGGAGTCGCTCACATGACCGACACCGTGATCCACCCGACGTTCCACCACGTCAACCTCAAGACGACCCGCCTGCAGGAGATGATCGACTTCTACCGCACGCTCGTCGGCGCCGAGGTCATCTTCCAGGACCAGGTCGGCGCGTGGCTGTCGAACGACGGCGCCAATCACCGGATCGCGCTGCTCGCGTTCCCGAACTTCGTCGAGGACCCGGAGAAGGACACGCGCACCGGGATGCACCACTCGGCGTTCGAGTACGCGAGCTTCGAGGAGCTGAACGCGAGCTACCTGCGCCTGCGTGAGTCCGGGATCACGCCGGCGCTGTGCCTCGATCACGGGATGACGTTCTCCTACTACTACGCCGATCCCGACGGCAACAACGTCGAGCTGCAGGTCGACTGCTTCGGCGACTGGGAGAAGTCGACGGAGTGGATGCGGACCTCCGAGGAGTTCAAGGCCAACCCGATCGGCCAGTTCGTCGATCCGGCCCGGGTCGCCGCCGACCACGCGGACGGCATGAGCTTCGCCGAGATCCACGCCAAGGCGATGGCCGGCGGGTACGCGCCCGAGCAGGCCCCGGTCGAGATCCCGGAGATGTCGTCATGAGGCTCTGTCGCTTCGACGCCGGCGCCGGTCCGCGCCACGGGATCATCCAAGACGGGCACGTGGTCGACCGGGACAACCCGGACGAGCAGCATGCGCTGGAGGACGTCCGCCTGCTGGCGCCCGTCCAGCCCCGGAAGTTCCTGGCCATCGGCCTCAACTACGCCGACCACATCGCCGAGTCGGGCATGGAGGCGCCGGAGTATCCGGTGTTCTTCAACAAGCAGGTCACGTGCGTCGTCGGCCCGGACGACGACGTGCACATGCCGCGCGTCTCGAACCTGCTCGACTACGAGGGCGAGCTGGCGGTCGTGATCGGCACCCGCTGCCGCCACGTTCCGGAGGACCGCGCGCACGAGGTGATCGCCGGCTACACGATCACCAACGACGTCTCGGTGCGCGACTGGCAGCTGCGCACACCGACGATGACGATGGGCAAGTCGTTCGACACCCACGGTCCGCTCGGGCCCTGGATCGTCACCGGCGACGAGCTCGGCGACCCCCACGACCTTCGGCTCAGGACCTACGTCAACGACGAACTGCGCCAGGACGGCAACACCCGCGAGATGATCTACAACTGCTACCAGCAGGTCGCCCACCTGTCTCAGGCGTTCACGCTCGAGCCGGGCGACGTCATCGCCACCGGCACCCCCGCCGGCATCGGCGCCGTGCGCCAGCCGTTCCCCGAGGGGCTGCTCAAGGTCGGCGACGTCGTCCGGATCGAGATCGACGGGATCGGCGAGCTGCGCAACACGGTCGTCGAGGAGCCGGATGGCTTCTCGCGTCGGCGAGCGAGAGGAGGCGGCATGGGCGCGCTGACCGAAGAGCTGCGTGAGTTCCTCGACGCTCATCCGGTCGGCGTGCTCGCGACACTCGCTCCCGACGGCCGGCCCCGTCAGTCGCTCGTGTATTTCGCCCGCGACGGCGAGCGGCTGCTGATCTCCACGCTCGCCGACCGGCTCAAGGCCCGGGACGTGAGCCGGACCGGGTGGGCTTCGCTGTGCGTGATGGGCCACGAGTCGCCGTATCCGTCGGCGACGTTCTCGGGCCCCGCCGAGATCCTCACCAACAACATCGGCCCGGCGACCGCCCAGGTCATGCAGCGCATCACCGACGCCGCCGAGCCGCCCGAACCGATGAGCGACGACGCGCTGGCCGAGGTCGGGCGCGTGCTGCTCGCGATCACGGTCGAGCGAGTGACCGCCGCCAATTACATCCCGTCACCCACCGGACAGGCGGAGACGGGCCGATGAGTGCCGCCGCGAGCACCGACCTGCTCTGGCCATCGTTCAGTCGGCCCGTCGGACCTGGCGGCGATCGAGCGCGTTCCGCTGAGCGACCGCGGCCTGCCCGCGAGCACCTACGAGCTGGTGAGGAGGGCGGCTTCGCTGTGGCCCGATCGCCCGGCCGTGTCGGTGCTGCCCGACGCGGAGAGCTTTCACGCACCGCTCGTGCGGACGTTCGCGGAGCTCGCTGGCGACGTGCACCGAGCCGCGGCCGTGCTGGCCGGGCTGGGCGTGGGTCGCGCCGACGCGGTCGCGGTCGTCTCGGTCAACTGCGCGGAGATGCTGCCGCTGCTGCTCGCCGCCGAGGCGGTCGGCATCTACGCCCCGATCAACCCGGGCTTGGCGCCCGAGCACGCCGTCGAGCTCGTGCGCCTTTCCGGCGCCAGGGTGATCGTCGCCTCGGGACCCGAACTCGACGAGGCCGTGTGGGCCCACGCGCGAACGATCGCCGCGGGCACCGGCGCGAGCGCGCTGCTGGCGCTGCGCCCGACGGCAGCCGCAGGCGAGCCGCCCGCGCTCGAGCCGCTCGACGGCGTCAACGTCGCCTACCTGCAAGAGCGGATGGCGGACGCTGAGGGGGCGGGCCTGCCGGGATGTCCGCCGGCACCGGAGGACATCGCCAGCTACCTGCATACCGGCGGCACGACCGGCACGCCGAAGCTCGCCGCGCGCACGCATGCAAACGAGGTGTCCAACGCTTGGATGACTCGTGCCAGCAACGTCCTGGACGAGAGCAGCGTGATCTTCGCGGCGCTGCCGCTGTTTCACACCAACGCGCTCGTGGTGACGGTGCTGGCGCCGCTGCTCAAGGGCCAGCACGTCGTCTGGGGCGGGCCGCTCGGCTACCGCGACCTCCCGCTGTTTCAGAACTTCTGGAAGATCGTCGAGCACTACCGGATCGCCGCGATGTCCGCGGTCCCGACGGTCTACTCGGTGCTCGCGCAGATTCCGGTCGACGCCGACATCTCCAGCCTGAGGCTGCCGATCGTCGGTGCCGCACCGCTTCCGCCCGCCGTGCGCGACGCGTTCGAAGCCCGGACCGGGGTCGCGCTGTGCGAGGGCTACGGTCTGACCGAGGGCACGTGCGCCAGCGCGTTCAGCTGGCCGGACGCGCCCCGATCGGGCACCGTCGGGCAGCGTCTCCCGTATCAGGAGGCGCGGACCGTCAAGATCGACGAGGCGACCGGCGACTGGACGTTCCTGTCAGAGAACGAGGTCGGCACGCTCGTCCTGCGCGGCCCGAACATCTTCGCCGGCTACCTCGTCTATACCGGGGCCGGGCGCGAGGTGCGCGCCAGCGACAAGGTCAAGGACGGTTGGCTTGACACCGGCGACCTGGCCGTCCGTCGACCAGCGACGGGTTCATCCGCCTCGCCGGGCGCGCCAAGGATCTGATCATCCGCGGCGGCCACAACATCGACCCCGCGACGATCGAGGACGCGCTGCTCACACACCCCGACGTCACGGCGGCCGCCGCCGTCGGGCGGCCCGATCCGCACTCCGGCGAGGTGCCCGTGGCCTTCGTCACCCTCGCCAAGGGAACTGAGCACACGCGGGATGAGCTCGAAGGCTGGGCGGCCGAGCACGTGCCCGAACGCGCCGCCGCTCCCAAGCACGTCGAGATCGTCGACGAGATCCCGCTGACGTCGGTCGGCAAGCCCTACAAGCCGGAGCTCCGCCGCCGCGCCGCCGAGCAGGCCGCGCGCGCCGCGCTCGCCGAGACCGGGCTGGGCGACCAGGTACGCGCCGTCCTGATCGACGCCGTCCCCGAGATCCGCGTCCCGCACTCGCCCTACGACGACGAGGTCGGTGAGGCGCTCTCCCAATACGCGTGGACATGGAAGCTGACCAACTGAGCACTGAAATCAAGGAGAAACCAATGAGCACCGACACCCTCACCCATCCCCCCGACACCCAGAGCGTCCCGCTGGAACACTGGCGGATCGATCCCACCCGCTCGAGCGTCGAATTCCACGCGCAAACTCTCTGGGGACTGGCGACAGTCGAAGGCCGCTTCGAGCGTTACGAGGGCACGCTTGACCTACAGCGGAACCCGGCGATCGAGTTGACGATCGACGCCGCCACCGTCAACACGAACCTCGGCTTGCGCGACAGGCATCTGCGCTCGGCCGACTTCTTCGACGTCGTGAACCACCCAACGGTTCGCTTCGTGTCTGACAGCGCCACGCTTGAAGGCGAGCGGCTTCATGTTCGCGGACGGCTTCAGGCGGCGGGACAAAGCATCCCGCTCGAGTTCGATGCGCGCTTGCGGCGCGTTGGTGATGAGCTCGAAGTCGACGCTAGAACGAACGCCGATCACCGCCAGCTGGACATGAGCCACGGCCTGATGGGCATGATCCCGACGCCGAGCGAGCTGATCGTCCGGGGACGGCTGGTGCGATGAGCGTGACGACAGATTCGACATCGGAGCAGCGCCTCCGGGCTTCGGAGCCGGGGCTGCGGCGAGCCGCCCGCTCAAGCCTCGACGTGATGCTCAGCGACGCCGTGCTCGAAGGCGGTGGCGTCGGCCGATTCGTCAAACCGGGGGCCGCCGGGCGCACCATCGCAGGACTGGCCCGCCATCCGCGGCAGGCCGCAAACGACGTAGGTCGCTTCGGCGTCGAGCTGGCACGCGTGGCGGGCGGACGCTCGGACGCGCGGCCGAGAAAGGGCGATCGGCGATTCGGCGAGCGAGCGTGGCAGGACAACTGGCTGCTTCGCCGGATGATGCAGAGCTACCTCGCCACGTGCGAGGCCGTCGACCGCCTGATCGCCGACGCCGGCCTGGACTGGCGGTCTGAGCGGCAGGCGCGGTTTGCCTCGAGCAACGTGCTCGACGCATTGGCGCCGACGAACTTCCCGTGGTCGAACCCCGCCGTGCTCAAGGAGAGCATCGACACCGGCGGCGCGAACCTCCTGAGAGGCGGAAGGCGCTTCGTGCGCGACATCACCCGCCCGCCGCATCTACCCGCCAGTGTCGACGCGACCAAGTTCGAGGTGGGTGGGAATCTCGCCATCACCCCCGGGTCGGTGGTGCTGCGGACGGACGTATTCGAGCTAATCCAATACCGCCCGGCGACCACGGAGGTGTACGAGGTGCCGCTGCTGTTCGTCCCGCCGACGATCAACAAGTACTACATCCTCGACATCTCGCCCGGACGAAGCATGGTCGAGTGGCTGCTTGAACAACGACACCAGGTGTTCACGATCTCATGGCGCAATCCCGACGTCGCGCAGGGGCACTTCGACCTCGACACCTACGCACGGGCGGTGCTCGAGGCGCGTGACGCAGTCGCCGAGATCACCCGCCAGCCCACCGTGAACGTGAACGCCGCCTGCTCCGGCGGGATCATCGCCGCCGGCGCCCTCGGCCACCTGGCGGCGATCGGCGAGCAGGCCAAGGTCGGGGCCCTCACGATGATGGTGTGCGCGCTCGACCAGGCGCGGATGGGCACAGCTGGAGCACTCGCGAGCAAGGAGCTCGCCGCCGCGGCCGTGGCCGAGTCGGCTCGCAAGGGCTACATCGACGGGCGCGCGCTCGCTGGCGTGTTCGCCTGGCTGCGCCCAAACGATCTCGTCTGGAACTACGTCGTCAACAACTACCTGCTCGGCAAGGACCCGCCTGCCTTCGACATCCTGTACTGGAACCAGGACGGCGTTCGGCTGGCGGCGGGCCTCCACCGCGACTTCATCCGGAACGCGCTTGACAACGCGTTTACGCAGCCCGGGGCCGTCCAGGTGCTCGGGACACCGATCGATCTCGGCTCGATCACGCTCGACAGCTATGCGATCGCAGGTCTCAACGATCACATCGTCCCGTGGGGGAACGCCTACCACAGCCTGCAGCTGCTCGGCGGCAGCAAACGCTTCGTCCTCTCGACCAGCGGCCACATCCAGGCGCTGGTCAACCCGCCCAGCCGCGAGTCCCGCTCCAGCTATCGCGTCGCTGACGATCCCGCGGACGAGCCGGAGACATGGGTCGCAGATGCCGACGTCATACGCGGTAGCTGGTGGCCTGACTACAGCGAATGGCTCGGCCAGCGCGCGGGCGACCTGAAGCCGGCAGCGAAGACGCTGGGGAGCCGAAAGCACAAAGCCGCCGCCAAGGCTCCAGGCAGCTACGTACATGCCAGCTGAGCGCTGGCTGGGCCGGCCGCTCGCCGAGACGCGCGGGTGGCTCGAACTCGGACGCCTGCTCGCCGACCCGGTGTTCCGCGGCGCCGGTGTACCACACGGGGACGGGCGTCCCGTCGTCCTGATGCCGGGCTTCCTCGCCGGCGATCAGACGCTCACCGTCCTCGCGGCATGGCTGCAGCGACTCGACTACCGGCCGCGCTTCTGCGGCTTTGTGCTCAACGCCGGCTGCTCTGACCGCACCCTTGACCGCATCGAGCGCAGAGTCGACGCGCTGTGGCGCGCTCACGGACGCCGCGTGGCGCTGATCGGCCACAGCCGTGGCGGTCACTTCGCCCGCGCGCTCGCCGCCCGTCGTCCCGACCGCGTCTCTCACGCGGTCGCGATGGGCGCCGACCTCCAGGGGCTGTTCGGAGCCTCCACGCCCACGCTGATCGCGGTCGACGTCGCTCGGCGCGTCGTCCATGCCTGCGGGCGAGCGCGCAAGGACGCGTGCCTCAGCCGGCACTGTGGCTGCCCGTTCAGCCACGACTTCGCCCGGCCGTTCCCGTCCCAGCAGGTGCGGCTCACGAGCATCTACTCAAAGGGCGACGGAGTCGTCCACTGGCCATGCCAGGTGATACCCGAGGCAGACTGCATCGAGGTGACCGGCAGCCACATCGGGCTCGTCTTCAACCGCAAGGTGTACCGCGCGGTGGCCGGCGCGTTGGCGCTACCCGAGTTGCCACCGGGCTACGCTCACCGCAACCTCGGGTCCTGACCTTCGATCTTCGTCGTCGCCTCGTATGGGCGAGCACAGGCGCTGTTTGGCACCCGTACGCGCCGACAAGCCGGCGCTTTCGAGCTGGCCGAGAGCCGCTACTCGACCCGCCAACCGGCTCGCTCGTGGAAGCGGAATCGGCGAGACGCTCGTCGCGGCTGGTTTAAGCGGAAGTTTTTGGGGGTCTGACGGGGTTTGAGGGTCGATCGTCTGTGTTTGCGGGCGATCGGGCTTCTATGGTTTGGGTGATGTAGCCAAATAATAGTTGCGTGGTTGGCTGATATCGGCTATGCTTTGTGGGTGCCTAAGCGGTCTGGTGGCGCTGTTCATGTAGCCACAATCAAGACGCGGTATAGGGATCGGGAGTACGTGTCGCACGTGCTGCGGCGCTCGTATCGCGAGGGCGGCAAGGTCAAGCACGAGAACCTCGGGAACGTCTCGCATCTGCCGCCCGAGGCGCTGGAGGCGTTGCGCCGCTCGCTCGCCGGCGAGACGCTGATGTCGGCCACGGACGAGTTCGAGATCGTGCGCTCGCTGCCGCACGGGCACGTCGCGGCGGTGCTCGGGGTGCTGCGAGCGTTGGATCTGCAGCGGTTGATCTCGCGTGAGCGTTGCCGGGAGCGGGACCTCGTGGTGGCGATGATCTGTCAGCGGCTGCTGGCGCCGTGCTCGAAGCTGTCGATGACGCGGCTGCTGGCGCAGACCACGTTGGGCGAGGAGCTCTCGCTCGGCGAGGTCACCGAGGCCGAGCTTTTGGGTGCGATGGATTGGCTGCTCGAGCGTCAGCAGCGGATCGAGAAGGCGCTCGCACGCCGCCATTTGCACGGGGAGGGGTTCGTGCTCTATGACCTGTCCTCGAGCTACCTGGAGGGCCGCTGCTGCGAGCTCGGCGCGGTCGGCTACTCGCGTGACGGCAAGCCGGGCAAGCCGCAGATCAGCTATGGGCTGTGCTGCGCCCCGGACGGGCAGCCGTTCTCGATCGAGGTGCACAAGGGCAACACCGGCGACCCGACGACGCTCTCACCGGCGGTCGAACGGATCAAGGACACGTTCGGGATCGAGCACGTCGTGTTCGTCGGTGATCGCGGGATGATCACCGAGGCGCGCACGAAGGTGCTCAAGCAGCAGGGGGTCGGGTTCATCACCGCGCTCAGGGCCCCGCAGATCCAGGCGCTGACGGTCGCGCCGGGCTTCCAGCTGTCGCTGTTTGACGAGCAGGGGCTGTGCGAGGTCTCATCCCCGGAGTTCCCCGATGAGCGGCTGATCGTGTGCCGCAACCCCGCGGTCGCGGCCGAGCGCACCCGCAAACGAGCGGAGCTTTTGGTGCTGACCGAGCGCGACCTGGAGAAGGTCAAGCTGATGGTCGAAGGCCAGCGCGGGAAGCTCAAGAACGCCAGCGCGGGGAAGATCGGCGAGCGCGCCGGCCGCGTGGTCAACAAGCGCAAGATGGCCAAGCACTTCACCCTTCAGATCGCCGACGGCAGCTTCAGCTATGAGCGCAACCAAGCGCAGATCGACGAGGAGGCGCTGCTGGACGGGATCTACATCCTGCGCACCGGCGAACCCGCCTCG
The DNA here is from genome assembly GCA_963794285.1 of uncultured Solirubrobacterales bacterium. Taxonomy (GTDB): domain Bacteria; phylum Actinomycetota; class Thermoleophilia; order Solirubrobacterales; family Solirubrobacteraceae; genus Palsa-465. The sequence continues at coordinate 40,213 of CAWCDS010000008.1, forward strand.
AGGATCGGCTCGGCCGCGGTCGTGCGCGCCTACAAGCAGCTCAAGGTCAACGAGCGCGCGTTCAAAGAGATGAAGACCACGCTCGAGATCCGACCCGTGCACCACCGCCTCGCCGATCGCGTCCGCGCGCACGTGTTCCTCTGCATGCTCGCCCTCTACCTCCAGTTCGAGCTCGCTCGCCGACTCGCGCCGATGCTGTTCGCAGACGACACCCCGATCGCGCCAGCCGACCCGACCGCGCCAGCCCAGCGCTCACCCCAAGCAGCCGCCAAGGCCGGCAGCGCCCGCACCCACGACCGGCACCCGGCCCACAGCCTCCAAGACCTGCTCACCGACCTCGGCACCCTCTGCCGCAACACCATCCGCCTCGGCCACAGCCACCACACCTTCACCCGCCTCACCACCCCAACCAAACTCCAAACCGCCACCTACCAACTGATCGACATCCAGCCCTCGTAGCCAAGCAACCACCACCCCCAAGCGGCAAAACCCCAGCCGCTCCCGGCCGAATCGCCGCTCACCTACGAAAACTTCCGGTTAAGAACTCGAGTCACAAGCGGGAGAAAGAACCAGTTGAGATTGCCTTCTTTCGAGGCTGGCATTCAGCTGAGGTCGATGAGTCCGGAGATGAGCAGGTAGGCGCCGCCGGCTCCGGCCACCACGACGATCAACGTCTGCCGGTGGGCAGTCATCCAGGCGTTGAGCTTCTCGGTGAGTGAGCGCGTACGGTCTGGCATCAGGACAAGGCCCAGGAGCGGGAGCTCGATCAGGGCGAACATGATCACATTGAATCCCAGGATCGCGGCAACGTTCGCGGCCGGTGGCGCGTTGAGCTTGGCCAGCAGCGCTAGGCCGGCGAGGTATTCCGCGCCGGGCGCGCTGTAGAGGGCACCAGCAGCCCACGCGATCCACAGTGAGTCATGGCCGAGCGCACGGTCGGCGAGGCGGTGCCGCGGCGGATGATCGCCGTTGCATTTGCGCGTGCGGCGGGGGTGCCATTGCATCCGACGGCCGGACACCACAGCGATTGCGATGAAGATCAGCAGCCCGCCCGCCGCGACCCCTATGACCGCCCGAGTCGATTTGTCGAGCCCGGGCAGCACGCTCGATCCGTGAAGGGCGAGCACGATCAATAGCCCGATGACGATTGAGAAGCCCATCCCACCGATCAGGTACGCGAGCAGCTGGCGGGCCGGCCGCGGCCGCCCCAACATCACGACGGCGGCGGCGAGAAGTCCGGCGTCGAGCGCGGAAACCGCCGCAATGACGAACACCTCACCCATGCATGTGTCCGACCACGCGACCGCGAGACCACCGGCGTTGCACAGCTTCAGCTCCGCGCAACGGCTTCATCAAACCAGCGTATGTGCCGCAACAAGATCAAATCCGCCAGGCTCGTCGCGCCGCCGATTAGAACATCCGTTACTCGCGCGCTGCGGCCGGACAGCCGTCCCGATAACGCTCACGAGAGCATCACCACTGCCATCCCGATGACTGCGCGCAGCGTCGCGGTCAAAACGCGACTGGTCAGACCGCCAGGTGCGGTTGCTGATCCGCTATGCGTCGATCGGGGCGAAAAGATCGGGGCAGCGTGTCCCACGAGTTTCCCGGGCGGTCGAAACTGGGACAGCCCCCGAACGCCTTCGACGAGTGCGGCCCGCTGCCCGACCACCGGCTGAGCGGGTCGGCTTTGCGGGCGGCGCCCCCAAGGATTGGGCGCGCCGCCGCGTGTGGCCGGAGCTATGCGGAGGCGCCTGCCTTGGGCTGCCGGAGCTTCGACTTCAGCTCCTCGACCTTGGCATGCGCGCCTTCCTTGTGCTTCTCGAGGCGGGCCTTCTGCAGTTCCTTCCGCGCCTCTCCCTTCGCCTTCCGCTGCGCCTCCTGCGCGGCGGCGATCTCCTCCTCGACGTCCACGACCGACCGGCGGGTGACCTCGCCACCCAGCCGCGCCATCGCGGTGTCGATCACCTCGGGGCTCTGCTCGGTCACCTGGGCCAGAACCGCGATCCGCGACGGGTGAACCTGCTTGGAGATGTCGCTCAGCACGGACTCGGTGGTGTCGACATCGTCGAGGTCGAACAACGATCCGACCAGCACGCCCGTCGCGCCACCGATCAGCACCCCGAGCGGACCGCCGAGGATACCGATCAGCAGCCCGATCGTGCCGCCTGAAACCGTGCCGATGTACGGGTCGTCTCCGACCTCGTTCTTGACCTCCACGCGACCGTCGAGATCGCGCCTGACGACCGCCGCACCCGCGATCTTGATCTGCCCCTGCGAATCGAGCTGCTTGAGGTCGGTAAGCGCCTGGTAGGCGTTGTTGTCATTCTCTGGGTCATCGCCGAAGGTGACCACCAGCACGTTGTCGGGAGAGAAGTAGTCGGGACTCATAGGACCGGCCTTTCGCGAGTGGGTTCTGGAACTCGGGAAGGCTCCCGGCGGCCTGCGTGAGAGGTCATCACGCAGTTTGCGTGATTGAGAGGGCTCAATGCCGGTTGGGCCGGCAGCCACGTGCGCGGATGACTGCCCGACGGTGCGCCGTGACCGCGTACCACGCTGCCGAGAGAGTCCGCAAGACATCCAGGTGGGTTGGTTCGGCGGCTCGTTCGCCGGGGACGTTGTTGGCGCCGTTATCGTGACGAGAGCAGGGCCGGGGTGAGGCGACCGGGAGCGGCCACGGAGTCCGACAGTGCGTTCCGCGGCGTGGTCATTGCCCGGGCTTGGAGTTCCGCACGGCGGATCTGGTGTGATCGGCGATCGCCTGACCCGCGACACCGACCGACGTGCCCACCCGGTGATGTCACGGCCGCAGGCGTCCGGTAAGCAGTGGCTGCTCGATTATCCGGGCACCGAACGTCGGTCAGGCACCGGGCGCCGCCGGCGTTTCGCTGACCTCGCCGTGGCGCTGCTGCCACACGTCTCGCACGACGATCTGGATCGCCGCCGCCACCGGAATCGCCAGCAGCGCGCCGATCACCCCTCGCAGGGTGGCGCCGACCAGGACCGAGACGAGCACCAGCATCCCCCGGGACCTGCACCGTGCGCCGGTACACGATCGGCGAGAGGACGTTGTTCTCTATCTGCTGGTAGACGATCACGACGATCGCCCAGATGATCGTGTCCGTGGGGAAGCTGTAGAACAGGGTCACGACGCCGACGATGATCGCGGCGATCGTGGCGCCGACGAGCGGGAGCAGGTCGAAGACGCCGACGATCACGGCCAGTGGCGCGGCGAACGCTATTCCCATTGCCGTCAGCGCGACGTAGGCGACGAGACCGGCAATCACGCTGATGCCGATGTTTCCAGCGACGTACCAGGACACCGATCGGGAGATGTCGGTGCCGAGCCGACGCAGCCGCTCCTCCTGATCGGGGCCGCGGATCCGGTAGATGCGGTTTGCGAGGCGCGGCCCATCGCGCAGGAGAAAGAACCCCAGTGCCAGGACCGTGACGAGCTTCGTCAGAGCAGAGAATGCCCCGACCGTGACGGCGGACAGCTCCTTCGCGATGGTCGCGAGCCGGCTGGGGAGCTTCCATGCTTCGCTTTCCAGCTTGACGGTGATCTTGTACTTGTTGTCGTACCTGCGGAACGTTGCGTTCTCGCGCAGCTTGCTGATGCCAGCCGGGAGCTGGCGCACTCCCTTGTCGATCTGGTCGGCAATCGGAGGCACGACGACCAAACCGAGGAAGACGAGCGACCCGAACAGCGTGAGATAGGCCGCCAGGATCGCCAGCACCCGGGGCGTCCGCCGACGCGTCAGGAACTCGACGAATGGGCCGAGCCAGAGCGCGACGAACACCCCGAGCACGATCAGCTCGACCACGCCGCGGAGCAGATAGATCAAATACAGCGCGAACCCGGTCCCGGCGACGGCGATCGTGATCCGCACGACGCTTCGGGTGGATGGGCCGTCTCCCATGGATCATGTACCGGGCCGGTGCTGGTCCACGTCTCGCGGGCTCATCCTCGGCCCGCGCGGATCGCGTGGCACCCTGGCGCGGAGCAGCCTCGCCAGAAGGCTCCGGTGCGGATCCTGATCGCGCTCGTCGCGCAGGAACTGAATGCCCAGGATGATTGCCCGCTTGACTTCGTCGCGGAGCTCCCCGGGCCCCGGCGACGTCGTCGAACTGGCTCCCAAAGCGAGTGCTGTCAATCGGATCGCCGAACCAGAAGTACAGTCGCTCAGGGCGGGGGACTGGAGTTGGCCCGAGTCCGCGCACGATCGGCGGTGTCGGGAACCCTATGAGCTTCTCGTAGAGAGACGCGAACTGCCGGTAGATCGGTGTGTTCTGGTCGATGACCACATCGAGCATCTCGTCGGCGCCGACGGCGGCGAAGGGGATAATCGGATAACCCTGCTCGATCGCGAGCCGCGCGAAGCCGATCCGCTCTCTCCAGAGGAGTTGGTACTGCTGACCACGGCGCTTGTTGACCTCGCGTGAGCCTCCCGGGAAGACCAGGATCGTCTGGCGCTCTCGCATCAGCCCGCGGACGTTCTCACGGGTTCCGCGCACCATTCCACCGACCGTCAGCAGGTCTCGCCAGAGCGGAACTGCGTAGTGGGCGTGCTCGCCAAGGCCGCGGATGGCCAGTCTGCGGCGCTTCCAGATCTCGGCCATCATGAATGGTACGTCGAGGAGGCCGTAGATCGTGTGGTTTCCGACCAGCAGCGAACCATCGGTAGGGAGGTGCTCGACGCCGTAGAGCTGCGGTTGGACTACGCGGCTGATGGGCTCGAGCAGCGAGACGAGGCGGTCGATCGATCGCTCGGTGGGGAGTTCGGGAATTTCGGTCGGTTGATCGGTCATCGGAAGCCCGCCCGGAAGGCCATCGCTGGCATTGTCATCCGCGAACAGGTGAGGGGTCATCACGCACTCTGCGTGATGTAGTTGGCAGAGTCGCGCTCGACGGTGATCTGCAGGATCGCCCGGCCGACCTCGGCGAGCGCATTATCGAGAACGTGTCTAGCCGGAGCTGTCGCGCCTCTGTGACCCAGCGAAATCGATGACACCTCGCCGAGCAGCCGGATCGGCACCCTGCCAAGGTCGCGCTCGCTCGCCGGCCGGGGCGAGGGCGTCGCTCAAGTGGCTTGCGATGGCGATGCTGACCTTGGGTCGGGGGGCGATCTCGGCGCGACGCCCGCGACGGCCGTCCTCGGCCTGGCGTCAGTGGGATCTACGTCCTGCCCGCGATCGCGTTCCTTCTGCCGGCGTCGCTGGTGTCGGCCGAGCTCGCCTCGGGCTGGTCGGGCGGCGTCTACAACTGGGTGTCGGAGGGGATCTCTCCCCGGATGGGCTTCGTCGCCATCTGGTGTCAGTTCGCCGCGCCGGCATTTCTTGGCCTTCGCGGCGATCACCCTGGTCTTTGTGCCTCACGCCTCTCGGACGCGTGTCGGTGCGCCCTCCGACGCCAAGCGTTGGTTCTTGAAGCGAGCGTCATCGGTCACCTCAGCACCGAACCACGCCGGCGGCTCGAACGCGTCTGCGGCCCCCTCGGAGCCGAACTCAACCTCGGCCACCACCAACCCGGTGAGGGCACCTGAGTACACGTCCAGCTCGATGTTCAGGCTTTCGGCCGGAATCAGGTAGCGTGTCTTCTCGATCCGGCGACCCTCGGTGAGTGGCCAGAGGCGAGCGAACCGCGCGGGATCGATCACGATCTCCTCCTCTGTGCGACTGCGTCCAACGCCGCCTTTCACCGTCAGCAGCGTTTCGCCGTCGCGCCGCCGGACCCGAACCTCGGTGCCGTCGGCCGCGACGGCCAGGTAACCCTGGTCAATCCGCGTCGCCTGCGACGGCTCGAGACCCGGCGGGAGCTCCGGCACGAGAAACTTGCGCTCGATCTCCACGCGACATGCAACCACATAGGCGGAGGGGCGACCCGTCGTCAGAGCGCTGCCAACGCCAGAGCCGAGCTCCAACCGTGGGCGGTCGAGACCCAGCTCAATCTGTGCCGTGGAGCACGGCCTCGACCCGCGGGGCACTTGGGGTGCAGGCTCTCGGCGGGTGCGTGCTCGAGTTCCGCGCGCGAGCGAGACTCCGGCACGGCGGCGGAGATGACGGAAGGGAGTGGCAGGAGTGCTGCTGTGGAGGTCGCATTGACTCAATCCTTCGCAGAGGAGTTCTGCGGCGACCGGCGTGTGATTCGAGCGGAGGTCTCGGCGAGGCTGCTGATCGGAGGCCGTCCTCATCCGATCTAGGTGATGCGGTTTCGGCCGCCGGGACGCATGTTGAGGGTCGGATGGGAGAAGGCATTTCAATGCGAATGAGGGGAGGCGAATCCCGTTGTTGATCACGGCGTCGTCGTATCCATTCCTAAACGTCTTCTGGGACATCCTCATCATCTTCGCCTGGGTGCTCTTCATCTGGGTTGCGATCGTGGTGTTCGGCGACATCTTCCGACGCCGCGACATCTCCGGCTGGGGCAAAGCCGCGTGGATCGTCCTCATCGTCATCCTCCCGTGGATCGGCGTGCTGGTCTACCTGATCGCCAACCACGATGGAATGGCCGAGCGAAGCGAAAAGCAAACTCAGGCGGCGCAAGCGCAGTTCGACCGGTACGTCCGGCAGGCTGCCGGTAAGGGTGGGCCGGCAGGCGAGATCGAGGCGGCCAAGAGGCTCCTCGACAGCGGCACGATCACCCAGGCCGAGTTCGATGCCATCAAAGCGCAGGCGCTCGGTAGCCCGGCCGGATCGAGCTAGCAGCTGACTGCTGGTCATCGATCAAGCACGTGGGGATGAGCTAGTGCTCGCCTTGGCAGTCGGTCCGATCCCCATCGAAGCGCCGGCCACGACGGTGGGTTCGGTACCGCCGTGTCGAGCTCACGACCCTCGCCCGACGCCTCGAGCTGGCGGTCGTGCGCGGAGTCGACCTGGCCCGGTCGGCGAGCCTTGACGCTCTGCCTAGCGGCCGCGACGGCGAGCACACCGCGCGCTCGATGTCGTGCGTGACGGGACCTCGACGAGAACACCACGTGCCCCGGGGTACCGCCGGTCGATGGGGACGAAGGTGGCTAGCAGGCGGATCGACCGCTCGGCCGAGCGCTGGCGCGCGGTGGCTTTGGCGCGGCATTACCACGAGTTCGAGGGCCTGTCGATCGCGCAGATCGCGGACCGTCTGGGACGCTCGCCCGCGACGGTCAAGGCGTACTTGTACGACCCCTCTGTTGCTAGCAAAAGACCTTCAGATGGCCCCGCGCGCTAACTGCACTTGAGCGGGCCGTCCAGCACCTCCGGTGGGCTTGGGTTCTGATGCTCGACCGTGTCGTGGAACGGCGCCGCGCGGCGCAACTCGCCCGCCACTACCGCGACCACGAGGATCTGTCGATCGCGGAGATCGCTCGTCGGCTGGGACGCGCAGAGGCGACCATCAAGACGTATCTCTACGATCCAACCGGCGATAAGGCGCGCGCGGTCAAGGCGCGCTACCGGGGAGTGTGTCGCGGCTGCGGGGCGCCCACAGCGCCCGGAACGGCAAGGGCGACGCTTACGCGTATTGCAAACGCTGCCATCCGGGCGCGATTGCGCCGCAATGGACCCGGGAGCGGGTTCGCGAAGCGATGCGCTCGTGGCGGGCGCGCTACGGCGCTGCGCCGTCGTCGTATGACTGGTCGCGGAAAGCGCCGGGATGAACCGGCATGGAGAAGGAGATGAGAGAGCTCTACATCGAAGGAGTAGCGATCCACGGTGGCCCCGAGTCATGCGTTGGCGTTCCGCGAGGGCGCAGCGAAGCGTTGATAGGGGTACGTGCGGGCTGGGCTAGTGAGCCGCGAAATGTCGTTGAAGATCGGGGTGCCGACGCGTTCGTGACCGGCGGAAGGCCACGTCGCTGGCGGCGTTATCGCGAGTCGTCAGCGGACCCCGCGCGGTCGAGGAACCTGGGCACGCACGGAGTCTCCATGCGCGAGAACCGGGAGATCCCATGGTCACCTGTCCTGTGGTCGGGGGCGGGTCGTGAGGGGAACGCTGAGGCGGTAAGCCCTTGATGGACGATCGTGGGAAGTCAGACGGTCCCGTAGTACCAGCGAAGCCGCCGAACAAGCCCGGGCGACCGGGGGCGGAGGTGGTGGAGGGAAGGGGACCGGCCGAGGGGAACGCGGCCAGCGAAACACGCCCCGGACGCAGCGCCGGAGTGAGCGTGTCAAGTGAGCTGGATCGCGTGCGCCGGGTGGCGCGAAGGGATAAGCAGGCGCGGTTCACCGCGCTCTTGCATCACGTCACTGTCGGTCGCCTGGAGGCGGCGTATCGGGCGTTGGAGCCCAAGGCCGCCCCGGGGGTGGACGGGGTGACGTGGCGGGACTACGGGCTGGATCTCGAGGCGAATCTTCGGGATCTACACGCTCGGGTTGCGCGGGGCGCGTACCGGGCGAGGCCGACTCGCAGGGTGTTCATCCCGAAGCCCGATGGGCGGCAGCGGCCGCTCGGGGTCGCGGCGCTGGAGGACAAGATCCTGCAGCGGGCGGTGGTGGAGGTGTTGAACGCGATCTACGAGGGCGACTTCCTCGGCTTCTCGTATGGGTTTCGGCCGGGGCGTACATGATGCGTTGGACGCGCTCGCGGTCGCGATCAGGACGAGGCGTGTGAACTGGGTGCTCGACGCGGACATCCGCGACTTCTTCACCACGCTTGACCAGGCGTGGTTGGAGATGTTTGTCGAGCACCGGATAGCGGACAGGAGGGTCCTGCGCCTGATCCAGAAGTGGCTCAGGGCAGGGGTCATCGAGGACGGGGTGTGGTCGAGGACCGAGGAGGGGACGGCGCAAGGGGCGTCTGTTTCGCCGCTGCTTGCGAACGTCTACCTCCACTACGTGTTCGACCTATGGGCCGACCAGTGGCGCCGGCGGCACGCGCGCGGGCAGGTGAGCTTCGTGCGGTTCGCCGACGACTACGTGGCGGGTTTTGAGCATCGTGATGACGCTGAGCGGTTCCTGGCCGAGCTACGCGAGCGGTTTGCGAAGTTCGCGCTGGAGCTGGCGCCGGAGAAGACGCGGCTGATCGAGTTCGGGCGGTTCGCCGCCCGGGATCGAGCCAGGCGTGGGCTTCCAAAGCCGGAGACGTTCGAGTTCCTCGGGTTCACGCATATTTGCGCGAAGACGAGGGCCGGGCGGTTCAAGCTCAAGCGGGTCACGAGCAAGAAACGGAGGGTGGCGAAGCTGAAGGCGGTCAAGACCGAGCTGATGCGACGTCGACACCTCCCGATCCCCGAACAAGGGCGCTGGCTCGCCAGCGTCCTGCGCGGGCACTACAACTACTACGCGGTGCCCGACAACAGCGAGGCGTTGCGTGGCTTCCGCCACCGGGTCATGCGCCACTGGCTACGCGCGCTTCGGCGCCGCAGCCAGAAAGATGACACGACCTGGGAGCAGATCCACCGCTACGCCCGCCGATGGCTACCCGAACCCCGCGTCCTGCACCCGTGGCCCGAGGCGCGGTTCGCCGCCAAAACCCAAGGCAAGAGCCCAGTGAGCTAGACACTCACGCTGGGATCCGCGCGGGGGGCCGCCAGCAACGGCGGTCCCCACCGCGATCACGCACGCACGCCGACGCGGCGGCGAACCGCTCAAACGACTACACGCCGCAGAATGGCCCGCACCGTCCACCGTCACCGATCTGTACGGGACCTGGGCGGCGGCCCGCGCCGACGCCTTCGCCGGTGCCTGAACGCCCGAGCCACAATGCCGTTGCTACGCGGACCCTCGCTTTGCGCTTGGTCATCTGTGAACGCGGGCGCCGACGCTCGCTGCGCACGCCACGGCAATTCGTCTCGGGTGCAGCACCCCGGCCGTCGGCGACCGGTGACTGCTGGGCCAGGAAGAGCGACAGCGAGGTGTGCTTGCCGGTCGCCGCGGATCGGGCCCGCCGGCAAGCATCTTGATGACTCTCGCAACCGCGGCAAAGGACGGCCGCCGACGGAGCCGGACCGCCGAGCGCGCCGACATGTGCACCTTTGGCGAGAAGCGAGACGGATCTTGTCTATGGTGACGAGACCTGCTTCCGTCTCAGCGCGTGTACGCAGGACCAGCGCGGTCGTGACTCCGTCCGTCCGTGAGCGGTAGCAGCATCTCGACGGCCGCGACTGCTGCCCGCTTGCTCGCAACGGCAAGCGTCTGGCTAACCCGCGTCGAGTCCGGATCCAAAGCGCTTGGGTCTCGCCGCTTTCTACCGGCGGGTTGTGAGCGGTGGCCCTGCATCCTCGGATACGAACGTCGCTGGGCGCGAAGACGGCCCGCCGGGTGGCGGGCCGTCTGGTGGGGCTGGGGCTTGGCCTGGCGGTCTAAGAAGCGCAGGCGGTGCCGAGCGGCCCGGCCCCGGTGGCGCACGGTTGGACCTTGGGTGGCTGCCAGCCGTTGCCGTTGAGGATCCCGTGCTCCGCCGAACCTGTGTCGTAGAGACGCCAGATGAGCCGGAAGCTGCCGGTGGGTGCGGGTAGCCAGTTCTGCGCTTCTGCCGCATCCGATGGCTGGGTGTGCTGAACGTAGAGGTCGATCGACCCGTCGGGGTTGTGGTGCAGGTTCGAGCGGTCGTTGATGACGTAGCGCCCCAGCGGGTTATGAACGAAGAATCCATCCAGGTCGTACATCGTCAGGGACCAGAACCCCTTCACGGGCGGCAGGCCACCGGCCGGGATATGGAGCACGTAGCTCTTCGTGCCGGTGAGCGCCTGGAAGTTCATGTCGGTCTGGGCGAGCGGATAGATCGCCACGTCCGTTCGTAGAGCTCCGAGTCCGACGTTGTCGACGAGCGCGCGGAGCTGGTAGTCGGTGCCGTATGTGCCGGTCCCCAGGATGAGGTAGCCGTTGTGCTTCTGGGCGCTCTGGACGTAGAGCTGGGTGAGCTCGGTCTTGAGGTTCGCGGGTCCCTTGGTGACAGCGTCGCGCATGCCTCTGAGCGTGTCGGCGCTGAGGTGGGAGTTCGTAGCCGGGTCGAGGCCCGGTCCAACCCCGATGGCCTTCAGCTGGTTGAGGAGCGGCCTGTCCGCGGCGGGCGGGGCGAAGCGGGTCAGCTCCTGTCCGAGGGCGGTGTAGAACGCCAGCGGGTTCTGGTGGGGCTGGGTTCCGGGAACGGTCGCGAACTTCAGTGTGCGCTTCGGGTGTGTGGGCGGCTTTGGCTTGTAGTGGGTGCCGTATTTTGAGAGCGGCGCGATGGTGAGGCCGGCCTGGATCTTGTCAACGGCTGTGGTGTCGGATTTGCCGCGGATCAGGGTGCGGCCGATGATCCACACCCGCTTGTACGGGGAATGGACTCGTTTGACGCCTCTGGGGAGCTTGCCGTGAAAGCCGGGCGGCACGACGGCGTAGTCGCCGCCGGTGGTGGCGCCGTAGTCGCCTTGGCCGGTGGGGCCGGTGCGGTCTGAGGTGATGTTGTAGAAGTTCTCGGTGTAGGGGGTGTAGAGCGGGATCACGTAGAAGCGGTGCTTGATCGCCGGTACGTGGATGACCTGCGGGCCGTGGCTGAGGTCCAGCCAGGCGATCGAGTACAGGGTGTCCTCGTTTGGCGCCACGACTGTTTTCTGGCTGGCGGTGGGGATCGTCAGCTTCGGGACGTTGTTGAAGTGGTTGACCGGGCCGTCGCCTGAGTGGTCGGCGACGTTGATGCTGATCATCGTCTTGAAAACGCGCGCCGTGTCGAGCAGCGGCAGTCCGTACTCGTAGGCTTCGTGTCCCAGCGTGTAGCCGGTGTTGTAGCCCGATGTCGCGTCGGCGGACGCGGCCGTGGCGGCGGCGCCAAGCAGCGCCAGCGAGGCCACGATGGTTGAGGTGAGTCTGAACAGCCGTGTCATGTGCCGAATTCCTTTGTAAGCGGGTGGTTCTATGTGAGATTGATGTGCTCTGGTGGGCGAGGGCGGCTCTTGGAGCGACCAGACAAACCAGAGCTCGCTGTTAGGCGACCTGCGACAGTCGCCGATACGCTCCGAACTAGCGGGTAGCAGAGCGACGTCGCCTGGTCTGGCGTCAGCCGGTCGGTTTAGCCCCCGAGCTGTTTAGGGCTCAGCGATATTCGGTCAGGTCCTGTGGCTCGATGCCGTGCTCGCGGCAGTAGGCGAGGTAGCGCTCCATCGAGGTCAGGTGGTTCTCGCGGGCGATGATGTTGCCGTCCTGGTCGAGGAACAGCAGCTCGCCGACGATCACGAAGAACACCTCGGCCTCCTCATCTCCGCAGCTCTCGGGTGTGTGCGCCGATCCGGCCGTCTCGTAAACGGTGCCGCCCGCGCGGGAGACCCAGTCGTGCTCGAGGTAGCGCCAGGCGCCCTTGATGGTGTGGCCGATCACGATCCCGGTGTGGTAGTGCGTCGGGAGCGTCAGGCCGGCCGGGAAGCGCATCGAGACGAGGATCTCGCCCTGTACCGGGTTGATGTGGTGGTACTTGAGCAGAACCTCGTCGGAGTAGGGGGCGAACGGGACCCAGGGAAGCTCGTCGCCGTCGACGCTCTTGGTTATCACGGGCTTGACTTCGGTGATGCTGCTCATGGTGCTCCTTGATGTCGTTATTGGGTTGTGGTGGGCGCGAACTGCTCGGGCAGTCCGGTCGTCGTAAGGCGGGCGGCGTGAAGTAGCTCGGAGAGCGCGGCCTCGAGCCCGCCGAGCAGTGGCCAGGGGTCGTCGAGCTGGTCCCGGTCGGCGACGATCCCGAACTCGAGCCGGTCCAGGTAGCTGAACACGGTGATGTTCAGGCCGAGCCCGTCGAGCACTCCGGAGATCGGATACTGGGTGCGCTGGCGGGCGCCGGCGCAATACAGCGGCCGAGCCGAGCCGGGAACGTTCGAGATCGCGACATTGACCGGCGCCTGGATCCCGCGCATCGATGTCAGTCGCATCGTCATCCGGGCCGCGCGCGCGAAGATGGCCGGGGGGATGAAGTGGTTGGCGTCCTGCATCAGCGTGGCCGGCAGCGCGCGGTGGCGCTCCTTGGCCGATCGCATCGTCTGGTTGATGCGACGCAGCCGGGCGACCGGGTCTGGCTCGCTGGTGGGGAGCTCGGCCAGCATCACCGACACGCGGTTACCGAAGGTGCCGACCTGCTCGGGTGTGCGCACGGACACCGGTACGAATGCCACCAGCGGCTCGTCGGGAAGCTCGTCGCGCTCGGCCAGCCAGCCGCGCAGCGCGGTCGTGCACATCGCCATCACCACGTCATTGACCGTGCAGCCGAACGCGTTCTTGACCTCCTTGACCTCTGCCAGCGACAGCGACCCGAACGCCACCCTCCGATGGGGCGAGATCAAAGCCTGGAACCGGGTACGCGGAGCCTTCAGCTCCCGGCCTTCGAGCACGCCGCCGTCGGTGCTCCGCGGGATCATCCGCTTGATCCGGCGGCTGGTGGCCGCGACAGTCTTCACTCCTGGGACGGCGCGCAGCGTGGGAACCGCGTCGAGATGCGGAAGGGTCCGGGGCGCAGCCCGCAGCGCCCTGAGCGGCTGCCGGCATGCGCCGACCAGGCCCCGCGCGAGCATCTCAAGCTCGCCCGGGTATCGCTCGACGCGCTGAAGCTCCTTGGATTCGCTCTCGCGCCCCTCGGGAGCATCGTCCAGCAGCACGCTCATCACCTCCGCGCCCGAGACCCCGTCGACGGCTGCGTGGTGCATCTTGGTCAACAACGCGACCGCACCGTCGTCGAGGCCCTCGATCACGTACAGCTCCCAGAGCGGGCGCGAGCGGTCAAGCGGACGCGAGATGATCCGCGCGACCTGCTCGGCCAGCTGGCGGCGCTCACCCGGTGCGGGGAGCGCCAGCTCACGCACGTGGTACTCCACGTCGAACGTGCCGTCATCCACCCAATAGGCGTAATCCAGGCCAAGCGGCACGGGCGCAAGTCGCCACCGGAACGTCAGCAGCAGACGCAGCCGGCTGGTGACCAGGCTGCGGATCAGTGCGACGTCGAGTCGCTGGCCCGACGCGGGCTGCGGGTCATAGGTGGCCAGGACGCTCACGTGTCCGTGTGTTCGCCCGTCCTCCAACGCCAGAAACTGGGCGTCCAGGCTGCTCAGCTGTCTCATGGTGCGATCATCCCGGTGGCAGGTCTCGGTGGGCTTGTCGCTTTCCGCCAACCGCAGCGACCGCAGTTGTCTGATTTCCGCTCGAATCAGAACCGCCCACCAGTCTCCGGCGGCGCGCCTCCGCGACGGTTTGATGAAGCGTCTCGGACGCGTTGTGTCTCGGATGCCAGCCCAGCAGGCGACGGGCCTTGGCACTGTCGACCAGCACGGGCGTCCTCAGCAAATTCATCCAATCCAGCCGCTGGCCGGCCCTGGGAATCCGGGTCGCGCCCTCCGCCAGCGCATCGAGCGCGGCTTTCGGCAGGCGGAGCGCACGCCAGTCGAGCGCCCGCGAGAGATCGCTTGCGGTGATCAGACCGGGCGCCGCCAGGTTGTACACCCCCGGGTCGCCCCTACCCAGCACCGCGGCGCACAGCGCGAGCCCCAGATCGTCCCCTTGCACGAGTTGCATGGGCACGCCAAAGTCGGGCAGCACGGGCTGCAGCCTGAGCTGTCCAAGCAACCGCCGTGCCATCGGCGGCAGCGCTCCCGCAGCCGACAGGTACGGAAGCCGGGTCACCAGATCAAGCGAGTCCGGCCCGGCAACGATGCACGGCCTCAGGATGTACGCGTCAACCGAGCTGCGGTCGACTGTCTTCTGAAGAGTCGCCTCGAGCTCAGCTTTCTCTGAGGAGTACCGCACCCTGCCTGAGCCGCAGGCCGGCAGATCCTCGTTCAACATCTCAGCGCCGCCGTGCTCGAAGCCATAGGCGGCGACCGAGGACGTGTACACGATCCGCTTGGCGCCGCGGGCGACTGCTGACTCGAACACCTGCCGGGAGCCGGCCAGGTTGACTCGACGGGCGTGATCGCGAGAACCGAATTTCACGAACGCGAGATGAACAACCACGTCCGCGCCATCGACCAGCCGGGCGACGTCTGACGCACTACGGATGTCACCGCGCATGTAGTCGGTCTTGTGCCATCCCATCGCAGATGGATCGAGGGCCCTCCGCCGCATAGCGCGTATGACGCTCACCTCGCCCAGACGCTCGAGCTCCGCTATCAGCGAGCGTCCCACCTCCCCGGTCGGGCCGGTCACGGCCACCGTTAGCAAGAGTTCTCCATGCGCTGGACCCTAGGCGCGCCCACGGGGCCAGTGCCGGCGCCGGGCACCAACTGCGCCTCGGGCCGTTGTGGCAATCCGACAAACCGCCTCGGCAGAGAGGTACGGTTGACGCGTGGAGCCGGAGTGGAAGCACATCCAGACCCGCGCGCAACGGAGCGCCTGGGAGCAGGTGTTGCGCCCCCTCGCAGCCGAGCTCGTGTCCGCGGCCCCCGAAATGTCTGTCGATATCGTCAGGACGATCGGCGAGCGGCTTCCCGACCTGCTCTCCGACCAGGAGTCGCTCGAGGCAAACCGGGCCAGCACCGAGGCCAGCATCCTGGGCTTCGCGGAGGTCCTCGAACGCGGCGCCGATCCCGAAACCGCCAGCCTCGGGACCGCAACGCTGGCTTACGCCCAGGAGGGAGTGCAGCGCGGTGTCCCTGTCACCACCCTGATCCGCAGCTACCGGCTCGGGCACGCGGGCGTTTGGGAACGGATCGCGCCGCTGATCTCCAAGCGGACGAGTGGCGAGCAACTGGTGGTCGCCACCGAGCTTTGCTCGGCCTGGCTATTCGCCTACGTGGACGCCGCACTCTGCGCCGCCGAAGATTTCTACAGCGCACAGCGCGAGCGCTGGGTACGAAGCACAGCCGCGACCCGGGCCGAGACGATCGACACGATCCTGCACGGCGATCCAATCGATCAGGCGCTCGCCAGCCGCCGCCTGGGATACGAGCTGGGCCGCCAACACACAGCCGTGATCGCATGGCTGCAGGCCCACGAGGAAGGCCGCGACACCCACAGCGCGATGGAGGCCGCCATCCGCGACATCGCAGAGCAGATAGGCGCCACCCGCATGCTCCTGCAGCCCATCGGGATCCTCTCCATGGCCGCCTGGCTCAGCACGCCTGAGGCCCCTTCTGATCGCCGGCTCGACGACCTACGCTTCGACATGCACAACGCATCCGGGGTTCGGATCGCTACCGGAGAGCCCGCCTACGGAATCGCCGGCTTTCGCGACGGCCGCCACGAGGCAGCCGAGGCCCGCCGCGTCGCAGAACTCGCCCGCCGACCCCCCGGCACCATCACCCGCTACGCAAGCGTGGCGCTGAGCGCGATCGCCACCGCCGACCTCACCCATGCCCGGACATTCGTCACGCGCCAGCTCAAAGGCCTGGCCGACGAAGATGATGTCTCCGCCCGCCTGGCAGGAACGCTGCGCACATACCTCGACGAGCACTCCAGCCGCAGCCGCACAGCCAAACGCCTCGGCATCCACGAGAACACCGTCAGCTACCGAATCAAACAGGCAGAGGACATCCTGGGCCGGAGTGTCGACCAACGCACACTTGAGCTGCGCGTCGCGCTTGCCCTCGCCAACCTCGTTCGCCACCAAACGGACTAACCCGGGAAGCGGCAAGCAGGATGAGCTGACCCGCAAGGAGCTCGAGGAACAGGCTCGAACGCTTGACATTCGTGGACGATCGAAGATCTGAAAGGCGGAGCTCAAAGCGCACGGTGGCCGGGGGGCGCCGCCGAGGTCGCTGTCACGACCGGCACTGGCGCCCTGGTCGGGTTTAGGTCGGGGAACCGTCGGCGTCTGAGGTGAGTGAGTAGAGCCGGATCTCGTCGCTGATGCCTTTGAGGCTTCGGACGCGCGGCGTGCGTTTCCAGTCACGGTCCGGGACTTGGGTTTGTACTTGCTCGGTGGCGAGGATCCGGCCGGGTCGTGCCGCATCGGCCGTCCGGCTGGCGAGGTTGACTGTGCTGCCGAACCAGTCGCCGGCGCGATTGGTCGCCGGTCCGTGGGCGACGCCGACGCGGATGCTGGGGAATCCGTGGTCCTCGCGTGCGACCTCTGACATGACGGCTTGGAGCGTCTCAATCAACGCGTCGGTTTCCGGCGAGACGAACATCGCCGCGTCGCCGATGGTTTTGACCAGCGCTACGGGTGCCACGATTTCATGGATGCAGATCTCAACAAGTCGCCCAGCGATCCAGCCGACGTCTTCGGGAGCGAGGCTCTCTCCGAGCCTGGTGTAGTCGACGAGGTCGGCGAAGGCGACGGCGACGTCGCGAGTGTCCGACAGCTTTCCCGCTTCTCGCTCTGCGTCGGTGAGCGTCTGATCGCGTAGACCATGACGCAGGTGTGCTCGGAACTCTGACGCGAGCAATGGCGGGATCATGGGCGCCAGTCGGTCTACAGCTTCGGCGTACCGCAGGGCGACAGCGAACTGAGACTCCCCGGCGTTGAGCAGCGCATTGCCGGCAGCGCGTCGGATCGCCTCGGCGCTTTGGGACATGCCGAGGCTGAGGATTCTCGCGATCTCCAGCAGATCGTCGCGTGGCAGCCCGGTGTCGATGAAGGCTCGTACCGTCCGGGCGATCTCGAGATCGTCGTCACTGAATGCGCGGGCTCCAGCCGACGGGCTCGGGCGGCCCATCGCCTGCATCAGCCTACGGACGAAGCGGGTGTCAAGCTTGGCAGCACGGGACACCGCGGCCAACGTATGGACTGCGGGACGGCCGAGCGCGACCTCGACGGCCAGGGTGGGCAGGCGGCCATCAGCTGCCGCCCGCTCAAGGTCCTGCTCAGAGCAGCCAGCTGCCCTGAGGCGGCTCAGCAAACGATCGCGTTCATCCATG
Source organism: uncultured Solirubrobacterales bacterium (assembly GCA_963794285.1). GTDB lineage: Bacteria > Actinomycetota > Thermoleophilia > Solirubrobacterales > Solirubrobacteraceae > Palsa-465. Next base: position 57,939 of record CAWCDS010000008.1, read on the forward strand.
TGCGGGATTGCCGGACAGTGTGATCGAGGCGGGCGCCAGCGCATTTATGGAGGCGTGCGGCTCCGCTCGTTCTGCCTCTGGGCACGAACGGCAGCTCGAATGACATCGTCCGACATGCGTGCGGTGCGGCAGCATTCGGAGGGGCGTGCGCAAGCGGGGCTGCTAGGCCGCAGGTTTGCCCTGACTGGCTGAGCGAGTGACGCCGGGCGCGTTGGAGCGGCGGCCGGCGCCGTTGGGCGGGAGAGAGAAGCCGTCCGATCGCGCAGCGCCATCCGGGGCCGTGCGGGGCCTCGCGTCTCTGGAGCCCTTCGGCTGTTTGCCGATGAGCGGGAGCCGCTCGGTGACTCCTGCGATGTCAAACAAGCGCTGAACGGCCGGGGGGCCGGGGATGATCACCAGTCGAGCGTTCTCGACGTCCGCGCGCTGGGCAAGCTCAATCGTGATGTGCAGTCCGGTTGAGTCCATGAAGGTGAGCCGACTGAGGTCGAACACCACGTACTCGGGACGGCCGGCCAACGCGGCGGCTATGGCCTGACGGACCGCGGCTGCACCGGCAAGGTCGCATTCCCCGGCCAGTTCGATCACGATCGTGGTGCCCTGCTCACGTACCACGATCTCAAGCTGATTCAGGACCTCCAGCGATTCCGATCCACGCTTGACAGACATGGCTCACCCTCCGCGCACGGTTAGCGACAACTTGTGGGGGAGGAATCGGACGCCCCTGCCACGAAGTGTCCGACGACCAGCCAACCCGCCTGATCGGCCTGAAGGGAACACAGCCCCTCCAGCCCGAGAAGCTCATCTTAGCGGTCATCCGCCGGCCCGTCCATATCACCGCAGGAATCTGCGACACTCGTTCTAGCCCGTTCAGATCCTTCTTCTGAGCGCATCTTGCGCTCGCGGCAGACTCGCCGTCTTTCCCTTGTTCCTGCGTGGGATCTCAAATCTCAGGGGAAGGCGGGAAGGAAAGCGCGATGTCCGCTCACACCGAGCCCGAGCACCCACCAGGGGGCTCTATCTACCTGACGATCTCAAACGCAATCGTCAGTCTGATGCGCGAATACACCGGACGCGGACCAACCAAGGCCCGCACCACCATCCGCGACAACCTGGTCGTAGTCCTGCTCGAACAGACACTCACCAAGGGCGAAAGAGTGCTCGTCCAGAAAGGACGCCAGGAAAATGTCCTGGCACTCCGGCGCGAATACCAGGAAGCCATACGCGAAGAAGCCAGCGACAAGATTGCCCAGATCACCGGACGGAACGTCCTGGCGATGATGAGCACCAACCACCTGGACCCCGACCTCGCCGTCGAACTGTTCGTCCTGGACGGCCCTCGTGAAAGCCATCTGCCGGGCGCGGCACCGGGCTGATGGGTCAGCTCATCCGCCGCGCTCAGGCTGCCCTACAGCCGCACGCGCTGCAGGCGTAAGTGCCGGCAGAACACGTCGCTGCCGGCGGGGCCGGCTCAGGCACGACGCCTCCACCCATGGACGAGGCGCGATGCTCGCCAGTCAAGAAGACTTCTTTCCGCCCTTGCGGCCGGCCGCGGCTTTTTGCGCCTTGTTGCCGCCGCTGCCCGAGCCGCTGCTCTTCGAGCTCTGGCTGCTGCCGCCGCTCTTTCCACCTCGGCTCGAGGAGTCCGGAGAGTTCGAGATCGCGGCCGCGCGCGACTTGCTCATCCCCTTCTTGCGCAGCCCCTCGTACTGCTTGTCGTTCTTCACGCTCGACCCATGGTCTTTAGCCACAGCGTCCTCCTATCTATCCTCGCCGGCCGTCAATTGACCGGATACCCAGTGCCGAGGGCCGGCAAAAGCAATGGTTGTCACGCCTTCTGCTTCTGGCGCTTCTTCGAGGATTCGGCCGTTATCTCGGCCAGGGTGCGCTCGAGAGCGTCCATCAGATCAGGCGCTGGTTGGGGTGCCTTGGCGCTCGTCGGGCTCTTGATCGTTTCGCCCTTGCGTTTGCGGTTGACGACCGCCCGCAGCCGGTCGCGGTAGCGGTCCTTGTAGCGCTCGGGGTTCCACTCGTCGGACAGCTCGGCGATCACCGTCACCGCCGCGTTGACCTGCTTGGGCGTCGGCTTGTGGGCCTTCTGAGTGGCCGCGTCGATGTCCCTGGTCGGGCGCACCTCGTCGGCGAAGAGCATCGTCGTCAGGGTCAGCACGCCGTCCCGCGCCCGCACGATGGCCAGGTACTCCTTGGCGCGCATGACGAACCTGCCGAGCGCTGCGCGGTCGGTCTGGCTCATGACCTCGCTCAGCAGCCGGTAGGCGCGTGTGGCGCCGTCGTCGTCGGAGGCCGGTACGAGGAAGTAGGGATGGTCGAAGTAGATCGGATCGACGTCCTCCAGGTCGACGAACTGCTCAATCTCGATCGTCCGCGTCCTGCCGTGGCTCGATCGCCTCGAGTTCGAGGTCGGTCACGATCACCTGCTCGTCGTCGTTGCACTCGTAGCCGTGCGTGATCTCCTCGTAGGGAACCTCGACGTTTTCCTTGGAGCAATAGCGGTGGACTTCGATTGGCGCCCCATCCTTGGCGTGGATCTGGGTGAAGTGGAGGTCGAGGTCGCGCACAGCGGTGATCAGCGCTACCGGCACGTTGACCAGGCCGAAGCTCAGCGACCCTGTCCACAGCGAACGGGGCATCGGCTAGCGCGCTCCTGCCAGAGACGCCTCGAGGGCGGCCGCCAGATCGGGCTGGTCCTCGCTCGCTTCCGCCTCGGGCAGGTCGGGATCCTCGCCGCGCGCCTTGGCCGCGATCAGTTCGAGCACGCGCTCGCGATAGCTGTCGCTGAATTGCTCGGGCTTGAACTTCTCGTGCAGAGTCTCGACCAGCTTGCCCGCCATCTCGATCTCGCGCTTTGTCGGCTTGCGGCTTGGGCTGGGGAGATCGAGATCGCCGGGGTCGACCAGTTCGTCGGCGAAGTTCATCGTGTGCAGGGCGAGGACTCCATCTGCGATCGGGCGGATCGCGACCAGGTACTCCCGGTTGTGAAACACCCAGCGCCCGATCCCGGCCCGTTTGGATTTGACCAGGGCGTCGTGGAGCAGGCGGTAGGAGTCTGCGCCCTTCTCGCCCGCGCCCAGGTAGTAGGTCCTGTCGTAGTAGAACGGGATCGATCTCTGGCGCGCACACGAATTCCTTGAGCTGAATCAGCCGCGAGTGCTCGCCCGCGGCCGCCGCGATCTCGTCCTTGCCGAGCAAGACGTACTCGCCAGACCTGACCTCGTAGCCCTGAGCGACCTGCTTGTACGGGACCTCCTTGCCCTCCTTGGCGCAGACGCGCTTCTGCTTGATCCGGGCACCGTCCTTGGCGTGCACCTGGTGGAAATGAACGCTCTTGTCCTCGACGGCGGAATGGACCTTGACCGGCACAGCGATGAGGCCGAACGTGATCGTTCCGTTCCAAATCGAGCGTGGCATTGCGTATCCGCTACCCAGCCCGGGCTGGGTTTCAACGCGCCTCGACCGGGTGAGCTTGCGCGTAGGACACGAACAGGAGGTGGATCCCCACGATGACAAGTTTCGAGGAGCAGCTCAACAAGTATCTGACCGACGTGCACGCGATCGAGAGGCAGGCGCTGGCCCAGATGAAGGCCGCGCCGAAGATCGCGGGCGACGCCGCGATCGAGTCCGCCTTCGCCGAGCACCTGACCGAGACCGAGGGACACGAGCGGCTCATACGCGCGCGGCTCCAGGAGCGCGACGCCAGCCCGTCGTTGCTCAAGGACACGGCCGGGGCGGTCACGGGCGTCGGCTTTGCTCTGTTCGCCAAATTCAATCCCGACACGCCGGGCAAGCTCGTCGACCACGCCTATTCCTACGAGCACATGGAGCTCGCGGCCTACGACCTGCTGGGCCGGATCGCGCAGCGCGCCGGCGACACGGAGACAGCGGAGCTGGCTACGCGGATCGGCCGCGAGGAGCAGGCCATGGCCGAGCGACTCGCCGGGCTGTTCGATCGCGCCGTGGAGGCGTCGCTGCGCGACCTGCAGCCGGATGATCTGGGCGAGCAGCTGAACAGCTACCTGAGCGACGCGCACGCCATCGAGGCGCAGGCGATCGAGCTGCTGAGCAAGGGCTCGGAGATCCTCGGGCAGGCGGAGCTGGCCAGCGCGATGGAGGAGCATCTGGTGGAGACGCGCGAGCACCAGCATCTGATCGAGCAGCGCCTGGAGGCACGCGGGGCCTCGCCGTCGAAGCTCAAGGACGCGGCGCTGCGGCTCGGCGCGCTGAACTGGGGTGGCTTCTTCGGCGCCCAGCCGGACACGCCGGCCAAGCTCGCCGGGTTCGCTTACGCGTTCGAGCACCTCGAGATCGGCGCCTACGAGCTGCTGCGGCGGGTCGCCCAGCGCGCTGGGGACTCCGAGACAGCCGCCGCGGCCGAACGGATCCTGTCCGAGGAGCGCGAGGCGGCGCAGAAGCTTCATTCAAGGTTCGATGCCGCGGTCGATGCCGCGCTCGACGCGCAGGGGGTAGGTGCGCGATGAGGGCGGTCACCTTCCACGGAAAGCGCGACGTCCGCGTCGACAACGTCCCAGACCCCACGATCGAGGAACCCACCGACGCGATCATCCGCGTCACCTCGACGGGGTTGTGCGGTTCGGACCTGCACCTCTACGAGGTGATGGGCGCCTTCATGGATGAGGGGGATGTCCTCGGCCACGAGCCGATGGGCATCGTCGAGGCGGTCGGGTCCGAGGTCACGCACATCAAGCCCGGCGACCGCGTGGTGATCCCGTTCAACATCGCCTGCGGCCACTGCTTCATGTGCGACCAGGGCCTTCACTCCCAGTGCGAGACGACCCAGGTCGTCGAGCAGGGCAAGGGGGCGGCCCTGCTCGGGTACACGAAGCTCTACGGTCAGGTACCGGGCGGCCAGGCCGAATACCTGCGCGTCCCCCAGGCCCAGTTCGGGCCGATCAAGGTCCCCGACGGGCCGCCGGACGACCGCTACGTCTATCTGTCCGACGTCCTACCGACGGCATGGCAGGCGGTCGAGTACGCCGCGATTCCCGACGGCGGGACCGTCGCGGTGTTCGGGCTCGGACCGATCGGGCAGATGTCCGCGCGCATCGCCCTGCGACGCGGCGCGAGTGCCGTGTTCGGTGTCGACCTCGTGCCCGAGCGGCTCGCGGTCGCGGCCTCTCATGGCGTGCAGCCAGTCGATGTCTCAAACGACGGCAACGGCGCCGAACAGCTCCGCGAGCTAACCGGCGGCCGCGGGCCGGACTCTGTGATCGACGCGGTCGGCATGGAGGCGCACGGCTCGCCCCTCGGCAAGCTGGCCCACCAGCTGGCCGGCCTGATGCCAGACACCATCACGCAGCAGATGATGGACAAGGGCGGGATCGACCGCCTCAGCGTGCTGCACGCCGCGATCGACGCGTTCGCCGGGGCGGGACGATCTCGCTCAGTGGCGTCTACGGCGGCAGCGCCGATCCCATGCCGATGATGGACCTGTTCGATAAGCAGATCCAGCTCCGCATGGGCCAGGCCAACGTCAAGCGCTGGATCCCGTCGATCATGCCCCTGCTCGAGGACGAGTCAGACCCGCTGGACGTCGAGGGCTTCGCCACGCACCACCTGCCGCTCGATGAGGCTCCGCAAGCGTACGAGATGTTCCAGAAGAAGGAAGACGGCGTCGTAAAGGTGGTTTTCACCCCGTAGGTAGGCGACGGTGAGTCGCATGTCCGGTCGACCCCACCCCGCTGGGTCGGCTGCGGACAGCTTCTCGCGTCGCGCGGGGACGAAGTCGGCCATCTCGCGTGGCCCGATCGTCGGTCGGGCGCCCCGCCGGTCGGGTCGCCGGGGCAGAGGATCTCGACTTGGCCGCCGGATGCAGTCGTGCGCCCTGCTTTTGCTCGACGCGGCGTATTACTGCCAACGGCCCCCGAGACGCGCCTTGCGCGGGTTGCGGGGAAGGCGCGAGCCAGGATCTCGGCGCCAATCCCGGAACCCGGCGTCGGGGCCGCGCTTGCCGCGCTTACCGGGACAGCGGGGCGCCGTGTAGAAAGGCTTGTCGAGATGGGCGGTCTCAGGCTGTCGCCGCACCATCCGAGAGAGTCAGCGGTTTCGCTGACGAACGAGGTGAGGTGTGGATATGCCGAAGGGTCACTATCTGGCCGAGGCTGTGAAGGATGCGATCTGGGTGCTGCGGACGGAGGGGGTGAGCGAGGCCGAGATCGCCCGGCGGCTCGGGGTGCCGAAGCGGACGGTGAGTAAGTACCTGCAGAGGATGGGAGGGATCCGGCCGAGATCCTGTCGTCGGTCGGAGCGGTGCCTGTCGCTGGCTGAGCGTGAGGAGATCTCGCGCGGGATCGCTCGAGATGAATCGGCCCGCGCGATCGGTCGCATCCTCGGCCGGTCCCACACCACCGTCTCCCGCGAGATCAACCGTTGCAGTGGCCGTGGGCGCTATCGTGCGCTCGCGGCCGAGCGGGCTGCCTGGGGTCGGGCCAAGCGCCCGCGAGCGACGAAGCTCGAGCTGTGTAGCGAACTGCGTGAGCTAGTGATCCAGCGGCTCGAGCAGGATCACTCCCCGCAGCAGATCTCGGGTTGGCTGCGGCTCTCATACCCCGACAATGATCAGATGCAGGTCTCGCACGAGACGATCTACCGCGCGCTCTACGTCCAGGCGCGTGGGTCGCTGCGACGCGAGCTGACCCGGCATCTGCGGACGCAGGCGTCAGAAGCGTTTCGCCCGGGCGCACTCCAACCGCGGGCAGGGCCCCGGCTGCATTGCGGGGATGGTGATGATCTCCGAGCGTCCGCCGGAGGTGGCCGACCGTGCCGTCCCTGGGCACTGGGAGGGCGACTTGCTGATGGGGACTCGTGACTCGGCGATCGCGACCCTGGGCGAGCGCCAGACCCGCTATTGCCAGCTCGTCGCGCTACCCGATGGAACCAACGCCGAGCCGGTCTGCGAAGCGCTCAAGGCGAGCATCATCACGTTGCCCGTTCAGCTTCGCCGCTCGCTGACCTGGGACCAGGGAAAGGAGATGGCAGCTCACCGGCGGTTCAGCATCGAGACCGGCGTCGAGATCTACTTCTGCGATCCCCGCAGCCCCTGGCAGCGAGGGTCCAACGAGAACACCAACGGGCTCCTTCGCCAGTACTTCCCGAAAGGCAAGAGCCTCGCCGGCGTGAGTCAGGCAGAGCTCGACGAGGTCGCCCGCAAACTCAACGACCGGCCTCGCCAGACGCTCGGGTTCCGGACACCCGCCGAGAAACTCACCGAACTGATCGACGGGGTCCCACACACGGACCCGTCCGAGCGCTGATCTCGCTTCGGCCTACGGCCTTCGCTCGACAGCGCCCGGACGGAATGACACGATCCGCCACGTCAGGGGTGGTGCACTGACCGGTTGAGGCCAAGTGTCAAAGCAGGTCTGCGAGATCACTGTCGAGGTCGTGGCTGTGCTCGCGAGCGAGCTTGAGCACGAGCCGCCGCCGGCGGTTGCGGTAGGCGGGGCGCATGGCGAGCGTAGGGTGCCCGCCGTCGCGGTCGCGGTGCCTGCGAGTGGCTTCACGCGATAGGGGTAGTCGGGGTCCGCGCGATCCCTGCGTCCGCAGAGCGGTCATGCCTCCGCAGCGCATAGCGGCAGACGAAGTCGCCAGAGTTGTGGTCCCGTTTCCGCCCGGCTCATGCTGTGTCGGCGAGGCTTCTCCTTGAGGCGATGGGCCGGAGTGCTGAGTGTGCGGCGCATGGGCGCCCTGTGGAGAGAGCATCGAATACGATCGCTCCCGTGAGAACCGCACTGCTGTCCATGGTGAGTCGGGGGCAGCCGCCGTGGCGTCGTCGGCAGATGGTTGCTGGTGGGCGCACGATTCGGCGTGGGGCGGTTGGCGTGGTGGCCGGCGTGCTGGTGTACTTCGTGGTGGCCGCGTCGGCGGTGACCGCCGGTCTGCACTCGACCGCGCTGGCGGTCCAGTCGCCTGGTCCGGCACGGTCTGTTTATGGCTCGGATGGGCGCCAGCACGTCGAGTATGACTTGCTGATCACCAACACGTTCACTGCTCCGGCGACGCTCAAACGACTGCAGGTGCGGGCGGACGGCAGGCTGCTGGTGACGCTGAAGGGCGCGGCGCTGGCGGCGGCGACTCATGCGATCCTCGGCGAGGCGCCGGTGGCCCACGTTCCGGCCTCCGCGACCGTCGAGACCGTTGTCGACGTGGCGCTGCCTCGCTCCGCCGGACGGACCGTCCCCCGTCGTCTTGCCAACCGGATCGATTACTCGCTTCCCGCGGACGCCCCGGGGCGGTCGGTGATCGGAAGCACGACCGTCAACGCGCCCGATCTACGACCGGTGCGGCGAGCGCCAATCGTGATCGGCTCGCCGGTGCGGGGGGCAGGTTGGTATGACGGCAACGGGTGCTGTGCCGATCCGGCCTCAGCGCATCGCACCACGATACTGGCGGACAACGGAACGTACGTGACGCCCGAGATCTTCGCGATCGATTGGATCCGCGTCGTGGACGGCGCGGTCTACACGGTGAACGGAAGTCAGCTGCGCGATTGGCGCGGCACGTACGGTGCGCCGCTCTACGCCGTGGCGGACGGCAACGTCGTGGCGGCCGTCGATGGCCGTCCCGACATCGCACCCGGTGCAAATCCGCTCCTAAGTGCGCCGGAGGATTTCACTGGCAACGAGATCGTGCTGAAAATCGCTCCCGGACAGTACGCGGTCTACTTCCACCTCAAGCGTGGCTCGGTACGGGTCCGAGTTGGGCAGCGGGTGCGCCGCGGCCAGGAGATCGGCGCGTCGGAAACAGCGGTAACTCCACCGCCCCACACCGCCACTTCGGGATCCAAGACGGGCCGAGCGGCCTCTCCAACAGCCTCCCGTTCGAGATCGACCGCCTGGTGCTTGAAGGCCACGTGGTCCCCGGAGCAACTCTCCCGAAAGTCAACGTGGCCGGGCCGCGGCGACGGCTGCGCGACGCGCTGCCGCTGGTCGACTCGATCATCGACGTCTAGCCCCGACGCCCCGAGCAGGCCGGGACCAGGATCTCGTGCTCGCACACCCGCACACCGGCCGGCCGCTTGATCGCGTGCGGCTCCTCCTGCACTTCAAGGCGGCGCTGCAGCGCGCAGACGTCCGTCCCGTTCACCTGCACGACCTGAGGCACACGTTCGCCACGACGGTCGCCGCGTCAGGGCAGGTCAGCCTGCGCACGCTCCAGGAGTGGATGGGGCACCGCGACCTGAAGACCACC
>CAWCDS010000009.1:0-491222 GCA_963794285.1 uncultured Solirubrobacterales bacterium
CAACGTACGGCTCGATCATCGGAGGAACCATGAAGGCCGCAACGCTTAGCCAGTCGACAAGCCGCATCCCGCAGCCAGCTCTGTACCGGCTGGAGGGACTGACGAAGACGTCCACGAGGGAGACGGCCGTGCTCGTTGGACTCTGCTTCAGTGGCACGCTTCCGTGCTTCCGGTCTACGCCGTCTCCGGTGCAGCTGGGCTCATCCTGTCCTCTGCGCTGTGGACGTCGCGGCTCGTGCCGCGGAACGTATCCATCTGAGCGGCTCGAGGCGGCGGGTCCGTCTCCCAGAGCCGGTCGATCAGCTGCTCGCGCGACGCGACGCGACCGACGTTCAACAGCAGTATTGCCAGCACCGCCCGCTGCAGCGGCCCACCAAGCTCGAGCTCCTCTTCATTCCACCGCACCTGCACGTTGCCGAGCAGCCAGAAGCGAGGCGGATCGCCTGCGACCTCCGCTCATCGATGCCCGACTGAGGCCAGGCTCGAGCTGGCGTTCGAGGTCAGAGCAGGCGTCGGATCGTCTCGCTCAGCGAGCCCGGGATGCGATGGCGCGCGCGGTTGTGCAGCGAGGCTTCGGGCGCGTAGAGTCGTCCGATGAGGTCAAGGGCAGTCGCGTCGGTGCTGGTGGCGGCCGCGGCATTGCTGGGTGTCTGGGCGGAAGCGGGTGGCGCGTCGGCTGCGGCGCCACCGGTGAGTCTCGTGCTGTCGGCAGGGCAGGCGCTGTACCCGGGCGAGAGCCTGCCTGTGACGGTGGTCAACGACAGCGCCAGCTCGATCTACGACTCCGACTGTTTCGTGCTCGCGCGCCTGGATGCGCGCGGTTGGCGGCGGGTCATTCGAAGCCACGCAGTCAACATCGCTTGCGCGCTCTCGGGCGGCGAGGTCGAGGATCCCCACTCTCGTCGCTCGGTGGGACTCGCGCTCTACGACGATCTACGCCCAGGCATCTACCGGATCACCCTGTACTACCGGCCCGCGCCCAAGCACTGGAAGGTGCTCAAGGCCCTGACCAGCCGCGACCGTATCGCGCGCCTTCAGTTCACCGTCGGCCCAGCACCGGTGCGGCCAAAGCCCCAGCTGCCGGAGAAGCGGATCCTGCGCCTAGCGATGACGGCAGCCAAACACGGCGGCGACCCCCGTCCGAACATGATCCAGCACGCAGCAGGCAGACGGTTCAATGCAGTCCTCATCGGCCAGGGCGATCTCGTGTTCAGCTGGAGCTGGTCCTACCTGATCGCCGTCCGCGGTCATTTCAGCTACAGCGGCCTCGGGCCGCCGGGATCCTCGTCGACGATCCAGGGCACAGTGATCACGCTAATCGTCGACGCTGCCACCGGTCAGGTCACCGACTCCGGGATCTCCAACGGCTACCCGCCACTGGCTCGGCTAGGCACCGTCACGACCGACCTGCGCCGCTGACACGCCCCCCGCCAAAAAGCCAACGAAGGCAACCGCTCGTCGCAGACCCTGTTGTCGTCCACGCGACGACGCCGAGATCCGCAGACTAGAGTGATGGGGTGCTTGCTGGGAGATCCGACGCCGCGCCCCCACCCCGTTCCGGCTGCCGGCGCCGTCGCGTTCCCCGACCAGCTCCGTCCATCCGTCGTTTGAACGGGACGTGATCCGCGGCCGGTGGGTGGCCAGCGGCCGGTCGCAGTAATGCCGTGAGCGAACAGGGAATATTGTCCGGCCTGACCGTGGTGGAGGGCTCGGCGTTCGTCGCCGCGCCGCTCGGCGGGATGACACTGGCGCAACTCGGCGCGGATGTGATCCGCTTCGACCAGCTGGGCGGTGGGCTCGACAATGGTCGCTGGCCGCTTGCGGATAACGGTAACAGCCTGTTCTGGGCCGGTCTCAACAAGGGCAAGCGCTCGCTCGAGGTCGACCTTCGGGCTGATCGGGGGCGTGAGCTGGTGGAGCAGTGCATCGCGGCAGCCGGCGCCTTCCTGACCAACTTCCCTGCGCGCGGCTGGCTTGCATACGAGTCCCTCGCAAAACACCGCCCTGATCTCGTGATGGTCCTGCTGACCGGCAACCGCGACGGCAGCTCCGAGGTGGACTACACCGTCAACCCCGCCACCGGCTTCCCGTGGGCCACCGGGCCGCGGAATTCGGCTGAGCCGCTCAACAGCATGCTGCCTGCCTGGGACATCACGATGGGCGGCCTCGCCGCCACTGGGCTGCTGGCCGCCGAGCGGCATCGGGCGCTGAGCGGTGAGGGCCAGCTCGTGCGTGTCGCCCTCTCGGATGTGGCGTTCGCGGTCGTCGGCCACCTGGGCCGCGTGGCCGAGGCGCAGCTCGGCAGCAAGGAGACACCCAAGGACGGCAACTACTTGTACGGCGCGTTCGGGCACGACTTCGCCACAGCAGATGGTCGGCGCGTGATGGTGGTCGCGCTGACCACGCGACAGTGGAACGCCCTTCGCGACGTGACCGGGCTTGGGAGCACGCTGTCTGCGATCGAGCAGGCGATGGGCATCGACCTGCAATCGGTGTCGGATCGCTTCCAGGTCCGCGACGTGCTCGCCGCTGTGCTGCGCCCGTGGTTCGAGACGCGATCGCTGGCCGAGGTGAGGGCCGCATTCGCCGGCAGCGGCGTCTCCTGGGGCGCTTATCAGACTTTCTCGGAGCTCGTCCGCGAAGATCCCAGGTGCTCAGAGGCGAACGAGATGTGGGAGCTTGTCGAGCAGCCCGGCGTCGGCCGCTATCTCATGCCCGGAACACCGCTCGACTTCTCAGCCGTCCAACGAGTACCGGTGCGGCGCGCGCCGCTACTCGGTGAGCACACCGAGGCCATCCTCAGCGAGCTACTCGGCATGAACACGAGTGAGATCGGCCGGCTTGAACGCGACGGCCTCGTGCGGTGCGCGCGCGGAGGCCAACCAGCCGGGATCAGCGTGAACTGAAAGTAGCCGCCGCTGGAGTTCCACTAACGCCCGGCCCTGGTGGCGCGTGCCCCGTGGACCGGCAGGCACCTCTCGCGGACTTCGAGGCCATCACGCAGCGATGCTCCGTGTCCGCGTCGGAGCCGATTCCCGGCCCGGGTGTGACGCGCGCCAGCGCAGGTTTGCACATCGCTGGACTCGGGCACGTTGTCAGCGCACCATCAATGCGCGCTGGTCTAGCGCCCGCGTCCTAGCCTTTGACCGCGATGCTAGCGGTCGCCTTCGACGTCGGTGAGCGTCAAGCGGTCCTTTCTGAGGAGGAGGCGACGGTTGTCGCCGAGAAGCTTCGCGCCTACGCCGCTGGCGTCTACTCAACCGAGGTCGACGAACTGGCTCGCCTCGGTACCGATCGGGACTGGCTCGCCGGCGCTCGCGCCATGGCAGACGCGATCGAGGACGTGCTGACCGGCACCAGAAATGCGCCGATTCCGCTGGACCGCCATGGGCGGGCTGCGATCGCGTTCCTGCAGGTCCTGCGGCTCACGCCGATCACCCAACCGGGTGCCCGCGGCTCTAGCCCGCAGCGGCCTGATCGACGGCGTCTGCGACGTGGCTTGTCTTCCGCGCACAACGAAGGACGCGACCTGGAGTGGTTCGCGACCCGCGGCACTCACGATCCGTGCGGCCGCCGCCTACGCGATACTTGGGGCGCGAGGAAGTCGTTGACCTATGAGCGCCACCGTGATCATCTCTTATGACGGAACGTCGAATGATGACGACGCGCTTGCGCTGGGCAAGATGCTGGCTCCGGCCGGTTTCACGTTGGCGCTCGCATATGTGCGCCACTCTCGTGAATTTGACCCGCGCCGGGAAGAGCTTGCCCAGCATGACGCGGAACACCGCCTTGAGCGAGGCGCCGCTATGTTCGGCGACGCGGACATCGCCCGCCACGTCGTCATCGGTGCCTCGACCGGAGCCGGCTTGGGGCAGCTGGCCGAGAGCGAGGAAGCGTCGCTGATCGTGTTCGGCTCGGACTACCGGACAACACCCGGTCACGTCGAGCCCGGAACGTCCGCTCAGCACCTGCTCGACGGCGGTTCGGTGGCCGTGGCCATCGCCGCCGCCGGCCTGCGCACGCAGCTCAATGGCGCAATCAGATCGATCGCCGTCCCGCTCGCCGGCCCGACGAACGACGTCGCGCGCGAGACCGCGAGCGCACTGGCCGCAAAGCTCGGGGCAACGGTTCGTGAGGCGCGCGCCGAGCCGGTGGACTTGATCGTCGTCGGCTCGCAGCCGCGCGCGCCGGCCGGCCATATCGTGGTCGGCGGTGACGTCCGCAATGAGCTAAACAGCGCTCGCAGCTCAGTGCTCGTCCTGGCGGCCGGGGTGCCGCTTCTCTCCTAGCGCCGCGCGTACCGGAAGCGCGGGCCGCCGAGTTGTCCGAGCTCGTGCAGCAGAGGTTGGCGCGTTCTTGCGGTGGTCGCAACACCCGCCCAGTTGGAGGGACTTTGTAGGTCGTCCGTGCCCGGTGCTTGAGTAGCGCGGACGCGGGAGCAGGCGCCGGCAACGCACCCTCGAGGCCCATTCCACTCCGGCCGCGGCCAGGACGCCGCCCGGCGCTAGGCGCCGGGCCACGTACGGGTCTGCGCTAGCTGGCCGGACGATTCACCGAGCTAGCACTCGCCTCCTTGAAGCGAAAGCAGCGCCTCGATTGCGTGCCCTCGACACCCTGAGTGGGCGTGCGGGGCATGCGGTTGTCGATCCCTTTCTGGACGACTACTGACTGCCTCCTTGAGCTAGCTCAGCCACCGGCTGCCACTCGCGCCAGGTTGCCAGGCGACCTTCGTAATCGCTCTCGGCGATGCCGAGCGGTGCCGTGCCGAAGAACACCCGGAGCGGCGGCGGGTCGGCGTCGACGACGCGCATAATCGCGAGGGCCGAGGCGGCCGGGTCACCCGGTACGTTGCTCGCCCGCCACTGCTGCTGGCGCTCGCGCAATCCGTCATAGGCCGGGTTCGGCTCGGAGCGCTTGGCCGACGGACCGCTCCAGTCGGTCGAGAAGCCACCCGGCTCGACGAGGGTGACGTTGATCCCGAACTCCTTGACCTCCTGAGCAAGTGCCTGACTGATCCCCTCCAGCCCCCACTTGGAAGCGTGATAGATGCCAACGCTCGGGAACGCCGAGATGCCTCCGATCGACGACACCTGAATGATGTGGCCGCTGCCCTGCTCGCGCAAGAACGGCAGCGCGGCCTGCGTGACCCACAGCGCGCCGAACAGATTGGTCTCGATCTGGGCTCGGGCCTCCTGCTCTGAGATCTCCTCGACCATCCCGAAGTGGCCGTAGCCCGCGTTGTTGACGACGATGTCCAAGCCGCCGAAACGCTCGTGCGCGTCCGCCACCGCGCCGAACGCCGCCTCGCGGTCGGTGACATCGAGGGTCAGCGCGAGCAGCGCGTCGCCGTGCTCAGACCGGAGGTCGTCTAGCGCGCTCGTGTCACGCGCCGTCGCGGCGACGCGGTCGCCGCGGTCCAGCGCGGCCGCCGTCCACTCGCGACCAAAGCCGCGCGACGTACCGGTGATGAACCATGTCTCGGTAGCCATGCGCCGATCCTAGTGATTCGCTTGGCGTTGCCGACCGGACCGATGAGCCACCGCCCTGTGCAACAGCCCGATGCACCAGTCCTGTTGTACGGCCGACCAGCACGCGTCTTGACCGCGCTGGGCCGCTCCGGAACACTCCGGCGAGTGAGGCCTTGGGATAGGCACCCGCCATGGGCGCATTGGGCGTTCTTCTCCGTCTGGAGCATCGCCAGCACGTTCGGCCTCATGTCGCTGGGTATTTGGGTCGTTGGCGGGCTGAGGCCGGCCCGTTTTCTCTGGGTCGGCATCGTGCTTTGTGTTATCTGGGGCGCCTCCCTCGCCGTTGACTGGCTCCTTGTTCGCTGGCTGAAGGAGCACGTGGACGGTTGAACGCCGCGGCGACCTCCTCGGTGGCGCTGGTTGAGGAGCTAGCGTTCGAAGCCAGTCCCGCTGCTGGACCATCGGGGCAGGACGCTCATGTGCCGGTCCTTGAGAGCGCCGCGCCGTTGGATCACGACAGCCCTGAGCGTGAGTGCGTTCGAGGTCCGGAGGGGGAAGGATTCGCTTGAGCATGGCGTCAGACATCCGATGATTGAGATTGGTGCTGGAGGTAGCTGTGCTGATTTGTCGTTTTTCGAAGAAGGCAAGCCGAGCGGCGGGCGGCTGGGACTGTCGGTGGCGCTCTGCGGGGACACCATCGTCCTCGGGGCGCCATGTCACGTCGTTGGTTCCTCGTGCTCGGGTGCGGGATCCGTGTTCGTGAAGACGCTTTTCGGCTGGAGTTCGGCACAGACGCAGAACGCGGAGCTAAACGCCTCCGACAGCGGCACGAATGACCGCTTCGGCGGCGGCATCGGGATGCGCCGGGCGGTACACGCTCACGCTGGCCGCGGCGACGGCGTCCGCCGGACCGCCAGCTCACGGGCTCTGAGCTTCAGGATCGCCAAGTGAGCTCGCCGATGCCCGTCTCGCCGGCGACCCCGCCGTCCGCGCCCACGTCCTTCGATGGAACCACCGCGCCGTCGCGTACAGGGAAGTGGTGATCGTGCTTCGTCACTCGGCCGAGTTCTATGACGCTCTCTACTCGCTCAAGGACTACGCGACCGAGGCTGACGCCGTGCACGAGCTCATCCAGAAACGCTGCCCGAGCGCCCGGTCGCTGCTCGACGTCGCGTGCGGGACTGGAAAGCACCTCGAGCGACTACAAGGCGCATATATTGTCGAAGGCGTCGATCTCGACGAGCGGCTACTCGCAGGTGCAGGTGCTCGTCTGCCAGGCGTCCCCTTGCACGCGACCGACATGCATGATTTCAACCTCGGCCGGCGGTTCGATGCGATCACTTGCCTGTTCAGCGCGATCGGCTACGCGCGCACGATCGAGGGCCTGACCGACAGTGTCAGAACAATGGCCCGTCACCTCGAGCCGCATGGGGTCTTGATCATCGAGCCGTGGTACACGCCTGAGACATGGATGGCACAGCGCCGGCGCTCCTGAGCATCGATCAACCGAATCTCAAGATCGCGCGCATGAACATCAACAGCCGCAACGGGCGCCGAGCGATCGTCGAGTTCCATTACCTCGTCTTCACACCATCCAGCGTCGACCATTTCACGGACCGCCACGAACTCGGGCGGTTCACCGGCGACGAATACCGAGCGGCACTCAACGACGCGGGCCTGGACGTCGGCTACGACCCCCACGGGTTGACCGGGCGCGGGCTCTACATCGCGACACACAGAGCCGACCCGCGCCGCGCTCACGAGCTTCTCGCTCTTCGCCAAGTGCGCGGACCCCGCGCTTGCTGATTCCTTGCAACGCCTGAACGGAGGCGCGAGGACGACCGCCGCGGCCATCCGACGAGCTCCGCGTTCGCTGATCCTTCCGATGAAGACTCCAGCCATGGACGGCTCTTTGACCACGTCTACCGGACTGCGCTGCAAGCGCTGGACTCCGTCCCCGCCGAGGAGCGGACGTGCTGCTGCCCGGCAGGCCACGGTTGCAACGCCCCGGACCGGGGTGAGCCGTGCGCGTTGGACTTGTGTAGCGCCGCCGCGGGACGTGGGCGCGACGCGGCGATCGCGCTCGAGCGCTGGGCGATCTTTCAGCGCGCGTGCGAGCAGCACCGCGGTGAGAACGAGCAGCGATTCCGGCGGCCCGAGTTTGAACGGGCGCGCGACCGGGCTCTGATCGCGCTGGCTCTGAGCCCGGAATCGACCCGGGCCGCTCGGGCGCGTGGGCTGGCGCCCGGGCGAGCGGCGGTGAGGCAGATCGCGGGTTCCTCGCTGCGTCGAGATCACCGCGGGAGGCGAGGAGCAGCCTCGCGGCTCCCGGGCGCGACCGACCGGGTTCGCTTAGGGTTGGGTATTGCGACGCCGGGCTTGGCCGATCCGCACGCCCCGATCGGACGTTCTCGGCGTGCGCTGGTCGATGGCTGACTGCGACGGATCGGCTGTCGAGACAGACCGAGGGACGACGTCGGGTTTGAAGTGCCTCCGAACCGGCGGCGAGGAAGCACACCATGGGCACCGCCACCGGTGGCCGCGCCGCGGCGGATCCGAGGCGCTCAGTGGGGCGTCAGGGTCGGAGGGCTGGCCACGGAAGGCGTTCCTTCGACCCTGATGCGCGACGGGTGCGGCTAGCGGTGTAACTGTTGGCCGGGCTCTGGCGTCGCGCGGTCCGCAGCGCCAGCGTCCGCGACGGTCCGCTTGTAGCGAATTGCCAGGACGGGCACGGCCGCGATCGACAAGGCACCGACGACGCCTAGATCGCGAACCGCGGTGGCGGATTGGGCGGCGGTAATCGCCGCGCCCTGGCAGGTCGAGCAGTTGGGCATGGGTCCTCTTCCCTGGTGGTGATTTGTCGATCTGAGCTCGTCTCGGATGACGTGATTGCTCGTCCATAGTCGACCCCGATCGCCTTCGCGACTAGCCACCATAGGGTCAGAAGTTGCTACACCGTTCGCCGGAAGCGGGCAGCTGACCGATCGCGCCTCGTCGTGCTGACGCTGCGGGGAAGCGTGGGCTTATCGGCGTATTCACGCGCTCGCACCCCGGAGGCAGTTGCCGTGATTCGCGGCGTCTACCGGGTACGTTGCGACTCGGCTGTCGGGATTGCGCAGCCGCTCCGGGACGCAGGAGGGCATCGAACACAACCCAAGCGGATCGCGGGCTTGCGATCGGGCCCGGTGACGCTCGCTGGCGTCGTTGACCGATCGCTAGGACGCAGTTGCGGGCTGGCAGGTGTCGTCTGGGAACGTGCGGGGGCCATTAGGTTCCGGGCGCCCTCCTCTGCCGCGGCCGGGCGTTGTGGGTACGCCAACACCTCCGCCTGTGCGCCGAAGCGACCTGCGGGCGATCAGCTCGGCAAACTTCCCCCAAGCCTCCACCACTCCGCGTCGATGAGCGCAGCCCTCAACCTCGACCGCCAACACCGATGACGTCTCCCGACGGTACCCGGAATGCCCCTTACCTTTTTCATGCCAAGAGCTGGCATGTGGCGGGTATCACCCGCGAGACGACGGCGGCGAAGTGGGCGGCGGCGCAAGTCGAGCATGTGCGCGACGATCCGACGGGCCGGTTGGCGCTGATGGGGCGCGCGTATTACGGACCGTTCGGTCAGGCGCCTCGGCATCTGCCGTTCCGAAGAGCGGCTTTGTCGTTCATGCGCTGGCAGGCCGAACGCGGCGTGTTAGGTCCGCTCGACGAAAACCCACCCGGAAGCCCGTGGTGGCGGGCAGTCAACGATCGACTGCTCCTGGACGGGTGCGAGGCATTGGCCCGTTCCGGCGGGCTTCCCGGGCCGGCGTCCTCGTCATCGATCGCGCCGTGGATGTCGTTCATCGCGGAGCCGACGGGTCGGACCTGGTACCGCGCGCACAACGCCAGCATCGTTCGCGCGTACCTGGAGAACCGCGATCTCGCCGAGCAGGAGTCGTTGCCTGAGCGCTTCTTCCTCAACGTCGCCCTGCTCCGCGTCCTGTACGCGCACGCGCTGAACGCGGCGCCGCGCACGGCTCTCGGTCGGTTCGCGCCGGTCGGCCGAGTCCTCGGTGATCCACGGGTGGGAATGGCCGGCGCGTTCCTCTCGCTCGGCCGCGTGCTTCCCGCCCACTACCCGGCGCGGCTCGACCTGGAGACGACCCTCAAGATCGAGCACAGGCTGGCGCGGATGCTCGACTACGGCGTGATCGCCCCGCGGCTCCAAGCCCTCTATGACTGGTCCGCGCGAGAGCTTGACATCCCCGACATCCGCAACCTGATCCGCGACGGCAGCCCGACCTACGCGTGGTCCTACGCCGACCGGAACGTATGGAGACAAGCGCCGGAGTCGCTACCCGTCCGGCTGCTCCGAGTCGCGACGTCGCCACGGTGAACACCGTCTGAGTAGCGCAGCACGATGAAGCAGGCCCTCCTGAACGTCGCGAAAGCAAGTCCTGCAAGCTCGAGCCCGGCGTCCGCTAAGCGTTGGCACATGAGACGCCCCTGGGGACTGGGAGGCGGCCAGCGTACCGTCCGCCCATGGCGTGCGCGGGTGGATCGCCCGGCGAACGAGTGGCTCAACGGCCGGTCGCGACCTGGGGGCTCAGCTCGTCCTCGGCGGGCGCGGGTAGTGCGAGATGGAACCCTTGCGCGCAGTCCACGCCGAGCTCGCGGACGAGCTCCAATGTCCGCTGATCCTCGATCCCTTCGGCGACGAGCCGCAGATCGAACTGGCGGGCGATTCCGATGATCGACTCGACGATCCGCCGGTCGTCGCGTGATGAGAGCAGGCCGGCGATGAACGACCGGTCGATCTTCAGGTAGGCGAGCGACAGCGTCCGCAGATATGTGAACGATCCGAACCCGACCCCGAAATCGTCAAGAGCCAGCCCGCACCCGAGCGCCGTCAGGTCCTCTGCGAACGCTCGCGCGGCGTCCAGATGCTCAGGGTCGGCGGTTTCGGTGATCTCGAAGATCAGCCGCGACGAGCGCTGGCGGGAACCTCGTAGACGTTCGATGATCCGCCGTCGGGCCTGCTCGTCGCAGAGCGTCACCGCCGAGAGGTTCACCGCCGCGCAGAAACGCTCGGAGAGCTCCAGTGCCCGGCCGACCATCCACTCGTCGATCATCTGCACGAGCCCGAAACGTTCCGCAGCGGGCAGGAACGCCGCCGGCGCCAGCAGCTCCCCTGAGCGCAGCTGTTTGCGCACCAGCAGCTCGCAGAAGCGGACCTCACCGCAGACCACGTCGATCACCGGCTGTGCGTAGGCGAGCATCCGCTTCTCAGCGATCGCCAATTCGATCCGCTGCCGCCAGTCCGCCTTCGCGCGACGCTCCGAATCGCGCTCCTTTCGTTCGGTCACGTCGGTCGCGATCGTGCAGGTCTCAACCGGCTGGCCGTCATCGTCAGGCAGCGCGAAGGTGACGGTCACATAGTCGCGCGGCTCGCCGTCTCTGATCAGCACCGTCTCGTCGTACACCGGCTCCATCTCCGCGGCGGCGAGCCGGTCGTTCTCGCGCAGTTGCTCGGCAATCTGCGGGAACAGTTCGGTGCAATAACGGCCGATCACCTCCTCGGCCGAGCGCCCGAGCACCCGGCCGGTTTCTGCGTTTGACATCAGGTAGCGGCCGTCGAGATCTTTGACGGCGACGATCGACGGGGTGTAGTCGAGAATCGCGCGCATCCGCCGCTCGGAGAGCCCGAGCGCCCGCTGGGCCTGCATACGTTCGGTGATGTCGGTGCAGACGCCAACGATGGCCTGCGCGCGCCCGTCAGGGCCGTTAACGGTGCAGCCGCGCGCCAGCAGCGTCCGCTGCTCGCCGTCAGGGCGGATGATCCGCTGTTCGTTCAGATACGAGCTCCCGTCCTGAATACAACGCTCGATGCTGTCCCGGACCCGCTGGCGATCCTCGGGATGCACGGATTGAAGGAACGCCTGCACCGTTCCCTCAAACGCGCCGGCTTCGAGCCCGTAGATGCGATGAAGCTCATCTGACCAGCGCACCCGGCCAGTTGCAAGCTCCCAGCGGAAGACGCCGAAACGCGCGATCCGCTCGGCCACATGCATCCGCGCGGCGTACTCGCGAAGATCCTCCACATCCCCCCAAAACTCCTCTCGGAGCATGCGGGTCATTCTACCGTTGACGATCGCCGATCCCGACATCGATCCTGTCACAGTCATCGATCCGCTATCGGGACGCGTGAGGTTCGACCGCAAGGCCCCGACGAAGCGCCGTCGGGGCCCTGCCACGCGACGAGCCAGGACTTCTCAGCGGCTGTCGTGACGTGCCAGAGGTCGACGGCGGCGATCACGGATTCCTTAAGGAACCTGTGGTGCGTGCCGAACAAGTTCTTGTCAGATAGCGAAGGCAACCAGCGGGTGAGACCTCCTCTCCGAAAGACGTCCCCCGGCCATGAAATAACCGCCTGATCTCCTGACGCCCGAGGCCCGCAACAGCGGGCCTTCGGCAATTAAGTGACCGTAGGCGTTGTCGATCGACCGTGGTTTGCCCTGAGAGCCGGGCTCTCCGCAGGACGCCCGAGCGGGCTGATCGCCAACATCGACGTTGCTGTAGGCCAACAGTGTGGATCTCACAACGTCTCCAGCCCGGGTGGGCAGCAGGTTCACCTCCAAGACGAATAGCGCTGGCGCGTAGGGAGACCGCGCCGGTTTTCGCGGCGGGATGTCCGTCTGGCGTCTGCCCATTCGTCACTGAGACAGAACCGGCTAACAGCCGGCCATGACCAAAGGAGGATCGATGACTACCGAACCCACGCCCAGCCCGAACGTCACGCAGCTCGAGCGCACATACAACGCTCCGGCGGAGCTGATCTGGGAGCTGTGCACTACCGCCGCCGGCCTCGAGGACTGGTGGGGGCCCGACGGCTTCGAAACCCAGGTAAGCGAGCTCGAGCTCAGGCCCGGGGGTCAGGTGCGGTACACCATGACCGCGACCGGGCCGGAACAGGTCGCGTTTGTGCGCAACCTTGGCATGCCGCTCTCGAGCGAGTTTCGTCGAACGTTCACCGAGGTCGAACCGCCGTCCCGCCTCGCTTACCTGTCACTGATTGACTTCGTGCCCGACCACGAGCCGTATGAACACCTGACGGTCATCGACATCGAGCCGGCAGGTGACCGCACGAACGTGGTCATGACGCTCGATCCCCTCCACGACGAAAGCTGGAACGAGGAGTACCGCGCCCATCGTGGCACCGAACTCGAGAACCTCGAGGCGGCGATCATGCGACGCACAATGTGATCGCACGTGCCCGACGACGTAGGACGGAGCCCGATGCCCGCTGCAGTTCCTGATGTCGGAGCCATGGTCAACACAATCAAAGGACGCCGGGGTGCGTAGACTTACGCGTATCCTTAGACGCAATGGGGTTCGTCTCTCCCGAAAAGCTTGTACTGCTAGCGCTGTTGGTGGCGCTCGTGTTCGGCACCAAGGGTCTGCCGGCCATTGCGCGGCGCGCCGGCAAGGGAATCCGCGAGACGCGAGACGCCCTCGGGATTGACGCGGTTCGTGACGACATCCAGGAAGTGCGCTCGACCGTGACTGATCCGCTTGGCGGCAGTCCGCCCCCGGACGCGCCGGTGGCCGCCGAAAAGGGCGACGCTGTCAGCAACCGCACCGTGCCGCCAACGACTTGACAGCGGCTCGCGCGTCGTCTGTCGAAACCCGGAAACCCTGAGCGGGCGTGCCGGGCGTGCGGTTGTGGATCCGTTCTGCCACGAGGCGCCCTTGCCGCGCCTGCGCGGGTGCGCCGCGAAGCAGTAGCGAGATGCAGGTGCAGCGAGGGGTCTAGGGCGGCGCGTGCTTCCTCGCCCGGATCCGAGCGAGGTTTGTGCGATGTCGATTTCGGACTGTTCCGTTCGATGACTAGACGAGGGGTCCAGACGGATCCGTTGTCATCTACGAATGGAGGATCGAATGCGGAAGATCGTTGCAATCGAGAACGTGACGCTGGACGGCTTTGCCGACTCACAGGAAGGGCTGGGCTTCGAGTGGACAGCTCGTGCCTACGACGACGAGGTCGACCGGTACAGCAACGAGCATGTCCGGGCGGATGTGGACACGGCAATGTACGGCCGCTCCACCTACTTGGGGATGCAAGGGTTCTGGTCGAAAATGCTCGAAAGCCCTGACGGGGCATCGACGCAACGAGCACACGCGGAGTGGGTGAACAACGTGGACAAGGTCGTCGTCTCGACCACGCTTGAATCGGCGGACTGGGCGAACTCGCGGCTCATTAGCGGCAACGTCGCGGAGGAGGTCGCGACGCTCAAGACGCAGCCCGGCAGCACGATCGCCATCTATGCCAGTCCAAAGCTGGTCCACGGGTTCGTTGACCTGGGGTTGATCGACGAGTTCCGCATCCTCGTACACCCCGTGACGCTCGGCCGCGGCACACCGCTCTTCCACGACAACGCGAAGCTTGACCTGGAGCTTGTGGAGTCGAAGGCTTTTGACTCCGGGGCTGTGTACGTCCGCTACCAAGTTCTCTAGCGTCTGCGAGGTGATCCTGATGCGTTACCTGTTGCTGATTCAGATGGACCCGGACGCGGCGGGCCCCACCGGTCCGGATGAGCGGCTGGCCGAGGAGATGGGTAAGTTGCTCGAGGACATGACCAAGGCCGGCGTGCTGCTCGACACGGCCGGGCTGCGCCCGATCGAGGAGGCCACCCGCATCCGCCTCGCCGATGGCAGGCAGACGGTGATCGACGGTCCCTTCACCGAGTCGAAGGAGGTGATCGGCGGTTATTGCCTCCTTCAGGCGAGGTCGAAGGACGAAGCCGTGGAGTGGGCCTCACGCTTCCTCGCGCTTCACGGCCCAGATTGGGAGATGGGCATGGAGATCCGCCAGTTGGATGACCCGCTGGTCGGAGGTCTAACGACGGGGGAGATCGCGCGGGCGTACCTCGTGTCGGAGTCGACAGTGGCGCAGCGGATCGTGCGGGCCAAGCGCAGGCTCACAGCGGAACGGGTCCCTTACGAGGTGCCCCACGGCGCGAAGCTGGCGAGCAGACTGGACTCCGCGATCGAAGATGATCTAGCTGGATCGTTCACCGCGGGATATACGGCAACGTCGGGCGAGGATTGCGTGCGGGTCGAGTTGGGTCGAGGAACGGTTGCGCCTGGCGCGCATCGTGCGGGACCGGGCTGAAGCGGAGGAGCCTGAGGTGCACGGCCTCGCAGCGCTCCTCGAACTGCAAGCGTCGCGCGTGTGGGCGCGCAGGGGCCCGTCTGAGCCGCTGGTTCTCCTGGCAGATCAGAACCGCTCGCGGTGGGACCGCCTGCTCATCCGCCGTGGGTTCGCCGAGTTGGGACGCGCCCACGCGCTCAACCACCGGCAACGCCGACCACCGGGACGCTACGCGCTGCAAGCGGCCATAGTCGCTGCGCATGCGATGGCAGCGACGCCCGAGGAGACCGACTGGCGCCGCATCGCCGGCCTCTACGCCGTTCTCGCGCAACGGTTCCCCTCGCCGATCGTGGAACTCAATCGCGCGGTTGCGGTCGCCATGGTGGACGGTCCGGGCGCAGGCCTTGAGCTCCTGGAGGCGATCTCGGGAGCCGGTGGGTTGAGGGACTACCACCTCCTCCACGCCGTGCGAGGCGACCTCCTTGCCCGTCTCGGGCGTGACCAGCAGGCAGCGACATCGTTCCGCCAGGCGGCGGACCTGACCGCGAACATCGCGGAACAACACTTCCTCCGGAACCGCGCCAACGCCTGCATCAATGGTCAAGAACGGGCAGCTCCGATCAGATGACATCGATTCGCATCGACCCGGATTAACGCCAAGAGACGACCGACAGAGTCCGTTCGCCGGTGACCCGCCGGGCCAGCGCTCGAACAAAGCCCGCACGCCAAACCGCGGTCACGTTCGACACCGCTTGGCGGTTGCCCTACATCCACGGCGCGCGACACACGTTCGTTCACGTGCTCCCTCCCGACCCCGGCGAACCCCGCTCTTCGCCCGATGCGCGTCTCTCGGTCGTGTTCGCAGGAGGTTCGCGACTGGAAACGGTATGTGATTGCCTAATCGCGACGCTCGCGGTCCACGATCCGCTGCAGGGGTCGATCGAGCGTGAGGAGCTCAGCGTCGGAGGTGAGCGCGGTCGCGAGCGCGAGAGCGTCGGGAAGGCGCAGCGTGGTGTGCCGGGCTCGGAGCTGCGCGGCCTGGCGAGCGAGAGCACGATCGACATCGACCACGTGTGCGTCGATCGCGGTAAGGAACTCATCGACCTTGGCGTCGGTGCCGTGTTGCAGCGGACGCACGATCACCTCGGCGTACACAGTCGCCGCGATCAAGACGTCAACACCCGTCGCAAGGTGCGCTGCGAGCAGCTCGACCGCTTGGTCATGTTGCGGGTCGGACGGATCTAGGAACCCGATGACGACGTCAGCGTCGAGGGCTACTCGCGCCACTCGCCGCGCAGCTCGTCGAGGTAGCCAGGTGGGTAGGTGCCGGCTGGCAGGCTCCCGGCGTACCGGCGGACGAGGTCGGTTGCTCGCTCGATCTCGATCCGGCCAAGACCGTTGGCCCGGATCACGACCTCGTCGCCCGCAGCCAGCCCAGCCTCGCGCAGGATTCGGACCGGAATCGTGACTTGGTGCTTGCTGGACAGCTTACTCATCGCTTTACGATTCTATCAATACGTAAAGCGAGTGCTCCGGGTCGGACCCCGGTTCGTACCGTCCGGCCAGCGTCGCACCGGGCGAATGCCGGCAGACAGGCGGTGGAGATTCGCGGAAACGCTGGCGGGAGGGGTTCAGAGCTGGACTAGACTCGCCGGGCCTTGGACGATGGAGGCAAGCGAAGCGAAAGGGATCTGCATGGATGGTTACGCAATGGCACGTCTCGACGACATCGGGGAAATGGACGACGGCCGCGCGCCAATGCGCGCCGTGCGACACCACTTCGGCATCACGTCGTTCGGTGTCAACGCATGGACAGCCCGTGAGGCGGGAGCTCGGATCATCAACGAGCACGACGAGTCCGAGCCCCATTCCCAAGAGGAGCTGTATCTCGTGCTACGCGGGCGCGCATCCTTCGAGGTCGACGGTGAACAGCTCGACGCGCCTGCCGGGACGTTCGTCTTCGTACGGCGGGGCGTCAAACGCACAGCGTTCGGGGAGGAGCCCGGCACGACAATCATTGTGGTCGGTGGTGTTCCTGGAAAGCCGTACGAGCCTGGCGGCTGGGAGCTGTTTGCGCCCCTGCGGCCGCTCTACGAGGCGGGCGATTATGCGGAGGCGGCGGATCGAGGACGCGAGCTGCTGGCCGGCGATCCACCGTACGCCGACCTGTTCTACAACATCGCCTGCTGCGAAAGCCTCGCCGGCCAGAAGGACGAGGCCATCGCGCATCTTCGACGCGCGATCGAACTCTCGGATCAGTCCCGCTCGTTCCTCGAAGGCGATTCCGACCTCGATCCGATCCGCGAGGACCCCGCCTTCAAGGAACTGCTCGCGGGGTGAGCTTCCCCCCTTCCTGTCACGCGCAAGAGCCGCAAGACCTCGCTCACGCCGCCTCCACGCCGGAAACACCGCCTGACCAAACACGGGCCAGCAGTATGATCGCGTCAGGAGCGGTCACAAAGTGGACGCGCAGTCGGCGGGAGCTGGCCGTCAGCTGCGAGCTCGGATCAGATCGCTCAGGTCGGGCGTCAGGCTCTGACAACGCTGGCGGGACGGTTTCGGTCGAGCTGTCGCGCTCGGGGATCGCCGCGATCAAGCTCATCGCGCGCATCCCGAGGTCCGTCAGCGGGCCGGTCGAGTTCCTCGGCAAAACGACGGCGAGCGTCGTCGGCGTCACGGCCACCAGTATCGATGTCGGCGACACGTACTTCGACAGCCTTCCGAACGGGACGATCACCGCGCGGCAGGACGCCAGCGGCGCCTCGCTGGCCAAGACTCCCGAGGACCTCGCGTTCATGACGTTCGTTCCAGGCAAGTGCACCTACCAGCTGCACTTCGGCTTCGCCGTCAAGACCACCTCCACCGGGCAATTCGCAGAGTCGGCCCTCGGGCACCCCGACAACGGGGCAGGCGCGAGCGTGATCACGCAACTCGATCGTCGCCACCAGCTGCGGGCCGTCCGGCACGCAGCAGGGCACCGCCACGATCGGCTGGGCGCTCAAGGCCGCCGTCCTCAAGACCTCCACGAAGCACCACCAGCTCCGGCGGCCGTCAAAATCGTCGACACTCGCGGACCTGTGTACGGACGCGGTGGTGCGTCCGATATCCGTACGCTGCCGGTGAGCGCTGCGGGGTCGCGAGAACCCGGTCGGCCTCGGCGAGCGCAGGCTGCTCGAACACGTTGACGACTTCGACCTCCCAATCCTCCCCACCGAAGCGCTCACGCAACCCCGCAAGCTGCCTGCGCGCCTGCATCGAGTGCACGCTGTCGCTCGCCACATACATACGCAACACGACCGCCTCATCCGCCTCGTCCACGATTCCAGTGTCTCACTCACCGTCACGATTGCAAGCGCGGCAAACTACGCAGCACCCACAGCCCATGGAGCAGCGAGCAACGCTTAGCGGCTGGCTGATTGCGCCAGATCGCGCCGCCGTTCGGGCACCTGCGTGTGGCGTTCCAGCCGATACCGACCGTCAGGCGGGGTGAGCACCCGGGCGGGCGGTTGTCTCGGCGGGGGTCCGAGGTGGACACTGCCGGTGTCGACTAGCCTGGCGATGGGGACTGGTTTGCCGATGTGGTAGCCCTGGGCGTAGTCGACTCCGAGTCGGGTGACCATCCGCTTGGTCTTCTCGTCGGTGACGAACTCGGCGATTGTTTGCTTGCTGAGGCCTTTGGCGATGCGGACGACCGCTTCGATAACGAGCCGGTCAATATGCCCGCTGGTGGCGTGCTGGACGAACTCGCCGTCGATCTTGACGTAGTCGAACGGCAAATGCTTGAGGTAGTAGAAGGAGCCGAAACCGGCTCCGAAGTCGTCCAGCGCGAAGCGGCAACCGCGGTCGCGCAGTCGCTAGGCGAACGCCTGGGCGTGGGTGATGTTCGCGACGGCAGCCGTTTCGGTGACCTCGAAGATCAGCCGCGAGGGATCGATTGAGCTTGTTCGTATGCGGTCATCGATCGCTTGCAGGAGCTTGCGGTCGCCGAGCGAGCTTCCGGAGATGTTGATCTCGAGCTGCAGGCCGGGGCGCTGTTCGATCAGGTAGCAGGACCACGAACGGTCACGCCGAGCCACGCGAGAGGTCGAAGTGCGCAGGCGCCCGCGCAGCAGGATTGAAATCGAGCCGAGCAGCTGGTCGCCGGCGCTGTGCCCGGGCGTGTCGCAGATCCATCGAAACGGCCGATGTCGAGTTCGAGCAGCGCGCCTTGCGGCGGTAGCGCTGGAGTGCTCGACGTGGCGATCGAGGTCGGCTTCGAACTTGCGCCGGTTATCGAGGCCGGTCAGGGGGTCGTGGTCGGACATGAACTGCAGTTGCTCCTCATAGCGCTTGCGGTCGGTGACGTCCTGAAACTGGCAGAGCATGTGCATAGCTTGCTCAGGGCCGCTTTTCAGACGCGTTGCGTTCACGGAGATGTCCAGTGGCGAGCCGACCGGGGGGATGATCCGTAGCTCAATCGCCAGCTGCTCGGTAGCGCCGTCGCTCAGCGCGAGCAGCGCCTCGGTGGCTCTGTCCGCGTCGGCCGGGTGAACCAACTCTCTCATCCGCATCTTGACAAGCTCACCGCGGGTGCGCCCGCAGATCGCGCCCAACGCCCGATTGGCCTGCTCCAGACGCCCGTCGGTTGAGATCAACGCCATCCCGATCCGATCGGAGCCTCATCGAACGCGCCGTGGAAGCGCTCCTCCGCGTCTCTGAGCGCACCCTCGGCTTCGCGCAGCTCGGTGACGTCAGAGCTCAACTCGATGATCGCTGTCGGCCGGCCATTGGGCGCGCGCTGCAAAGCCTGACGGCTCGCCACCACGATCTGTGTGCCGTCGTGAAGCGTGTGGCGAAGATCACCTTCCCAGTGCCCCTCCCGGGCCAGCGCGCCATCGACGGCTTGCCTGGACTCTGGGAAAACCGTCGCGAACAGGTCATGTGTGACCTGGCCAATGGCTTCGTCCTCGCTGTAGCGATACATGGCCAAAACCGTCACGCCAACGACTTGCCCGTCGCGATGCCACGGTGCGAGCGTGCTCAGTACGTCGATGACAACGCCGTCCTTCCTGCGGCTCTGGCTCTCCAGCGGTGCACGGCCTCCCCACCGAGAATCCGGGCAATCGCGTCCTCCACCCGAGCCTTCGCCTCGTCGGCCCCAGCAGCTGACCGGGTCAGCTCAACGGCGCGTCGCCCGATGACCTCCTCGCTCGTGAAGCCATACAGCCGCTCGGCGCCGCGATTCCAATGGCGCACCAGCCCATCACGATCGGTCGAAACGACCGCATCGGTGCCGTAGTCGGCGGCCGCCGCCAGCCGGTCGTTCTCGCGCTCCCGGGCCCGCTGCTCGCTGCTCGCTGCTCGCTGCTCGCTGACATCGATCGTGACGCTCGTGACACCGACCACGCTCCCGTCATCGGTCCAGGGTGAGATGCTCAGCAGCACGTCGAGGATCGTGGCGTCCTTGCGACGTCGCTGAGTCTCGAACTGGTAGGGAGGTTCCCCGGCCAGCATCCGGGCGATCTCATCGGCCGGCTCACCGCTGGACACAGTCAACAGCTCATCAAGCTGGCGCCAAACGGCCTCGATGGCGCTCCAGCCGGAGAGCGACTCGGCGGCCGCGTTCCAGTGACAGATCCGACCGTCCAAGCCGATCGAGACGACGGCGTCGGTGCCGTGCTGGGCCGCCTCCGCCAGCCGATGAAGCTCGGATTCGGTGCGTTTGCGCTCGGTGACATCGCGCAGCGACGCGAGAGACGCGGGGGCCTTCTCCCACACGACCTTCACGACCCGCATCTCCGCCACCCGGAGCGTACCGCCCGCAATGACCTCGATCTCGATTGCCCCGCCCGGCACCTGGGGAAACCCAAACTGCGCTCCCACGATCTGCGCCGAGCTCCGCCCGAGCAGTCGCTCAGCGGCAGGATTGACGAACAGGACGTCGCCACCGGGATCGAGTAACCGTTCAGCGGGTCTGATCTCGGATCAGGCCTGAAGCGGCGTGGGGATTGGCTGCCCGTGTTGATGGGCGGTGATCGCGTCAGCGAGGTAGGTATGGAGGCGGCGACCCTGGAGGCGGCAGGTTTCGCGGATCGTCAGCAGCCGCTCGACGGCCCGGTTGCCGTGGTCGGTCTGGGTGCCGTAGCTTGTTTTGCGCCATATGACACCGTGGCGGAGCGCTCGCTCAGCGGTGTTGTTCGTGGCCGGGACACCGGCGACGCGGGTGAATGTCCAGAGCGCGTCGTAGCGCTCGAGCAGTCCGATGCAGAACCGGGCGGTCCGCTGGTCGTGGCCGCGGGCGCCTTGCTCAAGCAGGGTCTTGAGCTGTTCGCGGCAGGACGCAAGGTCGGCGCGGAGCGCGGTCAGGTCTTCGCGGTCACGTTCGGGTGCGCTGAGGATCGTGAACACGTCGGCGAGGCACCGCTGGAGCTTGTGGCCGAGGCGGCCCGACGCGCCGGCGCGCTCGCCCAACGCGACGAAATCGCGTAACAGATGAGCGAGGCACAACTGGCGTTTGGGAGCGTCGATGTACAGGTAGACGGAGGAGCGGTCAGACACGATCACCCCGCCCGGATCCTCACCCAACAGCGCCCGGGTCGCGTCACGATCACGCCGGGTCGCGATCTGGAACAGCGCGGCGTCAACGGCCGCGGCGACCGACAGCCACCGCGGATCGCCCGCTTGGCGCCACGAGGTCTCATCGGCGCAGCGCACCGTGGCCTGGTCGAGATGCTCAAGGATCCGCACATACGGATCCTCCAGCGCAGCGGACACCTGCTTGACCAGCGCCTCCACCGACGCGGCGCTGACCCCGATCCCGCACAGGTCTTCCAGCAGCCGGCTGGTCTCGCGACGCGACACGCGCGCAGCGGTCAACGTCGAAGCCGCAGCCGCCACACTCGCCCCGAACGCGCCCTCCGGCACCCCCGCGGGCAGCGGCGCGAGTGTGCTGTGACCACACCCGCAGCGCGTGCGCATCCGCCGGTGCTCGCACACCTTCACCACAACCGTGATGTCACTGACCTGATGGGAGACTGGATCGCCGTCCGCGACCCGATCGCCCTCGCCGATCGGCGCGCCACACCCACCGCACTCAGACGGCCAATACGTCTCAACGCGATCCGGGTCAGCCACCATCGGCCGATGCTGCCCGGGATGCCCGGGCTGACCGCCCTGACGGCGGCCCGAGCCCTTCTTCTTCGGCCGCGCCTTGCGCGCATCCGGGGAATCACGCGACGGCGGCAACGAACTGTTACGCGAGTTACGGCCAATCTGCCGCTCAAGCTCCTCGACCCGCGCCATCAACGACAACACCAGATCGATCACAGCCTCCGGATCACGCTCGATCGCCGCTCGAAGCTCTTCCCGCCGCACACCGCAAGATTCCCTGCAACCAGCAGGAACCCTCTACAACGATCCGACGACCCCCTGAACGCTTGCGGGATCGACTACGACCATTCCGTCGAAATTGCTCTCGATAACCGCGCGCAGGCTCGGCTCCCCAGCCTCCCGCACGTCAGCATCAGCGCCCGGGAGAACCTGGCCCGCCGCCTGGCCCTCAACTCTGATCGTGTCGCCCACGAGCGCATCTTTCGAGCCGGTGCGCGTTCGGCTCGGGAGGAGTAAGCATCGCACCGGGCACGACGATCACCGGACCGAGCTCGAAGCAAACGCCAACCCGGCGGGGCGAACGATCACCAGAAAACAGCTCACACGAACATTAGTCGACTTAATTAACAAGCCCAGAACTAAAGGTGAGCCGGCAGGATATGAAAGACACCGACGCGCTTTTGAGGGCGCCGGGTGAAATTCCTCGATTGAGACGCGTTCGGCGGTGGCGTCGAGCGCCCCGACCCTAGTTCGACGCTCGCGCCCGAGGTCGCAGCCTGAACGCAGTTTCTATTCAGTTCGCGCCTCAGCGCACTTACACCTTCGCTGACGACTAGCCGTCGCTCAAGCGCGAGCAACACGCAGTCGTCGCGTGGCCTATCGTGTCGTCGCTACTGTCGTACCCGGCTTGCCGTGTTGGTTTGCGTCCGAGTCAATGACACAGATCCGGGTTTTGATTAGCCCACATCTGCGAGGCTTCTGGCTCTATCATGAAGGGGTCTTTGATGACCGAGCCGGGACGTTCAGCAGGCAGCAGCGGGGGCCGTCGTCGCAAGCCCTCGCCTTCGCAGAAGTATGAGATCTGGCTGGGCTTGTTGCGCGGCGAGTTCTCGACGGTCGAGGCTGCGGAGCGGGCGGGGGTTGATCGCTCGACGATCGTCAAGCTGCGGACGGTCGCGAAGCAGGGTGCGCTGGATGCGCTCGCGGCGTCCCGACCGGGGGTTCGCCAGAACGGTCCTGATCCCGAGCTTGCCGAAGCCAGGGCAGAGATCGCGAGGCTGTCGGAGGCGTTGAAGGAGATGGGCGTGCGGTTGATGCTCGCGGAGGGAAAAGAGCGCTGGGACTGAGTGGCCGAGTCCCTCGCCGCGTCGATGCGGCCACCAAGCATGAGCTGTTGGATCTGATCGATCGGGCCGTCGCCGATGGGTGGGAGCACCGTCGCGCCTGCCGCTATCTGGAGTTGGATGAGGGGCGGGCGTGGCGGTGGCGCCGGCGGCGTGATGCCGGCTGCCTTGGCGATCTGAAGCCGGGCAGCGCGGTGCATGGGCTGCGGCCCGAGGAGGTCACGGCGATCCTGGCGCTGTTCGAGGGCTGGGGCGAGGTTGATCGCTCGCACCGCAAGCTCGCGCACCGCGGCAGCTACATCGGCCGGGTGTGGGTCTCACCGGCCACCGTTCGGCGTGTTTTGGCTGCTCACGGTCTGGTTTTGAAGCGCCCCCGACGCGTCCGGTCAGAGCGGCGGCCGTTCCCGGAGTGGGCGGACTACCAGCGCAACTCGATCTACATCTACGACGTCACGCACTTCGCCGGCTGCCCCAAGCACGCCGTGTTCGCCGTCATGGACTTGGTCACCCGCAAGTGGATCACCGAGCTCGTCTCGATCGAGGAGACCTCCACCCAGGTGCAGGTCGTGTTCATGGACGCGTTGGAGGCCGAAGGGCTGCTCGAGCTGATCGAGGCCCGCCAGGACGCTGCGACGCCCGATCCCCTCTCCCTCGATGCCGATGTTGACGTTCTCGCACCGGTGCTCCTCGCCGTCAGCGACAACGGGCCGCAGATGACCTCGGCCGACACCCGCGCGTTCATGGCGATGTGCGCGATCGCGCAACACTTCGGCCGGCCCGGAACGCCGACCGATCAGGCCTGGATCGAGAGCCTGTTCTCGCACGTCAAAGCCGACTGGCCGCACCTCGATCGGATCCGCGACCCCGAGGTCCTGCGCGCCGAGCTCGCCGACGTCCGCCACCAGTACAACACGATCAGGTTGCACGCCGCGATCGGATACGTCACCCCCGCCGACGAGCACGACGGCCGCGGACCGCGGATCCGTGCTGCCCGCAAACGCGGACTTCGGCACGCCCGCTGGGCCCGCATCGCATACCATCAACTACAGAAAACCAAAGCCAACCGCCGGAGCCCCACCGATGTGGACTGATTCGCTCCCCGATCTGTGGCTTTGACTCAGACACACCTCAGTGTCGATACCGGTGTTGGCTAATGAGCGCTAACCGTGTTACGGCTGAGATGTGGGCGTCGACGCTGGACGCGTTGATGGACGCCGCGGCCGCGGTGCTGACGGCCGACTCGCTCGAGCAGACGCTCGGCCGCGTTGTGGAGCGACTCGGCGGGCTGGTGCCATACGACGATCTCGCGCTGTATGAGATCGATCGGGCGGCCGGGATGTTCATGCCGTTATTTGCCTACGGCAGCTACGTCGAGCAGGTGATGACGGATAGCTTCCCGCTCGAGCAGGGCATCACCGGGGCGACATTGCGCGACGGCCATGCGCGCAACATTCCCCGCAGCGACCTCGATCCCGAGGGCGGGATGATCGTGGGCACCCCGGTCGAGCCCGAGGCGATGATGTGCGTGCCGCTGCAGGTCGCGGGGCGCACGATCGCGATGCTCAACGTCTACCGGCACGGCGACGACGTGCCGTTCTCCGAGTATGAGGCGGTGATCATCGAGCGCTTCGGGATCATCGTCGCGTTGGCGCTCGACTCCTCCCGTCAGCGCGACCTGCTTCGCACGCAGGCCGACACGGATGATCTGACCGGGCTGCTCAACCGGCGCGCCTTCAACCATCGGCTGGACGTGTTGTTTCACCGGGCCCGCCGGACCTCGACGCCGCTGAGCCTCGTAGAGGTGGACATCGACCACTTCAAGCTGATCAACGACCAGGACGGTCATCCGGCCGGCGACATTGCCCTGATCGCCGTCGCGGACGCGTTGATGCGGTCGGTTCGTGACGGCGAATTGGTCGCCCGGGTGGGCGGGGAAGAGTTCGCGATCATCTTGCCGGACACCGACGCTTCGGCGAGCTTTGCGATCGCCGAGCGCTGCCGCGGCAGCGTGACAGCCGAAGGGTACGTCGGGCCTTCGTTGACAATGTCGGCCGGTGTCGCCAGCTATCCGGTCCACGCGACCGATGCGGAAGGCCTGCTGCGCGCTGCCGACAGAGCCCTCTACGCCGCGAAGAGGTCCGGCCGCGATTGCACCCGTGGCTACCAATTGCCGCCTGCAGGCCGCTAGCAGTGTCGTTCGAGTTGATCGGCCCGCATTGCCCGAACGGCGCTGACTGCTCAAACATGCGAAGGTGACCAAGTTCGGGGTCGGCAACTACAGGTATCCCGGCTGCCCGAACCTCCCGTTCACAGCTCGTCGTGCGCCCGCCAGGCCCCTAGTGCTCTCCGGGTCGCGGGTGGTCTGGCCGCGCTCGCGCTCTGGGCAGCGACAGTCTGACGAACCCGGGGGTCAGAGTCTGTGCTGGGCTGCGGCTTGATCGATCGCGGCCCGCTCGTCAACTCTCAACGGAAGCTCGCGCACGCGACGGGCATCGGTCAGCCACGGATCGACGACATCGGTCTTCGCTCCAGCCAGCGATTCGATGACGGCCAGCCCGCAGTAGGGGACGTAGGCGCTCGAGTATCCGCCCTCGTGGCACAGCACCAGTCGCCCCCGACACAGCGAGGCGGCGGTGGCGATGAGGCGCGCGGTCATGATGGCGAAACATTCGCTGGTGAGGTTCATCCGTCCGAGCGGATCGAGCATCGCGGCGTCGAGACCACAGGCGATGAGAATGAACTGCGGAGCGAACCGTTCCAGCGCGGGCACCACGACGCGGTCCAGGACGTCGAGGTAGGCGGCCCGCCCCGCCCCGGCCGGCAGCGGGACGTTGATATTCGCGCCCGCGCCGGCACCTGCGCCGACCTCGCTCGACAAGCCGCTTCCTGGCGGGAACAGGTCCTCCTGGTGCACAGAGATGGTCAACACCGTCGAGTCCGACCAGAACGTCTCCTGCGTGCCGTTGCCGTGGTGGACGTCCCAGTCAACGATGGCGACGCGTCCAAGGCCGTGCGTCCGTCTGAGGCGCAGCGCGGCGAGCGCAACGTTGTTGAACACGCAGTAGCCGCATCCGCCGCTCGGACCGGCGTGATGCCCAGGCGGGCGCACGAGGGCGTACGCGTTCGCCACGCGCTCCTCGAGGACGGCGTCAACAGCCGTGTCGAGCAGACCGCGGGCATCATGCCAGGCGTCTCGCTCGTGCCACACGAACCCGGTAGCCATGCCCAACGTCTATCAAGTCTCGCCTCAGGGTGCGGATCGCGTCAGTTGCCGAGATCGCCCCTGTCGAGTCCGAGTCGCCGCCGTGATTGACCCGTTAGCACGGCCTCGCGAAACGACGACGTTGGCTGCAACCGCGAGCTCGGATGCGGCCAAGTTCAGAGCTCGATCGAGCCCGTCGCTTTCGACCAGCCGCCCGATCGTCGCCGCCAGAGACGCGGCCGCGAGATAGCCGGTGGGATGGCCCTGCGTAAGCGCCGCGACCTCTCTCGACTGTGTGTGTTCTGCACAGTTGACGGGTAAACTGTCGTGCATGGCAACGCTCAACGACCCCGATGTGCAGGAGCTGCTTCAGCAGCCCAATCACGCAGTTATCTCCACCCACAACGAGGACGGATCGATCCATGAGGCGATGGTCTGGATCGACACCGAGAACGGATCGGTCGCGGTCAACAGCCTCGTCGGGCGGCTGTGGCCGGCCAACCTCGAGCGCGACCCGCATGCGACCGTGCTCGTGTTCCAGTCGGACAACCCCGGGCACTACGTCGAGATCCGAGGTACCGCCACCGGCACGGGTGAGGGCGCCAAGGAGCACGCGGATCGGCTGACGAAGAAGTATATGGGCCTTGACGAGTACCCGTGGCATCAGCCCGGCGACGAACGCGTCAAGTTCCTCATCACCCCGGAGCGCGTCCGGCACGTGAAGATGGGTTAGTTCAGTTGGCTACCAACCGGCCGCCGGCGCACGGCCGTCTTGAACAAACCCGACAGGGCTACCGAGTTCCCGGTAGCAACGGCACGCCATCGCTTGGACCGCCCACGACCATGAGTTTTCATCTCGCGATCGGTCACTAGCTGTGGCAGAGCAGCCCGCACAAGGAAGGAGAGCCCGATGCCAAGCTCACTGGTGAACTTCATCGCGATCATCGTCCGTCGCTGCGGTGCGACGAGCTTGAAGCCATGCTGATCTACTCGATGAGCGTCTCGGTGGACGGTTTTATCGCCGACCGCGAGGGCGCGTTCTCCTGGTCGGTCCCCAACGAGGAGCAGTTTCGCTTCCACATCGCGCAGGTACGCGAGCTCGGCGGCTATCTGTGCGGCCGCAGGCTTTACGAGACGATGCTGGTGTGGGAGACCGATCCGTCGATGCGCGACAACAAGCTCGGGGCCGCGTTCGCCGACGTCTGGTGCGCTATCCCGAAGGTCGTCTTCAGCCGCACGCTCGACAGCGTCCAGGGCAACGCGCGGCTCGCCGAGGCGTCGGTGGCCGAGGAGGCCGCTGCGGCGCTCGACGCGACCGACAAGGACGTCTCGATCGGCGGCGCCGGCCTAGCCGCGGCAGCGATCGAGCTCGGCCTCGTCGACGAGCTACGCATGTTCCGCCATCCGATCGTCGTCGGTGGCGGCACGCCGTTCCTGCCGCCGGTCACGGAAGACGTTTCGCTGGACCTGGTCGAGACCAGGACGTTCGGCTCGCGCGTGATCTACGAGCGCTACAGGCGCGCCCGCGGTGAGTCGGACTGACACCGCCGTCCGCGACGGAGGGTGAACGCTTCGGTCTTGCGTTCGATGAAGGTTCCACGCGCGCGGAGAGCAATCCAGTTACGGACGTTCTGCTGGTTGAGCAGGAGGATGCGAGCGACGTCCGCGACGGTCAGGAACGGTTCGTCCAGCCCACGAGCGTACGCCGCGGCGCGTACCGCAGGGACGGACTAGTCGTCGAAAGACCACCACGTTGACCTCGACCCGCGCATGACGCGCGAATGCTCCAGCGCCTGGCGTTTCGTCCAGGCGAGCTGAAGCCGCGCGTCCAGCCGCCGATGGTTCAAGTAGAAGGCCAAGGAGGCCACCATGTCAGAGTCGAACATCGAGCGCGCCAAACCAGACCGGAGCACGCCCCGGCGCCGCGCGAGTCATCCGCGCCAGCCCCGCCGGGAAACCCCGCCGGAGCTTGGCTGCTGCAGGCACTGCGGCTCACCACTCGTCGAACTCGTCGAGTCTGCGGAGTGCGGCGACGATTACTCGGTGCTCTTGCGATGCCCGGAATGCTTCGCGTTCGAGCAGGTCCAATGCTCGGTCGCGGAACTCGACCGCTATGAGGACCTCCTCGACGAGGCATGCCATCAGCTCGTCATCGACCTTGTGGTGCTGGAGGAGGCAAACATGCGCGAGTACATCGAGTTGTTCCGCGCTGCGCTCCACCGCGACCAGATTCTGCCCGAGGACTTCTAGCACGGCGAGGTGCCTGTGGGCGCTCGACGAGGGCCGATCAGGCGGACGGTCCCGGCGCTCGTCGCACCTTTGCCGGGCTGGTGCGGAGGTTGAGAGGGCTTGGCGAACTTGACCGCAGCGCTCCTCGTCGAGGGTGTAGCAGCTTGTGACCCTAAGGGGGCTATTCGCGAAGGCGATCGCGGTGGACCATGCGCGTGCGACCACGGGCTCCGACACGAGCTCAGACAGCCACAACCCCAAAACGATGGAGGACGCATGCCAACGTGTCCAACCTGCCGCGTCGCCGCACTTTCCGCCGCCCAATCCGCGAGCGCGGTTCGAGACATAGGGATCGTCGGTGCCCTCTCGATCGCGGCCATGCCCGTGCTGGCAATTCGCCGCAAGCACACGGTCGCCGACGAGCGCGTCGCGGACCGCCCCAACCAAGACGCCGGGCAAAGGCCGCACCGCTAGCCAGCACTAGGCGTGCACGAGGGTCGAAGGATCGCCTTTCGGGGCGGACCCTTCGACCCGACGCGCGATGGAGCACCACAGCTCCGCACGATGCGGCCCGTCGCTGTTCGCCGAGGGTTCCCACGTGAGACGGCGGCGCCGGCTACGACGAGAAGGCGGCGAGCACGCGGTCGCGGAGCTCGACCTGCTGGTCGACCGCAAAGGCCCGGTGCCCGAACACACGCTGGTTCAGCTCGCCGGGTCGACGCACTCCCCGGCGCCCGTGAGCGAGTGCGAGGTTGTCGAACACGAGCAATTCGCCGGGACGCAGGCACACCTCGGTCCCGACGATGTCGAGACGCAGACCGCGTTGAGCGAAGAACGCCGCCTCCTCAGCGAGGCTGGCGAACTCGGTTCCGCAGAGGAATTCGGGATCTTCCTTGACGCTCGGCAAAGCGGGCGTCTGCCCCAGGGCGGCCTCGACGATCCGCGCAAGACTGCCCTCGGCGTATCCGGCGCTGTTGTCCCACGCTCCATGGCTGTCGCCGTAAACGGCAAACCGACGGACCAGCTCATCATGGTCCGGCCACGGGCCGCCGGCAAGCAGCAAGCGCAACGGCACCAGTCGCGTGACCGCGTCGCTGGGAAGTGCGTCGATTGCGACGTTCAGCGCGGTGAAGCGGGCGACGTCGGCTGAAGCGACAGGCGCGAGGGGCAGGCCGAAGTCAAAGTGCAGGGTCTGAAAGTCCCGGCTGGGCGGCCCGTCCGGCGGTGGAATCACAAAGTCGCCTATGACCGCAAGCCGAGCACCCGTCGCCGCAGCTTCGTCGACGAGCACCCGCGCCGCACTCCAAGCGTCTTGCAGTCGCGCGAACGGTCCCGGCTGCACGACGAACCCGTGGTCGCTCAGGACCGTGAGGTCGTCGCTGATCGACCTGAGATGCATTGGAACGACGCTAACGCACGTGAGGCGCGCGGTGGTCGGTGCAGTCCGTAATGGAGACGTGTCGCGAGCGTGTATTCGCGAGGTCTCAGCGTGGCCGGTAGGTTACGCACGTGGCGACTGAGCGAGGGGCCGGAGCGCGTACGGGGCCAAGTCGTAAGCAGCAGGTTCTGAGCGCGGGCGTGCTCGGCGCGGTGGCGGGGGCGGCGCTGACGGGGCACCGAGGAGCGCGGGCCGCGGTGCGCGGCGCGGCAGCCGGGGCGGCTTTCCTGGGCGCCGCGGAAGCCGTGTCGCGGGCACGGCAGCGGCCCGGGCAGATTCCTGAGCTGTGGTCGCGCATCCTCGCCAGCGGCGCACTGGCCGCCCCAGCGGGCTGGGCCGGGGGACGGCTGAGCGGGACCGGACCGCTGACGGTTGGCACCGTGAGCGGCGCGGTGGCCGGGGCGCTCGGCCTGCGGCCGCAGAAGGTGGCACTCGGTCCGGCGCTCGGGGCCGCCGTGGGCCGCGTGTTCGAGCTGCGCGACCGGGCCGCCGAACCGGCCGTGGTGGCGGCGACGAGCGTTGTGGCCTTCCGGGTGCTGTCCGCGCTGCTGTTCCCAGACCCGCAGGTCAGCATGCTGGCGGAACGGGTACAAGCCGAGGACCTGCCGTTCGTTGTGCCGTTGGAGTCACGCGGTCGGTACGTCGGCACGAGCTACGTCAGACAGCTCGCTGATGTGCTGGGCGGCACCTACACCGCGGACGCGGCCGATGTCGGGATCGTCGTCTCGCTGGACTCGCTGGCCGGTCCTGAGCTCGATCCCGCACAAGTGGATCCGCTGGTCCGCGAGTTCTACGAGCACACGACCCGATTCACGCTCGACATCGTGCCCGAATGGCGGCTGTGGGTACGTCCCGGCTACCTGCTGTACCGCAACCTGCTCGCCAGGCCGCTGGGCCAGGCGAGCGTGCCGATGAACCAGCGCGAGACCCAGCGCGGCATCCGCAGCCGTGTCGACACGATCACCGCTCCCGGCGAGGACGTGGTGGCGCTACGTGGCTGGATCCGGTCGTTCACCGACAATGACGAACCCATCTATATCGGTATCTACACGACATATCGCGACGAGGAGCGCGGCTACGTCAGCGTCGGCTTCCCACTCCCCCACGCCAGTTTCACCGCAACGCTCGCACCGAGGGCGCGGCCGGGCGGCGGGTTGATCCTCACCAGCCGCAGCGAACTGAAACATCCCGGCCACTACCTCACCTACATCGACGCTGAGACGCGGGAGCTGACGGCGGCCGCCGTGCAGGGCTTCGCCGAGCAACTCGACGTGTACGTGGAGGACGGCGAACTGCGCGCGGAGCACGCCTTCTGGGTCTTCGGCCTTCCGTTCATGGTGTTGCACTACCGGATGCACCGGAAGAGCTCAGTCGGGCCGAGGCCCTGTCTCGCGCCGGTCTAGGCGTCGTCGAGGACCTCCGCGAATGCGATCACCACGCCTCCGGTGGCGTGCTCGAGGGTAGCGCCGACAAGGGCGCCCGCCTCTGCGGCGGCGTCCCTGGCCGCAGCGTAGTCGGCAAAGTACAGGTCCAACAGTCGGTATGCCGGGGTGGGGCCGCCGTCTTCCTTCGGCCAGACCTCCGACGTCTGCAGCCGAGTCAGGCCGGGGAGCTTCCGCGCCAGCGCAAGCTGCTCGGGGTAAGCCGCCTCGAAGGCGGCCGGGTCGGTGGGGGTTGGAATAGACGAAGCTGATCTTGGTCGGCGTGTCCTGCCCAGCTTCGCCAGCTCTCGATGTCATGGGTTCTGTTCCTTTCTGGTCGAACTTCGCCAGAGGAGGAAGGTGACATCTGGCAAAGCGCCCCGACGTGATCCCAACCCTGTCCGATTGGTCGCTCCACTTGCTGTTCGTCGAGCGTAGTCCGAGGCATGCGCAGGGACAGTGACCGCTCCGCCGGAACATCTTGCCGATCGTTCAGCAACGCCAGCCGATTTGCCCCGACCGCCGCGAGAGTTTGCCGATCCTCCAGCGATCGAGGACGCCGCGCTCGGCCTCGACGCATATGGCCAGCCGCACGACTTGCTCTCGGAGCTACTCCGGAGCGTCCGTCTGAGCGGAGAACGGATCGTCGCGTACGCCCCGCTGCGGACTTTCTCGATTGGGTTCGCCGAGCTCGGCACCCTGCACATCATTGAAGAGGGCGAACTCGTGCTTCGGATCGGTGGCGACGCGCAGGTCGAGCGCGTGAGTCGTGGCGATGTCATCCTGCTCCCGCGCGGCGACCCGCACCACTCAGCGACGCCGGCAAACGCGCGCACGCGACCATGCGCGCCGGCGCCGAGCACGACGCGCCCGGAGCCGAGCCTGGGCGCTGGCTCTGCGGAACATTCACGACCGGCGACCCGCAGGCGAGCCACCTGCTCGCGAGCCTCCCGGCCGTGATCATCCTGCGCGGCGGCCGCGGCCAAGCGCTCGAAGGTCTCGAAGTGGCCCACAGGATGCTCCTATTCGAGATGCAATCGCCCTCTCAACTATCCATCGAGACCCCGGCCACGACTGGACAGTCGAGGAGCTGGCCCGAGCGTGCAGTCTTTCCCGGTCGGCGTTCGCCGCGCACCGAAGATCAACTTCGCTGCCGTTCCGCGGGTGTGGAACGTGCCTCAGTTCACGGCTGGATTTCACAGCACCAGTGACGGCAATGCCGCCATCAAGTCCGCGGGACTGACCTTCAACTACCTCGGCATCGTGAACGAAAACGGCGACGACGTGTTCTTCCGGCAGGCGAACGGTGGCGTCACCGAAGACCTGAGTGGCAAGGATGCGACCGGCTGCGATCACAGCGGCCGCGGGGCGGTCTCGCATTCCCCGTGGGGAGACCAGATCGACGCTAACCATGGGTATCTGGAGATCAAGACCTCGCTCGACGGCTACTCCGCCAGGGTCGAGGACCCAAGCCACGGCTTCACCGGGACAACGGCCTGCCCCGGGTTCCAGCCGTTCGACAACACGGAGTCGATCCTGCCCCTGGCCACACTCATCCCAGGTGGCACGGATATCTTCGACACGACACACACCAACGCGTCGATCCTGGCCGACGGCTTCGCGCTCGGGAATAATCCCACCAACGACGTCTACGGCTCCTGGCAATTCAAGGCCGCGGTACCGGGATAGGCACGACTTCACGCCGAAACCGCCGCGCGAAAAGGCCCGCGCCGTCCTCCTCCGTCATATGGCCGCCTTGGGTGAACAGCAGTCGGGTCGAAACACTCCACGTCGCGACAGAGCAGTAGCCTCGCGGTGCATCGGGCGCTTCGCGGGGCCGTCTCCGGGTCGAGCAGTCTGGCGGGCGAACGCCTGCATCTCCGGGAACCGGAGCTCTGCCGCGCAACTTCACGCCGGATCCGGGTATAGAACTCGCGCGACCAACTTCTGAGGAGATCTGGGATGAACAGCAAGCTGAAGCTGGTGGCGGGATTCGTCGCCACAACCGCTCTGACAGCCGGCGTCGCGGCCGCGGCTTCCTCGCCGGCGGTGACGACCGGCTCGGCCTCGTCGATCAAGACAACCGCGGCGATCCTGCACGGCACGGTCAACCCCAATGGCGCCTCAACGACCTACCAGTTCGAATGGGGTCTCACCGACGCCTACGGGCTGACGGGCGCCGCGAAGTCCGCGGGCAGCGGTACCGCGGCCGTGGCGGTTCAGGTCACCGCCGCGAGCCTGGTCCCGGGCACCACCTACCACTACCGGCTGACCGCGCATAGCCGCTTCGGCACGACGCTCGGCTCTGACCACCATTTCAAGACGGCGGGTAACCCTCCGCCGAACGTGACAACGGGACCGGTCTCGCAGATCGGTCCGACCTCGGCCACCCTGACGGGGATCGTCGACCCGCAGGGCGCGCAGACCACCTTCTACTTCCAGTATGGGCTGAGCACCGCCTACGGCTATCAGACGTTCCCGAGCACGGTTGCGGCCGGAGGCGCTCCGGTCGCCGTCTCACAGCAGCTCCAGGGAATCTCGCCGCTGACGGTCTTCCACTACCGAATCGTTGCGCAGCACGGCAGCTCGGTAGGCCAACCTGGAGGCGACCTGAGCTTCTTGACGTTCCCCGCGATCCGGCCGCGTCCGCGGGTCCGAGCTCGCACCACGCCCCACCGGGAACGCTCAGCACCGTTCGCGTTCACGACGTCCGGGTCGCTCTCCGGTCCGTCGAACATCCCGCCGGCGCTCGGCTGCGCTCAGTCGGCCGTGGTGAAGTTCATGTTCGGACGCCGCGAGTGGTCCTCGACCGCGATGCCGGTCCAGCCAAACTGCACGTTCTCCGGCGTGACAACAATCAATCACCTCCCGGGCCGCGGCAAGAAGCACCGCACGGAGACG
This sequence comes from uncultured Solirubrobacterales bacterium, assembly GCA_963794285.1. GTDB lineage: Bacteria > Actinomycetota > Thermoleophilia > Solirubrobacterales > Solirubrobacteraceae > Palsa-465. Next base: position 34,219 of record CAWCDS010000009.1, read on the forward strand.
CTGAAGGTCACAGTCACGGCGGAGGGCAGCGGCTACTTCGCCCCGGCGAGCTCCAGCACCACCACGGTGGTCCTCCAGGGCTGAGACGCAGCAGCAATCGAGGATCTACTTGGGCCTGTCGGCGAGTCGATAGACGAGCCGCAGGCCCGACCAGACCTCGTCAATCGCACAAACCTTGTTGTCCACGAGCCCGGCCGCCAGGCCGAGCTCGCGGACGAGATTCTCGCTAACGTCGGTCGCCACTCCGGACGCGCGCTTGGGCCAGGCGATCCACAATCCGCCTGCCGGGTCCAGCGCACTCTTCAGCGCAGGCAGTCGTCGCTCGAGCTCGCCCCGGGAGCCGTGAAACGAGACGATCACGTCCAGTGGCCCGCGCGCGCGGCGGCGGACCGCGACGTCGGCGGGCAGCTCCCCGAGCGTGCCGTCAAAGCCCTCCGGCGCCCCGATCAACCCCAACTGCGAGCCCGGCTTGATCCCGAGCTTGCGCACCAGCGGCGTCCCTGAATAGCCGCTTGGTCTTGGAGCGGCGCCGGCTTTGACTGCAAGCCGCGGCTCGCTCACGCCGACACCGCCGCCGCCGCCAATTCAGCAATCACTTTCGAGAGCTGGCTGCCCTGCCAGGCGATCGGCGAGCGGCCCGGCTCATCGGTGAGAAGTCGCGCGCCGGGGATCAGCGCCGCGTAGCTCTCGCCGACCGAGAACGGGTGCTCCGGGTCCGCCTCATCCCCGCTCGCGACCACGGCCGTCGGCGCCGAGATCGCCCGCAACTCGTCGACCGAATCGAACGGCCGCGAGCGCGGCACGGCCGACAGCGCGTCCGCGACCGCGTCCGGATGCTCGTGTAGTGACAGCCGCTGGCGCATCACCTTCAGCACCGTCTGCTGCCAGGCCTCGGCCACCGGCGGGCGGCCGTAGGCGGCAAGGAAGCCCTCGACGCCTCCTCGTCGCAGCCCGTCGGCGAGCGCATCCCAACGCTGCAGGCGCGCTTGATCGGGGCCCTTCCCGTCATATGACGGTGTTATGACCACCAAGGCCGCGACCCTCTCCGGCGCGCGCAACGCGAACGAGAGCAGCGTGTGGGCCCCCATCGACGCCCCAGCGAGCACGGCTCGCTCGACTCCGAACGAGTCCAGCACCTCCTCCAGATCCTGCGTGAGCTCGTCGTAGGTGTAGGCGCCATGCTCTGGTGCCGGCGAGGAGCGACCGTGCCCGCGGGCGTCATAGGCGATCACGCGGTGCCCAGAGCGCTCGAGCGCCTTGGAGCCCATCACCACGTAGCGTCGCGTCGCAGAGAGGCCGTGGAGGAGCACCACGGGCGTCCCGTGCCCGTGCTCCTCGGCGGCGAGCCGGACGCCGGAAGCCTCGATCAGTTGCTCAGCCATCTACGCTTTCTACCATCAGCACTATGGACGTATCCGAAAGCAACTTTCAGTCAGCCGTAATCGAGCGATCCCACACCGTGCCCGTGGTCGTCGACTTCTGGGCGGAGTGGTGCGGCCCATGCCGACAGTTGGGTCCGGTGATCGAGCGCGGAGTCACGGCTCGCGAGGGCAGAATTGAGCTGGCCAAGGTCGACGTCGACGCAAACCCGATGCTGTCCCGCGCGTATCGGATCCAGAGCATCCCCGCGGTGAAAGCGTTCAAGGACGGGCAGGTCGCGGCCGAATTCGTCGGCGCGTTGCCTCCGGCCCAGGTCGAGAGCTTCCTCGATTCGCTGCTTCCATCGGAAGCCGATGGACTGGTCGCCCGGGGAGACGAGACCTCGCTGCGGCGGGCGGTCGAACTCGAGCCGGCGCGCGAGGACGCCGCGGTCCCACTTGCCCGGATCCTTCACGAGCGCGGCGACGACGACGAGGCGCTCAAGCTGCTCGCGGCGGTGCCCGGAAGCTTTTCGGCCGACGGCCTGGCGGCGCGGATCGGACTCGAACGAACCGAGGCCGCCAACGGCGATCACCCGGACCTCAGCGAGGCCTTCGCGGCGCTCGATGCCGGCGATCACGAGCGAGCCCTCGACTTACTCCTCGACGCGTTGCCGGACGCCGACGGCGCGCGCGATGACATCCGCCGCGTGATCGTTGGGATCCTCGACGAGCTCGGGGTCGAGCATCCACTTGCACGTCAGGCGCGCCGGCGCCTCGCCTCAGCGCTGTACTGACCCCTGCGCCCACCTGACCGCTGCGCGTACCGGAACCCGCGCGTACCGGCACCTACGCCTACCGCGAACGCGGGCCGGCCGCGGCGTCGTGGTTGGCGCCCGACGCTGGCCGCTGGTGACCCTGATGCGGCGCTCGCGCTCGAAGTCTGCGCTCGAGATCGGTCGGCGGTGAGATCCGTTTCGGGCGGCCGATGTACTGACCCTGGGCGAAGTCAACCCCGTAACTGAGCAGCATCGCGTGCGCGTCTGCGCTCTCGACCCCCTCAGCGACGGTCTGCTTGCCGAGGCTGTGCGCGACCGCGCAGATCGCCTGCACGACCTGTTGGTCGGTCGCGTTCCCCGCCACATCGCGGATGAACTCCATGTCGATCTTCAGGTAGCGCACGGGCAGATGCTTGAGGTAGGTGAACGATCCGAAGCCCGTGCCGAAGTCATCCAGCGCGAGGTCACACCCCACGCTGGTCAGGTTTCCCGCGAATCGGCGCGCAGCGTCGAGGTTGGTCATCGCCGCGGTCTCGGTCATTTCAAAGACGACCCGCTCCGGGTCGAGTCCTGCGGAGATCGCCCGCCGCACGGAAGCCAGGATCCGGCTGTCACCGATCGAACTGGCCGACAGATTGAACGAAATCGACTCGCCGGCGGATGCGATCCGCAACGCCTCCTCGGTCACCCAGCGATCGATCCTGGTTACCAGCCCGAAGCGCTCGGCGGTCGGGAGGAACGCATCGGGGGGGATCACGTCGCCGTCCTCGGAGATCATCCGGATCAGCAGCTCCCAGCGGGCGACCGTGCCACTGCTCAGCTCGAGGATCGGCTGCCCGTAGAGCACAAAGCGGTTCTCGGCGAGCGCTGTCCAGATCCGGTCAACCCACGTCAGCACCGCGCCGCCCTGACCCCGGTACACCTCGGTTCGGTCACCGCCCTGCTGCTTAGCCTCGTACAGAGCGATGTCTGCCCCGATCATCACATCGTCCGGGCTCAGCTTCGCCCCAGGACCGAACATGCAGACGCCGACACTGCTCTGCACCGCGGGCCCGTGGACATGGTCGTGCAGCAGTCGGCGGATCTGGTTGGACGCACGGATCGCCTCGCCCTCGCTCGCCGCGGGAAGGATCACCGCGAACTCATCACTGCCGAGCCTGGACGCGACATCGCCGGCACCGATCGCGGATTGGATCACCTCGGCCACCGACTTCAGCAGCCGGTCCCCCTCGGCGGGACCAATGGAATCGTTGACGAGCTTGAAATTGTCGACGTCGATCAGCAGCACCGCCGCGGACCGGCCGTCGCGAGCGGCCTCGTCAAGCTGCCGGTCAAGCTCCTCGATCAGCCGGCCGCGGTTGAAGAGCCCGGTGAGGATGTCGTGGTCCGCGAGGTATTGGTCCCGGCTCTCGGCACCGACCAGCGAGCTGACCGAACCGCCGCCGGCCTCGGCGACCGCTGCGGCTGACGCGTCGCGGCCCAGTTCCCCCGGGTTGGCAGCGACGGTGCAGTTACGCCCCTGCCGTTTGGCTTGATACATCGCGGTATCGGCGAGCTCGACGAGCTTTGACCGGTCGGTAGCGTCCCGCGGAAAGCTCGCCACGCCGACCGAGCAGGTCATGCCCGTGCCTGCGGAGCTGAATCTGTGACTCATCACCGTCGCCCTGATCCGCTCGGCCGTCGCGATCGCCTCCGCGCCGTCGCTCTCGGGCAGCACCACGACGAACTCCTCCCCACCCCATCGGCCGACGCTGTCGATCTCGCGCAGGCAGTCCCGGAGCACCGCGCCGAGCTCCTTGAGCGCCTCGTCGCCGACGAGGTGCCCGAAGGTGTCGTTGAGTTGCTTGAAATGGTCGAGGTCCATGAACAGGACGGAAAAGGGCCGGCCGTGGCGCCCGGCTCGCGAGAGCTCGAGATCCACGCTGTCGACAATCGAGCGGTGGTTCCCGAGCCCGGTCAGCGCGTCGGTTGTGGCCAGGGCCGACAGCTCGTCCCGCGCCTGGCGCAGCTGCACCTGCGTTGCCAGCAGTCGCCGCTGCACGAGGAGTTGGCGAGCTGCCACGAGCGCAGTGAGCAGCATCGCCACCAGCGCCAGCACCTGGTTCGGGAAGAACGGATCACGGCGCTCGACCACGGCGAACAATCCGAACACGATCGCGGCCGCAGCGTACGGACCCCAGCTAAGCCGAATCGGAGCGCGCACGACCGTGCCGCCGCTGCGGTCGACGCCCCCGGGACGCACATCGAGCTGGAACATCGGTGCAGCTGCGAACAGAGCCAACCCCGCGATCGGCAAGATATCGACGAAATCGCCTCCAGCGTATGTTCCGTGCATCGAGATATAGCCGTAGACGAGGTCCGCTGCCACTCGCAGGATCAATGCCCCGGCGACCAGATACAGGGCGGTTCGGCTCTGGGGAATCCCGCCGCGCAGCAGAATCGAGGCAAGGCCGACCAGCAAGATCATGTCCCCGGCCGGGAACGCGATCGAGAAGACGGTCTGCAGCGTGTCGCTTGAACCCTTGACCGCCGACGGCCCTAAGACCACGTACACGAACACCGTGCTCGTGGCGATCGCAACGATTGCAAGGTCGAGCACCAGCTCGGCCGTCTGCTCCCGCAGCCGTCGCCCGCTGGGGAATCGGAGCAGGCCCGCGAGCAAGATCGGATAACAGCCCAGATAGAAGGCGTCCGCGATCGACGGGTACGCCTTCATGTTGAGGCCTACCTCGTAGACCAGCACCGTGAGGTTGCCCGCGAGATAGACGGCGGCCGCAACCGCAAGCAGCCGCCAAGCCTGACGCAACCGCCGAGATCCGGTGCAGCGATCGGCCGCCCGCCACGCCGTGTACATGGCGGCGATCGTCAGCGGGGCGAATGCCAGATCGCCGACCAGTTCCTTGCGAGCAGGAATCCAACGAAAGGCCTGCCAGCTGAGATACAGCAGCAGGAACCCCACCAGCGCCAGCATCGCCCGACGCCGGCCGGGGCTGTGTGCTGACGCGCGGGACTCAGCGGGGTCTGCGAGCTGGAGAACGGCCATCGGCCCTTACTGAAGTGCTCGGCAGCCTGCGGTCGGCGCTGTTCAGTAACGATCGCAAAGCTGAATCAGTAGTTGCCCGTAGTCATGGCAAGCGCCCGGCGGCGCGATCCCTGGTCGGGCTACTAGAAGGCCAGCGTCAGCTGCTCCTCGGCGCTGGCGTCGGCGTGCTCGAGCCCGGCCACGCGCACGCCGAGAAGCCGCACCGGCCTTGGCGCCGCAAACCGCCGCAGCAGATCGAGCGCGACCGGACCGACACGCTCCGCGGAGGCGACGGCATCGGCCAGCGTCCGTGCGCGCGTGTGCGTGGAGAAGTCATCCAGCCGGACCTTGATCCCGATCGTTCGCCCGCAACGCTGCTGCTGCTCCAGCGCCGCACACAGTCGCTGCACGAGCCCATCGAGGATCTGCTCGAGCTTCAGCGGATCGCTGATGTCGTAGTCGAACGTGGTTTCACGCGACTCGGAGATCACCTTGCGCTCCTGCGTTACCGGTGTGTCGTCCTCGAACCGCGCGCGACGCTGCAGCTCCGCGGCGTACCTCGACCCGAACCGGCCGGCGAGCTCGCGGGCTGGAACCGCGGCGAGCGCGCCCAGCGTCTGGATCCCAGCCGACCGCAGCCGCTCGACCGTCTTCGGGCCAATCCCCGGTACGAGCCCGCAGGGCGCTTCGGCGAAGCGGGCGCACGATTGCTCACGCGTCAGGATCACGAATCCCCGAGGTTTCTCGGCGTCGGAGGCGACCTTCGCCACGAGCTTGCTCGGCCCGATGCCGACCGAAGCGCCAAGACCGGTCGCGTCCTCGATCTCTTTGACGATCCGTCGCATCGTGGCGTGGGGCGCGAGCAATCCAGTCAGCTCGAGGTAGGCCTCGTCAAGTCCAATCACTTCGACCGTCTCCACGTGCGCACGGACGATCGACATCACCTCCGCGGACGCCTCCCGGTAGTAGGGGAAGTCGGGCGTTAGGTAGACCCCGTCCGGGCACAGCCGCCGCGCGCGCGCCGCGGGCATCGCGGATCCGACGCCAAACCGCCGTGCCTCATACGACGCGGTCGTGACGACCGCGCGCGGGCCGGTCCCGGCCACGATCACGGGCTGCCCGCGCAGCTCCGGACGCCGCCGCAACTCGACGGACACGTAGAACGCGTCCATGTCCAGATGAGCAACGCAGCGGCCGGCCACGTCTGCAGGCTAGTGCACTGTCCGGCAGCTAGATCGAGGACCAGACCGTGCCAACGCCCCCGAATCCGAGTGCGCCGGCGGTGTTCTGGTTCAGATCCCACTCGCGGCCGCCAACGTACGGGCCGCGGTCATCGACGACCGCGTCCACAGTGCGCCCGCCGTTCCGGAATGTCACCTTGGTGCCGCACGGCAGGCTCTTATTCGCGACGCCGTACTGAGCGTGGAAACCGCATGCCGTCGCGCCTCCATCCGAATACCACGATGCGAGGCTCTCGCGGAAGACCGTCACTGCGCCCACGTGGGCCGAGGAACCCCGGTTCAGCCGATCGCCGGCGAACCGGACTCGCAGCCAATGCCGACCTGTGGCTCCGGGGCTGTAGTGCAGGTCAAATCCGCCGCGCGCACCGGTGCGGGCCCTGGCAAGCGTCTGCCAGCTGCCGCCGGCGCGGCCGATCAGCCGCACGCGGCGTCCGCCGACGCCGGGCGCCAGCTTTCCGCGCACGTGCACGGGCTGTCCGCCGAGCACGCCAAAGGACCGCGGGCGGACCCGGAACTTCGCCGAGACAGACACCCGCTGCGAGGTGCTCTGCGAGCTGTCAGCAGCAGCACTCGGCTGCACGGATCCCGGAGCGGTCGCCGTAGCGAACCGCTGGACTCGCATCAGACCTGAGTGCTTCACCGGAGAGACGAACCGGAAACCGCCATCGCCGCGTACGCGGGTGGTCGTAACCGAACGCCAGCCGGCGCGCGTGGCCGGGGCGAATTGCAGCTGCAACGAGTGCCCAGCCTCACCGGGAGGCAGCTTGCCGCTGACCGTGACGACGTGACCAAACGCCAGCCGATGAGGGCTGAGCGTGATCGGGATTGCGCCCTGGGTATCTGCCTGACCGGCGTTGAGCGCGACCGCCGAGGCTGGAATTGCAAGCATCAATGCGCCCACGCCCAGCTGAGCCGGGCGCGATCTGCGCAGTATCGGTCTGGACCTCATCCTGAGGACCTCCTATTGGACTTCGACCGGGTGCCTACGGAGTTAGCTGTCGGGCTCGCGGCCTTCGTCGAGCACGCTTGATGGCGCCTCGCTTCCGGTCGCTACAACTGCCGCCGGTTGGTGGACCGGGCAGTCGATTCGCCCCGGCCGGGTGGTGATGCAGATACCCGGCAGTGGGTCCCCCGCTCGCTTCCGCGCCTTGCAAAAGCGACTCGGCAGGTCGAATACGACTAGCCCAGGCTGGCAGGAACCGACCGCACGTTGTGTGAGCTCGCTCACACAACAACTTGGCGCCCAAGGCCCCTCCACGGTGCTCGCCGACCCCCTCCTGCAAGAATCCTGACGATGGCGAATCCCGACCGGCTGACCGGCCTCGACAGTTCCTTCCTGCATCTCGAGCACGGCTCAACGCACATGCACGTCGCCGGCTGCGCCGTCTTCAGCGGCAGGGCGCCCGCCTATGGAGAGCTGCTTGACGCGATCGGCTCGCGGCTGCACCTCGTCCCGCGCTACCGCCAGCGGCTGGCGTTCGTCCCGTTCGACCAGGGTCGTCCGGTGTGGGTCGATGACCCGCACTTCAACATCACCTACCACGTCCGGCACACGGCGCTGCCACGCCCGGGAGACGACGAGGAACTGAAGCGACTCGCCGGGCGCGTGTTCTCGCAGGCGTTGGACCGGGCCCGGCCGTTGTGGGAACTGTGGCTCGTCGAGGGGCTCGCGGACGATCGCTTTGCGCTGCTCTCCAAGACCCATCATGCGCTTGTCGACGGCGTCTCCGGGGTCGACATCGCGACCGTGCTGTTTGACGCCTCGCCCGATCCGCTACCGGTCGCGCCACCGGAGCATGAATGGATCGCCCGTCCGCTTCCGACCTCGACGCAGTTGCTCGCCGAGGCCATGCTCGAGCGCACTACCGTTCCGGCGGAGATCGTTCGCGGCGTCCGTGCGGCATTGCGAGGCCCGCGCCAGGTCGCCACCAAAGTCGGTCACGCAGCCGGCGCGGTCGGTGCCCTCACTCGCGCGGGACTTCAGTCGGCACCGCCGAGCCCGTTCAACGTGCGCATCGGCCCGCACCGGCGTTTCACGTGGGTCCGCGGCGACCTCGCCGAGTTCAAGGCGATCAAGAACGCGCTCGGCGGAACCGTCAACGACGTCGTTCTGACCGTCGTCTCCGGCGCGCTCGGCCGCTACATGCGCCTGCATGGGCACCGCACCGACGAGGTTGAGTTGAAGGCGATGGTGCCGGTCTCCGTCCGCGCCGACCTGGAGCGCGGCGCGCTCGGCAACCGCGTTGCGGCGATGTGGGCACCGCTGCCGGTCGGCTTGACCGATCCCGTCGAGCGACTTGCCGAGATCCGCAGCGCGATGGACGGAATCAAGGACTCAGGCCAGGCCGTCGGCGCGCAGGTGCTGACCGAGCTCTCTGGCTTCGCGCCGCCGACGATCATGGCGCAGGCGGCCCGGCTGCAGGCCCGCCAGCGCCTGTTCAACCTGGTGGTCACCAACGTCCCGGGTCCGCAGTTCCCGCTGTATGTGCTCGGCCGCGAGCTCGAGGCCGTTTACCCGATGGTCCCGCTGGCGGAGAACACCGCGCTGGGTATCGCGATCATGAGCTACAACGGCCAGCTCAACTTCGGCTTGACCGCTGATTACGACGCGCTCGCAGATGTCGAGACGCTCGCCGACGAGCTGCGTTCCTCGATCGATGAACTGGTGGCGGCCGCCGGGTCGCCGGGTCAGGCTCGATCGAGCGGCGCGACGGGTTCCCCGCGCAGGCCCCCTGTGCGGACGGTCGAGTGAAGCTCGCCGAAACCGCGCTAGAGCGGATCGCCATCGTGGTTGCGTCGCTGATCCTCTCGGTCGGCCTGATCGCCGTGCTCTCAGGCTTCTTTCAGAATCACGACCCTGCGGGTGTCGCCGGCCCGGGTGTGGTTGCCGGGCAGCAGTTTCCCGATCTCGGCCACGCTCATCTGAGTCCGGGCGAGCTGCGGCCTCCGTACAACTCAGACCCGCCGACCAGCGGCGCCCACGTTCCCGAGCCCGTGCTGCGCGACGCGACGACGATCGGTAACGACCAGCTGCTCGAGGCACTCGAGCTCGGCGACATCGTGATCGTATACGGCACCCGTCTTCCACCGCCCGGCCTGCGCGAACTGGCTGACGCCGTCGCCGCTGGTCCCTTCTCTGCCAGTCTCGCGGCCGCCGGCCAGGCGGTCGTGCTCGCCCGTCGCCCCGGAACCATTGGTCTGATCGGGCTCGCGTGGACGCGGATGCTCCGCGTCGCCTCCGCTCACGACCAGTCGCTGCGCGAGTTTGCGCAGCAGTGGCTCGGGCGGGGCACGGCCGGCCGCTGAGAGGCGTGCTCGGCGGGCGCCCGCGGCTGGCTACTCGCCCGCCATCTGAAACGTGAACATCTTGTCCGCATCGATCCGCGCGTAGACGGGGCCTGAGTCGAGAAACGACGTCTCCCACTCCGGGCCGTAGCGGGGAACGTAGATATCGAGGATTGTCTGCCGCAACCCGGCGGACTCGGGTGCCTTGAGCTCGAGCGGGACCGCGCGGCCGTGCACGGTGACGGCGAATTCCTCGCCCGGCAGGTGCGTCGCGCTGACCTGGGGACGCTTGAGGATGTGTTGAAAGCGCACCGCGTCCGGGGCGGTTCCGAAGTGAAACGAGCCGCGATAGAAAATCCCGTCGACCGGCCCGACGATCGGCCGGCCGTCGGCGGTCACCGTCGCGAGTGCCAGGAGCTTCATTCCCGTCAGGCGCTGCGCCAGCTCGGCCGCGGTCACCCGCCGTTCAGGCGAGACGATGCCGCGCAGATGCTTCCCCGCGCCGGCGTAGCTTCGATCCAGCAGCTCCTCGAGCGCGCGGATGTCCTCAGGCGTTTCGTGCATCTGGCGGCAGCTCCAACGGCTGCGGTGCATCGCGGACCGCGACGGTCATCCGCGTCAGCACGCATAGCTTTCCCTGGTCGTCGCTGATCTCTACCTCCCACACCCAGGTGGAGCGGCCACGGTGCTTGCGCCGCGCTTGCGCATGGATCGTTCCGTCGGTGATCGGCCGCAGGAAGCTGGTCTGGTTCGAGAGACCCATCGCCTGCTTGCCCTCGGGCATCACGGCCAGCCCCGTGCCGATCGACGCGAGGCTCTCGGCGATCGAAGCGTAGACGCCACCATGGACAAGTCCCGCGATCTGCTTGAGCTCATCGCGCACGGCGACCCGCCCGCGCATCAGCTCATCGGACACCTCGGTTACCTCGAGGCCGTAGAGCCCGTCGAATCCGGCTTCGAAAAGGAATGGCACGTCGATCTGCATCGGCGCGGGACCTTATCGCGGCATCCGCCCGCGGGCTTCTCTACGCTAACGCTCCCAATGGCATCCCTGGACAATCTGCCGCCCGACCAGCGGGCCGTGCTTCAGCTCGTGCTGCAGCGGGGTCGCAGCTACGACGAGATCGCGCGGATGCTCTCGATCGATCGTGCGGCAGTCCGCGAGCGGGCGCTGGCGGCCTGTGACGCACTCGGGCCCGGCACGCGCGTTCCGCCGGAACGGCGCGCGCTGATCACCGACTACCTGATGGGCCAGCTCCCGGAGATGGTCGCCGACGACACGCGTCGCGGCTTGGCAGAGTCGGCCGCCGAGCGGGCCTGGGCGCGGGTCGTCGCGTCCGAGCTCGGCACTCTCAGCAACGGGCCGTTGCCGGAGATCCCGGTCGAGGCCGCCGCACCCGAGCCGACCCCCGAGCCAGAGCCCGAGCCGACCCCCGAGCCAGAGCCCGAGCCGGAGCCCGAGCCGACGCCCGAGCCAGAGCCGACGCTCGAGCCAGAGCCGACGCTCGAGCCAGAGCCCGAGCCAGAGCAGCCGTCCGCCGCGGCCACCGCCGCGGCCGCCTCCACCGCTGCCGTTACGTCCGAGCCAGACCAGACGCCGGTCGCGGCCGGCGCTGTCAGCGAGGCGCGAGCGCCAGCCGCCGAGCCCGGCCAGCAGCCAAAGGCGCCCCCCAGCTCACGGAGAGGTGGTGCGCTGTTGCTTGCGGTCGGAGGCGTGATCGTGGCCGCGGCGATCGTGGTCGCGGTGATCTTGATCTCGAACAACGGCAGCTCGAGTAAGCACACCACGAGTACCACCTCGGCCAGCGCCTCCACCACGACCACGTCGCCGACGTCGGCGACGACCTCAACGACCGCCACCGCAAGCGCCAAGCCGATCGCCCGGGTGATCCTCACCTCGCCGGCGGGCGACAAGAAGTTGGTCGGTGCGGCTGTGGTCGTCGCGCAAGGCGCAAAGACCGGCATTGTGATCCGTGCGACGGGCCTCACCGCCAACACGAACCATGATGCCTACGCCGTCTGGCTGTTCAACTCCCCCACCGACAGTCACTTGCTCGGGTTCGTCAATCCGGGCGTGAAGTCAGATGGAGTGCTGCAGGCGGGAAGCCTGTTGCCGGCCAACGTCTCGCACTTCAAGCAGCTCCTGATCACGCTCGAGACCCAGGCAAAGCCACACGCCCCGGGCCAGACCGTGCTCAAGGGCCCCCTCAACGTGCCTTAGCCGACAAGTGCCCGTTCGAGCCCCTCGAGCGCTTGGGTGAGCTTCGCGGCTGTGGCTCGCCGCAACAGCAAGCCGCCGGTGCGCGAGTAGCCCTTGAGCCTCTGGCGCTGCGCGATCGTCACCCGCGTCCCGACACCGTCCGGCTCCAGCACGATCTCAATCACCGATTCCTCGAGCACGCGCTCAAACGGCGTCCCGGGGATGTCCTGCTCCCAGGAGCGGTGGCCCGGGAGCAAGCCCGCGGCGTCCGGAGGCTGCGAGCCGAGCAGATGGAAATCGACGCGTACCGGCCGCCCCTTCTTGGTCACGAACACCTGCGTGAAGCGGTCCTCGTGCACTCCCTCCATCCGGATCACGCCCGGCCACCAGCGCGGCATGTGGTTGGGATCTTCGATCAGCTCCCAAACGAGCTCCGGGCCGACCGGGAGTGACAGGCTACGGCGCGCGGTCGCCAACTGCCGCCCTGCTCACGAGTCGTATTTGACCAGCGAGTGGACGTGGAAGGGCGCGAGCTTGGCCCGGCCGCCGAGGAAGCTCAGCTCGACGAGGAACGCACATGCCACGATCTCGCCGCCCAGGCGCGCCACCAGGTCGCAGAGTGCCCGGGCGGTGCCGCCCGTCGCGAGCAGGTCGTCATGGATCAGTACGCGTGCGCCGCCGGCCAGCGCGTCGGCATGGACCTCGAGCGCGTCGATCCCGTACTCCAGCCCGTACTCGACGCTGACGACCTCGTGCGGCAGCTTTCCGCGCTTGCGCGCCGGGACGAACCCAGCCCCGATCTGACGGGCCAGCGCTCCACCGAGGATGAAACCACGGGCTTCCGCGGCAACGACAAAGTCGACGTCGAGCGGCTCGGCAAACCGGGCCAGGCGTGTAACGGCGGCGTCGGTGGCCGGCGGGTTGAGCAGCAGCGGCGTGATGTCCTTGAACACGATCCCCGGCCCGGGAAAGTCCCGGATGTCACGGATGAACGCCCCCAGGTCGACCCCGCCGCGCCGTGACTCCTCCGATGCGGGCACTTCAGGTCGCGATTTTCCGTAGGTCGCGGATCAGCAAGAGATGCTTCAGGTGCGTCGTCACCGACGCCAGGTTCTCGAGCGCCTCGATCGCCTCCTTGCGCCGCTCCGGATTGCGCGAGCGCAGGGCCGGCGCGAGGATGCTCTGCAGCAACTGTGCCTCGCGGTCGGCCGAGCTTCTGAACACGCGGAGGTTGCGTCCGCCGACGCCGTAGCGTGCGAGCTCTGACACCGCCCGGACGATCTCGCGCTCAGTCTCCTCGTAGTAGCGGACACCCGCGCGCAGCTCGCCTTTGATCACGCCGAACTCGACCAGCTCGCGGATCAACTTTGGATCCGCGCCGGTCTCCTCGACGACGTCCTCGAGCGAGTACAGCGCGCCCTGGTCGCGCCCGCTGACCATCACCCGGCGCATCGGACGGGAATCCCCGGGCGCCGCGACCTCTCGGTCCGAGCGCCCGCCGGCGAGCTCCTGGCGAATGACGCGCAGCGGCAGGAACTCGTCGCGCTGGAGGCGCAGGATCGTCCGCAGGCGCTGAATGTCGTTCTGCGTGTACAGGCGGTAGCCGCCCTGGGTGCGCCGCGGTGAGACCAGCTTCTGATCCTCGAGATAACGGATCTTCGAGATCGAGATGTCAGGAAACTCTTGGTGCAGCGCCTTGCAGACCGCTCCGATCGTGACCGCCTTCTGACGCGGCTTGGCGTCGTTCTCGGCGGGATCCGGAAGCTCGACTTCTGGATTGCGCGTGTCGGAAGTGCTCATCAGCGGCTCAGGTAGGCGAGCTTGTATTTGCCGATCTGGAGCTCATCGCCGTCGGCCAGGCGGTGTGACTCGATCCGGTGGCGGTTGACGTAGGTGCCGTTCAGCGACCCGCAGTCGTCCAGGTAGTAGTCGCTGCCGCGGCGCACAAGGATCGCGTGATCGCGCGAGACGGTCACGTCGTCGAGAAAGATGTCGCTGTCCGGACGCCGGCCCACGGTCAACCGGTCCCGCTGCAACGGGAAGCTCTCGCCGGCTCGCCCGCCGCCGGCGCGGATGACGAGCGCTGCGCCCCTTGCGACCACGTCGCCCAACTCGACCTCCTCAATCTCACCGGTCTCCCCGACGCGGTAGCTGGCCGTGGCTGCCCCCGGCGGCGGCTCGGACCCGGCGAGGAACGCACCGCAGCGCTGGCAGTAGTTGGCGCCTTCTGCGTTGGCAAAGCCGCACTCGGGGCAGTGCTGGGCCACCGCGTCGCTAGCCCGCTAGTCGGCGTCCGTCGGCGGGACCCGCCCCGCGAGGATGTCGGTCAGCTGCTGGACGTCGGCCCCCGAGATCACAAGCTGACCGCTCTCATCCTTCTTGCGGAGCCGGTTGACGAGCTCTGCCCGCAGGATGTCGATCTTGCCGTGGAGGATCCGGCGGCGGTAGGAGATCTCCATCTCCTCATCGGTCAGTTGCTTGATCAGGTCCTTGAGCTCCTGATCCGTCAGAGAGCCGAGGTCGGGAAACGTGTCCATGCGAAGAGATACCCCCTCGTCCAACAGAAGTCGAAAATGGGCCAGTGCGCGAGTATACCCCCGCATATCGGAGGGTCAAGCTGAGCTTGAGAGTTTGCGCCCGTCACCCGGCTGCGCCTGGGCCCGAGTGGCCCGAACGCCATCCCGAAGATAGAGCGCGGTGGCCGTGAGCGCAAGGGCCATCCCTACGTACAACATTACGACCGCGAGCCAGTGGACACCCGCCATCGCAAAGAACGGTGCGCCCATCGTCGGCGCCACGCCGAGCCGCCCGGGCCAGTTGATCTTCAGCTCGACCCCGCGCGAGAGCCCGTAGCGGCTCAGCCCGAGCATGAACACCTCACGCCCGACCATCACCGCGATCGCCCAGCGCGGCAGCAGGTTGAAGTGCCAGCAGACCACCATCCCCGAGATCACGAGCAACCGGTCGACGATCGGGTCGAGCATCGCCCCAAGCCGGCTGTACTGGCCGGTCAGCCGCGCCGCAAACCCGTCGAGGTAGTCGGCCCACCCGATCACGGCGAACAGCACAGCCGCGAGCGCGTCCTTGCCGTCGTCGCTTGAGAACGCGACCACGAGAAACACCGGGATCAGCGCGAGCCGGATGAAGCCGATCGCATTCGGGATCGTCCACGGGTTCAGCGGCTGGGTCGAGAGCGTCTGCGCCGGCGGCGGGCCTGATCGGTCAATCCCGAATAGCCGGCGTTTAGTGATCGGGCGGCCCACCTGAGAGCTCCTCAGGGGAGTGTCTGCCAGATCGCGGCGATCGCCTCGGCCGCGCCTTCCATCGGGACCGTCTGCGACTCGCGGCCGCGGCGGATCTGGACCTCGACCTGGTCGGCCGCGAGGGTGCGGCGCCCGACCGTCACCCGCACGGGGCACCCGAGCAACTCCGCGTCGGCGAACTTCTCGCCCGGGCCGGAATCGCGGTCGTCATACAGCGTGCGCAGCCCGAGGTCCTGGAGCTCAGTGTAGAGCCGGTCGGCCAGTGTGCGCTCGTCGCTGCCCTCCTTGCCGAGCACGACCACCTCGACGTCGAACGGCGCCATCGACCGCGGCCATGAGATCCCGTGCTCGTCGGCGAACTGCTCGACCGCGGCGGCGGCAGCCCGCGCAGGGCCGAAGCCGTAGGAGCCCATCCAGATCAGCTGCGTCTTGCCGGACTCGTCCAGATACGTTGCGCCGAGGGGATCCGAATACCGGGTGCCGAGCTTGAAGATGTTCCCTACTTCGATCGCCGGCTCGATCCGGATCACCGACCCGTTGACGGTGTCGCCGGCGACGACCTCGCGGACGTCGACGGTCTCGAACTCGAAGTCACGGCCGGGCTCGACGCCGCGCAGGTGGAGGTCCGGTCGATTGGCGCCGACCACGTAGCCACCTTGCTTGACCGCCTGGTCGAGCACAATCGGCATCAGCGCGCCGACGGGGCCGATGAAGCCGGGTGGCCCGAGCTTGGCCTGCACCTCCTCGGGCCGCGCCGGCCTGTAGTCCTCGCCGAGCGCCGTGCGGAGCTTGATCTCGCTGACGCGATGGTCCCCACGCAGCACCACGAGTTTCATCTCGTCGCCGCCGACAACGATTGGGTAAGCCTTCAATGTTGCCCCAGGTTGCACCTCGAGCGCACGAGCGATTGCGTCGATCGTCGTCATCCCGGGCGTGTGCACCTCCTCGGGGGCACTGAGCGGGGGCGGCAGGCTCACGGGCTGAGCTTCCGCGCTCGCGACCTCGGTGTTGGCGGCGTAACCGGCGGCGAGCGCGACGTCGTTCTCGCCCGCCGCACACGGCGCCATGTACTCGTGCGCCCCGAGCCCGCCCATCATCCCGACGTCGGCCTCCACCCGGTACCACTCGAGCCCGCAGCGATCGAACATCCGGTCATACGCCTCGACGTGCTTCTGATATTGGGCGTCGAGGCCGTCCGCATCACGGTCGAAGGTATAGGAGTCCTTCATGATGAACTCGCGAGTCCGGAGCACACCCGCGCGCGGGCGCGGCTCGTCGCGCTCCTTGATCTGGAAGTGGTAGAGGATCAGCGGCAGGTCGCGATAGGACTTGATCGCCGCGCCGACATGACCGGTGACGATCTCCTCATGGGTCATCGCGAGCACCATGTCCGCGCCGCGACGGTCCTTGAGCTTGAACAGCTCGTCGATCTCATAGCGGCCGGTGCGCCGCCACGGCTCGGCCGGATGCAGCACCGGCATCAGCATCTCCTGGCCGCCGATCGCGTCCATCTCCTCGCGCACGATTCCGACGATCCGCTCGTGCACGCGCCAGCCCGCGGGCAGCCAGGACCACAGCCCCGAGCCGACCTGCCGGATCAGGCCGGCGCGGACCATCAGCTTGTGCGAGATCGCCTCGGCGTCGGCGGGCGGTTCGCGCTCGGTCGGTAGGAAGTACGTGGACAGGCGGGTCATTGGCTGGCCCGAAGCCTACCCTGGGAGGCGTGAATCCCCCCGTCAGGATCCGCGACGCCGCTGCATCCGAGGTCGGCGCGCTCGAGCAACTCCAGCGCAGTTCCTCCAATGTCTGGGAGCAGTACCGCGAGCAGCTCGCTGCCAATCCGGGTGCGATCGAGCTACCGCGGTCGTTCGTCGAGAACGGGTGGGTGCGGGTGGCCCTGGATGGGCACGACGCGCTGCTGGGCTTCTCGGTCGTGATCCCCTCCGACGGCGGTGCCCACGAGCTCGACGGGTTGTTTGTCGTGCCCGAGTTGATGAACCGCGGCATCGGCCGGGCGTTGGTGGAGGACGGAGCCCGGCGCGCCGCGGGAGCCGGGGCCACATGTCTCGAGGTCACTGCCGGGCCCGCTCAGGGCTTCTACGAGAAGCTCAGTTTCACCGTGATCGGCACTGTCCAGACCCGCTTTGCACCAGCGGTTCGGATGCGCCGCGAGCTGCAGCCCGGGCCGCCGACACCCGCCGTCTGATACAACGCCGATCGCCCCAAATTCTTTCGTTCTGCAAGGAGCTCGTGAATGGCCTACTCAGTTCCGCCTCTCCCCTACGAATACGGCGCGCTCGAGCCGCACATCGACGAAGCGACGATGCACCTCCACCACGACAAGCACCACCAGGCGTACGTGACCAACGCCAACGCTGCACTCGAGGGCACCGAGTGGGCCGAGAAGCCCGTCGAAGACGTGCTCAAGTCGCTGTCCTCGCTGCCGGCCGACAAGCAGGGCCCGGTCCGCAACAACGCCGGCGGCCATTACAACCACTCACTTTTCTGGGAGTGGATGTCGCCCGACGGCGGCGGTGAGCCCGACGGCGCGCTGGCCGCCGCGATCGAGTCTGCCTTCGGCTCGTTCGACGATTTCAAGGCTCAGCTCAAGGACGCCGGGATCAAGCGCTTCGGCTCAGGCTGGGCGTGGCTTGTGCACGACGGCTCGGGCCTCGCGATCGTCTCGACGGCCAACCAGGACAGCCCGATCAGCGACGGCAAGACGCCGCTGCTCGGCGTCGACGTCTGGGAGCACGCCTACTACCTCAACTACCAGAACCGCCGCCCGGACTACATCGACGCGTGGTGGGAGGTCGTCAACTGGGACAAGGTCGCGGCGGGGTTCGCCGCGGTCGGCGGCTGATTTCAGCCAGCGGGTGCGCCGGTCCGGGCGGTGGTGTGTTGTTGCCGCCTGGACCGGGCCCTCCTGTTCGATGCCATCGTCGTGCCTGATGCGCGGGCTGGGTTCCAATATGGCTTGGGAAGAGGTGGTTGTCCGCGGTCCCCGGACCGAGGACGCGGGCGTTTGGGACGGCCGCCCGGCGTCGGAGCGCGAAAACGAACACGATCTGCCGCGGTTGACCGTCTCCTCCGAGGTGAGGGACTTGGTGTACGGATAGGAGTAGCGATCGCCCGCAGCTCACAGCACCGAGCGGACTGCGGCAGATTGTGTGCGTTTTCCTCCGCCGAACCCGCCCCACCTGGCAGACATGTGGGGATGAGCGTGACGTTGTGACTCCTGGAATCCGGTGCATCGAGGTGGGACCGCCGACAACGCCGGCACACCACCCTCTTCGTTGCCCGCAGTTCGTCGCATGCAGCGCCCGCGACAACCTAGTCGCAGACAGCGCCCGCGACGACCCAACCGCAGCGATCAGCCGGCTACGCCCGGGTGAACCGCCGGCCCGCGACCGGCGAGGCCTCTTCGTCGAGGCGGACCGGATCAGGAGTGGCGTCGACGTCGTCGGCGGCGGCCGCCTCGAGGGCCGCGAGCCGCTCCGGCGTGATCGCGGTCTCGTCTTCGTTCTCGGCCAGCCACTGCTGCGCTTCGATCGCGCTTGCCTCGTCGCGGACGATGCGCTTGCCCGCGGCGTAGTAGCGGTCGATTTCGGCGAACAGCTCGTCGACGAGTCGTTCGGTCGGGACCTTCTTCAGCGGCTCGCCTCGGGAATAAATCATCCCCATGTCCTTGGCGCCGGTGATCCCGAAATCGGCGTGGCGCGCCTCGCCGATCCCGTTGACGGCACACCCGAGCACCGAGACCTCGATCGGGTCCTCGTAGGCCTCGAGCCGGCGCTCGACCTCTGCGACAACGCTGTCCATGTCGAACTGAAGCCGGCCACAGGTCGGGCACGCGATCAGCACCGGGCCCCGCTCGCGCAGTTGCAGCGCCTTGAGGATCTCCCAGGCGACCTTGACCTCCTCTTCGGCGTGGAACGTCGAGAGCGAGATCCGGATCGTGTCGCCGATCCCGTCGGCCAGCAGCGTTCCGAGGCCGACGGCGGACTTGAGCGAGCCGGACCATTTCGTCCCGGCCTCGGTGATCCCGAGATGGAGCGGGTATGGAATCCGCTCCGCCAGCAGGCGGTTGGACGCGATCGTGTTCGGCACGTTCGTGGATTTCATCGAGACCTTGAAGTTCGTGAAATCGAGTCGCTCCATCAGCTCGACGAAGCCAACGGCGGCGCTGACGAGCGCCTCGACGGGGTTCTCATACTCGAGTTCGCGCAGATGGGCCGGCAGCGAGCCGGAGTTGACGCCGATCCGCAGCGGCGTTCCAAGCTCCGTCGCGCGCGCCGTCACCTGGGCGACCTTGTCCGGTCCGCCGATGTTGCCCGGATTCAGCCGCACGCAGTGCGCGCCGGCGTCAAGCGCCTTCAACGCCAGCGTGTAGTTGAAATGGATGTCGGCGATCACCGGGATCGGCGAGTCACGCACGATCGTCTTCAGCGCCTCGGCATCCTGATCGCGCGGCACGGCCACCCGCACGATGTCCGCGCCGGCTTCGGCCACGCGCAGGATCTGGGCGATCGTCGCTGGTAAATCGGCGGTCTCGGTCTTGGTCATCGTCTGGACGGCGACGGGCGCACCGCCGCCGATCGGCACACCGCCGACGTGGATCTGGCGCTTTGAGGGCATGTCTTAACTGTAGACAGCGCCGTCCGAGGCGAAACTTCGCGGCGCTTATGGGTTTGTCTGTCGATATGCCCCGATTCCTAGGACTACTCCCACTGATCGCGGCCAGCGCACTCGGCGCCGCCGCCATCACCGTCCCGCCGGCACTGGCGTCGACCAGCCAGGACTCGATCATCCAGGACGACACGCATCTGATGTCGGATCCCGCCGGAACGCTCCAGACGTTTAAAACCCTCGGCGTCAGCCGGGTGCGCGTCGGGATGTACTGGAGCCACCTCGCACCCAGCTCGTCCTCGACGCGGCGACCGAACTTCAACGCGTCCGATCCAGGCGCGTATCCGGCCGCGAACTGGACGGTCTATGACCAGATCGTTCGGGATGCGAAGGCCGACGGCATCTCGGTCTATTTCATCCTCGGCGGACCGGCACCGATCTGGGCCACAGGTCCGGGCGCTCCCTCCAGCGCCCACGGCCTCTTCCGCCAGGCGTGGAAGCCGTCGGCGAGCCTGTTCGGTCAGTTCGCCCGCGCCGTCGGCACGCGCTATAGCGGCCACTACAAGGGCCTGCCGCGGGTGAGCTTCTGGTCGATCTGGAACGAGCCCAACTACGGCTTCGACATCGCCCCGCAGGCGAGCGGCACGGCCGAGACCGGAGCGGCGATCTATCGCGGCCTGGTCGACGCCGCGTGGAGCGGCCTGCGCCAGACCGGTCACGCGCACGACACGATCCTGATCGGCGAGACCGCGCCGCGCGGGGTCAACAATCCCGGGCAGTTCAACGGCGTCAAACCGCTGCGGTTCCTCCGCGCCCTGTATTGCGTCGACTCGAGCTACCGACAGCTGCGCGGCTCTGCGGCGAGCGCTCGGGGCTGCCCCACGACAGGCTCGGCCTCGCGTCGGTTCCGCTCGCAGCACCCGGGGCTGTTCAGCGCGAGCGGCTATGCCGTCCACCCCTATCCCGGCAACGTCGACCTGCCTCCGAACGAGACGACGGCGCTCGGACCGGGAGGGCAGAGCGTTGTTCGCGGCAACGACCCGGACTTCACCGACCTCGCGAAGATCCCGACGCTCGAGCGGACGCTCGACCGTCTCAACGGCGTGTACGGATCCCGTACGCATTTCCCGATCTGGAACACCGAATACGGCTACCAGACCAAACCGCCGGAGCCCAACGCCAGGATCAACGCGGCAACTGCTGCGATCTACATCAACTGGGGCGAGTATTTGTCCTGGCGCCAGCCGCGGCTCAGGAGCTACATGCAATACCTGCTCGTCGATCCGCCGGCCGGCAACTTCGCCAGCGGCCTCGAGTTCTCCAACGGAGCGCCGAAGGCCGAGTTCGACGCCTACCGTGTGCCGCTGTTCATGCCGAGCACCACTGGCAGGCGAGGCCGCCCGCTCGAGGTCTGGGGCGGTGCCAGGGCGTCACGCTTCGGCGGCTCGCGGTCGGTCGCGATCCAGTTCCAGGCCGGCTCACGCGGGTCGTTTCAGACGCTGAAGGTCGTGCCGCTGTCCTCGCACGGCTACTTCGACGTACGCCAGGCGTTCAGCGGTAGCGGCACGATCAGGCTCGTTTGGAGCAATTCCGGCGGCCAGATACTGCACAGCCGCAGCCAGAAGGTCTCGATCCACTAGAGGCGCCCGCCGTCAAGGGCCGTAGGGCGCCGTGGCTCCGGGGGGGTGGTCGTGAAACCCACCGCATTTTTCGTCAATGCGACCACCCCCTCCAGCCCGCGCTCACGACGCTACTCCCCGGCGTCGGCGTCGGCGTCGGCGTCCGCGTCCGCGCCTCCGCTCGCCTCCCGCCGGCGCCAGGCGAGTACGCCATAACCTCCGGCGGCGAGCACCAGTACGACCAGGATGATGATCAGCGGTGTGGGCAGGAACGACCCACCTGACGAGTTGCTCGAGCCGTTACCGCCGCCGCCGACCTTCGCCGCGATCGCGCGGTTGATCGCGTCGTAACAGTTCGTGTACTCCTTGGTCGTCGGCGACAGTGTGTTGAGCGCGTGGCGCAACTGCGCGAGCGTGTAGTTGCCGGTCACCTGCTGGTTGGCGATGCAGTCGGCGATCACCGGATCCTGCGCCGCGAACGCCGGCGACGCGCACAGCAGCGCGCCCACCAGGAAGGCAACGACAAGGCTCGAGCGGCGAACGCGGCGGCACATCGGGCGGGAAGCTTAGCGGGGGCCACTTGGGGCCCGCCGACGAATCACGGCTTGCCCGTATTGATCGGCGAACCCTTACGAGGAAGCTTGTTGAAGCAGGACCGAGGGGTGCGCGGGCGCCCCAGGCCCGAGCAGTGACCCGGCTCGCGTCCCGATCGCGGCCAGCGAGAGTCTCCACCCGGGCTGCAGGGCAAAGCGAGCGACGAGGAACCCGTCCACGGTCTTCGCCGACAGCAGCCTCGTACCTGGAGGCAGGTGGCTTGACGGCGTCTGCCAGCCGGCGCCGACGACGTCCACCTCGGGCACGCTGACGACGTCACTGAGGGGCTGCTGCCACGGGATCCCGCGCATGAACACCCACAGGGGCTGAGCGGCGAACCCGCCGTCGTAGGCGACGATCGCGCGCGACCCAGCCGACCGCCCGAGCGCCTGCGCAACGCCTCGCCAGTCCGGTCGCTGGTACACGGAGCTCCCGGCGATCCGGACACCGCCCCAGAGCGAGCCAACGAGCAGCAGCACCGCCAGACCGGCGCCCGCGAGCTTTGCTCTTGGCACCGTGCACGCCGCCGCGAGCACGACCGCGAGCGGGATCCACGCAGGCATCAGGTTGCGGGCGACGACGTAGTCGCGACCGAACAGCGCCAGCACGATCGGGACGAGCACGACGAACGCAGCGACCCCGGCGGCGAACGCCGCGCCGCGGCGCTCAGTGCGGCCACCCGCAAAGGCGATCAGCCCGGCGCACACGACCGCGAGGATGGCCGCGCCCAGCAGGCCGTACGACACGAGCGAGCTCTCATACAGCGTCCGCAGCCCGAGGTCGACCGGAATCTCTTTCACCCGCGTCGCTAGTGACCCGGCGGCCTGAATCCACCCGAGCGGATGCGTCGTATCGCTGATCGCGAGTGGGAGCATCGCCGCCTGGACGACGGCGACAGCGGCGATAGTGACTACGATCGCGTGAGAGCGAAGTCGGTACAGCAGCAGCAGTGCTTCGGGCGCGATCAGGTAGCCCGCATAGAAGTGGGTCAGCACCGCCAGAGACGAGAACACCGCCCACCAGACGATGTCCCGGCGCGCCGAGGTTCTCCATGCCCGCGCGCAGAACAGAAACGAGGCCCCGCAGAACGCCGCGAGCAGCGCGTATGAGCGGGCCTCCTGCGAGTACCAGATCATGAACGGGCTGACCGCTGCCAACGCCGCCGCGACCAGGCCCGCCCGGCGGGAAACAAGCTCGCGGGCGCACAGGTACGTGATCGGGATCACCGCCGTGCCGGCGATCGCCGAGAGCGATCGCAGCCCCACCTCGCCGGCGCCGAACAGCTTCGACCAGAGCCATGCCGCCACGAAGTACAGCGGTGGCGTCGTCTCGTTGACGCGGACCTGATGCAGCAGCTCGCCGAGCGATCCGTGGATGTCGTGGACGGTGGTCGCCTCGTCGACCCAGTAGCTCTGGGTGGCGAGCGTCGCGAACCGCAGCACGCCGCCGACGACGATCAGGACGCCCAGAAATACGACCTCGGGTGGGAGCCTTTCCACTCGGGGCCTCGTCTGCGTCCCGGGCCCGGCGGCAGGCCCGGTGCGAACCGGAACCAGCATCCGCGCCAAGTCTAAACACGTATCCTCCACCGCTTGCCCCGAGCTCAACCAACGCCTCGAGCGCTGGCTGCGCTGATCGCTGCCGCCGTCCTGTCCGCTGGATCCGTGGCCGGCTGCGGCGGTTCGCAGCAGAAGCCTTCGCCAACCAAGTTCGTCCGCCCGAAGCTCGAATCGATCTTCGAGGACGAACTGCTGCTGCACGACAATCCGGCAAACGCATTCGATGTCATGCGGAAGCTCGGCGTGGATCAGACGCGCGTCTACGTCGGCTGGGCCTATATCGCCCCCGCCCCCAAGTCGCGGACCCGTCCGGCGGGCGCGGGCGGCGCCGACCCTGCCGCGTATCCGGCGACGTCCTGGGCGATCTACGACACGATCGTCAGAGAGGCCGCCCAGCACGGCGTCGGCGTTGACATGACGGTCGGCGGTCCGGCGCCATTATGGGCGGCCGGCCGCGGGGCCCCGCCCGGCACGTCTCCCACCTATAAGGCGGTCTGGAAGCCCTCTGCGCCGCAGTTCGGCGAGTTCGTCCGTGCGCTCGCAACGCGCTACGACGGCCACTACACGCCGCCCGGGTCCACGTCGCCGCTCCCGAGGGTTAAGTTCTGGTCGATCTGGAACGAGCCGAACTATGGCCCCGATCTCGCCCCGCAGGCGATCGACCACTCGACAATCGAGGTCTCGCCACGCCTCTACCGCGGGCTGCTCGACGCGGCCTGGAGCGCGCTGCACGCGACGGGCCACGCCGGCGACACGATCCTGATCGGCGAGACCGCTCCGCGGGGACTGACGACCGGCGACAATCCGGGGAACTTCTCCGGCATGGTCCCGCTGCGGTTCATCCGCGCGCTGTACTGCGTCGACTCTTCGTTCGCGCCGTTCAGCGGCGCAGCCGCGACCGCGCGAGGCTGCCCGGCTGATGCCACCGGCGCACAGCAGTTCGCCGCGGCACACCCAGCGCTCTTCCACGCAAGCGGATTTGCCGACCACCCCTATCCGCAAGGGCAACTGCCGCCCAATCAGCCCACTCCGGACGAGCCGGACTATGCCGACCTCGCCAATCTCCCGAGCCTCGAGCGAACGCTTGACCGTGCGCGGGCCGCGTATGGCTCGCACCCACAGCTGCCGATCTACTCGACCGAATTCGGCTTCCAGACCAATCCCCCGGAGGCGATCGCCCGAGCAGTCGATCCCGTGAAGGCGGCGCTGTACATGAACTGGTCGGAATACCTCTCGTGGCGAAACCCGCGCATGCGCTCCTACGATCAGTACCTGCTGACAGATCCAGCCAACGCCAACTCCTTCAGCGGCTTCGCGACCGGTCTGCAGCTCTCAAACCACGTACCGAAGGCGACCTACGACGCGTACCGGATGCCGCTGTACCTGCCGGTTGCGCAAGCCGCACAGGGGCAGGCGATCGAGGTGTGGGGCTGTGTGCGCCCGGCGCGCTATGCCGAGCTCGACACGCGTTCCCAGCAACTCGTACGGATCCAGTTCCGCCCGAACTCCGGCGCGAAGTTCACGACCCTGAAGACGATCCCGATCACCGATCCGAACTGCTATTTCGACACGCAGCTGAGCTTCCCTGGCAGCGGCACCGTCCGGCTCGCATGGTCCTACCCGCACGGTCCGGCGATCTACAGCCGCGCGGCCACTGTGATCGTCCACTAGTCGCTCTCGCTACGCTGCGAACACCGCGCACGGTTCGAGACCCGGCGCACTTCCTCTGAGCGGCCTCTGTACCAGGCCGACGCAACTATCGACCACAGCGGAGGTTCTAGTTGGGTGTGGGCAACGTCGTACGACGCGCAGGCACGGTCGCGGTACTGGCCTCCACGCTGGGACTGTGGTCGGCGCCCGGATCGGCCCTCGCCTCGAGGACTCAGCTCGCGATGTTCGAGGACGATGTGGCCCTCCAGGCCAACCCCCAGGCCGCGCTCCAGAGCTTCAAGCAGCTCGGGGTCGGCGTCGTCCGAGTGTTCATCAGATGGGGAATGATTGCGCCCGACGCGAGCTCCACGAGCCGCGACCCGGCCTTCAACGCCGCCGACCCGGCGGCGTACCCTGCCGCCAATTGGGCGACCTACGACGCGATCGTCAGAGACGCGCACGCGCTCGGCCTTCAGCTCGACTTCACCGTCAGCGGCGGCGCCCCGCTGTGGGCACAGGCAGTGGGGATCCCGTTTGGGTTCGACACGCCCGTGTACGCGTGGCAACCGTCGGCCGCCGAGTACGGACAGTTCGTCCGCGCGCTCGGAACGCGCTACTCGGGAAGCTACGTCCCGGCGGGGCAGTCCGCGCCGTTGCCGCGCGTCGCTTTCTGGGCCTTGTGGAATGAGCCGAACGTCGGTAAGGACCTCGGCCCGCAGGCGACCAACGGCTCCTCGCTGCTGACGGCGCCGATCTTGTACCGAGGTATTCTCGACGCCGGCTGGAGCGCCCTGCAGGCCACCGGCCACGGGCGCGACACGATCCTGATCGGCAGCCTCGCTGCACGCGGACAGGCCGCCCCGGCTGGGCCGGGGCGGCCAGACGGGCTCCCCGGCAACTACGGGATGACCAAGCCGCTGCCGTTCATCCGCAGTCTCTACTGCCTGGATTCGAGTTACAGGCCGCTCACGGGAGCCGCCGCGGCCGCAGCGGCGTGCCCGTCCTCGTCGGCATCCTTCCGCGGCGCGCACCCTGCCCTGTTCGGCGCAAGCGGTTTCGCCGATCACCCCTACCCGGTCAATCTGCCGCCCACGCGCGCGACCGCAAACGACCCCGACTTCACCGAGTTCAGTCAGCTGCCCAACCTGGAGAAATCGCTGGATCGCGTGCAGCGCGCATACGGGTCCTCCAATCGCCTGCCGATCTACATCACCGAATACGGGTACGTGACCAACCCGCCGAACCACAGCCAGCAGTTCGTCTCCCCAGCCACGGCGGCCGTGTACATCAACTGGGCGGAGTACCTGTCCTGGCGCAGCCCCAGGATCGCGACGACGATGCAGTACCTGCTCAACGATCCCAATCCCCGTGTCGGCGTCCCAGAGTTCGGCGGCTTCGCCACGGGATTGCGGTTCTTCGGCGGGAAGCCGAAGCCGACGCTCGCCGCCTACCGGCTCCCACTGTTCATGCCCTCGACGAGCGCAACCGCACCCACACGCGCGCTGGAGGTGTGGGGCTGTGTGCGCCCGGCGCACGACGCGCAACTCGCCTCGCACCGCGTCCAGGCGGCTCAGATTCAGTTCCAGCGCGGCTCACGGGGACCGTTTGTCACGGTCAAGACGATCAGGATCACCGACCCGCGCGGCTACTTCGACGTCCCGGTGACATTCCCGGCTGCTGGCGCGGTCAGGATCGCCTGGAACTACCATGGAATAAGCACAAGCCGCGTGGTGCGCGTGGTCGTGCGCTGAGTGATGATCCTGTTCCGGCTCACCCGATTGATCAGTGCTGCAGTTCTGTGCTGCGGCCTGTCGATGAGTGCCGCGCCGCCCGCCCTCGCCGCCCATCAGCAGCAGGCGATGTTCCTCGACAACTACGGGATCCTCGCCGATCCTGTCGGGCTGCTCGGGCAACTGCGCAGGCTCGGTGTCGACCGCGTACGACAGTTCGTGGCCTGGAACATGATCGCTCCCAACCCGCGCTCGCGTCAGCGGCCCCGCAACTTCCGCGCGGCCGATCCGAAGTCCTACCCGGAGTCCAAGTGGGCTCAGCTCGACCGCGCACTCGAGACCGCCCGCGATGACCACATCTCGGTCGACCTCGACATTGGCGGCCTCGCGCCGCTGTGGGCGACCGGCAAGGGCGCCCCGAAGGACAAGCCGCATTACAACTGGGAGCCCTCGCCGAGCGAGTACGGCGCATTCGTCCGTGCCGTCGCCACGCGCTACAGCGGCAACTACGATCCCAAGAGACACTCGCTGTCCCCCGGCAATCCCGACGACCTGCCCGCAGTGCACTTCTGGTCGGTCTGGAATGAGCCCGACTACGGGCCGAGCCTTGCCCCGCAGGGCCTACCGGGGCATCTGACGATCGAGCACAGCCCGTGGATGTACCGCAACCTGCTCGATGCGGCGTGGACCGCGCTGCATCAGACCAACCACGCCTACGACACGGTCCTGTTCGGCGAGGTCGCGCCCCGCGGCTATCCCAATCCGGAGAACCCGCGGCTTCCGTTCGGAGTGTTCAACGGGATGAAGCCGCTGCAGTGGCTGCGAGCGCTGTACTGCGTCGACAAGCGCTACCAACAGCTGCGCGGCGCGGCAGCCGCGATCCGCGGATGCCCCGCGACCAGGGCCGGCTCACGCGCGTTCCGCAGCAAGCACCCGGGCCTGTTCCGCGCAACCGGATTCGCCGACCATCCCTACTCGCGCTGGTATCCGCCGAACGTCGAGGTGCATCCCGACCCTGACTACTCCACGCTCGCCGAGATGCCACAACTCGAGCACGCGCTCGACCGGCTCCAGCGCGTCTACGGTTCCAGCAAGCGCTTCCCGATCTGGAACACCGAGTACGGCTACATCACGAGCCCGCCGAAGCGACCGAACCCCAAGGACAAGAATCCCTGGGTATCGACGAACACCGCTGCGTACTACCTGAACTGGGCCGAATACATCTCCTGGCGTGATCCGCGAATCCAGTCGACGATGCAATACCTGCTCGGAGATCCGCTGCCCGCAACGCGCAGCAACGATTACGGCGGCTTCGCGAGCGGCCTGATCGCGTTCAACGGAACACCCAAGCCGACCTACGACGCCTACCGGCTGCCGCTGTACCTCCCGGTCACGGCAACCACCAGCGGCAATAGCCTGGAAGTCTGGGGCTGCGCACGCCCCGCCCACGTCGCGGCGAGTGACACCGGCGATCCGCAGCTGGTGGAGATCCAGTTCCAGGCCAACTCCCGTGGGCCGTACAAGACCGTCCAGAACCTCGCGATCACCGATCCCCATGGTTACTTTGATACGAGAGTCATGTTCGACTCAAGCGGCCGCGTCCGGCTGTCGTGGTCCTATCCGCCGGTTGACGCATACTCGCAGCCGACGCCGGTGTACAGCCGGGTAGTGCAGATCACGGTTCACTAGCAGCTAGCTTTCAATCGCTAGTGGCTCTTGCCAAGACCGCGACAGATGCGCCGCCGGCGCCGGCGCGAGACCGTGCGTCGCTGACGCGTGGCGGGATCCTCACGCGCCTACCGCCGGCGGTGTGGGTCGGGTTGCTGTGCCTGGTCGCGGTGATGCTGGTCGACGCGATCGTGCGCCATGAATCCGGGATCAGCGGCGATGAGCCGTTCTACGAACGGATGGCGACCCACCCGGGCGGTGTGCACACGTTCCCCTATGCGTTCCGAGTGGCGGTGCCATGGCTCGTCTATGTGCTGCCGTTCTCGCATGTGGTGTCGTTCACGCTGCTCGCGTGGCTGGCGATCGCGGCAAGCGCCGCGGTCCTCTACGAGCTGCTGGCGGAGTTTGAGATCGGCTCGCGGCTCGCGACCGCGCTCGCACTCGGCTTCACGCTCTCGCCACCGCTGCTGGTCGTGCTGCTGCGCCACGGTCGCAGCATCGACCCAGCCTCGATCCTCGTGCTGATGCTCGGGTCGCTGTTCATCGTCCGCCGCCAGAAGCTGGCGCTGGCGATCACGACGCTGATCGGCGTCGGGGTGCGTGAGTCGAGCCTGTTCCTGATTCCGTTCGCCTACGCGGTCTGGGCGCGCAGCGTGTACGACCGTGACGCGCTGCGCGACACCGCAGCGATCGCGGTTCTCCCGGTCACGGCCTATGTCGCGCTGCGGACGACGATCAGCTCGGCGGGTCGCCAGTACATCCCTGGCTACACCGGGCCGTTTCTGCGCAATCGCGTTCACATCATCCGCACCGCGCTGTCCGGCCACACGCTGGTGGTCGAGCTCAGGCGGCTCGCATCCATCTACGGGCCGCTGTGGCTGGTCGCGCCCCTCGCGCTGAGAGGGCTGCCCTTCGCCCGCCGCGGCCTGGTGCTGGTGGCGTTGTGCGCCGCGTCGATGACATTCGCCTATGACTGGGGGCGGATCATCTTCCTGGCCGCGCCAGTGTTCTATGTCGCCGGCGGCTGGGCTGTGCGCCACAAGCGCCGGCTGGCATTGGCGACGGTGCTCGCGCTGTTCGCGCTCGACCTCGGCTACGCGATCTACATGCAGGCCTATGGGGTCGCGCACGGCATCGACACGAGCGTTTCGCATCGTGTCCCGGTCTACTGAGAATCTCTTCGTGGTCCGTGGGCCGCTGCCGCCGCGTAGATCTCGGCCAGCCGCGGAGCCACCACCTCCGGCGCAGCGAGCCCGCGCACGCGCTCGATCGCTCGCGCGCCGGCGCCCTCCTCGCCCCGAAGCCGCGTGATCACCGCGGCGAGCGCCACCGCATCGCCGGGGGCGACCAGCCACTCATCGGGCAGGAGCTCTGGCAGCGCCCCGATCCGCGAGCCCGCTACCGGCAAGCCTGCCGCCATCGACTCGGCGGCCGCGAGCCCGAACGTCTCAGCGGCCCGCGAGGGCAGCAGCGCCACCGAGGCCTGGCGGCGGAGGCGAGCGAGCTCGTGCCGGTCGAGCAGTCCTGCGAACGTGACCTCGCCGCCGGCCTGCTGCAGGCGCTCGCGCTCGGGACCGTCTCCGGCGATCAGCAATCGCACGCCGGCGATCCGGCATGCCTCGATCGCAACGTCGACGCCCTTCTCGGCGGCAAGGCGAGACGCCAGCAGCGCCGGGCCGTCGTGGACGGTGACTGGCTCGGCGGCGAACTCGCGGATCACGTGCGGCAGCACGCGCGGAGCACGGACGGGTGCGTTCAGCTGCTCCAAGCGGGTGATCGCGAACCGGCTCGGCACCACCCACGCGTCGACGTGGGCGGCGACCCGCCGCTGCCAGCCGGCAAGCGCCGCCGCATACAGCAGTGACTCGGTTCGTGAGCGCCGGCAGTTGTGGAGGATCCCCGGGATCGTGTTGGCACCGTGGCAGCGCGTGCAGTCCTCGCCGTGGGTGAAGCAGACACCCACAGCGCAGACGAGTCGGTACTGGTGAAGGTGCAGCACGACTCTGGCGCCGGCCTCCCGCGCCGCGGCCAGCGCCCGCCAGCCAAGCGTCGGATTGAGGTTGTGCACGTGGACCAGCCGGGCACGCGTGCGCCGCACCGCCCGCGCCACCTCCTCGGGGCGCAGACCGCCCCGTAGCATGCCCGCGGCTGCTTGCCCCCGCCCGAGCAGGTGCGAGTCGCGCTCGAGCAGCTCGGCGTCTTCGCCGAGCCGCTCGCGGACCAGCCACAGCAGGTCCTCCACGACCCGTTCCTCGCCGCCGATCGTCCGGTAGCGGTTGTGCAGGAACAGGATCACGCCCGAAACCTAACCCGTTCCTAGACTCCCCGGCCCGTGCGCGTCGCCGTCGTCACCGAGTATTACCCGCGGGCCCACGATCCGGTGCTCGGGATCTGGGCTCACCGACAGGCCCGCGCGACGCTCGCGGCGGGCGCGCAACCGTCCGTGTTCGTGCTGCATCGGATCGTGCCGCCGCGAGCGGCGTTCACGCCCACGCAGCTCGCGCGCCTCGTGCTGCAGCCCCGCAGAGTGCTCCTCGACGGCATCCCCATTCACTACGTCCGCTATGTCTCACCACCGCGCGGGCGCTCCTACGCCCGCTGGGGCGCCTGGGCCGCGCCGGCGTTGCGACGCGCGTTGCGCGCCGCGGGCCCGTTCGAGCTGATCCATGCCCACAACGCGGTTCCGGCGGCTGACGCGGTGCTGAGAGCCGGCTCATCGCTGCCGCTGATCGTCTCTGTCCACGGCGGCGATGTTCTGTGGACGGTGGATCGCGTGCCCGGCGGCGAGCGCGCCGTGCGGCGGGCCTTCGAGGCCGCCCGGCTTGTGCTCGCCAACAGCGAGGGGATCGCGGGCCTGGCGCGCGAGCGAGGCGCACGAGACACGCGCGTCGTGCATCTCGGCACCGACGTGCCGGAGCCCGTCATGCGCGCTGCCGAGCCGCTGCTGGTGACGGTCGGTCACCTGGTGGCGCGCAAGCGCCACGCCGACGTGATCCGCGCTCTCGCCCGCCTGCCGAGCGATGTCCGCTACCTCGTGATCGGCGATGGGCCCGAGCGCCGGGCGCTGGCGGCGCTGGCCGCCGAGCTTGGGGTCGCCGACAGGGTCGAGCTTGCGGGCCAGCTCGACCCCGACCTCGCGCTGCGCCGCGCGCGCACTGCCTGGCTGTTCGCGATGCCATCGGTCGCCGAGGCGTTCGGCGTCGCCTACGTCGAGGCGATGGCCGGAGGCGTTCCCGCAATCGGGGTCAGCGGCGAGCCGGGGCCAGAGGAGATCGCGGCCGCCGGCGCCGGCATCGAGCTCGTGCCGCCTGCGGACCCCGAGACCCTCGCGGACCGCATAACCGCGCTGCTCGGGGATCCCGCTGCGCTGCGCTCGCTCTCGCAGAGCGCACGCGGCACCGTCGCCGAGCACTTCTCCTGGGAGCGTTGCGCTCAGCTCACGCTCGCGGCGTACCGCGAGGCGCTGGACACGCTCGCGGGCTCGCACAGGCACGCGTAGTGGACCGTGAACAGCCGCTGTGCAGCGGCGCTGCAGACGCCGTGGGTTGCGGCACGCAACCCCCATTTCGCATACGCCCTGGCCTTCACGCTGGGGGTATCGGCGAAGAACACATGCGCCTCGCGGCCCAGCGGATCCGACAGCTCGCCGATCACGCGCAGGCCGGCTCGCGCCGCGAGCCCGCTGACCGCCCGCCGCGAGAACCGCTGGATGTGCCCCACGTCCCGGGCGATCTGGCGCTTTGACTCACGCCGCGTCGAGAGGTTGGCCTCGAGCGGCACTTCCACGACCAGCAGCCGCGACACCCGCGTAGCCTCTCGCAGGACGCTGACGGGGTCGGTGACGTGCTCGAGCACGTGCGAGAGGACCGCCAGCTCAAACGCGTGGCGCTCGAACGGGAGCGAGCTGCCGTCGTAGATTGTGATCTGCGCCTGCGGGCAGCGTGCACGGGCCAGCTCGACGGCCCGCTCGGCGATCTCGACGCCGGCGAACTCCCATCGCGGCTGTTGGGCCGCCAGGCGCGCGATCAGCGCACCGTCGCCGCAGCCGATATCGAGCACGCGTGCCGGTCGCCCGGCGATCGCGCTCGCCAGCGCCAGCACGTGATCGGCCTTCGCGCGGGCGCTCATCTCGCGCCACGCGGCGAACCGCTCGGCCTCGGCCCCGCTTCCCGAGTAGCTTTGCTCGTAGAACTCGCGTAGGTCCACCGCCACAGGGTAGGCGGTCAATCCGTCTAGCCGCCGACCGCGCAACGCGGTCGCGAACAGGCGATCGTCGTAGTGCTCATGGCCCTTGCGCTCGACGCGTGTTCGAACCCCTAGACCATGCGGCCAAAGCGCTCCTGGTTCGGGCCTTCCGCGGCCGACGGTCACCGTATGAGGGCAATCGCAAGGCATGTGCGTCAGGGCTGGATCACAGTCCTCGTCGCACTTGCCGGTCTCGTTGCGATCACGAGCGCGGCGCCGCAGGCGGCGGTGGGACTGAACTCCCGCCAGCCGCTGTCAGGGATGACGGCGGCGCCGCGGACGGGAGTTCGCGCCCAGGTTCCCACGCAGCAGGCGCTGGCCGCGACGCTGGCGCAGCTGACGGGAGGCCTGTCGCCGACGGACGTCACAACGAAGAACGCATGCGAGCCGGTTCTCGGGGCGGCTGCTTGCGCATCGCAGATCCTGGTGCTGCAAAGCAGCCACAAACCTGTCCACCCCCATGTCACGCCCAGCCGGACGTTCACCCAGGTGTTCCCGTCTCGTCCGCGCGGCATCTCCCCCGCCGCCGGCGGCAGCTCCGCCGCGAGCCCTCCGGGCGCCGGTTCGCCTGCGTGGATCCAGCAGGGATATGACCTGAGCTACCTGTCGCAGACCGCGGGCGTGGGCGCCACGGTCGCGATCGTCGACGCATACGACGATCCGGCAGCCGAAGCCGACTTGGCCGTGTACCGCTCGACATACGGGCTGCCGCCGTGCACGAGTCAGAACGGCTGCTTCACCAAGGTCAACGAGAACGGCCAATCCTCACCGCTGCCTCAGTCCGACACGAACTGGGCGGGCGAGATCACGCTCGACGTCGACGCGGTCTCGGCGGTCTGCCCCAACTGCCATATCGTGCTCGTCGAGGCCTTCTCCGCCTACACAACCGATCTCCAGGCGGCCCTGCAGCAGGCAGCGAGGTGGCCTGGGGTCAAGCAGATCTCCAATAGCTGGGCCGGGCTCTGGAGCGGGCCGCCTTCCGGCGCGTATACGTTCCCAGGGATCGCAACGATCGCCTCCAGCGGCGATTGGGGCGTCGCGGCGACCGGTTATCAGTATTACCCGGCCGCGTTGCCGGGCGTGACTGCGGCGGGGGGAACCGCACTCACCAGCACCAGCGGCAGCGCAACCGCGCGCGGCTTCGGTGAATCGGCCTGGTCGCTCAGCAACGGTTGGGGCGACAGCTCTGGTTGCAACACGCAGACCGGAATCGCCAAGCCGTCGTATCAGACCGACACCGGCTGCACCGGGCGCTCGTATTCGGACGTCTCCGCGGACGCGCAGCCCTCGACTGGCCTCCGCGTCTACGGATCGCTGAACGGCGGCTGGGGCGTGTGGGGCGGCACCAGCCTGTCCTCGCCGCTGATCGCGGCGTATCTCGCGATCACCGGGATCGACGCGTCAAGCCCCGGCTGGGCGTACGCCGACAGCGCCCTGTTGAACGACCCGGTGGGCGGTTCTGTCGGCACCTGCCCGCAGGCATGGGCCTACATCTGCAACGCCGGCGTCGGCTACGACGGCCCGACCGGCATCGGCTCGATCTCCGGCGCGACGGTCAGGGGCGCACCCGGAATCGGCGGCGCCCCGCTCGGTCAGGGCGGCTACAGCAGCACCAACACCTACACACAGAGCGTCAGCCCATACTCCGCGACGCTGACCGGCGGCGTCTATCCGAATGGGCTCGACACGAGCGTCTTCTGGCAATACGGGACGAGTACGTCCTACGGGCAGCAGACTGCGACAGTCGGCATCGGGGCCGGCCAGGCCCCGGTGCTCGGCACCGCAACGCTGCAGAGCCTCGCGGCCAGCACCGCCTATCACTACCGCCTGGTGGCGCAGAACAGCGCCGGCACGAGCTACGGCTACGACTACACGTTCACAACCGCCGCCGCGAGCTCCTTCGCGCCGGTCAACACCTCGCCGCCGGTGATCACGGGCACGGCCCGGCAGGGCCAGGCGCTGAGCGCCGGCACGGGCTCATGGAACCCCGGCGCCAGCTCCTACGCCTATCAGTGGCAGCGTTCGATCGACAACGGCAGCACCTGGACCGACATCAGCGGCACGACCACCGCAGGCTATACCCCGGCCGGCTCTGACATCGGCTCCAAGCTTCGGGTCACGATCACCGCGAGCAACCCCTACGGCTCCGCCGGCGCGAGCTCCGCGGCGGTCGGTCCGGTGCTGAGTGGCGCCCCGGCGAACACCAGCCCACCTGTGATCAGCGGCCAGCCGAATCAGGTCCTGACGGTCAGCTCGTCCTGGAATCCGGCAGGGAGCGCCTACTCCTTCCAATGGCAGCGCTCCCTGGACGGGACCACGTGGACGGACATCGCCGGCGTGAACGCCGCCAGCTACAGCCCCGTCCACGCGGACGAGGGCGCAAAGGTCCGCGTGATCGTCACCGCCACCAACGCCTACGGCACCGCCTCCGCGACCAGTGCCGCGGTCGGACCGCTGTACATCGATCCGCCGCTGAACTTGATTACGCCCGCGATCACGGGCAGCGCTCAGCGCAGCTACGCGTTGAGCGCGAACGCCGGTGTCTGGAGCGGCTACGGCAACTCGTACAGCTACCAATGGCAGCGCTCGAACAACGGGACGAGCTGGACCGACATCACCGCGGCCACGGCCGCCGTCTACACGCTGAGCACGGCAGACGAGGGGGCTCACGTCCGCGTGCTCGTGACCGCCTCAAACCAGAACGGGACCGCGGCCACGGCCAGCAACCAAACCCAGATCGTCGCCCCGTTACCGCCGGCCAACACGGCTGCGCCGACGGTCACCGGCGTCGCTCAGCGAACCTACACGCTGAGCGCGACCGCGGGCTCGTGGACCGGCGCCGGGAACTCCATCTCCTACCAATGGCAGCGAGACGCGGGCGAGGGCTTCGAGGACATCCCAGGCGCCACCGGCACGACCTACCTGCTCACCCAGATCGATGAGGGAACCAGCGTCAGAATCGTCGTGACCGGCACCAACCCGGATGCGACGATCTCTGAGGCAAGCCAGTCGACAACGACGATCCTCAGCGCGCTGCCGGTCAACACCGCCGCGCCGACGATCAGCGGCGCCGCGCTGCGCGGGAGCACGCTCGGGGGCTCGCTGGGCACGTGGACGGGGTTCGGGAACGCCTACAGCTGGCAATGGCAGCGCTCGAGCGACCGCACCAGCTGGACGGACATCGCCGGCGCGAACACCTCTACCTACACACTCTCGGTCGCAGACGACGGCGACTACGTCCGGGTGATGGTCAAAGTCTCCAACGGCGATGGAGCCGCGACCGCGGCGAGCGCGCCGACGACGATCGTTCAGGCGACACCACCGTCGGGCATCACGCCACCGACGATCAGCGGCACGGCGCAGCGGGGCTCCACACTCACCTCGGCGGCGGGAACCTGGGGCGGGATCGGCAACACGTACGCGTATCAGTGGCAGCGCGACCGCGGTCAGGGGTTCGTCAGCATCGCCGGCGCGACCGCCTCGACGTACCCACTCGACGTCGCCGACGAGGGAACGGCCGTGCGCCTGCTGATCACCGCGACCAACCCCGACGGGGCCGTGAGCGTCGCGAGCCCTCCGAGCGCCGTCGTGAAGGCAGCAGCAGCAGTCAACACGAGCGGCCCGGCGATTACCGGGACCGCGCAGCGCGGCAACACGCTTAGCGGCAGCCAGGGCAGCTGGAGCGGAATCGGCAACGTCTACGCGATCCAGTGGCAGGAGTCCACCGACGGCGTGGCGTGGGCCGACATCAGCGCAGCGACCGAGTCCTCCTACACGCCGTCGGTCGCCGACGAGGGCATGAAGCTGCGCCTGTCGGTGAGCGCCACCAACCCCGACGGCACCGCGACCGCCGTCACCCAGCCGACGGCGGCCGTGCTGGCGAGCGCGCCGGCCAACGCAGCTGCGCCGACGATCTCCGGCACGCCGCAGCGCGGCGCAACGCTGAGCTCCACGCCAGGCGCCTGGAGCGGGCTCGGCACTACCCTCAGCTTCCAGTGGCAGCGCTCGAGCACGGCCGGTGCGTGGATCGACATCTCCGGCGCGAACGCCGCCTCCTACACCGTGGCGGTGGCTGACGAAGGCGCCAATCTGCGTCTCGCGATCACTGCCTCCAACCCCGATGGCTCATTGACCGTCGCCAGCCAGCCGACGGCGATCGCGCCCAGCGACCCGCCGGTCGCCAGGAGCCTCCCGACCATCGCCGGCGCAGCCCAGCGCTCGTTCACGTTGACGGCAACGCCGGGCAGCTGGAACGGTCAGGGCAGCTCCTTCTCCTACCAGTGGCAGCACTCGAGCGGCAGCGGTTGGTCTGACATCAGCGGCGCGACCGGCACCAGCTACACGCTCGCTGTCGCGGACAACAACAGCAGGATCCGCGTCGTCGTCACGGCCACCAACCCCGACGGGACCGCAACCGCGGCCAGCGGATCGACAGCGACCGTACTCGCGGCGCCGCCGGTCAACACAGCCGCGCCGACGATCACCGGCACCGCTCAACGCAGCTACGTGCTCGGCGCCGACCCCGGGGTCTGGGGCGGACTCGGCAACACATACGCCTACCAGTGGCAGCGCTCGACCGACGGCTCGAGCTGGAGCGACATCGACGGCGCGACCACAACGACCTACACGCTCGGCGTCGTCGATGAATACGCGCTCGTACGTGTGCGGGTGATCGCCGCCAATCCCGACGGATCCCTGACCGCCGCCAGCGCACCGAGCTCGATCGTGAAGGGCGCACCGCCGGCGAGCACCAGCGGGCCGACGATCACCGGAACGCCGCAGCGTACGTTCACCCTGAGCGCCGGCCAGGGGACCTGGACCGGCATCGGCAACACGTACGCCTACCGCTGGCAGCGCTCGACCGACGGCATCAGTTGGTCTGACGTGTCCGGGGCAACGAGCGCCGGCTACGTGCTCGGCACCGGTGATGAGGGCGCCAGGATGCGCGTTGTCGTGACCGCCGCCAACCCCGACGGATCGGTCAGCGTCGCGAGCGCTCCCACTTCGACGATCCAGGGCGCGCCGCCCGTCAACACCGGCGTGCCGACGATCTCCGGCACGGCGCAGCGCAGCTCCACGTTGAGCGCCGCGCCGGGTATCTGGGGCGGGCTCGGCAACGCCTACGCCTACCAGTGGCAGCGCTCTTCCAACGGGTCGGGCTGGACCGACATCACAGGTGCCACCGACACGAGCTACACGCTCGGCATTGCCGATGAGAGCACGACGTTGCGCGTGGTCGTGACTGCAACCAATCCCGACGGATCAGCAAGCGCCCGGAGCGCGGCCAGCGCGACCGTGCAGAAGGCCCCGCCCTCGAACGCCGTCGCCCCGACGGTCACCGGAACCCCGCAGCGCGGCTACTCGCTGAACGCCTCGCCGGGCACCTGGACAGGCCCGGGGAACGGCTACGCCTACCAGTGGCAGCGCTCGGCCGGCGCCGGCGGCTACGCCAACGTCGCAGGCGCGACCGACACGAGCTACGCGCTCGGCCTCGCCGATGAGAACCACAGTGTGCGTGTGGTCGTGACCGCCGCGAACCCAGACGGGTCGCTCAGCGTCGCCAGCGCGCCGAGTGCGACGGTCGCCGGCGCACCGCCGTTCAACACGACGCTGCCGGCCGTCAGCGGCACGCCGAGGGTCGGCGCTGTAGTGTCGACCAGCACCGGCAGCTGGTCACCGGCGGGCGCGAGTTTCGCCTACCAGTGGCAACACGCAGGCTCGGGCGGCAGCTTCACCGACATCTCCGGCGCGCAGGCCACCAGCTACACGCTCGGGGCGGCGGACGCCGGCGCAGCGGTCAGGGTGCTGGTGACCGCGACCAACGTCGACGGCTCGGCAACCGCCGCCAGCGTTCCGACCGCGACGATCGCACAGCCTCCGAACTCCACGAGAGCGCCTGCGGCGCCCTCTGGCACGCTGATGGACAGCTACAGGCTTACGGCCGATCCCGGCGGTTGGGACACGCCAAGCGTCACCTTCAGCTACAGCTGGCTGCGCTGCCCCGCCGGCGCCACCGGCGCGGACTCGAGTTGCACGCCGATCGGCTCCGGTGCCACGCACACGCTGAGCACCGACGACATCGGCTATCAGATCGCGGTTGCCGTCACCGCCACGTCGACGGGCGGCACGTCCGATCCGGCCTTCGGCGCGCTCAGCGGCGCTGTCGCCGGACGGCCGCTGAGCAACCTCAGCCCTCCCAGCATCAGCGGTACCCCGCAGGTCCCGCAGGCGCTGAGCGCGAAAGCCGGCAGCTGGAGCCTTGCCCCGTCATCGGTCAGCTACGAGTGGCGACGTTGCGACCCGGACGGCAGCTCGAACTGCACGCAGGCCGCCTCCGGCAGCTCCAGCTACGTCTTGAGCGCGGCCGACCGCAACCACACGATCGTGCTGCTCGAGAACGTCACGTCGCCCGGGCGCACCGCCGCCGCGTCGAGCCCCGCGTTGACGATCGAGGACCAGCCACTCCCACAGGCCACCGGCGCGCCGACGGTCAGCGGAACGGCCCAGCGCGCCAGCACCCTGAACGCATCGCCGGGAACCTGGACGAACAACCCGACGCTGTCCTACCAATGGCTGCGCTGCCGGGCGGATGGCACCAACTGCCAGCCGGTGGCAGGCGCAACCGGGCTCAGCTACCTGCTGACGATCTCCGACGAAGGAGCAGCCTTCACGATCCTCGTCAGCGCCACGAACACGAGCGGGACGGTCCAGGCCACGGCGAAACCGACGACGGCCGTCGCGCCCTGGCTGCCTGTCAACACCAGTCCCCCGGTGATCAAGGGCAGCTCGATCCAGCAGAGCGTGCAGCTCGGGCTCGTTGGGTTCGACTGGCAGGCGACGACCGACACGACCTTCAAGGACTCCTGGCAGCGCTGCAGCGCCGACGGCACCGGCTGCCAAGCGATCCAGGGCGCCACCGCCGGGCTCTACACGCCGACCGCTGCCGATGTCGGTCATGCGCTGGTCGCGATCATCACCGCGACCAACATCGACGGGGCGGTAAACGCCGCCTCGGCGCCGACGAGCGCGGTGCTGCCCGCGGGACCACGCTGGCGCTCGCTGCCCACGGTTGGCGCGAGCGACGGCACGATCGGCGATCAGGTCGCGATCACTCCCGGCACCTGGAGCGGGCCGGCGGTCGTCGCAGACAGCACGCAGATGATGCGCTGCACGAATGCCTGCACGCCGGCCGGGTCCGCGAACGCCGACAGCTACCAGATCGCGGACGCCGATCTCGGCGCGATCCTTCGGGTCAGGGAAACCGCCTCCAACACCGGCGGCGCCACCGTCGTGTGGTCGGCTCGGTACGTGGGGCCGGTGAGCTCCCCGGCAGCGGCATCGGCGGTGATCGCCACCGGCCGGCGAGCGCTGCGCAACTCCGAAGGGAGCACGCTCGCGACCGCTCAGCTGACGACGCTCGCCGGCACCAGCTCTTTCAGCACGATGACGCCGGGGCGGGTCGTGAAACTCCGCCGTGCGCACGGTGTGAGCGGGAAGCTCAAGGCCTGGGTATGCCCCGTCGCCGCTGCCACCGCCGGTCCGCCGCCTGCGTGCACCTCACAGGTCGCACTCCGTGCGTCCGCGTCGGTGCGGCTGCCCGCGTCGATGAAGGGCAGGCTGCGGGTGGTGGTCGTGCGAGGCGGGCGCTGACCCGACCCAGCTAAAGCCTCGCTTCGGCCCTGATTGGCTCAAACAGTTCGATCGGGTTTCCCGAGGGATCCTCGGCCAGGATCTGCTTGCCGCCGACGCCGGTCACGATCTCATTGCGAAAGCGAGTGCCGTGGCGGCGCAACTGCTCGACCGTCGCCTCGAGGTCGTCGATCTCGAGCTGGAAGCGGTTCCATCCGCCCGGCTCGGGCACCCTCCCATCGGGCATCGCCGCTCCGCCGCCAGGGCCGCCTCCAGGGACGCTCAGCACCAGCCTCAGATCGCCGCGAGAAAGCATCGCGAACGTTGGAGCCGGATGCATGTCCTCATGGAACCCGAGCCGCTCGCAGTAGAAGTCGATCGCCGCATCCACGTCGTGAACGATGTACCGAACGCTGACCGTGGCCATCGGCCCTCCTCTCTGATTTGATCTGTCTCCAGCATATGAAACCTCCCGGCGCTGATCGAGGGCGCGGAGCGTGACCCCAGGGTCCGGTGCTCGGATCACTCACGCCCGCCGCGTGAGCGATACTTGTCAAAGATGGCCCGCGACGTTGAGCTGATCGGTCGCCTGCAGGGAATCTGTGGCAAGGAGCACGTCCTCACACACCCGCACGCGCTCGCCACCTATCGCTCGGACGGTCTCAAGCATTATCAGCAGACGCCCGTCGCGGCGGTCCTTCCCGGCACCGGCGAGGAGGTCCAGGCGGTCGTGCGGGCATGCTTCGAAGCGGGCGTGCCGTGGGTCGCACGGGGCGCCGGAACGGGTCTCTCCGGTGGGGCGCTCCCGGTCGCCGACGGTGTCCTGATCGTGCTGGCGAGGCTGCGGCGGATCCTCGCGGTCGAGCTCGAGGATTCGCGGGTCGTGGTCGAGCCGGGCGTCAGCAACCTCGCGATCTCGCGGGCGGTCGCCCCCACGCACTTCTACCCGCCGGACCCCTCCAGTCAGATCGTCTGTTCGATCGGCGGGAACGTCGCCGAGAACTCCGGCGGCGCGCACTGCTTCAAGTACGGCTTCACCACCAACTACGTGACCGGGCTGGAGATCGTGCTCACTGACGGCTCGCTGGTCGAGCTCGACCGCGACGCACCCGGCTACGACCTGCTCGGCGCGTTTGTGGGCTCCGAAGGGACGCTCGGTGTCGCCACGCGGATCGTGCTACGGGTGATGCCGGCGCCCGAGACCGTGCGCACGCTGGTCGCCTTCTTTGAGGACACCGGCTCCGCGGGCGACGCTGTTACCGCGATCGTTGACTCCGGGATCGTGCCCGGGGCGATCGAGATGATGGACCGGCTCTCGATTCGCGCCGCCGAGGAGGCGACCGGCGCCGGCTACCGCCTCGACGCCGGAGCAGCATTGCTCGTCGAGCTCGACGGCCCGCGCGAGGA
The DNA here is from genome assembly GCA_963794285.1 of uncultured Solirubrobacterales bacterium. Classification (GTDB taxonomy): domain Bacteria; phylum Actinomycetota; class Thermoleophilia; order Solirubrobacterales; family Solirubrobacteraceae; genus Palsa-465. Next base: position 76,097 of record CAWCDS010000009.1, read on the forward strand.
GTGCACGACGCGCTTCGAGCAGCTGATGGCGGTGTGCGCGCAGGAAGGGGCTGCGGACGTGCGCGTCGCGCTGAGCGACTTCGAGCGCGCCGAGCTCTGGCGAGCGCGCAAGGCCGCGTTCGCCGCGATGGGCCGGATCGCTCCCGCGTACTACGTCCAGGACGGGGTGATCCCCAGAACCCGGCTGGCCGAGGTGCTCCGTCAGATCGATGCGCTTGCCTCCGATTACAACCTTCAGGTGGCCAACGTCTTCCACGCGGGCGACGGCAACCTCCATCCGCTGGTCTGCTACGACGCCGCACGCGAGGGCGAGCCCGAGCGCGCCGAGGAACTCGCCGGGCTGATCATCAAGGCGTGCGTTGACGCCGACGGCTCGATCACCGGGGAGCACGGTGTCGGGGTGGACAAGAAGGCGTATATGCCCAGCATGTTCTCGGCGGCGGATCTGGACGCCTTTCACCGGCTCCGGTGCGCGTTTGACCCGCCGGGACTGGCCAATCCCGGCAAGCTGATGCCGACGCCGAGGCTGTGCGGCGAGGTCCCCGGCCCCTACCGCGAGCACCCGCTGGAGCGCGCGGGCGTCGCCACTCGGTTCTAGATGGTGGAGCTTTCACCGACCACGTTCGAGGAGGCCGCGGCCGCCCTGGCGTCCGCCGCTGCCGACGGCGAGGCTGTTCAGATCCAGGGCGGCGGCACGAAGCTTGGATGGGGCAACGCCACGGCGCCCGCACCGGTCACGCTCTGCACACGCGGGCTCGACAAGATCATCGAGCACAACGTCGGTGATCTGACAGCGGTCGTGCAAGCCGGCGCTTCGCTCGCGCAGGTCCAGGAGGCGCTTGCCGCGAAGGGTCAGATGCTGGCGCTGGACCCGCCGCTCGGGATCGATTCGGCCGACGCCACGATCGGAGGCGTGTTCGCCACGGCCGACTCAGGGCCACTACGCCACCGCTACGGCGCCCCGCGCGATCTGGTGCTCGGCGTCACCGTCGCGCTCAGCGACGGGACGATCGCCCGGGCCGGCGGCAAGGTGATCAAGAACGTTGCCGGTTACGACCTCGGAAAGCTGTTCACGGGCTCGTTCGGGACGCTCGGGTTGATCCTGGCGGTGTGCGTGCGGTTGCACCCGCTCGCGAGCATCACCGCCAGTGCGCTCGGCTCCAGCGGCGATCCCGAGGCGCTGTCGGCGGCGGCCGCGGCGCTCGCGGCCGCGCCACTCGAACTCGATGCGCTCGACGTCGCGTGGCGCGCAGGGCGCGGCGGTCTCCTTGCCCGGGCCGCCGGCGTCGAGGCCGTCCGCCGGGTCGGTCGCGTCGGCGAGATGATGCGAACAGCGGGTCTCGAGAATGTCGAGCTCGTCGAGCACGACCATCCGCTGTGGGCACGTCAGCGCGCCGGACAGCGTTCGCGCAACCAGGCGATGCTGAAGCTCGCGGCGCGGCCGCACGAGCTTGGCGCCGTGCTCGCCGCGGTCGACGAAGCAGGCGGCACGCTGGTCGGGCGAGCGGCGCTGGGCACGAGCTACATCGAGATCGCTCCCGACTCGGTCCCCCCCTTGTGTGAGGTTCTCCCGCCCACAGGGGTGACGGTCCTGCTCGACGTTCCGGCGGAGCTCCGGGCCTCGTTTGACCCGTGGAGCGCCACCGAGGGTCCCGCGCTGGAGTTGATGCGGCGTGTGAAGCTGCGCTTCGATCCAGCGGGCGCCTGCAACCCCGGCGTGTTCGTGGGAGAGATCTAAATGCCCGCGTTCGACCTTCATCGACCGCCGGACCAGTCGATCGTCGAGGACTGTGTGCACTGTGGGTTCTGCCTGGATTCCTGCCCGACGTATGTGCTGTGGGCCGAGGAAGCCGACTCCCCGCGCGGACGGATCGTGCTGATCGATGAGGCGCTGAACGGCGCCAAGGAGCTGTCGGGCGAGATGGTCACTCACTTTGACCAGTGCCTGGGCTGCATGGCGTGCGTCTCGGCGTGCCCCTCAGGCGTCCGCTACGACAGGCTGATCGAGCGCGTGCGACCCCAGGTTGAGCGTCTGCATCACCGCCGCGGTTCCGAGCACGCGTTGCGGCTGCTGCTGTTTGAGACGCTGCCCTATCCCAAGCGCCTGCGCCGCCTGGTGCCGCTGTTGGCGGCGGCAAGAAAGCTCGGCGCCGGCCGGCTGCCAGGCCCGCTTGGGACGCTCACCAGAGTCGCGCCGAGGACGCCTGCTCGGGAAGTGCGTCGCACTGAGATCCTGCGTGCGCGCGCGGCTGCGGTCGGCGAATGCCGGGGCCGCGTCGGGCTGCTCCTCGGCTGCGTTCAACGCGTGTTCTTCGCGGACGTTCACCGCGCGACGATCTCGGCGCTCTCCGCCGAGGGCTACGAGGTGATCGCCCCCGAGTTGCCCGACTGCTGCGGCGCGCTCGAGTTCCACTCCGGCGAGGAGGAGGCGGCGGTCGCCCGGGCCCGTTCGACGATCGCCGCGTTCGGCGCGCTTGGCGAGCTCGACCACGTCGTCGTCAACGCGGCCGGCTGCGGGTCGGCGATGAAGGAATACGGCGAGCTGCTCGGCACCCGCGAGGCGGAGGAATTCTCATCGCGGGTGCGCGACGTCACGGAGTTGCTCGGCGCGATCGAACCGCGCGCACCACGCGGGCCGCTGCCGATGCGCGTGGTCTACCACGATGCCTGCCACCTCGCGCACGCCCAGGGCGTGCGTGCGCAGCCACGGGCGCTTCTGGAAGGCATCCCCGAGCTCGAGCTGCTCGAGGTCAGCACCGAGCGTGACGTGTGCTGCGGCTCCGCGGGGGTCTACAACCTCGTGCAGCCGCAGGCCGCCGCGGAGCTCGGCGAACGCAAGGCTCGTCACCTGCTCGAGGCCGGAGCCGAGGCGATCGCCGCCGGCAACCCGGGCTGTGCCGCCCAGCTAGACCTGCACCTGCGCCGGCTCGGGCAGCCGCTGCCGATCCATCACCCGGTCGAGCTGCTGTGGCGCTCGATCGAGGCCGCCAGCGGGGATTCGATGTTCTAGCGCGACGAGCGAAGGGGCGTCAGGCAGCGCGTGCGACGCCCTGGCGCGCCAGCTGGCCGGCGGTCTCGTTGCCCCACGTGAGCGCGCTGACGTAGTGCCGTGCGGCGTGGTCCAGCTGGCGGGCCGCCGGATTGAAGTGTCCGCGCTCGATTGACTCGACGCAGTCGAGCAGTCGTCCGCCATCGCTGTGCTTGATCAGCGCGTCGCGCATCCTCGGCGGCAGCGGCAGCTCGGCAACCGCCGTTTCCATCGATGTGTCCATCAATGCGTCGAGCACCGAGAACAGCCCCAGCGTGAACCGCTCGGCCGGAGCGCCGTCCCGAGGCTCGCCCGCCAGTTCGCAGAAGCGCGCGCGGACCAGGGCGGTCAGGAACAGCTCCCGAGGCTTGTCCTCGATCGCTGCGAACGTCGTCAGGGTCGCCCATTGCTTGACGTTCTGGAGCCCGAGCAGGGTGACCGCGTGCATGATCGAAGAGACTCGATGTCCCAGGCTGAAGTACGCCGAGTTGATGTAACGGAGCAGGCGGTAGCCAAGCGCCACATCGCTGGAGATCAGGCGCTCGAGCTCATCGAGCCCGAGCTCTGGATCCTGGAGGGCTGCCCCGAGGCGCAGCAGCGCGATCCCGGTCGGCGCGATCGCCCGGTTTCGCATCAGCTCCGGCCGGCAGAAGAAGAAGCCCTGGAACAGCTCGCAGCCCGCATCCAGGCCGAGCTGGAATTCCTCGTGCGTCTCAACCTTCTCGGCCAGGAGGGTGACGTCATACGGTTTCAGCAGCTCCGCCTGGCGCGCGAGCCCCTCGGGGCCGAGGCTGAGCAGATCGAGCTTCACATACTTGACCAGCGGCAGCAGCTGCTCGGTTCCCGGCGAGAAGGTGAAGTCGTCAAGGGCCAGCACGTATCCAGACTCGCGCAGCTCGGCGACGAGCTTCAGCAGGGGCTCATCGACCAGCTGGTGCTCCAGGATTTCAAGCACGACCCGCGTCGACGGCATGCTGCGTACCAACCCTTTGAGCAGGAAGTCGCGCGTCACGTTGACCCATGCAATGTGCTCGCCGACGAGGCTGTCGAGCCCCATCTCGGTGAGAGCGTTCAACGTGACTGTTGCGGTGGCGGCTTCGGCGTCGTCGACGATCGCGCGCGGCGCGATGCCGCCGCGGTAGAGGAGCTCGTACCCGGTGACGGAGCGCCCGCGATCAAAGATCGGCTGGCGAGCAAGGAAGACATGAGACATGGTTCAGCCCAGGGGTAGGTGTCGTCTATGTTGGTCGGCAACATGGGCCAGTTAGTTGAGCCCATCGAGTCACGTACGTGGTGTCCACGTACGTGTGGCCGGCTTTCCGTGCCGCGTGGCGGGCTGCTGAGGGTCCGACGAACCCTTACTCGTACATGCGGTCGATCGCGTCGTGGTACTTCTGTCCGATCGGGGTGCGCTTGAGCTTCATCGTCGGCGTCAACTCGTCGCCACCGGGCAGCCAGTCGCCGGGCACGATCGTGAATTTCTTGATCTGTTCAACCCGCGCCAGGTGCTGGTTGGCGGCATCGATGCCGTCCTGCACCGCGGCGATCACCTTCGGGTCACTGGCGAGCTCGGCGAGGCTGGTCGACTCAATCCCCTGCTGCGCGGCCCACTGCGGCGCGAAGTCCGAGTCGAGCACGATCAGCGCCGTGTTGTAGCGCCGGCCGTCGCCGATACAGCAGGCCTGGCCGATCAGCGGAGAGCCCACCTTGATCGCGGCCTCGATGTTCGCCGGGGACATGTTCTTGCCGGCCGCGTTGATGATGATCTCCTTCTTGCGGTCGACGATCTTGACGTAGCCGTCCTCGTCGATCTGGGCGATGTCGCCGGTGTATAGCCAGCCGTCGGCGTCGATCGCCGCGGCAGTCTTGTCGGGCGCGTTGCGGTAGCCGAGCATCAGGAAGTCGCCGCGGACCAGCAGCTCGCCGTCGTCGCCGAGTTTGAGCTCGACACCGGGCGAGGCCGGCCCGACCGTGCCGATCTTGACGGCTCCCGGACGGTTACAGGTGCCGAAGCCGCATGTCTCCGACATCCCCCACAGCTCCGCCAGCTCGATCCCCAGCGCGTGGAAGAACTCGAGCACTTCGACGGGCGTCGGCGCCGCGCCGACGTTGACCGCGACGGCCTTGTCGAGACCCAACATCTCGCGCAACTTCGAGAACATCTGCTCGTCGGCCTCGGCGACCTGTGCCTCGAGCTCTGCCGGGACCGGCTCGCCCCGCTGCTTGAGCCTGACCCGCTCGATCGCGGCCGCGAGCGCGGCCTGGATCGGCTTGCGCGCCTCTTCGGGCTGGGCCGCCTGCATCGCCTCGAGCCCAGCCTTCAGTTTCTCCCAGATCCGCGGCACGGCGAAGAACCACGTCGGGCGCACCTGCGGCAGGTAGGAAACGACCTCCCGCGGATTCGGGCAGGTGGTGATGGTGCCAGCGTAGATCACCGGGACGTAGTGGTGGGCCATGCGCTCGGCGATGTGCGCGGCCGGGAGCCACGAGATCAGCCGTCCGCCGACCTCGAGCGGGATGATCTCCTCGATCGCCTTGGCGGAGTACATGATGCTGTGGTGGGAGAGCTGGACGCCCTTCGGGGGCCCGGTCGTCCCGGAGGTGTAGATCAGCGTCAGCACGTCGTTCGGGGCGATTGCCGCTGCGGCGCCGGGCACATCGAACTCGGGGTTCGAACCCTCGACGTCCTCGAGCGAGATTGTGTCCTCAGGCAGCTCGCCGTCGATCACGATCACGTGCTCGAGGTGCGGCAGGCCCTTGCGCGCCTCCAGCATCACCGGCAGGAATGCCTGCTCGACGATCGCCACGCGTGATGCCGCGTCGGTGATCAGATATTCGATCTCCTCGGCTGGGTACGTGTTGTAGATCGAGAACGGGGTGGCGCCGAGCATCGCGGCCGCGAGATCGACGATGTGGAACTCGGGCCGGTTGGCGAGCATGATCGCGACCGTGTCTCCGCGACCGATCCCGAGCTTCGCGAGCCCGCCGGCGATCGCGTCGATCCGTCCGAGCAGCTCCGACCACGTCAGCGACACGCTGTCGTCGGGGGTCCGGACCGCTACGACGTCAGGATGATTGGCCGCCGTGCGCCGCAACGCCTCGGTGACCGTGGGTGCATCAACCGCCCGCCCTGCCGCCGCGGTGACCGTGCTGCTCTCCATTCTCTTCTCCACTCTAGTCGGGCCGAATCCGGTCTAACGCTATCGCAGCGACCCCGGTTCGGAGGGCTCAGCGCACGTTGAAGCCCTTGCCGGTGAGCGTCGAGATGTCGTTGCTCAATCCGATCGCGAACAGCAGCAGGATCAGCACGAACCCGACCACCCCGGCCCGCTCCATCACGTCGAACGGGATCCGTTTTCCACGGACCTTCTCCGCCAGCGCCCAGAACACATGCCCGCCGTCGAGCGGCAGGAACGGGAACAGGTTGATGACCGCCAGCGACAGCGAGATCAGTGCCAGCACCTCGAGCGCCTGCGTCGTGTTGTGGGAGAAGGACTCCTGCGTGACGGTGTAGCCGCCGACGATGCCATTGAGCTGTTTGCGCGCCTGCGGCTCGAAGATCCGAGCGACCACCGAGACCGTCTGCGTGGTCACGTTCCACATGCCGCTGACGGTCAATGAGGCGGCGCGCAGCGGGCCGACCGGCGCCTGGCGCGCGTCAAAACCGAACCCGAGCTCCATCGCCTTGTCACTGGCAACGTACCGCGGGCGCACCTGAACGACGATCTGCTCCGGGCCGCGCCGGATCACGAGCTTCGCCGGCGTCGCAGCCAAGCAGCCGTTGACCAGCGGACCGGCGCACCGATGCGTTCTGAGCTGCTTGCGAATCGTGTCGGCCGAGCCGTTGACGCCGTCGACAGACAGGATCCGATCGCCGCTGTTCAGGACCAGAGCCGCCGGCGTCGAGCGCTGCACAACCGCGACCTGCTTGGTCGCAACCGCTTCGCCGTTGGAGAGGAACAACGCCCAGATGATCACGAACGCGACCACGAGGTTGACGAACGGTCCCGCCAGGATCACCACGATCCGCTTCCAGACGGGCTGGTTGTAGTAGGCGCGGACACCGACACGCGCAGCCTCCTGCTCCAAATCCGCGATCCGCGCGGCGAGCTCCGGTTCCACCGCCGAGTCTGACTGTGCGCGTTGGAGAGCGTCCCGCGCTTCACGCAGCCGAACGTCCTCCGCCGTTTCTTCGCGTGGGTTCATTCCGGTGATCCGCACGTAGCCGCCAAGTGGGATCGGACCGATCCCATATTCCGTCTCCCCGCGACGGACCTTCCACAGCATCGGGCCGAAGAACAGCGAGAAGCGCTCGACGCGCATCCCGACCGCCTTGGCCGCGGTGAAATGGCCCGCCTCGTGCAGGATGATGAGGGCGGCGAAGCCCAGGAACGCAAGCAGATACGACATGCCCGATGTCAGTGTGGCAGCAGCATGTAAGAACTCGATCAGGGTCCGTCGGCCCTACGGGCCCTCAGGCCGGCGCCCGCGCCTGCACGAGCTCTCCAGCGACGCGCCGCGCTTGCCCATCGGCCCGGCCCAATGCCTCAAACGAGTGAACCGGCGCGCCCGGCAGCTCGGTGAGCGTCTCCTCGATGACCGCCGCGATCTCAAGGAACCGCAGTCGACCGGCGAGGAACGCGTGCACCGCCACCTCGTTGGCGGCGTTCAGCGTGCACGGGGCGGTGCCGCCGGTGATCGCGGCTTCGCGCGCCAGCCGCAGGCATCCGAATGTGTCGGGGTCTGGCGCCTCGAACGTCAGCGAGCCGAGCTCGACAAGGTCGAGCGGCCGCACCGGAACGTCCACTCGCTCCGGGAAATGAAGGGCGTGGGAGATCGGCACCCGCATGTCCGGATAACCGAGGTGCGCCAGCGTCGCGCCGTCGCAGAGCTGCACGAGGCTGTGGATGATCGACTGCGGGTGCACGACGACATCGATCTGCTCGTAGGGCGTCCCGAACAGGTAGTGGGCCTCGATCAGCTCGAGTCCCTTGTTCATCAGCGTCGCGGAGTCGATCGTGATCTTGCCGCCCATCTCCCAGGTCGGATGCGCGAGCGCCTGTTCGACCGTCACCTCCTCGAGCTCGAACCTGCTGCGACCACGGAAGGGACCACCGGAAGCGGTCAGGATCAGGCGATCGACGGTGCCCGGCCGTTCGGATGCGAGCAGCTGATGCAGCGCCGAATGCTCGGAATCGACCGGGATGATCGCCGCCCCCGTGGCCTCGGCAAGCGCTGTGACGAGCTCGCCTCCGACAACCAGTGACTCCTTGTTGGCCAGCGCCAGATCGATTCCCTCACCGAGCGCCGCCACAGTCGGCACCAGCCCGGCCGAGCCTACGATCGCGTTGAGGACCATGTCACATTCGGACTCGGTGATCAGCCGCACCAGTCCGTCTGGACCCGCCAGCACCTCCCCTTCGGTCCAAGACTCCGCTGCGAGCGCGGCCGCATCCGGGTCAGACAGCGCGATCCGCCGCACGCCGAGCTGCCGCGCCTGCTCAAGCAGCGGCTCCCACGCGCTCGCGGCGCTCAGCGCGACCACACGCAGCTCGCCGGACGAACGCGAGATGACGTCGAGTGCCTGAACGCCGATCGAGCCTGTTGAGCCGAGGATGGCCAGGCGTCGGGGCATCTGAGCGATTGTAGGTCGGCCGCCAGGACGCGATGAGCGCACCTCGCGTATCAGTGCATCACGGCGACCCAGATGTAGTAACCGGCGACGACCGTGAAGATCACCGCGTCGAGACGATCAAGCGCACCGCCGTGGGGACCGAACAGGGTGCCGGTGTCCTTCGTCCCGGCATCGCGCTTGACCACCGACTCGAACAGGTCGCCCATCGGGCCGAGGATCGCCACCGCAACGCCGAGCAGGAGCGCGTCCCCCTGCGTCAGCCAGTCCTGGTAGAGGCCGGCGAAGAACACCGACAGAACCGCGATCAGCATCCCGCAGAACAGGCCCTCGACGGTCTTGTGCGGCGAGATCGATGGGGCCAGCGGACGGCGGCCGAACAAGCGACCGCCGAGATAGGCGGCGGTGTCGCCGAGAAACGTGCCGACGAGCACGTCGATGATGATCGCGTTGCCGTGATGCAGCTGGCGCAGCAGGACGGCATGTGCGAACGCGAGCCCGATCCAATAGACACCGAGCAGCGTGCCGGCGATTGCGACCGTCGCCCCGCGGTGCTGGGGGCGGGTCAGGATCGCCAAGAACAGGACCGGGATCGCGGCCATCGTGACCTCCATCACCTGCCGCTGGCCCCCGTAGCGCGCTGCCAGCACCATCCCTGCAAGCGCTGCAAACCCGACAACCGGCACCGGCTTCCAGCGCTCGAGCATCCGATACAGCTCGTGTAGACAGACCCAGCCGATCACCATCATGAACAGCGTGAACGCGATCCCGCCGAGGTCGATGAACACGATCGCGACCAGCGCCGCGGGAACGGCGACCAGGATCCGCGAGAGGAGATCCGAGCGCTGCCGCCGCTCACGCCGCTGCGGTGAGCGCGCCGTTGACGAGGCGGATCGCTGGTCGCTGCGTCGCGGCGCACGCGAGGCCGGCGGCCGCCTCGCCGGCGGCATCAGCGCCCCCCGAAGCGCCGTTTGCGGGCCGCGAACTCCTCGAGGGTCTGCTCGAAGGCCTCCCGCGAGAAATCGGGCCACAGCTCATCACGAAAGACCAGCTCCGAGTACGCCGACTGCCACAGCAGGTAGTTCGAGATCCGCTGCTCTCCGCTTGTGCGAATGATCAGGTCGGGGTCGTGCATGTCAGGTGCGTACAGATGGGCACGGAACTCATCCTCGTCTCCACCGGTAAAGGTTCGAGCTGCATCGATGATCTCCGCCCTGCCGCCGTAGTTGAAGGCGACGAACAGTGTGATCGTCGTGTTGGCCGCGGTGGTCTGCTCTGCCCAAAGCATTCGCTCAACCAGAGCCTGCGGCACCGGTGCGCTGCGCCGGCCGATGAAACGCATTCGCACCCCCTCGGCGTCGAGCTCGGGGGTCTCACCCTCGATCCTGCGTCCGAACATCTCCATCAGCGCTGAGACTTCCTCGTCGGAGCGATTCCAATTCTCGGTTGAGAACGAGTAAACCGTCAGCTCCTTGATCCCCAGCGAGACCGCATCACGCAGGCGCTCCTTGACTGTGTCGGCGCCGGCCTCGTGCCCCGCGACGACGGGCAGCCCGCGGCTGTGCGCCCAGCGGCCGTTCCCGTCGGTGATGATCGCGACGTATCGCGCGCGTGCCGCCTCGGCGCCCACGGAACCGTCGGCGGCCATCTAAACCTCGAGGATCTCTTCTTCCTTGTGCTTCAGCAGCTCGTCGAGCTCGCTGATCCGCGTGTCGGTGACCTTCTGCAACTCGACCTCGGCGCGGTGCTCGTGGTCGGAGCCGGCCTCGCCCGCCTCCTTGAGCTCGCGCAGATCGTGCATCACGTCACGACGGATGTTGCGGATCGCGACCCGCCCCTCCTCGGCGATTCCCCGGACGACCTTGACCAGCTGCTTGCGGCGCTCCTCGGTCAGCTCGGGGATGGCGAGACGGATCAGGTTGCCGTCGTTTGAGGGCGTCAGCCCGATGTCCGATTCGAGGATCGCGCGCTCGATCGCCTTGATCGAGCTCTTGTCATAGGGCTGAATCGTCAACAGCCTGGCCTCGGGGGCGCTGATCGTCGAGAGTTGCTTGAGCGGCGTGGTGGCTCCGTAATAGTCGACGGAGATCCGGTCGAGCAGTGCCGGACTCGCTCGGCCCGTCCGCACCGACCCGAATTCGTGGCGGATCGCGTCCACGGATTTTCTCATCCGCTCGCGCGCTTCGACGAGCAGTCCGTCGAGCAGTTCGCTGTCTGTCATGTTCTCACCAAGGTGCCGACTTTCTCGCCGGACACTATCTTGTCGATGTTGCGCTCGTCGGCCATGTTGAAGACGACAATCGGGAGGTTGTTGTCCATGCAGAGCGCGAACGCCGTTGAGTCCATCACCTGTAGCCCGCGGGTCAGCGCGTCCTTGTGTGTGATCTCCGGGATGAACTCGGCACCGGCGTTGGTCGCGGGATCGTCGCTGTAGACGCCCTCGACGTCGTTCTTGGCCATCAACACGACCTCCGCGTGCAACTCGGCCGCGCGCAGCGCCGCCGCCGTGTCGGTCGTGAAGAACGGATTCCCGGTACCGGCCGCGAAGATCACGATGCGCCCCTTCTCGAGGTGGCGCATCGCGCGCCGGCGGATGTACGGCTCGGCCACCTCCGAGATCGTGATCGCGGATTGGACCCGCGTCGCGATCTGCTCCTTTTCCAGCGCATCTTGCAGCGCGAGCGCGTTGAGGACCGTGGCCAACATTCCCATGTAGTCAGCGGTAGCGCGGTCCATCCCCTTAGCCGCTGCCGCGAGGCCACGGTAGATGTTGCCGCCGCCGACGACGATCGCGGTCTCGACGCCGCGACGCTGCACCGCAGCGACCTGCGAAGCGATCGCCTGCACGCGGGCGGGATCGGTGCCGTACTCCCGATCCCCCATCAGCGCTTCACCCGAGAGCTTGAGCATGATGCGCCGGAAGACCGGCGTCGAGTTCTCGGCGTTATCGCCCACGGCGTCAGCCGCCCACTGCTGAACCAGCGGTTCGCCTGTGCTCGTGCATCTGCATCACGCGCCCACCGCTGAACCAGCGGTTCGCCCTGGTTTCGTGCACGTACATCACCCGCCTACCGCGAACCGGGCGAACCGCCGAACGACGATGTTCTCGCGTGTCTCCGCCGACAGCTCGGTCCGCAGCTCCTCGATCGTCTTGCCGCCGTGCTTGTCCTCGTTGACGTGCTTCTGGCGCAGCAGCACGACCTCGTCGAGCCACTTGTCGAGCTTGCCCGTGACGATTCGCTCGCGCACGTTCTCGGGTCGGTCAGCCGCCTGCTCTGTCGCGATCCGCTCCTCGCGCTCTCGATCCTCAGCGGGAACGTCCTCCTCGCTGATCGCGAGCGGAGCCGCGGCGGCGATATGCAGCGCCAGATCCCGGGCGAACTCGACGAACTTCTCGTTGCGAGCGACGAAATCGGTCTGGCAGTTCACCTCGACCAACACCCCGATCGTGCCGCCGCCGTGGATGTAGCTCTGGACCGTGCCTTCGCTCGCCTCCGCCGCCGAGCGCTTAGCCGCCTGCGCCTGGCCACGCGTCCGCAGGAGCTCGATCGCCTGCTCGATGTCGCCATTGGTTTCGCTCAGCGCGTTCCGGCAGTCGAGCATGCCGGCGCCGGTCCGGTCACGCAGCGCTTTGACGTCCTTTGCACTGACCGCGCTCATGCTGTCTCCTTCGGCTCAGAGTCGGCCTCCGGCTTTGCTTCTGGGGCCGACGCGGCCTCCGGGGCCTCTGTGGCCTCGGCAGCGGCCGGCTCGGGCTCGGGCGCTGGCGGCTCGGGCTCGGCTGCTGCCGCGGGCTCGGGCTCAGCCTCAGCGACTGCCGCGGGCTCGGGCTCAGCCTCAGCGACTGCCGCAGGCCCGGGCTCAGCGACTGCCGCAGGCTCGGGCTCGGCGGCTGTTACCGCAGGCTCGGGCTCCGGCGCGGGCGTCGCCTTCTCGGCTGCGGCCTCGGCCGCCGCAGCGGCCGCAGCCTCTGCCTCGGCTGCCGCAGCGGCTGCTGCCTCCGCCCGCGCTCGCTCCTCTGCCTCGCGGCGCGCCTGCTCTTCGGCCTCCTGCCGTGCGCGCTCCTCCGCCTCGCGGCGCTCGCGCTCGAGCCTCGCGCGCTCCTCCTCTGCACGGAACACGTTGTGTCCCTGCGAGACCACGTCTCCGATTGCGGTCGTGATCGCGGCGCACGAACGGATCGCATCATCGTTGCCCGGGATCACGTACTCGATCCCGTCGGGATCGCAGTTCGTATCGACGAGCCCGATGATCGGGATCCTCAGCCGTTGCGCTTCGCGGACCGCGATCGCCTCGGTTTTGAGGTCGATCACGAACACAGCATCCGGGGGGCGCTGCATGTTCTTGACCCCGCCGAGGTTCGCGCGGAGCTTTGCGAGATCTGCCTGCGCGGCCATCCGCTCGCGCGTCGGCAGCAGCTGCAGCTGTCCCTCCGACTCGTAACGCTCGAGGTCGTGCAAGCGCCTGATCCGAAGCGAGATCGTTTGGAAATTCGTCAACAGCCCGCCGAGCCAGCGGTGATTGACGAACGGCATATCTGCCGCGGTCGCCGTGTCGCGGATCGCATCACGGGCCTGCTTCTTGGTCCCAACAAACAGAACCGTCCCGCCGCGATGCGCGACGTCCGACGCAAACTTCTGCGCGTTGTCCAGCAGCGCCTGCGTTTGCAAGAGATCGATGATGTAGATGCCGTCCCGCTCACCGAAGATGAAGCGGCGCATCTTGGGGTTCCAGCGGCGCGTCTGGTGGCCGAAATGAACTCCAGCCTCCAGCAGCTCTTTGATTCCAACTTGAGCCACGGTACTGCTCCCTTTGTATTGATGTTTTGGACGGGCCCAACCGCCGGTGCTCGTGAACCACGGCCGTAGCCGAGGCAGGGCACGACCCGTGCGGACTGGGGTCGGAGATGAGACTTTCGAAAAAAAGTTTACGCAAGTTTGCTCAACACGGTACGTTTTATGGTGTAGCGGGCCGTCACCCTTCCCCTACCTTCGGTGACGATCCGCTTCGCGGGCCGAACCTCCCTTCCCCTACCTCCGGTGGCTCGGTTCGCAACTGATCGACGGGGCGGCTTTGGACGGGCCGCCCCGTCGACTTTTTGCAGACGTTTGCAGCAACGCCACCAATTCGGCGCGAACCTGACTGACGCGGTCATCTTGCCGGATACTTTCGGGCCGCTTCCGCCGAGTCGAGTGCGGCGGCCAGGTCCTCGGGCAGCGGCGAGCCCACGTCGAGCTTCTCGCCGGTCACCGGATGCGCGAACGCAAGGCGCGCCGCGTGCAGGAACTGCCGTTTCAGTCCGTAGCGCATTGTCGCACCGTACTGCTTGTCGCCGACCACCGGATGGCCGATCGCGGCCATATGGACACGGATCTGGTGGGTGCGGCCGGTGTCGAGCACGACGCGCAGCAGCGTCGACTCGGGCAGCAGCCGCTCGATCTCGAAGTGCGTGCGCGCCTCGCGCGGCTGGTCTGAGTCGATCGACATCAACACGCGGTCGCGGCGGTCGCGGCCGATGGCCGCATCGATCGTGCCGGCGCGCGACTCCGGCCGCCCGTCGACCAGCGCCAGGTATTCGCGCTGTACATGCCGCTCCACGATCATCTGCTTGAGCGCGCGATGGACGGCGTCGTTCTTGGCGACGACGAGCAGACCTGAGGTGTCGCGGTCAAGCCGATGAACGATTCCGGCACGCCATGGCTCCTCGCCGCCGGCGCCGCGGCCGGTCAGCGCCTGTGCGAGCGTGCCGGCGCGATGACCGCGCGCCGGGTGGACCACGACGCCGGCAGGCTTGTCGACGACCAGCAGGTGCCCGTCCTCGTAGGCCACCGTAAACGGCACGTCCGCCGGTTCAACTTCGGCCGGCTCGGGCAATGGTGGCTGCACCGACACGCGCTCGCCGGCGCGCACCGAGTAGCGCTTGGGACGTAAGCGGCCGTCGACCCACACCCGCCCGGCGTCGATCAAGCTCTGCGCCTGCGCGCGGGACCCCAGCGGCGCGGCGAGAAAGACGTCCAGTCTCGTGCCGGCCGCCTCTGATCCGACCACCAGCTCGCGCCGCCGCGCGAGGAGACCGTCAGCCGGCATCTCCGCGCCGGCCCTCCAAGACCCAGAGCAGCAGCAACACCCCGAATGTGATCGACATGTCGGCGAAGTTGAACGCCGGCCAGTGCGGGAGCTTGATGAAGTCCGTGACCGCGCCGTTTGCCAGGCGGTCGACCAGGTTTCCAATCGCACCCCCGATCAACATGCCGGTCGGCAGCCACAGCAGCGGTCGGTCCGGGTGCAGCGAGAAGTACCCGACGAGCACCGCGAGCGCCGCGAACGTGAACACCAGCACGATCGCGCCCCCGCCCGACAAGAAGCCGAACGCGACGCCGTTGTTGCGCACGTGGACCAGGTGGACGCCTGGCAGAAAGCTTCGGCTCTGATCATCATGGATGCCGTTCGGAATCGTGTGCTTGGTGATCTGGTCAAGCGCGAGGACGATGCCGATCACGAGCCCCGCGCGGGCGAACGCGGCGGTCCTGATCCTCGGCGATGGCGTCGCCTGAAGTGCCATCGGCAACTCCGAACCAGTCAGGGTGCGATGACGCCCACGAGCACCGCCCGCACGCCGTACAGGACGAAGATCGCGATCATCGGGCTGAGGTCGAACATCCCGATCGGCGGGATCACTTTTCTGAAGATCCGCAAGTAAGGCTCGCAGACGTCGCGCAGGAACGAGAGGAGCGCGTCTGACCATCGCGAGTACGGAGTGCGCATGCCGAATGAGAACAGCATCGTGAGCAGGATGTAGACGAAGATCAGGACGATGTAGACGAGGAACAGCGTGCTCACGTAGTTAGCGATGTCGGTTCGCGTGACAGCAAGCGCCAGCATCATCGGGATCCGCTGTCGAGGACCGCGTCGGTCGCGTCCTGAAACGCAGCCCTGACGCCCGCGCGCTCCAGCGCCGCCAGGCCACGCGCGGTGCTCCCACCGGGGGAGGTGACCTCGCGGCGGACCGCCAGCGTGTCGTAGGCGCGGGCTTGCAGCAGCGCCGCCGTGCCCGTCATCGTGTCGGCGACCAGCCGGCCGGCCAGGTCCGGCTTGAGCCCGTAACGCACTGCCGCGTCCACATGGGCCTCGGCGACCAGCGACGCGTAGGCGGGACCGACGCCCATCACCGCGGTCGCCGCCGGCAGCAACCGCTCCTCGATCTGCACGACCTCGCCGAGCCGGCCGAGGAGGACCAGGACGTCTGCCTCCACAGTCGGATCGATCCCCGCTGCCGGCGAGTAACAGATGACGCCTGATCTGACTTCAACCGGTGTGTTCGGCATCAGCCGAAACACGGGAACGCCTGGATAGGCCGCCTGCAACGCCGCAGTCGACACGCCGCCGAGCACGGATGCAACGATCTTGGCGCTGCCGGCGATCTCGCCGGCCACCTCTTCAAGCTGCGGCGGCTTGTGGCAGAGCACGACAAGATCGGCGCGCTGCGCTACCGCCAGGTTGGATTGCAGCGCCTCGCCTCCGAGTTCGTCCGCGAGCGCCCGCGCTCTTCCGGAGCCGTCGTCGGAGCAAAGTACGGGATCGCCCCAGCCACGCGCCATCGCACGGGCCATGTTTCCAGCTCCGATGAGCCCCACTTGCATCCGTGGAACGTTACCGGTGGGGCGCGGACATCAGATTTCCGCGCAGACTGCTCGCCGATTCATGGTCGCAGCATGCCAACGTGCGCGACCTGATCTGCATGCCGTAACCGTACGCGTCCGGCGTCCGTCGCCGGACGAACTACGACTGATTGAAGAAGCCCTTCTCCACCAGTCGCGCGCGCTCTTCGGCGGAGACCTCGACGTTGCGCGGCGTCAGCAGGAAGACCTTGTCAGCGATCCTTTGCATGCCGCCGTCAAGCGCATATGTCAGCCCGCTTGAGAAGTCGATCAGCCGCTTTGAGAGATCCGTGTCGGTGCTCTGAAGGTTCAGGATCACCGGGATCGCGTCCTTGAACTTGTCGGCGACATCCTGGACGTCGTTGAAGTTCTTCGGGGCGACGAAATGGACGCGAACGTCTCCGCTGCGACCGTTCCCGCTCCCGCGGCTGCCGCTCACGGGCCGGAGCGCGGTCGTGCGCCGTTCGGTGCCGGCGTCGTCGGCGAAGATGTCATCGAACTCGTCCCGGCGCCGGCGCGAGCTCAACCGCCGGACGTTCGGGCGCTCCCGGTAGGTGTCTTGCAACTCTACCTCGGGCTCGGCGTAGGGCTCCATCTCCTCGTCGTATGCCTCGTCTTCGGCGAGCCCGAAGTAGACGAGTGTGCGGTGCCAAGTGTCGCGGAAGGCCATGATCGTGGAAGGGGTTCGCTAGCTCGCGCGATTTCCCTGCCCTGATTATGACGCGCCCGAGCGCCAACTCAGCCCGTTATCTGTACAAACTCGTGCCGAGCCGCACAATCGTGGCGCCTTCTTGGACCGCGACGAGGTAGTCCTGGCTCGTTCCCATCGACAGCTGCGCGAGCCGATGGCGCTCGGCCAGCCCACGCAGCGTCGCGAAGTACGGGCGGCTGTCCTCCGGCCGCGAGGCCAGCGGCGGCATCGTCATCAGGCCGACAACCGTCACCGGGCATCGCTCGAGAAATCCCTCGAGCTGCGCCGGCTCAACGCCGCTCTTATCCGGCTCACCGCCGACATTGACCTCGACCAGGACCTCGGTATCCGGGCTCGCGTGGCGCGCGAGCTGAGCCAGTACGGAGTCGCTGGCGACCGAGTGGATGTACCGGACGTACGGCAGGATCTGGCGGACCTTGCGGCTTTGCAGGTGGCCGATGAAGTCCCAGGTGAACCGTCCTTCAGATGCCTCTGCCTTCGCGACCAGATCCTGCGCGCGGTTCTCGCCGACAAGTGTCACCCCCCCGTCCGCCAGGGCTCCGAGCTCGTCCGCCGCGACGTACTTGACTGCAGCCAGGATTTCGACCTCGCCGGCCGCCCGCCCGGCCGCCCGTCCCGCCGACTCGATCTCGCCTCGAACTCGCTCGAGGTTCGCGCGCACCCGCTCTGGGCGCAGGCCCCGGATCAGCTCAACCACGCGATCCCCGCCTGGCGCCCGGTGATCCCGCGATCCCGGCGGTGCGAGTAGAACAGGGTCGGATCTGAGCAGATCGTGCAGAGAGCGGCGTCGTGCACGGTGGCGACGCCGGCGCGCTGCAGCGCGATCCGCGCGACCCCCTTCAGGTCCAGGTTGGCCTCTCGCCGTGCATCCGGACCGTAGTCGGCGAACGCCGCGTGCACGTCCTCGCTGACCTCATAGCAGCAGGGGCCTGCACCAGGACCGATCGCAGCCCGCAGCGGCCCGCCCGCCCCGAGCGCGTGCAGGGCGCCGACGCCCTCAGCTACGACCCCGGCCGCGAGCCCCCGCCACCCGGCATGCAGCATCGCCACGGCGCCCTCGCCGGCGATCGCGATCGGGAGACAGTCAGCGGTCAGAACCATCGGCGCGACCCCGCTGACGGCGGTGGCCTGACCGTCGGCCTGCTCAGGAGCCACACGGTCGTTCGACGGGGCCGTGACGTGCTGCACACGCCTGCCGTGAACCTGTCGCCCGTAGGCGAAGCCGACGCCGAGGGAGCGCTTGAGTGACTCTCGATTGTGCTCCACCGCCGTCGGCTCGTCCTCGGTCCAGCGCCCCAGGTTCAGGCTCTCGTACGCCCCGCCTGAGCAACCGCCGCGGCGCGTGGTGAACAGGGCCCGGGCTCCAGTCAGGTCGATCGCGAGATGCTCGCCGCTGAGATAGAACGGCTCCGGCGCCCTCACTGCGTCAGCAGCTCCAGGTCGGGCACGGGGATTCGCTGCGCGTACTCGAAGTGCGCGCGGCCGTTGGCGACAAGCGTCATCCGGTGCGCCCATCCCCCCACTTGTCGTGCGCGCTCGTACAGGTGCAGTCGCATCGAGGCCGTCTCGCTGTTGTAGCAGTAGGCGAGCTCGCCGTCGGGGTCGTGGTAGGTCACGCCGGCAAGCTGCCCGCGGTCGGCGTCAACTTCGCCAATCAGCCTCCGGCTGCCGTCGACCGCCTCGAACCGCCACCCGGTCAGCGCGAACGTGCTCGGGTTGGCGATCACGCGCAGCGGTGAGGTCGAGCTGAAGTCCTGGCCCTCGATGCGGCCGACGACCGGCGTGCTCGGGCCGGCGTCGCGCCCAAGTCGCGGCACGATCACCGAGACACCGTCGATGAACGCACCCGGGACCGGCTCGCCCTCTCCTGTCGCGAAGTCATTGCAATGGACCCATGCCCAGGAGCGCGCGTGCTTTGAACCCCACAGGTGAGCCTGACCGCCGCGGGCCCCCGCCAGCTCGAGCTTCTGGCCGGGCAGCTCAATCGTGCCGTCGATCGATAGGTCTGCATGCGGCAACACGAGCACCGTCTTGGCGACTCCCAGCCGCCGCAGCGCCGGGTGGACGTGCTCGTAGGCACGGCCGGAAGCGTCCCAGCGAAGGCCCCAGGAGACGTCATCGATGCTTCCGCTCATACCCGAGTCGGTCAGGATCGCATCCTCGATCCGCAGCTCGAACGGCTCGCGCTGCGCGCGCAGCCGCTGCACTGCGAACGTGGCCTTGCGTCCGATCGTCGGCGCGGCGGCATCGCTCGCTGGATCCATCGCGAGGAACCACAACGCCGCAGTCGCCGGCTCGCTGGTCTGCTCAAGCGGCGCGACCATCGTGTAGCGGATCCAGACGCCAACGCCAGTCGCGGGATCGGTCAGCGTGACGTAGTAGACCTCATAGTGACCTCGGCCTTCATTCCACCGCAACGCGTTCGGGTGCTCGAGCATGGAGGCGCAGGCTACCCCTTCGCGCCAGCCGCTCGCAGCGCCTCGGCAAGCTCCTGCTCGCGGCCGACGGCGCGGCCGTCGAGCTTGGCGAACAGGGCCGCCCGCAACCCGGCGCCGATCGCCGGTCCCGGCGAGAGGCCCGCCCCCAGCAGGTCGTTTCCATCGATCTCGAGCCCGACGTGGCGCAGCTGCTCGAGCCATGCTCGCGCTTGCTCGGCGGCTCCGAGAGCACCGGCGAGCGCCACGGTCTCCGGACGGCTGTCCTGTGCCGCGATCGCGATCTCCGACGGGGTCAGGGCCGCAGCCAGCGCATCTGCAAGCTGCTCCGCGCGGGTCGCCGCCTCGACGATCGCGTCGCGATCGTCCGCCTCGAACGCGAGCGCCTGCAGCATCGACCGCAGCCTCGCTGCAGCCAGCGCGCGCGCGGCCGCTGCCAGCACGATCCGGTCGCGCCCGGCGTCCGCCGCCGCCAATGCCAGCGCGGCCCGGGCAGACTCGGAATCGTCCAAGCCGAAGTCCGGGTCGATTTCATGGTCGAGCGCCAGCGCGCGTAGGGTTTCGAACGCCGCGATCGGGTCTGGCTCGCGCGCCAGCAACCTCAGCTCGGTTCCGGTCCGGGTGCCGCTGACAGTTCGCAGCGCGTGCCCGCGGATCGCCGCGTCCACGAGCTCGAGCGTATGCGTCTCGGGGTGCAAGCGCAGCCGCGCCGCGTAGCGCACCAGCCGCAGCAATCGCGTCGGGTCGTCGATGAAGCTCCGGTCGTGAAGTACGCGCAGCTGCGCGGCGTCGAGATCCTCGAGTGCCAGCGGAGCCGCGTGCAGCTCTCCGGCGCTGTGCCCCGTGAGCGCGATCGCCATGGCGTTGACCGTGAAATCTCGGCGCAGCAGATCCTCGGTGACGGTCGCGGGGGTCACGTCTGGAAGTGCGCCCGGCCGAGCGTAGGTCTCCTGGCGCGCTCGTGCGATGTCGTAGCTGTGGCCGTTCAGCTCGACGGTCGAGGTCCCGAAGCGATCATGCACGCGCAGCCGCCCGCCGAGGCGAGCGGCGAGTTGCGCGGCGTCCCCTTCGACCAGCAGGTCCAGATCGGCCGGCTCGCCGCCCCTCAGCAGGTCGCGCACCGCGCCTCCAACGAGGTAGACCCCGGCCTGCTCCCCCAGCCGCTCCAGCAACGGGACCGCAGCCGGCAGCGAGCGGACCTTGTCGAGCAGGATGCTGGCGCTGGGGACCTGCATCTGCGGGATCTTCGCGTGCCCGGCGGCGCAGCGCCGGGCGGGGACGGCCCGCCGCGGTGCCGAGCGCTGCATTCATCGGCGGCCACTAGCATGGCCCGGATGTCGAGTCTCTGGTCGCTGCGCTGGCTGCGATGGGTACTCGCCGCCGTTGCGCTCCTGCTACTGCTGGCGGGCGGAGCGGCGGCGTTTCTCCTCCTGCACACGCCCGGCAACGTCTCTCATCCGGATCTGTCGTTCACGGCGCCGACGACGACCCCGGCGCCGCCCACCCCACCGAAGAAGAAAGCGGTGGTCGCCAACTTCATCTGGCCGCGCTACGGCTTTGACGCCGCCCGCACGCGCCTGTTCCCGAACTCACGGAGGCTGAACCCGCCGCTGCGTGTGGGCTGGAGCTACGAGGACTTCGCGCTGCTCGAGTTCCCGCCCGTGATCTACAAGAACGCGCTCTACCTGGTCGACGACGACGGCTCCGCGAAATCGATCAACAAGCTCAACGGGCGTGTCTTCTGGCAGCACAAGATCGGTACGCTGGCGGCCGCCTCGCCGGCGGTCGGCGGGCGCCAGGGGATGGTGTACATCCCACTGCTGTCGGTCAATGCGAACGCTGGCCAGACGCCGGGCAACGGGCGCATCGTGGCGCTGTCGATGAAGACCGGCCGCGTCGTCTGGTCGCACGTGATTCCGCCTGGGACCGAGTCCTCGCCGATCGTCTGGGGCCCGACGCTGTACTTCGGCGACCAGAGCGGGACCGTGTATTCGATGCGCGCCCGCGACGGTCACGTCAATTGGACCTACCACGCAAGCGGCGCCGTCAAGGGCGGGCCCGCGCTCGAGAACGGGATTCTGTACTTCGGCGACTACGCCGGCCGCGCCTACGCCCTCAACGCCGCCAACGGCCACCAGATCTGGGCCGTCAGCACCGACGGAGCGCGATTCGGGTTCGGCTCGGGCAACTTCTACTCGACTGCCGCGGTCGCCTTCGGGCGTGTGTACATGGGCAACACGGACGGCCGCGTGTACTCGTTCGCGGCGCGCACCGGCCAGCTCGCGTGGGCCACCGGAACTGGTGCGTACGTCTACTCATCGGCGGCCATCGCCGACCCACCGGGCATTGGCCCGACCGTCTACCTCGGCTCTTACGACGGCAACTTCTACGCGTTCAACGCGCAATCCGGATCGATTCGCTGGACCCACAACGCCGGCGGCCGGATCTCGGGGTCGCCGACGATCATCGGCGACGTCGTGTACTTCTCCGATCTCGGCTCCCGCTCGACGCAGGGACTGAACCTCCGGACCGGCCAGCAGGTGTTCTCGTTCCCCGACGGCGCCTTCAATCCCGCGATCGCCGACGACGGCGCGATCTACCTGGTCGGCTACTCGAAGATCTACCAGATGCTGCCGCGACGTTCGCACCAGCCGAAGCCCCTCGCGAAACGCGCTGCCGCCGCCACCGCCGCCCACAAGACGCAACAAAAGCGCCGCAAATAGCCGGTCACGGAACGTGCGTTCGGGGGCATGTTTGCTATCCTCATAGTTCTATGCGTTGCAGAAGTGGAAGTCATTGTCAGCAGCCGGCGATCAAAGGTCGCCGGTTTTGTGCGGATCACGCGGCAGAGCTCGATCGCATGCGCGAAGAGCTTAAGGACGCCGCCGCTGCCCGCATCGGTCGGGGCCGGCCCAAGCGTTCGTCTACTTGCTGCCGTCCCGGCTGTTACGAGCCCCGCGTCCCCCCCGCTGCGTATTGCGATACGTGCTCAGCGGCGGGATACGTGGAAGAAGCCGCTTAACAGCGGCGCTCCAGCTGGCAGACACATAACGAACTGAATCTTCGCCGGAAGGCGGCCGGGATTTTCGCGGCTTGCGGGCCCTATGCCCAAAGCGCGTCGCGGGGTTTTCGGCCGCCTTTCAGGTGACCCCCTTTGCCCGGCCCGCCGGCGACTTTGGCGTTTCACGTCCACCCCTCGGATGCAAAAGCCAAAGTTCGCTCTGGGGGTCTACGCCTGCGGCCGGATCGCGACCCCAGCCCGCGCCATGTACTCCTTGACCTCCGCAACCGTGTGGTGCCCGTAGTGCAGGATCGATGCGCACAGCACGGCATCCGCACCGGCATCGACGGCGTCCACCAGGTGCTCGAGCTTGCCCGCTCCCCCCGAGGCGATCACGGGCACGCCGACAGCGGCGGCGACGCCTGAGGTCAGCGGCAGGTCGTAGCCGGCGCTGGTCCCGTCCCGGTCCATGCTCGTCAGCAGGATCTCCCCGGCGCCACGCTCTGCTCCCTCGTGTGCCCAGCGGACCGCGTCGCGCCCGGTCGGCGTCCGCCCGCCGGCCACGTAGGCCTCCCAGCTGGGTGGGTCGGGTCCGATTCGTGCCTTCGCATCGATCGCGAGCACCACGCACTGCGCTCCGAACACGCCCGCGAGCTCATCGATCAGCTCGGGCCGGGCGAGGGCGGCCGAGTTGATCGAGATCTTGTCCGCGCCGGCATCGAGCACCGCCTGGGCATCCTCCACCGACCGGATCCCACCGCCGATCGTGAACGGGATGAACACGTCGTTGGCCGTGCGCCGCGCGAGCTCGACGACTGTCTCGCGCTTGTCCGAGGTCGCGGTGATGTCCAGGAAGACGAGCTCGTCTGCCCCGGCGGCGTCGTAGCGGCAGGCCAGCTCGACGGGATCGCCGGCGTCCCTGATGTCGACGAACTCGACGCCTTTGACGACCCGCCCGGCATCGACGTCGAGGCACGGGATCACGCGCTTGTAGTGCACGCGCCCCTCACCGCTTACCGTCGAGCACACGCTGCGCGTCGGCGACGCTGAAGCGCTGCTCGTACAACGCCTTGCCGACGATCACCCCCGTGAGGTTGACCTGCCGCAGCGCCACGAGCGAGCTCAGATCCTCCAGCGAGGAGATCCCGCCGGAGTAGACGAAGCTCCCGCGCAGCGCCTGCGCGAGCCCCGTCACGCCGTCAAGATCGGGCCCGGTCATCATGCCGTCGCGGTCGATGCTCGAATACACGAACCGCCGCACCCCCCGGGCCCCCATCCGCTCGACAACGGACGCGACGGGAATCTCGGTCTGCTCGGTCCAGCCCGAAGTGGCGAGCTTTCCCTCGCGGCCGTCGATCGAGACGTACACCCGCTCGCCGTAGCGGGCGACCGCCTCGTCGAGGAAATCGAGGTCGGAAAAGGCCGCAGTGCCGAGCACGACGCGTGCAGCGCCGGCCTCGATCGCGGCCTCGACCGCTTCGATCGTGCGCAGGCCGCCCCCGACCTGGACCGGGACGTCGACCGCGCGCGCGATCCGCCGGACCTGCTCGAGGTTCGCGGGCTCGCCGCTGCGGGCGCCATCGAGGTCGACGACATGGAGCGTCCGGGCACCGCCGGCGACCCAGCGCCGAGCCGCCTGGAGCGGGTCCTCGTCGTAGACCGTCTTCTCGGCAAAGTCGCCCTTGGCCAGACGCACTGCCTTGCCTTCGAAGATGTCAATCGCGGGCAGGAGGATCATGCGCCGGCGGAGGCCGTGGTCGCTGAACGATCCGGGCGCTCGCTGCACAGGCGCACGAAGCTTGCGAGCATCTGTAGGCCGTGACGCGAGGATTTCTCGGGGTGGAATTGGACCCCGAACACGAGCCCGCGTTGCACGATCGTGGCGAACCGCTCGCCGTACTCGGTCGTCCCGACGACGTCGGCCTGATCGTGCGGCCTGGGCGCGAGCGAATGCACGTGGTAGAACGGACATCCGGCCGCGGGCAGGTCCTCGGTCAACGGCGAGGGGTGCTCGAAGCGCACTTCGTTCCAGCCGATGTGCGGGATCCGCAGCCCACCGCTCGCAAGCGACGAGACCTCGCCCTCGATCAACCCGAGGCCGTCCGTCTGCCCGAGCTCCTCGGAGCTGTCGAACAGCAGCTGCATGCCAAGGCAGATCCCGAGGATCGGCGTGCGCTGTGCATGGTCTCGAATGAGCTGGGCAAGGCCCAGCTCATCCAGGTTCGACATCGCTTTCGGGAACGCGCCAACGCCGGGAACGACCAACGCGTCGGCGGCGTTCAGCTTGTCGTGATCGCGGGTGATCTCGGAGCGCGCGCCGGCATGCTCGAGGGCCTTCTGCACCGAGCGGCGGTTGCCCATGCCGTAGTCGACCACGGCGATCGTCGGCTGCGTCGCGGCGCTCAAACGAGCGTTCCCTTCGTGCTGGGAACGCCATCTTCGCTCGGGTCGAGCGTGACCGCGGGTCGCAGGGCCCGCGCGAAGGCCTTGAACGCCGCCTCGATCACGTGGTGCGCGTTCGTGCCCCGCTCGACCGTCAGGTGCAACGTCAGCCTGGCGTTGCCGGCCAGCGCGCGGAAGAACTCCTCGGCGAGCTCATGGTCGAAGTTGCCGATCGCGCCCGGCGGCAGCGCCGCCTCGAACGTGCACAGGCCGCGGCCGGAGATGTCGATCGCGCAGGCGGCGCGAGCCTCGTCCATCGGCACCGTCGCGTCGCCATAGCGGACGATGCCAACGCGGTCGCCAAGCGCGCGGTCGAGCGCCTGACCGATGCAGATGCCGACGTCCTCGACAGTGTGGTGCGCGCCGGTCTGAAGGTCGCCGTTGGCGTTGACGGTCAGGTCGAGATGGCCGTGACGCGCAAGCAGGTCGAGCATGTGGTCGAAGAACCCGACGCCGGTGTCCCGCTCCCCCGAGCCCCGTCCGTCCAGCGCGAGACTGACGCGGACCTCGGTCTCGCCGGTCTTGCGCTCGATCTCAGCTGTGCGGGGCATCATTGCCATTGTCTCTGATGCGCGCCTCCATCGACTGGGCGTGCAGCTCGAAGCCCTCCGCGCGCGCGACCGGCACCGCTGCACGAGCCAACTCGCTGCCGTCCGCAATCCGCACCTCGGTGAAGCTGCGGGTGAAGTGCAGCGGCGATAGCGACGACGCGAACCGGGCCGCCCCGTTGGTCGGCAGTACGTGGTTTGAGCCGGCGATGTAGTCGCCGAACGCTGTCCCGGCGGCCGGTCCGACGAAGATGCAGCCGGCGTGGGTCACCCACGGTGCAAGCGCCTCGGCATGCGCTCCGACAAGCTGGATGTGCTCGGGCGCGAACGCCTGCGCGAGCGCGAGCGCCTGCTGATCGTCGGCGACCTCGATCAGGCACGCGACCGCACCGGTGTCAGGCGCGGTCTGAAGCTCTGCACCGAGCGTGCCCAGCAACTCAGACGAGGTGGAGACCGCGAGCACGAGCGTGCCAGGCCCGTGCTCGGCCTGCGCCAGCAGGTCGAGCGCCAATGGCTCAGGGTCGACCGCATTGTCGGCGATCAGCATCAGATCGCTGGGGCCGGCGAAGCCGTCGATCCCGACCTGCCCGAAGACCTGGCGCTTGGCTTCCTGGACGTAGAGATTGCCGGGTCCGACGATCACGTCCACCGGCTTCACCGTCTGGGTCCCGTACGCGAGCGCTGCGATCGCCTGCGCCCCGCCCATCCGGTAGACATCGCCGACGCCGGTGAGCTTGCAGGCGGCCAGCGCGACCGGGTCGATGTCACCGTCGGCCCCTGGCGGCGCGCACACCGCGACGTCGCGGACCCCG
Organism: uncultured Solirubrobacterales bacterium; assembly: GCA_963794285.1. GTDB lineage: Bacteria > Actinomycetota > Thermoleophilia > Solirubrobacterales > Solirubrobacteraceae > Palsa-465. The sequence continues at coordinate 102,365 of CAWCDS010000009.1, forward strand.
GCAGCGTGGGCCGTCACGACCCCCATCACGACCGTGCTCGGGTACGGAGCCCGACCACCCGGGACGTAGACACCGGCGCTCGACAGCGACGCGGTCCGCAGCCTGACGCTGTGACTGCCGAGGTTGACGTCAACCTCGGGCTCGTGCAGCCATCCGCTCGCCACGACGCCGACGTTCTCGATCGCCCGCTCCAAGCCGCTGCGGACCGCCGGATCCAGGCGCGCCGCCGCGGTGCTCAGCTCGTCGTCGCTGGCGCGCAGCGCGAGCGGCTCGGCACCGCCGGTGTCGAACCGGCGCGTGTAGTCATGCACCGCCTCGTCGCCGCTCGCGCGGACCTGGGCGAGGATCTCCGAGACGGTCGACTGAACCGACTGCGGGGAGGGCACAAGCTCACGCAGGGCGGCCGCGAACGCGGCCGGGTCCCCGTTCAGGACGAGGCGCTCACACCGCATCGAGCCGCTCCAGCAGCGCGTCCAGAGCCCGGGCCTTGAGCTTGTGCGCGACCCTGTTTGCAATCAGCCGCGCGGTGCACTGCGCGATCTCCTCCCTGATCACGAGCCCGTTCTCGCGCAGCGTCGTCCCGGTGGCCGTGAGATCGACGATCCCTTCGACCAGGCCTGTCAGCGGCGCCAGCTCGACCGAGCCCTTGACCTCGACGATCTCCGCCTGACGGCCTGTCTCCAGGAAGTAGCGCGCGGCGATCTTCGGGTACTTGGTCGCGATCCGGACGACTCCGAGCCTCCTGAGTGCCTCCGCCGCCTTGTCCTCCCCGGCCTCGGTCGCCAGCACCATCGTGCACAGGCCATAGCCGAGATCGACCAGCTCGTAGACCTCGCGTTCAGACTGCTCCATCAGGACGTCCTTGCCGGTGATCCCGATGTCGGCGGCCCCAGCCTCGACGTATGTCGGAACGTCCGAGGGGCGCATCGTCACGATCCCGGCCTGCTCGAACAGCAGCTTACGGTCGTTCTCGCGGACCTCGGTGGTGTCGTGTCCGAGCTTGTCAAGCAGGTCCAGGGTGTCCGTGAACAGCGCCCCGCGGGGAACGGCGATTCGAAGCTCGCTCATCCTGAGCCCTCCGGGAGTTCCCCGCCAATGGGATCCGCGCCAGCAGATTTCACCGCGCCAGCGGATTCCACCTCCTCGCCCGTCAGGGCGATGTGCAGGCGCTCGACGTTCAGCGCGAATCCGACCGCTGGGAGCGGACGGCCGAAGCTGCCGAGCAACTCGTCGTAGCGCCCGCCGCTGCCGATCGGGACGCCGTGCGCGGGGTCGTAGACCTGGAACACGGCGCCGGTGTAATAGCCGAGGCTCCGCATCAAGCCGAAGTCGAAGATGATCCTCTCCGCGACGTGCGGGGCCAGCAGCGCGAGTAGCTCCCGCATTCCCGTGCCCGCGGCCTGCAGCGGTCCTCTGATGTCCTCGAGCACTTCTGGTCCGCCCCGAGTCTGCGGCACGCGCAGCAGCAGATCGAGGTCTTGCGGGTTCAAGTCAAGGTCCTGCAACTCGCGCTCGACGCCGACGAAGTCACCGGTCACGAGCTCGTTCAGGATCCGCTCGCGGCGGTCTTCGGGCACGCCGACCGCCTCGAGCAGCGATGGGTACAGGGTCGCGTCGCCGACGCCCACCCGGTAGCTCTTCAGCCCCGCCGCATCGAGTGCATTGCACATCACCGTGAGCGCCTCGGCGGTTCCATCGGGCGCCGGCGAGCCGATCAGCTCGAGCCCGGCCTGCAGGAACTCGCGTGCCTGCCCGCGCTGGGGTTTCACGCCGCGGTAGGCGTGCGCCATGTAGCAGAAGCGCAGTGGTGGCTCCGCGTGCGGGTACCGCGTCGCGACCAGCCGAGCGATCGGCACCGTCATGTCAGAGCGCAGCACCAGCACGTTGCCCTGCTCGTCGAACATCCGATACGCGGGCCTGGTCGGCGTCACGTCGGCGCGCTCGAACATGCGCTCGTATTCGAGCGCCGGGGTGTAGACCTCGCCGTAGCCGGCGTTGTCGAACACCTCCCGGATGCGGTCGGTCATCGCCCGCAGTTCGCGCATCTCGTCGGGCAGGACGTCTCGGGTTCCGCTTGGAATGCGGTGGACCATGGCGGGGAGTAGCTCCGGAGCGCGCGGTCCGCTTACACGTGCGCAGGCACGTCGTCCACCCGCTCGATCCGCGCGCCGAGCTGGCGCAGCCGCTCGTCGATCCGCTCGTACCCGCGGTCGATCTGGCGGATGTTGCCGATCTCGGTGACGCCGTCGGCGCAGAGCGCCGCGATCAGCATTGCCATGCCGGCGCGGATGTCGGGCGACTCCACGCGCGCGGCGTGCAAGCGGCGCGGGCCGACGACGATCGCGCGGTGCGGATCACAGATCGTGATCGCCGCGCCCATCACCTGCAGCTTGTCGGTGAAGAACAGGCGGTTCTCGAACATCTTCTCGTGGATGATCACCGAGCCCGAGGCCTGCGTGGCGAGCGCCAGCGCGATGCTCGTCAGGTCTGCCGGGAACGCCGGCCACGGGCCGTCCTCGACTTTCGGCATGTAGTCCCCGGCGTCGTTGCGGATCACGAGCTCCTGGTTGCCGGGAACGATCACGTCGGCGCCCCTTTGCTCGCTGCGCAACCCCAAGCGCTCGAACACCATCCTGATCATCCGCAGGTCCTGCGGGACGGTGTCCTTCACGACGAGCTCCCCACCCGTGACGCCGGCAAGCGCCATGAATGAGCCGATCTCAATGTGATCCGGGGCGACCTTGTGCGTGCAGCCGCGCAGGCTGGTGGTGCCGTGAACGGTCATCACGTTCGAGCCGATCCCGTCGATCACGGACCCCATCGCGACCAGCATCCGCGCCAGGTCCTGGACGTGAGGCTCGGATGCGGCGTTGCGGATGACGGTCAGTCCCGGTGTGAGCGCAGCCGCCATCAACGCGTTCTCGGTCGCCATCACCGACGGCTCGTCCATCAGGAAGTCGCAGTTCTTCAGCCCCACCGCCGGCGCCTCGAGTTCGATGTCGCGTCCGTGCTTGACCGTCGCGCCCATCTGCCTGAACGCGTCGAGGTGCGGATCGAGCCTTCGCCGGCCGATCACATCGCCTCCTGGCGGGGGCATCAGCGCGCGCCCGAACCGCGCCAGCAGTGGTCCCGCCAGCAGGAACGACGCCCGGATCCGTTCGGAGAGCTCGCGGTCGACCTCGTGACGATCGACCGTCGACGCGTCGACCGACACCTCGCCGAGCCCGAGCCACTGCACGCGCGCACCGAGCGACTCGACCAGTAGCAGCATCGCCTCGACGTCGCTGATCCGCGGAACGTTGCGCAGGATCACCTCGTCGTCGGTCAGCAAACACGCCGCCAGGATTGGCAGCGCGCCGTTCTTGTTTCCGGCTGGGACGATCGTGCCAGACAGGGGCACGCCGCCCTCGATTACGAACTTCTCCATCGGTGTCGGTGGCGCTGTTGTCGGGGGACGCTGAGCTTCCAGCGTACCCGGTGGTTCTCCACCGGGCCTTACGCGCCGTGCGTCAACTGCACGGCTGGGACTGTCAGGCGCCTGGCCCAGTCCCAAGCGCTCAGCTAGGGTAACAGCCATGCAGCAGGAGTTTTCGCGTCAGGACGCCTGGACCCTCCTTTGCGAGTGGACAAAATCCGACTCGTTGCGCCGCCACATGCTCGCCGTCGAGGCTGCGATGCGGGCATATGCCCCGCGTTTCGACGGCGACGTCGAGCTCTGGGGCCTCACCGGGTTGCTTCACGACCTCGACTACGAGCGCTATCCGAATTTGGACGACGGCCACCCGCGGTATGCGCTGCGGGAGCTCGAGGCACGCGGATATCCGCCGGAGCTGGTGCGCGCCGTCGCCTCCCACGCCGACTTCCTCGGCGTTTCCCGGGACACGCCGATGGAGAAGGCGCTGTTTGCGGTGGACGAGCTGTGCGGATTCATTCTGGCCGTGGCCTACGTTCGCCCCGAGGGGCTCGTGGGGATGACGCCGAAGTCGGTGAAGAAGAAGCTCAAGCAGCCGAGCTTCGCGGCGGCTGTGAATCGTGAGGAGCTGCGCCACGGCGCCTCGGAGCTAGGGATCGACTTCGACGAGCACCTGCAGATCGTGATCGACGCGCTGACCGAGCAGCGTGAGGAGCTCCTGGGGCCCGAGGCAGCTCGCGGCAGTCCAGAGGTCGCCGCCGCTGAGCGCCCCAACTCTGCACGCTAATCGTGTCTGCAATGGCCGAGCCACTGCTGACGATCGTGGTGCTGGAGGGCGACCAGACCGGGCAGGAGCTGCTCGAGCAGTCGCTGCGCCTGCTTGATCCGGGACTGCTCGAGCTCGATTTCTCCCTGCAACGATTCGATCTTTCGCTCGAGCATCGGCGCGCAACCTCCAACGGCGTCGTGCGCGAAGCCGCCGCGGCGATGCGCGAGGCGGGACTGGGGTTGAAGGCGGCGACGATCACCCCGGAAGGCGCGGGGGATGTCGGCTCGCCAAACCGCATTCTGCGCGAGGACGTCGGCGGCAAGGTGATCATCCGCACCGGCCGGCGCCTGCCCGGAGTAACGCCGATCGCCGGCGTCCACTACCCAGTGTCGGTCGTACGCATGGCGGTCGAGGACGCCTACGGCGCCGAGCAATGGCGCGAGGGTGATCCGGGCTCGCCGCGGGAGGTTGCGTTGCGCACCGAGCGAATTACGCGCTCCACCTGCCACGCGGTTGCCGAGTATGCGTTCCGGACAGCCGCGGGGATGCGCGCGCGCGTCTACGGCGGCCCTAAATGGACCGTTTCGCCCATCTACGAGGGGATGCTCAAGGAGGAACTCGACGCCGCCGCCAGCCGCCATCCGGACGTGCCGTATCAGCCTGTTCTGATCGACGCCACGTACGCAGGGCTCCTATCCGGCGCGACCGACGCCCCACTCGTGATCCCGGCGCTGAACCGGGACGGCGACTGCCTTTCCGACCTCGTGCTACCGATGTTCGGCTCGATCGCCGGCGCCGAATCGATCCTGCTCGCCTTCAACGAGGACTACGACACCACGGTGGCGATGGCCGAGGCGCCACACGGAACCGCGCCGGCGCTGGAGGGCAAGGACCTCGCGAATCCGTTGGCGATGATCCTCGCCTGCGGCGCGCTGCTGCGGCACGCCGGCGACCGCGCCGGCGCAGCCGCCGAGCGGGCATCGCAGGCATCGCGGGCGATCTACGAAGCCGCGCTCGAGACGATCGGAGCGGGCATCAAGACGCCGGATCTGGGCGGCGGCGCCGCCACGACCGAATTCACCGACGCCGTGATCGAGCGCGTGCGAACCAAACTCGACGTCTGGTCGTCGCTGGGCTCCCCGGCCTGAAGCACCGTCGTGTGATCCCCCGGGGCGCCGTCGCGCCCCACGACGCGCGAGACTCGCCGAGCAGCGCGAGCGGGCTGTTGCATCTCGCCCCAACGTCCGTCCTGCCCGCCTTACCCCGGGCTCCCTGCCCAGGGGCTGCATGCTCACGCGCCTGCGGCCATGCTCACGCGCCTCCGGATCTCACAAGGCGATCACGTGTTCCGTCCGGTACGCCCTCTACTCTCGAACATATGTTCCATTCTTCCTCACATCGCTGGCGCGCCTGGCTGAGTCGCTTCGAGGACATCCTCGGCGACCCGCCGGTCGACGCGCCGCCACACCCTCACCGCCTCCCGCTGCGCTGGGAGCGTTCTCGCCGTGCCGGCTCAGTTCCCGCCCACCCGGCCCACTGCATCTCCCCAGTGCGCAGAACCGCGGACATCGCTGCTGCCGAGCGTGAGCGGGATGCCGTGCCACTTGGCGAGCGCAGGATCGCGCCGCAGGCGGGCGCCGCGAAGCGCTAGAGGCCTGTCAAAAGACGGTGGGTTTAACGACCACCCCCGGAGCGACGGCGTGCTGAACGTGAACAGGCTCGGGTTCGCCGCAGCATTGCGCGCCGCGGTCGGCCTCTAGAGGCGGCCTGAATAACGCGAAGAAGCCCGGGGGCACCCGCGGCTCCGAGACCCGCACGCCGGTGATCGAGCCACTCGGTTCGCCCGTGTTCGTGCCCGAATGGGCGCTGACAAGGCCAAAGATCACGGCCAGAAACGTGCCGAGGCCAAGCACGATGCAGATCACCAGGAGCACGAGAACCTGTGGGTTCTCGCGAAAGAACTTGCGAGCGTCGCGCATTGCTGCATGATCGTTGCACGCCGTCGCTGACGGCGGCCGTGCGCCCCGGCACCCGATTTGGCAGCATTGACCGATGACAGCATCACAATCCAGCGGTGAGTCGATCACCCGTGAAGGCCTGGCAGCGCTCAAGGAGGAGCTCTTCGAGCTCGAGACCTCCGGGCGTCGCGCGATCGCGAAGCGCATCCTCACCGCCCGTGAACTCGGCGACCTCAAGGAGAACGCCGAGTATCACGCGGCCAAGGAAGACCAGGCCCACCTCGAGACGAGGATCAAGCGACTGCGGCAGCGGTTGCGCAACGCCGTCATCGAGGACACGCAGACCGAGCATGCCACCTTCACCTTCGGCCGTACCGCCGTCGTCCGAGACGAGGACTCGGGCGCCGTCCATACGTGGACGATCGTCGGCTCGACCGAAGCCAACCGCGGCGAGGGCAAGCTCTCGGCGGAGTCGCCAGTGGCCAGAGCCCTGCTCGGCCGCGCGCCGGGCGACCTTATCGAGGTGGATACTCCGCGCGGCCAGCGCCGGCTGCGAATCGAGAAGCTCGTCTGAGCACAAGCCCATCCACCACGGTCGTCTCACGGCAGGCCCATCCACCACGGTCGTCTGACGGCAGGCCCAACCACCACGGTCGTCTGACGGAGGGAAGACGATCGCGCCACCGCCAGCCACGGGCGGACCGAAAAGCGAGGGCCGGCCACAATCTCAAGTGCCTGAGCCCCGGCACGGATCTCATGATTCGGGTCGTGACTCGGACCCGCACCGCGTGACTCGGACCTCACCGTCACGCTGGCACACGCGAGGCTGCACAATCGACCCACCGTCGTGAATGCAAAAGACCCCGCCCGTCACACCGAGGCGACAAGCGGGGTCTAGATAAGAACCGGCGGCGACCTACTCTCCCAGGCCCTTGCGGGCCAAGTACCATCGGCGCTGAGGGGCTTAACGGCTCTGTTCGGAATGGGAAGAGGTGTTTCCCCCTCGCCATAGCCACCGGAAACCGGTAGAGACCGCCCCATCGCGGGCCTTCAAAACTACACAGTGCCAATGCACGGATATCAAAATATCCGTCAAGCCCTCGACCCATTAGTACCGGTCTCCTACGGGTGTCACCACCCTTCCAGATCCGGCCTATCAACCTGGTGATCTTCCAGGGGTCTTACTCCCTCTAGGGGATGGGAGAACTCATCTCGAGGTCGGCTTCCCGCTTAGATGCTTTCAGCGGTTATCCGATCCGCACGTAGCTAACCTGCGGTGCCCTTGGCAGGACAACAGATACACCAGAGGTGCGTTCATCCCGGTCCTCTCGTACTAGGGACGAATCCTCTCAATTCTCCAACGCCCACGGCAGATAGGGACCGAACTGTCTCACGACGTTCTGAACCCAGCTCGCGTACCGCTTTAATGGGCGAACAGCCCAACCCTTGGGACCTACTACAGCCCCAGGATGCGACGAGCCGACATCGAGGTGCCAAACCGGGCCGTCGATGTGGACTCTTGGGCCCGATAAGCCTGTTATCCCCGGAGTACCTTTTGTCCGTTGAGCGACGGCGCTTCCACTTGCTACCGCCGGATCACTAAGGCCTGCTTTCGCACCTGTTCGACCTGTCGGTCTCACAGTCAAGCTCCCTTACTGCCTTTACACTCTACGCACGATTTCCGACCGTGCTGAGGGAACCTTTGCGCGCCTCCGTTACATTTTGGGAGGCGACCGCCCCAGTCAAACTACCCACCTGTCACTGTCCTGCGCCCGGATTCACGGCGCACAGTTAGAGATCCAATACACCAAGGGTGGTATCTCAAGGTTGGCTCCACACCAGCCGCAGCCGGTGCTTCCAAGCCTCCCACCTATCCTGAGCGAGATGCATCGAACCCCAATACCAAGCTGTAGTAAAGGTTCACGGGGTCTTTCCGTCTAGCCGCGGGTACTCGGCATCTTCACCGAGACTGCAATTTCACCGAGCCCCTCGTTGAGACAGCGTTCAAGTCGTTACGCCATTCGTGCAGGTCGGAACTTACCCGACAAGGAATTTCGCTTGAGCTCTTACCTCCGCTTTCTCACGGAGGCGGAAAACGCGTCCTCGTAGTGCACGCGCGTCTTCCCTGCATGTCGCCATGCAGACGGGACCATCTCATCATCCGATGTCCTGGATGTTCGGCGTATGGCCTCTGAGGATTCTGAGCAGCTCCGCTCTGGGTTTTTGGCGGTTCATCGTCTCCGCGATCTCGACGATCTCAACCAGCCCCTCAAACGAGAGGTGCCGGCCTTTGTCGACCAGTTCTACGCATCTTGCGAACTTCTCGAAGTTGCGCTGCTTCGACGAGTGCATCGGATAGGAGCGAAAGAACGGAATGATCGTCTCGATCAGGTCCGTCCGACGCCATACCACGTAGCGATACAGGTGCTCGCGATGGTTGTCGTATCGCTTGTTAGCGAGTACTTGACCTACCCCGAAGAAGCTCTCGAGTTCGTGCAAGCACGACACGCTCTGCGCGCCTTGCGTCACCGCAAACTCGTGAGCCACCTGATAGCCAGTTCTGTAGCCCTTTCGACCCCGCCCGCCAACCTGGCGAACGAAGCCGATCGAGAAGCATCCTTCTCCGTCTACAAAACCAATAACCCAGCCTTGCTGCCTCAGCCTTTCCTGCTGGTTTTCCGCACCTTCCGGATTGTCACTGTCCACGACCAAAGTGTAGGACGAGTACCGGACGGATACTCGGGTTTTCCAGCATATAGCCGAATGCATTTCACACTGTTACCAGTGTGATGGGCAACGAATTTACCTTAGGACCGTTATAGTTACGGCCGCCGTTTACCGGGGCTTAGTTTCGGTGCTTCGAACCGAAGTCCTAACACCTCCACGTAACCTTCCGGCACCGGGCAGGCGTCAGCCCCTATACGTCGTCTTACGACTTAGCAGAGACCTGTGTTTTTGGTAAACAGTCGCTTGAACCTATTCACTGCGGCCCTCTCGGGCTCCACTCGCGAGGAGTTTCACCCTACTGGGGCGCCCCTTATCCCGAAGTTACGGGGCGATTTTGCCGAGTTCCTTAACGAGGGTTATCTCGATCACCTTAGTGTTCTCCACTTGCCCACCTGTGTCGGTTTTGGTACAGGCACGCGCTTCCTCCCTAGAGGCTTTTCTTGGAGGCATGGCTTCCGGGACTCGCCGGCTTAGAGCCAGCTGGCATCGCACCTCAGGTTATGCGGCCCCGGATTTACCTAGGGCCACCCCTACATGCTTACCCCAGGACAACCATCGCCTGGGATCCCATAGCCTTCCTCGTCCCCCCATCGGTCAAACGGAAGCGACGTGGTACGGGAATATCAACCCGTTGGCCATCGACTACGCCTTTCGGCCTCGCCTTAGGTCCTGACTAACCCTGAGCAGACGAACTTTACTCAGGAAACCTTGGGCAATCGGTGGAGGGGATTCTCACCCCTCTTTCGTTACTCATGCCGGCATTCTCACTTCCGGCGCCTCCACAGCTGGCTTACGCCGCTGCTTCGCTGGCGCCGGAACGCTCTCCTACCGCGTGATCGGTCCGAAGACCTCACACACCCGCAGCTTCGGTGACTAGCTTGAGCCCCGTTACATTGTCCGCGCTCGAACACTTGACCAGTGAGCTGTTACGCACTCTTTCAAGGGTGGCTGCCTCTAAGCCAACCTCCTGGTTGTCTGTGCATTCGAACATCGTTTACCACTTAGCTAGTACTTAGGGACCTTAGCTGGCGGTCTGGGCTGTTTCCCTCTTGACGCTGAAGTTTATCCCCCAGCAACTGACTCCCGGAGTAACCGTGACGGTCTTCGGAGTTTGCCTGAAGTCGGTAACCTGGTAGGGCCCCTAGTCCAAACAGTGCTCTACGGCCGCCACGGAATTTATCCGAGGCTATACCTAAATATATTTCGGAGAGAACCAGATATCACTGAGCTTGATTAGCCTTTCACTCCGACCCACAGGTCATCCGCCCAGTTTTCAACCTAGGTCGGTTCGGTCCTCCACGAGGTCTTACCCCCGCTTCAACCTGCCCATGGGTAGCTCGCTCAGCTTCGGGTCTACCGCCTACGACTATGTCGCCCTATTCGGACTCGCTTTCGCTACGGCTCCGCTCATCGCTTAACCTTGCCGCAGACGAGTAACTCGCCGGCTCGTTATGCAAAAAGCACGCGGTCACGGAACAAGTCCGCTCCCACCGCTTGTAGGCACGTGGTTTCAGGTACTATTTCACTCCCCTTCCGGGGTACTTTTCACCTTTCCCTCACGGTACTAGTCCGCTATCGGTCACCAAGGAGTACTTAGCCTTGGAGGGTGGTCCCCCCAGGTTCAGTCCGCGTTTCACGGGTGCGGACTTACTCAGGAACATCTGCGGAAGATCGTGCAATTTCGTCTACGGGACGATTGCCCTCTGTGGTGCGCGGTTCCACACGCTTCGACTATCACACGATTTTGTAACTTCCGCCGGATCGGTCACGACCCGGACCAGACGTCCTACAACCCCCGACGCGCAACGCGTGACCGCTTACACACGCCGGGTTTGGGCTAGATCCCTTTTCGCTCGCCACTACTCAGGGAGTCTCTGTTGATTTCCTTTCCTCGGGGTACTGAGATGTTTCACTTCCCCCGCTTGTCTTCGCCGCGCCTATGTGTTCAGCGCGGGATAACGTCGCATTACCGACGTTGGGTTTCCCCATTCGGGCATCCGCGGGTCACTGGCCATTCAGCGCCTCACCGCGGCTTATCGCAGCCGTTCACGCCCTTCATCGACTCTTGGTGCCAAGGCATCCACCATGTGCCCTTATTATCTTGACGGTGATCTCGGAAACTCCTAATGGAGTTTCCATGGGAAGAGCCTTGCGGCTCCGCCCGGTGATACCCGTGTCATTGGCTACTGTGCAGTTTTCAAGGTCCGCGAAGAGGCGAAACTCGCCGCGCGGTGGCCCGGGACCTGGGCCCGTCGAGCCGCCGGCAGCGAGCCGGTCTCTCAAAACTCAACAGCATGCGGGTGAATCGCCCAGGGGGCGATTCACTTTGGAAGAAATCTGCTCGACTGCGTTGGTGTTGCCACCTGCCGCTTTGGGCAGATCTCTTCCGGCCGTAATCGCCGCCAGGCGATTACGCAGGTTCGGTCGACATATCTAGTGGCCGATCGCACTCGAGGAGAGCGCCGCGGAGCGAAGGGCAGAGAGCACGAAGCTCTTACCCGAGCTCAGACGACGATCCTCCAGCGATCGGTGCCCTGTGTTGATGGGCTCCCTAGAAAGGAGGTGATCCAGCCGCAGCTTCCGCTACGGCTACCTTGTTACGACTTCACCCCAGTCACGAGCCCCACCTTCGACGGCTCCCTCCCAAAAGGGTTAGGCCACCGGCTTCGGGTGTTGCTCACTCCCATGGTGTGACGGGCGGTGTGTACAAGGCCCGGGAACGTATTCACCGCGGCAGTGCTGATCCGCGATTACTAGCAACTCCGCCTTCATGCAGGCGAGTTTCAGCCTGCAATCCGAACCGAGACGCGCTTTAAGGGATTCGCTCCACCTCGCGGTATCGCAACCCTCTGTACGCGCCAATGTAGCACGTGTGTAGCCCTGGACATAAGGGGCATGATGACTTGACGTCATCCCCACCTTCCTCCGGTTTGTCACCGGCAGTCTCGCATGAGTCCCCAACTAAATGCTGGCAACATGCGACGGGGGTTGCGCTCGTTGCGGGACTTAACCCAACATCTCACGACACGAGCTGACGACAGCCATGCACCACCTGTGATCCTGCCCCGAAGGGAAACCGTGTTTCCACGGCGGTCAGGAACATGTCAAGCCCAGGTAAGGTTCTTCGCGTTGCGTCGAATTAAACCACATGCTCCGCTGCTTGTGCGGGCCCCCGTCAATTCCTTTGAGTTTTAGCCTTGCGGCCGTACTCCCCAGGCGGGGCACTTAATGCGTTAGCGTCGGCACGGAGGGAGTCGACACCCCCCACACCTAGTGCCCATCGTTTACGGCGTGGACTACCAGGGTATCTAATCCTGTTTGCTCCCCACGCTTTCGCGTCTCAGCGTCAGTACCGTCCCAGCGAGCTGCCTTCGCCATTGGTGTTCCTCCTGATATCTGCGCATTTCACCGCTACACCAGGAATTCCACTCGCCTCTTCCGGACTCTAGCTCGACAGTTTCCACCGGCATTCCAGGGTTGAGCCCTGGACTTTCACAGCGGACTTACCGAGCCGCCTACACGCTCTTTACGCCCAATGATTCCGGACAACGCTTGCCCCCTACGTATTACCGCGGCTGCTGGCACGTAGTTAGCCGGGGCTTCTTCTGAAGGTACCGTCACTCCAGCCGGCTATTCACCGGCGAAGCTTCGTCCCAACTGAAAGGGGTTTACAACCCGAAGGCCTTCTTCCCCCACGCGGCGTTGCTGCGTCACGCTTTCGCGCATTGCGCAAGATTCCCCACTGCTGCCTCCCGTAGGAGTCTGGGCCGTGTCTCAGTCCCAGTGTGGCTGATCGTCCTCTCAGACCAGCTACCCATCGAAGCCTTGGTGAGCCGTTACCTCACCAACAAGCTAATGGGCCGCGGGCCCATCCCGATGCGGAGGCCGAAGCTTCCTTTCCCCAGCGGCCTTATGGCCGGAGGGCACATTCGGTATTAGCCCGAGTTTCCTCGGGTTGTCCCAATCATCGGGGCAGGTTACCCACGTGTTACTCACCCGTTCGCGGCTTTGCCCCGGGCCGAAGCCCGGTTCGTCGCTCCACTTGCATGTGTTAGGCACGCCGCCAGCGTTCGTCCTGAGCCAGGATCAAACTCTCCGTGAAGAACTACTGGGCAAGCGGCGAACCACTCACCCTTCACAAAGAGTCGTCAGGGATTACTACCCGTGGTCGACGGCAACTAGGTGGTGCCGGCGCCACGAGCAAAACCTGGGCCGATCCCTGGTGGGATCAGGCCCTTGCGCCACTAACCGGAGGCCCGATGTACACAGTGGGCCTCCCAGCGCAAGACGGGGTCAATCTTGGCACCGCCGATCGAACGACCCGTTTAGGGGCCGACCGTTCGACGGCGTCGAACCTGGACACACTCCTCGACCGAGGGTCGGTCGAAGGGTGCGCATGCTGTTGAGTTTTCAAAGACCGTCGCACCTCTTCTAGAAGGGGTCTCCTTCTCAGGGGCACACCCGGGAGCCGGAAACCGGATCCCGGGGCGGACAGGTGAGTATAGCGCGTAATCGGGGTACTTGGGAAGAACTCCGATTGCGGCTCTCACCGGCCCAGAAGCGATGGCGGAGCTTAGCGATCCGGCCGCCGATTTGCCGTGCGGCCTCGAGGCCCAAGCCCCGGCGAGCCCACCCGCCGCCGTCCCCGGGGGTCAGCCTTCCTCGGAACCCCGCACTCCGAAGAATGCCAATTCACCGGCGAGGGGTGCCGGTAAAACGCCAAACTTCGAGAGCCAGCCCCGGTTCAGCTAGGCGGACACGGTACGACGCGTCGAGCGGTCGGGGTGCGGGCGGCGGGTGATCCCGGCGCCGCTCGCCGGGCCCTGACGTCGGGCGATGCCGGCTCGGCACGCGGGCCGCCGACGCGGCCCCGACTCGAAGCACCGCGCGGCCGCCACTCCAGGCACCGCGCGCGACCCCGACTCGGAGCACGACGGCGATTCCTGCTCCGCCCATGAGGCGATCGCGGGTGGGCGCACGGGGGTGTAGACGCAGGCGAACGTGATCCCGCAGACCGCGTGAGCCGGGCCTGGCCGCTCCTGACCACAGGCGCCGGCGAACGACTCGGGGCAGCTGTGGTCCGAGCGTGCCTCCTCCCCGGTGGCGGTGGCGGTCCGGATTCTGCTTGGGAAGGTGTCGTTGTGCCGTGGTCCCTGCCGCCGTAGCCCTTGACGCTCCACACCCGGACGGCCGTCCGGGTGTGGAGTGCAAACCGACAACATCTCACCTCCCAGGCCGCCGGCGCGCCGGACCCCGACCGCTGTCGCACAAACCGCGGTTCGCCGGCGCCGGATTGTCAGGACACGAGCACTGTCCATGCTGCGGAGGCCAGCCAACGCAAAGTTCCTACCGAATATTCGAAAGGAACTTTGCCACCACGCTGACCCGGGGGCACCCGGGACGGGACGGGTCCGGGCGCTAGACCTGGGGCACGCGCGTCACGAGATCACCTGCACGGTGACGGTCCGCGTCCGCGGCCGATCGTCGAAGTCGATCAGGACGATCTGCTGCCAGGTCCCGAGCACCAGCTCGCCGTCGACCAGCGGAACCGTTTCCGACGGCCCGATCACCGCCGCGCGCAGGTGGGCGTGGGCATTGGTGTCGTGGTTGAGCCGGTTGTGGTCGTACGGCGCTCCCGCCGGAACCAGCCGGTCTAGCAGCGACTGTAGGTCGCTGACACCGCCCGGCTCGTACTCCATCGTCGTGATCGCGACCGTCGAGCCGGTCGCGAACACGCACACGACGCCGCGATCGACGCCGGCGGTGCGAGCGACCGAGACGACCCCGGGTGTGATGTCGACGACGTGCCCGTTCCCGGGCGTGTCCATCCGCAGCAATCCGCCGTGGACGGGCACGGCTACACGATCTGGACGCGGACGAACCGGCGCTTGCCCAGTTGCAGCACCTTGCCATCGAGCGCCGCAGCGTCGAGGTCAAGCGAGCCGTTCGCGACGGGCTGGCCGTCGATCTTCACGCCGCCCTGCGCCAGCGAACGTCGGGCCTCCGAGGTGGAGACACCGAAGGCCCGCGCGATCACAGCCGGCAGGTGCACCGTGCCGTCGTCGCGCGCCCACTGCAGCTCGGGGATGTCAATCGGCGCCTCGTGGCGGATGAACTGACGGTCGAACGCCTCCTCGGCGGCCACAGCCGCATCGGCGCCGTGGAAGCGCGCGACCAGCGCTCGCGCCAGCGCGCGCTTGGCGTCCCGCGGAGTCAGCGACGGTGGCGCCGAGCCGAGCAGCAGCGAGTACCACAGCTCGAGGGATTCGTCGGGCACGCTGAGGGTCTTGCCGTACATCTCCTCGGGTGGGTCTGTAACTCCGATGTAGTTGTCGAATGACTTGGACATCTTCCGGACGCCGTCGGTTCCGGTGAGCAGGGGCACTGTCAGGATCACCTGCTCGGGCTGGCCGTAAGCGCGCTGGATGTCGCGTCCCAACAGCAGGTTGAACTTCTGGTCGGTGCCGCCCAGCTCGACGTCCGCGCGCACGGCGACCGAGTCATAACCTTGAAGCAACGGATACAGCAGTTCCAGCACCGAGATCGGCTCTTGCGCGCTGAAGCGCTTGGCGAAGTCATCGCGTTCGAGCACCTGCGCAACGGTCGTCGTGCGCAGCAGCGCGAACAGATCTGCCATCGACATATCAAGCCACTCGCTGTTGAAACGGAGCTCGAGCCGCTCGGAATCGAGCACCTTCAGGGCCTGCTCCTGGAACGTCCGCGCGTTGGCGTCGATTTCGGCGGGATCGAGCACCGGGCGGGTGCTCGAGCGACCGCTCGGGTCACCCACGCGGGCCGTGTAATCGCCGACGATCAGCACGACCGTGTGACCCAGATCCTGGAACTCGCGCAGCTTCTGGAGAACGACCGTGAAACCAAGATGGATATCCGGCGCGGTCGGGTCGATCCCGAGCTTGACCCGCAGCGGTCGGCCGATCCCGAGCTTTCGCTCAAGGCCGCCGTCCGGCAGCGAGTCGACGGTGTTGCGCGCGAGCCACGCCGCTATCTCAGCCGGGCTCGCGTTCGCGCCGAGCGGGCCAATCGGGGGCGTGGAGTCCATCCGGGCCAATGCTAAACTCTCGCCCCCGGCGGGGACCGCCGCCCGATGCCGTCCGGGCGTCGCGTTTCCCACAAAACCGCGCCAATGACGCTGCGTTCCCGCACTGACGCTGCTGGACACGCACCTTCGATCGCATGAGCGACGACGACGTTCACATCCCCCCGCAGGGCGACGATCCGCACGCGCCGATCCCCTTCCCTCCGCCAGGCCGCCGCCGCAGGTGGAGCCGCTCACCCGCGCCAAAGCCGCAAAGCCGCTGGCAGCGGCGCCGTGCCCGACGGCGCGAGCGGCCGGCGAAGCCGCGCCTGCGCAAGCTCCGCCTGCTGCTGATCCTGACCGGACTCGGCGCGCTCGCGTTCGTCTCAACGGTGTTCGGAATGATGATGGCGGTCGCATCCGACCTGCCCCAGCTTGAGAACAAGCAGCAGTACAAGAAGGAGGCGAACTCATTCCTGTACGACGATCACTGGCGGCCGATCGGGATCCTGGCGCCGACGAACAACGTCGTGATCGACCAGTTCAACGACATCTCCCCGGCGATGCAGAAAGCGATCGTCTCGATCGAGGACAAGCGCTTCTGGACCAACCCCGGCGTCGACATTCGCGGCATCGCCCGCGCGTTCATCGCCGACGTCACCGGTGGTGCCACACAGGGCGCGTCGACGATTGCCCAGCAGTTCGTCAAGAACGCACTCGCCGAACAGAACAACCGCACGGTCCTCGAGAAGCTCCGCGAGGCGGCGCTCGCTTACCACTTGACCCGGAAATGGACGAAGGAGAAGATCCTCACCGAGTATCTGAACTCGATCTACTTCGGCAACGCGGCTTATGGCGTCGAATCCGCCGCCCGGGTTTATTTCGGCAAGTTGCCCAGCTACGGGTACAACACGGTCGGAGCCTCGGATACGAGCCAGGGGACCGGGACCACTGCGCAGGCGCCGCCGACTGGTTGCGGCGACGCGGCCGGACAACCGAAGTGCGCCTCAAAGCTGACCCCATGGGACGCTGCGTTGCTAGCCGGGATGGTCGCGTCCCCGACCGCGTTCGATCCGATCGCGCACCCGCAGGCGGCCAAGGCCCGGCGCAACCTGGTGCTGGAGGACATGCTCCAGCAGCACTACATCAGCCGCCAGCAGTACTTCTACGGCGCCAACGCGCCGCTGCCGACGGCCAACGACATCCAGCAGCCCAGCGAGCCGACGGCAGCGCCGTACTTCACGAGCTGGCTGAGACCACAGATCGTCCTGGCGATGCAGAAGCTTGGGCACGTCTCCCTGGGCATCGCCCAGTATCGGGCCTATTACGGCGGCCTGAAGATCCGGACGACGCTCGATCTCGACATGCAGAAGGCCGCCGAGCAGGCGATCAGCGCGGAGCTTCCGACCGGGAGCGGACTGCCGAGCGCGTCGATGGTGGCGATCGACAACAAGACGGGAGAAGTCCGGGCGATGGTCGGCGGCCCGATCGTAAACGGACAGGAGGACTTCAGCCATTTCCCGTTCAACCTCGCGACCGAGGGCCACCGCCAGCCGGGGTCCTCGTTCAAGCCGTTCACATTGGCGATGGCGCTGATCTCGGGGGAGTACTCGCCCGATTCGGTGATCACCTCCGCGCCGCAGGACTTCATCGTGCCCCACAGCGCCGGCAAGGAGCACTTCATCGTCCACAACTTCGGCAACACGTACTCCGGGGCCCTCAGTCTGACGGCGGCGACGACGTACTCGGACAACACCGTCTACTCACAGGTCGGAATCCACGTCGGCACCGCGCGGATCGCGCGACTCGCCAGGAAGATGGGGATCCGCTCCAAGATCTCGAGCAACTACGCGATGATCCTCGGCGGACTGAAGGAAGGTGTCACGCCGCTCGACATGGCGCATGCGTACGAGACGTTCGCGACCGGCGGGAACAGGGTGTTCAACCCGCTGCTCGGAGCGCCGCACCAGGGACCAACCGGGATCGCTGAGATCCAGTGCTACGTGATCTCTTGCAACGGCAAGCGGGACATCACCGACAAGCCAACGTACAAGCGGATCATTCCGGCGACGATCGCGAGCACCGTCCACGACATCCTCACGACCGTGATCCAGTCCGGAACCGGCACGAGTGCCGCGATCCCCGGCGTTGACGTCGCCGGCAAGACCGGGACCACGTCCAACTACGGCGACGCCTGGTTCGTTGGCTGGACGCCGCAGATCACGGCAGCGGTCTGGGTCGGGTTCCCGACCTCGCTGAAGTCGATGGCGACCGACTACAACGGAGCGCCCGTTGAAGGCGGGACATACCCAGCGATCATCTGGCAGAGCTTCATGACCCAGGCGCTGCAGATCCTGGCCAATGAGCAGGCTCAAAAGGCGAGCAAGAAACCCGGTACCAACACAACCGGAAGCTCAACTGCGAACGGCATCGGCTCGGGTTCGGGCGGCGGTTCCAGCGGCACCGGGACCACGCCCGCGGGCACCGGAACGGCAGCGACCGGTGGCGCCGGCAACGGGAACTCGGCCGGCGGCGGGACCGCGGGTGGCGGCACCGGTGGCGGGACCGCGGGTGGCGGCACCGGTGGCGGGACTGCGGGTGGCGGCACCGGTGGCGGGACTGCGGGTGGCGGCACCGGTGGCGGGACTGCGGGTGGCGGCACCGGTGGTGGCGGGACCGCGGGTGGCGGGACCGGTGGCGGGACCGGCGGCGGTGGCGGGACCGGCGGCGGTGGCGGGACCGGCGGCGGTGGCGGGAGCGGCGGTGGGACCGGCGGCGGTGGTGGCACGAGCGGCGGTGGCAGCGGCGGCTCGGGCTCGGGCGGCGCCGGAATCGGCGGCGGCGGCTAACGCTAACACGCGGCGCCCGGATCGGCGGCGCCTAACCGGAAGTTTTTGAGGGGTTGAGGCCCGATCGCCCGTGTTTGCGGGGGTCGGGCTTCTTTTTAGCGGTCCATTGTAGACACTAAACTGCTTGACTGTCAGCTCGGTTTGTGAGATGATTGTGTTATGGCAAAGCGTGGCGGGAAGGTTCACATAGCGGTCACGCGTCGCCACTACAAAGGGACTGAGTACACGAGCACGCTGCTGCGCCGTTCCTACCGCGAGGACGGGAAGGTTCGCAACGAGACGGTCGGGAATCTGTCGCATCTGGAGGACTGGATGATCGACGGGCTGCGGGCGATGCTCGCCGGCCGGCGACTGGTCGATCTCGACGATGAGTTCGAGATCGTGCGCTCGCTACCGCACGGGCACGTCGCGGCCCTGCTGGGCGTGCTCGGCGAGCTTGACCTGGAGCGGTTGATCTCACGCGAGCGGTGCCGCGAGCGTGAGTTGTGCGTGGCGATGATCGTCCAACAGGTACTTCGGCCCGGGTCAAAGCTGGCCCACACCCGCCGCTATCAAAAGACGACGCTGGCCGAGGAGCTCGAGCTCGGCGAGGTCACCGAAGCCGAGCTGCTCTCGGCGATGGACTGGCTACTAGAGCGCCAGGAGCGGATCGAGAAGGCGCTCGCCCGACGCCATCTCGCCGGCGAGGGGTTCGTGCTCTATGACCTGTCCTCGAGCTATCTGGAGGGGCGCTGCTGTCCGCTGGCCAAACTTGGCTACTCGCGTGACAACGTCAAGGGCAAGCTGCAGATCACCTACGGGCTGACATGCTCGCCGGAGGGGCGGCCGGTCGCGATCTGCGTGCACGAGGGCAACATCACAGACCAGCAAACCCTGCCTGACGCGGCGCGCGCGGTCCAGAGCGCTTCGGGATCGAGCATGTGGTGCTGGTCGGGGATCGCGGGATGATCACCCAGGCGCACGCCAAGACGCTGACCGAGCAGGGGATTGAGTTCATCACCGCGCTCAAGGCCGTCCAGGTCCGCGCGCTGGTCAATTCAGGCGACCTTCAACTGTCACTGTTTGACGAGCAAAACCTCGCCGAGATCGCCTCCGAGCTCTACCCCAAGGAGCGCCTGATCGTGTGCCGCAACCCGGCCGTGGCCACCGAACGCGCCCGCAAACGAGAGAGCATGCTGACCGCCACAGAGACAGAGCTCGCCAAGGTCACCAAGATGGTCGACGGGGAACGGGAACGCTTCGCAACGCCCCGGCGGGCAAGATCGGCGAGCGCGCCGGGAAGGTCATCAACAAGTACAAGATGGCCAAGCACTTCGAGCTTGAGATCTCAGACGGCTCGTTCTCCTATCAGCGCAAGACCGAGCAGATCGCCACCGAGGCCGCGCTTGACGGGTTCTACGTGATCCGCAGCACCAGCCAGCACCCGACACTCACCAGCCAAGCGACCGTGCGCGCCTACAAGCAGCTCAAGATGGCCGAACGCGCGTTTCACACGATCAAGGACACGCTCGAGATTCGACCGATCCGCCATCACCTCGAAGACCGCGTCCGCGCGCACGCGTTCCTATGCATGCTTGCCTACTACGTCTCATTCGAACTGCGCCAGCGACTCACCCCGCTGCTGTTCGACGACGAGACACCACAGGCTCCCACCGACCCCGTCTCCCCAGCCCAACGCTCACCCCACGCCAAAGCCAAGGCCGCCAGCGCCCACACCGAGCACGGCTATCAGGCCCACACCCTCCCCGACCTGCTCGACGACCTCGCCACCCTGTGTCGCAACACCCTGCGCATCGGCCCCAGCCAACACACCTTCACGCGCCTCACGACCCCCACCGAGCTTCAAGCCACCGCCCTCGAGCTGCTCGGCACCAAGCTCAAAACGTAGACAGAACCAGCCAGCCCAGCGGCGCCGAATCGCCCGCCGATCAACACGATTCAGCGCCGCAAGACCAAAAACTTCCGCCTAACCCACAGCCACGCGCGGCGCCGGAACCGGGAATGGCCCACGACGGAATTACCGACGTCGCGACCCCGCCGTAGCCACGCGCCTTGAGAGGAAGCGACTGCCGGTCGCGCAGAAGCGCCACGGCAGCTCGGCGGCCTTCGTGATCCCGATCCGTCGATCGACCGACACGCTCACCTCGCCCCTCGATGCCGGTCGCGGCGCGATCACAATCGGCCCGTTGAGCAAGTCGACGCCGTTGTGCCGCAGCTCGATCCCGAGTGCTTGCGTGAGCTTCCCGGGCCCAGAGCAGAGACGCTCGAGCGGCTCGAGCCCCCGCCGAGCCTGCATCACCGCGATCCCGTCAAGCGGCTCCAGTGCGCGGATCAGCACCGCGGCGCCAACCCCCTCCGGCTCGGTCACCGCGTTGAGCAGCGCGTGGATGCCGTACGAGCGGTAGACATAGGCATATCCCGGCGGGCCGAACAGCGTCCGAGTCCGTGGTGTCACGCCCACGAACGCGTGAGAAGCCGGCTCTGAGTCGTGGTAGGCCTCGGTTTCGACGATCACGCCGGAGCAGCCGTCGTGCGAGACGACGCAGCCGATCAGCTCGCGCGCGACCTCGAGCACGGGCCGCTCATAGAACGATCGCTTCACTGCAGCGCGGCGCGTGCTTGATCGAGCTGCTCGCGCACGCGCGCAAGGCTGGTGCCTCCCTCGGAGATCTTGGCCTCGAGCCACGCCCCATCTTCGAGCACGGCGTAGAACTCGTCGTCGAGCAGCCCTGACCCCGCGGCAAGCTCCTCGCGGCTCAGATCCGACAGCGACTTGCCCTGCGAGATCGCCGTCCGCACGAGTCCCGCAACGACGCCGTGTGCCTCACGGAACGGCATCCCGCGCCGCACGAGCAGGTCCGCGATGTCGGTGGCCGCAAGGAACTCATCGGAGGCGGCCGCGGCCATCCGCTCGCGCTTGAACGAGATCGAGTTCATCATCCCCTCGGCGGCGGCGAGACACAGCTCAAGCGTGTCGGCGGCGTCGAACAGATGCTCCTTGTCCTCCTGCATGTCCTTGTTGTAGGTCAGTGGCAAACCGTGCATCACGCCGTGTAGGCCGGCCAGATGCGACACCACCCTCGGCGCCTTCGCGCGCAGCAGCTCGGCCGCGTCCGGATTCTTCTTCTGCGGCATGATCGACGAGCCGGATGCCCACGCATCGGAGACCTCGCAGAAGCCGAACTCCTCGCTCGACCACAGTACGATCTCGGCCCCCAACCGGGAGAGATGGGTAGCGCACGTCGCCGCCGCGGCAAGGTAGTCGAGCACGAAGTCGCGGTTCGACACCGCGTCGATCGAGTTCGGCGCCACGCTCAAGAACCCGAGATCGTGTGCCACAAGCTCGCGGTCAGTGTCGAAGTTGACGCCCGCGAGTGCCCCGGCGCCGAGCGGCAGTGCCCCGGTAGCGGCCGCGACCGCGCGGAACCGTTCGCGGTCGCGGACGAGCATCCAGACGTGGGCCAGCAGATGATGGCTGAGATACACCGGCTGCGCCCGCTGCAGGTGGGTGTAGCCCGGCATCGGCCAGTCGAGGTGCCGCTCCGCTTGCCCGACGAGTGTTTCGGCTAAAGCCGAAACCCCAGACGCCGCTTCGAACGCATGCGCTCGGACAAACATCGCCACGTCGGTCGCCACCTGGTCGTTGCGCGAGCGTGCGGTGTGCAGCTTCCCGCCCACGGCGCCGGCGATCTCGGTCACCCGCCGTTCGATCGCCATGTGGATGTCCTCGTCGTCCTCGGCGAATGGGAACGTGCCGTCACCGAGCTCGCGCTGCACCTGATCAAGCGCGTCGTGAAGCTCGTCGCGGTCCTCCTCGGAGATGATCCCCTGCGCCGCGAGCATCGCGGCATGCGCGCGCGACTGCTCGATGTCATACGGGCCGAGCCGCCAGTCAAAGCCGATCGAATCGTTCAGGCGCCGGAAGGCGGCGTGCTGAGGCTCGGTGAAGCGTGAAGAAGACATGGTTGCTGCGATCTTACGAAGGCTCGCCTTGAAGCACGGCCCGGAGCGCTGCCACCACCTGCTCGACCTGCGCTTCGCTCATCTGCGGAAAGAACGGCAGCGCGATCGAGCGGGAGGCGACGTCCTCGCACACCGGAAATTCCCCCTCGCGGTGACCGAACTGTTCGCGGTAGTAGGTCATCAGGTGCACAGCCGGGAAGTACGGCTTGCTCGGGATCCCGCGCGAGCCAAGCGCACCCACGACCGAGTCGCGGTCGATGCCCCGAGGCAGCTGCACGACGAACACGAACCACCCGCGGCGGTTGCCCTCAGCGTCGGGACACGGCAGCTGGACCCCCTCGACGTCGCTCAGCGCTTCACGATAGTACGCCGCCACCTGGGCGCGACTCGCAAGCATGTCGTCGAGCCGCTCGAGCTGGGCAAGGCCCAGCGCGCAAGCAATGTCCGACAGCCGGTAGTTGAAGCCGAGCCGGTCGTGGTCAAGCCATCCCATATCCGGTGCGCGGCCCTGGTTGCGTTCTGAGTCGATCCGTTCCTTCAACGACGCATCCGCGACCGTGACGATGCCTCCTTCCCCCGTCGTGAGCTGCTTGTTGGCGTAGAAGCCGAACACGGCCGGATGTCCGCGGCCGCCGACCGCGACCCCGTCGCCGTGGACCGCGCCCAGCGCCTCGCACGCATCTTCGACGATCGGCAGCCCTAACCGCTCGAATCCCTGGATATCTGCCGGATATCCAAAAACATGCACCGGAAGCAGCGCCGCCGTCCGGTCGGTGACCGCCGCGGCGGCGGCGTCGACAGACAGATTCAACGTGACCGGATCGATGTCGGCAAAAACGGGCCGGGCTCGCTCGTACACGGCCACGTTGGCGCTCGCGACAAACGAGAACGGGCTGGTGAGGACCTCATCCCCGTCACTGACGCCGACGGCGCGCAGAGCCAGGTGCAGCCCTGCGGTCCCGCTCGAGACGGCGCTCGCAAACGGAGCCCCCAGGCGATCGGCAAAAGCCTGCTCGAACTCCGCCAGCAGCGGTCCCAGCGACAGCCGCCCGGAGCGCAACACTGCAAGCACGCGCTCCTCCTCTGCCGCGCCAAGCACGGGCTGCGCGAGCGGGATGCTCTCGACGGTCGTTTCGCTCACAGGCTCACGGCCTCACGACGCCGGCGCGGCCTCGCCGTGGCGCTCTTGGGGCCGGCGCCCAACTTGCATCCCGTACTCGAGCGAGTCGACAAGAGCCTCCCAGGATGCCTCGATCACGTTCTCCGAGACGCCGATCGAGCCCCACACCTCGTCGCCGTCGGAGGCGTCGAGCAGCACACGCGTGACAGCGCCGGTCCCCTTGGTCTCGTCGAGGATCCGGACCTTGAAGTTGACGAGATCTATTTCTCCAAGATGCGGATGGATCTCGACCAGCGCATCGCGCAGAGCCCGGTCCAGCGCGTTCACCGGTCCGTTGCCCTCGGCGGTCCTCACGTAGCGCTCGCCATCGACCCAGATTTTGATCGTCGCCTCGGTCTCGACGCGCCCATCGGCCCGCTTCTCGACGATCGCCCGCCATGACTCCAGGCGGAAGAGCGGCTCGTAGTCGCCGGTCTCCTTGCGCAGCAGCAGCTCGAACGAGCCGTCGGCAGCTTCGTAGTGATACCCGCGGTGCTCGCGTTCCTTGACGCGCTCGATCACCTTCGAGGCCGCATCGTCGTCGAGCGAGATCCCGGCGTCGCGCGCGCGAGTGTGCACGGTCCCCTTGCCCGAGAGCTCGGAGATCAGCACCTCGCGGCGGTTGCCGACGACACCCGGGTCGATGTGCTCGAAGGTCAGCGGATCCGCCGCAACCCCGGCGGCGTGCATCCCGCCCTTGTGGGCGAACGCGTTGCGCCCCACGTACGGCTGGTCGGGGTCAGGGGTGAAGTTCAACAACTCGTCGAGGAAGTGCGCCGCCTGAGTCAGCGATCCGAGCCGGCTCTCGCTCAGGCATTCGTAACCGAGCTTCAGCTGCAGATTGGGGATGATCGAGACGAGGTTCGCGTTGCCGCAGCGCTCGCCGTATCCATTCATCGTTCCCTGCACGTGGGTCGCACCTTGCGCGACCGCGGCCAGCGTGTTCGCGACGCCGCAGCCGGCGTCGTCGTGGCAGTGGATCCCGACTTGAACGCCGGACGGCGCGAGCGAAGCGACGACCGACGCCATCGCGACCCCGATCGGATCTGGCAGCGTGCCTCCGTTGGTGTCGCAGCAGACCACCGTCTCGGCTCCCGCCCCGGCCGCGGCCCCCAGACACTGAAGCGCATACTCCGGGTCGTCGAAGAAGCCGTCGAAAAAGTGCTCGGCGTCGTACACGACCCGCTTGCCCTCCCCCACCAGGAACGCGACCGACTCGGCGATCATCCGCAGGTTCTCCTCGCGGTCGACCTTCACCACCTTCTCAAGGTGCAGGTCCCAGGTCTTGCCGACGATCGTGCAGACCGGAGCAAAACACTCGGCGATCACGCGTAGCGCCGGGTCGGCGTCGGCGGCGATACCGCGCCGCCGCGTCATCCCGAACGCCGCCACCGCAGCGTGCGAGAAGCGCTCGCGGCCCAACAGCCCGAACAGCTCGAGCTCCTTGGGATTCGAGCTCGGGAATCCGGCCTCGATCAGGTCGATCCCGAGATCGTCGAGACGGTGGGCGACGCGGAGCTTCTCCTGTGCGGAGAGAGACATGCCTTCGCCCTGCATCCCATCGCGAAGGGTCGTGTCGTAAAGCTGGATCCTGGTCATCGGGCGTCCTTGAGAAGTCGAATGGAATCGTGGGCGGTACGGCAGCGGTCAGCGCGCAGCGCTGAGCGCCCCGGTAATTCGCTTGTTCCACTGACCTCTTGCCATCGTCCTATGCGGTCTTCGTCGGCACCTGGACGATGTCCAGCCACTCGGCGTAACGCGCGTCGCGGCCGTGCAGCGCGTCGTCAAATACGCGCTGGATTTCCCTTGTCATCGGACCGGGCTCGCCGCTGCCGATCCTGTGATCGTCGATCTCTCGAACCGGGACCAGCTCGGCGGCGGTCCCCGAGAGGAACACCTCGTCGGCCAGATACAGCTCCGCCCGCGCGAGGTCGCGCTCGGCGACCTCGTAGCCGAGGTCGTGCGCGATCTTGATGATCGACTTGCGGCTGATGCCATCGAGGATCCCGGCGGTGTGCGGCGGCGTCACGATCTGGCCGTCACGCACCGCGTAGATGTTCTCGCCGGATCCTTCGCAGACGAACCCGTGATGGTCGAGCAGGATCGACTCCTCGTAGCCGGCCTTCGTCGCCTCGATCTTCGCAAGCACGCTGTTGAGGTACTGACCTGAGGCCTTCGCGTGGGGGATCAGCGAGTCGTGCGAGATCCGCCGCCAGCTCGACACCTTTGCGCGCACACCGTCGCGCTTGCCATCCTCGCCGAGGTACGCACCCCACGGCCACACCGCGATTGAGACCTCGACCGGCGCGTCGAGCGGGTTCAGGCCCATCTGGCCGTAGCCGCGGAACGCGATCGGCCGGATGTAGCACTCGCGCAGCTCGTTGGCCGCGATCAGCTCATGGGTGGCGGTGCGCAGCTCCTCGAGCGTGTATGGGATCGGCATGTAATACAGCTCGGCGGACTTGAACAGTCGCTCGAGATGATCGTGATGGCGGAAGATCGCCGTCCCCTGCGGAGTCTCGTAGGCGCGCTCACCCTCGAACACGCCGGTGCCGTAATGCAGGCCGTGCGTCAATACGTGGACCTTCGCGTCCTCCCAGGCAACCAGTTCTCCGTTGTGCCAGATGAGGTCCGCTTGTTCCACGAGTACTCCTTAGAGGTGTTTGAGGACTGTCCGAGTGGCTTCTGCCGTCGTGGCGCTACCCCCCAAGTCCGCCGTGCGCAAGCCGTCGGCGAGCGCCTGATCGACAGCCGATTCTATCGCCGCCGCTTCAGTCTCCATAGCGAGTCCATGGCGCAGCAGCAGCGCCGCCGAGAGGAACATCGCCAGCGGATTGGCGGCGCCGGTGCCTGCGATGTCGGGCGCGGAGCCGTGCACCGGCTCGAACAAGCCCGGGCCGTCGCCACCGAGAGAGGCGCTCGGCAGCATCCCGATCGAACCGGTGATCATCGCCGCCTCGTCGCTGAGGATGTCCCCGAACATATTCTCGGTGAGGATCACGTCGAAGTGCCCTGGGGCGGCCACGAGCCGCATCGCGGCGTTGTCGACGAGCAGATGCTCGAGCTCGATGTTCGGGAACTCGCTGCTGTGGACGCTGCTCACCACCTCGCGCCACAGCCGCGACGTCTCAAGCACATTCGCCTTGTCGACGCTGGTCACCCGCGAGCTGGCCGCCTCGAAGGCGACGCGAGCGATCCGGACGATCTCCTCGCGGGTGTACGCGCAGACGTCGGACGCCGAGTCCCTGGTTCGCGTCTTCTCGCCGAAGTAGATCCCGCCGGTGAGCTCGCGGACGACGAGCAGGTTCGTGCCCTCGATCACCTCGAGCTTCAGCGGGCTCGCGTCATACAGCGCCGGCACGGGCCGTACGGGCCGCAGGTTGGCGAACAGCCCGAGCCCCTTGCGCAGGCCGAGCAGTCCCTGCTCGGGGCGTGGCTTGGACGGGTCCGTCGTGTCCCACTTCGGCCCGCCCACGGCCGCCAGCAGCACCGCGTCGGCGCGGCGGCATGCCTCAAGCGTCCGGTCGGTCAGCGCTTCACCGTGGGCATCGATTCCAGCGCCGCCGAACAGGTGTGGTTCAAATTCGAGCCCGGACGTGACGGCCTTCAGCACCTCGACCGCCGGTTCGGTGATCTCGGGACCGATGCCGTCTCCGGGAAGGAGGACGATTCGATTGCTCATAGCGGCCGGGACGGTACAAGCCCTCGGCCGCCGCCGCCATGCCGAGCGCACCGACCGCCATGCCGAGCGCACCGGATAGCTTGCGACGCAAGCGCACCTCGGGCTCGCTGAGGTCGCCTCCGCGCTCGATTCGGCACAGCAGGGTCTCCACGCCGGCGATCTCGTGGGCGTGGAGGACCCGAGTGGCGAACTTTGGCTATTTGTGCCACGAGACGAGGGGTGGCGCAAATAGCCAAACTCCCCGCGGGGCTCGGCAAGACAACTCGCAGCGCTTGACAGGCGCCGGAGTGCTCGCAAGACTGCTTCTGAATGGAAAGTGGGCGCCGCTGGAGGTGGGGAAGGATGCTCGGTGGCGCGAGCGCGCTCACGGTGGCGCTGGTCGCCTCGCTGGCCGCGACCGCGTCGGCGAGCACGATCCTGCACGTCGACGCGGCCGCGCTTACCGACAGCGGCAACTGCCAGAGCAGCCCGTGCAAGAAGATCGGCACCGCGATCGCCCAAAGCCAATCGGTCTCCGGCCCGGTCACGATCCAGGTGGCCGCGGGCACCTACACCGAGAACCTTGCACTGGGGTCGGCGGATAGCGGGCTGACGATCACCGGAGCGGGAAGCGGAACGAGCCCGGGGACAAACACCGTGATCACCGGCATCAGCGGAAACCCGACGATCAACACCGCGAGCGCCGGCGCTGCAGCGTCGCTGTCGATCAGTCACGTGCGGATCGTCAATCTCCAGGCCGATGCGAGCGCCGCGATATCGTCCGGTGCCACCGACCTGAGCCTGAACGACGTCGCCGTCGACGTGCAAGGCACTCCGAGCTCGGCGGTCGCCTTTGGCGGCAACACGACGATGACCGGCGGCTCGGTCACGGTCGAGAACTCCGCCGCCTCGACCACTGCGGTCACCCTGGACGGCCGCCGATCCTCGTTGTCTCATGTTTCAATCGGCGGCGCATGGAGCGGAGCCGCCATCAACAGCACCGGTTCGCTGGATATCTCCGATAGCTCGATCATGTCGGGCAGCTCTCCGACGTCGACGTTGCTGAGTTTTGCCGACGGGGGCCTGCCGTTTGGCAGCGACGTCTCGATCGTCCGCTCGACGATCACACAGCGGTCAACGTCGATATCGGCAATCGAGGCTTCTGCCGTCAACGTGGTGGTCGATTCCACAGAGGTACTCGGCGGCAACCCGGCGATCGCCTTGCTCGTGACGGGAGGACCGTCCCTCGGCCGAGTATTGACCCTTGCAAGCTCAACGGTCGACGCCGGAACGCTTGGCTCGCGCGACGCCTCACCGACCAAATCTGTGCTCGCGTCCACGGACGGCACCGCCGACAACGCGGCGATCATCAACGCAGAGGGTTCGATCCTGGTCGAGGCCCCGGCCGCGACAACCGGCGACGCAACCGTCGCAACGGCAGCGGTCAACTGCTTCCAGAGCGAGGTTCCGGACACGACGCAGGCCGCAGGCGGAGGGAACGGGGCGATCAACTGCGCCACCGGCACCAACGGCGACACGTTCACGTCCGCGCTGAGCTCGATCTTCGCCAATCCCGCCTCCGGCTACGCGCTGAACCCGAGCTGGAACGGTCTGGACAGCGTGCCGGAAGCGGCGATCGTGCTGCCGTTCCCGTTCAGCGACTCGTCGACCGACCTGCTCGGCAACCCCCGCGTCGTCAACGGAATCGGCACGTGTCAGCCAGGGATTCGCGACAAGGGTGCGATCGAGCTGACCGGCCATGCGGGCGTCACGCCGGTGCCGGCGATCACCAGCCCCGCGAACGTGCTTCCCGGCGTCGCCGCCACGTTCACCGGCTCGGCACCGAACATTCCCGCGAGTGTTCCCCTGAGCTTCAGCTGGCACAGCTCCGACGGCGCGAGCGCGACCGGCGCGGCGTTCACGCACACGTTCGCCCGGCCCGGCAGCTACACGGTCTCGGTGACGGTCACCGGCGCGGCCGCGTGCATCGCCAGCAAGTCGGCACCTGTGTCGGTGCACGGCATCGACAACATCACCGCGCTCACGGTCTCGCCGCGCGTCTTCCGCGCCGCCGGCTCGGGCCCGAGCGTTGTCGCTGTCGGCAGGCAGCGCGACGGTACCAATGTCTCCTACCAGGGCACCGAGGCGGCGACGACCTCGTTCACGGTCCAGCTCGTGAAGATCGGTCGGCTCCGCGGCCGCACGTGCCGACAGGTCGCCGGCAAGCATCCGAAGGGCAAGCGCTGCACGCTGTATCTGAGCGTCGGCGCGTTCAACCACACCGACGCCCCGGGGTCGGTCGCGTTCCATTTCACCGGCCGATTGCTCGGGCGCAAACTGCCGCCCGCCAACTACCGCTTGCGGGCGATCGCGAGTGACCCTGTCGGTAAGGGACAGCCGGTGTACGGCACCTTCACGATCAAGAAGTAAGCGGCCGCGCGACAACTTCCTCGAGGGTCAAGGCGGCGCCCTCGGCCCGGAGCGCCGCGGACCGGTCCCGGCCGAGTGCGGCTTGCAGCTCGGTGCGGAGCTCCTCGACGCGCATGCCGATCGCGTTCGCGCCTTCACCGCCGAGTGAACTCTCGGGAGGACCGAGCGCGCCCAGAATCCGTGCCGCCTCGTCGCGCTCGCCGTCGGCGGCGTAGAGCGCGGCTCGCGCGGCCACGCAGTAGGCCATCAGCGCGCGATAGCCGCTGTCGTTGGCGGTCAGAATCGCCTGCGCGAGCAGCGTCCTCGCGCGTGTCGTCTCAGCGCGACCGATCGCGACCCAGACCTGCACGATTCGAGCCACCGCCTGTCCGATCGGGTGGTCGAGCTCCTCTGCGATCCCGATGCAGCGAGTAGCTTCCGCTTCAGCTGCGTCGAGCTCGCCGGACTCGAGCGAAAGGTAGGCCATCGTCACCAGGACACGTCCGACCTGTCGCCGGTCGCGAACTCGGTCGAAGAGCTCGAGCGCGTCGGCGAGCTGGCGATGTGTCTGCAGATAGCCGACGTCATCGCGGCTCGCTTGTGCGACGGCAACCAATGCCCGGGCACGGAGCCAATCCGCGCCCTCCGCGGGCACAAGCGCCAGCGCCTCCTCAGCGAACGGCCGTGCCTCGGAGGTGTGTCCGGCCTCGTGCCGCAGGTCGGCCGCCATCAGCAACGTCCGCACGAGCAGCTCCGGGGCACGCGCCGAGCGTGCCAGCGCGACCCCGTCGTCGACGAGGGCGTGTCCACGTTCGGGCGAGCCCATCACGACAAAGGCGAACCCGGCCTGCGCCAGCGCGCGCACTCGGAGTTCAGCGTGCGCCTCGGGGACCGCCGCCGCCGCATCGATGCACCATTGCGCCACCTCGCCGAGGCGGTTGCGGACAAAGCCGTATTGGCCGAGCGCCGCACCGAGCCGCAGCGCCGCCGGGTCAGACTGCACCAACGCCCGCTCGGCCGCGGCGCGGATGTTCGCGAAGTCGGCGTCCAGACGGTCGTAGGCTGCGCGCTGGTTGGGTCCGTCTGCGTCACGCGCGGCCGCCTCCGCTTCCAGCGCAAAATATTGGAGGTGGGCATCGGCTAGCGCGTCGAACTCGCCGGCGCTCCGCAGCTTCTCGCGCGCGAACTCTCGGATTGACTCGAGCAGGACGTAGCGCTCATCGGACTGCTGCACGAGCGACTTTTCCGCCAGTCGCGCCACGAGGTCGAGCACGTCCTCCACCTCCAACGGTGGACCGCCGCAGATCTCCTCCGCCGCCTCCAGAGCAAACTCTCCGATGAACGTTCCGAGGCGGCGCAACGTGACTTGTTCAGCAGGCTCGAGCAGGTCGTAGCTCCACTCGATCGAACCGCGAAGGGTTTCGTGGTGCGGCAGTGCCCCGCGGTACCCCTGGCTCACGACTGAGAAGCGCCGGTCGAGCCGGGACGCGATGCGGCTAACGGGGATTGAGGCCGTCCGTGCGGCCGCCAGCTCGATCGCGAGTGGCAGACCGTCGAGTCTGCGACAGATCTCCAAGACCGCATCCCGATCACGCAGCACATCGAATGTGCGAGTGACGGCCCGGGCGCGGTCGGCGAACAGCGCAACCGCGTCCGCGCCTTCGCCGTCGACGAGATCCGCACTCGCGGGCACGGTCAGGGGCCTCAGCGCAAATCGCTTCTCCCCTCGCAGACCCAGCGGCATCCTGCTGGTCGCGAGTATGTGTACACCGGGACAGCGCCCGGTCAGCCGCCCAACCAGGGCTGCCACCGCGTCGAGAACATGCTCGCAGTTGTCCAGGACGAGCAGCAGCCGCTTATCGGCCATGGCGTCGGCCAGCGTCTCCTCGACGCTCCGCTCCGCCTCCGCGCGCACGCCCAGGACGGTTGCGACCTCAGGCGCGGCCGCGTCGGCGTTCCGGAGGCTCGCCAACTCAACCAACCACACTCCATCCTCGAACAGCTCGACCACCTGCGGGACGAGCTCGGTCGACAACCGAGTCTTTCCAACACCTCCGGGCCCTACGACTGACACGAGCCGCTCCATGGTTACGAGCTCCGCAAGCTCGCTCACTTCGGCGCGGCGGTCCACGAACAGCGTCACCTGCGCAGGCACATTGTGAGCTGCGGCGGGCAACGTCCGAAGTGCGGGGAACTCAGGCGGCAGGTCCGGGTGACACAGCTGATACAGAGGCGTCGGAGCCGGAAAGTCCTTCAACCGGTAAGCGCCAAGCAGCCTCAGTGAAGCGCGCGCCGGCAACAGTTCGCCAGCCGCAAACCGAGTTGCGTCGGAAACCAGCACCTGTCCGCCATGCCCCGCGTCCACGACGCGCGCTGCCTGATGGACGGCAAGGCCGATGTAGTCGCCGTCGGCTGACTCGGCCTCACCCGTATGGAGACCCATGCGGACTCTCATCTCGCCACCCTCTGGCCAGCCGTAAGCGCGAAGTGCACGCTGTGCGTCGAGCGACGCGGCAAGCGCGTGCGAGGCATGCGTGAACGCACAGAAGAACGAGTCGCCCTCCATCCGCACCTCGACTCCCCCGTGTTCACTAACGACCCGGCGGACGATCCGGTTGTGCGCCGCGAGTAGGTCCGCGTAGCCGCTGCCGATCGCCCGCAGCAAGGCGGTCGAGGCCTCCACGTCCGTGAACATGAACGTGACCACGCCGTCCGGCAGATCGCAGTCGGCTGGTCCGCCGGCCCCGCGTTCGCGCTGTGTCCGTTGACGCTCCGCCATCGCCCCGCAGTCCTCAACCACGCGGTTTCTGTGCCACCCAGGCACCTACATTTGGGGTGCTACGCACGACCTTGAACGCTGCACGATACGTGCTGCCTGCGCATCTGCAGGTTGCGGCGTGCCAACGCGATCGATTTGCAAGCGTGATCGATCCATTCAAATGCGATCCCGCCGACTGTCCCGCCGTGGATCCGAGCCTCGAGGTCGGACCAGTCGCGGTATCCGTGCTCCGCGGCGACGGCGTCCGCGACCTCGCTCAACTCGCGCCCGTCAACGTGCCCGCCGGGCTCGATTGCGCAGGCGCGCTTCATCGCATACCACCTCATCAGCTCACCGTGCAGCGCCTCGCGTCGGGCAAGCAACGACCAGAGCTCGGCGGCGAAGTCGCCTTCAGGTTCTACTGGGGCGCCCGGCAGGACATAACGCCGGTAGCGACCACCCGCGAGCAACCAGCGCGCCAGCTCATGGCGTAGCGTCACGATCGGATAGCCGAGGTTGGGATCGTGACCCACGTATCTCGCTGCCGGCGGGGACGGCTGGGCTCGTCGAGCTGCCGACGCTGTCAAGCGTGCCCCCTCCCGACGGAGCTGTTGCAGCACCCGCGTGGCGTCCCGACGCTTAACGTCGGTGCGCTCGCAGATTTCGAGGAGGCTCGGGGTCGGGGCCACCGCTGCCGAGTCGAAGATGCTCTCCCACAGACGCTCGGAGAAATGGGCCCGCTTGGCCGCAGTCAGCACCCGGCGCCCCTGTGAACGCGTTAGCACCCCCTGTTGCAGCGCCGAGATCACTGCGTAGCGAGCATTGATCAGCGCGACCGAGACGGCAGCAAAGCTGCGCTCGGGATCCGTCGCGACCGCCACCTCGTCGTCATCGCGGATGACCCCGAGACGGAACAGTGAGTACACGGCGCCGACGCCTTCCATTCCTGCGGGCCAGCATTCAGCAGCGCGGATCGCCCCCATGCTGCCCGCGCCGATCACTCGCATCCCATCGCGGAGAGCTAGGACGATTTCCGAGGGCGCTACCGCCAATC
The DNA here is from genome assembly GCA_963794285.1 of uncultured Solirubrobacterales bacterium. Classification (GTDB taxonomy): domain Bacteria; phylum Actinomycetota; class Thermoleophilia; order Solirubrobacterales; family Solirubrobacteraceae; genus Palsa-465. The sequence goes on from CAWCDS010000009.1 coordinate 136,120, forward strand.
GATGGGCAAAGACACCGTCGACGATCACGGCTGCGGTTACGCCCTCGGATCGCATGCGAGCCAGGTCCCCCCGTCCGATCGGCGGCTCAATACGAGCCCGTGGCAACAACAGTCTGGCCGCCTCAGGCTCGAGCGAGGGCCCGACGAACACAACTGGATCCGCTGCTGGACTCATCGTCTAGACAAGGCTGCGCAGCAGTCTCAACGGCGGGCGCCTCGATGTGTCGCCGTACGGTCCCGCGGCCCCCGGGACGAGCACACGAACGACCGGAATACCGACGTCAGGACGCGTCAGATCGACAACGATGCAACGCGACAGGCCGCCTGCCTCGATCCGCTCGAGCAGCAGGCTCAAGCGATCGTAGAGATCTTCAGGCGGCTTCTCGGCGGCGCCATCACTTGGGAACGGCTCGATCGTCGAGGGGGCCAGCAGCTGCCCGATGAGCCCCTCCGCGCTGCGGCGAGCGTGCCGGCGCCCGTCCTCAAACGTTTCACGCGCACCGACGAGCACGGCCGTATGCGATTGCGCTGCCTCTGCGATCGCGCGCGTCACGGCACGCCCTGGGTCAATGTCGCATCCCATCCCCTCGAACCGGGCGAGCCGCCCCTCACTACCTGGGAACGAGCGGTCGGAAATCGTCGCGCCGAACACGGGCGTCCGAAGATCGTTTGACAGGTTCCGGATCGAGGTCCTCAACCCACGTTCTCTGAGCTGCTGCACCCACCCGCTTGGTCCCGCCGGTAACGACTCAGCGTCCACGAGGCGGATTTGCGGCGCAGCCGACGGCTCCAGGTAGAGCCGCGCGAACTGCTCGTGCGCGGCGGCGTCACGCTCGATCACCTCACAGAGGGCATGCACGACCGCCTCGGTGTGATTGTTGCCGGCCGCCAGGCCGTTCGTCTCTACCCCACTGCACACACCTTCGCGCGCTGGCGAGATCACGGCATCGAGCGGTACCCAGAGATGCCGCTGCGCGAGGAGATCGTAGCCCTCGACCCACGACAGCGGAAGCTCGGGCCGGTAAGTGGTCTGGAACGGCAGATCGAGCAGCTCTGGATCGAGCACGCCGTCGGAATCCGCCAACCGCAGCGCCTCGTACGACGCGATCTGCACCTGCTCGGCGTCGACATCTTCGGCGCAGACGCGCTCGATCGCCTCCATCACCGCACTGAGCCGCGCCGCCAGGTGAGTCTCGCCCTTGCCAGCGTGAACGGTCAAATCACGCGCTAGTGGCGTGACCGCCGCCCACACCGGAATCCCAAGACAATCGAGCGGAGTCGCATCGTAGACACGCGTCACCGGCACGCGCTCAAGCACCCGAGCCAGTCGGCGATCCGTCTCTTCAAACGGCTCGGCGTGTGCGCCCCGGCTACGGATCTGCGTCGGCCCGAAGTGCCCGGGCCCGATCACGCCGCAACCACTCTAGAACCAGGCAGCGGCACCCCGGATGCTGAGTCGCTCGACCAACTCATCGTCGGAGACGTCGGACCAATCCTCGCTTTCGAGCTTCTCCCGCTGCTCATCGCTGAGCTCGATCCCGTGGCGCTCAACGACGTCGACCGGGGACTGTCGAAACTCATCCCGCAGATATGAATCGCTGCTCAGGCGCTCGACAAACTCCTGGACCTGGTCTTCATCGGCCATGCGGCTCCCCTTCTCGACTCGAATTTCGCGGCAGCCTATCCGCTACAGCGGACAACGTCGAGGCCGGGGCGTGAACCCCCTCTACTCGCGGCGACCGACCATGTTCAGCCGCACGTACTCCAACACCACCGGCACACCGGTCTGCGCCAGCACGCGATCGACGAACTGCTCGCGCAGCTCGATCGGCAACGGGTCAAGGTGACGCACCAGGCAGACCGTCGAGACGAATGGACCCGGATCGTCGAGCGTCACCCGCTTCGGGCTCCAGCCAGCAGGACACATCGACGAATCCCGCGAGGCGCAGGCGCTCTTCGGTCTGCACCGCACCGGCGTAGTTCCACGGTCTTCTCCAGTCGGTGAAGTACGGGGCGAACGGCTCCTCGTGAGCAGTCTTCTCGGCGAGCACCCGGAACGAGTCGATGTTGCCGAGGCCGCCGCACTGGGCGACGAGGCGCCCGCTGGGGGCCAACGCGTCGTAAAGTCGCGCGAACAGCCGGTCGTGGTCGGGGATCCAGTGGAACGTGGCATTCGAGAACACGGCGTCGACCGGCTCGGGCAACGTCAGCTCAGCCAGGTCCTGGCAGAACACCGTCGCCCGGCCGCCGAGTGCCTGGCGGGCGTGCTCGGCCATCGACGGCGCTACATCGACCGCGTATACGCGCCCGCGCGGGACCATGTCAGCCAGCAGAGCGGTCACACGGCCGGAGCCGCAGCCGGCGTCGAGGACCACCTCATCGCCGTGCAGGTGCAGCCGCTCGAGCTGCTCGCGCGCCCACTGCAGCTGCGGATCGGAGATCTTGTCGTAGGTGGCGGCGTCCCAATCGCGGGACGTGCCCGGCTGGGCACTCACAGCGCGGTCGTGACGGGGCCGGAGCGCTCCCGGTCGCGCTCATACGCCTCGATCGCGTCCCCTGCTGCGAGCGTGAGCGCGATGTCGTCAAGCCCGTTCAGCAGCCGGTGCTTGATCTCGGGATCGATCTCGAAGCGGGCGCTGCCGCTGGGCCAGCGCACCTCCTGTGCGGCCAGGTCGACCTGGGCCTCCCCCGCCTCGGCGATCGCGGCGCAGTCAGCCGCGGCGAGCTCGACCGGGAGCAGCCCGATCTTCGTGCAGTTCGAGCGGAAGATGTCGGCGAAGCTCGGTGCGATGATCGCCTGGAAACCATAGTCCTCGAGCGCCCAGGGAGCGTGCTCGCGGCTCGAGCCGCAGCCGAAGTTGCGACCACCGACGAGGATCGGGTTCTTCGGCAGCTCCCAACCGGGCTCCTTCGCCCAGTCGAAGAACAGAAATTCGCCGAAGCCCGTCCGCTCGACTCGCTTGAGGAACTGCTTGGGGATGATCTGGTCGGTGTCGACGTCGTCGCGGTTGAGCACCGACACTCGCCCCGTGATCGTCTCGATTGCCTTCATCTTCAGCTTGCCTTCCAATCTCGGATGTCGACGAATCTGCCTTCGATCGCGGCAGCAGCCGCCATCTGCGGCGAGACCAGGTGCGAACGAGCGCCACGGCCCTGGCGTCCCTCGAAGTTGCGGTTCGAGGTCGAGGCGACGCGCTCGCGGGGCCCCGCGATGTCAGGGTTCATTCCGAGGCACATCGAGCAGCCCGCGCCGCGCCAGTCAAACCCGGCGCGCTTGAAGACCTCGTCGAGGCCCTCGCGCTCGGCCTCCAACTTGACTTGCTGCGAGCCGGGCACGACCATCGCGTAGACGCCGCTTGCGACCTTGTGGCCGTCGATCACGGAGGCTGCGGCGCGCAGATCGCCGATCCGCGAGTTCGTGCAAGAGCCAATGAACACGCGGTCGAGCTTGATCTCCTGGATCGGCGTTCCGGCCTGAAGGCCCATGTAATCGAGCGCGCGCTCGTCCTGCTCGGAGCCCGGCTCGGGCACGGCCTCGGTCACGGGGACGACCATCCCCGGCGTCGTGCCCCAAGTGACCATCGGACTGATCGCTTCGGCGTCGACGACGATCTCACGATCGAACGTCGCCCCCGGCTCGGTGCGCAGCGCCCGCCATTCGTCAGGCACCTCCGAGGGCGCGCCCGGCCGGGTGGGTGGGGCCATAATCCATTCGAACGTGGTCTCGTCGGGGGCGATCATCCCGGCACGGCCGCCGCCTTCGATCGTCATGTTGCAGACGGTCATCCGCCCTTCCATCGACAGCGACTCGATCGCCTCGCCGGCGTACTCGACCACGTGGCCGGCCGCGCCGGCGACGCCCATCTGCCCGATCGTCGCGAGGATCAGATCTTTGGCGGTGACACCGAACCCAAGCGAGCCGTGATACCGGATCCGCATCGAGCGCGGCTTGGCCTGCACCATGCACTGCGTCGCCAGCACATGCTCGACCTCGCTTGTCCCAATCCCGAACGCGAGCGCGCCAAACGCGCCGTGGGTGGCAGTGTGCGAGTCGCCGCACACGATCGTCATCCCCGGCTGCGTGACCCCGAGCTCGGGTCCGATCACGTGGACGATCCCCTGGTGCTCTGATCCGATCGAGTAGATCGGGACACCGAACTCCTCGCAGTTGCGCTCGAGCGTCTGGACCTGCACCCGGGACAACGAATCGCGGATCCGCGCAGACACCGGCGTGCCGTCCGTCGGCACGTTGTGATCCGCGGTCGCGACTGTCCGATCGGTCCTGCGGACGGTGCGACCGGCGAGCCGCAGCCCGTCGAACGCCTGCGCGCTCGTCACCTCGTGGACCAGGTGCAGGTCGATGTACAGCAGACCGGGAGCGACCTCGTGGGCGTCCCAGATCTTGTCGAACAGCGTCTTTGGCATTAGCTCCTCCGTAGGCCGGCGCTGACCACAGCCAGCAGCACGGCTTCCTCGGTTCCTGGGTTTTCAAAATGGTGCGGCAGGTCAGCGTCGAACGTCACGCAGTCGCCCTGATGTAGTTCATGCCGCGCGCCGTCACAAACCAGCGCGACGGCTCCCGACTCGACGAGCGCCGTCTCACGACTGCCCGGCTCGTGCATTGGCGGATCGCCCGGTCCACCCGTCACCGCGCCCGGGGCGAGCGTGTGGCGCGAGAGCTCGGCGCGCTGGCCCGGCAACGGAGGCGTCAGGATCTCGTAGCTGTGGCCGCCACGGGCCCGCCCGGGGTGGGTGGGCCCTCGTCTGCGCTCGCCGCGCCGGACGATCGTCACCGCCCCGTCCTCGTCGAGTCGCAGCAGCTGCGAGAGCCGCAGGTCAAGGCCGCCCGCGATCCGGCCGGCGATCTGCAGCGTCGGGCTCGTCTCCCCGCGCTCGACCTGGGAGAGCATCGGCGCGCTCACGCCGGAACGCGATGCAAGATCGCGCAACGACAACTCCATCGCCTCGCGCAGCGCGCGGATGCGCGGCCCAAGCGGGTCTACCCCGTTGCCGGTGCTGACGCTGGTCGCCATCGATCAGCGTACGTTATCACGTACGCACGTATGTGTACACGGTCGTGACTGGGGCGCTGCGGCTCACCGCCGCTAGCCTCAGATCCATGCGATCCCGCCCCGACATCCTCGTGCTCGGCGCGGGCGGCGTGCTCGGGGAAGCGTGGATGATCGGCGTGCTCGCCGGGATCGAGGACGCCACCGGGTTTGACCTGCGCCGCTGTGAGTACTTCGTCGGGACCTCGGCGGGCGCGATCATCGCGGCGCGCCTCGTTGCCGGTCAGCGACCGCGCCGGCCGCCGACCACGAGACGCGAGATCACGAAGGCCGCCCCTGAGCAAAGCACCGATGGAGTCGTGGCCGCCGCGCTGCAGGCCGCCCACTACGCCGGCGAGCTCGCGGCCGTCGCGAGCGCCCCGTTGGCCTCGGCCGCACTCGGGGTCTCGGCGCGCGGAGGAGCTATCGCCCGCGCGGTGGTCCTGATGCGGCTACCGCGACCGGCCAGGACGCTCGACGCGCTCCGCACCGAGGTCGGACGCTCCGGCGCGCGCTTCGATGGACGCCTGAGAGTCGTCGCCGTTGATCGCCGCTCCGGCCGGCGAGCGGTGTTCGGCAGCCCGCGGGGTCCGAAGACCTCCGTCGCTGCGGCGGTCGAGGCGTCGTGTGCGGTGCCGTGGCTGTTCGCGCCGGTCACGATCGGCGGGCGCGAGTACGTCGACGGGGGGGTCTGGAGCCCCACCAACCTCGACGCGGCTCCCGCCGGGCGCGACACGCACGTCCTCTGCCTGACCCCGATCGCCGGCCTCCTCGGCTCGAGCACGGTGGTCGGCCTAGCGCGCAACGTCGCCCGGTCGGCGGTCACGCTCGAAGCGCTCGCGCTGCGGCGGCGTGGCGCGGCCGTAAAGACGGTCGCCCCGGATCCCGAGTCGGCGGCGGCGATCGGCACCAACCTCATGGACCACGAGCCGCGTGACCGGGCCCTGGCCGCCGGATACCGCCAAGGACTGCGGCTCAGCGGCCAGGAGCGTGGTGCCGGCGCGCCGCTTACGGTGCGCTGACCGGTTCTGATCCGGATGCAGCCTCGGCTGCGACTGCCTCGGCCTCGTGCGACACGCTGTGGCGCCGCACGGCATTGGACAGCGCCCGCACGTACGCCCGACCCGCGGCCTCGAGGATGTCCGTCGAGACGCCCTGGCCCGAGCCGGTGACGCCGCCGACCTCGAGTACGACCGAGGTCTCGCCGAGCGCGTCCTGTCCGCCGGTGACCGCGTCGACGCGGAACTCCCGTAACCGCGCGTCCGAGCCGGTCGCGGTGTTGATCGCGTGGAAGATCGCATCGATCGGGCCGTCGCCGGTAAACGAGCCGGTCAGCTGCTCGCCGTCGGGAGCGCGGATCCCGACCGTCGCGTGCGGCGGCCGGCGCGAGGAGGCCTCGACGTCGAACCACTCGAGCTGGTAGGTCGGGATCTCCTCACGAAGCTCGTCGGTCAGCAGCGCCTCGAGGTCCATCGCAGTGACGTGCTTCTTCTTGTCCGCGATCTCCTTGAAACGCTTGAATGCCGTGTTCAGCGTCTGGCCGGTGACCTCGTAGCCCAGCTCGGCGAGCGCCTGCTGTAGTGCGTGCCGCCCAGAGTGCTTGCCGAGCACGATCGAGTTCGCCTCTAGGCCAACCGTGGTCGCGTCCATGATCTCGTAGGTGGTGCGCTCCTTCAGCACGCCGTCCTGGTGGATCCCGGACTCGTGCGCGAACGCGTTGCGCCCGACGATTGCCTTGTTCGGCTGCACCGAGTACCCGGTCAGCCGCGACACGAGCCGCGAGGTCCGCGCGATCTCCCGTGTCACCGCACCGGTGGAAAGGCCCACATCCGCGCGCCGCGTGTGCAGCAGCATCACGATCTCCTCGAGCGAGGCATTGCCGGCCCGCTCGCCGATCCCGTTGATCGCACACTCGACCTGGCGCGCGCCGGCCAGCAGCCCGGCGAACGAGTTGGCGACTGCCAGTCCCAGGTCGTCGTGGCAGTGGACCGACAGCACCACGCCGCGCAGATCCGGCACGAATGCGTAGAGCTGCTCCAGGTAGGCGGTGTACTCGTGCGGCATCGTGTAGCCGACCGTGTCTGGGATGTTGATCGTGGTCGCGCCCTCGTCGATCGCGATCTGGCACACCTCCGCGGTGAACTCGATGTCCGCTCGGGTGGCGTCCATCGGCGAGAACTCGACGTCATCGAGGTACTGCTTGGCGTGCGCGACGGCCGCGCGCGCTTGGCCCTTGACGTCCTCGCGCGTGGTCTGCAGCTGATACTGGATGTGGATGTCGGAGGTCGAGATGAACGTGTGGATCCGCGGCCGAGGGGCATCGCGCACGGCGTTCCAAGCCGCATCGATGTCGGCCACATGAGTGCGGGCCAAGCCCGCAATCACTGGACCTTCGACAGTCCTCGAGATCGCCTGCACCGCCTCGAAGTCGCCGGGTGAGGTGATCGGGAAGCCGGCCTCGATCACATCGACTCCCAGCCGCGCGAGCTGTTGTGCGATCTCGAGCTTCTCGGACGTGTTCAGCGAGATCCCCGGCGACTGCTCGCCGTCGCGCAGCGTCGTGTCGAAGATCAGTACTCGGTTGGGGTCTTCAGGCTGGGTCATGTCACTCCTGTGTCTCTCGAACTTGGCTTCTTCTCGGTGCTGATGTCGCGGCTACATGCGGCCGCCGGCGCGCTATTCCCCCCGAAGGGGGAGGAGAAGAAGTCGAAGGTCGAGGCGGAGTGCCATCTGCGCGGTAGCGTAGCAAGCGCCCGAAACCGGCACGATCCGTTGCAGCCGGGCGCGCCGGGTGACCACCGAGCCGATCGCTAGTCGCGCCGGTAGAGAGCCTCGATCTCCGCCGCGTACTTTGCTTCGATCGAGCGCCGTTTCAGCTTCATCGTCGGCGTCAGCTCATCGCCGGCCGGCTGCCAGTCACAGCCGAGCACGGCGAAGCGTTTGATCTGTTCCACGCGGCTGAGCTGCGAATTGGCCCGCTGCACACCGGCTGCGATCTCGTCGAGCACCGCCGGCTCGCTCGCCATCGCTTCTACCGAGGCGTCGGGCAGCCCGTGCTGGGAGGCGAACGCCGCCGAGGCATCGGGGTCGAGCACGATCAGCGCAACGTTATACGGGCGGCTGTCGCCGATCGTCACCGGCTGCCCGATCAGTGGGCTGCCCTGCTTGAGCTGCTGCTCGATGTTCGCCGGCGACATGTTCTTGCCGGCCGCGTTGATGATCAGTTCCTTCTTGCGATCGACGATTTTCAGGTAGCCGTCCTCGTCGAACGCGCCGATGTCGCCGGTGTGCAGCCAGCCGTCGGCGTCGATCGTCTCGGCCGTCTTCTCCGGCTGGTTGCGATAGCCGGCCATCACGATGCCGCCGCGCACCAGCGCCTCGCCGTCGTCGGCGAGCTCGATCTCGACGCCGGGCAGCGGCGGTCCGACCGTGCCGAAGCGAATCTTCTCCCGCGGCACGAGGGTCGCCACGCACGAGAGCTCTGACATCCCCCACACCTCGCAGATCGGGATCCCGATCGCGGCGAAGAACTCGAACACCTCGAGCGGGGCCGGCGCGGCGCCGATCATGAACGCCTCGCAGCGCTCGAATCCGAGCTTCTCGCGGATCTTGGAGAAGATCCGCTCCTCCGCCCGCTCACACGCGCCGGCGATCTCCGCGGGCACCGCCTCGCCGGCTTGCTCGAGCCGCACCTTGCGCACGCCGAGCGCAATCGCCTCGAGTGTGGCGATGCGTTTGGCCTCATCCGGCTCCGTCGCGATCCCCGCCTCGAGCGCTGCCTTCAGCTTCTCCCAGACGCGCGGGACACCGCCGAATCGGGTCGGGCGTGCATCGATCACGTGCGCGAACACCTGCGTGACGTCGGGGCAGGTGGTGATCGTGTGGCCCCAGATCATCTGCGCGTAGTGCACGAGCCCACGGTCGGCGATGTGCGCGACCGGAAGGTAGGAGACGATCGCGCCACCGTCCCCCCTCCACTCGCTGGCCGCGTCGAGTGCGCGGCACTGGGCCAGCTCGTTGGCGTGGGTGAGCTGCACCCCCTTCGGCGGTCCAGTCGTGCCGGAGGTGTAGATCAGCGTCAGCACGTCGTCGGGCTGGATCGCGCGCCAGCACGCCTCGAAGTCGAACCCATCGGCCGGGCGCACGGCCCCGAGCTCCTCGAGCGAGAGTGCGATTGGGTCATCGCAGCGCCCGTCGAGCACGACGAGATGCTCAACCGTACCCGCGGCCGCAATCGCTTCGCGAGCACGGTCCAGGAACGCAGCCTCGACGACCATCACTAGGTTTCCAGCATCGCTGAGCAGGTACGCGATCTGCTCGGCCGAGGACGTGTTGTAGATCGAGAACGGCGTCGCCCCGAGGTGCATCGCGGACGTATCGAGCAGATGGAACTCGGGCCGGTTGGACAGCATGAAGCCGACGTTGTCGCCGCGCCGGACACCGAGCCCGTGAAGGGCGCCGGCGAACGCTCGGACTCGCTCGCCGTACTGCGCGAACGTGATCGAGACTGCGTCGCCGATCGTTCGCAGCGCCACCTGATCTGCGCGCTGCGCAACCGTCAGTTGGAACGCCTCGGCCATCGTCGCCGCATCGAGCGCGCGTGGGCGCGCGGCTGCGTCCGCGCGGATCTGGACTGCACCCTCCATCTCGGCGGGAAGGTCTATCACGGTTGCGCGGATCGCGCTCGGCTTTGGTTCCTACGGAACCAAGACGACTTTTCCGACGTTCCGGCGCTCGGCGATGAAGCGATGCGCGTCGGGCGCGCGTTCGAACGGGAACGACTGCGCCACGACCGGGCGGATCGTTCCATCGGCGAGCAGTTCGGTAAGCGGCACGCGCCAGCGCTCCGCCGAGCCGAACGCGTCCCAGATCGTGAGCACGTTGAGCCCGATCACTGACTTGGAGTCCGACATCTGCTTGATCAGATTGAACCGCGGCATTTGGAGCGCCATCCGCGCGGCAGCGACAAGGTTGCGTTTCTCTCCAGCCATCACCGAAGAGGCTCCGAAGCAAACCAGCCGACCGCCGGCGCGCAGCAGCTTGTAGCTGCGCCGCCAGCTCGACCCGCCGATCGCGTCCATCACGAGATCGAGCTTGGGCACGTCACGCTCCCAACCTGACCGGGTGTAGTCGACCGGGTGATCGACGCCGAAACCGCGGGTCGCCTCGTGCTTTCCGGGCGAGGATGTGCCCCAGATCTCCGCGCCGAGCCGCTTCGCGATCTGTGTCCCAGCGATTCCGACACCGCCTGCCGCTGCGTGGATCAGGACGCGCTCGCCCGCTTGGACGTTGCCGAGGCGGATCAGCGCCTCCCAGGCGGTCGCGTAGTTGATCGGGATCGCAGCGCCCTCCTCGAAGCTGAGCGTATCCGGCAGCGCGACGACGCCGTCGGCTTTGACCGCAGCCTGTTCGGCGTATCCGCCGAACCGCACCGGCGCCGCCACGCGCTGGCCGATCCCGGGCGGCCCGTCCACGCCCTCGCCAACGCCGGCCACGACCCCGGCCACCTCGTAGCCGACGACCGCCGGTGGCTTCGGCGCGTCCGGGTAGAGCCCCACGCGGGCCATCAGGTCGGCGAAGTTGATCCCAGCCGCCTTGACGTCCACGAGCACCTCGCCACGCCCTGGCTGGGGGTCGGGGCGGTGCTGGACCTTCAACACCTCTGGGGGTCCGTGCTCGGTGATGACGACGGCGCGCACGCGTATGTCCTATCACCTTCGACCGCAGCGCAATATTCTGGCCGCGAATGCAGAGGCCAGCACCGCGCAGCGTGCTCGTGACCGGGGCCGCGGGATTCGTTGGCGCCGCGCTCGTGCGCCGGCTACGGACCGAACGCGACACGGTGCGGGGCATTGATCTGCCCTCACTCGTGTGCGACGGGGTTGGCGACTGGCTTGCGCACGACCTGACGTGTCCGCTGCCGGCGGATGCGCTCACACGCGTGGACCTGGTCATCCACGCCGCGGCGCTCGCCGGGGTGCAGCCAAGCTGGCTGCGACCGCTCGAGTACTGGCGCGCCAACGCGCTCGCAACGATCCTCTTACGCGAGTCCTGCGAACGAGCTGGCAGCCCGCGCGTCGTTCACGTGTCGAGCATCTCGGTGTACGGAGAGGGGGAACACCACACCGAGCGCTCGCCGACCCGTCCGATGTCGCCATATGGAGACTCAAAGCTCGCAGCCGAGCGCGCCTGGGACGGGTACCCGCAGGTCACAATCGTCCGGCTGAGCAATGTCTACGGTCCCGGGCAGCGGCCCGACATGGCATATGCGACGTTCATCAGGGCGGCGCTGCGCGGTGGATCGATTGAGCTGCGCGCAGGCGGCCGCCAGCGTCGGACACCGACGTTCATCGAAGACTGCGTCGACGGTGTGCTCGCGGCCGCGGTGCACGGCGCGTTCGCGGCGACGTACAACATCGCCGGTCCCGCAGACGTCCGGCTTGACACGGTTCCGGCGATGCTCGGGGGCCTGACCGGGCGCACCGTGCCGGTTATCAGCGTGCCGGCCACCGCGGGCGACCCGCTGTGCTCAACGGTTTCAACAGCCCGAGCTGCCCGCGAGCTGGGGTTTGCTCCCCGGGTGGGGTTGCGTGACGGCCTCGCTCTCCAGCTCGAGGAAGCGCTCGCGGTGCAGCCCCCGCTGTCCGCTACAGCGTGACGGTCCGCCCGGCGAAGAACCCCTCCACGGCGACGATCTCGTCGATCACCTCGCGCGGAACGGGGGCGTCGGTGGTGATCGCCATCGCGGCCAGCCGGTCATCGCCGAGCTCGTCCTCGGTCGCCTCACGCCCGACCGCGGCGGAGACGATGTTGACGCCGTGCTGGCCGAAGATCGTGCCCACACGCCCGATCATCCCGGGAACGTCGCGGTAGCGAAACAGCGTCATATGGTCTTCCAGTTGGAGGTCGAAGCGGTGTCCCCATGCCTCCAGCAGATGCGGGCGATTGCGACGGCCGATCAGCGTGCCGCCGACGCGCACGCGCCCGTCGCCGCAGGTGAGGCTCACGCGCACCAGGTCGGTGTAGTCGCGCGCACTGGAGCGCTTGGTCTCCGAGATCTCGATCCCGCGCTCCTCGGCCATCGCCGGGGCGTTGACCTCGTTGACCTCCTCCTCGGTGTGACCGCTGAGGACTCCCAGCAGTACCTCGATCGACAGCAACCTCGTATCGCGATCGGCGATCCGGCCGAGAAATTCCGTTGTGACGCGGTCGATCGACGAACCGTCGGCGAGCGCGATCGCGATCCGACCCAGCGATCGGCACAGCGGCACGAACGGCCCGAGCACTTCCATGTCCTCGGCCGGGATCGCGGGGATGTTGACGGCGCTGGTCACGACTCCCCCAGCGAGCGCGGCCACCACCTGCTCGGCCGCCTGGTATCCGGCCCGGTCGGTCGCCTCGGCGGTCGAGGCGCCGAGATGAGGGGTGACGATCACGTTCTCATAGCCGAACAGAGGATGCTCGGTAACCGGCTCTGAACGGAACACGTCGAGCGCCGCACCCCCGACCTTGCCCGAGTCAAGCGCCGCCTTCAGGTCTTCGTCGACGATCAGCGGCCCGCGGGCGACGTTGAGGACGCGCACTCCGTCCTTGCATTTCGACAGCGCCTCGGCGTCAAGCCATCCCTGGGTGTCGGGAGTGTTCGGCAGGTGCAGCGTGATGAAGTCTGCTACGGCATACACATCGTCGGAGGACTGCGCTTTCTCGACGCCGAGTTCCCGGTAGCGCTCGGCGCTCACGAACGGGTCGTAGGCGATGACCCGCATCCCGAACCCGAGCGCGCGGTGGGACACGAGCTGCCCGATCCTGCCGAAACCGAGGATGCCGAGCGTCTTCTCGTACAGCTCGACACCGGAGAACTTCGATCGCTCCCACTTCCCGCTGGTCAGCGAGGCATGCGCCTGGGGCACGTTTCGCGCCAGCGCCAGCAGCAACGCCATCGTGTGCTCGGCTGCGGTGATCACGTTCGACTGTGGCGCGTTCGCGACGATGATGCCGCGCTTGGTCGCCGCCGGGACGTCGACGTTGTCGACCCCGACCCCGGCCCTGCCGATGGCGCGCAGGCGCGTTGCGTGCTCGAGCAACTCGGCGTCGAGCTTGGTCGCCGAGCGGATCAGGATTCCATCGTAGTTGCCGATTTGCTCGGCAAGCTCCTCACGGCTCCAGCCGATGCCGACGTCGACGTCGAAGTGGCTGCGGAGCAGCGCGATCCCGGAGTCGCCGATCTTCTCGGCGACGAGCACTCGCGCCTTGGACGCGTCGTCGGTCGCGCTCACGAGCGGTGCTCCAGGACCCAGTCGATGCACGCGGTCAGCGCCTGCACGTCAGCGGGGTCGGTCGCCGGGAACATCGCGACCCGCAGCTGATTGCGCCCGAGCTTGCGATACGGCTCGACGTCGACAATCCCGTTGGCGCGCAGCGTCGCGGCAAGCGCAGCGGCGTCCACGTGATCGTCGAAGTCGATCGTACCGACGACGAGCGAGCGCTTCGCCGGATCGCTGACGAATGGGGTCGCATGCGGGTGCGTCTCGGCCCAGCCGTAGAGGTGGCCGGCGGACGCGGTCGTGCGCGCGACCATCGCCTCAAGGCCCCCCTGCTCGAGCATCCAGTCGAGCTGGTCGGCGAGCAGAAACAGGGTGGCGACCGCCGGCGTGTTGTAGGTCTGATCCTTCAACGAGTTCTCGAGCGCGATCTTCAGTGACAGCGACTCCGGGATCCAGCGGCCGCCCGGCCGGTCCGCGTCGATTTGGGCGATCCGCTGCAACGCCGCCGGGCTCAGCAGCGCGAGCCACAGCCCGCCGTCTGAGGCAAAGCCTTTCTGCGGTGCGAAGTAGTACGCGTCGCTTTGGGACACGTCGACCTGGAGCCCGGCGGCGCCCGAGGTCGCGTCGATCAGGACGAGCGCATCACCCGCAGCCGACGGCCTGACCACCGGGACCATCACACCGGTCGAGGTCTCGTTGTGCGCCCAGCCGACGACGTCGACCGCTTCCTCAGGCGCGATCTCCGCGGGGTCCGGCGCGTCACCTGGCGGCGCCTCGATCACGATCGGGTCCTGCAGGAACGGCGCGCCGCGGGTGCAGGAGGCGAACTTCGAGGAGAACTCTCCGTAGGTCAGGTGCAGCGCGCGCTCGCGGACCAGTGCGCTGGTGGCGGCGTCCCAGAATGCGGTTGTACCGCCGTTGCCGAGTACGACCTCATAGCCGTCGGGCGGTCCGAACAGCTCGCCAACGCCTGCCCTGATCCGCGCGACCAGCTGCTTGACGGGCTTCTGGCGATGTGAGGTCCCCATCACCTTAGCCCCGGCGGTGAGAAGGTGTTCGAGCTGCTCTGGGCGCACCCGGCTGGGACCGGACCCGAATCGCCCGTCGACGGGCTTCAGCTCAGCTGGGATCTCGACGACGGTCTCGGCCATACGTTCTGCTCGAAGGTAGCGAGAAACGCGGCGCGCGAGGATTTTCCTCGGAGGTTATTCCTGAAACTCGGTGTCAATCCAGTCCATCTGGGCGCGCAGCTCGCGGCCGACGACCTCGACCTGGTGGCCGGCCTGCTCCTCGCGCATGCGCTTGAAGTTCTCCTGGCCGGCTCGGTTCTCCGCGATCCACTCGCGGGCGAAGTCGCCGGACTGTATCTGCTCAAGCGTCTTCTTCATTGCCGCACGCGTCGGCTCGCCGATGATCCGCTTGCCGCGCGTCAGGTCGCCGTACTCGGCGGTATTCGAGATCGAGTAGCGCATGCCGGCGATTCCCTTCTCGTACATCAGGTCGACGATCAGCTTGAGCTCGTGCAGGCATTCGAAGTAGGCAAGCCGCGGGTCATAGCCGGCATCCACCAGCGTCTCGTAGCCCGCGCGCACCAGCTCGGTGACGCCGCCGCAGAGGACCGCCTGCTCGCCGAACAGGTCGGTTTCCGTCTCGTCCTTGAACGTTGTCTCGATCACGCCGCCGCGCGTGCAGCCGATCCCCTTCGCGTATGACAGCGTGAGTTGCAGCGCATTCCCGCTGGCATCCTGTTCCACTGCGACGAGACCGGGGACGCCCGAGCCCTCCAGGAACTGGCGGCGGACCAGGTGGCCTGGGCCCTTCGGCGCGACCAGCGCGACGTCGATCTCCGGCGGCGGGGCAACTTCGCCGTAGTGGATCGAGAAGCCGTGGCCGAACAGCAGCAGGTTGCCGGGCGCGATCCCGTCGCTGACGCCGCCCTCCCACACCTGGCGGTGCAGCTCATCGGGCACGAGCATCATCACGACATCGCCTTCGCTGGCGGCGTCGGCGGGCTCGACAACCCGCAGTCCGTGTTCGCGAGCCTTGGCCACGGACGGCGACGAGGACCGCAGACCGACTACGACCGAGACTCCAGAGTCCTTGAGGTTGAGCGCGTGGGCGTGGCCCTGAGAGCCGTAGCCAATGATCGCGACGGTCTTGCCGTCGAGCAGCTTGAGGTCAGCGTCGTCGTCATAGAACATGGTCGCGCCAGGCTACATGGCGACCCCCGAACCGTGTCGTGCGGCGGCGAATCAACCCCCGCCGAAGCGCTGCCGCAGCGCCATCACGCTGTTGACGTAGCTCTGGGTGTCGGAGTACAGCCCGTGCTGCCGCACCGACGGCAGACCCTGGTAGTAGCCCGCGGCCGCCATCGCCGGATCGCCGCCGGTCGCGCTCAGCAGCGAGTGCAGCAGCAACACGCCGCCGCGTACGTTGTCCGCCGCCGACGCCGGCGCAAGCGGGGTCCCAGCGGTCAGCGTGCGCTGGATCCAGCCCCAGGTGCCGGGCAGGATCTGCATCACGCCGCGCGCTCCGGCGCTTGAGACGAGGTCGTTGTTGAAGCCGCTCTCTTGCCAGCCGATCGCCTGAGCGAGCGACGGCGAAACGCCGTTGGCGTTGGCGATCGAGCCGACCTCGGAGGCGCTGACGGTCTCAGGCGTCGGGTACGGCGGAGCGCCGCCCGATCCCAAGGCGGCCGCGCCGACAGGCTGCGATGTGGCGGCCGAGCTGGAGGGAGAGCTCGCCGATGACGACGCGCCAGACCCCGAACCGGCGAGCGCGAGGGCTGTGCCTGGCAGTAGCACCGCGTTTGGGTCCACGCCGTTGGCAGCGGCCACGGCAGTCACGCTGGTACCGGCGTTTGCCGCGATCGATGACAGGGTGTCCCCCGGCTGGACCACGTAGGAACCGGACGAACTCCCGGTGCTGGTCGTGGTCGCGGCGCTCGACGCGGGAGCGTCGTCACCGTCGTTGTCCCCGTCGCCCACGCCGGCGGTGCTCGCCGACGAAGCTGCGGACGTCGAAGCTGCGGACGTCGAAGCTGCGGACGTCGAAGCTGCGGACGTCGAGGCTGCGGACGTGGCGGCTATCGACCCGCCCAACTGCGGGGGAATCGCAAGCGTCACCCCAGCCACGAGCTGGGCGTCAGAGGAGAGCCCGTTGGCGGCCGCCAGTTGCTGGACGCTGAGCCCATCGGTCGCCGCAACCGAGGACAGCGATTCGCCGGCCGTGACGACATGTGCGAACGCCGCGGAGGCGGCGGACGGGACGGCCAGCATCGTTGCGGCCGCGAGCGGGAGAAAAAGACGCAAACGCATGGCTGCAGTTTGCGGAGTTATTGGCGATTGTGAACACCTGCAATCTACGGTTCAAAGTGCAAGAGTTCGTTCACGCGCTGGCGGCCGCGACCAGCGCCGCGCCCGGCAGTGTGACGCTCCCATCGGCGGCGAGCAGCGGCGCAGCGAGTGACACGATCTCCCCGCGCAGCGCCTCCTGTTCGCTCTCGTCAAGCTCGACGTACACGTCGGCGAGCGTGGGTGAGACGTCGAGCATCTCATCGATGTACATGTCGATCCTCGCGTATTCCCGCTTGACCGCGACCGGTTCCACGACCACGTCGAGGAATCCGGCGGACTCGAGCAGATCCTGCAGCTGCCCGGGCGCAGCCAGCGCGAACATCCCGGGCGCGTTCGGGTCAGGGGGTGAAGCGAGCCCGCGCTCGAGCAGCGCCGTGGTGGAAATCGTCGCCCACGGGTTGCGCGCCGGCTCGTCCCAGACCGCCAGCCCGACGCGTCCCCCGGGTCGCAGCACGCGCCGAATTTCCTGGGCCGCGGCATCTGGGTCGACGGTCAGCATCAGACCCCAGCGACAGATGACCGCGTCGACGCTCGCGGTCGGCAGATCGATCCACTCAAGCTCGAGTCGAGCGAACTCGACGTTCTCGATCCCCAGCTCGCGAGCGCGAGCGCGGGCGACATCCAGCATCGTCTCGGCCGCGTCGCTCGAGACAAGCGTCCCGCCCGGCTGAATCAACTCTGCAGCGACGAAGCCCGTGTCCCCCGGGCCGCACGCAAGTTCGAGCACACGCTGCCCGTAGCGCAGGCCGAGCTGCTTGATCATCCATAGCGATACCGGCATCCCGAACTGGCGGATCCGATCTGCGCGCTTCGCCCAGCCCGCGGCAACCCGCTCCCAGCGCTCGAGGCTCTCGGCCCGCTGCTCGTCAGGGTCCAAGCTCACCTGGTCGGCTCCGACAGCCGGCGCGTTATTTCTCCAAACGCACCCTCGATCTGCGTGCTCAGCCGCTGCTGGAAGATCGCGATCAGCGCCTCGGCCGCGATCGGCCGCAGGCGCTGGACCGCCTCCTGGATCTCGGGCCAGCGCTCCGGCGGCATGTCGGCCTGCTGGAACGGCTTCCACACCTCCTGCAGGAACAGCCGCACGAACGAGCGGGACACCGAGTCGCAATGGCGCTCGATTTCCTCGAGGATCGCCAGCGCGCTGTGCAGCGAGATCCCACGACCGACGACCTCCTCGGCGACCGCGAGCAGCGACGGGCTGGGCACCTCGAACGTGTCATTGCCGACCGGCACCAGCACGCCAAGTCGCTGCGCCTGCGCCAGCACCGCCGGCGCCTCGGCCGCACTCACACGAAAGCGCCGGCCGAGCTCGGCCAGCGTCAGCGTCTCCGCGGGCTCGGCCCCGACCTCCGTGATCAAGGCCTCCCTGAATGCGATCAGCCGCTCGGCGGTCCCGTATGTGTCCTCCAGCAACCGCTTGATCCCGTTGAGGTTGAAACCCTCATCTTGGAGCTCACGGATCAGGCGCAGTTGCGCCGCGTGCTCCGGGCCGTAGTAGCCGACGCGCATCCGCACCTCCGGCGGCGCGAGCAGTCCGCGCGCCTGATGAGCGCGGATGTTGCGCACCGACATCCCAGATTCGCCGGCGAGCTGCTCGATTGTGAGCTGATTGGGCGACTCGACTTGTTCTACGGGACGAAGCTGAGCGGAAATCATCGCCCTCACACTAGCTCCCGACGCAGCAGCTTGCCGGATTGTGTGCGCGGCAGCACCGCCGCGAACGAGACCGACTTGGGCACCTTGAAGCCCGCCA
Source organism: uncultured Solirubrobacterales bacterium (assembly GCA_963794285.1). GTDB lineage: Bacteria > Actinomycetota > Thermoleophilia > Solirubrobacterales > Solirubrobacteraceae > Palsa-465. Next base: position 154,544 of record CAWCDS010000009.1, read on the forward strand.
AGCGCTCCGCGCAGAACGCGCGCAGCTCCTCGGCGGGCACCGAGAGCCCGTCACGGAGCACGACGGTCGCGACGACTGCCTCCCCCCACTCGGGATCGGCCCGCGGATGGACTGCGGCGTCGGCGACGGCGGGATGCAACAGCAACACCGACTCGACCTCGACCGGCGCCACGTTCTCGCCGCCGGTGACGATCGTGTCTGCCTTGCGACCGGTGATCTGAAGGCGTCCGCGCCCGTCGAAGCTGCCGAGATCGCCGGTGTGCAGCCATCCGTCCTCCGACAGCGCGCCAGCGGAGACGATCGGGCCGCGCACAACCACCTCATCGCAGGAGGTGGTCACGTCGACGCCGGGTAACGGCCAGCCGAACGTCGCGATCTGCGAACACGCCTCGGTCATCCCGTACGTCGGCGCCACCGGCACGCCGACGTCCTGCGCCCGCGCGAGCAGCGCCGGCGCGATCGGCCCGCCGCCGAGCAGCGCCCAGCGGAGCGTCGGTGGCCGCTCGAGCCCCGCCTCGAGAAGTCGCGCGAGCATCGTCGGCACGAGCGAGACCAGCGTGATCCGCCGCCCCGGGTTCATCAGCTCGTTCAGCACCGCCTCTGTCTGAAAGCGCCCGTGCAGCACAGCGGTCGTTGCGTAGATCGCGCTGCGGATCGGGATCGAGAGCCCGCCGACGTGGGTCAGCGGCATCGGGCACAACCAGCGCTCTGCCGGATCGAGCCCGAGCGCGACCGCCGAGCCGAGTGCGCTCGCGAGGAAGTTGCCGTACGTGAGCTCGACCGGCTTCGGCGCCGCGGTCGTCCCGGAGGTGTGCATGACGGCCACGACCGGATCGCTCGCGAGGATGCCGGACGCGCCGATCGGGCCTGAGCCCATCAGTCGGTCCGACACGACCGCGCCCGCCCCCGCAAGCCGCTGCGCGCGCTCGGTCTCGCTCAATCGCAGATCGATCGGGACCGCAGGATGGCCGGCGAGCGTGCATCCATGCCACGCGATCACGAACTCCTCGGGCTGGGGCAACGCCAGCGCGACACGCGAACCGTGCTCGAGCCCGAGCTGCTGCAGCGCGCGCGCCGCCTCGCTCGCCGCCGCGGACAGCTCGGCGTAGGTGAGGCTGCGCTCGACGCCCTCGATCGCGATCCGGTCGGGCTGCCTGTCGGCGGCGGCGTGGACCCAGTACGGCACGACCGAAACGGTAGTCTCCGCCGCCCAGAAAGGAGGCCCTGCGTGCCAGTGAAATGGCAGAAGGCGGGCGACTACACCGACATCCGGTATGAAACGTCGGCAGGCGAGGACGCCGGCATCGCCAAGATCACGATCAACCGGCCCGAGGTCCGAAACGCGTTCCGTCCCGAGACCGTGATCGAGCTGTCCGACGCGTTCGAGCGCGCCCGCGAGGACCTGCATGTCGGCGTCGTGATCCTGACCGGCGAGGGACCCGACGCGTTCTGCTCGGGTGGCGATCAGCGCGTCCGCGGCGAGCGTGGCGGCTATGAAATGGCCCACCCACCTCCCGACCCGGCCGCCGCAAAGACCGGCCACAAGGCTGTCGGCCGCTTCCACGTCACCGACCTCCACATCCAGATCCGCCGGATGCCCAAGCCCGTGGTCGCGATGGTCGCCGGCTACGCGATCGGCGGCGGCCACGTCCTGCATATCGTCTGCGATCTCACGATCGCCGCCGAGAACGCACGCTTCGGACAGACCGGGCCGAAGGTCGGCTCCTTCGACGGCGGCTTCGGCGCGAGCGTGCTCTCCCGCCTGGTCGGGCCGAAGAAGGCCAAGGAAGTCTGGTTCCTGTGCCGCCAGTACGACGCCGAGCAGGCGCTCGAGATGGGGATGATCAACACGGTCGTGCCGCTCGAGCAGCTTGAGGAGGTCACCGTTGCCTGGTGCCGGGAGATGCTCGCTCTGTCCCCGTTCGCACTCCGCCTGCTGAAGGCGAGCTTCAACGCCGATGAGGACGGCCTCTCCGGGATCCAGCAGCTCGCTCACGATGCCAACCTGCTCTTCTACATGAGCGAGGAGGCGCAGGAGGGACGCCGGGCATATGTGGAGAAGCGCGCGCCGGACTTCTCGAAGTTCCCGCGCCGAGCGTGATGGCGCTGGCAAGTCCCAGCTCGTGGCGGATCTGGCTGATGGCAGCCAGGCTGCGCACGCTCCCGGCAGCGATCGCGCCGGTGCTGGTCGGCACCGCGCTGGCCGGCTACGCGCACGTATTCCACCCGCTGCGCTTCATCGCGGCGCTGATCGGAGCGATCTTCATTCAGGTCGGGACCAACCTGTCCAATGACTATTCAGACGCGCGCCGCGGCGCGGATAGCGAGGACCGGCTCGGGCCCGTGCGGGTGACCGCCGGCGGACTCGTTCCGCCGCACCAGGTGTTGGTGGCGACCTACGTCTCATTCGGGGTCGCTGTCCTCGCCGGCGTCTACCTGATCATCGTCGCGGGCTGGCAACTGTTGATCGTCGGCGCCGCCTCGATTCTCGCCGGGGTCCTGTACACCGGCGGCCCGCGGCCGTACGGCTACGAGGGACTCGGCGAGGTGTTCGTGTTCCTGTTCTTCGGGATCGTCGCCGTGGCGGGGTCGTATTTCGTTCAGGTCGGGCATCTGAACTGGGAGGCGTTCGCGCTGGCGGTGCCGGTCGGGCTGCTGGCTGCCGCGATCCTTGTGGTCAACAACGTCCGCGACATCGACAGCGACCGGCGGGCCGGCAAGCGCACGCTGGCGGTGCGCCTCGGGCGCGGCCGCACAAGAGTGCTGTACGCGACGATCGTCTACGGCGCCTACCTTCTCGCTCCGGTCACGTGGCTGTTCGGACCGCTCAAACCGTGGGTGCTGCTCCCGTGGTTGACGCTGCCGGTCGCCGCCACAGTGGTCCGGGTGGTGCGCAACCGCACGGACGGGCCGTCGCTGAATCAAGCGCTGGCCCAGACCGGGATGATGCAGCTGGCGTTCTGCATGCTGCTGTCTGCCGGCCTGTTGCTGAGCCGTTGAAGTTCGAGATTCGACTTGTGCAGGCGCGCATGCGCGCTCCGTTTGTTTCGGCCTCGGGACCAGTGCTCGATCGCCGGCTGCTGCTCATCAGGCTCCAGGCCGACGACGGCATCGAGGGCTTCGGCGAGGCGGCGCCGCTTGCCTCCTACGACGGCGTGACGCTTGACGACGTGCGCGCCGCGCTCGAGGATTGCCGAGCGCCGCTGTCTGCCGCCGACGGCGGCGAGCGCGAGCTGCTGCTCGGCGAGTGTCGGCGCGCTGCGGTGCTTCCCCAGGCGCTCGCGGCGATCGACCTCGCGCTCTGGGACATCGAGGGCCGACGCCGGCGCGAGTCGGTGTGGCGGCTGTTCGGGGGCTCGGCCGCGGCGCCGGTTGAGGTCAACGCCACGATCGCCGCCGCCGACCGCGCCGGCGCCGCAAGTGAGGCCGCAGCAGCACGCGCAGCCGGGTTTCGCTGCCTGAAGGTCAAGGTCGGGTTGGGAGACGATCCCGGCCGGCTCGCCGCCGTGCGGGCCGCGGCCGGACCCGAGATCGCGATCCGTCTCGACGCCAACGGCAGCTGGTCGGTGCCGCAGGCAAGCGCGATGTTGCGCGCACTGGAACCGATCGGAATCGAGCTGTGCGAGGAGCCGGTCTCCGGGCTCGAGCAGATCGCCGCGGTTGCGGCGCAGACGCCGATACCGATCGCGATCGACGAGTCGAGCTCACTGCCGGGCGCCTTCGACGAGCGTGTCTGTGCCGCGGTCTGTCTGAAGGTGTCCCGCTGCGGCGGCATCACCGGGCTTGTTGACGGTGCCGCCCGTGCACGCACGGCGGGCTACGAGGTCTATCTCGCCTCGACCCTCGACGGGCCTCTTGGGATCGCCGCAGCTCTCCACGCGGCGGCGGCGATCAGCCCCGACAGGGCGTGCGGGCTGGCGACGCTGCCGATGTTCGAGGGCCGCACCGACCCGATGCCGGCCAGCGGCGGGAGCATGCACGCCCCCGACGGTGCCGGGCTCGGCGATGGCCTCCTCAACTGGTACGGGCCTGTGTCGTGAGCCACTGACGCACAGTTCCTCCCGAATGGAGGGAGGAAGCTTGCGTCACCCTAGACAACTCGCCGTAGCGAGGGCTTCGTCAGCACGCGGGCGACCGCGGCGGGATCTTCGAGGTGAACCGCGTGGCCTGTATTGGGAACCGTGACGACCTCGCACCAGTCGATCAGCGCAGCCATCTGCTCGGCGACCGCTTGGAACTTCTCGTCGCGCTCGCCGACCACGAGCACGACGGGAATCTGAAGCTCGCCGAGGTGCTCCCAGGCCGATGGCAATACGCCGGTCCCGAGCCCGCGCAGCGCCCGCGCAAGGCCCGCCGGAGTGTTGAGCAAGCGGTTGGCATGCACGAGTCTCGCAACCTTCGGCGGCTGGCCCTCGAGGACGGGGGTTTTCTCCCAGCGCCTTGCCACCTTCTCGATGCTGCTCTCGGTCGCGATCCACCTCGCCAGTGCCTCATCTGCCAGGAGGCGGTTTCGGCGCTCAATCTTGTCCGCGATCCCCGGGCTCGCCCCGATCAGCACGAGCCGCTCGATCCGCCCTCCAAGCATCAGCGCCGCGTGCAGCGCGATTCGCCCACCCATCGAGTAGCCGACGAGCGTGAGCCGTTCGCCCTCCACGATGTGATCGATGTCGTCGATCACGCTTTCGAGGTCGACCGGCTCGCGCTCGGACGCCGAGCCGTGGCCGCGGATGTCGGGCGCGATCGGGCTGTACCGTTCCCCCAGCGCTCGGATCACCGGACCCCAAGTGGCACCGGTGTGCGTGAAGCCGTGCAGGAGGACGAGCGTTCGCTCCATCGAGAACAGATGATGACCGCCATCGACACCTACATGCTGTTACGGGCGCTGTGCGACGAGCTTGCGCGCTGCGGCCTGCAGCACGCGTGCACGTCGCCGGGCTCGCGTTGCACCCCGATCGTGCTCTCGCTCGTGCGAGAGCCGCGGATCCGCTCGTGGTCGCATATCGACGAGCGCTGCGCCGGCTTCTTCGCCCTGGGAAGCGCGAAGCTGTCAGGGCGCCCGGCCGCCGTCACGTGCACGTCGGGCACCGCGGCCGCGAACCTGGTGCCCGCGGTGATCGAGGCATTCCACGCTCGCGTACCGATGATCGTGCTGACGGCCGACCGCCCGCCGGAGTTGCGCGACGTCGGCGCTGGGCAGACGATCGATCAGCTGAAGCTGTACGGCGACGCGGTCAAATGGTTTTTCGAGGTCGGCGTGCATGACGCTGCGGCCGAGCGCCTGCGATGGATCCGGCAGCTCGCGTGCCGGGCGTACTGGACCTCGCTGGAGGGACGGCCGGGTCCCGTCCATCTGAACTTCCCGCTGCCCGAGCCGCTGGTGCTCTCCGAGGAACTGCCCGAGGACACGAGCGGGCGGCATGGCCGCTGGCCGTGGGTGGTTCGCGAGCCGACGACGCTCAACCCGCCGGAAGGCGACAGCGATTTCCCTCCGCGGGGAGTGGTCGTTGCCGGCCGCCATGAGCGCAACCGCGGATTCGGTCAGCTCGTCGCACGGTTCGCCGAGCGAGTCGGCTATCCGTTGCTCGCGGATCCGCTGTCCGGCGCGCGGCACGGCCCCGCCGCGATCCCCCATTACGACCTGCTCCTGCGTGACGCAGGGTTCACCGCAAGCGTCAGGCCGGAGCTCGTGCTCCGGGTCGGCGATCTCCCGACCTCGAAGCCGTTGCGCACCTGGCTGGCCGCGCTGCCCGATGTCGTTCAGATCGCGCTGGACCCCGAAGGAGCCTGGCAGGACCCGGCCGGCGTGTTGACCGGGAATGTCGCCGCCGATCCGGTGGCCGTGCTCTCCAGCGTCACCCCTCCGGGCCCCGTCGATCCCGATTGGCTCGCCGCGTGGCGTGCCGCCGACGACGCCGCCGGCGAGACGATTGCGGCACTCCTCGGCGATGAACTCTCAGAACCGCTGATCGCGGCAAGACTGAGCGAATGGCTCCCGCCGGAGGCGACGCTGTTTGTCGCCTCGTCGATGCCGGTGCGCGACGTCGAGCTGTTCTTCGGCGCGCGCGAGTGCTCGCCGCGCGTCCTGTCCAACCGCGGCGCCAACGGAATCGACGGAACCGTCTCCTCGGCGTTCGGCGCTGCCGCCACCGCGGACGGACCGGTGGTGCTGCTGATCGGCGACGTCGCGCTCGCGCACGACATCGGCGGCCTGCTCGCCGCCTCGCGCCTGGGGCTGGCGATCACGATCGTCCTGCTCAACAACGACGGCGGCGGGATCTTCCACTTCCTGCCCGTGTCCGGCGAGCGCGACGCGTTCGAGCAGCATGTGGCAACGCCGCACGGGCTCGACTTCGTGCACGCAGCGCGCCTGTACTCGTGCGGCTACGAGCGGCCACGCGACAGTGCTGAGCTGCGCTCCGCGATCGACCATGCGCTCGCGGCGGAGCGCACGACGATCATCGAGGTGCGCACCGATCGCGAGCAGAACCTGGCGCTACACCGCGAGATTGCCGCGGCGATCAGCCTGCCAGCAGCGGCAGCAGCGCCTGGAGCTTGACCTCGCTCTCGGCGAGCTCGGCCGCCGGGTCGGAGTCACGCACGATCCCGCAGCCGCTATAGCAACGGGCCACGTTTGCGCGCAGCAGCGCACAGCGCAGCGCGACGCAGAACTCCCCGTCTCCCACCGAATCGGTCCATCCGACCGGTCCCGCGTACCAACCACGGTCAAGCCCCTCAAGCGCCGGGATCAACGTCCCGGCGAGCTCGCGCGGCTCGCCGCCGACGGCCGGAGTCGGGTGCAGCAGCCCGGCCAGCTCGACTGCGCCAAGCGGACCCGCCAGCTGCGCGCGGATCGCCGCCCCGAGGTGCTGGATGTTGGCGACGCGCACGAGGGACGGGTCGGGCTCCGCGGTCACCCACACGGAGTGAGGCCTGAGCGCGCGCGCGATCCGCCGCGCCACGATCGCGTTCTCCTCGCGATCCTTGTCGCTGTGGAGGAGCTGCTCGCCGAGATGGTCGTCGACCGCCGGATCGGAGCTGCGCCGCGTCGATCCGGCGAGCGCGACGGTGCTCGCGCGCTGGCCCTCGCGGCGAACCAGCAGCTCAGGGCTGGCCGCGAGGAACGTCGCCTCGCCGCGGCCGACCGCGAACACGTAGCACGAGGGGAAGGCCTCACGCAGAACGCCGATGACGGCGGCGGGATCATGGTCGATCGGGGCGTGGACCTCGACCTCGCGCGCCAGCACAATCTTCTCCAGCTCGCCTGACCGGATCCGCTCCACCGCGCGCGCCACCGCCTCTTCGTAATGTGAGGGCGGCATCGTGCTCGCGACCTCGTAGGCTCCCGCAGGCGCCGGATCGAGCAGCGGCAGGGATCCCGTCCGGAGCTCACCGAGGCGTCGGCGCATGCGCTCGAGCAGTCCCTCAGGGCTGTCATCTGGCGTGATCTCGACAGTGACCGTCAGCCAGCTCTTGCCGGCGTGGCGCGCGAGGCACAGCTCAGGAACAGTCAGCGACGCCGGCGGAAAGCCGTTCCAGCGAGGCGACGAGGAGCCGTGTGGCGCGAACGCGAACCCGCCGAGCGCCACCAGGCCCGATCCGGGCGCGCGCTCGGGAGGATCGGCGAGCGCGGCGCCCGTGATCGCCTGCCACTTCTGTGCGATCGTTGCAAATCGCTCGCTCCCGTCGGCCTCGAGCGCCCGCACGCAGCCGAGCGCCGCGATCGACGAGCCCTGCCGGTCGGGCTGCTCCAGACAGAACCACGCTTCGCCGTCGCGCCGCGAGTGAACGACCAGCGCGGTGGGGTCCTCGGCCTTCTCGCAGCTGCTCGTGACGCTGACCAGCAGCGCGGAGCCGGAGCTACGGGCCTGTTTGAGGCCGCGTTCCAGCCGCCGCTCCAGGCGCGCGGCGGCCGCGGCGTCAAGCCAGTCAGCGGCCTTGGACGCGACCTCGCTCATCCTCAGAGACTAGGTCTCGCTTCGACCCCGGGAGATCGCGATCTCGCCAGTGCGGGCCATCTCGATCAAGCCGAACGGCCGTACCAGGCGCTCGAACGCCTCGACCTTCTCGTGCGTGCCGGTCACCTCGACGATCACCGAGCGTTTCGTCACGTCGACGACCTTTGCGCGGAAGATCTCGCAGATCTGCATCACTTCGGCGCGCGCTGTGCCGTCGGCCGAGACCTTGAACAGCGCGAGCTCGCGCGAGAGCGTCTCCTCCGGCTCGAGATCGCGGATCTTCAGCACGTTGACGAGCTTGTGCAGCTGCTTGGTGACCTGGTCGATCGGGTGCACCGCCCCGTCGAGCGTCAATGTGATCCGCGAGGTCCGCTCGTCGTCGGTCGGCCCGACCGCGAGCGTGTCGATGTTGAACCCGCGCCGCGCGAACAGCCCGGCGATCCGGGTCAGAACACCGGGCTTGTTCTCGACGAGGATCGAAAGGATGTGCTTGCGGCCGGTGCGCAGACCGCTCGCCGCCTCGAGCTCATCCAGTGACAGGACTTCCTTGGTTGCTGGTTCCCCCACCGCCCTCACCTCTAGCCAACCATGTTCCGCGCCGGCTGTCCGGCGGGAATCATCGGATACGTGTTCTCTTCACGCGTGACGCGGACGTCGACGAGCACGGGGCCGTCGGCGGCGAGCGCCTCCTTCATGTCGCTCACGAGCGTGTTCTTGTCCTCGAACCGCATGCCGGTGGCGCCGTACGCCTCGGCGAGCTTGACGAAGTCGGGCCACTGGCCCATGTCGACGTGGCTATAGCGCTTGTCCCAGAACAACTCCTGCCACTGCCGAACCATCCCGAGGTAACCGTTGTTCATGATGAACACCTTGACGGCGATCCCCTCCTGGGCGCAGGTCGCGAGCTCCTGCATGTTCATCTGGATCGAGCCGTCGCCGGCAATGCACACCACCGTCTGATCGGGACAGCCGACCTTCGCGCCCATCGCCGCCGGTAGGCCGAAGCCCATCGTGCCGAGCCCGCCGGAGTTGATCCAATGGCGCGGCTTGGCGAAGTGGTAGTACTGCGCCGTCCACATCTGATGCTGGCCGACGTCACTGGTGACGATCGCGTCGCCGCCGGTTGCTTCGTACAGCGACTGGACCATGTACTGCGGCTTGATCTCGGAGTCCTTGGAGTCCTCATAGGCGAGTGGATGGCGCTCCTGCCAGGCGTGAATCCGTGACCACCACTCCTCCAAGCGGCTCGGCTCGGCGGCGAGCGAGCGGTACTCCGCCGTCAGCCGCGGCACGATGTTCTTGGCGTCGCCGACGATCGGGATGTGCGCCGGGACGTTCTTCGAGATCTCAGCGGGATCGACGTCGATGTGGATGAACTTCGCCCGCGGTGCGAATTCCGAGAGCTTGCCCGTGATCCGGTCGTCAAAGCGGGCGCCGATCGCGACGATCAGGTCCGCCTCGTCCATCGCGTAGTTCGCCGCTCGCGTGCCGTGCATGCCGAGCATCCCCAGCCACTGCTCATGCGGCGCGGGGAAGCCGCCAAGCCCCATCACCGTGCACGTGACCGGGAACTTGTCAGAGGTCGCGAGCTCGGTCAGCTCGGCTGCGGCATCCGCGCTGATCACACCGCCGCCCGCGTAGATCACCGGGCGCCGCGAGTTGGCCAGCGCCTTGGCGGCCAAGCGGATCTGCTTCTGGTTTCCCTCGATCGTCGGCTGGTATCCCGGCAGGTGAACGTCGCTCACCGGTTTGTAGGGGATATCCGCGCGGCTGAGGTCCTGCGGGATGTCGACCACGACCGGGCCAGGACGGCCGGTACGGGCGATGTGAAACGCCTCGTGGATCGTGCGCGGCAGATCCAGCGGGTGCTGGATCATGAAACTGTGCTTGACGATCGGCATCGTGATCCCGATCGTGTCGGCCTCCTGGAACCCGTCGGTCCCGAGCAAATCGGTGCGGACCTGTCCGGTGACGAACACCACCGGGACCGAGTCCATCATCGCGTCGCAGATCGGGGTCACCAGGTTCGTCGCGCCGGGGCCGCTCGTGCCCAGCGACACGCCAACCTTGCCGGTCGCCTTCGCGTAGCCCTCGGCGGCATGACCGCCGCCGGCCTCGTGTCGGACGAGGATGTGCCGGATGCCGGCGTCATAGAACGCGTCGTACGTCGGGAGGTTCGCGCCGCCGGGTAGCCCGAATACGACGTCGACCCCTTCGGCCTTCAGGCATTCCATCAGGGCGTCGACTGCACGCATGGCGCTCGCCTCCTTTCAAGGGCTCGGCCTCTGGGCGCACGCGGCCGATCCGCGCGCGCGGGGAGCGGCCAGTCTAGCAGTGGGTTTCGGGCGGATCGAGGGCCGGGCGGGGGGGTTTCGGGGGCTGGTTCCGGCCCTGCCTGGGAGGTGGTCCGGAGGCCGAACTTCGGGCAACGAAGAGACGGTGTGCGGATCGCCTGCGGTTGCCGCCTGGCCAACGCGGTCCTCGTAACGCCACAGTCGCCGCCCGTCGGGGGGTCAGCGGCGGGACACCCAGCGGGTCCTGGTTGCTCGCAAGAACGGCGCATCGAGGAGAACCGGGATCGAGGGCTTCCGCTGCCCCGCCTCTAGTTGCACCCGATTCTGGGGGTCGTAAGTGCACACTCGGCCACCCTCGCTCGTCGGATGGCAGTTCGGTCCCGATCGTGGGGACTGGACTGCCATTCACCGCTGAGACGGGGGCGAGTGTGACGTTCTGGCCCCTGGAATCCGGTGCGACCGGGGCCGCAGTTACGGTCTTCTACGGGTCCATCCGAATCGTCTAGGAACTCTCGTATAGATGGTTGATTCCACGCGGGATGCCTGCGCCTGACCGCCGCCGCTTGCGCTGACCGCCCCGCTTGAATGAACGTTCTACTGGGGCGGGGATTAGAGGACGCACCTGCGGGGTCACGGAAGGGTGTGTTCTGCGATCCCCGCTTTACGGGGATGAGAGCGCACACCCCCGCGATCCGGTCGCGGTGTGCCCTGCGATCCCCGGCAAGCGGGCACGAAAGCACACCCCCCTTCCCACGCAGACTGGTGCGTGCTCGCCTGCTGCCCGCGCTCAGGCATACCCTGAGGTGCCACCAGACGCGTGCGGACCGATCCGGCTCCCATGGAATCAGACGTCTAGGCCCCGACCAGGACCGGATTATCACCTCAATAAGCGACACCCAACCTGCGGGTAGCCCGCCCGGGCGGGTGTTGAGCGCCGTTGAGTTTGGTCACTGTTGGGGGTGATGGTGCCGTTCGTTGTGGTCTGGGGCTTGGCGGGCTTGGCGCACGGAAACAAACACGATCTGCCGCAGTTCGCTCGGTTCTGTGAGCCGGGGGAGATCGCTACTGGTAGACGGACACCAAGTCCCACACCTCCCAGCAGGCGGTCAACTGCGGCAGATCGTGTCCGTTTCGCGCTCGCGCACGGGGTGCGCCGTCCGGGGTATGAGCGTCAACAGCAACGGGGGCAGGGACCTCAGCACGACGACACCTCTCCGAAGCCAGATCCGGCCCGGCACCACGACCAATGACAGAAGGCAGACTGCCATTCATCGCGGCGACGACGGCGAGTGCCGCGTTACGAGGATCCCAACGCGGCGGACAAGCGGACCGCGACCACACCACGCCATTCTTAAGCCAGAAGTTCGTCCCGCACCCCGCCAAACGTCAGAAGGCTCCCGACATCGGCCGCGGCGCTCTATGCGGTTTTGGCGGGAGAGGCCCGCCGCATCGCCGCCTCGGAGGCGATCGCCACCTCAGGGAACTCCAGCTCCGCGCCGCAGCGGGTACAGACCGCGTCATAAAGCTTGACCACGCGCCCGCACTCAGGGCACTGGCGGCGCAGTTCCTCGTTCTCGAACCGGTAGCAGATCGCGGTGATCAGGCCGATGAACGGGATCAGACCGGAGATCAGAAACCAGAGGAAGAACGAACTGCCCTTGACCCGCCCGACGATGCCGCCGGCCAGCCCGAAACAGAGCAGGATCACGACAAGGCCGTCGCCCGCCATGGGCGACTACCAGATCAAAGTCTTGAGGGCCCAGATGATCGCGATCGCAACAGCGATGGCGACGATTGTCCAGAAGATCGCCATCACAAAGCCGACCAGGAGCTTCACCGCCAGCGCGATCGCAACGATCAGGACCACGCCCGCAAGCATCCGCCTCAGGATCGGAGTACGTGCCGGACGATCCTCGATTTCAGTTCTCATGACTAAAGCGTACCGCGAGCCGGCAACGTGCTCACGCGCGTCAGCGCGTGAGCACGCTACTCGTAAACGCGCTTGAGGTGCTCGAAACGCGAAGCCGGGTCGGCGGCGCGACTCTCGAACCGCAACCGAGCCAGCCGGTAGCGCCGTAGGCGAACGGATCCCGCGCCCCCGGCGGGCCGGCGGTCCTCGACCAGCAGCACCTTCGATGATGTAGTTGTGCGAGCCATGGCGAGAATGATGCGCCCGGAAGCTAAGGCGCACATTGGCCCTGGGTACAAAGTTCCTGAACGGCCCTGCGCCCTAGGGCCCTCCTGCGAGCGGCCGGCCCGCCACCCGTGAGCCGTCTGAGCGCGGAGCCGCCGCGGCATCGAGCGCCTCGCGACAGCCGGTGTCCAGCCGCCGGCGCAGCCGCCAGCGTGCACCGGAGAACGCGAGGTTGGCCACGGTCGCGAACCCGGTCTCATCCGCACGCAGGGCCAGCAGCAGGTGCGCGATCCGGTCGCCGGCGGGGAGGCCTCGATCGGTCGCCTTCACGCAGTAGCAGTGCACCCGCCGGCCACCCGGCCTGAGCAGGATCGCACCGGCCTCGCCAACGAGCCAGGTGCCGAGCTGACCGCGCTCGATCACGAGCCCGGAACGCCGGTGCAGCGCTCGCGCCTCGTGATCGATCAGATCCCCCAGCAGCAGTAGCGCCCGGCGCTCCGGCGCGGCTTCACCGGGCCCGCGCCGGCGCACGACACCGGCCCCCCGGGCGGCGTAGAGCTCCGGAATCACCCAGGCGTGGGCGAGCGCGACCAGCGCGACCGGCACCGTGATCGGATTGAGCATCACCAGCAGCACCGCCGCCCCGATGAACGGCACGCTGTGTGCAAGCGTCGTCAGCGTCCACAAACGACCCGCCCGCGTGACTGAGCGATCAGTCGCACGCGGGCGCCAGTACACGGTGGCGAGCTCGGGGAGCGCGCCCGCGAGCTCCAGATCGGCGCCCGCCGTCACCTCAGCCGCTCTCGTCAGGCCTCGTGCCGCGCTCGTCAGGCCTAGCCTCCAGCGATCGGACGCCGGAGGATCACCAGCGGTTCATCGAGCGGCAGCTCGGTCACCTGCTCGGCCTGACCTTCCCCACGCGAGACCACCGCGAAGTAGCCTTGATCGAGTTCGGCGCGGAACGCTGCAACGGCGTCTGTCACCGTGTCGGGGTCTTCGGCGCGCCACTCTGCAACGGTCGTGTGACCGGTCCTGTCCATGCGGATCAATCTGGACATCGAGGCCTCCTCACGGCTGGTGGTGCTTAGATGCTACGCCCGAACAGGGAAGGTTTGCCCTTCCTCGCGCGTCATCTCGCTCCAGATGCTCATCCATCGCCCCGCCCGATCCACCCTTGCGCTGCTCGCCGCCGCCGTTATCGTGCCGCTGAGCGCAGCCGACGCGGCGACGCCCACGACGCAGAGCACGGCGCCGGCGACACCGGCGACACCGGCGACCCAGACGACGACCACGACCGTGCAGCCGACGTCCGAGACGACGACCACGCAGTCGACCTCGACGGCCACAGCGACGAGCGAGTCCTCGCGCAGTTCCTCGACGACGATCCAGCCGACGACCACGTCGTCGACGGCGACAACGACCCGGACAACATCCAGCGGCAGCCATCCTCGGTGGCGCAGGGCGCCGCATGTGCACCGTGGCGGGCACGACCTCGTGATGCACGTGAGCCACACCGCGCACGCAGCGTCAGACCCGGCGGACACCATCTCGGACTTCAAGTTCTCGCCGGCGACGATCACGATCCACGCCGGCGACACGATCACATGGACGAACAACGGTCCCGCACCGCACACCGCCACAGCCAGCAATGGCAGCTTCGACACGGGCAACCTGAACAAGGGCCAGAGCGCGTCGCACACGTTCACACAGGCCGGCACGTTCGCCTACATCTGCAGCATTCACCCGTTCATGCACGGGACCGTCGTCGTGCTGGCGAATGCCAGCACAACCACCAACAACAACAGCAGCGGCTCGAGTGCCTCGAGTGGCTCGAGCACCCCGACGACCTCGACCAGCACGCCGGCGGCGGTCACGGCCAGCGGCTCGGGCCTGCCGAACACGGGGATGAACCTGCTGGGTGGCGTCCTCGCCGGTGCACTGCTGGCCGGCGGCGGCGTACTGCTGCGCCGGCGTCTAGCCCGCAGCTGAATCAGCTCGAGCCGATCCGCCGCACGATCACGCCGGCGGCCCGCCACGGCGCCGGATCGACGATGCCACGGCCGTCGATCAGCACGCGCGCGCCGGGCACCTCCTCCGGCTTCAGCTGCTCATACGCGGAATGGTCGGCCTGCACGATCGCGGCGTCGACCTCCCCGCCCCCCCACGGCTCGAATCCGAGCGCGCTCAGCTCCGCGTCGGAGTACAGCGGATCGGCCGCTAGGACTCGCGCTCCTCGTCGGCGCAGCTCGTCGGCGACGGCAAACGCGCCGGAGAACGCAGTCTCCTTGACCTCGCCGCGATAGCTCACGCCGAGAATCAGGACGCGGGCGCCCGCGAGAGCGCCGTCGAGCTCGCCCGCGAGCAGATCGACAGCGTAGGCGGGCATGCTGTCGTTGACCTCGCGCGAGATGGCTGGCAGGCGCGCTTGCGGATCGCCAGCGAGGTAGAACCGGGGATAAACAGGAATGCAGTGACCGCCGACGGCGATCCCGGGACGGTGGATATGTGAGAACGGCTGCGAGTTCGCGGCGCCGATCACCGCGTCCAGGTCGATCCCGATCCGGTCGGCGTACCGGGCGAACTCGTTGGCCAGCGCAATGTTCACCTCCCGGTAGGTGGTCTCCGCAAGCTTTGTCAGCTCGGCCGCCTCGGCCGACCCCATCCGCCGGACCTCCGCCTCGAGGAATGACTCGTACAGCCCCGCAGCTCGCCGCTCGCCTTCCTCGCTGAGGCCGCCGACGATCTTCGGGTAGGTCGAGAGGTCCTTGAAGATCCGGCCCGAGTAGACCCGCTCGGGACTGTGCACTGCAAAGAAGTCCTCCTCCTGCCGCAAGGCGGAGAGCTCCGCGAGCCGGGGCGCAATCCGTCCGCGGGTCGTCCCCACTGGCAGCGTCGTCTCGATGCTGACGACGGTCCCGGGCTGCAGACCCTTGCCGATGTCGTCGAGCACCGAATCGAGGATCCGGTAGTCCGGCCGCGCGTGTTCGTCGACGAGCAGTGGCGGCACGGCGATCACCAACTCCGGACCTTCGGCAACCGCGGCGGTCGTGTCGGTCGTGGCGCGTAGCCTCCCCGTCGGCACAACGCTCGCGAGGACATCCTGCAAACCGGCTTCGCCGGGAAACGGCTCCGTCGCCGCATTGACTAGTTCGACGACCTCTGGGTTGATGTCGCAGCCGACAACCTGATGCCCGGCCTTGGCGATCGTGGCGGCGATCGGCAACCCGATCTTGCCAAGAGCGACGACGACCGTGCGCATCAGCGATCGTTGACCTGGCTGACCGAGACGGTCTGACCGGTCCGCGCGCTCTCGAGCACCGCCTCGGCTGACCTGACGATCTCGACACCTTGCTCGAGCGTCATGACCTCCGCGTGTGGCCGTCCGCAGAGGAGATCGACAAACGCATCATGCTCGACCTTCAGTGGCTCCTCTCGGCGGAGCGCGTACCTCGTGACGTTGCCCTCGCTGACTCCTCTGAACTGTTGCGTGGTCGACCACGCGCTCCGGACCTCGGCATTCTCGTAGAAGTAGAGGTCGGCGCTGAGCGTGTCTCCTTCTAGCATTCCCCGCTCACCGAGCACGCGTGTGCGGCGCACCTTCGTCGGCGAGACCCAGTCGACGACGATATTGAACGCGGTGCCCGAGTCGAGCGCTCCGGTCGCCAGCACCAGGTCCTCGTGCTCTCGCCCGCTGAGATGCTGCGTCTGCGCGGCAACGGTCGCGATCGGTGAGTCCGCCAGCCAGCTCACGAGGTCGATGTCGTGCGTGGCAAGGTCCTTGACGACACCAACATCCCGAACACGAGCTGGGAAGGGCCCGGTTCGGACCGTCGACACGGCGAACAGGCGGCCGATCTGACCCTCGAGCACGCGGCGGCGCAGCTCCTGCAGCGCGGGGTTGAACCGCTCCACATGCCCGACTGCGCCCAACACGCCGGCGCCGGTGCAAATCTCGACGATCCGCCCGGCGTCGTCGCTGCTGGCCGCCAGCGGCTTCTCGACGAGCACCGACACCCCGGCGCCGGCAAGCGCCTCGACAACCGTCAGATGCAGGTCGGTCGGGACCGAGACGATCCCGAAGTCGAGGGCGCCGCGTTCGAGCAGCGGCGCGATCGAATCCATCACGCGCGACTGATCGTGAACGGCTCGATAGCGGTCACCGCCAGGATCCACGGCACCGACGAACTCAACCCGCTCGGAGCTCTGGAGCAGCCGCGCGTGGTGCCGGCCGATCATCCCCAGACCGATCACTGCTCCGCGTAGTTTCGAGTTCTCCACCGGGCGCGGTAGGGTAGCTGAGGGCTCGCCGGACCCCAGGCCCGCCCCGCCGCACTGTCAGCATGCCAATTCCTCTGTTCGACACCCGCACGCCATTGCTGCCGTTGCGCGACCGGTTGGTGGCGGCCGCAACGCAGACCCTCGATCGGGGCTCGTACATCCTGGGCCCCGAGGTCAGCGCGTTCGAGCAGGAGTTCGCCACCTACCTTGGCGTCAAACACGTGGTCGGCGTAGCGAACGGCACCGACGCGATCACGATCGCGTTGCGGGCGCTCGGGGTCGGCCCCGGCGACGAGGTTGTCGTTCCTTCGTTCACTTTCTACGCGTCCGCCGAGGCGATCCCGCCGACCGGCGCCCGCCCGGTGTTCTGCGATGTCGATCCCGAGACGATGATGGTGACCGCGGAGACGGTCAAGGCGGCGCTCACGCCTGTGACCAAGGCGGTGATCGCGGTGCACTTGTTCGGCAACGTGGCCCCTGTGAGCGAGATCGAGGCGCTCGGCGTCCCGGTGCTCGAGGACGCCGCGCAGGCGGCCGGCTCGCGCGGCCCGGCGGGTCGTCCGGGCGCGCTCGGTGCGGTCTCCACGTTCAGCTTCTTCCCATCGAAGAACCTCCCGTGCATGGGTGACGGCGGGGCAATCGCGACATCCGGAGATGAGATCGCAGAGACCGCGCGGATGCTCCGCTTCCACGGCTCACGTGATCAGAAGACGTGGGACTTGATCGGCTACAACTCGAGGCTTGACGAGCTCCAGGCAGCATTCCTGCGGGTTGTCCTACCGGAGCTCGATCGTTTCTCACGCGGGAGGGTCGAGGCCGCCGGGCATTACGAGGACGCGGGGCTCGGGGCCCTTGTCGCGCTGCCGACGCCAACCGCGGGATCAATCCCGGCGTGGCATCTGTACGTGATCCGATCTGAACGAATCGATCAGATCGCTGACGCGCTGAGCGCTCACGAGATCGGCAACAAGTTCTACTACCGCTCGCCGATCCACCGCCACCCGGCGATGGTGCCGTACGCTGCAGGAGTCGATCTGCCGGCCACCGACGAACTCGCGCGGACCCACCTGGCGATCCCGATGAGCCCCGTGCTGAGTGCCACCGACGCGACCGAAGTCACCGAGCAGATCGCCTCTGCGTTGCGGGAATCTGTGGCCTGATTTCGGCCCAGTTGCCTGACCCTGTAGCCTATCTGCGACGCAGGTAGATAGGGGGCCGTAGTTTCCGTAGATTGCTACAGGGGAACCTTCGGTGGAGAGGCTCCAGGGGTCAGGGGACAACACGTGTGCATGGGAGGACGCCGTCGCTGCAGCAAGCGGACGCCTCTTGCTGCATGCCGGAACGACAGGGGATACACCCGACATGCAGCCAAAAATGGCAACTTCAGCACATCTTTCCGTTCGCAAGCGCGATATCATTCCGGGAAAGGGGTTCAGAGGCACCGCACGAATACCGAGCGTCGGCCGGGGATCGGATTCGTGCATAGGCGGGTGTCCCCACCCAGAGCCGGACTTCCATAGTTGTTCGACTTCGCATCAGGAAGCTCAATGACACCTCCACCCGCCGCTACACACGCCGCTCACACACGGACGCTCACGGGATGGCCGGCAAGGGTCAACGTCGTCACAGGATCCGCCGCGCGCCTGCTCGGCTACCGCTGGTCTCGGATTCGGTTCCTGGTCGATGTCGTGGTCCTGTACCTCGCGGCGAGCGCCGCCCTGTTCGCGCACGGCGCCAGCGATTCCAGCACCGCGAATCGCCTGCTAGCAGCGGGATTCCCGCTGCTTGTCCTGGCGATCCTGAACACGCGGCGAGATCCAGATGAGCGGCTTCACGGCTCACTGCTGGACACCGCCGGGAACGTCCTTGGCGTCGTCTCGCTCAGCGCGATGCTTACGGTGGCACTCGACTCGATGCTCGGTGACCCACACCCCGTCGGGCTCGCGGTGCGGCTGTGGCTGTTCTCGCTCGTCTATCTGGGCGTGGCGCGCGCGGTCCTGCTGTCCCTTCGCCGCCACGCGATGCGCAGCGATGCGTTCGCAACGCCGACGCTGATCATCGGCGCCGGCGTCGTCGGTGAGCACCTGGTCAAGCGCCTTGTCGACGAGCCCCGGTACGGGCTGCGCCCCGTCGGCTTCCTCGATTCCGACCCGCTGCTGCGTCCCGATCACTCCGCGCCGACGTTCGTGCCGGTGCTCGGAGGCCCCGAGCATCTCCGGATGGCCGTCGAGCAGACGGGCGCGCGGCAAGTGATCCTCGCCTTTTCGTCCGAGCCCGACCATGTGCTCGTCGAGACCGTCAACCAGTGCCAGCGGTTGGGGGTTGAGGTGGCACTCGTGCCCCGGCTGTATGAATCGATCAACGAGCGCTCGACGCTCGATCACATCGGCGGCGTGCCCCTGCTCTCGCTGCATCCGACCAATCCGCGGAGCTGGCAGTTCGCCGTCAAGCACGCCCTGGACCGGACATTTGCGTTCACGGCGCTGCTGGCGCTGACGCCGGTGATGCTGACGGTCGCCCTCGGCGTGCGACTCAGCTCCCCAGGTCCGGTGTTCTTCCGCCAGCGCCGGGTCGGGCGCGACGGCCGGACGTTCGACGTCCTCAAGTTCAGGACGATGCGCGAGCCGCACGGCAGCCACGAGTTCAGCCTCCCAGACGGCTGCGCGCCCGGTGGCGTCGAGGGCGAAGACCGCCGCACGCGTTTCGGAGCATGGCTCCGCGGCACGTCGCTCGACGAACTGCCGCAGTTCATCAACGTGCTGCGCGGCGACATGAGTCTCGTCGGACCAAGGCCTGAGCGCCCGGAGTTCGTCGAGCGCTTCAGCGCCGAGGTGGACCGCTACACGGACCGCCACCGGGTCAAATCCGGGATCACCGGCTGGGCCCAGGTCAACGGCCTGCGCGGCCAGACATCGATCGCCGACCGGGTGGAGTGGGACAACTACTACATCCAGAACTGGTCGCTTCGTCTCGACCTGCGGATCATCGCGCTGACGATCGCCGAAGTGCTCCGCTTCCGCGGCTAGCTGGTGTCTGCCGCGCTGGGCCGGAAGGCCCGTCGCGCGTAGTACGAACGTCCAGAAAGCGGTGTAGTACACGCGTCCACCGGGCAGTGTCGGAACTCGGACGTGTGACCGGCATGGGCCGACGACGGGAGCATGCCCCGTCGAATCGCATTCGTCCTCCTCGCCGCCCTGGCCATCGCGGCCGTAGCCGTGTCGACCGCCGCCGCGTTGGCCTCCCACCCGACCTCGCGCAGCCGCGCCATCTGCGCAGCAAAGCGCCATAACAGGCGGCAGTACAAGGCTTGCATCGCCAAGACGACGCGCAAGACGGCCCCTCGTCGAGTCGCCACGGTGAAGCGGCGCCCGAAGCCGCCAACCAGCACGACGACGACGACGTCGACGACGTCGACGACGGCGCCAAGGACGACCACGACCACGACAACGACCAGTCAGGTCACCTCGCCGCCGATCGCCTCGACAACGACGACAGCCTCGACAACGAGCTCGGCTGCGCCGACCACCACGACCTCGGCGAGCCAGACGGCATCCTCGACGGCGACGACATCCACGGCCACGAGGTCAACCACGAGCAGTTCGACGGCGACCACGTCGACCGCGACGACGTCGACTACATCGGTTGCGCCTGCTGGTGGGTTGGTGGTTGGTTTGAATGCTGATGTGTCGGGTTGGGGTGGGGCCAGCACGCTTGATCGGTTGACGTCGGTGACGTCGGCGACTGGGGCGAAGTGGTTGCGTGAGGAGTTCGATTGGGCGACGATCGAGCCGGCGCGCGGGACGTTTGATTGGTCCTATTACGACCATTTCATGTTGATCGCCGCTCAGCACGGGATGCGTGTGCTGGGTGTGCTTGATGTGACTCCGACGTGGGCGGGCGCGAGTGATAACACGATTCCCTCAGATCCGAGCGGGTATGCGCAGTACGTCGCGGCGATGATTGGTCGCTACGGCCCGAGCGGGAGCTTCTGGGCCAGTAACCCGAGTCTGAGGGGTTCTGCGATCACGAGCTGGGAGTTGTGGAACGAGCCGTATTTCGCCTCCAACTATGACCCGGCCGCGTACGCGCAGCTGGTGAAGGCGAGCGGGATCGCCGCGCACGCGGTGGACCCCGGCGCGAAGCTGTTGCTCTCCGCCGAGATGCAAAGCGCGCTGACGAACGGCAGCTGGCTGTGGTGGGACGACGCGCTGTATCAGGCGGTCCCCGATCTGAACAACTACTTCGACGGCGTCGCGGTCCACCCCTACGGGCATGACGTCACGACGTTGAATCCGATCGTCGCAGGACAGCCGTACGGCAACTACAACCATGTCCAGCGGATCAACGACATCCACAACCAGTTCATCGCCCACGGCGCGAGCAACAAGCCGTTCTGGATCACCGAAGCCGGCTGGTCGACCTGCACCGACAGCAGCGACTGCGTCACCGCGGCCCAGCAGGCCAGCAACATGAGCACCCTGTTCGGCTACATCCACAACGACTGGAAAACCTGGGTCCAAGCAGCGTTCATCTACCGCTACGGCGACGGCTCCAGCCCCAACACGATGCAAGGCGGCTACGGACTGACCTACCTCGACGGCAGCGCCAAGCCGGTGCTCCCGATCTTCCAGCGCGAAGCTGCCGCAAGCGCGTAGCGAGGACCGTCAGACCCAGGATTGCCCGAGGGTTCGCGAAGTCCCCATTAACCTGGTTCTAGGTAGATAGACGATGGCAGGGTCTCCCGTCCTCCGGGCTTGCTCGGCGAGATCGAGTGGCGCCGTCCAGCAAACGTCCAGGAATGTGTCGAACACACGTCCAGCGGGCGGGGTGAACTCGAATTGATGACGCGGATGGGCCGACGAAAACAGTATGGCCCGCCGAATCGCAGCCATCATCATCGCGGCCATCGCGATCGCCCCCACACTGATCTCCGCCGCCCCGGCGGCAGCCGCCCAACACCAGACGGCGAGGCAAAAATCAAGCCACGCCAAGCGCACTCACGCAACCTGCCGCAAGCAGGCGAGCAAGCGTCACCGCCGGCAGCGGGGTTGCGCGCCGCGCGTCACCCACAGGGTCGCTGACCGCACCGCATCGACCAAACGCGTCGTGCAGTCCCGCCCGAAGCCGGCCCCGACAGCGGCATCCTCGGCCGCCTGGGTCTCCGGCGGCCTCGTCGTCGGCCTCAACGCCGATGTCTCCGGTTGGGGTGGCGACAGCACGATCGACCGGCTCAGTCTGGTGAAGTCACAGACGGGCACGAGGTGGCTGCGCGAGGAGTTCCTCTGGAACACGATCGAACCGAGCCGCGGGTCGTTCGACTTCTCCTACTACGACCATTTCATGCTGATTGCCGCCCAGCACGGCATGCACGTCCTCGCCGTCGTGGACGGGACTCCCTCGTGGGCCGGCGCGACGGATAACACGGTCCCGGCCGACGCGAGCGGTTACGCCCAGTACGTCGCCGCAGTGATCGCCCGCTACGGCAGCAACGGCAGCTTCTGGAATGCCCATCCCGATCTCAGGGGATCAGCGATCGGAACGTGGGAGCTGTGGAACGAGCCCTATTACGCCACCAACTACGCCCCGGCGCGGTATGCGAACCTGGTCAAGGCCACGGCGATCGCGGGCCGCGCGGTCGATCCCACGGCCAAGTTCCTGCTGTCCGCGGAGATGCAGAGCGCACGCGACGCGGCCGGCAACTGGCTGTGGTGGGACGATGCGCTCTACCAGGCCGTACCCGATCTCAACAAATACTTCGACGGTGTAGCAATCCATCCGTACGGGCACGACACCACCGGCCTGAACTCGATGATCGCCGGCAAGGCCTACGCCAACTATGACCACGTGCGCCGCGCCGAGGACATCCATCAGCAGTTCATCAAGCACGGAGCCGGCACCAAGCCTTTCTGGATCACCGAGGCGGGCTGGTCGACTTGCACCGACAACAGCGACTGCGTCAACGCCGCCCAGCAGGCGACCAATCTGAACACGCTGTTCGGCTACCTGCACGGCAGCTGGAAGAGCTGGGTCCAGGCCGCCTTCATCTACCGCTACGGCGACGGCGCCAACCCCAGCACGATCCAGGAGGGCTACGGGTTGACGAATCTCAACGGCAGCCCGAAGCCGGCGCTCGCGATCTTCGGACGAGAGGCCACGGCCGGCGCCTGATCACACCCGCTGCCGAACGCCGTGCTACGATCGTCGCCCGTCGCGGTAACGACCGTGTAACGAGTCCCAGACGGACCTCGGTGAGTCGTTGCCACCGTAAGTGCACCCCGGTACCGACCCACAGGATGCAATGACGCACCGTAGCCGCTACCTCCATCTTCTGTTGCCCGCCTGCGCGATCCTCGCCACGCTTGTGACCGTGATGTCTGTCGCATCGGGAGCGCCACAGCGCACCGTGAAGAACACAGCGTTCCTCGGCACGAGTGGGCTGCCCGGCGGAGTCGTCATCGGCCTCTCGGAGGGCGCGGCCGGCTGGGGCGGTCAAAGTACCGCTCCGCGGCTCAACAGCCTGACGTCATCTACGGGGACGAAATGGCTTCGCGACGTGTTTGCCTGGAGCAAGATCGAGCCGCGGAAAGGCCAGTTCAGGTTTTCCTACTACGACCACTACGTGCTGCTCGCGGCACGCAAGGGTCTGCACATCGTCGCGCAGCTCGACAGCACGCCAAGGTGGGCGGGTTCAAGCGAATTCTCGGTCCCCTCAAACCCAAGCATCTACGCGCACTACGTCGCTGCGGTCGTGCACCGCTACGGGGCCCACGGCACGTTCTGGCAGAAGTACCCCACCCTCAGCGGCTCGGCGATCACCACGTACGAGCTCTGGAACGAGCCCTATTTCGACAACGGCAACGCCGGTCACTACGACCCCGCCCGGTACGCCAACTTGGTCAAAGCGGCAGGCACCGCCGGGCACGCGGCCGACCCGTCATCGAAGTTCCTGATCGAGGCCGAGATGGAAGCGCATCTGAACGGAGTCTGGACCTGGTGGGTCGACGCTCTCTACCACGCCGTTCCGAATCTCAACAGCTACTTCGACGGTGTCGCGGTTCACGATTTCGGATCGGATACGAGGACGCTGAACCCGATCGTCGCAGGGCAGCCCTACGGCAACTTTGGGCACATCCGCCGGATCGAGGACCTTCGCCGGCAGTTGCTGCATCACGGCGCTGCCGCCAAGCCGTTCTGGATCATGGAGACCGGGTGGTCGACGTGCACAGAGCACAGCCGTGACTGCGTTAGCGCAGCCAAACAGGCAGCCAACTTCGCGACGCTGTTCCGCTACCTGCGCACCTCCTGGAAGGGCTGGGTCCGCGGGGCCTTCATCTATCGCTTCCAGGACGGAACGCAACCCAGGACCGTCCAGGGCGGCTACGGGCTCGTGCATCTCAGTGGCAGGCCGAAGCCGGCGCTGCGACTGTTCAAGACGTTTGCGCTGCACTCTGGTGACTGAGTAGAACCAGCCCGAGGCGAGGGCGAACGGTCGCCAAGCCATGAGGGCGCTGCTGATCTCCCCTGACCCACCGTCCAACGCGGGCGGTGTCGAGCGCTTCTGCGCCTCGCTCGAGGCGATCCTCGAGCGCGCAGGCTGGACCACGTCGGTGATCGGCCCAACCACGCCGCTCCCGGTATGGGCTGGGCGGATCGGGCTCGGACCCTCGATGCAGGCGGCGTCAGTGACGCGGCAGGCCCGCGCGGATCACGCCGACATCGTCATCAGCAACGGCTTCCTCGGCGGGCCCACCCGATCTCCACGAATCCACGTGTTCCACGGAACGATGGTCCGGCACGTGATCGCGAGCCGCACGGGCAGGCGTCGCTACCAGCTCCGGCAGGCGGTGAGCGGCGCGATCCCCGAAGCGCTCGGCGGCCGCGGTGCGACGGTCGTTGCCGTCTCGGGGTCAACCGCCTCCGAGCTCAAGCAGCTCTATCGCCAGCGGGTCGACGCTGTGATCCCCAACGGCGTCGACACAGCGCTATTCGCTCCCGGAGATCGCGTCGCGGCCAGGTCTCGGCTCGGTCTCCAGGCGGATGGGCGCTACGCACTGTTCGTCGGCCGCTTCGAACGACGGAAAGGGGCGGATCTCGTTCCCGAGGCTTGTGGGCGGGCCGGGTTCAAGCTGCTGGTCGCCGGCTCATCCGCCCCCGCATCATCGATCGGTCTTGGGACGCTACGGCCTGCCGAGCTCGTGCATGCCTACCGCGCGGCTGACTGCGTCGTGTTCCCAACCCGGTATGAGGCATGCAGCTTCGTCGTGCTCGAGGCACTTGCATGCGGCGTCCCACTGATTACGACGCGGGTCGGCTGGATGCAAGACTTCCTCCGAGAATGCCCTGCTTACGAGCGCTTCATCGTGCGCCCCGAACGTGACAGCGTGATCGCCGCGATGCGGCAGCTGGAACGCGGGGAAGCCGACCCGGTGCTCGCCCACGCCCGCGAACTCGTCGTTCGCGACAACAGCCTCGATGCCTTCGGGCATCGATGGCTCGAGCTGATCTCGCGCACGGTCACTCGATGAACGGGGCCGGGGGCAGCGTCGTCGAAAACCTGCTCGCAACGCGAGTCGTGCAGCTACTGATCGCGGTGCTGGCAAGCGGCCTCGCAGCCTGGCTGATCGCGTCTGGCAACACCCGCATGCTCACCGCCGCCATCATCGGCCTCATCGGGCTCGCTGCGCTGATGCGATGGCCCGCTCTCACCGTCATCTCGCTGCTGATCGTATGTCAGGAACTCGACCCCTCGCAGGGCTTCGGAGGCGCCTCCGGTAGCGGGCTCTTGTTCCTCGGCCACCAGGTCTACTACACGACGGTGGCGCGTGTGACCCTGCTGACGCTCCTGCTGGTGTTGACCGCCGCTCGCGTACTCACCACGGCTCGCGGGAGCCGGCCCCGGCGCGGGGCGCTGATGCTCGTGCTCGCACTCGGTGCTTACTACACAGCGCTCCTGTGGATTCAGGGCACCTCGCTCACGTCCGCGATCAACCAGGACAGCCGGTTCGTGATCCTATTCGCCGCCTGCTTCGCGATCGGGGTCGGCGCCTCTCAGGCCAGGGAATGGCAGAAGCACGCGGTTCCGGTCCTCCTGTGTGTGGTCTCGGGGATGGCTCTGCTCGGCCTGTATCTGACCGCGGCCGGCCAAGGAGAGGTTCAAGGGGGCACGAACCTGATCTTCTATGACTCGGCGCTCGGTGCGGTCACGGGCGCGATCGTCCTCGCCGCGATCTCAACTCCGCCGGCGGATCGGGACTGGCGCATCTGGTGTCTTGGTGGCGCCGCGCTGATCGTCGTGATCCTGTCCTCCCGCCGAAACGTGTGGGCGGCGATGGCCGTGGCATTGCTGGTTGGCCTGATGTTCGGCCGCAACCGCATGCGTTTCGTGCTGCGACTCGCATCGGCGCTGGCGCTGCTAGTGGTGGTGCTGGCGGTGCTGAAGCCGTCGGTGTTGACGGCGGTGGGCCATCAGCTCTCGGCAATCTGGGGCGCGACTCAGGGCACGGCATCGGACGCGAGCACAGCCGGGCACCTCAGCGATGTCTCGAACGGGTGGAACGCCGTCAAGGCGTCGCCATTCTCCGGTGTCGGACCCAACGGGCACGTCCCCGGACTTGTTGTCGAGTCGGGAGGTCCGCTGTACATCCACAACCAGGTGCTCGAATCCTGGTTGAGGTTTGGATTGATCGGTGCCGTGTTGATCGTGGCGATTCAGGTCGCGTTCGTCGTCCAAGCGCTACGAGTGATCAAACGGCCCGGGCCTAGTTTCACCCTCAACTGGGCGGCGCAGCTGCTGATCATGGCGCCGATCGCAATGCTGACCGCGCCGTTCTTCACCAATACGCAGCGGTGGCCCGCGATCCTCGGCTTCGCCGCCGGCCTGGTCGCATCGGTCAGGCCCGGTGACCCGTCGGCCGCGGCTCCAGACTGAACTCACTGCGCGTCGCCCGCCGGGTGCGCTGCGGCACCGCGGTCGCGCCTCAGTGCCCGCCACCTCCCGAGCGAGTAGCCGGTCACAGTGTCAGCGAGGCGTGTTGCGACAAACCGCGCCTGCGCACTGAACGGGTCGTGAATCTCCCCGAGACGCTGGAGCGTCTGCTGGTGCTCGCGCAGGAAGCGCCAGTTGTTGCGGATCGCCCACACCTCGTAGGCGAGGCGCGACCGGCGCTGACCGCCCTCCCACTGCCCGAGCTGGAAGGAGGCTGTCCGCGGCGTCAGCGCGCAGCGCAACCCGGCAGCGACAGCGCTCAGAAACATGCTCGTCTCTTCCCGCCAGGCGTTGCCGCCAAGCGATTCGTCGTAGCGAACGAGGTCGAATACATCTCGCCGCGCGAGCACGATCCCGTTCAGGAACGGCGTCTGGAAATCATCGGTCGGGAACACGCTTGGATGCGTCCCGAGATGGATCCTCGCCTGCGCGCTGCGCCGGCCCCGCTCGAACGCCCCGGGGATCTGCCAAGCGCCTTCCACCGCCAGCCACGGGGCGCTCACGATCTGCGCGTCGAGCGACTGCGCAACGCCGAGCAACGTGACCGCGAAGTCCTGCGGCAGATAGCAGTCGTCCTCGGTCATCAGAATCCAGTCGCCCACCGCAGCAGCGATGCCGGCATTGCGGGCGGCGGGCGAACCCTGTTGCCGCTGCTCGATCGCTCTGATTCTGGGATCGGAGAGCTGCTCAAGCCATCCCTGAGTCCCGTCGGTCGAGCCGTCGACAACCACCACGATCTCGGATATCCCGGACAGCTCCTGCAGGGAGTGGAAGTTCTCGCGCAGTGCCGCAAGCCGGTTGTAGGTCGGCAGAACGACTGAGATCCGTGCCGTCTGATCGCTCATGCGTTGGCCGCCGCCTCCTTCGTCAACAGGGCCCGCAGCTCCGCGGTCGTGATCGCCCGCGACGCGAGCATGCAGGGCGGATACACGATCGCCGCAACGGCGATCCCAACGAACAGCGACTGAGCGCGAACTAACCACACCGCTAGAGCAGTAACGGCAACGGCGGCGAGCAACCTGAGCGTTCGTCCGGCCGGGAGGCTCAGCCCAAGGCGTTGGCGGACGACGAGCGCGATAGCGCTCATGACCACGAGCTCCGTCCCGAGTGTGGCCCACGCGGCCGCCGGTGCCCCGTAGCGGGGAATCGCGATTGCGTTGGCCGCGACGTTGACAACGGCGCCGACGCACGTGATCGCGATGTAGGGGCGCAGCAAACCGTTGAGGATAAGCTGGCCCGTCAGCACGTATCCCAGGCAAATCGGAATGAACGCCGGGAGCAAGATCTGCAGCAGGTAGATCGAGCTGTGGTAGTGGTGACCGTAGATCAGGTCGACGATCCCCGGCGCGAGGATCCCCCCGCACGCGGCAATGGGCAGCGCGACAGCCAGCAGCAGCGCCACCGCGAGCCCGAACAGCTGCTTGACCCGAGCTTCACCGCCGCTCACGCGCTCGGTGCTCGCCAGCAGCGGCAGCAGCACGCCGCTCACCGTCATCGGCAGGATCTGGAGCACGTCGAGCACTCGATAGGCGGCGCTGTAGTACGCCGTTTCCGTCGCTCCGCGGAAGTGAAACAGCAGCACGCCGTCGATCCGGTAGTACGCCGTCACGAACATGCCCGCCAGACCGATCGGCCAGGCCAGCCGCAGGAGGTTGACGAAGATCTTGCGTGCGCCGGCGAACGTGACATCCGTGACGCGGACCGCGAGCGCAAGCGTCGCCCCCGCCTGCACGACGGCGGCTCCGAAGAACCCCGCGCCGTACAAGGCCAGGCCTCCGTTCGTGGCGCCGAGCGTCAGCACGACCGCCAACCAGATCACGTTCTGTATGAGCGACGGAATGATCACGAGTTCGGGTCGCAGCCGCGCCTGTGCCGCGATCGTCAGTGCTCCGACCGCCCCGACCGGCATCGTCGCCATCACGAACAAAGCCATGATCCTCGGTTGCGTGCCGTCCATCAGCGCAAACGCAACGGCCACTCCGACCAAGCCGAGCGCCAATCCCATCACCAGCTGCGTGGCCCACAGCGCTCCGGCGATACTCGCCCGCTCCTCGGGCTCACGGGCCATCTCGCGCACAGCGATCTGGCTGATGCCGAGATCCCCCAAGCTCGCCGCCAATGCGACGATCGTCATCGCCAGGGCGAGTTCCCCGAACGCGGGCCGACTGAGTGAGCGGGCCAGCGAGGCTGCGACCAAGACCCCCAAGAACGCCCCGAACACGCGGCCACCGATCTGGACGCCGGTGGCAAGCGTCAGTCGGCGGCGCGAGACCGCGACCGTGGTAGCCCTCATCGCACCAGCATGTCAGAGGGGAGGCAGATCCCAGGCCAGCGAGTCCGCGGTGCGCGAGCACGAACGTAGAATCGCTGCGCCGTGGCAACCATCTGTTCGCTCAACAATTACCCCATCCAGAAGATGTGGGAGCTCGCCCGGACCAGGTCCATCCCTCGCCAGCACGTGTGGGGGGTCGACGCACTGCTACGCGCCGGCCACGTCGTCGAATTCGCACCGTTCCATGAGCCCGGCGAACGCAACCTGCTGGACCGTCTCAGCACCCGCGCCAGACGCCTTCTTGGTCATCTCGATCAGGAGGCGTACGCGATCGGCCGGATGCGTCGCACCGACGTCCTCTACTGCGCTGACCAGACCGGCCTGGCCGGCATCGCGCTCACGAGGCGCGTGCTCCCCCGCACGCGCCTGGTCTCGGTCGTGCACCACCCGATACACAACCCCGTCAGACAGGCGGCGGCCGCCCGGCACGACATCCTAGTCTGTCTG
Source organism: uncultured Solirubrobacterales bacterium (assembly GCA_963794285.1). Taxonomy (GTDB): domain Bacteria; phylum Actinomycetota; class Thermoleophilia; order Solirubrobacterales; family Solirubrobacteraceae; genus Palsa-465. Next base: position 183,969 of record CAWCDS010000009.1, read on the forward strand.
AGCGCCGCCCTGGCCGACGGGTTGGAGCGGGACCTGTCGCGCCGGCGAGCCACGATCACGCAACTTCCCTGGGGTCCGGACCTGGCCTGTCCGCTGTACCAGCCGCAAGGGGAAGGCAACGGCGTTGTCAGTGCCGGCAAATCGAATCGTGACCTCCCGACGATCGCGCAGGCACTTGCGCGAACCGGCGCCGCAGGCGTCGTTTACGACCTTGAACGGCAGATCCCGGCGCCGCCGAGCGCCGCGGTCCGTCTGGTCCATCCCGGAGGCACTGGCGGCGTGGATCCTGACTCCCCCGGCGGGTACCTGGCCGGGCACGTGATCAGCGACATCGCCGCGGCTGCCGTCGTCGCCGTCCCGGTGCACGATCCGGAACGCCTGACGGGGCTGACCGAGGTCGTCGACGCGCTCGCGCTCGCGAAGCCGATCGTCGCCACGCGCTCTCCGTATTTCCCGTTCGACATCGAGGCGATCGGCTGCGGGATCTGGATCGAGCCCGCTGACGTCGAAGGATGGACCGGGGCGATCGCCAGATTGATGTCCGACGCCGATACCCGGCGCGAGATGGGCGATGCCGGGCGGCGGTTCGCCGAGCGCGAGTGGAACTACGAGACGTTCTGTGCAGGGCTCACCGAGCTGGTCGGAAGTTGACCAGCAGCCCTTCAATCATCTTCGCCACGACCGGCGCCGCATAGCGCTCTTCGGCCCATGTGCGCGCCGCCTGTCCCTGACGCGATCCCAGTTCCGGGTCGGCGAGGTACGTCCGCAGCACCTCCGTGAGCGCGGCAGGGTCGTTTTCGGGCTGTGTGATCGCGCCGAACTCAGGCAGGATCATGTCCGCCACTCCTTCTGCCCCGGTGGCCAGGCATGGCCGCTCCGCGAGCATCCCGAGGATCGTCGCGCGCGGCGCACCCTCCGTCGGCGAGGGGCAGAAGACGCTGACGTCAAAGGCACTGAGTACCTCGGCAACGTCCTCCCTTGGAGTGTCCACAAAGTGCACCCGTTCGCCGAGCGGCTGCGCCTGGGCGCGCAGCGAAGCTTCGGTCTCCCCCGCTCCTGCCATGATCAGGTGCACGCGAGGATCATCGAGTGCGAGCACCGCATCGACGACGACATCGTTGCGCTTTTTGGGATGAAAGCGAGAAATGCAGCCGACGACGAACGCATCGGTGGGGATTGCGAGGCGGGCGCGAACCTCGGCACGCCCGGTTTCGGTGAAGCGGATCGCTTCCACGTCGACGACGTTCGGAACAACGAGCACCTTCCGAGAAGAGACTCCGACCTCCTCGACCGATGCCTTCGTGCCGGCGGAAACCGCCATGATCAGCTCCGCGTACCGGCTCGCGGCGACGTATGCCTGACGCGGGAAACCTCGCCGAAGCGGGTAGGGCACCGGGCCCCATTCGGCCCACACGAGCTTTGCGCGCAAGCGCCGCGGCAGCCACGCGGCCATCAGCTGCTCCTTCTTGTAGTGAACGAGCAGGACGTCGTAAGGCAACTGACGCTCGAGCGCGCCTCGCAGGCGCCAGATGTACGGGCCCCAACCACCGACCAGGCTCCGCCAGCTGCGCGTTGAGAGCTTCGGTCCGATCTGCAGCGGCGCCACCCGGACCTGGGTTCCACGGCCGATCTCGGCGAGATCGCTCAGCATCACCACCTCGTGCCCGCGGTCGGCGAGCGCGTCGAGCATCTCGACGGCGGCAAACTCAGCCCCGCCTGCGGAATTGGTCGTCATCACGCTGACGATTTTCAACCGGCCTGCTCCTTGATCATGCGGCGAGCAGCGTAGCCAGGCATTCGACGGAATAGCTCTGCGCCGCCAGTTCCCGCCCGGAGCGACCGATCGCGGCCGCCTGAGCGTCGTCGCGCAGCAGCGTCTCGATCGCCAAGGCGAACTCGCCCGCACCCTCGGCCGCGAGGAAGTCGCGCCCCGCGACGCCGTCCTCGAGCAACCGAGCGGCGTGGCGCGTGGCGATGACTGGGAGGCCATACGCCAGCGCCTCAACGAATTTCAGCGGCGAGCCGCCACCGCGCAGGAGTGGCACCACCACAACATCGGCAGCTGCGTACGCGTCCTGAAGACGCTCAACGAACCCCGGGGTCTCGATCCGCGCATCCCGCGCGAGCTCGGGGAGCCCACGGCCAACAGCGGTCAACCGCAGATCCGGCAGCCGCTCCCAGGCCAAGGGCAGCACGCTGTCGGTAAGAAAGCGCAGCGCCTCACGATTCGGCTCGTAGGTGAAATCGCCGACGAACAACAGGCGCCCGGCACGCGACGGTGTGATTGGAACGATCCTCGCGACGTCGACGACATTCGGAACATACAGAGTCGAGATCCGATCGCCCGCGAGCGCGCGGGCGCCCCGCTCGTCGGCTCGAGTCGCCATCCAGCACTGAGAGTAGGTGCGCAACACGTTGCGTTCAAAACGCTCGAGGACCGAGTGAGCAGACTCTCCGCGAAATCCATCGGACTCGAGGTTGTGGGCCAAGTACACAAGCTCGCGGGCGCGAGCGGTTTCGAGCAGCGCGGCCGCGACCACTGGTCCGTCGGCGATCACACGGACATCCCCACCGGCCGCATCGGCCGCGTGTGCCAGCTCGGATGAGACGCCACGAGCCAGATCCCGGGGCACTCCTCCGGCCCGCGCGCGGACGAACTGAAGCATCCGGCCGATCCCCCGAGAGGACGTCATGGCCCGCAGCGTGACGTTGCTGAGCCGGCGATAGTCATCGGCGGGGCTTGCCCCGTCGAACACGACGTAGGCGACCTCGACGGCGGCATGCCGCGCGAGCGCCGCGGCAACTGCATAGGTTCTCAACCCGGTGCCGCTGCTGAGCCGTGGCGTGACCGACGTGACGAGCAGATTCCGCACCGCCGCAGCGTAGACTCCGACGCGATGAGCTTGCGGTACCCGCGATCCCTCGTGGGTGCCCTGGTCACGCGGGTGGGAGGACTGTCGGACCGTGCTGGGGCGCTCCTCATGCTGTGCGTAGCGCTGGTGCTTGCGGCACCTGGACTCGTCCTACGGGCCAACCCGAACTCGGACGGTCTGTTCTACGAGGCACAGGCGGCCGAGCTTCAGGGCGCGAGCCACGCGGTAGCGTTTCATCAGACGTTCCAGGGCCCGCAGGGTCGCGAGGCGGCGGCGATCGAAGATCACCCTGACCGGCCGCGGATCCTCGATCCGCGCTGGGACCAGTACAGCGCGAAGTTCTACCAGCGCCGCTGGCTCGTGCCGGCGCTCGCAATCGGTGTCGGAGCGGTGGCAAACGAGAGCATCCCGCGGGCGCTGCAGACCGTCTCGATGCTCGGATACGCGCTCCTCGCGCCGGCCTTGTTCCTGCTGCTGCGGCGCCGTTTCGCCGTCTGGCCAAGCGTAGTCGGCGCACTCGGCTGCCTGGCGCTGCCACCGATGTACCGCTGGTCGTTCGGCCAGTTCGTCGACTCCTGGGGGGTGCTGCTGCAGACCGTCGGTCTGCTCGCACTGATCCTTGTCGCCGACCGCGGCCTGCGCTGGCTGTGGCTATGGGTGGCGGCGATGGCGCTGCTGTCGATCACCCGCGATGCCACGATGATCCTCGGACTCGCGGCCCTCATCCTGCTGATCGCACAATGGCGCTCCCGCGAGGCACGGCGGACCAACCTGTGGCTTGTCGGCACCGGCGCGCTCAGCGCCCTGCCGGCACTCGCGATTGGCGGCGCCCCCGTCCGCGAGAACCTCGCCTACATCCTCGCCGGCTTCAAGATCCCGCCGGCAGCAAAGGACACATGGAGCGCTGTGCTGAGCGGCTACCCCGGGCAGTTGTGGCTCACGATCCGGGAAAACCTCAAGTTCCCGCTCAAGGTCCATATCGCCGCCCCCGCCGTCTATCTCGGCCTTGCCTTCGTCGTGTTCACGGTGCTGCTCGTGGTCTTCAAACGCGCCCGGGGCGACGCCTTCTGGACCGTTGTCCGTGGGTCGATTCCAGGGTGCATCTTGTTGCTGCTGATCGCGAACAACCCCCAGGGTTATCGGCTTGAATTGGTGTTCGTCCCGGTCGTTGCGGCGGGACTCGCGATCACGGCCGTCTGGGCAATCGACTCCGCGCGCAACAGGTGGTTCGCGGTTACGAGCGGCTTAGGCGCGGCCAGCGCCGGCCTTGCCGCTGCTCCACGTGGGGCGGCGGCGGGACCACCGCCCCCTGGATGATCGCCGCGGGAAGAACGTGACAATGAAGGTCGATCACGGCGGCATAGCGTACGAGGATGGCTTCCCAGGCGCTCGTGGCAACCGCCACATCTGCCGATAGTCTTGCTTGGAATGAACGGTCGCGCGCCCGTCACCGGCCATGAGGGGTCGAATGAGCATTCGGCATTGGTCAACTTCGTCCGCGTCGTCCGCGAGCGCTGGTGGCTGGTGCTCGTGAGCTTTGTTATCTGTGCTGCGCTGACGTTGGCGCTGTCGCTCAAAGCGACCAAGCAGTACACGGCAACCGCTCAGGTCCTGATTAAGCCGTCGAACCTGCCGGCGTTGATCGACGCGACCCAGCAGCAGGCGCAGGACGCAACCACTTTGGCCCGCCAGCAGAGCGATGACGCGTCGCTGGTCTCTTCGATCCCCGTGGCGACACTGGTCAAGCAGGCGCTGCATTCGTCAACGCCGGTGACTGACCTGCAGGGACGGGTCGTCGCCACTGTTCAGACGGACAACGATCTGATCGACATTTCGGTCACGGACGCCGACCCCGTGACCGCAGCGCGGCTCGCGAATGCGTTCGCCAATGGCCTTGTCACCTATCTGGGGCAGTCAGCCAAGGCGCAGCTCGTAGCAGGCCGCGCACAGCTACAGGCTGAGCTTGCGAAACTCCCCGCCGACGATCCCGGCCGCCCAGCTCTACAGCAAGGGCTCAAACAGGTGATCGCGCTGGAAGCGGTCACCAGCGGCGGTGCAAGCGTGCTCAATCCGGCGCAGGTTCCGACCTCGCCCTCATCGCCCAGAGTCAAACGTAACGCGGCGGTCGGTGGCGCGGTTGGGATCCTGATCGGGCTCGCGCTGGCCTTCATGCTCGACCTGTTCGACCGGCGGATCAAGAGTTCCGAGGAGCTCGAGCGGCTCTACGGGCTCTCAGCGCTTACGACGGTCCCGATGCGACGCCGTCGGCCTGTCGGCGAACGCGAGGCCCAGGCTGACCTGGAGCCGTTCCGGATCCTGCGCGATGGCCTCGCGTACGTATCGCTGCGCAAGGAGACACGTGTGATCCTGGTGACGAGCGCTGTCCCCGGAGAGGGCAAGACTCGCGTCGCCAGTGGCCTGGCGCAGGCGATCGCTGCCGCCGACAAGGCGGTCGCGCTCGCCGAGGTCGACGTCCACCGCCCGGCCGTCAAAAGCCAGTTCGGCCTACACGCAAACGGCCGCGGTCTCACGAACGCGCTGGTCGATGGCTCGAGCCCGCTCGGGCTCGTGCAGGTCATTCCCGATCTCCCGTCGCTGTCGGTGCTTCCGAGCGGTCCGTTCACGCCGAATTCCGCGGAGCTGCTGCGCTCACCGGCGATGACCAAGGTGCTGGCCGACCTCGCCCTCGGATTCGAATTTGTGATCCTCGACGGTCCGCCGCTGCTGCCGGTCGCCGACGCGCAGGTACTGCTCGACAACCCGATGATTGATGCCGTCCTCGTTGTCGCCCGTCCGTACCTGACCAGACGAGATCAGGTCCGGGGTGCGCTCGCAGTCCTGAGACGCCATCCAGAGAAAGGCATCGGCCTGGTCATCAATTCAGTGCGTGAGAGCCCGACCGGCTACTACTACCCGGGCGCGAACGAGAATGGGGACTCGTCGAAGCGGCGCCGCAGGTTCGGCCGGATGGCCGGCAGCGCCCGTCACTGATTGGCCGACCGAGTCCCGCTGTCACCCGTCAGGGAGCAGGCTCGGCCGCAACCGCTCAAACGCGTCCTGAGCCTCCTCATAGTCATCATGGCGCCCGATATCGAGCCACTGGTCCTGAGAGCGCCAGGCGCGGACTTTCTCGCCTGCCGCGATCAGCCGCAGGACGAGATCGGGAAAGTCGAGCCGCTGGCCGTGGGGGATGTGATCGCGCGCCCGGGGCGCGAAGCAATACACACCCATCGAAACCTCATACGAGAGCGTCGGCTTCTCCACATACCCGGTCACCTCTGTGTCGTCGGCAGCGGCGTTGAATTCCATCACGCCCAGCGAGATCTGCACTTCGCGCCGGTGCGATGCGATCGTCGCGGCCTGACCGCCGGCGCAATGGCGAGCGAGCAGCGCGCGGTAGTCGAGATCGGTGAGCACGTCGCCATTCATGACGAGGAAGTCATGATCGAGCTCGTCGATCAGACTCAGTGCCCCAACGGTGCCGAGCGGCTCATCCTCGCGGAAATAGTCGATCGGTATCCCATACCGCGCGCCGTCTCCGAAGAACGCCTCGATCAGCTCCGCGAGGTAGCCGGTCGCGATCGTCACGCGTTCGAATCCCGCTCGTGACAGCTGCCGGATCACGATGTCGAGGATCGGCCGGTCGCCGACCGGCATCAGCGGCTTTGGAAGCACCGTCGTGTAGGGCCGCAGACGGGTTCCAAGCCCCCCGGCGAGAATCACGGCACGCATCATCGCGCGGAAGCCTACGCTAGGGTGCCGCGGTGAGCGCGGTCGGCAGCGGCAGTCAGGCGGCTGAGGAGCTACACCGGCGTGGCCTGCTGATCATCGAGCAGGGCGGGAGGGGCGGTGTGGCTGACTACACAGGCTGCCTGGCGAGAGCGCTGGCGCAACGCGGACTCCCGGTGACGCTCGCGACCGCCGAGGACCACCTGTTCGGCGTGATACCCGGCGTCCGGATCGTGCCGACGTTCAGGTACGTGCGCGGTCATTCACGCCCTGCACGATTCTTGCGGCGACTCCGTCTCGGCCCGATCCTCAACGGGTTGTGGTTCCTGGCTGCGATGCCGCGATTGTTCGTGCTCGCTCGGCGCAGTCCGGTCGTCCATGTCCAGGGTTGGGAGGCGAACTCGCTCGGGCTGATCGCGACGGCGTTGATCCTTGCCGCGGGGGCGCGGATCGTGTACACCGCGCACAACACCTTCGACCGGGAAGCGTGGGCGCTCGACAGCACCAGGATCTTTCCCGCGCTCGCACGGCAGACGATCGTGCACACCGAGGCGGACCGAGACCGAGTCCGCCGGCCCGTGACCGTGATCCCCCACGGACATTACGGGGCCGTGGCGGACGGCGCGAGGCCGGTTTCTGAGGACGCCGCACGGGCAACTCTGGGGTTGCCCGCTGATGCACTCGTGGTGCTCCTATTCGGCGTGTTGCGCCCTGACAAGGGTCTCAGCGATCTCCTTGCAGCGGTAGCCCAAACCCAAGATTGGCTGGTCCTGATCGCCGGGAAAGAGGAAGGTGCGCTGCACGCAGCGCATCAGGCGCTGTCGAGCGCGGCGCTAGCCGGACGGGTCACGGTTCGCGAGGGCTTCCACGATATCGACGCCGTGGCGGAGTTCTTCGCCGCGGCCGACCTCGTGGCCCTCCCCTACCAGCGGGCCAGCCAGAGCGGCGTGCTCCACCTCGCGTACGGCTTTGCCCGGCCGGTGGTCGCGTATCCGGTCGGTGGGCTGACCGAGGCCGTGGTCGAAGGTCAGACCGGCTGGCTCTGCCCTGAGCCGAATCCAGCCGCGCTGGCAGAGGTCCTGCGTGAAGCGGCGGATTCGGGCCGCGACGAGCTCAGACGGCGCGGCGCCGAGGGACAGCGATGGGCGAGCAGAGCGTTCGCTTGGAGCGCGATCGCGGAGACCACCGAGGCCGTCTACCGAGCGGCGCTCGAGCGGTGAGTCAAGCGCCATAGGCGCCCGCGCCGCCCGCGGGTCACGACCGGCGGGGGCGTCGGGGGGCGCCCTTCGATGATCGCCAGCGGCGTCTCTCGTGTGAAGTAATCGATCTGCGCGCGACCAAGTCCCGTTCGCTCGAGCTCCCGGAGGAAGTCCGGCGGTCGGCGCGCCGCATCGTGCGCATCAGATGCGATCACGTGAACCAGCTCGGCTTCGAGCAACTCCCATGCGAAGCCTCGCACGGCGCTGCCCGAATGACCGGTGAGGGCTCGCGCGGTGACGCAACACAGCACCCCCTGATCCACCAGCCGCGCGACCAGGCCGGGGCTCCGCGCCAGCGCCCGCGAGCGCTCAGGGTGCGCGAGGACCACTTGAAAGCCTCGATCGGCGAACGCCCGCAGCGCATTCTCGATTCCGGCTGCCCCCGAGCTGTCGGGAAGCTCGATCAGGACGTACGGGCCGTCCCCGAGCTGCAGGTCGCGCAGATCGGATTCGGTCAGCTCCTCCACCCGGGACAGTGTCACCTCCGCGCCCGGACGGACCTCGACGTCGATCGCAGCTGCGCTCAGCGCCTCGTTGACGGCGGCCACGCCCGCATGTATGGCCGACGGGCTGACAGCCGGGAAGTCCCAGTTCACGTGCGGCGTCGCGACGATCGTGCGCGTGCCGGCGGCGTAGGCAGCGCGGCATAACGCCAGCGACTGCTCCATCGTCGCGGGGCCATCGTCGACCGCTGGGAGTACGTGGCAATGGAGGTCGATCACCCGCTCGAAGGATACGAAGCGTCAAAACACCGCGCCGATCGCACGCCTGCAGGAGCGCGGCCATTGTATGCTCGGGACTGGACCCAAAGCAAAGTCGTGCCGGGGGTAGTGAAGCTTTGGTTGGGACGCTGGCACGCCGGGCAATGATTGTGATGCATGGATGATTGAACAGGATCACGCGCGGCCAGCGCCAGACGCCGCTACCGGACAGGGCGCAATGACTCGTCCGATGAAGATCGTCAGTGTGCTGACCAGCGAGATGCACGGCGGCGGCGAATTTGCCGCCGTCAACATGCTCGAGGCGCTCGGCAACCGTGGGCATCAAACACTCCTGCTCACCAACCACCCCGAGCTCGTCGCCGGCCGCAACGTGGCGGCACGGAGGATCGAGCTTGGACCGAAGCTGTCGCAGGCCTCGTGGCGGCGGCTGGCGCTGCAGTGGCCGCTGCTCCATCGTCGCTTGCGCCGAGAGCTCACACGCGAGTCGCCCTACGACCTGTTGATCGTCCATTACAAGAAAGAACAGTTGCTGGCATCGCTGCTGCCGCCGCGACTGCGGGCGCGATTGCTGTGGGCCGAGTGGGGGCCGGTCCCCAGGCGGATGACCCACGGCGCCGGTCGTTGGGCCTACCTCGCCGCGGCCCGCCGCGCCGAGCAGGTGCTGGCCGTGTCAGCGGGGACACGAGATTCCGTGTGTGCGGTCGGCGTGCCCGCAGCGCGCGTGCATGTCGTGCCGAACGCGCTGCCGATGGAAGAGACGCGGTTCAGTGAGTCGGGCCGCGCGCGGGTGCGAGCCGAGTGCGGGATCCCCGCCGCCGCGCCCGTTGCCGGATGTATCTCACGCCTCCATCCGAAGAAGCGAAACGATGTCGCGGTCGACGCGGTCGTCGCTCTCGGCCGCGACGATGTTCACCTGATCATCGCCGGCGAGGGCGAGGCAGAAGCTGACCTCCGCCGCCGCGCGGCGCCGCTCGGAGAGCGCGCGCACTTCCTCCCGACCCCGGGAACTGCGATTGCCGACGTATGCTCGGCCCTCGACGTCTCGCTGTTCTGCCCGAGTCCGACCGAGGGGGCGCCGCTCGCGGTTATCCACTCGATGCTCGCGTCGCGAGCGTGTTTGGCCACCGCCGACGAGGGCGTCGCCGGGCTGATCGTGCCGGGCGCGGGCGCGATCGCCTCGCCGGAGCACGACCCGGCCGCGCTTGCGGAGCTCCTGAAGATCTACCTCGACGATGAGCCTCGTCGCGCGCGCGAAGGCGCCGAGGCGCGGATGATCGCTGAGCGAACGTGTGCGGCGCCCGCGGTCGCCCAGCGGATTGAAGCGCTTACTCTGAAGCACCAGTGAACGGTGCAACACAATCGACACCGAGTGAGACCCAGAACCCGCTCGGAAACCGCGACGTCGTGTGCGTCGGCTTCAACGACTGGGACACCGAGGGGTGGACCAACCAGCACCATCTGATGTCGCGGCTGGCGAGGAGCGGTAGCCGCGTCCTGTTCATCGAGTCACTCGGCCTGCGGCGCCCCAGCCTCAGCTCGGGACGAGACCTGCGGCGGATCGGCCGGCGCCTGCGCCGGGGGCTCGCGCCGCCAACTCGTCGCGGTGCCGTCACCGTCCTCTCGCCGCTGGTGCTGCCGGCCCATGCGCACGCCACCGTCCGCAGGCTGAACGCGTGGATCCTTCGCACTCAGGTTCGGCGGGCGGTCCGGCGGATGCGCTTGCGCAATCCCGTCCTGTGGGGCTACGTTCCACAGGCCGAGATCCTGCTCGGCGTGCTGGCACCCGAGCTCGTCGTCTACCACTGCGTCGATGACATTGCGGCGCAGGAGGGAATCGACACGGACAGCTTTGTCGCCGCCGAGCGTCGCTTCGCCGCGAGGGCCGATCTCGTGATCGCCAGCGCCCCGGCGCTTGCCGAGCGGATGCGGTTGCTGTCGGGCAACGTCCTGTACGCCCCGAACGTGGCCGACACGGCGCTGTTCACGCAAGCACTCGAGCCCGGCCCGGTTGACGCGGCCCTGGCGCAGTTGTCCGAGCCGCGGATCGTGTTCGTCGGGGCGGTTGCAGAGAACAAGCTCGACTTCGAGCTCGTGGCCGGCGTCGCTGCCGCACACCGCGACTGGACGTTTGCGTTGATCGGCTCCGTCGGGCTCGGATACCCGCAGACCGACGTGTCGATTCTGCAGGCGCAACCGAACGTTCACCTGCTCGGGCCCCGGGCCCACGCGGACTTGCCCAGCGTGCTCAGAGGCGCGGCGGCCGGCGTGATTCCCTACCGGCATTCGCAGTTGACCGCGAGCATCTTCCCGATGAAGGTCTACGAGTATCTCGCTGCCGGCCTGCCGGTGGTCGCCACCGGGCTGCCGGCACTCAACGGTCTCCAGGAGATCGCGCTCGTCGACGGCGTCGATCAGACCGTCGCAGCGCTTGAGCAGGCCCTCGCTGAGGACGCCGCGGAGCGCCGCCGAGCGCGGAGCGAGGCTGCTCGCGGTCACTCGTGGGAGGCTCGGCTCGATCAGATCGGCGCCGCACTCAGGCGTCCGCGCGCCGCCTAGAATCGCTTCGCTTGAGCCCCCCTCGAACCGCAGCTTCGCATGCCCCGACCGCGGCGGGCGGGCGTGGAAACATTCGCCTTCGCGTCCTCGACCAGACCGTGGGGGTGCTGCTGCTCGGGGCCCTTGGGGCGATCCGCCGCAAGCGCTCGCGCACGTCGACGCCGGTCCGGATCGGACTGATGAAGACCGCCGGAATCGGGGACATGATCCTGCTGACGGCGATCGCACAGGATGTGATTGCCGCCTACCCTCGTGCCGATGTCGTGATCTTCGCCGGGCCCGAGAATGCCGACGTGGCTGGTTTGGTGCAGGGAGCGCGAACCGTCCGGCTGCCGACGGCGCAGCCACTGCGGACGATCCCTCTGCTCCGCGCGCAGCGACTGGACGTACTCGCCGATTTCGGCCAGTGGACGAGATTGGAGGGCATTTACGCCGGGCTTTCCCGCGCACGGTGGACGGTCGGCTTCAAGACGGCCGGCCAGCGCCGACACTACGCGTATGACGCGACCGTCGTCCACGCCAACGACGTCCACGAACTCGAGAACTACCGGCGAATCGCGGCGCTGCTGGGCGTCGATTCGCACGCAGAGCCCAGCTTCGGGCCCTCGCCGGCCGGGCCGTCGGCGCCCGCTCCGGATCCATACGTCGTCTTTCATCTATGGCCGGGAGGGTTCCGCAGCGAACTACGCGAGTGGCCGCTTGACTGCTGGCGCGAGCTGGCTCGGATCTTTGTGCGCGAGGAGTTCTCGATCGTGCTGACCGGTGGGCCAGGAGACCAAGTTCGTACCGATGCGTTCATATCCTCATGCGGAGATCTCGCGCCGCAGATCCTGTCCGTCGCCGGACGGTTCAACGTGCCGGAGCTAGTAAACGTCATCGCCGACGCCCGCTGCGTCGTCAGCGTCAACACAGGCGTGATGCACCTGGCCGCCGGCGTCGGGGTACCGACGATCGCGCTCAACGGGCCGACCTCGTCATTGCGCTGGGGGCCGATCGGGCCCGACGTCGTCTGCATCGACTCACCGCTGCCGGGCTGTGGATACCTCGACCTCGGGTTTGAATACGAAAACCAGCGAACCGACTGCATGCACGGGATTCCCGTCGATCAGGTCGCGACCGTCGCCCTGGAGCGAGCTCGTGGCTGACGCCCTGGGCACGGACGAGCGCCGGCTACGGACGCTCGGGATCGACCCCGAGCCGCTCGTCAGGGCGGCGCTCGTGCTGTGTGCGGCGCTGCGCGCCGACTGCAAGGTGCTGCTTTTCGGCAACGGCGGCAGCGCCGCCGACGCGCAGCATCTCGCCGCCGAGCTCGTCGGCCGCTTCGAACGTGACCGCCCCGGGCTGCCGGCGATCGCGCTGACGACCGACACCTCGGCGCTGACCGCGATCGCCAACGACTACGGCTTTGAGCAGGTGTTCGCCCGGCAGGTGCAGGCGCTCGCCCGCCGAGGCGACGTCGTGGTTGCGATCAGCACCAGTGGCTCGTCCGCGAACGTGCTCAACGGGGTGCAGGCGGCCCGGGCGGCAGGCGCAACGACGATCGGTCTCTGCGGGGCGCCAGGATGCGAACTTTGCCAGGCCGTTGACGTCGCAATCGCCGCACCGGCCGGTGAGGCGGCGCCCGTGCAGGAGGCGCATCTCGTCGTCGGGCACGTTCTCTGCCGGGCGGTCGAGCGCGCGCTGTTCGAGGAGGACGGTTCGCTTGCCAAGAGTCCGCCGGGGACGGTCATCTCGGTCGACGAGCTGATCGCGATGCGTGACGGGTGGCAGGCCTCGGGCCGCGTGCTCGTCTGGACCAACGGCTGCTTCGACATCCTTCACGCCGGGCACCTGGCAAGCCTCCAGGCAGCGCGCGCACTCGGCGATCTGCTGGTTGTGGGCATCAACTCTGATGCTGCCGTCGGCCGACTCAAGGGCCCCGGACGGCCACTGATGCCGGCCGCCGACCGGGCCGCGCTACTGGCCGCGTTGCGCCCAGTCGACTACGTGGTGGTGTTCGAGGAGGACACGCCCGAGAGCGTCCTCGAAAGGGTGCGTCCCGACGTTCACACCAAAGGCGCCGACTACGCCGGCCCCGACGGCAAGCCAATTCCGGAGCGCGCCCTTGTGGAGTCCTATGGCGGCCGGGTCGAGTTCCTTCCGCTCGTGCCGCAACGCTCGACCACCGGGATCGTGCAAGCGATCGCTGACGCCGGGGCTGGAGCGTGACCGCGCCCGCGTCGCGCGCCGTGTTCCTGGACCGCGACGGCACCGTGATCGAGGATCTGGACTACGCCCGCGATCCCGATCGCGTCCGGCTGCTGCCGGGAGCCGCCGCCGGATTGGCGCGACTGCAGGCCGCCGGCTTTCAGCTCGTGCTGGTCAGCAACCAATCCGGGATCGGCCGCCGGATCATCACTCCGGAGCAAGCCCGCGCGGTGCACGAACGGTTGGTCGCGATCCTGGCCGGCGAGGGGATCGCGCTGCAGTCGGTCAAGTACTGCCCGCACGCTCCGTGGGAAGGGTGCGACTGCCGCAAGCCCGAACCCGGAATGCTGATCGCGGCAAGCGAAGAGCTGGGACTGGACCTCGCAAGCTCATTCATGGTCGGCGACAAGCCCTCCGACGTCGAGGCGGGGCGGCGAGCGGGTTGCCGCGCGGTCCTGCTCTGCAGCGACGCACCTCGGTATGACGGCGCCGACCACGTCGCCCGCGACTGGGGCGACATGCTCGACTTCATCCTTGGCGTCGGAGCCGCTGCGTGAGCGAGATCTCCGACCTGCGCGGCGTGACCGTCCTTGCGGTCGGAGATGTGATGCTGGACGAGTACATCTGGGGAGTCGTGCAGCGGATCTCTCCCGAAGCGCCCGTGCCGGTCGTCGAAGTGCGGCGCCGCACGTACGCCGCCGGCGGCGCGGCGAACGTTGCCGCGGGAGTCGTGGCGCTCGGAGGCCGGACCTTCCTCGGAGGAGTCGTCGGCGAGGACTCAGCCGCGGCGGCGCTGCGGGAAGCCCTCCGGGCCGCCGGCGTCAGGACCGAGGACCTCGTGATTGACAGCGCGCGGCCGACGACCAGCAAGACTCGCGTGATCGCCCACGCTCAGCAGGTCGTGCGCACCGACTTCGAGGACAGCCGGCCGCTGTCGGCGGATGTCGAGCAAGCGCTGTTGGCCCGCGTCCAAAACCGCGTCGCCGGGGCCGACGCCGTCGTGCTCTCGGACTACCGCAAGGGCGTCGTCTCCGAAGCGGTTGCCCGATCCGTGATCGACGCAGCTGTCGGCGAAGGCAAGCCCGTGATCGTCGACCCGAAAGGACTCGACTACGCCAGGTATCGCCGCGCGACCGTGATCACGCCCAACGCCCACGACGCCGGTCAAGCGGCGAACGTCCACATCGACAGCGAGGACGACCTGCTCGAGGCGGCCAGGCGCCTGTCGAAGGCTTGCGAGGGTGCGGCGCTGCTCGTGACGCGCGGCGCCGCCGGGATGTCGCTGTTCAGCGACGCCGGCCGGTTTGATGTCCCGACCCGCGCCCGCGACGTCTACGACGTGACTGGCGCCGGGGACACCGTCGTCGCAATGCTTGCCGTCGCGCTCGGACGCGGCAGGACGCTCGAGCAGGCCGTCGGGCTCGCTAACGCTGCCGCCGGGATCGTCGTCGGCAAGGTCGGTACCTCGACCGTCACGCTCCAGGAGCTCGCGCGGTCGATCGAGGGGTAGCGCGGCCGGTCGATCGAGGGGTGGCGCGGCCGGTCGATCGAGGGGTAGCGCGGCCGTTCGATCGACGGGTAGCGGGGGCGGGACGGCCCGGTCCGTTCAGGGCGTCCGTAGGAACGCCAACTTGACGATCGGCCGTTGCGCGACGAGTTGGAATCCCTGCTCGCGCAGACCGTCGATCAGCTTCAGCGCGTCGCGCACCGTGCCCGTGTGGTGCAGCTGGGTGGCGAAGATCCGGATCCCCATGCCGGCCAGATCGAGCGTCGGCAAGACCTCGTATTCGGCGCCCTCGATGTCGAGCTTCAGCAGGTCGATCCGCTGGTCGCCGAACTCGTTCATCAGCGAGGGCAGCGTCCGCCCGGGGGCTTGCACCCAGTCGGCACTGTCGTATAACCCGGCGGCGCTAACCGATTCGCTGTCGGATTCATGATGGATCTGCATCCGGATCGGACCGTCCGCGGTCGTGATCGCCGCTCGTCGAAACGAGAACCGCGGCTCGCCGGCTGCCTCGGCCATGGCGCTTCGCTCAAATGCCTCGACGGGATCAAAGCAGCGCACGAGCGCGCCGAAGCGACGGATCAGCTCGAGGTCGAAGCTGACGTCCCCGCCGGCGCCGACGCAATAACAAATCGAATCATGCGCGAGGATCCCGTCAGGGATCATCCAGCCGCCGTACACCGTTCCGAGCGACACGATCGGGGGCCCGGGCTCGAGCTTCAGGCCGCCCAGCCGGCGCTCGAACCACCGCCGGCGCACAGCGCTGTTGATCTTTCCCGGGCGCAGCTTTCGGATGGTGTCGATCATCGAGGCGGCAGCTTATGAGATCGCTTCGGAGATCCGCTCGAGCACGCTTTCGAGGATCTCCGGCGGTTGACCGTGAGGATCTGCGATGAACGCGCCGCCGGTCGCGAGCAGCGTTCCGAGCAGGTGAGTGCGCCGCAGCGCCCGCGGGCGCCGGCACGCGATTGGTGCAAGGTTCACAAGGTCGAACACAAAGATCGCCCCGGCGGTCTCGAGCTGGACGTCCTGCACCGTGCGCGAGCGGTGGGCTGAAAGGTCGACGCCGTAGTCCGCGGCCGCGAGGATCGTGCGCTGCGGCGACTCCCGCCCGGCGACCGGATAGAAGCCGGCGTCCGCCGGCGACTTTCCGCGGCGTCGCGCCAGCGCAGCCGCAAACGGGCTGCGGTTGATGTTGCCGTGGCAGAGGATCAGCGGGGCGTCCGTCGAGCGCCACGCGTTCAATGCCCGCCGATGCAACGTCCGGCGAACCGGCCGGATCGCGAGGACGCGTTCAGACGGCCCCTGTAGGCGCCGCGCCGCTCCCAGTGCGATCCGCTCGATCACCTTCTCAGCGGCGGCGGCTTGCCCGCGCTTGTGACAGGAAATCGTCCCACGACGCCGCGTACGGCGCGATCCGCCGTGCGAGCCGGCGCAGGGCGGCGAAGTCGTCGTCGACTTCCCACCCCATGTGCAGGACAACCGGAACCCAGGTTCCGATCTGCTCCACGATCACGGACTCGACGGCCGCGAGCGCGGCGGCCGCCGTCTCGTACAGCGGTGGATAGCACGGTAGGTAGATCGCCTCCCCGCGCCACTGCGGACCACCATGGAAGCCCATCAGCATCACGCTCTCGGCGCCGCCGGTGACGACCTCATAGCGCTCCGCGAGCAGCGGCCACTGCCGGGCATCGAAACGGTTGAACGGCGGGACGAGGATGTGCGGATCGATACCGACCGCCGCGAGGTTTCGCCGGCCCTCCTCGAGCAGCTCGCGCAGCGCGTCGTCGTCCAATCCGCAAAGCTCGGATTGGTGGCGGGTGTCGGCGCGACGGGTCCGGTGCGTACAGCCGTGCTGCGCGAACGTGACGCCGTCCGCCCGCATCCGCTCGAGCAGCTCGCGATCGCGGTCGTCCAGCGGCCGCCCCCCTGATCCGTCGGGGCGCAACGGCTCGTGCGTCCATTGCGGCACAACCGACATCAGGTGCCGGACGCCCTCCTCGGCCATCACCGCGTGAAAGCGCGCGGAGGCGTCATAGCCGAACTTCGGATTGTCAAATCCGGAGTAGTAGGGGAACTCGTCGACGCGCACCAGAAACCGCGGCGGCCCGACGGCCGCCGCTCCCAGCGCTTGGCGCCGAGCCGCCTGCAGGGGCCTGAGCCACTCCTTGTCGTATTCAAGGCGTCCGGCCTTCATCATCAGCCTTTGCGCCGTCCGCGCCGGCGCCGGTGGAACGCGACGCTCGCGCAGTGCCTTCAGGACCGCGGGCGTCGGCGGCGCGCGGTGGAGCGCCGCGCTGGCGCGTGCGCCGTGATGACTGTCCGCCGCGGAGACACGCCGGCGCACGGCGCGGGCAGTCTGCGCGGCGAGGAAGCTCGGCGCCAGTAGCGGTTCCCGCCAGCTCCAGAGGTTGTGCGCAGCCGTCAGCCCCACCACCATGCACCTGCTCAGCTCGCGGTAGCGCTGCTCGGAAACCCAGCTCGCGCGCAGATCGCGTGAGAACCATTGGTAGCGGGCGCCTGGGCGCCCGACGCTGGGGCTCACCGGCCGGCCCGTCGCGACTCGGGCCCATGTTTCCGGGTGGTTGGCGCCGGCTCGGATCGCAAGTGGAATTGAGCCGAAGAAGCGGGTGTTGAAGTCGATCAGCCGCGGTTGGCCATCCGCCGGCAGGAGGAACTGAAGATGGGCCAGACCCTGCCACTCCAGCAGCTCCAGCAGTCGCTCGATCGCAGCCCGCAGCACCGGGTCAACGGCGGTTGACACGCCCCGGGCCGTGATTCCGGCCGGGTGCGGCCAGATCGTCTCGGCGATCTGCTGTGCGATCGAGACGATGCCGTTCGGTCCGGAGACCAGCGACACTGCCATCAGTGCTCCGGTCAGGCTCTCCTGAACGACCGCTCGCCCGCCGCCGGCGCGGATCTCTTCGGCATAGCTCAGCGCCGCATCCGGATCGTCGAACGAGCGCGTCCTAAGCGATGACTGCGCCGTCGACGCCGGCTTGACGATCGCCGGAGCGCCCAGCGCCGCGATCTCCTCCCGAGTCGGGCTGACGATCCGCGGAACCTGGATGCCTACGCCACTGGCCAGCGGAGCGAGGCGGTCCTTGTCCATCGCCAGCAGCACGCCCTCGTGTGGACCGTAACCAACCGAGAAAGAGAGCTGATCGCGGCGCTCAGAGATGGCCGCGACCGCACGATCCCAAACCACGAACACCGCCTCGTAATGATGCCGGGCAACGACGGCATCGAGGCTTGCCGCGAACACGTCGTCGCCGTCGTCGGTATGCGCGACTTCGTGCCACTCGGCGGTCGCGCGCGAGCGAGACGCGAGGTTTGGGCGCGCTGAGGCCGCGCCGACAGTCCAGCCCGCCGAGGCCAGCGCGCGCGCCGCTGACACCGACGAGCGCTCTCGGCCCTCATCGACAATCAGCGCCCGCATCGATGTCTGAGATCCTACAGAGGCACTCGTTGGAGCCATCGTGGAGATGCCCGTCCGCTAGCGTTGTGACGGGCCAATTGCATGACGCGGCGCTGGATGGCCGAAACTGCAGGGTGAGTTGATCCAATGAGGAGGAACACGGTTGAGTGATGTGATCGTCGTGACCGGCGGCGCCGGCTATATCGGCGTCCCGCTGTGTCTGGATCTGGCCGCGTCCGGTCGAACGGTTCGTGCGCTCGACGTCCTGCTCCATGATCAGGGCACTGTCCTACCGGCGCTCGAACAGGCCGGAGTCGAGCTGATCCAAGCCGACGTTCGCACGCCGGCCGCCAGGGAGCAGGCGCTGACGGGAGCCGATGCGGTCGTGCACCTGGCCGCGATCGTCGGCGATCCGGCGTGCGCGCGCGACCCAGAGTTATCACGCGAGGTGAACGTCGAGGGCGCCCGCAGTCTCTCTGAGGATGCAGAGCGACTGGGTGTCAAGCGGTTCGTCTTCGCCTCGACCTGCTCCAACTACGGACGGATGTCGGATCCGAGCACTCCAATCGACGAGCAGGGCGTGCTCGCCCCGGTGTCGCTGTATGCCGAGCAGAAGGTGTCAATCGAGCAGGGGCTGCTTGCCGGGGCCGGCAACCTGCAGCCCACCTGCCTGCGGTTCGCGACCGTCTACGGCGTCGCCCCGCGGATGCGCTTCGATCTCACCGTCAACGAGTTCACCCGGGATCTGTGGTCTCACCGCAAGCTCGAAGTGTTCGGCGAACGGTTCTGGCGGCCGTATGTCCACGTTCGTGATGCCGGACGCGCGATTCGGACGGTCCTCGACGCACCAATCGAAACTGTCGGCCGCGCGGTCTTCAATGTCGGGCGCTCAGGCGAGAACTATCGCAAGCTCGACATCGTCGAGGAGATTCGCAAGCTGACCGATCACGGCGAGGTCACCTACGTCCACCGCGACGAGGATCCGCGTGACTACAAGGTCAGCTTCGACAAGATTCGGGATGTCCTCGGGTTTGAGACGGAAATGACCGTTCCGGACGGGATCGCTGAGGTAATCGACGCGCTCGAGGAGACTCGCTTCGGCGATCCGTTCGATGGGCACTACCGAAACGTCCCCTGATCATCTGGTCCCGGTCTTCGATCTGCGGTTTACGGACGCAGACCTCCAGGCCGCAGCCGAGACTCTTCGCTCCGGCTGGCTCACGATGGGGCCGCGAACGATCGCGTTCGAGGCGGCGTTTGCCGAGTCGATCGGAGCGCGCCACGCGATAGCCGTCTCGAACTGCACCGCCGCCCTGCACCTCGCGTACCTGGCGGCGGGGGTCGGGCCCGGAGACGAGGTGATCGTGCCGTCGATGACGATGGTTGCGACCGCGGCTGCGGTCATCTACGCCGGCGGCACACCGGTGTTCGCGGACATCGTCGGCGTGGATCAACCGGTGATCGATCCCGATCATGTCGAGCAGCTGATCACGCCGAGGACGAAGGCCGTGGTCCCGATGCACTTCGGCGGCTACGCTGCTCCGGTCGATCGGCTATCGGAGCTCTGCGCCGAGCACGGGCTGCCGATGATCGAAGATGCGGCGCACTCGCCGAGGGCCAGCCTCGCCGGGAGGCCGCTCGGCACGTGGGGGCTGGCCGGGGCGTTCAGCTTTTTCTCGAACAAGGTGCTTGCCGTCGGCGAGGGCGGCTTGCTCGCCACCGATGACGCCGAAGTTGCGGCGTTCGTGCGATCGCGTCGCTGCCACGCGATGACAACGGTTACATGGGACCGTCACCAAGGCCACCACAAGCAGTACGACGTGCCCGGGCTTGGCTTCAATTACCGCATTGACGAGCCCCGCGCGGCGGTGCTGCTGTCACGGTTGAAGCGGCTTGAGGAGGACATCACACGCCGCCGTGCGCTCACCAGACGCTACCGCCAGTTGCTCGCCGGGGTGCCAGGAGTCATCATCCCCTTCAGCGAGGAGCGCGTCGAGCACTCGTCCTGCTACATCATGCCCGTGATGCTCGACCGGCCGGAGTTACAAGGGCCGGTCCGGATCGCGATGCGGGAAGAACACGGGATCCAGACGAGCCTGTTCTATCCGGCAGTCCACGAGTTCAGCGCCTACCGCTCCCGGTTCCCCGACATCTGCCTGCCGAAGACGGAGCTCGCTGCACGCCGCGAGATCACGCTGCCGCTGTTCCCACATCTGACCGAGGAGCAGCAGGATCGCGTCGTCGAGGCGCTGGCTGCGGAGCTCCCATCATGAGCTGGGAGATCCCCCTCGCGGACGTGGTGCTCAGCGAGCAGGACGTCAGCGCGGTTCTTGACTGCCTCTCGGAGGGCTGGGTCACGATGGGGCCGCGAACGCAGGAATTCGAGTCCGCGTTCTGCGAGATGCTCGGGGTTCCGCACGCCGTCGCGGTGTCATCCGGCACGGCCGCGCTCCATCTCGCTCTGCTCGGCGCCGGCATCAAGCAGGGCGATGAGGTCCTCGTCTCGGCGATGACGTTCGTCGCCGCAGCCGCCGCGATCCGTTACTGCGGCGGCACACCGGTGTTCGTCGAGTCGGTCGGGCCCAGCGATCTCAACATGGATCCCGACGACGTCGCGCGCCGAATTGGACCGAAGACGCGCGCGGTGCTGGCGACGCACTGGATGGGCTACGCATGCGACCTGCCGGCGCTTGAGCGACTGTGCGACGAGCACGGCCTGCTGTTGATCGAGGATGCCGCGCAGAGCATCACCGCGACCTGCGCAGATGGCCGCCTGACCGGCACGATCGGCACCGCCGGCTGCTTCTCATTCTTCTCAAAGAAGCAGCTATCGATCGGGGAGGGCGGGATGATCGTCACCGCCGACGAGGAACTCGCCGCCGACGCTCGCCGGCTGCGCTCGCACGCGATGACATCGGTGACCTGGGATCGCCACCGCGGCTATGCCGAGAGCTATGACGTCGTCGACATCGGGTTCAACCTCCGGATCGACGAGATCAGGGCCGCCCTCGGACTGAGCCGTCTGCCGAGGCTGTACGACGAGATCGCCAAGCGCCGGGCTCTGGTCCGCTATTACCGCGAGCGCCTGGGCGACGTGCCCGCGGTCACGATCCCATGGAGCGATGCCGATGTCGAACGAGCTTCGCACTTCGGCTTCCCGATCGTGTTCGAGACGGAGGCTGCGCGCAACCTGGCTGTGCGTGAGCTCGAGGCGCGCCGGATCCAGACCACGTGGTACCCGTCGATCACGAACCTCTCGGCCTATCGGGACCATCCCCGCACGCCGCTGACCGAGGATCTCTCGGCCCGTCACCTGTTACTGCCGCTCTCCTGGACGTTCACCGAGCAACAGCTCGACCTCGTCGTCTCGCATCTGACGGAGATCCTCGCGGCCGGCGCCCAGCGCGGCGGCTGACGGGGGGCCGATGTTGGCGGCCGACACGACCGGGGAACCGCCCGCGGTGCGAGGGACCCTCTCACGACGGCTGCTGAGCAGCTCCTCGTCGATCCTTCCGGCCGCCGTGGTGGTGGCACTGATGCTGCTGTGGGCGGCCGACAACGGCGGCTACGACGCCAACACCTGGTACTGGGGCGCGCTCGTGCTGCTAGCGCTGACCGCCGTGACGATGATCGTGCTCGGCGCCCGCCGGAACCGGCTCTCACGCGCCGGCGTGATCGCGCTGACTGCGCTCGTCGGCTACGGACTCTGGTCCTACCTGTCGATGACGTGGTCGCAGACGCCGGGTTGGGCGCTGGAGGGGAGCAACCGAACGCTCCTCTACGTGCTGATCTTCACGCTGTTCCTCGTGCTTCCGTGGACCCCCGAGGCCGGCGTTGCGACCCTGGTGGCGTTCGTCCTCGGAGTTGGCGTGATCGCGATCGTGCTGCTGCTGCGAATGGCATCAAGCGACCACGTCGAGCGGCTCGCGATCGACGGCCGGCTTGCCGCGCCGACGGGATACTTCAACTCGAGCGTCGCGCTGTTCATGACAGGCGCGCTGCTGGCAACCGTGCTCGCCACCCGGCGCGAGCTCCCGGGGCTGCTTCGCGGGACGTTGATCGCGATCGCGACCGCATCGCTGCAGCTGTGTTTGATGGGGCAGAGCCGAGGCTGGCTGTTCACGATGCCGCTCGTCGTGCTGCTCGTGATCGTGGTCGTGCCAGACCGCCTGCGGGTGATTGCCGCCGCCGTCATTCCGATTGCAGGCACGCTCGTGATCGTGCATCGACTGATTCACGCGTTCCCCGGGGGCGCAACGACGGCGAGCCTTGACCTTTCCGCCGCCAGCGCCGGACACGCGTCACTGCTCGTCTCCGCGGGCGTCCTGGTGCTGGGAACGCTGATCGCATGGACCGACACACTGGTCAGGGTTCCAGGCTTCTCGCTCCGGGTGCGTCGGATCGTCGGCGTAACGGTCGCCGTGGTCGTGCTGGGAACGGCGACCGCGGGCGCAGTTGCAGCCACGCATGGGGACCCGTTGGGCTTCGTCAAACGTCAGTGGCACGGCTTCAGCCATCAGGTGCAAAGTGGCGCGACCGGGTCTCACTTCTCGGTCGTCGGCAGCGGACGGTACGACTTCTGGCGAGTCTCACTGAACGCCTGGGCGGCGCGTCCGCTCGGCGGGTTGGGTCAGGACAACTTCGCCGACTACTACATCCTCAGGCGCCGCACCGGCGAGGAGCCCCGGTGGACTCATAGCGTCGAGATGCGGCTCCTGGCACACACCGGCATCGTCGGATTCGGGCTGTTCGCCGCTTTCCTGGCCGGCGCGATCGCGGCCGCCCTTCCCGCCCTGCGCCGGAGCACCGGACTGACACGCGCAGTCGCGGGCGCGGCTCTGATCCCGCTGATCGACTGGCTGGTCCACGGATCGGTCGACTGGTTCTGGGAGATACCTGCCCTGACGGCCCCTGCACTCGGGTTCCTGGGTATGGCCGCGGCATTCGGCATGGCGCAAGCGGGCCCCGGGACGCCGACGGCCGAATCTCCTCCCGGCGGACACGCCCGGCGCAGATTGCGGATCCCGCTGAAGGGGCTGCGGCTCCCAAAGCGGCTCCGTCGGTTCCTCGCATACGGCGCCGGGGTGCTCGCCTTTGCCGGCGCGGCGTTTGTGCTGACGTTCCCGTACCTCTCGGCAACCGAAACGTCAGCCGCGAGCGGAATTCGTCAATCGAATCCCAATGTGGCGCTCGATCGGCTCGCCACGGCCGCCGATCTGAACCCGCTCAGCCCCGACCCAACCCGGCTCGCCGGTGTGATCGCACTCCAAACCGATCAATTCACGATCGCGCAGAACCGATTCCGCCAGACGATCGACCGCGAGCCCGGCGGCTGGTTCGGCTGGCTCGGCGCCGGCCTCGCAGCCTCGGCGCTCGGCGAGCGCGACCGCGCCTACGGCGACTTCGCGACCGCGGACTCAATCAATGCCGTGCAGCCGGGGATCACGCAAGCGCTGGATGCCGTCTACACCAAGCACCCGCTGACGGCGGCGCAGGTGTTCGGAATCCTCGGGGCAAACTGAGTGCGAGCGGGAGTCCTTAGCGGACGATCATGCAAATTCAACATTTGCCGCCCTGTCTATCGGCAGCGTTCTGTAGCATCCTCTTCCACAGCCAACGCGACGTAGCTGCTGGGGGCTGCGTAGAACAACTTAGCTCTACCGAAAGGGGCTCATGAAACGTATTGTGATTTTGGCCGTCGCCATGGCCATTGCGCTGATGATTCCAAGCATCGCGCTTGGAGCCAGCTCGACGTGCCAGGCGTACAACCCGCAGGACTGCGGTACGTCAACCGGCGGGACGAGCACGACGGAGGGGACTGAGACAACAACGGCTGCGACGGAAACCACTCTTCCGTTCACCGGCCTCGATGTCGCTTTGCTTGCCGTCGGCGGCGGCACGCTGCTTGGCGCTGGGTTCGTCGTTCGCCGGCTGTCAAGCCGCTCGAACTAACAGCCTCTTCTGATCGCGCTGGCTTTGGCTCCGCTGCGCTGGGCGCGCAGCGGAGCTTAGGGCACATGACGAACGCACCCTTGGTGCTGTCCGGCCAAGCTTCGGCCAAGATCTGTGCACTCGTGCGCCGCCCGCGCGATCGTCGCGCTGAGCGGTGGAAACTTGCCGCTTAGCCAGTCCGCACCGACTCGCGGATCAGCCGGGTTATTTCCTTCCCGTCCGCGCGGCCCTTGGTCTCCCGCATGACAAAGCCGACGAGCGGTCCGATCGCCTTCATGTTGCCGGCTCGTACCTGCTCAGCCGCAGCAGGGTCTGAAGCAATTGCCCGCGCGACGATCTCGGCGAGCCCGTCCTCCTCGGCGCTCAGCGCGCCGAGGCCTTGACGTTCGACGATCTCGTCCGGCTCGCCGCCGTCCTGCACGAGCCGGGTCAGGACCTCGCGCGCGGCATCGCGGCTGACCTGCTTGGCGCCGACCATCGCGACCAGCGACGCAAGCGCGGTCGGCAGGACCTTTGAAGAGGCGGGATCTGAGTCGGCGCCGATCCGCTCGACGAGCTGCTGGATCCAGTTGGCGATCTGCGCCGGATCCGCGCCTATGTCAGCGCCGGCCGCGACGGCGGCTTCGAAGTAGTCGGCCAACTCGGATCTGAACGCCAGCTCGCGGGCCCGCTCCGGGCTGAGCTGCAGCTCACGTTCGAACCGTTCGGCGCGCTCTGCCGGTAGCTCGGGGATCTCGGCTCGGGCCGCCTCGAGCATCGCCGGCGTCGCGAGCAGCGGAACGAGGTCGGGCTCCGGAAAGTAACGGTAGTCGTGGGCCTCTTCCTTGGAGCGAAGCGGCGTCAGATGGCCGGTGGCGGGATCGAAATGCAGCGTCTCCTGGACCACCGGCTCTCCTGCGCGCAGGAGTGCGATCTGCCGTTCGATCTCGGCGTTCACCCCCTGCGCCAGGAACCGGAACGAGTTCATGTTCTTGAGCTCGGTCTTGGTGCCGAGCTCGGTTGTTCCGGCCGGCCGCACGGACACGTTCGCGTCACAGCGCAACGAGCCCTCGTCCATGTTCACGTCGGAGACCCGCAGTCGCCTGAGCGTCGTTCGCAGCAGTGTCAGCCAGTCGCGCGCCTGCTCGGCAGAGTGAAGATCCGGCTCGGTCACGATCTCCACCAGCGGCGTCCCACCGCGGTTGAAGTCCACCCAGCTGCGCTCAGCCCCGTGAATCCGGCCGCTCTGACCGACGTGGTTGAGCTTGGCCGCATCCTCCTCCAGGTGCACGCGGTGAATCCGCACATCACCCAGCCGCCCGCCGACGCACAGCGGCACGTCGTACTGGGAGATCTGGTAGCCCTTCGGCAGGTCCGGATAGAAGTAGTTCTTGCGGTGGAAGATCGAGCGCTCGGAGATCTCGCATCCGAGCGCCAGGCCGATCATCAGCCCAAAATGGATCGCACGCTCGTTGAGGACCGGCAGCGTCCCGGGCAGTCCCAGGCAGACCGGACAGGTGTGGGTGTTGGGAGGATCCCCAAACGACAGCTCACAGCCGCAGAACATCTTCGTGCGCGTGCTGAGCTGGACGTGGATCTCCAAGCCAATCACGGGTTCGTACTCGGTCACGTCCCCTCCATCACGTCGGGACCCGCGATTGGCCGCCGATTGACGGGCTCGTAGTCGGTCACAACTCCCCCGCCGCCTTCAGGCCCGTCATTGGCCCGCTCCCGTCGAATCCGATCGCCTGCTCGAGCGCGAACGCCGCGTTCAGCAGCCGGCTCTCGCTGAACGCGGGCCCGGCGAGCTGGAATCCGACTGGCAGCCCGTCGCTCAGTCCAGACGGGATCGAGATCGCCGGAATGCCGGCGAGCGGCATCGGCACGGTGCAGAAATCGTTCAGGTACATCGTCAGCGGGTCATCGGTCTTGGCGCCGAGCTCGAACGCGGTCCACGGGCTCGTCGGCGTCACCACGAAGTCGAACTGCTCAAACGCCGTCCGGAAGTCCTCGGAGATCTTCGTACGCACCTTCTGCGCGGTGCCGTAATAGGCGTCGTAGTACCCGCTTGAGAGCGCGTAGGTCCCGAGCATGATCCGGCGCTTGACCTCAGGTCCGAATCCCGCCTCGCGCGTGCGGCTGTACATCGCGACGAGGTCCGCCTTGGCATCGACCCGCAGCCCGTACCGGACGCCGTCGAACCGAGCGAGATTGGCCGACGCTTCCGCCGGCGCGATCAGGTAGTAGGCCGACAGGGCGTGCGGTGCATGTGGCAGGCGACACGGGCTGACGGTGGCGCCGAGTCCCTCCGCGAGCCTCAGCGTGGCCTCGAAGCTGGCGCGGACCCCGGGCTCGATCCCCCCGCCCTCGCCGGTCAGCTCCTCCGGGACGCCGAGACGGATGCCCGTCAGGTCTTCGGCGCGGGGCGCCACGATCTTCTCGGGAAACGCGAGCGACGTCGAGTCGCGCTGATCCTGCCCGACCATGTGCGAGAGCAGCAGCGCCGCATCGGTCACATCGCGAGTCAACGGCCCCGCCTGATCCAGCGAGGATGCAAACGCGATCATTCCGTAGCGCGAACACGCGCCGTAGGTCGGCTTCATACCCACGATCCCGCAGAGCGCGGCCGGCTGACGGATCGAGCCACCAGTGTCGGTCCCAAGCGCCCAGGGCGCAAGCCCGGCGGCGACGGCGGCCGCGCTCCCGCCGGATGATCCTCCCGGCACGCGGGCTCGGTCCCACGGATTCAGCACCGGCCCGAACGCCGAGTTCTCGTTCGAGGAGCCCATCGCAAACTCGTCCTGGTTGGTCTTGCCAAGCAGCGACGCACCGGCGTCGAAGAGCCGCTGGACGACGGTTGCGGTGTAAGGCGGGCGATAGCCCTCGAGGATCCGCGAGCCGGCCTGGCTCGGAACACCTTCGGTGCAGAACAGGTCCTTGACCGCCAGCGGGACACCGGCAAGCGGGCGCTGCGCAAGCCGATCGCCGCCCGGTGGCGGTCCGCCGGCGACCCAGGTGAACGCGTTCAGCTCGTCGCCCGCCGCGCGGGCCCGGTACGCCTCGAACAGCTCCTCGGCCGAGATCTGCCCCGATCGCACCGCCTCAGCCGCCGCTGCGGCCGTCAACTCGATCAGCTCACTCATCCCGAAGCGCCCGGGCTGGGGACGCCGAACCCGCCCTCGAGCGGCTCGGGAGCCGACTGGAGTGCGACGTCGACCGGCAGCGAGGGCGCGGGCTCATCCGCCCGCAACGCGTTGACAACATCGACGACGTGCGAGGTCGGCTGCACGCCGTCGAGGTCGAGCTCGCGGATCTTCTCGATGTGATCGAGCACCTTCGAAAGCTCGACCGCCATGCGGTCGACCTCCTCGTCGCTCAGCTCGAGCCGTGCGAGACGGGCGACGTGCAGGACTTGGGCGCGATCGAGCATCCAGCTGATTCTATGATTCGCGGGCGCCGGTTGGCTCCGGCCGAGACGTCGCACCCGCAATGGCGAGGTTCGGCGAGATCCACTAGGAACCGTTGGCGCGGGTCAGCCGGATCGTCTCGATTTCCGTCGGGGCGTCGCGCGCGGCGATACCTTCCTGGCGCATCGACAGATAGCCGCCGTAGACGAGCGCTATCGAGCTGATCAAGCCGACGAACGCGCCGGCCTTCTGGTCGACATACCCGTCCGGACCCGGCTCGTTGATCAAGACCCGATAGATCAACGCGAGCACGAGCAGGAACGCCGCCACCGTCACGACCACGCTCAGGCTGGCGGGCACCGCCGGCGCTCTGCGGGTCGCCTGGAAGTAGACGAGCGCGAGGCTGCAACCGATCACGATCAGCATCAGCCAGCGGAGATTCGTGAGCCCATCCCAGCCGTTGACCGACGTCGCCACGCCGAGCCTGGCGGCGGTTGGACTGAGCGTGCTGTTGAGCCCATACCAGTCCAGCACAAACATGGACGCCAGCAGCACGATGGCGCTGGCGCCCACGATCAACTCGCCCCGGCGGAGCCTCGACGGATCGAAATCCACGGCGGCCCGCTATGTCGCGTGCTGCCTCAGGACCCTGGAGGCGGCGTGGATCCACCCGAGCCGGAGCCTGCGCCGGGCTCAGCCGGCGCGCTCGGCCCAGCGCTTGCGACCGGCGGGGGCGGCGGCGATGCCGGCCGCGACGGTGCCGATGGGCCGACCGGCGAGGCGGACCGCCCCATCAGGGCGAAGTAGACCAGCGCCGCCGTGACGATCACCGTCACGTAGAAGCCCCAACCGAACAGGTCGAAGTGGATATGGAACAGGAATTTGAGCACCACGAACCCGGCGGCAATCGCCGCGAGCACGAAGCGTGTGTTCGGCCGGCTGCCACCGATCGCCGGGATCTGCGTCTGCGGCGAGAGCTTCTCCACCGCCAGGTCGGCGACGATCGCGAGGCAGGCGAGCAGCGCCAGGATCCCGAGCCAGCCATCCGGGTCCCCGGTCGCCGAGAACGTCGCCGAAGCCGAGAACGCGCCGACACTGACGCTGATGTCGAACCACGGTAAGAACAGCAAGCAGATCGCGAGCAGGATCGCGAGGCCACCCACGATCATTTCGTCGCGCGCGACGTTGTCCAGGTTCACTGGGTCCTCCAGAAGTAGGTCACGGGGTGAGGCTTATTCATTCGAGTTAAAGATTCGCCCTCCTGCCTGCGGCCGCTGACCGCGGGCGAGGAAACCCTAGCGCGCCTGACTGCGGGATGCGAGACGACGCCTCGGTCTGGACCTTTGTATCACCGATGCACGCTCCTCCCGCTGCTCGCGGACCGATTCGATTCCCCCGAGCGCGATCCCGATCCCAGCCAGCAGGCCAAGAAACGCGCCGAGCTTCGGATCCACGATCGAGCTTGGTCTTGGCAGCGCGATCAGCACCCGATAGATCAACAATCCCGCCGTGACCGCCCCGACGGCCGTCACGACAATGCTGGTGTCGGTCTTCGCGCCGTGCGAGCGTTGGCTCGCATGCAGAAACACAGATCCGAGCGCGACCACGATCGCGAAGAGCATCACCCACCGGGTGTAGGTGAGCGTGTGCCAGGCGTTCTCGGCCGTGGTGATCCCCGAGCGCCTGGTCTGCGGGATGCCGACGACGCCGTACCACTGGAGCAGGAAGATGATCGGCAGCAGCAGCAGCGCGCTGATCGCGCTGATCAGCTCGCCGGTGTGGATTCTCGGTCCCGGTGGTTGGTCTGCCATCGCCGTGCTCGGTGGCACCACTTAGCGCTTTGAGATCGGCGCCAGATCGGCGACGAGCTTGCGCTCGGAGCGATCCTTGCTGAAGCGGATCACGACGATCCCGCCCGGCTCAATGCCGGTGACGACGCCTTCGCCGAACGTCGGATGCGCAACGTCCTCGCCGAGCCGGTACGCGACCGGCGAAGGCTGCTCGAGTTCGTGCGTGTTCCACGAGGTCGCGCGGGCGCGGAACGAGCCGTAGCCGGCGCCGGCGGAAGCGCCCCCGCGCGCCGGGCTCTGCTCGGCGCGGTCGGTCAGCGCCGCCGGAATCTCGTTCACGAAGCGGCTCGGAATACCGTAGTTGCGCGCTCCGAACACGGTTCGAGTGCGGGCATAGGTCACGTACAGGTCGCGCTCGGCACGCGTGATCCCGACGTAACAGAGCCGGCGCTCCTCCTCGAGGCCGCCCTCATCGAGCGCCCGGGAATGGGGAAACACGCCCTCCTCGCAGCCGATCATGAACACGATCGGGTATTCAAGGCCCTTGGCATTGTGGAGCGTCATCAGCGTCACCAGACCGTCGTCGTCGGTCCGGGTGTCGGCGTCGGCGATCAGCGCGATTTGCTGCAGGAACTCCGGCAGGCCAGGCTCGTCGGATTCGACGCTGTCGTATTCCACTGCCACGTTGACGAGTTCCTCGAGGTTCTCGATCCGGCCCTGCGCTTCGATCGTTCGCTCCGCCCGGAGCGCGTCCAGATAGCCGGTCTCTGCAAGCAGCTCCTTGAGCAGCTCGGCAACCGAGGCCCCCGACTCCGCACGCTCCCGGAGCAGATGCATCGTCGCCATGAAGCGCCGAATCGCCTTGACCGCCGCCGGACCGAGGCCGGGCACCTGCTCTGGCTCGGACGCCGCGTCCCAGATTGACATCCCCATCGTGTTTGCGAACGCGAGCACGCGCGACATCGACGTGGAACCGATCCCGCGGCGTGGTGAATTGACGATCCGCGTGAACGCGCCCACGTCCTGGGGATTGATCAGCACTGTCAGATACGCGATCGCGTCTTTGATCTCGGCCCGCTCGTAGAACTTCGTGCCGCCGATCACCTGGTAGGGGATCTCCGCGCGTACGAGCACGTCTTCGAGCACCCGCGACTGCGCGTTGGTCCGGTAGAACACCGCTACCTCAGCACGCGAGGTGCCCTCGTCCACGAGCCGCTGAATTTCTCCTGCAACGAATCGCGCCTCCGCGTGCTCGTCCTCCAACTCGCGGACCTTGATCGGATCGCCCTGCCCCAGCTCGGTCCACAGCGACTTCGGCTTCTGACCGCGGTTGTTGCGGATCACCGCGTTCGCCGCGTCGAGAATCGACTGCGTCGAGCGGTAGTTCTGCTCGAGCTTGATCACCCGCGCATCCGGGAACGTGTCCTCGAAATTGAGGATGTTCGTGATGTCGGCCCCGCGGAAGCTGTAGATCGAGTTGTGGGTGACGATCCCGTTGGCGATGAAGTTGTGGGTGTTCTCGATATCGAGGTCGTAGACCGGACTGTCGAGCCGCACGCGCTCGACCGACTCGACGATGTTGTAGCCACCGGCTTGGTCGAACATAACCATGCCAGGTGAAACGTCCTGCGCCGTCGTGAATGGCAGGGCGCGCCCGGGTCCCAGATCCGCTGCAGCCTCGACGGCGACGCCGCCGAGCGCCGCGGCGGCTGCTCGGACGTCGCGCAGGTCAGCGACCACGGCATCGAAGGACTGGCGGCCCATGGCGACAGCCACTCGGTGGCGCCGTGCACTTCCGTCGCCACACAGAGTGAGCTCCAGCGTCGCTTCGGATATTTCTCGCGCGATCCGCGAGTTGTCTCCCACGACCCCTGCGAAATGGACATGCTCAGGGGTGCTGATCAGACAGCGTCCGCCGACCGTGCGGATCGCGATCCCTTCCTCGCGGACCGATCGGTGGACCGCGAGCACGCGCGAAGGCCCGAAGACGCCGCTCCCCCACCCGGAGCGCACCGAATCTCCGACCCGGACCTCTTCGATCGGCCGCCGGGACCCGTCCGCCATCGCCACGAGCGTTCCCTCAACGAGACACTGAGCGTCATCGCCCACGACCATCAGGTTGCGGTGCTCGCCGGCCAGCAGTTGCAGCCACCGGTACTGCGCCTGGTTGGTGTCCTGGTACTCGTCCACGAGCACCTGCTGGAAGCCCGTGGAATACCGCTCACGCACCTCCGGGAACAGCTCGAGCACGTTGACGGCGCGGACGAGCAGGTCGTCGAAGTCCATCGCGTTCATCCGGTGCAGCTCGCGCTCGTACTGGCGGTAGACGTCGGCGACGGTCTGCTCGAAGAACGACCCGACCATCTGGCCATAGTCGTCTGCGTCGCGGAGCTTGTTCTTGGCGTCGGAGATCTGATTGTGGATCGCCGCGGGCGTGAACCGTTTCGGGTCGACCCCGAGATCGTCGAGGCAGCGCTTGACCAGGCGCCGGGAATCGGCCTGATCGTAGATCGTGAACTGACGGGTGTAGCCGAGCCTGTCAGCATGCGCTCGCAGCATCCGCGCGCATGCCGAATGAAAAGTCATCACCCACATGGCGCGGACGCGACGTCCGACCAGCAGCCCTGCGCGCTCGCGCATCTCCCCTGCCGCCTTGTTCGTAAACGTGATCGCGAGGATCTCGTTCGGCTTCGCCGTCTCGGTCGCCACCAGATATGCGATCCGGTGCGTCAGCACCCGCGTCTTGCCCGAGCCCGCGCCGGCGAGAATCAGCATCGGGCCCGCGCCGTGAGTCACCGCCTCGCGCTGGGGGTCGTTGAGGCCGGAAAGCAGGGCCTCGAGCTCGGTCGTCGTCTCGGTCATCGGTTGAGATCCAACGTTAGCGGCCGCACCGGAAGGCTCTTCAGGCGGCGTTCCCGTCATCCTGCCGGTCAATGAGACAGCTCCGCGCCGCATGTGCCGCCGTCGCGCAGCGAGCACAGCACGTCCGGATTGACCGCGACGCGATCGCTCTATATGCGGTCAGCCTACCGCTGGACGCGCCCTGGCCGTCGGAACCGGGGGGTGCCGACGCCCGCCTGATCGGCGCCTCGCGTGAAGAGCTGGCCGCATTGTGGCTGACGCTCGACGCGATCAATTTCGGCTCGGGCTGGTTCCCGACCCTGCGTAAGCGCGATGCCCACTCCGGCTACTACACAATTGCGGCCGGAATCCGTGAGCGGTTCGAGACCCGTGGCCCTTGGAGCGGGCCGGAACTTGCCGAGCTCGAGACGGCGGAGATCGCCGCCGTGCTCGGGCAAGATCCAGCTCACGAGTTGATGGCACTGTTTGCGCGGTCACTGCGCGATCTGGGAACGCACGTCGCCGCCCAGCGCGATGGCCGGTTCGCAACCCTCGTCGATTCCTCCGGCGGCTCGGCCGTAACCCTCGCCGAGCAGCTCGGCGCCTGGAGCTCGTTCGCCGACAGCTCGCCGTACGACGAACTCACGGTCCCGTTCCTGAAACGCGCTCAGATCGCAGCGGCGGACCTCGCTCGCGCCGGCGTCGCGACGTTCCGCGATCTCGATCGCTTGACGATGTTCGCCGACAACCTCGTTCCACACGTGCTCCGGCTCGACGGCATCCTCGACTTTGACCCGGCGCTGATTGACAGGATCGAGCGCGAAGAGCTGATCGTCCACGACTCGCGTGAGGAGGTGGAGATCCGTGCCTGCGCGCTGCATACGGTCGAGCAGATCGTGGCGGCGAGGCCGGGAAGCTGCGCGGCGCAAGTCGACCAGGTGCTGTGGCTGCGCGGTCAGGGGCCGCGCTTCAAGGCCCACCCGCGCCACCGCTCGCGGTGCACCGCCTACTAAGCCGGCGCCCCGGCGTCCCGGGCCACGTCGGCGATGTAGACGTCATTGACGTACTCGACAACCACAATGCTGCGGGAGCGGCGGAGCAGGGCGAGGGCGTTGCTCACCGGACGATTATCGCTCCAAGGCCTCCCGCCTCGCCAGTGCGATCGCCTCCGCGCCTGCCTCGCCGACGAGCAGTTCAGGCCGCGTCGTCCCGCTCATGCCCAGATCCAGCGCGGGGAATCGACCGGTGCTGGCCAGCGCGGCGTCGAGCGCGATCACCGTCGTCTCGCCGCCCAGCGGCTTCGAGGCGGTCGCGATGACCGTCAGCGATCCGCCGTCGACGATGTTCCGCGCGGCCGCGAGCGCCTTGCGCGCCGCGTGCTGATGCAGCCCGTCGAGCGTGTCGACGAACACGACCGCGTCGGCGCCGCGGGCCGCGATCCGGCGGGCCTGATCGATCACGAGCTCCACGGCGTTGTCCTGGGCGTCCGCAGAACCCGCGAGGCTCACCGCGGCCGCCGGCTCGAGTCCCCCGCTGCTCCATTCGGTGATCTCCTCAGGGCGAACGCCTGCCAGAGCGAGGGACAGCTGCAGCTCCTCCTGCCCGGCGAGCACACCCGCAAGGCGACGAA
This sequence comes from uncultured Solirubrobacterales bacterium, assembly GCA_963794285.1. Lineage (GTDB taxonomy): Bacteria > Actinomycetota > Thermoleophilia > Solirubrobacterales > Solirubrobacteraceae > Palsa-465. The sequence goes on from CAWCDS010000009.1 coordinate 217,816, forward strand.
GCGCTTCGCTCTTCCCGGCCCGTGCCTGGCCGACGATCGTCACGCGGGAGCCTTTGCCGAACGGCGTCAGCCATTCGATCGCTTTGATGGTCGGATCCTCGGAGCCGAGGCGGAAGCGCTCATCCGGAAACGCGGCAGCCAGGTCGTCGAACCGCGCGCCCGAGGCCAGCTCCGAGGCCGGCCGGCCGTTGATCGTGTCGATCCTGACCAGTGAGGCGAATCGTTCTGACCGGCGTGGGGCGCGTCTGGGGCCCGCGACCTGATCACCGGACACAAGCTCGCAGCGCTTCACCTGCGCGGCCGAGACGTAGATGTCGTCGTCGGAGGGCTCCGGCGGGTTGACGCGCACGAAGCCCGAGCCGTTGGGCAACAGCTCGACGATTCCAGCGACCGTCTCCTCCTCCTCGCGCCCGGGGGCCTCGGAGTCATCTTCGTCGGCGGCTTGCTCCTCCTCGGGCGCCGACGCTCCGTCGCTGGGCGCTTCCTCGTCGGTCGGCGCTTCCGCCGTGGCCGACGCGCTGCGGCCGCGGCCGCCGCGACGCCCGCGGCGCCGGCGGCTCGTTGGCTGCTCGGCGTCATCCGCGCTCACGGCCTCTGTCTCGGTCTCGGCGCCGGCAGAAGGCTCAGACTCGAGCTCCTCGTCGTGTGCTTCATCCTCCTCGCGATCGTCACCGATCGGTGCGGCGACCTCGCCGCCGCTCTGCCGAGCGAGGATCGCGTCGATCAGCTCGGGCCGGCGTAGCCGGCGGTAGCCGTCCATCGACAGCTCGGACGCAATCGCGTGTAGGTCGGCGAGCGGGCTATCTTCAAGCGCGCCACGGTCGAGCACGGACATGGTGGTACCTCCCCTTCGTTGCGGTAATCGGTGGGCTCCGGGCGCGTTGAGCCAGCGCCCGGCGATATTCGGTGTCCGAATGTAGCGGATGCTCCGGCGTCGCCCTCTCAGCCGCCGCGGCTCACGCGTCGCCGTCCCTGCTGCCAGCGCAGCTCGTCGGACAGTCGCGTGTCCGCGTCAAGTTCTGCCTCGCCCGCCAGCATCGCTCGGACGGCCAGGAAGTCCGACGTCCCAGGAACATCGTGGACACGGATCATGTGCACTCCCGCGTCGGCTCCATGCGAGACCGCAGCCAGCGTTCCCGCGGTGCGCTCGCGGGGCGCCCGGCGCGTGATCGCGCCGATGAAGTCCTTGCGCGAGACCGCGAGCAGCAGCGGACGGCCGAGTGCGTGCAGCTGGGGCAAGCCTCGCAGCGCCTCGACGGTCTGAGCCGGCGTCTTTGAGAAGTCGGGGCCGGGGTCGAGCATCAACTGTTCGAACGCCACTCCGCGCGCCATCGCGAGCTCGATCCGCCCCCGCAGGAACGCTTCGACATCGGCCGCGACGCGGCCGTCGAGGCTCGGGTCGAGCAGCTTCTGCTTGGGTGCCGCCCGCGTGTGCATCAGCACCAGCGCCGCCCCGGTATCAGCGCAGACATCGGCGAGGAGCGGATCGCGCAGCCCGCTGACGTCGTTGACGATCGCCGCGCCGGCCGCGATCGCCGCGCGCGCGACCGCCGGCTTGTACGTATCGACGGACACCAGCGCCCCCAGCTCCCCGCTGACCCGCTCGATTACCGGGACGACTCGCTCGATCTCCTCCTCCGGCGTCACCGCGGGGCGATTGGTCACCCCCGACTCGCCGCCGATGTCGATCACGTCGGCTCCCGCCCCGATCAGGGTCCGGGCGAGCTCGACTCGCTCCCCAAGCGACTGGTGCAGGCCGGCGTCAGAGAACGAATCCGGCGTCGCATTGACGATCCCCATCAGCCACGGCCGGCCGCCGAGTTCGAGTGTGCGGCCGGCGGCGAACAGCGTGCGCGGGGGCGGGCTCATCGGTCGGGCTCCGCTTCAGGCGGATCAGGCTCCGCCGCCGGAGCCTCCTCAGGCTCCACGACGGCAACCTCCTCCTCCTCAGGCTCCGCGGCAGCCGGAGCTGCCTCAGGCTCCACGACCGCAACCTCGTCCTCCTCAAGCTCCACGACCGGAGCCTCCTCCTCAAGCTCCACCGGAGCCTCCTCCTCAAGCTCCACGACCGGAGCCTCCTCTTCGGGCTCAGCGGCGGCCGGAGCTGCCTCAGGCTCCACGACCGGACCTTCCTCAGGCTCCGGCGCTGGGGTGTCCTCAGGCTTCGCGGCATCGGTGGCGGGCGCCTCGACTGCCTCGGCCACCGGCGTCGGAGCTTCCTCGGGGAGCCACGCGCGATAACAGACCGATGCCTCGAGCATTGCGGCGTGGGCCCGCTCGCACGCCTCGCACTGTGCCATGTGCTGCAGCAGCCACTCCTGGTCCGCCGCCGACACTGGCTCTGAGTCCTGCCGGCGGGCCAGCAACCGCAGCGCTCGCTCGCCCTCGGCGCAGCCGGCGCCGAGCTCGACGCTCGTTCCCCTTCGCTCCACCTGCAGTCTCAGCCGGGCCTCGGCGAGCAGCATCGGGACCGCCGTCGGCTTGATCGCCATCACCCGCGCGATCTCTTTGTATGAGAGCCGCAGCAGCTCACGCAGGGCGAGCACCTCGCGCTCACGCTCGGGGAGTCTCGCGCTGGCGCTTGAGAGCTCGCGGGCGACAGCCGCCGCGAGCGCCGGCCGAGCTGAGTCGCTGGGCTGATCGTCCGGCGGCAGCGCCGGGAGCTGCTCGTCGGAGGCGCCATCGGCCAACGCCCTGCAGGCCTTGATCGCAGCGGCGAGCTTCGTAACCCGTCCGCGGCGGCCCTCGGCGCGCGCCTGTGCCGCCGCCTGCTGCGCCGACGACGCCTGACCGAGCACACGCCGGCAGAGCTCGAGCACCTCGTCCATCGGCCTGACCTTATCCAACGTCTCCCGAGACCCCTTCGGCGCTCACCTCGCGCCGGAAGTCATCCACGGCGGCGGTAATCTGGGGCTCGTCCCAGCCGAGCTCCGCTCCGATCGCATCCGCCACCCGCATCGGTGCCTGAGCGCGGTCGGAAGAAAGCTCACGGCCGGCGAGCAGCCCGAGTCGAGTGCGCCGCAGCAGCACGTCACCGACCGTCCGCGCCTGATCCTGGCGCACGGCGTACACCGCCTCCGCGAGCAGGTCCGGGTGGCCCGCGAGGATCGGCTGAGCAAGCTCCCCGCGCTCCGCAGCAGCCCGCAGAACGCGGTCTGCGGCGTGCCCGTAACGTCCCGCGAGCGCCGCGTAGGACTCCTCCGGCACGCCCTCGACTCTGTGCAGGCTGGCAGGGTCGACCTGCTGACCGAGCGGAATCTCATGCGTCCGGCACGGGGCCTGCCGCCCATCGCGCTCGACGACGCGGTCGACGGCGGCCTTCGCCATCCGCCGCCAGGTCGTGAGCTTGCCGCCTGTGATCGTGATCAGCCCGCTCGAGGTCTCATACAGCTCGGCCTTCCGGGAGATGTCGACCGACTTGCGCGTGTCACCACTCGAGATCAGCGGCCGCACGCCGGCGAACGCGCCCTGGAGATCGCCGGCCCCGAGCTCGGTGCCGAAGAACGCGTTCGTGGCCTGCAGGAGGTACTCGATGTCCTCGCTCGACGGGCGGATGTGGTCGATCTCGCCCTCGTAGTTGTTGTCGGTGGTTCCGATCAGCGTTTGTCCAAGCCACGGCAGCGCGAAGATCGAGCGGCCCTCGCCCGCCGGCATGATCGCCCCCGCCTGCAGCGGGATGTCATCGGCCGAGAGGATCACGTGTGTGCCGCGGCTGGGCGCGATCCTCGGAACCTCCGCCTCGGAGTGCAGCTCCTCGGGCCGGATCCGGTCCGCCCACACGCCGGTCGCGTTGATCACGTTGTCGGCATGCACGACAAATTCATCGCCGCGCTCGGCATCGAGGACCTTGACGCCTGCTCCGTGCCCGTCCTCGGGGACGAGCTCGACCACTTCCAGACGGTTGGCGCAGATCGCGCCGAAGCGCTCCGCCTCGGCCAGAATCGTCAGCACCAGCCGCGAGTCATCCGTCTGGCAGTCGTAGAAGAGATAGCCGCCGGTTGGGTTTCTCGAGCTCAGCGCGGGCATCAGCTCCGCGACCTCCTCGCCGGAGATCACGCGGTGGCGCTCGGGGCTCCAGTCGCTCTCAGGCTCCTCGTCGTTCCCGCGCTGCGGGCGCCCGGGAGCACGCCGGGCCCGGCGTCCGCGCAGCCGCGGTGTCGCCATCACGTCGTACATGTTCAGACCGATCCCAACGAGTCGATCGGGCCTGGCGCCGTCGAACGCCGGCACGACCATCCGCAGCGGCTTGACCAGATGCGGCGCGAGCTTGACCATCAAACGCCGCTCGAGCAGCGCTTCGCGAACCAGCCCGAGGTCGAAGTTCTGCAAATAGCGCAGCCCGCCGTGCACGAGCTTCGACGAGCGGCTGCTGGTGCCCGACGCGAAGTCCGCCTTCTCAACGAGTGCGACGCTGTAGCCGCGTGAAGCCGCGTCGAGCGCGACGCCCGCGCCCGTGATCCCGCCGCCGATTACGGCGATGTCGAACCGCTCCCCGGTGAGGCCTTCGATCGCGCGTTCGCGGGTCAGCATCGGCGCGCCGAGCAGTACGACAGCCGGCCGGTCGATCCGGGGCCCGTCACGTAAGCGACGGCTCGATTCGATCGGCGATCAGGGACGCAATCGACAGCGCCGACGTCGCCGCCGGGGACGGTGCGTTGCGCACGAACAGCATCCCGTCAAGCTCGTTCACAACGAAGTCGTCAACGAGCGCGCCGTTGCGAGAAAGCGCCTGGGCCCGGACCCCGGCGGGCCCGCTGACCACATCCTCGGTTCGAAGCTCAGGCACGTACCGTGCGCAGGCGGCCACGAACGCGCGGCGGCTGAAAGCGAGGTGCAGCTCCGACACGGCCGTCCGCCGGAACTTCGCCATCATCCGCCACGTTCCGGGCCAGCGGAGCGTGTCCCACAGATCCGCTGGGCGGACCTTCGAGAGTCGGTAGGCATCACGAGCACCGACGATCAGCGCCGTCGGGCCAAGCCACACCTCGCCGTCGATCCGCTTGGTCAGATGAACGCCGAGGAACGGGAGCTCGGGGTCGGGAACGGGGTAGATCAGACTGCGGACCAGTTGCTGCGCCGAGGGGCGAAGTTTCAGGTACGCGCCCCGAAACGGGACGATCCGCGGATCGCTCGGCGCTCCCGCGGCAACCGCCAGCCGGTCGCTCCATGCCCCGGCGCAGACGATCGCGTGGGCCGCGCGAACCTCGCCGTGGGAGTTGCTCAGCACGATCTCGTGCCCGGCGCGCGTGAGGCGGTCAATGCGGCAACCGGTGGTGACGGTCGCTCCGCGCCTGCGCAGGTCGTCGGCAAGCGCACGGGCAACCTCGCCGAAGTCGATGATCCCGGTATTGGGAGAGTGCAGGCCGGCGATCCCGGTCGCATGCGGTTCCAGCTCGTGCAGCTCATCGCGGTCGATCCGGCGCAGGCCCGGGACCTGATTGGCGCGCCCTCGCGCCTCGAGCTCGTCCAGTCTCCCGAGCTCGGTCTGATCGATGGCGACGATCACCTTCCCGCAGCGCTCGTAATGGATGTTGTGCTGATCGCAGAACTCGTACATGCTCCGCATGCCTTCGACGCACAGCCGCGCCTTCAGCGAGCCGGGCTTGTAGTAGATTCCGGCATGAACGACGCCCGAGTTCGAGCCAGTCTGGTGGCGTCCGACTTCCGGCTCGCGCTCGAGCACGGTGACGCGCAGCTGCGGGTGCCTGATCAGCAGCTCCCGGGCAGCGGCGAGCCCGACGATGCCTCCGCCGACGACCGCCAGATCGCGCTGATTGCCATCCATTCGGCCATTCTATGGCCGCACGCCGGGCGCGGCCGGAGCGTGCCTACCGGCCGCCGGCCTTCTTGTAGAGCCCGACCATGATGTCGTACATCTCCTGCGAAGTCTCGCCGCCGGGGCAACACGGCGGGCCGCCGGGATCGCTGATCCCGATCTCGATGTGGGGTGCGGAGGAGATCCCGACCTGACCGCAGCCGACCTCTGCGATCGGCTGTCCCGTGTACACGTGCGTGCCGACCGCAACCAGCGCGGGCATCGCGTGGCCGTAGTAGACATAGCGGCCCTTGTACGTGCCCGAGTCGACCTTCAGGATCGGTGCCGCCGATCCGAATCCGTCAATTCCCTCTTTCACGATCGTGCCGGACGTGACCGCGACTTCGACCACGTTCGGACCGCAGGCGTTGTTGACGGTGCCAATGTCGACGCCTTGATCAAGCGTCCAGTCCTTGGTGCCGAGAACCCGGCGGATCGGCTTCAGCGGGAACACCCATCCGGACGAAGAGTTCACGCTCGAGGCGCCGAGCACGCCCGAGCCGTTGGTCAGTTTCTTAACCGCAGCGATCAGCGTGCTCGCGGTCCTCGTCCCGACGGCACCGCTCGCCGGCGCAAGCTGATTGGCGAGCTGGAAGCGCTTGACCTGCGCCTGCGTCGCGGATCCGAAGTACCCTGTCTCGGGCACGTTGTAGCCGATCTCGCTGAGCCACGTCTGCAGCGTCTTGACGTCTTGCCCCCGCTCGCCCTTTCGCAGCGTGCGCGCGAAACTCGAGTAGACCACCGCGGAGGTGTCAAAGCCCTTTGGACTCTGCGGCGGCGCGACGCCGGCCCCGCCGGACGCGGCCTCGGCGACGGAGCCGGGCGCAAGCAGGCCGAGGATCAGCAAGATCGTTAATCGGCGAGATCCTTGCCATCCTGCGATCACGTTCGACCTCGGTGCCCGTCCCAGCCGCGCGCGGCCGGGGGTTGCACATGATGTTGGTGTGAAAGCTGCTGAAAACGGACACGCAGGTCGTTCCGCGGGTGCGGTGTTGCACTTTCGCGCCACATGCCTGCGGAGTTAGCTGACGGGCTAGCGCTTGCTCTCGCAGCGCATCTCGTGGATCACCACAAGACTCGCCCCAACGAATTGGGTTCCCCGCTCCCCGGGCCGGCATTCCCGGGGATTCGGCGGGCGAAAAGCTATCAGAAACGCCCGACGGTGAGCATAGCGTGCAAAGCTCGCCTCCGGGCAAACCTAGGTACCTCGCCCGGACGGTTCCGTCGCAAGCGTTTAACGGCGCTGGGGAGGAGTTGGGTCTCGCAAAGGCTGGACGTCTGCTCGGTCTCCGTCCATTGCACCGAATTCACGAGTACCGAACGTCGCAGGTCGCCCGATGTGATCGACGCCCATGTGGAGGCCAGCCAACGCAAAGTTCCTCCCGAATAGCGGGAGGAACATTGCGTTCAGCCGGCACTCCGCCCAGCCGCTGATCTCGAGTGAGGACGAACCCAACACCGACCCACCGTGGGTGGTCGAGGTGGACCGTGGGGCCCCAAAATCCGGTGCAATATCTGTCCACGACCAACCACCCTTCGATGCGCCGTTTTTCGAGCAGCCGAACCGCGACAGCCCAACCGCCCGACGACCCCACCGACAGCCAACCGCCCGACGACCCCGCCCGACCACCCGGCCGAGAACCCCAACCTGCCCAGCCAGCCCCTGGATCAGTGCGCCGGGTCGGCGACGCCGGCCTGCAGGCGCTCGCTGATGATCTCCTCGATCCGGTCGATCGTGTCCTGCGACATCCGCCGAATCTCCCAGTGTGTCAGCTTGATCACGCGCATCGGGGAGGTGGCGATCACGTCTGCATTGCGCGGCTCGCGGGAAAGCAGGCCCATTTCTCCGATCAGGTCGCCCTCCTTCAGCGAGGCGATCCTATGGCCGTCCCGCAACACGTCTGCGGTACCTTCTTCAACCGCGATCAGCTCGGTCGAGTAGTCACCTTGCTTCATCAGGATCTGCCCCTCGGCAATGCTCGTCTCGGTCGCGAACGCGGCGAGGCGGTGGGCCTCGTCCTCGGACAGATGGGAGAACAGGGGTATTGCCTTCAGCCGGTTGGGATCCATGTCTGCTCGCTTGCTCGCGCGTCCGGCTAGAGCGCCTGGACCTCCGACGTGATGTCGCTCACGGACGCCTTCGCATCGCCGAACAGCATCGAGGTCTTGGGGCCGTAGAACAGCGGGTTGTCGATGCCGGCAAATCCAGAGGCCATCGAACGCTTGAGCACGACCACCGCCGCGGAGCGGTCGACCTCGAGGATCGGCATGCCGTAGATCGGCGAGCTGGGATCGTCGTGGGCGGCCGGGTTGGTGACGTCGTTGGCGCCGATCACGAGCGTCACGTCGGTGCGCGAGAACTCGGGATTGATGTCGTCCATCTCCTTGAGCAGGTCATACGGCACGTCGGCCTCGGCGAGCAGCACGTTCATGTGGCCGGGCATCCGCCCCGCGACCGGATGGATCGCGTACTTGACCTCGACGCCCTTGGCCTCCAAGGCCCGCTCGAGCTCGCGGACCGCATGCTGGGCCTGAGCCACTGCCATTCCGTAGCCGGGCGCGACCACGACCAGGCGGGCATAGGAGAGCTGGATCGCGACGTCCTGCGCGGACGTCGAGCGGACCGGTCCGCGGTCGATCGCACCGGCCGCCGGCGCGGCCACCTCTCCCCCGAACCCGCCGGCGACGATCGCCGGCACCGAGCGGTTCATCGCCTTGGCCATCAGGTTGGTGAGGATCGTGCCGGACGCGCCGACGATCATCCCGGCGACGATCATCGCGGTGTTGTTCAGAGCGATACCAGTCGCGGCCGCCGAGAGCCCGGTGAACGCGTTCAGGAGGGAAATGACGACCGGCATGTCGGCGCCGCCGATCGGCAGCACCATCGCGTTCCCGAGCACGGCAGCGACGACGAGGATGCCGACGATGAACAGGCCCTGGGAGTGGGTCCCGGACGAGAGCACGATCGCGCTGCCGACCGCGATCAGCAGCAACGCAGAGTTCAACACCGCCTGGCCGGCGCCGGGCAGCTTCATCGGCCTGCTCGGGATCAGTTCCTGGAGCTTTCCGAACGCGATGTTCGATCCCCAGAACGAGACCGAGCCGACGATCGCGGCAAACAGCGTCGGAATCTCCCGCTTGTCCGCCCACGCCCCGACGCCTGGACCAACGGTGAAGTGGTGGCGGTACTCGACCCACGCGATCAGCGCCACGGCGCCGCCACCGACGCCGTTGAACAGCGCGACCATCTGCGGCATCGCGGTCATGCGCACCTTCAGCGCCGCCGGGAGCCCGATCGCGGTTCCGAGCACCAGGCCGAGGATGATCAGCCACGGCGTGCTCGATCCGTCCCAGACGCCCGGGGTCAACAGCGTCGCGATCACCGCGATCGTCATGCCCCCCGCAGCGATCTGGTTACCGGTGACCGCGGTGCGAGGGCCGGTCAGGCCGCTCATCCCGTAGATGAACATCGAGAACGCGACGATGTACAGCGCGTCGATGAAGTTCGCCTTCTGCAGGAATGTCGTGGCGAGGATCACTTCTCCTCGCCCTCCGTCTTCGGCGGTGGCTTGCGCTTGAACATCTCGAGCATCCGGTCGGTCACGAAGAAACCACCGATCACGTTGATCGTGCCGAACGTGATCGCGATCACGAGCAGGAAGTGCTCGAGGAAGCCGGTCGCCTCGTGCATCAGCAGCAGGCCGCCGAGCAGCACGATTCCGTGGATCGCGTTGGTGCCGGACATCAGCGGCGTGTGCAACGTGTTCGGGACCTTTGAGATCACCTCGAAGCCGACGAACGCAGCGAGGACCAGGATCGCGATCTCGGTGACTAGGCTCATCGCTCCGTCTCCTTACCCGCCGCCGCGGCGGCTTTCGCGCCTTCGTGAACGATTTCCTTGCCACGAGTGATGCACGCGCCGGCGATCACCTCATCCTCGAAGTCGAGCTTCAGCTCGCCCTCTTCGGAAATCATCAGCCCGAGCAGGGCATCGATGTTGCGCGCGTACAGCTGCGATGCGTGCTCGGCCATCGTGCTCGCGACGTTCAGCGGCGCGATGATCTTGACGTCGTGGCGCACGACCTCCTTGCCTGGCTCTGAGAGCTCGCAGTTGCCGCCGGTCTCGGCCGCCAGGTCGACGATCACCGACCCGGGCTTCATCTTCTTTACGGCCTCCTCGGTCACGAGGATCGGGGCGCGGCGCCCCGGAACAGCCGCGGTCGTGATCACCACATCGCACTTGCCGATCGCCTCGGCCATCAACTCCTGCTGCTTGGCCTGCTGCTCGGCTGTCAACTCCTTTGCGTAGCCACCTTCGCCTTCGAGGTCGCCGCCGAGGTCGAATTCGAGGAATTTCGCGCCCAAGGACTCGATCTGCTCCTTGACCGCCGAGCGGACATCGAAGCCCTGGACGACGGCGCCGAGCCGGCGCGCGGTCGCGATCGCCTGCAACCCGGCGACGCCGGCGCCGAGCACGAGCACGGTCGCGGGCCGAATCGTGCCCGCGGCGGTCATCAGCATCGGGTAGAAGCGGCCCATCTCCTGCGCACCGATCAGCGCTCCGCGGTAGCCCACGATGTTCGCCTGGCTTGACAAGGCGTCCATCGTCTGCGCGCGGCTGATCCGCGGCACCGCCTCCAGAGCAAAACTCGTCACACCTGCCGCCGCCAGAGCACGCACACCGTCACCATTCGTCAACGGCTGCAGAAACGCGATCAGCACCCCGTCGCCCTTCATCCGCACGGTCTCCTCGGCCGTCGGTGGCGCGACCTTGACGACCACGGCGCTGGCGTACACCGCGCCGACATCGTCGGTGAGCGTCGCGCCTGCCTCCTCGTACTGCTCGTCGGGAATCATCGCGCCGGCGCCCGCGCCGCGCTGTACCAGGACCTGCTGGTCCTTGGCAACGAGTTTGCGCACGATCTCGGGGACGAGCGCCACCCGCTGCTCGCCATCCGTCGTCTCCCTGGGGACACCGATCTGCATCCGCGGCTCGGAGGCTACCGGTTTCTAGCTCGCTCCGACGGGTGCAAGCACCAGCGCCGTGATCAACCCCGCCTCGGCGGCATAGCCGAGCAGCGCCGGCGATGCCGTTTGCGCGGCTGCGGCCCGACGTGCCTTCGCCGCACGTTTTGCCTTTTTCAGGTGCGTTGGAGGGTCTGCCGCACGCCGCGGGGCGCGCGCGACGGGCTTGGGCGTGGCGCGCTGCTGGGTGGCGTGGTGCGTGGTTCCGGTGCTCGCCCGCGCCACCGGCGCCAGCGGCAGCGGCCTGCGCTCGAGCGCCATCAGCGCCTGCGCGCTGACCCATACGGGAGTCTGGTCTGCGTTGCGCGCGTAGCGGACGTGTCCGTCGGCGGCGATCAGCGAGCGCAGGTAGTCAAGCGGCGAGCGCACACCGCGACGGTGCAGCGAGCCGGGATCGACGCCCGCCGCGAGCAGGCCCTGAACCGCCCAGGCCGTCGATTGGGCGTTTGAGACGTCCCCGGGCTGGCTCGGAAAACCGCCGTCGCGGTTCTGCTGGGCACGGATGAACGCCGTCGCGCGGGCCGCACCCGCGCCGGCGCCGCCGAGCGCCTCGAGCGCTGCCCCGGTGTCGTCGACGTCACTGCCTCCGCCGGCGCTCGCGAAGCTGAAGCCGCCATCGCCGTTCTGCTGACGGCGAAGCCACCTGCCCGTCGTGCCGGGCAGCGAGGCGCCGGCGGCACGCAGCGCGAGCACCGCGAACGCGGTCAGGTTGACCTGGTCGGAGATCGACCCGTCGCGCTTGAATCGGCGCAATAGCGCCGCCACAAGATCCTGCCCGCCGAAGCTGGTGGCTGAAAGACCCGCTGACCGCGCAACGAGAATCGTGCGCTCGAGCGCGCCGACGTCGCCGCCGCGCGCACCCCCGCGCACATACTCGAGCAGGCTCGCGCCGCCGCGACTGACATCAAGCGGGTTGTGCCCGGCCGCCGCGAGCCCGAGCGCGGCCCAGCCGGAGAACAGCGGATCTGAGGATCCGCGCGCAGCGGCGCCGAAACCACCGTCGCTGTTCTGAGCGCCGAGCAGGTACGTGGCCGGGTCCGCGCTGGCCGCAGACGCCTGTCCAATGCCTGGGTATTGCTGGTTAACCAGCAATACCCCAAGAACCGCGGTAACGATGATGAGCCCGCCCGCCCCGGCCGCGGCGCTCTTCGCCGGCTCCCAGCTCACCTGCAACCTCCGCGCGAAGCGCTGGATCGACCGGGTCAGCGCCGGCCCGAACGCGAGCGCGAACAGCAGGCACCCACCGGCGTGGATCGCGTCAAAGCCGGTCCCCTTGCCGACGTAGACACCCAACTGCACGGCGCTGTGGTCGCTGTAGTTGACCCAGTCGCCGACGTCCTGGATTGCCGCGAACCCGTAGCCGACGACGGCGCAGACAAGCGCCAGCGGCCATCGGCGGATCCGTCCGCGAGTGACGATCGCGAGCCCGGCGCCGAGGGCGCCGGTTGCGCCCCAAGCGGCCATCTGCCACGGCGTCCACGGTCCCTGCCCGAAGAAGAAGTTCGACGTCAGCCCGGTCAGCGCGCCGACGACGAACCCAGGGGCGGCGCCGAGGGCGTAGCCGGAGATCAGCACGATGTCGGTCGAGGGCTTCACGTTCGGCAGCGCCGCGAACGCGATCCGCCCGAGCGCCGCGAACGCAGCGAGCGTCGCGACAAGCGCCACGATCCGCGCATCCGGCCGGCTGCGCTCATACCACGCGAAGCCGGCGATGATCGCGACCCCAAGGATCGTGAACGCCCCGAGTTGCCAGCTCATGCCACCACCTCCTCGCGGCTGAGCAGCGCGATCCCGGCTTCCGGGGTGAGCGCGTGGCCGGCCCCGCCGAGGATCCGTGCGGTTTCGGTGGCGAAGTACGTGCCGCCGGAGAGCACTTCAGCGGTGGGTCCGTCCGCGATCGGCGCGCCGTCGGCGAGAAGTACGACGCGCTCGGCGAAGGCCGCCACGAACTCGGGATCGTGGGTGGCGACGAGGACGGCGGCATCGAGCGTCTGCAGCAGGCGCGCCAGTTCCTGTTTGGCACCACGGTCCATGCCCCTCGTCGGCTCATCGAGGCACAGGACGGCCGGCGGGTCGCTGCCGTCGCCGAGCACGATCGCGAGCGCCAGGCGCTGCTTCTCGCCGCCCGAGAGGTCGCGGGGATGACGCTGCGCCAACGCCTGCGGGTCAAGCCCGACGGCGCTCAGCGCACTCGCCGGCGCCTCGGCGGCGACGGTCTCGTGCACCAGGTAGTCGGTCGGGTTCTGGAGCAGCAGCGCGACCCGTCCGGTGCTCGTCACCCTCCCCCGCGTCGGCTGCATCAGACCGGCGCCGTGGCGCAGCAGCGTCGACTTTCCGGCGCCGTTGGCGCCCATCAGCGCGACCCGTTCCCGCGGGGCGATCGCGAGCGATGCGCCGCGCAGAATCGACGCCCCGCCCCGCAGCTCGTGCCAGACGCCACGGAACGCAAGCGCCGGCGCGTCTCGTCGCGCGGCGACGGCCGGATCGGGCACCGGAGCATCCGCGTCCGGTTGCAGACCTCGCGAGCGCAAGGCCGAGCGGGCCGCTTTGACCCCCGCGACACCGGGCAGGCCGACGCCCCGGAGCAGCCGGGCGCCGGGGGTCTCAAGTGCCGGCGCGGCAGACGCAGCCCAGGCCAGGAATTCAGCGGGCGTCCCATCGCGCGTCACCCGGCCGCCGGCCATCGCGACAACCCGGTCGGCGAACGCGAGGCAGCGCTCGAGCCGATGCTCGGCCAGCAGCACTGTCACCTCGAAGTCCTCGTTCAGCCGCCGCAGCAGTCCGATCAGCTCGTCGCCAGCGACCGGGTCAAGCTGCGAGGTCGGCTCGTCGAGCACGACCAGGAGCGGACGCCCGGCGAGCGCGGCGCCGAGGGCGACCCGTTGCAGCTCGCCGCCCGACAGCTCGCCCGTCGCCCGCTCGAGCAGCTCGCCGATCCCGAGCGCCAGCGCCGCCTCCTCGACACCGCGGGCGATCGCGCCGGCGGGCTCGCCCCGGTTCTCGAGCGGGAACGCGAGCTCCGCGCGGACTGTGCCCATCACGACCTGCGTCTCGGGGTCTTGGAACAACGTCCCGACCACCCCCGCCAGCTCGCCGGGACCGTGCTCACGGGTGTCCATCCCCGCGACCGTCACCCGCCCCGCGAACGAACCGCCGTGGAAGTGCGGCACGAGCCCGCTGGCGGCTCGCAGGAGCGTCGACTTCCCCGATCCCGACGCGCCCGCCACAACGACCAGCTCCCCTGGCGACAGCTCGAGCGAGACGTCGTCCAGCGCCGGCGCGATAGCGTCCGGATAGGTGTAGCTCACGTGTTCAAGCGTCAACACGCTCACCGCGCCACTCCCCGGCGATCCGCGAACGGCGCCAGCGCGCACAGCACGATCGCGCCGGCGACGGCGATCACCGAGGCCCCGGCGGACGCGTGCAGTGTCGGGTATGCGTGGAACGCGGCCCACCCGGCGATCCGGGCCACCAGCGCCAGCGCAAGGGTCGCAATGGCGCTGGTGCCGAACTCGAGGTCATGGCGCCCGTAGGGACGCCGGACACGGGCGGGACGGCGGGCCGAACCGTAGCCGCGCACCTCGAGCGCCGCTGCGACGTCGAGGGCGCGGTCGAGTACCCCGGAGCTCGCTGCGCGCATCAGGGCCAGTCGGGAAGGCGGAGCCCCCGGCCGGCAGCGCTGGGCTTCGGCGAGACGTCGCGAATCGCGGAGCAGCACCGGCACCATCCGGGTCGCGAGCGTGGCCGTCAGCGCCGAGCGGAACGACACGCGCCGGAACAGGCGCAGCACCTCGTCTGGATCGACTGCCGCCGTGTAGAGGGCGCCGCAGAGGATCAGGGCGACGGCGCGCAGGCCGAGGATCGCGCCGTAGGCCGTCGCCTCGAGCGTGATATCGGTATGACCCAGCAGCGGCAGCTCCCCGAGCCGGAAGATCACCGTCAGTCCGTCCCGGGTGACAAGCGCGTTGACGACGATCACGGTCATCGCGAGCGGGACCGCAAACAGCGCCGCGCGGCGAAGCTCGCGCCCGACACCCGCGCCCGCGCCGGCGCCGAGCACAGCCACGACCACGGCCGCCAGCGCAATCGGGTTGTCGAGCATCAGCGCGGCGCCCGCAAGCGCCAGGCAGTACGCGCAGCCGACCCCGGCGCGTGCCGCATGCAGCGGACTTGCGCGCCGGCGGTAGCTCATCCTGCCCCCTGGGCGCGCACGGGTCCCGCGCGCACGGGTCCCGCGCGCACGGGCACCGGCACGTCCGAGCCGCCGACGACCGCGAGCGCAAAATGATCGCGCAGCCGCGCCGGCGTCAGCGCCGCGGCGGCCGACGCGACGCCTGCCGGGTCAGTCCCGGTGATCAGCCACGTCGGCGCGGAGACATTGTCGCGCGTGGCGGCGATCAGCCCCGAACCCGCGCCGAGGGTGCGCGCCACGCGGCCGTCGGGGTCCAGCAGTTGCAGAGAATCGCCGCCGGCGCCCGTGAACCGCGCGTAGACCCCGCTGCGTGCCGGGCCGAGCGCGATCAGGCTCGCGGCGATCACGGGCCGCATCTCCTTCCAGGTCCCGACGAGCAGCCCAAGCGAATCGTTGCCCGAACCGGTGCCGAGCAGCTGGCTCGCGACCGGCACGCCGACGGACTTCAGCTCGGCTGAGACCTTCGCGCAGGCCGCGCCTGCATCCTTTGCACACTCGACCACGGTCGGCAGCCGCTTGCCGCCGATCCCGTGTACGAACGGCTCGGGAAATGACCCGACCACCGCCGGCACCGAATTGGTGACGGTCCAGTCGTGCAGATCCCACCAGATCCGGTCGCCCTTGTGGACGGCTGTGGTCGCCGCGCCCTGATCAGCCTCGATCCCGTTGACGTAGTAGAACCAGTCGTGCCTGACGGAGTCGCCCGACTGCCCGTTGATCGACTCCACGAAGCCCCCGCCAAAGCGCGTCTGCACGTGGAAGGAGCGCTCGAGCATCCGCATCACGGTCTCGGACCCGGCCACACGGCGCTCGCTCACACTCGCGATCCGGCCGTCGCCGAAGCCACGGGTGACCGTCAGGCTGACGTTGGAGGTGCCCGCTCCCGGACCGAGCCCGCAGCCCGCCGCGACGGCGGCCACGGCGGTGGCTGCCATCGCGGCGACAGACGTGCGGACGGTTCCGAGCACCTCCGCCCTATGAGACGCGGACTTGCGCCTCTGCTCGGATGAAGCCCTTGCTTGTCGCGGTCAGACTCGTTGTACCCGTGTGCGTCAGCGTGATCGTCGCGCGTCCTTGGCTGTTGGTGGTCTGACCGTCGACCGTCGCGCCGGCGAGCGGCTTCGCCTTGCCCCTGACGTTGAACGCCTTGACGGTGACCGTGAACGCGTGCCCCGCGACGACGTGAGCGGGGGCGCTGAGCGCGAGCGGGAACTCGGTCCCGGTCGCAGGGACCGCCGCGAACAGGATCTGCTCGCCTCGGTGCAACGGCTTCACGGTGCAGACGCCGCCCTGCGATGCCACGTTGTCGATGAACAGCTCCCAATACGACTTCGTCGTGGTGAAGTTGTCGGTCTCGCCGAGGATCTTCAGGACTTCGAGACCGAACGAGAACCACTTGCCCGACCACGCACCGTGCGTGGCGAGCGCGACCGCGCCGGCGCCGCTCGCCGATGAGCAGCTCTTCCCGGAGATCGTGACAACGCCGCCACGGGGCTTGACCTGGGTTGCCGCCAGCAGGGTCTTGTTCTTCCCTTCGACGCGGACGGTGACGGTCGTGCCGGCAGCGACGGCGCTCGAGGCCGTTGCGGCGCCTGCGAGGACGAGCGCTCCGCCGAGCGCGAGGATTGTTCTGCGATACATCAGGGCCACCCCTTTCCACGAGGGCGTATTGGCTTGGCGGTCGGAGGCTGGTCTCCTGGCTTACGGGCCTACCCGCCGCGCCTTCCCGGCGACTCCTCGTCACCAGTGGCTTGGATGCGGCTGGCGTCCCCGATTACAGTGGCGGGTCCGCGCCGGGCTCTCACCGGCTTCCCATTGCCACCGACCTTGAACGGGCAAGATCGTACACCGACACGCCGTCGCTCAGGGGGGTGGTCGTGGAACCCACCGTATTTTTCGTTAATGCGACCATCCCCCTCGGTCCAGCCTCGGAGAGCACCTAGACTCCAAGGTCGAGATGACCGTGAACCTGACGAGGATCTACACCCGCCTCGGCGACGGCGGCGAGACCCATCTCGGCGACATGAGTCGGGTGCCGAAGACTCACCCGCGGATCGAGGCCTACGGAACGGTCGATGAGCTCAACGCTCAGATCGGCCTGACGCTCACGCTCGACAGCCTGCCCGACGACTACGGGGACTGGTTGCGCCACATCCAGAACGACCTGTTCGACGTCGGCGCCGATATCTCCGCGCCCGAGGACCCCGAGCGCGAGCGCCTGCGGGTTGCGCCTGAGCAGACGGAGTGGCTCGAGCAGCGCTGCGACGAAGTCAACGCGACGCTGAAGCCGCTGAAGTCCTTCGTGCTCCCCGGGGGGACCCCGGCGGCCGCGCACCTGCACATCTGCCGCACCGTCTGCCGGCGAGCCGAGCGACTCGCGATCGCCTGCGGCGAGGACGTGGGCGCCGAGGTTGTGCGTTACCTGAACCGGCTCTCGGACCTGCTGTTCATCCTCAGCCGGGGCGCCAACGGCGGCGAGGAGCCGCTGTGGGAGCCGGGTCGTTACAGATAGTTCAGCCGGATGCTGGCCGCGGCGCGCGACAGATCGTTGATCGTGGTCCTGCTCATCGCCGCAGCGCAAGCATCACGCCCGTCGCCAGTCCCAGGCCCATCGCGGCGATCGCGCTTGCGCCGATCACGAACACCTGATGTGCCTGGGCATAGCTGACGACCTGGTGCGGGCGGACGATCAGCAGCAGCGCCAAGGCCGTCAGCGCCGCGAGCAGCGCGCCGGCAGGTGCGCGGAGCGTGCTGCCCAGCGATCGGCGCTCGGTCGACTCGACACCCAATTCCGCCGGCGCGCGGCCGCGAACTGCGAGCAGCGCGGCGATCCCGAGCAGCGTCCACGCGGTGGCGACGAGATAGCCGCCGACCACGTCGCTCGGGTAGTGCCAGCCGAGCGTCAGGAACGAGTAGCTGACCGCGACCGCGAACACCGCGCCGAGCGCAGCAACGGCCGGGCGCAGCCGCGCGGGGGCGGCGAGCACCGAGCACAGCGCCAGCGACATCGCCGCAGTTGCATGCCCGCTCGGCCATGAGACAGCTCGGATCGCGAGCTCGCCGGGCAGCACCGAGCGAGGCTCGGCGAGCAGCGGTTTGAGCAGTTGCGTAGTCACATTCGCCCCGAGCAGGATCATTGCGATCACGAGCGCGACGCCGAACCGCCGGCGGATCAGTGCGACCAGGATCACGCCGCTGCCGAGGAACACGAACGGCTGCGGGTTGCACAGGTGTGCGATGGAGCTTGCGATCGGATCGACGCGCGGGCGGTGCAGATCGGTGAAGCCCGCGAGGATCCGTACGTCGGCGTGATGGAACAGGCCGACGTGGAACGCCAGGAACCACGTGATGGCCAGCAGCACCACCGCTGCGGCCACCCCGATCAGGGCGGACTCATACCGTCTGAGCATGCCCCTGAGACTAGCGACGCGCTTAAGTCGGGCCCTACTGCAACCTATGTCTTCGTTGGGGCCTGCCGAGCGACCCTGAATTCCGGTGCGATGCCCGTACGGCGCACGTGATCGTAGTGCTCGATGTCCTCAGGCGAGGCGACCTCGACGCTGACCTCGGGCGTCAGCTCAAAGCGGACCGCTTCGTAGAGCAACTCTTGATAGCCGGGCACTCCCTCGGGGCGTCCCTCGATGTCGAGGTCGTGCTCCCCGCATCGCAGCGTCCAGCGCTGACCGCGCACGAGCTTCTCGGCGCTCAACTTGACCGGCATCGTTTCGGCGCCGTCGCGGATCGCGATCCCGGATTCGATTCGCAGCCGCGCATGTGCCGACCACAGGGCGCGGGCGAGCCGCTCGAGGTTGCGCCCGTACGGCGCGGGCACAATCGCCACCGGACCTCGGGCCGCGGCGTCGCCGCGGACGGATCTGGCGGCCGCACCGACCAGGATCAGGTCGATCTTGTTCGCTCCGAGCCAGCGCAGTACCGCAATCCACTTCTCGTCGAGATGCTGGAACTCCTTGGCTGTGTTGGCGGGGGTCGAGTCGATCCCCGGCGGACGATGTCTAAGCAGCATGCCGCCCGTTTCGCCCCGGGATCGCGGACTCCTTCAAGACTTTTCACGCAGCGATCCAGACTCACGCCGGGAGCGCGTCCATCTGCGCAAGCCTTCGCAACAGTCCTGGAGCCACGCGAGAGAGCGCAAGCATCACCTTCGCCTCAGGCGTGACCGCCGCGACCGGCGCGTCGGTCGCGATTGCCCGCACGAGCGCCGCGGCGACTTGCTCGGCGGTGAAGTTACGGCGCTGGTAGAAACGAGTCACCCGCTCCCGGATTCGCTCTTGCTCCGCCTCCCCGCGCCCCACCCAACGGGTCGTGCGCGTGATGTTGGTGGCGACGATCCCGGGGCATACGGCGGTCACGCCGATCCCGTAGGGAACCAGCTCGGCCCGCAAACACTCGCTCAGCATCAAGACCGCCGCCTTGGAGGCGGCGTACGCGGGCAGTTCCTTCGTCGCGGCATATCCCGCCGCCGAGGACGTGTTGACGATGTGGCCCCCTTCGCCACGCGCTGCCATCGCCTTGCCGAACAGGCGGCAGCCGTGAACCACGCCCATCACGTTGACATCGAGCACGTGCCGCCAATCTTCGAAGCCGGTCTCCAGGAACGGGCCGGCCACCCCGATCCCTGCGTTGTTGACAACGACATCCGGGACGCCGTGCTCACCGAGAACCTGATTCGACAGGCGTTCCATCGCCTCGGGGTCGGCGACATCGCAAATGAACATATGCGAGCCGCTGATCGATGCGGCGGTCGCTGCGAGCGCCTGCGCGTCCCGGTCGACGAGCAGTATTCGCGCCCCGTGCGCGGCGAGCGCACGCGCTGTCGCCCTGCCGATGCCGCTGCCGGCGCCGGTGACCAGTGCGAGCCTGCCCGCGAGCTGCTCGGCACCACCGCCGCGGCGCCACGGGACGGAATGCGGCGCGGAGCCCCGCTCCACGTCCTCGACGAATTCGAGGATCCATCTCGCCAGCAGCGCCGGCTGCGAGCGGGGCGCCCAGTGCGAGCCGGGCACGATCCGCCGGCGCAATCGAGGGGCGTGGCGCTCGGCGCCGTCGTAGTAGTTGGGCGAAATGAACCGGTCGCCGCTGGGAACGATCAGCTGCACCGGAACCGACACGGACACCGGTGCGCTCCGACCGGGCTTGCGCCAGAGGATGTTGCGCCGATACAGGTTCGAGCCGTGGACTCCGTCCTCGGTCAGCGACGGGCCGGGGTGCGCCATGTCGACGGGCACACGTTCGACGTAGCGCAGGTAGCGCCGCCACCACTCGCGCCCGAGAACTCCTCGCCAGGCCACCGTCGGCACCCCCGGCGTGCACAGGGCCAACACGTACCACGACCGGCGCGCGCGCCCGGCCGCCGCGAGCAGTCGCCCGCGGCGCAACTGATCGCGCAGCCCCTCGGCGAGCTGTGGCAGTGCGGGCCCGGCGATCGTCGTGAATGATGCGAGCTTGTCCCGCGACCGAGGCAGCGCCGCCAGCTCCCAGCCCGCGATCCCGCCCCAGTCGTGGCCGACGAGATGGACCGGACCAGTGGGCGACGCCGCTACGGCGACGGCGGCAAAGTCGTCGGCAAGCCGTTCGAAGTCGTACGCCGCCGGCCCGCGGGGCGCGTCGGATGCCCCGGCTCCGCGCACGTCGTACGCAACGACGTGAAACCGGCCAGCGAGCAGCTCGAGCACGCCGTCCCAGATCTCCTTCGTGTCCGGATACCCGTGCACGAACACGATCGTCGGCCGCGCCGGGTCGCCGGCCTCGATCATCGCCAGCTGGACCCCGGCACTGCGGACCGTCCGTTTGATGGCGCCGTCGATCACCGGCGGGCAATCTATAGGCTCGCCGGCGAGATGGCTTCAGTGCCGCACTACCGGCCCACGGGCTGAGTTGACGGAGCATTCCAGCGCGGACCGCCCGCACCGCCGCTGCCATTGCCCGCAGGCGGCGTCTCGATCACGACCCGGCAGGGCCGGTGCGCCAGCAGGTAGCTCGCGGTCGGCCCGAGCGCGCGCTCAGCCGGGGGTGCGTGCGCCGTACCCAGGTAGATGATCTCGGCGTGTGAGCGCTGCGCCTCCTCGACGATCGCCATCCCCGGGTTGCGGGTGCGGATCAGCCGGGTCTGGACCTTCAGGCCCGCCCTGCGCCCAGCGAGCGTGGCACTTTCGAGCACGGCCAGTCCGCGTTGCTCCTCCTCGTGCAGGCCGGCATCGAGCGACAGCTGGTTGGGTATCCGGAGCACGTAGATCGCCTCGACCAGCGCCCCCTCGCCGACGAGCTTGGCCGCTGCGCGCAAGGCAGACGCGTCGACGTCGGTGCCGAAGATCGGCACGATCGCCGAGCGATACTCGAGCTCGATGAAGGATGGCGGGCGCTCATGGCGGGCGATCTTGTAGTGGGAGGTGAGGTCCATGCCGTTGCGCCGGCGGTAGACGACGTACCCGGTCAGCCCGACGACCATCCAAGCGGTGCCGACGTAGCGGGCGTCGACATGCAGCGCCATCACCGACAGCCACGCCGCAAAGGTGCCGATCCCCCCGATCACCGCGGTCACCGGCAGGTCGCGGCCGCGGATGCGGATGTTCCCCGGCATTCGGTAGGGACGCTCGCGATCGGGATCCTTGAAACGCAGGACGACGACGGCGGCGTGGGCTGTCGTGAACGACAGCATCGCCCCGAACGAGTAGAGGTTCCCGAGGAAGTCGGTCTGACCGGGAATCAGAAGGATCCCGGCGAACACCGAGAACACCACGATCGTGAACCACGGTGTGCGGTGGCGCTTGTGCAGGCGCGAGAAGATGCTCGGAAGCTGGCGGTGCTCGGCAAGCGACCATGACAGCCGGGAGATCCCGATCAGGCCCGCGTTCGTGGCGATGAACAGGATCGTGCCGGCGAGGATGCCGACGTAGTAGCGCAGGATGTGTGTGACCCCGGTTGGTAGGCCGAGGTGCTCGATGATTCCGAGCACCGGGTCGTTCTGGAACCCGTGGGGCGGCGGCTCTCCCAACAGCGTGAACGCGTGGCTACCGTGACCGTGCACGGGCAGCGCCGAGAGCGCGACCACGGTCATGCCGGCGTACACGCCAAGCACCGCGATCAGGATCAGGTTCACCGCCTTGGGCACGTCGTGGCCCGGGTCGCGTGCCTCCTCGGCCATGTTCGAGACGGTCTCGATCCCGGTGTAGGCGAGCATCGCGAGCGACAGCGCGAACACGGTGTGGTTCCAGCTTGGAACCGAACCGAGGTGCACCTGATTGACGAGCAGCGACGGGTTCAGCACCAAGAACGCCCCGAGCAGGATGATCAGCACCTGCGTCCCCAGATCGAGGATCGCGAGCATGAAATTGAGCTTCGCCGACTCGCCGATCCCGCGGATGTTCAGCCAGGCGAGCACGACGATCACGATCAAGCCGCCGATGATGTCCCCGGGGTTGTGCGTCAGCGCCGGCCAGAACGCGCCGAGGTAGTGGGGCACGAAGAACGCCGAGATCGCGATCGTGAGGATGTAGTCGAGGCTGAGCGCCCAGCCTGCGAAGAACGAGACGAACTCGTTGAACGCGTGGCGTGCGAACGACGATGAGCCTCCGGCCTCCGGAAACATCGACGCGCCTTCGGCATACGTCTTTGCGGTCAGCGCGAACAGGCCGCCCGCCAGCAAGAAGATCACCGGCGTCAGTCCGAGCGCGTAGAACGCCACCAATCCGAGCGCGTAGTAGATCGACGAGCCGACGTTCCCGTACGCGGTCGCGAACAGTCCGCCGAGTCCGACGCTGCGCCGCAGCCCGTGTGTCTCTATGCGCGCCAAGATCCCCAGCCTGTTCGTCGACCGACTGGCCGACCTGCCGACGGTAGGGCTGAGGGCATCAAGATCACGCTAAGGATCGAGGCCGTGGCGTAGAGAAAACGCTAATTCTGCGGATCACGCAGGCGATAACCGACCCCCGGTTCCGTGATCACGTACTGCGGCCGCGATGGATCCGCCTCGAGCTTCGCGCGGATATGGGCGACGTGGACGCGGAGGTAGTGCGTCTCGTTGCCGTACTCGGGACCCCAGACCTCCTGCAACAGCTGGCGATGGGTGACGAGGCGCCCCTGGTGCTGGGCGAGTACCCGCACGAGCTCGAACTCGATCGGGGTCAGATGCACCTCGGTCCCGTCGCGCACGATGCGACGCTCGTGGAGATCGATCACCAGCTCACCCAGCTCCAGCCGGGGATCGCCGCCGGCCTCCGTTGAGCGTCGTAGGACCGCGCGCAGCCGGGCGAGGAGCTCGTCGGTCCCGAATGGCTTGGTGACGTAGTCATCTGCGCCGGCGTCGAGCGCACGGACCTTCTCGCGCTCGTCGCCGACCGCCGAGAGCACGACGATCGGGAGCTTGCTCCAACGCCTCACCTCCTCGCAGACCTCGATGCCGCGGCCGTCTGGAAGCACGAGATCGAGCACGAGCGCATCGGGTGGCCTCGATGCCAGCGCGGCGAGCGCCTCAGCCTTCGTCTCCGCGGCCTCGACCGCGTAGCCGGCGCTGCGCAGGATGATCTTCAGGCCGCGAACGATCTGGGGCTCATCGTCGACGACCAGCACTCGTGGAGCGCTCATCCGACCGTCTCAGGCTGGCGGACGACTGGGAAGCTGACCGCGAATGAGGTCCCGCGCGAGCTGTCGGACTGCAGCACGATCTGGCCGCCGTTGGCCTCGACGAAGCCCCGGCAGATCGCGAGCCCGAGACCCGATCCGACGCCGCTGCTGCTGCGGCCCCGGAAGAACGGCTCGAACACGCGCGCCCGGCTCGGCCCCGGAATGCCACGCCCGCGGTCGATCACTCGCACGGTCACGCGGCCGGAACCGATGCCCGCGGCGATGCGCACGGGCGAGTCGGGAGGCGAGAACTTGATCGCGTTCTCGACGAGGTTCGAGAACACGCGCTCGAGCTGCGCCGCGTCGGCCCGAACGAGCGGCAGTTCAGGTGGCAGCGCGAACTCGATCGGGTGCTCGCTGCGCAGGTGAGCCACGGCCGAGGCGACGACGTCGTGCAGGTCGCACCAGTCTGGCTGGGGGGTGAGCGCGCCGGCCTGGATCTTCGACAGGTCGAGTAGGTCATCGACCAGCTTTGCCAGCCGTGCCCCCTCGGCCTCGATCACTTCGACCAGCTCAGCCCGCTCGGCGTCGGTCACCGCAGCTGCGCGCAAGGCCGAGGCCGCGGTCGTGATCGCCGTCAGCGGCGAGCGCAGATCGTGGGAGATCGCGTGCAGGATCGCCGTCCGCGCCGCCTCCGCCCGGCGTCCTGCCTCCACCTCGGCAGCGTCGTCGGCCATCCGCTCGCGCTCCATGGCGACGTCGATCAGGCGCCCGAGCGGCTCGGCGAGCCGCTCGAGGTCGCCCTGCTGCCAGCTTGTGTCAGTGGACACGTACAGCCACGCCGGCCGGACGCGTGTCCGCAGCGGGAGTGCCAGTTCTCCGGCCGCGGGCGAGGGCACCGGCTCGAGCGCGACCCGCGCGTCTGTCGCGCCCGTCGCTTGGGCGATTCCAGCGCCGATCGTGTCCAATTGGACGCTGACGCTGTGCCCGGCAAGGATCGCGGAGGCCGTGTCCGCCAACAGCTTGGCCTCCCGCTCGCGGGCAGCGGCCAGGTTCGCCCGGTGCTCCGCCTCGGCGCCCCGCTGGCGACCCGTGGCCGCCAGGCGTCCGACGACGACCGCCGCGATCATCAGTACCGCCAACTCGACCACGTCCTGTGAATGGCGGATATCCAGCGTGTGACGCGGAGCGATGAACAGGTAGTTGAGGGTGAAGATGCTGAGCACCGCCGCCACCAGCGCCGAGCGCTCGCCGCGACGGATCGCGATCCAGAGGATCGCGAGCAAGTACAGAACCCCGAGTCCTGCCGCCGGCGCAGTCGACTGCAGTGCCGCCACGCACGCGGTTGCTGCGCCAACGGCTACGACGATCTCGGCGGCGGGCGCGACCGCGCCGCGCAGCCCGCGCTGCCAGAGCCCAGGTCCCGGAAAGGGTCTCGACTGGCCCATGCCGGCCGTATTGGTCCTAAGCCGCCACGGGCGTGCGCTGCGACACGCTGGCCGGTTCTGACTCGATGATCACGCGGCACGGTCGCTCGCGCAGCACCATCTCCAACGTCCGTCCGAACCCGCCGCCGCGGGGCATCGGCATCAAGATCGCCCCGGCCCGCATTTCACGCGCCTCGTCGACGATCCGCCGGCCCGTCTGACCCGCTCGGACCTTCTCCCAGTGACCGCTCACCCTGCGCCCGGCCTGCACCTTGGCCTCCTCGATGATCGACTCCGCCATCGCCTGTTGCTGCGGCAGATCGACATCGATCGGGCTGCTGGCCGGGACCGAGATCGTCACCAGCACATGGATCCCCCGGCGCTTGCGCGCGGCCATCCGCGCAGCGGTCGCCATCACGGCGGGCACATAACCGTGCTCGTCGAACGCGACCAGCACCGATTCGTACTCTGCTTCGGTTTCGGTCGCCGGCCTCGGAATCGCCACCTTCGTCGTCGTGACGAGGTCAAGTCCCTGCCGGCGGCGGTAGGCGACGTAGACGCAGATTCCGATCGTCAGCCAGCCGACGCCCGCTGCGGCGACCGCAACATGGAGCACCGTGACCGTGACAAACGCCAGAAACGTGCCGAGCCCGCCGATCACCGCGAACAGCGGCAGCGGTCGTCCGCGGACACGCAGGATTCCGGGTCCCCGGTATGGACGCGCGTGTTCAGGGTCGGCGAGCCGCAGGCGGATGACCGAGATATGCGCGATCGTGAACGACAGCATCGCCCCGAACGCGTACATGTTGCCGAGGAACTCGGCCTGGCCTGGAATCAGCGTCAGGCACGCGATCCCACCGAACACGAGGATCCCGATCCACGGGGTCCGGAAGCGCGGATGCAGTTGCCGCAGGCCGTCCGGAACCTGCCGGTGTAACCCCATCGAGTAGACGAGCCGCGACACGCCGATGATCCCCGCGTTCGTGGCGATGAACAGGATCGTCGCGGCCAGCAAACCGACGTAGACCTCGCCCGCGTGCTGCAGCGCACCGAGGTGCAGGTGCTTCACGATGCCGAGCACGGGATCGCCTGCAAACCCGCCCTTGTCCTCGCTCACCCCCAGCAGCGTCGTGCAGTGGTGGCCGACGCACCGCACCGGCAGGGCCGACAGGGCCACCGCCGGGAGCGCTGCATAGATTGCGAACACGGCGATCACGACGCGGCCGATCGCGGCCGGGATCGTGCGCGCTTCGTCCTTGGCCTCCTCGGCCATGTTCGAGATCGTCTCGATCCCCGTGTAGGCGATCATCCCGACCGGGATCGCGATCAGGAAGTTCTTCCAGGACGGCGCGTACCCCAGATGGATGTTGTTGACGAGAATCTCGGGCGAGAACACGAGCACGCCGCCGACCAGCACCAGCAGCAGCTGCGTGGAGAAGTCCGTGATCGCGAGCCCGATGTTCAGAGCCGCGGCCTCGGTCACGCCGACGACGTTGATCCCGCTCAGCAGCGCGACAACGCCGATGCCAAAGATGATGTCCCCGGGGGAGGTCTTCAGCGCCGGCCAGAACAACCCGCCGAGGTAGTGCGGCACGAAGAACGCCGAGATCGCAATCGTGATCACGTAGTTGAGCATTTGGCCCCACGCGGCGAAGAACGACCAGAACTCGTTGAAGGCGTGCCGAGCGAAGCTCGAGGAACCCCCGGCCTCGGGGAACATCGCCGTCGCTTCGGCGTACGTGGCGGCCGTCAGGTAGAAGACCACGCCGGTCAGCAGGAACACGATCGGGGTCAGCCCGAGGGCGAACGATGCGACCAGCCCGAGCGCGTAGTAGATCGACGAGCCAACGTTGCCGTACGCAGTTGAGAACAGGGCGTTGACCCCGAGCACCCGTTGCAGTCCCTGCAGGCGCCGCTCGGCCATCAGCTGTTCCCCGGTTTACCGTCGTGCTCGAACTTGGCGCGCCAGTCGGCCGGCGGCGCCGTCAGGATCACGCGGCACGGTGCCTTGTTGATCACGTACTTGGTGATCTCGCCGACGTAGTTCTCGAGCGGGCCGACGCCCCCGAGCAGCGCCCCGCCACGGACCCGCGAGGGTTCCTCGGCGGCAAGCACGATCGCCTCCACGCCGCGGCGCCGAGCCTCGTTGACGATTCCCTGGCCCGCCCGGCGGGCGCGAACCATCGCGGTCGCCACCTCGACACCTTCGTACTCCTCCCCCACCACCTTGGCGCGGGTCAGGGCCTCGCGCGCGCGATGGATCTGAGCTTCCGGCAGCGGCGCGTCGAGCGGCAGCGAGAGCGGCATCTCGAACACCCAGATCGCCTCGATGACGGCCCCTTCCTCGACGACGTCATCTCGCGTGTCACCGGCCAGCCGTCCGGCGGTCTGGACGATGTCGTCGTCGAGCGGGGTGCCGAAGATCGGGACCAGGATCGACCCGAACTCCGGTTCCAGCGCCTCGTGCCGAAGCGCTCGCTCGGGGATCGTCACCCGCCGCAGCAGCGGCTTGCCTTGGGTCTTGCGATACGTGACGTACAGCGTCAGCCCGCCGATCAGCCAGCCGATCCCGACGTAGCGCGCGCCGGTGTGAAAGATCAGCACCGCGATCAGGCCGAGCGCAGCGAGGACCGCCCCCGCGACGGTCGGGATCGGCAATTGGGCACCGCGGAACGGAACCGACAGCGGGACTGAATATCCGCGCACACGGTCGGGCTCGCGGAAGCGCAGGGCGATCACCGAGACGTGGGCGATCGTGAAGGCCAGCAGTGCACCGAACGCATAGATGCCGATCAGTAGCTCGAGGTCGGTTGGCAGCACCAGTGCCCCGGCCGTGAGCGCGGCGCCGGTGATCACCACGATCGGCGTTCCCCAGCGTGTGCTGAGGCGCCCGATCGCGCTCGGGATCTGGCGGTTGGTCGCGAGCGAGTATCCGGTTCGCGAGACGCCGAGCATCGACCATCCGGCGGCCGCGGCGAGGCCGAGCGCGCCCCCGATCGCAACCGCGTACTTGAGTACGTCGGCCACCCACACCGGCTTGAACGACTCGACGATCCCCAGCACCGGGGCGTTGATGTGCTTGACGCCGAGGTCGCTGACTCCGTGGTGGACCGGAAGTGCACCGATTCCGACGATCGCGATCCCGACGTAGATCAGCACGATCGCCGCCGAGCCGGGAATCACAAGCCGCGTCATCTGGTGCATGCTCGCCTTGACCTCGCCGGCGAGGCTCGCGGCGGCCTCCAGGCCGGTGAATGCGATCACGGCGATCGGGAATGCGAACGCGAGGTCCGACCATGTCGGTGCGGTCCCGAGATTGACCGTCTCCGACAGCCGGTCTGGGTGAAACGCCAGCGCCAGACCGAGGATGATGACCGCCGCCTGAAGCACGAGATCGGCGATCGTGATCGCGATCCGGCGCCGTAGCGGCCGAACCTTGATGCCCGTGAGGTTGTCGAACGCGACGAACGCGATCACCGCGAGCGCGACGGCGATCTGGAGTCCGCCGTGCCCAAGCGGCGACCAGAACGCGGCCAGGTAGCTCGGCACCGTCAGCGCCGCGACAGCCAGCAGGATCGTGTAGTCGAGCACGATCGCCCAGCCGGCGATGAAGCTGACAAGCTCGTTGAACGCATACCGAGCGAGTACCGCGGAGCCACCGCGTTCCTGATGCAGCGACGCGCCCTCGGCGTAGGTCATCGCCGAGAGCTGAAAGAAGATCCCTCCGGCGAGGAACACCAGCGGCGTCAGTCCACCGGCACGATGGGCGACGACTCCGAGCGCGAAATAGACCGAGCTGACCGAGGTCGTGTAGACGACCGCGAATAGCGCGCGGTAACTGAAGGGCCTCTCGTTCAATTCAGGTTCGCGCTACGCCTCACTGGCCCCGGAACTGAAGGTATAGGCGACCCGCCCCGGCGGCGATGAACAAGACGCCGAGCAAAACACCGGTGGCGATTGCACCGCCGCCGGCGATCAAGGTTCGGACGAGCAACGCGATGCCGACAAGGATCATGGCAACCGACATCACCCTCGTCGAGGCTCGGTGCAGCTGGCGTCCTTCCGGCATCGATGCGTAGCTTACGGCGCCCGCCTTTCCACGTCGCGCGCGGGCAGCGGGCGATCGCTCCTCGTTTGCGCTCGATTTCGGCCATGATGAGCGTATGGACGCCCGCGAGCGGACGGAGCCCCAGCGCGAGATCCTCGACAACCTAGTGCGCAGCAGCGCCGCCGGGCGGACCGTGACGCCGGTGGAGATCGAGGCACAGGGGGGCCCGCCGATCGACAAGCTCGGCGAGCTGATGCACGCATTCGGGCTGCCCGCCCCGGGGCCGGCGGAGCGTTCCTTCACACCCGCTGAGGCGGAGGCGCTAATCGAGCTGTGGCGGCGCAGCGACGTCTGGCCGTTTGAGCTGGCGGTGCAGGTCAGCCGGGTGTACGGCCGGTTGCTGGCCCGGATCGCGCAGGCCTCGGTGCAGCTCTGGGTGAGCGTCGTCGAGCCGGGGTTGCGCCACCGCAACGATGCTCGCGCCCAGGCCGCCGATGCCGAAGCGCTCCAGCGACTGCTGCCCGTCTCCGATGCGTTGCTGTCGCTCGTGCATCGCCGCTGGCTCGAGCGCGAGGCAGCACAGATCGCGCTGCGGGAGGTGCCGCTGACCGCGGAGGCCGGCGGCGCGCTCGCGGCAATCGAGGTCTCGTTCCTGTTCTGCGACCTCAAAGATTTCACGGCGTTCGCAGATCGCCAGGGCGACGCCGCGGCGGTGCGGATCATCGACCGCTTCGCCGCGATCGTCACTCAGGAGCGCGGAGACGAGGTCCGCCTGACGAAGCTGCTGGGCGACGGCTTCATGTGCTCCTACGCGAGGCCACAGCTGGCAGTGCAAGCGGGGGCGCGGATCATCGATGCGATGCGGGGGCCGGATCATCCAGGGGTGCACGCCAGCGTTCACCACGGTCTTGCGATCCCGCGCGAGGGCGACTACTTCGGCGCAGCTGTCAACCTGACCGCCCGGCTGCTCGTCCAGGCCGACCGCGACGAGCTCGTGGCCACGCGGATCGTCGTCGAGCAGTGCACCGAGCACCGCTGGGAGCGGGCCGGGACGCTCCAGATCCGCGGCATCTCCCATGAGGTCGAGGTGTTCAGGCTGCAGCGCTAGCGCTGACGCGGCGCGGGCGCGGGGGTTGGCGCTGGTAGGCCTGCTCGATCTTTCGCGCCGCCGCTCTGACGGCGTCGACTGCCGTCTGTAGATGCGGCGAGATTCGGTCGGTCGGCCCAGCAACCGAGAGCCCGGCCGCAAGCGCACCGCGACGGTCAAGAACCGGAGCCGCTGCCGCACTCGCGCCCTGGTCGAGCTCACCGTGGGTGACGACGAACCCGTCGAGCCGGACCCGATCCAGGGTGGCCTCAAGGCCCGGCTCGGCAGCCGCCGCCAGCAGCTTGGCGCGAGCTCGTTGGTCCAGGTACGCGGCCATGATCTTTCCCGATGCGCCACGGTGCATCGGAGCGCGCCTGAACCTTGCGTAGGTGAGCCTCATCGGATGGACCGCGGGCTCGACCACTGAGAGCACGATTCCCTCCAGTCCGCACGCCACGGTCAGGAGCACCGTCTCTCCCACCTGCTCTGACAGATCGGTCATGACCTCTGCCGCAGGGACCACCAGCCGCTCGTGCGCGCGTTCTTCCGCGGCGCGCCCGAGCGCCAGGATCCGCGTCCCGAGTGCGACCGTCTTGTCGGGCCAGCGCTGGATCAGGTCGTGTTGCTCGAGCTCGGCGAGCAGCCGGTAGGCGGTGCTGGTCGGCATCCCAGCGTCGCTTGCAAGCTCTGAGACCCTGAGCTCAGCCGGCCCCTGGGCCAGCAGCGTCAGCAACTCCACGGCCCGTTCGAGCGCGCCTGCAGGCACTAGCCGTATCTCCCCGGTGTTCGGATCATCAGGAACGTTGGCCTAGATCCCAGGCGCCTCGTGCTCGGACAGCGCCGGTCGTGCCCCGGCCACGCCTGCGACGCGGATCGCGAGCTGGCCGTCGCCGACGAATCTGGCGAGACCCTCGATATCGGCGTTCCACTCCGTCTCGTCGACCAGCGTCCCGGCGAACTCCCGGACGAGCTCGTACGCCCTCGAGGTGCCGCGCCCCAGCCGACCCGGTCCGCCACGCAGGTCGACTCCCTGCGCCGCGATTACCAACTCCAGTGCGACCAGCTGGTGGGCAAGGCTGACGAGGCTCGAGGTCGTTCTGACGGCGAAGGGGGCCATCGATGCATGGTCCTCGACGCCCTCGGCCAGCTGCCCGCGGTAGTCGAGCGAGACCGGGTTGGCGAGAAAGCGCGCCTCTGACGCGAGCGCCGCGAACGAGCGCCCGAGCGGGCGCAGGCCTCCGGTCAGGCCATCATGTGTTGCCAAACCGGTCGGAAGTCCGGAGAAGTGCGCCCACAGGAGTTTCTGCACGCGTTCGTTGGCCACCTGGATCGCGTGGGAGAGACCCAGCCGTACATAGTCGAATGCCATCGCCAGCGATGTCACATCGAAATTGCCGACCGACACGATCGCGCCCTCGTCGACGAGCACGAGCGGGTTGTCGCCTGCGGAATTGAGCTCGATCTCCATCATCCCGCGTGCGACGGAGAGCGCGTCGTAGAGCGCGCCGTGTGTCTGCGGCACGCAGCGGATCGAGAGCGGATCCTGCAGATTGCGAGCCGCCCCGGGCCGCCACAGCTCGCTGTCCTCGACCAGCTCGCGCAGGCGAGCGCTCGCGGTCGCCTGGCCCGCATGGGGCCGCATCCGGTCCGCCGCCGGGTGGATCACCGACAGGTTGGCTGCGAACGCCTCGAAGCTGAGTGCCGCCGCGATCTGCATGCTCTCGACCAGATCAGCGGCATCCACAAGTACCAGCGAGCCGCGACCGATGGTCACGCCGTTGGCGCTGATCAGCGCCAACGCCTCCTTCGCTTCGAGCTCGATCGGCTGGAGCCCAGCGCGCCTCAGCGCTTGTGCCCCCGAGAGCGTCGCGCCACCGTACTCCGCGTACCCCCGGCCGATCAGGACCTTGCCGATGTCCGCCATCTCGGATAGGTCGCCCTGGCCGACTGAGCCGATCATCCGAACGACCGGGTGGATCCCGGCGTTGAGCAGCGCAACCAGCAGTTCGATCAGCTCGCGCCGGACGCCGCCGCCGGCCTTCAGCATGCCGTTGACCCGCGAGAGCATCATCGCGCGCACGACATCGGGCTCGAGTGGGCGGCCGTAAGAGGCGACCTGGTCGGCGACTGTGGCGAACGAGAACGCACCGATCTCCTCGAGTGGAATGTGGTGGCGCGAGAGCGAGCCGAGCCCGGTGTTGAGTCCGTAGACCGACTCGCCACTCGCGAGCACACGGTCAACCACATCGCGTGCCGCGCGCACGCGCAGAAGCGCGTCGGGATCGAGCCCGACGCGCGCGCGACCACGCGCGACCGCGATCACGTCATCGACCGTCAGGCCGTCACCGCTCAGCGTGATGCTCTCGTCTGTTGAGATAAGGGTCACCGCTTGACCGCGATCTTATCCTGGGAAGATCTCACTGATCGAGAACATTTCCGGCCGGTTGCTACTCCCGGACGGAACGTCGACCCGCGCCGGCCTGACGTTCGACGACGGCCGCATCCAACGCGTCGGTGACGTCCCCGGCGGCTCGCTCGACTTCGGTGAGGCGCTGCTGTTGCCAGGGGCCGTCGACGTCCACGTGCACACGCGTAGCTCTCCCTCGGAGGGAATCGAGCGCTGCACGCGGGCCGCCGCGGCCGGCGGTGTCACAACAATCCTCGACATGCCCTATGACGCCAGTGGGCCGGTCGACTCCCTGTCCGCGTTCGAGGCGAAAGCAGCCGATGTCGGCGTGGAGGCACACGTCGACGTAGCGCTCTGGGCGACCGTGCCACCCCGCGGGCCGATCAACGAGGTGCAGTCTCTCGTCGATGCCGGCGCCGCGGCGTTCAAGCTCTCGACGTTCGAGACACATCCACAGCGCTTCCCGCGGATCCCGGACGGCCAGCTGCTGGCCGCGTTCACGGCAATCGCCGCAGCCGGCGGCCTCGCCGGGGTCCACGCCGAGAACGACGAGATCGTGCGCGCGGGTATCGCGTCCCAGCAAGCGCTCTCGGCTGGCGGCGATCCGCTCGCCCACGCTCGCTCGCGCCCACCGGTCGCCGAGCACGAGGCGATCGCGCGCTGCCTCGAGCTCGCGCGCGCAACCGGGGTGCGCTTGCATGTCTGTCACGTCTCGACACGCCGCGGCGTGGAGCTCGTGCGCGCGGCCCGCGCGGACGGCGTCGACGTCAGCGCCGAGACCTGCCCTCACTACCTGCTGCTCGACGAGTCCGATCTTGTGCGGCTCGGCGGCGAGGCGAAGATCAACCCGCCGCTGCGTGCCGCGCGGCTGTCCGCCGACGGCCTGGATCTGATCTCTTCTGACCACGTCGGCTGGCCGCGCGAGCGCAAGCACGGCCCCGACATCTTCGCGCTCGCCTCGGGAGCGCCGGGCGTCGAACTGCTGGTGGCGCTCGTCCACGATGCGCTCGGCCCGGCTGCCGTTGTGAGGCTGCTCGGCGAGGCCCCAGCCCGCCGGTTCGGCCTATGGCCGCGGAAGGGCAACCTGATGCCCGGTGCCGACGCTGACGTGCTCGTGCTCGACCCCGCGGCCGAATGGGAGATCGACCCGCAGACGCTCGTCACCCCGGCGGGCTGGAGCCCCTACGCCGGCCGCCGCCTCCGCGGGCGCGTGATCGCCGCTTTCTCACGAGGGGTTCAGGTCTGGGATGGCAAGCGAGTGCTCAGCAGTGCTGGTCACGGACGGTTCGTCGCTTCCTCGTTGCAGCTCTCGCTCGCCGGGACTCATGCCTGAGTCGGAGATGCGCTGCCGCGGCTGGCGCCAGGAGGCGATCCTGCGGCTGCTGGAGAACAACCTCGCGATCGCGGAGCGGCCTGACGACCTGGTCGTCTACGCGGCACACGCAAAGGCGGCGCGCAACCATGCCAGCCTCGACGCGATCGTTGCTGCGTTGAAGCGACTGGCGGACGGCCACACGCTCCTGATCCAGTCGGGCAAGCCGATCGCGATCCTGCCGACCGGGCCTCGCTCACCCGCGGTGTTGATCGCCAACGGCAACCTCGTCGGGCGTTGGGCAACGCCCGAGACGTTCTACGAGCTCGAGCGGCGCGATCTGTTGATGTGGGGTGGGCTGACGGCCGGCTGCTGGCAGTACATCGGCTCCCAGGGCGTCCTCCAGGGAACCTACGAGACGTTCGCGCAAGTCGCGCGCGAGCACTTCGGCGGCACGCTCTCCGGGCGCCTCGTGGCCACCGGGGGTCTCGGTGGAATGGGCGCCGCGCAGCCGATCGCGATTGCGCGGATGCTCGGTGGCGTCTGCCTGGTCGCCGAGGTCGACGCCGAGCAGGCCGCACGCCGCCTCGACCAGGGCCGCGTCGATCTCGTCTGCACCGACGTCGACGAGGCACTCGACGCGGCGTTAGCGGCCCGGGCGTCCGGTCGACAGCTTGCGATTGCGCTCACGCTCAACGCAGCCGAGCTGCTCGAGGCGTTGGTGCAGCGTGGGGTGACGCCCGACGTCGTCACCGATTTGACCAGCGCGCACGATCCGCGCTACGGGTACATGCCGGTCGGGGTCGGTCTGGCCGAGGCCGAGGAGCTGCGCCGCACCGATCCGGGGAAGCTCGAGGCGATGGCGCTGGCGACCATGGTCCGCCACGTCCGCGCGATGCTCGCGCTGCGCGGACGCGGCGCGGTCACGTTCGACTACGGCAACAACATCCGCCCGCACGCAGCCAGCGGCGGCCTGCCCGAGGCGCTGACGATCGACATCTTTACCGCCCGGTACATCCGGCCGCTCTTCTGCCGCGGGATCGGACCATTTCGGTGGATCTGCCTGTCGGGCGACGACGCCGACCTCGAGGCCGTGGACCAACTGTGCCTGGAGCTGTTCGCCGACGTCGAGCGGATCACGACGTGGATCACGCTCGCGCGCGAACACGTGGCGCGTCAGGGACTTCCCGCCCGGATCGCGTGGCTCGGCCACGGCGAGCGCGCCCGGTTGGCGCTGGCGGTCAACGGGGCTGTCGCCGACGGGCGCCTCCGGGCGCCGGTTGCGTTCACGCGCGACCACATGGACGGGGCGGCGATGACCCACCCGAACATCGTCAGCGAGGCGATGACCGACGGCTCGGACGCGATCAGTGACTGGCCGTTGCTGAACGCGCTGCTGACCACCGCAAGCGGCGCCGACCTCGTCGCGCTGCACGCCGGCGGCGGCGGTTACGCCGGCTACTCGCAGAGCGCGGGCATGACCGTCGTGGCAACGGGCAGCGATGACGGCGCGCAGCGCCTGAACGCAGCGCTGAATGCCGACACAGCGCTCGGCGTGCTTCGTCACGCCGACGCGGGCTACCCGTCCGCGGTCGCCCACGCGCGGGAGCACCACTTGGGTTTGGTCGGATGAGAGAACTCGGCCTGCC
Organism: uncultured Solirubrobacterales bacterium; assembly: GCA_963794285.1. GTDB lineage: Bacteria > Actinomycetota > Thermoleophilia > Solirubrobacterales > Solirubrobacteraceae > Palsa-465. The sequence continues at coordinate 253,358 of CAWCDS010000009.1, forward strand.
CGATGTGCACGCGGCTGTCGCCGGTGGCTCGGTGCTCGCGGCCGGCGGCGGCGGCTGGGTCGACCACGGGATGCTCGTGGGCAGCACTGCGGTTCAGTTCGGGGCGCCCCGTCTCGCGACATTGGACGAGATCGACCCCGAAGCGATGGTGGCGACGGTCAGCGCGATCGGGGCCCCGGCCGCCGTTGGCTGGGAGATGCGCCCGGGCGACTACGTTCGTGCGCTTGAGCTCTTGATCGAGGCCTTCGATGGGCCGATCATCGGCACCGTCACCGCGCAGAACGGATCCTCAACCACCTGCAACGGTTGGGTGGCCTCCGCGGTGCTCGGCACAGTCGTGGTCGACGCGGCCGGCGACGGCCGCGCGCATCCGACCGGCAAGATGGGCTCGTTCGGCCTCGCCGCGGACCCCGACTACCACACGATCCAGGCAGTCGCAGGCGGCAACCGCGCCCAGGACCGCTACCTCGAGACCGTCACTCGCGGTTCCGTCCGCCACACCGCGAACGTGCTGCGCACCGCGGCTGCCGAGTCGGGCGGCTTCATCGCCGCAGCGCGCAACCCGCTGCCGGCCGCGTTCATCGCGGCGCATGGGGCGGTCGGCGCGATCAGCTTCGCGTTGAAGCTCGGCGAGGTGATCCTGGCGGCACAGGACGCCGGCCCAGACGCTGTGATCGGCGCAACCGTGCGACACCTTGGCGGGACGATCATCGCCGACGGTCCCGTCCGCAGCCGCGAGCTGCGCACCGAGCATGCGTTTGACATCGGCACAGTGACCGTCGCCGACCTCGAGCTCGGGTTTGTCAACGAGTATCTGACAGCCGAATCCGATGGTGAGCGGATCGGCACCTTCCCCGACGTGCTTGCGACGCTGTCCAAGGCTTCAGGCCGGATCATCTCGATTGCCGACATTCGCGAGGGCGACGATGTCGCGGTGCTGCACGTGCCGAAGGACCACGTCCCGCTGGGCGACGGGGTCAGGGAGCCGAGCGTCTATCCCGAGGTCGAGGCGATGCTCGGAAAGCCGCTGGCCGCATACGCCCTTGCCTGACTCCGAACGGATCGCCGAGCGCCTAGAGGCGCTCTGGCAGCTGGCCCGCGGTCCGGGCGGGGGCGCCGACCGGCCGGCCTTCTCCCCCGCGGAAGCTGACGCGATCCTGCTCGTCGCCGGCTGGGCGCGCGAGGGAGGGCTGGAACCCGGGATCGACCGCCACGGAAACCTTTGGGCGCTGCCACCGGCGTGGGACGGGCCGCTTGTCAGCGCCGGCTCGCACGTCGACACCGTGCCCGACGGGGGTCGCTACGACGGCGCGCTCGGCACGGTGCTCGGGCTCGAACTGGCGCACGAGCTTGCGGGCGAGACCGCTGGCGGGGCCAGATTCGCACTGCTCGTCTGCGCAGCCGAGGAGGCGCCCCGGTTCGGGGCAGGGACGATCGGCTCCCGCCTGCTCGCCGGCAGCCTGACCGAGGGGTCCCTGCCCGAGCTGCGCGACGGCGACGGCATCACCGCGTCGCAGGCGCAGGCCGAGTACCGCGCGGCGCTGGCCGGACTGCCGACGATTACCCCGCCGGTGCAGCGCCTGCGCGCCCATGCCGAGATCCACATCGCCCAGCGCCGGTCGCTCCGCGAGCTCGGCGTCGTTCGCCGAGTCGCGGGACCGCGACGACTCCGGATCGAGCTGATCGGAGCAGCCGGGCATGTCGGAGAAGTGTCGATGGAGGACCGCCGCGATGCCCTCGCCGCCGCCGCCGAGCTCGTCCTCGCGGTTGAGCGCCGCGCCCGCGACGAGCCGGCGCACACAGTCGCGACGGTCGGCACACTGACGCTCGAGCCAGGGGCCGTCAGCGTCATCCCCGCGCGCGTGCAGCTCAGCGTTGACCTGCGCGGGATCGACGTCGGCCCGCTCGGTCAGCTCGAGCAGGCGATCCGCAGTGATGCCGTGGCAATCGCGTCGCGCCGCCGGGTACAGACGGACGTCACGCTGGTCCGCGGCGGCGACCCGGTCACGCTCGATCCATCGCTGGCCAGTGCGGCGCTGGCAGCGGCCCGTCGGCGCGGGATCGCCGCATGCGAGACATGGTCCGGAGCCGGTCACGACGCACAACATCTGCAAGCGCTGATCCCGACACTGCTGCTGTTCGTGCCGCTGCACGGCGGCGAGAGCCACACTCCTTTCGAGGATGCCGATCCCGGGGAGATCGCCAATGCCGTCCTGTTAGCGTGCGACGTATTAGGGACGCTGCGCCTTGACAGTGACTCGCCGGTGTGAAAGAACGAGCCGCGGGAGCTGGGGCCGGCCCGGCCGGCACGAGGATCCTTGCTCGGAAGTTGAGGTCCTGACCGCGAACGAAAGGTACGGAGCATGCCCAGCAATTCACGCAACCTAGACGCGGTCCGGGCGGGTCGCAGCGAACTCGAGAACCACTACATCGACGAGCTGCTCGCGGGTCGCATTGACCGCCGCCAGTTCGTCCGCCGCGGTGCGGTGATCGGCATGTCGTCGACGGTGATGGGCGCGATCCTGTCCGCCTGCGGTGGCGCCAACAACAGCTCTAGCTCGTCATCGTCGTCTGCTGCACCCGCGGCGGGCACCCCCAAGAAGGGCGGCACACTGAAGGTGGCGAACCAGGCGCCCTCGGCCGCTGTCAACCCACTCACTGTGTCGGACTCCGGTGGCCTGGCGATGCTCAACCAGACCGGCGAGTTCCTCGCCTTCGACAACAACCTCAAGCTGATGCTCGAGCCGATGCTCGCCCTGAGCTGGACCCCCAGCAGTGGCGGCTCCGTCTGGACGTTCAAGCTGCGCCCGGGCGTCACCTTCCACAACGGGCAGGCGATGACGGCTGACGACGTCGTCTACACCTTCCAGCAGCTTTCGAATCCGAAGAACGCGTCCAACGCGCTGTCGGCGTTCACGGGGGTGCTCACACCGAGCGGCGTGCAGAAGGTCGACTCGATGACCGTGGCCTTCCACCTTGCCGCACCGAACGGCAACTTCCCGTACCTCGTCTCCTCGGACAACTACAACGCGATCATCGTGCCAAAGGGCACCGACTTCAGCAAGTGGCAGAGCACGTTCGTGGGCACCGGTGCGTTCAAACTCAAGAGCTACACGCAGAACGTCGGAGCCGAGTTCGTCGCCAACCCGTCCCACTGGGGCGGCGGGCCCTACCTCGACGGCACAAGCTTCACCTTCTACACGAGCCAGCCGCCGCAGATCCTCGCCCTCCAGGGCGGCCAGGTCGACGCGATCACCCAGTTCGTCGTGCAGGGGGCGCAGGCCCTTCTCAACAACCCAAGCTTCACGATCATCACGCTGAAGTCCTCCAATCACCGCGAACTGTCGATGCGCAACGATCAGGCGCCGTTCACCGATGCGCGCGTGCGTCAGGCCGTCGCCCTGACGATGGACCGCCCGGGGATGGTGGCAGCGCTGCTGGCCGGGAAGGGCCTGCTCGGCAACGACAGCCCATTCTCGCCGGTGTTCCCCTCGACCGACCTGGCGGTCCCCCAGCGCACGCAAAACATCGCGATGGCCAAGCAGCTGCTGTCGGCCGCCGGACACCCGAATGGCTTCAGCGCTCAGCTCGTCAGCGAGATCTACCAGGAGATCCCGCAGCTCGCACAGGTGATGAAGGCCAACCTGGCCAAGGCCGGGATCACCGCCAACCTGAAGGTCGAGACCCAGACCCAGTATTACGGCAAAGCGACGGTCGGCAACTCGGACTGGCTCGACGGCACGATGAGCCTCGTCGACTACGGCAGCCGCGGCGTGCCGAACGTGTTCCTCACGAGCCCGCTCACCTCGAAGGGCCCATGGAATGCCGCACGGTTCAAGAACTCGACCTATGACAATCTCGTCAAGCAGTACGTGGCCTCTGTCGACCTGCAGACCCAGAGGCAGATCGCCGGCAAGATCCAGACGCTGCTGCTGCAGGAGACGCCGGTCGTGTTCCCATACTTCATCGACGGGCTCACCGCGACGAAGTCCAACGTGCGCGGCGTCAATCCGACGTCGATTTCGCAGATCTATCTCGACAAGGCGTACATATCGTGAGAGCATCGGCCGGGCGGCGCCGCGTCGCTCGGCGGATCGCGATGCTCCCGGAACATGTTCAAGTTCATCTCCAAGCGCGTCGGGCTCGCGCTGATCACGCTGCTGATTCTCAGCGCGATCGTGTTCATGCTGGGCAACCTGCTTCCTGGCGATCCGGGGCGCTCCACCCTGGGCCCGCTGGCGCCGGAGAGCGCCGTTAAGGCGCTGGATCACCAGTACGGCACCGACAAGCCCGTGCTCACCCAGTACTGGCTGTTCATCAGCCATTTCGTGCAGGGAGACATGGGCAAGTCCCACACCTACCAGGCGGCGGTGAGGCCGTTGCTGTTCACCGCGATCGGGCACTCGCTCAAGCTGGCGCTACTGGCGTTCGTGATCGTCGTGCCGCTCGGCATCTTCGCCGGAGTGTTCGCGGCGCTGCATCTCGGCCAGGCCTCTGACCGGGCGACCGTGGTCGTGGGGACATCGGCGACCGTCACCCCTGAGATCGTCTCGGGCATCTTCCTGATCCTCGTGTTCGGGATCTGGCTGAACGTGCTGCCGATCTCGGCCACGCCGCCGCCGGGGGCGGGCCTCTTCACCCAGATCTACCACCTGATCCTGCCCGCGATCCCGCTCGTGCTGATCCTGTTCGGCTACATCGCGCGCATGGCCCGAGCGGGCACCGTCGAGGCGCTCGGCTCGGACTACGTGCGCACGGCGGTGCTCAAGGGGCTGCCGCGGCGCACCGTGATCCGCCGCCACGTGCTGCGCAACTCGCTGCTGCCCACGATCACGGTGATCGCCAGCCAGACCGGCTACCTGATCGGGGGCCTGTTCGTGGTTGAGACGTTGTTTCACTACAACGGGGTCGGCACGCTCCTCCTCCAGGCCGCCACGCAGAAGGACTACCCGATGCTCGAGGCCGGAGTACTCACAATCGGCGTCGTGTACATGGTGGCCACGCTCGTCGCCGACCTGCTGTACTCGTACCTGAATCCGCGGATCCGCTTCCAGGGCGTCGAATGAGCATCGACGTCGTCCCCGTCGAGTCCGCCGGAGCCGTCGCCGCCGAGCGCGCCGGCCCCAGCCCCACCCGCGAGCTGCTGCGCGAGATCGTGCGCTCGAAGACGTTCATCGCGGGCGCGATCATCCTCGGCTTCTGGATCATCTGCGCGATCTTCGGCTACGCGATCGCCCCGCACGATCCGACCGCCGAGAACCTCACCGGGATCAACCAGGCGCCGTCGAGCGCGCACTGGTTCGGCACCGATCAGCTCGGGCGCGACATGTTCTCGCGGGTGATCACCGGCGTGCGCGACATCCTCATCATCGCCCCCCTGGCGGTGATCCTGAGCACCCTGCTCGGCACCGCACTCGGGCTGATCATGGGGTACTTCCGCGGGCTCGTGGACGAGTCGATCGCCCGCATCCTCGAAGCCTTCCTGGCGCTGCCGCTGGTCGTCCTCGCCTTGACCGCGATCACCGCGATCGGGGCCAGCAACCTGGTGATCATCCTCGTGATCGCGGTTGTGTTCACGCCGCTGATCGCGCGCACCGTGCGCACGTCGGTGTTGCTCGAGCGTGAGCTCGACTACGTCGCGGCCGCGCGGCTGCGCGGCGAGAAGGCGCCGTACATCATGTTCGTCGAGATCCTGCCCAACGTGATGGCACCGATCGTGGTCGAGTTCACCGTGCGGATCGGCTACGCGGTGTTCGCGATCGCCACGCTCTCCTTCCTCGGCTTCGGCGTGCAGCCGCCGTCGCCAGATTGGGCGGTGGACATCAGCGCCAACTTCGGCGAGGTCAGCGCCGGCTACTGGTGGGAGGTGCTGTTCGACGCCATCGCGCTCGCCTCGCTGGTGATCGGCATCAACCTGATCGCCGATGCGGTCGAGGGGGCGATCGACCAGTGAGCACCGACGCCGCCGCGGCCGTGCCCGTGAACACCCCGGTGTCGCCTGACGCGCTGACCGTCGAGCACGTCGACGTCGCCTACCGCGTGCGCCGCCGCGACCAGGCGGTGCTGCGCGACGTGTCCTTCCGGATCGGACGCGGCGAGTCCTACGGCCTCGTGGGCGAGTCCGGCTGCGGCAAATCGACGATGGCGCTCGCGATCGTTCGCTATCTCGCGCGCAATGGCCGCGTCAGCGCCGGCTCGATCGCGATCGACGGACAGGACGTGCTGGGCATGAACGAGGCGGCGCTGCGGCGCCTGCGAGCGAACACGGTGTCGATGGTCTACCAGGAGCCGGGCCGTGCGCTCAATCCCTCGCTCCTCGTCGGGCGCCAGGTGGCAGAAGTCTTTGAGCTCGCCGGCAAGTCGAACAAGGAGGCGCTCGAGCTCAGCGAGGAGATCCTGCGCAAGGTGCGCATCTCCGATCCGGCCAAGGTCATGCAGCGCTACCCCCATCAACTGTCGGGCGGCATGCTCCAGCGCACCGTGATCGCGATGGCGCTGGCGTCGGAGCCCTCGCTGCTGATCCTCGACGAGCCGACGACGGCACTCGATGCCACTGTCGAAGCCGAGGTGCTCGATTTGGTCAAGGCGCTGCGCCGGGAGTTCGGCACGTCGCTGCTGTTCATCAGTCACAACCTCGGCGTGATCGCCCGAATGTGCGACCGCATCGGGGTTCTGTACGCCGGTGAGCTCGTCGAGGATGGACCGGCGCTTGACGTCTTGCGCGACGCGCGCCATCCCTACACCGTCGGCCTGCTGCGGTGCATCCCACGCCGGGACGCCGACAAGCGCCGCCATGTGCTCGACACCATCCCGGGCTTTCTCCCGCGGCCGGGCGAGACCCCCAGCGGCTGCATCTTCGCTAGCCGCTGCGGGCTGGTCGAGGACCGCTGCCGCACCGAGGCGCCGCCGCTGTATGACGTCGGCCGGGCGCGGCACTCGCGCTGCCACTTTCACGAGCGTGCGCAGGCGCTGCCGCGCACCGAGCCGGCACAGGCCGAGCCGGCGAAGCCGAGGTCGGGTGGCGCGAAGCCGCTGATCAGCGCGCGCGACGTCGGTAAGACCTTCCGGTTGTCCGGCCAGGAGATCCACGGGCTCACCGGCGTCAACCTCGACATCCGAGCCGGCGAGACGCTCGGCCTCGTGGGCGAGTCGGGCAGCGGTAAGACCACCCTCGCGCGCGTGCTCATGGGGCTGACCGCGCCGGACGCGGGTTCGTCGGTCAAGCTGGACGGTCGCGCACTCGCCTACCTGACCAAGAAGCGCAGCGCTGAGGAGCAGAAGGCCCTGCAGATCGTGTTTCAGAACCCCGACTCGGCGCTCAACCGCCGCCACACGGTGCGTCGCCTGATCGGCCGGTCATTGTCCAAGCTCGGCCACTACACGGGAGCGGCGCTCCAGACCCGGCTGCTGGCGCTGGTGCAGTCGGTGCGGCTGACCGATCGCTACCTGCCGATGCGACCCAGCCAGCTCTCGGGGGGCCTCAAGCAACGTGTGGCGATCGCTCGCGCCTTCGCCGGCGATCCCCGGATCGTTGTCTGCGACGAGCCCACCTCAGCGCTTGACGTGTCCGTGCAAGCCGCAATCCTGAACCTTCTCAACGACCTTCAGAGCCGCGAGGACGTCGCCTACCTGTTCATCAGTCACGACCTCGCCGTGGTGCGCTACCTGTCCGATCGTATCGCCGTCCTGTACCTGGGTCGCCTGATGGAGCTCGGGCCGGCCGACGGCGTCTTCTCGTTCCCGCACCACCCGTACACCGAGGCGCTGCTGTCGGCGGTCCCCAGCATCGATGCCATCGACCGCCTGCGGATCCGCCTCGATGGCGAGATCCCGAGCGCCGCCGACCCCCCGAGCGGGTGCGTGTTCCATACGCGCTGCCCCCGCAAGATCGGCGAGATCTGCGAGACGACCGAGCCGGAGCTAATCGACGCCGAGCCCGGCCATGCGATTCGCTGTCACATCCCGATCGAGGAGTTGCGGCGCATCCAGATCCGCCCGCCCTCCACCGAGTCGCTGCCGATGGTCCATGCCGACGGACACGGCTGATCGTCGCGGGCTCGCGGCGGTGCGCGAGCGACCCGATCCGATGTCGTCCGGACCCGTCGAGATGCGCGCGGCGGTGCTGCGCGAGCCTCGAAGGCCGGTCACGGTCGAGACCGTGCTGCTCGAGCGTCCGCGCCGGGGCGAGGTGCTCGTCAGAGTTGCCGCGGCCGGCGTGTGTCACTCGGACGTGCGACTGGCCGACGGGTCGCTCGGCGACGGTCGCTGGCCGATCGTGCTCGGGCATGAGGGGGCCGGTGTGATCGAGTCCGTGGGCGAGGACGTGAGCGGGCTGGCGCCAGGGGATCACGTCGCGTTCTGCTTCGTCCCACCGTGCGGAGCCTGCGGCGCCTGCCACAGCGGCCACCCGACGCTGTGTGAGCCGGCGGGGGCGAGTGCCGTCGCGGGGACGATGCTCGACGGGACCTCGCGCCTTACGCTGCTCGACGGGACGACGCTTCAGCACGGACTGCTTGTCGCCTGCTTCGCCGAGTATGTCGTCCTGCCGGGCGGCGGCGCGGTGCCGATCCCGCGCGAGCTCCCGTTGTGGCAGGCTGCGCTGCTCGGCTGTGGAGTCGTCACCGGGATCGGCGCCGTCAACTCCGCCGGCGTTCGGATCGGCGAGAGCGTCTGTGTGATCGGATGCGGCGGGGTCGGCCTCCAGGTCGTCGCCGGCGCACGCCTGGCCGGGGCGGCCACGATCATCGCCGTCGATCGCGAGCCGTCGAAGCTGGAGCTCGCGCGGCGCCGCGGCGCGACGCACGCGATCCCTGCCGGCCCGGGCGTGAGCGCCGAGATCGTTGCGCTCGCCGGCGGTGGCGTCGACCATGCGTTCGAGGTCGTCGGCGCCGCCGAGACGATCCGCCAGGCCTGGGATGCGCTCCGTCCCGGCGGAACCGCCGTCGTCGTCGGACTGGCGCCGAAGGGCATCGACGTGGCGCTGCCGGCGATCGAGTTCCTGTCCGAGAAGACGATCAGAGGCAGCTACTACGGCTCGGCCAATATCCACGTGCTGCTGCCGCGGCTGGCCGCAATGCTGGCAAGCAACCAATTTGCCATCGACGATGTGGTCTCAGACCTGATCGACCTCGACGGGATCGAGGCCGCGATGCAGCGCCTGCGCCGTGGCGAGGGTGCGCGTTCGGTGGCGATCATCGATCCATCGCTGGCGGGGGCCCCGTCGTGAACCCGGGCGACCTCGACGGGCGCATCGGCGAGGGCTGGGGTGGAGACCCCGGCGCCAACGGCAGCCACGTGAACGTCGTTCTCGCCGCCCGCGGGAGCGCGACCGCCGCGGCCCTGCTATCGACCTTCACGACGCCGTCCCCCGGCCACACCCCAATCCTCGTCGTCGTCGGCGAGGACCAACCGAGCTATGAACCGGTGTGGCCCCCGACGATCATGATCAACAAGGCGACGGCGATCGAGGAGCACCACCAGACGATCACCTGGGGCGCCGGCCAGCTCGGGATCGCCCAGGGCGTGCTCGACGCGGTCGCCGACGGCCTGCTCGAGCCAACATCCGAGGTGATCGTGCTCGTCTGCATCTGGATCGATCCCGCGGCATCCGACGAGACCGCGGTTCGCACAGCCACGCGCGCGGCGGTTCGCAAGGCGATCGGCGTCGCCGTCGAGGGGCGTGATCCGGATGCCGCGCGCGCGCTGGTGGAGCGGCGCGAGACGGTCACGAGTCCGTTTTACAACGGCGCGTGAGGTCGTGAAGATCACCGCGATCCGGATCCAGCGGCTGCGGCTGCCGCTGGACCCCCCGTTTTACGCGGCCTGGGACCCCGACCCGAGAGTCGAGTTCGGCGCGACGATCGTTCGGGTCGAGACCGACGAAGGCGTGAGCGGGATCGGCAGCGGCGACACGATGGCCGGCTTCGAGGACTTCGTCCATCTGTTCCTCGGCCAGGACCCGCTTGCGCTGGGCGTCCATGCGCGGGCGCTCGAGACGATCTCATTCCACGCCGGGCGATACTGGCCGCTGGAGGCCGCGCTGTGGGATCTCGCCGGGCGCGCGTATGGGGTCCCAGTCGCGCGGTTGCTCGGCGGAGCGGCTGACCGAATCCCGGTGTACGCGTCGCTCGGTGAGTTGCGGACCCCGGCGCAGCGCGCCGCGGACGCTGTCAGCCTTCGGGACGAGGGGTTCCGCGCGGTCAAGCTGCGGATCGCGCGCGACCGGATCGAGGAGGGCATCGGCATCGTCTCAGCGATCCGGGACGCCGTTGGGGACGCGCTCGAGATCATCGTCGATCTCAACCAGTGGTGGCGGATGGCCGGGGACATCGCCCCTGGCCTCGGCCCGCAGGATGCACGCCGGGTTCTCGAGCGCCTAACCGAGCACCGGGTACTGTGGGTCGAGGAGCCGCTGCCGGGATCGGATCTTGACGGGATGCGGATGCTGCGCGAGCAGGGCGGTGGCGTGAGGATCGCCGGCGGCGAGATGGCGCGAACCTTCGACGAGCTCCGGCTGGCCCTCGAGGCGGACGCGCTCGACGTCTACCAACCCGATGCCGTGCTCGCGCTCGGGATCTCCGGGGCCCGCACGCTGGCGGACCTGGCCCTTCGCCGCAACCGCTGGTTCACCCCGCACACCTGGACGAACGGGATCGGCGTGCTCGCGAACCTGCATCTCTGCTGCGGTGTGGGCGGCGGCCCGTATCTCGAATTCCCATACGACCCACCCGGCTGGACTCCCGAGCGGCGCGACTTCATGCTCGCCGAGCCCCTACGGATCGACGCCGACGGCTGTCTGGCGGTGCCGGCCAGGCCCGGCCTGGGCGTGGAGCTCGACGACGAGGCGGTGGCGTTTTACGCGACGGAGGGGGCGTGAGCATTCGCACGAACGCGTTCATCGACGGCGAGTTCGTTCCGGCCGCCGACGGCCGCACGTTCGAGAGCGTGTCGCCGCGCGACGGCAGCGTGATCGCCTCGGTCGCTCGCGGCGGCGATGAGGATGTCGAGCTCGCCGTTCGCGCTGCGCGACGGGCGTTCGAGCGCGCCGACTGGGCGCTTGCCGATCCGGCGCAGCGTGGACGCGTCTTGCGGCGGCTTGCGGAGCTGATGACCGAGCACCTTGAGGAGCTGGCGCAGCTTGAGTCGCTCGACACCGGTCACCCGATCCGCGACGCACGCTCGGTTGACGTGCCGAACGCAAGCCGTTGTTTTGCCTGGTACGGGGAGGCGATCGACAAGGTCTACGGGGAGATCGCGCCGACGGCCGCCGATGCGCTGGCATTGATCACCCGCGAGCCGCTCGGCGTCGTCGGTGCGGTCGTGCCGTGGAATTATCCGCTGATCATCACCGCTTGGAAGCTGGCGCCCGCACTCGCGGCCGGTAACTCCGTCGTGCTGAAGCCCGCCGAGCAGTCCCCGCTGAGCGCGCTGGCGCTGGCCGAGCTGGCAGCCGAGGCCGGCGTGCCCGACGGGGTGCTGAATGTGATCCCGGGGTTCGGCGAGGAGGCCGGCCAGGCGCTCGGGCGCCATCTCGGCGTCGAGAAGATCGCCTTCACCGGCTCGGTCGCAGTCGGCCGGATGTTTCTGCGCTACGCCGGAGAGTCGAACGGTAAGACCGTGTCGCTCGAGCTCGGCGGCAAGAGTCCGCAGATCGTGTTGGGCGACGCGGCCGACTTGGACGCGGCGGCACAGGCGATCGGCTGGGGGATCTTCTACAACGCCGGGCAGACGTGCCACGCGGGCTCGCGGGTGGTCGTCGAGCGATCGGTGCACGATCAGCTGGTCGATCGGTTGCTGGCCGTCGCCGGCGAGTTCGTCCCAGCCGATCCGCGGGACGAGGCGACCACGCTCGGCGCGCTGATCAGCGACGAGCACGTCGGCGGCGTCGCTGACCGGGTCGCCGGCGCCCGCTCGGCGGGAGCAGCCGTGCTGCTCGGCGGCGAGCGGGTGTACCCGGTCGCCGGCGGCGCCTACATGCAGCCGACCCTGATCGCGACCGACGATGCGTCGCTGCCAATCGTGCAGGAGGAGGTGTTCGGACCGGTGCTCGTGATCCAGACAGCCGATGATGTCGAGGACGCGTTGCGGCTCGCGAACGGGGTCTCCTACGGGCTCGCGGCCGCGGTCTGGACTTCCGATGTGACGACCGCGGGACGGCTCGCGCGGCGCCTTCGGGCGGGCACGGTGTGGGTCAACACGTTTGATGCATCGTCCCTGACCACGCCGTTCGGTGGGATGAAGGACTCCGGCCAGGGGCGCGATCGCTCCCTGCACGCGCTCGACTCCTACACCCAGCTGAAGACGACATGGATCTCGCTGGCATGAGCAGCGTTGGCTTCATCGGGCTTGGGAACATGGGCGCCCCGATGTGCGGCCACGTGATCGCCGCCGGGTTCGATGTCAGCGCGTTCGATCTGGACGCCGACGCGGTCTCCCGCACCGTGTCCGCCGGTGCCTGTGGGGCCGGCTCGGTGGCAGAGTGCGCCCGCACAGCCGACATTCTGATCACGAGTCTCCCCGGCCCGCCCGAGGTCGAACAGGTGCTGGCGGGCCCGGATGGCGCAATCGCGGCACTCAACCCCGGTGCGCTCGTTGTCGACATGAGCACGAGCTCGCCGGCGGTGGGCCGCAAGCTCCTCGAGCAGGCGCGCTCGCGCGGCGTGTCCCTGCTCGATGCGCCGGTCGCAGGCCAGACGACCGGCGCTCGCGGCGGCACGCTGACGATCTACGTGGGCGGAGACGCTGAGGCGTTCGAGCGCGCACTGCCGGTGCTCGAAGCGATCGGTGACCGGGATCGGATCTTCCATCTCGGCGGCAACGGGAGCGGCTACGCCGTCAAGCTGCTGCTCAACCTGACCTGGTTCATACAGGCGGTTGCAACGGCCGAGACGCTCGCCGTCGGGGTCAAGGCCGGCATCGAGCTCGACAAGCTTCATTCCGCCCTCGTGCACTCGCCCGCGACCTCGAACTTCCTTGAGCGCGACATCCGGATGGTGCTCGACGACGGCGACTACGACGAGGGGTTCTCGATGAAGCTGGTGAACAAAGACCTGGGGCTTGCCGTCGATCTGGCCCGCGACGTCGGCCTGCCCGTCGAGATGACCGCGCTCGTCGAGCAGATCCACCGCCGGGCGCGCGTGCGGTACGGCGACGAGGCGGGCGAGATGAGCGCGATCAGGCTCTACGAGGAGCTGGCTGGAGTGCAGCTGCGCTTGCCGCGTCCAGACGCGGGCCCATAGCTCCGGCGACCGGCACGCCGAGCTGCAGCACGAGCGAGATCCGATGCGGATCGAGCAGCAGCTCGGGTTCGGTTAGAGGATCGCCGTCGAGCACGACGAGATCGGCGAGCTTGCCGGGCTCGATCGTGCCGATGTATTGCTCGAGCCCGCACGCCTGCGCCGCAACCGCAGTCGCGCTGAGCAGGGCGTCGTGCGGAGAGAGCCCGTGATGGACCATCCGCAGCAGCTCGAGCGCCAGATCGTCGCCGGAGACGCCGTCGCGGTCTGAGCCGAGCGCGATCTGGACTCCGGCCGCGCGCGCCGCACGGAGGCTGAGGGCGCCCTGCTCGAGGTTGTGGTGCGCAAGCGCGACGATGCTCGGCAGCATCTGCGGAACGACCTCGGCCCCACTCGGATCGATCGCGTCCCCGAGCCCGCCCATCCAGTAATAGCCGCTGAGCGTTGGTACGAGCACCTGGCCGTTATGCGCCATCCGCTCGAGCAGCTCCGGGCGCTGGTTGAGGTACATGCCATGCTCGATCGTGTCCATCCCGTGCCTGATCGCCGCCTCGGTTCCGGCGAGTCCCTCCACATGCGCGGCTACCTTCACCCCCATCCGGTGCGCCTCGTCGATGAGTGCGGCAAATTCTTCTTCGGTCAGCTGTGTTGGGTCGGGGTCCTCGAGCTCGTTCGAGCGTGCGCCGGTCGTCATCACCTTGATGAAGTCCGCTCCGGCACGCAGCTGCTCACGGACGGCCTTGCGGATCTCATCGGGACCGTCCGCCTCGCGGTACATCGCTCCATAGAAGCGGCCGCCGGGAGCGGTCGCGGAGATGATCAACCCGCAGGTCAGCAGCCGGGGCCCGCGAAACGCTCCGTAGCGCATCGCCTGACGCGCCTCCTGCGGCCCCAGACCCTGAGCGCCGACGTTCCGCACCGTCGTTACACCCATCCGCAGCGCCTCGCGCAGGCCCGCCTGCAGGAAGTGGGCCCCGGCGCCGTCCAAGATCGGTTCGGCTCCGTGCTCGGCCTTCGGCTCTCTGCCCTGAGCATGGACATGGACGTTGATCAACCCCGGAATCACCGTCCTGCCTTCCAGGTCCAGGACACTCGCACCTTCCGGCGCTGGTTCGCTCGCGCTGCCGACCCGCTCGATCGCCCCGTCGGTGATCAGCACGGCGCCACCCTTGCGCGTTACTGCTCCGGTCCCGTCGACTACGGTCGCATTCGTGAGCCACAGCCCGCCGCGGGCGACTGCCGGCGCCGCAAGCAGCGATGGGTGGCGATGAGCCATCCGGCCAGGCTAGTACCCCCGGCGGGCGATACTACGTGTCATGGCAGAGGCCGTGCTACTCGATGGTGCAACGCTGACTCCGGGCGCCGTGGCGCTGATCGCACGCGACGGCGCGCGCGCGGAGCTTGCCCCACAGGCGCGCAGGCGTAACCTGGCGGCACATCGGACTGTCAAGAAGCTGCTGGCGCGAGGCGATCGCATGTACGGAGTCACGAGCGGCGTCGGTGCTCTGCGCGACCATGACATTCCGGAAGCTGAACGCGAGGCATATTCGCTGCGATTGCTGCGCAGCCATGCGGGCGGCGCCGGCCGGGTGCTGTCGGCCGAACTCGTGCGCGCCGCGATGGCGACGCGCGCAAACCAGCTCGGAGCGGGCGGTGCGGGCGTCGCCGACGAGCTGCTGGACGCCCTCGTCGGCGCGCTCAACGCCCGCCTCGCGCCATTCACGCGCGAGCTCGGCTCGCTCGGCACCGGCGATCTGACCGCGCTCGCCGACATCGCGCTCGCGCTGCTCGGCGAGGGACAGGTGTGGCGCGGCGACGATCTGATCGACGCCGGCGAGGCGTTGGCGCAGGCGGAGGTCGCGCCAGGGCGACTCGGTCCTCGCGACGGCCTCGCGTTCATCTCGAGCAACGCCGTCACGATCGCGCAGGCCGCGCTCCTGGTCGTCGATGCGCGAGCGCTGCTCGACGCCTGGCTGTCGGTTGCGGCCCTGTCGTTCGAGGCGGCAGCGGCCGATCCGATCGCCCTGGACGCCCGGATCCACTCCGGATTGCACCGCCCGGGCCAGTCGGCCGTCGCCGCACGAATGCGCCAGCTGCTGGGAGGCCTCGATCGGCGCTCGCGCGAGCCGGGGGCGCTGGGAATCCAAGACCCGTATCCGTTCCGCGCGCTGCCCCAGGTCGACGGCGTCGTGCACGACGCGCTCGGTGCACTCGAGGAGACGGTCGGGCACGAGTTGAACTTCGCCGGCGAGAACGCGCTGATCGTGGCGATCGAGGACGTTGCGCTCCCGAACGGCAACCCTCACGCGGCGCCCCTTGCAAACGCGATCGACAACCTCCGCACAGCGCTGGCACAGTCGGCGGCCCTGATCGCTGCGCGCGTCAGTGCCCTGCTCGACGCGGGCGTCACCGGCCTGCAACCGTTCCTGGCGCGGCGACCCGGGCCCGAATCGGGCGCGCTGGTGCTCGAGTACACCGCGCACGCAGCGGCGGCCGAGGTCCGCTCGCTGGTGACTCCCGTCGCCGCGCAGACCGTTTCGGTCTCGCGCGGAGTCGAGTCACACTCGAGCCTCGCGCCGATCGCTGCTCGCCGCGCGCACGAGACGCTCAGCGCGTTGCGAGTGCTGGTCGCGACGGAGCTCGTCGTCGCAGTCCGGGCGCTGCGGCTCGCGGGGCACGAGCCGATCGGCGCCGGGACCCAGCCGCTGTTCGCCGCGGCCGCCGCGCGCCTGGACCCGGACCTGAACGACCGTCCGCTGCATCCGGACATTGAGGCCGCGCGGACATTCATCGAGCAGTGGCCCACGGACGGACGCTGATGAACGAGCTCGCTCAGGATCGGGCGGCAGCGCACCTGAGCCGCCGGCGGCGGTTACTCGTCCTCGGCATCTGCTCGCTGAGCCTGCTGATCGTCGGCCTCGATACGACGATCGTCAACGTCGCCCTGCCCGCGATCCACTCTTCCCTGCATGCCTCGCTGTCGGGATTGCAGTGGACGGTTGACGCGTACACGCTCGTGCTCGCCAGCCTGCTGATGCTCGCCGGCTCGACCGCCGATCGCGTCGGCCGCCGCCGCACGTTCCAGACCGGCCTCGTGGTGTTCTCGCTCGGATCGCTGCTCTGCGCGCTGGCGCCCAGCCTCGGGCTGCTCGTCGCCGCACGCGTGATTCAGGCGATCGGCGGCGCGATGCTCAACCCGGTCGCGATGTCGATTATCCGCAACGTGTTCGAAGACCCGCGCGAGCGCGCTCAGGCGATCGGTGTGTGGGGCGGCGTGTTCGGCATCAGCCTGGCGCTCGGGCCGATCGTCGGCGGCTTCCTGGTCGACACGCTCGGCTGGCGATCGGTGTTCCTGGTCAACATACCGGTCGGTCTGCTCGCGATCGTGCTGACCGCCCTGTTCGTGCCTGAATCGCGCGCGCCACATCCCCGCAGGCTCGATCCGGTCGGCCAGGTGCTCGTGATCGTCGCGCTCGCCTCGCTCACGTACGCGATCATCGAGGGGCCCGCAACGGGCTGGCTCTCCGCCGGGATCGTCGGACTGTTCGTGCTCTCACTCGTTTGCTTCGTGTCGCTCGTCCTGTACGAACTGCAGCGCACCGAGCCGCTGCTCGAGGTCCGGTTCTTTCGCAGCGCTCCGTTCTCTGGTGCCAGCGCAATCGCCGTCTGCCTGTTCGCGGCGATGGGCGGGTTCCTGTTCCTGAACACCCTCTACCTGCAAAACGTACGGGGCCTCTCCCCGTTTCACGCAGGCCTGTATCTGCTGCCGATGGCGGGGATGACGCTCATCTTCGCGCCGGTGTCAGGGCGGTTGGTCGGTCGTTTCGGCGCACGCCCGTCGCTGCTCATCGGCGGGGTCGCGGTCACGATCGGCGGGCTGATGCTGACCCGGCTGCGCGCCTCGACGCCAACCGACTACCTGCTGCTCTCGTATTTGATCTTCGGACTCGGAACGGGCCTGCTGAACCCCCCGATCACGAACACCGCCGTCTCCGGCATGCCGCCCGCCCAGGCCGGGGTCGCTGCCGCCGTCGCATCGACCAGCCGCCAGGTGGGAATGACGCTCGGCGTCGCCGTCGTCGGCGCAGTCGCCGGCGCCGGGGTCGCCGGTGCGCACCTCGGGCCCGCTTTCGCACTCGCGACGCACGCAGGCTGGTGGATCATCACCGCGCTCGGTGTGATGGTGTTCGCGCTCGGCGCGTTGACGACCACGCGGTGGGCGCAGCAGACGGCCCGTGCCACCGCCGCCCGGTTCCGTGAGGGCGGGCGTCCGGCGGCGTACCCACAGGAGGCGGCGACGGGCTGAAGCAGGAAAATATCTCTCACTGCGTCCGCCAACGCGGAGTGTGCGACCTTTGCCCTCCATACAAGGGACGATCTCGCACCCTCGCGTTCCGCAGCTCAAGTGAGCGAGATCGTCCTGCTCAGGCCGACCGAAAAGCTACCCGGCCACCCTTGGCCGCGCACCCCCGGTTCGCGCTGCACTACGACCTCCGCAATCTGGCAGTAGTTCGCCACGACCATGCGTGTGGGTATATGCCGATGCCGCTGCGTCACTACGGAGCACACTGGTGAGGAGGGCCGATGTTAGGAGCCTAAGCGTACGCACACGATGTGCTTGGCGGCGGAGCGACGCCGAATGCGGGGCTCAGAGCGCCGACGCACGACTCCGACGGGCTGACCGACGTCTATCTCTCTGCGCCGAAGAACGATCCGAGCTTCGACGGAGGTGTCGTCTATCCGGACGTCTCGCCCTGGAGAAGCTCCTACATCTTCATGACGCCCGACATGTCGCGCGGCCCGTTTCGGTTCCGTGCCGGCCATGAGTTCATGCACGTGATCCAGTCTGCCTACGCCTACTCCTTCTCCGATGGGCCGCTCGCCGAGGGCTTCGCGAACTGGGCGGCCGCATGGGCGATGCCCGATATCAACCCGCTCGACAGCAACTTCTTCGGAGATCAGAGCCCCGGCAGCGCCCATCCCTGGACTCCGCTGGACTGCGAAACAGATCAGTGCGGGTCAGGCTACTGGCAGTGGATGTTCATTCAGGATCAGGTCGAGGCCTATGGCCCCGGGTTTGTAACCGGCTACTACGAGCGCTACGCCGCTAACGCCGCTCCCCCGCATGTCTGGGACTCGGCGTACTGGCTGGACCTGGAGATCAAGGCCGTGACGGGCGGCTCGCAAAGCCTCAGCACCCGCTTCGGAGCCTACGCCGGAGACGTCTGGGACCCGGCCCGTTGGGCCAAGGACTCGCTGCGGATCCTCCGCGACCAGTACGGGATCCAACCGCCCGCGTACACCTACCAGCTCAGCTCCACGACCGACTCCGGAACTCAAAGCCTGACGATCGACCACCTTGCTGTGCGGTACGTACGGCTACGGAACGAGACAAATGCTTACTCCGGACCGGGCTCCCAGATCGAAATCTCCTGGCAACGCCCGGACGGCATGGCCTCGCCGGTGATCCCGCTCGTCAAGTATTCCGGCCATGACGGCTGGACCAACGCGGCCGGCGTCGGCGGGACCCAGGGCACGTTCATGGTCAGCGCCGACCCGGGGCAGGTCGACGAGGTTGTGCTCCCGCTGGTCAACGACAGCCTCACCGCTGACAACGAGCCGTTTTCCTACCGCGTACAGGTCATCGCGCCGGTAGTTCCGGCGAGCTCCTCATCACCCCACGTGTCCGGGAAGCCGGCCGTTGGCCAAACGCTGTCATCGACAGCCGGAAGCTGGACTGGGACGCAGCCGATCTCGATCTCCTACCAGTGGCAGCGGTGCCTCGGCCGGCGTTGCGTCGACGTTCCGGGCGCCACGCGCAACACCCGCAAGCTCGCGGCCGCCGACGCCGGATCAAAAATGCGCATGCTCGTTGCCGCGACCAACGCCGCCGGGCGGACGCGCGCGGCGTCCAAGCAACTCGGTCCGGTTCTCCTCAGCGCGAGCTCGGTGAAATCAGCGCTGTCCAAGGCACTCATCCCTCGCACCAGGGATAAGGACGCAAAGATCGGACAGCTGCTCTCCAAGGGCAGCTACGCGCTCTCGTTCGCAGCGCCGAGCGCCGGGAGCCTGACGATCTCGTGGTACGAGGTGCCCAGAGGCGCACATCTCGCCCGGGCGCGGGCTGTGCTCGTCGCGACTGCACGCGCCACGATCTCCAGGGCCCGCGCGATCGGAGTCGTGTGCAAGCTGACCAAGCAGGGAAGGCAGATCCTGACGGGTGCGACGCGAGTGGTGCTCACCGCCACGGGCACGTTCACCCCTCGAGGGCTGTCAGCGATCACCGCAACCAGGACCTTTGCGCTCAGCCGCTAACTGGCTCGCCGTCGCAGCTCGCTGACCTGCGAACGCGCGATGACCGTACCCTCACGCACGTGGACCTTGAAGCCCTCAGCGAATTGGTGCCTGCCCCTGCACGCGGGCGCGTGTTCCACCAGTCGATGCGCCCCGGCCTCGCCGACTGCGCGCCGTCGGGCCGGATCCGCCTGGACGGGATTGCCCGCTGGCTGCAGGACGTGGCATACGCGGACGTCGAGGATGCGGGCCTCGCACAAAGCGCCGTCTGGGTCGTTCGCCGGACCCGGATCTGCGTCCACCGGTTTCCGCGCTTCGCCGAGCAGTTCACTGTCCGCACGTTCTGCAGCGGCCTCGGACGGATGTGGGCGGAGCGGCGGACGACGATCGCGAGCCCGGACGATCGTGGCGTAGCGGTCGAAGCGGTCTCGCTGTGGGTGCACCTCGATCCCGGCAGCTGGCGGCCGATGCCGTTCAGCGAGGAGGAGGTCGCTGCGTATGGAGACGCCGCCGGCGGTCGGCGAGTTTCCGCGCGGCTGCGGCATCCCCCGCCGGCCGATGCACCGGGGCGCGGCTGGCGGTTCCGCGCGACCGAATCCGACCTCGCCGGACACATCAACAACTCCGCCTACTGGCAGCCGCTTGAAGAGGAGCTGCTGCAGCACTCCGACGAGCCGGCGCAGCTCGATGCTGAGATCGAATTCCGCTCCCCGGCACAGCCGGGCGAGAAGCAGATCGTGCGCGACGGCGCTCGGCGCTGGATCGTCGACTCCGACGGCGAGACGCATGCGTCGCTGATCGTCCTCGGTGGGTGAGCGCACCGTTGCCCGAGCGAACTTCCTCCGGATAAACGCCTGAAAGCGCTCAGCGGCCACGCTCGCCCGTCCCGGTCCACCTCACTTCCCGCCGGGCGCTGGACTGGGGGAAATGTTGCCGGACAGGGTCCGGCTCGACGGACCAAACAGGCACAATCGACCGCAGTTCACTCGGTTCTCGGAGCTGGGGGCGATCGCTACCGGTATCCGGACATCAAGTCCCTCACCTCCCAGCAGGCGTAGGACTGCGGCAGATCGTGTCCGTTTCGGCCCGTCGGCGAGCGCAAGTGCCGGGACACCGTCTCTTCGCGGCCCGAAGTCCGCCGCAGTCAGTGCATTGACCGTCCCGCCGGGATCCCGAGGGTGGGTTGCGCGCGGCGGCTGCTCGCGCGAGACTGAGGTCGTGCCCTTGCCCGGAGCATCGCGGCTAGCACTCGAGCGAACCCTGAACGCCGCGTATGCGGACGGGCTGCTCAGCGATCAGACGCTGTCGCGGCGCCTTGAGTTGCTGTTTGACAGCGCGCTGATCGACCCGTCGCGGCTGGTCGGCGACCTCTCCTACCGGCGCGCCGGCCTTCGCACTCTGTCGGCGCGCTCGCGAGCGGCGGCCAACCGCCTGAGCCGGTGGCTGCGAGGAGCCGGCGAACCGCCGCTGCTGGCGCTCGACTGGGACGGCGGCCGGGAGGAGCTCTCCGTCGGCCGTCATCACAGCTGCGACGTGCAGCTAACCAATCCCCGCGTCTCGCGGCGCCATGCCCGCCTCGTGTTCCGCGATGGCGTCTGGATCGTCCAGGATCTCGGGTCGACGAACGGGACGTCCGTGAACGGCGTGACGATCGGCCGCTGCCGGATCCTCCCCGGCGATGAGATCGCCTTCGCGGGCGAGCGCGTTCGGATCGACTAGCGGCTTCTGGGATCGGGACTGGGCCGACTATCACGCCCGCCACGGGTCACAACTCGAGTCCGCATGCCAACGGGGTCCGTGTCCGCTTGAATGACGACCGATGACGACCGGGCACCCTGTGCTTCTGTGCTTCGACGGCTCTGAGGATGCAGCCGCGGCGATCGCGACCGCCGGGCAACTGCTCGACTCCCGGCCGGCCGTCGTCGTGACCGTGTGGGAGCCTGTCGCGGTTTGGGAGCCGTACGACCCGGGCGCACTGCTGAGCGCGGGTGTCGCGACGCTCGGGTCGGCGGCGCTCGGCCTCGATCAAATCGCGAACCAGCTGGCGCAGGAGAAGCTCGATCGCGGGGTCGAGCTGGCGCGGCAGGCGGGATTCGACGCGCGCGGCCAGATCGCGCGGGGCAAGACCTGGCACGCGATCTGCGAGACCGCAGACGGGCTCGACGCGGCGCTGATCGTGCTCGGCGCCCGCGGCCTTTCCCGGGTGGAGTCGATGCTGCTCGGCAGCGTGTCCGCGGCGGTGCTGGTGCACGCCAAGCGCCCGGTGCTCGTGATCCCGCGTCACGAATCGGACGACTGATCCTCCGATCCTGGAATGTATGCCGAGTAGCCTGAGAGCGCGAGCGCGCCGATCGCGATCGCGCTGGCGATCACGGCGGTCACGACCATTCCCGGACCCGGCGTCCTCAGCGCAAAGAAGCTGCGCGTCGACGGCAGCACGAGCGTCACCACGTACAGCGCGGCGAGCACCGCACACATCACGGCGACAAGCGTCGAGCGACGACGCGACCCGGTCGCCTCCAGTGCCAGCACCAGGTACAGCCCGCACGCGACGAGGATCGTGACCGCGACCGTGCGGGCGTCCGCGATCGACAGGTCGAGGTCGTGTACCGAGAACAGGTAACCCGAGACCAGGCCCGCGCCGATCACCGTCCCGGCCGGGATCGCGAACTGTGCCACCCCTCGTACGAACCGCTCGGGCTGCCACGGCCCGCTGCTCGGGGCCAGCGCCAGGAAGAACGTCGGGATCCCGATCGTCAGGCTGGCCGCCAGCGACAGATGGCGCGGCAGCAGCGGATATGCGTCCGAGCTCGTACCAATCGTCAGGATCAAGAACGCCGCAAACGCGGACTTGGTGACGTACAGCTTCGTCACCCGCGCCAGGTTGCGCAGTGCGCGGCGGCCTTCGGCTACGAGTTCTGGGATCGCGGCGAAATCGCCCGAGATCAGTACCAGATCGGAGACGCTGCGCGCCATCTGCGTCCCGCTCCCCTGTGCGATCGCAAGCCGTGAGCTCTTCAGCGCTGGGACGTCGTTGACGCCGTCGCCGACCATCGCGACGTACCGTCCCTCCTCGCGCAGCGCATTCACGATCGCCCGCTTGCCGTCCGGGGAGATCCGGCCGACCACCGTGGCGTTCAGCGCAAACTGCCGCCGGGATTCCGGATTATCCGGAATCTCGCTTCCATCGCTGACCCCCTTCACGGGGATCCCGACGTCGTGCGCGATCGCCGCGACAGTCTGGGGATTGTCCCCCGAGAGCACTTTGACCTCGACACCCTCACCGAGCAGGAACGCGATCGTGTTCTGCACGTTCGGCCGCAGCTCTTCCGCGAGCACGACCACCCCAAGCGGGTCGAGTCCCGCCGGTGGCATTTCTCCGGCCTGACTTGGAACCGACGCCGTGCCGCGCGCCACGGCCAGCACCCGCCGCCCCTGCTGCTGACGCTCGCCGGCAACATCCGAGAGCTCGCCCGCTCCCAGCCGCTCTGGCGCGCCCAGATACAAGCTGCTGTCGCCGAGGGCGATCGCGCTCCAGCGACGACGGCTCGAGAACGGAACCTCGCCCACGCTCTGTTCGGGCTCCGCCGGGAACGCATCGGCGATCGCCTGCAAGGTGATGTTGCGGGCCGATGCGCTGGCGGCAAGTCTCGCGAGCGCCTGGCGGAGCTCCTCGTCTGAGACTCCGTGATCGGGGATCGCCTCGACGACCCGCAGCGACGCCTCGGTCAGCGTGCCGGTCTTGTCGACGCAGATCGTGTCCACCGAGGCAAGCGACTCGATCGCGTTCAACTGCTGGGCCAGCACCCCCCGGCGGGACATTCGCACGGCGGCGGCCGCGTAGGTGACGCTGATGAGGACGACGAGTCCCTCGGGGATCAGGCTGACGACCCCAGCGGAGGATGTGGAGACCGCCGTGCTCAGGGCGACGTGGCGGTGATACAGCGAGAAGCCGAGGATCGCCCCGAGTCCGACGACCAGACCGACGAGCGCGTAGAGCAGACGGTTGATCGCCCGCTCCAGCGGCGAGCGCGGATGGCGGAAGGACCGCGCCTCGCCGGTGATCCGGGACGCGAAGCTGTCGGCGCCGACGGCGGTGACGACGTAGGCCCCGGTCCCCTCGACGACGAACGCTCCGGAGCGGACATCCTCCCCCACGCCTCTGCGCGCGGGCTCCGACTCTCCGGTGAGGACCGACTCGTCGACGCGCAGGTCGCTCGCGGCGACCACGCGGCCGTCTGCGATCAACTGATCGCCGGGGGCCAGCAGCACGAGATCGTCGCTGACGACCTCTTCGACCTTGATTTCCTTACTGGCGCCGTCACGCTGCACGCGCGCCCGCGGGGCGACCAGCAGCGAGAGGCGATCGAGCGCCTGTTTGGCCCGGACCTCCTGGATGATCCCGATCGCCGAGTTGGCGACGATGATCCCGAGAAACAGAGCGTCGCGGACGTCTCCGAAGATCAGCGTGAGCGTGCCGAACGCGGCGAGGATCGCGTTGAATACCGTCAGGACGTTGGCGCGGACGATGCTCGCGTACGAGCGGCTCGTCTCAGGCGGACCACGGTCGCCGGCGGCCGCGAGGCGACGTGCGGCCTCGACCTCGGTCAGCCCAGCTCCCGGCGACGGTTGCACCTCGACGCTCACGGTTGCTAGAGGGTCGCATGCTCGGTCGATCCCGGTCCGGCGAGGCTGGTCGCTTTAACGAAAAATGCACTGCTTTACGACCACCCCCCGGCCGCAGCCATGTACCGCGCGGCGCAGTCGGGACCCGGCGCGGCACACTACGAGCACGATGACCCCAAGTTCCGGTCCGTTTCGATCGCTGTACAGCCACGGGTTCGTCCGTGTGGCCTCCGCGGTTCCGCACGTCCGCGTCGCCGAGCCCGCGTTCAACGCCGAGCGGACGCTCGGGCTCGCGCAGCGCGCCTCCGACGCCCGCGCCGGACTCGTGATCTTCCCCGAGCTGGGGATCTCCGCGTACTCGATCGACGATCTCCTGCACCAGGAGGCGCTGCTCGACGCCGTCCTCGACGCACTGCGCGCGATCGTCGCGGCGAGCGCTGAGCTGATGCCTGTGATCGTGGTCGGCGTGCCACTGGAAGCTGAGCGCGGCCTGTTCAACACGGCCGTAGTCATCCACCGCGGCCGGGTGCTCGGAGTCGTGCCGAAGAGCTACCTGCCCGAGTACCGCGAGTACTACGAGAAGCGCCAGTTCCGCGCCGCGCGCGACGCGATCTCCGATCGGATCACGCTGCTCGGCTCGAGCGTGCCGTTCGGCGCCGATCTGCTGTTCTCGAGCACCGATCTGCCCGCATTGATGCTGCACGTCGAAGTCTGCGAGGACTTCTGGGTGCCGATCCCGCCGAGTACCTTCGGGGCGATGGCGGGAGCGACGGTGCTCGCGAACCTGTCGGCCAGCAACATCACGATCGGCAAGGCCGACTACCGGCGGCTGCTGTGTGCTGCGCAGTCCGCACGGACCGTCTCGGGCTACGTGTTCACCGCTGCCGGGATGGGCGAGTCGACGACCGACCTGGCGTGGGACGGCCAAGCGATGATCTTCGAGAACGGCAAGATGCTGGCACAGGCGGAGCGCTTCGCCGAGGAGGAGCAGCTGATCTTCGCCGACATCGATCTCGAGCGGATCGTTGCCGACCGCTCGAGCACGAGCAACTACGGCGACTCGATCCACGATCATCGTGAGCGCCTTGCGCAGCTGCGGCAGATCGAGTTCGAGCTCGGCGCCGGTGGCGCCTCGGTGGCGCTGCGCCGGCGCGTCGAGCGTTTCCCGTACGTCCCGGCCGACCCCGCCAGCCGCACCGAGCGCTGCGAGGAGGTCTACAACATCCAGGTCCGCGGGCTGGAGACCCGGCTGCGGGCAACCGGGATCGAGAAGGTCGTGATCGGCGTCAGCGGCGGGCTTGACTCAACGCACGCGCTGATCGTCGCGGTCCGCGCGCTCGACCGGCTTGGGCTGCGCCGCACCAACGTGCTTGGCTACACGATGCCGGGATTTGCGACCAGCAAGCTGACCCTTTCCAACGCGCACAAGCTGATGCAGGCACTGGGCGTCTCACGCGCGGAGATCGACATCCGCCCGTCGGCGACGCAGATGCTGCGCGACCTCGACCACCCCGCCGCGCACGGCGAGAAGGCCTACGACATCACGTACGAGAACGTGCAGGCGGGCGAACGCACCTCACACCTGTTCCGCCTCGCCAACCACCACGAGGCGTTGGTGCTCGGGACCGGCGATCTCTCAGAGCTCGCGCTCGGTTGGAGCACCTACGGCGTCGGTGACCAGATGTCGCATTACAACGTCAACGCCTCGGTTCCGAAGACGCTGATTCAGTTCTTGCTCCGTTGGGCGATCGACACGCACCAGTTCAACGACGACGCCGGCGCCGCGCTGCAGTCGGTGCTCGAGACCGAGATCTCCCCGGAGCTGATCCCGCACGACGACCCCGACGCGAACGTTCCGGGGCAGCACTCAGAGGACATCGTCGGGCCGTACGAGCTGCAGGACTTCTTCCTGTACTACGTGCTGCGGTTCGGCTATCGGCCGAGCAAGGTCGCGTTCCTGGCCGACCATACCTGGGGGGAGCGCACCCGCGGGGACTGGCCGAACCTGATCCCCGAGGATCGGCGCAACCAGTACTCGCTGGCGGAGATCAAGCACTGGCTCGAGGTGTTCCTCGAGCGCTTCTTTCACACCAGCCAGTTCAAGCGCTCCGCGGTCCCGAACGCGCCGAAGGTCGGCTCGGGCGGCTCGCTCTCACCGCGCGGCGACTGGCGCGCACCGAGTGACGGCTCGGCTGAGGCGTGGCTCGCAGAACTGCTAGAGCACGTTCCGGACGAGGCGTAGACGTCCCGATCACAGCGATAGCAGGGATTCTGGAGCGCTGAAGCTCCGGTTAACGCTGCGGTAACGAAAATAAAAACTGCGACGGCGTTCAGTGGTTGCACGACGCGATTGCGCTGCTCGGTGCGGATGGCGCGCGAGCCGCCCATCCATACCTTCAACTTCCCGGTTGCAGAGGAGGTGCACAATGACTGAGCAAACCCCGAACACCGAACCGAAGCGTGACGGTGCGTGGCGTGAGTGGAGTGCGATTGCAATCGGCCTGACGCTGCAAGGCCTCGACCGCAGCCACGGCGAGTACGTCGCGATGGTGGCAAGGGCGAGAACGAGCTCGTCCGACTGGGCTTCTGGCTTCCGGCAGATGCCCAGCGGGTCGTGCAGCAGGCAAGTGCGGCCGCCGTCCCGTAGCGGAGTGCGCAGCGAGCATGCTCGTCTGGGGCGAAAGGACGAGCATCGCTTGACCCGGCGGGCGGTCGGGGCTCAGGCGCCGAACCAGCGCCTGCGGCGGCTGGAGCCGAAGTGCTCCTTCTGGGCGACCAGCGCGGCGGACGGCGCGTTGAATGTTCCGGTTCGCGTGGGGCCTGACAGGAAATCGATGTCGACGCTGCCAACACGGCCTTTGCCGAACTCGATGTAGCACGTCCCTTGTCCGAGGTGGCGGCGCGGGGAGTCGCCGCCTCGCAGTTGATGAATCAGCGTTTGCGCGACGATCCGCGCTGCCCCCTCGGCGAACACCCCGGCTTTGGGCACGCCGGCCGTGGCGACGTCGCCGACCGCGTACACGCCGGGAAAGCGCGTCCTCAGCGTGTCCGAATCGACGGGCACGTAGCCATCCTCGGTCATGCCGCTGGCGATGACCACGTCTGGGGCACGATGCTTCGGGACGCCGAGAAAGAGGTCGAACGAAAGCTCGGTGCCGTCGTCGAGTGTCGCGACGCTGCGCGCGGGGTCGATCGCGGAGACACGGCGTCCAGTGATCAGGGCGATGTCGCGCTGCGCGAACTCCTTGGTCAGGGCGGCCGAGGTCTCGGGCGAGGGCGGTACCGGCGTCGGTAACGGGATCACGAACGAGATCTGGCAGTCCTCGCGGACCCCGCGCGCGGTCAGTTCGTCATGTAACAGCAACGCGCATTCGCTCGGTGCCGGAGGGCACTTGAACGGAGCACCACAGACGCCGATCACCGCATGCCCTTGTGAGAAAGTCGGGATGATCCCGGCCAGCCGCTCAGCGCCGGCCACGGAGTAGAACTCGTTTCCGCCCTGGGCCAGGCCAGGCGTGGCGTCCATGTCGTAGTCAGCGCCGAGCGCGATCACGAGCTGGTCGGCTTCGTGGACACCGGCATCCGTCGTCACACGCCGTGCCTCCGGGTCGATCGCCGTGATCGTCTCCCGCAGGAGGCGCACGCCGGGCTTTGCGATGTCGCGGTAGGTAAGCCGGACCGCGTCTGGCGTCGTGCGGCCGAACATCAGATCGAGCTTTGAGAAGCCGAAGACGAACGCGTCGCTCTTGTCGATCAGTGTCACGTCGACGTCGTCACCGAGCGCCTCCGAGAGCATCGTGCTGAGTTCGAGCCCGCCGAAACCGGCCCCGAGTATGACGACGCGTTCGTTCATCGGTTACCCCCAAATCGTGAGCCGTTCAGCTGCGGGAGCTGAGCCTACTGCCTGGGCTCGCGCCAGATCTCCTTTGCGTGCTCCGTACGGATTCGAGCGGGCGACGATCAGTCCGGGCACGACGCAGCTCGGCCGACGTGCTCAGCGCGCCAGTGTCGCCATCCGCCCGAAAGCCTCGTTGATCAGCTCCGGTAGCGGCGGCGCGTCCGCCGTCGCGACCCACTGGCCGAACGCGACGTGGAACGCGGCGAGGCCGAGCTGGGCGACAAGTCCCGCGTCCGGTTCGCTGACCCCGCGCCCTCGCAACGTCTCGCCGACGGCGCCCGCGATCGATGCCAGCTTGATCAGCTCGCGCTCCTGCAGCGCTGGGTTCGCGGCGATGATCGCGCTGCGCGCCAACGCGAACTGACGGCGCCCTTGAAGCAGCTCCCCGGCGACAGCGAACCCCTCTGTGACCGCAGCAAGCGGGGAAAGCTCAGGAGCCGCTCCCTGGACGCCGGCGACGATCGCGTCCTGCAGCATGGTGCCGCCGCCGAACAGCACCTCGCGCTTGTCGGCGAAGTGGCGAAAGAACGTCCGCTCGGTCACGCCGGCGCGGTCAGCTATCGCAGCGACCGTCGTCTCCTCGAAGCCGAGCTCACCGAACAGCGCGAGTGCCGCCTGCTCGAGCCGCCCGGGGCTATCTGGCTCCCAACGGACCATGTCCTAATCGTAGTTGATGTCAGGATCTGACATGACTGTGGTAGAGTGATGTCAGTGGCTGACATAGCCGCGGGAGATCATCACCACAGGAGGCAATCGCAATGCACGTATTCGTCACCGGCGCGACCGGATGGATCGGGTCCGCCGTCATCACCGAGCTCGTCGAGGCTGGCCACAACGTCACCGGTCTCGCACGCTCGGAGCGCTCCGCAGCCAAGCTGCACGACAGAGGAATCGAGGTGGTCCGCGGCACACTGGAGGACCTCGGCACCCTGAAGACGGCAGCCGCAGCCGCCGACGGGGTCATTCACACGGCCTACAACCACGACGACTTCAACCGGTTCGCCGAGGCGGCAGCGCTCAACCAACGGGCGATCGAAGCGTTCGCCGAGGTCCTCGAGGGGACCGACAAGCCGCTCGTGTTCTCGTCGGGAACCGGACCGGGAAAACCGGGGCAGCTCGCCACCGAGACCGACCTGCCGCCGAAGGACTCCCACCCACGAGTGGCATCCGAGTACGCCCGCGTCGAGATGGCAGCCAACGGAATCAGGGTGTCATCTGTCCGGCATCCGCCGACCGTTCACGGCGCCGGCGACCACGGATTCGTCGCGATCCTCACCCAGATCGCCAGGAACTCGGGCGTGTCGGGCTACATCGGCGACGGCGCGAACCGCTGGCCGGCGGTCCACGTGCTTGACGCCGCCCCGCTCTACCTCAAGGCGCTCACCCACGCACCGGCCGGAGCGGTTCTGAACTCGGTCGCCGAGGAGGGGATCCCGACGCGGGAGATCGCCGAGGCGATCGGTCGGGCGCTCGGCGTACCGGCGCAGAGCATCGAGCAGAGTCAAGCGCCAGGCCACTTCGGATTCCTTGCCATGTTCTTCGCGCTCGACCTGCCCGCCTCAAGCGAGCTCACCCGCGCGACCTACGACTGGCACCCGACGCACCCCGGGCTGCTCGACGACCTCAACGCCGGTCACTACACACGCGAGATCAGGACCGCGGGGGCGCCGAGCTGACCACAACCACCACTGTTCTGCTCATCGGGACCGCTCCCGCACGACCTCGGTCGGGTGCTTGTCGTCGCGCAGACCGAGGAAGCGTGGCTGCCGCAAGCGGCCGTCGTTCGTCCACTCGGCGAACCCGATCTGGGCGACGAGCTCGGGCCTGGTCCAGTGCGTCCCCCGGGGGATCGGCCGCGCGTCGACGAACGGGGATTTGGGCGCCTCCAGATCGCGCAACCGAGCGCCGAGGTCGCGTAGCGTCGCTGCGGTGTACCCGGTCCCGACCTTACCCGCGTATCTGAGCCCGAGGTCTTCGTAGTAGCCCACGAGCAGCGCACCGAAGTCCGTTCGGCTTCCAGCCGGATCGGTGTAACCGCCGATCACGAGCTCCTGCTCCCAGACGCATTTGAGCTTCAGCCAGTCCCGCGAGCGACCGGAGACGTACGGCGCCTGCGCGCGCTTGGCGATCAGCCCCTCCCAGCCCGCCCGGCACGCCTCGGCGAACCGGCGCAGCGAGTCATCGCGCCAGGCCTCGCTGAGCTGCAACGCCGCGCCCGGACGGATCGCCGCCGTCAGCCGCGCGCGGCGCTCGAGCAGCGGCCGAACTCTGAGATCGTCGCCGTCGAGCTCGAGCAGGTCAAAGACGCAGAAGACGGCCGGATATGCGGCCACCCGCTCCGGGGAGGGGTTCGTGACCCCGAGGCGCTGCTGGAGCCGGGGAAATGACGTCTGCTCCCCATCGAACGCGACCACCTCGCCGTCGAGCACGAACTCCCGGTCCTGCTGGCCGGCCACCGCCGCGCGGACCTCGGGGTAGGTCCCGGTCAGGTCCTTGCCCGCGCGCGACTCGAGCTGCACCCGGCCGCCGTCTTTTCGAGCGACACAGCGCTCACCATCAAACTTACGCTCCAGCAGCCAGTCCTCGCCGAAGTCGCGACGGTCGGTCAACGTCGCAAGCATCAACCCGATCGGCATGGCTGACATCGTGCCACGCAGACGGCGAAACCCGGGCTGATCCTCGAACTCGCCGCGTTCGCCGTACGATCCAACGGTATATGCGCGATGCGATGCGTTTGCGATGGTTGGCTGTGCGGGCAACAGGCCGGTGACCGAGCAAACACGGACGGGCGAGGTGGAGGCGGGGGTCGAGCTGCGGCAGCGGATGGCCCGCCTGATCGGCGGCTATCAGCTCAGCGCAGCGATCGGGGCCATAGCGAGGCTCGGGGTTGCCGACGCGCTGGCAGCAGGCCCGATCGACCTTCAGAACCTGGCCGCACGGGTCGGTGCGGACGCGCGCTCGCTTGAGCGGTTACTCCGCGCGCTTGAAGACGCCGGGCTGTTCACGAAGCTCGACGATGGCCGGATCGGTCTTACCGTCCTCGGCGAATTGCTGCGCAGCGACGTACCAGCGTCCGCGCGCCGCGGCGCAATCGCGTCCACCGAGGAGTGGCGTTGGCGGGCCTACGGGCATCTCACGCACAGTGTCCGCACCGGCGAACCGGGCTTCCCTCTAGCGCACGGCTGCGGGCTGTGGGAGTACCTGGCGCGCGACCCCGACGCCGCCGCGATGTTCAACGAGTCGATGTCGCGGGTCGCGGCGGCCAACGCCGCTGCGATCGCCCGTACCTACGACTTCAGACACGTCAACCGACTGGTCGACGTCGGCGGAGGTCACGGCGTCCTCACGTGCGCGGTACTAGAAGCAAATCCGCACCTGCACGGCGTCGTCTTCGATCTACCAGGCGTCATCGACGGTGCGCGCACACGCCTGAGGGAGGCCGGTCTGACCGATCGCTGCGAGCTGATCGCCGGCGACTTCTTCGAAGCAGTCCCGGCCGAAGGGGATGCCTACATGCTCTCCTGGATCCTCCACGACTGGGACGATCAGGCAGCGGCGCGCGTCCTCGCCAACTGTCGCGCCGCGATGCGCGACGGCGGCCGACTGCTCGTCATCGAAATGGTCATCCCCTCCGCCGAGGAGACACCGGCCTCACCGGACCTCGATCGACTCGTCAAAGCATCGGACCTGGAGATGCTCACGATCGTCGGCGGCCGGGAACGAACCGCCGCCGAGTACGGCGAGTTGTACTCGAACGCAGGGTTCGAACTCACCCGCATCCTCGCGCTCGACAACCTGCCCTGGAGTCTGCTCGAAGGCGTCTGAACCTCGGACGCCGGCACAAGTCGAAACCGCGACATGCGCCAGAAGCTCGCTCCGCCTGGAAGGGGGAGAGTTCCCTTGTGATGAGCGCGGGTCGCAGTGAGCAGCCGAGAGGTCCTCTGGCCTCAGGCGCCGGCGTCGTCGCTGCGTTGTCGCTTGTTGTCGCTGTGGTGCTTGGCGACTCGGGGGTGGTGACGCTTGCGTTGCCGGAGATCCTGCGGGATTTCGGGGCTGAGGTTGGGGAGGTCGCGTGGGTTCTGATCGCGTTCAACGTCGTGCTCGCGCTGTTGGCGGTCCCGGCGGCGCGTGTGTGCGTGCGTGGGGATCCGGCCGCGGCGACTGTCGGTGGCCTGATCGGCTTGGCGGCCGCGACGACCGTATGCGCGGTGGCGCCGTCGCTGGGCGTGCTGATCGCGGCGCGCGCGACCCAGGCGGCCGGGGGCGCGCTGGTGATCGTGGGAAGCCTCGAGCTGCTCGTTGAAGCCACCGGAGCCGAGCACGCGGGAGCGGGGCGGTGGGCCGCGGCCGGTGTCGCCGGCGCGGCGCTCGGTCCGGTGATGGGCGGGCTCCTGACTTCGGCGTTCTCGTGGCGGGCGATCTTCGTCGTGCAGATCCCGGTGGTGCTGCTGGCGCTGCCCGCCGCGATCGCGCTGCGAGGTCGGGTGATGCCGCGTGAGTCGAACCTCGATACCTCGCCGGACCGCCCGTATGTGCTGGCGAACCTGGCGCTGGCGTTGCTGTCGGCGGCGCTGACGGCGGCGTTGTTTTTGCTGGTGCTGCTGCTCGTGGACGGCTGGCGCCGCTCGCCAGCGGTGGCGGCGGTCGCCGTCACGGCGGTGCCGGCGGCGGCCCTTGCGGCCGGGCCGCTCTTCCGGGGCGTACGCGCCGGAACTCGGTCGGAGGCGGTCGCTGGATCGGTGCTGATCGCCGGCGGGCTCGCGGGCCTGGCGCTGCTGCCGGGTGCCGAGCTCGCCTGGACGATCGCGCCTCAGGTGCTCGTCGGCCTCGGCCTCGGGCTCTCGGTGGACTCTCTTACGACCGCGGCGCTGCGGGACCGGATCCCGCGCGCGCTTCACGGAGGCTGGACGATCGCCGCGCGGCACGCGGGCGTGGTTGTCGGCCTCGCGATCCTCACGCCGATCTTCACCGCGGACCTGCGCCACGCCGAGACGCCCGCCAAGGAGGCGATCGCGAGCCTCGTGCTCGACGCGCCGCTCCCCGCCTCCACGAAGCTCGACCTCGCCGACCAGCTCGGGCGCCGGCTGGTCGCCGAACGCGGCCGCGTGCCCGACCTGCGACCGGCGTTCAGGGACCTACGGGTACCGGCAACGCAGGAAGCCAGCGCCGCTGCCCTGGAGCTCGCCCTCGAGGATCAGCTCAAGCGCGCCGCGACCCGCGCGTTCCGCACCGCTTTCCTCGTCGCGGCGGGGCTCGCGCTGCTGGCGCTCGGGCCGGCGCTGGCCCTCAGCGACCGGAGCCGCTCATGAAGGGACTCGCGCTGCCGCTGATCGCCGTGCTGCTCGCGGCGACCGTCCTCGGCGTACAGGTCGCCGCCGGCGGCGGCGACTACGTGCCGCGCCGGCCGGCCAATCCGTGCACCCAGCGCGCCGTCGCACCCATCACGCCGCGGCTTGAAGCACTCGCAGAGCGGATCGTCCTGCTTGGGCTCGACAGCGCCGCGTGCCAGCTCGGCATCTCCCGCGAGCGCCTCGTCCTTGCACTCGCGGACACCCACTCGCTGAGCCCCTACGTGCCCGCCGCGCTCAAAGCGGGCCTCCGCGATGCAGTCGACCGACTCTCCCGTGACGGCCGCCTGCCCAAGGTCTCCCAGCTTCTTCCCGAAGCGCTCGACCAGACCGATCTGCCCGGGATCGCCAAGACGATCATCCAGGCAATCCCGGACGGACTGATCGACAACGCGCTCCCGACCGGGCCGCTGCTGCGCCGGACCGTTGAGGAGCTCGACGTCGACCGGCTCCTCCGCGAACTCCACGACCCACATCAGCTCGACTCGGCCGTCCGATCCGCGATCCTCCAAGCCACCCTCCGCCAGATCATCGACCGCCTGCGCCCTTAGCGGTGCCGCTGAGTGGCCCACTTAGCCGCGGCCCGTCCGCCGCCCGCTTACCATCAGGGCGCGGGCGGCGCGAACCACGAAAAAGGAGCAGACATGCAGAGGATCATCCGTACGCGCGCGATCGCCGCATCGATCGCGGCGGCCGCGGTCTTGCTCGGCGCGAGTGCCGCGGCGGCAAGCGCCGCATCGACCCCTGTCACGAGAACGTTCTCGTTTATCGCGAGGGGAAACTCACAGACGACCACGATTGTCAACATCGACCAGTTTCTGATGAACGCGCGCTGCTCCTCCAGCGGCGCGCCGGTGATCTTCGGGTTCTCGTCCGCGTCTGCCGGAGATATCGAGGCGCATATGTTCGACGGCCTCGGACGGGTGCACGCGGTCCACAACACGTCGTTCAGCAAGGGACAGCAGGGCATCTTGCTTTCGACGACGAGCGCGGACTTCGATTCCACCGGGACGGCGCTGTTCGAGAGCTCGACCGGCAAGGTCGTGACGGTTACGTACGCGTACGACAACGCGACGACGCTGAACCGCCAGAACCTCTGCACTGTGTACGGCTCGTACACGGCGACGTAACCGATGGGGGCCGGCGCGGCGGCCGCTCAGGCCGCCGCGGCGCGGCAGGCGGGAGCGCGAGTCGCGAGTGCTACGGGGTCTTGGAGCTCTTGAACTTGGTGTTGGTGCTGTGGTACACGTAGTTGACGACCGCGTCGAGCTGCTGCGGCGTTAACGCCGTCGCGTAGTTCGATGGCATCACGTTGGCGTGGTAGCCCGGCACGATCTCCTTGTTGGGAACGACGATCGACTCGCGCGTCGCAGAGGGAGGATCGGACGTCAGTTCCTTGTCGAGGTTAGGCCCAGTCGTCCCGCTCGTGCCCGCGGCAGCCATCGTGTGGCACGATCCGCAGCTGATCGCGCCGCCGGGCGTGCCTGAGACGAAGATTTGCTCGCCGAGCGCGTCGCCCGTGAGTTGGGGCGCCTGGCTGGCGCTGGTCTGCCCATTTGTCGGCGCTGCCGGGACCGTGACGGTCGTGTTGCTCCGGTTGGCGGCGACGACGAGCGCGATCGTGGACAGCACGAGAGCGGCCAGGATGCCCAGGCCGCCGAGCTGGACGATGAACTTCCCGGACGCTCGCGCGATCTGCTCGTCGAAGATCTCCTGGTCGGACTTGCGCCTGGTCTCCGGCGGACCTGGCTCGCCGACGTTATCGTCACTCATACTCGCGTCGCCTCCTTGAACTCATCAACGGCGCCACTGCTTGCGTCGGCACGCCCGTACGCACCGAACGTACCTTAGCGGTAGGTCCCCCGTGGCTGTGAGCATTTGCGAACCGACCGCGGTACACCGACGTTTACCCGCCCAGCGGCGACGCCGCGGACAGCGGCTTCGGGGAGCGTTTCGGTGAGCGCGTTGACGAGCGCGTCACGGCGGCTGCGGTAGCGGGATCGCATGCGGCGCAGGTGGCGGTCGAGCTCGCCGCGGATCAGGAAGTCGGCGAACGCGTGCTGTTCGATGCGGGCCGTGCCGCGGTCGGCGAGGAGCTTCTCGTGGCTAACGAGAGTCACGAGGTGCGGTGCGCCCGCCGCGCCGTTACCAAGCAGGCGACTGTGCTCGAGCGGATCGGCCGGCCGAGTCGCTCGTGCAGCGCCTGGTTCTCGGCGAGGAGAGCGTCGGACTGCCGGGGCGAGAGACGCGCCCAGAATGACATTGTGCCCAGCAGGGCGTTCAGAGCATCGGCCGTGTGCTCAACGAGTATCGGCATCGCGGCAAGCAGAGTGTCCTGGAACAGGTCACGGACATACCGGCGCGCAACCTCGTAGCTCCCGAGCCATGCCCACGCCTCCGACACGTTCTCGCGCCGCAGCGTGGCGCCCGCGAGCAGGCCATCGAGATCACGGTAACTCGGCCACTCGGCGGCCAGCTCGGGTGCGATCCTCGCCAGCCCGGCGCGGAGAGCCTGCTGATCCTCGGCACTGCGCGGATCCTCCAGCCCGAAGTAGGAGACGAGTGCGACCGTTCCGCCGTCGACGAGCGCGTCGGCGATCTTCCGCCAACTCACATCTGGATCGACCCAGTGGATCGCCGACGCCGCAAACACCGCTCGGTAGTGGGCGCGGGGCACCGACGCGTCCTCCAGGCGCGCGTTGACGAACTCCACATCACCGCCGGCCAGCCGATCGCGCGCCCGTGCGATCAGCTGCTCGCCGGGTTCGACCGCCGTCACCCGCAAGCCCCGCGCCAGCAAGCTCCGCGTCAGCTGGCCGGTGCCGCAGCCGATCTCCAGCACACGCGCTCCCGCCGCGAGGCCCGCCGCTTCGCAGGCGCGGTCGATGAGCGCATCCGGGTAAGCCGGGCGGTGGCGCTCATACTCCTCGGCTATCTCGTTGAACACCCTGCCGTAGCTGCGGATCATGGAGCGTCGCGAGTCGCCGTCCCGTCAGACGACGTCTGTCCGGATGTGAGGGACCTCCCGCCGCCGGAGCTGGTCCAGGAAGCGCTCGCGGAGAAGCTCGCGCTGCTTGCCCGTGAGCGCCTCGACGGTCGCGCGCAGCCCAGACCCGAGGACGATGTCCCAGGTCCAGTCGGGATGCTCGAGCGGCTGCTCGCCGGTGAGCGCCTCGGTCGTCGCCTGCGGGATGCCCGCGCGCGTGAACAGGCCTGCGAGTGCGTCGGGCGTGGTGATCTCGTCCCACGGGTTGAACGCCATGTAGAGCGACGGTTCGAGCTCACGCACGCTCGCCCAGAAGACGCTGGTCGCCGGGTCGCGTCGCCCTCGACGAACGTGACGTTTGGGACGCTCTCTCGGCGCGCCCTCGCCCTCGCGAGCTCGAGCAGCGGGGCGGCGACATCGATTCCGACGACACTGCCGGCCGCGCCGACCGCCAGCGCGGCTGGGATCGCCGATGCGCCGGCGCCGCAGCAGAGATCGAGCACTCTGTCCCCGGGTGCCAGCGCCAACCGCGAGACGGTCACGGCCCCCCACACGTTCCAGAAGCCGAGCGCCGGATGCGCGTAGTGATCGGCCGCCGCGCCGTAGGTGCGCGCCGCCTTCCGGGCGTGCTCGTCGAGCCCGCGACGCCGGAGACTGTCAAGCGGCGACGTGCTGATCGTGTCCGCGGTCACGACGGTGGACAATAGGCCTGCGCTCGACGGTCGTCATCGCACGAATGAGCCAGTTGGCGCCGCGCGGGGCCCGCAGACTCCAACCGAGCCCCCAATGCACCAAGCTCGGTCCTCCGACCGACGAAACGAGGGACTGGACACGCGCCCGGTCACCCGAGCATTATCCGCCCACGAGGCGAGGCGGCAGTGCTTCTCGCGCAACGCATCGCGCACTCCGTACTCGGTACCGATGCGCGGCATCGACCCCGGGCGTATCGTCGGAGGTAATCAAGGAGGAGTTCCATGCCACAGACCACGGATCGGCTTACGCAGCGTCGCGCGCTTCCGGTGCCGGTGCGCGATCGCCGTGGCAGCGGAATGCGCCGAATGCTCGACGCCGTCTCCGCCGACGCGCGGATGCTCCGCGCCATGTCGGCCGACGTCACCCACGCCGCCGATCCCCGGCATCTCGCGCGCAGGCCGCCGGCCGCGGACCCGTTCGGGCTGCGTGACCCCGAGTACATCCGGCGCACGCTCCCCGCGCTGCGCGCCATGGCCGACGTCTGGTTCCGCGCCGAGGTGCGCGGGCTTGAGAACATCCCGCCGTGCGGGCCGGTGCTGCTGGTCGGCAACCACTCCGGCGGCACGCTGATCGTCGACACGTTCATCTTCGCGCAGGCGTTCTATGACCACTTCGGCCCCGAGCGCGAGTTCTTCCAGCTCGCGCACGACCTCGTGTTCAAGCTGCCCGGCATCCGCGCCATCCTGACGCCGTACGGGACGGTGCCGGCCTCGCCGCAGAACATGCGCGGCGCGCTCGCACGCGACGCCGCGCTGCTCGTCTATCCGGGCGGCGACCACGAGACCTATCGGGCCAGTTGGCACTCCGCCGAGATCGACTTCGCCCACCGCACCGGCTTCGTGCGCCTCGCGCTAAAGCACGGCGTGCGAATCGTCCCGATCGTTTCGATCGGCGGCCAGGAGACGGCGCTGTTCCTCGGCCAGGGCGAGCACATCGCACGACTGCTGCATCTGCACCAGCTGCTGCGGATCGACGTCGCGCCGATCCAGATCGCGCCGCCGTGGGGCGTCACGCTGCTCGACCTCCCGGGGCGCCTTCCCCTGCCGGCGAAGATCTCGATCGAGGTGCTCGCGCCGATCGATCTGCGCGAGGAACTTGGCGGCGCCGGCGGCGATCCCGAGAAGGGCTACGAGCTCGTCACCGGGCGAATGCAGGACGCGCTGAGCGCGCTCGACCAGGCGCGCGCGCTACCGGTGATCGGCTGAGCCGGCGATCACCGCGCATTCTTAGACGATCTTGCGGCGGTAGATCACCATGGCGAAGCTGTACGCGACGACGCCGATGCCGACCATCCAGGCGAGGGCGATCCAGATCCCGGAGCCGACCGGCTGCTGGGTGAACAGGTCGCGGATCGCATTGGCGATGGACGTCACCGGCTGGTGCTCGGCGAAGGCGCGCACTGCGCCGGGCATGGTGTGGGTAGGCACGAAGGCCGAGCTGATGAATGGCAGGAAGATGAGCGGGTAGGAGAAGGCGCTGACGCCGTCTGCGGACTTCGCGGACAGGCCGGGGATGATGGCGATCCATGTCAACGCCAGGGTGAACAGGATCAGGATGCCGGCGATCGCGAGCCAGGCCAGAATTCCAGCCCCCGAGCGGAAGCCCATCAGCAGGGCGACGCCCACGACGACGGCGAGCGAGATCAGGTTGGCGACCAGCGAGGTCAGCACGTGCGACCACAGCACGGATGACCGGGCGATCGGCATCGACTGGAATCGCTCGAAGATGCCGCCCTGCATATCGAGGAAGAGCCGATAGGCGGTGTACGAGATACCCGAGGCGATCGTGATCAGCAGAATGCCGGGCAGCAGGTAGGTCACATAGCTGCCCGACCCGTGCTTGACCGCGCCACCGAACACGTAGACGAACAGCAGCAGGAACGCGACCGGCATGATCGCGGTCGTGATGATCGTGTCCAGACTGCGCGTGATGTGCTTCAGGGAGCGTCCCAGCAGCACGGCGGTGTCGCCGAAGAAGTGCGTGTCCATCGTTGTTCTCTACTTTCTGTTCGACTTGTTGTTCCTGCTGGCACGGTCCTCGCCGACGACGGCGAGGAAGACGTCCTCGAGGGTGGGCTGCTTCTCGACGTATTCGACCTTCGCCGGCGGGAGCAGCTGCTTGAGCTCGGTCAAGGTCCCGTTCACGATGATCCGACCCTGGTGGAGAATCGCGATCCGGTCGGCGAGCTGCTCGGCCTCGTCCAGATACTGCGTGGTCAAGAGCACCGTCGTGCCGTGCTTGGCAAGCTCCTTGATGGTGTCCCACACCTCGATGCGCGCCTGCGGGTCCAGGCCGGTCGTGGGCTCGTCGAGGAAGATGATCGGCGGATTCCCGATCAGGCTCATCGCGATGTCCAAGACGGCGGCGCATGCCACCGGAATACGTCGACGCCTTGCGTGCGGCGGCATCGGTCAGCGAGAAGCGCTCGAGCAGCTCATCCGCGATCGCGCCCGGGTCTTTTTGGTGGCGCAGCTTGGCGACCAGCACGAGGTTCTCGCGCCCGCTGAGGATCTCGTCGACGGCCGCGAACTGACCGGTGAGACTGATGGACTTCCGCACCTGCGCAGCATGCGTGGCGACATCGAAGCCGTTGACGCTGGCCGCTCCCGCGTCGACCTTGAGCAGCGTGGACAGGATTCTCACGACCGTGGTCTTGCCCGCTCCGTTTGAGCCGAGCAGGGCGAAGATGCGGCCGGGCGCCACGTCGAAGTCCACGCCGCGCAGCACTTCCAGCTTGTTGTAGGACTTCTCCAGGCCCCGCACCCGGATCGCAGGCTCGCCGATCTGATCGGCGGACGCTCGAACTGTGCTCGCGTTTGTCATGACGCGTCACCCGCGGCGCGATTGATGGCGTCCGTCAGCCGTTCGCGCTCCCTGGTGATCCACCCGCCCTCCGGGTAGTTCCGCAGGAACGCCTCGGCGAACTCCACCGGGTCCTGTCCGACAACCGCGCGGACCGGCGTGCCGCTCGCCGCGCTCTGCTCGAACAGATCGGCGAGATCGTCCAGCATCGACTGGACGCTCTCCGCCTTTCCTGGCCCAAACATCATCAGGTACCGCTCCAGCGCGTCGACCGCCGTGCGATAGCTCGCCGGCAACTGTGCGGTGCGCGCCTTGTACTCCCGGTAGCGGCGCTTGTCGCCGACCACCTTCGAGGTGAGCTTCGAGATGGACATTGTCATCTGCCTCCTTCGCGGAGCTGTTCGAGCCGTTCTGTGAGGAAGCTCCAGGTCCTCCAGAACTCTGTGAGGTACTCCCGGCCCTGAGCGTTGAGGGAGTACACCTTGCGCGGCGGCCCCTTCTCGGAAGGGACCTTTTCCACGTCGACGAGGCCGCGTTGCTCGATCCTGATGAGCAACGCGTAGACGGTCCCTTCGGCGATCTCGGAGAAGCCCTGCTCCCGCAACCATGCCGTGATCTCGTAGCCGTACGCGGGCCGGTCAGACAGGATCGCGAGCACGATCCCCTCCAGCGTCCCCTTGAGCATTTCCGTCACCTGCTTGGGCATGGAACACTTCCTCCCTCGCTACTCAGTGATATTGACTACCGGTCCGGCGGTGCCCCAGCTGTCGGTCGGCACCTCCTGACGCCGGCAAGCTGACCGCCGACTGACCAGCACCGAACCACGGCGAATCCAACGTGCGTGCACTTGGATCCACACCTGAACGGCCTGGATGTGAAAGACCGGTTCGCGCTCGCTTCAGCGCATCCCGGCATCACCGACCAGGTGGCGATCAGCGAGCGCGCCGGCGCGGTGAAGTCGCCGGTCAGGCGGCTACGGGCTCGCCGAGGTCCACGTCCGCGACGTCCGCGCGGGACGCGATCTCGAACTTGGTGAAGACCTTGCGCCGCCTCGCGGTCGGCCCGGCCTCAAAGTGAGCAACCTCGAGCGGATTGGCTCGGACGTGCCGGAGCGGCTCGAGCCGCTTCAGAGCGTCGCTCACGCTGTGCGCTCCTGCATCCAGGCGCGAAGCTCCTCCGGCAGCTCCTCGGCGGCCAGCGCCGGCTCTAGCAACCATCGCTCGCCGAGCAGCGCGCGGGACACCAGCGCGCTCGTCACGCCATGTGCGGGACGGCCCGTAACGTCGATCTGATCACCCGCGGCGATGTCACCATCGCGTAGGACCCGCAGGTAGGCGCCGGGACGCCGGGCCGCCGCGAACCGCTTGAGAAATCGCGGGTCTCCCATCCGCAGACCGAGCTTGAAGCATGGGAGCCGCGGCTGCGCGACCTGCAGCAGCGCGCTGCCGAGCGCCCACTGCTCTCCGATCACAGCCTCCGATACCGGCAGGCCGCTGACCGTGAGGTTCTCGCCGAACGGCGCCTCACCGAGCACGCGACCGAGTTCCCCTTCCCACCATTGGATGTCCTCGCGGGCGTACGCGTAGACCGCCTTGTCCGGTCTCGGTCAGAACCTGCACGATCTCCCGGCCGGGGATCGACGATCCGACATGTTGGATCTCGGTGCGCTTGAGCTTGCTTGCAAGTTCGTCGGTGGACGACATGTCAGCCTCCGTTCGGACCTTCGCCGGTGCCGAGTGCCGCGCGTAGGTGTGCTGTCGCTTGCGCGATCGCCGCCCGGGTGGCGCGCGACTCGCTCATCGCGTTCAGCAGGATGAAGTCGTGCACGACGCCGTCGTAGCGCACGGTCGTGACCGCCACGCCCGCGGCCCGCAGTTTGGCGGCGTACGCCTCCCCCTCGTCGCGCAGCGGGTCGACCTCGTCGACCAACAGCAGCGTCGGGGGCAACCCCTGCAGTTGCTCGGTCGTTGCCTGGTTCGGAGAAGCGTAGATCTCCGCGCGCTGCGTGGGGTCGGTGGTGTACGCATCCCAGAACCACTCCATCGCCTTGCGCGTGAGATAGTAGCCGGCGGCGAACTCGTCGTAGGAGTCGGTGTCCATCGCGGCGTCGGTGACCGGGTAGTACATCGACGTCTGCACGAACGTCACGTCACCTCGGTCCTTTGCCATCAGCGTGAGCGCGGCAGCCATGTCACCGCCGACGGATTCTCCGGCGACGGCCATCCGGCTCGCGTCCAAGCCGTTGGCGGCGCCTTCGCGGATCGCCCACTGGGCCACGGCGTAGCCCTGCTCGATCGCAACCGGATACTGCGTCTCCGGCGAGTTGGGGTACTCGACGAACAGCAACGCTGCGCGCGCCCCGACGGCAAGCTCTCGAACGAGCCGGTCGTGCGTGCCGGCATTGCCCAGGATCCAACCTCCGCCATGCATGTAGACGATGACCGGCAGCGTCCCGGAGCTCCCGACCGGCTTGACGATGCGGACTCGGGCCTCGCCGACGGAGGCCGGCAAGGTGATCCACTCCTCCTCGACGGGCAGCTTCTCGATCGGCGCGGCCTGCAGGTCATCGAGGACCTTCCGCGCGGCGGCTGGCTCGAGCTCGTAGAGGAACGGTGGCTGTGATGTAGCGTCCACGATCGCTTGGGCGGACGGCTCGAGGACGATCCGGGATTGAACGGCCATGATTGAGCTCCTTGCTGGTGGGTGTCGGGTTGAGGTGTCAGGCGGCGGCGATGGCCGCCACCGGCTGGCGCAGGAACGCGAGCAGCTCGTGGTTGACCTCGTTGGCGTGGGTCACGCACATGACGTGGGGTCCGCCTTCGATCTCGACGTAGCGGGCGTCGGGCAGAGCCGCGTGCAGGCGCCTTCCTTGGCCGTCGATCGGCAGGATGCAGTCGGCGGTGCCGTGGAGGATCAGCGTCGGGACATCGATTCGTTTGATGTCGTCGCTGAAGTCCGCCAGCCAGCCCGGGGGGCAGGCCCAGGTCGCGACCGGCGATGCGTCGGCGGCGGCGCTCCACGTGCTGCGCACGGTTTCCTCGCTGATGCGCCGGCCGAGGTAGTCGTCGAGGTTGAACAAGTCGCCGAGCAGCCCGGTCAACCACTTGAACCGGTCCTCGAGGATCGCCTGCTGGACGGAGGCGACCGTCGCTTGGTCGGCCCCGTTGGGGTTCTTGGCGGACTTGACGAACGAGGGTGCGAGGCTCTCGATGAAGACACAGCCCTTGAGGCGCTCGGTCCCGTGCACGCCGATGTAGCGAGCGAGTTCCCCGGTCCCAAGCGAGAACCCGATGAGCGTGGCCTCGCGCAGGTCTAAACCGGTCAGCAGTTGGTGGAGGTCTGCGGCGAGCGTGTCGAAGTCGTAGCCGTCGGTTGGGCGGTTTGATCGCCCGAAGCCGCGACGGTCATAGGCGATCACACGATGCCCAGCGTCGAGCAGCTGGGGCAGTTGGGGTTCCCAGGACCGGCTGTCCAACGGCCAGCCGGCCAACAGCACGACGGGCGGCCCGCTTCCGTGGTCCTCGTAGTACAGGTCGATCGGGGTCGAGTTCTCTTGACCGACGGTAATGGTGCCCATACGTGCTCCTTGCGATTGGCCCCAGCAGGCGAGGCGGAGGCGTTGACGGTCGTCCACGATCGCAGCGTGCTACATGTTCGTCGTCGCCTGATCGTGGGATCTTGAGCCCGCCGACCATGCGATCTTCGCCGGCTCTCAAGCCGCCCGGAGATCAGGCGGGCTGGCTCGCCTCCCGATCCTCGGCGACCACGATTCGCGTCAACTCGACACGAGAGTTGATGTCCAGCTTCGCGAAAGCGTGACGGAGATGGGAGCTCACTGTGTGTGGAGAGAGGAACAGTCGATCGGCGGCGTCGCGATTTGTCCTGCCGTCGGCGACCAGACGAACGACCCGCAGCTCCGAGTCGGTCAGGCTCTGCCAACCACTGGAAGGACGACGGCGAGAGCGGGCCGGACGTCGGAGACCGTGCTCGCGCAACGGCGGGTCACACGTCGCGCGTCCTCGCCGGCTTCGCAGTCCAGGTAGGCGTCAAGCGCCTCACTGGGCTGGGTGATCGCGTCGGCCTGGAAGCCCTCGCGCCCGAGCGCCAGACCGGCGTCCTCGCAGGCAGCCGCGTACAGCAGGGGCCGCCGACTCGACCGCAGCTGACGCGTAGCGTCCACGAGACCTGCGCTGTCGGCTTCAGCCAGGCCGCGAGTTTGCGCGGCGATCGAGGAGACCAGCGGCGCGCCGTGGTTCTTGCTTGCGAACGACTCGGCCGCGTCGACCGCGCGAGCTGCGAGCGCCCGGTCCCCCGCCGCGAGCGCGATCCGCGCAACCGCCGGCGGGTGCGCCGCGTCACCTGGCAGGAACGGCGATGCATACGGTGGATAGTCGCCCCGCAATCGCCTGGCCGCATCGCCGGGATCCTCTCGCATGACCGCGGCGAGCGCGAGGATCCATTCGCCGTAGCGCTTGACCAGCGGGGTGCTGTCGGTCGGCATCCGCCGGGCCACGTCCACCACAGCTTTCAAAAGCTTCCGATCGCCCGTTCGCGTCGCGACCTCGGCGAGCGCCACAACGCCCGCCATCGCGGTGAAGTTGGCTGAGGCGGCCTCTTTGAAGATCGTCGCGTAGGACTCCGCCTCTGCGCGCGCGTCCGCCAGCTGGCCAGCCGCGAGCCGCAACAGGCTCCCGTACTGCGCCCAGCTCTCCAACAGATAGGCGTTGCGATCGCGTCGACCGC
Source organism: uncultured Solirubrobacterales bacterium (assembly GCA_963794285.1). Lineage (GTDB taxonomy): Bacteria > Actinomycetota > Thermoleophilia > Solirubrobacterales > Solirubrobacteraceae > Palsa-465. Next base: position 298,043 of record CAWCDS010000009.1, read on the forward strand.
GTGCCACGCCGTCGTCCAGCAACCGCAGCGCATCATCGAGTCGCCCAACGTGAACCAGGGCGTTGGCGTAGTGGAAGCCAACGAGATGGACGTACGACTCCCGCGCCGATAGCCCCTCCAACGACGGCAGCGCCTCGATCCGTCGTGCCGCGCTGCCGAACGCACCGCCAGTTCCATCCATACACGAGAGCCCGACCGTTGCGATCACGCGCGCCTCCAAATCGCCCACGTCCAGGGCCTCCTGCATCGCGACCTCGCCGACAGACGCCGCCTCGTTGCTCTGAGCGGTCACCGACAGGTTGTAGGTAAGCCACCCAAGGTGTCGAGCACGCACCGCGGGCGTCAGCCCTCCCAGCTCCAGCGCACGCCGGTTATCCTCGGTCCGCGCCATCAGCGAACGCCTCAGCTCGCCCGACAACGCGAGGCGCACCTCGGCCTCCTGATCGGCCGGCAGCGTGCCCGCGAGCTCGCGAGCGCCAAGTGCATTTGCTGCGTCCGATCGCAGCGCCGCACTCAGAAGAACCACCGTCTGAGCGACCAGCGGGCCACGGCCCTCATCGCCCGCCGGCATCAGCTCGAGCGCACGAACGCTCAAATCCGCGGCGGCATCCGCGTCTGAAGCGGCCACACTACGCGCAGCCTCGCTCAGTTTCTCGATCGCCTCACGATCGCCCGGCTCGGCACCGTCCGCCAGCTGCTCGGCAACCTCGACCGCCGCCGCGCCGCTCTCCAGCAGCACGCTCGCCGCCTCGCGCTGCAACGCCCGCCGCAGCGAACCGGGCAACATCTCCCGGACCGCCTGGCGCAACAGGCTGTGACGAAAGCTGAGCCGATCGCCGGCCTCGACCAGGAAATCCCTCCGCATCCCCTCATCGACAGCGGCGACGATTGCCGACGGCCGACGCTGCAGCATCGCCGCGAGCTGCCCGGCCGAGAAACGCGGACCCAGCACGGATGCGACTCGGATCGCTTGCGCCGCATCACCTGAGAGACGATCAAGCCGGTCGCGCATCGATTCGGTCAACCGACGCGGCAACACGTGTCCCACCACCTCCGCACGCCCATGCTCGACCCGCAGCCGGTCCTCCTCCTTCAAACCCTCGAGCAACTCGACCAACAAGAACGGGACGCCCGAAGCGCCCGCCGCGACCGCCAACAGGCCAGCCCCAGGCTCGGCACCCACGGTATCCGCGACCACCTCCGCCACCGCCTGCTCGGACAGTGGGGGAATCCGCAAACGACGGGCACCGCCCCGCTCGAGCCGAGCCATCGATTCGCGGACTCGGGCTCTACCTTCGTCGCCGCGCCTGCCGAGTATCCAAAGGATCGGCGACCCCACCAACCGCGCCGGCAACGCGGTAAGCGCCCCCAGCGTGCCGCTGTCGGCCCAATGGAGGTCATCGAGAACCAACACCAGTGGCCGCTCGAGCGCGGCGGCCTCAAGCGCGCCCTGGAGCTCATGCAGCATCCAATACGGCTGCTCGCTCACCATCCGCGTGGACTCGCGCTCCCCGATCGGAGGATCACTCCCCAGCGTCGCGTCAAGCAGCGGCGCGAACGGGACGGCCTCACGGCTCTCCGACGCGTCACCGAACAACGCACGGACCCTGATCCGGCTGGCGATGACGCGCGCCTCCGTCAGCAGACTGCTCTTGCCGATCCCCGCCGGACCTTCGACAAGCAGCATCCCCGCCTCTCCACGCGCCACGCCGGACAAACACTCACCGAGCACCGCCAGCTCACTGTCCCTGCCGCGTAAGAGCCCTCCCAACGCAGGCCGCCCAGCCAACGACGCCGTCATCTGTTCACCCCGGTCCAAGGCACGAGAATCGCTGGCGATCAGGGTATCCCCCTGTCAGCGCCGGTCAAGCACCGGATCAACCGGCTTGGGAAGTCGGGCTGAGGAATACTCGGCGTGTGCCGGCGATCCTCGTTCTCGGTGTGGCTGCGGCGCTCTACCCGCAGCTGCTCGCCGTCGTGGTGGTGATCCTCACGCGTCCGAGCCCACGGGGGCTGCTGTGGGCGTGTTACGCGGGAAGCGTCTTCACGAGCGTGGCGTGCGGCGTGGCGATCCTGCTGGTCTTTCGCGACCGAGGCAGCGTCGCAGGCTCATCGTCTCACAGGCTCGGCGCCTCGGTCTTCTTGATCGTTGGCGTCATCGGCATCTTGGTCGCAATCCTCGTGGCAACCGAGCGCGGCCGACGGCTGTTCGGCAGCGGTGTGTTGCGGCTGCCGCTGCGGCGCCGAAATCGGCCGGGAGGACCGGGGAGTGTCGACCAGCAGAAGTCGCGGACGCACCGGGCGCTCGAGCGGGGATCGGTGCCCGTGGCCATCGTCGCCGGCGCGATCCTCGGGATTCCGGGGCCTTTCGACGTGCTCGCGCTGGGCCGTCTCACCCGGGGCGACTATCAGGTGATCGCCTCGATGGTCATGATCATCGCCTTCAACCTGCTCAAGTTCCTGCTGATCGAGATACCGATCGTCAGCTTTGCGATCGACCCAGACGGGACAGCGGCCCGAGTCGACCGGTTCTCGGGCTGGATGAAGGCGCACCAGATCAGGTTGATCGCGGTGGTTGTCGCCGTGATCGGCATCGCTCTCATCATCCGGGGTATATCGAGGCTTGGGTGACCGCCGCCGCGGGTGTGCATTCGCCGTCGAGCGCCTCGGCCGAGGCGAGGCGCTCGCGGGGACCTCGGATGCACTTCTCAGCGAGCCGCGACGGTGAGGCTCACGGCGCGCGGCCGGCCCGTGCGGTGTGCGCTGTCGGTCGGCGTCGCGGTCATCCGGTAGACGGCGGGTGCCAGGCGCTTGGTGCGCGAGAGCATTCCGGAGAACGGGACAGCGTTCGCCCCTGCACGTCCGGGGACGGTGATGGTGGCGACGGTCGAGTAGCGCGTGCAGCGCGGCTCGGCGCGGTTCGACGCGGTCGGCTGCCTGCACTGGCCGGAGACGAGTCGCCCTGGCTGTGACTCCGCGAAGCTGAGGGTTACGGTTGCGGCCTCCGAGAGGGTGAACCTGATCGTGGTTCCGACCCGCGTGCGCGAGTGGACGACCCGGGGCGTCGGTCCCGCCCGGAACGTGCTCGGGGTGATCGCGAGACCCGACAGCACGGGCGTGGTCGCAGGAGGTGGGGGCGGCGGCGGTGGCGGCGGTGGCGGTGGCGGTGGCGGTGGCGGTGGCGGTGGCGGTGGCGGTGGCGGCGGTGGGGGTGGCGGTGGTGGCGGTGGTGTGGCTGTGAAGAACACTGTCGCGGAACCCTTGGCGTCGCCGCCGAACATCAGGTCGGTCGGCGCTCCGGCGAGGATCGTGTCCGTGTGGATCGCGACCGACAAGCGAGATCAGCGAGTGCGTTGCCGGCGGTCGCGGTTAGCTTTGTGGTCTCGGTCCGCACGAAGCTTCCGGCGCCTGTGAACACGTATACCGCGCCCTGGTCGGCGCTGAGGCCCACGTCTCCCTGTGACCCGACGACGATCGTGCCCCCGGAGATCGCAACCGCGCCCCCGAAGGCGTCAAACGGCTTGCCGTCGCTGGCGGACAGGCGCGCGTTCTCGGTACGCGCCGCGGCGCCCGTGCGGGCGAACGTGTAGGCGGAGCCCTGCATGCGACTTGAGCCGAATGCGTGGCCCGGCGCGCCGGCGACGATCGTGTCGCCGTCGATCGCGACCGAGGACCCGAGCTCCTCGCTGGCAACGCCGTCCGACGCGAGCAGCTTGCCGGTCTCAACGCGGGTCACGGCGCCGGTGGCCGCGAACGTGTAGATGGCGCCCTGGTCGTGCTGGGTGCCGATGTCGGCGAACGGCGCCCCCGCGACGATCGTGTTGCCGTCGATCGCGACCGAGAAGCCGAGCTCGTCGCCGCTCGCGGCATCGGTCGCGGTCAGCTTGGCGGCCTCGGTCCAGCTGTCGCCGATGCGCTGGAAGACGTACAGAGAGCCTCGGGTGCCGTCGTCACCGGGGGCGCCGATCACCAGGGTGTCACCCTGGACAGCAACCGATGTCCCGAGCTCGTCGCCGAACGCACCATCCGGGGCTGTCAGCGTCTGCTGGAGCAACCCCGCTGGCGCGGCGGGCGCGGGCGGCGCGAGGACCGCCACGAGCACAAGCGCGAGCAGCACTCCGAGCGAGGCGGCGTGGGCGACCCGCATCGACGCCCCCGGCGCGGTTGCCCGTCGGCGCTCATCACGCGTGCCACACCGTTCATGAGCTTCCTTTCGGGGGTCGGCGAGTCCAGTTCGAGCTCCAGCTCGATGACGCTGCTCTGACTCGCGATGCGATTCTGGATCAGGATGCTGTTGAGCTGGGTGTTCATCACGCCCTCCTGGCACGGTGGCTGGGCAAGACCTCAGACGTCTGATCAATCTGTGTCCTACACCGAAGACACCGACAACCCAGCGTCCTTCCCATGTCCGGCGAACATCATTGGACGGCTGGCTGACGATCGACGAAAAGTCGTAGCTGCCATCCCGCGTTCGCCCGGCAACCGAAATGCGCCGGCGGGCCCCGACGCCAAACCGAGCTCACCCGTATCCAAGCGGGCGGGCGGTTGGGTACCGGTCGGGTTCTCGCGCGGGGACGGCGCGATGAGACGCGGACCGTGGTTGTGTCAGCCCGTGGTGCGTCGGCGGAATGCTGCGAGGGTGGCGGGTACAGCGATGGCGAGTAGGGCCAGGCACCAGAGCAGGGCTGCGAGGGCGGGGTGCTGCAGTGGCCATGGTGCGGCGTGTGGGATTGCGGTGGGGTTGCCGAACAGGGTTCGGATGCCGGCGGCGAATGCGCTGATGGGGTTGTAGCTTGCGATGTCGCGTAGTCCTGACGGGAGTCCGGCGATTGGGACGAATGCGCTCGCAATGAATGTGAGTGGGAAGACGACCATGAAGACGATGCCTTGGACGGTGTCGGGTGAGCGGGCGAGAACGCCGAGCATGGTCCCGAGCCAGGTCATCGTGTGCGAGCGAATTCGACTCGAGGCGCGTGAGGTAGGGCGAAGGCAGCAGCGCTGTCACCGCGCTCGAAGGCGCCGGGGTGAGCGAGGACACCCGTCCTTGAAACACGGTCGTGCCTCGAGCTCTCCAAACACGTCGGTCCCGGCGGGTAGCGTCTGCACGCGCGGCCGCCCCGGAACCGGAACCACGACCGCGGCCTGGGCGCCGACTCGGGTGACGGCGAGGCCAGGCACGATCGTCTCGACATGGTGGCGGTAGGCGATCAGCGCCCTCTCGCTCGCGAGGGTCGCGTGGAGCAGCACCCCGCAGCCGCAGGCCGGCGCCGCGCTCGGCCCGGCGCCAGCGACGATCGCGCCGAGGATCAGTGTCCGCGACACTCGCCGGGTGATTCGGCCTCGCGGGAGCATGCGCGCTACGCGATTCTAAGTTCGCTCGCGATCATCTGCTGGTCGTCCTTTCGGCGCCTGCTCGACGCAGTTGTAGCGGCGCATGCGATGAGCAAGCCCGTAGCTGCGACGGTGACACGTTCGTCGCACAGCAGCCGGAGACTTAACTCAGGTCCGAGTTCTGCCGATATACGGGACACGACCGGCGCATCGCGAAGCGCGCGATATCGGATCGGTGTTTGTGAGCGCCAACCGAGGAATGCGCCCATGAGCTACCTAACCGACGGCCTGCATCTATACGAGAAGCTCGGCTGGTGCAAGAACCATGGACTGACCGGCGGCGGCTGGCTCACTGTCCGCGACTGCTTCTCGGGCGCAGTGCGGGCGATGAGCGAGCTTGAGTACGCCCTGTGCGAGCCAGTCCCCAGACGCCCGGCCGCGTCAAGTTAACGGCGACGCGCCTGCAGGCGAACACGACCGCGGGAAGCTAAGTTGCACCACTACGCGGCAGCTGGGGCTCGGGTCAACCCGGCGATCGTCAACCGCCGAGCACACATGCGCGTGGCGTACTCACGCGCGCCTTCGGGGACGGCGTCGCCCCATGCCGTCGAGGCGTCCCCCGCCATCGACAGCAGGTCGTCAATGATGTCCGGCGACGGCTGAGCGTCGATCAGGCAGCGCAGCCCGAAGCCGATGTGCCAGCGCTCGTCGAGGTCGACGCGTCGCACGCCCTCGCGCAACCCCGGGAGCACATCGTCTTCCAGGTCGTCGAGCAGCGCGCGTTGTCCGGCGGCGAAGACGATCCCCTCGAGCACCATGTGGTAAAGGCTGACACCGTGCTCCAGTCGCGAGCGGCCTGCCGCGAGCTCCGTGGCCATTGAAGGCAGCCGCACCTCGAACAACTCGAGCACGCCCGGCGGGACGTGGGCCCGGGCCGCGTCGCGTCGCTCGGCCGCGGTCGCTCCGGACAGTCCGAGGACCTCGGCTGCGATGCGGTCAAACAGCAGCGCGTGGCGTTCCTCGTCGCGGCGCTGCAGGAAGAACACCCAGGCCGCCAGCGTGTCCTCTGTCGCAGCGGTGAACGGCGTGAGGTGCTCGGAGACGGCTTCCTCGGCCACGCAGAAACCGGCGAGAAGCGTCGTCAGCCGCTCGCGGCGCTCGGCGCGCAGACCGGGCCACGCCCGGGCGTCCGGCGCGAGGTCTATCGCGGTCGCGTCCCACTGCAGACGGGCAACGATGTGAGAGTAGGAGCTGAGCCTCGCGAACAGCTTCCGGCGTCGTTCCGGGGGGAGGAAGTCGTCCTCCGTAGCGCCGCAGATCGGGCAGGACCGGCCGTCGCCCTTGGTCGGATCGACCATGTACCAACACCGTCGGCACCGAACAAGCGGCCGCTCAGCCATAGCGCCAAGATACCAACGTGCTTTATGAGCGACGCGCCGGCCGCCGCCGACGCCGTGGTACGCGACGCGGACGAGCGACGGCTGATCTTGCCGGATCCTGGGATCGGCCGTCCCGCGCGCCCGCGGCGATCCGCGAGCCGATCGCGGCAGCCAGGGGGCCCGCCTTGACCAGCGCCTCCTCAAACTCGTGCTCCGGATCGGAATCGGCGACGATCCCGCCGCCGGCACCGAGCCACAAGCGGCCGTTCCGTTGCTCGAAGCTACGTATCGCAACATTCAGCTCGAGTCCGGCCACCGGGCTCGCAAAGCCGATCGCGCCCGTGTACACCTCTCGGCCAGTCGGCTCGAGCTCAGAGATAACGCGCATCGCCTGGATCTTCGGCGCTCCGGTGACCGAGCCCGGTGGAAATGTCGCACGAAGAAGGTCCGCATGGCCGACCCCGGGGCGCAGACGCCCGCGAACCTTCGACACGAGGTGCCAGACGCCCGGATGCGGCTCGGCCTCGGGCACTCGTGGCGCATCGACCGTCCCGTAGGCGCAGACCCGGCCGATGTCGTTGCGCATCAGGTCGACGATCATCACGTGCTCCGCGGCGTCCTTGGAGGAGCGTCGCAGCGCGGCGAGCGCCGCCTGCGCGATCCCCTCGTCCTCGGGGCGCTGGATCGTGCCCTTGATCGGTGCTGTCAGCACCGAATCACCGCAGCGGCGCAGGAACAGCTCTGGCGACAAGCTGGCGATCCCGCCCCACGGCGTCTGAAAGGCGCCGCCGCGGAGCGGCCATATGTGACCCAGCGCGCGGGCGTATAGCTCGGTGATCGAACCGCCCCAGTGCGTCTCGAGCCGCAGGCAGATGTTGGCTTGGTAGATCTCACCGGCGGCGATGCGCTCACGGCATTCGCCGACCGCAGCCATGTGAGCGGTCTTGTCGGTGTGACTGAGACGAAACTCCGCGGGGGGATCGTATGGAGGCCGGGAGACCCGAGCGGCTGCGAGGCGCGCGCGTAGATCGTGCAGGCGGCGAGCGAGACGCTCTTCGGCGCCGGCGCCGACCAGCGCCTCGAACCACCACTGGCCGGTTGAGTCGAGGCGCAGGACGTGGTCGTAATAGGCCAGGTGAAAATCGGGAAGCGCGACCGGACGCGGCGGACCCGCCGGGAGATCCTCGATCCGATTGCCGAGGCGGTACCCGAGCCACCCGAACCAGCCGCCGCCGACCGAGGCCGCTCGATCCGTCAGCCCGTCCACCCGAGGCAGCACGTCCAGTACAGCGAACGGGTCGGCGTCCGGGTCGGCGACCGCGAGCGGGCGCGCGCCGACGACCGCTCCCCCGCCGGCCCACTCGCCGGTCAACGCGAACGGCCACGGCTCATCGGCGAGCGAGCGAAGTGCGTCCTGTGGCGTGAGCCTGCAATCGAGCGGCACGCGCTCCAGCTTCGCCGGGGCACAGATCGCGGACATGGCAATCGGCCAGCTCAGACGCGCGCCGGTCGCTTCATCGTTCGATACACGAACTCGCTCGACTGCGCCGACTCGCGAGCGGAAACGACGCGATCATGGTGCGGCGAGAACCGGCAGACCGGATCCGTGGCGCCCGCATCGCCCGCGACCCGCAGCGCTTGGCAGCGACAGCCGCCCCAGTCGAGCTCTTGCCGCCCGAGCGGGCACGTCCTGCACGGCTCGTGCATCCAGTCCGTCCCCCGGAAGCGCCCGAACGCCTCGGACTCGCTCCAGATCCACTCGAGCGGATGCTCGCGGACGTTGTCGAACTCGAGCCCCGGGATCGTCGACGCCGCCTGGCAGGGCATCACGTCTCCGTTCGGAGCGACAACGATCGCCGTCCGGCCCCAACCGCCCATGCACGGCTTCGGCAGATCCTCGTAGAAGTCGGGGAGCACCCAGAGTACTTGCACTTTGGGACCGACACGCTCGCGGAACCGCTGGACCGCCTCCTCGCCGCGGCGGAGCTGCTCCCACGTTGGCATCAGCGCGTCCTGGTTGACGACCGCCCAGCCGTAGTACTGCGTGTTCGCAAGCTCGAGCCGCTGCGCCCCGAGCGCGAGCGCGAGATCGAGTACGTCCTCGATCCGATCGAGGTTCTGCCGGTGCAGGACACAGTTGATCGTGAGCGGGAAGTCGAGCTCCTTCGCCAGGCGCGCGGCCGCGATCTTCTTGGCGAACGACTTGTTTCCCGCGATCCGGTCGTTCTCCGTCGCCTCCGGGCTCTGGATCGAGATCTGCACGTGGTCGAGCCCGGCGAACTTCAGCGCTTCAGCGCGATCGCGGGTGAAGAGGGTGCCGGCGGTGATCAGCGACGAGTACAGACCGGCCTCGCGCGCCCCCGCGCACAGCTCGACCAGATCGCGGCGCAGCATCGGCTCGCCGCCGGTGAGCGCCAGCTGCAGCACACCGAGACCGCGCGCCTCCCAGAACGTGCGGACCCAGTCCTCGCTCGCCAGTTCCCGGCGGTAGGTCTCGGCGCCGATGTCGACCGGGTTGGAGCAGTACGGGCAGTGGAGCGGGCACTGGTACGACAGCTCGGCGATCAGTGTCGCTGGCCTAGGCAGCTGCATCGACCACGAGTCCTTTAGCAGCCATCGCGTCGAGGAGCCCACGAATGTCCGCATCGATGTCCGCGCCGCCGTACCGGTCGGCGAGGGCGCCGACGATCTCGTCGAGCGAGCGCTCCCCGTCGCACAGCTCGAGCACCTCCGCCGCGGTGGGATTGAGCCGGACGACACCCTCAGGGACCAGCAGCACGTGCTCGCCGCGGACATCGTCGTACTGAAGCCGGGCGCCGGTGGCGAGACGGGGACGCGTCATGTGCGCGGGCTGGGTGGAATCGAATCCTGGGTGTCGCCCCGTTCGATCGCGTCGAGCTGCACCCACAGCATTTCGGTCTTGAAGCGCAGCGCTGCGACCGCCGCGTCCTGCTGCTCGCGGGTGCGGCAACGCTCGACGGTCAGATCGAGCGCGTACTGCGCGTCGCGTGGGGCCAGCACGAGCCGCGTCCGGAAATACTCGAGCCCCCCGGGGTCGATCCAGTCATAGTGGCGCTCCAGTGCCTCGAGACGTACCCGGATCGCCGCCGGCCCGAACAGTTCGGTCAGCGACGAGGCGACGGCCTCGATCCACGGCTTCTGGCGGGCGAAGTTGACGTATGCGTCAACGGCATAGCGCACCGCTGGGAGGACGCTTCGCTCGGACATGAGTTCCCCTCGCGAGACACCGAGCGCCTCGCCGAGCCGCAGCCAGGACTCGATGCCGCCCGTCCCGTCGGTCGTGCCGTCGTGGTCGATGATGCGCTGAATCCACTCGCGCCGGACCTCGACCTCGGGACAGTTCGAGAGGATCGCCGCGTCCTTCAGCGGGATGCACTTCTGGTAGTAGAAGCGGTTCGAGACCCAGCGCCGGAGCTCTTGCACTGTCAACTCGCCCGCGTCCATCCGCCGGTGGAATGGGTGCAGATTGTGGTAGCGCGTGCCCTGGGCGCGCAGGCTAGCGACGAACTCCTCAGTCGCCAAGACCCCGGGGTCACCCGCCGTCACCGTGGCGCTCTCGGTCATAGCTCGACCTCCAGGCCGTCGTAGGCAACCTCGACCCCGGCGCGAAGGACGGCCGCGCGCTCCGGCGAGTCCTCGAGCAGGATCGGGTTCGTGTTGTTGATGTGGACGAGCGCCTTGCGCGGTCGCTGCAGACGCGCAAGCGCCTCGAGCGTCCCGCCGGGACCCGACAGCGGTACGTGCCCCATGTCGCGCGCGGTTCGCTCCGAGATCCCCAGGCGGGCGAGCTCGTCCTCACGCCAGAAGGTCCCGTCGACCAGCACCAGATCGCTCGTGGCGAACCGGCTGAGCACGTCATCGTCCAACCTGGCGAGGCCGGGAACGTAGGAGACGACGCCGTCGCCTGCGCGATCGCGGAAAACGAACCCGCTCGCCTCGAGCTCCATGTCTGACCCGGTCAGGTAGCGCGGTGCATCGCCGCCCACATGAAACGGCTCGACGACGAGACTCGATCCTGGCAACTGCGTGGGTCGCTCCGGTTCCAGCGTCTGCCACTCGGCGCCGCAATAGCGCTCGAGAATCTCGAGCACCGGGTACCCCTGCCGTAGCGCACGCTCGACGCCTTCGTCGCCGAAGATGCGCACCGGCGTCCCGGACTCGCGCAGCAGCAGTAGCCCCGCGGTGTGGTCGATTTCGGCGTCCGTCAGCAGCACGCCTGCGATCGGTGCAGCGCGGACGCCGTCGAGGAGCGCGGGTGCGAGCTGCTCGAGCTGCTGACGTGCGTCCGGCGAGGCGTTGACGAGGAACCACGGCCCCTCGTTCCCGCGGATCGCCAACGACGACTGCGTGCGCGGTCGCGCCCGCGTACCGGAGCGCGCGGCCTCGCAGGTCTCGCAATGGCAATTCCACTGCGGGAACCCTCCACCGGCGGCAGATCCGAGAATCCGAACGCGCACGGCTCCCACGAAGCGGGGCGCAGCCTCAGGCATCCACCGGAGGCCGCGCCGCTTCGCGGCTCCTACCGGTGGTAGAGGTAGGAAGTGACCTCCGAGCAGAGATCCACGAATTCGAACTCAGGCTTCACCCACGTCATATTCGGCCTCCCTACTAGAGTGCGCGTAGTCCCACTCTGATCGTATTGGACGGTCCCCCGCAGCCTAATGAACGACCTGAGTCGGTGCAAGTCCAGGTAACCCCCGGCGTCCCGGACGGTATAGGCGCTGACCTTGTCGCGGTCGCGGCGGGAGCGCGTGCCTTCGAGCTTGGCGCTCCTGAACGCGCGGCGGCGGATGCCGACCCGGTCGCGATCGTGTATCCGCAGTCGGGCAGCCCCGCCGCGCCGCTCGCGGTCGTCGCGGTGGAGCCGAGCGTCGAGGGGCTGCGAACCGGTGCGGCGCGGGCGGTGCGCGCCATCGGACCCACCCGCCCCGGTGGGACGGTCGCGTGGGCGCTGGACCGCACCCTGCCCGTGCCGATCGAGGATCAGGTGCGTGCGCTCGCTGAAGGCGCTGTGATCGGCGGTTACGACGCCGGCCGGTGGCGGAGCAGCGAGCGGTCGCGCGGCGTGCAGCGCTTCGTGATCTGCGACTGCAGCCAGGACCTCGGCGCCGTCGCAGAGCGTGCCGCGCTCGTCGCGCGCTGGACCAACGCCGCCCGCGAACTCGTCGATGCGCCGCCGAACATCATTTCACCGTCGGCTCTTGCGGAGCGGGCCGCGGCGTTTCCGCGGCTGGTGGCCGAAACGATCGACCCGGCCGAGGCGGGGCTGGGTGCGCTCGCGGCGGTGGGCGCGAGCAGCCCCGCGCGGCCGCTGCTCCTCGTGCTGAGGCACGAGCCAACCGTTGCGCAGGATGCACCGCGGCTGGCGCTCGTGGGGAAGGCCGTCACGTTCGACTCGGGCGGGTACTTCCTCAAGCCGCAATCGGACATCGTGCGTCAGAAGGCTGACATGGCGGGTGGCGCGGCCGTCGTGGCGGCGCTCGGTGCGATCGCCGAGCTGGGACTTCCGCTGTCGGTCACGGGCGTCATCCCCGCCTGCGAGAACATGCTGAGTGGCAGCGCGATCCGGCCGACGGACGTCATTACGACCGCCGCGGGGCTCACGGTCGAGGTGACCAATCCCGACGCCGAGGGGCGCCTGATTCTCGCCGACGCCCTGTGGTACGCGCGCCGGGGCGGCGCAACGCATCTCGTCGACTTGGCGACGCTCACCGGCGCCCTGCGCGCCGGGATGGGCGATCTGTACGCCGGCGTGTTCGCCCCCGACGAGTCGTGGCGCGACGAGGTCGTGCAAGCGGGCAACGCCAGCGGCGATCTCGCCTGGCCCTGGCCGCTGCATCCGCGCTACCGGCAGCTGATCGACTCAACCGTGGCCGACCTGCGAAACACGGCCGGCAAGGGCTTCGGCTATCCGATCGTCGCCGCCACGTTCCTGCAGCAGTTCGCCGGGAGCGGGCCCTGGGCGCACGTCGATATGCTCGGTCCCGCGCTGCTCGACGACGATCGCGGCGACGCATTCGGCCGCGGCGCAAGCGGCTACGGCGTTCGCATGCTCGTTGAGCTCGCCACCCGCATGAGCGCCGCGCCGACCGTATGAGCGACGAGTGCCGCTCACTGGCCAGGCGTTAGGCTGGCGCCATGAACGGCGGAGGTCGCGATCCGCGAGAAGCAGGGCTTCCGACACCTCGACGCGTCGTCGACGCCTCCAAATTTGACGTCGCCGCCGCGGAGCAGGCCGCGCTGGATTTGCTTCGGGCGATCGGGGCCGACGTCGATTCTCCGGACCTGATCGGAACGCCGCGCCGCGTCGCCGCCTCGTTCGCCGAGCTCGTAACGCCCGCCGAGTTCGCGACGACCTCGTTCCCGACCGAAGGTCGCTACGACGAGCTCGTTCTGGTGCGCGACATCCCATTCCACACCCTCTGCATGCACCACCTGCTGCCGTTCTTCGGCCATGCCCACGTCGCGTATCTGCCCGGCGAGAGGATCGTCGGGTTATCGAAGCTGGCACGCGTCGTGGAGACATTCGCGCGCGACCTCCAATTGCAGGAGCGGATGACCGTGCAGATCGCCGACCGGCTCGAGCAGGAACTCCGGCCACGAGGCGTGGGGGTCGTGCTCAGCGCCGAGCATACGTGCATGACGATTCGCGGCGTCCTCAAACCGGGCGCCCGCACGGTGACCTCGGCGCTGCGCGGCCTGCTGGCCGAGGATCGAGGCATGCGCCAGGAGCTCTTCAGCCTTGTCGGCTGATTCCGTCGACGACGCTGCGCTGATCGAGACCGTGGTGACCACGACCGGAAGCGACGGCGCGGTCAACTGCGCCGCGATGGGAGTGCGCCTGGGCGAACATGAGCTCGTCTTCTGGCCATTTGACGCCACGCGCACGCTCAAGAACCTCCGCTTCCGCGGGGAGGCTGTCGTGCATCTGACCGACGATGCGCTGCTGTTCGTCCAATCGGCGCTGGGCCATCCACACCCCGCCATGCGCGCCGCAAGCGTGATCAGAGGCTCCGTGATCGAGGAGGCAAACTCGTGGCGCGAGGCTGTCGTCACCGAGATCAGGCCGACCACGGATGGCATGGCGCGATCACAGGTGCGCGCCAGGGTCGTCGCCACCGGCACAGGTACGCGGCAGCCACAGGGACTCTGCCGTGCCCGGCACGCCGCTGTCGAAGCGTCGATCTGCGCATCGCGGCTGAAGTGGCTGGGGAACGAGCGCGTCTGGGCTGAGCTCACTCGCCTGCAGGAGCTCGTCGATAAGACCGCCGGACCGCGCGAGCGCGCGGCGATGGAATACGTGCGGCGCTACGTCGCCGAGCGGACGTGAGCGAGATCGTGGTCAGCGCGCCGGCCCGCCTGCACTTCGGGATGCTCGATCCGGTGGGCCTGGGAGCCCGCCGCTTCGGGGGCTTCGGCGTCGGCATCGAGTCCCCCCGAGTCGTTGTCAGCGTCAGGTGGGCGAGCTCTATGTCGTCAGGCGCCGTGACCGTGTCCGGTTTGCAGCCCGAGCGCGCGAGCGCCTTCGCCCGCCGCGCATGCTCATCCTTCGGGCTGCGGACGGCTGTCGAGGTGAACGTGCTCGAGGCGATTCCGCCACATATGGGGCTCGGGTCCGGCACCAAGCTCGGACTCGCGATCGCGCGCGGTATCGCCGCGTTGGCGGGTATCTCTCCGGGACCGGAAGATCTGGCAGAGGCGAGCGGACGCGGCGCGCGCTCGACCGTTGGCCTCTGGACGTTTGCGGCTCCCGGGCTGGTGATCGAGGCCGGCGTGCCAGATGAGGACGGGATCAGCCCGCTTGTCGCCCGCCACGCAATGCCCGCGCGATGGCGGTGTGTGCTCGGGCTGCCGCTCGGCGTCGGAGGACTCTCTGGAGATGCGGAGGAGCGCTTCTTCGGCCGGCTCCACGAGTCGGCGCGCGCCGAGCCGGCCGTGTCCCGGCTACTGCTGAGCGCCCTGCTTCCGGGATTGCTTGCCGGCGACATCAAGGAGTTTGGAGTTGCGCTCACCGAGATCCAGCGAGAGGTGGGGTCGATCTTCGCCGCCCAGCAAGGTGGCGTCTTTCATCCGAGTTCTGCTCCGCTGGTGGAGGCGATGCACGCGCTCGGCCTGGATGCCGTCGGCCAGAGCTCGTGGGGCCCATCGGTCTACGGGATCGTCGATGGCCCCGAGCGCGCCGCTCGCGTCGCGGACCAACTCCGTGACGAGCTGGGTTCGGGCACCGACGTCGGCGTCGTCGACTTCGATCGCCGGGGCGCGTGGGTACAGCGCAGCGCCTCGGGCGAGGGGGCGGCGTGAGGTTGCTGGTCAGCGTCGTTTCCGCGGCGGAGGCGCGCCGCGCGCTCGCCGGTGGGGCCGACATCATCGACGTCAAGGATCCGAGCGAAGGAGCGCTCGGGGCGCCCTCGCCGCGCGTCCTGTCCGAGGTGGTGCGGGAAGTCGGGGGCGCGGCGCCAGTGAGCGTCGCGCTGGGTGACCTGCCCAACCTCCCGCACACCGCGGCGCTCGCCGCCCGCGGCGCTGCGCTCAGCGGCGCCGACTATGTGAAGGTCGGGTTGCGTGGGGTGTGCGAGCTCGATGGCGCCGTCGCATTCGTGCGCGCCGTCGCCGACGCGGTCGGACCCCGGACCGCGGTGATCGCCGCCGCGTACGCGGACGCCCGCGCGCTCGATCCACCGGCTCTCGCTCCCGCGTGGCTCCCCGAGCTCGCCGAGCGTGCGGCCGTTTCGGGCGTGCTCGTCGACACGTTCACCAAGGACGGCCGCGGCCTGTATCACTGGTTGTCCGAGCCGGAGCTGGCCGAGCTGATCGCACGCACGCGCGGCGCGGGCACGAGTTTCGGCGTCGCCGGACAGCTGACGCGAAGCGAGCTGCGCCGCGTGCCGGCGGATGTCGTCGGCGTGCGCTCGGCGGTGTGTCGAAATGGTGACCGTGCGGGGGAGCTCGACGCCGAGCTCGTGGCAGCGGCCGTCGCCGAGCTCCGCGTCGGCGGCGTTGTCAACCCGGGATGATCCGCGTCCGAGCGGCGTCGTCGGCACCCGCGGGCCCGCGGGACTGGGGTCTCCGGACCTCGACAGCGACGCCGGTGCGGCGCACCGCTTCAGGTAGGTAGGCGTCCACGGCCCGCGCATCGCCGCGAGCCTGGAGTGCCTCGAGCCCGGCGGCTGTCAAGACGGGCAACGGCGGGTCATTCGACGGCCACCGCGCCAGCACGCCGGCAACCGGCTTGAGCAGCACGACGTCCTCGGCGCCGATCGCGCCGGCGGCCAGCACCGCCAGGGAGTCACTCGTCACGGCCCAGGACGCCGGCACCTCGGGCCGGTCCGCGAACGCCGGCGCCACATGCAGCAGCGCCAGTGCGCGCGGCGCGATCAGCCCTGAGAGCAGCTCGACCGAAGGCAGCAGCCCACGCAACAGCACCCCGAGCTGATCCATTGCGCGCAGAGCCAACAGATGCGCGACGTCGTCGGCGAGGCCCACGCGCGCGTCGACCGCGCGCACGGCGTCGGCGAACGGACCGCCCCCGGGCACGACGAGCACCGGCCGGCCCACGGCCAGCGCGACCGCCTCGGCGCACCCCCGGCGGAGTCCGTCGAGCCCATCGTCGCGCAGCAGTCCGCCGCCGACCTTCACGACGAGCGGCCGCGGCTCAGTCACGGCCGAGGACCGCGAGCGCGACGGCGGCGGCGACCTCGCCGCCCACACCGCCGAGCGGTGCGGCCGGGACGCTCAGGGCGCCGTCGTGATGGATCGGCACTCCGCAGCGCTCCGCCGCGGCGCGCGCGAGGAACGCGCCGATGCCGACGGTGATCGCCGCGGCGCCGGCCGGCATCCGAGCAGCGACGCGATCAAGCGCGGCCGCGATCGACGCGACCTGCGCCTCCTCGACCGCCGCGGCGATCGCCTCGAGGTCGCCGTCGGCGAGCTGTTCGGGGTCCGCGCACACAACACGCGCCAGCCGGGAACGGACGTCGGTGGGCGACGTGCCGCGATCGTCCGGGAACGAGCACGTGCACTGCTCTGGAGTCAGGTTGCCGCGCAACAGGTGCGCGTCGGCGGCGATCGCGAACAGCTCGGAGGACACAGGGCAGGCCCGACCGCCAATCGGCACGTGCGAGACTACGGCGGCGATGTTCGTCCGCAGCGCTCCCGTGTAGACGAGCTCGCCTTCGAGCAGCCGCTCGACGTCCGTGCGTCCCCTGGCGGCGACCTCACCGGCGACGATCGGGATGAGGTCAGTGGTGGTGCCGCCACAGTCGAGCAGGATCGCCTCCGGGTGCGCCCGCGCGATCAACAGCGCGGTTGCCACCCAGTTCGCGGCCGCGCACTCGAGCGGGGCCGCTCGTGCCCCCGCAAGATCGACGAGCTCACCCCGGGCCGTCATGACGCGCAGCCGATGGCCGGGCAGAGCCCGCTCCGCGGCATCGAGCACGCAGAGCACGCCTTCTCGCTTGCTCGCAAACACGTCGACGAGCTCGGCGGTCGTGGTCAGCGCCACGGGAACGCGACCTTGCCCCAGCCGGCCGACGACAGACGCGATCGCGTCGGCGAGCGCCTCGGGTTGGCGCCATACCTCGAACGGCTCGGACACCGTTTGAACGAGTCCGTCATCGTGCACGACCGCAGCCTTGGTGTTGGCACCGCCGACATCGAGCCCAATCACCAGGTGGTCATGTCCCGGAATGCGGGGATCATAAGCGGACGATGCGCATCGTGCCGGTCCTCGATCTGAAAAGCGGCGTGGTGGTGCACGCCCGTCGCGGGCAGCGCGCCGACTACGAGCCCGTGCGCAGCCCGCTCGTCGAGGGGTGCGAGCCCGTGCCGGTCGCACAGGCGCTGTGCGCGGCCGCTCGCGCCGGCAGCCTGTATGTCGCCGACCTCGACGCGCTCGCCGGCGCGCCGGTCGATGTGGCCGCGCTGGCAGCGCTGTCGTCGGTCGCAGAGCTGTGGGTCGACGCCGGCGCCACCACACCGGAGCGGGTGGACGCGCTGGCGCGTGCGGGCGTGGCGCGCAACGTCGTCGGCACGGAGTCACTGGGATCGGACGCTCTGACCGCGTGCCCGCTCGGCGAGCCCGCGCCGCCGCTGGTGCTCAGCGTCGACCTGCGCGACGGACGGCTGATCTCGCCTCGCACGGAGCTGGCCGGCCGCGGCCCGGCCGCCGCCGCGCCGCTGGCGAGCGCGCTCGGGGTGCACGAGGTGCTTGTGATCGACCTGTCCCGCGTCGGCAGCGGCTCCGGGCCGCCGCTGCACGCGGTGGCCGAGCTCGCCGCAGCCCTTCCCGGACTCGACGTCTACGCCGGCGGCGGCGTGCGCGACGACGACGACCTGCGCGCGCTCGAGGCCGCGGGGGCCGCCGGAGCGCTCGTTGCCACGGCCCTGCACGAAGGCCGCGTCACGCCGCCGCCAGAACCTCGCACGTACTGACAACGCGCGCGAACAGGTCCTCAACGCAGACCGACTGCAACGCCTGCCAGCCGGGGATCCCGTTGACCTCCAGCACGACCACGTTCCCGTCGGAGGCGACGAGCAGATCGACACCGGCGACGTCGGCTTCAAGCGCGGCCGCCGCGGCCAGCGCCAGATCGCTCTCTGCCTCGCTCAGCGCGACGCGGCGCGGCCGCGCGCCGCGCGCAACGTTGGCCCGCCACGAGTCGGTCACGCGCTCCATCGCCCCGGCTATCTCGCCCGCGACCACGAGCACGCGCAGATCGCGACGCCCTGCGGGAGCGATCGTTCGCTGCACGTAGTAGACGGCTCGCTCGAGCTCCAACGCGCGGAACACGCGGTGGGCCACGTCGCGATCCTCGACTCGCACGATCCCGTTACCCATCGCGCCGAACAGAGGTTTGAGGACGATGTCGCCGCCGAGCCGCTCGAACGCTCGCATCGCGGCGTCGTAGCGCTCGCAGACGATCGTCGGTGGCGTCGGCACCCCGGCGCGGGCGAGCATCGCGCTTGCCCACGACTTGTCCACCGTGCGCTCGAGCGCGCGCGGGCTGTTGACACAGCGCACGCCGTGAGCGACGAGGACGTGCAGCGCGTCCACGCGAAAGATCACCTGCTCGAGAGACCCGCGAGGAAGCCCGCGGACGAGCAGCAGGTCCAGTTCACCGAGCGAGACGCCGTCGGGCCCGAACACGCGCACCTCTCCGTGCTCGTCGACCTCGGTTTGCAACCGCGTGGCTGGGATCGCAAGCGCGCGGTGGCCGCGCGCGACCAGCGCGCCCAGCAGCCCGCGCGTGTGCCACGAGCCGGACGCGCCGAGCACGCCCACGTACAGCTGCCTCCTCACCGCGCGAACGAACGCTCGAGCACATCGGGCGCGAGCCCGCCGCCGTGATGGGCACGCCCGGATTCGGTGCTGGTCAGCGTGACGGCGGCGGGGCTGAACAGCAGCGGATCGATCTCGTAGAAGTTCCAGTTCGCAGCGGCGAGCAACTCCCCGAACGGCGTGCCGAACGCATCCGAGGCCGCCGACGGGAGGCGCTGCGCGAGGTCGGCCACCTCCTCGTCCGCTCCCTCGAGCCACAGGTGCACCGTGGCGCCGTACAACACGGCGTCGTTCGTACGTCCGATCGCGGCACGGTCGTCGGCGGCCACCGGAGCAATCGGACAGCACCCCCAGCCACTCCGTACCCGCGCCGGGTCGACGCCGAGCTCGTGCAGCTTGTGCAGCGCCGTCTCGACGACCCGGGCCGAGATCTGCGCCGAGCCGCAGATCGAGGCGGTCGGCGCGATCAGGAACGTGACCGCAGACGGCTGCACTCCACAGCGCTGGGCAACCTTGTCCACGATCTCCCGTGGCGGAACCTGCCCCGTCTCCAGGCACAGGACGGCCCGGTCGGCGCTCTCCCGCCAGGCCAGCTCCTCGAACAGATCCTCGGCGCGCGCCAGCGCGCGCCCCGGCCCGCTCGCCATCGCGAAGAACTTCTCGTGCTCGAGCTTCCAGCCGGCGTACTGCGCGGCCAGGCAGGCGGCCGCCGGCTGATCGACCGCGACACCGACGCCCGGCCAGGTTCGCTCACCGACGTGGACCGGCACCAGGTCGATGCGGCCCAGACCGCCCATGCATGCGCCCGCGAAGCCCAAGCCGGCCTCCAGCCCGCCGCGGGCCTGAGCGCCACAATCGATCAGGCGCGCGCCGCCGTCCAAGGTGGCCACGGCGATTCCCAGCGCGTCGGCGTCGGCCACCAGCCGATCGACCAGCGCGGCGGCACGTTCGTTCATGGACAAGCTCACACGCGCTCCTCCTCCTCGTCGTCGTCGTCGTCGTCGAAGATCAGGATCTCGCCGCGGCCGAGCTCGGTGCGATCGCCGGACCATCGTGCCCACGTTCCACCGAACAGCGCCTCGCCGAACATCAGCCCGAGCTCGCGGGCCCGGCGCAGCTGCAGCCGCAACGCCGGGGGGCGATAGCGCGTGGCGAAGGCATAGCCGGGCAGTGGCTGAACCGGCGCGCCCGACACGAGGCTGCCTCGCTTGTTGCCGAGCCCGGCTTCGGTGCCGATCCCGCCCAGCGCGATCACGGTGCCCGCGAGCATCCGCAGTCCGGCTCCGCTCCCCGTCCGGCCGCCCACTGCGATCAGCCCGCGCCGCATCCCGGCCCCCGCCTCCTCGCCGGCGTCGCCGCTGACGACAATTTCACCGCCGCTCATGCCGGCGCGAACGCCCGGATATGCGCCACCGAGCCGAGCGCCCGCATCGCCCAGGATCCGAACCACACCGCCGGCCATCTCGGCACCGGCCCAGGCGCCGGCGTCGCCGTCCACGTAGATCTCACCCCCGCGCATGCGAGCGCCGACATGGTTGCCGCAGGATCCCTGCACCAGCACCCGGCCGCCCGACATCAGAGCGCCGATCCCGTCCACCCGCCGCAGGTCGCCGGCGAACACGAGCACCTCGTCGCCGGCGCCGGACACATCGAACAGGTCCCCCACCTTCACGGTCTCGCGGCCGCAGCGGACGCTCATCGCGGCCACCGAACCCGCGTCGAGCCCACGCAGACGCTCGGGGACGAGCGCGCCGGCGACGATCCTCGCCGGCAGAGGAGTGCGGAGCGTAAGCGTTAGCGTCATGGCGGGTCGCGCAGCTCCGACAGCGGGAAATGAAACTCGCCGAGCTTGCCGCCGAAGTTCGCGGCCGTGATGTGCGTCGCGCCCGCGGCGGCGGCCGCGTGCAGCCCGCGGCGCATCGCTTGGCGCACCGCCGCTTCAGAGACCCCGTCGATGACGATCTCGAAGATCGACCCGACGCCCTCGGGGACGAGCGTGTCGGGCACCTGAGCGCGCAGCGTGGGCGCCATCTGATGGTTGGTGGAGGCGGGCATCGATTGCGAGGTGAGCGCGCCGACCTTGCTGCCGCTGCGCACGATCCCGCCCGGGAACGGCAGCGCGATGCCCGCGCCTCGCATCGCGTCGGCGGCCGCCTGCGCAGCAGCGAGCGCAGCGTCGTCGTCACGAGCCCCGATCACGAGGTTTCCCCCACCCACGCCCCGGCCGACGCCGACCGAGTCGGTCACGAGGAACTCGCCCTCCATCACCGGGATTCGCCAGAAGCGCTGCCCGGCGATCACCTTGCTCGCCTGAAATCCGTCGCCGAAGTAGCGCAGCGCCCTGCCGAGCGGCACCGTCCGCTCGGCGGCCGGGAGCCCGTCGAAGCACGCCGTCGTGGGGCAGGTGAGGACGCACTGCCCGACCCGGTCGAGCACCCGCTTGCCGACGCCCTCGCCGTCCATCGCGAACAGCAGCACGGCGATCCCGGGCCGGCCGTCCGGGGTCTGACCGGAGCGGAGCGGGCGCTCGATCGCGGCCTCGCATTTGCAGCCGATGACCGAGGTCGCAAACCCGGTCGCCGAGCGTGCCGCCTCGTGCGCCCAATCCGCCGATGCAGCCGTGATCAGCAGCCGTGCGTACCGCATTCCGAACGCCTCGGCGAACGTGTCTTCAACCTGGGCGGTGCCGAGCGTAAAGCCGCTCACACCGAGGCCTCCACGATCCGCACCGGTTCGCGTAGCGCCGGGTCGCGAACCGGGTAGTGCTCGAATGCCACCGTGTAGCGCTCGGCGAACAGCGGCTCGAGCACGCGGCTCACCTCAGGATCGAAGGCGGCCCGGCTCGAGAACAGCAGTCCATCGTCGGCGCGACGCAGGTCGCCGTCCTCGACCGCAAGCTCGCCGGCCTTGATGACGTAGCGCGGAGTCGCGAACATCTCCTCGCGATCGGCGCGATCGTGGTAGATCGTGACATCGGCGTCGGCGCCGATCCCGAGGTGACCCTTGTCGCGCAGGCCGAGCCGGCGAGCGGGCGCGGCGCGCGTGATGATCGCGATCTCGTTCAGGGTGTACTCGCGGTCGAGCCCGTCCGGCAAAGCGGTACGCCGGATCGCCCGCTGGTTGGCGCGGCGCATCTGATCCTCCCGGAAGCCGCGGTCCATCAGCAGGCGGATCAGCTTCGGGTAGGACAGGAAGGAGCCGCCGTTGGGGTGGTCGGTGGAGAGCATCACCTGCCAGGGATCCTTGCCGAGCAGGAACAGCTCGAGTCCGATCCCCCACTGCAGGGCATGGACGTAGTTACCGGCACGGTAGATGTAGGGCACGATCCCGCAGCCCGTCTCGACCTCTGTGTCGTGGTTGATCCACTTGCCGTGGGTCAGGTCTCGGAGCAGCGCGGAGACATGGGCATCGGCGGTCATCGTCAGCGCCGGCCCGAACATGACCTGGCCGACGTCGACGGTGATCTCGGGGTGACTGCCGAGGTACTCGAGCAGTTCGGGTGCCCGGGATGTCATCCCACCCACCTGAGCACCCGGCTTGCCTCCGTAGCTGTGGAACTGCACATGGGCGAAGTGCGCCTGGCGCCCCGCGAGCGTGCGCATCGTGTCTAGGGTCGTGTCGGCGTTGCCGGGCACCCCGAGGTTGTTGGCGTGGATGTGGACCGGGTGAGGCAACCCAAGCTCATCTGCTGCGCCGCCGATCGCCTCGATGATCTGGCGCGGGGTCACCCCGAACCCAGGCACCTCGTCATCGAGCTTCTCGAGCTGGCCATTGCTCTGCTTCCAGGGCTCAACCCCGCCGGGGTTGACGAGCTTGACCCCGTAGGCGCCGGTTGCCTGAAGCCACCACGCGACGGCGTCGCGGATCCGGTCCCCACCCTTCCCCACTGCCCCGCCGGATCCCCGGATCAGCTCGAACAGCACCTGGTTGTTGCCCATCAGAATCAGGAAGGCCTTGTCGATGATCGGGGTGTCGCGCAGCTCTGAGAGGACGTGGCGCGCAGCGAGCGGCGGGGCGGCTGCCTCGACGACGGTCGTGTAGCCCAGCAGCGAGTAGCGGTAGCCGGTGGCGAACGTGGAGGGGACCAGTCCGCCCGTGCCCGAGCGCAGCACCTCGGTTCGATCGATCGGGTCGTCGCGGCGATCGTCGGGAGAGAGCTTGCGCGCCGCATTGACCGTCGGGCCCGCGATGTGGGCGTGGATGTCGACGCCGCCCGGCATCACGACCATTCCGCGCGCGTCGATCCGGCGGGCTTCGGGACCGACCTGGGCGACCACCTTGCCGTCCTCGATACAGATATCGCGGACCTCGCCGTCGATCTCGTTGGCGGGATCGTGGACCGCGCCGCCGCTGATCCGAATCGCGCTCACGCTGCCCCGATCTCCGCCAGCAGCGCCGTCAGCACGGCCGCGGCCGTGGGCGTGTCACCCGGGAGCGGTGCCTGCAGTGTCAGTGGGACCCCGTCGAGGCGGTGAGCCGTGCCGGCGGCTTCGAGCCCGACAATCGCTGTCCGAATCGACACCTCGACTCCTGTGACCGGCAGGCTGGACAGCGCGATGGACTTCACGCCATCGGGCAGCTCGCCCGTGGCGCCCCCGATGCAGAGCGCCACGTCGACACCCTCGGACGCGTCGAGCGGCGACGTCGTGGCGATCACCTCAGGATGGCCGCTGGCGAAATCGATGCTCTCGGGATACCCCGTCTGCCACGCCAACACGTCCTGCGCAGTCCTCGTCCCGGGGGCAGCGGCCAATGGCAGTGTGACCACGTGCCGGTCGAGGCACAGCTCCCGCACGAACTCGTGGAGGGCGAGGGCGCGCCGTTCGCCGCCCGCGCCCGACGTCAGCCCGCCTCCGTACACGAACGCGGCGTGTGGCACGGCGTTGATGCGCTCGATCAGCCCACCGAGCTCGGCCTCGAGGCCGCACCGTCCTAGCGCGAGCTTGCGCTGCAGCACGTGCAGAGACCTCAGCGCCTCGAGGTCGCGCTCCCGCGAGAAGCGAACCCGCACCTCGGCGCGCAGCGCCGTGGCGGTGTCACGGTCGTCGACGACGACCAGCGTGGGCCGTGCGCCGGGCCGGGAGCTCGGTTGATCGCCGAAGCCGAGCCGGTCGAGCAACCGTGGGTGGGTCGTCTCGGGATCCTCGCGCCAGATCACGACGACACCCGAGCGATCGCGGATCTCGCCCAGGGTGGCGCTGGAGGCGCCACGCAGCGGGGCCGCCGGGGCGCCCGGCCAGGCGCCCCCCACGCCGGTCGTCGCGACCAACGCCCCAAGGCGATCGGCGAGGGCTACGGCCGCCCTCGCGTCCTCAACCGTGGCATCGTCGAAGCCATACACGAGCGGACGCCGCGCCGCGCGCAGTAGCTCTGCGGCACGGCTGAGCGCGGAGTCGATGTCATCGGGCTGCCCACGGATCGTCGCCGCCGGTGCGCCCACTCGGAGCCGAACGCGGTCGGAGACCCACTCGGCACCCAGATCACAAGGCGGATGAAGCCGTATTGCATCGCCGGCGCGTTCGATCGTCACGTCGTCGCACAACAGTCCGCAACCGGCGCAGGTCGATCGCGTGCCGTCAGCCATGGACCGCCACCGCGTCGGGAAGCGCCGCCAACAGCTGTGCACCGAGCGCCGCAATCTGTGACTCCTCTTCGGTCGCCGACACCAGCGTGCACACCGGCGCACCTCGTTTGATCGTCTCCCCGGCGTGGGGGATGTCGCGGGTCAGGGCCGCCGGCCACCACGCGGGATCCGGCGCTCGCATGTCGCGGTCTGCGAAGAGCACAAGCTTCACCTTTGCACATGGCGTCGCGGACGGCGAGCCGGCGGCGGGAACGCCACGTCCGCGGGCCCCACGGACGTGTGCCTCGAAGCTCCCTGGTCCGAACAGCTCGAGTCCG
Organism: uncultured Solirubrobacterales bacterium; assembly: GCA_963794285.1. GTDB lineage: Bacteria > Actinomycetota > Thermoleophilia > Solirubrobacterales > Solirubrobacteraceae > Palsa-465. Next base: position 322,952 of record CAWCDS010000009.1, read on the forward strand.
GCAGGCGGTCGTGGGTTCACCTCGAGCACCCACGCATGCCGACCGTCCCAGATGGCGTCGACCCCGAAGGCGCCGCGAACACCGAAGCGCGTAGCGACCTCGTCGCAGACCGCGCGGAGCTGCCCCTCGAGCTCCGCCCGCTCGCCCTCGGGAAGGCGCGGAGGGGTGAGGTTGCCCGCCCACTGAAAGCTCGATCGGCGATGGAGTTGTTCGGTGATGCCGAGCGCGATGGCGTGCCCGCCATTGCCGATCGCCACCACGGAGCAGGACAGCCCATGAACGCGGCGCTGCACGAGCTCGGTCGGGCGCAGCCGCCCGCCCGCCCACCCGCGCACTCCGCGCCCGCCGCCGCCGTGACGGGGCTTGCGCAGCCACATCGCCGGGCCTGCAGTCTCCCGGTGCGCGCTCGGAAGGTCGTTGGCCGACCGTGTGTCCGGGGCGCGCGCCCCTGCCGCGCGCGCGGCGGCACCGATCGCCCACGGATCGCGGACCGCCGCCAGCAGCTCGGGCGGCGTTCCTAGCAGCTCACGGCTGTCGCTGAGCCGCCTCACGAGGTCGGGCCGATTCTCGAGACCACCGCCGTAGACGACCGCGTCGGCGTCGACACCGACAGCGAGCGCCGCCAGGGCGTCGTTGCTCGGTGCGGTCGAGCCGGGCGCGATCGCTCGCAGGTCGACGTCGCCGAATCGGTCCAGCGCAATCACCTCGTAACCGTCGGCAACCGCCAGCTGCGCGAGCATGCGAGCGCTGACCGCAACCACGAGGATCCTCACGGGATCCTCACCCCCGAGAGCAGCGCGGCCAGCAGCGTCGCGGCCACGAGGTCGGCGGTCGTCCCAGGGTTCAGGCGATGGTCAGGCGTGCGCAGTGACGTATCGAAATCCTCCAGCGAGCGCCGTCCCGCGAGCACCTCGCGAGCCGCCGCGGTGACCGCTCGTGCCGACGTTCCCCCGGCCTTGCGCTCGATCAGCGTGTCCGGATGAGACGCGAGCAGGCCGACGTGAAGTAACACAATCGCCTCCAGCGGTCGCACGCCGTCGCCGAGCGAGGAGGCGAGCAGCGGCAGCCCGGTCCTGAACACGATCTCGTACCCGCTCGAGTACTCCGAGGCGATGCTGTCGCGGTGCGCGGCAGCTGCCATCGCTTCCCGCAGAGAGACATTTGCCGGAGCTCGGACGTCGTGCTCCGCCACGTCGCCGAGCCCGCCCGGACGGGCCCGGGCGATCGCAGCGAAGGCGACGACGGCATCGTCGATGTCGAGCTGCGCGAGCGTCCGGCGCGTCGCCGCTTGGAGCGCTTCGCCTTCGCGCCGGGTCGCCTCCGCGCGAACGAGCGGCGCGAACAGGAGCACGATCCCCAGATTCGTGTTGGTGTCGGCGACGCGCGCCGTCGCCGACACCCCGTCGGAGATCAGCTCCCCGACACTGCGCGCGCGAGCGCGCCCGCTGGTGAACGCGTGGCCGAGCGCGAGTGCCGAGCGCACCATGTCGGTGTAGGTCGTGTCGGAGAAGTCGTGGGTCGGCGTGACGTTGCCGGGCTTTGCCGCCGATACCTCGAGCAGGCACGCGAGCTGGACCTGATGCTCGAGCAGGTCACAGCTCAGCGTCGAGTGAGCTAGGGTTGCATCCACCCGCGTCACGATACGAGAGGGAGGTACTAATGGCCATCACCCTGGCGACGGGAGAGGCACTCACCGGCGACGGCGACGAGCTCGCCCACATCGACCTGCTAATCGGATCCAAGAGCGGACCGGTCGGTGCCGCGTTCGCCAATGCATTCACCAACGAGAAGGAGGGTCACACCAACCTGCTGGCAGTGGTCACCCCCAACCTCCTGGCAAAGCCCGACACGGTGATCAGCAACAAGGTGACCATCAAGGGCGCGAAACAGGCCGTGCAGTTGTTCGGGCCCGCGCAGGCCGCGGTCGCCCGTGCCGTCGTGGACTCGGTTGCCGAGGGCGTCATCCCCAAAGATCAGGTCGACGATCTGTGCCTGATTGTGGGCGTCTTCATCCACTGGGACGCGGAGGACGACAAGAAGATCTACGACTACAACTACGAGGCCGTCAAGCTGTCGATCTCGCGTGCGCTCAAGGGCGAGCCGAGCATGGACCAGGTGCTGGCGGATACGCCGGCAGCGCGTCACCCATTCGCCTCCGGCGCCGAGGGCTAGGGCCGATTGGGCCAAAGCCGTTGACCGCGCAGACCGGAGGGCCGCCGCTCGCCGGTCTGCGCACCGTCGTCACCGGAGCCAGCTCAGGCATCGGGAGGGCGATCGCCATCGCCTTCGCAGCCGCCGGGGCGCCTGTCGGCATTGGGTTCCGGCGCTCCTGGGATGCCGCCAGAGACCTCTCCGGTGAGCTCGGCCCCGGCCATCCGCTGTTGCAAGCGGATCTGGGGACACCCGAAGGTTGCGCCTCGATTGTCAACGACGCGTTCGACTCGTTGAAGAATGTCGACGTCTGGGTCAACAACGCGGGCGCCGACGTGCTCACCGGCGAGGCTTCCGCGTGGCCTGCGGAACGCAAGCTGCAGGCGCTGCTCGACGTCGATCTGAAGGCGACGATCCGCTGCTCGCGACTGGTCGCCGCGCGCATGCGGCCGGGTGGCTGCATCATCAACGTCGGCTGGGATCACGCGACGATCGATGGGATGAAGGGCGACGACTCCGAGTTGTTCGCGGCCGTCAAGGCCGCAATCCTCGGCTTCTCCAAGTCGTTCGCGCGCTCGGTCGCTCCCGACGTGCGCGTCAACGTGCTGTGCCCGGGCTGGATCGAGACGGCTTTCGGCGCAGCCGCGGACCGCGACTTCTACGCGCAGGTGGCGCGGAACACGCCGGTGGGCCGCTGGGGCCGCCCGCATGACGTTGCGGCCGCAGCCGTCTGGCTGGCGTCGCCCGCCGCCGGCTTCATCACCGGCCAGGCGATCAACATCAACGGCGGCGTCGTTGCCTGACACCCTGTTCGTCACCGGTCGCCTCGCCGAGCCGGCATTGCGAAGCGTCCTGACTGAACTTGACATCGACCACCAGATCGCCGTGATGAACATCAGCGTCGCGGCGCTGATGACGACGCGGTGGATCGCCAGGCGGCTGAGTACTCCGCAGGGCGTCGACAACATCGTGATCCCCGGGTTGTGTGAAGGGGACCTCGAGGCACTCCAGCAGGCCACGGGTCTGCCGGTTCGCAAGGGCCCCGCCGACGTGCGCGCGCTGCCGGAGTGGTACGGGCGCGAGGCCGTCCGCGCGCAGCTCGGTCCGCGAGACATACGCGTGTTCGCCGAGATCAACGACGTGCAGTCGCTCTCGCGCGAGCAGGTGATCGACCGGGCGCAGGCGTATCACGCCGCCGGAGCGGACGTGATCGACCTTGGCCTCTCGCTGGATCGCCCGTGGCTGACCGACGGGCCGGCGACGATCGCGGCGCTGCGCGAGCGGGGGCTGTCGCTGAGCATCGACACGCTTGACCCCGAGCACATCCTCATGGCCGACGCGGCCGGCGTCGACTACGTGCTCAGCCTCACACCGGAGACGATTGGCCTGGCGGAGGAGATCCGCGCGACTCCCGTGCTGATCACGGCCGATCCCGAGGACCTCGATGGCCTGCACCGGATGGCCGCTCGTCTGGAGCAGCTCGACCACCCGTACCTGCTCGACTCGATCCTCGCACCGATCAACTCCGGATTCGCGGCGTCGCTCGCGCGCTACGTCGAGGTTCGGCGGCGCCATCCCGACGCAGAGATGCTGATGGGGGTCGGCAACCTGACCGAGCTCACCGAGGCCGACTCGACGGGCGTGACCGCGCTTCTGATCGGCTTCTGCCAGGAGGTGGGGATCCGCGCAGTCCTGACCACCGAAGTGATCGGATGGGCGCGCGGGGTGGTGCGGGAGACGGTGCGGGCGGCGCAGATCATGCACCTCGCCCAGCGCCAGGCGCGGCCGCCCAAGCACATCGACGCCGGCCTACTCACGGCGAAGGACGAGTCGATGCGCGCTCCTTCCGAAGAGGAGCTGCATGCAATGCAGGAGCAGATCTCGGACGCCAGCTACCGGCTGTTCGCGGACGCAGAGTGGCTGTACGCGTTCAACGGCGAGCGGTTCGTTCGCGATACGAACATGTACGCACTGTTCGAGCAGCTCGACGTTGACGACGCCTCGCACGCCTTCTATCTCGGCAAGGAGCTGATGAAGGCCACGATCGCGCGCGGGCTGCACAAGAGCTATCGCCAGGAGGGGCCCCTGGACTGGGGGCTGCTGAGCTTTCCCGAACCTCGACGGGAGGACATCCGATGAAGAAGATCCTGATCCAGCTGGACACCGACCAGCACCCGAGCGCGTTCGACGCGATCGCCGCATACGACTCCAACGTCGACGTCGTGCTCGGGTTCGCCCAGATCAACCCCGAGAACCTCGACGCCATCGTCCAAGGTGCGATCTTCCCGCGCGGCCCGGATGGCCTGGCCAACACCGTCTTCTGGGTCGGCGGGTCCAAGGTGCGCGACGGCGAGGCGGTGTTCGAGGCGGCGCAGAAGCTGTTCTTCGAGCCGTTCAAGCCGTCGATCATGCTCGATTCGGACGGCTCGAACACAACCGCGGCGGCCGCGGTGGCACTCGTTCGGCGAGCGGTGACGCTGAAGGACAGCCGTGCGGCGGTGGTCGGCGTCGGCCCGGTCGGTCTGCGTACCGCTGAGCTCCTGCGGCGTGAGGGCGCCGCGGTCACGATGCTGACGTTCCCACCCGATGTGATGGGGGGTGGACATCGCCGCGCGTCGGGCATCCCAATCGCGCAGGAGGCCGGGTTCGAGGTGCTCGAGCCTACGTCCAGCGACGAACTGGACGCCGCTCTGACGGGCCGCGCCGTCGTGTTCGCCGCCGGCCCGGCCGGCACGCAGATCGTGCGGCGCAGCGGCTGGACCCAGGAGGGCGTGCGGGTGGTGGTCGACTACTCGGCGGCCGATCCCGTCGGCGTCGCTGGGGTCGAGCGCACCGACGAGCTGAAGGACGAAGACGGCGTCCTCAAGCTCGGCGCGCTCGCCGTGGGCGGCCCGAAGATGAAGCTGCAGAAGCGCTGCGTCCGGCGGCTGTTCGAGGCCAAGGGCACGGTGCTGGACCTGGATGGCGTGTACGACGTCGCGCTGGACGAGCTCTGAGGATGGGCATCCGTGCCCGGCAGGTCCTATTTCGAGAACACGAACTTGCCCATCGGCCCGTCGAGCGGACTGTTGTCCTCCGGCCGCCACAGGATCGTGTCCTCGATCTTGCGCGCGAGCGTGAAGTCCTTGTCGGTGATGCCGCCCGCGGAGTGCGTGGCCAACTTGACCCAAAGCTTGCCCCAGGTCACGTTGAGGTCGGCGTGATGGCCGGCGGCTTCGCACAAGTACCCGACCGCGTTGACGGCCATCAGCGTCGTCGGCCAGCCGTCGGTGTTGAACTTGCGCCGGATCCACTTGTCCTCGTAGTACCACTGGTCGAGGCCGTACTCGGAGAACTTCGCGGGAATCTCATCCTCGCTATAGGTGCGTGGCTTGTCCTTCGTTGAGCTCATCCCCGAATGATATGCCCCGGGTAGCGGGTGTCGACCCGGGAACCGTCTCCTTCGACCTGTGCGTGCTGCAGGACGGCGAGCCGGTCGTCGAGCAGGTATTCGAGACCGGCTCGCTGCGCGAGGACAGCGGACCGCTGCTGAGTGCGCTCGCATCGCACGGTCCTTATGACCTCGTCTATGGGCCGAGCGGCTACGGCTTGCCGCTGGTCGTGGCCGCGGACGTCGGCGAGCGCGAGCTGGCCGAGATGGTGCTGGTCCGACCGGACGAGGCGAGCGCCGACACCGGCGTCGGTGGCATGCGCTCGCTCCTGCGGGCGCTGGCGCGCAGCGGCTTGCCAGTCGTCTTCGGGCCAGGCGTGATCCACTTAGCGTCGGTTCCGTCGCATCGCAAGTACAACCGGATCGATCTCGGGACCGCGGACAAGGTGTGCGCTGCTGCGTACGCGATCGTCGACCAGGCCGCCCGTCGGGCGATTGCGCCGCGCGAGACGGCGCTCGTGCTTCTCGAGCTCGGCGGCGCCTTCAGCGCGGCGCTCGCGATCGCGGATGGCCAGATCGTCGACGGAATGGGCGGATCGTCGGGCCCGCTCGGCGTGCGCGCCGCCGGGGCGCTCGACGGCGAATTGGCCTACCTGCTGGCTCCGAGGCTTCGCAAGCGCACGCTGTTTACCGGCGGCGCGCTCGATCCCACGGGCGCCGGGGAGCTCACGGACCTTTCGGCGCTGTGGTCCTCCCCGGCACACGCCGACGGCTGGACGGCGCTGCTCGAGAGCGCTGCCAAGGCGGTGCGTGCGCTGATTGTCAGCACGCTGACACCGCACGAGATCGTCGTGTCAGGTCGGCTTGCTCGCCTGCCGGAGTTGGTCGCGGCGCTCGACACGTTGGTTTCCGACATCGCCCCGGTGCTCGCGCTCGTGCCCGGTCGAGCGAGCGCGGCAGCGCACGGTGCCGCGTTACTTGCGGATGGCTTGGCGGATGGTTCGAATACTGCCCTCGTTCGGACACTGACACTGCGCGAATCCAGCGGTAGTGCACTCGACCATCTGCGCGTGGCCGGGTCGGAGTCCATCTGTCTGGGTTGAGTGCGTCACCACTGCATCAGCGAAGCACCGGTAATTGTCTTTACGAGAAATTAGTCGTAAACCTGACCTTTCGAGCCTTCCCAATGGTTCTGAACTAACGAGTCTTGGCCTTGTATCAAGACCGCGCCAATGTTAGGTTCCCGTTTTTCCCCGACGGAAGGAGAGGCCGTGAGCCAGACTGCCGACACGGGTGTGCTCGATCAGCTTGCGGGGCTGGGCAAGCAGAACGGGACGACTTTGGGTCGAGTCCTGGGCAGCGGGAAGCAGGCGCTCGCCGAGGAGGGATCCGACGGCACGATGCACGCCACGATCCGGATCCCTGAAGACGAGCTCGTCTTTGAGCCTGGGGTGCTGGTGATGCCCCACGGGGGGACCCTCGAGCTGACGCTCATCAACGACGACAAGAACACGCACTGCGCGGTGTTGCCGAGCAATGGCGACTCCCAGTTCATCTGGTTGGTCAACCATTCCCGCGGGACGGCGAGGCTCGAGCTCGACGGCCCCGGCTACTACTGGTACTCGTCCACCACCGGCAACGATGAGGGCCGTGGCCTGACCGGAGCGATCGTCGTCTCAGGAGACACACCGCCGGAGGCCAAGCTCGACCGTCCGCCCCAGACGCAACCGTAGAGAGGAGCCGTTGATGGCAACTGAAGAGTACGTAGACGCAGGGCACGCCGTCGACTTCAGGACTCTGAGTGACGTAGCCGGCGAGGCGCCGGCCGTCGCCAGGGGCATCAACTATGATCGCATTCTGAAGGCCCGCGACGCGGAGCCCCACAACTGGATCACCTATTACGGCGCCTACGACGGCCAGCGGTACAGCCCGCTGGACCAGATCAACGTCGACAACGTCAAGAGCCTGATTCCGGCGTGGGTCTTCCAGGCCGGCTCGTCGGGCATGCACTCGGGCGCATCGACGTACGCGTTCGAAGCGGCTCCGCTCGTCGTCGACGGCGTCATGTACGTCACAGGGTGGGACGGCTGGGTCTGGGCGCTCGACGCCAGGAACGGGGCGGAGCTGTGGCGCTACAAGCACGCCTCCCCGTACGACGTGTCGCTGTGCTGCGGCAACGTCAACCGCGGGTGCGCCCTGGCGGAGGGCAAGCTGTTCGTCACCACCCTGAACGCTCACGTGCTCGCGCTCGACGCCGCGAGCGGCGCCCCCATCTGGGACCAGGTGTACGGCGATGTGCGGGCCGGGGAGAGCGCGACCGTCGCTCCCCTGATCGTGAAGGACATGGTGATCGTCGGGAGCTCGGGCGGGGAGTTCGGGGTGCGCGGCCACGCCGACGCCTTCAAGCTCGAGACCGGAGAGCGGGTCTGGCGCTGCTACATGGTGCCCAAGCCCGGGGAGCCGGGCTCGGAGACCTGGCCTGCCGACGGCGATGCCTGGGCGCGGGGCGGCGGAAACTGCTGGACAACGCCCACGTATGACCCGGCGACCAACATGCTGTACTTCAACACCGGCAACCCGTGCCCCGACTTCGACGGCGCGGTTCGCGAGGGCGACAACCTCTACACCGACTGCGTCGTCATGGTCGACGCCGACTCCGGTCAGATCAAGGGGCACTATCAGTACACGCCGCATGACGTGTGGGACTACGACAGCACGATGGAGAACATCCTGTTCGAGATGGACGGTCGCAAGTGCCTGGGACACTTCGACAAGAACGGGTACTTCTTCGTTCTGGATCGCACGGACTGCAGCCTCATCCGGGTCGTGCCGTTCGTCGACCGCATCACCTGGGGCGAGATCGACGCCAACGGCAAGGTGACGGCCAAGGTCTTCCCCGACAAGGAAGGAGATCCGGTCCACTTCTGGCCCGGACCCGCCGGCGCCAAGGAATGGACGCATGCGGCCTACAACCCCAACACGGGGCTGTTCTACGCACCGGTGCAGGACATCGGCGCGACCGCGACGCGGCGGCGCCGGGAGTTCAAGGAGAGCATCCCGTACTGGGGCGCGGGCGTCGCGGTTGACGGCGAGGACATCGCAGGGTCGATCAGCGCCTTTGACCCGAAGACCGGTCAGGAGACGTGGCGTTGGCGCCACGACCAGCCGATGTGCGGGTCGGTGCTGACGACGGCGGGGAACCTGGTGTTCGCCGGCGAGCCGTCAGGGAAGTACAACGCACTCCACGCAGAGACCGGGAAGCTGTTGTGGCAGTTCCAGTGCGGAAGCGGTCACCACAACAACCCGACCACCTACAGCGTCGACGGCAGGCAGTACATCGCCGTGCCGACCGGGTGGGGCGGCTGGATCGAGGGATTCCTGCCCGCGATGCTCGGGGGGCGCGCCGGAAGCGCGCTCTTCGCGTTCGCGCTGCCGGAGTAGGACGAAGCAGAGGCTCGTACGCGATCTGCCACGAGACCCTGAGGTACGTGGCAGATCGCAGGCCTCGACACCGAGCACGTCGACAGGATCAAGTGATCTCGCTTCTCACTCTCGGGTTAACCCTGAGTCTGGACAACTTCCGTATGTCGATCGCGCTGGGGGGGCTTAAGCCGACCTTGCGTCGGTCGGTCAAGACGTCCTTCGTCTTCGGCCTGTGGGATGCGGCCGCACCGCTGGTCGGGATCCTCGTCGGCCAGTACCTGAGCGAGAAGATCGACGCCACTGCCGACACGATCGCAGCGGTCGGCCTCGCTGCATACGGCCTGTTCGTCGTCGTCCGCGCGTTGCGGTCACCCGAGGATGCGGATCCGGACATGCGGTGGGCGACCCGCGGGCTGCCCCTGCCGTTGAGCATCGACAACGTGGCGGCCGGCGCGAGCCTTGGCCTGATCGGATACTCGCCTTGGCTCGCGCCCGTGCTGTTCGGGACAATCACGTTTGTGATGTCGGTCGCGGGGCATCAGATCGGGCGCGCAGCGGCCCACTTCATACCCCGCATTCGCACGGACCTGTTGACCGGGATCGCGTTCGTCGCGATGGCAGCCCTCGTGGCCAGTGGCGCGGGCGGCTGACGCCGGCCGCAAGCAGTGGTGTTCGTCCCGCGAGGAGTGATCGGCTAGACGTCAGCCGGAGATGGCGATTGCCGCACCGACGTACCCGACGTAGAGGGCGATCAGCACCGCGCCTTCGGCCCGGCCGAGTCGCTTCCGGACGAGTAGCACGGCCGCCAGGATTGCGGGGCTGGCAGCTGCAACCGGCAGGTAGAAGCGTGTGGTGTCGTGTCCGAGCTCGAGCGGCTTGACGAGCGCGATCACCCCGGCGTTGAGCGCCGCGAAGTGAACGATCGTCCCGCCGATCGTGCCGAGCGCCAGCTCCGGACGGCCGCGGCGGGCCGGCACGGCGATCCGCGCGACCTCCTCAGCCTCGACCGACGCAGCGACGGCGGTATTACCGAGCAGCGTCTGAGAGATGCCGAGGTGGCGCACGGTCGATCTCAGGCCCTCGCCGAGCAGCCAGCCCGCGCCGGTCAATGCCCCGAGCCCAACGATCAGCCGCAGGCCGGGACGACGGACTCGCTCGGCGCTCTCATCAGCGAGCAGGCCGCGTCCCGACACGGCCAACCCGACCAGGCATATGACCCACCAGACCACCAGCACGGCGCCATCGACACGCGACAGCTCACCTCCGACCGCGAGGACCAGGAGCGGCAGCGGTGACGCCGCCATCCAAAGTGCGAAGCGCGGTGGTAGCTCGACCCGCATTGGCGCGATCACGCCGCCGAGGCCCGCGGCTCCGAACGCCAGGAAGGTGATGCCGCCCAGAAACGTACCGGCAGCTGCCCCTGGGAGACCCTTCGTATTGGCAGCTATTCCCGCGACGAGGTTCTCAGTCTCAAACCCTGACAACGCGACCGTCAGCACGAACGGGGCGATCCCCAAGGCCCTCCCAACGCCGAGCAGGCCGTCGACGAGCATGTCCGCAGCCCAGATGACCAGCGCGATCCCGCCGGCGAGCGCTGCGAGGCCGATCACGGTCGACGTCAATGCGACGACCGCCGTGCCTCATCGCCAGGGGCTGCGACCGTCCCGGTCCGCATTAGCTCGACCGGATGCGCGGTAGCTGTGCGCAGTGGGCCGCGAAGCCGGTAATCACCGCCCGTAGTTGCTCGCGAGTCGCCTCGTCGGTCAACCGGTTGTGCTCGTCGAAGCGCTCATGCGCTCGGTCGACATAGAGCGATTGGCCGAACCAGGGCCGCATCTTGAGAAAGCGGAACACCGATAACCAGGCGTTCTGCGCGAAGCGCGTGCCGGCGCCCCCGCCGGCGCCGATCAGCGCGGCCGGCAAATCGCCGAAGACCTGCGGGATGTCGTTCGCCGGGCGGGACGCCCAGTCGATCGTGTTCTTGAGAAACCCCGGTATCCCCCAGTTGTACTCTGGCGTCGCGATCAACAAGCCGTCCGCGCCCCGCAGCGCATCCTTCAGCTCTACCACTCCAGCCGGAAATCCGTCGCGCTCCAGGAGGTCTTGATTGAACAGAGGAAGCGAGCCGATGACCTCAAGTTGACTGAGGTCCAGCTCGGTGTTGGCGGGAGCCAGTGCTGCGGCTTCATCGAGCAGCGCCCTGTTCTTGGAGGATTCGCGGAGGCTTCCGCCGAGGGCAACGATTCGCATGGTTTGTCCTTTTCTTGCATCGCTTGGACTGCCGAGTAGATCGCACATCATCCGTGGTAGCCCGCAAGTCCGTCCACTGAGGCACGCGGGGCCCGCTCACGCGGCCCGTGCCCCGTCTCCCAGACTCAGGACCCTGATCGGATGGAGCCGACTGAGTGTTCCGCCGGCGTTCGCTACGCGTTAGTCGGTGAGACGCGGTCGCCGCGGGCGCGGAGTGATTGCTCGTCGCTGTCGATCCTGGAGGTCTGGCTGCGTCGTAGGTGTCAGAGGCCAACCAACGGGCCAACACCATCGATGAAGGAGCTCCTCCATGCCGCATCCAGTTGTTCATGCAGAGATCCGCTCCGCTGATCCAGACGCGACACGGGAGTTTTTCGGCCAGCTGTTTGGCTGGACATACTCCGACGGCGCGTTTCCCGGCTACACGTTCGTTGATGTCGGCGTCGACGGCGCGCTCCCGACTGCGATCGGCCCGCTTCAGGGCGGCGATGACAGCGTGCTGTTCTTCGTGGGCGTTCAGGACGTCGCAGCGACGCTGCAGCGCGCAGAAGAACTCGGCGGACAATCGTCCAACCGGCGCAGGAGGTGCCCGGAGTGACATTCGGAGTGTTTGCCGATGCCCAGGGACACGTGGTTGGGGTCGCGGCCTCGTAGGCGAGCCGGCGCGAGCGAGGATCAGCGCGGTGATGGTCCGCGGTTTGAGATGGAACACATCACCTGTCGCGGACCTGGCGCGGCCGCGCGGGATCGCGGGCGAGCGTGTGCTGAATGATCGCTGCGGCGACCGTCTCCCGGTCCGCCGGGTCGACCCCATGGCCGGCTCCGTTCAGCCTGAGCAGCCGCGCGCCGGGGATCTCATCAGCGAGTGCCACGCCGTGCTCGACAGGGAACATTGGATCCGCCGTACCGTGGATGACCAGCGTAGGTGCCGTAACCGATGACAGCCGCTCGCGCGAGGAGCTACCCTCCGCCAGCAGATCATGGTTGCGCGCAGCAGCGTAGTTCCGCGCGCGCTCGACGTCGCGGCGCACGAGCTCACCCGCTCGTGCCTGATCGAACGGGCGCACGTGTCCGGCGAGCATCCGACAGTAACCGACCACGTACTCCACGACCGACTCCCGATCGGACCGCTCAACGCTCGCGGTTGAGACGAACCGCTGGAACGCATCGGTCGGGGACGGCAGGTCGCGATCGCCCGGCGTCGACGGCGAGGAACTGATCAGAACCAGCGAGAGGACGCGTTCGGGGAACTCGAGGGCGAGCAGCTGCGCGAACGCACCCCCCGCCGAAACGCCGACGACGTGCGCGGCACGGATACGGTAGGCGTCGAGCACTCCGGCCGCGTCAGCCACCAGGTCCGCGCCGGTGTAGCCGGGGTGCCCTGGTTCATAGGTGATCGACCGGCCGGTGTCACGGTGGTCATAGCGGATCACCAAGCGCCCGGAGTCACACAGCATCCGGCAGAAGCCCTCATCCCACCACAGCATCGATGCCCCCACTCCCTGGACGAGAAGGATCGGCCCGTCGGCCGGATCGCCGAACGGCTCCGTGCACAGCTCCACGCCGCCAATGTCGATCATCCGCTCGGCCATCCTGCTCCTCCTCCGCCAATCTTCCCGTGGGATACCCACAAGGCGCGCTCGCCAGTCCGCTGAGCTCACCGCGGCGCAACTCATCGCCGGAGCGGACACTTCGCGTCTGATGCGAGCGGCCCGAGCGGCCTTAGTGCTTCTCCTCGTAAATACGGCCACACCGAGAGTGGTCACTGGCGGTGCCTGACAAGGACGCAGGACCGAAGGTGTGGCCCTGCCACATCGAGGTCCGAGGACGCCGCCAGGGGCCGTCCAGGGGCCGCTCGAATGTGGTCGTATTTGCGAGGGGGAGTACTTAGCTGGGGGCGCAGCGAGTTGGCCGCCGCCGAGACTCAGGGCTCATGCCACCGGCTCTCGATACTTCGGCCACTCCCGAGCTACGGAGCGGCCACGGGCGTCCTCGAGCGTTCGACGAGATGCCGTCTGAACCAGTCCGCAGCAGCACCGCTTGCCAGGTCGAAGCCGTTGACATATGCGTCGAAGTGACCGCCGGGGAGGATGACCAGCCTCTTCGGTTCTCGGGCGTGCTCGTACCCGGCGATCGCGAGATCGGCCACCGTGAGGATGTCATTCTCGGCGACGCAGATGAGCAGCGGTGTCGGGCTGATCCATGGGAGGTAAGTCCCCGGCTCGTATTCGGTGAACATCTCAACGCTGCGCAACGTCACTTCGTTTCGCCAGGCCGGCGCGCGGCTCTCGTGTGTCTCGGTGAACCACGTGTAGGAGTCGGGGGTCGGGAGTGCCGACGGGGCGAACGGGTCAGCGTCAACCACCGGGACCATGGCCGGAGCCTCGCCGCGGAAGCGCGCCTCACGGTCGCTTGCGAACTGTGATTGGAAGGTCGGGATGAAGTCGGCCCGTACGAGCCGGCGAAAGTTCTCGTGACCCGAGACGAGCGGTACTTGCGCGACGACGCACTTGACGCGACGGTCGATCGCTCCGACGACGAGCACGTGGCCGCCGGAGTAGCTGGATCCCCAGATGCCGATCCGGTCGGCGTCGATCTCCGCACGCGTGCGGGCGTAGGTGATCGCGGTGCGGTAGTCGCGGACCTCCGCCACCGCCCCCGCCACCGACTCCGTCGACTCCGCCGTTCCCGGTCCCACCCAATCAGGCGACCTTCAGCGGCGTCGCGGCGCGGTTGCAGGTCTTGGACGCGAACGGCAACCAGATCTCGGTCTGGGCACCCGACGCGGCGCCGCCGAGGCTGTTAAACCGCACGCGGAGGACGAGACCGAGATTCTTGCTTAAGCGCAACCCTGACGGCCACGGATCGAGGTCCTGCCGGACTGGTCTCACCAGGGACAGGCGTTGGTCCGGCACCCCGTGGTGCGGGGTGCCGGAACCGGAACCGCGACGCCGTGCTGTGCGCCGCTAGCGGCACATCCGCGGGTCGAGGTACAGGTTGTAGACCGCGAAGTCCTTCGGTCCGCTTCCCGTCAGGGTGATCTGCATCGGACTGCCAGCCGGAGTTGCTGCTCGGCGCCAGCGCGACCGGGTCTGAGAGCATCCATCCGCCGCTGACGCCCTGATTGCCGGTCGTCTTGAACGTCCCGGTTTGGACCGGGCTGGTCGCCGAGCTGGTGCCCGCGTAGGACACCGAGAAGCCGACCTTGCCGCCGTTTGAGCCGCTGAGGTTGCTGACCATCATCCGGGCGTTCGGATAGGCCGAGGTGAGGCACACGGTCGGGCTGATCGCTTGTGAGCCGGCAGGCAGATCGAGCACCGACCCCTTCGTGCCGTTCGCGAGGGTCGTGGTGATGATCTTCGCTCCGCCGCTCAGCTTCCAGCTGGCGCCGGTGAAGTTGTTGGCGGTCTGGCCTGGCGCCAGCGCGTACCAGTTCGTGTCCTGCCAAGAGAGGAACGGCTGGATCAGCGCCGGGGCTGTGCACATCGAGGTGTCGACCGGGCTGGTCGGCGTCTGCGTCTGCGTGGCAGCGGTCTTAGCCTGCGCGGGGGCCGCGGCGGCAACCGCGACGGCGAGCCCGAGGCCGAGGCGGCGAATGAGGCAATAATTCATCGTACGCACCTTCCGTGGTGAGCACTGGCGGCCGAGCTATCTCACTCCTTGTGACACCGGCCCTCCTCCGTGGAGCCGAGACGTTCGCAGCGCTGGGCGCGAGCTACTACGCGTCAGAAGCGGCCGCCCACGACGCTGCGGCGTTCGCGGCCGAGGCCAGGCAGGACAGCGCCCGCCGCGCCGCGGCGCCGCAGCCGCGAGCTCCAGCCCGCGGGGCACGGTGCCCAACAGCTCTCAATCGAGGGGGTCGACCGCGACGCGACCGAGCTGACCCCGCGCGAGGCACAGATCGTCGAACTTGCCGCCCGCGGGCACACCAACGCCGAGATCGCCAGAACCCTCGTGCTCTCCTCACGGACCGTCGAAACCCACATCTATCGAGCGATGCGGAAGCTCGGCGTCAGCGAACGACGCGACTTCGGTCTCACGCCGGCGAACGCCGGGGACCAGCAGCGCTCGCAGTGAATAGTCGATGCCGCGAGGGCGATCGTGCGTCTGCGGAAGTCCGAGCTTCAGCGACGGTTCCGTCCCGAGACGGATATCGTCCGCGCAATGCTGCACGTCTTTCACCGAGAGCATGCAGGGCGACCCCGGAGGGTTCTGTGGCTGCTAGAGGAAATCGGCGAGCCCTACGAGTTGACCATCATGGACTGGGAAGAGGGCAGCGGTGAAGAGCACCGAAAGCGCCAACCTCTCGGACGCGTGCCCGTCGTGCGATTCGACGATGGCTACGTGTTCGAGTCTGCTGCGATCTGCCTACATCTCGCAGACCTGTACCCGGACGCGGGCCTGATCGGCGGACTGGGCACGTACGCGCGAGCGCTGGCGTACCAATGGTCGATCTTCGCCCCGGCGGAGCTGGAGCCGCCCCTCATCGAGGCCGCGATCTTCCGCGAGGCCCAACCCGAACGGGCCGAGAAGGCACGCGGGCGCTTCTTCAAGGCGGCCACTGCCGTCGAGCAAAGCCTCGCTGGCGATGAGTACCTCGTCGACGGGCGCTTCAGCGTCGCGGACGTGCTGGTCAGTACGGCACTCTCGTTCGCCAAACGAGTGAGATTTCCGGAGCCGTTCCCACCGGTGCTCGATGACTACCTGACGAAGCTCTTCGAGCGCCCGGCATATCAGCGCGCGATCGAGCGCGCATCCGCCGCAGCCGTACCGACCGGCGGGGTCAACATCTGAAGTCGTCGGTCGCCAGTCGCTCCCGTGTAGGTCGCTCGTTGCGAGTTCCGAACGCCACCGATGAGTTCTGCCGGCTGGGTCGGTCTACGAGTGCGTACGCCATCGAATCACCGACTGGAGACCCACGATGACCACTCCCGCGCACCCCGGCCGCATGCTGTTCGTGAACATCCCCGTAGCGGACCTCGCGCGCAGCAAGGCGTTCTTCGCGAGGCTCGGGTTCAGCTACAACCCGATGTTCACCGGCGAGACCGCCGCCTGCATGCTGGTTGGCGAGCAGGCCTTCGTCATGTTGCTCAGCCGCGAGAAGTTCGCGGAGTTCTCGCATCTGCCGATGGCCGATCCCAGCACGCACACGCTGGCGCTCTACTGCTTCAGTGCATCATCCCGCGAGGAGGTCGACGCGGTCGCTGCCGCTGCGCTCGCCGCGGGAGGCACCGAGGCGGATGGCGCCGAGGACCACGGCTTCATGTACTCGCGCAGCTTCTTCGATCTCGACGGCCACGGCTGGCAGGTCATGTGGATGGATCCGGCGGCGGCGCAGCACGGCCCCGCGGCGTTCGCGGCCGCCGTACAGGACGCCGACGCCCCGGCCTGACCCCTCGGTCTCGTGTGTGCGGGTGACTCGAAGGGCCCGGGGCGCCGCGTCCGGACGAACGGAGCGGTTCGGCTGGTCGCGGGTGCTCTGGGATGCGGTCTCATGCGATCCGGGCCGGATGCGAGCTTCGGGGTCCCTGTCGGGTGCTGGGCGGCAGGCGAGAGCGTGGGGTTCACGCGGTACGGTTCAGGGCGTCTGTGAGCCACGATGTCGGGGAGGGCCGAGTGATGCTGGGGATCGATCGGATGGGAAGATGCGCAGGCGACGATCGTGAGCCGGCGGCTGGTCGGCAAGCACACAGAACCTGACGCGGGCGAGTTCGCTGGTCAGGGCGTCGAGGTCTACGAGTACATCGCGGACATTCGCCCCGGCGACGGATCCGAGCCGTTCCGGGTGGTTCTGAAGGAGCCGTTCAATGCGATCACCTTCAAGGCGCCCGAGGTTGGGCAAGTAGTGCGCGTGAAGTACAACCACAAGCACCAAGGCACGCATAGGGTGAGGTTCGATCGTGCCGATCCCAGTACCTACGAACACGTCCCGGGTGTTCCGGACTGGCGTCACCACGGAGACCCAGTCGAGGAGGGTGATCGTCGGGCTGTCGCGGACGCGCACTCAGCGGACGCGCAGTCAGCCTGGGATGCAACCCTCAACGCGCCTCCCGACAGGTACGCCTCGGCGGACTGAGCCCCAGCCACTCCGCCGTCGAACTAGTCGCGGCAGCTCGAGCGTAGAGAGCCTCGACGCTCCGGGCACCGCATCGAGGAGTTCCGCGCAGCCAACCGCGGCCACCTAGTCGCCCAGATGGCCGCGGCGGGCGCGATGTTCACCGCTTTTCTCCGCGTTAGCGATGACTACTTCTTCGCCTTTCGCTTCATCGTCAGCGTGAGGTTGCGTTGAGTGAGCCGTGTGTGCTTGCCGACTGTCTCCGAGATGACGCTGCCGACCTTGACGTGACCCTTCTTTGCCACCAGGAACTTCTTCCCGGCCGGGGTGAGCTTGACCGCCAGTTTGTGCGCCCCGGCCTTGGTGATCGTGAACCTGCCCTTGGCGAGGGTTACGTTCCTGGCCTTCTTGAGCGCAACCGAGGCAGTCTTAACTGACACCGAGTTGGACGTGATCGTGATGGTGATCGTGCACGGCAGCGACGAGCAGCTCACGGTGACGGTGATCGTCGTGCCGTTGTCGGTGCGCT
Source organism: uncultured Solirubrobacterales bacterium (assembly GCA_963794285.1). Classification (GTDB taxonomy): domain Bacteria; phylum Actinomycetota; class Thermoleophilia; order Solirubrobacterales; family Solirubrobacteraceae; genus Palsa-465. Next base: position 340,730 of record CAWCDS010000009.1, read on the forward strand.
GCCGCCCTCGCTCACCGGCGAGATCGCGTCCGCCGCCTGGAAGGACTGCGCGAACACCGAGCCGTCGTTGGTCCACGTCGCCCACCCCTGCCCGGCGCCGTTGACCGCGCTGGTCGCCTGCGTGTCGTTGCCGTCTTTGTTGGGGTTGAGCACCCCGCTGGTGAACGACCTGCCGCCGTTGCCGCTGTAGGAGAGGTTGATCGGCCCGCCGGGTCCGTCGAGCAGGTAGGTGCCGTAGATGCCGCCGGCGCCGTCCTGCGACAGCGCGGCCCATAGCTCCGACTGATTGGCCACCGTCACCAGCGGCGTGTCGAACTTGATCGTCGCCGCGTCGAAGCGGTGATAGGCGGTCGTGTGGTTGGCCTCGTTGGTCTCCAGCACACCGAAGCCACTAGGGCCCCCGCCGACCCCGGGGTTCTCGACGTTGCAATCGGCTTGGGTGACCGGCACCTTCCAGGCGCTGCCGGGCGACCCCGGGGAGATGTTGTAGCTGTTGCCGGCGCTCTGGTTGCCCGAGCCGTAGACGTTCGCGGTACCGAAGCTGAACTGCACCGGACAGCCCAGCGGGCCGTTGCTGAAGTTGGTGGCGAAGCTGCCCAGCACGCCGGGATTAGCGCCGGCCTGCGCCGCGAACTGGCCGAACGGGTTGCCGATCTGGTCGGGATTGGTGTCCGGCTCGAGCGTGGCGTAGCCGGCCGGGCACGTGGCCTTCGAGCACTCCGGCGGGGCCGAGAGCGGGAAGGCGCTGAACGTCGGCGGCGATCCGCCCGCTGTGTCCCAGCCGAAGCCGAGCACGCCAGTGCCCGGCACGATGACCGCGCTCAGCGGCCCGGTGTCCGCGTTCAGGACGCCGTTGGTCACCGACGGGCACCCGTTCACGATCGCCCACGTCGCCCCGCCGTCCGTGGACTGCCACTCCTGCACCGGCTCGTAGTCGGCGGCGTTGTCACCGGCGGCTCCGAACACGTCGGCGAGAATGACCATCGTGCCCCCGTCGACGAGCACCTGCACCTCGTCGATGAACCCGGCCGAGTCCGCAGGGTTGAGGTTCCCCGAATGCGAGCACGCCGTGGCGCCTACGGGCACGACGCAGTACTGCACGAAGTCGGGCGCGTTGGCCACGTGCTTGTCGTCGTTCCAGGCGATCAGCGCGGTGCCGGAGCTGTCCACCGCGATCGACGATGGCTGGTTGGACAGCGGGGAGCCAACTGTCACGACCTTGCCCGCCGCCAGCGCGCCGGAGCACAGCGCCATCGACAGGATCGCTGCCAGCCCACACGCGCGCGCTACTGAACGACCGGCCGTGCGGTCGAATTCACCCCACATACCCCATGCCTTCGTTCGATCCTGATTGACGTGAAACGGGCCATCCGGGGTCGGGCCTCGCCGTGCGGGCAGGATCCCCCATCTCGGTCCGTGGGTCAACCGTCAGCGTGAACGAACCGCGGGCGGGCGCGGCCTGACCGCCGCCCGGCGATGAACATCGCCGTCGCTCGGTTGAGCTCGAACGTGAGCGTCGCGCCGTCCTCAGTGACCACCTCGAGCCGGCGGCCCCCGTTCGTCACCTCTTTGACCGTCCCGTCGACGGTCGTACCCAATGCCCGCCCGGAATGTGCAGCGCCGGTTCTCAGGAATCGCATTGCGCCAGTTCGCCCGGCCGCTAGCGCGTCCGTTCAGTCCGCGGCCTGAGGAACCTCGGCCGGACTCTCGCACATAGCATCGAAGATCAACTGCCGCCTGCTTTGCGAGGGAGCAAGGATCCTCTCAGCTTTCGCCGTCCAGCCGCACGCGGTGCGCGACGAGCTGATCGGGGCTCCGACGCGTGGTGCTGCTCGTCGATCCGAGCGGCAGCGCCAGACGGTAAGTGGAAGTGCCGCATTCACAGATTTGACGTGAACGTCAGCTAGTCGCGCCACAGGACGCCCTTCTGCCACACGCGGGTCGTCCCGTTGAACCCCCCGGCCGCGAGGAAACGTCCGTCAGGGCTGAACGCCACGCTACTGACAAGGTGGTGGGTCAAGAGGGGCCTTCCGAGCGGGTGGCGGCTCTGCACGTCCCACAGCACGATCGTCCCGGTAGCGTCTCCTGCGGCGAGGGTCCGGCCCTGGGGACCGAACGCGAGGCTACTGACCCTGCCAGCGTGACTATTGAGCGTCCCGAGCTGGGTGTGACGTCGCACGTCCCACAACACGACGGTCCCGTTGGCACTCGCGGCGGCGAGCGTACGCCCGTTGGGACTGAACGCGACACTATCGACGATCCCGGTAAGACCTCTGAGCCTCCCGAGCAGAGTGTTGCTGCGCGCGTCCCATAACTGCACCCCGTTCTCGGTGCCCGCGGCCAGGGTGCCTCCGTTGGGACTGAACGCGACGCTGCTGACCGGTCCAGCGTGACCAATTAGTGCCGTCCCGAGCTGATCGCCGCGCACATCCCGCGACACGACGTCGCGATGGCGCGCGATCGCGTGAATACCAGCCGCCAGCGACGAGCTACACGGAACGAACGCAGCGGCTGCTCCAACGATGAGCGCCCATCTGAGGCGGATCAGCGCGCGTGCGGGTTCACGCCGTCCAAGCAAGAGCGGCAGTCTCTCACACACAGTTCAGCGGAGTGCTCGATTGGGCCGCAACGCGCCCTGCGAGAATGGGTGTCAGGATCACGGTCAGACATTCGGGCGACGGGAGGTGCGATCTGAGAAGAGCTCGGGTGACCGCGGGTCTGCATTAAGCTGAGGCCCACGCCTGTGCCGCCGGGAGCCGATCCCCCTCACGTCGAAAGGACGGTCGGATGCGAGCGCTGCAGTTCACCGAATACGGGAGCCCCGAGGTCCTGAGTTGGGGCGACGCACCCGAGCCGCACGCGGGGCCCGGGCAGATCAGGATCGCCGTGCGAGCCGCAAGCGTGAACCCGATCGACTGGAAGATCCTCACGGGTGCCTTGTCCGCAGGCCAACCGTTGAGCGGGACGGGTTTCCTTGGGTATGACGCTGCGGGTGTGGTGGACGAGGTCGGCGAAGGAGTCACGGGCATATCGGTGCGTGACGAGGTGCTCGGGCGGGGCCAGAACACGCAGGCGGAGTACGCCGTCCTCGGCTCGTGGGCGCGTAAGGCGCCGTCGATCGACTGGGCGGTCGCGGCCGCGGCCGGCGTGGCCGGAGAGACTGCCGAGCGTGGTCTTCGCCTGCTCGGCGTGACGGCCGGTGAGACGATCCTCATCGACGGAGGCGCGGGTGGCGTTGGAGCGGTCGCCGTGCAGATGGCGGTCGCCCGTGGCGCGAGGGTGATCGCCTCCGCGAGCGAGGCCAACCGCGGCTACCTGCGGGAGATCGGGGCGATCCCCGTGCTGTACGGCGACGGCGTGGCCGGTCGGGTGCGCGATGCCGCCGGCGGGCAGCTCGACGCCGTATTCGACGTCGCGGGCAAGACGCCGATCGAGGACCTGGTCGGCCTGGTATCCGAGCCCTCTCAGGTGCTGAGCATCGCCAACTTCGCAGCCGGTCGAGCGGGAGCCCGGGTGACCGGTGGGGACGCGGACAGTAATCCCATGGAGGCGTTAGCGGAGGTCGCCGAACTGTTGGCACAGAACAAGCTGGTGATCAAGGTCCAGACGTTCCCGTTCGACCGCGCCGCCGAGGCGTACCACATCAGCCAAGGCGGCCACGTCCGCGGAAAGCTCGTCCTAGTCCCCTGACCCGGCCGCCGTTTCCGCGCGAGCGCTTCGACGAGTTCGAGCGACGTTTTGCGTCTCGGGCGAGCAGGGTCGACGCCGCCCCCGGCTTTGAACGCGTTGAACTCATGCGTCCCACTTACTGTCGCGGGCCACAAGTTTCCGCGCGCTGTTCGGGTGTTCTGATGCCGAGGATCGACCGGTTGACCGGAGGGGTCAGTGACCTTGAACGACCTGTTGTCAAGGATGCGGCCTGGGGTTGTGCTCGGCGGACCTATGTTGTCGGATGTCAGACCCGACCCGGCGCGAATCCTTCCTGAGTTCGCGACACGTTCTTTGGTTGCCCAGAACGACGTCTCCACGACAAGCGTGTGCGGCAGCTCGCCCAGCCCGGCAGCTACATCACGCGGTCGCTCGTTGCCACAGCGGGGACATGGACGGCCCCTAAGATGGCTTGGTCGCTAGCGGAACGCGATTCGCCTAATCAGGCCGGCACGGTCGGTGACCCACAGCGCATCCGCCGCTCCCGCAAGGGCCACGGGAGTGTTGGCGGGCAGATCGTCGGAGCTGCGTGCCGGCGCGAACTTCAAGGTGCCCTCGATCTGAGCCGTGTGCGCATTGACCCGATACAGGGTGCTCGCGTAATAGTCCTCGACCCAGATCGCTCCCCCGGCGAACGCAATCGACACCGGGCCACCAACGGGAGAAATGCTCTTCAGCAGGCGGCCGCTGTGCGGATCGCGGCGCAACAGGAATCCCGTCCGGCCGTCTCCGACCGACTCCCAAAGCGAGCCGTCCGCGACCAGCAGCGAAAGCACCGGCTGCTGCTCGACGATGCTCGCCCGCGTCCGCATCGTCCGCGCATCGAGTCCGGTCAGCGACCCCTCCTGCCGGACCGGATCGTATGAGCCGACCCACAGCAGCCCGCCGGTATATGCGAGCGCGAAAATCCGGCCCCGGAACGCCTTCGACAGCGGCCTACCGCCGGACAGAGGCACCCGCAGCGCCTGGTCCAGCGTTCCCGCGTACACGGCGTCAGGCGCCACGGCAAGCGTGAGCGGGTCGCCACGCGCCCGGAGCTTCTGTTCTGGGACACCGTTGACGGTACCGAGCCTGGCGACATAGCCGGTGTTGACCGAGTATCCGTCCCACAGCGAATTGCCGGAGGCGGCGAGGGCAGCCGTATCGGTGCCGTTCGGGCCCAGCCGCGTGGTCCCCGCGGGCTTGCCAGTGGCCGGCGTGATCCGCGTCACGGTGCCATCGTTATGGTTCGCCACCCAGACGAAGCCCCCGGCCACGGCGGCAGCGAACGGGTCGCCGCCGATGTGATAGGTCGTCACGTTCGCGTGGATCGCAGGGACGCCAGGCGCCGCTGGTGCAGCCTGCCCGCTCGAGTTGCCCGAGCTGCTCGAGCCGCTCGAGCCGCCACAGCCGACGAGCACAACCGCGATGCCGACAGCCGCCACGCCTAGTCCTCTACGCCCCACGGGCGCAATATATAGCCCCCGACCTAGTTTCAAAAACTAGTAGCCAGGGCCTCCGAGGCGCGGCCCGCGAGCGCCGCCGCGCGTACCCGCTGATTGTTCGGCTGATGCAGGCATGCCCGGCCGAGCGGAAACTTCGGCAGCGCATCCAAGCCGGATCTGACGATTGGGCGACACGCGGCGCAGATCGCGCTTCGCGTCCGCTGAAGCTTTGTTCTCGGACGGTGCGATCAGGAATCTGCAACCGGCGCTTTGCGCTCAAGCACGTCGAACGACCACAGCTCGCTCGCGGTCCCAACTGGGCCCTCCCGGCGGTGCTGCGAATGACCAGCAGCGAAGTCCGGGCTCGAGGCCCAGGCCTGGAAATCATCTTCTGAGCGCCACCGCGCAAGGACCAGGCACACCTCACGGTCGTCGTTGGGACGCAGGAGTTCAAAGCCCTCAAAGCCGGGCGCGGCGTCGACCCTGCCCGCCCGAGACGCAAAACGCCGCTCGAACTCGTCCAAGCGCTCGCGCGGAACGGTGATCGCGTCGATCTTGACGATGCTCACGGCCAGATCCTACGGATCAGCGCTACTGCGAGAGCGCCACGCGACTCGTCGGTCTCTCACACCAGCGGGCGTGCGCTGAGCGATCCTTGGGTCCGAACGCGTCCGAAGTTCCGCTTTGCCTCCGCATTGCGCTCTGGAGCGTTTAGGAACGCCCGACACGAGGCAGATAAGGAGCACAAGGGTTGTCCCACCGCAGCCCCCGGTCCCGTGCGGTGGGCGGCCCTTGTTTTCAAGAACGTCCGGAGTCGCCGTCGGCATCGCGACGCGGAGGTCGACAGGGACGGTCAGGACCGTCCGCCGAGCGTACGACGCGGCCGAGGACACTTGGCGACGGGTGTTTGATTTCTTCGATTCCCACCTCCCTCCAGTTGTGGTCGCTGGAATACCAAGCTAAAACCGAAAGCGGGTCAGCCCTCGTCCCGGATGTCAGCGGTCATGCGGGTTGTAGGTCCCAAACGACCACAGGTTGCCCTCCAGGTCACGGGCGCTGAACTCGCGCGAGCCGTAGTCGGTCTCGGTCAGCTCGCGGACGACCTCGGCCCCTGCCTGCGTCGCCCGCGCGTGGACCGCGTCCGGGTCGCCAACCGTGATGTAAAGGCTGATCGTGCCCGCGCGAGGGTCGGGCGGGCTGCCGCCGAGGAAGCCCCCCTCGTCGTAGGAGCCGAACATGATCAGGCCGTGCCCGAGCTTGAGCTCTGCGTGATGGATGCGGCCGTCGCCGTCGCGGTAGACGTCTCGCTCCTCGGTGCCGAACGCTTTGGTCAGCCAGGCCAGCGCCGTCTGGGCGTCGCGGTAGCGCAGGGCGGGAAAGATGTTCTGGGTCGACATGACGCGCAGGCTAGGCGGATCGGCGGCGCGCGTCTTGGAGAAATGGGATCCGGTCCTCACAACCCGTCGCCGACGACGCCACCGCCCGGGATTAGACGCGCGACGAACTCAGTCGGCGTAACCCCCGCCAGCTCGCGGAAGTCCCGGTTGAGATGGGCCTGGTCGTAGTAGCCGGCCGCGGCTGCGATGTCGGCCAAGCGCTTCGGTGCGCGTGCGAGCCGCTCGCGCACGCCCGCGAAGCGAACCTGCCGCGCGACGGCCTTCGGCCCCAGCCCGACCTCGGCGCTGAACCTCGAGGTCAGGTAGCGGCGGCTGCAGCCGAGCTCGGCCGCGAGCTCAGCGATCCGGACGTTGCCACCTGCCTCGCGCAGGCGCCGATCGGCCCACGCGACGGCCGGCGTCGGCGCCGGCCCCACTGCGACGCGGCCGATCAGGAACCGCTCGAGCATGTCAAAGCGCCCGTCCCACTCGGGCTCCTCCCGGAGCCGGTCGGCGAGCTCGCGGCCACCAGGCCCCAACGCGTCCTCGAGCCCGACGCACTCGCCCGCCAGGTCCGCCAGCGGCCGCCCGAGGACCGTGTAGGCCCCGAGCGGCGTCAGCTCGATATCGACCGACATGTAATCGCCACCCCCAAGGCCGACCACCGTCGGACGCTCGCCAAGGCCGCCGACCCACGCACCCGGAAGCCGCTCGCCACCGGCACGGATCGAACCCTCCAAGTCGATGATCAGCGTGACCGCCGGCCGCGGCGGCTCCAGCCAGCTCGAAAAGCCGGCGCGGCGCAGATCGAAGCCGTACAGATCCCTGTACATCAACGGCCGCAGCCGCGGGTCGGGAGCGCGAACGGCGCGCGTGGTCGAACCGAACTCCGTATCCATGCGACGGATCCGAGCGGGCGCTGTCACAGGCTCCAGTCTCCCACGAGACGTCTGGCCGCAGTGCTCCGAACCACACGATCTGCGACCCCTTCAGCGCCATGACCGGCGGACTTCTTTGTCTTGATGGAGCGACAGAGGCGTCCTACCCGAAGACGTGTCGTGAGAGCAGTTGGGTGAGCTTTTCAGCGTCCTGTCCGAGAGGGCGAGGTTTGGTGACCGGCGGGAAGACGCTGCGGATCTGATCGACGAACGAGCGCAGTGCAGCCGGGGGTTCACGTGCTGCGCTGTGCAGTGTCTGGGAGGCGACGGCGGCCAGGACAGCGAGGGCGGCGTCGAGACAGCGGCCGATTGCGGTCGCTTTCTGCCAGGACAGAAAGCTCATCGCGGGAACGTCGTTTTGGCCAAAGCCCCCGAGCGACAGCAGCGTGGGATGCGCGAGCGCGCGGGCGCTCTCGGCCCATCCGTTCTGCACCATGTGCAACGGCTTGAGCGTCCATTCGTCTCGGCCGATCAACGACGCGGTGCGCGGCTGCTGAAAGAGATGGTCAGTCAAGCGCTGCGCCAGCTGGCAGAGGTCGGCGTGGGCGAAGCCCACCCCATCCATGGCGGGCGTAGCCCGGGCGTTGTGATATCCGCCGGTCGAGTAGACCGCGCTGGCCGGCCGCTGCGGATTGGGCGGGAGATAGACCGGATTGTCGGTCACCGAGCCCAGCGAAACGCTCGCGGCGCGTTCCGCCTCGGCCTGCGCGCGGCGGGCAGCACCGAGGATTCTCGGCAGGATCCTCAGCGACACCGATGCTTGATGGGATTGGCGCTCGCGGGTACTCCCGTCAAGCAACTCGCGCAGCGACCGCAGCGCGGCGGTTTCGTGGTCATCGCCTCAGAGCTGCTCCAATTCTGCCGCGTAGTGCTCATCGGGTGCGCCCGCTGCGTCGGCCACCAGCGCCAGCGTCGACTCGGCCAGTTCGATCCGGCGCCGGCCGGCCAACGCGACGTCGGCGACCAGCGCCGCGGCGCACGGCGAACCATTGATCAGCGCCATCCGCTCCTTGGCCGTCAACTCCAGCCGGGTACTGAGCTCGAAGAACAAGCTCCCCAGCGCCAGGATCTCTCCCGAGCCGCCGTTTCCCTCGACGGGCACCGTCGGGAGCCGTTCGCCATCAAGCAGCCCCGCCACCGCCTTGGCGAGCTCACTGCGCACAGCGGCGTGCCCCTCGACCATGTTCGCCAATCGCGCAACCACGATCGCGCGCACGACACCGCCACGCGACGGCGTGGACCAGCTCCAGCGTGATGTCGCGACGCTCACGAACCCGCACGCTCATCACGCGTCACCCGCGGGGACCATGTCAACGGCGCCCCGGGCTCGGCGATCGCTAACCTCGACACCTGGCTCCGCACGGGAGATCGCCCCGAGGATAACCGGACTCGTCGGTCCGATACGATCCAGGTGTGGCCGAGATGCCTGCGCCCACATCGCAGCCCGAGGGGCTTGACCGTGAGACCCTGATCGTCGCCGGGGTCGTCGTGCTTGGGGCGGTCATGTCAATCCTCGATACGACCGTGGTCAACGTGGCGATCGATCACCTGGCGGTCGCGTTCCACTCCTCGCTGACCACGATCCAGTGGGTCATCACCGGCTACACGCTGGCGTTAGCCGCGGTCATCCCGATCAGCGGCTGGGCCGCGGACCGATTCGGGACCAAGCGTATCTACCTGTGGTCACTCGCGCTGTTCACGCTCGGATCGGTGCTGTCGGGGCTTGCGTGGAGCGATGGCTCGCTGATCTTCTTCCGCGTCCTACAGGGCATCGGCGGCGGCCTGGTCATGCCGGCGGTGATGACGATCATGACCAAGAAAGCCGGGCCTCACCGCATGGGCCGCGTCATGGGCTTGCTCGGCGTCCCAATGCTGATCGCGCCGATCCTCGGCCCGATCCTCGGCGGCTGGCTGGTCGACAACGCGTCTTGGCGTTGGATCTTCTTCATCAACCTGCCGATCGGAATCGTCGCGTTCATTCTCGCGCTGATCGTGCTCGAGCCCGATCAGCCACAGCCCGCCAACCGGCTCGACTGGCTCGGGATGCTGCTGCTCTCACCTGGCCTGGCCGTGTTCATCTTTGGCCTCGCGGAGTCCTCCACCTACGGATTCGGCTCGCCGCGCTCCTGGGGCCCGACGCTCGCCGGCGTCGTGCTGATCATCGCCTGGTTTGTCCACACCTGGCGCAGCCCCAAGCCGCTCATCGACCTGCGGACGTTCGCGCACACGCGGGCCGGGGCGGCGGCGGGGACATTCTTCCTGTTTGCAATCTCCGTGTTCGGAACGATGCTTCTCGTTCCCCTGTACTACCAGTCCGTTCGCGGCGCCTCCGCGCTCCAAGCCGGCCTGCTCCTGGCGCCGGGCGGCTTCGGCGCAATGCTGATGATGCCGCTCGCGGGTCGCTTGACCGACCGCTACGGACCCACTTGGCTGCCCGCGACGGGCCTGCCACTCGTAGCGATCGGGCTGATCCCGTTCGTGTTCGTCGGCGTGCACACTTCCTACGTCTTGCTGTGTTGCGCCAACTTTGTCCAGGGGCTCGGGATGGGTCTGGCGATGATGCCGAACATGACCGCGGCTATGCAGGCGGTGCCGCCAGCCGCCATCGCGCGGACGAGCACGGCGATGAACATTATCCGCCAGGCTGGCGCCTCGATCGGCACTGCCGTGCTGTCCGTCATCCTCGCCTCAGCGATCGCCAGCAACCTCAGCGGGATACTGGGCAGCCGCGCGTCTGGCTCGGGCTCAGGCGGGATCGCGACACTCCAACACCTGCCGGCGAGCGCGCACGCCGCGACAGTGGCGCCATTGGCCGACGCATTCGCTTCGACGTTCGTGTGGGCGCTCGTGCTCATCCTCGTCGCTCTGATCCCCGCCGTGGGAATGGCCCTCTCGGGCTGGCGCCGCCCGCTCACCGCGCCCGTCGTTGATCGCCGCGTGGCGCTGGAATAGCGCCTGAGGAAACGCGGTTCGTCGGCTCAGACGGACGCTGGCAGTTGCCATCGGCGCACACCCCGATCTCTGGGTCGGTCCCGATCCACCCGCGCCGCACGAGCAGCAGCCCATGCCAGCGCCGCGCGGGCCAGCCCAGCGCCGATCGCGGCGGCGCCATCAGCGCCGGTCGCCCCGCTTTCCTCGGCAGCAGGGCATCGAGGATCGGCAGATCAGACGCGACGGCGAGCACCTCTGCGGCGCCTGGAAGGTCCTCGAACGCGGTGGCTGTGAACCGCTCCGCAGGAACGGCAGCGAGGACCCATCTCACGGATCGGCCGCTCGTCGTTGATCGCCACCACTCGACCGATCGGCTCGCCCAGCGCGCGATCGATTGTCCTCGACATCGTCTCACGATCCGCTGAAAGACCGGCCGCGCTTCAGCTTGAATTCAGGTTCTCGCAGGATCCTGGGTGTTCCCATCCGATCTGCACCAACGGCGCAGCCCAGAGAGAAGCAAGGTGAAGAACCACAACTGCCCGACCCTCAGGCTCCCGAACGACGCCACCGCCGCACTCGCCGCACTCGCCGCGCTCGCCTCCGCACACCCGGGATCAACTCGGCCTCCCCGGCGTTCAAGGCCGCTCAGACCGCCTGCAAGGACCTACTGCCGGTAAAGCACGTCCAGTCGGAACCGACGTCCCCGCAGGCGTACACACGACTGCTGCAGTGGGCGAAGTGCATGCGAGAGCATGGGATCTCCGGCCTTCCCGACCCCGAGCCCGACCCGCCCCCAGCGCCCGGTCGCCCGGGACCGCCGGCATCGGCACGCTGATGGGAGACGGCGGCTACTGGGTCGGGGATCCCGGCCATTGTCGATGCGCACTCGCCCGCGTTCGTGCGCCTGGCGACCGCGTGCGGCGAATCACCCGGTGGACATACGGCGTAAGCGACGGTCGGGCGCCAGCTCTCAGCGGGCGTCCCACTGGAACCAGTGGATGCCGATCCCGGCGAACACGATGATGTAGCCAAAGCACACCAGCAGCGAAAGCGTGTCGCGGCTGTACCACGCGTGGAGGTTGAGCACGGCGGCGAACAGCGTCATCACCGCTCCGACCGGAGTCCAGCGCGCGACGGAGCTCCAAAAGTCGCCGAGCGCTCCGCTCTGGCCGAGAATCCCGAGCAGGATCAGGACGGCGAACAGCACCCGCGCGATGGCCTGCACGCTGTCGGCTGACCTCACGAGACCAACAAGCGCCTGTGCGATGCTGAGGAACACCGCCCCCGCCAGGATCGAGACCAGCAGCACCAGTGCGTACTGGCCAGCAGATGGCGAGATGTGATGGATCTGACTACCGATGATCACGACGGCGATCGCGATGATCAGATTCGCGACTGCCTGCATCGCCAGCCGACTGGTCATGATCGTCCAGGTGGGGGCTGGGGTGACGCGCAGTCGCTGAAAGACGCCCTTTTCTCGGTCTCGCGCGACCGTGAGCGCGTAGCCGATCAGCGACGTCGAGAGCAGCCCGTAGGCGATCGCCAACCCGATTACGAACTCCGCCCCGCCGAAGTTGTGGGTGGCCTTGTCCCCGCTCGTGCTCGCCAGAACGAAGACGGGCAGCAGCATGCTGATGATCAGTGCCCGGCGATGCTTGAGGAACACGGCGAAGTCCGCACGCAGCAGTGAGGTGAACACGAGGCGCGTTGGTGGTGCGGCCGTCGCCCTCGAGCTAGTCACGGATCTCGCTCCCGGTGAGCCCGATGAACACGTCCTCCAGCGTCACCTCGCCGCGAGCGACCTCCCGGACGCGGGGGTCACTCTTGTGCTTCTCGATCAGGTCATGCGGCGTCTCGGTTGTCAGCAGCGTGCCGTTATCGATGATCGCGACCCGATCGCAGACCGCCTGGGCCTCCTCCATCGAGTGCGTCGTCAAAAGGATGCTTCCGCCCTCCCGGCGGATGTGCTCGATCCGGCCCCACAGCTGGCGGCGCGATTGCGGATCAAGGCCGGCGGTCGGCTCGTCGAGCAGCAGCAGCGCGGGGTCGTGGATGACCGCGACGTAGAGGGCGAGGCGTTGCTGCTGTCCGCCCGAGAGCTGCTTGAACGGCTTGTGCGCCTCGTCCTCGAGCCCGATCACGCGGAGGCCGTCGGCGATCTGCTGGCCGGAGAGCTCGACCCCATAGAGCCCGGCGTACAGGCGCACGATCTGACTGATCTTCAGCTCCGACTGAAAGCTGGTCGCCTGAAGCTGCACCCCCATTCGGGCCTTAGCCTGGTTGGGGTGGCGCCGACTGTCGATGCCGTCGAGCAGGATCGTCCCGGACTGGGGTTTGACCAGCCCTTCGATCGCGCTGAGGGTGCTCGTCTTGCCCGCTCCGTTCGGTCCCAGCAAACCAAAGATCTCTCCTTGGCGGATCTCTAAGCTGACCGCGTCGACTGCCGTCTTGGGCCCGTAAGCGACCGTCAGGTCGCGCACCTGGAGGATCCCGGCGACCTCAGGAACGGCGACGGCGGCGGCGGCTCGGTCGTCTTCGGCGGGTACCGCGTCTTGGGCGCTGGAGACCGGTTCAGGCGCCAGCAGCAGCGATCCGTCATCGCGTTCCTGGACGACGACGTACTCGCATGCCTGCCCGCCCCTCAGCACCTGCACCCTCTCCCTCACAGGCGCCCAGCGTAGCGTCTCCGCCACCATGATCGTCGTGCTGCAGCCGGTAGCAGCGAGACCATCTCGAATCGGAGCATGGCACGAGCCATTGGCGATCCCGGCAGCCACGAACCCCCGAGAACACAGCGATCACCGGCGGCGACTGGACCGAATGTTCGCCTCATCTCTCAAAGGAGGCAGTGTGAAGCCATCCTCTGCGGCCCTAGAAGCAGCAAGAATTCGTCGGTCTCGCCGTGCTTGTGCCAGACAAACCGGCGTTGCCCGTACCTTGTGGGTTTGTACGTAGGCTCGAACGTGGGTGAGTGCCGATGCCAGCTTGCTCATGTCCGGGTACGCTGATCGCCCGCGCGTCTCGCAGATTCGAGGAGGTTCCATGGAACAACGTGTCCCCGCTGCCACCGCCCAACTCGCCGCGCCGTGGCCGAAGCGCACCGATGTCAGCCGCACGGAGCTCAACCCCGTGTCGTTCCTATACCGCAGCGCGTCGGTCCATCCCGAGCGCATCGCGGTGGTGCACGGCGATCGCCGGTATTCCTATCGAGAGCTCTGCGAGCGCGTCAACCGCCTCGCGTCCGCGCTGCGCGGGCGCGGGCGCGGGCGCCATGATCGTGTTGCGGCACTGTGTCTGAACACGCCCGCGCTGCTCGAGCTGCACCATGGCGTGCCGGCGGCCGGCGGCGTGCTCGTCGCGATCAACACACGCCTGGGGCCGGCCGAGATCGGCGCGATCCTCGAGCATTCGGGCGCGCGCACATTGTTCGTGGATGCCGAGCTGCAGTCGCTGATCGTCGATCCGCCCGCGGGAGTCGAGATCATCCGCGTCGACGACAGCGGCCGAGCCGACGACCCGTACGAGCAGCTGCTCGCGGACGGCGACCCGCTCGGCGCGCCGGCACCGCTGCTCGACGAGGAGGAGCCGATCGCGATCGACTACACCTCCGGGACGACCGGCCAGCCGAAGGGGGTCGTGTACACGTTTCGCGGCGCCTACCTCAACGCGCTCGGCGAGGTTATCGAGGCGAGCCTCGCGCATCACCCGGTGTACCTCTGGACGCTACCGATGTTCCACTGCAACGGCTGGTGCTTCCCGTGGGCAGTGACGGCGGCAAGTGGGACCCACGTCTGCCTGCGTCAGGTTGATCCCGGGAGGCTTTGGCACCTGTTCAGGGAAGAGGGCGTCACCCACTACAACGCGTCGCCGACGGTGCAGACGGCGCTCGTCAACCATCCCGATGCCGCTCGGCTCGCGCGACCCGTGACCGCGTTGGTCGCCGGCGCACCGCCCTCACCAACGCTCCTGGCGCGCATGGAGGAGCTGGGTATCCGGGCCGTGCACGTCTATGGGCTCACGGAGACCTACGGTCCGCACACGGTGTGCGCCTGGCAGGACGGCTGGGACGACCTTCCGGCGGAGCATCGCGCCCGCCTGCTTGCGCGCCAGGGACACGCGTACACAACCGCCGATGCGGTTCGTGTCCTCGACGACCAGATGGAGGATGTGCCGCGTGACGGCGCGACGATGGGCGAAGTCGTGATGCGCGGAAACAACGTAATGGCCGGGTACTACGCGGACGAGGACACAACCGCTACGGCATTCGCCGGCGGCTGGTTCCACTCTGGCGACATCGCCGTGTGGCATCCCGACGGGGCAATCGAACTGCGAGACCGCAGCAAGGACGTGATCATCTCCGGTGGCGAGAACATTTCCTCGATCGAGGTCGAGCAGGCGATCTGCGCTCACCCTGCCGTGCTCGAGTGCGCCGTTGTCGCGATTCCTGACGAGCGCTGGGGCGAGCGGCCCAAGGCGTTCGTTACGCTCAAGGACGGCGCCGATGCCACCGATGGGGAGATCATCGCCTTCTGCCGGGAGCGGCTCGCCCACTTCAAGTGCCCGGACGCGATCAGCTTCGGCTCGCTGCCAAAGACATCGACGGGTAAGGTGCAGAAATTCGCGCTCCGCGAGCCCGAGTGGGCGGGTCATGAGCGCCGGATCAATTGACTAATCGCGACCCGCCCGAGCGCCAGAAGACCCGCCTGTCCACTGACAGCGATGATCGAGCAAAGCCGATCCGCGCCGAGGTGATCGTGTTAGGGCCCCAGCCTATGGGCCCCGCCGGAGGCCACGTCGGGGCATCGCGGGTTCTCCCAACTGCCTTGATCAGCTTCTCGTCGTAGCGTGGATCGCCGCCCAGGTCCAGGCGTAGCCTGCGATGCGCGGGATCCCATCGCGCTGGCACGACCTCATTTGGATCGGGCGGACGCCACCGATGGGTAAGCGTCGACAGCCTCTGTTGAGAGCTGAGTTGTTCTACTTCCCCGGCCGGGAACTTGATGTCGGCGACGATCTCATACAACGGGTTTGCGCTCCGCGGCGGCTCTCCCCACGCCCGAAAGCATTCAACGATCGTCGCCTCAACCTTGATCCAGCGGGTGCCCGGCATGGTGACCCCCTCAACTCCGCGGCCATAATTGGCAACAGCCTAGCCCCCTCGGACCGCCCTGCACAAGAGTTTCTTCGTCCCCGCAGGTTCCGCCCTTGGCATCTGCCGTGGAAGGAGCGGGTCTGTCAGGAGGTGAGGCCGTTCTCGCACGGGACGGTATTTCCGCAGCCCGCGCCACCGCGGTTCCGCGGCAGAAACGATGACCGCCGCGCGATCGCGTTCACCTCACGCCGCGGGGACCATGGTTGAGATGCCGGTCCTGATCGGCTACGCGAGCCTCATAGGCCATGTCCAGCTAGAGCCGGACTCGGGCGTACTAGCGTGCGGGCCGCAGCCGAGCTCGACGCTGGCCACTGTAGATTCGCGGCGGCGGCGGTGCTACTCGCCGCGCCAGACGGGGTTGCGCTTTTCAAGGAACGCCGTCATCCCCTCCTGCGCATCGTGCGCGAGTGCGTTCTCGGTCATGACCAGCTCGCTGTGCTCGTAGGCATCGTCCTCGGCGCGATCGATCTGGGCGTAGAACGCCCGCTTTCCCGTGGCCACGGTGTACGCGCTGGACCCTGCAATGGCTTGAACCAGCTCAACGACCGCGAGTTCGAGTTCCTCGCGTGGCACCACGCGATTGACCAGTCCCCAGTCCAGCGCGGTCGCGGCATTGATCGGCTCGCCCGTGAGCAGCATCTCCATCGCTCGCTTCCGACCTACCGCTCGCGATACAGGCACCATCGGAGTCGAGCAGAACAACCCGATCTTGACACCCGGCGTCGCGAAGCGTGTGCCCTCCGCTGCGACCGCAAGATCGCACGCCGCCACTAGCTGACAGCCGGCGGCGGTAGCGATGCCGTGGACCTTGGCGATTACGGGCTGGGGAACCTCGTGGAGCATCTCCATCATCACGCTGCAGCGATCGAATAGATGAGCCAAGAAGTCTCTGTCTCGGCCGATCATCTCCGACAGGTCGTGGCCGGCCGAGAAGGCCGGACCGGCGCCCTCGATCACGATCGCGCGGGTGTCGCGCCGCGCGGACACCTCACGCACGGCTGCGATCATCTCCTCCATCAGCTCCAGCGACAGCGCGTTGCGTTTCTCAGGGCGGTTGAGCACGATCCGCGCGGCGGATCCGTCCTCTGTGACCAGCAAATTCCGGTAGTCGGTGTCTGGCAGCGAGCTCATCAGGACAACGTACTCCCGCGCTGCCCCTGACACAAGCCGGCTCCCCGGGCTGCACTTGGCCGGCGAGTCACCCGCGGTTCAACGGCGCCGCGAGCGGATTGGTGCCTGTGAAGATCCCGGCGGGATTCGGATACCAGATCCAGAAATGCAGCGTGATCAGTCGCGGATGCCAGAAGCTGAACGCTGCTCCTGTCTGCGGGCTCTTAGACTAACCGTCTGTCTGACTGGCAAATGTAGCTGCGGGGTTTCGACGAGCGCGCTCTCGTCGGCAAGGTCGTGCAAGATCCACAAGTCGTTCTCATGCAGTGGCCCCTCTAGCGGCTCAGCACCGCGCAAGCACTGACGCCCGGCGCACCGTACACCTGCGTGAACCCGACCCTACGCGGCCCGGGCGTCTGTCGGTCGCCCGCCTCGCCACGCAACTGCAGGACGATCTCGTGAATCTGGCGCAGGCCGGACGCGCCGATCGGCTCGCCGTTGGCGAGACAGCCGCCGTCGGTGTTGACCGGCAGACGACCGCCGATCTCGGTGGCGCCGCTTTGGATCAGCGCCTCCTGCTCACCGTGCTGACAGAGGCCCGTCTCGGCGAGGTGCATGACCTCAGCCCCTGACTCGGTGTCCTGGAGCTGCGCGATATCGACGTCCTCCGGCCCGATCCCGGCGTGCTCGAACGCGGCCGCGGCTGCCTCCGCCGTCGGCGACGGCGCCGACTCGATTGGAATCGACGGGCTGAACACCTCGAAGGAGCCGAACCTGCGGGTACGAAACGCGACAGAGCGGAGGTAGACGGCGCTGTGCGCTGCGCGCAGCTTCTCGCCGCGCGCGAGTACGAGCGGCAACCGCGCCCTCCCCGGGCGAGCAGAACATGTACTGCGTGAGCGGATGGTTGACCATCCGTGAGGACAGGATCTCGTCTTCGGAGAGGACTGTCCGGCGCCAGGCGTTGGGATTTGCAGAGCCGTTGCGGAATGCCTTGACCGCGACCTTCGCCAGCGTGGAAGAGCTGATTCCGTGCTCGCTCATGTAGCGCTGGATCTTCATCGCGAAGAACTGCGTGGTCAGCATCAGCCCTGTCTCGCCGTACCAGGAGCCGAGGCCCCAGTCCTCTGGGAGCGGGTTGAACGCGCCGGGTGGGTGCTTGTCGAATCCGACCACAAGCGCCAGATCGGCGGAGCCCGCCGCGAGCATCGCGTGCGCGGTGGTGAGCGCCGAGCCGCCGGTTGCGCACCCGTTCTTGACGTTGATGAATGGGATCCCCGTCAATCCGAGCGCTGCGACCGAGGTGTCGGCGTTCCCGGCCGCGTCGGACCCGCCAGCGGCGAAATCGACCTCTTCCCAGCGAACTCCGGCGTCGGCGAGCGCCGAGCGGGCGCAAGCGGCAGCCATCTGCAAACCGGAGACGCCGGGATGGCGGCCGAACGGATGGATGCCGATGCCGATGATCCCGACGTCGTCGGCCTCGCTCATCGGTCCGGCTCCGCGGCCGGCGCGAACGCGTATGTGACGACGGCATCCGGCACCGCCCCGGGCGAGGCGATCAGCGTGAGCTCCATCGGCATCCCGATCTGAAGCTGCCGCGGATCGGCCACGGTCAGCCGCGCCTCGACGCGCACCTCACCCGGCAACTCGATGTACCCGACGCCGTACGGTTCGAACCCGTCCGGGTCATCGACTGCGTACGGCGGAGATTTCGGCGGGAAGCACTGGATCGTCCAGGACCACAGCGTCCCGGATCGAGCCAGCAACCGCTCGCGCACGTGCAACGACGTGCAGCGCGGACACGAGGCCTGGCGCGGGAACGTGACGACACCGCAGTCCTCGCATTGCGAGCCCACGAGCCGGACTTCACCGCCGACCTCGACGAACAGTCCGTCTGCGACGGCTCGCGCGCTGGTCAGGCTCATGCCGCGAGCAGCATCGACTCGGCGTCCTCGGGTGCGACGCCGACCATCGCCAGGATCCGGCCGACGTAGAACTCGCCGGCGCGGTGCAGCGCCACGGGTCCGTTCGGTCGGTACCAGTGCCAGATGCTGTTGTAGAGGCCAAGGATCGCTCGGGTGAGGAGCCGTGGATCTCCCTCGGGGATCGCTCCCTGCTCCATCGCGCGCGCCAGGAACGTTGCCCAGGCGAATTCGAGATCGCGCGTCCGTTCCCTGACCGCCTGGCGCGCCTGCTCCTCTCGCGGCGACTCGCGCTGGCTGGCGAGCAGACCCTGCTCGGCGACGAGCACGCGGTTGCGCTGGATGTCGCGGTCACTGAGCCGGAAGCAGTCGAGCAGGATCGCCGCCAGCGCATCGAGGTGCATCGGATGCTCGCTCGCCAGCTGATCGAAGCGCGAGTGAAAGCCCTCGATCGCCTGATCCATGATCACGAACAGGCAGTGCTGCTTTGACTCGAAGTAGTGATACAGCGCCGTCGGTCCGACGCCGACATCGGCTGCGATGTCGGCCCACTTGGTGTCCTCGTACCCGTCGCGGCCGAAGCGGTCGGTGGCGGCGTCGAGGATCTCTGCGCGCTTCGCGCCCTCGTGGCGCCGCTCTCGCTTGCGCGGCATTTGACGGTGGTGAGTCGAACTCATTTCAGGTAGAGTATCACACGAGATCGGTCGCCGTGTGCCCGACTATCAGGGATGTACTGGAACGTCGACCCCGTCCATTACTGAAGTGACTTAGTGTCTATCAGAAGCCTTTGTGACTTTTCCCAGATGCGAGCCGTCCGACTGCACAGACCGAACAGCGAGCCGGCGCTCGTGGAGATACCGACCCCAGCGCCCGGTCCCGGCGAAGTGCTCCTGAAGGTCGACGCCGCCGGGCTCTGCCATAGCGATCTGCACTTGATGGAGTTGGCGGAGGGAACGCTTCCCTACACGCTGCCGTTCACGCTCGGTCACGAGACCGCCGGCACAGTCGTCGCGCTGGGTCCAGGCGCAGATGGCGTCGGCGAGGGCGACCGCGTGGTGGTGCACGCGCGCTGGGGGTGCGGCAGGTGCTGGGCGTGTCTTCAGGGTATGGAGAATTGCTGCGAGCAGACCGTCGGCGAGCTCGGTGCACATGGCGGCGGCGTCGGCCGGGACGGTGGCCTGGCGGACTACATGCTGGTGCCGTCCGCCCGGTACCTGATCGGCGTCGGCGAGTTGGACGCCGCGGTCGCCGCGCCGCTGAGCGACGCAGCGTTGACGCCCTACCACGCAATCAAGCGTGTGGCGCATCAGCTTCGACCGGGCGCGACCGCGGTCGTCATCGGGGTTGGCGGCATCGGCCAGATGGCCGTGCAGCTGTTGCGTGCGCTGACGTCGGTTCGGGTCGTGGCCGTCGACGTGCGTGCTGACGCGCTCGAGCTGGCGTCGGCCGCCGGCGCTGATGTTGCGCTCTGCGCCCTCGGCCTCTCACCGCAACAGCTCCGCTCCGAAGTCGGCAGACGCGGAGCCGCGGTCGTCCTCGACTGCGTCGCCTCAGACGCCACGCTGGACTTGGCAGCGGGCACCGTCTCAGTCGGTGGTGAGATCTCCTACATCGGACGTGCCGGCGGCTCGCTCGCGGTGAACCCGGCAAGGCTGCCGTTCGAGTGCTCGGTGACGCTACCGAGCTGGGGCAGCCTTCCCGAGCTGACCGAGGTGGTGGCGCTTGCGCAGTCCGGAGCGATTCGTGTCGAGGTCGAACGGGTCCCGATGGAGCAGACCGTCGAGGCCTATCGGCGCCTGAAACGCGGCGAGATCCGTGGCCGCGCCGTCGTCGTCCCGTCGCGATCCTGAGCCGTTGGACGATCTTGTGAACTGCTCTGAGCTGAGATCACTTCAGCCAACGCCCAAAGCATAAACCATCTGGCTGCACTTGACATCCCGCGGCCATCACCATAAACTGAATCGAAGTAAGCTCAATAGATCATCTTTTCTCCGGGACCGTCGCTGATCAGGGCGAGGAGAGGTGATGCAGTGGCTCGTGCTCGGCCGCGGCGTCTCCTTCATCTGACGCGATACCCCGGACGACGTTTCGACGAAGGAGAGACCGCCCGGCCATGAGTGTGCTGACCGACCCCACCACGTACCCGATCTCGGCCGCCGCAGCTGCGGCAGCTCGAGCGTCCGCTGTTTGGCCACGTAATCGATGGCGAAGTGGTGGCCTCGCAAGATGGCGCCACGATGCCCGTCGTCGATCCCGCCACCGGGGAGCAGGTGGCCACTGCAGCGTCAGGCTCCGCAGCCGATGTCGATCGGGCCGTCGAGTCCGCGCGCGAGGCGTTCGATGACGGCCGGTGGCGGTTCTTGGCGCCGCTCGAGCAGGAGCGCCGCCTGCGCAAGCTCGCGGGCTTGCTGGCGGAGCATGCCGACGAGCTTGCCGATCTCGACGTGATCGATTCCGGGCTGCTGCGGATGTACGCCGGCTTCATCGCGCAGTTCGCGGTGGACGGCATCGACTACTACTCCGGCTGGCCCAGCAAGCTGCACGGATCGGTTCCCGCGGTCCCGCACGAGTTCAGCGTCCGCCAGGTTCGCGAGCCGGTCGGTGTCGTCGGGTCGGTGGTGCCGTGGAACGGCCCGACGGCGGCAGCCGCGTTTGGCGTGTTTCCCCTGTGCGCCGGTAACAGCGTCGTCTTGAAGCCGGCTGAGCAGACGCCGATGACCGCCGTCCTCGTGGCGGAACTGGCGCTCGAGGCCGGGATCCCGCCCGGCGTGTTCAACGTCGTGCAGGGGACCGGCGAAACCGTCGGCGCGGCCGTCGTCGCTCACCCGGAGGTCGACGTGATTTCGTTCACCGGCTCGGTCGATACCGGCCGCAGGATCCAGGCGTCGGCAGCGACACGGGTCAAACGCGTGTGCCTCGAGCTGGGCGGTAAGAGCCCCTCGATCGTTTTCGCAGACGCCGATCTCGACGCCGCCGCCGCCGCCGTGATGATGGGCGTGTGGGGCGCCTCGGGCCAGGTGTGCACCTGCAACACGCGTGTCCTCGTCCACGAGAGCGTGTACGAGGAGTTGGTCGAGCGGGTCGTGGAGGGCTCACGCGGGCTGCGAATCGGCGGCGGCTTCGAGCCAGACGTCGAGATGGGCCCCGTGGTCTCTGCCGCCCAGCTCGAGCGCATTCAGCGCTACGTGCAGATCGGGCGAGAGGAAGGAGCCGAGCTGGTGCTCGGCGGCGAGCGGCATGGCGAGCGCGGTTACTTCCATCAACCAACGATCTTCACCTCCGTGCGTAACGACATGCGCATCGCCCAGGAAGAGATCTTCGGTCCGGTGATGTCGGTCATGAAGTTCTCCTCCGAGGACGAGGCGTACCGCATCGCAAACGACGTCGAGTACGGCCTGGCCGCGGGCGTCTGGACCAACGACCTGAACGTCGCCAATCGCGCCAGCCGCGCGCTCCGAGTCGGGACCGTGTGGATCAACACCTACCAGATGGTCTACCCGTCGGTGTCCTACGGCGGCGTCAAGCAGTCCGGCCACGGCCGCAATCTCGGCGAGGCATCGCTCGACGACTTCACCCAGCTCAAGAGCGTCTGGACGAAGGTCAACTGAACCTCGGCAGATCGCAACGACACACAGGACTCGAGACATGACACAAGCAACTACCGACGTCAATGCCGACACGACGCTGGCCGCGATCCAGGACCGGATCGAGATCACCGACGTGCTGTACCGGTACGCGTCGACGATCGACCGCTTCGACCTCGAAGGCCTTCGCAGCACGCTGGCCGACGACCTCGTAGCCCAGTACGGAAACGCCGACCCGGTGATCGGTGGCGACGCCGTGGCGGCCTGGATCGGGGAGGCGATCGCGCCGGTGATCTGGCAGCACCACTTGCTCACCGTCTATCACGTTGAGCGTCGACGGCGACGAGGCAAAAGCACTCGTCTACCACACCTCCCACCAGCTGTTCGAGGACGAGCCCGAGAGCGCAAAGCTGCTCGTCGGTCGCTACCACAACGAACTCCGGCGTGAGGCTGACGGGTGGAAGATCTCGCGGCTCGTCCTGGAGCTGCTGTGGGGCGAGGCGAAGGTCGACGTGGCCGGCTATTTCGCCCTCGTCGGGGGCCGCGGACCCATCGACTGAGTCGATGAGCAGCGGGATCCAGCGCGCACGCGAGCCGTTCGGGCTCGCCGACCGGCTCGTTCTACGCAACCGGCTCGTGGGAACCGCCCACGGCGCCGGACTCGTGGCGGACGGTTTGGCTACGTCGGCCGATGCCGACTATTGGCGGCGCCGGGCCGCCGGCGGCGCCGCGATGCTGATCGTCGGCGGAACAGTCACGGCGCCCGAGTCGACGTGGCGGCGGCGGATCGTAAGCGAGGCCTGGCGTGAGGAAGCCGTCCCCGGGATGGCGCTGCGGGCCGAGGCGATCCGCTCCGAGGGCGCGGTCGCCGCGTGCCAGCTGGTGCACCTCGGACGTGAGACGACAGGCGCCGAGATGTGGTTCGCGCCGGTCGCCCCGTCGGCCGTCCGCTCGCCCCGGGAACCGACTCGCGCGCGAGCACTGACCGATGGGGAGATTGACGCGATCATCGAGGGATTCCGCGTCTGCGCCGTCAATGCCGGCCGGGCTGGGTTCCAGGTGATCGAGCTCCATGCGGCGCACGGCTATCTGCTCGCGCAGTTCCTCTCCCCAGCCAGCAACCGGCGCGCTGACGCCGGCACTGCGGCCGGCCGCACGCAGATCATCACGCGGATCATCGACGCGATCCGCCGATCGTCGCCGGAGCTGGTGATCGGCATCCGCCTCTCGATCGAAGGCGGTGAGGAGGCCGGGCAGACGCTCGACGGGCTGTGCGAGCTGCTCCCCCACATCAGCCCGCACGTCGACTATCTGAACCTGACCGTCGGCGTGCGAACGACCTACGTCAAGGACATGGGCACCGAGGAGCCGCCGCTGCTGAACTCGATCGCGCGAGTGCGCCCGCTGATCGAGCAGCCGCTGCTCGTCTCGCAGGCGTTCCGCCGCGGCCGCCAGATCGAAGCTGCCCTTGCATCCGGCGCCGACCTCGTCGGCATCGCACGGCCGCTGATCGCCGATCCCGACTTCCCGGCGAAGCTTCTGTCGGGTCGCGAGCGCCGCATCCGACCCTGCGTGTCCTGCAACGAGGATTGCCGTGCGTTCGACCCGATGCTGCTGTGCTCGGTCAACCCCGAGCTGGCGCCGCCCGGCCTCGCCGGCCGGCCTGCGTCACCGCTCCTCGTCGGACGCGGCCCCGGCGCGGAGCAGGGAGCCGTCGCGATCGTCGGAGCCGGGCCCGCGGGCCTCGAGTGCGCGACCTCGCTCGCCGGGCAAGCGGAGATCGTTGTGTTCGACGAGCGCGAAGCGCTCGGCGGGCAACTGGCGATCGCCGCGGCCGCGCCGAACCGCCGTGGATGGCGAGCGCTGATCGACTACTACGAGACCGCTCTCGATACCGCGCCGGAGCTGACACTCCGCCTTGGCGCCCGCGCGAGCCGCGCCGCACTCGACGGCTTCGACGAGGTTGTGATCGCCTGCGGTAGCGAAGAGGTCCTGCCGTCGCGTGCCGGGCATCGAGCGTGCTGTCTGCGCATCCGAAGCCATTCGTGTCGGCGACGCCGGCATCGCCCGGGAAAGCCATGTCCTGATCGTCGATGACGGCTTCGGCTCGTGGCCTTGTGCGAGTGCGGTCGAACTCGGCGTCCGGGCGGGAGCCGGACGGATCACGGTTGCGACGCCGGGCGCCGCATTCGGTGCCGGGCTGCCCGCCGAGGGCCGCGCGCAGCTGCTCGCGCGGCTGCGGGGCGCCCCGCTCGAGGTTCGACCGCTGACGGCGCTGCAGGCGCTCGGCGACGGCGCAGCACAGCTGCGCAATCTGATGTCGGATCAGACCGCAACCCTCGCCGTCGACACCGTGATCGTCGTCGCCGAGCGCCGCGTCGCGCGATTTGGCCATTTGGTGCCTGCGAACGCAACCGTTCGCGTGATCGGGGACGCAGTGGTTCCCAGACGCGTCGGCCATGCGATCTCGGAGGGACGCGCCGCCGCCGCCGCGATCAGCGCGGCGCGCGCTCGCGACGCGCTCAAGGTCTCCGCATGACGACAACGCGGTCACAGCTTCGCGCCGCGGTGATCGGCGCCGGTCCATCTGGCTTCTACGCCACCGACCAGCTGCTCGACGCCGGCTTCGACGTCGATCTGATCGACGTACTCCCGACGCCGTTCGGGCTGGTGCGCGCGGGAGTGGCTCCGGACCACCCCAAGATCAAATCGGTCACGCGGGTCTACGACAAGACGGCGGCGAAGCCGGGCTTCCGCTTCTTCGGCGGCGATCGAGCTGGGATCGGACATCACCCGCAGCGACCTCCTGGAGCGCTACCACGCAGTCGTGTATGCGGTCGGCACCGCCGATGACAACCGGCTCGGGATCCCCGGCGAGGATCGGCCCGGCTCCTATCCCGCGACCCGGTTCGTCGCGTGGTACAACGGCCATCCCGAGGCAGCGGACGAAGAGTTCGACCTGACTGCGCGCAGGGCCGTCGTGATCGGCAACGGCAACGTCGCCGTCGACGTCGCTCGGATGCTCGTGCTCGAGCACTCCGAGCTGGCCCAGACCGACACTGCCGATCACGCGCTCGCCGCGCTCGCGCAGGCGCAGATCGAAGAGGTCGTCCTGCTCGGGCGCCGGGGACCCGCCCAGGCCGCGTTCACCAATCCGGAGCTGCGGGAGCTCGGCGCCCTGTCGAGCGCAGACGTCAACGTCGACCCCGCGGAGCTCGAGCTGGACGAGCACAGCGAGCGTTGGCTGCGAGAGGAGGCGGACGCGACCGCGCGGCGCAACGTCGAGCTGCTGCGCGAGTTCGCACACCGTAAGCCGGCCGGCCACAGCCACCGGATCGCGCTCCGCTTTCACCGCTCGCCGGTCGCACTGCTCGGCGAGGGCGAGCACGGGCCGGTGGCGGCGCTGCAGGTCGTTCGCAACCGGATCGAGCCCGATGGACGCGGCGGCCTGCGGGCGGTGCCAACAAGTGAGCGTGAGGAGATCGAGTGCGGCCTCGTCCTGCGCTCGATCGGCTACCGCGGCCGAGCGGTCGACGATGTTCCATTTGATCCGCGCCGCGGGCTGATCAGGAACGTCGGCGGCCGCGTGTGCGACGAGGAGTCGCGCTCGCACCGCGGGGAATACGTGGTCGGATGGATCAAGCGCGGTCCGAGCGGCGTGATCGGTACGAACAAGAAGGATGCTGCGGATACCGTCGCAAAGGTCGTGGAGGACGCCGCCTCCGGCGCGCTGGGCGAGCCTGATCGCGACGAACCCACTTGGCTTTCAGAGCGCGTGCCGAGCGCCGTGGGCTGGAGCGGCTGGAGCGCAATCGACGAACGGGAGCGTCGCGCGGGCTCGCCCGCCGGCCGGCCGCGCGTGAAGATCGTCCGGGTGCCGGAACTGCTGGCAGCCGCGAGCGGCTAGTCGAACCATGCTCGACGGCAAGATCGCGCTTGTCACGGGCGCCGGACAGGGAATCGGACGCGCAATCGCGCTCGAGATGGCGAGCCAGGGCGCGGCCGCGATCGTCGTCGCCGACCGCGACGACGACTCCGTTGCCCAAACGGCAACGCTGATCAGCGACGCCGGCGGGACATCGATCCCGCTGCGCTGTGACCTACGAGCCCGCGATCAGATCGAGGCGATGTTTGACGAGGTCGCCGCAGAGTGCGGGGGTCTCGACGTGTTGGTCAACAACGCCGGCGTGATCGAGACGGCGCTCGCCTCGGACACTGCGATCGACACGCTGCCCGAGGACGTCTGGGACGCCGTCTACGAGATCAACCTGAGGGCGGTGTGGTTGACGACGAAATTCGCCGCGCCATACCTACGGCGCTCGACCCGCGGTCCGAGCATCGTCAACGCCGCGTCGGTCTCGGGGCTGATCGGGTTCGCGCGAGCGCCGATCTACTGTGCAAGCAAGGCCGGCGTGATCCAGCTCACCAGGGTCGCGGCAATCGATCTCGCTCCGCACGTCCGCTGCAACTGCTTCTGCCCTGGACTGATCGGAACCCCGATGGCCCGAGCGTTCATTGACCGTGCTGAGGACCCCATCGCTCAGGAGCGCGCAATGGTCTCGACGCAGCTCCTCGATCGGCTTGGGCGCCCCGAGGAAGTGGCGAAGCTTGCGTGCTTTCTCGCCTCCGACGATGCCGCGTACATCACCGGCGCCGCGTTCCCGATTGACGGCGGCGCGCTGGCCTGGCACGGGGTCCGCGAGTAGCGTCCGATCTCACTTGTCTCAGAAGCCAAACTGAGATCAGGTTTAGATGACCCTGACGTGTCCAGAGACTCGTCCGTGCTTGCTCGCAACCCATAATGTAAGGCAGATTGGCGCGTTCGTATCAATCCGCAAAACTTACTTGACATCAGTTCAGTTTCTCCCGTATTATCACCCAACGGCTTGCCTTCCTTCTGAGGACCGAACGTGAAGAGCCGCGAGGAGACCGGAGAGAAGCGTGATACACAATTCCGACACCAACGACACCGCTCGTCGGCAAGTCGCGACGCCGCCGGCGTTGCGCGTGCAGCACCTTTCCAAGACGTTCCCCGGAACGCGCGCGCTCGTCGATGCGTCGATCGAGATCCGCGACGGCGAGATCCATGCGCTGGTCGGTCAGAACGGCTCCGGCAAGTCGACCCTGATCAAGACGCTCGCCGGCTATCACACCCCCGATCCTGGGGCCACTGCTGAGCTGTCGGGGGAGCCGTTCGCCCTCGGCCACACCGTTCCCCCCGGGCTCCGTTTCGTCCATCAGGACCTAGGCCTCGTGCTGGAGCTCAACGCGATGGACAACCTCGCCCTGCGCGGCGACTTCATCCGCGGCTTCGCCGGCCGCGTTCGCTGGGCCGAGCAGGTGCTCCAGACGCACCGGATCCTCGAGCGCTTCGACGTCGACCTCGACATCCACCGGCCGCTGGCGGACGCCACGCCCGTGCAGCGCACCGTGGTCGCGATCGCCGGTGCGCTGCAGGGCTGGCACGGAGGCGGCGGCGTGCTCGTGCTCGACGAGCCCACCGCGGTGCTGCCACACGACGAGGTGCAGCGACTGCTCGCAATGGTGCGCGAGGTGCAGCGCAGCGGCACGAGCGTGCTCTACGTCTCGCACCGACTGGATGAGATCTTCGAAATCGCCGATCGTGTCACCGTCCTGCGGGCCGGCCGCGTGGTCAGAACCTTGCCGGTTGCGGATGTCGATCAGCGAGGCCTGGCGGAGCTGATGGTCGGCGCCGACGTCGACCCCGACTACCGTGCCCCGGTCGGCGCACGACCGGACTCGCCCGTCGTGCTCGAGCTACGCAACGTCAGCGGCCGCCGCCTGCACGGACTGAACCTCGACGTCCACCGCGGCGAGATCCTCGGCGTCGCCGGTCTCGCCGGCGACGGCGTGAATGAGCTGCCGTATGTGATCGCGGGACATCCCCGCCATCCGGTCAGCGGGACGATCCGACTCCCGCAGCGCTCGGCCGAGTGGACCGACGTCGTCGATGCTCGGAGCCTTCAGATCCCGCTCGTCCCAGCGGACCGGGCACACGAAGCGATCGTCCCGGACTTCGCCGTCAGCGAGAACCTGAGCCTCTCCGTGCTCGACCGCCTCGGCTCGCGCGGCCGGCTCAGCAAGGCGGCGGAGCAGAAGCTCGTCGAGCACTGGACCGAGCGGCTGGAGGTCGTCAGCTCGAGCTCGGACGCACTGATCTCGACGCTCAGTGGCGGCAATCAGCAGAAGGTCGTGGTCGCCCGCTGCCTGGCGCGGAACCCCGAATTACTCGTCCTCGCCGAACCGACGGCCGGGGTCGACATCGGCACGCGCGTCGCGATCTACGAGCTGCTCGCCGGCTTGGCCCGCGACGGGCTGGCGGTGATCGTCTCGTCCTCGGACCTGGGTGACCTGCTTGCGATGTGCACGCGAATCGTCGTGCTTCGAGAGGGACGCGTCGACGCTGAGCTTGCCGCCGATGGATTGACCGAACACGCACTTGTGAACGCGATAGAGGGAGAACGGAGTGCCAACGCTGCAAACCACACAAACCACTGACGCCCTGAAGGCCCCGGCGACCGACTCCCCGCCGCGGTCAGAGGCGCGCCCCGTGAGCCGACGGCCGTCGCGCCGAGCGCGTCTGCTGCACGCACTCGCGTTCAACAAGATCGGAGCCGTCTACGTGTGGCTCGGGATCGTGATCCTGTTCTCGATCTGGGTCCCGGACACGTTCCCGACGATGTCGACCGTGAAGCAGGTCTTCAATGCCAACGCGATCACCGCGCTGGCGGCGCTGTCGATCACGATCCCGCTCGCCGCACGCGTGTTCGATCTGTCGTTCGCGTACACGATGACACTGACCGGCGTGATCACGGCCCACTTCCTGGCGGTCGGGATTCCGCTGCTGCCGGCGGTGCTGCTTGGGCTCGCCGCCGGCCTGGTGATCGGGATCGTGAACGGCATCGTCGTCGTCGTGATGCGGATCGACTCATTCATCGGCACACTCGCGACGGGGTCACTGATCCAGGCGCTGATCACGATGGCGACCGGCGGCACAGCGATCATCAGCACGAAGCTCCAAGGCGGGTTTTCCAAGATCGGACAGACCAACGTCGGCGGCTTCACGCTTCCCGTGGTCTATGTGCTCATCGTCGCGATCGCGATGTGGTTCCTCCTCGAGCACACCGCGACCGGACGGCGCCTGTACGCGACTGGATTCAATCCTGATGCCGCAAAGCTCGCCGGCGTCCGCGTCGACCGCCTGCGCTTCATGTCGCTGGTTGTCTCCGGATCGCTCGCCGGAGCATCGGGATTGGTGCTGGCTGCGACGATCGGCTCCGGAGACCCGAGTGCCGGAACGTCGTACCTGCTGCCCGCGTTCGCCGCGGCATTCCTTGGCGCGACGCAGCTCAAGCATGGACGCTTCAACGCGTTCGGCACGCTGATCGCGGTGCTGCTGCTTGGCACCGGCACGACCGGGCTTGCGCTCGCGAACGCGCCGCAGTGGTCCGCCGACATGTTCGTCGGAGTCGTGCTGATCGCCTCGCTGGCCGCGACCGGAATCCAGCGTCGCGCGACCGTCGGAGCGCCCGGAGGGCTCCGGCTGCTGCTAGCGAGGCTGCGGCCGACCGAAGGCTGAAAACCCGTTCACATGGCGACAAGCGCCGACTACAACCAACCCCAAATCCCCATGAGGAGGAGACAAGAGTCATGTTGCAATTGACGCCGGCGCGGAGCCGGATCCGTCGCGCCGCCGGCGTTGCGGCGAGCACACTGATGGTCGCGATCGTTGCAGCGGGCTGCGGCTCGTCGAGCAGTTCGAGCAGCGGCAGCGCAAGCAGCGTCAGTGCCAGCAGCAGCGGTGCGAACGTCGCCGCCGCGCAGCAGGTTGTCTCGCAGGCAATGCAGCGGCCCAGCTCAATCACCGTCGCGAAGCCGGTGGGCAAGGCCGTCCCGGCCGGCAAGAAGGTCGTATACATCAGCTGCGGCATCTCCGTGTGCCAGCTGCAGGGCCAGATCGTCTCCACGGCGGCAAAGGCGCTCGGGTGGACGACGTCGGTTGTCACGACCGACGGAACGCCGACCAGCGTTCAAGCCGCCTACGACACGGCGCTGCGTCAGGGCGCGAATGCAATCGTGACGACCGCCGCGCTGCGCGCGGAGATCGCCTCGAAGCTCCCGTTGCTGCAGTCCAAAGGCGTGGTCGTCTCGGACTGTTGCTCGACGGATGCCGTCGCCCCTCCGTTCATCTACAACACGAGCACCCCGCCGCAGGCGGCGGTTGGCGGTAAGTACCTCGCAGCCGAGGTGGTCGCCGACAGCAAGGGCAAGGCGAACACGCTGTACGTGAACATCCCCGCGTTCACGATCCTGAGCTCCCTGGGCTCGGAGTTCAAGACCGCCTACTCGCAGTACTGCCCGACGTGCGCCTACAGCTCGATCGACGTGTCGCTGACGCAGCTTGCGAAGGCGCCCAACCTGATCGTGTCCTACCTCCGTAGCCACCCGTCCGTCAACTACGTCGCCCTGTCGGTCGCCAACCAGCTCGACACCGGGCTTCCGGCGGCCCTCGCGGCGGCCGGCCTGTCCCACGTGAAGATCGTCGGCCAGGGCGGAGGTCCCACGGACTTCCAATATGTGGCCAGCGGCCAGGAGCTTGCGCTCGTGCCGTTTGACTACTACAGCGTCGATTACCAGATGGTCGATGCGCTGGCACGGCACTTCGCCGGAGCGCCGGTCCAGCTCACCCCACCGCCGATGTGGCTGATCACAAAGGCGAACCTGCCCGCCAGTCACGACAGCCTGTTCCCGAACGTGCCCGGCTATCAGAGCCAATTCCTGAAGCTCTGGGGCAAGACCACGGCGTAGCACGAATCGGTTGATCGGTCCGGCCCCTGTCCTCACCGCGACAGGGGCCGGCCGGATCGCCGGCTGCAAGCAAGGAGCAACCGATGCTTGATCAGGCGAGCACAAATTTCATCGCACGGCTCGCGGCGAGCGGCGTGGCGCCGATGCACGAGCTGACCGCGGCGCAGGCGAGGCAAGCCGGCGAGCAGATGGTCGAGCGCTACGGCGAGGGCCCGGCGATGGCGCGGGTGGACGAGCTCGAGATCCCGGTCAGCGACGGCAACCGGATCGCCGTGCGAATCCTCGTCCCGCACGAAACCGCGCGAGGGGTGATCGTCTACTACCACGGCGGCGGCTGGGTGACCGGTGCGCTGGATCAGTTCGACGCGCTGGCGCGCCTGCTCGCGCACCGAGCCGACTGCGCGGTTGTGCTGGTGGACTACCGGCTCGCACCCGAGCACCGATACCCGACTGCGGTGAGCGACGCATGGACGGCACTCGAGTGGGTGGCTGCACACCTCGACCGGATCGCCGGTCGGCGCGTCCCACTGATCGTCGCCGGTGACAGCGCCGGAGGCAACCTCGCCGCGGTGGTCACACAGCGCGCGCGTGAATCGGGACCGGAGATCGCGCTGCAGGTGCTCGTGTACCCCGTCACCGATTGCGACCTCGATCGGCCTTCGTATCTCGATCCGGAGAACCAGCTGATCGTCAGCCGCGCGGCGATGGAGTGGTTCTGGGACCACTATGCACCCGACGCCTCGGTGCGGGTCAATCCAGATGCTTCGCCGCTGCGCGCCGAGAGCCTGGCCGGACTGCCGCCGGCGGTGATCCTGACCGCCGAGCACGACGTCCTGCGCGACGAGGGCGAGCTTTACGCGCAGCAGCTCGCAGCAGCCGGCGTCCGGGTGCAGCACAAGCGCTTCGAGGGCCAGCTGCACGGCTTCTTCACGCTCGTCGGGCTCGTGCCCGGGAGCGCCGCTGGGCTCGACTTCGTCACGCAGGCGATCGACCACGAGCTCGATGTCCCCCACTTCGACGCGATCGTCGTCGGCGCCGGCTTCGCCGGGCTGTACGCCCTGCATCGCCTGCGAGGCATGGGCCTGAGCGTACGGGTGTTCGAGCAGGGCGACGGCGTCGGCGGCACCTGGTACTGGAACCGCTACCCGGGCGTGCGCTGCGATATCGAGTCGTTGGACTACTCCTACTCGTTCTCCGAGGAGCTCGAGCAGGAGTGGGACTGGACCGAGCGCTATCCGACCGGGCCGGAAATCCTCCGCTACCTGAACCACGTCGCCGACCGCTTCGACCTCCGCCGCGACATCCAGCTGAACACGCGGGTCACCGGCGCCAGTTACGACGAGGCGCGCGGGCGCTGGCAGGTCGTGACCGCGGACAGGAGCCATTTCTCCGCGCGGTACTGCGTGATGGCGTCGGGGTGCCTCTCGTCGGTCAACCGGCCGCCCTTCGACGGCCTCGAGGAGTTCGACGGCGACTGGTACCACACCGCGCGCTGGCCGCAGGACGGCGTCGAGCTCGCCGGCAAGCGCGTCGGCATCATCGGCACCGGCTCCACTGGAATCCAGCTGATCCCGCAGCTGGCCAAGCACGCGCAACACCTCCATGTCTTCCAGCGCACGGCCAACTTCAGCATGCCGGCGCACAACGCGCCGCTCGACCGTGAACTTCAGCGCGACGATCAAGGCCGCGTACGGAGAGCGGCGCCGGCTGTCGCGGGAGTCGCTGAGCGGTGTCCCGCGCTCGCATCCGGACGCGGTGCCGCAGCGCTCGGCGCTGGAGGTCACCCCGCAGGAGCGCGAAGCCGTGTTCGAGCGCGGCTGGGCGGAGGGCGGGATCGCCGGCGTCCTGCTGGCGTTCAACGACATCAACGTCAATGCCGAGGCCAACCAGACCGCCGCCGACTTCGTGCGCTCGAAGATCCGCCAGATCGTCAGCGACCCCGCCACCGCCGAGGCGCTGTGCCCGACCACGCATCCGATCGGGACCAAACGCATCTGCGTCGACATCGACTACTACGCGACCTACAACCGCGACAACGTCACGCTCGTCGATGTTCGCAGCGACCCGATCACCGGCGTCACCGCGCGCGGGATCAAGACCGCGAGCGCGGAATACGAGCTCGACGTGCTCGTGTTCGCAACCGGCTTCGACGCGATCACCGGCGCGCTGCTCGACATCGAGATCCGCGGGCGCGAGGGCCGGACGCTCCGCGACAAATGGTCAGAGGGGCCGCGCACGTACCTCGGGCTGGCTGCGGCGGGCTTCCCGAACATGTTCCTCGTCACCGGGCCCGGCAGCCCCTCGGTTCTGAGCAACATGGTCTGCTCGATCGAGCAGCACATCGACTGGATCGCCGACTGCATCGGTTATCTGCGCGACCGCGGGCTGCACACGATCGAGGCGACGGCGGAGGCCGAGGAGACCTGGGTCGCCCATGTGGCCGAGGTGGCGGAGATGACCTTGTTCCCGCGGGCGAACTCCTGGTACGTCGGCGCCAACATTCCCGGCAAGCCCCGGGTGTTCATGCCCTACCTCGGTGGCGTGGGCGCGTATCGCACCCACTGCGAGGGCGTGGCCCAGAGCGGCTATGAGGGCTTCGCGCTCAGCGGCGAGCTCGTCGCAGCGAGGTCCGCATGAGCACCGGGACCCGCATCCTCACCGGGCACGAGACGAGCCTGTACATCGACGGGAGCTGGTCCGCGCCCTCCGACGGCCGGCTCGTCGACGTGATCAACCCGACCACCGAGGAGGCGATCGGCCAAGCCGCAATGGCCGGTCCGGCGGACATCGACCGCGCCGTCCGGGCGGCCCGCGCAGGCCTTCGACCGCGGTCCGTGGGCGGCCGCGACTCCGTCCGAGCGCGCCGCGGTGATGACGCGCGCGGGTGAGCTGATCTCCGAGCGCGCCTCGCGGTTCGCGCAGACGATCATGCTCGAAGTGGGCTCGCCCGTCGCGATCGCCGACTGGCAGCCACTCGCGGCCAAGCTGTACCTCGACTGGTACGCCGGCCAGGCCGCCACGTTCCCCTGGGAGGAGGAGCGCCAAGGAATTCGCAGCCGGCTGCTCGTGCGCCGCCCGCCGGTCGGCGTCGTCGGCGCGATCGTGCCGTGGAACTTCCCGCTCGCCCTGTCATTCCCGAAGCTCGCGCCGGCGCTGCTGACCGGGTGCTCCGTCGTGCTCAAGCCGCCCGAGGAGACGCCGCTGTTCGGGTACCTGCTCGCGGAGGTGTTCGAGGAGGCGGGTCTGCCACCGGGCGTGCTGAACATCGTCGCCGCGGACCGGATCGTGAGCGAGGAGCTGGTCAAGCACCCGCTCGTCGACAAGATCAGCTTCACGGGATCGACCCGGGCCGGACGGCGGATCGCGGCGCTGTGCGGCGAGCAGATCAAGCGCTGCAGCCTCGAGCTCGGGGGAAAGTCAGCCGCGATCGTGCTTCCGGATGCGGACCTCGGCTCGGTGATCGGCGAGCTGGCGCCGAACACGATGCGCAACAACGGCCAGACGTGCACCAATCAGACGCGGGTGCTCGCGCACCGCGATCGCTACGACGAGGTCGTCGCGGCGCTGGCGGAGGCGATCGCCGCATTCCCGCTCGGCGACCCGGCCGACCCGGACGTGTTCATCGGGCCGCTGGTCAGCGCTGTCCAGCGCAAGCGCGTCGAGTCCTATATCGCCGCGGGCATCCGCGAAGGTGCGCGTGTGGTGATCGGCGGTGGCCGGCCCGGCCGCGACCGCGGGTACTTCGTCGAGCCGACGCTGTTCGCCGGCGTCGCAGAACGACGATGGTGATCGCCCGCGAGGAGATCTTCGGCCCGGTCGTCTCGGTGATCGCCGTACGACGACGAGGATCACGCGGTCGCGATCGCGAACGATTCGCCCTATGGGCTCTCCGGCAGCGTCTGGGGCCCGGATGCAGAGCACGCCAAGGACATCGCGCGCCGGATTCGCAGCGGCAACGTCGCCGTCAACCAGCACACGCTCGACCCCGCCGGACCGTTCGGCGGCTTCAAGCAGTCCGGGCTGGGGCGCGAGAACGGCACCGAGGGGATCGACGCCTACGTCGAGCTCCAGTGCATCCCCTACGTGCGATGAGGATCACGGCCGCCATATCCGCGAGCGCAGACGCGCCGTTCGAGATCGCCGAGATCGAGCTCGACGAGCCCCGTCGCGACGAGATTCTCGTCGAGGTCCACGCCGTCGGGGTCTGCCACAGCGACCTGACGATGAAGGCGGTATGGCCGCAGGAGATCTCGCCGATCGTGCTCGGTCACGAGGGCGCGGGTGTCGTCGCTGGCCACCGGCGAGGACGTGACGACCGTGCGGGCGGGCGACCATGTCGTACTGAGCTATCGCAGCTGTGGCGCCTGCCCCGAGTGCTCGGTCGGGCATCAGCCGTACTGCCGCAACTTCCGCTCGCTCAACGGGCTCGGAACGCGCGCCGACGGCTCGATGACGATGCACCGGAACGGCTCCGCCGTCTACGGGTCCTACTTCGGGCAGTCGAGCTTCGCCTCGCACGCGCTCGCCTACGAATCGAACGTGGTCGTGATCGACCCTGGTCTCGATCTCGCGGTGGCGGCTCCGCTGGGCTGCGGCGTGCAGACCGGCGCGGGTACCGTGCTGAGCGTGCTGAAGCCCGGCGAGGGAGCGTCACTCGTCGTGTTCGGCGCGGGCGCGGTCGGACTCTCCGCGGTGATGGCCGCCGGCGCGACAGGCGTTTCGACGATCATCGCCGTGGATCCGGTGGCGAGCCGACGGCGGCTCGCTTTGGAGCTCGGGGCGAGCGAAGCGATCGATCCGGCCGGCGACGACGTCGTGGACGCGATCCGCGGCGCTGACCGCGGGCGGCGCCACGCACGCGCTCGACACGAGCGCGAAGGGCGCGGTGATCAACCAGGCGATCGCGGCACTGGCCCCGCGCGGGACGCTGGCGCTGCTCGGCATCGGCATCCCCGAGTTCGCGATGGACGTCCGCAGCGTGATCAGCGGCGGCAAGACGGTGCGCGGCGTGATCGAGGGAGACGCGGTACCGCAGGAGTTCATCCCGCAGCTGATCGCGCTCCGCGACGCCGGCCGGCTACCGCTCGAGAAGCTGATCCGCACCTACGAGTTCGACGATATCGCCACGGCGTTCGCCGACGCCGCGAGCGGCGAAGCAGTCAAGCCCGTCCTCATAATTTGACCTGAATTCAATTTGATTTTCGTGACCGAAAGCGAGTACAGTTTCGCCATGGACGTGAGCCATCGTCGCCGCACTTACCGAGGACGTGCTCGAGGGCGGGCGCGTGGTCGTCGACATCGACGGTGTCGAGGTCGGCATCTTCCGATTCGACGGTCAGCTGTACGCATGGGAGAACCGTTGCGTACACGCCGGCGGCCCGGTCTGCCAGGGGAAGCTGACGAACC
Source organism: uncultured Solirubrobacterales bacterium (assembly GCA_963794285.1). GTDB lineage: Bacteria > Actinomycetota > Thermoleophilia > Solirubrobacterales > Solirubrobacteraceae > Palsa-465. Next base: position 377,110 of record CAWCDS010000009.1, read on the forward strand.
GCGTCACCGAGCGCCTGGATGACGAGCGGCGCAGCCTGGGCGACGACTTCGCCGAGGAACTGCACATCGTCTGTCCCTGGCACGGCTACGAATACAACGTGCGCACCGGCGAGCACCCAGCGGATTCGCGCTTGCGGCTGCGCGCAATCGAGGTCGAAGAGCGCGAGGGTGAGATCCTTGTCCGGCTCTGAGCGCGTCGACGCAGCCCGCGCATTGCTCGCTTCCGATGGCGAGCTCTCGCAGGCCGACCTCTCTGCGCTTCTGGCCGATGCGGTCAAGCTCTACGTCGCTCGCTCGTCCGAGCCCTACGGCGACGAGGCGCTGTCCGGCCTGACGGTCACGCCGACCGAGGCGTGCACGGTCGCGACGGCACTCCTTCACTCCCAGTCGTTGTCGCCGTTCGAATTCTCCGTGTGGTTCTCAAGCAGCGGGAGGTAAGCCGCAGATGCCCGTCGATCCCCGCGTCACGCCACTCGTGCCGATGCACGACCGGTTCACCTCCGAGCGCGAGATGCTCGCGCACGCCCGCAAGGAGGCCGACCGCCTCGGCCTCGATGACTACTTCGTCGTCGACGTCGACTCCCACCGCGATCCGAGCTCCGTCTGGGCCGGGCGTGCTGGAGTACATGGAGAACCCGGTGATGCGGTTCAACTCGCAGCATGACCTCGAGGTGATGGGCGTCACCCAGTTCGTGCCCACTCCCGGCGGTAAGGGCTTTCAGTTCCAGTCGATGCACGGCCGGATCCCGCATTCGGAGCTGACGCGCGAGGACCTCGGCGCCGATCGACGTGCCGCGCGACGTCGAGCTGTGCCGACGCGCGATCGACGCGATGAGCATCGACGTCCAGGTGGTGTTCCCGACCTCGCTGCTGTCGCTCGGGATGTCGCCGATGCCAATCGGCGAATCGCAGGTCGCCTATGCGTACAACCGCTGGATGATCGAGGAGTTCTGCAGCCAGGAGGAACGGCTGAAGTTCCTGCCCTTCCTCCCCTTTCAGGATCCCGACATGTGCCTTCGCATCATCCGGGAGTTCGCCGACCACCCAAGCGTGTGTGGCTTCCTGGTCACGAGCGTGCGCTACGCCCCGGTGCACGACAACAAGTACATGCGCGTGTACGCGGAGATCGAGGAGAGCGGGCTGCCGCTCGCCTTCCACGCCGGCCCCACGTGGGAGGACGACTGGATGAAGACGATGAACCGCTTCATCTCGATGCACGCGATCTCGTTCGTGCACTGCAACGTCGTGCACATGACGAACTGGCTGATCAACGGGCTCCCTGAGCGGTTTCCCAAGCTGAAGGTGATCTGGGTCGAGAGCGGCCTGGCCTGGGTGCCGTTCGTGATGCAGCGGCTCGACCACGAGTACCTCAAGCGCACCTCGGAGGCGCCGCTGCTCAAGCGCCCGCCGAGCGAGTACATGCGCGAGATGTACTACACCTCGCAGCCGATGGAGATGGACAACTTCGACCTGCTCGAGTCGACGTTCAAGGCGATCAACGCCGAGACCCAGCTCGTATATGCGTCGGACTGGCCGCACTGGGACTTCGACCTCCCGAGCGTGTTCCTGCATCTCCCGTTCCTCGACGAGCAGGCCAAGCGCAACATCCTCGGCCTCAACGCGGCTCGGCTGTTCAACCTCGACGTCCCTGCGCGCCAAGGCTGGAACTGAAGTCAGTTCTAGCATTGACGGGACGCTCGCCGGAGGGATTGTCATGAGCGCTGCCGCAGCCATCGCCGGCCTCGGGATCACCGAGATGGGCAAGGTCTACGGCCGGACCGCGACCGACTTCGCGGCCGAGGCGATCGCGCTCGCGCTCGACGATGCCGGACTGCAGGCGATCAGACTCGACGGGCTGCTGATCAACGGCAACCACTCGACGGAGATGGTCCCAACGCTTCAGTTCTCACTCGGGCTCACCGACCTGACGCTGCTGAGCGCGATGAACGCGTTCGGCTCGACCGCGACGATGATGCTCCAGTACGCCGCGCACGCGATCGACTGCGGCCAGGCCAGCGTCGTCGCGTGCGTCGTACGCCGACGCGCCGCTCACGAGCGGGCGATCGATCTCGCAGTCGGCGTACAACGGCAAGCGCTTCGGCGCCCCTGGCTTCGCCGGCCTGAGGTTCGCCTACGGCGACTACGGCCCGGCCAACACGATGTACGCGCTCGCCCTGCAGCGGCACATGCACCTGTTCGGGACCGACCACGATCAGCTCGGTGCGATCGCCGTCGGCCCAGCGCGCGTGGGCGCAGATGAACCCGCGCGCGCAGATGCGCCGGCCGATGACGCTCGAGGACTACCACGCCTCGCGCTGGGTCGTGGAGCCGCTGCACCTGTTCGACTGCTGCCTGGTCTCAAACGGCGGCGTGGCGGTGATCGTCACCTCGGCGGAGCGCGCGCGCGAGCTGCGCCAGCCGCCCGTGTACCTGCGCGGCTTTGGGCAGTGCGCACCCGGTGACCCGTCTCGCGCCGAGCGCGATCCGGCCGTCCACACCGGGGCGGCGAAGTCCGGCGCCCTGGCGCTCAAGCAGGCCGGGATCGAGCTGTCGGACGTCGACGTGCTCGAGCTCTACGACTGCTACACGTACACGGTCCTCGTGACGCTCGAGGACTACGGGTTCTGCGCCAAGGGGGACGGCGGGCCGTTCGTCGCGGACGGAAAGCTGGCCCCTGGCGGCTCGCTGCCTTGCAACACCGGCGGTGGTCAACTCTCGTCCTACTACATGTGGGGCTTCACGCCGCTGTCGGAGGGCGTGATCCAGGCCCGCGGCCAGGCCGGCGAGCGCCAGGTGGACCGCAACGACCACGTGCTCGTCTCCGGCAACGGCGGCGTCCTCAACTTCCACTCGACCACGATCCTCAGCAAGCACGACCACTAAGGACATGCGATGAGCGCCACCGCAGCACCGGCCAAACCCGTTCCCGAACCCGACGAGGCGAGCGGCCCCGTTCTTCGCCGGCGCGCTCGCGGGCAAGCTGATGCTGCTGCGGTGCGCACGCCTGCGGCACGTTCATGTCGCCGACCGCCTACCTCGGAGTCCCGGTCCGTCCCCGCTGTCTGCACTGCTTCTCAGCCGACCTCGGCTGGGCGCCGTCGAGCGGCCGCGCGACGCTCTACAGCTTCGCGCTCATGCACCAGCTCTACGACGAGGCGTTCGCCGCGGAGCTTCCATACAACATCGCGGTCGTCGAGACCGAGGAGGGCGTGCGGCTGACGAGCCAGGTCGTCGAGTGCCCCAACGACGAGCTCGAGATCGGGATGCCACTCGAGGTCATGTTCGAGCGCCTGCAGCGATCACGTCGCGATCCCGAAGTTCAGGCGGCCGACATGAGCTACGACCACGTGATCTACGAGAAGCGAGAGCACCTCGCGTACGTGACGCTCAACCGGCCGGAGCGGATGAACGCGCTCGACAACCACTCCCATCGGGAGCTGATCGAGATCTTCGACGACTTCGCCGCCGATTCCGACGCCTGGGTCGCGATCATCACCGGTTCCGGCAGCCGCGCCTTCTGCGCCGGCAACGATCTGAAGGCGACGGCGCAGGCATCTGCCAACGGCGAGAGGCGCGTCGACTCGAACTCGCGCTTCGCCGCGATCACCCGCGGATATCGCTGTCCGAAGCCGTTGATCGCGGCGGTCAACGGCGTCGCCGCCGGCGGGGGCTTCGAGATCGCGCTGGCCTGCGACATCGTGATCGCGGCCGACAACGCCCGCTTCGGCCTGCCGGAGCCGCGGGTCGGCCTGATCGCAGGCGCGGGCGGGATTCATCGCCTGACCCGGCAGATCCCGCTCAAGCACGCGATGGGGATGCTGTTGACCGGCCGCCTCGTCTCGGCCGCGGAAGGCCTGCGTCTCGGGTTCGTCAACGAGGTTGTTCCGGCCCCGACGCTGATGGCGACGGCGCGGCGGTGGGCCGAGCAGATGCTTGAGTGCTCGCCGCTGCTGCTCCAGCTGACCAAGGAGGCGGTGCAGGACGGGCACGGGCTCGAGGTCGATGACGCGATCGCCCGCGACTGGGAACAGCGGATCCCACGAATGCTCGCCTCGGAGGACTACATCGAGGGCCCGCGGGCCTTCTCGGAGAAGCGCCCACCCGTGTGGACCGGGCGGTGATGACATGAGCCTGAAACTCGGCCTGAACACCGGCTTCTGGGCGTCCGCGGCACCCGCGCCGAAGACGTTCGAGGCGATCCTCGAGGCCGAGCGCCTGGGATTCGACTCGATCTGGACTTCGGAGGCGTACGGGTGCGACGTGCTCTCGCCGCTCGCGTGGTGGGGCTCGCGGACGGAGTCCGTCCGGCTCGGAACATCGATCATGCAGATGAGCGCCCGGCGTCCCAGCGCGGCGGCAATGGCGGCGATCACGATGGATCACCTGAGCGGCGGGCGCTTCATCCTCGGCCTCGGCGTCTCGGGGCCACAGGTCGTCGAGGGCTGGTACGGGGAGCCGTTCGCCAAGCCACTGGCGCGGACGCGGGAATACGTGGGGATTGTGCGCGACGCGATCGCCCGGCAGGCCCCGGTCACCTCGGACGGGCCCCACTACCCGCTCCCGGCCGCGGGTCGTGACGGCATCACCGGCCTGGGCAAGCCACTGAAGACGACGGTGCATCCGCTGCGCGAGCGGATCCCGATCTTCCTCGGCGCGGAGGGTCCGAAGAACATCGCCCAGACCGCCGAGATCGCGGACGGCTGGCTCGCGCTGTTCTACTCCCCCGAGCACCACGACGAGCTCTACCGCCCGCACCTCGAGGCGGGATTCGCGCGGCGTGAGCTCCCGCCTGAGGACGTTCGAGATCGCGGTATCGCTCGATTTCATCGTCGACGACGACGTCGAGCGGGCGGCTGACATGATCCGGCCCCGGCTCGCGCTGTACTTCGGCGGGATGGGAGCCCGCAGCATGAACTTCCATCATGAGGTCGCCGTGCGGATGGGTTACGGCGCGCAAGCGAGGAAGATCCAGCAGCTGTTCCTGGAAGGCAAGAAGCACGAGGCGGCCGCGGCAGTCCCGACGAAGCTCGTCGAGCAGCTCTCGCTGATCGGGCCGCCGGACAAGATCCGGCACGATCTCGAAGCGTGGCGCGCATCCGGCGTCACCTCGCTGCTGATCGTCGGCGAGCCCGATGTGCTTCGCCAGGCAGCGGAGCTCGTCCTCGGATAGCGATCGAGCACATGGAGGACCGGCCGACACCCCTGGAAGGCGTGCGCGTGATCGAGCTCGGCGACCGCCGGGTCGAGGGGTGCGCGCGCCTGCTCGCCGACCTCGGCGCCGACGTGATCAAGGTCGAGCCGCCCGGCGGCGCCGGCTCGCGATCGGAGCCGCCGCTGCACAACGGGCTCAGCCTGGCGTTTGCGGTGCGCAACGCCGGCAAGCGAAGCGTCGTCATCGACACGGAGACCGCGGGCGGACGCGAGCAACTGATGGCGCTGCTCGATGCCGCGGACATCTGGATCGAGTCCGCGCGGCCGAGCGCGCCGAGCCCGCTCGACCTGAGTCCTGAGTCGATGCGCGCGCGCAACCCGCCGCTGGTCATCGTTTCGATCACCGACTTCGGGCGCACCGGACCGTACCGCGACTGGGTGGCCACCGATCCGGTGCTGCTCGCGATGGGCGGCGTGCTGAGCCGCTCCGGGCTACCCGGGCGCGAGCCGCTGCTGCCGCCGGGCGGGATGGCGCTCGCGCTGACCGCAGCGCAGGCGGCGTGGGCGGCGCTCGTCGCGTACTGGAACCGGCTCGAAACCGGTCACGGCGATCACGTCGACTTCTCCCTGTACGAAGCGACCGCGCAGGCGATCGAGCCGGCGATGGGGACGGTGGGGACGGCCCAGGCCGCCGGATATGAGCCCACCCGCGGCCGCCCCGCGCCCGGGCCCTACCCAATCTTCCGCTGCCGCGACGGATACGTCCGGGTCGTCCTGCTGGCGCCACGCCAATGGCACGCGATGCGTTCCTGGCTCGGCGATCCGCCCGAGCTACAGGATCCGGAGCTCGAGACGATCCGCGGTCGGGCGCTCGCCGCCGAGCGCCTGCACGCCGCCTTCGAGCAGCACTTCTCGCAGCGTGGCAAGGACGAGCTCGCGCTCGAGGGTCAGGCGCACGGGATTCCAATCGCTCCGGTGCTGACGCTCGACGAGGTTCTCCGTGCCGAACATTTTCGTGCTCGCGAGGCGATCACCCAGCGCGAGCTCGCGCCTGGTATCAGCGCCGAGGTCCCATCCGGGTTCGCCGAGCTGGATGGGCGGCGACTACGCGCGGCGGGGCGCGCTCCTACCGCCGGCGAGCACGACGGCCTGGCCGAAGCGGGGCCGGCTCGCGATCGTTGCGAACCCGCGCTGTCGCCGGCGCGGCAGCGACGGCCGCTCGACGGCCTGAGGGTCCTCGACTTCGGCGTGATCGTGTACGGCGCGGAGCTTGCCCGGCTGTTCTGCGAGCTCGGAGCCGACGTGATCAAGGTCGAGAGCAGCGCGTTCCCGGATGGCGCCCGCGTCTCGCCCGTGCACTTCGCGATCGGGCATCGCGGGAGCCGGAGCCTTGGTGTGAACTTGCGCAGTGCCGACGGCATCGAGGTGGTCAAGCGACTGGCCGCCCGGTCAGACGTAGTGCTGGCCAACTTCAAGCCGGGAACGCTCGAGAAGCTCGGGCTGGGCGCGGCGGTGCTGCACAGCGTCAATCCCCGACTGATCGTCGTCAACGGCAGTGCGCTCGGTGCGAGCGGACCGTGGAGCAGCTGGATGGGCTACGGCCCGCTGGTGCGGTGCGTCTCCGGACTGACCAGCCTGTGGCGCTATCCCGACGATGACGCCAGCTTCAGCGACTCGACGGTGATCCATCCGGATCACTACGCCGCGCGGATGGCCGCGATCGCGGCCTTGAGCGCCCTGATCAGGCGCCGACGCTCCGGGCGCGGCGCCGTGATCGGCATCTCGCAGGCGGAGACGATCCTGGTCCAGCTCGGAAGCCTGCTCGCCGCCGAGTCGCTCGCGCCCGGCCGCGGGTTGGCTGCTGCGGACGAGAGCGGGCACGCCTCGCCGTGGGGTCTGTACGCCTGCGCGGGCGAGGACGAATGGTGCGCGGTGACGGTGCGCGATGACTGCGACTGGCGGCGGCTGCGAACCGCGCTCGGCGATCCCGGGTGGGCGTCGGACGAGCGCTTCGCGAGCTCGAGCGGTCGCGTGAGCGCCCGTGCCGAGATCGATGCGCGCCTGTCCGAGTGGACGGGCACGCGCTCGCCGCGTGAGGTCGCGGCGGTGCTCCAGCAGGCGGGCGTCCCCGCGGGATTCATGCAGCGGCCCGATGAGTACGAGCGCGATCCTCAGTTCCAGGCGCGCGACTTTCTGCGGACGTTCGAGCAGCCGGGCCTCGCGCCGCTGCGGATCGAAAATGCGCCGTTTCGCTCGGAGCGGATCCCGGTCCCGGCGTCCTCCCCGGCGCCAGAGGCCGGCGAACAGACGCGCGAGATCTGCGCTCAGCTACTTGGGCTCGACGACGAGGCGGTTGACCGGCTGCTCGAAGCCGGCGCGCTCGAGGAACCGCAGCCGGCGCCCGGGCCCGCCCCCGGTGATCATCGGGCGGCGATCCTGACCAGCGTCTTGCCGACCGTCTCGCCGGCGAGCATGCGCACGAGTGCCTCGGGCGCACGCTCCAGTCCGTCGACGATCGACTCGCGGTAGCGAAGCTTCCCGTCGCTCAGCCAGCCCGCGACCGTTGCCTGCATCTCGTCCATCAGGTGGACGTAGCTGCTGCCGCGGAAGCCGCGCAGAGTCAGCTCGTTGGCCGTCGCCTGAAAGAGATTCCGCGGAGCCGGGGGCGGGTCGTCACGGTCGTAGCCTGCGATCGCTCCGCACAGCGCCACCCGACCGCGGCGCCGCAACGCCCCGAGCGCGGCCTCGAGGTGCTCGCCGCCGACATTGTCGAAGTACACATCGACGCCATCTGGCGCGACCTCGGCCAGGAGCTCGGCCACCGGGCCGGTCCGGTAGTTGAACGCCGCGTCGAGACCGAGCTCGTCCCGGAGGTAGACGACCTTCGCATCGGATCCCGCGCTTGCGATCACGCGGTGGCCGCGGAGCTTCGCAAACTGCGCCGCGAGGCTACCCACAGCCCCGGCCGCGGCCGACACCCAGACGACGTCGCCGGGGTGCAGACCGGCCGCGTGCAGCAGCCCCGCGTACGCGGTCAGGCCAATGCCACCGAGCGGCCCGAGATACCTGTTCGCCGGAGCCAGCGTCGTGTCGAGACGTGCGAGCGTTGCGAGCCCGCCGAGCGCCGGAGCGCCGGCTTTCACGACCGCGTAGTCACGCCAGCCGAACGCGTGCCACACGGTGGCACCCTCCGCGAAGCCGGCCGCGCGCGAGGAGATCACCTCCCCCACGGTCATGATCCCGTCAAGCGGGCGGCGGCGGGCAAACGCCGGGAAGTACCCGCTCGGCGCACTTTCTCGCAGGCGCAGACGCAGACCCGGGTCGACCGACGTCCAGGTGTTTCGCACGAGCACCTCGCCCGCAGCCGGGGCGCCGACAGGCACCTCGACGACGCGGAAATCGCTCGGCGCGATCTCGCCACGGGGGTAGCGATCAAGCTCGATCTGACGTCCAATGAGGGGCATCGAAACTAAAGGGGGCCGAACGTGCGCTTGCAGTCCGGCTCAGTTCCTGACATGATATCAGTTCAAATCATGATGCGACCGCTTCGAATGGGCAGATGAGGTTCGACGGAAAGATCGCCGCTGTCACCGGCGGTGGGGCAGGAATCGGTGAGGCGATCTGCCACCGCCTCGCCGGCGAAGGGGCAACCGTCGCCGTCCTCGACCTGTCGCTGGCGAGCGCCCAGCGGACGGTCGAGGCGATCGGAGCGGGACTCGGAGTCGGGGTCGACGTCGCTGACAGTCGGCAGGTCGACCGCGCGGTCGAGCAGATCGAACAGGACCTCGGGCCACTCGAGATCTTCGTGAACAACGCGGGGGCGGTCGGGCTCGACCACGTCCGACGTGTGACTCCCCTGCTGGAGCGCCAGCGCGAGGAGATCGCCGCCGGCGGCAGGGCGCAGACGCCGCTCGACGCGCTCGTGCGGCTCACCGACGACGAGTGGCGGCTCGTCCTCGCCGTCCACCTCGACGGAACGTTCTACGGGACCCGGGCGGCAGCGCGGGCGATGGCGGCCCGCGGGAGCGGCGCGATCGTGAACATGGCGTCGATCTGCGGGATCGAGGGCTGCACCGGGCACCCCCATTACTCCGCGGCGAAAGCAGGGATCCTCGGCTTCACACGATCGGTCGCCAAAGAGCTGATCGTCCAGGGCATCCGCGTCAACGCAGTCGCGCCGGGGTTCATCGACACGAGCCGCCTGAAGAGCTCACTGGGGACCGGCCGCCAGGCCGAGCTGATGCGCACACCGGCCGGGCGGCTCGGCACGCCCGACGAGGTTGCCGCGACCGTCGCGTTCCTGTCCTCGCAAGACGCTGCCTACTTCGTGGGCGCGACGCTGAGCCCGAACGGCGGCCTGGTCACGGCGGTCTGATCGAAATTGACTTGAAGTCATCTCAGTAGAGCGATAGACTCCACGTTTCATGCGACTGTCGATGACAGAGGCCGAGAAGCGGCTCCAGGACGAGGTCCGCGAGTTCCTCTCCGAGCACGTCCCGCAGCACCTTCCCCACGCACTCGACGAGCGGATCGAGGCATTGCGGCGCTGGCAGGGCCGCTGTTACGAGGCCGGATACGTAGGCCGCGCGTGGCCGCGTGAGTTCGGCGGCGGCGGGAACACGGCGGTCGAGCAGATCCTCGTCGACCAGGAACTCGCGGCCGCCGGCGCGCCGGAATTCGTGAACGTCGTCGGCCTCGACGTGCTCGGTCCCTCGCTCCTGCGCTTCGGCAGCGACGAGCAACGTCGTCGCTACATCCCGTCGATCCTGTCCGCCGAGGACATCTGGTGTCAGGGCTTCTCCGAGCCCGACGCAGGATCCGATCTGGCGTCGCTTCGCACCCGCGCGATCGAACATCAGGACCACTTCACCCTCAGCGGTCAGAAGACATGGGTGTCCTGGGGCCAGTTCGCGCGCTGGTGCGGGGTGCTCGCGCGGACCGAGGATGTCGTCGCAGACCGGCCACGGCACAAGGGCATCTCGATGCTGATCGTCGACATGAACTCCCCAGGCGTCGAGGTCCGGCCGATGACCCAGATCACCGGTCATGCCGAGTTCTGCGAGCTGTTCCTCGACGACGTCGTCGTGCCGAAGGAGAATCTGCTGGGCGAGCGCGGCGACGGCTGGAAGATCGCGATGTACACACTCGGCCACGAGCGTGGAACGGCTGCTCTGCCCCGTCAAGTCAAGCTGCGCACCTGGCTGAACCGCCTGGTTCACGTCGCCGGCGAGCGCGAGCTTGACGGGCAGGCGCTGATCGACGATCCGCAGGCCCAGATCGCGCTCGCGCAGGCGCTGATCGGCATCGAAGTGCTTCGCCACCACGCCTACCGGACGGTCGGCGAGTTCCTCGGCGGCGGCGCGGTCGGGCCCGAGAGCTCGAGCGTGAAGCTGTTGATGGCCGAGGCCGAACAGCGGCTCGCGGCCACGGCGATCGACCTGCTCGGCCCGAGCCTCCAGCACGCGGATCCCGCCACCGCCGAGGAGGATCAGTTCTGGCAGGAGACGTATCTGTATTCGCGTGCTGCGTCGGTCTACGGCGGCACTCGCCAGATCCAGCGCAACATCATCGCCGACCGCGTGCTCACGCTCGCTCAGGATTAGCCATGGACCTCGAGCTGACCGACGAGCAGCGGTGGCTGCAGGAATCAATCGACACGCTGCTGGACCGGGAGTGGTTGGCGCCCGAGTCAGTGGCGGAGGCGACGCTCGAGCGACGCGGTCAGGTCTGGAGCGAGCTCGTCGCGTTCGGCGCGCTGTCGATCGGTGGCGAGGACGGGGTCGGCGCCGTCGAGGCCTGCCTGATCGCCCGTTCCCTCGGCTCGCACCTTGGCTCGACGCCGTTCCTCGGCAGCGCCGCGTTCAGGCTGGCCCTGGACGCGAGTGGCGCGGAGTCGGCCGGACTTGACGCCACGGTGAGACCGGACGCCGCGGTCGCGCTCGCGCTGCTCGAACGCGGCTCGAGCTGGGCGCTCGAGGAGCCGGCCAGCACCTTGCGCCAGACCAGTGGTGGTTTCGCGCTGATCGGCGAGAAGGTGGCCGTCGAGCAGCCGGACCTGGCCGATCGGCTCGCGGTGCTCGCGGCCCTCGATTCTGAGCCCGCGATCGCGCTCGTGGCGGTCGGCGATCCGGGTGTCGTGATCGAGCCTCGGGGGTCGGTCGACGCGACGCTGCCGATGAGCGCCGTTGTGTTCACGGACGCGCTCGTCCTGTCAAGTGCCGCGATCACCGGATCCGCCGCCCGGAATCTGCTCTCACGCCTTGACAGCGCCGGGTCCCTGCTGGCGGCGGCGGAGGCGATCGGCGCCGCCGAGCGGATTCTCGACGATGCGCTGCGTTACGCCGGCGAGCGGCGACAGTTTGGCCGCAGCATCGGCAGCTTCCAGTCTCTTCGGCATATCCTGGCCGACATGTACGTGCGAAGCGCGAGCGGATGGTCGGCCGTCTTGTATGCGGCGGCAGCGTTCGACGACGGAGCTGACGACGCGGCGCAAACGGCATCGATCGCGAAGGCATACGTCTCCCGCGGAGCTCGCGAGGTCGCCCACGGCGCGCTGCAGGTGTTCGGCGGGATCGCGTTCACGGCCGAGCACCCGGCCCACCGTTTCCTGCGGCGGATCCTCGTGCGCGAGCTGCAGTTCGGAGATGCGGCGCATCACGAGCGCGCACTTGGCCGCGCACTGGCGCGGCGGGCAGAGCGGCCTCTGGCGGCGGCGGAGATTTAGTGCGGCATGACGATTTCGTTGACTGACCCGAACGCGCAGCGACTCGAGCCGATCGCCACCGGCGCGGAGCCGGCGGTCGTCGGGCCGCACCTGGCCGAGGTTCTCCATGACGAGCGGTGGCGGACGTGCGAGGTCGCGCTGATCTCGGGAGGCAAATCCAATTTGACATACCGCGTCGCATCGGACGCCGGCGAGGTCGTGCTGCGCCGTCCTCCCCTCGGTCACGTGCTGCCGACGGCGCATGACATGGTGCGCGAATATCGCGTGCAGGCGGCGCTCGAGCGGACGCCGGTGCCGGCGCCCCGGATGCTTCACCTCGGCGAACCTGACGGCGTGCTCGGCGTCAACTTCTACGTGATGGAACGGGTGCTCGGCCACATCTGCCGTAACCGCCTTCCGACTGGCTACGCGGATACCGTGCAGGAGCGGGATGCGATCGGGCGCGCGCTGATCGAGACGCTCGGGAGCCTGCACGCGATCGACCCCGGAGACGTCGGCCTGTCGGAGTTCGGCCGGCCGGCCGGCTTCATGGAGCGCCAGCTGCGTCGCTGGTCAGAGCAGTGGCAGCGCTCCAAGTCGGTGGATCTGCCCGCACTCGATGCGCTCCGCGACGAGCTCGTCCGGACGCTTCCGCGCCAGCAGGCCGCGGCGATCGTCCACGGGGACTATCGCCTCGACAACACGATCCTTCATCCGACGCAGCCGGGCAAGATTGTGGCGGTGCTCGACTGGGAGATGAGCACGCTCGGCGATCCGTTTGCCGACCTCGGTGCGCTGCTGGCGTACTGGAGCGAGGCTGATGACGACGAGGTTCTGATCGCCGCTCGGATGGTGCCGCCGGTGACCGCGGCCAGCGGTTTCCCCACGCGCGAGCAGATCGTCGGCTCCTATGCGGAGATCACCGGGTTCGATATGTCGGACCTCGCGTGGTATCGCGCGTTCGCCTATTTCAAGCTCGCGGTCGTCTGCCAGGGAATCGCCGCCCGTGCGGCCGGCGGCGCGATGCTCGGCTCGGGGTTCGACGACGCCCAAGCACTCGTCGAGCCGCTGATCCGCGCGGGGCGGCACGTGCTCACGGTTGATTGACTAGTCGAAGGAGAGGACGAGATGGCGAGACCGATCGAGGCCGATTTCGTGGTCGTCGGTGGTGGGAGCGCCGGCTGCGTCGTGGCGGCGCGCCTGAGCGAGCACTCCGGCACACAGGTGGTGCTGCTCGAGGCCGGACCGAACTGGCGCTCGGCGGAAGCTCCGGCTCAGCTGCGCAGCATGAACGGCTGGCGTGCGCTCGACGAGTCGCTGCCGGAGTACCAATGGAGCGGCCTGGAGTCTCGCCGGACGCGCGTTCAGGCGCCGCGGCCGCACGTGCGCGGCAGGGGACTCGGAGGTTCTTCGGTCGTCAACGGCATGATCGCGATTCACGCACCTGCCGACGACTATGACCGCTGGGCGTCATTCGGCTGTCCCGGATGGTCCTTCGATGAGGTCCTCCCCTACCGGCGCCGGCTTGAAAGCGATCTCAACTTCGGCGACGCGCCGTATCACGGCGCCGATGGACCGATCCCCGTGCTGCGTCTCGGCCGCGAGGACTGGGGACCAGCCGACAACGCGCTGGCCGCGGCCGCATCGCAGATCGGCCACGGGTGGTCCCCTGACCACAACGCCCCGACCGGCACCGGCCTCTCGCCGTATGGCATCAGCGCGCGAGACGGTGCGCGCGTGACGACCAACGATGGCTACCTCGAGCCGGCTCGCGATCGCGAGAACCTGCGGGTGATCGGCGATGTAACCGTCGACAAGGTCCTGATCGAGGCCGGACGTGCGGTCGGGGTGCGGGCACGCATCGACGGGGAGTGGATCGAGGTCCGGGCCGGCAGCGTCGTCCTGTGCGCGGGCGCGATTCATTCGCCTGCGATCCTGTTGCGCTCAGACATCGGACCCGAGGGCCAGATCGCCCGGCTCCCGGTCGGCCTCGGCATGCAGGAGCATCCGCTCGCGCTGTTCTGGCTGTTCCATCGCCCCGGCGCCGCACCAGAGCTCGATGCCCGGCAGACAAACTGCTGTCTGCGCTACTCGAGTGGATTGGCGGGCGCTTCAGAGAACGACATGATGGTCGTCTCGGTCAACCAGACGCTGGCGCTACCGCAGGACGGGACCTCGGCGCTGGCGGCGGCCGACGGAGCGGCAGCCGGAACGTGGGGCGGCGCCGGCGGCGGGAATGCGGCGGGCGGCCCAGGCCTGCTGTGCGTGTGGGTCAACCAACAGCAAGGCCATGGCTGGCTGCGGCTCGCCTCGCCGGACCCGACTGTCCACCCGCTCGTTCAGCAGGACCTGCTGAACGACGAAGGCGACCTGGTGCGCATGCGTGACGGCGTCAAACGTGCACTGGAGTTCATCCGGACCGGCGCGTTCGACGCGTCATTCGAACATGTTGGGATCGACCTCACGGGCCGCGGCATCGAGGAGCTGTCGGATGACAGCTCGATCGACGCGTGGCTGATGGAGACGGTCGGCGACACGGGGCACGTCTGCGCCACCTGCCGGATGGGCGCCCCGGATGACCCGCGCGCCGTCGTCGACCCTCGGGGGAGGGTCCTCGGGGTCGACGGCCTCTATGTCGCCGACGCGTCCGTGTTCCCCGAGGTGCCGCGCGCGAACACGAACCTGCCGACGATCACCGCGGCCGAGCGCCTCTCGGACCTGATCCGCGCCGCCGCGGGCGGCGCCGGACGCGCGGACGCTTACCGGGTGGCCATGCCGCCGTCGACGGTCAGTACTTGACCGGTGACGAAGCTGCTGCCGGCGCCGAGCAAGTAGAGAATCGACTGATCGAGCTCGCCGGACCGTCCGCCCCGGCCGAGCGGGATCTGCTCGGTCAGCCAGGCCGGGAAGCTGTCGGCGTCGTCGCCCAACCCGGCGGTCATCTCGGAGGCGAAGAACCCAGGAGCGACGGCGTTGACGCGGATCCCGTAGCGCCCCCACTGCGACGCGAGCTCTCGCGTCAGACCGATCAGGCCCGCCTTGGACGCAACGTACGCGGCGTCGGCGATCTGGCCGATCGAGCGCAAACCCATCACCGAGGCGACGTTGACGATCGCGCGGCCGCCGCCCTCGCGCATGTGCGCGGCGGCCAGACAGGACAGCGCGTATGGGGCGATCAGGTTGACATCGAGGACCCGTGAGAATGTCGCGACGCTGGTTCGCAACGCCGGACCAGCTGCTCCCATCCCGGCGTTGTTGACGAGGCCGTCGATCCGTCCATGCCGATCCACGACCGTCTCGATCAAGCGCTGCCGGTCGGGCTCATCGGTCACGTCGCAGGCGACCGTGTCGACGGTGCCGTCGAACTCGGCTTTGAGTGCCTTCAACCGCTCCGCCCGGCGCGCCGCCAGCACCGGGTGCGCGCCACGCGAGACCAGCGAGCGCGCGAGCTGCTCGCCGAGCCCGGAGCTCGCGCCGGTGACGAGAACGACGTAACCCTCGAGGCTCTCGGCTTGGCTCATCGCTGATTGGGAGCTCGGTCTCACGCTGGCACGGGCTCGCCGTATCGCCGGCTCTCGCGGCGGGCGATCGCCATGTGGTGCACCTCATCTGGCCCGTCTGCGATCTGCAGGATCCGAGCAACCGCGTACAGCTCGGCGAGCAGGAAGTCCTGCGAGACGCCGGCACCGCCGTGGGCCTGGATCGCCCGGTCGATCACCCACGTCGCCATCTCCGGCGCTGCGATCTTGATCGCAGACACCTCGATCCGGGCACCGCGGTTGCCGACGGTGTCCATCAACCACGCGGTCTTCAGCACGAGCAGCCGGACCTGCTCGATCCGCACCCGCGCCTCGGAGATCCAGCGCTGCACGACGCCGTGTTCGATGATCGGCCTTCCGAACGTGGAGCGCGATGCGACCCGCCTGCACATCATCTCGAGCGCCCGCTCGGCCATGCCGATCGCCCGCATCGCATGGTGGATCCGTCCCGGGCCGAGTCGCTCCTGCGCGAGGCGGAAGCCTTCGCCCTCCTCGCCGAGGAGGCTGCTCGCCGGCACGCGGACGTTGTCGTAGATGACCTCGGCGTGTCCGCCGTGCGGCCCGTCGTCGTAGCCGAACAGGCTCGTCGAGCGCAGGATCTCCACCCCTGGCGTGTCCTTGGGTACGAGGATCATGCTCTGCCGGCGATGACGCTCCGCGTCGGGGTCGGTGACGCCCATCACGATCAGCAGCTTGCAGCGCGGCGACATCGCGCCGGACGTCCACCACTTGCGGCCGTTGATCACGTAGTCGTCGCCGTCGCGCTCGATCGTGGTGGCGATGTTGGTCGCATCCGACGAGGCCACATCCGGCTCGGTCATCGAGAACGCCGAGCGGATCGTCCCCTCGAGCAGCGGCTCGAGCCACTCCTGCCGCTGCTCCTCTGAGCCGAACAGTGACAGCAGCTCCATGTTGCCCGTGTCAGGCGCGGAGCAGTTGAGCGCTTCGGGAGCGATCCATGGACTGCGACCAGTGATCTCGGCCAGCGGCGCGTACTGCCCGTTCGTCAAGCCAGCGCCATACGCGTGGCTCGACGGCAGGAACAGGTTCCAAAGACCACGTGAGCGTGCCTCGGCCTTCAGCTCCTCGATGATCGGCGGCGTCCCCCACGTGTTCTCCGCCGAGCGCACCTGGTTGCGGAACGTCTTCTCGGCCGGATAGACGAACTCGTCCATGAACGCGAGGAGCTGCTCGCGCAGCTCCTCGGTCTTCTGATCAAAGGCGAAGTCCATGATCGAGCCCGGCGCTCTAGCTGTCCGACCAGACCGGCTCGCGCTTCTGGAGGAACGCCTGGACGCCTTCACGAGCGTCGTTGGACTGGTGCGCGACGTTGCACGTCATGCTCTCGAGCGCGATCAGCGTTTCGGTGTCGCCGTCGAGGCCGCGGTTAGCTGCCAGCTTCGTGATCCGCATCGTGAACGCGCTCTTGTCCTTCATCGGCGCGATGAACTCGGCAACGGCCTGATCGAGCTCGTCGGCGGGTGCGGACACGTTGGCCAGCCCCCAGTCCGCGCACTGGATGCCGGACAGCAGCTTGCCGGTCAGCAGCAGCTCCTTGGTGCGGCGCAGCCCGATGTAGCGGGGCAGCCGGTAGATCGGCCCGGCCCCGCCGAACAGCGCGCGGCGGATGTGGAAGTCGCCGATCTTCGCGTCGTCGGCAACGACCGCGAAGTCGCAGGAGATCATCAGCTCGAACCCGCCGGCGACCGCGTAGCCCTCGACTACGGCGACGGTCGGCTTCTGAAGGTTGAACGCCCTGTCGTAGGTTCGCGCCGAGACCTGCGCGATCTCGACCGAGTTGTTCGTCGTGCCCAGGAAGTCTGCGTCCAGCATGTTCAGATCCGCGCCGGCGCAGAACGTGTGGCCGCGGCCGCGGACCAGCACAACCCGCACGTCCGGATCACGCTCGGCGCGCTCGAGCGCCGCGCCGAACTGCGTGAGAAGCCCCCAGTTGACGCAGTTCTTGACCTCGGGGCGGTTGAACCAGATCGTCGCCACCTGGTCGACCACCTCGTACTGCACAAACTCCTGCTCCACCCCCACCGGATCCGCCTGAAGCTGAACGCTCATTCCCTCATCCCTTCGTGGTCGCAATTCCCAAACTGAATTCAAATCATAGCATCTCGACGACGATGGTCAAGTCCCTGACCGACAGCCCATGATTGCCGCGTTTCTCCCAATGTCTGCCGAGTTCCGTAGAAGAGAGCCGAGATTCAAGTTGTCGCTTTCTTCTGTACAAGCATGCAATACTGAAGTGGATTCGGTTTATGATTCCGGCAATGTCGTCAGTTGAGGCCATCCCGATCCCACTTCCGCACGTCGGCTCGGTGAACGCATGGCTCCTGCGCGGAGATCCGCTCGCCGTCGTCGACACCGGCCCACGCAGTGATCAGGCACTGGATGCCTTGGAGCGAGGTCTGCGGACGCGTGGCATCGAGCTCGAGGACATCGAGCTCGTGCTCGCGACTCACCATCACCATGACCACGTCGGCCTCGCCGCCACGATCAAGCGCCGCTCCGGCGCGCGGATTGCGGTTCTCGAGACGGCGGCCGACTACGGCGCTCGCTACGAGGACAACGTCGCACGCGACCGGCGCTTCGCACGCCTGCTGATGCAGGGCCACGGCGTGCCGGAGGCGCTGTTGCGGTCAACCGATGCCCTGTGGGACTACATCGCAGCGACGGCCGAGAACTTCGACGCCGACATTCGGCTTGCGGACGGCGACCGCATCCGGGCCGGTGGGCGCGAGCTCAGCGTCGTGGCCGCACCGGGGCACAGCAGATCGGACACGCTGTTCATCGACGCCAAAGCGCGGCTGGCGTTCGTGGGCGACCACCTGCTCGCGAAGATCTCGCCGAACACCGAGATCTACGAGACCGCGAACGCGGGCCGGTCGCGGTCTCGCGTCGATTACCTGAACGGCCTGCGACGCACCGGGGCGATGCCACTGCAGCGGCTGCTTCCGGGTCACGGACCGTCGATCTGCGCCGCCGGCGAGGTCGTTGCGCGCGAACTTGCCCAGCACCGTGAACGATGCAAGCGAATCATCCGCATCCTCGAACGCGGGCCCGCGAGCGCGTTCGCGATCGGGCAACAGATGTGGCGGGAGGCGATCGTCCGCGAGCAGCCGCTGCTGATCGTCTGGGAGGTGCTCGGACACCTCGATCTGCTGCTGGCCGCGGGAATCGCTGAGGAACAGCTCGATGATCAGGGGCGCTGGCGCTACTCGCTGGCGCGCGGTGGCACACGCGACCAAGGAGCGCGCCGTCTTGTCCACGCCGGCTGACATCGCGCACCTGCCGCTCCCGCCGGCGGGCGAGGCGCACGACCTGTTCGACCTGTCCGGGCGCGTGGCGCTCGTCACCGGCGCCACCCGCGGACTCGGTCTGGCGATCGCGTCTGCCTACGCCGGCGCCGGCGCTCACGTGATCGTCGTCAGCCGGAAGCTCCCGGCCTGCGAACACGTGGCCGCGGCGCTCCGGGCGCGCGGGGCTCGTGCCCAGGCATTCGCCTGCCACGTGGGCCACTGGGATGAGCTGGAGCATCTGGTCGAGTCTGCCTACGGCGAATTCGGGCGCATCGACGTGCTGGTCAACAACGCCGGCATGTCGCCGCTGCTACGAACGCCTCAGCTCGGTCTCAGAGGAGCAGTGGGACAAGGTGCTCGGCGTCAACCTGAAGGGGCCCTTTCGTCTCTGCGCACTGGTCGGCGAGCGAATGGCCGCGGACGACGGTGGATCGATCATCAACGTCAGCAGCACCGGCGCGGTCCGCCCGACGGCGGACATCGTCCCGTACGCCGCCGCGAAGGCCGGCGTCAACGCGATGACGGTGGGACTGGCGGACGCCTTCGGCCCGAAGGTGCGGGTCAACGCGATCATGCCCGGGCCGTTCCTGACGAGCATCGCAAGGAACTGGGACATGGACGTGCTCGCCGCGCGGGCCGAGACCTTCCCGTTGCGGCGCGCCGGGCGAGGCTCGCGAGATCGTCGGCGCGGCTCTGTACTTCGCCACCGATGCGTCGTCGTTCACGACCGGGACGATCCTCACGGTCGACGGCGGCGCGCAATGGAGCATGCCGGGCGGGGGCGGAGCGAGGGCATGAGCAACCCCCCCACCCGATCTCGCGCGCCCCTGTGGCTGCGGGCGGTGCACCGGCTCGAGCGGACGATCGGCGAGCCGATCGAGTCCGCGCTGCACAGCGACACGTACTTCGATCTCGTCACCGAGATGCTCCGTCTTCGTTCGCGCACCGAGCGCACGCTGGAGGGTGCCTCACGACGGATGCTGCACCTGCTCAATCTGCCGGCCGGCAGCGACATCCGCCGGGTGCGGGAGCAGCTCGGGCGAGTCGAGCGCCGACTGGCCGAGCTGAGCAAGGACCTCGACGAAGCCGCGAGCAACGGCGGCCACGGCATGCGCGCCGGGTAGGTCGGTCGATGGCGCCGAGCCTCATGCCTTCCGAGCTGGTCGCCCGGGTCAACCGGGATCTCGAGCGCTCGCTGCTGCGCGCTCGCAACGGCGTCCGCTACGTCCGCGGGAGCACCAAGCCGAAGGTCGGGGCGACGCCGAAGGAGACCGTCTGGCAGCGAGACAAGGCCCAGCTCTGGCGCTATCAGGGCGGCCCGGTTCGTTACGGGCCGCCGATCCTGATCGTCCACAGCCTCGTCAGCCGCAGCTACATCCTCGATCTGCGCCCCGGCAACAGCGCCGTCGAGTATCTCGTCAACGCCGGCTTCGACGTGTTCATGCTCGACTGGGGCGTGCCCGACGAGCTGGACGCCGGCAACGACTTCGCGACCTATATCGACGAGTACGTGCCGCGAGCCGTTGCGGCCGTGCGTCGTGAGACGGGCTGCGCGGAGGTGACGATGGCCGGTTACTGCCTCGGCGGGGTGATCGCGATGCTGTACGCGTGCGGGCACGAGGACGCGGCTGTCCGCAACCTGATCCTGATGGCCACGCCGGCCGATTTCCACGAGATGGGACCGATGGTGGCGGCGCTGCGCGAGGGCCGATTGAACCCCGAGGAGCTGATCGACGAGACCGGAAACGTGCCCGCCGACGTCCTCTACAGCGGCTTCTTCATGATCGCTCCGACGACGCCGATCGCCCAGTACGCGACGCTGCTCGAGAACCTCTGGAACGACGAGTTCGTCGAGGGCTATCAGGCGATGGCGCAGTGGTCACGCGATCACGTGCCGTTTCCCGGAGCCGCGTTTCGCGAGGTGGTGGAGAAGCTGGTGCGCGCGAACGCGCTGACGACCGGCTCGCTGCGCGTCGGCGCTCGCCGGATCGAGTTCTCGCGCACCGACGCGAACGTCCTGGTCGCGATGGCGCAGCGCGACAACGTGATCCCGCTCGCGGCGGCCGAGCCCCTGACGACGCTCGTGGGCAGGCCTGATCGCCGGGACGAACTGCGGCTGCGCGGAGGTCATGTCACGTTCGGGACCGGCCGCGAGGCGTTCACGCACACGTTGCCGAGCCTGACCGAATGGATCGCGGCGCACAGCGACGCGTTCGCGCAATCAAGGAGACGATGAGATGGAGATCCGCCCGCTGCAGAGCGGAGACCGGGACGCGCTCGAGGACTTTCTGCGGCGCATTCCGGAGGGCGACAGGACGTTCTTCAAGGAGCCCGTCGAGGACGAGAGCGTGATCGACTCGTGGGTAGATGACGGGCTCGGGCGCTGGCTCGCACTGGACGGCGCTGCCGTCGTCGGCTTCGTCGCGGTCGTCCCGCTTCACGGCTGGTCGGACCACGTCGCCGAGATCAGGCTGATCGTCGATCCGCAGCACCGCGGCGAGGGGGTCGGAACGGCGCTGGCGCGGCACGCGATCGTTGAGGCGCTGCGGGCCGGACTGCTCGAAGCTGGTCGTCGAGGTACTCGCCGACCAGGAGTTCACGATCGAGATGTTCCGCGCGCTCGGATTCGATCCCGAGGCGCTGCTCACCGGGCACGTCCGCAACCGCAGCGGCGAGCTCCTCGACCTGATGATCCTGGCGCATACTGGCGAGCGACGCGGCCGCGGCCGTCGCGGCGGCAGGACTGACGGACGCCGATGTACTAAACTGAAGTCAATTCATGTCTGAATTGAATCCACTCCACCACCCGGCTACGCACCAGACGGCGCGCGCGCTGGCGGCCGCCCACCTCGATGTCTACGAGGCGGCCGTGCGAGCCGTCACCGAGTTCGAGTGGCTGCTGGCGCGCACGGCCGCGTATGAGCCGACAAGCTCTGCTCGCGCGTGCCTGCGCGGAGCTGACCCGCGACGCGACAGCGGTCCAGCTGTCGACTGCACGATGGGTCCTCGACCTGTGAGCGAGGAATCCGAACGGGCGAGCGATCACCTCGGGCTGCACTGGGACAGCCATGGCGACGGTGCGCCGGTGCTGCTGATCATGGGCCTGGGGTTGAGCGGCGGGGCGTGGTGGCGAACGGTCCCTGTCCTGTCTCGCCACTTCCGCGTGATCACCTTTGACAACCGCGGCGTGGGTCGCTCGGAATCCTCCACGTACGCGTACACGACCGAGGCGATGGCCGATGACGCCGTCTCCGTGCTCGATGCCGCGGAGGTGCAGTCAGCCCACGTCTATGGCATCTCGCTCGGCGGCATGGTCGCCCAGCAAGCTCGCGCTGCGGCATCCACGGCGGGTCGCGTCGCTGGTGCTCGGCGCGACGCATCCCGGCGGTCCTCGCGCCGTTGCGCCGGACAGAGAGGTGTTCGACTTCTTCCGCCGGCGAGCAGATCTGCCCCATGAGGAGGCGGCGTGGGCGTCGGTGCCGTACAACTACGGCCCCGTCTGCCGGCGCCGGCACGGCTCGCGAATTGCCGAGGACATCGCGAAACGTCTGGCACATCCGTTTCCGGCCGACGCCTACCGTGCGCAACTGTACGCCGCGGTCCTGCACAACTGCCTCGGACGCCTGTCGCGCATCGACGTCCCGACGATGATCGTGCACGGGTCGCTACGACCGGCTGATCCCGGTCGTGAACGCCGAGCTGATGGCGGCTCGGATGCCGCACGCCAAGCTCGTGATCCTCGAGCATTCCGGCCACCTCTACCCCACCGAGCAGCCGGACGTCGACGAGATGATCTCGGCGTTCATCGGCGAGAGCCATCGGTCGCATGCGACGAGGTGAGGATCTCCGAGTCGCGGACGTGATCCGCGAGCGCGCCGCCGAGCGCGGCGATGCAGTGGCGATCGCGCAGGGCGATCGCGAGCTCACCTTCGCCGCCCTTGACGAGCGCTCGAGCCGGCTGGCGCGGGCGCTGCGCGACAGCGGCATCGGCCCCGGCGACCGAGTCGCGTACCTCGATCGGACTGCGCCCGAGGTGATCGAGCTGCTGTTCGCGGTCAGCAAGATCGGCGCGGTGATCGTGCCGATGAACTGGCGGCTGGCCGGACCCGAGCTCTCGGCGGTGCTTGCCGACAGCGCCGCACGCGTGCTGATCGCCGGCGCAGATTTCTCCGAGGTCGCGGCCGAGCTGATCGCGGAGCGGGACGGCTCCGCCGAGCTGATCATCGTCGGTGCCCGCGGCGCCGGACGGCTACGAACGGTGGCTGTCAGCACACGACGCGATCGACCCGGGGCACCGATGGCGACGCCGACGATGTCGTCGTCCAGATGTACACATCGGGGACGACGGGTGTTCCCAAGGGCGTCCTGACAACGCACCGCAACCTCGCCGCCGCCGCGGAGACCTCGCCACGCTGGGAGTTCGACGACGCGTCGGTCAGCCTGACGCCGTTGCCGATGTTCCACATCGGCGGCATCGGATGGGCGTTCGTCGGCCTGTGGAACGGCGCCACCACGATCCTCGTGCGGAACTTCGAGGCCGAGGCGGTGCTCGCCACGCTCGAGCGATGTCGGGTGACAAACGCGGTGTTCGTGCCGACGATGCTGCAGATGCTCGCGGACGTTCCGGGCGCGGCGAGGCGAGACTTCTCGGCGCTGAGGTCGATCGCGTACGGAGCTTCGCCGATCACGACCACGGTCTTGAAAGCGGCGCTGCGGACCTTCCGCTGCTCGCTGTTCGGGATCTACGGCCTGACCGAGACGACCGGCGCGATCACGCAACTGGACCCGGCCGACCACGACCCTGATGGCGCGCGCGAGGATCTGCTGCGCTCCGCAGGCCGGCCATACCCGTGGGCCGAACTGCGGATCGCAGACCCCGTGACCGGGGCGCCGCTTGCGGCCGCGGGAGGTCGGCGAGATCTGGCTGCGGGCGCCGAACGTCATGCGCGGCTACTTCAACCGGCCGGACGAGACGGCGGCGGCACTGTCGCGCGATGGCTGGCTGCGGACCGGCGACGGCGGCTACGTCGACGAGGACGGCTACCTGTTCCTCACCGACAGGATCAAGGACATGATCGTCTCCGGCGGCGAGAACGTCTACCCGATCGAGGTCGAGGAAGCGCTGTCGCAGCACCCGGACGTGCTCGAGGTGGCCGTGATCGGCGTTCCCGACGAGCGCTGGGGCGAGACGGTCAAGGCGCTGATCGTGCGCCGCCCAGGCTCCGAGGCCGACGCCGACGAACTGCTCGCGTTCACGCGAGCTCGGCTCGCCGGCTACAAGTTGCCGCGCTCGTTCGAATTCGTGGACGAGCTGCCCCGGACGCCCACCGGAAAGGTGCTCAAGCGGCAACTGCGAGAGCGGTACGGCGCGCCCCAAATGCGGGCCTGACCGGTCCCGTGCCTGCGCCTCCGGCGCGCTCACTTGACTTGAACTCACTTTAGCTGGTACCATGCTTGCAATCTAGCCGTATTCTTGCTAGCGCGCTAATCCCAGCACACCAGGAGGAACCACATCCATGCCCACTCAGACCAAGTCCGACCCGTTCAGCGACAGCATCGGGACCGCCACAGAGAAGGTCACGGCGCTCGGCGAGAAGGCCGTCGAGAACGGAAAGAAGGCGAGCTCGGTGCTGCTCGACTCGTACGAGAAGACCGTCGTTGCCTTCACCGACTCCTACGTCAAGGCGGCGCGCTCCACAAACGTCGACTGGATCTCGACCGCCGCCGACGCGCAGGCCGAGTTCGCCCGCGAGGCCGCGAAGTCGTACACCGGCGCCGCCCGCACGCTGATCGACTAGCCCGGCCCAGCGCCGAACCGCGCTGTCCCCAAGAGGCCGCGACGCCCCTGCCGGCGTCGCGGCCTTTGTCGTCGACAACAGCCCGTGACGCCCTCCCGGCGTCGCGGCCGTTGTCGCCGCCTCGCGTCTCCGCGATCAAAGGACGGGAACGACTCACGCTTCATATGGCTTGAACTGAGTTCAGGTCATATGTTATCGTGAAGCAGATTCCACGATCTGACGCTGCGGAACCCGCGTTCCCGCTCCGTCAGCCCGAGCATCGAGCGACACCCCCGTGGTTGCCGTCGTGCTCGTTTCTGCTTGACAATTGACACGAGGAGAGATGGATGTCGACCTTGGCCTTCCAGCCTGACGCCGAGCGCTACTACTCACAGGGCTACTGGCGCACCGGCGATCTGTGGGGTGAGTTCGCCCGGAGCGCGAGCGCCGACCCGGCGAAGATCGCCCTGATCGTCGAGGAGCAGAGCATCAGTTACGACGCGCTGAGGCGCGCGGCCGTTGCGCTGTCCGCGCGTCTGGCGAGCACCGGCGTGCGTCCCGGTGACGTGGTGCTGCTGCTCGGGCGTAACTCGATCGAAGCCGCGGTCGCCCTGCTCGCGTGTTTTCACTGCGGCGCCGTGGCGGCTCCGCTGCCGCCGATGTTCGGCCTGGCGCAGCTCTCCGCGCTGGCGGCACAGGCGACCGCGAAGGCGCTGATCTCGTTTGGCGGAGAGGCCGAGATCGAGAAATGCGAGGCGCTGAGGGACGAGCTCGGGCTCGTCATCGCGCTGCGTCCGCAGGATGTCGTCGCGCTGAGCTCCGAGCGCGCGGGCGAGGATCGCGAGCCGATCGGCGCTGACGAGCTCGCACTGCTGCTGCACTCCTCCGGGACGACGTCGGTGCCGAAGGGGATCATGCACTCGTGCAACACGCTGCGCTACGCCACCGGTCAGATCGTCGAGCGCTGGGGCCTGACGGCGCACGACACGAACCTCGTGATCTGCGAGTTTGGATTCGTTGGAAGCCTCGTGTTCGGCTATCTGGCGACACTGCTGTGCGGCGCCACCGGAGTGCTGCTGCCCCGGTGGAAGGCCGAAGAGGCGTTGGCGCTGACAGAGCGCCACCGCTGCACGTATGTGCTGTACATGCCGACGCACGGCGCCGACATCATTCGCGCCGGGC
This sequence comes from uncultured Solirubrobacterales bacterium, assembly GCA_963794285.1. Taxonomy (GTDB): domain Bacteria; phylum Actinomycetota; class Thermoleophilia; order Solirubrobacterales; family Solirubrobacteraceae; genus Palsa-465. The sequence goes on from CAWCDS010000009.1 coordinate 402,770, forward strand.
GCGAATCCACCCGTGAGCTTTCGAGTATGCGCGTGCTGGTCGCGCCAGGACTCTCGCAGGAGCGCCGGATTGCGATGCACGAAGTGTTCGGCCTTCGGCCGATCGCCGACTACGGCCTGTCAGAGGTGCCCGGCCATGTCGCGCATGGCTTGTCGGAGCCGTGGGACAAGATGATCAAGACCGAGGGGACCCCATTCCGCGGAACCGACGTCCAGATCCTCGATCAGCTCGGGAACCCGCTCCCGCCGGGCGAGGTCGGTGCGGTTGTCGTCAACGGCCCGAGCCGGTTCCTCGGGTTTCTCGCCAACGACGAGCTGACGCGTGACTCACTGACCGAGTGGGGTGCTTACAAGACCGGCGACATCGGTTACCTCGACGCAGACGGCCATCTGATCTATGGAGGTCGCAGCAAGGACATCATCCGGCGCGGCGGCGTCACGCTGGTGCCGGCGGAGATCGAAGCCGCGATCGTGAGGCATCCCGCAATCCGGGAGGCGGCGGTCGTGCCGCTCCCGGACGACCGCCTCGGTGAGCGGGCGTGCGCAGCGCTCGTCGCCGAGCCCGGAAGCGACGTCCCGAGCCTGGCAGAGCTTCAGGATTTCCTCGCGTCGGAGGGCGTATCGAAATACTCGTGGCCGGAATCGGTCGAGGTGTTCGACGAGTTTCCGCGAACGCCGTCGCTCAAGGTCGTCAAGCGCGACGTCGTCAAGGCGATCCTCGAGCGCGCCACCGCGCCGGCGTGAGGCCTGCCGATGACCTTCTTCGAGCGGTATTTCCAAGCCCTGGACGGCCCCGATCCATACTCATCGCTCGAGCTCGTCTCCGAGGATGTCGAGTTCGCGATTGAGTGGGCCTCGGGCGCTGATCGCCGGAGTACTCAGATCCTCGGCGGACTCGCCGAGCTGCGGGCGTTCATCGATGCCGGGGACATGAGCGACTGGGCCCACCACGTCGTCCGTTCCAGCGAAGCCGGCCGGGTCGCGTTCGCGCTCGGCGAGACCCGGTACGACAGCGGCGAGCGCATCGGCACGTTTCTCGCGGTTGCGGAGCTCGACGACGAGGGCCGGATGTGCCGATACCTCGTGGCGCGGACACCCGCGATCACCTTCAACGGCGGGCAACCGGCGCGCAACCAGCGGGCACTGGACAGCAACGCTGACGCTCGCTAAACTAAACCGACTTCAGGTCAACCGGGAATCTGACGAGGAGAGCCCAATGGCGATCGATGACAGCGTGGCGACGGACGTGACGAGCAGCGCGACCCACGGGGAGCGGACGCTGGGCGGCTGCCCGGTCATGCACGAGGAACGGACAGCGGGCGGCTGCCCGGTGATGCACGAGGACTTCTCGCGGACGCGAGCGGTCGGATCGCACTGGCAGTGGGCGGACGAGCTGCGGGAGGGCAGTCCTGTCTACTTCAACACCTTTGCGCAGGGCTACTGGATCTTCACGCGCCACGAGGCGGTCCGCGACATCTACAAGACCCCCGAGATCTTCTCCAGCGAGTCGTTTACGCCGTGGGATCCGGAGCCGATCTACCGCTTCGTGCCGACGCAGATCGATCCGCCGGATCACATCAAGTACCGGCGGATCCTCAACCCCTGGTTCTCGCCACGTGCGATCGACGATGCGGAGCCGATGATGCGCGAGCTCTGCCGGACGCTGGTCGAGAACACCGCGCGGGCGGGGAGCTGCAACTTCGTCAACGAGTTCGCCCTGCGATTCCCGACCGAGGCGTTCCTGGCGGTGATCGGGGTCGACACCGCCGAGGCCGACAGGTTCGTGCGCTGGGTCGAGGACTTCTTCGCCGGCTTCGGCGGCGACACCGAGAAGCTCGAGGTGATGGCGAAGGCGCTCGAAGGGATCCGCGACTACTGGGTGCAAGCACTGGCCGAGCGCCGGGACGACACGGAGCCACGCGACGGCGACCTCGCTTCGTACCTGATGCACGCCAGCATCGACGACCGGCCGCTGACCGACACCGAGATCCTCGACATGCTCACGGTCCTCGTGCTCGCCGGACTGGACACGACCCGCGCCGAGCTCGGTTACATGTTCCGGCATCTGGCGACGCACCCAGAGCATCGGCGCGCGCTGATCGACGATCCAACGGTGATCCCATCGGCCGTCGATGAGGCGCTCCGCTACTACACGATCATCTTCGGCGACGGCCGCAAGGTGACCCGCGACCTCGAGTTCCACGGCGTGCAGCTGAAGCAGGGCGAGATGGTCTACGGGCTCGTCTCCGCCGCCAACCGGGACCCCGAGGCGTACGAGCGGGCGGATGAGTTCATCCCCGACCGCAAGCGCAACAACCACATGGGCTTCGCCAGCGGGCCGCACCGCTGCCTCGGTCAGCATCTGGCCCGCCGGGAGATGCAGATCGCGGTTGAGGAGTGGCTGCGAGTGATCCCCGAGTTCCACATCGCCGGCGATGAGCAGCAGCTGACCGAGCGAGGAGGCGGGTCGATGATGACGCTGATGGACCTGCCGCTTGAGTGGAGCGTGGAGCAATGAGGATGTCCGTGGATGGGGAGCAGTGCATGGGCCACGGCCGCTGCTACAGGCTGATGCCCGACCTGCTCAGCTACGACGACGAGGGCTTTGTCACGATCCGCGATCAGACGATCGAGGTGCCCGACGATCAGCAGCATCTCGCCGAGGAGGCGGAAGGCACCTGCCCAGAGGGAGCGATCTCGCTGATCACCGATTCGCCGCGGTAAATCGAGCCGACCTCAGTTCCGCGTATGATCGGTCGGTACCCGATTTCGAGAGAGGCGATCGTGCCGGCGCCACGCCAGGCAACGCGAGCAGGACGAACAGACGGTCAGCGACGGACGTCCTCACGCAGCAAGCGTGAGGGGATCCTCGCCACCGCCACCGCGTACTTCGGCGAGCACGGGTACGAGGACACAAAGTGGGCGGACGTTGCGGCGGCTGTCGGCATCGGCTCGACTGCGCTGTATCACTACTTCGAGTCGAAGCTGCACTGCCTGTACGTGATCATGGCGGACGCGCTGGAGTCGTTCCACAGCGATTTTGAGCGGATCACGAGCGAGTCTGACGATTACCTTGACGCGCTGGTCACCGTGCTGCGCTCGTCATACGACCTGAGCGACCAGGAGGTTCTGCGCAACCGACTGCTCGTTGCGGAGCAGGGGCTGATCGGCATCCCCCGCCAGTCTCGCCGTGAAGAGGAAGCTCGTGAGCTTGCCCGCGCGCGGACACGCGATCTCGAATTCGCGTGGGCGACGTTCCTCGTGCGCGGCATGGAACAGGGGCACATCCCGCAGGCCGATGCGCGCCTGCTGACGCGAGCGCTGCTCGGTCTCTACAACAGCATTTGGCACTGGTACCGGCCGCGGGGCACGATGGGACTCGAGGAGATCGCCGACTTCTTCATTCGCCGGCAGCTTGCCGTCCTCTCGCTCCCCGCCGAACTGGCGGACCGGGAAACGACGGCTCCCGACTAGTCGCGTCTCGGCCCCGGCTTCTAACGGCCCGAGCCCGCGAGCTCCGCCAATGTCCGCTGGCCGATCCGCTGAAGGTCCTTGAGGTACTCCACGTGAGCGGCCCATTCGGGCTCGCTCGCGAGCTCGTCGGCGAGGCAGACGGTGTCGCAGTGGGCGTCAAGAAGCTCGTGGGTCAGCTCGATCAGCCGATCTGACGCGGCTCTGGTGACCGGGCGCTGTGAGGGACATGTCCGCAGCTCCGTCTTGGCGCTACGCGGGCGGATCGCTGGGACGCTTGAGTCTGGGGCTGGGCTGCGACTCCGCTCGCGTGGCCGGCCACGGGCGGCTGCGAGCCTCGCTCCGCGCCTGCGTCGCCCGGCGCGGGCGCTCGGTCCCGATCTGCGCGTAATTCGACCACCGTGGGATATGTGTAGAAATGCTCGCGCATCACTGGTCCTCCTGCTATTCTTTGAGCTGAAGTCAGTTCAGTTTACACGCCGGCACTGTCCTGTCAAGCGACGGCACAACGCTCAAAACGAGCAGGAGAATTGCCATGACCCACCCCCGTCTGGTCGGAAACCGACTCGAAGGCAAGGTCGCGCTGATATCCGGCGGCGCGCGCGGCATGGGCGAGAGCCATGCCGTAGCGATGGTGGCGGAAGGGGCCAAAGTCGTCATCGCAGATGTCCTCGACGAGGAAGGGGAAGCGGTGGCGGCGAAGCTCGGCGACGCTGCCACCTATGTCCGCCTCGACGTCACCGACCGCCAGCAATGGACCCGCGCCGTGGCCGCGGCGCTTGAGCGCTTCGGCAAGCTCAACGTGCTGGTCAACAACGCCGGAATCGCCACCTTCGGTGCGATCGGTGAGCATCGAGCTGAGCAGTGGGACACCGTCATCGCGGTCAACCTCACCGGCGTCTTCAACGGGATCGACGCGTGCCTCGGTGCGCTGAAAGCCGCAGCGCCCAGCTCGATCATCAACATCTCCTCGACGGCCGGGCTGCAGGGGTACAGCAAGCTGCCCGCCTACAACGCGTCCAAGTTCGGGGTCCGCGGCTTGACCAAGTCGGTCGCTCTCGACCTGGGCGTTCACGACATACGCTGCAACTCTGTTCATCCCGGGGCGGTCGCCACCCCGATGACAGCCGGTGTGGATACCCAGCAGAAGCATGTCGCGATGCGCCGCTTCGGCCGTCCGGAGGAACTCTCGAACCTGATCGTGTTCCTGGCCAGCGACGAGTCGAGCTTCTCGACCGGCGCCGAGTTCGTCGCCGACGGCGGAGAGACCGCCGGGCTAGCGCCTGGCGCAATCCCATGACGTGTGCCGATGCCTGCTGGGCCTCGCAATGCAACCCATGTCCCCGCCCGACCTTCGCGGGCGAGGAGCTGCACGCTCGCGGCCCCTGGCCGGCACGATCTGGCGACCGCCCGCGTAGGCCATAGCGTTGAGTCCCTGCCCGGGTTGTTGCTCGCGTTGCGGACGATCGGCGTCTGTTCCGGCGCCGGTTGTGAGGAATCCGCCCCGGTTGAACCCGGCCTGCAGTGCAGGTCTGTATGAGGTGGTGTCGACGTGTGGTCAGGCCGGGCCGAAGGACTCGATGCGCACGACCGGCTCGCCCGCTGCGTCAGAGGCGTCGAGGTCGATGCTGCCGACGATCGCGAAGTCGTGATTGCCGTCGGGGTCCTCGATGATCTGGCGCAGACGCCAGACCGCGGGGTCGGCGCGATCGATCATCAGCAGCGACGGCGAGCGTCCCTGCGGACCGGTGTCGATCGACTCGTACTCGTCCCAGTAGGCGCCGAGCGCGTCATGCCAGTCGCTGGCGCTCATCGCCGGGCGCCCGGGCGGGTCGGTCAGCGCGGCATTGGCCATGTCGAGGTCGCCGAGCGCATCGGACCGATCTTGCGCGGCGAGCCGGATCCGCTGGAACAGGGCGTTGCGGACCATTCGGGTGAAGGCCCGCTCGTTGCCGGTGATCGGCCGCGCGGGCGGCACGGGCCCGCGGTCGGCGACGCGCTGGGCGGCGTCGGGATCGGTCAGCGTCTCCCACTCGTCCAGCAGGCTGGAGTCGGTCTGGCGGACCGTCTCGCCGAGCCAGTCGACGATCTCGTCGAGCTCGTCGGTCTTGATCGACTCGGGCACGGTGCGGCGCAGTGCGCGGTAGGCGTCTGAGAGGTAGCGCAGGACGAGGCCCTCGGAGCGCGAGAGGCCGTAGTGGCTGATGAACTCGGTGAAGGTGCGCCCTTGCTCGTACATGTCACGCACGACCGACTTCGGTGAGAGGTCGGACTCACGCACCCATGGATGCGTCTCGCGATAGGAGTGGAACGCCTGGCGCAACCCCTCCTCCAGCGGCTTGGGGTAGGTGACCTCCTCGAGCAGCTCCATCCGCTCCTCGTACTCGATGCCTTCGGCCTTCATCGCGGCGACGGCCTCGCTCTTGGCCTTGTTGGCCTGCGCCATCAGAACCGGGAAGGGATCGTCGAGGATCGCCTCGACCACACTGAGGACGTCGAGCGGATCGCGCTCGGATTCCTGCCCCAGCAGCTCCAGCGCCTGCAGCGCGAAGGACGCCAGCGGCTGATTCAGAGCGAAGTTCTCCTGCAGGTCGACCGCCAGCGCGAGCGTGCGGCCCTCCGCGTCGGGCTCGGGCAGCCAAGCCAGCACGCCGGCGGCCACGAGCTCGTCGCCCAGCGCCTGAGCCTGTTCGTAGAGGCGCGTGCGACCACGATCATCCTCGTGGTTGTCCTCGAGCAGCGCCTGCATCGTCTCCACAGCGTCGCCGGGCTGGTTGACGACGTTGAGGATCATCGCGTGATCGACGCGCATGCGGCTGACGAGCGGCTCGGGCTGCGCGTCACGCAGGCGCTCGAACGTCTCCTCGGTCCAACTGACCTCGCCCTCCGGCGCCTTCTTGGGCGCCAGCTTCTTGCCCTTCGCGGCCGCCTTGGACGCCGCCCGGGCACGCTCGATCACGTGCTCGGGCGCCTGCACGATCACGGTGCCGGCAGAGTCGAAGCCGGCGCGGCCCGCGCGGCCGGCGATCTGGTGAAACTCGCGCGCCTTGAGCAGCCGCTGGCGGGTGCCGTCGAACTTCGCCAGGCCGGTGAACACGACCGTGCGGATCGGGACGTTGATCCCGACACCGAGCGTGTCGGTCCCGCAGATCACCTTCAGCCTGCCGGTCTGCGCGAGCTGCTCGACCAAGCGCCGGTAGCGCGGCAGCATCCCCGCATGGTGCACGCCGATCCCGCTGCGCACCAGGCGCGACAACATCCGGCCGAACCCGGCGGTGAAGCGAAAGCCGCCGATCGCCTCGGCGATCGCATCGCGCTCCTCGCGCGTGCACAGCTTGGCCGAGAGCAGCGCGTTGGCGCGCTCGTTCGCCGATGCCTGCGTGAAGTGCACGACATACACGGGCGCCTGGTCCTCGGCCACGAGCCGTTCCAGCAGCTCGTGCAGCGGCTCCAGCGACCAGCCGAAGCTGAGCGGGACCGGACGCTCGGCATCGTCGACCAACGCGGTCTCGCGGCCGGTCCGGCGGGTGAGGTCCTCTGCGATCTTCGAGACGTCGCCGAGCGTGGCCGACATCAGCAAAAACTGCGCGTTGGGAAGGCACAGCAGCGGGACCTGCCACGCCCAGCCACGCTGGCCGTCGGCGTAGAAGTGAAACTCGTCCATCACGACCTGCCCGACATCGGACGCCGCGCCACCGCGCAGCGAGATGTTCGCCAGCACCTCGGCGGTGCAGCAGATGATCGGCGCGTCGGCGTTGACCGCGCCGTCGCCAGTGACCATGCCGACGTTGGCCGCGCCGAAGATGCGACAGAGGTCGAAAAACTTCTCCGACACGAGCGCCTTGATCGGCGCCGTGTAGTACGTGCGCCTCCCAGCCGCGAGGGCAGCGAAGTGCGCCGCGATCGCGACCATCGACTTGCCCGACCCGGTCGGCGTCGCCAGCACGACGTTGCGCTCGTCAAACAGCTCGATCGACGCCTCCTCCTGGTGCGGATAAAGCGACAGGCCGCGCTCGCCGGCCCATTCGACGAACGCCTCGTAGAGCGTGTCGGCGCTGACCTGCTGCGGGAGGGCGTCGGCGAGACTCATCAGTTCCACCCGTCACGGTAGCCGGGCGCCGTCCGCGCCGCGATAGCCGCCCGGCCAACCCACACCTCCGGAGATGAAGAGCGGCCGCGCCGCGCCGCTGTTTTGTCTGTATAGGCGCGTGCGCAGTCTGCCGAACGACCTCAACCCCGGTTCCGGCGACCAGCGAGAACCAGCAGCGCGCCGAGCGCCGCCGCTCCCGCGATCGCAACCGCGAGCCCGAGCAGCCCGACGACCACGCTTCCCAGCGCCGCCTTCCCGGCGTGAGAGAGCCGGCGATACTGCTGGCGACGCGCGTAGTTCACGCTGCGACCGCCTCGAGCGCGCAGGCAGCGCCGAACGCGCCCCTGGCTCGCCCTGAGCTGTGCCATCCCTCGATCCTGTCACCGGCGCCAGACGGCCCGGACCCGGGGTCGACTATGGGCCCGCGATTCGACCCGTTCTTTCGGTCCTAGGGCAACGGACTATTTGACAGCCTGCCCCCAATCCTGCCCCCAAAGGCTCTTTTCGCGCCTCGAAAAGTGCTGGTTTGCAGGGAGAAAGCTAATATCGCTACCGGGATTCGAATTGTGACGATGCCCCGCCGCTACGGGCGATTTGCCCGTAAACATTGGGGTTGCACCGCTGGGCAACCGCTGAAAACCGCTCAGTGTCGTGCATCCATATCCCCTGTGTATCCCCCTGGCGAGGAACGCATCGAGTCGCCCCCGGACGTCGTCGAGCGCACCGGGGAGCAGGTGCCCGCTCCCGGGTCGCGGGGGAGATGCCGACCACCCGCGAAGGCCTCTCCGAGCGGCGTTGTCGTTAGCTGCGTTCATCGGGGGCGTCCCGCTCATGCTCGCTTCAGGAACCTCAGATAGAACGCCGCGAACACCAGGACAATCCCGACGTTTACCATCAGGCGCTCCCAGAACCGATGCCTGAAGAACAAGACGTCCACGCCGACCACGACGGTTACCAGCGCGAGCACGTAAAGCACGACACCTCTAACGCCGCCGGCGCTGCATTGCGCACTTAGCAAGCGTCGGAGCGACAGCCGAGCAGACGAGCGCACAGGACGACCGGCAGGCGTCTTGTCGCCGGCGTCAGACGCTCGCGTCCGCGCGGCGATGCGAACGTCGGGCTCCGGAGGCGCCTCGGCGGTTCTCCTTGCCGCGCGTTGGGGGACGCTCGCCAACGGCCTCCGGATGCTCCTGCTGATGATGGAGCAGGAGCGTCGTCCTGTGCGCACTTGTAGTGGAGGTGTCGCTCGGTTGGCTTTGCTTGATTAGTCGGAATCCCCGGTCCGTGGAGCGCTCGTCTGATCAACGATGATGAGCGTCATGGTCGCGAGCGTTAGAGACCGCGCGGTTCGGTTGCTGCCGACGGTGGTGTTCTTCTCGTCGTTGCGTGGGTATCGACGGTCGTGGGTGCCGGCCGACCTGCTCGCTGCGCTGACGCTGCTGGTGATCGCGGTGCCGGAGCAGCTGGCGACCTCCCGGCTCGCGGGCATGCCGCCGATCACGGGCTTCTACGCATTCGCTGCCGGCACGGCGCTGTTCGCGTTCTTGGGATCCAATCCGCAGATGTCGGTCGGCGCCGACTCGACGATCGCCCCGCTGTTCGCCGTCGGGGTTGCGCACCTGGCGCCGGCTGGCTCGACCCAGTATGTAGACCTTGTCGGGATCCTGGCGGTGGTGGTGGGCGTGTTGGTGGCGCTCGTCTGGCTGCTGCGTCTGGGGTGGATCGCCGAGTTCCTCTCGGCGCCGATCATCACCGGCTTCCTGGCCGGCATCGCCGTAACCATCGTGGTCCACCAGATACCTGACCTGTTTGGTCTCGCGGCAGCGAGCGGCAGCACCGTGCACCGGATTGAGTTCGCTGTAACTCACCTCGGCCAGACGAACGGCTGGGCGCTCGAGATCGGGGTTGCGGTGTTCGCAATCGTGATCGCCGCCGAACGGATCGATCGCAGACTCCCGGGCGCGCTCGTGGCGCTTGTCGCCTCGACGATTCTCGTCGCCGCTCTCGGTCTTCACCGCGACGGCGTTGCGGTATTGGGCAAGGTGGCTCACGGCGCGCCGCGGTTTGGGCTGGTGGGTCTGTCCTGGTCGACACTCAGTCGCGTGGCGCCGATCGCGGGGGTCGTCGCGCTGGTGGTCGTGACGCAGTCAGCAGCAACGACCCGCGCGTTCGCGGACGAGGGCGGCTACGAGGTCGACGTCGGCCGCGATTTCCTCGGGGTGGGGGCCGGCAGCATCGCGGCTGGCCTTCTCGGGGCCTTTCCCGTGAACGCAAGCCCGCCGAGGACCGCAGCGGTGGTTGCCGCGTCAGGTCGCACGCAGGCAGCCGGGCTCGTTGCGGCGGCGGCGATCCTGCTGCTCGTACCTGCAGCGGGGCTGCTGAAAGACGTGCCGGTGGCGACCTTGGCCGGGGTGCTGCTGTTCGTCGCAGCGCGGATCTTCCACGGACGCGACCTGCTTGCGATCGCGCGGTTTGATCCGTTCGAGTTCGCCCTGGCTGTGATCACCCTGCTCGCGGTCGCATTCGTCGGGGTCGAACAGGGGATCGCGGTGGCGGTCGGGCTGGCGATCCTCGACCGCACCCGCCTCAGTGCACGCCCCCAGCTGCATGTCCTCGGCCGCATCCCACAGACCACCAGCTGGGCCCCGATCAGCAGCCCGAGCGAACCGACCCAGGTGCCTGGGGTGCTCGTCGTGCTGTTCGCGACACCCCTCTGGTACGCGAACGCAGTCCACTTCCACGACCAGTTGCACGAGGCGCTGAGCGGCGCGATCGAGCCTCCGAGCCTGCTCGTGCTCGACGCGATCGGGATGAGCGATCTCGACTACACCGGCGCTCGATCGCTACGCGAGGCGCTCGACGAACTCGACCGCAAACACATCACATTCGCGATCGCCAGAGCCGGAGAGCACGTACGCGACAGCCTCGCCCGAAGCGGCCTACTCCAGCGCATCGGAGAGGACCGGCTCTTCCCCTCGGTCGGCGAGGCCGTCACCTCGCTGCACCAAGACAGACGCGACTCAGCCGCGGACACATCAGACGCCTAACGCCCACGCCGGAACGTGATCTGCTCCGAGCACTTCCCAGCAACCCTCCCCGATCTTCCGGTACGCGCAGTCGAGAGCTCGCCCCGCGGGCCGCGTGTCACTGCCAACAGGGGTCCGCCAGAATCCAGCGGGGGAGTCGCTCAGTCGCGGAGCAAGCGCACCACCTGGGCCGGCGGCCGCCGAGGCCGGGGATGCTCGGCGACACGCAAGCGCTCGTTCGGTGCTGGTGCACGGCGACGAGCGTGATCTGCTCTCGGCGCAGGGTACCTGGGTGGTCGCGTGATCGCGTGGAGGGCGGAGGAATCGTGGAGCCGTGCGAGGTTTACCTCACGTCGAACCGCCGGAAGGCCTCGTTGGCCGTGAGGGCCGCGGCGAGGCCGACGCCGGCGAGCACCGCGAACGACGCGAGGTTGGCGCCTTCGGTGAGTTGGTGGTTGCCATCGGCCCAGTAGAAGAGCGATATGAAGCGCAATGGTCTGAGCCAGTGCACGACGGGCGCGAGCGAGCTGAGGAGGTAGGACGCTGCTGTCAGGGCGGTCGCGATTCCGATCGCGGTGCCGCGGCTGCGGGTAGCGGCACCGAGTGCGAGTGCGATCAGCCCGAGGTCGATCCCGAGGGCGAGCACCGCGAATGATGCGGTCGCGACATGCCAGGGGTCGAGCGTGACGTCGAAGGCGCGACCCATGTAGACGCACGCGGCGACGGAGATGGTCAGGACGAGTGCCTGCGCGATCATCGCCCAGATCTTCTGGACGAGCATCTCGCGCCGGGAGAGCGGGAGTGTGACGAGCAGGCCGAGGGTGCCGTCTTCGTCCTGACCGGCGATCGCGGCGGCGCCGTAGCCGATCGTCAGCAACAGCATGATCAGCGGCAGGAAGTTGGTGTAGGCGTTCGCGTCGACCCAGCCGGCAGGTGAGCTCAGCGAGCCGGTGACGCCGAACATCGCCGCGACGGTTGGGTTGTCGGTGATCAGCTTGTCGAGCCCGGTCGAGTGCTTGAACGCGGGGTAGAGCGCGACGATCACGAGCATGTAGAGGGCCATCCCGGCCGCGTAGCCGATCGTCGAGCGGCGGCGGTTCTGGAGATCCAGCCGGACGATGTCAGTCCCCATCGTCGCTGGGGATGTCGCGGTAGTAGGTCAGGAACAGCTCGTCGAGGTCGGCGTGGCGCGCGACCATGTCGACCGGGTCGTGGTCGGCGATCACGCGCAGCAGCGGCGCCAACTCCCCGGTCAGGTGCAGCGTGACGCGATCACCGTCGACCGCGACGTGAGCGACGCCATCCAGCGACTCGAACACGGCGGCCGCGACTGGCGTCCTGAACCGCAGCTCCATTGTCTGCGGCGCCCGCTGGCGGAGCGCTTGCACCGTGTCGCTGATGACGAGTCGGCCCTCTTTGATGATCGCGACACGGTCGGCGACGCGCTGGACCTCGTCGAGCTCGTGCGAGGAGAGGAATACGGTGGCGCCGGCCGCGGTTGTCTCGTGGAGCAACCGGTGGAACTCGTCCTGCATCAGCGGGTCGAGCCCTGATGTGGGTTCGTCGAGGATCAGCAGCTCGGGGCGATGCATGAACGCGATCACGACCCCGAGCTTCTGGCGGTTGCCCTTCGAGAGCTCGTGCACGCGCCGGTCGAGGATCACCTCGAAGCGCTCCACGAGCCGTTCCCGCCACCCGGAGTCGACGCCGCCGCGGGCGCCGGCGAACCAGTCCAAGAGCTGGCGGCCGGTCATCCGCGGGTAGAGTTCGAGCTCGCCGGGGAGATACCCACAGCGCGCATGAATCGCGACGTTGTCGCGGCGGCTGTCCAGTCCGAACACTCGGGCACTCCCGGAGCTCGGGTGGCAGAGGTCGAGCAGCGCGCGGATCGTGGTGGTCTTGCCGGCACCGTTGGGGCCGAGGAAGCCGAACACCTGTCCGGGCTCGACGCGCAGGTCCAGGTGGTCGACGGCGACGGTCTCGCCGAACGACTTCGTCAGCCCATCTGTTTCGATCGCGGCGGTCACGGCTGGATCGGTGTGTGTCGTTGCTCATCGGATCGCTCGCGGTAGGCGCGCAGCAGGCGCCGGTGGGTGAGCCAGCCGATCAGTTGGTGATCCTCACCGAGGACCGGAACGCCTTCGTCGTCGGTGCTGCCGAGGGCATGCACGGCGTCCTCGAGCGAGTCGTCCGCTCGTAGGTCCGGGGCCGCACGTGCCAGTACTGCGGCGAGCGGCGGTTCATCGGTAGCTTTGCTGATGGCTCGCTCGATGTCGACGGCGGCGATCACGCCGAGCAGCGATCCGTGCTCGTCGATGATCGGCAGCGAGTCCGAGCGCTCGGCCGCAAACCGCTTTGGCCAGATCGGGCCGGGCGCGGCCGCGGTTTCGGCGGCCGGCGGGATCCGGAGGCCGTCCTCACAGCCGTCGGCCGCCACGGTGTCCTGGTCGGCGTGCGGTCGGGTCGCTTCGGTCATGCGTTCATCTCGGCCTCGAGGCCGGCGAGCATCACGTCGATCGCATGGCGGATGTTGCGCCAGCGAAACGCGGCGGGGTCAAGCGCGCCGTGCAGCATCAGCCCGTCCGCTAACGCGAGCAGGATCGACGCCAGCGCGTTGGCCGGGATCTCCACCAGCTCACCAGTCCCAACCCCTTCTTCGATCCATGAGCGCACGAGCTCACGTCGGCGCTGGGTGACTTCGGCGAGCCGCTGGCGGACGGCGTCTTCCGTCAAGAGGTCGGCCCACAGGTCGGCGCGGACCTGCACCCGCGCCGCGTCGTCGCCGCGCGCGAGCATCGCTTGCGCGAACCGCCGGACCCGCTCGACCCCGGACGCGCTCGTGCTGGTGATCCGCTCGAGCTCGCGGTCAAGCGCCGCGGCGTCGTCCTCGAGCAACGCCAGCAGCAGATCTTGCTTCTGCTCGAAGTAGCCGTAGAAAGCCCCCTTGCTCACACCCGCCTCGCCACAGACATCGTCGACCGTGAGATCACGAAAGCCCCGTCGCCGCGCGCAGCGCCACGCAGCGTCGATCAACTCCTGTTGACGCTCGGTACGGGTCTCGGGACGAAGCTTTGGCACGGGCAGGAACAGCGTTCGTTCAGCAACCAAACCGACGCGTCGGTTTCTATGACTCTAGCATTTACTCATCGATGCCCGTCCGGCGAAACTGAGGCCCGATGACAGGCTCACCACTCAAGTCCGAGATCGGACTGGTCGGCGCGCTCAGCATCGGCGTCGGCGGCATGATTGGCCCTGCGATCTTCTCGAATCCTCGGGAGCGTGCCGCGCATTTCGGGGTCCGCGCTGCCCCTGTCCTTCGCGATCGGCGCGGTCGTTGCTGGTCGGGCTGCCTATGGCTACGCCGCGCTCGGGAAGGCGTTCCCAAGCATCGGGGGCGCCGTCACGTTCTTGGTTCGCGGTTACGGCGAGGGCGTGACGTCAGGTTCGCTCAACGTGTTCCAATACTTCAGCTACATCATCACGATCGCGCCGTACGCCACAGGGTTCGCGGCCTACGCCGTGACGTTCATCGCCCTGCCGGCCAAGGTCTGGGCAGTGGTCGTCGTGCTCTCGTTCACGGCGATCAACTTCCTCGGCGCCCGGATCATGGGCCGAGCAGAGTCCGTGATCGTGATCATCAAAGTGGCGATCCTGGTCGTGTTCATCGCGGCAGCGTTCATCGCGCTCCCCGGGAACGGGCCGGCGCGGCTGTCGCCGGCCACCTGGCCCGACGAGATCCCACCCGAGCGACCAATCCTGCTCAGGCACCTCGCCCGCCGCGCTCGCAAACGCCCGCAACGCCTCGAACACCGCATGCGTGTCGCTGGCGGGCATCCTCGCGAGAATCGCCGAGATCTCCGCGCGGCGATTGCGGCTCACCTCGGCGCCAGCGTCACATCGTCCGCAACGCTCGCGAGTGACCGAGCCGCGACCGCGACAAGCGCTCGGCTCGCGCCGAGCACCGCGTCGACCAACTCGTCACGAGCTGCCACCGCTCCGACCGGTTCGATTGACATGGCCATTAGTTGCACAGTGCCACGATCGCCCGCACCCGCAACACGTGCTGTCAGCGCTGTGACCGAAATCCTTGCTGTTCGAGCAGCGGTCGGTACGGTGCCCGCCTCTCCGTGGCTCAGCCAACCGTTCTCATCCTCGACGTCAACGAGACGCTGTCAGACATACGGCCTCTGGCCGCCCGCTTCGAGCACGTCGGACTGCCCGGTCACCTGACGGCGACGTGGTTCTCGAACACGCTCCGGGACGGATTCGCGTTGACCGCGGCCGGCGCGTATGCGAACTTCGCCGCCGTTGCACGATCCGCGCTGGGATCGATCATCGCCGCGGCGGACAACCCGACGGCAGCACCCGCGGACGCGGTCGAATTCGTGCTCTCGGGCCTCGGAGAGCTCGCGCTCCACGACGACGTGCGACCCGCGCTCGAACGGCTCCACGCCGCTGGGATCCGGATCGTGACGCTCACCAACGGCTCGGTTGCCACCACCACACGCCTGCTCGAGCGAGGAGGCGTGATCGAGCTCGTCGAGCACTGCCTGTCCGTCGATGATGTCGGCCGCTGGAAGCCGGCACCCGACCCCTACCGCTACGCGCTCGCGCGCTGTGCCGTCATCGCATCGGAGGCGATGCTCATCGCCGTCCACCCCTGGGACATCGATGGCGCCAAGCGCGCGGGCCTGCGCGCCGCGTGGGTCAACCGCAGCGGCCTCCCCTACCCGGCGACGTTCCGCAACCCGGACCTCGTCGCATTCGACTTCCTCGCGCTCGCGGCTGGGCTGACGGGCGAGCGAGCCACCATCGCGCTCAGACCGGAGGCCGACGGTACAGCGTGACGTTGCGGTCCAGCCGCGTCCCGGCAAAGCCGTGCGGCCTGCCTCCCTGCGCGTCGAGAAACGCGAGCTGTCGCGCGATCGTTCCGAGCCCTCCGGGGAAGACGTGATCGAGCATCCAGGTCTTGATCGCAACACCGCCACCGGCCGTGGCGAGGATCCGCAGCGCCCGCGCCTGCTGGGGGTAGTCGATCAGCGACGCCGTGGTGATCTGCCAGTAGCCTCCGGCCGGCGTCGAGCGGGGAGTGATCGTATTGCGGTGCGTGTGACCGGCGAGCGTCGCGATCACACGCGGCGCCCGGGCGAGCAGCGCGAGCACCGCCTCGCTGTGCTCGGAGGAGGCAAGTGGTTGGTGTGAGACGACGAGAATCCATCGGTCGGCGCTCGTGGCGAGCTGGCGCTCGAGCCACGCCGCCTGGCCGGGCACGACCTGACCCCCGGATCCGCCGCCGCGGCGGACGAGGTCGAGCACGATCACACGCAGCCGCGAGCCGACGTCGAGCGCGTAGTCGAGGCGCCCGGGCACGGTGCCGCTCGCCGGCAGCGGCGCCGCGGCCCTTCGCAGCCGCTCGATCACCTCCGCAAACGACAGCTCCCGCCGTGCCGGGTCCGCCGGCACCCGCACGGTCGGCCCGGCGAGCGCTTCGCGCAAGAGCCGGTCGACGAGCACGGGCTGAGGCGGCCCGTCGGGTGAGGCACCGGACCCGACCGTGAGCCGCTCGCCCGGTGGCCGCCGCACCCCTTGCGGGAGGTCCCACAGCGCCCGGTCACCGACGGCGAGCGATCGGGTCAGGCCCGTCGGGACGAGCTCGCCCGCGACGAGCGCATCGTGGTCGCCAAGCACCGGGCACCAGCGCGCGCCGAGCCCGCCGGAGACGAACGGGCGCCCGGCAGCCTTCAGCAGTCCCGGGCGACGCGGGGCGTCGATGTCGGGTCGGTAATAGAACGGGTCCGCGTCAGAGCTGGACTGGACGCCGTCGTAGCCGTCCGGTCCGCTGCCGAGGCGGACGGTCCCACCGTGGAGTGCGGCAAGAGCGCGCGAGAGCTCGTTGTCCTGGTCGTTGTCGATCACGTCCCCACCTTGGATGACGAGCTCTGGTCCCAGCGCATGGGCTGCGGTCACGGCCCCGGCGAGCACGTGTGCCGTCAGCGCTTCCTGGGGGCGAAACGTCGACTGAAACGGCGTCCCGAGCCGATCGAGGAACGTCACCCGCGCCGGCGAGGAGGCGTCGAGCACGTGAGCGTCGGTGACGTGCGCGAGCGTCGCGATCGCGCCCACCGGCGCGGCGCGAGCACCGAGCTCGACGCGCGCGAGCAGGGGCTCGCCCGGCCCGACCCGCAGCTGCGCGTCGCCGACCGGATCGATCCAAGTCGAGCGAAGCGTCGAGCCGGAGCGCGCCGGGGACGCCGCGAGCCGACCGCCACACGCCGCGAGGCCGCCGGCGAAGCCGGTCGCGCCGAGCGTGCCGAGCGCCTCGCCAAGGGCACGCCGCCGGGTGATCCGTCGCGGATGATTCACGCCGCCAACCCGGTCACGACCGACTCGCGCACCGACTGCCGTGCCACCCAGACGACGGCCACGGCGGCCGCAGCGCCCAGCCCGCCGAGCGTCGCCAGCACATCGAGCAGCGTCGCGTTGAGCGGCAACGTCGCGTAGTTCTCCGCCAGTCGCGAGAGCGCCGGGCCGAACACGAATCGCTCGACCGCGATGCCGACCAGCGCCGCCGGCACGATCAGCGCCACCACAGCGCCGAGCAGGAGCCGCCGGATCGCTCCGGCGCCGGCGCCGCAGGCGCGGAGCACGGCGACCGCGCGGCGGCGCTCCTGCACGGTCAGCGCGCACGCCTGGATCAACACGTACAGACAGACGAGGCCGTCGACGATCGCGACGGCGCGCAAGATCGTGCGCAGTACATCGACGAGCGGTGCGCCCCGGGCAGTCGCCGCCGTCGCCACGGCCGGCTCGCCGCCGAGCGCACTGAGCGCCGCGCTGACGCGCGCCTGATCGGCCGTCGGCGCCAGACGCACGGCGATCAGCGCCGGCGCGCCGGAATCAGCGGGCAGCAGCGCGGACGCGGGGACATACGCAACGCGGCCGTCGTGCTGCAGGGAGCTGACGATCCCGACGACCCGCAGCCGCAGCTCGCGGCCGGTCGGGAGCGCGAGCGCAAGCGTCGCGCCCTCGGTGAGCCCGAGCGCCTGGGCCAGCCCCTCCCCCACCTCGGTCTCCCGCGAACCGCGCAGGCGGCGCCCAGAGACGAGCGCCGGTGCCTCGAACACGGTGTGATCGCCGCCGAACGCGATCACGTTGATCGTCTCTCCAAGCGCGTACGCATCGGCCGCCTGGACCTCATAGCGGGGCGCGGCAGCCTGCACTCCTGCGATCCGCGCGACGCGAGCGGCGTCCGAAGGCGGCAGCGACGCGGTCAGCTGATAGCGCTTTCCGAGCGCGCTCGGGTCGGTCTCGAGCGTGCTCAGCGCCGAGGCGAGCGCGAGCATCAGCAGCACGAAAGCGGTCGAGAGCCCGAGTGTGACCGCAGTTGCTAGGAGCCTGGTACGGCGCGCGCCGACGAGTCGGGCGCCGATCGTCACGAGACCCGACCCCCGTCCAAATCGCCGCGAGCCGCGTCCGGTGGACGACACATCGGCGCCGCGCAGCAGCCCGATGACGTCCGCCCGACCCGCCCGCCATGCGGGCCATGCGGCACCCGCCGCCGGCATCAGCACGGCGAGCAACCACGCCCCGAGCAGCGGCAGCACCAGCGCGGCTCCGGGCGCCGGTTCGTTGAGCAGCTCGAGCAGTAGTGCGGCAGGCCCGTAGGTTGCAAGGACCCCTCCGAGCAGCCCAACGCTCGCAGCGGGCACGGCCACGAGCAGCCCCTCGAACGCCTGCGCGAGCGTGACGAGGCCGGGGGTCGCGCCGACGGCGCGCAGCACGCCGATCGTGCCGAGGCGTCGCTGGATCTCGGCCCGCGCCGAGGCTGCGAGCATCACGCCGGCGGTGACGAGCGCGATCAGCGACAGCGCGACGAGCAGGTCGATCACGATCCCGGCGGCCTGGTCGAGCAGGATGCGAACGCCAGCGCTCGTCGCGAACGTGATGCTCTTGAGCCCGTAGCTCTCATCGCGCGCCTGCACGAGCACTTCGCTCAGGTACCTCGGGTTGCGCAGCCAGATCTCGGCGAGGTTGACGTCCGGGTTGGTTTCGCGGCCGAACCGGGCCTCGAGCGCCGGGCGCGAGAGGTAGAACCGGGGCTTTGCGAGCGGGAAGCCGACGTTGTCGGGTGCCTCGACGAACCCGACGACGTGCATCGGCCCGATCCCCCGCACGTCCATCTTGTCGCCCAGACGGACGCCCCATGCGTCCGCGAATGCCCGTTCGACGAGCAACTCGGAGCCGGTGGCGCGGAGATCGCGGCCGGCGACGATCGCGTACCCGCGGTGCGGACCGGGGTCGATCACCTCAGCGACGGCGTCCCCCCGATACTCACGGCGGCGGTCGAGGTCAATGCCGATGTTCGTGACCTCGAGCCGCAGCGCGTACCGGCTGAGATCGGGGAGCGCGGCGACCCGCTCGGCGACGGTTTGCTGCGACTTGTCGTTGAAGCGCACGATGATGTCCGGCAGCGATGCGGCCCGGGCGGCGCGGTCGAATCCGGTCCCGAGCCCGTAGGAGACGACGACCGCCGCCGAGAGCATCGCTGCCGCGAGCGCGATCCCGACGCCGGTCAGAAGCGCTCGCCGCCGACGCGCCCGGAGTCCCTGCCGGGCGGCGATCCATGCGGCGTGAGCCGCGCTCACCGGCGGCCTCCGGGTACCGCGCTCACGGAGCTGAGGCGCCCGTCGGCGAGGTACAGCACGCGGTCGGCGATCGCCGCGGCGTCGGGCTCGTGCGTGACGATCACGAACGGCATGCGCGGTGAGGCCGCGCAGCAGCTCGAGCACGGCGGCGCCGTTGTCGGCGTCGAGGCTGCCGGTCGGCTCGTCGGCGAGGACGAGCTCTGGGTCGTTGACGAGCGCGCGGGCGAGCGCGAAGCGCTGCTGCTCGCCGCCGGAGAGCTCGTGCGGGAGGTGATCGGCGACGGCGCGCAGGCCGAGCTCGTCAATCAGCCGCGCTGCCCGGCGGGCACCGCCCGGCGGCGCTCCCGGCAGCCGCGCGGGCACGAGCACGTTCTCGGCGCCACTGAGCTCCTCGATCAACTGGAACTGCTGGAAGACGAAGCCGACGTGGCGAAGGCGGATCCGCGCCAGCCGGCGAGGGCTCCCCCGCGTCAGCGTCTCGCCGGCGACCGAGATCGCACCCGCATCCGGGCAGTCGAGCCCGCCGAGCAGATGCAGCAGCGTCGATTTGCCGCTGCCCGAGCGTCCGAGGACCGCGACGACCTCGCCGGCTTCGATCGCGAGGGTGACGCCGTCGAGCAGCCGTCGGGCGCCCCGGCCGGTGCCAACGCTCTTCACCACGCCATCGGCTAGGAGAACCGGCACACGCCCACCGTAGCGATCCGCGAGCGGCTCCTCACCACGTGGTGAAGAACAGCGTCTCGAGCACCAACGCTTGCACCGCGAGCGCGCTGAGCAATGGCCGCAGCCGCGGCGAGGTCGTCGCCCCGGCGGCGGCGACGCACGCGAACGGCACGAACGGCAGCCAGATCCGCTCGGTCTCGGCCTTCGTGAGCCCGAGCAGCGAGGAGATCAGGACGAGCGCCCAGATTGCGGTGCCAGCCGGATCTCTCTGTGCGAGCGAGCGCAGCGCGAGCCAGGTGATTGGCAGCCCGAGCATGAGCGCCCAGGCGGCCGGCGAGCCGACGAGCCAGAACGCATACGGCCGGCTCGCGCGCGACGCCCTGGTGATAGGCGTGGGCGGTCGCGCGCAGCGCCTCGAACGGGTCGTACCCGTACCGGAGCGCGAGCAGCGCGTTGAAGCCGGCGACCGCGAGCCCGACGGCGAGGCAGATCGCGACGGCCCGCCGCCGGCCATCCCGTTGCAGCGCGAGCAGTGCCGCCCAGGCGCCGATTGCGAGCAACAGCCACGAGAAGAACGACGCGATCGCGACCGCGATGCTTCCCGCCAGCAGCGCCGCTGTCCCGCGTCGCGCGAGCAGGCATGCGCCGAGCAGGCCGAACGTCACGAACACGTAGTCGACGGATGTCACCCCGAACAGCAGTAGCGCCGGGGAGAACGCGCTCAGCAGGCCGGCGAGCCGTCCGCGTTGCTCGCCGCCGAGCCCGCACCCGAGGTCGTAGACGAGCGGCGCGCTCAGCGCGCCGACCCCCACACAGACCGCCGCCAGCGCGTGCGGACTGCGGATGCCGAGCAGGTGCAGGGCGATCAGCGGCCCGGGCGGATTGCCCTTTACGTGCGTCGTCATGTATGGGAACAGGGACGCGAAGTGGCGCAGGTAGTACCCCGTTCCGTGCTCGAGCAGCGGCAGTGCCGGCAGGTATTCGAACGAGCTCTCGAACGATCCATGTGGGCCGGACGCGAACACCGCCCACCACCCGCCGGTGCCGGCGCGCGCGACGTTGAGCGCCAGCCCGAGCACGAGCGCGAGCGCGTACAGCCCGACACCGACCGCAAGCCGTGAGCGGACCCGCCCGACGAGCGCGGGGGCCACGAGCACGGCGGCCGCGAGCACTGCGACGGACACGAGCGCGAGCGGGTGCAGCGCCGGCCGCCATGCCATCAGAAACGGCGGCAGCGGCGTGCCGAGCCCACCGGCTGCGTCCTTGATCCCCAGGCCCGTGATGACGACAACGGCGAGGCCGACCATCGCTGCGGTAGCCAGCAGCCGCGCAATCCGCTCCGGCGCCGCCGCGAACAAGCCAAGACGAATGCTCCGCGCCGATGTCGAGCTCACCCGCCGCGGCTCCGCCGACGGACACGGAGCGCGTAGAGCAGCGCCGACCCGGCGAACAGCGCTGCGGTGATCAAGATCCAGTTGCGCGCATAGCCATGCAGGTGATGCCCTGTCGCTTTGAGATATTCGCTCGCGGCCGGGCCGAGGATCAGCGGGAAGTAGACGAGCAGGAGCAGCCCGGAGATGAGCGCCGGCACGCGAACGTGGTTGATCACGGGCACGTCCCGGTGGCGGAGCGCCCGCGGCGCCGTGCGGTGCACGCGGCGCGCCCACCCGTGCGCGATGCGGTCGAGCACGGAGTACAGCGGCAGAAACACGAGATCGTGCAGGACGGCGGCGCCGCCGAACCACACGACGAAGTTGACGACCGCGCCGCCGTCGATGATCTGCGCGAGCGCATACGCGCAGATCGCGAAGGCGGCGAGATGCGCGAGCAGGTGCAGCGGGCTCGCGCCGTAGCGCCGGGTGAAGAACTGGACGCTCATGCGGGTTGAAACGTCAGGTTCCCAACCCACTTGGTGCAGTGCACCCCGGGCTGCGCGGGCAGGATCACTCGCGCCGGATAGCCGTGGTCGGGCGAGAGCGGCGCCCCGTTGACCCCCAACGCGAGCAGGGCCCGCGGATCGCGCAGCTGGGCGGCGGACAGCGTGGCGTGGCGAAACGGGCCGCTCGGCTGGATCGACTCGACCTGTAGGATCGACCCAGCCGGGGCGCCGACGAGTCGTGCGAGGTCGGCCAGGCGCACCCCGGTCCAGTGTTGCGTCGTTGACCACCCCTCGACGCAGCCGAGCGTCAGCTCGTGGGTGTGCTGGCGGCATCGCGAGCAGCTGCTCGCGGGTCAGCGACATGCGCTGTGACGCGCCGCTCAGCGACAGGCGCCAGGAAGACCCGACCAGTGTGGGCGTGATCCCGACGGCGGCCGCGGTCCGATTGACCTGGAAGTCGTTCGGGCCGCTGCCGAACACGCGTCCTCGCGGCGCGAGCAGCGCGAGCCGCCGCAGCGGACCGCCGATCGTCTCGCCGACGTTGAGCAGCACCAGCGTCATCGACCCGCCGCCGACGAGCGCGAGCAGTCCACGGCGGCTGAGGGTCGCGGCCGCCGGTGCGACCGGCGCGAGCCCGTCCGGCTCGCGCGGCTCCGGGCGCGTGTGCTTCAGGTCCTCGCGCAGCGGCCGCAGCCAGCCGCGGTCCCGGTACGCGCGCACGACGACCGGGAGCTTCACCGCGACGTGGAGCGTGAACGCGGCGAAGAACACCCAGGCCCCGTAGTAGTGCGCGCGGACAAAGCCGAAGTGCCAGGGGTAGTAGTTCTGAATGTTGAGAATCCCGGTGGCGAACTCGAACAGCGCGCCCCCGACGAGCAGCAGCAGCGAGCCGCGCTCGAGCGCCTGCGCGACGCTGCGAACCGCCGGCCACGCGAACAGCCGCGGGATCACCGACCACAGCTTCGCGAGCAGCACGGGGACGGTCGCCAGCCCGATCGTGACGTGGAGCCCCTGCGTCAGCGCGTAGGCCCACGAGGGCCCGGACGGCGGCAGGTGCAAGAGCACGCCGATGTCGCGGGCCGGGTCGATCGTCGCGTTGTTAGCGAGCTCGGGGTAGTAGGCGTCGTGCGAGATCAGCCCGGTCGCAGCGATGATCACGATCAGCGGGCCGAGCAGCGTCCCCAGAAACGACGTCAGCCACGGACCGCGGAGCGGGCTGCGCCAGAACGACGGACGAAACGGCCCGGGCGGCGGCTCTCGCAGGCGTGCCCGAACACGTGAGCTGCGCGAACGCCGGGCGAGCTGCGGTGACTTCGTGCTCACCGCAGCAGCGCCCCCATGTCGTGGACGGCGCGCCAGGTCCCGCGGACGCTTCCCGACGCCTTCGAGCGCCCCCCGTCGCGGGGACCGTAGGAGACGGTCCTCTCGCTGACGCGCCAGCCCGCCGCCGCGGCCCGGAGCACCATCTCAAGCGGCCAGCCGAAGCCGCGGTCGCGCAGCCCGAGGGCGAGCAACGGCTCGCGGCGCGCGGCACGCATCGGCCCGAGATCGCTCAGCCCGACACCGCAACGGCGCCTGAGCTCGAACGCGAGCGCGCGGTTCGCGACCCTCGCATGCCACGGCCAGACGTGGTGATCGCTCGGAACGCGCGCGCCGAGGCAGAGATCAGCGCCCCCGGATGACACCGGGCCCGTCACGCGCGGAAGCTCGCGCGGGTCCAGCGAGCCGTCGCAGTCCATGAAGCAGACGATCTCCGCGCGGGCGGCCGCCAACCCGGCGTAGCAGGCTGCGCCAAAGCCTTGGTGCGGTTCGACGATGACCCGCGCGCCTAACGACCGTGCGAGCTCACCCGAGCCGTCGCGCGAGCCGTTGTCGACGACCAACGGCCGAAACCCGTCGGGGAACCGCGACAGCACGCGCGGCAGCGCCTGCGCCTCGTCGAGCACAGGAAGGATCACGTCGACCACTCATCGAAGAGTGCCGCCTGGGGATTACGAATCGAGAAACAAGCGTGCGAACGCGCCGTCGTGGGCGCATTCGTCGAATACGGTGGCGGTCATGCTGATCCTCGTGACCGGCGGCGCCGGGTTCATCGGCTCGCACATCGTCGACGCGCTGCTCGCAGACCACCACGACGTCCGAGTGCTCGATTCACTCGGGCCGGGCACCCATCCCGCCCGTCCCGACTACCTCGACCCTGCCGCCGAGCTGATCGAGGCCGACGTGGGGGATGCGCACGCCGTGCGTACGGCGCTGCGCGACGTCGACGCCGTCTCCCATCAGGCGGCGATGGTCGGGCTCGGCCAGGACCTCTCCGACATCGCCGCGTACGCACGCAGCAACGATCTCGGGACAGCGGTGCTCCTGCAGCAGCTCGCCGCCGCTCGGTTCCGCGGACGGCTCGTGCTCGCCAGCAGCATGGTCGTCTACGGCGAAGGCGCCTATCGCTGCCCGCGCCACGGCCCCGTCGCCGCCCCCCCGCCGCGCGACGTCCGCGCGCTGCGCGCGGGCCGCTTCGAGCCGCGCTGCCCGGACTGCGAACGAGAGCTCGAACCGTATGCGGTCACCGAGGCCGCGCCGCTTGACCCTCGCAACGTCTACGCCGCCACGAAGGTCCACCAGGAGCACCTCTGCTCCTCCTACTCGCGCGAGACGGGGGTCCCGGTGACGGCCCTTCGCTACCACAACGTGTACGGCCCGCGGATGCCGCGCGACACGCCGTACGCGGGCGTCGCCGCGATCTTCGCGAGCGCACTTGCAGCCGGCGAGCCGCCCCAGGTGCATGAAGACGGTGAGCAACTGCGCGACTTCGTCCACGTCCGCGACGTCGCCCGCGCGAATGCGCTCGCGCTGACGCGCGCCGAGCCCGCGCCCGGTGCGTTCAACATCGCCAGCGGCCGGCCGCGGTCCGTCGGCGAGCTCGCACGTGCGCTGAGCGATACCGCCGGCTCGGCGGCGCCCTCGCCGGTGACGACCGGCCGTTTTCGCCTCGGCGATGTCCGGCACGTGTTCGCGAGCGCCGATCGTGCCGCCGCCGAGCTCGGCTTCCACGCCCGTGAGGACTTCGTCGCCGGCATCGCCGAGTTCGCGCGCGCGCCGATGCGGAGAGCCGCATGAGCAACGTCGCGCTGCTCGTGATCGCGAAGGCGCCGCTCCCGGGCCGCGCGAAGACGCGGCTGTGCCCCCCGTGTAGCCCGGCGCAGGCCGCCGAGCTTGCCGAGGCCGCATTGCTCGACACGCTCGACGTCGTCGCCCGCACCCCTGCCGCGCGCAGGGTGCTCGTGTTCGATGGTGATGGCGAGCAGTGGCGGGCGCCAGGATTTGAGCTCCTCGCCCAGCGCGGCACCGGGCTCGCGCAACGGCTCGCCGCCGCGTTCGCCGATGTGGACGCTCCCGCGCTGCTCGTCGGCATGGACACGCCTCAGCTCACTCCGGAGATCCTGCTCGAGGGGATCGACGCGCTGCGGGAGCCCGCCGTCGACGCAATCCTCGGTCCGGCCCTTGACGGTGGCTACTGGAGCATCGGGCTCAAGCGCTACGTCCGTGGGGTGTTCGACGGCGTGCCGATGAGCGTGCGGCGAACCTGCCAGTCGCAGCGCACACGGATCCGAGAGCTCGGGCTTCGCCTGCGCGAGCAGCGCCTCATGCGCGACATCGACACGATCGACGATGCACGCGCCGTTGCCGCACTGGCGCCGGGATCGCGTTTTGCGCGGGCAATGGCCGCGATCTCATGATCAACCCGCTGCACGTCTACGGCGCCGGGCTCACCGCGTCCGTCTCTGACGATGAAGCGGACCAGCTCCTGCTCCGGCTCGGCGACGGGACGATCACGCCGCTCGCACTCGCGCGCTGGCTCGCACCCGCCGACACAACCGACGAGCGTCTGCTGAGCACAGTGACCGGCCCGGTCTTGGATGTCGGCTGCGGCCCCGGCCGCCATCTGCACGCGCTCGCGCGACGCGGAGTGTTCGCGCTGGGCGTCGACCTCTCGCCCGTCGCGGTCGAGCTCGCACGCCACCGTGGCGGCAACGCGATCGTCGGCTCGATCTTCGACGAGGTCCCCGGCGCCGGAACGTGGCGCACCGCGCTGCTGCTCGACGGCAACATCGGCATCGGCGGCGCGCCCGAGCGCCTGCTTGCGCGCCTCGCAGCGCTCCTGAGCGACGACGGCGAAGTCCTCGCCGAACTCGACCCGCCTGACCGCGCGACCGCCACGCTCAACGCACGGCTCGAGCGTGCCGGAACAGCGAGTGCGTGGTTTCGCTGGGCGCGGGTGGCAGTCGACGACATCGAGCAGATCGCCACAACAGCCGGATACCGGCTGATCGACGCCGCACACCACGGGACGCGCTGGTTCGCCCGACTCCGAAGTACCGAGCCGGCGCTGAGGTGCGAGCCGACCGCGACGAGCGTGGGCTTGACATGTGCGCCTGGTGCCTGCGGAGTTAGCTGACGGGCTCGCGCTCAACGCGAGCGCTACCGGCGGATCACCGCCGGATTCGCCCCGGGGACGTAGGCTCCCCGCTCCCTGAGTCCGCACATCAGGGACTCGGCACCGGGTACAACCTCGCTCGCGCGCAACGGTTGCGCGCGCGTCATCCCCTGTTGCGATACAGCCGCATCGTCAACGGGGCAAAGACCGCCGTGAGCAGCGCGGCGGCCGCGAGCACCCAGATGCTCATGATCGCCCGCGGCGAGCGCATGACGAGGCCGAGCGCGGTCCAGATCCAGCCCATCCCGACCGCGAAGACAGGGATCAGTCCGACGGCGGCGAGGACGCCGCCGCGCGGCCGATACCCCATGAGGAGGCGGCGCCGACCGACGCCTGCAGCTCGGCGCTCGTTCCCTGGGCGATCACCCGGCCGTGGTCGACGACGGCGATTCGGTCGGCGAGCTGCGAACGACGTCATGCCCGAACACGCTGCACCGGGCATTTCTCCCTCACCCGCGGACACATGCTCGTGGCCCAGCGCAACTTCTCGGTCGCGCCTCGTGACGGTGACTTTCAGAACGTGCGGCTGAGTTCCTCTGGACGTCAGCTGTTCGGGCGCCGCTACCACGTCCAATGTTCGTCGAAGTCGACATCACCACGACGAGCGGCCAGCACATATCCGAGGCGATCAGCCTCGCACGCTGGCGGTAGGTGGGGACATGCGGTCCGCCGGCCACCCCAGCGGGCCGGCGGACCGCTGACTGCGCATCAGCAAGCCAGCCATCGGTCCAGTTCCGCATGAACCCGGCACGGCTCGGCACTCCTACTCGATCACCGACACGGATCCCAGCTCGGCCGACCCCCTCACCGTGAGCGCAACGCTGACCGTGTCCCCCGCCTCGCCGCCCTCTCCAGATGCCAGTCCGGCGCCGCGCGGGACGGAGCTTCCCGCCTCGCCCTCAAGAAGTTAGCGTGCGCGCCATGACCCGTCTCAGGGCAGCTCGGCGGCGCGGATCTCGCGCTGGACCTGATCACGCCGACCAGCGAGCGCGAGCAGGTCCTCGACTTCTCCTCGGCCTACCTCGATGCGGCTCCGACGGTCGTTGTCCGCAGCGGCACCGCCGTGCCCGACCTGGACTCGGCCCAGCGATTGCGGTGGGGTGCGGTGCGTGCGACGACGTTTGTCGAGATCATCACGGACTCGATCGCTCCGGACGGCCCGACGACGATCTACGACAACACCGATGAGATGCTCGCGGCGCTCGAGCGCGGCAAGGTCGACGCGGTGCTGCTCGACATGCCGTTGGCGGTGGCGACCGCTGGGGGTTCGCACGGCCGCCTGCACGCCGCCGCACAGCTGCCGACACACGAGACGATCGCCGCGGCGCTGCCGAAGGGATCGAATAACACCGAAGCCGTCGACTCAGCGATGCGCGCGTTCACCGCCGACGAGACGCTGCACCATCTCCTCGAGACCTGGGTCGGCTCCGCGGCAGCCGACGCCGAGTCATCGATCCCGCTGCTGCATACGACGCTGTGAGACCTCATGGCTGAGCTCGGCATCCCGGTTGGGGCGATCTCGATCAGGTCCCCGAGCGGACCGGCGTGGGAGTTCCTCGTGCTGTTCCTCGTCGTGAACATCGGGCCCCCGCTGCTCCAGCGCGCCCGCATCCCCGGAATCATCGGCCTCTTGATCGGGGGGTTCGTGATCGGGCCCCATGGCCTCAATCTGATCGGCGCCGGCAACACCACCGTGCCGGAGCTGGGCCAGATCGGCCTCCTCTACCTGATGTTCGTTGCCGGCGTGGAGCTCGACCTGGCGCTGCTACGCGTCCATCGTCGAGCGGTGATCGCGTTCGCGCGGATCACGTTCGCCTGTCCGATGCTGCTTGGCTCGGCGGTCGGCTTCTCGTTGAGCTGGAACGCACCGGCCGCCCTGTTGCTTGGCGCGCTGTTCGCGTCGCACACGCTGCTGCTGTATCCGACCGTGCGCGAGGCAGGTCTCACGACCCATCCGGCGATCGCGACGGCTGTCGGCGCGACCGTCATCACCGACACGCTGTCGCTCGTCGTGCTCGCCGGGGTGTCCGGCTCACAACGGGTGGGTGGTTCCAGCGCCTCGATCGCGCTCCAGGTCGCGATCGGTCTCGGCGTTCTGCTGATCTTTGCGCTGGCCGTCCTCCCCCGCGTGGCACGGTTTGCGTTCCGGCAGCTCGGGACCGACCGCATTGTCCGGTATCTACTCGCGATTGCTGCGTTTCTCGGCGCCGCGACCCTCGCCGACAGCCTCGGGATCGAAGGGCTCGTGGGAGCGTTCTTCGCCGGACTGGGACTGAACCGGCTGGTGCCCAACGAGGGGCCGCTGATGGATCGGATCGATTTCTTCGGCGCGGCCGTGTTCGTGCCGGTGTTCCTCGTCTCGGTCGGGATGCTGCTTGACCCAAGAGTGATGATCGAGGGCGAGACGCTGAAGTTCGCGGGACTGTTCGTCGTCGCGGCGATCGGCGGGAAGGCGATCGCCGCCGGCATCGCCCGGATCGCGTTGGGCTACAGGCCGGCAGAGGCGGCGTTGATGCTCGGGCTGACGATTCCGCAGGCGGCGGCGACGCTCGCGGCGACCGTGGTCGGATTCAACATCGGGCTGTTCGGCCAATCGGTCGTCAACGCCGTCCTCGTCTTGATCCTCGCGTCGATCATCGTCGTCACGCTGATCGTCGAGCGGTCCAAGAATCACGTGCCGGTGCCGAGCGTCTCCGAGCAGCGGCTTGGCAAGCGGGTCCTCGTGGCGCTCGAGGATCCAGGTCAGGCCGACCTCGGGTTCGCGCTCGCCGCGCGGGTCGCCGCGCCGGACAGCGGCGTCGTGCGCGGGCTGCTGCGCTCGACCCCGGCCGAGGCACGCAACCGCGAACGGGAGCTCGCTCGGCTTCGTGCAGCGGGCTTCGCGCTCGGCGTCGATACCGATCCCGCGCTGCTGGTGCACGGCTCGCTCGCCGAAGGTGTGATCAACACCGTCGCGGCCCATCAGCCATCGCTCGTGCTGATGACCCAACGGCACGCTTCGGCCGCCCCGGCACTCGGCACCGCCGCCGAAGCCGTGGCTGCGTCGATCCCATCGCCGGTCGCGATCGTGATCGGCGACGCGAGCGCAATCGGCGAGGTCCAGCTGGTCGAGCCGCACTCGCCCGACGATCACCACGACCAGGCCGCGATCGGACTCGCGGAAGAGCTGGCCTCGAGAATCGGCGGCAAGAACCTCGTCCGCTGCCCGGCATCGGAGCTCCTGTCCGCGAGCGACCTACGGCCTGGCCAGCTCCGCATCGCGGCGGTCAGCTCCTGGGAGCGGCCGCGAGCTAGTGACCGTCCGGGTCAGCCAGCGGTCGCCGGCGCGCAAGATCTCGGTTGGTGACCCGGTCCGCCGCCCCGGTTAAACGAGACGATGGCGGACGATCCAGCCCCTGCGCTGTTGGCGCATCGGTCCCGTCGATCGCGAGCAGCTCGTCGACCATCGCAAGCGCGGCAGCGTGTGTGCGGTCGGTGTGCCTGGTGATCGCGCCGGTGACCTGGGTCCCAACGACCTCGACCGCGAAGATCGGCAGCTGACGGCTCCGAGCGACGGCCCGCCGAAGGTGAGTCGGCAGAAACCGGGCCCACCACGGGGTCTGTAGCGCAGCCGCCCACGAGGCGAGGCGCATGGCGCGAGCGAGCTCGACCTCAGCGGAGCCGTTGCTGCCGATGATCTTCTCGGCGCACTCACGCAGGTCCTGACGGCGGCGATCGTCGATCGCGTCGTTATAGGAGCGCAAGAACGATCCGATCGCTGGGCTCACGGATCTCGGCTGGTCACTGAACGGCTCACCAGCAAGCATCGACGCGACCTCCATCACACAAGCACCATCTCGCGGCGACGCGTGCTTGCCCCTGGTGAGCCTGATCTGACGATCTCTGAACGTGGACATCGCGTTTCCTCGAGCGACCAACCCCTGGAATCGGACTGGCGTCTGACGTTGTGCTACACGCACCTGGAAGCAGCCGCAAGGGAATCGGTCAGCCCTCGAACCAAGTCACTCACGATTCCCGACTCTCCGAGCAGCGGATCGTGCGGCATCACGGTCAGCGCACAGGTTCATGGCGCATTCGTCTCGGCGATCAGGCTCGGCGGTGCTGCCCATCTGTGACCGATCGTTCTCCGCGATCTGGAGGATCTCGCCCGGCGATGCCCTGGTGCGCTCCCCGGTCGGGTTTCCGCTTGGGGTGCTGGTAGATTCGTCGTGTGGTGGCAACGGATTCAGCGCGCCGTGCTGCTCGGTCGCCGGGCTCGAGCGACGCTCGCGAGCGGTTGTTGGAGGCCGCGTACGAGCTGTTCTCGCGACAGGGCATCCAGGCGGTCGGGATCGACGCGATCATCGAGCGCTCCGGCGTGGCGAGGCAGACGATGTATCGCCACTTTGCCTCCAAGCAGGACCTCGTTGTGGCATTCCTCGAACGACGCGACGAGCTCTGGACCAGGGGCTGGCTCCAGGCTGACGTGGAGCGGCGAGCCAGCGATTCCGCTGAGCAACTGCTCGCGATCTTCGATGTCTTCGACGAGTGGTTCCGCACGCCCGGATTTGAAGGCTGTTCGTTCATCAACGTCATGCTTGAACATCCCGGCTCTGACCATGCGCTGTACCGCGCGTCCGCGGCGTACCTGCAGAGGATTCGCGACTTCATCGAGGACCTCGCTCGCCGCGCGGGGGTCGCAGAGGCCGAGAACTTCGCCCGCGAATGGCACATTCTGATGAAGGGCTCGATCGTCGCCGCCGGCGAGGGCGACCAGCTGGCGGCGACGCGCGCCAAGAGGATCGCGACCCTGTTGCTCCGCGACGCCAGACGCGAGCCTGAGGCGCGTCACCCGGCACCGTCGGGCTGACAGCGACGGCTCGCACTTGCGTCGAGGAAGGGCAGCGTGCGCACGCCACGCTGACGCGGCGAGGACGACGGTCCCAGCGACCCTCGTTTTCGTGGTGTGAGCCTTGACGTGCGATTCAGCCAGGTAGTAGGGTGCCTTTTGAGGGAGATCGATCAGTCTGATTCGGCCCGGCGGGAACTCTCCGGCATCTGCTCCGGTTCCGCCGCGGCGCAGCTGACGATCCACAAGCACTCCTACGAGGAGAGGACGGTTTATGCCCATCCCCACCGAGCTCGTCGGCTCCCTTCCGCGGCCGATGACGCTGCAACAGGCCTACGCCGACTACGACGAAGGCGCGATCAGCTGGCAGCAGCTGCAGGCCGAGCAGGACGCGGCGGCCGAGGACTCGATCCACCGCCTGGAGGCAACTGGTGAGCCGATCGTCACCGACGGCGAGCAGCGCGAATCGAGCTTCGCCACCTACTCGATCACCGACACGCTCGCCGGGACGGGCCTGGCCGACAATCTCGCCGGCGATGGCCAGTTCTTCGCGATCTTCGACGACGGCCATCACCGTCAGCTCCCGCGCTTGACCGGCGGGCCGTTTCGCTACAAGACCTACGCGTCGGAGTTCGTCGCCAAGAACGTCAAGCTCGCGACGCACCCGGTCAAGCAGGCGGTGATCTCACCGTCGATGATGAGCCTGCTCTACCCGCTCGACGAGCAGCTGCCCGGCTACTCGCGCGATCAGTTCCTCGCCGACGTCATCGACGAGTGCGAGAAGGACATCCGCCAGTGCTTCGCCGCCGGCGCCGTCCGCGTCTCAATCGACTTCACCGAGGGCCGGCTTGCCAACAAGAACGACTCGCGCAATCCCTGGACCGGCCGGAACATGCTCGAGGACTTCATCGACCTCAACAACCGACTACTCGACCGCTTCAATGCGGCCGAGCGCAAGAACATCGGCATCCACACCTGCCCCGGCGGCGACTGCGACTCGGTACACAGCAAAGAGGTTCCCTACGAGCTGCTGCTCAAGCACATGTTCGACATGAACGCCGGGTACTTCCTGATTCAGTGCGCCAGCGAACAGGACCGCGAAGCGGTCTACAAGATGTGCGGCAAATACAGCCGCGAGGATGCCAACGGCGTCGCGCAGGTCTGCTTCATGGGCGTCATCAACCCGCTCAGCCCCGAGGTGGAAACGGCCGAGCACGTCAGAGACGAGCTCCTGACGGCAGCGCAGCACATCCCGGCCGAGCGCCTCGGGGCAACGGATGACTGTGGCTTCTCGCCGTTCAGCAGAGACCTCAAGCCACTACACGGCTCACCCGATTTCGCGCGGGACATCGCGATGCAGAAGATCTCCGCCCGGCTCGAAGGAACCCGCCTCGCGTCAGCCGCGCTCGAGCGCAAGCTCACCACCGCCTGAGACGACCGAGAACCCGAACACCTGAAGCGTGGTCGCCCGACACCAGCGGGCGACCACCCACCGGTCGTCTCGCCGCCGGAGCCCAGCTCAGCTCGAGCTCGCTGCCGATCTCGATCGCGCCGTGCAGGCTGCGCGCGACCGGACCGAAGCGAGCGTGGTAGCAGTGAACGCGCTCGGCCTGCGCGCGGCGCTCCTCCGAGACTGCGAGGCGGGCACCAGCTGCCAGCACGCGGGATCAAGAGCGCTCCTCGCGACTGCGTCCTGCGGGAAGCGCCGCGTACGTGCCGGCGCCGACGATCCGCCGCGCCGGGCTGCGCGACGCTGGGCGCTTGCGACTGCAGGTGCGTGTCGGGCGGCGGGACCTCGACAGTGAGATCGCGAAAGGGGCCTGTTTGGACGCGGATCCTGCTCGATCGCTGCGAGCGCGCCAGCTGGGCAGCATGTCCGAGCGCCACGCGATCGCCGCGTCTCTGGCGAACATACTCGACGCGGCCGAGGAGTGCCAGGCCGATCCAGCATCGCGCCTGGCGCTGAATCACGGCCCCGTGATCGCTGCCCGCCACGAGATCCTCGCACTTGTTGAGCTGTTGCGAAGCGAGGCGACGGTCGATGTTCGCGGCGTCGCGCTCGCCCGGCTGTTAGCCCGAGACCCGGCCAGCCCGCTGCTACGCGCATGCTCGGACGGGACGCTTCAGCAAGCGGTCTCAGAGATCGTTGAGACGGTTGCGACCCGTCCGGCTGGCGCGTTTGCTTGACGGCTAGAGGCGCTGGCGCGCTACGATCCCCGGTGGTGAGCCGGGAAGCCTGGTCGGCACCGCGCGACCCGATGCATCCTGGTGCCGACCGACCTTCACCCCCCGGATGTCCCTCTGCTGCTGCGCTCGGAGTGGCGACGCGAAGCCCTGCGTGCAGACCTGTGGCTATGCCGACGATCCACAGTGATCGCAGCGGTCTCGTTGCACGTCGGCCGGCACGCGCTCAAGCAGCGCGGAGATCCGCCTGACCCGCACCGAGGATGGCCGCGCCGGTGTGCCGGGAAGCCTGGTCGGCGCCTCGTTGCCGACCCCTTCCAGGAGACCCGGATGGCCAATCCCGATACGCCCGTCCGCACGTGGTACCCGGCGGCGCACGGCTTCTTGCACGCGGCGCGTGGCGGTCCACCACGGGCGTCGCGCTCAGTGCGACAGTCCGTCGCGGACTCTTGGCTGGACCGGCTCGCGCACGTGGCACGGCTTGCTCGCGTTTCATCCTGCTCAGTGCTGCGCTGAGGGCGATGTCGCCGCTGCTGGCAGCACCGTTGTTCGTGTCCTCGCTGGTGGTGACATTGGCAGCCGCGCGAGTGTTCGCGCGGAGGCTTGATCGGCTCGGGCTTCGTTTCGGGTTTCCCGAGCCATTGATTGGGCTGCTGACCGCTTTGGCGGCCGATGGGCCTGAGATCGCGACCGCCCTAGTGGCGCTGATCAAGGGTGCCCATAGCGTGAGCGTGGGGGTTCTCGTCGGGTCGAACGCGTTCAACCTTGCAGCGATGATCGGGGTCAGCGCACTGCTGGTCGGAAGTGTTCGCCTTTCCAGGGAAGCGCTGCTGTTGGAGGGGCTCGTCGGCGCGTTTGTCACCGCAACCACCGCCGCTGTTCTGCTCGGTTGGCTTCCGGCGCTCCCAGCCGTGATCGTTCTCGCATGCGTGCTTGTGCCCTACGTGCTGCTGCAGATCCGCGGACCACGTTTGTTGCGTCGCCTGCCGGTCGCCGACAAGCGCACGGACAGGGTGGCGGGCGTGCTGGCTTACCGGCAACCGCTTCAACGTCGCGCCGTTCCGCGGGCTGACCCGGCGCGCCACCTCGTCGCGCTGGCGGTGCTCGACGTGGTCCTGATCGTTGCTGGCAGCACGGGGATGGTGCAGACGGCGCTGGCGCTCGGTGATCGCTGGCGGATCTCCGGCGCGGTGCTCGGCGTGCTGATTCTGGCGCCGCTGACGAGCATCCCGAACGCGCTGACCGCCGTGCGGTTGGGTCTGTCGCGTCGAGGCTCGGCGCTTGTCAGCGAGACCTTCAACAGCAACACGATCAACCTCGTCGCTGGTGTGACAGTCCCGGCGTTGTTCGTCGACGTCACCAGCATCTCCGGTCTTGGGAGATTCGATGTCGCGTGGCTATTGGCAATGACCGCCTTGTCCCTGCTGCTGCTCGCGCGGCCCGGTGGAATGCGACGCGCCGGGGCGGCCGCGCTGATCTCCCTCTACGCGATGTTTGTGGCAGTCCACCTCCTCGCGGCATAGTCGAGCCGGTTCGCTCGGTGAACAACGGCGTCGGCGTCGGTCAACTGTCGGCGAACCGCCCAGGCGAGATCGCGTTTGGGCTGGGCCAGCGTGCAGGGAGATAGCGGATGCGCCAGCTGCTGCAGTAGATCCAGCTTGTCGCCCGCGGACAGGCCCGAGCCGTAGCCGCCCGATCGCGAACAGCTCGAGCACGGCCTGCGCGGGTCAGAGCGCGACCTGAGAGCCCATGATCACGGTGCGGTCGCTCGGCAGCCCGAAGTGGTCGATCGGGCTGGATGCGTTGCGGGCCATTGCGATGAACAGGTGCTTGCGCCAGCGCTGCATGCCCGGAGCGTCGCTCGGCGTGATCGCGATCCGCGAGACGAAGTACGATGCGTGCTCCAAGTCGAGGTTGCGCTCGAGTAGGCCTTGTTTGCGCGCGAGCGCAAGCGCTTCTGGCACGTTGAGCTCGTCGTGGTAGCCGATCCGGGTGGTCAGGTGAGAGACCTTGACGAGGCCATGCCCCAGTACTTCCACCGCACACCGGTCGAACGGTTCGACGTGCGGGATGGTGACGGTGTCGACGGAGACGATCACGACCTTCTCATGCAGCGTGTGGGTGTGCTCGACCTCGGCGCGCAGCGCGAGAGGGGTGGTCTCCTTGTCGCGGCAAAGGAAGACCGCGACGCCTGGGACCCGCACGAGCGGCGGCCGCTTCGCGGCGAGCCCGTCGAGGAAGTTGCTCAGCGGTCCCGCTTGGGCGACACGGTTCTGTGTGACGGTCACCTGGCCCCGGCGCCAGTTGATCATCACGATCGACATCACGAGCCCGATCGCGAGGGACAGCCAGGCGCCGTGCCCGACTTTTGCGATGTTCGAGCTGAAAAACGCGACCTCGACTGTCAGGAACAGCACGCCGACGGGCGCAAGCTTTCGTTTGGATGTACCCCAAAGCAATCTGGCGACGGACAGGAACAGCACGGTGTTGAGGATGAACGTTCCAGTCACCGCCACGCCGTAGATGTCCCCTAGCTTGGTGGCGGAGCGGAACACGAGCGTGAGCGCGACGACGCCGATGCACAGCGCCCAGTTGACGACCGGCACGTAGATCTGGCCTTCCATCTTGGAGGTGTGCAGGACCTTGAGCCTCGGGAGAAAGCCAAGCTGAACGGCCTGCTTTGCGACCGAGAACGAACCTGAGATCGCCGCCTGGGACGCGATCACCGTTGCGACCGCGGCGAGGATCACCAGCGGCCACAACGCCCACCTCGGCGCCATCTGGTAGAACGGGTTGAAGGTATTTGCGTCCTTCGCCAGGGTCGGGTGATGAAGGATGAAGACCCCTTGGCCGAGGTAGTTGAGCATCAACGCTGGCAAGGCGAGGCCGAACCAGCCCAGACGGATCGGGCTTGCGCCGAAGTGCCCCCGGTCGGCGTAGAGCGCCTCAGCACCGGTCACCGCGAGCACGACGCCGCCGAGCACCAAGTAGCCGCTGGCGCCGTGGTCGATCATGAAACGCACAGCCCAGCTAGGCGACAGGCCCTGGAGCACGGCTGGGTCCTTGAGCACCTCGCTGAGGCCGAGCACGCCGATCACGGTGAACCAGACGAGGATCACGGGGCCGAAGAACGATCCGATCGTGCCGGATCCGAACCGCTGGAGGGCGAACAGCCCGAGCAGGATCGCGACGGAAACGGGCACGATCAGGTGCGCCAGTGCCGGAGTGGCAACCTGCACCCCCTGGATCGAACCGAGGACCGAGATCGCGGGCGTGATGATGCCGTCGCCAAAGAACAGCGCTGCGCCGAAGATTCCGAGCGTCACTAGCAGCGCGCCGTGCGCCACTTTGTTGCGTTGCAGTAGCGCGGTCAGCGCCATGATGCCGCCGTCGCCACGGTTGTGGGCGCGCATGATGAACCCCGCGTACTTGATCGACACGACGATCATCAACGCCCAGAAGATCAAGGAGGCAACCCCATACACGGCAGCCGGCGTGATATGGGCCGTGGCCCGATAGGAACTGAAGATGACCTGTTCGGTGTACAGCGGGCTGGTGCCGATGTCTCCGTACACGACGCCGAGCGCGCCCAGCGCCAGCACAGCGCGGCCGGCGTGCGCGATCACGTCTCGCTGCGAATCGGCTAAGGCCTCGAAGCGCTTGCGTGTGGCCTCCGACTCCGCCTCGTGAGCGCCGGTGATGGGTGGAGCCCAGTAGCCGAGCTTGTGAGCCGCCTCGTTGAAGCTCCGCCTCGCCCCGGCGTTCTCTGGCGAGTGCACAAGTTCATCGCGCGCGGACGGGTCGATCTTGTGCGCCGCCTCGTGCAAACTATGTCGCCGGGGCGGACTCATTCGAAAGTCTCCGTGCGAGCCAACGGGGCGGGCTGCACCACCTTTTGGTCGGTCAAGTTCCCGCTATGCATTCACGTGCTGGTGTTGAGATCTCGTCACATCCGCGGGGTCCCGGAGCCTGTAGCCCACGCCCGGCTCGGTGGTCAGGTACATAGGACGCGACGGGTCACGCTCGAGCTTTGCGCGGATGTGCGCCACCTCGATTCGGATCTGGCGCGTGTCGCGCACGCATCCCGACCCGCGCACCTCGCGCAGCAGCTGGCGATCCGTTACAAGCCGACCACGATGCCGAGCAAGGACCCGCACGAGCTCGAACTCGGCGAGCGTGAGATGCACCGCTGTGCCCGGGCGCGTGACCCGCCGGTCGGCGAGATCGATCACCAACTCCCCGATCTCCAGAGTAGTCCTGCCCTGGGCCTCAACTGGCCGCCGAAGCACCGCGCGAAGCCGCGCGAGCATCTCGTCGGTGCCGAACGGTCTGGTCACAAAATCGTCGGCTCCCGCGTCGAGCGCCCGGACCTTCTGACCCTCATCGCCGACCGTTGCCAAGACCAAGATCGGCACTCGGCTCGACCGCCGGATTGTTCCGCAGAGCTCAACGCCCTGCCCGTCCGCCAGCACGAGATCGAGCACCAGCGCGTCAGGGGGACGTGCCGCCAGACTCACGAGCGTCTCAGACCAGGTCCGTGTGGCCTCGACGACGTAGCCCGAGCGATGCAGAATGATCTCCAGCACACGCGCGATCTGCGGCTCATCGTCGACAAGCAACACGCGTGGAGCGCTCACGCGAGCGGCCGCGGATCGCGCGGCTGGGCAGGCGAGACCGACACCGCAAGAGCCAGCATCAGAACACGTGCCGGCGTTCGGGCGTCGCAGCCGATCGATCGCCGCGGTCGTGCGGTTCCAGCGCGGAGGCAGCGGCGCGGAGCTGGCTCCCGAGAGCCCCGGGTTCGCCGGGTCGATACAACGGACTGGTTCCATCGGTGAGCAGCGCTCGCAGCAATGCAATTCCGCGTGCCGTGACCGGCTCGGGAGCGCGCAGGCGTCGGTCGAGAGCGGCGAGCACCGTGCGAGCAGCAAGCACCTCCGGTCGGTGCGGCCGCACCGCGGCGCTGAACCCAGGCGTGGTGCCCTGCGCGTCGCGGATCGCTCTCGCCAGTCCGTCCGCCAACCGTATGCGGCTATGCCGACCGGTGATCCTTTGTGCACGCAGCGCGAGGACCGCGCTCGCAGATGAACTCGCGCCCGCAGCGAGCTGGCGGTCAAGCCGTTCGGCACGCCACCAGACAGCCAGCGCGACCCGAACCCGCGGCAACCAATTCCCTCCCAAGCGAAGCGAGGACCGTGGGGTGACCACACGCTCCAATCGGGACACAGCCATCTCAAACCTGGCGCCGGCTCGGCGTGGTGCCAGCCACCGATGTTGATCGCGGCCCGAGCCGGGCATGCGAGCAAGCGGCATGCTGTAGCGCTCGGTGAGTTGCCCGGACGAACACCTTCTCCGCACATGCTCACGGAGCGTCCGTCAACATCGCGCTAAGAATCCGGCGGTCGGCGTAAAGATTTCGTCAACATCATCCCCCGGCGGGATTTCTGGAGGAGTCGCGCCGGTGCGCGGAGAGGCCCGTCGACGATCTGGTCCTCGACCTCTTCCACGGAGCGTTACTGGCGTGTCTGGACTGGTGGGGAAATCCGAGGGCCGTAACTGGGGAGACCGACGGCCGTTGACACACAACCGCCGGACAACGACGCAGGCACGTCACCGACAGCGCTCAGCAGTTCTTTTTGGTCCGCCCACAGACGGATTCCTGGAGGGCGGCCAACCGACCGACCGTCCGATGGCTTCATCTCGTCCATCTTGAGATCTCCCCCTTCGTCGGAGAGCGGCTCGAATGGTGACCGCGTCTCCCCTTTGTGCGCACAAATGCTCCCGCGGCGGGGCTTCAGGCGGTAGTCTCCGCGTAGGTGTGCCGGGAAGTCTGGTCGGCGTGTTCGTCGTCGACCTAGGAGGAGCGTTGATTCCGGCAGACAGGGTCGCCAAGTCGGAGGGCCGCATCGCGGACCGGCGAACCACTTCGCTCCCGCGGGCGTGTTGTCTGCGGTTGGTGGTTGAGCAGGCTGATGGCGCGCCGTGGCTGACCAGGGTGAACCCGAGGGAGATCCAGCGAGCGGAGATCCTCGCTGACCGCCAAGCGCTCGCGGTCGCAGCGATGGATCCACTGCCCGGCCCATCATCCACCGTCACCGGCGTGCGCGAATGCGTACAAGCTGGACCGACCGGCTGAGCGCGGCGTTGGCAAGGGACCGGTCTTGAGCGCCACCGCTCGGCGCGGTCTGGGTGGAACGTTTCATAGCCGTCCGGTTCTGCTGGTCGCGTTCGCGTTTGCGGTGATGGCTGATCCGGTGTCGTCGGTCGCGTACGCGATCGAGGCGGCGCTGCGAGCGCTGCACGGCAACCTCGGGCTGCTGTTGCCGGCGATGGCGTTGGTGGTGGCGATCATCGCGTTGGTGATCACCAACTATCACCAGTTGGTGGCGAGGTTCCCTGAGGGCGGCGGGGCTGCCGCGGCGGCGGGGAAGGCGTTCGGGGAGGGGTGGGCGTTTGTGCCGATCGGGGCGCTGATCGTCGATTTCGTGCTGACGATCGCGATCAGCGCGGCGGCCGGTGCCTCGGCGGTGATCGATTACGTTCCGGGGCTTGCGTCGGAACGGATCCCGCTCGCGTTGCTGTTGCTGGTGTTCGTCGCCGGGTTGACCTGGTTTGGGCATTTGGGGCGGGCGATCTTCGCTGTGATGACGCTCGCGTTCGTGGCGGCCGGCGTTGCGGTGCTGGTTGGGGGGCTGAGTGCGCCGGTCGCGAACGTCGGGCGGGTGACGCATTCAAGCGGGCATCCCGCCTCGATTGCGGTGCTGCTGGCGTTTCCGGTTGCGATGGCGCTCGCGACCGGGGTTGAGGCGCCGTCCTCGGCGATCGCTCAGCTGGGGCAGCTGGATAACGCCGGGCGCAGGC
This sequence comes from uncultured Solirubrobacterales bacterium, assembly GCA_963794285.1. Classification (GTDB taxonomy): domain Bacteria; phylum Actinomycetota; class Thermoleophilia; order Solirubrobacterales; family Solirubrobacteraceae; genus Palsa-465. The sequence goes on from CAWCDS010000009.1 coordinate 442,911, forward strand.
GGTTCGGCCGGGTCACGTTGTGGTTGACACTGGGGATCGTCGGCACACTGACGCTCGGCCTGACGGCCGCTGCGGTGCGGTTGAAGGTCGGGATCCCTGCGGCGAATTCCACCCAGATCGGCAATCTCGCGAAGGCAAGCGTCGGCCATGGCCTGTTCGCGTTCTTTCAGCTGGCGACCGCGTTGTTGTTGCTGGCGGCGGCGAGCTCGTCGTTTCAGGCTGGGCCGGGTCTGCTCAAGGCGCTGGCCCGCCGCCGGGTCGCTGAGGACGAGCATGTCGGGATCCTCCCCGCGTGGATGGGGCGCAGCAATGAGCATCACACCCCGTACTGGTCCGTGGTCGTGTTCCTGGTGATCTCGGCGCTGGTGACGGGTGCGCTCGGAGCGAACGATCAGGAGCTCGTTCTGTACTACGCGGTGTCGGTGTTCATGAGCTTCCTCGTCGGGCTGCTCGCGATGGCACGCTTCTCCCAACAGGAGCGCAACCTCGGATCGCTCGTTCTCAACGTGATCGGCGCGATCGTCGTCGCATTCACGCTCGCAGTCAATCTCGCCCGCGGTCACCCGATCATCTCCGTCGCCGCGGCACTGCTGATCGGCCTGGCGCTGCATCGACTGTGGTCACAGGCGGGTCGCCCACGCGGAATCGCGAGCGTGCTGATCGAAGCTGAACGCGCCGACTGACGCCTCCGGGGTCTGTGCACGCGCGCGGACTCAAACAATTCGCATGCAGCGATGAGCTCGGAGGAGTACGATACGTGCAGGTGTGCCGGGAAGACTGGTCGGCTGGCTTGTTGTCGACCAAACAGGAGGCCTTATGGGCCGATCGCACACCTCACCACCAGCCGCTGACCGGGCAAGGCGTGCGCAAGAGCAAACGCAGGTAAACGCGCCGAAGCTGCGCTGGCACGCCCCCGGATCTGGTTCCGGTGCACAGCCGGCTGGCGGTACCCGGCCGAGGGGTCGCAGAGGCGATCGGAGGTGTGGGCAATGAGCGCCGATCGCAGTCATGAGAGGCTCCTGAGCGCGACGGAAGCCCGGCGAGGGTTCGGCGCGCTCAGATCGCCGAAGGCCCCGTCGGTGCTTGGCGACGATCATCCGGTGAGCCGCAGCGCGATCCAGATTCACACCCTCGCGGTGCAGGCGACCGCCACCTCGAGCACAGTATTGCTCGGGGCCCTCGCGGTCCCCGAGCACCGTTCCTGGGGCGTACGGTTGCTGAGTGCAGCGGTCCTGGTCGAGCTGACGCTGCTGGCGATCCTTGCGCTCGCTCGCCAGATCCAACGAGAGCACATCCTGCGGCTGATCGCCGGCGGCGGTGAGCGCCTTCGCCTCGAGGAAGTCTCACGAGAGCTCAGGCGCCTCACCAACCCGCGGTACTCAGCACAGCTCGCGAACCGACTCGAGCGCGTCCTCGAGGACGCGCAGCGCTGGCATCGGATCCCGATCGCTTCACGACCACCGCAGGGGATCAGGCTGCTTGCCGGGTTCGCGGGAGAGACCCGCGCGATCGCTGAGCAGCTCCGAGCCGGGCACGCCGCCGTGCCCGGCGTCGCGCTCCTAGACCTTGTGCTCAGCGGCGGCTATGAGTCAACGCTATACGCCGGTGACTGCGAGGCATTGCGTGAGCAGTTGTGGCGCATCAGTCACCTCATGGGCCATGGCACCGAGCGCCTGGCGATGAGCGAGCACGCGACCCGGAGAAGCGGTCTGGCTGATCTCGCCTACGGGCCGCAGGGGGTCGTCACAGACTGTGCGCGACGGACGGGGGAGCAGTCATGACAGTCGCGCTGATCGTCCTGGCGCTGCTGCTGGCGCTGGCGCTTGCAGCGCTTGCGCTGCAGCATTTCGGTCGTGTCGCCCGCTCGTCGGGGGTGCCCGACACTGGCGCACGGCGGATCTTGTTCCCGTTCGTTGGAAAGGCGTTGTCGGCGCGGGCGCTCGACGCGGCGCTGCGGCTCGCAAACGCAGAGGATGCAACGCTTGTCCCAACCTTCATCGCAATCGTGCCGGCGCACCTCCCACTCGACGCGACGCTGACGCGTGAGTCCGGAATCGCGATCCCGCTGCAGGAAGCGGTGGAGCATCGCGCAAGCGAGTTCGGCGTGCCTGTCGACGCACGCATTCAGCGGGGGCGAACGAACCGCCACGCTCTCAGGCAGACGATCGAGCACGAGCGTTTTGACAGGATCGTGATCGCGGCCGCAGCGGAAGGCAGCCCGGGATTCGATTCTGATGACGTCGCGTGGTTGCTCAACCACGCCGCCGGCGAGATCGTCGTGCTGCGACCAAGTAAGGACGAGCGGCTCGTCCCCCCAACCCATCTGGGCCGGCACGTCCGCTCGCGCGGACGAAACGGCCATCACCTCGCGCCAGCAGCCGTCGCAAAAGGCGATGGCCGCGCCGGGAGCGACGCAGAGCCACGGCGCGAGCGGACACGCGTGACCGCCTAGCACCGGCACGAGCCGCCGGCGATCGGGACGGGTTGCGCGCAAGGAGGGGCTGATCGGTCGCCCGGAATCGGCGCTCGCAAACGAGGCACCGGCCACAGCGTTGCACTGGGACCGCGGCGCGCGGGCAGGTCCTCTTGCAGTGTGGAGATTCGGCCCACTTGGACCCCGGGCATTCAGTGGGCGGCCCGGATCTTCACAGAATCTGTATACCGCCGGCCTGTTTCTGCATAAGTTCTTGATACCGATGCGTCGAAGATCTTCGACATGGACATTGTCGCTGTGGCTATGGCGATCGCAGCATTCGCGATCTTGCTCGGCCTGATTTACGCGATCGACCGGATATGACACTCGTTCTCGCTTCGATGAGCGGTGGCGATGTGTTCGGGCTGATCGTCTCTGTGCTCGCGATCGTCTACCTGCTGTACGCGCTGGTGCGCGGAGAGAAGTTGTAGATGTTCGAAGGCTGGGTTCAGATCGCGATCTACGTGGTCGTTCTGATCGCGCTGACGCCTCCGCTCGGCGCGTACATGGCACGCGTGTACACGCCGGGGGAGACGGTGCTGCTCGAGCGGATGTTCGGGCGCTTCGAGCGCCTGCTCTATCGGGTGCTGCGCGTCGACGTCAGCGACGGCCAGGATTGGAAGCGCTACGGGCGCTCGCTGCTGGTGTTCTCGCTGATCGGCTGGCTGGTGATGTACGCGATCCTGCGCACGCAGACGCTGCATCCGTTCTCTGACTACCCGGGCGTGCAGTACCACTCGGGCACGTGGGACGTGACGTTCAACACCGTGTCGTCGTTCGTCTCGAACACCAACTGGCAGTACTACGGCGGGGAGACGACGCTCACGTACTTCAGCCAGATGATCGGGATGACGGTCCAGAACTTCGTCTCCGCCGCAGCCGGGATCGTCGTCCTGATCGCGCTGATCCGCGGCATCATGTCCCGCAGCGGCAAGAGCGTCGGCAATTTCTGGCAGGACATGGTCCGCACGCTGTTGTACGTGCTGCTGCCGCTGGCGGTGATCGGCGGGTTGCTGCTGATCTCCCAGGGCGTGATCCAGAACTTCAGCCACTACACGACCGCGCACACGCTTGCCGGCGGGACGCAGACGATGGCGCAGGGCCCGGTCGCCTCGCAGGTCGTGATCAAGCAGATCGGCACGAACGGCGGCGGGTTCTTCAACACCAACTCGTCGTTCCCGTTCGAGAACCCGGGCCGGTTCTCGAACTTCATCGAGATGCTGTTCATCGTCCTGATCCCGGCCGCGCTGACGTACACGTACGGGAAGATGGTCGGCAGCCGCCGCCAAGGATGGGCGATCTTCGCTGCGATGTTCGTGCTGTGGATCGGCGGGGTCGGCGTCGCCTACGTCTCAGAGCAGCACGGCACTCCCGCCCAGCACCTCGCAGGCGTCAGCACGCACGCGATCGCGGGCTCGACCGGCGGGAACCTGGAGGGCAAGGAGCAGCGCAACGGGATCGTCAACTCTGCGCTGTGGGCGACGACCACAAGTGACACCTCCAACGGTTCGGTCAACGCTGCGATGGAGTCCTTCACCGGGTTGGGAAGCGCCGTCCCGATGACCAACCTGGCGTTGAGCGACATTGTGTGGGGTGGCGTCGGCTGCGGCCTGTACGGGATGCTGGTCTACGTCCTGTTGGCCGTGTTCATCGGCGGGTTGATGGTCGGGCGCACCCCCGAGTATCTGGGCAAGAAGATCGAGGCGAAGGAGATCAAGCTCGTCTCCCTCGCCGCGTTGCTGACCCCGTTGACGATCTTGATGACCGCAGGCGTCGCGACCGCGAGTCCAGCGGGCCGCGCGTCGATCGCCGCCAGCGGCCCGCAGGGATTCTCAGAGACCTTGTACGCGTACATGTCGCAGGCCAACAACAACGGCTCGGCGTTCGCCGGCTACACGGGCTACGTCCAGCCCAACGCCGGCAACCTCGGCGCTCACGGGGTGAAGATGGCCGACATCATGGGCGGGCTGACGATGCTGTTCGCGCGGTTCATCCCGCTGCTGCTCGTGCTCGCGATCGCCGGCGCGCTGGCGGGCAAGAAAGTCGCGCCCGCCGGCCCCGGGACGATGCGGACCGATAACCCCACGTTCGTGATCCTTCTGATCGGCGTCGTCATCCTTGTTGGCGCGCTCACGTTCTTCCCCGCGCTGCTGCTCGGCCCGATCGTGCAGAGCCTCGGCACCCACATGTTCTGAACGATGCGCCGCGACCTCATCACCTCTGTCATCGCGATCGTCGTGTTCTCGGTCCTGTTCGGCCTGATCTACCCGTTCGCGATGACCGGCATCGCGCAGGTCGTCTTCCCCGGCCGCGCGAACGGTTCTCTGATCACGCGCAACGGCCAGGTCGTCGGCTCGCGCCTGATCGCCCAGCCGTTCGCCAAGCCCGTGATCGGCAAGAACGGCAAGCCCGAGCAAGACAGCTCCGGCAAACCCGTCCTCGCGCCCGATCCCGCGTACTTCCAGGAGCGGCCCTCGACGGCCACGCAGTACAACGCCGCAGCGTCGTCGTTCACGAACCTCGGACCGAACACGGCGGTCGCCCGCGACACCTTCAAGTCCAACCTCGACGCGTATCTGAAGCTCGAGCAGCCCTACGACCCGACGCTGACCGCAGCCCGGGTTCCGGTCGACGCGGTCACGAGCTCCGCATCCGGAGTTGACCCCGAGATCTCGGTCGCGAACGCCGACATCCAGGCACACCGGATCGCATCGGCCCGCCACCTCCCGCTCACAACCGTCATGCAACTGATCAAGAACAACACCAACAGTCGCTTCCTCGGCGTGCTCGGCGAGCCGGGTGTCGACGTGCTCGATCTCAACCTCGCGCTCGACCATGCGAGCGGGGGTGGCCGCTGATGTCCGCTGTCGGTAGCAGCCCGACGCGACCCGGCACCGAGCGCCAAGCGATCTCGCTCTTCCGCCGCGACATCGTCACGCGCGCGCTGATCGACAGCGTGCTGAAGCTCGACCCACGTGTCCAGATCCGCAACCCGGTGATGTTCATCGTCGAGATCAGTGCCGCGATCACGACCGTCACCTGGCTGATCCAGGTGTTCGGCGGCGGGCCGCTCGGCGGCGGCCACGAGCCCGCCTGGTACACGTTCGTGATCTCGTTCTGGCTGTGGCTCACGGTCGTGTTCGCGAACATGGCCGAAGCGTTCGCCGAAGGGCGCGGCCGCGCACAGGCCGACACGCTTCGCACGATGCGCCAGGAGACCGTCGCGAAGCTCGAGGACGGCACGACGAAACGAGCTTCAGAGCTCCTCAAGGGCGACGTCGTGATCGTCGAGGCGGGCGAGCTGATCCCCGGCGACGGGACCGTGATCGAGGGGATCGCATCGGTCGACGAGTCGGCGATCACGGGCGAGTCCGCGCCGGTGATCCGCGAGTCCGGAGGTGACCGCTCGGCGGTCACTGGCGGCACCCGGGTCCTCTCTGACCGGATCCTCGTCGAGATCACGCAGGAGCCGGGGCACTCGTTCCTTGACCGGATGATCGCGCTGGTCGAGGGTGCTGCACGGCGCAAGACTCCGAACGAGATCGCGCTGAACATCTTGCTCGCAAGCCTGACGCTGATCTTCATCGTCGTCGTCGCGACCTTGCGGCCGTTCGGGTTGTTCGCGCACACAGCGATCTCGGAGACAACCTTGATCTCGCTGCTGGTGGCGCTGATCCCGACGACGATCGGCGCGCTGCTCTCAGCGATCGGGATTGCCGGCATGGATCGCCTCGTGCGCCGCAACGTGCTAGCGCTCTCCGGCCGCGCGGTCGAGGCGTCCGGCGATGTCGATGTGCTGCTGCTCGACAAGACCGGCACGATCACGATCGGTAACCGCCTTGCCTCCGCGTTCATCCCGATGCCCGGGGTCACAGAGGCCGAGCTCGCCGAGGTCGCGCAGATGTCATCGCTGGCGGACGAGACCCCTGAGGGCCGCTCGATCGTGGTGCTCGCCAAGCAATACGGGATCCGCGAGCACGATATGGCCAGCCTGCACGCGCACTTCGTTCCGTTTACCGCACAGACCCGGATGAGCGGCGTCGATCTTGACGGTCGCCAGTTGCGCAAGGGCGCGGGCGATGCGGTGATCGAGTTCGTCACCAACGAGGGTGGACGGCCCCCAGCCGAGCTCCAGCACGAGCTCGACCGGATCGGCCGCGAGGGCGGCACCCCGCTCGCGGTCGCGCGCGACTCTCAGGTGATGGGCGTCATCTATCTCAAGGACACGATCAAAGAAGGCATGAGCGAGCGCTTCGATCACCTCCGCGCGATGGGGATCCGCACGATCATGATCACCGGCGATAACCGTCTGACCGCGGCGAAGATCGCTGAGGAATCCGGCGTCGATGACTTCCTCGCAGAGGCCACACCGGAGGCGAAGCTCGAGCTGATCAAGGATCAGCAGGCCCAGGGTCGGATGGTCGCGATGACCGGCGACGGCACCAACGACGCCCCTGCGCTGGCGCAGGCCGACGTCGGCGTGGCGATGAACACCGGCACCCAGGCCGCGCGCGAGGCCGGAAACATGGTCGATCTGGACTCCAATCCAACGAAACTGATCGAGATCGTCGAAGTCGGCAAGCAGCTGCTGATCACCCGCGGCGCGCTGACCACGTTCTCGATCGCCAATGACATCGCAAAGTACTTCGCGATCCTGCCCGCGATCTTCGTCTCCACATACGCCGCCGCGAACGGCGCACAGGGGCCGCTGCACGTCCTCAACATCATGAGCCTCGGGACGCCGGAATCTGCGGTGATCTCCGCGATCATCTTCAACGCGATCGTGATTCCGCTGCTGATTCCCGTGGCGCTGAAGGGGGTGAACTACCGGCCGATCGGCGCCAGCGCGCTGCTGCGGCGAAACCTGCTGATCTACGGACTCGGCGGGATCATCGCCCCGTTCATCGGGATTAAGCTGATCGACCTGCTCGTTCACAACCTTCTCGGCGCATGAGAAGCACGCCCGCCCTCGCTTCGCCCTCGATCCCCGCGCTCACGGTCAGACGCCGGCCGCGGCTCACCAGGCTGCTGGCCCGGGTGCGCTCCCCCAAACTGAACAGGGAGCTGGCCGCTGGCGCCGCGTCGTGGAGCTCGCCGGTGCACGCCGCCCGCGCGTTGCAGCTCACCGGTACTCGCCACCGCCGCGCGCTCGCGCGCTCGCTCGAGCGCCTAGTCGAGTCGGCGGCCGCGCCGCACGCTCCCTTCACCATTCAGTCTTGAGGGGCACGCCACGGAACTCGTGAGCCCCACCCAGTCGAGTGCCCCGCGTGTACCGGTCGACCCCTCACGCCGCGGGCACTACAAGATCTTCCTCGGGATGGCCGCCGGAGTCGGCAAGACCTACCGGATGCTCCAGGAAGGACAGGCCGAAGCCGAGAACGGGCGCGATGTCGCGATCGGCTACCTCGAGCCGCACGGGCGAGCAGAGACCAGCGCCCAGGCCGACGGGCTCGAAGTGATCCCGCGCCGGCGGGTCAACTACCGCGACACCGTGCTCGAGGAGATGGACCTTCCCGCGATCGTGCGCCGCAAGCCAGAGCTGTGCCTGATCGACGAGCTCGCCCACACCAACGCTCCGGGAGTCGAGCACGAGAAGCGCTACGAAGACATCGACGACGTACTCGCGGCCGGGATCGACGTGTTCTCGACGGTCAACATCCAGCATCTGGAGAGCCTCAACGACCAGATCTGTGAGCTGACCGGCATCCGCGTCCGCGAGACCGTGCCCGACGCGATCATCGGCGTCGCCGACGAGGTCGTGCTGATCGACATCACCCCACAGTCGCTGATCGAGCGGCTGCTCGCCGGCAAGGTCTACTCCGGCGAGCGCGTGCAGTCCGCGCTGAACAACTTCTTCAAGGTCGAGAACCTCTCCGCGCTGCGCGAGGTCGCGCTGCGGCAAGTCGCCGAGGAGGTCGAAGCCAAGCGGCTGCCCGTCGAGCCGACACTGCGCCCCGGAGACGAGCGGCTCCTCGACAGCGCCGCCCCCCAAGCGGTCGGCGAGCGGCTGCTCGCTCTAATCAAGCCGCAGCCCAAATCACAGCGGATCGTCCGTCGAGCATGGCGCTCGGCACAGCGGCTCGGAGCCGAGCTCGACCTGTTGTGGGTCACCGACCACAACCCCACCCAGGAGGAGCAGGAGCAGCTCGAGGCGCTGCGCAAGCTCGCCAGCGTGCTCGGTGCGCATCTACTGATCGAGCACGGCGAGGACGTCGCGCTCGTCACCCAACAAGTCGCGAATGACCGCGGCACGACCTACGTGCTGATGGGAACACCCAAGCCACGCAGCGCATATCGCCGCATGACCTCCCCGGCGCTGCCCTACCGGCTAATCGCGCTGCTGCCCGGCGTCGACCTGCGGATCGTCGCTGATCGCTCCCGGCGCCCGAAGGAGGAACCATGAACACGATCCTGATCGCACTGGTCGCCGTGCTCGGAATCGCGGTCATCGCGCTGTCCGCAGCCCTGTTTAACTACGGCGTTCACCGCCCCGCTCAGCGCAACGTCACCCGCGCCCGCCGGATCCTGTTCCCGTACGTCGCCAACGCCCTCTCCTCACGCGCGCTGGACGCCGCTCTACGGCTCGCGCACGCCGAGGACGCAACGCTGCTTCCGATCTTCCTCGCACGCGTCCCGCTGCATCTTCCACTCGAGGCCTCACTCCCACACCAATCGCAAATCGCAATCCCACTGCAGGAGGCGATCGAGCACCGCGCAATCGAGTTCGGCGTGCCGGTCGACGCCCGCATCGAGCGCGGGCGCACCTACCGCCACGCGCTCAGGCAGACACTCGCCCACGAGCGCTTCGACCGAATCGTCATCGCAGCGGCCGCTCAAGGCACTCACGGGTTCGACGCCGACACCGTCGCGTGGCTGCTCAACCATGCCGCCGGCGAGATCGTCGTCCTGCGTCCCGACAAGGACGAGCAGCTCGGCCCCCCACGCCCTAACGGCCGGCGACATCGCGCCAAGGCGGCTCGTGACCGTGATGCGAACCCACCCAGCACCGCAGCCCAGAACGGACACGCTCCGAGCACCGCCAAGGCCCCGCGCGACCGCCTCCGGCACCAGGGCTAGCACACCCAAATCGGCCCCCCACGGCAGCGGTTGGCGCGGAGCGCAGCAGTAGGAGGGTCTTACAAAAATCCCGCAGCCGGCTCGAGCCGGATACGGTCGTCATGGGAGCAATCCGAGCGCTTCCGCAATCGAGGCCGGCCCCATTGAGACACATCGCCTTCGAGCACAGGCGTTCGCGCTGGTCATCGGCGCTGCTATCGCGGTCTCTGTCGTTGTGTTTCCAGCATGCGCCTGGGGTGACATCAACGCAACGCCGAACCTGCCGCAGGCCCAGAACGTAAGCCGGACGGCCGGCGTGTTCGAGACGACGATCGTCGCGAAGGAGGTGCCGCTCGCCTGCCGGGGCTCGGCACCGTTAATGACGCGATCACCTTCAACGGCGCGATCCCCGGCCCCGAGATCCGCGTCAAGGTCGGTGACACGGTGATCGTGCACTACCAGAGCCAACTGCCCGCGAGCGAGGGAAACACGAGCATCCACTAGCACGGGGTCGAGCTCGCGAACGCCTCCGACGGCACTGCGGTCACGCAGGATCCGGTCCCGCCGGGCGGCAGTTACACGTACATCTTCAAGGTCCCACGGCCGGGGATCTTCTGGTACCACCCGCACATGAGCCCGACCAACCCGGTATCCCGGGGGCAGTACGGGCCGCTGATCGTCACCGGCCCGACGATCAGAAGCTGCAGAGCCCCGGCGTACTGCCGCCCGCATCCCAGACGAAGACGCTCGTCTTGGCGGATACGACCGTCTGCAAGACACCGGGGTCGAATGACGCCTCGACGTTCCCGGCGAGCGCGTCGTCGGGCCCGTCAGACTTCCCGCCGTGGGCGGGCGACGTCAACGGCGACGGCCTCCGCGATCCGTTCCCGGGCAGGGACGTCGGCCCATCGCCATCGGACCTCTGCGACGCCCGAACCGGACCGCCATTCAGAGCGGCGCTGGCGGCGGGGACCATCCCCAACGTCCAGTACGACCCGGACTCCTGCCCCAACAACGACACGCAGCTGATCGGTTCTGCAGATGTTCCGCGTCGGCGGCGAGGGAGGCTTGCTGAACAACGCCAGACTCGAAGGCGGGCTCAACCCTGACCCCAAATACCTGCAGTTCCAGGGCATGAACTCGGCCGGCCCGAACCAATTCAGCGCCGGCGAGATCCTCGGGCTACTTGCGCCCGGGCAGCGATCTGATGTGGTCCTACGGATTCCTACGAGCGCGGCTCCGGGGGACGTGCTGACAATCTGGACGCGCGACTTCCAGCGCGGGATCGGCAGCGACGGCGCGAACCCGCTCGAGCACCCGCCCGCCGGACCATGCTCGGCGGGCGTCGGACACTGCGGCCCCAACGGTTACTCGCTCCTCCCCACCGTCCCGGTATTGCACATGCGCGTCGTCGCAGGCACCTCCCAGCCGTCCACGATCGCCAACGGAACGCGGCTGCTGACCGACGCGAGGGTCAATCATCCGCTCGAGGACCTCAGCACAGCGCAGGTGACACCGCTGACGACGCCCACAGCGGCCGGTCAGACGGTGGGAAGCTCGAACGCAACGATCGACCTGAACATGGGCAGGCCCGCGACGCTGAAGCAGGTCGGCTACCCGAACGAGCGGCCGATGATCGACTCCACGATCGGCATGCTCGACAACAACCAGTAAGAGCGCTCCGCGACCTGGCTTCACCGAGACGCTCGAGGCGGACGCTGCTGCGCCGAATCGCCAGTCGGCTGAACGCTTGGCCGCCCGCGACGCCTTCCATGACCACGTGGTGCTCCTGCTCCGCGCGCCAAAGGCAGGAACCTAGCCCCTCCTTCCCCTGCACGAGCAGTAGCCGTCGTCGTCCGTGACCACGTGGCCGCCGCTTGGGACGAATCGGGAGAGTCTGATGAGGCTCGTCACGGCGGCGCCCCGACAGTTCTGGATCTCGTCCATCTCAGGTCGTTGCTTTCAGCTGGGGGCTCGTGGTCAGAGACCGGTGAAACCCCGCTCCGGCGGTCTGATCGAACGAGCAGTCTGCTCGTTGATAAGCGGCTCAGTCGGGATGGCGACGGATCGCCTGGAGACGCCGAAGGCTTTCGGCTGGCCACAATTCCTTGGGGTTGTAGTAGACGTCGAATGCCGGCGTGCCTTCTGGGAGCCTAAGCCAACCGACTTTCGATCTCGTATAGATGTGAACGTCCGGTGAGATGTGGGTGGGGTCATCCAAAGTGCCGCCGCGCACGAACGACACCCCTGGCCGGCTGTATTCGCTGAACACGGCGACCTGGCAGCTCGGACAACGGAAGATCCTCTGCACGCTGCCGTCGTCGCGCGGCACGTCCACGGGCTGCGGCGCGGTCGCAAGGATCTCCACGCGTTCTGCCTCCATGAGCAGGTTTATGACGAAGGCGCTGCCGGTCTGACGCTGGCAATTCAGACAATGACAGCAGTGCACGAACAACGGCTCCGTCAACAGGCGGTATCGGACAGCCCGGCACGCGCAGCCGCCTTCAAGTTGAGTGCTCATGGCACGCGATCCTACGACAACGCGCCCGCATCACCGCCCTCGCTCTGCCGCCGCGCCGGACGGGACGCGACGCGACGCGGACCGGCCGTCGAGCAAGACCGTCGATGCCTCGACCAACGTTACCGTCAGCATGCCATTCTGCGCCCAGTTGTCCTCGGCGAGTCGTCGCCGAAACACTTCCTCAGACGGAGCGCAGATCGCGTGCAGGATCTCGCGCCACCCTCAAGCGGTCCTCCCAGCACGATGAAGCCCCCGTCGACCAGGGAACCATAAAGCGCGGATGCTCCTCCCAGCCGTCCTGCTCGCGGAGCTCGCCCGACCAATCCCACGGGCCGCCTCGCTGCAGACGAACGGCGAAGAACATCACGAAAAGTCGACGGCCACACACGGCCGCCGCGCTCCCGCCTCCGACCAACGACGTAGCGCCCCGGATGGCACCGCCGGCGCGGCCACTGCGGATCCGTCGTCAACCAATTGCCGCCGCCGACGGTCTCGCCGCGGGCCAGGCGCTAGGTGGACCGCGCCCGGAGAGCCAATTCCGGACCGATCCGCCGTGGCTGCACGTGAGGAATTCGTCGATGGTTGCGACATATTCCCCGAAATTCCGTCCTGCCTGGCGACTAGGTTTGGCTAACAGTGGGCAGACTTTGGACCTGTCCCACCCCGACGAGATGAGCGCCGAAGCCGTCATTCACCTGCAGGCCGCTGAGCCAGGCAACATCGCGTCGCTGCTATCACGGCTCACACGTCGGCTCAACGGCGGTTCCGAGCCGCAGGTCATCGTGAGCGAAGCCGCCGACGGGCTGTGGTTCCGGTCACTCACGTGGCAGCCGATTCTGGTCGCCAGGGTCGAGGACGCTCTGGATGACCTGCTCGGCATGTCGTGGTCCGGCCGGTACACGTGGGCGTAGCGGCGTCCACCAAGCCGCGAGCGAATCCTTGACCCGCATGCGAACATCTGTTCGTGCCAGAGTACGGCTTCACTGTGACCGAGCACGACCCTGCCAGGCCATGGATCGTTCACGGCAGTGAGCACCGCTCGGTCACGCTCGATGACGACGCGAGCTTTTTTGAATGGGCGCAGAAACTCTGGCCCGCGCCCGGATGGAGCGTTGAACTTGACCCTTGGCAACTAGCGCCGGACCGTCGGCGCTGAGCCTTGCGTGCTTGGACGAACGATCAGCGCCGGTCGTCGTCCGGCGCATAGGATCCGCGCTTGCGAGCGTCGCAGCCTGTCGCCGCTTCCAAGCCCTGCGCAGGCCTGTCATCGCTAACGGTGCGAGCACCGTTCAGCGTCCCGGCCGGGAACAGCGACCCGGCCGCGCCGATCACGCTCGCGCCCGGCCAGCCGACGATCGTCGCCGCGACCTACTTCAGCGACGCGACCGGCGCGTGGGGCGACAACCTGCTCGTCAGCCACGACAGCTACGCCGAGCTGTCCCCCGGGATCCCCGGATCACAAGTGACCAGGCAGAACGCGACGATGCTCGGCGGCCTTGCGTACATGACGCCGCTGCGCGTGACCAACCCGCAGAACGGTCGTAGCGTGATCCTCTACAAGCGCGACATCGGTACCGGCCAGCCGCTGTCAAGCACGCCGGACGGCTACCACTACCGTGTCGATTTGACCGCGTGGGCCGATCAGCAGCTCGGCCTCTCAGGCTCGGGACTAATGCAGCTCACGCGGCTGACCGGCCCGGTGAGCACGCCCGGCGGCGGTCAGGCGTGCTCGGCCGCTCGGGGATCGATCCGATCCCCGGGTTCACGATCGGCCGCGACGACATGGGCGTCGACGCCAGCGCCCCTGTCGGCACCCCGATGTACGCGCCGCTGGACAGCCAGCTCGTCGAAGTGGTTGGCAACTGGTACGCCGGGCAGCCGCTACTGCTGTTCAAGTTCGTGAACGCGCTGGCCGGCGCGCCGACCGCCTACTGGTACCTGGCCGAGCAGATCACCCCGGCCAGCACCACCGTAGGCACGATCTTCCGCGCCCGCCAAGCCGTCGCCCGCTTCGCCCCCAGCGGCACCGGGATCGAGATCGGCTGGGGATCACCAACCTCCAGCGGCCGCACCCTCGCCCAGCAGATGGGCGACAGCGCAGCAGCGAACCGACCAGCGGGAGCGCAAACAACTTGGGGAGAGAGCTTCAAACACTTCTTCGGCATCCACTGAGGAGCAAGAGACATGTCGCGACCATCTGACCCATCCAGTCGCGAGCACCGCCGCCGTCGCCCCTGGGCCGCCGCGCTGACGGCGCTGACCCTGGCCGGCTGCCGCAGGCAGGGTGGGATGCGTGGCTGCACGAGCTCCGCCGCAACGGATATGACCCGAACTCGAGTTGGGCGGTGATGCACGCGGAGAGCAGCTAGGTGCAACGCCGTTGAGATAACGGCGCCGCAGGCCGTCGTCGTAGAATCAGCCCCTTCTTGGGATGCCTGCCGTTGGAGCAGACTTCGAGCGGGAGCCACACATGTGCAAGCGATCTCCACTCTCGCCCTCAATGTCAGCAATTGCCCGATGGTGAGCCCGCCGGACGTTGACAGAGGTCCGCCGTACGGCGCGCACTATTGGTCATCGGTGCGCCCCACTAAGTAGGGTCCGGGCTGGCCGAAGAACCACTGAGAGAGGATCTGCCGGGCGACCGGGGCGGCTGAGATGTCGCCGAAGCCGCCTCCGTCTACGGTGACGACGACGACGATCGGCTTGGTCGTGGCTGATGCTGGGACGAAGCAGGCATACCAGCCGTAATCGGTCTCGTGGCCGGCATCGGGGCCGCTGGTGGGGATGTACTGCGCGGTGCCCGTCTTGCCGTAAACGGGCTCCGGGAAGTGTCCCATCACATCGTCGGATGTGCCGCCGGGCTGCGTCGCCGCCTGGAGGAGGCCTTCGCGTACCGCGTCGAGGTAGGATGTGGTTGAGCGCGATGTGACGCTCTGGCGGCGGCTGGATCGTGCGCAGCACGGTGCCGTCCTGGTCTTGGACGTTTTCGCCGAGGTGAGGGCGGACGATCGTGCCGCCATTTGCGAGCGCGGCGTAGATGGTTGCCAGCTGTATTGGGCTCGCCTGTAGGTCGCCCTGACCGATCGCGAGGCTGACGTTGTCGCCGACCGACCACGGACGATCTCTGCCGTCGGCGATTCCGCAGCCGCCGGGCTGGTGTTTGGGGCTGCGGCGATACCCCTTGCGCTTCGTGGCGCTGATCGAGACGCTGTTGGTGTAGCGGTAGGGACCGGTGGCGCGATCGCAGCCGGCTTCGAGCCGGTTGCGGTCGGCACGCCATTTGGGGGTCGGCAGCGTGCCTCGAGCCGCGCCGGGGAGGTCGATGTCGGGGTCTCGGCTGATCCCGAACTGTCGTGCCCAGGTGTCGAGAGGGCCGCCGTTCGCGGAGTTCGATGAGTCGGCGTTCGTTCTTGTCCCGAGGTTGTAGAAGAAGATGTCGGAGGAGACCTTGATCGCGCTGACGAGGTTGAGTACGCCGTAGGCAGCGTGGCTTGAGTTGTGCCGGCATTGCTGAGCGCCGGTGTTGCCGATACAGAACTGACCGGTGTCGTCATAGGTGCCGGTGAGTGGCCACCGCCCGCTCTGTAGCGCTGCGATTGCGGTCACCGGTTTGAACGTCGAGCCGATCGGGCCGACGCTCTGGATGGCGCGGTCAAGCGGCGGCTGTCCGCCCGTGGCGTTCGTCAGCTGCCGGTAGCTGGCCTGTGACAGGTCACCCGTGAATGCCGAGGGGTCGAAGGTCGGCAGTGACCCCAGTCGGTAGACCGCTCCGTTCTCGGGGTTCATCGCGACGAATGCGCCGCCGGAGCCGCCGTTCTGGCTGATCGACTGCTGAAGTGAAGCCTGGCCGGCTCGTTGCAGGTGCGTCAAGCGACACCTGGAGGTTGTCGCCCGCGACCGGTGCGGTGTGGTGTGAGCGGCCGGTGGGCTGGCCGACCGCGTTGACCTGGACCCGGTCGACTCCGTCGCTGCCGCGCAGGAACAGGTCGTACTCGGCCTCGAGCCCTGACTGGCCGACGATCGCAAGATGATTCTGCCGGTGTGGACGGTGACGTTGGCGTAGGGTACGAGTGTCAGTTGCTGGCTCACCTGACAGGCGATCGGTGAGAGCCGGAACACGTTCGGCCTTGGCACGTGCAGGCGGCAGCGGCGGCGCGTGGTTGCCATCTGGAGCACGCGAGCCAGGGCGTTGTACTCCCCGGCGTCGCGCTTGGGCGGATGCTCGAGTGTGGTCACGTTGGTCAGGCTGACCGGCACGGGTAGCTGTTGCGGGTTGATCTGCACCGCAAGTGTTCGCCTGGAGTCGACGAGCAGTGCGCCGTTGCGGTCCAGCACGTCTCCGCGGAGCGCGGCGATCGCGATCGACCGAGCGTGGTTGCGATCGGCTGCGTTCAGGTAGCGGCTCCCCGATAGCACCTGTAGGGACCACAGGCGAAGGAAGAGGACCGCGAACATCGCCAGCGCGAGCGACCCGGCGATGGCGACGCGGACCGGGAGTTGTGAGGTCAGCGGCACATGTCTGCCGTGGCGCGCCTCGATCATCCGGTCGGTCCGAGTGCGTGGAGGAACTTTGCGATCAGCGGTCCATCGACCGGTCCGCCGTCGGCGCCGCCGGTGTCCTGGGTCACGATCGCAAACGCGATGTCCCCGTGGTAGCCCATCAGCCAGCCGTCGATCTTCAGCTGCGATTCGGCTCCGACTCCGTACTCCGCGGTGCCGGTCTTGGCGTGGGTGCCGGCCGGAAGTCCCGTCCCGGCGGCGGTGCCGCTGGACGTGAGCTGCGCCATCATCGTTCGCAGGTCCGAGACGAGGCCGGCGGGCAGCCGCCACGGCGCTCGCCTGTCGTCGGGCGCGCCCTGTACCAGCCGGGGCGCGCGAACAACCCCGCTGTCGATCGCCGCGGCCACCTGAGCCATGCCGAGGGGTGAGAACGTGAGCCGTCCTTGTCCGATCGCGTCGGCGGCCAGCTCGGTCTGGCTCTTGGGTTCGGGCACGTTGGCCGATAGCGCCGGCAGTCCGAGCTGCGGGGTGCGGTCCAGGCCGTACAGTCGGGCTGCTGCCGGGTAGTCGCCGGACGACAGGTGCGCCGTGGCCAAACCGATGAACGCGGTGTTGCAAGATTCGGTGAACGCGGCGTCAATCGTCGACGCCGCGCCGACACCGGGAGCGTTGTGAAACGGCTCGCCGTCGACCGTCAAGTTGGATGGGCAGCTGGTCGGCGACGAGGGTGTCAGGCCGTGCCTATACAACGCGGTGAAGGTGAGCACCTTGAACGTCGAACCCGGCAGGTAGGCGCCCTCAAGCGCCGTGTTATAGGTGCTCAGGGGGTCGGAGACGACAGCGAGCACCTGCCCCGTCGAGGCTTGAATTGCGACCATCGAAACGTTCGGATGCGTCGAGTGAGCTAGCGCCTCCTCGGCCGCGAGCTGAACCTGTGGGTCAATGCTGGTACGCACCGAAGCTGCGGGTCGTCCTCCGAAGCGTGCAAGCAGTTTCACGGGATTGCCGTCCGCATCTTCGATGTCGACGTGAGTGCTCGGTGCGCCGGCCAAGGTCCGCTGCTGGCTGGCCTGAACGCCGCTCTGGCCCACGACCGACGATGCGTCATACGGGACGCCGAGCGTCTTGAGCTCCTCGGCCGTGATCGGTCCGAGTGTCCCGACCACGTGTGCTGCCAGTTGGGAGGTGATCGCCGCCGGGGCCGACGTACTCTCAAACTCGGTTCCGCGTACCGAGTAGACGTTCTGCGAGCCGGGCTGGGACCTGAGCTGCTCAAACCGCGCCGGCGAAACCGTGAACACGGGCTCGAACCTGGTCGGGTGAGCGACGGCCTGGGCCAGCGCCTGGCTGACCTGTGCCGGGCTGGCACCGGCCGCAAGCAGGTCAGCGCGCACGTCCCTCGCGCTCTGGATCCGCCTCCCGACGACTCCGGCAACCACGCTCCGGGCGCTGGTGCTCAGTGGCGCACCGCCCGCCCCAAGGACCCGGCCCCGAGCTGGCCACACCTTCCTGACCACGAGCTTCTCGCCGGTCCTCAGCGCCGGGTTGATCGTGGCCGGGGACCAGTCGACATGCCAGGTGCCGCTGCGCTTGATCAGGCGAACGGTCGTGACCGGACTCCAGGCGCCGACATGCGCCAACGCGAAGTGCTCGCTGACCCGCGCGCGCGCGCCCCCGCCTGACCGGACGCGTTGCACGCGCTGTCCTCCAGTCCGCGACCGGCCCAGTCAAGCCGACGCCCGTTCGAGGGACGTCCGCTGCACGAGCCCATCGCGCGAGCTGCCGCTGACGAGTGGGCCCCGGGCCGGATCGTGACGGGCTCGGACCCAGTCGGTGAACGCCTCGATGCCGTCGATCACGTGCTCGAAACGGACCGAGCGCAACAGGTCGAAGGTGTGCTGGGCGCCCGGCAGTTCGGCATAGACGACCGGGCTGAGCGAGACGCTGCGGAGCGCATCGGCAAAGCTTGCGGCGCAGGCGGCCGGGACCAAGCTGTCGTTGTCTCCGTGCGCGACGAAGAAGGGAGGCGCGTCGCAGTGGATGTACGCGCGGGGTGATGAGGGCAACGGTCCCCCGAAGTCGCGCTCGCCGTAATAGCCGTACAGGCAGACGGCAGCGCTCACCGAGGTATTGGCCGATTCGAACCCGGGCTGAAACGTCGGGTCGTTCGGAGTCAGCGCAGCCATCGAGGCCAGGTGCGCGCCCGCGGAGCTGCCTGCCACGACCACCAGCGAGGGGTCGGCGCCATACTCGCCCGCGTGCTGACGCACCCACGCGATCACGCGCTTCGCGTCGATCAGCGATGCCGGAAAGCGGCCCGCCCGACGAAGCCGGTACTCCGCGCTGATGCACACCCAGCCCTGACTTGCGAGGCGATGGAAGAGAGCGCGTGCCTCACGACTCTTGCCGCCCATCCGGAAGTGCCCGCCATGGAAATGGATCAGCACCGGCGCGCCGGCGGGCCGCGATCGGTGGCGATAGAGGTCGAGTCGATTGTGCCGCCGAGCTGGGCCATACCTGACGTTCGCGACACGCTCGATAGCGCGAGCTTGAAGCGGGAGGGGCCGCAGGACGAGCCACACCAGCGAACTCGGACGGGTCCGCCGGGGAACGCGCGAGCCGACCGCGTCGGGGTGCAGCTGAAGGCTGAGCCCGTCGCTCACCGCGTGCGCAACGGCCGGGCCTGCCATCAGCTCGCGCCACATGACGAGCGCGAGGCCACCCAGGGTCACGATCAGAAGCCCGAGCACCGCCAGACCACCGCGGGAGCTGAGGCTCATCTGAGTGAGTGCGTCGAGCGTCGACACCAGCAGCCAGCAGAACGCGAGGATCGGCGCCTCGCTGACCAGGTACGTGAGCCAGAAGCTCGCACTGGCGGCGAGAGCGGCCTGCGGCGCATTGGCGTCAGCGTCAACAGTGTCACGAACGTGGCGATCGCCACAGGGAGCACGTGGGTCATCGGCGCCTGCGGTTCGGACTGAACGCGCGGACGGCGCCGGCCGGCCGACCCTGGATGCGCCGGCCAATCCTCGCTTGTGTCGCGATCCGGTGCGGTTCGGCGGCGCGGCGAAGCTCGGCGATGCGGTGCTGGGCGACGTGGTACAGGACGTGGGCGTTCATTCGTGCTCCTGCCAGTCCATGCGATTGCGTGTCAAGAATGCCGGCACGATCTCGCTGATCGGACTCCCTCGCATCAGCGCGGCCACCAGTCAACTCACCAGTCATCATGGGAAGCAGGTAACGCCGCTCACCGGGTCCTGCAGCGCGCCGCGGGGCCAATACGCGGCGACTCCTCGCTGTTGTGAGTCGAGCTGGACGGGTAGGCTCTCGTCTTGAAGATGGCTGGTTCCGAGCTGAAGGGGGGCACGGAGCTTGTCGGTCGGTCAGGCGAATGCGCGGCGATCGACCGGCTGCTCGAAGCTGCGACGCATGGTCGGAGCGGCGCGCTCGTGATCCGCGGCGAGGCGGGCGTCGGGAAGACGGCGCTACTCGATTACGCCCGTGCTCAGGCGACAGGCATGACGAGGCTGACGGTCGGCGGGGTCGAAGCGGAGTCGGACTTGGACTTCGCTGGGCTCCATGCGTTGGTGCGTCCGATCCTCGGGCTTCTCACGCGGGTGCCTGATCCGCAGCGAGTGGCGCTGGCCGCTGCGCTCGGTCTCGGGCCATCCGGCAACTCTGACCGCTTCTTGGTTTCAGCCGGTGTCCTGTCCGTTCTCGCGGTCGCCGCCGAGGAGCAGCCCGTGCTGTGCCTCGTCGATGATGCTCAGTGGCTGGACGTTCCGTCGGCCGACGCGCTTGTATTCGCTGCGAGGCGGCTCGACACCGAAGGGTTGGTGATCCTGTTCGCAGCCCGCGAGGGTGAACAAACAAAGACGGTTCGGCGCGCCGGACATCAACGACTTGGTCCTCGACGGGATCGATGACGAGTCTGCTCATCGACTCCTCGAACGTGCAGGTCGCGGGATCTCCCTCTCGGTGCGCGAGCGTCTGCTCGCCGACGCGGCCGGGAATCCCCTGGCGCTCATCGAGCTTCCGGGCGGACTGTCCGCAGAGCAACTCGCCGGGCAGGCAATGATGCCGGAAGTGATCCCGTTGAGCGCACGCCTACAAGCAACCTTTGCACAGCGAATCGAGCGCCTACCCGTCTCCACACGGGCGGCCTGCTGCTCGCGGCGGCCGATGAGGCGAGCGAGCTCGCGATCGTCCTCCGCGCGGCTCCGGCTCTGGAGGTTCCTCAGGACGCGCTCGACCCTGCAGAGCACGCTGGGCTGATCACGGTCGACGAGGGGCGCATCGTGTTTCGGCATCCGCTGGTGCGGTCGGGCGTCTACGAATCGGCCACATCAGGTCAGGTTGTCCGTACCCATGCGGCTCTGGCGGACGCCTGCAGCGAGGACCATTACGCGGACCGCCGGCTGTGGCACCTGGCCCGGGCGACGCTGAGCGCAGACGAAGCGATTGCTGCGGACCTGGCGACATCGGCCGAGCGCTCGCGGCGACGAGGCGGCCACTCATCGGCAGCGACCGCGTTCGAACGAGCCGCAAGGCTGAGCGAGACCGACGTGTCGCGTGGTCGTCGTCTCGCCGACGCCGCCGCAGCGGCTTGGGAAGCAGGCCAGGTCGATCGTGCCCGCGGACTCGTCGCCGACGCGTTGGGGCTCTCCGATCGCGCAGAGCGCGCCCGGCTGCTGTATCTGAGCGGTGTCATCGAAGGGCGCTGCGGCCGGTTGTCGGACGCGGTCGCGATGCTGACCAAGGGGATCGCCGTGAGCGACGATGCCTCACTGACGCTGCTGATGCTCCGTGAAGCCTGCGACATGGCGATGTACGCGGGCGACCACGAACACGCCGCCGCGCTCGTGGCACGAGCCAACGACGTGCGGGCCGAAGCCAGAATGGATCGCTTCACCGCGGCCACGCTCAGCGCGCTGGCGGTGGCCCAGGCGGGAGACCACGCTCGTGCAGCCGCGCTCTCGGCGGACGCGATCGAGATCGCCGAGCAGCTGAACAATCCGAGCTGTCTGATCTGGGCGGCGCTGACCATCGGGCGCGAGCGGATCTGGGGTGCCGGCCTCGCATACGCGACACGAGCGGTTCGTGTGGCGCGCGAACGATCGCTCTCAAGCATCCTTCCGTACGCGCTCCAAGTCCAAGCGGCCCAGATGATCGGCCAGAGCCAGTTCGACCTGGCGTACTCGATCGCCGAGGAGGGCTACCGGTTGGCGCTCGACTTCGGCCAGCCATGGGCGGCGAGCTGGAACCTCGCGGACCTTGCCACGGTTGATGCCCTCCGCGGAGACGAGCAACAGGCGCTGGCGCACGTCGACGCGGTGCGGGCGTTGGTCGCCAGGAGCGGCGCTTCATTTCTGAGCAGCCACATCGCGCGCGCGCTCGGACTGCTCAACCTCGCTCTGGGTCGGCCGGCTGAGGCGCTGGAGCAGCTGCTCGCCCCGCTCGCGACCCGCCTTCAATCCAGTCCGCTCGTGGTTCTGAGCGTTCCCGACGCGATCGAGGCAGCGATGCGCTGCAAACGACTCGACGATGTCGCTGATCACTTAGACCGGTTTCGGGTGTGGGCCAAGCGATTCCCAAATTGCGTTACGGCGAATGGCTGCGGCGCGAGCGGCGGCGGCTCGATGCCCGCCCTCATCTGCGTGCGGCGCTTGCCACTTTCGAGCAGCTCGCGGTAGCCCCCTGGGAGGCCCGAGCTCACTCAGAGTTGCGGGCCAGTGGCGAAACCGCGCGCAAGCGCGATCCCTCGACCCGTGATCAGCTGACGCCGCAGGAGCTGCACATCGCCGGACTTGCCGCTGACGGACTGACGAACCCCGAGATTGCCTCGCAGCTGTTCCTGAGCCCCCGGACAATTGACTATCACGTACGCAAGATCCTCGCCAAGCTCGAGATCGCTTCGCGGGCCGAGCTCGCGCACCTGGACCTCCGCGAGCCGATGAGCGCATAGCCGGCAAGCACGCGTTCCTGCGCGCGCACAGCGATAGCGCGCCGAGACCGCTCGCTCCTCCGCCGCCACTACCACGCTGGCTGGCTGCGCCGCGCCGGCGCCAGCAATCCGCCGTCGCGGTCCCCCGTCGACCACTGGCGGCGAGCTGCGAAGCGATGTCCGGCAGCTCGGCCTACCTGTCCCCGCTTCGACCTGTCGCGGCCCCGACGGGAGCCATGCTCTCGGCGACGAGCGCGTCTGAGCGAACGACCGCTCTTGCGGACCGACCATTGCGGCCGCGTGAGCGCAATGGCGACGAGGGAGTCGCCAGCGCGTCGTCCGACGGATGAGGCGCTCGCGCCATGAATGCGATCGCGGTCGACATCCGCAGATGCGCGAGTTGAACGACAACCATGAGCGCCGTCGCAATTGCGTGAGCTCGGGCTGGTGCACAGGCAGCCTGGCGAGTCGGCGCTGCGTCTTTACGACAGGCCCTGACCTGGGCGACGGCGTGGGGTCTTCACGGAGGCTCGGGTCGTACGCGAACGTAGCTTCACCGCACCGTCGGCCCAATCGCCACCGACCACTGGCCCCCCCCCGCTACGCCACCGGCCGCTACCCCGTCCCCCAGGTCGGCTCGGGCCGCGACCGACACCCGATCACCCTCAACGAGATCCCCGTCCCCGACGGACAGGCGATCATCGACGTCGAACTGAAGACCTTCAGCGAGGTCAAGCCCGACGTATCGCTCGAGCTGCGAATCGACACGCTGAAGCTGACCTTCGATCTGCTCATAGAGCTCAATCTCACCGCCAGGCCTTCATACAACCGAGAGAAGTTCCGCGCCTACGACGCCTTCCTATGCGGCTGGAGCCTCGCCCACCCGCGCTACCGAGCCCAGGGCACCCGGCCCGTCGTGCTTTTCGTATCGCCAGACTCCCATGCCGCACTGGCCTGTGCGAGAAGCAGACACTGCGCTTAGCGGCCGGATCGGAGTGATGGGCACCCAAGCAGAGCGCTGGTACTACCCCGGCCGCGACCACGTGCTCTTCGCAGTCGAGGCCGACATGCACCACCACACGCTCTCCGCGCTCGCGCTGCCAGCCCGACCCCTCGGACTTCGCGAGCGGCTGACCGGCCAGCGCGAACGCGAGATCACCCGCGTCGAACTGCTCCCCGACAAGCTCGCGAATCGATGAACACCGACAGCGAGCCGGCCCCCGCGTTCGCTCGTCAGCACTACGCAGCCGGCAGCACTACGCAGCCGTGAGGCGATCGTTCATCCCTGCTCCGCCATGAAGGGAGCTGCAACCCAACCGCTCCTCCTCGTCGTCCACTGAGCGGTTCGAATGGCCCACCCGCGACTACTCCGTCCACGCGACTGGAAGGCCGTGCCGCCGCGCCATTCCAAAGCAGCATGCCGGCGGCGAGGGCGATTCACCGCCAGCCGCCCGCCCCACATCTGGGCGATTGCACTGGCGCGACCAACGGCGACGTTCGTGGGGGCCGGCGTCGCGAGGCGGGCGTACGGCCGGCTGGGACAGCCTGCCGTGAAAGCAGACGTCCAAGCGGTGGCCCGAGTCGCGCTCATCGCGGAAAGGAAGGTTGGCGAAGCGGGGTGCGAGTCTGGGTCCGTACATATGCGCCGCCGGTGCACCCGGTCGCGTGTATCGATGTCCGTCGCGGCGCGCGGAATTGAGCGGGATGCGATCGTCAGCCGGAGCGCACGACCGGCCTCGAGCTGGACTTGTAGATCGTCGCCAAAGTGTTGGCTCGGATCAGGCACATCCGATGAGGAACGCAGTTGCGATATCCGGGTCCGGCAGGTGGGTCGAAGCAGTCTCTTGACGACCGCATGAAGAAGCTTGTTGATGTTGGCGCGCGACCTGTAGGTCTCTCCAGGCCGGTTGCCGAGGGCTCGCATACGCCACCGGTCGCGGCCGAGCGACGCCACGGTGGCGATGCCGCCGCTTATGCCGCGCGTCGGGTCTGGCGGGGTGCCAGCGTTGGTTCGGCGCTGTCTAGGCGGCACGAGACGAAAGCGAGGAGGTCGCTGCGCGACATCGGCTTGCTGATGAAATATCCCTGGAGCTCGTCGCATCCGATCTCGGCGAGCAGGGTGGCGGTGGCCTCGTTCTCGACGCCCTCGGCAGTGATTGTCAAGTCGAGCCCGCGAGCGAGTGACACCATCCCTTCGACGATCGCTCGATCTGCCTCTCGGTCGAGCGCGGCGCCGACGAAGCTCTTGTCGATTTTGAGCTCGTCGAGACGCAGCGTGCTCAGCGTGGACATCGACGAGTAGCCGGTGCCGAAGTCGTCGATTGCCAGCTTCACTCCGAAGTCGTGCAGGCGTTCGAGCACGGTCGTGACAGTGCCACTCGTGTCGAGAATGTGCGTCTCGGTGATTTCGAACGTCAGCCGTTCCGGGCGGACCTGTTGCTCGGCGACCAGCGCGGCGCAGCGGTCGGCGAGGGTCGGTGAGCGCACGTCGTGGGCTGTGAGGTTGACCGCCACGCCGACATCGTCGGGGAGGCTCGGGAGGACGGAGAGTGCTTGCCGGACGGCGACCCCGAGCAGGTCGTCGGTGAACCCTGCGAGCGAAACGAGTTCGAGGAATGCCTCGGGCAAGAGCAGGCCAAGCTCCGGATGGTTCCAGCGTACGAGCGCTTCGACGTTGGTCAGGCGGCCAGTGGCAGCGTCGATCTGCGGCTGGAAGAACATCTCCATCTGGTTTTCGTCGAAGGCAGCCTGGAGCTGGCCGGTCAGCTCCAGACGCGACGTGTCGAGGTCGAGCGTGGTTTCGTAGCGGCGACAGGGCACGCGGTTGCGCTTGGCGGCGTACATCGCAATATCGGCGCAGCGGAGCAGATGCGTTGCCGTGCTCGCGTGCTCAGGAGCGGTGGCGATGCCGATGCCCGCGCTACTGGCGATCAATACGGCTTGAAGGTCGACCGGTGCTCGGCACGCTTCGACGGCGGCCTGCGTCACCGCTTCGAGTCGAGCGGCGCTCGGCTCGATGAGCAGGATCCCGAACTCGTCGCCTCCGAGCCGTGCGACGACGTCTTGACGGTCGGTCATCAGCGCAAGGCGCGCGGCGATCGTCTTCAGGTGATGGTCGCCCGCTGGATGACCGAGCGTGTCGTTCACCTCCTTGAAGCCGTTGAGGTCGATGATCAGCAGTGCAGCTCGGCGCCCCTCGTCGAGGACCGCCGTCGCAGCGGTGACCAGCTGGGTGCGGTTCACGAGCCCGGTGAGCTCGTCGTGAGCGGCGCGCCAGCGGACCAGCTCGAGCATCTGCTCGCGCTCGGTGACATCGTCGAGCAGCAGCGCGATCGCGCGACCGGGCAGCGGGAAGCCCTCGACCTCAAGCTTGCGCACACCGCCTGAGGGGCCTTCGACCTCCCACGGACCCGTGCGGACGACCCCGAGCTGCTCCCCGTCAAGCAACGCTTGGATCTCGGGCTGTGCGGCAATCTCGGGGAAGACGGCCTTCAGGGGGCGGCCGATGACCTCGTCGTCGAGCCCCCAGTCGATCGGATCGATGGCGTTGACGATCACCGGGCCGGCCTCGGGATCCGTCGCCTCGAGGACGAGCGTCATCGAGCCCATGCGCTCGGCGATCTGCTCGTAGCGCTGCACCGCGATGTCCTGGCGGCGGTCCTGGGTGATGTCGATCGAGACGCCGCGCACCGCCGCGGTCCGCCCCGGGCCGGCGGCCACAAGCTGATCGCGCAGCCAGATGATTTCTCCGCCCGGCCGCACGTAGCGGTAGTCGAACATGCCCCCCCGCTCGCGTCTCGCGCCGAACCGCGCCAGATACGCCTCACGGTCGTCAGGATGAACGTCGGCCGCCAGGCCGCGGGAAC
Organism: uncultured Solirubrobacterales bacterium; assembly: GCA_963794285.1. Lineage (GTDB taxonomy): Bacteria > Actinomycetota > Thermoleophilia > Solirubrobacterales > Solirubrobacteraceae > Palsa-465. Next base: position 469,271 of record CAWCDS010000009.1, read on the forward strand.
ATAGTTCGTCGACCGAGCGACCGAGGAGCTCGTCTGTTCGTCCCTGGATCGACAGTGTCCGGGTGCCCGTCGCGTCCGTCTCCCACACGACCATCGGCAGCGAACGGACGGCGGCACCAATTCGCAGCTTCGACCGGTGCTCACGCGTACGACGGCGCGCGGATCCGGAGAACAGAACCGGAACGAACACCGCGGCGACGATCGTCATCTGCAGCTGCGCCGGGACGGGTTGCAGAACCGCGAGGACCGCCATCGAGACAATCGAGACCCCGGCAAGCGTGAACGTCCAGATCGGCGGAAGGAAGGCGATCGCCGCGGCGACCGTCAGCATCTGAAACAACAAACACGCCGGCCAGACTGACGGCTTCAACGCGGCCGCCACCGTTCCCGAGACGACGGCGAGCAACTCAAGCCAACCGGTCGGGTTGGGAACACCCGTGAGCCAGCGGATCACGAAATGCGCCGGCCCGACGATCAAGGCCAAGAACAGCGCCACCCGATCGCGATGAGCGCCGATCACTGGGAGCATCGCGCCGGCTGCGAGCGCGTACACGATGAACAGCCGCGCGCGGAACTGGAGGCGATCGAATTGCGCCCCCTTGACCGACCTGGTCCCGGTCGCATCCATCCCTTAGGAACTCGGCATGCGCTGACCAATCTGAACACGACGCTTGCTCGCACATCGTCGATCTCTCGTCAGACGAACGAGCGAGGCCAGATACGTTCGACCGCTATCTTGGCCACCTCTGCGAACACGAGCAGCGACAGCTCCGGTGCGCGCGACTTGCGGAGCAGCGAAGTGCCGTGCAGCAGGCCCGACACGCCGCGCCTAGCGACACCGGCGCTGCGCGCCGTCGCCATGAGGCATCGCGACGACCGCGGCATAGCTTGCGATGCCTTTCGTGGCGAACGGATGGCTCGGCCGCCGCTGGGTCTGGCCACTCAATTGTCGCCGAGCAGCGGCACGATTTGGCTCGGCGGGTACACGAACGCTGTCGTCTCGCCCAGGCGCGCGGCGCGATCGGCCCGTGAAGGTCATCGGGAGGCACGTCCGCGGGATTGATTGCCCGGCTTGGCCGCGGTTAGCGTCCGGGTGGAACGTCGCAAGAGGGCACGAAGATGGCGGGGCAGGGCCGGCAGGTTCACGATTCATGAGGCTGCGGGTTCTCGAGCTCGATGACGCGATGGGGTGCCGTGGCTGAGGATGGCGCGGGTTACCCGCGCGCGCTCGTCCGTCGTCCCGGCCCGCGTCTGCGTGAGGGTTTGGTCACGCATCCGATCGGGACCCCGGTCGACGTGGAGCTCGCAGCACGCCAGTGGCGGGGGTACGTCGATGCGCTGCGGGCCGAGGGCTGGGAGATCATCGAGGTTCCGCCGGCCGACGAGTGCCCCGATGCAGTGTTCGTCGAGGACACCGTCGTCGTCTATCGCGAGCTCGCTGTCATCACTCGTCCGGGCGCCGATGAGCGCAAGCCCGAGGTCGCGGGAACCGCGGCAACGCTCGCTTCCCTGGGCTATCGGATCGCCCGGATCGAACCGCCGGGCACTCTCGACGGCGGTGACGTTCTGAAGGGCACGGGCGTCGTGTGGGTCGGCCTGAGCGGACGGACGAATGCGTCCGGGGCGGCGCAGCTCGCGGAGCTGCTCGCGCCGCTGGGCGCGCGCGTCCTCGGCGTCCGCATCTCCCGGACGCTGCATCTGAAGTCGTCGGTCACAGCTCTTCCCGACGGCACCATCGTCGGCTTCGAGCCGCTTGTCGACGACCCCGCCGGGTGGCCGTCGTTCCTCTCGGTGCCCGAGGAGGCCGGCGCCCACGTTGTGGTGCTCGACGCATCCGCGGTGTTGATGTCCACGGGCGCACCGGCCACGCGAGCGCTGTTCGAGTCCCGTGGGCTACGCGTGGTCGCAGTTGACATCAGCGAATACGAAAAGCTGGACGGCGGTGTCACCTGCCTGTCGGTGCGGCTGCGCGGCTGAGCCAAGCGGCCCTCGTCGCCATTGCGCTCGCGGAGCACCAGACGGCCGGACGGCGAAAGCACTCGCCGGCGAGCCGCCGCGGAACCCGCAAATCGCCGGAAGCGAGGCTCGCAAACCGCGTGCGAGTCTGGCTCCGCACCTATGCGCCGCCGATGCAACGGGTCGCGCGTATCGGCGGAGATGAAGCGCCCGGTCTTGGGGCGGATGCGATCGTCAGCTGGCGTGCCGACCACGCCTAGACCCGACGTGTGGATCGTCGCCCAAGCGAAAGCGCGGCGCGACGACCGTCCCATGACAGAAGGAGTCGCCAGCTGATCGGCTGTCGGCGCGTGATCCACGCTTAAGGGCCTGTCCAAGAAGCCGGTCTGGGCACTCAGTTGAGGGAGAGCGCGATCGTCCAGACCGGCACGGCGAGCTGGCAGGAAGGCAGCCCGTGGGCGGAGGTGTGGTCGATCTGGCGCCAGGTGATGCTCCCGAGCGTTCCTGAGGCCGTTTCCCCGCTCTCTGCTGCCTCGGCCTTCGCTGTTCGTGGCCCGGCAGCCGCTCCACTGGCAGCCCGACCGGTGTGTGCCGCGATCCGCTTGAGGTTCAGCGCTGAGCAGCCGAACAGGAGCTGCACGTGGAACAACGGGGTCCCGCGTGAGCGAGCGCGGTCCATCCCGTGCTGGCGCTTGAGTTCGCCAACGACCCCTTCGGCGTCACCCATCCGCTGAATGTAGGACCACACACCGGCCGGGGTCTTGCACCGCTCCCGCGCGGCCATCGCGGCCGCTTGCGCCGATGTTTTGGGCTCTTCGCCCGGGGCGGGGAGCATCGTCCGCTGCGGCGGCACATACGCGGTGATCCCGGTCGCGGACCGCGTTCCAGACCCGCTCGGCGGCGTACCCCTGATCGGTACCGAGAGACTCCAGGCGCGGGACCGCGAACCGGGCGCGCTCGATGATCGCCACCAGCGCATCGCCCTCGTGCCCGTCGGCCTGCTCGCCCAGGCACGCGACGACACACCGCGCCTTCGGGTCGACCGCGACCTGACCGCGGTGCACCAGATGCGGCCGCTGCCCCGGCTTGTGACGCAACTTCGCGTCCGGGTCCGAGCGCGACGCCGACGTGGCATTCGAGCTGCGGCGCTTTGGTGTCGGCCCTGTCCGCGGCTGCACCAACCGCAACTGCGGCCGCGTCTCAGGTGACGCTTCCGCGCCGACACCCGGATCCTCAGCACGACCATCATCGTCGTCCTCGTTCGCACCCGCCGGCGCGCTCGCGCCCTCGCACGCCTGCTCATCCTCGACCGAGGCCAGGCTCGCGCGCAGACTCGCCAACGCCGCGTTCGCCTCGACATGAAACCCATCGACCGACAGGTGCGTCCCGTCGATCAGCCCGTGCTCGCGACAGAGCGCGACCGACCGCAAGAACAGCCGCTCGAACAGCTGCGCGTCCACGAACCGGCGCGTCTGCGCGTGACTGATCGTCTGATGCACCGGCAGCCGCTCATGCAGCCCGTAGCCGAGGAACCGGCGGATATCGACACGCATCGCCGCGATCCTCAGCAGCTCGCGCATCGACCCGATCCCCTCCATCGCGCCCACCAGCATCAGCTTCACCAACACGATCGGATCGATCGACGGCCGACCAACGTCCCGGGCGTAATACCCCGCCGCCTCGACCTGCACGAACTCCCAATCGACCACCCCATCGATCCGTCGCAGCCGATCATCCGCCGGCACCAACTCATCCACACAGACCATCGCGATCTGCAACGTCGCTGCCTGACCCTTCGCTGGACCCATAGCCATACCGGAAGGGTCTTAAACCCGTCGGACGGACCTTTTTGGACAGGCCCTTAAAGCGGCCGCGGGGGACCCGCGACTGGTCGCCGCTGAGAGCGGCACTGTCGGTGCCCCCCTACCGCGGTGGCGAGCTCCGGCAACGTGCCCGTTCAGCGAGCGTTGATCAGGAAGGGCTTGGTGCCGTGGATCACGCCCCACGGGTTGACCGCGAACAGCCGGTCGTAGTCGGCGTACTCGGTGTTGGCACCGACCGCGAGAACGACGCCGAAGTGCTCGGCGATCACCGCCGTGTACTCCCCGACCGCGACCCGATCGCTCACGTCAAGCTCGGCGCGCTGTCGCGTCGGCGCCGCTTCCCGTGAGCAGGCGAGGCCGTCTCGTCTAGCCCAGCGACGCTGACGTTGCTGATCGCTACCCGTGCGCCGCGGCCGAGGCGCGAGGAGACCGTTCCGGCCGCATTTCGCGCCTCGGCTGTTGGTGGGAGGATCAGCCGCGCTTCTGAGGCGGCGGCGCAGAGCCGTCGAGCATGTGCACCACATGGCTGCATGGCGCCGTGCCGGACCGACACGGACGGTGAATGGCGTCAGTGGCGACGTCGGGCGGCCGGCTCTGGCTCCCGGACGCCGTGGTCTCGGTGCTCGTCGCGACGCTCGCGCTGCCCGGCCACCAGGCGATGAAGTGCCCTCCGCCGACGGTCACCGTCACGTGGCGGCCGTTGTGGAGCGTGAGCGCCGCACGCCTCACCGCCGAGCCGACGCGCCCCTCGACGAACGTCACCTCACCACGCGCGAGGTGGTCGATCACCAGGCCATCGGCGGGCGGCGCGGGCGCGGTCGGCGCCGGCGTGTGCAGCACGCGCACGAACGAGCCGCCGCTCATGCACAGCGTGCTGCCCCCGTCGCCGTCGAGGTAGAGCAGCATCGAGTAGGGGCCGCGGACGTCCGAGAGCGCCGGCGGGCCCGACGGCACCGCGGCCGGCGGTCCGACTTTGCCGCCCGGGCTCGGGCCACCGGCCGGGCAGCTCGCCTCTGCGGCCGGCAGTTGGCCGGGTGCCGGCACCGTGGGCGTGGCACGCCAGCCGGCGAAGGCGGTCGACGCGGCCGGGCCGCCGGCGATGAGCAACCCGGCGGCGGTCGCCGCCCCGGCGGCGGCGAGCGCACCCACGCCGCCGACCAGACGGCGGTGCACGCGGCGCTCGGGTGGACGGCTGAGCTCGGCGAGCAGGTGATCGCGGCGCGCCGCGACCCAGGCGTCGGAGGGAACAGGAACGGAGGTCGGGTCGATCATTCGAGGGCTCCAGGAGTCGAGGGGAAGGGATTGACCAGCGAAGCGCTGAGCCGGGCACGGGCCCTCGAGAGACGCGAGCGCACGGTGCCGGCGGGCACGCCGAGGGCAAGCGCGGCGTCGTCATAGGACAACCCGCTCCAGAGAACGAGCACGACGACGTCACGTTCGCGGTCCGGCAACGTGCGGATCGCCTGCAGGGCATCCGCGAGCGCACGCTCGGCGTCGATGCGCGAGGCGACGTCGTCCGCCGCGGCCTCAAGCGGCTCGGGCGGCAGGCGCGCGAGCGCGGCCCGGTGGCGACGTCGCGAACGGTGCGCATTGCGCACCGCGTTATGGGCGATCCCCAACAGCCACGGAAGGAGGCTCTCGCCCGAGATCTCGGTGCGCTCGCGACGGCGCCAGGCCTCGAGGAACACGATGCTCGTGAGGTCCTCGGCGAGCGCGAGGTCGGCTGTGCGTCGCGCACAGAACGCGTATACGGCGCGCCCGTGGCGCTCGAAAAGCACGCCAAACGCGTCCGGATCGGCGCGAGCGAGCCTCCAGAGCTCGAGGTCGCTGCGGGAGTCCATACCCATAAGTGTCCGCTCACGCGACTGCGGTTCCCGGCGGTGATACTCGCAACCGGCATCACCGACGATCGGCGGCGAATGACCGGATTGCCAATGGCCGTCGGCGCCCTCGTTCGATACGAGCAGTCTCGCCGCCACCCCCCACGGCCTCAGCGCTGCCACTGTCGGACAACGCACGCGCCAACATCGATCACGCTGGCGACTGCGACTCCTTCTGTCTCGGGACGGTCATCGCGCCGCGCTTTCGCTTGGGCGACGGAGGGCGCGTCGCCGGGTCCGGCACCTGGCCACGCGGGCGGTCGCATGCACCAGCACGATTGGGGCGACCGCGACGGGGACCGATCGGTCAGCGAGAGCCCGTATTGCGTGATCCCTGTCGTCCGGCGCTCGGGTGTCTGCCTCCAGCTGCACGGGCGGGTGATCCTGTTAGCGGGCGGGCTGAGATGTCAGGACTGCCGCTTCGCGAGCTGGCCGGCGCGAAGCGGCAGCGCGTAGCGGGTTCAGGTAGCCCGAGGGTGCGGCCGGTGGTTCGCCGAAGCGGGCGGCGCCAAGCACAGTGGGACTCGCGTTGGTCGTCACGGCGATGGTTCGGATGGTCGCGGCATGTCGCGCTTGCCGAGGTGCCCGGACTACTGGTCAGGCTCAACGGGCTCGCCGCGGCGTTCCTGCAGCCATTCGGCAAACATGAATTCCACGCTCTCGACGAGCGCGAACACCAGCGACGCGGCGAACGCCGCGCCAAACCACGCCCACCCGCCACTAAGCACCTCGGCAACCCCGCGGGCTGCTGCGATCGCGAGCATGATCGAAATGAACGCAAGTGCGGTCCCGAGCAATACCACTTCATTCGAGCCCTTCTGCAGAGGAGATCGAAATCCACCGCTGGCCAGCCCCTCCAAGCCGCCAAATGCGACGACCGCTCCGAGGCCGAAGACGATCAGGTCGCCGAATCGCGGGCTTCCCCGACCGAGCTCAACGGCGCCGAAGCTCGCCGTGATCGTCACCGAATACCCAAAGGCGGTCGCGTTCCCGCCCAACGACGCGCCCAGACCGTAGACCAGTCGCTCGCGCACGCCGCGCGGTCTCGACCGCCTCACGCCTGGCGCGTCGTTGTTGGCCATCGCACAACGATTCAACGCACGCCATCAAACTCCCCCGCAGGCGCCGTCCGACAAATTGCGAACTGCCCAACCTGTCGCTCCCGCGATGGCTCCCACTTCGTCGCCATTTGCGGCCACTCATCCCAGACTTCTGCTCCAGGCGTCACGGGGCCAGGCGCGTCGACCACTGCGTGCGACCGCATTCGACCGAAGAGAGGCCCCGCCGCAGGGCGCTCGGCGACGCGCTTCGGCGAGCGAGGAGCGCGCAGACTCTTACCTCGCACGATCGCATTTCGAGTTCTCGCCGTCGGAGATGCGGCTATCGCTTCGGCGACGGAGGAAGCGCCCGCGAACTCGGTTCGAGGCAAGGCACCGTCGGCTCGAGCGCTCGCACGGTGCTGCTGTTGGACGGGAGTGCAGGAGGCTCGTCTCGTAGCGCGCCGCTCCCAACAGGCATGGCCGCGGCCGTCGGCGGCGGCACAGCTGGTGCTCCGTGGAGCAGCCCCACCCTGACCGTGATCGCGTACGGCTTGAGGCGCTCGAGCGCCCCCGAGCAGCGGTTCGGCCACCCGGAGGCGCATGAGCCACGGTCACGGACGAGACCAGCGGCTGACTGCCGTCAATCCGCCAGCGACCGGTCCTTGTATATACGACGGTACCGGTGCTAGACCAGCGCCGGCGGCTGTACGGGCGCTAATACACGTAGTGGCACTGCCTGGCGACCCGGATCCGCCAGTTGTGCTCCCACAGTTCCGCACACGTGCTGCCGCGAGGCGCGTTCCAGTTCAGCGTGTACTTCCACTGACCTACGTGACTGCATCCCCAGTGCACGTTGCCGCTGAGGTAGTACTTCCCGTTACCGTAGGTAAACCTCATCGACGGGTCGCACAGGTTTGACGCCGAGATGAAGTTCGCTCCGTCCCAGCTGACGTGTAGTCCCTTACCACTGATGTAGTGGGCGAGCTGCCCTCATGGAACCCCAATCGATTGACCCTTGATGTTGACCGTGAACGCTCCCCAGTACTGGATCCCGTATGCGCTCGCATGACTGACGGCTGGAACCGAGGCCGCGACTACACCACAGGCGGTCGCAACTGCCAACGCTAGTTTGGCTCTAGCTAGTGAGCACTGACCCTTACCTCCTACTGCTCGTGATGCGTGAGTCCGGTCCCGCGCTGGTGCCGAGGTCATTGATCGGCTGGTTGCGTACGCGTGACGAATCGTCAGGCGCAGTGTCCAGCCTGCCCACCCACCCAAGGGATGAAAAGATCACACCTGTATGCGTTCTGACGCTGGCGCGACGAAGCTCGCAACTTCGGGGACGGTCGAACGCGCGAGAGAGCGAACTAGTGCGGATGTCCCTCACCGAGGCTTCCCGCGAGCGCCGTTGTGGTCCGGCGTGATTGTTAGCGCGCTATTGGTGTGGCGACGACAGGATTGGGCGATCCGGGCCGGTCGGCGCCCGAGCAGACGCTCGCGATCGCCTGATGAGCGACCCCGCGGCTTGAGCTGGCGAGCGCCTCGTTTGCGACGGAGGGCGCTCCTCGCCGTGGAGGTCGCGAGTGGCTGGTGTCGGACGCAGGCGGGTGCGAGCCGCGGGTGGGACGTTGGGGTCAAGCCGCGTCGCGTCAACCCGCGGGTTGAGTCGACGATCAACCCGCGAACCAACCCATGCGCCGACGACAGCCGGCCGCGCCAGATCGATCATTGGCCTATGACCACCACCGATTACCTCATCAACCTGCTGTTCGTCTTGATCGTCGCCCGCCAAGCTTTCGAGCGCCGGATCGATCGCCGCTACTTCGTGATCCCCATCGTGCTCGTGTTCTGGGTCGGATCGCAGTACCTCCACACGCTCCCGACCGCCGGCAACGATCTGGTTCTCGTCGCGGCGCTGGCGTCCGTCGGGCTGACGCTCGGCACGATCTCCGGACTGGCGACCCACATCCGCCGCGATCACGACGGTGTCGCGTTCGCTCGCGTCGGCTGGCTCGCCGGAATCCTGCTCCTCGCCGGAATCAGCTCCCGGATGGTGTTCGCGTTCGCGATCAGTCACGGGCTCGAGCCGGCCGTGCGCAGCTTCAGCATCACCAACCACATCGGCGGCGCGGCATGGCCGGTGGCGATGGTCGCGATGGCGCTCTGCGAGGTCGGCGCCCGCCTGATCACTGTGTACCTCCGGACCAGCCAGCGGATCGTAGCCACGCCTGCCGTCACACTGGCTTCCGCCGCCTGATCAGCCGCTCGTCGTGGTCAAGTCCGGCTCGCCTCGGCGAGCCGGACGCGTTTAGGTCACAGACACACCAGCGCCGCGCTCGCATTGCCACGGCAGCCTGCGCTCGGCACAATCCCAGCGTCGCGGGCGGTGCGCTGCGGACCATCGCCCTAATGGCGACGAGGAGGTCCCGGTGCAGCGACCGGGCACTAGACCTCATTCGTGCTCGCTGGGTGTTGGTAGCGCACGAAGCTCGCGTGGCTGCATCTCCCAGGCGGTGATGCCGCGGATGTCGAGCTTGGCGACCAGCTCGGGGTCGATGAACACGTCGATCGCGACCGCGTGATCGTCGACGACTGTGAACGCCAGCACCGCGAACCCCCGCTCGCCATCGAACGCGAGCACGCCCGCGGCACCGTTGACCAGCGCCGGGCGAACGTACGGAGCGAACCGCCGTGCTGCCATCCCCCTTGCGCGACCCTGTCGGCGCCGCGCAGCTCGAGCGGGTCGCTGTCGCGGCGGTGGGCGCGGAGCACGACTTCGGGGTCGAGGACGGCGACCAGCGCCTCCAGGTCGCCTTCCCGCGCGGCGGCGAAGTAGGCGTTGACGACCGTTCGCTGGCGGGTCAGGTCGGGGTCCGGTGCCGCCCCTTGCACGCGGCGGCGGGCGCGGCTGGCGATTGGCGGGTCGCCTGCGGTGAGCGCTCGACCATCGCTGCGATCTCGTCGAACGGCACCGCGAGCATGTCGCGCAGCACGCATGCGAGCCGCTCGGCCGGGCTGAGCGTGTCCACCACGACCTGGAGCACGATCTAGACGGAGTCCAGCAAACCTTCGTGCTCGGGATCGGTCCCGCCCGCGGGAACAGCGACGATCGGCTCAGGAAGATAGGTATCGAGCGGCTGCTCGGCGCGGGTCCGGCAGGACCGGAGCGTGTTCAAGCAGATCCAGGCGACGACCGTGGTCAGCCAGCGCCCAAGGCTATCGAGCTGCTCGGCGTCGGTCCGCCGCAGCCGCAGCCAGGTGTCCTGGACTGCGTCATCGGCCTTTCTTACCGAGCCGAGGAATCCGGTAGGCGACCGACCGCCGGTGGGGGCGCTGGCGGTCGAATCTGTTGGCAAGCTCGAGTTCTTCGATCCTCGTCACACCGTCGGGGTCTCGCGGGTCATCATGCATAGACCCGCGAACCCCAACCAATGTGACAAGAGGCGCCCGATGGCACGCATCCAGGGAGTATCGAAAAGCAAGGCCGGGCCGATGGTCCGGCTCGTCTATCGGCTCGGACCGAGGATGATGAAGAAGCTGACCGGTCGCGAGCCGCAGACCGGCACTGGGATGGAGCCAATCGAGGTGTGGGCCCACCAGCCGAAGATGATGATGGGAATGGGCAAGTTCAACCAGGCGGTGCGCAACGGGAAGACGGTCGATGAGCGGCTCAAGAACCTGGTCAAGCTGAAGGGCGCGCAGATGATCGGGTGCGAGTACTGCGTCGACCTCGGCTCCCAGATCTGCCGCAACTCGGGCCTCTCCGATGAGGAGCTTCTCGCCCTGCCACGCTACGCCCAGAGTGACCTGTTCACCGACCGTGAGAAGCTGGCGCTCGACTACACGGTCGCGGTGATACACACGCCGGTCGAAGTCACCGACGAGCTGTTCGCCCAGATCAAGAAGCACTTCAGCGACGAGCAGCTCGTCGAGATCACCGCGCTTCTGACCCTCGTCAACATCGACCGGTTCAACGCCGCCTTCGGGATCGGTTCGGCGGGGTTCAGCGAAGGCATGGTCTGCGTACCCCCGGACCGGCCCGCCGCCAACCCCGCGTTGACGAGGATCGCCTAGAGAACGGTCCGAGACGCCCCACGCGCGACCAGGAGAGCACTCCGCACCGAGCCCGGCGACCCACTGCCGGGCGCACCCCTGAATCGTTCCCGTGCTTCGTTCTCAAACCGCGCATCGACACGGTCTCGGCACCGGACCTCACCACGCGGAAAGCTCGCATCTGTCGACGATCGCTTTGATCATCGCGCGTTGCCCATGCCAGGCTTCTGTTTTGGCGACCGAGCGCTCGCCCGGCGCCGGCGATCGGCACGATCGAGGCGTCGCCAAGGGACTCGTCGCGTTTCGAGCGGATCCACGATGAAAGCGATGCTCGAGGGCGCACTTGGTATCCGGCCGGGTGTGGTCGCACTCGACCGTCGGCTCCCGCCGTGCGGCTTGCTTCCATTGTTTGACTCGGCTCAGACCGCTAGACTCATGTGACGAGGGGTGAGGTCCATGTCGTACGAAGACAGTGAGCCGGTCGCGGGGTACGCTGCGGTGGCTGAGGGTTTGGCGGCGGACGGCGCCGGCGTTGGCGCGATCGCTGAGGCGCTCGCCGCACATGCTGAGAACACGTGTCTGCCCATGCCTGTAGCCCGCAACGCCTCATCGTTGCGGCTACTTGCCGACCGACTCAGCCGCCGCCGTCTCGTCGCCGAGCTGGGGGTCTACCCCGCCACAGTTGAATGGCTCACACTTCATGTACCACAGCCTGGGACCGCGGCGTTGGACTGGAACGTCACCGGGGAAAAGGACGCGACCGTAGCCATTACGCTCGTCGCAGGTGTCGGAACCGGCCGCAAGATCTCGTGGAGCGCCCAACAGTCGATTCCGCCACAACTAGCCTGTCTGCGCTTCCTGCAGCACGTCGCTGTCGAGGTTCGTCTGTACGAGCACCGAGACGGCGTGATCGATCGCCAGGTTGACGTCGTTGCCACGAGAGGGAGAGAGCTTGCGACTGTTAGTGACTGCCATCTTTGTTGCACCCGCTGGGAGGACATAGACCCATTCGAGTTTGAGGCTCTGGAGACAATTGACTATCGCAACCTCGAATCCGGAGCCATGGAGACTTACAACTACGATGTCTCTCGCTCACGTACGCTCGAGATAGGAGTCACGCTACCGGCCCTCGAGAACGGTCGGTTCGGCATGTCCGTCAGGAACGCGGAGGCGGCTGGCTGGCAGGTTAAGTACCAGTTCCCAGGCGGTCGTATCTATTTGGGGGTCCGTCCGACGGTGGCGTTAGTGTAGGGCCAACATGTATGTCAAGCGTCATGCGGTGCGCCGAGGCAGCAAGCGCTACGTGTATCTGCGGCTGGTGCAGGCCTATCGCGACGAGCACGGGCGGGTGCGCCACCGGGTACTCAAGACGCTCGGGCGCGAGGACGAGCTCAAAGCGTCGGGCCAACTCGAGCAGCTGATGGGCTCCTTCGCGCGGCTGGACCCGCCGATGGCCGGGGTGCGCAGGGAGGTCGGGCCGCTGCTGTTGGCGTGGCATTTCATCACGGCGCTTGACCTGGTCGCAACGGTCGACCGGGCGCTGCCCCAGCGCGGGCGCCAGCAGCTCACAGCCGGAGAGGCGGCGGCGGCGTTGATCGCCAGCCGCCTGTGCTCGCCCTCACCGTTGTATGACATCGCGGGGTGGGCCTCAGGCGCGGCGTTGCAGGAGCTGCTGGGGATCCCGGCGGCGTTACTCAACGACGACCGCTTGGGGCGGGCATTGGAGATCCTCGCGGTGTATTCAGAGACGCTGCGGGGCACGCTCGCGGCCCGCGCGATCGAGCGGTTCGGGATCGACGCTGGCCGGCTGCACGTCGATCTGACCGCGTTGCGGGTGTGCGGCGCGTATGAAGGCTCGGCGCTGGTCGCCAACGGCTGGGCGCAAGGGCAGGGCGTCGCACGCCAAGTCCGGGCGCTGCAGGCCAGCACCGCGGACGGGGTGTCGCTGTACGTGCGCCCGGAGCCGGGTAACGCCGCCGAGGTGTCGCTCATCGCCCAGAGCCTGGAGCGGCTGCGCGAGATCTCAGGGCCGGGCGGGTTGTTGATCCTCGACTCCGCGTGCGGGCATCCCAAGACGCTGTGTGAGATCGCCCGCGCCGGCCTGCGGTTCATCGTGCCGCTCCGCGCCCAGACCGGGTTTCGTGAGCGGTTCCTGACCGACGTCGGCCACGACCGCCTCACCGCGCTGCGCTACGTCTCACAGCGCGAACAGAAGCTCCCGACAGAGCTGCGCACCAGATACCGCGGCGCGCTGCGCGATTGGGAGCTGACCGATCCCGAGACCGGCGAGACCCGCCGCTTCCGGGTCGCGTATATCCATTCCTCCGAGGAGCACCGCGAGACCGCCGCCGCCCGCGAACGCGCGCTCACCAAAGCCGAAGCGCAGCTGCAGCGCGTCAAAAACGGGCTCGGTGGCCGCTACTACAAGACCCGCAAGCAGGTCGAGACCAGAATCGCACGGATCCTCGAAAACAACATCGAGGGGCTGATCACCACCACGACCGCCACCCGCAACGGCAAGCCGACGCTCACCTGGACACGCGACCACGACGCGATCGCTGCCGCCGGGCAGACCGACGGGATCTACGCGCTCGCGACCAACCTCCCCGGCAAACGCCTCACCGCCGGGCAGCTACTACGCGACTACAAAGGCCAGCAGATCGTCGAGCGCCGCCACCGCGACTACAAACAAACCCTCAAAGTCCGGCCGATCTTCCTGCACAACGACGACCGCATCTACGCGCTGACCAGCATCATCGGGATCGCGCTGCTGATCTTCGGGCTGATCGAAACCGAACTACGCAAGCAACTACCCGACAACGAGCTGCTACCCGGCCTGCTGCCCGAGAACCGCGCCGCGAAACCCACCGGACGCAACGTACTCGGAGCCTTCCAAGGACTCAGCCTCACCTACACACAAGCCGGAATCGAACTCGACCGCCTCACCCACACCCAACGCCGGATCCTCGAACTACTCCACATCACACCACCCTGGCCCGAACAAAAGCCAGGACACCTAGCCACTTCGAAGTGCGGAAAATGGGGCTAGCCGTCTTAGCCGGCCGGGATGCGCGGGACTGCGACGCACTGGACATCGATTGGCTGCTCGCGCGGCTCAGCGATGTTCCGGCTGAGAACCCCAAACGGGGACCTTTGATCTTCGAGATTCTTGAGAGATTCGGACATGACGTACGAGGGACCACGCTCTACCTCGAACGACTTCGAGAGCAGGGCGAGACGCAGCTGCGCGCGCCGCTTCCGACAGTGGATCCCCGCGTGAGCTCCCAGGCGCAGCTACTCGCGCTAGCCACGCAGATGTACCAGCGTGCACTTGTGGCCTATCGCGAACTCGTAGACCGCTGGATGTCCACATTAAGTTCGCAGATGGAGCATCGAGTGCTGCTCCCGGCGAGAGTAGTCGGCTACGTCGACTACGGCAGGATTGTCGGATACTTCGAGCCGCTCGCCGACGGCAGCACCGACGAGGTCGTCATGCACCCAGCGTCCGATCGTGTCGCTGTACGGGGGCGCCCTCACCACGCTCGCCAGCGGGCCGCACGTCCACACGCCGCGCGTTGGTTGCCCGGCAGCTTCGGCCGCATGCCGTTCAACTGGCCCGGTCGCTACCCAGTCGCTGACATCGTCTATCGCTGGATCGGTGAGGACCTCCATCGTCTCGGTCTGGTCAGTCACGTACCGGAGAATCGAAATGACACTATTGCCGCGAGTCCGTGGCAGGCTGTTCCGGCGCTCTATTTGGGCTAGCTGACACGTAGTGGCCGTCCTTCGTGGCGGTGGTGCTGGCTCCGCTTCCAGGGACTCCCGATCCGGGACGCGAGACAAGCATGATGGTCCGCGTCGCAAGAGCTCCCCTCGCGAGAGGGTCCTGTCGATGTGGCCCCGTAGCCCGCAGCGCCTTGGTCTGATATGAGTCGGGCTCGAGCACCCGGGACGGCTACCTCAACGCTTCCTGCTCATCGCCTGCCGACGCGAGCGGCTACTGTCCGAACGCGGCAACCACGCCCCGCTCGCCTGTGTGAAAACGATGGCTTGCACTGGCCCCGGCGCGATGGCTTGAAGTGGCTCCACCTGGCGTCGGTTGTTGTTGGTGTTGATGTTGCCTGATTGCCCGGTCTGATGACATGCCGCGGCTGTCGTCGCGAGGGCCGAGCCCGTAGGGCGAGTGCCTGAGTGGCGATAGCCGCGGGCGCGGTTTCCGGGCGGGGGGTCATGCTCGTTTGCGTCCTTGGCGTTCGAGGCCGTGGCGGAAGCGCCAGCTCTCGTTGCCGGTGTCGATGATGTGCGCGCGGTGTGTGAGCCGGTCGACTACGGCCTTCGCGAGTCTCGGGTCGGGGAACACCTTCGTCCACTCTCCGAACGGCAGGTTGGTCGTCACGATCAGGCTGCCGCGTTCGTGTCGCTCGGATAGCACTTCGAAGACGAGCTCGGCGGCGCCGTCGGGCAACGCCAGGTAGCCGAGTTCATCGAGCACGACGAGCTCGGTGCGGGCGTAGCGTCCAACGACCCGGGCGAGCTCACGGTTGCTTTGGGCCTCCTGGAGCTCGTTCGCGAGGGCGGCGAGTGTCGTGAAGCGGACGCGGCGTCCTTGGTGGCAGGCGCAGACCGCCAACGCTGTGGCGAGCATCGTTTTGCCGGTCCCTGAGTCGCCGATGAAGATCACGCTCTCGCGGTCATCGATCCACGATCCCTCCGCGAGGGCGGCGATCGTGGCTTGCGGGACCTTGGGGTTGTCGGGGAAGCGGAAGTCCTCCAGGCGTTTGATCTGCGGGAACCGGGCGTCGATCAGCCGGCGCTTCTCGCGCCGCTCAGCGCGCTCAGCCATCTCCGCCTCCAGCAAAGCGGCAAGGTACGCGATCGGGGTCTGCTGCTCGCGGAGCGCTTCGACCGCGAGCGCTCGGAAGCGGCGGCGCACAGTCGGGAGCTTGAGCTCGATCGCGTGTGCCTCGATCAGCGCTTCCAGCGCTGCGGTGTTCGGGTTGCGTGGGGCGCTCATCGGTCGTTCTCCCGGACGCGGGTCAGCCACTCGGCGTGCTCGGCCGTGCTGAGCAGCTCGAACGCGAGGCTGCGTGCTTCGGTGCTGGTGAGCGCGCAGACCGCGGGCGCGAGTCCCATCATCCCGTCGGTCATCATCACGGTGATGAGCTGGCGGGGCGCCAGGTCGCCTGTGCGGTCCAGCTGGTTGGGCTCGATGAACGCTTCCAGCGCGCAGTACGGCTCGGGCCCGATCATCGTCCCGCCTCGTTCTCGTGCAGCTGGTCGTAGTCGGCGAGGTCGTCCGGCGCGGGCCGATCGTGCGCAGCCAGCCGCGCGTCCAGGCCGGTGAGCGGCGCCGGCGCTGCTCGCCCGGTGCTCACTGCGCGGCGGGCGAGAACCGCGACCGCGCGACCGTCGATCGCTCCCGCAGCGAGCGCGCCGCGGACCGCCAGCGCGACACGGTCAGGCCCGTGCTCGCGGCAGAGCAGCAGCACGTCGACCATCTGCCGGGCGGCGTCCGAGCGTCCGTAACGATCAGTCAGTCCAGCCCACAGAGCGTCGAAGCACTCAGGCCACGCGCCGCGGTCGCGCTCCTGTGCGAGCGCAACGGAGTGCTCCAGCCCGCCAGGCTTGTGGGCGAGCAGCTCGAGGTAGTGATCGAGCTGGCGCTAGTCCCGAACTTGCCGTGCAGCCGCTCGTGGCGGGCGACCACGCGCCCTGTGTGGTTGATCGTGATCTCCCGCGCGCCGATCCTCGCGCTGACCTTCAACCCCGCCAGCGCGACCGGCACCGAGTAACGGTTCTGCCGGATCGTGACCAGCGCTTTCGCGTCCACCCTCGGCACCGCGGTCTCGCACGCGTCGAACGGCTCAGCCGGCAACTCGCGCAGCAGCGGCCGCTCGCTCGCCCACGCCTCAGCGACCGTCAACGGCCGCCCATCGATCCGCCGGCCGAGGTCCTGCTCGCAACCCGCCAGCAGCAATGTGTTGAGCTCGGCGAGATCGCGCAACTCGGGGACCGGCACGAGATGGTTCCGGCGGTAGCGGCCAACTTCGCCCTCGACGCCACCCTTCTCATGCGCGCCTTCAAGCCCCGGGGTCGTGAACTGCGACACGAACAAGTAGTGCGAGCGCAACGCGACGAAGCGGTCCGTCTCGACCCGCCGGCGGCCCTTCAACACCTTCTTCACCGCCGACCGCAGGTTGTCGAACTTCTGTGCCCAACTCGGTTATGTGCCCGCCCGGTCAACGCGGCTTGTGATCACGGCGGTCGGCGGTGTCGTTGTCCCCGAATCGGGCACATAACGGTCAGAGCGAGGCGAGCCAGTTCAGCAGTGTCTGGTCGGTGCGCCAGATTGGGTTGGTGCGGTGTCCCTCCGAGACACTCGGAGGTTCGGTCACGAGCAGGGCTGCCTGTTTGGCTTTGGTGTTGATCTCGGCGTATCGGTTGGTGGTGGTGAGGTCGGCGTGTCCGAGCCAGCCGCGGATGACGTTGACCTCGACCTCGGCTTCGAGCAGGTGGACGGCGGCCGTGTGCCGGAAGGTGTGCGGGCTGACGCGGCGGCCGGTTCTCGGGTCGTCGAGATTGGCGGCGTGACGGCGGACGATCTTGTAGATGCCGTAGCGGGTGAGCGGCTGACCACGGGCGGTGAATACCGCAGCCTGCGGTGTGGTCGCGGTGTGTTCGGACTCGAGCAGCTGCTCGATGGTGCGGGCGGTTTGTTGCCAGAGCGGGCAGGTCCGCCACTTGTCGCCTTTGCCGTGCAGGCGCACGGTCGGATGCTCGTGCAGGTCGAGGTTTCCCGCGCGGAGGTCAGCGGCTTCTTGGACACGGGCGCCGGTGTTGTAGAGGAACAGCAAGAGCGCGCGGTCACGCAGCGCGTGCCGCCCCTGGCTGGGTAGTCCTTGCAGCAGCTGTTGGACTTCGTCGCGTTCCAGGAACCGGGTCTCCGGCGGCGGGACGCGTTTGCTGGGGATCGCGGCGACCTGCTGGCAGACGATCAGCATCTCGGGTGAGCGGGTCGCGGTGTACTCGAACAGGGTGTGGATCACGGCAAGCCGCTGGTTGCGGGTGCGGACGGTTACTTCATACAGCACGGTCATCGAATGCGTTTTCGGATTCGTTGGTCGTCACGCATCCGTTTCATCCGCTGTTCGGGGAGCGGCTTGATGTTCTGTTCGTGCGCCGTTGGGGCGGCGGGCGCGTGTACGTGTGTGATGGTGGCGGGGGGCGAAATGTCGCGCTGCCGGAGGGGGCGACCGATCGTGGCTTGGAGCCGGCTGAGCGGCCGCTGAGCATCGAGGTGCTGGCCGCGCTTGTCGCGCTGGTCGCTGAGCTCAGGGGCGATCAGGGGGTGGCGCGATGATCGCCGCGAGCGTGACTGATGGGTTCACCGTTCCCGCGCGTGCGTGTGAGCTGGCCGCTCGGCTGTCGGTGTTGTTCGAGCGTGATGTCGAGATTGTGGGGCGGCTGAACGACGCCCAAAGCGGCCTGCGCGAGGCTAACGAGCGGCTCTGGTCGGGGTTGGCGCCGGACGCGTTCGGGCTGGTCTACGACGGTGCCGCGCCGGCCGGTCGGAGTCAGATCGCCAAGCTGATGAGTGACGCGCGCAGCGCCGGCGGGCCGGATACCGACGCCGTAGTGCTCGGGGCGCTGCAGCAGATCCGCTGGGCGATCCATGGTGCGTTTTGCGCGTACCAGTCGGCGTGCGAGGAGCGCCGTCAGCTGGCGGTCGACGTCGGTGAGCTCTCTCAGCAGCTGACCGAGGTGTTGTGCGCCGCCGGCTTCAGTGCGGATGACGCGCGCAACGCCGACGTGCACAAGCTTGCCGGGGTGGGGATCTGATGAGCCGTCACGGGGAAGGACTCGCCAGCCTGGGGTCGAATCGGATACACGTTGAATCAGCTACAGGGGAAGGTAATGAGCACGGGCACCACGAAGCTCTCAGAGTTGAGCGAGCGGCAGTTGTTCGCGCTGCGGCGGCGGCTGGCGGCGGGTGTTCACGATCCGGCGTTGACGTTGCGCGGTGCGCTTCATCACGACTTGCGGCGTTGCTCGAGCGAGAACTGTCGCTGCCGCTCAGGCGAGTTGCACGGCCCCTATGCGTACCTGACCGTGTACGGCGAGGGGCGCAGCCGGACGGTGTACGTGCCCCAGGCGCTGGCCGCGGTCACCTCAGAGCATGTCGAGGCGACGCGCCAGGGCGAGGCGCTGATGTTGGAGATCTCGCGGGTCAATCTCGAGCTGCTGCGGCGCCGGGCGCTTGGGTGATGGGCGGTGGGGGGCAGCGGTGCCGAGGCGGCCAGCGTGGTGGCGAACATGCTCCGCGCCGCGCTAGGAGCCGAGGCCGATGCTGAGCGCAGCCCAGAAGATCGAGCGCTCGCATCGGGAGCGCCTGGCGGTGATCTACCTGCGGCAGTCCTCGCCGCGGCAGGTGCGGGAGAACATCCGCTCGACCGAGCGCCAGTACGGGCTGGCCGAGGAGGCGGCCCGGCTCGGGTGGGAGTCGGAGCGGATCCTGACCGTCGACGGGGATCTCGGCGTCTCGGGCCGCGACGCGCCGCGCGAGGCGTACATGAAGCTCGTCGGGCGGGTGTGCCTGGGCGAGGTGGGGGCGATCTTCGGGCTGGAGGTCTCGAGGCTGGCGCGTTCGAGCGCCGAGACCCAGCGGCTGCTTGAGTACTGTGGGTTGACCGACACGCTGGTGATCGACTCAGACGGGATCTATGACCTGCGGGACTTCAACGATCAGCTGATCTTGGGGGTCAAAGGCCAGCTCGCGCAGGCCGAGCTGCACATCATGGCCGGCAGGCTCCAGGGCGCCAAGCGCCACGCGGCTGAGCGCGGCGAGCTGCGCTTCGCGCTGCCGGTCGGCTACCTCTACGACGCCGACGGCCAGGTGATCATCGACCCTGACCAGGAGGTGCAGGCGGCGATCGGCGATCTGTTTCGGGCGTTCGTGCAGACCGGCTCGGCCTACGGGGTGGTCGGCGTGTTTGCGGGCAGACGCTTCCCGAAGCGCGCCTGGGGCGGGCCGGGGGCGGGGGAGCTGCGCTGGGGTCCGCTGACGCACTCGCGCGTGATCGGCGTGCTGCGCAACCCGTGCTACGCCGGCGCGTATGTGTCAGGACGCGTTCGCTCCCGCCGCGCGGTCCGGCCGGATGGCACGATCACTACCAAGACGGTGAGGCTGCCACGCTCCGAGTGGGCGGTCCTGATCGAAGACCATCACCCCGCCTACATCAGCTGGGAGGCGTTCCTCGCCAACGAACAGCGACTCGCCGCCAACCACACGAGCAGCGGCCAGCGCCCACCACGCGAGGGCGGCGCGCTCTGCCAGGGGATCGTCCGCTGCGGCGGCTGCGGGCGCCCGATGAGCACGCGATACCGTCCCACCGGCGCCCAGTACGACTGCTCTGGCTCGCGCGAGGATCACGTCCAGACCCCGACCTGTCGCTCGGTCAAGGCCGCTGTCATCGACGAGCTCGTCGCCCGCAGACTGCTCAACGCGCTAGCGCCCGAGGAGATCGCGCTCGCGCTCGCCGCCGCCGACGAGCTTCAAGACCGCCGCGCGCGTTCGAACCGCGCGCTCCAGCTCCGCGCCGAGCGCGCCCGCTACGAGGCGATCCGCGCCGAGCGCGCGTTCCACGCCTGCGAGCCGGACAACCGCCTGGTCGCCCGCACCCTCGAGGACCGCTGGGAGGAGAAGCTACGCGAGCTCAAAGACGCCGAGGCCGAGCTCGCCGAGCACGCCACGTCCACCCCCGAGCCCTCACGCGAGCAGATCGAGGCGCTCGCGCGCGACCTGCCCACGCTATGGGCCGCGAAAAGCACCGCACAACGCGACCGCAAGCGCCTGTTGCGCTCGCTGGTGGCAGACATCACGCTCACAAGCGACCCGCACGGGCCCGGGATCCGCGTCGGCATTCGCTGGCGCTCGGGCGCAGCCGAGCAGCACACGACCATGCGGCCGAAAAACGATGCCAGGCACACCCCACCCGAAGCGCTCGAACTGGTCAGGCGCCTCGGTCCCGATCGCAGCAACACCGAGATCGCAGCCGCGCTGAACGCAGCCGGCCTGCGGACCGGGACGGGCCGTCCGTTCGACGCGCAGGCGGTGAGCTCACTGCGCTGCTTCCATCACATCCCCGCACGACTGCTGCTGCGCGACGACGAGCTGAGCGTCAGCCAGATCGCCGAGCGCCTCGAGATCGCACCCACTGTCGTCTACTACTGGATCTCAACCGGCAAACTCGCTGCCCGCTACGGCCACGCCAACCGCCACTGCATCCCGTTCCCACCCGACGTCGAGCAGGAATGCCGCGAGCGCATCGCGAACTCCACTCACATCCCGCAAACCCAAATCACATCGACACGAGGTGCAGTTTGATGCCATCGTCCGGATGTGGTTGCCGCGGTCCTCTTCGAGATGGCGCAGGAATCCGACGATCCGCTCGAACGTGAGATCCCCGAGCGTTAGCTTGGTGATCTTCGAGCGCTTATCGGCCGCGACGTGGATGATCAGCAGCCGGATCGTGTCGCGGTAGCTACGCACCGACGCCGGGCGCGCCCCTTGACCGTGATCAGATGGTCGGCGAAGAACGAGTGCAGCAGTAGCCCGAGCGGCGCGTTCGGGCTCATCGTCCTGCCTCCGGCGATTGCGTCCACGCTGGTTCGGCGAACCGCTCGAAGCGACGGTTGGCCTCGTCCAGGAGCGCCGGGGTGATCGTCAGGTAGACGGCGGTCGAGGCCGGCGCGACGTGACCCATGAACGTCGAGAGCTGATGCAGTCGGGCCGCTGGGTCCAGCCCCTCGCGATACCAACGCAACAGACACCCGACAGCGAAGCTGTGACGCAGGCTATGCAACGTCGGTGGTGAGACCCCGTCGGGCACGGGCAGCTCGAGCGCGAGCACGAGCCGGTGGAACGTCTGGCTGGCGGTGCAGGGATGCACAGGGATCGTGCCGTCGAACGTGAACAGCGGCTCCTGGCCGCCGCTGGCGCCGCTGTGGTGTCGGCGCTCGAGCTGGTCTGCGACCAGCTCGGCGATCCGCGGGCCGTGCGGAACCAGCCTGCTCTTCCCAAACTTCCCGCCCTTCACGACGAGCAGATCACGGGCCGTGTTGACATCACCGATCCGCAGGCCGCACGCCTCGCCGGCGC
Organism: uncultured Solirubrobacterales bacterium; assembly: GCA_963794285.1. Lineage (GTDB taxonomy): Bacteria > Actinomycetota > Thermoleophilia > Solirubrobacterales > Solirubrobacteraceae > Palsa-465. The sequence continues at coordinate 491,181 of CAWCDS010000009.1, forward strand.
GCAGCCCGAGCCCGTAGCAGAGCGCGAACAGCGTCCGATAGG
>CAWCDS010000010.1:0-140678 GCA_963794285.1 uncultured Solirubrobacterales bacterium
ACGCAGCCTATGCTCACTGGACGGTCGTCGTATGCGCCAGGTCGAGTCGTGATGCTGCTCGTTCTCGCGATGCCACGTCATGTAGGAGCACTTCGGGCACTGAAGGCGACGACGGCGCAGCGCCACCGTGACCACGACACGCCGAGACTCGAACCGAACCTTGCGGACCCACACCCCAGGCAGGTCCAGCAGACGACAGAATGCGGTGCAGACGCGCACGGGCGAAGACCTCCAGCTCGAGGACCAGAACACCCGCGAGCCTACGGTGCAACTCGTGCGCGTCTCCCAACCCCGAACTCGAACCCCGCAATGAGCGAGCAACCCCTGCTCATCCCATGAAACCCGGGCCGGTTACTACGCCCGAGTCACTTACGATCATCCCCGGAGCCTCCCATTTCCGTGGGACGACTCCGGCGATGGAAGGCTCTTTACAGCCCACTTTGCGTCAGGCGCTCGATCACGTTCTTCGTGATGAGCGGCATGCTAAGTCCGGCGAATCCGCTGGGGTTGTCGGTAGCGTTGCGGGACTGGTCAGCCTCGGCCTCGCCGTGCTGTACGCCGTCGGCGCCATTTCGACTTACGGCTCGATGCAAGCGGGGCACGTCGCCCGGGCTTTCCAGCTGCTTCCGATACCAGACCAGTTAGGCGCCGGTGTGGCAGTCGTCGTCCGGTTGAAGACGCTGCTCGTGATCGTAGTCATCTTGGCGGTGGCCGCTGCTGTTCACTACCTCCCTCTTTTACTCCAACTCGAACCGAAAGATGAGCGAGCCACCGAAACAGCTCCCACCCCGCAGGCGGCGTCAGCTCCGAATGAGGCTGATGAGAGCCCTCCGCATGCATCGGCCGGTGGAGTCGACTCCGTCTTGCTGTTCTGGGGTCTGCTCTTCATCCTCGCCGTTCTTTTCATCCTCCTCACCCAGCCCTGGACAGCTATTGCCGAGAAAGCGATTGCGGTACTAGTTGGGGTCGGTGCGACCGGAGCCTGTCAAGCTCGGTGAGACGCCTCGCGTGTGAATTTAGTGAGCGACCTCCTTCGTGTCGGCCGGCTTGTTGATCCACGCGGCGGTCGGCAGCTCCGGCGGCGCTGGCGGCTTGCGGACGAACCGCTCGGGGTGCCGCTCGTAGGCGGCGTCGAGCACGCGAGCGCGGAGTTGGTGAAGCTCGGGCGCGGTGCCGTAGTGCATCGCGGCGGGGGTCATCAGCCCGATCCCGGAGTGACGGTGCGCGTGGTTGTACCAGCCGACGAACGCGCGGCAGTGAGCCCGGGCGTGCTCGATGTCGTCGAAGCGGGCGGGGAACTCGGGCCGGTACTTCAGCGTCTTGAAGTTCGACTCCGAGTAGGGGTTGTCGCTTGAGGTGTACGGTCGGCTGTGCGTCTTGGTCACGCCGAGGTCAGCGAGCAAGAACGCGACCGGTTTGGAGCGCATCGGCCCGCCGCGGTCGGCGTGCAAGGTCAGGATCTTGGGCGTGATCTGCTGCTGCTCGGTCGCTTGCTCGATCAGCGCCGTGGCGATCTGTCCGGTCTCGCGGTGCTGGACCGTCCAGGCGACGATGTACCGGCTGAACACGTCGAGAATGACGTAGAGGTAGAACCACGTCCACTTCGCCGGGCCCTTCAGCTTGCTCACGTCCCAGGACCACAGCTCGTTCGGCCGCTCGGCCAGCAGCTCGGGCGTGGCGTACGGCGGGTGGGTGAGCTGAGCGCGCCGGTCGCGCACGCCGCCATGCTTGGCGGCGAGGATCCGGTACATCGTCCGGGTCGAGCACAGGTACGTGCCCTCGTCCAGCAGCGTCGCCCACGCCTCCTCTGGCGAGACGTCAACGAACCGCTCGGAGTGCAGCACGTCGAGCACCTGCTGGCGCTCGGGCTCCGAGAGCGCCCGCTCCGGCGTCGGCCGCGGCCTGGCCAGCCGTGGCTGCGGCGGCCGCCGCCGGCGATACACGGTGGCTGGCGCGGCGCCCAGCGCCCGGCACGCCGGGCGCGTGCCGATGATCGGGGCCAGTTCCTCGACGGTGGCGGCGATCATCGCTCGGTGCTCCTCTGCGCGCTGCCCTCTCCGAGCATCTCTTCCAGCAGCGCTGAGACGTTTCCCTGGATCTCGATCACCCTCCGCGCTTTCGAGAGCTCGGACTCGGCCCGCTCGGCCCGCCTGGTCAACGCCGCGATCTGCGCGTCGCGGGTGTCGGCCGGCTTGCGGCCGCGCGGCTTGCCGAGCTCCTTCAGCGCCCCGCCCTTGCGCTGCTTGCGCCAGTACGTCAGATGCGAGGTGTACAGCCCCTCACGGCGCAGCAGCTCGCCGACCCCACCCAGCCTCGTGCATGCGTCGGCCTCGGCGAGAACCCCCGCGCCTTGTACTCGGCCGTAAACGACCGCCGCTTGGCCTGCCCGACCAGCTCCGGATCCGGCACCCCGCGACCGCCGACCCCCTCCCGCGCGGCGCGCCCGCCAGCCCCAAAGCCCAGCTCGGCTACGCCTCCACCTGGTCATCGGGGCCGGCGGCAGCCTCATCCGCAGGCCAAGCCCCATTCGTGCTCGTGTCCAACATGTCCGGCGTTCTCCGTTCTCGCCCTCAAGGTCAGTAATCCCTCGATGGTGAGCGTCTCGCCAGACGTTGACAGAGAGGGGACGTTCGTTGTGGGCTTCTTGTTCAAGTACCCATCCCGAGTAGCGCGATTGATCTCCGCACTCGTTGTGTTGCTTGCTTTTGTTGTTTACGCCGCGGCAGGCGCGCTGCTTGATGCCCGGCCGCCCGACAAAATTCACATCGAACTCAACCACGCCGCCCCCGTCGATGCGCTGTATATCCCGAACTCCGGAGGAGAAATCATTGCCGCAATACCTCGAGGTCCGATTTTACGGTTCTTGCTCAGTGAAGTTCGCAGCGAGCGGCTCACTGAAAGTCCGAAGCCCCGGCACACAAGTCCGCTAGGGAGTCTTGGTCGCACACCTCGGTATGGAGGGACAGGAATCGGGTTGCTTGACAAGCTCGGAATAGGACGGCCGGTTTCCTTTCCGTAGCGTGGCCGGCGTAGGCAGCGAGAGTGACTCTGCCCGCATGCGGTTCGGTGACAGTCGTTCGGTCCGCTATGCCGGCGGCGAGCCTAGCGGTCGGTGCGCGTGCTGCTGGCTCGGCGGTGCCACTCTCGACTTTGGCTAGATCCGACAGCGCGGAGATGCAGTCAGGATCCGCCACGACCCAGGGGTCCGGAGACGCCGGTCCTCGTCCAAACCAGCAGTCGGTACTTAGCCAAAGCGCATGCCTCCATCAGCTCTGAGTCGCTTGCGCCAGGACGTCTGTCGCTTCGACGCGCGAGTAGTTCGCGTGCCCGATGGCGTGATTTCCGGTGCGAGCGCGCGCGAAAATCAATCCAATGCTTTGTCAGCCATCTCGACGAGCTCAGTCAGCGCCTCGAGCCACTTACTAAGCCCTTTGACGCTATCGAGAACGACCTTTATCTTGCCGAGCGCGTTCTTGACTTTCTTCTTGAACTTCTCATACCCGCCCGTCTTGTCGTCTTCGACGCCTTCGTTGTCGTCCCCGTCATCCTTCTCGGTGTCGTCGGCAGCGTCCTCCGAGGGCACGGCTGCGCTTGCTTCCTCGGTGCTGCGCGTAATCGCCTTGATCTTAAACGCTAGCTGCGCTCCAGTCAGCCCCGCCTGCGCAAGCTCCGCGAAGTCGGCGTTCCTGAGGTCGGCCTGGAGATTAGGAAGTTGATACTCAACGTACTCCGAGACCGCGTTGCGCATCTCGTCATCGTCAAGTTGCTCCACGATGAGATAGAGGAATTCAGGCACGCTCGCGATCAAGCCAGCAAGCTGTTCCGGGTCTTTGTTGGGGTCCCCAGGAAACTCGGCACCTTTGGGCATTATCCCCTCCTAACTGATCTAACTGGGGCCGACACTGACAGTTCGGATCGGCCTTCGACGCCTGAAGGCCTACTCATCGCAATCCCAGGCGAGCGGTCCGGTCGGCCGGCTCATATTGACGACGCCGGAGACTACCTCAGCATACGGTCGCGCGGAAGGCCCCGCGCATTCCCCGGACCGAAGGCGCCGACCACAATCACCGGCGTCGAGCGGTCGGCGGCGACCCGCACACCACTCGCGCACCAGCAGTCTGGGAGTCTAAGTTCGGCGCTCTGGAACAGCTCTCGCCACGAAGCGCTCACGCCATCGCCCAAGATGCCGCCGGGGGCGCTTGGCGCGTGGCCGCCGAGCGCCAACACCATCGCGGATTCCTGCGGATCTCGTCTGGTCGCAAATGACCCACGACACAAGCAACGCCCTGGCCGGAACCTGCTGCTCCCTGCGGACACGCTGAGCCGCGTGACCGAGTGACGATCTGACTGCCGCTTTCCATGCGAACGGGCAGCGTTGGTTTGCGGACACGAGGCCCCGCTCGGAGCGCTGATCTGCTCAGTCCTCGCGAAACCTTCGATAGGGTCGCCCAGGGGGCCGTGGTTCATCAGCCCACGGGGGACGCCGTCAGCGCGCGCAGTGCGAGGAGCCGGGCGAGCATTTCATCCGGCCACGGGCCGAACTGCAGGCGGGGATTGGCCAGCGTGAGCTCGTCGGGGTGCCCGAAGTCGCTCGCTTTCGCTGCGATCAGTGCCCAGCCCATCGCGATCTCGAGTACCGCAATCGGACGGTGGTCGACGTAGCGTTCGGTCAGCGCCTCACGCAGCCAGGTCTGGTCGGCCGGTCCAACGAACGCTGAGCTGACGGCATCGGGTTGGTCGCAGTGGACGCGATGGTGACGGTCGAGCTTGCGGTCTCCGGTCGCCAGAGGATGGCGAGTGCGGGAGTCGTAGAGCTCGATCGGCGGTCGGCGGTCGGTAATCGCGAGCCATGGCAGCCGGGCGGACGTGAGCGCGACGACCGCAACGTGATACCGAAGCGTGTTCCAACCTCCAACGCTCTCGCCTTGCGCTCCCACGGCGTAGCCGAGGAAGAGATCGAACACTCCGACCGCTGCCCCATCACGCACGCCAGCAAGCTCCATGCTTACAGTCCTCTTATCTCCGGCCGCGAACAGCCGGAACGGGAGCTCAAGCACACCGCTCGAGCCCGGCGGAACGGTGTTCAGTCCCAGCCGCGCCGCGCGGCCTGGTGGCGCGGGTTCAACGCGAACGCCGGCCAGCCCACCACCCCGGAGCGCCTCCTTCGCGAGGCTCCACACCGAACGGCCTCCGAGAGGATCAGAAGGAGATCGAGTCATCGATCGAAATCAGGTTCGGGCACGCTCAACGCCCCGTAGAACCGACCGCCGAGACGATGACCCCAAGCAGCGACACCACGCCAGTCTAAGGTCCCGAATCCCCGCCCGACGCGAGAGCGCTAGCCGGTTCTCTGCAAGCTGGCACCTGAGTCCTCAACGTTGCGCTTTGCGGCCTCGTGACGCCATCAGGCAACGACCGCAGGGGAGGCCCGCGCCGTTGAGTTCTGAGACGCCTCTGGCCCCGGCGCAACCATCGTGATCCGAGGTCCAGGGCGTGCGGTCATCGATCGACCCCCGTACGCTCCAGCATGTTCGATTCACCGTCGCGTCCACCATCGGCCGGGCGTCTCACAACCCCCAGTGAGACGCCGGTCGACGTCAGCCGTGGGGTCGGTCTCGACGACCGACGTATCGCGGTCATCGATTCCTCATCGAGACGAGCATGCGGCGGCCTACGAGATGCGTACCCAGGTCAGGTAGTTCGTCTCGTGGTAGGCGTCGTACTGGTGAAACGTGCCGCCCTGGCCGTTTTGCCGCTGGCTCTCGTCGAGGACGGTCTCGCCTCCGCGCGCGGTCACTGTCAGCGGGTGGCGGAGCTTGCGCGGGAGCTTCGCGAACGGGAGCGGTTCGTTGACGTACGTCTCGTCCTGGTAGTTGTTGACGGCAGACCAGCACGCGCCCCAGTCTGCCGCGAGCTCGTGCTCCAAGGCCGGGAGGTTCGTAACGCCGACGGCCATCCGCTCTCCGGGCCGTGTCGAGGCCACATGCGGCCAGATCGGAAGCGCGTAGTAGCCGCGCGTGTAGGTGTGCGTGCCGCACTTGGTCCTGTCGGCCATGAACGGATCCGGCAGGCGCACCTCGCTGCCGTCCAGCTTACATGCGATCGAAACCAGGGTGTCGGTGACGGTGTGCGTGACAGTGGCCGTCGCGATGATCCCTGGGGCATCGGCTCCTGGAGCGAACGGGACCAGCATTCCCGGCTCACCGCCGGCGAGCTGCTCGACCGTCGCGGTCGCCGGCTCGACCGTCTCCCAGCGGATCGTCGTGTCGTCACGGAGCACCCCATCGTCCCCCCCGCCCTTGCCGCCGACCTGGCAAGGCGCCACTGTGTACGCGTCGTAGGTTGTCCGGTGATAGACGCCGTACCCGGAGATGTGGTACTTGGCGACGAACGTGCTGGGCAGCTTTACAGCCGGCGGCTTCGGCCGCGCGCCGTTGGCGGCGCCGGCGATTCCGGTCAGTGCCAGCAGCGCCGCGGCGCTCAGCAATGCGAGCATCCAGAGAACACGCTTCATGATCGAACCTCAGACATGTACGGCTCGCTCAGCAGGAAGCGCGGCGACCCGGCAGCGCTCGCGGCGCGCAGGCCCGCCAACGCGACCGGGCCGATCATCACTGCTTGCGAGGTCAACCAGAGGTCTCGCAAGCTCCCCGGACGCGACTCCCACCACGACTCACCGCCTTCGTTTCTCTTGCGGCGCCGCCCCGGCCCCGCACTCCGCGGGGAACCTAGCAGTCGCGAACGTACGGCGCCAGCAAACGTGTCGACCAACTCGTGCGTTGCGACCACCTCGCTGGCACAGACGGACCAATAGCCGTCTGCCTGCAGGGTTGCGTAGCCTCGAGGATCGAGGCCGGGGCCGACCGCCTTGCGCACACCGTGATCGATTTCTGGGGCAACCCGCGCCACCCCGGCGCGGCGTGCGGTAGCCCTTAGGACTCACGAATGAATTAGTGGGCTTGTGGCAGGATGTTGGGTTGTGGTGGCGTATCGCGGGGGCATGATCGATGAGTCGAAGATTGTCGAGCGGTATCGAGCGTTGGGTCCGGAGTTGAACGAGCGTCAGCGGCGGTTGTGGGCGGCGTCGGAGGCGCGTTCGCATGGGCGTGGTGGGATCGCGGCGGTGGTGCGGGCGACGGGGATCAGCAAGAACACGGTGGTGCGTGGGATCGCGGAGGTGCGGGAGGGAGCGCGGTTGGATGCGGGGCGGGTCCGTCGGGCGGGGGCGGGCCGGCCGCGGTTGACGGAGTCTGATCCGGGGCTGGTGGTGGCGCTGGAGGCGTTGGTCGATCCGGAGACGCGTGGGGATCCGCAGTCGCCGCTTGTGTGGTGCTCGAAGAGCTTGCAGAAGATCGCGAGCGCTTTGGTGGACGCGGGTCATCAGATCTCTGATCGCTCGGCGGGGAAGCTGTTGCGGGGGTGCGGTGTTTCTGTTGCACGCGAACGCCAAGACGCGGGAGGGGAAGGATCATCCCGACCGCGATGCGCAGTTTCTGCATATCAACGCGACTGCCCGGGCGGCGCTGGAGGCGGGCGAGCCGACGATCTCTGTCGATGCCAAGAAGCGCGAGTTGGTCGGGGATTTCAAGAACAACGGGCGTGAATGGGAGCCGACCGGGAGGCCGGTGGAGGTCCGCTGTCACGATTTCAAGGACAAGGATCTCGGGCACGCGATCCCGTACGGCGTGTACGACATCCGGGCCAACGAGGGGATGGTCTCGGTCGGGGTCAGCAACGACACGAGCGCGTTCGCGGTCAACTCGATCCGCGCGTGGTGGCAGCACCTCGGCCGCGGGCGCTATCCCGAGGCGAGCTGCCTGACGATCACCGCTGATGGCGGCGGCAGCAACTCGAGCCGCACCCGCCTGTGGAAGACCGAGTTGCAGAAGCTCGCCAACGAGATCGGGATCCCGATCCGGGTCTGCCACTTCCCGCCCGGAACGTCGAAGTGGAACAAAATCGAGCATCGCATGTTCAGCTACGTCAGCCTGAACTGGCGCGGGCGGCCGCTGGAGAGCCTGGAGGTGATCATCGATCTGATCGCGGCGACCACGACCAGCACCGGTCTGAAGGTCTACGCACGCCACGACCCCGGTGAGTACGAGAAAGGGATCAAGGTCACCGACGCGGAGCTCGCCGGCGTGAACATCATCCGTGACGAGTTCCACCCAGACTGGAATTACACGATCCACCCATCCATATTGACCCACTAATTCATTCGTGAGTCCTTAGGCATTGAGACGGCTGACGGCGTCAGCCGCGCAAGCCCGCGACGCCGGTGGGAAGCGTGCGGTGGTCGATCGTGTGCTGGCGGCTGGTGGCGACTGCTATCGGCGCGTGGCGAGGGTCGGCTTTCTGGCCCGCGTGTCACGGTGGGCGTTGCTTTGAACCCGGGCTGCGAGGTGTTCGTCGTTGCGATGCGGTTGGCGAGCACGCTCTAGCGCTGGGAGCGGGTGAGCGGCCGAGCGCATGGCATGGGTTGGCCGCCTGGGCGACAGGAGCGGCGGTCAGCCGGCGTGTAGCGTAGGGGCCGCATCCTGTGTGCTAGTACTGCGGCGCTTTCGGGCTGATCGGCGGTGCCGGCTTGGTGTTGGGCAGCTGGGGGAGAAGCAGGTGCAGCGTTGTCGAATTCACGAATGGGAGCTGCGCGCGGAGTTCCGGTGCTGCGCGGGCACCCAGTTCGGCCCAAGCGTGGTCCGCCGCGCTCCGGGCCTAGACTCGAGCAGCGCAGAGCAGCGGGCCCGGCCGGCTAAGCTCCAGCGCCGATCGCACTGATCACACAAGGCCAGTCAGGCCGGCTATGGCCAGCTGAGGTGTTCGTGGTCGGCGATCGCTCCCGCGAGCCGCACGAGGTCGGCGTCCGGGATCTCGCCGAATTTGATCGCGAGATGACGCCGGGTTTGACGGACGAACATGGCGCTGCAGCTCACGGGGGTGCCGTCATCGGGAAGGGACAGCTCGATCTGCCATGGTCCACGGTCAAGTCCTGGGCGGCGCTTGAGCAGCGCACCGCACATGCTGAGATTGACGGTCACGGTGTCGATCGCGGGTGCGCTCGCGGATCGGCTGGCTGCGGGCGCTGCACGGACGGGTGTGTGCATCTGCACGCGCGGGGCGGTGCGCCTGTCCCACATCTGGATCCCGTCGATGACGACGAACTCGAGAGCGGCGCCACCGTAGATCGCTCGCGCGACGCCCCGCAGAGCGATCGGTGAACCTCGGAACTCGAACACCAGCAAGCAGAGCGCACCGGGTGTCAGGGTTTCTTGCAAGTCTGGAGAGAGCTCGGCGATCGGAGCGACCGTCGCGACCGCCCCGCAGACGCTCCCGACGGCACAGTCAACGATGTGTCCCTCGCGGTCGAGTTCGACCGCTACGGGCTGATGCTCTACGAGTCGCCGCATACCCGACCGGCCTGCCGGGCTGTCTCACGAACGTCGGGGCCTACCGCGCCCGCTCGCGAGCAGCAGCCGCGTGCTCTCGCGCTGAAGCGAGCAACACGATCGGGTCGGGTGCGAGCGGATCCTACGGCCGGGAACCGTGGATCGAGCCCGATCGCCCGGGGTGCCGGCACGACACTTCGAGCTATGGCTCGATTCCCTCGGCGAGCTCCCCGCGAGCGGGAGTGCCAAGCGGCGTGGGTGGCCGGCTCATTGTCTACAAGTCGCTCCTCGCGGCGATCACGAAGCGATCGAGCACCGGTCGCTTGAGCCAGAAGCCGCGAGGGCGGTCCAGCGAGTTGATCGCAGCCGCGCGCATGAGCGTCCACACCGTTAGAGATCGGCGGACGCTCCCAACCAACGTTAGTAGCGTTCGCGGCCCTCATCGGATTGACCGCAAACCCCTCTCCGGATCGCGGATCTTGACTTGACGCCACTCGCGAGAGCTCATACGAGCGCCCCCGCGGCTTCTACGACGACGCGATCAGCACCGAGCGGTGCCAGCGGCTGCGTGACCCCTACCGCCACGCGCCTGCCCAGTCCCACGCGAAGGTCATCGTCCTCACGGGCGGCAGCGACCATTACTCCAACGGCATTCACCTCAACGTCATCGAGGCCCCCCGGGCCCCGCTACCGAGTGATCGCGCACCTTGGGTCGAGGACGCTCTGATCAGTCGCCTCCTCGAGCGTTGAGTTCGCAGCCAGACCGCCCGCTGGTCGATCGGCTTGCGCAAGCCTGCTTTTCGTGCAACGCGATCGTCTGGCCGGCCTGGTTGAGACGATCGCGTTCGTGGCACTGCACTCGTCTGGCGCCGACATCGGCGGAGCGCTCCTACGTCGCCGATGCACTTTTGCGCGGAGCTACTTGGCGACTGGCGAGCGATCCGCGACCCCGAGTGGCCAGAAGCCCTCCGGCCCCGAACAGCCAGAACCGCTTCCGCCAGCGCTCCAAGTACGTGAGGATCCGGCCGACCAGGAGCCCGCGCTTTCTGCGAGCCCACGAGTGAGAGAGCTTCTCCGAGAATGCCTCGGCCTCGGTTGCGTGAAGCTGTCGTGCTGTGGCGGGGATCAGCGTCGGGTCGCTGCCGCGCCCGACCCACCGCACTCCAGCTGCCGCGTGACCCTGCGCTGACCGCGGGCGCCCTACTCGGAGCCGCCCGGCGGCTCGTCCCGAGCGAGCGCGGTCGCGCGCCTCCTCGAAGCGCCCGGCCGCAGCAAGCAGCGCCGCCAGCCTGAGATTCACCCCAGTCGGGGTTCTCGTCATCCTTGAACTCGCGCAGAAGCGCATCGAGGTCGGTTACGCTCGGCGAACTCCAACCCACGATCGAGCACCAGGTGGGTGAGATAGATCGTCAGGTTTGAGCGCCAAATGCTGAGGACAAGGCGACAGCCGCGGTTGTCCTCCGAGGAGCGACGTTCGGCGTCGGCGGTCGCTGGCCGATACGCGGTGGTGATCTCAGCGCCCGGAGCGCACAGAGTCGCGCGCGGGCGGCGGCTGGCTCACCCAGCCGCCGGCAGTTCAAGTTCCGGCTCCTGCCCCCGCCGGTTCCTCGGTGTCGTCCGGCGCCGGTTTGGTCTCGTCGGGGAGAACCTCGCGGGCGACGCCGTTGACGAGCCGCACCCGCGCCTGGGCGAGCGCGCCGGACGGCTCGCGGTAGCGCACGAGCGGGCATTCCGGGTCGCCCGCCGTGGTGCTCGCGACGACCCCGTCGCTGCCGTCGGGCAGGGCGACCGCGGAGCCGACCGGGTAGGGCATGACGAGCTCGGAGAAATGGTGGACGACCGCCGGGTCGAAGATTGTCCCGGCGTTGTCGCGGACATAGCGCCACGCGACGTGCGGCGGGACCGCGTCCCGGTACGGGCGCGAGGCGGTGAACGCGTCGTAGGTGTTCGCGACCGCGGCGACGCGCGCGAACTGATGGATGCCGGGGCCTGCGCGCCCGGATGGATACCCCTGCCCGTCGAAGTGTTCGTGGTGGCTGCGGACGACGGCGACCGCGCGCGCGTCGACGACCGACGCTGGGAGAATCGACGCACCAGCCTGGGGATGGGTGCGGATCAGCGCGTCCTCGGACGCGGTCAGCTCCGTCGGCTTGTTGAGAATCTCTGAGGGAATCGACACCTTGCCGATGTCGTGCAACAGGAGGCCGAGACCGAGGACAGCGAGCCGCTCGTCGATGCGGTCATAGCAGAGCTTGCCCTGCCAGTTGACCCAGCCCTCGACGCGCATGATGCGCTCGCCGAGCAGCATCCCGAGCGCGGCGACCCGCACGCAATGTGAATGCGAGTAGCTGTCCGCGGAGGTTAGATCGTCGAAGCAGAGAACCGCCTCCGGGCATTCGGCGAGCGCGTCGGCGATAGCCGCCGCCGCCCGCTCGACCTCAGCGAGCGCCGCCGGCCCGAGCGCGTGCCCGCGGGCGAGCACGCCTCGCGCCTCATCCAAGCATGAGGCGGCCGCCTGCTCGGAGCAGCGGCGGACCTCCTCGGGCACGACCGACACCGGGACGATGCCCGCGGACAGCTCATCCTCAATCCAGACCGCGCGGATGCGACGGTCTCTGAGCGACGCAGCGATGCGCTCGCTCAGCCTGGCGCCCTCCCTGAGCAGCGGCGCGGCGGCCGGGTTCGGGTTCGGGACCTCGCGCGCGAGGCGCATGCCGTCGCGCACCCAGTCGGTGCGAACCATTCTCATCGCGCGGCGCTCCGCGCGCAGCTGTTCGGAATCCGAGCCATCACGGCATCACATAAGGTGATTCTCGCCCGCCGCCGGAACAACTCGCGTCGATGCGCGGGCACCTCGGACGTTTGTCCATGCGGCGGGCCCGCCCGGATGAGCGCGTCCAGGCGGAGGTGTGTGCTCGGAACTGAGTACGGCGTCGCCGCGAGGTTGACACTGTGCCTCCGACGAATGCAATGCACGGCGCGTCGCTGGCACCCCCCGGGCGATCTTCTCCGAGCCCGGACTCGACGGGATCGCAGCGCGGGGTCACTCGCCGACAAGCTCGTGAGCGGCGGTCTTATCGCTTCATCGGGATCCGCGATGACCAACACCCGCCCCCGCCAAGCTCGAGGATCGCTGCTGGCCTTGACAGGGCCCGCGCGATGACGGCCACACCGTCCTCGAGTGATTCGGGTGCCGGCGCGGTCAGCGTTCGCGCCGGCGATCCTGCGCAAATCCTCTACACAGCCCGTGCGCCCGCCGGGGCGTCCTAACGTGCAACTGCCACCGACCAATCGGCCCCGAGGCGAGGATTGATGTCCGCAAGCGCGACCGATCTGCGAGACAAGATCATCTCTAAGTCCCGGGCCGGGTTCGGCCTTCGAGACATCGAGGAGACGGTGATCGAGCCGGCCGCGCTCGATGAGGACGAACAGGCAGCGCTGTGGCTGCTCGCGTGGTCTCTGCCGACAACGCGGCAGCACGACTCGACGCGACCAGTTTGATGCCACCGAAGGGGGCGCTCGCCGCGTTCGGTCAGCCTTGAGTTGTGCGACGCCTGGCCGACGTCGGACGCGAGGCCGTCGCAGCGGCTGGAAACGTGCGGTGGTCGATCGGCTTGCGATCGCGCGGAGTTGCAGTTCTGCACTACTGTTCCGCGTGGCCGTCAGCCCCGAGCTCCGCGCGTAGGGCGTCCGGGGTCGCCGGCGGTGAGGAGCGTGGCCGTGACCGCGGTGAGCGTTCCGCGAGCGGTCATCGCGCGGTGATCTCGACGTCGCGGGTCGCCGGCGCGAGCTTGACGACGTGTAGCCGCTTGAGGTCGGGGGTGTAGATCGCCAGCTTCCCGTTGAGCAGCGATGCGGTGGCGACGTAACCGTCGGCGGCGTCGAGCTCGAATGACCCATAGGGGGTGGCGGCCTTGGCCAAGATGCGGCCGGTGGCGGCGTCGACCTGCTCGATCGTGCTGCCGTACCCGCTGGTCAGGTATGCGTGGCTGCCGTCGAAGGCGATGTGCTGCGGCGGGGGCCCGACGGGTACGCGGAACAGGAGGTGGTGGTCGCTGGCGCGGAACACGGCGACGTCTTGATTGTTGGAGGAGGTGATCCATACTTGTCGTCCGTCGGGGGTGAACGCCAGATCGTGAGCGGCTAGGCTCGGGTCGAAACGGGCGACTACCCGTGGGTGCCCCGGGTCGATGAGCGGGCTGGAAGGCGGCGGCGGCGTGCGGACGACCGGACTGAGGATCACGATCGTCCGGGCCGACTCTCCGAGCGCAATCCACACCTGACGCTCGTCGGGGCTGAACGCGAAGTGGTGTGCGCCGTACCCGACGAACGTGCGGGAGATGAGCTTGTTGTCGCTCAGCCGGATCACGGCCAGTTGCCCGCGGGGGTCATCTGCCACGTACGCGTACTCGCCGTCGGGCGAGATCGCCACGATGTCCGGAGCGGCGAAGCCACCGAATACGTGCTGCACTCGCAGCCGCTCGTTGCCGCCGAGCAGCGTCACCTCGCCGGCCCGCGGGCTGGTCGCGACCGCGAGTCCGCGCTCGGCGGCGACGTATTGCGGTCCGGCTGGCAGCGCGGTCCGCGTGACGAGCTTGCCGGTTCGCAGGTCGACGATCAGCAGCCGGTTCTCGGTCTCGGCGGTGACCAGCGCCCCTGGCCCTCGGCGGGGCGCTGGTCGCTTCGTCCCTCGCGCGGGCCGGGTCGCGGCGGACGTCGGTCGGGTCGCCACCGTACGTGGCCGCGCGGGCACGCGGCGTGCTCGGCCCGATGCTCCGCCGCAGCCGGCAATGAGCGCCGCCAGGATGAAGGCGCAGGCGGTGTGTCTCATCCGAACCCCGCGTGCACGAAGTCAACTGCCTGTAGAGACGCCACGGTGCCGTCGGCGGAGAACGCCGCGACCCGCACGCGTGGGTACACCTCGGGGGTGCCGGACCACAGTCCTCCCGGAGCTGCTTGGACGTCGAGCGGTCCGTGGGAGAGGCCGACGTCGGACAGGTAGCCGTACCAGAGATCGTCAGGCGGATCGGGCGGCGGGCTCAGCGTAACGAGCCGGCCGGCGACGGTCACCGTGACCAGCGTCGCAGCCGCCTTCAGATGCACCCCGACACCAATGCGATCGCACCCGATCGAGTTAGGCTGCGAGCACGCGACGCCGAGGAACGCCATCGCCGACTGCGGTAGCCGAATGTGGGCCGCGCGAGAGGGACAGCCCCTGAGCGTGTTCCCGATCGGGAACAGCAGCGGCAACGACGCGCCATCTGTCTTGGTCACATGCAAAAGCGCGCACCCCGCGCCCTTGAACACGACGCCCCCGGCGAAGCGGTAAGGAGTGTGACCGCAGGCGGGGAAGCGGACAGTGTTGCGCCCAGCGGCGATTCCCGTCGCCGCTGGGTCCGGGGTGGGAGCGGTGAACTGCAGCGCGAACCGGGCACGTGACTGGGGGTCGACACTGAGCAGGGCCGGCTGCTCACCCGTCAGCACAGCGATCGCGTCGCTTCCCGACGAGCGTCGCAGCTGCCGGCGCGGGATTTGCGCAAGGTCCTCACCGGTGACCAGAAGGAGCGGTCCGGCCCGGTAAACACCAGTCTCCTGTGGCAGCGGCGCTCGCGCCAGCGAACGCTGCACCGAGCACGCGACCGTCGGGATCCGACCGCGGCGGCCCTGTTCGGGGCGGGTCGGCTGCTCCCACCGCAACCAGCGAGCAGCCCGAGCATGACCACGACAACAAGGGAGCAACGCACTCCCCGTCTACGAACACAATTCGCGCGCAGGTCCCGGCGGCCCGGACGCGCTCGGGGATCCTCTCGGCTGCAACGTGATCGCGACCGACGCGGTGATCCGGTCCGATCACCAACCTCCGGGGTCACGTCGGCCAAGCCGCTGGCCGACGCGACCGCCGTTCGCAGAGCGTTTCGGTGATTGAGACCGATGCGCCGGCGGCGCGGCGTCGCTCGGCGGCACCGCATCTGTTTCAGTCGCCGATGGGCTTGTGCGACTGAGTCTGCCAGCGGCGCGCCAGGCAGGGCGGATCGTGGGTGTCGCCACGATGCTCTTACGCGCAGGAGCGCGGGCCTGCGAGGTAGGGCACGGGGGATCCATGCGACTTCCACTGCGGGTCCGTGGCTCGCGCCGTTTGCTCCGTCGCTGCTGCCGTCTGACTTCACTGCTCGACATCGGGCCTTCGCCTGAGGCGCTCTTCTCCGTACTGGTCTCGCGGGCGGAACCACGGCCCCGGTGTGGTTGCGCCCCTTCGGTGCCCGGTCCAGCCACTGGTGCGTGCGCCACAGCGCGTCGCGGGATCCCCTCCCGGGTGTCGCAGTCGGTGCAATCGTCCAAGCCCGAAGATGAGCCGCTGGCGCCCGCGCCGCGACCGCGTCGTCGCTGCCGGTCGACAACAACGAAGCACCCATCGGCGAGCGTCTTGTCGCACATCGGGATGGTGAAGGCGCTGCTAGCATCGGGTCGGACCGCGGCTCGGGAAATGGCGCCAGGATGGAGGCAACAGATGTCCGTGGGGTCGGATCTGGACACGGGAGAGCAGACGCTTGGGGCCGATGCCTACCGTGACATGTACGAGTACGGCCCTGACGGCGTCTTGTTGACCGCCCCCGATGGCCGGGTCTTAGCCGCGAACCCCGAAGCCTGTGAGATCCTCGGGAGGACCGAGGCCGAGATCTACGCCCTGGGCCGTCAAGGCATGGCCGACGACACCGATGAACGCTGGCGTTCGATGCTGGCCGAGCGCGAACGCACGGGCCGCGTTCACGGAGTCGCCAGGATGATCCGCGGCGACGGTGTGATCATCGAAGTGGAGATGAGTGCTCAGGTCTTCAGCGACGCCAATGGCGAGAAGCGGACCTGCACGATCCTGCGCGACGCCACCGAGCGTGTGCGGATGGAACGCGAGCTCGTGGCGCTGAGCGCACGACTGCGCGAGCTGACACTCACCGACGAGCTCACTGGACTACGCAACCGCCGGGGCTTCGTGGTGGTCGGCTCGCAGATGCTCGAGGTGGCCGATCGCCAGCTGTCCGCGGCCTTTCTTCTGTTTCTCGATATCGACAACCTGAAGGAGCTGAACGACGACCGCGGTCACAGCGCCGGGGACGCTGCGCTCAAGGCCGTGGCTCGAGCGCTCGGCGAGGTGCTCCGGCGCGCCGACGCGGCGTCGCGCATCGGAGGCGATGAGTTTGTCGCTCTCGCCTTGGGGTTGGACGAGTCCGACCGGACCACTGTTGAGCAGCGAATCCAGGATTATCTGTGCGGGGCGCCGACCGTTGCTGCAGTGGGCGGCAGGGTCGAGGTCTCGATGGGATGGGCGGCACGCGCCCCGGGTGAGTCAAAGACGGTGGAGGATCTGCTGGTGGAGGCTGACCGAGCAATGTACCGAGCGAAGGCCACGAAGGACGAGGAGCGGGATCGGTAACGCCCGGCCCGCACCGTCGGCCTGCCAACTAGCGCTTACTCAATGGCTAGGCACCGTGATCCCCCGATCGGATTACGCAACGCCGCGTCGCGGAGACTCAATCCCTAAACGGACAGTTCGCCTGTCACGCGCTCGGCTCAATAGAGGGCGTCTCGACCGGCAGAGCAGGCGCTCGCAAGGCACCAGGAGCGGCTGTCGGTACGGCGCCGCGGCGAGCCGCCTGCTGGCCGCGGTCTCACCCCACACCAGGTCGTCCCACGCTTTGTGGGCGTCGCGTGCCGCCTGGAGGACTTCTGCCAGGGAGCTGCTGCCGCCGTCCTGGCTGATTTGGAAATGGCCGATCAGTTGCTCGGCGTTGGTCGCGAGCTCGTGCGCGGAGGCGGCGATCTGCTCGGCGGACGCAGAGGTCTCCTCGGTGGACGCGGACACTTGTTCAGTGGACGCGGAGGACTCCCCCTGCAACGGACTCGATCTCGGCCATCCCTCTTTGAACGCGCGCATCTGGTGGCCGGGCGCGGCAATGCGGCCACCTTTGTGCGTGCTGTCGGCGGCTCGTGCGCAGCCATGGTGGTCTTTCAAGCGCCGTGGGGGCCAAGCGGGCGCGTCCTCAGGATCCAGATCAGGTCAATGCTGGTCGTGCGCGTTGGGCTGCTCCGCGTGTCGGATTCCGGCCTGCGCCGGCCCGAGCGGCGCTCGGTGCGTGGTTCGAGTCGGTGGTGCGGGTGACGCGCGGTTCGCGCGCGAGGTGTTCGGCGAGTGGTTGCGGGCGTCCGAGGAAGTAGCCCTGTCCGTACTCGACGCCGAGTTCGGTGAGGACGTCGACGCTGTCCTGGTCGCCGACGAACTCGGCGATGGTGTGTTTGCCCATCCCGCGCGCGATCTGGACAACGGCGGAGATCAGGATCCGGTCGGTCTCGTTGGTGGTGCAGTGGCGGACGAACTCCCCGTCGATCTTGAGATAGTCGAACGGGAGGTGCTTGAGGTAGTAGAAGGAGCCGAACCCGGCGCCGAAATCGTCGAGCGCGAATCGGCAGCCGAGCTCGGAGAGACGATCGGCGAACGTGGCAGCTAGGGCGATATTGGACACCGCGGCCGTCTCGGTGATCTCGAAGATCAGGCGGTCGGCGGGGACGCCGGTCTCCCGTAGGCGCCGCTCGATCAGCTCGAGGATCTCGGGGTCTCCGATCGTGTGCCCGGAGAGGTTGACCTCGAAGCGCAGGTCGTGGCCGCAGGCGCGTTGCTCGGCGAGCATCTCGATCGCGCGGGCCACGACCCAGCGATCGATCTCCTGGATCATCCCGAGCCGCTCGGCAATGTAGAGGAAGGTACCGGGGGGAATGTGATCGCCGTGGGCGTCGCGCATCCGCAGCAGCAGCTCGTACTGGGTGGGGCCGTGGGCGTGCAGGGACTTGATCGGCTGGGCGAAGAGCTCAAACTGCTCCTCGGCGAGCGCCTGGGTGATCGCGCTGGCCCATTTCATGTGGCTTTCGATCCGGGGTCGTTCGTGTTCCTCGGTGCCGTATTTGGCGACGCGGTTGCGGCCGTTCTCCTTCGCTTCGTACATCGCAAGGTCGGCGTTGACCATGATCTCCTCGCCGCTGAGGCGATCGCCGTCGCTGAAGCAGGCGATCCCGATGCTCGCGGTCACCCGGCGCTTCTCCCCGTGGATCGGTGCGGGCGCTTCGTCGCGGACGACCTCGAGCAGTGCCTCGGCGACTGTTTCGGAGCCCGCGCAGTCCTCTTGGGAGAGGAGCACGGCGAACTCGTCACCACCGAGACGGGCGAGCACATCGGTTTCGCGCAGGCGGTTCTTCAGCGCCTGTCCGATCCGAACGATGAGGTCATCGCCGGCGCTGTGTCCCTGGGTGTCGTTGTAGTACTTGAAGTTGTCGAGATCAATCATCAGCACGACGCCGACCGGCCCACGGCGTTTCACGCGCGCGACGTGGCTGGTGAGCTCGCGTTCGAAGCTGCGGCGGTTCAGCAGCCCGGTGAGCGGGTCGTGGTCGGCCATGTGCGTGAGCTGGTTCTCGTACTGGCGGCGCTCGGTGATGTCCTGGGCCTGGCAGAGCAGGTGCAGCGGACGGCCGTGCCCGTCGCGGACGAGGGTGGCGCTGACCGACGTCCAGACGGGATGTCCGACGGCGTGCATATAGCGCTTCTCCCTGGTGTAGGAGCGGGTTTTGCCGGCGAGGAGTTCGCTGAAGGATTCATCGCCCTGGGCGACGTCGTCGGGGTGGCTGATCGATTCGCGGGGAAGGCCGATCAGCGCGGCGCGGGAGTGCCCGACGATCGCACAGAAGGCGTCGTTGACGGCGCTGTAGCGGCCATCGAGTCCGATGATCGTCATCCCGATCGGCGCGTCGTCAAACGAGCGGCGGAACTGCTCCTCGGCCGCTTGGAGCCGTGTCTGCTCTGCGTAGCGCTCGCTGATGTCACGCACCGCAGCGATCACGAGCAAACCATCGTCGGTGTGGACCGGGCTGAGCGTGATCGACACGGGGATCTCCGAGCCGTCCTTGTGACGGGCGGTAAGGTCACGCTCGACGCCCATCGCCCGGGTGCTCGGCTGGCTCGCGTACCCCGCTCGGTGCCGGGCGTGCCCCGCTCGCCTAGCTTCCGGTACGAGTTGGTCGATCGAGGCGCCGGTCAGCTCCTCGCGCGTGTAGCCGAACACCCGGAGCGTCTGATCGTTGACGGTCTGGATGATCCCATCGCTACCGGCGATGATCGTCGCGTCCGGTGCGCCCTCCAGAAGCTGGCGCAACCGGTGCTCGTCCTTGTCGGCCTGAGCGCGCAGGCGCGCGTTCAAATCAGCACGCTCGAGCTCGATCGCTGCCGCCGCCTCGCTCGCCTGCAGCTCGAGCTCGCGGGCCCGACGATCCGTGAGGTCCCGGGTGACCTTCCCGAAGCCGCGCAGCCGCCCGTCGGAATCATGCAGCGCGGTGATCACGACGTTGGCCCAGAAGCGGGTGCCGTCCTTGCGGATCCGCCAGCCCTCGTCCTCGAGCCGGCCGTCGGCGGCAGCGATCATAAGCTCCCGGTCCGGCGTGCCCGCGGCGATCTCCTCAGCGGGGTAGAACACCGAGAAGTGCCGGCCGATGATCTCATCTGCTCGGTAGCCCTTGAACCGCTCCGCGCCCGAATTCCACGAGGCGACGCACCCGTCGCGATCAAGCGTGATGATCGCGTAATCCGTCGTCTCCGCGATCAGCAGGGCCAGCAGCTCCGGATCGGACGACGTCATCCCACGCGCCCGTGCCCACACGCGGCCACGTGATTCAAGACCGCGTCACCGGTCGATCCCCGCGACCCGCGGACACGCTCCGGCCGTACCTGCCCCGGGGGAGCGAGACAACCCATTCGACGGGTATCGGCAGTTCGAGCCGTCGCTTTAGCCAGCAACGGCACGTTGAGTACAAAACCGCACTCCAGCGGCGGGAAAATACTGACAGGCGCAGCGATCGATCGCCCCACGGACAGCCCAAAGCACAGGGCTCTCGCTAACGAGGCAAACGAGGGTTCACGCAATGTTCGCCCGTCTGGTCTTCTGTCCGCCCCTCGCCTGTGGTCGCCCAGGCGGAACGGGCCGCCCTTGGGCTTTCCCGCCGGGCTCCGCACCGCGTCGACCAGCAGCCGGACGACGCACGCCAGGGTGGGGACAGGCCATCAAGCACGGAGCTGGGACTACGCGCTCAACTCATTCGTCGATCTCCAACCCGTAGTCCACACGTTGTGCGACATCGGGTCGCCCGTCGCCGAAGCGGGCGCCTGCTCGGCACGGGCGAGTTCACACATGCGATCCGACGCTGCGTTTCAGACACGCCGGATCGGCGCGGAGTTCACGAGGGCCGGCAGGATCCGATTGTCGACTGGCTGACGCGAGCATGCGGGTGCGGGTCACCAGTCAACGCCGCGAAATCGGGCAAGTCGGCTGATCCGCACCGCAGCTCCAGACCGTCCGCTCAGGGTTGGTTGGTGCGACGCCTCGAGCGGCTGAACTCGAGGCCCGCGAAGGTGGCAACCTCGTCGCAGTCGTCGATCGCTGACCGAGACAACTCCGACCTTCCGGACAAGCGGCGAACTCGGCCGTCGTCCGCGTCTCAGTCGAGGAGCGTTCACGCGAGACGGCGCCCTTGACGTGAAACCGCAATACAACTGGCACTGGCGCTCGCCGGATGCCAACAGGCGGCCAGCGGAGCTGCCGTTGGTTCGAGGCGATACCGGCTGCGAAACCGCTCGGACGCTCGTTCGTCACCGCCTGTGCGGCAAGCTCGCCGTGGCGAAGATGCCAGGGGTGACGGAGGCGCCAGGCGTGGTTCGGGTCGCTGGGTTTGGTGGCCCTCCGGATGTCGTAGTTCTCCGGAGGGGGTTGTGGTGGATTGCCGATGTTGCTCGCGGGGCGCGGTGGTTGTATTGCTCCATGAAGCGGTGCGCTTGTTTCTCGGCGTGTGCCGGCTGGTTCGTCTTGCTTGCTTTGGGCGTGCCCTCGCTAGCTGGTGCCGCGGCGTTGGAGCCGATCACCGGGAAGCTCGATAAGCCCGGGTACATGGTGATCGCGCTCGCCGCCGACGGGGCGGCCACAACGGCCGTCGCGCCGTCGGGCAGCTTCAGCGTGGTGCCGCCCGCCGCGACCGTGAGTTTGAGTCTGCGGGCCCCGGACGGGATCTACGCAAGTCCGATCGTGCTCGACGAGAACGGCACTGTGGTCAAGCAGGCCGCGGTGCATGTGACGAGCGCGCGGCGGAAGGTCACGCGCATCAAGAAGATCGTCACGAGCGCCCAGCGGAACCTCACGGCCGCCCAGCGGAGGGTTAGAAAGGCACGCGATAGGCGGGCCAAGCGGACAGCGACGCAGCGGTTGAAGCTCGCCAAGAAGCAGCTGACGAAGGCAAAGGCGCAGCTGAAGAACGCCAACGCGCAGCTCAGGAACGCCAATCGGCTGCTGACGGAGGCCCAGACGCAGGCGGCCGGGCGGGCGAAGTGGGCGGTTCTCGGCGTGAAGGCCGGCGCGCCGCTCGGCGCGATCACGATCAACACCGGGGCGGGGTACGCGCTGTCAGGCGGCCTGAGCGAGCGGGTGTGGGACACGTGGGTCAACGCCACGTGGACGGCACAGGCGACCAACGGCGTGCCGATCGCCGCCGGGAACTTCGGTCGGGTGCGCTCAACGCTGCTCAATGGCGCGTTCATGGGAGACCTCGACCGCGACGGGATCCCCGACTCGCTCGATATCGACAAGAACGGCAACCTGATCCTTAACGACCTCGACCGGAGCACGGTGACCGCGGCGCGGGCCGCCCAGCTACAGCCGCGGACGCTCTTGGACTACACATTCATGGACGAAATCGGCAACTACCTCTGGGCCGTCGCAGGTCCGTTTACCCAGCCCGTGAACGCCAACGCCGCCGGTGTGACTGACGCCGACATCGACGCCGCGCTGGTCAGCGAGGGGCTGCTCCACATCAGTGCCTACGTGCCGAGCAACAACGCCACCGCCGAACTCGATTGTGGAGGGCTGAGCTACTGCTCTGCGGGAGGAACCGGGACGAAGGTGGAGTTCCGCTCGTCGTTTCCGTTTATTGGTGTGACCAACCCCCAGCCGTTCCCGGCGTGCTGTGACTCGAACGGGAATGGGCTCGGGTCGTTCGACGTGAACCCTCCGCAAATAGAGACAGCAGGTCTCGGCCTCCTGCTGGCGCCCAATGCCAGCGCCGACCAGATCCGCACCGGCGACGTGCATGTCGCGCACCTCGCCTTCACGTGCACGTCGTCGTGCGCCGGGACAAACCAGGACCGCGTCGGCACGCTTGCCACCGTGTTCGCCACCGTTCCCGCGCTCGCCTCCTACACGGATGCGCTCGGAATGCACCCGGTTTCCTACCCGATCGCGCCGCGCACGAGCCTCCCAGTCGCCGCCGGCCCGAACGGCGATGTGGTCCTCAGGCTGACCTTCTGGCGCCCCCAGCGCCGGGCGATCCCCGGAGAAGTACCGGGCGGAGCGAGCAAGTGGATCGACATCGGCGGACTCTGGAACCTTGCGACACCTGGTTACGGGTCCTTCCCGGCGTGCCCGTCAAGCTCCTACTCC
The DNA here is from genome assembly GCA_963794285.1 of uncultured Solirubrobacterales bacterium. GTDB lineage: Bacteria > Actinomycetota > Thermoleophilia > Solirubrobacterales > Solirubrobacteraceae > Palsa-465. Next base: position 22,904 of record CAWCDS010000010.1, read on the forward strand.
GACGTCGACCCAACGTTGACTCCGACCGAGTTCACCGGGGACCCAGCAGGTCCCTCCACCGTGCTGATCGATTCGGCGCACGACCAGCCAGCGGACCCGCACAACACCTTCAGCTACACGCTGAACCTCAGCCAGTGCCTCGCTGCGATCGGCCTCGCACCCCTCAGCGTGAAGGGTCCGGACGGAAGCCATCCGGGGAAAGGCTTCACCTTCCGTGCGATGATCCCGGACGACCCGCAGAACCCGGGCACGCACATCGAGGTCGCCTCCGGGTATAGCTTCCAGCTGCAGCCGTAGGCACACTCGGCGCGTGCGTCCTGATCGCCAAAACCAGCGCCCAGACCGACCACGTCGCTAGCTGAGTAACGTCCGATGAAGGCCGACCAGTTTCGCCGGGCCGTCGTCAATAAACAACGTCGTGCGATGCCCACGCGCAAATGCGAACGCGTCCGAAACCGACCGGCAAACGTCCGCTCGGCACGCCCGAAGCTGTCGGCACCCGCGCTGCGCCGGCTTCTGCTTTCGCAGGTCAACGCGGAAGACTTGGGTCCCGCTCCCGCTTGTGGGCAATCTCGACAGTGTCGTCGCCGACAGCGCTGAAGAATGCTGCTCGGCCCGGCGTTGCGGAAGTCCGACGCGACCACGTCGCCAGTGTCGAGTTGGAGGAGGAGGAAGCGTCCGATCCGGCAGCCGGCTCAGTGCTGGGCTCGACGCGAGCGTAAGCGCCGACATGCGCGTCGCGCAGCCAAATCAGGGCAGAGAGGCCCGGCCGAACCTGGTCTCCCAATTCGCCAGATGCGTGTCTCTCACTCCTGTTCGCTGAGCGCTGGTTTGTGCGACGCGGCGAGCCCGTCAAGGAACGGCCTCAGCGGACGCTGGGGACCGTCCGCTGAGCGATCGACGAATGAGACGCCGGTGGCTAGTGAGCCCAAAGGCCTCGACGACGGGAAGTCGAGGTCGTCGTGTGCAAGCATCGACTGCGCGGGTGGCGCTGGACTCCTACGCTGCGCGCCGCTCAATGCAGACAGCAGTCGTCATCCTTGAGCCACAGCTCGAGTCGTAACAAACCACACGCGACCGAGAACCTGACCATGCAGGCGGCGGGTCCTATGGCTGCGCGCTCCGGATCGTCCGCCTCGGACGATGTTTCCGTAGTTAGTACGGTTCCTGAACCGTAGTTTCTACTGTTTAGCCGCTGGTGGGGATGGCCGACGTTAAGAAAGGTCCGCGTGGTCTCGCGCTTTGGACCGGCACACGGATCACGGGCGTGCGGAAATCGTCCGTTCGCGTGTTCGGACGAGTGTCCAGGCGCAGCTGTTGTCCCCCTTCGCCAGGAGTCCGCAGTCTGCAGAGAGGCTGTGGACTGACCATGCTGCTAACACGTGCAGCGGGCTGAGGATCACTGGGCTGGCAGACGCAGCGACCGGCTCGCGCTCGACGTAGGGTGCGCCATGAAAGCGAGTGGGCGAGCGCTGGTGTCGCGAAGCAGCAACGGCGTTGTGCTGCGGCCAAGGAATAGTCAGTTCGGCGCCGCTCGCAGCGGGGACGTATCCCGAGATTAGATCGCGCTGCTCATGCGACACCTCGTTGCGCCGGCAACGCGTTGACGCTCGCGCGTGAACCTTCCGGATTCTTCTCGATGAGCCGCGCGATGAAATGGGGCTCGAACGAGACCGGCGCTACGCTGCGGCTCGGCGACGAGGAGGCGTCGCGTCTGCTCGGTCGCACCGATGGTTTGCGTCCGAGTCAATGACACAGATCCGGGTTTTGATTAGCCCACATCTGCGAGGCTTCTGGCTCTATCAGGAAGGGGTCTTTGATGACCGAGCCGGGACGTTCAGCAGGCAGCAGCGGGGGCCGTCGTCGCAAGCGGTTTCTCTCGCCTTCGCAGAAGTATGAGATCTGGCTGGGCTTGTTGCGCGGCGAGTTCTCGACGGTCGAGGCTGCGGAGCGGGCGGGGGTTGATCGCTCGACGATCGTCAAGTTGCGGACGGTCGCGAAGCAGGGTGCGCTGGATGCGCTCGCGGCGTCCCGACCGGGGGTTCGCCAGAACGGTCCTGATCCCGAGCTTGCCGAAGCCAGGGCAGAGATCGCGAGGCTGTCGGAGGCGTTGAAGGAGATGGGCGTGCGGTTGATGCTCGCGGAGGGAAAAGAGCGCTGGGACTGAGTGGCCGAGTCCCTCGCCGCGTCGATGCGGCCACCAAGCATGAGCTGTTGGATCTGATCGATCGGGCCGTCGCCGATGGGTGGGAGCACCGTCGCGCCTGCCGCTATCTGGAGTTGGATGAGGGGCGGGCGTGGCGGTGGCGCCGGCGGCGTGATGCCGGCTGCCTTGGCGATCTGAAGCCGGGCAGCGCGGTGCATGGGCTGCGGCCCGAGGAGGTCACGGCGATCCTGGAGCTGTTCGAGGGCTGGGGCGAGGTTGATCGCTCGCACCGCAAGCTCGCGCACCGCGGCAGCTACATCGGCCGGGTGTGGGTCTCACCGGCCACCGTTCGGCGTGTTTTGGCTGCTCACGGTCTGGTTTTGAAGCGCCCCCGACGCGTCCGGTCAGAGCGGCGGCCGTTCCCGGAGTGGGCGGACTACCAGCGCAACTCGATCTACATCTACGACGTCACGCACTTCGCCGGCTGCCCGAAGCACGCCGTGTTCGCCGTCATGGACTTGGTCACCCGCAAGTGGATCACCGAGCTCGTCTCGATCGAGGAGACCTCCACCCAGGTGCAGGTCGTGTTCATGGACGCGTTGGAGGCCGAAGGGCTGCTCGAGCTGATCGAGGCCCGCCAGGACGCTGCGACGCCCGATCCCCTCTCCCTCGATGCCGATGTTGACGTTCTCGCACCGGTGCTCCTCGCCGTCAGCGACAACGGGCCGCAGATGACCTCGGCCGACACCCGCGCGTTCATGGCGATGTGCGCGATCGCGCAACACTTCGGCCGGCCCGGAACGCCGACCGATCAGGCCTGGATCGAGAGCCTGTTCTCGCACGTCAAAGCCGACTGGCCGCACCTCGATCGCATCCGCGACCCCGAGGTCCTGCGCGCCGAGCTCGCCGACGTCCGCCACCCGGAGCGTGGCGCCCCGGCCCGCCGATCGCTCATGGCGTCGTTGTCGAGAGCGTGAACGTGAGGGTGCGGCTGTAGGTGCCGGTACGCAGGACGTCGCCGGCGCCGATGTGCTGGCTGAAGCCGATCGTTAGCGGGTCGTGCGACACCGGAGGCGTTCCAGCTCGACCTTCGAGGGCGTGACCGGCAGCGGGTCCGTCAGCGAGAACGCTCCGTTGGCCAGGTGACCGGGGTCGGAGACGCTCAGCGTCGTGTTGCTCGCGGCGCTCAGCACGTCGGCCGTCGTGAACGCCGTGTACGTCTTGTCGACGCCGGGTGCGAGCGTCCCGAATGACGCGGTCGCGCCCAGTCTGACTGACAGGCTGGCCGGCACGGTGCCGCCGACGCCGCCGGTCTGGGAGGGTGCTTGCGAATCGGGCAGTAGTCGCGGTCAACGGGAAGGTTGGCGGAGGAGTCGCCGACCCAGATCGTCCGCTGCCCGTAGTCGGTGGCCCAGTTCTGTCCAATGCTGTTCCAGTATTGGAAGGAGCGGGCGTCGAGGGTGATCGTCTCGTGCTTGGTCTGGCCTGGCTCGAGCGTGACGCGGTCGAAGCCGCGCAGCGAGCGGACGGCTTGTTGGACGCCGGGAATGGCGGGTCCGGGGCCGACGTAGACCTGGGCGACGTCGGCGCCGGCACGCGTGCCGGTGTTGGTGATGTCGAAGGACACGTCGGCTGAGCCGTCGAAGCGGTGTCTGAGCGTCGGCTTCGAGAACGCGAAGCTGGTGTAGGAGAGCCCGTAGCCGAACGGGAACAGGGGCCCGGCGTGCTGGGCGTCGTACCAGCGGTAGCCGACGTCGATGCCTTCGCTGTAGAAGACGTTGGTGCCGTCGCCTGGGTATTGAAGCGTGCCGGCGCCCCAGGGCCCCTGCTGGTCAGAGGCGGGGAAGGTGAGCGGCAGCTTGCCAGATGGGTTGGTATCGCCGAACAGCAGCGACGCCAGCGCGGTGCCGTACTGCTGGCCGGGATACCAGCTCTCGAGCACGGCGCTGACCTTGTCCAGCCACGGCATCGTGACGGCGCTGCTGGTGTTGAGCACGACGACGGTATGCGGGTTGGCGTCGGCCACCGCTTGGATCAGCGCGTTCTCGTCGCCCGGGAGCGCGAGCGAGGTGCGGTCTGCGCCCTCGGTGGTGAAGTCGCTGGCGAAGACGATCGCGGTGTCGGCGTCCTTGGCGGCCTGCGCGGCGGCGGCGATCGGGTCGGGGTCGTCCGGCGTCTGGGCGCCGAGCACGAGGTGCGAGAACAGCACGTTGAAGGACGGGACGCTGAACGGCTGATAGTCGACCCGGATCGACGCGGGTTGGCCGGCGGTGAGCTGAACGGAGCCCTCGCCGAGCGCGCTGGTCACGCCGCTGGTGGCGGTGAGGACCGGCCGGCCGTTGACGTAGACCGTGACCGTGCCGGTGGACTGGGTGCTGAAGTGGTAGGAGCCGGTCGTGTTGACCTGCAGCGTGCCTTGCCAGCGCACCGACTGCGCGCCCGCGACGGGCAGCGAGTACTCGCCCAGCTGGCCGGTGCCGAAGTCGAGCGTGGGGTCGTTGCGGACGGCGAGCGGGGTGCCGGAGAAGTCGGCGCTGGAGTAGTAGGTGCCGGTGAAGCCGCTGGTGCCGGCGCCGGCGGGGGTGACGCGGCTGGCCGGCAGGACGGGGAGCGGTCCGCCGGGGCCCTTGGCGTAGCTGACATGGCCGCTGGCGCGCTGGGTGATGGCGGCCAGCGGCGAGACCGGGATTCCGGACGGGAACACGTTGGCGGAGCCGCCGCCGGCGTACTGGGCGCCGGCGTCAGCGGCATAGCCGACGACGGCGATCGTCTTGGCGGGGGCATCGGCCAGCGGCAGCTGACCGCCCCGGTTCTTGAGCAGCACGGTGCCCTCCTGGGAGAGCCGGGTGGCGAGCTGCTGGTGCTCCGCCGTGCTGACGTCGGTATTGATCGCGCTCGCCGGCGAGACGAGCGGGTGATCGAACAGGCCGACCTGGAACATCGCCGTGAGCAGGTTGCTGACCATGCCGTCGAGGCGGGTCAGCGGGACCTGCCCCGAGGTCACGGCGTCCTTGAGCGCGCTGCCGAAGAAGCTGGACCCATCGGCGGCGCCGGGCATCTCGAGGTCGAGGCCCGCGTTGGCGGCCCTGACCGTGCTGTGGGTCGCGCCCCAGTCGGAGACCACGAAGCCGGCGAAGTGCCACAGGGTGCGCAGCGCGGTTGTCAGCAGGTCACCGTTCTCGCAGGCATAGTCGCCGTTGAGGCGGTTATACGAGCACATCACCGACCCGACGTGCGCGTCCTTGACCGCGGCCTCGAAGGCGGGAAAGTAGATCTCGTGCAGCGCCTGGTCGGAGACGTTGGCGTTGATGCCATCGCGCTGCACTTCCTGGTTGTTGGCCGCGAAGTGCTTGACCGTGGCGATGACGTGCTGGCTCTGGATGCCGTCGATCTCCGACACGCCCATCGCGCTGGTGAGGAACGGGTCCTCGCTGAACGTCTCGAACGCCCGTCCCCAGAAGGGCACGCGCAGGACGTTGACGGTCGGCGACAGCGCGACGTTGCGACCCTTGCCCGCGAACTCGGCGCCCATCGCCTGACCGAGCTGGTTGACGAGAGCGGGGTCCCAGGTTGCGGCGTTATTGGTCGCGTCGGGCCACTGCGTGACGCCCGTAGCCGCGTTGGCCACCCCCAGCGGCCCGTCGCTCAGATACAGCGCGGGGATGCCGAGCCGGGTGTTCCCCGGGACCGTCCCGGCGCCTGCGCCGGCCGCGAGCGCGCCGCCGTGCACCATGGCCAGCTTCTCGTCGAGCGTCATGGCCGACAGCAGTTGCTGTGCGCGCCAGCCAGAATCGCGGCCGGTATCCATCCACGCAGGCGTCTGCGCCATCGCCGGCGCAGCGGCCAGCGCGCACGCCAGCAGCACGATGGGCGCCACCAGACCGCCCATCCACGCTCGTCCGCGCCAGCGCGTGGTCCCGCGGCGCTTGATTCCAAACACCGCAATGCCAGAGACCGCCATGGCGCCGCCGCGCTGCCGCTTCCTCGGATCAGTTCGCTGGGAATCGGTCATCGTCTCTCCTTCGCGGTCGAGGGCGCGGCTCAGTCGAACCGGGTGCCGGCGTCGCTGAAGACCACCCCCTGTCCTGGCTTGGTCGCTGTCAGGACGAGGAACAGTGGTCCGTCGGTGGCTGGTGGTGTGAACGTGATCGGCTGTTCGACGCTTTGGCCGAGCGGAACGTTGAGGTGGAGGTTCTGTGCGGCGGCGACCGGTCCGCTGGGTGAGCCCTCGCGAAGCTCCCAGCGCACGTTGAGCTGGGTGCCGGCGAAGGTGTCGTTGAAGACGACGAGGGTGCGGGTTGTCGGCACGCCGCGGGTGAGCGGCACTGAGACGGCGGGCCAGTCGCCGTTCTGGTTGGAGAGCTTGTTGGCCTCCCAGTACTCGAGATCGGCGACGAGCACGGGCGAGAACGCCTTCTGCACCCGTTGGATCTGGGGGTTTGACCAGGGGTCGGGCAGGTTGTCCTCGCCGTAGATCGGGTGGCCGCCCTGCTCGAGGTTCATCTGTGTGGTCTGGGTCCCGGGGATCAGCGAGCTCCAGGCGGAGAGGAGCGTGTATGGGCGGATGTCGTCCGCGCCTCTTTCGCGCATCTTCTCGGCTGTGGTCGCGAACCACGTGAACCCCTGCTTGGTGTTGTCGGCAGGCCAGATGTACTCGCCCTGGCCCCTCGGTTTGCCCTGCGAGGGTCCGTTCTCGCAGATATCGTCGGTCCAGACCCCCGTGCCGGCGAGCACGCCGAGCGGCGGCTGGTCGCTGTTGTAGTGGCAGAACGTCGTGTAGTTGTCGTGGGGCAGGTCAAATGCCGTGAAGTCGGTGCTGATCGGCCGTGTTTGATCGACGGCCATCACCGTCTGGTAGAGCGCTTCGTCGAACGCGGGGCCCCCGCCGGGGGTTGTTACTGGGAAGGGCAGCGGGATCGGAGAGGGCTTTCCTCCGAAGATCCCACCCGGTTCGTTGGCCTGGCTCCAGCGCAGGACCGAGGCGTGGTTGCGATCTCGCATGACGAGATCCCGCAGGTGGCCGGTCATGTTCCCCAACGCGTCGCCCGCGAAGGTCTCGCGCAGGTTCGACCCGCGGATCGCCGTTTCGTCCAGGACCATCAGGCCCTTCTCGTCGGCGACGTCCAGCATGTAGGGCGTCCACGGCACCTGGTGCGCGCGGACGTCGCTGAAATTGAGCCTGAGGTAGTTCTCGACCGCGTTCGGCCAGCCAGGGCTGGCGGCGCTCGGCGCCAGGAACCCGGGCAGCGTGTCGATCGCGTCACCGGGTCCGCCGTTGTCGATGCTGTCGTAATCCGCGGGCTGAAGGCTGTCACCGCGATAGTTGATGCGCACCCCGTTGAGCTCGAAGTGCGCCCCGACCTGACGCGACTCGCGGAACCCGAACCGAATCATCGCGCGCGACGGTGCCATGTCCTCTCTGCCGGACCGGCTCGCCGGCCACCCGTGATTGACGCTGTCCAACCGCAGCGAAAGCTCGTGCAGCTGGGCCCGATAGTCGGGTCGGTATGGCACATTCGGCCACCAGTAGGAACTCTTGCCGAGCGTCCACGCGACGGCCGGCATCGCGAACGTCTGCGACGTCCCGGCGGGAACGGTCACCGTCCGCGGAACGAGGCGCGGATACCTCCAGGGATAGTGGTTCCAAGACCGCAAGTACGCGCTGAGCCACGCGGTCCGCGGGCGATCCGAGCCGTTGGTCACAGTCACGTCGTACTGAAGCGTCCGCGTCTGCACCGACGTGCGAACGACGGCATCGGAGATGTACAGCGCCGGGAACACCTCAAGCTGCGCTGAGCGGAAGATGCCTTGCGCGATGTTCGGCGACCAGCTCGCCGCTTCCGGGACCATGAAGTAGCCGGCGCTGTCACGCAGCGCGTAGCGGCCCTTCACATCGATGCTGACCCGGTAGCGGCCACCCGGTATGACGAACCGGGTCAGGTCAAACGTGGACGGCGTCCACGACGTCGTGTTGGTCCCGACGGTCCTGACCTGCCCGCCGTCGACGGACTGGATCGTCACGCTCGCTTGGTGGTTCACCGCGCCGAACACCAGCTTCGTGACCTGTGGCGAGCCAATCTTGGGAACGTCAATCTCGCGGCTGTAGATCGCCTCCGAGACATTGCTAAAGCCCTGCTTGACCCAGCCGCCACCCGGAACCTGGATCGTCGTCTTCTCTGACGCCGGGGAATTGACGCACGGCAAAGGACCAACCGGAAGAGTCGGCGTGGAGCAGGCGGTGGTCTGCACCGTCTGGAAGTCCCACGTTCCAGCGAGGTCCACCGTCGAAGCGGGCGCTGGACCCGAGACTCCATCCAGGTACGGCGCGTCGAACGTACTGCTGGCGTAGACCGGCTGCGCACCCAGACCAAGCAGGCCGGTGACGATCACCGCAACAGCCACCCACCAACGCCCACGCAGGCCCTTCGGCTTCTCAGACATGAGTCCCTCTCTCCTCGCATGCGCCCGACATGTCGGCGAGTCCGGACGCACAACAGCACCTTCCGCGGCCGGTGCTCACCACACAGTTTCACTCACAACTTATGGCGCTACCGATCACTTAGTAGGTCGGAGGTATAGCGCCGCGCCGCCGCACTGTCAAGACTCCGACGAGAGCGCGCCGCTCAGGCCGCAGCGGGGCCGTCGGCTCGGCGCTGCGGCTGCATCGAGATCTCCTCGCAAAACTCCGGGATGCCGGCCGCGACTCGATCCCAGTCCTCGACCCAGTTCCGGGAGGGGTCCCGAAGCCACTGCAGCTGCAGGCCCTCCAATAGCGCGAGGGCGTGCCGAGCGAGCGCCGCGGCGTCGGAACCCACTGGTGCGCATTCCGCCAAGCCCTCCAGCACCCACCTCTGCCGCTCACGAAAATGCTCGTGCGCCGGATGCTGCGGATCCAAAGATTCAGCCGATAGCACGCTGCCGAGCTGCACCAACTCCCGCTGCCCCGCATTGCGCGCCACGATCTCACGGCATACCTGGGCCATCGTTACCTTCTCCCCCGCCCCGACCGCAGCAACGAGCCTCGCACTGACCACCTGCTCGTCCAACTGGTCCCGGCGATCAAGGACCGCGACCAGCAGCGCCTCCTTGCTCGGAAAATGATGCAGCACGCCCGCCACCGTAATGCCGCACGCATCACCCACCTCGCGCAGCGAGGTCGCCCAAAAGCCCCGCTCCGCGATCAGCCTCGTCGCGACTTCAAGGATCTGGGACCGCCGGCCCTCGGCCGACATGCGGCTTCGGCGTGGCCCACGAATACGCTCACTCACCGATCCCGTAATAGCAGCTACGCCTGTCCCGCACACCACGGAGCCCCGCACCAGTCTCGCGGCCGGAGTCGCCGATCTGTCCCGCCTCAGTCATCTGCCCTTGCCCTTGACGCTTACCTGACACTCGGTAGGTAGCCTTCGGGATGGCCAACATCGATCTGTCTCCAGGCGACAACGCGCTGATCTACCCGCCGAGGCCGATCTCAGCAAGCACGCGCGGCTGACGCTTCGTGGGAATCGGCCGTCCTGCGGAGCCGCTTGCAGAGTTGTGGAATGGACGACGAGAGCCCGACCTCACGATCGAGATCTTCTTCGTCGACGGACCCCTAGAAGGATTCGGCGCGATCGAGATCACCGCACCCGAATAGAGAGTCCGACCGCGGGCGCTGTACGCACCCTGCCACTGACAACAGCCGGGCAGCAGGAGGCAAGGAGGACACGTTCGCGATGAGGAAAGGCCGCCGCGGCTCGCGTGCGGTGGGTAGTTGACCGCACGTGCGATGCGGACTGCAGCGGTGGCGCTCGACCCCCCCGCGTGCTTGGCTGTGTTGACGTGCGAGAGACGTGATGTGAGGGAGAGGTGTCACGTGAGTGAGGTGCTGTATTTCCATCACGGCTCCTCCCGCGAGCATGACCCGCGGGTGTTCCTGCCCGAGCATCCCGATACTCCTGAGCGGATTGACGCGATCGAGTCGGCGCTGGAGGGGGCTGGCTGGGCGGGCTGCTCGCGGGTACAGGCGCCGGCAGCGACGTTCGCCGAGCTCGAGTTGGTGCACGCGCCGATGCTGGTCGGACAGATCCGTCGGATGTCGCTGAGCGGCGGCGGTCAGATCGACCAGGACACGTTCGTCGGGGAGGCGTCCTACACGGCGGCGTTGCATGCCGCTGGCGGCGCGTGCGCGATGGTCCGCGCGCTCGTCCGCGGCGATGCTCAGGCGGCGTTCTGCGGGCTGCGACCCTCCGGTCACCATGCCGGGCGCGAACAGGCGATGGGGTTCTGTCTGTTCAACAACATCGCGATCGCTGCCGAGCTCGCGCTCCGCGAATTAGGGCTTCAGCGGGTGTTCATCCTCGATTGGGATGTGCATCACGGCAACGGGACCGCCGAGTTCTTCCGCCGGCGCTGCGACGTGCTGTTCGCGAGCATCCACCAAGCCGGCGCCTACCCCGGCACCGGCGCCGTATCGGACATCGGGGCGGGCGAGGGTCTTGGGTACACGATCAATACCCCGGTGTCGCACGGCACCGACGAGGAAACGTGGCTCTCGGTGCTCGAGCACGTCATCATCCCGGCCGCTCTGGAGTTCCGCCCGAACCTGATCCTGATCTCCGCAGGCTTTGACGGCCACAGCGCTGACCCGCTCGCCGGCTGTGCGCTGCAGGCCAGCTCCTACGCCAAGATGACCGCGCACGTGATGGACCTCGCCGCGCGCGTGCGCGCACCGTCGGCGCCGTGCTCGAGGGCGGCTACGAGCTCAACGCGCTCGCAGAAAGCGTGCTCGCGATGATCGGTGCGCTCGGCGGGCAGACTCAAGCCGAATCGATCGCGCCGGACCCGCTCATCACCTCCCGAGTCGCCGCACACGTCGGGCACTTCTGGGGCCTGTAGCCCGCTTCTGCAGCGCACTCCAATCTCGCAGCCCAAATGGTGTCCGCGAACCTACGGCGGCAGCGCCGGCCGGCCGCCTGGGACCAACCAGCCACTCAGCACCGCGAGCTTCATCGTTCACCCTGCACCAGCCGCGCAGCCCGTGCAACGTCGACGCGCACGACGACCACACCGCACGAATCCCAAAGTCCAACTCGCAAATCGACCGGGCCCTCCTCACCGCCACCGAACGGGCCGCACCTGAATTCAGTCGACTGTTCGCAGAGCGTTAGACAATATGGATTGACGGGCCGTCCGGCCCGCGGTGTACAAAGGGCCGGTTCCCCCATGACGGCCGTGGGGGGATGTTCAGGCCGCGCGGTAGCCGCCGCGCAGCCGGTCCACAACCGCATAGGAGGAGCCGACCATGGCGAAGGCTAGAAGTCTCGTCGGTCTGGATGTGCACGCGACGAAGGTCGTCGCGGCGGTGCTTGATGCTGAGACGGGGCAGTTGCAGGTGTTCGCGATGAGCGGTGAGACCGCGAAGGTGGCCGGGTTCTGCGCGGGGCTGCCACGACCGGTTCGGGTCGCGTATGAGGCCGGGCCGACGGGCTACGGGTTGGCGCGCGAGCTCGCCAAACGCGGGATCGAGTGCGTCGTTGCGGCGCCGAGCAAGATTCCCCGGGCGTCGGGGGATCGGGTCAAGACCGATCGTCGGGACGCCGAGCACTTGGTGCGGTTGCTGCTGGCCGGGAAGCTGCACGCGGTCCGGGTGCCCGGGGCTGAGGAGGAGGCGCTGCGCGACCTGGTCCGCGCCCGTGACGCGGTGCGGATGGATCTGATGCGCTGCCGGCATCGGCTCTCGAAGCTGCTGCTGCGGCACGGGATCCGCTTCGACGACGGGGCGGCGTGGACGGCACGCCACCGCCAGTGGCTGGCGACGCTCACGCTGGAGTGGCCCGCGGCGCAGGCGACGATGCTCGACGCCCAGGGCGCGATCGACGCGCTCGCGCATCGCCGCGACAGCCTGGAGCGCGAGATCGTCGCGATGCTGCCCAGCTCGCCATGGGCGCTGCAGGTCGGCCGTTTGCGGTGCCTGCGCGGGGTTGACACGCTGAGCGCCGTCGGCTTGTGCGCGGAGATCGGCGACTTCGAGCGGTTCGCCCGCGCCGAGCAGATGATGAGCTACGTCGGCCTGGTCCCGTCCGAGGCAACGACCGGGCAGCAGCGCCGGCTCGGCGCGATCACCAAGACCGGCTCCGGGCACGCACGGCGGCTGCTGGTCGAAGCGGCGTGGCATTACCGCGCCCGTCCGAGCATCGGCCGCGCGCTCAGCGACCGCCAAGAGAGCCAGCCGCCGGAAGTGAGGTGTGTCTGAGTCAAAGCCGCAGATCGGGGAGCGAATCAGTCCACATCGGTGGGGCTCCGGCGGTTGGCTTTGGTTTTCTGTAGTTGATGGTATGCGATGCGGGCCCAGCGGGCGTGCCGAAGTCCGCGTTTGCGGGCAGCACGGATCCGCGGTCCGCGGCCGTCGTGCTCGTCGGCGGGGGTGACGTATCCGATCGCGGCGTGCAACCTGATCGTGTTGTACTGGTGGCGGACGTCGGCGAGCTCGGCGCGCAGGACCTCGGGGTCGCGGATCCGATCGAGGTGCGGCCAGTCGGCTTTGACGTGCGAGAACAGGCTCTCGATCCAGGCCTGATCGGTCGGCGTTCCGGGCCGGCCGAAGTGTTGCGCGATCGCGCACATCGCCATGAACGCGCGGGTGTCGGCCGAGGTCATCTGCGGCCCGTTGTCGCTGACGGCGAGGAGCACCGGTGCGAGAACGTCAACATCGGCATCGAGGGAGAGGGGATCGGGCGTCGCAGCGTCCTGGCGGGCCTCGATCAGCTCGAGCAGCCCTTCGGCCTCCAACGCGTCCATGAACACGACCTGCACCTGGGTGGAGGTCTCCTCGATCGAGACGAGCTCGGTGATCCACTTGCGGGTGACCAAGTCCATGACGGCGAACACGGCGTGCTTGGGGCAGCCGGCGAAGTGCGTGACGTCGTAGATGTAGATCGAGTTGCGCTGGTAGTCCGCCCACTCCGGGAACGGCCGCCGCTCTGACCGGACGCGTCGGGGGCGCTTCAAAACCAGACCGTGAGCAGCCAAAACACGCCGAACGGTGGCCGGTGAGACCCACACCCGGCCGATGTAGCTGCCGCGGTGCGCGAGCTTGCGGTGCGAGCGATCAACCTCGCCCCAGCCCTCGAACAGCTCCAGGATCGCCGTGACCTCCTCGGGCCGCAGCCCATGCACCGCGCTGCCCGGCTTCAGATCGCCAAGGCAGCCGGCATCACGCCGCCGGCGCCACCGCCACGCCCGCCCCTCATCCAACTCCAGATAGCGGCAGGCGCGACGGTGCTCCCACCCATCGGCGACGGCCCGATCGATCAGATCCAACAGCTCATGCTTGGTGGCCGCATCGACGCGGCGAGGGACTCGGCCACTCAGTCCCAGCGCTCTTTTCCCTCCGCGAGCATCAACCGCACGCCCATCTCCTTCAACGCCTCCGACAGCCTCGCGATCTCTGCCCTGGCTTCGGCAAGCTCGGGATCAGGACCGTTCTGGCGAACCCCCGGTCGGGACGCCGCGAGCGCATCCAGCGCACCCTGCTTCGCGACCGTCCGCAACTTGACGATCGTCGAGCGATCAACCCCCGCCCGCTCCGCAGCCTCGACCGTCGAGAACTCGCCGCGCAACAAGCCCAGCCAGATCTCATACTTCTGCGAAGGCGAGAGAAACCGCTTGCGACGACGGCCCCCGCTGCTGCCTGCTGAACGTCCCGGCTCGGTCATCAAAGACCCCTTCCTGATAGAGCCAGAAGCCTCGCAGATGTGGGCTAATCAAAACCCGGATCTGTGTCATTGACTCGGACGCAAACCATTTCGCGACCGAGCTCGACGCAGACCGTCCGAAGTGAGCGCGTTCATCGATGAGCATCGCGAGCGCTTCGGCGTCGAGCCGATCTGTGAGACCTTGGACGTGTCGGCGTCCGCGTACTACCAGCGAGCGACAGGCGAGCGCTCGGCCCGCAGCGTCGAGGATGAGCGCCTCACGGCTCGGATCCGCGATGTGCACGAGCAGAACTTCGAGTGCTACGGGTATCCGCGGGTGTGGCACGAGCTCCAGCGTCAGGGCGAGCAGGTCGGCCGTGACCACGTTGCCCGTCTGATGCGCGAGGAGGGCATCCGTGGGGCGAAGCGGCGCGGCAAGCCGTGGCGGACCACGATCGCCGATCTCCAGGCGCAGAAGCGCCCAGATCTCGTCAAGCGCGCCTTCACGGCAGATCGGCCCGATCGACTGTGGGTCGGTGACCTGACCTACCTGCGCACCTGGGAGGGACGGATGTACTTCGCGTTCCTGATCGACGTGTTCTCGCGGCTGATCGTCGGCTGGCAGCTCGCGTGCCACATGCGCACCGACCTGGTGCTCGACGCGCTGCGCATGGCGCTGGGCACCCGACGGCCCGGCGTCGAGGTGCAGCTGGTGGCGCACACCGACCAGGGATCGCAATACAGCGCCGAGGACTACACGCAGGTGCTCGATGACCACCACGTGCTCGCGTCGGTCGGCACGGTCGGAGACTGCTACGACAACGCGCTCAGCGAATCGTTCGTCGACAGCTATAAGACCGAGCTGATCGCCGACCGCGTGTGGCGAACCAACGCGCAGCTCGAGCTCGCGACCGTCACGTACGTCGGCTGGTTCAACCACCGCCGGCTGCACTCCTCGATCGGGAACCGACCACCCGTCGAGCACGAACACGAGTACTGGGCGCGGGTCGCGCTCGGGTACGAACCGTTCCCGGCTCAGGCCGCCCCAACAGTCACCGATCTACGAGACGTGCTGACGCTGGCCTCTCCGCTGTCCCGTGTCGAGCAATCGCACTGACTGATATACTTAACTACTCAACTACTAACAACTCTCCGTCGAAACCAGGCAAGTCCAGATTCTCTGCGAGGTTGGTTTCTCGGTCGTTGTCTGTGGGGGGTTTCTCGGGGAATGGGTCGAGTGCGGCGGTCGACGTGGGGATCAGCGGGCGAGGATCAATGCTTTGACGTAGTGGTCGTCGCTGAGCACGCGCGCTGCGGCGCCGAGTACCTCCGAGTGGTCTCCGAGTTGGGCGGGTACTACGCTGAGTGCTTGTTGGTGGGCGGCTTGAACGCGGGGGGCGAGGGCATCGCGGGTGGCTTGCAGGAAGGTCTGTGACCGGGCGCCGAGCGTGCCGCCGACGATGATGAGGCCGGGATTGAGCGCGTTGACGAGTGCGGCTAGGACGCGGCCGGTGTGCGCGCCTGCTTCGCGCAGGGCGGTCTGCGCGGCGAAGTCGCCCGCTTGGTCGAGGTGGAGGATCTGGTCGGCGGTCACCGCGGGTCCGTGGGTGGGTTGTAGTCGTTCGGCAATGGCCCAGAACGACGCGACGGTGCTCAGACAGCCCGTTCTGCCGCAAGGGCACGGTCGGCCATTGGGGACGGCTCGGATGTGCCCGATCTCGCCGGCGTATCCGCGGTCTCCTCGGTAGAGGCGGCCGTCGAGGACGAGGCCGCCGCCGACTCCGGGGCCCACGCGTACGTAGATGAGGTTCTCGCTGCCGCGCCCTGACCCGTAGTGCAACTCGCCGAGTGCGCCGTAGTTGGCGTCGTTGTCAGGTAGGGCCACCGCGCCGTCGAGGCGTTCTGAGAGTTCTCGCCGGATGTCTAGGCCTGTCCACCGCCGAAGCGTGGAGACGGGGTCGACGCCGCCGCGGCCGAGATCGACGGGGCCCGGAACGCCGATGCCGACGCCGATCAGGCGGTCGAGGTGGATTCCGGCGTCGTTGGCGAGTGCACGGATGAGCTGAGCGGCGCGGACGACGATGGTGTGTCCGCGGGCGCGCGCTGTGATCGGCTCAGTGTGCTGAGCGACTGGGCGAGCGGCGAGATCGACAAGGGCGATCTTGAGGCTGTCGCGGTCGATCGCAACCCCGGCCGCGACGCCGGCGTGCGGGACTAGCCGAACGACGGCGCCGGGCCGTCCCGCTCTCGTCCTGCTCTGTGCACGAGGGAGGCGCTCCTCCACGATCCCACGGTTTTGCAGAGAGATGACGGCATTCCCGATGGTCGGGCGCGAGAGCCCGCTGATTTTCACCAAATCGGCTCGGGTGAGTGCTTCGGAGCCTCTGAGGGCGTCGACCACCCTCCACTCGTTGAGTCTTCGCAGTTCTACGAGAGCGGACTTCTGAGCTGGGAGGCGGGTCGCGATCCTTTCAGAATGGCGTAGCCGCGCGACGTCGAGGCCGCACACTATCTCGATGCAGCGTGGTCGCGGTGCGGCTCAGCCGTGGCCGTGATGCTTGCAAGCTTGGTTAGCCAGCCCGCTAGCTACTTCCCCCGGAAAAAGGCGGAATGACACTCGCATCGACGATTTACCGCATATCGGTGGGACTGCAAACATTGAGGTTGCCAACGCCGGCGCTCCCATTTCCGATGCACCCTCGGAGTTTGTCCGGGGGAAGTAGCTAGGCGCCACCGTGACGGACACGAGAGGCGACCGCTTTGGCTCGGGCGCAAGTGATCCTGCAGCGGGTGGGGTGGTCTACGACTGCGAATTTGGCTTGACTTTAGCGAAAGTACCGGTAGCGTCTGGCGTCTAACGTCCGGTGGAGGAGGAGAAGTGCGACTACGCGCGCTGGTCCTGTCGTGTGTCTGTGCGTTCTTGCTGTTTGTCGGGACGGGAGCTTCGGCGAACGCCCCGAACGCCCCGGATGTGCCGTATTCGCTGCCGGTGACACTGTCGCCGCCGGATAAGGCATCGCCGCCGACGGCGCCGGACGCGCCGTACACGCCATTGGTCCGCAGCCTGATCAATCAGTTGCTGCCCGACACGCCGCCCACGCTGGCTGAAATCCAGAATGCGGCGCAGCTGCTGAGGCCGGGCGGGAATCCAACGTGCCACAACACGGGCACGGTGACGGCGCCGAGCGGGACGACACCGGTGATCGCTCCGCTGTGCTGGAGCGATGCGCAGGGCATCAACGAGAATGGCCCACAAGCGAACCACACCTCGGCGCCGCAGGAGATCCTGGGGCTCGTCTCCTCGTTTGATACCCATTACGCCAACCTGTGGGGACAGGTGGAGGGCACCGAGGGTCGTGAGCTGATGGTCACCGGCCTGTTCGGCCCCCAAGTGGACCTCGACCAGATTCCCAACTGGGAGCGCGCGCACCAGTCGATCGGCGAGGATCCCTTCCTCGGCGGGGTTATGTCGGCCACGCAGATCAACGGCATACAGGGCGTCGGTTTGATGTCGCAGATGAAGCACCCGGCGGTCTACAACGGGCAGTTCCGCACCGGCCTGACCGATGTCCAGGATCAGGCGCTGCACGAGATGCTCTTGACGTCCTACGAAGCTGGGATCCGCCAGGCTGGCGCGGCGTCGATCATGTGCTCCTATCAGCCGTTTCGGATCATCAACGGGACGCTACCTAGCACAGTCTCACAACTTGCCGAGCGCGCTTCTCCGTTCGGGACCCCAGGCTATTCGCCATTCGGGACGGCGGGGCAGACCTGGCCGCTGAACGAGTACCACTGGTCCTGCGAGCAGCCGGCGCTGCTCAACTACCTCCTGCGCGATCAGATCGGCGCGCGGTCGCTGATCGTGGGCACCGACTATGGCGCCTCCCACAGCGCCAATGCGCTGCTGCAGGGCACCGATCAGGAGCAAGGCGGCTCGACCTATTTCAGCAACAGCAATCCAAGCGCCGCGGCCGGCAGCAGTGACACGACGTCCAGCACCTGCGCGGACTCCTCCGGCAACCCGGTGTCGTGCTCGGCTCCCGGGGCGGTCCCGGTGGCCGGGATCCCCGGGCCGGGCTGTCCGGCCACCGGCTGCTCGGTCCCGAATGCGGTGGCGAACGGGACGATCCCGCTGCCCGTGTTCAAGCAGGCGCTCGCCCGAGTGCTTTATCAGGAGCAGCGCTTCGGCCTGCTCGGCTGCGATAACACCCATACCAGCTGTGCGAACCCCGGCGGCGTCGGCGGGGATCGCACCGGCACGGCACCGATCGCAGACGGGCCGACCAGCGGCGCTCCGGTGATCGGCACCAAAAACGGCGACGCGGCGATCATCGAGAAGGGCGCCGAGGAGGGCGCTGTGCTGCTCAAGAACAACACAAGCGCCCTGCCCATTACGTCGAGCGATGTCCACGCTGGCGTGGCGGTCAGTGGAGGCGGCGCCGAGTACCTGGTCGCGGACCCGAGCGGCGAGGCGGCGCAGGGGTTCCTGGACCGCAACCACATCAACCCGCTGCAGCAGCTTCAGGCCTTCAGCCACCATGCCTCCGCGTTCACCTACACGCCCGCCAACGCCCCGACCGGCCAAGTCGTGCCATGCTCGGTGCTCAGCAGCTCAAGCTCACCGCAAGGTGCGCCGCCGACGAGCTGTGGCGCGACAAGCGGACTGCAGCGTTCTTCCGGGCCGTCGCTGAGCAGCGTCGCGCCTGACCAGGTGGACCGGAGCATCGACGACACCACGCTGACCAACGGCCAGCTGCCGGGCAACCGCGCCTACAGCTGGACAGGCTCGATCTATGTGCCCGCGAGTGACACCTACACGTTCCGGCTGCAGTACAGCCCGACCGTGCCCGACGCGAACGTGACCTTCACCCTCGACGGCCAGCAGAAGACGCTGGTGACCGCGACGTCGTTCTACGCCGGGCAGTACTTCCGCGTGTTCGGCGACCGGTACACCGTGCCCGTCTCACCGACCAACGCCGGCTACATCGAGCCCGGCCTGACTAACGTGCAATGCGCCGTGCCGACCTCGAACAGCCCCAACCCCTCAACCGCCCCGCCGACCCCAGCGCAGTGCCCCAACGCGCAGGACACGCCGCTTTCCGTCGGGTGGCACACCATCAAGATCACGCTCGACAACACCGGGATCGCGGGCAACCCGCCGGCGAGCCTGCGGTTCGCGTACTCGCGGACCAATGGCGACATCGCCGACGCCGCCCAAGCGGCAGCAGGGAAGAAGCTGGCGATCGTGTTCGTCAACGATTCCCGGATCTGCGACGGGGCCATAGGAACGGGGGGGTTTGGCGGGCCGTTTATTGGCAACTCCTGCCCCAACGGCGGGATCATCGACATGGACGGCCCGACCCAGTCGAGTACGGGCATGTCCGCATTGCCCGACGACCAAGTCAAGCTGATCCAAGCTGTCGCCGCTACGAACCCCAACACCGTGGTGGTGCTCAACACCGCCGACCCGGTGATCGTCAAGCCATGGATCGACAACCCCAACGTCACGGCCGTCCTCGAGATGTGGAACGCCGGGTCCGAGGGCAGCACCGCCACGGCGCGGTTGCTGCTCGGCCAAGCCAACCCGAGCGGCCACACCGCCATCACCTGGCCGCAGAACAGCACGGACCTGTTCTGGACCTACAACGAGACCAAGCCACTGTATCCCGGCGCGACCAGCGGCGTGCACCCTGAGCGGCTCAACGGACTGCCGAACTCCGGCACCAACGAGACCGAGGGGATCTTCACCGGATACCGCTACGACGACCAAGAGGGAATCACGCCGCAGTTCCCGTTCGGGTTCGGACTGTCATACACAACGTTCAGGTTCTCGCACCTGACGCTCGGGCGCCGCTGCGATGGGTTCGGACTGTCATACCCAACGTCCCGGTTCTCGCACCGGTGGCTCAGGCGCCGCTGCGATGGGAATGTGAACGTCGCCTTTGACCTCACCAACACTGGCTCCACAACCGGCGCCGAAGTCGCCCAGGTCTACCTCGGCGCCGGCTCGGACGTGCCCGGGATCCAACAAGCCGTCCGCTCCCTCCGGGGCTTTGATCGCGTCTCGCTGCGGCCCGGTCAGACCGTCCACGAGACCATCCAGCTGGACCAGCGGTCGTTCCAGTATTGGGACCCGACCGCGCAACGGTGGACGACCAACTACGGCTGGCGCACCGTCCGGGTGGGCGACGCCGACTCCGTAGACCACCTCCCGCTGTCTGGGCACGTGCTCGTGGCACGGCCTCGTATGGCAGGCTGGTCACGGTGAGCTTGGCCGTGTGCGCCGTGTCGGGGCTGACACGGCGCACACGACATTGATCGACGTCGTCTGCCGCCCGCTCGGCGACGGAAGCCGTACGGGTGGATGCCGCGCAGCAAGACGTGCTCACGCGGCGGGCGCATCGGCCGCTCGTCATCGCCACTGGGTCGCGGCTTGTTTGACGCGTACACCCGACCCAAGGATGTCGGTGGGCGCTAGCGGTGGCTGGCACGTCGAGCGCGAGACGCTCCAATCGGATCTGCGGCCCGGCGGCCACCGCCACCAGATCAAGATCCTCGGCGATGCCCGGTCGCCGCATGGCGAGCGACGCGGTCGTCACCGAGTTCTATCCTCCGCGGCGGTCATCGAAAATCAGCGGATCACGGCAGACCAGGGGATCGATCCCAACGTCCGGATGAAGAATTGGGTTCAGGTCGTCAAGACCGAGCGCGACGGACCGCTCGTTCGCAGAAGGCCCTGCGCGGCGTTATAGGCTGCCGACACACGACCATCGGGGAGTGGGGACTGAGCCGGCTCGAACTGTCCTTCTCGGAGCACCCCGCTCAAGGAGGAGCAGCAGGATGACGACCCCCGCTGTCACCGAGTCGGCACGCGCACCTGCGAGGCAGCGGGTAACCGTCGAGCGGCAGAAGCCGCTGATGACCATGCGGCAGATCCTGCTCATGAACTTCGGGTTTTTGGGGATCCAATACAGCTTCGGGATGCAGCAGACCGCGATCAACCCAATTTTCGAGTTCCTGCACGCCAATCCCCGAACGCTGCCGCTCCTCAACTTGGCGGGGCCGATCACTGGGCTGTTCATCCAGCCGTTAATCGGCGCATGGTCAGATCGGACGTGGAGCGATCGCTGGGGTCGGCGCAAGCCGTTCTTCATCACCGGAGCCGTTGGCTGCAGCGTCTGCCTGTTCCTTTTTCCGTTCGTGGCAGCAATCTGGATGGCCGTCTTGCTCCTGTGGCTGCTGGACGCCAGCAACAACACGGCGATGGAGCCCTACCGCGCATTCATCGCGGACATGCTCCCACCGTCGCTGCTGGGCAAGGGCTTTCTCGCCCAGAGCTTCTTCGCCGGCTTCGGGGTCGCACTGGCCGACGTGTCCCTGTTCGTCTTCCAAAAGGTCATCACTGGCGGGACCCATGCGGGTATTCCGTACTGGGTGCTTGGGTCGTTCATGCTCGGCGCGGTATGCTCAATCGGCTCGATGCTCGTGTCGGTCCTCAGAGCTTCTGAGTTGCCGCCCACCAAGGAACAGCTGAACGTCATGAAGGCCAAGCGGGGGGGCGTCGGAACCGCCGTGCGGGACGTAGTTGCTGCGATCGTCGAGATGCCAGGCGAGTTGCGGAAGCTTTCCCTCGTGTACCTGTTTCAGTGGTACGCGGCGCATGTCTACTTTCAGTTTGTGGCGCTCTCGGTGTCAAAGTCCGTCTACGGCACGACGAACCCCAGATCCGCACACTACGCGAAGGCGGTCGCACTAACC
The DNA here is from genome assembly GCA_963794285.1 of uncultured Solirubrobacterales bacterium. Lineage (GTDB taxonomy): Bacteria > Actinomycetota > Thermoleophilia > Solirubrobacterales > Solirubrobacteraceae > Palsa-465. Next base: position 44,483 of record CAWCDS010000010.1, read on the forward strand.
GGACTGATCAACGGCTGGTACAACATCGTTACCTTCTCGGTCGCCTTCCTCCTAATCGCTTTCGCGCGCCGCCGCGGTGCCAAGTGGGTGCACACGACTTGCTTGCTATGCGCGGCAGTCGGGCTGACCATCTTTCCGCACGTCCACAACAAGTACGCCCTATTCGTCCCGATTATCGGACTCGGAATCGCGTGGGCATCAATGGTCGGCGTGCCTTACATCCTGATCATGCGCCTGATTCCATCCGGCCGCTACGGGGTCTACATGGGCATTGTCAACATGATGATCGTCATACCGCAGCTCATCCAGACGCTGTCCTTCGGGCAAATCTACACCCACGTCCTCGGCGATAACCCCAGCAAAGCCATCATGTTTGCCGGTATCTTGTTTGCCTGCGCCGCCGTGGCCATGACCTGGATTCATGAACCGCCGATCCTGCGTGACGGCGATCAGGCCGCGCGACGCCGGCCCCGCGACCTGCCTGAACTGCCGTGAGCGAGAGCTACGGCCACCCACCATCGTGGTCGGGACCCACCGTCGCCACTCGCCGAGCCGACAGCGGCCCGGGGCGGCATCGCTGTCCTCCCACGGCGACGCCGACCTCGTGATTGTCCGTGCCTACAGCCCGGCTTCCGGGTCGTCGGAATCCAGCAGCGTGTAGCCGAGTACTCCTTTGCGGAGAAGCAACGCTCTCGCCCTAATGCTGCTGCTCTCGCGAGAGCGGAACTCGTCCATCGTCGCACCGCGGCGCAAAGCTCGCCGCTCGGTCCGCCGGACCCCCGCAAACAGAGAGCTCGATCCGCCGTGGACGATTCACGGCAGGGAGCTCGGCCCAGTGGCGAGACGGGCCTCTTTCCCGAGCACGGCACAGTCCCACGGAGAGGGCGGGTGCTTGCTCCGATTTAGCTGACCCCGACCGATTGTCTGGCCGGGACCAGCAAACACTGGAGGCATAGGGTGCCATTCGTGCATATGCAGAGACGTCTCGGTCGCCGCCGACGATGCCGACGCCGGCCGCTTCCCCTTCCGGACAAACCCGGTCACGAAACCCGCTGGGGCTCCACGCCCGCGCGAGCGCGATTGCAGGTCTCTGGCCTGGGTAAGCGGCGCGCCCCCCCAATTCGCCAGATGCGTGTCTCGCAACAGTGTTCGCAAGACCTTTCGGCCGCTGGCAGGCCGGCGTCTGGCAGAACCTGCCGCCATAGCCGAGCTCGCCGGAGCGATTTGAGCGCCGGCACGCCAAACAGATCGCCGAGCAGCAAGACGAGCGCGCCTGGACCCACTTGCCAGTCGTACTGAAACGCGAGCCGACCCTCATCATCTGGGGCGTTCGGCTTGTGCGACAGGCCTGCTGAGCGTGCGCCGAGAAGGCAAGACGGCGTTGCACTTGCGAGGCTTGTGCCGGGCCGGGCGGCCGCGAGCGCGCTTGGCGGCGCCAGCCACGGCACGCTGGGGATCACGCCTGAACCAGAAGTGTTGTGCACGCGCGCCGCAACGCAGAAGCCCTGGCGGCTCACCCAAGCGGCCCTCGGGCGGATGGGAGTCGCTCACCCCCCACCGCGCTCGAGGTCGCGCGTCACGCAGCCGCAGGCCTGACCAGCCCAGAGATCGGCAAACGGATGTTCATCTCACGCGGTACCGTGAAGATCCACCTCGCGCACATCTACGCGTACAAGAGGATCCGGTCATGCATCGCTTCGACAGATCCATGAGGCGCTGGCGCGCATCTAGGTCAGGCGCCGGCCGTCTGACGCAAACGGCGCTTTCGATACGGCTCGACGCCGGATGCCGCCGCGCGTCGCCTACTTGGCCTGGGGCAGACCCTGCGAGACCTCGCCGAACAGCGCCATCTGCTGTGCGAGGGCATCACCGCCAGAGGCGCTCACCACACCGAGGTTGTCGACAATCGATCCCGCCCGCACGGTCACGCGCTGAAACTCGGGACTGGACCTGATCGCTTCGAGGGCGGATCGCTCGCCGTGCAGCAAGAAGAACCCAGCGAGATCGCCGCCATGCGGCTCCAAGAGGTAGGCGTCGAACCGCTCGATCTTGCCGTCTTCCTGAAGCTTGGCGTAGTAGGCGACGCTCTCCTGGAAGACCTCCAGCGCGAGCTGCTCGCGCCCACGAACAACCTGACCCCAACCAAGGAACAATGCCTCTCCGGCCATCCTTTACCCCCAAGGACGTGTGACGATGAACGAGCGACGCTAGCGACTGGGCGACGCTCGCGGTAGAAGTTTTCAGACCGAACGCTCGACGGATCAGCCGCCTTAGCTCCCGCGGCTCCCCGCCCTACCCGGGACCGAGGCAATTCGTGGTGGACCCTGCGATTCGCGTCCGCTAAGCCCGATCGACGGAGCGCATCGCTGGTGTGCGATCGGGGCGGTCCGCGCGATTGCTCGTCTCTCAATGTTCTGAAAATCTGCGATTCGTTTGGCGACGCACCGATCACTCGGGGCGCCGTCACCGGCGCGATCGCTTTGCCACTGAGTGCCGGCTCGACCACGCCCGACGACCGCAAGCGCGTGACGTGGGGCGCCAGAACGACCGCCGCGACAGTCGGCAAGCTCCGCGTTCGCTGGTCCTTGGGTTGCGGCCGGTCCCGTCTCAGAGACGCGCTGTCATTTGACCGACGTTCTGCACGAAGCTGTCGAGTCTCGTCTGGATGTCACTGGAGGCCGACGCGGTTCTGCGCGCCGTGTGAGCGCAGCGCTGCAGCGCCGCGATGGCGTCGCTCCCGGCGTGGGTCAGCTCCCCGGGGGCGTCATCGGCGGCGGTGAAGCTCGCGGCGTCATGCTCCGCTGAGAGCGTCGGCTCGCCTGCGGAGACCTCCGCGAGGAACGTGAGCTCAAAGACCTGCTTGCCTTTCGGGGTGACGCGCCGCGCGGTCGCGATGAGCTCCGGCGTGCCGAGGAGCTCAAGCCCGGTCTCCTCGCGGAACTCGCGAGCGAGCGCGTCGAGCGGCCGCTCGCAGACGCCGGCGTGGACGTCGACCTTGCCGCCGGGGGTCTCCCAGCAGCCACCGAATGAATCCCCGCGGGCGCGGCGCAGCATTAGCACGCGCTCGCCGCGGCGCGCGAGCGCCCTGACCACCGTCGTTCCCCGCGCGGCGTCGGCCGCGGGCGCGGCCGTTGAGGGGGTGAGGCTGTACGCGGTGGCGTTGGCTCCGATGTCCATGTTGTTGAATCGGCGCGCGGGCGCCGTAACGCGAGACGGCGCTCCCCCCTGCGGGGCTCGGACTCTCCCCCACCCCGCTAGGTGAATCACCGAAGCGCGCCGGCGGCCGGACCGCGTCAGCTCGGCCCCAGCCCAAACGACTGCACGTGCCCTGGCGAGCCCGCCGCGCTGTCGCAGTCTCGCGCTCGCAACGATGCGCTCGTCGACGGTACCAAGCGACTCGCGCTGGGCGCGACGTTCACGTTCCTCGCCATCGTCGGCACCCGTCTCACCTCACCGAGGCCGAGTTCGAGGCGATCGTGGGCCGAGTGCGCTGGAGTGGTCTCGGCTCGCGGTAGGCAGGATCGGGACGTCGTGCGGTGAGATTGTGCGGAGGGGCCGGCGCAGTATTCTCGGATCATGATCCGGGTGGGGAGTGCCTCCCGAACGGCATGCAGCCACGAGCTGCGAAGGCCGCGATTTGCGCGTTTGCCGATCAGCGCGGTCCGGGAGGCGCACCGACGCGCGGTCGCGATCGCGACCATCGCCCGACACGAGTAGGAGGAAGCGTGCCGACAGTTGAGAGCATCGAAAGCTGGCGGGGGCAGGATGTTCTTGACAGCGCCGGCGAGAAGGCCGGCCGTCTGGAGGAGGTGTACTACAACGCTGCCAGGGACGAGCCGGTGCTGATCTCGATCAAACACGGAAGGCTCGGCCATCACGTCAAGCTGGCGCCGCTCTCTGACGCGGCTGTCGGCCGGGACTACGTTCGCCTTCCCTTCACCGGCGAGCAGCTCGGCGGGTCCCCCAACGTCACGGTCGGGGACGAGCTCACCGCCGAGCAGTGCGCCGCGGTGTGTGCCCTGTTCGCTGTGCCCTGCCAGTCGAGCGGCCCGCTGGTAGGCGCGAGCCTGCGGGCGCGCCGGAACGACGAGGCCGAGCAGGCTCGGCGCCGCGCAGACGCGTTAGAGCTCACGGCCGAGGACGGCAAGCGGGAGGCCGAGGAGGCGCACCACCGGGCGGGCGCCGCATCCGAGGAAGCCCGCGCCGCTCAGCGCGCCCGCGAGCAGGCCGAGGCGGCCGCGGCAGACCCTGGCGGCAGGATGCACGGCCCGGACTAGCGGGGCGGGTTCGGCTCTAGGCGATCGCCCCAGCAGTAACCGGGCGGTGATAGCGTCAGCTGCCTCGTCGTTGGCGGCTACGGCAACGGATGCCAGCACCGACCGCCAAGCATCCGGGAGCCGGGCGAGGTCTCTGTCCGGAATCGCCCTTCTCTCGTTACGCGATCACGACCTCGCGCTCATCAGATCCGAGCGCTCACCCGAACGAGCTCCGCGTGCGCTGGTCCTTCCCGTGTGCGACGCTGAGCGACGTCAGCAACGAGTCGGTCTCAACGCGCCGATTTGTCGCAGTCGTCGATCGGCTTGCGGACGCTGAGCATCGCGGGATGGGGCCTGGTCTGTGGCGCCTGCAGCCTCCCGGGCTCGGCGAATTTCCGGCCCGACCTCTGTCTCGACGGCGCGAACCAGGAGATTGAGGCCCGAGTCAAACCGCGGCAGGCAGCACCACTCGATCGATGCGCGTCGTGAGAGAAGTGCCGCGCTCTGGCAGTCCCCGATCAGCGCGCAGTCACCGATCGGCGGGTACCCGTTCGTCGTCACCGGCATCGGCTACCCGGAACCGTTTGTCCGATCCCCTCCCGGGTAACTCAGAGCGTATGTGGTTTTACATCGTGGCCGTGGTGCTCGTAGTGCTGGGGATCGTGGGCGGAATCTTCGGCGGCGGGATCTTCACGATCGTGCTGCTGCCGATCGCCGCCATCATCGTCATCTCGTCAATCGTGCTCAGGGGCGCAGGCGAAGCCGCGCAACAGGACGGGCGATCCGAGACGCGTGAGCCCGCGCTGCCGCACAACCGGCCGCGCGCTCCCGAGGTGCCGACGACGCCCGAGCGTCTCGCCGACGAGCGACGCATCCGCCAGTAAGAACACGATATGGATCGGTCGGCATGGGTTTCCGCCGGTCCGAGCCCCGGGTAGCACTTCGCTACGGGACGCGAACCACAAGGAGGCATGGAAAATGGGTCTGACCGACAAGGTGACCGGAAAAATCAAGCAGGCGGCCGGCGATCTGACCGACGACGCGTCGCTCCGGCGCGAGGGCCGCAAGGAGGAGCGCAAGGGCGAGGCGAAGGAGGAACTCGCGCGCGCCGAGGACCGCGCCGACGCCAAGGCTGACGAGGTGGCGAACCTCGAACGCAGGACTTGAGCCTCGCTGGCGAATCGATACGTAGGCAGCGGCGCGCTGGCAGGACTGCGGCGCGCCGTTCGCGTTTCTGGGTCCGCGGGATTGCGTGGACGGCGCCGCGCTACTCATCCTCGAACGGCACGGACCCGACCGGCGGCTCGGTGGCTGGAGCATCGGGCGGCCCGGTGCGTACGGTTGTCGATCCCCATCGCGACGCTGCGACGGGCCCGTGGAGAGCCCAGTAAGCCGAGATCAGATCACAGCCCGTCCATTTCGTCGGTGTCGATTGTGTGCGATCGCCTTCGCGGGGAAGGAGTCGTGCGACGCCACGACCTCGAACGATCACTCGGTCGCCGAAGGACTCGCGGCACCGTCGGCCCGCGCACGGCGGAAGCGATCGTCCGCAGAATTGTCGGCCCGTCGACTCGCGCGTGGTCCTGAACACACATCCGGGCATTGGGAAGGACAGATGCGGGTAGCTCTCAAGCCATCGAGTGCTGAGATCTTCGTGGTCGAATCCATCCTGATCGCTCCTGAGGGAGGGCTGGACGTCGCCAGTCTTGGCGAGTTCCGCGCCGCGCTGTCTAAGGCCGCCGGCAAGGCAGCGGATCGCGTCGTCGTCGACCTCTCTCGCCTGGATTCGATCGACTCTGGTGGGCTCGGGGCATTGGTCGAGCTGGACAACCGTCTGCGGCGAGAGAACCGCCGGCTGGCCGTCGTGGCGCCCGGCGGAACAGCGGCAGCGCTGCTGATGAACTTGACTGGGGTGCAGAATCGCCTGGTGACATACGAGAACCGAGAAGCTGCAGTCGAGGGAGTCTCGTGAACAGATATAACGGTGCCGATGTAGGACGGCATGCCGAGTAGGACGGCGAAAGTGCAGGTGGGCGCGAAGGGAGCGCTGATGATGACGCGTCACCCGAGCGTTCGGCGGGCGACGCTGCGGGCAGCGAAACCTCCGGCGAAGGTTGGATGGCGCGTTGGCAAGGTCGTCGTGAGGCGCAAGGCACGCACCCAACTCGAGCAGCTCGCCGCCAACGGCAGGACGCTTGCTTCGTTCGCCGTCATTTACGGCCCGATGGCAGCCGAGGTATTCGGGCTGGTCCAGGCGCCCAAACCCAAGCGACGAGCCCCGGCGTTCGCCGGGGGGGTCGCGGTCGGAGCTGGAGCCATGTACGTCCTCAATCGCACCACTCGCAGCTGAGCGCGATCCGAGGTGCGCAACGGTCGGCCCGCGCTAGGGTTCCGCCTCGTGCGGACCCTACTCGGCACGGATGCCACCGCACCCCACCGCGAACGACAGGCCCGCCGACCGCGCGTGGCGAGTCGCGAGACTCGGTCAGTCGACGAGGCGAAACCTGCGTTCGTGCCGACGCGGGTCCGTTTATGTTGTGGGCGCTCTCGGCGGAGTGAGTCGATGAGCTCGAGCAGCTCGGTTCTGGCAGGGCTCCGTACTCGCGGGCGTTGTCGCCAGCGTGCTCGTTGGATCCCGCGCGGTGGTGTTCAGGTTGGATCACTGGATCGTGACGCTACAACGGCATCAGGGCACTCGCCCCGTGCCAGCCGCGTGCGCACGTGAGCGCTGTGCACATCACCGGACCAACAAGCGGGGACCCGCGAAGCGGCATCATTACCGAGGTGAGTCGAATCGCCCTCCTGTGCGCCACTGCGCTGCCGTCGCTGCGTCGCTGCCGTTGCTTCGCCGTCCGCCCATGTCGTTCACTGCGCGCAGTTCCTCGGGCCCGTAGCTGATCGTGTGGATAGGCTGTGCTATTCGTCCATAGAGGTCTGCCGGTGTCAGTGGCGGCCGCGCGTCAGGAACCGGCCGCTCGGGTCAGGCGGTCACGCCATTGCTCGAAGCCGCGCACGAGCTCGGGCTCGTCGACTGCGGCGAGGCGATCGATGTGATCGTCGATGTACCGCAAGTACAGCGGGACGAGCTGCTCGCGCAACAGCCCCCTTGCTGCCGAGCGGTCCTCGGGCGCCGCTGCCCGCCACGCAAGCGCGTCGCGTACGAGCGACTTCGCTGGCACGTGGGCTGCGGCGAGATACCAGCACACCGCTTCGTCGTTGGTGCCAACCCGACCGGTCGCTGCCGTGAACATGAAGCGAACCGGGAAGAGAACCAGCTTGGTCACTCGACGCACTCCGCGCGCCAGAAGCAAGGACGGGTCGCGGATCTCTTCGATCGCCTCCTGTGTCGCAGGACGCATCGATCCAAGCCGGGCGGCCGTCGAAGTTGGGCGGCTGGGTAGCCCGGCCAGAAAGTCGAGCGCGAACTGCGCGCCGTTGATCAGCAGCTCGTCAGCCGTCGGCCGCGCCATCCCGGCTCGCGCGTCGACACCGGCAAGCAGACGCCCGTGCTCGATCAGGTCAAGCCGGTCCAGCGGCGGGAATCGGCCGCCCTCACACTCTCCACGCAACGTCCCCGGCGTCCCCCAGAACACCGACAAGCGCTCGGCCAACGCCGAGCCAGCGCACTTCTGGGTCTCGGCGATCGCCTCGATGGTGTCGCCGTCCAGTGACTGGACCGGATCGGCAAGGATCAGCCCGAGGTCCACATCGCTGACCAGTGCGCTGAACCCGCCGTGCGCCAAGCTGCCCAGTGCGTAAGCGGCCACGAAACGGTCGCCTAACGCCGCCCGGTACGCATCCACCGCCTCCGACAAGATCGCCTCGGCCTCGACCATCGACTACGACGCTATCCAGGCCCGGCGCCAGCGGCAACATGCGATCGCACGGTGCAGCAATCGACGCTCTGCACGAGGTAGGTCCACCGCCGGCGGCAGTTCCGCCTTGATGCCATTACGAGCGTCTCGCGCCGACGGGCGAGACACGTGCGTTGCGCGGAAGGCGACCATCACGCTCGTGATCGCCTTGCCTCCGAGACTGTGTCGTAGCGCGCGACCGGAATGGCGACCGAGGGATCGTGCGGTTCGTCGACATCCGACGACTCCTTAGCGGCGGATCCAATCGCCAGCAGCCGTCGCAGTGATCCGTGGTTGCTGCGACGGCGTCGGGCCAGGATCCGGACAACCCTGATTGGGCCCCGTCCGCTGCGTTCGGTCGGCGATCGGCTTGTGCGACGGAGACCTGCCATCCGCGCAATGGGCGGCTCCGGGCGAGTCAGCTGCGATGCGCGCGGCGCGACCGAAGCGGGTCTCGACGACCGGCATTGCTCGCGACCTGTTCGAGCGTTGCGGCGACTTCGGGGACGGGCTCCGTCGTCACGATCTCGCGATCCGCGCCCGCACGCAGCAGCGGCTCGAACGCCGCGAGGTCCTTGGCGATTTTCGTCCGGTCTTCCACCGTGGAGCCGAACGGATTCGCCCGGTCGGCGACTCGATCGAGGATGACGTCGACCGGCGCGCTCAGCAGCACGACAGCGTCGAAGCGGTCATAGACAGCGCCCTGATTCGCCACACAGCCGGCGATGAAGAGCCACCCCGTGCGGTGGCCGTCGATGAGCGTCTTGATCTGTTCGAGGTCCCAGACCGGCTCAGGCCCGCCGACAGTGTGGGTCTCGACGATCCAACCGGGATCGTCGGTGTCAATGACGCGGTGCCCGCGGCGTTTCAGTTCGGCCAGCACGGTCGACTTTCCGCTGCCTGACATGCCGGTCACCAGCACGACCGACCGCCTCGAAGCACCATCGGTTTGCTCTGCCGGACTGTCGTACATGCCGATGACAGCTTGAACGATCTTGTCCCGCTCGAGGCTGGAGACGGCCGCTTCAGTCATCCTGCGCGAGATCCGCGCAACTCAGGTGCACGGTTTGGCTGGAAGCGCTGATCGCCGCCAGACGAAACGATGTCTTCCTTGTAGCCAGCTTCGCATCGCCTGGAGCCCGCAGCCGCCTCGGATGACCGGCGGGGGTTCCGTTGTGCAACGCCGCTGCGCCGTCAGCTGTACGCCGTCAGCGGATGCTCGGAACCGTCCGCTGATCGATCGGCCTGCGAACGCGGGGGAGGCGCGATTGCTTCACGCCTTCACGGGTCGCGGTGGCGTCGTGGCCGCTTCGCCGGTCGGGCGCGGGCGCCCCGGCGCTCGCCGGGGCGGCGGTTCAAGCGTTTGCGGCCTCCGAGAGTCGGTTGGCACTGAGCATCTCGTCGGACCTGATTTGGCCGAGCACGTCGGATCCATCCCCGCTTGAGCGGGCGATGGGCGTGCCGTGAGCCTCTATCCGCTCGGTTCGGCTACATCGACCGCGCCGTCCAAGTAACAGGGCGGGGTCTAGCCGAGGCCGTTGACGGGCGGTGCGGTTTTGGGAATCAGCGCCGATCCTCGGTCGGCACAGGCGACCTGGCGCCCTCCGGGTAGCGCCTGCCAGTCGAGCAAGCCGTCCTCGTCGGTGGGAGTCGTGTGCCGGGACCCGGTGCTGGCGTTGACGATCCACAGTTCATTGCCGGGGTTGAACGCGATCGACCCCGAATCCGGTGACCACACGGCGTTCCCGACGCCGGGGTCGGAATAGTCGAACAGCACTTTCACCTCGGAGCCGTCGGCGTTCATGACGACGCTTTGCGAGACGATGTTCTCGCCGGTTCCCCGGGAACGCAGGAACACGATCCGCCGGCCGTCCGGGGAGACGATCGGCCCAGCGTCGTAGGCGCCGCGCGGATCGGTCAGGCGGTGAAGGTTTCGTCCGTCGACGCCGACGGTCCACAGGCTGCTCGGGGCGTTGTCACCGCGCCCGTCCTGGTGGTCGAACATGACCGAGCGGCCGTCCGGTGTCCATGACGGACTCCCCAGCGGGTAGCGGTTCCTCGCGACTGTCCGGCGGATCACGCGTACGTGCCGCGTCCCGTTGACGGTGACGGTCGTGCGCGTGTAGATGTCGAGCGCATACCCGGATTTCGTTCCGCGTATCGCGGCGACGCGGGCGCTGCATGACATCGAGGCGGCTTTGCCTTCGGGTGCGCCGCTGGCGTCGACGGTCATGACCGGGACGCGGTTGTCAGTGAGCAACTGCAGCGTGCCATTGTTGGCGCTCTGCCAGACGACGAGGCGCCCGTCGGGCAGCCATCCGGAGATTCCCTCGCCGTTGACCATCCCGCGGTTCTTGCCGCTCCAGCGCGCGATGTACACGCCGACGCTCGGGTCCGGCTTGTCGCTGCTCCATCCCCAGCATGGATCGCCGGAGTCGTGCAGTGCAAGTCTGAACCCGAGGGGTGAGAACAAGCCGCGGTCACCCTGGCCGATGTACTTCCTGTGGGTTCCGTCGGGCCAGACGGTCGCGAGCCCCGCGGGGTATGCGCACTCGGCTGTGCGCGCGCGAGGGGGTATCTGCGCTTCGGGAGCGCCTAGAATCCGGAAGTTCGAGAACGGGTTCTCCACCCAGGTGCTGCCGCTGCCGCCGCCGTCCGTCATCAGAAGCACGCCGTTACGCCCCGAGAACGTGGCCCCGGCCGACGATGCGAGCACCAGCGCCAGCGCCCAAAGCGCGGCCGCGATCGCCCCACGTCGCCTGGGAGCAACTCCGGCGCCAAGCCGGCTCGCGCTACGCCCCCGCAGGAGACCGCCGCTCTGCGCCTGCCCGCAGCTGCGGCCTGCACATCTCCTGAATCGCTTCATCGCGCCACCTCCTTCATCCGGTGCGCCAGCCCGTGTAGCTACACACCCGATCATCTCTCGCGACGCCAGGGCCGGCATCCGCTGTCGGCCCGGTCACCGCTAAGGGAGAACTACCATGGCTCCCGGCCTCCCGTTCGGTTATGTCCGGCAGTCTTCGAGCTGGCACGGCAACGCCGACGCCGCACGCAGACCCGTTTTCTACCGCCCAAGAGGCATCTCGATGGACTCAACTGCTGTTTTGGTTTGCGAGGGAGCCGGCTGATGCGGGGCGAGTCGCGGAATGTTCGTTCGTTTGCGCCGGCGCAATGCCGGGACTTGCGTGCTCGATCAAGCTGCTGCCGGCGGTGTCTGTGGCAGTGACTGCTTCGCGCCGCGCGCAAGGGTGCTTCCGATTGCGTCGCCGGTGCGACTCAGGGCTTGCTCTGATCTCGCGCTCCGACTAACGCCGGACTCGATCCGGACGGCGCGATCGGCGACATGGCTGCTGCCGGGGCGTGCCCTTGTCAATGGCCATCGGTTTCTCCCCGCTGGCGGCCACGAAATTCCCCACTGGTGGCCATCGTTTCTCCCCGCTGGTGGCCATCAGATGTCCCCACTGGTGGCCATCGTTTCTCCCCACCGGGGGTGGGTTGCGGGCGGTCAGGTCAGGGGCGTCACCCCTTTGCCGGCGGTGGCTTGGGCGAGTCGGTAGCTGTCTTGGCCGTCGGTGATCAGGACGTGCGCGTGGTGCAGGAGCCGCTCGACGGTCGCGGTCGCGAGGCTCTTGGGCATCAGCTCGTCGAAGCCAACTGCTCTTGGCACACGTTCGTGGGGAGCGGATGACGGCAGGTGCAGCGCTCTTTCTGCTGTCCGAGCGAGTCCATAGGTTTCAAGGTGCTGGCAGCGTTTGTGAGGCGCTGCCTTCTTCTTTGAGGCGACGTGGAGGTGTGCGGGTTTGACTGGGAGCAAGCTGCGAGTGGTGGAGGGAGCGGGCGGGCTCGTCGGAGCGGAGGCCGTAGGCCGACGCGAGGACGGGCCTGCCCGCTGCGCGCCCGATCCGGGGGTCTTCCAGCAGGAGTGCATCGACGCGTTCGTCGCCTCGCAGGTCGCGCAGGGGTTCTCGCAGATCACGATCGATAACGGCACCGGCGTGCTCGAGCGGTTCCTCGCGTTGGCGGACAGGCCGGTGTGGGAGATCACCGAGCACGATGTCGATCGGGTGATCGCCGCGCTTGTGAAGCGTGGGGTGACGCAGACCACCCGCCGCGGGTATGTGCAGGCGTTCCGCGGGTTCTTCGGCTTCCTGCAGGCGCGCAAGGCGGTCGAGATCGAGGCGCTGTTTGGTTGTCGGCTGCGTGATCCGCTTGATCGGTTCAACAGCGCCCGGCATGTCACCTCGGAGACACCCGGGCTGGTGCCGCCGCCGACGGTCGAGCGGGTCGAGGCGTTCTTTGACTTTCTGCGCGAGCGGCTGGAAACGGCGCGCAAGTGGGCGCCGGCGGCGCGTGACTATGCGCTGTTCCGCGCCCTGTATCACGCGGGGCTGCGAGCGCAGGAGGCCACGGCGCTCGAGCTGCGCGATGTGCACTTCAATCGCGGGCCGTTCGGGAAGCTGCACGTGCGGTTGGGGAAGGGCGCGCGCGGGTCGGGCCCGCGGCCGCGGTGGGTGCCGATGCTCGACCAGCTCGATGAGCTGCTGCGCTGGTATCTGGCCGAGGCGCGCCCCCGGTTTCGGGAGCAGGGGCCGGTGCTGTTTTGCGACGAGTCCGGCGGGGTGATGGCGTTCGGGACGATCCGCAACCGGCTGGCGTATCTGCAACAACTCGAAGACGCACCGGTGGAGGAGCGGTTCTCGCCGCACGCGTTGCGTCGGGCGTGCGCGACGCGTAACTATGAGCGCGGCGTGGACCTCGTCGCGATCCAGCAGATGCTCGGCCACTGGCATGTCGGCACGACGATGCGCTATGTGCAGCCGTCCTCGACGTTCGTGGAGGACGCTTATCTGCGCGCGATCTCGGACACGCTGGCCGAGCTCGAGCGAGTGGAGGAGGACTGATGGAGGTGCGCTGGAAGCTGCGGATGACGGCCGCGCAACGCGAGATCTGGACCGGCGCGGATCTGCGCCGGCTGTTGGCCGAGCGTGCCGGCGTTGAGATGTCGGCGGCGTCGGTATCGGCGCTGATGCGCCAGGCACCCAAGCAGCTCAAGCTCTCCACGCTGCAGGCGTTGTGTGTGGCGCTTGACTGCCAGCCCGGCGAGCTGATCGAGGTCGACACCACCCCGGTCGTCAAGCCGGCTCGCAGCGGCAAGCCTGTCCGGCAGCAGGCGCCGCGCGGTCAGACCCGTTCGCGCACGCCGCCACCGTTCTGATCCGATGCAAGGGGTCTGCGCCGATTGCGGCCACGACGGTCAGCTTCACGCTCGCGATCGCTGTCAGCCGTGCTATTGGCGCGCCAAGCACGACTCCGCCAAGGAGATCTGCCCGGGCTGTGGCGAGCGGTGGCGGCTTCGCCCGACCGCGGAGGGTCCGCGCTGTCATCGCTGCATCCGTCGCGCGCGACCGCGCAAACAGCCAACTCCCCGGCGCTGCCGGCGCTGCGGTGGGGTGCGCCGCCACGCCGCCCACGGCCTGTGCAACGCGTGCTATCAACGCGATCCGCTGATCGTCGGCGTCTGGGTCCAAGGCGCACGCGCCCGGCTCGGCGAGCGCTGCCCGGGATGGTTCGGGGCGTTCGCCGACTGGCTGCTTGAGCGCTCCGCGCCAGCCCAAGCTGCCGCCACTTGACATAGGAGCTTCATCCTGATGTTGCCTCGACCACCGTCGGGAGAGAGCCAAGGTAGCTCGCCCGGTGGAGGGCCATGATGAGACCAGCTCCTCCCGGCGGTGTGAGGTGCCGACAAGCGGCAACAGGACGTAGCCCCTTCGAGGGCCTGTCTATGAGCTCCCGCAACGGTACCTCGTGGTCGGGGCGATGAGAAGTCCCTGACCGAAGAAACCGGAGTACCCGATGGGAAGTAACTACGCCGGCGTTGATTGGGCGTCGGAGAAACACGACCTGCTGGTCGCGGACGAGACCGGTGAGGCGATCCTGGCCGCGACGTTCGCGCACGACGAGCGCGGGTTGACCGCGCTGGGCAACGCGCTGGTGCGCTTGAAGGTGGCGCTGGTCGCGATCGAGCGGCCGGACGGAGTGTTGATCGAGCGGCTGCTGGACGCCGGGCTGCGGGTGATGGCGATCCATCCCAACCAGGTCGTCGCCGCCCGCCCACGGTTTCGCGCCTCTGGCGGGAAGTCGGATCGGTTCGACGCGTTCGTGCTCTGCGAGCTCGCGCGGACCGACAGCCATCGTTTCCGCGTCCTCGTTCCCGACGGCGATCAGACCAAGGCGCTGCGGGCGTTGACCCGTGCGCGTGAGGATCTCGTCGCGACCAGGGTCGCGCTCGCGAACCAGCTGCGCACCGAGCTCGAGCGCTACTGGCCCGGGGCGGCGGTGATGTTCACAGACATCGACAGTCCGATCAGCCTCGCGTTCATCAAGCGCTACCCCAGCCCAGCCGATGCACGCGAACTTGGCGCGCAGCGGCTTGGCTGGTTCCTCGCCCGGCACGCGTACTCCGGCGGCAAGAAGCCCGAGCAGCTGATGCGCAAGCTACGCAACGCTCCCGACGGGCGCGCCGGCGACCAGGAGATCGAGGCGCGCCGCGCGGTCGTGCTCGCGCTCGTCACGGCGATCGAGCCGCTCGTCGCCAAGATCAGCGAGCTGACCAGCGAGATCGGTCACTGCCTGCGCGCTCACCCCGACGGTCACATCTTCCTGTCGCTGTTCAAAGGAAGAGCGTGATCACCGCCGCCGAGCTCTTGGCCGAGATCGGCGACTGCCGCGACCGCTACCCAACCGCCGACGCGTTAGCCGCCGACGCCGGAATGAGCCCGGTCGCGATCGAATCCGGCAAACGCAAAGTCGCAGCGTTCCGCTTCGCCTGCGACAAGCGCCTGCGCGACGCGTTCGGCGTCCTCGCCGACACCACCCGCCGCTGGCACCCCTGGGCCGGCGACCACTACGCCCGCGCGATCGGTCGCGGCCACGACCACCCCCGCGCGATCCGCACGCTCGGACGCGCATGGTGCCGCGTCCTATGGGGCTGCTGGCAAGACCGTACCCCATATGACCCCGCCAAACACCGCGGGCTGCGACAGCACGTCCTAGTGACGATCCCCAGCTCGTCGGGGCCCTGCCCCGACCTCGCTGCCACCCAGCGGATGCTCGGCGCAGCCGTCACCGAACCGGCGGCCCGCAGGGCCGAGCGCGAAGCGCTTGACGGCAAGCCACCATCCGCTACCCCAAAGGGGGTTGATGCCATGAAGGGCCGGGCGGGCTCCCGCGGTCCGGGCGACGTGCGCCGGCCGGGCGGCAGGAAGTCGGCCCTCCGCCCCGAACTGCAAAGTTCGAGACCGCGCGGATTACGGCCGCGCGGCCGGACAATTCGAGAGGAGGACCGACCGTGACCAACGGTAACCGCTGGGTCGGCATCGACCTGCACCGCCGGCGCTCGCAGATCGCGATCATCGACGAGCACGGCGAGCTGACGCTCTCCCGGAGGATCGTCAACGACCCGGACACGTTCCGGGAGCTGCTCGGCGACCCGAACGGCACGCATGTCGCGCTCGAGGCGACCTACGGCTGGGAGTGGCTGGCCGAGCTGCTCGAGGAGGCCGGCTACGGCGTGCACCTCGCGCACCCGTTGCGCACGCAGGCGATCGCGGCCGCGCGGGTGAAGACCGATGCGGTCGATGCCAAGACGCTCGCGCACCTGCTGCGAACCGGGCTGCTGCCCGAGGCGTACATCGCGCCGCCCGAGCTGCGCGACCTGCGCGAGCTGTTGCGCCATCGCGCCGTGCTGACGAGGATGCGCACCGCCGTCAAGAATCGCGTGCACGCGCTGTTGGCCCGCCAAGGCATCCTGCCCGAGCACACCGACCTGTTCGGCAAGGCAGGCCGCGAGTTCCTGGCCGGACTGGAGCTGCCGGAAGGATCTCGCCGGCGGCTGGACAGCCTGATGTCGCTGATCGGCGACTTCGACCGCGAGATCGTCGCCACCACCCGCGAGATCGACGCGCGCGCCAAGGCCGACGAGCGCGTGCCCGTGCTCTGCCAGATCCGCGGCGTGGGGCGCTACACGGCGATGCTCGTGATCGCCGAGGTCGGCGAGGTCACCCGCTTCCCCACCGCCCGGCACCTGTGTGCGTGGGCGGGGCTCGCGCCAACCGTGCGCAGCTCCGACGGCAAAGCGCGCCTCGGGCACATCTCCCACCAAGGCTCCCCGGCGCTGCGCTGGGCGCTGAGCGAGTCGGCGCAGAAGATCCCCACCGGCGGCGGGCCGCTGCGCGCGATGTACGAACGGATCGCCAAGCGCCGCGGGCGCAACATCGCCAAGGTCGCGGTCGCCCGCCAAATCCTCACCCTCTGCTACTACGGGCTCCGCGACGGCGAGATCCGCTGTCTCAACAACCAGCCCGACATCGACGACCACGACGACGACGAGCTGGCCGAGGCCGCATGACCGCCGCCAGCTCACACCAGACTCGCGCGCACCACGAGGGCGTGAGGTGCATGCTCGGGCGAGCTCGCTCCTGTGTCTGGCCTCCTGCTCCGCTGCATCGAGCAGGACGGCCGTGAGGTTGATTGAGCCCCCGAGCACCGCACGACACTCTGGTCCGCCCCGCGCGACCGGATGGATGACTGGAGCCTCCTCCCA
Source organism: uncultured Solirubrobacterales bacterium (assembly GCA_963794285.1). Lineage (GTDB taxonomy): Bacteria > Actinomycetota > Thermoleophilia > Solirubrobacterales > Solirubrobacteraceae > Palsa-465. The sequence goes on from CAWCDS010000010.1 coordinate 61,195, forward strand.
AGCCGGAACGCCGAAAGCGAACCGGCGCCCAACCACCAGAGCCCCGTGAGCCCAACAGCTCTCAACCCCAATGCCAGACTCGACCCGCCGCGTCAAGCGCCACCCCGCCGGCGCCGAGAAACCCTGCCCGCAGGCAGAGCGCTTGACCCGCCAGGCCGAGCCCGGCAACGCCGCAATGAAGTCCGGGGCAGAGCCCCGAAACCCCTTCTACCACCACGGATCTCGATGATCACCACACGAATTCCGCACACGAACGTCAAAAACGGCCAACCACCCCTTGACAACACTTGCCCCTTCATGGATGACACAGGACGTCTCATCAGCTGCTCCGCGCGACCGAACCGCTGAAAGTCGCCGACCTCAGCGCACAACCCGACTGCCGAGAGCGTGTCGATCCCGCGCAGGCAGCGCAACCGGCCGACCTGCACCTGCCACGGGCAGCCGGGCAGCATCCCGACGATCTCGCGTTCCAGCCGCTCGCGACGGTGCACGAGCGCGTCGATCGCGCCACGGCAGTCAAGCAGTGTCGCCTGCGCTGCCGGCCAATCCAGCGCGACCTGAGCTAGCCAGTCGCGATGGCGCTGGCTCCACGCCGGCCCGTCGTCGAACCGGATCCCGTGACGCAACAGCAGCTTGGAGAGCCGGTGCCGACAGCGCATCAGGTCAACGCGAACCGCTTCGCGAGCGCGGACCAAGTCGCGCAGCGCCTCCTCCTCATCGCCGGGAACCCTGACCGCGTGGAGTTTCCCCGCCAACAGCAGCCGGACCAGCAACTCGGCGTCCCGAAGATCGGTCTTGACCCGATCGCCGCTCGCCCGCGGGATCTTGCTCGGCGCCGCCACGACGCACTCCACGCGACGCTTGGCGAGCTCGCGCGCGAGTCCGTACCCCGTCGGCCCGGCCTCATACGCAGCTCGCACCGGACGCGGCAGGCCAGCGCAGAACCCCGCCGCCCAGAATCGCCGTTCATCCGGAACGTCCGCAACTCGCCGCTCTCAGCGTCGAGCACCGCCGCCACGATCTTCGTGGCGTGCACATCCAAGCCGACGAGGGATCTAGCCTTCGCCATGGCCGGCTCCTCCTATTCGGTTGTGGACCGGCTGCGCGGGGGCTACCGCGCGGCCCGAACAACCCCCCACGACCGTCGTAGGGGAACCGGCCTCTTTTACACAACGGGCCGGACGGTGAACCTCAATCCATATGGTCTAGGCGCATCGCGCGGGCCCTCCCAGCAGCACAATCCCTCACCGAGCCGCGCGGCGTCCTCGTCTTGGGATAACGAGATGCCCGAGCGATTTGGAAATCGTGACAACACTCGCCCCCCACAGGCAATCGCGCACGGCAACCGGCGCCATGCCGCCATGTGCATCCAAGCAGCAGCCGCGCCTCCGTGACCGGGGCTCCGGCGTGAAGCGGGGAATGAGGTGTCAACGGTGCGTAGCCATACGTGTGGCGAATCAGGACGGACTACTGACAGTGGCAGGCGCAGGCGGTGGCATGCTGGGTCTGCGGCCGAAGGGACGGGATTCCATGATTCGTAGGGTTCTCATCTTAATCGGAGCCCTGCTCTTGGTCGGCCGGGGACGGCTAGCGCGCAACCCGTGGCTACCTGGAACTCGGGCTACTGCGGCTGGAGGCCCGGCGGCTTCGGGTATGGGCCCATGACCGTCCACGCCGCAAGCTACCCGTGCTCGGTAACCACCTACGGTCCGACGTTCCACTCGTACCCACGCGAGTGGAGGATGGACTACGGCAGCGGCGCGAGCTGCCAGGGTGGAGTCCGTGCGAAGACCCTAACGGTCTCTGCCCAGGTGCTCGGCCCGGATGGCCACGCGTGGTACACGATCACCGGCTCGGCGGTCACATACGGAGCACGCACGATCAACCCGTTGCGAGTCATCCACCGCCGTCCCGCCTACTTCGGGCACGCCTACCGCACGGTCGCCACCGTCAAGTTCGTCGTGCCGAACGGGCATGCTGGCTGTTCGCTGACGAACACCTGCAACCAGACGATCGTGGTCAAGGCAATTAGCCGTCGGCTGGCTCCGTAGCCATGGCGAGAGCGCTCGCCGATCCGAGCGCTCTCTTTGGGTGGCAGCCCCGCGAGCGCGACACTCGGCCTCCGAACCCGGGGCATTGGAGGACGCATCTGATCAGGAAGCGGGTCTTCGACCCGCGGGACGCTAAGTCCCGCTCGTCGCCACTGCGACACTCGCGGCATCCTCGACCCGTCGGTCCTCGGGACCCTCGCCCCGAAACACCCGCTTTCGCTCGGCGGCGTGTACGCGCGACCGACCGCCGCGGGAGCGGTTCGTAGCCCGCTTTCACGCGGCGAGAGGTCTCCTGGCCGCGATCACGTGGGAACCTGAGATTCGCCACGAGCAGGTCGGGAGTGTTCGCTGGACGTTGGTTCGTGAGACGCGCCCGGCGCCGGCTCCGGACGCACGGGACGCTTGGAGCGTGCGGCTGCGGATGGGCTGGCGGACTCGCGGTTTTTCGGGGCCGCCATCTTGAGGTGCCTGCATTCGCAGACTGGCGGCGCCGGGTCGAGCGGTCCATGTGTGAGGAGTGCTGCTTTCGCGCATTGTGGCGGCCGGCCTGCAGCAAGATGCCCCGAATCTGAGCGAGTGAGATCAGGCCATCGGCCCGGGCCGCCGATCGAGATTCCTCCACGAGCAGTCCCGTTCACGTGACTGCTGGATCGGATCGGGAAGCGACTCGAACGGAGGTGTGCTGCCGGTCGCAAAGGTTGGTGATGCTCAGGCGGAGGGTTCGCTTCGGGGACTTGTGCGGGTCACGCGATGGTGATGTGCGGAGGGCGGGTCACAGAACGTGGCCGGTACCGGAATATGTAGTTGATGGCTACTGGGCGTCTGATCGATGTCAGCGATGAGGAGTTGTTGGTGCGCACGGCGGATGAGCCGGAGGCGTTCGGGGTCTTCTACGATCGGTTCGAGCGTCGGATCCTGGCGTTCTTGTCGCGTGCGACCGGCCGGTCTGAGCTGGCGGCGGATCTGACCGCGGAGGTGTTCGCCGCGGCGCTGGTCGGCGCGTCGGGCTTTCGGCCGGAGGTCGGCAGCGCGCAGGGTTGGCTGTTCGGGATCGCGCGTCATCAGCTGGCCGACGCGTGGGAGCACGGTCGGGTTGAGGATCGAGCGCGCCGGCGGCTGGGGATCGAGCCGTTGGTATTGCGGGACGAGTTGCTGGAGCGGATCGACGAGCTGCAGTGACGGGGACCAGGCACTGCGGCTATTGGGCGAGTTGCCCGAGGATCAGCGGTTGGCCGTGCAGGGGCGGGTAGTGGAGGAGCGCGACTACAGCGAGCTCGCGCGCAGCCTGTGGTGCTCAGAGAGCGTCGTGCGCAAGCGCGTCAGCCGGGGCTTGGGTGCGCTGCGTCGAGCGATGAAGGAGCCGACATGAACGAGTTTCCCGAGTTGCGCGCGGCGTTGGTGGCCGCAGCGGAGCGCCAGCGGCATCTCGCCGCGGCCGGATCAGGCGGCGGGGAGCGAACGGCAGCGTCGGGCCGGCCGTTGTGGTGGCCGCGGCAGTTGCGGACGGTCGTGATCGCGGTTCTCGCGTTGCTCGCGATCACGGCCGTGGCGCTCGCTGCGGCGGGCGTGTTTTCGCCCGGTCGCCCGGTCACGCCCGTGTCGGTCCCCAAGCCGCGCGCGTCCGACGGCGCGGCGATCCCGTCCACGATTCGTCTGCTTCCGCTCCGCGCGGACGATCCCGCCGGCGGCCCCGAGTGGGGGTTGCGGATCCTCTCGACAACTCGCGGGGAGGTCTGTATCGCGCCCGGCCGTGTGCAGGACGGCCTGATCGGGGTGCTCGGTCGCGACCGCGCGTTCGGCGACGACGGTCGGCTGCACCCGTTCGCGGCCAGCTACATCGACCCGCTGGGCTGTGCCCTGCCAGACGCCGGCGGGCACGCGTTCCTCAACATCGGCCAGACCGGACTGCCGGCAAGCGCGCTGATCCCGGGGATCGCTGCCGCGGCCGGCGGTTGTCGGGTCGATAACCCGCCGCCGGCCGACCGCGCATTGCTGTGCCCGAGCAGGGATCTTCGCGACGTCTACTACGGGCTGCTCGGCCCCGACGCGGTGAGCGTCACCTACCGCTCCTCCTCAGGCGATCTGGCGACTGAGCACACGGCGGGTCCCGACGGCGCGTATCTGCTCGTGCTCCCCTACGCACACGGGCACCTTCAAGGAACCGCGACGATCGGTACCGGACTGTCGGAGGGTCCGATCCGCAGTGTCCGCTACCGCGACGGGCACACATGCAGCACCAGCGACCACCCGTGCCAGCCAGTCGGCTATCGCACCCCGCGCGCCAGGCATCTGACCGCCGCGCAGGTCCGAGCGCCAATCAGCGTTCGCGTCGAGGCAGCGCGGTCGTACTGCAACTCGCCGCACAACAGCACCGTCGTGCCGTGCGACGGTCGGGTCCCACGCGGGTTCTCACGCATGACCGGCGCGCCCTTTGTGCTGATCGACATCAGTTTCACCGCGCGGTTACCCGTGGCGAACAGCTACTCCCGCTACCAGATCGACATCAGCTACGCCAAAAGCCGCGGCTGCACCATCGGCGGAGTCGGCGGGCCCACAAACGCCGACATCCACGCCGGGCAGCGCATCCACATGCAGGATTTCCACCCGCTCAGCTGCCCCGGCCCGGTTCACGGGGCCGTCCGCTACGTCCAGGGCAGCGCGCAGGGATCCCTCGGCCTCCCCGGCTCACCGCGCGCCACCTCGGTCCTCATCGGTCATTTCGTGGTCAACCCCACCGCATCCCAACCAGCATCACGATGAGATTCGGCCTCTGGAACGCGACACGCCGCTCAACCGACAGCGTTGACGCCCGCAAGTCTGCAAGACGACCGGAAGAGCATCGGACTCAACCGTCGAGTTCACCACACTGCCGAAGCGTCGGATCGCTCGCGCAGACGGTCTCGGGCTCTCGCAAGTAAGAACTGATCCCGAGAGTGTGGGCCCACATGTCGACATTCGAGTGCCCATGAGCGACGAAAACGGACTGCCCCCACGCTCGACCGCGTAGGTCCTGCGGTTGTGAGACGGCCTCAGGAGCAGCTCGGTTACTGGGTCCGCGACGTCTTGGACGGTTTGCGATCGCCGCCGCCGGCGTAGAGCACTCCACGACCGTCCTATACTTGACACATCAACTAACCCAGCACGGAAAATGAGCGCACTTCGAATGATGATCAGGCCGATCCGCTACGGCTGGTCCGCCGAACTAAGCAACGGGCGCGAGCTGGCGCGATTCGTCGGCCCTGGCGCCAGATGGCGTGCCACGCGCTACCTCATGCGGACCGCCAAGGCGCTATCGAACCCACCCAAGCCCCGGCCGTCCTTCTAAGACAAATCTCCGCGCAAGCGCTGGTGATGAAGATGCGTTGGCCTGTGGCTCGGCGACGGAACGTCATGTATCGCGAGGAGGGCCTGGTGCTGTCCGGACGATCATTCGGAGCGTGAACGCCGCCGAGCAGCGATTCGCCGACTATCTGGACGAGCACGAGTACCGGTGGATCTTCGAGCCCGACTACAGGTCTCTCGATCGTGTGCGTTCGCCGTTCCGATTTGAGACGCTGTCCAGGCGAGCTCAGCAGCCGCGAGGACGTCGACAACGTCTCGCTGGTCGATCGCGCTCTGCGACGGAGACTTGCCTTCCGCGCGCATTGCAGGGCGCTGCTCGCGCTGTCAGAAATGCTCATCACGGAATCGAAAGCGGGGCTCTCGCGGCGCTGCTGGATCCGGCGGGATGCAGCAGCCCGGTCAGCCCTCGGCAGGTGGCGTCAGACTTCCCTGTCTGGGTGAATCCGGCCGTCTCGCGTCGGCCGGCCTCGTGGCTTGTCGAGTGGCATGGCGGCGAGGCCTCCGACGTTGAGTCCGTGTTGCCGCGAGCTCTTCAGCTCGGCGCCGTTCGCGCTCGCGCGGCGAGGCCAGCAGCTTTCGCACGAAGCGATCCCGCCGCCGTGCCGGGCCCGGCCGTCAGCCTGCCGGGCGTCTTACTGAGTCCGCCCAGCCCGCTGGCGGAGCTTGTCGCTGATCACGTGTAGCGGTCGGTCAGCTGGGCATGAACACAGGCGCGCCGCCGGCCGGTCGGACACGTCGACGGTTGGTTGGTTAGGTTCCGCGTGTGGAACTGCGGCAGCGCATCGCCGACAGGAGGGGTGAATTCCTGATCTTCGCGGTGACGCCGCCACGGCTGACAACCGGACTAGAGCAGACCAGACAGATCGCCGAGGTCACCCTCGCGCGGCTCCGGCCGGTGGGAATCGACGGCCTGATTCTCTACGACATCGATGACGAGAGCGACCGCAATCCCGACGAGCGCCCGTTCCCGTTCTTGCCCACGATGGATCCGGCTGATTACCTCGCCCGGGATCTCGCCGGCCTCGATGTGCCTGCGATCGTCTACCGCGCGGTCAGCAAGTACGCCGAGGATGACCTCCGTTTATGGCTCCGCGACCAGGATCCGGCCCGAGTGCTGTCGGTCTTCGTCGGGGCATCATCCGGCGAGAAGGCGGTTGCGACCTCGCTCTCGCGGGCATACGAGCTCCGGACCGAAGTCCGACCGGACCTGCCGCTAGGCGGAGTCGCGATCCCCGAGCGGCACGCGCGCGGGGGCGATGAGCACCTCCGGCTCATCGCAAAACAGGCTGCAGGCTGCTCCTTCTTTGTCACCCAGGTCGTCTACGACGTCAACGCTGCGAAGGACCTGGTCTCTGACTATCGTTACGAGTGCGCCGCCCAGAACCTGGAGCCGGTGCCGATCGTCTTCACATTCTCAGTCTGCGGCTCAATGAAGACACTGGAGTTCCTCCGGTGGCTCGGTGTCGACGTGCCGCGCTGGATCGCGAACGATCTGCGCCATGCTGACGACACCCTCGACGCGTCCTACGATCAAGCGGTCACGACGGCGGTCGAGCTCATCGCCTTTTGTCGACGCGTCGGCGTGCCGTTCGGGCTCAACGTCGAGAGCGTCTCGATACGCAAAGTCGAGATCGAGGCCTCCGTTCGGCTTGCCGAACGGCTGAGGGCCGAGCTCCGCCGCTAGAGCCGAAACTCGTACCAGCGATCGACGCTGTATTGCGGTCGTGTCTCATTTGCCGCTCGAGCAGAGAACCGGGAGACATTCGTCGGCATGCACCGGGTCCGCTTCGTCGCCCGGCCGGCACCTCGACAAGGCCTCTGTTCTCCGCACGATCCAGGCAACCACACCCGGCCTGAACGATGCCTGAGCCTCGGGAAACGAGGGCTGCGCGAACGGGGGGCCCGGTGATCGACGTCCTGTTCGCCAAATCCGGGGCCGACGACGATCGGCGCGGGTGTTCGCTGAGCCTTCCCGTTGTGCGACGCGGTGGCGCCAGCAGGGAACGGCGGCAGAGAACGCTCGGGACCGTCCGCCGATCGATCGGCTATTGCGACGATTCAGTTACTACGTCTTGCGTTATTACGCAGGACGTAGTACCATGCTGACTGTGAACTCCAGAAGCCGAAGTGACGAAGCTGCGGCCGGGCGCTCTAACGACCCGCCGCTGCTCATCTTGACCAGCCTCGCCGAGGGCGAGAAGCATGGCTACGCGCTGCTGCAGGACATCGAGCAGTTCGCCGGTGTGCGGCTCGGGCCCGGCACGCTGTACGGCGCGATCGGCCGGCTGGAGGAGCGCGGCCTGATCGAGGCCGTCGAGGGATCCGGTCGGCGGCGGCCGTACCGGTTGAGCGCCGCCGGCGCCGACGCGCTGCGCTCCGCGCTGGCCGACCTGCGCACGATCGTCGACGAGGGCTCGGCGCGGCTGGCCCGCCGGCCGGCGCCGATCGGCTTCGCGATCGGAGCGGCCTGATGACCGCCTCGCGGACGATCGGCCGGCTCTTGTCCTGCTATCCGTCGGGCTGGCGTGTCCGCTACGGGGACGAGCTGGAGGCACTCATCCTGGACATGACGGATGGTCGCCGGGTGCCCTGGCGCGTGCGTGCTGACGTGGTCGGCGGGGCCGGGCGCGAACGGCTGCGCGCGGCCGGCCTGACTGGCGACGGTCCTGCCCCGACCCGCGTGCGGGCAGGCGCAGTGCTCGTGATGTGGGCGTGGGCGCTGTTCATCCTCGGCGGCGCGATCGTCGGCAAGAGCACCGAACACTGGCAGTCGGCGATGCCGGCCGGCGCCGGACGCAGCGCCGCCACCGCGGCGTTTGACGTGCTGACGGGCGGGGCGGTGCTGACCGGCGTGCTCGTTCTGGCCGGGATCGGGGTGGCGCTGCCCAGCATGCTCGGGTGGTTGCGCGACGGTGGCTGGCGCCAGATTCGCGGGCCGATCGTCACCGCTGCGTGGCTGAGCGCCGCAGTCGTCGTGGCGACGGTCGCGCTCGTCGCGTGGGCGCACGGTCTGAGCGCCCACGCCCGCAACGGGCATGATGGCGCCTACGGGATCGCGTTCCTGGCGTGTGCGGCGTTGTGTGCCGCGACGCTGCTGGCCTGGACGTCGGCGGCCGCGAGGACCGCTCGCCACCTGACCCTGACCGCCCGGACCCTGCGCTGGCAGGCGCGGCTTGCCTGCGCGGCCGCGGTCGGGATGGCAGTGATGGCGGCCGCCACGCTGGTCTGGTGGGTGGTCGTGGCCGATGCGGCACCGGGCGCGCTCACCGGCGGACCTGATGGCGGCCACCCGTCGGCGATCGTTGCCCGGCTGGTCGTAGCGATCGTGTTCATGCTGTCGGCGACGACGCTGGGCGCGATCGGGGCACGCCGCGCCGCCGGCGCGATCGGCGCCCTGCCGAGCGAGTAGCCCGATGTCAACCGCGGTCGAGAGGTCGACGGGTGCACTGGCTCTCGCTGGTGCTGCCGTGGCACTACTGGCCGCGATGGACGCAGCTGCTCCAGGGGGGCCGGCAGAGCCTGCTCGCCCGGCCTGCTCGCCCGGCTGATTGCGATCGCCGTCGCGCTGATTGCCACAGGGATCATTGGAACCCGCCGCGACCCGGGGGCCTAACCCCAACCGGGAGTCGGCTCCGGGAAGCTTCGTGTCGTCTCTCCCCTGATCGCGGGCGGTTTGCGCGCGGCGGGCGACGGGCTCGTCACGTAACACCGGGGCGTGTCGACGCGGCGTGGCTCGACGACGAGCGCGCGCACGCCCAGCACGGCGACTTCTACGGCGGCTGGATCACCGCCGATCTGATCGGTCCGTTCAAAGGCCCGTCCGGCACGCTCGGCTGGTGAGCCGGCGGATAGCTCTCCCGGCAACTCGTCGTCCGAGGCCGGGCATCTCACGGCGGCGCTCGTCGATGACGCCACCACCGGACGTCCTCGGCGGCCGTTGAGAAGCGTCCGCTCGTCGATCGTCCAATGCGTCGTCGTCGAGTACGTCGCAAATTCGGGCCGGTGGTCGTGAGCGCGGGGTCCGAGCGCTGGTGGGTTCCGACGCTGGGCAGCGCAAGACACCGGGCAGCCGCCAGCTCAGACCGAACTACTGTCTGACAGCGAGCGGTTGCGCGCTCCCGGGAAGCAGGAGCTGGCCGAGGGCCGCCTGGTTCTGGGATACTCGTGCTGGGGCTTGTGTCGCATCAGACCGTTATGTACGGGGCATCGTCCCCTGGGACTACCGCAGCCGATCGGCTGGCATGGCGCGCGGGCGTTTGGCGAGCGGCCGTTTTCGCGGGGGCGCTCTGGGTCGCGGCTCTGGCAGCCCCGGCTGGCGCGCTCGCACGTGGTTCGGCCGGAGACTCGTCGTTAGCGGGGCGGTTGATTGCGCTCCCCGCCCCGTCTCGCAGGGTGCTCGTGAACGTGGAGGCGGTCTCGCTTCGTAACGCGACGGTCGCTGCGGTGACAGCTCCGGTGCGCGGCCGTTACTCGATGTCGGTTCCGCCTGGGCCGTATCTGGTAGTCGTGCGGGTCTCGGACCTTCGGGCCGGGCGAACCGTGACGAGGAGCAGCCATGAGGCGCTCGTGGGGTCCTCGCCCAAGACAGTGAATATCGGGCCGGCGTCCGATGGCGGTCATGCGCGCGCCCATGCGGCAGCGGCCGGCGGTACCACGGTCGGGATCGGGCGGATCCCGCTGTCGGTCGACATCGCTGGTTACCGGCCAGGCGGAAGCGTCGAAGGGGGGCTGATCAATGGCTTGCTTCCGAGCTGCCAGGCCGACGGTGGAAAGCTCGTCGATGAATCGAAGCAGGTCAAGGACGCCGAGAAGAACGAACAGAAGCTCTCTGATCAGGGCAGGACCGCTACCAAGTTCCAGCTCAACCCGCTCGCCGCCGACCTGGTGATCAACGGTCAGGTCAAGGTTGACGCGAACGGCAAGCCGATTGCCGATATCCAGATCGTAGATCCCAAAACCGGCAAGGTCGTGGATCACATCGTGGTCGCTGGAGACCCCGGAGGAATCCTCGACCTCGCCCCCTTCCTTCGCCACGTCGGCACAGGAATCGGCGTCAGGGCATGCAAGCCAAGAACCAAGAAGCCGAAGCCACGCCCGCCGGGGGGAACGTCTTCCTGTCCGAAGCTTCACCGCAAGCAGCTGTGCTTCGTGTTCGACGGCAGCATCAGCGCGCAGGGAATCGATAAATCGGTCAATTCCAACTCGTACGCCGGAGCCATGAAAGCCCACGTCAGCTGGCTCATCACCTACCCCGGCGATCACCTGCAAGGCGGCAGCGAGCTGATGGGACACGCTGACCCGGCGCTTAGCTCCGCGTCCGGGAGCACCGACTTCTCATCTCCCTTTGCGGTCTGCGGCCAGGTCCTTGGCTACCGTGCGGCCGCGACGGCCATGATCCCGTTTTCAGACAGCAATGGGAGTGACGGCAACGGTCACTGGACCGTCCACGTACCGAACGTCCTGTTTGGCAGCGCGCCAGACGGCGCGTTTCCGGCGAACGCCACCTGCACCAACCCCATCCAACCGACGGACCCCGCATACGACGGGGCAGCGCTCTACACGTTCCGCGAGCGCGGGACAGCTGGCGATGGATTCGAGTTCATCAACTTTCACTTCTCGACCCATCAGCGAACAACGACGGTCCGCTATCCGCAGGTGTCCCGAACGCAGACGGACTCTTTAGGGTCAACAAGTACGGTCACGTGGAGCGGCACAATCACGGCCGTGATGGGTCCGGGCGTCTCGTAGCCATACGAGCCTCGGGCCCAGAGCTCGGCGCGCGGCGCTTGGACAGGATGCAACGCCACCGGGTCACGACCGCGTTCGCAGACCGTTGGCGGGTGAGACGGCGGGATTGCTTTCGTCTTTGAACCGCCTCGAGGCTGGCGATTCAGTTGGCGACAACCCGTAGTTCTGCCTCTACACGCACCGCGTCGCAGGAAGATGCTTCGCCAGAGCCGCGGGTAAGCTCGCGATATGGCTACCTCGTTCGTCCCGGATGACTACGTCATTCCGCTGCATCTCGCCGGTCCGGACTTCCGCCTGGAGCCGCTCGGACCGCAGCACAACGACGCCGACCACCGCGCGTGGACGACGAGCATCGAACACATCCGCGCCACCCCAGGCTTTTCCACCAGGCGGTGGCCACCCGCGGGCGGGATGTCACTGGACCAGAACCTCCGCGACCTGCGCGCGCATGCCGACGACTTCAGGCGACGCATCGGCTTCACGTACACCGTCCTCGATGACGAAGACGTCGTCGTCGGCTGCGTCTACATCTACCCCTCACGGGCAGATCCCGGCATCACCGAGGTGCGGTCGTGGGTCAGCGCAGACCGGGCGGAACTGGACTCCCTGCTGCACGAAACCGTCGACAGCTGGCTCGCCGCCGACTGGCCGTTCACCGACGTCAGATACCGCACGCGCGTCTAGTCACCCGCACAATCGCTTCTGTGCTCGGGCGCCGGACCATCTCAGTGATCGCAACGGCGACGACGTGATCGCTCCGGTCGCCGGCAACGGCGACGATTCCTTGGCCACGAGCGCACTCGTCGGCGCGAGCCGGGCCAGACGATCACATTCGTGAACGAATGTGCAGGACGGCCGCCGCAGCCCGCCGACGAGCTCCGCGTTCGTTGGTCCTTAGGAAGTGAGACGGCCCGACGCCGGCGCCGAGACCGTCTCCGGACGCTCCGGAGCGTCCGGTTGTCCATCACTTTGCGGACGCGGTGAGCCGCGTTCAGATATTCGCGGCGTTCGCGTGTCCGTGAGTCCCGAGTTCGCGCGCAAGCGGGGGTCTTCGCCGGTACGACGGAGATGCGGGCTGCCAGGCGAAGGAGGCGCGACCCGATCGGACATGGGGTTCGCGGAGGTGCTTTCGAACGACACTCAGTCACGGTCGATGCTTCCGCATGCCCCAATTGGAGTAGGCGCCCAAGCTACTGCGAGGGTGTCCGGTCCTCGCGCGTGCCCACGTCAGCGTGGATCCTCGGGCCTTCCGAACTCTGTTCGTGACCTAACCGTGGGTGTAGCGTTCACGCTGACGGGTGGCGCGATAAGGAGGCGAGGGATGGTTGGTCATCATGCTGGATCGGGACCACGGCTCGTCGTCGCGGGGTTGGTGACGCTCGCTGCAGGCGTGTTCGTCCTGGCTGCGGCCGATCGCGGCAGTGCGAGCACCGGGCTTGCCCGCGCCGACTCCCGCTCCACCTCGCGCTCCGTGATCACGCCCGCCCGTTCGATCGGGCCAGTTCATGTGGGCGAGACGCGAGCCAACGTCGACGCGGCGATCGGCACCCCCAAGCTGGACGGCGGCGTCTGGTACTACGAGGCGCCGTCTTGCATCTTCGTCAAGTACGGAGCCCATTCCAAGGTCGTCGCCATGGCGATCGCCGAACACGCCTGCAACCACCCTTTGATCCCCAGCCGGTATCACACGAGCGGCGCGCACCCGTTCGGAATTGGGGACTCTTTCAACAACTTCGCAACGCACTATCCGCAGCGATCGTGCAAGAGCGGCACCACCAACGTCCGTCACGGTAGTCAGACGCAGACGCTCGGCTATCACTCGTGCATCGTGACCGCGAACGACGGCAACCGCACCGTGTTCTTCTTCATCGCCCCCCTTACCGAAATCCCCGACCTCTACGAGATCGTCGTCGAGTCCCGGACGGAACCGAAGCCATACGCATGCGGAGGCGGAGCCAGTATCCACCTCTGCTGGTGATCACAACTCGGCGGTTCTCGCTCTACGAGGGTGCGGCCACGCGGCTCGATTGAGACATCCGCAAGACAACGGTGATCGGACGCAGGCATCGACGCTCGGCCACCACTGCGCCCCGAACGCAGCGGCCTGCGCGGGGCGATTCGATTCCGGTCTGACTCGCGCGACGGAACGATCTCAGCATCGTTCCGGGACCGCGGCAGCAATACCGCGCTGACGAGGGGGCGAGGGTCGGGCGTGCTGTTCGCAAGACGTTCGCGAGCGGACGCGTAGCGGGCAAGAGGCCCCGGGCCCCTGCCGAGGCAGGCGTTTGTTGCCGACGCGGCACGGAGCAAGCACGGCGATGGCTAGCTGGCTCCCCACGCGTGACACCTGCAGCAAGCGCTTTCCCGGGTCGCGCTCACTGCTCCCATCGCCCAGGAGCAGCCACCGTCAGCGACCGTGCGAGATGCCTCCTTCGCCGCTGGGCGGGCCACATCATGAGTGGCTCCTTTTCTCGTCACGTCACCCGAAGCAGCGACCTGGCCGTACGAATGGAGTAGCGGCAAAGGGGCGGTCTCACTGGCGGAGCGGAGACGGCTGCTTTTGGCCTCGTGCTTGCTGCCGAACGGGGTCGCAGCTAGCGGTCCGAAGGGCGTCGGCGACAAAGCAGACTTCCGCCGCGCTGCAGTATCAGCCGGCCGGCGTGAGTCCGGTCGAGGGAGATGCCTGGGTCTTTTGTAGCTATGCCCCCGTGCGTGATCGAGAGGTCGGGTGCGAAGCGGGGCGGGTGCGACCGTCCGGTCCGTAACGTGAGTGAAGCCTGAGCAAGCGTCGTCACAGCCTCGTCCTTCGGGACGGAAGAGAGGGTGCCGAGCCGGTTTGTGCGCGGTGAAGGCCATGGAAGGCGTCTGGGATCCAGGAGCGGACGCTGAAGGACCCTCCGGCGTATTGGGCATGGAACGGGCGGAAGGTTGTTCTGAGAACTGGGCAGACCCGTCTCGGCCCCGGACCCTGCGGGGGGCGGGAAGCGATGCGCGCCTATAACCGGCGAACCCGGGAAACGGATTGCGCGGCCGAGCGGGAGTCGGAGCGCGTCGTAGTACTGCTTGAGCTGTCGGACAACACAACCGGCGGTGAGGGAAGGGCCCGCACTTCATCGATGCACGCGATGCTGGGAGGAGCCTCTGATGAGTGCCGATTACCGGCTAGGTCTGTCAGCCGCACCCTGACGGGTGGGGACCGGGTTCGTGCCCTTCAGCGTGTGCTCTACCGCTGTGCCAAGCAGGAACAGGATCGTCGTTTCCATGCTCTCTTTGACCATGTCGCCCGCAGTGACGTCATGTTGAGAGCCTGGCGTGAGGTTCGTGCTAACCGCGGAGCGCCTGGTGTCGATGGAGTGAGCATCGAGCAGGTCGAGCGTTCCCGGGGCTCGGAGACCTGCCGCAGCTCCGAAGTGGCTGAGCTCTCGGACGGAGCGGTGAAGAACAGCGCGCGCACGGGCACCATCTTGCTCGATGATCGTCGTGCGAACGTCCGATAGACGCTCCAGCGTTGCGCCCCCGGCGCCCTTGAGCAGGACCGTGGCGCGGGCGAGGTCTCGTTCGGCGGCCACTGACGATCAAGGATCGTCGTGGCTCGTTGACGCTTGGGATCGCATCGCGAGTGCCCTTGCGCCCATCACCGCGTCGCCGTCTGCCTGCGAGCGATCGAGCAGCATCCCAGCGTGCCTGCCTGGGCCTTTCCGTCCGCGTGCCTCCACCACACGACGTCGAGCGACATGAAGGCGCGAGCTACCTCCGGCCATCCGCGCGCATCGGCGTCACGAATGAAGTCCTGGACCGCGCTCCGAGCGAATTCGACGAGGGGACAGCGATTGGTTCCACAACCCGAATAGATCGGCGGGCACCCCGCGATCGACTGAACACTTGCCGGGGCTGCTCAAGGTTCGCGGGCCGCCGGCCGAAGACCACGTGTAGCCGTTGATGTCGATCCTTCACCCCACACGAAGACGCGGCGCGCGCGCTGACTCGGGCGCGAGCCGCCGCTCGGGCTCACCCGCAGGCGATCGCGCCCCTGAGCCGACGGCGCCGGCCGATCACGACGGCGCCTTCCCGGAGGCGACCCCGCCCGAGCCCTACTCGGTCGTGCCCGAGCTGTCGTCGGTTCGCGACGAAGCAGGCGTGTGGGATCTGATCGAGCTTGGGAAATGGTCGGGGGTGATCGGTGAGGCGGCGCGCGACTTCCATCGCGCGCTGACGGAGCTTGGTCAGACGACGGCGGAGTTCGGGATCGGGGCGGCGCGGAGCGCGGTGTCGGTCGGGGTGATCGGGTCAGAGGTCGAGCGCCTCGAGACCGAGTTGGAGGACGTCGCGCAACGGATGGATTCATTGCGGGCTTCCTCTGAGCAGGGGTCGAGCGCGGCCAGCGAGTCGGCCGGGGTCAGTTCGGAGTTGGCTGAGGAGGCCGACCGCGGCTTGAAGGTGGTCGCGCGCGTGATCGATTCCAACGAGGAGATGCGCGAGCTGACCGCGACGGTCGCCGACCTGCTTGACGGGCTGGTGCGCGGGGAGCTGGCGGACATCGGAGCGTTCTCCTCGGTGATCGATGGCGTCGCGCGTCAGACCAAGCTGCTGGCGCTGAACGCGGCGATCGAGGCCGCGCGCGCCGGCGAGCACGGCCGCGGGTTCGCCGTGGTCGCCAGCGAGGTGGGCCGCTTGGCGTCAGAGACCGAGCAGCAGACCTCCCAAATCCGCCAGACGATCGAGCGCACTGCGAGCCAGATGGCGAGCATCCAGAGCGCGGCCGAGACCGCCCGCGAACGCGCGGAGCAAAGCGCGACCGATGGCGGTGAGGGTCGCGGCGCGCTCGAGCGGATCGGGACGCTGGTCGGAACCTCGGCCGAGTCGGCCGGACAGATCGCCGAGCTCGCCAGCCGGCAGTTGGGTGACGTCCAGCACGTGAGCGCAAATATGCACACGATCACCGCGGCCGCGGTCGAGATCCACAGCCGCTCGACGGCCGTGTCTGAGCATCAGCTTGAGCTCTCCGCGGGCACGGAGAGCGCGTCGCTGACCATTGCCCGTTTCTACACCGGCGGCCTGATCGACCGCCTGCACCGAACCTGCCGCGCACTCGCCGACGAGCTGGGCGAGATCCTCGAGGACGCCGTCGACAGCGGCAAAGTCACGCTCAGCCAGGTTCTGGCACTCGATTATCAGGAGATCAAGGGACCGATGATCAAGCGGCTGGCGTCGCGGTTCGACGTCAGCCGGATCCCGCCGGAGGGATTCGATCCCCCCAAGTACCACACCGCGTACGACATGCTGGTCGACGAGCAGATGATGCCGAAGATCGACGCCGTACTGGCTGCCGAGCCCGATCTGACGTTTGCGTTGCCGCTCGATCTCAACGCGTGGGCGCCCGTCCACAACAGGGTGTACAGCCGCGACTGCACCGGCGATCCCGCTAAGGACCTGACGCTCAACCGCACCAAGCGGTTCTTCCTCGACTCGGCCGCGCTCACCCGGTGCTCTCGCATGGGACTCGGCGTCGATCTCCCGGTGCGCAGGTTCACCCGCGCGGAGGTCGTGAAGGCCGGCGCCAAGCTCCAAGAGGAACCCGGCACGCGTCCGTTCATGTACAACACCTATGCGCGCGACACAGGCGCGGTCCTCAGCGAGCTGGCAGTCCCGATATTCGTCAAGGGGCAGCGCTGGGGAGTGACCCTAATCGGGTGGGACCCCGAACGCCTACGAAGCTAACTAACTCCCGGAGGCGCTGAGCCAGCTTGCGCGGGAGATCGTGAAGATCCCGTCCACCGCCACGCTCAGCGTCGCCGTGCACCTCCTCCACGCGCTCCCAGATAGCGTCCGAGGCAGGCTCGGGGGAAGCCTTCTCGACACCGCGGAGACCAACGCGGCCGATGCCCTGCACCGCTGCCACCGAGCGCTCGAGCTCGACGGCCCCGCGCACGGCTACACCACCGACGAGTGGCAGCCGGTCATCTACGACGCGGCGGCGCCGCTGCTCGAGTCCTCGCGGCTGGACCACGATCCACCGTCGGTCGTCCGGCAGACCCAGGAGGCAGTGCGCTGGCTCTCAAGCTCGATCGCCTGCCTCGACGAGGACTCCCGCGAGACCCCGGCGGCCCTCGCCGACACGCTCGCTCGCGGGATCGTTCGCCGGAAGCCGTATGCCGGCCTTCTGAGCGGGGGCGTGGATCTGGATCCCGCCGGCCGGGCGGACGAGGCACGAGACCGTGGTGCGCTTGCTGACCTGCTCGTCTCGGGCGATCAGCAAGCGCGTGGGCGATAGCCGCCTATAGGCATTGCAGCGATGTCGACGGCCGAGTTGAGGTGCGCTTTCCGCCTTGTGCTTGCCGCGGAGCGTGTTGCAGCTAGCAATCTCGGGCGCCCTGGGTTCCGCGCATTGCGGGTCTGAGCGACGAGACGACCCGAGCCTTGCTTCCGAATTAAGCGGGTCTCCCAATCGGTCGCGCGACATCGGCTCGCGCCTGCCCTGGATTCACGAGAGCGCGGTAATCGTGGCCGACGTTCACGCCGACCAGCGGATCGACGACGTGGCGAGACGCACTGAGGCGAATACGAGGTCTCTTGCCCGGAGCAGGTCGCGAGCCCTGGCCTGGTGTTTGGCGCGGGTATGGTTGCGCCGGGCGCCGCGTGGCTCCTTGTGTCCGGAGGCAGCAGCATGGTTGCCATCTTGCGTGCGTCTCGTCGCCCCTTTTAGCTATCACCCCCAGTGGGATTCTCAAGACCTCGCCATCATCGAGGAGACCTAAACGAGTTTGGCGGTGTGGCCTTCGAGCATTGACCCCGGAAGGCAACAACTCCAACCGCTACGGCTCGTGTCTTTCGAATCGGCTCAGAGCATTCGCGGTGGCATAGCGCGTTCTGATGGCGTCATGTCGGACGGATTCGGGTCATCACGGCTGGGATGGTGGGATCGGATGCCTGGCCACGAACTCACGGACGCGCCGAAGCATGTTGGTTCGCTGTCCGGTTCCAGAAGGTCGAGCGCGCCGTGCGCAGCGTTGTTTCGGTCCACCCCTAGGCCACTCAGACGGGTCATCGTTCGTTGGCTGATCTTCTTGTGCCTGTACAGCCCGTCGATGTAGCGGTTGAGCTTGCCGTCCTTCCTGTCCTCGGGGACGACGTCGTCGAGCTCATGTGCCACGCAAAGTTCATAGAGGTGCTTCTCCGCTAGTTCGCGGTTGGATAGAACACGCCGGTCAGGTCCTCCGAGAGTTGCCACAGCCGCTGTGCGATGTCCGGGTCGGCGGCGGCGGGGTCCGGGCGGACCGTCGTGGGGTATCCGCGCCGCTCCTGCCGGCCGTCGGGGCCGAAGAACTGTCCGCCCTCGACGGTCGGCGCGGTGGCTGCGTACAGCTGGGGCAAGGCGCCCATCGCCGCGTCCTGGGCCAGGAGCCCGCGGGCGAGCGTGACGAAGGTCCGCAGCAGTCCGGTCGGGCCGGTCGTCTGCAGGTTCGTGGCCGAGAACCCAGGATGGGCGAGCAGGCTGCGTACCGGACTGCGGGCGGCACGCAGCCGCCGGTCGAGTTCCAGTGCGAAGACGACGTTGGCGAACTTCGACTGGCGGTAGAACCGCATCGGCGCGTACGTCCGGACGCCGGTGAGGTCATCGAAGTTGATCCGGGCACCGCGGTGCAGGTCCGAGGTGACGGTCACGACGCGCGGGTCGTGTCTCGTCTGTAGTTGGTCCAGCAGGAGGCCGGTCAAGGCGAAGTGGCCGAGATGGTTACTGGCGAACTGCAGTTCCTGCCCATCCCGGTTCCGTGTGTGGGGCGGCCCCATCACACCGGCGTTGTTGATCAGAACGTCCACCTGTAGCGCGCTGTCCTGCATGCCGGCGGCGAACGCTGTGACCGAGTCGAGGTCTGCCAGGTCCAGGCGACGTAGCTCCAGCCGAGCGCCGGGCTGCGCAGTGCTGATCTCGGCGACAGCCCGGCGTCCTTTGGTTTCGTCGCGGACCGCTAGCACGACGTGTGCGCCGTGCCGGGCGAGTTCCCTCGTGGTGGCCAGGCCGAGGCCGCTGTTCGCGCCGGTGACGACGATGGTGCGGCCGGTCAGATCGGGAATGCTGTCCGCGGTCCACTTGCCGTCTGTCATGTCATGTTCAGGTGGTGTCACTGGGCGCGGTAGGGATGCTCTGCGCCGTCGCGTTTGGTGTAGATGTCCCAGTAGGTCTGGGCGATGGTGCCGGCCTGGGTCTCCGGCCCGCCGGAGCCGATCCAGGCGAAGATCGGTACGTGCGCGGCGTACACGCCTGTGCCGGTGAGCATCTGGTTGAGTTTCAGGACCCAGGCCCGCAATGCGGCGGTGGCGACGGCGACGTTGCCGAACTCGGGCGGCCCGGCGAGTGGTTCGAGCGAGGATCCGCCGGTGGTGAACAGGAGTGTGCCTGCGTCGTTGGCGATCATGTCGGGCAGCACCTGCTGTGCGGCGGTGAGACCGCCGTACAGGTAGTAGTCCAGCTCAGGCTGGAGGTTGTCCACGGTCGCGTCCAGCGCAGCGATCATGGTCTCGGTCGCCATCTTTGGCGCGGGGGAGTACTCCAGTACGTCGACGCGGCCGAAGCGCTCCTTGATGCGGGCGAATGCGGCGGTCAGGGACGGCCGGTCGGTGACGTCGGCGGTGAATCCGGCGGCGTCGATCCCGGCGTCGCCGAGTTCTCCGGCGAGGACGTCCAGCTTCTCCTGGTTCCGTGCCACGAGGGCGACGGAGAAGCCGTTGCGGCCGAACACCTTGGCGATGGACAGGCCGAGACCTTGGCCGGCTCCGACGATGGCGATGGTTGGCATGAAGGGCCCTTTCTGGCGAGCCGGTTGATGGTGGCGAGTTGAAACGGTGGACGGGACGCGGAGAAGGCTGGTCAGAAAGTGATGACGAGCTTTCCGCGGGCGTGGCCGGACTCGGCGCGGGCGTGGGCCGCGCCGGAGCCACTTCAGGCGATTTGCAGGGCGATCTTGCCTCGGGTGTGGGTTGTGGCGAGCGCGTTCATTGCGGCGGCCGCCTGATCGAGCGGGTACGTCTGCTGGATGTGGACCGTGAGCGTGCCGGCGTCGAGCAGTCGTGCGAGGCGGTGCAGGTTGTCGGTGGTCGGCTCGGCCATCACGTTGGTGCGGCCGGGGCCGTCCCCTGCCGCATTGATGGGAGAGGCGACGCGGGCGCCGTCCTTGAGCGCGGCGTCGTAGGCGCCGGGCGCGAAGGAGACGTTGTCGAGGAGGGCGTCGACGCCATCGGGGTAGCGTTGGCGGACCGCGGCCGCGACGTCGCCGTCGCCGTCGCGCGGCAGGACGTCGGCGACGCCGAGCGCGCGCAGGTAGTCCTCGTCTTCGGCAAACGCTGGCGCGATCACGGTCGTGCCGGAGGCGACGGCGAGCTGGATGGCGATGCTGCCGACACCGCCGGTGGCGCCGACGACGAGCAGCGTGTCGCCCTGATCGAGTGCGAGTGCGTCGATGGCGGTCATCGCGGTGATCGCGGCGACCGGGGCGGCCGCGGCCGTGGCGAGGTCCACGCCGTCGGGTTTGCGGGTGATCGAGATGCTCTCGGGGACGACGATGAGCTCCGCCCAGCTGCCGGCGTGCACGGCCGGGCTCATCCCGGGGATGAAGCCGAACACCTCGTCGCCGACCGAGAAGCCGCTGACGTCGGTGCCGACGTGCTCGACGGTGCCGGCGTAGTCGCGGCCGAGCGTGATGGGGAACTCGTGCTCGACCATGTCCTTGAGCATGCCGGCGGCGATCGCGTTGTCGACGGGGTTGACGGACGATGCGCGCACGCGCACGAGCACCTCGTCGGGTCCGGGCGTCGGCGCCGACTGGTCGGTGCGCAGCGCCGGTTGGGTGCCGAGCTCGGTGAGGGTGATGGCTTTCACGACTGGTCCTCCGTGCGGACGAGGCGGCCGCGGACGATGAGCTTGCTCGGGGCGCGCAGGATCCCGAGCGGGCTCCAGGTCATGCCGAGCTTGCGATGGTCGGCGAGCGCGCTGGCCTCGAGCTCGAGCTCGCCGTCGATCTCGCGCACCGCGGCGTCGATGTCGAGCGGGATGCTGCGGCCCGCGGCGTGCAGCTGCCCGCGGACCTTCAGGGTTTCGCCGGCGAGCAGGACGTCGTCGGACTCGAACCGGATCTGCGGGTGCTTGGCGACGTCGAAGAACTCGGCCGAGCGCAGGTGCTCGTCGCGCTTGGCCTGCTTGGTGTCGAGGCTGTCGGCGTCGATGACGAGCTCGACGGTGGGCCGTCCGTTGAGCTGGAGCGTGCCGTCGTAGCGCTCGAAGTGCCCTTGACGGTCATCAGCCCGTAGAAATGGCGGACGTGGAACTCGACGCTCGAGCGGGCCGGGTCAAGTCGCCAGGCACCGGTCGCGAGCTCGGGCGTGGCAGCGACGGACGGGATTGCGTTGGTTGTCATCGATGGGGTCCTTTCAGGCAGCCGTCTGGGCGGTCGGGCGCTGACGACATGCTCGGAGGCGGTGAAGACGCGCTCGGCTTGGTCATGGTTGGTGGGCAGCTCCCAGTAGACGGGAGCGACTTCGTCGTGCATGGCCGGTCGGGAATCCGGGGACGGACGGCGCCTAGCGACACGCCGATGGCGACGTGCGCGGCGTGGATGCCGCTGTCGGCCAGTTGCTTGTGGAGGTTGATCACCCAGTTACGCAGAGCGCCCGCGGCATTGACGCTGGCAACGACTGGGACGGGTAGGCATCCGGCGCCTGTGGCGTAGAGCAGGGTCCCCCGGCCTGGCGCATCGCGGCAGGACAGCTCGGGATCGGTTCCGACGATGGCGATAGTAGGCATGAGCAACCTTTCCTGAACGCGAGGTGGGAACGGGTCCACCGGCCGGAAGGCGGTCTCCACGACCGGCGCGGCCAGAAGTGGAACACCCTTCCCGGTTCGCCTGGACGAGCATAGCACGAAACGGGAAGGGTGTTCCGCTTTTTGGTACAGTGAGCACGTGAACGCGTCCCCCGCTAAGAGCTCGCGCGAGCAGATCGAACCCACAGTGCGCGCCGACGTCGAACGCAACCGCGGCCGCATCGTGCAGGCCGCACGCCGCCGGTTCGCCACCGACGGTCTGGCCGCCTCTATGGCCTCAGTGGCCCGAGAGGCCGGCGTCGGTAAGGCCACCCTCTCGCGTCACTTTGCCACCCGCGGGGACCTCATCAACGCGGTATTCGCCGATCGCATGAACAACTACCTGGCCCTCACGACCCAGGCCCTCACCGACCCAGACCCCTGGCACGCGTTCACCCACTACGTCGAATCGGTCTGTGCGATGCAGGCCGCCGATCGCGGCTTCGCGACAGTGCTCAGCATGACGTTTCCCGCCGCGCGGGAGCTCGAGACGCGACGCGCCGAGGCCTACCGGGGCTTCCTGGAAATCATCGCTCGCGCCAAAACAACCGGTCACCTCCGGGCCGACTTCGCCTCCGAAGACCTGGTCGTCTTGCTGATGGCCAACGCCGGCGTCATCGCCGCAACCGTCGACGCCGCACCCGACAGCTGGCGCCGGCTCGTCGCGCAGATGCTGCGCGCGTTTGCCACCCCGGGCGCCCCGCTCCCACCGATGCCCCAACCACCATTGTCATCCGGCCTCTTCCGCGCCATGACTGAATCCGCCGACCCGTCCCCCCGCCGGAGCCCTGGCTGACCTGACAGGCTCAAGGGCTATCCCGTGATGTCGCGGCCGATGAGGTGCCGGGCGATGATCCATTGGAGGACTTCGTTGGCGCCTTCGAAGATCTCGAGGATCTTGGCGTCGCGGTAGATCTCTTCGAGGCGGGGCGCAGCGCCGGTGGCACCGATTTGGCGGGCGTAGCCGTAGCCGCCGTGGGCTTGCAGGGCGTCGCGGGCGAGGTCGTTGGCGAGCTTGGTGGCGAAGGACTTGGCCATGCTCGCTTCGGGTTCGCCGGAGCGGTCGCCTTGGTCGAGCCGTACGGCGGCCTTCTGGTACATCGCGCGGGGGGCTTCGAGGTGGGTGGCGTGCTGGGCGAGGCGGAACTGCCAGTGCTGCATTTCACCGAGCTTGCGGCCGAACAGCTCGCGAGTGCGCAGCCGCTGCACGGCGAGGTCGAGTGCGGCCTGGGCGATGCCGGCGCCGGCGGCGGCGATCCCGACCCTGGCGGCGGCGAGGGAGCTGGGCGCGACGGCGAGGCCCTTGCCGGGCTCGCCCAGGGCGTGGCCGGCGGGGACGAAGACGTCGTCGAGCGCGACGTCGGCGGTGATCTGGCCGCGGTGGCCCATCTTCAGGTCCGGCTCGCCGACGGTGACGCCGTCGGCATGCATGTCGATCAGGAGCATCGTCATCGCGGTGGGTTTGCCGGCGTCGAACACATTCACCCAGAGCAGGACGAGCATTTCGCGGTACTCGCTGGACAGGCGGCCTTTACCATCAAGGGCGTCGAGCGCGTGCTAAGTGCTCCTCTTCGTAAGTAAGGCTACGTATTAACGTCCGGGTGTGACCGTAGCGTGCGCGGCATCCTATCCTCCCGGCGAAGGGACGATGATGCCGAGGCACAGTCCGTACCGGATCGAGTTGACCGACCAGGAACGCGCGGTGCTGGAGCACTTGGCACGCTCATATACGTTGCCGTATTGGCAGGTGATGAGGGCGCAGATGGTGTTGATGGCCGCCGAGGGGATGCGCAACGACCAGATCGCGGCGCAGCTGCGGTGCGGTCGTGAAGTCGTCTCGCAGTGGCGAAAGCGGTTCTTTGAGCAGCGCCTGGCGGGCTTGGAGGACCGGCCTCGGCGCGGCAGACCGTCGATCTTTCCCCCCTCAGGTTCGTGCTGAGGTGATCCGCCTGGCGTGCGAGCGCCCGGCCGATAGCGAGGTGCCGCTCGCGCGCTGGTCATCCTGCGAGCTGGCTGCTGAGGTCGTGACGCGCGGGATCTGTGAGCAGATCTCCGGGATCACCGTCTGGCGCTGGCTCTCAGAGGATGCGATCAAACCGTGGCAGCACCGCTCCTGGATCTTCCCGCGCGACCCGGAGTTCACCGCCAAGGCCGGCCGAATCCTCGATCTCTACGCCGGCCGGTGGGAAGGCGAGCTCTTGCATCCCGGCGACTACGTCGTTTGCTGCGACGAGAAACCCTCGATCCAGGCCCGAGCGCGCAAGCACCCCACAATGCCCACCAAGCCCGGCGTCAAGCGTGGTCGGCGCGTCGAGCACGAGCACGACAGGCGGGGCGCACTGTGCTACTTCGCGGCCTGGGACGTGCGCCGCGCGAAGCTGTTCGACCGTTGCGACGAGAAGGACGGGATCGTCCCGTTCGACAAGCTGATCGAGCAGTTCATGAGCGTCGAGCCCTACAGCAAAGCCCGACGCGTGTTCGTGATCGTCGAGAGAGGCCACTGAGCTTCGTCCTGCCCGCCACTCAGATCAACGACCAGCGCGGCCAGCGCCACCCCAGCGCCCGATTGCCAGGACAACGGCTCCGCGCACCGCGGCAAGAAATCAATCAAACGACTGCAAGGCCGGTACAAGAACCTGATCCTTGTCCACACCCCGGTCCACGCCAGTTGGGTCAACCAGGCCGAGATCTACTTCTCGATCGTGCAGCGCAAGGTGCTCTCGCCCAACGACTTCCCCGACCTCGCCACGCTCGAGCAGCAACTCCTCGCGTTCGGTCGCCGCTACGAGCAGATCGCCCAACCGTTCGAGTGGAAGTTCACCCGCGCCGACCTCGACCGTCTCGCCCAAAAGCTCGTCCGCCCCGCCACCAAAGCCGCATGAACCGAATACGTGGGCGAACTTATGAGCCAGGGCACTAAGTCAGGGTCAGACGGTTGAAGTGCCGGCAGGCACCAGCCATACCTTCCGAAATGCTGGAACGGACGAGATGCGCGTCATGTTCGAGTTCCGCCCAGGAGCTGATTCGACACAGCGCTTCTATGAGCTGTACTTCGGTTTCGCGCAGGAGGGACGCGTCAATTCCAAGGCGTTACCGGGCTTGCTCGACATCACGCTCATATGGCCGCTGGTTTCCGACCACGCTGTGCTCGCGAAGCCGTCTCCACGGGTCCAGGACACGCTCTTTCGGGCGCTGCTCCCTGTGGCTCGGGCGCTCAGACGCCGAGTGCCTTCCTGCACGGTCCTGGCGCACGGGGACTGAATCTCAACGGTCGCAAGACCGTTGCCTCGATCATTATCGAACACCGGTTGCGCTGCTCCGCGTAGCCTGGAGCGACAGCCTCGCTGTTGGCGAACAGGAAGTCACGATTCATACATTTTGGGGGTGGTGTCCTGCTTCCTCGCTGCGGCGGGCACCGAGCCGCGCAGATTGTCAGCCGCAGTTCGGGACGGCTAACGATCTCGCTCGTCAGGCTGCTGAGCCTGCGCTTCCGCGATGTCTCGATCCTGTTCTGCGCGCGCCGCCCGCTCGTTTCCCCCGGCGGGTTCTTGCCGGTTTTCCGCGCGCCGCGCCGCCCCCCGCTGCTGACGGCCGCGCATCGACAAGCTGACGATTAGCACCACGAGCACGACTGCGACCGCGACGACGATGACGACGACTCCCGTTGCTACGGCCATTGGTATCAGTACGGCGCCGCCCATTTCATCCGCCTTTCCCAGACGCTCCGGGTCCGATGAGTCCGAAGCTGCGCTCGCGCGCTTGCCGGGCGGCCCAAGCGCAAGGCGGCGCGAGCGATCGCAGCTGCCGGCTCGTCAGCACTGCCCGCGAGCACGCACGGCCGTTCACTTCCTGTCGACCTTGCCCTTCAGGTCCTCGAGCGCATGCTGCACCTTGTCGAAGGCGGTGTCGAGCTTGCCCTTGAGCTTGCCCTTGTCCTCTTGGCGCTGTCCTTCGCGCTTGGTCTCCTCGTCGCCGGTCACGGCGCCGACAGCCTGCTTTGCGCGGCCGATTGTCTGATCGGTCTTTGCCCCCATGACGTGGCCTCCTGGGTTCTATTGATTCCGTTACGACGCTACGCCCGAACTGCGTCGCGATCATCCGTGCTGCCCACTGAGAAGTGGCCGGGAAACCCCGTGGGGCAAGGGAGCGGATCTGCGGCCGCTTCAGCCAAGACATGCAATCAACCTGCGTAGGAGCCCGGCTCCTACGCCGCCCCTGCTCCGCGCGGCCTGCGGGGCGCGCCGCGCCCTCCGCTGCCGCGAAGCCAGAGCCCCGGTGGGCGATGAATGCGCGTCTCCGCTGCCAGACACCGTCTGCCCCCCAGGCCGCGCATTGCGGGTCTGAGCGGCGCGGCGAGCGGAGACCCGTTTTCGAAATTTGCGGGTCTCGGAATCGGTCCGGCAACTGCCGGTTGCGCCTTCCCTGCATTCATGAGAACGCGCTACTCCGGGTCGGCCGTCTCGACAACGGGCGGGCGGACGACGGGTCGGGCCCTGCAGGTGGCGAACAGGAGGTCTGAGCCTCTTTCCGCCGAGAGACCTCTCGCCACATGAATGCGGGTCTGGGCATCGTTGCAATCGCACGCGGTTGCGCGTACATGCGGTGAACGGAAAGCAGGGCGCTCGGCCCGACGGCCGTCCCGTCGGACGGGTCGTCGACGCGCCGAGTTGCCGGGAGTGGCGAATGGGAGGTCTCAGCCGTAGCGCCGGTCGCGCTCTGCTTTCGCGTTCGCGCCGGTATGCGCGCGAGCGGCTCGGCTGGGTGCTCTGTCCAGGCGGGGGGTAGTCCGTCCGCACGACGAGGGCTTGCTCGTGGCGACTGTGGCTGCCGTGGCGCTCGCGCCGGGGAAGGCAGGCATCGTGCCGTCGGGAGAGGAGCTGGGCGGATCGTCGCTGACGCTCCACGCTTCTTCGAGTTTCGACAGCCGTGTAAAGGCTGTCTTGACAAAGAACGATGTAAAGACTACCTTGACAATAATGGATCAACAGCGATCTCCGGCGCACTGGGACCACGACGTGATGGCGACGCTTCTGCTGACGAACGCCCAACTGGTCGCCGATGTGCTTCGCGCCGATGAGCACGATGCTGCCGGCCAGGTCATGCGCGCGATTGCCGGGACCCGCAGTCTCGACATGATCGTCGAGGACACATTGCGCGCCCTGGTCGAACAGGCACGCGCCGCCGGGCACACGTGGGCGGAGATCGGAGAGCTGCTCCACGTCAGCCGGCAGGCCGCCTTCCAGCGTTTCGGCGGCGGCCGAGGACCCAGCCCTGAGAAGGGGATCGCGGTACCGGTGGAGGGCGCCGCCGAGGCCGCCGCGCCGGTGCTCCAGGCGTTTCTCGACGGGCGCTTTGGCGACACGCGTGCGAGGTTTGGCTCGCGCATGCTGCAGGCGTGCTCGGTCGAGCTTCTGGCCGATGTCCGCGAGAAGGTGCGCCAATATGGTGGCGAGGTCCAGGCCCTCGGCACCCCGATCATCTCGGTGCGCGACGGGTACACCGGCGTCGACATCCCAGTGGCGCTCGAGCGTGCCGACGGGATCGGCCGCGTCGTGCTGGACGCCGACCGTCAGGTCGTAGGCTTCTTCGTGCGACCCGCGGAGGGGATGGCATGAGCCCTCGCCCGCCACGCCTCTCGCCGCCCCGGCTGGTGGCCGGGCTCGTGCTCCCATGGCTGGCGTACCTGATCATCCGCTCGCTGATCGGTTCTTCCGTCGGAGCGCTCGCCATCACCGACGCGGTCCCGGCCACCTGGCTGCTCGTCGTCGGGATCGCCCGCCGCCGCATCGAGCCGGTTGCCGTCCTCTCGGCGGCGACGGTGTTCATCGCCCTCGCCGCCTACGCAATCACTGGCGGTGACCCGGTGGCGATCAAGCTGCGCCGCGGCGCCGCCACCGGCGCGATCGGCCTGACCGCGCTGATCTCGGTCGCTCTCGCCCGGCCCCTCCTGCTGCTAGTCGCCCAGAACGTCGCCAAGGTCAACCCCGACCGGCCGGAGCTCGCGGCTAGGCTGGCGGAGCCCCACCGCCGGCGCATGCTCACGATCCTGACGGCGATCATTGGCGCCACATTCGTGATCGACGGTGCCAGCCAGATCATCCTGGCTCTGACCGTCCCCACAGGTAGGTTCGTGGCCGACTCGACCGGGGCCCGGATTGCCGTCCTGGGCACCGGCGCAGTCATCACGATCCAGTACCTGCGCACTCAAAAGAAACGGCTAGACGGAGCACCGCGACATACCGTCCAATCCGAGCGCGACGAATAGAACGCCGCTCGGCAGCCAGCAGGCCCCGCCATGTAGTTGCCGATCGCTGCGGACAATCACGCGTCCATCCACTCAACCGTGAAAGAGCGGAAGACCGGACACTGCTTTTCGCCGCGCGAGCGCTAGACGGCACCCTCGCTGATCACGTGGCCGCTCGAGCCCAATCGCAAGCGCGTGATGCTGGTCGTCGGCCGCTTCTGCGTGGTCACAAAGCAGCCACAAGGGAGCCGACCCGGCTGACTGCTGTTTCAGTCGCGTGGAGCAATCACGCCGAAGTCACGACCATGGCTGACGCGGACCTGCTCCTCTCTGTCGCACGGGTGTCTCGGCCGGTCCCCCGCAGACGCGCTTAGCGCGGCATGCGGGGCGCCGCTGCCACGCGGGCGTCTACGCGGCCAGCAACCGAGCCGCGAGATGCTCGAGATCCGCGCGGGTTGCGTGTGTCGTGCCCGGCGGCGCGGAGTGTCGCTTGGGTACCAAGAGCAGGTGTGCGGGGTTGCGTTGTACGTTTCGAGGATGAGAGTGTTCGTGGCCGGGGTGACGGGGGCGATCGGGCGGCAACTCGTGCCGTTGCTGCTTGCTGACGGCCATGAGGTGATCGGGATGGCGCGCACCGTTGGCAAGCTCGATTCGGTACGTGCGATGGGTGCGGAGGCCGTCGTCGCAGACGCTCTGGACTTTGCGGCGGTCGAGGCCGCGGTTGCTCGAGCGGAGCCCGAGGTCGTCGTGCACGAGCTGACCGCGATCCCCGCCAAGATCGATCCTCGCCCGTTCGCGGAGGAGTTTGGGGCAACGAACCAGCTGCGCCGGATGGGGACTCGCAACCTAGTCGCGGCGGCCGTCACGGCAGGCGCTCGCCGCGTGGTTGCGCAGAGCATCGCCCAGGCGTACAAACCGGTCGGCGGTTGGATCAAGACGGAGGAAGATCAGCTCTACGACGGAGCGCCCCCGTGTTCCGGACATCTTCAATGCCATCAGCGAGCTCGAGGCGACCGTGCTGAACGCGAACGGTATCGAGGGGCTCGTGCTCCGGTACGGCAATTTCTATGGACCGGGCACGAGATTCGCGACGAGGCTCAGACGCTGAGCTGGTGCGCCAACAGCGGTTCCCGATCGCCGGCGGGGGCCCAGCGCACTGGTCGTTCATCCACGTTCACGACGCGACGGCGACCGTGCGGGCGCTACAGCACGGCGACCCAGGGATCTACAACATCGTTGACGACGAGCCAGCAGCGATCGCGGAGTGGCTGCCGGTGTACGCCCGCGCCATCGGTGCCCCTACGCCGCCAGAGACGGGGCCCCCCCACAGCGACTACGGGACCCACGGAATGCTACGTCAGCGAGGCGCGTCTAACGACAAAGCCAAACAGCAACTCGCGTGGACTCCCCGTTACGCATCATGGCGGCAAGGGTTCAGCGCACGGCTCGCCTGATTGTCGAACGTTGGGGACCGCACCGCGGGAGCAGGTCTGGCTCGTTGCGCGACTCGCACCTGCTAACTGACCGCGCGGGCCTCGGCTCGACGTCGATGGCGCAGTGAGCGTTGGGTGGATTGCCGCCGCCAGCCGCTCAGATGATTGATTCCACGATCCCGCGTGCGCGGAATCGACTATCAGGCATCGGCCCGGGACGTGCGCCAGGCGCCCGCCGCGGTGGCCACAACCATCCAGGCGAGCATGACGATGCCGGCCAGGGCGACAGCCTCGCCAATCCCCAGTGGGCCATGCAGGTCGACGGGCGATAGCTTGAGCGCCGAGGCGTCGAGTAACGCGTCTCGCGCGTGTCCCAGTGATCTGGTCTGCAGCAGCACCGGGCTGGCGACCAGCTCGAAGCCGATCAGAGCCGTGATGGTGGCCGGTCGCGACTGGGTCAGGGACGCCAGTCCCACCGCCACGACGCACACGGCGCCGTCGACCAGGAGCGCCCAGCCCCAGCCCGCCAGCAGCTCGCTCGCGCTCGGTGTGGGCAGCGAGCCGGCGAACGCGAACGTCGCGACAAGCATGGCGCCGTAGCTCAGCGACACCACCAGGCTGACCAGCATCAGTGCACCCGGTAGGCGAGCCGCGAACAGCGCCACGCGCGAGCGGCCGGTGACTACGAGGTCGCGGAACACCCCGGCTGCGGTATCGCCGGCGCCAGCCTCAGCCCCGACCAGGACCGCGGCCAGCGGAGCCATGAAGATTCCAATCAGCTCCAGACCATGCCGGAAGCCGTCGGCCCCACCGGCCGGGTGCTGAGAGCCATGCCGGTTTAACTGCCCGTAGACGAAGAAGACGACAACTGATCCCAGCGCGAGCAGCAGCGACCAGATGACGGTGCTGCGCTTCTTGCGCAGCTTAAGGAATTCGGCGCCGACCATCCGGCGTGCGATGGTGAGACTCATGCGGCCCCCTCCAGCCGCGAGGACGTGATCTCCAGGAAGCGCTCCTCGAGCGAATGACGTGTCGGCTCGAGGCGCGAGACGGCGACTCCGGCACGCACGAGCGCGGCGTTGAGCTCGGACACACCGTCGGGCCGGCCGTCGAGCCGCACCCTGAGCGCGCCGTCCTCGTGGAGCACCTCGCGCACCGCGGGCAGCCCCCCGAGGGTCATGATCGCCAGGCCGAGCGCATCGACGCCGACGATGACCTGCTGACCCGCGCGCCCGGTGAGCTCCTCGATCGAGCCCTGCACAATGACCCGGCCGTGATCGACGATGGCCACGTGGTCGCACACGCGCTCGACCTCGTCGAGCAAGTGGGAGGAGAGGAAGACCGTGCGCCCCTCGTCCTGCACGAGCGCACGCACCATGGCCCGGAACTCCTGAATGCCATGCGGATCGAGGCCGTTGGTAGGCTCGTCGAGGATGAGCAGCTTCGGATCCGCGAGCAGGCAGCGGGCCCCCCCCAGCCGCTGACGCATGCCAAGCGAGTAACGGCCCACCTTCTCGTCGGCTCGCTCGGCCAGGCCGACGCGCTCCAGCGCCGGGGCGATGCGCGAGCAAGCCTCGGGACCGCGCACGGCGGCGACGATCTCGAGGTTTTCGCGTCCCGAGAGGTGCTTATGAAAGCTCGGCTCCTCGACGATCGCGCCCACGCGGGCAAGTGCCGTGGCCCGCTGGCGCGGGATCGGATGGCCGAGCAGCGAGGCCGAGCCGGCGCTGATCGACGTGAGGCCGAGCAGCATCCGGATCATCGTGGTCTTGCCGGCGCCGTTGGGGCCGAGGAATCCGAAGGCCGCGCCGGCAGGCACCTCGAGGTGAACGTCGTTCACCGCCACGCGCTCGCCGAAGCGCTTCGTGAGGCCGCGGGTGACCACCGCGGGCTGATGGTCCGGCAGCCACTCCTGGTCCATCGCTGGCATGGTTCTCCTTGGGTTGCGGAACACGGTCGCTCAAGCATCGGCCTCGCGGTTCTCCCCTGCCATTGGGAATTTCCCGTAGGGGTCAGGGCGACGGCGCGGACCTCAGTCCAGATCGCGCTGCAGCGCCCAGCGACTCAGCTGGTGGCGGTTGGAGAGCTGGAGCTTGCGCAGGACCGCCGAGACGTGCGCCTCGACGGTCTTGCTGGAGATGCCGAGACGCTGGGCTATCTCCTTGTACATGTAGCCACGGGCGATATGGCGCAGAACCTCGCGCTCGCGCGACGTCAGCTGATCCAGGTCCGGATCGGGCGCACTCGGCGCCGGCGCGGCGAAGGCGTCGAGCACGAACCCGGCCAGCCGGGGTGAGAAGTAGGCGTCGCCGGCAGCCACCCGCACGATCGCGTCCTCGAGTTCCTCGGTGGCGATCGTCTTGGTCACGTAGCCGCGTGCGCCTGACCGGATCGTGGCGATCACGTCCTCGGGCGCGTCGGAGACCGACAGCGCGAGGAAACGCACATTGGGCGCCTGCGGGGCCGCGCCGGCGATCACGGCCACGCCGCCGCCGTCGGGCATGTGGACGTCGAGGAGCACGACCTGCGGGCGGAGCGCCAGGACGAGCTCGATCCCCTCGGCCACGGTCCCAGCCTCCCCCACGACCGCGGAGCGTCGCCCCAGCTCGGCCCGGACCCCGGCGCGGAACAGGGCATGGTCATCCACCACGACGACCGTGACGCGCTCCTCGCCGCTCACGCGGCCACCCGTTCCATGGTCAGCTCGACCTCCGTCCCCTGCCCGGGCGCACTGCGCACGTGCGCCATCCCGCCGTGGCGCGCCATCCGCTCGCGGATCGACCGGCGAATCCCCTGTCGGTCGGCCGGGATCGCCTCCGGGTCAAACCCGATCCCGCGGTCGCGCACGAAGACCTCGATGCGCTCGTCGCCTGCCTCCGCGTAGATGTCGATCTGAGCCGCCCCGGCGAACTTGGCCGCGTTGACGAGCGCCTCGCGCGCGGCGGCGATCAGGGCCTGCAGCCGCTCATCCAGCGGACAGTCGCCGACCACGACCGTCTCGACGCGGACCGCGTGTGTCGCCTCGGTCTCCTGCGCGACCTGCTCGAGTCCGGCGCGCAAGCTCCTCGGCGCCCCGACCGTCCCGTCGCGAGCGAGCAGCCAGTCGCGGAGCTCGCGCTCCTGGCGGCGGGCGAGCCCGATGACCTGGGCCGGGTCATCGGCCCGGCGCTGGATGAGGGCCAGCGTCTGGAGCACCGAATCGTGAAGATGCGCGCCCATCTCGGCCCGCTCCTCGCTGCGGATGCGTTGCATGCGCTCGACGGTGAGCTCGCGGGCCAGGCCGAGGAGGTACGGGGCGACGACCAGGGCCAGCGCGACCACGAGCACCGCGGTGCCGAGGAACAACCTACCCGAGTCGGTCAGGATGCCGGCAGCCCGCAGGAACACCACTGCCGCGCCGAACACGAGCACGGTCCCGAGCACTCCCGCCGGCCACCGCCGCCAGGATGCGGCCAGCCGGCTCGCGCCGCGCTCGGATGCCGGAGCAGTCGAGAGCCACTCGGGCGCCGCCACCTGGCGTAGAACGAGCGCCAGGCCGCACGACAACATGATCAGCGGCCAGACGAACGCGGCGCCGAGCCACCCGAGCGGTCGCAGAACGACGACCGCAGCCCCGGTGAGGATCGTGACGGCGACAGCCTCGCGCCAGCCGGTCAGGCGCACGCGCCATGACTCCGGCCGCTGCCCAGTGGCCGGCATCAGCGCCCAGGCAAGCGGATAGAACGCGAATCCGATCCCGCTGACCCCGCCGATGACAAGCATGCCGGCGCGGACCACGAGCGGCTCGACCCCCAGGTAGTCGGCAATTCCCGCGCACACGCCGCCGACGAGCGCGTGGTCGAGCCGGCGGCGCAGTTGATGCGAGCGATCCTCTCCCTGCATCCCCTAATCGTGGCGCGCCGAGCGGCAAGTGTGTATCGGGGATGTCCCTAACAGGGTCCGGGAAGATGAGACCTCCGCCTCGTAGGCAATTGGCCCGCGCCGAGCCCCAAAGCCCCGATCAATGCCACCCCTCGGCATCCCAGGCACGAAACCGCGGGTACTGGGCCACGGCCTACGCCAACTCCTCAGGTCTCTTGGCCGAGACCGGCTGAGACCTGAGTTTCGCCACATCGAGGCTGGCGTCGTCGCCATCCTGTCCGTCGTCGTGACTCGTCAGCCCGGAGTAGCGCGTTTTCACGAAAGCAGCGCGCGCAGTGGCGGACTCCGCCGACCGATCCGGAGACCCGCAAGGCTCAAGAGCAGGTCTGCCCGCGTCGCACGGTCGCGGACGCGCTTCGCGCGGTCTGCGGGGCAGACACGCGAACGGAGGTCGAGTCGTGCTCCCATCAACGAGCGGGCTCTGCCGCCGCGGGCAAGGGGCGTCCGCAACGCCCTCCGTGCCGCGCAAAGCGGGTCTGTCGAGAGCCGCGGTCGGGATGCCCGTCCCAACGCCGAAGCAGGGCCAACCCACGCCTTCGCATGGCCACGGTCGCTGCGCACTCGACGGCCAGCGCTGCTAGTCGAGTCGTGCGGTGAGCTTTTTCGGCGCGAGGATCCGGTAGCTCTCGGTCACGAGCTCACGGATCTCCTCCGAGTCGGTGTGGTCGGTGAGCAGGACCCTGAAACGATCCTGACCGGCGCGTGAGCGGTAGAACGGGTGGCCGACGGACCGCAGCGCGTGGCGTCGGCTTGGATCTGCACGCAACGAGAGTTGCGGGACGGATTCGCCCTTCGCGCCCCGAGTGCGATGAGCAGGCAGAACGACCTCCTGCGGATATCCAACGAGCGCGCCGGCGATCTCGTTGTCACGAGCGAGGCGTCGACCCTCACGGTCGCGTCGGGCAGCGCCAGGCAGAGCGCCCTGCTCCGCCCGAAGATGTCCTTCGGGTTCTCCACGCGCTCTCGCGCGAACGAGACGTCCGGAGCGCTGCCGACGAATCGTCCTCGTTCGTTGCTCCCAACGATGACCTACCGGCGGAACGCGGCTCGGGTGGCGGCCGCGGTCTCGCTGAACTACTCGGGTGGACGGATGAATCCCCACTCGCGGAACTTCACGCCGTCGTTGACGGCACGTCGGTATCCGTAGCAGACGAGATAGAGCGTCCGGATGTACATCACCGCCTCCAACCGCTGGAATTCGTCGTCGGTCGGCTCGATGTGTCGGCGGTAGGCGTTGACGGCAGCGTCGATGCACTCCTGGTCCGGGCGACGTGGGTTCCACGAGCCCGTGCCCCAGATCAGGTAGGCGAAGTCGGCCAGGCGCGGTCCGCGCCCCGACGCCTTCCAGTTGATCGCGACCGGTCCTTGGTCGGTCAGGACGGCGTGATCGGGAACGTGAAGGAGATTTCCGTGCAGCAGGCCTCCCGGAAGCCCATCACCGTCATCGGCCAAGCGCACCTCGTTCCTGAGCCGCTCAAAGCGCTCGCGCTCGGCGGTCGGCACCTTCATATCCACGGCGTCGAGGAACGCGAGGGCGGCGAGCAGGTCCTGACGCGGCGTCCCCTCGCGGCTCGGGTCCTCACCACTCGCTCCACCCGGGCGGCTGGCGGAATCGTCGTATGGCAGCGCATGCAGCCGTCCGAGCAGCTCACCCATCATCGCGAACTTCTCCGCGCCGTCGGGAAGCCCGACGCCTTCGACGAACCGTGTCACCAGCACCGCGCTGCCATTGAAGTCAGACACCGGATCATCGACCGCCAGGCGCTCCGCGGGATAGTCCTGGTGCTCTAGGCGGAAGTTTTCGCATTTGAAGCGTTGAATCCCGCGTGGTGGCGCGGGATTCGGGTGTTGCGGGCTGGTTTGGCTTTGGCTACTGGTGGAGTTTGACGTCGAGTCGTTGTAGGGCGTCGGCTTGTAGTGGCGTGGGTGTGGTGAGGCGGGTGAAGGTGTGCTCGGCGTGGCCGATGCGCACGGTGTTGCGGCAGAGGGTGCCGAGGTCGGCGAGGAGGTCGGTGAGGGTGTGCGCGGGGTACCCGTTGGTGGTGGTGGCGCTGGCGGCCTTCTTGTTTGCTTTGGCGGAGCGGGTGGCGGGCTTGACGGGGTCGGCTGGGGCGAGCGGCGTGTCGTCTGTGAACAGCAGCTCGGGCAGGCGCGTCTGGAGCTCGAAGGAGACGTAGTAGGCGAGCATGCAGAGGAACACGTGCGCACGGACGCGGGTCTCGAGGTGATGGTGGATCGGGCGGATCTCGATCGTGTCCTTCATCGTTCCGAACGCGCGCTCGGCCAGCTTGAGCTGCTTGTAAGCGCGGACCGCGGCCGGCGCGGCGAGTGTCTGTGCGGGCAGGGTGGTCCGGATCGCGTAGAGGCCGTCCAGGGCGGCCTCTTGGTTGATCTGATCGGTCTTGCGCTGATAGGCGAACGCCCCGTCGGTGATGGTCAGGGTGAAGTGCTTGGCGACCTTGTACTTGTTGATGATCTTGCCGGCGCGCTCGCCGATCTTCCCGGCGTCAGCTGCGCGCAGTCGCCCGCGCGGACCCTCGACGCTGGCCTTGACCTTGGCGAGTTCGACCTCGGTCGCGGCTAACAGTTCGGTGCGTTTGCGGGCGCGCTCGCCGGCGACGGCCGGGTTGCGGCAGACCACGAGGCGCTCGCCGGCAAACAGGGGTGAGGTGATCTCCGCGAGGTTGACCTCGTCAAACAGCGATAGCTGCAGATCGCCCGAGTGCACCAGCGAGCGGATCTGCACGCTCTTGAGCGCGCTGATGAAGTCCACGCCCTGCTCCTTGAGGCTGGCAGCGTGCGCTTGGGTGATCATTCCGCGGTCGCCGACGAAGCAGACGTTCTGTATCCCGAACCGCTCACACACCGCGCTGACGGTGTCGGGAACGGTCTGCTGGTCGGTGACGTTTCCCTCATGCACGCACACCGCGACTGGGCGCCCGTCCGGGCTGCAGATCAGCCCGTAGTTGACCTGCAGCTTGCCCTTCACGCCATCGCGTGAGTAGCCCAGCGTCGCCAAAGGGCAACAACGACCCTCCATGTAACTCGAGGACAGGTCATAGAGCACGAACGCGTTGCTGTCCTGATCGCCGGGTAGGTGGCGGCGTGCGAGCGTGCGCTCGATCCGCGGCTGGCGCTCTGACAGCCAGTCCATCGCCGCCAACAACTCGGCCTCTGAGACCTCGCCGAGTGACAGCTCATCGCCCAGTGTGCTCTGGGAGAAGCGCCGGGTCGCTGAGAGCTTCGAGCCCGGGCCGATCAGCCGCTGGCAGATCATCGCGACAACGAGATCACGCTCCCGGCAGCGATCGCGGCTGATCAGCCGCTCCAGGTCCAAATCGCGCAGCACTCCCAGCACCGCGGCGACGTGGCCGTGCGGCAGCGACCGCGTGATCTCAAAGTCCTCGTCAAGATCGACGAGTCGGCGGCCGGCGAGCATCGCGCGGATCACATCGATGATCTCCGGCGGTAGATGCGAGAGGTTCCCGAGGTTCTCGTGGCGGACCTTGCCGTCCTCGCGGTAGGAGCGGCGCAACAGCTGCGACGTGTACAGCGCCCCGTCCTTCCCTTTCGTCTTGATTGTGGCTACGTGAGCCGATCCACCACGCTTCGCCATGCCAACAATATAAACCATATCGCGGACAGATACCAGTCATGACTTTGGCTACATCTATCCAGCAAAAAGAAGGCCCGACCCCCACAAACACTGGGGATCAGGCCTCAAACCCTCAAAAACTTCCGTCTAGGAACCGCAGGATCTCGGCGTCGCCCTCAACACCGGCACGCGGCCGAGCAGGCGGAAAGGCTCGGGCGACCCACGACTCGCCATCCTTGCGGTCGATGCGAAAGACGTACGTCTTGTGCACACTCAGCCGCGTCGCAGCGACGGCATCGATGCCGTAGCGATCCCGCAGGTGGGCCAGCAGCCGCTCGGCAATGGGCTCGTGGTTCATTCGCACACCAAGGCCCTCGAGATCTGTCAGCGCTTCGGTATAGCGCTGCCCGGTCTCCTCGGCGTGGCGGCGGACAACCTTCTTGAAGCTGGCGTGCTTCGTCATGGGCAAGCCTCTCCTTCACACCCTCGTCCCCCAGTGACGCGGCGTTCGAAGATGGCCTGTGACATCGACGACCGAGAGGGCGAATCCCCTTCGCCAATGGAACCCCGACTGGGGCGGACGCTCCACAGCTCGGCGACCGGTCGTCGCCGCGAACACACTATTCCTCAGGCGCTCGGACTTTGTCAACCCGCTTCATCCACGGACGGCACCGCCGGAACATTGGCGTCCGCCTAAGTCAAGTCGGATGTAGTGGTGTAACGGCTGAGCTCGTCGGCGAGGTAGCGGGCGGCTCACGCCTCGGGGAGCGGGATCACCTCCGTCCTGAGCTTGCCGCGCGGGTTCTCGTGGAGGTGAGCCCGTCGGGCGAGCCGTAACGAGGACCTGCGCGGGCGCGCCGTTGGAGTGGGGTCAGGCAGCAAGGCGCGCGACCTCTTCGGCCTCGACCGGGGAGGACGCGCATAGCCAGCGCCGTCGCAAACGCCT
Source organism: uncultured Solirubrobacterales bacterium (assembly GCA_963794285.1). Taxonomy (GTDB): domain Bacteria; phylum Actinomycetota; class Thermoleophilia; order Solirubrobacterales; family Solirubrobacteraceae; genus Palsa-465. The sequence goes on from CAWCDS010000010.1 coordinate 99,327, forward strand.
GGGCGCCGCCTGTGCATCTCGTGCGGTGTCGAGATGGAGGCAGTCGGCTGTTCCGCATGCATGCAGGCCACAAGCCGGCCGCCAGTTGCGCTACTGAACGGCGGGGAAAGCAGCCGTCCCGCCGCCACTGATCGCGCTCGGGACACGATCGGTATCGGACAACCTCAGCCAGCGAATCGCCCGACACCGCGTGGCTGCTCTCTGCGGTCGGCGGCAACGCTGAGCTGGCTGAGGTTTGGATGCAGAAGTCGCCGAAACGATTGCCAGCACCTGCCAACGTCTCTGCAAGAGCGATCGTGACTGTCCCGCGCGCGGGTGCGAATTGACGCAAACCCATCACCAATTCTCGAGCAGGTAGGCGCTGAGCACAGCCGCCTCGAGCCGGAGCTTCTCTGCGGTATCCGCGCGTCCAACCCGCGCGTATTCCGCTGCGGCGTCGATGCGTTGGTCGATCTCGGTGCGGACGATTGCGCGCACGTCGGCTGTGCTGAGTACCCGGCGTTCCACATCTGAGGAGCCCGCTCCCGACGTGGCGCCTGCGATGTGCTCGCTCGTCGGTGCAGGCACGGAGGTCGAATCGACCGACACGGCCTCGGCGTTGTCGATCGCTGCCAACGCCGATCTCAGAGCAGCAACAGCGACCGGATCGCGAGACTTGAGTGCGGCCGTCAGGTCGTGACGCAGGCGAGCGCGCATCACTGGAGCGTAGAGCTCACTGCTCGTGAGCCCTCGACCGAGATTAGCGATACGGTGCTCGCCCTCGTGGCGCTCCCGTTTGGGACCAATGGCGGTCGTCTCGCCCGCTCCAAGGCTGAGTACCGCCGCCGCTTCGAAGCAGGTGCGATGCCCGAAGGCCGCAGACACGCGCTCCTCGCCAGCAGCGAGGCGCAGCGTGTCGTTCACTCGCTGATCGCCGACGGTGAGCGGCGGGGAGCACCGCGTTTTCACGAAAGCGGGGCGTGCAGCGTCGGGCGCCGCGCGATCCGCGCGGAGCCCTGCAAATCTCGAGAGCAGGTCTGCGCTCGTCCAAGGGCAGTGACCTGAGATGCGCGGCAAGCGCAAACGTCGGCGGCGTCGGCGCGGCGAACGACGTGGCGGTGTCCGCAGAGGCTCCCTATCCCGCGCATACGAGGTGCGCCGATAGATCAGCGTCGAGTATCGCGCCACGACGAGAGCAGGTCTCGGCGCCTCGAGTCGCGTCGGTCTGGGCTCAGTGGGGGATCTTCACGAGCACGCGTTGGCGGGCGCCGGCGTCGACTCGGTCGTGTGCTTCTGCGATCTGCGAGAGCGGTAGTGGGTCGGCGGTGGGTATCGAGATTGCTCCGTCGCGGGCTGCGGTGGTGAGGTCGGCTGCGGCTTGGTGTTTGGCGGCTGGTGGGAAGTCGTCGCTCCCGAGCAGTCGGATCGTGAGGTTCGCGAACAGCATGGGCCAGAACGGGATCTCGGGGCGGTCGCGGCGGGTGGCGTAGGCTGCGATGACGGCGTCGTTGGCGGCGACGGCGGCGTCGAGGTCGGCGTTGTCGGAGAGCGCGACGTCGATGATGCGGTCCACGCCATCGGGAGTGTGCGCACGGATGGCCTGGGCCGGGTCGGGCTGATCGAGCGCGACAGCGTGCGCGACGGTTGCGTCGACGCGTTCGAGATCCGCAGATCGTCTCACGGTCCCGATCGCGGTCGCTCCTCCCCAGCGTGCGAGTTGTGCGGCGAGCGACCCGACCCCGCCGAGCACGCCGTGGACGAGGATCGTCGTGCTGGCTACGGGGCCGTCGCCGAAGACGGCGCGGTGCGCGGTGATTCCGGGGATCCCGAGGCAGGCGCCGATCTCGTCGCTCACCTCGCCAGGGAGCTCGACGGCCTGGTGAGCTGGCACGACGGTGAGTTGAGCCGCGGTGCCGAACGGGCGGTAGGACTGCGCCCCGTAGACCCAGACGCGCTGGCCGATACGAGCGGGGTCGACGCCGTCTCCGATGGCGTCGATGCTGCCGGCACCGTGGGAGTGTCGGAGGAACCGTGTAAGCGTGATCGAAAGGACTGGTCATGCCTGCATCTACATCCATTCATCCAGATTTGATTTCTTGTTCGAGCGAGGAGCGGAGCGAGCTCCCAGGGCGAGCGCAGCGACCCGAAACCGCCGAGCGGCGAGAGGTGTTGCCCGGACTGCCGGGTGGGCTGGGGGTCGATGAGCAGCCGCTTGAGATCTCTGACGAGGTCCTTGATGCGTTGCTGGCGGGCGCGAGCACGGCGCGGGAGATCGCGGGCCCGGACGGGCTGCTGGGGCAGTTGACGCGCCGGCTGTTGAACCGGGCGTTGGAGGCGGAGCTGAGCGAGCATCTGGGCTATGAGCCCGATCAGGCGCCGCCCGGTGGTGTGGGGAACGCGCGCAACGGCAAGCCGTCAAAGACGATCCTGACCGATCAGGGACCGCTGCGGATCCGCTCCCCGCGCGATCGCAAGGGCACGTTTGAGCCGCAGATCGTCCGCAAGCGTCAGACCCGGTGGGTCGGGTTCGACGAGAAGGTGATCAGTCTCTACGCCCGCGGGCTGACGGTCCGCGAGATCCAGGGGCACCTCGCGGAGATCTACGGGACCGAGGTCTCGCCGGATCTGATCTCGAAGATCACCGACACGGTGCTCGCCGACGCGAAGGCGTGGCAGAACCGGCCGCTGGAGCGTGTCTACCCGATCGTCTATCTCGACGCGCTGATCGTGAAGATCCGCGACGGGCATACGGTGCGAAACCAGGCGTGCTACGTGGCGCTGGGCGTCAACCTCGACGGCGAGCGTGACGTGCTCGGCCTGTGGTCCCAGCAGACCGAAGGCGCGAAGTTCTGGCTGCACGTTCTCAGCGATCTGAAGACCCGCGGCGTCGGCGACATCCTGTTCGTCTGCGTCGACGGGCTGACCGGCTTCCCGGACGCGATCGAGGCGACCTTCCCGCACGCGACCGTCCAGACCTGCCTGGTGCATCAGGTCCGCTCCAGCCTGCGCTTCGTGTCCTACAAGGACCGCAAACCGCTCGCCGCCGAGTTGCGCAAGATCTACACCGCCGTCGACGCCGAGCACGCCGCAGACGAGCTCACAGCGTTCGCCGAGAAATGGGATCACCGCTACCCGATGATCTCAGCCAGCTGGCTCGAGCACTGGGAGCAGATCACCCCGTTCCTGGCCTACCCCGCCGACGTCCGCCGCGTGATCTACACCACCAACTCGATCGAAGCCCTACACCGCCAGACACGGAAGATCATCAAGACCCGCGGGCACTTCCCGACCGAGGACGCCGCCCGCAAGCTGATCTACCTCGCGATCACCAAAGCCGAGACCAAATGGAAGCGCGTGTTCAACTGGCCAGCCGCCTTGGCCGCGTTCAAAATCGAGTTCGGTGACCGCATCCCCGACAACTGAAACCTGACTGTCACTACTTGACACACCAGAAGGAGTAACTGTTACTATCAAACAGTCAGCTTACACGGAAGAACTGACACCCTCGGCACCGTCGCTGTGCGGAACGATCCGGGGGTAGGGCATGCCGTACCCGACCCAGTCGCCGCGCTTCTTTGTGTCTCCGGGGTTCACGCCGGACAGATTCACCCGCACCCGCACTTCGCCGGGACCCGGCTCGGGCGCGGCCATCTCTCCGACCTGTAGCACCTCCGCCGCCGGTCCCTGCCGCTCATACCAGGCTGCGAGCACGAGCGACCCCCTCACACGGCCCGGTCAACTCGGGTCGGCCGCACGCGCCGGCTCGGCGGGGTCGATCGTGGCTGCCCAGCTCCCGAGCAGCCTGAGTGCGTCCTCGGAGCGGGAGCCGGGCTCGGCGGCATAGGTGAAGAGCGTCAGGCCGGGGTCCGCGGCGAGGTCCAATCGGTTGAAGCGGAGATGAAGCTCGCCAACGACGGGATGATTGAAGTGCTTGACGCCGGTGTTGTGGAAGCGGACGTTGTGGGTGGCCCAGCGGGTGCGGAACGGTTCGCTCTGGGTTGCGAGCTCGCCGACGAGGTCTGAGAGCTCGCGGTTGTACGGGTCGCGGCCAGCGGCAGAGCGCAGGATCGCGACCGTCTCGGTCGCGACGCGCTCCCACTCGACGAACGTCGTCTCGGCGCGCGGGTCGAGGAACACGAAGCGGGCTGTGTTGACCGGCCGCGCGGGCGCGTCGTAGAGCTCGGAATACAACGCGCGGCCGAGCACGTTGGCCGCCAGGATGTCGAGGCGGTCGCTGCTCACGAACGCGGCGGCGCCGGTGATCGCGTCGAGGGTCCACTGGACCTCGGGTCGGATACGCTGCCTGGCCGGACGCCGGTGGGGTCTCGCCGGAGTTGGCTGCGCGGCGCGCGCGAGGTCGAAGAGATGTGCGCGTTCAGCGTCGTCGAGCTGAAGCGCGCCGGCGAGCGCACCCAGCACGTTCTCGGAGACGCCGTTCATGTCTCCGCGCTCGAGGCGGGTGTAGTACTGGATGCTCACGCCGGCCAGAACGGCGACCTCCTCGCGGCGGAGCCCGGGAACGCGGCGTGGCCCGTACGAGGTCAATTCGACCTGGTCGGGGGTGATCCGCGCGCGGCGGGAGGTGAGGAACTCGCGGATCTCCTGTTTGGTGTCCACGCCTCAAAGCGTAGATCCGGCTGGTCGCGTCTGGGAGTCCCTGCCAGTAGCCCCATCAACAGGGACTCTCACTACCCGCGATCCCGTGCTTTCTTGGACTCGACCCACATCTTCTTAGACCACAGGAGCATCGTCATGAAGCAGACTTCACTCGGCGGGCTTGTGGTTTGCGTCTGACTTCGCGATAGAGGTCGGGTCGTTTTTCACACCAATTCTGGGAGGCTGTTCGGGCCCTGGACCAGGAGGACGATGTGATGGAGAACGGCAAGCCACGCAAGCGGCGGCAGTTGGCGCCGGAGGAGAAGTGGGAGGTGTTCCTGGAGGTGTGCTCGCAGGAGCTCTCGCAGGCAGACGCTGCCCGAAAGTGGGGCGTCGATGTGAGTACGGTGATCCGGATCAGGCAGCTGGCCAAGGATGCGGCGTTGGCGGCGTTCGCCGCTTCAAAGCCGGGGCGGATGCCCTCCCCGGAGCAGGTCGAGCTCGAGGCTGCGCTGGCGGAGAACGATCGGCTGTCGGAGGCGTTGAAGGAGTTGGCGGTCGAGCTGAGCTTGCACCGGGGAAGGCAACGCTCGGGCTTTTCGGCCCGGTCCCGACGCGCGTGAGCGCGGAGACCAAGCTCGAGCTGCTGGGGCTGATCGATGAGGCCGTCGCCGACGGGTGGGCGCACGCCAGAGCGTGCCGGGTGCTTGACCTCGCCGACGTCCGCGGGCACCGTTGGCGAAAGCAGCTGCGAGACACCGGCAGCCTTCAGGACGGCCGTCCGGGCGGTGGCGCGGTGCACGGGCTGCTTGAGTGGGAGGAGCAGGCGATCCTTGATCTGATCGAGACCTGGGGTCCGGTCGACCGTTCGCATCGCAAGCTCGCGCACCGCGGCTCCTACACCTCAACGGTGTTCGTGTCCCCCTCGACGGTGCTGCGGGTGGCAATCAAGAACCAGGTCAAGCTGCCCGGCGAGCCGTTCCGTCCACGACCCGGAAAGCCCGTATTTCCAGAGATTACCTGGGAAAAGAACCGGATCTGGATTTGGGACGCGACACACTTCACGCGGTGCAAGCGGGTCGCGTACGCGATCGTTGATGTCGTCACCCGCTATTGGATCGGCTACCTGCTCTCGAGCGAGCAGACCCACACTCAGGCGCAGCTGCTGTTCGCTTCAGCGCTTGAGGATCAAGGCCTGCTCGGCCCCGATGGACTGCCGCCCGAGCGCGACGAGGACGGGCCGATCCTGGTCGCCTGGTCAGACAACGGAGCGGAGATGACAGCGATCGACACTCGCCAGTTCATGGCGCTGATGGCGATCGCCCAGCACCACGGCCGGCCGGGGACCCCGACCGACCAAGCGCACATCGAGTCGTTCTTCAGCCACCTGAAGGGCGACTGGCCGCACCTGGTCGAGATCCGCGACCCGGCCGCGCTCGATACCGAGCTCGCCCGGATCCGCCGCGAGTACAACACCGTCCGCCTCCATGCCTCGATCGGCTACGTCACCCCTGAGGACGAGCATCACGGCCGCGGGCCCGCCATCCGCCGCGCCCGCGCCGCCGGGATGCGCCAAGCACAAGCTGAGCGGATCAAGCAGAATCGAGCCAACAAGAAATGAGCGACCTTCGCAGCACCGATCCAGCCCACCCTCCCCTGGGGAAGAGGGGCGCTTTTGAGGGGGTCGCCCGCCGGCACGGACGCCGGCGGAACCCGGCACGGATGACGCCTCGGAGCTCGCTCCGAACACCCACCAACCGCTCCCGACACCACACTCAGCGTTGGGTTAGAAAAGTCGGCCGCTCTATCACGAACTCAGAAACACCGCACTTGCCGTCTCGCGCATCGGACTCGGCACGATGGCGATGTCCGGCTACTACCTCGACCCGAACAGCAGCGACACCGAATCGGTCCGCACGATCCACCGGGCACTCGAGCTCGGCGTCACCCACATCGACACCGCCGAGATCTACGGCCCATACGCCAACGAGGAACTCGTCGGCCGCGCCCTGAAGGGCCGTCGCGATGACGTCGTCGTGGCGACCAAGTTCGGGCTGGTGTCGCATGCCGGCGACGGCCCCGGGGCGCTCGACTCGAGCCCGGCGAACATTCGGACCGCGGTCGAAGGCTCACTCAGGCGGCTGGGGACCGACCGTATCGATCTCTACTACCAGCACCGCGTTGACCCGGACACGCCGATCGAGGACACCGTCGGCACCCTGGCCGATCTGGTTGCCGAGGGGAAGGTCCTGCACATCGGACTCTCGGAGGCAGGACCCGAGACGATCCGCCGCGCCAACGCCGTGCACCCGGTCGCCGCGTTGCAGAGCGAGTACTCGCTGTGGACCCGTGATCCGGAGGCCGAGTTGCTCCCGCTGCTGCGCGAGCTCGGGATCGGGTTCGTGCCCTACTCGCCGCTCGGGCACGGGTTCCTCACCGGCACGATCCGCTCCCCCGACCAGCTCGCCGCCGATGACTGGCGCAAGACCCACCCGCGCTTCACCGAGGGCAACTTCGAGAAGAACCTGGGGATCGTCGACGAGGTCAGGACCGTCGCCTCCGAACTCGACGCCACCCCGGCACAGATCGCGCTGGCGTGGCTGCTCGCCCAAGGCGACGACATCGCCCCGATCCCCGGCACCAAGCGCGTCTCCCGCGTCGAAGAGAACACCGCCGCCGACGGGATCGAGCTGAGCACCGAGCAGATCCAACGGCTCAACGACCTCACCCCAGCCACCGGAGAACGCCACGACGAAGCGAACATGGCCGCCATCGACCGCTGACCACCGCTCGTCGCCAGCGACGGGACCTGTCGTTCAGTCGCCGATTCCGCGCGAAGGACGGAAGTTGCCGTGGCGTCGGAGATGCCCGTGGCCGAACCAGAGCAGGCTCTGGCGCCTGATCGCTGCTTCTCTCGCGCGAGCAGGACGCGAGATGCCCCTCCGATGACGGATCGTCGCTGGGAGGACACTCTCGGTATGGATCGACTTGGTTGGCTGAGCGAGTACTCCGAGCCGGCGCTTCGATCCGCGCTCCGCGTTGCCGGCGGCGGACTGGACCGGGTCCCGATCGAGCTCACGGGCACGAACGACCTGGGCCGTCCGACCTGGGCGTCGGGCAGCGCGACGGTCGACGGGCGCTTCCTGGCCAAGTTCGCGTTCTCCGAGCCGACTGCGGTAAGGGCGTGGCACGAGGCTCGCGTGCTCAGGCTGCTCGGGGAACAGCCCGCGTTCGACGTGCCCCACGTTGTCGCCGCCAGTCCGGACCCCGCGTGCTTAGCAACCCGGATCGTTGAGAGTGGGGTGCCGCTCTCCTATGAGCTCGTCCGGGGATCGATACCCAAGCGCGTTGCTGCGCTGGGCGCCGAACTGGCCCGGTTCCTCGCGAACCTGCACGCTTCGCAGATCCTCGCTCTCGCTCGCGAGCGCCTAGACAATCCACTCCGCATCCCCGAGCCTGGGCTGCAGGCCACGACCGACGAGCTGAGGCTCCGGTTCACGCCGATGATCCAGGCCCGACAGCGCGCGCGTGTTCGGCGGTGGTGCGACTGGGTTGACGAGCAGCTGGCAGCCCCCGCGACGATCGTGTTCGTCCATGGCGACTTTCACCCCTACAACCAGCTCTGGGACGCGCGAGAGCTTCGTCTGCTTCTTGTCGCCGATTTCGAGGCAAGCGGCATCGCCGAGCCCGAGTACGACTTCCGCGCCATTCCGAGCTTCGGACCCGGTATCGACCTCCTCACCTCCACTATCGACGAGTACGTGGCGCTGACGGGCAGAAGTCTCAGCCTCGAACGCATCATGGCCTTACACGTCCGCACAAGCCTCGGCGATGCCCTGTGGCGCACCGAAGCGGGTCTGCCCCTGCTGCTCCCGCGTCCGGGCGGCGGCACGCCTGACGACTACGTCGACGAGCTGGCCACCCGCTTCGCGCTGCTGGGGATCGAGGACTGAAATCACGACCGGGCGCTCTCGCGGCGCATACGCCCGCCGACACGAATGCAGGTCGCGGCAGCAGCGACGGCATCAGCCTTGCCTCTCGCCACCTGCGGGTCTCGTTCCGTCGTCCGCGCGGTCGTCGTCGAGACCGCCGATGCGGAGTAGCGCGTCTTCGGGAAACCAAGGCACGCACTCCCGAGACCCGCAAAATTTCGAAAGCACGTCTCGGCCCGGCCGCGCCGCTCACACCCGCTTCGCGCGGAACGGGGGGCCGCCGCCTCCGAGTCCTTATGGACGAATGCGGATGATCGTCTTTCCGTTACGTCGTTCAGTTGGGTTGAGGGCGGCGACGGCGTCGTCGAGTGTCGCGACGTTGCCGATGTTGGGCCGCAGTCGTCCGTCCCGCACCCGCTGGACGATCTCACCCAGTTGGGCGCGATCGGACTCCACGACGAAGTCGACTGCCAGGCCGTCGGCGGGCCGCGCCTCGGCTGGCCCTACGATGGTCACCAGGGTTCCTCCGGGCCGGATCAGGCTTGCGGAGCGCTTCTGGATGTCTCCGCCGATAACGTCGAAGACCAAGTCGACGCCGCCGACGTCTTCCAGGGCGTCGTGCTCGAGGTCGACGAACTCATGGGCGCCGAAGTCGAGCGCCTTCTGGCGGTCGGCGGCGCGTCCGGTGCCGATCAGGTAGGCGCCGGCCTCACGTGCGAGTTGCGTCACCATCGTCCCGACTGCGCCGGCCGCGCCGTGCGCGAGGACGCTCAGCCCCGCGTGAAGGTGGCCGTGGTCGAACAGTCCCTGCCATGCGGTCAGCCCCGAGATTGGCAGGCTCGCGCCCACGGTGAAGTCGACGTCGCCCGGCAGCGGCGCGAGGTTGCGTGCCTCGACCGCGACATACTCCGCCAGGGTGCCGTCGCGATGCCAGTCCGCGAGGCCGAGCACCCGCTGTCCCACCGACACCCCCGTCGTGCCGTAGCCCAAGGAGGTGACCACGCCGGCCAGCTCGTGCCCAGGGATCGACGGTGTTCGGTCACGGTTGGCGCGATCGGTCCAGGTCGAGGGCCACGCCATCTCAGTCGGGACGAATCCCGACGCATGAATCTGAACGATGACGTCGTTGATCGCTGCCGGCGGCTCGGGCCGCTCCACCAGCGTCATCCCGGCCGTTCCCGCAGCCTCGTCCGTCACCACAATCGCCTTCATCTGGCACCTCCCGGCGTCGAGTTCTCGCCTGTTAGCAGACTGGATCGACGGTGAGCGGCACAGAACTCTTGCGGGCCGCCCCCCCAGCGTCAAGCGCCAGATGCCCGTCGGGCGGCCAGCCCCGCATCCGCGACCGCACAGGCATCCTCGAGCGGGGCTTCACGGGTCTCGGAATGCGCGGGTTACAAGACCTGATTGCATCGTTGACCAATGAGCCCGAAATGAGGAGGCGGCATGAACATCGAGTTCCTCTCGACCGTGGCGTTGATAACGCCCGATCCACCTGCCAGCCGGACGCTGTATCTCGACACGCTGGGCCTGCCCCTCGGCGGGGATGAGTACCTGCACAGCGAGCAGGTCGCCGGTTGCAAGTCCTTCGGTATCTGGCCACTGTCGCAGGCCGCGGAGGCGTGCTTCGGGACCACGCAGTGGCCGGCCGCGCGACCGGTGCCGCAGATCAGTATCGAGTTCGACGTTGCAGACGCCTACGCGGTCGACCCAGCGTCACGCGAGCTCCAGCAAGCTGGCTACGACCTGCTGCACCCACCCCGCGAAGAACCGTGGGGACAAACGGTCGCCAGGCTGCAGTCACCGGAAGGCGCGATCATTGGGATCTCATACATCCCTTTGTTCCACGACCACGATTGAGTCGGACGCGACCTGCTCTATTGCCGCGACGAGCATCCTGAACGCTCCGGCTCGAGTCTCGCAATGCGCGGCAAGCCATCTCAATGGCCCGCGCCCAGCTCGCGGTAGACGCCGGAGTTGCGAGGTGCGCGAGATCCGCAAAGTAGGGCTCTGCACGTCGACCTCGATATGCTCGCCGTGTCGTCAAAGCGAGAGCAGGGGCCTCGGCGCTTGAGCTGCGGGGGCTCGGTCTCGTCGTCACGCGAGGCGGGGTCTGCGGCTCGGCTGGCACTGCGCCGCGGCTTCCCGCTGATATCAGCCATTGGGTGCAGGCTTTGTTGGGAGTCCTGGACTGACGAGGCGGGTCTCGTATGCGAGGACGACTGCTTGGACGCGGTCGCGAACGCCGAGCTTCATGAGGATGCGGGTGACGTGAGTTTTGACGGTCGTCTCGCCGATGATCAGCTCGGCGGCGATCTCGGCGTTTGTCTTGCCGGTCGCGAGCAGCCGGAACACCTCGAGTTCTCGCGGTGTGAGCTCATCGAGTTCGGGCGCGGGGGCTGTGGGGGCGCGGGAGGCGGAGAATTCCTCGATCAGGCGGCGCGTGATGCTCGGCGATAGCAGTGCGTCGCCCTCCCCGACTGTGCGGATGGCGGCGACGAGCTGGCGGGCGGGGACGTCCTTGAGCAGGAATCCGCTCGCTCCGGCACGAAGCGCGTCGTAGACATACTCGTCGAGATCGAAGGTGGTGAGGATCAGGACGCTCGTCTTGGGATCGTGGTTGTGGGCGAGGATCCGGCTGGTGGCTTCGATTCCGTCGAGTTCCGGCATGCGGATGTCCATCAGCACGACGTCTGGGCGTAGCTCTCGCGCCAGGGAGACGGCTTCGGCGCCGTTGCTTGCCTCCCCCACGATCTCGATGTCTGGCGCGGTTGCGAGGATCATCCGGAAGCCGTCCCGGATCAGCTGCTGATCGTCGGCGATCAGGATACGCACGCTCACGAGAGTGCTCCTTGCAGGCCGCGCGGCATGCGGGCTATGAGCTGCCAGCCATCCTCGTCGACCGGCCCGTGTTCGAGTGCGCCGGCGCATAGAGCGATGCGCTCGCGCATCGCGTCGGTGGGCCATGCGTTCGGGCCGGGGCAGCAGGCGGTGAGCCGCAGCTCGAGGTCCTCCTCGCGGAACCGCAACGTGACACCCACACGGGGTGCAGGATGGCGGCGAGCGCTGTCCAGGGCGTCCTCGAGGATCCGGTAGACGCCGAGGTCGACTCCGGCTGCCAACGGTCCGGGCTCACCTTCGACCCGCAGTTCGACCGGCTGACCGCGCTCGCGCGCGCGTTGGATCAAGGAGAAGACCTGAGCGACGCCGGGTTGCGGCTCGCGCCCTCCTCGATCGTCGCCGTGGCGCAGGACTCCGAGGAGGCGGCGCATCTCCGCGAGCGTCTGGCGGCCGGTGTCCTCGATCGCGCCCATCGCGCCGTCAGCTCGTTCCGGGTCGTCGGCGAGCAAGCTGCGGGCGCCCTCGGCCTGAACGACCATCGCCGCGACGCTTTGCGCCACGATCGCGTGCAGCTCGCTCGCGATTCGCGAACGCTCGCCGGCGACGGCCAGCTGCGCGCGGTGCTCCCGTTCAACCATCAGCCGAGCTGTGGTGCGCTGCAGCTCGGAGGTCAGCACTCGGCGCGCGCGGATCGCCCGGCCGGCGGCCCACGCGGCGCTGATCGTGAAGGCCGCGCCGGCCAGGTTGCCGAGCGGCTGATGGCGCGCGATCAGCTCGCTGGTGGCTGTGCTCCCAAGCAAGAATGCGAGTGCGAGCACGGCCTCGCGGCGTGCCAGCCAAGCCGCGGCCGTGTATGCCGGGACAAGCACGACATACGCTGCCACGAGCGGCGAGTGGTCAAGCGTGGTCAGGAACGCGTTCATGACCACGGCGAGCGCAACGACTACGAGGACGAACCACAGCGGCGAGCGCCGGCGCCACAGGGCCGCGAGCGCGACGCCGGCCACGGCCAGCATGTTCAGGGCGAGCGGACCGTGGCGGTGGACACCGGTGAGCACGCCGATCTCGAGCGCCACCAGCAAGGCCCCGGCGCACCCCGGGTCAAGCCACCGCCAGCGCAAGCCGCAATCGTGTGTGACCGGCAGGCGGTCGCCGCTGGCCGGCGAGGCGACTGGGTCGCGCGAGGACGCGATGCCGTCAAGCGGAATGCGCGTGAGAACCTCGAAGCCGTGCGTGTCGCTACGCCGTCCGGCGTGCAGCTCGCCGCCGTAGAGCCTGACCCGCTCGTTCATACCGACAAGGCCATGCCCGGCTTCTCGGTGGTTGCTGTCGTCCGGCCTTGCGCCGTGCCCCTCGTTCCTGACCTCCAGCTCGAGACAACCGCCGGCGACGGTCACGTTCACGCGTGCTCGCGCACGGCCAGCGTGCTTGATCGCGTTCGTCAGCGCCTCCTGCAAGACGCGGTAGGCGACCAGATCCAGGCCCGGCGAGAGCACCCCCAGCCCCCCGTCGACGTGCACGTCCACCGGCAGGCCCGCGGCTCGCGCGCGGTCGACGAGCGCATCTAGCTGCGAGAGGCCAGGTGCAGCCGAGCCCGCCAGCGGGTCGCTGCCGAAGTGCAGCACGCCGACGATCCGCCGCAGCTCCACCAACGCGTCACGGCCCGCGCTCTCGACAACCTGCAACGCTGCTCGCGCCCTCCCGACGTCGCTGGCCGCGATGCCGCGGGCGCCGCTGCTCTGAAGCACCATCACGCTGACGTCGTGCGCGATCACGTCATGCAGCTCGCGAGCCATCCGGTATCGCTCCTCCGCCGCGACGCGTCCCGCGCGGGCTTTCTGCGCGTCCGCCAGCCGTGCCGTGCTCTCTTCAAGCTCCTGCGTCAGCGCCCTGCGCGTCTCGAGCGTCCGTCCGAGCGCGAACGGCAAGCCACCCAACAACGCCCAGGACCCGAGCACCGCACCTACCGAACCGCCGGGTTGGGAGTAAGTGATCACCACGACCCCGGCCAGCCAGTAGGCGAACACGACCGCTGCGCCGAGCATGTGCTCGCGTCCCCTCGTGCGGCGGCCGAGCGAATAGAAGTTCAAGGCGATCGCCGCCACCTCGAACGCGCCGCCCCCGGCGTAACCGCTGGCAAGCTGGAACGCCATGAAGGCGGTGACCGCGAGCACCGTCGTCAGCAAGGGGTTTACTCGTCGCCAGGACACGCTGCCCGTGAGCAGGACGAGCGGGACGATCGCCAGCTCGCGAGGCCCTCGGTGAACCTGCGAGGAGGCATCCGCAAGCGCCCCGGCAGTGAGCAGCACCGCCAGCACCACGTCGATCGCCCGCGGATCGGCCGTTCGTGCTCGCGCGATCAGGCTACGTCCAGTGCCCACATGCGCACGCTAGCGCCACGGTCAGGACCGCGCATCCCACCAGGCGACGACTCGGGTCCTACTCAAGTAGGACCCGCGCGCGGTCAGATCAGCGCCCAGTCCACACCAGGTCCCACCGCCGGCCGACGACAGCAGCGCAAACCGCTGAGACGCTTGCGTCAACCAATCAGGAGGCCAGCATGTCCAACACCGCAGATTCACTGACAGCTCTCAGTCGCCAGACCTGGATCGGCCTGGTCGTGGTCGACGTGGTGCTCTTTGTCCTCGCCAACCTCACGGCGAAGAACGGCAGCCATCCCGGCACCGTGAGCAACGTGTTCTTCATCGCCTTCGTGATCGGCGCCGCGCTGCTGATCGCGCTGGCGATCGCCACCGTCGTCAGGTCACGCCGCGGAGCATCGCGATGAGCGCCATTGCGAGAGCCGCCGCCATCCTCGGCACGGTCGCGTCGATCGTTGGTGTCGGCATTACATCCGCGAGCAGCGCCGCCAACTCGGGTCTGCCGACGCTGACGCTCGCTCTGAACGGACGGTCGGTCGCTCTCAGCGGTCCGCTCCAGTCCGGGGCGGTGAACGTCGTCGCCAACGTGAGCGTCGATCACACCGAACCGGTGCTGATCCGCCTCAACCCGGGAGTGCCGTTCTCAGCCTTTGCCCAGGCCGGTGCAGCAATCAACGCCCACCACGGAGACCTGAACTACCTCGGCCCGTACGGCTCGATCGTCTTCGATCTCAGCGCCGACAAGGGAACCACCAGCGCACAGACCACTCTACGGCCAGGCAACTACCTGGCAGTCGACCTGAGCAGCGGCAATCCCGACCCCCCGCACGCCGCTTTCGTGATCCGTCAAGCGCCGCAGCCGAGGTCGCTTCCCAGGCCGGGCGCGACCATCAGCGCGATCGACTTCGCGTTCCGCGGCCCGAGCACGCTTCACGACGGCGAGCTCGTCCGATTCCAGAACAACGGCTTCCTCGTACACCCGTCCAGGGGATCGGCGTCAAGAACGCCAGCACCGCCAGACGACTGACCGCCCTGCTTCGTGCCGCGAACGACAAGGAGGCCCCGAAGCTCGGGATCAGCTTCCCGGAGTTCGCCGGACCCCTCTCACCAGGCGGCGTCCAGCAGGAGCTGATCAACGAGCGGCCAGGTATCTACGTCCTCGCCTGCATCCTGCGCACCCAGGACGGACGCGAACAGACACAGCTCGGCATGGAGCGAACGATCCGGATCGTCAGGTAGCCCCTCGCCCCATTGTTGCCGGAGACACACGCGCTGGCGACAGCCCAGCTCGTAGCTCGCGAACCAGAGCAGCAGCACGTCGCCAAGTCTGGCTGCCGGCACCAACCGCAACGCTCGAGTCCAGTACTGCGTTCACTCCATAGCAGGTGCCGGCCCGACGACGGGTCGGCACCTGCATCTTCCCCAGGCTCGCGATGGTCCGGCGACGAGCGCCATCGATAAGCCACCGGGCCTTCGTATCCGCGCTTAGGAGGGGAAGTCGCGTCGGGCCGGAGGTGCTCGTCGCAGTGGCAAGCGGGGGCTCATTCCCGAGGACGTGGGCCTTGAATGTCTGCAGCTTGCGAGCGACGAGCGACGCCGTCACTCTTGAGCATCCGAACGACGAACTCGAAGGAGGCCTGAACACATGTTCACGAAGAAGGGCGATGCGGCGGTCCTTGCCAAGCTCGGCGATGCCCCTGCTCAGTACCGGGAGATTGGAGAACGCCTGCACGCCATCATCCGGGAGAGCGCGCCGTCGCTAGAACCGATCGTGCGCTGGGGACTCCCGTTCTATGTGAAGGACGGCAAGGACATCTGCTACATCAAACCGGACAAGGACTTCATCGCATTCGGTTTTGGCGAGGTCGTGAACCCCGCTCGCGAGGAAGGCGCCAGCATGCACCCGGTCGCGTGGACCCTCACCTCACTGGACGACGCGACGGAAGCCAAGATTCGCGAGCTCATCAAGAAGGCGGTCGTCTGATATCGGGCCATGTCTTTGGGCGCGGCCCCGGCCCCGCTGGCCGCGCAAGGCAGGGGGGTGCGTCCGCGGCCGGTCATGCGCGCGGTGCAATGGAAGCAGGTCGCTCATGACCGACCGTTCGCTCCCACAGGTGGGTCTCGGTGAGGTAGGGCTGGCGATCAACCAGAGGACAATGCTGCACGTCACGGTGGTGCCCGAATGCTTGGCCGGGGCGGTGGGAGGCAAGGCCTGGCGGTTATCTGCCGCGGGTCGCCGGTCCCAGGCCGGATGGATGCATCGGAGTCCCGGCTGATCGCCCGCCGGGTCAGCCGCCGACGATCGGCTAGTACGGAGCCGCATCGCGGCTTGACCGGATGGGCGGGATCGAGGGCACTGAAAACATCGCTGTCGGCGATGTGGTCGTAGGGCATCGAGAGGTGCTCGCCCTGATCGAGCGGGCACTGATGCTGCAGCGTGATGTTGGTGACGTTCGGGCCCGATAGGAACGCTGAGGTGTAGGGCGTGACGACCTCGTCGTTGCGCGACTGGATCACCGTGTAGTGCACGCGAGGGACGGTGTCGGCACCCGCGTTGAGCCGTTGCAGGAAGCCGGAGCCCCGCTCCTGTTGCCGGCAGGCGGGGCAGAGGAACCTGACCAGCGTTCCGGCGCCCGGGAACACCCGCGCCACCGTGAACAGTCCGTCCGGCGTCGTTCCGTGGTTCGATGGCGCGAAGCCGACCAGGGTGTGAACCTTCGCCGCGCCGCCGAGGAATCGCAGGTAGTAACGCGGCATCATGCCGCCCCGCGAGTGGCCGACGAGGTCAACCTGCCGTGCCCGAGTCGCGGCAAGGACGCGGTTGACGAACGCTGAGAACTGGGCAGCCGACGTCGGGATCGATCCCGTGCGTAGATGCCGAGGCTGCCGCTGCCGGCGTAGGAGCCGTAGTTCAGGGCAAACACGCAGTAGCCGTGGTTGAACAGCAATGGCGAGAGCGCTTGCCAGCTGTCGGACATGTCCCCGAAGGTGCCATGGACTAGGACGACCGGGCGCGGGTGCGCCGCGGATGGTTTGCATCCCCAGTGGTTGGCCCCCGGCGGGCTGGCCGTTGAACTGACGTGGGCATAGCCGCTCAGTCCGTCGTAGCGCACGGGCAGAGGCGCTGCGCTCGCCGCCGCAGCCGCGATCAGAACAGCCGTGGCGGCCACGGTCACTGCCAGCACACGTCGCACCATCATCCCTATCTTCCAAGCGATTGACCGACCGAAAGCCCTCCGGCATTGACGCCGGAGGACCAGACCCCGAGCCTTCGCGAGGAACCTACACCATCGAGTGTGCGCGGACGACGGCCCGCCGGAGCTCGCGCGGCCCTTCCCGGGGTGCTCGAGCGGAAGCCTCGGCTGCCCAGCTCATGTCCACGCGTCGCGTGGCCAGCAGTTCGGTACGGCGTTGTCGACGAACGGCGTGCCGTCGAGGCCTCCTGGAGTCCTGGCCGTTGGTGTGGCAGGCGTCTGCGACGCGTACTGCGCTGTTCCACGGTCCCGGGCGATTCGGCAGAACCGCGTGTCCCGATCGGCCACCTTTGACGCTCGCTCGAGCGACGGGCGAGCCCTGGCCTACCGCGCCGACGAGCAGGCGATTCGCATCGTGCCGAGGCCCTCGCTTGACGCCAGCGATCGGCACGAGCGCGGCGTCGCCAACTCGATCGTGAGCGCGGTGAGCAGATCGCGCAGAGCGCTCGTGAACTGGCGGCGCTCACGGTGCTCGGCTGAGCGCCCCAACACTCCGTTCGTTCGAACGCGACCCTGACAGCAACAATCAGAGCTCAACGATCGTCTTCCCGCTGCCGATCGACGTCCTGCAGCCCATCCTCACGGCAGCGCAAGGCCGCTCGGCCGATACTGACGGTGCCGAACGGGAGGGCCGCGAAAGAGCATTGGCCGGCGGCACGGGCATCACTGGACGCAACGACCAGCGACCCGGAGCGACTGCCGGCCGGCGTGCAATCCTCCGTGGCGGAGACGGCCCTCAAACCAGCCGACTGATGCCACGTCGACGGAGGATCGAAGTTCGGAGCCAGCGGGCCGGATTCCGTCATCGGCGCACTTGCCGCGCTCGCGAGACACCCCAACGCCACAAACGCACTCACCATCACACCGCTATCGGCGGTTCGAGGCTAGGGGGCGTTATCTACTAAGACTCGCGGCTGAGGAAGGTCAGCCGCGGAAGATGTGGTACGGAAACGTTCAAGTTGCTGCCAACCGCGACTTTGCCGATGGAGTCGAACGTGGCCGCGATCCTCCCGCTCGAGACCATCGCCGATCGGCGGGTCAGCCGGGCATGGCCGCTCTTACAGCTTACCTCCTCGGTCGTGCCGACACGGCCCGAGGCGCTCAGCCTCAGCCGTCCCGAAAGCGCGCCGCCGGGAGTGCTCACTACGCCGCTCGTCAGGTTGCGGTTCGGGCTGTAGAAGTCCCCTACGGCGTATATCCCGTGGTAAATCTGCGCGAAGGGTGTCCCGGCTGTCGGATCGAACACATTGACGTCAACGCTTGGCGGATAGCCCGGGCCCCCTCGCGTGGATGCTTCGAATCCGATCAGGGGCTTGCTGGGGCTGGATGGCCCCGAGCCCTGGGCGAAGTATTGGCGCGGGCACGGCGCCAGGCAGACCTTGCTGTAAGTGCTCGCGGTGCCAGTCATGCGCGTGAGGGTGATGGTCTTGAAAAAGTGGTCGCGGACCCTGATCCGGATCATGCCACGGAGTGTGCCATCCGCGACGTCGTTGTACCCGCAGGGGACATTCTTGGAGCGCGGCCGGCCGGTGAACGTGAAGTGGAGCTCACCGCCGGGGGTGCCGGCGCCGAGAGGGTCGTTGACCACGATCGAGGCTTTCGCGCGGTCGATCGTGATCTCCCCGGCTGCGAGCTTGACGGTCCACAAGTGGCTCTGTGTGATCCGGCCCCTCGTCTTCGTCAGCGTGAGCGTGAGGAGGTCGCTTGCAGTGCCCGGCGTCCCGACCTGGCCGCCCAGCGATGCGCGGTAGCCATGGACTGCTCCGCCGTGGAGGGCGACGTCGATCACGCCCTTCAACCCGAGTCCGGGCCCCGTCGCCGACAAGCTCACGGTGACGGGCGTCGAGCTGTTCATCGTCGTCCCGTTCCCAAGCACACCCTCCTCGTTGCCGCCCCAGCACTCGACGCTGCCGGCGGAGCGCACGGCGCAGGTGTAGAAGCCCGCGGCGCTGATCATCGCAACGTCGCGCAGGCCGCTGACGGTGACCAGCTTGTCGCCGTTGGGCTTCGTGGTGCCATTGCCGGTCTGACCTTCGTAGGGGTTAGGGCTGCGGCATTCGACGCTGCCGCTGGCAAGCAGCGCGCAATCGTGTTCCGTCTGCTGGCCGTCACGCGTGTACGCATAGGCTTTACAGGCTCCTCCACGATCCGAGTGGGTAGCGTCTGATCCGTGTGCGAGCCTGCCCGGCTGTTGATTGTCGATGATCGGAGGCTGGTATGCCGGAGGTTGACCTGTTTCAGCGCGCTCTCGGCCTTGGGGAGCCGTGGGTGGTGGCGGGCGTCGGGTTCGATGCTGGGGAGCGTCGGCTCGATCTGCGGATCGACTTTCGCAAGGGCGCGAGGTTCGCGTGTCCGGAGTGCGGGCGCGACGACTTGAAGGTGCATGACACGGAGGAGAAGACGTGGCGGCATCTGAACTTTTGGCAGCACGAGACGTATCTGACCGCACGGGTGCCGCGGGTGGTCTGCCCGGAGCACAAGGTGCGCCAGGTGGACGTTCCGTGGGCGCGAGAGCGGTCTGGGTTCACGCTTCTGTTCGAGGCGTTGGTGATGGCGCTGGTCAAGGAGATGCCGGTCGCGCCGGTGGCCGAGTTGATCGGCGAGACCGACATGCGGGTGTGGCGGGTGGTGCACTACTACGTCGATGAGGCGGTCGAGGCGCAGGATCTCTCGTCGGTCGCGGAGCTGGGGATCGATGACACGAGCTTCCGCCGCGGGCAGGACTATGTGACGGTGTTCGCCGATCTCGCTCCGGGCGAGCGGCGGGCGGTGTTTGTCACGGAGGGCCGCGACCACGAAACAGTCGAGCAATTCGCGGCTTTTCTGGCCGAGCACGGCGGCGTGGCGAAGCAGATCGTGGAGGTCTGCCAGGACATGTCGCAGGCGTACGCGGCGGGGGTGCGCGATCATCTCCCGAAGGCACGGGTGACGTTCGATCGCTACCACGTCAAGCAGCACCTTTCCGAGGCGGTCGACACCGTCCGCAAGGCGGAGGCCAAGCAGCACAAGGAGCTTCTGAAGGGCACGAAGTACCTGTGGCTGAAGCGGACCGACAACCTCACGGTCAAGCAGCTCGACTGGCTTGATGAGCTGCTCGGGCAGCCGCTCGACACGGTGCGGGCGTACGAGCAGGCGCTGAGGTTCGACGACTTCTACGAACTGCGCGACCCCGCGACCGCCGAGGAGTACCTGCGCCGCTGGGTGACCGAAGCGATGGCCACCGGGCTGGAGCCCCTGATCAAGTTCGCCGAGATGATCGAGGCGCACTGGGACGGGGTGCTGCGCTGGCATGACACGCAAGTGTCAAACGGGCTGCTGGAAGGATTGAACTCACTCATCCAAGCCGCCAAGCGACGAGCCCGCGGGTACCGCTCAGCGCGTAACTACAAGGCGATGATCTACCTCGTCGCCGGTAAGCTCCAACCAGGCCCGCAGGTCACATAGATCAGCACGCGCTACCCACCCAAAACGTGGAGGAGCCCCTTTACACCGCTTAGGCCGGGAACGGCGACCGGCGTGAAGGCGGGTGTGCCGGTGTTGGGGCTAATCGGCCAGCATTGGATGGTGGCGCTTTGGAGTACCGCGCAGCTGTTGTACGGGTCGGCACTGACTAAGCCGAAGTTCCCCCTGTAGTCAGCGGTTGTAGAGGCCGGGATCCTTGTAGTTGCGGGGATTCCGGCTTTTTTGTTGTGATCTTGTGTACCCACTACTAATCGGTTGTGTGATTGCGGTATTGTCCGGGTATGGGCCGTCCAGCCAGGCAGAGCTGGTGCGATGCATGTGAGCACGACTACGCGGC
This sequence comes from uncultured Solirubrobacterales bacterium, assembly GCA_963794285.1. Classification (GTDB taxonomy): domain Bacteria; phylum Actinomycetota; class Thermoleophilia; order Solirubrobacterales; family Solirubrobacteraceae; genus Palsa-465. The sequence goes on from CAWCDS010000010.1 coordinate 120,109, forward strand.
GGTCTGGGGATCGTGAGTACACGGCGACGTTGCTGCGGCGTTCCTACCGCGAGGACGGGAAGGTCAAGAAGGAGACGCTCGCGAACCTCTCGCATCTCCCGCCGGAGGCGATCGACGCGATCCGCCGGGTCCTGGCCGGCGAGACGCTCGTGAACGCGCAGGACGCGTTCGAGATCGAGCGCTCGCTCCCGGCCGGGCATGTCAACGCTGCGTTGGCGATGGCGCGGCGGCTGGAGCTGGGGAAGGTGTTGGATCGCTCGCGCGTGCCGGGAGCGGGATCTGTGCCTGGCGATGATCCTCGGCAGGGTGATCTGCCCGGGATCGAAGCTCGGGACGGTCCGCACGCTCGGGCAGTCGACGCTCGCCAGCGAACTGGGCGTGAGGGCGCGGATGAGGATGAGCTGTACGCTCGCGATGGATTGGCTGCTCCGAGCGCCAGGACCGGATCGAGGACCGGCTCGCCGCGCGCCATCTGCGTGATGGGGAGATGGTGCTCTACGACGTGTCCTCGAGCTATTTCGAAGGGCGGACGTGTCCGCTGGCGAAGTTGGGGTACTCGCGCGATGGCAAGCGCGGCCTGCCGCAGATCATCTACGGCCTGTTGTGTGACAACGATGGGCGCCGGTCGCGGTCGAGGTGTTCAGCGGCGAGCTGCACGACGACAAGACGTTGCCCTCGCAGATCGCGAAGCTCAAGGACCGCTTCGGTCTCTCGCGGATCGTCGTCGTCGCGGATCGCGGGATGGTCACGAAGGCGAACATCGAGATCCTCGCCGAGGCTGGAGGGGTGGATTGGATCACCGCGCTGAAAGCCCCGACGATCAAGAAACTCGCCCGCAACAGGCGTGTTTCAGCCGTCGCTGTTTGATGAGCAGAACCTCGGGGAGATCACCGACGTCGCCGAGTTCCCGGGTGAGCGGCTGATCGTGTGCCGCAACCCGCTGATCGGTGCGCAACGCGCCCGCAAACGCGAAGAACTGCTCGCCGCGACGGAGACAGGATCTCGCAGCAGATCGCGCACCGCGTTGAGCACGGCACGCTGCTGGGCGCTGATCAGATCGGGTTGGTGGTCGGACCGGCGCTGAAGCGCTACCGGATGCGAAAGCACTTCGAGATCGAGATCACCGACACCACGTTCACCTACACGCGCGAGAGCGACGGGATCGCCGCGGAAGCGGCGCTGGACGGGTTCTACATCCTGCGCACCAGCCTCACCGAGACCGACCTGGCGGCCGGGGATGTCGTGCGCGCCTACAAAAACCTCGAACAGGCCGAACGAGCGTTCGGATCGATCAAAGGTCCCGATCTGCAGATCCGTCCGATCCATCACCACCTCGCCGAGCGCGTCCGCGCGCACGTCCTGATCTGCATGCTCGCCTACTACCTCACCTGGCATCTGAAAGCCGCGTGGAAACGCTTGCTGTTCACCGACGAGCACCGGCCGAGCAGTGCTGACCCTGTCGCGAAAGCCGTCCGCTCACCCGCCGCGCAACAGAAAGCGCAAACGAAACGCACCAGCACCGGGCAGCCCGCGCACAGCTACCGCACCCTCCTCGCCGAGCTCGCCACCCAGACCCGGAACACCACCCGCCTGCACGACGCCAGCAGCACGTTCGAGAAGCTCACCCAGCCGACAGCGCTGCAAGCCGAAGCGCTCGAACTCGCCGCAAACGCGCCCGTCCTCGACGTTCGGTAGACACGACCCGAACATGTGCGTGGCCATGAGATTCTCCCCGTAGACGGCCACCGGAATTCCCCACGGGCGGCCGCGAATTCTCCCCGTGGGCGGCCACGAATCTCCCCACCGGTTCTGTCCTGAGCGCCCGGTAATCCCGCGCGTGTTGACCATCAAGACGCGATCGGGAGGCGGGCACATGAAGAAACCGGAGGATGTGATGGAGATTCTGGAGGCGTATGACCTGACGGGGTCGTTCCGCGCGGCGGCGGGCTTGGTCGGGTGTGATCACAAGACGGTCGCGTACTGGGTGCGGCAGCGCGACGAGGCTGGCGGGACGCTAGTGGTGGAGCGGGCGCGGCCGGCGATGGAGGCGGTGTTCGCCGCGAAGATCGATGAGTTGGTCGACCGCTCGCACGGGCAGATCCGGGCGGATGTCGCGCATGGGAAGCTGGTCGCGATCGGCTACCTGGGGTCTGAGCGGACGACGCGTCGGTGGGTGGCTGACGCGAAGCGGCGCTGGCGTCGCAAGCATGGCCGGCGGACGCGGCCGTGGATCCCGGAGCCGGGGTTGTGGATGCAGTGGGACTATGGCGATGGGCCGGTCGTGGACGGGCGGGCGGCGGTGTTGTTCTGCGCGTGGCTGGCGTGGTCGCGGTTTCGGGTGGTGGTGCCGTTGCGGGATAAGACGCTGCCGTCGGTGGTGATCGGCCTGGACCGGGCGCTGAGGCTGTTTGGGGCTTGTCCCACGTACGCGCTCACCGACAACGAGAAGACGGTGAGCGTGGATGATGTGTGCGGGATCGCGGTCCGTAACCCGCAGATCGTCGATGTTGGTGGTCATTACGGGTTGACGATCGCGACGTGCGTGCCCGCGGACCCCCAGTCGAAGGGTGGCTCGGAGGCAACGGTGCGGGTCGCGAAGGCCGATCTGGTCCCGACCGATCACAACCTCAGGCCGGCGTATGCCAGCTTTGCTGAGTTGGAGGCGGCGTGTGAGGCGTTCATGGCTGAGGTGAACACGCGCCCGCACCGTTCCACCTTGGAGGCGCCGGTGATCCGGTTGGCCGAGGAGCACGAGCGGTTGCACCGGCTGCCGAAGCTGCCGCACACGCTGTGTTTCGGGGAGACGCGGAAGGTGAACTGGCAGTCGCTGATCTCGGTGGGTGGCGCGCAGTACTCCGTCCCGCACGAGCTTGTCGATCAGCGCGTCTGGGCGCGCAGTACCGGTGAGGAGCTGATCGTGATCCATGTCGACGGGCCCGGCGGGCCGCGGGAGGTCGCGCGGCACCGGCTCACGACCCCCGGCCGGCCGAGCATCCAGGACGATCACTACCCGCCCGGCGGCGGGCGCTCTGGAGCGCCGTCCACGCGCCCGCTCACAGGAGGAGCGCGCGTTCCTCGGACTGGGCGACGGTGCCGAGGCCTGGTTGATCCAGGCTGCCGCGGCGGGTGCGCAGCGGGTGCGGCGCAAGATGGCCGAGGCGGTCGACCTCTCAAAGCTGCACGGCATCGCCGAGGTCGAGCGCGCTCTGCGCGCGTGCGCCGAGGCTGGGAGGTTCGGTGACGGTGATCTCGCGTCGATCCTCGCCCACCACCGCCAGCAGGCCGGCGGGGAGCTGATCCTGTTCCCCGCCCGCTCGGAGGAGCACTCGCTGCAACGCTCAACCTGCAGCTGGGAGGGCCTCGGGCGATGACTCTCTACTACTCGCAGATCCGCGTGCTGATCGACCGGAGATGGCAGACCCGCTATCGGATGGCGGCGTCGCGCAGCCGCTGAGCGTGATCTCACCGACAGCTACGACGGGCCCACGATGCGACGGCCGCCAAGACGCTGAGCCCGAGCAAGCACGAGATTCGCATTCGAGCTGCTCGAGCTGGCCAGCGAGGCAGAGCGGATGGGAGCGGCGATGACGGTCAAGACACCGTCTGCGCCGCCGCTCCCGGGCGAGCTCGAGCGCCTGCTGCACCGCTTGCGCTTGCCTACGTGCGCAGAGCGGCGCCGGAGGTGATCGCGACCGCGACCGCGCACGCTGGGAACACGCCGAAGTGCTGCGCGTCCTGCTCGCCGAGGAGGCCGCCGGCCGCGACCAGGCAACGATCCGGACACGCCGACGCGCGTCCGGGCTGCCGCAGGCAAGACATCGACGCCTGGGAACCTGAGCGGTCCGTGATGCCCGCCGCGACCCAGCAGGCGCTCCGGACGCTGGAATGGATCGACCGCCACGAAGTGCTGTGCGTTGCGGCCCGTCCGGCACCGGCAAGAGCCACCGCATCGAGGCGCTCGGGCACCTGGCGATCGACAAGGGCCGCACCGTGCGGGCACACGCCCGAGACGCTCGCGCAACTGCTGCGCCGCCACCGCGTCGATGACAGCATCAACAAGGCGATCAGCAAGCTGATCCGCGTCGATCTCGTCGTGGTTGACGATGTCGGGCTACTTCCGATCTGAGCCGACGCGGCCGAGGCGCTGTTACGCGTCGTCGATGCCGCCTACGAGAAACGATCGATCGCGATCTCGTCGAACCTGCACCCGTCAGGGTTCGACGAGCTGATGCCCAAGAGCCTCGCGACCGCGACCGTCGAGCGGCTGCTGCACCACGCGCACGTCCTGATCACCGACGGCCAGGACAGCTACCGCCTCGCCCAGGCGACCGCCGGCAAGGGGGTCAAACCACTCCACTAAACACCGAAAACAAGCATTTCTGTTGGTGGGGAGATTCGTGGCCGCCGGCGGGGAGAAACTGATGGCCACCAGTGGGGAAATTCGTGGCCGCCGTTGGGGAGAACTCGATGGGCATTGACACCGAACACCCCCAACCCCCGCAAACCAGCGAACAGCGGGATGCGCTATCTAGCAGGGGGAGACTAAGACCGCACCGGTAAGCCCAGGTACCTGGGTAGGAGTCAACACGTCGTTCGGCACGTCCGGTTCGTAGTCGCCAGCTGAGCCCCAGCACCGGACCATGGCGTCTTGCATGACCGCGCAGACGCTCCCATCGCCGGCGTCGATCGCCTGCACTCCGCTCAGGCCCGGCACGACGACCGGCGTCGAGCTGCTTGCTCTCGTCCCGTTCCCAAGCTCGCCACGGGAATTGTCGCCCCAACACTCGACCGTACGGTCCGCGAGCAACGCGCAGGCGCTCCCACCGCCCGCGGTCACTGCGAGCGCGTCGGTGATCCCGCCGACCGTGATCGGGACGAGGCTACGGTTGCTCGGCCCATTGCCGGTCCATTTGTTGCTGGCGCCCCAGCACTTCACGGGACCGCTGCCACTGCCTCCGTCGACCACCGCGCAGGTGTAGGGCCACGCGGCGCTGACGTCGATCACGTTACTCAGGCCGCGCACCGCGACCGCTGTCAGGCGGGGGGTTGTCGTGCCGTCCCCCAGCTGACCCTGATCGTTCTGGCCCCAGCACCGGACGGTTCTGTCTGAGAGCAGCGCACACGCATGATCCGAAGCCGTACTCACGGCCGTGGCCGACGGCACGCCGGCGGCGTGCGATGCACCAACAAGCGGGCCGGCCAAGAGCGCGGCAACTGCAAGCGGCAAGACACCAAGCATCAATCGCATCAGGAACGTCCGTGCCATCGCGATTCTCGCGGGAAAGCGCCTCGTCGTCACTCAGCCTCCACTCGCCGTCTCACTTCGGCACCCCGGTGAAGCTCTTGGCGACCTTCAGAAAGTCGCTCAGCGAGACATGCTTGCTCTGGAGTTGAATCGTGTAGTGCTTCGCTCCGCGCTCGGGCACGAAAAGCAGGAATTCGCCCTTCGTCTCCCCGTCTTTGATCGTGCATTTTGGCCACATCGCGCACTGAACGAGCACCTGCACCTTGACGCCGTTGACGACGGCCGTGGCGACCTGGGTCGCGACTCCCGCCTGCCCGCACATGACAGTACCGGCGGGCTCGTAGACACCAAAGTGAGGGCCCTTGTTTGACCGAGGGTTCCCGTAACCTCCCACCAGGCAGCCGTCGGTGTTGAGCACCAAACCGGCGAGCTCAAGGCCGAACGTCTGCGTGGGGCGATAGACGGGGAACCTAGCCCGCTGTGCGATCTTGTGCCATATCGCGTGGTTGTCGGGGCGAGTGGCCTTGTAGACGTCGAACCTGGCGTTGCGGCGCTCACATCCCGCGATGGGACCGTTGGGGCGTTGCAATGCGGGTACTGGAGCCGAGCATGTCCAGTCGCCCGGAAAGGTGACCTGACTACAGATCTCGGTTGGACAACGTCCCGCGACGAGTGCGCGCGCGTATGCCCGCATGGTGCGCTGAGCCTCGTCACACAAGACGTGGCCGTACAGCACGAACCGCACGGTCAGCTTTCCGCCCGGAAGGACGACGGTCTCGTTGGAACAGGCGGCCGCGATCCTGCCCCCTCCCGTAGCCTGCGCGCCTGTGCTCATGAGACCCAGCACCAAGGCGGCGCCTACGGCTGTAAGCCCAAGTCCCGCCCAGAGTTGGCGCGAGGTTAACGAACGATGAGCCAGGCGTTTCCTCATCAACTTTCATCCCTCCAAGGCGATTGAGCCTTCAGGTGGTCCCCTGGACACCACACCCCTGACTGAGTCGAGGCTTGCCGTATCCAGGGGTGGATTGGCGTCAGGTGACGCCTCGGGATCGTCAGCCGGTCGTGGGCCAGTTTTCGCCCGAGTCGACCGGCCGACAGGTGTTGAACACGGCGCCCAGGGCGCTAATCACACTGGCGTTACTGGGGTTGTTCCCGCCAGCACACCTGCCCCCTGCTGCCGGAGAGCGGTCACGAGAGAGTCGAGCTGCGTGTTCAGCTGGGTGCCCTCGAGACCGGCCTGATCCTGCTCCACGAGTGGCACTAAGCCGCCGTAGGCAGCAGCGCGGGACGCCTGATCGCTGGCGGCCCTGACGTTGGACGCGAAATCCGCCGAGTGTGCGTGGAAGCTCTTGCATGCCGCAGCCTCCGAGGCGTTTCCGCCTGTAGCAGCGCGGGCGCTGGATGAATGCGTGTTACCGGGTGCTGTCTGAGTACGAGAAGGCGCGCTTGATCCACCACCGCAGGCGGTGATGCCAACGACCAGGAGGCAGGCAGCGACCAGTGCACCAGGCACCAGACGCCCTCTTGCTGTCGATGCAAACACGACGTTTCCCTTCTCGGGATCAGCAATTGGCTTCCTAACCCCCTTTCTTTACCTTTTGCAGATAAACGCCAATTCGGTGGCGCTACTTGCGGTGGCCCGGGGCAGACGCTTGAAGTGGCCCCAGCTCGCGTCGGTGGTTGTTGACCTGGATGTTGCCTGATGAGGCGGTCGCGGGGGGCCTTCCGGGGTGGAGTCAGTCGCCGCTGCCAGGAACGAGGAGCACTCCCGCGGCAGCTTTGGCCAGGCCGCGAAGCTTCTGCTTCCGGACGCAGGCGGTCACGCAGCCGTACCCGGATCACATGCCTGCACGAGCACGAATGCTGGTCTCGACCGGCGCTTGGCGACGCACCTGCTGTTCGCCAGCAGCGAGGCGGGCCGCGCGTTCAGGCCGTCCGTCGCCGCGAGTGCTGAGGCCAGAGGACGCGCGGCCGAATAAGCGGAGATCAGCACCGCGACTCCCTGTGGCCATTGAAGACTGTTGGTCGCCAGCGCGACTCCGACGACCTCCAGCGCCAAGACCGGCAATGGCGCGGTGCGAACCCACGCGATCACAGCGGTCATTGCCACCAGTACGATGGCTCGTCCCGGGTGGCTGAGTGTCCCCGGCTCAGTGAGCGCCCAGACGGTGAGCGCCAAAGCTAGTCCGGCGTCGAGGATCCCAGGATCCGGTGAGCGGGCCTTGCCGATGAGGCGTTCCAGCAGTGACACGCGCTGAATGTACGCCGATCACCCGCCACGATCGTCGGCCGTCGGAATGACCGCCTACATCCGACGGCTGATGCGTGTACGTGGCGCGGCTGACGGGTCAGCTCACCGTCGGAGCGGAATCGGCCGCGCTGCCGACGACCGGGCCGGCGCCCGCGCGTAGCTTCGCCTCACCCAGATGAGAGGAGTACGTGATGAGCCGTTCACTTCGCCTGATACCAGTCACGATCCTGTCCGCTGTCGCGCTCGCGGCATGCGGATCCGCGACCAACAGTGCGACGGTCCCGCGCTTCAGAGGCGGCGCCGGGGCGCCCGCGACCGCGCCGTCGGACAGCTTGGCGGCGTGGCGCGCCGCCGTGGAGTGTGCGCGCCAGCACGGGATGCCCGGGATACCGGACCCCGTGCTCGACCCCAGCGGGCACCCGAGCATCCCCGGCGGCTCACCGGCCCTGACGCCGGCCGTGGTCTCGGCCTGCAGCGGGCTGATTCGGGCGATCGGAGGATCGGTCACCGGCAACGCGGTCGAGAGCTCTTCTGACGTCCAAGCCCTGCTGCGGGTCGCCGCCTGTATGCGCCGGCACGGGCTCCCGCATTGGCCTGACCCGAACGACCGAGGCGAGTTTCACGTCCGCAGCGCCGACGCCGGCACGCCCGCAAGCGAAGCACGAGCGGTCTCTGCCTGCAATTCCTCGTTCCCGCCGAGCGGTTGGCACTTGATCGTGACCCCGAGCGGACAATGACCAGGCAGCGAGCAATCCTGATCGCGGGGACGATCGGGGTCATCGCGGCGATCACGGCATTCGCGGTCCGGTCGGGGCGGGGGTCGGCGAGCCGTAATGGCTCGATTGCGGCGAGCGCGACGGCAACAGTCGTTCGGACCACCGTCGCCTCCCGCCAGCAGGCTGCGGGCACACTCGAGCGGGCTCGCACGTACACGCTGGTCTCGCAGGCGTCGGCGGGCACAGTGACCGAGCTACCGGCGCCCGGCACCGAGCTCGGCCGCGGTCAGGTGCTCTACCGGCTCGACGGGCAGCCCGTACGGCTCCTATACGGCATACAGGCGGCGTGGCGACCGCTGACGCTCGGAGACAGCGCCGGCGCGGACGTCTTGCAACTCAAGCGCAACCTGAAGGCGCTCGGCTTCACCGCCGACGGTGCGCTTGCAGTCAACGACCACTTCGATTGGGCGACCACCGCCGCGATCGAACAATGGCAACGTGCCCAGGGGGTAGCGCAGACCGGGGTCATCCCGCTCGGCTCGATGGCGTTCCTGCCCGGTCCCGTGCGCGTCACCGGGCAGCTCGCGCTCCCCGGCAGCCTCGCGCAGCCGGGGACGCAGGTGCTCGCCCTCAGCTCGACGAGACTCGCGATCGGAGTCCGGCTCGACCCGTCGCTTCGGCAGCTCGTGCATGTCGGCGATCGAGTCGAGATCCAGCTCCCGCAAGGACAGAGGACACCGGGGCGGGTGACCCAGGTCGGCGCGGACGCCACCGCAACCAGCGGACAGACGAGCTCTGCTGACCCCGCGGCGGCGAGCACCCGCAGCGCTTTGCAGGGCGGGGGCGGGTCGCCGATCCAGAACGGCGCTGCACCATCAGCGACGGTGCCGATGACGATCTCGCTTGACCGTCCGGGGGACACTCGCGGGCTCGATCAGGTCCCGGTCGAGGTCTCGATCACCGACACCATTCACCGGGACGTGCTCGCCGTCCCGATCGCCGGGCTGCTGGCGCTGGCCGGCGGCGGGTATGCCGTGGCCGTCGACGACGGTGCGGGCCGCACCCTGATTTCGGTCACGCCGGGGATCTTCGACGGCAATCTGGTCGAGGTCCGCTCCTCGCGGCTGCAGGCGGGGATGCGGGTCGAGGTACCGTCATCGTGACCGCCGCGATCGAGCTCCGCGACGTGAACAAACGCTACGGAACCGTCGCGGCAGTCGATGCGCTCAGAGACGTCAGCCTGACGATCGATCGCGGCGAGCTCGTCTCGATCGTCGGACCATCGGGCTCGGGAAAGACGACACTGCTGCACGTCATGGGGGCCCTGCTGCGTCCGACCAGCGGCACGGTCCGGATCGCCGGCCGCTTGACATCCAGCCTGAGCGACCCAGCGCTCTCGGCGCTGCGCGCGTACGAGCTCGGATTCGTGTTCCAGGACTACGTCCTGACCCCAGGCGCGACCGCGCTCGAGAACGTCGCCGACGGTCTGCTCTACTGCGGCATCCCGCACCGCGAGCGCCGGCAGCGCGCCGCAGAGCAGCTGGAGAGGGTTGGGCTCTCGACACGCGCGACCCACACACCAACTCAGCTCTCCGGCGGGGAGCGACAACGTGTCGCGATCGCCCGCGCACTGGTGTGCCGCCCGACGCTCATGCTCGCTGACGAACCGACAGGAAACCTCGACAGCCAATCGAGCGACGCGATCCTCCAGCTTCTCACCGCGCTGAACACCGACGGCGTCACGCTCGCCGTCATCACCCACGACCACGACGTCGCTGCCGCCGCGCCGCGCACGATCGAGATGCGAGACGGCACCATCACCGCCGAGGGCGCAACCGCAGCCAGCCCGAGCCATGGCTGAACCAAACACAAGCCGCTCGCGTCTGCATCCCGCCGACGCCGCCCGGATCGGCCTCGCCGGACTGCGCACCGGCGGCCTGCGCGCCGCGCTCGCCGTGCTCGGCATCGCGGTCGGGATCGCCGCACTCGTTGCCGTCGTCGGCGTCTCGGAATCCTCCAAATCGAACCTGGTCGCACAACTGAACCGGCTCGGCACGGACCTGCTCACCGTCCAGCCCGGCAGCAACTTCCTCGACAGCACCCAAAACGAACTGCCGCGGCGCGCCCCCGCGATGATCGGCTGGATCCCGCCCGTCCGCCACGTCACAGAGACCGTCGGCACGACCGCGTCAGTACGCCGAACCGACAAAATCCCGGCGTACGAGACCGGCGGGATCACGGTCCTCGGCGCCGGCCTCGACCTCCCCGATGCGCTCGATGCCCGACTCGCCCACGGCACCTGGCTGAACGCCGCGACCGCCAACTACCCGACCGTTGTCCTCGGTGCCGGCGCCGCACGGACACTCGGAATCAACCACCTCCATCCCGCCGTTGCGGTGTTCATCGGACAGCGCTGGTTCACCGTCATCGGAGTCCTCCGGCCAGTCGCGATCGCGCCCGAACTCGACCAGGCAGCGCTCGTCGGGATCCGCGCCGCGCACGAGTTTCTCGCCGCCGATACGCACCCGACGACGATCTACGTCCGCACCCAGCCAGATCAGACCGTCGCCGTCCGCAATGTGCTCGCCAGCACCGCCAACCCGGCCAACCCACAAGACGTGGCCGTCTCACGGCCATCCGACGCGCTCGCTGCCGAGATCGCCGCCAAAGGCGCCTACAAAACCCTTCTCCTCGGCCTCGGCGCGATCGCGCTCCTCGTTGGCGCGGTCGGGATCGCCAACGTCATGATCATGGCGATCATCCAACGCCGCACCGAGATCGGCCTGCGCCGCGCCCTCGGCGCCACCCGCCGCCACATCGCGATCCAATTCACAGCCGAAGCCTTGATTCTCTCAGCGCTCGGCGGCGCCGGCGGGATCCTCACAGGCATCCTCATCACCGCCGGCTACGCCCGCGCCCGCCACTGGAGCACCGCGATCCCACCCGCGCTAATCCCCGGCGCGCTCGCCGCCGCCCTCACATTCGGACTAATCGCCGCCCTCTACCCCGCGATACGCGCCGCGCGTCTCGCGCCAACCGACGCCCTCCGAGGCACGACGTGACTCTCGATCCTCTTCAGCAATGATGAGTGCCGGCGGCGAGCGCGGGGCGCAGCCGGCAAGACCTACTTTCAGTCAGCGGCGCGCATCTCCTCGGGATCGACGAGTTCCCTCCATTGCGCGGTAGGCGAGGCGCCGGCGTGGCTCGATCGGCGCGGGCCAGCGCCCTGCTCAGTCATGAAAGCGGCGACCCAGCCGACGGCACGGCGTCCGCCTCGCAGCCCGCGCATAGCGCGTCTCGGCCGCGCGACGCGCGCAGACCTGCTCTCGGACTTTGCGGGTCTCCTGATTCGATCGGCGGAGTCCGGCACTGCGCGCCCTGCTTCCGTGAAGACGCGCTACTCCGGGCTGACCGGGCACGACGACGGACAGCCCGACGACGATGCCGGCCTCGCTGCTGGCGAACAGGAGGTGCGCGGCGACGCGCGAGCCGAGACGCGCTTTCATCTCCGCACGGGTGTGACGAGCGTGGCGCCGTGTCTGCATATCTCCGGAAGCAGAAGCTTCGCGAACGCCGGCAAGAGCCTCTCAGACCGCCCCTATTTCGTGAAACGGGAAGTCTTCGGTCCTGTATGACTCGTCGTGACGATGGGGCGTCCCGGGGCGCGCTCGTCGGGTCTCTCTCGTGGGTGAGCAGCCCGGTGACGCCTTGAGCGCGGGATCCGGGTTTGGCGGGCGCCGGCGCTTAACCGTAGAGATCGTGATTGCCTTGATCCCCTGTGATTCCGTGCCGCGTTCTGGTGCGGGTCTGCCGTTCTGGGCAGCAATGGTGGCTGTGTGGGGCCCTCCGCGCGGGACCGACCCAGTCAGACTGCGCATCCCGGCGCGGTGCCGGCGTCGACGGCACCGGCGTGGACCGACAGACTCGGCTTGATGAGCGCCATGCAGCTGATCGCCTTCGGCTTCGCCTTAGGCTTGCTCGCGCGAGCGCGCCTTCCGGCCGTCGCGCTCGAGGTCAGGCCGACTGCCCCATCTCACGGGCATCCTGACCGTCTCGTCGGATCGGGCGGGCCTAGCGTGGGGTTGGACGACAATGTCATAGTGCGCACGCCTCATGGCACTTCGGACGAGGAGTCGACGACATCGCCGACGAGGCCGCCCGACCGGTCACTTCCGAGGTGATCCGAACGTCGGCTCGCGCGCGTGGAATGAGCGCGGGCGGATCGGCGCGGGTCGGCGAACAGGTGCGATGGGGCGCCACGGCGCTTCGAGTTCTACGTGTTGAGCTAAACCGTCCAGGCGATTGTGGATGCGTCTGAGCGGGTGTTGACCCCGAGCCGTCGGTAGCAGAGCTGCAGGTGTTTCTGGACGGTGCGGTGGCTGAGTCCGAGCTGGGCGGCGATGCCGCGCTCGGAGGCGCCGGTCGCCAGCAGCCGCAGCACCTCCGCTTGCCGGCGTGTGAGCCCGGGCCCGCAGAGCGATTCGATGTCCGGCGCGCGCTCGTCGCCGCGCTGCGGCGGCCGGGCGGCGACCGCGTCGCTGTAGCGAGTGGCGTTGCGATAGGCCTGGATCAAGAACGGTCGCGCGTCGCCGAGCAGGCCGCGTTCGGCATCGGTGAAGTCCTCGTGTTTTCGGCCGAGAACGATCGCGAGGATCCGGCCGGTGGCGCCTGGCAGCGTACACGCGAGCTGGTGCTCTAGGCCTATCTGTCGGTAGAACCGCTGGTAGATCTCGAGCTCGTGGAACTCCTCTGGCGTGACGACGTCGGAGAACCGGTAGGGGCGCCCGTCGCCGGTGCGCTCGGCCCGCGCGCGGAGCGGGTTCTGGTATGCGAGTTCGGCGAAGATCTGCAGCAGCTCCGCCGCGATCGGCGGGTCGACGAGCTCGACGTCGCGGTCGGGACCGGCGCCGGTGTCGCTGATCGCCACCCAGTCGCACGGCAGCCCGCTGTGCAGCGCCTGCACCAGGCGAGCGCGGAACTCGCCGATCTCGAGCAGGTCCACGGTCTGGCCGATCAGCTCGAGCAGAGGATCGGTCATAACCACACGCGCCAGTATCACAGCCGTACGCACTGAGCACGCAGATCGGTTGCTAGACCCACGCCGGTTCGTGGTAGAGTCACCGGAGCTTCGGTGGGCGCGGGGCTGTCAACCCCCGGGGGAACGCGGGGCACCTGGACCGGTGAGGAGTGCGTATGTTCAAGCGGGCTGTGGGCGCGACCGGGCTGATCGCGCGCAATTGTGTGATCGTGGCCGCGCTGGCGGGCACGGTGCTGCTGGCGTTTGAGTGCAGTCCCGCGGCCGCATCGAACCCGGATCTAAATGGCTGTTGGCAGCTGTACCGCGACACCGGCCCCTTCAACGACGCCTGGTCGATCAGCTCCGGCACCTCGACGAGCATCAACGGCACTACCGACAGCTCATCGGTCGCTTTTGGCGGGGGTCCGGGCTGTGCCGGGGCGTTCGGCCATCTGAGCGGCTCGATCAGCAACGGCAGCGGGAAGGTCGAAGAGAGCTACAGCGTCGGCGGCGGCGAGGCCTACGTCATCACCAGCGCGTCCAGCAGCACGATGACCGGCTTTCTGTACTACCACACCGGGGACCTGCACGGGGCCGCTCCGCCGCCACCCTCGAGCTTCGGCGACTGTGAGGCACAGCAGCAGGCCAATCAGGACAACCCTAACTCAGGGTGGGATTGCCAGCAGATCACTTGGAGGAATGTCACGCCGCCGCCAACGTCGAGCCTGTCTTCGATTTCGGGGAAGGTCACAGCCCGGCTCTGCACTGTGGCGGGGTGCAAGCCCGCTGCGCCGCCTTCGCCGGAGATGGTGATCGCTAAGAATGGGGGAGGTACGTCGCGCTCTGCGGTCACCGGTAGCGACGGTTCCTACACGATCAACAGCTTGGATGCGGGGACCTGGCGGGTCACTCCGCTGGGCAGCAAGACTGAGGTCTTCACCCCGGCGTCCAAGACGGTGACGTTCACCCCCGGCGTCGCTGGCCTCCAGTCCGGTGTCGATTTCACCGTCTGCGACGACGCTCCGCCGAGCGCGGCGAAGGACAGCTGCCAGCCCGAGTTCGACTACGTGATGCCTTCGCGGTACGACGACGCGACCCTCACGAAGAAGTACGCCTCTCCGTCCGAGTTCCCGGTGTTGATGACGATCCGTCACGGAGAGTGCGACGCTGGCGCTACGTATAAGTGGTTCGTCGACGGCAAGTCGGTGAAATCCAAGCCGACCGCGGAGAAGTGTGTATTCGAGGTCAACTTTGACGACGTGGGCACCTACCGGGTCCGCGTGGACCAGAGCGGAGTCGGCCCGCAAGATCTCTCTTTCACGAGGAAGGTGGTCGTACAGGACTTTGTGGTCGCCGCCCTCGGCGACTCGCTGGCCTCCGGGGAAGGCGCCCCGCCCTACACCAGCCACCAATGCGACACGTCCAAGCTTGCCTACGGCTCCCAGGCAGCGCTCAAACTCGAAACGGCCGATCCGAAGTCCTCGGTGACATTCCTGCATATTGCCTGCAGCGGCGCGACCATCGACAAGCCGGTTAGTTCTTTCCCGTTCGGCGGCACAACTATGATCGATCAGATCCGCGAACTGCATTCCCTGACGGCCAAGCGTGGACTATTCAGTAAGCATGGCCGTCAGATCGACGCTCTGACCATGTCGGCGGGGATCAACGATGTGGGGTTCGCTTCCCTGGTGGCAACGTGCGTCGCCGTCAAGCGGTGCCAGGACGTGAGCATTCATGGGACCGGCATCCCCGCTGAAATCGACCGCGCGATCCACAACCTTCCGGCGCTCTACGACAAGCTCCACGCCGAGATCAAAGACCTGTTCAAGGGCAAGCGGCTCAAGGCAGGTGATATCTACATCATCGGCTATCCGGACCCGCTGCAAGAAACGGCCGGGCGGCTCTGTCCCATCATGATCCCCAATGGGGCGTCCCCCTCCAGCCCCGCCGGAGGCGGCTTTGAGAACGTGGGCGGAGCGCACGAGGTCAGCTGGGTCGAGAACCACCTCATCGAACCTCTCAACCAGGCTGAGCAGCGCGCCGCGTCACGGTTCGGTTGGCACTTCATTAACCTGGACGGCCACGACAGCACGTTTGCATCCCACGGCTACTGCAGCACCCCCAGCTGGTTCAACCACATCGGTGCCTTCGTCGACAAGAAGGTGAACTACTCCGGGATCCTTCACCCAACCGCCGCCGGACAGACCGCGATCGCCGACCCGCTCACCCAACTTTTTCGCGCCCATCTCCTTCCGGCCGGCCACGCCCGCCCACCGTCGTAAGCCAACCGGCGCACCCAACCCGCACCGATCGTCACACACGGTGGCGACACGTCGTGCCAGGACGAGTGGATCTCCGATATGCGCGTTGCCGGCCAAGCGCGCATCTTTCGATCGCTGCCGACCTCCCTGGGTCGCGCGGAACAAGCACGAACGCGTCGGTCCGCGTGCTAGCAGCGCCGCCGCTAACAATTGGGTGAAAGCGGAACTCCAGCACTGAGCGCTCGCTTCCCAATGCCGCCCACGCGGCAGTCTCGGGTCATGCTGCCCCTTCCCGCGCGCCGCGGTCGCCGCGCGGGGGTGACGGGTGTAGGCGTGGAGCAGTCAGACCGGGACACCCATAACCATGGCTGGCCGGGACCTGCTCTTCTTGTCGCACAGGTATTTCGCGGCCCTCGGTTGCAGACGCGCTTAGCGCGGAGGCCGTTGCACAAAGGCGCGGAATCGTCTTTGCTCCAGTGTGGTGGGAGGAGTGACCAAGATGGGGCCCCGATTACAGGTCCTATCCCAATCACACGAGAGCCGCCGCGAGTGGATCTACATGTGTTATCCCGCCACCCAATTGATGGACCAGAACGTTGAGTGGTTTGTGCAACAGCCTCCGCGGACACCAGGTGGCGGGTCGGTTCGAATAGCAGCGCTCAGTCAACTGTCCCACGAAGGGCGGGTTCATGGAATCCGTGCTGCTGGACGTTGCCGGTCACCGTCGCTCACCGGCGACCATGCCCGGCTATCACCGAGGTCGCGCGCCGCGGAATAAGGGCGAGCAGTACCCGGCCGATCCGCCGACGGTCGAAGAGATCGTCGCGGTGATGCGCAGCGTCGGCGACCGCGCCGACGGTCATCGACTCCGCGCGCTGATCGTCTTGCTTTGGCGTGCGGGCCTGCGAATCAGCGAGGCTCTCAGTCTCCAGGAGAGCGACCTGGACGGCGCCCGCGGCGCCGTGCTCGTCCGGCGCGGGAAGGGCGGCAAACGCCGCGAGGTCGGGATGGACCGTTGGGCCTGGGAGCAACTCGATCGATGGCTCGAGCTCCGCCGGCAGCTCCCGATCGGCGCGCTGCTGTGCGTGATCCACGGACCCACCGCGGGACGACGGTGGGAGGCGTCGGCGGCACGCAAGCAGCTCCACCACGCAGCTGCTGGAGCGGGGGTCAGGCGTCGATTCGCGCCGCATCAATATGCCGACCCGATCGTTATGCCGACCAGGCCGGCGAGGTGCTGCAAAGTGCCAATTCAGTGGTCCGAAACATCGGCATAATTCCACTCCATTTCGAGGGCCCGCTGGGCGGCCGATGCGAGGCAGCAAAGACCGTCAGCTGAGACCGGTTTGACGTCTGACCGCGCGCCCGCGACTCAGCAAACCGCATGCGTGCAGCGCCTTCGCCGCTTGGGCCGTCGATCGGCCAGACCGACGCGGCGTTGGTCCACAGTGGCCCCGTTAGGCCGAAGCGTGACCGCGAGCGGCGGCGCGTTATGCCGACCCCTGCGCCACGATCAACCCAGATTGCCATGGCTCCCGCGCCCGCGTCGGCTTAACGATGAGGTCGGCATATTGGTGCTTGTGCCGACGTCGGCACAAGCATCAGCTCCGACACGCGCACGCGGTCGAGATGGCGCACGAAGGCGTCCCCCTGGTTGTGATCCAGCGCCAGCTCGGACACGCCAACCTGGGCATCACCAGCATCTACCTCCAAGGGCATCGACAGCGCCGAGATCATCAGCACGGTGCATGGACGGCCCTCGCGGACAATTTCGGCCAGCGCCGGCCTTCGGATGAGGCGATAGAGCGAACCGCGGCTGGGTCGGCTTGGCGCCTGTCGGCCGACCCGCTCTCGCACCCCCGGGATTGGCGATGAGCAGGGCGGTTGCCGCGACTCGCAGGAGACCCGCTTTGCTACGCGGGCGCACCTCTGATCTGTGCGGCTGTTCGTGGTGAGCGAGAAGTCCGCGCGCTTGCTGATTGCTTGGGTGTGAGCCATTCGCATGGGCGAGTTTTCCTGGCGATGATCAGGCCCGGAATCCTGGCGCCGCGTGTTCGCGTGTTCAGGCCGGAGCGGAGCGGATGATGCCGTCGGCTTGGGCAGAACAGCTGCCGTATCCGCGAGCGTATAGACGGTAGTAGTCGCGGAAGGCTGACGAGGAGCGGCCGAGTTGCCTCGAAGGGAGGGACGGCTCGATCGTCAGCATCGCCGCAGCCAGGCTCGTCACGCTAATTGCCGCAAGCAGTTCGAGGATGCACCGCCAGGCCGAGACGGATGGCGATCGGGACCACAGCGCTACGGCCGCGGGCGAGAGCGCAGAGGCGAGCAGCTGCAGGCGGCCGTGCAGTGGGAGGTTGCAGTGCTCGAGTCCGGCCACGAGCCGCTCCGGCCCCCCGGGTCAGGTTGAGGCGGCTCGCCTACGCGTGAGCTGCGGCGGCTTTGCGCGGAAGCTGGCCGCCCAGGCCAGCACGATCAGCACTGCGCCGGCGGCGAACACGATCCATGCGGTGGCGTCGGTCGCGCTGGGGCTCGTTGGGGTGTTGGCGCTTGGGATGGGGACCGGGTGGCCTGATGCCGCGGCGAGCTTTTGGACGGCGTCGAGTGCGGTGGCGCCGAGTCCGGTGCCGGGTTGTGGGGCCGGGAGGTGGGCGAGCGCGGCCCGCTGGACGGCGTCGGGTCGGTTGTGCTGGTGGAGCCCGAGGGCGTTGGGCATGACGACGAGCACGGGCCCGTGATAGACGAGTCCGAGCTCTTGGCCGAGGAACTTGGCGTAGCTCTGTGGCGCTCGCCAGAGTGCCGTGACCGAGCCGAGGTCGGTCGGCGAGGCGATCAGCGCGACGCGTATTGGGTAGCCCGCGCGGACTGCGGCTTGCAGCAGCGCGGCGAGTTGTGCCTGCTGGTGGGCGGAAACGCCGGCGTCCTGGGGGAGGAACAGGCTCTGCTGGGCCAGGACATCGCTGGCGGGATCGCCGTCGGCGAGCGCCACGGGTGAACCCGCTCCCACAGCAAGTGTGGCGAGGACGGCGATGAGGATCGCTCGCAATCCCAGGCGGGAGAATGCAGCGTGATGGCAATGCGGAAAGTCGGTCATACCCGATGAGACGCGGACGGAGAAGGCGCGTCTGGGCCGCCGGCGCGGCCAACCACAAGTCTATGGTCGGCGCTCGCCCGCGGGCTGCGGGACTGGCGTTCGTAGCGACGTGCCTGGCACTGACGGTGCTGCCGGGCGTGGCCGACGCGCATGGGCCCGTCGCGCCGATCGCGACGCGCTATCTGGCGAGAATCGGTCAGCTTCCGGCCGGTGCGCAGGCGAAGGTGATCGACGGTGATCAGCGCCTGTGGCTGCGTGTCTCACCGACCGAGACGGTCGTCGTGTTGGACTATCGCGGGGCGCCGTACATGCGGTTCTCGCCGTCCGGGGTGGCCGTGAATGAGAACTCGGCGATGTTCTACTTCAACCAGACGCCGGCGGAGATCCCGCCGTCAGGTCTTGGGCCCGCCACGCCGGCGAAATGGTCACGCGCGAGCGCAGGGCACCAGTACAGCTGGCATGACGGCAGGCTGCACGCCTTGGCGGCGGTAGCGATCGCGCCGGGCACGGCATATGTGGGGCGGTGGTCGATCCCGGTACGGGTGAACGGCACTCCCGGCGTGATCGCGGGTGGCCTGTGGCATGCCGATGATCCGTCGCTGGTGTGGTTCTGGCCGATCGTCGTGCTGCTCGCATGCACGCTGGCGGCACGTCGCGTCAACCGCCCCGCGCTCGATCTGGGACTGGCGCGAGGGCTGTCCGTGGCGGCGCTGATTGGCATCGCTGTCGCGGGAGGGGGCAGAGAGCTGCACGGCCGCCCCGCGGTCTCGGTGTTCCAGATGGTCACGCTCGCGGTGATCGCAGCGTTTGTCGTGTGGGCATCGCTGCGGCTGCTGCGGCGGCGGTCGGGATACTTCACCTACTTCGCGATCGGTTTTGTCGCGATCTGGGAGGGGGCGAACCTGATACCGACGCTGTTGAATGGGTTCGTTCTGGCTGCCACGCCCGCGTTCGTGACGAGAGCGGCGTGCGTGGTGTGCCTTGGCTGCGGCATCGGGCTGCTCGTCATCGCGTCGCGTCTGATCGGCGAGGGCGATCCGGAGGAAGCCGCCGACGGCGACGAGTATGAGGATGAGGACGCGATGCTGTGGGAGTCACCCGCCTGAGCCGCAGCGACCAGGAGCCCGATCGGTGGCGGCCGTGGAAGGGGCAAGCCAGCGGCGAGCGCGCGTGGTACGGGAGCGCGGTGTTGGTGCTGGCTGCGCTGGTTCTGGTGGCTGGCTGCGGCGCCACGCACAGCCATTCGCCGGACGCCGGAATCCCGCGAGCGCTCCTGGCAGCGGCGCGTCCGATCGGTCACGGGGCACCGTTTCATCCGCCCGCCGCCGGTCCGGTCATCGGCCGGTGCGCCCGCGGGCTCGGTCCCCGCTACGGAGTCCATGTCGAAGTATTTGCGGGGAACAGGGTCGTGCTGATTCCAGCGGGCATTGGAACCCGTCCGCCGCGAGCCCTGTCCGCCGGACGGATCTCCGCCGCGGGTTGCTACGGGGACTTGGTGACAGTCGAGCCGACCGGGGTGGTGCTGGTCCGTCCCGGAGCGCGCCTTTTCACAGCCGATCTGTTTCGCGCCTGGGGGCAGCCGCTGTCCGCTCGGCGGTTGCTGTCGTTTCGAGCGTGCCCTGGTACCAGTGTCGCGGTGTTTGTCGGGGGGCGGCGCTGGCGTGGGCGACCCGGGCGCGTTCCGTTGGTGACGCATGCCGAGATCGTGCTGGAGGTCGGGCCGTTCGTCCCGCCCCACGCGTCGTACACGTTCCCGCCTGGCGCCTGAACACAGTGCGGTCGAGGGCACCGCACCCGAGGTCAACGTTGTGCCGGCGAATGAACACCGGTCGAAGGTGCACTCCCGTGACATAGGGATCAGAATGCACGTCATGGCCCTGGGGGCGATCCGCTGATGGCTGGAGCGATCCTGAGCAGGCCGTCGCCCGACGCGGCCGACAGCTCGAGCTCGCGCCGCTGGCGCTCGCGGATTGCCGTCCTGGGGGTCCG
>CAWCDS010000011.1:0-67969 GCA_963794285.1 uncultured Solirubrobacterales bacterium
TGATGGATCCGCGGATGCACATCCGGGCTCGGTCCAGCCGCCGTCCGCTCGGCGAGGGCCTCCTCGAAGCGCTTCAGCTCCGCATTCGTGATCCGGTACTGGCGTTCGTTCGTGATCATGACCACGCCTCGAGGTCGATCTCGACGATCCCATTCGGCTCGCCTGTGGCGCGGTCGCGCTGGAAGTAGTCGAGGAATCGCGTCCCGCCAGGCTCAGCAGCGACCTCGGCCGGGAAGAGTTCGCCCACCGTACTTCGCCTTCTGCGCCGCGCGGCGATGGCTGAAGTCGAGCAGGACCGGATCGAGCAGATCTGGGTCGACGCCGCGCCCCTCCCAGCAGGCGTCGAAGTCGCCGGGAACCATCTTGTCGGTGACGAAGCTTCCGTCCAGATAGACGCGTGAGCAGCCCGCCGCGCGCAACGACTCGATCGCCGAGCGCAGCCCATCCACCTGCTGTCCGCGCCGTTCATTCGTTGCGTAGCGCTCCACGATCTCGTCCCAGGTCGCTTGATGGATGCCAGACGGGAGATTCCCACCTTCGTCAAAGGATGGTATCACGACACAACACTCATGTTGGGTTTCCTGGTGGGCACTGCCACTGCCACGATACGCCGCACAAGCGGCTGACGAAGCCTAATAACAGTACTTGACGATAAATAGAATGACTTAGTAGTAAAGTCCAAGCGCCGTGACCACGCACCAAACACGTCCATCGCCGATGCAGCTGCCGCGACCGGCCCGCGCAGGCTGCGAGCCATGCCGATGACGGAGCCCGCCCGCGACGTCCTCTCCCCTCGCGAGGTCGCCGACCGAGCCGGCTTCTCCTACCACGCCATCCTCCGAGCAATCCGCCGCGGGGATCTGCAAGCTTTCGAACCCGTGCCCGGCCACTACCGGATCGAATTCGTCGAGTACGAGCGCTGGCTGCGCCGCCCCGCTCGGCGCAGCGTCTCGCCACCCCCGGAGCCGGCACGGCGCCGCGAGCGCCAACGCCCGACGAGCGACGCGGACCAGCGAGGGAGCTTGGCTCGCCTGCGCGCGATTGAGGGCAGCAGCTGATGGACATCCGGCGGACGTACAACGGGAAGTGGGAGCTGCGTTGGACGGAGGGCAGCCGCAAACGCAGCCGGACGTTCGACCGCAAGTCCGACGCGCAGGACTTCCATGCGTGGCAGCGCCGCCGGCGCCAGCTCGGCCAGGCAGCGGTTCCCGACGATGTGAAGCTGGGAGAGTTCGTCGAGACGTACTGGCAGCTGCACGTCGTCCCGAACCTGAGCCCCGCCACCCGCGACCTGTACCGGCGCGTCTGGTCTCTCCACATCCTGCCTCGCCTCGGCGAGTACGGCGTGCGCGAACTGACCCCGAAGCGCCTGACGCGCTTCCGCGCGGAGCTGGAGAAGGCCGGCGTCGGCACCGCGACCGTCGTCAAAGCGATGACGATCGTGCAGTCGATCCTGTCCTTCGCCGTCAGCGAAGAGCTCGTGGAGTACAACGCCGCCGCCGGCGTGACGAAGCCGCGCTACGAGCGCGCTCGAGAGCCGCACATCTTCTTGCCGACGGACGTCGAGGGCATCCGCGCCAGACTCGAAGACCTCAGAGATCGCACGCTCGTGTCGGTGCTCGCCTACTCCGGCCCGCGGCCGGAGGAGGTCGTCTGCCGCCTCACGTGGGACGACGTCGGCGAGCAGGCGATCCGCTACGTCGACACCAAGCGCCGCCGCACGCGGCACACGCCGCTACTGAAGCCGCTCGCCGACGACCTCAGGGAGTGGTTCCTCGCCTCCGGCCGGCCAACGGCCAAGCTGCCGGTGTTCCCCGCGCACGACGGCGACTTCTGGAACGGGGACGACTGGCGCAACTGGCGCAGGCGGACATGGCAGGGCGAGCCTGAGCGCCCGCGCCGCGATCGCAAGAACCCGAACCCGGCCAAGCCCGGGGCGGCGCCCAAAGGCACGCGCCCGCGCGACCTACGCTCGAGCTACGTGACCCTCCGGATCTACGAAGGGATCCCGCTCACACAGATCGGGCGCGAGGTCGGCACGAGCGTCCGGATGATCGAGCAGCACTACGCCGGCGTGATCGCGAATTGGGACGGAAAGCAGGTTCCCGCGGAGCGGTCCATCCGCGCGGCTCGCAAGAATGGTGGACGGAAAATGGACGGAACGGCTCATGTTGACTGAGCCGCAAGCAATGACAAAACCCCTGGAAATCGGCCTAAAGCCCTCTGTCGGACTCGAACCGACGACCCCTTCCTTACCATGGAAGTGCTCTACCAGCTGAGCTAAGAGGGCGCTGTCGTTGAGCGTACCGCGTCGCGGCGCGTGGCCGCTACCCACCGTAGGCGGCCCGCAGCAGCGACTCCATTGTCGAGGCGCTGCCGCCGCCGACCGGCGTACCGCTGGAGTCGGAGAAGCCGATCTCGATGTGGGGTCCGGTTGAGATCCCGACGATGCCGGGGCCGACTTCGCTCATCACCTGGCCGGCACCGACGTGGGTGCCGATCGGAAGCTGGTTGGCCGGGCCGGCGTGGCCGTAGTAGACGTAGCTGTAGCCGCCGACGGAGCCGTCACAATGCAGCACCGGCGCCCATGGGCCGAAGCCGCCGATGCCGTGCAGGACGATCGTGCCTGAGCAGACGGCCAGTTCCGGCGTGCCCCCCGGCGCGGAAATGTCGACTCCCTGATCGAGGCTCCAGGTGCCTGGCGGCGAGGCGGCGCCCTTTGGCATCGGGAAGGTGAAGCCGCCGCCGCTTGAGACCTGGCCGGCGCCGACGGATCCGCCGCTCGAGCTGCCCGAGCCCGAGCCTGAGCCCGAGCCCGAGCTGGCCGCGGCAGCCGCCGCCTGCGCGGCCTGGAGCTTTGAGAGTTGGCGCTGGAGTCCAGCCACATCGCCGCGCGCGCTGGCGAGCTGGTTGGCCTTGGCACTGCGCTGCTGGGCAACGACGATCTGCTGCTGGACGAGGCTGACGCGGACACCGGCGAGTGCATTGCGCTGGCGCAGGACCTGCGTCGCCAGCGCCTGCTGGCGCTCCTCGAGCGCGCCGAGGCGGGTCGCCTGGGCGGCCACCGCGCGGCGGGCGGCGCGCACACGGTCGACGACCTGGACGTTCTCCTTGCGGATCCGCTGCATGAACGAGATCCGCTCGAGCAGGTCCTGGAACCCGCGGGCTTCGAGCACGACGCTGACGATGTCGGGCCGGTCGGTCTCGTAGTCGCTGATCAGCTGCTTCGAGAGCACGTTCTCGGCGTGCGATTCGAACGCCACGAGCTGCGCGAGCCGCGTGCGCGCAGCGCTCAGCTCATTGCGCAGCGTCAGCAACTCGGCGCGCTTGGCGTCAAGGTCAGCCTGGATCCGTGCGATCCGACCCTGCAGTCGCGCGATGCTCCGGTTCAGCCGCGCCAGGTGACTGGAGGTCGCGCTGAGCGCGCCCGACAGGCTCGAGACCCGGCTCTGCCCCTGGCTGATCTGCTGTTGCAGCTGCCCCGTGCTGGCGGCACGCGCGGCTGACGAGTGAGACATCAGCCAGATCGCCGACGCAGACGCAAGCAGTCCCGCCACAAGGACGCAGACGACCCGGGTGTATGGCCTCCGAAGGCTGAGCATCGCGCGTTCCAACCGGCGCTGACGGTCGGCGTTAGCACTGGGTTTTGCCTGCGCCAATCAGGGGTCAGGCGCCGTTCAAGGTAACACGCACCCACATTCGACGACATCCCGTGACATCGCCTGCATGGAAACATGCACCCGCAGGAACGCGACCGACGCTGTCGAGGCGACCGGCCGCTAGGGCCGCGACACGGCGGTGACGTGGAGCTCGCGCGGGGCCCCGTCAGCCCGCAGACGCTTTCGTCGCCCGAGGCTCAGATCGATGCCGTCGAGCCGCTGCAGGATCGTGTCGGACGCGAGCACCTGGTCCGCCTTGGCGGCGTCGCCAACCCGAGCAGCGATGTTGACATCGACCCCGAGATAGTCGCCGCCCAGCTTGCGCGGCCGCCCCCAGTGGACCCCCGCGCGCATTCGCGGGCGGTAGCCGGCGACCTCGACCTCCCGCAGCGCATCCTGTGCGTCGAGCGCGGCGCCGACCGCGGCAGGTGCGTCCAGGAACGTCGCCATCACCCCATCCCCCAGGCGCTTCACGATCCGGCCGTGGTGCCCGAGCACCGCTGACTCGAGCACCGTCCCGACCTCCCTCAGCAGCAACAGCGTCGCCGCGTCGCCGGCCTTCAGCGCCCATGAGGAGAACCCGACCAGATCGGTGAACAGCAGCGCCAGCTCAATGTCGCCGCGCCCGCGCCCCGCCGCCTCCGAGAGCGACTGCCACAGCTGCAGTCCCGCCATCCCCAATTCGCCGACAACGCTTTCGCGTTCGGGTCGGAGCGACGACACGCCCCGGGCGACCACCTCGACGGTCGTCCCGCCCGCCATCGACAGCGGATCGCCGAACCGCTCGTCGCCTGGGAGCGAGTGCCGCAACCGGCGCGCGGCTGCGAGCAGCGAGGGCCGGCTGTCAAGGCGTACCGCGGCGTGGCGCAGCCGAGAGATCCGGTCCGCGCCATCCTGCGACGCCTGTTCCACCGCCTCAGAACGCACGTCGTCCTCGGATTCCATGCGAGGCCGAGGATAGACATGCGCGCTCAGACGAACGCCAGTGGCGGGAGCAGGATTCGAACCTGCGAAGGCGTAGCCATGCGGTTTACAGCCGCACCCCTTTGACCGCTCGGGAATCCCGCCGGGGTGGCTGAGTCTAGCGTCGGGGGACGATTTCAGCGACCTCGCGAGCGGGGAGTGGCGGCCCGGATTCGACCTCGAATTCCGCGTATTTCGGCCCGCCCAGGACGATGCCGCTGGCACCTCCGAGCGCCGATGCAGGGATGTACCATCGCCGTCCGTCCCCGACGTGCACGAACAGGCTGTCGCAGCGCGAAATGTCAAGTCGCTTCACAAGCCCGCTCCAGCTCCGGTTGCCGCCCCGAGTTGCTAACGAGATCTCGTAACGACCACCTCGCCAGCAGATAGACGTCTTGACCTGTACACGAACCAGCCGACCATCGAAATCAGCGATCAGGTCGTAGTCCGGGCTCGCGCCAATCGGTAGCGAAACGCACGCGCCGGCTCGGGTCAGCCACTCGATTGCCGAGGCCTCGCCAAGATCACCCTGCCGTCTCGGACTCCACGCCCGTCCCATGACCCAAACATACGTTCGGCCCCGGACGGAACGACGCCAGCGGCTATGAAGCGTCCCGCAGCCGCTGCGCCTCTGGCAACGCCTCGAGCTTCTTGAGCGTGTGGTTCTCGATCTGACGGATCCGTTCGCGCGTGACATTGAAGGCGCGCCCCACCTCTTCCAGCGTGTAAGGCCGCTCGCCGGTCAGGCCGAAGCGCATCTCGATCACCTCGCGCTCGCGCTCGGGCAGGGCCGCGAGCGCGCGCCGCAGGTTCTCACGCCGCAGGCGCTCGGCCGCGAGCTCAAACGGTGACTCGGCGGTCTGGTCTTCGACGAAGTCGCCGAGCTCGGATTCGTCTTCCTCGCCGATCGGCTTCTCGAGCGAGATCGGCTGCTGCGCCATCCGCAAGACGTCGCGCACCTCGCGAACCGTGGTCTCGAGCTCGGCGGCGATCTCCTCCGGCGTCGGTTCGCGGCCGAGCTGCTGGACCAACTGCCGCTCGACATGGACGACCTTGTTGAGCTTCTCGACCATGTGCACGGGGATCCGGATCGTGCGGCCTTTGTCGGCGATCGCGCGGGTAACGGCCTGGCGGATCCACCAGGTTGCGTACGTCGAGAACTTGTAACCGCGGCGGTAGTCGAACTTCTCAACCGCACGGATCAATCCCATCGAGCCTTCCTGGATCAGATCAAGGAAAGTCAAGCCTCGGCCCAGGTACGACTTCGCGATCGACACCACCAGCCGAAGATTGGCCTCGATCATCTGCTGCTTGGCGAGCATGTCGCCGCGTTCGATGCGGCGTGCCAGCAACACCTCCTGCTCCGCGGTCAGGAGACTGACGCGCCCGATCGAGCGCAGGTACAGCCGCAGCGAATCGAGCGACGGCTCGACCGTCAGATCGATCTCGACCTTCTTGCGCTCCTCGGGCGCGGGCTCGCTCGCGGCGGCGGCACTCGCCTCGACGCTCCCTCCCTCGGACTTTGCGGGCCGGCCATCGGCGCCGACGACGTCGATTCCCTGTTCGTCCAGGTACGCGTGCAGCTCCTGAACTTGCTCCTTGGTGACCTCGACCTCCTCGAGGCACGCCTCGATCTCGCCGAACGTCAAGTAACCGCGTTCGTGACCTTCCGCAATCAGCGGACGCAGCTCGTCGAGCTCCACAATTGGAGCTTCATCGGTCAACAGCACTATTCCCTTATCGCTCACGGCCCCTGAGCTCCTCCCAGACGCAGCTTTGAGACACCCAAAACGGGTGGACTCCCTCTCTCACTTCTCCCAATGAGACGGCGAGTGATACCACAAAGCCCGGCTTTGTCCAGGCACGATCGATCGCCGAGTGCTCGGCCTGACTACGCTTTAACCGAGACATGGCCGCCGACAGATCCTCAGCTCTCTCGATGATTGACGTTCAGGCGCAGCTGCCAAGCGTGCAGCTGAGCCTCTCGCGCGTCGGCGTAACCGGCGTCGAAAAGGTCATCCGGATCCGCCAAGACGGCTCCGAGCAGCTGTTCTCCGCGCGCTTTGAGTGTGTGGTCGAACTCGGGCCGAACCAGAAGGGCGCGCACATGTCGCGCTTCGAGGAGGTCGTCAACGAGGCGATCGGCCAGGTGGTCCTCGGAGAGTCGACGTTCAAGGCCGAGACGCTCGCCGAGCACATCGCGCAGCTGGTTCGCGAACGACAGCGCGCCAGGCGCGCAGAGGTGACCGTCGAGGCGCGCTTCCCGGAGCACAAGCCCGCTCCCGTGTCGGGGATCCAGACGCAGGAGCTGTACACGTTGCACGGATCTGCGATCTGCACCGAGGTCGGCACCCGCCGGCTGATCGGCGTCACCGCTCAGGGCATGACCGCATGCCCGTGCGCGCAAGAGCTGGTGGCGACAACGGCCCGCGATCGACTCGAAGACCAAGGCTTCGACCCCGAGCAGATCGACCAGATCCTCGAGGCGGTACCGGTCGCCACGCACAACCAGCGTGGGCTCGGCACGCTTCACATCGGCTGCACCGAGCTGTGCGACGACGAGATCGACGCGAGCACGCTGCTCGGCATCGTCGAGGGGTCGATGTCGTCGGAGATCTACGAGCTGATGAAGCGTGCTGACGAGGCGCATGTCGTCGAGAAGGCGCACCGCCGACCGCGCTTCGTCGAGGACTGCGTGCGCGAGATGATCAGAGGCGTCGTCGATGCGTTCGGAGATCTCGACGACCGCGCGTTCGTGTCCGCGCGTCAGGTGAACCTCGAGACGATCCACCAGCACAACGTCGTCGCGGAGCGGTTCGGGACGCTCGGCGAGGTCCGTCGCGAGCTCGCGACGGGCGAGCCTTCAGCGGTGCATACGAGCCGGCGCGCCTGGCTCGACGCGACGCCGTGAGGCAACGGGAAGTTCCGGTCACAAACCCGCGCCTCGTTGCAACGCTCCAGAAATCTCTTAGCGAGCCGCTGGATTGACCTACGAGTCATGATTGAGCCAGTCAGATGCGCGCAGTCATCCTCGAGCAGCCCGGTCAGCCACTGAAGCCCACGACGCTCCCGGACCCTGAGCCCGGGCCCGGGCAGCTGCTCCTGGAGATCAAGGCGTGCGGCGTATGCCGCACCGACCTGCACCTGCGCGACCGCGAGATCGAGGCCACCAAGCTGCCGATCGTGCTCGGGCACCAGATCGTTGCGACGACCGCGGATGGCCGCCGCGTCGGTGTGCCCTGGCTCGGGTGGACGGACGGGACGTGCCGGTACTGCACCACCAATCGCGAGAACCTATGCGTCAGTGCGCGTTTCACCGGGCGTGACATCGACGGCGGCTTCGCTGAGCTGACCGTCGCCGACGAGCGCTTCTGCCTGCCACTGCCTGACACCCTCACCGACGAGCAGGCCGCGCCGCTGCTGTGCGGCGGCCTGATCGGATACCGGGCGCTGAAGCTCGCCGGCGACGGGACCAACCTCGGCCTCTACGGTTTCGGCTCCGCCGCGCACATGATCTGCCAGGTCGCCGTGTGGCAGGGCCGGTCCGTGTTCGCATTCACGCGCAGAGGCGACGAGCGCACCCAGCAATTCGCGAAGGGCCTCGGCGCGTCATGGGCCGGCGCCAGCGACGAGCTTCCGCCCGAGCAACTCGACGCGGCGATCATCTTCGCCTCGGCCGGTGAGCTGGTGCCGCAGGCACTGAAGGCACTGGCGCCCGCGGGCACGGTCGTCTGCGCGGGCATCCACATGTCCGACATCCCAAGCTTTCCCTATGACGACCTCTGGCAGGAGCGCGTGATCCGCTCGGTCGCCAACCTGACCCGACAGGACGGCACCGAGTTTCTGGAGGTTGCACGGAAGGTGCCGGTGAGGACGAGCATCAACCTCTACCCGCTCGAGCGGGCCGAGCAGGCGCTGGCAGATCTGAGAGCCGGTCAGTTCGAGGGCAGCGCGGTGGTGGTCCCCCACTCCGAACGGAGCACCGAGTAGACGACGTTGTCCAGGTAGCGCCCCCGACCCGCTCCGCAATTTGACCGTCTCAGAGAGGGCGAAGCGGAACATCCCGTAGGGTTCTCAGTATGCCCCTCATCCCGATGGTGATCGAAAGGACCGCGCGTGGCGAGCGCGAGTTTGACATCTACAGCCGCCTGCTCAATGAGCGGATCATTTTCCTCGGCTCACCGATCGACGACACGGTCGCCAACCTGATCGTCGCGCAGCTGCTCCACCTGGAGTCGGATGACCCCGACAAGGACATCTCGATGTACGTCAACAGCCCGGGCGGCTCGATCTACTCGGGGCTCGCGATCTACGACACGATGCAGTTCATCAAGCCCGAGATCCAGACAATCTGCGTCGGCGTCGCGATGTCGATGGGATCACTTCTGCTGGCCGCCGGCAACAAAGGCAAGCGGTTCTCGCTGCCCAACAGCCGAATCCTGATTCACCAGCCGTCGGCCGGCTTCGAAGGCCAGTCGACCGACATCGAGATCCACGCGCGGGAGATCCTCAACATCCGCCAGCGGATCGACGAGATCTACGCGCTCCACACCGGTCAAACGTACGACCGGGTGCATGAAGACATGGAGCGTGACCGGTTCTTCAAACCCGACGAGGCGGTCGAGTACGGATTGATCGACCGCGTGATCGACCACCACTAGGAGGTAGCAGCGATGGCGATGGCAGAGCGCACGGCAACATCCAGCTGGGACGGCGACCTCGCGCACGGCCAAGGCGTCGTGACCGGCGCCAGCGGTGGCTTAGGCGACCTTCCGGTCACCTGGGCGTCGCGCACTGAACGCTCGGACGGCAAGACAAGCCCAGAGGAACTCGTCGCCGCGGCGCACGCCTCGTGCTTCTCGATGGCGCTGGCGCACGGGCTGACGGAGGCCGGCAATCCGCCCGAGCATCTCGATGTCAGCGCGAAGGTGACGCTTGACCTGAAGGACGGCGCACCGACCGTCACGACATCCGAGCTAACCGTGTCCGGGCGGGTGCCGGGACTCGATCAACCCGGGTTTGAGCAAGCCGCGGCTGACGCGGGCAAGAACTGCCCGATCTCCCGGGCGCTCGGCTCGGTCGAAATCAGCGTCAGCGCGACGCTGCTGTAGCGACAGCCCGAACGTCGGGCAGCACCGGTCGCGACAGCGCCCAGAACAGCATCAGCGCCCCGAACACCAGCATCCCGATGCCTGTGTACAAATCGATGTTGATCCCGGCCGCCTTCGTCTTGAGGTGATGCGAGCCGACGATGCCCATGATCGTGAGCAGCAGGCCGTACATCAGGAACACCCCGCCGATGATCCGCCGGATGTCAAAGCGATTGGCGGCCTTGGCTGCACGAACCTCTTCCTCGTCTGACAGCTTTGCCTGCGGCTCGCCGGGACGAACACGCGGCTCCTGGACGGCAGCTGAATACTCCGTTGTCGACATGAGCCCGTCCTCCTAGATGAAGATGATGTTCAGGACGATCAGCATGACCGCCGCCACTCCGGCGAGCAGCCCCGGCCGCCGCCACCACAGCTTGTCGCGCGGGTCCTCGGCGACAGCCTCCTCCTCCTTGCGCGTCAGGCCCCAGACAAGGCCTCGCAACTCCTCCTGCGGCTTCGGCTTGGTCACAAGGGACACGAGCACGAGTACCACGCCGCCGGCGATGAACGCGCAGATCGACTGCCAGAAGCTCGCGGCGACCGCGGAACCGAAATGGAAGATGGTGTGGTACGCGTTCAGGCGATTGACGAGGTACGCCGCAGCCGTGCCCGCCACCAGGCTCCAGAAGCCCGCTATGGCCGTCGCGCGCCGCCACAGCATCGCGATGAAGAACGTCGCGAACAGCGGCGCGTTGAAGATCGAGAAGAGCTGCTGGATGTAGTTCATCATGTTCGAGTAGCCCTTCGCGATGAACGCCGTGGCGATCGAGATCAGGATCCCGCCGACCGTCACGAGCCGGCCCATCCGGATGTAGTACTGCGGGCTCTTGTCCTTCTTCCAGTAGGACTGGACGAGGTCGTAGGTGACGACGGTGTTGAACGCGGTCACGTTCGCCGCCACGCCGGCCATGAACGCCGCCATCAGTCCGGTGATCGCGATCCCAAGCATGCCCGAGGGCAGCCAGGTCGCCATCAGATGCGGGATCGCAGTGTTGTACTGCGAGCTGAGGCTCTTGCCGCCGAGGCCGTGAACGGTGGCGATGCCGATCAGGCCCGGGATGATGATGATCGCCGGCAGGAAGATCTTCGGGTAGGCACCGATCAGTGGGGTCCGGCGCGCCGCCGACAGGTTGCGCGCGGACAGGGCGCGCTGAACCTCGGCGAAGTTCGTCGTCCAGTAGCCGAAGCTGAGCACGAACCCGAGCCCGAACACGACGCCGATCCAGTCCGCGGTCAGCGGGTTGGTCACATGGTGCACGCCGAGGCCGTGCCAGGCATGGAGGCCGGCGTTGCCAAGCGGCGTCGAGTGCTTGATCTTGTTCTCGAGCCCGCTGATGCCGCCCACGGCGTGCAGCCCGACGATCGTCAGCGGCAGCAGCGCCGCCACGATCACGAAGAACTGCAGCACCTCGTTGTAGATCGCCGAGGTGAGCCCGCCGAGGGTGATGTACACGAGCACGATCGCCGCGGCGACGAGGATCGCCACAGTGATCGACCACCCGATCAGCAGATGCAGGATCAGCGCGAGCGCGAACAGGTTGACCCCGCTGATCAGCACGGTCGCGATCGCGAACGTGCCGGCGTTGAACGCGTGTGCCGCGTTCCCAAACCGCAATCGCAGGTACTCGGGCACCGAGCGGACCTTCGCGCCGTAGTAGAACGGCATCATCACGAGGCCGAGGAACAGCATCGCGGGGACGGCGCCGAGCCAGTAGTAGTGCACGGCCGGGACCCCGTACTGCGCCCCGTTCGCCGACTGGCCGAGGATCTCGAGCGCGCCGAGGTTGGCGGCGATGAATGCCAGGCCGGTGATCCAGGCCGGTAACGAGCGGCCGGACAAGAAGAAGTCAAGGTCCGTCTTGATCGCCAGCTTCGCGACGAACCCGATCCCGAGTACGACGACGAAGTAGCTGGCCAGAATCAGGTAATCGATGGTGCTGGGCTGGAGCTTCAGCATGAGGTTCCTCCTCCTGTCCGCCTCATGCCATGACTCCTACCCGACCTGGTGCTGAATCACTCCCAAGCGCTCGATCTCGATTCGGATCGTGTCTCCGGACGTCAGAAACCTCGGCGGATCGAACGCCATCCCGACCCCGTTCGGTGTCCCCGTCAAGATCAGATCACCAGGCCGCAGCGTGCACGTCTGCGCAATGAACTCGACGAGTTCCTGGCAACCGAAGATGAGGTCGGAGGTGCGGCTGTCCTGGCGAAGCTCCCCGTTGACCCAGGTCCGCAGGCCAAGATCCCCAGGCTCGGGAACCTCGTCAGCGGTCGTGATCCACGGACCGTATGGGCAGAACGTGTCGGCCCCCTTCGCGCGGGTCCATTGCGGCTCGCGTCCCTGCAGATCCCGCGCCGTGACGTCATCGGCAATGCAGTAGCCGGCGATCTGCTGATCCGCCCCGATCACGATCACAAGCTCTCCCTCGTAGTCGAGCCTGCGAACCACTTCGGGGCAGACGATCGGGCCGCCGGGAGGCGCGACCGACCCGCGGACTTTGACGAACACGATCGGTGCCTCCGGCCGCTGCGCCCCGGTCTCGGCGATGTGCTCGGCGTAGTTGAGCCCGATTGCGTACACAGTCGCCGGGTCCGGAACCGGCGCGAGCAACCGCACCTCAGCGAGGGGCCAGCTCTGCTCGCCAACTCGCCCATCATCGCTGCCGGCGAGCACATCCACGACCCGCGCGCCACGCTCGAACGCACACACGCGATCCTCGACCACCTGCCCGGCGGTCACATCGTCGCTTCCTGGCGGCTTGAACGTCGCGAGCTTCATCGCCGCGGCAGCCTACAACGCCCGCCGCCGCGGCGACTTCAACGGGCCGTTGCACCCACCAGCTAGCTGTCGGCGCCGACCGCGGCCTCCACCTTGTTCGCGGCCTGCACGTGGGTCACCGGCAGCCCAAGCGCGCGGGTCTTTGAGATCAGGTCCAGCTTCAGCCAGCGCGAGGCCCCGAGCGGCAGCGTCGAGACGATGATCTCGTCGTAGTGGCCAAGGTTGATCGCGTCGTGGATCGCCATCAGCGGCTCGGCGTCGCCGAGGCTTCCGGTCACGCGGGTGCCCGCCGCTTCCGACAGTCTCGGAAGCGCGTGGTCGAGCACCGTCTGCGCCTCGTTGGCGCCGGCGTCCTGCGGGTCTACGACCTTGTGCATCCCGTGCGCCTGACGCGGAACCACGAGGTGGAACCGCGCGGGGCTGAGCTCGGCTCGCTCGCGGACCGCATCGAGCAGGCCTGGAGTCGCCGCAGTCTGATGGGCGACGACGAGGACGTGGGCCGGGTCTGGCATCTGATCACCTCCGGCGGATGATGCTCGTTGTACCTGGAGCCAGCGAGTATCCCACCGAGCGAGGCTGCGGACAACCGCTGTTTGGGGCGGCTACGCCGCGCCGAGCCGGGGCAGCTGCTGATGGCGCGGCGGTGGGTCCAGCGCCAGCAGGGCCGGCACGCTGACGAGGCGATAGCCACGGCGGCGCAAGCCTCGGATGATCGCCGGCAACGCCGCGATCGTCTGCGAGCGCTCGCCGCCGCCGTCGTGCAAGATCACGATCCGGCCGGGCCGCGAGTTCGTCAACACGTTCGAGACGATCGCCTTCGTGCCCGGTCGCCGCCAGTCGCCGGGATCGATCGACCACAACACCATGAACATCCGCATCCGCTTCAGGGTGAGGATCGTCCGGTGGTTGTAGATGCCATACGGCGGCCTGAACAGTCGCGGCGCGGGCGCGCCCATCCGTTCGATGCCAACGGCATCGGCGTGGATCTGAAAGTACTGGCCGGCGGCGTTCAGGTGCGCGAGCCAGGCGTGGTTCTGGGTGTGGTCGCCGATCACGAATCCATGGACGAGCTCGTCTCGGAATGCGCCGGGGAACACCGGCAGCTGCTGGCCCACGACGAAGAATGTCGCGCTCACGTGCATGCGCACGAGGATCCGCACGATCGCCGGCGTGTACGGGCTCGGTCCGTCGTCGAACGTCAGCGCCATCAGCCGACGGCGGCGCGATCCGGCCGTGACGAACGGCGTGTAGCGCAGCGCTCGGTTGATCTCGCGCGCCTGCGCACGAGCCACGCGAGCCGAGGCGCGAATCTGCACTTGCCTGTGATGTCGGGCTCGCCGGGCATGATCGCCACCAGTGCTGGCGGCGCCGTGGACGCCGGCGCCACCGTTGCTCGCGGCCACCACCGCGGCCGCCACGCCGAGCACGACGACCGAGGCCACTGCGGCCAGCACGAGCGCCGGACGGGGGCCGCGTCGCCGATGAAAGAAGGAGCGTGAGCTGCGCCGTCTCACAGGGCGTCTCACCATAGCGGCGGCCGCGGCCCCGGAGACAGCGCTGGGCGAATCCGTTCAGCTCAAGCGCGCCGCCAAGCCCCTCGCTCCCATGTGCGCGATCGATTGGATCGAGATCTGGGGATTGACGCCCGATGCCGTCGGGAACGAGGAGCCGTCAAACACGTAGAGATCTCGCACGTCCCACGTCTGGCCGGTGGGGTCGCAGGCCGACGTCGAAGGTGAGCCGCCCATCCGCGCCGAGCCCATGATGTGAAATGAGCCCAACCCGACCTGCCCGGCGCCGTAGCCCGCTGCGTCGGCGTCGGCCATATAGCGAGCCCGCGCACCGGAGCTCGAGCCCGGTTGATAGGAGACCCACTTCGAATGCGAGGTGAAGATCCGGCGAGCGCCCGCCGCTTCGAGGATCTGGGCGGCCCCGTCGATCCCGGTTCGCAGATGGCCGGTGTCAAACGGCGAGAGCTTGTAGCGCACGATCGGCTCGCCGTCGCGCCCGACCCGCACCTCACCGCCGTCACGGTCGCGGAGCAGCACGCCGATCGGCACGGTGTTCGGCAGCCCCTCCATCAGCGAGAAATGATCGCGCGAGCCGCGCCACGGCGCGAACCCGATGAACAGGTGCGGGTGGTTGGCCGCGGTCTCGTACTTGAGGCCGTAGCCGTCGTGCAGATCGCGGTGCTCGTCCGAGTAGAGCGCCTGCATCACGCCCTCCCACGGTTTGAGCTCCTCGTCGAAGACGCCGAACACGGCCGTCGCCGGGTGCAGCTTCAGATGCTTGCCGATGTTCTGGTTCTGCAGGGCAGAGCGCTTGAGCAACGCCGGCGTGTGGATTGCGCCGCACGCGGCGATCACGGCGCGCGCGCGGATCGTGACGCTGTGCCCCTCGACCGTCTTGCCGACGATCCCACGGGCGGCGCCCCCTTCGACCAGCACGCGCTGCACCCGGGTTCGCACGATCATCCGCGCGCCGGCGGCGTGCGCATCGACCAGCCATGTCTTGACAACCGACTGCTTGGCGCCGACCCGACACCCGAGCCCGCAGTAGCCGCACTCCTTGCCCTGGGCGCAGTGCCGCACGCTTCGCGGCATCGCGTCGATGTGCCAACCGAGCTTGACGCAGCCTTCCTGGAGCTTGCGCTCACGGGTTGATGGCTCGTTGTGCTCCTGGTTGACGCCCAATCGCTGCACGACGGCGTCGAGGCTCGCCGTGTAGTCGTCAGAGGTGAATGCCGGAACGCCGTGCGAAGCCCACTCGCGGCGGACCTCATCGGGGGTGCGGAACGAAGTGCTGTAGTTGACGACGGTTCCGCCCCCGAGGCATGTTCCTGCGAGCAGGCCGACGCTCTGGTCGTGGCTCGCACCCGGCGCCCCCATGTAGTACTGAGTCAGCGCGGCGAATTCCGAGCCGTCGAAATCCTGGTCGTCGTAATAGTCACCTGATTCGACCACGATCACGTCAAGCCCGGCCGCGGCCAGCACACCTGCGGCGGCGCCGCCGCCGGCGCCCGACCCGACGATCACGACATCGCACTCGAGGCTCGTGTCGCGCTCCACCGGCGTCATCGTCAGCGCCTTCGCCGGCGCCCCGTCGAGCTTGCCGAGCGGCCCGTCGTAGCCGACCGCGTCCCACGCGGGGTTCCGCCCGCCGCCCGGTCCGGGGAGCATGTAATAGAACAGCAGAGCGCCCTTGCGCAACGCCTGGAATACGGCGCGCCGTTGCGGCGAGCGCGAGTCTCCCCAGTTGAGCAGTACCCGCTCGCGCTGCTCGGGCGTCAAACTGCTGAACCGGTTCGGCCCCGCGCCACCCACCGCGCCCAGCGCGCGCGAGTCCCACAGCGAGAGCAGCATCGCCAGCTGGTTGCGCTCCGACGCTCGTGGGTTCAACGCGACCGCGCCGAGCACCGCGTCGGCGACGCCGAGCTCTCCGGCCGCCGGTACGCCGTCAGCGGCCGGGCAGAACGTGTCGCAGATCTCCTCGAGCGCGCGACGCTGTCGCTGAGTCAGATTCATCGTGGCGCCCTCCGTACGGATCGTGGCAGAAATGATTGTGGTATAACATTGTTGATATGTCGAACTATTCTGGGCACGCGATCGAATCCTCTCAACTTGTCCGCGAGTTCCGCAAGGGCGCGGAGGACGCCGGAGCGTGACCGGGCCCTTGTGATTTTGGGCCATGCCCAAAATCAAGAACCACCCGAGCGCAGCTAAGTTGAGTGGTCTGGCTCGGAGGTTCGCGCACGTATCGCGTGGAGAGGTCACGCGGCGTGGGAGGTGGGTCGGGCGTCGGTCTTGGCGAGGAGCTCGTGGAGGTCCTCGCGGGTGAACGTCCATTGGAACGGCCTGGGTCAGGTCGTGGCGCCGGGCCGGATCTGGCTTGGGAAGGGTGCGTTGTGCTGTGGGCTGTGGCGCCGCTGCCGTTGAGGCGGGTACCCCGGACAGCCGCCCCCGTACCGGAGCGCGAAACGAACACGATCTGCCGCAGTTGACCGCCTGCCGGGAGGTGTGGGACTTGGTGTTCGTCTATAAGTAGCGATCTCCCCCGGCTCACAGAACCGAGCGAACTGCGGCAGATCGTGTCTGTTTTCGCGCGCCGAACCCGGCCCAGGCGAGCTACCCGCAGCGACGAGAGCGGGTCGGGCGGGAGGCGCGGTCGCTGCCGCCGTTGCCGCCGGCGCGCAGTCCACCGCCCCCCGGTCAGGCGAGCGACTCTGTGTCCGCTCGTGCGCCAGTCATCACCCATACCCCTTGACGGCGATCGTCCGGCGCGATCCCGGCAGGCTCTCAGCTGGTGATAACGCCGGACATGATCGCAACATCCCTCAACGGCGCAGCGGAGGGCTGGTGGTGGCAGGTTCCGAACCCCAGAATCGGGTGCAACACGAGGCGGGGAAGCGGAAGCCCTCGGTCCCTCTTCTCTTCGATGCGCCGTTTTCAGAGCAACCCGGACCCGCTGCTACGGCACCAGATATTCCCCTCGCGCCACGATCAACGCAGAGCCGCCGACGACGACGCGATCGATCCGCCCGGGCGAGCCCTCGACTCGCGCGTGCAACAACGACGGCCGCAAGATCTCAACCCCCTGAACGATCTCGATCGGCTGGCCGAACTCGATCCGTCCGTGGCGCACGAGGTGGATCGCGAGCGGGCCGGCGGCGGAGCCGGTCGCCGGATCTTCGGTGACCCCGAGCTCGGGTGCGAACATCCGCGTCTTGTAGCGGTCCCCGGCGCCGGCAAAGCAGTTGATGCCGACGCCCTCGAACCTCAATAGAGCGGTGATATCGGGCTGGAGAGTCGCGACGGCCTCCTCGCTCTCGAGCATCACGTAGACGTGCAGCGGGCCGTTCGCGTAGGCCTCCACCGGCAGCTCCGAGCGCGCCACCCCGAGTGCCGCGAGCAGCTCTTGCTCACGCGGGAACGGCTCCGGGTCCGGGATCGGCTGATCCATCTCACCGAACAGCACCTTGGGGCCCTCACGCGTCAGTGCCACCGGTATCACCCCCGCTGCGGTACGCAGCCGGATCACCGACGTAGCGATGCCGGAGCCGAGGACGAACGCGGTGCCGAGCACCGGGTGCCCGGCGAAAGGAAGCTCGGAGAACGGCGTGAAGATCCGGATCGTCGCGTGCGCTTCGTCGCCGCCGGGAAGCACGAAGACGGTTTCGGACAGGTTCATCTCGCGCGCCACGCGCTGCATCGTTTCGTCGCTGATGCCGCGCCCATCGGTAAACACCGCCACCTGATTGCCCTCGAGCGGCACGTCGCAGAAGACGTCCGCGATCACGTAGCGACGCGCGGGCACTAGCGCACTATCCGTCGAGCGCCTTGATCAGCAGTGTGCGAAGCGTCTCGCGCTCGGCGGCGTCAAGCGCGCCGAGCACCTCGTCCTCGATCGTCTCCCGCGCGCGCTCCGCGCGGCGAAGAGCGGCCCGCCCGTTGTCGGTGAGCTCGACGATGTGACGGCGACGGTCCTCAGGGTCACGCCGACGGCTGGCGAAATCAGACACCTCGAGCTCGTTGAGCAGCAGCACCAGGTTGTTCGGGTCGATCCCGATCACATCGCCGAGATCCTGTTGCGAGACTCCGTCGCGCTCGGCGAGGTAGGAGAGCACGAGGAAATGGCGCCAGCGCATGCCGAGCAATTCTTCGGGCGTCTTGCGGTGCACGAGCTTCGACAGCCGCGTCAGCAGCGTCAGCGTCCCCGGTGCCGTCGTTGGCTCCATCAGCGCGCGATCGTACCAGCGGGGATTAAGGCCACCTGCTACTCGTCGGCCATCGTCAGCAGGGTCGTAACCGTCGTCCAGTTCCGAGCCGTCGCCGTGACGCCGAGCCCGGTGCTCGCGAGCCGGTTCCACAGCTTCGAGCGGGCCACACCGTTGGGGTGCCAGACGTAGAGCTCGCGGCCGTCGGCGACGAAGCGCTCGTCCGGGGCGGCGAGCGCTGAGAGCTTTTCGACGGTCGCGGGCTCGAGCTCGGCCGACAGGAAGCTCACCTGGTAGCGCTTGGGGTTGATGGCGACGTCGCCGAGCGGGTTGCGCTGCACCACCTGCTCGAGCTCGTCACGCGTGCGCGCGAGCACCGCGATCTTCAGGCCGAAGCGTTCCGTGATCAGCCGCTCGCACTCACGCTCGAGCTCGCGCGGAGAGAAGTCTGTGCTCAGCACCACGTTTCCGCTCTGCACGTAGGTCCGGACATCGCGCCAGCCGACGTCGGTGAGCAGCTCCCGCAGCGCCGGCATCGGGACCCTGTTCTTAGAGCCGATGTTGATGCCGCGGAGCAGTGCGATCTGGCGCTCGATCCGCGCAGAATACGCCCGGACGAGGGGGTTTGCGGCTTTCTACCGTCGCAAAGTGTGGGGGCTGGCGGATACGTAAACAGCGTGTCAGGTCGATGTCATTCATGCCAGACGAATTGGGGCAAATGGAAGCTCCAAGGCGCCGGACACGGTTCTTCGAACGGACGGAGTATTGGTAATGGGACGAGAAAAAGGGCGCCCGGGGCGGTTGTCAGCTGAAGAGAGCTTAGAGCTGTGGCGTGCCTATAAGGAGAGCGGCGATCCACGGCTGCGTGACAGGCTCGTCCTCACGTTCGCGCCGATGGTCAAGTACATCGTCTACCGCAAGGTGCGCGAGATACCAGCCCGCTGCGAGGTCGAAGACTTCATCTCCTGCGGTCTCGAGGCCCTGATCCGTTCGATCGATCGCTACGACCCGGACAAGGGCGGGACGCTCGAGCAGTTCTCGTGGATCCGGATTCACGGCGCCGTCCTCGACGAGCTTCGCCGCAACGACTGGGCTCCCCGTTCGCTACGCCGCTGGGAACGTGACATCAACCGCGCTCGCGAGCAGTTCGTCGCACTCTACGGCCGGCCGCCGACCAAGCATGAGCTGAGCGAAGCCGTCGGGATCTCAATCCAAGATCTGAGCACGCGTCAGGCTGAGCTCGCGCGCTCCGATGTCGGCTCGCTGAACACCGTCGTCCTCTCCGATGACGACACCACGATCGAGCGGATCGACACGCTGCCGAGCACCGATCGCGACAGCGATCCCGAGGCCGCGGCGATGCGCGAGCGCGCCAAGGAGCGCTTCCGCGAAGCCTTCGCACGTCTGGGCGAGCGCGATCGAAAAGTGGCCGTGCTGCTCTACGTGCACAACCTGACGCTCCGCGAGATCGGCGACATCCTCGGCGTAACCGAGAGCCGCGTCTGCCAGATCCACAGCCAGCTCAAGCGGCACTTGCGCGAGCAGCTGCGGGCCGACGAATCGCTGATGAGCGAAGTCGCCTGAGGCGAATGGCGCCGTTACCGGCGCGCCCAATCCTCACTAGCGCGCGTTCCGAAAGATCTTTGCGCTAGAACAGGGCTTCCTGGCCGCTGTTCTCCTCGTGGCGACCGCGGGGGTCGGCCTGGCCGAGCGCGATCGCCAGATCGCGAGCGAGCGCGATCTCCGAGCGCGAAGCCACGAGCGGAGCCTCGATCCCCTCGACGTGAACGAGCGTACGGTGACCGTCGCCGCGATCCGGACCCTCGAGCGGGACGAGCGCATAGATCCGGTCCGCTCGGACGAACTTGCCGTAACCGAGCGGGATCATCGGTGCGGCACGGGCCATGACCGGGGGAATCGTAGTCGCACGCGCCCTGTGCACGCGGTATGCGGGTATGCGCGGCGTGCGCCGCCGCGCGCTAGCTGCGCGCGCGGCGGTTCTCAGCGCTGCTCAGGAGGGGACCGGATCGCCCGGCTGGGGCACGATCCGGATGTACGGCTTCGGCGAGTCGTAATCGCCGAAGATCTCCTTCGCCTGCTCATCGGACACCGAACCGGCGATGATCACGTCTTCACCGGGCTGCCAGTTGACCGGGGTTGAGACCTTGTGATTCGCCGTCAGTTGCAGCGAGTCGATCACCCGTAGCACCTCATCGAAGTTGCGGCCCGTGGTCATCGGATAGACCAGGACCAGCTTGATCTTCTTATCCGGACCGATCACGAACACGTTGCGCACGGTCTGGTTGTCAGCCGGCGTACGCGCGCCCGGATCACCTGCAACATCGGCGGCCAACATCCCGTACAGCTTTGAGACGTTGAAGTCCGAGTCGCCGATGATCGGGTAGTTCGGCGCGTAGCCCTGCGTCTCTTCGATATCCCGCGCCCAGTCGCCGTGCTTCTCGACCGGATCAACCGACAGGCCGATGATCTTCACGCCGCGGCGGTCAAACTCGGGCTTGATCTTCGCCATGTATCCAAGCTCTGTCGTGCACACCGGCGTGAAGTCCTTCGGATGCGAGAACAGAACCGCCCACGAATCACCGATCCAGTCGTGGAAGTGGATCGGACCCTCACTCGTCTCAGCCTCGAAATCCGGGGCGGTATCGCCAATTCGAAGACCCATTAATGCTTCCCTTTCCCTATTGATGTCGGAGGGTGTGCCCGCTCGCGGGACGCTAACACCTCACAACGTTCGCAATCAACTATTTCTCGATCTGATTTTAGTAGAAAGCGAATTACTCGCCGAGGATCAGTGCAAGCCGCTGCTCGAGCGCCGCGCCGAGCACCTCGCGCACGGGACCTTGCTCGAAGCGCTCCACCAGTTCGGCGAGGAAGCCTTCGATCACCAGACGCTTGGCGACGTCCTCGCGCAGGCCCCGCGAGCGCAGGTAGAACAGCTGCTCCGGGTCGACCTGGGCGACCGCCGCAGCGTGCGTGCAGCGCACGTCGTTGGCCTGGATCTCGAGCCCGGGAATCGCGTCGGCATGGGCGCGCTTTGACAGCAGCAGGTTGCGCGACTCCTGGAAGGCGTCGGTCTTCTGCGCGCCGGGGTCGACGATGATGTTGCCCTTCCAGACCGCGCTCGAACGGCCCTGGAGGACGCCGCGGAACGCGAGATCGGAGGTCGTGTTCGGCGCAGCGTGCTCCTGGGTGGTGTCGAAGTCGATGTGCTGACGTGCGTGGGTGGCGTACGCACCGGTAACCCGCGCGCCGGCGCCCGGACCACTCAGCCGCGTCTCCATTCGAACGTGGCCGCGAGCCGATCCGAACCCAAGGGCGACCCAGTCAAGGCCGCCGTCGCGACCGACCTCGGCGCGCTGGGCGCCGAAGATCCAGCTGCGCTCAGACAGCGACTGGCCGCACACGTACCGCAGGTGCGCGTTGTCGCCGATGATCAGCTCCGTGACAGCGTTGAACACTCCGTCGAGATCCTCGGAGCCGGAGAGGTACTGCTCCCAGACCTCCGCCTGGGCCCCCTCTTCCAGGACGATCAGCGTGCGCTGGTTGGCCAGCGTTCCCGACTGCGACTGAACGGTGGCGAGCGAGATCGGATGCTCGAGCACCACACCTCGGGGCACGTACACGAACGAACCGCTGCGGGGACCGGCATCGTTGACGGCGACGAACGGATCGTCGCCGGCGACGACGGAGCCGATGTAGCGATCGAACAGCTGACGATGGTCGCTGGCCGCCGTTTCGATCGTGGTGACGATCACACCGTCCGGCAGGGTCTGGCTCACCTCGCCGAGCTCGAACAGCGCAGCCGGCGCTGTCGCCTCGACGGCGGCCACCGGCTCGTAGGCGGCCAGGTCGAGGTCCGAGATGTCGGTGAACTCCCAGCCGGGCCGCCCCTTGAACTGCGGGCAGCGTCGACGGCTGGAGAGCTAGCCAATCGACCCCTCCATCTGCAGCTCGATCAGCCGGTTCATCTCGACCGCGTACTCCATCGGGAGCTCCTTCGTGATCGGCTCGATGAACCCGTTGACGATCAGCTTCCCCGCCTCCTCCTCCGGGATGCCGTGCGACATCAGGTAGAACAGCTGGTCCTCGCCGACCTTCGAGACCGTCGCTTCGTGGGCGACGTTGACATCGTCCTCGCCGATCCGGATCGTCGGGTAGGTGTCCGAGCGGGAGTGCTCATCGAGCAGCAGCGCGTCGCAGACGACCTTCGACCGCGCACCGTGCGCGCCCTTTGCGATCTCGAGCAGTCCCCGGTAGGAGCCGCGGCCGCCGTCCTTGGAGATCGACTTGGCGAAGATGTTCGAGGTCGTGTTCGGCGCGGCGTGGATGATCTTGGCGCCGGCGTCCTGGTGCTGGCCGGCGCCCGCGAACGCGATCGACAGCACCTCGCCGTGGGCGCGCTCGCCCATCAGATAGACGCTGGGGTACTTCATCGTCAGCTTCGAGCCGAGGTTGCAATCGACCCACTCGACGGTCGCATCCGTCTCGGCGACCGCCCGCTTGGTGACCAGGTTGAACACGTTGGTCGACCAGTTCTGCACGGTCGTGTAGCGGATCCGCGCGCCCGGCTTGGCGATCAGCTCGACCACCGCCGAGTGCAGCGACGAGGACGAGTACGTCGGCGCGGTGCAGCCCTCCACGTAGTGCACGTAGGAGCCTTCGTCCGCGATGATCAGCGTTCGCTCGAACTGGCCCATCGACTCGGTGTTGATGCGGAAGTAGGCCTGTAGCGGCATCTCGACGTGCACGCCCGGCGGCACGTACACGAACGACCCGCCGGACCAGACCGCCGAGTTCAGCGACGCAAGCTTGTTGTCGTTGGGCGGGATGATCGTCGCGAAGTATTCGCGGACGAGATCCTCGTGGTCTCGCAGCGCAGAGTCCATGTCCTTGAAGATCACGCCCTGCTGCTCGAGATCCTCGCGGACCTGGTGGTAGACCACCTCGGACTCGTACTGGGCGCCGACACCCGAGAGGAACTTCCGCTCGGCCTCGGGGATCCCGAGCCGGTCGAACGTCTTCTTGACGTCGTCGGGCACGTCGTCCCACGAGCGCTCGGCGCGCTCGGAGGCGCGCACGAAGTAGTGGATGTCGTCGTAGTCGACCTCGGCGAGCATCGGCGAGCCCCAGGTGGGCTGCGAGCGCGCATAGAAATGCTCGAGCGCCTTCAGCCGGAAGTCGCGCATCCACTGCGGCTCTGACTTGAACTCGGAGATCTTCTCGACGATCTCCCGGTTCAGCCCCTTCGGCGCCTTGAACAGGTAGTTCTCGGCGTCGTGGAAGCCGTAGCGCTCGGTGTAGTCCGCATTGATGCCGCGGAGCCGCTCGTTCTCGGTCAGGACCGGCGTCTTCGGCGTGATTGTCTCGGGAGTAGCCACTACTCCACCTCCAGCTTGATCGTGTCGTCTTCGATGATCACCGGAAAGGTGTCCACCGGAACATACGCGGGCAAGGTCAAGGGCTTGCCGGTCTTCAGGTCAAACAGCGAACCATGCCGCGGGCACTCGATCGTGCACTTCTCCTGGTCCATCTCGCCCTCGACCAGCGGCCCGTCGTCGTGCGAGCACCGATCTTCGATCGCATACACCGTCCCGGCGCAGTTGAACACGCCGATCTCGAGCTCGTCCCATTCCACCAGGCGCATCTCGCCCGGAGCAAGCTCGGTTATGGGGCAGACATCGATGATTTCAGGCACTCGCGCAGAAGTCCTAGCGGGGAGATCGGATTTGCTACTCGGGATCATAGCGACCCCCACCGATTCCCCGCGACGGCGCCGCTACTGCTTCTTCATCCGCGCGGAGACGTCGGGGAGCGTCGCGCCGGCGGCGCGGGCCGCTGCCTCGTTTTCCTTCTTGACCTCGAGCCAGATCTCCTCGCGGTAGACCGGGACCGAGCGGGGAGCGTCGATCCCAAGCCGGACGGTGTGCCCGCGGATCTCCATCACCTCGACGATCATGTCGTCGCCGAGAATGATGCGCTCGCCCGCGCGCCGGGTGATCCTCAGCATGCACTCATGCTATGTCGTCCGCGGACTCGGTGGAGAGCGAATCGAACAGACGGCGCCCGCAACACGCACCCGGGCGACTGGTTGATCAC
This sequence comes from uncultured Solirubrobacterales bacterium, assembly GCA_963794285.1. Lineage (GTDB taxonomy): Bacteria > Actinomycetota > Thermoleophilia > Solirubrobacterales > Solirubrobacteraceae > Palsa-465. The sequence continues at coordinate 24,382 of CAWCDS010000011.1, forward strand.
CTGGTGTCCGTTGCCGGACCAGATCAGGATCGGCGCCTTCAGGTTGGCGGTGAACTCCTCGAGCTCCTCGGCCGCGCGCACGGTGACGTACACGGCCACGGCGGTCATGTCGTCGAGCCCGAGGCGCTCGGCATCCCCGTCGTCGAGCTGCACTGCAAACGACGGGAAGAACTGATGTGGGTCGGTCACGGGCAGCGCAAGCTCGGGGTCCTCGAGCGACTGCAGCCACAGAAACGGGCTGTCGGCGTCGGCTGCGAGCAGCGCGTAGCGCGTGCCGCCAAGCCCGATCAGGCCGTCGGCGAATTGGACCACCGTATCGGGGTCGATCTCGACACGCCCAAAGCGCGAACTCTCGATCACGAGCGTCAACCAGTCTCCTTATTCGGTTCCCACTAATGCAGGAAATCAAGCAGTGAGGACTGCACGATATTCGCAGTCGTCTTCAATGCGGCGGTATATGCGTTCTGCTGGGTCGAAAAATCGCTCGCTGCCTGCGCAAAATCTGCGTCCTGGGTCTGCGACAGGAGCTTTGTTTCGGCTCATCTGGAGATCGGAGATTCGCGTCGAGGCGAGCTGCGAGGCGGTTGAGCGTCGAGCCGACGTTCGCCTCGAGCGTGGTCATCGTGTCGATGTTCGTGTCCATGTTCGCAAGGTCGGTGGTGCGCAGCGCAGTCGCGTCCGCCGGGGTGCCGCCGCGCAGATGCTGGGAGATGTCGCGCAGGGTGTTCAGAAGCTTGCCGTCCCCGGCTCCCTGCCCACTTCCGAGCAGTTGCGAGACGTCCGTGCTGATCTGTACCGACGCGCCGGGGCCGATCTGGCGGGCGATCGTGTCCAGAGTTGCCGCCGTATGTGTCGACGGCCCCGGCGCTGGTAGGGAGGGGTGGCGTTTGCCGTGCCTCCGAAGATGTACTGGCCGGCGTACTGGGTGTTCCCCGTCTGCTTGATCGCCTCGGTCAGCTGATCGATTTCCGCCGCGATGTCGGCCCGCGCGGATGGATCGTTGGTGTCGTTGCCGGCCTGCACGGTCAACTCACGCGCGCGCTGGACCATATTGTTGATGCTCATCAGCGACGGAGTCGCTGGCCTGCGCCCACGCGGTGCCGTCGTTGACGTTGCGCGTGAACGAGGTGAGGCCCGAGAGCTCGCCGTTCAGCAGCACCGCCTGACTGGCTCCGTAGGGGTCGTCTGAAGGCTTGTTGATCCTCTTGCCCGAGGACAGCTCCTCCTGAGTCTTGCTCAGGCGGTTGAACGCCGACGACAGGTCGGAGAGCGCGCGCTGCTGGGTCATCAGGGTCGTGATCCGCTCCATCGCTACAGCCCCGTGTGGTTGATCAGCGTGTCGAGCATGCTGTCGAGCGTCGTCATGACCCGCGCGGATGCCTGATAGGCGCGCTGGAAGGCGATCAGATTCGTCATCTCCTCGTCGAGCGAGACGCCGGACACGCTCTTGCGCTGGTTGTCGATCGAGTCGAGCACGGCCTGCGTCGTCGTCTGCGTGGCCTGGTTCGACTGCACGTCGCTCCCGACCCCGGAGATGAACGCCGCGTAGGACTGGTCGACGGCGCCGCCCCTCAACGACGCGATCGCTTGCGCGATATCGTTCGCGCCCGGATTCGCGGTGGTCGTCGTCTGAATCGTCGCAGTGGTGGCCGCAACCCCGATATTGGCCGCGGAATCTGCCGCTGAAGAACGGGGTGTTCAACGGCCCCGTTTGGTGAATCGTGTTGACCGAGGTGATGAGCTGATTCGCGATCCCGTCGAGCGACGTGCGATAGGCCGTCGATCTGGCCGGTCGGGCCTGAGAGGCTCGTGCAGCGCGCCGAGCTCGCCGCCGGGGGCCGTGCCAGATGCTCGGCGGGCCAGTTGACCGTCGTGCCGTTGACCAGCGGGGTCGCGCCGTTCCCGAACGTGATCTGCAGCAGTCCGTTGCCGGGATCGGTCACCGACACGTTGCCGAGCGTCGAGAGGTCGTCGATCAGCGAGTCGCGCTTGTCCATCAGGTCGTTGGGGTTCTGGCCGGCCGCCATCGCCTGGCTGATCGAGCCGTTGAGCGCCGCGATCTGGTTCGCGTCGTTCTGGAGCTGACCGCCGGTCCCGGTCAGCGAGGCGTACTGCGGCGGCGGTCTGCGTCTGGATCGTCGAGAGCTGCTGGTCGATCGCGTTGAAAGTCTGCGTCAGCGAAGCCGCGTTGTTGATCACGGTCTGCTTCGCCGCGGGGCTGGTGGGGGCATTCGCAAGGTCGCTCCACGAGTTCCAGAACGCCGACAGCTGGCTCTGGAGGCCGTTGTCAGAGGGTTCTGCGAGCCCGGTCTGAACCTGGTCGAGAATCCCCGACTGGGTCGCGGCGTAGTTCTCGGTCGTGCTCTGCGCACGGAACTGGATGTCCAGGAACACGTTGCGAATCCGGTTGATCGTCGTGACGTCGACGCCGGTGCCGAGCTGGACCCCGCCCCCGGTCACGTTCGAGTACGCAGGGATCGTGAGCGCGTTGCTCTCGGTGAGGTCAGCCCGCTGACGGGAGTATCCGGGCGTGTTCGCGTTGGCGATGTTGTGGCCGGTGGTGTCGATCGCCTCCTGTGAGGCGAGCAGCCCCCTGAGCGCCGTCTGTAGGCCCATGAATGATGAGATCCCGCCCATGTCCGCTCACGCCTCCATGTCGAACACGCGCCGGCTGGCGCTGAGTGAGGGGGTCGCGGTCGGACGGTCGCCGAGGACGCCATAGCCGAGATCGCAACTGTCGTCGGCCAGCCGCAGAAGGTGATCGAGAAACGCAAGCTCTTGGTGCATCAGGGCGCGGTTGACGGTGTGCTCGCGCTGGATCTCCTCGAGCAGTCCACGCAACTCGAAGCTTCGCTCGCTCGCGATCTGCGCCGTCTCGGGCATCATCAGACCCTCGAGCAGCGCTCAGCGTCACAGCACCCGGCGCGACGCCAAGGCGCGCGCCGGCGCGCTCCAGCAGCGTCGTGCGCTCGGTCCTCGAGCAGCTGACGATGGCCCAGCTCAGCCTGAAGCACGCCCGTCAGCGAGACGACGGTCTGGACGTCACGCTCACGGATCGCGGCGCCCTGTGCAAGCACGATCTGGAGCAGCCGGCGCGCGGCGACGAGCTGCTCACCGAGGTGGGTGACCACGTCGCGGGCCAGCAGGGAATCCTCGGTCGACACTAGCGTGCTCATGCGGAGCCCTCGGTCGCGTCGCTCGCATCGGCCCCTTCACTCGCCTCAGGGGCCTCGCTCGAGCGTGAAGATGCGATCGTGCTCGTGGCCGCGACGAGCGCGGAGGAGCCGGTCGAGGTTGCAGCGGAAACTGTCGTCGGAGAGGGCGCGACCCCTCCGGTGGGCGTGGTCGCGGCGCTCGATCCCGTGGCGCCGCTGCCGACGGTGGTTCCGGTCGCCGATGGAGTCCCAGCCGTCGCCGATGCCGGCGCCGAGCGACGGATCCAGCGCGCTTGCGAGCTGCTGCGCGATACCGATCCCGCCGGCGCCGATGACGCCGGAGCTCAGCGCGGTCGGAAGCAGCTGCGCGTACATGTTGTTGGCGGGGTCCGATCCCATCAGGCCGCTGCTGCTGTCGGTTCCGTCGCCGCCGTCGCTGCCGTCGCTGCCGTCCGAGCTCGGGGCGGTCGACGCGAGCTCCTTGGAGAGCTGGTTGACGAGGACCTGCTCGAACGCCAAGCGCCGTCTGGTACGCGCTCTTTGCCGCGGCGTCGCCGTTGCGCACGCTCGCAGGGAGCAGCGATTGGTCGATCGGAGGCAGGCCGGATGTCGAGAATCGAGCTCATCGCTTGATCTGGTTGGCGATCGGGAGCATCTGATCCTCAAAGCTGATCGCCTTGCTCGCCATCGAATAGCCCTGCTGTGCATCGATCATCGCGACTGTCGTGGCGGCCTCGTCGACGTTCGAAGCCTCGACCGCGCCCTGCTGCAGCGTCGTACCGGTCGCCTTGCGGATCGCACCGCTCGCGGCCGTCGCGCTGAACACGCTGTCGCCGTCGGCCAGCAATTGATCGGGCGCCGGCACCGTGACCAACGTGATCTTGCCGAGCTTGCGCGTGCCTGCGGCGACGGTTCCGTCGGGGCCGATCGTCACCTGATCGGCCGCGACGCCCTTCGGCACCTTGATCGGCGGCTGCAGCAGCATCCCGGTGCTCGTCGTCAGCCGGCCTTGGGAGTCGGTCTGCAACACGCCGCTGCGCGTGAGCCCGATCGTCCCATCCGGACGCCGAACCTCGATGTAGCCCTCACCGACGATCGCGACGTCGAGCGGTCGCCCGGTCGGCTGGATCGATCCCTGGATCTGGCTGCGCCCGATCATCTGCGCCGCGGCACCCGCGCCGGTCGCGACAGTGCTGCCGGTCGAGCTTCCGCCGGTCGAGTACAGAAGGTCGTGGAAGCCGACGCGCATGGCCTGGTAGCCCGGTGTCGACATATTCGCCATGTCGTTGGCGATCGCGTCCATCTGCTGCTGCTGTGCGGCCATGCCGCTCGCAGCGCTGTACAGGCCCTCAAGCATCAGCCGCCTCCTGTCGTGCCGACCGCAGTGGCCGCCTTTTGGAGCGTCTCATCGATCGATTGGATTGCCTTCTGGCCGGACTCGTACGCTCGCATGGAGCCGATCATGTCGACCATCGTGGTGATCGGGTCGACGCCCGACTCCTCGAGCTGGCCCTGACTGACCGTGCCGGTCGCCTTGCCGGCGGCGGCCCCGGTGAAGTAGTTGTAGCCCTGCTTCTGGACGCCGGTGACGTTGTAGACGCCAACTGCCGAGGCAGGGACGGTGCCCTTCGCGCTGACCGTGATCGTCCCGCCGCGCCTGGTCGAGGACCGGGTTGCCCTGACCGTCGACCAGCAGGCCCTGAGCGTTTGAGGTGAACTGCCCGCCGCGCGAGTAGCGGACGCCCGCCGGCGTCCGGATCGCGAAGTAGCCGTCGCCGGCGATCCCGAAGTCGAGCGGCTGGCCGGTTTGCTGCAAGCGGCGCCGGACTGATGTCGGTGACGAGCTGATTGATCGTCACACCGGTCGACAGCGGCCCGATCACCTGACCGGTGGACTGGTTGCTCAGGAGCAGAGCACCGAAGCTGCGTTGCGAATGCCCGATCGGGCTTGTACCCGGGCGTCGAGCTGTTGGAGAGATCGTTGGCGAGCTGGTCCTGACGGACCTGCTCGGCGAGCATTCCTTGTGCAGCGATGTAAAGGCCGGCATCCATCTCCCTGGATGTTCGGCGGTGGTTCATGATTCTTGAAAAGAGGACTGGACTGAAAAGTGGAACCGCTCGCCGTAGACCTGCTGCTGTTGCGCTCGGTGCTGGGCTCCGAGATCAAGATCATCCCCGGGCGCGGGCTGATGGCGCACGTCATGAGGGCCGACGGCTCGGGGCGCGGCGCGATCAGCATCGCCGGGGCGGTGCTCGAGGCGGAGCTGCCCAAGAATGTGCGCGCGGGCCAGGACGTTCGCCTGGTGGTCAAGAGCGTGAGCGAGGAGCGCGTCGTGCTGAGCATGTCCGAGCAGCAGATGCTGGCGCCGGTAGCGCCTCCGTCGATACCACTGCCCGGGGGGGGTGCGATCCGCGTGCTCGAGCGCGATCAGCAAGCGTCCCGGTCCCAAGGCGGGCGCGACGGACGGCACGCGATGACGCTGCGCTATGAGACGCCCGCACTCGGGGCAATCGACCTGCGCTTCGACCTCGATCCGACCTCGTTGCGGGTGGCCGTGACGCTCGACGGCGGCGAGCCGCTGCGTCGGGCTCAGGCCGACGCGGTCAACCTGCGCCAGGCGCTCGAGGACAATCTCGACCGGACCGTCGGGCTGAAATTGACCGCCCGGCGTGAGCCGTTCAACGTCTATGCCTGAGCGCAAACGCCCCCGCCGCGCCACCGCGCTGCACTACGAACCGGGCGCGCCCGCCCCGAAGATCACGGCCACGGGGGCCGGCTTCGTCGCCGACCGGATCGTCGCCGTCGCCAAGGAGGCCGGGGTGCCGGTGCGCTCGGATCCGGCGCTCGCCGAGGCACTCGCGACGCTCGAGCTCGACGCCGACGTGCCGGAGGCGCTGTGGATCGCGGTCGCCGAGACGCTGGCATGGGCCTACAAGCTGGACGCGAAGGCGCAGGATCGCGGGCGACGGCGGCTAATTGGGTCGCGCAGCGACCGAAATTCAGCGCGCACCAAGAACGAACTCAGGAATCCACAGCTTCTGCCGATCACCCGGGCTGCCTGGCTGTTCCGTCCAGGCATGGTTCCCTCGATGGCTCTTCGACTATCCACATCCACGTTCTCTCAGGGTCCTCCCTCAGCCAGCGAGCTCGAGGCACAGGCGCGGCGGTGCCTTGCGACCGGCGACACCGCGGCGTACAGGAAGCTGTTCGGGCGGGCGGCCGAGCACGAGGATCCGCAATCGGCGCTACCACGCGCGCGTCGTGCTGCTCGAGCAGGGTCTGAGCGCCGCCGGCCACGCCGCTGCCAAGCGAGCGGCCGAGATCTTCATGGCGGTGGGCACAAGTGCCATCGAGGTGCTCGAGCAGGAGCCGCGCGAGCCGCTGTTGCTCAACTACGCCGGCGTGGCGTTGTACGAGCTGTGGAGCCTCGATGCGGCCAAGGCGCTGTTCTCGGCCGCGATTCGGCTCGACCGCTCACTCCCGCACGTCGACAGGCAACCTCGCGGAGATCAAGCGACGAAAAAAGGCCGCGGGCGGGCCGTCAGCCGCACATCCGACCGATGCAGGCTGCGCTCGCCGCCCTGGCGCGCCGCGCCAAGCGGGTCGCCGTCGCAGGCGCAGCCGGCGACCGGGCTGACGCTCAGCCTGTGCATGATCGTGCGTGATGAGGAAGAGATGCTCCCGCGCTGCCTGGCGGCGGTCGAGCACGCCGTCGACGAGATCATCATCGTCGACACCGGTTCGACTGACCGCACGATCGAGATCGCAAAGTCGTTCGGCGCGCGGGTGATCGAGCGCGAATGGACCGGCTCGTTCTCCGACGCGCGCAACGTCTCATTCGACGCCGCAACCGGCGACTGGATGATGTACCTCGACGCCGACGAGGTGCTCGTCCACGAGGATGCCGAGAGGCTCCGCGCGTTGACCGGTCGTACCTGGCGGGAGGCGTTCTACCTGGTCGAGACCAACTACACCGGCGAAGCAGGGCGATGGCACGGCGCTCACCCACAACGCCTTGCGGATCTTCCGCAACCGTCCGGAGTATCGCTTCGAGGGTCGGCTGCACGAGCAGATCGCGCATCATCTGCCCGGGTACTCGCCAGAGCGGATCGAGCAAACAACGGTGCGGATCGAGCACTACGGCTACCTAGGCACCGTCCGCAGCGCCAAGGAGAAGTCGAGGCGAAACATCGAGCTGCTTCGCGCCCAGACAGGCTGAGAGCCCGCCGACGGCGTTCCTCCATTTCAACCTCGGCTCCGAGTACGCCGCTGCCGACGACGCACCGGCGGCGGTGGCGGAGTTCGAGCAGGCGTGGGCGATGATCGAGGCGAGCCCAGACGGTCGCCGTGTATGAGTTCACGCCGACGCTCGTCGTTCGGCTGGTGAAGGGCGCTGCGCATCTGCGGCCGCGCACAGGAGGCGATCGTCGCCGGCTGACGTGGCCTCGAGCTGCTTCCCGGGCTTCACCGATCTCGTGTTCGAGCAGGCTTCAGCGTCCGTTGCGCTGGGCCGTGACGACGACGCGGTCTGCTACTACCAGCGCTGCATCGAGATGGGCGACGCATCGGCGCGCTACACCGCGACCGTCGGCTGCGGCACGTATCTCCCGCGGCTCTCGCTGGCCGATCTGCATCTCCGCAATCGCGGCGACCCCGACGCGGCGCCGGAGCTGCTCGAATGGTGCCTGGAGGAGCATCCGGGCTTCTTCGGCACCGTGCTTGCCCTACGCAGCGGCGCTGCTGCGGACCGGCCAGAACCGCCAGGACGTCGTGGCCGAGCTCGAGCAGCGGGTCGCCGAGCTGACGCCGACGGTGCGATTCATGCTCGGGACCGCACTGTACGAAGCCGGCGCGGCGGCCGCAGGCGGAGCACCAGTTCCGGCTCGTGCTCAGAGCGCCAGCCGCACAGCGCGCAGCGCGCGGATTGCGCTCGGGGAAGCGCTGCTGTCGCAGCGCCGCTACGTCGACGCAGCCGACGAGGCCGCCAGTGCTTCCGACGGACGATCCGCTCGCCACGATCGCGTGCTCGCACCGAGCTGTTCGGAACGGATCGCGGCGGCGACTTCGAGCGCGCGCGCGAGGCTCGTGCGGCGCGCCGCACAAGCCGGTCTGCCGGCCGATCGAGCTGGCGCTGTTCGATGGCTGGAGCGGCAATTGTCGGCTGGCGATGACATCCATGTGCGCGTGCCCGTGACTGCGGTCCCGTTGCTCGGCGTGATTCTCGAAGCAATGCTGCGCGTCCAGGACTTCACAGCGTTCGAGACGCTGCTGCCGCTGTTGGAGCAGTACGCCAGCTTGCGGTTCGCGAGCAGCGCGAGCTGCTCGGGTCGATCTACCTGCGTCAGGGCTTCCTCGCCTCTGCCGCCGAGGAGTGGATGGCGGTCTGCGAGCAGCAACCGGATGCTGGGCTCCCTGGTGGGGCTGGCGCAGGTGGCGGCCGCGCACGGATTGCTCTGCGGATGCTGCGAATTCGCATCCGAGGCACTGGCGCTGGATCGACGGCAACTCGGCGCCGAGGGCACTTCTCGCCCGCTACCAAACGGCGGAGGCAGCATGATCCGCGACCGCCCGCAGCTTCGATCGGTACCTGACCCGGACGAGCCGGTCGAATAATTCGCTCAAGTTTCTGACCGACGCGCTCGATTACCCGGATCGAAGGGTAGCGCCACCGTAAGAGGCGCCTTGCTTTCCAAGGAGGAATGCATCATGAGTTTCAATATCTCATCGGTCGGGCCAGCAGAGGCCAAACCGGTTCACGAGCAGCGGCGATAACCAGCGCTCAGCGCTCTGCTCCCGACCCCGACGTCCGCAGTCGCAGATGATTCGGTGAGGGTCGACACGTTTCCCGTCAGAGCCCTCCGCCTGAGGTGCACGCTGCGATCGAGCGTCGCGGCCGACGCCTACGACAAGCTGCAAGGCAGCGGATCGCGCAGCTGAGCTTCCAACGTCGACTCCGGGCACGGGCAAGCTGCACATCGAAGTCCACGACCTGCGCGGCCAAGTGCTGTTCACGGTGCCGGCGAGCAAGGCGCTCGACATAGCCTCCGGCGGCAGCCTGGACTAAGAAAGGACGCACATGTCGACTACCACGTCTCAAATCGGGCCTCAGCACGACCACCAGCTCTACCGGCGGGTCGCTGCTCCAGATCACCGGCCTGGCGTCGGGTCTCGACACCAACTCGATCATCAGCGCGCTGATGGCGATCGACCGGCTGCCGGAGACACAGGCCTGACGAACCAGCAGAAGCGGTCTTCAGGCGCTAGAACAGCCAGCTGACGAGCATCCAGACCAGCCTGCAGACGCTCGCCCTGAATGCACAGGCGCTGGACGATCCAGGGCTGTGGTCGAACTCGCAGACGGTCATCGAGCAGCGACCCAACGCGGGTCTCGGCGACATGACGAGCGCGGGCGCCGGTGTCGGCGGCTACCAGGTGGACGTGACGCCAGCTCGCGAATTCCTCGCAGCGCACGTTCGCGTACACGACGCCCGCAGCCGGCGCCGCGGACGAGACGATCACGATCGACGGCACCTACAAGGCGACGATCAAGGCCGGCGAGTCGATCGACGACTTCGTCAGCGCGATCAACTCCGACGCGACCGCGCCCGTCTACGCCGCCAAGACAGACTCAGGCACGGTTGTGCTGTCCTGAGCGTCAACCGGTGCGGCAGCCGGCTGGCAACTACATCCAGATCGGCACCGACGCCACCGGCGCGAGCGCGCTGCACGAGAACAGCGACCTTCTGCGCGAAGGCCGGCCAGGACGCCAAGCTACAGCATCGACGGCGGCGCGCCCAGGACATCGAGCTCGAACACGATCACCGGCGCGATCGCAGGCGTCACGTTGACGCTCAATGCGCTCACCACAGTTTCCGGTCCGATCACGGTCAACGTCGGTGCGCCCGGGCCCAATTCGGCGGGTATTCAGTCAGCCGTCAAGGCGTTCGTCGACTCCTACAACTCGATCATCGACCAGACTCAACACGCAGCTGACGACGAAGCCGGATAGCAGTGATCCGACGGTCGGCACGCTGTTCGGCGACAGCGAACTGACCAACCTGCTCGGCAACATGCGCCAGTCGATCTACACGCCCATGCTCCGGGCTGACGGGTATCACGAGCCTTGCGGACATCGGCGTCAGCACCGGTGCCGCGTCGGGCAGCGCGACGTTCTCCAGAGACGCTGTCGACGGGAAGCTGACGATCGACTCGACCGCCCTCGCGAACGCGATCCAGAGCAACCCCAACGGTGTCAAGCAGATGCTCCAGAGGCTTGTCGAGCAGCCTTCAGCACGATCGTCAACAACGAGTCTCGGCCAGGTGGCACGCTCGACTCCCGGATCCAAGGCGACACCGCGCAGATCAGCGACATCACCGACCAGATCACGAACCTCGAATGCGATCGCTCGCCGACCGCCAGACGGCGCTTCAGGCCCAGTTCGCCGCACTCGAGGCGACGCTCTCGCAGAACCAGTCCCAGAGCCAGCTGGCTCACCAGCCAGATCAACTCGCTGCCGGGCTGGGCGAGCTGATTCAGCGGGCTCCGGCACGACGCGCCGGGAAATGCCCGCTCAACCTCCTAGCCGTCCAGCCGATTATCGGGTTAGTAGCAATGAGTTACCTCGCCTCCACAACCGAATGCGTACCGCGAGAGCGCCGTGCTGACAGCCTCCCCGGAGCAGCTCGTCGTGATGCTCTACGACGGGGCGCGACGGTTCCTGTATCAAGCCGCCACCGCCACGCGCAACAACAACGTTCAACTCGCGCACGAGAAGCTCCGGCGGGCCGAGGCGATCATCTTGCACCTACGCGACACGCTCGACCTGGATCAGGGCGAAGTCGCGGCACGGCTGCAGACGATCTATCTGTTCTGCAACCGCCACCTCAACGAGGCTCGCGTCGAGCGCAACGCCGAGAAGATCGACGAAGTCAGCTCGCTGCTCGGAGAGCTCCGCGCAGCTTGGAGCGAGATCGGCAGCACATGAGCTTGGCGGCGCCCTACGAGCAGCTCCTCGAGATGGTCTCCCACGAGCTGCAGCTGGCCGGCGAGGGCCGCTTCCCGGAACTGCTCGCAAGCCAACGACGCTCGTCAAGCTTTGATCGCGAGCCTTCCGGCGACGCCGCCGGCTGCCGCCCGCGAGCCACTCCAGCGCACGGCGCTGATGCAGGAGCGCCTGAACATCGAGCTTGCGCGGGCCAGAGAAGCGCTGCTGATCGGCGCTGACCGAGCTCCAGCGGGCCAAGCGCACCGCCCACGGATACGCGCCGCCACCGCGCGGACCGCGGATCAGCGCCAGCGCGTAGGTCAAGACAAACGCGAAGATCGGCCGATTTTCCGGGGTATGCGGCTCGTTCCGACGTCTCGCGTACCTGTCGGCGCGCTCCTTGCACGTGATGTGCAGCTCGGACGCCCCGACGGAATCGCGCTGCTGCGCAAGGGCGTTCATATGACCGAGCGCTTCCGAGCAGGGTTGCTGGAGTCAGGCATCCACGCGATCTACGTCGACGACGAGCTCAGCGAGGGAATCAACCCGGAGCAGCTGGTCAGCGACGAGACCCGGACGGTGGCGACGCGCGCCGTTGCCAGCGCCTACCAGGAGGCGACCAAGACGGTTGTGTCAGGTCAGCCGCTCCAGGAGCACGCGCTCAGCGCGCTGTCCAGCGTGGTCGAGCGGATCCTGCTGGATATCGAAGCGATCGGCGGGGCAGCGCTGGCACTGGCCGACCTCTGTTCGGCGGACGCCTACACCTTCCAGCACTCGGTCGATGTGACGGCCCTGGGGCTGCTGATCGGTCGCAAGATGCTCCACGATCGCGGCTGGCTCGACTACAAGGGCCAGCGCCGGTTCACGAGATTCGACGAGCGGCTCCACCAACTCGGGATGGGCCTGTTGCTGCACGACATCGGGAAGCTGGCGATCCCGCTGGGGATTCTGCGCAAGCCCGCAAAATTGTCCCCGTCGGAGTGGGAGCTGATGAAGACGCACCCGCGCGCCGGCTTCGAGCTGCTGCGCGGCAGCTCGGTCTCGCCGCTCGTCAAATCGGTTGTGCTTCGCCACCACGAACGCTGGAACGGCAGCGGTTACCCGGATGGCAGGCAGGACACCGACGATCCATGAGATGGCCCGGATCGCGGCGGTCGCCGACGTATTCGATGCGATCACCTCCGAGCGCGCTTACGACATCGCGCGGCCGGCGCACGTGGGCGTCCGGGTGATCCTCGAGGGTTCAGACGTGCTGTTCGATCCGTATATCGTCAAGGCGTTCTCGAGCCTGATTGCTCCGTTCCCACCGGGCGTCGACGTCGAGCTCACCGATGGCCGGCATGGGATTGTCGCGAGCGTGCCCGACGATGAACTTGACCGCCCGGTTGTCCGCGTGATCGACGGGCCGGGCGCGCCATATGAGATCTCCCTGCAGCACGACCGCTCGGTGGGCATCGCGGGCTGGGATGCCGCCGCCTTCGCGAGGGTCGCGTGAGATGCCCGCGGCCAACACGGCCATGCACCCGCTTTCCGGTTCAAGAAGAGATATCGGCAGCCGAATAAACGGGTGACCCCAGGGAGTGGGTCGTGATCAAGCCCAAGGAGGGCGGACCAAAAAGGACTTTGCAACGCCCATGTCCCTCCTTGATACCACGCAGATCACGCTTCAAGAGGCGATGCGCGGCTCGATGCTGCGGCAGACGCTTCTGACGAACAACCTCGCGAATGTCGACACGCCCGGCTATCAGCGCCAGGACGTCGACTTCCAGAGCACACTCGACGCCGCTCTCGCGAACGGCCAGTCGCCTGATCAGGTTTCGTTCAAGCCGGTCACCGACCAGCAGACCCTCCGGGCCGACGGCAACGGAGTCGACGCGGAGCAGGAGTCGGCCAACATCGCCGAGAATGGGATCCTCTACCAGGAGCTCACGCAGGTCGCCAGCTCGCGCAACACCATCCTCCAGTCGGCGATGGGGACGCGCTGATGGGTTTCTTCGACACACTCGACATCGCCGCCAGCGGCCTCACCGCAGAACGGCTGCGGATGGACGTCACGGCCGAGAACCTGGCCAACGCTCAGACCACGAGGACCGCCAGCGGTCAGCCCTATCAGCGCCAGGAGGTCGTGCTCCAGCAGGTCGGAGGGTTCGGCGCGACGCTGCAGGGCGCGATCGGCGACACCCCGGTTGCGGGCGGCGTCGAGGTCACGGGCATCGTCAACGATCCGACACCCGACAAGCTTGTCTACGACCCGGGTCACCCTGATGCAAACGCTCAGGGTTACGTCCGGATGCCGAATGTCAACCCGGTCACGGAGATGGTCGACCTGATCTCGGAGTCGCGCTCCTACGAAGCGAATGTGACCGCGATGCAGACCGCCAAGACGATGTACACGAAGACGTTGGACCTGCTCAAATGATTCCCCCGATCGCAGGAGCAATCGGACCGCTGGGACCGGCTGAGTGGGGCATCTCGCCGATCACCGGACTCGGTGCGGACGCACAGATCGGCGCCACCGGCGCGACCGGCGCGACCGCGCGCGACCGGGTCGGGCGCCGGCAGCTTCGGCGGCGCGCTGACGAACGCGATCAGCTCGCTCGAGCAAACCCAGACGACGGCATCGACCGCGGCGCAGCAACTCGCGACCGGCAAGGCCACCGATCCGACGCAGGCGGTGACCGCGGTCGAGAACGCGGCGCTCTCGATGCAGCTTGCCTCGCAACTCCGCACCAAGCTCGCTGAGGCCGAGACCACGATCTTCAACACGACGGTGTAAGCGATGCCCCTCCGGCAACTCGCAACCAAGCTCTCACCGCGCGGTTGGGCGATGATCGGCATCTCTGCCGCCGTCGGTGTCGTGTTCCTGGTGCTGATCTTCCAGATGGCCTCGGCGCCGAGCTACTCGACCTTGATGACGGGTCTCGACCCCGCCCAGACCGGCAAGATCACGAGCACGCTGGACACCAAGGGAATTACCTACCAGCTGCAGAACAACGGCACCGCGCTTGCGGTCCAGTCCGACAAGACGGCACAGGCACGCGTCGCGCTCGCGACCGCCGGCCTGCTCAGCAGCACGCAGCAACAGGGCTTCTCGCTGTTCGACAAGCAACAGCTCGGATCGAGCAACTTCCAGCAGCAGATCACGTACCAGCGCGCGCTCGAGGGCCAGCTTGCGACGACGATCCAGAGCATCCAGGGCGTGTCCTCGGCGCAGGTGCAGCTGGTGCTTCCCGATCCCCAGGCCCAGTTGTTCTCCGACAACGCCCAGCCGTCGACCGCCGCCGTGCTCATATCAGGCTCAACCTCGCTCGACCCTGGCGCTGTCAAGGGGATCGCACAACTGGTCGCCTCGAGCGTGCCGAATCTTCACTCCGACAAGGTGACGATCACGGATGCCTCAGGTCAGCTGCTGTGGCCGACCGCAGACGCAGTCGGTGCCGGCGGCACCTCGCTGCTCGCCAAGCAGGCGGCGCAAGCGCAGTATGACGCCTCGACGGAGGCCCGGGTGAACGCGATGCTCACGCAGACGCTGGGCGCGGGCAAGTCGCAGGTCCAGGTCAACGCCGATCTCGACGCCAACCAAGCCAACGCCGACGCGCTCACCTACAAGGGCAAGGGCATCCCGCTCGTGCAGCACAGCCAGACGGAAGCGTTGAAGGGCGCCGGCGGTGCCGCGGGCCCGGCCGGAACCGCGGGGAACATCCCCGCCTACGCGCAGACGGGCAGCGGCAACTCGAACTACAGCAACAAGATCACCGACAGCACGATGGGGGTCGACAAGACCGTCACTCACACCGTCGTCGCGCCCGGCAACGTCAATCGCCAGACCGTCTCGGTGCTGATCGACAAGACAGTGCCGGCGGCGGAGATCCCTGCGCTCAAGACCGCGGTGACGAACGCCGTGGGCCTGAACACCAAGCGCGGCGACACGCTCTCGATCGGTCAGATGGTGTTCGCGAAGCCGACCGTTCCAGTCGCCGCGACCAAGAGCCCGATGATGTCCTACGCGAAGTACGGCGCGGTCGCGCTGTTCTCGCTGCTGTTCCTCGGGTTCGTCGCCCGCCTGCTCAAGCGCCGGGAGAACGAATCATTCATGAGCGGCCAGCCGACGTGGCTGCGCGAGCTCGAGTCTCCTCGACCGCTGGCAGCGCTCGAACTCGCCGAGGCCCCACCGCAGGCGGCGGTGATGCAGTTGCAAGCACAGGTCAATCCGGCCAAGCGCCAGATCGAGGACCTGGTCGAGCGCAACCCGGATCGCGTCGCTCAACAGGTCCGGGCCTGGATGGCTGAGGACTAACGCCCAGCAATGGCAGAGGAACTGGAAACCCGCAGGCCGAATGCTCCGGCGCAACCAGGACGTGGCGGCACGATGAAAGGGCGCAAGAAGGCCGCCGTGCTGCTCGTGTCGCTCGGTAGCGACCGCGCGGCCGACATCTTCAGGCATCTCCGTGACGACGAGATCGAGACGCTCTCGCTCGAGATGGCGAAGCTCCAGCGCATTCCGCCGTCCGTCACTGAGACGGTGCTCGACGAACTCGTCGCGACGGTCGTGGCATATGACTCGCTGGCCGCCGGCGGCGTCGAATACGCGCGCGAGGTGCTCGAGCGCGCAATCGGCGGGGCCCGCGCCGAGGAGATCATCGGACGGCTTTCGAGCGTGATCGAGATGCGGCCGTTCGAGTTCCTGCGCCGTACGCCTCCTGAGCAGATCATCACGTTCTTGCGCAACGAGGCGCCGGCCACGATCGCGCTAGTCGTCGCGAACCTGCACACGACGTTGGCGGCCGCCGTGCTCGCGCACCTGCCCGAGTCAGAACAGGCCGAGATCGCGCTGCGGATCGCACGGATGGGTGAGACCAGTCCGGACGTGGTCAAGCAAGTGGAAGCAGTGGTTCGGGCGAAGCTCGCGAGCGTCGTCCAACAGGAGTACTCGAGCGCCGGCGGCGTGAAGTCGCTCGCCGACATCCTCAACCACGCCGACCGTTCGACCGAGCGCAACGTGCTCGACTCGCTCGGCGAGACCGACGAGGAGCTCGCCGCCGAGGTCCGCAGGCTGCTGTTCGTGTTCGAGGACATCGCCAAGCTCGATGATCGCTCGATCCAGCTGATCCTGCGCGAGGCCGATCAGAAGGACCTCGCGCTCGCCCTGCGCGGCGTCAGCGACGAGGTCAAGGAGCGGATCCTTCAGAACATGTCCGAGCGCGGTGCGCAGATGTTGACTGAGGAGATGGAATACCAGCCGCCGCAGCGCAAGCGCGTCGTCGAGGAGGCTCAGGGCCGGGTCGTGGCGATCGTCCGCAAGCTCGAGGAGTCTGGCGCGGTCGTCCTCAGTCGCGGCGAGACCGACGATGTCCTCTAGCGGTCCCTCCGAGGCGCTCACCGACGAGCTCGGGCGGATCGACAAGTACGCCTTCGAGCAGCTCGAGGCGCCCCCGGGTGGGTTTCGGACCGAGAACGACCTGCTCGCCGGCGCCTGGGAGCAGGCCGAGCAGATCCGCGACCAAGCGCGTCAGACGGGCGACGCCGAAGGCCGCGCCGCCGGCTTTGCCGCCGCCCAAGCGGAAGTCGAGTCCGCGATCTCGGCGCTCAACAGTGCCCTCGTGGCAACCGAGCAATTGTGCGAGGAGCTGACCTCGCAGCTCGAGCACGACGCCGCGGAGCTGGCATTCCGTCTCAGCGAGCAGATCCTCGCCGCGGCGATCGAAGTCCAGCCTGAACGGGTCGTCGATGTTGCGCGCAACGCGCTGCGACGTGTGACCGAACGCCGCCGCGTCGTGCTGCTCGTCAACCCGTCCGATCTCGAGGCGATTCGCGAGTCTGTGCCGACGCTGAAGGCAGAGCTCGGTGGCATCGAGCACTGCGACGTGCAATCCGACCGCCGCATCAACCGCGGCGGCGTGATCCTGCGGACGGATGCCGGCGAGATCGACACGACCTTTGACACCGGGCTGCTGCGCGCCCGCGAGATTGTCGCCGACGCGCTGAAAGGCGAACCGGATGAGCACTGAAACCGCCCTCGCCCGGGCCGCTCACGCGCTCAAGGATGCCGACCTCGCCCAGCGCCGCGGCAAGGTCAGCGACCTGATCGGACTGATCATCGAGGCGTCCGGCCTCGAGGTCGAGATCGGCGAAGTGTGCCTGGTCGGCGACGAGCGGCGTCGAGTCCCCGTGGCCACCGAGGTGGTCGGGTTCCGCGGCGGGCGCACGCTGCTGATGCCGCTTGGAGAATTGCATGGGATCGGGCCCGGCACACTGGTCAATTCGACCGGTGCGCCGTTCCGGGTCGCGGTCGGCGAGTCGCTGCTCGGGCGCGTGATCGACGGCCTCGGCAAGCCGCTCGACGAGCGGCCCCCGCCGCAGGACGTTTCCTGGCGCTCGACGACTGCCAGCCCTCCGGATGCGCTGACCCGGCCTCGGATCCACGATCGGGTCGGCCTCGGTGCGCGAGCACTCGACGCGTTGATCCCATGCGGCCGCGGCCAGCGCCTGGGCATCTTCGCCGGGTCCGGCGTTGGGAAGTCGTCGCTGCTCGGCATGATCGCCCGCACAACGACGGCCGAGGTCAACGTGATCGCCCTCGTCGGCGAGCGCGGGCGCGAGGTAAGGGAATTCATCGAGCGTGACCTCGGCGACGCGCTGGAGCACTCGGTGGTGGTCGTCGCAACCTCCGACCAGCCTGCGCTGGTCCGGATTCGCGCCGCCTTCACTGCAACCACGATCGCCGAGTACTTCCGCGATCAGGGGCGGCACGTGATGCTGATGATGGACTCCGTCACGCGCTTCGCGATGGCCCAGCGAGAGGTCGGACTCGCGATCGGGGAGCCGCCGGCAACCCGCGGCTACACGCCGAGCGTATTCGCGCTGCTGCCAAAGCTGCTCGAGCGAGCCGGCACGAGCCCGACTGGGTCGATCACGGGCCTGTACACGGTGCTCGTCGACGGGGACGACATGAACGAGCCGATTGCCGACGCCGTGCGCGCGATCCTCGACGGCCACATCGTGCTGACCCGCTCGCTCGCTCACTCTGGCCACTACCCGGCGATCGACGTGCTACAGAGCGTCTCGCGACTGATCGACGAGCTCGTCTCGCCCGAACTCCGGGCGGCTGGCCAACGCCTCCGAGCGGCGCTCGCGGTACATCGAGCAAAGGAAGATCTGATCTCGATCGGGGCCTACAAGGCCGGCACCGATCCAATCCTCGATGCCGCCGTCGCATTGCGGCCGCGCATCGACCGGTTCCTGCGACAGGCGGTACACGAGGGCTCGACCGCCGAGGAAGCCGACGTCGAGTTGCTCTCACTCGGAGCCGATCTCGCCGCCTATGCCGACTCACAACAGGTCGTCCTTGACCACGCCGCCGGCGAGACGGTTGCGCGCGCGACTCCGGCAGTACCTGTCGGAGCTCCTGTGGGCGGCCCTGTCGCGATCCCGTCACTGATGCTCGGTCAGTGACCTCATACCTGCGTCCAATTGACTTCAGACTCATGAAATGCGACCGACTAAAATGACTATGAAAGGTTCCCCGTTCCGGTTTCGCCTCGAGCGCGTCCGCGAGCTTCGCGAGCGCAAGGAGGACTTAGCCAAGGTTGCCCTGGCCGAGGCGATCACCGATCATTTCCGTGCCGAGGAGGAACTCCGCGCCGCTGAGCGGCGAATCGCCGGCGCCCGTGCAGCGCAGTTGGACGGCGCGGCATCCCACCGCAGCGGGGTCGATCTGGTCGCCCACCAGGCGTACCTCGAGCGCGCCGAAACAGCGCGTCGCGCCACTCTCCACGATCTTGGCTGCCGCGAGCTTGAAGTCGCCGGCCGGCGCCACGAGCTCAGCCTGGCAGCGCGTGACCGCCAAGCGCTTGACCGTCTGAAGGAACGCCGCCACGCCGAATACCAGCGTGAGGCCTCACGGATCGAGAGCCTGCTGCTCGACGAGATCGCGATCAACAACTTCCGCCGGTTCGCAGCATGAGCGCGCCCGTCACCCCACCTCAGCCACAGGCCGCGTTCGCCGCGCGCTCGTCCGGTCGTGGACCGGGCGCCGCAACCGGCGCCATCAGCGGCACCAGTCCGGCGAGCGCGACCGGACCACCGGGAGATGACCCGGGGCCACCCGCCTTCGCGAGTGTGCTCAACAGCCAGGTGGCCCGGACCGCACTTGCGGAAGGCCAGAAAAGCGCCGGACAGAGCTCCCGCGCGCGCCGAGACGGACGCGGTCAAGATTCAGCCCTCCGAACCCCGGGCCACGCCACCGGCGGAGCCGTTGCCGGAACCCTCAGCGCACTTCAGGCCGCAGCGGGAACGCTTCCGAGCGCTGGCGCGCTGGCGGGCGACACCGCTGCTGCCCAGGGCCCGAGCGGGACTCCCGCGAGCGGCGACCCAGCCGGTTCGGCTGCACAGGAGGCGCTCCCGAGCGCAGCCGCATCATCAGCCGTCCTCATGGATGGCGCCACCGCACCGGCCACTCTCGGTGTGGTACCGACAGCGCAAGTCGACGCGACCACAATCGGCACGGCGACCGCGACGGCGACCGCCACGCCGACCCAGCAGCCGGTCTCCGCGGCCCCGGTCAGCGCTCAGGCGCCGGCGGGCACGCAGGCCGCCGAGTCGCTTGCCGCGAGCACCGTCGCAACCGGCACCAGCAGCGCGACGTCGACGCCGGGCTCACAGCCGCCGGTCGCACAGACAACGCCCGACGCGCCGCCGATGACAGCTGCACCGTCGTCGTTGGCAGCCTCACCGTCGTCGTCGACAGCCTCACCGCCGACGGCAGCCACGCCGCCGCCGACCGCCGCCGCGCCGACCCCGACAGGCGCCGAGGCCAATCCGGCCCCCTCCCCCGTCGCTCCGCAGCAGACTGCCGGCAGCGCGGGACAACCTCTGAGCCAGCAGCCCGATCCGGGTTCGGCAGGCTCCCAGGGATTGAGCTCGAGCCCGGCAGCGGCCACGCCCGTCACGGCTCCTGCGACCGCTGCCCCGCAGCCGGCGGACACCGCCAAGGCGACCGCGTCCGTGTCGAGCCTTCACGCGGCGACCGCTGGCGCACCATCAGATGCGGGTGCCGCGCAGACGACTGCCACTACCGATCCGTCGACCCCGATCGCCTCGCAACCGCTTACTCAGCCCTCTACGCCGGCCGCTCCGGCGAGTGCCGCCGCCGCTGCTGCCGGCGGGGGCGTGCCACTGGCGCATGCGATCGAAACCGTCCGGATGACGATCCAGCTGGCCGCCGGCCGCGGCTTTTCGCAGCTGCGGATCGATCTCTCGCCGCCGGAACTCGGCTCGATCCGGATCCTCCTGCACCAGACCGCCGACGGACTCGTCGCCCGCGTTGTCGCCGAACAAGGCGCGTCCGCGCAGACGCTCCAGCAGGGTGGTCAGGACCTGCGCCGCTCACTCGAGCAGGCCGGGCTGCCACTGCTGCGACTTGACATCGAGGCCTCCGGCCAGCAGGCCCCGCAGGGGCGCGAACAACAGCTCCCAGGCGCCGCCAGCAGCCGCGAGGACATCGCGAGCACGGACGAGCCCAACGGCTCGCAGCTCGACGAAGCCGGCGCGACCAAGGTTCAGCTGGGCAACGGCGCGACCGTAAACGTACTGGCCTGATTCAGAGAATCGAAAGCAAGGACACAGCAATGAGCACGATCACCCCAGCCGCATCCACTACGAGCACCAGTTCCGCCCCCTCAACGACGCCGGCCGAGGCCGGGGGCGCTCTCGACAAGGACGCGTTCCTCAAGATCATGATGGCCCAGCTGAAGAATCAGGACCCGCTGTCAGCCCAGAGCCAGGATCCGACCCAGTTCGTCAACGAGCTCTCGCAGATGACGAGCCTCGAGCAGACGACCAACATGGCGGCCTCGACGGCCAAGCTCGCCGATGAGCAGCACACCGTGGCGACACTGGCGATGCTCGGCCACACGGTCACCTACCTTGACCCGAAGGGCAACAGCGTCACCGGCCCGGTCGACAAGGTGGTCTTCACCGGCACCGGTCCGATGCTCACCGTCGCCGGCGTCGCCGGCGTCGACCCGTCGAGCGTGTCCGAGGTGTCGTGAGCCCGAACGTCCCAAACCCTGCGCTGGTTCCACCCGGAGCAGTCGGACCGGTTCAGCCGGTACCGCCCGCCGTCGGTGGGGCACCGAAGACCGCTCCCGTTCGCGGACCGGCGTTCTCCGAGGTGCTGGCCAAGACGCAGGCGGTCGAGCCTCCACGGTTCTCGCGCCATGCACTGGACCGACTCCAGCGGCGCGGGATCGACCTCGGTGGTGAGACGCTCCAGCGTCTGTCCGGCGGCGTCGCGCGGGCGGCAGACAAGGGCTCCCGAGATTCAGTGATCTTCGTTGACGGCACCGCATATGTCGTGTCCGTCGCACATAACACCGTCATCACAGCGGTGGACTCCGAGCACATGCGCGAGCACGTGTTCACGAACATCGACAGCGCCGTGATCGCATGATGCGAGCGGCTAACAACGACACCGGCCGGACCTCTTCGAGGAGGCCGCGAAAGGGAGGGATGTCCCAATGATGCGGGCAATGTATTCCGCGATCAGCGGCCTTCAAGCGCACCAGACGATGCTCGACGTCACGGCCAACAACCTGGCCAACGTCAACACGATCGGCTACAAGCCCCAGCGCACGACATTTGTCGATCAGCTCTCGCAGGTCATCCGGGGTGCGTCCGGGGCGACGGCCAGCAACGGCGGCACGAACCCGCTGGAGGTCGGCCTTGGCGTGCAGCTCGGCTCGATCGACAACCTGATGGGCCAGGGATCGGCGCAGTCGACCGGCAACCCGCTCGACCTCCAGGTTCAGGGCGAGGGGTTCTTCCGCGTCGGCAACGGCGCCCCGCCGACCGTGCCAACCACGGTGGAGTACACGCGCGCCGGCAACTTCGGCACAAACACGCTCGGCTATCTGACCTCCCAGGCGGGCGCATACGTGATCGGGAAGAACGCGGTCGCCACGGGCGCCGCGCCGGACATCACGTATTCGCCGGGAACCACCGACAGCTACATCAACATTCCGCCGGGTTCGACCGACATCTCCGTCGGCCAGGACGGAGGCGTCACCTACGTCGACCAGAACAACGCAAACGCCACGTTCCAGCAACGGGTGACGGCCGGTTATGTCTCGCTCGCCTCGTTCCCGAACGATGCCGGGCTCGAGCGCCTCGGCGGCTCGCTGTGGCAGCAGACGTCGAACTCCGGGGCCGCGACAATCGGAACCCCGGGAGTCACGGGCTTCGGCGCAACGCTCTCGGGCGAGCTCGAGATGTCCAACGTCGACATGGCCACCGAGTTCACGAACATGATCACCGCTGAGCGCGGCTACGAAGCCAACTCCAAAGTGATCACGACCTCGGACCAGATGCTGCAGACGCTGGTGAACATGAAGCAATAAGTCTGACCGGCACGGGAGGGGCTGCAATCGAGGGATACGGCCCCTCCCCATCCGCCCGGCAGGCAACAAAGTGAGGGAACAAACCATGATCCTCCTACACCGCCTCGGACACTCGACCGAGGATTTCTATGTAAACCACGACATGCTCGTGGGCGTCGAAGCAAATCCGGACACAGTGATCCGGTTGATGAGCGGCGAGAAGCTCCTCGTCGCCGAATCCGCCGGCGAGGTCGCCGAGAAGGTCCGCGACTGTCGTGTCGAGATTCTGACGCTGGCCCTGCGACTGCGCGGCGAGGAGCAGGCCGCCGACGAGATGGCGCTGCGGTTCGTGACCGGACCGAACCTCCAGCCCGTGCCGGCGCCGTCGGAATCAATCGGCCAGGCGCCCTAGTCCCGTTGAAGGTTCCCCACCCGCGGCCGATCCTAGGACTATGAAAGCAGCAACCGGCATCGGGATCGTCCTTGCAACAGTCGGAATCCTGTTGAGCGCGATGATGGAGGGAACGAGCCCAGCCTCGTTCATCAACATGCCCGCGCTGATCATCATCATCGCCGGGACCAGCGGGGTGACGCTCGCCAGCGTCGGGATGGAGAGCATGAAGCGGATTCCCAAGCTCCACAAGATCGTCCTGAGCGCAGAACCTCAGCCGCTCAAGGCACGCGTGGATCTGCTTGTTTCGCTCGCCGAGCAGGCTCGACGGGAGGGGCTGCTCGCACTCGACGCGAAGCTCTCAGAGATCGATGACGAGTTCACCAGGAAGGGATTGCAGCTCGTTGTGGACGGCAGCGATCCGGCGCTGGTCCGCGAGGTGCTCGACGCCGAGATCGACGGAATGGCAGCGCGACACGCGACGGGGGCGGCGCCGTTTGAGAAAGCCGGCGGATTCGCGCCGACGATGGGGATCATCGGCACCGTGATGGGGCTCGTCCACGTACTCCAGAACCTCTCGGCGCCGGCCACCCTCGGCCCGTCGATCTCGACCGCGTTCATCGCGACGTTGATGGGCGTCGGCTCGGCCAATGTGATCTTCCTACCGATCGCCAACCGGCTGAAGGCACTGTCTGCCGAGGAGATCGAGATGCGCACGCTGACGGTCGAGGGCATCCTCTCGGTTCAGGCCGGCGACAACCCGCGGATCGTGGCCGAGAAGCTGATCTCGTTTGTCCCGCCGGCGGAGCGCGAGACTGAAGAGTCCGCTTCCGGCCCGGCCGCTGCGGCCGCTGCGGCCGAACCCGAGCAGGAACCCGTGAGGGAGGCGGCCTAACCATGGCCTCGGGTCGGCGCAAGGCCGGTGGAGCGCACGAGAGCGAGGAGCGCTGGCTGCTCACCTACGCGGACATGATCACCCTGCTGATGGCGCTGTTCATGGTGCTGTTCTCGATCTCCTCGGTGAACATCTCCAAGTATCAGTCGCTGCAGAAGTCCCTGAAGGCCGCGTTCTCCGGCTCGGTCCTGCCCGGTGGCAAGGCGATCCTGCAGACCGGCTCGCAGTCCAGCCAGCAGCACTCCGCCAACGACACCGCGATCCCTTCGATCGTCCCGATCACCCCGGCCAACACGTCTCCGAGCACTCAGAGCACGATGTCATCCGCTGCGGTGAACCAGGCCCAATCGATCGCTGAAGCCGCCAAGGCCGAGCAGAGCCAGCTTCAGCAGCTCAAGCATCAGCTGGACGGTTACCTGCGCGCGCACGGTCTCGGCGATCAGGTGCAGACGACGATCTCTCGCCGCGGACTTGTTGTGCGGGTGCTCACCGACAAGGTTCTGTTCGACTCCGGGGCGGCGACGCTGAAACCGCAGGGGCTCCCGCTGCTGGCGGAGGTGGCAGGGCTGCTGAACATCGATCGTAGCCACCAGATCGTCGTCGAAGGGCACACCGACAACGTCCCGATCGCGAGCAGCCAGTTCCCCAGCAACTGGGAGCTGTCAACCGCCCGCGCGACCACCGTTGTGCGCGACATCATCGGGCAGGGAGTCGACCGGCGACGGCTGTCGGCCTCCGGCTACGCAGACCTGCACCCAGTCGCCAGCAACGCGACAGACCACGGCCGGCAACTGAACCGGCGCGTCGAAATCGTCCTGCTTCGCAATCACCCAGAGATAACGAGCTAATCGATGAGCAAGAAGAAAAAGATCTTGATTCTGGCGGTGGTTCTGCTGCTTGGCGGCGGATACGTGGCCAAAGGCATGCTGATGCCGCCCCCAAAGGTCCACGACAAGATCACCGGCCTGATCTACCTCCTGCCCAAGGAGTTCCTCGTGAACCTCTCAGACGGCAAGTACGGAAAGGTCGACATCGCCCTCGTCCTGGCACCGGGTCAGAGCGACGGTGCCACCGCTGAGGGAGGAGCGCCCAGCCGCCGACGCGACCCTGGGCACCCTCCCTGAGGAAGCGGCCGTCCGCGACATCATCACCAACGCGCTGACCGACTCCACTTCGGCCTCACTGACCAACGCCGCCGCACGAGTCAAGCTCAAGCACAAGATCGTGCTCGCGATCCGCAGCGGCACCGACGTCAAGCTGACCGACGTGCTGTTCACCGACGTCGCGGTCCAATAGGAGACACGAGATGAGCGACAAGATCGAACTGGAGCAGCTGGAGGCGGACATCGATCCCAGCGCGCCGCAGGGCGGTGGAGATCTGCGTCGCCTCAGTGACGTTCCCGTCGACGTCACCGTCGAGATGGGACGCACGCGAATGACCGTGGGCGAGACCCTCGAGCTGCGCCACGGTTCGATCGTCACGCTCAACCGGATGGCCGGCGAGCCCGTCGACCTACTCGTCAACGGTACCCCGATCGCCCGCGGCGAGGTCGTCGTGATCGACGAGCAGTTCGGCCTACGAATCACCGACGTGCTCGGCATGCAGACCGCCGACGGAGCAAGCCCCGCGGCACCCGCCGAGGCGCCGGAGGAGGCCGCGGCGGCGTAGACGACTCGGGCGCCGCCCGCTTCGGGCGCCGCCGGGCCTGGGCTCAAGATGGGCGGCTTCACGCCGACTACCTGGGCAACCGAATTTGAGGGCGGAACCGGGCTGACTGCTCGGCAATGCCTCAGACGCGCAAGTTCAGGGAGAACGTAAAGAGCAAGGAGCGCTAGGAGCACCGCCATGTCCGCAGAAACCGAAGCTCGCCAGCTCGTCGTGTTCACGCTTGGAGCTGAACACTACGCACTACCGATCCAGCAAGTGCACGAGATCATCCGCTATACGCAGCCGCGTTCGGTCGCGTCGCAAACGGATTGGGTCCGGGGCGTGATCAGCCTCCGCGGCCGGATCGTCCCGGTATATGACCTGGCAGCACGGCTTGGAGTGACCTCCGAGCTGACGGAGCAGACCAAGATTGTGATCGTCGAGACCGAGTCCGAGATCGCCGGCGTAATCGTCGACGACGTCGAGGAGGTTCTGACGGTCGAGGATGAGCAACTCGAAGAGGTCCCCGGTGCCGATTCCTCGCTGATCGAGTCGATCGCGAAGGTCGATGACCGCCTCGTCGTCCTACTGAAGCCGGCCACGATTTTCGGCGCCGGGCTGTCCGCCGCCGCGTAAGACAAAACACAACGACAAGCACACCAGGGGAACGACTATGAGTACCGCCACCGCACGCGTTGTGGTTGCTGACGACAGCGCACTGATGCGCAGGATCGTCTCCAACTCGCTGACCCGAGCAGGGCTGCGCGTCGTCGGCACGGCGGCCGACGGCGACGAGGCCCTCGCGCTGTGCGAGCGCGAGCGTCCGGACGCGATGACGCTCGACCTGGCGATGCCCGGGCTCGACGGCCTCGGCGTCCTGCGCCGGCTGAAGGGGCTTCGAGCCCAGGGGCGCCCCACGCTTCCGGTGGTCGTGGTCTCCGCGTTCTCCCCATCCCAGGGGGCACGCGCCGTCGACGCGCTGGCAGAGGGTGCGTTCGACCTGGTTCCAAAGCCGGCCATCGGCGAAAGCCTCGACGACTTCGCGGCGAGCCTCGTGAGTAAGGTCAGGCTCGCCGCATCATCCGGCAACGGCAACGGCAATGGCAACGGCGCGGTTCAGCGCGGCCGCCGCCGGCGCCGGCGCACAGATACCGGCACCGGCGCGCGTGCGCCGGAGCGGCCTGGCCCGGGCGGTCATCATCGCAACGTCGACGGGCGGACCGCGGGCGCTGGCGAGCCTGCTGCCGAAGCTTCCCTCGCCGCTCGGAAGCGGCACCCTGATCGTTCAGCACATGCCGGCCGGGTTCACCGGTTCGCTGGCGGCGCGGCTTGACCGCAGCTCGAAGCTGAACGTTCGCGAGGCCAGCAGCGGAGAAAAGCTTCACCCGGGCACGGCGCTGCTGGCGCCCGGCGGCAAGCACCTGCGGCTGTCTGATGACGGTCACACGATGCTGACCGAAGAGCCCGAGATCGGCGGTCTGCGCCCCCGGGCCGACCTTACGATCCAGGACGCGGCCCGCGTCTGGGGCCCACGCCTGCTGCTCGTCGTGCTCACCGGAATGGGCAATGACGGCCTGGCCGGAGCCACTGAGGTGCACAGGCGCGGTGGCCGGATCCTCGCCGAGGCCGAGGAGAGCTGCACGGTCTACGGCATGCCCCGGGCAATTGTCGAGGCCAAACTCGCCGACGACGTCATGAGCCTCGACCGGCTCTCGGCTGCAATCTCTACGGAGGCAAACTGATGAGCGCAATCACCGGAGATGACTATCAGCGGTTCTGCGAGGGACTGCGCCAGCTGAGCGGCGTCGATCTGAGTCAGTACAAGCGCCCCCAGATGGAACGGCGGCTGCGCACCTTCATGGAGCGGCGCGGATTCTCGCGGCTCAGTGATGCGCTGCCGAACTTGCGTGCGAACCGCGCCGAGCTCGAGGCACTACTTGACCGGATGACGATCAACGTCTCGCAGCTCTGGCGCAACCCCCAGCACTGGGAGGCGATCGAGAAGTCGGTCATTCCCGAGCTCGGGGCCCGCGGCAGCCTGCAGCGCGTGGAGCGCCGGCTGTTCATACGGCGCCGAGGCGTACACGCTGGCGGCGATCTGCCGGAACACCGTCCCGAGAGCGAACGTGCGGATCCTCGGCACCGACATCGACAAGCGGATGGTCGAGCGCGCCACGGCCGGCGCATTCAGCGAAGACGACGCGCGCAGCGCTCCGCCCGCCGATATGAAGAAGTGGTTCGACCACGTCGACGGCCAGTGGCGCGCGCACAGCGAGCTGCGGGCGATGACGCGGTTCGAGGTCGGCGACCTGCTGCGGGTCAAGCCGGCGAGCGCTCGGTTCGACCTGATCATGTGCCGCAACACCGTCATCTACTTCGCCGAGCCGATCCGCGACGAGCTGCATTCGAGGCTCGCCGGCGCGCTGCGTCCTGGCGGCTATCTGATGGTCGGCGCGACTGAGCGCGTCTCCAATCCAGCGGCCCTTGGTCTTAGTTCCGCCCACCCCTTCATCTTCAGGAAGTCGTGATGGATACCTCCGAATACATGCCAATGTTCCTCGCCGAGTCGCGCGAGCATCTCCAGGAGCTCAACCTGGCAGTCGTGCGCCTAGAGGAGAACCCGGAGGATCGCCCGACGGTCGACGAGATCTTCAGGATCGCCCACTCGCTGAAGGGCATGAGCGCGACGATGGGGTTTGAGAAGATCGCCGAGCTGACGCATCAGATGGAGGAAGTCTTCGAGCTGCTGCGCCAGCGTAGCGGGGCGCTCTCCGGCGACGTCG
Organism: uncultured Solirubrobacterales bacterium; assembly: GCA_963794285.1. Lineage (GTDB taxonomy): Bacteria > Actinomycetota > Thermoleophilia > Solirubrobacterales > Solirubrobacteraceae > Palsa-465. Next base: position 52,615 of record CAWCDS010000011.1, read on the forward strand.
TCGACACCGTGCTTGCCGTTCTGGACGCGCTGTCCGCGACCGTCGATGCGATCGAGGTCGACGGCACCGAGGAACTCGACCCGGGCCCATTGTCTGAGCGCCTTCAGCAGCTTGTCCGCACCGGAGCCGAAGACCGCCGGACCGGCGACGAGCGTCGCAAGGAGCCGGTCGAGAGGCAAACCCCGGAGCGGCGCAAGACGAGCGACCGCCGCCAGAACCCCAATCGCCGCAAGCGGACCGCCAAGGCCAAGGCCACCCCGACTGCCGCCGAAACCGCCGAACTCGAGGTGCTTGCTGAGATCGGCGACTTGCCCGATGACGGAAGTCGTGTGCTGCACGTCAAGGCGACCCTTACCGACGCCGTCATGATGCCCGCCGTACGCGCGCTGATGGTGCTCAACGGGCTGGTCGAGCACGGCCACCTGGTCAAGAGCGAGCCGCTGATCGACGACGTCGAGTCCTTCCAGGGCCGCGAGATCAACGCCTGGCTGGTGACCACGCATGAGGAAGAGCTGATCTCCTCGAGCGCCGCAGCGGTCACAGACGTCGTGACCGTCGAGGTGACGGTCGTCGACCACGCCGACGAGAGCGTTTCCGATCCAGACGAGTCTGACGACGATGGCGACGCGCCCGATAGCGTCCCGGAGCCTCAAGCCGCCCAACCCCAGCAGGATGCGCACCCACAGCCGGATCCGGCGCACCCCGCCGCGCCCGAGCGTCCCGCAGCCGCCGCAAACACGAACAGCCCCGCGCGGACAGTCCGAGTCGACGCCGAGCGGCTCGACGCCTTGATGCATTCGATGGGCGAGCTGGTGATCCACCGGACCGCGGTCCAGGCGCTCACCGCTAGCGCCGAGATCCCCGGACTCCAGCAGGCCGTGCAAGACCTGACGCGCAGCTCCCAGGCGCTTCAGGCGATGGTCATGCAGGTGCGGATGATCCCTGTCGACATTGTCTTCCTACGATTCCCGCGCCTGGTCCGTGACCTGTCGATAAAGCTTGGCAAAGAGGTCGAGCTGAAGCTCGTCGGCAAGGAGACCGAGCTCGACCGGACCGTTGTCGACGCACTCGGCGATCCACTGGTGCACCTCGTCCGCAACGCACTCGATCACGGACTCGAGCATCCTGACGAGCGTGAGGCCGCCGGAAAGCCGCGGGTCGGAACGGTCGAGATCGCCGCACGACACGCGGGTGGAAGCGTCGTAATCGAGGTTCGTGACGACGGTCCCGGGATCAACGCCCAGGCGGTCGCCCGCAAAGCGGCGGCGAAGGGCTTGATTGAGCCCGACGCGGTCGAGACGACCGACATGCGCGGGGCGCTGGAGCTGCTGTTCGCTCCGGGCTTCTCGATGGCCGAGGTCGCAAGCGACATCTCCGGTCGCGGCGTCGGCATGGATGTGGTCCGCACCAAGATCCGCGAGCTCGGCGGCGAGGTCGTGCTCGATTCGACGCCCGGCAAGGGTACAACCGCGCAGATCCGCCTGCCGTTGACGCTGGCGATCGTTGTCGCGCTACAAGTTGATGTCGCCGGGGCGCCGTTCGCGATCCCGCTTGATCGAGTCGAGCGCACGCTGCGCCTCTCAGACACCATGGTTCGCTCTGTCGCAGGACGAAGGATGCTGGTGCTGGAGGACAGTGTCCTGCCACTGCTCGAGGGCGCCACGACGCTCGGGCGAGAGCCCACACAGGAACACGAACTGGTCGTGATCATCCGCGGCCAGGACCGCCGGCTCGGCCTCGCTGTCGACGAGCTCGTCGGACAGCGCGAGCTGGTCACCCGGCCGCTGCCATCGGTGGTTTCCGACGGCGAGCCGGTCTCGGGTGGTGCCGTTCTCGCCGACGGGCGGATCGCGCTGATCGTCGACTGTGACGCGCTAGCCCAGCTGATCATCAACCCGTCGGCCGCTGGCGGCGGCGCATCGAGCAGCACTGGCTCGAGCCAGCCTCCAGTCGAGCTCGCCGCCTGAACGAAATATCGAATCGAGGAGAACCCGTGACCCCTCAGTACTCGGAACTTCAGCTCGACGCGCTCGCCGAGCTGGCCAACATCGCGTCAGGCACCGCAGCCACAGCGCTTTCGCAGATGCTCGGCAGCGAGGTCGGCTTGAACGTGCCGCGCGCGCTCGCCCTCCCGCTGGCGGACGCGGTTGACGCCGTCGGATCGCCCAGCGACCTCGTGACCGGCGTTGTGCTGAAGCCGGAAGGGGATATGGAGGCGCTCGTCCTGCTGTTGATCCCGATCTCCGACGCGCAGACGCTCTGCCGGCTGCTCGGCGTCGAGGCGGGGACCGAGGTCGGCGACTCAGCGCTCGGGGAAATCGGGAACATCCTCGGCAGCGCCTACCTCAACGCGCTCTCGATGATGACCGGCTTGGAGCTGCTGCCCTCGCCGCCAATGCTCGTCACCGACCTGCTCGGTGCAATCGTCTCCTCGGTGCTGGCGGAGACCGCAGGCGACGCTGATCTCGCGCTCGTGCTCGATTCAGAGCTCGACCTCGCAGAGGATCCGTGCTCGCTGTCGTTCCTGATGCTGCCCGCCTCCGGCCATGCAAACGAGCTGCTAGAACCGCTTGGCCTCGGCGTTTCAGAGGCATAGTGATGGCATCTGTGCGCATGGGCGAGATGAGCGTCTCGGCGAGATCCGACGACGAATTGGTCGCGATCGGCCTGGGCTCCTGCATCGGCCTGGCGGTCCTCGATCGCGCGGCCGGAGTTGCAGGGCTTGCGCACGTCGTGCTTCCCGATTCGCAGGGCACTGGCAGCCCGCCACCGAAATTCGCGGATCTGGCCGTGCCTGAGTTGCTCGCCGCGGTCCAAAAGGTCGGCGGACGGAAGGAACGGCTCGAGGCGGTATTGGTCGGCGGCGCAAAGATGTTTGCGCTCGGATCGGGTCTCGATATCGGGGCGCGCAACGACGCTGCCGTGCGCGCAGCCCTGGCTGAGTATCGCATCCGGATCGCAGTGACGGAGACCGGCGGCAGCTCGGGCCGAACGATGCGTGTGGCTGTCGGCGCAGCGACCGTCAGCGTCCATGTGGCCGGCGGCAAACCGGCGATCGTGTATGGGGGCGATCGGCGTGGCGCAGCGACGACACATCGCGCAACGGACGCCTCGCCGCGACTCGGCTTCGGAACTGTGGGAGCGGCGTAATGGGCGACATGCTCAACCCGGATCAGATTGCTGCGCTGGTCGAGGCGGCCAAGCAGGGCCAGCTTCCGGAGCAGTCCCAGGGCGCGGCACGCCGCCGCCACCGGGTTCGCACGGTCGACTTCTCGCGCCCGACGAAGTTCACCAGCGATCACCAGCGCCGGATCGCCCGCGCGATCGACACCTTCTGCCAGACGGCCGCAACCCGCCTGTCAGCCGAGCTGCGCTGGCCGATCGAACTTGAGGCGATCAACACGACCCAGGTCACGTGGTCAGGCGCCCAGTCACTGCTGCCGGCGAACTCGCTGGCTGCGACCCTCGAGGTGCAGCCGATTGGCACGCGGATGCTGTTGGTCGCCGAGCAATCGTTCGTGCTGACCGGGCTCGAGTGCTTCCTTGGCGGCTCACCGGACCGCCCCCCGCGCGAGCGGCGGCTGACCGAGATCGATTGGAGCCTGACCCGCCGGCTGTTCTCATCGATCGTCAGCATGCTGTCCTTGGTGTGGCAGGACCTTGGCGGGGTCACGCTCTCGCCCGTGGAGGTCGAGCTGCACAACGACACCGGCCAGATCGCCTCGGTCAGCGAGCCGACGCTCGTGGTCGTGATCGAGAGCCGGATCAATAAGCGCTCATCGATGCTGGCGCTGCTCATTCCGTGGATCGCGATCGATCCGATCTCCCACCACATCTCCGGCAAAGAGGCATGGGGGCCGGCCGATGAGACCGGCTCGCTGGCGGGGATGCGCCGCGCGATCGGAGCGGTCCCCGTGATGCTTCGCGCCGAGGTCGCCGCCGTCGATCTTCCTGTTGCCGAGATCCTCGCGCTGGCGCCGGGCAGCGTCGTTCGCCTCGGCGGCTCGGCCGAGGAAGGCGTGACGCTGTTCGCCGAGAACGTCAAGCTCGGCCGTGGCCAGCCAGGCGCGCACGGCGCCCGCAGGGCGGTTCAGATTCGTCATTCGGAGCGGAGGCAGGGATGAGTAACCAGGAGGTCACGCCTCAGGAGGCGCTGACACGGCTTGGCGCATCGACCGCCGAGGCAGTCGCGCAGGTGCTCGACACCTATGCGCCCGGTCTCGTCGAGCGCGGCGAGGTATCGGTGCTGCCTGACGCGCCGAGCGCTTTTGCGAACCTGCCCTACGGGGCAATCGCGGCAAGCGTCTCCTACGTCGACGGCGTGACCGGTGCGAATGTGTTCGTGATGAGTCCGAACGGCGCCCGCGCGCTCGCTGCCGCAATGATGGGCATGCCACCGCCGGAGAAGGAGGAGGAGCCCGAGGTCGGAGAGGACGGCCAGAAGAAGGCGCTCGAGCTATCCGAGCTTGAGCTCTCCGCCGTTGCAGAATGCGCGAACCAGATGATGGCCGCCGCGGCGAACGCGATCAGCGTCGTGCTCGGCCAGGAAGTCGCGATCTCGCCACCCGACACTCGCGTCGTCGACGACACCCAGTCGGCGCTCGAGCGCTACGGGACTGCGCCGCACACAACCTCCACCTCTTTTGCGATCCACGGCGAGACCTGCCGGCTAATTCAACTCGTGCCGGCGGCGTTCGTCGTGCGGATGGCCCGGGCGATCGACGAACTCTCAGAACAGGCGGCCGAGACCGACGAGGGTCCCGGCGTACTCGGCAGTCGCCCGTCCGCCGGCGAAGGGAGCGACAGCATCGGCCTCACGGAGGCACTGAGTAGCATCACGCTGCGAGTCTGGGCCGAGCTCGGTCGCACATACGTGCCGCTCGGCCGCGCGCTCGAGCTTCCGCTCGGAGCCGTCGTGGACCTCGACTCGACCGCCGACTCCCCTGTGAACCTGTATGTCAACGGCCTCTGCTTCGCTCAAGGACGGCTGCTCGTCACCGATGACGGTGAGTGGGCCGTGCGCCTTGAGTCGCTCGGAGGTCCGGACCCGTCGGAAAACCCGGCGCCCGAATCCCAACCCCAAATCGAAGGAGCATTTAGCTGATGGCCCGTGTACTGATAGTCGACGACGCCGCCTTCATGCGGAAGGTGCTGGGCGATGCGCTCGCCTCCGGCGGTCATGAGGTGGTCGGACAGGCCGCCAACGGCGCCGAAGCCGTCGAGCGCTTCCAAGAGCTGCGCCCAGAGCTCACCACGCTCGACATTACGATGCCCGAGAAGGATGGGCTGGCGGCGCTGGCTGAGATCATGGCGATCGATCCTGCTGCCCGAGTCGTGATGTGCTCGGCTCTCGGCCAGGAGACCAAGGTGCTTGAGTCGATCAAGCTCGGCGCCAAGGATTTCGTGGTCAAGCCATTTCAACCAGCTCGTGTGCTGGAGGCGGTGGGCAAGGCGCTGACGTGATGTCGCTGCCGGACTTCCGGCGCTCACGCCGGCGCGAGCTCGCTGCCTCCAGTCCACCCGCAGATCCACGCTGGATCAGCAGCTTGAGCATGCGCTGCCCCCTGCCTGAACAACCGCCGCACTGCCGGCGGTCCTGCGCTGCCTGAACGGCCGCGCCGCTGCACGCACCCTTCGTACGGCCACGGTCCTCCTAAAGCCCGTCTTACGACGGCCGATTACATGGGCGACTCTCCCTCGGAGTCTCCCCTCGATGAAGTCGCTTAGGCACAGCCGTGGCGTCGCACTTGTCGTCGCCCTACTGCTTCTGCATGCCCCAGCTTCGCTGGCAGCAGGAGGCGGTGAGAGCACGCCGCTGAACCTCGGTGGCTCGACGCCGGCGGGCACCCACGCCTCGTCTGCGGGCAGCTCGAGCATCGTCCGGACGATCGTCGGGCTGTTCATCGTGATTGCCGTCATCTACGGCGTCGCGTGGATTATGCGCTCGGCCAAGCGCAGTAGCGCTTCACGTACACGCGGCAAAGCGCTGGCGCCGATCGCGAGCCTTCCGCTCGGTTCCGGACGCTCAGTGCAGCTCGTCCGTGCCGGCAACGAGATCCTGCTGATCGGCGTCGGGGAGCACAGTGTCACGCCGATTCGCCGCTATACCGAGGAGGAGGCGCTCGAGGCCGGCCTCGAGGTCCCGGACGAGGATGAGGTCGAGTCCGGCGCGCCGCCAGACCGTCCCCTCGGCCGGATCCTCGAGACGCTGCGGCGGATCACGGTGCGTTCATGAAAGTCGACAGCAGCAACGCCGTTCAGATCCTGCTGCTTGTCGGTTCGATCACCCTGATTCCGGCGCTGCTGTTCACGGTCACCGGTTTCACGCGGATCCTGATCGTGCTCGGGTTCATCCGCAACGCGATGGGAACCGCGACCTCGCCGCCGAACCAGGTGCTGGTCGGAATGGCGCTGTTCCTGACGCTGTTCGTGATGACGCCGACGATCAGCGCGATCAAGAAGGAGGCATGGGATCCGCTCGTCCATCACCAGATCTCGACGTCGGTCGCGCTCAAGCGCGGACAGGAGCCTCTGCGCGAGTTCATGTTCAAGCAGACCCGGACCGCGGACATCGCCCTGTTCGTCAATCTCGCGCACATCAAGCCGCCGAAGACGCGCGCGGATGTCCCCACCTACGTGCTGGTCCCGTCGTTCATCATCAGCGAGCTGAAGACGGCATTCCAGATCGGGTTTTTGATCTTCTTGCCGTTCCTGATCATCGACATGATCGTCGCCTCGGTGCTGATGAGCATGGGCATGATCATGTTGCCGCCGATCTTCGTCTCGCTGCCGTTCAAGATCTTGCTGTTCGTCCTGGTCGACGGCTGGGCTCTCATCAGCCACTCGCTGGTTGGGAGTTTCCACTAGGGGGCTGAGATGAACCAGGACACCGTCATCAACCTCGCAACTCAGGCGATGAGCCTCGCGCTCAAGGTCGCCGGACCGTTGCTGCTCGTCGGTCTTGTGATCGGGCTGACCGTCAGCCTCTTCCAGGCGGTCACGCAGATCCAGGAGCAGAGCCTCTCGTTCATCCCGAAGATCGTCGGGGTCGCGGTGCTGATCGTGATCCTCGGCCCTTGGATGCTGGGTCAGATCGTCAGCTACGCGGAGAACCTCTGGACGTCGATCCCGCAAATGGTCGGTGGCTAGCGCCGTGGATCAGGCAACGTTCAACCAACTGATCGCCGGAATCAGTGGTGGCCATGTCACGGCGTTCTTGCTGGTGTTGGCGCGGGTCGGCCCGCTGTTCGTGCTCGCGCCGCTGTTCTCATCGAAACTGGTCCCGGTGAAGGTCCGGCTGATCGTCGCGGTCGCGATCTCAGTCGGCCTGACTCCCGTCGCGGGTCACGGCCAGCACATCCCGACAGCGCCGCTGCAGTTGGCGGCGCTGATCGTCGAGGGGATGATCGTTGGGCTGGGGTTTGCGTTCGTCCTCGGAGCGATGACGGCGGCGATCCACCACGCCGGCGCCATTGTCGACGCGGTTGCAGGCTTCTCCATGGGCGGCATGATCGACCCGGTCAACGGCAATCAGGGCGGCGTGATCACCCAGCTTTACGGGCTGGTCGGCCTGATGATCTTCATTGCGATCGGCGGCGATGCCTGGATGCTGCGCGGGCTCGCCCGCACCTTCCAAGTGGTGCCGATGACGAAGGGGCCACAGCTGAGCATGCTGACGGCTGGCGTCTCGCAGTCGTTCGGTCAGATCTTCGTCTCGGCGATCGAGGTCGCGGCACCCGCGATGCTCGCGCTGACGATCACCGATATCGCATTCGGGATGGTCTCCCGTGTCGTTCCCCAGCTGAACGTGTTCGCGGTCGGCTTCCCCGTCAAGGTCGGCGTCGCGCTGCTCGTGGTAGCCGCAGCGCTGCCATTTCTCGGCGGCTGGATGTCAGACCAGCTCGCAAGTTCCGTCGGCAGCGCGCTACACGCCCTGAACGTCGCCTAGGAGCTCGAGGAAATGGCCAAGGACGACAAGACCGAGAAAGCGACACCGAAGCGACAGCAGGAGGCGCGCAAGAAGGGCCAGGTCGCCAAGAGCCAGGACTTCAACGGCGCGATCGTGCTGATCGTCAGCGCTGTTCGTGATCTCTTCGGTTGCGCCGACCGTGCTCGACGCAACCGGCAACGCGATGCGCGCCATGTTCGGCCAGATTGCGCACTCGGGCGAGGTCTCCAGCGCCGCGGGGCTGAACGGCCTGTTCCACATCGTGCTGACGACAATGCTGGCGACGGTTGCGCCGATCGCTCTCGCCTGCCTCGCTGCCGGCGTGATCGCGAACGTCGCGCAGGTCGGATTCAAGCCGTCGATGGCGGCACTGAAGCCGAGCATCAAGAAGGTCAACCCGGCCTCCGGATTCAAGAACCTGTTCGGCAGCCGGCTCGTTCTTCGAGCTCGGGAAGAACCTTGCAAAGGTTGGCGTGATGGGCGGCGTCGCGGCTGCCGCGCTGCTCCCGGAGCTGACACATCTGGGCGCGAGTGTCGGAACCCCGCCCGCAGCGCTCGCCAAGTTGATGGGCTCCGGCGTCTCGAGCATCGCGCAGCGCGGGGCTTTTGCGTATCTCCTGATCGCGCTGATCGACCTCGTCTGGCAGCGCCGCCGGCACTCGAAGCAGCTGAAGATGAGCAAGCAGGAGGTCAAGGACGAGGCCAAGCAGTACAACTCGCCGCCGGAGGTGCGAGCGGCGATTCGTCGTCGCCAGATGCAGGCGGCCCGTGCCCGGATGATGGCGGCCGTTCCGCAGGCCGACGTGGTCGTGACGAACCCGACGCACTACGCCGTCGCGCTGAAGTACGACGGGACCCGGCCGGCGCCGACCGTCATCGCAAAAGGCAAGGGCTACGTGGCGCTCGCGATCCGCAAGATCGCCGAGGAGCACGACATCGCGATCATCCCCGACCCGCCGCTGGCGCGCGCCCTGCACGCATCGGTCGAGCTCGACCAGATGATTCCCGAAGACTTCTATGCCGCGGTCGCGCAGGTACTCGCGTTCGTTTATCGAATGGCTAACCGTAGGAAGGTGGCCGCATGAACGCCGAAACGATCCGCCGCCTGCTGAAGCACAGCGACCTGATCGCCGCGATCGCCGTGGTCACCGTCGTGACGATGCTGGTGATCCCGCTGCCGCCCGCCGTGATCGACCTGTTCATCACGCTGAACATCTCGGTGGCTCTGGCGATCGTGATCGCGACGATGTACCTGAGCAAGGCGCTCGACTTCTCCGTCTTCCCCAGCCTGCTGCTGCTGACGACGATGTTCCGCCTCGCGATCAACGTGTCGGTGACGCGGCTGATCCTGGGTACCGGCGACGCCGGCTCGGTGGTCAAGGCATTCGGCCAGTTCGTCGTCGGCGGCAACGTCGTGATCGGGCTCGTGATCTTCCTGATCCTCGTCGTGATCCAGTTTGTCGTCGTCACCAACGGCGCAGGCAGGGTCGCCGAGGTCGGTGCGCGATTCACCCTCGACGCGATGCCGGGCAAGCAGATGGCGATCGACGCGGACCTCAATGCCGGGCTGATCACCGACGATCAGGCGCGCACGCGGCGCTCCGAGATCTCCCGAGAGGCTGACTTCTACGGCGCGATGGACGGCGCCTCGAAGTTCGTCAAGGGCGACGCGATGGCCGGTCTGCTGATCATCTTCATCAACCTGATCGGCGGGATCGTCGTCGGCATGCTCCAGCACGGGATGTCGTTTGGGGAAGCCGCGCACACCTTCTCGCTGCTGACCGTCGGCGACGGCCTCGCGGCACAGATCCCGGCGCTGCTGATCTCGGTCGCGACCGGCATCATCGTCACCCGCTCTGCCTCCGAGAAGGACCTCGGCAGCGACATCGCAAATCAGATCCTGGGCCAGCGCAAGGCGCCGCTCGTCGCCGGCGCCGTGATCACGTCGTTCGCACTCGTGCCGGGGCTGCCAAAGATCCCGTTCCTGTTGATCGGCGGGATGTTTGGGGCGATCGGCTGGGCGGTTCGCAACGGGATGCCGGATGCGCTCGCGGCGGAGGCGGCGGCTGTGGCCGCGCTCCCGGCCCCGCAGGAGCCGGACTCGATGGTTTCCAAGGACACCGTCATCAAAGAGCTTCCGCTCGACCCGCTCGAGCTCGGGATCGGCTTCGGGCTGGTGCCGCTTGTTGACCGTCGCAGCGGCGGCACCCTGGTGCGACGCGTGTCGATGATCCGCCGCCAGATCGCCGGCGAGCTGGGGATGGTGATCCCGCCGGTCCGGATCCACGACGAGATCGATCTGGACTCACACGAGTACGTGTTCAAGGTGCGTGGCTCAGAGGTCGCACGCGGCCGGATCATGGCCGGCCATCAGCTCGCAATGGATCCCGGTGATGTCGGCGGCGCGCTGCCCGGCATCCCGACGACCGAGCCCGCATTCGGCCTGCCTGCGATCTGGGTTCAGGAGAGCTTGCACGCGGAGGCGGAGGCGCTCGGCTACACCGTCGTCGACGGCGAGTCGGTGATCGTCACGCACCTGACGGAGACGATCCGCCGCAACGCGGCGCATCTGCTGACCCGTCAGGACGTCAAGCAGCTGCTCGATCAGCTGAAGGAGACCAATGAGGCGGTCGTCACCGAGGTCGTCCCCGACGTCCTCTCGCTTGGGGAGATCCAGCGCGTGCTCCAGGCACTTCTCTCCGAAAGCATCTCGATCCGCGATCTCGGCGCGATCGTCGAAGCTGTCGGCGACAAGGCCCGGATCACTCGCGATCCCGGACTGCTCTCCGAGTACGCGCGTCAGGCGCTCGGCCGTGCAATCACCGCGCCGCACCTCGACGGGCAACAGACGCTGCACGCAATCACGCTCGACCCGGCTGTCGAGCAGGAGGTGGCGACCTCGATCACGCAGACCACGGACGGCGAGTACCTGGCGATGGAGCCCGCGCGCGCCCACGCCGTCCTCGGTGCGCTGCGCGCGGAGTCTGACCAGGCTGCAGCCCGCGGCGGCAGCCGGCCCGTACTGCTCTGCTCAGCCCGTGTCAGGCGCCATATCCGGCGCCTCGTCGAGCAGACCGTTCCCCACCTCGCAGTCTGTTCCTACAACGAAATTGCACCCGGCATCAATGTCGAAACGATTGGAGTCGTAACAGTATGAGCGCAACAGCCCCGGCCCCAACCAACGGCAAACATCGCAAGCTCGATGGCGTCCGGACGTATCGCGGACGCAAGCTTGAGGACCTGATTCCGAAGATCCGCGCGGAACTCGGCCCCGAGGCGATCATCCTGCGGGAGCGCGAAGGTCTGATGGGCGGCATCAATGGCTTCTTCGCGCAGCGGTTCGTCGAGGTCGAGGCCCGTGCAGGAGTGGAGGTCGAGGCCCGTGCAGGAATGGAGGTCGAGGCCCGCCGAGCAGGAATGCCGCGCGTCGATGTCTACGACGATGACGACCTGTTTGAGGATGAGGATCAGGCCGCGACCCCGCCCGTGCCGGCGCCTGCCGAGGCAGCTTCGCCAAAGGCGCGCCCGGCACCACCTGTCGCGACGACGCCACCGCCTGTGCCGGCGGCACCCGCGATCGACGAGCTCCAGGAGTCCGCTGCGGCCGATCAGGGGCCGTCATCCGCCGCGTCCTTCGCCCGTCAGCTGGAAGAGGCCGCGGCCGCCGCATTCGACGATTTCGGGATCGGCGAGCCCGAGGCTCCGGCCCCTGAGCCCGCAGCGGCACCCGCAGCCGAGCTACCGGTCGAGCCTGCGACGCCGGATCCGGCCCCGGCCCGGCCACGGCCCGGCCCGCTCGTAAGCCCCGGACCTCCGCGCGGACCAGACGCACTGCGAAGCCGGTCGCGCCCCGAACTGCCCAGCATCGCCGTTGAGCCGTTCGAGCCCCCAACCGAGACGCCGGCGCCGATCGTTGCCCGCTCCGCAGGTCGCAAGCCGAGGCGTGGCGCCTCGGGCCGCCTGGCACGTGCGTTGACCCCAAGTAAGCCCGCATCCGCGCCGCAACAGCTCGAGGAGAATCCCGCCGCCGGGGTCGCCCGCGAGCTCGCCGCTGCTGGCATCAGCGATGCTTGGGCCTATCAGCTGATCGGCGAAGCCGGCGCGCACACAGCCCCGTTCGCCAGACAAGGTGGCCTGCGATCGGCCGCGCGCGGGGCGCTGGCCAGCAGCATCGTGCACGCACGGCCGCTGCCCGCGACCGGCGCTGCGGTCGCATTCGTCGGCGCCGGTGGCGCCGGCAAGACGCGCTGCGCCGCGACCCTGGCATCCGCCTACAAGCGCGCCAGCACGCTGTCGGTGAGCGCGATCTCGCTCGCGAGCGCAGACGGCGGCCGTGAGCTCGCCGAGCTGGTGCGCGCTCAGGGCGTGACGGTTGCCGCCGGCAAGACCGGCAGCGCCATCGCGAGTCGGGTCGAGAAGGGACGCGTCGGTGGCCTGGTCGTGGTCGACACCCCGGCCGTCGCCCCCGGCGACTCAGCCGCCGTTCAGGCGCTCGCAACCGAGCTCGAGCCGCTCGCGCTCGACGCGGTCTACATCGTCCTGCCGGCGACACTCGGTGCCGGTACCGGACGCAGGCTGCTGAGCGGACTCGCGCCGCTGCGGCCGACCGGGCTCGCTATCAGCCACGTTGACGAGACCGACCAGCTCGGCATCGCGGTGGAACTGGCGTTCGCCAGCCGGACCCCGGTCAACTACATCCACGAGGGTCTCGACATCGAGACGGCACTGTCGGCCACCGACCCGATCGGTCTGGCGGAGCGGCTGCTCTCATGAGACGACCCGGCAGGCACAAGGGCGGCATGCCGCCGAAGGCCGGCGGGCTGCTCGCCGGCGGAGACCACGCCCGGCTGCGGACCCCGTCCGGGGAGCAGTGGCCGGTGCGCGTGGCCGGGCCCGAGGGCGAGGACCTGATGCTCGTACTGCTGGTCGAGCCCAGCGAGCCCGGCAAGCAGGAGCCGCGCAAGATCGACAGCGAGCCAACCGAGCCGCTGACGCTCGAGTTCACCTCCGACTACGGCGTCGCGCGCTTCTGTGGCGACGTCGTGCTCGAGGACCGCGACCTCGTCCGCTTCCGGATTCACGACGCACCCGAAGTCGTGCAGCGTCGGGAGTTCGTCCGGGTGCATCGCCGCAACCGGTGGTGATGGCCGTCACGGGCAGCGGCACGATCGGCAGTGCTTACGCCGTGGACGTCAGCGGCGGAGGGATGCTGCTGAGCGGAGCCGAGACCCTGATGCTCGACGACAAGATCCGGTTCCGCTTGCACCTTGATCCCCACTCGCCGCCGATCAAGGGCCGCGGACGCGTGGTCAGGGTTGCCGATGGGGGCCAGCGCGCCCTCGCGTTCGAGCAGATCTCCCAGCAGGATCGCGAGCGTCTGATCCATTTCATCTTCGACCGCCAACGCGAGGCGCGGGCTCGAACCCGCGATCTCACCGAATAGGAGCGACGCCGCGATGAGCGACGAGACCGATCAGCCGGTCGGCGACGAGCAGCCCGCCGGGGCTGCCGCACCGAAGGCCGAGAAGGCCAAGGATAAGAAGGCCAAGGATAAGAAGCCAGCCAAGGCCAAGGAGACCAAAGCGAAGTCCGGCAAGGACAAGGGCAAGAGCAAGGGCAAGGGCAAAGGCAAGGGGAAGAAGGCCTCCGGGGGTCTGAGCGTGGCCACCCACCCGCGCGCGCACGCTAACGTTCGCCGGGCAAAGGGCTGGGGCGGCCTCGGCGGCTTTGCGATTGCGGCTTATCTGTCGTTCCGCGCCGGCGTGCCCTTTGCGCAGATCGGCCTGCGGGCACTGGCGGCGGGAGCGATCGGCTACATGGTCGCGTGGGCGACAGCGGTGACCGTCTGGCGCTATCTGGTGCTCGCCGAAATGAAGGCGCGCTACGAGCAACACAAAGACCCCGCAGTGCAGGGAGTTCCGATCAAGGGCGCGATCGCTGGCCCAAAGGAGGACGGTCCGCCTGCATGACTATCCCAGTGACCGTCTGAAGCCGATAAGCCTGCTATGAGCCGGTTTTCAAACGGCTCGAGGATTGACCATGGACCCCATTCATCCCATCCTCCCGCAGAAGGTGAACATCCCGCCGGTCGCCGAGTCGCCGCGAATCGGCCGGATCGACCGCCGGGATCCCAAGGAAGGCAAGCGCGAGCAGCGCGAGCAGCCTGAAAGGGGTCGCGCGCACGAGTTCGGCGACGAGCCGGACATCGTCGATGGCGAGCAGTCCGGGCCGCATATCGACATTACGGCGTGAGCTGCGACGGCGCGTCGCTCCGGACAGAATCTTGGAGCAATCGGCTCAAGTACTCACGGGGCGCGGCCGATTATCAGGGTAGAGAGGTCGACATGGAGTCGGCCGGAACACAAACCAACGCCATCAAGGAGATGAGCAATGTCCCTAATGATCAACACCAACGTCGAGGCGTATGACGCCCACCGCAACCTCGTCAACACTGAGAACGCGCTGGCGAAGTCGATGCAGCGGCTGTCCTCAGGCCTTCGGATCAACAGCGCGGCCGATGACGCCGCCGGTCTTGCGATCAGCCAGAAGCTGACCGGCCAGGTCAACGGCCTCGACCAGGCACAGCGCAACGCGCAGGACGGCGTCTCGCTCGTGCAGACCGCAGAAGGTTCGCTGAACCAGGTCCACGCGATGCTCCAACGCGTCCGTGAGCTGGCCGTCCAGTACCAGAACGGCACCCTGGCCGCAAGCGACAAGACGGCGATCCGTCCGAAGTCGACCAGCTGAGCTGCGGAGATCGACCGCATCGGCCAGACCGCCCAGTTCAACGGCATCGCGCTGTTCAGCACCGCCAACGCCGTCGATCAGCTTCCAGGTGGGAGCCAACGACAGAGAGCAGATCTCGGTCACGACGCAGTCGATGACACGCCTGGTGGGGAGCATCGGCGCGGGTCGGCCGGGACGATCAGCCTTGGCGTCGATCCGGCGCATCGCGACGATCGATACGTCCATCGGCGCAGTGTCCACTCAGCGCGCTGCAGTTCGGTGCGGTTCAGAACCGGCTGCAGTACACGCTGGACAACCTCGCCACCTACGAGGAGAACCTGACCTCATCGCTCAGCCGGATCCGCGACGTGGACATGGCCTCTGAGATGGTGAACTTCACCAAAGAGCAGATCCTCGCGCAAGCAGGTACCTCGATGCTGGCTCAGGCCAACTCGGCCCCACAGTCAGTCCTCAAGCTCCTGCAGTAGACGCATTTTCGCCTGGCCGGGTGACGCTCTCCGAGCGCCACCCGACCAGACGAGCCAAACTCGATCGCGGCAGCGCGTACCCGCGACGGGCTACAACCACCCCGCGTCTTCCCTACTCCCATCCGCGGGGGCACATACCCTCCATCGAGGGAACCAAAACACGGAGACGGGCGCCCAACCGGGCGCCCGTCTT